>NZ_CP139139.1:0-137500 GCF_045689405.1 Chryseobacterium sp. HR92
CAAATGAAACTCCTGTGCCCAGATCCCGGTTTGCTTTTCCATAAATCCTGCAAAGACAATTTCATAAATCTCATTGAATTTTCGTTTCACAAATGTAAGGTTTTAAACTTTTTCAACAGATTGATTAAAATAAAAGTTTTCAAAAACTTTCCCCGAACCCAATCACCCATTAATCAACAATTTTTTCTCTTTAAAAAAAAAGAATAATGTAGTTGTTGTTGAGTGTTGTTAGTTTCGGGGATAAGTTTTAGGCTAAAAGTTGGTAACACTCAACTTTTATTCAATTCATATTTAACTCACAATATAAATCCTTGTAAACCCGCTATTTCACATACTTATTAACAAATGTTGGTAACTTTGATAAGAGCCAATTATTAGTTATTTTATTATGGAAAAATCTGGGGATAGCTTGAGAAAAGATCTGGAAAGTTGTGGTAAAAATTTACGGAAAGATTTTCCATTACGAAATAAATTGGTCTTTAAAAATAGAAAGTTGATAAAAGTTTTCCACAGTTATTAACATACCTCTTAACAATTAACTCAGGGTTTACTAACACGAATTGTTATTATTCTTACCTTTGTATGGAAATAGAATCTAATAAAGCTTAATAAGAGTATTATGAAAAGAAAAATTGCTATCGCAGCGGACCATGCAGGCTATGAATATAAGGAGATTGTTAAGAACTACCTTTCAGAACGTTTTGAAGTTCAGGATTTTGGAACGTTTTCCACAAACAGTGTGGATTATCCAGACTTTGTACACCCTGCTGCAACCTCTGTTGAAAACGGAGAAAATGAGCTCGGAATTCTGATCTGTGGAAGCGGAAACGGAGTTCAGATCACTGCGAACAAACACCAGAAAATAAGATGTGCATTGTGCTGGATGCCGGAGATTGCAACACTGGCAAGACAGCATAATGATGCCAATATGATTTCAATGCCTGCAAGATTTATATCAAAGGAGTTGGCGATTGAGATTGTAGACAGATTTCTTTCAACAGACTTTGAAGGTGGAAGACACCAGAACAGAGTTGATAAAATTGCAGTTTGCTAAATATACTAAGGCTTGTAATATGATTTACAAGCCTTATTTATTTTTTATTCGTACATTTGCAGTGTCCAATAGAAATTACACTCTATTATTCTCTAAAGCCTTTCTTATATTTGAAACATATTTAATAGAAGGTTTTTCTCTTTTCTTCTCCAGAATTGTATTAAATTTATACAAAACTAAAGCTCCCGTTCTAAGTAAACTGAAAGATAATTTCTGATGATGTACGGAAAGAATCTAATGATGAAATTGAATAACCTTATATAAAGGAATGAATGGGGAAAGATTTAGAAAAAGGTTTTATTTGAACTAAGACCAAATTAATTAAAAGAAAATTAAAATGCCAAAAAAAAGAAAATATATAAGTCATAAAAATGATTTAAAAATGATGGAGATCGGAAGACTGATCCTCCGTTTTATGAATGCGAATTCATCCAAAATTTATAATTATAAGCAGATTGCTGATGGGATAGATTACAAAAATCCAAGACAAAGAGAACTTGTCATTCAGGCTCTGCATAAACTTCAGGGATCCGAAAAGATCAAAGAAGTAGAAAAAGGAAAATATATAGTGAACCTCAAAATTGCAGGAACGCTTACCGGAACTATTGACTTCAACCAAAGCGGAAATGCTTACGTAAGTGTGGAAGGATTGGAAGATGATGTGTTCGTTCACGCCAAAAATGTGAAGGATGCCCTGCAGGGAGATAAGGTTCTTATTATAACTTATCATTATAAAGGAAAGAAACTTGAAGGCTCTGTTCTGGAAGTTTTGGAGCGTACCAGAACTGAATTTGTAGGAACATTTCAGAAGGTAGCTCATAAAGAATTTGGGTTTGTTGTTTGTGATAAAAAATCAATCAATACAGATATCTTTATTCCAAAAGGAAAATTCAACAATGCTGAAGATGGAGATAAAGTAATCGTAAAAATGACAGAATGGAGACCGGGAGATAAAAATCCTGAAGGAGAAATTATCCAGGTGCTGGGTGCTCCGGGAGAACATGAAACGGAAATCCACTCTATCCTTGCAGAATATGGTCTGCCTTACGAGTTTCCATCAGAAGTGGAAGCAGATGCAGATAAAATAGACAGAAGTATTACGGACGAAGAAGCTGCAAAACGTTGGGATATGCGTAATATCTGTACATTTACGATTGACCCTAAAGATGCTAAGGATTTTGATGATGCACTATCCATAAGAAAACTGGAAAACGGAAACTGGGAAATCGGAGTTCACATTGCTGATGTATCTCATTATGTGGTTCCGGGAACTATTCTTGATGATGAAGCGTATAAGAGAGCTACTTCGGTATATCTTGTTGACAGAGTTGTTCCGATGCTGCCGGAAGTTTTGAGTAATGATGTTTGTTCCCTTCGTCCCAACGAAGATAAATATACTTTTTCAGCAGTTTTTGAACTGAATGAAGAGGCTGAAATTCAGAAACAGTGGTTTGGAAGAACAGTGATTCATTCAGACAGAAGATTTACTTATGAGGAAGCTCAGGAACGTATAGAAAGCGGCCAGGGAGATCTGGCGGAAGAGATCAATACGCTTGACAGGCTGGCAAAGATTATGCGTCATGAACGTATACGAAGAGGAGCTATTACTTTTGACAGAAGTGAAGTAAGATTCAATCTGGATGAAAATAATGAACCGATTGGAGTGTACTTTAAAATTAGTAAGGATTCCAATCACCTGATCGAAGAATTCATGCTTTTGGCCAATAAAAAAGTATCTGAATATGTATCTCTAAGTAGAAAAGGTGAAATCACCAACAATACATTTATTTACAGGGTTCACGATGATCCGGATCCGGCAAAACTGGAATCTTTAAGAGATTTTGTGGCTACTTTCGGGTATAAAATGAATCTTGCCAATACCAAAAAGGTTGCAGAATCTTTGAATAAGCTTCTTCACGATGTAAAAGGAAAAGGCGAAGAGAATATGATTGAAACTCTTGCGATGAGAAGTATGAGCAAGGCAGTATATTCTACAGAACCGATTGGCCACTATGGTCTTGGTTTTGAGTATTACAGTCACTTTACCTCTCCTATCCGCCGTTACCCGGATTTACTTGCACACCGTCTTCTTCAGCATTATCTGGATGGAGGAAAATCTCCAAACAGAGGTGAACTTGAAGACAAAGCAAAACACTGCAGTGCGATGGAAAGACTGGCAGCAGATGCAGAAAGAGACTCTATCAAATTTATGCAGGTGAAATTCATGGAAAAACACTTGGGGGAAACTTTCAAAGGAGTGATTTCCGGAGTAGCAGAATTCGGTTTCTGGGTTGAAATTCCTGAAAACGGTGCTGAAGGATTGATCAAATTGAGAGACCTTGTAGATGACTCATACATGTATGATGCAAAAACCCATGCGGTATACGGAATAAGACACGGAAACAAGTATCAGTTGGGAGATGAAGTTCAGATCAAAGTGGTAAAAGCCAACCTGATCCAGAAGCAGCTTGATTTCCAGATTGTGAAGTAAAAAATA
Organism: Chryseobacterium sp. HR92; assembly: GCF_045689405.1. NCBI lineage: Bacteria > Pseudomonadati > Bacteroidota > Flavobacteriia > Flavobacteriales > Weeksellaceae > Chryseobacterium > Chryseobacterium sp. HR92. The sequence goes on from NZ_CP139139.1 coordinate 3,552, forward strand.
TGTCTTAAAATAAGACTGCAGATAAAATTATAGAAAGGCTGAAATGTTAATGAACATTCAGCCTTTTATTTTTTTAAGCAAAAACTTTTGAATATACTCTCCTCTCCTATTTTCTTAAAAACTTTACATTAAACTCTCCTTAAAATCTACTTGATATATCACAACTTTATTGAATAATTAAATCATAAAGTATAACTTTGTATAAAACGAAATGAATTTTTTTCATTTTAAAACACATTAAATGCTAGAACTTGTACTATCGGCGATCATATTAGGATTCATGCTGAGCTTGGTTTTTATAGGACCTATATTCTTCCTGTTAATTGAAACCAGCTTTTCCAGAGGCCCAAAACATGCCTTATCATTGGATCTTGGAGTTATCACAGCAGATTTATTATGTATCGTAGCGGCATATTATGCCAGTACAGATATCGTAGCTTTAATTGATAAGCATCCTGGCTTCTACAGGATCACTTCCATTCTTATTTTTATTTACGGAGTCGTGATGCTGGTTACCAAAACCAAGATGCATTTGCCCGGCGAAGAAAAGATCATTGGCCAAAATTATATTAAGACATTTTTCAATGGTTTTTTCTTTAATCTTTTAAATGTTGGAGTCATCCTTTTCTGGCTGGTAACGGTAATTTCCGTAAGAAATCAATATCCGGACACCAGCAGTTTTATTTTATACATAGGGATCGTACTGGCCACTTACCTTTCAATAGATCTTGCCAAGATATTTCTTGCGAAGCAATTTCACGATAAATTAACACAAAAACTGGCCAACCAAATCAGAAGAGTTGTTGGCTGTATTCTTATTATTTTCAGTTTCTTTATCTTCCTGCAGAGTTTCAAAAAGTTCAATCAGTTTGAAAGACAGTTGGAAGAAGCAGAAAAGAAAGAAGTAAAATATCAAAAAACAAAATGAAAAAAATAATCTTTCCAAAGTCCCTTAAAAAAGGCGACAAAATAGCTGTTATTTCTCCTGCAGGAGCCGTAGATGCCTCTCAAATGGAAAAGGGAATAGAAATGATTAAAAGCAGAGGTTTTGAACCCGTTCTCGGAGAACACCTTTACACCAGATTTTCAAACGGATACAATTATGCCGGAACAGAACAGGAAAGAATAAAAGATATCAACTGGGCTTTAAATGATACAGAAATCAAGGCAATATGGGCTTCCAGAGGAGGTTATGGATGCCAGCACCTGATTCAGCACCTGAAAATGAAAGGTTTTACAGAAAATCCGAAATGGTATATCGGGTATTCTGATAACACGGTTATACAAAGCTATCTGTTGAAAAAAGGGTTTGTATCCATTCATGGGCAGACCATCAAAACATCAAGTTTCGGCGTTACTAATGACAGCTATGATCTGATCTTCGATATTTTAAAGGGGAAAACCCCAAAATACAGCCTTGAACCGCATCAATTCAATAAGGAAGGGAATATTAAAGGAGAACTGATTGGAGGGAATTTAGCCCTTATCTACGCTCTTTTAGGGACCAGATATTCTTTTGACTTTAAAGACAAAATTTTGTTTATTGAAGATATCGGGGAAAACTTCTATGCACTGGACCGTATGATCATGAGTCTTGAGCTTGCAGGAGTTTTCAGTAAGATCAAAGGACTTATCGTTGGTGGGATGACCAATATGGGTGACGAAAAAGAAAATAAAAGCTATGAAGAAAGCTTTGATGAGTTTGCCTATAAACTGATCTCTGACAGAATTTCAAAATATAAATTCCCTGTAGTATTTGCTTTCCCGAATGGGCATATTAAAGATAACCGTCCATTGATTATTGGAAGTGAAATTAAGGTAAAAGTTGATAATAAAGTAAAGGTAGAGTTTTAATCTCTACCTCCGGACTTACTTGGATAAACTAATTTCCCGTCTTTATTAATAATTACTGGAGCTGAAGTGGTGATTGACTTGATTGGAAATCTCCACTTTTCTGTGCCATCGTTTTCGGAAAAAGCATATACATAGTTTGAACCACCACCGCCAATAAAAACTGTACCATCTGTAGAGACAGCCTCTGCACTATTGGAGTAAATTGTTTTCTGCCACTTTGTATTTCCTGTCTGTTTATCTATAACAGTAATATTTCCTGAACTGGAATTTACAGAAATGTAATTTTCATTAACAAATGGGCTGCTGGAATAGTTACCCGAATTATAAGATTGCCAAACAATATTTCCTGTTAAAGCATCTATTTTATATAAAGAATTTTCATCAGTTGTATATAAGTACCCATCTGAAATTGTTGGTGAAGAACGCTCAATAGAGCCTCCAAGTTGTTTTTTCCAGTTCAGTTCACCTGTAGATTTGTTAATATTGTAAATATTACCATTTCTATTTCCGATATAAAGGTTATTCTGCACTATGGAAGAAGAAGAAGAATTAAAAAGGCCACCTGCATAATATTTCCATTTGAGAACTCCATTATTCTGATCTAGGGCATAAATATAGCCATCATCACTGGCAAAATACACAATTTCCCCGGATACTACTGGACTTGAACTCACATTAAAGCCGGTAGAATATTTCCATTTTAATTCCCCGGTTGCCGCATTTAGTGCATAGAAATCATCGTCATCACTTCCAAAGAAAACAGTATTATTAGAAACATAAACACTTGATTCTATTGCTTCATGCGCTTTAAACTTCCATAATAAATTTCCATTACCAGCATCCAATGCATACAGGTAACTGTCTGTACAACCAACATATAATACGTTATTATTATAAAAAGCAGTACTATATTCAAAACGGCCATTAGGAACTGAAAACGCCCATTTTAATTGTCCATTCTGAGAATTAATAGCATAATATTCATTGGTTCCGCCAATAAACATTATGTTTTTCGGATTATTATTGGTTTGAGCTTCATCGATATCATCAGATGAAGAGCAGCTGATTGAACATGCTAATAAGGTAAAACAAAAAAGTAAATTAAATTTCATAGGTTTGAAAAAGTAAGGCAAAAATACAAAATATATTATGGCAGATCACAATGACTTCGGTATCTTAGCAGAAGATTTAGCAGTTGAACATTTGAAAAAAAATGGCTACAAAATCCTTGTCAGAAACTTTCGTTTTCAGAAAAATGAAATAGATATTATTGCTGAAAAAGATAATTTGATTATCATAGTGGAAGTGAAGGCAAGATCTACTGATGCCTTTATGCTCCCTCAGGAAGCTGTAACCAAAACAAAAATAAAATCAATTGTTTCTGCAGCCAATCATTATCTCGAAGAATTCAATAAAGATAGCGAAGTCAGATTTGATATTATCTCCGTTCTTCCTGATGAAAACAAAAACTTAAAGATTGACCACATAGCCGATGCTTTTCATGCATTGGATGCCAATTAATAAATCAAAAACAATGTATGAAGGAACAATATCATACTCCTGGAAAGTATTCCATTCATACCGTTAATAAACAATTTTTATGAAGACAGTATTAATCACCGGAGCTACTTCCGGTATAGGTAAAGCCACTGCAGAGCTTCTTGCAAAACAAGGAAACAGAATCATTATCTGCGGAAGAAGAAGGGAAGTATTGGAAACTGTAAAATCAGAGCTTTCTCAATATACCGAAATGTTTAGTTTATTGTTTGATGTAAGGAATCTTGAAGAAGTGGAAGCCGCTATTAATTCGCTTCCTGAAAACTGGAAAGAGATTGATGTTCTGATCAATAATGCCGGAAACGCTCATGGATTAGATCCTCTTTCAGCTGGTAAGACCGATGACTGGGATTCTATGATTGACGGAAATGTGAAGGGACTGCTCTACGTTTCTAAAATGATCATCCCGATTATGAAAACTAAAAATTTAGGTCATATAGTAAACATCAGTTCTGTGGCAGCAAGACAGACTTACGCAAATGGGGTAGTGTACTGTGCAACGAAAAAAGCAGTAGACGTTATTTCAGAAGGAATGAGACTGGAGCTTACCGAATTTGGAATCAAAGTAACCAATATTCAGCCGGGAGCTGTAGAGACTGATTTCTCTTTGGTGAGATTTAAGGGTGACAGCGAGAAAGCTTCAACGGTATATGCAGGGTATGATGCCCTGAAAGCAGAAGATATTGCTGACGCTATTGCTTATTGTGTGAATGCTCCGAAACATGTTACCGTTTCAGATATGACAATCTACCCGAGTGCTCAGGCAGAACCGAGAACGATTTATAGAAAATAGTCAAAATAATGGCTAAATTTGCAGAATATTAAAGCAATGTTGCGAAAAGCAAGATCGCTGTTTAGCTTAAAACAAGAAAATGAAAATTCTATATCTGGAAACATCATCCAAAAACTGTTCGGTAGCGGTATCAGACAATGAAAAACTACTGTGCGTGTGTGAAGAAGTTTCCGAAAATTATAAACAGTCTGAAAGCCTTCATACCTATGTAGAATGGGCGTTGGAAGGAGCTGGTATTGCTCTTAAAGATATCGAAGCTGTTTCTTTGGGAAAAGGCCCCGGATCTTATACAGGGTTAAGGATTGGTGCAGCTTCTGCGAAGGGGTTCTGCTATGGCCTTAAAGTTCCTCTGATTGCTGTGAATTCTCTTGAAAGCATGATAGAGCCTTTTTTAGACGATAACTACGACTTGATAGTACCTTTGATTGACGCGAGGAGAATGGAGGCCTATACGGCCGTTTATGACGGTAGTACAGGGAAAGAACTATCTGAAACCGAAGCCAAGATTCTGGACGAAACTTCTTTTGAAGAATTCAGAGATAAAAAAGTATTGTTTGTAGGAGATGGGGCTAAGAAGGCAAAAGAGATTCTGAATCTTCCTGATGCCGTTTTTAACGAGAGTGTTTATCCTTCCGCACAATATCTTATCAGAAAGACATTGGAAAAAATAGAAAATAAAGAATTTGAAGATATGGCTTATTTTGAGCCTTTCTACCTCAAAGATTTCCATGGAGTAAAGAAAAAGAACTCGTAGATTGTTTTAAACAACTGCATAAAAAAAGCGAAGATACATCTTCGCTTTTTTATTTTATTGAGGTCTTGGCGGTGCCTTTGACGCTGGTTTGGTGGTTTCTGTTGTTTTCTTATTTTTTTGCTGCTGCTGGGAAGGATTTCCCTGCTGTGGAGCAGGATCCATATTCAGGGTTTGTGTACTTATATTTTCCAGCTTTTGTACTTTTCCATTGTTCATTTGCGGAACGCCGGTATTCTGGGCATTAGGCTGTGCAGGTGTTCCTCCGGGTTGTTGCGGAACAGCATTTCCTTTATTATCCGTTGCCTGGAAGCTGAGATCACTTTTCAGATAAACCAGCATTTCTTTGGCTCTTATCCCTTCAGGAGTTTTAGAATAATTCAGTGCAATCTGTTCAAGCTGCAGAATCATGACTTCCTTTCCACTGGATTTCCCAGCATTGAATGCATTAAGCAGGTATAATTTAGGGACCAGTGCATCCTTCGGAAATTTTTGAAGAGTCTGATCTATAACCTCCTTACTTTCTGCAAATTTTTCTGATTCAAATAAGGCATATGCCTTTTTATATTCATTTTCAACTTCTTCTGTTGATTTTACGAAAGATTTGTTTTTAGGATTTCTGGCAAATTCAGCATAAGAAGTGTAGGGATAATCTGCTAAGAGAATCTGCTTTGCCCTTTCAGAAGCCTGTGGATTTTTCTCATAATTCATGGCAAAAATCTCATACAATGCCTGCAGCATTACCTTTTCTTCCGGTTTTACATCTACAAGATCATACAGCGTTTTTGTAGCCAGGGGAGTGTTGGTAAAATAGTTCTGATACATAATTCCCAGACCTAATGAAGCGGTATCTCTGTCCTTTTTCAACTGAGACAATTTGCCTTGATCTGTAGGGATCTGCTCAATATAGTAAGAGGGCTCAAAACGTCTAGGATTAGGTGCTGAAGTTACTCCCAGGGCTTCATTTTTCATATCTTCAATGGAAGCCATTTTCTTGGAAAAACGCCAGTTATCAGCAAGAGCACGATCTCCCCAGACTTGTTTAAAGGTAGATGTTCCTTTACTTACAGTTCCGGTGTTTCCGAAGTAAAATCCTTTGGTAGTCACCCCGAAATCCTCAAAAGCATTGGAGCTATTTGCAAAAATAGAATTAGCGCTGTAGTCTCCGGTATCAAATCCTTTGCTCCTTTCTGCGCGTCTTCTTTCCTGTTCCTCTTTTTCCTCTTTAATCTTTAATTTGGCTATATATTTGGTGAAATAGTCTGTTTTCTGGCCCTCATCCATCTTGGCCAGTGAAAGAATACTGTCATTCTTTTTGATCAGATAATAATTCTTTGAAATCTTTTTGATGTAGGCAGACTGGTCTTTTAAAAGGATTTTTGAGGGCTCATATGTCATTACTGCAAGCGCAGAGTCATAATAGCTTCCGGCTCCAATGTAATCATTCTTGTCAAGATAGCTTTTACCTATTTCGTAATAAGCCAATCCACGGATCTGAGGGTCAGAAACCTTTTCAAAAAGAGATTTTCTGAAGAATTGTTGGGCTTCATCTTTTTTTCCCGCTTTGTTGGCCATTAAACCTAAAGCATAATAAAATTCATTTTTTCTGGAACCGTAAGTACCTTTCTTACTGATTCCTTCCAGATAATTTTTGGCTCCGGCATAGTCACCTTTACCATTAAAAGTTTTAGCAATGGCAATCTGAGATTTTACTTCAAACTCAAAATCATTGGCATATTTATATGCTGCGGTATAGCTTTCTCTTGCTTTGTCATTCTGGTTCAGATTTTCTAAAACCTGACCTCTCAGATAAGCAATTCTGCTCTTTAGTTTTCTGTTGCTGTTCAGTTCAAAAGCTTCATCAAGTTCTTTGGCTGCCTCTTCCTTTTTACCTGCATCCAACAGAGATTCAGAATAATAGATGCTCAGCAGTTTTGCATAGCTTTTATTAATGTCTTCTCCTTTCAGTTTAGCAAAAGTTTCATGAGCTCTGTGATAATCTTTGATTTGATCATAGGCAAGACCCTGATAAATTCTTGCCAGTGCAATTCTTTTATCGTCTTTCATGTGGGTGAACACATAATTAAGAGCATCCAGCGCTTCCAGGGATTTACCTCTATAAATTCTCGCCTGGGCAAGAATCATATAGGCATCAAAAATCTGTTTATTTTTCTCTTCACCGTTTCTGGTGACAGAATATTTATTAATTGCTTTTAAAGCTTTTGCTTCTGCAATTTCAAGGGTGGTAGCTCCTTTACCTTGTTCTCCGTCAGGTCTTGCGGGGGCATTTCCTTGTGGCCCACCAGGGATATTCGGTACTCCGGAATTTCCTCTTCCTGAAGGTTTGTTGGCTACTTCAGCCATTTTCATGGAGTTTTCGGCAAAAGCCTCCGATTGTCCAAGATCACTTCCTAAAGGCTGTTCTTCATAGGTAAGAATAGGAATATAAGGGGCATAAAAATTATCTTTATGTCCTTTATCTCTGGTTGTAAACTCACTGTTTAATGCATCTTTCGCATTAAAAAGAGTATTATAATATGTGGAAAATCCTTTCAATAGCTTTGATCGCTGCTCCGGCTTTTTTGTCTTGGTAGCACAGGAAGCAACAAGGCATATCACTAAAAGGAATAATATATTCTTTTTCATTATTCAATTATAACTTGCTAATCTGCTTTTTATTATCAGCAGTTTGATGATTTTGTAAAAATAATAAAATTTTATAATGAATAATATTTATATTTCTTGTGGAAATATTTTATTTCTTCTTTAACTGATATTCGAAACTTCAATAATTTCTTAAATCAGAGAGGTTTCTTTCAATATTTTGTAAACAAGGTGGGTAGGAAGTCCCATAATGGTATAAAAACTTCCTGTAAGGCTTGTGATCTTTGCCATTCCAAGCCATTCCTGAATACCATAGCTGCCCGCTTTATCGAAAGGCTTATAGTTTTGAATATAATAGTTTATTTCTTTATCAGAGAGCTTATCAAGAGTAACATCGGCAACATCGGTTTCGGTAATAGATTTATCTGCCGTTTTGATAGTAATTCCTGTGTAAACCTGATGGGTTCTTCCTGAAAGGCTTTGAAGCATCATAAAGGCGTCAGCTTCATCTTTGGGCTTTCCAAGAATCTGATTGTCAATAGCTACTACAGTATCAGCAGTCAGTAGGACTTCATCTACCTCCAGAGGTCTGAAAGCATCAGCTTTTAAATCAGACAGGTAAGCTGCGGCTTCTTCAATTTTTATATGTGCAGGAAGAATTTCTTCACAGTCAATTTTTACGACTTCAAATTCAAAACCAAGGCTTGAAAGAAGTTCTTTTCTTCTTGGTGATTGAGATGCTAAAAGTAATTTCATACCGATAATTATACAGATTGAGTATTATCATCATGCCAGTTTCCCTGCACCTTCATTACCTGTTCAATCACATCGCGTACTGCTCCGGCTCCTCCTTTTTTCGGAGAAATATAATCGGAGATTCCTTTTACCTCAGGAACTGCATTTTCAGGGCATGCCGCAATAGCTGAACTTTCCATGATATGAATATCCGGAAGATCATCACCCATCGTCAGGATTTCTTCATTTTTAAGGTTATGTTTCTTCTTAAAATCTTCAAAATCCTCTATTTTGTTGTGGGATTTAGGGTAGTAATCATGGATACCCAGATAATTGATTCTGTGTTTTACCATTTCATCATTTCCACCGGTAATCACTCCAATCAAATAGTTATTTTTTAATGCCTTTACTACTGCATATCCGTCCAGAACATTCATTACCCTGCACATATTTCCTCCGGGAAGCAGATAAACACTTCCGTCTGTGAAAACTCCGTCAACATCAAATACAAATGCCTTAATATCTTTTAATTTCTCTTTATAACTCATACATTTTCTGAATAGAATGATTCATTGTTTTATAAATTTCAAGACTTTCGTCTTTTAATAACTCTTCATGCAGCTGTAAAATTCTTACGTCATTTCTCACTGCAGGTCCGGTCTGTGCCTGTTTAGGTTCAATTTCATAAATTTTCTGAACCGTTTCATCAATCAGCGGTAAAAAATAATCAAACGGAATCTCCTGAGAATCCGAAATTTCTTTAGCCCTTGAAAAAAGATGATTCACAAAATTACAGGCAAAAACAGCTGTTAAATGAATATATTTTCTTTTTTCGTGGCTGCTTTCCATTACTTTTTCTGAAATCTGTGAAGCGAGGTCAAGCAATATTTTTTGATCTCCTTCATTTTCTGCTTCTACGAAAAATGGAATTTTTTCATATTCCAGCTCTTTTGATTTTGAAAAGGTCTGTAAAGGATAGAAGCTGGCTTTCCTGTACTCACCAGTTAAGGCTTCTTTTGGAAGCGATCCTGATGTATGGGCAACCAAACAATCTTTTTTAACAATGATCTTTGAAACTTCTTCTACAGAATTATCACTTACACAGATGATATAAAGATCTGCCTCCTCCAGATGATCTGTGGAATAAGGAATGTTTAATTCTTCTGAAATCTTACTTAATTCTTTTTCGTTCCTGCCAAAAATCTGGGCCAGGGGAATGCTTTTCAAAGTAAAAGCTTTTGCCATATGATAGGCAACATTTCCGGAACCAATGATTACAATTTGCATATAACAAATATAAGATTTTAAGCCGAGCCGGGAAAGGAAGATGATTTCAGAAATTCAGTACTTCAATATAGGCACGTTTATTGCGTAAGTGTCTCATATTATTTTTAATATTTAAATTGAAAATTGAGTTTTTAATTTAACTTTCAGCTATTTTTGTAATCCAAAACAATGAAGGCATCTTATGAAGATTAAGGACGCGGAAATTATTTCGTTGATGCAGAATCCACGGACCCAGGATAAAGGTGTCCGGGCCTTGATGGATGCCTATCAAAGCAGATTGTACTGGCACATAAGAAGAATTATTGTGGACGGAGATCTTGCACAGGATACTTTGCAGGAAACTTTTATTAAAGCTTATCAAAATTTTCATCAGTTCAAAAATGATAGCCAGCTGTATACCTGGTTGTACAGAATTGCAACCAACGAAGCATTACAGCAGGTGAACAAAATGAAGAAGATGCAGAAAACTGATGAAGATCCTGAGTATCACATGCAGAATCTTGTGGCCGACAATACAGAAGGAGATGCCGAAGAAATACAGATTTTGCTGCAGAGCGCTATACAAAGCCTGCCCGAGAAGCAGAAACTGGTATTTATGATGCGGTATTATGATGATTTGCCCTACGAAGAAATATCAAAAATTGTAGATATGTCAGTAGGAACTCTGAAAACAAATTATCATTATGCCAAACAGAAGATAGAAGATTATATTAAAGAAAATTACGAAAGATAATTTTTGACCCCAACAAAGATGAAAGAGTTCGACATAGAAAAATTAGAGCGTAAGAACATTTACACAGTTCCTGATAATATGTTTAAAAATATTCAGGAGAACGTTATGAATGATATAAAGACAAGTAAAAAAGCACCTGTCTTTAAGCTGAACTGGATGTATGCCGCAGCGGCATCACTGGCTTTGATTTTTGGAGCAACTTATGTTTTCAATTCGGATAATGATTCTGTTCAAAAAGAATTGAATTCTGAAACAGCATATGCAGCCAATACCAAAGAACCCAAAACTGAAGGTGAGCTCGCTTATGAAACTTTAAAATCTGATTTAACTTCTGTTGAAAATAATGATCAAACAGTTGAAAATCAAAAGAATAATGATAGTTATGCTTATAAAAGTGTAAACGAAACTGAAAAAACAATTGAGGCACCAAAACAGGTGAAAACCGTAAAGAAAAAAGAAGAAACACAAATGAATGAATATCTGGACTCGTTTTCTAATTCTGAAATTGCAGAGTTAGCAAGTAATTCGACTCAGGACGTTTATTTGGATATTTATAATTAAAAGAAAATGAAAAAGATATTATTGACGTTTTTGATTATTTATGGCTTTGGATTAAATGCCCAAAGAACTGATTACGACTGGAAAAAGATGGATCCTAAGCAAAGAAAGGAAGTCATCAATAATCTTTCTCCGGAAGAGAGAAAAGAGCTCCTTAAGAAATTCAGGAACAATATGATCATGGATAATCTGAATGTTGATCCAGGTGATAAAGCAGAATTTACACAACTGTATAACGAATATCTGGACAGCCAGAAACAAATAAAAAGTCAGTTTAATTCAAGTTTTGATCCTGAAACTTTAACGGATGAAGAAGCAAAAGCAAAATTGCAGCAAAGCTTTGAAGTAGGACAAAAGTTATTGGATAACAGAAAAAAATATGCAGAAAAAATGCAGCAGGTAATTCCCTGCCAAAAAGTTCTGAAGCTGTTTCAATCTGAGAAAATGATGAAAGATAAAATGGATGAAAGAAAACCTCACGGAAACAATAATGCTTCGGGACCTAAACAAAACCCATAATAGTTTATTTTTTTAATGTTGGACGGCTCTTACAGATCTTTCTGTGAGAGCCGTTTAATTTTACAACAAAAAAATTACTTTTACCGGAAAGTATCACTTATGAAAAAAACGCTTTTCTTTTTATTATTTTCGATAGTATTATTTGGACAGAAAATAGAAACGATTGATCTTTCAAAATCTATTAAAGACAACAAAAACTTTGTTAAAAGCCTTATGGTGATAGATCAGAGAGCCAGCCAGGAAGTTGGTACAGTTATGTATCATAAGGACGAGGTGAAAGTTGTTTTCGAAAATAATGCCGCTAAAGACATAGAAGACTGGTTTTATAAATACAATCCGGTAAGAGGAAGTAATGACATGGTTCTTTTGCTGGAAAGGTTGAATATTTCAGAAGACAAAAAAGAAAAGTACTCTATAGGAAAGCTTGAATTAAGAGCGAGTACATTCCTTAAAAAAGAAGACGGATATCATTTTATTGACAGAAAAGATACGGTAGCAATTGTTTCATCCCGTACAACACCATATCTGGCACAAAGTCTGGCAAGAAAAACGACTTTAATTCTTACTGACCTGTTTAAAGAATCTTATAAAGGAGAACCTTGGGAATTTAGTATTTCAGAAAATGATCTTCCTAACTATGCCTCTGTATTAAAAGAAAAACTTAATATCCTAAAAGCAAACGAATTGAAAGATGGCGTGTACAAAGATTATTATAGTTTTTTTACTCATAATCCTGAACCCGGATTTGCTTTACAAGCTAATGATAAAGGAGTTGTTACAAAGGCAGTAAAAGGAGATGAGAAAACGGGAATAAGACATTTTTATGCTTTTGTGCATAAAGGGATAGCATATAAAAATATTCCTGTTGGTTATACTGAGATTTTTAAAGATGAGAACGGCATTTTTATTGAAGTAACAAAAGCAGAATTATTTCCTGAAACAACTGCAAGTAGTGTTACAATTGGTGTTGCTGCAGGTGGTCTGGTTGGTGGTGTTATTGGAGCAGTTATTGATATCAGCGGGTCGAATAAAAAGAAGAATACTTTGGGCCCTAAAGTTTATCTTGATCCTTTTACAGGAAATTATTTGTTGCCGGATGACTTTGGGAAAGCAAAATAATATTGAAAAAAAGAGAAAAATTTAACTTCTCTTCTTATTGTTATCTGTGTTTCAGTTAAAAGAAAGAATTAAGAATGAAAAATTCTCTTGCATTTTCTTATCTTTGCAAATTACAAGATTCTTAAATGAAAAACATACGAAATTTTTGCATAATCGCTCATATCGACCACGGTAAAAGTACCCTGGCAGACCGTCTATTGGAGTATACGAATACCGTGACCCAAAGAGAATTACAGTCTCAGACGCTTGATGATATGGATTTGGAGAAAGAACGTGGGATTACAATCAAGTCACACGCCATCCAAATGGATTATGAGTATAAAGGAGAAAAATATATTTTAAACCTTATTGATACACCGGGACACGTTGACTTTTCTTATGAAGTATCCCGTTCTATTGCTGCCTGTGAAGGAGCACTTCTTATCGTAGATGCTGCACAGAGTATTCAGGCACAAACCATCAGTAACCTGTATCTGGCATTGGAAAATGATTTGACAATCATTCCGATTCTAAATAAAATTGACCTTCCGTCTGCAAATCCTGAAGAAGTAACAGATGAGATTATGAATCTTATCGGATGTGAATATGAAGATGTATTGAGAGTTTCAGGAAAAACAGGAGAAGGTGTTCATCATCTTTTGGAGCAGATCGTAGAAAGAATTCCTGCACCGATAGGAAATCCTGACGGACCGCTTCAGGCCCTGATTTTTGACTCTGTATACAACCCGTTCAGAGGTATTGAAGCCTATTTCAAAGTGGTGAACGGAAGCATTACTAAGAACGAAAAGATTAAGTTCTTCGCAACCGGAAAAGAATATGGAGCTGATGAAGTAGGAACATTGAAATTGAAACAGGTTCCGAAGAAAACCATTCAGTGTGGAGATGTAGGGTACCTGGTTTCCGGAATTAAAGATGCCCGTGAGGTAAAAGTAGGAGATACCATCACTTCTTTTGAAAAACCAGCTGAAGGCCCTATCGATGGATTCGAGGAAGTAAAGCCAATGGTATTTGCCGGGATTTATCCAATTGATTCTGAGGATTTTGAGGAGCTTAGGTTCTCCCTTGAAAAATTAAGACTTAATGATGCTTCTTTGGTTTTTGAACCGGAAAGTTCTGCTGCTCTTGGTTTTGGTTTCCGTTGCGGATTCTTAGGAATGCTTCACATGGAAATCGTTCAGGAACGTCTTGACAGAGAGTTTAATATGAACGTAATCACAACAGTACCGAACGTTTCATATTTTGGATATACTAAAAAAGAACCTGAAGTTCCGATTCTGATCAACAATCCGTCTGAAATGATGGATCCTTCAACAATGGATAGAGTAGAAGAACCTTTCATCAAGGCTTCAATCATTACAAAATCCGATTTCGTAGGAGCAGTAATGACCTTATGTATCGAAAAAAGAGGAGAAATCGTTAACCAGAGTTATTTAACATCAGAAAGAGTGGAATTGATTTTCAATATGCCGCTTGCTGAAGTTGTATTCGACTTCTATGACAGATTAAAATCAATCTCTAAGGGATATGCTTCATTCGATTATCACCCAATCGGATTCAGAGCTTCCAAGCTTGTAAAAATGGATATCCTGATCAATGGTGATATGGTAGATGCACTATCTTCATTGATTCACGATTCTAATGCTTATTATATCGGTAAAAGAATGTGTGAAAAGCTTCGTGAGCTGATTCCGAGACAACAGTTTGATATTGCTGTTCAGGCTGCATTAGGGACTAAAGTAATCGCAAGAGAAACTATTAAGGCCTTAAGAAAAGACGTTACTGCAAAATGTTATGGTGGGGATATCTCCAGAAAGCGTAAGCTATTGGAAAAGCAGAAAGAAGGTAAGAAGAAAATGAAGCAGATTGGTAGAGTAGAAGTACCACAATCAGCGTTCATGGCTGTATTAAAACTGAATGATTAATTCATTATAAAATAAAAACCGCTTCATCAGAAGCGGTTTTTTTGTTTATTTTTTACGGGTATACTTTATTTCCATTGTTTTGTACTCTTTCCCTGTTTTGGAATCAGGGCCGTACATTTCCAGCTTTTGATTATTGTCATCTACAAAGGTGAATACTTCTCTGAAGTCACAATCTTTTCCAGGTCTTGAAGGATCAGTCATTTTTCCTTTAAATTCAACTGATTTTGTGGAAGCATTCCAATCTCCTTCGCTATGCATGATTCCGGTTCCCATATTGTCTATCCAAGTACTGACAAACTTCTTCTTTGCGTTGTCATATCCTACAATGCTCATACCCTCAAATGGCATTCCCATAAAGTCACCTTTGTGATTTGTGATCTGATAACGTCCGCCAAACATCATTTTATTGGTAGCTTCAGATTTACTCATCATAGGTTTTGCTCCGTTTTCCATCCACATGGTAGTTTCTCCTGTCCAGGTTCCGTCAGATTTGGCCAGCATTTTTTGCATTTCTCCCGGAGTTGAGTATGCCATCCAGTCTTTCATGGCTGTTGCGGAATCTACAGGTTTCCATTCAGAAGTCGAAGCAGAATCGGCTTTGTCAGCAGTATTGGCTGCAGTTGTTTTTCCTTTCTCACATGCTGTTAATAAAAAAACAATAAAAAGAATTGTTAATACATTTTTCATAATAATTTAGTTTTAAGATGGTTAGAATGATAACTTAAAGATAAAACTTTTATTATAAACGAAATTATTTTTTAATTTGGGCATAAATTGTAACTTTGTGTATTCATAACGCAAATTAATTTATGGAGTCTCCAAAAAAAATACAGGATATAAAAGTGGCTGTAGATGCCGTCATTTTCGGATATTTTGATAAAAAAGATCTTCAGATCCTTCTTATTAAAAGAAATATCGAACCTTTTAAAGGAGGCTGGGCGCTTCCGGGAGGGCTTGTTCTTGATGAGGAAAGCGTAGATGATGCGGTAAAACGGGAACTTTATGAAGAAGCAGGCATAAAGCCTGATTTTCTGGAGCAACTCTACACATTTGGTAATCTGGGCCGGGATCCGAGGAACAGAGTGGTTTCTATAGCTTATCTGGGGCTTGTGAACCCATCTTATCATGAACTGTTTGCAGATTCTGATGCAGAAGATGCACAATGGTTCAGTATTAATAAACTTCCTTCAGTGGCTTTTGACCACAAAACAATTATTGAGACTGCTTTAAAAAGACTTCGCACAAAAATTCAATATCAACCAATCGGCTTCAATCTTCTCAATGAAGAATTTCCCTTCTCAGACCTTGAAAATCTTTATAAAACAATTGTAGGTCAGGAAATAGACAGGAGAAATTTCCGTAAGAAAATCATGAGTTACGGACTGCTTAATGAAACCAATAATGTTAAAAAAGAAGGCAGCGGCAGGCCTGGTAAGCTTTTTACATTCAATAAAGAGAAATATAAAGAGCTTGAAGAACAGGGCTTTTATTTTGAAATTAAATAGTTTTTTAAACACAAATTTCACAAATAGATTCACACAAATCTTCACAAATATATTAGGAGTAATAAAGAATTGTATTAAAAAATTAATAAATAATGCATTCAATAGAAACGGGCTTTAGCCCGTTTTTTTATGATCAATTCAATTGGCTTTAGCCTAAGCATACTAAAGATTTGTGTCATTTGTGATTAAAATTTGAGTTATTCATGGTTTGAAAAAATAAATTTTTATAATTGAAAATCAATTGTTTATATTTATTAGCGTAAAATTAACACAAATAAATTTGGTGCAAAGACTGATATTATTTTAAATTTGTGTAAAAATAACACAATCATGAATTACACCTTACAGAATATTACAGAACGTTTTCAAAAGAAGGAAAGAATAAAATTTCTTTTTTTCTGGGGGCATACCGCAAAAGATATTGTCACCAAATCATGTTTTAGCCAATGGTATCCTGGAAAATTTGAAGAAAACGGGATCATATATAAAACGGCAGAACACTATATGATGGCCGGAAAAGCAAGATTATTTAATGATCCTGAAACAGAAGAAGAAATCTTAAAGGCGGCAACTCCCAACCAGGCAAAAGCTTTAGGCCGAAAAGTAAAAAACTTTAATCCGATACTTTGGGACGAGCATAAGTATGAAATTGTAACCCAGGGAAATCTTTTAAAATTCTCTCAAAATCAGAAATTTAAAGACTTTCTTTTGTCAACCGTAGATAAAATTCTTGTAGAAGCGAGTCCGTATGACAGAATCTGGGGAATTGGGATGCTGGAAACAGACAGCAGAGCAGAAAATCCTTTACTCTGGAACGGAGAAAATCTTTTAGGATTTGCTTTGATGGAAGTAAGAGATGAATTAAGAAAGTAAAAAACAACACCAACACAAAATAGGAATCATGGAAAAAATAGAACTACACCCACAGATATTTCTGATTGAAGATTTTCTTACCGAAACAGAATGTGATCATTATATCAGTCTTTCGCAGGAAAAAGTTTTTGAAGAAGCAAAGATTAATGTATTTGGACGCCAGCAGATGAATAAAGGAGTCAGAAATAATGATAGGCTAATGATCTTTGATGAAACAATGGCTGAAGGTCTGTTTAAAAAAGCATCTGAATTTCTACCTCAGGAACAAGATGGATATCAGCTTCTTAACTTTAATGAAATGCTTAGAGTGTATCGATATGCTCCCGGACAACAGTTTAAAATGCACAGAGATGGAAGCTATATCAGAAATGAAAATGAGAAAAGCTTTTACACCTTTATGATCTATCTGAATGATGATTTTGAAGGAGGAGAAACAGAATTTGAAAACCTTTTTACAGTAGCTCCGAAGAAAGGAACCGCACTTATTTTTCACCATCCGTTAAGGCATGAAGGAAAAACTCTGATCAGCGGATTGAAATATGTTTTGAGAACAGATGTAATGTATTCAAAAATTTAAATCATCCGGAAAAAAGAGAGGCGTTATTATGTCTTGTTTAATTAGCGTAATATTAACACAAATAAAAATAATTGATCGTGGAAGATGAATTAAAACCAAGATTTATCGAATCATTACAAAGAAATAATGATCAGATCAGAGAAGACCGTGCAAGGATCATCGGAGCAGATTCCGAACTGATCTACAAACGCAGAGTTGAAGATATCGAATTAAAAATCAAAAGACTTGAGCGCGAACAGGAAGGGCTTATTGATATCAGTCCTTTAGACAGGAACAGTCTGACTTTTGCGGATTTTAATCCCGAAGCATTCGTTCAGAAAGACATAGAATTATCATTAACAATCAGAAATCTGAATATTCAGCTTGAAGTTACCCAAAAGAGATTTGAATATTTATTTGGAAAAATAGTATAGTCATGGGAAGTACAAGATACGATTTAGACGCTCGTTATGACAGAGCAAGAAAAGCAGGTTACGGAACAAAATCCGCGGGTGAAATTTTTACCCAGAATGCCAAAAGAATGGCTCATGAATCGATGAATCCTCACGGAATTTCCTTCAGAGAATCCAGAGACTCAGAAGTTCACCCCAACTCAGTTCCGATTATTTTGGGATTGGATGTTACCGGAAGCATGGGACATATTCCTCACGAACTGATCAGAGATGGATTACCAAAACTAATGGGAGGAATTATTCAGGGAGGTGTTCCTGATCCGGCCTTGTTGTTTCTTGGAATCGGAGATCATGAATGCGATGGTTACCCGCTACAGGTTGGCCAGTTTGAATCAGGGGACGCAGAATTGGATATGTGGCTCACCCGTACTTATATTGAATCAGGTGGAGGTGGAAATGCCGGAGAAAGCTATCTTTTAGCCTGGTATTTTGCTGCTTTTCATACCAGAACAGATGCCTTTGAAAAAAGAAAGCAAAAAGGATTACTGTTTACCGTTGGTGATGAACCCTGTTTAAAAACGCTTCCTGCTTCCGCCATCAGAGAAATTATGGGAAAAGGACAGCAAACTTATACTCATCTTGAATTGCTGGAAGAAGTAAAGAAGAAGTACGAAGTATACCATATCAGTGTTTTACATTCAGATCAGGCGCTGAGAGCAGACAGAGGGTGGAAAGAACTATTGGGAAAAAATTGTATCTCCATAGAAGATCACAGAGAAATTCCGAATGTTATTAAAGAAATCATCTGCAATAAATTTAAAAATCAAACCTTTGGAACAACAGAAACAGAAGGATTAGATCAATTTCAAATGCTTTAAAACAGAGCAATTGCCATCAAGGAAATTAAAAACATAAATGAAGATGGCAAAGGCTTTCAAAAAAAAAGGACATGAAAAAGGCACAGATAGTAATAGGACTTGGTTTTGGTGATGAAGGAAAAGGGATTACAACAGATTTTTTGGCTTCAAAGAACCCGGAGGCGGTTGTAATCCGCTTTTCAGGGGGTCAGCAGGCTGCCCATACGGTGATGATTGATGATAAAAAGCATGTACATTCAAGTTTTGCCAGCGGGTCTCTTCGCGGATTACCCTCTTACTTCACTGAGCATTGTACCATTCATCCTGTTTTTCTGCTCAATGAGAGAGAAGAATTAAAAACAAAGAACGGAAATATTGAACTTCATATTCATCCATTGGCAAAGGTTACGACTCCTTTTGACGTATGGCAGAACAGAACCAATGCAAGAAATCTGGAACACGGAACTTGTGGAAAAGGAATAGGAGCAACTATGAAAAGGCATGAAAGTCCTTATAAACTGTTTGCTATAGACCTGATTGCTCCGAGAGAAATGCTGATGGAAAAACTAAAAGGAATCGCTTATTATTACGGTTTTGTAGATGAAAGTGAGATCAGTGAACTTTTGCACCCTTTTTTAGAAGCTATTGACAGTATTGATTGGAAAATAGATGATTATAGCTACCTGGCTTGCTTTGATCACCTTATTTTTGAAGGAAGTCAGGGTATTTTACTCGATATGGATCATGGTGTTTTTCCCAATGTGACCTATGCTCATACCAGGTCAAAAAATGCATACGAAATCTGTAAGCTTTTAAAAATTGAAGATATTGAAATGTATTATGTGACCAGAAGTTACGGCACCCGCCACGGAAACGGCTGGATGAGCAGTGAAAAAGAAATGAACCTGAAAAATAATGAAGAAGAAACCTGTACATTTAATGAATATCAGAAGGGTTTAAGAACAGGAGAAATAGATTATAACCTTTTGAATTATGCCTTAAAACTGGATGGAGCGTATGTATCTCCGGTTAAAAAGAAGCTTGTTGTTACCTGTTTAGATCAGCTAGATGAGAAATTTAAACTAGAAAATCTGGATATAGAATTTGATGCAGTCTATGGATCATATTCTCCGTATTCAAAAGATTTTAAACAGATTTTTTAAATCCTGCAGATACAAGTATTAATTTTATATTTAATAGAAGAATGATTAATGATTGAAAAAATAATAACCATGAAAACTACAACATTATACAGACCCGTAGGAGAAAAAGAAATGATCTTAATTATAGAAAGTGGATTTAGAAAATTTCCTCCTAGATTAGAATGGCAGCCTATTTTTTATCCCGTTCTTGATGAAAACTATGCTTCAGAGATTGCCGAAAAATGGAACACCAGAGATGAAGCCGGAAACTATCTTGGTTTTGTAACCCAGTTTGAGGTATTGGGTGAAGTTGCAGATCAATATCCTGCACAGAATGTAGGAGCAAGAAACCACAACGAACTATGGGTGCCATCAGAAGAGTTGGATGGTTTTAATAAGGCAATTGTAGGAAACATCAAAGTAACCAAAGTATTTATAGGAGATGAATTTGAGAAAGCTGCGAATAGTGAGTTGGAAGAATTGATGTCTAATATTAAAAAACTAACAATGACAAATAAAGGAATGGCAAAAGATACCTTGGATATCCTCGCCAAAAAATATTATATCAACGAACATAACGAAAAAATAACTATAGAAAAAGAACTGGAAATCTGTAAAAAAGAAACCGTTCTTTTCACCCCGGAACAACTTTCTGAAATGAAAGAATCAACAATGCCGGAAGCCAGTTTTGACACAAAAATTGAAACCTGGAAATGCAGTTCTTTAAAAGCAATTTTACAATTAGCCGAAGAAGAAAATCAGGGGAAAATTATGTGTCTGAACTTTGCATCAGCAAAAAATCCGGGCGGAGGTTTTATCAACGGAGCAGAAGCACAGGAAGAAAGCCTGGCAAGAACCTCAGGTTTATATGAAAGCTTACTTCAGGCATGGGATTATTATACGATTCACCGTGCAATGGAATCCTGTTTTTACACAGATACAATGATTTACAGCCCCAAAGTTCCGGTTTTCAGGAAAGATAAGGGTGAGTTGCTTCCTAAACCCGTACTGTGTAATTTTATCACTTCTCCGGCAGTCAATGCAGGTGTAGTAAAACGTCAGGAACCGGAAAGAGCACATGAAATTCTCGATGCAATGGATCTTAGAATGGATAAAATGCTTTCATTGGCTTTACAGCAAAGAAATGAAGTCCTGATCTTAGGAGCTTGGGGATGCGGTGTTTTCAAAAATGATCCAAATGATATTGCAGGATTATTCAGAAAATATATCAAGGGAAAATATAAAAATAAATTTAAGAGAGTGGTTTTCGCGGTGCTTACCAAGAAAGAAGAAATGCTGAAACCATTTGAAGAAATAGAATGAACATCAAAGTAAAAAAATATAAAGAACAATTTCGGGACTGGCCTCAACAAGGGTATCATATCATGGCTCAATATGATGATGAAAAAATTATAGTGTACCAATCATATAGAAAGGAGATAGGAGAATTTGCTGTTAAAAACCAATTCTTTGGCGGAAGTTTTAGTCTGGAAAGAATGACGTGGATAAAGCCTAATTTTCTTTGGATGATGTACAGGAATGGCTGGGGAAGAAAAGAAGATCAGGAATGTGTTCTGGCAATTCATTTGAAGAAAGAAGCCTTCATAAAATATCTGGAAAATGCAGTATATTCCTCTTATCATAAAAAGCTTGGAATCTCAAGAGAAGAATGGCAGGATCAGGTAAAAGAATCCTCAGTAAGGCTGCAGTGGGATCCGGATCATGATCCTTTTGGAAATAAACTGGAACGACGAGCCATACAGATTGGCTTGCGGAATGAATTTACTCGTTCTTTTGCTAAGAAAGATATTATTCTCATTGAAAATATTTCAGATTTTGTAAAGGAACAATACCAGTTTGTATTGAATGATGATTTGAATAATCTGATCATTCCTGAAGAAAAGCCACTATTATTTGATGATGAGGTTTTAAACAAAAAACTCAATTTAAAATGAAAATTGAATTAATAAAAGGAGATATCACAAAGATCAATGCTGATGCAATTGTCAATGCAGCCAATTCGTCTTTACTTGGTGGAGGCGGGGTAGATGGAGCCATTCACAGAGCTGGAGGTCCGGATATATTAGAAGAATGCAGAGCAATTAGAAACAGACAAGGCAAATGCAATACTGGTGAAGCTGTAATAACTGGTGCAGGAAATCTTCCGGCCAGATATGTTATCCATACGGTAGGCCCGGTTTGGAATGGAAATGAAGAAAAAGAATCTAAGTTTCTGGCAGATTGTTACCATAATTCATTGAAATTGGCTGAAAATCTTGGTGTAAAAACCATTGCTTTTCCCAATATCAGTACAGGTGTATACAGATTTCCAAAAGAACTGGCAGGAAAAATTGCGGTAGACGAGGTCAGAAAATTTCATTCAGATATTATTGAGAAAGTTATTTTTGTTTGCTTTGATGATGAAAATGAAATGATTTACAAAAAACTATTAGATTAAACCAATGAAAAAGCTAACCATATTAAGCGGCGCAGGAATCAGTGCCGAAAGCGGAATAAAAACCTTCAGAGACGGAGACGGTCTCTGGGAAAATCATAATGTAACGGATGTGGCAAGTCCGGAAGGATGGAGAAAAGAAAGAGCTTTGGTCCTGGAATTTTACAACCAGAGAAGGCGCCAGCTGCATGAAGTACAGCCCAACGAAGCTCACCAATTACTGGCAGAGCTGGAAAAACATTTTGAAGTTCAGATTATTACCCAGAATATTGATGATCTTCATGAAAGAGCAGGATCTACCAATATCCTTCATATTCATGGAGAATTATTTAAATCATGCTCATGCAGCAATAAGAAACTGATTTATGACCAAAAAAAGGATATCAATATCGGTGATAAAGCAGAAGATGGTGCACAATTAAGACCTTTTATCGTTTGGTTTGGAGAAGATGTCCCTTTATATCAGAATGCGCGGGAAATTGTCAGAGAATCAGATATTTTACTGGTAATCGGAACTTCTTTGCAGGTATATCCGGCTGCAGGGCTGATTCATGATATTAAAGACGACTGTCTTTTAATTGTTATCAATCCTAATGAAACAGGATTTGGATATGGACAAAGAGCTGTAGTGATGAAAGAAACCGCAACCCGAGGAATGAAGCTGTTGTTTGATAAACTGGTAAACCTTGCCTGATGGAAAATAAAGTAAAAGCAGGAATCATGGGCGTCTGTATCGGAGACGCTCTTGGTGTTCCTGTAGAATTTAGAAGTAGAGAACAGCTTAAGCGTTCACCAGTCACTAAAATGCGTGCTTTAGGAACCCATTACCAGCCTGCAGGAACATGGAGTGATGATGGTTCTTTGACATTGTGTCTTGCAGATAGTTTATGTAAAGGATATGACCTTGCAGATATGGCATTGAAATTTTTACAATGGTACAATGCGGAAATATGGACTCCTCATGGAAAGGTTTTTGACATAGGTATTGCAACATCACAAGCAATTTATAAAGTTGGAAAAGGTATTTCTCCTACTTTATGCGGAGGAAATTCGGAGTTCGATAATGGAAACGGATCTTTAATGCGGATCATTCCGATATTATTTTATATCAAGGATTTTCCTATTGAGAAACGCTTTGATATTATAAAAGACGTTTCGTCTATTACACACAGACATATCCGTTCTATTTTAGCCTGTTTTATTTATTTAGAATTTGCTTTGGAAATTCTAAAAGGAAAAGATAAATGGGAAGCATATAGGGCAATGCAGAAAACAGTTTGTGAATTTTTGGATTGTAATCCTATTTGTTCACAAAATGAAATGGATAAATTTCATCGGATTTTAGGGCTAAAAGTTGGGGAATATGATTTAGCTCCTTTGCATACGTTGCAGGAGGAGGAAATAAGTTCTGGAGGTTATGTTCTTCATAGCCTCGAAGCTTCCCTTTGGTGTTTTCTAAACTCAGAAAGCTATTCTGAAGCAGTTTTGAAAGCCGTCAACCTCGGAGAAGATACAGATACAACAGGAGCCATCACCGGAGGTATTGCCGGAATTTATTATGGATTTGAAAATATTCCTGAGGAATGGTTTGCTGAGCTGGTGAAAAAGGATGATATTGAAGCATTGTGTGAGAAATTACACCATAAATTAATGAATTAAAACACACATCATGAATGAAATAGAAAAGAAAAAAATAAGTAAATTTTTAAGCCTGATCTTACGACATCAACCAGAAAGCATTAGACTTTCGTTGGATGAAAACGGTTGGGCAGATATAGAAGAGTTGAGAGCAAAATCAGCAAAGAAAAGAATATATTTTACTCCTGAAGAACTGGATGAGGTAGTAGAAACCAATAATAAAAAACGCTTTGCTTTTAATGAAGATAAAACCATGATCAGAGCCAGCCAGGGACATTCTATTGATATAGATCTTGCTCTGGAGACATTACAGCCTCCTGAATTTCTTTATCACGGTACAGCAAAAAATAATATTTCTTCAATTTTAGAAAAAGGAATTGAAAAAAGAACCCGCCAACATGTACACTTAAGTGCTGATAAAGAGACGGCTACAAAGGTTGGAATGAGACACGGCAAACCAGTGATTCTTACCATCAGAACCGGAACAATGCATAAAGATGGACTATCTTTTTATCAGTCTGCAAACGGAGTCTGGCTGACGGATTTTGTAGATGCAAAATATATTTCAAAGTAAAATGAGCAGAACATTAGTCATAGGAGACATTCACGGAGGATCTAAAGCTTTACAGCAGGTTCTTGAAAGAGCTGAAGTTACGCAAAGTGATCAACTGATTTTCCTGGGAGATTATGTAGACGGATGGAGCGGGTCCTCCCAAATTATACAGTTCTTAATCGAACTTTCCAAAAAACAGAAATGCATTTTCATCAAAGGAAATCATGATGCCTGGTGTGAAGACTGGCTGGCATTGGGGCAAAAACCTGACGTATGGCTCTTCAATGGAGGAAAAAGTACCATGGAAAGCTATGCAGATTATCTCCCGGAAGATCTGGATATTCATCTGGAATTTTTCCAAAGAATGAAAAATTATCATGTTGATGATCAGAACCGCCTGTTTATTCATGCTGGATATGCCTCCATGCACGGCCCGGAAAAGGAAGTCTATTCCAGTAATTACAGATGGGACAGAACTCTTTGGGAAACGGCTGTAGCAATGGATAAAAAACTGGAAAAGAATTCAGCGTTGTATCCCAAAAGACTGCTTTTATACAAAGAAATATTTATAGGGCATACTCCTACTCTTGATATTGGGATTTCAACACCGGCCAACAAAGCCAATATCTGGAATATGGACACCGGAGCTGCCTATACCGGATCTTTATCCATCATGGATATTGATACCAAAGAATTCTGGCAAAGTGATCCGCTTCCCTCTCTCTATCCGGATGAAAAAGGAAGAAATTAAGAGCATTAAACAGATAAACTGGCTTCTGGTCATATTATTAATCAAACCTCACGGGTTTTCAAAACCCGTGAGGTTTCTGTTTAAAAAATAATTTTACCTTTCATCTTTTCACAATTTTTGGCTGCCCACATATCCTTATTTCTCACAAAAGATAACTACTTTTAAAGTCTGAAAATATGACTTCCATGAAACTGAAATATCTTTTATTCACCCTGAGTTCTACCTTATTTTTTGCTCAAAAATCATTTCAGACCCCTTTTGAAAAAAGAAATGGCAACCAGACCGTTACCTATGATGAAATGAATAGCTATTACCAGGATCTGGCTAAAAATTTTAATACTATTCAATACCTTAAAAAAGGAGAAGATGATAACGGAAAACCCATTTATGTGGTGGTCTATAATCCTTTTGCTGAAAAAGACCTTGAAAAATTAAGAAAAGATAAAGCCGTTCTCTTCGTCAACAACGGTATTCATCCGGGAGAACCGGACGGAATAGACGCAACCATGATGCTGATGAGAGATCTTGCCACCCAAAAGATTAAAACTCCACAGAACTTTATCATTGCCGCTATTTCCGCCTATAATGTCAGTGGAATGCTGAACAGAGGCTCCTATTCCAGAGCCAATCAGAATGGTCCGGAACAATATGGTTTCAGAGGAAATGCAAGAAATTATGACCTGAACAGAGACTTTATTAAGGCAGATTCCAAAAACGCCAGAAGTTTTCAGGAGATTTACCAATGGTTAAAACCAGATGTTTTTATTGATAATCATGTCAGCAATGGAGCTGATTATCAATATACATTTACTTATATTTCTACCTTTAAAGAACGTCTTGGAAATACTTTGGGAACTTATTTCTATAATGATTATCAGGTTAAAAACCTTGAGGATATGAAGAAACTCGGCTATGAAAGTACACCTTATGTGAACATTCATGGAGATGTTCCCGAAGTAGGATTTGCTTCATTTGAAGATTCTCCGAGATATTCCACAGGATATGCTTCCCTCTTCAATTCTTTAGGAACCGTTCCTGAAACCCATATGCTGAAACCTTATGATAAAAGAGTAGATGCTACTTACAAATATATGCTGGTCAACCTTCAGAATTTAGACAAAGATTATCACACCATAAAACAACTTCGTTTTGAAAATTTAAAACAATATCAGGCTGGAAAACAATATGGTATCCGTTGGAAAATAGACTCTACGAAGTTCTCTACTATGAATTTTAAAGGCTATGAAGGAAAATACAAACCCAGTGAAGTTTCCGGAAAGCCAAGGCTGTATTATGACAGAAACAAACCTTTTACAAAAAATATCAAGCTCTTTACTACCGCTGTCCCAACAGGGTATATTACTATTCCCAAATATTATGTGATTCCCCGGTCACAATACCGCGTAATTGAAGAATTCAGAAGAAATAATATTCAGATGAGACCGATTCAGAAAGACAGTACTTTAGCGGTTGAATCTTATAAAATCAAAGACTTCAAAACCGTTAAAAATCCCTATGAAGGTCATTATCTGCATTTTGAAACTACCGTAGACACCTCTCGTAAGAATATAACTTTTTCCGCTGGAGACTATTTGGTTTCTACCAATCAGCCTGGTGTAAAATATGTCATAGAAACACTTGAGCCTGAGGCATTAGACTCGTTTTTTAACTGGAATTTCTTCGATGGAATTTTAGCCCAGAAAGAATACTATTCCGCCTATATTTTTGAAGATACGGCTGCTGAACTGCTAAAAAAAGATAAAAAATTGAAAGAAGCCTTTGAAGCAGCGAAAGCATCCGATAAAAAATTATCTGAAGACGTAGAATCACAATTGGATTGGATTTACAGACATTCCCCTTATTTTGAAGAAAAGACTTTCAGACAATATCCTGTTTATAGGGTGTTGTAGAGTTCTTTCATAAAAAGTCTGATTATTTTTGTTTTTTTTGTAACGATTTGTTAATCAATGTCTTTGTTTTTTATTAAATTAGTATCAAAAATAAACACTATGAAACAAATTTATCAATTCGTAACGTTGCTGTGCTTTATACCAATAGGTCTGTTAGCACAATATTCTCAAAGTTTTGATTCGGCAACAATGCCTGCCGATTGGACGGTAATTAATGGAGGAGATCCCGGAACCTGGGAAACCTGGGATTCCTATGATTCTTCATTCAATGCACCTCATTCAGGAACCCACTTTCTGGGATTGGAATATGGCAGTACTGCCCATGATGATTATGTTATCAGCCCTGCTATAGTGGTCACTGCGGGAGTATCAGATAAGCTTACTTTCTGGGCAAGAAACAGAGGAGCCGGGCTTGCTGAGACAGTGGATGTAAAAGTCTCAACAACAACTCCCACCGTCGCAGGCCTTACCAATACGCTTGTCGCTGCTTTAAAACCTCCTACTTCATGGAATCAGTATACGTACGACCTGACTCCTTATGTAGGACAAACAATTTATATTGCTTTCTATTCCACCACAGAAGATGTCTGGTTTATCGGGATAGATGATTTCCAGATTTCAGCAAACAGTCTGTCGGTTTCTGATGCAAAAGCAGATAATAGCCGTGCATCCATCTATCCAAATCCGGCAAAAGATATTGTACATATTAAAAATAAAACTAATATATCTGAAGTCAATATTTATGACTTTAACGGAAAACTGGTGAAAAAAGAAATGATGAACTCAGAAAGTGGAACTGTAAATGTAAGTGAACTGGCAGCAGGAAACTATATAGTGAAGGTTAAAGATAAAGAGACAGAAAAAGGCTATAAAATGATTAAGAAATAGCATTTTATAATAGAATTAAAAAGACGTTTCATTTGAAACGTCTTTTTTTTATCTCGGTAATCCCCTTTTTAAAGCGATTTCTGCCCTTTCAATAGCAAGCTTTTCTTTCCAGTCCATGTATTTGCTTTTAAACTGAGACTTCATAACATCGTCAAATTTACGCTGTACGGTAAGATTCCATAGGGAATGTGCTTTTACTGCCCATGATTTGTCCCATGCTCTTAAAGAAATAGAGAAACTTCCATCCAGATATTTCATCCAGTGCCACCATCCTGTAGGCATGAATAACGTGTCTCCATGTTCCAGGAAACATTCAATTCCTTCTACGCCATCCAGTGCCGGAAATTTTGTAAGGTCTGGGTTTTCAATATCATAGTCTTCCAGTGCATAGGTTGCATAGGGTATTTGATAAAGTCTTTCTCTCCATTTATAATCGAAAAGAAGAATATGTTTTCTTCCGTTGAAGTGAGTATGGAAAATATGCGCCATATCAATATCAAAATGAAGGAATGTTTCAGATCCTTTTCCACCGAAGAACATATTAGGATATTTATCAAGAAACCCTCCCATCAGTTCTTTGGGAGAAATATAATCTTCCAAAAGATTTGGGGCGTATTTTATAGGATCAAAAAGGAATATTCTGAGATCGGTTGGTTCCCGCTGAATGAGATCTATATAATCCCCAAATTTCATTTTTGCAGCAGAAGAATTGATGGGAGCAGAAGGATCTGCTTTTGAGCTGTCATATAAAGGAACCTCTACATCTCCTACAACCTCCTTCATGTATTCCATCGTCCATTTTTGGTAAGCAGGCCACTTTTTTGCCATATTTTTGATGACAACGGGCCTTCTTGGCTTCAGATATTTTTCGTAGAATTCCTCTTTGGAAATGTCATCTACAATATCTATAGGCTTTAAAATAATTCCCATTTTAGTAAATTTATATGACAAAATTATTAAATAAATGTTAACGATCCTCGTCTTTAATTTTTTTTTAATCTATGATTCAAATCAGATTTTACTATTTGGAATAGTTAAAAATATTATTTTTTTTGTTAATTGATTAAATTTCTGTTTTTGTTGTAAAAAAAGAATAAAAATGACTTTATGCTATATCAATGATCTAAAATCAGTCAAAGATTGAATGAAAATTTTTATCATTGATTAATATGAAATAATTATTTTATGGATTATTTTTTTTAATAAATCATAAAATTATAAATTTTATAGCAGACAATATGAGGAAAATAAAAATAGGGGTTTGATATAATTTATCTATAATGTTTTTGTTAAAACACAAAAAAATCAAAAATTGTTTTGTTAATTATAGTTAATAATTTAAAAGAAATAACAATTTGTTTTTTACGGCTTGTAAAAAACAAAATTATAACTATGTTTGTAGTGATAAAAGATTTAACTTTTACTTATAAAAGCCATCTTTATAAGAAGTGTAACAAAAAACTACAATGATTAACTAATTGAGCAAATAATAGGTATGAAAAAAAATATTTCTTTATTTCTGATGCTTTTCTTTACTGTGCTTACTTTTGCGCAGAAGACCGTTTCAGGAAAGATTACTGATGATGACGGGGTGGCCATACCAAGCGCCAGTGTTACCATAGAAGAACCAGGAAAAGACGCTATTCTGGCATATGGAATTACTAATTCTAAAGGAGAATATAAAGTAACTTTTACTTCTGCGGAACCCAATGTGGATCTTAAAGTGAAAGCATTCAATCAAAAACCCCTTACAAAGCAAATCAGTAACTCTGATCAAACCCTGAGTTTCAAAATGCAGTCTGAAGCTACAGAAATTAAGGAAGTACAGTTGAAAACAAAAATGATTACCGCAAGAGGTGACACTATTTCTTACGATCTTAAAGCTTTCAACAGTAAAAATGACAGAACTCTGGCAGATGTAATGAAAAAGATCCCAGGAATTGAAGTCAATAACGACGGAACAATCCTTTATCAGGGAAATGCCATTAATAAATTCTATGTAAACGGAAAAGACCTTATGGAAGGCGGTTATGGTACCATCAACAATTCACTTCCGAAAGATGCAGTACAAAAAGTAGAAGTTCTTGAAAATCATCAGCCGGTAAAAATACTTCAGGACAAAGTGCCGTCAGACCAGGCAGCCATTAATATCAAACTGAAAAATTCCGTTACTATGACCGGTAGAGGAGAAGTAGGAACAGGCTTTGGAGATCCATGGCTTTGGAATGTAAAACTGACTCCCATGTTTTTCGGACAGAAAAGCCAATGGGTAGTCAATTATAAAACCAATAATATGGGTGAGCAGGTGGAAAATGAGGGGAATATTCTTGCTTTTGGTAACAGGTTTGAAGGGAAGAGAATCAATGCTTCTCAAAATGACTGGCTGAATGTAGAAAATGCAAGTACACCTAACCTTCCGGTCAAAAGATATTTGATGAATAATGTTCATTATTTATCTGCCAATTATCTTACCAACATTGATAAGAAAAAGGAATGGGAGCTTAAAGCTAATGCAAACTATACCAATAATGCTGTAAACAGAGAATCTTATAGTCAAACGGATTATTTTGGGGGGACTTCTAATATTGTAAAAATTCTGAACAATTTTTATACAGATAAAGCAAAAGGAGAATTAATATTCACAAAGAACGCTAAAAAAGGGTTCTTTAAAAATACCACAAGTTTCTCTCAATATTGGAATGCAGATAGAGGAATTGTAGACAGAACAGACGTAAAAACAGGTATACAAAGAAGTGCTAACGAAGGAGTTGAATCTCCTACAACATCATTCCAGAACTCATTGAGTACTATTATTCCTTGGAAGGAAAAAATGGTAAATCTATTATCTTATGTAAGCTATCAAACAGATAGACAGACTTTGGAAGTTTCTCCATCATCTTATTTGGATATCCCTGGATTTAAGCCGGTGCCTAATACAGAATTTGCTACACAAAGTTTAAGACTTAAGACTTTTGAAGCTAATCATTCTGCTAATATTGGTTTTTCTGCCAAAGGATGGACATTTACTCCTGAAGTTGGATTTAATTTCAAAAGTACAGGTATGATGTCAGATTTGTCAAATATAAAAACGATTCCATCCACCAATCCTAATATTCCCGATCCCACGGCAGAGGCTTATAGTAATGATTTAAATTACACCACAGCCACACCATACGGAAGTTTGGGGATAAATTATAAAAGTGAATCATGGATGATATATGCCAATCTTCCAGTGAATTCAAACAATATTAAAGCTGAAGATCCATTAAGACTTGTTTCAAAATCGGTAAATAAAATAACGTTTGAGCCTAATATTTTTGCACAATATTCATTTGCTTCATTCTGGAAAGCATCCGTAAATGCTAATATTAATAATAATTTTGGAGAAATAAATACGGCATATTCAGGGTTCTTAATGACATCACCTGGAGGAATTAGTGCAATGGATGTTAACAACCCAATTCCACAGAATAACAATAAATCTGCAGGAACAAGAATAGAATATAGAAACCCATTGAATAATTTATTCTTCAATGTTAATTACAGATATTCTGATGCAAAGAGAAACCTAATTTCAAACCCGGAGATCAATGGGGCAGGATATACCATAATGAAATATAAAGAGCAGGACAACCATGTATTAAATAATGGATATAGTGTAGAAGTTGGAAAATATTTTCCAAAGTTTAAAACGAATGCATCTCTTAGCTACAGCAACAATACAACAGAATCTGATGCCTTTTTGAATGATAAATCCTATACCAATAAAAACAATGGGCAGTCATTTGGGATTAAATTCAATAATACCTATTTCAGTTGGATGAGCGTTGATTATAATGCAAGCCTTACCAGAACAAAACAAACAAGTGTTGGAGAATTAAACTCTAATGCAACCAGAACAGGGTTTACTCATAATTTAGGTGTTTTCTTCTATCCTATGGAAAGTCATACTGTTGGCTTCAATTGGGATCAGGTAAATACGAATGCAGCAGGTCAAAAATATCATAATGGATTCTATGACGTATCATATCAGTTTACTTGGACCAAAAAGAAAATTGATTTTGAATTGAAATGGATGAATATCGCAAACAAAAAAGTATTTGAAACCTATGATATTAATACTACAAATATTGAGTATAAAAGATATCAGCTCCGCCCTAGCCAAGTTATGTTAACAGTAAAATTCAACTTTAAATAAAATAAAAACCAATCCATCCGGATTGGTTTTTTTGTTGAGATATATTGATGTATTAAAATTAAAAACTTTGCTGGTCTGCCGAAGGCCCATAGCTTCCAGGCAAAGGAATGTTGTTCAGTCTGTAATATACTCCCAGTTGGGCTCTGTGGTGCGTAATCTGGTTTAAAGCATGTCGGATGGCTCCGTATTTGCTCCAGCTTGCCAGTTCATGACCATCATTTTTAATGGTCCAGCTTGGGTTCAGGTCGTCTTCTGTACTGTTTTCAAGAGCCTTTTTACCAGCTTGATAATCTTCTTCAAGCTTTTTCATAAGATCTTCTTTTGTAGAAAGGATGGTTGGTTTGTAGTCTCCTTTGCCAAAATCCAGTTCGGAAGTATTTAAAATAGTATTTGGCCATTCAAAAACTTCTACAAGATGAGTAGCAAGAGGCATCATTTTCATGCTTTTTTCATGAGGTGCGAAGTCATTTTTTCCTTCGGGAAACAATTCAATAAACTTTTTTGTGGTTTGGAATTCTCCTTCCAGTTCGGATTTTAATTGAGATAAGGTATCCATAATATTTTGTTTTTTAGAAACTTAAAGGTAAGTGTTTTAAAAATGAAACTGTTTTAAGAGAATCATAATTTTTTAATCACCGTGTAATCCGGAGGAGATCAATCTTTTCCTAAAAAATAAAATTTCAAAAAAGTGTAACAAAAGAAGACATGTGATTACTAATTATATAAAACTTGAATATAATGAAAAAGTTATTCTCCATATTTCTTATCACTCTTTTTGCATTTGCAGGAGCTCAGGAATCAAAGGAAACTGCTAACCGTTTCTTTTATGAACTGACTTTTAAGCCAAAGAAAGATTCGGCGAAGCTTGAGAAAGTAATTATGGCTCTTGATATAGTTAAAGACAGATCTATTTATAGAGACTTTACAGCTATTGGACAAGATTCTATTCTGAAAGTTCAATTTGAAGCAATGCAAAAGGCAGGAGTTTATAAAGATCTATCTAAATCTTTCAAAATGCCAAAGTTTTCTGCAAAAATAGTGAAGACTTATCCAGATATGAAAATCCAATATATTGAGAGAATTGCAAGCGGATTTTCTCCTATGAGTATTGGATATAATGAAACATTAAAATTAGACTGGAAAATTTCTAACGAAAAAGCAAAAATTGGAACTTATAATGCTCAGAAAGCTACAACTGAATTTGCCGGGAATAAATGGACGGCTTGGTTCAGCTCAGATCTTCCTTTTCAGGATGGACCATATAAATTTTCAGGACTTCCGGGCTTGATCGTAAAGATTGAAGACGAAGGCAAAAATTATTCTTGGGTTCTTCAGGGAAATAAAAAAGTTTCAAACTGGGAAGAATTGACATACATGGAAAAGCTTTCTAATATTGGTTTAAAAGTCACTGAAATGCCAAGAGAAAAGTTTGAAAAAACGTTCAATGATTTCAAAAAAGATCCTTTTGCTTCTGTAAGACCTATGATGACCCAAGAAATGATGTCTAAATCAATTCCTGGAATGGATGGAACAATAGGTGATATGATGAAGAAGCAAGAAAAGATGTATAAAGATTTCTTCAATGCCAATGACAATCCAATAGAAAAAGAACAAGCTTCAGACAAGAAGAAAAAATAAGCATTCATATCAACTAAATTATATTTTGAATCAACCCAGATACAGCAATGTGTTTGGGTTGATTTCTTTTATGTCCAAACGTTATTTAGATTAAATTTAAATAGCGTATATTTGCAGGACTAAAAATTAGGCTTTGAAAGAGAAAGGATTACATAAATTAAGTGGATTCCCTAAAAACAAAATGGGGAAGATATTGGGGTATGATAATGACCATCTGAAAATGCCCAATAAAATTATTGAAATGGGACTTCTTCCGGAAACCACTTTCAGAATTTTGTATCAGGCTCCGTTCAGCGGGCCTATGTATGTGGAGTTTGGAGCAGAAAAAAGCCGGATTGCTCTTCGCGAGGAAGAAGGAGATTACATCATTGTTGAAGAATTGAATTAATGCAGGAAAACAAGAAAAAACAGATACTTTTAGTCGGAAATCCTAATGTAGGAAAGTCAACGGTTTTCAATACGCTTTGCAACAAAAAGCAGAAGACCGGGAACTATGCCGGCGTTACCGTTGCAAGTCATTCGGGGAACTATACTTATAAAAATGAAGAAGTGGAGGTGATAGACCTTCCAGGTTCTTACAGTGTATACCCGAGTTCAGAAGATGAAGCTATTTTTTCCAAATACCTTATCGATGAGCAGAAAAACTACGCAGGAGTTGTTTATATTCTTGAAGCATTAAGTTTAAAAAGAGGACTGCTTCTGTTTCAGCAGATTCAGGATCTTGGTATTCCAATGATTCTGATTGTCAATCAGATTGATCAGGCAGAAAGAAGAGGAATCACCATCGATATTCAAAAATTTTCCGAAGCATTGGGGATTAAAATTATCCAGACCAATGCCAAGGAGCAGATCGGGATTGAGGAAGTAAGAGAAGCTGTTTACAATAATGAATTTGTAAAAACAGATCATGTTTCTTTTGAAACACCGAACGAACATAGAGATTTTATTCAGAAACTTGCAGCACATAAAGGTTTCGATAATGAATATAAAGCCTGGATGAGCCTTTCATTGGGAACAGACCTTGGCAGAATAAGCTCAGTAATGGAACAGCTAAACGAATCCGATTCTAAAAGCTTAGTACCGAAAAGATTACAGGTTCAGGAAACTGTAAGACGATATCAGAATGTAGACCGAATACTGGAAGATGTCATTTCTAAAAAAGTCCAATTCAAAGAATTATTAACTGAAAAACTGGATAAAGTTTTAGTACATAAATTCTGGGGCTATGTAGTCTTTTTAGCGATCTTACTGGTTATTTTCCAAAGTGTTTTCTTCCTTGCAGAATTTCCTATGAGCTGGATCGAAGAATCCTTCTCCTGGCTGGCAGCGTTTACAAGTGAACACCTTCCTGAAGGACCAATTAATTCACTGATTTCAAACGGAATTGTTCCCGGAATCGGAGGAATTGTCGTTTTTGCACCACAGATCGGAATTCTGTTGTATTTCCTTTATCTGCTGGAAGATTCAGGATATATGGCCAGAGTTGTATTTCTGATGGACAGATTACTTCGTCCGTTCGGATTGAATGGGAAAAGTATTGTCCCTCTGGTATCGGGAACTGCCTGTGCTATTCCTGCGGTAATTTCCACAAGAAACATTGAAAATGTAAAAGAAAGATTGCTGACCATATTGGTAACACCATTTATGACCTGTTCTGCGAGACTTCCAGTTTACAGTATCATTATCGGATTGATCATCTCAGAAGGAACATTTTTAGGAATCAAATATAAAGCCCTGGTTTTGATGGGAATGTATCTCCTGGGCTTCTTAGTCGCTTTATTCTCTGCAGCAATCCTTAAAAGATTTATTAAAAGTAAAGGAAAAACATATCTGGTAATGGACCTTCCGGCCTATAAAAAACCACTTTTCGGCTACGACTTTAAAATGGTTTTAGGAAAAGTATGGGACTTTATTACAGGAGCCGGAAAAATAATTTTCATTGTAAGTGTCATTATCTGGTTCTTAAGCTATTTCGGCCCAAGCCAGAAAACAGATGAATTTGTAGCAACAGATGTTCACCTTGATCATTCTTACCTTGCCAAAATGGGTAAAGGAATAGAACCAGTTATCGCTCCGTTAGGGTACGATTGGAAAATGGGGGTAGGAATTCTTACAAGTTTCGTAGCAAGAGAAGTTTTCGTAGGAACAATGTCTACACTTTACAGCCTGGAAGATGATGCTCCGGAAGTAAAAGTAATTGATAAAATGAGAAGAGATGTAAAACCGAACGGAGAAAAAGTCTTCAGTTTTGCAACCGGAATCTCGGTTCTTCTTTTCTATGCATTTGCAATGCAGTGTGTTTCTACACTTGCAGTAGTCTACAGAGAAACCAAAAGCTGGAAATGGACCGGCTTTCAGGTAGTCATGATGACAGGTTTGGCATATTTTGTGTCGATGATAGTATATCAGATTTTAAAGTAATGGAATCATCATTAATCATTCAATACGTACTTATTGCATTAGTTGTAGCATTCGCCTGCTACTCTTTATTTAAAGTACTTAAAAAGAATTTCGCACCTAAGAAGTTCAGTTCCAAAAGAACCAACTGTGATAAAGATTGCGGCTGTTCTTAATATTGGGTTCATCGGATAATTGAAAAAAATGTAGTAAATTCATTTTTCTAATGTAAATTATTAATTTGAATTTATTAAAAGCAGGATTGCTCGTCCTATTTTCTTTATTTACCGCTCAGGGGAAAGCACAATCTGACACCACAAATACCAAGTCCTATGCAGATCAGGTAATGATTCGCATGAACCTTGACACCAATATTGAGAGTTACGTTTTCTCGGAAGGAGAAGGTAAAAACACCAATGAAACAATCCTCTCAATCAACAATAAAACTAAGACATCCTTTTCAGTCGATTATAGAATTATAAGTGCGACGGTGTCCTTTTCGCCTAGATTTTTAGAAGGAAATAATGACGATGAAATGAAAGGAAAGAGCTCTTATACCGATTTGAGCTTCAGATTCTTCCCGGGAAGATTTATCCAGAATGTTTATTATAAAAATGTAAGAGGTTTTTATGTAGAAAACATGAAAGATCTGTCCCCTGAATGGCAGGAAGGAAGAGATCCATACATTCAGTTTCCGGATTTAAGGGTTCAAACCTTTGGTGGGTCTACCTCCTATATTCTCAATAAAAATTTTTCAGCAAGAAGCATCTATACACAAGGAGAATGGCAGAAGAAAAGCAGTGGAAGCTGGGTGCCATTCCTGGATTATGACCTTACCATTTTCAGAAATACAATTGACGGGGTAAAAAGCAAAGAGACTCAATATAATATCGGCGGAAATATAGGATATTTCTATAATTGGGTCATTGGAAAGAATGTCAATATTTCACCTTATCTGGCTTTAGGAATTGGAGGAAAGTTTTCCAGTTACAGGGATATTCAGAATGAAGGAGTCAAAGAAAATGCCCAGTATGCAACCATAAGAATGCAGGGTGGTCTTCATGTAGGGTACAATACTGACCGGTTTTTATTCGGAGGTAAAATGAATTTTAAGACCTATGCCTATGATCAGAAAAATAACCAGGCAGTAGAAAATAATAACCTCTATGGACTGTTATATATAGGGTATCGTTTTGCACCACCGAAAGTTGTAAAAAATACCTACGATAAAATCCAAAAAAAGATTCCTGTTTTATAAGTTGAAAGGTCTTTTAAGTATCTTTGCGTTGGAAAATTTAGAAAGAACAAAATAAAAGTAAAAACATCATGTCATTAATAAAATCTATTTCCGGGATTCGCGGAACCATTGGTGGTAAAGTAAATGATAACTTAACACCGCTGGATGTAGTAAAATTTGCATCCGCATTCGGAACCTGGCTTCAGAATAATAAAAACAAAAAAGATCTTACCCTTGTCATCGGAAGAGATGCCAGAATTTCTGGTCAGATGGTTTCTTCTTTAGTAACTGCTACATTGCAGGGATTGGGGATTAATGTGGTAGATCTTGGCCTTTCTACAACGCCAACAGTTGAAATAATGGTTCCTGAGCTGAATGCAGACGGAGGAATCATCCTTACCGCTTCCCACAACCCAAAACAGTGGAATGCTCTTAAATTATTGAACGAAAAAGGAGAATTCATCACCGGGGAAAACGGAGCTGAAGTATTAGCTTTAGCAGAAAGTGAAGACTTCAACTATGCTGAAGTAGATGATCTTGGAAAATACGAAACAAGAGACGATGCTTTTGATATCCATATTCAGCAGATCCTGGATTTACCAATGGTTGATGTAGAAGCGATCAAAGCTAAAAACTTTAAAGTAGCCCTGGATGCTGTAAACTCTACAGGAGGTATTGCCATTCCTATGCTTTTGGATAAATTAGGTTGTGAAACCATCAAATTGTACTGTGAGCCTACAGGACACTTCCCACACAATCCTGAACCATTGAAAGAACATTTGGGAGATATCTGTGAATTGATGAAGAAAGAAAAAGCAGACGTGGGGGTTGTGGTAGATCCGGATGTAGACAGATTAGCCCTGATTGACGAAAAAGGTGAAATGTTTGGTGAAGAGTACACCTTGGTAGCTGTTGCTGATTATCTGTTGAAACACAAAAAAGGAGCTGCTATTTCCAATCTTTCTTCCAGCCGTGCTTTGAGAGATGTAGCGCGTTTTCATGACTCAGAATACTTTGCCAGTGCCGTGGGAGAAGTAAACGTAGTGACTTTGATGAAAGAGAAAAATGCTGTGATCGGAGGAGAAGGAAACGGAGGAATTATCTATCCTGATTTACATTACGGAAGAGACTCTTTAGTAGG
Source organism: Chryseobacterium sp. HR92 (assembly GCF_045689405.1). Classification (NCBI taxonomy): domain Bacteria; kingdom Pseudomonadati; phylum Bacteroidota; class Flavobacteriia; order Flavobacteriales; family Weeksellaceae; genus Chryseobacterium; species Chryseobacterium sp. HR92. The sequence continues at coordinate 42,136 of NZ_CP139139.1, forward strand.
GGTTGCACTATTCTTAACGCATTTAGCTAAAGAAAATAAAACTGTTTCTGAACTAAGAGCAGGATATCCAAGCTATTTCATGGGTAAAAAGAAAATAGAACTGACTCCGGAGATTGATGTAGATGCTATTTTAAGCAAAATGGAGCAGGAATATCAGAATGAAGAAGTTTCTACAGTAGACGGTGTTAAAATAGACTTTGAAAACAACTGGGTTCACCTTAGAAAATCTAACACAGAGCCGATTATCAGAATTTATACTGAAGCTCAGTCTCAGGAAGAGGCTGATCAGTTAGGAGATAATATCATTGCTAAAATTAAGAGTTTAATCTAAAAAATACAAAAAGAACGGACAATGAGTCCGTTCTTTTTTATATCAGGCATGTTTGAGCATATCAAAAAAAGATTTCCCTTCCCTAAAGAAAAATGGAGAAAATTTCTGGGCCGTTTTGAACGTATGGAAGTTCCCGCCAAAACCTTACTTTTAAAAGAAGATGAGGTTTCCTGTAATGCCTATTATATTGAAAAAGGAATGGTGAGAGCCTGGTATAATAATGATGGAAAAGACGTAACCTTTCAGTTTTTTCTTGAAAATACAATGTTTTCTTCTCTTGAAAGTTTCAAAAAAGGCTTACCAAGCATGGTGTCATTTGAGACCATAGAGCCTTGTATTCTATACAGAATCAACAAGCCAGATGCAGAAGCTTTCCTGGAAGAAGTCTACGAAAATCCTGAACTCAGAAACCTGTTTATGGATGCTCTTTTTGAAAGGGTATTCGATTATATGAAACATTTCTTTTCCTTCATTAAAGATACGCCACAGCAGAGATACCTGAACCTGGTAAAACAAAAGCCGGAGATTATCAAAAGAGTTCCGCAGCATTACATAGCTTCGTATCTGGGCATTACGACGGTGCATCTCAGTAGAATCAAAAGCAAAATATTGAAAGAAGGACTTTAAGAAGTTGGAAGATGGAAGTCAGAAGCTAGAGGTTTAAAAAGACACACATAATTTCGGACTCATCTTAAAAGCAATGTCCGCAAATAATAATGCATAATACTTGCTGTATAGCTATTTCTGCAACTTTTAGCTTTATTTCCGGCTTTATAAACTCCCAGCCTCCATCTTCCAGCTTCCTTTCCCAAACCGATAACAAATGTTATCGTTCCACTGTGTTCATTCCTCATAATTTTGTATAAAAATTAAAAGAATGAAAGCAGCAGTAGTATTTGAAAAAGGAAGTATCCCTCAATACGCAGATTTCCCGGAGCCTGAAGTACAGGAAAATGAAATTTTGGTTTCAGTAAAAGCAGCCTCCATTAAAAATCTCGACAGAGCCAGAGCGGGAGGAAATCACTATTCAACAGAAAACCAGGAACATCAGCCAGCTGTTATTGGAACAGATGGAGCAGGATATCTTGAAAACGGAAATAAAGTCTATTTTTTCAGCAAAAAAGGAACGGTATCCGAAAAAGCCGCAGCAGATAAAAAAATGATCATTCCGATTCCTGAAGAACTTGATTTTTCTTTAGCGGCTGCATTACCAAACGCCGTTATGGGATCAGCGATGGCCTTGAAATTTAAGGCTGGAATGCAACAGGGTAATACAGTCCTCATTAATGGAGCAACAGGAATCACAGGTAGAATTGCAGTTCAGATTGCCAGACTATATGGAGCGGGGAGAGTTATCGTTACCGGTAGAAATGAAGAATCTCTGCAGTCTTTGCTTGAGTTGGGCGCTGATGAGGTGATTTCACTCAAGCTGGATGATCATGATTTTAAACAAAAGATAAAAGAAATTCACAACCAGATGCCTATAGATATTGTATTGGATTATATCTGGGGCCATTCTGTAGAAATGATATTGTCCGCCTTTAAAGGAGACGGAACTTTTTCCCATAAAACAAAACTGGTAACAATAGGCGGAATGAGCGGAGATACGATTCAGCTTTCTTCACAAATTCTCAGAGGAACTGATATTCAGATTTCAGGATCAGGATTGGGAAGCTGGACGAAAGAAGAATCAGCACTTTTGTTTTCAGAAATCATTCCGGAAATGTATCAGGCAGCCGTAGAAGGAAAAATTAAAATGGAAACAAAAGAGGTTGATATTAAAAATATCGAAGCCTCATGGAATGCGGAGATACAAAGCGGAAAACGGCTGGTGATAAGAATTTAACCCCAATTTCCATTTTTTTATCCACAATCCTTTTATCGGTTTTCTTTTTTTACTATTTTTATAATAGAAATTTATGAAATGGAAAATTCAAAAAAAAGTTGCAACTTTGCATAAATATTTGAATATCAGTTTCAGATGTATTATTAACTAACCGTTTGCCGAGGTTTGTAAGCAAATTCAGACATCAGGCCGACAAAGAGGACACTATTGGAAGAGTATTTTGGAAATGAACTTGTAAAAAAGTTCGAGGAAATGATGGAAAACAATGACGAATTCTACTTCGATACCGAAGAGTTAGAAGACATCATCGTTTATTATTTGGAGCTTGGTGATTTTAATTACGCTGATATGGCGGTTAATTATGGTCTAAAGCTTCATCCCAATTCGTTGGATATTAAGATCAAAAGACTTGAAATCCTTCTGGAGTGGGAAGAGTATAATATGGCGAAGGAACTAATCAACGAGTTAAAAGGTGCTTCTATGGAGAACACAGACTTTTTGGTTTGTTACGCCAAATATTATTCGAGCTTAGGAAATCCCAGAAAATCCATTGAAATTTGTAAAAAAGCTTTGACATTAGAGGAAGAAGAAAACTTTCTCCACAACTTTATTGCGGATGAATATGTGAATCTCGGAGATCCTTTTAACGCCCTTAAACATTACAGAAAAGCACTGAAAGAAGATCCAACGGATGAATATTCGCTGGAAAACTGTATGGTGTGTTTCAGTGACCTGAATAAGAGCGAGGAGGCTATAGCCTTTCTTAATGAATATTTAGATGAATTCCCTTATTCTGAAACCGCTTGGTTTGAATACGGACAATTCTATTTCAACAGAAAAAATTATGATGAAGCCATAAGAGGCTACGATTATTTGTTGGCAATCAACTCAAACTCTGTAGGAGTGTATGCCAATAAATCAGCCTGTTATGAAGCCATGGGACAATACCAGAAAGCTATCGATACTTATGAAGAAATGCTGGAACTGGAATACACAAAAGCATTTACTTTTTATAAGATCGGATTGTGCAATAAGGCATTAAAACAGCCTATTCTAGCTTTAAACGCATTCCAGAAATCATTGAGAGAAGACCCTCAGTTTTATCTTGCAATGATGGAGCAGTCTTATCTTTATGAAGAAATGGGTGGAATGTCTGAAGCATTACATTATGCTAAAGAAGCTACCCAGCTGAATGAAAACAATCTTGATTACCAAAAAAGATTAGCGTTTCTATTCATCGATTCAGGAAAGTTTGAAGAAAGCCTTTCCTGTCTTAAAAAGCTCGTAGATGCAGAACCTACAAGGTTCTACAACTGGTATGCCTACTCAGAAGTTTTGATGTTGGTAGGAGAGTACGAAGATGCGGTAACTGTTTTGAACAGTGCCATAAAAAAGCACCACAGAGCTGAGCTGTTTTATCAGTTGAGTAATTGTTTTTTCAATCTGAAAGATCAGGATAAAGGAACAGAATCACTTCAGAAAGCATTAGACCTTGATCCGTCTTTAGTTAAGGATATGCAGAAAAAATATCCTTTCATTAAAGATGAAGTGAAAAAAGTTAAGGCTACTAAAGTGAAGAAAAAGAATTAGATTAATCTAAAAAATAATAGAAAAACCTGCAGAAATGCAGGTTTTTTTTATTGATAGTTGTATTCGTAGATGAATTTATCAGGAGCACTTGTTAGAGGGTTTCCATTAATGTCAAGTAATTGTCTGTCTTCTACAGACGGATAACCTGCGGTATTAAATGTAGTGGTATATTTATGAGAAGTTGTTCCGGTTCCGGTACCTCCACCGGCCGTGGTATTGGTAAACTGCCCTTTATAAGTGCTTAAGCTGTTTTTTATATTTGAAAATAACATGCTTACCCCGTCACTGCTTTCATTTCCATTGAATATGATTTTATCAAAGCCCTTTACATTTTTAAAAGGATAGTTTTTATCCGTGTAAGTATAGGTCTCTTTTTCTGTGTAATTAACTGTATTTCCATTGACTGTTCCTGTTCCTGAACCCACATTGCTTACCATATTTCCATTGCTGTACGTAAAAACACTGTTGATCGTAGAAGAGCCGGCAGTTCCTGAATTCGTTTGTCTTTTTACACTGATTTCTGTAGTACTTGTGTAAGTGTAGGTAAATGTAACCGTGTTCTGTATGGTACCGGTAGTAGAATATTCCTTCGTAACCGCTGTTGCCATACGTCCGTTAGAATAGCTGTATTCAGCTGCGCTTTCAAGAACGTTGTTTTCGTAATGTTTAATACCGGTAACATAATCATCAGTATAAGTGAATTCAATTCTTTGCCCATGATTAATATTGTTAATCATGCTGATGATTTTGGTTCCGCTGTAATTGATTTTCATTACAATACCATCCATAGTCATCCTTGTAGGAAGAATTACACTTTGATTGGAAGGGTCACTGTTGTCAAAAGGAGTATCGTCAGAAGAAGAACAAGAAAGTGTTAATAAGGCTATTGAGCCACAAAGTAGAATTTTTTTCATAGTTATAAGTTAAATCAGTCAAATATAATTTAATTTATAATATGATTTTATTTTTTTGTATTTGTTCTTAAAAACAGAAGTCCGGCAATAATGATTCCTGCTCCTATAAATTGTAAATAAGTCAGTTTCTCACCATCCAAAATTCCCCATATAATAGCAACAATAGGCATTACTAAAGTAACCGTAGATGCAAAAAGAGGGGTGGAAACTTTCAGCAAGCGGTAATTCATCATCATTGCCAGCCCGGTTCCAAAAACCGATAAAAGGCTCACAAACATAAGGCCCATCAGATTATCTTTCGAAAAACTGAACTCCGAAAAGAATCCGGTGCCCGTCAATGCAATAATGGAAGGAAATAATAGGACAAAAGAGAAAACAAAAGCTGATAAAACAGTGGAAGAAACCTCCATAAGCTTTGATTTGACGGTCGTTGTGCTCAGGGCATAGCATAAAGTAGCCAATAATAAAAGCATGATTGGGATCATTTTCAATTCCCCGCCGTCTCCGCCGCCAAATGCTAGAATGCAGACTCCCGTGAAACTTATTAATGTTCCTATGATTTGTTTTTTTGTCGTTTCAAACTTCCATACCAATCCTCCTACAATAATCACAAAAATTGGCATCATAGAGTTGATGATTCCCGCAATGCTGCTGCTGACTTCAGTTTCTGCGATTGGAAAAAGGAACATCGGAATAAAATTTCCTGTAAATGCGGCCAAAATTAACCATTTCAGATGTTTTTTGGGGAAAAGTTTATAATTTGAAATGGCAATCGGAAGTAAAATAATCCCGGCAATAAGAACTCTTAAAGATCCTACCTGAAAAGGATTAAAATGCTCGAGAGATTTTTTGATCAAAATAAAGGATGATCCCCAGATAATACTCAGGATAACCAGAAGAACCCATTTTTCTTTATCCGCGTTCATTATTTTCGTGTAAGATTTTTAGAAATTCTTTTTTAGGAATCATTTTAGCACCCAGACTTTCAAGATGCTCTGTATGAGATTGACAGTCAATCAATTCGATATTGTTTTTATTGCTCTCTACAAAGTGGATAAATCCTGCCTTGGAAGCATTGCTCACTTTAGCAAACATGCTTTCTCCACAAAATACACCGCCAATCTGCAATCCGTAAAAACCACCTACAAGCTCTTCATCCTGCCACACTTCAATACTTTTGGCCAGGCCATATTCATGAAGCTGAATAAAAGTATGCATCAGCTCATCAGAAAGCCATGTCCCGGACTGGCCTTTTCGGTTCGCCTTTTGACAGTTCCTGATCACTTCCCTGAAATTCCTGTTCTCTGAAAAAGTAAAAACATTCCTGTTTAATATCTTTCTCATTGATTTTGAAACCTTCATTTCTTCAGGAAACAGTACAAATCTTGGATCCGGACACCACCATAGAATTTCTTCTCCGGGATTGTACCAGGGGAAAATACCAAGTTGATAAGCAAACCAGATACGCTCTACAGACAAGTCACCTCCAAAAGCAACCACTCCTTCATGACCATCATACAGCTCAGGGTCAGGAAATGAAATCTCGTTTTCGTCTAATCGAACCATGCTTAGAAAAAAAATCCCACTTCAAAAAGCAGGATTTATATTTGATCTTGTATTCTTTAATTAAAAAGGTAAATCATCATCATCATCTCCTGCAAACGGATTTTCGTTTGAAACTGGAGCTGCAGATTGCTGAGACATTGCCTGAGTAGGTTCTGAAGCATTCTCAGAAACTTTCTCTACTCTCCACCCTGTAATAGAGTTGAAGTATTTAGTTTCACCTTGAGGAGAAACCCATTCTCTACCTCTGATATTGATTCCTACCTTTACGTTTTCTCCTTCTCTAAGGTTATCTAATAAACTGATTTTATCAGATAAAAATTCTATGTTTATCGGCTGTGGATACTGTTCTTGAGTTAAAATAACCATTTCTCTTTTTTGAAACCCGCTCGCAAATGTTTGAGCATCAAAAAGTTTCTTTACCGTTCCTTGTAATTCCATATCGTAAATATTAACGATGTAAAAGTAAGAAAATGAAATGTAATAAAAGGTGCCGTGAAAAAAAAATGTAGAAATTTTAATTTTTTTTCTTGAAAAGTTTGGTAGTAAAGGAAATTGCCCTATATTTGCACTCACAAAAACGAAGCAAGCTCTTTAAAACTTACAATATAAAAAAACCAGCGGATGTGGTGTAATTGGTAGCCACGCCAGACTTAGGATCTGGTGCCGTGAGGCGTGGGGGTTCGAGTCCCTTCATCCGCACTATGCGAAAATAGCTCAGCTGGTAGAGCACAACCTTGCCAAGGTTGGGGTCGCGGGTTCGAATCCCGTTTTTCGCTCCACACCATGCCCTGGTGGTGGAACTGGTAGACACGCAGGACTTAAAATCCTGTGTCCGCAAGGACGTACGGGTTCAAGTCCCGTCTGGGGTACAAGACCCTCTGTAATATCTTACGGAGGGTTTTTTGTTTTAATAGAGAGCGTTCTTTAAATAAAAGTCTTATATTTGTAAGAAATATAGTCCGAATTTGTAAAAACAGATCGGTAAATCAGCGGATGTGGTGTAATTGGTAGCCACGCCAGACTTAGGATCTGGTGCCGTGAGGCGTGGGGGTTCGAGTCCCTTCATCCGCACTATGAGAAAAGGCTCTTAAGAGTCATTCAAAAGGTTGGAACCTCGGTTCGGATCTTTTTTTTTGCCCACACCATGCCCTGGTGGTGGAACTGGTAGACACGCAGGACTTAAAATCCTGTGTCCGCAAGGACGTACGGGTTCAAGTCCCGTCTGGGGTACAAGTCCCTCTGTAATCTGATTACGGAGGGATTTTTGTTTATAGCCTCTATAATATCTGGTCGTTTCCGGCTTTCTTTTCCAGTCTTTCCAGCCTTTCAAAAATACTGGTGAAAATATTCTTGTCTGCTGTGGAAACATATCCTACAATCTTATAATATTCCTGAATATTTCCTTTTGTTGATTGATTATCAGAGATATATTGCAGATTCTCATTTGTATACTCCAATAATTTATTGATAGGTTCTGTATTCAGACCGGATTTATTTAGAAATACAACATCTCCATATTGATATTGCGGTAATAGATGTTTTTCTGTAGTAAATTCATAGATCAAATCAACAGATGCTAATATTTTTTGCAATATTGACAGGTTAGAACTTTCTGTTGTTATTTGCGTTTCCTTATCATTCTGATTGGTAAATTCCGGGAAAAGCATAAGCTGATCAGTGTTTGAAGCACTTCCCAATTGGCTAGCCTGTAGGGTTTCTGTCAGAAATTTATCAAGATTAAGATTAAAGTGATTCGCAACTTTCAGTATGGTTTCGATTTTTGGTTCTGCACGTCCTTCTTCATAAGAGCTTATAACCCCTCTGTTTAAATCAAACAAGTCTGCAAAAGCCTTTTGGCTTAATCCTTTAACCTGTCGTATTTTCTTAATATTACTTCCAAAGAAGCTCATGTTGTCTAAAATTTTTTGCAAATATAGAGAATGCGATACAAATGATTGATAAAAATATTTGCAATTCTGTGCAGTCAAGCATTATCAGATATTTGATATCACAGTATTTTGAAGGAAGGGATAAAGATTGCACAATCTGATTTAAGAATATAAAGAGCAAAAAATATAGTTCCTTATTATATCAATTTCTGGTCTGGCTGTTGAACTGTTTCTGTTCGCATAACAAATTCCAGTTAATAGAATATATTCTGTACCCATAATATTGTATAGTTCTGTATCTGTATCCAAAATTAAATCCTTCATAATTTTGTTTAGCTAAAGAAGAAAATATGGAAACAATCACTCAACATCAGAAACAGTTTCAATATGCTGAGGCTTATGTATCAGACATGTTGGTGCTGAAAAACATTTTTCTGGAAACACAGAATTTGAAGAAAGCAGACCAAAATTTCGGACTTCCTTTTCTTTTGGCTAAAAATGGCAGGGAAGTCATTGCTTTTGCCAGTCTTATCATTAATGAAAAGAATGAAATTTCTTTTAAAATCTATGATAAAAACAGAATGACAGAAGCCGAAAAAAGAAACTTTTTTTCCCGGGCTGAACGATATTGCAAAAATAATAATACGCCCAATTTCAAGGATCCGGAACAATTAAGAAGTAGTATCAACAGTATGATCAGCTGGTTGAATCCTGAATAAAAACAGGATAAAATTGTACATTTACTTAAAACCCTGATTCTATGTCTAAAGATGTTCTGTACCTTAAAATAGCCAATTCTGTCACAGAGCAGATCAAAAATGAAACCCTGCAGTTTGGAGACAGGCTGCCTTCACTGAGAAGTGCCCAGAAGTTATACAATGTAAGCCTGAATACCATAAAACAGGCCTATATGGAGCTGGAAAGCCGTTCTTTGGTAGAATCACGTCCTAAATATGGATACTATGTAAGCCAGACCTCCCAGCGAAAACTGGCGCTGCCTTCCGTGGCTCAGATAAAAGTTTCAGAAGGAAAAAATACACCTCAGGATCTGATTGATAAAGTATTCGGGAGTATTGGAGGAACGGATGTCACACAGTTTGCTCTTGGGATTCCGGGGAAAAGTCTTCTTCCGGTGGCTAAGATGAAGAAATGTATGATTGATGTAATGAAAAGGAAAAGCGACAGTGGGACCAATTATGAACCCGTGCAGGGAAGCGAAGTGCTGCGTCGGGAAATCGCCAAATGGTCAATGGTCATGGAAGGGAAAATCACAGAAGATGATCTTGTCATTACTTCCGGAGCGATGAATGCCGTTTATAATTGCTTAATGGCTGTGACACAACCAGGAGATTCGGTAGCGGTGGAAAGTCCTGTATATTTTGGAATCCTTCAGGCTATTCAGTTATTGGGATTGAAGGCGGTAGAAATTCCTACTCATCCCATTACAGGAGTGGATCTGGATGCTTTAAAAAAAGTTATTCCGAAACTCTCTGCATGTTGTTTTGTGGTGAACTATAATAATCCGCTAGGATTTCAAATGCCTGATGAGAACAAAAAAGAGCTGGTTAAAATGCTCACCGAGCACAATGTTCCTTTGGTAGAAGATGATGTCTACGGAAACATTTATTTCGGAGCGGGAAGACCGAAACCGTGTAAGTTTTATGATGAAGCAGGAATTGTGATGTGGGTAGGCTCGGTTTCCAAAACATTGGCACCTGGCTTTAGAGTAGGATGGGTGGCCCCGGGAAAATTTAAAGAAAAAATTATCCGTCAGAAACTGGTTCAGACGGTAAGCGGGCCGTCTTTGTTTTCAGATGTGATTGCCGATTTCCTTGCCCACGGACGTTATGATCATCACCTGAGAATGTTCAGAAAAAAGCTGTATGCCAATTACCTGCAGATTCAAAAATCGGTGATTGAATACTTTCCGGATAATACCAAAATCTCAGAGCCAAAAGGCGGTTTTATGCTCTGGCTGGAACTGGATAAGAGAATCTGTACAGAAGATCTTTATGATATCGCAGTAAGCCAGAAAGTAAACTTTGCCCCGGGAAGAATGTTTTCACAATATAATCAGTATCAGAACTGTATGCGTCTGAATTATGCATTGGAATGGACAGATAGAGTAGAAAGCGACCTTGAGAAACTGGGCAAAATGATAAAAAACAAAATTTAATAAACCTTATAGCGATGAATGATAGTAAGAATGAAGTAAAAATTGTAGTATACGAACCTCAGTATAAAGAAGCTTTCAAAGCTTTGAATGAAGAATGGATCAAAACATTTTTTGTGATGGAAGCCAGTGATTATAAGCTGCTGGATAATCCGGAAGAACAGATTTTAAATAAAGGGGGACATATTGTTTTTGCACTGTTAAATAATGAAGCCGTAGGAACCTGTGCGCTGGTGAAAGCGGAAGATGAGCCTCTTACTTTTGAGTTATCAAAGATGGCGGTAAGCCCTAAAGCTCAGGGAAAAAAAATAGGATATTTATTGGGAACATCGTTAGTGGAGCTGGCAAAAAGTCTGAATGCTGAAAAGATCGTGCTGGAAACAAATTCTGTACTGGTTCCCGCAATAAAACTTTATGAAAAGCTGGGTTTTAAGCATGTGCCTATTGTGGATGCAGGATATGACCGTGTAGATGTGCAGATGGAACTGCATCTGAATATTTAATAAAAAAAATATTAGAACTCGGATAGGAATATCCTTGTTCTAATATCAAAATTTAAATCTAATTGCTTTACTGTTTTATTTCTTGATGAAGGTCTTGGTCTGTGACTTTTTGCTTCCGTTAATTTTAATAAAATAAACTCCTGCCGGAAGATTTCCGATATTAATTTTTTCATCATAATATCCTCTTGAAGATTGCAGTTGTGATGCTGAAACAAGAGCTCCTTTACTATCGATAATTTCTGCTTTAATTTCCTTATCTTCAGATGAATACTGAATACCGATGAATGTTGATACTGGATTTGGATATATCTTAAAATCATCAGTGGTTACTTTCGTCTCTTTTGCTGCCAATATTTCTTTTGAACATACAGGTATTCTGTTAACACCATCTATTCCCCATGAAGCCTGTACCGGAATACAAAGCCAGTTCAATACCGTAGGGAAGTGGTCTGTTTCTCTCGTCGTTGAAGTATAATCATAAACTTTGAAATTGTTGACGCTATTGGTGTTATAACTAGGAGAACCTGTTACAGCCATATTATTAGCATTTGGACTTGAATCCGTCAGTGTATTTCCTGAAGTTCCATTACATTTCCAATTGGCTAATAATTGAGAATAATAAGGGTGTGAGGACGTAATATCCTGATTAGCCCAATTCACGATTACATCGTTAGGAAGAGCAGATTTCCAGATTCTCACATCTTTATAGGAAGCCGCAAGGTTTATTCCATAAGTATTTGTTCCATCCTGATTTAAGGTTAAAGGAAGTCCGGAATCAATACTTCCGATGGTGCTCATTTTAGCAAAAGTTACCGGAACACCATCTTCATAAAGAGTTACCAGCCCATCTCTGTCAAAGCTGGCAGCAATATGTTTCCACTTATTGGTTTCTACTTTTCCGCCAACAAGATCTATTCTGTTGGTGCCGTCGCCAATATTCATCTTGAAAGTTTGCCCTGAATAGCCTGAGAAAACAAATCCTTTATTTTTCCCGTTCGCCCAGTTTTTATTACTGATCATTACCGGATCACTGGAATAAGAAGCATTAGGTTTTACCCAAAATTCAATCGTAAAATCCTGATTGGTACCAAAATTAAATGGAGTCTGATTCACCGGTTTTGCATAAGTTCCCGCAGGAAAATTCAGCTGATTGAATGTTTTATTGGATTCCAGTACTGTTTTGCTGATCTGCTGAGGAGTAAATCCGGGATTGGAATACACCGTAAAAATATTTCTTTCAGAAATATTTCCGCCTCCATGCGAACTGTCTACAGCACCGTGGTCTGTGGTAAGAACTACCAGCCAGTCTTCGTTGTTGTAAGAAGGTCTGTTTTTCATGGCAGCAACAATTTCTCCGATATAAGTATCCGTTGTCTTAATAGAAGATACATACTGTGGAACTGTTGATGAGAATCCATAAGAATGTCCCGCATGGTCTACATCATCAAAATCTACGAAGAGAATATCTGGATTATCATTCTGTAAAGCCGTTATTGCCGCATTTTTTACCGCGAGATCTGTTGCCAGATTGGTCTTTACATCAGCGGTTTGAATGATTTTGTCGTTGATGGGTGACCAGTGAGCAAGAGAAATAGTTCTTAGAGCAGGATTATAAGTTTCTGCTCTTGTTAAAAAGTCAGGGTAATTGATGTAGTTCGGATTGGTAAAGTTATTGTCCTGAACATTGTGCTTGGTATGCCATACTCCGGTAAGCATGGTGCTCCATCCGTTTCCGCTCCAGGTAGTGGCAGCGCAAAGTCCGTCAGTAGAATAAATTGACTGACTGATAAGGTTTTGAATATTAGGAGTAGGTGTAGACATCATCACATCTGCACGGCATCCGTCAATACCGATAAAAAGAACTTTTTTAGTCTGAGCTCCAAGTAAACAGCTCATTACAACAGCCATTGAGAATAGTTTTGTTTTCATTGGGAAATAGGTTTTTGAAAGTATAAAAGTTTACAAATAGTAATTTATTTTTAACTATTGTAAAATTAGTTTACTATTTGTAAACATGTGTAAACTAAAAATTAATTAATTGATAATTAAAAAGTTCACACAAAAAAGCTTAAATAATAACCACAAAAGTCACAAAAGAAATACCTTTATTTGATGTCAAGAATTTTATGAATATGAAGTTGCAACAGCATCCAAAATTGTCGATTTTGACAAATATTCAATCAAAGGTGCGATATTCCCATCCTCTGGAGGGGTGTCAAAAATTCTTTGAATTTTTGAAGGGGTGGTTAAAAACACAAACATTTTCAATGGATAACCACGAAAACATTTGTGTCAAGAAGTATTTAAAAATAATCTGAAAAAATGGATTAAAGAATATCTTCAGCTTCTGAAATCGTATTCAGAATATAATCCGGGGCTGCCTTTTCAAGTTCTGCCTTGCTTTGGGCTCCTGAAAGAACTGCTACCGTAAGTCCGCAGCCTGCATTTTTGCCCTCTTCAATATCGATGACAGAATCACCTGCCTTTAAAACCTTATTGGCTTCAGTAATATTGAATTTCTTCATTGCAAGATGAATCATTTCAGGGCTTGGTCGGCTTTCCGAAACATCATCCGCTGTAATCAAAGCATCAAAATGAATACTTTCTTTCCAGTTGAGCTTGTTCAAAAGCTGATGAGCGATTTCGGATGTATATCCTGTATTCAAAACGATCTTTTTATTTTGAGACTTCATGCTGAGCAGGAAATCTTCTGTTCCGTTGATGGGTTTTACCTCAAGAGTTTTATAGGATTCTTTAAGCTGGTCAGAAAAATTCTCAAAAATAACAGGAGCATCCTCTTCATTTCCATTAATTTCTTTTAAAAGGCTTGTGATGGCTTCCAGTTTTTCCATTCCGGCACAGCTGGATAATACTTTTTCCAGACTTACCACATAGCCATAGTCATTCACAGCGTTGGTAAGTGTTTTGTAGACTACATTATCCTCATCAATTGTTGTTCCGGCCATATCCAGAACTAATAATTCTATATTTTTCATGTAAATGTTATGCGTAAATTTTTTCAATATTAAACTTAGAAAAGCCACCGCTTCCCGTCATTCCTTTTCCTCCGATACCTGTTACAATATGAATATTGACAGATGGGCTGTGCTCAAAAATATCTTTTGTTTTGCACTGGGAATAAATTCCGAACCATCGTCTCTGAATTTCATACGTAGGAAGATCAATGATTTTTTTAGCCTCATGAATCATGAATTCATCAATCTCCATATTAAGATCATATCCAAGATCATCCGCATTTTTAGCATCTGCATATTCATGAGAATCTCCTATGATGACAGAACCGTCAAGTGCCTGTTTGAATAATATGTGAATTCCGTACTTCTTTTCAAATGAGTTCGGGTCTTCTAAATCCTTGATTTTCTGAAAAGAAGGGCACTCACTGAATGATTCATATCGTCTTACAGAAAGACCTGTAAGGATATTTCCCTGAAGCGAATAGATTCCCTGAGGTTTGGTTTGAAGCATCTGCAGTTTACTCACTTCCAGATCGCTGTCATTAAACACTTTAGGATACAAAGTTTTGAACTCATGTCCGCCGCAGATAATAATTTTAGAAGCATTAAATTCTGTTCCGTCTGCTGCTACAGCTGTACATTTCTGATCATCTTCATTGGTTTCAAGAACCGTTGTATTATAGAAAATCTGCAATCCCATTTTTTCCTGAAGCAGCTTGTGAAGTTTTACAATCATATCTGCAGAATCTACGGAAAGTTCCTGTGGGAAAAACAGACCTCCTTTACAATAATCAGAACGAAGCCCATCATATTTCTTGATGCAGTCGTTTTTGGATAATAAAACAGATTCATAATCATTATTTCTGTTGATTTGATGAAGCTCTTCAATCAGTTGAAGTTCTTCATCGTTTGAAGCGATATATATGGAACCATTTTGTCTGATGGTAAGGTCTGCCTGAGTGCGAAGTTCATTATATATTGCCAGGCTTTCTCTTCCGAAATTCTGCCATTTAAGATCCATTCCGGATGGCACTACTTGTCCGAAATTCCTTACTGTAGCTCCTTGAGGAACAGAATTTCTTTCCAGTAAAGCTACCTTAAGGTTTTTCTTCAGCGCATGATAAGCATGGAATGTTCCTAAAATTCCACCTCCTACAACGATTAAATCAAATTTTGTTGTCATTGTACTATAATTTATAAAATTTTCGACGTATCGAAATTGATGAATTGATTAGTGTTTGAGTTTGATTTCGGCTTTGACTTTTTCCTGAAAGCCAGAAAAGCAATCACCGAAAGAACGAAAACAGATATTGTGATGATATAATTTAAGTTGATATAAAAATGTAACCACGAAGTCTGAGCCGAACCAAAGTTTTTATACAGCAGGACCAGCACACTTCCCAGGTATCCGAATGAATCTACAATATAGATCAGAAAACCTACATTTCCTTTGATTTCAAAAGCGGCGATCATCCGGTCAAAATAAATTCCGTTAAAGGGAATATAGCAGATGTACATTCCGAACCCGGAAATCGTCATCCATAAAAAAGGAGATAAAGTGCCCTGCTGAAACAGATAAGTAGAAAGTCCTACCGTAAGAATTCCCACAAAAAGAATATAATGATAGTAGGCAAATGCTTTTTTATTGTTTTTTACTTTTACCATAAAACTTAAAATTACAAGAACCATTACAGCAATCGGAATCTCCGTCAGGGTAAAAATAGAACTGTCAAAAGTAAAGTGCAGCCCGTCCCAGATCTCACGGTTGAAATTATCTCTGAAATCTCTTAAAACGGTTAAACTGATATATAAGAAGATAATACACACGATCGGAATAAAAAACTTTTGGATCAATGCTTTTCTTTCTGAACCATTCAACGGCTGTCTCTTATTTTTAAGCAAAATATCTTCTTCCGTGGGCCTTGGGATTTTATTTAAAAGCAGCCCGAAAAGCAGTAAAGGGATGATAAAAATAAGTCCGGCTGAAAACGGCATCCAGAATTCTGAAATGGGAAAAGTATCCATCAGAAATTTCCCTACAGATTTTGTAAATCCTGAAGAAACCACAAAGCTTGAACATAAAAACAGGCCGATGATTTCTGTGGTTTTGCGTCCCTCAATATAAGAGAAAACAATTCCCCAGATCATTCCCAGCGGAATACCATTGATAAACATAAATAAAATATTGTAAGGAGCAGGAACGGCTGCAAATCCTAACAACGCAAGTTCTGCAATCCCAATGAAAGTAAACAGATAAGTGATTCTTTTCTGAGGCTTCAGTTCCGAAATAAATTTGATCCCGATGAATTTTGAGATAAAATACCCCACTGCCTGAGCGATGATAATCAGAATCTTATAATCTACCCCGAAATAGGAGAGCCCCTCAAAAGAAGCTACAGTAAATGGTTTTCTGAAGCCGTACATGCAGAAGTAAACACCAAAAGCAGCAAAAGCGGCTTTCAGTGTTACCAGTGTTTTTTTATTGATGGTTCTGGCCATGATTATGATTTAGAAGTTCAGTTTTACACCAAGATTGAATCGTACTCCATAATATTCTACCTGTTCAGGACGGTCTTCATTTTTACCGAAATGATAGATCAGAGGTTTGTTCAGAATATTGTTCACATCCGCATACAAAGTCAGGTATTTCGTAAACTGGTAAGAACCTCCGAAGTCCAGATTGCTGTATTTACCATAATAAGAGTCATTGATATCCTCTTCAGCATATTCTACGGCATATTTTCCTTTGTAGTTGTAAGCAAGTCTTGCGTTGAATCCTTTTTTCTCAAAGAAAAGCTGGGCATTATATAATTCCTTTGCCTGATAAGGAAGTGCTACCGTTCTTCCGCTTGGCTTTTCCATTTCTGAAGTCATGAAAGTGGCATTCAGCTGCACTCCGAAGTACTGTAAAAAACCTGGTAGGAAATCAAACCTTTTGTTAATTCCAAGTTCAATACCGCCTAGCCATGCTGCTTTTCCGTTATTAGGTGCTGTAAATTGTACGCCGGTAATTCCGTTATAATTTCCGATAAAAGAATCCTGAAAAATAGGATCTGTAATAGATTTATAGAAGACGCCGCCACTCACAATCCCTACGTTTGAGAAATAATATTCTCCCATCAGGTCAAAATTCAAAGAATACGTAGGATTAAGGTTTGGGTTTCCGCCTTTGAACTCGTTGTCTGCTTCAATATAAGTTCCTCCGGGAGTCAGATCTCCAAAATTAGGTCTTGAGAAGGTTCTTGTTGCAGCAAAACGGAGGTTAGCTTTATCGTTTAATGTATATTTCAAATGAATCATCGGAAGAACAGCCAGATAGTTTTTAGTATTTTCTACAGGAGTCAGTACATCGTCATTCACGCTGTAACCCTTCACTTTCGTATTGGTATTTGATAATCTGATTCCTCCTAAAATGGTAATCTGATCATTCAGTTTATAGGTGGCCATCCCGTAAGCGTCTGCATGTTTTTCGAACACATCAAAGTTTCTTCCTAATGCTTTATTATATTCCAGCGCTTCTGAATCTGAAGTATTGATTTTCAGATTTCCCTGATGATCATACCAGAACTGGTTCATTCCATTGGTTGAAAGTACAGGCCCAAAAGTATTGCCGATGTGGGCACTCATTTCACTTAAATATTTCGGGCCGTTGGGTTGTGTCGTAATATATTGAGAATAATCAGACAGAAGAGGTGCTGTTCCGCTGCTCCAGTTGTAGAAAATATCAGAGAACTTTGCGTTACGTTCCTTATCTCTGTATTTAAAACCATATTTTAAAGTCAGTTTATCAGAAGCATTGATCTCATGGTTGAAAGCCGCTACGATTTTATCCTTTTCCTCTACAAAGACCTTATAAAATTCAAGATCTGTAAATCTCATCTGAGATGCGTCCATTTTAAAGTTCGGATCACTGTAAAAACCAAACAATGCATCCGGATTTTTATAATCTAATTTTCCTCCATCAGCTTTCCAGTAAGCTCTTGGTCCATTTCCGTGATTTGAAATATAATCAGGATTGATGCCTACACCAGATTGGGTATACTTGATGACATAGTAAGAATTATTCTGTTTATCAGGGATATTTCCATATTTGAATTTGTTGTCATAATAAGATAGATCCCAATCTATTTTTCCTTTGTTTAATTGATGAACTGCTCCCAGGGAAACAGAAGTAAGCTCCGTTATCAGTAAATTATGAATATTCTGAAGCTCCACTCTTGCTGTATTATTGGCACTGCTGAATTTATCAAATCGGATTCTGTGTTTATAATGAGTTTCATCGTCCGATAAAGTACCATACATTCCTTTTAAATAGAAGGTTGTTTTTGGAGACAATACATATTCAAAAGCGGTATTGATTCCTGTTGTCTTTCGAACTCCGTTATAATCGCGAAGTTCCAATCTGAAAACCCCTTCATCACCACTTCTCCTCGCCTCAAAGTTATCTGTAGACCAGTTTCTTATGAAGTGCGCAAAGTTGAATAAATAGCCGAATTTTTTATCCTTCGTTCTTCCTCCATATAAAAACCCCAGGTTATAAACTCCTTTATCAGCTTTAGCATTATATCCGCTTCCGATAGTTGCCTTGAATTCTGTTTTCATAGGCGGTGTTTTGGTGATAAAATTAACACCGCCGCCTATTCCGTCAGCTTCAATATCCGGGGTAAAAGATTTGTTTACATGTACATACGAGATCAGTTCCGTAGGAAAGAAGTCGAATGCCGTAGCTCTGGAAGTGGTTTCTTCTTCAGCTGTAGGAAGCCTGTTTCCATTAATGGTTGTGGATGCCCAGAATGGCGGAAGTCCTCTCAGGGAAACAAATCTTCCTTCTCCCTGGTCTCTTTCAATAGAAACTCCCTGTACACGCTGTACTGTTTCTGCTGCATTTCTGTCCGGTAGTTTTCCAATTCCGTCAGAAGCAATAACATTGGTAATATTGATGGCATTTTTCTGAAGGTTTAAAGCTCTTGCTTCCGTATTTTTAAGAGTCCCCGTAACTACTACTTCATCAATGTTTTTTCGGGGCTGAGAAAGTTTGATGATTCCCAAATCAACCGTTTGTTCCGGTTTAAGATCTACATTGATATCTGAAGATTCATATCCTATATAGCTGATTTGTAAAGTGTATTGGCCTTCTTTGATATCATTGATGGTGAATTTTCCTTCAATATCAGTCGTTATATTTTTAGATAAGCCTTTTATTTTGACTGTTGCCCCGGGGAGAGGCTGGCTGTCATCAAGAACAGTTCCTATAATTAACTGTTTTTGTGCTGAAACAAAGACTATGAAACAGACAAAAACAAGGGTAAGTAATTTCTCTAATTTTGTTTTCATTTTTACATATATTAAATTTTTTATGCAAATCACGCTAATAATTTTAATATATATAAATATTTTGTATTAAGTATTGTTTAACAAATAACCGCTGTTTGTTACGCTTATTTTACTTTTAAACTCATGAGTGATAACCCTTGAAAATAGTTTCAAACAATGTTTAAATTCACTATTTCAATACTTTTCGCAAATTTTTCTAGAAAATAACAGAAATAGAAATTTCCAGAAATGAGGACTGTTTTAATTAATATTTCGTTCATCTTGGAAGAAAACGGGAAAACAAAAGTTGCATATTTGTAAACTTTTATATGTGCTGGAAAATCAAAAATTGAAGGATTATATAAAAATAAGATGATTATTTAAACGCAAAGTTGACTTATTATAATGCCATATTATAGGGATGCAAAGGTGGTGATGTTATTGTTGAAGAATCTCAAATTATTGAATGCAAATAAGAGATTCTTCCTTCGTCAGAATGACAAAAGCGGTAAAAAATTTTGCGTTAAAAAAGGTATTAAGCGGTATAAAAGTAAAGAACAAGCATCACACAGCTTTCATCGCTGATACTTACGGGAACATGAGGAAACTTACCGTTGAAATAAAGAGAATCTCCCTCTTTTAAAATGATTTCTTCATTATCAATCACATATTTTACTTCTCCTTTCAGAATATATTTAAATTCCCAGGCATCGGTAATCACCTTCTCCCTTTTAGAATTGGGTTCAAGAGTCAGCAACACCGCTTCAAATCCCAAAGAATGAAGACTTTTGCTGAAGATATGCATATATTTGAATCCTTCAGCTTCTACCTCTTTTTCTATAACCTGCTGGTTTTCTTTTGGAACATAGATGAATTTGGCATTGGATTTTTTCTCAACCCCTTCAAAAAAATAACTGGCATCAATCTCAAGAGACTGAATAAGATCCAACAGAACAGGAAGTGAAGGGATGGTTCTGCCGTTTTCAATTCTGGAAACAAGACCGTTACTCACATTCGCTTTGAAAGCCAGATCATTGATGGTTAAATTATTCTTTTTTCTAATATCCTTTAATCTCTTACCGATACCTATTAAAAAGTCGTTCATACTGTGTGCAATGTAACCTGAATTATTTTTTTCGTCACTCTATTAAAAGCAAAGGTAATATTATTCTATAGAGTTTGGATAAGAGGAAGAATCAATTCATTGAAAATTATTATTGAAAAAAGAAGGGCTGGGTTTGTCTTCTGCTTTCTTTCCCTTTTTGCCTATCCCAATAAAATTTCCCTATTTTTGTGAAACTCCTTATTTCATCTATGAAAAAAATTATTCTTATCGAAGACGAAACCAGTGTGGTATCTTTTATTAAAAAGGGACTTCAGGAAAACGGGTATGAAATTTCTGTAGCTTTTGACGGGCGTACAGGAGTACAGCTGGTGCAGGCTAATGATTTCGATCTGGTAATTTTAGATATTATGCTTCCAGAAATGAATGGTCTGGATGTGTGCAAAGAAATAAGAAAAACCAATCAGAGCGTTCCTATTTTATTTCTGACTGCGTTGGGAACTTCGGAGAACATTGTTCTCGGACTGGAAAGCGGTGGTGATGATTATCTGGTAAAACCTTTTAAATTTATTGAATTGGTGGCCCGTGTGAAGTCTCTGCTAAGAAGAAGCAATAATAACGGCCCGCAGGAAATTGCTGAACCGGAGCCGGATAATGAACATGTTTTTCAGTTTTCGGATCTGATGGTGAATGATTATACCAAGAAAGTAACCCGTGGTGGGGAAGATATTTCTCTTACTTCCACAGAATATAAACTCCTGCTGTATTTTCTGAATAACCCGGAAAAAGTAATTTCAAGAGCGGAAATTCTGGATGCAGTCTGGGGCGTAAATTATGAGCTGGGAACCAATGTGGTGGATGTATATGTCAACTATTTAAGGAAAAAGCTCGATAGCCAGGATGATAATAAACTGATTCATACCGTTATAGGAATGGGGTATGTGTTGAAAAAAACATAATGAATGTTTAATAAAGTCATTACAAATCAGACCAAAACGATGGTGCTTTTGATGTTGGTTTTTACCGCCATCATTTTGCTGTTCAGTGGGTTGGTTTATTTTTCTATTGTTAATTTCTCACACCAAAGGTTTTATGAACTGCTGAAGATCAGGACTGCAACCATTGTTCAGATCGAAAAAAGCAAAGATCATCTCGACCTTCCGGAAAACTATATTCTCAATAGTTTAAATGATGAGGAACTTCCGATGGAAAAAGACTATGTTTTTGCCGTTCCCAGAGATTCCAATTTCAAAAAAATATCCCAGGAAGTTCATATTCCTGATTATTTCTTTAAAAATATTATCAAGGAAGGGGAATCCAATTATAATGACCAGGAATTCTATTATATAGGACAAAGCTTCAGATATGATGATAAAGATTATATAGCTATTGCTTCTGCCAAAAACCATTATGTCATTTATTATCTTGGCTTTCTAAAAAGGACACTGCTTACCTGTATTGTTCTTTCACTGTTTTTCAGTATGATCTTTTCTTTTTATCTGTCGAAAACCTTATTCAGGCCTATCTTAAAAATTACAGGAAAAGTAAAGGAAATCAGTTCTGAAAATCTTCACTTACGACTGGAGTCTCAGCCTGATAACAAAGAGCTTAATGAACTGGTAGATACATTCAATGATATGCTCAACCGTATTGAAACTTCTTTTGAGACTCAGAATCACCTGATCGGAAATGTTTCCCACGAATTGAGAACTCCTCTTACATCCATTATGGGTGAAGCTGATGTAGCGCTTTCTATCAGCAGAACAGCAGACGAATACAAAGAAACTCTTGGTATCATTCTGGATGAAGCCGAAAAGCTGGATAAAAAAATCAAAGCCTTACTTATGATTGCCCAAACCGGATTCGATGGAAAGATTCAGAAAATGGACAAGGTGAGAATTGATCAGTTGCTTTGGGATGTTATTGAAACCCTCAGAAGAATTGATTCCCGAAATAATATCTATCTGGATATCAGTATGCTTCCTGATAATCCGAAAAAACTGAAAGTGCAGGGGAATGAACAGCTGCTCCATCTTGCAGTAGCCAATATTATAAGTAACGGCTGTAAATATTCTAACTTTCAGCAGGTGAAAGTTTCTCTGGGAGCTACCAATACAGATGTCTACATCATTGTAAAAGACAATGGTATCGGGATTCCTGAAGTAGAAATGAATAAAATCTACGATCCGTTCTTCAGAGCCTCCAATACAAACAACTACGAAGGTTATGGAATTGGGCTTCCACTAGCAAGAAATATCGTAAGAATGCACCACGGTGAACTGATCGTAAGCTCACACGAGAATCAGGGAACTACAGTGCAGATGCGCTTCCCAAATTTCTATAGTATGCAGAAAGGAGAATAGTCAGATTCCTTTTATTCCGTCTGAAAAACAATCCGGTAACTGATAAAAGGTATGAGCAATTTCGTCATTTAACGATTTTGCGTTTTTTTGTCATATTAACTCTCCTTAACAATTTTCTAATCTCATTTTAATCTCTTTAATCACATTTTAATTCCGTTCCAAAGATCCTCTAATATGGTCGTTCTAATTTTGTATTATCAAAAAAGATAAACACAATACAAAATAATAAAGAACATGGCTAAAACAATTTTAATTGCAACAGATTACTCTCTTGAGTCATTGAATATATTGAAAAAAGTACTTAAGGAGAAAGATGCATCAGAAGATCAGGATCAATATAATATACTTCTGACTTCCGGGTATGATTCCGGAGATTCTATCAGAGATCTTTTATTCACTACCAAGACATCGGTTTTTAATAAAATAAGACCAAAAGAGTTCTGTGATGCCTATGGAATTATCAGTAATAAATATCCTCATTTGGTTAATAAAATCATTTGTGATGTTTTTACAGGAAGCTTCCAGAGAACATTCAACCAGTACGTAAAGGCGGAAAATATTGAGGAAGCTTACTATTCTCCATCCATCAAAAGCAAAGGAAATGGTAAGTTCGATCTGATTCCTTATATCAAAAAATGCAAAGAACTGCAATCCCATGAAATTACCGTTGAAGTAAGAGAAAGACTTCCGGAAAGGGGAAGGCTGGCAGAGATCTTTGTAGAGGTCTAAAAAATAAAACACTATTTAAAAAATAAAAAATGTTAAGAAATTATAGTAACAGCAGGACACTGGGAGATAATATCAGGTTGGGGACGCTGACTGCCTTCACGGCAGGTACTATAAACATTGCTTCCCTATTGATATTTCTTTCTTTTACCTCGAATGTAACGGGACACTATGCTATTTTAGCGGCAGAAATAAGTAAAGGAAACTGGACTCAGGTTGCCGTCGTAGGTGGATGGATCTTTTTATTCTTCTTCGGAAGCTTTCTATCCAACTTTATTGTCATCAATTTTAATAAGAAAAGTAAATATTTTGCCCATTCTATGCCTATTGTGCTGGAAATTATATGTCTTCTTTTCGTGGGAATATACGGGCAGTTTTACTATCAGAAAACTTTAGAGGAAACAGAATATCTGGTTGCATTGATGCTTTTTGCCACCGGACTGCAAAACGGTCTTACAGCAAGTATCTCCAACTTCTCTGTGAAAACCACACACCTTACCGGAACAACCACTGACCTGGGAATCCTGGTATCTATGTTTACACAGAAAAAATACAGAAAAAACGGTGAACTGATTGGCAGAGCAAAACTTCTGATGAGTATTATGCTTGCATATGTTATGGGAGCCGTGTTCTCGGGATTGACTTATTACTACTTGGAATTCAGAGTCTTTTATGTAATCAGTCTATGTCTTCTGATTGTCATAGGGTATGATGCCTATAAAATTCATATCCGCCACTTCAATACGAAGTACAGATACAACAGGATTTACAGAAAGCCCAATGTATTTGCTTACCTGTATGAGAAAATCCATGGAATTCCTCAAAGAGAGAAGAAAAGAAAGCTTGTCTTTGAAGATTAAAATATAAAAACACACTATTAATTTTTTGTATAAACTAGCTGTAAATGCCCTTATTTTATTATAGAATAGGGGCGTTTTTCTGAAAATTATCTTACACATCTGCAATTTTGTTATTTTTTTACCATACTTTTCATGCTTATAGAAATGAAAATTCCCGGTCCAGACAAATAAACACGCTAAAGCCCTTCATTACAAACATTAAAAAAATTGGTTGGGGATAAATAGGCAAAAATGTTGATAATTAAATATTAAATCACGGTTTTGGTATTTTAATTCCCATTTTCATTGACTATTTTTGTAAGTTGATTTACGTTTTTATGTCAGATATTATTCAGCTTTTACCGGATCATGTAGCGAACCAAATTGCAGCGGGAGAGGTGGTGCAGCGGCCTGCATCCATCGTGAAAGAACTTTTGGAAAACGCTATAGATGCAGATGCAACAAAGATTGAATTGATCATCAGAGATGCCGGGAAAAACCTTATTCAGGTGGTAGATGACGGAAAAGGAATGTCCGAAACAGATGCACGAATGGCATTTGAAAGACATGCTACCTCCAAAATCAAAGGAACAGAAGATATCTTTAAGATTGCCACAAAAGGCTTCCGTGGTGAAGCTCTGGCCTCTATTGCAGCCGTTTCTCAGGTAGAGCTCAGAACGAAACAGCAAGACACATCTATTGGAACCAACATTTATATCGAAGGTGGGGTTTTCCAGTTTCAGGACCCGGTTCAGACGGCAGACGGATCAAATTTTTTAGTAAAAAATCTTTTCTATAACGTTCCTGCAAGAAGGAAGTTTTTGAAAAATAATAATATTGAATTCAGGCACGTAATTGATGAATTTCAGCGTGTTGCATTGGCTCATGAGAATCTGGAGTTTTCTCTTTTTCATGATGACGAAGCTGTTTTCAGACTGAGAAAAGGAAGCCAGATGCAGCGTATCGTAGATGTTTTCGGAAGAAAACTTCAGCCGCTTTTGATTCCTATTAAAGAAGATATTATCTGGTGCAAGCTGCATGGTTTTGTTGCCAAGCCTGAAGGAGCCAAGAAAGCAAGAGGAGAGCAGTTTCTTTTTGTGAACGGAAGGTATTTCAGAAGTCCATACTTCAATAAAGCAGTACAGGAGGCCTTTGAAGGATTGCTTCAGCCCGGATATGTACCTTCATTTTTCCTTTTTCTGGAGCTTGATCCGGAGAAAATTGATGTGAATATCCATCCGCAGAAAACCGAAGTGAAATTTGAAGATGAACATCTTATTTTTGCTTTGCTCCGCTCAACCATCAAAAGATCTTTAGGGATCTATAATGTTTCTCCAAGCCTTGATTTCGACAGAGATCCGGAATTGGATGAAATGATGAATAAGCCAATACCAAGTAAAGGAAACGGTGGAGGAAGCGGTTTTGTAAAAATGCCTGAAATCATTGTAGACAAAGATTATAATCCTTTCCTGGAAGAAAAAAATGTAGTACATCCGGAAGAAATTCAGAATCTTACGGAAATGTACCATCAGAATATTACTGCAGAGCCTTCAAAGATCAATTTATTTGAAGATGAAGATTTTGATGAAGATTTGATGAGACTTCCGAACGGTTACTGGCTTTTCAATAAAGGAGATGTTACGCTGATGCTGGATCTCGGAAGAATGCACAGATTATTGGTTTCTGAAGGAAATAAATCTACCAGAAAATCAAACACAAACAGTCATGCCCTTCTATTTTCTCTGGAATATCATATGAATGAGATTGAGAAGACAAAATATAATTCGATTAAAAAATATCTTCCGGAATTAGGGTTTGACATGAAAATTGCTCATGAAAGTGTACTTCGAATAGATTCTCTTCCTGAAGGACTGAAAGAAACCCAGGCGATGAAATTCCTGGAAAACCTTTTTGAAATCCTGGAATACAAGACAGAAGAAGAATTTTTGCAGTATTACCATAATCAGTGGAGCAAAATGCAATCGAAGTCAAGATTTGACTTTATTTATAAAAAAGATGCGGAACAGCTTATCAAAGACTTTACAGCACTAGGCTTCCCGGAGTTTTTACCAGATGGGAAAAGATGCTATTATGAAGTTCCGTTTAACGATTTTAAAAACAAATTTTAAAAATTTATGTTTAACAATATACCTCCAATTACAAGGAACATTATTATTATCAATGTTATAGTATTTATTGTTACCTACTTCATGGGAAACCAGATGATTGGTTATCTCGCGGGCTTTTATCCGTTCTCACCTTTTTTTCATTCGTGGCAGGTTATTACACATATGTTCATGCATGGAAGTATCATGCATATTTTATTTAATATGATGACACTCTTTAGCTTTGGGCCAATTCTGGAACAAACATTAGGAGATAAAAAATATTTGATTTTATATTTTGTAAGTGGTCTCGGGGCATTCTTCCTTTTTAATTTGTGGAACTTTGTAGAAGTTCAGCAGCTTTCCCGTGAGTTGGAACAACTAGGATTTAATGTAAATGCATATCTGTCTGGTGCAAGTGTTGAATTTACAGGGAATACAGATTCCATTCTTAAACAAAAAGAATTACTGGAAAGTTTCAAAGGTATTGTAGCCACACCCATGGTTGGTGCTTCCGGAGCAATTTTCGGAGTTGTAGCTGCATTTGCAACACTGTATCCGGATTCTAAAATTGGGATTATGTTTATTCCGGTTCCGATTAAAGTAAAATATTTGCTGCCTATTATTGTTGTTGTTTCCGTATACCTTGGGCTTTCCGGAAATGGTGGTGGTATTGCTCACCTGGCTCACGTAGGAGGAGCTTTGGTAGGGTGGCTGCTGGCACTCAATTGGAAAAAGCATTTGTATAGATTCAATTAAAATAATTTTGTGAAGATTTTCCGCCTCATACTATTCATTTTACATCTTGGAATTCTGGTTTTGCTGCTGGGAACATTATTGAACGCATATATTCCACCAAAGGTTTTTCCATGGTTTAATTTGCTTTCTTTAGGCTTTCCGGTGCTGATGATCTCTTATATCATTCTAACAATATTTTGGGTATTCAGCTGGAAAAAGAGAGCTTTTGTATTTATGTTTCTGGGATTGGCTTTTATCAATCCTGTAAAACGATGGGTAAATTATTCTTCTCCTAAAAATGGAAATTCAGAAATAAAAATAGTCTCCTTCAATACCAGGGCGGGTGGAAGAGGAAATCCCGAAATCGGACCTTATCTGAAATCTCAGAATGCGGATGTTATTCTTCTGCAAGAGGATTCAGGGCGAGAATATCAATTTGAAGGGTACCAAAAAGCAAGTCCTGAAGTGGGCGTTACTGTCTTAACTCAACATAAGATTATTGGATATAAAATAATAGATCCACACGATGAAAGTGTAAGGATTCCCGGGCTGCAGGTTGATATTGAAATTAGAGGAAAGGTTTACCGGTTTATTGATGTTTATCTTCATCCGTTCCAATTTGACAAAGATATGGTGAGGCTTAATAGAAACACCGATGATAACGAAAGAAAAGTTAAGGGTGTTGTTAAAAGGTTGATTCCTACCTTTAAAAAACATCAGGAACAGGTTGGTTTGATTCGTGAAGTAATAGAAAATTCACCTTATCCTGTTATCCTTGCCGGAGACTTCAATTCTGTACCTAATTCTTACGAATATTACCATTTGTCAGATGGGCTTGAAGATGCGTTTTTAACGGCAGGAAAGGGAAGTGCAACCAGTTTTCACGATTATAAATTCCCCATCAGGATAGACTATGTTTTTTCTTCAAAATCATTAAGGGCAATATCTTATGAAGTTGACCGTTCTGTAAGTATTTCAGATCATTATCCTGTCATCGCGAAATTTTCTACGGAGAATAAATAATCATAAAAAGAGTTAAAATTGTCTGCTTGGTAGGATTTTTGTTGAAAGAAAACCGTACCAAGACCGTTTTTTCATGAAGTCGAATCAGATATTACTATTTATACATATCGTTATTGCCGTTTTGTTGTTATGCACCTTAGGGAATGCATGGATTCCACCTAACCTTTTGGGCAATCTTAATCTTCTATCGCTTGGTTTCCCCTATCTTATACTGGCACATATAGTTCTTACACTAATATGGATCTTTAAAAAACAAAAAATAGCTATTGCTTTTGCATTAGGTACACTTATTTTCTATAACCCGATCAGACGATGGATCAACTTTTCTCCAAAAACAGAGAATGTGAAAACAATACGGGATATTAAAGTATTGACATTTAATGTAAAATATGGGGAATACGGCTGGGACAAAGTAAAAAATTATATCAAAGAACAGGATGCAGATATTATCCTTGTGCAGGAAAAAGATACCAACCGCGCCATAAAACGGGATCTTATAAAATATCCTTCTGTTATTCTGAAAACAAAACATAAAATTCTTAGACAGGCCGAGTTAATTGATGAAAAAGCGCGTGGAAATTCATTCTACGCTGATATTGATATCAATGGAAAAGTCATCAGAATAGTGAATGTTTATCTTGAGCCTTTCAGACTTCATAAATCTATGTTTACGAAACTTGACGGATTAGGTTTTGGAAATATTTCGGCATTACTTTCTCATATGACGCCCACATTTCTGGCCCATGAAGATCAGGTGAAAAGAATCAGAAAGATGGTAGATTTATCACCTTACCCGGTTATTTTAGCCGGAGATTTTAATTCTGTTCCCAATTCTTATGAATATTACAACCTGGGAAAAGATCTTCAGGATGCCTTTTTAGTAGCAGGAAAGGGAAGTGCAAGCAGTTTTCATGACTATAAAGTACCTTTGAGAATTGATTATATCTTCAGTTCAAAATCTATCATTCCTCTAAGCTATAAAGTAGACCAGTCTGTGAAATTATCGGATCACTATCCTGTAATTGCAGAATTTCTGCTAAATTAGTTCCATGAAAAATATACTGTCTGCAATTTTTATTTTCGCAATCCTTCTCACTGCGTGTTCCAAAAAAGAATCTCCGGGATTCGCTGCGGAAGAGGAAGTTAAAAGGAGCTATGATACTATTGCTGTTGATTCCTTTTCTACCGGCGCAGTTTCAGTAGATATTGCCAGAAAGATAAGGATGTCTTCCCCTCAATATCTTGACTCTGTAAAACAGGCTAAAAAGCTTCAGGAAGAGGAGAATAAGATAAAGGCAGAGCTTGAAAAAGAAAATAAAGCAAAACAGGAAGAGGAAAAGAAAAAAACTGAAGCAGAAAAGAAACAGAAACCTGCAGAGGCACCGGCTGCTCCAGAGACTAAAACACAATAAAGTCAACATCATTAAAACAATATACAATATGAAAAAAACAATCCTTGCTGCAGCAGTGATCTCAGTATTCACTGTAGCATGCACAAAATCAACAACGAAAACAGAACAAGTAGAAAACACTGACGGATCAGTTACCACTACTACAACCACCGTTACTGAAACTCCAACCACCGTTGACACAGCAAAAATCAACAATGCAAAAGAAGATGTAAAAGCGAAAGTAGACGCAGCTGGAAATAAAATTGACGATGCTGCCCAAAAAGCTAAAGATAAAATTGATGCCACTGCAGACAAGACAAAACAGGACCTCAATAAAGCAGGGCAGGATATCAAAGCTGAAGCCAACAAAGTAGGAAAAGATGCAAAAGAAGCTGCCAAAAAAGGAGCTTCAAAAGTAGAGGAAGCTGCCAAAAAAGTAAAAGAAGATTTAAGTAAATAAAAATAAAAGCCGTAATTCAACTGAATTACGGCTTTTATTTTTAAGCATTTATTGTGTATGTTGTTTGACATATTGCTTTGCATTTAGAAATAATCTTTATTTATTCATTTCCAGCAAAGGTTCAATATATTCTCTGTCGTTGCTTAATCTTGGTACTTTATTTTGTCCGCCAAGTTTTCCTTTAGCTTCCAGCCACTGATAGAAAAGATTGTTTTTAGCGATATGTACGATAGGTCTTTTAAGCGTTATATTGTTATATCTCTTTGCTTCATAATCTGAATTAATGGTCTTTAAATGCTTGTCAAAAGCATCAATAAAGTGATCCAGATTATCCGGATGCTGACTGAATTCAAAAATCCATTCATGGGCACCTCCTTCGTTTCCTTTCATAAAGACAGGAGCTCCTGTGAAATCCGTGATCTGTGCTCCTGTAGCTTCACATGCCTTTGAAAGGGCAGATTCCACATTGGTGATCATCAATTCCTCTCCGAAAGCATTGATGTAATGTTTTGTTCTTCCGGTTATTTTAATTCTGAACGGGTTGGTGGATGTAAAGACAACGGTGTCGCCAATAAGATATCTCCACAGGCCGCCGTTGGTTGTAATAACCATTGCATAATTTTTCCCCACCTCCACATCTTCCAGACTTACCACTTTCGGATTTGAAAAATGGAACTGATCCATGGGAATGAATTCATAAAATATACCATAATCAAGCATCAGAAGCATCTCATCACTATCTGATCTGTCCTGTATCCCAAAGAAACCTTCAGAAGCATTGTAAATTTCGTAGTAATTGATGTTTTTTCCGATGATCTGCCTGAATTGCTCCCTGTAGGGCTTGAAACTGATTCCACCGTGAAAAAACACCTCCAGATTCGGCCATAGCTCTGAAATACTTTCGATATTGGTTTCCTTTAATACTTTTTGAAGAAGAACCATCATCCAGCTTGGTACCCCAAGGATACTTCCCACATCTTCATTTTTTACTTCAGAGGTGATCGCCTTCAGCTTGCTTTCCCATTCTCCCATCAAAGATACTTTCTTGCTTGGGGTTGTGGTAATTTCCACCCAAAACGGAAGGTTGTCAATTAAAATAGCGGATAAATCCCCAAATTTTGTGTTGAAATCAGCATACAGTTCAGAACTTCCGCCTAAACGTAAATTTTTATAATTAAAAAGCTGATTTTCGGGATGGTTATTGGCATAAATGGAAACCATGTCCTTTCCTGCCTTCATGTGGCAGTATTCAAGGCTTTCGGCAGAAATAGGGATGAATTTGCTCTTGGCATTGGTAGTTCCCGATGATTTGGCAAAATGCTTAATGAGTCCCGGCCAGCTTATATCTTTTTGTCCCTGTCTTGCTTTTTCAATATAAGGTTCCATTTCTTCGTATGTAACAATCGGAACCTTGTTTTTAAAATCCTGATAACTTGATATCGAATTGAATCCGTATAGTTTACCATATTCCGTATCTTCAGCATGAAACAGTTGAGAAAAGAGTATACCTTTCTGGGTTTCAATGGGATGGTCCATGAAATTCTGTATCTGATCTATCCTCTGACGGATGAACCAGTTTACCACGGTATTGAAAAGTGCTTTGGTTGCCATTCCAACAAATATAATGATATTTGAATTTTCTGAAAATTTTTTACATAATTAAATAAAAAAACCGTTACAAAATTTGTAACGGTTTGATATTTAGATTATTGTTTATTAGCAATACTCGTCATATGCAGCCTGAAGGTTTGCTGCAATAGCTCCTGCAGGGTTCCCTTCGATGTGGTGTCTTTCCAGCATGTGAACCAATTCACCATCTTTGAAAAGTGCTACACATGGAGAACTTGGAGGGAATGGAGCAAGGTGTTTTCTTGCCTCTACTACAGCCTCAGTATCAAATCCTGCAAATACAGTTGTTAAATGATCTGGTTTCTTATCTCCTGTTAAAGAGTATACAACTCCTGGTCTTGCGGCACCTGCAGCACAACCACATACAGAGTTAATTACCAATAATGTAGTTCCGGACTGCTTCAATGCATCTTCTACCTGAGCTGGAGTTGTCAAGTCCTGGAAACCTTTATCTGTAAGCTCTGCCTTCATAGGCATTACTAAATCTGTTGGATACATATATTTTGTTTTTATCTGCACAAAGTTAAGCATTTCTTTGCGTTTGTTCAATATATAAAAACTATCAATCGATTAGTCATATAAAATTAATCAAATATTAATATTGTAATAATATTCAAAAAAAAGTGAATTAAGACTAGGAATAATGGAAAATTATTATTAATTTTGAAATGATTCTGAAAAACAAACGACCATGAAAAAAACATTTAAGGCTTTCCCTCAAGCAATCAACCACTTAAATACTCTATGAAATATGGTAGTATCTTAATTCTTTTTACAGTTTAGAATCAAAACTGATTAACAAACTTTAATATCCAAAGAAAGTGAAGCCCGGAACTGAAAAGTTCCGGGCTTCTTTAATCAAATCGATATGCAAAGGTTGTATATCCTAATATAAATAGTTGATAGAAAATAAGTTGAGGGATTTGCCTTCAACGAATCGTATTCAACTAAGACAGCAGCTTTTTAGCCATCTCAGAAATACTTTTCCCATCTGATTTTCCGGCTAATACTTTCGATGCGGCTCCCATTACCTTCCCTAAATCCTTGATAGATTCAGCTCCGGTTTCAGAAATAATATTTTTAATTTCTGTTTCAAGTTCTTCAGCAGAAAGCTGCTTAGGTAAAAACTTCTCAATTACCTTCATTTGAGCTTCTTCTACTTCTGCAAGATCCTGTCTCCCCTGAGCAGAAAATTGCTCGAAAGAATCTTTACGCTGTTTGATCATTCTCTGCAGAATAGCAATTTCCTGCTCTGCGGAAACTTCAGCACCTCTTGCTTCTGTTTGTAAAAGAAGAATCTGAGATTTTACAGCACGAAGAGAGTCCAGAGCTACTCTGTCTTTTTCTCTCATGGCTGTTTTTATAGCTTCGCTTATTATATTTTCTAAACTCATGGTATTCTTATTTGTACTAATGTAAAAGGTATTAATGTACTGATGAACGAGTATGTAAAATCATTAATACATTTTACATCAATACATTAATACGCTTATTTTAGTCTACGTCTTTATTTAAAAATCTGTTTTCTCTGATCTGCATAGATCCGTTGTTGTCAGAAAGATACGTGTTAATGTTCTGATCTGAAGCATTGGTTCCGTCGATCGAAATATTTTTTCTTTTGAAAGCAGGAATAGATTCAAATTCGCTGGTGCTGTCAAAGCTCTGGTAGCGGGAGTTGAATTCTTTCAATTTATTTCTTCTTTCAATCACTCTGTCCTGGTCGATCGTTTTATTCACAAAAGTGAATTCTGATTCTTCTGTTTTCGGAGTTTCAATTTCTGTTTTGTTTTCAAAAGCAGTTCTTGTTTCAGCTTTTGGTTCTTCCTGTTTCTGGTAGAAGGTTTCAATCTTCTGAGCCGGTTCAGCTACGGCAGCGTTGCTGGGATTATTAAATTCTGCTTTTGGCTGTCCAAAATCGGTATTAGGCTCATTTCTTACAGGTTCGTTTACAAAGAAGCTGAATTCAACAGGTTTTTCTTCTGAAAAAGAGTTGCTGAAAGTACTTCCCGTCTGTGGCTCATCTTTTTTGTTCTCGAAATCAAATGAGAAAGATTGAATTTCCAGGTCATTTGGATCTTCACTCTCTTCGTCAATAGTAAATAAGCTATATTCCTGCTCACCTTCTTCTTCGTTTCTCCAGCCCTGTTCAGGCGTATTTACTATATCTTCCTCTTTATCAGAGAATTTTATTTCGGGTTTCACCTGTTCTTCTTCAAGAATCATTTTTTTTTCAATAGATGTAACCTTGAACTGTGTACCGTGGTCTTCATCATCTAATCTGAAATGATTGGCTCTGCTTGAATCATAGGTTGTATCAGGTGCAGATTCTCTTTCCTCTCTTGTTTTGAAAGGGGAGTTTTTCGGAGCATCAAAGCTGTCATTAAGACTGATTCTGATTTTCTCTGTAGGTCCTGCAAACTTCTTATTGTCGTTAGAGAATCCTGTTGCAATAACAAGAACGCTCACGGCATCTCCTAATTCTTCATCAGCCCCCACCCCGAAGATAATATCAGCTGTATTTCCAGCTTCTTTCTGAATGTGGTCCATAATGATACCAATCTCATCCATGGTAACTTCTTCAGCACCACTTCTGATCAATAACAGAACGTTTTTGGCACCTGTAATCTTATTATCATTCAATAAAGGAGAATCAAGAGCCTTTCTTACGGCTTCTTCAGCTTTATTTTCACCTGAAGCAGTTCCTGTAGACATCAATGCGGTACCTGAATTCTGAAGTACAGATTTAGCATCTCTAAAGTCAATGTTTACATCAAAGTAACCTGTAATAACTTCTGCCATGCCTTTGGCTGCATTGGCTAAAACTTCATCGGCTTTTGAGAACCCTTGCTTGAATCCAAGGTTTCCGAACTGCTGTCTTAGCTTATCATTGTTGATCACAATTAATGAATCAACATTATTTTTTAATTTATCAAGACCATTTTCAGCCTGATCCAATCTTCTTTTACCTTCAAAACTGAAAGGAACGGTAACAATACCTACAGTAAGAATTCCCATGTCTTTTGCTACTTTTGCAATGACAGGAGCAGCTCCGGTACCGGTACCACCACCCATTCCGGCAGTGATAAACACCATTTTGGTGTTTTGTCCCATAGCAGCTTTAATATCTTCAATACTTTCGATTGCAGATTTCTCTCCCACCTCAGGGTCTGCACCAGCTCCAAGACCTTCTGTGATTGTGGTTCCTAGTTGAACTTTATTAGCGACCGGGTTATTATCTAGAGTTTGAGCATCTGTATTACAAATCACGAAATCTACTCCGTGAATTCCTTTCTCGTACATGTGCTTCAGAGCGTTGTTTCCACCGCCCCCTACACCGATTACTTTTATGATGGATGAATTTCCTTTTGGCAAATCAAATGAAAATCCTTGTGTACCTATATTTTCCATAACTATACTTTTAATAATTATAATTGATAATTGATCAATGATAATTGATAAGGAAAAGATCGTTTATCGCTTATCATTCATCATTTATAATTTACTCTACTTCTTCAAAGAATTTTTTTACTTTTTCCATAAGCGACTGTCCGAAGGTCAATTTCGCCTTTCTGTTCTCCTGTCTTTCATTTTCAAAAGACTGCTGCTCCTGAACGGGTGCTGCCTGCTGAACCGGTTGAGCGGTTTCTGTCTGCGCTGAAGCAGTTTCCAGCTTTGGCTGTTCTGTAACAACTTCTATGATTTCATCAGCATTCTGCTTTTTGTCTCTGATCTTTAAACTCTCCATCAGTAACCCGATAGACGTAGCAAATTCAGGGCCTTTCAGGTACTGATTTTTATCGTTGGCAATATATTCATTCGCAAAACCGATTCTGCTGTCAAAACCAGTGGTATAATTAGCCAGCTGACGAAGATGTTTTAAGTTTGAACCACCGCCCGTAAGAACGATTCCGGCAATAAGCTTTTTCTTTTGTTCAAAAGCACCATAAGCTTTCAGCTCTGTATTGACCATTTCCAAAACTTCTTCTACTCTCGCATTGATGATCTGTGCTAAAGTTTTTAAAGAAATTTCTTTGTCCGGTCTGCCGTGAAGCCCTGGAATGGTAACAAAAGTACTATCTTTTTCTAATTCGGGAACAGCCGAACCAAACTTTACTTTCAGTTGCTCTGCATGTTTCTCGATAATGGAACATCCTTCTTTGATATCTTCGGTAATAATTCCGCCTCCGTATGGAATCACACAGGTATGACGGATGATATTATCCTTAAAAATCGCAATATCTGTTGTACCACCACCAATGTCAACAATTGCGACACCAGCTTCTTTTTCTTCTTTTGTAAGGACTGCTTCTGAAGATGCCAATGGCTCTAAAGTAAGCGCTTCCATTTCTAATCCGGCTTCACGAACGCATCTTGCAATATTTCTGATGCTTCCCATTTGGCCTACTACAACGTGGAAATTTGCTTCTAAACGCTTTCCATGCATCCCGACGGGCTCCTGAATTTCCCCTTCGGAATCTACTTTATATTCTTGAGGAAGTACGTGGATAATTTCTTCTCCAGGAAGCATGACCAGCTTTTTCACCTGATCTTTTAATGCTTCAATGTCATCGTCTGTAATAAATTTATCAGGATGTTCACGCATAATATAATCGGAGTGCTGCAGAGAACGGATGTGTTTTCCTGCAATACCTACCGTAACTTTGCGGATAGGAACACCGGCACTGGATTGTGCTTCGGATACTGCAGCCTTGATTGAATTAATAGTTTGTGAAATATTATTCACAATACCTTTATGAACACCAAGACTTTTAGCTTTTCCTACACCGAGAACTTCTATTTTCCCGTGTGCATTCCTTCTTCCGACAATCGCGACTATCTTTGTTGTCCCGATGTCCAGACCTACTGAATACTCTTGATTTTCCATTTTTATATCGATTTGATTTTTTCTACTTTTTTCCTTTTTTTTCTCTAAGGATGATCTCCTATTTGTGTGTTAAATGCCGTGAAGGGGCTATTCTATTTTTACTTTTACTTTTGGCTTGGACAAGGCCTTGGCGGTTGATTTTTTCTCTGTTTTTTTCGTCTCTTTTGTATGTGTTTTCGTTTTTGTATTCTCTTTCGGTCTGGCCGGTGCGGGACTCGCTTTTTTTACTTCTGCTGTCTTTGGCTTAGACTCAGTCTTTTTCGTTGCAGTTGCAGGAGCCTTTGCCAGTTCTAGTTTTCCAGCTTTTAAAATACTGTCGTTTTCTTTAAAATAAGGATTTAATGTAGTAACAATCTGGTTTTGGTATTTTACAGAAACCATGCTGTACTTCTGTGGATCCTGATACACAAGATATTTTTCCACGAAGGTTTTAAATCCTCTTACTTTAAAATCAATATTATCCAGATCTCCAATCTCTACCCGGTAATTTCCTTCACTTGTCAGAAGGTTGTAGCTGTCTTTGCTTTTTGAAATTCCAATAAAATATTTCTTACTGAAATCATCTTTATCTATTTTTCCTACCAGTTCTGCCAGTTTTTCATATTCATCCGGCTGTACATTTCCGGTTACCAGCATACATGGATGGGAATATGTTCTTGAAATTGGAAATTCTACCCCTTTTTCATCCACATAAAAGTCTTTTCCATCTTTATTAAGTCTGAAAACAGGAACTCTCTGCTTGATATCTAGATTCAGTTTTCCGTTCAGATTCAGGTAGACATTTGCACTGTCAACTGCCGGAAGAGAATTGATTCTTTTTTCTAAAGAAGGAATATTAAGATCACCTACTTTTCCTGAAGGGTTTTCTTTTTTTACAATTTCCCTGATGTCTTTTTCATCTACAAAATAAACAGGAGTTTTTTCACTCATTTTTACAGAAATCTTATTGTCTGTAATCTGTTGGTGACTGAATCTTCTCAATGAGAAACTCAGTAACAATCCAAGGATGATTACAGTGACAGCAATTTTTAATATTCTGTATTTATTTTTCATACATTTTTTGTATTCATGTATTTATGTAAAATGTATTCATGAATACGTAAATACATTATTACTTTTTACAATTTATTTATCCATTCACAAATAGGATCGTACAGGGTGTCAATGTTTCCTGCGCCTACTGTAAGAAGGATATCAAAATCTTTTTCTTTTATTTTTTCAAAAGCATCAGATAATGTTGATACTTCTTTTTTATCTAATGTTACTTTGTCCAGCAGCCAGCTTGAAGTAATTCCTTCAAAGTTTTCCTGAAGTTCTCTTGCAGGGTAAATATCAAGCAGAATAAGTTCATCAGCTTTGCTTAAACTTTCTGCAAACCCATCTGCGAAATCTCTTGTTCTGCTGAAAAGGTGAGGCTGGAAGACAACTACTAGTTTTTTATCCGGATAAAATGTTCTGATTGAGCTCATTACAGCATTGATTTCTGTAGGGTGGTGGGCATAATCATCAATATAAATTTTACCGTTCTGATAAATATGTTTGGTATATCTTCTTTTAATTCCTTTAAAGTTGGCAATTGCTTTTTTCAGCGTATCAAAATCTGCGCCTAAATTATGCAGAATGGCCAGTGCTACGGTAGCATTTTCCACATTATGGATTCCCGGAATTTCCCAGACAAAATCCTTTATTGTTTCAGTAGGAGTATGGAAGTCAAAATAAATTTTATCATGATCCATTCGCAGGTTGTCTGAATAATAATCTGCAGGCTCATTGACTGCATAGGTTTGATGTCCTCTGCCAATTTCTACTCCTTTTCTTACAAAGAGCTGCTGATCGTTAGGAACCAAAGCGGCAAACTGTCTGAATCCTTCTTCAATATGGCTTTTGTCCCCATAAATATCCAGGTGGTCTGCATCTGTAGAAGTTACTACTGCCCAGTCCGGAGACAGGTTTAGGAAGCTTCTGTCATATTCATCTGCCTCTACCACAGAATAAGTAGAACCGTTGTACAGGAAGTTGGATTTAAAGTTTTCAGAAATTCCTCCCAAAAAGCATGAGAAAGATAGATCTGCTTCTTTGCATAAATGTGCTACAAGGGTAGACGTGGTAGTTTTTCCATGAGTCCCTGCAATAGCGATACAATTGGTGTTTTCCGTAATCAGTCCTAAAACTTTAGCTCTTTTTAAAACTTCAAACTGATTTTCACTGAAGTAATCTAATATTCCAAGCGTTTTGATGGCTGGTGTATAAATAACCAATGTATCTTCTTTCTGAAGAGAGGAGATCCTTTCATCAATAAGGTCTTCAAAAACAATATCAATTCCTTCATTCATCAGGTTCTGAGTCAATTTTGTATTGGTTTTGTCATAACCCAATACTTTTTTTCCGGATGCATTGAAATAGCGTGCTAAAGCACTCATTCCGATACCTCCGATACCGACGAAGTAAAAAGTCTGATATGTTTGTAAAATGTTCATTTTTTTGTTTTGTATTGCTGTATTTATGTACAATGTATTCATGAGTATTCTTGTCATTAATACATTTTACAATGATACTTTTTACAGTTTATTAAATATTTCGTCTACAATCTCTTTTGCGGCATTTGGCTTGGCAAAATATTTCAGATTGTCGGACATTTCTTTTCTTACACTTTCATTTTCGCAGATTTCTGATAATGTATCCCAGAATTTTTCCTGCATTTCAGAGTCCTTTACCATTCTTGCTGCATTTTTTTCAACCAGATTCATGGCATTTTTCGTTTGGTGGTCTTCCGCTGCAAAAGGGAAAGGAACCAAAAGCACTGGTTTTTGTGCTACAGCCAGTTCTGAAATAGCAATAGCACCGGCTCTGGAAACAATGATATCGGCTGCAGAGTAAGCCAGCTCCATATCTTTGATGAATTCAAGGATCTGAATGTTTCTGGTGTCTGTATCTTTTGTTTCTGCTAAAATATCTTTATAATCAAGCTTTCCTGTCTGCCAGATCAGCTGATAATCTTTATCTACAATTTGTTTTAAATGAGATTTCCATGCATTATTCAATGTTCTGGAGCCTAAAGAGCCGCCTACAGACAGAATCGTAAGTTTATCTTTATTCAATCCCATTTTTTCTTTTGCCTGGGCTGTATCCTGCATTCCTGAAACAATGTTCTCACGAATCGGATTCCCCAGAAATTTTATTTTCTCTGCCGGAAAACCTTCTACTTTTGGATAAGCTGTAAAAACGGCTTTGGCTTTCTTGCTTAAAATTTTATTGGTTACCCCTGCATGAGCATTCTGTTCCTGTATGAAAATCGGAATTCCCATTTTGCTTGCTTCATAAAGAGCGGGTCCGCTGGCAAATCCTCCGGTTCCTACTGCAAAATCGGGGGCGAAGTTTTTAATAATCCTTTTAGATTTTGATAAACTTTTCAGAATCTTGAAAGGCAGTCCCAGATTGGATAAGAGATTTCCTCTGTCAATTCCTGCGATGTCAATTCCCTCAATTTTATATCCTGCCTGTGGAACTTTTTCCATTTCCATTTTCCCGTTGGCACCAATGAACAAAAATTCTGCATCAGGAAATCTTTTTCTGATCTCATCAGCAATAGCGATGGCTGGGAAGATGTGTCCTCCGGTTCCTCCGCCAGATAATAATATTTTTAATTTTTTGTCCATTTTAAGCGATATCGTTTATTTCTGCTACACTTTGTTTTTTGCCCATTCCTTCTTCATCATAAATCTGAATCCTTGAGCTTATATTTAAAATAATGCCTAACTGCAAATAGGTGACCAGCATTGAGGTTCCTCCATAACTTATCAAAGGCAGTGGCTGTCCTGTTACCGGGATCAGATTTACTGCAACGGCTATGTTTACCGAAAGCTGAATAAAAATCATTACCCCGAGACTGAGCACGAGCAGCGATCCGAAAAATGCCGGCATCTTACTGGCGATCATTACAATCCTTATCATCATGATCAGGTATAAACTGATCAGAAAAGCAGCTCCAATCACGCCATATTCTTCTACGATGACCGCAAAAATAAAGTCGGAGGCAGATTGGGGAAGCATTTGTTTCAATGCGCTTTTTCCTGGTCCCATTCCGGTAATTCCGCCATGTACGATGGCTGCTTTGGCCTGCATTACCTGATAATTTTTCGCTTTTACGCTTTCATCATCTACATCTGCTGATTTTGCTTTGCTTGAGGTAAATGTTTCTACACGGCTCATCCACGTATGCACACGGTTTCCGCCAATCATATTAGTATTCAGAGCTATCAATAAGAATAGGACAATGGCTACAAATGAGGCAGAAATAAATCCTGCAATGTATTTCCAGTGAAGCTGGCCTATGACAAGAACCACTACGGAAACCATTAAAATCATCAATGCTGTAGAACCGTTATCTTTTGCTACCAGTACGAAAACAAGCAGAATAGGTCCGAAAATATACATGATATTCTCTATCGGAAGCCTTTCTCTGGTGATCTTTTTGGTTAAATATCTGCACAGATAGATGATTAGCATTAAAAAGGCAAATGATGAAGGCTGGAAGGAAATTGGTGTTCCCGGGATTTTCAGCCATCTGGAAGCACTGGCTCCGTCAATGGTCTGTCCGGTAAACATGGTAACAATCAGCAAAACAATCATAAGGCCTAGCAGAATACTGCTGAGCTTTCCGATGTATTCATATTTTATGGTTCCTACCAGTCTCATGATTGCTAATCCCAAGACTACAAAGAACATATGTTTGATAACGTGACCAGTTGTAGTCCCGTTATTAACAATGTATTCAAGATTTGAACTTGCAGAGTATACAGGGAAAATAGAGAAAATGGAGATCACAAGGATGACCATCCAAAGTACTTTATCGCCCTTTAGAAATTCAAATCTGCTTTCTGTGTTCTGTTCGTCCATAATTATTGTATTCATGTACTGATGTAAAATGTATTGATGAAACTGATGATCATTAATACGTTAATACATTAATACTTTTTACATTTACTTTAATACCTGCTCTTTAAACTGACGTCCTCTGTCTTCATAGCTTTTGAACAAGTCAAAGCTCGCACAGCACGGAGATAGTAAGATCGTATCGCCTTTTTTAGCCAGTGATTTTGAAATTCTCACCGCTTCTTCCATGCTTGAAGTATCATAAATAACTTCTTTTTTATCTTTAAAGAAATCTATGATCTTCTTGTTATCTACTCCAAGGCAAACAATTGCCTTTACTTTTCTTTTGACTAAATCTTCAATTTCGGTATAGTCATTTCCTTTATCTAATCCACCCACAATCCATACGGTTGGGGTTTTCATACTTTCCAAAGCATAGTAAGTAGCGTTCACATTGGTTGCCTTACTGTCGTTGATATATTTTACGTTATCAATTTCAGTAACAAACTCTAATCTGTGCTCTACGGCCTGGAATGTCATCAAT
The DNA here is from genome assembly GCF_045689405.1 of Chryseobacterium sp. HR92. NCBI lineage: Bacteria > Pseudomonadati > Bacteroidota > Flavobacteriia > Flavobacteriales > Weeksellaceae > Chryseobacterium > Chryseobacterium sp. HR92. The sequence continues at coordinate 83,874 of NZ_CP139139.1, forward strand.
GAATGTCTGATGCTTTCATTGTTGATTTTTAATATTTTACCGGCAATGGATGCTGCAAGACTGTTGGCTACATTATGATTTCCCAATAGAGACAATTCATCAACTTTCATTGAGAATTCGTCTTTCATTTTTACTACAATCTGATCTTCATTCACAAAACCTCCTTCAGGTAACTTCTCTTTTGTTGAGAATGGAACCATTTTAGCTTTTATTTCAAGTTTTTCAAGAAGATTTTTACTCATCTCATCATCTTTGTTGTAGATGAAGAAGTTGTCATTCTCCTGATTTTCAGTGATTCGGAATTTTGCTAAAGCATATTCTTCATAGTTGTAGTTGTACTGATCCAGGTGATCCTGAGACAGATTCAACAATAAAGAGATATAAGGTCTGAAATTCTGAATGTCATCCAGTTGGAAAGAGCTTACTTCCAGTACATAATATTCATGATTTTCATCTGCAACCTGCTTGGCAAAGCTGTATCCGATATTTCCTCCCAAACCTACATTCAATCCGTCATTTTTCAGGATATAATAGATCAGGGAAGTAGTGGTTGTTTTTCCGTTGCTTCCGGTAATGGCAATGATTTTTGCATCTGTAAATTCAGAAGCAAATTCAATTTCAGAGGAAAGTCTGATTCCTTTTTCATGAATTTTATTGATGATGTCTGCCTTTTTCGGAATTCCCGGGCTTTTTACGATCCAGTCAGCATTTAAAATCCTTTCTTCATCGTGGTTCCCTTCTTCAAATTCAATTTCATTTTCGGTAAGAAACTGCTTATAGTTATCCTTAATGGCTCCTTTATCTGAAAGAAATACTTCCAGACCTTTCTTTTTAGCCAAATAAGCAGCTCCGCATCCGCTTTCTCCACCTCCTAAAACAACTATTTTCATATAATTTTTGTATTTATGTATTGATGTATATTGTATTCATGTATCCTGGTGGTAATCATTAATACGTTAATACATTCTTACTTTTTACAATTTATCTCATTTTTAATGTGATCAGACATACAATTGCCAATATTACCCCGATGATGATCATTCTGTTCACGATTTTACTTTCGTGGAACCCTTCTTTCTGATAATGGTGGTGTAATGGTGACATTTTGAATAGTCTATTATTTTGGGCATATTCCAACCCGTATTTTCTTTTTCTGTATTTGAAAACAACTACCTGAAGCATTACAGACAGGTTTTCAATTAAGAAGATTCCGCATAATACAGGAATCAGCAATTCTTTTCTTAAAATAATGGCTAAAACGGCAATTACTCCTCCCAGCATCAAACTTCCGGTGTCTCCCATGAAAACCTGTGCAGGATAGGTATTGTACCAGAAGAATCCGATCACCGCACCTACCATTGCTACGGCAAAAATGGTGGTTTCACCCATATTGGGTAGGAACATGATATTGAGATAGTCTGCAAAGATGATGTTCCCGGAAAGGTAAGCAAAGAGAGCCAGCGATAACAGTATAATGGCACTTGTTCCTGCTGCCAGACCGTCAATTCCATCTGTAATATTGGCGCCGTTTGAAACAGCTGTTACAATGAAGATAACAATAGGAATAAAGACAATCCATGCCCACTCATGGGCATCTTTATCATTCATCCAAAACAAAATTCCACTATAATCGAACTCATTGTTTTTGGCAAAAGGGACGGTGGAAACGGTAATTTTTTCAGTCGGCATAAAGTTTTGCTCTACATTGTTTCTGTTCACCACTTTAGCATCTGCATATTTTCTTTTAACGGTGATGTCCGGGTGGAAATACATTGTGATTCCTACAATCAGTCCTAAACCAACCTGGCCTACAATTTTAAATTTGCCACTTAAACCGTCTTTGTTTTTTTTGATTTTCTTTAAATAATCATCCAGGAAACCAATGGCCCCCATCCAGAACATTGAAACCAGCAACAGAACAATATACACATTGGTAATTCTGGTAAACAGCAATACCGGAATAATGGTTGCCAAAATGATAATAAGCCCTCCCATAGTAGGAGTTCCTTCTTTTTGTTTCTGACCATCCAATCCCAGATCACGCACCAATTCTCCCATTTGTTTTGTTCTCAGATAATTGATTACTCTTTTTCCGTAGACAAGAGCAATAATCAGAGAGAATAGTACAGCCATTCCGGCACGGAAGGAAATGTATTTCAACAATCCTAATCCCGGAACGTGGATTCCATGGTTGGTTAGATATTCGTATAGATAGTATAGCATGTTTCTGTTTTTTTATTATTTAAAAATTTAATTTATTTAAAGATTTAAAGATTGGGCTTCTCAATATTCTCACTTAAATACTTAATGAATTTTGATATGTTTGAAGAAACTTCTCTTGAAAGGGTAATAATTTCTTCCGCTTTATTCTCGTCACCTAATTTTAATCTTTTACTTACAATCAGCATGCTTTTGACTTCAGCACAGCTGCCTTTTGCAATTTTTAAATATCTAATAAATTGTCTATTGTTATTATATTCTGAGCCTTCCGCAATATTATTACTAATCGAAAAACTCTCTTTTTATCTGGTTGTTAAATTCAAATTCTTTTTCAAAGCTTGGATTTTGAAGAAACTCATAAACTTTTTGAATAAGATCTAAACTTTTGATATATACCGGGAAATTTTCAAAATTCTTCGTCATCATCAAATTTTTAAATCGTTAAATGAGTTTAATCTTTCAATCTATTTAGACATTAATTTCCAGAGCTCATTAATTACTTCTTTGTCATCAAAATGATGTTTCACACCATTGATCTCCTGATAGTTTTCGTGGCCTTTTCCGGCAACTAAAACAATATCTTTAGGTTCTGCAAACTTTATGGCCATCTTTATGGCTTCTCTTCTATCCGGAATTGAAGTGTACTTGCTGAAGTTCTGAGGTTCAACACCTGCTTCAATTTCTTTAATGATCTGTGCAGGGTCTTCTGTTCTCGGATTATCTGAAGTGATGATTGCCAGTGTTGATTTTTTGGAGGCAATATTTCCCATTTCAGGTCTTTTGGAGTGGTCTCTGTCTCCTCCGCACCCAAATACAGTGATTAATCTTTCGTTTTTGGTTCTTATATCATTGATGCTGTCCAGGATATTTTCCAATGCATCCGGAGTGTGTGCATAATCTACAATAAAGAAAATTCCGCCATCGGATTTGAAGGTTTCAAATCTTCCGGAAACTCTTTTTAGTTTACTGACCGCCTGAAGAATTTCATCCTGCTCAAAGCCAAGTTCAGCAGCAATTCCGAATACAAGCAGCAAGTTGTATACATTGAATTTCCCGGTTAATGTCGTCCAGAATTCTTTTCCATTGAAATTCAACAGCATCCCGTTGAAATCTACTTCCAATAATTTTCCATGATAGTCTGCCATGGTTTTCAAAGCATAAGACTTCTTTGCAGCCTTAGTATTCTGAAGCATAACATTCCCATTTTTGTCATCAACATTGGTAATGGCAATAGCTGTATCTTCTAATTGGTCGAAGAATCTTTTTTTGGTTTTTAAATATTCTTCAAACGTTTTATGATAATCTAAATGATCATGAGTAAGGTTGGTAAAACCTGCTATTTTGAAGTGTAATCCTTCAATTCTGTTTTGGGCGATTCCGTGTGAGCTTACTTCCATGAAAGCAAATTCACATCCTTTTTCTACTGCTTCCGCTAAAATCCTGTTGATGGTAATCACATCAGGAGTGGTGTGGGTAGCAGGAATAATCTCTTCACCGATTCTGATTTCAACAGTGGAAAGCAATGCAGATTCATAGCCCAGATTTTTGAAAACATCAAAAAGAAGGGTAGAAACAGATGTTTTTCCATTAGTTCCGGTAACTCCAATCAGTTTTAATTTCTGAGAAGGGTTTCCATAGAAATTAGAAGCAAGGTGACCTAAAGCTTTAGATGAATCTTTTACCTGAACATATGTTACGTTTTCAGTCAATGTTTCAGGAAATTCTTCGCAAACGATTGCGGCGGCTCCTTTTTCAATGGCAGATGCAATGAATGAGTGACCATCCACCACTGTTCCTCTCATGGCAATGTAAAGAGAGTTTTCTGTAACCTTTCTGCTGTCGATCACCAATTCAGTCACCTCACGGTTGCTATCACCGTGAATTTGCAGTACTGGGATTCTGTTTACTAATTCTGTTATAATCATCTTTATCAATAAGGCTTTGCCCTATTTTGTTTTAAATGGTCCTTACGGAACTTTGTTCTTAATTTTGCAGAGACAAATAAATTCTCTGGTTCTTACTGATCGTTGTGCCTTCCAGAGGGAACTGTTCTTTAATTCTTCCCACTCCTTTATAGTCGACACGGTATCCTAAGTTTTCCAATTGCGGGATTACGTTTTTACCGATTAATCCCACCACATTTGGCATTTGTTTATCATTTACTGCTACTTTTACATTAGGTTCAACCATTTTGCTAAGGTTTACCTTTTTGTCTACAAGCATTTCTTTTTCGATATTCTGAGGTGTTTTCAGGAATGTTTTTCCTGCAATTTCTTTAAACACCGGTGCTGATACGGAACCTCCATAAAATCCTTTTGCCGTATTAGGTTCACTAATCATGACATAGCAAGTATATTTTGGTGCGTCTGCCGGATAGAAGCCCGCAAACGATGCACGGTACTTCATTGGGCCAGGCAGCCAGTATTCAAATCTTGCGGTTCCTGTTTTTCCTGCCATTTTCAGGTTGGGTGTAAAGATGCTTCGTCCTGTTCCTTTTTCTACTGCTTTGGTTAAAGCACTGGTCATCATTTTAATCGCTTTCTCAGAAGCCATTTTATTTACCATTACTTCAGGCTTGGCATTATACATCACCTTTCCGTCTTTCATGATTTTGTCAATGAATAAAGGCTTAAGCATTTTTCCTCCATTGGCAACTCCGTTGTAGAAGGTTGTCAACTGCAGCAGGTTGATATTGGAAGAGTATCCATAAGAAATAGAAGCCAGCGTTGCGGCATTCCATCTTTTATTTTGTGGAGTTACGATCTTTGGTTTTGTGATACCCGGAAGCTCGATATCCATTTTGTCGAATAATTTCCAACGTTTCAGGTGGTCAAGGAAAATTTGTGGCTTTTCTGCATAATACTTTGTGATTAGTTTTGAAGTTCCTACGTTACTGGACTTTGCCAATACATCACTGATATCGTAAGTTCCACCTCCGTGGCCGTCAGAGATTCTCTGTTTTGCATAGACCCAAACTCCGTTTCCTACATTTACTGTCGTATTTTCATCAATAAATCCATCATCCATTGCGGCAAGAAGCGAAATGGTTTTAAAGGTGGATCCAGGCTCAATATTATCTTTCAGCGCATAGTTGTAAGAGTCTTCGTAATCTCCTGAATCTGTTCTTCTTAAATTGACAAGAGCACGTACTTTTCCGGTTTCTACTTCCATCACGATTACGGTACCGTGTTTGGCCTCGAAATTAATCATTTGCTTCTCAAGTGCGGAGTGCGCAATATCCTGAATCCTAAGGTCTAAGGTAGTGTATACATCTTCTCCGTCTACCGGTTCCTGCACTTTCCAGAAGTCAATAGGTTTCCACTGGGAAGAGTTGATTCTTTGCTCCAGCCTTTTTCCGTCAGTTCCTGTTAAATATTTAGAGAAAGCACCTTCCAGCCCTGATCTAAGCTCTCCGTTATCCATACCGATGGTTCCGGCTCCGATTTCTGAAGTGGCTAATTCTCTTTTATAGTTTCTGTCAACGATAAATCCTCCTTTATTTTTACCTTTTTTGAAGATCGGAAACTTTCGGATTCTGTCATATTGATCGAAATCCAGTCCTTTTACCAAAGTATAGTACTGATTTTTCTTTTTCTTCTGCTCGTCAAATTTCTGTCTGAACTCTCCTCTGGATTTTCCGAACATTTTGCTTAGAGAATCCGTTAGTGCTCCTATGTTATTGGAGTACACTGTATCTTTCATCGTTTTGAAATCAAGATAGATGTCATATCGCATCACTGTGGTTGCGAGAATAGACCCGTCCGACGCAAAAAGATTACCGCGGGCAGCCTTTAAAGTGGCTTCACGATAGTTTTTATTAATGTAATCGTCTTTAATTTCCTGAACATTGGTATTCTGAAGAATAACAATTCTTGCCAAGAACATTACAAACACGCACAAAGCTACCACTGCAAAGAGGTAGCCCCATCGTAACGTTTTCTTACGTTTATTGTCGTATTCATTTTGCTTTTGCATCTGTACTGTCCAGTTTTATTAGCAATTTGTGAGGGTGGTTTTCCAGGGTCATCAATGAATCCCGGGCAACCTCTTTCCCCAGCTCTGATTCCATTTTTACTTTGATCAGCTTACTTTGGGCGTAAGCGTTTCTTGATTTGTATTCTTCTGTTTCCTCTTTTAAGGCGTTTACAATTTTAATTTTTTTATTGACGAGATGGTTGGTATAAATCATGGCCATCATCAGTATAAACAACAAGAGAAAATACTTGTAATGTATTTTGATCTCATCACGGTTCAGAAAGTTTCCTTTTATAATATCTATAAAAGTGAGTCTTTTCTGGGGGCGATTTGTTGTTCTTTTTGCCAATTTATTATATCAATTTGCTTCGCAGTGAATTTACTTCATGTCAATGGTCAATTTTATTTTGTTAAATGATTCACTATTGACGATTCACTCATTCACATTTTATACTTTTATTCCTGTTCTCATTTTGGCACTTCTTGCTCTTGAGTTTTCTTCAATTTCCTGATCATCAGGAATGATTGCTTTACTCTTTATCAATTCGAATGCCTTTTTATAATTTCCGTAGATATCTCTTGCCGGCTCTCCCTCGAACATTCCGTTTTTCAGGAATCTTTTTACCAAACGGTCTTCCAGAGAGTGGTAGGAAATAACTACCAACCTTCCTTCCGGTTTTAAAACATTGTAAGCCTGTACCAGCATTTCCTTTAATACTTCAAGCTCCTGGTTTACTTCAATTCTTATCGCCTGGAAAAGCTGAGCATAAAATTTATTAACCTTATGAGGCGGAATGTAGCTGAAAAGCTTTTTCAAATCCTCCGTGGTATCTATGCTTTTTGTTTTTCTATGGTGAACAATTTCTCTCGCCAGCTTTCTTGCTTCTCTTAATTCTCCATAGTGATAGAAAAGATCTGCAAGTTCACTTTCTTCATATTCATTGATTACTCTTTTGGCATCAAGGTTCTGCATTACGTTCATCCTCATATCTAAAGGAGCATTGCTTCTTGTAGAGAAACCTCTGTCTGCTTCATCAAACTGGTGTGAAGAAACACCCAGGTCGGCCAAAACACCATCTACCTGAGGAACTCCGTACATCAGTAATGAGTTTTCCAGGAATCTGAAATTCTGATTAACTAATGTAAATCTAGGATCATCAATTGTATTTTTAAGTGCATCCAGATCCTGGTCAAAACTGAACAATCTCCCTTTATCAGAAAGTCTGCTCAAAATTTCCCTGGAGTGGCCTCCGCCTCCAAAGGTGCAGTCCACATATATTCCGTCAGGATTCGTCACCAAATCATCAACACTCTGCTTCAACAAAACGGGGTTATGATACATGCTTAATTGTGTTTTTTATTTAATAATAATCAATTAATAACCTACAGTTATTCTTCATCGAAAGAGCCCATCACATCTTCGGCAAGGCTTGCAAAATCAGCTTCATTGGTGGCAATTACCTTTTCATAGGCGTCTTTGTCCCAAATTTCGAAGAGCTCTCCCGCGCTGGTAATCACAATATCTTTTTGAAGATTTGCAAAAATCGTCAGGTCTTTGGAGATCTGTAATCTTCCCGCATTATCCAATTCTACTGTCTTTACTCCTGCCGTAAACATTCGTATGAAATCAGCATTCTTTTTTATGAATCTGTTCAGTTTATTAATTTTGCCCATCAGTTTGTCCCATGCATTCATAGGATAGACTTCCAGGCAAGGCTGGAACACAGATCTCTTGACTACAAATGCCTTGTCTTCGAAGTTTTCCATCTGTTTAATTAAAGATGAAGGAACTTTTAAGCGGCCTTTGTCGTCAATTTTACACTCATATGTCCCAATGAAATTTTTCATTTGGGACAAATTTATATAATAATTTCCAAAATTTCCCACTTTTTCCCACTTTTTGACTCAATGTTAATAAGTTTTATTAAAGATTGAATCTTAATAATGTAAAATACTGATATGAAGACACTTGTAAAAAGTATTATTTAAGCCATAATAAAGCGTGTTTGAAAAAAAAAGTTAAAAAGGAGAATATTATATTATTTTTATCTTAAATTAGGATAATCAAAATTTTTTTGAGGTTTAATTTGTATTTTTGCAAGGCTTTATTAAGGCGTTTTATGATATTTAGTACAAAAAAAGAAAAGAAATATTCCTATGTAGAAGCGGGAGAAGGACATCCATTAGTGCTGTTGCACGGGTTAATGGGTGGTTTGAGTAATTTCGATAAGATGGTAGATTTTTTTTCGGAAAGAGGCTTCAAAGTATATGTCCCTCAGCTGCCGATCTATGATCTGCCGGTACTCAATACGAATCTTACCACTATCGCAAAATATATTATCAAGTTTATAGAAAGTCATATTTCAGGCCCGGTTACCATTATGGGAAACTCAATGGGAGGACATGTGGGACTTATCTTGACTTTAGCAAGACCTGATTTGGTAAAAAATCTTGTGCTTACAGGAAGTTCCGGATTATATGAAAGAACTTTCGGGGACAGTTTTCCAAGGAAAAATGACCGATCTTATATCAGAAAGAAAACGGAAGAAGTTTTCTATGATCCAAAGATTGCGACAGAGGATCTTGTAGATGAAGTTTTCGGGGTGGTAAATGACAGAATGAAAGGAATAAAAACAGTAATGCTGGCAAGAAGTGCTATCAAACACAATATGCTGAATGACCTTCCGAAGATTGTAACACCTACGTGTCTGATCTGGGGAAAACAGGATAATGTGACTCCTCCGGAAGTGGCAGAAGACATGCACAAGTTTATTCCTAATTCGGATTTATTCTGGATAGATCATTGCGGCCATGCAGCCATGATGGAAAAACCGGATGAATTCAATGAAATCCTGTATAACTGGATAAAAGATAAAGTTTAATAAATAACATCATAAAATGACCATTAAGAGCTTTTCTTAATGGTTTATTTTTCTAAAATACATTCAAAAATGATTATCAAGACAGCAGAGTTTGTAAAGAGCAGCGGAAAATGGCAGGAATGCCCTGAACCCAATATTCCTGAATATGCTTTTATCGGAAGATCAAACGTAGGAAAGTCATCATTGATCAACGCAATGATGAATCATAAAGACCTGGCTAAGACATCACAGACTCCAGGGAAAACCCAGCTGATCAATCATTTTTTAGTGAATGAAAACTGGTATCTTACCGATTTACCAGGCTATGGGTATGCAAAGGTTTCAAAAGTTCAGCGAAAGGATTTTGAAAAGCTGATCACGAATTATATTCTGAACAGGAGAAATCTTGTCAATCTTTTTGTATTGGTAGACATAAGACACACCCCACAGAAAATTGACCTTGAATTTATACAATGGTGTGGAGAAAGCGGAATACCTTTTTCAATTGTATTCACTAAAGCTGATAAGCTAAAGCCCAATGTTGCTGTTAAGAATGTTGAGGATTATAAAGCAGAGCTTCATAAAACCTGGGAAGATCTTCCTGAACTATACGTTACCTCAGCAGAAAAGAAAGAGGGTGGAGATAACATTCTTAATTTTATCCAAAAAACCAATGAGTTTTTAACCAATAATAATATAAGTTTCGATGAGTAATATTGTCTGGAAAATTAAAACCTTTGATGAGTTTACCGTTCCTGAATTGTATTCTGTACTGAAAGCTCGTATTGATGTTTTCGTTATTGAACAGAACTGCCCTTATCCTGATCTGGATAATTATGACCAGAAAGGAGTCCATATCTGGGCTGAAGAAAACGGACAGATACTGGCATACTGCCGTGTATTTGATAAGGGCATAAAGTATGATGAAACTTCCTTCGGCAGGGTTTTGACTACCGAACAGGCGAGAGGAAAAAGTCTGGGAAAACAGCTGATACAATATGCTATAGAAACAATAGAAAACCGTTTTCATACTTCTGAAATCAAAATATCCGCGCAGGATTATCTTTTAAGATTTTATAGTGGATTCGGATTTGTAGATACAGGGAATAAATATCTTGAAGATGATATTCCACATACGGAAATGATAAGAAAATAAATAAAAGCGAGGAAATTTAATTCTTCGCTTTTTTGATAGTTAAATATATTGGAGAGTGTTTTTATTTTTCTGAAATCGTTTTTAATATAATGGGTTCCAGATTGGAGGGGAGATCAGCAGATTTGATCTGATACTTTTTAATTTTCATTTCTTTAAACCAATTTTCCCAATATTCTTTAATGACTGCTTCTTCAAAAGGATTTCCTTTTTCAGGATTAATACCGAGAACAATTACTTCTAAATTTTTGAGATCATCATTTGCTTTTACAAATCCATAGCCATTTTTTTCAATGGTATCTTTAAAACCAGAGGTTGTTAAGTTATTGGCTTTTATAAGTTTGGTTGTTAAATAAGATGTTTTATAAGAGTTGTCCTTTTTTTCGTCAAACTTGGTGTTTTGATGATACATATAGCCATCGGTCAAAATGAACAGAATATTTCTGTGATCATCTTTTATGCAATAATCTTTTACTTTGTTTTTGAAAAATTCCCAGATATCGGATCCAACGTATTTTCCATCTTTTATAGCTGACTGATAAATATTTAAAGGCAATTCAGAGTATTTTTTGTCGACAGAATCAAAATAACTTCTGGGAATATCTTTATTGAAGGAAACTTTCAATTCTTTTGTAAGCTCATTCATTTTTGGGTCTGAAGGTTCCGGGTTAAAGAATACCTGCATCTGATCATCATATGTGATGATTCTTTTGGATTTAATATGATTTAAAAATCCTTTTTCAATGGCTTTGATATATTCTGCATCCCGCTGAAAATATTGCATTGTAGGATTTGGATTTGTGTTAGGATCAATTCTGTCGGATAAATCAATCAAAATGCTGATATTGATATTGTTTGAATCAACAATAGGACCTTTCTTTACTATGTTTGTTCCATCGTTTTTGCCTTTGCAACAAGAAACCAAAGAAATGATCATTAACAAGTAGAATATTTTTTTCATGACAGGTAATTATAAAGATGATAAATACACTAAATTTTGATTGTCGGAATTAGCCCCTACAGTTTCCAGATTAATATTGTAAGTTGCAATACAGTCATCAATCATTGTTTGTTTTTCCGTTCTTGATACGGCTATTTTTTCACCGATAAAAGTGATCCAGCCCTGAACATATTCCGAAGCATACAGTTTGTAATCTTTGGTCGGAATAATGACCCCGTCAATAATATTTTGAAGCTCTTCGATTCTTCCCCGGGTTTTGATAACAGTTTCTTTTATCGTTCCGATACTGGCAAGGATTTCTTCAATGTCTTTTTTCAAAATATTGATTTTGTCCTGAAAGAACTCAATCCTCTTCTGTCTGATTTCCTGTTCGTTTTTGATCTTATCTTTTTCACGATGTTCTTTCATTACAAAGTCGAAAACCAGTCCCCAAATAATGTACACAATGAATCCAGCGAAAATAATTCCCCAAAATTGAATTTTGGTAAAAGCAATTTTAATATCAAATGGTGGTGATTCAAAAGTTTTGTTTAATTCATATAATTTTGACTCAATTTCGTAGGCTAGAATGCAATCGAAAATAAATGTTACGATAAATAATAATCCCAGTTTGATATAATTGGCTCTCGTTTTATTCTCCCAAAACATGTGAATCAAATAACCCAGTCCGAGAAATACAAACGGAATCAAGGTTACAAAAGCCCCTTCAATAACTCCTTCGTTCCATGCCTTGCTGAAAGCCTGTGCATCCAAAACACTTTGAATAACAGTACTTCTTGCATCAAAACTTTTGAAAAAAGCTGAATAAGAAGTTGAGATATAAAATGTTCCTAAATATAAAGTGATGGGAAGCAAGAGAAAAAGTCCGATCCAGAATTTTGCAGAAGCTCCTCTTGTCGCTTTTATATTGTGCTTTTCCGGGTTTCTGGGTAGATCAAGGATTTCAGATTTCAAATTTTCAATTGTATGCTGATGATTTTCAATTTCTATATTTTTGTTTTTTAGCTGCTCTTCTTTTGTTTCCTGTGATACTGTCAGCGCCTTAATTTCAGTTTCTCTGTTTTTTTGTTCGTTGACGTAGGATTCTTTCAGATTTTTCTGTTTTTCGACCATTTCCTTTTCTTCGTTCTGAAATTTGGAATAAACGGCATCGAGGCAGATAGATAGCGTAGAATGATTTCCGTTGGTTCGCGAACTGTCTCTATATCCTGATTCATGATAAGTTCTCTTTCTGGTTTCTTCCAGAGATTCATCATCTGGGGTGTCATTATTTGAGGGAAGCGGTTCCGGTTTCGGTTCTATCGGAACGGATTTGAGTTTGAATAAATTTTTTATACTGGCGGTGTCCATGATGAGTTAGTTTTTTAATTCATATAAAATTTCACTTTTGTTCTTTCCGATTTTTACGGCTTCAATGAGATAGTCTACAATTGCCGTTACATTTTCTTCCAAAAAGCCAAACATCAGAACGTATTTTTGCATTGCAGAATATTCGTTTGGCGAAACAATTCCATCTGCCCAGATCATTACGGTGAGATCATATAAATAATCTACTTTCTCCTCAATAGTCTGTGGTACCAATGATTTTAAATTGATAGGATTTAAAAGGATTTCATCTAAATTTTTGGATGGAATTCCCCTTTCTTCTGCACATTTGTAGAGCATTTTTAATTCTAATGCACTGAAATCATCATCGCAGATAGCCATTTGATACAATCGTAAAAAATGAGCTTTGAGGTTTTCTGTTATATGATTGTTTTCCATGATGGCTATTCTTCTTTGGTTTTTTTAGGATTAATAATTCTGTCTCTTGAAACAGTTCTTTGATGAATGGGTAATGAAGGTTCTGTAGTTTCTTCGGTAATTTCCTCTTCTTTTTTTTGTTCTTTTCTTTCTATGAAATTGATCAGCAGAAATAAAATTCCTGTGATGATATCAATCGGGACCCAAATGCTTTTCCGATATAAATAAAAAGGAAAAACTGGATTGAAAAGAATGAGAATGATTAGAAATAATATACTGAAATAATGTTGTTTAAAGTTTAAAGTATTGTATAAAACTAATAAAGCTCCAATGGAAATAAGAATTCTGAGGAAAGTATAATATTCTATAGGAAGTCTGAAAATACCGAAGAAACAACATAACGCACAGAAGGTGAGAAATGGTTTCATTTTTTTTGATTATTTTATATCTTTATAATGAACATATCCTGTTGTTCTACTTGATTTTACCTGTACCTTGTACCATGAACCATCTCTTGAAAGTTCAATCAATTTGGCCCTTTTAGAGACTGTTGCTATTATTTTAGATTTTAAGGATGGTTTCTCGTAAATATTTGTTGCTTGTATTCCTGCAATGTATCTGTTGTTGGAATTAATATTGAAATTAACTTCATCAATAAATACTTTTGGTGGTTTACTGGATTTTGTTTTTGAGGATTTATAAGAATCAGAAGGTTTGTATTTTCCAGCCTTACTTTTTTTACTGGAACTACCCGATGATGAGCTTCTTCCGGAAGATCCACCTCCGCAAACCCCACAGGTTCCACCGCCACTACAGTGCCCACATCTTGAGCAGTTGGAGCAGGCCGTGCAATAGGAAGAACCTGTACATCTTCCGCCATGTCCTGCATTGTCATTGGCTTTTAAGCAAGAATTTAAGATAAGCATACTGAAGGTAAGTATGATGAACGGGATTAGTTTTTTCATATCTTGAATATTAATAGTTAATTGATTTTGTCTTCAGATGAAATTTTCATTCATAGAGATTTCTCTCATCGCCTGTATTTTCAGATGATCATTGGCATTTTTGTACTGCCGGAGAGAACTTGATAATGCAAGTGTAAATATTTCAGTTTCTTTATAATTTATACGCAGTGAATAGCTTTTATTTTGGATTATCAATTCAAGACTTCCTCCTCTTGCGTTGTGTGAAATCAATTTATAGAAAGGAATTTGGAAGCTTTTCCCTCCGGCATTGAAAACAATTCTTGAGTTGGTAAGATAGAGAGTTCCGGGATGAGTCTCCCTTATATTTTCTTTTACGGGGCGGTATCTTCCGCCGCCAATTCTGGCATTTACTCCTTTCATAACTCTGAAAGAAACACCGGTACTTGTGCGTGAATATCCTGCATGAACCAACTTGTTTTCAATAAGAGTTGCATTAACATTTAAATAGCATTGTTCATCTCTTGCTAACGTTATGGAAGGATTGTAAATAACTGGAAAAATACCATGGTCAAGATTCCATAATAACTTGGCATGCTGTAAACTTTTAATTTTTCGGTCAGAAAGAAATACTTTAATACTCTGATGGTCAATTTTCAGATTTCTTGTTACCTGTTTCAGCTCTGTTTCTTTTATTGGAGAAAGACGATTATCTGATATCTTTTCTTCAAGTATTCTGTTAAATAATGAGAAAGCAATTTTATTTTTGATCTCTTCAGCTTTATCTAATGGAAATTGAAGAAAGATAGCAATGTTTGTGATTTGTTTACTTTCTAAATCAGTCAATACACGATCTTCATAACATTTCTGAACCAGATTTTTTACCGTTTTTTCTGAGATCCTATTTTTTTCTAAGAGTACTTGCTGATCAGATAAGTTGAAATACACTTTAATCTCGTTCAGTTTAAGGATTTTGCTTTGGGTGAGATTAAAATCTGAAATAGCAGTACAAAGGGTATTATAATAAATTTTTCTCCCAAGCCTTAATTTTTGCTTTTCAGTTAATGCTTTTTTGTGGTTTAATACATTTTGTTGATAGACGGGTAAAATAGTATGAAGATCAGAATAGTCTATGGTTTGTAAGATTTTATGAGTTCCATCAAGATTGATCATTCTTATTTTATTAATAATAAAATTACCTGTTGGCGGGATTAAAAATATACCCAATATCAGCATTACAATTGATGCCTCAAAACTCTGTTCTATAAATTGACCCAACGAAATAAGAAGAAATGAAAAACCCAAAATCCACCGTAAAGCTTTCAGAATAATTATAAAAGTTTTCATGGCTATTAGTTTTATGAATAGTTTTCCAGCGTCAGATGAAGCTGATTTCTATAATTGTAGATCTCATCCAGTGTATTTAATAACATCTTTTCTCCTGCTTCTTTTCCGTTGTGAAAAGTCTCCAGATATTTATTCGTTGTATTAAAATGTAATCTGCAAAGTGGCTTTCTGTTGTTATCATCCAACAACACCCCGAAATAGGAAAGAGTATCTCTGTAAGCAATTCTTGAAGACGGAATTTTCTCTCTCAGAATAGCTTTTACAATTTGAAATCCTTCCAACTCTTCTTCAGTTGTTACAATTTTGGAATCGTTATTCTCGTCGATGGGTTGTGATGTTTTCACATCGTCTTCTCTTTTTTCTATTTGTTCATTGATGCTTAATGCAGATTTTAACCGGAAGCTGATGGATTCATTAATAGAAGTCGTTAAAGCCTTTTTAGCATATTCTTTGAAAGAAACCATTCTATTGGCTGTTAAAGGCTTTTCAAAGAAACGGTTCACTAATAGTTTTACCAGTTCGTCAGACGGGTTTTCAATCTCTTTTTCAAATTCTTTTCTAATGGCTTTGATATATTTTAATGCTTCTGCAGAATCAAGAATACTTTCCAGATTATAATCTTTCTTGGTAAAGCTTTCCAGAATTTTAATAGAACTGTCTTTCAGATCCTCAATATTGATGGTAAAAAACGGCTTTTCATCCATAATATTAGGCTTTTCCAAATCCGTATAAAAGTTGTACACAATTCCATTGGTTAAAACTCCAAATCTCGTTTTAGAAACATGATAATACCTGTGAAGCTGCGAATTATGTGCATCAGCGCTTTCTTTCCAGTGCTTACATTCAATGATGAAGATGGGTTCATCATTATTTTTGATTACATAATCCACTTTTTCTCCTTTTTTTGTCCCAATATCACAGACGTGTTCAGGAACTACTTCCGTAGGATTGAAAATATCATAACCAAGGATTTGAATGAAAGGCATTACAAAAGCATTTTTTGTAGCTTCTTCTGTTCCGATCTGGTCTTTAAGGCCTACTACTTTCTGATGCAGTTGCTCAAGTTTAATTTTAAGATCCATAGTTTTTATTTTTTTAAAGTTTCGTCAACGATTTCTGCCGTTGGAGCATTTGATTTTACGGAAGCGATGCCATTTTCCATTCCGGATTTTGTACTGTACATCTGACTATTTCCAATAATTTCACCGTTTCTTGCTTTTAACACGAAATAATCTTTTCCGTTTTTAGCCACTCTTCTGTCGTATTTTGACAGATCCTGTGAATTAACTTTTACAGATTCAATTCCCTTCTGACAGGATGCTTTCTGAACATATCCTTCGCTGGTTAAAATAATTTCGCCATTTCCGGCCTTCAGATTAAACTGATACTCGTTGTTGATTCTTTGTGTGATTACGAATTTTCCCATGATTACTGTTTTTTTAACTTGTATGACATTCATTAGAGCATGTTTTGCATCCATTCGCTTTCGAATAATCTTTTTTTGCCTCCTTTACTGCCTCTTTACATGAAGAGAATATCCCTAAATATTTTCTGTTATCAACATTTGGAAGATATATGCAGTCTTCATGATGCACTTCATGGTCTCCATTGGCTTGAGCCTTTTTGTTTACATAATACTTTTTCATAATAAAAATTGTTTATTGTTTAACAGTCCAAAAATATGAGCATTAAATTTTGGTCCGTTACGGGTTTCCGTAAAATGGGCAAAAAATAAAAAAACCTTTCAAATTTTTTGAAAGGTTCTAAGTGAAATGAAATGTTTTTTATATAATTCCGATATCCTTGCAGAAGGCTACCAGCTGCTCATTGCTGTTTATTTGCAGATCTTCTTTCAGGCTGTTTAATCTTTTTTCCACACTGCTGAGACTGGCGGGTTTAATGTTTCTCTCTTCGAGATGTATAGGAATATTTTTTTGTAAAACTCCTTTGGAAAGCAGAGAAACAAGTGTGATATCAAACGTAGAAAACTCATAGCTGTTGAGCTTTTTCATATCCTGCTTGAGATCAAAAGATAAATATTCTTCACCAATGTACACTGAGGTAATTGATTTTTTCAAGTCTTTTGAATCGTTTCTGGCTTTACGAACATAACCGTTAATTTGATAATCTGAAAAAAGATTTTCTATAATTCCCGTTTTATGTTCTGCCGAAAATACTATGATTTTCAAATTGGGCTGTATCTCTTTTGCTTTTCTGATGAGGTCTTTTCCGTCTTTAAGATTCTGTTCATGATGATCTTCCTCATAATAAAGATCTGTAATCAATAAGTCATAGGGATGTTCTTCCCGTAAAGCTTTCTGGATTTTACCTATGGCATCATCGCAATAATAAACATAATCAATGTTGGGGATTTTAAGATCCTCAAGGGTTTTCTGAACGGAAATATTGATGCTTTCATGGTCTTCGGCGATTAAAACTTTTTTGAACATGGTTATACGATTTAATTAAAAAAATAGGTTAAGACCTCAAAAGTATAGTCATTTATTATTTCATCATTACGTGATCCCGTAAAAAGGGAGAAAAAAATCTTTTCAACAGATAGGATCAGATGAGGCCAATATCTTTACAGATTACGATCATTTCAATATTATTTTTTGCGCCAAGGCTGTCCCGAAGTTCATTCAATCTCTTTTCAATAGATCTGATCCCATATGGTGTCATTCGGTGGTCTTTCAGATAGGTACTTATTTCACTCTGTTTGTGTCCTTTGGCAAGCAGTTCAAGTAGTTTCATATCATACACATCAAACTCAGAAGAAATATGGCGCATTGTATTCAGAACTTCCTGTGGAATTACAGTCTCTCCATTAAAGATTTTCCGTATTGTGTTTTTCAGGTCCTGCCCGTCACGCCTTGCCTTGCTTACAAATCCGTCAACCTGATATATCTTGTACAGATCATCAATTATTTTGGCTTTCTTTTCTACAGAAAACACAACTATTTTTAATCCAGGCTGAACCTTTTTTACCTCAGAAATAAGTTCTTGCCCGTCACGAAGTTGCTGAGGAATATGATCTTTTTCAAACGACAGATCAGCAATAAGAAGATCGTAAGGACTTTTCTTTTCCAAAGCTGTTCTGATCCTGCTTAAAGCTTCATCACAATACATTACATAATCAAAATCAGGGATATTTAATTCTTTTATCGTATTCAGGATTCCCTGGTTCATTATTTCCTGGTCTTCAACGATTAAAACTTTTTTGAACATAACTATATGATTAGGAAACAGGGAATGAAAGATTTACCTTCAGCCCTTTTTCAATTTTTGTGTCAAAAGTAATAGTTCCGTTAATCGCTTCTATGCGGGATGCCGTATTACGCAGACCATTTTTATAAATAAGGTCTCCGGAAATTCCTATTCCATTGTCTTTGTATTGAATTTCAACGAGATTGTTTATTTTTTCAAACTTCACGGCCACATGGCTGGCATGGCTGTGTTTTTTCATATTCACCATCAGTTCGCGAATCATTTGGTGAACTTCGTCTTTAACTGTAGCAGAAATAGCTTCCCAAATTGCAGGACTGTTTCCTGCAGTAAATGTTTTTACAGTTTCACTATTGAAGGAAGCAATAAGTTCTGAAATTACTTTACTGAACTCTTTTTCTTCGCCAATTTTATCATAGGAAATATCTCTTGATTTTTCATACACAAATTCCAGTTCGTCAAGCGCTTTATCCCGGTCAAAATCTTCCTGGTTTTCAATCTTTGTCATCACCTGATAAATGCCGTTGGCAACTACGTCATGGACTTTTTTCGATATTCTAAGCTGGGTGTTTTTTACCTCGATCTCTTTTTCTTGTTTTAATTTTAATTGTCTTCTTCTGTAACCAATGACGGTAAATATTATAACAACAATTAATGTTGCTACTCCAATCAAAAGTTTCAAAATACTGTTGTCCTTTTCTGCATTTTGTCTTTTAATTTTTTCTACATCAAATCTTATGAAAGCGAATTTGCTGTCACTTTTATCCTTTTCTCTTTGGATACTATCATTCAATGACAAGTAGGTTTGAAAATTTTCTGCACTTTTTTCAGAATCCAATAAAATGAGCTTCTGTAATGCTTCTAGCCGGTCAGCCGGACTTCTAATTTCCCTAGCTATTTGGTACATTTTTTCAGCATATATTAAGGCCTTTTTTTTGTCGTTATGTGTGTAGTAATCAGAGAGGTGGGCATATCCAGCATTTTGAGCCCATTTATCATCAATCTCTTTTTCAATTTCAATAGCATGTAATAATTGTGGCTCCGGGTTATAAAGAGGGTTATCTAGAGACTTAACATTTTCAAAGTTGGAAAGAAGTCTTGCGTATAATTTTTTATTAGTATTTTTTATTTGAGGAAGAATACTCTCATAAATTGTGATGGCTTCCTGGTATTTTTTTTCATCTTTATAAGTATTGGCTTTATTCTTTTGATAGGTTAGTTTGTTTTCTTGGGAATCAGCATATTTTATAGCTAAGTCATAATATTTTATAGCATTAGGGAAGTCTTTTGTGTTATTGCTGGCTATAGCTAAGTTGTTATAATTTGCACAGATATATGAATATTGATCCTTATTATTTTTGTCAAAATACTGCTGTGCTTTAAGCGATAATTCTTGACCTGCAAAATAATCCCCTTTGTCTGTTAAAATAATAGCTTTATTGACAATACATTTTCCCATCCCTGTACTATCTTTATGGAGCCTGAAAACATCTTCGGCCTGATCATAATATACATATGCACTATCTGTTTTTCCTTTGGTATGTAGTTCATACGCTTTGTCATAAAATAAGTTTTGTTTTATTGCCACTGCATTTTTTTGACAGGAGAATAAAAGTGACAATAGAAGAATAATTAATATTTTTTTCATGGAAAAAGTTTAGCATAAATTTAAAAAAAAGAACAGACACTGTAGGTCTGTTCTGATTGAGTTTGTTAATTTATGAATTTAATCTTTCCTGCGATGACTATTTTTTTGGTGGAGTTTGAGTTGTTTCCCCTCCCGTATCGCTTCCCCCACTTTCCCCTGTGGACCCTCCAGGATCTGAAGCACCACTTTGAGGTTGAACAGTTTCAGTAGTTGGGTTATTGTCATTTGCAGTTGTTGCATTAGTATTATTGGTTGAGAATGCTAAACCGAATAGCATTAATATAATCTCGATCATTCCTTAAAATTTTAGAAGTTTTTTGACTGTTTTTCTTCCTCCTGAGATCTATTTATCTCAGGCTGTACACAATTAAAATTTCGAAGCGCTTCTTAATTTTTTAGGGAAGTGAACCTTCAAAAACGGAGGAGAAACATCTGCTTCCCAATCCGGAGTTTTCCTCCGTTTTATCTGGTGATTTTTGAAATCAGAGTTTTTAGATTTTGTTTTTAATGTTTGTATTTGTCCCTGATCTCGATTACAAAATTGCAGCAAAAAGGAAAGTGGGGGATAGTAGTTTTTTGGTAAGATTTTGGAAACTTTATACCATTGATATTTACGGATTTCCGCATTTTTTTTTAATGGAAACGTCTTATTTTTTCCAAATAATTACTAAGATCATGATAGAAAATTTACAAGAGAAAAAGAGATTACTTCAAGAAGTATATTCTAAAGCGGGTAATGATAGCTCAGAAACGTCAATTAGTGGTATTTTTAAATATTTGGAGAGGATATTTTTAGACGAATTTAATTTTACTTTAAGCTATAGGACCATGTTGGGATATCATGAAGATATTGTAGATAACAACAAAAAGAAAAAAATAAAACCATTAATACTAGATTTATATTGCAAATACATTGGGTTTATTGATTTTAACCATTATCGAGAAGAAAGAAAAATAAATTATAAGAATGATACTGATGATACTGAAGTGAATGTAACTGTAACGAAAGGTAATTCACTTTCTGAAACAATGTCAAATATCATGATAGTAATAAAAAATCAGCCCATTTTCAATATTCCACAGATGGCAAAAAATGGGATGGGAATAGGAGCTGTGATATTAATTTTATTTGCAAGTTTTTCTTCTGGAAAAGGAGGGTTAAAAATATTTGATCAAGAGAATCAATGTATGTATTGGGATGGGGATGAATATAAATTAACTTCTTGTAATGATAAAAACCCAAAACATCAGTTATTGCCCGTTGACACTGTTAGATTAAAATATTTTAAGAAAATTACCAGGCCAGATACTTTGACAGTAGAAAACGGGTTAGGTAACTCCTGGTATACAAAATATGATAATGTAGTAGAGTTTTTTACAATGGACGGAATCAACCCAGATAACGGTAAAAGTCTAAGAGATGCGAGCAGGCATATGATCACAAAATATGCAGGAAAGAATGCAGGAGCTTTATTAATAGGAGAATAACCTTCCTTCACAATTATTTAAAATTCAATTAAAACAACTCCCCGTCCATTCCTGTAATTTCGTCTTATTTTAAGATGAATAAAAGAATATTCTCCTGTTTAATTTTTATATCTACGTTTCTATCGGCGCAGCAGCCTGTACAGATCGCATTTCTTTCTGATGTACATTTTCAGGATCTGTACGGCAGTTTTTCGGATCATGATTTCAAGGGAATTATGAACCCTAAAACGGAGAAACCCACGATTATGAGAACGATGGATTCTCAATTGCATTCCACAAGAATTTTCAATGAGAACTATTTTGCTTTTCTCAAAGCTTTGGATGATATTGCGGCGAAAGGAATTAAAATCGTAGCCATGCCCGGTGATTTTTCTGATGATGGGCAGGCTTATAACCTTCGCGGGCTTCATAGAATTTTAGAACAGTATCATCAGAAATATGGGATTAATTTTTATCTAACAACAGGAAATCATGATCCTGTTGGACCGCTTCTAAATGATAGCGGAAAAGATGATTTCCTCGGACAAAATGGGAAGCCGTTTGGGATTTATAGTAGAGAAAATATCGGAAAATCAATAGATAAGATCATTACAAAAGATATTGCAGAATCCGGGTATCTTGAAATATTGAATGAATTGAAAGATTTTGGCTTCTATCCCAAAAAAGAAGATTTGTTCTGGAGTACGCCTTTTGATCATGGTACTTTTAAAAATTATACTTACAAAAAAGGTCTGGAGACCGCAGAGTATTCCAAAAGAATGTATGAAGTGGCCGAAGGTTTTTCTGTTCCGGATTTGAGTTATGTTGTTGAACCTGTGAAAGATGTGTGGGTGGTTGCTATAGATGGAAATACCTATATTCCGAAAAATATCAATGAGAATCCTAACAATGCTTCCAATTATAAAGGAGCAAGTATTGGTTATAATAATGTGCTGACCAACAAACAGCATTTAATACAGTGGGTAAGGAAACTTGCTGATGAAGCAAAGAAAAACAAGAAAACCTTAATTGCATTTACCCATTATCCGATGATTGATTTTAATGATGGGGCAACTAACGAAATTAAAAACCTGTTGGGAGAAAAAAAGTGGCAGCTGGAGCGTGTTCCGCAGGAAGAAGTCGCAAAAGTATTTGCTGAAGCAGGATTACAGATTCATTTTGCAGGACATATGCATAGTAATGATACAGGAATCAGAAAATTTGGTGAGAATGTTTTAGTCAATGTTCAGGTTCCCTCACTGGCCGCTTATCTGCCTGCCTATAAAATTCTGACCATACAATCTCCCGATAGGATGGAGGTACAAACTGAAGTTGTAAATGAGGTTCCACGGTTTGATGAATTGTTTCCTCTGTACGAAAAAGAGTTTGATGCCTTACAACATGATACAACCAGAATTCTTTGGAATAAAGACATTTTAAAAACAAAATCGTATCATGATTTTATGCTTTTTCATTTAAAAGAATTGGTTCGTTTGAGAATGATTCCTGATGACTGGCCAAAAGAGTTTATTCAAAAAGGAAGCAAACTGAATGGTGAAGATCTGTTGTTACTCATCCAAAATAATGATCAGCTGAAAGAGAAGGGAATCAGATCTGAAACCTTTAAAAAGTGGTCTTTTGATGATTTGTTGCTGGATCTGTATAAATTTCAAGCTGCAGATGAGCTTGCGAAAAGGGATATTCCCAAAGAAAGGCTGGAGCAGTATCAAATATTAGTGAAACTATATCAGGAAAATGATCCGAAAGAAAACTTATTTATTAAGCAATTACAATCAGTTTTTAAAATCCTTTCATTACTCTCTCACGGAGATCCGGCAGATCATTTTGAAATAGATTTGAAAAGAAAAGAAATAATAAAGCTGTAAGTTGAGATGTTTCCTAAATATTCATTTTTATCTCATATGATATTTGTGTCTATTTGTGAAAAGTATTTGTGTCATTCGTGTTTAAATAAGAAAGAAAAGGCCGTCAATCTGACGGCCTCCTCAATTATAAATCTAACAGCAAAACAGGACTACTTTCCTGCCAAAGGATTCTTTCTTTCATAGGTGTTGTTGTCAAAACTTACCTTATAGTTGGATTTGAATAATTTGCTGGGATAATAATAATCCGTTGTAATGATCTGTGCTCCACTTTCTTTTGCCTTTTCAAATCTTGAATAATCCTCACTTCTTGCTTCCATCGTATCCGCATCTGCTCTGGTACGGATGATATATCCTTTTTTTACCAGATCTTTAATCATAGCATCATCTTTCTTTGGTTCATTCATGAACAAGACGGCAGACTCTGGAGTTCCCGGAGTAGAATTGGTAAAAATCATTCTGCCTTTCAATGAAGGATGATCCTTTGCATACAGGTCTCTGTTTTCTCCGTTATTATCCATTACAAAAAGGAATTTTCCCTTTACATCTTTTACTTTAGGCCAGTTTTTATTTAAAGCAGCATCGTTCAGTGTTTTACAAGAACCTCTGATATCATCCGGAGTGATAATTTTATCTTTTCCCAGGTACTTTTTCAATTCATTATCCAGATCGTCAAAAAGTTTTGCAGTATAGTGTTCCGGCTCTGTTCCAAATTGATTGGCCTTTCCATCTTTAGGTTCAAGCGTTATAAAAACCGGATCGTGATCAGGATGCTTGTCTGACCATTTTTTCAAATCTTTAAGACATTCTTCCAATGTATAATACCATGTCTGATAATCAATATCCGTAATATGAATCATCTTGTAACCCGGCTTTTTCATTTTGCCTTCAGGATCAAACGGTTCGGTGGTCTTTACCAGATCCAGAATTTTTGGATGGGCATATTTTCCTCCTTTGCTGTCTGCATAGATATCAATTTCCAGATTTCTAAGTCCGAGATCCAGTTGCTGGGGGATAGGAATATGCTCGTACTGAATCCTGGGTAAAGCATTGAGAGTGTCTTTCTGGGATAAATAACTGTATACTTCAGGAAGAATGGCTTTTTTATAGGAATTATGAGAGCCAATAACCTGAATTTCATTAATCTTTAAGTCATTGAGAGGTTGAGATTGTGCCCAGAATAGGTTAAATGAAGATAAACAGTAGCCCAGTAAAACAGCCTTTTTCATTTCGATACATTTTACACACAAAATTAATCACTCTTTGCAGGTAATGACTTGTATATTATGTTAAGTAATTTTTAAAATTCTGTGAATATTGGGAAAATAGAGTCGTATAAGGGTTTGATATTTAGTCTGTTTCTATTCTCTCAATTTGAGATATTTATATTTTGTTGACTTTAAGATAATATTATGTTAAAATAGAATTGTGGCAGATCCTTTTACTTTGTATGCCGAAATAAAAACTAACAGTTGCCTGAAACGAAAACCACTGTTGCGGGAACAACAGCGGCTTTTTGATAAGCAATGTAACGTCTTGCAATTACTTTACTTATTGATATGTACCACAAAATTAATTTTTTTAAGTTTAAAAAGCTAATCCCGGTTGCATTAATTTTTTTGGTGGCCCACCAAGCTGATGCTAAAGGATTTACTTCAAACTATCCTGTGTTTTCGCAGGTAAACGAAACCATTTCCGGAAACGTAACGGATCAGAACGGTTCTGCAATAGAAGGCGCCAAAGTCACTGTTGTAGAAACGGGTGAAACTGCTTCTACCGATGCATCAGGAAATTTCTCAGTTTCAGCCAGCATAGGGCAGACCTTATCTGTTTCTTATGACGGATATGGAACGCAGCTTGTAAAAATCTCCAGTACTTCGATTTCTGTAAAATTAGAATCCAAAAAAGAATCAACGTCTATTGAAGAGGTAACTCTGGTGGGATATGGTTCTCAGAAAAAATCTGATTTAACTGGAGCAGTAAGCCAGCTGAAAGCGGAGAATTTTAAAGAAGGGATGAATATTTCCGTGGATAACCTGATGCAGGGAAAAATTGCCGGTGTCCGTATCGTTCAGTCCAGTGGAGAACCCGGAGCGGGAGTGAATGTATCCATCAGAGGTATTGGTTCCATCCGAAGCGGAAGTACACCTTTATTCGTTGTAGATGGTATTCCTTTGAATAATGATCCGGTGAGTGCACAAAGCCCGAATGTAGGGTTGGGAAATACAACAGCAAAGAATCCACTCAACTTTTTGAATACAAGTGACATCGAATCCATCACGGTTTTAAAAGATGCTTCTGCTGCCGCAATTTATGGAGCGAGAGGATCAAACGGGGTGGTTTTGGTAACTACAAAAAGAGGAAAGAAGGGAGAGCCGATGTTTACGTATGATACTTATTTAGGTTTTTCTTCAGTGATTAAGAAATTAGATTTAATGACTGCGGATGAGTACAGAGCTGCAGGAATTGATAAATCTTATGACCATGGCGGAAATACAGATTGGCAGGACGAAATCTACAGGAATGCAGTTTCATCCAATCATTCTGTTTCATTCTCAAAAGCCACAGAAACAGGGAATTATTTTGCATCCCTTTCTCATATGGATCAGGATGGTATTGTGCTGAACAGCAGCTTTAAAAGAACAACCGCCCGTTTGAATGCGGAAGAGTCTTTCTTTGATAACAAAAGACTAAAGGTTAAGTTAAACCTTACCGCAAGTGATATCAGAGAAACAGGAATTCCCAATGGTGGAAATGCCGGGTCTGACGGACAGCTTATTATCCATGCTTTAATGGCAAATCCTACACGTTCTGTGTATGATCAAAACGGAAATTATACCAATTTCAACATGAACGCACATTACAATCCACTTTATTTATTGAGCGTTTACGAAGATAAGACGAATACTTTCAGAGTGTTGGGGAATACAGAAGCAACACTGAGAATTTTACCGGGATTGAATTATAAATTTAATTTAGGGGTTGACAGAAGCTTATCCGAAAGAAATACCACAATGTTCCCGAACATTACGGACAGAAGCCCAAAAGGAATTTATTCTCAGGCCAATCTTGATTCTTATAATATTCTTTTGGAACATTATTTAACGTATGATTTTAGCTTAAACAGACATAATTTCAACGTATTAGGAGGTTTTTCTTATCAGAAATTTAAAGCTACTGCTACTTACCTTGGTGTAAGAAACTTTGTGAATCAGGGAGCGGGAATTGCACCAGAAATTAACCCGGGATATTCCGGGGATGTGTTTATTCCACAACCAGGAACTTCTCAGGAAAATGAACTGCAGTCTTACTTTGGAAGAGTAAATTATAATTTTGATAAAAAATATTTCTTAACAGCTTCTTTAAGAGCAGATGGTTCCACACGTTTTGGAGATAACAATAAATATGGATATTTCCCGTCAGTTGCTGTAGGATGGACTATTTCAAATGAAAATTTCCTTAAAGATGTTTCTTTTATCAATGAATTGAAACTAAGAGGCAGCTGGGGAGAAACCGGAAATCAGGAAGTTCTCAATAAAATTACAAAAGCAAGTTACCTGTTATCACAGAGTGCAGGGTATTATTTATATGATAATTTAAACCTGATCAATGGAGTTCAGGTGGTAAGAACACCCAATCCCAATCTGAAATGGGAAGTCGTAGCACAAACCAATATCGGACTGGATTTCAGCTTATTCAGAAACAAATTATATGGTTCATTGGAGTACTATAACAAAACGACTAAAAACCCGATATTATTTATTCCTTCCACCCCATTAAGTCCTACAGATTTCGTTTGGCTGAATGCGGATGGAAAAATTGTAAATAAAGGTTTTGAATTCTCTCTGGGCTCAGAAATTATTAAAAATGAAAACTTTACATGGAATCTTGACATTAATGGAGCTACGGTAAATAATGTGGTGAAAGATCTTCCGGTTTCAGGAATTAATTCTGGTGAAGTTTCAGGTCCCGGACTTTCAGGAGTTACCGCAAATATCTACAGAAACGGGTATGAAGCAGGATCTTTCTATATGTATAATTATTTAGGAATTGATGCCAACGGGAAATACATTTATGAAGATCTGAACGGAGACGGAAAGATTGATCCGAATGACAGGAAGATTTTTGAAGGAGCCATTCCTAATTTTACTTTCGGAATCAATTCTTACATGAAGTACAAGAAGTTTGATTTTGCATTTTCTTTCATTGGACAAACAGGAGGTTATCTTGTGAATAATACGGCTTTGGATTTGAATATCAATAATTTAGCTTCAGACAGAAACGTGCTGAAGAAATATTATGATTCAGGAGCAAGCTTTACCAATCAGCCGCAATTATCTTCTTTATATCTTGAAAAATCAGACTTTATCCGCTTAAGCAACGTAAGATTGGGATATACTTTTGACATGAATCAATTGAAATTTTTGAAGAGTATCAATTTGTATGTAAGCGCACAGAATCTGTTTACCATTACCAGCTATTCAGGTTATGATCCACTTGTTGACACCAACAAGCAGGTGCAGGGAAATCAGTCTTTAGGAATTGATTACACCACATATCCGTCTGCAAAAACCTTCATTCTGGGAGCTACTATTAAGTTTTAATCTAAGTTAAAAGAAAACATGAAATCTAAATTTTTAAATATAAATAAAATCGTTTTGTCTATCGCAGTGATGTCTTTAGTAGGATGTACCAATCTGGATGAAAAAGTGATTGATGAGGTAATGGGAACTGAAAATGCAGATCCTGAAGCCTCTCTTGCTGCTGCTTACGGACAGCTTGGTGACGGAACTTTTGTAGATCATGGAAGTGTATTTGCTTTACAGGAATATTCTACTGATGAAGCCATTCTGCCAACAAGAGGAAGTGACTGGGGAGATGGTGGTAAGTGGAGAGCCATGCACGAATTCACCTGGGATGCCAATAATGATGTGGTAAAAACCACCTGGAATCAGCTGAACTCAGGAATTACAAAATCTATATTTGCTATAGGAAGTATCAGCAAAAGCAATATCAATAATAAAACTTTATTTCTGGCAGAAGCCAAAGGGTTATTGGCATTTTACACATATACTACAATCGATTTGTACGGACAGGCTCCGTATAGAGATCCGGATAATTTAAATGCTCCCATTCAGATCAGAAAGGCAGAATCTACCATTGATGCATTAATTACTGAAGTAGAGGGACTTATTCCCAACTTAGCCGATATTAAAACTCAGAACACCCACGCAGGAAGGTTTACAAAACAGGCTGCATATGCACTGTTAGCTGATATGTATCTTAACAGAGCTGTTTTAAAGAATAAAACAGCAGGTACTTTCAATTTTAAGGAACAGGCTTTAAGTGGAGGAGGGAATGACATGGATATGGTGATCAAGTATTCTGATATGCTGATTAATGGTGGGTTTTTTAGTCTGGAATCAAACTACTTCCACAATTTTGATATCAACAATGATACAAGTAAGGAAATGATCTTTACTATTGTTCAGAAAAAGAACTCAAACAGAAATGCAGACAATGACCTGGCGTATATGTCTATGGAAAGAATCCAGAAGCCATCACCGGATAATAGAGGGACCAATGCATCTTGTGTTACTCCGGAATTCTATTATTCATGGAACGGAAATCATGATGATCCACGTTTCCAGAGAACCTATCAGTATGATGACGGAACATGGTTCAGAAATGACGGAACCGATGTAAGTGTGCCGTCAACAAGCAAAGTGGAAGGTACGGGAAAACCGTGGTTTCACTTCAACCGTGGATTACAGGTTGGCCAGCAATACGGACCTAAAATTCTTGCCAACGGTAGCTTTGACCTTACCGCAGACGGAAGAATCAAAGTATATAAATTGTTCACAGAGAAAAACACAACACTTGCCGCAGATTTTACTCCGGAACTTAATTTTGATAATCCTTCAGAAGCAGTATTCACACAGGCTCAGATCAACAGAGGAGTAAGGAATTTCAAATTTGAATTTGATCCTGGTTACGGAAACAACGGAACCAGCGGAATGGATGTTCCATTATACAGATTAGGAACGATCTATATGATGAGAGCTGAAGCTTTCTTTAGAAATGGTAATATATCAGCAGCGTTGTCAGATGTCAATAAATTAAGAACAACAAGAACAAATGATGCTTTAAAGAATAATGCTCCGGGAGTTGCGCTTACTTCTTTGGATGTCGATACGCTCTTTAAAGAATCAGGATATGAATTGTATTGGGAAATGTACAGAAGAAAGGCGATGATCAGGTTTGGAAAATTTGATTTGCCGGGAACCGCAAAAGGAGCTACCCAGCCTTACAGAAGAATTTTCCCGATTCCTCAGGCAACGCTTGATGCCTCAAAAGATTTCACCCAGAATCCAGGATATTAGTTTTTTCATATAAACAATTATTTTT
Source organism: Chryseobacterium sp. HR92 (assembly GCF_045689405.1). Classification (NCBI taxonomy): domain Bacteria; kingdom Pseudomonadati; phylum Bacteroidota; class Flavobacteriia; order Flavobacteriales; family Weeksellaceae; genus Chryseobacterium; species Chryseobacterium sp. HR92. The sequence continues at coordinate 113,688 of NZ_CP139139.1, forward strand.
GCGTAAACAAGAAGCGAAGAGATTTCCTCTTCGCTTCTGTTATTTTGTATCGGTTGGCAGCTATTCGGTTGATATCAATAGGAACGGACTTTAGCTCGTTTCCAACTCAATATATATCATCAATACGGCTTTAGCCAAAACTTAAAAAGTCCTATTCTGCATTCAGCATTCCCAGTTCACCAAAATACTTTTTAAACTTCTGGATTTTAGGACCTACCACAGCGCTGCAGTAAGGCTGTGTTGGGTTTTCATTATAATATCCCTGATGGTATTGTTCTGCCGCCCAGAATTTATCGAATTGAGTTAATTCTGTCACATAAGTTCCGGCCCATCTTCCTGACTCCTGAGATACTTTGATAGCTTCTTCAGCTTTTGCTTTCTCAGCATCATCTTTATAATAAATTACAGAACGGTATTGAGTTCCGATATCATTTCCCTGTCTGTTTAATTGAGTAGGATCATGAAGAAAGAAAAATACATCCATCAGCTGTTCGTAAGAAATAATAGCAGGATCATAAGTGATCTGTACCACTTCTGCATGTCCTGTTTCTCCTGTACAAACCTCCTGATAAGTCGGATTATCCTTATGTCCCCCGGAATATCCTGAAATAGCAGATTTTACCCCTTTCAGCATATTGAAACAGCTTTCTACACACCAGAAGCATCCGCCTCCGAAAGTAATCTGTTCTAAATTATTGTTATCCATTTTTGGTAATTATATTGTTTTATTATCTTTTCCTGATGCAGAAAAGACCAATCAAAAATAGGAAAAACTTTTTCATTTAAGTATGATTTTATGTCTTAAACTCCAATTGCAATAATAGATGTAGCAAATTACTTTTAAACACAATTAGAAGCCATTTGTATAGGTGAATGTAAAATAACAGAGATAACACCCACGTTTTTTTTAAGCAATTAGTATTAGCAATGTCATGCTGAGCGGAGCCGAAGCATCTCAACTCAATCTGTAGTTTTTTTTTCGTCTTCTACTCTTAGATTTAAACACAAATAGCACCAATACTTTCACCAATAACACAAAGAAACTACAACATAATCATCTGCGAAAATCTGTGCAATCCGTGGGAAAAATAAAACATTTTCTAATAATAGATGTGACAAATTATTTTAAACACCAATAGCACCAATACTTTCACAGATAACACAAAAAAATACAACATACGCATCTGCGAAAATCTGTGCAATCTGTGGAAAAAAAGAAAGCACCCTAAAAAGGATGCTCTATATTATTTAAAAAGGATCAGTTATTTTTCCCAAACCAAAGCACTTGCTCCAAGAATAGCAGCATCAGCTTCGTCAAGTTCACTGAATACCAGTTTTACTTTATTTCTAAAGATTGGCAGAAGGTTTCTTTCCATATGAAGCTTAGCAGGCTTTAAAATAAAATCTCCTGCCTTGATTACCCCTCCAAATAGAAGAATGGCTTCAGGTGAAGAGAACATCACAAAATTGGCTATTGCTTCACCCAGCTTCTGACCTGTATATCTGAAAACCTCAATAGCAATAGGGTCTTCTTTGATAGCACATTCGTATACTGTTTTAGAATTGATTTCGTCTTCAGGATACTGATTCAGCATAGATTCCGGGAACTCAGCTCTCATTTTCTTTGCTGTAATGGTAATACCTGTAGCAGAAGCATAGGCCTCAAGGCTTCCTTCAGAACCTGTACTCCAGTGTTTTCTACCGCCTGGTTTTACAATCGTATGCCCCAATTCTCCTGCGAATCCGTCATGTCCATAGATTAGGCTTCCATTGGCAATGATTCCGCTTCCTACTCCTGTTCCCAGTGTAATCATGATGAAATCCTTCATTCCTCTTGCAGCTCCGAAAAGCATTTCACCCAGGGCAGCAGCATTGGCGTCATTGGTTACTGTACAGGGAAGACCGAATTTTGCTGTCATCAGCTCAGCAAATGGAATAACCCCTTTCCATGGAAGGTTGGGAGCTAATTCTATGGTTCCTTTATAGTAGTTTGCATTGGGAGCTCCTACTCCGATTCCGTCAAAGTGTGCTTCAGTACCATATTTTTCCATCATTGGACGAACACTTTCATATAACGCATCGATGAAATCCTCAATTTTGTCATATGCATCGGTTCTCAGATTTCCTTTATCCAGAACTTCCCCACGATGGTTTACGATTCCGAATTTAGTATTGGTTCCGCCGATGTCAACTCCAAGGGCAACTTGTTTTGATAAATCTATTAATGACATTTCTATTATTAAATTCTAAGGGCTAAAATTATAAAAAAGATTGTATTAATGGATTATTAACCGGATTTTATTTAATATGTTAAGCTGTTTTTAACGTTTTTTTCTTTTTTCTTCCCCACCAGATCATAAATCCGGTAACCGGAAGAGAAGCACATATAAGGCTTACGATAAAGGCAATGATCTTGGTAGGAAGACCTAAAATAGCTCCTACATGGATATCATAATTGGCGCTTACTGTTTTTTCTCCAAAATTTTTGTCCTTTGGATCATGAGTGTGAAGAAGCTCTCCCGAATTTTCATCAAAGATTAAGCTGCTGCTTTTATGATAAGAATAAGAGAGATGTTTCACATATACCTCAAAGTTGGGGTGTTCATGATCATCCATATGTGGATGGCCTAGATCTATAGCGAACCCATAGGAATCAGGATATTTTGTCTGTACTGTATTAATGATTTTATCCAGTGTTCTCTCTGTTCTCAGCTCGATAGGAGCCTTTGTTTTAATATGGGAAAAGTCCGGGTACTTGGTTTCTCCTCCTGAGAAAATTACATAGATCATCGCCTGAACGACAAAAAAAGCATAGAAAAGTCCTGTAATTGAGAAGATCAAAGCAAAAACAGAAGCATAAAAACCCAATACATTATGAAGGTCATAGTTTTTGCGCTTCCAGCTTTTAATATTTTTCCATTTGAAGGCAAAACGCTGTTTTCTTGCTGCTTTGTTCTTGGGCCACCAAAGGATGATCCCTGAAATCAGCATAATGATAAAAATAATAACCGGAATTCCTACTACATACGTTCCCCAATCCTGTTTTAAAAGGTAGCTCCAGTGGATCATTTTTACGATATTGAAGAACCCGTTCTTTTCATCATAAACTCTTAGTACTTTTCCTGTGTATGGATTTACATAAGCCTGTTTATAGATAGGAAATTCATCAAAATAATTCCAGGCGTCCGTATTATGTTCATACCAGAAGAACATATAGGACATCTTTTTGTCAATAGGAACATTGACCCAGTGAATCGGATATTTCTCTTTTACCTGTTCTGCCACAGCCTTTTCCATCACTCTGATAGGAAGTACCTGTTTCTGCTCAATATTCTGCTCATGGTGGTAGATAACATCTTTTCGGGTGATGTTTTCCACTTCATCCTTAAAAACGTATAATGCTCCGGTGATAGAGATAATAAAGATCAGAAAACCTATTCCCAATCCGAACCAAAGATGCAGCTTGGCAGACCATTTTTTAAAGAATCCGGGTTTCTTTTTATGATGATGATTTTTCTTCATATGCAGCTAAAAGTAAAACAAAGATATGTTTTACTTTTTATTTAGTTTAATTAAAATTTATATTCAATCATGAATGTCCCTCTCAATCCAAGAGCATTGGTGAAATCACTGTCTCGTGCCGTCCACCATGAAATAGCGGGTTGATATACTTTGTTGAAAAGGTTTTCAATACCTAATGATACTCTCCAGTTATGGTTAACTTCATAGCTTGATTTGAAATTAAAGACAGTATATTCAGGAACATATCCTTCGCCGTAAGCATACAATCCTGTTTTAGCATTAGGCTCGAATCTGTTTTGCTGGAAAGAGTGGAGCATATCAAAACCAACGGATAGAGCAGGAACAGGTCTTGCCTGAACATAAGCCAATACTTTTGGTGCTGAAATTCTGCTGTTGTTGATCTTTGTAGAGTAATCACCGTCATCTTTTACAGAGGTAATTCCTTCCATCCAGCTGTAGCTTCCACCAAACTGAATCCATTTTGCAGGAGTAAAGTGTAAAAACCCTTCCACTCCATATACAATTTCCGGTGATCTCTGAATCATTAATGCTCTGTCCGGACTTTGCACGAATGATGCTCCTAACTTCGATGTACTCACATAAGAGGTTAATTCATAATTCAACCAGCTGGAAAGCTGTCCTGTAGCTCCCAATTCGTAGTTGTTGACGATAATGGGTTTCGTTTCCAGGCTATTGATGGTTTCAGAAGTTGAGGTTCTTAAAATTCTTCCTAATTCATTGATAGAGTAGGCCTGAGAGAAGCTTCCGAAAAGGTTGATATAAGGCTCAATATTATAACGTATTCCAATATTTCCCACTAAGGCATTATAGCTTAACTTTCCACCTGCAACCGGAATACTATTAGTAAATGTCCCGTCACTTTTAAGGGTAGAAAGTGTATTGAAGTCATCTACATTCACTTTGATATTTTCATAGCGAAGACCTCCTTTGATCGTCAGTTTTTTGAAAAGATCAATTTTTGCCAATATAAAAGGGGCAATATTGGTCATACTCATATTGGGAGTCCAGAAACGTCCATCTTCCAGCTTTTGTACAGTTTCATCATTCAGAATGTCAGCTCCATAGATGATTTCACCTTGTGAGTTTGGGGAATTCCATAGTTGGGTGTCCAAATTGAATCTTGCTCCTTTTTTCTGGGAAATAACATTGGACTGCCCTCCGTTGAAGAAGGTGTCGCTGTATCCGTAAACGGTTTTAAAATCCTGATAATAAAGATTAATGTTTAAAGAAGTTCCCGTAAACAGATTCTTATTGTCATAGCTCACTCTGATGTTGTGATTTTTCGGAGTTCCCTGAGGGGTCGTTTCCAATCCTTTTCCAACTCCTTCACCAATAGTAGGAGTGATGCCGTATTTTCCTGTTTTTAATCCTACATTCAGATCTGATCTTGAAGAATACCCGATGTAAGATGCTTCAATTCTTTGATTTTCGTTGATGTCATAACCTACTTTCAGCAATCCGTTATAGTTATCCATCTTGGCAATACTGTAGGTTGGGCTTATCAAAATGCCATCTCCATCTTTTGTATATCCTGTTCTTTCGTAGGCTAATGAAAGGGTATAATCAAATTTATTGATCTTTCCGGATAAAAGCTGGCTGGCTCTTACTCCTAAAGTACCACCGTAAGGCTGTCCTGTAAAGCCAATCTGTGAAGCTCCGGAAATCTTTTTATCTGTTTTGTTTCTTTTTGTAATATAATTGATGATTCCCCCGTCTGCTCCGTTACCATAGATGGATGATGCTCCTTTGATTACTTCAATTCTTTCGATGGCTGAAGGGTCTATAGTCCTCAAATCTCTTGCTCCGTTACGAAGCGGGGTAGACTGTGGAATTCCATCAATCAAAACCAAAACCTGGCGCCCTCTTAAAGTCTGTCCGGAATTGGAAGTCTGCCCGGAGTTGGTTCCTAAACTGGGAACGGTATACTGCAGGATGCTTGTAATATCTGAGTTAACAGTCAGCTGAGATTGAATCTGTTTTTCTCCTACCACTGTGATGGAGCTTGGAACCTCTTTTATGTTTTCCTTTTTTCTGGAGGCGGTCATGACAACCTCGTCTACATTTTTAGTTTGTAAACTATCCTTTACCTGAGCAAAAACGGTAGTAGTTCCTAAGCAGGCAGCTGATAAAAGCGCTTTTTTCATTATATTTTCTTTCCTTTTTTCTTTCTTTTTCCCCACCAAACCAGGAATCCGGTTACAGGGAGTGATGTACATGTGAGGCCGGCAATAAACCAGATGATTTTTCCAATGATTCCGAAGTAGGATCCGGTATGGATATCATAATTGGCGTTGGAGTATTTCTCGGCAGTACTGAGATTGTGATGAGGTTTGTTGGCCAGTAGTTTTCCGGAGTATTTGTCGAATGTCAGGATATTTCTTTCACTGTATCTTCCATCCATTCCGTACACTGTTACCGGAAGGTTTTTCAGTTCTTTTCCTTTTTTATTCTTTCCGTTTAGGGTAATTCTGAAGCTGGATGATTTTGCATACAGTTTTTCAGTCTGTGCCGTAGCCAGATCAAAAACAGCTTCATTCTTTGCCATCAGAGAGTCCGGAGATTTTCTTTCTTTTTCTTTTGGAAGCTCCCATGAGCCGGATAAAGCAAACGTAAATGTATTTTTTACATAGGGATAGGCAAAATAAAGCCCTGTAATACTTAATAACAAAGCAATAAATGATGCATAAAATCCTAATATATTATGGAGATCATAGTTTTTACGTTTCCAGTTTTTTACATTTTCCCAATTGAACCAAAAACGTCCTTTTCTGGCATTTTTATTTTTAGGCCACCATAAAATAATTCCTGTTATCAGCATAACGATGAAAAGTACGGTTGGAATTCCTACGGTATATGGGCCCCATTCTGAGTTAAGAAGAAGTCCCCAGTGGATATATTTCAGAATACTGAAGATATCATATTTCTCATTGTAAACAGCAAGGATTTGTCCGGTGTACTGATTCACATACACCAGTTTGTTGATGCGTACCTGCTGAAAATAGTTCCATCCCTTTTTGCTTTTATCATAGTACTCAAACTGATAGGATTTGGTTTTATCTAAAGGAATTTCCACCGCGCTTATAGGCTCCTTCTCATTAAGTTCCAGCGATACTTTTTCACGAAGCAGATTAATAGACAGTGGCTTTTTTCCAACATCTTCTTTCTTCAGATAAATGGCTTCTTTACGCAGGCTATTCTGTATTTCATCCTTAAAAACATATAAAGTCCCTGAAAGAGAGACTATAAATACGATGAAACCAACAGATAAACCAAACCACAAATGGAGTTTGGCAGACCACTTTTTTGAAGGAGCTTTCTTTTTATGGTGATGCTTTTTTCTCATAGCAAAAAGTTAACCCCATGAGGGGCTAACCTTTGAATTTTTAAAATTTATATCCTATTGATAGTCTCCAGTTACGCGGAGCATTATAGATCCATGCATATTCGCCGGCATCTCCTCTGTAACCACTGTACAATTTTCTGTTAAGGACATTATTCAACATTAGATTGACATCGAATTTCTTAGCAACATAAGAAACCCCGAAGTTGGTATCAAAATAATCCGGAAGGCTCTGATCTTTTGCGGCACTTACTCCGTACCATGATTGTCTTCCTCCCTGATACTGATAACCTGCTGAAATACCGAATCCTTTCATAAGACCATTTTCAAACCTATAGTTGATCCATGTATTTTGTACATTTTTAGCATTCCCCGGAGACTGGATTCCAATTCTTGTAGGATCTGTGTCTTTAACGGTTTTTGCATCTGTATAAGCATAGTTGATGATAATATTCAACCCTTTGATGATTTCTCCTTTGATATCAGTTTCAAAACCTCTTGCTCTTTGTTCACCTGTGGCAACCTGGAAAGGAGCTCCATTGTTTTCGTTTGAATTTCCTGCAACAAGAATATTTTGTCTTCTGATTTCGTAAACTGCAAAAGTAGAGTTCCATTTTCCTCCGAACCAGTCTTTTTTCAACCCGAATTCAATATTTTGTCCTCTGAAAGGATCTGTAATCAATGTCTGATGAATTCCTGTTCCGGATTGTGGTACGAAGGTTTTGTCATAGATCCCGTAAGCAGAGAAGTTTTCATTAATAGAATAACTAATTCCTACTCTTGGGGTAAATTCTCCTGCTTCATCCGGTACGATAGGAGTACCTGGGCTTAGGTTAGGGTATGAAGAATAAGTTTTACCGCTTGTATATCTTCCTGCTAATGTTAATCTTAACTTATTATTAAACATTTCAATCTGATCCTGAGCATAATATGAAGTATATTTTACGCCCTGATCGTTATAAAACGGAGCAGAAGTGTTTAATGTATAAAAATCAGAAGAAGGAAGTTTTGAAGGATCTACTCCATAATTTACATTATAAATATTAATAGGGAATGGTCCTCCGGCAAAAGATGAAAAGTCTGCATTATACTTCCTGTCTCCATAATCGAATCCGGCAATAATTTTATGTACAATGTTTCCTGTGTTAAGCTTACCTCTTACATACGTCTGGAAAATGTGATTTTTTCCTTTTGCCTGCCAGTTGCTTAATGTTCGGTTTAAAACATCTTTATTACTAGGATCAAATGTTCCCCACCATGAACCTCCGTCATAGTCCAGGTCCATATAAGCATATTGAGTACTCCAAACCCAGTCTTTGAAAAGCTTCTGGTCTAAACTTAAGAATAAACTCTGATCTTTTACTTCAGTTTTCTTGAAGTTCGGATCATTAAAGTTGGTATGTACATTCAGTGAAGCATATCCGTCATTAGACATCAGGTATGCTCCCGGCTGATTGAATTTTAAGTACTGATAGTTATACTGTGCTGTAAATGTAGTAGTCTTTGTAGGTCTGAAAGTAATGGAAGGGGCAACAATGATTTTGCTTGTTTTATCATTTTCCACCCATGATTTATTAGAGCTTCCCATTAAATTGATACGGTAGTCTAGAACTCCGTCTTTCACAAGAACTCCGTCAAGATCTGCTTCCCCTCTGAAAAGGTTATAGCTTCCTGTGGTGAAACGCACACTGTTGGCGAATTTTCCGGTAGGTTTTTTTGTAACTACATTATAAAATCCGGCAGGATCTCCCATAGAGCCCATAAATCCGGCAGGACCTTTTACAAACTCTATTCGGTCAATAATAGAGGCATCAGGGTTGATAGGTCCCCATGTAGACGAAACATTCATTCCGTTCATAAAAGTAGCAATGCTGGCTCCTCTCATGAAGACATTGGAATACACATTATCCCAGTGTTCTACTTTTCTTGCCCCACTTACGTTACGGACAATTCCTTCGGACATATTCAGGGTAAGCTGGTCCGCAAGAACCTGAGAGCTTACAGACTGTACATTCTGAGGAAGCTCAAGAATAGGCGTCTGAATTCTTAATGAACCGGAAACCTCATTCAGCTTGTACTTCTGATAATATCTTCCGTTAACAACTACTTCTTCAATATCGTTGGATTTGATGGTGTCTTTTTTTTCCTGTGCAAAATTGAACATGGAAGTTAATAATGCAGCTCCTATTGTTATTCTTTTCATTGTTTATAAGGGGAGTAATTTTACTCTAACAGTTTAAAATTTATAAGTGAAGCTTCCTAATACGTTGGCTAGTGCCTGGGCATTAGCAGTTGTATATCCGCTCCAGTAATGTTCGTTGGTAAAGTTGTCTACTTTCACACCGATTCTGAATTTTTTAGTATCATAAAACGCGTTAGCATTCAATACCAGGTATTTTGGAAGGATGAAAGTTCCCATTGAAGTTGAGTTGACAATCTTGTTATCACTCGCATAGTTTCCTCCAACCCCGAATCCAAGTCCTTTTAATTTCCCGTCAAGGAATTGGTAGCTCGCATTGAAGTTAACCAACCATGGAGATGATGCCGTAGCAGGCCTTCTTCCGATTACCGTTTCATCAGCTTCTGTATATTTCATATCGTTGTAGCTTACTCCGGCAATTACAGAGAATCCTTTGATCAGATAAGCATTTGCTTCCAATTCTACTCCCTGGCTTCTTAATAAACCAGCCTGATTTTGTACAGCCTGTCCTGTTCCTGTCATTTCACCAGTATTAAGAAGTGTATTTTTTACCTGAATATTATAATAGCTTAAAGTTGTAGTAATTCTTCCTTTGATAAGATTGGTTTTGATACCTCCTTCAAACTGATTGGCTCTTTCAGGTGTTGAAAGGGTTACATTCCCTGTTTTATCCGAAGTATAATATCCATTTACTGAAAAACTGTTCTGGTAGTTTCCGAATACGGATAATTTCTCAGGAAGAATCTGATAAACAACTCCGAATTTTGGAGACCATGCTCCCTGGCTATATGAATCAGTCAATTTTTGTCCGGTTTGCCCTCCTTTAAAATTTACACTTTCGTATCGTACAGAAGTAAGAATATTAAGTCCTTCTACAGGAGTGATGACATTGGAAATATAACCACTGTAAATATCTTTTTTTCCTCTGCTTATATAAGTATTGTTTTTCTCAAAATCAGGCCCGCTTTGTAGTGCTGTGTATTTTGCACCCAATGTCTGGCCATTCATATTGGAATAATCTGTGGCATTAAATGGTACCCAGTCAAAATCTGTAAACAGAAAATACTGATTATCATTCATTCTCATATAATCAAAACCGGCAACTGTTCTGTTTCTTACGCTTCCGATATTGAAATCAAAATTGAAGTTCTGCTGAACCTGGAAATACGTTCTTTTGCTGTCTTTGGTTGATTGGTCAGCTCTTGCTACCCCAATTTCTGAACTATTAGCTGGGTTTGGAGCAAAATAGAAATAGGGGTTAAACCCGTCTGAGTAAGAATAAGAAGTACTTACATTCGTAGAGGATTTGATATGCTCATTAATCTTATAATTAACCTGTCCAAAGAAGTTTCTTGCTTTACCAACAGTTTTAAGACCTTCTCCAGTGTAAGACTGTTTGTAGTTATAGCCTAATTTTTCCAGTTTGTCCATGCTGTCTGCACCCAGTTGTGAGCTCGGATAATAAAAGAAGAAAGCGGTTTCAGGATATGAATTGGTTTCAAACATTTCCAGTTCAGCATTGATCTCTAAATTATCTGTAGGACGGTAAGTAATGGATGGGGTAAATGCATAGAAAGAATTCTTTGCATTGGTTCTCTGGAAAGTTCCCTGATTAGTATAAGCTGTATTTAATCTGAATAATAGTTTTTTATCTTTCGTAAGCGGAGCATTAACGTCTGCCTGTACTCTGTAGTAGTTATAACTTCCACCTGCCAGAGAAACAGCACCTGCAAAAGTTTCAAAAGGCTTTTTAGTAACTCTGTTGATAACACCTCCGTAAGACGTCACATTACTTCCGAATAATGTAGCAGAAGGTCCTTTCAACACTTCAATTCTTTCTACATTGATTGCATCCATTGAAGTTGTAATAGGAGCTACCATACCATTTCTTATAGAGTTTCCTGCAACAAAACCTCTTAAGTTAAGGTAGATCCCTCCATCTCCAGCTCTGTTTGTAGCGCTCCACATTTTCTGTGCACCCGCCACATTCCTGAAAGCATCATCTACGGTAAATAGCAATTGATTTTCTAATACACCTTTGTCAATAGAAGAATATACTTGTGGATCTTCTATAGCTTTCAGAGGCATTTTGTTGGAATAATCACTGTCTTTCTTAACATATGTATTGATAACTACTTCGTCAATGCTTTTAGTGGTTAATGAATCTTTTTTTTGGGCAGAAACCAGCATTGTTCCCAGTGCAGAAGCACAGATCAGTACATTTTTCATGAAAGTCAAATTTTCTGCAAATATATTATTTTTAACTGTTCTAAATAAATAATAAGATTGATATTTATCATAAAATTATTATATACTGAATAACAAAAAACCGCTATGGTCAATGCCAGAGCGGTTTTTAGATGATATTATTAAATTTTTCTTAAGCTGGAATTTCTCCTTTGTATAAGAAAGAAATAATTTCTTTGTTTAGTTTGTCAATCATTTCACTGAATAGGTGGAAAGATTCCTGTTTATAGATTACAAGCGGATCTTTCTGCTCGTAAACAGCTCCCTGTGATGATCTTCTTAAGTCGTCCATCTCACGAAGGTGAAGCTTCCAGTTTTCATCAATAATTGATAATGTGATATTCTTTTCAAAATCGTTCACCAAACTTTCACACTGAGTATCATAAGCTTCTTTAAGATCAGCTACAATAGTCATTGTTTTATGTCCGTCTGTGAAAGGAACCTGGATCATTTTGAACATTGAACCTTGATTTTGGTATACATTCTCAATGATTGGGAAAGATTTTTCTTTCAATAGATTCAATTTCATTCTATAATCTTCCTGAGCTGCATTGAATAAAATATTCGTCAGATCCTGAACATTTTTATTATTAAAATCACTTTGGGAAACCGGAGATTCCATTGTAAATGTTTTAATGATTTCGTATTCAAAATCTTTATAACTTCCTGAAGCTTTTCCTTTCGCAACGATAGAATTAGCAACATCGAAAATCATATTCGTAATGTCATATTTCAAGTGATCTCCGAACAGGGCATTCTTTCTTCTCTTGTAGATTACGTCACGTTGTTTGTTCATTACGTCATCATACTCAAGAAGTCTCTTTCTTGTTCCGAAGTTGTTTTCTTCTACTTTCTTCTGAGCTCTTTCAATAGACTTGCTGATCATAGAGTGCTGAATTACTTCACCTTCTTTATGACCCATTCTGTCCATCATTTTAGCAATTCTTTCAGAACCGAACAAACGCATCAGGTTATCTTCAAGAGATACATAGAACTGAGAACTTCCAGGGTCTCCCTGACGTCCTGCTCTACCTCTAAGCTGTCTGTCAACACGTCTTGAATCATGTCTTTCAGTACCGATGATCGCTAAACCTCCAGCTTCTTTTACTTCCTTAGAAAGCTTAATATCCGTACCACGACCCGCCATGTTCGTTGCAATGGTTACAACTCCCGGCTGTCCTGCTCCTGCCACAATCTCGGCTTCTTTCTTGTGAAGCTTCGCATTCAGGACCTGGTGAGGAATTTTTCTTAACTGAAGTGCTTTTGAAAGCAATTGGGAAATTTCAACAGAAGTTGTTCCTACCAATACAGGTCTTTTTGCTTCTGTTAATTTTTCTACTTCTTCAATTACAGCATTATATTTTTCTCTGTTAGTTTTGAAAACTAAATCCTGTTTGTCATTTCTTAAAATTGGACGGTTTGTTGGGATAACCACTACATCTAATTTGTAGATTTCCCAAAGTTCACCCGCCTCAGTTTCAGCTGTACCAGTCATCCCCGCAAGTTTGTTGTACATACGGAAATAGTTCTGAAGCGTGATGGTAGCAAAAGTTTGAGTAGCAGCCTCAATTTTTACGCTCTCTTTCGCTTCGATTGCCTGGTGAAGACCATCTGAATAACGACGACCCTCCATGATACGTCCTGTCTGCTCATCAACAATTTTTACTTCACCATCAATTACTACATACTCATCATCTTTTTCAAATAATGTGTATGCTTTCAATAGCTGGCTCATAGTATGAACACGTTCAGATTTTTCAGCAAAGTCAGCAAAAAGTCTTTCTTTAGCTTCAAATTCCTCTTCTTTAGAAAGATTTTTAGCTTCTACTTCAGCAATTTCAGTCCCGATATCAGGAAGAACGAAGAAGTTAGTATCAGAATTTCCTTGAGACATATACTCAACACCTTTATCGGTAAGATCCACCTGGTTGTTTTTCTCTTCGATAACGAAGTAAAGATCTTTATCTACGATCGGCATGTCACGGTTGTTGTCCTGCATATACTGCGATTCAACTTTTTGAAGCAATGCTCTGTTTCCGCTTTCCGATAAGAATTTGATTAATTGTCTGTTTTTTGGAAGACCTCTGTACGCCTGAAGCAATTTAAACCCACCTTCTTTTGTATTTCCTGCAGCGATTAATTTTTTCGCTTCGTTGAAAATAGCAGAAACGGTTTTCTTTTGTACTTCAACAATTCTGTCAATAGAAGGTTTAAGAACATCAAACTCCTGTCTGTCTCCCTGAGGAACCGGACCGGAAATGATCAATGGTGTTCTTGCATCATCTACCAATACAGAGTCAACTTCATCCACAATAGCAAAGTTCAATTCTCTTTGTACCAATTCTGAAGGTGAAGTTACCATGTTATCTCTCAGGTAATCGAAACCAAATTCATTGTTGGTTCCGTAAGTAATATCTGAGTTGTATGCTTTTCTTCTTCCGTCTGAGTTCGGCTGGTGGTTGTCGATACAGTCGATAGACATTCCGTGGAACTGATAAAGAGGACCCATCCACGCGGAGTCTCTTTTTGCAAGATAGTCGTTCACGGTTACAACGTGTACTCCTCTTTCAGGAAGTGAATTTAAGTAAATAGGTAATGTTCCTACCAAAGTTTTACCTTCACCGGTTGCCATCTCGGCAATTTTACCACTGTGAAGAATAACCCCTCCGATAAACTGAACATCATAGTGGACCATATCCCAAACTACAGGAGTTCCGGCAGCGTCCCATGAGTTTTTCCAAACAGCTGTGTCTCCCTGAATGCTCACAAAATCTTTTCCTGCAGCAGCCAGTTCTCTGTCCCAGTCACTTGCTGTTACACGGATTTCTCCATTCTGTGCCCATCTTCTTGCCGTTTCTTTGATCAATGCAAAAGCTTCGGGAAGAACCTGAACAAGAACTTTCTCTTCAATTTCGTATGATTCTTTCTTTAGAGACTCAATTTTTGAAAAAAGAGCTTCTTTTTCATCAACATTGGTTGAATTTTTTATCTGCTCTTTTATCTGTTCTATTTGAGCTGTGATCTTGCTGGTTGCAGATTTTATATTCTCTTTAAACTCAGCCGTTTTTTGTCTCAACCCATCATCTGACAATTGTTGGATGTTAGGTTCTACAGCCTTGATTTTTGTTACAACTTTTTTTACTTCTTTTAGGTCCTGCGCTTTTTTGTCTCCCAAAAACCCTTTAAGAACTTTGTTTAAAAAACTCATAAATTTTTTGCTTTATGCTTAATGCAAGATGCTTTAAGCGTTTTAAATGACACGCTTATCGTGTAAATTAATATATAAAAAGGGCAAAAAAGCTCTAAGCACGCAGCCTAAAGCTTATCGCTTTATTAATATTCGTCCTCGTTCCAAAGGAAATCCTCGTCAGTAGGGTAGTCACTCCATACTTCTTCGATAGATTCATAAATTTCCCCTTCGTCTTCGATTGCCTGAAGGTTTTCTACTACCTCCATAGGTGCACCAGTTCTGATTGCGTAGTCAATAAGCTCTGCTTTTGTCATTGGCCAGGGTGCGTCACTTAAATATGAAGCTAATTCTAATGTCCAGTACATAATTTTCTAATTTTTTGCAAAAGTATAAAAATAGGTTGTATAATAAACTTTTTTATACTTGATTTTCAATTCTTTTTATAATTTTTTCTTATAAATGGCTGTCACAAACTAACTGGCAGCTATGTCAGCAATTTACTTAATGTCGTTTTCTCAAAAACCATTCCACAAATTTTTTTATGCCATTTTGGAAGTCTGTGGCAGGTTTATACCCTATTAAATCCTTTGCTTTTGTAATATCTGCATTCGTTTTTGTGACATCTCCCGGCTGCATTGGCAGAATTTTTTTAATGGCAGTTTTCCCCAGTACATTTTCTATAGTAGAAACCATCTCTGATAAAGTGACCACCTGGTTTTCTCCGAGATTAAGCACTTCATAAACCCCGGAATTGTTTTCCAGATAAAGGATAGACTTCGTAATACCGTCAATAATGTCATCTATATATGTATAATCTCTGGCGGTATTTCCGTCACCATAGAAAGGGATTTCCTGATTTTCTGAAATAAGTTTTACAAACTTGTGTATTGCGAGATCAGGTCTCTGTCTTGGTCCATATACTGTAAAGAACCTAAGCTGGATCATATCTATATGGTATAGATTGTGATACACATGTCCTATGATTTCTCCACTTTTTTTAGTGGATGCATAAGGTGATATAGGATTGTCTACATTATCTGTTTCTGCAAAAGGAACCTTTTCATTGTTTCCGTAAACACTTGAGGAAGATGCACAAATAAATTTTTTAATATTAAAATCCTTACACAATTCCCAAAGATTCATAGTACCTCTTACATTGACTTCTTCATATTCTAAAGGACGTTCAATGGAAGGGCGTACACCGGCAAGCGCAGCCAGATGAATCACCATGTCGATATGGTGGTTTTTAAAGATGTTTTCAAGACCTTTTTGGTCGCGGATATCCTGCCAATAGAGGGAATATTGGTCAGAATGAGTGAGTGAAATTAAATGACGGAGATCAGTCTCTTTGTCTGAGTATTCAAAATCCGAAATTTTACCAATTGACTCTAAAGTATTTTTAATTTTCACCTGATAGTTATAGAAATCATCAAAATTGTCAATGTTTATGACAGAATGTCCATTTCTTAATAATCGTTCAATTAAATGAGATCCGATGAACCCACTACCGCCTGTTACAAGATAAACCATTTGTATTTTTTATTAGTACAAAAATATAAATTTTACTTTTTGAAAAATATAATCATTAAATTTACTTAAAAAAGTAATATAAATATAATATGCAGTTTCAAGGGCAAATTTTAAAAATGACAAGCTACGATGCAAAGCCAATCCAATACTATCTCAATCTTTCAGGAGATCTTATCCATATGAATGAGCTGATTGGAAAAGAGTTAAGTATCAGGCACACCGGATTCCAATGTGTAAACTGTGGAGAAAATAAGCCTATTTACAGAATGGGATTCTGCAAAAACTGTTTTTTTGAAAGTCCTTATGCAAGTGATACCATTATCCGTCCGGAGCTTTCTACAGCGCATTTAGGAGTTGCAGAACGAGATCTGGAGGTTGAAAAACAAATTCAGCTTCAGCCGCACACCGTGTATCTGGCTTATACCGGAGATGTAAAAGTAGGCGTAACAAGAAATACTCAGATTCCAACAAGATGGATTGATCAGGGGGCAACTTTTGCATTACCCATTGCAAGAACAGAGAACCGATACGAAGCAGGAATGATAGAAGTGGCTTTAAAAGAACATCTGGCAGATAAAACCAATTGGAGAAAGATGTTGCAGGATGATTTTGAAGGAGAAATAGACCTTGCAGACTTCAGACAGAAGATCAAAGAACACTTTCCTGAAGATTTTCAGAAGTTCTACCGGGAAGGAGAAGAACTGTGGATGTTCGATTATCCTTTTGAGAAACCGGAAAAAGTCTCTTCATTTACATTAGACAAAAAACCTGAATTTACAGGAAAGCTTACAGGTATCAAAGGACAGTACCTGGGATTTGAAGGAGGAAATTTCATTAATGTTAGAGGACATGAAGGATATGTGATTGATTTTGAAGTAAAAAATTGATCAATGTAATATAAAACCGAATCACAAAATATGGGAAAATGGGTTAAAAGACTATTGATAAGTTTCGGAATTCTGGCGGGAATTCTTCTTGCTGCGAATTTTGGACTGAATATATGGCTTAAAACCCAACTTCCGGAGTACATAAAAAAGAATACCAACTATAAAGTTTCTTATAAAACTCTTGATGTAGATTTAGGAACCGGAAACATCTTTGCTTCGGGAATTTCAGTCAACAGTAAAGATCCTCAAAACACAGAAGTTATTGGACTGCAGGGAACTATTGATACCCTGAAAATAAGCCGTTTTGGGATTTACGATGCTATTTTTAATAAAAGAATCAGCTCCTCAGATCTGTTGTTGGATAAACCTGATTTAAATGTCATTCTCGCGAAACCTGTTGATCGTAAAACAGGAAAAAAGAGAA
The DNA here is from genome assembly GCF_045689405.1 of Chryseobacterium sp. HR92. Classification (NCBI taxonomy): domain Bacteria; kingdom Pseudomonadati; phylum Bacteroidota; class Flavobacteriia; order Flavobacteriales; family Weeksellaceae; genus Chryseobacterium; species Chryseobacterium sp. HR92. Next base: position 131,049 of record NZ_CP139139.1, read on the forward strand.
ACCCGTTTTTGTTTGAAAATATCAGGATCAACGATGGGAAAATTGCTGTTTTCAAACATACCAAACAGAAATTTTTATCCGTACAGCACCTGGATCTGTTTGTAGAAAACTTACAGATGACGGAAGAATCAGTTGAAAATAAGCTTCCTGTCGTTTTCGACCGATACAGTATTAAAGGAGAGAAATTCTTTTTCCGTCCCGATGGAACTTATGCTGTTACCATTAATAATATCAATACAAGTGATGGGCAGGTGTTGGTTGAAAACTTCAGACTGACTCCGCTTCTTTCTTTTGCTCAGTTTAAAAAGTTTTATCCTAAAAAGCCCCGATTATTTGAATTGAGTATCCCAAAAATGGAATTCAAAGATGTGGTTTTGGCTAAGAATAAAGTATCACTTGCCAATGCTGACTTTCAAAATCCTGTTTTCACAGTTTACAACACAGGAGTAAAATTGAAAAAAAGTGATAAAAACTCCAATTTTGAGGTTGATTTAAATACTTTTAGACTCAATAATGCCGTAGTTCAGATCAATAAACCGGATGGCAATAAACTCTTGTCTGTCGGAAACCTTAACTTAAATATTAATCAGCTTAAGTTTGATAAGGAAAGTTCAGAACAGGTCATTCCTATTGGATATAAAGATTTTCTGTTATCAGGAAGAGATATAGTATATTCTAATCATCAGAATATTGCAATAAGGAGTCTTGCCCTGAAACCTACAAATGGTGAAATTCTGGACATGGTATTGACACCAGGTTCTTCCCAAACTGGAAAAACAGCAATTAATTTAAAAACAGATCATATTGCTTTTAACATTAATAAGCTGGAATTCGTTGATAAAAAACTCAATCTGGATATTAAAGATGTTCTTGTTGATAATGTAAACGGAGCGTTCAAAGCAGGGGAGAAGAAACAAAATAAAACTTCTGAGCCAGGGATTATACAGTCTGTTATTGTAAGGAAGATGTCTTTGAGAAATTCAAATATCATTTATGATAATGGAAAAGAGCCACTGGCTTTTCATGATTTAAACGCCACATTTAATAATATTGAATTATCACCCAAGCTAAATCAACAAGGATTATCTTTTAAGGTTAAAGATTATTATCTCACCACCCGAAACTTTGCTTATAAAACACAGTTCTACAATATGAATTTAGGGCTGCTGAAGCTTAATAAAAATAAGATTCAGATCAATAATTTTTCAATGAAACCTCTTGTTTCGAGAGCACAGTTTATCAAAATGATACCCGTTGAAAGAGATTTGTACGATATAAAAGCCGGGCAAATAACAGCAGAAGGAAACTGGGAGCTGTTTTCTCATCATAAAACGATAAATGCTTCTCATGTCACGATCCAGTCGGCAGATGCTAATATTTTCAGAAGCAAAATTCCGAAAGACGATCCAAAAGAAAAAGCTCTGTATTCCAAAATGCTGCGTTCCATTAAAATTCCGATGACGATTAATACGCTCGATCTGAAAAACTCAGTATTAGTATACGAAGAAGATACTCCGGAAAGTATGGGACCCGGAAAACTGATCTTCAATAACTTTAATATGAATGTCAGAAACCTGAATTCTGCTAAAATAAAAGGGAAACCTACAAAAGTAGACATTAAAATCAATTGTTCCTTCATGAACCTTTCGCCGCTTTCCGTAAACTGGAACTTCGATGTTGCTGATCGTAACGATAATTTTGCAATTTCCGGAAAAACCACCAATCTCCCGGCCAGTGGTATTAATCCGTTTATCAGACCTTACCTTCATGTGACTGCTACCGCAGGGACCATTCAGGAAATGCTCTTTAATTTTAAAGGAAATCCTGCCGGATTACACGGAATCTTTAATCTTAAACATAAAGATCTGAAAATTGCCGTACTCAACAAGAACAATCATGAGAAAAAAGGTTTTCTGACGGCCGTTGCCAACGTCTTTATAAAATCAAATTCAGGTAGTTTTCCCGATGCTGTTACCGTAGAAAATGTAGAGCGTGATCCAACAAAATCTTTCTTTAATCTGTTCTGGAAAGGAATTGAGCAGGGATTAAAGAAAACCCTTATTGGGAAAAATGTAGATAAGACAGAAAAAAAAGTAAAAGAGGCAGTTTCTTCTGTGAAAGAAATGAAACAGTCTGTAAAAGAAATAAAGCAGGAGATAAAAAATAAAAAAGAAACTCCCGAACCGGAAGGAGAAAAAAAAGAAAAGAAAGGTTTTCTGAACAATATTTTCAGGAAAAAGGAAAAATCTGAAGAATAATTCTTTAAACCATTAAGATAGAACCATTAATTGATGATCGATGTCTTTTTAATTAAAACGATCTTAATGGTTTAAAAAATTAAATATAGGTAGATTCAGTTAAAAATTGAATTCGTCACTTTCCAGAATCGGAATATCTCTTAAAAATTTATCAAATTCTTCACCTGGATAATTGCTGTCTGCCCCATAAGAATCTATGATCATTCCACGGTTTCCGGCGCCATCTTTTACTACATAAAGCACTGCGCTGTCATCAGGATTGCTGTCTCCTTCAAAACGATACGTTTTTAATATCACCAATTCTGCAGGCTGATAAACTTTATCAGAATTTTCAAACTTCATTTCACATTTTTCGTTCATTCTGAATTCTCTGTGTATTCCTCTTTCAGAAAGCGTTTTCATGACTTCACTTAAGGTTGTCATTGCATCAAAATTCCCTGAATTTTCCATAATAATATTTTTGTTTTTAAGTACAATAATTAAACCATTGCAATCTTTAAATATAAGAAAAATAGCAGATTGTAATTTTCCTAAAAATAAAGTTTAATGTTAACAAAATTTATAATTTAAAAAAATAAAATAGGTATACTTTTTGCAATGGTAAGAATATTAAATCAATGAAAATATGAAAAAAGAAGTTGGAGTTTTACTGGCAGGAGGAGTTGGTCTTTTGGCAGTATTAAGTTTAATCAGCATAAAAAAAATATTGACTAAAAAAGATAAAAAATATAGTGATTCCTATTCGGATTATCACAGACACTTTGATGAAAAAAATCAAGATGATGAAACTCACGGAGTGGAATTTTACGCACTGAAGTAGTAAAAAAATATATTTAATTATGTTAAATCCAACGCTTTTGAAAGTGTTGGATTTTTTTGTGGAAAACTTTAATGTTAAAAATCATTATTTTATGCAAATTCCATTTTAATTTTACACAGGAATGCAAAACGAAAATTTCATAAAAGGTCAGGGCGCTCAGCGAAACGTTATCAATCGTTTCGACAGGTATACCTATGAACCTGAAGACGAAGATTTCGAAGCAGTAAAAACCTCCTTCACTGAAGTTTTTCCCAAAACAATTGTGAATCAGGTGAAGAGCGAAGACCTTCCTATGGAATATTCTATGAATCCTTATCAGGGATGTGAACATGGCTGCTCTTACTGTTTTGCAAGACCTACCCATGAGTATTGGGGATATAGTGCCGGAATTGATTTTGAAAGAAAGATCATGGTAAAGAAAAATGCTCCCGAATTACTGGAAAAATTTTTTCAAAAAAGAGCTTATAAAGCAGCTCCGATTCTACTATCCGGAAATACAGACTGCTATCAGCCCGCCGAAAGACAATTTGAAATCACCCGAAAGCTCCTGCAGGTTTGTCTTGATTACAGACATCCTATCAATATTCTGACAAAAAACGCAATGGTATTAAGGGATCTTGATATTTTAAAACCCATGGCGGAGCAGAACCTGGTTTCAGTTTCTTTAAGCATTCCCACCATTAATGAAGAACTGAGACGGAAGATGGAGCCCAGAACGAGTTCTGCAAAAAATAAATTAAAAGCCGTAGAAATTCTCTCCGAAAACAAAATCCCCGTACACGTGATGGTTGCTCCCATTATTCCCGGACTCAATAGTGATGAACCTCTGAATATATTAAAAGCCATCTCTGAAGCAGGTGCTTTAGGATTCGGGTATACCCTGGTGAGATTAAATGATACTGTTGAACCCGTTTTTGTTAATTGGATAGAAAGTCATTTTCCGGACAGAGCGCAGAAAGTTTTAAATCTCATCCGTTCTATGCGCGGCGGGAAGCTTGGAGATAAAAGATATTTTGAAAGACAAAGGGGAGAAGGTAATATTGCTGAAATGATTCACACAACTTTTAAGATTGGGCGAAAGAAATTTTTTGACGGTAAAGAATTTCCAAAACTCTCAACAGCTAATTTTACCGGGACCCGCGATCAGCAATTAAAAATGTTTGATTGATTACAGCATTTGGATTGATCCATTATAATAGTAAAAGAAGCCATTTTCAATATTGTTATCGTTAATAAACTTTCCACTGCTAGTTGTTCCAACACTTATCATATATATTATATATAGTATGTGATATAAATTTTATAAAGAGCTTCATCCTGCTCTCCATTTCTACTCCTCGCGCCGTGGCTTTTCCACGCTCAACCCCACTCACACTCCAACCTTTACTGCGGGGTAGCCATTTCTATCAGGGCTAGGGGATGAGGTGAATGATGAATTTCGGGTTTCTGGTTGCGAGTTATAAGGTTCAGATGACAAATGCTGACCTCATTATATTTAATAGACGAACTTTATCCCGCTATCATTAAAACTTTCCCTCCATTTATAATATGCATCATCATCTGTGCAAATCTGCGTTATCTGCGGTTTACCATACTCACAACAAAGAATAACCTTATCTATTCAACTCTATATTCAATATAAATGGGCTTTATCCCAACCTTAAATAATCTGCTTTAAGAAAACTTTACTATTATATATATGTATACCTTCCATTACTCATTACTCATTACTCATTACTCATTACTCATTACTTGAACCCCCTCTCCAACGCCCCAACTCTCCAACCCTCCCACCCACTCACCCAACCCTCCAAACAAATGTTTAAAATTTTTCTCACTGCGTTCCAGGTGATTAGGATTAAATATGAATAAAATGTAATATTTATGTTAAATAAAGTTGCGTAGTGTGTAGTAAGTTTCTATCTTTGCCCCACTGAAAAACGAGAGTATAACAGTAGCGCAGAAGAGCCTTTAGATAGGCAGGAACATTAGAAACTTCAAAAAGAAACAAGCAAAAAAAACTTAAAAACTTTTGACAAAAAAAGTTGTGAGATTAAAAAGAGTTTGTATCTTTGCAGTCCCAAATAAAGGGAGCGCAGGAGTTGATGGATTGAGGTTAATGAAGAGATTAAGGTTACTTAAAAAACTTTAAAATTTTCTTCAGAAACATTTGGTCAATTAAAAATAAAGTTTTACTTTTGCACTCGCAAATACGGAGCGACACTGACAGAGAGATTGCTTCGTTAAAAAGCGGAAGATATAAAGATCATTGACATACAATATAACAACCAAGTAAGGAAAAACTAAAGCGTTAAGAAACTTTGAGTGAGTCAGACAAACATACAATGGAGAGTTTGATCCTGGCTCAGGATGAACGCTAGCGGGAGGCCTAACACATGCAAGCCGAGCGGTATTGTTTCTTCGGAAATGAGAGAGCGGCGTACGGGTGCGGAACACGTGTGCAACCTGCCTTTATCTGGGGGATAGCCTTTCGAAAGGGAGATTAATACCCCATAATATATTAAGTGGCATCACTTGATATTGAAAACTCCGGTGGATAGAGATGGGCACGCGCAAGATTAGATAGTTGGTGAGGTAACGGCTCACCAAGTCTACGATCTTTAGGGGGCCTGAGAGGGTGATCCCCCACACTGGTACTGAGACACGGACCAGACTCCTACGGGAGGCAGCAGTGAGGAATATTGGACAATGGGTGAGAGCCTGATCCAGCCATCCCGCGTGAAGGACGACGGCCCTATGGGTTGTAAACTTCTTTTGTATAGGGATAAACCTACTCTCGTGAGAGTAGCTGAAGGTACTATACGAATAAGCACCGGCTAACTCCGTGCCAGCAGCCGCGGTAATACGGAGGGTGCAAGCGTTATCCGGATTTATTGGGTTTAAAGGGTCCGTAGGCGGATCTGTAAGTCAGTGGTGAAATCTCACAGCTTAACTGTGAAACTGCCATTGATACTGCAGGTCTTGAGTGTTGTTGAAGTAGCTGGAATAAGTAGTGTAGCGGTGAAATGCATAGATATTACTTAGAACACCAATTGCGAAGGCAGGTTACTAAGCAACAACTGACGCTGATGGACGAAAGCGTGGGGAGCGAACAGGATTAGATACCCTGGTAGTCCACGCCGTAAACGATGCTAACTCGTTTTTGGATTTTCGGATTCAGAGACTAAGCGAAAGTGATAAGTTAGCCACCTGGGGAGTACGTTCGCAAGAATGAAACTCAAAGGAATTGACGGGGGCCCGCACAAGCGGTGGATTATGTGGTTTAATTCGATGATACGCGAGGAACCTTACCAAGGCTTAAATGGGAAATGACAGGTTTAGAAATAGACTTTTCTTCGGACATTTTTCAAGGT
>NZ_CP139139.1:142500-4512500 GCF_045689405.1 Chryseobacterium sp. HR92
CTTAATTTGATTTAAATGTTTGATTATTAATGAAATAAATATTATTTTTAAGTAAGCGTTATCCGAAAAGCTTATAGAGTAGGAAATACCAAAAATCATAACTATGAAAAATCTAAAAAGACTGTCAAGAGATGACAAAAGAAGTATTGTTGCTGGAGTAGACTTCCCGGCATTTTGTTTTGAGGGTGGAGGACCTGGTGAAGGAGGCTGTTCTGCTGGAGAAATCTGCTCAGGTGGGAAATGTGTACCTTATGGTGGAAATCCGGGAGGTGGAGGAAACCCTGGAGGTGGCGGTGATTCTTATACCTGTATCTGTCCGTGGGGAATTTTTACACAACCAACTCCGTGTCCGGAATTTTATTGTATAACAGGATAAAATCTATTTGTATTCATTAATTGGCTATCATAATAGTTATTAATTAAAAATTATTTATTTTATTCCGTAAATATTGCTAATTTAGGCAAGCGTTATCCGAAAAGCTTACAGAGTAGGAAAAATTAAAACTATAACTATGAAAAATTTAAAGAAAATTGAGAGAAATGAATTGAAAAGTATTTCAGGAGGGAATAACAAATGTTATGACCTTAGAGATTCTCCTGATGACCCTTGCCAAGAACTTAATGATCAAAATAATGGTTGTTACAGAATGAATAGTTGTACAATGTTATGTACACGCGTTTCCTGTTTAATCGAAATGTAATATAATAAAAACGGCTGCCTCTAATTCAAGGCAGCCGTTTCTTTTTATTTTTTAATCAATCCCAGCTCGATCAATCTTTCATGCAGGAATTCTCCGGCAGTTGTATCTTCGTAGAGTTTTGGATTGTTTTCGTCTACACAATTTTCAAGTGCATTTAAAGACATTGCACTGATAGGATGCATAAAGAAAGGAATTGAATATCTTGAAGTACTCCACATTTCTCTTGGTGGGTTTACCACTCTGTGGATGGTAGATTTCAATTTGTTGTTGGTATGTCTTGAAAGCATATCTCCAACATTGATCATCAACTCATCCGGCTCTGCGATAGCATCAATCCATTCTCCGTTGTGATTCTGAACCTGAAGACCTTTACCCTGTGCTCCCATTAAAAGAGTAATAAGGTTGATATCCCCATGAGCAGCAGCTCTTACAGCATCATCCGGTTCTTCAATGATTGGCGGATAGTGAATAGGTCTTAAAATAGAATTTCCTTCTGCGATCTTGTCATCAAAATAAAATTCATTTAACCCAAGGTGTAATGCTAAAGCTCTTAGAACATACTGTCCTGTTTTCTCAAGCATCTGGAATGCCTCTTTACCTACTTCGTTAAATTTTGGAAGTTCGTCAACGATTACATTGTCTGGATACTCAGTTTTGTATTTTGAATCATCAGACAAATATTGCCCGAAATGCCAAAATTCTTTTAAGTCTCCTTTTTTGAAACCTTTTGCAGTTTCTTTACCGAATCCTACATAACCTCTCTGGCCGCCAATACCTGGAATCTCATACTTCTGTTTCGTTTCCACTGGCTGTTCAAAAAAGTTTTTAACCTCTCCATACAAATCATCCACTAGGTTGTCATCAAGAAAGTGGCCTTTTAAGGCTACAAAACCAATTTCTTCATAAGCTTTTCCGATTTCATTTACAAATTTCTGTTTGCGTTCCGGGTTGTCCGAAAGGAAATCACGCAGGTCTACACTAGGTATTTTATCCATTTTTAGAAATTTACGAATAGCAAAATTACATTTTTTTTAAATTAAATGATTTTAAAATCATTATTTATAAGTTAAATTTGCTGTATGAAAAAATATTCTTCTAAGAGAAGTATCCAAATACTTGCACATCTTCTTCAACAGTACGGAATTGCTGATATCGTAATTTCTCCGGGGTCAAGAAATGCTCCTTTGGCCATTCATTTTTCGGAGGTAGATAGTTTTAACTGTTTCAGTATTGTAGACGAAAGAAGTGCTGCTTTTGTAGCAATGGGAATGGCAAAAAGCGAAAAAAAGCCGGTAGCAATTACCTGTACCAGCGGATCTGCAGTTGTGAACTATTATCCTGCCGTTACTGAAGCTTTTTATCAGAATATTCCATTATTAGTGCTTACTGCCGATAGACCGACTGATTTTGTTGATCTGTTTGATGGGCAGACGATAAGACAGAAGGATGTTTTTCATCAGCATTCCTATGGTGACTTCCAGCTTTTGGAAGACAGTAAGGAACATGCAGAAGATATTAATTTCGATACCATTAAAAAAGCCATCGAACTTTGCTTTGAAAAGCAGGGACCGGTGCATATTAATATTCCTTTAGAAGAGCCTTTGTATGAGCTTGTTTCGGAACTTCCTACTTTTCCTACCGTAGAAAAAACAATCAAGCACAAAGAATATGAAATTCCTTCAAATCTGATTGCAGAATGGCATACCTCACAAAGAATTATGCTTTTGGTGGGAACAAGGGACTACAGTCCCGAATTGGAAAATCAATTGACACAACTGGTAAAAAATCATTCTGTTATTGTTTTAAGTGAAGCCAATTCAAACCTGCATCACGAGAAGTTTTTCAAACATATAGACCGTTATATTTTTAATTTTACAGAAGAAGACTATAAAACATATGCTCCTGACCTATTGATTACAGTAGGGCAGAATGTCGTTTCCAAGAAAGTAAAACAGTTCCTGAGAAGTGCCCGCCCAAAGCAGCACTGGCATCTGGATGAAGTATGGCAGCCGGATACTTATTTTTCACTGACAGAAAAAATTGAAGTTAAGCCTGAGGTTTTCTTTTCAAAATTGTTGAAATTTATCAATCTGGAGCCTAGGCCTTATTTTAACCTTTGGGACGTTTTAAGAGATAAAAAAGATGCTAAACATGAGCAGTTTTTAAATACGATTGATTTCTCAGACTTTTATTTCTTCAATAAAGCTTCACAGACGATTCCTGAAAATTATAATATTCATTTCAGCAACTCCTCCGGGATCAGATATGCACAGCTGTTTGATTTTGGAAAGCGAAAAATATACTGTAACAGAGGAACTAGTGGTATTGACGGGTCTACTTCTACTGCAATGGGATTTGCTATTAAAAATGAAAACCCTACTTTGCTGATCACGGGAGATTTAAGCTTCTTTTACGATATTAATGGACTTTGGAATCAATATATTCCGCCGTTTGTAAGAATTATGATCTTCAATAATGGTGAAGGAAATATCTTTAAAATCATTCCGGGGCCTGGAAATGCCAACCCGAATACATTAGACGAATTTATTGCCACAAAACACCGTAAGAATGCCGAATCTCTTGCCAAGCACTTTGGCTTCTCCTATATAAGAGTAGAGGATGAAATTACGCTTGACAGAGTTCTTGAGAACTTCTTCAAACCTGATGCACAGCCAAAAATCCTGGAAGTAAATACTCACGGGAAGAATAGTGCAGATGTACTGAAGTCGTACTTTGAATTTATGAAATAATCCTAAAGATCAAGATATTCTTCATTCCCCGGCAGATTGATAATTCTGTCGATAGGATAGATAAACATATCATCAAAATCATTCAATGCATTAATGATCTGGAAATGGGTGAATTGCTTTATATTTTGTAAAGTGATCTCCGCTTCTTTTATCTTTTTATGCTTTAAAAGATGCTGTCTTTGTACCCCGTTTAATAGATAAGTGGCAGGAGTAAACCAATCTTTCCCTTTTAAAAATAAAAGATTGGAAAAAGAAGTATCGGTGATATGATTATTTTTAACGATGATGATTTCTTCTGCTTTGGATTTCATCTTCATTTTATCCAACTCTTTACGGTCTTCAAACTTGAATGAATAATCAAAACTGTTGTTTTCTACCAGCTTGAAATTCTGAATCTCAGGAATGGCATAAGGAATCATCTGTGTCCTGATTCTTTTGTCGAGATCATAAGATATTCTTAGTTTGAAAAGACCATCCTCATCATGCTGCAGATTTTTATAGATCTTGGCCAGATCAATGGAGTCTTCTTTCCCGAAATGGGAAAATGTTTGATTGACACGCTTCTGGTGTAGATCCAATAGAAAAATCTCCTGATCTTCTACTTTAATGCTTTCAATGAATTGGGACATAGATTTTATTTTTCATTTCCTGATATTCGTCTTCTAACTTACTCATGTGCGTTATACCGCCTCCGCTTTTAAAATAAAGCTGGTTTCCTTCTTTTTCTATAAAACGGATCATTACACAGCTATCAACATTTTGGCCGTCAAACCAGCCGCAAACGCCCGTGTAATATCCTCTTTCATAACCTTCTGCATCCAGAATTATTTCCAGTGTTTTAGGCTTGGGAGCTCCTAAAATAGAGCCTGCAGGAAGAAGTTTCTGCATAATACTTCCTACTTTTCCATCAAATTCAGGTTTTATTATTCCTGAAATTTCGGAACTCATTGCATACAGATCCTTTTGCTGGGTTTTGATGAAATCAATATGCTGAAACTGGTCCACTTTTACCTCATCAGCCACCATGCTCAGATCATTCCGGAGCAGATCTACTACGGTATAATGTTCTGCTTTTTCCTTTTTATCATTCTTCAGTATTTCCGCAGCATTTTCAATAGAAGCATCAATAGTGCCTTTCATGGGATAGGTGAGAATTTTACCGTTAATGATCTTCACAAAAGTTTCAGGAGAAAAAAATACAAAAAAATCTTTATAAAAAACTTTATACTTTGCATTTGAATGATAAAAAATTTCTTCTAAGGTTAAATTTGTCTCTATCTTCGTTTTTCTAGTATAGTTTACTAAATAAGAGTTTCCCAAACGAATATTTTTCTGAACTTTATCAAATCCGATTTTAAAGCTTTCCAACGTTTCCGGAAATGATTTCCAGATTACTTTTTTATCTAACGCGTGTGTTTCTTTTCTGTTTGAAAACTCTTGAAAATCAATAATTAAACCTGATTTTTCAATCTCATGTTCCTGGTATATTTCGACACTCTCCGAGAGAAAGTCGATTACGAAAAAATAGGGAACCTTCTGAAGAGAAAGCTCATCCATTTCCATAAATTTTTGATGATTCACTGAAAACATTCTGCAAAAATAATTATTGATGTTTACTTTTGCATAAATTTTTTATGATGCAGAACAAATATCCTCAGAAACCGGGACTAGATTTTATATTGAAGCAGGCTTTTTTTTATTGGAATAAAACACTGGTTTTTCAGTTGATGTTTTCCATCATCTTTTTTGGAATACTGCTTACGGCTGTTATGCTTTTTGGGGCAAAATATGATGTTTTCTCTTACAATAAAGAATTGGAGGAAGCCTTTTTGCAAGGCACTAAGGTGTATCTGAAAAAAATGGAAGAGATAACGGTTACCGAAAATTATCAGATGTTTACACTGGCCATCTGGGGAACTACAGCGTTTTTGTATCCATTGAATCTGGGGATGTTCCAGATCTTCAGAAAAATTGATCTTAAAGAAAATATTGTGATCGGGGATCTGTTTGCAGGGTACAATGGGCTCAACTTTTTTAAATATCTAGGATATTTTCTTTTCTGGTTCTTTATTTACCGGTTTACAATTCCTACCGTTGTATTGGCTATAATTTGGGTTGCAGTAACAATATTTGTGGCTCCATTGATGTTTTTTACGAATAAAAGGATATTCGAGGCCATTTCTCTGAACTTTAAAGCTCTTAAAATGTACTTCGTGGAAATAATGGTCTGTGTAATCGTTGCTTTTCTATTTAAGTATTTAGGTTTTGTTCTGTTTTTGATAGGTGGACTTTTCACATTTCCTTTTTGGAATGCAATGATTTATTCGCTTTATAAAACCGTTTTTTCAGAGAAAAGTTAAAATTCATTCGTGTTTAATATGATTTTTTACTAAAAAAAACTAAATTTGGTAAAATCATTAAATATTTAAACTATGTCTGAATTTAACGAATTTGATCAGCAGGGCTCTGTACCTAACAGAGATACGGGATCGATTATTTCTCATGCCTTTGAAATGTATAAAGGTGTTTTCGGTTACGGAATCGTAGCAATGATTATTTATCTGGTTGGAGGGTCTGTTATTCAGATGCTTACCGGATTTGATTCTGCTTCCATTGTAGAAGATATGAAATCTTCAGGAGGTGACTTTAATTATTGGAGCGCTCCGGGACTTCCTTTATATATGGGAGCTTCCAGTCTTTTCGGACTTTTATTATCTCCTTTGTATGTAGGATTGATCTACATGGTGAATAAATATAATACGAAAAGTCCTATTGAGTTTTCTGATCTATTCATTGGATACCGACAGAATTTTGTGAATATATTGATTTATAGCCTTCTGTCTGGAATTATTTCATCAGTTGCTCTTGCATTATGTGTACTGCCTATTATTTTTGTATATCCTTTCCTTTTATTAGGGTACCCTATTCTGTTATTTGAAAATGCTTCAGCTACTGAGGCTTTAGGGAAATCTTTCAATATTGCTAAAGAAAACTACGGAATTTTCTTATTAACCGGATTTTTAGGATTCCTGATCTCTATTGCGGGGGTTATTCTTTGCGGAATTGGAGTGATCTTAACCGCTCCGTTTATTATGATTGTAATGTACTCTACTTATTGTGCTTTCTTAGGAAAACCAAGACAAATCATGTACAGTAAATAAATAAAAATGCATGATGAATAAGGACAAACAAATAAGCAATGTTGCGATAAAGCAGATGTCTTTGCTGGCCATTATTGTGGTATTAGCGGGTCTGATTTGTTTTAATCTGGCATTGTTTATTCCTTCAGTTTTGGGGGCCATCACCATTTATGTGGTCTGCAGAAAATATAACTTTTATCTGCAGGAAGAAAAAAAATGGAGACCTTCACTTGCCGCATTTGCATTAATGTTTGCGAGCCTTATTGTCCTTATTCTTCCTATCTATTTTATTGCCGATCTGATTATTGATAAACTGGGGAATGCACAGGCTTATATGGCCAAGTTCAATATTTTCCTGGATAAAATACATTCTTACATATTTTCTAAAACAGGATTTGATATTCTGAGCAAAGAAAACATGGCGAAACTGAAAGATAATGTAGGAAAATTTTCTACTTCTGCAGTCAGTGGAACGTTCAATACCCTTACCGTAGTGATGTCCATGTATTTTATTCTCTATTTTATGCTGGAAAAGCCAAGGCTCTTCGAAAAGATCCTTACTTCTTCTGCACCACTTAAGAGAGCTAACATTTCTTTAATCGGCGATAAAATGAGAAAACTGATTATGGCCAATGCTATCGGGATTCCAGTTGTAGCAGTAGGACAGGGGATCGTAGCTCTTATAGGATATCTTATTTTTGGGGCACCGGGCGCTGTATTACTTTTTGCATTAACGGCTGCGGCTTCAGTGATTCCCGTTGTAGGAACTGCTATTGTGTATGTTCCGGTGTGTATCTTTATGATTGCTGAAGGAAATACAGTACAGGGGGTCGGCTTAGCGATCTATTGTGTTGTTGTGGTAGGTCTTACTGATAATCTTCTTCGTTTTACCCTTTTAAAGAAACTGGAAAACATCCATCCTTTGAATACGGTATTTGGGATTATCATGGGAATGAATCTTTTTGGCTTCATGGGGCTTATTTTCGGGCCTATTCTGATCTCACTGACGCTTCTTCTGGTTCAGGTGTACAGGAATGAATTTTCGGATGAATATGCTCCTCCGGATCTAGAACTGCCCGGACAGGATGATATTAAAGAAAAATTAATTTAATTATATAAAAGTGGAAGGACTCAATCCCGAAATATTAAAAGAAATCTGTGTCATGAAAATGCCGTTCGGTAAGTACGAAGGAACGGTTCTGATTGATCTTCCCATCAGCTACCTGGAATGGTTCAACAAAAACGGAATGCCAAAGGGAAAACTGGGAATGCAGCTTTCAACAGTTTACGAAATCAAATTAAATGGTCTGATGGATCTTTTGACTCCCATCAGGGCAGCAGTAAGAAACGGATTGTAAAAATTAAAATATTTCAATCTAAGAATAAAGTTTCGGCGGCATCAAAGATGCCGCCGAAACTTTTTATAAATCAGTTTTATTAAGCTTTCAATGCCGCAATTTCATCTCTCAGCTTGGCCGCTTTTATAAAGTCAAGATTTTTCGCAGCAGCTTCCATTTCTTTCTGCTTCTGGGTGATCATTTTCTCTATATCTTCACTTGCATAGGTTGCTTTTGTCTCAGCAACTTTCTGAAGGATTTCCTTTTGGGTATATTTTTCATCAGGGAAGTCTTTGCTTCTTCCGACAAGATTTTCCGAAATCTTTTTATTTAATGCTTTTGGCTTCAGGCCATGATCCTCATTGTACTGCATTTGTTTGGCACGGCGGTATTCAGTTTCATCCAGGGTAGCCTGCATAGATTTTGTGATTTTATCGGCATACATGATGGCTTTTCCATTCACATTCCTTGCGGCACGTCCCACGGTTTGAATCATTGATCTTCTGCTTCTCAGCATTCCTTCTTTATCAGCATCCAGAATAGCAACCAACGAAACCTCCGGTAAATCTAATCCTTCTCGTAATAAATTAACTCCGATAAGCACATCAAAAAGCCCTAGACGAAGGTCCTGCATAATCTGAATACGTTCCAGCGTTTCAACATCAGAGTGAATATATCTTGTTCTGATTCCGAATTTGGTAAAGTATTTCGTAAGCTCTTCCGCCATTTTCTTCGTTAAAGTGGTTACCAATACTCTCTCATCAGCATCAGATCTTTTATGGATTTCCTCCATCAAATCATCAATCTGATTGATGGTAGGTCTTACCTCAATAATCGGGTCAAGAAGTCCTGTTGGACGGATGATCTGCTCTATATAAGCTCCTCCGGTTCTCTCAAGTTCATAATCTGCAGGAGTCGCAGACACATAGATTACCTGATTCTGTATAGCTTCAAATTCTTCAAATTTTAAAGGTCTGTTGTCCATCGCAGCCGGAAGTCTGAAACCATATTCCACCAATGCCTCTTTTCTGCTTCGGTCACCACCATACATGGCATGAACCTGTGGAACCGTTACATGGCTTTCATCAATAACCATTAAAAAGTCTTTAGGGAAATAATCAATCAAGCAGAAAGGTCTTGTTCCCGGAAGGCGGCCGTCAAGATATCTCGAATAGTTCTCAATTCCTGAACAATAACCTAGTTCTTTAATCATTTCAAGATCCAGTTCGGTTCTTTCCTGAAGTCGTTTTGCTTCTAATGGTTTTCCAATAGAGCTAAAGAAATCAACCTGTTTTACCATATCATCCTGAATGTCTTTAATAGCACCGTTTAAGGTCTCCTTTGATGTTACAAAAAGATTGGCAGGGTAAATTTGTATCTGATCAAAATTATCCTCTACATTCCCAGTAACAGGGTCAAAGCTTTGGATCTTTTCAATTTCATCCCCAAAAAACTGAATTCTGATAGCATTATCAGTATAAGCAGGGAAAACATCAATTACATCTCCTTTTACACGGAATGTTCCTCTTTGAAATTCATTTAATGTTCTGGCATATAATGCATTAACTAGTGAATGAAGAAGTGCTGTTCTTGTCACTTTCTCACCAATAGCAATGGAAATTAAAGATTTATGAAATTCTGTAGGATTTCCAATACCATAGATACAGGAAACAGATGCCACAATCAAAACATCCCTTCTTCCTGAAAGCAGGCTGGCGGTTGCAGAAAGACGTAGTTTTTCAACTTCTTCATTGATGCTCAGGTCTTTTTCAATATAAGTTCCTGTTGTGGCAATATAGGCCTCAGGCTGGTAGTAATCATAGTAACTGACAAAGTATTCCACAGCATTTTCCGGGAAAAACTCTTTAAACTCCATAAAGAGCTGCGCCGCAAGAGTCTTATTGTGTGCCAGAACTAAAGTGGGACGCTGAACATTTTTTACAACATTAGCAACCGTAAAGGTTTTTCCGGAGCCGGTAACCCCGAGAAGGGTTTGATATTTCTCACCGATCTCTATACCTTCAGTAAGTTTTTCAATAGCTTGGGGCTGATCTCCGGTAGGTTTATATTCTGATTGAAGCTTAAAATCCATAGAAAAGAATGTATACAACAAAAATACGAAAGAAATTATTAGACAGGATAATGTTTTGAAGATGAATATTTTGATAATAAAATTTTAACAGTCTAAACAAGAATAATTGAAATAATAAAAGCGCTATTTTTTAGCGCTTTTCATTATTAAGGTTTGGTAAAAGTCATTGTTGCGGGGATTTTCAGTACCGAAGCGATGGCTTTCCCATCTTTCGTGGCGGGTTTCCAGACTGTTTCGTTGCTTATGGCGGTCATTGTTTTAAGGAACTCCTTATTGAACACATCATTGTCACCGGAGGCAGTCACGTTGGTTGTTTTCCCTGTTTCATCTATATGAACATAGGCCATTGCTTTTATTGTTCCGTTCATTGGGTTCAGAGTACTTACATCCATGGTTTTGCCTATTTTTGTTCTGAGGTCTTTCATCCCGTTTGGATATTCAGCACTCACAAAGGTTTTGTCTTCCTGTAAGTTTGTGTTTTTACCTTCGCTGTTAATTGTATTATTTTCTCGTGGAGTGATGGTATCCTGAGTTTTTTTCAGCTCTGATCTTTTAAAGCCCATCATCATTGAGGATTTTCCCTCTTCTTTAGTTTTTGCAAAGTAAGGATGAGTCATTAAGCTAACCTGATATAGCTGAGGATTTTTTGCTGTTCTTGCATTCGGATAGACTTTACTGATATAGACATTTGAAAAATCTGTTTTTTTATAGTTTTTTAAGTCACTATTTTCAATTTTTTTTGCATCAATCCAGATTGCGTAATCATTTTTATTTAAAAATGCTTTCAGCTCATTCTCTGTTGGAATTCTTTTTTTCAATTCAGGCAGAGCAAAGAATGTAATCTTCTGTTCATTTTTCTGGCTTTCATTAAGTAAAGGATAGAGTTCTCCCAACCTCTTTTTATCACTTTCAGTAACCTTTTTTGCAAACTCTGCATATTTCCCATGATTCAGCAGATCAGCATACTTAGCCAGTATATCTTTAAATTCCTGGTAGGAATCCTGACCATTAGTCTGAACAGAGGCTTCTGTTATTTTTTCAGACATTTGAACACTCGCTGGATTACCTGCATAAGTTCTTTCAGAAAGGAATGCTGCTGCTGCAATCAATATTGTGATTCCAGCTGTTTTCTTTAACAGAATGAATTTCGATTTTTTTGTTTTCATCATAATAAATCTTTTTTTGGTGTTATTAAAATTAAATGAATGAGTAAGAGGAGGATTTTGGCGGCTAAGAATTTCTTCAAGAATAAGGTTTTGGTATTCTTTAATACTATAATTCTTTTTCAGAACCGCTTCATCTGCTAAAAATTCATGATTTGTGATTACTGCTTTTTTGTATAAGAATAAAACAGGATTGAACCATGTAAAAATCTTTAAAATATTGAGAATTACTAAATCTACACTGTGTTTCTGATCAATATGAGCCTTTTCATGCAGGAATATCCTTTGGTCAATTCTATTATTTTCCATGTAGTTTTTCCCCATATATATTGTATTCCAGAAACTGAAAGGAGAAAGGCTTTCATCCGTTAATACGATATTGTAATGTTCATAAGCTTTTTTTTCTCCCCGGATTCTTCTCACAGATAAAAGAGCAAAAAGACTTTTTATGAGCAGAAAAAGTGTGATTATAGTATATGCGGCCCATATCATATTCATCCAGTTAAAGCTTTCCTGTTCCGGCTGAATAAAAACCATTTGCTGAGCCGTTTCTTCAATTATCATTTGTGGTTTGGTCTCCGCTTCAGGTCTTTGTATGGTAATGTTGATAAATGGAATGATATAAGAAAGCAATATGGCACTTAGTAAATACCATCTGTTGAATCTGTACATTCTTTCTTTTTCCAGGAAGAGATAATAAACGGCAATGAAAATAGAAGAGCACAGGATTATTTTCAGAATAATGGCTGCCATATCTATTCTTTTATATGTTCATCTATGATATCGCGGAGTTCTTTCAGCTGCTTTTGACTGAGCTTGGTATTCGATGTAAAAAAGGAGGCAAACTGTGTTACCGAGCTGTTGAAAAAACGATCAATCATGGAAGACATTTCTTCCTTGAAATATTCCCCTTTTTCTATTTTTGGATAGTATTCACGGGAATTTCCATACACTTGATACCCTACCAGGTCCTTGTTCTGCATTCTTTTAAGCAAGGTGGCAATAGTAGTTGCAGCAGGTTTAGGATCAGGGTAAGCTTCCAGAATATCCTTCATGAAAATCTTTTTCTTCTCCCAAAGAATTTCCATGAGAATTTTTTCAGAATCTGTTAATTTAATCTCTTTCATTCTACAATGTTATAATTTGCTCTACAAATGTAGAATAAAAAATGAAACACACAAACTTTATGGCATTATTTTTCCATTCATTGTACAATCACCAATTCTAATGTTATGAAAATCAATCAATTTTATATCCCTGTCCTGAGCCTTTTTCTTATTTTATCATCGTGTAAAGAAAATCATGCGAATGCTCAGAAGACGGGAAATGATGGAAGTGTAGAGACAGAGAAGCCTAATTCTGACTACCAACCGGCATTTAAAGGGCAGACAAGAATCAAGGCAGTAAAAAGTACAACGGCCTATAATGTAGAGATACTGAATAAAGATTTGGGAAGACCCTGGGGGATTATCAATTTACCTGACGGAAAATTTCTGATCACAGACAAGAATGGCCACATGAATGTTGTTTCATCAGATGGAAAGCAGGTTTCAAAAATAGAAGGTTTTCCAAAAGTGGATTCAAAAGGTCAGGGTGGAATGCTTGATGTAGCTCTTGATCCTGATTTTAAAGCTAATAATATTATTTATTTCAGTTTTTCAGAACCGTTTGGAAAAGGAAATTTAACTTCCGTGGCAAAAGGGAAGCTGTCCGCAGATCTCAAAAATATTTCAGAAGTGAAAGTTATTTTCCGTGCAGAACCTTCTTACGACGGAGATAAACACTATGGAAGCCGTCTTGCTTTTGATAAAGATGGGAATTTATTTGTCAGTACAGGAGAAAGATCAGATAAGGTAACCCGTGTATATGCTCAGAAAACGGATAATTATCTTGGAAAGATTCTAAAAATCACAAAAGACGGAAAACCGGCTCCGGGAAATCCTTTTATCGGAAAGTCTGGATATAAGCCTGAAATCTATGCTTATGGTGTCCGAAATCCTCAAGGAATGGCCATTGATCCTAATGGTAATTTATGGGATGTGGAGATGGGGCCGAGAGGCGGAGATGAAATTAATCTGATCCAGCCTGGAAAAAATTATGGATGGGGTGATGTGACATATGGAATTGAATATTCTGGAGACAAAG
Source organism: Chryseobacterium sp. HR92 (assembly GCF_045689405.1). Classification (NCBI taxonomy): domain Bacteria; kingdom Pseudomonadati; phylum Bacteroidota; class Flavobacteriia; order Flavobacteriales; family Weeksellaceae; genus Chryseobacterium; species Chryseobacterium sp. HR92. The sequence continues at coordinate 155,829 of NZ_CP139139.1, forward strand.
TAGGAGAGGGAATCACCCAAAGAGAAGGAACTGAACAGCCTGTTTACTACTGGGATCCTGTGATTTCACCAAGCGGAATTACTTTTTATACAGGAAATATCGAGGAATGGAAAGGAAACCTGATTATCGGATGTTTAAGTGGTGAGCATATTGACAGAATTGTAATGAAAGATAATAAAGTGGTAGGTGAAGAACGTCTTCTTGCAGATCAGAAAGAACGCTTCCGTGATGTGCTGAACGGAATGGACGGAAATCTTTATGCGGTAACCGACAGTGGTAAGCTTTATAAAATTTCAAAAAAATAGAAAAAACTGTATCAAAATGTCATTCTGAACGAAATGAAATGTAGTGAAGAATCTTATGTTATTGGTTTATAAATGAGATTCTTCCTTCGTCAGAATGACAAAGGTGAAACCTTTGATACAGTTTCTTTTTATTCTCTTAAAACTTAAAGTTAAGTCTGGCAAAAGCCTGTCTTCCGGCAAATCCCATCTGTACAGGATCAAAAATACCTCCGGATTCTGTATTCCCGCTGGTTACCTGAGTGGTTTGCAGCGTAGGATATCTGTTGAATAAGTTTTTACTACCCAGTGTCAGATTCAGATTCTTGCAAAACTCGTAGCCGAAAGAAATATCGGTAGTTACTTTTGGATTGTAGATCTGTTCTGTGCCATCATACCCAATCAGTGTTGCTTTGTCAAACCTTACCAACTGCAGGTTCGCATTGAATTTGTTGATCTTATAATTGAGGTTTAAATTGACTTTTGTTTTTGGAGCAGAAGCAAGGATAAAAGCCTTTTCTCTCTTACTCAGATAAATATCTTCTTTCCCTGCCAGCTGTTCTGAAGTATTTACTTTTGTGATTTCCATATCATTATAGTTTCCGGCTAAGGTAACAGTCAGTTTCCCGGAACCAAGGTTTTCAGTATAACTTAAAATAAGATCTACTCCTTTTGTTTTGGTGTCTATAGCATTGGAGAAAAATTGTACCTGGTCAATAAATGGATTGTCTGCCTGAACATCTGCCGGCAGGTCTGCCTGTGCGAAATATCCGGTAAGAACAATCCTGTTTTTTACCTGAATATAATATCCATCCACTGTTGCTGTGAATTTTCCTGTATTGAACGTAAATCCGGCACTTCCATTCACCGATGTTTCCTGTTTCAATTGAGGAATCCCAAGGCTGCCTGCAATTTTGCTGTCGTTAGAAGCAAGCTGAATAGTAACCAATTGACCGCCCTGAAAGTTGGTAAACTGCTGGCTGTAGTATTTCTGAGCCAGAGAAGGTGCTCTGAACCCTGTGGAAACGGAACCACGGAAGGCAAACTGCGGAGTGATTGCATATCTTGTCGCGAATTTTCCATTTAAAGTACTTCCGAAATCATTATAATTTTCAAATCTTCCGGCAACACTTACCATCCAGTTTTTTGTAACATCAAGCTCAGTATCTACATATGCTGCAAAGTTATTTCTGCTTTTGCCAATATCTGTAGAATATCCCGGAAATCCCTGAGAACCACCTGGTCTTACATTCCCACTTAAAGGGTTGGTGACCAGTAAGTTTTGGGGAGTGCTGGCAGTCACAAGATTGCCGTTTACATCATACATGGCATAAGAAGCTTCTTCTCCTTTGATGATATCGAATTTTTCATACCTGAATTCCGATCCGAAAGCGATATTAAGTCCTTCCAGTACTTTGAACTGTTTCACCGCATTAAAACCGGTTGTATTCTGTAATAACGAATGTCCTCCGGCATTAAAGCTTGTAGGCGATTTGACCCCCAAAGTGGCATTAATTGTATTGTCAATCTGATAGGTAAATCTGTTGTTGCCAAAAGCATTATAAAAATCTACGTCCCATCCTGCAACCTTGAATTTCAGGCCGTTGTCAAACGTGAAATCTGTAATGCTTGTATTTTCAATAGGATTAAATCCTGTAGGGTAAACTTCAGGAATATTTCCGTCTGCATCTGCTGATCTGGTCCAGGCGTAGGCTTTGGTGTTTCTGTGGGAAAAGCCCTGACGGGAATAGAATTTCAGACCATCAGATAGAGGAAGCTCAATATTCCCGAAAAAGTAAATGTTCTGAGCTTTTGCATCCCCGAAACGCTGTCTTGGTGCCAGCGGATCATTGTAAATATCAGGATTTGCATTTCGTATCGCATAATCTTTGTTGATAAATTCTACCGTAAAGTTTCCAAAACCTCCTTTTGAACCTATTTTAGTTCCTAAATTTCCACTGAAATCAAAGGTTGTTCCGTCCACTTTATGATCAGAAACCACATCATTATTTCCGGGACTTTTGAAAAGATTCATTCCATAAAAAGCATTTCCTTCAAAACCTTTATCGCGGTCATTAAGAATGACATTGATTACCCCCGCGATAGCATCAGAGCCATATTGAGCTGAAGCGCCGTCACGAAGGACCTCCACTCTTTTTATGGCACCAATGGGAATGGTATTCATGTCGTATCCCGTATTCCCTCTTCCTTTGGTTCCGAAAAGGTTGATCAGTGAAGATTGGTGATATCTTTTTCCATTTAACAAAAGGAGGGTCTGATCAGGCCCTAAACCTCTTAAAGTGGCAGGATCTACTGCATCAGCACCGTCAGACCCTGATTGTTTGTTGGAATTGAAAGAAGGTGCAGAAAACTGTAAAAGCTGGTTGATTTCTACTTGCCCTGTTGACTGACTTACCTGCTTGATGTCAATGATATCAATTGGAACAGGCGTATTTACTACTGTTCTTTTTTTATTCCGGCTTCCGGTGATGGCTACTTCGTCTATCTTAGATTCTTTCAAGGTGTCCTTTATTTGCTGGGCATAGGATAGCGTGGAAACTCCAAGAAAAATAACGCTGATGTATTTTATTTTCATATAGATAATTTTGGGTGGTGATTTAATCAAAATTATCAATATTTATTTTTAAATCAATAGTAAAGTTAAATATTTAGTATGAATTTCTTAATTTAATATTGATTTGCATTAAATTCGGTAAAATAATAACTTAATATCTAAATTTAATGAAAAATTTTAATGTTAAAAGCTGGTAATGATTCTGTTAATTCCTTCTTCTAAAATTTCCTGTGATGTGGAGAAGCAAATTCTGATATGTCCTTCCGCTCCTTTTCCGAACCATCTTTCTGACCCCGGAACGATGGCAACCTTTCCCTGTTTTAAGACGTGTTGGGCAAATTGATCGCTGGACATTCCGTTTTCAATCTTTGGAAACAGGACAAAAGTAGCTTCAGGCAGATTAGGGTTTACAACTTCTGAACGGCTTAATAGTTCAAAAGCAAGATTCCTGTTGCTCTGTAAATGTGCTAAAAAATCTTTATACCAGGGCTTTGCTTTCTCCAGAGCTACACTTCCGGCAATCTGTGACAAAGTAGAAACACCTTCTATTGTTGAATTGAAATTGGATTTCTCAGTAAAATCTTCAAGGATATCCTGATCATTACACAATACTGCCCCGATTCTCAATCCTGCTATTCCAAATGACTTTGAAAACCCATAAACGGTAAAGCTTTTTCTCTTTGCTTTCTCAGAAACGGAAGAATAGGTATGAAAATCTTTGTTGTCATAAATAATATCACTCCAGATTTCATCGCTCATCACCCAAAGATCGTGAGCTGAAGCAATCTCTGCTATTTTTATTAATACTTCTTTAGAATATACCTTTCCCAGGGGATTATGCGGATTGCAGATGCTTATAAGTTTGGTTTTGGGATTAATTAAAGAAACCAGTTTTTCAAAATCAATGTCTCCTGTTATAGTATTTACAGGGCAAAGCATCACTTTTCCTCCTGCTGTTTCTACTGATTTTTTGAAAAGAAAATCTACAGGATCCAGAATAATGGTTTCATCTCCCGGATTCAGAACATAAGAAGCAATCAGGAACATTCCCTGAGCAGCGCTGTTGACTGCCAAAACATTTTCAGGAGAAAAAGTTCCGTGTTTCTCCTTATTGAAATGATCTGCAACACTTTTTTTGAATTCAGGAAGACCGGAAAACGGCCCATAGCTTAGATAGCCGTCTTTAAGGTATTCGATGATTCCCTGTTCTATTTCATGGGCTGTCCTGAAATCAGGATCTGCTGCCGTAAGAGGAATGATTCCTTCTTCCAGGGTTGCCCATCTTCCGTTATAGGCTTTTCTTTTCAGGGCTTCAAAATTGATATCGTTATTGCTGAACATATTTATTTATAAGATATGGGTAAAATGTTTTCTGTTTGTTGGCTGAGTGGAAGCAGGAACTGGTTGAGTAATATTCTTCCGTTGTTGATATGAATTTCAATTTCAGGTTTTCTGTCTGCTTCATACTTGCTGAATGCTTCTGCTTTATTTTTTTCTTCAACTAAGTACTTCGTTAATGTAAAAGAATCTTTCAGTGCAGAAGTTACTCCCTGGCTCGTAAAAGGAATCAGCGGATGGGCTGCATCTCCTATGAATACAATATTATCCTTATAAAACGGATTCAGTTTTTCCAACTCATACACACGCCATAAATGTACGTTTTTATAGTCTGATTTCTGTATAATTGATGGGACTAAAGGATGCCAGTTTTGAAAAACTTCAAGCATGTATTTCCTTAGGTTCTCTGCTGAACACTCATTGATCGTGTATTTCTCATTATCAAATTGTGAATACCAAAGAATAGTATCAGTGGAAAGTTTAAGAATTCCAAATGTCAGGCCTCCCTCTTCATGATGGAATTTTATAAAGTCATTTTCAATAGAATCTGCAATTTCTTTATCCTGAATGATATTAACTACTTCACTTTCTCTTGCCAGATTTATGGTTTCATCTTTAAAAAGGTAATTTCTGATACGGCTTTTAGAACCATCGGAGATAACAGCAATGTCTGAGTCAATATCCGTTCCGTCCAAAAGTTTCAGTTTTCCATTCTGTCTGTCATCGGGAATTATGGTTTGTTCGTAGGTTATTTTTTCAGGAGAAATATTTTGAGTCAGAAGATCAATTAATGAATGTCTCGAAATTGCGAAAACATTGTTCAACTCCTTTTCTGCCAGCATTTTCCCCGTATGGGAGTACTGTATATATTTTTTTAGAAAATTTCCATGCCGAAGAAGAAGATCGGAATCAAGGATCTGATAAAGGTATTCCATCCCTTCTTCTGGAATGAGAAAGCCATGTCCTGCCAGATCTTTCTTTTTTCTCCTTTCGTAAATGTGATAATCAATCTTATGTTTTTCTAAGTAATTCGCCATGGTTAAGCCAGAGATACCGGCACCCACGACAGTAATTTTCTTCATTTTCGGAATAAAGTATTTTTCAGGTTGGTTTTTTGAGTATTTTTTTAATCTTCTTTAGATAAATACAAAATTAAAATTAAAAACCTTCACTATTTCAAAAAATGAGTCAATTTGATTTTTGTTTTATAAAAGATAAAAAGAAAATGATGGTAGATAATTTATAATAAATAAATATGATTAATTTATGGTTATTTATAAAAGATATTTATCGTAATAATGAAATGGTTTAAAGATTGTTAAGTGGAAATGGACTGAAGGATATATAAAGAATAAGATTGTTTATGTAACGCATAAAAAAACCGGAAAAAATTCCGGTTTTATGATTAAGCTTTTTCAAGCTGAACAGTAAAGTGTCTTAAGATTTCCGGTTCCCAGGTGATCTTGTATCCTTTTGCTATTTCTTCACGTCTTTCATAAACGTTCTTGATAGCAGCAGCAATATAATCCATATGGTTATTGGTGTAAGTTCTTCTAGGAATTGCCAGACGTACCAATTCTAATTTCGGATAACGGTTTTCCCTTGTAGCAGGATCTCTGTCTGCCAATAATGTCCCGATTTCTACGGTTCTGATACCTGCTTCCTTATAAATTTCAAGGCCTAATGTCTGTGCCGGATATTCTTCACGGGAAACATTCGGAAGGAAGTTTAAAGAGTCGATGAATACAGCATGTCCTCCGATAGGTTTCTGAACAGGGATTCCGTATTCGATCAGTTTATTCCCCAGATATTCAACCTGAGAGATTCTGCTTTCAAGATAAGCAAACTCAGTCGCTTCATCAAGACCTACTGCCAATGCAGCCATATCTCTTCCGGCCATTCCTCCATAGGTAATAAATCCTTCATAGATAATGGTAAAGTTAGATGCTTTTCTGAAAACCTCTTCATTATTCAGAGCAATGAATCCACCGATGTTTACTAAGCCGTCTTTTTTGGAACTCATCGTCATTCCATCTCCGTAAGAGAAAATTTCCTTACAGATTTCTTTGATGCTTCTGTTTTCCTGTCCTGCTTCTCTTTTTTTGATGAAGTAAGCATTCTCTGCAAATCTCGCTGAATCAAAGAATACAGGAATTCCATATTGGTCAGAAAGTGCTTTTACAGCCTTCATATTTTCTAAAGATACAGGCTGCCCTCCTGAAGAGTTACATGTAATGGTAATTAAGCAGAAAGGAATGTTTTCTTTAGGGTGGCTTTTATAAACTTCTTCCAGCTTTTCAAGGTTGATATTTCCCTTGAAAGGGTGAAGATCATTAATGTCAAAAGCTTCATCTATTGTACAGTCGATAGCATGTGCCTTTCTGATTTCGATATGTCCTTTTGTAGTGTCAAAATGAGAGTTCCCCGGAACTACATCACCTTCCTTTACCAATACTGAGAAAAGAACGTTTTCAGCAGCTCTTCCCTGGTGTGTAGGTAATAAATATTTGAATCCTGTAATTTTTTCAACAGTTTTCTGTAATTGTTCAAAAGAGCGGGATCCTGCATAGCTTTCATCTCCGGTCATCAAAGCAGACCATTGTTTATCAGACATTGCTCCGGTTCCTGAATCGGTAAGCAGGTCAATATAAACATGTGAAGATCTTAAATTGAAAAGGTTATAATTAGCTTCTTTAAGCCATTGCTCTCTTTCTTCTCTGGTGGATTGATAGATTTCTTCCACCATTTTAATGCGGAAAGGTTCCGCGTACGGTAAATTCATGAGTTAAATTATGTTTTAAATTGTTTGTAAAGAAAATGTGCTTGAAAATAATTTTTCAAAATTCATCAATGTATAGATAAGCCGGAAAGAGTGATTATTCCGGAGCCTTAAATATATTTTCATCAGAATGGAATCCGGCTACACCGCCGCTCACTGCAAACTTCATTGCAGAAGCTGCTGTCATTCCCACTACAGGTTTGATGTTTTTTTCTTCAGTAACAATTACCCAGCCCGAGATGGCGTACGAGTGGGGAAGATATACCGCAACGTAATTATGCTTGTCAACGTCCGACATTTCTTTTTGAGTTAAAAAACCAATTCTCCAGATTTCCGGATTTTCATTCGTTTTTACCCATACAGGATCGTTGAATTTTTTCTTGTCACCTACGAATGAAGACATTACGTCTTTTGTAGGAGTGTAGATATGTTTTACTCCCGGAGTTTTCTCCAGCAAGCTGTCCATCGTATCGAAAAAGAATCTTCCGACTACGAATTTATTTCCTAGGTACCCTAAAATAGCAGTAAACAGAATGATGGATACGAATACAAGCCCCGGGATCTGCTTGGCCAGCGAAGGAACAAGATTGTCAATTGCACTTACAATATACCAGATTACAAAAATAGTAAGCCCGATAGGACCAATGATAACCAATCCCTGGAAAAAGTTTTTCAGGAATAAATTGGCAATATTTTCAAAGCTTGGCTTCTTCAATGTGTATTCTTTACTGTTTCTATTTTAATTTAACCGTGAATAGTTTCTTTGTTTCCATAAGATTTTATGATACTGGCTTCATATTCCAGCCATTCTTCCCAACGTTTGTTTACTTTCTCCGGATCTCCAAGCTGTCTTGCAAATCCAATGAATGTAGTATAATGATTAGCTTCAGAAATCATCAATTCTTTATAGAAAACTTTAAGTTCTTCGTCTTTGATGTTTTCGGTAAGAACCTTGAATCTTTCGCAGCTTCTGGCTTCAATCATAGCGGCAAAAAGCATTTTGTCTACGATGAGGTTCTCTCTTGTTCCCTGAACGATAAATTTCGCCAGTTCATTCACATAATCATCTTTTCTTGCTCTTCCAAAGGTATATCCTCTTTTTTTAATGATCTCATGGACCTGATTGAAATGATCCAGTTCTTCCTGTGCAATGGCAAGAAGTTCTGTCACAATCTCAGGATATTCCGGAAGCATTGTTATCAGGCCTATGGCATTGGTAGCTGCTTTTTGCTCACACCAGGCATGATCTGTTAAAATTTCTCCGATGTTTCCTTCTGCAATATTTGCCCACCTTGGATCGGTGGGTAGTTTCAACTTAAACATGTTGTAAAATTTTTGTAAATTTAAACAAATTGAGATAAGAAATGTGACTTTATTTCAATTTGATCGCTAAAGTCTTAAGATGCGGTCTTTCTTCTTAAGAATTCCAGAATCTTCCAGCCTGATGCATCCACTTTTTTCAATCCTGCAGAAATAATGAAGGCTAAAATGATATTAATGCCATAAATAATGATCATTAATATCCACCACGGCATATTTTCTTTTAACGGGACAACCAGGAAATAGACCAAAGAAGAACTGATTCCCTGGGCAAAGTAGAAGAAAATAGCATTCTTTCCGATGTGGGTGATAAAGTTTTCTTTTGTAATCTTTAATCGGTTATAAAGAACAAATAGAGTTACCAGAGAGAATAGCGCCCAGATGATATAAGGGATTTTAGGCGGAAATTTGTTTTTATTGATTTTATAGAAAATTTCTCCTCCATAGTACCAGAACATCCATACAAGAGCAACTCCCACAAGTGCATACAAGACAGGGATTGCTTTGGCCGGAATCTTTTTCCCACGCATTTTGTTTCCAATTAAAAAAACAGCAAGATAAAAAGCTACATATCCCACCTGTCCGGTTGGATAATATTCCGGGAAGATGTTAAATAATAAGGTTAAACCTATACAAAGCCCGATAAACCAATTGATATGTTTCGGGAAGAACCTTAAGATAAGGACACCAAAAACAGTTAGTACATAATAAACTTTAAGATACCAGAAGCTTCCCATCACCACAGGAAAAGTGTCAGCATTGGTATATTGGTGAAGATACCAGTTGCCCAGATTTTCCCATTGAGGAGTTGCTGAAATGCTGGTGGTAGAATATTTTGATCCAAATGTGGAATAAAAACTTTGGAGCCATTCCATAGAAAAGAAACTCAGTCCGAAAATTTTAAAGAAATAATCTAAAAAGAACAGGAAAGTCACAAATATCATATATGTAATCTGCAGTTTTAGCAGGCGGTACAACGTTTTTTCAATATTGGTTCCGGAAGTAATCCCACTTAGGGCATAAAAAAGGGCAACGTCAAAAACGAGTGAGAAGACTCTTATTTCTGCAGGAATATAAAACTGGCCAGACCAGAAAGCAGTATGGATAAATATGATAGAAAGTGTAGCCAGCCCTTTGGCGAAATCAATATAGAGATCTCTGTTCATTATAGATTGCTTGGAGGTTCTTTTTGTTATTTTTTCAAAAATACAAACAAATTGATTTTATAGAACATAAAAACTTTAAAAACAAAAAAGGGGCGGAACATACTGCCCGCCTCCTTTCTTAAATATGCTAAAAATGAATGTTCTTGTTTATTGAAGATGTTTAAATTCTTCTGCGGAAATTTCTCCTGACTGAATTTTTCTCAGTTCATCTATGTATTGACTCATGTAGGCGTCAATTTCAGGATTTACTGTGTTTTTAGCCATCTTGTAAGTTCCGTTTAATACTCCCTGATAATAATAGAAGAAATTATAATCGAAATTGGAAGCGTTAAGGTCATACTGCCCCAAAAGGAATCCTAAACGCACTGCTGATCTTCTCTGTGCAGGTGTTCCGTGATGTCCGGGATTGGTAGTCTGATAATCTCCGATACTTTGGGCAAACTCATAAGCTGCTGCAATTTCCGGGAAGCTTGTTTTATTGTATCCGTTAGGTCTTCTCAAATAGTATCCTGCAAAACCGTCAGCTTCAAGCTCGTTAGGTCTGGCTGTGTTTTCGTTTACAGATGGAAGTCCAAAGATATACTGCAGCTGATGTCCATATTCGTGAGCAAGGATCATTGCATTCACAATATCGCCTCCTTTTGATTTCGCATCATAATAGATAGCGTATCCATAATAGATTTTTCCGGTAGAATAGGAAATTGCATTGTACGTTGAATTGTAATTGGATGGATCATTTACAAATCTCAGAGTAGGATTGCTTCTTCCCCACATACTTGCAATTTTAGTCATCTGACCGTTCATAAAGTTGGTGTCTGTGGAATTTTGAAGTCCGGTCAATAAAACTGAATTAGAGCTCCAGTTGTTATCTACATAAGAGCAGATTTTTTCAAGATCTCCTGGCTGATCAATTTTTGCACTAAGTGCTTCTGGCTGAGGTTGAACATTGTTGTCCATTTGGTCATCACTACATGCTGTCAATGAAGTTACAGCAATGGCGCCTGCTAGTAAGCAGAGATTAAAGTTTCTTTTCATATATAAATTCAATTTGGTAAAACGAAGGTATGAAATTATCTCTTAAGTGTGAGTACATTATTAAAAAAAATTATTCAAAATATAGTGAATAGGATTTTAATTAAAAAAACATTGCTTTGATTGTAAGCTAATTAGAAATTTATATGTATATTTGCACCTCGAAATAACTAAAAATTTATAAACAATGTTTGCAATTGTAGAAATAGCAGGGCTTCAATACAAAGTTGAGCAAGACCAGAAGTTGTTTGTAAACCGTTTAAAAGGAGATAAAGGAGGAAAAGTTTCTTTCGATAAAGTTCTTCTTACTGTAAACGGTGCAATCACTGTAGGCGCCCCAGCTGTAAACGGAATCACTGTGGAAGCAGAGATCCTTGACCACGTAAAAGCTGATAAAGTAATCGTTTTCAAAAAGAAAAGAAGAAAAGGTTACAAAGTGAAAAACGGTCACAGACAATCTTTAACTCAAATCGTAATCACTGGTATTACTGGTTTTGAAGGTGGAGCTAAAAAAGCTGCTGCTAAAAAAGAAACTGTGAAAGGTGAAGTTCTTTCAGACAACGCAACTGTTAACTTTAGTGAAGATCACGAGTTGAACTATCACTTAAAGAAAAACAACTTGTCTCAGTCTAAAGAGAACAGAGAAACTTTAATTACTTTAGGTAAAGCAGTTAAAGTGGAATTAGAAAAGAATATTCTTACTCATGAAGAAGTAGATGCTGCTATCATTAAGAATATCGATCAATTTAAAGCACTTAATAAATAATCCAGTAATAAAATGGCACACAAGAAAGGAGTCGGTAGTTCCAAGAACGGTAGAGAGTCTCACTCTAAAAGATTAGGTGTGAAGATTTTCGGAGGACAAGCAGCTATTGCCGGAAATATTATTGTTAGACAAAGAGGTACTCAGCACCACCCAGGTGATAACGTGGGAATCGGTAAAGATCACACTTTGTTTGCATTAGTAGATGGTAAAGTAGTTTTCAGAAAGAAAGCAAACAACAGATCTTTCGTATCTGTAGAGCCAAACGCATAATTTTGTAAGCGTTTTATAAAAATTAAAACCTCAGCATTTGCTGAGGTTTTTTTTTATTCAGTTATTGTCCGTTCTTTATAGTATTCATTTCTTTGTGAAATATTTATATATTTGTCCGTAATTAAATAAAAAATCATTGCGGAAGCCGAAAAGCAGAGAGAGTAGGCAACAAATAAAACTAAATATAATCATGAAAAATTTGAAAAAATTAACGAAGGAAAACCTTAAAGAAATCAATGGAGGAGCGGCTTTAGCATTATGTCCACCAAAACCCATTACATCATGTGATATCTGGTGCGGAATGACAAAGGAGCAGAAAATGCGTTGCCTGCTTGATGTAGAAGAGCCATGTGAGTGCTTTTAATTATCATCTTTGACTTTTTTATAAAACTAAAATAAAAGATCGGCGGCTTCAAAGAAGCCGCCGATCCTGTTTTATATTATATTTTGTCTAGAATCCTACCTGGAATCCTGCTTTAACCCCAAATTTTGAAATATCCGGTCTGTCAAGATAGTTTCCCCTCCAGTTGAAATCTACTCTGAAGATTCTAAGGTTCCCGATTCCTATATTTTCAATCCCGAATCCGTATTCATAATAAATATGTTCACTTGGCGCGGAATATTTAAAACCTTCTACGTTGATTGCCTTGGAAGCATCACTTAACGTTCCGTAAGCTCCTCTGATGAATGCAACTTCTCTGAGTTTCAGTTTTTTAATCAAAGGAATGTAAGAAAGGATTTTGCCGTTAAAATGGTGTTCCAGTTGAAGTGTAGTATAAGCATCCGTAACAAACTCATAATAGTTAAGCTGAGAGAATGTATTAGGTACCAAACCATAGGACAGGTTGGCCGGAATGATGTTCTGCAATGCCAATGGAACAGTGTTGAAATTCTTTCCTGCCTCAAAATTCACAACCAATTTACCCATGCTTCCAATTAAAAATGGTTTATAAAGCATGAATTGAAGCTTATCATAATTGAAGTCAGCATTAAATAACCCTTCAATACCTCTGGTATATCTTAAAACAATGGTTGGTGCAAGGTTTCTGGCCTGGTAACGGTCAATTCCGGTTTGTGAGAACTTAGCTCCCGGTTTTGCAATTAAGCTGATGGTAACGTGAGAATCATTAACTGTTTGTCTCAGCTGCCCATCTTTGTGATACATAAGGTTGAATTTCTCGGGAATGGCAGATTTAATGCTCTGCATCACTCCATCCACTCTTATCTGGAAGTTTTTCCAGGGTTCAATAGCTGCAAAAACACTTGTTTTGTTTACAGAGCTTAAAGAAATGTTCTCTCCTCTTGCAAAAAAGGTGCTGGAAGATGAAGATTGTGGGGTAACACCATCACCGGATGTAAGCTGCCCCCCAAGCTGAACAATATCTCTGCTGGTTCCTGCTCCAATCATAAAACGGTTGAGCTTATTGAACATATATCTTGCTTCCACGCCATATTTAAACTGCTGATCTTTGAACCCATAAGCTGTATAAAACTGAGCTCTCCAGGTATCATTCAAGCCGAAATAGGTTCTTGCTCCTAATCTTATTCTGTCTCCTTCCACTTCATTTCTTCCATAAATAGAGAAAATAGGACCGATATCTATTCCTTTAAAGGCATTGTAATACCTTGAACCAAGGGTCTCAAACAGTTTTACCATTCGGTTGAATTTTGGGGTCTGCTGAAGCTGATCAAGCATGTTGTAAACGCCCTGTTCTGCTTTTGATAAAGTGTCAGGTCTGGCTTTAGTCCAATATGCATCGTCTTTATTGGTGAACTTGTCTTCATATTCCTCTTCCGTACGTTTGAATACTTTTGGATCAAGAGGCTTATTAAACTGATATTCGGAATAATCTACCGATCTTTTGGCTATAATACTTTTAGCACCTTTCTTTTTTGAAAAAGGGCTCATTTCAAATTCTGTAATCAGTTTTTTAGGAAGAAAAGTTGTTTCATCAGGATTGTCGTACTCCACCTGAGTATAGACACTGTTGACGAAATTTACATTGATTTTCTGGGTTGACTTTAATGTTGCCCCTAAAACGGCATAGGTATCCGTATCTATATAAAGGTTTCCCTGAAAGGCAAGGATATCTTTTCTCTTGGGCTGATATCTGATCTGAAAGGCTTTCTCACCACGAATAGTAATGGTATCCATAAGACTATAGTCGTAAGTGCTGAATCCATCTGTTCCCACAGGGCTTTGGAATCCGATATCAAAATAATTTAAGGTATTGTCGTAGATGTTGATATCCCGATAGAGATTTTTAGCTGAAACAGTAATCACCTGGTTGTCCTGAAAACCTGATGTTTTTTGAGCAACTAATGTTCTTTTGCTGTCCTTATCTGGCCTGTTTTTACCAAAATTTTCATATACTGCTTCATTCAAAAAGATGGGAAGACCCAGTCTTCCACTTGCTGTAGAATCAGCATAATCGAAAATGAAATCCAGTTTATTGAAAATCTTTTTCTTCATGAAGGCACTATCCAGATTGTTGAGGTCAAATTGGGTTTTTTCGTATTCTTTATACGAGTAGGTATCAAATTTTTCTAACCCATTATTTCTTTTTTGTGCCCATACTTTTTGCATGATAGCGTAAGCAGGGTTTTCTTTTTTATTCTTGTATTTAGTTTTGCCGCTTTGAAGGACAATTTCCTGGATGTCACTTACTTTAGCCTGTGAAAGTTGTACGAAAATATTTTCGGCATTTTCAGGGGTAATATCAAGCGTTTCTGTAGTATAACTTTTTCTGGAAAATTTTAGCTGATGGATAATACTGTCTGACTGAACGATGAAGCTGCCTGAAGTTGTCGTCAGGGAAGGTGTTTTGCTATTGTTGATAAAAATATCAACCTTAGTGAGCTCTTTATTGTTTTTTTCGTCAACCACCCTGCCGCTGGCCCGGTTTTGAGCGCATAAGGAACTGGAGAGGATCAGGAAAAAAAATAAAAGATAGTGTTTTTTGGAGTTATTGTTTAACATCATTCGTTTCTTCAGGCAATTAGCATAAACAAAAAGTATGCAGTTTATTAAAAAAAATAGGTAAAAAAATAAAATATTTTTAGTATCCCCTATAAAACGGCAAATGTAGGGAAAATTATATATGTGATTATTAAAATTAAACGAGAAATTTTAATGCTTAAAGGATAATAATCAGGGTATTAATAGAATGTGAAGAGATGCGATGTTACCAAGCCGACGGTTGTTATTTTGGTTTAAAATATATACAAAAAAAGACCTACATTTCTGTAAGTCTTTTGCCTGTGTTGTAGGCTAGGGGTTGTATTAATAATTTGTTAGCTGAATCATCATGCTCACATTTTGTGCTGTGCCTGAGTTTTCTTCGACATAAACTTTGAAAGAATTAGGAGTAATGTCGTGAATTACAGGTTGATACCAGTCATTGTCTCTGTTGTATTGTGAATAGTTATTTCCTGACACATTAGATAATATAGTAACCGTGATATTCTGAGGTCCGGATAAATTCAAATTGTGGGTTACCAATAAGTCATCACCTCCTGTAACATCCGTTTTAGATGATGAAACAATAAACCCTGTGGTAGGTAAATTAACAGTACCTGTAAAACCATTAATATCTCCATAATTGATTGAACCATAAAATGAAGAGTAGGTTTGTATAGAAGTGGACATTCTATCCCATTTTGTTCCATCATTAATATATAAGCCTGGTGAAACATTGTTGGGTTGCGTTCCGGATGTCGCTGTATTATAAACTACCATACCCTGGACATGAGAAGATAAAGGCAAAGCAAGATTGGCTGCAGCAAGCTCTAGTCTGGGAGGTAATAATCCTTTATCTGCAGAAGAGATATCCAATATAGATGAGCTGTTAGGAACTGTAGTTCCTATTCCTACACTTCCGGTAGCAGTTACAACAAAATCATTAGCTTGTTGGGCAGTTGTTGGTAAACCTGTTGTAGCATTATCTTTGCCTCCATCTACATTAAAGATACCCTGAGGATTAGGAGTATTAATCCCTACCTGAGAATGAAAAATTTTCGAAAGAATAATAAATACAATGTAAAAGCTCTTTTTCATGTCGTAAATGTTTTTGAATTAAAGGAGATATTATTCGGCTATAAAGCCTTTTTATAAGCAATCGGGAAAATTTTGAATTGCTAATTAAATATGTGTTTTTGTGTTTTCCATCAATTTGTTTTTAGAATCGCTATCGTTGGATATACAGAAATGCAGGAACGGGGAAAAACTGCGAAATAAAAAATTGTAAACTTCATCATCATAGAATGTATTATGGAACATGAAGAAATTTTCTTCTCATATGTGGAGGGAAATTACATGTGATTGTTCCGTGATTTATATTTGCAAATTTAGGAACAGAAGGATAGCAGAACAAGGAAAAGCCTGTTACTATTCAGAAAAGTAACAAGTATTAAGCGTAGTTAAGATATTGATTTATAGTGTTTTATTTGTTTTTCTTGCTTAGCTGCAAAATGAACTCAGATGGAGACAATTTTATCTCTTTTTTAAACATTTGAGCAAAACGGCTGTGTGATGAATAGCCGGAAACCTCTGCAAGATAATCTATTTTGTAGTTAAGATATTCCGGATGATTAATCATTTTCTGGATGACAAATTTGATCCTTACATGATTTAGATAATCATTAAAATTCATTCCTCTGTACTCTTGCAAAATGTAACTGATATATTTTGTATTTGTTTTAAACAAAGAAGCCATATTTGAAATGGTAAGATTCTTTGTGGTAAACTCGTTTTTCTTTTCAAAAGTGTCAAGTCTTTGAAGCAGTTCTTCAATCTTTTTTTCCGGTAACTGAGTTTTTTTACCGGCTGTATTATCTTCTTTCTTTTGAGAGGGTTTAGATTCAAGCAATTTTCCATTTTGAAAATCCTGTATAATATTTTCAAAGTGAATTTTGATTTTCTTTTTTTGGTGTTGATGAAAGAAATACAGCAATAAAGAAATGATAGCCAGTATTGCTGAAATAATAATAAAAATAGACGTATTTCTGCTTTCGCCGACAATTTTTCTTTCATTGGTGTGAATGATATCCTGTATGGCCAGCATCTCGGATTGAGTCTTGTCTTTATAGTGTTCTAAAAGCTTATTTTTAATGCTGTCCGATTTTTTTAGGTCATTCTTAAGAAAATAATATTCAGAAAGTCTTGAATCAATCTCAAATTGAAGTGTTTTATCTTCAAACTTACTCGCTAAAACTTTAGATTTGTCTATATAAAATAAGGCTGAGTCTGCATTTTTTAATTTGATTTCATTAGCAGCATATTTAATATAAAAGTAAGACAGATAAAAATTGTTTTCAGAACCTATAATTGAGTTGAATCCTTTGCGGTAATATTTCTTTGACAGCTCATATTGCCCAAGGTTATGGTAATTTACTCCCAGATTAAGCAAAACCGGTATCCGAGTAGCTGCATAATCATTGGATGGGAATTCCTTTTTTAAATTCTCAATAATGTTGAGCGCTTTTAAATTAAAAGTGAGTGCCTTCTCGTAATCCTTCTGTTTTTGGTAAACAGCCGAAATACGCTGATAAATTAATGATTTATTGACGAGGGCTTCCTCTTTATTCAAATGATTAGCTAATTGTTCAGCTTTAGAAAGATAATCAATGCTCTTATTGTACAATCCTAAATTACTGTATAAAGAACCTAATACAGCTGTTGTTCTGGGCTTTAATAAAATAAGACTTTTTTTCTGAGCTATAGAATCTGCTCTTAAAGCTACTTTTAAAGCCTTGTTCCAGTTGTTCTGCATTTCATAGCCCTGAATGGTTACAAATGACGAACTGACCTGCTGCCAATTATCTGAAGATGCTTTATACAGAGAGTCACCAATACGGATGATTTGCTCTGAAGATCGCTTTTTTTCGTTTTTTTTGACTGTTTGACAAAATGTATCAAAGGAAGCGTTTTTTTCTTTCAGACTATTCTGAGGAAAAGCAAAAACAATTATTACTGTACATAACAACATGAAAGAACGTGTTCTTATCGAATTATTGATCATATCAGTTTAAATTGTTATTGAATTTTAAATAATGCTCAAATTTAGTTATAAATTTAAATAGTATTAATATTTTTATTAAATGTATTATCGTTTTTAAATAAATGAAGCAACAATTTTGACTAAAATGAAAACCGGAGTAAACAGAAAATAAAAAAGACTTACATTTCTGTAAGTCTTTTTGCTCCTCCTGCTGGGCTCGAACCAGCGACCCTCTGATTAACAGTCAGATGCTCTAACCAACTGAGCTAAGGAGGAATGTCCTTTGTTTTAAGTGGTGCAAATATAATAGGAATATTAATATCAGTCAAGTTTTCTCCATTATTCAAAGTGATTTTTAACTAAATGTATTGAAATTCAATAAGAAATATTTTGATTATTTTTTGTTGAATTCTAAATATCTTCAAAGAAATACAAGAAATAGCATGATGAAGCTTGTATAAAACCTCTGTCAATAGATCATTTTTATCTTGCACCCCTTTATTTAGGCCAAAACCAGAAGTTTATCAAAATAATTAATCAGAGGATTATATGGTTCAGCAAAAAAAGGTATAAAAAAAGACCTACATTATTGTAAGCCTTTCTAATTTATTGTGATTCTGAACTTTACCTCTTTAAATCTTTAAGTATTTCCTGAACAGCCCGCTCCAGCTGAGGATCATTGTCTTGAAGACGGTCCATAAAGGTGTTTTTAACATAAATGTCAGGTTTCACACCTGTTTTTTCAAGATTTTGCCCATCTAGAGTATACGTTCCCCATGAAGGTAATCTATAAGAAGATCCGTCTACCAAACCTTTGGCTGAAGTGAAAATAATCCAGCGATAGGTATCCTGGCCAATAATTTTACCCAGTTTCAGTGCTTTAAATCCGGCAGCAGTCATCTCTGCATCACTTAGTGAAGCTTCATTAATCAGAAGAACAATAGGTTTTCCGGAAGGAGCAAAGTTAGGCTGTGTTGTCATTTTTCCTTCACGATATTTCCATTGTAAATAAGGCTTCTGAGAAAGGAAATTTAATACCTTATCATGAACATTTCCACCTGTATTGTAACGCAGATCAAGAATTACAGCGTCTTTTCTGTTTTCCTGTTCTACCATATCCAGTAGGAAGCGGTCCAGTTCATCAGTTGACATATTTTTCATGCATGAATAAGCGATACGGTTGTTACTAAGCTTATCAACACGCTGATGATTGTTGTAGATCCAATCATCATAAAGCAATCCTTTTAATTCTCCGTTTGAAATAGGGTGTACTTTGGTGGTTACATTTTTACCATCACGATCGAACGTAAGAACAAGTTCATCCTGTTTTTTGGGGCTTGTAAAATACGTTTCAATATTTTCGTTTAGATCAATTTTTTTTCCGTTTACAGAAATCAATTGATCTCCAGATTTAATATCAACTCCGGAACGGAAGGCCGGAGATTTTCTTACAATACTTTCTACGGTGTAAGGCTGATCTTTTTTGAAAATAATTCCTGTTTCATTGGTAAAATAGTTCAGGTACATTGTTTCTTCTTTTCCGGTAGAAGAAAATCCGGTGTGTGAAGAATTAAGCTCGCCTAAAAGATCATTTAATAAAATTCTCAGGTCATTTCTGTTGTGTACATACGGAAGATATTTGGCATACTGTTCCTTTTTTGCCTTCCAGTCAATCCCATGGAACTTTTCATCATAGAAGTTTTCTTCCACACCAGTCCATGCTTCAGCAAACATCTGAGTGAATTCTGATGCCAGGTCTTTATCAAAACTATATTGAATATTTATTTTCTCAGGTTTTAATGCTGCAACAGTTGTTTTATAAATATTACCATCTATCAGTGCAAATAGGGTTTTCTCATTTTTAGTAAGGTAATAAGCTGCTTTATCGAAAACTTTTTCGGATTTGGCAGGCTCAAAATCTGTGAATACCTTTTTGTACAGCTGTCTTTTTCCATTGTCCTGATTAGAGTTGAATAATAAAATTTCTTTTTTGTCATCAGAGAAAACGGCTGGATCATCCTGATATCCATATCGGTCGGTGACCAGCTCGATTCTGTCCAGAGTATCTTCAGGATTTACTTTCAGTTCTTTGATTACCGGTTCTTGTTCTTCCTTTTTCTCTTTATCCTTGTCGTCTTCTTTTTTGTCCTTCTTGTCTTTATCTTTCGCTTTATCAGAAGATTTTGTTTCCTTCTTTTCTTCTGTGAAGAGTTTATCGAATTTTTCAGATTTAAAAGGTTCATCAAACCAGTCTAAAGCCATACGGTAAATGTTAGATTTCTGCATACCTAAAGGATAAGACGGATTGGTTCTGTCGCTCGCGAAATAAATATACCTGCCGTTTGGAGACCATACAGGATCTTCCTCTGAAACACCTGTATTGGTAAGATTGAGCGTCTGTCCTTTTTTAATGTTATAGATGAAAATATCCAGTTCAAAGTTTCTTTTTGCAGAGAACAGGACGTATTCATTGTTTGGCGAAAAAGAAGGTCTTGAGTTTTGGAATGCCCAGATTTCGTCTTTTACGATGGTTGTAGACTTAAAACTTTTTAAATCCAGCAATCTTACTTCATCACGGCCGCTTAAGTAAACCGCTTTTGAAAGATCGCTGTTGAGTGTTATATTGCGGTTATTGCGTAAATCTTCCGTTAATTGTTTGATCTGGCCTTTTCCGTCCGCAGGAATAGTAAACCAGTTTTGGTATCCGTTGTAAGTCTGGCTGTAAAGCAGAGTACGGTTGTCTTTCAGCCATTTTACTTCCATGGCACGTTCTTTCCCGTCAGAAACCTGTTGTGCAAATTTTCCTTCAATATCCGAAACAAACAGAACACCACGGCTTATAAAGGCCATTTTCTTACCATCCGGAGATACATCATAATAAGAAATATTATTTTCCACATTGAAGTTTTGTTCTTTTTCCAGCGTTTTGTTGGTATTCAGACTGATGTTCAGGGGTTTTGTGTTTTTTGAAGCGATATCATAAATATAAAGCTGATAATCCTTTTCAAAAATGACTTTGGATCCGTCTGCTGAAACAAAAGGCTTTTTAATAGAAGTATCAAATTGGGTTAAAGAAGTCTTTTTACCATTTTCTAGTTTATAAAGATTATATTCTCCATTATTCTCGTCAGAAATAAAGTAAATAATACCATTTTTATCTACACTTGGGTTGAAATCTTTTCCTTCATAGTTGGTGTATTGTTTGAAAGAATTGCTTTTGGGATTGTATCCTAAAATATCAGGATTATTTTCTCCTTTATAACGCTTACGCTGCACCTGATGGGCGCTTTCTGAAGAACTGGTGAAAAGATATTCTCCCGCCGGTGTTTCTACAAGTCCATTGGTGTTGTTGAAATAATTGTTGAAAAGCTTTTGTGGTGTTTTTCCTTCAATTGTAGTTTTAAAACTGCCAAAATTATTATTTCTGCTGGAAGTAAAGTAAATGGTTTTACTGTCCCATGCCCAGCTTTCCATTTCGTCTCTTCCGGTGTGGAACGTCAACTGCTTGATAGTTCCTCCTTCAGCAGGCATCACATATACATCATAATTTCCATATTGGTTAGAGCTGAATGCAAGCCATTTACCATCCGGCGAAAGACGTGGATTGATTTCTTCTCCGTCCAGGGCTGTAATTCTTGAAGCATTGCCGCCATTGGAACCTGCTTTCCAGATATCGCCGTCATAAGAGAAATAAGCCGTCTTGCCATCCGGGCTCAGTGAGGGACTTGATAAGAAATATGACTTTTCCTGTGCTGAAATCCCGATAATAGAAAATGCTGTTAATAACGAAATAATAGTTTTCTTCATGGTACAATTGGGTATTTATACAATACTATATGTTGGTTTTATTCTTCTTTGTCATTGTAGAGAAGTATTCATTTGCTGAAAATTTCTCAATCTGTATTACTCTGAAAAAGAATAGTCGGATTATTAACAAAATAGTTACAGGAAAAATGCTTTAAATACTGATAAAATTCAATGAAACAGATGAATATTTCATAAAAACTGAAGGTAATTTGAAAATATTTTTTAAAAGTGTAGGTCTTAATAGTGGTAAAACGCAAAGATTATATTCATTCATCTCATTGTTAAGGAGGCTAAGATGGCGAGTCGCTGATAAAGTTGAGTGAACATTCGCATGCTTAGAAAGAATCAACAAAGTTGATTTTCATCTTTGCTCCCTTAAAAATTAAACATCGGATATTAAGCCTTTGCGTTAAATTTAAATTACAGAGGCGAATATATTCTAATCTTCACACTAATCTGTGTGTTATAGGACATTAATGCAAAATTGTTCATAGTAGGGCATAAAAAAAGACCTACATTTCTGTAAGTCTTTTTGCTCCTCCTGCTGGGCTCGAACCAGCGACCCTCTGATTAACAGTCAGATGCTCTAACCAACTGAGCTAAGGAGGAATGTCCTTTGTTTTAAGTGGTGCAAATATAGGACGAATATTTATACCCTACAAATATTTTTAAGAAAAAAATTAAAAAAATTATAATTTCCCAGTAAATACCTTGAAGATGTCGCTTCCGAAGATCAGTAACATCAATCCTAACAGGAAGATAACTCCGATCATCTGTGCATTTTCCAATACTTTCTGAGGGACCGGTTTTCCTACAATAATTTCATATAATGTAAATAAAACGTGTCCGCCATCAAGTCCCGGAATAGGAATAAGATTCAGGAATGCCAACCATACGGAGAACATCGCTGTAAAGCTCCAGAAAGCAATCCAGTTGATCTTAAAGCTTCCGTCTGCATCTTTATCTACAGGCATATTCTTTACAATCGCAATAGGCCCTCCTACATTTTTATATCCCTGAACTTTAGAGTTGAACATGATTTTGAACTGCTTAACCTGAGTAGTTAATGCTTCAATAGTTCTTGTAAATCCTCTTGGAATAGCCTCTCCAAAAGAATATTTTTTATTCGTTACGATAGCTTTTGAAATGCTTTTTGTATCAATTGCTACACCCAGTTTTCCGTTTTTATCAACAGAAACCGCCGGTAATGTCTGTAAAGCTCCGTTTCTTTCAACATCCACGGTAATCGTTTTTCCTTTATTTTCACTTAAAAGAGTGCTTACTTCATCAAAGAATGCGGCTTTCTTACCATTGATTCCTACAATTTTATCTCCTTTTGCAAGACCAGATGCCTGTGAAGAAGGAGTTGCCAATGAATCAATGACCATAGAAACCCTTGGAGTAATGTATAATTTCGCTTCTCGCTGCTTAAGAACATCTGCAACACCGTCAGCATTTACCGGGAAAGTAACTTCCTGGCCGTTTCTGTTTACGGTAACATGATCTCCTAAAAGAATATTGATTGATGTATTTTCAAGTCTCTCCGCAGGTTTTCCGTCTACGCTGATGATTTTGTCACCATTCTGGAACCCCATTTTCTTTCCTGCAGAAGAAGCTTCAATACCATTGTTGAATTTTGTAATATCCGTATACGTTTCTCCATTGAAGAAAGATAAACAGCTGTAGATTAACCACGCAAGGAAAAAGTTAACAGTAACCCCTCCCAACATAATAATAAGTCTCTGCCAAGCTGGTTTCGATCTGAATTCCCATGGTTCTGCCGGTTTTTTCATTTGGGCAGTATCCATACTTTCGTCTACCATTCCGGCAATTTTCACATATCCTCCGAAAGGAAGCCATCCGATTCCGTATTTGGTTTGTTCAGGGTGTTTTCTCCAGTCGTTTTCCGGTAATTTTGATATATCGATAGGAACTTCTTCCTTCTTTCCGTTCACCTCTATTACTTCAGAATCCGGCAGGTTCTTTGATAAAAATTTGTACTGCCATTTTCCGTTGATTTTCTTCATGGAGAATATGGAGAAGTAAGGATCAAAAAACAGGAAAAACTTCTCTGCTCTGGTCTTGAACCATATTGCCGGTAAAAAATGCCCAAGCTCATGAAGAAGCACAAGTATAGAGATGCTCAGAATGAACTGAAAAAGTTTGATTGCTATTTCCATTAATAAATTTTAGATTTTAATTTGCAAAGGTAACAATTATCAAAACTATGCCAAATAAAAAAGCTCCCCGAAACGAGAAGCTTTGTCATATTTAAAGACGATTTGATTATAAATTGAAAGAAACCCCAAGACTGCCATTATTACCTACCTCTGCAAAGACTCCTATTTTCTCTGTGAAGAAATATCTGGCTCCAATATGAGCACCAACTCCGAAGTCTCTTCCGAGTACTCCAAGGTCTACCCCAGGGTAGATATCCCATTTTGAAGGCAGGTTCAGTGCTTCCTGTAAATGGAAGTTCAATCTCCCGAAAACAAAAACACGATTATCCTTATCGTTGTTTTTATAATTGTCAAAATAGCCATTGATTCCGGCTCCCACTGAAATAAGTTTGTTGAGCCCATAGTCATAAGTTCCTGTTACTCCGGTTCCATATCCCCAGGCACTCAGCCCCAGTTGTACTTTCTGATCTCCTTTTCCTGTCCAGGCCTGAGCGTTAGCCATAGCCCCAAAAAAGAAAATCGTCACCATAAAAAACAATTTCTTCATAAATTTTAAATTTTTAAGGATAGTATAAAAAATATCTCTATCAAAAATGAAACCGAAAGAGAGCCCTTATTATAAAAATGAAAGACTTTAATAAATTATTATGAAATATAACCTCATTTTGGAGCGTAAAACTATTTTTTCGGCCGTTTAATTCTTTATTTGTATGATAAAAGCTGTATTTTTATACATCACATTTAGAATAATTTAAAAAGAATAAAAGATGAAAGTTGTAGGGCTTAATTTAGATATCATCTGGAAAAATAAAGCTGAAAATTTTAAACTCATAGAAAAAGAACTTCAGAATGTGGAAGCAGATCTGTTTCTTCTTCCTGAAATGTTTTCAACAGGCTTCTGTATGGATGCTTCTGAGGTTTCGGATAGAAATAATGAATCACTGGAGTTTTTGAAAAAGATCTCAAAAGAGAAAAATACAGCATTCTGCGGAAGTGCTCCGGTAGAAGAGAACAGAAATTTTTACAACAGAATGTATTTTGTACAGCCGGACGGGACAACATCTTTTTATGATAAAAGGCATTTGTTTTCCTTTTCCGGAGAAGATAAAGTGTATACACCCGGAAAAGACAGGGTAATCGTTGAGTATAAAGGAATACGCTTTTTGCTTCAGGTTTGTTATGATTTGCGTTTTCCTGTTTTTGCAAGAAATAACGATGACTATGATGCTATTTTGTATGTGGCCAACTGGCCTGAGAAAAGGGTAGGAGCATGGGAACATCTACTGAAAGCCCGGGCTATTGAAAATTTGTCTTTTGTCTTTGGCTTAAACAGAATCGGGATAGATGGAAATGATCTGTTTTATCAGGAAAGCTCCCACTGTTTCTTTGCTGACGGAAAAGAAATTTCTCAGAAACTGGGTAATCTTGTCTCTGCAGAACTGAATATGAATGATTTGAAAGATTTCAGAACCCATTTCCAGTTTTTAAATGACAGAGATTCTTTTTCGATTGAATTTTAGATTTTTCCCACTGATTTCGCAGATCTTCACAGGTTTTTAATTTCTATATAAAGAAAAATAAGGAGAA
This sequence comes from Chryseobacterium sp. HR92, assembly GCF_045689405.1. NCBI lineage: Bacteria > Pseudomonadati > Bacteroidota > Flavobacteriia > Flavobacteriales > Weeksellaceae > Chryseobacterium > Chryseobacterium sp. HR92. The sequence goes on from NZ_CP139139.1 coordinate 180,929, forward strand.
ACATCTGTGAAAATCCGTGCGATCTGTGTGGAGTTATAAAAAAAACTGTGAAAAATCACAGTTTTAAGCATATTCTTGTAAAAGTTGGGTGAGGGTATTCACATCATGCACACCACTTTCCTTCCATAGCATTTCTCCTTTTTTGAAAATCGCCAGTGTAGGTACTCCGCGCACCCCGTATTGAGCTGCCAGTGCGGGATATTGATCTACATCTACCTTTATGATTCTGGCTCCTTCGCCGATATTTTCCTTTACGGTATTTAATACTGAAGATTGTACTTTGCAAGGCTGGCACCATGTTGCAAAAAAATCGATCAGTACAGGCCTGTCGGAATCAATGATTTCCTGAAATTTTTGTGACATATTTTGGTTTTATTAGTTTGCTTTTTTGTTTGTTTCGTCCTGGATAGCTTTTACGTTCTTCCAGCTAGTACCATCATACGCTTCCACTCCGTTTTTCTTCAGAATTTCCATAGCCTGATCTGCCTGAACTCCTTTATTGCAGAATACAACAACTTTTTTACCCTTAAGGCTTTCTATATTGTTTTGAATCTCTGCCAATGGAATGTTGATGGCATTTTTTGCCGTTCCTGCAGCATACTGTTCCGGAATTCTGACATCCACCAATGTTACATCAGAGCTGTTGACAACTTGTGTGATGCTGGCTTTGGGTGTTTCTGCGATATGAGCTGTTTTACAGGCGCTTAGCGTAAAAACTGATGCTAAAACAAGTCCAAAAAACTTATTTTTCATGATCTTACAACGTTTTGGATTGGCATACAAAGTCTGTAGTTGGGAATTTTTCCGTTTTTTTAATGCCGTTGAAACCACCTTCTATTTCAGTGAAATTTCTGATTCCGTGTGAGTTAAGAATACTTGCTGCGATCATGCTTCTATATCCGCCTGCACAGTGAAGGAAGAAGTGTTCCGAATCATCTATTGTGCGGGCCCAGTCACTGATAGTGTCCAGTGGCTTATTGTAAGCATTGTCAATGTGCTCTGCAGAATATTCAGTCAGTTTTCTTACATCAATTACTTTTGCATCTTCTGTAAACTGTTCAGCAAATTCAGCAGGGGTAATTCTTTTGATCTCATCAATTTCCTTACCTGCATTTTTCCAGGCTTCAAAACTTCCTTTCAGATATCCCACTACATTATCAAAACCTACTCTGCTTAATCTGGTAATTACTTCCTCCTCAGTTCCTTCATCTGTTATCAGTAATAAAGGATGCTTTACATCCACGATTAGGTTTCCTACCCAAGGGGCAAAATCACCCTTCAATCCTATATTGATAGAGTTGGGAACAAATCCTTTATGGAAGTCTGCAGCTCCTCTTGTATCCAGAATTAATGCCCCGGTTTCTTCAGCCAGTGCTTCAAAATCTTCCGGTGCTACAGGTTGCAGCCCTTTGTCCATCACAACATCCAGACTTTCATATCCTCCTTTATTTAAAGCCACATTCATTCCGAAATATTTCGGTGGTGCCGTTAAACCATCAAGAACTTCTCTGATAAAAGAGGCTTTATCGGGTTGATTAAGCGCATAATTCGTTTTCTTTTGGTTTCCTAAAATATCTACCGTTTCCTTCTGCATATTTTTTCCGCAAGCAGAACCTGCACCATGAGCAGGATAAACGGTGATGCTGTCATTCAATGGCATGATTTTGTTCTGAAGACTGTCATATAGAATCCCCGCAAGGTCTTCTTGAGTAAGATTAGTTGCTTTTTGCGCAAGATCGGGTCTGCCGACATCTCCTAAAAACAAAGTGTCACCCGTAAAAATTGCTGTTTCAACACCATTCTCATCTATTAAAAGGTAAGTACTGCTTTCCATGGTGTGTCCCGGAGTATGCATTACCTTTATTTTTACTTTTCCGATCTCAAAAATCTGATTGTCTTCAGCGATGATGGCTTCAAATTCAGGAGCAGCAGTAGGTCCGTATACAATCGGAGCACCTGTTTTCTTGCTTAAATCCAAATGCCCTGATACAAAATCTGCATGGAAGTGAGTTTCAAAAATATATTTTAAAATGACATTGTCTTTTTCCAGACGATCCAGATAAGGTTTTACTTCTCTTAAAGGATCTATAATGACTGCTTCATTCTCTGATACAATATAATAGGCACCCTGAGCCAGACAGCCCGTATATATTTGTTCAATTTTCATTGGGGTCTTTTTTTAATGAGTTAAAGATACAAAGTATTAGATAAATTCTAAATGAAATGTTAAATCCCATTGATAGTTTCTTTCAATACTTTGTTAAACATATGTTTAGTATGTGTTGTTTTTTCAGCAAAAAGAATGCCTTAGATAGTATGAATCTGCAAATGCTGTTTTTTATCATGTCCTCTGCAGAAATCATATATTAGTGGAGGATTTAATGCATATGGTTTAAAATTTGTTTATGCAGATACAAATTTATTTTTTGAAGAAATAAAGATAAGTTCATTAGAAAATATCTTTAAATATTCTTCAAAAATTCTATATTTATAAGTTTAAAAAAGCGATCAAATGGCAGACAAAACACAATTTATTGAAGAACTCAACGCTAGATACACTCCAAAAGGAGAGCATATTATATTAGGAAAGGGAATGCTGGATGGTGAAGTGGTTACAGAAGTAAACGTAACCATTCCCCTGAAAACAATTAACCGCCATGGTCTTATTGCCGGAGCTACGGGAACCGGTAAGACGAAAACATTACAGGTGTTTGCAGAACAGCTTTCTCATGCAGGAATTCCCTCTTTGGTTCTTGATATCAAAGGAGATTTCTCAGGGATTGCAGAAGCAGGCCAGATGAATCCTGTTATTGAAGAAAGGTATGCCAAAACACAGCTCCCTTATAATCCACAAAGCTTTCCGGTAGAACTGATGAGTATTTCAGGAGGGGAAGGAGTGAAACTGAGAGCTACCGTTACAGAATTCGGACCTGTTTTACTAAGTAAAATTCTTGAACTTAACGATACTCAGCAAAGTATCATGTCTATTGTTTTCAAATACTGTGATGATAAAGGGCTTCCATTGATTGATCTTAATGATTTGAAGAAAGTACTGCAGTATGTTACAGATAATGCACAAGGAAAAGCTGAGCTTGCAGCCAATTACGGATCCATTGCGCCAGCATCTCTTGGAACAATTTTAAGATCTATTGTGGCTTTGGAGCAGCAGGGAGCGGCAGGATTCTTTGGTGAATTAAGCTTTGATGTTCATGATTTACTGGAAACAAGAGACGGAAAAGGAGTCGTTAATATTTTAAGAGTATCTGACATTCAGAATAAACCGCAGCTTTTCTCTACGTTCATGCTTTCGCTTTTTGCAGAAATTTATATGACGTTTCCTGAAGAAGGGGATAGTGGCAAACCAAAGCTGGTATTATTTATAGATGAAGCTCACCTGATTTTTGATGAAGCGTCTAAAGCTCTTCTCTCACAGATTGAAACAATGGTAAAACTGATCCGCTCCAAAGGAGTGGGGATCTATTTTATTACTCAGATTCCTGGTGATGTCCCTGAAAATGTGCTTTCTCAATTGGGATTGAAGATACAGCATGCCTTAAGAGGGTTTACAGCAAAAGATAAAAAAGAGATTTCCAAAGCCGTTGAAAACTATCCTACCACAGAATATTACAATGCTTCCAGCCTGATCCAGAATTTGGGAATTGGTGAAGCATTTGTTACAGCTCTTGATGAAAAAGGAATACCTACACCATTAGTACATACTTATCTGATCTCTCCGGAATCAAGAATGGATGTTTTGAGTGGATCAGAAATCTCAGATCTGACCTCAAAATCGGCACTTGTTGCAAAATATGAGCAGCCTGTTGACAGAGAATCTGCTTATGAAATGCTAACCAATAGAATGGAACAGGCTGCACAAAATCCAGCACCGACTCAAAAGACAAGACCGGTAAAAGAAGAACCCGGAATGTTTGAGCAGGTATTGCAGAGTAAAGCCGGCCGTACTTTTACCTCTACATTAATGAGAGAAGGAGCAAAAGCTATTCTCGGAATGTTTGGCCTGGGAGGCAGAAGAAGATAATTTTGAAGGATAACCTGCTATATTTTGATATATTTTTTGTTATTTTAGCAGGTTATCTTTACATAACAGTAAAAAATAGAACCGGATTTTATCGGGGAATAAAGCTTCGGTTTTAAATATAAATGACAAAACAGCAGTTAACACACATTCAATGTATTCAATTATAGATATAGAAAGTAATGGTGCAGGTTATAGAAATGAATGCATTATCGATATCGCCATCTACAGATATGATGGTCAGAAAATTACTGACCAGTTTATATCTCTGGTAAACCCTGAAAGTGATATTACTCCTTTTGTGCAGAAACTGACCAGTATTACCCCAAAAATGGTCAAAACTGCTCCAAAATTTCATGAAATTGCCAAAAGAGTTATCGAGATAACTCAAAATACAACATTGGTAGGTCATAATATTGATTTTGATTACAGAATGCTCCGTCAGTCATTCAAAAGGCTTGGGTATGACTTCAAAACCAATACTTTAGATACGATTCCTTTGGCTAAGAAACTGATTCCTGATGAGGTAAGTTATTCGCTGGGAAAACTGGTGAAATCTCTGGGAATTCCTTTAACCAATCACCACAGGGCTGAAGGTGATGCAAGAGCTACATTAGAACTTTTCAAACTTCTGATTTCAAAAGATATCGAAAACGAAATCATTCAGAAACAACATGATGAGTCTAATGCAAAAACCTACATCAACAAGATCAAAGAGCTTACTCAGGACCTTCCGAATGATAAAGGCTTTGTTTATTTTCAGGATGAAGCGGGACGGATTATGTTCTCAGATTATGTTCAGGATATCAACAAATATTCCAAAAAAGTTTTCAATTCCAAATCGAAAAAATGGGAACAGATTCAGAAAGATGTTGAACAGATTAATTTTGAGCTTACCGGAACAGACATTATTGCCAAGCTGATTCTTAATTCCAAGAATATTAAAAAGAAAGAAGTTCTGCCTTTCGGGCTTTATTTTAGAAATAATAAATATGTAGTTGAGAAAAATACACTCAATAAAACCGAAAAACCAGTTTTAAAATTCAGATCATTTACGCAAGGAACAAAAGCCGTTCAGTTTATTGGGACTCAGGAAGAATTTAAAGATTTTTCAGTACTGAAACAGAGAGTTGAATTCAGAAAGAGGAATGAACTATGGCTGGGACAGGGAAGAAAACTGGGAGAGAAATTATTTTTAATCATTGAAAACGGGAAAGTGGTTTCATTTGGTTTTTATGAGCTGTTTACCCAGATTCAGACGTTAAGCAAGCTGGCTAAGTTAAAAATTGACCTTCCGCTATCTTCCACCGATCTGAATAATGAACTGCAGCTGGCACTGCTTCGCAGCGATTTTGAAACCCTGTCTTTGCCGAAATGATATAGGAATTAGTACTTTACAAGTTGATCTGAAAGAAGATGCTTTTCAAATCAATTTTCGTATAATAAAAAATAAATAGTATTTTTGCAAAAAATAAATAGAAGCAATGCAAAATTTTAAACAAATTAAAACTGGAAAAAAGGGAGCTGTAAGGTTCTCTAAGGTTTGGAATATTTAAAAGAGTTGTCTTGCATAAAAAATAATCAATGCGGCAGGCTCTTTTTATAAGAATCTGCCTTTTTTTATGTTAAAATGAAATTATGAATTCAAAAGAATTATTAAAGATTGCCAATGAGTTTGGCACCCCGGTGTATGTTTATGATGCGGAATCCATCAAAGTTCAATACGAAAAACTTACATCTTCTTTTTTAAAACATACAAAGTTCTTCTACGCAGCGAAGGCGTTGACAAACATCAATATCCTTAAGTATGTCAAGAATCTGGGCGCTTCTTTGGATTGTGTATCCATTAATGAAGTAAAACTTGGATTAAAGGCAGGATTTTCAAAAGAAAAGATATTGTTTACTCCCAACTGTGTTGATCTTGCTGAAATAGAAGAAGCAATGACTTTTGGAGTTCATATAAACATTGATAACATTTCTATTCTTGAGCAGTTCGGGAATAAATACGGAAATTCGTATCCTATTTTGGTAAGAATCAATCCACATATTTTTGCTGGAGGAAACTATAAAATTTCAACGGGGCATATCGACAGTAAATTCGGTATTTCTATTCACCAGGTTCGTCACATCGAAAGAGTGATGAAAAGTACAAACCTGAATGTGGAAGGACTTCACATGCATACAGGAAGTGAGATCAAAGACCCGGATGTATTCCTGCAGGCTTTGGAGATCATGCTGGAGCTTTCTGAACATTTCCCGAATCTGAAATATCTGGATATGGGAAGCGGTTTCAAAATCCCTTATCAGGATAGTGAAGAAGAAACTGATGTGAGAACATTAGGTAAAAAAGTAGAAAAAGTAATTTCTGAGTTCTCAAAATCTACAGGAAAAAAATTCGAATTATGGTTTGAACCTGGAAAATTCTTAGTTGGGAAAAGCGGATATTTATTGGTGAAAGCTAATGTGATCAAGCAGACAACAGCTACTGTTTTTGTGGGGGTGAATTCTGGATTCAACCATCTTATCCGTCCAATGTTCTATGATTCTTACCACATGATCGAAAACCTATCCAATCCAAAAGGAGCAGAAAGAATTTATACAGTAGTAGGAAACATCTGCGAAACGGATACCTTCGCCTGGGACAGAAAACTGAATGAGGTAAGAGAAGGAGATATTCTTGCTTTCCACAATGCCGGAGCTTATGGTTTTGAAATGAGTTCAAACTTCAACTCAAGACTAAAACCTGCTGAAGTACTATTCTTAGACGGAAAAGCACATTTGATCCGTAAAAGAGATGAGTTTGAAGATCTACTGAGAAATCAGATCGAAATCGTAATGTAAATCTGAAGCATATTATATAAACAGCCGCCTTTTTGGGTGGCTGTTTTGTTTTAAATCAATTCATTGGCTGTTTGTTGATGTGCTAAACCTCACAGGTTTTCAAAACCTGTGAGGTTTAAATATTAAAAAAATCAAAGTTAAATTACAAAGTTTTAACATTGAGACCGGATGAGAGTTCCAACTTTATTAGCTAAATTTGATAGAGCCAGGGACGCTAGTATTCCTGTCAAGTACTATTTTTCACCAAAACAACCACCAAAACAGAATAATTATGGCCAAAAACATAGCAGAGCAGATTGTTGAAATGCTCGAAAATGCCAATGTGAAAAGAATTTATGCAGTAACCGGCGACAGTCTCAACCATCTGAATATTGCTGTCAAAAAAAGCAGTATCCAGTGGATTCATGTAAGGCACGAAGAAGTAGGAGCTTATGCCGCTGCCGCAGAGGCTGAGCTTGATGGTTTGGCAGTGTGTGCAGGAAGTTGTGGACCGGGTCACGTTCATTTGATCAATGGAGTGTATGAAGCGCACAGATCTCATGTTCCTATGCTGGTGATTGCTTCCACGATTCCCAGTGATGAAATGGGAATGGATTACTTTCAGGAGACCAATACAATAAAACTGTTTGATGACTGCAGTTATTATAATCAGATGATTACCCGCCCGGAGCAGGTACAAAGAACTCTTCAGACTGCCATTCAACATGCAATTTCCAAAAAAGGCGTTGCTGTGATAGGTCTTCCGGGAGATGTTTCCGAACTGGATGCTGAAGAAGGATCTACTTCTACCCAAATCTTTAAAACCAATCCTGTTATAAGACCTTCCGATGATGAACTGAAGCAGCTGGCGACATTAGTAAATGGCAGCAAAAAAATAACTTTATACTGTGGAGTTGGAGCAGGGGAGGCGAGTGCCGAAGTTATAGAATTGTCTAAACTTTTAAAAGCACCCGTAGGGTATTCATTCCGGGGGAAAATGGCCATTCAGCCTAATAATCCTAATGAAGTGGGGCTTACCGGACTGTTGGGATTTCCTTCAGCATATCATGCCATGCACGAAGCAGATCTGGTTCTTCTTTTGGGGACTGATTTTCCGTACCAGAAGTTCATGCCGGTAAAAAATAAAATTGTACAGATAGACGAAAGCCCGGAAAGATTAGGAAGAAGAGCAAAACTTGAATTAGGCCTTGCGGGGGATATCAAAGAAACGATAAAGGCATTGCTTCCTTTACTGGAAGAAAAAACAGATGTTCATTTTCTGAATGAGCAGCTGGCATTTTATGATAAAGTAAAAGAAAATCAGTTGGAGTATGTAAAGGATTTTGGAAAAGAGAATGCTATCCAGCCGGAATATGTGGCCTATACTTTAGACAGGCTTGCTAAAAAAGATGCTATTTTTACTGTTGACACCGGAATGTGCTGTGTATGGGGAGCCCGGTTTATTACAGGAACAGGTGAAAGGAAGATGCTCGGCTCTTTTAATCATGGATCAATGGCCAACGCTATGCCGATGGCAATCGGAGCTGCTTTATCTCATCCCGAAAAACAGGTTATTGCCATGTGTGGAGACGGAGGATTGTCTATGCTATTGGGAGATATGGCAACTATTTTTCAGTATAAATTACCAATAAAACTGATTGTTTTCAACAACAGAACCCTTGGAATGGTTAAGCTGGAAATGGAAGTTGGCGGAATGCCGGATAATGAAACCGATATGATTAATCCGGACTTTGCTATGGTGGCTCATGCAATGGGCTATCCCGGGAAAAATGTACATCTTCCCGAAGAAGTGGAAAGTGCAATCAAAGAATGTTTAGATCATAATGGCCCTTATCTTTTGAATATTTTCACTAATCCCAATGCACTTGCTCTTCCTCCTAAAATTGAATTTGATCAGATCATGGGAATGACAAAATCCATGGCGCAACTTATGCTTGGTGGTAAAATGGATGAGGTTTTTGAAACGGTAAAGACCAATTATAAACACATCAAAGGACTGCTGTAAGAAGAAATAAATAATCGGAAAGTTATCTGAAATTCAGAATCTATATATAAAACTTCATGCTTTGCGTGAAGTTTTTCTTTTTTATAAATGTGCTAAATATTTACCTTTGCTCATTATTATTAAACAAAATTATGAGAACAATACTTTTATTTTTGGCTTTGTGTGCAGTGAATTTTTCATTTGCACAGGATCAGGAAGAACGGGATGATTCTTTCATAAGAGATAGCAATAAAAATATTTTAAAAATAGATATTAAAGAACCTTTTATGCAGATTGCCGTGAAATGTAATGATTTTAAACCGGCTGCTTATGAAGGAGGGGTTGCTGCTTACAAAGATATTCTGAACAAATACATGTATGCCTATCTTAATTCAGATTTCTATGCGCTTACAGGAGACTTTATATTTACTTTGGTACTTGATGCTAAAGGAAAAGTAGTAGATGTGAAAGGAATGCCCAAAGTGCAGAACAGCGAAGTTTTTTTTGATGATATGCAGTATGTAGTAAGAAGAATAAAGAAAAACTGGACGCCAGCGTCTTGTAGCGGACAGCCTGTAGCTTCGCAGATTAAAGTTAAAATGAACTTCTCTTCAATGTCAGCTGATATTGATTAAATAATTTCAACACAATAATGAAAAATATTTTTCTTATGTTCTTCCTGGTTTCTGTATCTCTGTATAAAGCACAGATCCTTGATGAATACCCGGAAAAACAAAGCTTTTATGAAGGTGGAATCGTCAACTTCTATAAAGATGCCCATGAATATCTTGTTAATAATAAATTTAAGGAATGTGATGAAAAAGAGATTTATCAGCCGAGAATTATTGTAACAGAAAAAGCTGAAGTTAAATTCATCAAAGATTCGGATACAGCTAATATTGCAAGAAACAAATGTGCGTATGATCTGTCCAGGGAGCTTCTTAAAAATCTTAAAAAGTGGAAACCGGCTGAAACAAAAGGCTGGAAAATTGGGGCTATTGCTGAATTTATTTTATATCCCAAGGATCTGATGAGCAATTATCAGCCGGGTTATGATGCCAACAAATTTGTAGCACACACCAAATACCCGGAAGGTGCAAAAGCTTTTCATACAATATTTCATGATAATTTTATGATGATTTTCGAGGATTACCAGCTTAACGGGAAAGTAAATCTTGAATTTTATATCAGTAAAGACGGGAATATTATTAAACCTAGAATTTATCCTGAGGTAGATAATAAAAATTTCAATAATGATTTTATGAGGACTCTTGCAAGGATAAAAAAGGTTTGGATACCAGCATTTTATAAAGATATTCCTATTGTTGAGAGAATTTCATTTCCGGTACAGTTTTCAATAACATTTACTGAAAGATAATCCTGACATTCTGTCACAATATTTTGTATCTTTGCAGACTTATTTATTCGTAATTTAAAATTGCGGACCTTAAATTGATTATCGTGCAGGAAAAATATATAGACGAAACGAAACAGGGCGAAGCTTTTGCCATTGCTGAAAGACCGGAAAATTCTAAAAAACTGTTTTTAGAAAGCTACGGTTGTCAGATGAATTTCTCTGACTCTGAAATTGTTGCATCCATTCTTAATGAACAGGGATACAATACAACAATGAAGGTAGAAGAAGCAGACCTGATTCTTTTAAATACATGTTCCATTCGAGAAAAAGCAGAACAGACCGTAAGAATGCGTCTTTCCCAGTTTAAAAACCTGAAAAAAGAAAAACCGAATATGACGGTGGGGGTTTTAGGGTGTATGGCTGAAAGACTGAAAACCAAATTCTTAGAAGAAGAACAACTGGTTGATCTTGTTGTAGGCCCGGATGCTTATAGAGACTTACCGAATCTTTTAAAAGAAACTGATGATGGAAGAGATGCGATTAACGTAATTCTTTCCAAAGAAGAAACCTATGCAGATATTAATCCTGTTCGTTTAGGAGGAAACGGAGTTACCGCATTTGTTACCATTACCAGAGGTTGTGATAACATGTGTACATTCTGTGTTGTTCCTTTTACCAGAGGAAGAGAAAGAAGCCGTGATCCGCACTCTATTATAGATGAATGTAAAGATCTTGCTAACAACGGATATAAAGAAATTACCCTTTTAGGACAAAATGTAGACTCTTATCTTTGGTATGGAGGAGGGCCTAAAAAAGATTTTGCCAAAGCTTCTGAAATGCAGAAAGCAACGGCTGTAAACTTTGCTCAGCTTCTTGATTTAGTGGCTAAAGCCGTTCCGGAACTGAGAATCAGATTCTCTACATCAAATCCGCAGGATATGAGTCTGGATGTATTCAAAATGATGGCAAAGCATGATAACATCTGTAAATATGTTCACCTTCCTGTACAAAGTGGAAGCAATAATATGCTTGAAGCGATGAACAGACAGCATACCCGTGAAGAATACCTTGATCTGATCAGAAAAGCGAAGGAGATTGTTCCTGAAGTAGCCTTTTCTCAGGATATGATTGTTGGATTCTGTAATGAATCTGAAGAAGACCACCAGGATACTTTAAGCCTGATGAGAGAAGTAGAATATGACTACGGTTATATGTTTGCCTACTCAGAAAGACCTGGAACTCCGGCTCACAAGAAGATGGAAGACAATATTCCTGCTGATGTGAAGCAGAGACGCCTTGCTGAGGTTATTGCACTTCAGGGTGAACTTTCAAAACAAAGAATGAAATCTTATGTTGGAAGAATGCATCAGATTCTGATTGAAGGAATTTCCAAGAAGAACAAAAACCAATGGAAAGGAAGAAACTCTCAGAATGCCGTATGTGTCTTCGATCAGCTTGAAGGGCAGAAAATAGGTGACATTGTGAACGTTTTTGTTTATGATAATACACAAGGCACGCTTTTAGGGAGAACAGCGGAATAAAATTAAGTGTTGATCAAAGCAGTTTATCTTTTTGCAATGCTTTCCTTTGCTCCGGTATCTTGCCAGACAGAGAAAAACGTAAAAAATACCCTGCTACTGTAGGTGATATCGAATTTGATAAAACATGGGATGATGCTGATTTTAAAAAATGCGGCTCAGAAAAATGAGGACATTTCAGCTTTCAGTATTATCAGGGATCAAAAGAATTTAGCTACAAAGGCGAAAAAATTGCGGTCAGCGAAAAATATATATATTCTGAAAAGAAGATCAGCGGTTATATTACCGTAAGATTTTTAGTAAATTGTGAAGGAAAGACAGGCTTTTCAGATTACAGCACATGAGCTCAGATCTGAAAGATACTGTACTGGATGAAGAATTAGAAAATAAGCTGCTGCAGTTTACAAAATCACTCGATGGCTGGATGCCGAAAGAGATAATAAGGTTTAAAAGTAGATTATTATCAATATCTAACCTATAAAATTGAAAATGGAAAAGTTTCAGAGGTATTACCTTAGCTTTTTGTTACTTATCGTTTACACCAATACTATTGCACAGGTCAACTGTAATGCAGTAGAGGGTGAGAACTGCAAAAAAGCGTGTGAGTTATACAACTGGGCTTCAGATTTACAAGGTTTCGCAGAATCTCAGGAAGGCTTTGATAAAGCGATTGAGCTGTGTCCTGATTTTTCCCACGCTTATATGGAAAAAGCCGTTCCATATCTTAAAAATGGGGATTTTGTAACCTGGAAAATTTTAATTGATAAAGCAGTTGCTTTAAACCCCCAAATGCATCTTGGCTATAGGGGCTGGACAAAGTTTCAGTTTTTACGAGACTATAAAGGTGCTATTCAGGATTTAGATGAATTAAAAAAATATTATCCCGGAGACTTAGGAAGGTCTCAAAACGGGGACTATAATCTGGATGTAGTGAGAGCTATGTCCTACAGTGCATTAAGTCAGAAAGAAAAGGCTGCAGGGATTATAGAAAGGCTTCTGGCAACCAGAGGTTATGTGAAGGGAATGTTTGATCATTACCAGTTAGGAGTGACTTATTTCGAGCTGGGAAGGTATGACAAAGCCCTGGAAAATTTTGAAAAACAAAGCAAAGAATACAACTTTGCCGAGAATATATACTTTAAAAGTAAAGTTTCTAAGATCAGAAACAAAGATTATTTAGATTTAAAAATGTTAGCCCTGCAAACGTATGATGAAGGACAGACGATGAAAGATGTCTACACTCATCACTTTAACAAAGTCTACAGAAAAGAGATTGAAGAGCTGTAGAAGATTAACATTAAATCAATAATCAAAAATTTACTTATGAGCAACGAGTTACAAAACATAAAAAACCGTTTCGGAATTATCGGGAATTTTCCGGCACTCAACCGGGCACTGGAAAAATCTATTCAGGTAGCACCTACAGATATCTCTGTGCTGGTAATAGGAGAAAGTGGTGTGGGAAAAGAGTTTATTCCGAAGATTATCCATTCAGAATCCAAAAGAAAGCATCAGCCTTATATCGTGGTCAACTGTGGAGCAATTCCGGAAGGAACCATAGATTCTGAACTGTTCGGACACGAAAAAGGAGCTTTTACAGGAGCTACTGCTACAAGGAAAGGGTACTTTGAAGTTGCAGATGGTGGAACGATCTTTTTGGATGAGGTAGGAGAACTGCCATTACAGACGCAGGTTCGTCTTTTAAGAGTTCTGGAAAGCGGTGAATTTATGAAAGTGGGTTCTTCACAGGTGCAGAAAACCAATGTGAGAATTGTGGCTGCTACCAACGTTAATATGATGAAAGCAATCCATGACGGAAGATTCCGTGAGGATTTATATTACCGTTTGAATACCGTTCAGATTGATATGCCGCCTTTGAGAGAACGAAAAGGAGATATTCATTTGCTGTTCAGAAAGTTTGCCATAGACTTTGCAGAAAAGTACAGAATGCCGGAACTGGAGCTGGAGCAAAGCGCTGTTCATTACATAGAAAGCTATTCCTTCCCTGGTAACGTCCGCCAATTAAGAAACTTGGTAGAGCAGATGACTGTTGTGGAAAGAAACAGAAATATCACTGCTGAAAAACTTGCCGAGTATATTCCTATGGAAACACACCTTCCAATGGTGGTGAACAATCAGAATACTCCTAAGCAGAATGATTTTGGAAGTGAAAGAGAAATCATGTATAAAATTCTATTCGATATGAGGAATGATATTAATGATTTAAAATCCTTAACTTCGGAATTGATTAAGAACAGAGGAACGGCAGATCTGAGTAATCATGAGAAAAATCTGATCAACAGGATTTATACCCCTGAAACTCAGCCGCAGGTCAACTCAGGGTCTTTGGTGTATTTTGAAAATAATAATAATGATGCACCGGTAGTTCAGACGCCCACGATTATCTCGACACCTGATGACAGCTATGAAGATATTGAAGATATCGAGGTTGAAGAAAACAGACCGGAGTCACTTTCTCTTCAGAACAATGAAAAGGATTTAATTATCAAAGCATTGGAGAAACATAAGGGACGTAGAAACAGAGCTGCAGATGAATTGGGAATCTCACAAAGAACTTTATACAGAAAGATAAAACAATATAACCTGGAAGATTAGCACATAAATAATGAAAGTAAATTTAACACCTAAACCGATCAACTTTAAACTCGGAGAATATATTAATAAAGGTTTTGAACTTTTAAAGAAAGATTTCGGAAATATATTTGTAGCATTTTTAGTGTGCTTTATCATGTCGATTATTCCGTTCTGCGGGCTGTTAGCGATGGGTAATTTATACAAATACCTTCAAAGGCTGAGCAGAAATCAGCCGGCAAGTCCCGGAGATATCTTTGATTTTAAAGACTTCATGCCCTACTTTATGTTGCAGTTAATTGTTTTTGGAGGTGCTTTATTGCTTTACATTCCTTTATTTGCTGTGCTGGGTGTATCAGGGGCAATGTCAGAAGGTAATGAACCCAATCCAATGGTAATGCTTTTTGTATTCCCTTATATGTTTTTATTAATAGCAGCGATATATTACTTTGTATTAAAGGGTTTTTATATTATTCCATTAATAAGTCTTAAAGGAATCAAAGAAATAAAAGAAGCCTGGAATATTTCAAAAGTAATGACCAAAGGAAATCTGCTGTCAATTTTTCTTTTCTCATTAGTAGTAAGTATTTTAGCACAGATTGGTATTATTGCCTGCGGGATAGGAATTTTTCTTACCCTGCCATTTTTATACACGGCAAACTATTTTGCTTATGAAGATGCTATTCAACAAATTGAGTACGATGAAATTATTGAAATTGGATCTAAAAATGAATTTTAAAATTAAAAATATCAGCCTGAAACAATCACTGCGTACGGTAATGCTTTTTGCATTGCTGGGAGTTTTAAATTCTTGCTACAGTTTTACCGGATCGTCTCTTACAGATGAAAAGACGGTTCAGATCAATGAATTTCCCAATAATGCACCCCTTGTAAACCCTGCGTTATCCCAACAGTTTTCTACAGCAATACAAAACAGATTCCTTCAGAGAACAACCCTGAAAGGCACAAAAGAAAATCCTGATATCCTGATAGAAGGAGAAATTACAGACTATTCCATTACTCCTACCACAATCAGTTCCAATACCCAGACAAACCCTTCTGGCGGGGTGATTCAGCAGGCACAGAATAAACTTACGATTACAGTAAAGGTACACTATGAAAATAAAATTCATCCGGATGCAAGTTTCGACAGAACCTATTCCGATGAAGCAGCTTTCAACAGCGATGTATCACTAAGTCAAATCGAAGACCAGCAGGTAAAGCTGGTAACAGATAGAATTATTAATAAGATATTTAACGACATTGTAGCGAATTGGTAAGATGAATCCGAGAGTTTTAGAATTAATAAAAAATCCGAAAAATATTCAGTTAGAAGACCTTGGTCTTTTGAAAGAAGAGATTCATACTTTTCCTTATATTCAAAATATCAGGGCACTTCACTTGTATGGAGTCCATCTGTACGAAAAAGAAAATTATCAGAAAGAGCTTTCTATAACAGCAGCATATACTACTGATAAAAAGATTTTATATCAGTTGATCAACGGAAAGATCAAACAAGAGTCTAAATCAGAGATTGTTGAAGAGAAGAAACCTTCTAAAATAATTGAAAAACCCGCTCAATTAATCCCGAAAACCAAATCCTTCCCTATCAAAAGAGAAGAGGAAATTTCTCTTGGGAAACCAACAGAAGAGCAGGAAGCGGCATGTATTTTACCCACTGCACAGGAGATTAAGCATATTTATGTAAATGGTGAACGAAACAGAATTTTATTTGAAGGAGAAGAAAACTTCCTTGATGAGCAAAATTCTGAAACAATAGATATTGAGTCTACTCTGGAATCAGGAATTTTGGTAACCCAAAAAACCGAACTTGTTGGAGAGTCTGTTTCCAAACAAAAAGAAGAGAAATCAGAAGAAGACTATACACCGGAAACTATTATTCAGGAAGATCATATTTCTTCAGAAAAAGAAGAAGAAAAAATTGATGAAGAAGAAAATACCAGCTTCCATGAGGTTTCTCCTTTAGTACCAGAGGAAAATATTGAAGCAGTAGCAGGATCAGCCGATAACGAAACTATATCTGTTTCTGATGAAGAACCTGCTCCGCAAGAAATACAAGCAGAAGTAGAAGAGAATGCAGGAGAAAACTTTACGTCAGAAACCATTGTTGATGAAGGTCCGATTTCTGCTGAAGAAGGAAATAATAATGAAGAAGAATCATCATTAGAAGTATCCGATGCCGAAGTAAGTTTCCATGGAACAGATTCATTCATGCCTGATGTTAAAATCCAGGCCAACAACGAAGAAATTTCTGAAACAGCTGAAGTTTCCCAGCCTCATGTGAATAAGCATGAAGAGGAGATGAGACGTCTGATTGAAGAAGTTGAGAAAAAGATGAAGGAGGCTAAACCTGTTCCTCAGGAAGAAAAGGCAGAGCATGAAGTGGTTGAAGACCATGAAATAAGCTTTGCTGAAACCCAAAATTTCCATTTCTGGTCAACAAGTGAAGACAAACCTGAGGAAATCAGAAAAGAGAAGGCTCAGGAAGAAACTGCTGAGAATCAATTACCTTTAGAAGAGGAACCTAAAGTTGAAATTGCTGAGGAAAAAGAAGAAGAACAAGAAGAAACTTTCGAAGTTCAGTCTGTATGGAAGCCAATGAGTTTGGAATCCAATATGCCTGATTCATTAATCAGCAAATCTAAAGAAGTACCGGCTCCTGAAGTAAAAACTCCAGCATCAGAAATAATCACTGCAGCAAAGCCGGAAATAATAATCGAAGAGGTACAGCCTTCAGAAACCGTAAAAACTGTTATAGAAGCGGTTCAGGAGGAAACTCTGCCTGTAGAAGAAGAGACAGGCGCTGTTGAATCATCTGAGGAAGAAAAAATAGCTGCAGAAATTTCAAAAGAAGAAGTACCTGTGATGAATGTTTCTTTCTTTGGAACCGATATTTCTACCCTCAAGGTTGAAGAAACGCAGAAGGAAGGTAAAAAAGAACCTGTAGAGCAAATGCAGGAAGTTACTATGAAGGAAACAACACAGCCGAAATTAGACAGTAATGTTCCCGGTTTTATCAACACCTGGCAAAGCTGGCTTAAGATTGACAGAACGGAAGAAATCGTAAAGGAGGAAAAAACTGAAATCATAGAAAAGGCTATTGAAGCCTTTATTGAGAATAATCCTAGAATCAGCCAGCTAAAAGAAGAAAGTTCCTATGTTGTTAAAGAAAAGAACGACGATATCTCGCACTTGATGACAGAGACGCTGGCGAATCTTTATTTTGAACAGAAATTATATACAAAAGCGATAAAAGCGTTTGAAATACTAATCAAAAAGAATCCTGAGAAAAAAGAATATTTTGAATCTAAAATTCAGGATATTAAGGACTTCAGAAGTAAAAATTAAATAAAAAAGGTACTGCTCTAAACAGTACCTTTTTTTATTTATAAATTCTGTGGGCTATTTTTATTTCCTCTTAATTTTTTCCAGGCTCTCCGCCCAAAAACAATAACAAGAATTAATATAATTATTGCAAAAATTGCTGCGATAACCGGTGCTGCCATGGCAAGAACAGACATAAGACCTGCTCCGGCTGTTTCCGTGGTTCCTACCACAGAATTTCCCAATCCTCCGGTTGTTGCCGTAGAAGCTGCCCGTATTCCTGCAAATCCGGAGCTGATTGTGGCTGCTGTACCTCCACCCGCAATTAACGCCAGTGCCCATTGTGGAAACGTTCCCAGTTCAGCAAACTGACTGGCAAATAATATAGAACCTGCTACCGTCGCCATCGGAATAGAGACCGCATCCAGCAAATGATCAATAAAAGGGATATAATAGGCCAGGATCTCGGCTACTGTAGCAATTCCTGTTGTAATCAACGCAGGAAGACCTGCAAGCCACTCAAAATGCTCATTCATAGGAATCCAGTTGAAATAAGACGCAAGGCTTACGATAAACATCGGGAGAAATACCCTAAATCCCGTAGCAGCGGCCAATCCAATTCCAATAAATGCACTGATGATATAAGAAAAATAGGGAATATTATCTAACATATTAATTTTCAGATTTAATGTTTTCCCTAAATTACAAAAAGAATATGATATTTGGAGTGCTATTAATTTCAGAGTTTCGGATACGAGATACGGGATACGAGTTTTAAGCTTTGCTATTCGTGATTTATTATAGAATAAAAAACAAAGTATCTACACAATCATCCGTGTAAATCTGTATGATCTGTGGGAAAATAAAAAACCTGCCTGATTCGCATAATCTGCGAGATAAAATACCTCACAGATCTCTTATTCTAATGAAAAATTATTTTTTTTGTGCTTCACAAAGCTTTATAAATTGAGCCTCCACATCCTGAAATCTCGGAGGTATTTCAGGGGATGCCCAAAATAACATAGCCATCGTTTTTTCTCCGAAGGCTTGTTTAAATAAATCCTTATTCAAACGGTAGCATTCTCTAAGCAATCTTTTGATGCGGTTCCTGTGTACAGCTCTTTTAAAATATCTTTTAGAAACAGAGACTCCAAATCTGGGGGCTTCTACAGGAAGATTGGGCTTATCTTTCAGAATAATAATTCTCAGATTTCCGCTGGTTCTCCATTTGCCCTTATCAAAAAGCAAACTGATTTCAGTATTTTTTTTGAGCTTTTCCGCTCTGGGATACTTGGAATTTGTCATTTACAGAGTGTAAAATTTAATCCTGATTTAATAAATGATTAATCACTTCTGAAGCGGTGTATAGTCCGAAAATAGCAGGCATATAGCTTATTGTTCCGTAAAAAGATCTTTTATAATTGGTTCCGTCAGTCATTTTCAAACTTTCTTCATCCTGAATATCATTGGCAAAAACACAACGAACTCCTTTATCAATTTTTACTTTTTTCAGCCTTTTTCTTACTTGTCTTGCAAGGTGGCAATGTTCTGTTTTGCTGATGTCTCTTACCATTACTTTGCTTGGATCAGTTTTTCCGCCGGCTCCCATTGAACTTACGATTTTTATCCTTCTTCTTTTGGCCGCAATAATCAAGCAAAGTTTTGGAGTAACGCTGTCAATGCAGTCCAAAACATAATCAAATTTTGCGGAATCCAGAACTTCATCCATTCTCTCCGGATTCAGAAATTCATTGATTTTCGTTAAATTAAGCTGTGGGTTGATGTCAAGAAGCCTTTCAGCAACCACATCCACCTTATGTTTTCCGATAGTAGAGTGTAGAGCAGGCAGCTGTCTGTTGATATTAGTAATGTCTACCGTATCACCATCTACAATCGTCATATTTCCTACTCCGGCTCTCGCAAGAAATTCTGCGGCAAAAGAACCTACTCCGCCCAGGCCTACCACAAGTACATTCGCCTTTATCAACTTATCCAATCCCTCTTCTTTTATCAAAAGTTCAGTTCTTTCCAGCCAGTATTTATCCATTTTTTATTGAGTGTAAATTTTCTAAAATTTGTTCATTCAGTTGTTCCGGAGAAATGCCCTTTATTTCCGAAACTTTAATGTACAATTCTTCAATGTTAAAGTCTTCATTGTCAGTTTCTAAAAAGATTCTGTCTAATGGAGTGGTTTTTATAATATCCTGCAAAGATAAATTATACAAAACAGCTTTTCCAAAACTCAGGTAAAAATTATTACTCAGAAGGTCTTCGGCAATTGTGCGTTTTTTATTGAAACCATGGATAACCATTGGCTGTTCGGCCTTCTTTTTAAAAGAAATGACCTCATAAAATTTTCTTACACAATGAATAATCAAAGGCTTTTTTACCTCATTTGCGATTTTTATTTGTCTTAAAAAAATCTCCTCCTGAATTTTCTGATCTATGGAAACCAAAGAATCCAAACCACATTCACCAATAGCAAAACAGTTTTCAGAAATCATGTTTCGCATCCATGAAAATTGCTGTTCTATAGTATTAACATCAATATCTTTTGGGTGAATACCTACGGAATAAGGGAAATCAGGCGGAATTTCTTTCGACAGATTGTAAATTCCGTTTCTGATATATTTTTTATGATGGTGAAAATCAAAAAATTCCATATTCAAAAATAAGAATTTTTAAGATTTAATCTAAAATTATTAAACGATCGTTTATAAATGTGTTAAAAATTTCTTAACTTTACTCAAAGTACACTTCATGAAAAAAAAATTTACGGAAAAACAGATTCACATACTGGATATTGCAGAAGAACTCATTGCAAAAAAAGGATATGAGGGTACTTCTGTAAGGGATATCTGTTCCAAAGCAAATATTAATGTCGCCATGATCTCTTATTACTTCGGTTCTAAAGAGAAAATGATGTCTTATCTCTACCAGTACAGAGTACTGAAGACCAGAGAGAATTTTTCAGAATTTGCAGATACCATTAAAGATGGGAAACCGGAAATGCAAATGCGGGAAATGATCAAATATATTGTTTCTCAGCTGTTTAAGTATAACTATTTCCATGGGTTTGTTACTCAGGAACTTCGCCATACAGAAAACCTGAAAGATGAATTGCTTGATTTCTACCAGTTATTTGTAAAAAAACTGGATGAAGTCATTAAAAAAGGAGTAGCTTCCAGTGTTTTTACTTTTACTCCCAAGCCTGAAGATATCCTTACCATGATTATTGGATCCACTTTATTTGTAATCAGGAATAAAAACTTCTATGAGCTATATGTTCCGAGTAAAAATGAAGAAACATATACCAAAGAAGCTGAAAAAAAGGTACGAATGAATCTTTTATTAAGTGTTTTTGCAATTTTGGGATACGCTGCAGACTAAAATTACGTTAAATATTCATAAAAAAAAATCTATTGACAAAAAAGTTATATTTTTGCAAATTAGTAAATCGGCTGTATAATCCGAAAACTGTTGAACTTTTTATATGAAAAAATATATTTTAGGTCTTTTTGCTGTAGCGGTGATTTCATCTTGTGTAAGCCAGCAGGAAAGAGCAATGAGGAGTGCTGATAAAGAATTTATCTTGAAGGCAGCTAATGAAAACTTTGCTAAGAAAAAGTGGAAAAATGCATTGGCTCTTTATGACAGACTTGCAAATCTTGTGGCAGGAACAGATGATTTCCCGAATGTAGGTTTCAACACTGCTTATGCCAACTATTATGATAAGAGCTATAAGCTGGCGGGGCACCAGTTCAAAAATTTTGCAGTTAGTTTTCCAAAAGATCCGAGAGCTGAAGAAGCAGCCTATATGTCTGCATTGTGCTATTATGAAGGGTCTATGGATTACAACTTAGATCAGTCTAGTACAGAATTGGCGATCAATGAGCTTCAGGATTTCCTTAACAATTATCCAAACTCTGAAAGATCTAAGAATATCAGCCAGCTAATTGATGAATTGTCTTATAAGCTTGAGTTTAAAGCATATGAAAATGGAAGACAGTACTTCAAAATGGGAGAGTATAAAGCCGCAAACGTAGCATTGGAAAACGTTCTGGAAGATTTCCCAAGTACAAAACTTCGCTCAAAAATTTATGATTATATCATGAAATCCCGCTATGAACTGGCGATGAAGTCAATCTATAATCTTAAAGCAGAACGTATTGAAAGTGCATTAACTTATACAAGATTTGTAGAGAAAGAACTTCCTAATACAGAATATTCTAAAATAGCTACAGATCTTAGGGAAAAACTGGAAAAGGAAAAAGAACATTTTGCTGTCGTTAAAAAAGAAACAGATGCAAGAATTGCAGCTTTGACAGCAAGACAGAAAAAAGAAGCTGAAAAATTGGCTGATCAAGGTAAAACGGAGCAGCAAGTTAAAGATCAGATTAGCAATGAAAAGAAAGCAATGCAGTTACAGAGGGACAGTGCAGCACTTAAGACCCCTCCTCCAGCAGCGACTTTCAAAATTCAAAGATAATTCGTAAATTTGTCGTCTTAAAATAAAAATAATTTTCTCAAAATGAGTGTAAAAGATACAAAAGCAGAAGTAAATACAATTACTTACGATAAAGATAAGATTGAAGATAAAGTAGGTTCAATCTATGAAGCTATTGTTATCATGGGAAAGAGAGCAGAGCAAATCAATGCGGAGATCCGTACGGAACTTCACAACAAATTAGATGAATTTGCGGTTCACAATTCTACATTAGAAGAGGTTTTCGAAAACAGAGAACAAATTGAGATCTCTAAACATTACGAAAAGCTTCCAAAGCCAACTTCAATCGCTATTGAAGAGTGGTTAAACGAAGATGTTTATTTCAGAAAAACAGAAGAGAGAAAATAAATCTTCTGTGTTTTTATAAATGAAGGTCATAAAGGAAATCAGTTCTTTTATGACCTTTATCGTTTTAAAGCCAGATTGTGTGGGAAAAAATAAGTATTTTAGTACTTCAAAAATTAAAACTCAATGAGTGTTTCCGGTAAAAAGATTCTTATCGCCGTCTCTGGTGGAATTGCAGCCTACAAAATTCATTTTTTGATAAGGGATTTTGTGAAAAAAGGAGCAGAAGTACAGATTATTATGACTCCTGATGCAGAACATTTTGTGACAAAACTAAGCCTGTCTACACTATCCAAAAAAGCGGTGTATTCAGAATTTTACAGCGATAACGGAACATGGAACAGCCATGTGGAAATGGCACTGTGGGCGGATGTTATGATCGTAGCTCCCTGTACAGCCAATACACTGTCTAAGATGGTTCACGGGATGTGTGATAATCTGGTTATTGCAACTTATATGTCTGCAAAGTGCCCTGTTTTTATTGCTCCTGCAATGGATCTTGATATGTATGCACATCCTTCTACAAAAAAGAATCTGGAACTCGCAGAAAGTTTTGGACATATTATAATTCCTGCGGAAAACGGAGAGCTGGCCAGCGGGTTGGTCGGGCAGGGAAGGATGGCAGAACCGTCAACAATTTTTAATACTGTTGAACATTATTTTACAGCAAACAGCCATTCCAAGAGCCTTGAAGGGAAAACTGTTTTAATTACAGCTGGCCCTACTTATGAAGCTATAGATCCTGTAAGATTCATCGGAAATCATTCCTCTGGAAAAATGGGGTTTTCCCTGGCCGAAGAAGCTTCAAAAAGAGGGGCAAAAGTTATTCTTATTTCGGGGCCGAGTTTCCAAACCATTAATGATCCAAAGGTTGAGCTTCATAAAGTAACTTCAGCAAAAGAAATGCTGGCAAAAGTATTTGAATTCTATGATAAAATAGATATCGGTATTGCAAGTGCTGCGGTAGCTGATTACGCACCCAAAGAAGTTGCGAAAGAAAAGATCAAGAAAAATGATGATAACCTGACGATTGAGCTGGTTAAGAATCCGGATATCCTTAAAACGATGGGAGAAAAGAAAACGCACCAGTTTTTGGTAGGTTTTGCACTGGAAACCCAAAATGAAGAAGAAAATGCAAAAGGAAAACTGGAGAAGAAGAATCTGGATATGATTGTTTTAAACTCTTTGCGTGACGAAGGTGCCGGGTTTAAGAATGATACCAATAAAATAAGGATATTTACCAA
Source organism: Chryseobacterium sp. HR92 (assembly GCF_045689405.1). NCBI lineage: Bacteria > Pseudomonadati > Bacteroidota > Flavobacteriia > Flavobacteriales > Weeksellaceae > Chryseobacterium > Chryseobacterium sp. HR92. Next base: position 204,718 of record NZ_CP139139.1, read on the forward strand.
AACGGAGAAAAAAGAATTCGACCTGAAATCCAAAGATGACGTAGCGAAAGATATTCTCAATTTTGTTGAATCTCAACTTTTAAAATAATTTTAATAAATTTCCGTTCTCAATTTTTAATAGACAATGAAAAAAATTATAAGCTTATTTTTTCTGTTTCTCATATATACCCAAAGTTTTTCCCAGGAGCTGTTGGCAACCGTTCAGGTAAATTCCCAACAGGTAGGAGGGAGTAATCAGCAGGCGTTTAAAGCATTGGAGAAAAGTCTCAGGGATTTTATCAATAATACCAGCTGGACAGGGAAAAAGCTTCAGAATTTTGAAAAAATAAAATGTGGTTTTTCCGTTGTTATTGGAGAAAGAGATGGAAATAGATTCAAAGGATCCATTGTAGTTCAGGCTATGCGCCCTGTTTATAATACAACTTACGAATCCCCTTTGATTAACCTTCAGGATCAGAGATTTGGTTTTGAATATATTGAGAATGAAAGTCTTATTTTTAATGAAAGGCAGTTTTCGGGGAAAAATCTTACTGATGTGGTCAGCTTCTATATTTATCTTATTTTGGGGATAGATGCAGATAGTTTCCAGTCTATGGGAGGATCTCAATGGTACGCAAAAGCACAGCAGATTGCTCAGAATTCCCAGAACAGAAACTATGAAGGCTGGAATACTATCAATGAACCAAGAAGCCGTTCTATCTTGATTAATGAAATTATGAATCCTAACTGGAACCAGTTGCGTTCTACAATTTATACTTACCACAGAGCCGGAATGGATAACCTTTTTAATCAGGACCAGACTGCCGGGAAAAAAGTGATCTTTGATGCCCTGATGCAATTGAAAATGTACGAAAACACGTTTCAGCAGGCATTTTTCTTTAATCTGTTTATGGATACAAAAAGTGATGAAATCTTCAATATATTCAATTCCGGAAATAATGGAGGTTTGATTCTGAATGATCTTAAACAGACAATGATTATTCTTTCACCAAAAAATATTGATAATAAGTGGAATAAGTGGAAGGTGTAAGTTCGAAATCCATTTAATAAGCGATAAAAAATTTTGAGAAGCAGAAAGCACTTAAACATTTTCTCAATTCATTAAAAAAAAACTTATTTTTACAGTTCAAACTCAAATTGGATTATAACCCGGATTATCAATGCTTTCGAGAATTTACATTAAAAATTTTGCCCTGATTGATACTCTTGAAGTATCTCTGAATAATGGTTTACAGGTTATTACCGGTGAAACGGGAGCAGGTAAATCTATTATTTTAGGAGCGCTCCGACTTATTTTAGGAGAAAGAGCAGATGTAAAATCTATTGCCAAAACTGAAGAGAAAAGCGTGGTGGAAACTGAATTTTCCCTGAACAACCAGTTTAAGAAATTCTTTATTGAAAATGATCTGGATTACGAGCTTCAGACGATTATAAGAAGAGAAATCCTTCCATCAGGGAAATCGCGTGCCTTCATCAATGATGTGCCGGTAACGCTGGATATCCTTAAAGAGCTTTCTTCACAGCTGATCGATATTCATTCCCAGTTTGAAACATCCAATCTTTTTACATCAGAATATCAGTTTAAAATCATAGACGGACTTTCCGGTAATAAAAATATCATTGAAGAGTATCAACAGGAATTTTCTGACTTTCAGAGCCTTAAATTGGTTTTGAAAAAACTGAAAATCCAACTCTCAGAATCCAATAAAGAAAGTGATTATAAAGAATTTCTCCTTAACGAATTGGAGGAACTCAAGCTTGATGATGTAGACTATGAAGATGTTCAGAACCAGCTTTCTATTCAGGAAAATGCAGGGATGATTTCCGAAAACGTAGGCCAGATCCTATCCAGGTTCCATCAGGAAGAAATAGGAATTCTGTCATTCTTTAATGAAGCTACCAACAAGCTTTCAAAAATTTCTGAAGTTTCTACCAGTTTCGCAGAGCTTGATGAAAGGCTGGAAACCTCTTTTGTAGAGCTGAAGGATATCATTTCTGAACTTGAACATGCGGCAGAAAAAGTTGAAATCAATCCTGAAAATCTGGTATATCTTACCGATTTGAATAATAAAATAAACGCCCTGTTTCTTAAACATAATGTATCAGATCTTAATGAACTGATTGAAATCAGAAACCAGCTGGCAGGAGACCAGAAAGGAGCCTCAGAGCTGGAAGCACAGATTGAAGAAACAGAAGAAAATATTTCTCAAAAAGAAAAAACACTTCAAACTCTTGCTGGAAAGCTTTCCAAGAACAGACATAAAAATGTTTCTGTTTTCATCAAAAAAGCAGAAAGCCTGCTGAAAAAATTAGGTCTTGAAAAAGCAAAAGTAGATATAGAACTGCAGGATGCTCAGGAATTCAATCAGTTTGGAAAAGAAAATATCCAGCTGCTATTCCAGGCCAATTCCGGTTTCCCTTTAAAACCTATCCAGACTGCTATTTCCGGAGGAGAAAGATCAAGAGTAATGCTGGCTGTAAAGAAGATTATCGCTGAAAGTGATGAATTGCCAACTTTAATTCTGGATGAAATTGACACCGGAGTTTCAGGAAAAGTAGCTGAAGAGATCGGAAACCTTATGAGAGAAATGTCTGAAGACATGCAGCTGATCGTTATTTCACACCTGGCGCAGGTTGCAGCAAAAGGAAATGATAACTATAAAGTGGTAAAACAGGATGTTTTAGGCAGAACACAATCTACTATAATTCCTTTGAGCAACGAAGAAAAGCTGAATGAAATTGCCCAGCTGCTCTCCGGAAGCAAAATTACAGAAGCTGCTCTGGCACAGGCAAAAGAGCTTATAGGATAACCATAAAATCACACTTTTCTTTAAAACTTTGTAACATATTTTACATTATATTTACTAATGTAAAAAACTAACATATGTTTCTAAAGTTCCTTAGGCTTGAAATAAAAAGCTTCTTCCGTGGTACATCTTTAGGGATCAATCTGACCATGAAAATTCTCCGTTTTATTGGAATACTCTATTTCGTGGGCTGTCTTGTAGGTGGGGCTTTTATTGCCTTTTTCTACATACAGGAGGAGATGCACCAGAATCCTGTAAAGGTAGTTTCAAAATTCATGATTGTTGCCTGGATTATTGATCTTGTTCTTAAATATCTCTGGCAGGAAATTCCTACTCAGAATATTAAACCCTTCCTTACCATGAACATCAGAAAGAATACGCTGGTCAATTATATGCTGGCCAAAACTTTTCTTTCAGCATTCAGCTGGCTGAGTTCTTTATTCTTTATCACATTTTCATTGATTGCCTTATTCAACGGATATAGTATCTTAGGGGTGTTGGTGTGGCTTATAGGTGTGATTTCGTTACTTTATCTTAATAATTTCATCAATATTTTTTTCAATGGTAAAGAAACCCTGGCGGTGATTATTGGAATATGCTTTTTGGGCATAGGAATGCTGGGATATTATAAAATAATTCCGGTTCTGTCTTATTCCGAATCAATTTTCTTCAGTTTCTATGAGAAACCTTACTTTGCACTGATACCTGTTGCTTTGTTCGTAATGTTGTGGTGGATCTGTTTCCGTTATCTTCGTAATGAATTTTACCTTGATCAGGGGCTTGAGGCAAAGAAAACAGTTGGAAAAACAGAGAATATTGCTTTCCTGAATAAATATGGAGTTATCGGAACATTTATCAATAATGATATTAAAATGCTGAGACGTAATAAAGTACCTAAAGGGATTTTGCTGGGCAGCTTTATGTTTCTGTTCTACGGACTGCTGATGTTTACTTCTTCAATGTACAAAACACCCGCAATGATGATGGTTATGGGACTTTTTGTAACAGGAGGTTTTCAGTTTCTGTTCGGGCAGAGAGTTCCCGCTTTTGACAGCTCATATTATCCGTTGATGATGACCCTGAATGTTCCTTATAAAGAATATTTAAAAGCAAAATGGTGGCTGATGAATATTGTAACAGGAATTTCTATCATTATAGCGCTTTGCTATGCCTACTTCGGCTGGGAGGTTTACATTACATTTTTTGCCGCAGGATTATATAATATTGGCGTGAATTCTCAATTTACCCTGTGGTCCGGAGCTTTCAATAAAACTCAGATTGACCTTAATACAAAAGAAAAAAGATTGGGACAGAAAGGGAGCTTCAATATGATCGCTATGCTCTTGTTGATTCCTAAAATGCTTCTTCCAATGGGAGTATTTGCCTTAACAAAATTTTTGTGGGGAATTACCGGAGGAGTCATAAGTATTGCAGTTATCGGAATTGTAGGGTTTTTCCTGAGAGAGAAAATCTTCGATATTATTGTGAAACTTTATAAAAAAGAAAAATACAGCACACTGGATGCATTTAAAAATATAAGTTAAGCCATGATCAACATACAAAATTTATCTAAAACATACGGAACATCAACAGTTCTTAATATTGAACATCTTGAAATTTCAAACGGGGAAACATTTGGTCTCGTGGGAAATAACGGAGCAGGAAAAACAACCCTTTTCAGCCTGATGCTGGATTTAATTCAGGCTACTACAGGATTTGTAAGCATTGATGGAATTAAAGTCGATGAATCTGAAGCATGGAAAAATAAAGTTTCTGCCTTTGTAGATGATACATTTCTTATCGGTTATCTTACTCCTGAGGAATATTTTTACTTCATTGGAGAGTTGAGAGGGCAGAACAAAGCATCAGTAGACGAATTTCTGAAGCCTTTTCATGATTTTTTCAATGGGGAAATCCTTAAATCCGGGAAATACGTCAGAGACCTTTCAAAAGGAAATCAGAAAAAGGTAGGAATTGTAGGGGCTATTATTGGAAATCCTGAAATTATTATCCTTGATGAGCCTTTTGCCAACCTGGATCCTTCTACACAGATCAAGCTGAAAAACCTGATCAAAGAATTATCAAAACAGGATGGCGTTACTTTTCTTATTTCCAGTCATGATCTTTCCCATACCACAGAAGTATGTAACAGAATTGTGGTGGTGAATAAAGGTCTTTTGGTAAAAGATATTCAGACCAACCCGGAAACATTGAAAGATTTGGAACAATATTTTGCAGATCAGGTTTCTGTTTCGGATATTTAATACCACAAAAATAGAGGTATGAATACGATAGAGTCACAGAATGTAACAGATTATCCAAACAGCAATACTATTTTCATGGTCTGGAAACTTCATGACAGCCCAGAGCTTAAAGATATTTTTCAGGAACTATGCGCATTGGTTTTAAATCTTAATAATTCAGTGTTTAACCGTTTCCCGGACAGTAGAGCAAGCTGTGTAATGGGAATTGGTGCAGAAGCATGGAGAAAACTGGAGCTTCCGACACCACTGCCAAAAGAATTAATCAATTTTGAAGAAATAAAGGGGATGAAGCATACCGCGGTTTCTACTCCCGGAGACCTTCATTTCCACTTAAGAGCAGACAATAAAAGCCTGATTTTCGATATGGCTGTGGAAATATCCAAACTATTAAGTTCTGCGGCGGAAAGTATTCTGGAAATTCATGGCTTTAAATATTGGGATGCACGTTCTATTCTTGGATTTGTAGACGGAACAGAAAATCCGCATGGAGACGACCGTGATTATTTTGCAAAGATCGGAGATGAGGATCTTCAGTATAAAGGTGGAAGTTACCTTTTCGTTCAGAAATACCTGCATAATATGGATGCATGGAAAGGTTTGTCAACAGAGGATCAGGAGAAGGTCATCGGGAGATCAAAAGAAAACGATATTGAAATGTCTGATGATGTAAAACCTTCCAACTCACACATTGCTTTAGCCAATATCGAAGGAGAAAATGGAGAAGAATTGAAAATTGTCAGAGATAATATGCCTTTTGGAAATCCTTCTACTAATGAATTCGGAACCTATTTTATTGCCTACTCAAGTACATTTACAACAACAAAAAAGATGTTGACCCATATGTTTATAGGTGATCCTCCAGGAAATTATGACAGAATTTTAGATTTCAGCACATCAGTTACCGGAACACTTTTTTTTGTTCCTACCAGAAATATGCTTGATGAATTCTCTGGATAAAACAATAAAAAAGGCTGTCTCATAAGTAAGGCAGCCTTTTATCAATTACTTTTACAGAAATTATACCGGATTTCCCGGATTGTATGAATCACACATTCCGTTTTCCACCAGACACTCTCTTTTTTTCAGTTCACAGGGATTGGTTGTAGGTACACTGCAGCATGCATAATATCCGTTGAATTGTACCAGATACATATCGCAAAATGGTGTATTTCCTCCCTTAATTGTTTTCAGATTCTCTCTTTTTAATTTTTTTAAATGCTTCATGGTATTGCTTTAATATTGTTAAGCTGGAATACCAGAGTCACACATACCAACAGGAGTCAGACACATTGCAGACGTATTGCACGGATCTACATTAGGTTTTGTACAGCAGGCATAATAACCGTTAGCTTCTACTAAGTAAAGATTACCAAGACACGTAAAGTCTCCTCCTAATACAGCTTTTAAATTTTCTCTGTCTAATTTTTTTAAATTTTTCATGGGTTTAGTTTTGAGTTAATTATATCCCTAATATAGGAAAAAATAAATATAAGTTACTTGTGTTTAAAAAATTGTATTTCAGTTTTTTATATAGAACCGCTCTTCTGTTTTTTTGAATAAAAAAGATGATAGAATTTGTAACTCTGAATAAAAAAAATCAACTCATTGTATTAAACAGGAAATTTTTTTAAAAAAGTTGTAACCTTTTTTTGTTTTCATTGTCTTTAATATAGAAACAGCATAAGCATGAAACTTTTGTTCGGAAATAAAAAGAATGATTTGTTGAGCCTCCTGAAGAAACAGGATCCGGCTGCACAGAAGATTTTCTATGAACAGAATGTCAAGAGATTCCTTAGTGTAAGCAAAAGCTATGTGAGCGATTTGTACCAGGCGGAAGATTGTCTCATTAAAGCATTCTGTAAAATTTTTAAGCACATAGAAAGCTTCAGAGGAGAGTCGAACCTGGATAGCTGGGCAAGAAGAATTGTCGTTAACGAATGCCTGAATTTTATCAAAAGCCATAAAACGGTATTCTATCTGGATGAGATCAACCAATCTTTTCATGAAGACATTCACGAACCGGAGATTGATTGTGACTTTAATGCACAGGACCTTTTGGATCAGCTTCCCGATGCCTATAGGATGGTTTTTAACCTCTATGTCCTGGAAGGATATTCTCATCAGGAAATTGCTGATACTTTGCAGATTTCAATGGCTGTCAGTAAAACACAGCTGTTCAGAGCAAAAGAAAAATTAAGAAAGATTTACTTTCAACAACAAAAAAAAGTAAAAAATGAAAACGTCTAAGGATAATATTGAATGTCAGATCAAAAAACAGATCGAAGAAAGAGAGATTGCTCCATCCCGTGATCTGTGGTCTGAAATAGAGGTTCAAAACAGCAACAATAACCGTCCCAAATCACAAATGAACTGGGTTTTAGTGGCTGCCTGTCTGATCTTGACATTGAGTTTAGGAACCGTTCTGTTTTTTCTCAATCAACCTTCAGAAATTCAACCTGAAATAGTAAAGAAAACAGAAGAAAATAAGGCAGGTCAAATTATAAAAAATGAGGCTCAAGATAATACAGCTCTGGCTGCTCAGAATAATGATAAAAAGGAAGTAAAGAAGATACCTTCCCAAGATAAAGAAGAAATGATTTCCGCAGTAGTAATAGATCAGAGTAAACTTATTCCCAGAGAAACTGCAGTAAAAAAAATAGAAATTCCTCAGATTTCTAATCCAAAACTTCTGGCAAAAGCTGATTCTTTAAAAACTCCGGTTAAAAAGAAAAAATATGTAGATCCTTCTACACTCCTTTTTTCAGTAGAACATAAAGATGTTATCGAAAAAACAAAGGATGGAAGTAATGTGGCTACCACTATTGATTTAAATGCCAGATAATTTGTCCGTAAAAAATTAAAAATTAATAATATGATCAAGAAATTAATCGTAATGGGACTGCTATGCTCTATTTCAGCATCATTCCATGCACAAAAGGCTTTGAATATTAACCTGTCTTCTAAAAAAGATACTGAGGTAAGTCCTATTGTAAAAGAGAAAGTGGAAGAATATGCCACAAAAATCAATACCATTATTCAGGAAGAAAAGAAACTGATGGAAGAAGAACTGGTAGTTTTGCAGGCAAGAAACCTTGATAAAGCAGATTTTGACAGAGAAAAAGCTCAGATTGCAGATCGCTATTCTGAGAAAATGGATAAAAGAATTGAGGCGCTTGGGTTTGATCTGGATGACGTTATTCAGAAACAGGTAAGATATTCCCTTCTGAATACAGATGTTACCTCTAAAGAAGAGCTTAAAGAGAAACTGTTGAAAAAATTCCGTCCCAGCAGAAGCTTTACAGGATATTTCTCTTACGGAATTATGACATTGACAAATAGCTCTCCCGATAATGAACTGGATAAAAACATAGGATATGCCAATAATCTGGAATTTGGTCTGAAACTGAATTACCAGCTTAGCAGAACAAGCCCTTGGGCAATTACTTCAGGGTTAGGATTCTCTTGGAGAACAGTAAGAGCGGATAATAATATGATGTTTATAAGAAATGCAAATCAGGGGGTTGCTCTGGCTCAGTACAGCGAAAACCTTGAGAAAAGTAAGCTGAGAACCGGGTATATTATGGTTCCTCTTGGGGTACAGTATAATTTCTCCAAGCTTAAAAATGCCGGAATGGATATCCAGTACAGAAGTTATTATACAGGATTTAAAATTGGAGCCAATGTATATGGCGGGGTAAAAATGTCTACCAACAATATTGTAAAAGGAATTGATGGTGAAACCAGAGACCGTGGAAATTATCAGGTGAATCCTTTTGTATATGGGGCACAGATTACATTCTCATATAACAGTTTCAGTCTGTTTGTTAAAAAAGATTTCAGTAATTTCTTTAAAGACAGTTACTTCAAAAATGATAAAGCGCTGATATTTGGGTTGGCCATCGGATTAGATTAAATACATTTTGACAGCAAAACGAAAACTCCGGAAAAAGCTCCCGGAGTTTTTGCATTGTATCAGTTATAGAATCATTATTTTAAACTCCCTACCATATCTTCAGGCTTTACCCACTCGTCAAACTGCTCAGCAGTGAGTAAACCAAGGTTGATGGCTTCTTCTTTTAAAGTTGTACCATTTTTATGGGCTGTTTTTGCAATTTTAGCCGCATTTTCATATCCGATATGAGTATTTAAAGCTGTAACAAGCATTAAAGATTTGTCTACAAGCTCTTTAATTCTCTCATGATTCGGTTCGATACCTACCGCACAGTGATCATTGAAGGAAATACATGCATCAGCAATCAGTTGAGCAGACTGAAGGAAATTGTAAGCCATTACAGGTTTGAAAACATTCAGTTCATAATTCCCTTGAGTTCCTGCAAATGAAATTGTCGTATCATTTCCTAAAACCTGAGCACAAACCATTGTTAAGGCTTCATTCTGAGTAGGATTTACTTTCCCCGGCATAATAGATGATCCTGGTTCATTTTCAGGAATATGAATCTCTCCAATTCCTGAACGAGGTCCAGACGCCAGAAGTCTCACATCCTGAGCAATTTTATATAAAGAAACAGCAAGCTGCTTCAAAGCACCATGGCTTTCAACAATAGCATCATGGGCAGCAAGAGCTTCAAATTTATTTTCTGCAGTAACAAAAGGATGATTGGTAAATTGGGCAATATATTCAGCTACTTTTACATCATAACCGTTAGGTGTATTTAATCCTGTACCTACAGCAGTACCTCCTAATGCAAGCTCAGAAAGGTGAGGTAAAGTATTTTTTAAAGCTCTCAATCCGAATTCCAGCTGAGCCACATACCCGGAAAATTCCTGTCCAAGAGTAAGCGGAGTGGCATCCATCAGGTGGGTTCTGCCGATTTTTACAACATCTTTGAAGGCTTTTGATTTCTCAGCCAATGTATTTTTTAGTTTTTCCACAGCCGGAATTGTTACTTCCACAACTTTTGTATAGGCAGCGATGTGCATTGCCGTAGGGTAGGTATCATTGGATGACTGGGATTTGTTGACATCGTCATTCGGGTGGATTTCAGATTTTTCACCCAATGTTCCTCCATTATTAACATGAGCTCTGTTTGAAATTACTTCATTGACATTCATGTTCGACTGTGTTCCGGACCCCGTCTGCCAGATCACCAAAGGAAACTGGTCGTTAAGTTTTCCTTCCAGAATTTCATCACATACCTTGGCAATCATATCTCTTTTTTCTGCAGGAAGTACGCCCAGCTCAGTATTGGTATAAGCTGCAGCCTTTTTCAGATAGGCAAAAGCTTCAATGATTTCATGCGGCATTGAACCCTCAGGCCCTATTTTGAAATTGTTTCTGGAACGTTCGGTTTGTGCACCCCAAAGCTTATCTGTAGGTACCTGCACTTCTCCCATGGTGTCTTTTTCTATTCTGTAATTCATAGTGGTTGAAATTTGTATGATCTGTTGATTTTAAAGCCATAAAAATTTTAAACATTATTCAACTTTGATGAAAAAATAATGCTGTGGCTTTATTTATTTAGCTTCTATAAAGGTACTTATAAACTCAGAAACCTCCAATTTATAATCATTATAAATATCAATTTAAATGACTGATTTTACTCATATTTTTTTAATGAGCCGTATTTTTGCACAAACAAAAATTGAATGGACTTTAGATATCAGGATCCGTATCCAATTCAGAAAGATGATACGGTGTATAAGAAGCTTACATCAGATTATGTAAAGGTTGAAAAACTGGGTGACAGAGAAATTTTAACAATTGATCCGAAAGGACTGGAATTATTAGCTGAAGAAGCTATGGCAGATGTGTCTTTCATGCTTCGTTCTTCACACCTGGAAAGCCTTAGAAGAATCATTGATGATCCTGAAGCTACAGATAATGACAGATTCGTTGCTTATAACCTTCTGCAAAACGCTGCAGTAGCCGTTGAGGGAGCTCTTCCTTCATGCCAGGATACGGGAACAGCTATCGTAATGGGAAAGAAAGGAGAAAATGTATACACAGGAGTAGAGGATGGGGAATACCTGAGCAAAGGAATTTTCAATACCTATCAGAAAAGAAACTTAAGATATTCTCAGGTTGTGCCTTTGACAATGTTTGATGAGAAAAATTCAGGGTCTAACCTTCCTGCACAGATTGATATCTATGCTAAAAAAGGAGATTACTACGAATTCTTATTCTTAACAAAAGGAGGAGGTTCAGCTAATAAAACATTTTTATACCAAAAGACGAAATCTTTATTGAACGAAAAATCTCTTGAAGAGTTCGTTAAAGAAAGAATTTCAGACCTTGGAACAGCTGCCTGCCCGCCTTACCACTTAGCATTGGTAATCGGAGGAACTTCAGCAGAAGCTAACCTTGCTGCAGTGAAAAAAGCTTCAGCAAAATATTACGACCATCTTCCTACAGAAGGAAATGAAGCCGGCCAGGCATTCAGAGACCTTGAATGGGAAGCAAAAGTTCAGAAAATCTGCCAGGAAAGTGCCATCGGAGCTCAGTTCGGAGGAAAATACCTTACCCATGACGTAAGAGTAATCAGACTTCCAAGACACGCTGCATCTTGTCCGGTAGGAATGGGGGTTTCATGTTCTGCAGACAGAAATATCAAAGGAAAAATCACAAAAGAAGGGATCTTCCTTGAGCAATTGGAACAGGATCCAAAAAGATTCTTACCTGATACCCCTCCACACTTAGAAGAAGCTGTTGAGATTAACCTGAATAAACCAATGCCGGAAATTCTTGCTGAGCTATCCAAATATCCAATCAAAACAAGATTGAAACTGAACGGTACACTAATCGTAGCAAGAGATATCGCTCACGCAAAAATCAAAGAAATTATCGACAGCGGGAAACCAATGCCTGAATATTTCAAAAACCACCCGATCTATTATGCAGGACCAGCAAAAACTCCGGAAGGAATGGCTTCAGGGAGCTTCGGGCCTACTACAGCAGGTAGAATGGACGTTTATGTGGATGAATTCCAAAGCCACGGCGGAAGTATGATTATGCTGGCAAAAGGAAACAGAAGTAAAGATGTTACTAATGCTTGTCATAAATACGGAGGCTTTTATCTAGGATCTATCGGAGGGCCTGCTGCTATTCTTGCCAAAGACAATATTGTGTCTGTAGATGTAGTAGACTTCCCGGAATTAGGAATGGAAGCCGTAAGAAAAATCGAAGTAAAAGACTTCCCTGCATTCATTATTTCCGATGATAAAGGCAACGATTTCTTCGCAAATCTTGCTCACTAATTAGTTTAAAATTAAAATAAATAATAAAATAGAGCACTGATCTTTTGTGTAAAAAAGAAAAAAGCTTTATTTTTGCCTAAAATCTTTAAGAGAATGATAACGATATTATCAGCATTTTGGCCGTTCTACCAGTTCCTTTGGACTATATTCTTCATTACTATGTTCTTAGTAGGATTCTGGTGCATTTTTATGTTCTTCGGATTAGTAATCCCAATGTGGCTAACTGAAGGTTTGAAAGAGTATTTCGGAAAAGTAAAGCCTTTCGACCCTGAAGATATCAGAAGAAAGCTTATTACTGAGCAGGAAGGTGTAGAGGTTATCTATAGCGAGCCTAAAGGAAATGGACCTTTCCTTCACGATCACGGACATCATCATTAATTGATTGTCATTGCTTTTTCACCTGAATTCTGAAAAAGTAATATCAAAGCAAAACAACATATATAAAACCGCTTAATTCGTTAGGCGGTTTTTCTATTTATTATTCCTAAGGCTTTCCGGGGACATTCCAAATTTCTTTTTAAAAGCCCGTGTAAAGTTCTGGAGATATTCATAACCACATTCAATAGCAATTTCTTTGATCATAATCTCTTTGTTGGTGATCAGTTTCTTTGCTTTCAGCATTCTGAGTTCAGAGATATAATGGGCAATAGTTGTATGATACTGGGCCTTGAATTCCTTTCGGATAATATTCTGATTCATGCCGATATACTTTCCGATCTCTTCTGCTTTTATATTTCTGTGGTAATTTTCATCAATGAATTTCCTGATCATTTCTGGAGTCTTCGGAGTAGATTCCAAAATGTTTTTCTCATTGAACTGCTCAAAAATTAAAATCAGCAGCTTAATAATCTTGGCTTCTATAAATAGCTTCTGCATGATTCCCTTTTTGGTGTACCCCAGAATTTCCTTTACAATCATATGCATTTCAACCGTCATGTCCGGCGGTGTCTCTTTATGAAGGAATATGAAATTATTATGGGTCATGTTTTCCAGAATTTCTGCATTCTCGTGGTTGAGGTCCGGGTTGATGAGGTTGAAAACATATTGATAATTGATCTGAATCTGAAGAAATTTCAGAATTTCCTGGTTTTCCGTCCATAGCTCTGCAACACTTTCTTTGGGTGAGTAATGGAGAATATATTGATTTTTCTTGAATGAAAATTGGGTTCCGCAGTCATGAGCTTCCAAATTAATACCATCACTCAGCAGAAAAAGAAGATTAAAGCTGGACTTCCCTTCCAGTATATGAGACTTGAAGGATTGATCAGGACTCAGATCTTCCTGCATGATGATTTTGATGTCTTCGGATCTGAACAAAAGTCCACTTTTATATTGATTCCTCATACAACACATTTTTACGGCCATGGTACAACTACTTAAGGTAAAAGTGCTTCTCAGGATAACAAAAAGTTTGAAAATGATAACTTGAGGTTAATAATGTGAAGTACTTTTGCGCAAAATTAAATTAAATTTAGAATAATTAAAAATAATATTTTATATGTTTAAAGATTTACATTTTGCAATACAGAAAATCAGAACGGGATTAACATTGCTGACCATTGCCGGAAGCTGCTTGTATGCGCAGCAGTGGGAAAATGTTGGAGGCATTCAGGATGTATCAGCAGGGGGAAGCAGTTTTAATAATTTAGTGATTGACAACTCAGGAAATTATTATCTGTCATATTATGATGTTTCCGTGGCCAGAGGTTCTGTTCAGAAATTTGACGGAAATTCTTGGTCATATTTAGGAGGAAGCGCGGGGGTTACAACTGGAACGGCAACTTACAATTCCCTGTCAATAAGTCCAAATGGAAACAGTCTTTATTATACCAATCAACGTGGTTATCCGGAGTCAGGAATGGAAGTTCGTTTGTTTACCGGATCCTTATGGTCGCAACTTCCGAATGCTACAGACAGTTCTGTAAATTATCAGGCTTCTGCAGTTTCTTCTGATAATATTATATTCACCTATGGATCTTATGGTTCCGGAACGGTAAAAAGATATTTTGGAGGTACATGGGAACAGGTAGGAAACGCGGGCTTTTCAGGAGGTGCAGAATTTGCTGAAATGGTCATCGGAACTAATAATATGATCTATACGTGTAATGTTTCCGGAGGCTTAAAAGTGTATCAAAACAGCACTGGCGCAAGCTCAATGCAAAACTGGAGTTTGGTAGGCGGAGCTCCTGCAGATGCTTCTTCTTCAGGAGAACAATACAATGCTGATATTGCTTTGGATGGATCTAATACGATTTATGTAGCCTATGTTTCAAACTCAGGAGGAGGCAGAAAAGTGAATGTTAAAAAATTTGACGGAAACTCTTGGGTACAGGTTGGAAATGCTAATTTTTCTGAAGGGAAAGTTCAGCACGTTGCTTTAGCGGTGACAGAATCCGGGAAACCATATGTAGTTGCCAGCCGTTTTGAAACTGATAATTTCCTGAGAAATACAGTTTATAAATTAGATGATTCCCAAAACTGGGTTGCTTTTGGAGGAGATTTTGTTTCGGATGGTGAAGCAAAATACAATGACCTTGCTATAGATAAAGCACACAATTATCTTGTTCTTGCTTATTCTGATAATGCCACAAAAGTTAAAAGAATTTCTCTGACTGTAAATCCTCAAACATGCAGCAATACAGACCCCGGAACCAATGTGGGTGATACAGGCTGTGTGAGCTTTATGTATCGTGGCCAGCAGGTAGCTTATTCCACGGTAAGAGGTGCTGACGGAAAAATATGGCTTCAGCAGAATCTGGGAAGTATACAGGTTGCTTCATCAGTGGCTGACGCCAATTCATATGGAGATCTTTTCCAATGGGGAAGATGGGATGACGGACACCAGCTTAGAAATTCTCAGACAGCACAAGCTCCTTCACCTAATACTCCGGAAGGAATTGGTGCTGCAGGAGGATTATATATTGCAGGATCTCCGGCATGGTGGGCAGGTTTTGCAGGTTCAGATACATGGACTGGTGCATCAGTTGCGGATGTTAATGCATCAGTAGGGGTAGATCCTTGTAAAGCGATAGGAGCAGACTGGAAAATGCCTTCTCAGGCAGATTGGACTGCTTTAGTAGGAGCTGAAGGTATTGGTAATCCGGCAACGGCTTACAGCAGCAATCTTAAATTACCGGCAGGAGGATACAGAAGCTCAAGTAATGGGGACTTTACTTTCGTTGGTCAAAGAGGATATTTCTGGAGTTCAGATACATCAAGCTTAGGAGCGAAATATCTGTATATCGGATCAACTATTGCCAATTCATCAGCAGGAGCAATGAGAGGACAGGGTTCGTCAGTAAGATGTATTAAACCTACATCTTCTTTAAGTACTTCAGAAACTAAACTGAATAAATCTGTTATAGGAATATATCCAAATCCTACAAAAGGAATTCTTACTGTTAAATCAGATTCCGCAATTGAAAAAGCAACTGTTATCAATGCAGTAGGACAAAGTATTAATGTACAGTTCTCAGATCATCAGATCAATATGGCTGAACTTCCATCAGGGTTATATATCGTAGATTTAAAATTAAAGAATGGACAATCCGTTTCTAAAAAAATTATAAAAGACTAATCGGATTTCAACAACAGAGATTTTCGTTCAAAAAATAGTTCATTACAATTACTTTTATTGGGAGGCTCATGAAATTTTCATGAGTCTTTTTTAAATTTATTTTTTCCCGGAAAATTGAAATATTTGGTGAAAACGGGATGAGAATAGTCGTTATGAAG
Source organism: Chryseobacterium sp. HR92 (assembly GCF_045689405.1). NCBI lineage: Bacteria > Pseudomonadati > Bacteroidota > Flavobacteriia > Flavobacteriales > Weeksellaceae > Chryseobacterium > Chryseobacterium sp. HR92. Next base: position 220,739 of record NZ_CP139139.1, read on the forward strand.
AAAAATTTATACTATATTCGATAAAAAATAATAAATGAAAAAGTTTTATTCCGTTGTTTTTGTGCTTGTTACCATGTTTGTTTTTGGGCAGATCAGTTATACGATTTCTCCCAATCCATTCAATGAAACAGATGCTATCACACTTACGGTTCCGGGAGACCAGATTGATGAATCTGCCTGGGGAGTTTCCAATAACAGCATTTATATCTGGTCATGGTCTTTTGACACTAATTACCAGAACAGCCAGAATTGTCCTACCAATGGCAGTTGGGATAACTCCAATGATCTGAATAAGCTCAATTATAATGCTGTTACAGATAGCTATTCACTCACTTTTGCTCCAACCTCTTTTTTCGGAAGAACAGGAATAGGAAGGTTCGGATTTTTATTAAAAGATAAAACGGGATCTCATCAGACTACACCGGACATTTTTGTAAATGTGGGTACTTTAAGTTTAAATCTTACCAATCCATTAGCCAATAGCCTGACTTCTGTTCTGGCAGGAAACTCTATCAATATTACTGCTGCCACCAATGCCAACGCAACATTTCAGTTAAAAGCAAATGGAATTGTTGTCAACTCTACAGCCACACCCTCACAATCCTATTCTTACAGTTATACCGTCACTCAGGATGCCAGCATGGAACTTGTTGCTACAGAAGGAGCTAATTCTAAAACGGCAACGTTTATTTTACAGGTTCCGAGAAATGTAGTTTCTGAAGCCATTCCAGCCTGGATCAAGCAGGGAATCAATTATCACCCTACAGATCCTACCAAAGTAGGACTTGCGTTATATGCACCGGGGAAAAGTTTTGTACATGTCATCGGAAGTTTCAATAACTGGGTGGTGAATGATACCTATTTAATGAAAAAAGATACCACAAATCCGGATCTGTACTGGATAGAATTGATTGGATTGACCCCTCAGCAGCTCTATACTTTCCAATACAGAACAAACGATTTGAGAAAAGTAGCAGATCCTTATTCACCACAAATCTTATCTTCTTATGATGATCCGTGGATTTCAGCTTCAACTTATCCGAATTTGCCTGGATTCCCAGCCGGACAAGGGTTTGAAGTTTCAACGTTTAAAACAGGGCAGACAGCTTATAACTGGCAGGTTACCAATTTTCAAAGACCAGCGAAAGAAGATCTGGTGGTCTATGAATTATTATTGAGAGATTTTACACAGGAAAAGGACTGGCAGTCATTAATCAATAAAATTTCTTATTTAAAGAACTTAAAGATCAATGCTATAGAACTACTTCCTATCATGGAATTTGATGGAAACCTTTCATGGGGATACAATACTTCGTTTCATTATGCATTGGATAAAGCGTATGGAACTCCTGAAAAATTCAAAGAATTTGTAGATCTCTGCCACCAGAACGGAATTGCTGTGATTCTGGATATAGCATTTAATCACGCTACAGGGCGCTCACCTTTAGTAAGACTCTGGAATATAGATCCGGATGGAGATGGTTACGGAAATGTTGCGGCAAACAACCCTTATTTCAATCAGGTTCCGAAACATTCATATAATGTGTTTAACGATTTTAATCATACGAGCCCTTCAACTCAATATTACGTTGAAAGATGTCTTCAGCAATGGCTGACAGAATATAGAATAGATGGATTCCGCTGGGATTTAACAAAAGGATTTACCCAAAGCTGTTCCGAAAATGACGAAGCATGCACCAATGCCTATCAACAGGACAGAGTGGATATCATGAAACATTATGCAGAAAGACAATGGGCCATTGATCCCAATTCTTACATGATCTTTGAGCATCTGGGAACGGATGCAGAAGAACAGCAATGGGCCAATTACAGAGTAGCAGAAGGGAAAGGAGTAATGCTTTGGAATAAACAAACTGATCCTTATAACCAGAATACCATGGGATATAAAGACAACAGTAATTATGACAGAATGAACCACAGTCTTCATGGTTTTACCAATATGCGAGCTGTAGGGTATGGAGAGAGTCATGATGAAGAAAGGCTTATGTTTAAAAACCTTGCTTACGGAGCCGTTAATGGAAGTTACGATGTTAAAAATCTTAATACTGCTCTTGAAAGAATGAAAACTTTCGGAGCAACTTTCTTTACCATTCCTGGTCCGAAAATGATCTGGCAGTTTGGGGAATTAGGCTATGAGTTCAGTATCAACAGATGTGCTGACGGTACCATCAATAATGGGTGCAGAACCGATGAAAAACCTGTTGCATTTACTCTGGGATACGATACCAATGTAAACAGAAAATCAATATATGACACGTGGGCTAAAATAATCACGATCAGAAATACTCATCAGATTTTTAAAACTAAAACATACAGTATAGAATCCAATAATCTGACTAATGATCCGGATGGATTGATCACGAGAATTTATCTCTATGATCCGGCTATTACAACCGGAATAAAAAATGTGGTAGTACTGGCCAATTACACCACATCAGCACAAAACGTTGTTCCTTTCTTTCCTTACACAGGGCAATGGCAAAACCTAATGGATGATACTATTTCGAATGTAGCTTCCACAACAGCCCCAATCAATTTACAGCCGGGAGAATTCAGAATCTTCGGGAATTATGCTGGTGCCTTGTCGGCAATTGATACAAACGCTGTAAATAAATTATCCCTTCAGATTGCTGAGAATCCGATACAAAACGGAACTGCAAAATTAGTTTTCAGTAAAGCGAAAAACGGAGAAATTTTGATTTTTGATATGACCGGTAAGAAACTGGATTCATTCAAGCTAAATAAAGAAAACGGAACTTATGAAGTGAAAGTCAATTATCCGGCAGGAACTTATCTGATACAGCTGAAATCGGAAACAGGAACCGCCATTCAAAAGATGATTGTTAAATAAACGAAAAGGCAGATTTGCAGTATTGCAGATTTGCCTTTTTTGTATATTAAGAAAATTAGTCTACTTTTGCAGTAGATTTATCAAGAAAGGTGGAGGGATTTGGCCCAAAGAAACCTTAGCAACCTGCACAATTCGAGAAGTGTAAAGGTGCTAATTCCAACCCTGAGGGGGAGATAAGTGAAGTCAATATTCTTATATGAATTCCATTTCTTGAAGTCTTGTAATCGCTGCGGAAATATCCGCCAGACCGTTATTATTTAATTGGCAAGAACAAAAATGAAAAAATTAAGTACAGCTGTATTATTGCTTGGAGCAATTTGGGTTGCTGCTCAGGAGAATGAGGAAAAAGGAAAGCAAATAGAAGATATTATCATCGTTGGAAACCGTAATGTCAAAAGAACAAAACTGGAAACACCGGTTCCTGTAGATGTTATCAGTATTGACAAAATCCAAAGAAGTTCTCCGCAAATGACAGCTCAGGATCTTCTGAACTATGTGATCCCATCGTTTAATGCAGTGAGACAGTCAGCTTCTGATGGAACCGAACATATTGACCCCGTAACCTTAAGAGGAATGGGACCAGATCAGGTTCTTGTATTGCTGAATGGAAAAAGAAGACATACAACCTCTTTGGTCAACTATCAGAATACAGTGGGAAATGGCTCTGTAGGAACAGACCTGAGCACAATTCCTGTGATTGCTATTGATAGAATAGAAGTTTTAAGGGATGGTGCAGCAGCACAATACGGTTCTGATGCCATTGCAGGAGTAATCAATATTATTCTTAAAAAAAATCCAGGTGCTTCAGCAAGTCTTACTTACGGATTGACCGGAAGAAATGATGGGGATACTTATCAGGCGGGAGTCAATTATGGAACTTCATTAGGAAAAAAAGACGGGTATATCAACCTTTCCCTGCAGTTAAGCCACAGGGGCAAAACCACAAGAACTCAAAACCATGACCTCGATATTTTCGGGAATAATTTTGCGTATGCATTTGCTGATGATCCCGCTGCAGCAAGAGCGGCGGATGATGAGAAGATAAAGGAACGAGGATTGACCCGTGATGATTTCAATTTTCAGATCGGAGATGCCCAGATCAGACAGGGACAGTTGTTTTTCAATGCAGAATATCCTTTTAATGATAATTTTAAAGTATATTCTTTCGGAGGTTTCAGTATCAAAGAAGGAAAAGGATTTGGTTTCAGAAGACTTCCTAGCGAAACATCCAATGTAGTTGCGTCCATTTATCCAAACGGATTTCAGGCAGTTCTTGGATCTCAGGTATATGATGTTTCTTATGCTGTAGGGGCTAAATATAATGTTAATAACTGGCTATTTGACTTAAGCAATACCTTCGGGAGCAATACCTTCAATTATAATGTGAGCAATACCAACAATGCTTCTCTCGGGTCAAAATCACCAACCCGTTTTTACGCAGGCGCTCATAGTTTCCTTCAGAATACTGTGAATCTTGATATTTCCAAAAATATAAACCGTTTCAATATCGCATTCGGTGGAGAATTCAGATTTGAACAATATGAGATCAAAGCCGGCGATGAAGCATCTTATACCCAATATGATATCAATGGAAACGTTGCCACTGAAGGATCCACAGTACTTGGCGCAGGAGGATCTCAATCCTTTATCGGTTTTTCTCCCAACAATGCATTGAAGAAAGACAGACATTCCACTGCGGTGTATGCTGATGTTTCGTATGATTTAGATAAAAAATTAAATATTGATGCCGCTGCCAGATTTGAAAATTATTCAGATTTTGGGAATACCTTGAACGGAAAGCTGGCCATACGATATGAATTCGTGAAAAATTATGCAGTAAGAGCAGCGGTTGGAACAGGGTTTAGAGCGCCTTCGCTTCAGCAGCAGTATTTCAATAATTCATATGCGGATATTTCTACTTCCGGCTCAAAGATTGTTACCAAAGGAATATTCAGTAATGATAGCGAAGCCGCCAGAATTCTTGGATTTGATAAACTCAAACAGGAAACTTCTATCAACGCGAGTGCTGGATTTACGCTGAAACCTTTAAACAATTTGACGATCGCTATAGATGGATACTGGATTAAAGTGAAAGACAGAATTGTGATTACCAGCAATATTACAGACTCAAGGTTAGACCAGTTTAAGGTAGAAAGCGGAAGATTCTTCGCCAATGCTATTGATACAGAGACAAAAGGAGTAGATGTAGTGGTTTCTTATGACTGGATTCTTGGGAATGGAAAATTAAATATGAACCTTGCCGGAAATTACACAGAAACAAAAATTACAGATTTCCATTTTCCGGAAAATTTAGAAACTCCTCAGGATCAGTTTTTCGGTCCTGATCAGATCAACATTATTGAAACCCTGTCTCCAAAAACAAAAGCCTCATTAGGATTAAATTATGGAATCGGGAAATTCAATTTTCTCGTAAGAAATACCTATTTTGGCAAAGTAATAAGAGATGGTTATCCGTTTGGAGGGGTGCAGGAGTTCTCTCCAAAGGTGGTTACTGACATCAGTGTGGGATATGATATCACAAAAAGCATCAATTTTACGGTAGGTGCCAATAATGTATTTGATGTCTTCCCGGACCGCCAGATTTATGAAAATTCATATTATGGAGTATTCAAATATGCACCGGTTCAGATGGGAACACTGGGGAATTATTTCTTCGGAAGGCTTAATTTTAACTTTTAATCATTAAATGAGTACTACCTCACATCAGATTGGCTGGAAAACAGCCGCTGCCATTGTTGTTTCCAATATGATAGGAACCGGGATTTTTACTACCCTCGGTTTTCAATTATCTGATATTACCAATACCTACAGTATATTCCTGTTATGGGCCATCGGAGGAATTCTCGCTTTGTTCGGTGCTTTTTGTTACGCAGAATTAGGTTCACATTTCAAAGGAAACGGAGGCGATTTTATCTATCTTAAAGAAACCTATCATCCGCTGTTCGGATATCTGATTAGCTGGGTCTCTCTGATTATTGGATTTTCCTCTCCTGTGGCACTGGCAGCATTGGCCATGTCAAAATATCTTTCCGTATTTGATTATACCTTTGGAAACGGTTTTGCGATTGCAGCCATTTTTCTTGTTGCAGTTTCATTATCATTCAGTTTAAAAACATCCAGCAGATTTCATAACTTTTTTACATTTATTAAAATAGCTTTTATTATTGTATTGGTTATTTTGGGAGTCGGACTTTCAGATTCACCACAGATTGGTAATAGTTTAAACTTCAGTGACAGCTGGAAAAATGAAATCATGCTTCCGGCATTTGCTACGTCTCTGGTATTTGTCACCTATTCCTACACAGGCTGGAACTCCGCTTCTTATATCGCAGGAGAAATAAAAGATGTTCAGAAAAACCTTCCAAAATCTTTGATTATTGGGACTGTTTTTGTGACGGTAAGTTATATTCTGGTGAATTATATTATGCTGAAACACGCTCCTGTGAGCCAGCTGGCAGGAAAAGAAGACGTGATGGGAGAAGCGGCAGTCAATATGTTGGGACCTGCTTTCGGAAAGATCGTCAATATTTTTATTGCCCTGCAGCTGATTGCAACAATTAGCGGATATTTATGGGTTGGTTCGAGGTTGACCCAGGCTTTTGCAAAACATACCTACATTTGGAAACCATTATCAACGGGCAATACAAAAGGCATTCCTGTAAGAGCTATTTTTGCCCATGCAGTCATTGCCGCAGTTATTATTCTCACAGGAAGTTTTAAAGAGATTTTTGTATACACAGCTTTTATTTTACAACTTTTTGCAAGCCTGGCGATTTCTACCGTCTTCTTCCTTAAGAAAAAAGACAGGAAAATTTTTAAGTCGAATGCTTTCCATATTTTTCCGGCTTTTTTTCTATTATTCAGTATCTATATTCTCTATTTTACATTTATTCATAACCCTAAAGAAAGCCTTATTGGAGTAGGAATTATAGCCGTGGGAATTATTTTATATTTAGTTGACAGAAGACTTTCCGGGCAACATCAAAACAAGTATTAATAGCATAGAAAGGGTAATAGACAATTTATAAATTCACCCTTTTACAGTTTTGCTTCCTTTATCCCTAATGCTCAAAAATTTATGGTGCTCAGTAATTTTAATTTTGAATTAATAATCCTTATCTTTGCACCCACAAAATTTCTACAATGTCTAAATCATTAATTCCAAAATTAGAAGCTATAAAACAAAGATATAATGAGGTTGCAGACCTTATTATACAGCCTGATGTCATTTCAGACCAAAAAAGATATTCTTCTTTGAACAAAGAATATAGTGATTTGGGAAAAATTGTAAGAGTTTATGATCAGTACAAAGGGGCACTGGACAGTATTGCAGAATCTGAAGAAATTATTGCAGATGGTTCAGACAGAGATCTGGTAGATCTTGCTAAAGAAGAAAAGCTTGAAGCTCAGGCTAAAATTCCAGGATTGGAAGAAGAACTGAAAGTATTATTGATCCCTAAAGATCCTGCCGATGACAAAAACGTTATTGTGGAATTACGTGCCGGAACAGGTGGTGATGAAGCAGCGATCTTTGTGGAAGATATCTACAGAATGTATACCATGTATTTCAAAACAAAAGGATGGAGACATGAAGTAACAGATTCTAATGAAGCAGCAAAAGGATACAAAGAATTGATCATGAAAGTGGAAGGAGAAGGCGTTTACGGAATCATGAAATTTGAATCCGGAGTTCACCGTGTACAGCGTGTACCTGAAACAGAATCTCAGGGAAGAGTGCACACTTCTGCCATCACAATTGCTGTTCTTCCGGAAGCTGAAGAAGTAGATTTTGAATTGAATCCAGCTGATATTGAAATGCAGACTTCACGTTCAGGAGGTGCCGGAGGTCAGAACGTAAACAAAGTTGAAACGAAAGTTCAGCTTACCCACAAACCTTCGGGACTTGTTGTAGTATGTCAACAGGCTCGTTCTCAGTTAGCTAACCGTGAGTTGGCGATGGAAATGCTAAGAACAAAATTATACGATATCGAATTGCAGAAAGTACAGGGAGATATTGCTGCACAGCGTAAATCTATGGTTTCTACCGGTGACCGTTCTGCAAAAATTAAAACATACAACTACCCTCAGGGAAGAGTTACGGATCATAGAATCAACAAGTCTATGTACAACCTGGATGCTTACATGAATGGAGATATTTCTGAAATGATTGATGCCGTAATCATGGCAGAAAATGCAGAAAAGATGAAAGGGGAAGAAGAAAATTATTAAAATTAGAAAAAATAAAAACAAAGCCTCTGATCCTTCAGGGGCTTTGCTTTTTCAAATAACTAAACATAAAATATATACTATGAAAAATTACAAAATTATTTTGCTGTTGCTGCTTACCATGATGGGGCAACACCTTATGGCTCAAACTGAAGTAAAGAAACCTAAAGAAGCATTTGAGTTATTCTTCGGAACTTTTGTGAATAATGACGACGCTGCATTGAATAAGCTGAATGATTATTTGAAACCAACAGTAGAAGGGCAGAATGCTTATCAGGTAGATTTTAAAGAAACTTCAAAAGAAATGATGAACGGCAGTGTAGAGAATTTCCTGTCTGCTTTCCCTAAAGCTACGGCTGCAGCTTGTAAAAAAGAGGCGGAAGAGTATTTCACCGCAATGTTTGGGAATTTTAAAACAGGAAAATTAACGGTTAAAAATGTAAAAGTAGTTCCTAATGAATACGTTGAAGGACAAAAAATTGCAGAAATCAGTTATTCCGTGAGTTTCTTGGTTCCATCAAAACTTACTTCCGGACCAAAGGGAGAACTTAATAAAGTAAAAGCTGAAGATCTGAAAAAATATTTGACTCAGGCAGCTCAGGACTTCAAAAATGCGGATAAGACCGTAACAACAGATCAAAACTTTAGTTTATACGAACTTAAAGAAGGTGATAAAATATACTATTGGAACGGAAGTCCCGATGAGATTGTTTCCAATCTTACTGATTTCTATTTTGAAAGCTTCGGAGCCAATGAATAGTTAAAAAAACTACTATAAAGAATAAAAAGTCCCAATACAAAGGGACTTTTTTTATTTCACATACTTTGCGTATTTTTGAGAAAAACCGATCAGTATGAATTTTAAACCTATATTGTTAACTGCTGGAGTTTTATTTTCAGCATCTTTTTATTCTCAGAAAATGATTTATCCTAAAGCATTAAAAGGAAGCCAGACAGATACCTATTTCGGAAACGCTGTTTCTGATCCTTTCAGAGATCTGGAAAACGATTCGGAGCCTACAAAAAAATGGGTAGATGAAGAAGTTGCTTACAGCCAGAATTATCTTTCTAAAATTCCGTTCAGGGATAAAATTAAAAATCAGTTGAAGGAAATCTGGAATTATGAAAAAATTTCAGCTCCTTTCAAAGAGGGAGATTATACCTATTATTATAAAAACGATGGTCTGCAGGCGCAATCTGTTTTGTACAGAACAAACAACAAAACCAATGCTACAGAAGTATTTTTAGATCCTAATAAATTTTCGGAAAAAGGAACGACTTCCCTTTCCAATCTTTCGTTCAATAAAAAAGGAAACCTTGCTGCTTACTCTATTTCTGAAGGAGGAAGTGACTGGAACAAGATTATCATCATTGATGCTGTTACCAAAAAACAGATTGATGAGACTTTACTGGATGTAAAATTCAGTGGAATTTCTTGGCAGGGAGATGAGGGATTCTATTATTCAAGCTATGACAAACCGAAAGAAGGAACTGTGCTTTCCGGTATGACTGACAAACACAAGGTATACTTTCATAAATTAGGAACAAAACAGTCTGAAGACAAATTGATTTTCGGAGGTGATAAAACACCAAGAAGATATTTAAGTGCAGGAGTTTCTGAAGACCAGAGATATCTTATTATTTCTGCGGCTAATGCTACCAATGGTAATGAACTGTATATCAAAGATCTTCAAAAAGGGGGAGACTTTGTGCAAATGATGAGCGGATTTGATATCAATGCAAGCATTGTAGATACACAAGGTGATGATCTTTTCATTTTTACCGATAAAGATGCCCCGAATATGCGTCTTGTAAAAACAACGATAAGCAATCCTGCTCCGGCAACATGGAAGGATGTAATTCCACAAACTGAAAATGTGTTAGGAATTTCTTCAGGCGGTGGATATTTCTTTGCAACCTATATGATTGATGCCATAGATCAGGTAAAACAGTTTGATAAGACTGGAAAATTGATCAGAGAAATTGTACTTCCGGGTAAAGGAAATATTTCAGGATTCGGAGGAAAAGAAAAAGAGAAAGATGTTTACTTTTCTTTCAGCAATTATATTACACCGGGAACCACTTATAAATTCAATGTAGACTCAGGAAAATCTGAAGTGTACCAAAAACCTAAAGTGAAGTTTAATCCGGACGACTATGTTTCAGAACAGGTATTCTATACTTCAAAAGACGGTACAAAAGTTCCTATGATGATCAATTATAAAAAAGGAACTAAGCTTGACGGTAAAAACCCTACTATTCTATACTCTTACGGAGGTTTCAACATCAGTCTGCAGCCATCATTCTCTGTAGTAAATGCTATCTGGATGGAAAATGGTGGTATTTATGCTGTTCCAAACATCCGTGGTGGAGGCGAGTATGGTAAAAAATGGCACGATGCCGGAACAAAGCAACAAAAGAAAAATGTTTTTGAAGACTTTATTGCTGCTGGGGAATATCTTCAAAGCAAAGGTTATACTTCAAAACAATATATGGCTCTTTCAGGAAGGTCGAATGGGGGATTACTGGTAGGTGCTACAATGACGATGAGACCGGATCTGGCAAGAGTAGCCTTCCCGGGAGTAGGTGTTTTGGATATGTTGAGATATAATAAATTTACAGCCGGAGCAGGATGGTCTTATGACTATGGTACAGCAGAAGACAGTAAAGAAATGTTCGAATATCTTAAGTCATATTCTCCTGTACACAATGTAAAAGCAGGAACTTGCTATCCATCAACAATGATTATCACCAGTGATCATGATGACAGAGTAGTTCCGGCACACTCATTCAAGTTTGGAGCTGAACTTCAGGAAAAACAGGCATGTAAAAACCCTATTCTTTTGAGAATTGAAAAAAATGCAGGTCACGGAGCAGGAAGAGCAACAGATCAGGTAATTAGTGAAAATGCAGATCTTATATCATTTGCTTTGTTTGAGATGGGAATAAAGAAATAGTTTATGAAATAGAAATATTTCAAAAAAACGGCTTGTTTAATTTAAAATAAGCCGTTTTTTCTATGTTGTTGTGTTTATAATTAGTATTTTTATGGCGGATATTTAAAGTTTATTAATTCTAAATTAATTCAATAATTATGAAAAAAAGAATTTTACTGGTTTGTGCATTGGCTGCTGGATTGTCCAGTTTTAATGCACAGAGGTGGGAACCGGCCTCACAAAGAACATCTCAGATCAGAAAAGAAGTAGAAGTTCAATACTCTTACAGGTTTGATCTTCAGTCGCTTAGAAATATTTTAAAAGATGCTGTAGAGACAGGAAAAGGAGCTCAGGCTGTTATTGTATCTCTGCCTACTGCAGAAGGAAAGATTGAAAAGTTTGCAGTATATAGCGACCCTGTTATAGAAAAATCTATGGCAGACAGATATCAGTTAGGGTCTTATGTAGGAGTAGGAGTTGATGATCCAGGGAAATACGTAAGATTCAGTACTGCACCTACTGAAATGCAGTCAATGATTATCAAAGACGGAAAGTTTCAGTTCATAGAACCTATTACTACAGATAAACAGGTTTATGGTGTTTTCTATAAAACAAACAGAACAGAAAGCGAACACGGATTTGAATGTGCTACAGATGAAAAGAATTTTAAAGACATTAAAGCATTAGAAGCTAATGGAAAAAAGACTCTTTCTAACGTAGGAATCACTAACAGACCATCAAGTACAAAATTCAGAACTTACAGGTTAGCAGTTTCTGTTACAGGAGAATATACCCAATACTTTATGAATTTGGCTGGTGTACCTGCTACAGCTACTGATGATCAAAAGAGAGCCCCGGCATTGGTTGCAATCAACAACACGATGAGCCGTGTGAATGGAGTATTTCAAAAAGACTTTGGAATAAAATTATTGGTTCAGAACTTCCCGAATGTTATCTATACAGATCCAAATACAGACCCTTATTCAATTGCTGATGATGGTGTAGCTGGAGCTTGGAATCTTGAACTTCAGAATGCTATGACAGCGGAGGTAACTAATGCAAACTATGATATCGGACACTTATTCGGTGCTTCAGGAGGAGGTGGAAATGCCGGATGTATAGGTTGTATATGTGTCGACCCTACCACTAGTGTACCTGCGGGTAAAGGATCAGGGTTTACTTCACCATCTAATAATGTTCCAAGTGGAGATTCTTTTGATATTGATTATGTAGCTCATGAAATGGGGCATCAGTTAGGAGGGAATCATACATTTTCAAATAAATCGGAAGGAAGTAATGTTAATGTAGAACCAGGAGGAGGAACTACTATTATGGGATATGCGGGGATTACAAGTGATAATGTTCAAATGTCTTCAGATGCCTATTTCCACTATAAATCCGTGGATCAGATTTTAACGAATTTAGAAGGTAAGCCTGCAACATGTGGTACGTCAGAAAATATTACTAATAATACACCACCTGTAATAGCGGCACTTACGTCATATACAGTTCCTAAAGGAACCGCCTATTATCTTGATGCATCCGCAACAGATGCAGAAGGAGATGCTATTAATTACACATGGGAGCAGACAAATAGTGTTACCGCCCTAGCTTCAATTTCCGGAGATACAGGATGGGGATACAATACACAGGGGGCTTTAACAAGATCACGTTTTGGAACAGCTAGTGGAAGAAGATATTTCCCAAGCCTTCCTCTAGTGATGAATGGAATTCTGACTAATAAAACTGATGCTGCAAATAATCCTAATCCAAATTGGGAAACTGTATCTTATGTTCCTAGAACGGTAAGTTATGCCGTAACTGTTAGAGATCAAAACGCACAAAGACCAATGCTATCTTCTTCAGAAGTTAATACAGTCATTGGAAATGATGGTCCTTTTAAGTTTAACGGACTTACTGCATCATCAGTATTATATAAAAATGCTAATAACGTTATTCAGTGGGAAGTAGCCAATACAAATACAGCTCCTTATAACTCACCTAACGTAAAGATTGATTATACTTCAGATAATGGAGCAACCTGGACAGACTTAGTAGCTTCTACACCTAATACAGGTAGCTTCACAGTGCAGATGCCAAATACAATTACGACACCAATTAAGTTGAGAGTATCATCAATTGGTAACGTTTTCTATGCCGTTTCTCCTCAGGTTACTGTTGCAGATGCACCTACTTCTACAACTGCTGCTCCAACAGGGCTTACAACAATAAGCACAGAGGTGTTTAAGACAACAGCCAGAGCATCTTGGAATAGCGTACCTGGAGCAACTTATTCTGTTAACTATAGAAAACAAGGCGTTTCAAGCTGGTCAAATACAACAAGTACAACGAATTCAGTTGTATTAACAGGTCTTGAAGATGAAACAAATTATGAAGTGCAGGTAGCAGCTGTTGTAAATAGTGTTCCTGGTGCATTCTCTAATAATTATGTATTTAAAACAAATGGCTTAAAGACTGGAATAGATTACTGTATAATGAATTCAGGGACATCGTATGTCGGAGCAATCAGAAAAGTAACAATATCAAACCTTGTTTATGATGATCCTTCATTAAGATCATATAAAGATTTATCTGAGGATCCTAGCAAGATTGTTAATTTGGTTCAGGGAACAGCATACGCTATTACACCCGTAGTGAGACAAGCATTTAGTAACTCGAATGTTCCTTTAAATCTTTCTGTTTGGATTGATTATAACAGAAATGGAGTGTTTGAGATATCTGAAAGAGTAATTACTGTTTCAGGAGGAGTTCCTCCGGGTAGTGTAAGTTTTGGAGCACAAAACTTTACAGTGCCTTCAACAACATATGCTGGAGATAAGCTTTTAAGAATGAGAATTGTTACAAAGTATAATACTGCTGCTTTAGCAAGTGCATGTGGAGACATCTCAACTGGAGGAGGTTCAGTAATGGATCTGCCTGTGAAAATTACAGGTACTCTTGCTGTAAACGAAACAAAAGATGTTAAATCAACCGAAATTTCAATTTATCCGAACCCTGCAGATACTTTCGTTGAAGTGAAAAACCTTAAAGGAAAAGCAGATTATAAAATCTATACTGCTGACGGAAGATTAGCTCAGGAAGGGCAGATTGATGGACAAAGAATTAATGTTGCTTCATTAATCAAAGGTATGTATGTAATCACGATAAAAGATGACAAAAATACTTACAATACGAAGCTTATCAAAAAATAAGCAGACGATATACCAATAAGAAAGGCCGGGCATTTGTCCGGCCTTTTTCTTTCCCTAAAAAATAGAAAAACAGAACGTTAACAGAAGTTTCATGTTTCGTTCAAAAAAATTAACTTTACGGGGACAAAAATAATTGGAATGCGAAAGACAATTTCTGTGAAAAAACCGGATTTTAGTGTATCACCTCAGGAAAGAGAGATTTACAATTTTGAAAAAGACGGGCTTGAACTCAAATCATCCTATGAAAAAAATGATGTAAAAGATGAATCATTAACGCAGACTTCTCCAGGAATTGCTCCCTATCTGAGAGGACCGTATTCTACCATGTATGTTCAAAAACCATGGACGGTTCGTCAATATGCAGGGTTTTCTACTGCCGAAGAATCCAACGCTTTTTACAGAAGAAATCTTGCTGCAGGACAGAAAGGACTTTCAGTAGCATTTGACTTAGCAACACACAGGGGATATGACTCTGACCACTCAAGAGTAGTAGGAGATGTAGGAAAAGCAGGAGTTGCCATCGATTCTGTGGAAGACATGAAAATACTTTTCAATGAAATCCCATTGGATCAGATTTCAGTATCCATGACAATGAATGGAGCTGTACTTCCCATTTTGTCTTTCTATATCGTAGCTGCAGAAGAGCAGGGTGTAAAACAGGATCTGCTTTCTGGAACCATTCAGAATGATATTTTGAAAGAGTTCATGGTAAGAAATACCTATATCTATCCGCCGGCACCTTCCATGAAGATTATCGCAGATATTTTTGAATATACTTCGCAAAACATTCCAAAATTCAATTCTATTTCCATTTCCGGATACCATATGCAGGAAGCTGGTGCTACACCGGTACTTGAAATGGCATACACACTGGCAGACGGCCTTGAATATGTGAGAACAGGAATCAAAGCAGGAATGAACGTAGACGATTTCGCTCCAAGACTATCTTTCTTCTGGGCAATCGGGATGAATCATTTCATGGAAATTGCTAAAATGCGTGCCGCAAGATACATTTGGGCAACCCTTTTAAAACAGTTTAATCCTCAGAATCCAAAATCTCTCGCATTAAGAACCCATTCCCAAACATCCGGATGGTCTTTAACAGAGCAGGAGCCTTTCAATAATATTACAAGAACAGCAATAGAAGCGTTGTCTTCAGCATTAGGAGGAACACAGTCTCTCCACACCAATGCATTGGATGAAGCCATTGCCCTTCCTACAGACTATTCAGCAAAAATTGCAAGAAATACACAGATCATTCTTCAGCAGGAAAGCGGAATATGCGATGTTGTAGATCCGATGGGAGGAAGTAATCTTGTAGAAAGCCTTACCCAGCAAATGATCGAAGAAGCGATGAGGTATATTGATGAGGTAGAACAGGAAGGAGGAATGACCAAGGCTATTGAAGCCGGAATTCCAAAAATGAGAATTGAAGAAGCTGCAGCTAAGAAACAAGCTAAAATAGACAGTGGAGAAGAATTCATTATCGGAGTCAATTCATTCAAATCCTCATTAAAACAAGATCAAATAGAAATCTTAGACATTGACAATACAGAAGTCCGCAGAAAGCAGATCGAAAGGCTGAACACCATTAAAGCTGAAAGAAATACTGAAGCTGTAGAACAAATCCTCAATGAAATCCGTGAAAGTGCCAAAACAGGAAAAGGAAACCTTCTGGCATTATGTATCGAAGCAGCAAGAAGAAGAGTTACCCTTGGCGAAATGAGTGATGCCATGGAAGAAACCTTCGGAAGATATAAAGCAAATATTAAAACAATCTCTGGTGTATACGCAATGAATGCCGGTAAAAACGAATACTTTGAAAAAGCCCTTAATCTGACTCAGAAATTTGAAGAAGAAGAAGGACGCCGCCCAAGACTTATGGTCGCTAAAATGGGACAGGACGGACACGACAGAGGAGCAAAAGTAGTAGCAACCGCATTTGCAGATATGGGATTTGACGTGGATGTCGCTCCATTGTTCCAGACACCGGAAGAAGTAGCTAAACAGGCCGTAGAAAATGATATTCACATTTTAGGAGTATCATCATTGGCCGCCGGACACAAAACATTAGTTCCGCAGGTTGTAGAAGAATTATCCAAACTGGGTGCAGATGATATCACCATTGTGGTAGGAGGTGTAATTCCTCAGCAGGATTACGAATTCCTGTATGCCAACGGCGCAGACTTCATTTTCGGACCTGGGACCAACCTTCCGAAATGTGCAGTGGAAATTCTGGAAAGATTTTTAGAAAAATAAACAGAAAAGCTTTAATTTCAGCACAGAAATTAAAAGCATATCCTATGAATCTGAAAAATATAATAAAGCCTACGAGGAAAAAACTGTTTCTTCTCGTAGGCTTATTTATTATTACAGGGATTTTCCTGCCCGGTTCAGATAAGAAAAATATACTGATACAAAGTTCGCGGGTTGTAGCAGACACCGCTATGGTTAAAAAGCATTTGACGGCACTTACTCAAACTCCACAATTCCGTAATCATAAAAATATTGATCAGCTGAATACCATTGCAGACTATATTCATCAGACTTTCAATACCTATGGGGACAGCACCGCTTACCAGGAATATAAAGTGGATGGGAAAATATATAAGAACGTAATTACCTCTTTTGGAACAGAAAACAAAAAACGGATCATCATAGGAGCTCATTACGATGTTTGCGGAGATCAGCAGGGTGCAGATGATAATGCAACCGGAGTTACAGCCCTCCTGGAACTGGCAAGAATGCTTAAAGGACAAAAGCTGAACTATAGAATAGATCTTGTGGCTTATACCTTGGAAGAACCTCCTTATTTCAGAACCGAAAACATGGGAAGTTATGTCCATGCGAAATACTTAAAAGACAATAATATTGATGTGTATGGAATGGCCAGCGTGGAAATGATTGGATATTTCAGAGATGAAAAAGGATCACAGAGCTTTCCTTTAGGGATCCTTTCATGGTTTTACGGTGATAAAGGAGACTTTATTACTTTAGCTAAAAAGTTCAGTGGGGCAGGTCCGTTTGTAAAAAACTTTATTAGCAATTTTAAAGGTTCAAAGCAGATCAAAGCAGAAACTTTTTCAGCACCTAAATTTGTGGCTGGAATAGACTTTTCCGATCATCTCAACTATTGGAATTTTGATTTTCCGGCACTCATGATCACGGATTCATCTTTTTTCAGAAATAAAAATTATCACAAACCTACAGACACTCTGGAAACCCTCGATACAAAGAGAATGACAAAAGTTATTGATGCTATTTTTCTCAGTATTATTCACCTTAAGTGAAAAAAATAATTTTGATTCTCAGAAAAATTTATATATTTGCACCTGAAAATCAAGTTTAACCAATAAAAAAACAACGAAGCAATGTTCAGAACAAAACAGAATTCTACAGTTGGATTGCCACTTATGGTGGTAAGGCTTCGCGGTTTGGTACATTCTTAGAATAACAGTACAATGAAATATCAGAACCCGAAGTCGTAGAGATTTCGGGTTTTTTATTGCGCAATATTTCAAACTCTCAGGTTTACCCGAAATCTTTTTTAGTGTCATTACAGACGAAGCAGGTGAATTATATCTTCACACTGTAACCGTCTATTATTAATCCATTCAACTAATGTTTTAGTTGATTAAAAGTTGTGTGAGATAAAAGAATTCAGTTTCTACAATCTTACATCATACTTCTGTAAACAATGGAAAATGATAACTTTCTGTTTTACCGGCTGAGAAGCGTGAGAAGCAGAAAAAGAACAATTAGAAAAGATGTAGAAAAGCAGATAAGAAAAAAATATCAACGTAGTGATGAACTTTGGGACATAAGACGAAATACCCCATGGATTCCTTTGGATAAACCTTATCAAAGAGGATTTGTAAGATTCTTTGCAGTAAGGGAAGATGTATTGAGATCTAAAGACGGAGATTTCTTTGAAGGAATATTGAAGAAGATTAACACCTACATGTATTCGGAAAGTCGTCAGTTTTTGAAAAAGAAAAGAAAATTCGGACGAAGAATATATGTAGAAAGAGTACAGAAGCTCAAACAGATCTCTTCATATTCATGGAATGATCCAAAATTGGGACTCACTCCAAGGGAGAGACAGTATTTTTTGAAACAGGAAGAATACTGTTCTGCCCGGAAGACTTATGTGCCTTACTACGAATTTACCGAATCCTGGAGATTTACCCTGCGTACAAGACCTAATATGATTACCCATTATAAACCTGTAAATTTTGAATTAGAAAAAGAATGTGCAGAACTGGACGATTATTTAGGACAACATAAGATTGTTGGTATTATCCACAAAACAATTTATGGAAGATCATATCCATGGAAAAGGAAAAGAGAAGATATTCCACTTATCAAAGGCAGGAAATATGCAACCTGCACAATGTCTGCAACAGAGATTGCAGAAAGCTTACAGGACTTATAGGTCCAACTGTTATTTAAAACAAAAACAATGGGAAATTTAAAACTAAAAGGAAAAGATATATTAAAACTGGGCTATCCAAATAACCAAAGCGTAAACGTAGCATTGGAAGTCATGAAAAGAAATTTTGCAACGAAAAATATTCATCACGTAAAATCTCTTTTAAAGGAAATCCTGCTGAATCCGGAGAATTTTGAAAAAGATCTCACCTTCGGACAAATTGCAGAAACCCTGCTTTCATCCAAAAAAACTGAAAAAAGAATGCTGAATTCACAACGTGCTTCATTTCAGATTTTTGGAAACAATATTTCAGAAGAGGCAAAAAATCAGTTATATACTGCTTTGAAACTGCCTATTTCTACTCAGGGAGCATTAATGCCAGATGCCCACAGCGGGTATGGACTTCCGATAGGAGGTGTTCTGGCAGTGGAAAATGCGGTAATCCCCTACGGAGTAGGAATGGATATTGGCTGCAGAATGAGCCTTAGCATTTTGGATACACCTATTTCATATCTTGAAGGAGCAAGAGATAAATATGAAAAAGCGCTTGCCGAACATACAAAATTCGGAATGTATGAAACGCATAAATCTCACATAGATCATGAGATTTTCGACAGAGATACATTCGATATGATCCCGATCTTAAGAAGATTAAAAGGAAAAGCCATCAAACAGATGGGATCCTCAGGCGGAGGAAATCACTTTGTTGAATTCGGAGAAGTAGAAATCACCGAAGAAGATAAACAGATTGGCCTGCCGAAAGGAAAATATCTGGGAATCCTTTCTCACAGCGGTTCAAGAGGCCTCGGAGCAGAAATCGCACAGTATTATTCAAGAGTGGCAACAGAACAATGTCCGTTACCAAAAGAAGCACAAAACTTCGCATGGCTGGATCTTAGTACCCATCTCGGACTTGAATACTGGACAGCAATGAATCTTGCCGGAGATTATGCTTCAGCCTGCCACGATGATATTCACAGAAGGCTGGTAAAAGCAGTCGGTGGAAGAGTAAAAGCCAGAATTGAAAACCATCACAACTTTGCGTGGAAAGAAATCCATAACAGTAAAGAATTGATTGTTCACCGTAAAGGAGCAACACCTGCCAATGAAAATGAACTGGGAATGATCCCGGGATCTATGACGGCAAAAGGATTCATTGTTCGCGGAAAAGGAAACCCGGAATCACTGAACTCAGCATCTCATGGTGCGGGAAGAGCCCATTCAAGAGGGGAATGCAGAAGCCTTTTTACTCAGCATGACATCAAAAAAGAACTGAAATTGAAAAATGTTACCCTGATGGGTGGAAATGCAGAAGAAGCACCTATGGCTTATAAAGATATCAATGAAGTGATGAATGCACAGAGTGAGCTGGTAGATATTCTGGGAACATTCCAACCGAGAATTGTGAGAATGGATAGGTAATTTGTCTAATACTTTACAACCTTATAGGTTTCAAAAACCTATAAGGTTTAACAAGGAAATATTTTAAAATCTACAAGGTTTAAAATGTTCAATTAAAAAACAAAAAAATGGGAGCACCACATAACATAAAAAGATACGGTGAAGTCTGGCCGGAATTCAGAATCCGGTTAGGGCTCGAAATTTTAAATATATTAAAAGATAAAATCATTATATCAGGTGGCTGGGCATGGCATTTCATGTCTGAAACAGGACATACAGAATACAAACATGCCCATGATCACAAGGATATTGATGTTTTTGTAAAAAAAGAAAATATAGCAGAAGTAGTTATCATTCTTCAGCAGGAAGGGTTCCAGAAAGTCTGGACCCGATATGACCATCTGCCGAGTGAAGAAAACTTTCGCAGGTATGAGAAAACAGTTGAGATGGAAAATGAAAAATTTCATAGAATTACCATAGACTTCTTTGAAAAGGATGGTCTTGAAACCATTGAAGCTAATGGTTTTACCATTGTGAAACCTGATATTTTACTTTCGTTTTACAGAAATATTCATTCCAGTGACAAATGCTGGGCAGTGATGGCTGCAAAAGATTTATTACAAAAGGGAATAGATCCGGTAGGAAACCCTTTATTAAGCAAAATGCCAACATAAAAAATGGAAAAATTAATACAGATCACTTCGGGAAGAGGTCCTTTAGAATGCCAGTGGGTAGCAGCCAAGGTTCTGAAGACCTTTCTTGAAGAGGCAAAACAAAATACAATAGAATACGAAATCATTCATCGTGAAAACGGTGATGAAAACCTAACCCTAAAGTCTGTGACCATACTTCTAAGAGGAAAAGACTTAAGCCTGTTTTTAAAAAACTGGCTGGGAAGTGTTTGCTGGATTGGAAAAAGTACATTCAGGAAACTGCACAAAAGAAGCAATTGGTTTATCGGAATTTTTGAATTGGACGATGTAAAAATGATTGATTTCAATGAAAAAGATATCCGGTTTCAGACAACGAGAAGTCAGGGCAGCGGAGGACAAAATGTAAACAAGGTGAATACCGCTGTGCGTGCTACTTATATTCCTACCAATGAAACTGTTTTTGTACAGGACTCTCGTTCGCAGCTGGAAAATAAAAGACTATCTGTTATCAGACTTAAAGAAAAAGTAATGGCTGTTTTTATCCAACAACTCGAACGAAAACTGAAAGAAACCTGGTCTCTTCAGATGCAGGTGGAACGGGGAAATCCGGTTCGTACATTTTCAGGAACAGATTTTAAAAAGAATTATGAAGACAGGACATTCAAAAAACAAAGGAACGTCCTAAAAAATGAACTTAAAAACTACAGACATGACCTTAACTAAAAGTAAATACTATTTTGAAGCATTAGACTATTTTCCATTCAATCTTTCCGAATGTATGGATGCTCTGAACTATGCTCTGTCTTATGAACCTGAAGATGCCGACAGCCTTTGTCTGATGGGAAGAGTATATTCAGAAGAATTGAAGGATTATGAAACAGCTAAAAAATACTTCGATGAAGCTATGCAGAGTAACATCGGAAATATCAATACTCCCAAATATTACATTGAGTGTCTTTTGAATAACGAAGATTATAAAGAAGCAGAAAAATTAATTGAATTTGCTTTAAAATTAAAGGGAATTGACAAATCGGAAATTTTGAACTGTCTCTCCCTTCTGCAGGAAAGAAACTTTGAGTATAAGCAAGCTTTAGGAACCCTTAAAGAAGCCAAAAAATTTGCTTACAACCGTGCAGCCCTAGAAATACTTGAAGATAGAGAGAAACTTGTCAAAGGAAAGGTAACCAGAAACAGAACTATAAAAAAGACGGAATAATCTGCTTTTTAACTTATAATAAAAATAGTATGACTACCTCAAAAGTCAAATCATTTGACTTCTGTCATTCTGACGAAGGAAGAATCTCATTGATAACCATAAGCGTGAGATTCTTCACTCCGTTCCATTTCGTTCAGAATGACAATTTTGAGGCAGTCTTATTTTTTATTAACAGAAATCAGATAATCATACACCATTTGATGCTGGTCATCAGTAAGTTTAGCTTTTGGAGCCATTCTGCTTAATGTATTGATCCATCCCTGGTTGTCATGCTTGGTTGGTTCTGGCAGCTTATGGCATTTTGCACAGGAATTTTCAAAAATAGTTTTCCCTTGTGCCAATTGCTCAGATGAGGTATACTTTGGCCCTGTAACAGCCACACTTTTTGGTCCGCAGGACACCAGAAATGCTGATGCCGCAATACCTGTTAAAATGAATTTTTTCATATCCTATTTTTGTTTGATGATTACTTCTTTACAGAAACAATATAATCATAAACCCATTGGTGCTGTTCATCCGTTAATTTTGCCTTTGGAGCCATAGAATTCATGATTCCTACCCATTGTACAGGATTGTGTGAAGCAGGATCAGGTAATTTATGGCATCTTCCACAAGAGTTTTCAAAAATTGTTTTTCCTTGAGCAATCTGTTCTGCAGTAGATGTAGATGTTCCTGCAGTGGTAGTGGATGTAGCAGCTTTCGGCGTACAGGAAACCACCAAAATAGCAGTAAATGAAGCCGCAGCGATGAGTTTTTTCATGTTTCTTCTTTTTGAGATATAACAAATGTAATAAATTCCTTAAGCCTTTGACACAGGGCGTTCTAGTTTTAATTTAGAAGAAATAAAAATTAAATTCATGAAAAATCTGTAATTCAGAATGAATAAAATTTTAAGTCTTTTGTTTCATCATTAAGGTTGGGGTATTGACCATTCCCATTTTAATTATTAATTTTGAATCAATGAAATTTTCTACAGAAGAGCTAATAGAAGGAATACAGTCAGGAAACAAACGCCTGATTGCAAAAGCTATTACATTGGTTGAAAGTAAAAAAGCAGAGCACAGAGTACAGGCAGAAGACCTTCTGAAGAAGATTATGCCTTTTACCGGAAACTCTGTGAGAGTAGGAGTAACAGGAGTTCCAGGAGCCGGAAAATCCACTTTTATAGAAAACTTCGGCCGGTTGGTTATCACACAAGGCAAAAAAGTGGCAGTTTTGGCTATTGATCCAAGTTCTGCAATCAATAAAGGAAGTATTTTAGGGGATAAAACCAGGATGGAAGAACTTGCGAAGGAAGAGAATGCATTCATACGTCCTTCCCCAAGCTCAGGTTTTCTGGGTGGAGTAGCCAATACTACTTTTGAAACCATGATGATCTGTGAAGCAGCAGGATACGATTATATTTTGATCGAAACAGTTGGAGTAGGGCAGTCAGAAGTCCTTGTTGCTGATATTACCGATGTTTTCTTATTCCTTAAAATCATTGGAGGCGGAGACGAACTTCAGGGAATAAAGCGCGGCATCATGGAAATGGTAGACCTTATTTTCATCAATAAAGTAGATCAGGACAATCTTCAGAAAGCAAAGAATACAAGACTGGAATTAAAAAGAGCGCTGGATTTTATTCCGCCTAAAGAAAAAGGCTGGAAGATCCCTGTTTTATTAGGCTCTGCCCTTCATAACGAAGGATTACAGGAGGTTTATGATGGAATCTTCGAATTTATTGATCTGAAAAAGAAAAGCGGCCGTTTTGAAGAAATCCGTGTTCAGCAAGCTGAAAAACGCTTTGAATATTGGGTTCAGGAATATATTTTATCCCTGATGAAAAAGAGCAATGCAGTGGAAGAAGCTTATCATATGCACAAAAAAAATGCTTCAGCCATGGTTTCCAATCCAAGTACTGAAGCAAAATTATTTGTAGAAAAATTTCTATCTAATAAAAACAGAGATTAAGGTTTCTCTTTTTCCTGTTTTACCTCAGTTTTAGAAATATATCCGTCATAACTAATTGGTTGTCTGTCGTTACTTCTCATAGAAACGAAAGCCTTACCGTTTTTGAAAATTTCAATATTCACTTCATCTACAGTTCTTACATCATTAGGCTTGAACTTTAAAGTCCATTTTCCTTTTTTATTCTGAATTTTACTTACAGTAAAATCTTTTGAGGTAAATCTGTAGCTGTTATCACTCGTATTTCCATAGGTTGGGTTGAATAATCTTCCGAAATACGGCAACACTACATCCAGTGTATTTTTACTTACGTCAATAGTATAATCGCCATTCAGATTCAATATTCTCGTGGCAGTAGCATTAGGCATTGAATTCATGACATTGATAACGTCATAATTCGTAGGATTGGCTCTTTCTGCATGGAACGTAAACTCCTGAGAATTGATTAATGTATCCACTGTTTTCGAATCTAATGAACCCTGTGAAGCACAGCTCTGAAAAAAGAACAGAAATCCAAAAATCATCAGTAAAGAAATATACTTTTTCATAATGATATAATTATTACATTTAAATAGCAAAATGT
This sequence comes from Chryseobacterium sp. HR92, assembly GCF_045689405.1. Classification (NCBI taxonomy): domain Bacteria; kingdom Pseudomonadati; phylum Bacteroidota; class Flavobacteriia; order Flavobacteriales; family Weeksellaceae; genus Chryseobacterium; species Chryseobacterium sp. HR92. The sequence continues at coordinate 245,241 of NZ_CP139139.1, forward strand.
ATGCAAATATATTCTTTCTGAATTATTTTGGAATAAAAATTGTTAAGGTTGAATTATTAACACTCAAACTATGAAAGTTACACATCTATTAGGAATGGGAGCTATTGCTCTGTCGGCTGTTGCCTGTACTACAAACCCGATTACTGGAAGATCGTCTTTACAGCTGGCCAACAACTCGGAAATTTTAACAATGTCTTCGCAGGAATACAAGACGACATTGTCTAAAGGTAAGGTGATTACCGGTACGGCAGATGCAAAGAGAGTGGTAAATGTAGGAAACAGAATTAAAAGCGCTGCAGAAAGATATTATCAGAGTATAGGAAGATCAGCAGATCTTGCGAGCTACAGCTGGGAATTTAATCTTCTGCAAAGCAGCGAACTGAATGCCTGGTGTATGCCTGGTGGTAAAGTAGCTGTCTATACCGGAATATTACCGGTTACCAAAGACGATAACGGACTTGCCGTAGTAATGGGACATGAGGTTTCCCACGCATTGGCAGGCCACGGAAACGAAAGAATTTCTCAGGCAATGGTAGCCCAGTACGGAGGTGCTATTCTGGGAGGAACAATCTCAAATTCACAATGGGCCAGTGTTTTCCAGAAGGTATATCCTATCGGTTCACAGGTGGCATTATTGAAATACGGAAGAGGTCAGGAATCAGAAGCTGATGAAATGGGGCTTTACCTGATGTCTATGGCAGGATATGATCCAAGAGCGGCAATCCCTTTCTGGAACAGAATGGAAGCCGCATCTACAGGTTCAAGACAACCGGAATTCTTGTCTACCCACCCGAATCCGGAAACAAGAATTTCAGATATCAATAAGGATCTTCCGAAAGCTTTAGAATATTATAAGGCTGCGGGAGGAAAAATATAATTAGAATTTTAATCTTGAATAAGGCCTTATTAAATTTTTAGTAAATTTGGTAAGGCTTTTTTATATAACCACCTAAACACAATATTATGAAGAGTTTATCAATTACCGGACTTATACTTTTGGCTGTTTCTGCATTACTTTTCTATTTAACTACTGACTTTGCCGTAGAACAAATAAAAATTTCCCACATTATGGGAATAATGGCAGGAGTAGGAATAGGGCTTATCATTGGAGGAATGGTAGGTTATGTAAGCAAAGGAAGCGCTATAAAAGCGGAACAGAAGAAAAAAGAATTCAAACAGCTGCAGAAAGACAAAGAAGAGCTTGAAAAACAGGCTGCAGACATTGCAAAACGCCAGGCTGAACTTGAAGAACAAAATAAAAACCCTCAAATTTAATTTGAGGGTTTAAAGTTGTTATTTCAATATCTGATTAGAATTTATATCCTAAACCTACCATAAACAGGTTAGGTCTGTTATCATATCTGATTTCCGAACCGGAAACTCTGTTGATAAAGTTTCTTTCGTCTTTACTGAAAGCTCCTTCATATCTTGCATTTACAATAAGTTTTTTGATTTCAAGCTGTGCCCCAAACTGGTAACCTACTGTAAAGTCATTTTTAGCATTTTCTTTGAAATCATTGTAAGTATTGTCTTTGTTTAAATTAAAACTTCCAACAGGTCCTACAAAAACACCTAACATATTCCCCAAAAGGTTATATCCTAAAAGAACCGGAACATCTATACGGTTGCTTTTAACATCAAAAGTAGTGTTCTCTGTAGTAAACTCATTTTTGAAGTGAGTATAATAGATTTCCGGCATCACAAACAATGAAGTAGGAAGACCTACTTTTAATGAAAGGCCGACATTGAAACCTACATTATTTTTACCTGTTCCGTCAATGGCATCATTCACTGTTCCTTTAATATTGGACCACGAAGGAGAGCCGGTAGGAAAAATTAAGTTAGCCTTACCTGCCAGTGAAATCTGTGCAGAAGCCCACATTGAAAATCCTATTAACGCTATACTAAGTACCTTTTTCATTATCGTCTATTTTTGTAGTTGTAGTTTCAATCGTTTTATTATTCTCAAGTAAATATTCTCTCAGCTCTTTAAATAGTTCTGAAGAATAAACGAAATCAATCAGATTTTTATTGCCTGCGGTAATCAGGATGTCTTTATTCCCTTCCCATTCTTTGATTCCCAGTCTTAGGTATACAATTTTCTCGCCAATCGTCATTACAGAGTTCATGTCGTGAGTATTGATGATGGTTGTGGTATTATATTCTTTTGTGATTTCGTAAAGAAGATCATCAATTACCTTAGAGGTATAAGGATCGAGACCGGAATTGGGTTCATCACAGAACAGGTACTTGGGATTGTTGACAATCGCCCGGGCAATAGCAACTCTTTTCTGCATTCCTCCTGAGATTTCTGAAGGGTATTTTTTATCTGCCTTATCAAGATGTACTCTTCCTATAACTTCAAAAACCCTTTTCTTTTTTTCTCTGTAGGTAAGATTGGTAAACATATCAAGCGGAAACATAATATTCTCTTCCACAGTTAAGGAGTCAAATAATGCACTTCCCTGAAACAGGGTTCCGATTTCTGAACGGAGATGTTGTTTTTCATCCCTGTTCATGGTATTGACATCCCGGCCGTCAAACAGGATTTCTCCTGAAGATGGCATATAGACATTCAATAAACTTTTTAAAAAAACGGTTTTCCCGGAACCACTCTGCCCAATAATTAAGTTTACTTTTCCTTTATCAAATGAAGTTGAAATTCCCTTAAGTACTTCAACATCACCAAAACTTTTTTTAAGATCTTTTACCTCAATCATCAGCTTAATATTAATTGGGTTAAAATTAATTCAGAAATGATAATAAATACCATTGTCCATACCACTGCCTGCGTACTGGCTCTTCCCACTTCCAGAGATCCTCCTTTCACAAAATATCCGAAATAGGAAGGAACTGTTGCAATGATAAAAGCGAAAACGATAGTCTTGCTAAATGCATAGTAAATAAATAAATTAGGCATATACATTTGAATACCAACGATATAGTCGTTTTCCGTCCAGTTCCCTGTTAAAATCCCGGCAATATAGCCTCCACCAATACCAAATACGATACTGATAGCAATAAGAAGAGGATTAAACAGCATACAGGCGATAATTTTAGGAAGTATCAGAAAATTGGGTGAGTTTACTCCCATGATGTCCAATGCATCAATCTGTTCAGAAACTCTCATAGTTCCAATACTGGAAGCAATATATGAACCTACTTTACCTGCCAGAATCAGACTGATAATAGTAGGGGCAAATTCCAATACCAAAACCGCCTTCGTAGCATATCCCACAAATGAAGGTGGAATAGGAAAAGAAGAAGCATCAAAGTTGTTGAACATCTGAATAGCCACAACAGCTCCAACGAATATGGATGTGAAGATGACAAGTCCGAAAGAATTTACTCCCAAATCATTAATTTCTCTCATGAACAGCTTCCAGAAAACCCTCATTTTCTGAGGTTTCCGAAGGGATTTTCCCAAGAGGATCATGTATTCCCCTACTGCTGTGAAAAACTTTTTTAACATACTGCTAAATTAGACTTTTTTATTTAATTAGGCTAGAGTCGAGAACAAGACTAAAGCCTGGTTTTGTGTTAAAATTATTTCAATATTGGTCTGGTCCTGTTCTTTATTTTGCGTTTTTATCTCCACCTATAACCAGGAAAACGGTTTTTAAAATAATCACCAGATCGAGTACAAAACTCCAGTTTCTTACATAAAAAGCATCAGCCAGGACTCGTTTTTTCATTTCTACTTCCACATCCCCGAAGTCACCACGCAGTCCATTTACCTGTGCTAATCCTGTGATACCTGGGCTTACCATACTTCTTAAGCTGTATCTTCCGATTTTTGGTTTATAATAATTGTCAACGGAAAGCATATGAGGGCGCGGACCTACCACAGACATTTCTCCTTTCAGTACATTGATAAATTGTGGAAGTTCATCAAGACTGGTTTTTCTTAAAAACTTACCTACTCTGGTAATCCTTGCATCATTTACCGATGTGGTTTTGGTTGTGGATTCATCATTCACAACCATTGTTCTGAATTTAAAGCAATTGAATACCTCTTCATGGAAACCATATCTTTTCTGAAGGAAAAATACCGGGCCTTTGGAGGTTGCTTTGATTAAAACCGCAATGATGGGAAATACCCAGGAGCAGATAAAAACCAGTATTATAACAGAAAACAAAATATCAAACGTCCTTTTCATCAGGAAATTAGAATAATAATCCAAAGGATATCTTGCCTGATTAAGGACTGGCTGGGTTTGTATATATCCAAGATCATACAGGAAAAAATCACTTTGTGTGATGCTGGGAATCAATGAAATATGAATCTTATTATCCTCTGCCAATTTGAAAAGCTCATTCTGAATCCATTCATCATAGGAGTTTTCCATCGATAAAAACAGAGTGTGTATCCCGTTTTTTTTCCAGAAAGTAACCAGTTCATCAATATTGATCTCAGAGTTTTCATATTCAAATATTCTGTATCCGTAGTCTTTACGGTCTGTAAAAATGTTTTTCAGGATCTCTGTGGAGTGGCTATCTCCTAAAAACATGACATTCCTGTAATTAGCTCCAAGTGATCGTAAGTACTTGATCGCGAAATAAATTAGTGATTTTACAAGAAAGATGAAAATGAAAAGATAAAGTGAGAGCCAGTATATATCCGAACTGAAAAATACATTTTTACTTACCTTTCCTATAAGCAGTACGCCAAGTATAAAAAAGAGGAAGTGGATTAAAAGGCGTTCAAGAAATAAGGTATAAGTAAGGTTCCTCGGAATATTGTATATTTTTGTCCTACCGCTCAACAGCACCCAGAACAAAAACAACAGAATCAGAGAAAAAATATTCTGATACCAGGTTTCTTTATTGTATTTTAAACTTTCGTTTCTGCTTATAAAAAAGAATATGAAGATAGATGCAATAACCATGAGGTCAAGCAACATAATGATCGATTTCAGGTATCTAGAGTATCGAATTCTCTGCATCTATCGGTATTATAGCGGATAAGCCCAGCTAATTTAAGCTTTTTTACGGGATATTCAGATATTTATGAGTCTGAACTGAAGCCTGCCATTCCGGGTGTTCCAGGATAAAATCTGTGATCTTAGGATACATATCATCTCTTTTGCTCCATTCACTCTGAAGATAAAGCTTACAGTTTTCAGAAACTTTTGCAGCCTGTTCCTGTGCAAACGTAAAGTCATGCTGGTTGAAGATAATGACTTTAAGCTCATGGGCTTTTTGATAGATTTCTTCTTTAGGCAGTCCTGTTTTCTTTGGCGAAAGGGTGATCCAGTCCAGCTGTCCGCTCATAGGATAAGCTCCTGAAGTTTCGATATGTACTGTACATCCCAGTTCTTTCAATCTGGAAGTCAGTACTTCTAAGTTCCACATTAGAGGTTCACCACCCGTTAGGACAATTGTTTTACAATGTTTTGCAGCCATTTCTGCAATTTCTACTGTATTCATCAGAGGATGGAGTTCCGGATCCCAGCTTTCTTTTACATCACACCAGTGACATCCTACATCACAACCTCCCAGCCTGATAAAATAAGCGGCTTTTCCGGTGTGTGCTCCTTCTCCCTGCAAAGTGTAAAAATGCTCCATTACAGGGAGCATTTTACCTTCTTTTAATAAAATATCTTCTTCTTTATTCATCTTAAAATTAGTCGTTATAGACCGAAGTTTTGTAAGCAATGATGGTGTTTTTCATTAACATCGCTCTTGTCATTGGGCCTACTCCTCCAGGTACCGGTGTAATCCAGCTCGCTTTTTCTGCGCAGCTGTCAAAATCTACGTCACCTGCAAGGTAATATCCTTTTGGAGAGTCATTATCTACTCTGGTAATACCCACGTCAACAATTACGGCTCCTTCTTTGATCATATCTCCTTTTAAGAAATGAGGATCTCCCAAAGCGGTAATTACGATGTCTGCTTTTCTCGTGTATTCTTCAATGTCTTTCGTATATGAGTGTGTAAGGGTAACCGTAGAGTTTCCAGGGAAATCTTTTCTTCCCATCAGAATACTCATTGGTCTTCCTACAATTTTACTTCTTCCGATAATGACACAGTCTTTCCCTTTAGTTTCAATATTATATCTTTCTAATAATGTTAAAATGCCAAAAGGAGTCGCCGGTAAGAAAGTATCCATTTCAAGAGCCATTTTTCCGAAGTTTTCAGGGTGGAAACCATCCACATCTTTTCTTGGATCAATAGCGTTGATGATTTTTTCCTGATCAATTTGATCTGGTAAAGGCAACTGAACGATAAATCCGTCAACTGCTTTAGATTTGTTTAGCTCGTCAATTTTTTCCAATAGTTCAGATTCTGAAACTGTACTTGGAAATTTGATTAAGCTGGATTGAAATCCTACTTCCTCACAGTCTTTTACTTTAGAGTTTACATAGGCTTTGCTTGCTCCATTATTTCCTACAAGAATTGCTACCAAATGCGGTGCTCTTCTTTTGCTTGCGAGAATCTTTTCTACTTCAACCTTGATCTCTGCTTTAATTTCCTTGGATACTTTAAGTCCGTCAAGAATTTCTGCCATTTTTACTTTTTTACTTTATAGATTTACTTTTACTTTCTTTTTACTTACTATTTGTTTTCTTTATAGTAATTAATCAATCCGTTGGTTGAGCTGTCATGAGAGCTTATTGCTTCATTATTTTCAAGCTCTGGAAGAATCTTATTGGCTAATACTTTTCCTAATTCCACTCCAAACTGGTCAAAACTGAAAATATTCCAGATTACTCCCTGAACAAAAATTTTGTGTTCATATAAAGCTATCAATTGACCTAATGAAAAAGGAGTTAACTCTTTGAATAATATGGAATTAGTAGGTGTGTTTCCGTGGAAGACTTTGAAATTGACTAGTCTATCTATTTCTTCATCGGATTTTCCTGAATTTCTAAGCTCTTCTTCAACCTCTTCTTCCAGCTTTCCGAAGGCAAGTGCTTCAGTCTGAGCGAAAAAGTTAGCTAATAATTTATCCTGGTGATCTGAAACTTTGTTCGGACTTTTTGTATAGGCAATAAAGTCTGCCGGAATCAGTTCAGTTCCCTGATGGATCAATTGATAGAATGCGTGCTGACCATTTGTACCTGGCTCTCCCCAGATAATAGGCCCCGTTTCATATTCTACAAATTCTCCGTTTCTGTCTACACATTTTCCGTTACTTTCCATATCTCCCTGTTGAAGATATGCTGCAAACCTGTCCAGATATTGGGAATAAGGTAAGATTGCATACGTGGTTGCTGCATAGAAATTACGATACCAGATCCCCAGAAGTCCCATTAAAACAGGAATGTTTTCCGAGAAATCTGCAGTCTGGAAGTGCTGGTCAGTATCAAAAGCACCTCTTAGAAGCTGCTCAAAGTTTTCATATCCTACAGAAAGCACGATGCTTAATCCGATCGCACTCCATAGAGAATACCTTCCACCTACCCAGTCCCAGAACTCAAAAATATTTTCCTCAGCAATTCCGAACTTCTTAACTTCTTCAATATTAGTAGATAGAGCAACAAAATGTTTCGCTACATCTTCCTGTTTTCCGGCCTTCAGGAACCAGTCCTTTGCTGAGTTTGCATTGGTCATTGTTTCCTGAGTCGTAAAGGTCTTGGAAGCAATGATGAATAAAGTGGTTTCAGGATTTAAATCTTTTACCACTTCTGCAATATGATTTCCGTCCACATTGGAAACAAAGTGAGCGTTTAATCTTGTTTTAAAATGCTTTAAAGCAGAACAAACCATTACAGGACCTAAATCTGATCCCCCGATACCGATGTTTACTACATCCGTAATTTCTTTTCCACTGAAGCCTTTATGCTCTCCTGAAATGATTTTTTCAGAAAAAGATTTCATGTGATCAAGAACTCTTTTGATCTGTGGTTTGATATTTTCTCCGTCCACAAGAATTTCACGGTCTGAGAAATCTCTTAATGCCGTATGCAGTACAGCTCTTCCTTCTGTTTCGTTTATTTTATCACCCGAGAACATTCTTGAAATGGCATCTTTTAACTGGCTTTCTTCAGCCAATTGTAATAAAAGATCCTTTGTTCTGGAATCAATTAAATTTTTAGAATAATCAAAAAGATAGTTGTCCTTTTGCAGGGAAAACTCATTAAAACGGTTCGGATTGTAATGAAAAAGGGTTCTAAGGTCAAAGTCATTTCCACCGAAGTGTTCATCAAGTGCTTTCCAGCTGTTAGTTTGTGTTGGATTTATTTTTGATAGCATATTACAGAATTTTTATCATTCAGAAAATCATGTATCGGATGAAAATAGCTCATAATCCATAATGATTTATTTCTGATTTGCAAATTTACGGAAAAATAAAACCTCAGATAAATTTGAAGACGATAAATAACATTTTTTTAAAAAACAAAACCTCAGAGTTCATCTGAGGTTGTATAAAAAGTGTTTTATGATAAGAATTTAAGATCTTATTCATCCATTTCGTTCAGGATATTTTCCAGTTTTTTGGCGCTTCCTCCATAGATATATTTTGTCCATAGAACGATACTTGTAATGACTCCCAAAGTCCCTAGCAGTACAGCGATGATTAATCCCTGCTGATGAGAAGCCGTAAGTTCTGTCAAAGATTTTCCCTGCTCTTCCATTGTGTTATAAATGACAAGTCCTATTGTTACCAGAAAATGAGGGAGTAATAAAAATCCGAAAGACTGGTATCGTTCCATGTTCAGGCGCAGTTCATGGTATATCTTCCAAAGGCTGTTTTTGGTGTTTCCGGTGTAAAGTTCCGTCTGCTTATAGAATTTATAAAATCCTAACAGGTAGTAAGATGAAATAACTACCATCATTGTATAAGACACATAATAAATAATGTACTGTGAAGATGGAAATTTAAACTGAAGAGGAAAAAAAGCAATCAGAATAATAGCAAGAATCTGCATAGGAAACTCTCTCTTCATATTCTTTTGAATCTTTTCTATAGGGTGTTTGCTTTCCTTTAACTGTTCTATGGTATCAGGAATATGGACGTCGCTGTCTTCTTTATTCCATTGTTCTTTTAATTGATCAAAATTCATAGCCTGATTTTTTTATGATTTGCTGTATTTTTTCTTTTGTTCTGTTGAGTTTTACGCGGACATTGCCTTCGCTGAGACCTAAATTATTTCCTATTTCTTTGTGTGACATCCCTTCCATGAAATAAAATATGACGGCTTTTTCTAAAGAGTTTAGTTCCTGAACGGCAGTATAGAAGATTTCCAGTTGTCTGTCTTTTGTGGGATTATAATCTTCCTGCTGTACTTCAAAATGGGAAGGAGCATCTGTATGGTTATTGGATCTCTTTTTTTCCTTTTTTAAATACGTAATCGCAGTATTGATGGCAACCCGATACATCCAGGTGGAAAACTCACTGTTTCCTTTGAAATTCTGATAAGATTTCCAAAGCTGGATAAGAATCTCCTGCTGCAGGTCTTCCCGGTCCTCTATAGAATCTGCATAGATCCGCGAGGCTTTATATAAAATACCTTTATGCTGGTTGACAAGCTTTAAAAAAGCAGTTTCAGTGGGATTGCTCACAGTCTTTTCGTGGTTTGGTTATGGTTATAAACCTGATACAGGTTTTACGGTGTAGCCTTTTGCCCGAAGAAGAGGAATAATTCCGTTTTTACCCATAAGATGAGATCCCCCGACAGCAAAGAAGGAACCTTCTTTTTTCATCATTTCCGGCATTATTTTTACCCAGTTTTGATTTCTGTCAGTCAGCATTGCTTTTTCCTGTTGGGAATTCATAAATCTTTCATCCTTAAAAAGATTGTAAAGAGATTGTACATTTTCATTTTTAAAAGCTTCGATCATCTGCCTGAATAATATTTCATATTCCTTATCCATTTTCAGTTGGTTGATGGTGCTTTTCAGATCATAAGCTTTGTTAATAGACTTCATCTGGTCCTCTACTTTTTCCAATCCTCTGATACTCTTCTTGTCTTTTATTGCTTTCTGCAGAAGTTCCATTTCGTAAAGTTTTATTTCAGTCTTTGGACATGGAATAGCCTTTGTGGAAAGCAGAGCATACAGCGCCTGAGGACTTGAAGAATCTATGCTTTTCAGATCAGTTCCATAATTGGCAAGAATAGTATTCAATTCTTTAGCTTCATCAGAAGAAAGCTGATCAGATATTTTTTTATCTGCAGTAAACATTTTTTGCAGTGACATCATTTCAGCGGGATCTGTATAATTGATTTCCATAACAAAGTTGTCAGATTTCTCAAGAGCTTTCAATACTTTAGGTTTTATTTCAAAATCTTTACTGCATAAGATATGAAAAGTTCCGGTAATGTAGGAAGGCTTAGAGAGACCGTTCCCTGAGACTTCCCAAAGCAGGCTGTTGTCTTTTTCAGAACTTTTACTTTGAGCATTTGTTGTCATTGAATTTAGTGATAATAACACTGCAGCTCCGAGTTTTATTAAATTTTTCATAGTATTATTTTTTTTGATTTTTTGTTCTTTTAAATAGTAGGTAAAGCAGGCATTACAATCGTTACAGTTTTTTTTCAAAAAAAATAAAAACCTCCCGAAAACAGGAGGTTGTAAAATCTAAAATTATGATGATAACCAATTGGTTAGGATGGTTTTTTATTCCTGTATTTTTGAATGTTCAGGTTTTGAAATTTTTCTTTTTCTTAAAAAATAGAGGATTACAGCAGCAATTAATAAAAGTGGCCATACATTGATAAGAGCTACTATGATTCTCTGAATCAGATAGAATCCGTATACAAAACCATCTTTAGCATCATAGATGAAATTGTATTTATACTTATTGTCAATACTTGTTGTGTTGGTAACAGCAATTTCAGCAATGCGCAATTGAGGTTCTTTGATGTAGATGTCAATCGTGCTGTATTTCAAATCGTCTGTCATATTCATACTCTGCAGTTTTTGAAGATTTCCTTCAGACATATTTTCATTGTCCAGTGTTATTTTATCTTTATTTGTTTTCAGTTTGCTGATATTTTCAGAAGTTTTTTGATTTCTTTTTCCTTCCAGTTCAGAATATTTGATGTTGGCCGTCACATCCTCAGCATTGATGGATCTTGAATTAAGAAATAATTTATTTGTATTGATTGCTGTTAAAAGTTCACCGAGCTTTTCCGTAGGAATACGCACTTGCATCCTGTTCTCTGTCTGGTATTTCTTGATCAGCATAGCTTCTTCATTAGATGTGTTGTAGGTGTTTTCAGAAACCACATTACTCTGAAGATTGCTATTTGTAACAAATCCTCCAAGCTCCTGTACTGATTTTTCAATAGCAACAGTTGCATTATACACATCTTTTACTTCCATATTCACATCTGCGGTCTTAATGAACTGTTTATCCTTTACCTTCATCTCTGCAACAGATGAAATACTGTCTGAAACAATAGCAGATGCTGAATCTGTTGTAGCGTAGGCATCAAGATCTGTTGAAGAAACTTCGCCTTTTTTACATGAATAAATACCTAGTAAAATAACAGCAGATAGAGATAATTTAATGTAAGTCGTTTTCATAGCGTTGATTTTTATTGTTTTCCTGAAGTCAAAGTTCAGTCAGGATCTTTTGTAACGCTTGAAAAACAAAAGTAAAAAGCTTGTAAATAAAGTATGATGTTTTAATTGATTGAAATTAAGTGTTTTGTAAAATAGAGCAGGACCTGGTGCTTTGCTTTCGGAGCAATTTTTGCTTATCTTTTACAAACCAAAACTACAATCTATCACTATGTCAAATACCTTTTCCAAAATCAGAAACGTAATAGGACTATTCACATCCATAGATTTTGATCAGTTGAGTGCCATTTCTCAGAAGGTGGATCTTTCAAAACTGATGCATAATTTTTCAAAACTGGATGATAAACAGCTTTCCGGGCTCATGAAAATGCTTGATCCGGAAAAGAAAAAGAAAGAACTACCTCCTATTGATGGAGATTTTTATGATATCTACCATACCCTTACTCCTGAACAGCGTGAAATTCAGCTTAAAGTAAGAGCTTTTATGGAAAAAGAAGTAAAACCTCTGGTGAATCATTATTGGCTCAGAGACGAATTCCCTTTTGAGCTGATTCCGAAATTCCAGAAGCTTGATATCTGCGGTGTTACTTATGAGGGCTATGGCTGCCCCGGAATGCCTTTCCTGATGGAAGGTGTTATCGCGATGGAAATGGCAAGAGTGGATGCCTCTATAGCTACATTTTTCGGAGTACAATCCGGGCTGGCAATGGGTTCTATCTATATCTGCGGATCTGAAGAGCAGAAGCAGAAATGGCTTCCACAGATGCAGAAATTTGAAAAAATAGGAGCCTTTGGGCTTACGGAGCCGGAAGTTGGATCCGGAGCAGCAGGCGGACTTACGGTAACCTGTAAAAAAACACCGGAAGGCTGGGTTCTGAATGGTCAGAAAAAATGGATTGGGAATGCCACTTTTGCAGATCTTATCATTATCTGGGCAAGAGATCTGGACAGTGGTGAAGTGAAGGGATTTATTGTAGAAAAAGATAATCCGGGGTATTCTGTAGAAAAAATCAAGGGGAAAATGGCTTTAAGGATTGTTCAGAATGGATTGATTACTTTAAAAGACTGCCTTGTAACTGAAGAAAACCGTTTGCAGAATGCCAATTCCTTTAAAGATACCGGAAAAGTACTGAGAATGACCAGGGCGGGAGTAGCTTGGATGGCTACAGGCTGCGCACGTGGAGCTTATGAAAGCGCTTTGGATTATACCCGAAAAAGAGAACAGTTTGGAAGACCTATTGCTTCGTTTCAAATGATTCAGGGGCATCTGGTAGAAATGCTGTCAAATCTTACTGCGATGCAAACTATGGTTTTCAGGTTGTCCGAAATGCAGGATGAAGGGATTTTAAAAGATGAACATGCTTCTTTAGCTAAAGTTTTCTGTACACTCAGAACAAGAGATATTGTTTCCAGGGCAAGAGAGGTGATGGGAGGAAACGGAATTCTGCTGGAGTACGATGTAGCCAGATTTGTTGCCGATGCTGAAGCTATTTATTCCTATGAAGGAACGAAAGAAATCAATTCATTAATTGTAGGACGCTCCATTACAGGCTTCAGTGCTTTCGTATAAGGAGCAGATGATAGGTTGTAGTTTTTAGTGCGTCTTTCAAACTGATTAACAACAGTAAATTTTAATTGAACACCATAAAAACTGCAACCTATAACCTATTATCTGCAACCTTAAGAAACTAAATGTTTATATTTTTCCTTGTTGTCAATAATCATCCAAAGATTGATCAGGAACATCACACCGGCAATCCCCATTCCCATTGGAGATTTATCCATAGTGAACACATGGGTGACAATTCCTACCATGACAGGTAGAATAACAATAGCTCCCAGTGCTCTTGTCTTTGGAAAAATGAATAATAAGCCACCAATGATTTCTACAACACCCACTAATGGCATCAGCCAGCTGATTTCTCCAAAAGCTGCGAAAAGTTTCATCTGCTCCGGAGTGGGTTTCTCCATGGGCATATAATTAAAAAACTTGTTTAATCCGGCATTAATAAACATAAGCCCGAAAAGTAAGCATAAAATGAATTTTATTATTTTCATGATTGATGATTTAATATCAAATGTAAAATAAAAATGGGATATGTTGAGTTTGATTTAACATAAAATATGAAATCAATTGTTAATGTACGTTAATTAGTGCTTTTGTGTGATTTTTATTGTATATCTTCGAAATGCAAATTAAAACTAATAACTCATGCAAAAAAATCTTAAAAAATTAAGCCGCACGGATTTAAGAGAAATCCAGGGAGGAGTAGGTATTGGAAAATGTGATATTGGCCCAATAGGATGTCCATGTAAAATTCCACCGGGAGATCCTTGTTTAGGTGGTCCTGGAGGAGAGCCCGGAGGCCCGACTTATGGTTACTGTCCGGACAGTCAGAACTATATCCTATGTACAGATACTTGTCCAAATGGAACAAGTCCTTTGTGTCCTCTTTCATAACAAAAATAAAAAGACTGTCTTGAAAAAGGCAGTCTTTGTTATTTAAAGTCCAAAGTTTAAGCATTCAAAGGTGGACTATATTAGTTATTGTCCTTTGTCTATTACTTATCACTCATTATTCATGATCAGTCCATCTCCTTCAGCGTAATATTCTTGGAAATCTTATAAGTTTTCTTCTTCTTATGAGGTCCCGATTCTTCCCCAAGCAATCTTCCCCAAGGTTTAAGATCGTCTACTCTTTCGCAAATAATCTTAATAATGGCAATCGCCGGAATACACAGGAACATACCTGCAATTCCCCAAAGATGCTCTCCTAAAAGAATACCAATAAAAGAAAATAAAGCATTAATTTTTACTTTGGAGCCGACCACAAATGGCAGAACAATATTTCCGTCTACTGCGTGAATGGCAATATATCCCAAAGCAACATAAATACACGTTGAAGGAGTAGAAGTTGCAAAAGCTATAAAACAGGAAATTAAAAGTGAAATAAAAATTCCAAGGTATGGAATAACGTTTAATAACCCAGTAAGAACCCCTAAAAGAATAGCGTATTTCACTCCCAGAATTGTAAGAAGAGTGGAAGTAAGAACGGATACGATAATTACCTGAAGAAAAAGCCCGAAGATGTATTTCTTGGTCATGATACGAATCTCATTTACAGCTTCCTGTACACTTGATTTATGTCTTTCGTTGAAAACGGTAACGATAAAGTTATTTAAAAGCCTTCTGTAATTTAAAATAAAGATAAAAAACAGGGTGAAAAATATAATAAAGCCGAATCCCGTGGAGAAAATCCCAAAAGTAAATCCTAAAATAGCCCCTGAAGAAGACAGGAGTTTATTCAGTCCTTGGTTGATATAATCTACCTGCTCATCTACTTTCACATTGAATGTTTTGGAAACCCAATGCTGCAGACCATTAAAAACAGTTGTAAACTGCTCACTGAGATGAGGAAGATCCTTACTGAAGTCCGATAACTGATTGGTGAAAAAGTAAATGATTCCACCTAAAATGATCAACATGATGAACACTGAGGTCATTGTGGACATTGATCTTGGAAATCTTAACTTTCTTTCCATGAAAGTTGCCGCTGGCAAAAACAGCATGGCCATAAGGAATGCAAGGAAAAACGGAGCTAAAATACTCTGTCCTAATGCCAGAAGATAGCCAAGGCCAATGATGGAGATCACCACAAGCGTAAGCTTGACAAGGAAAGGAAGTCGAAGAAAATTCATAATCTAAAAATCTGCAGTGTGGAATAAAAGTAAGAAAACCCCTCTGAATTGAAAAATTTTTTTATTCAATCCTCAGAATTTTATTCTATTGCATCAAATTTTATTCCACGTAATGAAGAAAAGTATGTATTTGTTTATAAAACAGAAACACGCTCTGATACTCAGAACGTGTTTCCCTATTGAGAAGTTAATATGTTATAAGTTGTTTATTCTTCAATGGCGATATCAATGACTTCTTCCATTCTGCTTACATAATGTACATTAAGACCTTTTAAATAATCCTTTTTGATCTCTTCCACATCTTTTCTGTTGGCTTCACAAAGGATAACATCTTTAATTCCGGCTCTTGTAGCGGCAAGAAGTTTTTCTTTGATTCCTCCTACAGGAAGTACTTTTCCTCTTAAGGTGATTTCTCCGGTCATCGCAAGGTGAGGTTTTACCTTCTTATTTTTAAAAGAAGAAACCATTGAAGTAAGCATTGCAATACCTGCAGATGGGCCATCCTTAGGAGTTGCTCCTTCAGGAACGTGTACGTGAACGTTTTTCTTGTCCAGTTCCTCCTGAGGAATTCCCAGTTCGTCATGCTTAGCCTTAATATATTCAAGAGCAATAGTAGCAGATTCTTTCATCACTGTTCCAAGATTTCCGGTCATTGTCAAAGAACCTTTTCCATTGCTTAGAATACTTTCAATATAAAGAATATCTCCACCTACACTTGTCCAGGCAAGACCTGTTACAACCCCTGGAACTCCAGTGATTTCAGATAAGCTTTTTGGTCTTGGAACCCCCAGAATTTCATCTACTTTTTCAAGCGAAATTTTTGGATCATATTCTTTTACCAAAGCCGTCTGAAGAGCGACCCATCTTCCAACGGCAGCAATTCTTTTCTCCAGAGTTCTTACACCGCTTTCCGAAGTGTGGGCTTCTATAATATGCTTAAGTTCTGCATTTCCAAGTTTGAATGATTTTGCACCCAGACCATTTTCTTCCTGCTGTTTCTTGATTAAGTGTCTTTTCGCAATCTCAATCTTTTCCTCCAAAGTATAACCGGCAATCTGAATGATCTCCGTTCTGTCTAAAAGAGGAGTCTGTATTGTTGAAAGAGAATTGGCCGTAGCAATAAACATTACTTTTGACAGGTCATAACCCATCTCAAGGAAATTGTCATAGAAAGATTTATTTTGTTCAGGATCAAGAACCTCCAGCAATGCTGAACTTGGATCCCCATGAAGACCCTGTCCGATTTTATCTATCTCATCAAGAACGATTACCGGGTTTGAAGTGCCGGATTTTTTGATAGACTGTAAAATTCTTCCCGCCATAGCACCGATATAGGTTTTTCTATGCCCGCGGATTTCACTCTCATCATGAAGGCCGCCTAATGATAATCTTACATATTTTCTTCCTAGAGCGTCTGCAATAGACTTTCCTAAAGATGTTTTACCAACCCCCGGAGGCCCTACCAACAGTAGAATCGGAGACTTCATATTGTTTTTTAATTTTAAAACAGCCATGTGCTCCAGGATTCTTTTCTTGATATCTTCCAGCCCAAAGTGAGCTTTGTCAAGCACTTTTTCTGCTTTTGCAATATCAAAAACGTCTTTTGTATAAGTTTCCCAAGGGAGATCCGTAAAGAAATCCAGATAATTTCTCTGTACATTATAGTCCGGAGAATTAGGATTCTGACGTTGCAGTCTGCTAATTTCCTTCTGGAAATGTTCCTCTACTTCCTTACTCCATTTTTTGGTCTTAGCCTTAGCAATAAGATCTTCAACATCACTTTCGGGGCCACCACCCAATTCTTCCTGGATGGTTCTGATCTGTTGATTCAGAAAATATTCTCTCTGCTGTTTGTCAAGATCCTTGGAGGTTTTCTGATGAATCTGACTTCTCAGTTCCAGTTTTCTGAAATCTTCATGCATCATTTCGTAGCACTGATTCGCTCTCGTCATCAGATTTTTCTCTTCAAGAAGCTTTTGCTTTGCTATCGAAGAAAAATTGGCATTGGTGCAGATGAAATTCAGAAGATCATCATTATTAGTAATATTTTTGATCGCAAAATTTGCGGCATTAGGGATATTCGGATCCAGTTCAATGATTTTTAAAGCAAGATCTTTGATGTTTTCCAGTAATGCCTCGTATTCGTCTTGGTTTTTAGGACGTGTATCTTTTAATTTTGATATTTCTGCCCGAAAATAAGGTTGGTTTTCAATGATTTTTTTAATCTTGAATCGGTGGAAACCTTTGGTTATAGCTGTAATATTGCCTTCCGGAAGCTTGATGATCTTAATGATCTTAGCCAATGTACCGGTAGAATAAATATCTTTTTCGGAAGGTTGTTCCATATCCGAATTTTTCTGGCTTACAATTCCAATGAAATCTCCGTTCTTCTGTGCTTCCTCAAGAAGCTGTATAGAGTTTTTTCTCCCTGCTGTAATAGGAATTACTACATTAGGGAACATAACCATATTTCTTACGGGAAGTATCGGGAATATTTTCTGTTCGGAATTTTTATCAGTCTCTGCGAAGTCGGAAAGATTGATTTCTTCAGCTACGATATCAAATCCATCGCTGATCATTTCTTCTAAACTAATATCTTCAAATTCTGTCATAGTCAATCGAATGACAAATTGTCATTTTCGTTTTTTATCGTTAAAGGGATTTTTTATAATATGCGTTGAAAACGTGTGGCATATTATAATATTCTAAAAATGCACAATACTTATGCCATTTGTTTTTTACTTAAAAATACGGTCAAAATTTCCTTTTTTAGATAAACTTTGCATTAAAAATCAAAATAAAGCAGTTCTGTTTCTGTAATTTCTTAAAAATGTGTATTTTCGCAAACTGATAAAAAACTATAATTTATAAAATGGCAATTTTAGGACAGATTAGGAGTAAGCCTTGGCTTTTAATGGGAGTAATAGCCTTAGCGCTTTTGGCGTTCCTGGTGAACCCCGATAGTATCGACAAGGTTTTTGGTAAGAATCCTGACGTTTTAGGAAAAGTAAATGGTGAGAAAATCACCCGCGAAGAGTTCAATGATCAGCTTTTCGTGTTGCAGCAGCAGGCTGATCAGCAAGGACGTCCGAAAAGCGGTCTTGAAGAGCAGGCTTGGCAGTTACTTGTACAATCTAAACTTATCAAACAACAGTTTGAGAAACTAGGCTTTGAAATGACTGATGATTATTTCTGGAACCAAATCCAGTACGATCAGATGTTTGCTCAAAATCAACAGTTCTTTGATGAGAAAGGTAATTTTAAAACTCAAGAGCTTAAAAAAGAAATTGAAACATTAAAAAACACCAATCCTGAAGGGTATAATCAATGGTTGAAAACTAAAAAGACGATTGAGTACAGACTGATGGCAAGACAGGTGTTTACCAATATTTCAGCAGGTATCACTACCGGTAAGAAAGAAGCAGAAGAATTGATGAAGCAGAGAGATCAGCTTGCTGATATTGACTTTGTGAAAGTGGATTATGCAGCTTATCTTCAGAAAACAAAAATCAATGTTACAACACAGGATCTGGCAGATTATATCAAGCAGCACCCTGTAATGTTCAAAGCTGAACCAAGCAGAAATATCGGTGTTGTATATTTTCCGTCAAAACCTAGTGCAGCAGATGATGCAGCAACCCTGAAAGAAATTACAAAATTATATTCAGGAGGTACAGATGCAAGCGGAGGTACTGAAAACTTCCAGAATACGAAAAATGATTCTATGTTTGTAATGGCAAATTCTGATGCGCCATTCAATTCTCAGTATATGAATCCTGCTCAATTGCCGCCAACGATCAAAGATCAGATTACAGCTGCAGCTATAGGTCAGACTTTTGGTCCTTATAAAGAGCAAGACGTTTATGTAGTTTCTAAACTTGTAGGTAAAAGAGCTTCAGATTCTACTTTATCAAGACACATCCTTATTGCATTCAAAGGAAGTCCTGCAGGTGAAGGGGTAACAAGAACTAAGGAGCAGGCTAAGAAATTGGCAGACTCTATTGGTGCTATTGTAAAAGCTACTCCTGCTAAATTTACAGAATTCCTTAAGCTTTCAAGCGATCCGAATTCTGCAGCACAAGGAGGAAGCTTAGGATGGACAACTCCTGAAACACCTTTCGTTCCTGAATTCCTTGCTTACCTTGCAAGCAATCCTAAAGGAGCTACAGGTGTAGTAGAAACACAGTTCGGTTACCATATCATCAATATTGAAGATAAAAAATCAGGATCAATGGGGTATAAAGTTGCTAACCTTGTGAAAGCAATCAAACCTTCAGATGCTACTGAGGCTGAATCAGACAAGAAATCAAGAAAATTCATTCAGCAGGTTCAAGGGAAATCTTTCAACGATTTCGTGAATATTGCTAAAAAAGGAAATTACCAGTTCTCTAATCCAAAAGCGGCAAAAAGATTTGAAGGTCAGATTCAGGGCTTAGGTACTGAAAAAGATGCAGAGATTCTTACTTGGGCTTTCGATAAGAAAAGAACTAAAGGAGATACTGAACTATTTACTGTAGATGGTACAGGCGATAAAATTGTAGTTTATCTGAACGGAAAACAAGATGCAGGTCTTGCTGATCCGGAATCTGTAAGAGATCAGATCGAAGTTGTAGTTAAAAATAAATTGGCGGCAAAACAAATTTCTGATAAGATTACAGCGGCGAAAGCTTCTAGTCTGGATCAGGTTGCTAAATTATTTGCAGCTCCAAAACAGTCTGCTCAGGTAAATCTATTGAATCCTTCAGTAGCGGGTGCTATGGAACCTAAAGTTGCCGGTGCAGCATTCGGTGTTGCAAAAGGTAAGCTTTCTAACCCGGTTGAAGGAGGAACAGGAGTTTATGTTTTGATCAAAAAATCAGAAACGGTAAACAAACAACCTGGAGATCTTAAGCAATTTACAGAGTCTCTTACTCAGAGAAGTTCTGGAATGTTCGGACAGGCTTGGATGAAAAGTCTTCAGGACAATGCAGATATTGAAGATTTTAGAATTGAAATCTGGGGTAAACTTGGAAATCAGCAACAATAAGAAATTCATTTCAATGATATAAAAAGCGACAAATTTTTTTGTCGCTTTTTTTTGTATTTAACGCAGAACAATATTGGAAAAGATTTATTTAAAATGTGTTATATTTGCTTATTAGAAAAAAATTAGCAAGTGAAGTTCAGTAAAGAATTAAAAGCTGGTGTGATCACACTTCTGGCTATTGTAGGCTTTGTGGTGTTGTTTCAGTTTATGAAAGGGAAAAGCCTTTTTACTACCGATAATATATTTTACGCAAAATATGATAACGTAGAAGGCCTGGCGCAGTCTTCGGCTGTTTCTATCAACGGGTTGAAAGTAGGGCAGGTGGATAAAATTATTCCGCTGACCTCAAAAGACGGAAAAATTAATTTTGTTGTAAAAATTACAGTAGATAACAAATTCGAATTCTCAAAAAATTCATCATTAGAAATCTTTGAACCGGGACTAATGTCCGGTAAAGAAATGAGAGTGAACCTTGCCTACGGAGGCCAGACGGCTAAAGACGGAGATACTCTGAAAGGTGCTTTCAAACTGGGAACGCTTGGAAGTCTTTCTTCTCAGGTAGGTCCGGTAAAAGATCAGCTGCAGGTAGTTCTGCACAGAGTAGACTCTTTAATGGCTAATGCCAATCTGCTTGTTGATGCTCAAAACAGAGCTGAAATAAAAGCTTTATTATCCAATCTTAATAAAACAGTAGGAGCATTACAGACTACTGCCGGAAGTGTAAACAGCCTGGTAGGACACAATGACCCTAAATTGCAGAAAGTATTGGATGATGCAAGCCTTACGATGCAGAGCGGAAAAGTTACCCTGGATAAATACGGAAACCTGGCTCAGAGCATTGATACTAAACAGTTGAATGCAACTATCGCCAATTTGGATGCTACGGTAGGGAAATTGAATCAGGTGATTGGTGGAATAGATAAAGGAGAAGGAAGTTTAGGCAAACTGATGAAAGATGATCAGCTTTACAATAATCTGAACTCAGCTTCTTCCAATCTGAATACATTAATTGAAGATATGAAAGCGAATCCGAAGAGATATATCAATTTCTCGGTTTTCGGTAAAAATAATAAAGACTAATTCACTTTATGCAGTACATCGGTAACATTATTTTCCTGATTTTATTAGTGGCCGGATTTGGTTTGTTTGCCAAAAGCCTTCTAAAGATCTATAGAAATATCAGGTTGGGTCACGAAATCAACAGAAATGACAGAAAAGGAGAACGTTGGGGAACCATGGCTCGTGTAGCAATGGGACAGAGTAAAATGACAGCACGCCCTGTTGCAGGAGTTTTACACCTTTTTGTATATGTAGGTTTTGTGATTATTAATATCGAATTAATAGAAATTGTTGTTGATGGAATATTTGGGACACATCGTTTCTTATCAAGCATTTTAGGACATACATTTTATAGTTTCTTCACTGCAACACTAGAAGTTTTAGCACTTTTGGTAGTGATTGGTGTTGTCATTTTCTTTATTCGTAGAAATTTTTACGGAGTGAAAAGGCTGACAATGAAAGAACTTTTCGGATGGCCGAAAAATGATGCAAACTGGATTCTGATCATTGAATTCGCTCTGATGATGGCTTTCTTTATGATGAATGCTTCAGATTTTATTTTACAATCAAGAGGTGTTTTTCCTGAACATGGAAGCTTCCCGATTAGTGAAATGACATTGGTTCCCTTTTTGGAAATCTTCAATTTTGATAGCGGATTTTTGATTTTTACAGAGAAGGGAGCCTGGTGGTTTCATTTTGTAGGAATCCTTTTCTTCATGAACTATCTTTATTACTCAAAACACCTGCATATTATCCTTGCGTTTCCAAGTACATGGTATGCAAACCTTGATAAAAAAGGAAAATTCAATAATCTTGAGTCTGTAACGAAGGAGATCAAATTAATGATGGATCCTAATGCAGATCCTTATGCTGCACCGGCTGAAGGAGCTGATGCTGATGTACCTTCTAAATTTGGTGCTGAGGATATCTTTGACCTGAATCAGGTACAGCTGCTTAACGCTTATTCATGTACAGAATGCGGACGTTGTACTTCCGTTTGTCCGGCAAATATTACCGGTAAAAAACTTTCTCCGAGACTCATCCTGATGAAGACAAGAGACAGGCTTGAAGAAGTAGGAAGAAACATTGATAAAAATGGAAAATTCGTTGATGACGGTAAAAAATTGCTGAACGATTATATCACAAAAGAAGAACTTTGGGCTTGTACCACATGTAATGCCTGTACAGAAGCTTGTCCTGTATTGCTTGACCCGCTTTCCATTATTTTTGAAATGAGAAGATTCCTGGTCATGGAACAGTCTGCTGCTCCACAGGAACTGAATCTGATGATGACCAATGTGGAAAACAATGCAGCCCCTTGGCAGTATAATCAGGCTGACCGTCTGAACTGGGCATCGGAAAACTAGATAATTAATCAATTTGAAAATTTGAAATTGATACAGATCTGCATCATTTCAAATTTCCAAATTCTCACATTTTCAAATTGAAAAGAAATGGATTTCAATATAAAAACAATGGCAGAATATGCTGCCGAAGGAAAAGCCCCGGAAGTTTTATTTTGGGTTGGATGTGCGGGAAGCTTTGATGACCGTGCTAAAAAAATTACAAAAGCATTTTGCAAGATATTAAATAAAATAGGGGTAGAGTTTGCCGTTTTGGGACAGGAAGAAAGCTGTACCGGAGACCCTGCAAAAAGAGCAGGAAACGAATTCGTTTTCCAGATGATGGCCCTTACGAATATTGAAGTGCTGAACGCTTACGAAGTAAAGAAAATCGTAACAGCTTGTCCACACTGTTTCAATACCCTGAAAAATGAATATCCAAGCTTAGGTGGTCACTTTGATGTAGTACACCATACTCAATTCCTTAAAACCTTAATGGAAGAAGGAAGACTGAAAATAGAAGGAGGAGCATTCAAAGGGAAAAAAATCACTTTCCATGATCCTTGTTACCTCGGACGTGCCAATGACGAATATGAAGCTCCGAGAATGCTGCTTGAGAAGCTGGATGCAGAGCTTGTAGAAATGAAACGTTGCAAGACCAACGGTCTATGCTGTGGAGCAGGAGGAGCACAGATGTTTAAAGAGCCTGAAAAAGGAAATAAAGACATCAATATCGAAAGAACAGAGGAAGCTTTATCTTTTGAACCAAAGGTAATTGCTACAGGATGCCCTTTCTGTAATACCATGATGACAGATGGTGTAAAACACTTTAACAAAAATACCGAAGTTGCCGTAAAAGATATCGTTGAACTTCTTGCTGAAGCAGAAGATTTATAATTGTAATCTTATACAGGTTTATGAAGGTAGAATGGAGACTCTCCTTTTTGTTTATAATTTCAATACTTGCTGCTCTTACATTCTGGAATTACCAAAATAGAGTATATGACTGGGATATGCCGGGTTATTTAGGGTGTATGTATACTTCTGAATTTCCGAATTCACCGGATAAAGTTCGAATCATCACCTATGATGAAATAAAGAAAGAGGCTCCTGCAGACCATTATACAGACATAATCGGAATAAAGCAGTGGGATATTCCAAGGCAGTATTTCGTAAAAAATACACAATCTTTTACAGAACAATTACCCTATTTTCAAATCAAAGTAGGGTATATTTTTGTAATCACTATTTTTTATAAGCTTGGACTTTCATCCCCAATGGCCGTTCTGTTTACAAGTCTTATTTCTTACTTCTTTTCAGGATTATTATTATTTTATATTCTAAAGCTTCTGTTTCCGAAGAAATACTGGGTTGCAATAGGACTAACGGTTGCCGCCATGCTTTTGCCACCAATGGCGCATATGTCCAGAACTCCCACTCCGGATATGTTTATTTTTCAGTTTATCCTGATCTTTATTATTGGGTTGATCAAAAAATGGAGCAAATGGGGCATGTTTGTGCTTTTGTTTGCAATCACTTTTATACGTCCGGACTATATTACATTTACCCTCACTTATATTATTGCTGTTTTCTTCTTTTACTACTTCAGAGAAAAGAAAATTGATGCTTCCCTTATTGCACAAGGCACAGTACTTTTAGTGATGTATCTGGCGATCATTAAATTTTATCATTATCCCGGTTGGAAAGACGTCTTTTATGATACTTTTATCGAGAGAAGGGCTATTATTTCAACACATCCCATCGAAGTCAGCCTAAAAGATTATCTAAGCATTATTTATATCAAAATTATCTACTTCAAAAAAGTAACCTTGTCTGTAAGCATCATGATTGCAGTAGTATTTTGGCGTTCCAAAGATGCATGGATAAGGATGATTTCAGTACTTTTTCTGGCGAATGTGTACATCAAATTCTTTTTCTTTCCACAACCGGCTGCATTAAGGTTCTTCTTTCCGTTTATTTTTCCGCTTTTCATTATGATGCTCTATGTGCTGAGTAAAAAATACAATGATCTCAAACTCGAGAAAATTGCGTAATTTTGTCTTTAAAATGATAAGGGTTTGAAATCACGATTACAGTAACATTCTGTTCAAGAATCAGAATTGAAAGTGATTGCACAGTTCCTTGAAAAATAAATACTTACATTATGAAAATCGAAGAATCTAATATTGTAGAAACCAACGACTACAGAGTCATTATATATCCGGCTTCAAGACCTTTTGAAACGAAAGAAGCAAAAGCGATTACCGAAAAACTGTTTGATTTCCTTGCTACATGGGCAGCTCACGGAAAGCCGCTTTCTTCTTCATTTAAAATTGAAAAGAATCAGTTTATTGTAGTATGTGTAGATGAAGAAAAAGAAATGGCTTCAGGATGCAGCATTGATGCTTTAGGAAAGATCATGAGAGAAATTGATGAAGAATATCAATTGGGGCTTTTTGACAGAATGAAAGCTAGTTTTGTAGAAAATGGTGAAGTGAAGACTTTAAAGCTGATTGACTTTAAAACGAAGTTGAGAAGCGGAGAACTTTCAGATGATATTCAGGTTTTTGACTTTTCAAAAAATACCTACCTTGACTTTTTGAGCCATTTCCTTCTTCCTTTGGAGAAAAGCTGGGCGGCTTCTGTAAAATAATCGCTATTAAGCTAATTTAGGCGAATAATCATAAAGTGGGAACCTGTTTCTCACTTTTTTGTTTTAATGTATCTTTGCATAGATTCGAGTATGACTAATGCCTAAAGTACTTTTTTTAACGACATCCCACAGCTATAATGATGACCGTATTTTTTATCATCAGGCAAAAGCTCTTAGAGATAATGGGTATGAAGTAAAAATATGCAGTTTATATGCAGAATATAAAGGTGTTATTGACGGAATTGAAATAGAGTCCTATGCCATTCTGGAAGAAAGTATAGAAAAGAAAATGGAAACGTTCCATAAGGTTTGTGATCATTTTCACCCCCAGACTATTATTTGTTCCGAACCTCTTGCTGTGGCGGCATCAAAGAAATTTGTAAAAGAATATCATGCAGGCTGTATCTATGATGTTACAGAATGGTATCCTTCTATGTCAATGCTTGGCAGGTACCGATTTCCGGCAAAAATCTTCCAGGCAGTTAAGTTTTCTCTTATTCAGTGGTATGCAGGATTTTTAAGCACTCGTCTTATTTTTGGTGAAACTACCAAAAAGTTTCCTTTAGCATATTTTTTTTACTTTAAAAAACAGATGATTCTTCCTTATTATCCGGACCCTGTTTATATCAGTGAAAATATCAAAAGCCTTGAGCCTAATACTATCACTTTATGCTATACAGGTCAGATTTCTAAAGATAAAGGAATTGAAAACTTCTTTAATGCTATAGATCAGCTTCGCCAAAAAGCTCCTGCTCTCGATATCAGTATTCTGATTATCGGATCGACAGTACAGAGAAATGATGAACTCTATTTTTCAACATTACTAAAGAAATATTCTTTTGATAATATCGAGATCAGAAAATCTACGGCTTTTGAGCGGTTTACAGAAGCATTTGCAGATGCTGATATATGTTTTGATCTTCGGGAAATTAATTTTGAAAACGATCATTCACTGCCAATAAAATTGTTTTACTTTATGGGAGCAGGAAAACCCGTGATCTATTCAAACCTGAAGGGAATCCGAAAACATTTGGGTTCGCTTTCATTTGGTAGTCTGGTAGATCCACAGAATGCTGATGCCATTTCAGAAGTTATCCTCAATTATGTAAGAAATCCGGAGCTGTATCGTTTGCATGCTCTCAATGCCCGGAAAGAATTTGAAGGAAAATATAACTGGAGCACGATAAAAGAGTCTTTTGTTGATTTTGTAAAAAAATCTATTGATAAATAACCGCCATGCAGCTTACTATTATTAAAACATTTGTCTCACGTTTTCTTATTCTGATCCTAAGTTTCGGGCTTGTGATCTATTCTACGAATATGTGGGGAAGTGAAGGTAAAGGAACCATTTCAATTGTGGTTGCCAATGCTGCAGCAGTAAGTTTTTTCAGCAGTATCTTTTCCGGAAGCAGTGCTTCTTATTTCGCTTCAAGGTTTAAAATAGAAAAAGTTTTATTGTATGCCTATTTGTGGTCACTTTTCACAGGACTTTTAATCCCGTTTTTATTTGGTCTAGCCTCTATTCAGGGCGAATATCTATTTTATCTTATCGGAATTTCCGTTTTTTCTTCACTTCTATCTACCAATATCAGTTTGTTTATTGGAACACAGGATATTAGAAAGTTTAATGTGTATACTGTCTTACAACAGCTGGTACATATTATCTTTATCGGAATATTGGTATATCTGTTTGGTAAAAAAGATGTTTCAGTATACTTTCTTGCACAGATTGGATGCCTGGGGCTTCTCTTTCTTACCAGCTTTTTTCAGATCATCAAAAAATGCAATATTTCTGAAATATCATTCAGTAAAGAGGTTGCCAGAAATATGTTTGAATATGGCTGGAAAACCCAGTTAAGTGCTTTTGTTCAGTTTCTGAACTATAGACTTTCCTTTTATTTCCTGGAATATTTTGAAGGGATCTCCAGTGTAGGGATCTTTTCGATAGGAGTAACTTTTTCTGAAGCTATATGGACAATTACCAGAAGTATTGCTGTAGTTTTATATTCAGATGTGGTGAATAGTAAAAACAGGGAAGAATCTGTAGAAAAAACCAAAGAATCTTTAAAGCTGACCTTTATTCTGATGATAGGTTTTATACTGGGAATAATCATTATCCCGTCTCAGGTTTATGAACTGATTTTCGGAAAAGAATTCAGGAATACAAAAGAAATCATGCTCCTCTTATCCCCGGGAATTTTTGCTATTGCTGTAAGTGATATGGTAGGACATTACTTCTCAGGAATGAGAGAGCTCAGGATTCTCAATGTAAAATCATTAATTGGACTTATTGTTACGGTGGTATTTTCTTTCATTGCAATACCCAGATGGGGAATTTTGGGAGCCTGCCTTGCTACCACATCATCTTATTTGGTTTCAGCGTTCTTGCTGTTCCGGAAATTTTATAGTTCTACTCCGTTCAGTTTGAAAGATTATACAGTATCAAAAGAGGAAATTCAGCTTTTAAAAGAAAAGTTTTTGAAGAAATAATTTATTCTGTTCAGGTACAGAAAACAAAGTCATTTTCCTATTTTTACAAATCTATTAAGTCATACTATGTGCGGAATCAGTGGTTATTATTCATTTCATAAAAGTATTTCCTCAACAAATATTCTGGAAATGAATCAGGCGATCAAACATCGCGGACCGGATGATGAAGGATTCTGGCTGTATAATCATGGTCAGGGGATTTCTTTTTCAGGAAATGATTCTACCACAAAAATTAAAGAACAGTTTCCTGTTTTACAGGAAAGGGGTTCAGAGATTGCCCTGGGCTTCCGCAGATTATCTATTGTTGACCTGTCTGAAAAAGGCCATCAGCCCATGCTCTCAGAGAATGAGCAGATTATTATCACTTTTAACGGAGAGATTTATAATTTTAAAAAAATAAGGAAAGAACTTGAGATTTTAGGACATGTTTTCCGAAGTAATTCCGATACTGAAGTTATTCTCAAAGCTTATCAGGAATGGGGAAATTCAGTTTTTGTAATGCTGGATGGGATGTTTGCGATCTGTATTGTTAATCTTGTCAGCCAACAACTTATACTGGCAAGAGACAGAGTAGGAATGAAACCTCTCTTTTATCATCAAAGTGAAGAAGGATTGGTTTGGGCTTCAGAAATAAAAGCATTGTTGAAAAATGAATTTGTAAAGCCTGAAATCAACTGGAATGGAGTGTATACCAATTTTCTTTTTCAAACAACATTGGCTCCGCAAACTTGTTTTCAGGATATTTTTTCCCTGGAACCTGCTTCTTTTATGACTATTGATTTAGCAGATCATAAAATTACCAAAGAAAAATTCTGGGTACTGCCTTCATCATCTGTGAAAAATGTTTCGGAAGAAGAAGCTGTAAGGAAAATAGATGAACTGCTTTCTGAAAGTATATCAGAGCAATTATATGCAGATGTTCCTGTGGCAGTAATGATGAGCGGAGGGATAGATTCTACCTTAATTGCTTCAAAATCAAAATCTTTTAACTCTGATGTCAACACATACACCATTTCTTACCCCTTTTCTGAGGAAGAAGTGAAAAATGCATCTCTGGCTGCCAGGCATTTTGGCGTTTCGCATGATATAAAAGAGGTGAGTGATCATGAAGCGTTGGAGCAGCTTAAGGAAAATATTCAGCATTTTGAAGAACCTTACAGCGGCTTTGAAGTTTTGATCAATGCCGCAAAATATGCACATGACAGAGATTTTAAAGTAGTATTAAGCGGAAATGGTGCCGATGAACTTTTTGCCGGCTATTCCCATACGCTGAAACTGAATAGATGGCTGTTGATGCGGAATTTCAATTTTGTAAGCCCTTTTATTTTTACAAAAGATAAATTTTCTCAGCGGGTAAAAAATTATTTCTCTCAGGATGATATGTTTGATTTTTTCAGACAGAGCCAGATCAGTATGAGACCTTTGGAAGCTAAAAGTCTTATAGCGTCAGATATTTACAGTAAGATTGATTCAAATTTTTCAAAGTACCATATTTCGGAATCAAAAAACTATTCCGGGTATTTTGAATATGATATGAAATATTCGCTGTCTTCCCATCATGTATTCCGGGATGATCTGAGTGCAATGAAATACAGTGTGGAATTTCGTTATCCTTACCTGAGCAACAGCCTGATTAATTATGTGGCTTCATTACCTGAAAAGATTAGATTTAGTGGAACTCAGAATAAACCATTACTTCGTAAAACAGCTGAAAAATATCTCCCTGAATCTGTTTTGAATATGCCTAAAAAAGGGTTTTCTTTTCCGGTTCATTATTTCATTAAAAATGAAAAGCGAGTAAGGGATTTTATTGTTGAAAACCTTGAAAGTTTAAAAAAGAGAAACTTCTTCAATAGTGTAGTGATTGACGAGTGGTGGAATCATCGGGAAAATGAATACGACTGGGTGAAAATATGGCAGCTGGTTACTTTTGAACTGTGGTATCAGAAATATTTTGAAAAATAAAGAAGCAGTCTAAAGATTAATATTTTACCTTTGTATTTATGATGAAATATTTTTGGGGCATACTTGTTGCGGTTTTTGCATTGGTAAGTTGTAAAAGTGATGATGATTCTTTGCAGAGAATAGATCAGTTAATGAATATCTATGTGAAAAACAGCGCTGGACAGGATCTTCTGAACAGTAAAAAAGCCGGGTCTTATACAGGATTTTCGGTAAATGATATTTTTGGAACTAAGGATATTGCTCCGGTAAGTGTTTCATTAAGAATGACAACGGATTCATTATTTTATATGGAGTATCTGGCAGGAGCAAAAAGAAGAAGGCTGGATTCTATCAGTCCTGATAATCCGGGGACAGGAAATTCTTACTTTTCCAAAATGCAGATTACCTATACAAAAAGTACTAATGTGGCTGATAATGTGATTGATACTTTGGAAATTCAGTATCGTAATACACCAACTGTATTCCAAGTTTCAAAAGTTTTGTATAACAGGGTTCCGGTATTTTCAAAAGATGCTGATGCACCAACTTCGATAAATACAGTTACGATCACAAAATAATTTTTAAATTTGTACAATTGTTAGCTTATTATAAGCTAAACATCTAATATTTAACATCTAAATAAAATGTTACAAGTCAATTTTTTGCGCGACAATAAAGAACGCGTTTTAGAAGGTCTTAAGAAAAGACAATTCAAAAATCTTGAGTTGGTAGACGAGGCTATCGCTGCCGACGACGAAAGAAAAAGAATCCAGTTTGAACTAGATTCCCAGCTTTCCGAAATCAACAAAATTTCGAAAGAAATTGGGCTTTTGATGAAAGAAGGGAAAAAAGAAGAAGCGGAATCAGCAAAATCTAAAACAGCACAATACAAAGAGTCGAGCTCAGAATTGAAATCCCAGTTAGAAGTTAAAGAAAACGACTTACTGAATATTCTGTACCAGCTTCCGAACATTCCAAACGAATTGGTAAAAAGCGGAGCTTCTGCTGATGATAATGAAATGATTTTCCAGTCTCATCCGGTAGAAGGTCTTGGTGAAGGCGCTATTCCTCACTGGGAACTGGCCAAAAAATATAATCTTATTGATTTTGAATTAGGGGTGAAAATTGCAGGAGCAGGTTTTCCTGTTTATTTAGGGAAAGGAGCAAGATTGCAAAGAGCTTTGGTTCAGTATTTCTTAGATAAAAATGTAGAGAAAGGATATACAGAAGTGAATCCTCCTCACGTTGTAAATGAAGCGTCAGGTTTTGGAACCGGACAGCTGCCGGATAAAGAAGGACAGATGTATTATATCAACGAAGATAAATTATATCTCATTCCTACGGCTGAAGTTCCCGTAACGAATCTTTACCGTGATGTATTGCTGGATGAAAAAGATCTTCCGATTAAAAATACAGCATTCTCTCAGTGTTACAGAAGAGAAGCAGGAAGCTATGGAGCTCACGTAAGAGGGTTAAACCGTCTTCATCAGTTTGAAAAAGTTGAAATCGTAAGAATTGAAAAGCCTGAAAACTCTTATGCTGTTTTGGAAGAGATGGTAGAGCACATCAAAGAAATTCTTACAGATCTTGAGCTTCCATTCAGAGTACTAAGACTTTGTGGTGGTGATACTGGTTTTGCTTCTGCGATGACATACGATTTTGAAGTATGGAGTGCTGCTCAGGAAATGTGGCTGGAAGTAAGTTCTGTTTCTAACTTTGAAACATTCCAGGCAAACAGATTGAAATGCCGTTACAAAGGAGATGGTAAATCTCAGCTGGTTCACACCTTAAACGGGTCAGCAATGGCGTTACCAAGAATTATGGCTGCATTGCTTGAAAACAACCAGACAGCGGAAGGTATCAAGCTGCCTAAGAAGATTGCAGAATATGCTAGATTTGATGTAATTAACTAAACAGCGATCAGTTCGTTTAGCATACAAATAAAAACCCACCGGATTCCGGTGGGTTTTGTTTTATTCTGTAACAATGATAATCTTTTTATCTTCTTTTTTGAATTTTGAATCTTTATCATAAATGGTTTTCAGATCATATTCTATTCTTATGGAATGATCATCAATCTGCTTTACCCAGTCATGTTTGCCTGTAATTGATTTTATGGGACTCTCAAACTTTAAAGTAGTGCCGATCTTTTTGAAAAACATAATCATCATTCCGGCCATTTTCTCAGCTTCTTCCTTTGAGCTTTTGGAGCGAATAGCCTCTTCAATACTTTTAAGATTAAAGTTTTCGGTATCAATCGTCAAGGTTTTTCCGTCCCAATTATTATAAATATTCTGATCCAGCGGAATTTTTTCAGTTTTTGTAAAACTTTTCAGAATCAGATAATCTTCCGGTGAAAAATGATCCATCTTAAAAGAAAACCCTGCAAGTGTGTTGTTTTCTTTCGTAGACTTCATGAAGATTTTTTTCATGATTTTGATGGAATCGGGATTTTCTGTTTTTAATTTTCCTTCTTTTCTGGCAACATCATACATACTTGTCCAGGTAGTTGGAAGTCTGTCCATTTCTCCAAATTCCTTTTGCTTTAATGAATCTGGTGTCATAGCCATCATCTCTGCCATAAACTCTCTTGTATCAATATCCATTACGGAAGTAGAGGCGGCATCCTTGTGATAGACAATTTCAGAATTCACACTGCAGGATTGCAGTATAAAAAGGCTTATAAGAAATAAGACAATGGTTTTCTTCATGGTAGATTTAAATACAAATTAATGGCAGTTAACAGCCCCGTTTGGATCTTTAATGATGGTCATAGATTCAGCTTTCGGAGAAACATAGGGAATTCCCAGCTCAAGACCTCTTAGAATGAATAATCCTCCCAAAATGATCATGATGACCGGAACTGCTTTCAAAACTTTTACCCTGAAGGCCTGATTCATCAGGTTTCCGGCTAAAACAACTGCAAACATGAATGGAAGGGTTCCAAGACCAAATAAAGCCATATATAAAGCTCCCTGCCATATTCCTCCTCCTGCAAGGCTGGCAGTAAGTGCCATGTAAACCATTCCACACGGTAAAAAGCCATTCAAAACTCCTGTAGAGAATCTTGAACGGTAATCTGCCTTCTGAAGAAGTTTTCCTAAGTTTAATTTGACAGAGTATAAAAATTTGGAAAGAAAGGGTATTTTCGAAGCAAAATCTTTTCCGCCAAATGAAAATACAGCCATGATAATCAGAAGAACTCCTGCCGTAATAGTCAAATATTTTTGGAATCCTGCCATTTCAAATCCTTGTCCGATAATTCCAAGAAGCGCACCTAATAATGAATAAGTGAATATTCTCCCGAATTGATAGGTAAGGTTCTGAAGATAGAAGTTAGCTGCCTGCTTTTTGGTTAATCCCATCGACAGGGCAATAGGACCGCACATTCCGATACAGTGAAAACCGGAAGCAAAGCCTAAAGCAATAGCCGATACAATAAGTCCTATTTCCATATCACATCATAATCCATTCGGTAGTCTGCTTTATCTTTTGTCCAACTTAATCTTAATGTGTAGTTTCCTACTTTCAATACCTGTGCTGGTATTGTGAAAGACTGGCTGGCATCAAGCTGTACAGATTTTTTGATATCTAAATTCTGGTCGTCGGTTCTGTTTAAAACAAATTTTACCGTAGTATTTGAGTTGTTATATTCTTTTGGAAAAGTAATTTTAATTCCTTTGGCATCCTGACTGTATACAGGTTTTTCCTGTAATTCATCTGCTTTTTTCTTCGCATCAATCACATCCTGGTACTTCAACTCCTCTTCGTAATAATTATCTGTTACCATTTCAGAGTTTTTCTGCCCATTTGGGAAAAGAAACATCATGGATAATATAAAAACTATGAATGCAAGTAATGCAATTACAACACCGTGTCCCCAACTAAAGTTCTTCATTTTTTTCTAATTAAAATTGCAGTTTAAATGGTCCTTCAAAATATGTCTGATATGAATCAATCAGTTTTCCTTTCATATCATAAACACCAATTGTGATATTCTGTTTAGAGAGTTTCATTTCATCTTCCGGGAAGCTGATATTAATCGTTCCTTTCGAAATTTTATCTCTGTCTACCTGAATTTTGCTTGATGCACTATAAGTAATTTCACCATGTGCCGGATCAATTACTTTGATGGTAACGATTTTTTTGTCGTTCGTTTTATTAAGGAAAGTATAATTATAGGTATTGGTAATTTTACCATCTCTTACAAAGAATGTACTCCCTGCCGGCTTGATGAATTTAGCTTCCATCTCACCACGGCTGTATAGAAGATATCCCAAGAATCCTACCAAAAGGAATAAGAATACTGTAAATCCTTTCATTCTGCCTGTAAACTTAAATTGAGTTTGTTTTTCAATTTCGTTTTCAGAAGCATACCGGATCAGTCCTTTTGGAAGCCCTACTTTTTCCATCACTTCATCACAGGCGTCAATACAGGCTGTACAGTTTATACATTCCAGCTGTTGTCCGTCTCTGATGTCAATTCCGGTAGGACACACTACTACACACTGGTGACAGTCTATACAATCTCCTTTGCCGGCAGCCTGACGGTCTTCACCTTTTCTCCATTTTGATCTGTTTTCCCCTCTTTTGAAATCATAGAAAACATTGATGGTGTCTTTATCAATCAATACCCCCTGAAGTCTTCCGTATGGGCATACCAATGTACAAACCTGCTCTCGGAACCATGCAAATACAAAATAAAATGCAGCGGTAAGAAGAATCATTACA
Organism: Chryseobacterium sp. HR92; assembly: GCF_045689405.1. Taxonomy (NCBI): domain Bacteria; kingdom Pseudomonadati; phylum Bacteroidota; class Flavobacteriia; order Flavobacteriales; family Weeksellaceae; genus Chryseobacterium; species Chryseobacterium sp. HR92. The sequence goes on from NZ_CP139139.1 coordinate 279,661, forward strand.
ATAAAATTGGTAGGATGTGCAAATGGTCCTTCACCAATGATCTTAAATACCTCTTCATATCCTACAATGTACATGAACATAAAGTGGGTGATGATTAATGAAATAATGATATAAACAGACCATTTTAAACTTCTTTTCCAGATCTTTTCACTGTTCCACTCCTGTCTGTCCAGCTTCATCTGCTTATTTCGGTCACCTTCAATCAGATATTCTATTTTACGGAAGATCGATTCCATAAAAATTGTCTGAGGGCAAATCCACCCGCAGAAAATTCTTCCGAACGCAATCGTAAAAACAATAATGAAGATTAAAGATGCAATAGCACCTAAAGTGAGGATAAAAAAGTCCTGTGGGTAGAAAGGCTGTCCAAAGATGAAAAACTCTCTGTCTATAACATTGAACAACAATAATGGATTACCATTGATTTTGATAAACGGTAATGTAAAATAAATAATTAATAATAAATAGCTTACAATGTTTCTATAGTTGGTATATTTCCCTTTAGGTTTTCTAGGAAATACCCATCTTCTTTTTCCGGATTGCTCCATTGTCCCTATAGAATCTCTGTAAGTCTCAGGGTCCAGAACCTGTCCCTGTCCGCCGCGTACTTCTATTTCTTCTATGTCTGACATATGTAATAGGTTTTAAAAAAGAAAAAACATAATTCGTTACTATTTTTATCTAATAACAAATTATGTTTTTTTCATATGTTTCTAATTTTTTAAATTATTCTTTTTCCCAATGTGCTTCAGTTCCTTGAGGAGCTGCTCCTCCTTGAGCCTGAGTCACTGGTGGTTGTTCCTGATTGATGTGATATACATACGCTGCAATCTTTTCAATCTCTGCACCTGAAACTTCTCCGTTTTTACCGAAAGCTCTCATCGCAGGGTTAGTAGGAGAACCATTCCAGTCCATATGGAATACATTTTTGAATAACGTTTTCTCAGGCTGGTTGATCCAGTAGTTATCAGTAAGGTTTGGTCCGATACCACCACTACCGTCTTCTTTGTGACAAGATGCACAGTTTGTTTTAAATAATTCTTTACCTTCTGCAATATTATCAGCAGAGTATTTTGCTGTTTCTATCGTTACAGGAGGTTGAGTTTTTTGGTATTCTTCAATACTTGCCAACTGTTCTTTATATTCTTTTTCATATTCGCTTAATGGGTGAGCGAAGTCTGTGAAAGAGTATGCAGCAATATATACAATACAAAATGCGGTCCCAAAATAGAATAAACCTACCCACCATTTTGGTAACTGGTTATCCAACTCCATAATTCCATCGAAACCATGGTCGATAAGGATATCTTTTTCTTCAGTTTCAGATTGCTTTTTGAATGCAGCCAAATACATTCTTTTTAAGAAAGGAACTTTCTTTTCAGCTAAATAAGCTGCTTTTTCCTCCGGAGATAATTTTTTGAATTTGTTGTTTTCAATCAGATCTCCAATTGCACCATGGATATAGGCAAGGATACCAGCGATCACAACAGTTCCCCAGAAGTAAGGCGAAGCTAGGAACGCGTAGCTCTGTACAAATAAATAATAAAAAACTATTAAAAGCCCGATTATTATTAAGATGTTTACGACAACAGGTGTTCTTTGTTTCATAAAAAATAGTTTAATTTTTTAAATTAAAATCGTCATCCTCATCATCCCCAAGTGGTGCTTCTTCTTCTTCTTTGTAATATTTCTTAGGTCTGCTAAAAACATAGATTACTAAAGCTATGAAGAACAGCATAAAGAAAATCAGAGCCAGCGTCTGGTAGAAACCAGCGTTTTCTGTATTGGATAATATATCTTTAAAGTTCTGAGGAATCATATGAACCTTTTAATGTTTAGTTATTACTTGCTGTTTTGATTTCAGTTGTTTTGATATCTGTACCTAATCTCTGAAGATAAGAAATAAGAGCTACAATTTCTTTTTTCTCTAGTTCTCCCTGAGGTCTCTTAGCATAAGCCTGCTTAAGGTCATTTGCTTCAGAGAAGATATCTTTTACAATTTTTGCTGATTGGTTGTTAGCCCATTTGTCTGCAGAATCGATTTCAGCCTTAGAATAAGGAACATCGAATACATTCTTCATCAGCTTCATTTTGTCTACCATCTTAGTTCTGTCTAAGTCAGTAGCAATTAACCAAGGGTAACGAGGCATGATGGAACCTGCAGAAGTTGATCTTGGGTTATACATGTGCTTGTAGTGCCAAGAACTTGGGTTTTTACCACCTTCTCTATGTAAATCCGGTCCTGTTCTCTTAGAACCCCATAGGAATGGTCTGTCGTATACGAATTCTCCAGCTTTGGAGTATTGTCCGTTTTTACCGTTGAATCTTGTAATCTCATCTCTGAACGGTCTGATCATCTGAGAGTGACAAGCGTTACATCCTTCACGGATATAGATATCTCTACCTTCAAGTTCTAGTGGTGAATAAGGCTTCACTGCAGAAATCGTAGGTACACTTTTCTTAAGAGATAGCGTAGGAATGATTTCAATTGAACTACCAATAGATATTGTGATGAAAGATAAAATACCTAATAATACCGGAGTTCTTTCCAACCAAAGGTGAGTACCTTCTCCTTCTTTTCTGTTCTTACTGATGTTTGCCAATGCAGGCGCTTCAGCAGGAACCTCTTTCTGGAATGATCCTTTTCTTACCGTAGCAATTACGTTTACGATCATTAAGATAGATCCTGAGATATAGAATAAACCTCCTACAAATCTCATTTTAAAGTAAGGGATAATAGCAGTTACTGTATCCAACCAGTTTTTCCATAATAATGTTCCGTCCGGGTTGAATTGCTTCCACATTAATCCTTGTGTAAATCCTGAAATATACATTGGAACTGCATAGAAAATGATTCCTAAAGTACCTAACCAGAAATGCCAGTTAGCTAATTTTACAGACCAAAGTTTTGTTCTCCACATAATTGGTACCAAATAATAGATAACTCCGAATGCCATGAAACCATTCCATCCAAGAGCTCCTAAGTGTACGTGACCGATAACCCAGTCTGTAAAGTGACCAATTTTGTTGATGTTTTTAGTTGCCAAAAGCGGTCCTTCAAACGTTGCCATACCATAACAAGTAACAGCTACTACAAAGAACTTAAGGATAGGATTTTCTCTTACTTTATCCCAAGCTCCTCTTAGCGTAAGAAGACCATTTAACATTCCTCCCCAAGATGGTGCAATAAGCATGATAGAGAACCCTGTTCCTACCGCCTGAGCCCAAGCCGGAAGAGCTGTATACTGAAGGTGGTGAGGACCAGCCCAGATATATACGAAAATTAATGACCAGAAGTGAATAATAGACAGTTTATAAGAGAATACCGGTCTGTCTGCAGCCTTCGGAAGGAAGTAATACATTAAACCTAGAACCGGAGTCGTCAATACGAATGCAACCGCATTGTGTCCATACCACCACTGTACAATAGCATCTTTTACCCCTGCATATGCTGAATAAGATTTCCAGCCTGTGAAAGATAAAGGTACTTCAAGGTTATTGAAGATGTGAAGCATTGCTACCGCAATCCATGTACCAATGTAGAACCAGATCGCTACATAAAGGTGTCTCACTCTTCTCTTTGAAATAGTCAGGAACATATTGATACCGAAAATGATCCATGAGAATGCGATCAATATGTCGATCGGCCACTCGTGTTCAGCATATTCCTTAGAGGTATTGATTCCCATAAAGAACGTAACGAACGTAGCAACGATCATAAACTGCCAAGTCCAGAAATGTAACCAAGACAATGTGTCACTGTACATTCTTGTTTTTAATAATCTCTGTAATGAGTAATAAATACCCGTGTAAACAATGTTACAAACGAATGCAAAGATTACGGTGTTGGTGTGCAGCATTCTGATTCTACCAAAACCAAATGCACCATGAGTGTTTATTAAACCTTGAATATTTCCCGATGCCAAACTTTTGATGGTTGTGTCATCTGTCCCGAAAAAGAATTCAGGTAATTCAGGGTAGAAAAGCATTAATGCCGCCGTAAGCCCGAACGTAAACCCTATAAGACCGAAAACTAAGGTCGCATAAAGGAACGCACGGACAATACTATTGTCATAACTAAACTTCTGTGTTTCCATATCAACTATTCACTATTTTTCTCAATTTTTATTATTTTCTCCTATTTCTTTCTCGTCTTTATCTTTGTTGCCTGCTTCATCATTTTCTTTGATTTTTTCATCATCAAAAAGGATTCTGACAGCCGGAGATTCATCATCTTCAAACTGTCCTTTTCGGGCATACACTATAAATACGACCAAGAAAATCGCAGCTAAAGAAACACTGCAGAGGATCATTAAATATAGAATATCCATTGGACAACAAAATTAACCTATTTTCGGGGTTCAAATTTAGTGAAAAATAATGACATTCATCACGAAATGCCGATTTCAGCTAATTTAAAATCAGTCTAAATAAGGGCTTCTACGCCTGTTTTTTGAAATGTTTACGTCCTAATATCCAGGTTGAAAGTGTAGTAAAGGTAACCACCGTGATGGAACTGATTGGCATGATGATTGCTGCGAAGAGCGGATGCATATGTCCTGTAACAGCGTAACTTAAACCAACGATATTGTATAGAAAACTGATTATAAATGTCATTTTCACAATGGTGATAGAGCCCTTACAAACGTTCAGGTAATTGTCTAATGTAACCACTTTATCACCGTTCATAATTACATCAGAAGATGGTGTAAAACTGTTGGTGTCATCAGCAATTGCAATCCCTACATTACTTTGTTTTAAAGCTCCCGCATCATTAAGGCCATCTCCAAGCATTGCTACTTTCATGTGCTGATCCTGAAGGGCTTTAATATAATTCAGTTTATCTTCCGGATTCTGATTAAAGGCCATTCCTTTATAATTTGGAATAAGCTCTTTAAGCTGGCTTTCTTCTGAGGAATTATCTCCACTCAGGATAAATATTTTGTAGTTGGTAAGTTTTGTGAAAAGTTCTCTCAGTTTCGGGCGGTATTCATTCTTAAAGATAAATTTCCCTAAGTATTCATCATTTTTACTGATGTAAACTGCTGTTTCAAGGTTTTTGGGTTCCTGGTTGTTATAGCGTGCCGAGCCGATTTTATAAAGATTTCCTCTTATGCTGGCTTCATATCCTTTTCCTGAGATTTCAACAAATTTCTCTACCGGGAAATATTCATCATTTACTTCGATGAATTCATACAAAGATTTTGAAAGCGGATGGTTGGAATTCTTTAATAATGTTTTAATATTCAGGGAGTCAAATTCGCTGATTTCGGGCCCTTCGTATTTGATATTTGATTTTTTTCTGTGGGTAATCGTTCCGGTTTTATCAAAAACAATGGTATCAAGCTTCGCGATTTTTTCAATCGTTAAAGTATCTTTTACATAGAACTTATTTCGACCTAAAATCCTCATAATGTGTCCAAAAGTGAACGGTGCAGACAACGCAAGCGCACAAGGACATGCAATAATCAGAATGGCAGAAATAACCTGGAACATCTTCTCCAGATCAATAAATGCCCAATAGGTTCCCGCAACGAGAGCAATGCCTAAAATTATGAATGTGAAGTATTTACTGATGTTGTTTGTCAGCGTGTCAAGTCCGGTCTCGTGTTTCTTAAAGGCCTCCTTGTTCCACAACTGGGTAAGATAACTTTGATCTACGTTTTTAATCACTTCCAGTTCCAGGGATGAGCCTATCTGCTTACCTCCGGCAAAAATCTTATCACCTGGCTGTTTGCTGATACTTTCGCTTTCTCCGGTAATAAAACTGTTGTCAATATTTCCTTCTCCGTTGATCAGAATAGCATCTACCGGGATGATTTCCTGATTTCTAACCAGAATTCTATCACCTACTTTTATTTCAGATAGTAAAATATTATCCTGTTTTCCTTCAAAATCAACTTTCGTTACGGCAATCGGATAGAAAGATTTGTAATCTCTGTCATAAGAAAGAGCACTGTATGTTCTTTTTTGGAAAATTTTTCCGAGAAGCATGAAGAATAAAAGTCCACAAAGAGTATCGAAATATCCTGGACCATAATCTGTTAGCACTTCGTAGATGCTTCTTCCGTATAGAACAAAAATTCCTAAGACAATCGGAACATCAATGTTAACAATCTTATTTTTTAAACCGTACCATGCAGATTTATAATAATCTGAAGCGGAGTAAAATACGACAGGTGTTGCCAAAAGGAATATCAGGGTTCTGAATAAGCCTCTGTAATGTTCCATCCAATAATCTTCCCCTCCGATATATTCAGGAAAGGCAAGGAACATTCCATTACCAAAAGCAAAGGCAGCAATGGCAAATTTTACTAATAAAGATTTGTCAAGATGATCTTCATTTTTATCAGCGGTTTCAAGGCTGATAACCGGTTTGTATCCTAGATTGGTTAAAAATTTAGCTAGTTCGCTTAATTTCATATCATTATGATTGAATGAAATCTGTAAGGTCTTTCTTGTGAAATTAACCTGCGAATATTTAATATGCTTATTTAACGTGTGAAGGCTTTCTAATAGCCAGATACAAGAAGAACAGTGAATAACAGGGATTTTGAATGTAACGAGACTGGTGTTTCCTTCAGAAAAATCAGTCACTTTTTCAAAAATTTCCGGTGTGTCCAAGTAGTCAAATTGAGAAGAATTTTCATCATTCGGACGAATTCCCGCTCCTTTATTAAGCTCATAGAAATTGCTTAAATTATTTAAATTTAGAATTTCGTAAACAGACTTACATCCATTACAACAGAAAGTCTTTTCATCAAATAAAATTCTCTCTTTTTCTATCCCTTGACCACAATGAAAACAGTTCTCGCTCACCCCATAAAATATTGAACTACAAAATTATAACAAATTTTTTTGTTTATCGCGTTAAAAAGTTCTATTTTTGTGATAAATATCATATAAAATGCCGCAGGAACAACAGATAGCAATTGAAGAGAGGTTCGCCAGAGTTTTTAATGATAAATCATTTAAAGAAAGACTTTCTAGCGCAGATTTTGAGAAATACATTAATGGCAAAAAGAAACTGAGTTTTCAGAAACACGATACCATTTTCGAGGATGGCGAAACTCCGAAAGGAGTGTTTGTTCTGGAAAAAGGGGCTGCCAAACTTTCAAAATCAGGAGCGTTCGGGAAAGATCAAATTTTAAGATTTATCAAAGAAGGGGATATCATCGGCTATCGTTCTTTGCTTTGCGGGGAAAATTTCCAGGCCAAAGCAGAAGCAATGACAGATATTGAATGTGTTTTCTTACCCGCAGATATCTTTATGTATCTTCTGGAGGTAGATCCACAGCTGTCTTTCGTAATGCTTCAGAAAATCTCATACGAATTAGGAGAATCTTCCAATACCATCACTTTCCTTGCTCAGAAAACGGTAAGAGAAAGGCTTGCAGAAATTCTGTTGCTTCTGGAACAGAAACTGGGAGTAGATCCTGAAGGTTTTATCAAGATCTCATTAACGAGAGAAGAAATTGCCAATATTATCGGTACCGCTACAGAAAGTGCCATCCGTCTGATATCAGAATTCAAACAGGATAGTCTCATTGAAGTAGACGGAAGAAATATCAAGATCTTAAATCACGACAAACTCATGAAACTCGGTCACGTAGTTTTATAAATCATACAAAAACTTAAGTCGGCCCAAGGCCGACTTTTTAACTTTTAAAAATAGATAAATTATGTCTGTTCACTCTGAAATTAAAAAAGTTACAACTGAAACCTTGCGTAAAATGAAATTCGACAAGGAAAAAATAACAATGCTTACAGCCTATGATTTTACCACTGCAAAGATGGTAGATGCAGGTGGAGTAGATGCTATTTTAATTGGAGACTCTGCAGCGAATGTAATGGCTGGTTTTGAAACTACATTGCCTATTACGCTGGATCAAATGATTTATCATGCTCAAAGTGTGGTAAGAGGAACCGACAGAGCTTTGGTGGTAGCAGATTTACCTTTCGGAACTTATCAGAGTAACCCTGAAAAAGCACTGGAGTCTGCGGTAAGAATGATGAAGGAAGGTGGAGCGCATGCTGTGAAAATTGAAGGCGGAAAAGAAATCTCCAAGTCTATCAAAAAGATCATCAATGCCGGAATTCCGGTAATGGGGCATTTGGGATTAACACCGCAATCCATCTATAAATTCGGAACTTATAAAGTAAGAGCTAAAGAAGAGGCAGAAGCCGAAAAACTGATCGCTGATGCACAGCTTTTGGAAGAATTAGGATGTTTTTCAATTGTATTGGAAAAAATTCCGGCAGAATTAGCCAAAAAAGTAACTGAAAGTATTTCTATCCCTACTATCGGAATTGGTGCCGGAGCAGATTGTGATGGACAGGTTTTAGTTTATCACGATATGGTAGGAATGAACAAAGGTTTCAGTCCGAAATTCTTAAGAAGATATCTTGACCTTTATACAGAAATTACAGGAGCTGTCGCTCAATATGTAAAAGACGTAAAAAGTGTTGAGTTCCCAAATGAAAACGAAAGCTATTAATTCATGCAGAATCAACAATCAATCCAGGGAATATTATCTATCGCAGCTTTGATTTGTCTTGCTGTAGGATGGTTTAATCTATTTTCTCCGGAAATCAATCATTTACTTTCAAGAAAAGTTTTTTATGTGCTGATAGGAGCAAGCTTCTTTATTCAGGCACCGCTGCTTACCAATAAAAACTTCGTGTATGCAATGTATGCTGCAGCTGCAATTTGTGTATTCGGAGCATTCATTCCAGAAGGTTCAAAGCTTTCAGCTGTTAAAACGGTAGGTCTTCTGGCAGGAATTATCCTGTCTTTATCCAATAGAAGAAGATAGATGAAAGAAATATGAAGGAGCAGATTATATATGAAGACAACCATCTTCTGGTGATTAATAAAAAGGTTGGCCAGCTTGTACAGGGTGATAAAACCGGAGATGAATCACTACTAGAATCCATCAAGAACTTTATAAAAATAAGAGATACTAAGCCGGGAAATGTTTTTCTTGGCTTGGTTCATCGTATAGATCGTCCTACATCCGGACTGGTAATCTATGCAAAAACTTCCAAAGCACTTTCCCGTCTTACACAGATGGTAAAAAACCGTGAAGTGAAAAAAACGTATTGGGCTGTTGTAGGAAAAGAAATGATCCCGCAAAGTCAAAAGCTGGTTCATTACCTAAAGAAAAACGAGAAGAATAATAAAGCTATTGTTTTTCCAAAAGCTACGGAAGGAGCAAAAGAAGCGATTTTGACTTATAATGTTATTAAGACTCTGGATAATTACCTACTTCTTGAAATTGATCTTGAAACCGGTAGACATCACCAGATCAGAGCACAATTGTCCAAAACAGGAATTCCAATCAAAGGAGATCTGAAATATGGAGCACCGCGTTCCAATCCTGATGGAGGAATCAATCTTCATGCAAGAAAACTGGAGTTTATTCATCCGGTAACCAAAGAAGAAATTGAAATTATAGCTCCTGTTCCGCAGAATGATGCAATCTGGAGGGCTTGTGAAGAATAATAAGAGAAAAATAATAAATAGGCTGGGAGTGTTACACTTTCAGCCTATTTTTTTTGATTAAATAATTTCCTGTTCACATTACTTAGCTTTTTGCTCTGTCTTTCAAAAAATTTTTGCCTATTCTAAAAAAATGTCTAACTTCGTCCCAAACTTTAGGGGTGTCTGTTACCAACAGACTGAGACTTTACCCTTTGAACCTGATCTGGATCATACCAGCGTAGGGAAAAGTAGATGACTTTTGCTGTACATTCTATTGTACAATAATAGCCATTCCTAAAGTATATTTAAATTATTAGGAATGGAACTTATTATCAACCACACCCGAAAAACATTTGATGTACTTCCTGCCAACCTGGAAGCATTATTGGCTATTGAGCTACCCGGAAAGAAGAAAGGTATTGCTGTAGCCCTCAACAATCGCATTATTCCCCTGTCAGTCTGGGCGGAAACCATCCTTAACAATAACGATTCAGTTTTAATCATTACTGCCACTCAAGGCGGTTAATTCTCATATTTAATACCAATACTTATGGCTCACTCCATTACATGTTCGCCATTTCCGAACTCAAAGAAAATCTATATTGAAGGAACATTACACCCTATCAATGTAGCAATGCGTGAAATACAGCTTAGCCCGACCAAATTGACCAATGGCGGCTTTGAACATAATGCCCCGGTTACCATTTATGACACTTCAGGTCCTTATACCGATGAAAATGCAGTCATTGATATTCAGAAAGGACTTCCAAGAATCAGAGAACAATGGATTCTGGACAGAAATGATGTGAATATTCTGGACGGAATAACATCTGAATACGGAAAAGCCCGTTTAGCAGATCAGCGTCTTGATGAACTGAGATTCTCCTATGATCATAAACCTAAAGTAGCACAGGAAGGAAAAGAGCTTACTCAGCTTTACTATGCAAAACAGGGAATCATCACTCCGGAAATGGAATATGTGGCGATCAGAGAAAATCAAAGAATAGAACAGCTTGACTCTGTATCCAAAGAAATGGCTTTTCAACATCCCGGACATAGTTTTGGAGCCAATACTCCGAAAAGTAAGATCACACCGGAATTTGTAAGAGACGAAATTGCTGCCGGAAGAGCTATTATTCCCAATAACATCAACCACCCGGAAAGTGAGCCGATGATCATTGGAAGAAATTTCCTGGTGAAAATCAATGCCAATATCGGAAACAGTGCCGTTTCATCCAGTATTGAAGAGGAAGTAGAAAAAGCAGTATGGGCCTGCCGATGGGGAGCTGATACCATTATGGATCTTTCCACCGGGAAGAATATTCACGAAACAAGAGAATGGATCATCAGAAACAGTCCGGTTCCTATTGGTACTGTTCCCATCTATCAGGCATTGGAAAAAGTAAAAGGAGTTCCGGAAGATCTGACATGGGAAATTTTCAGAGATACCTTAATTGAACAGGCAGAACAGGGAGTTTCCTATTTCACTATTCACGCCGGAGTTTTGTTGAGATACATTCATTTAACAGCAAAAAGAGTCACCGGAATTGTTTCCAGAGGTGGATCTATCATGGCAAAATGGTGCTTATTTCATCATAAAGAAAGCTTCCTGTATACCCATTTTGAGGACATTTGTGAAATCATGAAGAAATACGATGTTGCTTTCTCTCTGGGAGACGGTCTTCGTCCGGGATCTATTGCAGATGCCAATGATGCCGCTCAGTTTGCAGAACTTGAAACTTTAGGTGAACTGACGAAAATTGCATGGAAACACAATGTACAGGTTATGATTGAAGGCCCCGGGCACGTTCCGATGCATATGATCAAAGAAAATATGGAAAAGCAGCTGGAAGAATGTCATGAAGCTCCGTTTTATACCTTAGGTCCTTTAACAACGGATATCGCTCCAGGTTATGATCATATTACTTCCGGAATCGGTGCAGCAATGATCGGATGGTTTGGTTGTGCAATGCTTTGCTATGTAACACCAAAGGAACACTTAGGACTTCCGAATAAAGATGATGTAAAAGTTGGGGTAATTACCTATAAGCTGGCAGCTCATGCGGCGGATCTGGCAAAAGGCCACCCTGGAGCACAATACAGAGATAATGCATTAAGTAAAGCAAGGTTTGAGTTCAGATGGGAAGATCAGTTCAACCTTTCATTAGATCCAGAGACAGCAAGAGCTTATCATGATGAAACACTTCCGGCAGAAGGTGCAAAAATTGCCCATTTCTGTTCCATGTGCGGACCGAAATTCTGTTCAATGAAAATTACTCAGGAAATTCGTGAATCTGCAGAACAAGGAATGCTGGATAAATCACAGGAATTCATCGAAAAAGGGAAAGAAATTTATATATGATCCTAGTCATCACTCCTGAATTGATTGTCCCGAACGAAACAGATACAATTAATCAAATGTTTCAGGAAGGACTTGATTTGCTTCATATCCGTAAACCATGGCTCAGCCGCAATGAAATGATTGAATTCATCACCCAGATTGATGAACCCTTTCATTCACAATTGGTTTTACATACGCATTATGATCTTGGGAAGGAATTTAATATTTCAAGATTTCATTTCAGGGAGATTGATCGAAAGGAAGAAGTATATAAACCTTTTGCAGAAGAAAATATCATTTCAACTTCGGTACATGATATCACAACCTATAATACTTTGGATAAAGAATGGGAATATGCTTTCATAAGCCCGTTCTTTCCAAGTATCTCCAAAAAAGGATATGGAATGGATTCTACTATTAAAGAAGAAATAAAACACCGGAACAATCCGGATGTAAAATTGATTGCCCTTGGAGGAATTAATCAGGATAATATTAATGAAGTTTTCGAAGCAGAAACAGATGGAGCCGCGTTATTAGGTGCCATCTGGGAAAATGAAGACCCTTTAAAAGTATTCAGAAAATGCAGGAACGGCCTTATGTCATAAGTATCGCAGGTTTTGATCCCAGTGGTGGAGCAGGCTTGTTATCAGATAGTAAAACCTTTGAACAGTCGAAAGTTATAGGACTGGGAGTATGTACTGCACTGACATTGCAAACCGCTGCCAAATGCCTGAGCTTAGAATGGCGTCCTATAGATGAAGTAACCGAAGCAATTCAGGTGCTGATGGAAAATTATCCCATTTCAGCCGTGAAAATCGGAATTGTGAAAGATGCAGAATTTCTGGGTAAAATTGTAGAAACAGTTCAAAAAGGGAACCCTGAAGTAAAAATCGTCTGGGATCCTGTGCTGAAAAGTACTTCCGAATTCTCTTTTTTTGATCTTGAAACACTTTCTCAATTAAAAAGTACAGTTAATCAACTCAGTTTAATAACCCCCAATTATAATGAGTACAGTGTTTTAAAGGAAAATGATCTTCTACCAAATACTCATCAATGCTCATTGCTGATCAAAGGTGGGCATAGAGAAGATCATTTAGGAACGGATATTTTAGTTGAAAACGGAAAAGAAACTTTTTTAGTTCCCACTAAAGACAATACCATATATTTTCCTAAACATGGCTCCGGCTGTGTGTTATCATCAGCAATTACAGCAGAACTTGCCAAAGGTGAAAATAGGGAAACCGCTTGTAGAAATGGGAAATTATACATCGAAAAATTTTTAAAAAGCAATCCCTCTCTACTGGGAACACATTCATAGAAAAATGGAAAAATTACAATACATATCGCAGGGAAATACCCAACAGGAGCAGGAACTTTGTATCCGTAAAGCCCTTGATAGCGGGATCAAATGGGTGCAGGTTCGATGGAAAAATGCACCTGAACATGAATTAATCAGCCTTTGTGAAGTTTCAAAACAACTTTGTTCAGAATATCAGTCGGTTTGTATCATCAATGATCATGTACAAATAGCCAAAGAAATAGATGCAGATGGTGTTCATCTGGGATTAAACGACAGCGCTATTGAAGAAGCAAGATTGATTTTAGGCGAAAATAAAATTATTGGTGGAACGGCTAATACCCTTTCAGATGTCATTCAGAGAATCAAAGAATCTTGTGATTATATCGGTTTAGGACCATTGAGATTTACCACAACCAAAGAAAAACTAAGCCCTGTTCTTGGATTTGAAGGCTATCAGGCGATCATTGATGGATTAAGAGAAAAATCAATAGATATCCCTAGAATATTTGCCATCGGAAGCGTTACCCTTGAAGATATTTTGCCGTTACAGGGAATAGGGATTTATGGTGTTGCCGTATCCGGGCTCATTACAAAGCAGCCGACTATTATTAATGAACTAAAAAAAGTAATGATATGAACAATCAGAAATTAGAAATAGCAGGAAGAATTTTTGAATCAAGACTGTTTTTAGGAACAGGAAAATTCGGGAGTATGAGAGATATGGTACAATCTGTCATCGCATCAGAAACCAATATGGTAACGATGGCTCTCAAAAGAATTGATGCCCAATCTAATGAAGATGATCTGCTTGATTCATTAAAAGAAACCAACGTTCATCTTCTGCCGAACACTTCCGGAGCAAGAACTGCCAAAGAAGCGGTATTAGCAGCACAATTAGCCAGAGAAGCTCTGGAAACCAACTGGGTAAAACTGGAAATTCATCCGGACCCGAAATATTTACTGCCGGATCCTATTGAAACCTTATATGCCACTGAAGAATTGGCCAAATTAGGATTTGTTGTAATGCCTTACATTCATGCAGATCCTGTTTTGTGCAAACGTCTTGAAGATGCCGGAACAGCTGTAGTAATGCCTTTGGGTGCACCAATTGGAACCAATAAAGGATTAAGAACTCAGGACTTTTTGGAAATAATCATTAACCAGAGTAATGTTCCTGTAGTAGTAGATGCCGGAATTGGAGCACCATCAGATGCCGCAAAAGCAATGGAAATGGGAGCAGATGCCGTTTTGGTGAATACCGCCATTGCCGTTGCCGGAAATCCACTGAATATGGCTTTAGCTTTTAAAGAAGGTGTGATTGCCGGAAGAAGAGCTTTTGAATCAGGATTGGGAGCCATTGGCAACCATGCTGAAGCTTCAAGCCCGCTTACTTCGTTTTTATTTGAATAAATCAGAATCATGAAAAGCTTTAAAGATGTTTTTGAAAACTACCAGTGGGATGAGGTAAAGGATAAGCTTGAAAAAGTAAATCTGGCTGAGGTAAGATACAGTCTTCAGAAAAAGAATAAAACTCTTGATGATTTTCTGAATCTCCTGTCACCAGCCGCTTCTCATGAACTGGAACTGATGGCAAGAATGACGCAGATGCTTACCCAAAAAAGATTTGGAAAAACCATTCAGTTGTATGCACCGCTGTATCTCAGTAATGAATGCCAGAATATCTGTACCTATTGCGGATTCAGCCTCGATAATAGCTTGAAAAGAAAAACACTTTCCGATATAGAATTGATGATTGAAGCCTCAGTACTGAAATCCATGGGCGTGAATCATGTGTTATTGGTAAGTGGTGAAGCCAATAAAATAGTGGGAGTCCCTTATTTTCAGAATGCTGTTCGTAAGTTAAAACCTCATTTTTCCAATATATCCATTGAAGTACAGCCATTAATGGAAGAAGAATACAAACTGCTTCATGAAGAAGGAGTGCATTCCGTTTTGGTGTATCAGGAAACCTATCATCAGGACGTGTACAGAGAATACCATCCGAAAGGTAAAAAATCAAATTTCCATTTTCGCCTGGAAACTCCGGACAGAATTGGACGAGCCGGAATTCATAAAATCGGGCTCGGAGTTCTCCTTGGGCTCGAAGATTGGCGGGTCGATAGCTTTTTCAACGCATTACACATCGATTATCTTCAGAAACACTACTGGAAAAGTAAGTTTTCTGTTTCCTTTCCAAGGCTCAGACCGGCAGAAGGAATCATTGAACCTAATTTTATTATGGAAGACAGAGATCTTCTTCAGCTCATTTGTGCTTACAGAATCTGGAATGAAGACCTTGAAATTTCCATTTCTACCAGAGAAAATGAAGTATTCAGGAATAATATAGTGTCTTTGGGAGCAACAGCCATGAGTGCGGGATCAAAAACCAACCCCGGAGGTTATGCTGTAGATAAAGAATCTCTGGAACAGTTTGAAACCAGTGATGAACGAAGTATGGATGAAATCAGACTCATGATCAAAAAAGCAGGCTATGATCCTGTGATGAAAGACTGGGATTCTGTGTACAGTGGATTTTAAAGAATCTTAATGGTTCAGTTATAATTATGAAAGAAGATCATTTTTCACGATACAGCCGGCAGATATTTATCGAAGAGATAGGACTGGAGGGACAAAAGAAAATAATAATTTCCAAAGTTCTTGTCGTTGGAGCCGGAGGTTTAGGAAGTCCGGTTATACAATATCTTGCCGCCGCAGGAGTAGGAACTCTAGGCGTTATCGATTTTGATGAAGTTGAACTTCATAATCTGAATAGGCAGATTATACATACCGAAAACAGAGTAGGATTATCCAAAGTGAAGAGCGCAGAAACATTTGTAAAAGAACTCAATCATCAGGTGAAATTGATAGGAATTGAAGAGAAAATCAATAAAGAGAATGCCGAAGAAATCATTTCTCAATACGATGTTATTGTTGACGGCTCAGACAATTTTTCAACAAGATATCTGGTGAATGATACCTGTATAAAATTGCATAAAACTTTGGTTTACGGAAGTATCTTAGGATTTTCAGGACAAGTTGCTGTATTTAATCATAATGGAAGCAAAAACTTGCGGGATATTTTCCCTGAACCACCTTTTGATGAAGATGTGCCGGATTGTGACAGCCTTGGCGTATTGGGAGCTCTTCCCGGGATGATAGGAAGCATGATGGCTCTTCAGACGTTAAAAATTATTACTAATCTTCCTGTGAGTGTTAATCAGCTGACTTTGGTAGATACGCTGAGTTGGAGATTTCAGACGATAGATTTCTGATGTTAGTATAAACACTAATATCACGAATCTTTCACAAATAACACCATTTTAATATCAATAGAAACGGGCTTTAGCCCGTTTTACTTTTATAAAACCGTCCATTGGCTTTAGCCAAAAACTTACCTACAAAAAAATAGACGATAATTATTTACCGCCTATTTTTATTCTATTACAAAAAAGGATTATTGTGCCTGCTGCATTACACCTCCGTTATCCTCTTTTTTAGTCTGGTTCAGGATATTCGGGTCCTCTTTTGCCAGCTTATTTCTTGTCGGAATTTTATAGTTGATGGAAAATCCGAAATTCCTCGTGTCATATTTACTGCTGATCATTACCGGAGTTCCTGATGGCGGGTTAGAACGTACCTGCATCATCTGTCCGTTGAAAATATCATTCGCAAAGATAGAAAGTGTCAGACGGTTGTTCATAAACTTCTTCGTCAACGTAATATCAAGAGAGTTGTTGAACGGTTTCTCTGCCGTGAAGTAGAAATATCCTGCCTTTGGAGTCAGATAACTGTAATTGGCTGTCAGTTTGATGTGTTTCGGCAAAATAATCTGAGTCATGATATTAAAAATCCAGAACCCTTTATTATTCAGATTGTCGATTTCATGCTTCTGATATCCTGCATATAAGTACATGAAATTAATTTTATCCGGGTTGAAATTAAACTTCATAATTTCGCTCAAAGGCTTGCTGAAAATCATAAAAGGAACCGGTAATCCCACGTTGAAGTTGTGAATTTTCATATTTGAAATGTTCACCTGCTCGTTGAAAAGTTTTCTTCCGTCTTTTCGGATGATCTGTGCTACCTGATTGCTTGCCGAACTTACGCTGTATCCGATAAATGCATAATCAAAAGCCGAAATTTTCAATTCATAGTTATCAAAAATAGTAGGCTGTAGATTGGGGTTACCATTTACTTCTGTACTTGGTCCGGAGAACGTCACGTTATTCGGGTTCAGGGCAGAAATACTAGGTAAACTGATTTTTCTGTTATAATTTGCGGCAATATAAACCTGATTCATCATGTTATACTGTACACTCGCATTCGGGAAAAACTTAAACTTATTGAAAGGAATCAAATTAGCCTCTACCAATTTCGCATCTTTATCAAAATATCTTGTTACTCCTGAAATATCATAGTTCTCAGCACGGGAACCTAATGTGAAGTCAAATTTTTTCAATTTTGCCTGAAACTCCAAATAGGTAGATGCCGTTTGTCTCTGATATTCAAGATTGGTTAAACCAAAACTTTCCGTATCATAATCCTGTTTCTCGTATAAACCTCCAAAGCTTACTTTTCCGCCATCAAGAAGCTTGATAGGCTGGGCATAATCTACTTTGAAGTTGGCAATATTCATCACAGATTTATTGTTCAGAATATCTTTCAAACCATTGGTAGGACTATTGATTGGCGGGTTTGCAGGCATTACAAATGTCCCATCTTGAAAGAAATTATCCTGAGAAAATTTACTGTCTGATCTTGTATACCCAAACTGAAAGTCCAGTTTTTGAGATTTGTCAGCAAAACGTTTTTGATACGTTACAACAGCTTCCTGTCTCAGGCTATTGGTATGAGCAACATCCGAAGATGTATAAAAAGCTTCTCTTAAATCTTTTGGATTATTCTGGAAAGGCAAATCTCCATGACCATTACTTAAAGTATAATTGTCATTATTATTGTGATAAATATCGTAGTTTAATAATAATCTGTCCTGCCCCAAATCAAAAGTTAAGCCTGATTTTGCAAAATATCCACGTCCGTATCTATCGGTATGACTTGTTAAAAGCTCATCCTGCTGGCCATTCAGCATACTTTCACGGTAATTTTGACCTACGTTCAGCTGCCATCCGAAATATTTATTTCTTGCATTTAAATTAACAGAATTGGTTGTTCTGTTTCTGTATTTATCATAATTCGTGAAAGAATAATTCCCGGAATAAGTTGCTGTTAAATATTTATTGGCGTTTTTATTAGTGATAATATTCATGATCGCACCTCCGGAAGTAGCCGGAAATTCAGCGCCGGGCTGGGTGATTACCTCAATTCTTTCTACAGAGTTGGCGGGCATTCCTTCAAGGAAGGAGTTTAATTCATTGGAAGTGATGTTCAAGGGTCTCCCATTCAGATACACTTCAAGCATTTTTCCCTGATACATCATTCCTGCGATGTCGGTAGATACAAGTCCCGGAAGTTTTTTAATTCCCTCCATAACATTTCCGTTATTCAGCTGAGGTTGTTCAGAAAAGTCAAAAATAGTACGGTCTGCTTTTTGTTCAACGGCTTTTTTAGTTTTGGTGATCACTACCCCTTCAATTTGTTTTTCCTGAGGTTTATTACTTTTCTCCTGCGAGAAAACAAAAATAGAGCCTAATAAAGATAAAGCGAAAATCGTTTTTTTCATAATGTTTTTACTGATATCCGGTTAGACGCTGAAAAAGATAATTTGTTACGCTAAAATTGTGAAAATCGAAAAATTAAGCTAAAATTTTTTTTATTTCCGAAATAATTATATCTTTGCCGGGTAATTATCAAGAATCTCTAGATGGGATAGCAACCTGCAAAAACAAGCAAGGTGCTGCAATCGATAAGCCGGATCTTCCGGAAAAAATGTTTATCATTCTATCATTACCCATCTTGAATTTTTGTTTTAAAGTTAAAACCAAATGTTTAAAGACAAGGGAAATCACCTTACATCAGTTATTTTTTATTCCTCGGATCATGAAGTGAATCTTCATTATTCTGATATGTTTTCATGCCATTTCTATATGCGCATGTGTTGTTGCTGCTAGCACTTTCTATTTCTAAAAAATAATACAAACATTCCGATCATCAAAGGTAACCTTACAATTAAGGCTACAGGGTTTGTATTGCTCAAAAAAACAATTTTTAACAACAAAAAGTAAACAACCAACAACATGCATAATTTCAAAACAAAAATATTTATTCCTTCTTTCGCGCTTATCTCTACATTTTATTACGCACAGACGGACACTTTACAATCTAAAAAAATAGATGATGTAGTCATCCTTGGATCAAGAGGTTCCGGAAGATCACTCACAGATACGCCCGTTCCGGTAGATATCATTAATATATCAAAAATTTTAAAACAAAGCCCGACGAACAATATCAGCCAGGCTTTAAATTATATTGTCCCTTCATTTTCATCCACTTCACACACGGTGAACGATGGAACTGACTTTGTAGATCCTGCTCTTCTAAGAGGGTTGGGTCCTGATCAGGTTTTAGTGTTACTCAATGGAAAAAGACGATATCAGTCTTCATTGATTAATGTAACGCTTACACCGGGAAGAGGCTCTGTAGGAACTGATCTTAATGCTATTCCCGCTTTTGCTTTGGAAAAAATTGAGGTTTTAAGAGACGGAGCTTCTGCTCAATATGGTTCTGATGCCATTGCAGGAGTAGTTAACCTGGGATTGAAAAAAAGATTAGGACTTTCCGGACAGGTATTTCTCGGTGGATATGCTTCGCCTGTTGCTAATAATTTCTCAGGAGGAGTTGACGGACAGACTATTTCTGTAGATCTTAATTATGGAGCGAAAATTGGAAAATCCGGATTTATTAACGTGACAGGTTCTGCGCAATACCGTGATCCTTATTCCAGAGCGGGAGTAAGGGAAGGAGATATTTTCAATGCGTATAATGCTATTAATTACAGAGCATTACAGGACGGAGTTAATATTGATGGTTTGTATAAAAATATTACCAACACTTCCAATACTCAGCAGATTATCAATACGGTAAAACAATATGCGACTAAGGTTGGTTATTTTGGAACTGATTTCCAGTCTCAGATCTCAGGGGCAAACAGTATTTCTGATCTTCAAAAAATATTAGGTAAAGATTTTACGTCCCAGGAACTTAACTACAGAGGATTGGAAAGAAAAGATTTCAGCCTGAGAGCAGGACAGTCTAAGCTACAATCGGGGCAGCTCTTCTTCAATTCTGAAATTCCTGTGAATGAGGATTGGAAAGTGTACTCATTTGGAGGCTATAGCTACCGTCTTGGAAATGCCGGAGGATTTTACAGACTCCCAAATACGGAGAGAAACATCAATGCAGTTACTCCCAATGGATATCTCCCTCAGATTGAAGCAGCTGTAAATGATTATTCTCTTGCTGCCGGAATTAAAGGAAAATGGAATGGCTGGAATGTGGATTTAAGTAATACATTTGGGAAAAATACCTTTGGTTTTGGGGTTGTAAATACCTTTAATGCCTCACTTACAGACAGCTCTCCAAGAACTTTTGACGCCGGAGGATCTGAGTTTTCACAAAATACCGTCAATCTTGACTTCTCCAAAAAATATGATGTACTGAAAGGATTGAACATTGCTTTCGGAGCTGAATACCGACACGAAAATTATAAAGTGAACGCCGGAAATGAAAACTCTTATGCTTCTTATGATATTTATGGTCGTGTGGTAACTACCAAAACTCCTGAAAATGAAAAAGTAACCGATTTCTTCGGAAGTATAAGACCAGCCGGAGCTCAGGTTTTTCCAGGCTTTAGTCCGGAAAATGCAGTTTCCGGAAACAGAAACAGTATTGCGGCTTATGCTGATGCAGAGCTGGAAGTTACTGACGGATGGTTGTTGGAAGGTGCTTTGCGATATGAGAATTATTCAGACTTCGGATCTACATTCAATTATAAGGTGGCAACCAATGTAAAACTGGCTCCCAATCTGAACTGGAGAGGTGCTGTTTCTACAGGATTTAGAGCACCTTCTTTAGCGCAGATCTATTATAGCTCTACTTCTACACTGATTCAGCAGGGAAAAACTACACAGGTGGGTACTTTCAGGAATAATTCTGAAGCAGCGCAGGCATTGGGTATTCCGAAATTAAAACAGGAAACCTCACAATCCTACAGCACAGGAATTACATGGAAGATTCCAACATTAAGCCTTACTTTCACAGCAGATGCTTATTTAATAAAGATTAAAGATAGAGTAGTGCTTACAGACCTTTTCTATCGTCCTGACGGTAATTTTACTCCAGGTTCGGATCAGGCAGTTCTTCAGGACGCTTTTGATCTGGCAAGGGCTAGTGCTGCCAACTTCTTTGCCAATGCAGTAGATTCTCAGACAAAGGGGTTGGATATTACCATTTCTCAAAATTCAAAAATTTCATCAGGAGTTTCCTTAGAGAATAATCTGGGAATTAACTTTAATCAAACCAAAAGAATCGGAGATATTCATGCGTCTCCTAAATTGGTAAGCCAGATTGATAATTATTTCTCAGAACCGAATAGAGTGTATTTCGAAGAAGCTGTACCGCGCGTAAAAGCTACTTTGTCCAATACATTAAGGGTTTCCGGACTTACTTTCGTACTGCGTAATTCTTTCTTTGGTAAGGTGACAGATGCAGACGTTTTAGATGCTAATTTTGACGGGGTAACAGGGAGTACAGAGCATTTTGTTCTTAATAACCGCTTCGTGACAGATTTATCTGTGGGATATGATTTTAATAAAAATATTTCAGCAACTATCGGAAGCAATAACATCCTGAATATACTGCCTTCCAAAAGCCCGAATATAAGTTCATTAACGGCTGATAACCAGTTTGTATATTCCAGACAGGTTTCTCAGTATGGAATAGGAGGAAGGTTCTTATTTGCAAGAATTGAATTCAGGTTCTAAATAGAGGCATGATTTATAAATTATTTAAACAAAAAAACAGAGATGAACTCTCTGTTTTTTTTATATATGATGATGGTTATCTCAGGAAAAATTCCCTGAGCTTAGTTTTTTGCAGTTATTGGGCACGGTTTTTTTCTTCAAAATTGACTGATCTGTTATTCGATTTTACTTTCTGATTTCCAAAATTATAGGTGATGCTGAGGTTCATTCTTCTGGCATCCCAATAGTTGTTGAAAGATTGTGTATTATCAGTAAAATACATATCAGCTCTCAATCCGGACTGTCTGAAAATATCGCTTACAGAAAGATTGACCTGAAGGGCTTTTTCCGCAAAACTCATTTTTACTCCTGCATCCAGACTCGCTGTGTTTTTCATAGAAAAATATCCGTCTCTGGAAGGAAGATTATTCCAGTAATTGACAAATAGCATGAATGTCTTAGCTTTATTCAGTTGGAAAGTATTGTTCAAAGAAAAATAAAATGACTGTCCGTTTTTAGCAACCAGATTGAACTTTGTAATCTGAGTTTCATTATAACTGAATGAGGTTGAGATATTACTTTCCCAGATTTTGAAAAACGTATCCGTATAATTGAAATTGAGCCCGTAAATATTTTGATTGTAATAATTTTCATAAGTACTGGTAAGGTCAATTCCGTTCAGGAATGAGAGTTGATCAAAGTTATTCTTTGTTCTCTGATAGTAAAGATTCGCAGAAAATTTGTTTTTAAAAATATAATTGAATTCAATATTATGATTAAAAGAAGGCTGCAGGCTTGGGTTTCCGGTATAATAAGAATTGGGATTAGAATACCATCGGAACGGATCTAAAGCCCGGAAATAAGGGCGATTGATTCTTCGGGAATAATTAATGCTGAACTGATTATCCTGATTCGCTTTATAAGACAAATAGGCTGTTGGGAAAAATTTTCCGTAATTATTCTCAGATTTTGACTGTGTAGTAGGAGAAAAACCGCTGGTTTGTGAATATTCATAACGGAGTCCGGCTTTTACAGACCATTTTTCACCAAGGTCTTTACTGGCACTGATGTAAGCAGCATAATTCTTTTCATTATAATCAAAAAGATTACTCTTTACCGGATCTATGATATAATTTCCATTGTTAAAATTAAAATATGCAATGTCCGAATTATTAGAAAACTGGCTGTATTTTGCACCTGTTTCTACCTGAATTTTTTTGAAATTTAAAGTCAAATCACCCTGTCCGGAGTAGATTTTATAATCTACGGAAGAAAGGTTTCTCACAATCTGTATTGCATTGCTGGTGACATTTCTTGTCGTAAAATTAACTTCCGTATCAGGTAAATTTCCATAATAGTTGGCTCCAAAACTAAGTTTATGCTCCCCCAACTTTTGATCAAAATAGAGATTAAGCATTTGGGTTGTAAAAGGAGAACGATGCTTTGAATCCGTCTCTGTTTGTAAAGTAGGCATACCATCTGTAAAGTAACTTTGTGTTGAATGGATATCCATATTGGTATGTCCCTTTGTAATATCGTATACCAATCCGATATTGGAATTTTTAGAAAGAGAATAGTCAAAATTTGCATTCAGACCGAGTCCGTCATTCATATCCCTTCTTTCATCCTTGCTGACAGAAGAATTTTGGCCGATAATATTATATTTTTCCACTGATCTTTTATCTCCGTCATAGCCCATTACTTTTACGGAGGCTTTTACTTTTTCATTCTGATAATTTACTCCTGCTACACTGCTGAAACCAGCATATGTTCTCTGTGTGTAATTGGTATTCAGATAGCCGCTCCATCCAAGATTCTGATTCTTTTTAAGAACGATATTGATAATTCCACTGTTTCCCTGTGCTTCATATTTGGCGGGTGGAGTAGTAATAACTTCAATTTTCAATATGTTTTCAGAACGGAGGTTTCTCAGATAATTAATCAGTTCAGATCCGGAAAGATTCAGCATCCGGTCATTCACCATCACAGAAACACCGTTTTTTCCGGCAATAGAAAGAAGACCTTTATTTTCATCCACCTGTAATAATGGAGTGCCAGCCAACACCTCAGTTCCGGAACTTCCCTGTGAAAGCATAGAATTCTGAACATTATAAACCAGGCGGTCCACTTTACGCTCTACAAGAACTTTTTTGCCATTCATCGTTACTGCCTCAATTTTGTTGACGTTAGCAGTGTCTTTTGTTTGTGCTGTTATAAAAGAACAAACAAGGGTAGTTATTAATAAAAGGTGCTTTTTCATAGGTTATCAATGTCAGATTAATTGATCTTTATGTTGAATTTCTCTGACAAAAGTATAGGGAGAGCCTTTGATTGGAAATAGCGTTTAGACGAAGCCCAGGATTATGCATGTAAAAATAGTTTCGTCGGAAAAAAACAGGTTTTTATCGAAAAGGGTTGATGAATTATCCCCACAGAGATTTATATTTGAATATGAATAAAAAGCAAATTATCTGGCTTCAGATTTTTTATTGGAGTTTCAATTTTATAGGAAACAATATCACCCCTTATTTCTTTTTTCCTGAGCGAAGAGGATTTGAAACGTATGTGCTGAATTTTACTTATTTTATTACTGAAATTTCTACTTTTTATCTTTTGTATCTGGTTATTATTCCGAAAGTATTAAATCTGGAGAAACTTTATTCTGCTGTTTTAGTTTTTTTGATCTCTATTTTAAGTTTTGGTGTCATTCGGTATGGAATTGAAGAAGTGCTGCTTCCTATTACTCTTGGATTCAGAAATTATAATAAAGATACCGGACTTTTATATTATTTGACAGATAATATCTACAATGCATCATTGACCGTTTTCATTGCAGGAATTTTGTGGATCGTAGAGAAATATGGTGTTGCCGAAAATGATAAAAAGCAACTTCTGATTGAAAAAAAACAGGCAGAACTTCAGGCGTTGAAAACCCAGATCAATCCTCATTTTATTTTTAATTCATTAAATAATATCTATTCCCTGGTGTATCAAAAATCGGATAAAGCACTTCCTGCCATTGAAGAACTTGGGCAATTGCTGAGGTACAGCACAAAAGATCTTGAAAAAGACTCAATTTCTCTGGATAAAGAAATTGGATATATTAACAGTTTAATTGCACTGGAAAAGCTTAGAATCAGAAATCCTGAACTGTTGAGTATCGAAAAAGATATTCAGCACCCACAGCTTAAAATTTCACCGATGCTGTTGGTTCCTTTTGTTGAGAATGCTTTCAAACATGGTGATTTCCGGGATAAAGGTTTTGAAATGAAAATTTCAGATCATGATAAGGTGCTGCATTTTTATCTTTTAAATTTTAAAACACATAAAATGAAAGATACCGTTTCAGGAATAGGAATCCAGAATGTAAAAAAAAGGCTGGAAATATTATATCCTAAACATCAGCTTGAGATCCGTGATTCAGAAACAGAATTTATTGTAGATTTAAAAATTGAATTACGGGATGAATAAGATCAAATGCATCATTGTGGATGATGAGCCACTGGCAATCTCTCTTCTTGAACATTATGTAGAAAAAATCTCTTTTCTTGAACTGGTTTTTTCTACAGAAAACCCAATTCTTGCTTTAGAATATCTTCAGAAAAATGATTCCGACCTCATCTTTCTGGATATTCAGATGCCTGAGCTTACAGGAATCAATTTTATGAAGATTGTTGGGCCTGATCAAAAGTATATTCTGACAACAGCCTATTCAGAATATGCTCTGGAAGGATATGAACATAATGTTGTGGATTACCTTTTAAAACCTATTTCCTTTGAAAGATTTCAAAAGAGTGTATTAAAGGTTCAGGAGCGGTTTTCTTTTCCACAGGAGGAAAATACCCATTTCTTTGTGAAATCCTCCGGGCAGAGGCATCGTATCTGCTTTCACGAGATCCTTTACGTGGAAAGTATCAAAGATTATATTAATATCCGGACGGAAAACGATGAGTTTATTGTTCTGGATACTCTTAAATCAATGGAAAATCAACTTTCTGAAAGGTTTGTACGGATTCATAAATCTTTCATTGTCAACCTGGATAAAGTCAAAAGTATTGGAGCTAAAAAAGTGATTCTTCCTGAATATGAGATTCCTATAGGAGAAAGTTATAGAGCAGGTCTTCTTGATAGATTAAAGTGATAGAATATCATGATATTAATTTGAGAGTTAAACCTTACAGGTTTTAGAAACCTGTAAGGTTTGGAACATTTACCAAAGTTCAGCAAAGAAAATTTTAATACGGTTAAAATAAAAAAAGACGACTTCAATTGAAGCCGTCTTTATATTAATTAATCTAACAATTAATCTTATTTTTCCTGTTGTTTGATCAGGTTCAGAGCAGAACCAGCCTTAAACCAATCAATCTGCTGATCGTTGTAAGTGTGGTTGGCCATGATGATGTCTTTAGTTCCGTCAGCATGAACGAATTCTAAAGTCAATTGTTTTCCTGGAGCAAACTGATCAAGATCTAAGAAGTTAACAGTGTCATCTTCCTGGATTTTATCATAATCAGCTTCATTAGCGAAAGTGATTCCAAGCATTCCTTGTTTTTTAAGGTTGGTTTCATGGATTCTCGCAAATGATTTTACCAATACTGCTTTTACACCCAGATGTCTAGGCTCCATGGCAGCGTGCTCTCTTGAAGAACCCTCACCATAGTTCTGGTCTCCCACAACGATTGTTGGAACGCCTGCCGCTTTGTAAGCTCTTTGCACAGCCGGAACTTCACCGTATTCACCGGTTAATTCATTTTTAACTTTATTGGTTTCCATATTGTAAGCATTTACAGCCCCAATCAACATGTTGTTTGAAATATTGTCTAAGTGACCTCTGTATTTCAACCATGGTCCAGCCATAGAAATGTGGTCAGTAGTACATTTTCCGAAAGCTTTGATCAATACTTTAGCGCCTTCAATGTTTTTACCATCCCAAGCCGGGAATTCTTCTAATAACTGAAGTCTGTCTGAAGTAGGGCTTACGTTCACAACAACGCTTGAACCATCTTCAGATGGAGCCTGATATCCGTTATCGTCTACCGCGAATCCTTTTGAAGGAAGTTCATAACCTTTAGGCTCGTCAAGTTTTACCTGTTCACCTGCTTCGTTAGTTAATGTATCTGTAATCGGGTTGAAGTCTAGTCTACCTGAGATCGCCACAGCAGCTACCATTTCAGGAGAAGCTACGAATGCGTGGGTATTTGGGTTACCGTCAGCTCTTTTGGCGAAGTTTCTGTTGAAAGAGTGAATAATAGAGTTTTTCTCTCCTTTTTCAGCGCCTTCTCTATCCCATTGTCCGATACATGGTCCACAAGCATTAGTAAAGATTCTTGCGTTTTCAAATTTTCTGAAAGAATCTAAGAAACCATCTCTTTCTGCTGTGAATTTTACCTGCTCAGAACCAGGGTTGATTCCTAATATAGCTTTAGGTTTTACTCCTTTTGATACTGCATCTTCTACGATAGAAGCAGCTCTTGATAAATCTTCATAAGAAGAGTTGGTACAAGAACCGATAAGAGCCCACTCAACTTCTAAAGGCCATCCGTTAGCTTCAGCTTTAGATCTGAATTCAGCAACCGGAGTCGCCAAGTCCGGAGTGAAAGGTCCGTTTAAGTGTGGAGTCAGTTCAGAAAGGTTAATTTCTATTAATTGGTCGAAATATTGTTCAGGGTTAGCATATACTTCAGCATCACCTGTTAAGTGTTCAGCGATTTTATCAGCAGCATCTACTACATCCTGTCTTCCTGTAGCGGAAAGATATCTTCTCATAGAATCATCATATCCGAAAGTAGAAGTTGTAGCTCCGATTTCAGCACCCATGTTGCAGATAGTTCCTTTACCTGTAGCGGAAAGGGATTCAGCACCTTCACCGAAATATTCTACGATGCATCCTGTTCCTCCTTTTACAGTAAGGATTCCTGCTACTTTTAAGATAACATCTTTTGCAGAAGTCCATCCGCTCATTTTACCGGTTAATTTTACTCCGATAAGTTTAGGCATTTTAAGTTCCCATGCCATTCCTGCCATTACATCTACTGCATCAGCACCTCCTACACCGATTGCTACCATTCCCAGTCCTCCTGCATTTACCGTGTGAGAGTCGGTACCGATCATCATTCCTCCAGGGAAGGCATAATTTTCCAGTACAACCTGGTGAATGATACCTGCTCCCGGTTTCCAGAATCCGATTCCGTATTTATCACATACAGAACTAAGGAAGTTGAATACCTCAGAGTTTTTGTTGATCCCTTCCTGTAAGTCTTTGTCAGCACCTACTTTCGCCTGGATCAAGTGATCAGCATGGGCAGTGGAAGGAACAGCTACTTTAGTTTTTCCTGCCTGCATGAACTGTAAAAGGGCCATCTGTGCAGTGGCATCCTGCATTGCTACTCGGTCTGGTGCAAAGTCTACATAAGAGTTTCCTCTTTCATAAGCCTGTGTAGCATTTCCTTCCCAAAGGTGGGTGTAAAGGATTTTTTCTGAAAGGGTAAGAGGTTTTCCTACAGTTTGTCTTGCCGCAGCAATTCTTTCCGGGTAACGCTCATACACCTTTTTGATCATATCAATATCAAAAGTCATATCTTAATTTAGTTTTGTTCTTTTTCCGTTAATGCTTCTTTTTCTACTGTCTGAAAAAGAAAAATCACTTTTTTATATATCAAAAAACGTTCCTATAATCCATAAACAGGGGTGTTTTTGATTCCAAAATCAATAGATTTTATAACTTTCAATTTAAGAAAAATTAGAATTTATTTTCCGGATTTTATCGAAAAAAAAACGTAACTATCTTAAAATAGAAACGTTCTAAACAAAAAATTGGAAGATTTTAAATCTTTAAGGATCAAAATCTTCCAATTATATAATTTCTAATAGTCTTACGACTAATTCATTAATCTCTTAGTGAGCACTTGTGCTAGTCAATTCTTTAATAGAAGGTACAAAAGTGGTAAGATCAATCCCTTCAACTGCAGCTTTATACTCATCAATGCTAGGAATTCTTCCGATAATCGCAGAAAGAACAACAACCGGAGTTGAAGCAAGAAGAGATTCTCCTTTTTTACGTTCAGAATCTTCCACTACTCTTCCCTGGAAAAGACGGGTAGAAGTAGCTAAAACAGTATCTCCTTTAGCTGCTTTTTCCTGGTTACCCATACAAAGGTTACATCCAGGACGCTCCAGATACATTACGTTTTTATATTCAACACGAGCTTCTCCTTTTGGAGCATTATCATCAAATTCAAAAGCTGAATATTTTTCTAGTAATTCCCAGTCTCCTTCTGCCTTTAATTCATCAATAATGTTGTAAGTAGGAGCTGCTACTACAAGAGGAGCACTAAATTCTACCTTTCCTTGTTGTTTTTCAATGTTTCTAAGCATCTGAGAAACAATCTTAAGGTCTCCTTTGTGAACCATACAAGATCCTACGAAACCAAGGTCTACTTTTTTCTCACCTCCATAATAAGAAAGATCTCTGATGGTGTCGTGAGTATATCTTTTAGATACATCGTCGTTGTTTACATCCGGGTCAGCAATCATTGGTTCAACAATTACGTCAAGATCTACTACTACTTCAGCGTAATATTTAGCGTTTGAATCCGGAGTCAAAGCAGGCTTTTCTCCTGATCTGATCTCTGCAATTCTCTTGTTTGCTTTGTCAATTAGGCCCTGAAGAACTTTATTATGGTTATCCATACCCTTGTCAATCATGATCTGGATTCTGCCTTTTGCAATTTCCAGTGATTCAATCAAGGTATTATCTTCAGAAATGTTGATAGAAGCTTTTGCTTTCATCTCAGCAGTCCAGTCTGTAAAGGTAAAGGCCTGGTCAGCAGGAAGTGTTCCGATGTGAACCTCAATGATTCTACCCTGGAATACATTTTCTCCTCCAAACTGCTTCAGCATCTGAGCCTGAGTTGCATGAACCACATCACGGAAATCCATGTGTTCTTTCATGTTTCCTTTGAATGTTACTTTTACAGATTCCGGGATTGGCATTGATGCTTCACCTGTAGCTAATGCAAGAGCAACAGTTCCTGAGTCAGCTCCGAAAGCTACTCCTTTAGACATTCTTGTGTGAGAGTCACCTCCGATGATGATGGCCCACTCGTCTACAGTGATATCGTTAAGAACTTTGTGGATAACGTCAGTCATCGCGTGGTATTCACCTTTCGGGTCACGGGCTGTAATCAAACCGAACTCGTTCATGAATTTCATTAGCTTCGGAATGTTAGCCTGAGCTTTTTTGTCCCAAACTGAAGCGGTATGACATCCTGACTGGTAAGCACCATCAACAATTGGAGAAATCACCGTTGCTGCCATGGATTCAAGTTCCTGAGAAGTCATAAGACCTGTTGTATCCTGAGATCCAACAATATTTACCTGTACACGAACGTCAGAACCAGCGTGTAATACTTTTCCAGGAGTAGTTCCAACAGCATTTCTGTTGAAAATCTTTTCTACAGCAGTAAGTCCTTGTCCTTCGTGAGAGATTTCTTTTGACGGAGCAAAAACAGCAGGTGCTTCAACTCCTAAAAGCTGAGCTGCAAATGTCTGTAGTTTTTTACCAAATACGATAGCGTAAGATCCGCCCGCTTTGATGAATTCCATCTTTTGCGGAGTGAAAGATTTGGTAAGGTCGATAAGTTCTTTATCGCCGTTATATAATTTCTTTTCTTTTGTATTGATTGTTAGAACAGTTCCTGTTGCTACTGAATATGCCTCTTCAAGAACGATGTCTCCATTTGCGTTACGAATTGGGTTACCGTTTTCGTCAACTTTCTTTACCCAGTTTTTAAGGTCAACACCAATACCTCCGGTAACGTCAACTGTTGTAAGGAAGATTGGTGAAATACCGTTTGTTCCTCCTACAATTGGAGCGATGTTTACGAATGGTACATATGGGCTAGCCTGTTTTCCTGTCCAAAGAGCAACGTTATTTACTCCTGACATTCTTGATGAACCTACACCCATTGTTCCTTTTTCAGCGATAAGCATAACGCTTGCATCAGGATGTTGTGCCTGCAAAGCTTTAATTTCTTCCTGAGCCTGAGGAGTGATCATACATTTACCATGAAGTTCACGGTCTGATCTTGAGTGTGCCTGATTACCCGGAGAAAGTAAATCTGTAGAGATATCTCCTTCACCAGCAATGAATGTTACTACTTTAATTTCTTCAGCAACTTCCGGCAGCTTCGTAAAGAATTCAGCTTTTGCATAGCTTTCGATGATTTCTTGTGCAATTTCGTTACCGCTGTTGAAAGCTTCTTTCAGACGGTTAGTATCCGCCTCATAAAGGAAAACCTGTGTTTTAAGAACAGCAGCAGCTTCTTTAGCAATAGCAGTGTCATTACCTAAAGCAAGATCAAGCAATACTTCAATAGAAGGTCCGCCTTTCATGTGAGATAATAGTTCAAAAGCATATGCCTGAGAAATTTCTTCTACTATGGATTCACCCAGAATAATTTCTTTTAAAAATTTTGCTTTCACTCCCGCTGCACTTGTAGTTCCGGGTAGCGTGTTATAAATGAAAAATTTAAGAGAATCCGATCGGTCTGCATTACCTGAATCTTTAATCTGTGTAATGATTTCGCTTAGTAATTCAGCACTGTCAATTGGCTTTGGATGAAGCCCCTGGGTTTTTCTTTCTTCAATCTCTTTGATGTAATCCTTATAAATATTCATAATAGAAGGTCTTTCAACATTAAAGGTAGGCCTGCTTCTTCTTTACCGGTCTGTACAAATACAGTTAATGACATTTTGAGTTCTCGCATTTTGATGCAACATTAACCGAATAAAGTCAGCATAATCTACACTTTTTTAAAAGTTTTTTAAAATTATCAAACAATTCAAAATGTTCCCAAAATTACGAATTTTTAATATTTTATAGAAACGAAATTATTTAGATTCTTTATAAATATGAATTTTATAATATCTATTTTTGGTCATATTTTTGTAGACATATGGCGAATATGAAAAATATCCTTAACGTTTTATGCATTTTTACTTCGGTTTTTGTTTTTTCACAGACTAAATCTGTGAAGAAAATAACGACGAAGAAAGGTGTGAAAACTACAGTTAATAAAGGGCCTGCAGCCAATAAGCCTAATCCTGATTTAGTAGTAATCAATAAAGATCTTCCGGTTTTGATTCCTAAGAAGAAAGGAGATCATTTCGGGTATGTCAACCAGAATGGAAAATTTATAATTCAGCCGGAATATCATATTGCCGTATTTTTTTATGAAGACTGTAATCTTTTGAATTCGCCTAATGAAAAAGTCAGGAAATTTGGAACAAAAAACTATGCTACAGTAGAAAAAGATATGATTTCTTACAGGATAGACCAGTCTGGGAAGAGGGTATACCAATTCAAAGATGCAGATTTTGGAAAATGTAAATTTGAAGAGTACAAGCAGCAGCTGTTTCAGGCTTATACTATGAACGGCTTTTACGGAATCATAGAAAAATCAAAATTTGTCAATGCCGCAGATTACAGGCAGTTCCAGATTTATCCTCAATATCAGTATTTGTACATTATGGAAGGAGATGATGTAGCCAATCCAATGATTGTTGCTTCCAATAATGATAAATTTGGAGTTATTGACGTTAACAATAAGATTATTATTCCTTTTGAGTATGCTAATATTAAGAGAAACTTCAGCTGGAAGCTGGGGAAGATGTTTGAAGTCTCCAAAGATGGAAAAAGTTACTATTATGTTGATGCGGATAATAAAACCTACTAAAGAATTATAAATTATAAATGATGAATGATTCATCTAATAACTCTTATTTTTCATTCTGCTTTTTCCTATCCTGTAACTCAAAACCCCGTACCTCGCACCCCGAATCTCAATTCATATATTTTTTGTAATTTTGCGGCTGAAATAAAGGGGTGCTTTAACAGGCTGAGATTATACCCAATGAACCTGGAACAGGTAATGCTGTTTAGGGATGCGTCTTCATCAGGCGCTGAATTGTATAATATCTTATCGATCCCCTTTTATTCATTAAATGTCAAAGATTTATAGAATGAAAGGATTATTTTTTTTAGGGCTTAGTGTAGCCTCTGTGGCTTTTATGCAGGCCCAAAATAAAGATTCTCTGAAAATCAGAGAAATTGAAGCGGTCAATTTTACCAAAAGACTTCCGGTAGCGAAGGAAATCATCAATGTACAGAAAGATTTAGACGGGAAAAATTTAGGACAGGATCTTCCTATTCTTTTAAAAAATCAAACCTCTATTATTTCTACTTCAGATGCGGGAAATGGGGTAGGATACACCGGCTTTAGAATCCGTGGAGTTTCAGGAAGCGGGATTAATGTAATGATGAATGGGGTTCCATACAATGATTCTGAAAGCCAGGGAACATTTTTTGTCAATGTTCCGGATTTAACAAGTTCTGCTTCACAGATTGTCATTCAAAGAGGGGTGGGAACCTCCAATAACGGTGTTTCTGCTTTCGGAGCAAGTATCAATGTGATTTCTAAAGATCCTGAAGACAAATTTTATTTTAAAACAGATGACAGCTATGGCTCATTTAATACCTATAAATATTCTGCTGAGATAGGTTCCGGTAAGTTCTGGAAAAACCGTCTTTCCGTAATGGGAAGATATACTCATATTCACTCTGACGGATATATTGACAGGGCTTCATCAAACTTACATTCCTATAATTTTACGGCCTTATTTGAAGAAGGGAATACCAAGTTACGCTTAATGGCTTTTGGTGGAAAAGAGAAAACGTATCAGGCATGGAACGGTATTGATCATAAAACGTGGGAAACGGATCCTAAGTTTAATGTTTCAGGAGCAATTTATGATGCCAATTGGGAGAATATCGTAAGTTTCTATAACAACGAAACAGACAATTACAGACAGAACCACTATCAGCTGCTTTGGGAACAGAAATTCAGTGACCGATGGAATCTTGAAACTACTTTTCACTATACCAAAGGAAAAGGATATTACGAAAATTATAAGCAGGGAGATCCTTTTTCAAGATATAATCTGCCGGATATAACAGAAGGTGGACAAATTATAAAATCTTCAGATTTCATCAGAAAAAAATGGCTGAATAATGATTTCTATGGAATGGTTTCAACGCTTTATGGGAAGTTTGAAAACTTAGATTTGAACGTTGGGGTAGTAGCCAACCAATATTACGGAAGACACTACGGAAATGTTACCGGTGTATTTTTTCCTCAGATTGATGAAAGTGAGTACTACAGAAGCCGCTCGATAAAGAATGAAGTATCCGGTTTTGCAAAGGCTTTGTTCAGAGTAGAGAACTTTGAGTTTTTTGGTGATTTACAACTTAGAAAAATCAACTATAACACCAAAATCCTGATGGCAGGTGATGGTGAAGGAGCAGATTTAAGCAAAAACTGGCTGTTTTTTAATCCAAAAGCCGGAGTAAATTACAGAATTGAAGGTGGTAAAGTATTCCTGTCATATGCTCATGCCCACCGTGAGCCAAACAGGGATGATCTGATGGCTAATAACGACGTTAAAGCTGAAAAACTTCACGACGTTGAAGCTGGTTTTGAAAAACAGTTCGGGATTGTATCATTTACTGCCAATGTTTATTATATGTATTATGTGAACCAATTGGTTTTGAATGGAGAACTTAATAATGTAGGAGCATTCATCAGAACCAATTCCGGGAAGAGCTACAGAAGAGGAGTGGAACTTGGTGCTTTGGCAAAATTATCCAAACAATGGGAAGTTTCAGGAAATGTAACCTTAAGCCAGAGCAGAAACCAGGATTTCAATATTCAGAATGGAGATGTTCCCAAAAGCCTTGGAAATACACAGATTTCATTCTCCCCGAACGTGATTGCCAATTTAGGACTGAAATTTAATCCTACAAAGAACTTTCAGTTTGCTTTAATGAATCAATATGTAGGAAAACAATACCTGGACAATACGGAAGATGCGAACCTGCAGCTTAAAGATTATTTCCTGACAGATTTCAATGCTCAGTATCAGTTTAAAATTGCTAATAATGAAGTTGCATTAAAACTATTGGTGAATAACCTGTTCAACAAAAAATATGTCAACAACGGATCTGTTTATGAAGGACAGCCGTATTATTTTTCACAGGCAGGAACCAACTTTATGTTTGGAGTGAGCTGGAAGATTCATTAATGAGAAGGTAAGGGAAGCAAATAAGTGAATTTGTAATTCTGCCCTTTTACTCATTTCATTATAATTGTTAAGCTTAAAAAAAGAAGTTTAAATACCCGTATTCCTGTTTTGATACAGAATAATCAAAAGACTGTTTCGGCAGTCTTTTTTTATATAGGTTAAATATCTTAAAAAGTCATGAAAAAGTTATAAATTTGCTGCCAAATGAATATTTCAGCATACATTTTAGAATACTTAAAACAATTTGGAACTGCCACGGTTCCAGGCTTTGGGGTGTTTTCACTGAAAAATTCTAAGGCAATTATCAATTCCGAAAACGGGAGCATCTTACCTCCAGCCAGTCAGATTGAATTTACAATAGACTACGAGGTGCAGGCTGAAGATCTTACTGCTTTTATTGCAGGACAGAAGCAGATGTCCTTAGAAGCTTCAAGAAGTGATCTGAAGATCCAGACAGATTTTTGGAAGAAGAAACTTCAGGCCGAACAGGTTCTTGAAATTCAAAACCTTGGAACAGTCTTCATTGAAGAAGGACATACCCACTTCAAAGGCAAAAGAATAGAATCAGGACGTCCGGACTTTTATGGACTGGAAGAGATCAGATTTTCAGATATCAATAATGGAGAAAAGGTTAACCCTTCAGTTAATCGCGAAAAAGATTTTAAATTCAGAAAGACTATTCTCTGGGCCTTTCTTTTGATTATTCCGGTTTTGGGGATTTTATACCTTGCATTTACCCAGCAGGAACTTCTTTTTGGTAAGAAGTCTTTCAATAAGGTTTCTGTACAGACCTCTACCCACAGAATTGTAAAAGATACAATTAAGGTGATGGTACACACCCCGGAAACATCCGTTTCAGATTCTTTGAAAAAAGATTCATTAAAACCTGTCGGAAAAGGAGTAAAACAAGCTCCGGCCGTTCCAAACAACACTAAGACTAGATGGCAAAAATAAAAAAAGCGTCAGAATCTCTGACCATTATGACCAATATCGTTCTTCCGAACGAAACCAATTCTTTAAGAAATCTTTTTGGAGGTGAACTTTTAGCGAAAATGGACCGTTGTGCGTCTATTTCTGCAGCAAGACACTGCGAAAGAAGAGTAGTAACAGCTTCTGTAAACCACGTATCTTTCAATCATCCGATTCCGGAAGGCGGAGTAGTGGTATTGGAATCTAAAGTTTCCAGAGCATTCTCTACTTCTATGGAAGTATATGTGGATGTATGGTTGGATGACCCTATCAATCAGAAGAAAATTCACACCAATGCCGGTATTTATACCTTCGTTGCTGTAGATGAATTCAACCGTCCGATTCCTATTCCGGAAATGATTCCTGAAACAGAAGAAGAGAAAGAAAGATTTGCTGCAGCATTCCGTAGAAAAGAACTTTCATTAATTCTTTCCGGAAGAATGAAACCTTTGGAATCTGTAGAACTTAAAAAGTTATTCCAGGAACCACAGGAGCCTAAGAAAGACAAGAAATAAAACACAAAAAACACAAATGGTTGGCACAAATTTTCACAAATGGTTTGTGCTCAGCCAGATGAAAAAAAATAATCAAAATGGATATTTCAGAAAATGATATATCAAAAATTGTTTATGAAGCAGGGTATATAGTTCATAAGTCTCTGGGACCAGGACTTTTGGAAAGTGCTTATGAAGAATGCCTGTTTTATGAATTAAATAAACATGATATTCTTGTAGAGAGACAAAAACCGATGCCATTAGTTTATGATGAAATTAAAATGGATGTTGGCTATAGACTTGACTTTTTGATTGAGAGAAAATTTGTACTGGAAATAAAATCTGTAGAATCATTGCATGATATTCATCTGGCACAGATACTCACTTACCTTCGTTTAAGTAATTGTAAGCTTGGTATGTTAATCAATTTCAATACACTTCAGTTTAAAAATGGAGTTAAGAGAGTGATTAACGGTGCTTTGTAATTTGTGCTATTTGTGAAATAAATTAGTGTCATTTGTGTTTAAACTATGAAAATACTTCTTTTAGATAAAAATCATCCTCTTATCACTGAACAGCTTTTGGCTCAGAATTTTATATTGGAAGAGGATTTTACATCGTCTTATGATGAGGTTTGTGATAAAATTGGAAATTACGACGGGATTATTATCAGAAGTCGTATTCCGTTAGACAAAAGCTTTCTGGAAAAAGGTAAGAATCTGAAATTTATTGCAAGAGTAGGAGCTGGAATGGAAAATATAGATATTCCTGTTGCTGAAAAGCTGGGAATCCAGCTGATCAATTCTCCGGAAGGAAACAGAGACTCTGTAGCAGAGCATGTGGTAGGAATGCTGCTTGTGATTATGAACAGACTTTTTATTGCTTCTCAGGAAGTAAAAAACGGGATCTGGAAACGTGAAGAAAACAGAGGAGATGAATTGCTGGGAAAAACTGTGGGGCTTATCGGATATGGAAATATGGGGAAGGCTACTGCTAAAAGGCTTTCAGGATTCGGATGTAAGGTGATTTTCCATGATATACTCCCTGATCTTTCGGATGAATATGCAACGCAGGTTTCACTGGAAGAATTGAAACAGTCTGCAGAGGTTTTAAGTTTACATATTCCTTTGACTTCGGAAACGCATTATCTTATTGACGAAAATTTCATCGCAGAGATGAAAAACAACTTCTATTTTGTTAATACGGCAAGAGGGAAAAATGTAAAAACTAAAAGTTTAGTAGAAGCATTGAGGTCAGGAAAGGTAAAAGGTGCCTGTCTGGATGTATTGGAGTATGAAAAGTCTTCTTTTGAGCATATTGAAACAGAAAATGAAGATTTAAAATACCTTCTTGAATCTGAAAAAGCAATTGTTACACCGCATATTGCCGGATGGACCCATCAGAGTAAAGAAAAACTGGCCCAGTTTATTGTAGATAAAATTATAGCTTCACATTGTTAGGCTAATAAACGAAGAAAATAAAAAGCTAAAAAGGCGGGTTTGCAAAAAAGTGAACTCGCTTTTTCATAGATTTTCAAACAAGTAAAACGATGTAATCATGATCTGGACACCAATACCTATTGAAGAAATCTTAGAAATGATTTTCTCAACAGAAAAAGAGTTAAATGGTAATCTTTTAAACTTCTGGGATTTAATCAAAATAGATCCTGAGAAATGGGATGAAGAAGATTACGGGCAGGAAGGCGGTGGCTTTTGGGTAGTAGGATTAATGGGAAGAAGAGTCATCTATTATAATGATATTGAAGAAGGATTTAATATTTCAGAGTATACAGAATACGGTACAATTGATCATTATTATTGTAATCAGGATGAACTCCGGATAGCAATTTTGAATCTTTATAGTATCATCACATTTGGAGGAAGAGTTATAGGGCAGGCAGGTCCTCCTATTTAGAAAACAAATTTGCGTTTCTGGTAATCGTGGTCATTTTGCCTATTCGCGATTTTTTTTCTCATTTATGTTAAATAATTCATAATATGCCTATCTTATTTATTATTTATTTTTGAGTTTTATTAAATTGCCGCTCATTTTGAATCTCATGACGAAGCGTAATTTTGTACTTATCCTAACTGTTCTTTTATCAATATTTTCTTGTAAAAAAAAGACTGAAGCCAAAGAGACTTCAGCGGAAAATACGACCAATCTTCCTAACTATGGAAACGTAGATCTTGGAGATGTTTTCACTAAAGGTGATGGACAGCTTCTGAACAGGCAGACAACAGTAAGCTATATAGACCAGTACTACAAAAAAATATGGGACGGAGGAGATCTTAGCGGCGGAATTCTGGTTGCTAAAGGAGATGAAATTCTTTACGAAAACTACAGAGGTTTTGGAAGAGAAGGCAATCAGATGCCGATTGATAAAAATACACCTTTGCATGTAGCTTCGGTTTCAAAAACATTAACAGCAATGGCAATGATGAAACTTATTGAGGCAGGAAAAATAAAACTTACAGATCATCTTACCCAATTTTTTCCGGGGTTTCCATATCCGAATGTTACCGTTCAGACTTTATTGGATCAAAGAAGCGGTCTTCCGAAATACGAATATTTTATTACCAAAATACAGCCTGCTCCGGCAGAACTTTCCAAACCGTTTATTACGAATCAGGATGTATTGAATATGATTATCAAATACAAACCTGATCTGGCAAGAGATACTGATACAGGGTTTATGTACTGTAATACCAATTTTGCTCTATTGGCTTTATTGGTTGAAAAAGTTACAAAAACTCCCTTCCCGCAGGCGATGAAAGAAATGATTTTCACTCCGTTGAAAATGAACCACACGTATATCTTTCAGGAAAAAGATATTCCTACAGCTTCACAGTCTTTCTATTATGGAGGAAATAAATTGTATCCTTTAGACAGGCTGGATCTTATTTATGGTGACAAAAATGTATACACTACCCCAAGAGATTTGTACAATTTCTCAAAAGCAATGTTTTCAAAAAACTTTCTGAAACCGGAACTGATGGAGATGGTTTTCGCCCCTTACAGCAATGAAAAGGCAGGAATGAATAATTATGGATTAGGATTCAGGATGAAAATTTTTGATAACGGTGAAAAACTGACATATCACAACGGCTGGTGGCATGGGACAAACTCTGTATTCGCGCACCTTTTAAAATCTAAAGTGACCATAGTAGCTATTGGAAACAAATATTCAAACAAAGTATACACAGCCCTTGCGTTATCCGGATTATTTGAGGATTTTCCTTTACAGAAGGAGAAGCTGCACACCGTTATGCATGACAATAAAGATACTTTAAATTCCGGACAGGAAGTTTTTGGAGAATAATGTTTATTTTTGCTTAAACATTTTCATGAAAAGGTTTCTTTTATTATTTGTTATCTGTTTTCTTGTACATTCTTGTGCAAGAGTGGGATCTCCTGTTGGAGGGCCTAAAGATACTCTAGCACCAAGGTTTTTAAGTTCAAATATTGATACTACAAGAATTAATGTCAAAAAAGATATTCACGAGCTCCGTCTGGATTTTGATGAATATGTGACATTGAAGGACATCAATAAGAACCTGATTATTTCGCCACCCATTAAAGGGATAACAAGGATTCTTCCTTCAAATATTGCCAACAAATTTGTGCTGATCCAATGGACGGATACACTTCAGGCCAATACAACTTATAACTTCAATTTCGGAAACTCTATTGTAGACAATAACGAATCGAATATACTGAGGTATTTTAATTTTGCTTTTTCTACCGGAGACAAACTGGATGATCTTTACATCAGTGGAGAGGTAAAAGACGCAATGGATATTAAAAAGAAGACAGGAACAACAACGGAAAATAAGCTTGTGGTTGGTTTGTATCAGGTAAAAGATACGATGGATTATAAGAAAAAACCTTACTATATTACAAAGGTAGATGAAGATGGATATTATGAATTGAATTATCTGACCCCTGGAAAATATAAAATTATTGCTTTTGACGACGAGAATGGAAACTCTATGTATGACCCCGGAAAAGAAAAGGTTGGGTTCCACAAAGATCCAATAAATGTAGAGAAATCTATTTCAGGATTGAATTTAAAAGTATATCCTTCCAAAAAAGCAGTGAAATATGTGGAAATGAAAGAAATCGCAGGAGGGGCTTTAATGACATTTGAAGGTAATCCTGATGAAGTAAAGGTTCAGTCACTGAATGAGAAAATAAAAGATATCAAAATAACGCATAACCCAAAATCCGACTCTGTCAGAATCTGGTTTGATGCGGTAAAAGATGATGTAGGGCAGACAGCAAATGAAAAACTCACGTTTACCCATAATAAAGGCATGAAAAAAGATAGTGTCTATAACGTTTCTTTATTTTACAGATATAATAAGAAGAATTCGATGGATGTCGTGAGCGATAATGACGGAACTTCAATCGCACCAAAAGCAGATTTAAAGCTTGCATCAAACTATATTGTAGATAAGATTGATCCTTCAAAATGGACGTTAAAGATCAAAGGAGATAGTTTAACAACAATACCGTTTACAGCTAAAATTTCAGAAACAAACCCTTATCAGATCCATGTGCAATCTGATTTTGTGATGGGAAAAAGCTATGAGCTTACTGTTCCTAAGGAAACGGTCTCTTCATTCTACGCAAAAAACAGCCAGTCAAAACGTTTCGACTTTGATGTTGCTAAAGTAGATCAGTTTGGAAGTGTTGAGTTCTCTATTTCAAATGCTCCGGAAGCAAATTATTGGATTCAGCTGATAGATTCTTCGGACAAAATTGCTTATCAGAAATATATAAAAGGAGATAAGGTAAAGTTTGATATATTAAGACCTGCAGAATATATTGTAAGAATTCTGGTAGATAATAACGGAAATAAATACTGGGATGAAGCAGATTTCGCTAACGATGTATTTGCCGAAGATGCCTATATCTTCCATAAAAAAGTGATCGTAAGAGGATTGTGGGAAACAAGAGAAGATTGGGATCTGAAGGATACCAGAACACTCGATAGCCCTAAATCAACTTCTACTGCTCCAGCGCCAGCTTCAACCTCTATTCCGGTACCAGAAACTCCGCAGCCTGTAACGCCTGCAACAACGAAGGAACCGCTGAAAAAAGGATTTAAATCCGGTAACGCTGTTTTAACTCCGGCAAAATAAGCAGATAAAAATGGCTAAGAAAATCATATTTTGGATAT
Organism: Chryseobacterium sp. HR92; assembly: GCF_045689405.1. Taxonomy (NCBI): domain Bacteria; kingdom Pseudomonadati; phylum Bacteroidota; class Flavobacteriia; order Flavobacteriales; family Weeksellaceae; genus Chryseobacterium; species Chryseobacterium sp. HR92. The sequence goes on from NZ_CP139139.1 coordinate 321,492, forward strand.
TAGTGGGTTTTGCCCTGATTCAGTTTTTTCCTATTGACAGGACCAATAAGCCGGTTGATTCTGCCACAAACTTCGTTGATGCAAGGAAAACACCGGAAAAGATCAGAACGCTGCTTAAAAATGCATGTTATGACTGCCATTCCAATGAAACAGTTTATCCGAAATATGCTTTTATCGCTCCTGTATCATGGTCTGTAAAAAGCCATGTAAATGAAGGCCGGGAGCACCTTAATTTTTCTACCTGGGAAACTTATAATAAGGATTTGAAGAAGAATATGATTACTAAATCTATTCAGACTATCCAAAGCAAGGCAATGCCAATGCCGGGTTATATTGTTTATCATAAAGAAGCCAATCTTTCAGAAGCAGAAAGAGCATTGCTGATTCAGTACTTTGAAGAAATGCTTAAGGCTAAAACCTATTAAATTTATAGCAAAAAAACTCTCGCAGATTTTGCCAACTGAGCAAGATTGTAAAATCACAATCATCTGCTGAATCTGCAAAATCTGCGAGAGAATATATATTACAAAAATTATTTCTTTAAATAATTCTCGAAAAACCTCTTCTGAGAATCAAAAGCAATATCTTCTAAATTTAAATCCTGTAAAGGAATCCAGACTGCTTCTGAAATCTCCGAGATCTCAAGGTTTACCTCAAATTTTTCCGAAACACTATACTCATAGAAGAGATCGATGGTATTATAATCGATTTCCTTGTATTGATAGATGTTAGGGAGACTGGTAAGGTATTTCAGGTTAGAAATATCGATGTCAAGCTGAAGTTCTTCAAAAAGTTCTCTTTTACAGGTTTCCTCTGCACTTTCTTTAGGGTCAACGAATCCTCCGGCAAGATCAAGTTTTCCTTTTTTAGGATCTCTGTTTCTTCGGGTAAGGTAAATTTCGTTACCGCATCTGATGACAACCGCCACGGCGCCTGCCACATTATTGTACAAAGTAAAACCACATTCCGGACAGCTCCATTTCTTTTCGCCATCCCATTGTAAGGACTCTTTGCCACAGCTTGGGCAATATTTCAATAGTTTCATTGAGCAATATTAATATTTCTCGGGTGATAACTCAAAATAACATCCCTTAATTCTTCCGTCTTCAGATGCGTATAGATTTCCGTTGTTGTAATACTGGAATGTCCCAACATTTCCTGAATATAACGGAGATCTGCTCCATTCTGCAGTAAATGCGTAGCAAATGAATGTCTGAAGGTGTGTGGAGATATTTTTTTGTTAACCCCTGCTTTATCTGTAAGTTCTTTAATAATAAGAAATACAATCACTCTGGACATAGAGGTCCCACGGCTGTTTAAAAACAGAGTGTCTTCATATTTCTTATTGATCTTACCTTTAGAACGTACCTCTTTGATATAACTTTCCAGCAAATCAGCAGTATAATCAGCCAAAGGAACAAAACGGGTTTTGTTTCCTTTTCCGTTTACCTTGATGTATTGCTCTTTAAAGTTGATATTGGAGATTTTCAGATCAATCAGTTCAGAAACACGAAGTCCGCACCCATATAGTACCTCTATGATGCAGTGGTTTCTTTTTCCAAGATCTGTATTGACTTCAATAGCAGCAATAATTTTGTTGATATCAGGCAGGCTTAAGGTATCAGGAAGATATAATCCCAGTTTAGGGCCTTCAAGTAACGCAGCAGGATTGTCTTCACGGTATTCATCCTCAAGTAGAAATTTGAAAAAGGCTTTGATGGAGGATATCCATCTTGCTTGTGATCTCTCACTGAATTTCTGTTTAGAAAGATTGAAAATGTATTCCTGCAGGTTTTCGTAACCGATAGAATCTGGACCGACGTTTGCCAGATCTTCTTTTGCATAATCTTTTAATTTCTTAATGTCCCGAACGTAGGCGTCGAGAGTGTTTTCTGAAAAATTTCTTTCGAAACGAAGAAATATTTCAAAATCTTTGATCTTTTCATCCCAAGTCATTTGTGCTTATTTTTTTAGTTCACAGTCCGATATTTGTTCTATTTCAATGTTATGGTTTCTCAGGAACGATATTCCATCGTCATCCGAATACTCATTAATATACACCAGTCTCGTAATTCCTGCCTGCAGAATCAGCTTACTGCATTCTTTACAGGGAGAAAGCGTCAGATATAACGTTGCTCCTTTTGCAGATTGAGTAGAAGCAGCCAGCTTTAAAATAGCGTTGGCTTCCGCATGCAATACGTACCAGTGTGTTTTTCCCTCTCCATCTTCACAGCAGTTTTCGAATCCCGAAGGAGTCCCGTTGTAACCATCTGAAATAATCATCCTATCTTTTACGATAAGAGCTCCCACCTGTTTTCTCTTACAGTAGGAGAGTTTTGCCCATTCCTGAGCCATTTTTAGATAAGCTTTATCAAACTTATTCATACCACAGCATTGTTTTTTTCGAAATAATTTGGATTAAAATCTTTTAGAAAGTTTAGAAGTTCGGCTTTCTCTTCTCTAGAAACGCAGTAACTCCCTCTTTCTTATCTTCCATTTCAAAAAGTTCCCCAAAATATTTAATTTCAGTTTCAAAACCTTTCTCCGTGTCAGATAAATTCACGGCGTTTATAGCCTTGGATATTGCCATTGGTGAATTGTAGGCAATAGTATTTGCTAATTCTTTCGTTTTGGTTAATAATTCTTCAATAGGATATACTTCATTGACCAGGCCAATCTCTTTTGCTTTTTGGGCAGGGATCATTTTGGCAGAGAAGATCATTTCGTTGGCAATACCTTTTCCTACAAGCTTTGGAAGCCTTTGAGTTCCACCGTATCCCGGGATTAATCCAAGAGTTACTTCAGGAAGCCCTAATCTGGCATTTTCCGATGCGTATCTGATATGGCATGCCATGGCAAGCTCTAAACCTCCGCCTAATGCAAAACCGTTTACGGCTGCAATGACAGGTTTAGACATATTTTCAATTTTATTGAACAATGTATTTTGTCCGTTTCTTGCAAGTTCTTCAGCTTTTTCCTGCCCGAAGTCACTGAATTCCTTGATGTCAGCTCCCGCTACAAAAGATTTTTCTCCACTTCCGGTAAGGATAATTACCCTGCAGGAAGTATCAGCATTAAGCTCATCCAGTGCGGTACTGATTTCCTGAATTGTTTTTGCATTTAAAGCATTTAAACTTTCAGGTCTGTTTATGGTAATGATAGATAATTTATCTTCTTTTTTTAATAATATGTTCTCGTAACTCATTTTTCCACTTTAAAATATCATCCTTTGCAAATTATGAATTTTTTACAAAAAAAAGGAAAAAATATTATTTTTTTTTCCTTTTTTTTAATTTATTATTCAATATGATTATTTGGAATGATTCATCATATTTGCATCAATATTGACGTTTAGTTGAGAAGCTACTTTCATGCCAAGCTCAATGTTAGCACGGAAAAAGTGACATAGCTGTCGGTTGATAATCTCATCTTTTTTCGGTCCGGTGATACCATTCATGCTGCCTACAATATTTTTGATCAAATGATCTCGGTCTTCTGCATTCATTGCTTTTGAATAAAGCAGCCCCGGCTGAGTATAATGATCACTGTCGTTATCATTTCTGTTATAACTGGCTACATGAGCACTGTCTAATTCATACTCAAAGTTTTTATAATCAGAATCTACCTTGATATCATCAAAGCTGTTCGGATGGTAATTTGGTTTATCCTGATAGTAGCTTGAATCTGCCATATAGCCATCTCTCTGGTAGTTATTGACAGCAAAAGGACATCGGTTCACCTCCAGTTGATGTGCATTGACACCCACTCTGTAGCGGTGTGCATCAGGATAAGAGAATAGTCTTCCCTGAAGCATTTTGTCGGGTGAGAAACTAATTCCGTTAATCAGGCTGCTTGGTGAAAAAGTAGATTGTTCAACATGAGCAAAATAATTAACAGGAACTTCATTAAGCTCCATTTCTCCCACCTCAATCAAAGGGAAATCATCATGGAACCATACTTTTGTTACATCAAAAGGATTCCATCTGAAATCTTTTGCCTGCTCTTCAGTCATTACCTGAATGTATAGAGTCCATTTCGGAAAGTCCCCATTTTCAATAGCATTGCACAGGTCTTCCTGAGCGAAATCCGGATTTTTGCCGGCCATTTTTACAGCTTCTTCATCAGTGAAGTTTTTCACTCCCTGTTTGGTTTTGAAGTGGAATTTTACCCATACTCTTTCATTTTTATCATTGATCATGGAGAAAGTATGAGACCCAAATCCATGCATATGTCTGTATCCGTAGGGTGTTCCTCTGTCTGACATTAATATGAGAACCTGATGAAGTGATTCTGGATTTAAGCTCCAGAAATCCCACATCATTGTAGCACTTTTTAAGTTTGTCTTCGGAACTCTTTTTTGAGTATGGATAAAGTCCGGAAATTTTTTTGCATCCTTAATAAAGAATACCGGAGTGTTATTTCCTACAAGATCCCAGTTTCCGTCTTCAGTATAAAATTTTAAAGCAAAACCTCTAGGATCTCTTGCAGTATCCGCGCTTCCTTTTTCTCCTCCCACGGTAGAGAACCTGGCAAACATTCTGCATGAATTTCCTACTTTTGAAAATAGCTTTGCTTTTGTGTACTGGCTGATATCATGGGTTACGGTAAAGGTTCCGTATGCTCCGCTTCCTTTAGCATGCACTATTCTTTCAGGAATTCTTTCCCTAACGAAATGGGCAAGATTTTCCTGAAGAATAAAGTCTTGCAGCAATACCGGGCCTCTTGGTCCTACCGTCTGTGAATCCTGATGCTCAAAGTAAGGTGCTCCGTTGCTTAACGTTAATTTTTTAGAATCCATATAATTGATGATTTGAATAATTCTTTTTCCTTTTTCTAAATCGAAGTGTAAAGGTAGTGAATATCAAATTTACTTGAATTTTTAATTGCTAATAACAAAAACGTTATATCTTTGTAATAGATAATATTAATCAAATGAACATTCAGCAACTGGAGTATCTTATCGCTGTTGATAAGTATAAACATTTTGGTAAAGCAGCTCAGGCATGTTTTATTACACAACCTACGTTAAGTGCCATGATACAGAAATTTGAGGATGAACTGGATGTGAAGGTTTTCGACCGAACTACTCACCCGATTCGTACCACGGATGTAGGTCTTCAGATTATTGATCAGGCAAAAGTTATTATAGAGTCTGTCAATGAGTTGAAAAATAAAGCGAATCTTTTGAATAATATTTTAGGAGGAACTCTCAATCTCGGAATTATTCCTACTGTTTCTTCTTTCATTCTGCCTACGGAAATCTTCAAGTTCCTTGAAGATAATCCAAAGATTCAGATGAATGTAAAAGAAATGACAACGGATAATATTATTAAAGCTTTAAAAGCCGGAGAGCTTGATGCGGGAATTATCTCAACTCCTTATGATACAGCTGACGAGTTTTATCAGGATTTCTTATTCAATGAAGAGCTGATGATTTACAGTTCCAATACAGAGGCCAACAAAAAGAATTCTTACATCATTCCGGAAGACCTGAATGTAGAAAAAGTTTGGCTGCTTGAAGAAGGAAACTGCCTTAGAAATCAGTTTGAAAACATTTGCCATCTGAAAGAAAATACCTTGAAGCCTAAAAATTTAGACTTCCTGGCTTCCAATATCCAGACCTTGGTACATATGGTAGATAAAGTAGGAGGAATCAGTATTCTGCCGGAGCTTGCATTGAGCCAGCTTTCAGAAGAACAAAAGAAAAATGTTTTCAGATTCAAAAAACCTTTCCCTTATCGAGAAATCAGTATTATTTATTATAAGCCAACATTTAAGCAGAAAATTATTGATGAATTGTCACATTCTATCAAAACTTCTTTAGAACTTAAGCTGAATTATCACGAAAGTCCAAAAGAATTTGTAAGCATTAAGCCTCAGTAATGGAAATGCTTTAAAGTGATAGAAATCATCAATTTAAATAAAATAATAATTAATAAACAAAAATTTTGAGTATTACGAAAATAGTGCTTAAATTTGCTGACGTTTATTACGAGGAAAAATTTGACCTGATTGCAACCTCTATAAAAATATGCTAAAACAGTATTCTTTTTTTCTGGGCAATTTTATTTCATATTTTCTTCAATACAATTTTTTTTAAATCTTTAAAAACAAAAGAATTATATGTCTTATTTATTTACATCTGAATCAGTTTCAGAAGGACATCCGGATAAAATTGCCGATCAAATCTCAGATGCATTAATCGACCATTTTTTAGCATACGATAAAGATTCAAAAGTAGCATGTGAAACTCTTGTAACTACCGGACAGGTGGTATTGGCAGGAGAAGTAAAATCAGATGCTTATCTTGATGTACAGACCATTGCCAGAGAAGTAATCAACGGAATTGGGTATACAAAAGGTGAATATATGTTCAATGGAGATTCTTGTGGTGTGATCTCTGCTATCCATGAGCAGTCACCTGATATCAACCAGGGAGTTGACAGAGCTGTAAATGATGAGTCTTTTGAAGCAAAAGCAAATGCACAAGGAGCAGGAGACCAGGGAATGATGTTCGGGTATGCTACCAATGAAACGGCTAACTATATGCCTCTTGCACTGGATCTTGCCCACACTATTCTTAAGGAGCTTTCTGCAATCAGAAGAGAAAATAAAGACATCACTTATCTTCGTCCGGATGCAAAAAGCCAGGTAACAATTGAGTATTCAGATGATCATAAGCCAATCAGAATTGATTCTATCGTTGTTTCTACTCAGCATGATGATTTCGGAAGTGAAGAAGAAATGCTGAATAAGATCCGTGAGGATATTAAAAATATTCTGGTTCCCAGAGTAGTTGCACAACAGACAGAAGAAATTAAGGCTTTATTTAACGATCAGATTAAATATCATATCAATCCTACAGGAAAATTCGTAATCGGAGGACCTCACGGGGATACAGGTCTTACAGGAAGAAAAATCATCGTAGATACTTACGGTGGTAAGGGAGCTCACGGAGGAGGTGCCTTCTCAGGAAAAGATCCGTCTAAAGTAGACAGAAGTGCTGCTTATGCAACAAGACATATTGCTAAAAACTTAGTAGCTGCAGGAGTTGCTGATGAAGTTTTGGTACAGGTTTCTTATGCAATCGGGGTAGCTGAACCTTGTGGTTTATATATCAACACATACGGAACTGCAAAAGTAGATCTTCATGATGGAGAGATCGCAAAAAAAGTTTCTACGATCTTCGATTTAAGACCTTACGCTATTGAGCAGAACTTAAAATTAAGAAATCCTATTTATCAGGAAACAGCTTCTTACGGACACATGGGTAAAGAGCATTATGTAGCTGATAAAACATTCAATAAAGGACATAAGAATGAGCTTACATTGAAAGGGCTTGAGTTCTTTACTTGGGAGAAACTGGACAAAGTAGAGGAAATTAAAACCGCTTTCGGAATTTAATTTTCCCTTTAAAGAATAATAAATGAGCTGCTTTATCTTTGGATAAGGCAGTTTTTTTTAATTTTACACCTTAATAATATAGAAAGATGATGAATTTTCGAACTGTAGTTGCTGTCCTGTCCCTGTTTTTGCTAAGTACATTAGCAAAGGCACAATATACCATGCATAAAATGATTACTGTGGGGTATACTTATCAGAATCAAAGTTTTGGTGAAATAGGAGGGAAATTGCTTTTTCTTAAAAATGATGATGTGATTTACAGATTGGGAGGATCTGCGCTGATGGGAGTTACGGACTCCAAATTCGCTATTATGCCAAAGCTGCAGGCAGATGTTCTTCTTAATTTTGAAAAAAATGTAGACTTCTATCACTCTTATTACTTTTTGGCAGGAGTAGAAGGAACCAATAAATACATTGCTCCTAAAATAGGAGTCACCTTATTCGGGATGCTGGACCTTACCGGAGGCTATGCTTTTCCTATCGGAGACACCCGATTGAACGGAAAAGAGATGAAAGGTCTGAATATTAATTTTACATTAAATATCCCTACAGTCTTTATTCATGACATGTTTAAATGATTTTTTTTAGATTTTTCTCTATAAAATTTAATAATAGGTTAACAGTTATTAAAAAATTATTATATTTACATCATAATAATTGTACTACCGCCTATAGAAGAGACTCTACTCTAGAACTGTTTTGTTTATACAGCAAAGGCCAGAAGAAATATCTGGTAGAATGCTTGTCTGCAAATATTTATATTGAGAAGAGTTATGAAATCAAAATCGGATAGTTTACTAATTTCCCTTTACCAGAAAGGAGACGAGGGTGCGTTGTCAACCCTTATTCATCGACATCAGAGAGAACTGTTTACATTCATTTTTTACAAAATTAATGATGAAGATTTAGCTAATGATATCTTTCAGGATACATTCATGAAGATAATTGTTATGCTCAAAGAAGGGCGCTATAACGAAGAAGGTAAATTTATCCTTTGGGCAAAAAGAATTTCCCACAATTTAATCATTGATCATTTCAGGTCAAAAGCAAAGAATATAAAAGTTTCAGAAACTACTTTTGAAACCGATGAATATTCTATTTTTGATTTGATCAGAGAACCTTCTGAAAATATTGAAGATCAGCTTGTGACGAATCAGATACAGGAAGATCTTCTAAGGATGCTGCAGTTTTTACCACAAAATCAGCAAGAAGTAATCAAACTGAGATTTTTTGACGGGCTGAGTTTCAAGGAAATTGCAGATCATACGGATATGAGCATTAATACAACTCTTGGAAGAGTACGGTATGCGCTGATAAACCTGAGAAAAATCATGGATGAAAATAATATAATATTAACCAGATAAATAATATTTTGGAAAATTTCACGTTTTAAGGAAAACATACTTCGCTTATGAAAAAAAATGACTCCTTAAAAGTGAAAACTTTGAAACCTAAGAAACAAACCATTGATTTTTTGCTGAATTTTTCTAAAAGCCTTGAAATTGTGAAAAGCAAGAGCAAAAATTATCCTATCTCGAAAAATTAAAATTATTAACTTTGTGCTGTATGAAAATGCAGCATGTTTTTTTTGACCTGGATAATACACTCTGGGATCACCGCAGAAATGCCTATCTTACCATCAAAGAGCTTTTTGAAAAACAGGAAATTACTTCAAAGTATCATATTGACTTTGAAGAGTTTCACTCTGTTTACCATGATATCAACGAAGAGTTGTGGGAAAAGATCAGAGACGGGATTATCGGCAAAGAATATTTGAGAGAGCACCGTTTTTATGATTCCTTTAAACATTTTGGAGTAGAAAATAAAGAGCTTGCCCTTTATTTTGAAGAAAACTTCCTTGATAATATTGTGAGTCATAATGAATTGGTAGAAGGAGCCGAAGATGTTCTGGAATATCTGAAAGCTAAGAACTATACATTACACATTATTTCTAATGGATTTCAGGAAGTAACGGAAAGAAAATGTACCCTGTCAGGAATTGCACCCTATTTTAAGACGATTACCAGTGCAGATTCTGTGGGAGTAAGAAAACCTAATCCCAGGATTTTTGAGTACTCCTTAGGGCTTTCTGAAGCCAGAAAAGAAGAAAGCATCCTGATTGGGGATGACTGGATTGCTGATGCCATGGGAGCAACAGATTTCGGAATGGATACTATTTTCTTCAATGTCTATAAGGAAGATAAGCAGAGGGAAGGATTAAAAGCTATTACCCATCTTCAGCAGATTAAAGAATATCTATAAATAGACCATATAATCTAATAAAAAAGCCATTAAGTTGTACTTAGTGGCTTTTTCCGTTTTTAATACTTTTCGAAAATCAACATTAATAACTTATCTGCTAAAATCTGCGGTAAAATTTAAACTTTATCCTATTTATTTTTTACAGAAATAACTTTTCCCAATTCTTTCCCAAATTGATTTGGAACTTTGCTCCATAATAATGACAGAAAAATTAAATGTTATGAAAAATGTAAAGAAAATCACAGGAGTATTGATGTTCATGTTTTTATTAATGGGAAGCTTTGTTTCTGCACAGGACAGAGCAATCAATGCTAATCAGTTACCCAAAACAGCTAAAAACTTTCTTGCAGCCCATTTTAAAGGAATACCCGTAAACTCGGCCATAGAAGACAGAGAAATCTATGGAATAGACGAATATAAAGTATATCTGACCAATGGAATGAAAATGGAGTTCGACAGCAGCGGAAACTGGAAAGAAGTAGATGGTAAACATCAGAAAGTTCCTTATGGTTTCATTCCTGTATCAATAAGAAATTACAGCACCAAAAATTTCCCCAATACCTACATCATTAAGATAGAAAAGAAAAGATGGTCTTACAAAGCAGAACTTTCTAACGGATTGGAGCTTGAATTCGACAGAAACGGAAATTTTAAAAAAATTGATGATTAATTCAAAAGTAAAAATCAACACTAAATAGTAATAATATGATCAACTGGAATTTAATAAACAGCAGCGGAAGAAAAATTTCTTCTGCACAGATTAGAAAAAATATGGTTTCATTTATGACAAGGAATCATCCTTGCAGCGTAATTGATTCCATTGAAAGAAAATATAATGCTTATAAAATCAATTTAATGAACGGTTTATGTCTCGTTTTTGATGCAGATGGACGCTTTGTTAAGTAGGGAAGCTGGAGGCGGGAAGAAGGAAGTGAAAAAAGTTGCATAGGTTGAGATAAATAACGTCCAGCTTCCCGCTTCAGTCCTTCCCGTTTATAATTTCATATATTTGATATACATTAATGAAGCAGCAGAATATACAGATCCAGAAAATATGAAGATTTTAATAGTAGAAGATGAACCCGAACTGAAAGATACGGTACAAAAATTTCTGGAAGCAGAACATTTCATTGTAGAGTATGCAGAAAATTACAGCAGCGGACTGGACAAAATTATTTCTTACGAATATGACTGTATTTTGCTGGATATTATGCTGCCTGACGGAAATGGAATAGATCTGCTGAAAGAAATAAAAAAAATGCATAAGAAAGATCCTGTAATCATTCTTTCTGCTAAAGATTCAGTAGATGATAAGGTAACCGGGCTGGAAATTGGGGCTGATGATTATCTTGCAAAACCTTTCCACCTTGCTGAGCTGATGGCGAGAATCAAATCTGTGATCAGAAGGAAAAATCAGGATGGCGAAAATATAATCCGGTACAAAAATATAAGCATTGATCCGGAGAACAGAACGGTGAAAATAGGAGAAGAGGAGCTGGCTCTCAATCGTAAAGAGTATGATCTTTTGTATTATTTTGTGATCCATCCGGAAAAAACATTGCAAAAGACAACACTGGCAGAAGCTATTTGGGGAGATTATATAGATCAGGCAGACAGCCTTGATTTTATTTATTCCCAAATCAAAAATCTTCGAAAAAAATTAAAAACACTCAATGCAGAAGCTGATTTTCAGGCTGTATACGGAATAGGATATAAATTCATCTGATGAAAGTTTCATTAAAATATTACACCATAAAGTACCTGATCATGATCCTGCTGTTCATTATTGCAGTTTGGGCAGGGCTATTTTATGCCTATATTCTGGATGAAGTGCATGATAATGTAGATGATGGATTAAGGAATCGAAAAATACAGATCATCAAAGCTGTTTATCTTAATCCTCAGCTTTTGAATAATAATGATTTTGGATTCAATGAATTTAAAATAAACCCGATCAAAGCTGAAGAATATCAAAACAAAAGCAGGCTTTACAACAAGATGTACTACATGGAATATGATGATAAAGATCAGCCTTACAGGGTTCTTGAGGCAGACTTTATTGATCAGTTCAAAAAGAATCAACGGCTTGTCATAAGAACTTCCACCGTAGAAGAAGATGAATTGATATACGATCTTACGACTGCCTTGATTGTACTCTATATCCTTTTGGTCATAAGTATTGTGGCAGTCAACGGATATCTTCTTAATAAGGCGATGAGACCGTTTTACCGGATTTTGGATAAACTAAAAAAATACCAGTTTGGAATTCCTTTTTCCCAGGAAAAGCAAACTTATAAGATCTCTGAGTTTGAAGAATTGAATGTGGAAATCAATGAAATGATTGAGCGTAATGAACTTGTTTTCTATCAGCAGAAACAGTTTATTGAAAATGCTTCCCATGAACTTCAGACTCCTTTGGCTATCATTATTAATAAAATTGATCTTCTGATTCAGAATGATGACCTTGATAAAAAAAGTATGACCTTTATTACCGAAGTTAAAAATGATCTGCGAAGAATGGTAGGCTTAAACAAATCTTTATTAATGCTTTCCAAAATTGAAAACAGCCAGTTTAATAAGACTTCAGATGTTAATTTTAACTGGATGATTGCTCAGTTAGTTCAGAACTATGAAGATTTCATTACATTTAAAAAAGTAGAGGTTAATGTCATTGAAAAGGGGAAATTCGTTGCAGATTTTAATCAGGATCTTGCAGATATTCTTTTGTCCAATCTTCTTAAAAATGCTGTTAAGTACAACAATGAAGAAGGAACCCTAAATATTATAGTTGAAAACAACCGGATAACATTCCAGAACAGCGGAACATCTGTACCTTTGGATAAATCAAGAATTTTTAACCGTTTCTATAAACAGGGATCAGATCATACATCCACAGGACTGGGGTTGTCTATAATTAAGACCATTGTAAAACAATATCCAGGCTGGGATATTAATTATGAATATGGAGATCAGATGCATTACTTTATCCTGACAAAGAACAATGCTCATTAAATGCTTTACATCAATAGAAAAAGAGGCTAACTCAAAAGTGTCATTCTGACGAAGGAAGAATCTAAGATTCTTCCTTCGTCAGAATGACAAAAGCCAAATTATTTGACTTTTGAGACAGCCTCTTTCTTATGCTTAAAGCTCAGAATTAAAATCCTAAGCTTGTTCTTACTCTTTTAAGAGTTTCCAGCGCAATAGGTCTGGTTTTCTCAGCTCCTTGCTGAAGTTTTGCTTCAAGTTCATCAAGGTTGTTCATGTAATAAGTGAACGTTTCTCTTTCCTTCTCAAAACGAACAAGAATAAGATCCAGTAATTCTTTCTTAGCGTGTCCGTATCCGAAATTTCCGGCAAGATATTTTGCCCTTAATTCTTCAGTTTGTTCAGGTGTAGCAACAAGTTGATAAATCTGGAATGTTTTATCCGTTTCAGGATCCTTAGGTTCTTCTAAAGATTTTGAATCTGATTCAATGCTCATTACCTGTTTTTTAAGCTCCTTTTCAGGTAAGAAAATATTGATAATATTTCCTCTTGATTTAGACATTTTCTGACCATCTGTTCCAGGAACATATTTGGTGTCTTCCTGAAGTTCAGATTGTGGAAGAACAAGAATATCACCCATCTGATTGTTGAATCTTGAAGCCACATCTCTTGCAAATTCCAGGTGCTGAAGCTGATCTTTACCTACAGGTACAATTTCAGCATCATACAGTAAAATATCTGCCGCCATCAGAATAGGGTAAGTAAACAGTCCGGCATTCACATCCTGAAGTCTGTCTGCCTTATCCTTGAATGAATGAGCCAATGTTAATCTTTGATAAGGAAAAAAACATGATAAATGCCAAGAAAGTTCACAGGTTTCAGCGATATCACTTTGTCTGTAGAAATATGTTTTTTCAGTATCTAATCCACAAGCAAGCCAAGCCGCAGCAATCTCGTAGGTATTTTGTCTCAACGTCTGCGCATCTTTAATCTGTGTAAGCGTGTGAAGATTCGCAATAAATAAAAATGATTCATTTCCTTCCTGCTTGGATAGTTCGATAGCAGGAATAATTGCCCCCAATAAATTTCCAAGATGGGGTGTTCCGGTGGCTTGTATGCCGGTAAGAATTCTTGACATTTGTTTAAAATTTATATTTAAAAATTAATGAATAGCAAATTTACGAGGTTTGCCGGGAATATAGAATTAAAAAGATTAAAAGATTAAAAGATTAAAAGATTAAAAGATTAAAAGATGTTGTCATTTAAAATTCAATAGAGGTGGGCTTTAGCCCAGCCAGCTTTGAAATAAAAAGATCTATTGGCTTTAGCCAAAACCTATCAATCAGCAAAATCTCAATATCCTTCTACACAATCATCTGTGAAAATCCGTGCAATTCGTGGTTGAAAAAACTAAGGAATCACAATCTTCTCTCCTCCAAATTTAGGCTCTACGCCAAAAAGAAGGTCCCAATATGCTTTAGCTTTGGCAGCATACTCTCTCATATTGGTCTTTAACCCCGCATATTTATTTACATCAGCAGCATTATACCCAAAGGCTTCCATTCCATTTTTTCTGGCCAGGAAAACGGCTCTTTCATTGTGAAATTTCTGAGAGATAATCACCAGTTTTGTCTGGCTGAAAATATCTTTTGCTCTTACCACAGAATCCAAAGTTCGGAATCCGGCATGATCCAGAATGATTTTATCTTGTGGAACTCCTTCCTGCATCAATGCAAGCTGCATATCTTCAGGTTCGTTATAATCTTTGGTACTGTTATCACCACTAACGATGATGTATTGTATTTTTCTGCTTTTGTATAAATCGGCCGCAGCTTTAATTCTGTTGTAGAAATAAGCATTGGGTGACCCATTGTTTAAGGTTTTCCCGGTTCCTAATAAAAGACCTGTTTTGGCTTCCGGTACATCAGCAATATTATAGGAAACAAATGATTCGCTGTCCTTTTTGATGCTGTAGTTCGCCCAGGCAATAAAAATAATTCCTGCAACGAAAAGAAGCAGGAAAATTTTAAAAATATTTTTGATTATTTTTTTCATCCGAAAATACATCTTTTAAAACTCAAGCCCATTTGGGAATGCTTTTTTTCTGAAGATTAGAAGGAAAGCTGCTCCTACTGTGATAGCAGAATCGGCAACATTGAAAATATATTTGAAGAATTCAAGATGTTTTCCACCTATTAAAGGCCAGCTTTCGGGCACATACCAGTCTACTACAGGAAAGTGAAGCATATCTACCACACAACCTTTCATAAAGGTAGAATATCCATGTCCGAAAGGAACAAGCTTAGAGATACCTCCATATCCAATCCATCGGTCGGTACTGGCATCATACACTGTTCCGGTATCGAAGATCATCCCGTAAAACATTCCGTCAATAAGATTTCCGATGGCTCCGGCGAAAATGATAGCCATAGGAATCAAAAGATAATTGGAAGCTCCGTCCTTTAACCATTTTTTAAACATATATACCATTCCTCCAATCAGGAAAACTCTTAGGATTACCAGAAAGTATTTTCCGATGATTCCGCCAAAATGAAATCCATAAGCCATTCCCGGATTTTCAACAAAAGTTTTGTTGAAGAAACCGTTTATCACAGGAATGCTTTCATTCAGCTCGAAATGAGTTTTGATGTAAATTTTTGAAGCCTGGTCAATCAACAACACTAAAAATGTTATCGCTAATATCTTTTTCATTACTGTCCTTTAGGTTTTGAAGGTTTTGCAGCAGGTTTTATATTTTTATTATCGCTTGCTTTCTTAACCACTTTCTGCCCGTTATATGAACTTTTAACATGAGCTTTTTCAAATTTAATGTTCATTTCTTTCAGTACACTTTTCAGTGCACTAAGCTCCATAGAATTTTTAGGATGTACTATGATAGATTCCATTTCTTATATTTAATTTTTACATTTTAGACAACTCATCAAGTCTTTTCCTGTCTTTTTCAGACAGATCATTGATTCCGTTTTTGCCCATCTTACTCAAAAGTCTGTCAATCTCTTTTTCCCGTTCGCGTTTATCAGAATTGAATTGATCATCAATAGTATAGTTTTTCTGCTGATCAGGGAAAAATCTGTTTTTGATCCATTCTCTGTTGAAAAACAGCAGAATTATTGCGATAATAAATCCTAAAATTAATAATTCGCTCATGAGTATACATTAAAAATTAGGTTTATAAAGTATCCGTGAATACGATATAAACCCAATAGTATTTTACAAACCTTACGGTTATTTTTGCATATTTTTCGCTTCGATGCTCAGCGTAGCATGAGGAACGGCTAAAAGTCTTTCCTTAGGAATCAATTTTCCTGTTACTCTGCAAACACCATACGTTTTGTTTTCGATTCTGATCAAAGCGTTTTTAAGGTCACGCACGAATTTTTCCTGTCTTCCTGCCAAAATAGAGTTCTGCTCTTTGCTTAATGTTTCTGCTCCTTCCTCAAATGCTTTGAAAGTAGGAGAGGTATCATCGGTTCCGTTATTCTGGTCGTTGATGAAACTTTCTCTGATAAGCTGAAGATCTTTTTCTGCTTTTTCTATTTTTTCTTTAATGATCGCTTTAAATTCCTGTAAATCAGCATCGCTGTATCTAACTCTTTCGTCTGACATATTCGTTCTCTTTTTTAATAAAATTATGAAATGGAATTTGAAATATAATAACTACATGTTAATTTTTTTCAACATTTATCTTAAAATTAACCTCATCTATTTCGATTTCGTTAAAATTTGAAAGTGAAGATACAATTTCTATTTTATTTGACAAGACTTCAGAAGAAATATATTCTTCATTTTTCTTAATATCATCAAGGAAAGGTGAGTTCTCTTCAATGGAGATATTAATCCTGTCTGTCAGTTCAAAGTCTTTATCTTTTCGCAGGTTTTGAATTCTGTTGATGAATTCTCTTGCGATACCTTCAGATTTTAGCTCATCGGTTAACGTCAAATCTAATGCCACAGTTGTTTTACCGTCTGAAGTAACAGTCCATCCCGGGATATCTTTTGTAGAGATTTCTACATCATCAAGTGTGATCTCATATCCCTGAACGCCTATTTTTCCTTCTTTTTCAAGACCGGCAATCTGTTCTGTGGTAAGATTTGCTATCTCGGCACCTACCACCTTCATGTCTTTTCCTAATTTAGGACCAAGAGCTTTGAAGTTGGGTTTTATCTGTTTTACAATTAAGTGAGATGCTTCTTCAGCATTGATTAACTGTAATTCTTTAACGTTTACTTCCTGCTTGATCAGATCTGCAACAGCAAGGATTTGCTCTTCTGTTTTAGAATCCAATACAGGAACCAATACTTTTTGTAGCGGCTGGCGGACTTTTACATTTTCTTTCTTTCTCAGAGAGAAGACCATACTTGTAATGTTCTGAGCCAAATGCGTTTTCTCAACCAGATCCTGATCAATTAAGCTTTCATCAGCTACCGGGAAGTCTGTCAAATGTACAGATTCACAGTTCTCTTTACCTGTTACTTTATTCAGGTCCTGATACAATTGATCCATAAAGAACGGAGCAATCGGAGCAGATAGTTTAGCAACTACTTCAAGACATGTATATAGTGTCTGGTAAGCAGAGATTTTATCGTCAGAATAGTCTCCTTTCCAGAAACGTCTTCTGCATAATCTTACATACCAGTTACTCAGGTTATCGTTCACAAAAGTGCTGATTGCTCTTGCTACTCTTGTTGGTTCATAGTCTTCATAGAAAGCCTTTACTTCTTTGATCAGAAGGTTCAGTTCAGAAAGGACCCATCTGTCAATTTCGGGACGGTTTTCCACTTCTTTTTCTGAATAGTTGAAGCCGTCAACATTCGCATATAAAGCAAAGAATGAATACGTATTGTAAAGCGTTCCGAAGAACTTTCTTCTTACTTCGTCAATTCCTTCAATGTCAAACTTCAGGTTTTCCCATGGGTTGGCATTGGAAATCATGTACCAACGGGTAGCATCCGGCCCATATACAGAAAGAGTTTCGAACGGATCTACGGCATTTCCTAAACGTTTTGACATTTTCTGTCCGTTCTTGTCCAGAACAAGACCGTTACTCATTACATTTTTATAAGCAACAGAATCAAAAACAGCAGTTCCGATAGCGTGAAGCGTATAGAACCATCCACGGGTCTGGTCAACACCTTCTGCGATGAAATCAGCAGGGAATGCTTTATTATTGTCTATTAATTCTTTGTTTTCAAAAGGATAATGCAACTGTGCATAAGGCATAGAACCTGAATCGAACCAAACATCAATCAGGTCACTCTCACGCTTCATTGCTTTTCCTGAATCAGAAACCAATACTACTTTGTCCACTACATTTTTGTGAAGATCCACAAGATCATAGTTAGACTCAGCCATATTTCCGATAATGAAACCTTTGAACGGGTTTTCACTCATCAATCCAGCTGCAATTGATTTCTCGATTTCGTTGTATAATTCCTCTACAGAACCCATGATCTTTTCTTCTTTCAGATCATCTGTTCTCCAGATCGGCAACGGAATTCCCCAATATCTTGAACGGGAAAGGTTCCAGTCGTTCACATTTTCTAACCAGTTGGCAAAACGTCCTTCTCCGGTAGCTTTTGGCTTCCAGTTGATTTCTTTGTTCAAATTAACCAGTCTGTCTTTTACAGCCGTCATTTTCACAAACCATGAATCAAGCGGATAGTACAATACCGGTTTATCTGTTCTCCAGCAGTGTGGATAAGAGTGGACATATTTTTCTACTTTGAAAGCCTTGTTCTCTGTTTTCAACAGGATCGCAAGTTCCACATCCCATGATTTCTCAGGAGCAGTTCCTTCATCGTAGTATTCATTTTTGATATAAGTTCCGGAGAATACCTCAGGAACATTTTCTCCTTTGATGAATTTCCCTTGTAAGTCTACCAATGGTACAAGATTGTCATTTTCATCTTTTACCAACATTGGCGGAATCTCAGGCTGAGCCATTTTAGCCACTCTTGCATCATCAGCACCAAATGTAGGAGCTGTATGAACGATACCTGTACCGTCCTCAGTTGTTACGAAATCTCCTAAGATTACTCTGAATGCATTCTCAGGATTATCATTTGGCGTAAACCAAGGGACTAATTGCTCATATCTTGTATCAACAAGCTTTTCTCCTGTAAACTCTTTTAATATTCTGAATGGAATTACTTTCGTTTCCGGCGTATAGTTGGCAAAATCCTCATCTGTACCTTCTGTATATTTTTTACCGAAAACTTTAGGTAAAAGAACGCTTGATAACACAACCGTTACAGGTTCAAATGTATATTGATTGAAGGTTTTAACTACAACATATTCAATATCTCTACCTACAGTAAGAGCAGTATTGGATGGAAGCGTCCATGGAGTTGTCGTCCATGCAAGGATATGTACATCTCCATCAACATCATTAAACAATGCTGAAGAGTCTTTCTTCACTTTAAACTGAGCTACAACCGTTGTATCCGAAACATCGCGATATGTTCCTGGCTGGTTAAGCTCGTGAGAAGAAAGTCCTGTTCCTGCTTTCGGTGAGTAAGGCTGGATGGTGTAGCCTTTGTACAACAGTTCTTTGCTATACAATTGCTTCAATAACCACCAAACGGTTTCCATATATTTTGACTTGTACGTGATGTACGGATCATCAAGGTCCACCCAATATCCGATTTTCTCTGTAAGGTTATTCCATACATCAGTATAACGCATTACTGCTTCACGACAAGCTTTGTTATAGTCTTCAATAGAGATTTTTTTGCCAATATCTTCTTTCGTGATTCCTAATTCTTTTTCTACACCCAGTTCCACAGGAAGACCATGCGTATCCCAGCCAGCTTTACGGAAAACCTGCTTTCCGTTTTGAGTCTGGTAACGGCAGAAAATATCTTTCAATGCTCTTGCCATTACGTGGTGAATTCCAGGCATACCGTTTGCTGAAGGCGGACCTTCATAAAAAACAAACTCAGGATTTCCCTGACGAATCTCAACACTCTTATTGAAGGTTTTATTTTGTTTCCAAAATTCCGCTACATTCTCTGCTACGTCAATAAGGTTGAGGTTTTTGTATTCTTTAAATTGGCTCATTGTAAATATCTCAATATCGTTGATTAATTAAGTCTGCAAATTTACTAAAATTTGTCGGTTTATAATATATGTTTTATTTAGGTAATTTCTATTAAAAAGTTCAATTTCAGAAATATAAATGGAGAAAGTGAGAAAAAGTGAATGGTGAATGGTCAATAAGTGAATTTTTCTGACTGTTTTGAGTATGAAATTTAAGGCAGTTTATTCACTAGGAGCGGCTATTATCCTGAGCATAGTCGAAGGAAGCCCGCTTAAATAATAAAAACATATCCAATGGTTTTAGCCAAAACCTAATAGTACGCAAAGTTCACAAAGAACTTATGAATGGGTTAAAATTGTTCGCAAAGGTGTTTCACTCAGCAAAGGAAAACTGTGGTTAAGAAAACAAAGGTGATTCTAAAAATGAATATCCTAACAAGCGCTTATTGGCCGGAATTTTGTACATTTAAGTAGACCTATAAACCCAAATGCTGTATGAAAATCTTTTATCATCTGATGCTTTTTGTTTGTTTTATCAACACAGGCATTGTACAAGCTCAAAATAATTATCCACAGAATTATTTCAGGAATCCACTCAATATTCCAATGCAGCTTGCGGCCAACTTTGGAGCCATCAGAACCAATCACTTTCATATGGGACTGGATCTGAGAACCAATAGTCAGGAGAATTTACCGGTTCTGGCAGCTGCAGAAGGGTATGTAAGCAGAATAAAAGTGGAGCGGTACGGATTTGGAAATGCTGTATACATCACTCATCCCAATGGCTATACCACAGTATATGCTCATCTGAATAAATATTTCAATAAGCTTGATGAATATGTAAAGGAAAGACAATATAAAGACGAAAAGTGGGAACAGGATATCACTTTTCAGCCCGGACAGTTCCCTGTGGATAAAGGACAGCAAATTGCGTTGAGTGGAAACACAGGAGGATCAGCTGGGCCACATCTGCATTTTGAAATAAGAGATACCAAAACAGAAGAATGTCTTAACCCGTTACTTTTTGGCTTTGCCATTCCAGATAGTATAGCCCCAATTATTAGCGGATTGTATTGGTATGACAGACGTTTCAGTACTTATGAACCAGGAGCGAATGGAATTGCAGTAAAAAAGGCAGGAAATGTTTATACTTCTAATCTCGTTCAGGTTAATTCTCCAGAAATAAGTTTTGCGATTAAGGCAGTAGATAAAGCTAATCAAGGTTTTAATCTGGGCATTTATAATGCAGAACTATTGATGGATGGCAAGCTGATTTACAGTTTTAAAATTGATAAAATACACTATGATGATACCCGATATATCAACGGCTGCATAGATTATACTAAATTCATCAGGGATAAAATGGGAATTCAGCATTTATCTGATTTGCCGGGAATGAAGCTTCAGAATTATAGTCTTCCCAACTCAACAGGGATTATCAACCTTAAGGATGAAAATGTTCATACCATTGAAATTGTCCTGAGAGATGTAAAAGGAAATACGAGCCGCTTAACAACAAAGCTTCAGCTCAATACAACTTCAGAAAAAGTATCTTCTACAGGGAAAACCGTAATGCCAAATGAAGGAAAAATCATTGCTACCGAAAATGCAGAGATTAGCTTCAGTAAAAATGGAGTCTACGATGCTGTAAATTTTAAGGCCTATGAAAAACCGGATACAGATCCAAATGCTGTTTCAAATACCATTGTTTTGCATAGCCCATATATTCCTGTTCAGGATGAATATACTTTGAAAATAAAACCGAATAGAAAGTTAACTAATGCAGAAAAAGAGAAAGCTGTTATTCTCCTTGATTATGGCAGTGACAAAAATGTTGTAAAAGTAAAATGGAATGGTGATCGGGCAGAAGGACAATTCAACAGATTGGGTATTGCAAAATTATTGATCGATAATAATCTGCCATCTGTTTCATCAAATTGGACAGAAGGAGCAATGGTTAATAGTAATTCATTACTGTTAAAAGGAACGGCAAGAGTAGGAGATATTATTTCATTCCGGGCCGAACTGGATGGAAAGTGGCTTCGCTTTGCCCGCGTAAAAGATAATTTTGTCTACATTTTTGATGAAAAATGCCCGAAAGGATCAGGCGCGCATACGCTGAAGGTAACCACCATCAATACTGCTGGGAATACCAATACACAGACTTTTACCTTCCAGAGATAAAAGCTGTGGCAGAATTCATGAATACATTTTACATGAATACATCTTACAATCATGTAATTTTAAATAAATTTGCCTTTTAAAAATTAAAATCATTGGAATTTCATCCGTTAATCGAGAAAGCAGGGATTCAGGAAATCAAAATATTTCAGGAAGAAAAACTTCATGAGCTTTTGACTTATCTTGAAACTTATTCACCTTTTTATCAGAAACTGTTCAAAGAAAATAATATCAATATTGCCGATATCTGCACTTTGGAAGATCTTCAGAAGATTCCTACTACTACAAAGAATGATCTACAGCAGTATAACCATGATTTTTTCTGTATAACGCCGGATAAAATTGTCGATTACAGTACCACTTCCGGAACATTGGGAGATCCTGTAACCTTCGGATTGTCCGACAACGATCTTGAGAGGCTTGCTTACAATGAAGCGATATCATTTGCGTGTGCAGGAATTCAGAAAGGAGATGTGGTTCAGATGATTACGACCATTGACAAGCGGTTTATGGCTGGTCTTGCCTATTTTTTAGGTCTAAGAAAAATGGGAGCTAGTGTGGTGAGAATGGGACCTGGAATTCCTGAACTTCAGTGGGATTCTATTTTCAGATATAAACCTAAATATTTGATTACAGTACCTTCTTTTCTGCTGAAAATGATTGATTATGCCGAAAAACACGGTTTGGATTATAAAAATTCCAGTGTTTACGGGGCTGTGTGTATCGGAGAAAGTATCAAAAATCAGGATTTTACGGATAATATTCTTTCTCAGAAAATCAAAGAAAAATGGGATATAAAACTTTTTTCAACCTATGCCTCTACAGAAATGAGTACCGCTTTTACAGAGTGCGAATTCCAGATCGGAGGACATCATCATCCGGAACTGATCATTACAGAAATCCTGGATGATAACGGAAATCCGGTAAATGAAGGAGAAAATGGAGAATTGACCATCACTACTTTAGGAGTAGAAGCCATTCCTCTCTTAAGATTTAAAACCGGTGATATTGTAAAAGCTCATTACGAGCCATGCCAATGTGGAAGAAATACTATGAGGTTAGGACCTGTTGTAGGAAGAAAGCAGCAGATGATCAAATACAAAGGAACAACTTTGTATCCGCCTGCTATGAATGATATTTTGAATGATTTCAACAATATCTTATGCTATCAGATCGTTATTCAGGCTAACGAAATAGGCCTTGACGAAATTATCATTAAAATAAGCACAGAAGAAGAACATGATGGTTTTGTAAATGAAGTCAGAGACCACTTCCGTGCAAAACTGAGAGTAAGCCCAAAAATTGAAATCATAGATTTTGATATTTTGTCTAAAACCGTTTTTAATCCAAACAGCAGAAAGCCAATCACTTTTATTGATTTAAGATAAAATTAAAAATAAAGAGTCATATAAATACTTGCTTTTATAATATCTTTGGGCTCTTAATTAAAAAAACTAATAGCATATGAGAAAATTATTATTGCTGGTATTCATGGTGACAATGACAATGGCTTTCAGTCAGGAAAAAATGAAAATTGTTGCAGGAAATCTGAATGTCTTAAAAGATCAGACCGAAGTAAATGTTGAGGTTGAATTTGAGAACGTACTGTTTATGAAAGAAAATATTACAGAAGCTCAATACCTTGAAAACAGAAAAAAACAAGTTCTTGACAATCCTAAAAGAGGACAAACGGCATGGAATGAATGGATTGGAGAGTGGGGGAAATATAAAAATGAGTATGCAGATTATTTTGCAAAAGGGCTTAATAAGACATATAAAAACATTTCATTTAAAAAAGATCCTTCCGCAAAATATACCCTGCTGGTGGAAACAAACTGGATTTTCCCGGGCTGGCATGCCGGACTGACTGCTATGACTGCTGAGATAACAGGTAAGATAAAACTTATAGAAACCAATAATCCTTCTACAGTCTTAGCTGAAGTAGAGCTTAAAAAATTTGACAAATTTGTTCAAAATGAAGAATTTGTAATGGAGTATGGGAGAATAGCTGCGGCTTACGAATCCGTTGGAAGATATTTAGGAAAAGAAATTAAAAAGTCTTTAAAATAAAACAAAAAACGGTCTGAAAATTCAGACCGTTTTTTTATGCTTGATTTTGCTGTTCCTGCTTTTCTAACTTAATCAGGTTCGCAAGGTTTTTAATAACTGTATCGTGCTTTTTCACAAAAGGATTGTCTTTGTTCCAGACATAACCTGCTAAAACAGCACATATTTTTTTCTTTACATCCGGATTTTCCGGTTGGTGGAAAAATAATTCCTGAAGATTTCCGGTATACCATTCTTTCACATAGGTGGTGAAAACGTCCACACCGTATAGAATGTAGTCTGTGTATTCCTTCTGCCAGTCAATTTTTTCTCCGTTTAGCTGTCTTAAAGCCAGTTTTGCAGCAAGCATTCCGGATTCTGTGGCAAAAGCCATTCCCGAAGAGAAAACAGGATCAAGGAATTCTGAAGCATTCCCGGTTAAAGCAAATCCATCTCCAAATAAACTTTTAACGGAACATGAATAATCTTTCAGATGTTTAGGTTCAAAAAGGAAATCTACATTCCCAAAACGTTTTACATAATAATCAGAAAGAGAAATGGCTTTTCTCAAAGCTTCAGTGGTATCTCCGTTCTCAGATAATTTGTCGATATATTCAGTAGGGCCTACAATTCCTAAACTTGTGTTTCCGTTAGAAAAAGGAATTACCCAAAGCCATACTTCTGTTTTAATAATGTCAAAAGAAATTAAAGTACCTTCCTCTCCTGGTTCTCTGTTGATATCATTTACATGAGAGAAAATGGCAGAGTGAGGAGACAATTTTGAAGGTTTTTCTAAATCAAGCAGACGAGGCAGTACTCTTCCGTAGCCGCTGGAATCAATCACAAACTTAGCATGGATTTCCTTCGTTTCTCCATCTTTAGTTCTTACCGTAGTTACAGAATCTGTTCCTTCAAATTTGATGTCAATAACTTCAGTTTCAAATTCAAGATCAACTCCTTTATTAATGACCTCCTGAGCAAGAGTATTATCAAAATCAGCTCTCGGAACCTGCCAGGTCCAGTCCCAGCCTTCCCCGAATTTGTTGCTGAAATCAAAAATGCAGACTTCGTCACCACGAAGGAAACGTGCTCCAAGCTTTTTTTCAAAGCCCATTTTGTCTAATGCAGGGAAAAGTCCGGCCTCCTCAAAGTGATCCATTACCCTCGGAATTAAGCTTTCACCCACCACCAGTCTGGGAAATTTTGTCTTTTCGACTACTTTTACGCTGACATTATGGTTCTTCAGGTATGAAGAAGACACGCATCCGGAAGGCCCGGCTCCGATTACAAGAACGTCAACAAATTCTTTGCTCATCTTTGATTTTTTATTTTAATAATAACTTTTATCTTTGCCGCAAAATTAGTGACAAATAATTAATATTTTACAAAATTATCAACTATTACTTTTAATTGATGAAAATAAATAACTTTTTAGAACTGAAAGACTTTCAAAAAATTATCATTGAGAATGAAAAAATAGAACTGGATGAATCACTTTTATCAAGAGTGGATAAGAGTTTTCAGTTTTTAAAGGAGTTTTCAAAAAATAAAGTAATATATGGTGTAAACACCGGTTTTGGGCCAATGGCTCAGTTTAAAATCAGTGATGAAGATACACACCAGCTTCAGTATAACCTTATCAGAAGCCACTCTTCGGGAATCGGAAATCCTTTACCTGCAGATGAGGTGAAAGCATGTATGCTGGCAAGACTGAATACTTTGTCATTAGGGAATTCAGGAGTACATCAGTCTGTTATTCATCTTCTTCAGGAGCTTATCAACAGAGATATTACCCCATTGATATTTGAACATGGAGGAGTAGGAGCAAGCGGCGACCTTGTTCAGCTGGCTCACCTGGCTTTGGTATTGATTGGAGAAGGAGAAGTTTTTTATAAAGGAGAAAGAAAATCTACCAAAGAGGTTTTTGAAACTGAAGGTTTAGAACCGATAAAAGTAGAGATCCGTGAAGGTCTTGCTTTGATGAACGGAACTTCCGTAATGTCAGGAATAGGTATTGTGAATGCTTATAAAGCGAATCAGCTTACAGATATTTCTCTTAGACTTTCTTGTGCGATCAATGAGATTGTACAGGCTTATGATGATCACTTATCAGAAGCACTGAACGGAACGAAAAAACATTACGGTCAGCAGAAAGTGGCAGAAAGAATGCGTGCTCATCTGGCAGACAGTAAACTGATCAGAAAAAGAGAAGAACACCTTTATACCCACTTTGAAGAACAGGAAAAAGTATTCAAGGAAAAAGTTCAGGAATACTATTCTTTACGATGTGTTCCTCAGATTTTAGGTCCGGTATTGGATACGTTGGAATATACAGAGAAAGTACTTGAAAATGAGATCAACTCAGCCAATGATAACCCGATTATCAACGTTGAAGACCAACATGTTTATCACGGAGGAAACTTCCACGGAGATTACATTTCTCTGGAAATGGACAAACTTAAGATTGTGGTAACCAAACTAACAATGCTTGCAGAAAGACAGTTAAACTATCTTCTGAATGCTAAAATCAATGAAATCTTGCCTCCTTTTGTAAATTTAGGTAAATTAGGTTTCAATTTTGGGATGCAGGGAGTACAGTTTACGGCAACTTCTACCACGGCAGAAAGTCAGATGTTGTCAAATTCTATGTATGTTCACAGTATTCCAAACAATAATGATAATCAGGACATCGTTAGCATGGGTACCAATGCTGCGGTAATCTGCAGAAAAGTGATTGAAAATGCTTTTGAAGTATTAGCGATCGAAGCTATTACGATCATCCAGGCTGTAGAATATCTTGGATTCCAGGATAAGGTTTCATCGTCTACAAAAGAACTGTATGACGAAATCAGAAAAATTATTCCTGCTTTTTCAGACGATATGGTCATGTATCCGTATCTGGAAGAAGTGAAGAAATATCTGAAAGGAATGTAACTATTAGCTGTCATGTATTGTCTATTCAATAAAGGCATCCTGCATCAACTTAAAAAAACTAAAAACGATATAAACACTAACGCATGAAATGTGCAATTGTAACAGGAGGCTCCAGAGGCATCGGGAGAGCAATCTGTATAAAACTGGCTGAAGAAAAAAACTATCACATTCTGATCAACTACGCTTCAAACGAAACCGCAGCAAACGAAACGTTGGCTAAAGTGGAAGAATTAGGTGCTACCGGAGAAATCCTTAAATTTGATGTAGGAAACACCGAAGAGACAAAGACTGTTTTGACAGAATGGCAGGAGAGAAATCCTGACGCGGTGGTAGAAGTTATCGTCAATAATGCCGGAATCACAAGAGACGGTCTTTTTATGTGGATGCAGAAAGAAGACTGGAACAGTGTGATCAATACAAGTCTGGACGGATTTTTCAATGTAACCAACTTCTTCATCCAAAAGCTGCTTCGTAATAAGTACGGAAGAATCATCAATATGGTTTCGGTATCCGGAGTAAAAGGAACAGCCGGCCAGACAAATTACTCTGCTGCAAAAGGCGCTGTAGTAGGTGCTACAAAAGCTCTGGCTCAGGAAGTTGCCAAAAGAAATGTTACCGTCAATGCTGTAGCTCCTGGTTTCATCAAAACAGATATGACTCAGGAATTTAATGAAGAAGAACTGAAAGCGATGATTCCTGCCAACAGATTCGGAGAAGCAGAAGAAGTGGCAGATCTGGTTGCATTTTTAGCATCTAAAAAATCTTCCTACATTACAGGAGAAGTGATTAATATTAACGGAGGAATTTATTCATAACATGGAAAATAGGGTTGTAATTACCGGAATGGGAATTTATTCCTGCATCGGGACATCTTTAGAAGAGGTCAGGGAATCCCTATATCAAGGAAAATCCGGTATTGTTTTAGATCCGGATAGAAAAGAATTTGGTTTCAGGTCTGGCCTTACAGGAGTTGTTCCGAAACCCGATCTGAAAAATCTCTTAAACAGACGCCAGCGTATCAGTATGGGAGAAGAAAGC
This sequence comes from Chryseobacterium sp. HR92, assembly GCF_045689405.1. NCBI lineage: Bacteria > Pseudomonadati > Bacteroidota > Flavobacteriia > Flavobacteriales > Weeksellaceae > Chryseobacterium > Chryseobacterium sp. HR92. The sequence continues at coordinate 349,405 of NZ_CP139139.1, forward strand.
GAATATGCTTATCTGGCTACCATTGATGCTTTAAAACAGGCAAATCTGGATGAAGAATTCTTAGATTCTCATGAAGTGGGAATTTTATATGGAAATGACAGTGTTTCCCAGGCAGTCGTAGAATCTATTGATATTGCAAGGGAAAAGAAAGATACAACATTGATGGGGTCGGGAGCGATTTTCAAATCAATGAACTCAACAGTGACAATGAACCTTTCAACTATTTTTAAACTGAAAGGAATCAATCTTACCATAAGCGCGGCATGTGCAAGTGGTTCACACTCATTGGGACTGGCTTATATGATGATCAAGAATGGTTTTCAGGATATGATCATCTGTGGCGGAGCTCAGGAAACCAACAAATATTCCATGGCGAGCTTTGATGGGCTGGGAGTGTTCTCAGCCAGAGAAGATGAGCCTACGAAGGCATCAAGACCTTTCGATGCAGAAAGAGACGGATTGATTCCGAGTGGTGGTGCAGCCAGTCTGATTGTTGAAAGCTTAGAATCTGCTCAAAGAAGAGGTGCTCCTATCATTGCAGAAATTATCGGATATGGTTTCTCTTCAAACGGAGGTCATATTTCAACACCCAATGTGGATGGGCCAGCTTTGGCAATGGACAGAGCATTAAAACAATCAGGGTTAAAAGCTTCAGACATCGATTATATCAATGCTCACGCAACTTCTACCCCAATTGGTGATGCCAATGAGGCCAAAGCAATCTATGAAATTTTCGGAAGTGAAGTTCCGGTAAGTTCTACCAAATCTATGACCGGGCATGAGTGCTGGATGGCAGGTGCAAGTGAAGTGATCTACTCTATTCTGATGATGCAGAACGATTTTGTAGCCCCGAATATTAATCTGGAAAACCCTGATAATGAAGCACAAAAGATAAATTTAGTCGCAAAAACAAAAAATCAAAAAATTGATGTATTTTTGTCGAATTCTTTTGGGTTTGGGGGAACCAATTCTGCATTAATAGTTAAAAAATTTGATTAAAAACATGGAAAGGGAAAAAATTGTTGCTATCGTTAATGATTTTCTGGTAAACGAATTCGAGGTAGACGGAGACGAAATCAGTAATGATGCCAACCTTAAAAATACACTAGGCTTAGACAGCCTGGACTATATCGACATGGTAGTCGTGATAGAATCCAATTTCGGGGTGAAATTAGGAGAAGCAGATTTCAAAAAAATGGTAACATTTGATGATTTCTATACAACGATTGAAAATAAGATTGCTGAAAAAAACGCGTAGTTATTGAGTAAATCTTTATTCTATAAAATGTGCCAATGTAATAATATCAGGGTGATCCGGTAACGGTTACTTTTAAAAAGGGTATTATTACATTGGTTCTCTGTTATATTAAATTCTATATATGAACAAGTGGAAAGGTAAATCTAAAGGAACAGTACTCGGATACAGAATATTCGTCTGGTGTATTAGAAATATCGGGATCAGAAGTTCATATGGTGTGCTGTATTTTGTAGCAGCTTATTACTCACTGTTTCAGAAGAAAAGTAACCAGTATATTCTTTATTATTTTCAAAAAAGACTGAATTACGGATACTGGAAATCCAAAGCCTCTATCTTTAAAAGCTATTTTACCTTCGGAAAAGTTCTGATTGATAAAACTGCTATTTCTGCCGGGCTCAGAGAAAAATATACTTATGAGTTTGACGGCATTGAAAATCTTAGAAATCTTTTAGCCGCTAAAAAAGGAGGCGTTCTCATCAGTGCTCATATCGGTAATTTTGAAATTGCTGAACATTTTTTTGCAGATATCGACTTTGATTGCCAGATCAATCTGGTGACTACAGATCAGGAAGTTACCGTGATTAAAGAATATCTGGAGAGCGTTGCCGTAAAAGAAAGTAATATCAAGTTCATCTATGTAAAAGAAGATATGTCTCATATCTTTGAGATCAATCAGGCTTTGTCTAATAATGAACTGATCTGCTTTACAGGAGACCGTTATTTTGAAGGATCTAAGTATCTGGAAGCAGAACTGCTTGGGAAAAGCGCAAAATTTCCGGCTGGTCCGTTTTTGATTGCCTCAAGATTGGGCGTTCCCGTAGTATACGTCTATGTGATGAAAGAGAACAATCTTCATTACCACCTGTATGCAAGAGTGGCCCAGAATATCAAAAATCGTGATTCACAAGGACTTTTACAGTCTTATGTTGATAATCTTGAAACCATGGTGAAAAAATATCCGCTTCAATGGTTTAATTATTTTGATTTTTGGGACGATATAGATTAATTTTTCTATTTTTATCCCGTAAAAACTAACGAAAAACTAACAACCATTAAGATTTACTAAGAATTAAGATCATTAAATAGTATTTCCAAATAGAATTTCTTTGCTTACTGTACCAAAGTAAACTTTAAATATCTTAAATTCCCTGTTTCTTAATTATTAAAAGCACATTCTCTTTTGAAGAAAGCATACGACATACTTGTAATCGGCAGCGGATTGGGAGGTCTTGTTTCAGCTCTTATTTTGGCGAAAGAAGGTCTGAAAGTGTGTGTGCTTGAGAAAAATAACCAATACGGGGGAAATCTGCAGACTTTTTCAAGGGACAAACTGATTTTTGACACGGGAGTTCATTATCTTGGAGGTTTATCCAAAGGGCAAAACCTGCATCAATTCTTTTCCTATCTGGAAATTATGGATGATCTAGAACTTCACCTGATGGATGAGGACGGATATGACAGGATCAGTTTTGGGGATGATGAAATAGAATATCCACATGCACAGGGCTATCAGAATTTCGTTGAGCAGCTTTCCAAGTATTTTCCTGAAGAAAGAGGAAACCTTGAAAACTACTGCGAAGAGATTCAGTATGTCTGCAGCCAGTTTCCAAGATATCATGTGGTAGGAAAAGATAATTATAACGAGGAAATTCTGCATCTTAATACCAAACGATTTATTGAATCCGTTACCCAGAACAAAAGACTTCAGGCTGTTTTACTGGGTTCCAATTTTTTATATGCCGGAGACTCTGAAAATGTACCTTTCTACGTACATGCTTTAACGGTAAATTCCTATATCCAAAGCGCTTACAAGTGTGTAAAAGGAGGAAGCCAGATCTCTAAACTTCTGATCAGAAAACTTCGGGAATATGGAGCAGAAGTTCACAAGCATTCGGAAGTTTCCGAATTTGTTTTTAATGAAAATAATGTATTAGCATCCGTAAAAACGAAAGAAGGAAAAGAATACTATGGAAAACAGTTTATCTCAAATATAGAGATTCGTTCCACCATTAATCTGATAGGAGAAGAAAGACTAAAAAAATCCTTTCTGAACAGGGTTTTAAGCTGGAAGCCGGTTTCATCGTGTTTTAGTATTTATCTGGTTTTAAAACCTCAAAGTCTTCCGAATTTCAATTACAACAGGTATCACTATTCATCAGAAGAACAAGTCTGGAACGCATTCCGTTATCAAAAAGAATCATGGCCGGAAACCTATATGCTTTCTTCCACATCTTCGAAGCATTATCCCGAATTTGCAGAAAGTCTTACCGCAATTTCCTATATGGATTTTGATGAGGTTAAAGAATGGGAAAATACATTCAATACTGTAGCGGATGAGCATGAAAGAGGAACTGCTTATGAAATATTTAAGCTTGAAAAAACAGAAAAAATGCTGGACGCTCTGGAAAAGAAAATTCCCAATCTAAGGCGTGCCATCAAAACAATATATACTTCTTCTCCCTTGTCTTACCGGGACTATATCGGGAATTTTGAAGGAAATATGTATGGATACATGAAAAGCTCTGAGAATCCTCTTAAAACAATGGTTTCTCCCCGTACGAAAATCGACAATCTGTTTCTGACAGGGCAATCTGTGAATATGCATGGGATTTTAGGAGTGACCATCGGTGCTTTTAATACCTGTGCAGAAATTCTGGGAAAAAAAACGATTGACACGCGGTTGAGACAAATGATTAATAAAAACTAAAGTGAAAAAAACGAAAACCATTTATTCACCCTATAAAAGAACTCTTCTTTACCTTACTTTTTGTTTTTTCCTCATTTCCTGCGGAATATCAAAATCTATCCATCACATTCCCAATGTAAAACAATATGCTCTGGAAGTTCCAAAAGTAAACAAGATTAATGACAGCACTTTCAGCTACAATCAGAATTATCTTACCAAAAATAAGCAGCAGCTCTGGGAACTTTATATTAAAGGAAATCCTTTGCAGCTGGGATATAACAACGGAGCATTGACACAAAGTTTGATGCAGAAGCAGGAAAGCATTTTCTTTTCAAAAGTGGAAGGATTTGTGCCTTCAAAATTCCGACAAAGGCTGCTAAGAGGTTTTTTAAAATGGTACAACAGAAAAATGTATCTCAATGTAAGAGAAGATTATCAGGCAGAATTATATGGTTTGTCACAATATTCATCTGATCAGTATGATTTTATTGCTCCCAAATATTTAAGAAATCTTTACCTGCACGGAGCCCACGATATCGGACATGCCATGCAGGATCTGGCCATGGTAGGCTGTACTTCACTCGCTGTATGGAACGAAAATACGGAAGACGGAGACTTGTTGATCGGAAGAAATTTTGATTTTTATGTAGGAGATGACTTTGCAAAAAATAAACTGGTAGAATTTGTTCAGCCCGAAGAAGGAATTCCATACATGTCAGTAAGCTGGCCGGGAATGATAGGTGTTGTTTCCGGGATGAATAAAGAAGGAATCTCAGTGACAATTAATGCCGGGAAATCAAAAATTCCTTTGACAGCAAAAACACCTATTTCCCTTGTTACAAGAGAAATTCTGCAGTATGCTAAAAATATTGAGGAAGCAATTGCTATTGCTAAAAAAAGAAAAGTTTTCGTTTCAGAATCCATCCTTGTGGGAAGTGCAGCAGATAAGAGAGCCGTAATCATCGAAGTTTCACCTAAAAATTTCGGAGTGTACAGCGTACAGAATACCAGCAGAGTTCTTTGCACCAATCATTTCCAGTCTGAAGCTTATAAAGACGACAAAAGAAATCAGAAACATATTGAAGAAAGCCATTCGGAATATCGTTATGAAAAACTTCAGGAGCTTTTGCAGGAAGAAAAGAAAATAACCCCGAAAAAAATGGCTTCCATTTTAAGAAACAGATCCGGCTTAAAAGATGAAAGTATTGGTTATGGTAATGAAAAAGCACTTAATCAGCTTCTGGCTCATCATGCTGTCATATTTTCGCCTCAGAAAAAACTGGTCTGGGTTTCTTCAAATCCTTATCAGTTGGGAGAATTTGTTTGTTATGATCTGAACGAAATTTTTTCAGATAAAGGATTACAGCCGGATAATTTTTCAAAATCAAATCTGAATATTCCACGTGATCCTTTCGCAGATTCTGAAGAATTCCAAAACTATGAATTGTCTAAAATGTATGGTAAAGAAATCAATGAGGCTGCTAACGATAAAAATACCCTGCTGACAGATGGTGTTATCCCTTCTTATCAATCTATGAACCCGGATTTTTGGCTGGTCTATTATCAATCTGGAAAGTATTATTTTAACAAAAAAGAATATTCAAAGGCAAAAACTGAATTTGAAAAAGCTTTGACGAAAGAGATTACGACTGTTCCGGACAGAAAAAATGTGGAAAAATACCTGAAGAAAACTTTAAAGAAACTGAAATGATCCCCAAATATATAAAACTGCTGTTCTGTATTCCTTTTGTTATTATCATCTGTTATTCTGTGTATTTGTGCACTGTTTACAGCTCAATACCTGACACCATCACTATTCACGGGTACGGAAGTATGAAAGACAATTATGGAAGTAAAATCTTTCTTGTGTTTCCCGTATTGATGAATCTGGCTGTTCTTGTGTTTATTTGGCTGATCATCAGAAGGCCTGATAAAATAAAATTTACTTTTGAAATCAATGAGGAGGAAAGAGAAAAAATATACCATATCACCCAATTAGCTCTGGTTATTATTTCGATATTTGTTACCATAATGATGACGCCACTATCATTTGCTGATGTGGTCTTTAAATAATTGATTATGAAAAAATTTTTAACCTTATTCTTTACCGCATCTACTCTTTTATTCTTTTCTCAGGATAGAAAAGAGATCGGAAATACTTTCATTAAAGCTTTGCTTGTAGATAAAAATGCAGAAAAAGCACATTCTTATTTCGACCCTTCCGTAGCAGGACAAATTCCGGTGGATCAGCTTAAAGCTATTACAGAACAGCTTCAGGGGCAGATTGGGAGTTTGAAAATAATTCTTGAAGTGAACAATGAGGGAAATATTTACTATTATTATTCAGAATTTGAAAAGACTAAACTGGATGTTCAGCTTACCTTTGGAGAGAATAATAAAATACTCGGCTTCTTTTTAGTCCCTCATAAACCATTTGAAAAGCCGGATGAGAAGACTACATTGAAAGTAAAAAGTGATGCAATTGAACTGAATGGAACACTATTAATTCCTTCTTCCAATGATAAAAAGAGATTAGTTATTTTTGTTCATGGCTCAGGAGCTCATGACAGAGACGAAACCATTGGGGAAAATAAACCGTTTAAAGATATTGCGGAATATCTTCTCAACAACGGAATTGCTTCTTACCGATATGATAAAAGAACATATTCTTACCCTGAAACATTTAATGAAAAGTCTACTGTAGAAGAGGAGACGGTCAATGATGCAGTAAATGCAGCCCAATATTTTAAAAACAATTCAGATTATAAAGGTTATCAGATCATTATCCTGGGACACAGCCAGGGAGCGTATATGATGCCAAAAATTGCAGAAAAAGCTCAGGTTTCAAAATATGTTTTTATGGCCGGTAATGCAAGACCATTACAGGATTTATTAGTAGAACAGTATGATTATCTTCATTCTTTAGATGCAACTAAAGTTCCTGCTGAAGCTGTTCAGGAAGTAAAAAAACAGGTTGCCTATTTAAATTCATCTAAATTTAATTTGAGTTCACCAGCATCAGAACTTCCTTTAGGGCAGCCGGCGGCATACTGGCAATATTTAAAAAATTACAATCAGCTTAATGAGGTTAAAAAAGTAAAAGCTCCCATGTTTTTTGCACAGGGAGGAAGAGATTATCAGGTAACGGAGAAAGATTTCAGCCTTTGGAAAGAAACATTAAAAAATGATAAAACAGCCGTTTTTAAATTTTATCCGACTTTAAGCCACTTATTCATAGCGGGTTCCGGAAAACCCTCTCCAAAAGATTATGAAATAAAAGGAAAAGTGGATGAACCGTTTTTAAAAGATCTGACACAGTTTATTCTGAAATAATTTACTCAGTGTAAAATAGAAAGCAATAACTAAATTATAATGAGCCTGGAACTTTGTCCCGGGCTTTTTTAATTATTTTCCGGACTTATTTTATTCAGAAAGAAAAAAACAGTTGCCCCTGCAATAGCAGAAAGCGTAGTGCTTAAGATAAAACTGCCAATGATATATTGAAGCAGATTGTTTTTAATCAGTTCAAAATTTAAATCCTGGCTTAAAATATCGCTGTCACCACTTACAAATGGTGCTCCAAGAAAAAGAGAAGCTGCAATAATAAAAGGAATAAAAGGAGGAAGGCTCACATTGGAAGCTACAAATGCAAGTACTTTATTAAGTTTGAAAAGCACAGATAAACTGATGACCAGAAGTGTCTGAAATCCCCAGAAAGGAGAAAGTCCTATAAAGACTCCCAGTGCTATAGAAAATGCTTTTGTACGGTTGCTTCCGTCACTTTCTAAGACGTCTTCCTGTATGAATTTTTTAAAACTTTTTTTTTTGAAATTATTCAGAAAATTTCTCGGAATAATATAAAACAACGTAATGGTTACCAGAATTGTATTCAAAATACTGATTCTCGTAAAATCTTTGAAAGGCCTGAAGTGTGAAACCCGTTCTGCCAGATCATACAAAACCTTGATCGGAACATTTTTTACCGGAACATGTTTCCATGCAGTTCTTACAATGATTTCGATTTCAAATTCAAACTTAGGGGTAAAATATTTCTTTGGAATTTTATGTAAAGGATAAAGCCTGTAACCAGACTGCGTATCTTCCAGTTTTATACCGGTTTCAAACCAGAACCAGAAATTGGAAAAACGGTTTCCAAAACTGCTTTTCTTAGGAATACCATCCTGAGACATATTTCTGTTTCCGATCAGAAGAACTTCTTCTTTTTCCTGAAGAAGGGCCTCTACAAATACAGGAATATCATCCGGATAATGCTGTCCGTCTGAATCAATAGTAATGGCATAATCATACCCTGATTTCTTTGCTGCTCTAAAACCTGTTTTTAGTCCATTTCCTTTTCCCTTGTTCTCCGGTAAGGAGATTACCGTAATCTGAGGATATTGGGCAAGTATCTGAGGAGTGGAATCCGTGGAGCCATCATTGATCACAATAATACTTCCGGTGTAGTTGAGAACACCGTCAATAACCCTATTCAGGGTCTTTTCATTATTGTAGGTAGGTATTAAAACGCATATCTTCTTTTCAGAAATTGCATTTTGTACTTCAGCAAGGAACATTTTTTTATTTTAAAGTGGCTCTTTCCGTCTCTGTAATGGTTTTAGACTGCATTGCAAACCTTTTGATATAGCCTTTTAATGCTGCATTCTGTTTGCTGTAATTGTTCAGAAGAAATGTTTTATCATCCTTCAGGCTTCCGCGGTATCCAACAATTTTCGGGATGTTTTCCTGAACACTCATTCTGATCAGGCGAAGCTCTGCATTGTTAGGGTTACTTTTGATAACAGCTTCAAGACTTGTTGCTCCTGTTTTTACCAATGATTTTCTATTGTTTTTGGTAATTTTTGCTTCCATGATCTTTGCAGCAGCTTTATATCCAACGCTCACAGCATCAGAACCGGATTGTTTTTCAGCGGTTTCAATGAAGTTTTGTGTATTGCTGTTAGACTCATTGGCCTTAGCATAGCTGTTTCTCAGTGTTTCAAGATCAGACTGAAAGAAAAAAATAAATGCCGTGAAGAAAGATAAGATTAATTTCATGACGATAATTTTTTATAGCTTACAGACAGTTTTAATGCAATAGTCTCGCCAAAAGATGTTGTATTTTTTACTTTCACCTCATCTTCACTTTCGTTAATATCCAGTTGAAGTTGTAAGTCAGGGGTCTCAAAAGGATTGATAATGGCCATGAATTTTACATTGGATGCTGTTTTTAAGAATAATTTTGAACCTGTAAATTCCTCAGTCAGTTCTTTAATGATCTGCATCATACAAACACCGGGAGTTACCGGATTTCCAGGGAAGTGTCCTTTGAAAATATCGTGGTCTTTATTAAGATGAATATGAGCAATAAACTTTCCGTCTTCTGCCTTCTCATACGATGTTAAAGTATAAAAATCTGTAAGAATGGTTTGCATGATCTTATTTTTTAAGATTAAATGTATAATACACTCCCGTCTGGAATGTTACGTTGGTATTGTCATTATTAATATGTACAAAACCTTTTTTAATTCGGGCCTCAACGCCTATATTTTTTGTAATGTCATAACCGGCTCCAAATAACAACCCCAAATCTCCACCAATAGGAGAGTCGATATTTTTATGATCTGTCAGAAGTTCCAAAGTCGGACCAAAATGAATATTAAATTTTTCAAAATAGAATTTATTCACTACTGCTCCTCCCACATAAGAAAGCGTTACTGTTTTTGAAGAAACAGCAGGATTTTGGCTTTCAAATCTTGCTCCCTGACGGGTATAATAAATTTCCGGCTGAAGAGCGTAGAACTTTGCAAACCGAATATTGGCCTGGAAACCTATGTAGAAATCTACTTTTGATTTAATATCATAGGCATTGGCTCCATAGTGATATCCTTGATTATCATTATAATAAAAGGACTCATAGGCAGGTCCGTCAGATATATGTGAAATATTTGCACCCACTCTGATTCCCGGATTGAACGTTACCTGGGCAAAAGATAAACCAGTGAAAAGTGCAAAAAGTAAGAAAAATATTTTTTTCATGTTGGAAGTTATTCCGTTTCGGTTATTTGAAATAGTTTTATATTGATCTTAAAATCTTTGTGCTGTAGATTTAAGCTGTCCGCGAAGATAGTTTTTTTTGCATCAAAAGTAAAATCGATTTTTTCCTTATTATTTTTCGTGTAAATGATCTGTTTCAGTAAACCATTTTCCTTGTTGAAAAATAAATAATAGCTTTTATTCTCAATTTTTGAAAGATAAATTTTAGTATTGTCATTCTCAAAGCTCTCGCTTACAGGATACTCTCTTTTCAAAAGCTGCTGAAAGTCATTCTTCAGAAAATTAATCACTATTTTTTTATCCAGATCAGGAAGTACATAATTCAGTTTAAAATTATTGTCAGAAATCTCAAAATCAATCAGTTTATTTCCGAAATCTGATGTTAAAGCGACACGGTGCGTTGTTTCATTCAGTTTTTTGATGATCAGAATTCCGCTCACATGGTTTTTATAAATATCCATCTGGCATTTGTATACATAATCTTCACCGGAAGAGAAGTATAAGTTTTCCACCATTTTTTCAGAAGAGGAAACTGGTTTTGCTTCTGTTAACTTGTATGTTTTACAGGAAACAGCCAGTATCAGAATCAGGCTATAAAGTAAACTCTGACGCGGGAATTGAAGCATTGATTCTTGTATTTTTGAAAACAATATTCGTAGTATCTCCGGAAGCCTCAGTCATATTCACCTGAGAAACCGTTGACTGGTTCTTTGGGAAAAACAGCTCGATCTGTTTGATGTATTTTAAGAGCTGTGATGTCTTGGGAATAAATTTCGCCACATTGTAATTTCCATTCTTAAAATACGTTACTGTAAATTCAGGATCATTAAACATCGTTCCGTTTGAGCTTCCCACAATCAGTTTGTTAATTTTTTCAAATGTTTTGCTCTTGGCATCTACAGATGATTTTTTCCCCTGGTCATTGATGAAGATCTTATTGCTTTTAAAAACAATGCTATATTGATAAGGTTTTGTGTATTTCCAGCTCAGCATATTAGGAGTTTGTAATGACATCTTCCCATAGGTAACGATGCTTTTATCCAGGAAGTCCATTTTTTTGGTCTGGGTAAAATCACTCTGCAAGGTTTTAATCTCTTTCGTATCTGAAGAAACCTTCGATACAAATGCTTTGGCTTCAGCTCCCGACATTGCAGTGTTTTGTGCAAAAAAGAAACCGGAAACCATTAAGAATGCTCCGAAAGCAATGTTTTTAATCATTTCTATTTGAATTTATCACTGCATCAACAGTAAAGGTTGAATATTTTTTGTCCTCCAAAAATACTAATAAATTGGCCAGCACGCGAAAAGTCTTTTCCGAAGTGTCATGCAGAAGGATAATGCTCCCTTTTTTCAAGCCTTTGGTCACTCTGCCGTAGATTTTCTTCTCATCATCAATGATGGTGTCTAAAGACCGTACATTCCATCCGATGCTTATTTTATGCGTTCTTTTGATGGCTTTTGCAATATTGGGATTGGTCACTCCAAAAGGTGGCCTGTAGAGATTGGTTTTAATATTTCCAATATTCTTAATGATTTTATCACACTTTTCAATTTCCTCAATCATTTTTGAAGTAGATAAAAACCCTGTGGAATTGGAATGTGATAAGGTATGATTCCCAATCGTATGGCCTTCTGCAATGATTCTTTGAAATGTCTCAGGATATTTTTCAATCTGCTTTCCAATACAGAAAAAGGTTGCTTTTACCTGATGCTCTTTAAGCAGGTCTAAAAATTTAGGTGTAAATTCAGTAGGTCCGTCATCAAACGTAAGGGCAACTTCTTTAGCTTTGGTCCGCTTATGAGTAATACTGTTGACAAAATATCCCAGTTCGATATCAAATGAGCCCCAAACTACCACTGCAGAAAAAGCAAAAAAACAAAACAGATACACCCAAAAGCCTCCATGGAACGCATAAATAAAAACGTTACAGAAAAGGTAGAACAGGATGAAGGGATAGTGTTTCATTGCTGATTACTTTTTTATATTGTTGATTAATTGGAATCTATGTTGTTCTTTTTTCACTCCGTAGGAGTCCAGACTAATTTCTAATTTAGATTCCACGCTTCACTCTGAATGACAAATAGACCGTATAATTTTCAATTTCAACAATTATGCCTTTTCCAATAATACCAGGCTGTGATCATTACCCATCAGATGATTGTAAAGAAGCACATTTTTCACACTTTCCTTTTTCTCAGAGTTGATCATCATAACTTCCGGAATCTGCTGTTCTTTTAAGATGTGACAGGCTATAAATGTTGAAAAACCACTGGCTGTATTAAATTCACCACTCAAATGCTTGTAATAAAGCAAAGATGAGTCCGGAAACAGGTCCATCACTTTGGTATAATAAACATCAGAATCTGCATCTCCACTGAATCCTAAAATGACGGCATCAATATCATGAGCTGAGAGATTGTTTTGAGTTAAAAAATTCCGGATAAAATCCTTTACTTCATCCAACTCTACTTTATTACTTATACTAATGTTTTTAAGCCTAGCGTAAGAGTTTTCGGTCTTATCTTTTCCAACAACAAAAAAGCTGGCGCCTTCACCCCAGATTACTCCGTTGGTGGTAGATTTCAAATAATCGGCAGGAAGTTCAGTTTCCTTTTTGATAGTATTATTTAAACAATATAGTTCCATTGTTCTGCCAGTCTGCTCGTCTGTAGAACCTACAAGAACATTTTCTGCTTCTCCGTCATTGATCTGAAGCTGAGCATCCAGTAATGAAAACTCCAGTGAAGAAGAAGTATTTACATAGGTAAAATTATAAGCATGGCATTGTAATCCAAGAGCAATCTGTCCTGCTACCGTGTTGTGGGTAGACTGGATAAAAAAGGTAGGGGTAAGGAACTCTTCATGATTATCAATCACGTTTTTCAGAAACTTTTCAGAGTCCTGAGAGCAGCCCATTCCGGTTCCTACGATGATGGCATCTGGTTGTTCAATACCAGCCTCCTTCAATGCGTAATGCGAGGCTACGGAACTCATTTTCACCGTTTTGGACATTCTTCTGATCATGGCAGGCGGAATAAACTCTTTGTAATTAGGTTCTATGGCCTTAATGATGTTTGAAGAATTCTCAGGGGTAAGATTCTGAAGAATATTTTCGTTTAAAGTGTCCTGAACGGAGATACAGGATGCACTGTTGATGTATACTGCACTCATGATTTTGAGAAGATTAAGGTGGAACAGTTTCCTCCAAATCCGAATGAGTTGGAAAGTACATGATCAATGTTTTTTTCTTTCAGTTCGGTAACAGGAGTAAGATCAAACTCTTCCATTTTTGTTTTAAAATTCAGGTTCGGGAAGATAACGCTGTTTTGCATAGCTAAAATTGAAAATACAGCTTCAATTCCTGCCGCAGCGGCCAGAGTATGTCCTGTAAATGCTTTTGTAGAGCTAAATTCAGGAACATTATTTTCTCCGAAGATTCTTATCATGGCAATTCCCTCAGATAAATCGTTGTTGGGAGTCGCTGTGCCGTGAACGTTGATGTAATCTATATTTTCTTTTTCCAAGCCGGAGATTTTCAAAGCCTGCTGCATGGCTAAAAATGCACCTTGTCCGTTTTCTGAAGAAGCGGTCTGATGGTGTGCATCATTGGCATTTCCGTATCCGGAAAGATAAGCAAGAACTTTTTTATTTTCTTTTTTGACAACCTCTTCAGATTCAAGGACAAGGAAAGCGGCTGCTTCTCCAAGATTCAGTCCTTTTCTGTCGTTATCAAAAGGAGTATTGTAAGAATCTGTAAGAATCATCAGGGTATTGAAGCCATTCAAAGTAAATTTTGAAAGAGAATCTGTTCCCCCGACAATGACGCGGTCCAAAACTCCGTTTTTAATCAGTTTAGCGCCCATCATAATAGCATTGGCAGCTGATGAACATGCTGTACTGATGGTAGAAACCATACCTTTTAATCCCAGATAATCAGCAATAACCAATGAGGAATTTCCGGCATCATGAGCATCAATGTATTTTTGCTTTTCAGGAAAGTCTTCGTAAGAGTAGAAATATTTTTCAGTAATATCCATTCCTCCTACACTGGTAGAAGAGATCAGCCCGGTTCTGCAGCTGTTGATATCTGAAATTCCTGCACTTTCTACAGCTTCTTTCGCAGCCATCATTCCCAGTAAAGAAGTTCTTGTAACATTATTGTCTTCATCTAACTGAAGTTTCTGTACAAGTTCTTCATTGGATAATTTTATTTCACCTGTTTTAATGATTCCGGCATGTCGGGTTTCAAACATTTCAATATCTGAAATTCCATGTTTTCCGGATTGTAATGAAATAAAATTTTCTTCCGCATTGTTTCCAATGGAGGAAATGATGCCCATTCCTGTTATGGCAATTTTTTGACTCATGGTTTTAAATAATATAACAATGCAGCAATCTGATAATTCACAAATAATTACCACATCGTTATACTGTTAGACTGTTGTATTAATTTATTTTGTTCTGTTGTCTTCGATGAATTTTGCCATTGTATCGATAGATTGGAAAATTTCCTTTCCTTTCTTAGGATCAGCTAATTTTATCCCGTAGTCTTTATCAAGAAGAACGATCAGCTCCAAAGCGTCGATAGAATCTAATCCTAATCCTCCTCCGAACAACGGATCAGTATCTTTAATTTCTTCTACAGATACATCTTCAAGATTAAGAACTTCGATAATTTTGTGTTTCAATTCTGTTTTTAAGTTTTCCATAATTAAGTTGTTTATCAGTGTTTCAGTATATCATGAAGATCATTACATCATTACACTGTTATATTGTTACATTTCTATAAGGTTAGCAAATATACAAAAGCTTTATAATTTTCCTGATACAATTCTACCCAGCCGCATAGTACTTTGTTGGCTTTTCCGGAGTGGAGAATCTGTTCAGAATAGCCATTTAAAAAATTTTCATCAAATTCATTCAAAACAAAAAAAGCATTTTCTGTCTGCATTTTGTGCTTAATACTGATTTCTCCTACACATATGTTGGGTAAAGTATAGACAAACACTGCGGGACTTGGATAGAAATTATCCTGATCGTTGATGCTTTCCTGATACTTGAAATCCGTATCCAGACTGGATGATCTGTTGGCAAAAACAATGGCTGTTCTGCTGTGATCTTCGTCTTTCAAAATGGTTTCAGCGGAAAGAAAAGCGAGTTTGCTCAGATTATCCATTTTATGAAATTTAGGATAGCTGAGATCTAAACTTTTATAAGCTTCTTTGGCAAATTCCTGGAAAGTTTCGCTCTGACTCTCAAAAACTATATTTCCGTCAACGGTTATCTTTGAATGTTCTATGGTACAGGTGTTTGTTTTCTTCATCACTTTCAATTTAACATTTTTCAAGCACAACAGCTGCATTACAACCTCCAAAGCCTGAAGCTGTTTTCAGGATATACGTAATATCTGTAGTTTGGTTTTCTCTGATGATATTCAAAGGCTGGGTTACTCCCGTTTCTTCAAAATTCTTTGAAGGAATCAAAGTGCTGTGAAGAGCACTTTCCATAGAAATAATACTTTCCAGAAGTCCGGATGCACCCAAACAATGTCCGTAATATCCTTTCATACTGTTGAGAGGAATATGTTGAAGATCCATTCTGTTGAAGGCAATGGCTTCCATTTCATCATTATATAAAGTGGCTGTTCCGTGGGCAGAAATAAAATCGATTTGTTCCGGAGAAACACGGGCTTCTGCCATTGCATTTCTGATACTTGCATATAAACCGTCACCTGTTCTTGAAGGCCCGGAAATGTGATTGGCATCATTTATCGCAGAGTCTCCCAATACTTTAAATTTGAATTTTTCGTTTTGTGAGATTCTTCCTTCGTCAGAATGACAGCTGGTTATATAAACTGCTGCTGCTGCCTCACCAATATTGATTCCGTCTCTGTTTTTATCATAAGGCTTGCAGGGGCCTGATCCTATAGCCTGAAATGAGTTGAATCCTGAAATAACAAATTCAGAAAGTTCATCACCTGCTACCACAAAGGCATCTTTATATCTTCCTGCCTGAATCATATTCTTGGCAACAGAAATTGCCATTACCCCCGAAACACAGGCATTGGAAACGATGATTGGTTTTGTTTTAAATCCAAAAAAAGCTGCAATTTTTTCTGCTAATTTTGATAGATAAACGCCTTCTGGTAATTCAGACTGGTTTTTTAGCAGACTGATATTTCCTTTTGTGGTGGAAAGGATGAAAGCGGTGTCTTCTGATAGGGGATGTTTTTCAACAAGAGGTTGTAAGCTTAAAAGAAGCATTTTTTCCAGTCTTGTGAAATTATCGTTATCATTTTGAGTGAAGAATCTGTTGAATTCTTCATTCAGTTTGTCAGAATCAATCATAGAAGCATAAAAAGCAGCCTGATTGTCTATGATTGTATGTAAAGCAACTCCCGATTTTCCTTCCAAAAGAGCATTCCAGTTGGAATCAACATTGAAGCCCAACGGAGTTACACAATTGTAGTCTGTGATGTAAATTTCCTTCCTCATGATAATCCCATTTTATCTTTCCAGTTTTGAAAGAACTCTGGATTGTATAGGCATAAGCTTCCGTTACTGTCCAGAAAAACCTGAATCGTTTCACCACTACATACCAATTGATCTTCATTGTTGAAGATTTCATATTTATATATCAGCTTGGCAGATATTGAATTTACATAAGTCGTAACAATCCTGAAAGTTTCCCCATATTTTAAAGGGAGAAAATGCTCACAGGTACTTTTTACGATAGGTGTTACAAATCCCGCATTCTGAATATCAAGATAAGTAAGACCGTGCAGACGCCCGAAAGCTTCTCTTCCGTCTTCAAAATATACGATATAATGCCCATGCCAGACAATTCCCAGCGGATCTGTTTCATTGAATCGTACTCTTACTTCTTCAGTACAGGTTAATATATTTTCTTTAGACTGCATTTTGTTTTCTTTCGTAAAAAATGGAAATAGCTACGGTGGCAATATAAAATAATAATAAAAATACCAATTCTTTGGCAATTCCGCCGATTCCGCTGTTTCTTAAAATAATATCATAATAGGCATTCAGTCCCCAGTTCATAGGAGAGAATTTGGCTACGGTCTGCATGAATTCCGGCATTAAAAATACAGGAACCCAGATTCCGCCGATAGCTGCCAAAACAACTACAGAGGTTGCTCCGAATGGGGCAGACTGTTCCTGGGTATCGGCAATAGTTCCTAATAAGACACCAAATCCAATAGCCGCTAATCCTGCAAACAGCGTTACCGTTACAAGCTGGAACATTTTTCCGGACACATCAAAGGCAGGAAGATCCATATAAGGGAAAAGATAAATTCCTACAGCAACCATCAGTAAAAACTGAATAATACAGATGATAAGGTAGGTAAATGTTTTTCCTAAAATATGTACAAAATAGGGTGTAGGGCTTATTCTGGCTCTTACGCTCGTTCCCTGGCTTTTTTCTTTTACCAGATTGATGGATAAAGGGACTACAATAAAGAAGATGGCAAAAAGAGTCCATGCAGGAACGTTATGCTGAACAGAATTCGGCATAACATCCATTTCTCCTTTCTTGGGAGTGATTTCTTTAAAGCTGATCAGGTTTTTATTTTCATCAAGATTTTCCGTAGTTCCCAGCTGATCCTGAAATGCTTTGTAGATCTTTTTATTTTCTATTTCAAAAACCATTTTATTCACAGAATTCATCACAGAATTCTTGAATCCTGCATTGGTAGCAGGGTCAAAGTATAAATGAATTTCTTTCGCTTTAGGAGCTGTTGTTTTTACTTTTGCGGAGTCTCCTTCCAGTCCGAATGAACTTACAATGGTCTGAACTTTAGAATCAATATTGGAATTTAAATCTTTCGTTAAATTTTCCGGAATGACAATTGCCATCTGATAATCTCCTGAAAAAACAGCATCCTGAGCAGACTTTTCATTGAAATTGGTCAGCAGCTGGAATGTTTTGCTGTTTTCCAGTTCCGCTTTTATATTTTTTGAAACTTCAGATTTGTCCTGATCAATAAAAATGATCGGAATCTTTGATCCTTCAAGATTTTTAAAGGTAGAATCCTGAATAAGGGTAATGGTTACAATCAAAAGCAAAGGCATCACAAAGATGATGACAATTCCCCCAATATCTCTTTTCAGCAGAAGAATCTCCTTAATAAAACTTCTCCACAGTTTATACAACAACATCTCTTAATTCTTTTCCGGTTAATGAAATGAAAACATCTTCAAGGTTTTCAGCGCTTGCTACTCTGTTCACCAGTTCCTCAGGTGTTCCTACAGCATGAATTTTTCCATGGTCGATGATGGCAATTTTTGTACAGAATTCTTCAGCTTCCGAAAGGTGATGGGAAGTATAAATAATGCATGTTCCCTGTTTATTTAAATCTAAAAGATAATCAATAATTGCTTTTTTAGACTGAACATCCACACCTACAGTTGGTTCATCCAGAAATAAGACTTTAGGATTGTGAAGGGTTCCGGCGATGAGGTTACATCTGCGTTTCATTCCTCCTGAAAATTGTCCTACCTGCTTGTTGGCAAATTTTGAAAGTCCCATGATTTCCAGGGATTCATCAATAGCTTTTTTGAGATGATTGTGTTTTAAACCATACAGGCTTCCGAAAAACATTAGGTTTTCTTTAGCGGTAAGCGTTGGGTATAATGCATATTCCTGTGGAACAATTCCGATAATCTGTCTTATTTTGAATCCATCTGAATGTGGAGATAGACCATTGATCGTAAATTGTCCTGAAGTAGGCTTTATCAGTCCTGAAAGCATAGAAATCAATGTAGTTTTCCCTGCTCCGTTCGGTCCGAGAATTCCATAGATTTCATTTTTACTGATACTCAAAGAAATATCATTTACAGAAAACTCATCAGAATTTTTGTATTTCTTATATAAGCTTTTGATCTCAATCATATTTTCAGCCATATCAGATCGCTTTTCTTAGTTTTTTATAGAAAGCTTCTTCCAGATCTGCAATGTGCAGCATCGTTTTTGAAAGTTCATTATAGATATTGCTTTTTGAGTTTCTGTTTTTATAAACACGGGCAATATCTACAGCAAAATCTCTCCAAAGATCACCAATAGAAGTAATTTCTTTTGATAATTCCTTAAGCTCATCCTTTTCAAGGATGACGGCCGCTTCCTGAAGAAATGCACCATAAATAAATCTGAATCCTCCGCCTCCGGTACCAATTTCTTCCTGCATTCTGATCAGTTGTCCCAAATAATGGTTAGTCACTTTTGTTCCCTTTTTTTCTGCCCATTTCGGGATGCTTTTCGCTACCCATCTCATAGCTTTTACACCAATAAGAGGTACGGGCGCCAGCATATTTTTGCAAGTATCCTTGATTCCTTTTCTGATAGCTTCTTCAAGATTCACATTTTCAGGAACATAAATAGGATAATACATATGTCCTTTTGGAGGAAGTGCTCCTTTGGCATATCTTACTTTTTCCAGTTCTGCTTCGGAAAGGGAAGTCGTATAATCCATTACCGGATCACTGATCAGAAATTTTCCGTCTTCTTTTCCGTACACCACAAGGTTATGGGCATTGAAGTGGAATTTGTATTCTTCGGGAAAATAAGTAAGGTTGAAAACCCCCACCTGAAGACCGGTAGGTATATTTTGTTCCAGATTTCTTTCAAGAGCTTTTTGGGCATCTTTAGGATTTGAGAACTTTTCTCTTTTAATTTTAATTCCTAATCTTTTAGCTGCTTTGCTGAAAATAGCACCCGGCATCGGACGATAGCTGAAGCCCGGAGCAAAATTCACCTTTAAAAAAGGAAGATAGACAAAAAACAGTCCGGAACCGATTCCGAAAATCATAGGTTCGCTTAGTTTCAGGCCTTTATTAAGCAGTAGATTAGAAGCAACACCGTTTTCGCAATGCGCAGTCTGATGGTGTTCAAAGTTTAATTTCATTTGCTGATCGTATCTTTTCATTGGTTAAATGTAACGGGCGTTATTTCTGGCCCATTTCATTTATTTTCCGTTGAAGTTTTTTAATTCATCCACTGAAATTCCGAATGCATCGGCATATTTTTTCAGTGCATTTTCGCTTAGTGTTTTGAATATTTTGGGTTTAAAATGTCTTTTTACCCTCCATTGCCAGATTCCTACATAAGAAGCAAGGACACCCAGATCCATTTTGTTCAATTCCATAAAGTAAGCAATAGGGCTTGCTGTATTATTGGCAACATTTTGTTTTGCTTCCTCAATTCTTTCATAAATAAGTTCCATAGATTCATCCAGAGCAGCTTTCTTGGCATCCCAGCCTGTACTGTTTGCTGTCGTGTAATTGTCGTTCTCATCCGTCACATACAGAACTTCAGTCATGTTGGCGGATTTCAGGTTACTTTCGTCTTGAGGCAGGTCTTGTTTTTTCATCTAAATAATGTTCATTTTTTTAGATTCCAGATGAAAAATTATTCACCTGTTTTTTGATTCTTTTAATCAGGTGGCTAAAATAGTGAAAATACATTATATGTAAATCATATTAAATCTGGAGGAGTTATTGTAATGAAATAGGGGCTGTATCATCAATAAATCTCCGAAATCATAACAACAAGATTTTTATTTTTCCCCATTTGGGCAGAAGTCTTTAACTAATCAAATGTAAAATAATCTTAAAATAATCCCATAAGATTTATTATTCCCACTTGTAACGGTTCTCTTGTAACAAGTGTCTGTATAAATAAGACTAATGTTTAGAAATTTGGATTGAAAAATAATTATTAAATAACAACTATGAAAAAGTTTTTTATTTCTGTTTCGCTTTTCTGTATGATCAGCGCAATGGCACAGAAATTTGAGACCCAAAAGCTCACAGATGCTCAAGGGTACACTTATGAAACTGTAAAGAACGACCAGGCTGGTGTACGTGTATATACCCTGAAAAACGGATTAAAGGTTTATCTGGCAAAAAATGATGATGCCCCAAGAATTCAAACTTATATTCCGGTAAGAACTGGATCAAATAACGATCCAAGTGATAACACAGGATTGGCTCACTACCTTGAGCACATGGTTTTCAAAGGAACTTCACATCTGGGAACTCAGGACTGGGAAAAAGAAAAAGTTTTACTAAAGCAGATCTCTGATCTTTATGAACAGCATAAAGCAGAAAAAGATCCTGAAAAAAAGAAAGAACTTTATAAAAAAATTGACGAAGTTTCTCAGGAAGCCTCCAGATATGCCATTGCTAATGAATATGATAAAGCCATTTCTTCTCTGGGAGCTACAGGAACGAATGCCCATACATCCTTGGATGAAACGGTTTATAAAAACAATATCCCTTCCAACGAATTAGAAAAATGGTTAAGAGTAGAGAAAGAGCGTTTTTCAGAACTGGTATTACGTCTTTTCCATACAGAACTTGAAGCGGTATATGAGGAGTACAATAGAGCACAGGATAATGACAGCCGCCTTGTATTCTATTCATTAATGCAGGCTCTTTTTCCAAAACACCCGAACGGACAACAGACAACAATAGGTACTTCAGAACATTTGAAGAGCCCTTCTATGGAAGCAATCCACAGGTATTTTGATACGTACTATGTGCCTAACAACATGGCTGTAGTATTGGTTGGAGATCTGGATTATGATAAAACTATAAAATTAGTTGATCAGTATTTTGGTGCATTCAAGTACAAAGAACTTCCAATGAAAAAGATGGTTACTGAAGAGCCAATGACCAGCATTGTTACAAGAACTGTAAAAAGCCCTACAACACCAAGAATGACGATTGCATGGAGAACAGATTCTTACGGAACGCAGGAAGCAAGACTGGCAGATGTAGTATCTGAAATTTTAAGCAACAGAGGAGATGCGGGATTAATTGACCTTAATATCAACCAAAAGCAAAAAACGCTTGGAGCAGGAGCTTATGAATCTCCTTACAAAATGTATGGTACATTTGGATTAGTAGTAACTCCTAAAGAAGGGCAAAGCTTTGATGAAGCTAAAAAACTTCTGATGGATCAGCTGGATCTTGTGAAAAAAGGACAGTTTCCGGACTGGATGCTGAAAGCTATCGTAAATGATAAAAAAGTTCAGCGTATGAAAAGCTGGGAAACTGCTGACGGATTAGCTACTGAGCTTTATGATTCCTATATCAACGTAAGGACATGGGAACAGGAGCTGGATGAGATCAACCAGTATGACAAGATCACGAAAGCCGATGTTGTGAAGTTTGCCAACGATTTCTATAAGGACAATTATGTTGTTATTTATAAAGAAAAAGGAGTGAATGATAAGCTTGTTCGTGTACAGAATCCGGGAATTACGCCTATTAAACTGAACAGAGAAGCTCAGTCTCCTTTCCTTAAAGATATTCTGAATACAAAAGTACCGGAAATTAAGCCTGAATTTATTGATTTTAAAACAGCTATTCAGACTTCAAAAATCAAAGATAAGACGGTAAGCTTTGTGAAGAACAAATATAATGAGATTGCTCAGATAAGTTATGTTTTCCCTTTCGGAACAGATAATGATAAAGAACTTTCTATTGCAGGAACGCTTTTTGAATATCTTGGTACGGATAAATATACTCCGGAACAGCTGAAAGAAGAATTCTTTAAACTTGGAATCAGTTATAGTCTTAGAACTTCAAACGACCAGATGATCATTACATTAAGTGGTCTTGAAAGTAATATGAAGAAAGGGGTAGAGCTGATGAACCACTGGATGACGAATGTAAAAGCTGATAAAGCTATTTATGCTCAGACAGTAAAAACAATCCTGGAATCAAGAGCTGCAGGTAAGAAAGATAAAGTGAGAATTATGGCTGCTCTTTCCAACTATGCTAAATATGGTAAAAACTCAAGAATGACAGATATCGTTTCCAAAGAACGTCTTGAGAGCATTGACGCTGTAGAATTGATGAAGAAAGTGACAACGCTGAACCAATATCCTTATCAGGTGTTTCTTTACGGACAGGATCAGGCTGGTTTGGAAAAAGCAGTGAAGCCTTTTATTACCAATACAAGCCTTCAGCCAGCACAGGCAAAAGAATATACTGAACCGACTACGGAAGGAAAAGTATACTTCACGAATTATGACATGGTACAGATGGAAATGTCTAAAGTGGCAAAAGCTAATACTGTAAATCTTGGGAATTTTGGGAAAGCCAATGTTTTCAACGAGTATTTCGGAAGAGGGCTATCTTCTATCGTTTTCCAGGAAATCAGAGAAAGTAAGTCATTGGCTTATACTGCTTATGTTTCTTATGGTAATGCTTCAGAAAAAGGGAAAGCAAACTATGTAACGAACTACATCGGAACACAGTCAAATAAGCTTCCTTTAGCCGTAAATGCAATGAACGAGCTGATGGTATCTTTACCACAAATTCCGGCTCAGTTTGAAAATGCAAGAGGTTCTGCATTAAAACAGATTGCATCCAACAGAATCAACAGAACGAATATCTTCTTCAATCAGTTAGCGTTGAAAAAACTAGGGGTTGATTATGATTTGAGAAAAGATGTCTATGCTGAAATCCAGGGACTGACATTGCCGCAGCTTACAGGATTCTACAATACTGAGGTGAAACCTGTAAAATATAATACAGCCATCATCGGGAAGAAAGAAAACCTGAATATGGAATCTATCAACAAAATGGGAGAATTCAACGAAGTATCTCTTGAAGAGATCTTCGGGTATTAATCCTTTTGTTAAAAATAATGATAAAAGCGGGACAGAAATGTTCCGCTTTTTTTGATGCTGAAAACTGTTTCTCCCTGATCATCAGAGTTTCACGGATTTATAAAATGTTTCACGTGAAATAATTCATTTAATGATGATGTTTTGAAGTCTGTAATGTGTTGTTTATCAGTTGTTTATCAGGGTGTGATAAATGTGGGAATAAACAAAAAATGAACGTTTTTCCGTAAAAGTATTGTAATCAATTCAATAGGAGTGGGCTTTAGCCTACTTGCAAAAACAAAAAATCAAATGGCTTTAGTCAAAACCTATTTTAAACACAAATGGCACTAATGAATTACACAAATGTTCACAAACAATAAGGATTAGGTAATTTAAAATAAAAAAGCTGTACGTTTTGTACAGCTTTTTTATTTTATGTTGAATTGATCTTTACGACTTTATTTCCTGAATAAACAGGTTGATTTCCGCTCTGATCAATAATTCATCATTATTAAATGTTTCACAGAAGATGTGGCAGATGTTCTCAAACTGTGAAATAAGTGATGCTTTAGAAATGATTTTGTCATTTACTTTTGGAAGGGCAAAAATTTCAATTTTCTTGATATTGGTAATAAACCCGATTACTTTTGTATCTGCTTCAGGATTTTCAAAGAAGCTTTGTCCAAGGATAGAAGAGCAGGTTTGTGCCAGATTTTCAATTAATCCGGCTTCAGCAAACTCATTGTTGTGAACAAATATGTTATCTTCTTTTATTTCAAAGGAAGTCACTACTTTTTCTTTGGTCAGCTCAAGAATGTAGTCTGCCATAAGCATCGGTTCACGATGCGGTAAAAAGTTGTGTATATTGATGATATTCTCTTCCTTTATTTCCATTTCCAGTTTATTTTACAGCGGTTTTCATTTGAGATTTTGCAATCACCTCACCGTTCAGTTTTGTAACAATATCCACAAGGGTTACTCCCATTACTTCATTGAGGATTGTTACTTCAGATTTCAGATGATCTCCTACTTTAGGCAGTATTTCAGCTTCAAAAGATTTGATGGCTCCGATATATCCGGTAGGCGCATCTTTTCCCAGCAGATAGTATTTATATCCTGTATGCAGGGCAACGCTCTGTGCCTGGTGCTCAATAAGCCCTGAAGCCTGAAATAATCCGTCCTGGATGAAAAGATTATCTTCTTTGATCTCAAAACCGGATAAAAGATGGCTTTCAGAATATTCTGACAACTCATGTACCATCACAAAAGGAAACCGTTGTGGAATAAGACTTTCTACAAAATCTTTATCAGATGTGGGCAGTTTGTTTTCCATTAGCAAACGGTTAATAAAGCACAAGAGTAAGCGAATCTTCCACTTTCAGGAACACAAAGAAGTACTTTTTCTCCTTTTTTTAAGGTCCCGGAATTCATAAGTTCTTCCAGGGCAATAAATATAGATCCTGCTCCGATGTTTCCAACCTCAGAAAGGTTATAGAACCATTTTTCTGCAGGGAAATCCATTCCTTTTTTTGCAAACTCTTCCTTCAGTCCGTCTTTAAAGTATCCTGAAGAAATGTGAGCTAATACGTGATCAATTTTTTCCGGATCTAAATTATGTTTATCAAAAGAAGATCTTAAACTTTCTGCTCCTTTTACAAGGATATATTTATCAAGGATTTTAGTATCCTGTTTGATGGCAAAAATAGATTGCTTCAACCAGTCATCAGATGGGTAATCTGCCCATGATTTTAGGCTTCCGTCTTCCAGCTTATCACATCCGGCATACATACATGCTTCAATTTCGTGTGCGTAAGAATAGAAATCAATGAATTCTACTTTTAAAGAAATACCGGTTTCTCTCGGTTTGTTTTGCAAAAGGAAAGCTCCTGCACCGTCAGAAAGCATCCATCTCAGGAATTCTCTTTTGAAAGCAATAATAGGTCTTTCTTCCAGTAATTTTAAATTTTCAGCTTCATGGTTGAATTTATCAGCAGTCATCCATGCAGACATTCTTTCGGAACCAGCACATACTGCACTTTCCTGTACCCCGGCTTTTACAGAAAGGAATCCGTAATTAAGAGCATTCATTCCTGAGTTGCAAAGACCGGTTGAAGTATTAATTTCAATAGATTTTCCGATGTTCAGCTCACCATGTACCATAGAAGCGTGAGAAGGCTGTATCTGGTCTGGTGAAGTAGTTCCTACGGATAATAATTTCATGTCTTCCTTTTTGAAATTTTCGTCAAAAAGTCCTTCAATTGCTTTGGCTGTAAGCTGCGCATTAGAGTGTGTGGGGTTTCCTTCTTTGTCTAAAGCGTAGTATCTTGTCGTGATTTTATTATTTCTTAGGATAAGTGATTTTGCTTTGGATGGCGCATCATTGATAAGCCCAAGATAAGTCTCCATTTCATCATTCGCTACCGGCTCATTGGGTAAGTATTTTGATGCTTTTGTTATAAATACGTCGTACATTCTATTTTAAATTAATTCCTTGTAAATATCTTTTTTGTTTTTGTCTTTTAAACCAAAATATAGGGGTTGTAAGCAGGTGTAAAACCAAAACGACAGGTGAGATAATCCATATCGCTGCCATCAAATATACCTTAAAGAATTTTATCAGCAATGGACGTTTCTCTTTTTTCTTTATAATCAGATTAGACCATACTGTGAAAATTTTATTACCTACCTTTTCTACCCGTACTAAAAACGGGCGGATTTCAATGGCTCCGTTTTTTACAAGCTCCGGCTGCAAATTATTAAGGTCATTATTATTAAAATGTCTTTCAATAATCTCGCCATACTTTACTGAGCCTGTGATTTCTTCATTGGAAACCCCTGCAGCGGGAAGCATTCCTGATTTTTCTTTCTGGCCTGTTGTAAGCCATCGAAGAATGGTTAATACACTGGTATAATTGTCGTGTCTGTCTACCAATGCAATATTCCCCACAAGTTTTGCCTGTAAATCTCTTAAGTATACCTTTAATTTTTCCTGGGAGAGCATCCACATGTTTCTGGTTCCGGAGATAGTGACTACAGGTGTATCTTTAAGGATGCGTTCTGCGTAACCACTCTTTAAAAATGAAATAATAGGGATGGATGGTGTGAGATACCATACCTGATACCCGAAAAGGATAAGGTCATACTTTTTGCTCAGAATTTCTTCCGAAGGAGGCAGAATTTCTTTTGGAATCTGTAAATAAGACTCTGGAAAGGTGTTGAAAAAAACATCACCTGGCCAGGGAAAAGGAAAATCTTCCTTTAGCTGAATGTTGTAATACGTAATATCGTAAGCCTCCTTTTTAGCTTCAAAAGGTTGGGCTATATTTCTCACGATATCTTCGAGTTGTCCGGTTTGTGAATAATATATGACAAGTATATTTTTCTTCATTAGTTTTCTTTAGCGTTTACAAAAATATGTTTTTCATATTTATTATTTAGTTTTAAATACTTTTAATGACTCAGAACTAAATTTCAGCGTATAATTTTCATTTTCAAACGAAGCATTCTTTGTATTGACAAAAATGATGGTCTCAGGAAGAACCTGAATATCATTGAAGCTAAAATGATCATGTGAGATCAAAAGAACATCAATCTTTTTAGTCACTTCTGAAAGGTCTTTTATGTACTGCATCTTTCTTCTTTTTACCAGATAGCCATGTGCTGCTATTGCTCTTTTTTCATCATCTTTTATCAGAGAAAAAATTCTTCGGCTAGCCTGATATAAAGTCAATAAAGCATCTTTCTGTCCGAAATCATCGGCCATATGAAGGATGTTGGCTTCATTGGAAATATGCTTATTCAGTTCGAAATATACTGATTTTTTGGTGTTGAAGTCTTCTTTTACTTCTTTTACCACTTCACTGTCTTTATAAAGATAGCTCAGGAACAGTTTCTTTTTGAAATAATTTTCATCCTCGATCTCTTCTCTCAGTTTAGCAAACTCTTCTCTGAAATACGCATTGATCTTCTTTGTTCTTTCAGAATAGTTTTTCCCGAAACTCACATCGCCTTTGCTGATCCTGCTGCCTACTTTTACAGTAATGCTTCCATCATAAATAATAAAATCTCCCTTCGGTAATACCTCAGAATTGCCATGAATGTAAAGCGGAAGGACGTCCAGCCCGAATTGCTCTGCAAGATAGAACGCTCCTTTATGGAATCTTTTCACATCATTGGTATACGAGCGTTCTGCTTCAGGGAAAACAACTAGGGAATATCCCTGTGCAATTTTTTCTTTCAGTTTATCCATTCCATTCTCAATTCCCTGTGAAACCGGATAGAAGCCCAGTGCTTTTACCAGTTTTCCGAAAACAGGAGATTCATATACCCAGTCATTCACCAGATAGATGATTTTGTGGGTAGCCATGGCAATGGCCAGGGTATCTAAGAAAGAAGTGTGATTGGCAATAATAACAGCCGGTTTGCTGAAATCTTCAGCGGTATTTCTGATAACCCTTTTCTTTACAAAAGGTGTTAAATAAAGTACCGATGTTAAGAACTTAGCCAGAATCAGTTTGATGATGTCCAAGGTTTTTCCTTTGGCATTTTTAATAAACAAACTTCCGAAAGCTGAGAACACCAATCCTCCCAAGCCGTAATATAAAAACGAAAATACAGCCCGTAAAAACAGCCTGAAAGTAATGGGAGAAAGACCTTTTTTTGCACGATTGGTAATGAATAATCTGAACCAAAAGGGATATAAGGTAGAAGTAATAATAATAACAGAAAACATTCCGATAAGGGCCACTAATGCTAAAGAATGCAGGGCCGGATGCTTGGCGAAAATCAGAGACCCAATGGAAAGAATAGTAGTGAAAACCGCAAGAATAATGGATGTTCTATAGGTGGGTAGTTCATTTTTGCCTGTTGTGTGTTCTTTTTGCATAGCCTGTGTGAGAAAGATACTGAAATCATCTCCCACTCCAAATACCAATGTACATACTACAGTACTGAAAATATTTAACTCTAATCCTAAGAAATAAAGTATCCCCGCTGTTACAATTCCCGTTAAAACAATCGGGAACATGGTAAGGATTGTTAATTCAAGATTTCTGAAAAACACAATAATTGTCAGAACAATTGCTAAAAGAGAATAATTGATCAGCGTATTGAAGTCTCTCTTCAGCAAGCCGAGGAAGTTTTCGTTCATTTGCTGGCGGTCAATGGCAAGAGCATCATGTTTCTTTTCAATATCTTTGATGAAGGTATCTCTCTTATTTTCGTCTACTTTTACCACATTGGAAACCGTGTAAAAACCATTTTCGCTGCTCATGAATTCTGAGATCTGAAGAGCTTTTACCTTTTCATAGTCTCTCAGGCTTAATGCAGCATAGTCTTTATGCAAAACCTCATTGAAGTTGTCAAAAGCTGAACTGTTGAACCCAAATTTGTTTCCATTGCTGACCAGTTCGGAAATAGTTTTGTTTTTCTTAGAATCATTCCAGAAGCTGTTCCATTTCTCAATCTTTTTTTGCTGATCCTTTTCTGAAAGGACGACGCTTCCAATAGAATTGTAACTTAATATTTTACCTTCTTTTTTCTCTTTTTCAAGGAAGCTGCTCAGTTCAGAATTTCTGGTTAATGCCTGCTCTTCAGAATTTCCATAAGAGATGGTGTAAATAGATTTTGAAGTTATATCAGAAAGCTTCTGCAGTTTGGCTTCACTGATTTTCAAGTCTTTTGGAATATAATTAAGATCGCCAATATCTTCATTAAAACCTACATGTCTGAATCCGAACAGGCAGGCAAGAATGATGATAGAGCATCCTATAATCAGAGGTTTGTTTTTTTCATAAGGATAAGATCCTATTTTGTCAATGAAATTCGTGTTGAGGTGTTCTCCTTTTTCTTTGGGCT
Source organism: Chryseobacterium sp. HR92 (assembly GCF_045689405.1). Lineage (NCBI taxonomy): Bacteria > Pseudomonadati > Bacteroidota > Flavobacteriia > Flavobacteriales > Weeksellaceae > Chryseobacterium > Chryseobacterium sp. HR92. Next base: position 378,896 of record NZ_CP139139.1, read on the forward strand.
TATAGAGTTGGGGAACGATAATCAATGCTGAAACAGAGGAGAGAATAACGGTGATAGCGGCAAAAAGCCCCAGATCTTTCAACGCTTCAGAACGTACAAAAACCAGGCATAAGAAGGAAACGGCTGTTGTTGCACTGCTCAGTATAATAGGCTGGGTGATTTCTTTATAAAGCTCTTCAATATTATTGTTATGCTTATAATGGGTAAGAATATGCAGGGCATAATCTATTGTAATTCCAATCAGAATAGCTCCTACACTTAATGAAATTGCTGAAATTTTATCTTTAATAAAATAAAGGACGAGTAGAGCAAGCAGTACAGAAAATACTGTTGGTAAAAAGACGATGATGGGTGTAAAGAAATTCCTGAAATAATAGATCAGAAGAATCAGAAGAACTGTCATAGAAATGACTACCGTATTCTGAATATCTTTTTTGATCTGTTTGGCATTGGCTACAGCAATCACCGGAGAACCGAAATAGCTGATCTCTGTTTTTCCCTTAAACTGTTTATTAATGCCGTCTTTTATTAAGTTGAGCTGATCTACAAAAACCTCATTGGCTTTCGTGTCATTACTTTTATTCTTTGGATCAATAAAAAGTAACAGGTTTTTTCCGTCTTTGGTTACAATATAGCTGTCTTCAAGCTTGAAATCTTTGCTGATGTTTAAGGCATTTAATTTTTTAATTCCTAAAAAGGTAAGCCCCAAAGGATCTTTTTTGATAAACTCCTTGGTAACAAGACTAGTTGGAGAAACCAGTGAGATATAATTATTCTCTACCTGTTTGGCAATACTGTCTTTCTGAAGTTTGCGGTCAATTTCCTTATAATCATTTTCATTAAGGAATAAAGGTAAGTTTTGGCTGACGAAATCAAATGTTTCCGAAATCTCATTATCATTCACTTTGCCCTGAACGGAACCTATATACTTTTGTAAAGGCTCTATTTTCTGCAAAAAAGTGTCTGCCGTTTCAGAAAGCTGAAAACTGTCTTCGCCAGATTTATTCTCAATAATAACGATGATCTTATCCGAAAAATTAAGCTGCTTAAGAACCTTTGCCGTAAGATCAGATTTTTCATTTTTAGGAATGATCTGATTGATGTCTTCCTCAAAATTGATCTTTGATGCAAAAAACAGGCATAAAACAGCAATTCCTAAGGCTGTAAGTACAGATAGGATTTTATTTCTGGAAATCAGATAATATAAAAATATAAAAAAACGATGCATTGCATGTAAATCAAGTCTGCAAATTTAATTTTTTAAGCATTAGTTCAAAATAGTTAGAGATAAGTTTTGACTGAAAATCAATAAAATATTCTAGGAAGAATGAAAAAATATTCTACTTTTGCAAAAGTTCCCCTTTAAAAAAATGTATTTTAAATAACAATTATTATTAAAAAATAAGAATCTGTTTTAGATATGTTGAAAAGAAATGATGAAAAAATAAACGGATTTCTATTTGTAATAGTACTTCCGCTTCTGTTGTTTGCCATGTCTTATTATGGATTTGAATCTTCCTATACAAGACTGAAAACATCAGAAACAACGCCTGACTTTTTATTTTCCTCGGTATACGCCTACAGAGTGATTCCCAATTACCTGAGTGTGCAGATGACAGATTTAATGTATGATCTGATCAATGGTCCCTTTTCTTTCTTTAAAGATTTTTTGTCCAAAAACGGAACGCCGTTCTACCATGGGCTTTTCCTGATGAATAGTGTGTTTTTCATTGGATGCTCCCTGATCTTAAATGCTGTATTTAAACTGAAATCCACAGGACTTCTGCTAAACCTTAATGCGAGAAGAATTATCCACCTTTTATCTGTTTTTTTTATCGTAATAACTCAGTATGCACCAACAAACTGTGATACTATTGCCCTTTTCTGCTATCTGACAGGTGTGTTTTTAACACTGAAATTTCTGGATACCAGGAAAAATATCTTCTTTTTTATCCTCATTGGGCTTATCGCAATCTCTACATTGGTAAGAGAAACAGCCTGTCTGAATATTGCTTTCTTTGCCGCGGTATTTTTCAATATTGCTGAATTGAAAAAAGGAAATTATCAGATAATCTTGAAAATAATACCTCTGGTTATTGCCTTTCTTGTTCCTTATCTGGGACTAAGAGCTGTGCTTGTTCAGGATGAAACTACGTTTGTAGAAGGCTTTTATATCAACAGGAACTTTTCCAGTCCTTTCAATCTTGCAGGATTGATTTTTGCCATCATTGTGATTTACTTTATATACAGGCTTTGTACTGACGAAGAAAACAAAAACGTTTTTGGAAAATATTTTTTCTTTTCAATCCCTTACCTTATCATGATCACATTAGTAGGCCTTTTTTGGGAGGTGAGGCTTTTTCTGCCCTTAATTCTGACCGGAATTATCACGGCATATCATCAGTTTAAAAAAACATCAGAGATTTAGCATGAGTTTACTACATCCATATTATATTATTGCCATCGTCTATATGCTGTTCTTCAGTATTCAGGAAGTGTATGGAAAAAAGGTTGATAAAAAATGGTTCTGGTTCCTTGCTGTTTATTTTATTCTTATTGCCGGGCTTAGAAATGAGGTAGGTCCTGACTACGGAAGTTACAAAGGAATTTATATTTATTCTGATACCAAAAGCTATTACAGTATCTTTATGAAGATGCTCCACATGGAAGGATCTGAAAACCTGGATGTAGAGTGGCTGTATACATTGATTAATAAAATACTTCTCAATTTTTTTAACGCCCCTTTTTATATGCTGACGCTGGTCATTGCTATTTTCGCGATGATCTTTAAAGTAGAATATACAGAAGACAATACATTTTATCCGTTTACCTTCACCCTTTTTATGTTTATTCCCAACTTTTTTATCGGAGAAAGTGGGCAGATCAGACAAAATCTGGGAACCTTTATCGTTTACTTTGCGATACGATACATCAAAGAACGGAAATTCTGGCATTACTTATTTTTCATATTTATAGGATCAGGTATACACAGTGTCTGTTATTTATTCCTGCCAATGTACTGGCTGGCCCGTGTTCCCCTGAACAAAACGGTAATGCTGATTATGATTATAGGCTCGGTCTTTCTCTCTCCGTTTGAAATATACAGGAGTTTTGGAGGCTTCCTGGATGGAATGGCCTCGAATAGTACGCTTGTAGAAGGTTTCAACGGATATATGGATGAAACGGTACAGCGATTGAATGGTGGTATCGGGATTCCGGAGGTGATGATGGCGATTTTGACCTTCTTTCTTTTTGTTTTTGATACTAAGATGAAAGAGCTTTACCCTTATTATGAATATCATAGAAACTATGCTGTCATCGGTATTTGCCTGTACTTTATCTTTAGAAATAACCCTATTTTCTCCTCGAGACTTGCAGGAGCTTTCATTGGGTTCTCGTATATTATTATTCCAAATGCCATGTATGTTGTTTCTGCGAGAACCAAGAACATGATTTATGCGTTTATCATTTCACTTGTCGTCTTCAACTTTGTTGTTTTCTCACTCTTTAATAATATCAAGGCGGGACGATTCTCAATAGAACGTTACAAAAACCATATTCTTCCATAGTATTTTGGAGGTGAAAAATATGAAGGCAGCTTTTTAGCTGTCTTTTTTTATGCAAAAATGTTGTTTGGATTTGTATTGCTGATAAGGGTTTTGATTATATTATTAATAACATAATATAAATATCTTATTTTTATTTATAAAATAAATCTATTTTTGTTGATGAGGGCTTAAAAATTGTATTTCGGTAATGACACTCAAATCCATAAGATATGAAAAGGTTAGTTGGAAAATTAGCGGCAGCTATCTGCCTGATATCGTTGGGAATTTGTTCTAAAGGTAATGTCAGAGGACATCTTCCCTCAGTTGAGCATGATGTATTGATTACTCGTCATATAGACTCACTCACCAGGCCGGTGGGTGAATGGGCAAAACTGTTGCTCCCGGATTGGAAAAAAGCACCAAACAGTTACATCTTTGATCCCAGTCAGAATAGTGAAGGTTTGCTGGTCCCGGTAAAGAAAGCATATGCGATGTGGGAAGGAGGCGGTTATCTCAACGGAAATGGGATTCCGGTAGGAACAGTGACTGCAGACGTACTGTGGGAAGATGTTCATGGTCTGATAAAATCAGGGGTAAATTATGCTCTCGAAATAATAGGGACGGGGCAGGATGCTAAAATCAAAGTCCCCATCAACAAAACAAAAAAAGGTAATGCAGTGGTGGCTTTTAAGGTGAATGGAGAAATCTATTGGAGCTGGCATATCTGGGTTACAGATGACCCTACAAATGGGAGTGTTTATCGAAGTTTCAATAACGTTAAAAGGATGAAGTCTGATGGTACCACTGAAGTGATTCCGGATACAGACTGGAAATGGATGGACAGGAATTTGGGAGCACTTACAAGCTCTATCACCGCGTCAGACTGGAACAAAAGTATGGGGCTTCTTTACCAGTGGGGACGAAAAGATCCAATTCCGCCATTGGTTACCAGAGGAAATGATTTCTATGAAGCTTCAGGATCCATAGGAAGAGTCAGACATAGAGCCGCGAAAAATATGACCAATGCTGTAAGTATTGATGATCTTAGGAAATTCGTTTTACTCTCCGGTGCAGAAGTTACCAATAACTTAAGGCTTTCTGTAAAAAATCCCTTGAGTCTTATCTATGTCAATAAAGAGGATAATTCCGGTCAGGCTTATTACAACAATAATATCAATCTGCCTGTTAATTGGTTTGGAAAATCTACAACTTTACCTACTAACAGGCTTTCAGAGCTTAACCTTTGGTCTGATAATGCACAGGGGAAAATAGAAGCTGTTTATAATACCGATGACAAAGCAAAGCCTTATAGGGATAAATCTTCTTATGATCCTTGTCCCAACGGATGGCGTATACCTTCTATGCTGGTAGCGAATCTTGCCTCCGGATCCTATGTGGACGATATCAGAATAGACTTTTCTCCTTTCGGTGTAAAAACCAATATGGCGAAAAATGTTTTTGAAACCAATAATTATCATATTATAAAACCTACTAATGCAGGACTTCCCGTATTTATGGCAGGATTTAAAGTGTATCCTAATCTTGGTTTTGATCTTTCTGCAGTTGGAGGATACAATATGGGAGTCTTCCCGGGAAACGGGCAGCTTATCAGGGCAGCCCATTTGGGACAATATAGTGATCAGCATCATATTGCATTGTGGACAGCTACTATGGCACGGCAGTTCGATGCTTCTCCGGCAGTTACCGTTAGAGGACTTTCTATGATTCCGGATAAGACACAGCCTGATATCCCGGATGCTAATTATCCCAATATCAAAGGACGTTATTATTACTTTCCTATGTCAGTAATGTATACTTCAGACGCCAATGGATGCCGATGTATAAAAGATCCTTTATATCTTGTCAATGATTATGATTTTCCTACAGAATATCTGCCTGCAGCCACAGAATATAAAGAAGGGATAGATAATCCGAATACCTACCAGATGGTTAAAAGCGGAACAGCTGCTGTCATTGAAATTCCGGTAAATAAGGCATTTTCAGTACAAAGTCAATTGTTGAATAATGCAGAGATATTAAATCCTTCCAATTTTAATAATTTAAAAGGAAATGTTCTCTGGACTACGAATACCGGTCTTATCAGTAAAATTTCAATAGTAAATCCGTCACCTTCTTCATTACAGGGTATTGCTAATTCAAAGATAGCTGTAGAAATAGCTCCTGACCAGAGTGGAAATGCTGTAATAACCTTACATAACGGCAGTATATCAGCTCCGGTATATTGGAGTTGGCACATCTGGGTTACAGATTCTCCTATACAGTCTTATACCTATACTACAGAGCCTCCTGCGGCAGTGACAAATTATGTGAATTATGTAAACAAAGCGGATGTGATATTCCAGACAACTTTCATGGATCGTAATCTTGGGGCAACAGATGCTTTTCCTAATGTTGCAAATCCTCTTGCGCCCACTGCCGATGAGCTTCTGAAAATACGCGCTTCTACAGGATTGCACTATCAATGGGGAAGAAAAGATCCTATTCCTGCATTCCAAAATGCAGACAACAGAAGTTTCTACAATATTTCTTTAGGAACTGCTGCAGCCAATGGAACTGTTTCCTATACTGTGCTTACTTCGGCTGATTATAATAATCTTTCCGGTAGTTATATAGTTCCTTACAATACCTACGCTGCAGCAGCTAATGTGCAGAGCACAGATAAGCCGGTAGATCGGGTTTCCAAGATACTGTCTTATTCGGTTAAAAACCCTTTGGTATATATGATTCCAAGTACGTTTGCTCCTTATAATAGTGCAACACCCAACTATACCAACGGAACTGACTGGCTGGCAACAGAACCCAATCTGGCTCCTGACAGATGGGGAAGAGGGGGCAAGAAATCTCCTTTCGATCCTTGTCCGGAAGGATGGCGAATTCCAGATCTGATGAATGTCGCTTTGGTTTCAGGAAGTGATTTCGGGCAGACTCCCTGGTATAAAAAAGATAAAAATGTAGCTACATCATATAATATTGCCACTGATTACTTAGGAACCAGGGTGAGAAATTCTACCAATGCTACAGTAGGATATATCTTTAATAATTCTGTATATTCTTTAGGAAATTATCCTGATTCCGGGTCAAGAGGTTTCAGAAGCGTGATTGCGAATCAGACAGCACAGGGAACCTTCAATGTTCTCAATTTTCAATATCCGGCTGTGTGGACGGCAGCTTTGAATTCAAATTATTTGGGAAGACCGGTTAATGTGCTTTTTGATGCTGCTTCTACCAGCAACAGGATTATGGTTTTTCATGATAATAACGATCCGTATTTTGGTGCGGGATGCCGATGTGTAAAAATAGAATATGATACAAACGGTAATGAAGAAGGACCTGCTTCCGGAATAACAATAATTGCCAATAGTCCGACATTGAGTACTGCGAATGCAGAATTTAAAATGTCAGAGAACAAGATTACTTTATATCCAAGTCCGGTTTACAATATTTTGTATATCAGGGCTTCGGAGAATAAAGAATATCATTTCCAGATTTTTAATGCTTTGGGACAAATGGTGAAGTCCGGCCAGTTTATAATTAATCAGACAGATCTGTCATCTTTGAGTGCAGGAGTGTATTTGATAAGAATAAATAATTCGGAAGCGGTTGTGAAAATTATCAAACGATAAATTCTGAAAATGAGGATTTAAAAAGCAGAATGATGTGTCTTGTTCTGCTTTTTTACATCTTAACATATCTTTTACGTCTATGACGGTTGATGAAAAATTCTATATCATGAAATGTTGATAACTATATAACGCTCTAAAACCTACACTACAAAGGACTTGAATCTTTAAAAAATGGGTGCTGAAAAGGGGTATAAACCATCTGGATTGTTAAATTAAACCCGTTTTACAAAAAGTATATAATAAAAAAGCTTTACTTTTGCAAAAATTTTTAGTTAGAATGTCGAAAAATTTAGTAATCGTAGAGTCCCCGGCAAAAGCAAAAACTATTCAGAAATATTTAGGAAAGGATTTTGAAGTGAAATCCAGTTTTGGACATATCCGGGACCTACCTAAAAAAGGAATGGGGATAGACCTTACTACATTCAGTCCCGATTACGAAGTTTCCGCAGACAAGAAGAAATTGGTAACCGAATTAAAGGCTGCAGTAAAGAAAGCAGATATGGTATGGCTCGCTTCCGATGAGGACCGCGAAGGGGAGGCTATTGCATGGCACCTGGCGGATGAGTTGAAATTGAAGCCTGAAAACAGAAAAAGAATTGTTTTCCACGAGATTACTAAAAATGCCATTCTAAAAGCAATCGACAATCCGAGAGATATAGATCAGAACTTAGTGAATGCCCAGCAGGCAAGAAGAGTGCTGGACAGAATTGTAGGTTTTGAAATGTCACCTGTTTTATGGAAGAAAGTAAAGCCGGGATTATCTGCAGGAAGAGTACAGTCTGTAGCAGTACGATTAATTGTTGAAAGAGAAAAAGAGATTCGTGAGTTTACACCAAAAGCAAGTTTTAAACTTGACGGAATCTTTTTAAATAAAACAGAGCAGGAAATAGCTGCTAAACTGAAAAAAGACTTTGAAAAAGAAGAAGATGCAGAAAAATTTCTTGAGCAGGCAAAAACTACAGAATTTAAAGTTCTGAATGTTGAAACCAAGCCGGGTACACGTTCCGCTTCAGCTCCATTTACAACTTCTACACTACAGCAGGAAGCTTCCTCAAGACTTGGATATAATGTAACCAACACCATGCGTCTGGCACAAAGACTGTATGAAGAAGGGTACATTACCTATATGAGAACAGACTCCGTAAACCTTTCTCAGGAAGCAATTGAAGGAGCTAAAAAACAAATTACATCAGAATACGGAGCAGAATATTCTTCTCCAAGAAATTATACTACAAAATCTGCTTCAGCACAGGAAGCTCACGAAGCGATCCGTCCTACGGATTTTGGAGTGAAAAGTATAGGAGATACACAACTGAATAAGTTATACCAACTCATATACAGAAGAACACTGGCTTCTCAGATGGCCAATGCCAAAATTGAAAAGACTGTGATCGAAATCGGGAATGCATCATTACCCCACCATTTTGAAGCGCAGGGAGAGGTGATCATTTTTGACGGTTTCCTGAAAGCTTACGGTATTGTGAAGACAGAAGATGAAGATGAGGAGAACAATGATAAATTGCTGCCTAAAGTAAGTGTAGGAGAGGTATTGAACTATAAAACCATTATCGCTACTGAAAAATTCACAAGACCAAGTGCAAGATATACCGAAGCAGGATTGGTGAGAAAACTTGAAGAATTAGGGATTGGTAGACCTTCTACTTATGCTCCAACGATTCAGACGATTCAGAATAGAGAATATGTGGATAAGAGAGAAATTGAGCCGCATACGCGTGAAGTGATCAAAATGTCTTTAGCCAAAGATAAGATCAAAAAAGTAGTTCTTGAAGAGAAATTCGGAGGTGATAAAAATAAATTTATTCCTACAGATATAGGTGAAGTGGTAAATGATTTCCTGACGGATAACTTCAGAGAGATCCTTGATTATGGCTTCACAGCAAGAGTAGAAGAAAGTTTTGACGAAATTGCAAGTGGTGACCAGAAATGGAAGGAAATGATGACGAATTTCTACTCAAAATTCCACCCAAGAATTGAAGACGTAGAAGAAAATGCAGACCGTGCAACCGGAGACAGGCTATTAGGGGTAGATCCGAAGACGGGTAAAAATGTTCATGCAAGAATCGGAAGATTTGGGGCAATGATCCAGATTGGAGAAACTGATGATGAAGAGAAACCGGTTTTTGCTTCATTAATGACAGGACAAAATATTGCAACCATTACTTTTGAAGAGGCATTAGAACTATTCAAACTGCCTTTCGATTTAAGTGAAGTTGACGGACAGCCAGTTTCTGTAGGTGTTGGTAGATTTGGACCTTATGTGAAATGGGGAGAAACCTATATCAGCATTCCGAAAGGAGAAGACCCTCTTTCTGTAGATCAGAAACGTGCAGAAGAAATTATCAATGAAAAGAAAATTGCGGATGCTCCAATTGCTACTTATAAAGGGGAACCGGTAACGAAAGGAACAGGAAGATTCGGACCATTTATTAAATACAAAGCTATTTTCGTAAATGTCCCAAAGAAATATGACTTTGAAAATCTTTCTCAAAGCGATATCAATGAACTGATTGATGCGAAACTTGAAAAAGAAGCCAACCGATATATCCAGCAGTGGGAAAAAGAAAAAATTTCCATTGAAAACGGAAGATGGGGACCTTTCATCAAATTCGGAAAAGCAATGTTTAAAATCCCGAAGAAAGCTGACGATACAAAATACGAAGCAGATGAGTTGAAAGAGCTTTCTTTAGATGAGGTTAAAAAATGGATCACAGATCAGGATCCTAAAGCTTTTGCAGAAAAGAAAAAACCAGCAGCTAAAAAAGCAGCCACTGCTAAGAAGACAACTACAACAGCAAAAAAGCCTGCGGCTAAGAAACCTGCAGCTAAGAAATAAATAGTCTTTAATTTAATAAGATAAGTAAGCACAGATTTTGTTCTGTGCTTTTTTGCTTTTATTAAGTCTGGTATTAAGTGATAGCATGAGTTTTTAACTTGTGCTTTTTCATTGAGAATCATTTCAAAAAATATAAAAATTAAAGAATGATAATTATTAAATAAATATCTCAAAGTAGAGAATTAATCTTTACACACGCTTGTTACTTAGCTCTAAGTATAAATACGCAAATGGAAAATTCAGTACTAAGACTGTGATATTCAGTATTTTAATTCTATAGATTTACATCGTAATATTACAGACAGTGGAGTTCAGAAACCACTTTAAAAACGAGGCGGATTCTGAAAAGCCAAACGAGTAAGAAAAAACAAAACTATAAAATCATGTCAGAATTTAATTTTAGCAAAGAAGCTATCTCGCACGCATTAGAAGCGGCAAAAAGATCACACGAAGACAGTCAGGCAAATCGTCGTTCATCAGGGGCAGATGCGGATTTAAGCCTTGCCAACGCCAGCGCAGGTTATCTTCTTGTAACAGCAGAGTGTATATCAATTACTGTTGAGAACAATAAAGTTTGTATCAACTTACCTTTAGGTTTTGGAAAATACTGTTTCAGTATCCCATTAAGTATTCCTAATGGAACGGCTGGTCAGGCTTGTTTATCTATCTGTACTACCTGGGGAATTCCAACAGGAATCAGAGTTAACATTATTATTGCTGGAATAACAATTATCAGTCAGTCATTTGGAAAGTGCTAATGAGCTAGTGCACAAATTAGAATAAAATATCCGTCTCATATACTATGTGAGACGGATTTGTTTTATAAAGCTTCTAAAAATATAAAAATTGAAATAAAACCTGAGCTCCCTTATCAAGGTTTTAAACTTTGACAAGGTGCTGGGTAAAACCGTTTACGATTATTGATGGTTTTTTTATGAACAAAATTATCCACGCTTTACTCAGTTCCTATGTTTTTTGTATGTTTGTTACATCAAGCAATTAATCAATTATTACATTTCAAATTAAAATATGGATTTCGAAGACTTTATCATTTCACCAAGAAATTTCAAAACAGAAAGCTGGCAGATAGGAAATCGGATTACAAAAGATATCAAAGAAGACAGTATTGTTCTTTTGTTTGTGTCGGATTACAGAGGAGTGGACGGAGATGCAGAAGTACAGGATTTTACAGCGGTGAGGAACGAGTTTTATAAACTTTCTCAGATGGATTTTGAAATTCCGGTTGTGGATCTTGGAGACCTGGTGTCTGGGAAGTCTGTTCAGGATACCCATTATATTTTGCAGGAAGTCCTGTCGGCATGTCATTACAAAAGAGCAATTCCGGTAATTGTGGGCGGATCCAATGATTTTGCTTTCTCATTATTTTCTGCTTTGAATTTTCATCAGAAAAATATCAATTATACGCAGATCAGTAATATTATCTCACTTCAACAGGGTGAAACAATCAATGAACATACTTTCTTGGGTAAAATTTTCGGAGCCAAGAATTTCTCTATTAAAAATTACCATCATTTAGGTTACCAGAAGCATTTGAATGAAATGGATTCAGTGAGATTAATCAAAGAAGTTGAGTTTGATATTATCCGCCTTGCTGAAATGATGAATTCTACAGAAAAAACAGAACCTTTCTTCAGAAAAGCAGATCTGGTGACCGTAAATTGTGATGCTGTGGAAAGTTTCAGCGAACCTTTTTCCATGAATCCACAGGTAAATGGATTAAACAGAAGAGAGATTTGTGCCTACATGAAAGAAATCGGATTGAGTGAAAATCTGAAATCTGTAGGAATTTTTAATTATAATATTTATTCAGAAAACCAGTTGAACCACCAGCTTTTAGCACAAATGTTATGGTATCTGATCGAAGGAATCAATATCCAGCATTCCCACCCAAAGGAAAGACATTATGAGCTGTTCTATGTTTTGATAGATGACAGACAATATGCATTCAAGCGTGATACTTTCAGTAATTTGTGGTATTTTGGTGATGATGAAAATATAGACAATTGCATTCCGTGTTCTAGAAAGGATTTTGATGAAGCCAAAAAAGGATGGCTGAATGCAAGACTGACGAAAATTTAATGTATGACAAATGTTCCCTCAAAAATATCCATTATTGTTCCTGTTTATAATGTCGAAAATTATCTGACAAAATGCCTTGATTCCCTTGTAAACCAGAGTCTTTCTAATATTGAGATTCTCGTAATAAATGATGGGAGTAAAGATAATTCTGAAAAAATCATTGAAGGGTATGCACAAAGATATCCGGAAAAAATAAAAGCTTTTACCAAAGAAAACGGAGGTTTAAGTGATGCCCGTAATTTTGGGCTTGACAGGGCTGCCGGAGATTATATAGGTTTTGTAGACAGTGATGACTATGTTTCCGAAACAATGTTTGAAGAAATGCTTCTTTTAGCAGAAAAACATCAGGCAAAAATGGTGATCTGCAATATTCAGAAAGTTGACGAAACCGGGAAGGTTTCCCAAAAACTGACTCAGCTTCCCAACATGCCCGAGAAAATAGTCCTTGAAAATAATTTTTCAGTGTTCTCGGATATCAGTTATTTTGCATGCAATAAGCTGTTCAAAAAAGAACTTTTTCATCAAAGAAGATTTAAAAAAGGAGTTCATTTTGAAGATATTCAGTTGATCCCACAACTTTTACTGGAATGTGATACCATTGCTCAGACCCAAAATTTCCATTATCAGTATCTTGAACGTACTGATTCTATTACGAAAACCCATACGGAAAAAGGGCTTGATATGCTGAAAGCAGTAGCTGATGTGGAAAACATATTTAATGAATCTCAATATTCTCATAAAAAAGAGGAGTTAAAAAACTTCCAGATTTTTGAAGGGGTTTACTCATTTCTGGCCTATCTGGCCTTTGTGAAAAAAGAAGAAATATTTTATAGTATGTCTGATCAGTTGGTTCTTTTTATGAAGGAAAGACAAATAAAAATTCAAGATATATTGAAGTATAGTCGTTTTGGTAAGAATTATCTTTTATCTTTGCCTTTGAAGAAAAAAATTTTTTATCTGTTGTTTTTTGGAGGACAGAAAAGATTGATAAGAAAGTTGATTTAATAAACACAAATGTACGTGCTATTGTTTCGAGCAATAGAAAAGTGATGATGAAGTTCTTTATAAGTTCTACATTATGAGTTTTTATTGAGAGATGCAAGTGCTGAATAAGAAAGAATGAAAAATTTTGAATTGTTCTTAAGCGGATCGGGAATACCTATTTTCTATGTAAAAATAGGACTTGGTTTCGTATTCGCTTTTTTAATTACCTTTTTCTCTATTCCTACTATCGTCAAGATCTCAAGAAGGAAGAACCTGATGGATGAGCCTGGGATAAGAAGTTCGCATCTTAGAGAAATTCCTAACCTTGGAGGAATTGCCATTTTCTATTCAATTGGAATCTGTGCTTCTATTTTTGCCTATGAGCTGTTTGACCTCTACAAATTTTTATTTGCTTCATTGATTATCCTGCTTTATGTAGGGGTAATGGATGATATTGTTGTGATGAGAGCTTATAAGAAACTTGTTGCACAAATTGTAGTGTCTTCACTGGTGGTTATTGGTTCAGATATTAGAATAAGAAGCCTATTTGGAATATTTGGAGTCTATGAACTGGAGTATTTTGTAAGTGTAATATTCAGTATTATTACCTTTATTATTCTGATCAATGCTTTCAACCTGATCGATGGGATTGACGGGTTGGCGGGCGGTTATTCTGTAATCTGCAGTGCTTTATTTGGAATAAGCTATTACCGGTTGGGAGAATATAATTATCCCCTGGTAGTATTGTCTGTTGTTATTATTGGGACTGTATTGGCTTTCCTGTATTATAACCTGTCCAACTATCGTACCCATAAAATATTTATGGGAGATACCGGGTCCATGCTGCTTGGCTTTTTACTGGCTTTTACCTCCATTTGTTTCATAGATATTTTTATTGATAAAAACCTTGTAGATGTACCAAGGTATCACCTTCAGTCTGCTCCTGTAGTAGCTGTAGCAATCCTGATTCTTCCGATTGTAGATACTTTAAATGTAATATTTATAAGGCTTTACAATAAGAAATCACCCTTTGACGCTGATAAAAACCACATTCACCATAAGCTGTTGAAGCTAAATCTTACCCACAGAAGATCCACTTTTTATATCATTCTTTACTACTTGATGATTGTGGGAGTTGCTTATTATTTAAGACATATTGATGTCAATCTGTTATTATTGGTGATTATTTCACTGGGCTTTTTCGGAGCTTATCTGCCAGATTTGCTATATCGATTAAGAAATAACAAAAATTAACAATTAAATATTACTTTTGTAAACAATATTCAAATATGATGAAGAATTTTAAATATTTATTTTTAATATTCCCTTTTTTAGTTACCTCATGTATCACAACAAAGGATGTGAGGTACTTGCAGCCAAGCGAAAGCCTTGTCATTAACGAAGAAGGTCTTATCCCGTACAATATTCCCGTGTACAGGATTACCAAAAATGACATCCTTAATCTTAATATTGTGACCACTCCCAAAGGTGATGCAGCACAGTTTTATTCCTCTTACAATACTTCAGGCGGAGTTGCCGGCGGAGGGGTAACTAGTTCTGCAATATCAGGAGGTGGTAGTATAGGAGGTGTGGTTAGCGCTAATGCCGGAGGAGGCAGAGGCGGAAATATGAATTTTTATTTTAACGGACTGAAGGTTGATTCCAATGGTGATATCAATGTGTTCGGGATTGGATATGTAAAAGCTGAAGGGAGAACTTTAGACGATATTACAAAAGAAATTCAGGATAAAGTAAATGAAAATTTCCAGGAAGGTAAATCTGAAGTAAGACTGAATACAGACGGTATTACCTATTATATTCTTGGTGACGTGGAAACTACAGGACTTTCTGGCGAGAAAGTAGTCCACAAAAATACTCTTACCATTACTGAGGCACTGGCTATTAATGGTGGGTTGAACAGAACTATTGATAAAAGAGAAGTCGTTATCCACAGAAAACTTCCGGAAGGAATCAAAATTGCCAAAATAGATCTTACCCGTGAAGACCTTATGAACTCTCCGTATTATTATGTGCAGAATGGAGATGAAATCTATCTGAATACAAGAGCGAAAAGCTTAAATGGATTCGGAAAAGACCCTATCCAGACTTTAACTACAGGAGTTTCTGTAATTACTACTGCATTATCTATTTATTTACTCCTTAAAAATCTTTAGCCATGATTCCAGAAAGAGTAAACACTGCAGAGAAGAATAATTCTCAGAAAGATAAATCCGGGACATTTGCGTTATTTGATCTAGAACACTTTTTAAGAAGGATTCTTAAAAACTGGTACTGGTTTGTATTGATGTTTATCATTGGATATGCCATGGCGTGGGTATACAGTAAATATTATGCACAAAATATTTATGCATCAGACTTATCATTAAGTACTTCCAGTAAAGGTTCAGAATTTTTGCCAACACAGTCTAACCAATCTATCAACTTCATTTGGGGAGATACTGGAAATCAGGATGGGCTTTATTTGAAGAAAATGCTTCTATCCAGATCTCACAATGAATTTTTGGTGAAAGAATTAGATCTTTTTGTGAACTATTCTACCAAAGGGCTTATAAAATCTACTTATCTGGACAAAGATGATTCACCGGTTTTTCTTCAGATTGATAAAAGTCATCTTCAGCAGATCAATTATCCTATTACGCTGATACCGAAAGGAAATGGTACTTATCAGGTGATTTTGCCTGAAGAAGGAGAGTCTACAAGTTTATATAACTATGAAGTAGAAGGGTTCCAGGATATTAACCGTTATAGCAGACCGGCAGATAAAACCATCAAAATTAATGAGTGGTATACTTCTCCTAACCTGAGATTCAGACTGCTTCAAAATCCTGTTGCTACCAAAATTAAGCTGGACAATATTATTATTAATTTAAACTCTGTAAACCAGAGTGTAGATGAAATTGTTTCCACCACAGGCGTAGACTTTGATAAAGAAATCAGGTCTATTATGATCATTACTAAAAAAGGCTACAACCTTAATAGTACAGTTAACTTTCTGAACAAATCCGTTGCAGAACTACAGAAAAAGAGACTTGCAGATAAAAATATCGTTAATAAGAATACAGATATTTTCTTAAAAGACAACCTTACAAACATCCGCAAAAAACTTGATTCAAGCGCAAATGTGCTTAATTATTTAAAGACTTCTGAAAAACTTTATAACATTAAAGACAGAGATGAAAAATCTCTTGAAAAAATAAAAGAACTTGAAGCTAAAAAAGCAGATATCATAAGCAAAATCAATTCTCTGAACAATATCAAGAACACCCTTCAGTCTCAGAATTTTGATAAAATGATCGGAACAAATGCAGCTGGTTTTGAAGATGGTGTTTTCACAGCAACGGTTTCTGAACTTAGAGCTTTATATACCAAAAAAGCAGAAATGGCTACTATTTATAAACCGTCATCAGAGCCTATGAGAGAAATCAACAGGCTTATTGATGAAGCAAGAATGGGGTCATCCAATAGTTTGAGAAACTATTATAACAGATATTATGAAGAAATCAATAAAATAGATCGTGAAATGGCTGGCGCCAATTCTGATTTAGCAACTTATCCTGAAAAAGAAAGAAGATATCTGGATGCAGAAAGAGGTTATAATATGATTGAAGCTACTTATAACAGCCTTTTGGGAAGACAGAGTGATACGAAGATGAGAATGGCTACCAATCAATCCGATATAACAGTCATTGACCCGGCTAAAAATTTAGGACAAAGACCAATTGGACCTAATGTTAAACTGGCAAAAACAGCTATTATTTCAGGAATGTTGCTGCTTCCATTATTATTTATCCTGATTGGTGAAGTGTTTGACAACAAGATCAGAAATATCAAAGAACTTTTAAGCGCTACAAAAATTCCGCTTCTTGGAGTTATCGGAAATAACAACAATGAAAATATGCTTACTGTTCTGGAGCAGCCAAAATCGTCCGTATCAGAAGCTTTCAGAGGGATAAGGGCTAATATGAGATTTTTGATGGATAATGAAGATCAGAAAGGTAAAGTCATATTAATCACATCATCCATCGGAGGAGAAGGGAAGACCTATATTTCCATTAATCTGGCATCTGTAATTGGATTGGGTGATAAAAAAACAATCTTATTGGGAATGGACCTTAGAAAACCAAAAATCTTCGGAGACTTCAAGATTGATAATAAATATGGTATTTCAAATTATCTGACAGGGGAAGTAGGAATTGATCAGATTGTCAACAAAACAAAAATCCCAAATCTGGATGTTGCCACTTCTGGTCCTATACCGCCAAACCCTTCTGAGCTTTTAATGAGCCAGAGAAATATCAAATTTATAGAAGAACTGAAAGAAAAATATGATTTCATTATTATAGATTCACCACCGGTAGGATTAGTGGCAGATTCATATGAGCTGATGAAGCATTCTGATGCCAATATTTATGTTGTGCGTCATGAATACACAGAAAAGTACATGCTGAAAATGATTACGGATAAATATCATAATGATGAGATAGATAACTTGGGGCTTGTTTATAATGATTATAATACAAAACAAGGCTACGGTTACGGTTATGGCTACGGATATGGCTATGGTTACGGATATTTTGATGAGGATAAAAATTATAAAGAGCCATTGTTGATAAGGATCAGAAATAAAGTACAGGTATTATTTAATAAAAAATAAAGCATTAAACCCTCATTTAATGGGGGTTTTTTCATATTTAATGTATTTTCATTCTATGAAAAAAAGAATATTTTTGCCACTTTGCCGTTTACTTTATAACAAATTATGTTTTTTTGTTTATTTTTAACTAAACATTAAGATTATCATTAATATAAAAATGTTTTATATTTGCAAAAATTAAATTTTAAAATAACCATAAATCCATATTCTTTTATGAATAAAAAATTATTGTTTAGCTTCCTTGCCTTCCTTGGAGTGGTAAGTGTTAAAGCACAAAGAAACGAATTGGGAGTTCGTCTAGGTATGAGTAACCTAGTGGGAGATGTAGGAAGGACAAATTATATTTTACAGAAGCCGTTGGATTTAAACAGAGTGTCAGATTGGGGCATCCCATTTTATGGAGGTTTGTTATATAGATTTAATTTTAACCCGCATCAGACCGTTAGATTGGATTTAGGATACAACCAGATTCAGTTTAGTGATAAAGCTGCGAAAGAAGATTATAGAAGAAATAGAAACTCATACGGAAAAAATAACGTGTATGAGGCAAGTTTAATGTTTGAATATAACTTTTTCCCGGTAAATAATGAGCAGATCAGCATGCTGAGCCCTTATATCTTCGGAGGTGTTGGTGCTTTGATGTTTGATGCTCCTAAAGCAAATCTTGTGAATGATTTCAGAAGAGATGCGGATGGTGTGGCGCAGGCTCCAATCAATGAATTGGATTTCACTACCAAAACAGAGTATTCATTAGGGAAAAAAGTAACGATGCATATTCCTTTTGGGGTGGGCTTGAAGTATAAATTCAACCATTCTTGGGCTATATTTGCAGAAGCTACATTCAGATATACATTGACGGATCAGTTGGATCACAGTAAGATCCTTGACAAAGATGTAAAAACTTCTTTTAATTCAGATATTTTGGACCCATCAACAGGAGGTTCATTATTGCAGTCAGGAAATTATTATGCAGTTTCTAAGGAAAGAGAAGCAGAGTTTATTAAAAAGAGAAATATTGGAGATGGAAGATCGAACGACTGGATGAATACTTTCAGTTTAGGACTCACGTATTCGTTCGGAAGACCTCCATGTTATTGTGAATAATATGTCGTTGATTAAAGATAAAATAAATTCTGAGAATTTACCAAAACACGTAGCCATCATTATGGATGGTAATGGAAGATGGGCAAAATCTCGTGGCGAGGAAAGAACTTTCGGTCACAAAAATGCCATTAATGCAGTAAGAAATGCCATTAATGCCTGTAATGAGATTAATATCCCTTACCTAACACTTTATACATTCTCTTCAGAAAATTGGAGCCGTCCAACTGAAGAAGTGAATACTCTTATGAACCTGTTGGTAGAGACCTTACTGCTTGAGGCAGAGGAAATCTTCAGCAAAGGATTAAGAATGCATGTGATAGGGAACCTTGAAAAACTGCCTCCTTTAGTAAAAGAGCAGTTAGAGCGTGTGGTAGAACTCACAAAAGAAAACACAAAAGGAAACCTTGTATTGGCTATAAGCTATGGCTCACAAAATGAAATACTTGAAGCCGTTAAAAATATAAGTTCTGATGTAAAAGAAGGAAAAGTAGAGATAGAAAATATTAACGAAAGTTTATTTGAAAGCTACCTTTACACAAAAGATTTTCCTCCTGTAGATTTACTGATCAGAACCAGCGGTGAAATAAGAATAAGTAATTTCCTGCTTTGGCAGATCGCTTATGCAGAACTACAGTTTTTAAATGTTCTGTGGCCGGATTTTACCAAAGATATTTTCTTCCAATGTATTGTAGATTATCAAAACAAAGAAAGAAGATACGGTTTAACCGGTGAACAAGTAAAAGGCCAATAAAATTTTAAGAAAAGAAAGACTCGATAAAATGAAGTTTAGACTATTACCCATCATTATGTTTGCTGCTTCAGCGCATTTTTATGGACAAGTAACTCCACAAGACAGCACAAAAGTAAATAATGCTGTTCACGCAGAAAATGAGGCAGGCACTTATACACTGAAAGACATCGTTGTAGATGGGGTAAAAAAATATACACCAGCTCAGATCTTAAGATTTACAGGTCTTACTAAAGGAGAAAGCGTAGACATTCCAGGGCAGAAAATCAGCAATGCTGTTAAAAAACTTTGGGATACCCAATCTTTTTCTGAAGTGGAAGTTTATGTTCAAAGCATTGAAGGACAGACAATCGTTCTGAAATTTCACCTGCAGGATCTGAAAGAACTTGGAGAAGTGAAATTCGCAGGAAAGGGAATTGGTAAATCTAAGAGCGAAAAGCTGGCAAAGGATAACAACCTTAAACCAGGAACTAAGATTACTCAAAACTTAGTTTCTAGTCTTAAAACAAATGTTCCTAAAGATTACATTAAAAAAGGTTTTGCAGATGCCAAAATCAGTATTCAGGATAAAGTAAATGCAGGAGACCCTGCTTTAGTAGACTGGACTATTAATGTAGAGAAGGGAAAAAGAATTAAGATTGATCATATTGAATTTGAAGGAAATGAAAATGTAACCGATAGAAAGCTTAGAAACAAAGCTTTCAAAGAAACAAAACAAAAACGTTTCGGTATTGGTGGTATTTTGAAATCCTCAAAATTCATTGAAGATAAATATCAGGAAGATAAGCAAGGTCTTATCAGTTATTATAACTCCCTGGGATATAGAGATGCGAAAATCGTTTCAGATTCAGTTTGGAGAAACAAAAGAAATAACTACGAAATCAATGTAAAACTTAATGAGGGTAAAAAATATTACATCGGGGACGTTACGTTCACGGGGAATACAGTATACGCTACAGAATATTTACAGAGATTATTAGGATATAAAAAAGGAGATATTTACGATGCAGTAGGATTCAACAAAAAAGTTGGAGAAGACGGAGGTAAAGAAGATGATTCAGATATCAAATCTGTTTACATGAACAACGGTTACCTTTTCTCTAATGTTACACCTGTTGAAAAATCAGTATCAGGAGACGCTGTAAACCTTGAAGTTAGAATTAATGAAGGAGAACAGGCTACATGGAATAAAGTGACATGGCAGGGGAACACTACAACCCATGACCACGTTATCCTTAGAGCACTGAGAACAAAACCGGGAGAGCTATTCAAGAAAACGGAAATTAAAAGAACATATTTCGATTTAGCAGGGATGTCATTCTTTGACCCTCAGCAGATCGGTCAGGATATCCAGCCAAATCAGGTAGATAATACCGTTGATATTAACTGGAAGCTTGTAGAAAAAGGATCTTCTCAGGTGCAACTGCAGGCGGGTTACGGTGGTAACAGCTTCATTGGTACTTTAGGATTAACTTTTAATAACTTCTCATTAAAGAACTTCCTTAAGTTTAAGGACTTCAAACCAGTACCTCAAGGAGACGGACAAACGTTCTCTATTCAGGTGCAGGCAGGACAGTACTTCCAAAACTACGGTGTATCATTTACAGAACCTTGGTTATTTGGTACAAGAGCAACAGCCCTTTCTGTCAGTTTGAACAATTCCAGAGTAAGATATACGGATCAATACGGAGCTGCTCAAAAGCTTAACATTTTCTCCGCTTCAGCTGGTTTAAACAGACTATTAAACTGGCCGGATGATTATTTCTCGCTTTATACAGGATTACAGTTCCAGAAGTATGACTTCAATAACTATCCATTCCAGTTTGGAAATACTACAGAGAGTTATGGTTCTGCTAATAACTTCAGTGTGAACTTAGGGTTGAGCAGAAACTCTGCAGGTATCGACCCAATCTTCCCTACAATGGGATCCAATATTGAGCTTTCAGCAAAACTGACACCTCCATACTCATTGTTCAAAAAGAAAGATTACTCCACAATGTCAGCTATCGACAAATATAAGTGGATGGAATTCTATAAGATTAAATTCAAGGCAGATGTATACAATGAGATCATTGGAAAACTTGTCTTAAGATCTTCTGCAGAAATGGGATTCATGGACGGATATAACAGCAAACTGGGAGCTCCGCCATTTGAAAGATTCTATATGGGAGGTACAGGTCTTTTCGGAGGTAGATATGACGGTAGAGAATTGATTCCTTTAAGAGGGTATGAAAATGCCAGCACAGAAGGAGGTCAGGCAGATGATATTACTCAGACAGGTGGTGGTACAATCTATAACAGATTTACTTTAGAATTAAGATACCCGATCTCAATGAGCCAGACTGCAAAAATCTATGCATTGACATTTGCTGAAGGAGGTAACGTATGGAACTCATGGAGTTCTTACAGCCCATTCCAGTTGAAAAGATCAGTAGGTATAGGAGTAAGAGTTTATATGGGAGCATTTGGATTGATCGGATTTGACTTTGCACTTGGTCTTGATAAGACATTATCAGGTGATAAGTCAGGATGGAGAAACCACTTCTTGATGAACCAAACATTATAATTACAGATATGAAGCACTTTAAAATAACTTTCACGTTCGCATTACTATTGCTTTTTGGATTCAGCAATGCTCAGAAAATAGGAGTAGTGGATACTAATGAAATTTTAAATAAATTACCTCAGTATAAAGAAGCTGAAGCAAGACTGAATTCTCAGATCGATACCTGGGAGTCAGAACTTCAAAGTCTTCAATCTGAATATGAAAGAAAAAAAGCTGCTTTTGAAAGTGAAAAAGTATTATTGATAGGAGATCAGCTTAAATTGAGAGAAAAAGAAGTTGTAGACCTTGATAAAAATATTAAAACTACTACTAGCTTACGTTTTGGAGCTAACGGTGAGATCACAAAACTGAGAACAAACCTTGTTTTGCCTTTTCAGGATCAGATATGGGGAGCCATCAAAACAATGTCCGAAAAAAATGGATTGGGCATAGTTCTTGATAAAAGCAATAACATTAGTGTTATTTTCCTTCAGTCAAAATATGATTACACCGAGAAAGTATTGTCTGTTTTGCTGAAAGGAACAGACAAGAAGGAAAAAACAAATAGCAAAGGCAAAAAATAAGTTTTAAAAATTAACTTTTGCTATATTTTAAAATCTAAAAACAAATTAAATTATTTATTTACCAGTTATGAAAAAATTAAGTGTATTATTTGCAGCAGTAATGATGGTTGTATCTGTAGGTATGGCAAAAGCTCAAAAAATTGCTACTTTAGATGTAATGGGAGTTCTTAACGCTATGCCGGAGAAAAAGAAAGCAGATGCTGATCTTAAAACATTCTTAGATACTAAACAAGCTGAGATTAAGAAAAAAGCTGACGCAGCTCAAACTAAATATCAGCAATATCAAACAGAAGCTCCGAAAAAAACAGCTGACGAAAACGCAGCAAGAGAAGCTGAAATGAAAAAATTAGCTGAAGAAATCCAGCAAATGCAGGACAAAGCTCAAAAAGATCTACAAGCTAAGCAGGATTTGGCTTTCGGACCAGTTGAGAAAAAACTGAACGATGCAGTAGAAAAAGTAGCTAAAGCTAACGGATATGATTATATTATGGATGCTAACTCAACTGCATTCCTTTATAAAGCAGGACCAGATGCTACTCCAGCTGTAAAGAAAGAACTTGGAGTTCAATAATTTCAGCAAATTAACAAAGATTTATAAAACTAACCATCTCTATTAGAGGTGGTTTTTTTATTTTTGCGGAATGGAAAAAGAAGTATCAACTACGGTAAAAGTTAGGTTTAGTGACTGCGATCCGATCGGACATTTGAATAATGTAAAATATCTTGATTATATGTTCAATGCCAGAGAAGATCATGTAGAAACATTCTACGGATTTACTTATGAAGAATATACCAAGAAAACCGGCTGTACCTGGATTGCCATTCAAAATGAAATAGCCTATTTAAAAGAAGTAAGATATAACACTCAGGTTGTAATCAGCAGCAAAACCATCGATGTGCAGGATAGAACTGCAAAAGTAGAAATCCTGATGAAAAGCTTAGATGAAAAGACAATTCATGCTGTACTGTGGGTAACTGTTATTTATTTCAATGTTAAAACAAGAAAATCTGAAGTTCATCCCGAAGACGTCAAAGAAATTTTCGACAAGTTTTATGTAGATTTGATTCAGAAAGACTTCCAGTCCAGAGTGAAGTTTTTAAGAAGCCAAAATGCAAAAAATTCTTAATCAGTAACTCTTATTGAAGATTCCAATTTAAAAATTAATAATATATAAATGAAAAAAATAGCAGTAATAGGAAGCAACGGACAATTGGGTAACTGCATTAGAAAAATAGCGCCAGATTTTGAACATCAATATGAATTCTTATTTACAGACTCATCCACCCTTGATGTTACTAATGAAGACCAGGTGAATGACTTCTTTTATGATAACAAACCTGATTACTGCATTAATGCTTCAGCATACACAGCGGTAGATTTGGCTGAAACCGAAAAAGAAAAAGCTTTTGCAGTAAATGCAGATGGAGTAGCTCATCTTGCCCAGGCGTGTGTAGATTATAAAACTACCCTGATTCATGTTTCTACAGACTATGTTTTTGATGGAACCACAAATCTTCCATATTCTGAAGACGATTTTACAAATCCGATAGGAGTATATGGAGAATCAAAAAGGAAAGGAGAAGAACTTGCACTGGAAATTAATCCTAAAACAATTATACTGAGAACCTCGTGGCTGTATTCAGAGTTCAATAAGAACTTTGTGAAAACGATGCTGAACCTTTTCTCTCAGAAAAAAGAATTGGGAATTGTTGCGGATCAGTTTGGGCAGCCAACCAATGCAAATGATCTGGCAGAAGCTATAATGGAGATCATCGAAGCTCACCATAAAACCTATGGAGTCTTCCACTTTTCAAACTACCCGGAGACAACATGGTTTGAATTTGCAAAAAAAATTGCTGAATTTTCAAAATCTTCAGTTAAATTGAATCCATTAACAACTGAACAGTACCCAACGCCTGCCAAAAGACCCGTAAGAAGTACAATGTCTCTGGATAAAATAGAAGAGACTTACAAAATAGAACCCAAACATTGGGAAAATAGTCTTGAAGAATGTGTTGATACACTTTCACAACAATAATATATATGAAGAATATTGCAATCATCTTTTCCGTATTGTGTATCCAGCTGTGGAATGCACAGAATGTTTATCTCACTAAAGTTGAAAAAACAAATGATAACCCGGATAAATTCTTTTATAAAAAAGAAGTTGCCGCTGCTGATGCCGTTTATTTAGGAGAAGTAGAAGTTCAGGGCTTTTCAAAAGATGATGCACTTATATTTTCCTTGGTCTATAAAAAAGCAAAAGAGATAGGTGCCAATACTTTTGAATTAAGGCCTTTTGAAAACGTGGATGGAACTGCTCAGTCGTTCAATGCAGCCAATTATAAGATTGCGTTATATTATACACCAAAAGAAAAGCTGCCAGCCCAGCATGGCGAGATGTATATATTTGCATCCTCTGAGAAAGATCAGAAAATAAGCATCAATCGTAAAGACTATATGATCTCTCCCAGATCATTTTTAAAATTAAAAGTTGTTCCAGGAGAAATTTATACAATTTCAACCAAGAAACTTTTGGGATCTACTGTCAAAGTTCAGCCAAAAGCGAATGATGATAACTTATACTTTCAGGTTTCATCTTTAAAAGTAAAGCCAGACAACTCAGGAGTTGGAGGGTTGAATCTTAAATCCGGTGATATTATTGGTCTGGAAAAGTCCTATGCCGAATTTTTGAGCGTTATCTATAAAGAAAGCAATCCTTAAGAAATAGATTATAACAGGATTATTACTGGGTTTGGGCTAAGATGAATTAATAATCCAAACAAATGTTTAAAATTTTTCTCACTGCATTCCAGGTGATTAGGATTAAATATGAATAAAATGTAAAATTTAAGTTAAATAAAGTTGTTTTGCGTTGCAATAAGTTGTTATCTTTGCCCCACTGAAAAACGAGAGTATAACAGTAGCGCAGAAGAGCCTTTAGATAGGCAGGAACATTAGAAACTTCAAAAAGAAACAAGCAAAAAAAACTTAAAAACTTTTGACAAAAAAAGTTGTGAGATTAAAAAGAGTTTGTATCTTTGCAGTCCCAAATAAAGGGAGCGCAGGAGTTGATGGATTGAGGTTAATGAAGAGATTAAGGTTACTTAAAAAACTTTAAAATTTTCTTCAGAAACATTTGGTCAATTAAAAATAAAGTTTTACTTTTGCACTCGCAAATACGGAGCGACACTGACAGAGAGATTGCTTCGTTAAAAAGCGGAAGATATAAAGATCATTGACATACAATATAACAACCAAGTAAGGAAAAACTAAAGCGTTAAGAAACTTTGAGTGAGTCAGACAAACATACAATGGAGAGTTTGATCCTGGCTCAGGATGAACGCTAGCGGGAGGCCTAACACATGCAAGCCGAGCGGTATTGTTTCTTCGGAAATGAGAGAGCGGCGTACGGGTGCGGAACACGTGTGCAACCTGCCTTTATCTGGGGGATAGCCTTTCGAAAGGGAGATTAATACCCCATAATATATTAAGTGGCATCACTTGATATTGAAAACTCCGGTGGATAGAGATGGGCACGCGCAAGATTAGATAGTTGGTGAGGTAACGGCTCACCAAGTCTACGATCTTTAGGGGGCCTGAGAGGGTGATCCCCCACACTGGTACTGAGACACGGACCAGACTCCTACGGGAGGCAGCAGTGAGGAATATTGGACAATGGGTGAGAGCCTGATCCAGCCATCCCGCGTGAAGGACGACGGCCCTATGGGTTGTAAACTTCTTTTGTATAGGGATAAACCTACTCTCGTGAGAGTAGCTGAAGGTACTATACGAATAAGCACCGGCTAACTCCGTGCCAGCAGCCGCGGTAATACGGAGGGTGCAAGCGTTATCCGGATTTATTGGGTTTAAAGGGTCCGTAGGCGGATCTGTAAGTCAGTGGTGAAATCTCACAGCTTAACTGTGAAACTGCCATTGATACTGCAGGTCTTGAGTGTTGTTGAAGTAGCTGGAATAAGTAGTGTAGCGGTGAAATGCATAGATATTACTTAGAACACCAATTGCGAAGGCAGGTTACTAAGCAACAACTGACGCTGATGGACGAAAGCGTGGGGAGCGAACAGGATTAGATACCCTGGTAGTCCACGCCGTAAACGATGCTAACTCGTTTTTGGATTTTCGGATTCAGAGACTAAGCGAAAGTGATAAGTTAGCCACCTGGGGAGTACGTTCGCAAGAATGAAACTCAAAGGAATTGACGGGGGCCCGCACAAGCGGTGGATTATGTGGTTTAATTCGATGATACGCGAGGAACCTTACCAAGGCTTAAATGGGAAATGACAGGTTTAGAAATAGACTTTTCTTCGGACATTTTTCAAGGTGCTGCATGGTTGTCGTCAGCTCGTGCCGTGAGGTGTTAGGTTAAGTCCTGCAACGAGCGCAACCCCTGTCACTAGTTGCCATCATTAAGTTGGGGACTCTAGTGAGACTGCCTACGCAAGTAGAGAGGAAGGTGGGGATGACGTCAAATCATCACGGCCCTTACGCCTTGGGCCACACACGTAATACAATGGCCGGTACAGAGGGCAGCTACACTGCGAAGTGATGCAAATCTCGAAAGCCGGTCTCAGTTCGGATTGGAGTCTGCAACTCGACTCTATGAAGCTGGAATCGCTAGTAATCGCGCATCAGCCATGGCGCGGTGAATACGTTCCCGGGCCTTGTACACACCGCCCGTCAAGCCATGGAAGTCTGGGGTACCTGAAGTCGGTGACCGTAACAGGAGCTGCCTAGGGTAAAACAGGTAACTAGGGCTAAGTCGTAACAAGGTAGCCGTACCGGAAGGTGCGGCTGGAACATCTCATTTTAGAGCGTCATTAGACGATAAACAAAATTAGTACGCAAGTACAAAGCACTTGCTTAAAGTTCAAGCTTTAGTTTTTTGTTTGGTTGGTTATATAAAAAAAATACAAAACCCACTAGAAATTAGTATAGGGAAAGAGATTGAGAAATGAAGAAGAGGAAAAGGAATAACTTATTACTCATCACCCATTACTCATACAAAGTCTCGTAGCTCAGCTGGTTAGAGCGCTACACTGATAATGTAGAGGTCGGCAGTTCGAGCCTGCCCGAGACTACTAATTAAAGGAGTTAGGATGTAGGTTGCAGATATTAGGGAATAGCATATAAATGGTATGAACTAGCAACAGACAACTATCAACTACTAGAGGGGGAATTAGCTCAGCTGGCTAGAGCGCCTGCCTTGCACGCAGGAGGTCAAGGGTTCGACTCCCTTATTCTCCACAGTTTTGGAAGATTGATTTAAAAGTTACGGATGGAGCCAAAAACAACATCTGTTCATCAATTGGACAAGAAGATATTAAGATCATTGACATTAACGGTAAAGACATCACAAAGAGAAAACCGAGCGCATAAAGCGCTTGAGTAACCAATAGGAAAGAAATCGTTAAGGGCGTATGGCGGATGCCTAGGCTTTCAGAGGCGAAGAAGGACGTGGTAAGCTGCGAAAAGCTGCGGGGATTGGCACACACGAATTGATCCGCAGATGTCCGAATGGGGCAACCCGTCTGGTTGAAGACCAGTCATCCCTTAGGGGAAGCAAACCCGGAGAACTGAAACATCTAAGTACCCGGAGGAAAAGAAATCGAAGAGATTCCGTAAGTAGTGGCGAGCGAAAGCGGATTAGCCCAAAAGTCGTTATATGTTTAATAGAATGTTCTGGAAAGAACAGCCGTAGAGGGTGATAGCCCCGTATATGAAAGGCATATATTGATGATAAATGAGTAGGGCGGGACACGTGAAATCCTGTCTGAATATGGGGGGACCATCCTCCAAGGCTAAATACTCCTGAAAGACCGATAGTGAACAAGTACTGTGAAGGAAAGGTGAAAAGCACTTCGAATAGAAGGGTGAAATAGAACCTGAAACCGTACGCCTACAAGCGGTCGGAGCAGCATTAAGCTGTGACGGCGTGCCTTTTGCATAATGAGCCTACGAGTTAATTTTACTAGCGAGGTTAAGGTATTAAGTACCGGAGCCGGAGCGAAAGCGAGTCTGAATAGGGCGGATAGTTAGTAGGATTAGACGCGAAACCTTGTGATCTACCCATGGGCAGGTTGAAGCTCTGGTAACACAGAGTGGAGGACCGAACCGGTTGACGTTGAAAAGTCTTCGGATGACCTGTGGGTAGGGGTGAAAGGCCAATCAAACTGGGAGATAGCTCGTACTCTCCGAAATGCATTTAGGTGCAGCGTCGTATATAAGTTTATTAGAGGTAGAGCTACTGATTGGATGCGGGGGTTTCATCGCCTACCAATTCCTGACAAACTCCGAATGCTAATAAATGTTCTACGGCAGTGAGGGCATGGGTGCTAAGGTCCATGTCCGAGAGGGAAAGAACCCAGACCAACAGCTAAGGTCCCAAAATATATGTTAAGTTGAAACAACGCGGTTGGACTGCATTGACAGCTAGGATGTTGGCTTGGAAGCAGCCATTCATTTAAAGAGTGCGTAACAGCTCACTAGTCGAGCGGTCCGGCATGGATAATAATCGGGCATAAACATATTACCGAAGCTATGGATTTATATTTTAGATATATCTGGTAGGAGAGCATTCTATTTGCGCCGAAGCAGTATCGTGAGGTATTGTGGAGCGGATAGAAAAGAAAATGTAGGCATAAGTAAACGATAAAGCAGGCGAGAAACCTGCTCACCGAAAGACCAAGGCTTCCTCAGCCATGCTAATCAGCTGAGGGTTAGTCGGGACCTAACGCGAACCCGAAAGGGGTAGTGGATGGACAATGGGTTAATATTCCCATACTTGCTCACACTAAAAAGGGGACGGTTGGATGTAGCTGCTAAAGACTGACGGAATAGTCAAGGCCTAGCCTTCGGGCGAAGCTGCTGTAGTGTAATCTGATCCAAGAAAAGCCGAAGTGAAGCAACCCGTACCAAAACCGACACAGGTGGTCGAGGAGAGAATCCTAAGGTGCTCGAGTGAGTCGTGGCTAAGGAACTAGGCAAAATAGTCTCGTAACTTCGGAAGAAGAGACGCCATCAGCAATGGTGGCCGCAGTGAAGAGGCCCAGGCGACTGTTTATCAAAAACACAGGACTCTGCTAAATCGAAAGATGCTGTATAGGGTCTGACACCTGCCCGGTGCTGGAAGGTTAAGGAAGGTGCTTAGGGTTAAACCGAAGGCATTAACTGAAGCCCCAGTAAACGGCGGCCGTAACTATAACGGTCCTAAGGTAGCGAAATTCCTTGTCGGGTAAGTTCCGACCTGCACGAATGGTGTAACGATCTGGGCACTGTCTCAGCCACGAGCTCGGTGAAATTGTAGTATCGGTGAAGATGCCGATTACCCGCAATGGGACGAAAAGACCCTGTGAACCTTTACTATAACTTCGTATTGACTTTGAGTAAGTAATGTGTAGGATAGGTGGGAGGCTTTGAAGCTTGCACGCTAGTGTAGGTGGAGCCAACGTTGAAATACCACCCTTTACTTACTTGGAGCCTAACTTCTTTTAGAAGGACATTGCGTGGTGGGTAGTTTGACTGGGGTGGTCGCCTCCAAAAGAGTAACGGAGGCTTTCAAAGGTACCCTCAGCACGCTTGGTAACCGTGCGTAGAGTGTAATGGCATAAGGGTGCTTGACTGTGAGACCTACAAGTCGATCAGGTGCGAAAGCAGGACATAGTGATCCGGTGGTTCCGTATGGAAGGGCCATCGCTCATAGGATAAAAGGTACTCCGGGGATAACAGGCTAGTCTCCCCCAAGAGCTCACATCGACGGGGAGGTTCGGCACCTCGATGTCGGCTCGTCACATCCTGGGGCTGGAGAAGGTCCCAAGGGTTGGGCTGTTCGCCCATTAAAGTGGCACGCGAGCTGGGTTCAGAACGTCGTGAGACAGTTCGGTCTCTATCTATTGCGGGCGTTAGATGTTTGAGAGGGCTTGATTCTAGTACGAGAGGACCGAATTGAACAAACCTCTGGTGTATCAGTTGTACCGCCAGGTGCACCGCTGAGTAGCTACGTTTGGAAGAGATAAGCACTGAAAGCATATAAGTGCGAAACTCGCCTCAAGATGAGACATCTTTTAAGGGTCGTTGGAGATGACGACGTTGATAGGCTACAGGTGTAAAGACAGTAATGTCATAGCCGAGTAGTACTAATTACCCGTAGATTTATAGTCTATGGTTACTAATATAAACCAAGTGCTTTATGTGCATTGAAGGTTTTGTCTTTGTGAAAGTTTTTATCGCTTAAAACAGGTAGCAGATGGTAGCTATCAGGGAGCAGGAATGCCTGTCACCTATAACCAACATCCTGCAACCTTATATACCTTCTTTAGGGTGGTTTTAGCGGTGGGGCTCACCTGTTCCCATTCCGAACACAGAAGTTAAGCCCACCAGCGCCGATGGTACTGCGAAAGCGGGAGAGTAGGCCGCCGCCAGTTTTTATTTTATTTTTAAAAAATCCTTTATCTGATGATAAAGGATTTTTTTGTTGTATACCTAATACCTAATCCAGCCAAATAAGCAACTACAACTCCAAACATAAGTAATGAGCAATAAGTAATAAACAATAGTCATCACTCATCACTATGTCATGGCAGATGTTATTATTTATCCATTCATCATCCATTACTCATTACTGATTATTCATTACCCATTATTGCTTTTCTCTTCCTGATCTTCCTGCTGACTTCTTATTTGTTGTCTCCATTACCGTTTATCACCCCCGGTTTGTCACTCCGCAGGAGTCTAAACAACCAATTTTAAAGTTCTATCATCAACCATATCTAAGATTACCAAATCACTTAAGTATTAAAAAAAACTGTAGCGATATTCCTTTGAATCCTTTAGACCCTAATAAATGTGGCTGGATTCCTACGGAATGACATAGTTGGGATATTAGATCTTACTATGTAAAATTGACTCTTCCTAATCTGGATCTGACAATTCACAATTTAACGTGATCACTTATTAATGATCATTTATAACATATCCCACTATCACTCCATAGGAGACTAAACAAATCCATTTTATTCAACTCAATTCCCACAAAGTACTAGATTTATACTATAGCTCATCTAACTTTAAATTTCACTTAATCATTTAAGTATCAAAAGCTTTAAACTAATATTAATGATTTGATATGTTATGATAAAAAAAATATTAGAAAGATTCTGTTGCTTTTATTAATGTATTTAGCATAAATAATTAATGATTGTATATTAATTTAATAAGAATTACGTTTATTTGTTGAAATATCTTGTGATATTATTAAGTATATACCAAATCTAATTTTTATGAAAAAAACCATTTTTAAGGTTGGACTGCTCCAATCCTTATTCTTTTTCGGTGGATTGTATGCACAAAGCGATTCAACTAAAACGTCAAAGATTGATGAAGTAGTTGTTACAGCTTATGGTGTAAAAAAAGAAAAAAAAGCTCTTGGATATTCTTTCCAGGATGTAAAAGGCCAGGCCCTTGTTGATGCTAAGGAAAACAACATGACCAATGCATTAGTAGGAAAGGTTGCCGGATTACAAGTCATTAAAGGAGGTTTTGGACCTGGTTCTTCTTCCAAAATTAATCTGCGAGGGTTTAATTCTTTTACAGGAGATAATCAGCCTCTTATTGTGGTGGATGGAGTTCCGTTAAGTAATAGCTTAGGATCAAAGGTTAAGCAGAATGGAAAAGACTTTAATAATGATTTCTGGAACCCGGATCTTGATATGGGTAATGGTTTAAGTGATATTAATCCTGATGACATCGAAAGTCTTTCTGTTTTAAAAGGTGGTGCTGCTTCTGCTCTTTATGGTTCCAGAGGTGGAAACGGAGTTATTTTGATTACTACAAAAACTGGTAAAAGAAAAGGAGGATTAGGAATTACATATTCTACAAGCTTAGGGTTTGAAAATATTTTTATGAAACCTGATTTGCAGCACAGTTTCGCACAAGGCAGTAATGGTTTACCCAACCCACAGGGAGTTGATAATACAACTTCATGGGGGCCCGCTTTTGAAGGATCAAATATGACGGTTCATGATAACCTAAAAAACTTTTTTAAGACAGGAACTAATGCTCAGCATACATTGAGCTTTCAGGAGAACTTAGGCGAAGGATCAAGCCTGTACACTTCTGCTAATTATTTAAACAGTAATAGCCAGATTCCGAATTCAAAATATGAGAGGTTCAATTTTATGGCAAAAATGAATTCTAATTTTGGAGCTAATAAAAGATGGACGTCTGAGGTGAAAGCCCAATATATGAGCGTTAAAGGAACAAACAGACCTTCTGCAGGACAAGGCGATGGAAATTACTATCCAAAAATCCTTCTAATGCCTCAAAATATTGATGTAAGAGATTATCGTGACGGGCAGATGCAAAATGGAGTGACATCGCGCTGGATAACCTCAAATGGAATTAATCCTTATTGGACAGCCTATAATGCATTGAATGCCGATAAAAAAGATAGGTTCTTATTAAACGGCTATCTCAAATATCAATTTAATAATTGGCTGAGCGCAGATGTAAGGTTAGGTACAGATTTCTATTCTTTAAATACTGATGCCAGGGTTTGGACGGGCTCTACCCGAAATAATTCCTACTCAACTGGTCAGGAGAAGTTTTATGAAAATAATTACATCGTAAGTCTTAATGCTAAAAAAGATAATATTGTGGGTAAATGGGGAGGATCACTTTCTGTTTATGGACAGATGATGGAAAGCAGGGATAAAGCACTATATTTTTCTACACAAAATCTTATTCTTGCCAACGTTTTCAGTACGTCTAATACAAGTGATCTCGCGTCTATTACAACGACAGAAGTTGATATGTGGAAAAAAATTAATTCAGTATTTGCTGCTGCTGAAATTAATTATGACGGATATTGGTTTCTGAATGCTACGGCAAGAAATGACTGGTCTTCTACTTTGAATATTGATAACAGATCTTACTTCTATTCTTCTGTGAGTACTTCTTTGGTTTTGACAGACATGCTGAAGAAATTAAATGGCACAAGTTCAAATGTCTTAACATTTGCTAAGCTTCGCGCGGCTTATGCAGTTGTAGGAAACTCTTTACCTCCTCAAAGCCTGTACAATACATATAGCGCTTCCACTGATCCAAACGGACATATTGTACTTACAAGAAATAAAATACTTTTTAATTCAAATTTGCATGCGGAGAAGCTTAAAACTTTTGAAGTCGGTGCAGATATGAAGTTTTTTGACAGAGTATCTCTGGATGTAAGTTATTTTAATAATAATGCCACCGATCAGCTTATAGCTATTCCGATAAATCCACTTTCCGGATATGAAAGAATGATGATTAACTCAGGAGGGCTGCATAACAAAGGGTTTGAATTCGTATTGAATACGGATATCTTTAAGAAGGAAAGTTTCGCATGGAATGTTAATGCCAATTTTTCAACGTTAAAAAGTAACATCGATAAAATTGATGGGATTGTTTCAAAATACCCTTTATCAGGTTTTGACAACGTTGCCTTCTTTGCAGAAGTAGGAAAACCTTACGGAGCAATTTATGGAACAAAATTCTTAAGAGTAGAAGATACCGGCAGCCCTTATTACGGAAAACTGATTGTGGATCAAAACGGATTACCACAGGCTACTCCTGATCAATATTACCTTGGAGATCAAACTCCGAGAGCTTTGTTTGGTTTTACAAACAGCTTTGTATATAAAAATATTGGACTTTCATTTTTAATTGACGGAAGAGTCGGGGGAAAATTTTTCTCTGCTACACAAGCCGCGTTACAAGCTGATGGGCTTGCTGCAGACACTGCACCTGGAG
This sequence comes from Chryseobacterium sp. HR92, assembly GCF_045689405.1. NCBI lineage: Bacteria > Pseudomonadati > Bacteroidota > Flavobacteriia > Flavobacteriales > Weeksellaceae > Chryseobacterium > Chryseobacterium sp. HR92. The sequence continues at coordinate 413,488 of NZ_CP139139.1, forward strand.
GAAAACGAGATAATATGGTATTGGATGCGGTAGTGCAGGGAAATAGCGGTTATACACCAAATACCAAAGAAATTACTCAACAGGATTATTGGGGAGCTGTAACATCTGGAAATTTAGGAATTACAGAGCAGAATATTTATGATGCTACCAATATTCGGTTAAGAAATATTCAGCTGACGTATAATTTTCCTAAAAGTATTTTCCAAAAATTAGCTTTGCAGAGTGCTAAAGTTGCTTTTACCGCAAATAATGTATGGATGATCTACAGTAAAGCCAAAGGAATTGATCCGGAATCTGTATTCGCAATTAATTCTAATGCTACAGGATTTGAAAACCTTGCTTTTCCTACTTCAAGATCTTATTTATTTACAATCACTTTAGGCTTTTAATTAACAACTGAAACAATGAAAAAATATATCTTATCATTTTTTACGATTGGTTTACTATGTACTTCATGTAATGATTTTGAAGACATCAATAATAACCCGTTTGCCGTAGACGCTAGTAAGGCAGAACCTGAATATTTCTTAAATAATTCAATTCTCGGTGCCCAGCAGGATCCTAATATCGCAGAACGTGTTTTTGTTTTATATTGGAAAACGGCGGCAAGACAGCATTTATCAACAGGAATTGCGGGTGGAACTTATGATGATTCCTGGACTTCCGAATATTGGAAATACGTTTCAGATTGGCTGAATAATGCGAATGCAGCCATTCAATTGGCCAATGAAAAAAAGGCGGCCGGGCAAGGAAAACCTTATTATGACAACATTATTCAGGTTTCCAGAATTTGGAGAGCTTATTTGATGAGTGAATTTTCAGATAATTTTGGGCCACAACCTATTCAGGCTTTTCAGGGAACAAATCCTACTTTCAATTCTGAAAAAGAAGTGTATTATTTTATTTTAGAAGAATTAAAAGATGCAGCCGCAAAAATGAACACAACCCAGGGAGCACCATCAAATGCTAATGCTTATGATATGGTGTATGGGTTTAATTGGACTCAATGGGTAAAGTATGCCAACTCTATGAGGATGAGAATTGCCATGAGAATTGCCGAAGTAGATCCTTCAAAGGCAAAAACGGAATTTGAAGCAGCAGCTAATTCAAATATGTTTATCGCTACAAGTGCAGATAATTTTACAGTGGCTGAAAAACCGGGATGGGATGCGCTAACAGGTGTGATGTCCAGAGAATGGAACTCCCAGATCTTATCGGCAACACTTAATAATTTATACATTGGTCTAGGAGGAGTAAACTCCACCGATCAATTACCGGCAGCTCAACATACAATGGTAAAGGCATCCGACTATATTGGTATAAAATATGACCAACAGTTCACTACAATGACCAACGATCCAACTGCAGGATATTGGTTGGATGGCTTACCCAATAAAATTGATCCGAGAGCGTATAAAACGTTCTATATTCCGGGGGATCTTACAAGCCCGGTTTATTCATTGTATCCCACTTATACCAATCAGGCAACTACCAATCATGGAGATCTTACATTTGAAGATAATTCTAAAATAACAATAAATACAGTCAATACCTGGAATGCCTATACCATTGGAAATTGGGGGGAAAAAGGACAGAGAAACGGCTTGAGAAATGTAGTAGGATGTGTACCGGCTTTGGGTAAGCAGTATAGAGAAAGTAAGAATTCAAGAATATTTTTTGCAAGCTGGGAAACCTATTTCCTTATAGCGGAAGCTGCATTGAAAGGCTGGACGGTTCCAATGAGTGATGAAGCTGCTTATAATAAGGGAATTCAGGATAGCTTTGCTTATAATGGAGTTTCACAATTCTATGGTCAATATATTGCTTCAACAGATTATAACCGTGATGGTACTTCTGTTTCTTACAGTCATATTACAGAACCGGGAGTAAGTCACACAATGAAATATAAAGATCCTGTAAGCGGGAACTTAGTTTCTGTAGAGATTAAATATCCTGTAAATACCATTTATAAGAACGGATCGGTAAAAAATGATAAATTAACAAAAATTATTACCCAGAAATACATTGCCAATATGCCTTGGTTACCATTGGAATCCTGGAGTGATCAGAGAAGACTTGGGCTGCCGTTTTTTGAAAACCCTGCCATCGAAGCTCCATTGCCAAACCTTCCTAATCTGAGCTCAGGGAATTATATGACGAATTCTATTCAGAATTTCCCTCAGAGGTTAAGATATCCAAGTACTTTCAGAAATACTGATCAGCCTGGATATGATAAAGCTGTACAATTACTTGGGGGTGCAGATGCTGTACTGACTCCTCTTTGGTGGGCCAAACATTAATTAATTTTAAATAATAAAAAAATAATCCTTTTCTGAATTTGAAAAGGATTGTTTTTTTTGATACAAATTCACTGAATATCTCTTTAGGTGAATTGTTGAATTAATTATGAGGTAGGTAACTGGATTGGCTTTGGTGTACTTTTAATTTGCTCCAATTGTGAAAACTACCTGTGTAGCATATGTAGTTGCAGGAATGGCTACAGAAACTCCGCTTATCTGCAATTGTGCATTGATACCTGTGTACGTTACACTGTTACCCAATCCTAAAACTCCGGTAAAATTGATTGTAAAGAATGCTGTAGCCACAGCTTGTGGTATTTCTGTATAAGTTGTCCCTCCGTTTATTGTTGCTGTACAAAGAACACAGAGTCCACTGATACTAGTACTTCCACCACTTCTTTTGGCATAAAGATGCAGATTGCTATTCCAGGTGGTAGGAGTATGATGTACACTCACTCTGGCAGCCCCACTGGTAAGAAGGTTTAAAAATGATCCGGGTAAATTTCCGGAAAGCGTTATCAAATTGGTAGCACTTTCATAAGTTCCGGCATAGTCTGTTCCGGCTTCTGTAACAGCAGGTACACTTACTGTCCAATTACTGCCACCAACATTTATAGTTTGTGCCCCAAGACAGCAGCCCAATATTAGAAGGAAACTGCTTACATATTTTTTTAAACGGATTTCTCTGAAAAAACAACTATTGATTTTCATTTTTCAATTTTATTCTGTGATGGTGTAGGTAACTACAATAGCAGTATTAGCCTGTGCAATTAAATTAGCATACGTATTGGTTGTTAATGACATCGTGAGTACATGGCCGTTACTGGAACCATTTCCCGTATATGCACCTCCAATTCCACTGATGATCGTAGTGGCAGTTGTGGACAATGTAACGATCCCAACAGAAGTTCCCAATGTTCCTCCTCCTGCTCCGGTAGCTGCCGCTGCCTGTAATCTTATATTGACTCCATCGATGACTTTATTCACAGATGCTGTAATTCTTCTGGTAACTCCACTGGGAGCAATAGCGGAAGTATAGTTAATTCGTTTTGATGTATTTGGGGTAGGGCTTCCAATGGCATTTCCTGCTTCAGTAGGAGCCGTAAAGTTGAGTGCAAAACTTCCTGTAGGCTCTATATCCATTAAAGTAACAATAGGTAAGGTCATGGTAACAGTAGTCTGGGAATAGAATACCCCCGACAAGATAAAAGACACCAATAATAATAGAGAACGGATCAAAATCATTTTTTCTTTTTTATTTCGTTATAGCCTACCTTTAGGGATTCCTGCTGATATTTTATTTCTATTTGCTGCTTGACAATATGAATGTTTAATTTTTTTGTTTCTGAAGGATTAAGAGTAAACTGGAATTTATCATTCGAGACTTTATAACGCTTATCAAGACCATTGCGATAGACTTTAACGGTCCAGTCTCCAGGTCTGAGATAAGTAAAATCAAAATCTTCACCTATAAAACAGATTTTACGATAGGTTTGGTCCTTGCCTGTAGCTTCTATAATAATACTTTCTTTTTTCTTTTTTTTAGCAAGCAGTTCAGTAAATCCCGTCTGATCTTTATCTTCTGTTTCTGCAAACTGAATATGACCCTGAACATTAGCTGCAGTCGTTAATCCGAAATTAAAGATATTTTCCTTATTACTCAGAGAAAGTGCTGCCGGAAAAGCCAATGTGGGAATATCATTGATCTCTGTTGTTGATCGGTCGATTTCCAGAAAATAATTTCCAGGAATCACATTTTTGAATACATAATTTCCATTCTGATCGGTAACTGACAGATAGCTTCCCAGCATTAACCTTACGCCTTCCGTCTTTTTTATCCCAAGATTACTGATATTTCCGGATAACGAAATATATTCAGATGTTTTCTGTACCGGAACATTGGGACGCCATGTATAGCGCATGGAGAATATAAAATCTTTATCCCCGATTTCTCCTCTCTGTAATGAATATCTGCCGGAAAGATCAATTTCATTTCCTGGAAATAGCTGCTGGTGGAAGAGAAGTTCAAACAAATTTCGGTCTTTAAAATATTCTTCCGGTATATAATTGTTCTGATAAAAAATGCTTAAACTAGTCTTATCAGAAAAACGGCTGTAAATTCTTGCTCCATAATAGAGTTGTTTCTGATTCTGCAGCTGGTATCTTGAGCTGATGGCGTAGCTTCCGAATACATTAAAATAGGTTCTGAATTTTTGAAATGAAAGGTTGGCAGAATAAAAACTTGAATTACCGCTAAATCCCGTCAGATAATTGTCTGTTTTGCCAAACTGCCCTGCAATATTCACCTGAAACATTCCGAGCTGCTGATCAATGCTTACCTTGAAAAAGCGTTCATAATAATCAAACTGTCTGGGTTCCAGACGGTCCTGATACTTTTGATAACCGCTGTTAAGGATAACAGATCCATTTGAACGGTATTTATATTGTAACCCATATTGCAGATACTGTCTGTAGGGAGCCGCTAAAAACAGAGTATCTCTCTGGAAATTTTTAACATCCTGTGTATAATTGACAAAAGCACTGATTTTTCTGGAAATTTTGTAATTAACGTTCCCATTAAAGGTATTTGTATTTGTAAAATATCCTGCAAATTCCGGACTTGCTTTTACATACATCAAACTTCCGTTAAGCTTTTCAAAAATAGCATCAGCCTGCAGCATATAAGCTGTTCCATCCGTTTTTTTTGTGTTGCTGTAGGCCAGTTCTCCGGAAATATTAATGTTTCTTGAGATTTTGAATTTTCCTTTAGCATAAGGAAGATGTGCATCAGAATCCAGTCTTACATCCCCATATCGGATTTCATCCTTTCTTGGAGTCTTGTAAAGGTACCCGACTGAAAGTTCTGATTCTTTCCGGATTTTGAAGCTGGAATAAATATTAAATTCATCCTTAATATCCCGGAAAAACCTGGGATGATTATAGAAACCGCCCAGACTCACTTTATTAAAATCATACCGGATTTCTGCCCCTCGTCCATATCTTGCAAATTCCGTTAAATAAGATGAAGAATACGTTTTATCACCCAGATGAATAAAGAAGTTATCCCGTTTATAATTCACAAAATATTCTTCATATTGGGTGAAAGTATTGAGTTCTACAGGATTGTGGGTAACCGCTCGAAATTCAATCTGATTTTTGTTGTCTTTGTCCAGAGTTCCTTTACCATAAATTTCTCCCTGAAAGCCATCATTGTAAACTCCCATATTCTGCATTCCGATGAAAGATAATGAAAGGGCAACAGGAAGCCTGTGGTAGATATCGTTTTCAGACGGTTTTACAGATATAATCTGAGTACTTACATAAAGACTTTGAACTTCCTTAGGATTATCTCCTGAGTACACCGAAAGATTAAGGTTCTGAAATTCATTTTGACTGAGTTCAGGGTTGGTTACTTTGTGTATCGTAATGACTTTTGACTCATTGGGCTCTAGTACTAATGAGGGCTCATTGTCAAGAATAGCATTTTTACTTTCAAGATGAATATCCTCTGTTACATTACCATTATTTTTTAAAAGAAAAGAAGCCCGGATTGTTTCTCCTGCTCTTACAAACTCAGGTGAATTCAGAGTGGTAAGGGAAATATTCCGGTTTCCTGAAACTGTTACTTTCGATGTTTTTGTAAAGGATATTCCGTTGCTGCGGTCAGTAATATTCAAGGTTACAGAATAATTGCCCTGGCTTGTTTCTGTTGCAATACGCAAAGGTACCAGATAAGCCGATATTTCATGGGGAGCAATCTGAAATTCTCCTTTTGCTAAAATGGGTGTAATAGATGAACTTGAAGTAGAAACTGAAATATCATAAGTCCTGTTTTCACCTGAATTATTTTCTAATGTGAAAGGAATAGAAGTTGACATTCCCGGTAATATACTATCTTTTTTACTGGACAATCTGTTGGATTGCTGTTGAGAAAAAATAAATATCGGGAATAATAAGATGATAATAAATAAAGTCCAAGTTCTAATCATTTTTTACTTCTAATTCCACATTGAGTGCAAATGCATTCTCCTCTTCATCCGTAGCTATTATGGCGGCTTTGTATTTGTCTGGCGGTATTTTACTGATGTCGATGTAAAATGTTTTGGAGGTATCAGGCAGCAGCCCCATTGTTAAACTGGAATACGTTCCTATTTTTTCACCTGTTTTACGGTTATAAATTTCAATGGCTGCTGTAGGCTTGCAGTAAAGATTACCATTATTAGCTACAGCAATTTTCACAGTTTGCTTTCCTTCCTGTTTTTCTACTTTTACACTTTCAAACTTAAGGTCCGGTTTGGCCTTTTCTGTTTCAAAATCTGTAATGACCTGAATCGCGTATCGTATAACAGAAGTGATGTTTACTCCCGGTTTATTGTCGCTGGGCTTGATATCTTCTACCGGCTCTACGATAATGACACTCCAATAGCTTCCTGGATCTCTAGTTTCATTGGGAACTGTAATCTCATAAAAGACCTCTGTCTTCTCCTTGCCTTTGAGAGTGACCAGATTGGTATTGAGTTTTATCCATTCTCCATTGGTCCGTTTATTTGTATGCAAAGCCGAATAATTGATCGTTCCGTCAGAATGATAAGCAAAGTCCTGTAAAAACAATTTTACACTTTGAGGATTATTGCTCGTGTTTTCAATGGCTACCTTTCCTTTGTAAACCTTTCCGTTTTCAATTTTGTAAGAATGCGTAAGTCCGTTGAGAATCACAATACCCGCATGTAAAAAGCTGAACTGCAAAATCAGGGTAATCAGGAAAAGGATACGCTTTATCATGATGTAAAGTTTGGAGTTAAATCATTAGGTAATACAAAAACAGGAAGAAACTGAATAACAACTTCTTCTTGTTTTTGGGAAACAAAATAAAATTTTAATTAAATTCTAATTGTCTGATATCGTATAGGTAACGGTTGCTACAGTAGTTGCTGTTGCCTGTAAATCAGCATAAGCTGCTACCCCGCCAGGGCCGCTTCCTGCAGCAAGTGCATATGTAAGGTTGTGGCCATTATTGGCGCCATTACCTGTATAAGCACTTCCGATTCCCGAAATAATAGTCTGATCAGCTGCACTTAATGTCAACAGACCTGCAGATGTTCCTAATGTACCTGCTCCGGATCCGGTTGCAGCAGCAGCAGTTACATGAAGATCAACTCCGGGAATGATAGCATTCATTTTTACACTTACATTACGGGTAGGGTCTGCAACAGATTTGATAGATGAATAATTAAGCCACAAAGTAGTGTTAGATGCTGCCGGGATGATAGGATTTCCTGCTTCTGTAGGAGCTGTAAAGCCAAGGGTAAGGTTTTTTGTGGCAGCTGGCTCAATATCTACCAAAGCAACTTCGGGAATAGAAATTGTGACTGTATGATTGTCTGTATTGGTATCCTGCGCGCTCAGATTGGCAGACAGAGAAAACGCAAATAAAGACATTGCAATAGTTAAATTTAGTTTTTTCATGATGCGAATAATTAGTTAAGTGAATATAACAAAAATCAGTATATCGTGAAAAAAATATATAATAATTTTTATATTGATGCTTATTTGCATTATGTAATGCATTATAATTAACAAATAACTCAAAAAAAACCTGCACAATTTTGTACAGGTTTTTATCAGTGTTATAAGTCTTTTTTTAAGCCCAATGCGGATCAGAAACAGAAACTTTTCCGGTCTCTATTCTTCCGGCAAAGTGCCACAGATGATCATTTAACGTTAATTTCAAATCATACCAGCCTTTATATTTATCAAGATCAATAATGATTTTTTCTTCCGGTTTTTGTACAGAAATTGTTTTTTGATTTTTTCTGTAAAGATCTTCCAGGCTGATGGAGAAATTTTTCTTTTTATGATTTCTGACTACCAATTCAATCTGGGTTTTTGAGGTCATATTGGTTAAAATCACCTCTATTTCCGCAGTTTTATTCCCCTTAAATTTCCTGAAAAAGCCATTGGGACCGAAAATTTCGTAATCATAAGCTCCGGAATGCACAGTATGGGATAGCATTTGCTTTGAATATAGGGCATATGAAAAATGATAATCCTTATTGTTGAATTGAGTTCTGTCATAGATTAACAAGGGAACTCCATTTTCTTTTAAGTTAGCCATTTTAATCTGCTCCCCTTCTAAATTAACATGGAAATGATACGGAAGCGGATTCGAGGGTTTCAAACCTCTTTCCTGAATCTCCAGTAAATTACCTTTAAGTTCATTTTCAGAATACCATTTCAGGTCCGGAACAGGTTTGTTTTTAGCAGCATTAATGGTCTTTGCATAATCTTTTTGATTCAGATAATCCATCTCTGGAGCCTTTACACTGGAAGAATTGAAAGCGGATGTAAGATCACCACACACAGCTCTTCTCCAGTCACTGATGTTATCGACATGAACATTCTTGCTGAATTTTTTCATGATGAATTTCTCAAGAAACTGCAGGACGGAAGTATGATCCGATACCTCAGAATTTACAAAACCTCCTTTGGTCCAAGGAGAAGCAATGATCATCGGAACTCGGTAGCCCAGCCCAACGGTTCCTTCAATTTTTTCATAATTTTTTAAAGAAGGATCAGACATGTATTCCTGGGATTGATCTACATATTCCGCACCTTCTTTTCCGTTCATATCAACGGGCTGACTAGGATTCACCGGCGGGGCAAAAGGCAGAACATGATCAAAATATCCGTCATTTTCATCATAATTGATGATAAATATTGTTTTTTTCCAGGTTTCAGGATCTTTGGTCAGAATATTCAATACCTCAGAAATATACCAGGCTCCGTACCATGGTGATCCCGGATGGTCTGAGAAATGCTCAGGAGCTACAAGCCACGAAACCAGCGGAAGTTTTTTCTCTTCAACATCTTTTCGGAACTGGAACAGGACATCACCTTCCGGAACAACCAGTCTTTCTCCGTTGTCATCCTTTCCGATTTCCAGTTTCCAGTAATCCGGATCATTTACATTAGTAGTGAAGGCTTTTTCGTGAAGGTTTTTTTCCTCTTTTGAAAGTTTTGAATAATTATCAGGATGATATTTCACCTGATCTTCCTGAACTTCTGCGAGCATAATTTCCAGCCTTTCTTTCTGCTTAGGATTTTTTTCAATTTCCTGTTTCAGATATGCTATGATATTAGGAATATTCTGATAATAGCCTTTTGAAAATTTAACATTGAATTTTGAAAACCACTCAATAGGATTATCAGTAAAATTACTTAACCACGCTTCCTGTTCTCCGGACATCCCTTTTGGAAGACTGATTTCATTCTGATAAATCCTCCATGAAACATTCTGCTGTTCTAAAATTTCCGGAAAACTTTTCCATTTTGCCTGTCTCGCTTTATCATAATCAATGTTCTCATTCACAACATTGGCCTTTACTTTTCCGTTTTGCTGTTCCCTCAAAGTTCCGGACCAAAGGAATAATCTGTTGGGAGTAGTCCCGGTAAGTGAAGAGCAGAAATACTGATCGAATATGGTGAACGCATCTGCCAGCTGATAATAAAACGGAAGGTCTTCACGGTTATAATATCCTAATGTCAGCGGAATATTTTTATAATCTTTATTTCCTGAAGCTTTAGCCTGAAGCCATTGGTCATATTTTCCCTTGTTCAGAGCTTTTTGCTGATCTGCCCATGAATGAGGCAGTGAGCTCATCCAGGTTGATTTTGTATTTCTTAAATCCAGTCGGGCAGGAGATGCATATTTTCCTTCATCATTCTTTTGAAAGAAAACAGAATGTCCATCCTGTTTTACAAAAGCTCTTTTATCTAAAAAGCCTCTCACTCCTTTGAGTGCACCGAATGCATGATCAAATGAACGGTTCTCCTGCATCAGGATTACCACATGCTCTGCATCATAAAATGTAGACTGGGCAGCCGGATCAATGGCCAGAGCTTTTAAAATGGAAGGATGCAGAACACCTGATGTCCCTAATCCCGCTAATAAAAGACTTGATTTCTCTAAAAATTCTCTTCTGTTCATGTTCAATCGTAATAAGAAAGAAACCGCAAGTTAATAGGATTTTCCTGCGGTTTCTTTGTTTTATATAAAAATAATCAGATTTCTATTGTAACCACCAAGGTTTGGAGTTAATATTGTCATTTCCTCCATACTGAGCAGCCAAAGCTGCTTTTAAATTATTACTGTTATAGCTGTATTCCGATTGCGGATACCTGAATCTGAAAGGAGCTGCTACTCCGGCTTTTAGAGGATAGTTGGGGTATCCTGTTCTTAAATAGTCATAGTAAGAAGTCCATTGTGCCTGGTGGAACATGGTCATGTACTTTTGAGTCATGATTTTTTCCAGTTGAGTCTGTAAAGGATCAGCATTATTGTAGACAACCAAAGGCGTTGCCAGATACTGATTCACATCAAACCCTGAGAAATATTGTCCCTGATTTTTTACATAGGTCTGATAAAAACTGAAACTTGCCTTGATCGCATTATCATAATGGGTTTTTGCAGATCCGGAAATCCAGCCTCTTGCAGCAGCTTCGGCAAGGATAAACTCAAGTTCTGAGTAGCTCAACACAGAAGCAGGCTCATTGGTAGGATCTTTATAAAAACGGTCGTTTACTTTAGAGATGTTTTTTGCTGTGATCAATGCTGCATTGTCAGAATAAGGTGAGGTCGGGTTTCCTCCGTTATAAGCTGTAAAATCTGTGATGGCTTTTCCGGCTTCTTTTGCTCCTGTAGTCTGTGCTGCAAAAGTGAACAAACGTGGATCATGTCTGTCTTTGAACATGTTAATGAAATAATCTGCCATGTACAGACTTGAACCATATCCACTGTTGTTAAACATTGTGTATCTGCTGTCTGCAGCATCGGCAAACTTAAGCTCACCATTGTCAGCAATAGAAGTCATTAAAGACTGGCTTCCTGCGATAGAAGCAAACTCTGCAGCTATATTATAACTTCCGACTGTGGTTTTCTTAGATAAAGTGATCAGAATCTTCAGTCGGAAAGAATTGATCAGCTTTTTCCACTTTAAAGCATCTCCGTTATAAACAATATCACCTTCAATTTTGTCATTGGTATTGATGAGATCATTTGCGTCCTTTAATTCTGATAAAATTCCGGACATAATTGCATCCTGACTATCATATTTAGGCTGGGTAATCCCGGATTCACCCTTTGCAGCCTCAGAATATGGTGCGCTTCCTACTTTTAAACTGATATTGAAGAAATGATAAGCTCTTAAAAACTTTCCGATGGCCAGATAATTTTTATTTCCTCTTTTCTCTGCTTCCTGCATCATTTTTCCTGTGTTCAGGAGTCCTTTTGTATACACTTCAAAAGAAGCATCGTTCCATTTCATATACTGGTACGAATTCTCACCATCGGTACCAATCATCATTCTTGAAGCATACATATTATCACCATTTACCTGGAATGTATATTTTTCAACGTAAGTCAGAAGGTTTTTAGGATCAATGCTAGCCTGGTCATTAGGGTTCTCATTGATCGTATCAAGGCTGGTTTCGCATGAAGCCAATGTCAGAAGTCCTGCCGCAAATATAGACTTCATCAGCCATCTTGCTGCCTTACCTTTTTGTCCCTTCGCGTTATTGATATTATTTTTCATTGTTGACGTACTTTTTAGTTAAAACTTAAGATTAAATCCGATTCCGAACCATCTGCTTGACGGATCCTGGATATCATTAGCGATATCTCCACTTCTTCCTGATCTGATCTGGAAATCAGGATCGGAGTAAAGGTTCTTTGATTTTTTCCACATAGCTAAGTTGTAGGCAGAAATATTGGCGGTGAAACCTTTCACCATACCTTTTGGATTAAGCAGATATGAGAAATCATATTCCAATACTACAGATCTCAGCTTGATGAAAGTTCTGTCGAAAACATTGGCAAACTCTTCACTTTCATCCTGCGTTACCCTTGCCTGGTATGGATAATTCTGTGCCCAGTCCTGGAAGCTGATTGCTTTGGTGTGTGGAGTATAAAGACCAGTAGAAGGATTGTAGTTAACGCCGTCCGGCACGAAATAATAGGTTCCCGGATTAGCATATTCAAGATCTCTGTACGCTACAGAGTTAGGATGTTTTCCTCCCCACCACATTTTTTCAACAACCTGAGATCTCATCACACCTCCGATGCTTCCATCGATTCCAATGTTTAAAGAGAATTTTTTGTATTTAAAAGTATTGTTGAAACCGAAAGTCCAGTCCGGATTGAAATGTCCTAAATTACTTGGAGTGTTGGCTCTTGTCGGCATCCCTGAATTGGCATCAAGAATTACTTTTCCGTCCGGAGACTTTTGCCAGGTATAGTCATAATAGCTGTCCATTCTTTCACCCAACTTAATGTTTTGATAGTTGGGCATATTATCATAAATGGAAGTCAGTTTTTGTTCATAAGTACTCCAGTTGATCAAAGTTTTCCAACTGAAATCGGCCGTTTTTACCGGAACCAAACCAAGAGAAACTTCAAATCCTTTGGTGGTATATTCATTTCCGTTGACATATTGTGAAGTGAAACCTGATGATTCTGCCGCTGGAAACTGAAGAATATTATTATAATCAAGTGTTCTGAAATAAGTAGCATCTAAAGTAATCCTGTTGTTAAGGAAACCGGCACTTAATCCCAGCTCGTAAGATTTTGTCTGCTCAGGTTTCAGCGAGTTTTCTACATTCAGAGTGGTTGGATAATAATACGTAGGATTTCCGTTGAAAGTAATTCCCTGGTTATTCAGATAATAATTTCTGATAGAATAAGGCTGGAAATCATATGCCACTTTAGCCCATGAAGCAGAAAGCTTCAACATATTGATAGACTCAGGTAATTTTACCAGGTTGGAAATAACAGCACTGATGGAGGCAGAAGGGTAGAAGTAAGACCTGTTCGCTTTAGGAAGCGTAGAAGACCAGTCATTACGCCCTGAAATATTGATGAAGAAAGCATTGTACAATCCAATGTCAATCGTGGAATAAGCACTATAGATCAACTTTTCCTTCAGATAGGTGTAATTTTTAAGTGCTCCGATAGAGTTTTCAAATGTGTACACTTCAGGGACTCTCAGTCCGTCTGTAGATCTTTCGTTGTTATTGTTTTTGAAATAAAAAGCTGAACCTCCGGCATTGATTGTGAAATCAAAGTTTTCAGATATCTTTTTCTTGTAAGTAGCCAGAACATCATAGTTAAGATTCCATGTTTTATTATCTTTCAGAATATACCCCCCACTTCTTGGTGCACTGTAATTGAAATAAGAATAAGGACTTAATATTTCCGTTTTGCTGTGGTTTTCCACAAGGGATATTTTCCCTTTTACCGAAAGATCCTGAGTAGCCTTATATTCTAATCCTGTCTGAGCATTGATAATATTTGTTCTGTTCTGATTTTTATAATACTCAGCTCCGAACCATGGATTATTGTACCAGGCATAGTTCCAGTTGGCCTGCGCTCTTCCTTCCTGTCCGGGAATCCACATATGATTTTTCAGGGCCTTTCCGTCTACATCGCCTCCCATCCAGATCAGGATGGTATACATGTGTCCGCTTGGGTTGTAATCGTAGTTAGGAATATTAGGTGTAAAAGCCTGATTGAAATTAAATTTTGTATTAAAGATTAATTTATCTCCCAGATGGTTTTCAGAAGAAAAATTGAGCCCATATTTTTGAAGATAAGAATTCGGAACTCTGTCATCATAATTCATGAAATTTCCGGAGAATCTGTATATATCTTTATTATCTCTGTAGCTGATCGCAAAATTATTATTATTGATCACTGCAGGCTTTAAGAACGTGCTTAAGTTATCGTGGTATTTCCAGTCAATCGGAACTCTTTCATACCTTGATTTATTATCATATTGAGTCCCGGTCACTGCTCCATACCATGGAACTACCTGCCCTGTTACTTTATCTCTGATAGGGCTGTTCCATTGGGCAATCTGTAAACCCGAAACAAATTTTGGTCCCCAGATCATATCCCCGTCATTCACACCGCCATCGGCTCCATCCCAGAATTCATATTTTCCGTGAGATCCGTTTCCGTATTCAGTCTGTGTTTTCGGAAGATTGGTAAATCCTGCCGTAATCATGGTGTTCTGAGAAAACTCTACGGAGAACCCTTTCTTCTTAGCTGATTTTGTCGTAATCAGAACAGCTCCGTAACGGCCTCTGGAGCCATACAGTGCAGAAGCGGTGGCACCTTTCAGTACGTTGATGTTCTCAATATTGTTTGGATCTAAATTCTGGAAAACTTCTTTTTCTACAATCACTCCGTCAATTACAAAAACAACATTGGAATTTCCTCTAAGAGTAAACTGCGGTGCCTGCTGCATTCCTGTTGGGTTGGAAACATTCAGACCGGCAACCTGTCCTGAGAATAAATTACCAATACTCGGTGTAGTGATGGTTTCAAACTGTTTCGTTCCCACTTCCTGAGTAGAATAGCCGATTTTTTCTTTCTTCTTGGCAATACCTAATGCGGTAATGACAACGCCTTCAATCTGCTTTTCGTTTGGTTTTTTTAAGACAACGGAATACTGTTTTTTTGAAGAAACCTCAACGGTATAAACAGAAAAATCAGGAGCAAAAAACTCAAGAATGTCTTTCGGGTTTGCAGAAATGGTAAAATTACCATTTTCATCTGTAGTAGCAGTCTTTCCTGTATTTTTGTCAGTGATGTTTACACCGGAAACACCAGAACCGTTTTCTGATTTTACATTTCCGGAAATATTGATTTCCTGTGCGGAAAAATATAGAGGAAGTAAAAAAACGGCAAAAGTAGCTAGAGTCTTCTTCATTTTTTTTTGAAGGCAAATTTAGCAGAGCACTGTTACCAGTATTTTAATGAAGTATTAAAATAAAAATACGATTTTAATATTTTTTAACAAGAAGAATTAATAGAAAGGTAAAGTGGGAAATGTACTTTGTATAGGAACTTTTGCTTTATTGTATAGATATTATTATAAGGTAGGAAGCTGGAAGAAGGAGGCTGGAAGTTACCTTTGTGTTATAAGATTTTAGGTATTTAATATAAATTATTTCTATAAAAATAATAGGATAGTAAAACTAAGGTATCAATAATTTCGACCTTCCAGCTTCCCTCTTCCTTTCTTTTATCCTTAGAACCTGCTCAGAATTCCCCAGTGGATTTTTGTATCATTAAACTTAAAAGGATTTCCAAATTCGTTACCATTAGATAACTGAAAACTCATCAGACCGATTGGAATAAAGAAGTTAAAACCAAGTCCTACACTATAAAGCTTGGGCTTTACATTTAAAGATTTATTATTGAGTTGGCCATATTGCCCAAAGACGTCGAAAAATGCCTGATTACCGATCAGATAGCGGTATTCCAGACTTCCATAATAGTAAAAGTCGGCGGCAAGGGAGTTTTCATTGAATCCCCGCATGGAGTTCCAACCTCCAAAACGGTATAGTTCGTTGGCAGAAAACTCTATTTTAGAATCCATCATGGCACCTTCCCCTTTAATGTTCAGAAAGTGGTTGCCTGAAATATGGTAATTATGTTCCCCAAAGAGATAAAACTTGTTTTGATTGGCTTTGATATTATCTTTAGAATAGGTAGTTGTTAAAACATCATATTCTGCTCTGATCCTTGTTTTATAAAGGAAAAGGTCAATATCAGTGGGCTCTGTCATTTCATACCATATCCCGATCCCTTTTTTGTTGTAATCTTTCCCCTGAACGTATAATGTATCAATAATAGTAGAGGTTTCCAGGGTTGCTCTCAAACCTATTTTATTTCGGTTGTTGATATGATAATAAAAGGCAGGCAGGAATTTTACGTTGGCAAACGTAGAATCCTGACGGTATATATTTACTTTTGTGTCCATCCCGACATTCGATTTGAACAGATATGGAATATCCACCCTAAGATCAAAAGTCTGTCCTTTATCCGGGTTTCTCTGCCAGTATAAATTGACAGTTTCAAAGCCGTTGAACATATTTCTGAAATTGACATTCATCGTTCCATTCAATGTAAACTTGGAGGTTTTGTCATTTCCGAAACCGATTACCCCGTCAAAAGTATTCGTCTTTTTCTTTTCCAGAAACAGGTAAATGCTTGTAGAGTCTTTTGTAAATAAAGTTTGTGGCTGCCGTTCGAGAGTCAGGAAAGGATGGCTCTGAAATGTTTTATTGATGGCTAAAAGGTTTTTGTCATCATAGTTTTTGCCTTTAAATTCCTTTTCAAGATTTTTGATGAATCTTTTAGGAACTTTTTCATATCCTTTAACGACAAAATTATTGATCGTTCTTTTATCGTTTTTGTTAATGTCAAGCTCTACAATTGGATAACCGTTTTTCTGGCCTTTGTATTTGGATTTGATTCTGCTGAAGGAATACCCATCATCAATATAAGTTTTGTTGATGCTTTTCTTGGTGGAATCTAAATTTTTAGTGAAAAAATCTTTCTGAATCTTTAGCTTCTGGACCAGTGAATCGGTAAGGTTTACATACGTTTCATTGAAATTTTTGCCTTTGTCATAGAAAATTTCGGTACTGTCACCCTTTACTTTTACATCTTTCAGTTTGGTAAAGAAATAATTATTCTGAGCTAGTGAATCCAGAAATTTTACCGCAGAAGTGGAATCTTTTACTTTTTTCCTGACTTTGGTTTCAGTATCAATAAGCCAATACTGTTTTTTCTGCGCTTGTGTAAAAACGCAGAACAGTACAAAAAATATTTTTAAAAGTAATTTCAATTTATTCTTCTGAATATGAAGAGGAATCTCTATAAAAATATAAAAGATCCTTCACTACATTTCATTCCCTTCAGAATGACAATGCGCCTTATCAATCAACTAATTTTTATCCAGTTTATTATACTTCTTCATCAAATTCTCATAAGTTCCCTGCGGAAGAATCCATTTCAAAGGAACTCCTATTTTCTGCCCGAATTTACCAAAATAATAATGAGCTTTCCATTTATTTTTTGCTAAAAGTTTTTCAATGTATTCTGCTACTTCCAACGGCTCTGTTCCGTCATTCACATGGGAATTCATCAGAGCATATACTTTGTCGAAAACGTTTTTGTAAGGCTGGGAAACCTGTGCAATAACTCTGTTGTCAGCAATATTGGTTTTAATATCTCCTAAATGCAGAGAACATACCTCAATATTCCATGGATATACTTCATACCTCATTGCTTCTGTTACTTTATCCAATGCTGATTTTGAAGCAGAATAAAATCCGCGGAAAGGCAGACCCATTTCACTTCCGATACTGGAAACGTTGATGATTTTTCCAAATTTGTGCTCACGCATGTTCGGAAGAACTGCGCTCATCATCTGTACAGGTCCGGCAAGATTAAGACTGAAAAGTTTCAGAATATCTTCTTTTGTGGAATCTTCTACGGCACCTACCATTCCCATTCCGGCATTATTGATCAGAACGTCAATTTTAGTTTCTGTTTTTAAAACCTCAGCGATTGCATTCTGAACCGCGGTGTTATCAGTAACATCAGTGGGGATAGATTTGAAGTACTGGCTTTCTGTATGCTTTCGGCTTAATCCGTATACTTTATGTCCTTTTTTACCAAAATATTCGGCCAATGCAAACCCGATTCCTGATGAGGTTCCTGTAATAATGATGGTCATTGAATTCGTATGATTTTTAATGTTTTTATTTTTCTTCTGATTACAGTGAGACGTTTTTAAAGGTCTTTGTTCAAAAGTAAAATCTATTTTCAGCAAATGTAAAAAAAGAAAAATGAACTCAGTTATTTATTATTCCTGAAATAATCTTTAATGATTTCTCCATCTATTGTCCCGCTTCGATGATAAACTTAAAATAAAGTTAATCTCAATTCAGTAAACAATATGAATGGAATGATTATTTTTAATTGCTTATTGTGTTGAAAATCAATTGTTTGATTTTATTTTGTGGTAGGTGGTATCTGTAAAAAGCTAAAATTTCTTAATAAAAATATAAGAAAACCTTAATGAGGCTTGGGAGCGGACTGATCTAATTTTGCACCTAATCAAAAAGGATATCATGAATGTATTTAAAATCCCTGTCTCAGTAACTTATTTAACGGGTAGGGTGTTACTTATTGGTGCAATATCAGCTTCACCGATGTTCCTCGCTCAGAAAAAAGACAGCTTAAAAGAAAAATCCATTGACGAGATTGTTGTTGTTGGATACGGAACACAGAAAAAAAGTAAAGTTTCCGGCGCTGTTTCGGAGGCTTCACTGGATAAGCTTACTTCCAGATCATTGTCTGGTGTAGGAGAAGTTCTTCAGGGTAAAGCTCCCGGAGTAACTGTAGTGAACGAAGGTGGAGATCCTAACGGTGCACCTAAGGTAAATATTCGTGGCCTTGGAGGAATCAATGGAGAAACTCCCCTTTATGTAGTAGACGGAGTGGTTTTTAATGGAACTCCTTCTATTAATCCAAACGATATTCAGGATATTTCTGTACTTAAAGATGCTTCTGCAGCCATTTACGGAGCAAGATCTTCCGGAGGGGTTATCCTAATCACCACTAAAAAGGGGAAAAAAGGAAATCTTACAGTAGATTTTGATGTGAAATACGGGGTGAACCAGGCATGGAGACTAAAAGAATCTTTGAATGCTGCGGAATTTCAGGATGTAATGTACAAAGCATATGAAAATGCCGGGAAACTGGGAAGCTTACCTATTGCTTTTAATCCTAACCAATATCCGGACGGAAGAATTACCAGAACAGACTGGATGAAAGAAATTTTCAGAACAGGAACTATTCAGGAATATAATGTTAATGTAAGTGGAGGAAGCGAGAAGTCAAGATATTTTGTGGGAATGAACCATAGAAATCTGGAAGGGATCTTACTGAATACCCAGGCAAAACGATACAATTTCAGAGTTAATTCCGAACATAAAGTAAAAGATTGGTTAACGATCGGAGAAAATATGTACTATAATTATTCTGACGGAAATACAGCAGATACCAAGAGTGGGTATACCGGTGCTTTAGTGGCTGCCATGTATTATCCGCCGAATGTTCCGGTATACACACCAAGCGGAGCTTTTTCCGGATTGCCTATTGATGTGGCAGGAGGTTATGGAGATATGATTAACCCGGTAGCTTATCTTAAAAGAATCAGTATCAGAAACCCTACTCATGAGATACTGATCAATCCATATGCGGAAATTACTTTGGCTAAAGATTTAAAATTCCGTTCTAACTTCTCGCAGACATTTAAACTGGGGGATGTAAAAAACTTTACCTACAGAGTTTTGGAAGTAGGTAAAATTTTTGATACCAATAATTTAGAATACCAGTCCAATAATTCTTCCACAGCGCTTGCAGAGCAGTTGTTAACATATAAAATTTCAGCAGGACAGCATAATTTTGATTTCCTTGGAGGTTTTACTTTCCAGAAAACAATTGATGATGGTTTTGTGGCAAAATCGTATGACTTCAGAAGTGAAGCTGAGGTTTTCCAACACCTTCAGAATGCTGCCGATACTAATAAAGATGTCTCCAGTTATAGATTCAAACAGTCTTTGGTTTCTTATCTGGCGAGAGTAAACTACGATTATGCAGGAAAGTATATTGTAAGTTTATTGGGAAGACGTGATGGTTCTTCACTCGTAGCAAAACAGAACAGATTTGCTAACTATTATGCGGTTTCCGGTGCTTGGGTAGTTTCAAAAGAAAATTTCATGAAGGATATTTCATGGCTTTCCAGTCTGAAATTAAGAGGAAGTTATGGTATTCTGGGTAATCTTGGAGGAATTTCACCGCAAGCTGTGAATCCACTGATGACGAGAGATAATAATGTGATTTTCGGACAGGATCCTTCTCAGAATATTGCTTATTATGCTACAACGCGTCCGAACCCGGATCTGAAATGGGGTAAGTCTGAGCAGACTAACTTCGGGGTAGATGCTTCATTCCTTCATAACAGCCTTTTCTTACAGTTCGATTACTTTGTAAAGAATTCCAAAGATCAGATCTTCAACGTAAGCTTACCAAGTACGGCAACGTATAATAATCAGTATGTGAATGCAGGATTATTCCAGGATAAAGGATATGAATTGGGAATCAATTATAACAAGATTATTTCAGATGACTTTACCTTCTCAGTAGGAGCTACCATGAGTCAACTAAAAAATACGGTGAAGCAGCTTGCTAATGTAGATGAGATCTTCATCAATGATAACGGAGTAAGAGGAGTATTGAAACCAACCCGTGTGAAAGTAGGTGATCCTTTATATTCTTTCTATGGTTACAAGACCGGAGGAATTTTCCAGACTCAGGAAGAGATCAACAATTATAAAGACGCTAACGGAAATCTTATCCAGCCGAATGCTAAGCCGGGAGATATCAAATTCCTGAAAAAAGAAGGAAATACAGGAGTGCTTAATAATAATGACTTCGTCAATCTTGGAAGTCCTTATCCTAAGTTCTCTTATGGATTCTCTTACAATATGACCTGGAAAAACTTTGATCTGAATCTATTCTTCCAGGGAGTATACGGAAATAAAATATTCAACGGGATGAAGTTTATTTCTTTGAACCCAGGCGGAACAGGGCAGAACTACAACATGGATAAAGATATCCTGAATGCATGGACTCCTCAGAATACGAATACCGATATTCCAAGACTGGTACATGGTGACCCAAGCGGTAATTATTCCAAAGTATCAGATTTCTATGTGGAAGACGGATCTTATCTAAGACTGAAGAACCTTACCATCGGTTATTCATTACCAAAAGAACTGTACAGCAAGCTGGATGTAAATAAGGTAAGAATCTATATGACTTCCAATAACCTTTTTACAATTACGAAATATACAGGATTTGATCCTGAAGTAGGAATGAATTCTTATGGAGTAGATACCGGAAGATATCCTCAGGCGCGCTCATTTATCTTTGGAGTGGAGATCGGATTATAATTTTTAACCAACAAAAAGTAAAAAAATGAAATTTTTCAATAAAATATTTTTAGTATCAGGACTATCTGTAATGCTTTTATCATGTACAGGAGAACTGGATGTTCAGTCGGAAGGAACACCTACTGAAGCCAGTTTCTGGAAAACTGAAAACGATCTGATTACCGGAGCCAATGCCATGTATAAACCTTTATTTGATGGAGAATTTTACGGAAGAGGTCTGTTTTGGTTTATCAATGCCAGTGATGATATGGTAACCGGAAGAGCCAAAAGTGAAGCCGATAATGCAAAAAACTTCAGCAGTAATTACATCGCAGCAGGAGATCTTGAAACTCAATGGAACAAAAGGTACAACGTGATCGGAGTTGCGAACCGTGTGATCCGTAATGTTGATAATATTCAGACCTCACAGGCTATTAAAAATAAATATCTGGGAGAAGCTTTGTTCATGAGCAGCAGAATGTATTTTGAACTTTCCTATTCCTACGGAAATGAAAAGGCAGGAGTACCTATTATTGACCGTTCAAAAGATCCGGATCCAAACCCGATTCCAAGAGCAGCTAATGTGATGGAAAATTACACCTACATTGTCAACGACCTGAAAAGAGCAGCAGAATTATTACCTACTCAGGCAGAACTTCCTGCAAAAGATTACGGAAGACCTCATAAAGCAGCAGCATGGGCACTTCTTGCAAAAGTATATCTGTTTATGAAAGACTGGAAGAATGCAGAATTCTGGGCTAATGAAGTAATGACGAAAGGAAACAGAGCCTTATTGGGTAATTTTGCAGATGTCTTTAAAGCTGAAAATAACTACAGTTCAGAATATATCTGGTCTATCCCGGGAACTCCTAAGTTTACAGCCTGGGGAAGTATTCTTCCGGGAGTAATGCTTGAAAATAAAGGATGGGGAGAATATAACGGATGGGGATACTTCCAACCTACAAAAGAACTCTATGACGAATATGAAACAGGAGATCTTAGAAGAAGTGCTTCCATCCTGAAAATAGGAGACAAATTTACCTTTAATGGTAAGGAAAGAATATATGCTTCTACCAATTCCCTTACCGGATACCAGTTCAATAAATATATGGACGCTTTCAAATACCAGCTGAACAGTGGTCATGTAAGTGCCAACGGAGATTATCCGTGTACAGATCTTGCCGTTCCTATCATGCGTTATGCTGAGGTTATCCTTATCAAGGCAGAAGCTTCACTAATGCAGGGGAAATCTGCAGATCAGGAAATCAATATGATCAGAGTACGTGCAGGTTTATCTCCGAAAAACGGATGTACAATGGCCGATCTGAAACATGAAAGACGTTGCGAACTGGCAGGCGAATGGGCAGACAGACACAGAGACCTTGTACGTTGGGGTGATGCGCAGGCAGCTTATGCGAAGCCTCTGCACGGTATCAACGGACAGGTAGTCTGGGCAGCAAGAAACTTTAATCCAGCTGTACATAATGTTTGGGCAGTTCCGCAGGCTGAAATCGTAAACAGTCATGGAATCATTAAACAAAATGAAGGCTGGTAAAATTTTAATATTTTATATATAAGTCACTATATCATTGCAGAAGCTTCTGTGATGATATAGTTTTTCTCAGGCATTTCATTTGGCCTAAAAAGAACAATAAAGATATACGAATGAAACTATCAAAAATATTAACGGTATTTGCTCTGGCTGTTTTTTCCGAAAATCAGGCTCAGAATTATTTAAATTACAATGTAGGGAATGCGCATTCGCATAATGATTATATGCAGGAAATCCCTTTCTGGCAGGCTTATTATGCCAACTTCGGTTCCATTGAGGCAGATGTTTTTCTGGTAAAAGGAAATCTTTGGGTAGCTCATACCGAAAAAGAACTTTCGGCAGACAGGACACTGGAAAATCTTTATCTCGATAATATTTCAAAGCAGATTAAGCTGAACAAAGGAAATATTTATCCTGATGCAGGTAAGAAACTTCAATTGCTGATTGATATTAAGCAGGATTATAAATCATCATTGGCTGCTTTAGTAAGTACATTAAAGAAATATCCGGAAATCACGGGAAATCCCGGAATTAAAATTGTCATCACCGGAGGAAGACCTCAGCCTGCAGATTTTCAAAACTATCCAGACTATCTTTACTTTGATGGAGATCTAGATAAAAATTATTCTGCAGATCAGCTGAAAAGAATCGGGATGTTCAGTGCAGACCTTCCGGGATTGGTAAAATGGAATGGAAAAGGAATTCCAAGAGATGAAGAAACGGCAAAAATTAAAACTGCTGTGGAAAAAGCACATTCTCAGCAAAAGCCAGTGCGTTTCTATGGTGTCCCGGACTTTCCGAATGCATGGGTGAATTTTATGGATATGGGAGTAGATTATATCAATACTGATCATATTCCGGATCTTAAAAAATTCATGAACACGATTTCAAAAAACTTTTATAAGAATACAAAAGAATACGCCACTTATACTCCAACTTATCAATCAGATGGAGTGGAGAAAAAAGTGAAGAATGTGATTCTTCTTATTCCGGACGGAACTTCTTTGCCACAATATTATGCCGCCTTTACAGCGAACAAAGGAAAGCTGAATGTCTTCAATATGAAAGCAACAGGGCTCTCCAAAACTAATTCATCCAACGCTTACATTACAGATTCTGCACCGGGCTCTACAGCATTTGCAACTGGTGTTAAAACTAAAAATACGTTTGTGGGAGTTGACAATATGGGAAAGGCACTCGCACAAATTCCTGATATTATTTTTGAAAAAGGAATGACTTCCGGGCTGATTTCTACTGGAGATGTTACAGATGCAACTCCTGCAGATTTCTATGCCCATTCGGATAACAGAAACAGTTCAGAACCTATCCTGAAAGACTTTGCGGATTCAAAAGCTAAAATTCTGATCGGTGGTCCTACAAGCGGATTGTCTCAGGAAAATCTGCAGAAATTTAAAGAAGCGAAAATTGATCTGTTTCAGGATCTGAAATCAGTAACTAAAATCAACAACCGCACTTTGGTGATTGATCCTTTAGCTTCACAAAGAATAACCAATGGAAGAGGAAACTGGCTGGCTGATGCTTTTGATCTTACTTTAAATGATTTAAAAAACAATAAAAAAGGATTCTTTATGATGATTGAAGCTTCCCAGACAGATGGCGGAGGCCATAGCAATAACATAGAACAGCTGGTTACAGAATTACTGGACTTTGACCATGTTGTAGGGAAGGCTATGAAATTTGCTGACGAAAATAAAGAAACTTTAGTGATTGTGGTGGGAGACCATGAAACAGGAGGTTTAACGCTGTTAGACGGAAGTCTGAAAGAAGGCTGGGTATTCGGAAATTTCAGTACGAATGATCATACCTCTATTCCGTCAAGTGTTTTTGCTTACGGACCGAATTCAAAAGAATTCACAGGATTGTTCGAAAATACTGAGATCTTCAACAAAATACTGGCAGCTTACGGAATTCAGAAATAGCTTTTTATTTATACTTTTACTTTTACAAAGAGAGATTGTTTCATTTTTGAAGCAGTCTTTTTTTGCGTGTTTAATTTAGAAATCCCTCAGATTTCACAGATTAAGCAAATGTTTGTGGATAATCTGTGTAATCTGAGGGAGATAAAAGCAGAGAAAAATTCAAAAAGGCTGCCTCAATAAGAGAGACAGCCTTTGAGTATATCTAACAAATAATAATTTAGAAATTCGTCTTAACAATTAATTCAGACAGCTCAGCATTCACAAAGTCAATCGGCATGATACCGAATGATCCCTGAGTATTGTTTTGGAAGAATGTTTTAAGTCTTGGATTAATATTATTGGATACTGTAGGAATACTTGGGATACCGAAGATTCCAGGTTTATATCCGCTGGTGAAATTCACGAAAAGTTTACCATTTGTATCATTTTTAGCCTCATTAAGAAGGCCGGAAATTCCGTTCCATTTATCATCATTGTTTGTTACTTTGTAATAATCCTGCACCTTCAGCTGTACACCAGAATTGTTGATGTCAAAAGTAGTATTGTCTGCCCATGGTGAAGCATTGATTCCTTTAGTTGTTCCTGAAGAGAATCTTCTTAACAATTTGATCTTTCCTCTTACAGAACCCAGCGTAGGAATATTTGCTCCAAGATCCCATTTAGTAGGATTTTTCTGTACATAAGAATCAAATGTCTGTTCAAAACTTCTGGTTGTGTTGGAAGCATCGTATTCTTCTTTTACAGACATGATAATGGTTTCAGACGGATTGTTTTGAAGGAATGTATAGCATGCATTAAGCACATCATCAAAATTCAGATTTTGGTAAATCGCTCCGTGATGAATAGTGAAAGCATTGTCAATATGTCTGCAACGTATATCCAGAAAACGGACTCCTGCATTCAGTTGTTCTGTAATGCTGAGGTCTTGGGTTTTAGCCGTACCTGAGACAACAGGGGCATCTACACGTGCTCCAGAATCATGAGTTCCCGGAATTGAAATTTTTGAAATGGAAATATTATCCTGAAGACCGGACATCCAGCTATTCATGGCAATAGGTAATAATGATGCTTTATTACTTGTTTTTGCTAAAGAAGCTACAAGGGTTTCATTAGAATCTCTTTCCATGATACTGTCATTTGAACAGGAAAAAAAGATAGACGCAGTAACAACCCCAAGAGTGATGGCTGTCATACGTTTCATGTTTTGTTTGAACATAGTTTTTTTAATTTTAATGTAGCTTAAAAATAAGAATATATCAAAGCATAAGGAGTTAATTTAACTTTAAGAGATAATTAAGTTGATTTAAAGTAGGAATCGTATAAAAGAAAAATTGAAGGATAGATTTTATTAACGCAAAGTTTATTTTTTGTTCAGGAAATATAGAGGAAGCAAAGATGAAATCAATGAAATTGATTTTTTCTAAGCGGGTGTATAAATCAAGCTTCGTCAACGGCATATGTCGGCCTCTTTGCTCACTTTAATATTGCAGTAGTATTGTTTTTATTTTGCGTTTAAAAAATTTAGCCATAAAAATTCATAATAAAATGAAGATCAAATGTTTGCTGTGAAACAGTAACTTCCTGCATCCAGCTTCAATCTTCCATCCTAAAAAACAAAATCCTCCTTCAAACCGGGAAGCCTGAACTTGTGGTCTCCGATAAAGAAATCATTCATTTTAATAAGAACCGGGAATTTATGAGTAAACTCTTTGTGTGAGTTTTCGGGTACTTTGGTATCATCATCACAGGATGAATATTCTCTGTCAACAATCACTTGGCCTGTAGAAAAATTGATTTCATTCGTAAAACTGAAATCACAGGTGTCTTCAAAATGATCGTACAAACCTATCAGATAAAAATCTCCGTTCTGAAATCTGAAGGTATGTTTATATTGCTGGGTATGTCTTGAATTGGTAAAAAACTGCTGTTCAATAATAAGACAGTTATTTTTTATATTGATTGTAAGAGTATTATCGGAAGGATAAAATCCGAATCCGCTTGAAAAAACGATGTCAGAATTTTCTTTCCATACTTTCAGGGCGTTGTTTTCCTTTTTCAGAATATAGAAAACCCTTTTATACTTACTTGTACCTTCCGGGTTCTGCTCGTATGATGCTTTTATATTAGTATTAAATATCAGGACAGTTTCATCTTTTCCATCTTTGTCAAGATCGCCTTTGGCTTCTGCAATCTGAGTATAACCTTTCGGAACCGAAAAGTTTTTCAGAGTCTGAGCAGATAAACTCGAAACATATAAAGAAAACAAAAAGAAAAAGAAAGGTTTCATTATTATTATATAGAATTAAAATGTGGTAATCCGAAATAAAAAATCATTTTCAAATTACCACACTTTTATATTGTTAAATTAATGAGTCAGTATACTTTCAAGATCTTTCCAGAACATTGGATAAGACTTTTCAACTACATCTTCATCTTCAATAGTAAGTTCTTTAATGAGACAGAAAGGAGCAAAACTCATCGCCATTCTATGATCCTGATATGTTTTGATAGAAATGTTGTCCTGTGGCCCACCGAAACTGATAGATTTAATGGTTAAATCTGTAATCTCTGTTTCAGTGCCCAGTTTTTCAAGCTCATTATATAATGCAAGAAGTCTGTCGGTTTCCTTTACCCTTAACGTTCCCAATCCGGAAATATCAAAGGGAATTTTTAAAGCTGCTGCTGTTACACAAAGAGTCTGTGCAATATCCGGGCAGTTGTTCATATCCAAAACAATTTTCTCAGGAAAAGAAAAATCTTGTTGAGGTTCCAGTGTGAGTTTATGCTGATCTTCAGAGAATGTAGTTTTAATTCCGAAGAACTTCTCGTAGATATTGGCAATTGCAGAATCTCCCTGTGTTGATTCCTTGTAAAAACTTTTCAGGTGAATGGTTTCTCTTCCCAATGCACAAATAGAGTAGAAGTAAGACGCCGAACTCCAATCGCTTTCCACTTCATAATGTACCACTTCAGCATTGCTGTCCGGAGTGAAAGGTTCTACTTTGATGGTATTTCCTTCAAAACTGCTTTGGATACCAAATTTTGTCAGAATATCAAGAGTCATTTCAATATAAGATCTTGAGGTAATTTCTCCCACAAGATTAATTTCCAGCCCATTTTCAAGCTTTCCTGCAACAAGAAGTAAAGAAGTGATAAACTGGCTTGAAATATTGGCCGGAACATTCACAGAAGTTTGAGTGATCTTTTTTCCTGTAATTTTTAAAGGAGGAAAACCTTCATTCTCCAAATACTCAATTTCTACTCCAAGATCCCTCAAAGCATTTACCAGATTTTTGATCGGTCTTTCTTTCATTCTTCCGGACCCGG
The DNA here is from genome assembly GCF_045689405.1 of Chryseobacterium sp. HR92. Lineage (NCBI taxonomy): Bacteria > Pseudomonadati > Bacteroidota > Flavobacteriia > Flavobacteriales > Weeksellaceae > Chryseobacterium > Chryseobacterium sp. HR92. Next base: position 441,459 of record NZ_CP139139.1, read on the forward strand.
TAAGAATTGTTGTCTTTCCTTCCTGAATAGAATAATAAGAAGTAAGAAAACGCATTGCCGTTCCCGCATGGTGGATGTCTACCACTTCAGTATTTTCAGATAATGCTTTTTTCAGCAACTGAGTATCCTGAGAATTGGATAGATTTCCGATTTTTATATTGCTGAACAGACTTTCCAGAATCAATAAACGATTCGAAATACTTTTCGAACCGCTGATCTGTACTGTTTTTCCTCCTGATAATTTTGATTTTTCTAGCTTCATTATTTCTTCAGATTTTCAGAACCCTGCTATTAGATGCCAGATAGATTTGAATATCCGAAATCTAACAGCTGATTCTTATTTAAGTTTTTCATTATTCTGATGCCGGTCTTTATCCCGGGCAGTCTTGATTTTCATTTTTCTGTCAAAAGCGTCCTGCAGGTTCACTCCCGTTTGATTGGCCAGACATAACGTTACAAAAAGTACGTCTGCCAGTTCTTCACCAAGATCTTTATTCTTATCGCTTTCCTTTTCGCTTTGTTCACCATACCTCCTGGCAATGATTCTTGCTACTTCACCTACTTCTTCTGTCAGCATTGCCATATTGGTAAGTTCATTAAAATATCTTACACCAATGGTTTTGATCCATTCATCTACCTGCTGTTGTAACTGGGTAATTTCCATTATTGATAAGCTCCAAGAGTTGGGTTGGTAGTTCTGGATACATTCACGATATCAAAAGGTACTGTAGCTGCAACAGCTGCATTTCCTTTTCCAAGGGCTGGAGAACCTGGTTTTACTCTTAAATTCATTTTGGCCATAAAATAATTGACAAACTGAGGGTCGGTATTCTTAGTTGTTTGTATCACATTTGGATTATTGTCAAAAGTGAAACCTGCTCCTGTGGCACTGGTATATTTGATTAATGAATTTTGAAGTAAGAATTCAAACTGCTGTCCCGGAGTCTGTTCAAAATGAATGGCATCATCCCTATCAGAATATAGGATACTGTTTTTTATATCAAGTTGCTGTAAAGCACCCTGTTCTGTTTGTCCTGCATCATTCTTCCATTCATTGGCTGCAAAAATTCCGTTTCTGTCAAAAGAACTCATCGTTCTGGAATAATTGGCAATAGTAGCGTGAGTATAGCTGTGTTTTCCTCCTCTGAAAATACCGATACATGATAAGCCGCAATTGTTCATCACAAGGTTGTTGGCAGTCACGGTAGAACCTACTGCATAGATTCCGTATTCAAAGAAAGTATGAATGAAGGAATTGGTAATTGTGGCATTGGTTTGCTTCATATCCAATCCTCTCGTACCTCCGAAAAGTCTTGCATGATTCATTTTAAGCGTAGAGTTTGCTTCCATTTTGATAGAATTCCAGTTTTTAGGAATCGTATCATAATAAGGATCATTTCTGTCTCCACGAAGAATAACCTGGTCAGTCTGAGTTCCATTGATGTTTAAGACCGCTCCGGAAGAAACTTTCATTCCGCTGTTCTTGTGGAAGTACACTTTAGTTCCAGCATTGATATCAAGGGTTACACTTGGATTGATGGTAAGATTTCCGTAAATGATCTTTGCTTTATTGTTATTCCATGTAGTGGAATTGGTAATCACATTTGGATTGGTAGGAGTCTGAATAAAAAATTCAGCATCCTGAACCACAGAAAATAAGGTCACATGCTGCTGTCCTGTTGGGCTGGTGAAAAGAACTTTGTCTTCTGCAATAGCTTCCGGACCAGTAGCTTCCGGTGCAATTTCAACAAATATATAAAGGCTGTCCTTTTTTCTCAAAGGAACATTTTTAAAATCATATCCCGGTTTTCCATCTACATTGATTCTATATAATGAAGAAGCTCCTTTTTCAAGGTTCACTCTTGGGATCAGAATATCCTTGTCTTCATTATTATATACTTTTACAACATAAGTTTCTGAACGTACCTGATGATATACCGTGTCACAAAATACCGTATCTGTTGAGAAACGTAGTTCCTGTGTAGGGCTGTCAAACGTAATATCATCTTTATTACATGATACTGCTACAAGTAACATCCAGAAGGAAAAAGCCAGTAATAATTTGAATTTCATTGAAATTAAAGTTTAAGTAAGTTCCAAATTTAACGAAAATACTTTGAATTTCTTATCAATAAAAAAATATTGAATCGAGTATTTGGAAATTTAAAAAAATGTTGTATTTTTGCAACCTAAAATTTAGCAGAGAAATATCCATTACTATTTCGAAAGCAAACTTAATTTTTTTAAAAATAGTATTATGAAAAACGGAATCCACCCAGAAAATTATAGACTTGTTGTTTTCAAAGATATGAGTAACGACGAGGTGTTTCTTTGCAAGTCTACTGCAGAAACAAAAGACACTATCGAGTTCGAAGGACAAGAGTATCCTCTAATCAAAATGGAAATCTCTTCAACTTCTCACCCTTTCTACACTGGTAAAGTAAAATTAGTTGACACTGCAGGTAGAGTTGATAAGTTCATGAACAAATACAAAAAATTCGCTAAGTAATTTTTGTATACTTAAAAATATAGAAGTCTTCCAATTTTTTGGAAGACTTTTTTTATTGTAAATTTGTTAACCTTGAACTTTAAACCTTAAACATAAAACTGAATGATGCAATTAGTATTTTCAGACGCACAATATTGGGAAGACTTTCTTCCGCTTACTTTTACACGCCCGGTTGCTGCTATGCGATGCGGAATCCTTACTTTCTCTGAAAGATGGCAGAAAATCCTTGAAAACACGGAGGTTTCATTCTTCACAGAAATGTATCTTCAGGATAAATTTAAAAGTCCGGAGGAAAAAGAAAGTCTCTTTTTAGTTCCGAATTTCCTTCCAACGGAAACTGTAATTCAACAGATTAAAGATCTTAAACAGGGAGAAGCGTTGGTTTATGAAGATGAGTTGATCGCAGCTAAAATCAATATGAAAGGTTTTTCTCTGAATCAGATTGAGAAAATGACAGATATCAAAGAGGATTTGATTTTCTTCAAAAGACCAAAAGACCTGTTTACCTATAATCATCATGCAATTGATTTTGATTTTGATCTGCTTACGAAAGGAAGAATTTCACAGGAATTATCTTCAACTAATGGTTTCTTAGGTGATAAAAAAGATCTGTTTATTGAAGAAGGTGCCGAAATAGAATTCTCCACACTGAATACTAAGACCGGTAAAATTTATATTGGTAAAAATGCTGAAGTAATGGAAGGCTGCCACCTTCGCGGGCCTATCACTCTTGGAGAAGATTCTAAGTTTAATCTTGGGGCTAAAATTTATGGTGCAACCACTATTGGCCCTCACTGTAAAGTAGGCGGAGAAGTGAATAATATTATTATCTTCGGTTATACAAGTAAAGGGCATGAGGGTTTTGTTGGAAACTCTGTAATCGGAGAGTGGTGTAACTTCGGTGCTGACACCAATTCTTCCAACCTGAAAAATAATTACAGCCATGTGAAACTTTGGAATTACAGAACGAAAGCTTTTGAAGATACTGGATTACAGTTCGCAGGTTTGATCATGGGAGATCACTCCAAAACAGCTATCAACACTCAGTTGAATACCGGAACAGTAATTGGAGTAGCTTCCAATATCTTCAAACCAGGTTTTCCACCCAATCTTGTGGAAAACTTTTCATGGGGTGGATTGAAAGATGATGAAAGATTCAGATTGGACAAAGTATATGAAGTAGCAGAAAGGGCAATGGCAAGGAGGAAAATCCCTTTAACAGAAGAGGATAAAGCAATTCTGAAACATATTTTTGATACGTATTAATTATTAATGTAAAAACCTCAGAGAAATTCTGAGGTTTTATTTTATTGTTTTGTTAGTACAATATCTTTCGGGAAATTAATAGGAAAATCTCCATACTGATCTACATAGGCGTTATGTTGACAATTAGGATCTATAATGCTTGGAAGATATTCAAAGTGTAAGGTCATTTGATTTCCTGTGAAATTTGTAATATCCAAAGTCGCAGTTTTTCTACACATATTTTTAGGATAGAAGTATAACCTTTTTATATTAGCATTTTTTAAATTGAATCCAATTCCATCAAATTCTGGATGTTGATAATCGAAGTTAGAAATTCGGTCAATTTCAACATTTCCATTAGAATTAATTATCTTTCTTTCTCCTAAAATCATATCTCTGTAAATATAATTAGAATCATTTCCTAATTTATATTTATTTTTTCTTAAATCTAAATATACTGTTTTCTCATTCCATGTTCCTTTCCATAAGCCTATATATTTATCCAGTTCACCATTTAAATCTTTATAATATGCCCCATTGGATACTTCTTCCTTGTGGTTTAAAGGATATATTTGTGCTTTACATTGAATTGTAAAAATTGATAATAGTATTAATAATATTTGTTTCATAATTTTATTTTTAATTCGGACAATCAGTCTTCTGTAGTATTCCATTTACTAAAGTTACCGATGAATTTCCACTTGTTGTAGTTTTATAAAGTTGCAAGCCATCCATCTTCATTTTATCATTCATAAATTTAAGAAATTCTGTTTCTAATTTTTCCATGTTAAAATTTACACTTCCACTCACGTTTCCTACAGTCACTGCATTATTTAAATACTTATATGAATAATCTCTATCTAAATCTTCTAATTGTTGTTGTGTATAATTTGGTAAAGGGGTTGCAGATGTTCCATCGAAAATAAAAGAGTAATTTCCATTACTTGTTACTAAAGTAAATGTAAGATTATTCAATGGTATCTTAGGCATATTCTTAGGTACTGAGTTCCAATTCTGTGCCCAAACAATCCATTGGTTAAAGAAGATGATATCACCTGGTGAAAACATTGGATACAATCCATCATAATGTGAATGCATTAATGTTATCGTATTTGAAAATGCTTTGAGATCCACTTGTTGTGTTCCAGGTCTATTTTGTAGTAATTGATTTTGTAAAGATCCGTCAGAATTAGTTCCTATCCTATAACCACTTTCATAGCTGTCAGTAGTTTTTCCTTCGAGGAAAGTTATGCTATTTTTAAATGTAATATTAGAGGTTTGTGTTTTCAGTTTATCACAAGGATTTGGTAGGTCAGGTGGGTTATTATTACTTCCACCTCCTATTGGATAATTATATCCACCACCGCCACCTTCTAGACACTCTCCATTAGGCCCTACAATACCTAGGCAAGCTTCCGCTTGTGAAAATGTACAGTTGGTGACGTGATAGGTTCCCCAATGTCCTGATCCGCTCGAAGGATCGGGATTAGACTCATTATCTGGATACCATACAGAATAGACCTTTGTAGTACAAACCAGCTTGCTGGCTTCATCATTCGTTTTTGTATCTATTACCTTCTTTAGTTTAGAAGAAAACAGGTTCTGGAAGAAAGAAATATCATCATCTGAAGATGTATAAATAAAATACACTTTATCCTGATGTCTCGGGACTTGCAGTACAGATACCACTTTCCCGTTCTCTACTACAGGCACCATCAGAAAGCTTTCGTCATACCTGTCTACAGTAGTAGCATAGTCCCAGTAAGGAGTACCACTATTTTTTTTGATCTCAAATTCATTATCCTGATAGATTTTCATTACATTTTTAATGTACTTTTCATCTTCTTTCCATAAGCTCTTATTGGTGTATTCTTTAGAAGCCGGATCTGAGGAAGCTAATGTTTCATCATGAATACAGGAATGGAACAGGGTAAAGAGAACCATCGGCAGGAAAAGCCGAAAGATTAAATTTTTCTTCATAAGCATTTGTTTTTTAGGTATTAAATATATACTTTTTTATTACTCTACAAATGTGTGAATAATAAATTGAAACAATACAGAAGAAAAATACTGTTTTCCGTATTATTTTTCTAAAAGAAAAAAATATGTAATTTTGGTAAAAATACATTGTGCTATGACGCTAGGAGAAAAACTGAAAAAAGCGAGAATCAATAAGAACTTTACCCAGGAATATCTTGCGGAAGTATTGAATGTCTCCCAGAAAACCTATTCCAATTTTGAGAACGATAAAAGTAAGCCCGCTTTTTCTCAGGTAGAAGATATAGCAAAAGCTTTAGATGTAAGTGTTCTTGATTTTTTGAGCGGAGATGGATTATCTTTTAATTATGATAATGTTCATGGAGGAAATAATGGCTTTATTTATCAAAATCAGCTTCCTGAAAAGTTAATAGAGCAATACGAACAAAGGCTTAAAGACAAGGATGCAGAGATTGAATTTCTCAAGCAGCTTCTCGGTAAAAAATAAAAACTTCAATTTTTTTTTGAAGTTTTTTTATTTTTGATGTAATAGATCTGTAACGGCAATTGTCTTACCTATAAGAAACAAAACTCATGACCCAAGAAACTTTCAAGAATACGGTGTTTATTCTCAAAGACGAGATGTATCGTTTTGCGAAGCGGTTTGTCATGAGCAGTGATGAAGCAGAAGATGTAGTACAGGATCTCATGATGAAGTTTTGGCAGAAGAGGGATGAGCTGGGGCAATTCGGAAATTTTAAATCCTATGCGCTGAAATCTGTACGGAACGAATGCCTGAACCGCCTGAAGCATCACGATGTAAAGATCGGCTTTGCGGATATGCAGCTTCATCGCTCGGAGCTTTACAGTATGGAAGTTGATAACCTTAAGGAACATATTGTAGGATTTATCAATCAGCTCCCCGAGAAACAAAAGATGGTCATCCACTTGAAAGATGTAGAAGAATACGAAGTTTCCGAAATTTCTGAAATGCTGGAAATGGAGGAAAATGCAGTAAGGGTAAACCTGATGCGTGCGAGACAAAAAGTAAAAGAACAAATCTCACAACTGATGAGCTATGAAAAAAGATCAATTACAAAATAAATACAACGAGGTCTTCCGGGACATTAAGGAAGAAAAAATGGACTGGAGTTTTGAAGACTTTCTTCAGACTGCAGAAGGTGCGGAGCCTGAACAGAATACAATCCCTCTTATTCCATTGGAAGAAAAGAAGAAACCCTCCTTTCCTAAATGGTTCTGGATGGCCGCCAGTGTAATGCTTGTTTTCAGTATCGGATTCTTCCTGAATAACAATAATAAGGACGCGCAGGACAAAGAAAAACTGGTAAAAGAGGAAATCTTAAAACAGAAATCCGGATTTATTGAAGAAAACAGGGATCATCAGGAACAGGTTGCAGTGAATCATACTGATTCTATTTCCGGAGTGAAAAAAGATTCTGTTTTTCAGGATAATCAGGTTGCAGAAAAAGATGTAATGGACGAAATCCTGCCTAAAAGAGGAAGACTTAAAAAAGAAAGAAAACCTAGATATGTTGATAATTCTTCCTTCCCAAATAAAAGTTTAAATGATTCTGCAACAGCATACAATGACTCTTATGTAATTGTAAACGGTAAAAGGATCAGTAGTGAAAAAGAAGCCTTGGATGTTACCAGATACTCCTTTATGAAATTAGGAAACGAGTTCAAAAAAACAGTAGCATCTTCTCAAAAAAATGAAAATCTTGACAGCGAATACTAAAAATCAGAACAATCCCATGAAAAAAATATTTTTTATAATAGCTATAATGCTAAGCAGCTTTGCAACTTCTTCTGCACAGACTGAGAAATTAGACAAGCTTTTTCAGGATTTTGAAAAAAATGGAAGAGTAACCTCTATCAATATCAAAAAACCGATGTTCAAGTTATTGAATACCATTGATGTTGATGATGCCTATATCGGAAAAATTAAACCTATTCTGAATGAGGTAGAAGGTCTCAAAATTTTGATTATTCCAAAAATCACTTTTCCGGATCGATTAAAAGACGAAAATCTTGCCAATATAAAAATGAATGAAGATAAGACGGCAAGAATAAACAATGCTTTGAAGTCTCTTAACTTCAATGAATTGATGTCAATGAGCAGTGACGGAACCTCTATGAAGTTCCTGGCTGAAGAAGAAAAAGACAACTACCTGGAAAATCTTGTTTTTAACGTTGATTCTAAAGAAGAGAATATTATTTTTATTCTTAACGGAAAAATGAAATTATCTGACGTTAACAAGATCATTAATTCCGGTGAAACAACTACTTCTTCTGTTACAACTTCTGTGAGAAATGATCTTACTTCAGGTAATACATCATCCTACCTGAACGGAGATAACAGAAATGTAGGTGATTTCTCAAAGATAGATGCCAGCGTAGGGGTAAATGTTACCTATAAACAGGAAAATATAAGGAGTGTAAAAGTTATTGCGGATGCAGATAAGCTTCAATATGTAATCACGAAAGTGGAAAACGGGGTTTTAAAGATCTATGTTGACAATAAAGGAGTTCGAAACCTGAGGTTTAAAAATCTGAATGTCAACGTTTCTGCTCCTAGTATTAATGCTATAAAAACATCATCAGGCAGTGTCTTTACAGCAGTGAATCCTGTTACAGAAAACAGTTTGGCAATTGAAGCAGAGTCCGGTTCTATTATTAAAGGAACATTCAATGTGAAAGAGGCAGCAGCAGTGGAAGTAAGCTCAGGGTCTGTACTGGATGTTGACATTAAAACATCAAAACTGGTATTGGATACTTCCAGTGGTGCAAGTGTTAGTATATCCGGAGAGGCAGCCTCTGCTGTCATTGATATCAGCAGTGGAGCATCTTGTAAAGCAGATGATCTTAAGATTGCTACAGCAGTGGTAGAATCTACTTCAGGTGCAAGTCTTTCTCTGCTGGTTACAGATAAACTAAAGGTAAGTGTTTCTTCAGGAGCCGCTGTAAAGTTGAGAGGAAATCCTGAACTGGATGCTAAAGTAGATAAAGTTTCAGGAGGAAGCTTTAGACAAATCAAATAAAAACTAAACTATGAAGACTCTTAAAAACATTTTCCTCGCTATTCTGACAATAGGTATGCTTCAGTCGTGTATTGTATCAGAAAAACCGAACATCGACTTTTTTCAAAACTCAAAATATGATTTCAAAGGAGCGAGGTTTGCAAGTATTAATGTACCCATGGCTCTTGCTAAATCGTATATTAAGAAGGCTTTAAGGGAAGAAGGCGAAAGTGAGGAAACAGTCAATCTGGTGAAGAAAGCTTCAAAAATAAAAGTTCTTACCGTAACAAACGGGAGTAAGGAAATGCTGAATGATTATACTCAGTATTTAAGTGATAATCATTATGAAGAATGGGCTACCATCAAGCATGATGGAGATAACGTCAATATACGGGTAAAACAAGACGGAGACGCTATTAAAAATATGCTGATCACTGTAGGTTCCAATAGCCAGGATATGGTTTTTGTAGATGTGAAAGGAAATTTTACTCCTGATGATATCTCAAAAATGATTAATTCTGTTTCTGTTAAATAATTCTGGCAAATAATCTCCACAACACGAAAAAACTAATAAATTATACATTGATAAAATAATCAGACTCATATTGAGCATTTAGATAAAAAATGGAACCCAGGCTAAGCAGGCCTTTTAACAACCATTTTAATTAGAGTTAACAAGTAGTTTCTACATATTCAATTATTTTGTACCGTAACCGTTCTGACAAAAGAGCGGTTTTTCGATTTAAGTTATTGATTATTAAATTTTATTTAAACTATTGAAAAGGATTTTCATATCTCATTAAAATAACCTAATTTTGCAAAGAAAGTAAAGATGTCTATTCATAACAAAATTGTAGAGACAGCCATCACTTTCGATGACGTTCTTCTAGTCCCTTCTTATTCAGAAGTTTTACCTAACCAGGTTTCATTAAAATCAAGACTTACCGACAAAATCACGCTGAATGTTCCGATAGTTTCCGCTGCGATGGACACTGTTACTGAAGCTGATCTGGCTATTGCTTTAGCAAGAGTTGGAGGATTAGGTTTTATTCACAAAAACATGACGATCGCCGAGCAGGCTGCTCAGGTAAACCGTGTAAAGCGTTCCGAAAACGGAATGATCTCTGATCCGGTAACTTTATCTAAAGATCATACTTTAGGTGAAGCTAGAGATCTTATGTCAAGATATAAGATTTCCGGTCTTCCCGTAGTAGATCCTAATAATGTCCTGATTGGAATTATTACCAACAGAGATGTGAAGTATCAGGAAAATCTTGATATGAAAGTTGAAGAGATCATGACCAAAGAAAATCTGATCACTTCCGACAAAAATACCAACCTTGAAAAGGCAAAAGAAATCCTTCTTAAAAACAGAGTTGAAAAACTTCCTATCGTAGATAAAGACAATAAACTTGTAGGTTTAATTACCATCAAGGATATCGATAATCAACTGGAGTACCCGAATGCTAATAAAGATGAGAGTGGTCGTCTTATTGTAGGAGCAGGAGTAGGTGTAGGAGAAGATACATTGACAAGAATTGAGGCGTTGGTGAAAGCTGGAGTTGATATCGTAGCAATTGACTCTGCACACGGCCATTCTAAAGGAGTTTTAGATAAAATTTCTGAAATCAGAAAAGCATACCCGAACCTTGATATTGTAGGTGGAAACATTGTAACTGCCGATGCTGCTAAAGACCTTATTGAAGCAGGAGCAAATGTTTTGAAAGTAGGAGTAGGGCCTGGATCTATCTGTACAACCAGAGTAGTTGCCGGAGTAGGGGTTCCTCAGTTATCTGCGATCTATAATGTATACGAATATGCTAAATCTCAAAATGTAGCTGTAATTGGTGATGGGGGAATCAAGCTTTCTGGAGATATCGTTAAAGCTATTGCTAGTGGAGCAGGAGCAGTAATGCTGGGTTCACTTTTAGCTGGTACGGACGAAGCTCCGGGAGAAGAAATTATCTTCCAGGGAAGAAAATTCAAATCTTACCAGGGAATGGGAAGCCTTTCAGCAATGAAGAGAGGAGGTAAAGAAAGATATTTCCAGAGTGAAGCTAAAAAATTCGTTCCGGAAGGAATTGAAGGAAGAGTTCCACATAAAGGAAAATTGGAAGATGTGATTTTCCAGTTGACAGGAGGTCTGAGAGCTGGTATGGGATACTGTGGAGCAAAAGATATTGAAACGCTTCAGAGAGACTCCAAGCTGGTAATGATTACCGGAAGCGGATTGAAAGAATCTCACCCGCATGATGTAATTATCACACAGGAAGCTCCGAATTATTCTTTATAAAAGCATAATTGAATTTATATATTTAAAACCGCACAATTAGTGCGGTTTTTTCATTTTGTAATTGTATTTTAACTAGTTGATTAATAATGTTATAGTTTTATATTTATAATTTATTGAATTATTTATTTCTTTTTATTTTGTATGTTTTTTTAAGAATAATTTAAATATAAAAATAAGGTTTTGAAGTGATGTTAATTTTATTTTTATATTTAAATGTAACAATAGTTTATTTTTTTCTACTAACTGTAGTGAAATTTAAAATTTTACACTGGTTTTAATGATAAATATTATTGATTGAGGTGTAAAATTAATAAATTTGCAACTTGTTTAATTTTTTTAAATTATTGGAATGAAGAAAACTATCCTTTGTGGGGCTTTGTTACTTTCCCTTTCAATCTCAGCACAGCAAAAAAAAGAATGGTGTGACTTTGATAATGAACAGAGAGTACACCAAAAACAGAATGAGGAAATTGATGAAATGATTCGCAATATCCGTAATAAAGTTATTAGCAGTAACCAAAATACTACTGCTAAAAATGGAAGTGCATATAAAATTGTAAATGGAGTTTATGAAATTCCTGTGGTAGTACACGTAATAGCACCTACTGGTGCTGCTATTGGTACAACGTACAATAAGAGTGATGCACAAATTCAGGCTTGGCTGGATCGTTGTAATCAAATGTATGCAGGTACATATCAATGGTCTCAGGGAATTCCTGCTGATTTTGGTACTGCTGCTACAATGCCAATTAAATTAGTATTGGCTAAAAGGGATCCTAACTGTAACGCTACTACGGGGATTGTTCGATATAATGGTGGTACTCTTCCAGGATATGATGCAAATGGGGTAAACCGTAGTGGAACAAGTGGTGTTACTACTGATCAGGTTAAATCAATTGCACCGCACTGGCCTGAGGCATCTTACTTTAATATCTACATCATGAATAAAGTAGATGGTGGTGGAACATACGGTATTATGGGCTGGGCTGGACTACCTCAAAATGCTGATGCTAACTATGAGTCCTTTATGAAATCTTTTGTGGTTACATTACAGGATGATATTACTTTGGCCCATGAATTTGGACATAGTATGGGACTGCTTCATACTTTTGGAAATGCTAACGCTCAACCGCCACAAGGGACTACTTCTACTACCTACTGTCCTGCGATGACTAATAATGATTGTAATAAAGATGATGATCAGGTTTGCGATACAGAAAGATCAAGAAGCTTACTGAATGACCCTGCACCTACTAACAATGATATGAATTATTGTACAGGAGCAAACTATCAGGGAGTACAGTATAATATGATGAATTATACAAACCCAATAGCATTCAAGTTTACCAATGGACAACATGATAGAGCTGCTCTTTATTTCTTCTTAATGAGGGGGTCGTTGAGTACTTCATTAGGAGCAACAGCTCCTTCTGCAGGAGCTGCGATAGGAACACCTATTGCTGCTACATGTAATCCAGCAGGAGTAACCAATCCGAATAATTATTTTGTAGGGCCAACTTTAGTAAAATTAGGCACTATTAATAATGCTACTACAGGATTTTGGCAGAATAATGCTAGTTTTTATGAAGATTATACGGGAGCAGGCTGTCTGAAAGCTACATCTACAGAACTTTCGGCAACAGGTACTCATAATCTTCAGGTAAATGTATCAGATTCAAATAATGAAGTAAGAGTTTGGATTGACTATAATAATAACGGAACATTTGAAGCTTCTGAACTTGTAGGTTCTGCTGATAATATTGTAGCAGATCCGGTTACGTTAATAGGAACTTATAATACTACCATTACAGCTCCTGCTTCAGCAGTACTTAATACTCCGCTTAGAATGAGAGTACTTGTAGATGATGAGAATCCTAATATGACTCCTTGTGGGCAATTAAAGTACGGACAGGTTGAAGACTATACTGTGAAATTTGTTACTAACTTAGGAACAAGTGAAGTGAAAGCAGATAATGGTGATTTAACTGTTTATCCTAACCCGGTTGCAACCGGAGATAAAATCTTCATTAAAGCTAAAAATGGTAAAAACCTGAAGGTTTCTATTTCTGATATGTCAGGAAGATTGATCGCAAGTCCATCTGCAACTGAAGAAGGAAATGGAGTTTTCAAAGTAGAGCAACAGTTAGAAAAAGGAGTATATATGATTCAGGTTTCTAACGGAAAAGATTCTAAAACTTCTAAATTGATCATCAAATAAATTGATCAAAGTTTAAAATAAATATAAATGTCTCCATTTTAATGGAGGCATTTTTTATTTAATTCTAATGTATTTTGTGATGAAAAATAAAAGCTTCCGGAAATTCCGAAAGCTTTAAAAGGTTTTTTCTTATAAAATAGTAGTTTATTTTTTTACGAATTTAAATTGATGAGTTTGGAAATTCCTGGTATTTATTTTTAATATATAACCACCTGGAATAAGTTGTGAGACATCAATTTTTGAATCAAACATTTCCGATTTTACAAGTCGTCCGTCAATATTATAAACTTGGATGGATAATCCGTCATCAATGCCGGAAATTCGAATGAAATCGGTCACAGGATTAGGGAAGATCTGAATTTTATTTTTAGAAAGATCTGAAGTTCCCAATGTTGTGGTCTGTACGTCACCCGTCATGGTAGAATTTGCTGTAGTAAGATTTCCGCCACATTGTCCGTTAGTAATTGCTGTATTTTCAACCCAGGTTCCTATGCTGTTTCCTGGGGGTATTGGTACGGAATTATTTCCTGTTGAGTTATAATAAAGCAAAGAGGGAGTGGTAAAGGTTCCGTTTCCTTCATCACCAAGAAACTCCCATCTTGTAAGAGCATTGTTCCATTGAATTTTAAATTCGCAGGTACCTAATCCACTACAATCTTGCCCGCCATCAATAGGCGTGGTCATATAAATGTTTTTACTAAAGGCATCTACTCCTGTTTTGTTAAAGACATAAGTATTAGGAGGGCTATCAAACAGATTAGGGCATCCATTAAACGTTATAGTCTGTGCAAAAGCTGTGCTTCCTGCTATCAGACATAATAAGTAAAGAATTTTCATAGCTCTTAGTTTTGTGATGGAAAGACTCCTGCTAATGCAATAATACATTTTAGGGTAATAAAAGGAGGTCTGTTTTCATGAGGCTGGTTTCCTCCTGTGTTTCCTACCATTGTACTTTTCATCGTAGTATTGGCGGCTGTATCAGAATATTCTTTATCAAGAATTTTGGTATCTGCCGGAAGATTATTTGTGGGTGAATTTTGATTTCCTTCCGCGGTTACAGCATTTACAGTATGATTGTGAGCTGGCATTTGTGTTATCAATAATGTAACACTTTCTGTTCCGCCGGTTTCTCCCATGGTATACGTTGTAGGCCCTCCCGGAGCCTGTCCGTTATGAACAAGTACTCTTCCCCTCATATCAGGTAAAGCAAATGTGGTGGTTCCATTTCCTCCATAGGTGGTTCCTAATAATGAAAAAAGTGCTTGATTTTGAGCGATAGGCAGGATCTGCCCATTACATTCTGCCCAGTACTTTGGAGCAAAATTATAAGGTACAAAGGCTATTTGCCCTAAAAATGGTTCTGATGCCTGAGCTTTTAAGGCAGGGGCAAATGCACCGCAGATCAGCAGTGTACATGCAAAAAATAAATTTTTCATGATGACAAGGTTTTAAGTAATATAAAATTAGAAAATATTTCACATATAATGAATTATAAAAACAAAAACCTTTCATTAATTTAATGAAAGGTAGATTTTATTAATTAAATATTAATATTTTATAGATTTTTTCTCTAATGTTTAAATTGATAATAACCTATACGCATGATAATTAATTCTTCAAATTATCCTTAAAATCTTCAATCCTGAAATCTGTCAGGGCATTTCCTTTTTCAATTTTCTCTTTGGAATACAATCTGAAATCATTTTCTGTTTTTTCTAAAAGATAATCGTAAGGTCCTATATGAGAAATTAATTTTACCAGGACCGGGGAAATTTCAAGACAGATAAACAGCCCCATAATAAAAGTTGCTGCTAATCCTATAATAGCTGAATTTTTGCCCAGTTCATCCAATGCCTGAAGCCTTGCCGCAAACCCGTTAAATTTATCTTCAAAAGTCTCTGTAGATTTTCTTTCGGTTTCCAGATTCGTATATACTTTGGAAATTTCTTTATCCAGATATTCCAGTCTTGGAGAAGCTTGTTTTTGATAGTTCTCAAGATCTTGTCTGCGTTGCTCTTTCAATTCCTTTTTACGCTTTGCATTCGGTCCGTAGCCTTCTTTTCCACTGGTTAGACCTGATTGTTTTCCCAGAATTTCTTTTTCAAGTTCTACTGAAGCTGAATCATAGGCTTTCTGATACTGTGCTATCTTTTCTGAAATCTGTTGTTTTTCTGTTTCAAAAGGCCCGCTCTGTTGAAGAATTCTTCCGTTCATTTCTCCCTGAAGCTGTTTTTTATTTCTTTGAATGATTGTGTTCAACTGTTTGTTTACCTCTTTCTCAAAAATTTTAAGCTCTAATGGTTTCGAAATAATAATTCCTAAAAATGTGGCAAGGATAAGACGGGGAATGGCCATCAGAATCTGATTCCACCAGGTACCTGTTTTTTTAATGGAAGAAACGATATAACGGTCAAGATTAAAGATCATCAGCCCCCAAAGAATTCCAAATCCAATGGCAGCCCAGATATTATCGAATACGGTATACATGGCATAGCCTGCAGATAAAGTAGCAAATACTGCCGTGAAAAGCACGATACCTCCAATCCCCGAAAATTTATTCCACTCACTCGGGGTCTTTCTTAAGATATGGATGTTCCCGCCGGAGCATACCATCAGGAACTTTTGGAACCAGTTTATTTTATGAGTCCCTTGATTTATAGTTTGTTGGTTTGTTTTCATAACTGAAAATTTATACAAAGGTAGTACTAAAAATCATACCAATGTAAAAGATAGTATTATGTTTTACCAAGTAATCATGTATGTTTTCGTAAAATATTGTTTTTTAAACGTTTAAAATAGAAGTTTGAAAAATTATTTCAGTCTATCCGGATTCTGCTTCAGAAAGCTTTCCCATCCGGAATATGATTTGGTATCTGCTATGGTTCCGGAATTGAAATGATGGCATACAGCAACGGCAAGTCCGTCGGAGGCATCCAGATATTTGGTAGGGAACTCCTTTAAATTAAGAAGATTCTGAAGCATACCCGCTACCTGTTCTTTACTGGCATTTCCGTTTCCGGTGATGGCCATTTTGATTTTTTTCGGAGAATATTCTGTGATCGGGATATTTCTGTAAAGGCTGGCAGCCATGGCTACTCCCTGTGCACGGCCAAGTTTAAGCATACTCTGTACATTTTTTCCAAAGAAAGGAGCTTCAAGAGCTACTTCATCAGGATGAAACTCGTCGATAAGAGACAGCGTTCTTTCAAAAATATATTTGAGCTTGGTTTCGTGATTAGGGTATTTTTTTAAGATGAGTTCATGAATAGAAACCATCTCCATTTTTCCTTTTTTTATGGAGATAATACCAAATCCCATGACAGTTGTTCCGGGGTCAATACCTAAAATTATTTTCTCTGAAATCATTGCCCAAAGATAGAACTTTCTAAGTTTTTTAAGAGTGAAAAAGTATTGGAAATGACTTTCATTTATATTTAAAACTTTAGTACCTTTAAACAAAAATGACTATGAAAAATGTATTTAATGTACTCGTTGTTCCTGTTTTTCTGTTCTGTAGTTTTCAGAAAGAGAATGGATTAACTCAGAAAAGGCAGTCACTTTCAGAAACTACGCTAAAAAAAAGTGACCGAATTATTTATTTGTTTTTCAAGGCAGATAAAGATCAGTCAGGAAATGCAAAAATTACCCTCCAAAGTAGTAAAGTTACGGATGGCAGATTGAAGCAGATCTCATCTTTTGAAAGAAATGAAGCTCATCAGGGAGACTTTATTATCACGCTGACGCAGTCTGACGGAAAAGAAGTTGCCAGACAGCTTGTGAAAGATCCTTTTAATCCTGAATTGGAAGTGTACGAAAAAGAAGGAATTTCCAGACATAAAGCTTCCCTTCAGAGCACAGAGTTCAGTGCCCGTTTTTCCTATTCTGAAAATGTTCAGATTGTAAAGGTTGAAAAGGCAACTGATGATGGAGCACAACTATTATTCACAAAAAAACTATAGCTATGAAAAAAGTTTTATTACCCCTTTTGATTGGAAGCAGCTGTTTTGCCCAGACATTTGATACGGTTCCGCTTTTACAGAACGGAGACAATAGTAAAAGGATTATTATTGCTGTTTTAGGAGACGGATTTACCGCCGCACAGCAAGCTGCTTTTACAACTTCAGCTCAGAATACCGTTAATTATCTTTTTACCAAAAGCCCTTATACAGAATATAAAAATTACTTTAATGCTTATGCTGTAAAAGTAATTTCTACAGAATCGGGAGTGAAGCACCCCGGGACAGCAACAGATGTTACTGAACCAGTAATCCCTGTTTCCAATCCTAATAATTACCTGGGCTCTACTTTCGATGTAGGAGTTCACAGATGTATATACAGTAACACAACCAATAAGGTGGGGCAGGTGCTGGCAGCCAATATCCCTGATTATGATATTACCTATGTATTGGGCAATTCTACAGAATATGGAGGTTGTGGAGGAACTTATGCCTTTGCCTCATTAAATGGTTCCTCGAATGAAATTGTGGTGCATGAGCTGGGACATTCCTTTGGAAAGTTAGCAGATGAATATTGGTTTTCAGGTTCACTGGAATCTGCCAATAAAACCCAAAACTCTAATCCTGCAACTATCAAATGGAAAAATTGGGTAGGATTAAATGGAGTAGGAGTATATGCCCATGCTGAAAGTCCTAGTTGGTTCCGCCCGCATCAGAGTTGTGAGATGAGGTATCTTAACCAACAGTTCTGCTCAGTATGTAAAGAGGCAATTATTGAAAAAATTCATGGTTTAGTGTCTCCTATAGATTCCTATACACCAGCAAACAACACTACAGTAGATGCTACGTCTAATGTCACTTTTACAGCTAATGAAATTCTTCCCAATCCTAATACGTTAGTCAATACCTGGAGCTTAAATGGGACAACACTTGGATCAACAGGAAGTAGTGTTACCATTACTCCTGCGCAACTGAATAATGGAAATAATACATTAACATTGTCTGTAGTAGATGATAATCCGCTTTTGAAAGTTGATAACCACAGTACTCTGCATGTTACTACTGTTTCCTGGACTCTAAGTAAATCTACCCTTAAACTTTCAGAAGTAAAAGCTGAAGAAAGACGCTTCAGTGTTTACCCGAATCCTACAGAAGGAGAATTTTATATTAAAGGGAAACAGGATTTTTCAAAAGATGTAAAAGTAGAGATCTATGATACTTCAGGAAAACTGATTCCTTCAAGATTTGAATTCAAAGATGCCGGACTCAGAATTGATATTAAAAACTATCCGTCAGGCACCTATCTGCTGAATGTAAAAGAAAACAAAAACCTGATTCTTTCTCAGAAGATCATTAAAGAATAAATTTGAACTCAACCGGCTCTAGCAGCCGGTTTTATTTTTCCAGTTTTTTCTCTGCTATAGGTACCCATTGTCCATCGTGGCGGAGAAGCATTATTTTATCAACTAAGAATTTAGTTTTGTATTCTTTCGTTTCATATTTTTCCCAGGCTTTAAGATAATTTTCCCAGGTCAGATCTCTGAATCCTACGGTCATATGAGGACTAAAAGAATACTGTGCAAAATTAAAATACTCTTTTACTCTATGATAAAGCTCAGTTAAATGAATATTTTCTTTTGGCTGAATATAAAGTACAGGGTTTTTAGGATTAGGAAAGCTTCCAAAACCATCCAATTCTACTTCAAAAGGTGTAATTTCCGTATTGATCTTCTGAAAAGCAATATGAATATCATCCTCCAGTTCAATTTCTCTTGAAAAGGGAGGAAATAGTGTAATATGGGCTTCATTTTTCAAAGCCTTGGAATTGGCATAATGAATAGCCAGATCTCTTTTAAAGACTTTTACTTCTTCTATAATCTCCTGAGGAGGATAGATGGCTATGAAGTACATTTTTTTCATAAGGCAAATTAAAAGTTTTTATATTAAATTTTAATACATAAGAAAATTATGCATATGTTTGCAATGCATAAATCATTCTATGAAAAAGAATAGTCTTTATAAAGGTACCCTGCAGAATATTATTTTGAAGCTTCTTTCAAAAGAAATTAAAATGTACGGGTATCAGATTACTCAAAGGGCAAAAGAGCTTACAGAAGGTGAGCTTGAAATGACGGAAGGAGCACTTTATCCATTACTGCATAAACTGGAGAGCGACGGAATGATTATTTCTGAAATTCAGAAAATCAACGGAAGAGACCGTAAATATTATCTGCTGACTGAAAAAGGAAAAAAACAACAGGCAGAAAAAGAGACTGAGATGAAAAGTTACTTGTTAAATCTACAGGCGATATTCAATATATGATAACCGAAGTACAGGAAAATAAAATTACGGATTATCTGATAGCCCAACAGCTCTCACTAGATATTCTGGTAGAAATCAGAGATCATATGATCAGTCAGATTTCAGATCTTCAACGTAACGAAAATATCGGTTTCGAGGAAGCATTCTTAAAGATAAAAGCATCCTGGAACGGAGAATTTAAGTTAGTTAACTATCTGCTGTTTTATCCAACTACAATCCCTTTGATTGCCAAAAGGATTATACAGGAAAAATATGCCGGACTTTTCAGAAAATCTTTAATGATAGGACTGCTGGCTTTAGGAATTAATTTATTGTTGATTTTTATAACAAAAAATCAGGAAGATTATAATCTGTTTTTTAAACTGCTTAACGGATCTTTTTTATTGGGTTCAGTATTGATATTGGTTTGTAATTATAAGATATGGAAATACCTGAGGGCAGATTTCAAATACAAAGGAAAAAGCCTTTATACAATGTATCAGCAGAATATAGGATTATTGGTAGTCTGCGCTTCTTCCATGATGCAGGTTACCATGAAAAACGGAAATTATGCTTATCAGTTTTTCAGAGAGCACCATCATTCTGAAGTTTTTCTGACCTTAGTTACCTTGATTCTTCCTTTTATACTGCAAACGGCTCTGGTGTTTGCTGCACTCAATTTTATAGAGCACAAAAAGAATTTGGTGAAAATGCAGGAGTTCCTTAAGCCTGTATAAACAATGTACTATTCAATTAATGTTGTGATCTGAGCTGTGTAAGGGTACTTTCAAGATGATCTGTAATCTTTTTTACTTCAATATGGGGTCTGAAGATTACTCCTTTTCCTTTTTCTTCATCGGCAATATTAGACAGGATGATCACGGAAGTTTTGGTGTCCGGATAATAGATGTTTAATGAAGGAGAACCTTTTATATAACCGCTATGGAAATAAGAATTGGGTTGGCCAATGTTAAGCATGATGCCGTAAGCATAACCCATCTTTCCAAAGATTGCATGACGCCTTTCTGCGCTTTTTGCCATAAATAGTTTTAAGGTTTCAGGCTTTAAAATTTTTCCGCCGTACAAAGCGTTGTTCCATGAATGAAGATCCTGAATGGTAGATAATATCCCTCCAGCAGGAGTTCCGATTTCCTGCCCGCCTAATCTTTTAGGCATATTGGGAACTTCCTGAAATTTAACAGGCGTACCAAGATAGGCACTGGCAAAATTATTTCCCTTAAAAGTATCTCCTGTTGAAGAATGTTTCATTCCCGCTTTTTTAAAGAGTTCCTGAACATTTTCAGCATATGACTTTCCGGAAACTTTTTCCACAATCTTTCCAAGAGTATTGAATCCGTCGTTGGAGTAGAAAAAGTCGGAACCGCTCCTGAACATCAGCTTTCCTCCCACCATATTCAAACCTGAAGTATGGTTTAGCAGCTGATGAATTGTTATATTTTCATATTCTTTAACCTGGAATTCCTTCAGGTATTTTGAAACTTTATCTGTTACATTCAGCTTTCCCTGCTCCATCTGCAGTAAAACCATCACTGCTGTGAATTGCTTGCTCACAGATCCTATAGCAAAAATGGTATTGCTGTCAATTTTGATTTTTCTCTTAAAGTCAGAAAAACCGTTTTCTCTTCTGTAAAGAGGAAGGGTGTCTTTAAAAACGGCAATGCTTCCATTGAAATGATACTTCTTGAAAGTAGAATCAATCTGTTGTTCTAAAAGTGTTTTCTGAAAAGCGGCAATGGTAGAATCAACAATTGCTTTTTTATCCACGGGAGAGGCTTTGGGAGCTTCAGTAGTTGTACAGGAAAATAAAAAGCAGAACAGGGACAGGAATACTAAATTTTTGATCACAGGTGTTGTATTTTTTAATAATGATTGTTACTCTTAAAGATACTAAAATATTCAAGAGCATTAAGGGAAGCAAATTGCGTGCTAGAACGGGCCTTGAATCAAATTAATATGGATGTAATGGTTCTTTAGCAGGCATTTAATACATTTGATATAGAAAATGCATCACAAAGTATGAATGAACACTTGAAAAATGATTCGGCAAATATCGGATATCTGCTGAATATCATTAAAGAACAGGGAACGGATTACCTGAACTCTATTGAAGAAAGATTAACCTCAGTAATCAATAATACGGTATCGGAAAAACAGGAACTTCCGGAATCAGGATTCGGAACAGAAGAAGTTATACAGATTTTTAATAAAAAATTTGAACCGATCATGGTGGGATCCGGGGGACCGAGATATTGGGGATTTGTGACGGGAGGGGCTACTCCGGCATCGGTGGCTGGCGACTGGCTGGCAACAGTTTATGATCAGAATACCCAGTCTGTAACAGGACAGGGGGATATTTCCGCAATTATAGAGATGGAGACCATACAGCTTTTGCTGAAACTTCTTCAGCTTCCGGAAAGCTTTCTGGGAGGTTTTGTATCGGGAGCTACCATGTCTAATTTTACCTGTCTGGCTGTGGGTCGTCAATGGCTTGGAAAAATGCAGGGAAGAGATATTGCGAAGGAAGGTGTATCCGGAACGGTAAAGATATTGACAGCCACACCTCACTCGTCTTCTATAAAATCATTGTCACTCCTGGGTCTTGGCAGCAGTAATATCATTAAGATTAAAACGGAAGAAGGAAACCGGGAAGCCATTCATATCAAGGATCTGGAAGAAAATATCCTGAAGCTTGACGGTGAACCATTTATTCTGATTTCAAGTGGAGGAACAGTAAATACAGTGGATTTTGATGATTTTAAAGCGATCAGCAGATTAAAAGAAAAATATAATTTCTGGTGGCACATCGATGCTGCTTTTGGTGGTTTTGCAGCTTGTTCGGAAACCCATCAGTATCTTGTGGAAGGCTGGGAATATGCAGACAGTATCACGGTAGATTGTCACAAATGGCTGAATGTACCTTATGAAAGTGCCGTGTTTCTTATTAAAGATCAATATAAAATTTTACAGGTAGAAACCTTTCAAAACTCAAATGCTCCTTATCTGGGAGATCCATTGGAGAATTTCAGCTATTTAAATTTTCTTCCGGAAAACTCAAGAAGATTAAAGGCGCTTCCTGCATGGTTCTCTCTTATGGCTTATGGTAAAAAGGGATATCAGGAGATTGTAGATAAGAATATAGGATGGGCAAAACAGTTGGGACAGCTGATTGAAAACAGCGATAATTTTAAGCTGCTGGCTCCGGTAAGATTAAATACGGTTTGTTTTACATTGAAAGAGGATGCAAAGCAGGATGAGGTAGGACTATTTCTTGAAAAACTTAATGACACAGGAAAAGTTTTTATGACACCTACTTTTTATAATCAGCATAAAGGAGTAAGAGCTGCTTTTGTAAACTGGATGACCAGTGAAAAAGATATCAGGCAGGTATTTGATCTCATGAATGAAATCATTACTGAAATAAAATAATATATTGAAAAGCCTGTGGATTACTATTCACAGGCTTATTTTAACAGTAGGTCACAAAACCAGAAAACATATTCCCCATCTTCTTCTTCAGGAGCTGTTTTAGGTTTTGGGTAAGTTTTTTTGACTGTTTCTCCAATTTCAAAGTGAACCGGATTTTTGAAAATGGGTCCATCGAAAGTAAAGGTATGAAACTCTCCGTTTTCTCCGCATGGATCTACATTTTCAGGAAGATCATCTATAAATTTCTGATCAATAATTCTTCCTGCAAAGCTTTTGTCCAGATAAGATCCGTTGACGCAGGTTACAATGGTTTTAAAACCAAGCTCTAAAAATTCATGGATGAGGTTGGATGTATTTTGTTTCCACAGGGGGAATACAGCCTTCATTCCAATCGCATTTAATTGCTCTTCCCTGTATTTGCGGAGATCTTCCAGGAAAATATCACCAAAAACGGAATGGGTAATACCCTGCGCCAGAATTCCAGCCATTGTTGTACTCATGATTTGTTGATACTCTTCCATTGATGGTTCTTTAGGAAGTTCCATTTTAATCAAGGGAATTTCGAGACTTTCAGCTTGTTTTTCTAAAAGAGAAACGTGTACACCATGCATGGAAATCCTTTGGAATTCTTCATTAATACTTGTAAGAAGTGTAGAAACTTCATATTGATCTTCCTGTAGTATTTTGTAAAGAGCAAGCGCAGAATCTTTTCCGCTGCTCCAGTTGAATAAAGCTTTTGGTTTCATTTTGAAAATAAAAATCTCCCAAAAATAAGGAGATTTTGTGGCTTAATAATTTTTGTTTTGAATTTCTTTAATTGGAACAAATCCACCATTGAAGTAATCAATCTTCATTTCAAAAGGATAGGCCGGATTGGTCATGATCAGGACACCAATTGCACCAAAGAATGCGGCTCCGGTCAGCATCATGCTTCCCGCATTGGGATTTGACCTTATTTTTCCAATGAAATAGTAATCATTATCTCTTTTTACTGCTTTGGTAAAAAGATTTTCTATGGAAAGGTAGATATATGGATCTCCTTTATACACAATAGCATAAATGTTGTCTTTTTTAATTTCTTTTTCTTTGCCGTCTGCCACTTCATAAATTCTTACAATTTTTGGTGCATTACCGTAGAATTTGACATTTGTGATTTCTTGGTCCGGCTGTTGATTTTTTAAAGAATTATAATTTTTATATACTCCGTCTTTCAGCTGAGGTGAATTGTAAAAACTGATTAACTGCTTGGCTGTATTATCAAAGTTATTTATTTGTTCAAACGTATAATTATTGTTCGTTTCAGGCTTTTTAGACGCGTTTTTACTGATGAAATCTACGAGCATTTCGCTTCCTTTTTCAAGGGTTTTTGTGGTAACATCAGTTGCTTTGACATCAATTACGGTATCGGTCTGATCCATCAAAGAGTAAGTCCCATCATTATTTTTTGAAAACAGAAATCCCTGAAAATAGCAGTAGCCATGTTCACTGAGTTTGGCAGTAACCTCTGCAAAGTACAACTGCTTCAGGTACAGAACCATTGTTCCGTCTTCGGTATTATCTCCATTGATGCTGTTCAGGATACTTTGAAATTGACTTGATATACTGGAGGTGGGAACCACTTTAGCTTTGGCATTCAACATTCCCTGCTGTACAATTCCTAAAGAAGTGGTGTCTTCTCTTTTATCAATAAGTTTTATCGTTTTATAATAACTTTTCTCTATTTTGTGGCTGGGAAGGCTGATGATAAATGGTTCGGTACGTTTCTGGCCCCATAAAGAAGATGTAAGACACATGAGGACTAAGAAAAGGATTTTCTCAAAATTTATTTTCACAGCTATATTTTTCATTGTTAATTAGTTTTAAAATTAAAAATACAAAAAAACCTCAAAGAATTTCTTTGAGGTTTTGTTTATAAAAAATGTCTGTCCAATGATGGGCTTACATGTTTCTTCTGTATTTACCGCCCACTTCGAATAGAGCATTGGTAATTTGTCCTAAAGAACAGTATTTTACAGCATCCATCATCACTTCAAATAAGTTTTGCTGGTTGATGGCAGCATGCTGAAGTTGTTTCAGAGCCTCTTCAGATCTGCTGTCATTCGCTTGCTGGAAGTTGTGCAGAGATTCAATCTGTGATTGTTTTTCTTCTTCAGTAGAACGGATAACTTCTCCTGGTAAAACGGTTGGTGAACCATCTTTTCCTAAGAACGTGTTTACTCCAATGATTGGATATTCACCCGTGTGCTTCAACCACTCGTAATGCATAGACTCTTCCTGGATTTTTGAACGCTGGTACATTGTTTCCATCGCTCCAAGAACACCACCTCTTTCAGTGATTCTGTCAAATTCCGTATATACAGCTTCTTCCACAAGATCCGTTAATTCTTCAATGATGAATGATCCCTGAAGCGGATTTTCGTTTTTAGCCAGTCCTAATTCTTTATTGATGATCAGCTGAATTGCCATTGCTCTTCTTACAGATTGCTCAGTAGGAGTTGTAATCGCCTCATCATAAGCATTGGTGTGAAGTGAATTACAGTTATCATAGATCGCATAAAGTGCCTGAAGAGTTGTTCTGATGTCATTGAAATCAATTTCCTGAGCATGCAGAGAGCGGCCTGAAGTCTGAATGTGGTATTTCAGCATCTGGCTTCTTTCGTCAGCACCGTATTTTAATTTCATAGCTTTTGCCCAGATTCTTCTTGCTACACGCCCGATTACTGAATACTCAGGGTCGATACCGTTGGAGAAGAAGAAAGATAAGTTTGGTGCAAAATCATTGATATCCATTCCACGGCTTAAGTAATATTCCACATAAGTGAAACCGTTGGCCAGTGTGAATGCTAATTGAGAAACAGGATTTGCTCCTGCTTCAGCAATATGATATCCTGAAATGGAAACAGAGTAGAAGTTTCTTACTTTTTCTCTGATGAAATATTCCTGAACGTCACCCATTAGTCTAAGGGCAAATTCTGTAGAGAAGATACACGTATTCTGAGCCTGGTCTTCTTTTAAGATGTCAGCCTGAACAGTACCACGAACGGTAGCAATCGTTTTAGCTTTAATTTCTGCGTATACATCTGCAGGAATTACTTCATCACCTGTTAATCCTAAAAGCTGTAATCCTAAACCATTATTGGATGGAGGAAGTTCACCTTTGTATTTTGGTCTTTCTAAACCTTTGTCGTCAAATTTCTCCTTAAGCTTAGCTTCTACTTTAGCTTCTAAACCGTTTTCTTTGATATATTTTTCAACATTCTGATCGATGGCCGCATTCATAAAGAAAGCCAATAGCATTGGTGCAGGACCGTTGATTGTCATTGAAACCGAAGTCAGTGCATTAACCAGATCAAATCCGGAATACAATTTTTTAGCATCATCCAGGGTTGCAATAGAAACCCCTGCATTTCCGATTTTACCGTAAATGTCTGGTGGTAAAGCAGGATCCTGGCCATATAATGTTACGGAGTCAAAAGCTGTAGATAAACGTTTTGCCGGCATTTCTGCAGAAACATAATGGAATCTTCTGTTGGTTCTTTCAGGACCTCCTTCCCCGGCAAACATCCTTGTCGGATCTTCTCCGGTTCTTTTAAACGGATAAATTCCGGCTGTATAAGGAAAGCTTCCCGGAAGGTTTTCCTGTCCTTTCCATTTGATCAGATCACCCCAGTCATTGTATTTTGGTAATGAAATTTTTGGAATTCTCAAATGAGATAAAGATTCTGTTGACGTTTCCACTTTAATCTCTTTTCCTCTTACAAAATAAGAGTAAAATTCTGCCTGGAAAGCTTTTTTTGTATCATCCCAGGTCTTCAGGAAGTCGATATTTTCCTGTTGAAGATGTTTTTCTGCCTTTTGATATTCGGCATCTAAGACCTCATTGGAAATTATATTTTTTACTCCTTCAATATGATACATTGTTCTGGCCAGTTCAGCCTGTTTTTCAATATTGATGTCATATTGTTTGTTGTTTTCAACGATTTCAGAAAGGTAACGAACTCTTTTCGGAGGAATAATGGTTACTTCTTCTGTGATTTCCTGTTCTACAAATGCATTTAGTTTTAAATCAGCAAATTTTTCATTTACCTTTGAAACCAGTCTGTTGTATAATTCTGTTGTTCCGTGGTCATTAAACTGAGACGCTTTTGTAGCATATACAGGCATGTCCTCCAGCGGGCTTTCCCATAAAAGATGGTTTCTCTGGAACTGTTTTCTCACTGCCTGAAGAGCATCAAGAGCACCTCTTTTGTCAGATTTGTTTAATGCTACAAGATCCGCATAATCTAACATGTCAATTTTTTCCAGCTGAGTAGATGCTCCATATTCAGGAGTCATTACATACATAGAAACATCGGCAAAATCTGACACTTCTGAACCAGACTGTCCGATCCCTGAAGTTTCCAGGATGATGACATCAGGATGAGCCAGCTTCAGTACATTCAATGCAGAATGAATGAATGGAGAAACGGAAACGTTATTTTCTCTGGTTGCCATAGAACGCATGTAGACTCTAGGATCATTGATCGCGTTCATACGGATTCTGTCTCCTAATAAAGCACCTCCGGTTTTCTTTTTTGAAGGGTCAATAGAGATAATGGCAATTTTTTTATCAGTGTTTGAACGTAAGAAACGTCTTACCAATTCATCTGTTAAAGAAGATTTACCAGCTCCTCCGGTACCTGTAATACCGATAATTGGAATGGTTAAATCCTTAGACTTTTCATCAATTGCTTTTACAAGCTCAGGTTTTTCTTCTGAGAAGTTTTCAACAGCAGAGATAATACTGGCGATGCTTGTTGAGTTTTCAAAGCTGATGGCATCCAGATCTTTTGCAGTTACATCTTTTCCTGTAGCAAAATCTGATCTGTGTACAAGATCATCAATCATTCCCTGAAGCCCAAGTTCTCGGCCGTCATCCGGAGAATAAATTCTGTCAATTCCATAAGACATCAGATCTTTGATCTCTTCCGGAAGGATTACACCACCGCCACCGCCAAAAATCTTGATCTGTGGTGAGTTTTTTTCTCTCAACAGGTCATAGATATATTTGAAATATTCTGTGTGACCTCCCTGATATGAAGTTAATGCAATAGCATTGGCATCTTCCTGGATTGCTGTATTTACAACTTCCTCTGCTGATTTATCGTGTCCTAAATGGATCACTTCGCATCCTGTTCCCTGAATAACACGACGCATAATATTGATCGCAGCATCATGCCCGTCAAATAATGAGGCAGCAGTTACGATTCTTACCTTGTTGGTTGGAGTATATTTTTGGGTTTCCATAAAAATTCTAGAAAGTTTCTAAGTTTTCAAATATAACAATAAAAAAAGAACCATGTGTTTGATTTTATTCTTTTGACTGTCAATAGGTTGGTTGTGTTTATTTAATTATATGTCCCCTTTTTGAGCCAGATACTTTGAAAGTTGGGAAACCACAGAGTTAAAACAAGTTGCAGCCTCTTCATTTTCAAAGGCACTCATCTTTATATTCTCAAATTAAATTCTCTACTTTTGCAGAATATTTTTACAGCCATGCAAAAAGCTTTGATGTACTTCGGATTGGGAACGGTAATAAGCTTCCTGATTAACTATTTCTTTTTAAGTTCACAGAATATCGGACTTGATCTTTATTATGCCATTGCCTTTGGTTCTGCCTGGGGGCTTGCCTACTATCTGGATACTCCCAATTTTTCACTGCCTAAGAAATTAGGATTGTCATTTGTAGGGATGGGAATTCTTGTTCTGGCAGGAACTTTAATTTTTAAACTTGAATTGGCGATTCCGTCCATTCTGAAGTTTTCAACCGTTTTCGTTGCATATTATTTATTTGCAAGCTTCAGAGGAAATAAATCTCTTCGTAACTAGTGCATCATTATAAAGCTGGTGTACATTAGCAGAAGCCCCATACATAGGATTCCGATAAAATTAATCATGAATAAAAATATTCCTTTGAAAATGCTTATCGTTCGGGTGCTTTCATAGACTCTGTGATGAGCCGCAAAAAAATAAACGAACATATAAAGAACAGTTGCGGTATAAATCAATAGATATAAAAAAGTTAAAAGGCTGGAGTCAGGAAGGAGATCGGTAATTTTATCAAAAACGATTAAGATAAGTGTTCCTAATAATAAGAAGGAAAAATAATGGAGGGTAAAAATTCCATGATCGAAATACCACCATTTCTTTTTATTATGAAAAACCCAAAGAAAGAAAGCAAAAACCGGAAGATAGATGAATAGTGCTTTAGGAAGGGTGTGTATCATTGTTTCCTTGAACTTTTCAAAAATCTGATCCTTGTTATAGCCTTGCTCCTGCATATGGAATATCTTCTTGGCAAATGGTTTCAAAAAGTTGTAAACGGCTTGGTTATTCTTGTCTTTAGATTGAAGAGAATCATATTGTTTCATACTTCGGGCGCTTAGCACGCTAAGTTTTCCATCTTTAGTTTCTCCTAAAGCATCGGTCTCAATGCCATTTCCGTTCACTTCGGTTACTTTAACATCTTTGTCTCCTTTTGAGTTAAATTTCTTTTTTAATTGGTCTTTGGAAAGGTTTTGCTTCAAGCTGTCTGTAAACTTTACAGTGTTCTCATTTTTTTCTTTTTCTTTTTCAATTTTTCTGGCATTGTGTTCTTTTTTATGATGTTCCACTGCTTCCTCTTCTGATCCGGGGAAAAGGGAAGGAAGAAAGAATGTAATAAAGCTTATAAAAATATAGAGCTTCACGGGGGCAACATACAATTGTCTTTTCCCTGCCAGATATTCTTTGGTAAGTTTTCCTGGGCGGGTTAATAAGTATTTGATTGTTTTCCAGAATTCGCCATCATAGTGGGTGAAATCCTCAATGAAATGAGTGAAAAGAAAATGAAACGGCTGCTTAGGTTCTGTATTTTCCTGTCCGCAGTGTGGGCAAAACCTTTCATTAACCTGATGTCCGCAGTTCAGGCAGGTTTTATCATCTCTTAGTTTTCCGTGGCTCATGAATTATGGAATATGATTAACACAAATATAATTATTTCAATGAAACTGTAATTATATTAATATGTTTTACGGAAATTTTTAAAGTAAATTTAATAAAAGAAAGAGTTGAGGGAATGAACTCTTTGCTGTATCACGTGTATTTTTAGAATCTTCTAAGCGTTTTTTTTCATCGCCACAACAATTTACAAGATGCATGCCAAAATTATAAAAGTGTTAAAATCTATTGATATAGGGATCTATAGACCGGATTCTATAGATAAAATAAAATATGTTTTTGGGTTACAAAAATAATTTGTACCTTTGCACACCCTTTTAGGGGTAAATTATGTTTAATCTTTAACTAAAACGTGTGAATACATTAAGTTACAAAACTGTTTCAGCGAACAAAGCTACTGCGAATAAAGAATGGGTTGTGGTAGACGCTGAAGGACAGCCGTTAGGTAGATTAGCTTCTACGGTTGCAAAGATTTTGAGAGGTAAGCACAAAACGAACTTTACACCTCACGTAGATTGTGGTGATAACGTGATCGTTTTGAATGCTGGGAAAATTACACTTTCCGGAAACAAGTGGGCTGATAAGACTTACATCTGGCATACAGGATATCCTGGTGGACAGAAGTCTATGACTGCGGCTGAACTTCAAAAGAAAGATTCTTTAAAGGTATTAGAGAAGTCTGTAAAAGGTATGTTGCCTAAAAACAGACTAGGAGCTGCTATCCTTAAGAACCTTTATTTATATGAAGGAACTGAGCACAAACATGAAGCTCAACAGCCTAAAACAATTAATGTTAACGAATTTAAATAATTAATTATGTCTATAGTTCACAAAATCGGAAGAAGAAAAACTTCTGTAGCAAGAGTTTATGTAAGACCAGGTTCTGGAAACATTACAGTAAACGGTAAAGACGCTAAAGAATATTTCTCTACAGACGTGATGGTTTACAAATTAAACCAACCGTTTATCCTTTCTGAGACTGTTGGTCAGTATGACGTTACCGTAAACGTATTCGGTGGTGGAAATACAGGTCAGGCAGAAGCTATCAGATTAGGTATTTCAAGAGCTTTATGCGAAATCAACGCTGAATTCAGATTAGCATTGAAACCAGCTGGTTTACTTACAAGAGACGCAAGAATGGTGGAAAGAAAGAAGCCAGGTCAGAAAAAAGCAAGAAAGAGATTCCAATTCTCAAAACGTTAATTTTCAGACTTCAGATTCAAGATCTCAGATTTCAGAATTTTTTCGGTCTGTTGTCTTTTATCTAAAATCTATTTATCTAAACAAAAAAATTGCCCGTTACGTTTAGCATCCAAACGCTTCTCCCATCTAAAGAAGTTGTTGATTGTTTAAAAGACGGAAAGTAAACTAACAAAAACAGAAAACATGGCAAAAGCAAATGTAAAAGACCTTTTAGAGGCTGGCGTACACTTCGGTCACATGACTAGAAAGTGGAACCCAAATATGGCTCCATACATTTTTATGGAGAAAAACGGTATTCACATTGTAGACTTACATAAAACAGCAGTTAAATTAGATGAAGCTTGCAGCGCTTTAGAAAAATTAACTTCTGCAGGTAAAAAAGTTCTTTTCGTAGCTACTAAGAAGCAAGCGAAAGAAGTTGTTGCAAAACACGCTTCTGAACTTAATATGCCTTATATTACTGAAAGATGGCCAGGAGGTATGTTAACGAATTTCGTTACTATCAGAAAGGCTGTAAAGAAGATGAATGCTATCGACAAAATGAAAAAAGACGGTACGTTCGAAACTTTATCTAAAAAAGAAAGATTACAAGTTGACAGACAAAGAGCTAACTTAGAAAAGAACTTAGGTTCTATCTCTGACATGGTTCGTCTTCCTTCTGCAATCTTTGTTGTAGATATCTTGAGAGAACACATCGCTGTAACTGAAGCTAAGAAATTAGGTATTCCAGTTTTCGGTATTGTTGATACAAACTCTGACCCTAGAAAAGTTGACTTCGTTATCCCAGGAAACGATGATGCTTCTAAATCTATCGATATGATCTTGAGCATTGTTTCAGAATCTATCAAAGAAGGTCAGTCTCAAAGAAAAGCTGATAAAGAAAAATCTAAAGAAGAAGGAGAAGTAGTATCTGCTGATAAAGATGCTGACTTCGATGCAGAATAATTAAAGATTTTCTTTAATATAGGAAAAACGCTGGATTTCGGTCCAGCGTTTTTTTATTGTTTTATAATACTAAGGTTTCTTAGGACACACCGTAAATTCTGGGAAATCAGGATCTGTACTTGGGACAACTACTCCTATTCTGCATACACCGCTGCAGCACATTTCTCCCATTTCGAAATTACAGCCGTCTATACAGCTTCTGTATCCTCCTTTGATTGTTCTTAGCTCAGTTCTTGAGACTTTCTTTAAATTTTTCATGGTTTTTAGTTTAGTTTTTTTCCTACTCTATATGCTTTTCGGAATCCGCAATTATGTATTTCTAAATATATGGAATTATTTATAATGTGTTTGATTTTATGAAATAATATTTTGATTTTGTGATATTTAGTGGTAATGGAGCGATTTTTAGAGTTTCTACAACAATGTAATATTAGCTTAGCTGCCCGATATTTATCTTATTCTGATGGATTTAAAGAGAGTATTTACAGCTTGCTTGGTTTTTTTTATATCCTTGGTTAATTCTTATTGAGATCACTCAATAAAACCACTTATGAAGACTCAATAATTCAGTTCAGTTTCATAATTAAATAATAGTACTTGATATGAATTAAAATAAAAACCCACAGAATCCTGCGGGTTGTATGTTAGTTTGAAAGCTTTATAGAATATGAGGTGGTGACAAACTTTGTAGACTGATAGGTTGAGTTACAAATAAGTCCGGATAATCTGTAGTTTTGATTTTTAGGAACCATTGTGTATCCTACTTTTCCAGAACCGATAGGGATTTTTTTGAAGAAATTATTCCCGCTTACCGTAAGTACCATATTGCATGGAGATAGGTTTTCTACTGAAATAGAGGTCCTGGGGTTTTTCGGATCATCATCGTTAAGAAGATCACTAAGAACAGCTGCAGTTTCCGGTTTATAGGTCTTTATAAGTTCGTTATATTCTCTTTCCGTATTGGCTCTGTTACCTGAATTACCGGTAGAGGAAGGGTAGGAGGTTCTTACCGGATAGCTGCCATAATTTACATTACAGCTGGCAAGGATCATTGAAATCCCGGCAAAAACTAATAGCTTTTTCATACTAGTTTATTTTTTGGTTTTTCTTTTTTTCGAAGACTTCTTTACTTCGGCTGTTTCCTTTTTGGAAGGCTTTGCTTCTTTTTCGGGGAGTCTAGGATTATCAATCGTTACAAATATACTTTTTTTAATGTCTTTCTGAGAGATGTATTTCATATCGCAGATATTACTGTTGAGCGTATATGAACCCTTATTGATCACAATAAAATTTTCTCCATGGGCTGGAACGGCAAGGTTGTAATAATCTTTTCCTTCAATCCTCAGTACAATATTACAGTCTGAATTATTTTTGAATAAGAGTATCGCTTCCTTGCGGGTAATATCTTCATTGAACATTGCATTCAGAAGTTTCACCGTTTTTTCTTTATGCTCAGCAGAGGTTTCAGTGATAAGTTTTTTAAACTCCTCAGCGTCATCTGAATGAGGGTTTCTCATGATGCTTTTAGGAATATCGGAAATAACAGGCCTTGCTTCCATAGGCTTGGCTGTGCGGGCTCCTTTTGTCCATTCAGCATTTTTTAAAGCGATAAGCTTAGGTTTCAGTACGCTTTTCTTCGGATCATCCGGATGGGTGTTCTTAATATACTCTTCAATTTCTTTAATATCAATGCTTTTCAGAATGTCTTTATTTGCTTTTTTCTGAGCAGATATTAAGTTGGGGAACAGAAATGTGAAGAATAAAAAGAAAACAGTTAAAAGTTTTTTTTTCATCAATTGTTATTTTTATTTCATCAGCTTATCCGGAATTTAATGTAAGTAATTGTTTTTCCTTTCGCTGAGAAAAGTTCTTCATAATAGGTTTTAATATCTCTAAGGTGTTCGGTATTAGGATCATATTCCGGTGCTCCGTAGATATCATGATGTGCACTAATGATTTCATAGCCAGCTCCCTGCAAATATCCCAGTGTATATCCATGTAAGAACTCTGAATCAGTTTTTAAATGAATAATACCGCCAGGTTTCAGAAACTTTTTGTAACGGTTTAAAAAATCAGGGTGAGTCAATCTGTGCTTTGTTCTTCTATATTTTATCTGTGGATCCGGGAATGTAATCCAGATTTCATCTACTTCATTTTCAGCAAAAAAATGATCCACAAGCTCGATCTGTGACCTGAGAAAAGCGACATTATTCATGTTGCTGTCTACTGCTTCTTTAGCACCAAACCAGAATCTTGCCCCTTTAATATCAATTCCGATAAAGTTTTTTTCAGGAAATGTTTTTGCAAGTCCTACAGAATATTCTCCTTTTCCACAACCTAATTCCAATACAATAGGATTGTCATTTTTAAAGAAATTTTCTCTCCATTTTCCTTTAAGTTCAAAACCTTGTAAGGCATCTTCCCTTGTAGGTTGGATTACATTTGGTAATATTTTGTTTTCTGCAAATCTTGCTAATTTATTCTTGCCCATTGAGTTATAAAATGAGTGCAAAAATAGTGAAAATTTATGGAGAATCTCTGCCTTTTGATGGTAAAAGACAGAGAGATAATCTGTTTATGATTGTAGCTACTGGCTTCCTAAAGCCACCATAATAGGTCTTTCAATTGTTTTTTGTGAAGCATATTGAGCACCACAAACAAGGCTGGTGAAAAGATACTGGCCTTTTTCTATAACAATTGAACCTTCACCCTGAGCAGGGACTGCCAGTCTGTACTTGGTAGTACCTACACCTTCCATCCTTACAATGATATTACAGTCTGATTTATTTTGAATCAGAACAATGCATTCTTTAGAATTGGGGTCATTATCGAATAAAGAGTTTAGGATTTTTACAGTTTTATTTTTGTGCTCTATGGGAGATACCGCCATAAGCATATTGAATTCTTCTGCTTCTGCATTAGGAATTGCTGTATTGGCTGAAGCATTGACAACAAAAGTATTCTGAGCAGTGCTCGGAGTATAAACGGTGGTAGGTTGTTTTGCTGCTAATTCAGCCTTATATTTTGCAATCTGCTTTTGTTTGATAATAGCATTCATTTCATCAAAGGTGATCTTTGTAGAAGGTCTTCTCCTCAGCATGGCAAGCATTTCCTGCATGTCTTTTACTTTCTGATCGGCCGGATGTGCATTTTTGATGTATTCTTTCATCATGTCCATTACTCTTGGTTTCAGGACAGATCTCCGCGGATCATCAGGATGGGCATCTCTTAAGAAGGCATTAATTTCGTAGATATTCTTACTTTTCAGAATATTACTATAGTCTTTCCCCTTTTTTTGAGCAGACATAGTAAAGAAAAACATACAACAAAGAAGTAAAAGTACTTTTTTCATTAATTGATATTAAGTTTAAAATTGGGTGCTTTTCTCTTAATTTGCGTTTTTGGCTGTTAGTTTTTTATTTGGATAACGAAATACAGGTCTTTTTATTTTAAACACTTGTTTGTGAGATAAAATTAAACATATTTTTGAATATTGCGGAATGATATGTAATAAAAGTTGAATAATCTTCATTGGATGCAGTGTGGAAGGGGAATACCGAAGGATTCCTTTTTATTTCAAAAAAATAATCCATGTGAAAGACATGGATTATTTATATGTATTGGAATTATTTCTCTAATTATTGCTTACAACCTCCTGAAGGTGTGAGCTTCTAAGTCTTTTCTGATAGATGGGCAGATATTTTTCAATAGGAATCTTTACGGCTTCAAAGTTTCCGGCCAATACATAAGCCTGAATGTTTTCAGAAGTATAAACGAATTGAAGGAAGTTATCAATTAAATTCTCAGGAATTTTAAATTTTGTAAAGTAATCTTTCCCCAGATAGTTTTTGATTTGTGCAACGGAACTGTTCATTCTTTCGTATGCCTGATAACGCTGTTTTTTCTTTCTCTCGCCGGAAAGAATATCATAGATACTTTCAAGGCTGAAGGTAAGCCCGCCATCTCTCAGCCCGGCAACAGGAAGTTCAGGAGGCGTTCCGTCACCTTTTGGTTCTGGAAGCCCGATTACTTTTTTAAGAGCATATGCTTTATCTTCTTTTCTTAAAGAATTTACATCATACCGAAGGTTTCCGGTAGGTTTGAACCTGCTGAGTACAATTTCCTGAATTTCGTAGTATGCAATTTTAAGCTCAACCAGATTTTTTTGTGTCATTGATTGAGGCGTCAGCTTAATATCTTTTCTTTCGGTAACAATAGAGGTAAACCGGATCACATCTCCGGGATTGGCAGGGATACTAAAATTACCATTATAGTCCGTAAGAACGGTTTTCTGGATATTCAGATTAGTGACATATACCTGATTGAGATATAAAATAGAGTTGTCTCTCAGAAATACCTCTCCGGAATATATTTGGGCATTAATTTTTGCCAGAAAAACCAATAGCAGTAGAGTAAACAGTTTCTTCATATAATGCGCAAAATTACATAGAAATAAAGCAATTTTGCCTAGTTAGATGAAGAATAGTGGTTAAAGTTATATTAAACTTTAACATTAAACTGTTAAGGACTGTTAGAAATATGCAATTACCTTAAAGAAGAGTTTATATAAGTAAAGAAGCCGGAAGAAAGTTCAGTATCCTTTCTTACGGCTTCCTTTTTTATCGATGCTTTACAAGCAGCCAGCTCGAATATTTTACCATGAGAGAAGAGCCATACTCCGTCCAGCTGATAAAATACCAATAGGTTGCTGTAGGGACATATCTTCCACCTATTCTTCCGTCCCAGGTGTATCTGTTTTCCGGAGTTCCTCTGAAGACTTCTGCACCATACCGGTCAAAGATCCTGAATACAAGATTATCATTGGCCATTAAAGCAGAATAGTCTATTCCTTCATTATAACCATCTCCATTCGGAGTAATCGTGTTGATCAGGTTAATAATGGCAAATGGTTTTTTGACTTCTTCACACATTTTAGAATCTCTTACAAATACATTGTGTGCTCCTCTTGGTACGTTGTAGAATACGTTGGAACTCTGCCATACCACGCCATCCAAAGAATATTCGTAAGGCGGGGTACCACCGCTTACTCCAACTTTTACCGTTGTTCCATCAATTTCAATAGATGTAATCATAGGAAGCGGCAATTCTGTAACATTCACATACTGTTTGTAAACACAGCCATTGAAGGTAAGCTCTACCCAATAACTTCCAGGGGCAACATTGGTGATAGAAGGTGTAGTAGCTCCCGTGCTCCATAAATATCTTTCAAAGCCAGGCCCTGCATCCAATGTAGTAGTGGTTTTTGGGCAGATAGCCTTATCTTTTAATACATCCGATTTTTTAGGAACTTTAATGTTGATTTTAAGAGTACCTACTTCCGGACAGACTCCATTTTTTTCAAAACGGATATAATAAGTTTGTGAAGTTGTAATATTAACAGGTGATGAAACGATATTTACATTATTCTGAGCATCCGCCAAAGTTGCGTGAAAAGTGAAAGTGACATTGGGATCTAAGGTAAACTGAGGGATAAACTGAGCCAGGTTCACACTTTTTATTCCATCCAGATCATCATCACAAACGCTTTCCGTAACGGTTTTGGTAATCAATGTTACTTTAGCTCCTATACTGAATTGTAAAGGTTTGATCACAGAGGCACAGCCATCCGGAGAATCTACTCTGATGTAAATTGTAGTGGTTGCTGTATAACTCCAGCTGTTAGGAAGAGTATTGTTATTTCCGGCATTGGCATCTGCAAGATTTGCGTAATACCTTACATTGGTAAAGTAGTTAGGATTATTAAGTACAATAGGAGTGATATTGGAAAGGATGAGAGTAACGGTTCCATCCAGATTATCATCACAGAAAATACCATTGTAGTTATCCAGAACAATTGCTTTATTGAAAAGAGATAATGTAATCTGAGCAATACTTTTACAGCCAATATTGTTTTTGACAACAGCATATATGATGGTAGCATTCGGTGCTGTATACGATGTTGTATTGGTGATCAATGCTGCGGCATTTTCATTTTGAGCATCTATAAGGGTAGGATAGTAGGTGATGGTAACAGGTGAATTATTGGTAACATTGGCAGTTGTCAAGTTGAATGTGCCCTGTCCGTTTATATCACAGGCAGATAATGTTGTGTTCATTACAGTAAGAGCCTGAATATTGATGGTAACTGTTATCGTTTCACAATCCGGAAAGTCCGGATCATTTCCACAGAATGTATAAGTGAAGGTATCTGTTCCGGATGTACCGGGAGTATTTACCGTATATGTAATGATTCCTGTAGCAGGGTTTACCACTGCAGTACCCAGAGCAGGAGCTGTTGTAATCGCTACCGTGCCGGGAACAGGAGTTTGTGATGAGCTGCTGAAGGCTGGGGTTATAGTCTGCGAAGTACATACATTGTAAGAAGCATTGGAAAGTTTTGTACAATTCAGGACTTTAAATTTTTCAGTGACTAAAGGTGCACAGCTTCCCATTGTTACAGAGCATGTATAATTTCCGGGTAGTGTAGGGGTGATTGAAGATGCCGTAGCTCCCGGAACAAGTGTGCCGTTTCTGTACCATTGATAAGTATCATAGATAAGCGGGTCTACTGTAAGAACAATACCTGGAATACAGCCGTCGCCTGATTGTAAAATAACAGGCTGCGTAGGAAAACCGGCAAAAAAGCCTCCATATCCTACGGCATCACTTCCAGCGGTGATTCCTGCCATAATAGCTTTGTTTGAAACTACAGTAATGGTACCCGTTACATTGGGAATTCCATAAGTAACCCAGTTGGTAGTTCCTGTCATGTTATAAGGACCTGTTATCGCAGGAGGATTAGCCCCATTTACTGTAATAACAGCTCCTCTTTCCGTTATAAGATTCAGTTTTGTCGGGATGTTCAGAATACCTCCGGGATTACCATTGGAATGAACAAAGTTTTCATTAATAAGACCGAGTTCATTAATTTGTTTCGGAAGGTAACAATTCAAAGCCGGAATAAAATTGAATCCTCCGGTAGCTGTTTCATTTCCCGAATTTGAATCTCCGGCTAAAATCTGATAGACATAAGCGTTTTTTGATGTTTTGACATATAAATTATAATGCCCGTTTCCCTGAAGAATATATTTGGAATCAGGAATAACAAAATATTTTCCTGCATTAATGGTAGCTACAGGAGGTATTTCATTGTTGACAAAGATCTGAGTATTGTCCTCAGTGGCAATAACAACAGCGCCTTCCATATTGGCACCTATCGGTCCGTTCCCTTTTACAAGGGCAAATTCATTTCCAAGCCTGTTAACAGGTACGGCCTGATCCATTAAAATATCTGAACTGGATGGGAAATTTCCTGCATATTGCCCGTTAAAATTTCCATTGGTTACATTGACAGGTTTGTCTGAAATAATTTTTGAACCAATAAAACCATCAAAGTTTCCTGCTATATCCCCGATTCCGTCAATGATGTAAGACTGTCCTTTATTTAAAGTAAATGTCATTGTAGGGTTGGTAGCTCCGGTGGTTCCATTAGAAAACTGAACGGCAGGGTTGTATCCGGAAATGGTGACGGTGGTGTTATCTTCTGTGGCCAGTACACTGGTCATGAAATTCAGAATATTGTTGCTCACTGTGATAGGAGCAGAAGCTGCGTAAAACGTTTTTCCAGTAGAAGGAATTCCCTTGGAAGTAATGATTTCCGCGTGGTTGAATACCGAGAACCTTAAATTGGCATAAAAAGGAAATTCTGCTTTAAGGTATAACCCTTTGGTTGTAGGGGTAAATAAATCCGTCTGTTGTGTAGTAATTATATAATTCCTTAATACATCAAATTTCTGCGGATTATTTTTGCTGATATTTACCGTTCCGATCAGAACATTATTGTTATAAATATTTACAGGAAAAGGAGTTGTTCTGCTGGTGGATAAATACAGTTTCTGATAAGGATTGGGAGCGCCAGTCCTGTCTACCATCGGGGCAAACCAATGCTCTCGGTCCAATTGGGCAAAAGCAGAGGTGAAAATATAAAATATAAATAAAAAAGATAGAATTTTCTTCATTCAGCAGTAGTATTTATCACAAATTTAATAATAAAAAGTATTAAATGCTTGAAAATGTAATAAAAAAGCCACGATTATGAAATCGTGGCTTACCAATATGGTTTTAACTAATTATTACTCTCTGTTTTTGACAAGAATCCAACCTGTATATTTTATTGGAGTCTTTTCTTTATTGGATTCATTCCAGTTGATATGATACCAGTATGTTCCTGTTCCAAGTTTCTTATCAAAGTGTTTTCCGTCCCATCTGTAGTTGTTGAATTTATTTCCGGTAAATACCATATTTCCATATCTGTCATATACTACAAAACTTAGGTTTTCTTTATAAGCAAGCTCACTGTAATCTATATAGTCATTTACGTTATCCCCATTAGGAGTAATGGCATTTAATAGATTAGGAATCGTAATTTCTACAGCAGTAGGAGTACAGTTATAAAAATCTTTTACATAGAAAGTATGCTGTCCTCTTGTTAAACCTGTGAAGACATTTGAATCCTGCCAGTTAGCAGTTCCGTCAACCGCATATTTGAGAGGTGCTTTACCTCCGCTTACAATTACTGTTGCTGTATTGTTATTGATCTCAATGGTTTGGATTACCGGATCTTCAACTTTTTTAACTTTTACAGTCTGAGGAAGGAAACATCCGTTCTTACCAAGTATTACAGTGTATTCTCCAACACCTACGTCTCTGATACCTGAAGTGGTAGCACCAGTGCTCCATTGGTAAGAGTCATATCCGGGACCTGCATCCAGATTGGTTTTAGCATCCA
This sequence comes from Chryseobacterium sp. HR92, assembly GCF_045689405.1. Lineage (NCBI taxonomy): Bacteria > Pseudomonadati > Bacteroidota > Flavobacteriia > Flavobacteriales > Weeksellaceae > Chryseobacterium > Chryseobacterium sp. HR92. Next base: position 482,361 of record NZ_CP139139.1, read on the forward strand.
TACAGATATACTGATCTACCAATATCGGAGATTTTTTGATTGGAAGTACAATTAATTCAATTTTTGCATTTGCTGTACATCCTTCAGCGGTTGTTACTTTCACATATACGAATCCTCCTGTTGAAGGGAAATTATCCGGTGTTGTGATTTCATTGATTCCAGCAGTAAGATCATTCAGAGTACGGTAGTATTTTTTAGTAACGGCATTATAATCTGTTACTTTAGCTTTCGTAAGATCAAAATAAGCATAAGGAGCTACATCATACCAGCATGCCTTAATAGAAGTATCCGTTACAATGAATGGTACTACAGTAAGGTTTAGTGTTACCTGCTCACAATCTGTAAACTCAACTGAGTTTCCACAGAATTTATAAACTATTTTATCTGGACCTAAATATCCTGCATTTGGAGTATAAGTGATTGTTCCGTTTGGATTCACCACTGCTGTTCCTTTTGTAGGAGGAGTTAAAATTACTACTGTACTTGGCACCACAGTCTGAGTGGATGAAGTAAATGCTGGGGTAATAATTTTAGTAGAACAAGCATTAAGAGCCTGTGTTGTTTCTTTTAAACACGTTTGTACTTTATAGATAGGTGTTGTAACAGGAGGACATGTTCCCATTGTTACTTTAACCGTATAATTTCCTGATTGTGTAGGAGTATAAGTATAAGTTGTTGCCCCCGCAATAGCTACTCCGTCACGATACCACTGATAGGTTTCGTATCCGTCATCTAATTCAAGAATAATTCCTGGTACACATTCACCTGTTTTTTTTGCGATTACAGGGATGGATGAGAACCCGGCAAAATAACCTCCGTATCCTGCAGAACTGAATCCTCCGTTGATACCTGCTGTTACCGCTTTTGTAGAAGTGATTTTAATATTTCCGCTTACTCCGGTGATCCCATATGTTACCCAGTTAGAATTTCCTGTTACAGGATATGGTCCGTCTGTTGTTGCTACTGGGGCATCATTTACCATTACAGTAGCTCCGGTTTCTGTTAAGATATTTAATTTTACAATGATATCCTGAACTGCACTAGCTCCTGCTGGCCCAATAGGCATCTCATTGATCTTTCCGATTTCATCAATTTTTCTCGGAAGGAAACAGTTCAATGGCGGTATATAGTTGAATCCATTGGTAGCTTCACTTCCCAGAATTCCAATAAATTGGTATAAGTATACATTTTTAGTTGTAGAGATGAACATATTTGAATGTCCTGAAGTACCCTGAGCCACATAGCTGGTTTCATTTATTCTGTACCAGTCTCCGGCAGCAAGTGTTGCAACAGAAGTACCACCTCCATTTAAAAATACTTCAGTGTTATCTTCAGTAGCAACAATAAGGCCTCCTTCCATATTTTGGGTGGGAGCAGTAGACCTTGTTTTTACCATTGCAAAAGTATTTCCAAGTCTGTCAACCGGTACAGACTGATCCAGAACCGGATCACTTCCTGAAGGGGAAGTGGAGAAGTTGGCATTACAGCTTCCGTTAGTAAGTGTTACTGGTTTGTCAGCTACTATTTTTGCACCGATAAAACCAGTCTTGTTGGCAGACTGAGATCCGGATCCTGCGAAAATGAAGGATTGTCCTTTCTGTAATGTAAAAGAATGAGTGTTACCAGTAGGAGTTCCATTGATGAATACTACTCCGGCAGTAGGGTTCCATGATACTGTTACGTTGGTATTATCTTCAGTGGCAAGTACACCTGCTGTAAAGTTCTGAATACTGCTGGTAATGGTATTGGGAGCCGTAGCAACGAAGAATGTTTTTCCAATTCCTGCTCTTCCTTTACTGGTGATTACTTCCCCGTGAACACTTTGGGCAAGTCTTAAACTACAGTAGAAAGGTTTTGCTGCTTTTAAATAAAGTCCTTTATTACCCACATTGAATGCTTCAGTAGAGGTACCTGTTGAGATAAGGTTATTGGCAACTTTGTAGGTTTGCGGGCTGCCTTTACTGATGGTAACTGTAGTAACTAGAGTATTATTGTTATAAATGGTTACATCAATGGGAGTTGGTGAATCAGTGGAAAGGTATATCATATTGGTATATCCTCCGACACTGTCATAATAAGGAGCAATCCAATGCTCGGTATCCCTTTGCGCAAAGAGTGTATTAATTGTAAAAAAAATTAATACCAGACTGAGTAGAAATCTTTTCATGTGTATGGAATTAGGATTTCTACAAAATTAAAATAAAAAATGAAATACTTTTAATAAAATATAAAGAAATGTTAAAAAAATATTCCCGATTTCTAAATAAAAGCCTTCTTGGGTATGAAACTGGCAATTGAGTTTTACGTAAGTCTATCGAATAACATGTTGATATATCTCATTATTGAGATATATTTTGTTTGATTTTTCGTGACAAAGATAATTTTTATCGGAAGGCTTATGTTAAATTTTGCTTAATTACCCCAGATATCAGTCTGTGTATTATTACAATTGAAGGATTTTGTGAATAAAAAATCCCGGTGAATTTCACCGGGATTCAATATTTTTTTGAAGATGAGCTTATAAGCTTACTCTTACAAATCCTGTTACTTTTAGATCTGCGTTTACAGATTTTACATAGTCAGCAACTGAGATACTTCCGTCTTTAATGAAATCCTGGTGTACCAAAGTATTGTCTTTGTAGAATCTCTGCATTTTACCTTTAAGGATATTATCGATAATATTTGCAGGCTTACCTTCTTCAGTAAGTTTGTGTCTTTCGATCTCTAATTCTTTATCAATAGTTTCCTGAGAAACTCTTGTTTCGTCCAAAGCGATTGGGTTCATAGCAGCAACCTGCATAGAAACAGCTTTAGCAGCTTCGTCAGCTCCTTCTACTTTAGCAGAAAGAGAAGAGATTGCAGCAATTTTGTTTCCAGCGTGGATATAAGCTCCTAAGAAATCTCCCTGAATTCTTTCGAAAGATCCGATTTCAATTTTCTCACCGATAACTCCTGTTTGCTCAACTAATTTTTCAGCAACAGTCATTCCGTGGAAATCTGTAGCTAAAAGCTCTTCTTTAGTAGCAGCAAAAATTGCCATTTCAGCTAATTCGTAAGCTAGTTCGATGAACGCTTCATTTTTAGCAACGAAGTCAGTTTCGCAGTTTAGAGAGATCACTACACCTAAAGTGTTGTCTTCGTTTACTCTTGCGATTACTGCACCTTCAGCAGATTCTCTGTCAGCTCTGTTAGCAGCAACTTTCTGTCCTTTTTTTCTAAGGATATCTACCGCTTTTTCGAAGTCTCCTTCAGCTTCAACTAGAGCTTTCTTGCAGTCCATCATACCTGCACCTGTTTGGTTTCTCAATTTTGCTACGTCTGCAGCAGCTGGTGTATAAGACATAATATCTATTATTTTTTTTATTTAAGATTAGTATTAATTTTTAGCTTAAATTTAGAGCAGTGCAAAGATAATGATTTTAATGATAAACTAAAAAATGACTTTTCACGTTATTAATATATTTAATACTATTTTAAAGATTTGATTAATGAAAAAAATCTTATTCCTTCTATTTATATGCATTTTCTCACTTGGTTTTTCCCAAAAAAAGAAAAAAACAAAATCTAAAGCTGTTGTTGAAAAAGAAACTGTAATTATCTATACAGAGCAGGAAGCTGAGATTTCAAAAGAAGCCAGAGTAATTGCGGGCTTTTTGAAACAGAATCCGGGGCATGCTAAAACAGATTATTTTAAAAGAAAACTGATTGATATTATCATGGCAGGTAATTCTCCTGAAGCAAAACCTACGATCAGACCAATCAGCAAAGAAAAAATTGAAAACATCGTTAAGAATAATGAGTTGAACAGCGGTAAAACCATGGCTGCAAATAAAACCTATACAGCCAATGGCAAGCCTGTTTCAAATAATACCGCTGCCGCTATTGAAGCCTTAAAAGAAGAAAGGAGAACAACTACCTTTGCTTCGGTAGGCTCTGCAGGCTCAGCAAAAAGTGCTGGTACTTCTAAAGCCGGGCCTAGTGAAGAAAATAAAAAAACAGCAGCAATGCTTACCCATCTTTTTAATAATGATATCAACAAAAATGAAGCATATATCAATATTAAAAACAGATCTTCATGTAATCTTATTGTAAAGATAAGCGGTAAAAAATATTATAATCTGAGTGTTCCCGCAAGAGGAGAGAATTTTATTCTGGTAGATAAAGGAGAATATGTTATGACAACAATGGTATGTGACGCCAAGTATTCTGCTTTGAAAAAGATTAGCCAGGATATTGAAATTGCACTTAATGTTGCAGATTAGAAGAGAAGAAAACTAAAATAAAAAAGGTTAAGAAGAAATTCTTAACCTTTTTATTTTTATCCTTTAAACTGACCCATCGCAATGAATTTATCCTGTCTCTGGGTTTCAAGCTCCTGTCCTGTAAATTTGGAGAAAGCTTTGATGTTTTGTAAAATTGAACTTTTCAGATTTAAAAAGGTAGTCTCCTGGTCATATTGAGCTCCACCAAGTGGTTCTTCAATGATTCCGTCGATGAACTTTTCTCTTAAGGCATCTGCCGGAGTAAGGTTTAATGCATTGGCTGCATCTTCCTTGTGATCCCAGTTTCTCCATAAGATAGAAGAACAGCTTTCCGGTGCAATTACAGTATACCATGTATTTTCCAACATATATACTTTATTTCCAACACCTATTCCCAATGCGCCTCCACTGGCACCTTCTCCAATGATGTAAGTGAAGATAGGCGTTTTCAGCTGAACCATTTCAAAAATATTTCTTGCAATAGCTTCTCCTTGTCCTCTTTCTTCAGCTTCCAATCCTGGATATGCTCCCGGTGTATCTACTAAAGTTACCACAGGAATATTGAATTTTTCAGCAAGCTTCATTAGTCTTAAAGCTTTTCTGTATCCCTCAGGATTTGGCATTCCAAATCTTCTGTACTGTCTTTCTTTAGTTGTTCTTCCTTTTTGAGTCCCTATGATCATTACTTTCTGACCATCAAGGGTAATCAATCCTCCAATCATTGCCGGGTCATCAGCGAAATTTCTGTCTCCATGAAGTTCTAAGAAACTGCCTTTGTCTGCCATTCCGTTGATATAATCCAATGTGTAAGGACGATCCGGGTGGCGGGACAGTTGTACTCTTTGCCAAGGTGTAAGATTTCCATAGATTTCTTTTTTCTTTTCTAAAATCTTATCCTCAATCTGGCTGCATGCTAATTTTACATCAACACCACTTTCTTCTCCTACTAAAGAACACGTCTGGTATTGATCCATCAATTCTTTGATAGGAAGTTCGAAACTTAAATATTCCATTTCTTGAAGTAAATTAAATCTTTCAAATGTATGAAAAATTATGGTTATTCTATTTAAAATTATTTATAGCATTGTTTATTCTGGAGGTACTTTCCTCTTTACCAAGGGTTTCCAGAATGTCGGGAACGTCCGGCCCTTTCAATTCTCCTACTAAAGCCAAACGTAGCGGCATCATTACTTTACCCATACCCAGCCCTTTGCTTTCCGCAAAATCATGCATTGTATGCTTCAAGGCTTCAGCAGTAAAGTCTGTAGATCCAAAAGCTGACGCCAATTCTGCTAAAATTGTTGACGTTTCATCATTCCATGCTTTTTTAGAGGCTTTTTCATCATATGAAGCCGGAGCTTCAAAGAAGAATTTTCCGTTTTCATAAATGTCTTTAGGGAAAGTTGCTCTTTCTTTCATCAGATGAATTACTTTCAACAGTTTTTCATCAGAAGCACCTGCGAAATCAATATCTGTTTTTTTCAAGATTTGAAGAAGTTCTTCGTCAGATTTCATCTGAATATACTGATGGTTGAACCACTCTGATTTTTCTTTGCTGAATCTTGCCCCTGCTTTGTGTACTTTGTGAAGGTCAAATTCCTTAATCATTTCCTCTAATGGAAGAATTTCTTTATCATCTGCCGGAGACCAGCCTAGTAGTGCTACCATATTGATGAAAGCATCAGGAAGATAACCGTTTTCTCTGTATCCTTTGGAAACTGCACCTGTTGCCGGATCTTTGAAATCAAGCGGGAATACCGGAAACCCGAATTTATCTCCGTCTCTTTTACTTAGTTTTCCTTTTCCTTCAGGCTTTAAAATTAAAGAAAGGTGTGCAAATTGTGGTGCTTCCCACTGCATTGCTTCGTATAATAAGGTGTGGAGCCCTAAAGATGGCAGCCATTCTTCTCCACGGATGACGTGAGAGATCTCCATCTCGTGGTCATCAATAATGTTGGCGAAATGGTAAGTTGGCATTCCATCATTCTTTACCAGAACTTTATCATCTAAAGTATTGGTGTTTACAGAGAACTTTCCACGAATGATATCCTCAAGATTTAATACTCTGTCAACAGGCATTTTGAATCTTACTACATATGGAGTCTTTTCGTCCAGTAATTTTTTAACTTCTTCTTCAGAAAGAGCAAGACTGTTTCTTAAGCGGTTTCTTGTTTTATTGTCATATGAGAAAACATCACCTTTCGCTTCGTATTCTGCACGAATAGCATCCAGTTCTTCTGCAGTATCAAAAGCGATATAAGCGTAATCAGTCTTTAGTATCTGTTCTGTATATCTGTCGTAGATATCTCTTCTTTCAGACTGTCTGTAAGGAGCGAATTTTCCTCCTTTCTTAGGACTCTCATCCGGGATGATTCCGCACCATTCCAAAGCTTCTTCAATATATTCTTCAGCACCCTCTACATATCTGGCAGTATCTGTATCTTCTATTCTCAACACAAACTCTCCCCCTTGGTTTTTAGCAAAAAGGTAATCATATAATGCGGTTCTTACGCCTCCCAAATGTAATGGTCCTGTAGGACTTGGAGCAAAACGTACTCTTACTTTCTCCATTTCAATTTAAATTTTTGCAAATTTACTTAAAATTATGCGTTTAAGAGGTGATTTCTGACCCGGTATTCGTTTTTTGGTTCCAACTTTTGTATTTAGTTCTGAAGATTTTCGAGAAACACTGTTTTAAAGCTCTTAATCTTATATTTCGGATTATGATTTTAATTCATGGATAATAATTGATGAATGAGTGTGTTGTTAAATTTAAACTCATAAAGAGAAAATATTGATTTGGTTTTTGTGCTTTTTTATGAATGAAATAAAATTGATTTTTATAATTTGATTTCATTATTAAATCACTAATTAGTGATTGTTTTATTCTTTATTAATGGTTGATTAAACAATTATTAAATTCACTAAATAATGATATATATCATTATTTAATTCCCTTTTCACTGGTTGTTGAATATTATCTTTGCCGGAAACTTTTAATTAATACTATGAAAAAACAAATTTTATTTTGCTTCAGTAGTTTACTGATGCTTTTCATGAGTTCATGTTCTTCAGAAGATCTGAATACTGACGTAACTCCTGAAAATCCTGCTAAAACCAATCGATTATCAGCTGCTAAATTTGCAGGAGACGGAATTTATGATGTCTTAGGGCATGGCTTTAATGCTGCAGGCGAATATGCTAATGCCAATTCTGCAGGATTTAAAGTAGTGGATATCGATCGTTTCAAAACTGAACAGGCGGCAAGACTGGTTTCAGAAAATACCAACACCCAGGAGTATGTTGAAGAATATGGTGAGAATGCAGAAACATATTCCAAAATGGTATCTACAAAAGTAGATGTCACGGCAGGAATTCCTTTATTCAAAAAAACGCTTTCAGTAGGATTTAATTCAGCGGTAACTACCAATCATAAATTTGATGCAAAGTACATCTATGGCAGTTACAATCTTTTGATCAAACAGAAAAGATTAAGATTTAATGCTACAACAGATATGTTAGCAGATTATATCACTCCTGAATTTGCTCAGGATTTACAGACAAAATCATCACAACAAATTGTGCAGGATTATGGTACACATGTAATGGTTGATATTTATACAGGGGCAAAAATGGATATCATCTTCCAGTCTGAAACAAGAAACGAAAGTCGTGACCGCGCTGCAAGAATTGGAATAAAATTGGGAATGTCTAAAATTTTTGATGTTGATGTACAGAATGATGTCAATACATCGGAATCAACCATGAATTATTCTAAAAAATTATCATACAGAACAAGAGGAGGAGATCCTTCTAAAGGTCTGATTGGAGAACTGAATCTTGACCAGAACACTCCGAAGATCAATATAGCAAACTGGCAAAACAGTTCTACACCCAATAATTCTGTATTAGTAGATTTTGGAAATAATGGGTTAGTATTCATTTTTGATCTGGTAAAAGATCCTGTTAAAAAAGCAGAGCTTAAATCATACGTAATCCAATACCTTATCGATAATAAAGTAATGCTGGATTATATTCCGGTTCCTATTTATGGATTCTATAGCGGTTCCGATAGAGATCACCTGCTTTCTACATGGGCTGGAACTCCTAATAACTATCAGGCAGAAGGAGAGCAGTTCAAGGCATACAGCTATAAAGCGCCCAATACAGTACCTGTTTATCAGTTCTACAGCGGTAACGACAGAGATCATTACTATTCTACTTATCAGGGAACACCATGGAACTATACCTATGAAGGAATTGCATTCTACGCAACCATGGACAGTACAAAAAGACCTATTTATCAGTTCTACAGCGGTAACGACAGAGATCATTACTACAGCACTTATCCGGGAACACCTAATAATTATGTAGCAGAGGGTATTCCTTTCTATGCATATTACTAATACATATTGTTTTTTTACAACAAAGAAACCGTCTCAGTTTTGAGGCGGTTTTTTTATACAAAACGAATATTTGTAAAATATTTCTGTTGATAAAAGGGATGCTGAAAGAATATTTCCAGTAGTCTTTCATTAAAAATGTATTTTTGTAACTTATAAGTTTAGTTTATCAATGAAACGAATTTTGTCTTTATCAGATAAAATCGGTTTCAGAAACTATAGAAATAAGATTATCGTATTTCTTGAGTAGGATAGAAGCTAAATAATTTAACTTACTTACTAACAAATGAAAATTATTTTCCACGAAAATCAATTATGTTATAGAGGGACTTCCAATGCCCTTTTTGATTATGCTTATTATAATGAGGAAATGCTTGGAAACGAGTCTATGATCCTTTACCCTAAAAATAGTCCAAACAATGCTGAAGAAGCTATCGGACGTTTTAAAAAGAGGTTTAATGTTGTTGGATATAGCGATATAAAGGAAAGGGATGATATTATTAAGAAATCAAATGCAGATCTTTTCTACGCCATAAAATCCGGAGAAAGAGAAACAGATACTCCACAGGATCTTATAAAAACGGTTATTCATGCAGTTTTTAAATATAACGAACCCTATGGTGATGTCTACGCATATGTCTCTGAGTGGCTGTCAAAAACAATGAGCGACGGAAAACTTCCTTTTGTTCCTCATATTGTGGATCTTCCTGAAGTGAGTGGTGATCTTCGTGCGGAGTTGAATATTCCGAAAGACGCTGTGGTATTTGCAAGATATGGAGGAACTGAAACTTTTGATATAGATTTCGTGATGGATGCCGTAAAGAGAACCGCCCTGAAAAATAAAAATATATACTTTGTTTTTATGGGAACGGATGCATTTGTAAAAAGAAATTTTTTCAGGTCTTACAAGAATATTATTTTTCTTCCTCCTACAACGGATGTCGAAAGGAAAGTGAAATTTATTAATACTTCTGATGCATTTCTGCATGCCCGCAGACAAGGGGAGAGTTTTGGGATGGCTGTAGGTGAGTTTTCCATCAAAAATAAACCTATTATAACCTGGTCCGGATCTGATGAAAAGTCACATCTTGAGATTTTGGGAGATAAAGCGATTTTATACAGTGATAAAAAAGACATCCTTCAAATTCTGAATAACTTTAAGCCGGATCTTAATAAAAACTGGGATTGTTACTCAGAACTTTTCAATCCACGGGCAGTCATGGAGAAATTTGAAAATGTTTTTATCAAATAAATTAAAAAAAGGCTAATGTTGTAATCACATTAGCCTTTACTATTTTGTCTGAAGGAATTAAAAAAGACTTTTAATTCTCATCTTTATTTTTTTTGTGAAAGATAAGTCCAGGTTAAGTTTTTGCTGAGGATATTTCTTTGAAAAGGAAAGAATAAATTCATCAATGTTTTTTGCCGGGAAAAAGGAAAGTTCTTTCCAGATGCCTTTATATAAAGGATGGAAGTCTAAAAATGTCTTGTAATTGTCAGCGTTCACCGTTTTCCAGGAATTCAAAAACCCTGAAGTATCAAAATCGTTTTTATGCCCCCAGTTATTGATTTTTTCTGAAATTTCTCTTTCTTCACGTGCCCATGACTGGTGAATTAAATAAAAATCTAAAGGAAGAATTCTGCCTTTATTGGTATTTCTTGCATATTCATATTGAGGATAGTTTGTAATAAGCATACACTTCTCATCAAATGGTGTGATAACGAAGAATCCTTCAGCATTATGCTTGAATAATGTAACAAAGTTTACCTGAAAATTAAAAGGATTTTTAGCAGGATTCTTCAGCAGGAATGTATTTCTTCTCAAAAACTGAGCTAATACTTTGAAGTCATAAGCATATTCATCACCATCGATCTGGATATGCCATCCGCCGGATCCCATCTTTTCAGCCATCATATTTCTTTGTCTGGTCTCCAGCTCCATCGGCTGCATCCCCTCAATGAAAAAAGTGTCTTTGTAAAAGATGATTTTATTCTGAGTATCTAATTTTTTGATATCACTGAAAACACTTTCAGGAATATGAATACCATTTCCTGCCCATGTTTTATGATTGGCATCATAGCTTATCACGATACAGTCTGCGTGCTCATAAATATGCTTGAGAGATGTAAAGATGTAACAGTAATCATAAGATAAAAGATATCCTATTTTAATAATATTTTTTTTACTCATTTTTTATTTTCTCTAAATTGGAATAAAGACCGTCTAATATACCTTTTATGTAAGCTTTCGCCATAGAAAATTTTCCTTTTTTAAGTGCTTTCCTTGCGAACTTCCATCGTTCCTTGGTTACATATTGTAAATTTCCCTCATACAGTCTGCACATCCAGATTCGGTTTCTGGTGATATAATATTCGTAAAAACTGCCCTTGTCGCTGGCAAGATTAAAAGCTTCACATTGGGTATTTACAGCAATTTTCCATTTGGTGTTTTTAAGAAGGCGAAGACACCATTCAGACTCTTCATAATACATGAAAAAGCTGGTGTTCATTAAACCCACATCATCTAATATTTCCTTTCTGAACATTAATGCACTTCCATCTACATATTTTATGTTGTAATTATAATGAGGAGCATTTACATGATTCTTATCCTTTTCAGAATTGGTATGTCCACCCTGAAAACCCTCCTCGGGAAACAGCAGTCCACCATCTGAAAATATTCTGTCACGAATGTTTCTGTAGCAAATGCGGGGACCGATTATTCCAATATCCGGAAGTTCTTTTAAATCTTTATATAACTGGCTGATTGTACTGCGTGATATTTCAATGTCCGGATTTAATAATAAAAAAAAATTCTTACCGTCTTCGATAGCTTTTTTAATAGCTAAATTATTACCGAAAGCATAGCCACCGTTATAATCACTCAAAATATAGTTGATTTGCTTTTGAGATCCCAGCTTCTCAATTTCTTTTCTGTCTTTTGAATTATTATCTACTACATAAATAGATTTCTGCGGGATACCTTCGCTTAACAATGAATTAACCTCCCGATTGGTGTCATCAAAAGAATTATAATTAAGTATGATAATGGCCAAGTCATCCATTAATGTAAAATGTTTTTCCATTTTTCTATCGCTTTTTCTTCAGAAAAATTGTTCTTAAAATAGTTTTCAACCTGTATTTTCATATCCTGATAAGAAGATTCATCTTGTAATAATGACATGATTTGATCTTTGAAAAGATCTGGATTGTCAGTTACTAAGCAGCCATTTGATGTTTTTGCCGGAAAGCCATCAATCGCTCTTTCTGTTCCTACAACAGGAAGTCCGTAAGATAATGCTTCTATTACTTTGATTTTAATACCGGTACCCTCCAGCATCGGGCAAATCGCAATTTTTGACTGGTGGTAATATTCTTCTAAATTTTCTGCATATTCCACCAACTTTACTCCTTCTCTTTCCTGGAAGTGCTTGCATATCCTTCCAATAATTATAATATGAATGTTTTGGGGAAGTAAGGGATATACATGATCAAAAAACCATTTCATTGATTGAATATTGAAAATGTTTTCAGACCCCACAAAAATTAAATCATACTTTTTACCTGTATTATTTTTTTCAAAGTGAGATGTAAAGGAAGGTGGTATGTTGATTACCTTTTCACCCAAAAATCTTTTAAAAACAAGATGCTCATCTTCGGATATGGTGATCACCTTATCAAATTTTGAAAGATTATTTATCTCTTCATTGAAGCGTTTTCCAATATCTAATGATTTGTTTTTATAAAATTCATTAAGCGTGATCCAGTCGTGGGTGTCTACAATTTTTAAAGTATTTTTCATAGACTCATTATCAATTAATCCTGCCCAGAATTCATAATTGATAATGATGGCATCATACTTTTCCTTATTTAAGATGTTGATAAACTCCTTCTTTGCAAAATCTGTTAATAAGTGGTTATACTCATTAGGTTTTTTATAGAATTTTGATATTTTATGCTTCCAGTAATCTGAAGATGTTTTTACCTTCGGAGGTCTATGGTTTATTAAAAACAGCTGGTCAACAATACTTTTATCAATGTCTGTAGTGTCGTTTTGGCTCTTGTAAATTTCAGCAGACCCTACCAGATCAATATGGTATCCCATTTTTTTTAATACAGTAAGGGTAGTTTTTGCTCTTGTAGTATTTCCTGCCCTGTTTGAAAATGGATTTTCAGGAAAAAAAAACAGAATTCTTTTTGTCATGATAAAGATTTAATGGCTGAATTAAATTTGTTGATAATAGTGTCCCATGAATAGTTTTTTAAGACATAATTTTTTGCTTTATTACCTTCGGACATCAGATCTTCCTGCGTTTGCTGCAAGTAAAAAGTCAGAGCCTTGGAAAATTCAATACTGTTGATAAAACTTTTCCCGGTTTCACTTTTTTCAATATGCGAATACAGAACGTCACAGTTTTTATTGACAATGACAGGGATTTTCAGTAGCATGGCTTCTAATGTAATTAATGAAAGACTTTCATAGAATGAGGGCATTATAAGTGCGCTTGCATTTGCCAGCAGAGCATTTTTAAGCTCATGATCTACAAATCCTGTCAGGATAATATCATCTCCCTGAGTTATTTTTTCATCAAGAGAATTTTTACCTACCAAAACTAATTTTACGTCCCGGTATTCAGGATATTTTTCTTTGAAATCTTTAAAATATTCAATCATCATGACACAGCCTTTGTCTTCAACAATTCTACCTATATAAATGAAATATTTGCTTTGATAAAGATCCTGTGGTAATATGCCTGATGTAACGTCATAATCATCGAAACCAATCCCTGCAATTTCTGACTTTAGCTTTTTTGCCTGAGGATAAACTTTCTCTACAAAATCTTTTTCAATCTGTGTATTGTACATGATGAATTTCGGAAGAGAAAATAATTGGGAATATCCATCAAGATAAAACTGAGGCTCGTCATGTGCCGTTGGAATGAGAATACTTTTGTCAGCCACTTCTCTGATTCCTATATTGGTAGGATGGTATAAGTAAGTGAAGAAAATAAAAGCCTTATAATCTTCTTTTTTATCTTTTATAAACTGAATTAAATCATTGGAAAATGGCCCCTGTACTTCCAACCATTCATTGAAATTAAAATCTTTTTTGTTGTATTTAAATCTCTTATAAAGCAAATAAGGGAAGTTTAGAACGCTTAGCTTTCTGCTGTAATACTTATATAAGTTACGAACTGTTTTACTTAGCCCGCTGAATTTTTTTAAGTCTTTTTTTAAAGTTTTAAATCTTCTTACTTTAATATCATTGATGATTTCAATTCCTTCCGGATAATGATTATCCCAGTGTTCGAATTCTATAGCACAGGTTGTAATAATTTCAATATCATAGATGCCAGACAATTTTTCAGCTAACAATCTTGCGTGAAGTTCTGCACCTCCGTTGATCTCCAACCCATATCTTTGAACTACTATTGCAATTTTGTCTTTCATATGAAACACGATTATTATTTCATTATTAATCTATAGACCTATCCATTGGATAACAGCCCGGAAAATTAATCAATTAAAATTATTTTCTGCCTTTTTTTAAAAACGCGTTTACTTTTTTTCTTATTTTATTATAAATAGTACGTTCAAGATAATTGACTCTGGTGTTTAATCTTTCAATTTCGCTCAAATAGAAAACATTATTTACATCACTACCTCCGCTGCTTTCATTTTTATCAAAACCATCAATGAAACCCAGTCTTATTTTGAACAGTTCCCCAATAGATTGAATAGAAAAATTTTCTGCAATTTGTGATTTCGCATTTTCTTTGATTGCGGTTAGGTTTTCAAAATTGTTTTTGATATACTGAAGCTTTTCAACAGCATCTTTAAGGCTTGGTTTGGCAAGTGTTAAACCTTCATCAATCAATCCTTTTGTATTGGATGTTTTGATAAAATTGTATTGGATCAGGAAGCTGTTATTTACATTCATAAAATCCAGGTTTCCGGAATAACCGGTTCCGACTACAATTTTACCATAAGCCATAGCTTCTGCCATTGTCAGCCCGAAACCTTCCGAACCGTGGAGAGAAATCAGAACATCAGACTGCTGGATCAGAGAATGTAGTTTTTCTTTTGAGAAATGCTCGTTAATGATGATTACATTCGGAATATTATTGTACGCTTCCAAAGCTTTCTGAGCATCTTTGCTTCTTTCAAGATTATGTGTTTTTACAATAAGAACACTGTTTTTATCCTCTTTGAAAACCGTTGTGAAAGCTTCAAGTGTTGCTTCAGGGTTTTTTCTGATAGTAGTACTCAAAGAATCAAAAATCGTAAGATAGATCTTTGAATCTGAAGAAATATTATACTGGTCCAGTTCAAAATCTTTAGATTCTGCCATCTTTTGAATCGGATGAGAAAATCTGATCACCGGAATTCCTGTATATTTTGTGAATATATTGACACAGAAATCACTTGGAACCCACAGCTCATCAAAGACATTTAATATTTCAGCAACCTTATCGGAAACTTCAGGAAATTCCCAGGCCCAATAGATGATGTTATAATGATCCTTAAGATTCAGATCCTGATTCTTAGAGAAAAAATTGTTAATAAAATTGATATTAATGTGGAAAACATTAATTGAAGATGATGCTTCGGAACCCGAATCAATTCTTTCAAAAGTTTCGCTGGAATAATTAATCCGGTTTACTTTGATACCAATTGCTTCCAATGCTAAGGCATTCAGCCTGGTGGCTTCGGAAATTCCAAAATTTCCATCAAAAAAACCATGGTAATTTACACTTAATGACATGGATTATAATGTTTTAAGTTTTTCTTTTACTTCTTCAGGTGAAAATGCTCTCAGGCTGTCTACAGAATTTTGGCTTAATGTGTTCCAAAGTTCTTCATTAGTATTCAGTTGAATAATTGCTTCTGCAAAACTGTTTTCATCATTGGCAATCAATACATTTTTTTTATCGGTAAGCTTCATTCCTTCTGCTCCGATATCTGTGGTAACCACCGGGAAAAAGTATTCAAAGGCTTGCCCTATTTTCCCTTTTACCCCAGCACCAAACCGTAAAGGAGCCACCATAATTTTAGAATTCATGAAATGCTCTTCAATATTTTCTACAAACCCTAAAAATTTAAACTTAGGATATAGTTTAAGATCCAGTTTTTCAGAAACATTCCCAATGATGCTTACTTCCAGTTCAGGATAGGTTTTCCAGACAATGGGCATTATTTTTTCATACAGGAATTTTACCGCATCAATATTCGGTTCGTGGATAGAGCCAATGAAGGTAATTCCTTTACTTTCATTAAAGTTCTTTCTATCAGAAATATCAATTTTAGGATAATGAATGTTTGATACCGTAATGATCTTATTTTTGTCCGCATACTGGGCCATGATTTCTTTCTCTTTATCAGAGATGGCAATAATATAGTCCAGCTGTGGTGCAACAACCGTTTCCAGACGGAAGAAGTGTTTATAATTTTTCTTTAGAGAAATACGGGTTGGTTCCAGCTCAATTGCTCTTTTAAATCTTAAAAAATGAATATCCACCATATCATAAATGAATCGGGCAGAAGGTAAAATAGCCTTCATCTTTTTGTAAAACAGATTCAGGGCAAGAGGACCATTGAACCAAACGTAATCTACCTTTTTAAAGGAAGACAGGAAATCATAGATATTCCTGTACTTATTGTTCTCTATATAAACGATAACATTGTGCTGCTGATAAAACTTAACATAAGAATCGTCTTCAAAAATATGAGGAGCAAATAAAATGCAGTTATATCCTAATTCTTTGTAGATTAATATAAGTTCTTTCAGTCTGTTGGCCCCGGATTCTTTATCATGGGCAGGGAAATCTCTTGATGCAAACAGGATTGTTTTTTGGGAATCGTCATGCAGATTGATGTTGACTATATCCTTAGACTGAAGATATTTGAGCTTTTCTTTTCTTTCGAAGTGTTTTTTTATTTTTTTTAAGAGTCCCATTTGCTAGTTTTTAGTATCAAGTTCAAAAACTTTGTTTACCCAACTATCCAAAGTATATCTGTAGTAGATTTCCTCAGGAATTTTTTCGTAAGGTGTTTCAAAAAAAGATTTGTCAAGATTACTAATATTTTTGTTTAAAATCAAAATATTATTGGGATTGTAAAAATCATAGGTTTTAATGGCTTCATTATCAGTAATGATTTTCTTCTCCAGAGACATGGCTTCAAAAACTCTGAAACTAAGTCCGTACTGACCTTCACGCATCAGGTCAAGCAATACTTTTGAATTTTTATAATATTTAGGAAGATCGTTATGAGGAATCTTTTTGATGCTGAAAATCAGAAAGAGGTTTTTAGGTACCGTCATGAAAATATTTGTCAGCTGATGTTTCCATGATTTTTTTCCGATAATCATAATCTGGAATTTCAGGCCCTGCTCAATCAGCTTTTTAGCTAGTAATTTTATCAGTGAAACTCTTCTGTTATCATAAGAGGTGATGTAGAAAAGATCCATTTCAGGCTGCTGAATTTCTTTTGAACAATGAGGCAGGTAAATATAATTCGTCAATTTTTCAAATCCGTGCTTTTTAACATCAATATAATCAAAGGAAAATACTTTGTCAAAAAGGTATAGTTTATCTTCTACAGGTACTCTTTCAAGGTTGTCATAAAGATAGGTAACCAGGCGGTCTGTATATTTTCGGATTTTTTCAAGGGTTGAAAGATCAAATGTATCAGGGTTCATCACTAATATCTGATCCTGATGTCCTAATTTTTCCAAGGCATCCAGAACATATTTCTGTCTTTTTTCAGTCTTAAGATTTTTGTTTAAAAAGGTTTTGCTTAAAGCATTTACAGCTCTTTCATTGAAATTGGAATGAGTAACTGTGCTGATCTTTATATGATGGGCATCAATACCTCTTTTGCATAATGCTTCAACAATATACTTATCATAATCCCAAAAATCATAACTAATGATACAAATCTTCATTCAACTAATTTTGCTCTTTTTTTAATGATTCATAGGTCTCAAAAACGCTTAAAGACTGCAGGTAAGATAACTGATACCCTTCTTTTCCGTCTAAAACACCAAGTCTCATTATATAGGCTTTAAAGAATTTAAAAGCTGTTTTAAGATATTGCATTAAAACATTGTACTTTTTCCCTTTTGCTGCCAGTTCTTTCCCCTTTAAAACTCCGTAATGAATCATTTTTTTTCTATAAGATTCATAATCTGAAACGGAGTAATGTAATAATTTATTTTTTAAAATCCCAATAGTTCCGTTGACTTCCAGAGTTTCGTGTACCTTTTTTCCTGCCATATATCTGGCCTTCGATTTTCTGAAAAGCCTGAAATTTTTATCAGACTGTGTTCCTGAAAAATGAATCGGTTTCTGAGCAAAAAAGAATTTCCTGTAAAAGTAATAGGCATCTTTTTGCCCGGGTTTATTCAGCTCATCTATAATTTCCTGCTTCAGGGCCGGGGTAAGTCTTTCATCACCATCCAAAAATAGAACCCAGTCGTTTTTTGCAGAATCCAGAGCCAAATTTCTTTGTTTTGTAAAGTCTTCAAATTTATTTTGAATCACTTTTACATTAGGGAATTTCTTTGCAATTTCTACAGTTTTATCCGTGCTAAATGAGTCTATCACTACTATTTCATCACAGAAATCAAAAGACTCAAGGACATCCTGTATATTTTTTTCTTCATTATATGTTATGATTAAACCACTTATATTCATCACAACGATTTGTTTGATAGAGAGGTACGTAAAAATACCCCTTTTAAATTGTTTTTTAAAATAGTTTTAATCTTCCAAAGATAAGTTTTAATTTGAACTTTATTATCGAATCTTTGCCTTTTATATCCACCCTGCATAGTTCGTATGGATGCTGAGTCGGGAAGTAATTAACCCTATTTCCAATTCTTACTGCAAAATCAATTCCTATTTTTCTCAAAATAGAAAAAAAAGCAGATTTTTCCTCTTCTTTATTGGGATATTTGCCATACGGATATGCTAAAACCTTTGAATAGGCTATATTTTGGGCGTCCAGAATGCTCATGTTTTTTTCTAGATCTTTTTCTATAAGATCAAGAGACCTGTCTTTCAGGTTTTCATGGGCATGGGTATGAAGGGCAATTTCAAAATAATTTCTGTCCAGACTTCTGATTTCATCAAAGCTCATCATGGGATAATTTTTATATCCTTTTTCTATGAATCCTGTGGGGATAAAAATGGTAGCCTTCAGATTGTATTTTTTCAGTAAAGATGGCAGATATTCAAGGTTATTTCTGTAGCCGTCATCAAAGGTGATGATGATATTTTTTTTTGTAGAAGCAGTAAGCTCTGAAAAAAAACGGGATGTGTATTTTTTGCGGCTCAGATATGAAAACTGCTCTTCAAGGTTTTTTACACTTACCGTAAGATCTTCGTGGCTTTCTTTTTCCACCTGATGGTACATGAGAATAACCAGTCTGTTCTTCGGGAAAGCAAATAGGTACAGACGGAAATATATAACGATAAATACCGCTAATACAACAGGAATAAGATACAGAATCATGCTATTTTATTGTATTTTTTCCTTTTCTATTTCCACTAGTCTTATTTTTTCACGCAATTTAATATATTTTAAAAAAGTGTAATAAGACATCGTTTTGGCAATATAAAACCCGGGAAACCCGTCCAGAAAGCCTCTTTTGAAAATAAATACCTTGATAAATTCAAAGATAGGGCTTACAATGATTTTGAACCTATTGATTTTTTGTCCTCTTTCATACATTTTCTCAGCCATCATATCAGAATATTTATTGATTTTCGAGACATGATGATGAATACTTTTGTAGGTATAATGATTCAGTCTTCCTTCCAGAAGACCGGATTTCTGATCGGTAATTAAAAATTCATGAACTTTATCATCAGAATATCTGGCGTATTTTTTTCTGAACAATCTTTCACGGCATACATTTCCCCATCCTCCGAATCTGATCAGGTGAATTCCAAGATGATTGTTGAATCTTGCCTTATACACATTGAATTCTGCGCTTTCTGAAGAAACGATTTCCACTATGGATCTTTTCATGTCCTCATCAGGAACTTCGTCAGCATCCAGAAACAGGACCCATTCATGAGAACATAAATTAAGGGCATGGTTTTTTTGTTCACCATACCCGTTAAATTTTTTCTCAAAGAATTTTATCTGAGGATATTTTTGAGTGCAAATCTCTTTTGTCTTATCTGTAGAAAAGCTGTCGACAATAATAATTTCATCAGCAGTATCTGCCAGAGAATTTAAAAGCCTTACAATATTCTCTTCTTCATTGTAAGTAATGATTGCTAAAGAAAGAGCCATTTATTTATACTCAAGAATAGTCTTTTCAAGAATCTTTACGCAATCCAGTAACTGCTCTTCAGTAATTACCAATGGCGGTGCCAGTCTGATGATATTACCGTGGGTAGGCTTTGCCAGTAATCCGTTTTCTTTTAACTGTAAGCAAAGATTCCATGCGGTAGAACTTTCAGGAGTATCGTTGATCAGGATAGCATTTAAAAGTCCTTTTCCTCTTACTTTGGTAATAAGGTCTGTCTTTTCGATCAGTTTGTTAATTTCAGCTCTGAACAGCTGACCAAGTTCTTCAGCTCTTTCAGATAATTTTTCTTCAGCTACCACGTCCAATGCTGCCACTGCTACTGCACAGGCAATCGGGTTTCCTCCGAATGTAGAACCGTGTTGTCCCGGTTTAATTACATTCATGATGTTATCATTCGCTAAAACAGCTGATACGGGATACATTCCTCCGGAAAGTGCTTTTCCTAAAATTAAAATATCCGGCTGTACCTCTTCATGGTGGCATGCAATCAGTCTTCCTGTTCTTGCAATACCCGTCTGAACTTCATCAGCAATGAAAAGAACGTTGTGTTTTTTACATAGTTCAGAAGCATTTTTAAGGAAGTTTTCATCCGGAACATATACTCCGGCTTCTCCCTGAATAGGCTCTACAAGGAATGCTGCAATATTTCCTGCTTCTCTGCTCAGAACTTCTTCTAAGGCTGCAATATCATTGTAAGGAATTTTGATAAATCCTGGTGTAAAAGGTCCGTAGTTCTGGTTAGCATCCGGATCATTAGAGAAAGAAACGATAGTTGTTGTTCTTCCGTGGAAATTATTTTCGCAAACGATTATTTTTGCTGCGTTTTCAGAAATTCCTTTTACTTCATAACTCCATTTTCTTGCCAGTTTTACTGCGGTTTCCACAGCTTCAGCTCCCGAGTTCATGGGTAAAACTTTATCGAATCCGAAAAGAGTCGTGATTTTTTGTTCGTATTCTCCCAATTTGGAGTTGTAGAACGCTCTTGATGTTAAAGCCAGTTTTTTTGCCTGCTCTACCAATGCTTCTACAATTTTAGGGTGAGAGTGCCCCTGGTTTACAGCAGAATATGCTGAAAGAAAATCATAATACCTTTTGCCTTCTACATCCCAAACGAAAACGCCTTCTCCACGGTCCAGAACTACTGGAAGCGGGTGGTAATTGTGTGCTCCGTGTTTGTCTTCAAGGTCAATAAAATACTGTGAGTTTTTTGTTTGTTCTGCTGTTGACATATATTTTGGTTTTCAACAAATTTACACATTATTAATAATATGCCTGAACAAATATCTAGTGTCGTATGGAGGTGTAATTAAAGTAGATTTTAAGGTGGAATAATAGGGTATCAGAAAATATTTTCTTTATTGACATATTGTTTTAGGTTTTATATCTTTCTTATGGCAGGATTTTATTTTCTGTTTCCTTTATTAATTTTTTATTAACCATTAA
Source organism: Chryseobacterium sp. HR92 (assembly GCF_045689405.1). Classification (NCBI taxonomy): domain Bacteria; kingdom Pseudomonadati; phylum Bacteroidota; class Flavobacteriia; order Flavobacteriales; family Weeksellaceae; genus Chryseobacterium; species Chryseobacterium sp. HR92. The sequence continues at coordinate 503,795 of NZ_CP139139.1, forward strand.
ATCTGGAATGTTCCCAATCGTTTTTATGATATGTAAGTCTTAATATATACCGAATTGATGAACAAAAAAACTGCCTCAAAAAGAGGCAGTTTCGTTTTATATTTTTTAAATAATCTTAGTGATTATCATATTTTCTATCCATTACAAAATCTTCCATGAATTTTGTAGTATAGTTTCCTGCAAGATAATCTTCATTATCCATCAGTTGTCTATGGAAAGGAATGGTAGTTTTTACTCCTTCAATATAGAATTCCTCAAGAGCACGTTTCATTTTAGCAATAGCTTCTTCACGGGTTTGAGCCGTAGTGATAAGCTTAGCAATCATAGAGTCGTAGTTAGAAGGAATTGTATATCCGGAATATACGTGAGTGTCTACTCTGATTCCGTGTCCGCCAGGGATGTTTAATCCTGTGATTTTTCCCGGAGATGGTCTGAAGTCTGCGTAAGGATCTTCTGCGTTGATTCTACACTCGATTGAATGTAATTTAGGGTAATAATTGATTCCTGAAATAGGAGTTCCCGCAGCAAGAAGAATTTGTTCTCTGATCAGGTCATAATCAATTACCTGTTCAGTAATAGGGTGCTCTACCTGGATTCTTGTATTCATTTCCATGAAATAGAAATTTCTGTGCTTGTCTACAAGGAATTCGATAGTTCCTACACCTTCGTATCCAATAAATTCAGCAGCTTTTACAGCAGCGTCACCCATTTTCTCCCGAAGTTCATCTGTCATAAAAGGAGAAGGTGTTTCTTCCGTTAATTTCTGATTTCTTCTCTGTACAGAACAGTCTCTTTCAGAAAGGTGGCAGGCTTTACCGAATTGGTCACCAGCAACCTGAATTTCGATGTGTCTAGGTTCTTCAATCAGTTTTTCCATATACATACCTCCGTTTCCAAAGGCAGCTACAGCTTCCTGAATTGCAGATTCCCAATGGTCTTTAAGATCTTCAGCTTTCCAAACGGCTCTCATTCCTTTTCCACCACCACCGGCTGTTGCTTTGATCATTACAGGATATCCTGTTTCTTCAGCTACTTTTACAGCGTGCTCGTAAGATTCAATCAATCCGTCAGAACCTGGTACACATGGTACACCTGCAGCTTTCATGGTAGCCTTAGCATTAGCTTTATCCCCCATTTTTTCAATCTGTTCAGGAGAAGCACCAATAAATTTGATGCCGTTCTTTTGACAGATTCTTGAGAAGTTAGCGTTTTCAGATAAGAATCCGTAACCTGGGTGAATGGCGTCAGCATTGGTAATTTCCGCAGCAGCAATAATGTTAGGGATTTTAAGATAGGAGTCTTTACTCATTGCAGGGCCAATACATACCGCTTCATCAGCAAATCTTACGTGAAGACTGTCTTTATCAGCAGTAGAGTATACTGCAACGGTTTTGATCCCCATTTCTTTACAAGTACGTAAAATACGCATTGCAATTTCGCCACGATTGGCTATTAATATTTTTTTGAACATCTCCGAAATTTTAAATTATAAATTTTGAATTTTAAATTATTTTAAATGAAAAAGATTCATCTAAAATTTATAATCTTTAATCTAAAATTCCTTAAGATGGATCTACCAAGAATAAAGGTTGGTCATACTCTACAGGAGTAGCATCGTCAACTAAGATTTTAACTATTTTTCCGCTGATTTCAGATTCAATCTGGTTGAATAGCTTCATAGCTTCAATAACGCAAACTACTTTACCAACAGAAACTTCGTCACCTACATTTACAAATACATCTTTATCAGGAGATGGCTTTCTATAGAAAGTACCGATCATTGGAGATTTAATCGTTACATATTTGCTGTCATCAGATGCAGCTTCAGCTTTCTCAGAAGCAGGAGCTGCAGGAGTTGCAGCAGGTGCCGGAGCCGCTACAGCTTGTGGTGCAGTGTGGTATACTGCAGGCTGTGCATATACAGCGTCGCTTCCAGCTAATGGAGTTTTAATAGTGATTTCGAAATCTTTAGTCTTGTATTTTACTTCTGAAACTTCAGCTTTAGATACAAACTTAATAAGATTTTGTATGTCTTTAATGTCCATAAATTTGATATTTGATTTTGGGTCAAAGATACCAAAAAAACGTAAAAAACAACAAAAAACCGCCAAATTTTATCAAAATTGGGCGGTTTTTGTATTAAAACGAGGCTTTTTCAATGAAAAGCGACTCTTAGTTTTCTTCAGTAGCAGCTACTTCTTTTTCCAATACTACTTTACCTCTGTAGTAAAGTTTTCCTTCATGCCAGTGAGCTCTGTGGTATAGGTGAAGCTCTCCTGTTGTTGCATCTTTAGCTAATTGAGGAACTACAGCTTTGTAGTGAGTTCTTCTCTTATCTCTTCTTGTGGACGACTGTCTTCTCTTTGGATGTGCCATTTTCTAATAACTTTTTTAATTGATGAGCGATGAGATTCATCATCTCATCATATTTAAATTATTCTATTTAATTATTGTCTCTTAACTTTCTTAAAGCATCCCATCTAGGATCACTTTCATGTTCTTCCTCTTCTGTTTCCTCAATCTCTTTCGGACTGAACTGGTCTAGAATTTCAAGATCTTCATCACTTACATTCGGTGAAACTTTTTTCATAGGGATAGAAAGCATTACATTTTCATAAATCAAATGTGCTACATTGAAAGCATGCTCTGCAGTAGGAATGGTAATAACATCTTCATTGCTGTCATCATATTCTTCCCCGAAATTCACCAAAATCTTGATTTCATTCTCAATTGGATAGTCAAAATCTTCGTTTGTAATATCACAAACCAATTCAACCAATCCATTAATTTTAATCTCAAATTCTAAAAAAGTAGTGTGTTTATCAAGCGATACATTCACTTCTATTCTAGGATTTGTAAATTCCTGCTCAGTATCAAATAATTGAAAGAACGTTTTATCTATCTCAAACTTGAACTCGTGTTTTCCGTTTTTTAGTCCGGAAAAGCTTACGTCATAGTTTCTTAACTTGTCCATAAAATGAGTGTGCAAAAATATGCATTTTTTTTATAATAACAAATAAAATCTAAAACAAATTAATTTAAAATTTGTTTTAAAGATTTATCCTTCAGTTTCCTCCGGTAGATCCTCATCTATTCCGTTGTCTACAACCATTTTTCTAGGCTGCATGCGGTCGTTCATAAGTTCACTGTATTCACTTCTGTTCTTGAAAATTTTAATTGCAGTGAATATTGCTTCCGTAAAACTCTGCTCATCAGCAATATTTTTTCCTGCAATATCATAAGCAACGCCGTGATCCGGAGAAGTTCTGATAAAAGGAAGTCCTGCTGTATAGTTTACACCTTCTTCATATGCTAATGTTTTGAAAGGTGCTAATCCCTGGTCGTGATACATTGCTAAAACCGCATCGAAATTTTTGTATTTGCTTGGCTGGAAGAAGCTGTCTGCCGGGAAAGGGCCGAATGCCAATGTTCCGTTGTCAGAAAGTTCTTTAATTGCCGGGCTGATGATTTCAATTTCTTCATTTCCAATAACACCGCCATCTCCGGCATGAGGATTTAATCCCAGTACAGCAATTTTAGGCTTTTGAATACAGAAGTCTTCTATAAGTGTTTGGTTCAGAACTCTGATCTGTTTCTTTATTTTTTCCTTGGAAATATTTTCAGCTACCTGTGCAATTGGAATATGGTGTGTGGATACAGCTACTTTAAGATCTTCAGTTACAAGGAACATCAATCCCTTTTTGCTGAATTTCTCTTCAAAGTATCCTGTATGTCCGGCATGTTTAAAGCCCATTTTCACCATTTCATCTTTGTTGATTGGAGCGGTTACCAAAACATCAATCTCTCCTTTCATCAAAGCTTCAGTTGCGGCTTCCAAAGAGTCAATAGCCATTTTGGTAGACTCTTCTGTAGGAACTCCCAGTTCTACATTAACGTTTTCCTTCGTCAGGTTAAGCATGTTAAGTTTCCCTGCCTGAGCCTGTGAAGCTTCATTAATATAGTTGAAATTAAGATTCAGCTTAAAAATGTTTTTCTGATAAGTGAATAATTTTCCCGAACCAAAAATTACAGGAGTGAAAAAATCTGTAATGGTTTTGTCTTTCAGAGACTTCATAATGATCTCCGGGCCTATGCCGTTGAAATCACCGATTGAAATTCCTACTCGTACTTTATGGTTTTTTGGGCTCATTTTGATTATCTTTGAAGATTATAATTTACAAATTTAGCAAAAAATAATATGTTCACAGGAATTATTGAAGCAGTTGGTGTTATTGAGAGGATTGAAGAAAAAGGAAGCAATATAGATTTTACCTTGACATGCCCCTTTACAAACGAATTAAAAATAGACCAGAGTCTTGCACATAACGGCTGCTGCCTTACAGTTGTTGAAATAAAAGACAATCAATATGTAGTAACCGCCATCAACGAAACATTGGAAAAAACCAATCTTGGAAAATGGGAATTGGGAACCGTGGTGAATCTGGAACGCTGTATGAAGATGGATGGAAGACTGGATGGACATATCGTTCAGGGACATGTTGATAAAACCGGTGAAGTAGTGGGGATTGAAAACAAAGACGGAAGTTATTTCATTACAATGAAATATGCTTATGACGGGAATTTTGTAACTGTGCCTCAGGGATCAATCACGGTAAATGGAATCAGTCTTACGGTGGCAAAAAGTGAAGATGCTCAGTTTTCTGTAGCCATTATTCCTTATACATGGGAATTTACCAATATGAAACATTTAAAAATTGGTGACAAAGTGAACCTGGAATTTGATATCATTGGTAAGTATATTGCTAGGTTAATTAAAAAGTAGAATGTCGATTAATAAGTATAAAGGATATAGCTTAAGGAACCGTGTGTTTTTCGGTTTCCTGCTGGTATGTTTTTTAAGTGTTGTGGCTACGTCGCTTGTACCTTATTTTGTACTGAGAAATCACTCTCTGCAGCAAAGTAATATTGATATGCAGGATAAGACGAATGCTGTAATGAGATATCTGGATTACGCGGTAAGCCAGACGCTTATTGAAACAAAAGATCTTCCGGAAGTTTTGGGGAATAAAATTTTCGAAATAGCGGATATCAATCAGCATGACATTTTTATTTACGATCTGAAAGGGAATTATTTACTTTCCAATAAAGATGAAGCTTTAGTTGAGCAGAAAACCATTCCTATAGAAATCATCAATAAGATTCTGTCTACCGATGCAAGAGTAGATATGGTTAATTATGATGCTGCTAAAGATGCAAAACTTACTTCTTCATATCTTTTGTTGAAAAATAATGAGCTTGAACCTATCGGAATTGTCTATATTCCTTTATATCATAATGAATCTGCCTACCTGGAGGTTCTTCATCAATATGTAAAATACATTCTTTTAGTCGATATATTTCTTATTCTGTTTAGTATCTGGATTAGCTGGGTGACATCTAACAGTCTTGCGAAGACAATCACAAAATTTTCTGATATGATTACCCGTATTACATTATTTGAAAATGAAATGCGTCCTATCAGATATTATAAAAATGATGAGCTTAATGCTTTGGCAAGAGCTTATAACAGAATGATTCTGCAGATCCAGGACCAGAAAGAAAGACTTAGATTCAAAGCATCTGAAGAAGCCTGGAGGGAAATGGCCAAACAGGTTGCTCATGAAGTGAAAAACCCATTGACTCCGATGAAGCTGACGATTCAGAATTTTGAAAGAAAATTTGATCCCGAAGATCCGAATATCAGAGAAAGGGTAAAACAAATGAGTAAAACAATTGTGGATCAGATAGACCTTATTGCAACGGTGGCTTCAGCTTTCTCAGAATTTGCGAAGCTTCCTGAAAAAAATAATGAGGTGATCAATCTGAATACAGAGGTTGAAGATATTCTCCGTGTCTTCAATGATGATAGTATCTTTATGCATGCCAATAAGAGCAATATTATGATCAATATGGATAGAATTTATCTTTCCAGAATTATAACCAATCTTGTTACCAATGCAAAACAGGCAGAAAGTGATGAAAGAAAACTGATCATCAATGTAGATGTGGAACAGCATCAGAGAAGAGTGATTATTTCTGTTCAGGATAACGGAATAGGAATTCCTGAAAACATGTATGAAAGAATCTTTGAACCGAATTTTACTTCTAAGAGCAGTGGAATGGGACTAGGCTTATCCATGGTAAGAAAAATGATTGAAGATTATAAAGGAGAGATCTCGGTGAAATCCGAAGTAGGAAAGGGGTCAACGTTCATTATTACACTGCCTACCAATTTATAGTGAAACCTTTTACATTTAAGCAATTTAAAATTGAACAGTCTAAAGACGTCTTCCGTGTAGGAACAGACGGTGTTCTGCTTGGTGCGTTGGCTAATGTTCGCAATGCTTCCCATGTTTTGGAAGTAGGGACGGGAACAGGGCTGATCTCCTTAATGCTGGCGCAAAGAAATCCACAGGCTCATTTTTTAGGGTTGGATATTAACGGAGATGCAGCAGCGCTTACTCAACTTAATTTTGGAAACGCACCTTTTCATACAAGGCTGAAAAACAGGCATCAGGATTTTAAAACTTTCGAGACAGAAGAACGGTTTGATCTTATCGTTTCCAATCCTCCTTACTTTGAAGAATCGGGATCGGAGAAGGATAAGATTGCCCGTCAAACGGTGGAATTAAACTTTATCCAGTTAATATCCAAGGCGTCTAAGCTTTTGTCTGAAGGTGGAATTTTTTCCGTAATTATTCCTGTTGAAGCAGGAGATGTTTTTATTTCAATTGGAAAAGAAAACGGACTGTTTCTGAACCGTAGGGTAAATATCAAAGGAATTGAGAATTCAAAAGCTAAAAGACTGATTCTTGAGTTCTCATTACAAGAAAAAGAAATCAATGAATCTGACTTTATTATAGAAAAAAGTCCGAGACAATACTCGGACCAATATCTTGAACTCACTAAAGAGTTTCATGTTTTTAAATAGAGAAGTTAGAAATTAGATTTTAGAAGTTAGTTAATTTCTTAATCTCTCAATTTTTTAATTCTTACTCAAACAATTCTGCTGTATCCAATACAGATACTTTTCCATCTTCACATCTGATAGCTTCACCAGGGAAGTTTTGAATCATGTGGTAATCATGTGTTGCCATTACTACTGCCGCACCATTTTCAAGGGCAACCTGTTTTAATAGTGTCATAATTTCGTTGGAAGTTTCCGGATCGAGGTTCCCTGTAGGCTCATCCGCTAAGATAAGATCCGGGTGGTTAAGAAGGGCTCTTGCGATGGCAATACGCTGTTGTTCACCTCCGGAAAGCTCATGTGGCATTTTATGCTTTTTGCTTTTCATGTTCACGCTTCCCAAAACCTCGTTGATACGGTCTTCTATTTTTACTTTGTCATTCCAGCCTGTTGCTTCAAGAACAAATTTTAAGTTTTTTTCAACCGTTCTGTCAGAAAGTAACTGGAAATCCTGGAATACGATTCCTAATTTTCTTCTTAAGTTAGGGATATCAGACGGTTTTAGCTTTGCCAGGTCAAATCCTACAACAGCTCCGTGTCCTGATGCTAATGGAATGTGTCCGTAAAGCGTTTTCAGAAGGGAACTTTTTCCGGAACCTGTTTTTCCGATAAGATAGCAGAATCTACCTTTTTTAATGTTAAGATTTACATCAGAAAGTACAGTGAAGTTTTTTTGCGCAATCTTTGCGTTTTGTAAACTTATAATATTGTCTCCGGAGATATTTGTATGTGGCATAATTTAATTTTAAAGGCTGTTTCTAACAAAAATATTTCAACTTTTAAAAATAGAAAAAGATGTTGATGTAGCCTAAATTTTAGTAAATTTTAACAACAAAAAATGCCTGAAAAGGAACTTCTCAAGCATGTTTTGTATATGATAATAAAAAGATTATCTCTTAGCGCGTGCAGCACTTACAGTTAAACTCTTTCTGCCTTTAGCTCTTCTCGCAGCCAAAACTCTTCTTCCATTTGGCGTAGACATTCTTTCTCTGAAACCGTGTTTGTTTCTTCTTTTTCTTTCTGATGGCTGGAATGTTCTTTTACTCATTACTATATGTTTAAATCGTAATTAATCTATTAATTTTCAGGTTGCAAAGATATATAAATTTTTATAAGTTACAAACTTTAATTATTTTTTTTTGAAATTAAATGCAATGTTTTTTTATTGAACAATGGCAAACCCCTGATAAGAATACCATTTCTCTGTGCAAAAATAATATTTAAATGATTTATATAAAAGCTCTATCTTTGAAAACTTTAATTTTAACGAAAATAAACACCCGATGTTTACACCAGCAGAACTTTTAGATATCAATACATTACTTACTCAAGAGAGCAAAATAGTTATCCTTACCCACTACAACCCGGATGGAGATGCTATTGGTTCAAGTTTGGGATTGAAACATTATCTGAAAGCAAAAGGAATTCATGCAGAAGTTATTGTGCCTAATGATTTTCCAAAATTTCTGAAATGGATGCCGGAGTCTAAAAAAGTTATTATTGCAGAATATAAAAGAAAGCTGGCATCTGATATGATTGCAGGAGCAGATGTTATTTTCTGTCTGGATTTTAATTCTCCATCACGAATTGGATTATTAGGAGACTGGCTGGTGAAAGCTCAGGGGAAGAAAATTCTTATTGACCACCATCAACAGCCTGAAAAATTTGATTTTGTTTATTCCGATACCGTAATTCCGGCTACTTCACAGATGATCTATCATTTCATTGAAGCAATGGATGATGAAAAGCTGGTAAATCAGGATATGGCAGAATGTCTTTATACCGGAATCATGACTGATACTGGAGGTTTCCGTTTTCGTTCCACCAGTGCCACTACCCACAGAATTATTGCCAATCTGATTGAAAACGGTGCAGATCCGGCGATGATTACATCCAATACCTGGGATACCAACACAGTTTCCCGTCTGCATTTGCTTGCTTTGGTTCTGGGAAGAATAGAAGTGGTGAACGATGGAACGGTAGCTGTTTTAAGCCTTACACGAAACGAATTGAAAGAATTAGGTTTCCAGAAAGGAGATACGGAAGGTTTTGTCAACTATGGTTTAAGTATTGGCGGTGTAAAAATGTCAGCATTTTTCATGGAAGACCTGTACGAGGACTTTGTTAAAATTTCATTCAGAAGTAAAGATGATGTGGATGTAAACCAGTTCTCAAGAAAATATTTCAATGGAGGCGGACACATCAATGCAGCCGGAGGAAAGTCTTTAGACTCTTTATCCGGAACTATAGAAACTTTCAAAAATAAAGTAAAAGAGGAAGGCTTGTAACAAGTAAAAAGTAAAGCCCTGATTTGATAAACTTCCGTGACTTTCAAACTCACAAAGCTTTACGAAATCCTTTCTCTTCAAGTTCCTGACAGGTATATTCATACACCTGCTGAAACATTTCATCCATATATCGTTTGTTGAAAAGGCTGTATTTCGTCATCTTAGGCGGATCTAAAAAAATATTACAATATTTTGCCTTAGAATACACAGATTTTGCAATGGCTAAGTGAAGGATTCTGTCAAATTCTTTCATCAGACTCATTTTCCTTAATTCATCATAGCTGATTGAGTTGACGTGGGAGGCAATAAGGAAGTTGCATTTATCCATAATGGGTTCAATGGGAAGGTTATCCAGGACACCACCGTCTACATAAATTTTCTCACCTATCCTTACCGGAGGAAGAATAAAAGGAACACTGGAAGATGCCAGCAACGGTCCGAAAAGCTCTCCTTCAGAAAAGAAATCTACAATACCATGGGTCATTTCAGTCGCAGCTACATACATGGGGATTTCCAGAATATTGAAGTTATCCTGCGGGAAATAATCTTTGAACAGTTTTAAAATGAAATTGGAGCTGAAGATTCCGTTTTTTGATAACTTTAAAGCTGATCGAGAAAAAAAAGAAGTCTGGCGTACAATTTCCATCATCTCATCCGGTGTTTTTCCGAAAGAATAAAAAGCACCAATAATAGAGCCTGCACTGGTTCCGGAGATAATGTGCGGTTTCAGATTGTATTCTTCCAAAGCTTTCAGTACGGCAATATGGGCAATCCCACGCATTCCTCCGCCTGAAAGTGTAAGCCCAATAACCGGTGGTGCCGGTGGTTTCTTTTTTTTGAATGAGAATAAAGCCATTACGAATATTATTCTCTACTAATATACAGGATTTTTTTATTAAACACGACTTTAATCTGCCATGAAAAATGAGGTTATAAAACCAGTTTTTTAGGAAGGTTATGAAGAAGTTCTGTATTGATGATTTCGGCGCAGATACCAGGTTTTTCCCAATGCCCGTTGTGCCCGCAGTCCAGAATATAAGATTTGATATTTGTCCTGTCCGGAAGATGTTTGATCATCATGTCGGTTTTTACAGCGTTGTCATGCTTACCGGCCAATACTAAGATTTTTGCATCCAGGCTTTCCAGAACATGCTTTTTGTCAGTTCTTTCTACCATACCTTTTACACAAGCAAGAACTCCCAGATTGTTGGTAGATAGGGCGGTTTCAAGAGCAGTTTCAATTTTTCCTTCCAGTATATCTCTTTCATTTGGATTGAATAAATTGGGTACTCCGGCTCTTGCATAATGGGCAAATGCATCTTTTATAATTCTGTAGCTTTTGATGCGCTGTTGTTTTTTCTCTTCATCATCCGGAAAATAGGTAGAGAAAAATAATGTTAAGCTTTTTAAACAATCAGAATATTTTTCAGCAAAGGCAAGTGAAGTATATCCTCCCATAGAATGTCCCAAAAGATGAACTTTTTCTAAATTTTGCTGATCTAAAACTTTTTTTACCTCCTCAGCCATCAGTTCCATGGTGTGAACTTCCCCAAGAGTTTCAGACTGTCCGTGGCCGGGAAGGTCAATTTTGAGCAGTGAGAAATCTTTGGAAAGATGATGCTCCATATCGCTCCAGATGGATAGGTTTTCCATAAATCCGTGAAGAAGTACCAATGTTTCTTTTCCGTTTCCTTTTCTTTCAAAGTTCAGCATGATTCCAAAATTATAGAAGGTTAAAAATAATACAGCCGGTTACGTACTGAAGATTCGTTTCTCCTTTCAAATTTAAACAAAAAAGAGCATTTTTAAAATGCTCTTCGTCTTTTATTGAGTTAATTCCTTGTAAACCTTTGTTTCCCAGGGTTTGATATCGGTTACACCATATCTTTCCTTTTTAGATATTGCAAGGTTGTCCAGCATATCCACAAAATTCTTATAATTGGCTTCATCCGTTGGCTTTACAATAACGGTGAATTTGTCGGGTGCGGGTGCTTTCTTATAAGCTTCGGCAATGATTTTTGAAATTTTTATTCCACTAAAATCAGTTTCTTTAAGATTCCCTGTATTCAAGTCTTTCTGGTTGCTCTGATGATAAAATACACGGTTATCTTTCCCGAGGATAAATGTAACCTGATTTTGATCCCCGATTACATGATCAGTCGGAAGAGTATTGGGATCTTTTGCCGGTAATCCTAAATCCATTACGTTAGGTTTTGTAAAATTGGTTGTGAACATAAAGAAAGTGATCAATAGGAATCCCAGATCTACCATAGGAGTCATATCTACTCTGATCATTTTTTTCTTTTGTTTGCTGCCTTGTTTTTCTTGTGCAATTACTTCTGCCATGATTAAAAATTTTTAAATGTTAAACGGTGTTTGTTGAAGAATTCTTACAAAACACATGCCTTGTTTGGTTAATAATCAATAGATTCATGAATCTATTGATTGTTTTTATGCGAATTTTAAATATTTCTGTCTCTTTTAATCTATTTGATTTAAAAATGACAACCATGATATTGTTGGTTTACTGATTATTGAATTTTCAGGATAATCTTTGTATGAAGATTTACACAAAAAAACTCACACGATAAAGTGCGAGTTTTTAAATCATAAAAAATGTTTTGTTAAGCCTAAATAATGAATAATTTAAATGTTTGTAGATAAATACATTATTTGCTGACTGTTATTTTCTTTGAGAGGATGATTCCGTCTTTGTTTTTTACCTGTACAATGTAGATCCCTTCTGAGAATGTAGAAGTGTTGATCTTAATTTTTTCTTCGTTATATTTTTGAGAGAATAGTTTTCGCCCGGACATGTCCGTAATGCTGATAGTAGTTTCTTTGGGAAGATGATCCACATAAAAGAAATCTTTTGCAGGGTTAGGGTAGATGTTGGGTTGATTCATTTTTTGAGTTTCTGAGATTCCTAGTTGTTCCGGGTTTAATTTAACTACCCAGGCATCAATTGAACCATGATGTCCCGTCACGTCTCCGTCCGTGGAATAAGCCTGTCCTGCGACTATATATCCTCCATCCGTTGTCTGTTGAATAGAATACGCATCATCAAAAACAGTTCCTCCCAACGGTTTCTGCCATTGTAAAATTCCTGAAGAATCCAGTTTTATGACCCAGTAATCATTGGATCCATGATTTCCTGTAATATTTCCGTTTACAGAAGAGGTTCCGCCAGCCACAATATATCCGCCATCAGAAGTCTGCTGTACAGAATAAGGATAATCATTACCAGTACCGCCAAAATATTTTTGCCATATTGTATTTCCGGAAGCATCTAATTTTGCCACACAATAATTAGATACTCCAAAAACTGTCGGAATTTCAGAGTTTGCAGAATTTGATCCACCGGCTACAATATATCCACCATCAGATGTTTGCTGGATAGATTCTGCAGAGTCAGCAAGATTACCCACCAATGTTTGTTGCCATTGCAGAATTCCAGAGGAATCTAATTTTACGATCCAAAAATCTTCGTTTCCATGATTTCCTGTAATGTCTCCATCGGTAGAAGCGGATGCTCCTGCAATAATGTATCCTCCATCAGAGGTCTGCCGGATAGAATTGCACCTTTCATAAGAGGTTCCGCCTAAAGATTTTTGCCATTGTAAACTTCCTGAGGCATCTAACTTTACGATCCAGTAATCAGAATTTCCATGATTCCCTGTCACATTTCCATCGGTAGAGTCGGATTCTCCTGCAATAATATACCCTCCGTCTGCAGTTTGACGGACAGAATTTGCTCTGTCTTCATTAGTTCCGCCTAAAGATTTTTGCCATTGAATATTCCCTGAGATATCTAGCTTTACAATCCAGTAATCGGGATTTCCATGATTTCCCGTCACATCTCCGTCGGCAGAACTGGACTCTCCCGCAACAATATATCCTCCATCAGCTGTCTGTTGAATAGAGTTTGCACTGTCATAGAAACTTCCACCCAATGATTTCTGCCATTGTAGAGTTCCTGAGGCATCTAACTTTACAATCCAGTAATCGGAATCTCCATGATTAGTCATATTTCCATCAGTTGACATAGAATTTCCTGCAACAATATATCCTCCGTCAGAGGTTTGCTGAATATCATTAGCCGATTCACCCTGACTGCCTCCCAATGCTTTCTGCCATTCTATAGAAGGTGCGGTCTGAGCCGAGAATATGGAAAAAGTAAAAAATAAAAGAGTAGATGTTAAATGTCTCATATGTATTTGAATTGGTGATAGTTATTCAAATATAATTAAAATTCCATTTCTTTTAGTATTTTATGGTGTACACAATTCATTTAAAATAAAAAACTCACACGATAAAGTGTGAGTTTTTAGATGATATGTAAATAATTTATTTATTCTTTTTATAGAAATTCACTCCGCATTCAAGGAATTTTTTGAAATCCTCTTTTGGCATATATCCTGAAACAGGTGTGTTAATCACCTTTCCATCCGGAGTTATCAAAACATAGTGAGGCTGCGAGTTATTGTTAAAGTTAACCTGCTGGAATAAGCTCCATCTGTCACCAATTGTTTTTACCTTTTTGATCTGTCCTTCGCCAAGGTCAATTTTAGTTTTTTGATCCTCTGGAAGCTCTTCCTTGTCGTCCACATACAAAGATGCTAATACTACATCATTCTGAAGGATCGGTAAAATGTCCGGTTCGCTCCATACAAACTCCTCCATTTTTCTACAGTTTTCACAACCGTATCCGGTGAAGTCAATAAGGATGGGTTTATCCTCTTTTTTAGCAAGTTCTATTGCTTTAAAGAAGTCGTGTTCCGGATGCATTCCTAAAATTCCGTCTTTTTCATCATGAAAATAGCTTACATTAAGTGGAGGTAAAATTCCGCTTAAAAGTTGAAGTTTCGGACGGTCAGATGGTATTAATCCCTGGATTAAGTAGATTACAAAACCAATTCCCAATACCCCTAATATCTTTCTTGTAATGGAGATTTTAGGTTTTTTATCATCATGCGGAAATCTGATGAATCCTAATAAATATAATGCTAATCCTAATGCAACAATAATCCAGATGGCGATGAAAAGTTCTCTTTTTAAGAAGAATGTCTTAGAAACAAGATCTGCTTTAGATAAGAATTTCAAAGCTAAAGCCAGTTCAACGAAACCTAAAACTACTTTTACTGTATTCATCCATCCTCCGGATTTCGGAAGACTTTGTAATGCTTGCGGGAATAAAGCTAATAGTCCGAAAACGATTGCCCACGCAAGACCGAATCCTGCCAATGCAAATGTCAGTAACATCGGAACGTTAGTAGAACCCGTTACTGCACTTCCCAGTAAACTTCCTAAAATAGGTCCTGTACAAGAGAAAGAAACAATAACCAATGTCAATGCCATGAAGAAAATACCGATAAGTCCTCCTGCTTCTTCTGCTTTAGAAGATTTATTGGCAATTGAACTTGGTAAAGTGATATCATAATACCCGAAGAAACTTCCGGCAAAGAAAATGAATATGATGAAGAATGCAATATTCAGCCATACGCTGGTAGAAATCTCATTGAAGATATTTCCTGCAATTCCGTCGATAACGTGGAAAGGAATACTTAATAAAACGAAGATAAGAAGGATGAAAAACCCATAAATAAGAGCATCTCTCTTTCCTTTTGCCTTATTCTTGCTGCCTTTCGTAAAGAATGAAACCGTCAGTGGAATCATTGGGAAAACGCAAGGTGTAAGCAAAGCGATTAGCCCGCCAATAAATCCTAGGAATAAATAAGTCCAGTAATTTTCATCTACTTTAGCAGAAGCTGTACCGCAGTCTGTCAATGGTTTTTTGAAATCTATGCTTTCAATTTTCAGCTGCTTAGGATCCAGTGTTGAGGTTTCTGTAATTGTAGCTTCTGTTTTTGAAGGATTTTCAGTAACCGTTTCAATTGTTTTTACTGAATCTTTTACCGGAGCTGCAGTTTCTTCAGTAGCCACTGCTTCTTCCGTTGCCCCTTTTGGTGTAACTTTTTGATTGAATTCTAATGTATTGGGAGCCAGACAAACTCTGTCATCACAGGTCTGATATGTAATTTCAGAAGTGACATCCGCAGGCTTTGTAGGATCTTTTAATTTAAATTTCTGCTTAAATCCAGCTGAATTGGAGTAAAAAACAATTGTTCCCCCAAAAGCTTCAGAAAACTCTTCATGCTTTTTACCTACTTCGGTAAACTTCCCGATCAGTTCAATATTCTTTCCCGTAACTTTATACTCGGTAGGAATTCCGGTATCTTCCGGCAAGTCTTTTGAGTAAATATGCCATCCGCTTTCCATAGTAGCATTCAATACAGCTTCGTACTGATTGTTTCCAAGGTCGTTGATGGTGAATTTAAACTTTACAGGATTTTTTATCTGCGCATTAATCCCTGTCGCTAAAAATAGTAGAATTAATAAAAACCAATTTCTAAATTTCATTGTTCATTTCATTAAAAATTTTGAGACTCCATTTTGTCTTCTCATTCTTTGCATATCTTCTATCCTGTCTGAAAGGGATAATCCCAAGTACAGAATAATTGCTGTCTGTCAGTATCCAGATTTTTTGCCTCGCTAAAATAGATAATTTTTCGTCCCTAAAAAACTTAGAAACTTTCTTTTTCCCGGAAAATCCGGATGGATAAAACTCGTCACCCTCTTTTTGTTTTCTCAAACGTAGTGGGAAATGAAGTTTTTCGGCATCAAAATCCCATTCAAATCCTTTATTGATTCCATCAATGCTTTCAATATAATCTACGGGATTTATGTTGATTTGGTTTTCGGAAAAATCAAAATGATCAATCAGGATTATTTCCTCTTTGATTTCCTGTTTATCATTTTTCTCAATAAAGATCAGCTCATCACGATTGATAATCAACTGATATTTTTCTGAAAAAAAAGAACTGTTGTTTTCGGCCTTAAAAATTTTAGGGATTTCTTCCTCCTGGTTGAATCCATATTTTTTTAAGATTTCAAATTTTACGAAATCGCCTTCCTGATCCAGCTTTTCCTTTGATAAGATTTTATAGTCTGGGTTAAATACCGTAATACGATTTTCTATCTCCTGAATCTGTTTCCGGACAAAATCTTTAGTTTGATTCAGATATAAAGAACTTTTTCTGAAGTTTTCCAGAAAGTGATCATTGGTATCCATCAGCACCGGAACAATCTCATTTCTAATCCTATTCCTCAGGTAATCATTTTTTTTATTAGAAAGATCTTCCCGGAATTCAATTGTGTTCTCCTCAGCAAACTGATAAATTTCTTTTTTTGAAAAATTTAGAAGCGGGCGGAGAATATCATTGTCATTTGACGGAATTCCACTCAATCCGTTGATGCCGGAAGCTTTGGAAAGGTTGATGATAAATGTTTCCAACTGATCGTTCAGGTGATGAGCAGTAATCAGAAATTCCAGTTTTTCCTTTTCCTGGATTTCTTTAAAAAAGTTATACCGGAGTTCCCTCGCCCAAAGCTGAATAGAGTTTTCAGGTTTCCGGTCCTTTTCCGAAACTTCATACAAATGAAATTTTATATGATTTTTCTCACAAAAATCCTGCACCGTTTTCTGATCCAGATCAGAATCATGACCACGGAGTTTATAATTGATATGGGCAACCTGAAACTGGAATTTTGAACCTTTGATTTCGTGCCCTAAATCCCTGAACAAAGAGGCAAGAACCATAGAGTCTGCTCCTCCGCTTACCGCCAGAAGATACGTGTGATTTTCCGGTTCGTGAACGAGATTTTTTAATTGGCTGATAAAGCTTGATTTTTCCAACATAGATGTTGAGAATTTCTTTTATGCAAAGATAACCGATATAATTCAATTGAATTTTCCTAACTTTGAGTAGTCTAAAAATGATTATTTATGAAGATTTTAAAAATTGTAGCAGTTTCTGCAATGGCGCTGGGAATGACATCTTGTGTCAGCAAAAAGCAGTATGATGCTTTGAGCACAAACTATAAGCAGTGTATTGAAAATATCGGAGAAAGACAGAGAGAAATTCAGGATTTGAAATCTCAGAACTCTGCATTGACTGGTGAAAATAACTTGCTGAAAAGCCAGCATGATGCTTTAAAATCATCACTTGATGCATGCCTTTCCAACACCGGAAAAAGCTCTGCCAATATTGATAAATTGGTAGGTGAAATCAATGCTTCCAATTCTTATATCAAACAATTGATCTCTAACAACGCTAAGAATGACAGTTTGAATCTGGCATTGTCTAACAAGCTGAAAAGATCTTTAGATAATGTATCAGATCAGGATGTACAGGTGAAGGTATTGAAAGGAGTTGTAATGATCTCTCTTTCAGATAATATGTTGTACAAAACAGGGGATTACAATATTCTGCCTGCTGCTCAGGAGGTGTTAGGTAAAGTAGCTAAAGTAATCAATGATTATGATAAATATTCAGTGTTAATTGAAGGGAATACGGATAATGCTCCGTTGAACTCTCCAAATCTTCCAAGAGACAACTGGGATCTTTCTGCATTAAGAGGTACTTCTGTGGCTAAAGTTCTTCAGACCCAGTTTGGAGTAGATCCTGCAAGAATTACAGCAGGAGGTCGTTCTGAATACAACCCGAAAGCTACCAACATGAGTGTTTCAGGTAGAGGTGAAAACAGAAGAACGGAAATCATCATTATGCCTAAGCTGGATGAGTTTATGAAACTGATGGATATCGCTCCTAAGAAATAATTACTCAACCATACATAATAATAAATCCCGAAGCAATTCGGGATTTGTTTGTTTATGAGTTAATCTGTTTCGGAATATAATGGGCTGATATTTTTTTCTTTGAAAAGGGGACTGCTTTTTTAGCAGTTTGCTCAAAATAAAAATTGGTGATATTCCATACAATCATAATGGCTGAAAAGTAATATAAATTAAGAACGAGTGCAATTCCTATATGCATAGAAACTGTTAGGAAAAGCCATGTTTTCTGAGTTGGTTTGTACCAGATGAAAAACGGGTAGCATATCTCGATGATAATTGTACTCCATCCTATGAAACTTAGGATATAGGAATGTTCTATAAGCCAGCTGAAATCAAAATTCAGATCTCTGTTGGAATAGGGAAGATGAATGGCTTTCCAGATAGATTCGCCGTTCCACCAATTGAAACCTAAAGCTTTATCTAATCCGGAGAAAAAATAAGCAATAGATATATGAATCTGAAATAATCTTTTGACAGGAGTGATATTTATTTCCTGTGTTTTTTTACTAAAAATAAAATTCCTGAGTGAAAAAAAATGATCGGCGGGAAACAGGATCAGATAAAATAGTGACATGCTCGTGAAAAAATCTGCACCATAAGCAAAGAAAGAACTTCCCTTGAGTAAAGCAATCTGTAGTATAAGCAAAAGGAAAGCTGAAACTCTGGAATAAAAACCAGTAATGATCAAAATACACAAGGTAATAAATGATATTTTGGTTATCACAATCGTTGTGCTTTCTTCAATGCCAAAGCTTTGTAAAAAGCTGACGATTTTTGAGAAGGTAATCAGCCAGCCAGGAGTGAAAACACTCATAATATCCTGCGGGATGATACTGCTGCTTGAAAATAGTTTGTCAAAATCCGGCATGACTGCGAGAAACTGTAAAAGAATAATCGTTCCAATTGCAATACGGAAGAAACTCAGAAATTCCGTTTGATTATCCTGTCTGAAAAAGAAATTTTCAGTTTTGGTATAGAGTACATTCAGCTTTTTCATCACTTTAATGTTTGAATTCATCAATAAGAATAAGATTTTCATTCGTTTTTCCCTGTCTGAAATCTGCAATAGAAGGGTAGTCGTACAAATAAAGCTTTGTAGTAACACTTGATGCTTTTGGATTTTCTTTCATCACGTGTGCCGCAATCTGTCTGATAATAATGTCCAGATACTGATAATATTTGCGGTCATATGTATTTCTGCTGGAAATTTTATCCAGAAACATATTAAAGACAGTAGTGTATCTCACTCTGCTCTCCTTACTTTTGAAATAAGGCATCGTCTTTTGTTCCAGGACATTTCCCTTCTTATCTTTCAGTTCAAAGCTCATCACAAAATCACTGGCAACATTGGGAGCATAGAAACCATATCCTGTATCAAAACCAGTATAAGACGTAAATATATTGACCGGCTTTAATTGGGTAATGTTTTCTGAAACTGTATAAGCCAGGGGTTTTTCATATTTTTTGTTTTCATAATAAAAACCATAGTAGCCATCAAATGTTCCTTTCATACCAATTGCAAATACAATCAACAGAACAATGAAAATTCCGGATAACTGAAGCTTTTTTTTCATGGCAAAAAATTTAAAAAAAGGCTGCCTTCAGAACAAAAACAGCCTTTTACGGTTATTTGTAGTTAACCAATACATTGTTAAGCTTTACATTGATTCTTGGATCAATGGCTGTATTCACTTTGTAAGATTTTATGATCACATTGGTAAGATTCTTTCTTCCCATAGTTGGCGGACAGATTGTATATTCTTCAGCACCTCTTATAGTAAGTTTACCTAAAGAAGCGATATCTTTCTGGCTCAGCAGAGCAGCATTGGTCGCAACCTGATTGTTTTGAATGGCATAATAATCTGCTCCAAGTTCTTTGGCTCCGTATTTTTGAAGGATACCATCTACTTTAGCTCTTAGATCACCATATTTTTTCCAGTCAATATTGGCTTTCATCAGACATCCGCGGATGATATACTGTCTGTTGATTTTGTAAATAATAAAATTGGTACCCAAACTGCTCTGATGAAGTTTTTGTAGTCTTAGTAAACTCTTTATGTCTTCATCAGAAATTTTTTTGACATCTTTAAGGATGTAATTGTTGTCTACAATGTAATTGCCTTTTTCTTTATAAAAAGACATTTCCTGAGGCTTTAGCTGGGAAAATATTATAACAAGTCCCACTATTGCTCCAATTAAAAATAAAGTCTTTGTTTTCATGTGGATGTTTTAAAATATCCCTACTCTGTTTTAGGATTTTCGGGGGCCTCCTTTCTGTGAGTGTTTCATGGTTGAGAAACTTAGATCAAAGGTAGAATTGTGTAAGTGCTTAAGAATAAGTGTTTATCCTGTTTTTTTATAAGGATTTTGACCTTGAAGATTAGATCTGATTTGTAATTCTGAGAATGGAAAGCTTCTATTGTATGTTGATGAGTATAAATATCCCGTTTCTACGAAGTGATAAAAAAATAATCAATCAACCTATAAAGAGATAAAACACCAATTTTGTCATTCCGCAGGAATCTAATCCATTTTAATTAAAGTCTTTTCCCGTAATACTTAAAAATTATCCGCGAATAATTCATAGCTAATGTAATGCTGTTTGATGCAGGAACCCGGAATCAGTTCCAGAAATTGCGGAGCTTAATTCCCGACATTAGAGAATTTATTATTGAACGCAAAGGTTTCTTTTCTTAACCATTATCTTTTATAGGAAGCAAAGATGGAGTCAATTTCATTGATCCTTTATAAGCGAACGTATAATCACAATGCGTATAGAGACAGAGTGGACCCTCTTTATCTCCTTAAATTTGACATTAAGAAAATTATTTCTTTACGGTAAATAAAAAGAAGATCCTGGATGAAAGATTTGTATTGAAGTTAGGGAAAATGGTCCTGGAATGGGATTAGATTTTAGGTGCCTGATGTAGTTTTTGCAGAATATTATGGTTTTAAAACAAAAACAAATCCCGAAGGTGGCCGGGATTTATTTTTAATCAAATTAATTCTTCCTTTTTCAGGAGCGAAATAATTCGTAGCAAAAATGAAGTGGATATTTCTTTCTTAGTTTTTGCTGCAGAAGAATCAGTTCTGCCTTTCAGCATAACTTTTTTGTGATTCTCATGGTTAGTTTGTGTCTCTCCTGCAATCATCTTGTTTCTCTTAGTGTTTTTACCCCTTATTCTCATTGCAAACTTACAACGGATACCACAAAAATACCATCCGTATTTTCACGGTATTTTATATGGGGTTTTCACTGATATGTAGAATTTTATTCATTTAATTGGTTGATTAATAAAAGAATATGTATATTTAAATCTCCGTTAAAGGAAATAATTAAAGAGGTGTCCGAAAATCTTAAAGAGTAGGAAATTAATACTAAACAAAATAATTATGAAAAATTCAAAAAAGCTTTCAAGAGTAGAAATGAAAACCGTACAAGGTGCTATTAGAGGGTGTAATCCACAGATATTTTGTACCAGCCCGCAAACAAAGTGTTGCCCAGGATGGGTTTGTGCTGGTATAAGACAATATTGTATAGCCGTATAATGATTTTTTACATAAAATTTAGATCTGGCTAAGAAAAAGAGAGGGATTAATTTCTCTCTTTTTTTGTATCTTCTTGTTGAATTTAAAAACTAGCTTTAAAATCCTTAAATTTGTTTTAAATTATAATGGTATGAGTTTTTTTGAAGAGAAGAATCCTGAAATGGACAGATATTTGGAAGCACACGCTTCTTCGGAATCCGAAATTCTGAAAAAACTGAGAAGAGAGACTTACCAGAAGACGACACAGCCTCATATGATTTCCGGATACCAGCAGGGAAGACTATTGACTATTATTTCCCAGATGCTGCAGCCGAAAAGTATTTTGGAGATAGGAACATTCACAGGATATGCTACGCTATGCCTTGCATCAGGATTGGCAAAAGACGGAAAAATTACAACATTGGATGTGAATGAAGATCTTGCTTATCTTCCGAAAAAATATTTTGAGTCAAGTGAATATGCCAGTCAGATTGATTTTAAACTTCAGGATGCCAAAGAATATTTAAAAGAAACAGAGGAGTTTTTTGATCTGATCTTTGTAGATGCTGATAAGGAGAATTATGCAGAATATTTTAAATTGATAAAACCCCACACCAAGTCCGGAACAGTAATCCTGTTTGATAATGTTTTGTGGTACGGGAAAGTGCTTGAAGAAAATCCGAAGCTGAAGTCAACCCAGTCTATTCAGGAATTGAATGATTTAGCGGCAAAAGACGAAGATTTTGAAAATCTTATTTTACCTTTGCGGGATGGAGTCAACTTTCTTCGCAGAAAGTAATAAAAATATCCTAAGATTAAAACATTTAAAGAGAGTACAGGTTGTATTTTTTCTTTAAATTATTCAATCTTTAAATTGAGAGTTAATGAATAAAGGAATTTGTATTGTTACAGTAGCACCGGTTCGTGCAGAGAATTCTGACAGGGCTGAAATTGTTACGGAAATATTGTTCGGAGAAAGTGCAGATATTTTGGAAGTAGATAAAAACTGGACCAAAATAAAGATGCATTATGATGGCTATGAAGGATGGATGGATACCAAACAGCTAAAACCAGTAACAGAAGAAGAACTGGCTAAAAGGAAAGTTACTGTCGTTACTGAGGATTTTTCTTCCGTATTAATGAATGACGGGAAAACCCTGCTTTCTATGGGATCAGAAGTAGAGTTTCCGGTGGTTGCTTCAAGGAGAAGTCATGATGTACGTGAAAGTATTGCCCTGACGGCAAAAGAATTCCTTAATGTACCTTATCTTTGGGGTGGGAAAAGCTTTTTTGCAGTAGATTGCTCAGGATTTACTCAACTGGTATACAAAATTCACAATATTAAAATTCCAAGAGATGCTTCGCAGCAGGCTGAGGTAGGTGAACCTCTTACCTTTGTAGAAGAAACACAGCCTGGAGACCTTGCTTTCTTTGAAAATGCAGAAGGAAAAATTATTCACGTAGGTATTATGCTGGATAATCAAAAAATTATCCATGCTTCAGGAAAAGTAAGAATTGATACATTAGATTCCACAGGGATTTTCAATAAAGAAATGAATAAGCACACCCATAAACTGAGAGTGCTGAAAAGTGTAATTTAATCATAATTCAATCTCATCTGAAATGGAAAATATTCTTTTTACAATTTTTGATATTTTTAATTTTGGATTGGTCGTTTTTCTGTGGTGGTTTACCATCAAGAATTATAATGCTTTGCCAAAGAGAATTCCTGTACATTTTGATATGCAGGGACAGGCTGATGGATTTGGTGGGAAGATATTTGCCTTTCTAATGCCTGTACTGGCCTTAGGCTTGTATGGATTGTTTACGTATGGGGTAAGATATCCGGAAGGAACTAAATTCCCGGTAGAAATAACAAACCAGAACAGAGGTGCACAGTTTTTAATTATGAAAATTGGAATGAGGCTTCTCTTTGTTGTACTGGCAGTTATTTTTATGAATATTCAGGATTACATGTTCAGATGTGCCGTTGATGAGAAAGCAAAACCCAGAATTTCATTTGCTACCATATTTTTATCCGTCGTGTTATTTACTCCTGCATTACTTTTTATAGCTCAACTATTTAAATGATACACTCTAAAGAAAATTCAGAGCACTATACCTGGGGAAACCACTGTGATAGCTGGATTCTGAAAAAGACAGAAGGATTATCTGTGAAACAGGAAAAAATGCCCGCAGGAACTTCAGAAAAACTACACTTTCACAAAGTGGCAGAACAGTTTTTTTATATTCTGAAAGGAGAAGCTGTATTTTATATCAATGAAGAGAAATTCCTGGTTAAACAAGGAGAATCTATTTCTATTGCACCGGAATCAAAACATTTTATTTCCAATGAATCCAACGAAGAAATTGAGTTTTTAGTCATATCCAATCCACCTGCGGATCACGATAGAATTGAAATAAAAGAATAATTAAAATGGCTTTTCTATACAATATATTTATCAGTCTCCTTGCTTTCGGAATGAAGGCTTTTGCATTGATTAATGATAAAACTAAAAAAGGCGTTGAAGGGAGAAAGCAGTCTTTAGATAAAGTGAAATCAGTATTTTCAAAAACAGATAAAGTGATTTGGATGCATGCTGCCAGTTTAGGAGAATATGAGCAGGGACTTCCTGTTTTGGAAAAGCTTAAAGATAATTTTCCCGGACATAAAGTTCTGGTGACTTTTTTTTCTCCCTCAGGATATGAGAATGTCATTAAGAAGAAACATATTGCAGACGTTATATGTTACTTGCCATTCGATAAAAAAAATGCTGTAAAGGAGTTTGTATCACAGTTTAATACTGAACTATTTTTTACGGTTAAATATGATTACTGGTACAATCTGCTTGCAGAACTGAAAAATCAAGGGGCAAAAATTTACGTTATTTCCGCTTTGTTCTATGAAAGACAGTCCTTCTTTACTTCCTATGGAAAATGGTTTGTAAAACAGCTTCGGAAAGATGTGGATTGGTTTTTTCATCAGACACAATTTTCATTGGCTCTGGCCAAGAGTATAGGATTGATAAAATCTTCTGTAACGGGAGACACAAGGTTTGACAGGGTAAAACAACTTCGCAGCAGGAACAACCATGTAGATTATATTGCAGACTTTAAAGGAGGTAATAAAACAGTCGTTTTTGGGAGTTCATGGCAGGCTGAAGAAAAAATAGCAGAAGTGGTTTCCCGTAAAAATAATATGGTGAAACTCATTATCGCACCCCATGATCTGAAAAGAGTAGAGCATTTGAAAAGTATATTTCCGGGTGCATTATTATACAGTCAGATACAGGATAATCTATCATCAATTGATAGCGCTCAACTTTTAATTATAGACAGTATTGGCTTATTGTCAAAACTATATTCTTATGCAGATGCAGCCGTTGTGGGAGGAGGATTTCATGATGCAGGACTTCATAATATTCTGGAAGCGGCAACTTTTGGGGTTCCTGTGATCTTTGGAAATCATTACAAAAAAAATCCGGAAGCTGATGATCTCATCACTGCTAACGGCGGAAAATCTTTTCCAGACGAATATACGGCCGCTGAATTTGTTTTATTTCTTATGAATGAAGATAATCAGGAAGAACTTACAGAAATGTCCCAGAATGCAGGGAAATTCGTAGATGGAAAACCTGATTCTACCAAAATGATTCTACAGAAAATCTTATCGTAAATATCCCTGGCTTTTCATTTCTTTCATGATCTGATCTATGTTTTCTGGAATCCTGTCGCATTCAAGCCAGTTGATGTCAAGACCATTGTTCACACAGAGTTTTTGAAGATAATGGTTTTCTGAGATTTTCTTTTGGGTGTCCCGCAGATATTCATCAATTTCCATCCAGTAATCTTCATCCAGTTTTTTAATAAGAGCCAAAGCTTTGAATACTTTATTGATGATGTAAATATAGAGTTTGTAAACATTGTCAAATCTTTGTCTGCTGAGGTCACTGTTGTTTTCCAGAATTTTATTGATAAGAAGAAGATTCAGCGAAACTTCCCCGAATTTATCTGTGGTAATTTTAATATGTTCAGTGATTTCTGCGCTTATCTTTCGGATGATAGTCAGGAAATAAGGAGCATTTCCAGTGTATTTTGAGGCTAAAAGAACCTTTTCCGCTACAATTTCCTCCATTGCATTTCTCTTATCATCCGTTGTTTCCGGATCAATAAGCTCGAAATACAATTTTTTAGACAATAATTTATCCTTTCTCAGAAGCCTGAAAATAAGTTTATCTTTCTCGGTACCGGAAAAAGCGCTCAGAGCCGCTTTGAACTCTTTTGAATACTCCATTAATTGAAAATTTTCGAATACTTCATAAATCCGTTCAGTGCCCAGTTAGCCGTATAATACAATGATTTTAAAGTTGAAAACCCCATGAAATCCTTATAGACTAGATATTGATCTTTGATGATATTTTTTTTCTTTCTGGAAACACTGTTTTCACGCATTCTGTATTTTGCTAATGTCTTTTGTACAGGAATCCCTTCAGGAATTACTTTTAAAAGATTAAGCCACATGACATGATCTTCACGCTTGCTTTTTACAGGAAACAAAAATTTTCCAACCCTTTGGGTATCATACATCGTGGAAACCGGTGCCAGACGGCATGTCTTCAAAAGATTGGAGAAGGTAACCACTTTATCTGCCAGAAAATCTTTCAGGATAGGCTGAAGCTGTTCATCACATCTGGAATAGTTGCAGTAAACCAGTTCTGCATTGTGTTCCTGCATATAATCTGTCATTGTTTCCAGATATTCAGGATACCAGTAATCGTCAGAATCCAGAAAAGCGATATATCTTCCTTGTGCTCTTTCCAGACTGTTGTTTCTTGCATTTCCTGCACCTCCATTTTTTTCCAGTACCTGTAGTTTTATTCTGGGATCATTATATTTTCTGATAATCTCAACTGTATTATCTTTGGAAAGGTCATCAGTAATCAGCCATTCCCAGTTTTCATAGGCTTGGTTAAGAACAGACTGTATGGTTTCCTCGATAAATTCAGCAGAATTATAACAGGGAGTGATAATGGAGACAAGATCTTTCATTTGTGCTTTTTAAGACTGTAAAATTATAAAAATCTTTTTTCATAAAGATGCCAGGAAGCAATTCCTACCCCTATAACTACCAACATACATACCAATCCCATAAAGTAAGGATTATAATTGGCAAAAAGTCCCAATGTTGCAAATACCCTGATGATAGGGAAGTGGAATATGTAGATTCCATAAGTGAAATCTCCGTACTTTCCGAAATTATTCAAAAATTTAAATGAGTAAGCAATATACAGAACAATAATACTGATCATCATCGGAGAGAAGAATTTTATATTAAAAATAAGATCTATCCAGACCGTAATCATAGCAATGATGAATAAAGTATTCTTGTGTTTGATAAACTTGTCAAAATTAAAGTAAATCAGCATTCCACCAATGAAATAACATAGTGAACCCGGCAGCTGTCTTGAAAGAGCCGCTTTTCCAGCCATTTCAAAATAATTAAGATATACCAGAGAAAGGAAATACAGTACGATCAGACTGATATTTCGGTATTTGTTATTTTTTCCAAACAATAGAAACATTAACGGAACAGCTATATAAAAACACATTTCTATCTTAAGAGTCCACAAGGCCCCATTTACAGCCTGGTTTCCGAATACACCGGGAAGCCAAGGTGCTTTAAAATTCATAAAAATTGAATTCCAGAATAAATATTTATAAACCTGCGTATTGCCGAAATATTCAGAAAGAGGAAGTGTACTCACGAGGCTCAGTAATACAGCACATAGAAAAACAACTAATAGATAAGCGGGAACAATTCTGTTGAATCTCTTTTTGGCGTAGCTTTTTAAACTGGATGACCTTTCGTAGCTTCTCGCAATAAGAAATCCACTAACGATAAAAAATGAGAAAACAGCTACTTCCACAGGGCTGTGCGTTAGAATTGTAAGCTGGGCAGAGCCGCTTAATGCTCCCAAATGTCCTACAAAGACAATGAAAGCAAGGAGAACACGTATAAAATCAAAATTGTTTCTCGTAATATCCTGCATTTGTATTTTGTTTCCTGCAAAAATAACTTTTTTAATAGAATGAACGATGCTCATGTATCCATTATTTGTTAAATAAAGGGAAAATAGGGGCTCACTATTTTAAAATATATATAAATAATCGTTGATAAAATAATTTTTCATAAAAAATAGTAATATAAATCAAAAAAATTATAATTTTAGCGCTTGAAAAAATTGATCTATGAAGAAATTAGCATTACTATTTGCAGGTTTATCTTTGTTTGCTGCAGCTACAGGCTGTAGTAGTGACAATGATACTGTTCTGGAAGCTCCTCTTGTTGGGACATGGCAACCATTAAAAGAAGTTGTTACCACTGTAGAAGTTGGTGAAGACCCGGTTTCTAACACGATTACTTATACAGATTGTCAGAAACAGACAAGATGGTGGTTTAGCGTTGACTCCAAAGGAGGAAAGACGAACTGGGGAGATACCGCTACACCTGGTCAGTGTGCTATTCTTTCTGATATAAAATTCAATTATACCTATAATAAGGAAGGAAAAGACGTTCAGATGAAAATTCAGGGGATAGTAGAGCCGCAAAATGCAAAGGTTATTACTCTGGATGCTACAACACTCAATCTTGCTGTAAGAGAGGAGACTCAGGATCCTACTATATTCCAGACAAGAACATATACCTTCAAAAGAGTTACTCAATAATAGTATATACTTCAGGATATAAAACAGATCTCATCTCCGGATGGGATTTTTTTGTTGGGGATAGAATTGCAATTCATCATAAATTAAATTTCCATTTACTTTAAAATCATTATTTTTGTGAATCTTGTTCAAAAGAAAAATAATTCAATATTTTAAAGTCTAACATATAACATATATATAAAGTGTTTTACGATCATCAGCAGATAGAAAAAAAGTGGCAGAAATACTGGGAGGAAAATCAAACTTATAAAACCTCTAATAACACAGATAAACCCAAATTTTACGTACTCGATATGTTTCCGTATCCATCCGGAGCAGGTCTTCACGTAGGTCACCCGCTGGGATACATAGCATCGGATATCTATGCAAGATATAAAAGACATCAGGGTTTTAATGTTCTTCACCCGGTAGGATATGACAGTTTTGGACTTCCTGCTGAGCAGTATGCTATCCAGACAGGGCAGCATCCCGCTATTACTACAGAACAGAATATCAACAGATACGAAGAGCAGTTAAGAAAAATCGGTTTCTCATTCGATTGGAGCAGAGAAGTAAGAACTTCAGATGCATCTTATTATAAATGGACACAATGGATCTTTATCCAGCTCTACCACTCTTGGTATAATAAAAATACCGATAAGGCAGAATCTATTGATTCCCTGATCCAACATTTTGAAGAAAAAGGAACAGAAGGATTAAATGCCAATCAGAATGACGAATTAAATTTCACAGCAGAAGAATGGAAAATGGCTTCCGATCTTGATAAAGAAGATATCCTGTTAAACTATCGTCTTGCTTACAGAGCAGAAACCACTGTAAACTGGTGCCCTGCATTAGGAACTGTATTGGCAAACGATGAAATAAAAGATGGAAAATCTGAAAGAGGAGGGTTTCCTGTTTTCCAAAAGAAAATGATGCAGTGGAGTATGAGAATCTCCGCATACTCTGAAAGATTATTACAAGGATTGAATACTTTAGACTGGCCGCAGCCTTTGAAAGATTCTCAGGAATACTGGATTGGTAAATCTCAGGGAGCACAGGTTCAGTTCCAGGTAGATGGCCATGATGAAATCGTTGAGGTATTTACAACAAGACCTGATACTATTTTTGGGGCAACTTTTATGGTATTGGCTCCGGAAAATCCTTTAGTGGAAGCAATTACTACTGATGCTCAAAAAGTAGAAATAGATACTTATATTGAAGAAACTTCCAAAAAAACGGAAAGAGACAGAATGTCTGACGTGAAAAACGTGAGCGGAGCTTTCACAGGAAGTTATGCAATCAATCCGTTCAGCAACGAAAAAATGCCGATCTATATTTCAGACTATGTGTTGATGGGATATGGGACAGGAGCCGTGATGGCTGTTCCGGCACATGATGAACGTGACCACAGATTTGCAAAGAAATTTAACCTGGAAATTAAAAAAGTGGTAGAGACAGAAGAAGACATTCAGGAAAAATCTTTTGATTCTAAAGATTCCGTTTGTGTCAATTCTGATTTCTTAAATGGCTTGAATTATAATGATGCAAAGTCAAAAATAATTTCAGAGATCGAAACCAAAGGAATCGGTCATGGAACAACGAACTACAGACAGCGTGATGCAATTTTCTCAAGACAGCGTTATTGGGGAGAACCTGTTCCTATATATTATAAGGATGGAATGCCTTATACGTTGCCAGCTTCCGCTTTACCATTGGAACTTCCTGAAGTTGAAAAATATTTGCCAACAGAAGACGGAGATCCGCCATTAGGGAATGCAAAAGAATTTGCCTGGGATGAAACTAACCAAAAAGTAGTTGCTACAGATCTGGTGGATGATAAAACTATTTTCCCGTTAGAATTATCTACAATGCCAGGTTGGGCTGGAAGCTCATGGTATTTCCTAAGATATATGGATCCGCAAAATGACGGAGAATTCTGTGCAAAGAATCTTTCAGACTATTGGGGACAGGTAGATTTATATATTGGAGGCAGTGAGCATGCAACAGGTCACTTATTATATTCCCGTTTCTGGAACATGTTTTTAAAGGACAGAGGATACATCAACCATGATGAGCCATTCCAGAAATTGATCAACCAGGGGATGATCTTAGGAATGAGTGCATATGTATATAGAATTGAAGGAACTAATCAATATGTTTCTAAAAATCTGGCAGGAAATTACCAGACTCAGCAGATCCATGTTGACGTATCCTTATTAAAAGGAACTTCTGACGAATTGGATACTGAAGCTTTCAGAGCATGGAGACCGGATTATGCAGATGCAGAATTTATTCTGGAAGATGGAAAATACATCACAGACCGTGAAGTAGAAAAAATGTCCAAGTCAAAATACAATGTAGTAAATCCTGATGATATCTGTGAAGAGTACGGAGCAGACGGACTAAGACTATACGAAATGTTCTTAGGCCCGTTGGAACAATCCAAACCTTGGAATACTCAGGGATTAAGTGGTGTATATGGTTTCCTTAAAAAATTCTGGAATCTGTATTTTAATGGAGATGTATTTGAAGTTTCAGAAGAAGAACCTACAAAAGAAGAATACAAAGTTTTACATACTTTAATAAAGAAGGTGGTATATGATATTGAAAACTTCTCATTCAATACATCTGTATCATCCTTTATGATTGCTGTGAATGAGCTTCAGAAAATAAAATGTAACAAACGCAATATTTTAGAGCCGCTAGCCGTTATCATTTCTCCGTATGCGCCTCACATCTGTGAAGAACTATGGAGTTTGTTAGGACACAATACATCTATTGAATTTGAAAAATTCCCGGTATTAAATGAAGATTATCTGATTGAAGATGAAATTCAGTATCCGGTAAGTGTAAATGGTAAAATGAAGTTCAAAATTTCACTTTCAGCTCAATTATCTGCCAAGGAAGTGGAAGATTTGGTGATTTCGAGTGATAAAATGCAACAGATTTTGGAGGGTAAAACCCCTAAAAAAATCATTGTAGTCCCTCACCGTATTGTGAATATCGTAATTTAAATAAAATTTAACATTGGGAAATTAAAAAAAATGGGTGTCTTATTTTTTTGATTTTTTAACTCAAATGTTAAATTTGGGGAAAATAAATAAAATATTTAAAAATAATTATTATATCGAAATCGTATTAAAATTTCTTTATCAAAAAAAAGCAAAATGTTTAATTAAGACTCTTGCATTTTAATTAATTTTGCCTTTAATTTACACCCTGTAAAATTTTAAAACAATATAATTTAGTTAAATATGGAAATGAATGTTTCAAAAAATGATGAGCAAGTAGTTGCTAGAAAGGCAGGAGGTTTAAATCCAGCTGTTATTATTCCTATTCTATTTATTATAGGAGTATGTATTTATTTATTCGTTCTTGGTAGCCCAGGAAACTTTAAAGATGCAGATAAACTAGGAAGTGGGTCTGTAGCCTTTTCAAGTGTTGAAGGAAAAGACATTCACCCAGAATCGTTTTTAGGTATTATCTACAAAGGAGGGGTTATCGTACCAATCTTGATTACTTTCATGATTACTGTAATCGTTTTCTCTTTTGAAAGATATTTCGTTCTTGGTAAAGCTGCCGGAAAAGGAAACTTAGACAACTTCGTTGTACAAGTAAGAAGCTTACTAAACCAAAACAAAATTGACGAAGCTATCGAAGAGTGTGACAGACAACAAGGTTCTGTAGGTAACGTAGTAAAAGAAGGTCTTACTACTTACAAAGCACTTTCTCACGATACTACATTAAATAAAGAGCAGAAAATGGTAGCGCTTAACAAAGCTATCGAAGAAGCTACTACTCTTGAGATGCCAATGCTTGAGAAAAACATGATGATCCTTTCTACTTTAGGTACTGTTGCAACGTTAGTAGCACTACTTGGAACGGTAATCGGGATGATCAAGGCATTCTTCGCATTAGGTTCAGGAGGAGGTACTCCGGATGCTGCTGCTCTATCTACAGGTATCTCTGAAGCCTTGATCAACACGGCATTAGGTATTGGTACTTCAGCAATCGCTATTATCCTTTATAACTTCTTTACATCTAAAATTGATGGATTAACTTACAAGATCGACGAGATCTCTATGAGTATCCAACAATCTTTCGCTGAATTCAACTAAGAATTAGCAAGATATTTGCATTAGCAATTAAAAGAAGTTTAATTAAAAATATTTTATAATAATGGCGAGAGTCAAACCAAAAAGACATGGAGTAATTACGGACATGACTGCAATGTGTGACGTTGCGTTCCTACTCCTTACGTTCTTTATCTTGACCACTCAGTTTAAAAAACCTGACGTGGAGCAGATCAAACCGCCATCTTCAATTTCGGAAAAATTGCTTCCTGATGCTAGTTTAATGACTATCAACGCTACTCCGGACGGAAAATTCTATTTCCAGCCAGTAGAAAATGCATCAGAAAGACTTGCACTTTTGGAAAAAATGGGACAAAAGTATGGAGTTACTTTTGATAACAACCAAAAAGCAGCTTTCCAGAAAATTCAGGCAATTGGAGTTCCAATGAACCAACTTAAGGGGTATTTGGATATGCCTGCAGATGAGCAGAAAAATTATAAGAGTCCTACAGGTATTCCTATGGACAGTACAAATAAGCAATTAATTGATTGGGTAAAAGAAAGTTTGAGCGTTAATCCTGACTACAAGTTAGCTATTAAAGGTGACGTTACAACTCAGTACCCTAAAGTTAAAAGTCTATTTGAGGGTTTAAGAGATATTGATTTTCTTAAATTTTGGTTGATTACATCACAAGAAGGTAAACCTAACGAATAATATCGATAGAAATGGCAGAAGTACAAGTACAAGAAAAAGGCGGCAAGGGCGGCAAGGTCCGTTCCAAGAAGCAGAGTACCAGAGTCGATATGACTCCGATGGTGGACTTGGGTTTTCTATTGATTACCTTCTTTATGTTCACAACTACATTCAGTAAACCGAATGTTATGGATTTGGGTCTTCCGGCTAAACCGAAAGATGAAAAACAAAAACCACCTCCAACAGAAATTAAACTTTCTAACTCAATTTCTATTTTATTAGGAAAAGATAACAGAGTATTTTGGCACCAGCAGGATGCTACATCCTTGAATGACCAAACTCTTATGGAAACTACTCTTGATAGAGAAGGAATTAGAAAAGTAATTCAGCAGGCAAAATCTAGAGCTGCAGATCAAACGAAATTTACCGTGATCATTAAGCCAACTGACGATGCTGTATATAAGAACTTTGTTGATATTCTTGACGAAATGGCAATTACCAAAAGTGAGCAGTACGGTGTTACTGATATCAAGCCTTGGGAAAAAGCTATTTATGAGAAAAAAGTAGGAGGTGCTGCTGCACCAGCTGCTGCTACAAAGTAATTTAACCATAAAATTGTTATATCTAATCTATGGCAGATGAAAATGTATACGGTCAGAATCTTACTCTAGACGAAATCGTATTTGAAAATAGAAACAAGGAATATGGTGCCTACGATATTAGACATCAGTATCCGAGACTTTTAACAAAGTCTTTTATCATCGGAACAGCATTATTCCTTTTGGCAGCTTTGTCTCCGTTCATCTATCTTACGATTAAAAATCTTACAGCTCCGCCTAAGCAAGAAGTAAAGGCAGATCTAGTAGATATTATCGAAGAAGATCCGATTATTGAGCAGCCTAAGGAAGAAGAACCACCTCCACCACCTCCACCTCCAAAAGAAGAGGAGAAAATTGAAGTGATTCAGAACGTAGTTCCTGAGCCTGTAAAAGCTCCAAAAATTGAAACTCCACCACCACCAATTTCTAAGCAGTTGGAAACTACAACTGGTTTGAATAATCAGGAGGGGGTAAAGGCTCCAGCTTATACGCCGCCGCCACCACCACCATCTACAGGTACTAAAGCTAGTACAGCAGAGGTGAAAACAAATAATCCTAACGAGATCTACAAAGATGTAGACCAATCTGCAGAATATCCTGGAGGTATGGGAGCATTAAGAAAGTTCTTGGGAGATAATTTTGATACTTCTTTAATGGAAGGAGGCGAAGGAACGCTTAAAGCTAAGCTGAAGTTCGTTGTAGAAAAAGACGGAACTGTTTCTGCAGTTACTATTGAAGAGAAATCTCCAAATGGCGACTTTAACAGTGAAGCTGTACGTGTAGTTAAGAAACTTAAAAAATGGACTCCTGCGAAGAGAAACGGGGAGAGCGTTAGATCTTACTATAGTGTACCATTTACTATGAACTTTGAATAAGACTTAAGTTATTCAAAATATAAATAAAAAGAGAGGCATATGCTTCTCTTTTTATTTTTTTTGGTATTTTTGTTACATGATGTTCAATTGGTTATCCCTGGTTACGGGATTGTTTTATATCGTTTTAGGAATTGTAGTGATTGTCTACAAATTCTTCTTTACTATTTTGGAACCTGCTGTTGCCTATGCACTAGGTGTAGTACTGGTTATTTATGGTATTTTCAGAATTTACAGAGCGATCTCAAGAATTAAAAAATCGAGAAATGAAGAATAGTTTTAAGCTTGCAGTAATTGTTGTTTTGAGCATAATGCTTGCGGGCTGCAAAAAGGAGAAAAATGCTCCTTCTTATCACAAAGGTGATCTTACAATTTTTACTGACGAGTCTTTTCAAAGTGTCACAGAAGCATTAGCTGACGGCTATATGATCAATTACCCTGAAACTCACATCAAAGTAGAAACCAAAAAAGAAGATTTAGGACTTCTTGATCTTCTGAAAGGGAGTGCTAAAGTAGTGGTGATGTCCAGAAATCTTACTCCTGAAGAAATAAAAACATACGAAGAAAGAACAGATTTAAAGTTTCTTCCTGCTAAATTTGCTGCGGACGCAGTGGTTTTTGTAGTTCCTAAAGACTCTCCGAAAGAAAATATTTCAATGGAGGAAATCAATAGTGGGCTGATGTCTGATAAAAAAGAATTCATTTTCGATGGAACCAACTCAAGTAATCTGAATTTTGTAGCTGAAAAATTAAAAAAACAGCCAAAAGACCTTCAATTTTCCATTATTCCAGGAAATCAGAAGATCATAGAGGAATTAGGTAAATATCCTGATAAAATAGGGGTTATAGGGCTTAATACTTTTAGCCGTCCTTATGATAAAACTTCTGAGAAACTAAGAGAAATGGTTAAAATTCTCCCTGTTGTAGAAAAAGGGAAGCTTTACAATGCAGATTTTGAAGGGCTTCGTACAATGGAATATCCTTTTACAAGAGTTCTTTATTTCCTGATTAATGAAGGTAATTTTAATATTGCCAACGGATTTATAAGATTTTCGTGCACTCATTTAGGGCAAAAAATTGTGCAAAAAGAAGGTCTGCAGCCTTATAACATTTACAAGAGAGAGGTTCAGATGCGTTAAAAAATATTAAATTCACAATTTAGACTTGTTAAAAATATTGATTTGGTCTGAAAATTGTGTAGAATATAACTCAATTATTAGAAAATATAAAATGAAAGATATAATGAATATGAATGTAAAGAAGATTGCTTTTGGAGCAGCCGTGGTATTTTTTACCGGTTTTGCCTCTGCACAAACACTGCAGGATGGTATCAACAGTATAGACAGTGATAAATTTGCTCAGGCAAAAACAAATTTCACTGAAATGATCGCTAAAGAACCTACAGCTGAAAACTACTTCTATTTGGGAAATACTTTCTTAAGACAGGGAGAGCCAGATTATGCTAAAGCAACTGAAAGCTTCAACAAAGGATTAGCTGCTGATGCAAAAAGCTATCTTAACAAAATCGGTTTAGCTGCTGTTAAATTAGGTAAAGGTGATAAAAACGCTGTAGCTGAAATTCAGAAAGTAGTGACTGATTCAAGAGAAAAAGACGCTGAAGTTCTGTTCAGAGCTGCAGAAGCTTTAACTTTATTTGAAAAGAACAGTTCACCTGATCTTGCTATCCAGTTTTTGACCAAGGCAATTGAGAAAGCTGAGAAAAAAGGAGTTCCTGCACATTATTATTATACACTAGGAGATGCTTACAGATTAAAAAGAATGCCGGGAGAGGCTATGTCTGCTTATGATAAAGCATTACCTACTGCTAAAAATAAAGCTTCCGTTTATACAAGAATGGCAACTTTATGGATGGCTGCACAACAATGGCAGCAAGCTAAGCAGAACATTGATAAAGCTATTGGTGTAGATGCTACTTATGCTCCTGCCTATAAAGCATTGGCTGGTTATGATATCAGATATCAGCAGAATGCAAAAGCAACACAAGATCTTATCAACTATACAAAATACGCTGACGAAGATCCATATACTCAGTTAGAAATTGCAAAATTATACTTCACAAACGAAGACTACGCAAATTCTAAAACAGTTTTGGATAAAATCTTTGATAAAATCGAAGACCCTATTAAGTTCAAATTAAGAGCTTATCAGGCATATGCAGATAAAAACTATGCAGATGCTAAGCAGAACATGGATACTTTCGCTTCTCAAGCTGAAAAAACAAGAATACAGCCTGCTGACCAAGGTTTGCAAGGGCTTATTGCTGCAGGTTTAGCAAAAGATGAAAAAGATGCTGCTAAAAAATCAGCTTTAATGGCAGAATCTCAGCAGAAAGTTGCTATTGCAAAAGCTGCAAAAGATGAAACATTGAAGTGGGATCTTGAATTGGCTAACATCGCCGGAGGTGGTGGTGCTTCTCAGGCTGAAGCTGATAAAGGACCTA
Organism: Chryseobacterium sp. HR92; assembly: GCF_045689405.1. Taxonomy (NCBI): domain Bacteria; kingdom Pseudomonadati; phylum Bacteroidota; class Flavobacteriia; order Flavobacteriales; family Weeksellaceae; genus Chryseobacterium; species Chryseobacterium sp. HR92. Next base: position 540,683 of record NZ_CP139139.1, read on the forward strand.
CTAACCCAGCAATTGAAGCATTGAAAAAGCAGGTTGCTGCTAATAGCCAGGACTCTGATGCATTATTCAAGTTGGCAACAGCTTACCAGGATGTTAAAAACTGGAACGGAGCAATTCTTACATGGCAAAAAATGTCTGCTCTTCTTCCAGATTGGGCACCGGCATATTACAGCCAGGGATATTCTTACCAACAGGCAGGGAACAATGAAGCAGCAAAATTGGCTTATGAGAAATTTATCAGTACTGTAAAACCGGCAGATCAGGAAGCTAACAAGCAAACTCTTGCTTATGCTTACTTCGCTGTAGCATACATGAGCAAAGATTCTGATGCTGCAAAAGCAAAAGATTATGTTGCTAAGTCTTTACAATTAGATCCTACTTATCAGGATGCTGTAAAATTAAATGCAGAGATCAATAAGTAATTTAAAATGTAAATTATAGATATTAAAACTTCCCATTCGTAATGTTTGGGAAGTTTTTATTTTAAACTTATCTTTGAATTATATGAAAACTGATATACTTGCTTTTGGAGCACATCCTGATGATGTAGAATTAGGATGTGGTGGAACTATTGCTAAAATGGTTTCAGAGGGTAAAAAATGTGTAGTTGTAGATCTTACAAGAGGAGAACTTGGAACAAGAGGTACAGATGAAACAAGAAAGGCAGAAGCAGCAGATGCCGCTAAAATTTTGGGACTTTCAGCAAGAGAGAATCTTGGAATGAAAGACGGTTTTCTGGTAAACTCTGAAGAATACCAAATGAGGATTGTAAAAATGATTCGCAAATACCGCCCGGAAATCGTGTTAGCCAATGCAATTGATGATAGACATCCGGATCATGCAAAAGGAGCGAAATTAGTATCAGATGCGTGCTTTTTGTCCGGACTGAGAAAAATAGAAACTGTAGAAGAAGGCGAGAATCAGGAGGTGTGGAGACCTAAGCACATTTTTCATTATATTCAGTGGAAAGATATCAAACCGGAGTTTGTTATTGACATATCAGAATTCCTTCCTGCAAAACTTGAAGCCTGCATGGCTTATAAAACTCAGTTTTATGATCCAACTTCTAAAGAACCAGAGACTCCGATTACAACAAAAGATTTTTACGAGAGCTTAACGTACCGTGCACAGGATTTAGGGCGGTTATCGGGAGTGGCTTATGCTGAGGGATTTACGTCTGAGAAGTTAATTTCTTTGAAAAATTTTGATGGAATTGTTTGGTAGTTGAGGAAAATGTTCTATATTTGCACTCACAAAACGGTGATTGTAGCTCAGTTGGTTAGAGCGTCGGATTGTGGTTCCGAAGGTCGGGGGTTCGAGACCCCTCATTCACCCAAAGAAAGTACACTTTTTAAAAGTGTACTTTTTTATTTTCTAGTTGTTTCAATAATAATGGACACTTCTTTTTTTATACTCTTTTTAAAAGCTTTTTCCATCATGCGCTTGTAATTTGTAAGTCAGTGCATAAAAATGGTTCTCTTTTAAGTTCTTAAAAAATAAATTAATAGTTTGGTGATTGAAAATTTTATGTTTGTTTAGCCAGAATCATGAAAAAACTCTTCACAATCTCCAATTCCTACTATTATATCTATTATTATTACAAGATTGCTTATAGATTTTCTGATTTTAGTGCATAAAAAAAGCATCTTTTTCAGATGCTTGTGTTTTTAGATATTCTTTTTTAAACTTCGTCGTCAGAATCAATTGTGAATGATTTGCTTTTGAAGTCTTTATCATGTTTTTCTGAAATTACATCCTCACCCTTTTCATTAATGATGAAATCTGTGGACTCATTAAACATCTCCTGGAAACTCTTAAAATCTTCCTTATAAAGGTAAATTTTATGCTTCTCGAATGTAGCTTCCCCATTCTCTCCGAAATTTTTCTTACTCTCAGTGATTGTAAGATAATAATCTCCTGCTTTCGTCTCACGCACATCAAAGAAATAAGTTCTTCTCCCTGCTTTTAACACCTTCGTGAAAATCTCATTTTCATGGCGTTCCTTGTATTCACTCATTGTTAGATATTTTTTAATCTTGTTAAGAACAAATATAAAAGAATTCTTTTAATCACAAAATTTTTTTTATGATTTATTTAACAATTGAGAACGAAACGGCTAAGCGGTTACAGAATTGGCAATTTCCGTAAGGTTGATAATTTGATCGGCTTTTTGAGCGCTAGACTCTCTGTGTGTGATGATTATGGATGTAGCGTTACTTATTTTTTTATCAATATTTTCCAGAATATTCTGCTCTGTTTCGGTGTCTAAAGCAGACAATGAATCGTCAAAAATGATGATATTCGGGTCTTTAATTAAGGCTCTTGCAATACAAATTCTTTGCTTTTGTCCCCCCGAAAGCATTACTCCGCGTTCACCTACAAGTGTTTTATATTGTTCTTTAAACTCTACAATATTTTTGTGAACATCTGCAATATTTGAATATTCTACCACTTTCTCATGAGAAGGATGATCAATAGCAAAACCTATATTATTTTCAATAGAATCAGAGAATAAATAGCTCTCCTGAGGAATATATCCAATGAAGTTTCTATAGTTAGTCAGATTATGATCCTTCAGATTTTTACCGTCAATCAAAATCTCTCCCTCACTGGGATCTATCAGTCTACATAAGAGCAGGGCAATTGTTGATTTTCCGCTTCCTGTTTTGCCCATAATGGCTAGAGATTCTCCTGCATTAACTTTAAAGCTCAGATTATCCAGTGCTTTAATTCCTGTATTAGGATATACATAAGAAACATTCCTGAATTCTATATCTCCTTTGATAGGGTAGTTTTCAAAATTAGTATTAATGATTTCCGATTTCTTATCCATGAATTCATTGATTCTTTGCATGGATGCTTCAGCTCTCTGGTTCACAGAAGTTACCCATCCAACCATAGAGAATGGGAAAATCAGCGTGTTGATATACATGAAGAAATCTGCAATTTTTCCGATACTTAATTCCCCCGCAATATATTTGGCACCTCCAATCCAGATGATGGCGACATTCAGTAGCCCAATTACAAACAGAATAATAGTAAAGAAATAAGCTTCTGTTTTTGCCAGATCCAATGCTTTATTCTGATAATCGGTTACTTTTATCCCATAATTTTTTTCAATGTATTTCTCTCTGGCGAAAAATTTTACCACACGAATTCCGGAAAAACTGTCCTGAACAAAAGTTGAAATTGCAGATTGGCTTTTCTGCATGATCTTCGACTTCTTATTAATAATTGAACTTACCTTATATATAGCATAAGATAGAATCGGGAGCGGAAGTAAAGTCCACATGGTCATGGAAGCATCCGTTTTTACCATATAAATTGCTGTGATCAGTACCAAGACGATCAGGTTGGCAACATACATTACTCCAGGACCAAGATACATTCTTACTGCCACAACATCTTCACTTAACCTGTTCATTAAATCTCCGATGGTGGTCTGCTTATAATCCGTTAAAGATAAATCCTGATAATGTCTGTAAATTTTATTTTTAAGCTCATATTCTATTCTCCTGGAAGCCACAATGATGGTCTGTCTCATCATGAAGGTGAAAAATCCGGTTAAAAGGGAACATCCAACAATAATTCCAACATAGATCAAAACCTGATGGTTGAAACCAAGGTTTCCATTTTTTGTAAGCTCATCCACAGATTTCCCTACAAACTGAACCTTATATATATTAAAGAAATTACTGGCAATGATAAATAGTACCCCCCAAAACAAAAGTATTTTGTGTTTCCAAAAATAAGGGTTTAAGGTTTTTAGCGCTTTCATATAGTTTGACAAAATTACAAAAATGTCATCACACTACGAATTTCATCAATTTTAAATTTTGTATCTTTGCACCCATAAAAAAGCTCTTTGAATGTTAGGAAGACGACAAATCCGTGAAAAAGTAGTACAGACAGTGTATTCATACTACCAAAATCCTGTAAAATTTGATGTTTTAGAGAAAAACATGTTTGCCGGGATAGAGAAAATCTATTATCTATACATCTATCAGCTCAATTTTTTGGTGGGTCTGAAAGATTTGGCAGAGAATCAGATCGAAATTGGTAAGAACAAATTTCTTAAAACTGATGCTGATATTAATCCTAACCAAAAATTCATCAACAACCAAGTATTGCTTAAACTGGAAGAAAATCCTGAAAGATTATTTTTTACAGGGCAGCATAAGCAGTTGAAATGGGATATGCATGATGATCTATTGGTAAAAACTTTCCAAAGAATCACTGCTGGAAAGCGTTATCAGGATTTCATGAAAGAAGAAGGATACTCTTTTGAAGAAGATCAGAAATTTATCGGAAAATTATTTTTAAGATATATCGCTGAAAATGAAGATTTTCATGACTATCTGGGAGATAAAGAACTTTCATGGTATGATGATATTCACATTGCCAATTCCATGGTACAAAAAACAATCGGTTTCCTGAGAGAAGATGAAGAAAGCAGAACTTTAATTAAAATGATTAAAGATGAAGAAGATAAGACTTTCGCTGCAAAATTGTTGAGAGATACTCTGAACAACTGGGAAAACAATGAAAAGAAACTGGGAGAAAGACTTGAAAACTGGGATCTGGAAAGAGTTTCTTTAATGGATAAAGTTATTTTGTCTACAGCGATTGCAGAACTGGATAATTTTGCTTTCACGCCTTCAAGAGTTATCATTAATGAATATATTGAAATTGCAAAAGTATTTGCTACTGACCGTTCCAATATCTTCATCAATGGTATTTTAGATAAATATTGTAAAGATCAAAATAGAATATAAAATGAAAAAGACGTTATCAATTATCGCCTTGTCTATTATAGGCTTTGGGTTAGTTTCATGTAAAAAAGAAAACAAAGAAACTCAAAGTACTGAAACTGAAACTACTGATTCTGCAGCTGTTGTGGCTCCGGTAACTACTGATTCTGCGGCAGCACCCGTAACTGGTGAAGCACCTGCTCCGGTTTCTAACGAACCATCTACTTCTGTTGCTTTATCTGAAAACAGCTTTGATTTTGGGAAAATCAAAAAAGGAGATAAAGTGGAACACGTATATGAAATTACAAATACCGGGAAAAATCCTTTAATCATTTCTGAAGTTAAGCCAGGATGTGGATGTACTGCTCCTGATTTTACAAAAGAGCCGATTATGCCAGGTAAAAAAGGAAAAGTTACCTTGCACTTTGATTCTTCAAGCTTTGACGGAAACGTTCAGAAATATGCAGATGTTTTTGCAAACGTAGAAAAAGCTCCAATCAGATTAACATTCACAGCAAACATTCAACCATAATAATCAAAATATGTTGACACTATTTTTACAGGCAGCAGGTGGATCTTCACCTATGATGCTGATCATGATGGGGGTAATGTTCGTAGGATTTTATTTCCTGATGATAAGACCTCAAATGAGAAAACAAAAGCAAGAGAAGACCTTTCAGGAAAACCTTAAAGTAGGAACAAGAGTAGTTCTTACCTCGGGTCTTCACGGAAGAATTGCTCAGGTTCAGGATGATGGTTTTGTTATTGAAACATTATCAGGAAAACTGAAATTTGAAAAAGCAGCAGTTTCCAGAGAAATGACAGAATCTCGTTTTGGAGATAAAACAAAATCTGCAGATAAAGCGGATGACAAAAAAGAAACAGCAACTGAAGAAAAAAAATAATTCAGTCTGAAAATATTTAGCTGCGGCGGGTGAACGAAGTTCACCCGCCGCAGTCTTTTTATACAGTTTACTAAACGGATAGTAACGAAATTTAACAAAGATGATTAAGCAGTTTTTGTGTTCATTTGGGATTAGTGCTTAATAAAATTATCTTTGCCCTATGAATCAAAACACAAACAAAACGGTTCTTATTCTGGGAGCTAATTCAGATGTAGCCAAACAATGTATAAAGCAATATGTTGAAAAAGGATTTACCGTGATTGCTGCTTCCAGAAATACAACCTCTTTGGAAAACTTTATTAATTCAAATCATCTGGATTCTTCAAAAATTTCTGTTTTGTATTTTGATGCTGCAGATTTTGATTTGCATCAAAAATTCTATTCTGATCTTCCCACAAAACCTCATATTGTAGTATATGCTGCGGGATTTTTAGTTGACAATCAAAAAGCATTGGCTGATTTCAAAGGTGCCAGGCAAATGATGGAAGTCAATTATATGGGGGGAGTTTCTGTCCTGAGTATTATTGCAATGGATAAAAACAATAAAAATCTGGAAAGGATTATCGGGCTGTCTTCATTGTCCGGAGTAAGGGGAAGAAAAAGTAATTTTGTCTACGGAAGTACAAAGGCTGCATTTACTCAGTTTCTAGCTGGATTGAGGCAGGAATTGGCTTCCCGGAAAATCATTGTAAATGCTTTGGTCATTGGCTATATCAGAACAAAGATCAATGAAGGATTAGAATTGAATGAATCCCTGATTATGGAACCGGATTATGTAGCAAAATATATTGTCAATGCAGGAAACTCCTTTACCATTGTTCCGAATTTTAAATGGAAAATGATTTATTATATCCTGAAAGTGCTTCCGGAAGGACTTGTTGCGAAACTGCCTTAATACATTTTGATAAAAAGTAAATAATTAATCAATAAGAAGCTTATAAAAGATTAATTTCCCTAATAATTTGACTTCGGTATCGTTTTTGTAATTCTATGTCCGAAAAAATTATTTCTTCCTGCAAGATTCAATTTCTGAGTGATTATTGAGTAAGCTGAAACAATCTGTTCTGCTGTCAATCTATTTTCATCTATAATATCATTTACTTTCACTTTTGAAGTGTAAGGTAAATTTCTTTTTTAGACAGATGTATTCAATTTCATTTTTAAATCCTGCAGTACTTAATATCTCATTGATAAATAGTAAACATATAGTATAAAATGGACGATTTAGAATTGAACAAGATTCAACAACACTGGGACACGTTAATTTCTTCAGCAATTTCATGGGCACCGAGAGTTTTTACTGCAGTTATTTCTGCATTATTAATTTATCTGATTGGCTCATGGATGATCAGAATGATTAAAAAACTGGTTGAGAAAGGTTTTAAAAAACGTAACATGGAAGCTTCTCTGCAGCATTTTCTGTTGAATATTATCAACTGGGGACTTAATATTCTGTTGTTTATCGTTGTTGTAACTCAATTGGGGGTTCAGACATCTGCATTTGTTGCTATGATTGGTGCGGCAGGTTTGGCGGTAGGTTTAGCTTTACAAGGCTCTCTGACGAATTTTGCAGGAGGAATTTTAATTTTATTATTAAAGCCTTTTAAAATTGGCGACTTTATTTCTACCAGTTCCGGAGTTTCAGGAACGGTACAGGCAATAGATATTTTCCATACAAAACTGGTTACACCACAAAACCAATTGATCGTTATTCCCAATGGTGTGGTTTCAAATAATAGTATTACCAATTTTACCCAACTGGGAACAAGAAGAACATCATTGGATATCGGAGTTGCATATGATGCAGATCTTAAGCAGACCAAAGAGCTTTTAATGAATGTCATTAAAAATAATCAATATGCTCTTGCAACACCTGTTCCGCAGGTAGTGGTTACCGAGCTTGGAGAAAGCGCTGTCAATTTATCGGTAAGAGTAAGTACTTCTACAGAAAACTATTGGGCGATGAACGAAGAACTAATCATCGGTTGTAAAGAAGCTCTCGATAAAGCGGGAATTGGAATTCCTTTTCCACAACGAGATATTCATGTTTACAATAAGTAATTCATTGATAAAAAAGACTCCTGTATTAAACAATACAGGAGTTTTTATATGGAAGTAGATAAGGATATTTTTATTTCTCTTTTTTAGAATATTGCTGAAGAAAATCTAATAAAATGTTATATTCATTTTCTTTAAATTCAGATTCTGTAAGAATAAAACTGATTTTGTTATTGAGAATATTCACAATAAGATACCGATCAATAATTTTATAAGTAGTTTTATCCCAGATACAATTTATTGTGATCAATGGGTTTTTGAATGTGATACTATCCTGATGAAGTGTTATAAAACTGATTTTATCTTTCATCTTTCTTAGATCATCAATTTGTTCTTCTACTAACTTGAAAGTTTTATTTTTACTTCTGAAATAGTAGTATAAGATTAAAAAAATATATCCCGAGAATAAGACTCCTCCATATTTAAAAATGTTGGCAACAGGACCAAGATTAAGAAACTCCAGAGGAAGAAATCCCAACGCTAGAAACAGTATAGCATATATAATCACCTTTTTAAGTTCAGCAAAATGTTTTTTCCAGAGATATTGAAAGAAAAACTTCTGATTTTTGTTTTCTGTATCTTCATTGAAAATTATCTGTAATTTGAGTGATTCATCCATGGGTAAAAGTTTAGCAGGCAAAAGTATAGAAATTAATCAATATTTTGCAGCAATTCCAGGGCTTTCATCATATCAATTCCCTTACCCAAAACCGGTTTGAACAAATCTTCTTTTTCCTGGATTCTTTCCAGAGCATTATTAATATTAAAATCTGTAGGTTTCAATCCAGGCTTCAATTCATCCCAATCCAAAGGCATGGAAACTGAAGCTCCCTGTTTAGGTCTTAAGCTGTAAGCACTTGCCAGGGTTTGTCCTGTTCTGTTCTGCAGATAATCAAGATAGATTTTTTTATGATCTCTTTTTTGAAGGCTTCTTTCTAAAGTAGTGATCTCAGGAAGTCTGTCATTGACCTGTTTCATAAGAATATTGGCAAAATCTTTTACCTGATCAAAATCATAATGTGCTCCCATCGGAATATAAATATGAATTCCTGTACTTCCGGAAGTTTTGCAATATCCTTTTACTTTAATCATTTTTAAAACTTCATTCACCTGAAGTGCTGTTTCAATCACCTCATCAAATACATTTTTGGAAGATGGATCAAGATCTAACACCAAATAATCAGGATGCTCAAGATCCGGTAAAGAACTGTTCCAGGGATTGAGATCAATGCATCCTAAATTATTAAGATAGGCTAGAGTTGCTTTGTCATTGCAATAAATATAATCAATGTATTTATCGTTGGATTCAGAATATACCTGTGTGGTTTTTATCCAATCCGGAATATGATCTCCCGCATCTTTCTGGTAAAAGCCCTGTTCTTCAATTCCATTAGGAAAGCGGTTGAGAGACAGCGGACGGTTTTTTAAATGAGGCAGAATATAATTGGCTACAGATTGATAATAATCAATAACATCTCCTTTAGTAATACCGTCTTTTGGGAAGTAGATTTTATCCTGATTCGTAAGTTTTACCGTGTGTTTGTCCAGAGTGATTTCTTTTTCTTTCGCAGAAACTTCAGTTTTTTTTGATGATGATTTCGTTTTCATTTCTTTAGATTTTTCGGTGAAGGATGAACCTTTGATATCTTTAAGATCTTTGTCTTCTCGTATCCCTATAAAAACAGGATGCCTGAAAATTCCGTCGCGTGTAATGTCAGAATATTTGATTTCACAGATCAGTTCAGGCTTTGTCCATGTTACAGGCATATTGGTCTTAGGAATTGTTTCAAATGGAGAAGATTGTATTATCAGCTTCTGAAGTCTCTGGTAAAGCTCTTTTAAAGAGGTAATATTGAAGCCTGTTCCTGTATGTCCACAATAAGTAAGCTTTCCATTCAAATATTTTCCTAAAATTAAGGCACCGAAATTTTTCCGGGAACCTCTGGGTTCTGTAAAGCCACAAATAATAACTTCTTCTGTATTTGAAAATTTGATTTTAAGCCAGTCATTGGTTCTGTGATTTTCGATATATAAACTTTCTGCCCGTTTCGCAATCATCCCTTCCAATTGCATTTTTCTCATCTGTGCAAAAAACTCAATACCTTTTTCCGGGATATGATCACAATATTTAATATGATCAGTTTCCGTCAGAGCTTCTTTTAAAAGTTCCTTTCGCTGGATAAGGGGGAGGTCTTCGGTAGAATGGCCATTCAGCCATAGAAGGTCAAAAACATGGTAGATAAGAGCAGTGTCAGGATTATCCCCGATTTGCTGCAGAAACTGAAAATTAGGCTTTCCCTGTTCGTCATAGGCTACAACTTCGCCGTCCAGAATCATATGATGTTTCTGTTTTTCAAATTCCAGGGCTATTTTTTCAAATTTGGATACAAATGAAATTCCGTTCCGGGAATAGAAGAGAGGGACGTCATCACTTAAATCGGCAATTGCTCTGTAGCCGTCCCATTTTATTTCAAAAATCCAGTCTTTATCATTGAAGGCTTCTTCGGAAAGTTTGGCCAGCATAGGCCTGATAAAAGACTTTAATTTTTTTTCGTTCGTTAAAGAATTAAAACTTCTGAACGGTTTCTCAGAGATTATGACTTTTTTTTTTCTTTTGTTTTTAGACTTTTTTTTTCCTCCAAGAACTGAGTAACCAAAGATTTTGGTGAGGTGTTTTCTTCAGCGTCATAAGGACTTTCTGCAAATTCATCCTTATGTTTGATCAGCAGCCATGCATTATCCTCTGTGTTTTTCATTTTAACCAAAGCAAATTCACCTTTCAGCTTTTTACCGTGTAAAATGAATTTTAGAGAACCGGCATGCAACTCTTTCAACAGTTCTTTTTCATCAGACAGTTTAGTGTTTTCTTCCAAAGGTTCATAAATGCCGCTATCCCAAACCTCCACTTGTCCGGCACCATAATTTCCCTCCGGAATATTGCCTTCAAAATCTTTATAATCGTAAGGATGATCTTCTACCATCATGGCCAGGCGTTTATCTTTTGGATCTAAAGAAGGGCCTTTGGGAACAGCCCAGCTTTTCAGTACACCTTCCATTTCAAGCCGGAAATCGTAATGTAGCCTCGAAGCAGCGTGTCTCTGAATAACAAAAATAAGTTTGTCTTTACTTTTCTTCGTTTTTCCTTTTGGTTCGCTGGTTTCATCGAACTTCCTTTTGTTATTATAATCTTTGAGAGCCATTATGATGCGGATTTGGATTTAGAAGTATTCAGACTGGCTTTTAACTGTGCCATGAGGTCAATCACTTTGCCTTCTTTTGCTGGCTGTGCTTTTTTAGCTTTTATATTTTTACCTTTTGCTTTCTGCTTAATGATCTTCATCAGTTCATCAGAATAGGTGTCTTTGTACATCGCAGGATCAAATTCCTGGGAAAGCTGCTCGATAAGATTAACCGCCATTTTAAGTTCTGCCGGTTTCGGAGCTTTTTGAGCAGGGATTTTTAAATCTTTATAATCCCTTATTTCCTGATCAAACCTCAAACGGTTGAGGACAAGGATATCATCTTTGTACGGGCGGATCATTCCAATAGCTTCCGTTTCACGGAGCACAAATGTTCCGATTCCTACCATGGCGGTTTTTTCAAGTGCTTTCAGTAAAAGTCTGTAAGCATTTTCTCCATTTTTCTGAGGTTCCAGATAATAAGGGGTTTCAAAATACATACTGTCTACTTCCACCTCCTTTACAAACTGGTCAATAGAGAGTATTTTTGTCTTTTCGGGGCTTGCAGCTTCGTAATCTTCCTCATCGAGAACAATATATTTGTCGTCCATGAGATAACCTTTGACGATATTTTCCCATTTTACTTCTTTTCCTGTATTCTCATTTACTCTTTTGAACCGGATATTGGAAAAATCAGATTTGTCGAGCATATCGAGATCCAATTTTGTGGTTTCCGTTGCCGAATAAATTTTAACAGGAATGTTGACTAAACCGAAGCCAATGGCGCCATTCCAAATTGCTTTCATTGTCTTACGTTTTTAAAAATCAAGCAATTAACATGCCGTTGGGGGCCTGTGTGGTACCTTTAACCAGCTTTTTGTCAAATGACAATTGTTTTTAGCGCCGACTTTTATACCTTTATATTTCCGTAATCCGTGGTTACAACAAAAATATGGAAGAGCTTTTTAATTATATCAAAAAATTCGGGACGCTGAATCCTCAGGATGAACTTTTGATTGCTGAAGGAATTCAGGAAATCACTGTAAAGAAAGGAGATCCTTTTATAGAAGCAGGAAAGGTGAGCCAAAGAATTGCTTTTGTAAAAGAAGGGGTTTTCCGGTCTTTGTATTATAATAAACAGGGGGATGATTTTACCCGCTATTTTATTTACGAAGGAAGATTTATCGGAGATTTTCAGGGGTTTACCGATCAGCTGCCTGCTCATGAAGATATTGAAGCTATTACTGATGCTGTATTGCTGGTAATAGATCTTAAACATTTTAAAATTCTGGAAGAGAAAATAACAGTATGGCCGGTTTTATTTGCAAGAATCCATGCATTTGTGGTGGAGAATAAGCTGAAGGTGGCGAGTATCATGCTGAATCAGGATGCAAAATCCCGTTATATTCACTTTTTAAATCATTATCCGGGTCTTGCCAACAGAGTGCCACAATCTATGCTGGCGTCTTATCTTGGAGTTACTCCTTCGTCCCTTAGCCGCATCAGGAGGAATATAGTCTAGATGTAAGTTAGAGAGTTGGAGAGTGGTAGCGTTTGAGAGCCTCCAAACAAAACTTCCAAAAGTTAAGCATTAATATATTATACATTGTACTTTATACAGTATAGATTGTACAACTAAATTCTCTTTTTGCCAAATGGCAATGGTGTTTCTCATTGACTGTCATAGCTTTGTCCCATAAAAATTAAAGTACGAATATGGATATTGTATTAGGATTACAATGGGGAGATGAAGGTAAAGGGAAGTTTATTGATCTTATCAGTGAAAATTATGATATTACAGCGCGTTTTAATGGCGGATCTAACGCTGGGCACAGTATTGAGAGAAACGGGCGTAGAATAACGCTTAAAATGATTCCTTCGGGGATCTTTATGAAAGGGGTACAGAATGTAATAGGCACAGGAACCGTTCTGGATCCTGTGAGCTTTAAAAAAGAAATTATCAATCTTCAGGCTTTTGATAACACAGTTCAGCCGGAAACGAATATAATTATTTCGCTGAAAGCACACTTTGTATTGCCTACTCATAAGCTTCTTGATGTTTTTATGGAAGAAAGTTCTGATTATACAACCATTGGAACTACGAAAAACGGAATTGCACAGGCCTATTCAAATAAGATTTTAAGACAGAATGTAAGAATAGGAGATATGTTTGCTCCTGATTTTAAAAACAGAGTTCAGCATATTTTAGCAAGAGATTATAAAATGCTTGCTGAAGGAAATACAGAGCTTCCTTCTTTAGAGGAGATCAGCAAAGAGTTTTTTGATGCCGTAGATTTTCTGAAGAGATTCAAATGTACTGAAACGGAAATATACCTGAATAACGCTTTGGCAGAAGGAAAAACAATATTGGCAGAAGGATCTCAGGCAGCGATGCTGGATATTGACCACGGAACTTATCCTTATGTTACCTCTTCTTCCACAACAGCTTCGGGAGCGAGCAGCGGATTAGGTGTTTCACCGAAAAAGATCGGTGAGGTGTTTGGGATTGCTAAAGCATACTGTACAAGAGTAGGGAATGGAGTATTTCCAACAGAATTATTTGATGAATTGGGTGAAGAGATCAGAACGAAAGGAAATGAATTTGGTTCCAATACCGGACGTCCGAGAAGAACAGGCTGGCTGGATTTACCTGCACTAAAGTATGCAGTAATGATCAATGGTGTAACTCAGCTGGTCCTGACGAAAGCGGATGTTTTAAGCGGATTGAAATCTGTAGCTGTATGTACTCATTATGAACTGGAAGATGGAAAAACCGTAGATATTTCAGGTTTACTTCCTGAAAACCGGAAGCCAATACTGAAATGGATGAATGGATGGGATGCTGATTTTTCTACGATGAAAAGTCCATCGGAGCTGCCAAAAGAAGTTGTTGAGTTTCTATCATTTCTTGAAGCCGAATTAGGTATTCCTGTAGCTTATCTTTCTACCGGGCTGGGAAGAGAGCAGATGTTGAAGATGATTTAGTAATTATAAAGCAGGAATTATATAAAAAAACAAAAGAGGTTAGGAAGTACATTTCCTAACCTCTTTATTAGTACGAAAAATGTTTAGTTAACTTTTGTAAGTATAAAACGCTGCTTTGTAGAAGGCTGAACTGTTTGATCCGTAGTGCCGATTACAATAGGGGTAAGATTAGTTGTTAAGCCATTCTTTACTTCTAATCTCAGTGCCGGAGCATTCTTAGGAGCAAATCCAAAGCCATTGTTTCCGAGATTAAATAATAACCATTTTTGAGAATCTGTATTGGAATTGGTTCTTAATTCAACAGCAGTTCCATTCGTTGTTCCGTTACTTTTTACGGTTAACACCTTTGTAGGATCCAGTATAGATTTGATGATATAATAGCCATGGTCTGATTTGCTGAAAGTAAATCTCTGATTATTTCCTGTAGAAGCTGAATACAAAATTACGCTGGTTCCGTCTGTAGTAGAACTTCCGGAAATATCTAAATTTTTATCACTCGCTAAAGCTGTTGTCATTGTATAAGTTCCGTTGATTGCAGAAGTGGCATTCACAGGTCCGTACAAATGATTGATTCCAGCATAATCACCGGCAGACAATCCTGTCCTTTGCTTGGTAAATGTGGATCCGTCCAGTTTTGTCATTACCGGCTGGCTTGCATTTATAGCAAAGTCTGTAGACTGGTACATCATCACTGATCCGAAATCAAAAGCACCATGTCCGGCATAATCATTATAAAGATTGAAGTTGTGACGGCTTCCTTCTGTTGCTTTGTTAACATCTACAATAATATACTGATCTCTGTCCGGACGGCACTGTTCATGCATGATTCCCATGGAATGCATGATTTCGTGTGCAATAATTGCGGGATAAGTAATATTATAAATTTTAATACCGTTAACTCTGTTTTTTTGCCATCCAAGCGGGGAGCTGTTGCTCGTTGTATAAGTAAAAGTGATGTATTCTGTTTGATTGGTACGTTCAACAAACTGCATACTGGTTTGAGAGGAAATCATATCAAACGCTTTGTTGATATTGGTAAGGAATGTATTGTAATTCTGAGTACTCAGACTTCCCTGGCTGGGTAATGTATAATAGACTGTTGCATTCGGCCAGGTCTTAATAAAAGAGCTTACAATGGTGCTTTTCTCTGCTGTTGATGTTGCAGGATTGGCCTGCTTCTGTAATATATTAAACTGTTCCGGGCTAATGGTAATATCTTCTGCGTAAAAATATTCTCCATTTATTTCATTGACATAAGTATGCTTTCCGTCAATTAATAATTTGTGAATTTTTGCATTGGCTAAGTTCTCTGTCACAGGTTCTATTGAATCTGTTTGTGTGTTTTCAAGATCCGACCTACATGAATTCAATGCCAAAACAAGGCATCCTGATAATAGTAATAGTTTACTTTTCATATTATTTAATATTGGTTTGGTGATCAGGTGTTTCGATATGAGCAGCTATATTATTATCATACGCACAAGATTAAAATTAATCAATTCCTAAATTTTGATTAAGTCTTCAATATAATTTAGCTGTATGTTGTAAATATATTAATAAAAGATTATGTTTGTATATAACATAATATAATGATTGTTTTGTTGTGTTTTTGTTTTAAAAGTGTATTAATTTCGACGATTTATTATTTTCCCATTAATTTTTACTATAAAATTTAAAATTAAGTTATTTCACTAATAATTGATATGGTAACTGAAACCGTACTTTATACTAACATAAAGTTTATTTTTATTAACAAATTAATAAAGTATGCTGAAATCTGTAATGTTATGCACTTCAAATAATGTTGTATAATGAAAATTTATTTTTAAGTAATATTGTTAGTATAAAGGATTGATAAATCTAAAATTAAATAATGATTCACGTAATTCAGAATATAAAAAAAGCGGGGCAAATACCCCGCTTTACATTTATGCTTTTAAATTCAATTGTAATTCCAGTTCGTCGAGCTGTGCATCCGCAATAGAAGCAGGCGCGTCAATCATTACATCTCGTCCTGAATTGTTCTTAGGGAATGCGATATAATCTCTGATGACTTCGTTTCCGTCAAGTATAGCTACCAGACGGTCAAATCCGAATGCTAAACCTCCATGTGGCGGAGCGCCATATTTGAAGGCATTCATCAGGAATCCAAACTGAGCTTCTGCCTCTTCTCTGGTAAATCCTAATAAATCAAACATTCTGGACTGCAGTTCTCTGTCAAAAATTCTGATAGATCCACCTCCAATTTCGTTTCCGTTCAGAACCATATCATACGCGTTGGCTCTTGCTTTTCCTGGATCTGTTTCCAATAAATGGATGTCTTCAGGTTTTGGAGACGTGAAAGGGTGGTGCATTGCATGGAATCTTTCCGTGTCTTCATCCCATTCCAATAGTGGGAAATCAACTACCCAAAGTGGTGCAAACTCATTTCCTTTTCTCAATCCCAAACGGTTTCCAAGCTCCATTCTTAAAGCAGAAAGCTGAGCTCTTACTTTATTTTCATTTCCGGAAAGAATCAACATTAAGTCTCCTTCTTTTGCTCCGAATTTTTCGATGATTTTTGCTAAATCTTCTTCATTATAGAATTTGTTTACCGATGAGGTTTTTACTCCATCATTCTGGAATTTAGCCCAAACCATTCCTGAAGCTCCAACCTGAGGGCGTTTTACCCAATCAACAAGCTCGTCAATCTGCTTTCTTGTATAGTCTGCGCATCCTTCTACATTGATTCCGACAACTAATTCTGCATCATCAAATATTTTAAAATCTTTTCCTTTTACCAGTTCATTCAGTTCTACGAACTCCATTCCGAAACGGATATCCGGTTTGTCATTTCCGTATTTTCTCATCGCGTCTGCGAAAGTCATTCTTGGGAAATCTCCGAATTTCTGACCTGTAATATCTTTTAAAAGAGTTTTTGTCATTCCTTCAAATACGTTCATGACATCTTCCTGCTCTACGAAAGCCATTTCACAGTCGATCTGTGTAAACTCCGGCTGTCTGTCAGCTCTTAAATCCTCATCACGGAAACACTTTACAATCTGGAAATATTTATCCATTCCGCCTACCATCAAAAGCTGTTTGAAAGTTTGTGGAGACTGAGGCAATGCATAAAATTGTCCTGGATTCATTCTGCTTGGTACAACAAAGTCTCTTGCTCCTTCCGGAGTAGATTTGATCAAAACAGGTGTTTCTACTTCAATGAAACCTTCTTCAGATAAATAATTTCTTACTTTCTGTGCCATTTTATGGCGGAAGATCAATTTATCTTTTACCGGATTTCTTCTGATATCCAGATAACGGTATTTCATTCTTAGTTCCTCACCGCCGTCTGTTTCATCCTCAATGGTGAAAGGAGGAAGCTGTGAATCATTCAGAATCGTTAGTTTTTCTACCAGAATTTCAATTTCCCCTGTTGGAATATTAGGGTTTTTGCTCACTCTCTCAATAACTCTTCCGGTAGCCTGAATCACAAATTCACGGCCCAGTTTTTTAGCTTCTTCCATTAGTTGTGCAGAAGAACGCTCCTGGTCAAAAACCAGCTGGGTAATTCCGTAACGATCTCGAAGATCTACCCAAATCATAAATCCTTTATCACGGATAGTTTGTACCCATCCTGATAGTGTAACTTCTTCATTCAGATTTTTCAGAGATAGCTCTCCGTTGGTGTGTGATCGAAACATAATTATTTGTTTAAAGTTCAATGTTTAAGGTTCAATTCCGAACCTTGAATTTTTCGTTGGCAAAGATAAGATTTTTGCAGGTTTTATAAATAAAAAAAACTTCCTTTCGGAAGTTTCGTATGTTGTTTTCAGGTTTTTTAATTTCTATTACCCCCTTTTTCTGTCAGAATTTTCTTTATTTCTTCGGTGCCTTTTGTATCATCGGCTACTTCAAGAGGTGTTTTGTTCTGACATTTTTTATTAACGTTGGCCTTGTTGTCCAAAAGGAAATGTATAATATTCTTTCTATCAGACATTACACTGAAGCCAAGAGGTGAATAAGCTATATTTCCAACGAGAAAGCATTTGTTGTAATCTCCCGGGGCAAACTGCTTTTTAAATGTTGCCACATCATCAGAATAGATGGCTTTCATCTTTTCCTGAGTCATCTTCTGTGCAGAGAGCATGCTGCCAGATAATAGCATTCCAAATAGAAAGGTAGTAGAGATTATTTTTTTCATAAGGATGATTTTTAAGAATATACAAATCTAAATTAAATTTTATTACCAATTGCTAAGTTTTGATAATAATATCGCTCTATTAATCAGATTATTCTCGTATTAATTATAGAATTGCAAAACTCCATTTTGAATATCCTGAATTGAAATTACTCCAAAAGCGTAATGATTTCAGGTTTCTCATATTTCCGGGCATAATCCAGAGCTTCTATAACTTACAGGTGTCCGGGTTTCTTTCAAAGCTCACCATATTACGCTAAGCTTTTATTATACTTTCGATTTTCTTACAAGAACAATCTTATTAAAAACTTTTCATATGCCAACTTTTAATTGCTTTTGAATGAATACTTTTGCTAAGTAAACTAAAAAGAATCATGACAAAATATATTGACTTTTTGAAAAAAGCATTCAGTGGCGAAGAAACTGACTTCACGAAAGTGAATATCAGAAGTGCTGTATTGCTTTTAGCGATTCCCATGATGCTGGAAATGGCTATGGAATCTGTATTTGCACTTGTTGATCTGTATTTTGTCGGACATCTGAAAGAAAGTGGTTTTGCTATTCAGACTGTGGGACTTACCGAATCTGTGCTTTCGGTGATGTATTCTATTGCGATTGGCATGAGTATGGCGGCAACAGCTTTGGTGGCAAGACGGATCGGGGAGAAAAATCCGGAGCAGGCTTCCAGGAGTGCGGCGCAGGTATTGCTCGTTTCTTTTGCGATTACTTTTGTTTTAAGCTTACTAGGAGTGATTTATGCTGAGGAAATCCTCATATTGATGGGATCAAAACCTGAAGCAGCAGCTTATGGGAAGAATTTTACCAGAATTATGATGGGAAGCAGTACGATAATAATGCTTTTATTTTTAATTAACGGGATCTTCAGAGGAGCAGGAAATGCAACGATTGCGATGAAAAGTTTATGGATTGCAAATATTGCCAACATTATTCTCTGCCCGATTCTGATAAAAGGGTTAGGCCCTGTTCCTGCTTTGGGATTAACAGGGGCGGCTTTGGCAACAACAATAGGGCGAAGTATTGGGGTGATTTACCAGTTGTACCATCTTTTAGTAGCTGATACTCAAATCCGAATAAAGATTCCATATTTTAAACCAAATTATGAATTAATCAAATCCATTATAAAGATTGCAACCCCTGGAATCTTTCAGTTTGTTATTGCTTCATGCAGCTGGATTTTCCTTGCAGAATTGGTAGCGACCACAGGAGGAGAAAATGCATCTGCCGGTTACCAGACCGCTCTAAGACTGATGATGTTCTTTATGCTTCCGGCCTGGGGATTAAGCAATGCCGCATCTACGCTGGTAGGGCAGAATATGGGAGCAAATGAAATGCTGAGGGCAGAGCAGTCGGTAATGAAAACCGTGAAATATAATGTCATCTTTATGTTGATTGTAAGTCTGATATTTATTTTTATGGGAAATTTTTTAGTGGGTTTTTTCACTCAGGAAACGACTATTAAAGATTTTGCGAAAAATGCCCTTCAAATTATGAGCACAGGGTTTATCTTTTATGGAATAGGAATGGTGATGATCAATGCATTCAATGGAGCAGGAGATACGTGGACGCCTACATGGGTTAATCTTTTTGGATTCTGGCTGTTTCAGATTCCTCTGGCGTATTTTCTGTCAAAATATCTTGACATGGGTCCAAAAGGGGTTTTTATTTCTATTCCTGCCGCAGAAACCCTGATTACAATAGTTGCTTTTATCCTATTCAAAAAGGGAAAATGGAAAACGATAGAAGTGTAGAAAGGCTGGGAGATGGAAGCTAGAAGAGGGAAGTATCGCAGGTCTGAAATTATCTAAAAACAGCCATTCTCAGAAAGTATAAAGTGTAAATTTTGATGTGATTACAGAGAATTGAAATAGTAATCTTATCGTCACTTCCAGCCTCCATCTTCCTGCTTTCTTCCTAATTTATAAAACTTTAACAGCTTCATTACTTGTATTTTAAAGTTGTATTTTTTAAATTCGTGATTAACAAATACATAATTACTATGGGAAAAGGAGACAAAAAATCAAGAAGAGGAAAAATCAATTCAGGAAGTTATGGGAAAAGAAGACCGAAAAAAACCTCAAAATCTTTTGCTGTTTCTGAAGAAAAATCTAAAAAATAACCAAAATAAAAAAGACCGAAGATCATCTCTCCGGTCTTTTTTTATGAAAATTAAATTAATTATTTACCTCCAAGAATATTTCCAAGAATGCTGCCTAAACCGCCGCCACCTTGTTGTTGGTTACCACCACCCAATACACTTCCAAGTATATCGTTCAGAGGATTTCCTGATGATTGAGATTGTCCGCCATTTCCTAATACACTTCCAAGAATGTCATTCAATGGATTAGACTGTTGAGCTTGAGCCTGATTAGAGGCATTCCCCAGAATTCCTCCTAAAAGATCTCCTAGGCCTCCTGCTCCTACATTACTCTGTTGTTTCTGCTGTCCGATGTATCCCATTACTACAGGTGCCAGCATCGCAAGGATAGGACCTATTTTGTCAATTGAAATGCCTGTGTTTTGTGACAGCTGGTTTTCAACAGTACTTTTTTGTCCTCCAAAGATATGATCAAGAATAGATCCACCTTCAGCCTGTCTTGCTTCAATCTGAGAAGCGTCATTTAAAATACTTCCGTTATGGTCTTTATCTAGAGCATTATTTAAAGCTTCGGCTTCTTTAGCGTCCTGAGATTTATTTCTAAGATAAGAAATAATGAGAGGGGTAGCTACAGCCAATAGGGCAATTACCTGATTTTTGCTGATTCCGAATTTGTTTTCAGCCTGTTCAGCAACCTGGTTGCCTGTGTTCCCTGTAAGTAGGTCGATTAAACTCATTTTTTGTGTTTGTTAGTATTAAGTAAATCAAAGTTATCAAAAAATATGCCTCATAAAATGGCCACCTTTCATAATTATTGTTAAAGTTTTCTGATCTGTTCTTCTGTATAACCTTTGCTTTTTAGCACCTTTATGTACTCTACAGCGCTTATTGTCATCCAGTCTATAGGTTCTGGTGCTTGCTTTTTATCAATGGTGAACTCCAGAATACCCACATTATTATTCATCCATGGAAGAACATAATAATCCAGACCGCCTTTGTATTCCTTATTTGTATGAAATTCTTTTCCTTTCTCTGTTAAAAATGCGACTTTATAAAAAACGAAGTAGCCCACAGGAATCAACAGGCATACCCAGGAGAATTTTCTTAAACGGGTATACTTTTCAGAAGAAAGACCATACCCAATGGATAACGCAAAAATAATATTGAAGGGTAAAAAGAATACATAATTATCGGATACGGCATAAAACGTAGAAAATCCATATACGCATACTGCTCCGGCAGTAAAAACAAAAAACATTTTTTGATTAGTCTTGTATAAAAGCAGAATACCTGTGACTCCGAAAAATGTAAATAAATTGAAATTATAAATAAGATAGGCAAAAGATTGGAAAAAATCTTTCACATACTGAATTGTACTTTTTTTCAAAGAATCTTCCACCCATGTTCCCTGATCAGAGCTATACGGCGATTTGAAGGGGAGCCCCTGGGAAATATTCAGAATAAACAAAGAGCTAAACAATGCTGCAAAAATCAGTAGTGAAGCCATTGCATATTTCTTTTCATTTCTGAAGTAAAATAAAAAAACTAATAAAGAAGGTATTAGCAGTATATTTTGAATATGGACCCATAAGCTGATCCCTAAAAACAGGCTACTTAAAAGGATGTAAATTCTTTTCTTTTCAA
Source organism: Chryseobacterium sp. HR92 (assembly GCF_045689405.1). Lineage (NCBI taxonomy): Bacteria > Pseudomonadati > Bacteroidota > Flavobacteriia > Flavobacteriales > Weeksellaceae > Chryseobacterium > Chryseobacterium sp. HR92. Next base: position 562,501 of record NZ_CP139139.1, read on the forward strand.
TAAAACTTTTTATAACTGAAAAGAAAAAAAGACTTACCCACAGGGAGTTATAAGTATATACTTCCACGATCTCCGCATTTCTCCAAAACGAGAAACTGAATCCGAAAACAAAAGCAGCTACAAGTGATGCCCATTCTGTTTTTGAAATGCTTTTCACTGTGAGATAAACAACAGAAACTGTTGCTGCTCCTGAAGAAACAACAAGAAACCGGCTTGCTTCAATAGCATTAATACCTGTCAGGTTTTTAATAAAGATAACAGTATTGATATATAAAAAGTGACTTGTTGCTGAAGCAGTTGTTTCCCATATTCCTTTTTCTGCACTCAACACAAATCCTACACAATCGGCAAAAGGAATTTTTGAAAAACTTCCGAAATAGTAGATACCAAGAAAAATAATAAACAAAAATAAGGCTGATAGATATTTGTTCATATTAGTTCTTTATGATCGGCACATTAGAACAGGCTTCTCCGAACATCAGAGATTTTACAATTGGTTTTAACTGTTCTACCAGTTCTATATATGCATTTTCAGGAATATCTTTATCTGAACAACCTTTTACCAGAACTCTTTTGCCTCTCATTTCCTCAAAATCATGAGTCTGAATGGCATTGTGCATTAAAATAACATCAAGATCCTCACGGTTTCCGAAGACTATTTTTTTGGCAACATCAGTAAGTTTTGCTGTCAATACAAAATAAGCCCAAAGCGGGATGATTGTATCTACAGAATTGTAAATGTATATGTATGAGTCTTTGTATAGTTCAGTATCTATAGCCTCTACCTTTTCACGAAAATCTTTTTCTTTCAGGATCATTTCCTGAAAAAGAAAATCTTTCAGGTCAATTCCCTTTCTTTCTCCCTTTGGAAGTAAAGTGGAAAGATCAAAATTGATAAGGCCGCTTTCGGCAACTTTATTCCGGATTTCAAATTCTTCTGACATTTTTTATCATTATCTTTGAACAAATTTACGAATTAAGATCATATCTATTTTAATTTGTTCTCTATCCTTACTATAGAAATGAAGTATTATATTATTGCAGGAGAAGCTTCAGGTGATTTGCATGGAAGCAACTTGATGAAAGCCTTAAAACAAAAGGATCCGAATGCGGAGTTCAGATTTTGGGGTGGTGATCTGATGAAAACTCAGGGCGGAACACTGGTGAAACATTACCGTGATCTGGCTTTTATGGGCTTTCTGGAAGTAGTGATGAATCTCAGAACCATTCTGAATAATATTAAATTCTGTAAAGAGGATATTCAGAAGAACAGACCTGATGTTTTGATTTTAGTAGATTATCCTGGTTTCAACCTGAGAATTGCAAGATTTGCCAAAGAACTCGGGATCAAAGTAGTGTATTATATTTCTCCACAGCTTTGGGCATGGAAAGAAGGCAGAGTAGAGATTATCAAAAAATATGTGGATGAAATGATGGTCATTCTTCCTTTTGAAGAAGATTTTTACAGAAAACATGGTGTCCATTCCCATTTTGTCGGCCATCCATTGCTGGATGCTATTTCAGATCTGCCGGAAATCAATATTGAAAATTTCAAATCGGAACACGGACTGAACGAAAAAGAAATCATTGCACTTCTGCCAGGTTCCAGAGAACAGGAAGTGGAGAAAATGCTTGAAATAATGCTCTCCGTAAGACCATATTTTAAAGATTATCAGTTTGTGATTGCTGGAGCACCAAGTCTTCCTAAAGAGTTTTATCAGAAATATGTAGATGATAATGTTCATTTTGTATCCAATAAAACTTATGATTTGCTGAGATGTTCCAAGGCAGCTCTTGTTACTTCAGGAACAGCTACGCTGGAAACCGCTTTACTGAATATTCCTGAAGTGGTTTGCTATCGCGGAAGCAAAATTTCCTATGCTATTGCTAAGAGACTAGTAAAAAATATCAATTATATTTCCCTTGTTAATCTTATCATGGACAGGGAAGTGGTGAAAGAACTTATTCAAAATGATCTGAATACCCAAAACCTGGTAGAAGAACTCAATAAAATTATTGATGGAGACAAAAGAACACAGGTTCTGAATGACTACAGTCTTCTGAGAGAAAAGTTGGGAGGAAAAGGAGCCAGTGATCATGCTGCTGAGGTGATATTAAAAGTATAATTTTATTAAGGTTTTTGAGAATTTAATCTGCTTTTTAACTATGAATTATTGTAACCGTTTTCTGTTATTATTGGTATTTACATTATTTTTCTCGAAAAGCTTTGCTCAGCAGAGCGACTCAAGGGATCAAGTTCAGATATTCTACTATGGCTGGTATGGAAATCCTGCAACGGATGGAAGTTATCAACATTGGAACCATGAAATTCTTCCTCATTGGAATAATCCGAAATGGAATAATCTGGGACAACACAAAGGTGGAGATGATATTGGGGCTAATTTTTATCCTGCACTGGGAAATTACAGTTCCAATGATACAAAGATCATTGAAAAACATATGAAAATGATCAAAGAATCCGGAGTAGGAGTCGTTGTAGTAAGTTGGCTGGGAAAAGATTCATTCACAGATAAAAGTCTTATCAAATACCTTGATATTGCGGATCGTTTTGATTTAAAAATTGCATTCCACATTGAGCCGTTTTATAAAAATACTTCAGAATTGAAGGAACAGCTTTCTTATCTTGTAAAAACTTATTCCCAGCATCACGCTTTCTATAAAAAAGAAGGGAACCCATTGTTTTATGTATATGACAGTTATAAAATTCCTAAAGAAGAATGGACTGAAATGTTATCCAAAAACGGAAAAAAAACAGTCAGAAATACAGATTTGGATGCGCTTTATATCGGGCTTTGGGTTGAAAAAGATGATGCGAAGTTTTTTGATTCAGCAGGCTTTGATGGTTTCTATACTTATTTTGCCAGCGAAGGGTTTGTATATGGAAGTACAACTGCTAACTGGGATTTCATGGCCAACTACGCTAAAGATCATCATCTGATTTTTATTCCTTGTGTAGGACCAGGTTATTCCGATACAAGAATACGTCCATGGAACGAAGCGAATTTCAAAAACAGAGACAATGGAAAGTATTACGAAAAGATGTTTGATGCTGCCATTAAAGTAAATCCGGATTTCATTAGTATCACATCTTTCAACGAATGGCATGAAGGAACTCAGATAGAACCCGCTATCCCTAAAAAATCAGGTGATTTCAAATATGAAGATTATGGGAAAGATCCTTTATTTTATATTAAAGAAACGAAGCGTTTGACGGATAAATTTCTGAAAAAGTAATAACATACTTTAAAGCTTTAATTTCACAGCAAAAAATCAAGTGTTCTGTTGATACTTTTGATAAGCTGCAAAGCACTTATTTAGTTATTCAAGAGATTATACCTCATTGATTAATTATCTATTTTACCTGGATAATTAATTGAAATTGCAAAAGCAGCCTCTCCTTATTCTCGTAATATTTTTTATCCTTGGAATTGTTTTTCAGGATAAGCTTGTTTTGACAGGCTTTGCATTTTATTCAGTAATTGCAATGTGCTTGGTTGTACTCGTTGCAGTATGTTTTCACTCTTATTTTCTGCACAAAATCAAGGTTGTTTTACTTGCGTTTTTGTTCTTTGGAACAGGAATTATCCTTCATCGCTATAATACTTATTCAGAGGCAAACAGTGTATTGATAAATAAAAAAGAAACGGTTAGTTTTAAAATCTCTCAAAAATTAAATACTACTGAAAAATATAAAAAATACGAAGGAACAGCGCAGGCAGGAAATATAAATTTCAATTCAATTTTTTATGTTCCAAAGGATGGTAAAGAGCTGGATTTTATTCATTATTACAAAACGGAGGCTTATATTACACAACCTAAGGCTCCTCAATATGATTTTCAGTTTGATTATACCCGATATCTCAAAAGAAAGCACATTGATTACCAGATTTATATTTCAGATGAAATTGTATCTGCAGAACGAAATGACTTAACGTTGTCAGATCAACTGCGACAATATAGATTTACAGTTCTCAAGAAAATTGATAAAACTATAATGTCCCGGAAAAGCAAAGAATTTTTAAAAGGAATCATTCTGGCAGATCGTACAGAGATTGATGCAGTTACTGTACAGGATTTCAATAAGTCAGGATTGGTCCATTTTCTGGCCATTTCCGGAACTCATATTGTGGTTATTTTTGGGATGTTCTACTATTTACTGATTCGTTTTATTCCTTTACAGTTCAGAAAATATGCAGTTATTCTAAGCTTGGTTTTTATTTGGCTGTTTGCTGCTTTTATTGGGTTTGGAAATTCGGTTTTGCGTTCCTGTATCATGCTGAGCGTCTATTTTATTTTTGTAATGCTTCAGCGGAAACCGGATCTGCTTCACTCACTAGCTTTATCCGCTTTTTTTATCTTAATTGGAGATACACAGCAGCTTTTTGACGTGGGATTTCAGCTTAGCTTTTTAGCGGTTCTTGGAATTTATTGGCTGAATCAGCCTCTGTTGAAACATTTTCCGAAACAGGATCATTATCTTAAAAAACTTCTGTTTAATACCATTACAATATCTTTATCTGCGCAGCTGGCAACACTTCCTTTGGTGCTGTATTATTTTCATCAGTTTTCATTCATATCCATTATTGCCAACTTTGTTATTGTTCCTTTTTCCGAAATAATTATTGTTTTCTCATTTATAATGACAGCTTTCGTTACCTGTGGAATTGATTTTGGCTTGTTGAATGGTGTATATGACTTTGTTATTCAGATTCTTTTGGAAATGATTCATTGGTTTGCTGAGACAGACCTGTTGTTTTTTGAAAATATTCCTATGAATGGATTTGAAATGCTGTCGGTTTCAGTGGTAATCTATTTATTAAGATCGTTCATATTAAAGTTTAACTTCAAAAATTCTATGAGGTTAATAATGGCTATAATTGTATTTTTGATCGTAAGAACCGGAAGCAATGTCTTTGAAAATGAGAAAGAAGAGGTGTTGATTTATTCTTTAGGTAAAAGCAAAATTTTTTCGATAAAAAGTGGTGAAAAAATCTGTTTTTGGGTTTCTGATATGGAAGATAAAGTAAAAGTTCTACGGTATATTATAAATCCCTATTGTTCATCAAGAAGAGTGGATTATTTTGAAATAAAATCCTTTTCATCATCTTCTCAAAAAGTAGTTTTCCGAGACCGGATTTATGATCTTAAATAATGCTTTATAATTTATGTGTTTTCCTGTATCTATAATGTATGGAATTCTTATTTAGAAACATTACAAACTGCCTAATTGTGAGATTTCTCACTTTTCGATATTGTTAAACTTTCTTAATTTTGTAGAAATTCAAATTTAAACTTATATGGCAGGTTTAACGAGTTCTACGATAGGTAGAAAATATGCTATGGCATTATCAGCTCTATTTTTGCTGATTTTTCTTATACTGCATTTGACGACCAATTTGTTATCAGTTCTGAACAAGGATGCATTCAATACTGCATCAGACTTCATGGGCTATAATCCTTTTGTGCAGTTCTTAATGCAGCCTATTCTTGGTTTTGCAGTAATTTTCCATTTCATTATGGGATTTGTGCTTGAAATCAAGAATAATAAAGCGCGTCCGGTAAAGTATGCAGCTAACAACGCATCGGTGAATTCTTCATGGATGTCCAGAAATATGATTATTTCCGGAGCTGTTATCTTAGCGTTCCTGGCGCTTCACTTATATGATTTCTGGCTGCATGAAATCAATTACAAGTATGTAGAAGGATTGACTCCGGATGCAGAACGTTTCTGGCCGGAACTTCATGAGAAGTTTGCTGATCTTTGGAGAGTGGCTTTGTATGTGATCTCTTTTGTTCTATTAGGATTACACTTAGCTCACGGATTCCAGTCTTCATTCCAGTCTATCGGAGCAAGACATCCAAAATATACGCCGGTGATCAAAGCTTTCGGGACATGGTATTCAATCCTTATTCCTGCAGGATTTATCATCGTAGCACTTTTCCATTTTATAACTCAATAATATCAATATACTAGTATGAGTAAATTAGATTCAAGAATTCCAGCGGGTCCTCTTAAAGACAAGTGGAAAAATCATAAAGACCATATGAACCTTGTTGCACCAAACAACAGAGATAAGATTGATATTATTGTTGTAGGTACAGGTTTGGCAGGAGGTTCTGCAGCAGCTACATTAGCTGAGCAGGGATATAATGTAAAAGCATTCTGCTACCAGGATTCACCAAGAAGAGCGCACTCTATTGCAGCTCAGGGAGGAATCAACGCAGCTAAGAATTACCAGGGAGATGGTGACTCTACTTACAGATTGTTCTATGATACCATCAAAGGTGGTGACTATAGAGCAAGAGAGGCCAACGTTTACAGATTAGCTGAAGTTTCTGCAAATATTATTGACCAGTGTGTTTCCCAAGGGGTTCCTTTCGGTAGAGATTACGGCGGTCAGTTAGATAACCGTTCATTTGGTGGAGTTCAGGTAAAAAGAACTTTCTATGCAAAAGGACAAACGGGACAGCAGTTATTATTAGGTGCATATTCTGCAATGAGCCGTCAGATCGGTAAAGGTAGAATCAAAATGTACAACCGTCATGAAATGCTTGACCTTGTAATTGTTGATGGAAAAGCAAGAGGGATTATCGCGAGAAACCTTGTTACAGGTGAGATTGAAAGACATTCTGCTCATGCTGTAGTAATTGCTTCAGGAGGATACGGAAACGTATATTTCCTTTCTACCAATGCAATGGGATCAAACGTTTCTGCAGCATGGAAAATTCACAAAAAAGGAGCTTACTTTGCAAACCCTTGTTATGTACAGATTCACCCGACTTGTATTCCGGTTCATGGAACACAGCAATCTAAACTGACTTTGATGTCTGAATCATTAAGAAACTCCGGAAGAATCTGGGTTCCTAAAAAACATGAAGATTCAGTAGCTATCAGAGAAGGAAAATTAAGACCTGAAAATATTAAAGAAGAAGATAGAGATTACTATTTAGAAAGAAGATACCCTGCGTTCGGTAACCTTGTTCCTAGAGACGTTGCTTCAAGAGCAGCTAAGGAAAGATGCGACGCTGGATTCGGAATTGAAAATAATGATACTCAGGAAGGAGTTTACCTTGATTTCTCTACAGAGATCATGAAAAAAGGTAAAGAGTCCGCTATCGAAAAACATATTCATAATCCAACAGATCAGCAGATCTACGATTTAGGTAAGAGCTGGGTAGAGGAGAAATATGGTAACTTATTCGTAATGTACGAAAAGATTACTGCTGATGATCCTTATAAAACTCCAATGAAGATCTATCCTGCAGTTCACTATACAATGGGTGGTGTATGGGTTGATTACAACCTTCAGTCTACGATTCCTGGATGTTTCGTAATTGGTGAAGCTAACTTCTCAGATCACGGAGCCAACAGACTTGGTGCTTCTGCATTGATGCAAGGTCTTGCTGACGGATATTTCGTACTTCCTTACACGATTGCAGATTATCTTTCTGCCGATATCAGAACAGGAGCTATTCCTACCAATTCAGGAGCGTTTGACGAGGCTGAAAAAGGAATTAAAGAAAAAATTGATTTCTTCTTAAACAATAAAGGAACTCATTCTGTAGACCATTTCCACAAGCAGTTAGGAAATATTATGTGGAATAAAGTAGGAATGGGAAGAACTCCTGAAGGATTGAGAGAAGCAATTAAAGAAATTGAAGAAGTAAGAAACGATTTCTGGAAAAACGTAAAAGTACCGGGAGAAGGAGAAGGAATGAACACTGAGCTTGAAAAAGCATTCAGAGTAGCAGACTTCCTTGAACTTGGACAATTAATGGCTATCGATGCACTGCACAGAAACGAATCTTGTGGTGGACATTTCCGTGAAGACCATTCAACTCCGGACGGAGAAGCGGAAAGAGATGACGTAAATTACAAATACGTCGGAGCTTGGGAATATCAGGGTAACGATATCAATACGGAAGTATTGCATAAAGAAGAACTGATATATGACAACATCGAGGTTAAAACTAGAAGTTATAAATAATCTCCAACCTAAAATATAACATTATGAGTGCAAAAAAAGGCTTACATCTTACGCTGAAAATTTGGAGACAAAAAAATAGTAAAACTAAAGGTCAGTTTGAGACCTATAAAATATCAGATGTATCTACAGACTCTTCATTCTTGGAGATGCTGGATATCCTGAACGAAAATTTAATTAACGAAGGAAAAGAACCTATCGCCTTTGACCACGACTGTCGTGAAGGAATCTGCGGTATGTGTTCACTTTACATCAATGGTAGAGCTCATGGGCCGGATACAGGTATCACAACCTGCCAGCTTCACATGAGAATGTTCAAAGATGGAGAAACTATCGTTATTGAACCTTGGAGAAGTGCCGCTTTCCCTGTTATCAAAGACTTGATGGTAGACAGAAGCGCATTTGACAGAGTAATGGCTGCAGGAGGTTTTATCTCTGTAAATACTTCCGGGAATACATTGGATGCTAACGCAATTCCGGTTCCAAAAGAAGATGCAGACAGAGCCATGGATGCAGCTGCTTGTATTGGATGTGGAGCTTGTGTGGCTACATGTAAAAACGGATCTGCAATGCTATTTGTAGGAGCTAAAGTTTCTCAGTATGCATTACTTCCTCAAGGTAGAGTAGAAGCTAAGAGAAGAGTTCTGAACATGGTGAAAGCTATGGACGAAGAAGGATTCGGAAACTGTTCAAACACCGGAGCATGTGAAGTAGAATGTCCTAAAGGTATTTCTCTTGAAAACATTGCAAGAATGAACAGAGAATATATGGCTGCTCTTGTAGATCAAGGATAGAATTGATTCAAATACATAAAAAATCGCCTTCATTTTTGGAGGCGATTTTTTTATGAATGGTAGTGCGCTGTTAAAGTTTGTTAACTTATTGATGGTTTTTAGTCATTCTTTATTTAATAAGTATATATTTGGAGGGTTGTTGAATCGTTTTTTTTAAACTTTCAAATACAGCATGCCATTCAAAAAGAGACAATTAAAATAATTGAAATGTGCCTCTTGAAGGGTGATAATAAAATTTTTAAAAAAAATAATTAGTGTGAATTAGCAAGCCCTAAAAAGCGTATTTTTGTGTAATATTAAAAATTGAAATGAAAAAATATCTTTTATTGTTTATCATCACAGCTTTTGTGATGTCTTGTTCAAAAAAAGTAGAGGTAAAAGGAAAAATTACTGGAAGCTCATCATTAGAAAGAATTGAATTTGTAGAAGCTTCAGGAGTAGGAACCCTGCCTTTGATTAATATAGGTTTAGATAAAGACGGAAACTTTTCAGGAAGCTTTGAGGCGCCTAAAGATGGAATGTACGTGATCAACTATGCAGGAAGACAAAACCTGATCTATCTTGAAGGAGGACAAAAAGTAAATATTTCAGGAAACGGAGCTACTTTCCCAAATGAATATGTAATTACCGGAGATGCTAAAAAGAACAATGATTTCCTTACGGCAAGTATGAAGTTCTTGGCAGATTACGGTAGCAAAGTTAACTTAGGAGGATTGATGGGCGGAGACGAAGCTGCATTTTTGAAAGGAATGCACAAAGTTGAAGCTGATATTAATAAAAACGTAGACGAGTTAGCAAAGAAAAACAGTCCAAGCAAAGGGCTTCTTGAGTGGAAGAAAAATGATATAAAAGTTACCATTCTTAATTTGCTTGCCAACTATGAAATGTCTCACGGACCAATGTCTGGTAATCCGTCTTACAAGGCTTCTAAAGCTTTCAAAGATTACGAAACCCAGTTAGAAACTGACAAAGAAGCGATGGTGAAAACAATCCCGCTTTACAGACAATATCTTCTTGTAAAAATGACTCCGGATTTCCAGAAGTATGCAGAAGCAAACAGCAAAGGAAAAACAGGAATTACAACTTCTGAGATGTTTGCTCAGTATTTAAAAACAAAGAAAGATTTATCTCAGACTGCAAAAGATTATCTTTTGGCATTTGTAATGGCTCAGGCGGATATTCATCCTACAACTCCGGCTGCAAACATTGACAAAATTAAAAAAATCATTGATTCAGATATTAAAGATGCTACCATTAAAAGTGACCTTTTAAAAATGCAGGTAGCTATTACTGGACTTAAAATCGGAGATGCAGCTCCTGAAGCAGCTGTATCAAAGCAGGATGGAAAAGCTTATAAACTTTCTGAAAACAAAGGAAAACCTTATATGCTGTTCTTCTACGCTTCATGGAATCCTTACATCAGTGAAGCTACAGTACCAGTATTAAAAGAAGTAGTAAACTTCTATAAATCCAAAATGAACTTTGTATTTGTAAACGTAGACGATACAAAAGATCAGTTCATTAAAACAAGCAACTCTCTTTTAAAAGGAATTCAGGGAGTGAACGTTTATGGAGAAGGAGGTCTTAACTCTGATATCGCTAAGAAATATGGTGTATACGGATTCAAGTTACCTTGCTTTGTAATCATTGATAAAGACGGTAAAATTGCCAGCAGATCATTCGTAAACCTTGGTGAGCAGGAATTAGTAACTATTCTTGATAAACAAACAGGTCTTTCAGCTCCAAAAGTAGAGCCGAATGCACAAATGCAGCCGCAATTACAGCTTGATCCATCTGCAATGCAGCAAGCTCCACAGCCTGCAAATCCACAGCCTGCTCCAACAAAATAATAAACTTTAACACAGTATAGAAACCTTATCTTCGGATAAGGTTTTTTTTATTGTATTTTTGCAAACTGAAGCGTAAAGTTTCAATTAGGAAAATAGAAAATTTTAGAATGAGTAGGAAGAAAAAAAGAGATTTAATTCTTGAAAATATAAAGCTATTAACTGCCGGAGCAAAAGGTGTGGCAATAGGAAAGACAGAAGAAGGAAAAGCGGTAATGGTTACAGGCGCAATTCCTGGAGATATTGTGAATGTAAGAGTGAAAAAGGCGAAGTCAAAATATTATGAAGGCGAAGCAGTTGAAGTTCTTGAAAAATCACCTTACAGAGTTGACCCAAAATGTGTTCATTTCGGAACTTGTGGAGGATGCAAATGGCAGAACATGAGCTACGAAAAACAGCTTGATTTCAAACAGGAAGAAGTATATAATAATATCAAAAGAATCGGAGGAATTGATGACTTCGAGACCGTATCAATCCTAGGAGCTGAAGAACAGTATTTTTATAGAAATAAAATGGAGTTCTCCTTCTCAAACGCAAGATGGCTTACTCAATATGAAATCAGTTCTGAAGAAAACTTCGGTAGCAAAGATGCTTTAGGATTCCATATTCCTGGAATGTGGAGCAAAATTCTTGATTTGAAAGAGTGTTTTCTTCAGGAAGACCCTTCCAATGCAATAAGACTGGCTGTAAAAGAATATGGAGTAAATAACGGCCTGGATTTCTTTGATGTAAGAAACCAAGAAGGTTTTTTAAGAACCTTGATGATGAGACAAAACTCCAAAGGAGAATGGATGGTTCTTTTCCAGCTTTACAGAGAAGAAAAAGAAAATAGAGAAAAACTTTTTGAATTCTTATTAGAAAAATTCCTGCAGATCAAAACATTAGTGTATGCTATTAATCCTAAGCAGAATGATTCCATTTACGATTTAAATATCAATGTATATTTTGGAGAAGGCTATCTTATGGAAGAAATGGATGGACTGAAGTTTAAGATTGGGCCGAAATCATTCTTCCAGACCAACTACAAACAGGCATTGGAATTATACAGAAAAACATTGGAATTTGCAGATCTTAAAGGGGACGAAGTAGTGTATGACCTTTATACAGGAACAGGAACCATTGCTCAGTATGTAGCAAGAAATGCAAAACAGGTAATCGGGATAGAATCTGTACAGGAAGCAATCGATGCAGCAATCGAACATGCTGAATTGAATGGTTTAACGAATACAACTTTCTATTGTGGAGATATGAAAAACGTCTTTAATGACGAGTTTTTAGAAAATCATCCAAAAGCAGACGTATTAATTACAGACCCGCCAAGAGACGGAATGCACCAGAAAGTAGTAGAGCAGATCTTAAAGCTTTCACCGGAAAAAGTAGTTTATGTAAGCTGTAATTCTGCAACGCAGGCGAGAGATCTTGCTCTGATGAAAGATCACTATACTTTGGTAAAGATTCTTCCTGTAGATATGTTCCCACAAACGCACCATGTAGAGAACATAGCATTATTGATTAAAAAATAATTTATTTAAATTTGAGTTTCAAATCTTAATATAAAACGACAGTTCCATCTGACTAAATAAAAAAATAAAAATATACAGATGAAATATTTTAAATTTCTCATAGCAATCTGCTTTTTAGGAATGCTTTTTTCCTGTGGAGGAGATGATGATATTTGCGAAAGTGGAGAAGGAACTCCCAGAATGAAGGTGGCTTTCAGATCACTGGATACTGGAAAAGAGAAGACGCTGGATACACTATATGTAGCAGTAGATTATGGAGCAGGAAAAGTGGATCTGGGAAAACTTGCAAAAATTGATTCCCGGTTAATTCCTTTACGTGTAGATAATTCGCCTTATACAGACGTTTATTTTAAGCTTACCTATAATGGGGCAGAATCTAAAGTAAGGATTAATTACAGTACGAAGTCAACATATGTTTCTCCCGGATGCGGAATCAAAAAATCTTACGAGAATTTAAGTTCAGAATTAGTAACTCCGAATCCTGTTCAGAAGCTGGAAGCCGGACAAAATCAAATAGAGAATGAAGACAAGACTAATCTTTACCTTTCTTTTTAGTTTATTGGGAATAATAAACTGGACACAAGACAAGAAAAAGGAAGCAGAGAGCAAGGTTCATGAGAAATATGAACCCAATTTTATGGTTGGCCTTGATGTACTGAATACCGGAGCTGGTTTTTTTTCTGACAGAAAATTATATCAGGGATTTATTTCTTCAAAGATAAAAGGAAATATCCATGCTATTGCAGAGGCAGGTTTTGAAAAGAATGTGTATCAGAAGAATGGTTATGATGCGAAAGCAAGTGGCCCTTTTGTGAAGCTGGGAGCGTTCTATATGCTGGCAAAAGATGCAGAGAATGAATTCAACGGATTTTATGCCGGAGGAAAAGTTGCAGGATCATTTTATAATCAGGAGTATATGGCAATTCCTGTTCGTGGATTTGGGGGAAGTAATTCTTCTGAAGCCTTTCCATCGTCATCACAGTCGTCTTTTTGGCTGGAAGGTACGCTGGGGGGCAGAGTACAATTATTTAATTCTAATTTCTACATTGATGTAAATCTTCAGCCAAGATATATGGTATACACTTCCAAGCAGGACGATATTTCTCCTATGATCGTTCCGGGCTTCGGGAGAAGCTCTTCAAAATTCAATATGGGATTTGCATGGAATATTGCATATAAGTTTTAGAAATATTATTTCTTACCATTTAAAATATATAAAATACAAACTTTAGAATAGTCTAAAGTTTGTATTTTTTTTAATAGATATCGTTGATAAGTGTGTTATGTTGAAAAATATAAACTTATTTTACCCATAAGATTTATAAAATAGTTATATTTGGCAAAAATTATAATTGTGTTTTAATTTATGAAAAGAGTATTTACTGCTTTAATGTTTACTTTTATAGGAGGAGCAGTGTTCGGTCAATGGACACCAACTTCCTTTAAAAAAGGAGACGATAACAAAAGAAGTACAGGATTCAGAGTAGATCAATCTAATGTAAGAGGTAACGGGTACTATAAATTAGACCTGAACTTACTGAGATCTCAGCTGAAGAATGCACAGGAAATGGGTACAAATGCCACTCCTGTAGTGATTTCTCTTCCCACTATGAGCGGGAAGATTGAAAGATTTAATGTATACAGTTTTCCAGTAGTCGTAAAAGAACTGGCAGACAAGTATGAATTAGGATCTTATGTTGGAACAAGTGTAGAAGACCCTACCAAGTATTTAAGATTCAGTGTTGCTCCTAATGATTTTCAGTCGATGATCATTCATGGAGGCAGCTATGAATTTATTGACCCGGCTTCTGCAGATAAAACAGTTTATGCCGTTCATCCTAAAACTAAAAAGGAGAAAAATGGATTCTTGTGTTCTACAGAAGAATCTCCTGTTGCTAAAAAGCAAATAGATGCTTTATTAAAAAATGGGCAGTCTTTCTCAAATCAGGCAACAACTTTCAACAAGAGTTCTGATAAGAAATACAGAACAATGAGACTGGCAATGTCTGTTACTGGTGAGTATACTCAATACTTTATGGGGCTTGCTGGTGTACCTGCTACAGCTACAGATGATCAGAAAAGAGCTCCGGCAATTGTTGCCATCAACAATACTTTAACCAGAGTAAACGGAGTTTTTGAGAAAGATTTTGCATTGCATTTGAATTTGCAGAATTTTCCAAATGTAATTTATATTGACCCGGCTACAGATCCATATTCTGCTGCTGCAACAGGAGCAGGGGGAGCATGGAATACACAGCTACAGACTGCTTTGAACAATAATGTAGGAGATGCCAACTATGATATCGGACACTTATTCGGTAAATCAGGAGGTGGAGGTAATGCCGGATGTATCGGATGTGTATGTATTAACCCTACAGCTACAGTTCCTAAAGGAAAAGGATCCGGATTTACTTCTCCAGCAAATGGAATTCCATCAGGTGATAGCTTTGATATCGATTATGTTGCTCATGAAATGGGGCACCAGTTAGGTGGTAACCATACTTTTTCTCATAATATTGAAGGAAGTGGTGTAAATATGGAACCTGGTTCAGGATCTACCATTATGGGATATGCAGGTATTACTGGTCCTAATACAGATATTCAGGCTAACTCTGATCCTTATTTCCATAAAGCAAGTATTGGTCAGATTCAAGCTAACTTAATTGCAAAAACTTGTGACGTAGAAACTACAATTGCCAATAATCCACCGGTAATTACAGATCTGCCAACATATAATATACCTAAAGGGACTGCTTTTGTTTTAACAGGTGGTGCTACAGATCCTGAAAATGATCCAATGACTTATTCTTGGGAAGAGGTGGATGATGCATCAATTTCTGTGAATAAGTTTAATTTGGGAAATACAATGTCTGGAGCTTCATTCAGATCTTCTCCGCCTAGTACAAACCCTACAAGATACTTTCCAAAATTTGCATCTGTAATGAATGGAGTATTAAATAACGCAAACAATACTTGGGAAGCGGTATCCACTGTAGCAAGAACAACAAACTTTGCATTGACTGTTAGAGATAATAACTCTAACGTACTTCAACAACAGTCAGCTTTTAAAGTTCAGACAATTGTTGTGGGAGATAATGGTCCTTTCAGAGTAGCTAATCAATATGCAGATGTGAATACGCCAACTCCAATTCAGTGGATTGTTGCAAATACTAATGCTGCTCCTTATAATGTTGCTAATGTAAAAATTGACTATACTACAGATAACGGAACAACTTGGACTGTATTATCAGCGTCAACACCTAATGACGGAACTGAGAACTTTACTTTCCCTTCTTCTTTGAATGGACAGACTATTAAAGTAAGAATTTCTTCAATAGGGAATGTTTTCTATGCTGTTGGGCCTGTTAGTATTGCACCTCTATCTGCATGTAGCAGCGCTGCTCCAACAAATGTAGTGGTGAGCAATATTACTGTGTCTTCAGCTAGTGCATCTTGGATGTCTTATACTGGAGCAACTTATAAAGTACGTTATAGAAAGGTAGGTACAACAGTTTGGACTGAAGCTGATACAACAGTTCCTTCAATCAACTTAAGCAATTTAATTGATGGTACAACGTATGAAATTCAGGTTGCTTTAGTTTGTGGAACTACAGTAGGTACATATTCTGCATCTGTAAACTTCAGTACACCTGTACTTGCTTATTGTACTGCTGCTACAGCTAATGCAAACTATGAATATATTTCCAATGTAACACTTGCGAATATAAATAATACTTCAGCAAACAGTACATATACAAACTATACAACAAACACTGCGCTTCAGATTAATTTAACAAAAGGGAATGTTTATCCTATGTCTGTCACTGCTAGTAACCCAGATGTTGCTGATTATGATACAGTAGCAGCATTTATTGATTTTAATAAGGATGGTGTTTTCAGCGAATCAGAAAGAGTATTGAACTATCCTGTAGCGCTTACTCCGTCGCCAACTGTAGTAACAGGGAATGTTACAATTCCAAGTAATGCAGTAGAAGGGCAGCCATTAAGAATGAGAGTTGTAGTATTTTTTGTAGGTGATACAAATGCAGGTTTATCATTACCAGCAGATTATCTATGTGGAAATAATTTTGATTACGGAGAGGTTGAAGACTACAACGTAGTTATTACGGGTAACCTTGCTACTTCTGAAACTGCTGTTAAAAATAATGGTATTCAGATTTATCCAAACCCGGCAAGTGATATTCTAAATGTTACTAAAGTTTCAGATAAAGCTACTTATAAAATTTATAGTGCTGCTGGACAATTGGTAGACAGAGGAAATATCAATGATGGAAAAGTGAATGTTTCAACTTTAGTTAAAGGTGGTTATGTGATTACAATAGATGATAAAGGAATTGAGCAATTCAAATCTAAATTCATTAAAAAATAAAGATAACCTTTAAATATAGTAAATCCCCGGGCCTTCCCGGGGATTTCTTTATTTAAAGCATAAGTGGAGATATTGTTATGTTTTTTCAAAAAAAACCTAAATGTACCTGTAAATTAATAACAAAAAATGATTAGATTTGTATGATTAATATTATAATGAAAACATTATGAAGAAATTCTTTACCTCTTTAATTCTGTTTCTCTGTTTGATTTGTACAGGCTTTGTATCCAAAGTCTCGGCTCAGGCAGGACAGATCGGGACAGGAACAGGTACCTCAGTGTATCTCCCCATACGTTCCTATTATGGGTATAGCTATTCCCAGCAGATCTATACTGCTGCGGAAGTTTCGGCTGCCATTGGTACGTCGACCTATATCACAGCGATAAAGTTTTATGTAAACACCGTATCAAATTCTCCGGATTCCTACAAGGATTGGGTTGTTTACATGGGGAACACCACCCAAAATAACTTTACGTCCAACACAAACTGGATACCATTAGGTTCCTTAACTCAGGTATATGCAGGAGATTTACCTGCTATAACAAATGGAAACTGGGTTACTCTTCAGTTGAATAGCCCGTTTATTTGGAATGGAACAGACAATCTTGCGATTGCTGTTAATGAAAAAACACCAGGTTATTCTTCTTCTCCGGGTACGGCCTGGGGAACTTATAATGCTGGGGCTAACAGAGGTATTCTTTATTATGAAGATACTACAAACCCAAATCCGGCTTCACCACCTTCTGCATCAGACAGATATTCTGATATTCCCAGAATACAGTTGGTAAGTCATCAGCTGACTCCATGTACTACTGCTCCGCCAACGAATATTACTGTGAGTAACATAACCACAGTGTCAGCAGTTGTTAACTGGTATACGGCTACAGGTTCTACTTATGTAGTAAGATACAGAAGTTTACCTTCAGGCGCATGGCAGCAGATTAATGTTACCACTCCTCTTTCAGGGAGTGCTACAATTCCTGGACTAACAGAACAAACCCAGTATGAAGTTCAGGTAGCTACGGTCTGTGGAGGTACTCAGGGAGCATTTTCTTCCAGTGTAAACTTTACAACTCCGGCGCTCAGCTATTGTAATTCAGCGGCTACGAGTACTTTTATTGATGGGTACATAAGCCAGGTTGCAGTCAATGCGCAAGGAGCTCCTTCAATGAACAGTAACTCTAATCAAAGTGGTTATACAGATTATAGTACAGATCCTACAAGATTAGTTACTTTGGTAAGAGGTGGTACTGCTACTGTTTCTGTAGCAAAAACATGGCCGGGTTACCAGTATGGCTTCTTAACAGGAGTTTGGATTGACTTTAACCGTAATGGTATTTTTGAAGCTACTGAAAGAGTATTGACTTCACCAAGTAATACAACAACGCCGGTTACTGCCACATTCAATATACCAACTGCCGCAGGTGGTGCGTATACTGGGAACTTAACAACCAGAATGCGTGTTGTAATGAATGAATACAGTCCTATTAATGCTTGTGGAACGTATTCTTATGGTGAAACTGAGGATTATGCTGTTAAACTAATAGATTTATCAGCGTGTACTACAGCTCCACCTTCTGACATTCAGGTAAACAATGTAACTCCTTCTTCAGCTAACGTTACTTGGACATCAACTACAGGAGCTACTTATATTGTAAGATATAGAGTTTCTCCTTCTGGTGCATGGCAGCAGATTGCTGTAAATACACCTTTGGTAAGTAACCAAATACTTACAGGATTATTAGAGCAGACAGCATATGAAGTTCAGGTAGCTACTATTTGTGGAGGAACTACAGGAGCATTCTCTCCGAGTGTAAACTTTACAACTCCTGCTCTTACTTATTGTACGGCAGGTCCTACAGGTAATAGTGCTACTAGTGGATATATTAATAATGTAACCGTTACTCCTACGAATACTCCTATCATGTTGAGTAATTCAGGATCGGATAACTATAAAGATTACACTCCAGACCCTACAAGAGTAGTTATATTCGAAAGAGGTTCTGCAAATAATAAAATTTCTGTAAACAAATACTGGCCAGGTTCTCCTACATCTTATGGAGTTTCAGCTTGGGTAGACTTTAACAGAAACGGAACATTTGAAACGAGTGAGAGAATTCTGAATACTACTTATAATACAACTACTCCGGTAACGGCAACTTTCGCTGTCCCTACAGTAGCGAGTGGAAATGTATATACAGGAAACCTTCCTACCCGTATGCGTGTCGTAATGAGATATTTTGATAACGCTACCCCTTGCGGAACATTTAGTCAGGGAGAAGTAGAGGATTATGCAGTGAAATTTGTAGATTCTCAACCATGTTCAACAGCTCCTCCAACGAATATTACAGTAAATAATATTGGTGCAACGACTGCAACAGTATCATGGGTTGCCACTGTAGGAGCTACTTATAACATCAGATGGAGAACTACTCCCGGAGGTGTTTGGCAGACGGCTACTGTGCCGGCAGGTCAAAACTTCTATGGAATCACTGGTCTTACTGAGCAGACGAATTATGAAGTTCAGGTTTCTACCACATGTGGAGGTTCTACAGGATCTTACTCATCATCAGTAACGTTTACAACACCACCGTTGTCTTACTGCCCGATGACAGGTACCGGAACGAATGATCATATTTCGAATGTAACAGTTACCTCTTCGAACCTAGGAGTTCCTCCAATGAACAATACTTCAGTACAGACTAATTATACCAGCTATACAACACCTGAGACTCTTATTACTTTAGATGTTGATTCTCAAAATAATAAAATCTCTGTAGCTAAAGGTTGGACTGGTGCTACTGGAAATGATGCTGTAACAGCATGGATCGACTTTGACAGAAACGGACAGTTTACAGACGCTGAGAGAATTTTAATTTCTCCGGCTAACACCACAACTCCTGTTACTGCTACATTTGCAGTTCCTTCTACATCTTATACTGGTCCATTGACAACTACCATGAGAGTTGTGCTAAAACGTACAAGTGCTCCTGTAATGTGTCAGAATGCCGTAGATGGAGAAGTGGAAGACTACAGAGTAAGAATCAGACCTTGTAGTAATGCAACTCCTAATGCACCTACATTTACTACTACTCATACAACAGCTACCGTTACCATTACAGGAGCAGGAGTAAGCTATGTAGTAAGATACAGAGTTCAGGGAACAACAGCATGGACACAGGTATATGCTTCAACACAATTGGGTAACCTTCCATTAGTAATCACCGGATTGACACCAGCTACCACTTATGAAGTAGAAGTAGCCGCAATTTGTGGAGATGTTATAGGAACAGCAACACCAATTAAGACATTTACTACAAGATGTGATCCTACTCCTCCGAATGTGACCGTAGGTAACATTACTCCAACAACAGCATTGATTACATGGGCTCCGCTTGCAGCAAGCTCTACCTATACAATGAGATGGAGAAAAGTAGGTACTGGTCCATGGAATACTATTAGCTTACCGGCAGCTCCTGCCAATACATATGTATTAGGAAGTGTAACTCCATTAGAGCCTTTCACTACTTATGAAGTACAGATTGCTAATATGTGTAACGGAGAAACAACTCTGAATCCATATTCAAACCCTAAAGTATTTACAACAGAAAGAATCTGTGAAATTCCTCCTCCGGGATTGACCATTACTCAATTGCTTCCTACCTCTGCATCAATCCAATGGGATCCTTTCCCGGGAGCAACGTATGTTCTTAGATACAGAAAAGTGGGTATTCCAAGCTGGACAGAAGTACCATCATTAGTTAACAACCTTGTATTAACAGGTCTTACAGAATTAACGAAATATGAAATGCAGGTAGTCAATATCTGTAATGGTACCCCAGGAAATTATACTCCTCCGTATTACTTCACCACTCCAACAGTAATTTACTGTCAGATGCATTCAGGAAGTTCTACAGGTGAGCATATTTCTAAAGTTACCGTGAAGCCTACTGGTAAGAAAACAATGGAGAATGAATCAGGAGCATCTACGTATACAGATTATACAGGAGTTCCTAAAACCTTCATCGAAATGATTCAGGGATCAACAGACAACGAGATCATTATTGAGAAGAAATGGACAGGAAATACTTATAACGAAGGAATCGCAGTATGGATCGACTTCAACAGAAATGGTGAATTTGATATCAACGAAAGAGTATTAAGCTCTCCACCGAATACAGACAGCCCTATCTCAGGTAAATTCAATGTACCGGCAGATGCGTTTGTAAGTATGACGGATTACAAATATGTAGTGATGAGAGTAGCCATGGAAAGAGACGGTATCCCTGTCAACTGTACAAGCTTCAAAAACGGAGAAGTAGAGGATTACACCGTGAGAATCTCTAAACCGATAGTTGCTAATCCAATTGATCAGACGGGTATTATGATTTATCCTAACCCGGTAAGCTCAATATTGTTTGTGAAAAATATTAGCAAGAGAGCTAAATATAAGATCTACAATGCTGCCGGACAGGTAATTGCTGACGGTATCTTACTCAACAACCAAATCAACGTAAGCAGATTGATTAACGGTGTTTATGTAATCGATATCGATGATAACGGTAAAACTGTTCAGAAGAAATTTATCAAAGAATAGATTAACTAAATTTCAAATAGAATAAGCCCCCAGAAATGGGGGCTTATTTTTTTATTACCCTTTATTATATATTGATTAATTACAATATTTTGATTTTTTTTTATTTAATTATTCTTTAATTGTTTATATTTTTAATTATTTCTGTATTTTATTGCGATATTTTTATTGAAATGGTTATTTTGTGTTTTTATTGATAATAAATTTATTAAATTTGTGGCATTAATATAAAAAACAAAAAAACGATGAAGAAACTCTTTACCTCTTTAATTCTGTTTCTCGGTTTGATCTTTGGACTATCATTACATGGCCAAGTCGTAACCATTGGAACGGGGACCAGTACGCAGCGATATCCTTTGACACCCTACTATGGCTATCAAAGATCCGCATCACTATATACGGCTGCAGAAATAAACACTCCGGGTGGAGGAAATATCTTGTCCGTAGGATGGGAGGCTACCGCAACCATGAATATTGCTTTTCCGGTTAAGGTTTATTTGAAATCCATACCAACTACTACAACAGCTATCACAGCTCAAAACTGGAATACGCTAACTACTGGAGCTACTTTAGTGTATAGTGCAAACGTAACCAGCCTCGCAGTTGGTTGGAATACACTTCAATTACAGCTTCCTTATAATTATAATGGAACGGATAATCTTATGGTTTTAGTTGAAACGAATTACGGAGGATTTGGAGTAGGTTCTTCTGGAAATTCCGGAGCAGGCTTTAAATATAGTACTGCGACAGCAGGGCATATGTATTTCGAAATTAATACTACAGCACCTACAGGCAATGGTACATTAAGTGCAAAAAGGCCAAATGTTCGATTCACTTTTGGTACGCCGCCTACATGTTTACCTATGCCTCCGGGTGGAACATTATCTACAGGAACAATAACAGCTACGAGTGCAGTATTGAACTGGACTGCTTATTCATCTGTGCCTGCAGGAGGATATGATATTTATTATAGTACTATGAACACTGCTCCAACAGCAGCGACACCTCCATCACAAAACGTTCCTTCAGGAACTACTGCAACCCTTTCTCCACTTACTCCTAACACAATGTATTATGCATGGGTAAGAGCAAAATGTAGTGCTACAGATCAAAGTGCATGGTCAGGCCCCATAACGATCACTATACCTCCTACATGCCCACCTATGCCTGCAACTGGATCATTATCTACAGGAACAATAACAGCTACGAGTGCAGTACTAAACTGGACTGCTTTTGGATATGTCCCAGCTGGCGGGTATGATATTTATTACGGTACGGGTAACACAGCTCCAACAGCAGCGACACCTCCATCACAAAACGTTCCTTCAGGAACTACTGCAACCCTTTCTCCACTTACTCCTAACACAGCGTATTATGCATGGGTAAGAGCAAGATGTAGTACAACAGACCAAAGTGCATGGAAAGGACCTATTTCTTTCTATACAGGATATTGTGTACCTACAGGAGGTACTTCAAGTACGTCATATTATCTAAATAATATTACAACAACAGGAGGTGTTGCAAACTTGAATTATACCGCAAACAACTATACGGCATATGTAAATAATTCTGCGACCGTAGTTTCTGCAATTGCTAGTACATCTGTAAATGTGAATCTTGCAGCTGCAGGAAATAACACATATCACTATTATATCTGGGTTGACTGGAATAATGACATGAATTTTAACGGTGCTGGAGAAACTATTCTAGCTACTACCAACTATTCTACAACTGCAACTGGTACTATTCCAATTGCAGCGGGACAAGTCCCTGGAAATTATAGAGTCAGAATGGCAACATCAGAATCAGAGACTATTACTGCTTGCGGAACTGTGTCTGCCGGTAACTATGTGGACTTTACATTAAGTGTTATTGCTTTACAACCATGTTCAGCGGCTCCGCCTACCAATATTACCGTTTCAAACCTTATTGCAAATTCAGCTGTTGTAAGTTGGATTCCTACAACAGGAACAACTTATACATTGAGATACAAAAAGGTTACAGATGTAACTTGGACAACAATCAACATTACAACTCCACTTACAAGCAGCCAGTTATTAAGTAACTTAGTAGATCAGACTCAATACGAAGTTCAGGTAGCTACGGTCTGTGGAGGCACTCAGGGGGCATTTTCTTCCAGTGTAAACTTTACAACTCCGGCGCTCAGCTATTGTAATTCAGCGGCTACAAGTACTTTTTTTAATGGGTACATAAGCCAGGTTGCAGTCAATGCGCAAGGAGCTCCTTCAATGAACAGTAACTCTAATCAAAGTGGTTATACAGATTATAGTACAGATCCTACAAGATTAGTTACTTTGGTAAGAGGTGGTACTGCTTCTGTTTCTGTAGTAAAAACATGGCCAGGTTCTCAGTATAGCTTCTTAACAGGAGTTTGGATTGACTTTAACCGTAATGGTATTTTTGAAGCTACTGAAAGAGTATTGACTTCACCAAGTAATACAACAACGCCGGTTACTGCCACATTCAATATACCAACTGCCGCAGGTGGTGCGTATACTGGGAACTTAACAACCAGAATGCGTGTTGTAATGAATGAATACAGTCCTATTAATGCTTGTGGAACGTATTCTTATGGTGAAACTGAGGATTATGCTGTTAAACTAATAGATTTATCAGCGTGTACTACAGCTCCACCTTCTGACATTCAGGTAAACAATGTAACTCCTTCTTCAGCTAACGTTACTTGGACATCAACTACAGGAGCTACTTATATTGTAAGATATAGAGTTTCTCCTTCTGGTGCATGGCAGCAGATTGCTGTAAATACACCTTTGGTAAGTAACCAAATACTTACAGGATTATTAGAGCAGACAGCATATGAAGTTCAGGTAGCTACTATTTGTGGAGGAACTACAGGAGCATTCTCTCCGAGTGTAAACTTTACAACTCCTGCTCTTACTTATTGTACGGCAGGTCCTACAGGTAATAGTGCTACTAGTGGATATATTAATAATGTAACCGTTACTCCTACGAATACTCCTATCATGTTGAGTAATTCAGGATCGGATAACTATAAAGATTACACTCCAGACCCTACAAGAGTAGTTATATTCGAAAGAGGTTCTGCAAATAATAAAATTTCTGTAAACAAATACTGGCCAGGTTCTCCTACATCTTATGGAGTTTCAGCTTGGGTAGACTTTAACAGAAACGGAACATTTGAAACGAGTGAGAGAATTCTGAATACTACTTATAATACAACTACTCCGGTAACGGCAACTTTCGCTGTCCCTACAGTAGCGAGTGGAAATGTATATACAGGAAACCTTCCTACCCGTATGCGTGTCGTAATGAGATATTTTGATAACGCTACCCCTTGCGGAACATTTAGTCAGGGAGAAGTAGAGGATTATGCAGTGAAATTTGTAGATTCTCAACCATGTTCAACAGCTCCTCCAACGAATATTACAGTAAATAATATTGGTGCAACGACTGCAACAGTATCATGGGTTGCCACTGTAGGAGCTACTTATAACATCAGATGGAGAACTACTCCCGGAGGTGTTTGGCAGACGGCTACTGTGCCGGCAGGTCAAAACTTCTATGGAATCACTGGTCTTACTGAGCAGACGAATTATGAAGTTCAGGTTTCTACCACATGTGGAGGTTCTACAGGATCTTACTCATCATCAGTAACGTTTACAACACCACCGTTGTCTTACTGCCCGATGACAGGTACCGGAACGAATGATCATATTTCGAATGTAACAGTTACCTCTTCGAACCTAGGAGTTCCTCCAATGAACAATACTTCAGTACAGACTAATTATACCAGCTATACAACACCTGAGACTCTTATTACTTTAGATGTTGATTCTCAAAATAATAAAATCTCTGTAGCTAAAGGTTGGACTGGTGCTACTGGAAATGATGCTGTAACAGCATGGATCGACTTTGACAGAAACGGACAGTTTACAGACGCTGAGAGAATTTTAATTTCTCCGGCTAACACCACAACTCCTGTTACTGCTACATTTGCAGTTCCTTCTACATCTTATACTGGTCCATTGACAACTACCATGAGAGTTGTGCTAAAACGTACAAGTGCTCCTGTAATGTGTCAGAATGCCGTAGATGGAGAAGTGGAAGACTACAGAGTAAGAATCAGACCTTGTAGTAATGCAACTCCTAATGCACCTACATTTACTACTACTCATACAACAGCTACCGTTACCATTACAGGAGCAGGAGTAAGCTATGTAGTAAGATACAGAGTTCAGGGAACAACAGCATGGACACAGGTATATGCTTCAACACAATTGGGTAACCTTCCATTAGTAATCACCGGATTGACACCAGCTACCACTTATGAAGTAGAAGTAGCCGCAATTTGTGGAGATGTTATAGGAACAGCAACACCAATTAAGACATTTACTACAAGATGTGATCCTACTCCTCCGAATGTGACCGTAGGTAACATTACTCCAACAACAGCATTGATTACATGGGCTCCGCTTGCAGCAAGCTCTACCTATACAATGAGATGGAGAAAAGTAGGTACTGGTCCATGGAATACTATTAGCTTACCGGCAGCTCCTGCCAATACATATGTATTAGGAAGTGTAACTCCATTAGAGCCTTTCACTACTTATGAAGTTCAGATTGCTAATATGTGTAACGGAGAAACAACTCTGAATCCATATTCAAACCCTAAAGTATTTACAACAGAAAGAATCTGTGAAATTCCTCCTCCGGGATTGACCATTACTCAATTGCTTCCTACCTCTGCATCGATCCAATGGGATCCTTTCCCGGGAGCAACGTATGTTCTTAGATACAGAAAAGTGGGTATTCCAAGCTGGACAGAAGTACCATCATTAGTTAACAACCTTGTATTAACAGGTCTTACAGAATTAACGAAATATGAAATGCAGGTAGTCAATATCTGTAATGGTACCCCAGGAAATTATACTCCTCCGTATTACTTCACCACTCCAACAGTAATTTACTGCCAGATGCATTCAGGAAGTTCTACAGGTGAGCATATTTCTAAAGTTACCGTGAAGCCTACTGGTAAGAAAACAATGGAGAATGAATCAGGAGCATCTACATATACAGATTATACAGGAGTTCCTAAAACCTTCATCGAAATGATTCAGGGATCAACAGACAACGAGATCATTATTGAGAAGAAATGGACAGGAAATACTTATAACGAAGGAATCGCAGTATGGATCGACTTCAACAGAAATGGTGAATTTGATATCAACGAAAGAGTATTAAGCTCTCCACCGAATACAGACAGTCCTATCTCAGGTAAATTCAATGTACCGGCAGATGCGTTTGTAAGCATGACGGATTACAAATATGTAGTGATGAGAGTAGCCATGGAAAGAGACGGTATCCCTGTCAACTGTACAAGCTTCAAAAACGGAGAAGTAGAGGATTACACCGTGAGAATCTCTAAACCGATAGTTGCTAATCCAATTGATCAGACGGGTATTATGATTTATCCTAACCCGGTAAGCTCAATATTGTTTGTGAAAAATATTAGCAAGAGAGCTAAATATAAGATCTACAATGCTGCCGGACAGGTAATTGGAGATGGTATCTTACTCAACAACCAAATCAACGTAAGCAGATTGATTAACGGTGTTTATGTAATCGATATCGATGATAACGGTAAAACTGTTCAGAAGAAATTTATTAAAGAATAGATTAACTAAATTTCAAATACAAAAAGCCCTCAGAAAAAATGAGGGCTTTTTTATTTTTTAATCGAGAAAATAATCTTTAAGAATATTTCTACTCAATAGCAAAGATCACTTTTTCGGTCTGTTCTTTTAATTCTTCCAGATTGGTATTGTTGTAGATGATACAATCTGCCATTTTAATTTTATCCCTTTCAGGCATCTGCTTTTCCATGACAGCCTCTACCTCACGGTAGGTTTTGTTATCTCTATCCATTACTCTTTTAGCCCTGATATTATCCTCAGCCGTTACCAAAAGAGATTTATAACATTGTCTGTTAAGTTTGAGTTCAAACAATAATGCGGTTTCTTTGAAAACCAGATATTTGCTTTGTTTCTTAACCCAATCCTCAAAATCAATTCGTACAGCCGGGTGTATGATTTCATTTAATTGCTGGAGCAGATCACTATTGTTGAAAACTTTACTGGCAACAAATTTTCTGTCATACAATCCATTTTCATCATAAGATTCTTCACCAAGAAGCTCCTTGATCTTTATTTTCAGATCTTCGCTCTCATTGACGATTGCCTTGGCTCTGTCATCGGAATAATAAACCGGAAAGCCGAGTTCTTCTATAAAGCGAGCTACTGTAGTTTTTCCAGAGCCGATTCCGCCTGTTAAACCTATGATTTTGGGTGCTGGTTCCGGTTCAGCCTGCTGTGTTTCTGAATGTAATTCTTCCATGATTTAAAATTAATATCCAAAAACATCATTAAAGCTAAACGTTTCATCAAGTCTTACCCCTTTGTCGGTCATTTTAAGACTTGCAAGCTCGTTATGGGCATCATGTTCAAAGAACAATAAATATTCGTTATCTACACACTGCTTAAGGAATTTTCCTTTTTCTTCCATTGTTAAAAGAGGTCTGGTATCATATCCCATCACATACACAGGGTTGATATGTCCTGCTGTAGGAATAAGATCTGCAGCAAAAACAACTGTTTTTTCCTGATATTGGATCACCGGAAGCATCTGTTTTTCTGTATGACCGTCTACAAAGATGACATCCATCTTCAGATCCGGAGCAAAACCATAGTTGCCGGTAGTAGGGAGCGGTAAAAAATTAAGCTGACCACTTTCCTGCATCGGCATAATGTTTTCTTTCAGGAAACTTGCTTTTTCTCTTGCATTTGGTTCTGTTGCCCATTGCCAGTGATTTTCATTAGTCCAGAAGTTGGCATTTTTGAAAGCAGGTCTGTATCCGGTTTTGTCATCATTCCATTCAATAGCACCACCACAGTGGTCGAAGTGAAGGTGGGTAAGGAATACATCCGTAATATCTTCCTTTATAAAACCGTATTTCTTTAGATTTTTATCAAGAGTATCATCTCCCCAAAGAGAATAGTGTCCGAAAAATTTATCATCCTGTTTGTTACCAAGACCGCAGTCTACCAGAATTAGTTTTTTTCCGTCTTCAATAAGCAGGGAACGTGTTCCCAGTTCGATTAGGTTTTTTTCGTCTGCCGGGTTTGTTTTTTCCCACAGACTCTTCGGGACGACTCCGAACATAGCACCGCCGTCCAGTTTAAATTTTCCACATTGTATTGGATATAACTTCATATGTATATTTTGATTATTTTTTTATTGTATTCATTTTTTTCGCAATCTTTCTTGCGTTATCATCAGAACGCTCAAGATGGTTGATAATGCTATCATAATCAGCCTCTTTTCTGTTCTGAGAAAGTTTTTGCTTGATAAATATTTCGTTAGGAATTATTTTAATGCCAAAAGCCCCCTTCATTTCCTTTTCCACAAATTCTTTTCCCATGTCCTTCACCATCATCGGACATTGCTGAAATTTTTCATATTTGGATGTCAATTTGTCCAGATGAGCATAAAGCTCGTCATGATTCATCAATTCAATCTTTCCGTAGATCTGCACTGCTTCATAATTCCAGGTGGAGACATTGATATGATCGTACCAGCTGCTGGATATATAAGTGTGGGCCCCTAAAAAATCACAAAGAACTTCATCTCCGTTTTTTAAGGTTTTCGCCTGTGGATTAGCTCTCGAAATATGAGTTTCAATATAAGCATTTTCCGGATCATCTTCATTCAACATCATCATGGCATGAGTCGCCCGGATTTTGTCAACGGAAGAAATCAGTAAAGCAAATGAGTTTTCTTTAATGATCTCTCTCATCAAATTGTAATCTTCGCTTCTGTATAATTTTGGTATAAACATAAACTAATAAACTCTCATTAACCTTAAACTCAAAACTTTGAACTTAGAACAGCTCTCCCGGATTTTTAGGTCTTGTAATATTTAAATGTTTGTAAGCTTTGTCAGTAACTTCTCTTCCTCTCGGAGTTCGGATAATAAATCCTTCCTGGATCAAAAATGGCTCATAAACTTCTTCCAGCGTTTCAGGATTTTCAGCAATAGATGTGGCCAAAGCTGAAATACCAACCGGTTTCCCTTTGAAGTTTTCAATCATAACCCGCATGATCTTATTATCCATTTCATCCAATCCAAATTCATCCACATTAAGAGAGTTCAGTGCATATTTTGTAATATTGATTTCAATTTCACCATTTCCTTTGATCTCCGCGAAATCACGCACCCTTCTCAATAATGCATTGGCAATCCTTGGGGTTCCACGGCTTCTTCTTGCAATTTCTATCGCTGCATCTTCGTAAATGATAACTCCCAGAACTCTTGCACTCCGCTGGATAATCATTGACAACAGTTCAATAGAATAATATTCCAGTCTGCTTTGAATCCCGAATCGGGCAAGCATGGGTTTAGTAAGCATTCCGCTTCTGGTAGTTGCTCCTACTAAGGTAAAAGGATTCAGTCCGATCTGTACACTTCTGGCATTAGGACCAGTCTCCAGCATGATGTCAATCTTATAATCTTCCATTGCGGAATACAAATATTCTTCTACAACAGGAGAAAGACGGTGGATTTCATCAATGAAAAGAACATCATTTTCTTCCAGATTGGTCAACAAACCGGCTAAACTTCCGGGTTTGTCCAATACAGGACCGGAAGTAATCTTACAGTTGACACCTAGTTCATTGGCAATAATATTGGCTAAAGTAGTTTTTCCAAGCCCTGGCGGACCATGCAATAAAACATGATCTAATGCTCCGCCACGTCTTTTCGCAGCGGTAACAAAAACTTCAAGGTTCTCCAGCGTTTTTCTCTGCCCCGCAAAATCTTTAAAGCTCTGGGGACGGATCTGTTCTTCCTGCATCAGCTCCTCGCGTGAGTAGTTTTCCTTATCTGGATGTAAAAAATCTGGCATTAATTCATTTCATTTACCTCAAAGATAGCAAATTTAGACTAAGGTTGAAGGGCAGATTGAGAAAAGGTTAAGATTGACGCAGAGTTTATGCTAAGGTTAAAAATGAGAACAGCTAAGATTTAAATAATTGGGATATTTTAAGTATTTTTGAGAGGAGAAATTATTGATAAAAATTATTAAAATTTTGATTGTTTAGAAGGTAGGTGTTGATGATAAATAAATCAGCCTCAATCTGAACATTAGCATTAACTTTAAACTAATGAAATTAATAGGACCATTTAAGCAGGTGGTAACGCTTGCTAACCTACCATTAAGAGGAAAACTTTCCGATGAACAGCTGGAAATTATTGTGGACGGAGGAATTGTAGTAGATCAGAATACCATTCAGAAAGTTGGAAATTTTGAAACATTAAAAGCAGAAAATCCTACTATAGAAATTGAATCTATCGAAGGAGAGCAGATTGTTCTTCCTGCCTTTGTAGATTCACATACCCATATTTGTTTCGGAGGAAACCGCGCCAATGATTTTGCCATGCGTAATGCAGGGAAAACTTATCTGGAAATCGCTGAAAGTGGTGGGGGTATCTGGAGCTCAGTACAACATACACGAAATGCTTCTGAAGAAGAATTATTGAAAACTTTAGAAGAAAGAATCAATTTTTTGATTGATTTAGGAATTACAACCATTGAAGTGAAGAGTGGCTACGGTCTGGATGTGGAAAATGAGCTGAAAATGCTTAGAATTATTAAAAAAGCACAAGACTTAACTAAGGCTGCTTTGGTTCCTACCTGTTTGTCGGCACATTTAAAACCCAGAGACTTTGAAGGAAGCAATCCTGAATATCTTAATTATATCATTACTGAAATTTTACCCAAAGTAAAAGAGGAAGGACTGGCAAATAGAGTAGATATTTTTATTGAAAAGTCTGCCTTCCAACCTGAAGAGAGTAAAGAATTCTTACTTAAAGCAAAAGCATTAGGTTTTGAAATTACGGTTCATGCAGATCAATTTACGCCAGGAAGCTCAAGAATTGCGGTAGAGGTGGGTGCTAAATCTGCAGACCACTTAGAAGCAACAATTGATGAGGATATCGAGTTTTTGGCTAAATCAGATACTGTAGCAACAGCTCTTCCTGGAGCAAGTTTAGGGCTGGGTGAGACATTTACTCCGGCAAGAAAATTATTAGATGCAGGAGCTATTGTAGCCATTGCAAGTGATTGGAATCCGGGATCAGCCCCAATGGGAAATTTAATCACCCAGGCTTCTATCTTAGCTGCTTTCCAGAAATTAACCACTGCTGAAGTGTTGGCTGGAATGACTTTCCGTGCAGCTTATGCTCTTAATCTAGAGGATAGAGGGCAATTGGAAGCAGGGAAAAAAGCAGATTTTGTGACCTTCAAAACCAATAATTTCCAGAATGTACTTTATAATCAGGGAAGTTTAAAAGCTGAACTTGTTTATATTGATGGGAATAAAAAATAAAATTATAAATTAACCATACTTTGTTATTCAATGAGTGGTCTTCTATGTCAGCTCATTGAATACATGCAATAGGCAAATGACTGAATAATGAGTAATATTTGGCAAGGCAGATTGGACGGAGAAGAACTTCTCCATCACAGAATATTTCAAAGGATAAGAGAAGAGCGCAATTATGATAATATCGCAACAGATGACTTTGTACTGCATGGTTTTGCTGTAGATGAAGGAGTAAGGCGAAACAAAGGCCGCCAGGGAGCTAAGGATGCTCCTGACGTGATCAGAAAAAATATGTCTAATTTCCCGGTGATTCTTCCTGATTTTTCAATGCTTGACTTTGGGAATATTACCTGTGACGATGGTAATCTGGAAAATACCCAGAACAATCTTGCCAAAAATGTTTCAAAAGTACTTCTAAAAGGCGGGAAATCCCTTGTCTTAGGCGGTGGCCATGAAGTTACTTATGCCCATTATTTAGGAGTTAAAACAGCTTTTCCGGAGCAAAAAATAGGAATTATTAATCTTGATGCCCATTTTGATAACAGACAGCCTGAAAAAGGAGTAGGAGCGAGTTCAGGTACCGGGTTCTGGCAGATTGCCCAGGAAGGACCTATCAATTCTCTGCATATCGGAATTCAGAGAAACTCCAATACACTGAAGCTTTTTGATACTGCTCATCATTACGGAATGAAATATATTCTGGCAGATGAATTATTTTTTGAAAATCTTCCATCCATTTATCAGCGCATTGATGAACTCTTGGATACTGTAGATTATGCCTATCTTACGATTTGTATGGACGTCTTTAATGCATCAGTTGCTCCCGGAGTTTCCGCTGCAGCGTACAACGGAATCTTCGCAGATCCTGCCTTTATGCATTTTTACAGACATATCTTAAAAAATAAAAAACTGGTTGCAATGGATGTGGCGGAAGTTAATCCTTCTTTTGATATCCAGGACCGAACAGCAAGACTGGCAGCATGTCTTGTGAATGAATGGCTAATGATTTAAGATAAAGTTATATTCTTCCGATAGAGAAAATCATTATTTTATTAACCTTTAAGGAATGGAATTTGCTAATTTCACCGTGCTTTTAAAATAAGAGCGCTCATAAATTCATTAGCTGAATTTAAAACAGAATTTATATTATGGAACAATTAATTGAAAGCAAGCTTATTAAAGCAGATAAAGCGTTTTCAGTGTGGAGAAAAGTGCCGTTTGAGGAAAGGCAGAAGTTAATTGCAAAAGCAGCAGAAATTTTAAAGAATAATTCGGAGAAATTTGGTAGAATAATTACAACAGAAATGAATAAACCCATTTCAGAATCAATAGCTGAAGTGGAAAAGTGTGCTTTAATGATGAATTATTATGCCGCTGCAGATAATATTTTAAAACCTGAAAAAGTAGAATCTGAATTTGCTTATTCCGAAGTTCATTATGCTCCAAAAGGAGTGATTTTAGGAGTAATGCCATGGAATTTTCCTTTTTGGCAGGTATTGCGATTTGCTACTCCTGCAATTTTAGCTGGAAATACAGTTGTTTTGAAGCATGCTTCAATTTGTTTCGGAAGTGGAAATGCTATCGTAGATGTTCTTCTTGAAGCAGGTTTCCCTGAAGGTGTTTTCCAGAATCTTGAAGTAGGGCATAAAGCGGTAAAGGAAATTCTTGAACATGACGCTGTAAAAGGAGTAAGCCTTACAGGCAGTGGAAAAGCCGGAGGTGAAGTAGCTTCAATTGCAGGTTTAAATATCAAAAAATCTTTGCTTGAATTAGGCGGAAGTGATGCATTTATCATTTTTGATGATGCCAATCTGGAGGAAGCTGCAAAAGCTGGAGTAAAATCCAGACTTCAAAACTGTGGGCAAACTTGTACAGCCGCAAAAAGATTTATTATTGACGAGAAGATCGAAAATGAATTTCTTCCTATATTCATTGAAGAATATAAAAAATATGAAATTGGAGATCCCTTAGATAAAGAAACCAAATTAGCGGGAATGGCAAGACCTGACCTGGCTGATGAGCTGGAAGCCCAATTCAACAGAGCATTGGAAAACGGAGCAGAAATCATTATTCCTCTGGAAAGAGTTTCGGATAATGAATTTAAGCCAGGCTTAATCAGAGTTCAGGAAGGAAACCCAATTTTAAAAGAAGAACTTTTCGGTCCTCTTGGTATGATTATGATTGCAAAAAATGATGAAGAAGCCCTGCAAATGGCTAATGATATACCTTTTGGACTTTCCAATTCTGTATGGACTAAAAATAAAGACCGTCAGTTATTCTTCATTGAGAACCTTGAATCCGGAACCGTTAATATCAACAGAATGACAAGTTCTGATCCACGTTTTCCATTTGGAGGATCAAAGGCTTCAGGTTACGGAACAGAACTATCTCTATTAGCTTTAAAAGAATTTGTTACAGCTAAGACTGTTGTAGGTAATTAAGATTTGTATAATGTACAATGTAAAAAGTACAATGTATTGATGTCATTCCAAAGAATCGAGGAATCTCAGAGATTCTTCACTTCACTCCGTTTCGCTCAGAATGACAACATTACCACATATAAAAATAAAAATTCCAGGAAATTAATTTCCTGGAATTTTCTTATATGCTTTTACAAAAAGTAATTTTGCTTATTGCTTATTGCTTATTGCTTATTGCTTATACTGTCGTCAATCTCAGCGTATTTGTTTTTCCTCCTTCGTATGATGGAGTAGCATTGATATTGATCACGAAATCTCCGGTTTCAATATAACCATAGTTATGCGTTAACATATTTACCTGGATAATTGTTTCATCAGTAGACTTCTTCATATCATAATAATACGCGTGAACACCCCAAAGAAGGTTCAGCATGGTGATAACTCTTTTGTTACCACTGTATACAATGATATGAGAATTTGGTCTGTGTGCTGCAAGCTGGAAAGCCGTATACCCAGAATGAGTAAGTGTTACAATAGCAGAAACGTTTGTTGTTTTAGCAATTCTTACTGCTGCAAGGCACACCCTGTTGGTAATGAATCTTTCATCAATACAGTTATAATCTTTCTCGATAGGCTCATTTTTGTGTTGGTAAAAATGAGTGGTTTCGATATTTTTTACAATTTTAGCCATGTTTTCCACAACCTGTACCGGATATCTACCTACAGAAGTTTCTCCGGAAAGCATTACCGCATCAGCTCCGTCCAATACAGAGTTGGCCACGTCATTTACTTCAGCTCTTGTTGGTGTTAAGCTGTTGATCATTGTTTCCATCATCTGAGTAGCAATGATTACTGGTTTAGAATAGAATCTTGCTTTTTCTACCAGATTTTTCTGGATGGCAGGAACTTCTTCCATTGGAACTTCTACTCCAAGGTCTCCACGGGCAACCATTAATCCATCACATTCAAGAAGGATTTCTTCAATATTTTTAACGCCTTCAGGCTTTTCAATCTTCGCAATAATCGGAGTCTTGAATTTACCGTTTGGATGGTTTGCAATTAATTCTTTTAGGTCAATGATGTCCTGTGCATGACGAACAAATGATAAGGCAATCCAGTCAACTTCCATGTCAAGCATGAAATTAGCATCCTGAATATCCTTTTCTGTCAAAGCAGGAAGAGAAACATTTGTATTAGGTAGATTAACTCCTTTTTTAGAACTTAACGGACCTCCTTGAATGGTTTTCGCTTTTACAGTATCTTTTTCATTGGTTTCGATAACCTCCAGCATTAGCTTCCCATCATCAATAAGGATTCTTTCTCCTACTTTTACGTCTTGTGGAAACTGTTGATAAGTCATGTACACCTTAGTGGAATCTCCCTCCATCTTTTCGTTGGTGAAGGTAAGAATATCACCTGGGTTCAGGTAAGATCCCTCTTTTACAACTCCTACTCTCAGCTTAGGGCCCTGAAGATCTCCCAGGATTCCCACTGAATAACCATACTCGCTGTTGAGCTCTCTAATTATTTCAATATTTTTTCGAACTAAGTCGTAATCTGCATGGGAAAAATTTATTCTGAAAATATCAACACCCGCTTTCATTAAATCTAACATTACCTCCTTCGATGATGAAGCAGGTCCTAGTGTTGCGATAATTTTTGTCTTCTTTAAATACTTATTCATAATACTGGATAATTTGATAAAGTTCCTCTTCAGAACTCAGTGTATAATCTTGAATTGGAAACACAAGATTTTCAGGGAGCAAAATTACGGAAAAATCAGGAAACTGTTCCGAACTATGCAGAATATATTCCACATCTACCTGATTATTTAATAAAAATTTAATGTTTTCTTCTTCTGTAAAGAGTTCTGTCTGAACTTTTTTTTGCTTACTTTCAGAAGATTTATTTGAAATAAAGGTAAAACAGGTCCTGGAAAACTTGTGGTAGGCCTCAAATCTTGGAAAAAAATAATCATAATATCCTCCATGAAAGACAAGATCTTTTTTTCTTGAAAAACTGAGATTGTTAGCTTGATTTATTTTGTAAAAAAACTCATGAGCAGGTACATCTTTTGCTAATCTTACCAATCCTATGGTAATATCTTCAAATTCTATATCATCAAGATCATAAAGTTTTTGAATTTCCAAGTATATTTTCTTTTTTATTTAAAATATAAAATGCCCTTTGTGCTGCCTTTTCCTCTGCTTTTTTCTTGGAAGTTTCCGTTGCATTAGCAATTTTTCCTTCACCCAGCCACACGTGACATCGGAATACCACAGATTTATTAGCTTGTATTTCTTCGCAGGTTTCGTACTTTATATTGACTTTCTTCTTTTGGCTCCATTCAAGCAGGAGACCTTTATAGCTTACAATTTTGTTTTCAAGCTTATTGATTTCAGAAGGGGTCAGCAATTTTTCCAAAATAATCCTTTTACAGGTATCATAATGGAAGTCTAAATAAACGGCACCAATTAGAGCTTCAAATAAATTTCCGGAGATATTCTCACCCAAAGCGGAAGAACTGTTTTGCTTTTGCAAAAGGTTCGTAAGCTTGAGGTCTTCGCCTAATTTATTGAGGTTTTTCCTATTAACAATCTTAGATTTCATCTGGGTCAGATACCCCTCATTTGCCTGAGGATAGGTCTGGAACAGATGACAAGAAATAATTGTACCCAAAACAGAATCTCCCAAAAATTCAAGTCTTTCGTAATTGCTGTCTTGATTTTTAGAAGAATTTTTCAAAGAAAAGGCCTCGCGGTAAAGAGCTATATTCTGTACCTCTGTACCTAAAACTTTTTGAAGCTCGGTACTGAGAAAATATTCTCTCTCCGTTAATTGTCTTTTTCTTTTTTTGAGAAGGAATTTAGAAAAGTATTTCTGTAACTCCATTCATTGAATTTAGATTTTCTTAAATAGAACGCAAGCGTTATGCCCGCCAAATCCAAAAGTATTGCTCATGGCTACTTTTACATCTTTCTTCACAGCAGTGTTAAACGTAAAGTTTAGTCTGCTATCAATATTTTCATCATCAGTAAAATGGTTGATGGTAGGAGGAACAGTACCATGAATAATAGTTCCCAATGCAGCAATAGCTTCAATAACACCTGCAGCACCAAGAAGGTGGCCCGTCATTGATTTTGTAGAATTAATCTGAATGTCATAAGCGTGCTCGCCTAATAATCTTGAGATTGCATTGGATTCTGCGATGTCTCCTAATGGAGTAGAAGTACCATGCATATTGATATGATCTACTTCATCAGCAGTTAAACCTGCATCTTCCAGGCAGCTCTTCATTACCAGATAAGCACCAAGGCCTTCAGGGTGTGGAGCGGTCATGTGATGTGCATCAGCACTTAAACCTCCTCCTAATAATTCTGCATAAATTGTAGCACCACGTTTTACAGCGTGCTCATATTCTTCAAGAATAATACATCCTGCTCCCTCACCTAATACAAATCCATCTCTGTCTTTGTCAAAAGGTCTTGAAGCTGTTTTAGGATCATCATTTCTTGTAGAAAGTGCCATCATTGCATTAAATCCACCGACACCACTTGCTGTAACGGCTGCTTCAGAGCCTCCGCACACAATCACGTCTGCTTTTCCTAATTGGATCAGCATTTTGGAATCAATTATAGCGTTTGCTGAAGATGCACATGCAGATACGGTAGTATAATTAGGTCCGTGGAAACCATACTCAATAGAGATATGTCCTGGAGTGATATCCGCAATCATTTTCGGAATAAAGAACGGGTTGAATCTCGGAATTTCCGTATTGGCCCATCCTAACACTTCAGTTTCAAAAGTCTCTAATCCTCCGATTCCGGAACCCCAGATTACACCAACTCTGTTTTTATCTACATTGTCTTCAATAATTCCAGAATGTGCTACTGCCTCTCTTGCAGCAACAAGTCCCAATTGAGTGTTTCGGTCCATTTTTTTAGCTTCTTTCTTATCGAAATGCTGTAACGGATCGAAATTTTTCACTTCGCAAGCGAACTTTGTTTTAAAGTTTGTGGCATCAAAAAGAGTAATCGGAGCGGCACCGCTCTCACCTTTCACAAGATTTTCCCAGTATTCTTTTGCATTATTTCCTATTGGTGTTATTGCTCCAAATCCTGTTACAACTACTCTTTTTAATTCCATAAACTTTGTTTAATTTCTTTTTTGTTGAAGAATATTATTTATTTACTACTTCTTCGATGTAAGCGATAGCGTGTCCTACAGTAGTAATTTTTTCAGCTTGGTCATCAGGGATCTGAATATTAAATTCTTTTTCAAATTCCATGATTAACTCAACTGTATCTAGTGAATCAGCTCCTAAATCGTTAGTGAAGCTAGCTTCAGGAGTTACTTCTGTTTCTTCAACGTCAAGCTTATCAGCGATGATAGCTTTTACTCTTGATGCAATGTCTGACATAGTAAATTATTTTTTTAATTGTTAGATGGTGCAAATATATAAAATTCTTTACGATAAAACATTTTTTTAGCCTTTTTTGTGGACCAGAAGCTTTCATTTTAGATTGTTCCGCTTTAGTCTTTTCGTTTTCAGGAGGTTATATTCGGTGTGAATTATGAAAGGCTAAAACCGAAATTGAGTAATAATAAAGTATTTTACAATAAGAAAGTTTGAGATCGGGTAGAATTTTACCTTAATATGAATAAAACCAAATTGGTAATTGTAAAATTCTTTAGTATTATTGAGTTCGTTTTTTTGTCGTAAACAATAAGGAATAAGAAAAATCACCTATTTAAATAGATGATTTTCTATAAATATGAAATCAATGTTATTTAATTTACTAGTCTTTTTCTTTGACATAATAAATTAAATAAGAAAAATCTGGAGCTCTTAGCATTAGTGTATCATTAATTTTCTGAACTCTAAACTTATTGTCACCATATGGACCACCTCCAACAGGTCTGAAAGTCAACGTATAATAGTAGAGTGTATTTGATGCCCCTTCATCTTCTACTGCCCATATCAGATTTGTGGTTTTTGATTTGTTTATTTGATCATTGAGACTTGAATTGTCATTTAATGAAATAATGTCATCTTTAGTAAACTTTAAGCGTGTAGTAGGAGTCTTTGTTGTGTGCCAAGTGCCTTGTATCCAGAGTGGTGGGTTGAAGTGCTTAGTTTGAACAGGTGTTGTTGGTTCTTCTTTTTCAGGCAGATTATCATTATCTCCAGAACAACTTAAAACTAAAAATGATAATGCAAAAAGAAATATTGACAAAACGTTCTTTGTAATTTTCATAAAATGGATTATTAGTTATTTAATAAATTACTATTCTCCTTTTATTAGAGAATAAAGAATATTGATGTAAATATATGGATTTATTCTAATTACCAAGTTATTGGATGTTGAGAGTCTGTAATCTGCAAGAAACAAATAAAAAAACCGCTTAAATAAAATAAGCGGTTTTTGTGGAGTTGGAGGGATTCGAACCCTCGTCCAAACAAGCAATACATAAGATTTCTACATGCTTATTCTACCATTGGTTTTCGACTGAAGGCAGAGGGCAGACACCCAACATCCAGCTTATCTTCTAAAGTTTTCGAATTTTAGTCGAAGCATCTAAAATCTTATTCCTGCATTCCTATATCTCAGGATCAAACGCTGCAGAACAGAGCATTTGTGAGATATCTTGCTTCCTTACTATCTTCGGGAAAACGCTTGATCTACTATACTTCGATATTAAGCTGCAAGAGCGAACTCTTCGTTGCCAGTTAAAGTTTTGTAGCAAGGGATTAAAGAGATCGCGCCACGGTTCTCTGCATGCTTACTTACCCATTGGTCTTGCTGTCGAAACCAGTCAACCCCATGAATAAAGTGAATGCAAAGATAATGCTTTTTGTTTACATTTCATTAATATGGGTGTTTTTTAATGAGAGTAGATAGTAAAATGAATATATTGAAGCTGTTATGAATCGGATTTTCAGTTATTGTGGATAAAAATATTATAATGCGTTAACTGCCTTTATTGCTGGGTTTATTATGAGTTTTTGATTAAGGGATTTATTGTTTGTGATAATATATTTTGTGATGTAAGAAAAATTCCCTAGTTTTGCAATCCAAAATGAGATGTAAAATATGTTAATAATTCCAGTAAAAGATGGTGAATCCATCGACAGAGCTTTAAAAAAATACAAGAGAAAATTTGATAAAACAGGTACAGTTCGTCAATTAAGATCTAGACAAGCGTTTATCAAGCCTTCTGTAACTTTGAGACAATCAAGGTTGAAAGCTGCTTACAAACAAAGAGCACTTAGCAAAGAAGAGCAGGCTTAAGATTTTTTCTTAACCATATATTAATTCACTTCTTAAATTCTTATATTTGAGGAGTGAATTTTTATTTTTATACCCATGATGCTGGAAAAGTTTTTAGAATACTTACAATTCGAAAAAAGGTACTCTCCTCATACAGTTACAAGCTACAAAAAAGACCTTGAAGACTTCTCCCATTTCTTTCTCCGAACAGAGTCTTCCGATAATCTAGCCAAAGCAGACAAAAAAATCATCAGAAATTTCATTGTTGAACTGAGTGAAAAC
This sequence comes from Chryseobacterium sp. HR92, assembly GCF_045689405.1. Taxonomy (NCBI): domain Bacteria; kingdom Pseudomonadati; phylum Bacteroidota; class Flavobacteriia; order Flavobacteriales; family Weeksellaceae; genus Chryseobacterium; species Chryseobacterium sp. HR92. The sequence goes on from NZ_CP139139.1 coordinate 603,072, forward strand.
AATATTTCCAAAAGAAGTATCAACAGAAAATTATCTTCTCTCCGCAGTTTTTATCTTTTCCTTTTAAAAATAGGTGAAATTAAAGTTTCTCCCACCGAAGGGATTTCTTCCCTGAAGTTTTATGCTGAAAAACAGATCCCTATGTCTAAAGAAGAAATGGCTGATCTTAACGATAGAATTTTCGATCAGCTGCATGATGTTCTTGAAAGGTGTATCATGGAAGTACTTTATCAGACAGGTATGCGTAAAGCGGAACTTTGTGGCCTGATATTTGAGCATGTTGACTTATATGAAAATGAATTAAAAGTAATAGGAAAGGGGAATAAAGAAAGGGTAATTCCTGTTTCCAATGAACTGTCTGAACTTCTTAAAAGTTACCTGGAAATAAGAAATCCACAGGCAGAATTTAAATCATATTTTTTTGTAAATAAGAAGGGGAAAAAACTCAACGAAAAATTTGTTTATGTGGTAGTTAATAAGTACCTTAGTCTTATAACAACGAAAGAAAAAAAAAGTCCTCACATCCTTCGTCATAGCTTTGCTACTCACGTGTTGGATAATGGGGCGGAGATCTCCAAAGTGAAAAAAATATTAGGGCATTCCAGTCTTGCCAGTACTCAGGTCTATACGAATGCTAATATTGAACAATTGAAAAAAGTGTTTAATCAGGCTCACCCTCGAGCTTCAAAAAAAGAAGAATTATGAAGATTTCAGTACAATCAATTGGTTTAACTCCACACGAACCACTAGAGTCACATATTGACAAAAAAGTAAGTAAATTAGATACCTTCTATGACAAGATTCAGGAGTGTAAGGTGTTTTTGAAAGTAGAAAATAACGCTGATAAAGTGAACAAAACAGCTGAACTTATTCTGGCGGTTCCGGGAGATGATATTGTAGTAAAAAAGACATCTGCAAGTTTTGAAGAAAGTCTGGACCTTTGCGTTGATACTGCTAAAAAGCTATTAATCAAGAAAAAAGAAATGGCGTAGGAAAAAAAGTTAAAAAAAGTTTATAAAAAATTTGAGAATTCAAAAAATCCGTTCTATATTTGCACTCGCAAAAAAGGAACAGTGATCTTTTGAATTCTTTTTTATATTTGCCTCCATAGCTCAGTTGGCCAGAGCACGTGATTTGTAATCTCGGGGTCGTGGGTTCGAATCCCTCTGGAGGCTCATAAAATATAAACTTTTTGGGGAGATTCCAGAGTGGCTAAATGGGACTGACTGTAACTCAGTTGCTTCGGCTTCGTAGGTTCGAATCCTGCTCTCCCCACTTTATATTTTTATAAAAAAAACTTGCAAGATTAAATAAGTTTTCTTAGTTTTGCACAGCGTTTACCAATAGTTTTGGAAACAAAATTGCGGAAGTAGCTCAGTTGGTAGAGCGTCAGCCTTCCAAGCTGAATGTCGCGGGTTCGACCCCCGTCTTCCGCTCAAAAAAATACCTTGAAAAAGGTGTTTTTTTTAACACTGAAATGTGTAGAGTAGATTCTCTCAATCACTTTCAGTCTTTTATTAAAATGCCTCCATAGCTCAGTTGGCCAGAGCACGTGATTTGTAATCTCGGGGTCGTGGGTTCGAATCCCTCTGGAGGCTCATTTTAATATAAAATATCTGGGGAGATTCCAGAGTGGCTAAATGGGACTGACTGTAACTCAGTTGCTTCGGCTTCGTAGGTTCGAATCCTGCTCTCCCCACATTTTATATTATAAAAAAACTTGCAAAATTAAATAAGTTTTCTTAGTTTTGCACAGCGTTTACCAATAGTTTTGGAAACAAAATTGCGGAAGTAGCTCAGTTGGTAGAGCGTCAGCCTTCCAAGCTGAATGTCGCGGGTTCGACCCCCGTCTTCCGCTCAAAAAAAAATCACGCTACTTAGTGTGATTTTTTTAGTTGATGCCGACTTAGCTCAGCGGTAGAGTGCTTCCTTGGTAAGGAAGAGGTCACGGGTTCAAGTCCCGTAGTTGGCTCTCAATTTTCCCGAATTTCTTCGGGATTTTTTTTTACCCCTATTTTTTGAAAATAAGAATGAAGTAATTTTGTTACTGATGAAGTTTTATGGTTAAACGCCTGCTTAAACAAAATCATAAATTGATTCCATTCCATTTTTTTTCAGTCACTTTTCATCTATTATGAATAGTATGTTGTAATGCCCTGGAAATTTTTACTTCATCTTTAGAATCACAATCATAAAATTTTCGTTAAATTCGTGTAAAATAAATTTTGATGAATATTCTTTTATTAGAAGATGATCTCATTCTGTCTGCAGAACTTTGCCGATTTTTAGAATCAAATAATTTTAACTGTGATAAGATCTATGACGGAGAAACTTTTCTCCGCCAGATAAAGAATAATACTTATGAACTGTATTTGCTGGACATCAACGTTCCTAAAATAAATGGACTTGATGTCTGCCAGACGATCCGTTCTTTTGATAAGAATACGCCAATCATTATTATTTCTGCCTATGGAGATATCTCTGATAAAAAAGATGCCTTCACCAGGCTGGCTGATGATTATCTGGTAAAGCCTTTTCAGTTTGAAGAACTTCTTTTAAGAATGAACTCATTGCTGAGAAGAAAAGCACCTTCCGATAATTCAGATCAGGATATTCTTAGAATTGATGATCTTATTATCAACAAAACCGAGCAGAAGGTCTATCGTGGAGGAAATGAAATCACCCTTACTTTAAAAGAATTTCAACTTTTGGTTTATCTTGCGGAAGCACAGGGAAGAACGGTTTCAAAACAACAGATCACAGAACATGTTTGGGAACATAATTTTAACACGAATACCAATACGGTAGAAGTCTATATCAATTTCCTTAGGAAAAAGATTGATAAAGATTTTAAAATAAAACTGATCCATACCCGTTCAGGTTTCGGATATTACCTTAGCCCATTATAAATGTCTTTAAAAAGAAAGATAGCCTTAACAATCAGTATCGCCTTTTCATTACTTTTTGGAATGGTAATGGCGGTCATTTATTTATCTTTTAATGATTTCAGAAGGGATGAATTTAAAGAACGTTTCAGACAGAGACTTGAATTTACTTCCCATTTCATCTCAAAATCCAAAGACTTTGAGGAGGAAGCTCCGGTTTTCTTCAATGAAAATTCAGATAACATTCTTTTGAATGAAAAGATTTTAATTTTCAACGAGAAAAAAGAGTTAATCTACAGTACAATCAAGGACCGGAATGTCACTTGGGATAGTGCAATGCTTAAAGAACTGGATAAAAAGAAGATTATCTATACGGAAAGAACGGTTCCAGAGATTTATGCTGCACTCAGAACTATTAATGGCGAAGACTATTATATTCTTACCAGTGCCTTTGATACCAACGGGAAATCGAAGTTGGGTTATCTTAAATACCTTTTGATTACGGCTTATGCCATGAGTACTCTTCTTATTGGCTTTTTCAGTTATTATTTTGTGGAAAAGTTCCTGCGTCCACTGGAAGATTTGAACAAGGAAATTTCTGAAGTGACAGCGCATAAACTTACGACTCAGATTCCTGTTGAGCAGTCTAATGATGAAGTCAGTGTTCTGGCCAAATCATTTAATACAATGATAGGAAGGCTGGATGATGTATTTCAGTCACAAAAGGATTTTACCGCAAGTGCTTCCCATGAGATCAGGACACCTATTACAAGAATGGCATTTCAGCTGGAGAACCTCATAAAATTTGAAGAACATTCTCCGGAAACCCTGTCTTCTTTGCAACAGATTCAGCGGGATGTGTACCAGTTGTCGGATTTGACGAACTCGCTTTTGCTGCTTACAAAATTTGACAAAGAAAATATTCAGAGTATTTATGAGGAAGTAAGGATTGACGAAGTCATCTTTGAAGCGTTTGAAGCAGTTGAAAAAAGTTATCCACAGCTTAAGCTGGATTTTCTTATTAACGAAGATAGTTCCGAGAATGCTTTTCTTATGATAAAAGGAATTCAATCACTATTGGTTATCGTCTTTATTAATCTCTTTAAAAATGCGGCGGTGTATTCTGACAATACGGAAGTGAATGTCCTGATCACCGAAACGGATGATAATCTTTATGTAGAAGTTATTTCTCATGGAAATACGATTTCTGAAGATGAGCAGACCAAACTGTTTGAAGCTTTTACAAGAGGAAATAATGCCCAGAATATTGCAGGATCGGGCTTAGGTCTTAGGATTGTTAAAAGAATTCTGGAATATCATGACGCAGATATCCTATATTCCTCTCCTCAGGAATATATTAATAAATTCACTTTAATTTTTAAAAAATGATATTCAAAAGCAACTGACCTCAAAAACCAGTTGCTTTTTTTGTTAAACTCAGGATTAAATTTTTAATAAAAAATTCAACTCTTGGAGAATAAAATAAACTTTTAATTGGAGTTTTCTTCTTTGAAACGGCCTGTAGGAGGAGATTTTAATTTTATTTTAAGCGTCATTTAAGTTTCTTTTAATAGCATCAAAGCAATTTTGTAATTTAAAAAGAAAAACAATGAACAGAATTGCAGTGCTGTGTCTCGCCGTTTCCTCATTCATGGCAGCACAACAGCAGATGTCTCTTTTGGATTGCGAAGAAGCCTTTCAGAAGAACAACCTCCAGCTGCTCGCCGAACAATACAACATCAATATGGCTGATGCAGATATTCTGCAGGCTAAAATCTGGGAACTACCGCAATTAAGCGGACAATTCAATGCTTATAATCCCCAGGATAAAAAGATTTTTGATGTGGGACACTCAAAAGGAGCAGGAATTACTCAATTGATCTATATGGGTGGGAAAAAGAAAAACGAAATTGCTTTTGCCAAATCCAATAAAGAACTTGCACAACTTCAGTTTACCCAACTGCTGGCTGATTTAAGATCTCAGCTTCGTTCCGCCTACTTCAACCTTTATTACGAAAAACTAAAACTGGAGAACACCAATAAGCAGTTAGGGTATATGAATGATCTTTTAAACGCTTATCGTGTACAGTCTGCAAAAGGGAACGTTTCCCTTAAAGATGCAGTAAGGTTACAGAGTATTGTGATCCAGCTGAATCATGATAAACTTGAGATCAGCAAAAATATTCTGGATTTTGAACAAAATCTCAAAGTTTTAACAGGAGTTTCGGAGGAAATAGAACCTACGATGTCTGAGTCTGAAGCTAAAGAATCGCTGGCAGCACAGCCATTCGGTGATGAAGAAGAACTGAAAAGCAAAGCGCTGGAAAATAATGCTGATTACCGATACAATCTGAAACTCATTGATAACAGCAAGTTATATGCACAGTGGCAGAAATCCTTGAATGTACCGGATGTGACAGTAGGCGCTGCATGGGATCAGGCAGGCGGAACTTTTAATAATGAAGCGAACCTTACCTTAGGAATTCCTTTACCCTTATGGAAAGCGAACCAGGGAAATGTGATAAAAGCAAACTATGCTATTCAGCAGAATCAGAAAAATGCTGACTTCCAGAAACTGACGCTGGAGACGAAAGTTCAGTCTGCGTATAAAACCTGGAAAGCTCAGTATGACCAGCTTTTGGATATCAAAACTACAGATCTGCAGAATATGGATCTTGTATACAACGGAATGCTGAACAATTTCAGAAAAGGAAATGTCAACCTGATTGAATTCACAGACTTTATGGATAGCTATAGGGAAACAGCCCTTCAGATCTATGATATGAAAAATGAGATCATGCAGTCAGCAGAACAGCTTAATCAATTAGTACAAACGAAAATCTTCTATTAAAATCATGAAAACATATATTATCCCCGTATTGATGGTCCTTTCATTATTGACCTGCTCAAAAAAAGAGGAAGAAAAAACCAATCATGCCAAAAAGGGATTCGAGCTGAGCAACACAATGCTGAATTCAATTTCTTTGGCAAAAGTTGAAAAAAAGAATATAGAAGATGAATACAGCTTCTACGGAAAGATATCCGCAGACAAAAACAGTTATATAGATGTTTATCCGTTGGTAGGAGGAAATGTAATGAGTGTAAATGTAGAACTTGGAGACTATGTGAAAAAAGGACAGGTGCTGGCAACCATCAGGAGTACTGAGCTTGCAGAAATCCAAAAAGATGTAAGTGATGCAAAAACAGATCTGGTAGTGGCTAAAAATAATCTTCGTGTTGCGAAAGAATTATATGAAGGAAAACTGAACACAGAAAGAGATGTTCTGGAAGCAAAAAGCCAGTTACAAAAAGCCGAAGACCAGTTGCAGAGAGCTGCAGCAGTAAGTACGGTTTATAATGTGAAAACCGGAAATATATACAGTGTGGTAGCACCCATCAACGGTTATATTGTTCAGAAAAGTATCAATAAAGATATGCAGCTGAGAAGTGACAGAAGTGATAATATCTTTGATGTTGCCAATACTACCAACGTATGGGCAATTATGAATGTCAACGAATCGGATATTGATAAAATCAGTCTTGGAATGAAAGCTCAGGTATCTACTCTGTCTTATCCGGATAAAGTTTTTGACGGGAAAATTGATAAAATATTCAAGATTATTGATCCGCAGACCAATGCTATGCAGGCAAGAGTGGTATTGGATAATGCCAATGGACTTCTCATTCCGGACAGTAAAGCAACGATAAAAGTTTCCAGCCTGGAAAGCAGTACGATGCTGACTGTTCCATCCAAAGCAGTGATTTTTGATGATAACAAGAGCTTTGTAGTGATTTTTAAATCAAGAACAGATGTGAAGGTCAGAGAAATTAAAGTGTTAAAGCAGGTAGGGGATGTCACCTATATTGCAGACGGTCTGAGAGAAGGGGAGGAGGTGATTACCAACAATCAGCTGCTGATATACCGTTCACTGAACAGCTAGTCTTAATTAAACCATTAAGAATATTGATATTTTTCTTTAACGGCTTTTTTAGGTCATCAATTTATCTATCATGAATAAATTCATAAAAAATATAATCGCTTTTTCATTAAAAAATAAAGCATTTACTTTTATCTGGGTAGCGATTTTAGCCATCTCCGGTTTTATAAGTTTCAAAAATATGCCTATTGAAGCTTTCCCGGATGTTACCAATACTCAGATTGTAATCATTACCCAATGGAATGGGCGAAGTGCAGAAGAAGTAGAACGTTTTGTCACTACCCCCATCGAATTGGCGATGAGCCCGGTTCAGAAGAAAACAAGTGTGAGAAGTACCACAATGTTTGGACTTTCCATTGTTAAAATTCTGTTTGACGATGGGGTGGACGATACTTTTGCCAGAAATCAGGTCAACAACCAATTAAGAACCATTAGCCTTCCTGATGAGGTAGATCCGGAAGTACAGCCACCCTACGGGCCAACCGGTGAGATTTTCAGATATACACTTGAAAGTAAAACAAAAGATTCAAGGGCATTACTTACTCTGCAAAATTGGGTTATAGACCGTGCTTTAAGAGGTGTTCCGGGAGTTGCGGATATCAATGTTTTCGGAGGTCAGGATAAAGTTTTTGAATTAAGTATAGACCCAAGAGCATTGGATAAATACAACCTGACTCCGCTCCAGGTATATGATGCTGTTACCAAGAGCAACCTGAATGTAGGAGGTGATGTCATTGAAAAAAATGGGCAGGCTTATGTAGTAAGAGGGATCGGTTTGGTGAAATCAGTGGCCGATATCGGAAATATTACCATTCAGAATGACAGCGGAAACCCTGTTCTGGTAAAAAATGTAGCAGAAGTTCATGAAAGTTCTATGCCTAGAGTAGGACAGGCTGCCCTGAACCAACATGATGATACGGTAGAAGGAATTGTTGTGATGAGAAAAGGAGAGAATCCAAGGGAGGTTTTGGTGGGAGTGAAGGCTAAAATTAAAGAACTTAACGAAAAGATACTTCCAAAGGACGTCAAAATGGTTACTTTCTATGATCGTGACAATCTGATGGACTTTACTACTCATACCGTAATGCATAACCTTATCGAAGGAATTGTTCTGGTAACGGTAATCGTTTTAATCTTTATGGCCGACTGGAGAACAACATTGATCGTTTCCATTATCATTCCTCTGTCCTTACTCTTTGCATTTCTATGTTTAAAACTGGCCGGAATGAGTGCTAACCTGCTTTCATTAGGAGCGGTAGACTTCGGGATTATCATAGACGGAGCCGTCGTCATGGTAGAAGGTCTCTTTGTAATGCTGGATCATAAAGCGAAGCGGTACGGAATGGAGAAGTTTAATAAACTCGCCAAAGGAGGCTGGATCAAGCAGACCGGAACCGGATTGGGGAAAGCAATTTTCTTTTCAAAATTAATCATCATTACTTCTTTGATTCCTATTTTCTCATTTCAGAAAGTAGAAGGGAAAATGTTCTCTCCTCTGGCTTTTACATTGGGGTTTGCACTAATTGGAGCATTAATATTTACGTTAACGCTGGTTCCTGTTCTTTCACATATCCTTTTAAATAAAAATGTAAGAGAAAAAAATAACCCATTTGTTAATTTCTGGGATAGAATTGTTTTGAAAGGCTTTAATTTAACATTTAAGCATAAAAAAACGAGTATGATTGTTGCTATTTCTTTCCTGGCAGTCACTTTATTTTCCGGTAAATTTTTGGGAACGGAATTCCTGCCTCAGTTGAATGAAGGTTCACTTTGGATCACAGCCGAAATGCCAATGAGCTCTTCATTAAAAGAATCTCTGAAAACAGCAGATCTTTTAAAGAAAGATATTATGAGTTTCTCTGAAGTGACAGATGTTCTTGCGCAGACAGGAAGAAGTAATGACGGAACCGACCCCAATGGATTTGGATTCGTTCAGTTTGCTGTCAACCTTAAACCAAGGGAAGAATGGAAACGTAAGATCACCTATGATGAGTTGATTAATGAAATTGATAAAAAACTCAGAAGCTATCAGGGAATAACTTTCAACTATTCCCAGCCGATTTCGGATAATGTAGCGGAAGCAGTAGCAGGCTTTAAAGCCGAAAACGGAATCAAAATCTATGGTGATAATCTGGAAACTCTGGATAAAATAGCTAATGAAGTTCTATTAAAAATTAAAGATGTAGAAGGAGTAAAAGATCCCGGAATTATTAAAAATATCGGCCAGCCGGAAGTAAGTGTCGTACTGGATAGAGATAAAATGGCTGCTTATGGTGTAATGCCGGCAGATGCACAGGCCGTATTGGAGATGGCTTTTGGCGGAAAAACCGCTTCAGAAATGTTTGATGGCGAAAGGAAGTTCCCGATCCGTCTGCGCTATTCTCAGGAATACAGAACCAATGAAAACGATATTGCAGCTTTGATGGTTCCTACACAGGATGGATCAAAGATTCCTTTAAAAGAAATAAGTACCATTGTTAAGGATAATGGAGCTGCATTTATTTATCGGGACAATATCAAGCGATATATCGGGGTTAAATTCTCAATCCGTGACAGAGATTTGGGAAGTACAATTGCCGATGCCCAGAAAAAAGTTGAAACTATTGAGCTTCCGGACGGTTATTCTGTAGGATGGACCGGTCAGTTTGAAAACCAGCAGCGGGCCTCTCACAGATTGACACAGGTAGTACCTGTAAGTATTCTGATGATTTTCTTCCTCTTGTTTATCCTGTTTGGAAATATGAAAGATTCTCTTCTTGTATTGGCCAATGTTCCTTTTGCTTTAATAGGAGGAATCATCGCATTGCATGTTACCGGAATCAATTTTGGAATCTCTGCCGGAGTAGGTATGATTGCTCTTCTGGGAATTTGTATCCAGAATGGAGTAATTCTTATCACAGAATTTCATCAGAATGTGAAAGACGGTCTCGATATAGACTTCGCGATACTAAATGGGGTGAAATCCAGAACAAGACCCGTAATTATGACAGCGCTTATGGCCTCTATCGGATTGATGCCGGCAGCATTGTCTACAGGAATCGGGTCGGAATCCCAAAAACCTCTGGCAATTGTCATTATTGGAGGGCTGATTACAGCTACCGTCCTTACACTGCTTATTTTTCCAATTATTTTCTGGATATTCAACCGGACAAAAAAGCTCAGCCACATGTAATTTTCTTTCATTTATATATTAATTGAGCCTGGAATATTCTGTATTTCAGGCTTTTTAATAAAAGGTTTCAGAAAGTTTTTTTCAATTCGGAAAAATGTGTAAATTTGCAGTCTCAATACGTTAAATATAAGGTTTGTCCTTCACTGGATGAGAATATTGAAAGTTTTTTTAATAAAAAGTTTTTGGTATTTAAAAATTCATTATATTTGCACACCGAAAATTTGAAAAACAATAAATAAATAATTTTAAATCATGGCAAAGGAAACGTTTAATCGTAACAAACCACACTTGAACATTGGTACTATTGGTCACGTTGACCATGGTAAAACTACTCTTACAGCTGCTATTTCTGCTGTATTAGCTAGCAAAGGTCTTGCTGAGAAAAAAGACTTCTCTGCAATTGACTCTGCTCCAGAAGAAAAAGAAAGAGGTATTACTATCAATACTGCTCACATCGAATACGAAACTGAAAAAAGACACTATGCTCACGTTGACTGTCCAGGTCACGCCGACTATGTTAAGAACATGGTAACTGGTGCTGCTCAAATGGATGGAGCTATCGTAGTATGTGCTGCAACTGACGGTCCTATGCCTCAGACTAGAGAACATATCCTACTTTGCCGTCAGGTAAACGTACCAAGAATCGTTGTTTTCATGAACAAAGTTGACATGGTAGATGATCCAGAGTTATTAGAGCTTGTTGAAATGGAGCTTAGAGACTTATTATCTACTTACGAATTTGACGGAGACAACTCTCCAGTAATTCAAGGTTCTGCACTAGGAGCTCTTACTGCAGCTACTGCATCTCCTGCTAACACAGAAGATAAGTGGTTCAAGAGCGTTGAAGAATTGATGGATGCTGTTGATACTTGGATCGAGCAACCACCAAGAGATACTGAAAAGCCATTCTTGATGCCAATCGAAGACGTATTCTCTATTACAGGTAGAGGTACTGTAGCAACTGGTAGAATCGAGGCTGGTGTTATCAACACTGGTGATCCAGTTGATATCGTAGGTATGGGTGACGAAAAATTAACTTCTACTATTACAGGAGTTGAGATGTTCAGAAAGATCCTAGATAGAGGTGAAGCTGGAGATAACGTAGGTCTATTGTTGAGAGGTATTGAAAAAACTGACATCAAGAGAGGTATGGTTATCGCTAAGAAAGATTCAGTTAAGCCACACAAAAAATTCAAAGCTTCTGTTTATATCCTTTCTAAAGAAGAAGGTGGACGTCACACTCCATTCCACAACAAATACCGTCCTCAGTTCTACGTAAGAACTACTGACGTTACAGGTGAAATCTTCTTACCAGAAGGTGTAGAAATGGTAATGCCTGGTGATAACTTAGAGATCACTGTAGAATTGTTACAACCAATCGCTCTTAACGTAGGTCTTAGATTTGCGATCAGAGAAGGAGGTAGAACAGTTGGTTCAGGTCAGGTTACTGAAATCTTAGACTAATTATCTAAAAATAAATAAAGGCTTCCGAAAGGAAACTCTCGGAAGCCTTTTTATCTACGGGCATCGTCCAATGGTAGGATACCGGTCTCCAAAACCGTTGATCAGGGTTCGAATCCTTGTGCCCGTGCAAATATAAATTATGAGTTCATTTGTCGATTTTTTAAAAGGTTCTTATAACGAATTCAGACATAAAGTTGAATGGCCAAAGTGGGCTGACCTTCAGTCATCTACTATTGTAGTGACTATTGCGACAGTGATTCTGGCATTATTCACTTTTGGAGTTGATGAATTGTTTTCTAAATCAATCAGCAACATCATAGGAATGCTAATCAACTTGTTCAATTAATTAAAAGTATTTTCCCATAATGAGCGAATTGAAATGGTATGTGCTGAAAGCTATCAGCGGACAGGAAAATAAAGTGAAAAACTATATTGAGACAGAAATCAAACGTCTAGGGTTTGATCAATACGTTACTCAAGTGGTTATTCCTATGGAAAAGGTAATTCAAATTAGAAACGGAAAAAAAGTTCCTAAAGAGAGACCTTACTACCCTGGATACTTGATGATTGAAGCTGACCTGATGGGAGAAATTCCTCACGTTATCAAGAATATTCCCGGAGTTATTTCTTTCTTAAGTTTAACTAAAGGAGGTGATCCTGTTCCGATGAGAAAATCAGAGGTTAACAGAATGCTTGGAAGAATGGATGAACTTTCAGAATTTGCAAGCGATGTTGAAATTCCTTATGTAGTAGGTGAAAACGTTAAAGTAATCGATGGACCTTTCAACGGATTCAATGGTACAGTTGAGAAGATTCTTGAAGACAAAAAGAAAATTGAAGTTTCTGTATTGATCTTCGGTAGAAAAACTCCAATGGAACTAAGCTACATGCAAGTAGAAAAAGTATAAAAATTACTTATAGAAATATAAAAAAGACTGCTATTAAGCGGTCTTTTTGCTTTTATAATACTTTATAATTATATACAATTTACATTAGTTCTGCCATCTTATTATGACTCTGTCATTCTGAATGTAACGCAGTGAAATGAAGAATCTAAGACTCATGAGTGATTCTTTGAACACCGTTCGCAGACCTTCAGCATGTGTCAGAAATCAAAGATTCGATGTAGTCAATGATAATGTGCGAATTGTATATAGTTTACCATTTTAAATTATAATACTGGATGCCGCAGTATGTTATAGCTTCATAAAAGATAACAGGATAAAAATGATTGAAAATACATTTCAATGTTTTTTTTCTTGAATAAGATTAAAAAAAATTATGATATTGCCTTTTACTACAGGTATCCTGTTGATTTCTTGTACAAGGAATTTTTTTAATTTAATTGCTTTCTTTGGAAAATTTTTTGCTTTAAAGTTCCATCCAATTCTTCAATTTATTTTCAGCTGGCATAGTTCTTGCAACCAAGCTGTTAACTAATCCATAAAATTTTATGTTTTTTTATTTCATACACTGTTTACAGGCGTATGGCAATTCTATGTTTTTTAAATAAATGTAAAGTTTGGATTAGCTACTCAAAACACAAGCTTATATAAACACATAACCCAATGACAAAAATTATTTCGATGGTCATTCTGGTGGGTACGTCTGTACTCGCAAGTGCGCAGGTTGGTATCAATACTGCGAACCCGGAAAAAGAACTTACCGTGAACGGTACAATGAAGACATCAGGAGTTGTTTTCAAGCAACCCTTGGAGAAACTGAAAGCGGATGAGAATTACACTTTCATTATCAAATCTCCAGCTCCGGAAAACAAAATTACAGCGTACAACGATTCATTTGTACCCAATTCTCCGGCACCAATTAATCTTGTTCAATTTAAAATTACCTGTGATCCTTCAGATAAGGATTGGGTAAATCAGTTTGACACAAAGATCAATTCTAGTAAATTTTTGGTAGTAATTTCTTCTTTTGGATTTACACAGCCTACAAGAACTTTTTCTGCAGATTGGCTTACACCAGTGCCGCAGATTTTTGCTTATTCTTCAGGTGGAACATGGAAACTTAAAGCAGATTACCAGGGATTTTCTCCTGATAGCTCTTTTCCTACAGGCGTCTGGACACTAAATTTGCTGGTATTTGACAGATCATATGCCAAAGATTTTAACTCAACACAAAGCCTTAATGCTTCAACAACCGGTGCTGCTGCAGCTCCATTAATTCAATAAAAACAAATATTTTATGAAAAAAATTATTGCGATACTCTTTACAGGGTTTGCTGCTTTAAGCATTAATGCACAAGTTGGAATTAATACTAATACTCCCAAAGGAACTCTAGACGTGGAAGGAGAAACATTGGTAGAGTCCTATTTAATAGATACTGAAAATACGAAGGCAAGCGGAAACTATCTTCTTCTTACCCGTTCAAAAGATACTTCACCGGTAGGTAAGGTAAAGCTGTTGGATATATCGCTCCGTAATGTAGCCCCTGTAAATATGTATAATGTTGTATTGAAAAATGTGAGACAGGATGAAGTTGTAAATCTCAATACAGGATTAGATGTAAGTAAATATGTAGTGGCAATTACAGGTGCTGTTTTTACAGGAGCGGTGTCAGCGGCTAATACGACAACCAACCCAAAATCATTTGGTTCTTATTCTACTGAAGTTACTCAGGTAGCAAGTGGAGGCAAAAATTACCATGCGATTAATTTAAGTTTTAAAGGAGCCGGTACCGTTTCATCTCAAAATGGAACATGGACTCTTACCCTGAATGTCTTTGAAAAGTCACTAGTTAAAGACTGGGGAACTTTCAATGGTTCAGTTTCAGCATCTGCTTCACCGGCTTATTCAGGAGTATCAACAAATACGCCTCTAGGGCTTCAATAAAAAACTATGAAAAGAAAAATTTATATTACAATAATCATGTGTCTGGGGATATTTTTGAATGCCCAGAAAGGAAAAGTGGGGGTGAATACTGCTAATCCCACAGAAACACTTGACGTTAACGGAAAAACATATACGAATTCTTTATATCTGAGAAATCCGGGAGAACCTACCATGACAGGAGGTAGCTTTTTAGCAACTTCGCAAAATGGTTTACAATTGTATGATCCTGCTTTGGAAAGCAGCGGACTGTTCAATTACCTTAAGCTTACTCTTACAGGAGTATCAGGTACAGGAATTTCGGATTATGATACCAAAATTGATGCAAATAACTTTTTGGTTGTACTTCATAACTATTCTTTCAAACTGAATGACGGGAATACCAATGTGATGCTTGATTATGGTGACAATGGTATTAATGACAACAAACAAGGTTCGCCTGATGTTGTTGCTTTCAAAAGTAACGGAACATGGCATATAAGAGCAAGATTTACAGATAGTAGAATTATTGCGGTGAATTCATCCAGTCCATCAAGAAGCTACAATAACTTTACGGTAGATCTTTATCTGATGGCTTACAGAAGGCTGATAACAAAACAAAACATCAGTGATGTTAATGCTGATCTTGGAGGGAATAATGGTTCTACCCAAACGATTACCAAACCATCAGGTTTTTAATACGTTTTCGATTCTATAAATAAAAAGAAGAGCAGATATCTGTTCTTCTTTTTTGTGGGGAATACATCTTCCTGTTTAGATCGAGTGGAAGTAATTTGTAGTGATTTTGGATTATATGTCAATATTCTCACGAAAAAGGATGCAGCACAAGGTGGTCTGTAAAAATAATAATTGAGATAAAGATTTTTTTTTAAAACTTTTTAAAAATCAGCAATTTCCGTTTGCTATTTCAAAAATATTTTATACTTTTGCAGTCCAAAAAGTAGGTTTATTGTTATGTGAGTGCATAACCTGCTGAATAATAAATGCTTCCAAACTCATTAATTATTCAAATTTAAAAAACAAACAATGGCTAAGAAAGTCTTTAAAATGGTAAAGCTTCAGGTGAAAGGTGGCGCAGCTAACCCTTCTCCACCAGTAGGTCCAGCATTGGGTTCTGCAGGTGTGAACATCATGGAGTTTTGTAAGCAATTTAACGGAAGAACCCAAGATAAGCCAGGGCAAGTTTTACCTGTAGTAATTACAGTATACGAAGACAAATCTTTTGAATTCGTTATTAAAACTCCACCTGCAGCAATCCAGTTAATGGATGCAGCTAAAATCAAGGGAGGTTCTGGTGAACCAAACAGAAACAAAGTAGGTTCTGTAACTTGGGAACAAGTAAAGAAAATCGCTGAAGATAAAATGGCGGATCTTAACTGTTTTACAACAGACTCTGCACTTTCTATGGTTGCAGGTACTGCTAGATCTATGGGATTAAGAGTAACAGGAACTAAACCAACTAACGCTTAAAACTTAAAGAAATGGCAAAATTAACAAAAAAGCAAAAGGAAGCTTTAAGCAAAGTAGAAAAAGGAAGAATCTATAACCTTGAAGAAGGTTCAGCTCTTGTAAAGGAGGTGAACACTACAAAGTTTGATGCTTCTGTAGATATCGCTGTAAGATTAGGTGTAGACCCAAGAAAAGCAAACCAAATGGTAAGAGGTGTTGTATCTCTTCCTCACGGTACTGGTAAAGATGTTAAAGTATTAGCTCTTGTAACTCCAGATAAAGAAGCAGAAGCTAAAGCTGCTGGTGCTGACTATGTAGGTCTTGACGAATATTTACAAAAAATCAAAGAAGGTTGGACAGATGTTGACGTTATCGTTACTATGCCAGCTGTAATGGGTAAATTAGGTCCATTAGGTAGAGTATTAGGTCCAAGAGGTTTAATGCCAAACCCTAAATCAGGAACTGTAACAATGGAAATTGGTAAAGCAGTAACTGAAGTGAAAGCAGGTAAAATTGATTTCAAAGTAGACAAGTATGGTATCATCCACGCTGGTATTGGTAAAGTATCTTTCGATGCTGCTAAAATCAAAGAAAATGCGCAGGAATTGATCTCTACATTGATCAAAATGAAGCCAACTGCTGCTAAAGGAACGTATGTAAAAAGCATTTATTTGTCTTCTACAATGAGCCCTGGTATTGCAATCGATACTAAATCTGTTAACTAATATAAATCCTTAAGACAATGACAAAAGACCAAAAAGTTGTAGCAATACAAGAGATCAAAGACTTGCTTCAGGATGCAAAAGTAGTATACGTAGCAGATCTAGACGGTTTGAACGCTGCGAAGTCTTCAGAATTCAGAAGACAGGCTTTCAAACAAAATATCAAAGTGAAAGTGGTAAAAAATACACTTTTACAAAAAGCAATGGAGCAGATTGAAGGAGTAGATTACTCTGAAATGTTCCAGACTTTCAAAGGAAACTCTGCATTAATGATTTCTGAGACTGCAAACGGTCCAGCAAAATTAATCCAAGGGTTCAGAAAGAAAGAAGAGAAGCCAGCTTTAAAGTCTGCTTTTGTTCAAGAAACTTTCTACGTTGGAGACGAAAACTTATCTGCACTTGCTAACATCAAGTCTAGAGAAGAAATGATCGGAGAAATCATCGGATTACTTCAATCTCCAATTCAAAGAGTTGTTTCTGCTCTTCAAAACAAACCTGAAACTGTAGAAGCTAAAGCTGAAGAAGCTGCTGCTCCTGCTGTAGAAGAAACTCCTGCTGAAGCTCCGGAAGCTGCTGCAGAAAGCACTGAAGAAACAAGTGCTGAATAATTACACTCAAGAAATTAAATAAATAATCAACAAAAACATTACGACAATGTCAGATTTAAAAAATTTAGCTGAAACGCTAGTAAACTTAACAGTAAAAGACGTAAACGAATTAGCAACTATCCTTAAGGATGAGTATGGAATTGAGCCAGCTGCTGCTGCTGTAGTAGTTGCTGCAGGTGGTGGAGAAGCTGCTGAAGAAAAAACTGAATTCGATGTAATTCTTAAGTCTGCAGGTGCTTCTAAATTAGCTATCGTTAAATTAGTAAAAGATTTAACTGGTGCTGGTCTTAAAGAAGCTAAAGATATCGTAGATGGTGCTCCTGCTCCAATCAAAACTGGTATCTCTAAAGACGAAGCTGAAGCTCTTAAGAAGCAATTAGAAGAAGCTGGTGCTGAAGTAGAATTGAAATAATTTCAATTTTATTATAAATATAGGAACCCGGGCATTCGCCCGGGTTCTTTTTTGTATGTAAACCTTTTCAAATGTGGGTGTTATTTTATAATTGTATTTAAATATTATTAATTCTTTTTTTGTTATATTTTAATATGATTATTTATTTGTTAAAAATTAACATAATAATTTATTTTTATTTTACAATTTGTTCATTTTGTTTAGTTTTTTACTAATAAAGTATTGTTTTGATTGAAAAAATATTATATTTGTACCGAAAAAAAACACAACATAATTGGATAGAAATTATTTTCTTTCCTACGGTCACAAGATTACACTTCTGTTACTTCTGGCGGCTGTAGGAAAATTAAACACTAAGTTTATACCTGACACAATGAGTAAAACTGAATTACCATATTGTACAGCTATAAATAATCATCCACAACAATACTTTGCTAATGTTTCAGTTTATCTGTCTGAAGCAGTAAATGATGTGGCAGCTGCAAACAGATTGTCAACAGTTCAAAATGAAACCTTCGCATTCTATTGCAAGAGCCAGCAAAACAATTTTTATTTTTTTAATAATAACAATCTTCGGTTATTCCTTCTTAGAGACATGAAATTTGTCGCTGCATACAGTAGATGGGCTTATTCGTACTCCATTTGCAAAGAATACATTTTCCTGGCATTTAATGATGTCCGGAAATTCTATATCAATTCTTTTAAACTCGTTGATGGCTTTAAGTTTATTATCAAAATCCCTGATAAATTAATCCATTCTATTATCTCTTAATATTTCTAACAATTTTATGCGCTTTCTTACAGTACTGTCTGCTATTTCATTTATTATTTGAATGAGAATGCCCGAGAATTGCCCTTTCAAAAAACACATATACATAAAAAACAGCAAATATCATTAGACATGAAAAACAGATTATTTACTATCGCTCTTTTATCATTTGGTTTACCAGCATTAGCACAGGTTGGGATTAATACCGGACAAGCTCAGGCAACTTTTGATATAGTAGGATCACCTTCTAACCCTATTAAACTTGATGGCGTGATTGCTCCAAGACTTACAGGTGTACAATTAAAAGCTAAAAATTATACAACAGCCCAAACAGGTGCCATAGTATATGTTACCTCGGTTGAAGCTACACCTGCCGGACAGACTATTGATGTCGTTTCACCAGGGTATTATTATTTTGATGGTGTCAAATGGGGAAGTTTAAGCGGAAGCTGGCGTACAGTAGGAAATGCCGGTACAACAGCAACAACGGCAACCTTAGGAGCAAATATTGGCAGCGGAAATTACTTAGGAACAAATGATGGTCAGAATTTGGTTCTGGCTACTCAGAAAAACGTAAAAGGAATATTAGATACTAATGGAACCCTGCAAGGCGGAAACTCCAATTCTACAACAGGTCCTTATGCATCATTTACTTGGGGCTCCAATAATATTCTTACCAACAGTACCTCTTCAAATATTGCATTGGGAAAAGATAACACAGTCTCTGCGCAGGGTAATTTTCTTGCTGTAGCCATTGGATTAAACAATACGGCAAATAATGGTGCTAAAGTAATAGGAAATAATAATAGCGCTACAGGTGCCAATAACCTGGTTTTTGGAAATCTCAATACTGTAACAGGGCTTACAGGACTTACTATTGGTAATAATCATATCAACAGTGGCGGGATTGCTATCGGAAGCGGAAATACAACATCATTGAACAATATTGCTGTTGGTTCTGCAAATACAGCTACTGGTACAGAAGCTTTTGTAATAGGATTTTCTGGTCAGGCAGCTGCAGGACAAATGGTTTATGCTAATAAAGAGCATGTTTTCTTCAATAAAGGTAATGGAACAGATACCATATTAGGAATCAATATGGCTCCTACTGCAGCTACATCTACAGGTGCTGCTGTACAGATGAAGGGAATTGCTTCTGCTGCTAACGCAACATGTACAGCCGCTGAAGAAGGTGCGATCCGATATAATACAACCACTAAAGCACACGAAGGTTGCAATGGAAGCAATTGGAAAGCATTTTACTAATTCAATAAAAAATAAACACAAACCTTAAAAAAATAGAAAATGACCAGAAAATTATTCGAAAAGTTAGCTGCGATGCTTATGACATTGATGATGTCAGCGGTAATATTTGCGCAGCAGGGCTATGAACCGATCCGTGGGATGGGGGTAGAGGCAAAACCTGTCAACAATTCAGGGATTTGTCTAGCATGTTATAACGGAAGCATGAATCCGGTGGTGGACGCAAGTCTTGATAACAGTGTAAACATGGGGAATTTTGCTTCCTTGTTAAGTGGAAACGGAATCTCTGTAAAAAATAAAAATACAACCTATCCTGCGGGATATATTACCGGATTTAATGTAGATCTTGGGACGAGTTTTATTACCGTTGATCTTTTAAGTTCTTTGCGAATCAGTACTTATAAGAATGGTGTTCTTCAGGAGACAACTACCAGCAGTACACTTTTATCAGTACCAGCATTCGGAGGAAGTAAGAACAGGATATTCCTGCACTTTAAAACTTCAAAAGAATTTGATGAAGTAAGACTGTATCAAACAAATGTTCTTTCCATATTCAGTGCTATGAATGTGTACTATGCATTTGCATTTGATCCTGCAAAAGTACCTACAGATAATAATGGTATTTGTGATGATATCATTGCAGGAGGTGGTGTTGACGGAAATGTATCCGGAAGCAGCAGTTTCCTGGCTCCGCTTTCTTATGTTCAGAATAAAGAAAGAATTGGGGATGGAAATAAAAACTCTTACGGATCAATAGTTCTTCCGATCGGATTGTTGGGATCTTATTCAGTGGGAGTACTTGACAAAAATCAGATTTATCCTGCAGGTAACAGAACGGGGTTTGTTATAGAACCTGATGATCAGGGGAAGCTGTTAAGTGCAGAGTTTTTAAAAAATATTACAATAGAGACTTATCTTTACGGCCAGCTTCAGGATTCAAAACAGTTGTCTGACGGAGGAGGTTTGATTAATATTAAAGTGTTAGGATTTGGCTCAGGAAAGCAGAAAGTTACATTAACAACTACTAAACCTTTCAATGAAGTACGATTAAAAATTACCCAGACAGTAGGATTTAATTTAGGAGCTTTAAAAGTATACTATGCTTTTGAAGAACCCGTTTCTTGCGAATGTGATGATAAAATCCAGACAAGTGGTTCTGCTGTTCCCGGAAATTTGGTAACCGGAACTTCGTGGACATCAGGTCCGGGATTCCTTGGTCTTATTTTGGCGAAGATGAGCAATCCGGAAGCGATTGTTGATAATAACCCGTCTAATTATGCAACGGCTACAGTTCCGGCAGCATCCTTTCTTAGTATTTTTTCAGCATTTGCAACGGTAAGCAGTGCAAGTGTGCTTCCTGTCAATACGATGGCTGGGTTTACTGTAGAAAAAGCAGGAAACCTTCTCGGAGTAAGTGTTCTGGAAAATATTACTGTAACATTATACAATGGAAATACCCTGACAGATACCTTTACAAGTTCAGGCAGTCTTATCAGCGGTAACTTCTTCACAACAAATTCAAATAAATTCTATGTAGGAGGAAAAGCTACAAAGCCTTTCAATCGTATTAAAATTACATTCAACAGTGGAACTGCCGTTCGTATTCCTCAAAATTATTATATCTATAACGCTTTTGCGAGCAGAGATGATGATAACGATGGTGTTCCGAACTGCTTCGACCGCTGCCCTGGAGGTGATGACAGCATAGATAATAACGGAAACGGAATTCCTGACTGTGCAGAAGGCTGTACAGAAGTGAATGACAAATCTCCTGCACTGGATACAGACGGAGACGGTATTGTGGATGCTTGTGATCTGGATTCTGACAACGACGGTATTCTTGATGCTGTGGAAGATTTTGATAAAAATGGCAAGTTTCAGGATGATGATAATGAAGGAGATATTCTGTTAACGCCGGTATTGGGAGATTCAGTTCCGAATTATCTGGACCTTGATTCTGATAACGATGGTATATTAGATTTGTTTGAGTCTGGGATCCCGATATCAGTAATCAATCAGATTGATGCAGATCACAATGGAGTTATTGACACTAATGTTCCGGTAGGTAAAAACGGTATCGCTGATATTCTGGAAACTTCACCTGACTCAGGAGTATTGAAATATGCAATTAAAAATACAGATGGAGATGATAAACCTGACTTCCTGGATATTACTTCCAATGGTTCAGATCTTGACCTTTATAAGATTGGAAAAGAAAATCTCGATACATTAGGAGGTGGGTTCATCTCTACGATTAATGATAAAGACAAAGATGGTATTCAGGCTGTTGTAGATACAGACCTTGTGAAAAGAGGTTCGCCGGATTCACCACTTTCACCTTATGCTTCATTGCTGAAAAACGCTTCCAAAACTGCTGCGAAAATCACAGCTATGGAAATTGCAGATGCCGCAAATGATGTAAAAATATATCCAAACCCTGTAAAAGCAGGAGAAAATCTTAGAATCACATCTGTAGAAGAAGGAGTGTATACGCTGTTCTCTGCACAAGGACAGGTAATTAAGACAGATAAACTGAATGCCAATACCGGTATTGATACGTCTTCACTTCCTACAGGGGTTTATATCATTAAAATAGAAACCAAAACAAAAATAAAATCTTATAAGGTTATTGTGAAATAGCCATAAGATTAGCTTGTGTTGTAGAGGGGTTGCTCATATTTGGGCAGCCTCTCTTGTTTTAAGAGTCTAGAAATGAGAGGATTTATTTGTTATTGTGGGTAATTTTTTGTATATTTGCCCCTCTTTTGGCGCGAAAAATTGTTTGTAAATTTATAAAATACTGAAAATCAACTCTTTCATTGTGAAAACGTGAGAGGGATTTCGTATATGTAGATATTGCGGTAATGCTGCCTCAAAAGTAATAAAAATATTTTGCATTACACTGTGAAAAGATATACCAGTGTTGCAGTTAGAAAGAGCCAAGTGCATAGTTAAAAGAGTTCTAAGGTCTTCTGTGAGCGCCAAAAACACTTTTACCTTTTACTTTTACCTTGTTTCTTGTTCTTTTCTGATATTTTTTAATGAATCAAAATATTTTTTAACCCTTTCTTAAAAGTTTTATGAGTAAAACAAAATCAACAACTCAAGGAAATCCGAGAATTAATTTCTCATCAGCGAAAGGAAAAATTATCACTCCGGACTTTTTGGATATCCAAATTGAGTCTTTCAGAGAATTTTTCCAGCTTGATACACTTCCTGAAGCCAGAAAGACAGAAGCTCTTTACAAGACTTTCCAAGAGAATTTCCCAATTACGGATTCAAGAAACCAATTCGTATTAGAATTCCTAGACTATCTGGTAGATTCTCCACGTTATTCAATCGATGAGTGTGTGGAAAGAGGACTTACTTATTCAGTTCCTCTAAAAGCTAGACTTAAATTGTATTGTACTGACCCGGAACACGAAGATTTCCAAACTGTGGTTCAGGACGTATATTTAGGTCCGGTTCCTTATATGACGCCAAGTGGTTCTTTCATCATCAACGGTGCTGAGAGAGTTATCGTTACGCAGCTTCACCGTTCACCTGGTGTATTCTTCGGACAGACTTACCACGCGAACGGGACCAAATTATATTATTCAAGAATTATTCCTTTCAAAGGATCTTGGATGGAATTTACAACGGATATTAACAGCGTAATGTACGCGTATATCGACCGTAAGAAAAAATTACCATTAACAACTTTATTAAGAGCTATCGGGTACGAATCTGATAAGGATATCCTTCAGATCTTCGACCTTGCTGAAGAAGTGAAAGTTTCTAAAGCTGCCCTTAAAAAAGTAGAAGGGAGAACATTGGCTGCGAGAGTATTGAACACTTGGTTCGAAGATTTCGTAGACGAAGATACAGGTGAAGTAGTTTCTATCGAAAGAAACGAGATCATCTTGGATAGAGAAACAATCCTTGAAAAAGAACACTTAGATCTTATCCTGGATGCTGGTGTGAAATCAATCCTGATTCACAAAGAAAACAGCAATGAAT
Organism: Chryseobacterium sp. HR92; assembly: GCF_045689405.1. Lineage (NCBI taxonomy): Bacteria > Pseudomonadati > Bacteroidota > Flavobacteriia > Flavobacteriales > Weeksellaceae > Chryseobacterium > Chryseobacterium sp. HR92. Next base: position 626,600 of record NZ_CP139139.1, read on the forward strand.
TCTCTATTATCCAGAATACATTACAAAAAGACCCTACTAACTCTGAAAAAGAAGCAGTAGAGTATATTTATCGTCAGTTAAGAAATGCAGATCCACCAGATGAGGAAACTGCAAGAGGAATCATTGAAAAATTATTCTTCTCTGAGCAGAGATACTCTTTAGGTGAAGTAGGACGTTACAGATTGAACAAAAAGTTAGGTCTTAACATTCCTACAACAACTGAGGTTCTTACAAAAGAAGATATCATTGCTATCGTAAGACACTTAATCGAACTTGTAAACTCTAAAGCTGAGGTTGATGATATTGACCACTTATCAAACAGAAGAATTAAAACTGTTGGTGAGCAATTAGCAGGACAGTTCGGTGTAGGTCTTTCAAGAATTGCAAGAACAATCAAGGAAAGAATGAACGTTAGAGATAACGAAATCTTTACTCCGCTTGACCTTGTAAATGCTAAGACATTAACATCTGTAATTAACTCATTCTTCGGTACCAACCAGCTTTCTCAGTTCATGGACCAGACCAACCCGTTATCAGAGATCACTCACAAGAGAAGATTATCTGCACTAGGGCCTGGTGGTTTATCAAGAGAAAGAGCAGGTTTCGAGGTTCGTGACGTTCACCATACTCACTACGGAAGAATTTGTCCGATTGAAACTCCGGAAGGACCAAACATCGGTTTGATTTCATCTCTAGGGATCTATGCGAAAATCAACAACCTTGGTTTCATCGAAACGCCATATAGAAAAGTAGAAAGTGGTAAGATTGATCTTAACGCTGACCCTATTTACTTAAATGCAGAAGATGAGGAAGATAAAGTAATTGCTCAGGCAAACGTTGAATTGAGTGATAACGGAGACTTCTTAACAGACAGAATTATTGCAAGATTGGATGGTGACTATCCGGTAGTGGAGCCTGCTCAGGTTAACCTTATCGATGTAGCTCCAAACCAGATCTCAGGTATTTCCGCTTCATTGATTCCTTTCTTGGAACATGATGATGCGAACCGTGCATTGATGGGATCTAACATGATGCGTCAGGCCGTTCCTCTATTGAAGCCACAGGCTCCAATCGTTGGTACAGGGCTTGAGCAGCAAGTTGCAAGAGATTCAAGAATCTTAATTAACGCTGAAGGTACAGGTACTGTAGAGTACGTAGATGCTGACAAAATCGTTATTAAATATGAAAGAAGCGAAGACGAAGATTTAGTACAATTCGAGTCTGCTACTAAAACATACAAACTTACTAAGTTCAGAAAAACCAACCAGAGTACAACCATTACCCTAAGACCAAACGTAAGAGTAGGTGATGTAGTGGAAAAAGGACAAGTACTTTGTGACGGTTATGCTACTGAAAAAGGAGAATTAGCTCTTGGTAGAAACTTAGTAGTAGCGTTCATGCCTTGGAAAGGATACAACTTTGAGGATGCAATTGTAATCAATGAAAAAGTTGTACGTGAAGACTGGTTTACTTCAATCCACGTAGATGAGTATTCTCTTGAAGTTCGTGATACCAAATTAGGTATGGAAGAGCTTACAGCAGATATTCCAAACGTATCTGAAGAAGCTACCAAAGATCTTGATGAGAACGGTATGATCAGAATCGGTGCTGAAGTGAAGCCTGGAGATATCATGATTGGTAAAATTACTCCAAAAGGTGAATCTGACCCGACTCCTGAAGAAAAACTTCTTAGAGCAATCTTCGGTGATAAAGCTGGTGATGTAAAAGATGCATCATTAAAAGCTGACTCTTCATTAAGAGGAGTTGTTATCAACAAGAAATTGTTCTCTAGAAACATTAAAGACAAAAAGAAAAGAACTGAAGAAAAACTTAGACTTGAAGAAATTGAAAACACTTACAAGGCTAAATTTGATGAGTTGAGAAATACTTTAATTGAAAAATTAAATACACTGGTAAGCGGTAAAACTTCTCAAGGGGTACAAAATGACCTTGACGAAGAAATCATCGGTAAAGGTGTGAAATTTACTCACAAATTATTGACTTCAGTTGAAGATTATGTAAATGTTAGTGGTGCAGACTGGACAGTAGACGCTGATAAGAATGAATTGATCAAACAATTAATTCACAATTACAAAATCAAATATAACGACATCCAAGGAGTTAAAAACCGTGAGAAATTTGCTATTTCAATCGGAGATGAGCTTCCAGCAGGGATTATGAAGTTGGCTAAAGTTTACATCGCTAAGAAACGTAAACTGAATGTAGGAGATAAGATGGCAGGACGTCACGGTAACAAAGGTATCGTTTCAAGAATCGTTCGTGAAGAAGATATGCCGTTCTTAGAGGATGGAACACCAGTAGATATCGTATTGAATCCACTAGGGGTACCTTCTCGTATGAACATCGGTCAGATCTATGAAACAGTTCTTGGATGGGCTGGTCAGAAGCTGGGAATGAAGTTCGCTACACCAATCTTTGACGGAGCAACTCTTGATCAGATTACTGAATATACAGAGAAAGCAGGTCTTCCTAAATTCGGTCACACTCACCTTTATGATGGTGGTACCGGAGAAAGATTTACTCAGGCTGCGACAGTAGGTATCATTTACATGTTGAAACTAGGACACATGGTTGATGATAAGATGCACGCACGTTCTATCGGACCTTACTCATTGATTACTCAGCAGCCGTTAGGAGGTAAAGCTCAGTTCGGAGGTCAGAGATTCGGAGAGATGGAGGTTTGGGCACTTGAAGCATTCGGTGCATCCAATATCTTGAGAGAAATCTTGACTGTGAAGTCGGATGACGTGATTGGTAGAGCAAAAACTTATGAAGCAATTGCAAAAGGTGAATCTATGCCTGAACCAGGTATTCCGGAATCATTCAACGTATTACTTCACGAGCTACAAGGTCTTGGATTAGACGTAAGACTAGAGGAATAATTTTAAATTTTAAATTATAAATGTTGAATGGCAACATTCAGAAATTAATCTAAAATCTAAAATCTAAAATTTAAAATCTAACAAATGTCAAATAAAAATAAAACAAGTAGATTTAATAAAATAACCATCGGTTTAGCTTCACCGGAGTCTATTTTACAGGACTCAAGAGGGGAGGTTTTAAAACCGGAAACTATTAACTACAGAACTCACAAACCTGAAAGAGACGGATTATTCTGTGAGAAAATCTTTGGTCCTGTAAAAGATTACGAATGTGCTTGTGGTAAATACAAGAGAATTCGTTACAAAGGGATCGTTTGTGACCGTTGTGGTGTAGAAGTTACTGAGAAAAAAGTAAGAAGAGAAAGAATCGGTCACATCGGATTGGTTGTTCCTATTGCTCACATCTGGTACTTCCGTTCATTGCCAAACAAAATCGGATACCTTTTAGGAATCCCTTCTAAGAAATTAGATATGATCATCTACTATGAAAGATATGTAGTGATTCAGCAGGGTATTGCTAAAAAATTAGATGGGTCCGATTTCGAAAATATGGAATTCCTTACAGAAGAAGAGTACCTTGATATCATGGAAACTCTTCCTGTAGAAAACCAGTATCTTGATGATTCTGATCCAAATAAATTCATCGCCAGAATGGGTGCTGAAGCTGTAGAAGATCTATTAAAAAGAATCGACCTTGATGCATTGTCTTTCGACTTGAGACACAAAGCTCACAACGAAGGTTCTAAACAAAGAAGAACAGAAGCTCTTAAAAGATTGAACGTTGTAGAAGCATTAAGAGGTGCTAATACAAGAATGATCAACAGACCAGAGTGGATGATCATGCGTGTACTTCCTGTTATCCCACCAGAATTAAGACCATTAGTTCCATTGGATGGAGGACGTTTCGCAACTTCTGATTTGAATGACCTTTATAGAAGAGTAATTATCAGAAATAACCGTTTGAAGAGATTATTGGAGATCAAAGCTCCTGAAGTAATCTTAAGAAACGAGAAGCGTATGCTTCAGGAATCTGTAGATTCATTATTCGATAACACAAGAAAATCTTCTGCAGTAAAATCTGAATCAAACAGACCATTGAAATCACTTTCTGATTCATTGAAAGGTAAGCAAGGTCGTTTCCGTCAGAACTTACTAGGGAAAAGGGTAGATTACTCTGCGCGTTCGGTAATTGTTGTAGGTCCAAACTTACAGCTTCACGAATGTGGTATTCCTAAAGATATGGCAGCTGAACTTTACAAACCATTTATCATTAGAAAACTAATTGAAAGAGGGATTGTAAAAACTGTAAAATCTGCAAAAAGAATCATTGATAGAAAAGAACCAGTAGTTTATGATATCCTTGAAAACGTGATGAAAGGACACCCTGTTCTATTGAACAGAGCACCTACGCTTCACAGACTAGGTATCCAGGCTTTCCAACCTAAGATGATCGAAGGTAAGGCAATCCAGCTACACCCGTTGGTAACAACAGCATTCAACGCCGATTTCGATGGTGACCAGATGGCGGTACACTTACCGTTAGGACCAGAGGCAATCCTTGAAGCTCAGTTATTGATGTTAGGTTCTCAAAACATTTTGAACCCTGCAAACGGTTCTCCAATTACAGTACCTTCTCAGGACATGGTTCTTGGTCTTTATTTCATGACTAAAGAATTGAGTTCTACAGAAGATATGAAAGTAAAAGGTGAAGGTCTTGCATTCTATTCTCCTGAGGAAGCGGAAATCGCTTATGCTGAAGGTAGAGTTTCTTTAAATGCTAAGGTAAGATGTAGACTACCTGTTAAAGAAGATGGAGTAATAGTAACAAGATTGATCGAAACTTCTGTAGGTAGAATTTTATTCAACCAGATTGTACCTAAGCAGGTAGGATATATCAATGAACTTCTTACTAAGAAATCATTGAGAAACGTTATCGGTAAGATCCTTGCTGATACAGATTTCCCTACAACTGTGAAGTTCCTTGATGCAATGAAAGATTTAGGATATTCAAATGCATTCAAAGGAGGTCTTTCATTCTCACTTGGGGATATTGTAGTTCCTGTTGAGAAAAAGCAGATGATTGCTTCTTCAATTGAAACTGTAGATGAAATTAGAGCTAACTATAACATGGGTCTAATTACCGATACAGAACGTTATAATCAGGTAATCGACGTTTGGACAAATACCAACGCCGGATTAACTGAAATGATCATGAGCAGAATGAAAACTGACCAAGGTGGGTTCAACTCTGTATATATGATGCTTGACTCTGGAGCGAGGGGTTCTAAAGAACAGATCCGTCAGTTATCAGGGATGAGAGGTTTGATGGCAAAACCGCAAAAAGCCGGTTCTACCGGAGCGGAGATCATCGAAAACCCGATCCTTGCAAACTTTAAGGAAGGTCTTTCGATTCTAGAGTACTTTATCTCTACCCACGGTGCTCGTAAGGGTCTTGCGGATACCGCTCTTAAGACAGCCGATGCTGGTTACTTAACGAGAAGATTGGTAGACGTTGCACAGGACGTTATCGTTACAGAAGACGACTGTGGAACACTGAGAGGTACAGAAGTTACTGCACTTAAGAAAAATGACGAGATCGTTGAAAGAATCTCTGAAAGAATCTTAGGTAGAGTATCTCTTCATAATATTTACGATCCTGAAACTGATGAGCTTATTGCAAGTGCAGATCAGGTGATCATTGAAGCATTGGCGAAAAGAATCGAAGAAGCTGGATTAGAAGCTGTTGAGGTTCGTTCACCATTAACTTGTGAAGCTAAGAAAGGTATCTGTGCTAAATGTTATGGTAGAAACTTAGCAACAGGTAAAGTGATCCACATGGGTGAAGCGGTAGGTGTAATTGCAGCACAGTCAATTGGGGAACCAGGTACTCAGCTTACGTTGAGAACCTTCCACCAAGGGGGTACTGCAGGAAACGTATCAGAAAACCCATCTATTGTTGCAAGAAGAGATGGTATCGTTGAAATGGATGAAGTAAGAACTATTACTTCTGAAGATGAAAACGGTAATACTGCTGAAGTTGTAGTTTCCCGTTCAACAGAATTCAGATTAGTTGCTGATAATGAGTTCAGAACTCCATTAATGGTAGCTAACGTACCTTACGGATCTATATTAGCTGTAAAACCAGGTGATAAAGTGAAGAAAGGAGATACAATCTGTAGATGGGATCCATATAACGCGGTAATTATTGCAGAAACTTCAGGTAAGGTAGAATACGAGGATATCATCCAGGGTATTTCATTCCAGCTTGAAATTGACGAACAGACAGGATTCGAAGAGAAAGTAATCTCTGAATCTAGAAATAAGAAAGCCGTACCTACCTTGAAAGTGGTAGACTCTAAAGGTGTTGAGCAGAAAGCTTACAACTTACCGGTAGGAGCCCACTTAATGGTTAACGATGGTGAAAAAATTAAGGCCGGTAAAGTCTTAATCAAAATCCCAAGAAAATCTGCAAAAGCAGGGGATATCACCGGAGGTCTTCCGAGAGTTACCGAATTATTTGAAGCAAGAAACCCTTCAAACCCAGCGGTTGTTACTGAAATCGACGGGGTAGTTTCTTACGGAAAAATTAAGAGAGGTAACCGTGAACTTATTGTTGAAGCGAAAACTGGAGAAAGAAAAATTTACTTAGTTAAATTATCAAACCAGATCTTAGTACAGGAGAATGACTTCGTAAGAGCAGGTTCTCCGCTTTCTGACGGTTCTATCACACCGGAAGATATCTTAAGAATTAAAGGTCCAACAGCAGTTCAGGAATACTTAGTAAACGAGATCCAGGAAGTTTACCGTCTACAAGGGGTAAAAATCGACGACAAGCACTTCGAAATTATCGTAAGACAGATGATGACGAAAGTATCTATCGTAGATGGAGGTGATACTCAATTCCTTGAAGGAGCTCTTGAGCACAAGTATGATTTCTTGGAAGAAAACAACAGAGTATTCGGTCTTAAAGTAGTAGTAGATGCTGGTGATTCTAAAGAATTTATGCCAGGTCAGATGATTACTGCAAGAGAATTAAGAGATGAAAACTCTAAGTTGAAGCGTGAAGATTTAAGTCTTGTAGAAGTAAGAGAAGCTCTTCCTGCTACAGCAACTCCTGTACTGCAAGGTATTACAAGAGCAGCCCTTCAGACTAAGTCATTCATGTCTGCAGCATCGTTCCAGGAAACTACTAAAGTTCTTAACGAAGCAGCTGTTGCTGGTAAAGTAGACGATCTTAACGGTCTTAAAGAAAATGTAATTGTAGGTCACAGAATCCCTGCAGGTACAGGTCTTAAAGAGTATCAGAACGTTATTGTAGGTTCTAAGAAAGAATTCGAAGACCTTAACTAAAATTAATGATTTGAAATTTGGGATTTGAAATTATTTTTATATTTTCACAATCTCAAATTTCGAATTTTAAAAACATAATTTATAACAATGGACAACAATCAAAATCCACAAGACGGAAACATCAACATCGAATTAAACGAAATGGTAGCTGCTGGTATCTATGCTAACCTAGCTTTAGTAAACCACTCTCCATCTGAATTTGTAGTAGACTTTATTCAGTTGATGCCAGGTGTTCAGCAAGCTAAAGTAAGATCAAGAGTTATTCTTGCTCCACTTCACGCTAAAAGAGTATTAAACGCTCTTCAACAGAACATCGCTAACTACGAGCAGCAGTTCGGAGAAATCAAAGAAGTTGAGCCTTTCGTATTAGGAGGAAACAACGTTCAAGCGTAAGATTTCTTTTTTACAATAAAATAAGAATGCCCTGGTTTTTACCAGGGCATTTTTTATGAGGTAAACCATGCAGCAGAAATGAAAATTGAATCTGTTTAATTGTTAATTTTATTTAATAAGATAAAAATATATAATAACCATTCATCAATTTTATATCTTTGTTTGAGAAAAAGTATAAAATATAAGATATGATTGATAAAGCATTCGCTGTGGGCAAATTTGGCTTTTTAGGTGCTGATTTTTTATCTGAGCTGGAAAAACATGCTGTTGCAATTGATATAAAAGCCAAAACCGAAATCATAAGAGAAGGGCAGAAAAATAAGTTTGTGCCTTTCCTGATAAAAGGCTCTATCAAGGTTTTTACTCTTAATGATGGCAGAGAACTTATCTACTATTATATTAAACCTAAAGACAGCTGTCTTATGACTTTTTCATCCATTCTCACAGATTATGTCAGCAGGGTATATGCCATCGCTGAAGAAGATTCGGAAGCTATTCTTATTCCCGTTACCGTAATGCATGATTGGCTGATAAAATTTCCGGAAATCAATAAACTGTTTTACCATGAATATGACCGTAGATTTTCAGAAGTGATGAATATGGTGAATGATGCAGTATTTCACAGGCTGGATAAAAGAGTCCTGAATTATATCAAACAGCAGATTTCATCCACAGGAAACAATCCCATTAAGATAACCCATCGTGAAATTGCCAATAGTTTGGGAACTTCCAGGGAAGTAGTGAGCAGAGTTTTGAAAAAAATTGAAAGCGAAGGTGAAATTGTTCAGACCAAAGAAGGGATAAAAGTACCTGTAAATGAAAATGTTAGAATAATCTAATTCTAATTGTTTGAAAAGTTTATTTTCATCATCGATAAAAACAATTTGGATGGTGACTTTTATCACCTGTTTTTGAATTGAGAACTCGATAAGTTTGTTATATCATAATTTAATTCAAATTGTATATGACGAAAACTCTCTTATTTTTGTCAGTATTTGCATCAGGTCTTGTTTTTGCACAGGAAGATCTGCTGAAAGATATTGACACGGTGAAAACCAACACAGAAACTTCACAACCCGCCTTCAAAGCTCTTCAGATTGTTACGGGACAATCTACAAAACTGGCCGCCAGAAAAGAATGGTACATTGTCGTTGCCCACAGATTTGGAGATATAAGTGCAGGGTTTAAAGACTTTTTCGGTCTGGATCATGCTTCAACCAAATTAGGTGTTATCTATGGTATTTCAGATGCTGTCTCCGTAAGCCTTTCCAGAGAAACGAATATGAAAACGTTTGAAGGCGCAGTAAAATACAGACTGGTAAGACAAAACGAAAACTTCCCGGTGGATATTGTGGGGTACAATGTAATGGGTGCCAATACTGAACTGGATAAAGATAATTATCCACACCTTAAATTCAGTGACAGACTTTCTTATCTTACACAGGCATTGATCTCAAGAAGGTTCAATGATAAGCTTTCCTTACAGCTTACCCCTTCTTTTGTTCATAAAAATCTTTACGAACCCACCATTGAAAACAAAAATCAGTTTTTGGCAGGTTTGGGAGGACGCTATAAAATTTCCAAAAGAGTTTCTGTAAATGCAGAATATTTTGTGAATTTCGACGATCACAGTTTTTATAAAAACCCATTATCATTAGGGGTGGATATAGAAACAGGAGGACATGTGTTCCAGCTTTTATTAACGAACTCCCAGATAAATTCAGATATCGGATATCTTACCAATGCCACTGGAGCATGGGGAAAGGGACATATTTTCTTTGGGTTTAATCTTTATAGAGTTTTTTAATATGAAAAAGCTAACATCCTTATTGATATTGTCGTCAGCAATCATACTGACGGCTTGTGACAGCAGAACTTATGAAGAGATTTCTGATAATACACCTATCACTGCACCCGTAAAATATACAGCAGATGTAAAACCCATTGTGGATAACAATTGCATTGGCTGCCATTCTGCCAGCGGCTATAAACCTCTCGTTACCTATGATCAGGTAAAAAACAATATAGACGGAATTCTGGATCGTATCCAAAGGCCTAATGGTGATCCGGAGAAAATGCCGCAGGGAGGATCGTTGTCCGCAGCTCAGATCAATATTTTCATAAAATGGAAAGCTGACGGGCTCAATGAAAATTAAAAAAATTGATATGAAAAAATTAGCATTATTAAGCATATTACTGCTTACTGCCAGTTACGCATCAGCACAAAAATACAGTTCTAAGACAGGAAAAGTAACTTTTGAAGCTTCGGTTCCTCTGTTTGATGACATCTTTGCCCAGGATGACAATAATGTTGTCATTCTGAATGCAGATAACGGTGAAATGGCATCCGTTTCTACAGTTAAGAACTTTCATTTTAAAACCAAATTAATGGAAGAGCATTTCAATGAAAGTTATGCTGAATCTGCAAAATATCCGAAAACAACTTTCAAAGGGAAAATTGTCAACTTTGATAAAACAAAGCTTACGGCCAGCCCTCAGAAATATACCATTCAGGGAACGCTTAACTTTCATGGCGTGGATAAAGCTGTTAATTCTGCAGCTACTTTGTATGCAAAAGATGGTAAAATATATATGCAGGGTGGCTTTATGGCCAAACCTGCAGATTATAAAGTGACTATACCTAAAATGGTTACCAAGAAAGTTGCAGAAAATGTCAACATAGAATACAATTATGTAATGGTAAAACAATGAGAAATCTAATCTTAATTTTAGGATTATTTCTGAGCTCATGGATGTCTGCCCAGGAAAAAGCAAAATCAATATTTGATATTGCCAGAAGCGGAACAGTTCCTGAAGTACAGGAGCTGATGAAACAAAATCCGGATGTTATTAATCAGGTGAACGAAAATGGTTTTTCACCACTTATTTTAGCCTGTTACAGAGGAAATACTCCGGTTGCGGAATTTTTAATCACTCATGTTAAAAATATGAACTATGCAAGTGGAGAAGGAACAGCTTTAACGGCTTCTGTCTTTAAAGGAGATAAAAATCTTACTCAGAAATTATTAGAGAACAGAGCTGATCCCAATGTTGCAAACAGCAGCGGAGTAACTCCATTGATATATGCAGTTCAGTCACAAAACAAAGAAATGGTTGTGCTGTTACTCAAAAATAAAGCTAATAAGGCATTAGCAGACAAGCAGGGGAAAACTGTTTTTGAATATGCTTTATTTTCTAAAAATCAGGATATTATTAACCTATTAAAAAATTGATCATATGAAATTAAAAACTACATTATTATTGATCGGATTTTTTGCTTTTTTTCATGTAAAAAGTCAATATTCGACAGGAACTGTGCCTCTGTTTTCCACACCCGGAGGAGCAGATTTGGCTTATTCAGTTAAGATAGACCTTACTCCTTCTTTAGTTACCCTTACGCTTATCGGCCCTTCTACAGGATGGCTGGGAATGGCTTTCGATACAACGAATATGGATGATATAGGGAAAGATGTTGTTATTTTTGATGGAACCAATTTAAGTGACAGAACATTTAATGGACAGGGAGTGGTTCCGCCTTTGGATGGAACTCAGAACTGGACTGTAACCTCAAACACAGTGGCTGGAAGCGTTCGTACTGTAGTCGCTACAAGAGCTTTAAATACAGGGGATGCCAATGATTACGTTTTTACTTTTCCTCCCGCAAGCCCTTTAAACGTTACATATGGACGTAGATTATCAAACTTTACGATTGCTTATCATGGTTCTAACAGCTGTGGTACTACAGCGCTTACTTTTGGTTCTACTTTAGGGACCAGCGAAACCGCTTTAGAGAGTAAGAAAATAGTTCTTTATCCAAACCCGGCTAAAGAAATGGTAAGCTTTAAAAATGTTGATAAAATAAAATCTGTTGATATTTATGAATCTGCCGGAAGAAAAGTAAGATCTGTAAAACTTGATGGAGAAAATATCAGTGTCAGAGATTTAAAATCTGGTACTTATTATTTTGAAATCACATTGAAAGATGGAACTACATCTTACGAAAAACTGATTAAAGAATAATTTTTCAGAAAAAACACACCTAAATATTTTTTTAAAAACGGATACCTCTGATTTTTCAGGGGTATCTTTTTTTCTTAAAGTACCCATTCCAGGGAGATTGCTTTAAATTTCATATATTTGTGTATATCCGGATTCTTAACAAAAGGCAGCTTCTTTACCTTATAATTTTTACAACCAATGGAATTTAAAACATTAGCCAATATCACAATAGACGAACTTCTGTCAGTATTCAACCATTCATTTTCAGATTATGTTATTCCTTTCCACTTAACGAAAGAGGTGCTTGTCTCAAAAATTGCAGCAGAAAAATTAGATATGAGTTTATCTGCCGGAGCATTTGAAGATGGAAAACTGGTAGGTTTTATTCTTCAGTCTGAAAAAGTTGAAAATGGGGAGAAAATTATATACAATGGCGGAACAGGCGTAGTTCCTGAAAGCAGAGGTAAAGGATTGGTGAGAAAAATGTATGATTTTATTATTCCTGTTTTAAAAGAAAGAAATGCCAATACATTGTTGCTTGAAGTGATTGAAGGAAATCAGCCTGCAATCAGGGCGTATGAAAACCTGGGTTTTGTAATTGTCCGAAGATTACTTTGTTTTAACGGAAGTATTCAGCAGGGAAAAGAAAATGCTGAAGCTTCTATTAGATATCTGAAAGACTTTCAATGGGAGCTGCTATGCTCTTTCTGGGATATTGAACCTTCATGGCAAGGGTCAGTTTTCGTATTGGAGCCGATGCCGGAAAATTATGTGACTTTAGGAGCTTATGATGGAGATAAACTGGTAGGATATATTATCTATGGCCCTGCAGCGAAAAAAGTATATCAGTTTGCTGTAGATAAGAACTACAGAAACCGTGGAATTGGAACAAAGCTTTTTAACGCTATTAAAGATAAAAATGGCGGGCAGGGTATAGCATTGAACAATGTAGATGATTCTTCAGAAAATACCAGCAAATTTCTCAGTGAACGAGTAGGACTGAACAATTGGCTGTCACAGTTTGAAATGAAAAGATCTATTTAATGAAGATTCATTTTGATTCAAAAAAATAATCGGTTTTAATATACTTTTAATCTCTTAAACTTTTTATGCAGAAGTATAGGATGTAACTTTGTGGAAAATTTTAAAATAATGAAGCGAGGAATCCATTTTTTACTGCTGCTAATTTCTTTTACGGCTTTTGCGCAACAGGGCAATATTGATACAGCCCAGGTGATTATCCCAGGTAGACAGAACACCACGGAAGCACAGTCAAAACCTTATGTGATTATGATATCTACAGACGGTTTCCGTTATGACTATGCACAGAAGTACAATGCTGAAAACCTTTTGAAACTGGCCAATAGCGGTGTGAAAGCTGAAGCAATGATTCCAAGCTATCCAAGTATTACTTTCCCTAATCACTGGAGCTTAATTACCGGACTTTATCCTTCCCATCATGGCTTGATTGATAATTTTTTCTACGACTATAAAAGAAAAGAAGGGTATGCCATGAGCAATAAAAAAAATGCTGAAGACGGAAGCTGGTATGGAGGAACTCCACTTTGGGGACTTGCTGAAAAACAGGGAATGGTATCAGCATCTTTAATGTGGGTAGGATCTGCCAGCGATGCCGGAGGAATGAGACCTTCTTACTACTACCCTTATCACGAAAAATTTTCTCCTTCCGAAAAAGTAGAAAAAGTGGTGAACTGGCTGAAATTACCGGAAGATAAAAGACCTCATTTTATATCATTATATTTCCCGGAAGTAGACGGAAGCGGGCATCACTATGGTCCTGATACAAAAGAAACCGAAACTGCTGTACATCTGATAGACCAGGCGATAGGTGATCTTGTTCAGAAAGTAGATGGATTAGGCTTAAAGAACGTCAACTTTATATTTGTGTCTGACCACGGAATGATCAAAGTAGACGGTGGAGCTCCATTAGAAATCCCGGCCGTTCTTTTTGATAAAAACAGATTTGATTTTTACAATTCCCAGACTTTGTTAAGAGTTTACGTTAAAAATCCTGATGAGGTAAAGAAGGTTTACAAACAACTGAAAGCTCAGAAGACAGATGATTACGAAGTGTATCTGGATAAAAAACTTCCTAAATATCTGCATTTTGCAACAAGAGATGACCAATACAACAGAATAGGACAGATTCTTCTGATCCCTAAAGCACCGAAAATATTCTTAGAAAAAGGTAAGAAAACATCTGTTGGAAAACATGGCTACAACCCTAAAGTTGTGCCGGAAATGAAAGCTACTTTCTTTGCCTGGGGACCTGAATTTAAAAACAATCTGGTCATCAGTGAATTTGCTAATATTAATGTTTATCCTTTGGTTGCTGAGGTTTTAGGATTGAAAATAGATCAGCCAATTGACGGAAAACTGAAAATTTTAAAAGAAACCCTGAAAGACAAAAAATAGTCTATGGTTTAAAATATTATAATAGTTAACAAAGTTTCGGCGCACCTTTGGTGCGCCGAAACTCATATTATCAGTCTTAGAAAAACAAAAGGATTTAAAACTTAGAAGAAAACTCTTTAGCAAAATCCTCTAGCTTTACATTACCTGTAACAGGAGAATTGTGATCAATAAAATCCTTCTGAACAACCCCGGTTCTTATTCCTCTACCCATTTCAACATAAAGATGAGCCATATCTTCTGGTAATCCGGCTTGAAGCATTCCATTTAAAGAATCTTCATCAGAGAATTCTACCCATGGAAGTTCAGGCTTATTAACAGAAGTTCCTAAAACCTTTGCAAAATCAGCTGCTTTTCTCACATCACTTACAATATACCGGATGTTGTTTGTATTTCCGTCTTTTACCAGTTCTTCAGCGGCAGCTTGGGCAATATCATTGGGATGTACAATTGGTACTTCAACACTTGCAGGATAATTCCCTCCAATGATTCCAGCATTTTGAATCAAAGGAATATCGTTGAAAAAATTATTATAAAAATATCCGGCTCTTAAAAAAGTGAAAGAGGTATTTTCTACTTCGTTATATATTTTTTCAATATTGTGAAGACCTGCAATAGGGCCGTTTTCTACCGGAGATCCGGCCCCCACACTGCTTAGCATTACGGCTCTTTTTACGTTGGCATTCTTTATAGCTTCAGCATAATTTTTTCCTGCATTGGTTGTGTTTTCTACAATCTTATCCGGGCTGATAGCCGGAGGAGTCATTACAAAAACAGCATCTGCTCCTTCAAATGTCTGAGTTAAAAAATTAACGTCTGTGATAGAACCTATGGCTGGAGTGGCTCCCAGAGATTCAATATCCTGTTTTCTTGCATCGCTGCTGCTGACTACTGTAATATTATGCCCTTCGGCAATTAACTGTTGTGCTAATGGTTTGGCTACATTTCCTAATGATCCTGTGATTACAATTTTCATAATAAATATTTTTTTATTTCTGAGAACAAAGTTATATTTGTACTTACTTTTATACAAGTACTTACCCTAAAGTATGTAGATATGACAGCGATCAAAGAAAGTTCAACCATTCAGGAGAATAAGAAAACAGTACAGGATTGTCCCGTAATGTATGTTATGGAAAGAATTGGCGGATTCTGGAAACCTATTATCCTGTTTAATCTTTCCACAGGCGAAAAAAGATACAGCGAACTGAAAAAAGCAATTCCTGCCGTAACAGAAAAAATGCTGATCCAGCATCTGAAACAGTTGGAAACAGATGGATTGATTATCAGAACAGCAAAACCTGTAATACCTCCTCATGTGACCTATAGGTTGAGTGATGCAGGTAATGAATTGGCTCCTGTTATTGATGCCATGGCTGCATGGGCTTTTCAGGATATGGAAAGAAATGATAACAAATGTGCTGAAGGAAACCGATATATGTTGAATCAGGATCAGAATGCTTTTAGCCAAAATCTAAAAAAATAAAAACAGGCGCTTCAATCCGAAGCGCCTGTTTCTGTTAATATTGTATAGAAGAGTTACAAAGATTGCATATCAATGACGAAACGGTATTTTACATCACTTTTCAGCATTCTTTCATACGCGTTGTTAATATCCTGCATTTTAATCAGCTCAATATCAGAAACAATATTATGTTTTCCACAGAAATCTAACAATTCCTGTGTCTCTGCAATACCTCCGATCAAAGAACCTGCTACAGAACGACGTTGGAAGATCATAGGTCTAGTACTTACTTCAGTTTCCTGGAATTCACCTACAAATCCTACAAGAACTAAAGTTCCGTTCAAAGAAAGAGTTTGCATATAAGGATTGATGTCATGTTCATAAGGTACCGTATCAATGATAAGATCAAATTTACCTTTTACGGCATCCATCTGTGAATCATCTGTAGAGATCACTACATGATCAGCTCCAAGTTGCTTTGCATCATCAGTCTTACCCGGAGTTCTTGAGAATAAAGTAACTTCAGCTCCCAGTCCTTTTGCCAGTTTAATAGCCATGTGACCCAATCCACCTAATCCTACAACGGCCACTTTTGAACCCGGACCTGCGTTCCAGTGTCTTAGTGGTGACCATGTAGTAATTCCTGCACATAGAAGTGGTGCTACTGCTGCCAGATCTAAATTTTCAGGAACACTTAGAACGAAATGCTCATCAACAACTACTTTTTGAGAATATCCTCCAAAAGTGTGGCCTCCAAGATGCTTATCTTTCCCGTTATAAGTTCCTGTAAATCCGTTTTGGCAATATTGCTCCAAATCGTGCTTACAACTGTCGCAATGTCCGCAAGAATCTACCATACATCCTACTGCAGCAAGATCGCCTACTTTAAATTTGGAAACCTCACTTCCTACATTGGTAATTCTTCCTACAATTTCATGTCCCGGAACTACAGGATACAAAGATCCGCCCCAGTCGTTTCTTGCTGTATGAAGGTCAGAGTGGCATACCCCGCAGTATAGGATTTCAATCTCTACGTCCTTTGTGGTTACCTCTCTTCTTTCAATATTCATTTCTTTCAGATCTGCTGTGGTAGACTCTGCACCATAAGCTTTTACTGTGATTGTACTCATTTTTTATATTTAGTTTATTTAGGTTTATAAATTATTATACTCTTCATCCGTTACAGGCTCCAGCCATTCTACAATCCCGTTTTGAGTATTAGGATTAATGGCAATATGAGTAAACCCACTGTTCGGAGCAGCTCCATGCCAGTGGATAACATCAGGAGGAATATTAACAACATCTCCCGGGTTTAAAATCTGTACAGGTTTATCTTTTTCCTGATAGTATCCTGTTCCTGAAGTTACGATTAATATCTGTCCGCCTCCATGAGAATGCCAGTTATTTCTGCATCCTGGCTCGAAAATGACATTTCCAATCTGACAGTTCAGGCTATCCTCATTGGGTTTCAGAATATAAACCCACGCTGTTCCTCCGGAGAAATAATCTGAAGAAGCTTTTTCCCCTTTTGGAAAAATGGTTGTATTAAAAGTTTCCATAACGGTACAAAAGTCGACACTTTCTCATAAATCAGACTTATACAGATTACCGAATTACTTACCAATTTTACAGACACTATTTCAGTTACAAATGAAAGTGGTAATTTTGAATAGAAATAAAAATATACTTCATGGACAATCAGGAGGTTGAAATCTATAATACGGTCTCGGAATACAATAAAATGGCGAATCATGAAACGCTGCATCCGCTGGTAAGTGTGATTGATTTTTCCAAATCCGATCCTATATGCCAGTATAAAAGAAAATTCGGTTTTTATACCGTTTTCCTGAAGGATGTAATGTGTGGAGATATGCAATATGGGAAACACAGCTATGATTATCAGGAAGGAACTTTGGTTTTTATTGCACCCGGGCAAACATATGGAATTTATAATAAAGACAGATTTGTTCAGCCTGCAGGTTTTGCCCTAATTTTTCATCCGGATTTAATAAAAGGAACCAACCTAGGGAAGAACATGAAAGACTATTCATTTTTCTCTTATGACGTACATGAAGCCCTACACCTCTCTGAAAAAGAAAGAGAAGTAGTGTTGGATTGCTTTAAAAATATTAAGCTTGAACTGGAACAGGCTATTGATAAACACAGCAAATCTTTAATCGTTAATAATATTGAACTATTCCTGAATTACTGTATGCGTTTTTATGACCGCCAGTTTATTACGAGAGATCACATCAATCAGGGGGTGATTGGAAAATTTGAAAATCTGGTTGATGATTATTTAAAATCTGAAAATCCTAAGAATATTGGTTTTCCAATGGTAAACTATTTTGCAGAGAAGCTGAACCTGTCCGCCAATTATTTTGGAGATCTGATAAAAAAAGAACTGGGTATTTCCGCTCAGGAATTTATCCATAACAAACTTATTGATATCGCTAAAGAACAAATCCTGGATCAGGCAAAAACAATCAGTGAAATTTCCTATGATTTAGGGTTCAAATATCCACAGCATTTTACAAGATTGTTCAAAACGAAAGTAGGCATTTCTCCAAGTGAATACAAAATCCTGAACTAAGTTTTCAACACGAAGAACAGTAATCTTTTTCACAAATAACATAATGATAGTTAGTGAATATTTGTACTATCATTTGTGAAATTTGTGTTTAAATAATTAAATTTAGAAAGAAAAGTTTTCACAGTTTTAAAAATGACACCCAATCAGCAGAATACCACTATTTTTGAGACCAGGTTCGGGAAAATTTTAGCATTAAAAGAAGAGGGGATTATCAGAGCCAGAAGTATCCGATATGCTCATTCTGAAAGATTTAAAGAACCCGTTGCCATAGAAGCTTCTTTATCTTCTGTAATTATTTCCCCGGAAAAAACACCAGTCTGTCCACAGGCTTTAAGTCCGCTTGTGGAAAAAATGATTGGAGCAACCCCCGTTGAAAGCTTTGAAGCAGATGAATCTACCCAATATCTCTCCATAACCCGCCCTGAAACAGTTTCTGAAAATGAAAAGCTTCCTGTTGTAGTCTGGATTCATGGAGGATCTCATGAAATAGGCTGTGGTGATCTTGCTACTGCCAATCCTGCCGAATGGGTGAAAGAACAACATATCATCGTAGTTGCCGTCTCGTATCGTCTGGGATTGTTCGGTTTTCTAGGTGGAGATGAAACAAGACCTGCTAATCTTGGACTTTTGGATATGATCGAAGCATTGAGGTGGATAAAAGCCAATATTGCAGAGTTTAGTGGTGATGAAAACAATATTACCCTTCTCGGGCAATCTTCAGGAGGAGATGCTATTGCTCACCTAATGATTTCAGAAGGGGTGGAGGATTTATTTCAGCGTGTGATCATCCAGAGTGCTCCTCTGGGATTACGCCATAAAAGACAGAAAATGTCTGCAGAATTTCTTAAAAAAACAGAAGTATTGAAAGATGAAACTGACGTTTTAAAAATGATGGAGGACTACAAAATATTTGTACCCTCTGTAATAAAATACGGTTTGAAAGCTGCGATGCCCTTTGGTACACAATACGGATATTTTCCTTTGTGTAAAGAAGAAGAGTCGGTGGAGATGTGGAAAAAGAATGCTCAGAAATTTGATGTGATCATTGGTTTAAATAATGATGAAACTGCCTTTTATCTCAAGACTTCCGAGGCTTTAAATAAATATTTCGGAAAAGGATTTGGTTTAAAACTCATAGATAAAGCGGTTGAAAAAACTACAGCACTTATCTATGGAAATCCGGCAAAACAATTTGCTCAGACTTTGGCTGAATCCGGTGGAAATGTCTATCTCTTCAGAATTCATTCAAAATTGAAAGACAATCACATCGGAGCACCACATTGTATTGATCTTCCTTTGATTTTTGGGAATGAATCAGCGTGGAAATCTTCCGAACTGCTGAAAGATATTCCCTGGAGCCGTATTCATGAGAACGGTAAAAAACTGCGGGCACTTTGGGCAGAATTTGCCAGAACCGGAAAAATATCTGATACCTCCGAAAGACCGGAGATCCTGGAACTCCGAAAGATATAGTTACATACTAAAATTATAAAAACCAATCATCTTAACAAATATTCCAGCCGAAGATAAACATTCCCTTCCCTTGGAGGTGCAGTGAAAATTCAAAGAATTTTTGACGGAGTGGTTAGCCATATTTTCAACAGTTATATGTTTTTTGTATGAATTATGTATATAGAATCAGGTGATTGTTGTTGAATGTTTATTCATAATTGTGATTTTTGATGTAAATTTAATTATTGAACCATAAAAAATAATAATTATGAAAACAAACAAAGATTTCAAAGTAAAAAAACTTAAACGTGAGGAACTGAAGAGTTTAAAGGCCGGAGATTTAAATTGGGGTAAAGTATGCTGTACTTCCACCGAAGACGGGCAATGTTGCGAATGGGCCATAGATGTTTGGAATTGCCGTTACATTTATTGCTGATTTTCTAATGAAAGCAAGCCTTGTCAAGGTTTTAAACCTTGACAAGGCTCTTATTCAGGAATCCAGACACTTACATTTCCTGCCGGAACTGGAAAATTTCCCCATCCGTTTTCATCAATCGTTACTTTGTCTTTGAATCGTTTCAACAGATCTTTGAATTTTTTTCCGGAATACAACATTCCCATTTCCATAGGCTTGTTGTAAGAATCTTTATTGCTCAGAACAGTTGCACATCCTGGATGTTCATCATCACCAGTGCGAACCCAACCAAGGCAATTGGCATCCTCAAAATAATCTTGCTGGTCACCGTAAGCATAATCTTTCCTTGCTTTTAACAGCTCTTCAATACCGTCTACTTTGGGCATAAATATCTCCTGATCATTACCTTCTCTATCCTTATCCACATAATGAGCTCCATAGAGATCTGGATAGAAGATGCATGGATAGCCGTCTTTTCTTAATAAGATAAATGCATAGGCAAGAGGTTTGAACCATGGGTCTACAGGAGCTTCAAGATCCTGTAAAGGCTGTGTATCATGATTGGCTACCAAACTTACAGAATGCATCGGATCTGCCTGAGTAAGAGTTTCATCAAAAATTCTCCTGAGATCATAAGAACCACCTTCCCTGGAAGCCGTATGGAAATTATTCTGTAACGAACTGTCAAAAAGACTCATACATCCATCCGTTACTTCAATATATTTTTGGAGAAGATGAAGATATCCGGGAGCCCAGTATTCTCCTACAGCGAAAATATTTTTTCCGGAATTGGAACGGAGCAGCGTAAGCCATTCTTTATAAAAATCAAAAGAAATATGTTTTAAAGCATCCAGTCTCACGCCATCGAAATCTGTCTGATCAAAATACCATTTTGCCCAATTATTGAGCTCTTCCCGTACAAAAGGATTTCGGTGTTCAATGTCATTATACATCAGGTAATCATAATTTCCTTTTTCATCATCAATCATTTCTTCCCAGTCATTTCCATATTCAGACTGTATTTTATAAATATGGGATTCCATACCTTCCGCGTAATCTACACCGCTGAAGCAGGTGAAGTTCCATTCAAAATCAGAATATTTTTTTCCTCTTCCTGGAAAGGTAAATTGGGTATAAGATTCAATTTCAATGACGTCGGAGATAATTTTCTCCCTGTTCTCTTCATCTACTTTTACCACTTTGAATTTTTCCAGCTCATCACCTCCTGCTTTATGTCCCAGGACAATATCTACAATCACTTGTATATTTTGTTTCTTTAAGGCTTTAATGGCTTTTGTATAATCATTTTTAGTACCGTATTTTGTAGCAATGGTACCCTTTTGGTCAAATTCTCCAAGGTCATAGAGATCATAAGCGTCATATCCGGTAGAATAACCGCCATTTGTTCCTTTATAGGCTGGAGGAAACCATACAGAAGTGATTCCAAGTTTTGCTAAGTATCCGGCCTGTTTTTCGGCTTCTTTCCACAATTTTCCGTCGCCTTCAGAGTACCAGTGGAAAAACTGAATCATGGTTGGGTTCATAGATTTGCTGATTTGGTAGATACAAGGTAGCGAAAAAATATGACCTACTCATTTTCAAATTCCTCAAACGGGATTTTTAGTTGAACGGAAACCTGTTTTTTTTCTTCAGTATTCAGTTGGGAGAGAGATAATCCGAGCAGGCGTACAGCTTTATCAAAAGGACGGAGATCCCAGAGTTTTTTCCCAGTGTTATAATACTGTTCCGGTGACGAGAAATAATCTTCTCTTGTTATGCTTCTTGTGAAAAGAGAGAAATCTTTATATTTTATCTTTAATGTTAAAGTTCTTCCGAGAATATTATTTTTCTGTAATCTTTGATGGATTTCCTGAGCAAGACTTTCCAGCTTTTCATTGATCTGCTGTTCGTCCAAAAGATCTTCAAAAAAAGTTCTTTCCACGGCCACACTTTTCTGGATCCGATGAGGTTTTACTTCAGAAGTATGAATACCGCGTACTACATTGTAATAATGTTTCCCGGACTTTCCGAAAAGCCTTACCAGATCTTCAAGTGATCTCTTCTTTAAATCTTTTCCTTTATAAATTCCTAAACTAAACATTTTGTTGGCTGTAACTTTTCCAACCCCGTAAAATTTTTCTACAGGCAGTTCTTCCAGGAAATGCTCCATTTTATCAGGATGAATTGTTTTCTGGCCATTCGGTTTATTGATGTCTGAAGCTACTTTAGCTAAAAATTTATTGACTGAAATTCCTGCAGATGCCGTCAGTCCCGTCTGTTCAAAGATTTTCTGACGGATTTCTTTGGCAATCAGGTTGGCCGATTCCATTCCTTTTTTATTTTCGGTGACATCCAGATAAGCTTCATCCAGAGACAGGGGTTCTACCAGATCAGTATATTCATAGAAAATCTCCCGGATTTTTTTGGAGATCTCTTTATATCTGGCAAATCGGGGAGGAACAAAAATAAGATGTGGGCATTTTTCTTTTGCGGTCTTGCTGGGCATTGCAGAGCGTACTCCATATTTTCTGGCTTCATAGCTTGCTGCGGCAACGACGCCTCGATGCTGCCCTCCAACTGCAATAGGCTTCCCTTTCAATGTAGGATTATCATGCTGCTCCACAGAAGCATAGAATGCGTCCATATCAACATGAATAATTTTACGAAGTGGCAAAGAAAAATCCATATACAAAGATATGGATTCCTTTATTTATGGTAAATTTTTTATAGAAAGGAAGTGTGACGCTGGAGTGTGGAAGTTAATGAGAAAGAGATGGAAATTTATGACCTGTTTATTGAAAATTAGTTTAGAAAAAATAACAGATTTTCAACGTGCTAAAATTACTTCCACCTTCGATTTTCCTGCTTCCAACCTCTTACGATTTCAGCCTCATGGTGAGAAGATGAGGTTCAAAACCAGCTTTTTCGTAAGCTTTTATAGCAGATTCATTTTGAGCATACACATCAAGTCTTACCTCACTGATTCCTCTTGATGTGGACCAGGAAATAAGTTCATCGGTAATCACTTTATTGATTCCTTTTCCTCTATGTTCCGGCTTTACATACATAAAACCGAGATAGGCATATTCTTTAAACTGATAATAATCTTTTGCTGCTTTTTTGATCAGAGCATATCCTGATGCAACAATTTCATTATTTTCTTCGGCAACAATTACGGTTGCTTCCGGAGATTGTATTAAATGTTTTAAATCATAATAATGAATCTCTCCTTCAATAAGTGTACTGTTGAAAGGTCTTTCTGCAGTAACAACTCCCTGTTCAAATTCTAAAAGGATTTCTAAATCCTGTTCTGTGGCTTCTCTTGTGATCATGGTGTTATCTATCTAAAATTTTAAAACTCATTGAAAGCCGATAGTTGTCAATGAGTTTTTTATGTTTTTTTTTAAAATAAATGAATATTATTTTAAGAGTTTATCTATGGTTTGTTGAAGTTCAGGATCTTCAGGGGATATCGCATAATATTTTGCAATTGAAGATTTCTGATCAATCACCATATATCTTGGAATCCAGTTAAGATCCACATAATTATTAAAATCATTTTTCCAGCCAGTAGAAAACCAATAATTTTCTTTGTCTTTCATGTCAAATCTTTCAAGACTTTTTTCAAATCCTTCTTTTGAACGGTCTAATGATAAAAATACAAAATCAATATTTTTATTATTTTCTTCTAATTCTTTAGCTTTTGGAAGTGCCTTCAGACAATCTCTACACCATCCGGCCCAAAAATCAATCACTAAGACTTTTCCTTTATGCTGATCAAGAATCTGCTGGACTGTAATGGCTTTTCCTTCTTCATCTTCAAGTTTCTGTTGCAAAGCTTCTTTTGAAAACCCTGTTTTAAGAACAGCAGGAACTTTTTGTGAATAGCTTATTCCAAAAATCCCCATCATAAAAATTAATATCAACTTTCTCATCTCGTACAATTTCATTTGTACAAATCTAAACAATGAATTGCAATCTGAGATTGATTTCAGCTGAATTAGGAAAAATTTATAATATTGATGGTTTCTATGGGAATTGAGTGAAAATATGCTTAACCACCCCGTCAAAAATTCTATTGAATTTTGCACCTCTCCGAAGGAGGGGAATATTTAAGTCTTCAGTTGTAATTCCGGACGATTTATTATTGGTAGTTTTTAACCAAGCCTTTCACAACGGTAATTACATTCGGCATTGCTTTATTGGCAGCATTTAAAACTTCTTCGTGAGAAACGGCCAAAGCAATATCTGGCCCGCCAAGGTCTGTGATAACCGAGATACAGAATACATCCATTTCCATATGCCTGGCGACAATCACTTCCGGAACGGTGCTCATTCCTACCATATCACCGCCGATGGCTTTGATCATGCCATATTCAGCCGGAGTTTCAAAAGTTGGGCCTTGTAATGCCACATACACTCCCTGATGGATCTTGATATGATGACCTGATGCAATCTGTTCTGCTGTGGCAATCATTTTTTTGTTGTAAGGTTCACTCATATCCACAAAACGCTGTCCAAACTCATCAATATTTTTTCCGCGTAAAGGATGCTCGGGCATCATGTTGATGTGATCTTTCAGGATAACAATATCTGCCACGCTGTAAGCAGGGTTTACACCACCGCAGGCATTGGAAAGAATAAGGTTTTGAATGCCCAGCAGATAAAAAACTCTTATCGGGAAAGTTACGGTTTCCATTGAATGCCCTTCGTAATAATGGAAACGTCCGCTCATCATCAGAACTTTTTTCCCCTCAAGTATTCCGTAAATCAGTTTTCCGGTGTGGCCGGCTACTGTAGTCTGTGGAAAATGAGGAATGTCTTTGTACTCTAAAACATGGATCGGTTCTACTTCATCCTGTAGTTTTCCAAGTCCGGATCCTAAAACAACCGCAAAATCAGGTGTTTCCTGAATTATATTTTTAATAAAATCAGCAGTCTCTTTAATTTTTTCTAACATAATCTAAGATGATTTGATTGAATTCTTCTTTCTTATCAATAAGTACATTGATAGGCCAGTAGTAAACAATTTCTCTAAGATAGTCAAAAGTTTTCAGACGTACATAGTCTTTCTCTGTGGTTAATATCAGCTTATATTCCCCTAATTTTTTATACTCGGCAAGGATTTTTTTAATATCATCATCCGTGAAATTATGATGGTCTCTGAACTTTAAATGTTTCACCCTTTTTGAGAATTTTGCCAGATGTTCCAGAAGTGGTTTGGGATTAGCAATTCCGGTGATCAGTAAAATATCATAATAATTCAGGTTGTTATCCGGAAGCATTTTCTCTTTTCCGTATACATTCTCGTCATAACCAATGGATGAAAAGAAAACTTTCTGTCCGTATGAAGGTCTTATTCTTGAGATATAATACCTTTTTGTTTCCTCAGTAAGTTCGTCAGGACATTTGCTGACCATAATAATGTCTGCTCTTTTGTATCCGGATCTTGATTCTCTCAGATCTCCGGCCGGAAGAAGGTAGTCTTTGAAAAAAGGATCATTAAAGTCGGTCATCAGAATATTGAATCCAGGCTTGATCGCTCTGTGCTGCATGGCGTCATCCAATACCAGAACTTCAAGGTCCATATCTTCAATTACTTTTTTGGCTCCGGGCACACGTTCTTCTGAAACAGCAATGACGAAACGGTTTTTAAAACGCTCAAAAAGCTGCATCGCTTCATCACCTACCATTTTGTAGTTGCTTTCATAATTGGTTACTTCGTAGCCTTTTGTCAGCCTTCCATAGCCTCGTGAAAGAACACCGGTTCTGTAATGTTTGGATAGATATTGAGCCAGATACATCACCATGGGTGATTTTCCGCTTCCGCCCACAGAAAGATTTCCGACATTGATTATCGGAGTTTTGAATTTTGTCGACTTAAAAATTCCCAGATCATACATTGTGTTTCGGATACCCGTTACCAAATGATAACCAAGGGAAAAAGGATAAAGGTACCATCTTTTCATACGATTGCAAAAATAGGAATTTTCATAAGCATTTGACGTAATATTCTCAAAGACTTTTCAACAAATATTTCGTTAAATTAAAGTATTTTTGTGGAGTTATTACAATACATTGAGATACTTTATTGAATTTTCTTACAACGGAAAGAACTATTTCGGCTACCAGATACAGCCGGATGCCATTTCTGTGCAGGAAGAACTGGAAAAAGCACTTTCCACTATTTTAAGGGAAGAGATTAAAACTACAGGAGCAGGAAGAACTGATACAGGGGTTCACGCTAAAAAAATATTTGCTCATTTTGATACAGAAAAAGAGTTGGATAATCAGCTTACACGCAGGCTGAACAGTTTTCTTCCACCTGATATTTCTATTAAAAGGATCTTTCCGGTAAAAGATGATTTTCATGCCCGTTTTGATGCTACGTACAGAACCTACGAATATTATATCTCACTGGAAAAAAATCCATTCACACAGGAATCTGCATGGCAGCACTGGAAAAGAGGTCTGGATATTGATGCCATGAATGAAGCTTGCAAAATTCTTTTTGAATATGAAGATTTTACCAGTTTTGCCAAATTAAAAACCGACAACAAAACCAATATCTGCAAAATGTATAAAGCGGAGTGGGAGCAAAACGGATCTGAACTGAAATTTACAGTTTCAGCCAACCGTTTTCTTAGAAATATGGTTCGTGCTATCGTTGGAACAATGGTAGAAATAGGAACCGGAAAACTGAAACCGGAAGATCTTCGTACAGTGATTGAAGATAAAAACCGAAACGCTGCCGGAACTTCAGCTCCAGGGCACGGATTGTATCTGGTGGATGTGGGATATGAATTTTAATACTAAGATATAGTCTGTTATCAATTCATTTGTGATAGCCAAAAAATGTCTTTGGTTACAATGAATCTCTGGAAGACTCTGAAGATTTTCTACAAGCTGCAGGTGATTTCCAGAGACCTCGGAAAATCACAAGCAGGCTGTTTTTATAAAGAATGATATAGGGCTTAATAGCCAAAAAATCAGCTTATCGGGAGATTAAGGCTATTCATTCTGTAAATAACAGGTATCTGAAATTTTCTATGACGATTTGCAAAAGTTGTAAAGGCAGTCCGGTTATAAAGTCTTATTTTTGCATAGAATTTTTATTTTAATTCTTTCTTTCGATTCGTACAATGAAAAAACAAGATACCTGGGAGATTATAAAAAGGCTGTTCTTTATCGGAATGAAGTTCCGTTCATGGTTCATCCTTACGCTTATAATTTCTATATTCCTTTCCATTGTTTCTACTTACAGGCCGTATCTTACTATGCAGGTGGTGGATAATGATATTACAAAGCTGCATGATAAAGCTTTGATGATGAAACACATCTACATTCTTGTGGGATTGGTGTTTGCAGAAACAGTTTTAAACTTTTTTTTAGTTTATTTTTCAAATTTCATCTCGCAGAATGTGATCAGGGATATCAGAGAGCGTTTATATGCTAAACTGATCTATTTCAAGACTTCATTTTTTGATAAAACTCCAATCGGACAGCTGGTGACGCGTGCCGTAGGAGATGTGGAAACAATTGCTACAGTATATACAGACGGTTTCCTGATGGTTTTCGGAGATATACTGAGAATTCTGTTTGTACTGATTATGATGTTCAGTACTAATGTTCATCTGAGTTATATTACGCTGGCTATTTTACCTTTAATGGTGATGATCACGAGATTCTTCCAGAAAAGACTGAAAAAAGCTTTTGGAGATGAAAGAAACTGGACAGCCAATCAGAATTCTTTTGTTCAGGAGAGACTGGCAGGAATGTCTATTATTCAGGTATTCAACAGACAGGAATCTGAGTTTAAGAAATTTGATGATATTAATATTACATTAAAGGGAGCATTACTGAGAACCGTATTTATTTTCTCGCTGTTCTTTCCCGTAGTGGAACTTATCTCTTCATTATTCATAGGATTTATCCTTTTCTATGGAGGATATATTACGATCAGTGCTGGGGTTGTGATTGCCTTTATCCAGTATATTTCAATGCTGATCCGTCCTTTGAGACAGATTGCCGACCGTTTCAATAATATTCAGCGAGGAATTGTAGGAGCAGAAAGAGTGCTGGGATTAATGGATGAAGAAAATGCAATGCCGAATAACGGAACGGTAAAGAAAGATCACTTTGCCGGAAAAATTGAATTCCAGAAAGTACATTTTGCTTATGACGAAAAGCAGGAAGTTCTGAAAGGAATTGATTTTAAAGTAAACCCGGGAGAAACAGTAGCCATTGTAGGAGCAACGGGTGCCGGAAAGTCTACCATTATTAGTTTGATCACAAGATTGTATGATATCAACTCCGGAAATATTCTGATTGATGATGTGGATTTAAAAGATTATGAGCTTTATAATCTGAGAAGTCATATTGGAGTGGTATTGCAGGATGTTTTCCTTTTCCATGGAAGTATTTTTGAGAACCTTTCCTTCGGAGATGACAGTATAACTTTAGACAAGATAAAAGCAGGGGCCAGAGAAATTGAAGTAGATCAGTTTATTCAGCATCTTCCTGGCGGGTATGATTATGTAGTGAGCGAAAGAGGTTCATCCATTTCATTAGGTCAGAGACAATTACTGTCTTTCCTGAGAGCCTATTTATCAGATCCGAAAGTTTTGATTCTGGATGAAGCCACATCTTCTATAGATCACGAAAGTGAAAAGCTTATTCAGAGAGCAACAGAAAAAATTACCAAAAACAGAACATCCATTATTATTGCCCACAGACTTTCAACGATTGAAAAAGCAGATAAGATCATTGTGATGGAGCATGGTAAAATTGTAGAAGAAGGGAAGCATCTTGAGCTTTTGGATAAGAACGGATATTATGCTACTCTTTACAAAGCCCAGCTGCGTCATGAAGTGGAAATGGAAGAAGAAAAAGAATCATAATCCATTCAGGTATTATAATAAACAAAAAGAGAGTCATTACGATTCTCTTTTTTATTTTAATATATAATTCATTAATGCTTTTTAAAACTACAGAAAACAAAATTCTGAACAGTTTCAAAAGGAGTGATATGATCTTCAGTAAGGCATTTTATTTTTTCAAAACTTCTTTTAAATTTTTCTGATAATGATTCTTCATCATACTGCTGAATATCCAGTCCGCTGCATTTCGTAGGTCCGTTTTTGGAAAAAGTTCCAAGGATTATAAAGTTATTCACATTCTTTTCAGCAATATCAATATATTTTGAAACCTGTTCCGGACTTGTCAGGAAGTGAAAAGCAGCTCTGTCATGCCAGATGTCATAAGTTTCCGAAGGTTGGAAAGCAGTAATATCGGTGGCTATCCATTTTACTTTATGGGCTAAATTTCCGAGTCTTTTCTGTGCTTTTTCCAAAGCGTTGGTAGAAATATCAAGGACTGTAATATTCCCGTAGCCTTCCTCAAGAAGAAAATCAACAAGGTTGCTGTCTCCGCCGCCAATATCAATGATGCTGGCATCTTTTCCCAATCCTGAAGATTTGATAAAGTCAAGTGATGTCTGAGGTTTTTTCTGGGTCCAGCTTACCTGATCTGGATTTTTGGTTTCATATACATTTTCCCAGTGATTTTTATTGTCAGAAGAACTCATGATTCTTTTAATTGATTGTTTATCTCTTCAAATTTATTAATTAATTCGTCAAGTTTTCCCTGTTGTTTCTTTATTGTTTTGGGTCTTAAATAAAACCAATTAAAAGCGATCCATGCAAATGTTATGGCATAGGCCAGAATGCCTGAACCAAGAGTCATTCTTGAAGTGTACTCATACATATAAAAGCATATTCCTAGAAAAAGCATGATAAAATACAGATTGAGGATGGTAGTCTGCATCAATTTCTGCTTACTCTTCACTACATATAAACTCTGGAGATATTCATGGTTTGACTGGGTCTGATCAATTTTGTAAAAAACCATAAACATTTTATTGTAGGCAAAAAGGAACATGACCATGGCCAGAATGACAAGCACAATCCCGATTTTTGTAGTAATCATCTGAGGCTGGAAACGATACCAGATATAAATAATCAATAATGAGGTGGTGATTAATCCAATATTGGCAGCAATCAGCTTACGCAGATTCTGGTTTCTGAATTTTTTCAGCTTACCAAGAAGCTCTTCCAGGTTGGGTTTATTGGAAGTCTGTTGCTTCCATATATTTTTGAAATTAATATTAGTATCCATTTTCTCTAAACTTTTGCGTTAATTTTTCCTTTATCCTGTGAATTTTTACCCGTATATTGGATTCAGAAAGCCCTACGATATGAGCTATCTCTGCCTGCTTCACTTCTTCCAGCTCCAATGAAATAATAATTCTGTCTGTTTCCGGAAGCTCAGAAATAAACTGATAAAGCATTTGTATCTGAGGTTCCATGGATTCCTGTTTTTTCTCTTCCAGATTGATGGGAAGATCTGTTTTGGTGAATTTCTTTTCCTTTTCAATCTGCCGGAGACAGTTATTAGAGGCAATTCTGAAGATCCATGTTCCTATGCTGGATTCATTTCTGAATTTCGGAAGCTGCTGCCATACAATGATAAATGTTTCCTGGGCAAGATCCTGAGCGAGGTCGGGATCATTCACATATCCCATGCACAGGCGGAATATCCTTTGCCAGTAGAGTTCGTATATCTCTTCAAAAGCCATTATTTCGCAGATAAAAAGTTATTAAGCTGATTAAAATACCAATCTTTGTCGTCATACATGATGAAATGTAACCCTTTTGAAGCATACTGCATATTGGTGTTTTTTAAATTTTTGTATTGGCCTTCAATAGTCGGTTTCAGATTGGCAAAAAAAGATTCCAAAAGAATAAGAGAAGGACATTGTATATTTTTTATTTTCTCTCTCAGGTCGGTATTGGAAAAATCACAATACATCTTTGCAAATGTTTTTCGGTCAGATTTCATGCTCCAGTTGATCACCGTTTCCTGCATAGAAGTATCTGCCAGAAGACGTGGCATAGTCTGTGTCTGCATTTTACGGAACTGATCATCACTCATAGCAGTTAATTGAGTAATAGTAGACGTACAATCATTATTTTCCTTAGAGGTAAAACCAGGATCAGACATCGCAGCCAGACAAGGTAATGTGTCTACAATGACGATTTTTCCTACTAATTCAGGGTAATCTGCAGCAATTGCAAGGGCAAGGCCGCCTCCCATGCTGTGTCCGATGATAATAGGTTTTTCTATTTTATTATTCTTTATATAAGCAGCAATTCCTTTTTCCCAATCTTTAAAGCTGGCGTCTGCCTGTGGTTGTGTTCCGGCAAATCCTGCCATCGTTAACGTATAACAAGTGAAGTTTTTTTCAAATTTTGCAGCTGTTTCGTTCCATACATCTCCTGAAGAGGCAAACCCGGGAATAAATAGTAAGGACTGATTCCCTTTTCCGGTTTTCTTTACTTCAAACGGATAGACTGTTTCCTGTCCGAATATATTGCATATTGCTAAAAAAAATAACATAATGATAAGAAGGAATGTAAATTTTTTCATGATTTCTAAAGTTTTAAGGTTTATTTGTCTTTTAGAGACGAACCTTGAAAAAATGTTACACCAGATTTGATTTTTTTTGAAAAAAATATTTCTCCTCCTTCTGAACCCTTATGTTTAGGGCAAACTCACATGAAATTTATTTTTATAAAAATTAACAGCAGTTATTTTTGAATATAGAACGTTATGAAATAATGAATATGTATCAGGAAATTATTAATCTAATATTCTTCCATAGAATCTGCTGATGTCAAAATAAAATCCGGGAACCTTGTATTTGTCATTTTCAAATTCCTGATAATCACATTTTCCTTTCAGACTTTGCGATTTTGTTTCCATTTGAAACCTGTTTAAAAGGACATATTCATCAGTAACGGAAATGACATGAAAACCGGTCTCACATTTCAACCCATCACCTGAAGTAAGAATAGCGTTTAATAATCCGTGGAAATTTCCAGCGACTTTTTCAGCGGTGTTATCATCATTATTTAAATGATATAAATAAGCAAGATAATTCATGGCGCGCAGATCAAGTGGGTTTTCATCCAAAGCATCCAAAAACAATTGGATCCCTTTGGAAAGATCTTTTTGTGAAATACCTTCCCCGCGATAATATTTGGCTACTTCTTCAGCTTTCTTCCCTGTTTTATACGGTTGATAATCTTTTTGAAAAGTATAACCGAAGTAAAGGTGACGGTATTGGCTGCTTGTAAGAAGCGTATCGTTCTGTTTTAATCTTTTTAAAAGCTTCGGATAGTAATATTCTGAATTTTTATCCTCAATATTTTTTTGAATTGCAGCATAATCTGGTGCTTTAAATTCCATTTTTTGTGCATGCAGGAAAGTAAGCAGTGTTAAAAAGAATAAAGAGAAAAATGCTTTAATACTCATGGTTTGTATAAGGTTGTTACAATTTTTTGTGAGGCTAAAAATACGAAATATGCACCAATCGAATAATATCGACTTACTATTTGTAAAAAAAATAATAAAATATTATCAAAGTGTCACTTTGTGTCAATAAATTTACTAACTTTATTCGGAATTTGAGATGTTACCCCTGGCATTTGAAGGGGGTGAATGGGATTTTTAACTAAAAAACTATAAATATTAATGAGCAGTAGTATCCAAGATGAATTTAAAGTCTTCAAAGACGAATTAAGAAAGTTGAATATCGAAGTACAGAAAGTTGTAAAAGTAGGAAACGGTAGTATGGATTTCCACGAGGTTTTCTACAAATCACCGAGGTATGAAGAGGTAAAAAGTATATACGTCCAGCGTCATAACCTGGATAGTATGATTGAAAAATTTAAACAGGCCTATCATTAAAAAATAGAACGAGCGCCGCAGAGAATCTGCGGCGCTCAGTTTTTTATAACGTTATAGAGACTAATCTTTATCCAGTGTGGAGGTTTTCTTAGTATCTTTCATTCCGGCATAAACAATCAGGGAAAAAAGAATACAGCCAGTAATGTACCAGTAAAAGTATTCTTCAGAACCTATCTTTTTAAACCAAAGCGCAATATATTCAGCCGTGCCTCCAAATACGGCAACTGTAATAGCATAAGGCAGGCCTACACCAAGTGCCCTGATTTCCGAAGGGAAAAGTTCTGCTTTTACCACTGCATTAATGGAAGTATAGCCGCTTACAATAATTAATGCAGCCATAATCAGGAAGAAGGCTCCCCAGATTGAAGTAGTAGAACTCAATGCTGTAAGAAGCGGAACAGTACATAAAGTTCCCAGAATACCAAAACCTAAAAGAAGCGGTCTTCTTCCGATCTTGTCAGACAATCCTCCGAATACAGGCTGAAGACATGCAAAAATAAAGAGTGAAATAAAAGAAACCAATGTAGATTCTTCCTTGGTAAGATGTACGGTATTGACCAGGAATTTCTGCATGTAAGTTGTATAGGTATAAAATGCCAGTGTTCCTCCTAAAGTAAGACCTACAACGGTAAGCAGTGCCCTTGGATGCTTCAGAAGTTCTTTCACCGTTCCTTTTTTCTTTTCATTCACTTGTTTTTTATTCTCAAAAGCTTCCGTCTCATGAAGATTGGCACGGAGATATAATGCAATGACAGAAAGCATGGCTCCAATCACAAAGGGAATTCTCCAGCCCCATTCTTCAAGCTGGGCTTCAGTCAGCAATAATTTCTGTAAAATAAGCTGAATTCCCAAAGCGATCAGCTGCCCGCCAATCAGAGTAACATATTGAAAGCTTGAATAAAATCCTCTTCTGTCCTGTGTAGCCATTTCGCTGAGGTAGGTAGCTGAAACTCCATATTCACCACCAACACTCAAGCCTTGAAGTAATCTTGCCAGTAAAAGTAACAGCGGAGCTAAAATTCCTATGGACTGGTAAGTAGGCGTAAAGGCAATCAGTAAAGACCCGAATGACATAAGAAGAACAGAAAGTGTCATTGCTTTTTTTCTTCCCACCTTATCTGCAATACTTCCAAACATCCAACCTCCAATAGGGCGCATCAGAAAGCCTACTGCAAATATTCCTGCCGTATTCATCAGCTGTGCATTCAGATCAGAATCCGGGAAAAATGAATGTGAAAAATAAATGGCAAAGGCTGCGTAGGCATACCAATCATACCATTCAACAAGATTTCCGATAGATCCGCCTATGATAGCTTTGATTCTTTGTCCGGTAGTGATAGAGGATGAATTCATAAAGTAGTATTTCAGACAAGTTTTAGACTTCCAAGATACAAATTTCAGAAAAAATAAACCGCTCTGAAAAAGAACGGTTGAATAATAGGTAAGAATGATTTTTTAAAATCTATATCCAATGGAAAGCCCGCTTCTGAAGCCCGCCCAGGGACCGTCCACTTTTATTCTGGCACCACTGGCATTGGTTTCTACCGTATACTTCACAAAAGGAATATCAAGGTCTTCAATTTCTTTTTTAAGCTGTGCCTGCATGTCAGGAGTCAATACATAATCTGAGGTCATGGTAAAATCACCTTTTCCACTTCCGTAATGTGCTCCTGCAATCCAAAAATCCAGTACAAGATTCTGGCTTCTTGTTAAAAAGAATTGTACTCCGACCATCAGACCTCCGCTGTTTCCATTGGTATCTCCCTGGCCTCGAAGAGGGATTTGATAGGTCATTGCATTAGGACCATTGTAATCATAATAAAAATCAAAAGTATTGGATGTAACACTTGAATACCGATAATAAGGGGCAAAATAAAATCCTTTTCCATAGCCTTTACCAATATAAAATCTGGGTTCTATGGTAAAATTAGTGGCTTTTACTCTAAGATTCTGGAATCTTTTCTCATCTTCATCTTTCAGAAAGGCATTGATGAATGGCACTTTTCCTTCCGGCATCATTCCGAAACCGATGTTCACTGAAAGCCACTGGTTGATGACCCGCTCGTAAGACAGGTTAATATTTCTGAAAGCATAAGCTGTGACATTGGTCTTGATGATATTCATCTTTTCTGCTGAGCTGTTTTGATTTTCCTGAGCTCCCAATGCTGAAAAAAGAAAGCACGGAATTAATATGAATGCTTTTTTCATGACTTTATATTTTGTGATGTTAAAAAGTACCAGCAAAAAGCGGGCTGTATTTAACATAATAATAAAAATTTAAAGAAAAATTATTGATAAATCTTTAATGTTAACAACAGTCAATGTAATATACAGCGGGGATTGATTGTCCTAACAGTATAATTCATCTTTTGATATGAAAAAAACTATTTATACCATATTCTTTCTTTGCGGAGTTTTTGCTTTTGCCCAGGAGAAGAAAAACGATACAGCCGATGTTGCAGCAACAAAAGATATTCAGGAAGTTATTTTAAAATCACAACGTAAAAAACAGTTTGCAGATAAAGCTGTTTATACTTTTGATAAGGAGGCATTGGAACGAGCACGCTATGCTAAAGATCTGCTTCGTACCCTTCCGGAATTACAGCTGGATCCGGTATCGAATACCATTACCAGTACGAAAGGAGGAACTACACTATTTCTTATCAACGGGATTGAAGCTACAGATATGCAGATCCGAAGTGTAGCACCCAGCGAGGTAGTGAAAGTTGAGTATTATGATATTCCGCCGGCAAGATGGGCCACAAGGGCAGATACTGTAGTGAATATTCTGACGAGATCTACAGAAACAGGTTATGTTTTTGGTGCTGATGTTTCTACAGCCCTGAATACAGGATTTGTGAATGGATCTGCTTATGCTAATTATACCAAAGGGAAAAATAATTTCGGACTTGAATATTCCCTTAATCTGAGGGATTATGATGACCGAAGAGTAAACAGTATCTATGATTACCAGCTGAACGGAAAACATTACCGTTCTGATGAAAACAGGAAAGATCATTTCGGGTACACTTTCCAGAATGTTGCTTTACGCTATACAAGACTTGTTCCTGATAATTATGCTTTTCAGGCCAAACTGAATATGGATATTTTCAGCAGATTTTCAAAAGGAGTAGGGCAGAGTACCTTTAGTGAAGATGATCTGAAGGAAGAACATGCGATGTTTAAAAATAATGGTTCGGATTATGTGATTCCTAAGCTGGATCTTTATTACTCCAAAAAGATTGGTGAAAAAGATGAGCTAAGCATTAATGTAGTAGGTTCTCATTATACTACCAATACTTCAGAAACAGCAAAGGAGTGGATTGTGGGGTCAGGACTTTCGGTATATGATAATGATATGGTTTTAAAGGCAAAGCAAACGAGTCTGGTAGGAGAACTTGCCCATACACATGATTTTAAAGTAGGAAAACTTTCATCAGGATATCGTATTTCAAGGTCTTCTATTTCCAATGATCTGAATAACCTTGCCGGATATTCTCAATACAGTGTCAATTATCTGGAACAGTATTTTTATACCGAATTTGCTGGAAAAGTTGATAAATTCAGTTACCGCATCGGAGCGGGTCTTACGAATATTCATAACAAAAGCGCAGAGAATACCTTTGATGAATGGACTTTTACTCCGAAGGTTATTTTAGCTTATCAAATTAAAAACAATCAGAACCTTCGTTTTACAGCAAGTTATAATCCGGTAAGTCCATGGAGTAATGCTTTGAGTAGTAACGTTGTGCAGCTGGCTCCTAATATTGTACAAAGGGGAAATCCCTTTTTAGAATCTCAGCAGATATTTTCTAACAACCTGACCTATTCTTTTAATAACAAGTATTTTGATTTTAATGCAGGTTTGTTTTATCGGTATACCAACAGGGTAATCAATCAGTATTATGTTCAGGATGATATATTGGGAGGTTATGCACTGACTTATGAAAACGGGAAAAACGGACAGCGGTACGGAGTACAGCTTACAGGATCCTATAAACCTTTCGGGAATAATTTACTTGTTGTAAAAGCAGTAATTACACCCACTTCGGAAACTGTAAGAACAAGTACAGGTGCTTTGATCAAAAATGATTATTTAGGAAATTATTTTTCGCTTTCCTCAGAATATAAATCTTTCTCAATTCAGTATCAGTTCAATATTCCGGTGTATAGTCTTAGCGGTGCTTTCCTGAACACGAACGAAAATCAGAATAATATTTTTGTAAGCTATAAACGCAAAAACTGGACGTTTTCTACGGGAATGTACTGGATAGGAATGCCTTCAGAGTACAAAACGAAAAGTTTACCGGAAAGCTTAGTTGATTATAAAGTTCATACTCAGATTATGAATAATAAGTCAATGTTTGTATTAGGACTGAGCTATGACTTCTCTAAAGGGAAAAAGACAGAGATTCAGCGAAAGCTAAATAACGAAACAGCTCCTGCAGCTACTTTTTAAATGCAATTTTGAATGTTAATAAGAAATCCCCGCTCACTTGTAGGAGCGGGGATTTTACTTTTATTATTTCTTGATGAATTTTGTATTCTTGATGTCTGTAGCATTTTTTCCACTGATCTCTATGAAATAAGACGCTGGCGGAAGATCTGAGATTTGAATATTTCCGGATTTTACATCTGATGTTTTAACCAGCTTTCCATCCAGACTATAGATGTTTGCTTTGGAATAATTATCAGTATTTCCTTTGAAACCGATAAAATCCTGTGCAGGATTAGGATAAACAACCAGATTCTCTTTCTTTACAGCGTTGCTGGTAGCCAGGAATGTTTCGTTTAAAGCCAATGCAGTAGCTACCGTCTGGTTAATACTCAACAATGGAACACTGATATTTCCGCTGGTAGCATTTAGCAGAGCATATCTGTGAGATGCATCGTAATAAGCATAGGCTGTATTGGTAGCAGTTCCGATAGGGTTAGCATAAATAACATCAAAAGATGCATATAGATTAAAGTTCTGTGTATATTTTACTCTAAGAACATTGCTGTACGTTTGATTACCTATAATTAAGGTTCCATATGCATCAGCAATGGCAGACATTGTACCGCTGAACAATCCGTTGGCAGAAGACGAAGAGAAAGTTCCTTTGGCAGTGTCATTTTGGGCAGGTCCATAAGTTAGTGGGTAACTAATGTAAGTACCATTGTCAACACTAAAGTTTAAAGTGGCTTGTGGATTTACAATTCCCGTGATTTCCAGTTTAGTAGCAGAAGCTTTGTAATAAACAGTTGTTGCCCCATCTACCATTTTGATAGTGGAACCTGGAAAAGTGGCTATTTCAGTAGAAGAAGGAGTAGAATAAGTTGTTACTGAAGAAACTCCCATTGTAAGACCTCCGTTTGAAAATGTAGCGTTGGCTCCTGTTGCGGTGTTGTTTACGACTCCCGTTACATGGTTGTAATTGACAACGTTTCCAGAAATAGGGTCATTGGCTGCTTTTGTAAGCGTAATCTGCGCAGAAAACATTGCGGAAGCTCCTAATAAAAGGAGTAAAGATTTTTTCATAGTCAAGAATTTTTTTTGTTAAAAATAATTAAAAAATAGTATTGAAATGATAATTTTATTTGTTTTTAATTAAATTTTTAATAAAAACGCCTGCTGATCATATCAGCAGGCGGCTCTGTGCGTTAAAAATGTTTAAGTCTAATTGCTCATTACCATTTTTCGGTAAGTATAAATGTCTTCGATAGTCACGACGCTCATCCCTTTTTTGATAGCAAAGTCTACAATTTCAGGAAGTCTTGCCATAGAACCGTCCTCATTTGTCAGTTCACAAAGTACAGCATCATCACCCAGATTGGCCATTTTTACAAGATCTACACTGCCTTCGGTATGGCCGCGTCTTTCAAATACACCGTCTTTTCTGGCAATCAGGGGGAAAACATGGCCGGGGCTTGCAATATGCTCTGCCTGAGCACCTGCTGCCACAGCAGTTCTGATCGTTGTTACACGATCTTTTGCAGAAACACCTGATTCCACACCTTCTCTGGCTTCAATGGAAATGGTAAATGCGGTCTGATTTTTTGAATTGTTGTTTTCTACCATCGGACGAAGGTTGAGGTGATGGCTTTTTTCCTCAGAAATACATAAGCAGACGATACCGCTGCATTCGCGGATCAGAAGTGCCATATCCTGTTCTGTAATAGTGGAAGCGGGGAAGATGATATCTCCTTCATTTTCACGGTTTTCATCGTCTACCAGAAGAATACCTTTTCCCTTTTGTAGTGTTTGAAGTGCTTTTTCTACACGTTCTTTGGAGGTTGCTCCGAATTGTTCTAATAATTTTTCCATGTTATTTTACTTTTTAAAGTTAAAATAGTCTTCGGTACATGGAAATGAAATACAACGCAACAAGAGTCCATAAGGAATCTTATTGGTCATCTCATTTTCTTCTCCCATCCAGACTTTAACTGTCGGTTCCGGAATTTCACCAGATCAGTCCCTTCGTAAGAAAGGAGTCGCGGACTGTAACCGCCGGTAGGGAATTTCACCCTGCCCCGAAGAAAACTTATACTAAGTTTTGCTGTATGTTGTAATTTAAATTTTTATTTCATTGAATAGTATTTAACGCACAGACTGCTAATTTCGGGAAGTTTTTTGAAATGGGGAAGAATTTTTTCAGATTTATATCCTTTAAAAAGGATTATTAAAAGCTTTATATAGTTCTCAAAATTTTCTCCATCTTCTTTCCCTTTGCCAGCTCATCAATCAGTTTATCCATATAGCGGATATTTCGCATGAGTTCATCCTCTATTTCTTCCACACGATATCCACAAATGACGCCCTTAATCAATGAGACATTAGGATTCATTTGAGGAGCCTGATCAAAAAAAGCAATAAAATCATTCCTTTTATCAATCTGTTCCTGCAGGCCTTTTTCATCATAACCTGTCAGCCAGCAGATGATTTCATGAACTTCTGATTTTGTACGACCCTTCTTTTCTGCTTTTTGAATATAATGGGGATAAACACTGGCGAAAGCCGTTGTGAAAATTTTGGTATTCTGCATGAATTTATTGTTATTAATTAATGCCCAGATGCAAGTTTTAATTACCACTTCCAGATCTGAGGCTCATCTTTCCAGACCAGTAATCTGAATTCTTCATAATGCTTTCCATTTCCGATGGTGTGGGTATCTCTATTTCCTTTTCCCAGTTTTAATTTGTGTAAAATACCTGAATGTGCGGCTACCCATAGGGTTTCTTCGTCATCAGAAAGTGCTATTCCTGTAATGGTAGAACCCAGGAAGTGTTTCCACAGCTGATTTCCCTTTTTATCAAAGGCTTTGATATAACCGTAGGCGTCTCCAAGGATGTAGTTATCTTTTATGGCAACACCTTCATAGACTCTCATCTCCTCATCAATGAAAGTAAAATCTTCACTTTCTGTATATGCTTCAATATCAGCTCCTACATATTGATCAGCATTAATTCCTATGGTAATTCCGTTATAAAAATGGCAGGAGTTTGTAATCAGCTGGCTGTCATCCTTTGCAAAAAGACAAAAATGTGGGTAAGATGATTGAGGTCCTATAGATCCTACTGTATTGCCCTCATGATCTAATATTCTGTGATCATAACACTGATCTCCAACCACGATATAAGAATTGTCGTTGGATAATGATGCATTTTCCATATCAATCTGAGAGCTCCAGTCTTCTTCATTGTCCTCATTAATGGGATGAATGAGTTTTTTTTCAGTATTTGAAACCAGAAAAATTCCGTCTGAGGAAACAATTACTATTTTGTTTCCATCATTGAAAGGATACATATCAGTAATCCCAAAATCTGGGTTTTCATCCAGTTCAAATTCATTGATGAGGTCTCCGTTCCAACCTTTATATAAAGATATTTTATGAGAGTCTGCAATGGCGAAAATGTTTCCCCGTTTGGATTTTCCAATGGCGCGGATGTTTTCATCAAGTTTTGTGGTAATATCTTTATCAAGAATATAAGCCTGTCTTTTTTCATATGAAGTGCCTGTCATGAAAACAATTTTTTCATCAGAGATAAAGTGCATATGTTCAATATTCTGAGCCTTATTTTCCATTAAAGAAATGATAGGAGCATGGGCAGGAGGGAAATGTTCCCTGAAATTTTCTGTGTCTTTGTTCTTGTTAGCTGTTTTAAGCAGTTCAAAAACTTCGCGGGCTATATTTCCTCTTTTATCTTCGGGTTCTTCACCTTTCCAGTTTTCCCAGCCGTTTTTTTCACCAAACTCAACCATTTCATTGATTTCTTTTGCATAGCGTTCCCCTTCTGAGAACCATTCTTTTTGGATTGTAGTGTTGTACATTGAACTTTTTATTTTAAAATTTTATTGAAAATGAGGTTGTATTCCTTATCAACTAACTTACAAAAAATCTAATGATTCTTATAAGATAAAAAACAATCCTGGTAATTGGAGTTGTTTATTTTTGTGGATAACCTCAAGAATTAGTTTTAAATAATGTCTGCGAATACTTGCTGAGTAATAAGGTTAAAAAAAATGTGGATAAGTTATCCACAGAACTTATCCACATGATTTTTTATTTTAAAAATTTTTCAAAAATTCAATATTATTTTAAATTATTGAATTTTAATATATTATATGTACTTTTTTTAATGGGCTGAAAACTTATCCATACTTTATCCACAGATGTAAATGGAGTGTTGAAAAGTTATCCACAAATATTTAAAGATGTGGACAACTGTTTGTTTTTGATTTAATTATTTTAAAATCAATTATTTAATTGGATATTTGTTGGTGTTCTGAAATTGTATCTCATACTTATCCACAAAATTTATAATTCTAATGGGTTAATGATAGTAAATGATTTTTTGTTGACTTGGTAGAATATTCCATTCTCGGTAGACTGAAGGTTTTTAAATTCCGAATGCATTTGGTAGAATTCATCTGATTGAAGGTTCCAAATAAAAAAACTTGTTTTGTCTTTATAGGTTGAATGAAATATAATATTTCCAGCATTGGTAGATACAGATTGAGAACCTATGCATACAGGTGGAATTTTATAGCTGACAAGATTAAAGTTGTTTACATCCAACTCCTGCAACAGAAAATTTCCATAACCATTAAAAACTATTTTTCCATTTCCCAAATTGGCAACACAATAGCAATCGATAAGTTGGTCTTGTAAATTACTTGAGTTAAAACCAAAAACATGTTCCCCATTAAGATTAAATACTGCTAATGCATCACAGTCAGGTTTATCGCCTCTTAAAACACCTTCATCAAAATACGATACTATTATTTTTTTGCCATTTATCTTAATGTCATTAATTGAAGTACCAATATTAAATTTTACATAGGGTTTTCCTGTATAGTCAATAATTAAAGCATTTTCTATTGAGGTTGGACGATGAAGTACAATTAAAATTTTTTCTTCATTAATGATTTTAGCCATTAAGATATCAACTCCTAATTCTAATGGCGTTTCTGTGCCGGAGATTACAATTTTGTTCCTAGAGGTTATGGCAATAAAATTCCCGAGCTCATTAGTTGAAAGGTATTTGATGTTCTCCTGAAATAAATCGAGTTTTATGGTTTTAGTGGTCATAATGATGAGGTCAAACTATAAATTACTATCTTTTTAAGTGATAGAAAAGATATACCTTTTACTGCTTGTCTTTATAAATATTCCAGAAGTTAAAATCGGTCATAGGAGCGTCTGTTATTCCGATATTTCGCCCCATAGTTACGATTTGCCCTCTGTGATAAGTCCCGTGAAGAATGGCATGCTGAATGTATTCATATTTTGAAAAATCACACTGAAACCATTGGGATTCTATCTTTACATTCTTTGAAAGATCATCTTCAGAGAGACTTTCCACATAATCTACCAGTTTTTGTGAATTGTTTTTAATAGCATTGAAAACATCTTCCTTGTCTGTAGTTTCTGTAGTTTTAGTAAAATCAAAATCATTTTTTTCAGAAATATGACTCCACCAGTATTCCTGGGTCTGCCAGATATGATGTAAGGTTTTTAAGATTGTCGGAAAACTTGAAATTGTTTCCTGATTAAGCTGCTCGTCAGACTTTGTGGATAACCAGTCGATGTATTTGTTGACTACCCAGTTGTTGTACTGTACACTTTTGTTGACTAATGCTTTTAAGCTCATAATATTAGTATTTAGTTGGTTTAAAATAAGGTATTATAATCCGAAATGCCGGTCGTTATCCGTATTTTCAGGATTAATGAGTGCTTTGTTACTGTATGTTGCTGCTTCAAAATCACTGATGTTTACAGAAAGAAAAGAAATGTCAGGGAGTAATTCTGAAAGCCTCATACTAATCTGTTTTGAAAGATGGGCTTTTTGTTCCGTATTACGTCCCTGCATAATATATCCGAAGACATGCAGAAAATTTTTCTTACCTGTACCTAATCTGTAATACTGATAGGGCTGAAGCCTCACTTTGATATCATTGGGTGCAAACAAACCTGCTGCGTCAGCTGTTTCATAAACGGCATCCATTAATTCTTCAGATGTTCTCAGCTGAAGAATATCCTGTGAACAATCTATAATGAAATGAGGCATAGATTATATTTTGTGGGTTGATTTTGAGTAAGATAAAAATAATAAAAAAATCAACGGATATTCAAAATAAAAACCACACTGAAAACAATGTGGTTGGAAAACAGGTGTTTTTTACTTTGTAATTCGCAGTTTTATTGAACTGATTTTTTGATACTGTATTGTGGTTTTACAATATTGGTCATATCGAGAATAATATCATAAAGCCCATCTTCATTGATTGAGAAATCATAGGCATCAAAGGCAATACTTTTATTATCATTATTCAGTCCGAGGCTGTATCCCCAATCATTATTAAACCTGAATTTTAAATTACCTTTATTAAGTTTATATTTTTTAAGAAAATAAATATTCGGGGCTTTAGGATCTGTCTGCAGTGGAATATCTTTTCCATCCCAGCCGTTAGGAGTTGCATTTCCAATGATTCCCCAGGTAAGATTTTGTGTTTGTTTTTTAGCTGTTTTCACAGTTCCGTCCCAAAACTGAATGACAACAGTATCTATTTTACCGTTTTGATCAGGTTTAAATGTGCAGGAAAATTTTTCATCCAGTTGAAATGATGTCTTGCTTTTTGGTAACAAGGCGTTTCTGGGATAACTACCTTCTTTGAAAATTAGTTGTCCGTCAACACTTTTTATATAGAAGTTTGATTTTTCAGTAGAATAAACTCCTTCCAGTTTTTTTAAATCGTCCGCACTCACTTTTGCAATTGCCGGAATGCTGTAAGGTTTATTGTACAGTATCTTTTCTACCAGCGGAGTAATAAAATCAGTGTGCGATAATTCTGAATTTGAAATTACAATCAGACAAATATCATCTTCCAGGATTCTGTAATATCTGCTTCTGTAACCCGGCCCGCCACCATCATGGCCTACCCGTTTTTTGTCAAAAACAGTAGAAATCTGAAACCCTAATCCATAATGATCTTTAAGGTAAGGTGTAAAAGCTTTATCTATCGTTTCTTTTTTCAGAATAGTATAATTCTTGAGTGCTTCATTA
Organism: Chryseobacterium sp. HR92; assembly: GCF_045689405.1. NCBI lineage: Bacteria > Pseudomonadati > Bacteroidota > Flavobacteriia > Flavobacteriales > Weeksellaceae > Chryseobacterium > Chryseobacterium sp. HR92. The sequence goes on from NZ_CP139139.1 coordinate 670,960, forward strand.
AATTTAAAAAGATCTTCCACCGTAGAATACATAGCTCCTGCACCAAAAGGATGGTCGGTTTTGAAACGCAATGCTTCGTTAGAATTATTATCTGATAAAAATTCATATCCCAATGCTTTATTTTCATCGGTAACATTATTGAAATTGAATCCACTGTTATTCATTTTCAGCGGCTTTAATATATTGTTTTCTATAACTTTATCATAATTCAGACCTGTTACTTTTTTAATAATATAACCGAGAATATAATACCCGGAATTGGAGTAATCCCAATCTTTACCCGGGGAAAAATTCAAAGGCTTTGCAGAAATATACTTTAAAAATGTCTCTTCATCTACAGTATACTCTGAGTTTGTATCATTGGGAATTCCTGAAGTGTGAGAAAGCAGATGAGCAATGGTAATGCTGTCACCTTTCGGAAAGTCAGGATAATATTTTGAAAGTTTGTCATTCAAAGATAATTTTCCCTGTTCTTCCAGTTGAAGAATAATTGTTGTGGTGAACATCTTTGTGGTAGAGAAAACCCTGTAAAGGCTGTTATTGGTATTTTTCTCTTTCTTTGGAGCATTTCTGTAGCCGTAGCTTTTTTCAAAAATAATCTTTCCTTTTTCAGCAATCAGGACAGAACCGCTGAAAAGGCCGGCTTTTTCATACGTTGAGAATAATTGTTCCAGCTGCTGGGTTCTCTGAGAAAAAAGAGGAGTGGCTGCAAGTAATAAAATAAGGCACGCTACAATAGATTTCATTTATTTTTTTTAAATAAGACACTTTTAGGTGTTGTAATATTACATGAAATTTCAAAAATTTTTGTTAATGGTCAATTTACCCATAAAGCATATCTTGTATTTTAATACCACATTTTTTTATTTCATCAGTTATTTCGTAAGCTTTAGTTATAGTGATCCAGTTTACAATTCTGATTTCGTTACCATTTTGTATAAAAACAACAGAATAGGTTGAACCACTTATTGAAAAATGATAGCGGACACCGAATTTATACTTTTCTACCTGGAAGTCTTTTATCTGAACCTCATCAATTTCCTTCTTCAGATAGACTCTGGGGCTTGTAAACAACTTGTTTTTATATCGGACTGTTATTTGTTCGGGTTCAATAGTGAGAATTGTTTTTCCAAAGGTATTCCACAGCCAGATATACAGGAATAGGATGAAAAAAGCGATAAAAGGAATGACGGTTGAAATATAGTTTAAAACAATATAAACCCCTTCCTCCTGAATGCTCATGAGGGGAATAATAATCAGAATAATAAAAGAGAGTATGAATAATCCTAGCCCCAATATAAGCGTTACTGCCCAATTGGTTTTATTTTTTATAGTAATGATTAATGGCATTATTAAATGTATATTTTATTTACTACCTATTTTTGTATTCAATGTTATTGTCTTGATTTTCCAAGCTGTATTATTTGATTCTTTATATCTTAAACGGATGGTTAAGACTTCATTTTTGATTCCTGCATTTTCAAATAAATTTTCAGGATAAAGTTCATTAGTATTTTTTAAGGTGCTTTTAATTTTATCCTGTGGTACTTTTATTGTGCAGGATTTATTATTATTTAGATTGGTATATAATAGTTTGTTATTTTGTATTAGGGTTATGATATAAGGATGATCTTTTTTATCGTTGATAGAAATAATGGTACCAAGCGATGTTATTTTTTTTCCGGTATTTTTATTATACAAAATATATTCTGCAGGTTGGCAGCATCCTGATACAAGACTATTTTCAATAAGAAACGAAGTTTTATATTCTGTCCAACTTCTATATCCTAGTCTTCCGGTCAATTCAATGAATTCTTTTTCAAGTTCAAATATTTTCTTTTTAATATTCCCTTTTTGAAAAGTTATCCATGAAGTATTACAGTCATATTCCCAATATATCCTGGCTCCATTTTGAAATTGAGTTGGCTGACAGGATATTAAATTTTTTAACTCAGTTTTTTTTAAACAATTACATTTTTGTCCGTCAACCCAACTTAAGAAAAAAAATAGAATGAGTATAAATGAGAGTTTCATGATATTGGCAGGCTTATTTAAAATTTAAATATTTTTTTTCATACAACTTTGTCTTCTCAAGACCGAAATTATTAACTCTGACTGTTGGTGAATCTATTTTACAGTTTGGAAGATTATCATAAATCTGATCTGTTAATTTTAAAATTCCAGAGGTAGTTTTATCATTAAATTCATAATTTTTTTGCTCAGTAATAACTTCCAGTCCCGACTGTCCGCCATAAGGCTTTATGGGGAATGTGAATCTGTTTACTGTAGTAATTTCATCCCATTTTATAAACTCTGTTATATTTTTTTGTTTAAAATAAAACCCTTCGTGTGTGTATTGAAAGATCCCGTCATCATCATGCAGTCTGTCCATTTCTTTTTCAACCGAATCATAATCCTCTTTTTCAACGGGAGAATAAAGTTTTGCTATCGAAAATATAATAACAGCAAAGCACAGAAAAATAACAGCAAATGTAATTTTTTTGTCGTCAAAAATAGGATAGTTATAAAGGGTCAGAATTAAGACAAGACAGGTGACGGCAATTATTTTTTTCATGGTTGTAGATTAGTTCGTTTTATTTTTTGCTTTTTAATTGAAAAACATTTCCTTCCGGATCAGTTCCGTCACAGAGCCAGAAAGGGTAGTTCTCAAAAGTTTTGATCTCTCTCATCGGAATGTTTTTTGAGACCAGTTCATTTCTTGCAGATTCTATATCAATGTCAATTTCAAAAACGAGTTTGGTATTGTTGTCGAAGAGATATCCGGCTTCTATTTTTTCAAGATACTGATCTCCTATTTTATGTAATCCGATATGGGCACCTCCGGCATCAAGCAACACCCAGCCTGGATCTTCCTCAATCACTTTCAGATTAAAATAATCCACATAGAAGTTCCTAAGCAGCTGCACATTTTTTACATACAGAATAATAGTTTCAAGCTGGGCATTCATGTCCTGACTGTTTTAAGATTAAGCTTCGTAAATAAGTTGTACCACACCGGATTTAAAAACATTAGTGGCTACCAGTTTTAAATTTAATCTTTCCTTTACATCTTCAAAAAGAGGTTTGCCTTTTCCTAAAGCAACCGGATGAACAGAAATTCTGTAGGTATCAATCAGGTTATGCTGGATAAATGTTTTAATAAGGCTTGCACCTCCATACAGCCAGATATCTTTTCCACCCTGTTTTTTTATTTCAGACACTTTTTCCACAATGTCAGAACTTATAAACACTGCATTTTCATCTTCTCTGTTTTGACTGGAAAACACAAATTTATTTTTTGAATGTACCGCTTCCCAGAGTTTTTGTTCTTCCGGACCTGCATTTTCTTCCGGCTGATAATTTCCCCATGCATCATAGCTTACTCTCCCGTAAAAAATAGAGTCTATCCCTGCCAGAAACCCGTCAAAATCCATATCATCATCCATGATACACCAATCAATTTCTCCATTGGGCCCTTCAATAAATCCATCTAAAGTAGTGGCCAGATCTAATATTACTTTTTTCATTTTAATCATTAAAATATTTGTCATTGATACTGCCTTCAAATTCATTTGAAATGGTATTTCCCAGTCTATATCTGAATTTTGTTTTAAAATTACCACTCAATCTAAGGACAAATACAGTGGCAATTTCTTGTGGTTTTAAAACGAAATACTGAATACCCATTGAACAAGGGTATTTCCTATAACCATGTATTTTTTTCCATTGATGCTCATTATCTAAACCTTCCAATTCCAAAGCGACATTATTACCAAAACCAATTACCCGTTCTTTTTTTTCTGCGTTATAGAGGGTAACAGGAAATCCATCGTAATAATTGACAATTTCGGGAATCTTTTCCGAAAGTTCAAAGCCGGCATTCAGACTATCTATTTTTGCATAATATTCAGCCAATTTTATTTTGGTAGTATCAAAATTGATTCTGGTAAGTGGTGTCATCTGTGAGGTATCTACAAAGATATGAAGGTCATCATATTGTCGTTTCTTAAATTCATCATTGAGGGCTTCAAAGTTTTCAGATCTATAGTTCTGAGACAATAGTTTATTGTGTTGGTCATTTTCAACATATTCAATTGAAATGTTTTTAACTAAGGGACCGATGTACTGAATTTCTTTGTAATCAAAAAGAAAAATATCATCTGTCCTCATAATATTGATATTATTTACATCTTCTTTGTAGCTATAATTGGGATATTTTATGTTTTGTGACCATAAAAAACAGGAAAGAAGAACAAAATAAAGTGCTATATATTTTTTCATCAGTTAAAAGTTTTTATAAAATAGTAAAACCGTTCTTACAACGGAACGGTTTTAAATATATTGTCAATGTAAACCGGAAAGACAGATTAACGGTATGGCAGATTGATTTCTTCAATTTTTGCTCTCAAATCTCCAATGGTATAAGTTTCTGAATTACATTGAATTTCCGGAATATCATGTTTGGATAGGAAATCATTCAAATCATCACAATCTTGCAGGATATTAAATTCCTTGTTATCTAAATCTAAAACAATTCCTTTGGTTTTCCCATTGATGGAGTAGGTAAGAGGACTTAATGTACCTAAGAATGCTTTCGACCATAAGCCTTTCATATTTTCTTCAAAATAAATGAACCTCCCATAATTCAAAACTTTACAAAATCTTGAATATTGATCCGGATCATATCCATTGTCTTTCTTGTTGGTGTATTTTCTATAGGTTTGAAAATACATTTCTCCTTTATGCGAAACGGCTAGTGGAAATTTAACTCTTTTATTCTTTTGCTTAAAGTAAAAAAAAGCTTTGTCCGGCAGATCAAGAGAATCACATTTTTCACAGGCTTTGAAATATACTTCTTCGGTGGAAGACGGTTTTTTATTTAAAACATCTTCAAGGGTCATATAAATACCTTCAGGGAAATCTCCTTTTTTTATGAATTGATATTGTTTTTCCTGGCCGACAGCAATGTTAAAAATAAAAAGTAAACAAAATAAAATATAAGGTTTCATGAAAGTTTTATTAGTTTTTCAAGGGCTAAATTACAAAAAGTGGTGAAAATTTATTCCGTATCATTATAAGAATTGACTTTATAAATCAGTTGGAATTTTACAGTGCCTTTTTTTGAATGGGGATATTTTTCTTTGTTTACCTGCTTTTCAAATTCTTTCATAATTTCCAGATCAAGATCATCTTTAACGGCAAATTGAATGTCGTTTTTCTTTTCTCCCAGTTCAAACTGAACCATTATTTTTCCTTCATTTTTAGAGTTCTGAAATAAATTTTCAAAAATTCTGTTCGTTTTTTCCATAACAGATTTCATATCCTCCACCGAAGAGTTGGCCTGTAATTCAGGATCACTGCTTAACAATATTACTTTTTCAAGTTTGGTTTCTTTGTTTCCTTTATCGGTAATATAAACCTCATTTCCATTTTGATACGTTTTGAAAGTACCATTCGTTTTATATGTTCCGTTGTCAATAGGGTTATGGTAAGTATTTTTATTAGGAATTTCATCCAGCCAAAATAACTTCATATTTTTTTTCAGAGAGTTTAAAATATACAGATGGTTTTCGGTCTGCAGCACAAACAAGGGCTCTTCAATATCAAATGAAATGGTTGACCAGTAATATTTCAATTCATCTTCATTGGCTTTTCGTATCTGAAATTTTCCGGAAACTTCTTTTTTTACTTCATCCCAAATCTTTTTGGAGTCCTTTAGGTTCTTGGACATTTTTCCTTCTATCTCCATATCGTCAATATGAAAAATTAGACTATCCGGAATACTTTTTAAACTTTCAAAATTTTTAAACCTTTTCCAAAGCGTTGGACCTATGATTAAGTTATCTCCCAACAGATCATCATTGGTCGTATTCGTAAGGCTTTCGGTGAGTAGTTTTTTTGCTTTTTCATTTATTTTGTCATCAGCATAATTATAAACTACTCCACCGGGAATAGTTATTTTCTCTGTGACTTGTGCTTTGACTGAGTTTACGATAAATAATAAGAGTAGAAGGATTTTTATTTTCATGGGTTGTTTTTCATGGGCATAAAGTACAAAAATTGTGCTTTATATTTTTTCTGATGTTAATGTTTTGCTGCAGATATTATTTTCTAAACTGCAAAGTCTGAATAGCCTTTAAAAGTTCAATCTGATTTTCCTTTTTTAGGTTTGTTCCGTATAAATTGAAACGGATTTTTCCTAAAGATACTGTCTTAATGCTGTCGATATAAACTCCTGTCATCCCTTTTCCAACTTGTTTTGGTTCTAATATTTTTGCCTTGTACCCATCAATTTTTTTATAGGCTATTTTACTTTTGATGAAATCCTCCTGATTTGCATTTTCATTGAGGATTATAAATGCGGTAGTATCAGCTTCTGGATTTACTTTTAAAAGTTCGTTCAAATCTTTTCTGCTAATAATTGCACCTGTAGGTTCTTCCAATGAGCTTGAATAAGGTCCGTAATCATAAAAAACAGAATCGTTATTTTTGGTGACGATGATTCCGGCATTGCTATCGTAAGCATCCGTTTTTAATTTGTTCCAGGTTTTTGGAGCCTGAATTTTAAAACTGCCAAAGTCCATTGATTTCGTTTTTTGTGAATGCTCAGAACAACTCAGTATAATAAAAGAAATTATAATGAATAAGGATATGTTTTTCATGGTTAGTTATTGTTAACATCAGAAATTTAGCTTCACTTTTTGTACTTCTGCTGTATTAGGTTGATCTATTTTGTTTGGTAAAACCCAATCTACATAAAGTTCTTTATTCTCAACATATATACTGTCAATACAATAATGGGGAAACAGGCTTGAACAGTTTTTCCAGTGTTCTCCCAGGTATTGTTTCTTCTTTCCAGTAATATTTTCTGCAACTAATTTATAAGGGAGAGAGTCTGTTTCATAGATAACAATGCCGTTTACTTTATCATAAGCCAGAGTATTTTCATATAACTTGACCTCGTTATTGTTAAATGGCAAAATTAAATCTGTCCACGTATCACTCCCATTTGAATGTTTGAGACACATATATTGATCATTGCTCCATTGTAATTTCGTTTTGTGATCAAGGTAATTGTTACTAACTGGCTTTGAAGAACGATAAGTCTTTTTTCCATCACTCCAGTGTAGAAAAGAGGTTGAATCTGTTGCCTTAACGATTTCAAATGTGTGCTTAGAATTAATAGTTTCAATTTTATCTGATGAATGACAACCCAGGATGACAGCGCAAAAGAATAATAAGAAGAGAGATTTCATGGTTTTGATTAGTACTCAAATCTACATATAAATGTTAGAATAGTAATATTAAGATTAAAAATAAAATACCGTTCTGTTTTTCAGAACGGTATGATAAAATTTCTAAATATTTTTATTTGCAAATTAAACATTCGCTGCCTCTTTCAATGGTATTGCACCAGGTGGATTTTCTGACAATATATGACGTGGGGCTAATTTCCTTTCGGACAGTTTGTAACTGCGATTCGGCTTCAAGTTTTGAGGTGTATCCCATCAGAACTGTTCTGAATGAGCTCCCTTTTTTAATTATATTTGAATTCTGGTTAATCTTAATTGCTTTGCCAAGATTGATATTGGCTCTATCTATATCATTATCACCTGCTGCTATAATAAACCATTCAGCATTATTGGGAGTACTTGATAATGGGGTCTCGAATAAATCTACTTTTCTTTGGTTCTCTTCATTTTGTTTTATCTGTTTGGGAGTTGGGTTTGCTTTCAGAGTGTCTTGTTTTAAGTTGCTCCGTGCTTCTACATAATCGTCATACTCCTGTTTAATAGTAGCATAATAATTGGTCCAGGATTTTTTCATTTCACCGCTTGGAGCTACTATGGAAAGGTATTTTGCAAGCTGAAGTCTTACCAATGGTTTTTCTTCGTTTTTAACATCGTTTACGTATTTATCAAAATATTGAAGTTCTTTAATATCCTGATCCCTCTCTTTAAATAGATCCGTTACAATTAAAGTGACAGTACTGATAGCAAGAGTTATGATCACCCATTTGAAGTAGTTTAAAAATTTCTCAAGTTTATCTGGATCTAAGCTTCCTTTTTTAATCAGATAATACACTATAAAAATGGACAGCAAACCTATCACAATAAAGAACAGGTATAGATAGAATGAAACGGTTCCGGTATTTGATAACATGGTATAAGTTTTTATGGTTAGTAAATTTCTGATCATGTTTTGTTTCAAACATTCAATAATCAAAATTACCAAGCATAAGCTTACCTGTCAATAACCCTTTTGTGGTAGATTATATAAAAAAACATTCTGGTTTTCAGAACAATTTTGAATGAATCTATTAATTTTTTGATAATAACTGATCCCATTTAAAATAAAGGTTCTCCATTGAGGTCAGTGGTAAGTACTTCACTCATGTAATCAAAAAAAGGGCGCATTGCCAATAAGGTGAGAAGGACTTCCTTTTGAAAATTAGCTGACAAAACTTCCTTATCTGTAAATTTCCGCATTACCAGGAATTGTTTTTTTCTGATCAAATCTATGGACGGATGATTTTTATCAAAACCACGAGGTGCTGTTTTTACAGAATCTCCTTTAAGCTCTCCAAAATATTTTATAAAAGTTTTATCTGAGGTAATTTTTTCAATTTCTGAGCTGCTGATCTCAAACTCTTTACGGATACGGAGCAAATCCTTTGCTTCCGGACTCCAAAATCCGCCGCCTACAAAACTGTTGCCCGGTTCCAGCTGAATATAATATCCGCCTCTCAACATCGGTTTTGAGCGTGAATATCCAACTCCGAAATTGGTTTTATAGGGTGTCTGATCTTTTGAAAAACGAACATCTTTGTAAATCCTGAAAATATGGATTCCCTTCAGGTTATCAAATTCCTGAAGTTCGGTATAGATCTGATTAAAAAAAACTTTGTTTTCTTTTATAATGGATTCGTATTCAGATTTGTGCTTGGCAAACCATTCCCGATTGTTGTTTTCTTTTAAATGGGTGAGAAATTCAAATGTTTTTTTCATATTTTTATTAAGTGAGGTTATGCTTGTGTCCATTGTAGCTCAATGTATTTTGTACAGTAGTTTTTCATATCATCATATCCATCGAGTAAAATTGCTGAACCACCTTTTTTCACCACTTCCTTTACTATTTTATAATTTTCTTTCGCTCCATCGGGGCCTAGTCCAACTAAATCAAAAATAATATTATTTGTATTTGAAAGAGTAGTATACAATGATAATAGCCGTCTCGGGCTGCCTGTAAGTGTATTGACTTTTATTTTTTTATTGATCCCTTCCGTCTCGTAAATTTTTAAGGCATAAGGACTAGCAGGATTTGCATTCTTCTTTAAGTATTCTCCCACAGTCATAGGATAAAAAATGTATCTAAACTTAGATTCTCTGAAATGTTCAGCAAAAGTCATTTTTTTATGGATGATAACATTTTCATGGTATGTCTTACCACAAAATAGATCCTTAAGAAACATTTCCGTTTTATAAAAGTGTGTTCCGTTGAAAAGATTTATAACAATAATTTCTCCTTCATTGAGTGTAAACGGAGGGACGTAAAACAGGTCTGTTTGTATTCCTTTGTTTTCTATGAGCATTTGGATGTTTTTTGTCCAGCCAAGCTTGTCAAATAATAGTTCTTCATATTCTTTGTTTCCTTTGATAACTTTAATAAGATCTTCAGCGTTGTCAGGGATATTATTTCCATGTTTTATCTTGTTTCCGTAGCGTAACTTATAATGATAAAGCTCTATTAAATTTGAGGTTTGATTGGCTTTTTTAAAAATTGTATGATCTAGCTTATCTATATTGCCATTTTCATGGATTCGTAACCAATATACTAATTTTGAAATTCCTATCCGCTCAATAATGTTTGCTTGATTGAATCTATCCGAAAGACTATCAACTACTTCATTAGTTCCAAAGACTCTTAGGCAAGGTCTTAAGAATATTCTATTGAAACTAGAATCTATATAATGTATTGCTATTATTAATAGAGTTTCAAATAATTCTCTGTTGAAGCTGTCGTATAAATAAAGCAAGTCAGCTACGAAATATTTGTCTGAAATTTCAATATCACTTTGGAGAAGATTTACCAATTCAGTTGTTTGTTCTTCGGATAAATTTTGATTATGTGCTTTGAATTCAGCCAAGACCTTATTCTCCCGCTCATAATCAGAAGCAAAGTAGTCACCAGTGATTTTATATTTTTCGAGAGCTGCTTTAATTTCCATATAGAATGTTTGGCTGTATAAAATGCTTAGTTTATTTGCTCAAAGCTAGAAGTTATATATAATCTTGAATCTTATTTAATCCTACTCAGTGTTATTACATTTTGATGACCTGCAATGGCTTCAAAAGCTTCATTCTGATGTTGTACACTTGCCCATCCTTTTTTAGAAAGCTCTGTTCTGATTTCCTCTTCTGATTTATCTTTTATGAGAAGATAAAATGTAAAATCAACCACTTCCACCGGCACTCTTTCAATGGCATATTTTGTAAGTACAGAGACTAGCCTAAAGTAAACAAAAATACCTGTTAACCCAAGTTGTACAATCCAGATAATAATCCAGCCAACCCATCCGAGATTAACTTTATTTATTGTAAAACCATGCAAAAAAGTTATTTGTATAAAATTCCAAAATCCGATTCTTTCCACGTTATTGGTATTCAGAATTATTTCATACTGAAAATATTCGTTTGAAACATACGTTAGTACAATCATTCCACCTAGTAGATATAACAGTTTGTTAAGATCAGTATAATTTGAGAATTTAATTAAATATTTCATCACAAAAACAAGAGCTGTTGCTACAAGAAACTCAAAAAGACCAATAAAATATAAACCTTTTATGGAAAGACATGCTACCAGAAAACCAATAATCAAAGAAACGCATACACCACCTATAATTGGCAGTGTTATATTAGGGGTTTTTACTGGTGCTGGTTGGGGAAGCGTTTCAGGAATTATATAGTCATCCCAGTTGTTTTTCTTTTCTATTTCCTTTTCGAGATCCTTAAGCGCTTGCATATTGAACGTTTTTAAGGTTTCCTGATAAGCATAAATAAATAGTTTCACTCTTTTAGAATTTTTACCGTTATCCCATATTTCGTTACCAAGAGATTCACTTTTTACAGAAATGGAACCTTTATTATAATGGACGGTAATAATTTCTGTCCACCGATTGCTCATCCAGCTTGTTTCTTTATATTTTGCTTCTATAGAGTGATCATCTTTATACACTACATCCCAGTGCAGTTTTTCAAATGCTTTTTCTGCGATGGCAATGAAAAGTGTTTCGTTGACAAATGTTCTGAATTCCTCTTTATATTTAGGTGTAAAACCAATGCTGTGTTTTCGGGATATTGTTTCTTCGTAGTTTCTGAAAATGTCTTCCATTTGTAGTTTCAAGTATTGTTATCGGTTTAAGTTTTTGTGGATAAATTTTTAATAAAAAATAATCTATTCTCTGGTGCCTGAAGACATGAAAAATTAATTTATGCTCTTTCATTGTTAGCCATTGCTCGTATTTTCTGTTAATTTTCGTTTCAATTCTTCAGAGATCAGATTGTTTTCTATCAGGTAGTTACTCATCATTTTCAAAAATTTCTTTGACTGCTTTAAATAGGCTTCTTCAAGTGAGGATTGATCTGTTTCTAAAAATACTCTTGCTCTATGGATAAAGATTCCTGCGCCCTGAAATTCTTTGCTTATGAATAGCGTTCCTGCTAAAGAAATGTACGAGACAAATCTATGCTGAATATGATTTCTTTTCAAATATTGAAGCGGCATCTGTTGATGCATGTATTGAAAATGTGAAATAATATCAATGTCTTTTATGTATTTTTCACTTTCTATGATAAACCAATCGTCCTGTATTTCACCATCCAGATCTGTTTCAAGTTCGTAATAACCAATGGGTTCTAAATCATCAAGATAAACTTCGTTTTTTACATACAGACCTATTCTTGTTCTGATAATCGGTCCACCGTATCTTTTGTTGATCAGGTATTGATATCCGTCAAACTGTAAGGTGATTTCATTAAGCTCAAACCCACCGATAGGATCTTCAGGGTTTTCTGACAGTATTTTATGAAGAGTATCGAATGCAGTCTTCTTTAAATCAGGTGTTTTAACTCTTTCAGTTAATAATAATTCAAGTTCCTGAGCAGTCATATTATAGTTATTAGTCTTCAAATCTACGGATTAGAATAATATTTTTGTTGTTTATAATAAAATAGACTCTGAAGCTAGAATGCTTTAGAGGTATTTTAAAGAGAATGTTTTTATTTTACTGGTATAGAGCCTGGAGACTTGGTGGGCAATAGTTTTTATTTCCAATTTCTACTATTCATAATTCCTTTTGCAACTTCATCTACTTCCTGAATCATCTCATTTTTTGTTGGAGAAGCAGCAATCCGAATTATTTCACTTTTGATTATAGGACTTTGCGTAATAGGGCCAAAAACAGTAATGATCCAATATTTCCATACTTCATCTTCGTTGTTTTTTAAAATTGAAAGTAACTCTGTTGTAATTTTATCATTGATACTTTCTAAGTATTCTGAAACAGGCTTTGCAACTGGCCAGTTAAGATCTTGCAGCCATTCAAGTAAATCTGGAACAATTTCTTTTAGATCTTCATGGGAATAATTTTTTAGTTTTTGAGCTGTAGATAAATCACCTTTATTTTTTGGAATTAAATCTTTAATATTTTCAATCATTTTTAGCTGTTTTTATAATTTCTACTTGCTCTTCGAGGTCTGCAAACTTTAGATTTATTTTAATCAGAGTATTTTTTAGTGTACGATTGTCAGTTATTGTTTTTTACTATTAACAGAAAGATTTTAAAAAAATATCCAGCAACTACACATTTTAGTCATACACTATTTGAAATGATTTTTTAAAGTTCCACATTTTTAAATTCTGAATTTACTTTCCACAGTCTATATTCTACAGTCCATTTTTCAGGAATATAGAATGGAATCGCATAATATCCGTTATATTCTCTAAAGATATTTTGAGAACTTAAAACCTTCTTTTTTACCTTTTTGGTTTCATCACAATTCGACTTGTTAAAGGTTAGCATCTCTATCGGCATTTCTTTGGGTAATTCGTAGTAAGGGTATCTGTATGGTTGAATTGCAAATTTTTCTACTAAATTCTTACTATTAAAACTGAAATCTTCAGCAGATGAGCATTCAGAAACTTCCATTTCCATCCCAAATCTGATTTCAACTTTATAGTCCTTGTAATTCTCAATTTTTGGAAGCTTGAGATCAACTCTTTTCATTCCTTTTTCAGGCTCCGGATAATTGGGCTTTTCCTGTGAATACAGATTGAAAGAATATAGAATAGAAATAAATAAGATTATATTTTTCATGTGTAAATTTTGTTTTTATTTATTGAATAATCCCTTCCGTAGAACAACATATCTTACATTCTGGATTGGTCTCCTGATTATTTTTTGAAACGAATGACGGAATTGATAATAATGTTTGAAGGTTAATATTATCTGAAAATTTTGATCTGCTGTAAAGCCTTTACTGAGCAGCTTCCCATCTGTTGGGTAAACGGTATATTCAAATTGGTTACTATTATTTTTTATTGTTGATGATAAACCCATCTTTGGATGCATTGGTATACACTCTTGTTTTGGTTTCACGAACTTCATTGGCTGTATTTGAAGAGAGGGCACTCTCGGTAATATCAGCTGCTTGTAAGCTTTTAATCGCTGATTTGGTTGAAGACGCTGTACTTCCGCCGATGATATATAATTTATTGTTATATACCTCTGCTGTAGCGTGTCTTCTGGGAATCATATTGGAGGATAACTGATGGAATTTATTGGTTGTCGTATCAAAATAGGCCAGAAAAGTCTGATTATTATATCCTCCTGCAATAAAAATCTTATCACCGGATACGGCTAATGAATGTCCGGATATTCCAGCAGGCATTGTGTATTGATTGGTCCACCGATTAGTGTTGAGGTCGTAGACATTGATCAGTCGGGATGAGGTACCATTAAAACCACCAATGACATACAATTTATCATTCACAATTTTGCCCTTTGTTTCTCTGGCTGTGGGCATATCCGGTAATGGATGCCATGTATTGGAAGCAATATCATAATACTGGAATCTATTAGAAAATACAGTGTTTTTGGCTCCATTTAATCCGCTGCCCCCAAACACATATATTTTTCCATTATGGATGGCAGAGCCTGCATTTCCAGTATAGGAACGGTTAACAGCTCCTTTCGTTACCTTCTGGGTTTCAAGGTCTACAATTTCAAGATGGCTGTTTCCCCAACCGTTAAAAATATAAATTTTATTATCGTAAGTCTCCGAATTAGCAAATTTTTTGGAAAGCAGAGAAGAATTGAAAACACTCCATTTATTGTCAGTAATATTATATTTTTCAATATAGTTTGCATTACCGCTGTTTTCCTGATATCCATTGCTTACATATATATTATCATTCACGATTACACTGGTTGTGGCTCCTCTGCCCACGGACATATTGGCGAGAGTTTTAAATTGAAGCGTTTGTGCATGGATTAGCATTGAACCCAACAATGAAAGGAATAATAATTTTGTTTTCAATGGCGTTAAGGTTAAGTGTTTGTTTTGCATATTTATAGAAACAAATATATGTAAAAGCTGAATCTGAAGTGGGAGACTCCGGATTTTATTTTTTGATGGCGCAAAGTCTCCCGGCTTTGCGGAGGAGTAAGCAAAACGTTTACTGATGGTTTTCTCGTCTATGGAGATAGCGGGATATTCAAATTGAACATTATTTCATTAATCTCCGCCACTTGTGTGCTTTTAATAGAGGAAGAAGGAAGAGTGGTTGTATTTCCACCGATGATGTATAATCTATTGTTATATACTTCTGCTGCTGCGTGTCTTCTGGGAATCATATCGGATGATAACTGATAGAATTTATGGGTAGTAGTATCAAAATAGGCCAGAAAATCCTGATTACTGTAATCACCTACAATGAAAATCTTATTATCGGCTACTGCTAATGAATGCCCGGATATCCCAACAGGCATTTTATATTGATTGGTCCAACGATTCGTGTTAAGGTCGTAAACATCTATCAGATTAGAAGAATTTTCGTTAAAACCACCAATGACGTACAGTTTATTATTAACAACCTTACCTTTTGTTTCTTTGGCTATGGGCATATCCGGTAATGAATGCCAGGTATCTGAAGCAATATCGTAATACTGAAATTTATCAGAATATATAGGGGCCCCGTTTAATCCGCTGCCTCCAAACACATATATTTTACCATTATATATGACAGAACCGGAACCGCCGGCATAATAAGGATTAATTGCTCCTTCGGTTACGGTATTGGTTTCAAGATCTACAATTTCAAGATGACAGTTTCCCAAACCGTTAAAAATATAGATCTTATTATTGTAAGCCTCCGAATTAGCAAATCTTTTGGAACTTAGAGTAGTATTGAGAATACTCCAACTGTTATCGGTAATATTATATTTCTCAATATAATTGACTTCGTTATCTGCTGTATAGCCATTGGACACATAAATATTATCATGCACTATTACACTTGCTATGGCCCCTCTGCCTGCTGACATACCGGCGAGCTTTTGAAAATGAAGCGTTTGTGCATGGGCCAGCAATGAGCCCAAAAATGACAGGAATAATAATTTTGTTTTCAATGGTAGTAAGTTTTAGTGTTTGTTTTTTTATGGTTCTTTGCTCTGACTTTAGGATTCAACCCTATCAATACTTTTATTAAATCATAAAAATATATTTCTGTATTTTTGGATTCAGATATTTTAATTTTGCTTTTTAATTCTTCATAATTTGAATATTCAAAGCCTGAAATCCTTTCAATAATTTTATTTTCTTTCACAAGAAACAATGTGTTATATTTCCTATGCTTTGCAAATTCCTGTTTTTCAAAGAAATATTCTAGATCGTTGAAATTGTATTTTTTACAGTTAAATATTTTTTGAAATATAATATCTTCTTTAGTGATTATAATCTTCGTATGAATTTTATAAAAGAAAGTCCATATAAAAAATAAAGCACCTAATAGAAAAGCTGTTTTTAATATGATCATTATATTGAAGGCGCTTATTAGTCCTTTCACATTAGAGTAAATAATGATTGAAAAAACCAGAGATAGTATGAAGGTTAAGAAATGAATAATTAAAAATGATTCAAAGTTTATTTTTGATTTTACCATGTTATGTTTTTACTCAATTGAATTTTGCTAAGTTAAAATATTAAAGTGAGATCATTTTTAAAGAAGTAGTAAAGTCAGAAAACTCTGCGTAGCAGAGGTAGAAAATCATCAGTGATATCCTTTTATTTTTTGTAAAATAACAGCATTATTCTTATTCGTATTCTTTTCAATGAGGAGATCTAAAATCTCTCCGTATAACGCTCTTTGTTTTTCGTTGGGAGCGTTCATAGGGTTGATTTGAACTAATTTTCCATTGGGGTATAGAATGATAATGTTTGTTGACATCCCATCGGTGGCAGGTTTTAAATCCTTATCATTAAAATCTTCTGATGTAAAGGACTCTGATATTCGCTGAATTCTTTCGATATCATTTTGTGACAGCTTAATTTTAAAAGGCTGCAGTTCCGGCCTTCCATTAAGATATTCAAGATGTTCCTTCTTTTCTTCAGCGCTCCTTTCTTCTCCATTTTCTTTTGGAGGTGGGGGAGGTGGAGGATTATAGGAAACCGGGCTGTAAAAAATCAAATATTTGTCAGTAAAATTTAAGATGGTTTCAGCAGGAAGATGAAAGGTGGGATAGTATCCTATTTTTATCAGAACAGCCTTAGGTTTTTCAGTTTTGTGATCATTATTTTTCTTACCACAGGAGAATAAAATTACAAGACAAAATGATAGCAGTATGAAATTTTTCATGGTATTCAAATATACATAGGTGATTTTAAAATCAGAATACATACAATTCTGTTTTTCATTAAGTGAGTTCTCCGAAAGTTACAAACGTATATGTTTGTCATCAAACGAATTCTCAGGAAGTTAAAAACAACTTTGTTTGTAATCTCCCGAGGACTCCGGAAGTCTTATACAAGTTGCGGGAAACAAAACAATATCCTGTTTTGTTTCCCGCAATATGGTTTGTAATGAAATAATCATTTTATCTTTTTCAAATCCATTTCCGAATATAATCTATACTGTATATTTCCTGTACTTTCATACACTTTGTCATATAATACCTTAGCCTCTTTGTACTTTCCCAATTCGTCATAAAGTGCTCCTAACATATAAGCAGCTTCTATTTGATCAGGTTCATTTTTTAAAATTTCTTTATACATCCTTTCAGCCTGTTCATTTTCATTATGAGCAAAATACCAGTTGGCTATTTCCCAATAATCAGATAAAAGCTTTGTTTCAGTAAATTTATTTTTTAGAGAATCGATACTCATTTCTTTGTAATCATTTCTAAATTTGTCCATTCCTGTTTTCTTTACATCAGCCATATGAATATAGAAAGGATCACAATTATTTATTAATCTGATCGTAAGGTCTTTCATGAAATCATCTCTGTTTTTGTTAGCTGTGTTGTTATGGAAGTTTTCAAAATCTTTCTGAAGTTTTATCATTACTTCAGAAGAACAAGTTTTAAATGTTTCATCAGTATAATTTGTTTTACTGGATAAACAAGTGCAAAATTCCTTTTCAAATTTTTGTGGAAAATCCTGAGCTTTAATGTGAAAAGAAATTGAAACAGAGAACAATATTCCTAAGAGTAATTTTTTTTTCATTTATAGCTTTGTTTTATTAATGTTCTTCTGTTCATAAAAATATTCTTAATCACAATAAATTGGCAAACGTATTTGATCAAATCCACTTTTTCCCCTGAACCGGAATAAAAAGGCATTCAAATTTTTACTGTGCCATTCTACATCATCTCTTACTGTTTCTTCTTTGGATTTTTCTAAATCTTCATATACTTCCAGGTATGGTTTCCCAAGATTTTCAGTTATATATTTTTTGATTTCATGGAATTTTTCATTAAACATTTCATGAGAAGTTTCTATTTTTTCATTTTCATTCCATTCATACAACTTGAATTTGGTTTGGTCATCTTTTGTGAAAAAATAATCTACTTTAAGAATGAAGTTGTTCTCATTTCTTTGATAAGATTTAGGAATTTCAAATGTATGTTTTTCAAAAGTTGGATACATATCCTTTCCAATTCCCCAAAAATATCCAAGTGTGATATCTTTTGATTTTTTATCTGTTTCTTCTTTTTTAATTTCAGTGAAGCTTTTAAGGGAATGATCAATTTCATCCTGGACAGGAACATTGTTATATTTATTTACTGAACAACTATAAAATAATAGTAAGATAAAGACAAAGAAAATTTTTGATTTCATTATAACACTATTTTGATGTGATAGTACAGCCAGCGGAAAAAGTATTGGTGTTTTATTGAGTATAATCCCCCGCAATAATAGATTTTTCCATGGAGTTTATAACCTCAGAAACAGGCACAGTAAATATCCCTGCATTTCCTTTGTCAAACTCTTTTTTCCAGTAAGAATATCCGTCGAGTTCAAGAGAGTCAGGCTTTTTGAGGGTTTCATTTTTCAGGCTGGTGACACTTTTGTCTAACGCTTCTTCTGATATAGGAATATGGCTGATGTATTCTGCAAAACCTTTGGGACTGGCAGGATTTTTCATTTTCAAACCACTGATGGAAATATGAATTACTTTTCCGGTTTTAGGATATTCCTCAATCTTTAAAATTTTAAGAATTGAGCTTTTTTCCGTAGGACGGGTTTTGTACTGCCATTCCTGGCCGACAATGTATTTGTCTTTCTGAGTACAACTGAAGGATAGCAAGAATAGTACTGCTATTAAAGTATAGAGTTTCATGAACGGCCGGTTATTAGTTTTGCATATTTGCTCGTTATAGAAACAAATATAGGTAAAATCTGGGGGATAGGAAATGGGGGAGTAGGGTATTTTAGCGAGGGTAATGATAAAGAATCCGAAGTGGGGAGACTTCGGATTTTTATATTAATTACGTAAGTTAGGAGACTTTATGCAGAGGGGATATGTATTTAATTTTTTTTTTCAATAGTTGTTATTCAGTCTTCTTTGCTTAGATGCAGTTGAATGAAACCGTCTTTAAGGTTATATTCTTTATGTTTAAATTTTGAGTTCAGTTCACTGCTGTTTCCTAAAACACCGCCAACTCCTGTTATTAATGGATGAATATTAAAATAAATGTCTGTTACCAAATCTTTGTCTATAAAGGCATTAAAAGCACCTGTTCCGCCGCCAACTGCCATTTCGTGCAACCCTCTTTCTGACATATATTCAATAGCTTCTTCGGGGCTTTCAACAGTCTTGTAGCCTTTTGATGCATAGGGTTTTTCAGAGAGTATTACGATTTCTATTCCGCTAAAATGTTCTTTGACTTCCTGTGGGAAATTTAAAAAACTTTCAAAGGTTTTCAAGCCTATGACAAGGTTCCCAACTTTTTTTGCAAATTCTAAATAAAACTCCATTGCTTCTGGTGGCAACTGATGATGTGGATGATCAGATAATAATACTTTACCATTAGCCGAAATGTTGGCAATTACTGTTACTCTCATTTTTAATTTTTTTTACAGGATAAAATTATCTGAAAGAAACTTTACCTTTACTATCCATTACCTTTTGGAAAGTAACTATTTTATGAGTATCAAAAAAAATGACATCAGTAAAGAAAAAATCTTGGCTCTTAAAGATACCATTGAACTATTGGGCGGCAAGTGGAAATTCTGCATTCTGCATAATCTGTATAATTACGAAACTATGCGGTTCAAAGATTTACAGGAAACGGCTTTGGGAATAAGTCCAAAAGTTCTGTCCAAAGAGCTGCAGGAACTGGAAGATAATTTACTGATTACCCGAACGGTTAATAACACCAAACCTGTTACAGTTTCGTATGCACTTACCACACATGCCAAAGAAACTGAAGATGTTGTCAATGCCTTAATTAATTTTGGCTTGAAGCATAGAAAGAAAATAAAGGAGAAGTGATTTTATATAAATGCTGTTTAAACTTTTTTATTAAACCACAAAAGACACAAAAGATTGAAACACTTAAGGGTGCTTAAGAGGATATCCTAGCGCAAAATACGTCCACATAAGTTTTGAAAAATCTTTGATTTTTTTTCTTCAATGTATTTTTATGCTGTATTATTTTAAACTTTCTAAAGTGTACTAAAGTGTTTTAAAAATAAAAACTTTTGTGATTAGTTTAAACAGACTTATAAGTAAGAAGTTGAGCTTACATCAAATCATCTTTTTTAATTTTTAAGGCTTTACTTTTTCCCTTTGCTTTCAATAATAAGATACGCTGCATCCAGCATTTTAATCAGATGAATATATGGGTTTATCATATTCCTTTCCGGTAGTTTGTCATAGATGCCCATTGAAAAATAAACCATCCCGGAAATAAAATAATCAAATTCTTTGATGCTGTATTCTTTGAATGCTTTTTTAAACACCAACATAGGATTTTGGTATTCTTTCTCTGAAAGCAACCCAAGAACCAACGGAGAAGGATCTTTCAACTCAGTATTGCCCACCAATTTCTTTTCCTTCAGCATGATAAAGTAGCCTGTACGGATGAATGAACGCATAGCCTGATGAAAGTGATAAATAACAGACGGATCCTCTTTTATCCAGCTATTTCTTTTAAGGGCATAACTTATAATGCTGTTTAAAAGTTCTTTGGATGCTGCCAGATCATTGAGTTGAAAAAATGTTTCCATCTGCTGTAAGCCACAATGCTTCTTGCGGCCTTTCCCAAGCCGGGATTGAATGTCTGTTCTGTCTTTTTTCATGAGTGTGTATTTTTTGTTGTACGATTATACGGCAGTAAAGAAGTAAGTTTTGCAATACCTGAACTTCCTGTCTATACAAGCCGAATGAATATGATAGAATTTGTGTTTTCTAAAAGCCCGAAAGCCGCAATGGATTGTACACCCCATTGTACCGTATCATGATACTTTATTTTGTAAAGCAGGCTTAGAAAAAGATGATTGTAGAAAAGCAGAACAGCATGAAAATAAAAACGGCATGAGACTCTACAATATCTGTAATAGGGGTACTGGTATACCTTGCAACAGATAAGAGAGCCCACGCCTAGGTCGTGAGCTTCATACTTATCATCTTGTTGCATTAAAAAGTACCAGTTTTCTATTACAAGATTCTAAGCAATAGCTTCTATATTTCTTTGAAGTATCGCAAAATTACTCTAATGAATAATCTTTTCCAAATATAATAAATTTTCATTTTGTTACAAGTACTTGTAACAAAATTTGTGAAAAAAATTACGCCCTTTGTATAAACTGCTAATAAATGGACGTTTTACAAGATGAAATACTAAAAAGATTTGGAGAACACGTCAAAGATTTAAGACTTAAATCTGGGCTTACCCAAGATGATGTTGTTCTAAATAGCTCCAAAATTACTAAAGGTACAGTAAGCGATATAGAAAATGGGAAAAGAAACTTTGCATTTACTACATTAATTGATTTGGCCAGAGGTCTAAATATATCACCTAAAGATTTATTAGATTTTAAAATTGATTAGAAATTCTAGATTTTTCCTTAATTAGAATATAAAATAAGCTCCGAAGCATTCGACTTCGGAGCTTATTTTTTAAATAGATTGGTTTTATTTTATTGGCTCAATGTCAAGAGATTTTGTGCAACGGGCAAATTGTGACAAAAGAATCTTCGTTGTTTAAATATGGCTAAACAATCTTTTCTAATACAGCCTTTTCCTTTGTATTATCTAATTTGGATTTTTCATCATAAATGATTTTGTACATTACTTTTTTCCCTTTTAAATTGTTGAAAGTGAAGTTTTTATTATCTTTTGAATGCACGAAAATATTATTGGGATTTTTTTCAATAAAGCCATAATAATCCCCATACTTATCTCGAATAATTGCAATAATTTTACCTAAATATATTTTTTCTGATGAGTTTATAAGGTCATGATCTTGTAATTGTGCGGATTTTTCATCATCCTTTATTAAACTGTTAACCTCTTTTATAAGGTGCAATGTAAAAGCTTCAACATCTTTTGTTCCCCTCCTAGATTTTCCAAGTACGGTTTCCCATTTTTCTAGAGAATCGGTAAATAATTTAATGCTATCACTAACTAATTTCTCAAATTGTTGATTGTCTTTAAGAACAAAGAGGAGTTTGTTACAAGCTTTATCAACCTCTGTTTCTTTATTTTGAGAAGGAAGGTACCCCATAACACTTTGTCTTAACATCATTAATATATGTGATTTATAAGTTCTTACTATTCGAGGAACATTATTTTCTCTTAAAAAATTTTCAAACTTTATGAAAAGATATGCTAATGTGAAATATGGTAACTTAGAATGATGATCCTGAAAAATATCATCTTTGTTTTCTTTTAATAATATTGATTCGTGCCTATGCGAAATATGTGGTTTATTAAGAAAAACTCCCAAATAATATTGCGTTAGTATTCTTAAGTTTACTTTTTGTGTTTGTTTAATAATAGGATTATGTTGATATTGTTTAGATCTCCTTTCATAGTAAATTGTTTCATATTCTGGAGAAACAACTGTAAAGAACTCTTCAAGATCTTTATGGAACTTTTTTGTACTTTCAAAGGCTTCCTCAAGAACAATATTTTGTCTATTTGTACCTCTAACAATATCATTTACAATTTCTTCATCAGTTGTACTAATTACACGGATAGATATAGGAACTTTTGATAAGTCTAGATTTTTCTTATAACATTCATAAATAATATGACTTGTCTGACATCCATTAACAATTTGGGGGTTGAAAATTGTTAATTTAGTATTGTTTTGTTTATATTCATCACAAACAATAGTTATCCCATTATTCAAAATGATAAACTTTTCTGGACTATCTTTTACAGTATTTTCTATTTCGAGATTAACCGGATTTAATCCCTGAAAGTCTCGAACATTATCATTGAAAAGAGACTTGCGAATTATTCCATCATCTGTAGAAATTAACTTTATTAGTTCGCTTCCATAAACGATCGAAAGGCAGGA
Organism: Chryseobacterium sp. HR92; assembly: GCF_045689405.1. NCBI lineage: Bacteria > Pseudomonadati > Bacteroidota > Flavobacteriia > Flavobacteriales > Weeksellaceae > Chryseobacterium > Chryseobacterium sp. HR92. Next base: position 694,052 of record NZ_CP139139.1, read on the forward strand.
GTTTGAAACATCGTTTACATCTGTTAATGGCATAGAATGTCTAGTGTCAATAGTAGCGCTAAAAGTATTTTGAATACTATCATAAATATTTTTTAATTCATTACTATCTATGAATTTAAAATTGTTTGATTCAAAATTATAAATATTTAGGTGAGATATATCTCTTCCAAATTGGTTTGCAATACCAACTAAATCTGCTGGATTTTTCCATCTCCCCATTCCTACATAATAAAGAATGATATTTGGATTGTTATCCCACATTATAGTAATTTCATCACTCAGTAAATACTCTTTAAGTTCAAGGCAATCTCTTATATTATCATTCATTGGAAAATGATGTTCGTCAGATAGAAAATCTCTAACTCCATCAACAAAATTGTTAAGCTCTCCTTTATCAAAATGTGTTTTATATTTTGATTGAATAAAAATAAACTCGACATTAATCCTTTTATTACGATTAAACCTTATTATATCATCAATTTCACTTTTTGTTTTTACAATTATATCTTCAACTTTAATTGCAAGTCCATCAATTCCCATATCACTTGATCCACCTACACTCACGAATTCTAGTGATTCAGTATCAGCACTAAAAGCATCTGGATGATGCAGTGTAAATATTGTATAATTTACAAATTTTTCGAAAGCTATTCCATCTTGTACATTTTCTAATTCATTTTTTTGTCTAAATTGTTTGAATCTTGCATTAATTATAGGTTCTACTTGCATGGTTATGGTTTTTAGTTAATATCTAAATTTACTTATTATTTTAATATCATTAGAATATTATTAAATTTTTACTGTATCTTTTTTGCTAAGTTCTTAAATTGAGAATTATAAACATTACGGTAAACCATATTCCACAAAAAACCGCCCTGCAAAAGCAGAGCGGTTTATATATTAAATTTGTCTTAGCGACTCGCTATTACATCATTCCTGGCATTCCACCACCCATTGGGATAGTGGTTCAGCGCTCTTAATTTCAGTGATAACACATTCAGTTGTAAGAAGCATTCCAGATACAGAAGCTGCATTTTCAAGGGCAACTATTGTTACTTTAGTTGGGGCAATGATTCCTGCTTCAAGCATGTGAACACTCGTCAGTTTTAGCATTGTATCCGGAGCCTCCCCGCTGCCGCACGAATCTTTTCGTATGACTTAAATAAATTAGCTATTATCTAAAGCCAAAGCCACACGATACAATCGTGCGGTAGCGAGGACATGAAGGATTTGTTTCTAGATCATTTGCACGATTTGTTAAGTGCTTAAAAAGCTCTATAAAGTTTTTAGCATTTTGATTCCAAGAATATTTTTGCGAAATTGAAACAAAATCCTCTATTGAATTTCCAAAAGAACTTATCTCTTTTACATCAAAATTATTTGAGGTTTTTGATTGAATAAAGAAAACATCTGCTATTGGTTTATTATTTTTATTTAAAATTTCATCTAAATCCTCTTTTGAAGTTATTAAATGCTTGTTTATTAATATTGCAAAACCATCTAAGCCAAATGTCCCGTTAACTCCTATATTTATGAGGTCTAGTGCATCTTCATCAAGTCTATCTTCTAATTTTTTCTCTAGAATAGTGTAATTTACAAAATGTTCAAATAAGTCACTGTCATTAAGATTTTCAAAATCAAATTTAGATTGGAAGTCTTTTAGTAAGCTTTGAGTAATTCTATCTATCATACTTATTATTTAGTTTTCATTTTTATAAATTTTTACGAAATTAAAATGTTTTTATGGTACTTCCTTACGGGAAACCGTATCTAAATAAAAAACCGCCCTACAAAAGTAGAGCGGTTAATATATTAATTTGTCTTTTGTGGTTCTAAACCCATCCAAAGCTATATAAAACCCATCTATTGGGGTTCACCAACCGGAAATTAGGTATTACAAACCTGGCGGGAGAAGCTGAAGACCTCAAAGGAGTATTTCAGAACGCCAAAATAGCGTTTCAAAACCTCGGCCAGGATATCTGGAACCTTAAATGAGGAGTTCAGGAGACATTTTTTGCCAATACAATGTAATGTATTTTTTTATATAGCAATTCTTACATCAGGATTATAATGATATATTCCTTCTGATTTTGCGGTTAATTCACCATTTTTTTTGATGGTAATCATAAAGCCTTCTTTTTTCAATGAAGGTGATGTAGAGATTTGGGATAAGTATAAAATAAATTCATCTTTAGATTCTTTGTAGATGTTTCCGTTTTTATAATCCTGATCCATTATATAGCCATATAGCATAGCAACAAACATGGCTTCTTCAATGTTATTTATTTCTCCAAGAAAATGATACAGTTCTTTTCCATGGGTAATATATTCGGGTTTATTATTCTTGTTTATGGCATAAAAATAGGAATAGCAACCTCCAGGCAAACAAGGAAAAAATCCATACGAGTCGCTCTCTGTACGTATAGGATTTATTTTTCTATTTCCTTTTTGATAGAGTATATTATTGGTTTTAAAATCATAATGTACCAAAGCCCAAATTTTATAATCACTATTGGGCTTTATCTTTTTTACTAAATCTGTAATATCATTGATTTTGGGAATTAAAATAAATCCGTCTTTTTCATTTTGCTGCGAAAAAACAAAAATACTTGTAAAGAAGAAAAGTAAAATAAATGGTATTTTTTTCATGATATATTAATTGTTTTTCATGGGTTATCGTTACTCGTCAAATATATAAAAAACCGCTCTACAAAAAGTAGAACGGTTAGTATATTAATTTGCTGCGGTAGCTGGCCGTTGCATTATTCGTAGTATTGATCTATATAGGATTTAAAATATTATTGGTGTATTTCCAGGGAAATGAATAATAGCCAATCCCTTTATTTAGCTGTCCTGATAGAGTGTCAGAGCATTTGGCAATATAATCTGTTATTTTATCTTTATTTTTATCATCTTTCATCAGCGTTTGCAAACTTGAAAGCCATGCTGCATTAATACCTTGCTGATCCTTATGAGCCGCAAGATATTGCTCAACCTGGGTATCAATAGTATTACCAGGAACACCATTTCTTTTTTTATCCTCCGGAGCCCGGCAGATATTCACAGGGTTCCAGGTTACAATGGAGAAAAAACCACCTACTTTAGTCTCCGGATCGCTGTCTTCAAAATCAAACATGGGGGCACCAATTTTTTCTCCATAGTCATAGACAGACTGCATCCATGAATTTTTGATAAAATTTTTGACATCGGGTAAGTTTTTGCAATTTTTTGCCATATTTTCCATCAGAGGATTCAAGACAATATTAAGGGTCTTTTGGGGAACTATATGCCCCTGATGATCATCAACTGTCACACCAGGTCCATCAATGGTTACTTTTTGATAAATGAAGTTTGTGGGTTTGTTCTTACTGTCAAGATCAAAAGAGTGAAAATTAACGGGTTTTTGTACACGATAAATGGGATTGTAGCCGTGTATTCTGTCATTATCTCCAGCCATAATAATTGTGTTTTACTATTTTACCTACTCTATACAGTTTTCGGTATACCTGTTTAAGAAAAGAATGTTTGTTTGGGAACTTTTATTTCTGTAAAATTAAACGAATGTAAGCGTTGAAAATACCGTATTTATTACCCAAAATGAATTTAAGTATTTCTACTAGTTGTGAAATATTATAATTAAAAAATACTTTCTTGCTCATGTGAGATTTTCTTTTTCAAACAGTTGATACATAAAAAAACCGCTCTGAAAAACAGAACGGTTAGTATATATTTGCCTCGGTCGCTGACCGTTACATCATTCCTGGCATTCCACCACCCATTGGCATAGCTGGTTCAGCGCTCTTCACTTCAGTGATAACACATTCAGTTGTTAAAAGCATTCCAGATACAGAAGCTGCGTTTTCAAGGGCAACTCTTGTTACTTTAGTTGGGTCAATGATCCCTGCTTCAAGCATGTGAACATACTCGTCAGTTTTTGCGTTGTATCCGAAGTCTCCAGTTCCTTCTGCTACTTTAGCAACAATTACAGAACCTTCACCACCTGCGTTAGCAACGATTTGTCTTAATGGCTCTTCAATTGCTCTTTTCACGATTTTGATCCCTGTAGTTTCGTCAGAATTGATTCCGGTAAGGTTTTCCAAAGCAGAGATTGCTCTTACTAAAGCAACACCACCACCTGCAACAATACCTTCTTCAACAGCTGCTCTTGTAGCGTGAAGTGCATCATCTACTCTGTCTTTTTTCTCTTTCATTTCTACTTCAGAAGCAGCACCTACATAAAGTACAGCAACACCACCAGCTAACTTAGCCAGTCTTTCCTGAAGTTTTTCTTTATCATAATCAGAAGTAGAAGTTTCCATCTGAGCTTTGATCTGAGCTACTCTTCCTTTGATTTTCGCTTCGTCACCACCACCGTTTACAACAGTTGTGTTGTCTTTGTCGATCGTTACTTTCTCAGCAGTTCCAAGCATATCCAAAGAGATGTTTTCCATAGTGAAACCTTGCTCTTCAGAGATCACCTGTCCACCTGTAAGGATCGCGATATCTTCTAACATTGCTTTTCTTCTGTCTCCGAATCCTGGAGCTTTTACAGCAGCAATTTTAAGAGAACCTCTTAATTTGTTTACTACCAAAGTAGCTAAAGCTTCACCTTCAACTTCTTCAGAGATGATCAATAAAGACTTACCACCTTGTGCAATTGGCTCAAGAACTGGTAACAATTCTTTCATTGAAGAGATTTTCTTCTCTACTAAAAGGATATATGGATTTTCTAGTTCAGCTAACATTTTCTCAGGGTTAGTCACGAAGTATGGTGACTGGTATCCTCTGTCAAACTGCATACCTTCTACAACATCTACCGTTGTATCGATACCTTTAGCTTCTTCTACAGTGATTACACCTTCTTTTCCAACCTTTCCGAAAGCTTCAGCGATCAAAGCACCAATAGTTTCGTCATTGTTAGCAGAAACGGAAGCAACCTGTTTTACCATTTCTGTAGAATCTCCAACAGTCTGAGACTGTGTTTTCAGGTTTTCAACAACTGCAGATACTGCTTTGTCGATTCCTCTTTTAAGATCCATTGGGTTAGCACCTGCAGCTACATTCTTAAGACCTTCTCTTACGATAGCTTGTGCCAATACAGTAGCGGTAGTAGTACCGTCTCCTGCGATATCATTAGTTTTGGACGCAACTTCTTTTACCATTTGCGCTCCCATATTTTCTACTCTGTCTTCAAGTTCGATTTCTTTTGCAACAGAAACACCATCCTTAGTTACGTGTGGAGCACCGAAAGATTTTTCGATCACTACGTTTCTACCTTTAGGACCTAAAGTTACTTTTACTGCATTAGCCAATGCATCTACCCCTCTCTTTAGAGCGTCTCTTGATTCAATATCGAATTTTATTTCTTTTGCCATAATTTTTTATTGTATTAATGTACTTTGTACAATGTATTAATGATTTTATATCCTGAAAATATCATTTTACATGAATACATTTTACTTTTTACAAATTAACCGATGATTCCTAATAAATCAGCTTCTCTTACGATTAAATAATCTTTTCCTTCAAGCTTCAATTCAGCTCCTGAATATTTTCCATAAAGAACTTTGTCACCTACCTGAACAGTTGTAGGCTCATCTTTTTTACCAGGACCTACTGCCACAACAGTACCTTCTTGAGGCTTTTCCTTTGCAGTGTCCGGGATGATAATACCTGAAGCTGTTTTAGTTTCTGCAGCGATAGGCTCTACTAGAACTCTGTCTGCTAATGGTTTAAAGTTTACTGACATAATATGTTTATTTATTAATTATTTCTGTGTAGTAATTCTCTAAATGTATGCCATGAGACACTGGTGGATGAAATGGCAGACTTTTATTTCCGAATGTGAAAATTTGGCAGAAAAATTATTTCTTGCGTGCTGGAAATCCGAAAAGATAACTCGTAGCTACAGGCACTACAAACAAAAGAACGGTAATAGCGGAAACCAGAATTTCCATGGTATGACTGGCTAAAAACTGAGCAAAAGCTGTAGCAGGGTAGAAGTGTTCGTATAATGACAAACTTAGTTTAACTCCTAAAATAGCAATCACAATAAAAGCGGCCGTTTCCAGAAAAGGGAATATCTGCATCAGACGGACAAACCACTGTGCAATAAATCTCATCGCTAAAATTCCTATAAATACCCCAAGTGTAATCAAAAGTAAATTGTCTGAAAACGCTACCGCAGCAAAAACATTATCTATAGAAAAAGCAAGATCCATTACTTCTACAATAGCTACAGTGGCCCAGAACTGTCCCAGCAGTCCGATTGAATTTTTGTACAGCCAACTGGATTCTTTGCCCGGGGTTTCCTCAGGATTTTCTTCATCATTTGTGTTTTTAATCTTTTTGATAAACCAGTCAAAGGAAATATAGAGCAGATAGAATCCTCCTAATGGTTTTAGCCACCATACGGAAATCAGTACGGAAGCAAAAATAAGGGCCAGTCCACGAAATACATAAGCCCCAAGGATTCCGTATTTCAAGGCTTTTTTTCTTTGATGCTCGGGTAGATCCATTACGATGGTAGCCAGTACAGCTGCATTGTCTACAGAGAGAAGGCTTTCGATCAGGATGAGATTGCCGATGATAGCGATGGATCTTGCAGGATTTTGTAATATGTCATTTAAAAGGTGTGTGAAATCAGGAAACATCATTTTTTAAAGAAATAGAATTTTGATTAAGTTTTGAAATAATGGCAGCAGAAACTGAAATGCCTATGAAATTGGTAACCGATCTGGCTTCGTTCATAAAGCGGTCTATACTGTATAAAAGAGCAAGATCTGTGGTGGGAATTTTTCCAAAACGGCTTAGGGTAAACATCAGGGCAAGGAAGCCTGATCCGGGTACTCCCGAAGCTGTTTTTGAAGCAATTGAAATCGTTATAAAAAGCCAGAAATAATCTTTTACCGTAAGAGGAATATTATAAAACTGGATAAGAAAAATACATGAAATTGAAAGGTAAATACAGGCTCCTGCCAGATTAAAATTGTATCCGAGAGGAATAATAAGACGAAGAATTTTCCGGTCATAGCCTTGTGATTCCATTTTATCAAAAATCATGGGGAAGGCGGTCTTTGAAGAAGAAGTGGCCACTACAAGAATGATTTCCTCTTTGATGCTGATTAAAAAATCCCAAAGGTTAATTTTGAAATAAGCCGTTACAACACCTAGTATTCCAAAAATGAAAAATACACAGGTAAGATATACCGTTGCAACTATCTTACTTAATGGAAGCAAAGTATTAATCCCATATACAGAAATTCCGTAAGCGATATTAGAGAAAATGACTATCGGAAGAAAGATGTAAACATACTTGATGATCTTGAAAAACAAGTTTCTTCCCTTATCAATCGTTTTAAGAATGTTATTTTTTTTCTTTGAAAGGCCAATCACAACTCCCGCAGATATTGATATTAAAAGAAAAAGTACATAATTACTGATATGCAACGGATTCGTGGATGTGGTTAAAAATCTTTCCGGAAGCGCTTTGTGGGAAGAAATGATAATTCCCGTATTGGCTCCTGGTTTTAAAAGAAGCCCGGAACCGATTCCCAATACAATACTTACGGAGGTGATGATTAAAAAGTACAGAACCATCTGACTTACAATTTTAAAAGCATTTTTGGTGCTGAAAATGTAGCTTACCCCATAAGTTACAGCAATGAAAATAACAGGAATAATCAAAACCTCAAGAAGCATGAAAAAGTAACTGCTTACCATTTCCAGATGTTTACTGACTTCCGGGAAATAATAACCGGTTAATGCTCCACAGATAATCGCTGTGAACACATATAGAGTTAAGTTTCTTAAATAGGAGTCTGTAAATGTTTTTTGCTTAGAAGGTTTCATCATTCACTTTTTATTGGGTAAGATTACAAAATTCAAAGATATAACCTTATATAATACCAAGAAGCAATGCGCTCAGCAACATTACGATTGATGATCCTATAGCCCATTTTAAAGTGAATTTCAGATGGTCCGAGAATTCCACACCTGCCAGTGAAACCAAAAGATAAGTAGAAGGAACCAAAGGACTTAATAAATGAGAAGCCTGTCCCACAAGGCTGGCACGTCCTAAAATATCAGGAGGAATATTCAGCTGGCTGCCGGTTGCTGTAATCACAGGCAATATTCCAAAATAATAGGCATCATTGGTAAGGAAAAAAGTAAGCGGTACACTGAATATTGCAGTGATGACGTTCAGATATCCACCCCATGTTTTAGGAACGATACTGATAATACTGTTTCCCATAGAATTCATAATTCCGGTACCATTCAGGATTCCTGTAAAAATTCCTGCTCCGAAGATCATTCCCGCTACAGATAACGCATTCCCTGCATGTTTTGAAATGATTTTCTGCTGGTCTTTCAGTTTCGGATAATTAATCAGGGAAGCTATACAAAAGGCAATCATAAAGGCAATTCCCAAAGGAATAATATCAAGAATCATTACGCAAAGCAGGACAATGGTAAGGATCAGATTGATAATAATAAGTTTGGGACGTCTTAATGCGGGATCATTTTCCCCGGCAATATCCTGTCCGCTGTATTTGGTATATTTTCCGTGCTTGCTTATTCTTTTTTTCTCCCGTACACCCAAAATATAGGCGACAAAAAATACCCAGATCAGCCCGATCACCATTACCGGGATCATAGGAACGAATATTTCTGTGTGGCCCAGTTTAAGGGAACTCATCACTCTTGCAGTAGGTCCTCCCCATGGTAAAATATTCATAATACCGCCTGCAAGCATGATAATACAGGTCAGAACCAAAGGGTTCATCCCTTGTTTTTTATAAAGTGGGAGTAATGCAGCCACTACAATAATGTAAGTGGAAGAGCCATCGCCGTCTAATGAAACTAAAGTGGTGAGAAGGGCAGTTCCGATGGTTGTTTTTACAGGATTATCTCCTACAGCCTTTAATATGGCATTGACAAGGGGCTCGAAAAGCCCTGTATCAATCATCAGACTGAAATACAGGATGGCAAAAATCAGCATAACTCCCGTAAGTGCTATTTCTTTTACTCCGTCTTTCATCATTTTTCCGAGGTCAGGTCCAAATCCTGCAACTACAGCTATAAGAACCGGAACTAGAACTAAGGCGGTAAGTGGAGTCATCTTTTTGTTCATGATGAGAACCATGAAGATGAAAATCATTAAAAAGCCAAGAAGGGTCAGCATAGTTTTGTGTAAATATTAATGAGGTTATTATTGTTTCTTTTTTCTCCAGTCAAAATTGTTTCTGAATCCTACGAATCCATAATTACTTGTTTTTTTGGTTTCCAGCTGATTGATAAAGGCTAGCTCCAAAGCAGAATTTTTTCCTAGTTTTATTCCAAGACCTGCCGTAATACGATTGCTGTCGAAGGGTTCTAGCTTATCAACATTCATTCTTATTTCATTTTTAAGAATACCATAAAGCTTTTCTTTTTCTCCTTTTTTATTGAAAGGAATTCTGACAGAGATCAGATACCGGATTCTTACTTCAAATTCATCAGGATTACTGATAAAACGTTCTTCCACTCTCAGACGGTTGGAGATTGACGTTCTTCCAATGTAATAATCAGCGGTTACCTGCTGGAAAGGTCTTTTTTCATATCTTATCTTTTTAGAATCATCAGCATTATAAGATTCAAGGATTAAAAACATAGCTCCTGCAGCAGGTTTTATATTTTCCACCACTTCATAATCTACATAGGCATTCACGAGAAAAAGCCTTGTGTCATAGGCAAGATCAAAAGAACGGTATTGAGTAAGTGCGGTTAAAGTACTTTTATCCGTAAGCTTTGCCGACATCAGGTATTGAAACCACATATTATAGTTGTCTTTACTCTGACTGTGTAAAAGGCTATTTACCATGCAAAATGATAAAATAAGCATTAATTGTATATTAAGTTTCATGTAATATTTGATTAATATTGCGGTTTCTCAAATATATTTATTCGACAGAGCGGGACTGGATTTTTTCAATCAATGACAGTTTTTCTCAACGAACTGCATTTTGAGACAAAAAGATATTATATTTGATGCGTTTCAAAATAAGGTATGGACTATGTTTTTAATCATTAATTTTATTATTATATTATTGATTATCAGAATTTTATTTAGTGGTAAGATTCTGGAAAGTCTTATGAAGTACCGTTGGAAATTTTTGTTGAGGTTTCAGCATGTTTTTTTCTTTTTTATCTTCATTTTGATGACTTATTTCACCGAAAACTACTTCCTGGATTCAACTCAGTTGGTAATAAGCATTATTTTGAATACAATTTTTAATGTGGGAATTTATTATCTGGTGTACTATTATCTTGTTCCCCGGTTTTATTTATCCAATAAGTATCCGGAGTTTATCCTTTATGCTTTAATCTGTTTTTTGGTGTCCAGTCTTTTCAGAATTCTGTGGGAGCCGGCAGTTTTTCAGATAGATTTCAGTGAAAAAAGTTACCATGTTGGGTTCCTGTATAATGTGTACATCTCGCAGGGAATAATAATTCTGGTCGGTTCTTTTTTGGGAATTACCAAAGACAAATTTTTAATTGAGCAGGATGTAATCAGCCTTGGAGAAGAGAAAGACCAGCTTTATCTTGATTTGCTGAAGTCTAAACTGAATCCTCATTTTTTGTTGAATACTCTTAATAATATATACGCGAACAGTTTTACCCATTCAGAGAAAACGTCGGATTCTATTTTGCAGTTGAGTAGGCTTCTGAAGTATATTATTTATGACAGTGGAAAGGAAAAAGTAACGGTTTCCCAGGAATTTTCTTCACTGAAAGCTCTTGCAGCTTTATACCAGCTTAAATATAATAACCAGCTTGATATTGTAATGGATATTGAAGATCAGGAAGAATTTGACATTGCTGAAATCCCGTCTGCTATACTTCTTACTTTATTTGAAAATGCATTAAAGCACTCAGCAATAGGAGAGGATGCTCATGGTTTTATAAAATTATTCTGTAATATTGAGCGCTTTGAACTGTATTTTGAAATTATAAATTCTGTAGGGAAAGATAGAAATCATGCGGCTGAATCTAATTATCACGGATTGGGTAATGAAGCAATTATTCATATATTGGAAAAATTTTATCCTGATCAGTATGAATTTTATTCCGGACCGAAAGAAAATGATCAATATAAAATTGCTTTAACAATTACTATCAATGGCTAACCTGACTATCGTTAATGTAGATGATGAATATCCTGCATTGCAGCTTGTAAAACAATATTGCGATCAGCTTGAAGATGTTGAACTGCTGGCTTCATTTCAGAAACCGGAAGAGGCGCTGGCATTCCTGAAAGCAAATAAAGTGGATCTGGTTGTTTTCGATATCAATATGCCTGGAATCAATGGAGTAGAACTCTTGCAGCAGCTTCCCGATCCGCCGTTATGTATTTTTCTTACGCTGGAAACAAAATACGCGGTGAAAGCCTTTGAACTGGATGTTGTTCATTATCTCATAAAACCTGTAGACTTTGATACTTTCAAAAAAGCGGTTAATAAAGCAAGAGATTTTGTTCAGTTTAAAAGCTCTGCTAATAACCAGCAGCAGGAAGACTATATTATGTTCAAATCCAATTACGTGATGAATAAAGTTTTTCTTAAAGATATTCTATGGATACAGGGATTCGGGGAATATATTGTACTGATGACCCCATTGAAAAAATATATGATTTTGGAGAGAATGTCAAATTTTGAAGAGAAATTTCAGCATTTCGGGTTTATCAGAATTCATAAGTCTTATATCGTTTTGTCGGATCATATCAATTCTTATAATTCCGGTCATGTTTTTTTGAAAAACGGAGAAGAACTTCCACTTGGGCGAACTTATAAAAAGAACGTAAAAGCACATTTAAGCTAAAAAATAAAAGCCGGAATTTTCCGGCTTTCAAAAATTGTTATCTGATGGCTGAACTATGGGCAATATTGTCCCGGTCCGATCCACAGGATACATTGTCCTTTGTAATTGTATTCACAGCAAATGCGCCCTGCAGCTCCGCCATTGATAGATTTCTGAGCATCTCTGCTTAATAATTTAGCGTTTTTCATAGTTAATAATATTTTGATTTGTACGCTCCTGAGAATTTAAAGTCAATCAGGATTTTGACATTTGGTGTAAAAGAAGTGGATCAAAGATACTATTTTTCCTTATTATGGGATATATTTTATTGCTGTTTTTTTTAAATAAAATTTTGATTATCAGGTTGTAAAGATGATGGAGGGTATAAACAGGGAAAGCCGGAAACCTCCGGCTTTATTCTAAATTGTTGATGATTGAACTATGGGCAATTCTGTCCCGGTCCGATCCATAAAGTACATTTTCCGTTGTCGTCGCGTTCGCAGCATACAAGTCTGGCAGCAATTCCGCCATTGATCATTTTCTGAGCATCTCTGCTTAGTAATTTGGCATTTTTCATAAGTAATATTTTGTTTTTTTGATCCTGAACATTTATTGTCAATCAGGTTTTTGACATTTGGTGTTTATGGTCATTCAAATATAAGACTTTTTAAGTCAGGTTGTTATATTTTTTGTAGACGGAAATAAGATATTGGTATCTGATTTTCAGTGATTTATTGAATTATTTCTAAAGACATTTTTTTTCCTGCCATGTCCATATCCTGCTTTACAATTTTCCTTGTGGCGGGATCAATATAATAGGTCACTATGGTTAATTGGTTGCTGATATCATCATTTGTTTTCACTACCCAGACAGGCTTTCCTTTATATTCTGACTTTTGAGTATCCAGAATGTAAGCTTTCATCATCCCTTTTTTCTCAGATTTGGGGTTATAATCGAAAATAGAAATCTCGGCAGTAAAATGTTCTTTCAAAGGAAGATATCTGATCAGTTGGGCATAGCTGCTGCTGTCGAAATAATGACTTGCAGTAATTTCGATTATATCTTTTTTCTGAGATTTCTTATCCAGATAATATCCGGTGACCTTATCCTTTTCAGACTTGAGAACCATGTCTCTCATTGAATTGTAAGAAGAGTGGTAGACTGGGCTGAAATTGGAAGTTTTGACAAGAGTAGAATCCGTCCATTGAGCATCCGGAGCCTGTTTCATTTTTACCGTTGTTTTAATAAGAAGATCTGCTTTGTTCAGTTTTTTGATCTCAGTAATAATGCTTCCTATTTCTGTTTTTGTGCCTGCATTTTCAGCAGTCCATATTGCTTCAGAAATTTCATCCTGAATGAGTTTTGAATTGATTCCTGAATTTTCGGGAGTAAGTAATTTCTGGGAAAAAAAATTAGCACTACTTAGTATTAAAAGGAAAAGAATAGTTCTCATGATCTTTTTAATAATAAGTAGTGCTGTATTTGTTAAAAGTTACAACATTTTGATTTTTAACTCTTTCCTGCAGCCTGCATTGGATTCACCTTTCCGGTGGAGCCTCCTCTTACAGAACCTGCTTCCTGTTTTTGTTTAAAGAGCTGGAATTTTGAAGTTTCAGTACCAGATCCGGAACTAGTCCATAAGTTATTGGTTGTATCAATATCAGCAGTTTCTCTCATCGGATCAAGCTGAATAGATTTTACTTTCTTATCAAAATAATACGTCTTGGAAACTTTTTGCTCATTCAGTCTCCAGATCTGTGCTGCGGATTTATCATACAATTTTGAGCCGTCTTCAAAAGTAAATTCAAGGATAATAGGCATTACCAGCCCGCCCTTGTTAACAAAATCGATCTGATAACCGGTAATATTTTTGAATTTCTCTTTATCCTTCGCGTCTAAAGGAAGGCTAGCATCAGTTTTGATGGTGTATTCCTTATTATTATCTACTTTTTCCTGGCCTCTGTCATATTTATAATAGAAATCCTGGGCAGCTTTGTCTGTCTCTACATAGAATTTGATATTCTTGTCTTCTCTGTTTCTGATTTTTGAAAGATCTTCAAAACTGTTTACCAAAGGTTTTTCAACCTGATATTTCACTTCAGCCGCTGCTTTTGGATCTGTTTCAAGATTAGGAACAGCAACCGTTACTTTATCAATTGCAATATCCACAGGATCTGTACCGTAGAACCATCCTCTCCAGAACCAGTCAAGATCTTCACCACTGGCATCTTCCATGGTACGGAATAAATCTGCAGGTTCAGGATGTTTAAAGGCCCATCTTTTAGCATAAGTTTTAAAAGCTTTGTCGAAAAGCTCTCTTCCCATGATCGTTTCACGAAGAATATTCAATCCTGTAGCAGGCTTTGAATACGCATTCGGACCATACTGAACAATATTTTCAGAGTTGCTCATAATAGGTTCCAGCTGATCTTTCGGAAGTTTCATGTAATCTACGATGGTCCATGCCGGTCCTCTTTTGGAAGGGAATTTATTATCCCATTTTTCTTCTGTAAGATATTCTGTAAACGTGTTCAGACCTTCATCCATCCATGCCCACTGTCTCTCATCAGAGTTGATGATCATCGGGAAAAAGTTGTGTCCAACTTCATGAATAATTACTCCAAGCATTCCGTTTTTGGTTCCTTCGGAATACGTTCCGTCTTTTTCAGTTCTTCCAAAATTGAAACAGATCATCGGATATTCCATACCGTTTGCTGCTTCTACAGATTGTGCTACAGGATATGGATAAGGGATGGTAAATTCTGAATAGGTCTTAATGGTATGGGCAACCGCTTTTGTGGAAAACTTTCTGTAAAGACCATAAGATTCTTTCGGGTAGAAACTCATCGCCATTACTTTATTATTGTTTTCAGGAATTGTTACACGCATTCCGTCCCAGACAAATTTTCTCGAAGAAGTCCATGCAAAATCACGAACATCCTTCGCTTCAAAAACCCATGTTTTTCTTTGTTTTGAATGATTTTTCTCTGCTTTTTTAGCTTCATCCAAAGTTACAATTTCAATAGGTTCAGATGCATTTTCAGCTTTTCTGTATCTTGATAACTGATCAGATGTCAAAACCTGATCATAATTTTTACATTCTCCGGTTCCTCCTACAATATGATCCGCAGGAACATTCACGGATACTTTAAAATCTCCAAAAACCAATGCAAATTCACCTCTTCCGGTAAACTGATGGTTCTGCCAGCCCTGGAAGTCACTGTAGACACACATTCTCGGATACCATTGGGTTATCGTATAAAGATCATTGCCGTCTTCAGGGAAATTTTCATAACCGCCGCGGCCTCCCATCTTCATTCTGTTGGAGATATTGTAGTTCCAGTCTACTTTGAAAACAAATTTTTCACCCTTTTTCAAAACCTTAGGAAGATCAATACGCATCATGGTTTTGTTGACAGTATACTTCAAAGCATTACCTGCAGCATCTGTCACTTTTTCAAGACTCACGCCATAGCCATTATCTTTTATCGGAAGTTCAGTAGTCTTAAGCTGTTGGTCGGTCGTTGAAGGGCGAAGAACCGATGAAGTATCATACCCGGCATTTCTGATGCTTGAATGCTCATTTTCATCAAGCTGCAGCCAGATATAATCCAGATCATCAGGAGAATTGTTGTAGTAAGTTACCGTTTCAGAACCTTTCAGATTTCTTTTGTCCTCATCCAGATACGCGGTAATGTTATAGTCCGCTCTGTTTTGCCAGTATCCGTGTCCCGGGGCTCCGGAAGCCGTTCTGTAAATGTTGGGTGTTGGTAGAATTGTTCCCAGCTGCTCAAACTTGTTGCCATGGTTGCTGCCCGGGTTATTCTGAATATTTTGTGCGGTGAAACCTGTATATGCAAATACAGAAAGTGAAAGTATAACAACTTTTAGTTTCATAACCGAAATGATTTATTAATGATCAAAGATAGTAATAAGCTCTTGAAATAATGAAAATATTTAACTTTTAAAAAGGAATTCTTTCCAAAGTCATTTTTAAGGATAAAGCAAACACCCCGGAAGAAACAAAGAGTATCCAGTCTTTTTTATTCACTTTAAAAAGATTGAGTGAAATAAACAGGATGATTAAGATTGCAGCAACAATTACAATCTGGCCAAGCTCCAAACCAATATTGAATCCCAGCAGGGGTAAAGCAATACTTTGGCTTTTCGCAATCATTACTCTTGCTGTGTTGGCGAACCCCATTCCATGTACCAGACCAAAGATCAGAGCAAGATAGTAATTGGCCCGCATCAGGGTCTGCTTTTGATTTTTCATAATGATATTATCCAATGATGTCAGGACAATCGTCAGGGGAATTAAAAACTCAACCCAGTCAGACGGAACCCTGAAGACGTCAAGGATACTTAAAGCTAATGTAATGGAATGCCCGATGGTAAATGCAGTTACAAGGATCAGTATTTTCTTCCATTCACTGTAAGAATAAACAGCAATCAAAGCCAAAACAAATAATTGATGATCCAATGCATCCAAAGAAATAATATGTTCCCATCCAAGGTTTAAATAAAAAAGAAAATCCTGCATTTTGGTTGAAAAATTTTATATTTTAAATATTTTGTTAAAATGTTGTTAATTTTATTATTTGATTTAATTTTTACGCTTATTGTTTGTTAATTATTGGTATTATTTATATTTTTAATAAATATTGTATAATTGTATTGCTTAAAAATGAAATATGGATATTAAAAAATTATTTTTTACAAAAGTAAGCATTTCACACGGAGGATCGAAGCTTCTGAGAAATGCAGCAGCAGCCTTTTTAGGATTGTATTCTTATGCCTTTTACGGGCAGGTACAGAAACTGGACTCCCGCTTTGATGTTTTATTGAAAAATAAAGAGAATATAGCCAATGGAAGAGCGGTGAAAGATCTGGAACGCCCGGATATGAAACTTGATCAGCATCTGGTGGTGACTTCAAAAGGAGCACAAACAATGTATTCATGTATTATTTATACCAAAGAACCGGAAAAACTGAAAGCAGATGGTTTTATTATTCAGAGCGCGCTGCCAACTTTTTCCACAGCTTTGGTTACCATTGAAGATATTGAAAGACTTGTGCAGCTTCCCTATGTAACGTCTGTAATGGGACCCGAATTTGATGAGCTTCATAATGATGTGAGCAGAGCCCAGTCCGGAGCAAGTCTTTTGCAGGATGGAGTTTTTAATAATACTTCTTATAACGGTACCGGTGTTTTGGTTGGAATTTATGACAGTGGGATAGACTGGAAGCATCCGGATTTCAGAAAAGCTGATGACCAGACCAAAAGTAGAATTGTTTCCATCTGGGATCAGACATTAACGGCACAATCTGGTGAGACAACTCCTACAGGGTTTTCAACAGGTGTGGAATATACAAGAGCACAGATTGAAGATGAACTGGATGGGACACCTACAGGCTTCGTTCGCGAAAATGATACCAACGGACATGGAACCCATGTTTCGGGTACTGCTGCCGGAAATGGTGCCGCTTTTACAGATAAGAGGCACAAAGGATTTTCATCCGATGCAGATATCGTATTTGTAAAAGGAGGGAATGGCTCTTTTCCTACAACAAATACCATTAATGCCTTAACCTATTTCAAAAATGTAGCTACGGCACTTAATAAACCTATCGTTGTCAATATGAGTATTGGTGGTCAGGGAACTGCTCATGACGGAACTTCCAGTCATGAAGTGGCGGTTAATAATTTTACGACTTCAGGAACTGGTAGAGTTGTGGTTATTTCTGCCGGAAATGATTACGGAGCTAATCTTCACAGAAAAGTGGATATTGCGGCTGGTGCTGCACAGACGTACAGTTTTACAGTAGCAAGCAATACCTCTGCTGCTTCAGTATTTTCATTCATTATGTATGCCAATGATAATACTGCTGTTACAGCAAAACTGACTACTCCCGATGGACAGCAATATACTCAGAATATAAGCACAACCACGGCTCACACTATATTGGGAGGTGGTCTTACAGCAACGATGTATAATTATTGGGGAAATGATAACAATAAAAGATATGTACAGTTAGTTGTAACCAGAACTTCAGGAGCTACTGATGTTCAGGGAAATTATACATTAGAAATTACCAATAACGGAGCACAGCAGATAACCACCCACGGCTGGCTGTATAGCCAGGGAGTACAAACTACGTTGCAAAACGGAGATAATGAATATATTGTAGGATCTCCGGGGAATGCTTCCAATGCCATTACAGTAGCTTCATATATGGGAAGAGCCAGTTGGTATAGTGGAACAAGTGGTTATTTTACACTTACTCCACAGGAATCTATCTCTTCATTTAGTTCACAGGGACCAAGAGTAGATGGTGTTCAGAAACCGGATATTGCAGGTTCAGGTCAGAATGTTATTTCATCAAGATCCAGTAATTCTGCTCCGGCTGCAACAGATATTATTG
The DNA here is from genome assembly GCF_045689405.1 of Chryseobacterium sp. HR92. Classification (NCBI taxonomy): domain Bacteria; kingdom Pseudomonadati; phylum Bacteroidota; class Flavobacteriia; order Flavobacteriales; family Weeksellaceae; genus Chryseobacterium; species Chryseobacterium sp. HR92. The sequence continues at coordinate 712,317 of NZ_CP139139.1, forward strand.
CAGGAACTAATTATTATGTGAAAAACCAGGGAACAAGTATGTCTTCACCAGGAGTAGCAGGAGCTGTTGGATTATTGCTTCAGGCTAATCCTTCGTTAACAGCAGCACAGGTGAAAACACGTCTTACTGCTAATGCCAGAATGGATGGAGCAACAGGAACCGTTCCAAACATGAGGTGGGGATATGGTAAACTGGACATTTATAAAGCTGTTACTGATGAATTAGGATGTGTAAAATCTAATTTTGAGACTGTAGGGTATGATGAACCTTATATTATTGCTAATACAGAATCTAATTATTACTTTGATAATATTGCTCTGGCAGTAAGATATACACCAACGTTAACAGGGAAATTGGGAGGTTTTTCATTTTTAACAGGGACTTCACTCCCTTCAGATATTCCGGTTGATATTCAAATCAGAAAAGTGAATGCCAGTGGAAATCCAGGAGATATTATTGCAACCAAAACCATTACTTCATGGCTTAATAGTTCTCAAAGATTTACCTGGAACTATGTGAATCTTTCCGATTTAAATGTACAAATGATAACCGGAAAAGAATTTTATATTGTCGTAAATGGATTAGGGGGGAGAATTGCGATGAAAGCTGAGAACGCAGTAGTAAATAACAGATCTAAGACTTCTACTGACGGCACTACATGGACTTCAAGAACTTTTGATCTTAAAATGAGAGCTGTAGTCTATGAAAATATTGCTGAAGTAAAGAATTTAGCAACGTCTAATCAAATGAAAGCAAGTACAGTGGCCAATGGTTATAACTATTTTACAAACGCCTGCCAGCTGATTTCAAGAGTGGAAAAAGAAACCGCAAGTACTGTAGCAGGAAATACAACATCAAAAGTATGGGTGGATAATGCACAGCCAAACTATGTGGCAAGAAGATATGAAATAAATCCTGACACGAATGCAGCCACAGCAACCGGAAAAGTAACTTTATACTTTAAACAGGGTGATTTCGATGCTTATAACTTGACCAGTGGAGTGAAATTACCTACTTCACCTGCAGATGTTGCCAATAAAGCTAACCTTATTATTGAAAAATATACAGGAACCAGTACTACTGGTACAGTCGCATCTTTTGGAGGGACAGCTTCGGTTATTACTCCCGAAATTGCTGATATTATCTGGAATGATACCTATCAATACTGGGAAGTGAGCTTCCAGACGACAGGTTTTGGCGGATATTTTGTTAAAACAGGGACAACATTAGGAACAGCCGATGTTAAGTTGAACCCGGAAGTGAATATCACTCCAAATCCTGCGAAAGATTTTGTGGATGTAGCATTAGGCAGACATTCTAAAGCAGCAGTAACGATCTATGATGTTTCAGGAAAACTTATTAAAACGGTAAATGTGGATACCCATTCCGGTAAAATTGATGTTTCAGAACTGGTAAGAGGAACTTATCTGTTCACCATTATATTGGATGATAACACAAAAATTACGAAAAAAGTAATTAAACAATAAATCTTCATCAATCAATTATTATCAGAAGCAGCCGTTTTTATAACTGCTGCTTTTTTTATATTTGCTGTAAAAATAGAATTCATGTCAGGTAAGCTTTTTTTTGGATTTTTTTTATTTGTAACCCTGGTATTTCAGAGTTTTACGGATGGTGAAGCCTTTCATCCCTATCATGTAGGCTCTGTAGAAATTAATTATAATTCAAAATCCAGAACATTTGAAGTGACAGGGAGATTTTTCCTTGATGATATGGAAAATGGATTGGGAAAAAAATATGGAGGAGCTTTTCATTTTAATGATGAAAAATACAGAGCAAAACTGAATGACGCATTACAGAAATATTGCTCGGAATATTTCAAATTAAAAGCAGACAACAAATTTTTGAAAGTAAACTATATTGGCTATGAAGAAGACCAGGAATCTGTAGATATATTTCTCGAGTCTGAACCTGTAGCCGCACCTAAAAAAGTGGAAACTGCTGTAAGTTTTCTGTACAATCTTTTTGATGATCAGATCAATATTGTTCATATCATTGTCAATGGGCAAAGAAACAGTGAAAAGCTTACCTATCCTAACCGCTATCTTTATAAGCAGTTTTAAGAATATTAATTTTCTAGTTGCAGCAATGTATTGATTCCTTTCGCATGAGCGAGCAGGTCAGGAAAAAAATCATCATAACATTGCTGAAGATGATCTTTATTTTTTAAAAAAGCTTCAAAAACAGGAATGTCTTTATCCAGATATTTTGCTTTATTGAGCACATTCTGAATACTGAATTTAATTCCCCAGTCTTCACGGTAATTATAAAGCCAGTCGTCGTGCTCCATTTTGACAAGCATTTTTTTGAAATTTTCCGGCAGCCATTGTTCATGGGCATTCAAAACGCTGTACACTTTAAGAGAGTGGGCCTTCCATTCCGCCAAAGAATTCAGAGAAAGGTCTCTGGCCACAAAGTGATCCATAGAAACATCTACAAATGCACCAGCATACAGTCTTACCAAAGGAGCAAATACTTTTTTAGCTTCATGAATGGCGGGATGGGAGTCAGTATAAGTATCAATAGCTCTATGCAGGGTGATTCCATCCTGAATATCTTTCGGGAAAGAAAAACGATCTCTGTTACGGATAAAATCTTCGAGAAATTGACCCACGATCTGTCCGTCGGTAAAAGAAAGAAAAGAATGCGCCAGATAATTCATAATTTAAAGGTATGAATTAAATGTGAGTTTTTGATATAGTGAATAGTGAATCCGCTTCGCTCGTGAATTTTTTATCAACCTCCCAATTGACCATTGACTTGCACAGCAAGATTGACCATTCACAATTTTATCAATAGTGAATCCGCTTCGCTCGTGAATTTTTGATTCACATCCCAATTGACCATTGACTTGCGAAGCAAAATTGACCATTCACAATTTTATCAATAGTGAATCCGCTTCGCTTGTGAATTTTTATTCACGTTCCAATTGACTATTGACTTGCGTAGCAAAATTGACCATTCACATTAAAAAAGCCTCTCATGAAAATCCTCAATCTTACTCACTTCTTCGATCTTTATGCCAAACTTTCTCTTCGGAATTTTATTAAGATTGGAAACAAATATTTTTTCATAACCCAGTTTTTCAGCCTCAGTAATTCTTTGTTCCACCTGTGCTACAGGACGTATTTCACCACTTAATCCGATTTCTCCGGCAAAACAGTAATGTTCTGAGATCGCAATATCCTCATTGGATGAAAGAACAGAAGCTACCACTGCCAGATCCAGTGCAGGATCATCTGTTTTTATTCCTCCGGTAATATTCAGGAAAACGTCTTTAGCTCCAAGCTGGAAACCTGCTCTTTTTTCCAGTACAGCCAAAAGCATATTCAATCTTTTGGAATCAAAACCGGTAGAACTTCTTTGAGGAGTACCATAAACGGCAGTACTTACCAATGCCTGGATCTCCAGAAGCATAGGCCGGTTTCCTTCCAGTGTTACGGCAACGGAGTTCCCGGAAAGTTCTTCAAATTTCTTTGTAATCAGTATTTCAGAAGGATTTTTAATTTCTTTCAATCCCTGAGAAACCATTTCATAGATGCCAATTTCTGAAGTAGATCCAAAACGGTTTTTATTGGCTCTCAGCAATCTGAAAAGGTGATTCCGGTCTCCATCAAAATTCAAAACCACATCCACCATATGTTCCAGTACCTTTGGTCCGGCAATCTGACCATCTTTGGTGATGTGCCCTACAAGAAATACAGGAGTATTATTTTCTTTGGCATATTTGATGATCTCATTGGAGCATTCGCGGATTTGGGAAACGGTTCCCGGTGAACTCTCTATCAGTTGAGACTGCAGGGTTTGAATGGAATCAATGATCATAAAATCAGGTTCCAGTTTTTTTGCCTCATGAAGGATTTTTTCCAATGATGTTTCAGTGAAAAGAAAGCAGTTTGGATTTTGAATATCCGTAAGCCTGTCTGCTCTCATCTTGATCTGAGAGGCACTTTCTTCCCCCGAAACATAGAAGATTTTTTTCTTCATTTTCAAAGCAAGCTGAAGCAGAAGAGTAGACTTTCCGATTCCCGGTTCACCACCAATCAAAGTAACGGAACCTAAAACAATTCCGCCTCCTAAAACGCGGTTCAATTCATCAGAAGGAGTTTTTATTCTTGGCTCTTCACTCGTTACCACTTCAACAATGTTGATTACATGTTGTTTGGTTTTTGAGAAAGGAGGAGTTTTATGAGAAGGTTTTTCAACCACTTCTTCCACCAGAGTGTTCCATTCTCCACAATTTTTACATTGTCCGAGCCATTGTGGATATTGAGTTCCGCAGTTTTGACAGAAATATGCTGTTTTCAGTTTTGCCATACTGCGAAGTTATAAAAAAGCATTTTTCTTTCAGAATCTAAATGGATTTAATATTAAAAACTAATCCATCCACAGTAGAAATATCTTTCATATCTTAGCTTTGTTCAATTAAATAGTAATGTAAAATATAATTACAATGAAAAAAGTATTTTTATCTTTCGTATTTGCGCTTTTAAGTATTGTGGCATTTGCACAAGGTACCTGGCAAGTAGACCACATGCATTCTTCTGTCAACTTCAATATTAAGCATATGGGAATTAGCTTTGTACAGGGAAGGTTTGATAAATTTGACGGTAGAATGGCTAGCAGCGGTGCTAATCTGGATAATGCCGATTTAAACTTTTCTATAAGTGTTTCTAGCATTAACACCGGAGTGGACATGAGAGACAGACATCTTATAAGCGAAGAGTTTTTCGATGTTGCCAAATATCCTACTATTGAATTTAAAAGTTCTTCCGTTACAAAAGATAAAAACAACAATTATATTGTAAAAGGGAAACTGACGATGAAAGGAGTGGAAAAAGAAATCAGTGCTCCGGTTACATTCGGTGGAATTACAAAGAATAAAGAAGGAAAAGAAATAATGGGAATTCAGACAAAATTTACAGTAAACCGTTTGGATTACGGAATCAAGTATGATCCTACAGGAGCTGGAATTGCGAAAGATGTTGAAGTAACAGCTTACTTTGAATTGGTTAAACAGTAACATTGTAAAACATAAAATTGAAAAGGTTTTCCATATTAAGTGGAAAACCTTTTTAGTTAATAGACGGAAATCATGTTGGCTATAGCTTTGTTTCATTTGCATATATCAAATTCAGATAAAAATTTTTATCAGGTTTTATGACTGTTTGAAGGATGTTTTATCATTTTCAAAATGTAAAAAATTGCTTTGTATCTCTTTTTCCCATAACTTTGCACAAACCTAATCTAATGAGTAAAAAGAATACAAAGTACATCTTTGTGACAGGAGGTGTAACTTCATCTTTGGGAAAGGGAATCGTTTCTGCTTCTCTGGGACTTCTACTAAAATCACGCGGCTTTAATGTAACGATCCAAAAATTAGATCCTTATATCAATATCGACCCAGGAACTTTGAATCCTTATGAGCACGGAGAGTGTTATGTAACTGAAGATGGTGCGGAGACGGATCTGGATTTAGGCCACTACGAGCGTTACCTTGATGCTCCTACATCCCAAAACAACAACGTTACTACAGGAAAAATTTACCAGACTGTAATTGAAAAAGAAAGAAAAGGAGATTTCCTTGGAAAAACAGTTCAGGTAATTCCTCATATTACTAACGAAATCAAACGTAGAATTAAAATCCTTTCAAAACAGAACTACGATATCATCATCACTGAGATCGGAGGAACTGTAGGGGATATCGAATCTTTACCATACATTGAGACTGTTCGTCAGTTGAAATGGGAATTGGGAGAAAGTAATTCTATGGTGATTCACCTTACTTTACTGCCTTATCTGGCTTCAAGTGGAGAATTAAAAACAAAACCATCCCAGCACTCCGTTCGTCAGTTGATGGAAAGCGGAATTATGGCGGATGTTTTAGTTTGCAGAACGGAGCATAAAATTCCTAAAGATCAAAGAGCAAAACTGGCTCAATTCTGTAACGTTGCTTTAGAAAACGTTATTGAGTGTAAGGATCTGGAAACCATCTATGAAGTTCCAATGTATCTTCAGAAACAAAATTTTGATGATGTGGTATTGAAAGAGCTGGATCTGAAAAGTGATAAAACAGCTGATCTTAAAGACTGGAAAAATTTCCTTAAGAAATTCCAGAACCCTAAGAAAACAGTTGAGATTGCATTAGTTGGAAAATATGTTTCCCTTCAGGATTCCTATATTTCCATTGCTGAAGCTTTCAAACATGCAGGAGCTGACCTTGAAACCGAAGTAAAAGTAAGATGGGTATACAGTGGAGATATCACAGAAGAGAATATTAAAGATACGCTGAAAGGAGTGAATGGTATCCTTGTAGCTCCAGGTTTCGGAGACAGAGGGATTGAAGGAAAAGTTCTTACTGCAAAATATGCAAGAGAAAATAAAATTCCAATGTTGGGAATCTGTTTAGGAATGCAGATTATGACGGTTGAATTTGCAAGAAATGTTTTAGGACACACCAAAGCAAACTCAATGGAATTTGATACCGCAACCCCGGATCCTGTGATTTCTTTAATGGAAGAACAGAAAAATGTAGTAGATAAAGGAGGAACGATGCGTCTTGGAGCATGGAAGTGTTCTTTGAAAAATGGTTCTAGACTATTTGATATCTATGGAAGCAAGAATATTTCTGAAAGACACCGTCACCGTTATGAATTCAACAGTGATTATCTTCAGGAATTTGAGAAAAATGGTTTCCTTGCTACAGGTACAAATCCTGAAACAGGCTTGGTAGAAGCACTTGAACTACCTGATCATCCATTCTATGTGGGAGTTCAGTATCATCCGGAATATAAGAGTACGGTAGCAACACCGCACCCTTTATTCAGAGCTTTCATTAAGGCTTGCGAAAAGAAATAAGGTAATATTTTATCATAATCGTCTATACATAAACTCAAGCTGAGAATAATCAGCTTGAGTTTATTATATAGTAACATCGTAAAGCATAGAGTTTTGATAAAAAAACAGTATTTTTGTCAGCTCAAAATTATGTACGTTACAGGTACATCCTAAGTTTAAAATTTTAATATAAAATAAAATGCAACAAAACAACGGAATCGATAAGAAACAAATGATTAGTTTCGCGGTTTTATGCCTGGTTCTCTTCGGCTTTATGTTCTATTTCCAGAACAAACAAGCGAAAGAAGAGGAGTTAAAAGCTCAGCAGCAGAAAACAGAACAGGTAAAAAATGCCGTGAAGCAAACTCAGGCAAACAATATCAATCCAAATGTAACTCCTAGCTCAATCCAGACCGCAAGTCTTGGTAATAATGAATTAAAACTTGAGTTTTCAAGCTTAGGAGGACAGGTTTCCAAAGTAGAGCTTTTAAAGTATAAAGCTTACAACCACAAAACAGACAATGCAGATCAGCCACTTTATCTGATCAATAAAAATAACTCAAACTACGGTTTTCAGTTTAAAGATAAAACGGGAAAGGTTATCAATACTAAAGATTTAGTTTTCTCACCTACTGTTAATGGAAATGCTGTAACCTTAACTGCAGATTATAATGGTGCTGTAATTCAATTCATTTACACACTACTTCCAAAATACACCCTTGATTTTAAAGTAAGAACTCAAGGGCTTTCCAAAATTACTTCAGACAATAAAGCTGATTTCATCTGGGATTATAATGTGAGAAATTTAGAAAAGGGTAGAGCTCAAGAGCAGTCTCACTCAGAATTTTCTTATGCTTTCAATAATTATAAAGACTATGATTATGATGGAAGAACTACAATGGAAGAAGAGAAGGAAACTCTTAACTGGATTGGGGTAAAGCAGCAGTTTTTCTCTTCAGTGCTTGAAGCTAAAAATGGATTTACCCAAAGTAAAGGAAATCAGGAAAATGTTGAAGAAGGGGAGTATTTAAAGAAATTCAACTACGAAGGTTTTGTTCAGATGACCGGAAGTGAGCTGAATCAGGATTTTACATGGTATTTCATGCCATTAGACCTGCCATTACTTAAATCTTATGATAAGAACTTTGATGAAATTCTTCCGTTAGGTTGGTCATTTATCGGAGCAATGAACCGTTACTTCTTCATGTGGCTGTATAGTATTATTGCCGCTTGGGGGCTATCAGCAGGTTGGGTTATTTTTGTAATGACAATTATTGTTAAGTTGATCCTGTCGCCAATTATGTATAAGCAGCATAAATTGAGTGCTATGATGAAGGTGATTCGTCCGGAAATTGATGAAGCAAATGCTAAATTTAAAGATGCTGATCCAATGAAGAAACAGCAGGCTACGATGGAGATCTATAGAAAAGCAGGAGTGAATCAGATGGCGGGATGTTTACCGGCGTTAGTTCAGATTCCTATCTTCTATGCTTTGTTTCGTTTCTTCCCGAACTTTATTGATCTTAGAGGGCAAGGGTTCTGGTTTGCAAAAGACTTAACAGCTTATGATGATTTGATCAAGCTTCCATTTAAAGTTCCTTTCCTTGGAGATCACTTAAGTATTTTTGCGTTGGCTTGTACTGTTGTTATTTTGATATATACTGTAATGACTTCAGGGAATATGCAGCAGCCTCAACAGGAAGGAATGCCAAATATGAAGGTATTAATGTACATCTTCCCAATTACATTCCTATTCTTCCTTAATACTTCAGCTTCAGGTCTTTCTTGGTATTATTTTGTATCGAATGCTATTAACATCTTAATTATCCTTGTGATTAAATATGTGATTCTGGATGAAAAGAAAATCCACGCTCAGATTCAATCTAATAAGGAAAAACCGAAAGCAGAAGGTAAGTTCCAGAAGAGAATGAGAGAAATGATGGAGAAAGCTCAGGAACAGCAAAAAACTCAGGAGCAGCAAAGAAATAAGAAAAAATAATTCTTTAATTACATTATAAAAAAAGAGAAGCAAAAAATAATTGCTTCTCTTTTTTTTATTTGAATTTTATTTAGAATGATTTCAAATTTTCAATCTTGGCATGAGAATTTAATAATTGAAAATGAGTTGTTTCAATCATATTTTAGTCTGAAAGATTGTCTGTGATGTGAGGTCGGGCCATGCTTTATAAGGGCTTCCTGGTGTTTTTTTGTTGCATAGCCGAAATTGGTGTTCCATCCATATTCCGGATGTTCTTCATGGAGTTGAATCATTAATTTATCCCTATAATTTTTGGCAAGAATAGAGGCTGCAGCAATAGACAAAACCTTGGAATCTCCCTTAATAATGCATTGGTGAGGAATATAATTATAGGGATGGAATTTGTTGCCATCTACCAAAATAAGTTCCGGTCTTATTGTTAGTTTATCTAGTGCACGGTGCATGGCATGAATGCTTGCGTTAAGAATATTATGCTCATCAATAAACGAAGGCGGAAGCTCTGCTATGGCATAGTTTTTTACATTGTCTTTGATGTAGCTATCCAGTTCCATGCGGGTTTTGAATGTTAATTTTTTTGAATCATTAACAAGATTTTGTTTGAAATCATCATCTAAAATTACGGCAGCGGCTACCACCGGACCACTTAAACATCCTCTTCCTACTTCATCACATCCAGCTTCGATGTAAAGGTTCGACCAGTTTTTTATTAGCTCCATATTTATCTAAATAATAGATACAAAATTAAAAAAACAAATATATTAATCTATTTTTTGAGTGAATGATTTTATCAAAATTAACGTGTTATTATGGTAAGTTTTTTTTGTCTGGGTTTTTAAATAGCTTGAATTAGCACTTTTTCCTAAAATATGTGTTTTTTTTGATAATAATGCTTTTGTATTGAGATGTTCGTACTTTTTCTATTTTTTTAAGATAGAAAATAATATAGATTGTATTGGTGATATTTTGATGTTTCCCACTTTTCTTTGATTTATTTAGTTATTTCTTTGATTTGATTTATTGTTTGTTCTGTATTTTTGTTGGTTTTGTATGAAAATTATTAATTAACAGTATTGTTATTTTTTTTAAAATAATGTCGATTTATTGGTTGTTAATATTTGTTAAAAAATATTTTTTTAACAAATATTAATATTTAATTCAATGTTTTTTTTATCAATAATTTAAATTATTGTAATTTTTTAAGAAAATCCTTTGTGTTTTTAAGAAAGTTTTACAAATTTGTAGCCTGTAAAAAATAATTGAATTAACATGAAGAAATTAACAACTAGTGTACTTATTGTAGCACTTTCTTCGTCTTTTTTTATTGTGAGCGCTCAACAAAGAGAGGCGGACACAATAAAAACAAAGACTATTGAAGAAGTTGTAGTTACTGGTGCCTTAGGTATTAAGAAAAAGGCTGATGCCGTTACCAATGCACAGCAAGTAGTAGGTACTAAGGAATTGAATCAAGCTTCTGCTCCAAATGCTGTTCAAGCTTTGACGGGTAAGGTATCTGGGTTGCAGATTACACAAACGGATAATAGTGTAGGAGCATCAAGTAGAATTGTAATCAGAGGAAATAAATCAATCTCAGGAGGAAATGAAGCTCTGGTTGTAATTGATAATGTTATTTCTTCTGCATCTGTTCTAGCTCAGTTGCCACCTGAAGTTATTGAAAACGTAAACGTAATCAAAGGTCTTCAAGGTGCTGCACTTTATGGGCAGCAAGGGGTAAATGGAGTTATTATTGTAACGACTAAAAAGGGTGCGAAAAGTGAGAAAATGCAATTTACTCTTACTTCTTCAATTCAGATGACACAAGCATTTAAATTTCCTATCATACAAAAGCAATACGGTAAAGGGTATCCTCACGAACCTGCTTTTAGTGGTGGAGATGTGGACTATAATGGAACAACTTATGTTCCTTTTGAAAATATGTCCTGGGGCCCTGCTTACAATGACCCAAATATTGGTGGGCAGATGGTTCCATCGGGCTTACCACAGGCTGATGGCAAATTTATTTATGAAAAATATGCTCCTATAAACAATCATTTCTCTAAGTTTTTCAAAAATGGTTTGATCCTTCAGAATGGACTTACTGTTAACTCTGGTGGAAGTGATTCTTATGCAATGTTATCCATTAACAGATTAGAGAATGACTTTGTTGTTGAAGGAGATCAGCTAAGACAAAATAGTTTCTTGGTTAAAGCAGGAAAAAAGCTAGATAAGTTAAGAATTGACGGTACGATCAACTATATTAGCAAGATTACTAATCAATCTAGTTCTGATTTATATAGTGATATCCTTCAAATGCCTTCAATGAATGATATTAGAAAATATAGATATTCTGGTGTTCAAGGAGGGCTTTCTGCTTTTACGAAGAATCCATATTATCAGCTTGAACATACAAGACAAAATACGGTTAATGATTATCTATCCGGAATTTTATCTTTACAATATGATTTTAATAAAAATATCAATTTAACATATACTGGAAACTTATATTTAAATAATTCCAGATCTGATAATCATGATGATGGTTTCAAAGCTACTCAGGTTTACACAGGAAGTGGACTTGTTTTAGATGATGGAACATTGCAAGATTATACGGGCAACTCTAACTTTGATTCATACTACATCAACCGTACTGTAAGTACAAGAAGTTACTATGGAGATTTAATGTTAAACTTTAATTATGATCTTACGAATGATATTAATTTGAAGTTAAACATTGGTAATAATATTCAAGATAGTTATAGAACTGCCAGATCAATGGGGGGGACTAATTTGGTAGTTCCAGGATGGTATGATATCAGAAACGTTACTAACCTTATTCAGCCAGGGAACTCAACAGGAGCTTCAGCGTTGGATAACATTCTTTTTGAGAATACTACAACAAGACAGAGAACCATTGCTGGATTTGCGAACTTAGATCTATCATATAAAGATTACTTATTCTTGAACTCTACTTTCAGAATTGAGCAAAGTTCTGTGTTATCTACTTATTATAACGGACAAGTTCATAATAAAACTTATCCTTATTACTCTGTAGGGGTTTCGTTTATTCCTACAAAAGCTTTTGAAGCTCTGAAGGGTAATGATATCATCAATTATATTAAAATTGCACCAGGATATACTAAAGTTGGAAATACATCCGCTATTTTACCTTATGAAACGTCTAACGTAGGTATAGCTCCTTCAGGGTATCCTTTCCCTAATCTTCCTGGCTACGGAGTAGATGCTACACAAACTAATAGAACAATTAAGCCTGAATTTATTTCTACCTATGACTTAAATGTTCAGTTAGGTTTCCTAAATGATCGTATTACATTAGAAGGGTCTATCTATCAGTCAGATACTAAAGATTTGATTACTAATGCAAACGTTTCAAATGCTTCTGGAATAAGCAACTTGAAAGACAATTTTGGTAAAACCAGAATGAGAGGGTTTGAAATTGATTTAGGGCTTACTCCGTTTAAATCTCAAAACTTTACTTGGAATGTAAGAGCTTCTTTTGCTAAATCAAGATCTACAGTAATTGACTTACCAAACGGATTAGATGAGGTAGCCCTTGCGGTGCCTTTCCAAACTGTTGGGATTGGAGTCTTTGCAATAAAAGGATCAGATCTGCAGGTTATTAAAGCAACAACCTTTCAAAGAGATGATCAAGGAAGAATTATTGTAGGAGCTGATGGTGTTCCTTTGCAAAATACTACATTAAGCAGTATGGGAAGAGTAACTCCAGACTATACGCTTGGATTTAATACATCTCTTAAGTTTAAAGGGTTTACACTTTCTGCTACAATGGATTACCGTAAGGGAGGTAAATTTGCTTCACTTAGTAAAAGTATCTTGACGTTTGCCGGAGCAAGTGAAGAAACTGCCGGATTTGACAGAAGTAAAGGATATGTAATTCCTAACTCAGTTCAAATGGTAAACGGACAATATGTTCAAAATATTACCCCTGTTGGAGGAACAGCAGATTATGATGGTGTGGCTGGTTATTTCAGTTCACAATCTTTACAAAGATTGGGTGAGCCGATGGTACTAGATGCTACTGCATTTAAAGTAAGAGAAATTGCTTTATCTTATGACGTTCCAAAATCAGTATTATCATCAACTTTTGTAACTGGGATTACTGTAGGTTTATTTGCTAGAAATCCATTCTTTGTATATTCAAAAGAAAATAGAAACTATGCAGATCCTGAAACTTCTTATACTAGTGGGAATGGTGCTGGAATCGCTCTAGCTGAACAGTATCCTTCTCAAAGATCTTTTGGAATTAACTTAAAAGCTACATTCTAAAATTTAAAAAAATTATGAAAAATATAAAAATAACGACAGCGGTTTTATCTTTAACCATGTTATTTGCTTCTGTGTCATGTGATAAATATCTTGACATTAATGAAGATCCTAATAATATTTCAATTGATAAAGTTACTCCGAATGAATTGCTTCCTGTTGGTATCACATCAACATATGCAAAGCAATCTCAAACGTTAAATAGATTTGCGAGTGTTGTAATGAACTCAACTGCGGGGAATTCATTGGTATATGGTGCTCCATTTATTGATGATTATAAACCCAATGTTTCTAATACATTTTATAATGATGTTTGGGATAGTCTTTTCAGAGGAATAGCTAATTTTGAAAAAATTATTACTTTTAATGATCCTGGTAATCAGTATGCTCAGCATAAGGCTATGGCTAAAATTATGAAGGCAAACTATATTCAGGTCTTAACTGACTTGTACGGCGATATGCCTTACTCTGAAGCTTTTAAAGGACAAGATAATTTGACTCCTAAATATGATAAAGGTGAAAACATCTATAAAGCATCTATTGCAGATATAGATGATGCTATTAAGTCATTAGAATCTGGTGTGGGGAATACTCCAAGTAGTGATATTGTTTTTAGAGGAGATACTAATAAATGGATAGCCTTTGGTAATACGTTGAAATTAAGATATCTTTTAAGAATGTCCAATGTAACAGGGGATATGGCTGCTTATAGAGATCAACAATTAACAAAACTTAGTGGAGCAGACTTTATTGATGAAGATGTTTTAGAAAATCCTGGATATTCAGCTGCTAATGATGCGCAGCAGAACCCGTTTACGAATTTCTATGTATATCTTAGTTCTGGAACTAGAGCAGCAAACTATTCTATTAATGTTGCTTCTGAGCATATGGCAATCGTTTTAAATGGTAATTCAGGAGGAGATACTAGGCCAGTATATCAAAAGTTTAATGGAATTGTAGATGGAAGGAGTGCAAGAATGTTTAGTCTTGTAGGAGGAAAAGTTTCTGGTATCAGACAAGGGAACTTACCTGGCCAACCAGGAGTACCTGCTGCTATTTCTAGATTTAGTTATGGTATTACAATTGGTAAGGATTCTCCTAAAACATTGCCAACCGGTGCTGTAGATACTCAGGATTATGTTTCTAAAGCATCATCAAAATCTGGTTGTATTATGAGTAGAGCAGAATCGAAATTCTTACAAGCAGAAGCTGCTTTAAGATATCCAGGCTTATTCTCTAATGCAGCAGGTAATTTCACAGCTGCTATTACTGCGTCTTATAGCTACTTTGGAGCAAGTGGTTCTGCTGCTTATCTTGCAGCTGTACAAAATGTTGCTGGTCTAGGTTGGACAGGAACTGATGCAAATAAGTTAGAAGCAATTATGACTCAGAAATGGATCGCTTTAACAGGTGTTAATCCAGAGCAATCTTTCTTTGATTATACGAGAACAGGTTTCCCTGTAACGCCGTTAGCTACAATAGCGTCGAACCCAAAACCAAACAGACTGATTTATCCTCTTTCTGAATATATTGGTAATGCTAGTAATGTACCTGCTATTAGTAATGCGGATGTGTTTAGTAAAAATCAATATACCCCTTTCTGGGCAAGAAATTAATTTTGTAATTTCAAATTTCAATATATTTTACCGCCTTCGGGCGGTTTTTTTATTTTAAAAAGTAAATATTTATGTAATTATAAAAATATGCTTAGCATAATGTTTTTACTGTCTATACTTAGTTTTTCTTATTCAATTTATTGATATTCAGTTTGTTTTATTGGTGGTGTTTTAAATAAAATATAGATAAAATCAATTTAAATGATTGTTATTATTTCTTAAAAAAAAATAACAAAAAAGTAATTTGTTTTTGTTAAATATCTATTTTTTAACTTATTTTAATATCTACTTGGTTGTTTTTATTTTAAAATACTGAATAAATTGTAATTTTTTCAAATTTTGCTTTGTGATATTAAGAAAGTTTTACAAATTTGTAAAGTCACAAAAATTAATTTGATATGAAGAAACTAACAGCAAGTCTTCTTGTTTTAGTACTGTCTTCTTCCATAGCTGTTGCTAACGCCCAGCAAAAGAATGATACTATTAAAACAAAAGAAATTGAGGGGGTGGTTGTAACCGCACTCGGGATTAAAAGAGAAAAAAAATCTCTTGGTTATGCTTCTGAAGAAGTTAAAGCTGCAGAATTAACCGGTGGAACTACCAATACCGGTAACGTAGCATCTCTTCTTTCAGGTAAGGTGGCCGGACTACAGGTAAATACAAACAACAACTTTGGCGGATCTGCAAACCTTTTGATCAGAGGATATAAATCTTTGTCAGGAGGCTCTCCACTTATTGTAATTGATGGTTCACCAGTTAACAATAATACTGTAACCGGGTCTACATTCGATTATGGTAACTTTCTTTCAGATATCAATCAGGAAGATATAGAATCTGTAAACGTATTGAAAGGTGCTGCTGCATCTGCTTTGTATGGTGAAAGAGGAAGTGATGGGGTAATCCTGATTGTAACTAAAAGCGGAAGAGGAAATAACGACGGAAGCTGGGGCGTTACTTTAAACTCAGGAATTACAGCAGGATTTATTGATAAATCTACATTCCCTACTTATCAGAAAAAATACGGAGCAGGATATGGTGGCCAGGCATGGAATGAGGATCCGGGCCCAGGAGGTTACAATTATGCCAACTTTGTAGATGATGCATCTTATGGACCGGCATTTAATCCTAATCAATTGGTTTACCAATGGGATTCATTTGATCCTTCTTCTCCAAATTATGGAAAAGCCACACCTTGGGTTGCCGCGAAAAACGGACCTATTAAATTCTTTGAAACACCAGTCACTTATATTAATACAATCACCATTGAAAAAGGAAATAAGACTTCAAACCTTTCCTTATCATATTCCAATATGCTTTCCAATGGTTTGATGCCTAATTCAGAGCTGAGAAAAAATACAATTTCAGCAAAGTTTAATCATGATTTTACAGACAAGCTACATGCATCTGTCTTTACAACTTTAACCTTACAGGATACAAAAGGACGTAACGAAACCGGATATTCCGACAATGTTGTTACTGGTTTCAGACAGTGGTGGCAGACCAACGTAGATGTACTGGCATTAAGAGATGCTTATGCTAACAACGGAAACAGTAATTTTTCCTGGAACAGATCTACAGCTGCAGATGGAACTCCTCAGTATTGGAATAACCCATATTTCCAGAGATACCAGAATTATCAGTCTGATGACAGAACCAGAATATTCAGTTATGCTCAGTTGAAATATGATGTCTCTAAGAACTTTGGAATTACTGGGAAATTATCTTATGATGATTTACAAATGGTTGTAGAAGAAAGATTAATGAATGGATCACTTCCTCAGGCATTTGGTGCATCCGGGCTTAATGTAAGCTCTGGATATGCAAGAACAAATGTGAAAAATACAGAGATCAACTTTGATTTATTTGCTAATTACAAGTTTGATATTACTTCAGACTTAAGTGTTAGTGGTATTGCAGGGGGGAACGTTAGAAGGAACCTAGTCGATAATATCTTTATGAGTACAGAAGGAGGTTTATCAAAACCTGGGCTTTTTGCTATATCCAACTCTATAAGAACAATACTCCCACCTGATGAGAATTATGCAAAATGGGTTACTTCCAGTTTATATGCAACCGCATCATTTGGATATAAAAACTTCTTATTTGTAGATGGTACATACCGTGTAGACCAATCGTCTAACTTACCAAAAGGAAATAATAGCTATGGATATCCTTCAGTTACAGGTGCTGTTATTCTATCCGAATTTGTAAAGCAACCATGGTTAAGTTTCTGGAAATTGAGAGCAAACTACGCTGAAGTAGGTTCTTCTACAAATAATTACAGATTGGTAAATACTTTCAAAGCAAGAGGTGAAGGTTTATTTGACCAACCTTACTTTCTTGCAAATCCAAACTTAAAACCTCAAAGATCTAAGGAAACTGAATTCGGTATGGAAGCACAGTTTTTCAAAAACAGATTAGGTTTTGATGTTGCAATCTATAAAACAAGAACATTTGACCAGATTATCAACTTGCCGGTTTCTTCTGCAACAGGATATAGAACATTCCTTGTAAACGCAGGACAGATTGACAATAAAGGGGTCGAAGTACAATTAAACGGGACTCCATTTAAAACAGATAATTTTACATGGGATGTTAATGTAAACTGGTCTAAAAACGAAAATAAAGTTATTGCATTAAATGGCGATTCTCAAAATTATTTGATGGCAAGTTACCAGGGAGGAGTATCTCTTAACGCACGTGTGGGAGAATCTTTTGGTGCTTTAGTAGGATCAGATTATGTATACAATGCTAATGGGGATAGAGTAATAGATCCTGCTACAGGTCGTTATTTAAGAAATAATAATCAGGTTATTGGAAATATCACGCCAGATTGGGTAGGGGGTATCAGAAACAGTTTCCGTTACAAAGATTTCACATTAAGTTTCCTTATTGATGTGAAAAAAGGAGGAGATGTATTCTCTACCGATATGTATTACGGATTGGCAACTGGGCTTTACGCAGAAACTGCTGACTACAGAGAAGGAGGTTTCGTGCATCCTGGGGTTAATCCAAATGGAAATGTAAATACAACACCTGCGATCAATCCTGGATCTTTTGGTAACGTTGACGGATATAGAAGAATGCCAAATAAAAGATTTGTTTATGACGCATCTTACGTAAAACTGAGAGAAGCAAGTATAGGATATAGTCTTCCTAAATCAGTCCTTGCCAATACTTCTATCCGTGACGCAAAAATTTCAATTGTAGGAAGAAACCTTTGGATTATCCACAAAAACTTACCATATGCAGATCCGGAAGCGGGTACAGGAAATGGTTTAGCATCTAAAGGTAATTCTATTGGGGTATTACCTACTACCCGTGATATTGGAATTGATATAACTTTAAAATTCTAGAAAATGAAAAAATTATTTTTAATTATAGGTTTAGCTTCATTAACGTTAACATTTACATCGTGTGAAAGAGACATTACTTCACTGAATGAAGATCCTAAACACCCAACCGAAGTTCCTTCAGGAGTGCTTTTTGCAAGTGCTGAGCATGCACTTCTTGATCAGCTATTATCTGCCAATGTAAACCGTAATATTACCAGATTCTTTACACAGCAGTGGTCAGAAACTACTTATACTGATGAAACTAATTATGATATGGTGACAAGACCAATTCCAAGGAATCACTATAATCGTATGATGGCATCTGCTTCAGCAACCATTAACTCTCCGGGAGTATTATCTGCATTAAGAGATGCAAGGAGATTTCTTGACGGTGAAGGTGTAGATGCTGTTACCAAAAATAATAATATTGCTATGATTGAATTAGTAAATGTGTATGCATGGGCTAATTTAGTGGATACTTATGGTGATATACCTTATTTTGGAGCATTAAAAGCCACAGCTGAGAATCCAGGAAGTGCGGAGATTCCTTATGATGATGCAAAAACAGTATATTTAGATCTTATTAAGAGAATTGATGCTGCGATTGCAATGATTAATACTTCTGGAGCTGGATATACAAATGATTTGATCTACAAAGGAGATATGAGCAAATGGAAAAAAATGGGGAATTCATTGAAGTTCAGAATGGCAGTAACATTGGCTGATAGTGATCCGGCATTGGCTAAATCTTATGCAGAAGCAGCTTATACAGCAGGATTATTTACTGAAAAAGCAGATAACTTCGGGCTTCAGACATTTCCTTCTGGATTATTATCAAACCCTGTATATCAGGATGTAATTCAATCCGGTAGAAATGACTTTATTCCGTCCGATATTCTTGTTGACTTCATGAATACTACATCTGACCCAAGAAGAGCAACATGGTTTACAACTGTTGCGGGTGCTTATGTTGGAGGTGTGTATGGTGATCAGAATGTTTTCAGTAGCTATTCTCACTTTACAAATGCTATCTCGGGTGAAAATGCACAAGGCTTTTTGTTAGATTTTTCTGAAATTCAATTCCTGAGAACTGAAGCTGCTGCAAGAGGTTTTAGTGTTGGAGATACTGCTGCTAACTTATACTCCGCAGCAATTAAGGCTTCAATGACTGAATATAATATTAACGATGCTACTGCAACTGCATTTATTGCAGCCAATCCATATAATGCAGCCAATTGGAAAAAATCTGTAGGAGAGCAGGCATGGATAGCAATGTTTAATAAAGGATTCCAGGCATGGAATTTTGCGAGAAGACTGGACTTTCCTGTATTTGTAAATCCTGGCGGCTCTGTGGTAGAATCCGTACCGGTAAGAATGAAATATTCTGATCAGGAGTATCTTCTTAACGCTAAGAATGTGAACGCTGCAGCTTCAAAAATTGGAGGTGATAAAGTATCTACAAAAATATTTTGGGATAAATTTTAAATTAAATAATAATTCTTCAGACCCACAACAGGTCTGAAGAATACAAAAACTTTTATATGAGATTTTTTATAGGAATTGTTCTTTTAATGAGTATTGCATCATGTTCTAGTGATGATGACCGCGCAGTTGTAAATGAAAATGTAAGTATTAATGGAACCTGGAAGCCATATAAATATGAGTTTAAAGGTAAAGATATCGTCCTGACAGATTGTGAAAAGAAAGGAGTTATATTTATCAATCCAGATTTCTCAGGATCTTACGAAAGATATGATGTGGCTTCTTCTTCCGGAAACTGTAATCTATTTGATTCTTTTGGAGGAAAGTGGGCTTTTGATAAAATGTATCAAACATTAACTCTTACCTATACAGAAGCAGGAGTCTCCAAAACATTGAAAAAAGAAATTGATTCTTATTCCAATACTGAACTCAGAATTATTGACAACAGCAAAAATCTGGACAATACGCCTGGCAATGACGAGGCAGTCTTGGTTTTCAGAAAAGAATAAATATTCTCATTTACTTATAAAACCGCCTTCGGGCGGTTTTTTTATTTCCGTATATTTGTAACTTATATTTTGAGTGGAAACATATTGTAATATATTTCGGCTTTAAGCATTAAAAGAGAATTTGGAAACATGAATATTAAAGATATTATAGAACAAAAACTTTCGGAGATCATTTTAAATGTATATCAGTTAAAAGACATCAAGCTGGAAGTTCAGGAAAATAAAACGGAATTTGAGGGTGATTTTACCATTGTCACTTTCCCGTTGGTAAAACAGTTGAAAAAAAATCCTGAGAGTATCGGGGTTGAATTAGGTGAGGCTTTGACAGAGCAGACGGAAATTTTCGAAAGCTTTAATGTAGTGAAAGGTTTCCTTAATGTTAAGGTTAAAAACCAATTGTTTGTGGATAACTTCAGATCTGTAAGCAAAAACTTCTCTGTTATAGAAAAGAAAAATGCTACGGTAATGGTAGAGTATTCTTCCCCGAATACGAATAAACCATTGCACTTAGGCCATATCAGAAATAATTTATTAGGATTTTCTGTAGCACAAATCTTAAAAGAAGCCGGGTATGATGTAATCAAAACTCAGATCATTAATGACAGAGGAATTCATATTTGTAAATCAATGCTGGCCTGGGAGAAATTCGGAAACGGAGAGACACCTGAAACTACCAATACCAAAGGAGATAAATTTGTTGGAAACTACTACGTAGAATTTGATAAAAACTATAAAAAAGAAATTGCGGAGCTTGTAGAACAGGGAGTAGGAGAAGAACAAGCTAAGAAGGATGCTCCGGTGATGAAAGAGGCTCAGAAAATGCTTCTGGATTGGGAAAATGGAGATGCAACAGTAAGAGCGCTTTGGGAAGAAATGAATTCATGGGTTTACAAAGGGTTTAACGAAACTTATAAAAGACTGGGTGTTAACTTTGATCAGGTTCAGTACGAAAGCAATACCTATATTTTAGGAAAAGATCTTATTCAGGAAGGATTAGATAAAGGAGTTCTGTATCAGAAAGAAGATGGTTCTGTTTGGTGTGATCTTACGGATGAAGGGCTTGATCAGAAGCTGTTGTTACGTTCAGACGGTACATCGGTTTATATGACGCAGGATCTAGGAACGGCAGTTGAGCGTTTTAAGCAAAATAGTATTCAAAAGCTGATTTATACAGTAGGAAACGAACAGGATTATCATTTTCAGGTTTTATTTAAAATTCTAAAGAAACTAGGGTATGAGTGGGCTGATCAGTTGTTCCACCTTTCCTACGGGATGGTAGAATTACCAGAAGGTAAGATGAAATCCCGTGAAGGTACCGTAGTAGATGCAGATGACCTGATGCAGGAGATGTATGAAACAGCAAAATCTAAGGCTCAGGAATTAGGAAAACTGGAGAATCTTTCTGAAGATGAGAAAGAAGCATCTTATGAAACAGTGGGACTGGGTGCATTGAAATATTTTATGCTTAAAGTAGATCCTAAGAAAAAAATGCTTTTCAATCCAGCAGAAAGTATAGATTTCAACGGAAATACAGGACCATTTATCCAATATACTTATGCTCGTATTCAGTCATTGTTGTCGAAAGCAGGTAATTTGCAAACGGAAACGGCTGATATTGAATTAAATCAATCCGAAAAAGAATTGATTATGCAGTTGACAAACTTTAAAACTGTAGTGGCTAAATCAGCGGAAACATTAAGTCCGGCTTTAGTGGCGAACTATGTATATGATCTTGTGAAAGCATACAACTCTTTCTATCAGAATAACCCTATTCTGAATCAGGAAGATGAAAATGTAAAACAATTCCGTTTAAATATATCAGATATTACAGCGAAGACGATCCAAAAATCGCTGGAATTGCTGGGAATCGGAACCGTAAACAGAATGTAAAAATAAAAAGCCTCCTGAATTTTCAGGAGGCTTTTTTTATGTAGAATTAACTATTTGTAGTTAAGATCTTGCGTCACTCTTCACGAGCTACGCAACCCGAATCTCGTATTTTATTTATCACTACTTTCACTATGCATCTGTTTCAAACTATCCGCATACAACTTGGCAGGAGTCCATCTTGCATGTTTAGAAAGAATGGCTTTATATCCTTTTTTGTAAGTATAAACTTTGGTGAATACAGCACCAAAAAATATCAGCATACAGGAATAGTTGATCCACATCATAATCAGAATGACGGTTCCGGCAGCACCAAAGGCTGAAGTAGGTTTCACCTGATTAAAATAAAGACTTAATAAAAATTTTCCGAGGGTGAATAAAACGGTTGTCAGAAACGCTCCCTTCCATACGGGCTTCCAGCTGATCAGAACATCAGGCAGTACTTTAAACATTAAAGCAAATAAAAGCATGACCAAACCAAATCCTACAGCAAAATTCACAAACTCTACCAGCATATAGGTTTCAAAACCAAAATACTGAGTGATTATTTTATTGAAAAGACTGATCAGAGAAGATAAAACCATAGTAATCATCAGAAGAAATCCCATAATAAGAATCATTCCCAAAGAATTGGCTCTGTCCAGTAGAAATTTAATCAATGCCTTTTTGGGAGCCGCTTCAACCTCCCAAAGTGAGTTTAATGAATGCTGAAGTTGAAAAAAGAGTGTCGTAGAACCGAAAACCAATGATCCTACACCCACTGCTTTCATGAAAATATTCTTTTTGTCAATCAGAGCTCCTGCCAGCATACCTTCAATACTTTTAGCAACATCCGATCCCATGATACCGCTGATCTGCGTGCTGATTTGTCCGCGGATAGCTTCTTCACCAAAGAAATTTCCAAGCACCCATATAATAATGATCAATAATCCCGGGATTGAAAAAATGGCATAATAAGCAAGACTTGCTGAATCTTTTGATGCAGTAGAATTGTTCCATTCTGTAAATGTGTCTTTCAGAACCTCCCAGAAAAATTGAGCATTTTTGATCATATTAAAAAGGATATCCGATGGCAATATTTAAAACAAGATTGTCTTTTCTCCAGTTAGAGTCCCCGAAATTAATTTTATCGAAGGCCCATCTGTCCCCTTTTTGATAGTAAGGAACTCTCAGTGGCATGGCCAGATCCAGTCTTAGAATCAGGATAGAAAAATCCAGTCTCAGACCTACTCCTGCTCCCACCGCAATTTCATTTAAAAAGTCTTTTGAAAACTTAGCGCCCGGTCTGTCTTTATCGTCATGAAGCAGCCAGATATTTCCTGCATCTACAAAAACCGCAGCATTTAAAAATTTATAAAGATTGGCGCGGTATTCTGCATTCAATTCCAGTTTGATATCTCCGGACTGGTCAAAGTAAATACTAGGATCTATAGTTCTCGGATCAAAACTTCCCGGCCCCAATGTTCTTGCACGGAATGCTCTGATACTGTTACTACCTCCTGAGAAAAACTGCTTGGAGAAAGGTATGAATTCTGAGTTTCCATAGGGATAGGCAATTCCTCCGATAAATCTCGTTGCCAATGAAGATTTTTCAGTGAACTTATGATAGAATCTGAAATCATTTTCAATCTTTACATATTGGCTGAAAGGAATACCAAATATATTCTTCTGTTTATCTTTTTTTACATCTGCTCCTGTAGCCAACCCTGTGATATTTCCTGCGAGATCAAGCGTTCCTTTATAATAAACGGTATTCGTTTTGGGAAGCATAGTATTGGTGTACGTGAAAGAATAAGTAGGTCCGAAAATTAACTGTTTATCTACAATTCGTCCCATAGCAGGATTTGTTGCAGATATTCTCCTGTATTCATCAGTAACATTGGCTGGAGAAACCAATGTAATGTCAATTACCTTCAGTTCATGTTCTTTTCTGGCATTTTCCTTCCAAAGATATCCGAATGATCCCGTGAAGTTGTTAAGCGTATAATATTGTGTTCTGTTCTGGAATTCATAGCCCAAAGTGATATTCGTTCTCGGAACAAATTCACTGGAAGAATGAAAACGGAAAGGGGCCACAATTCTCGGGATGGAAAGCTGAACATTTGTTCCTGCACGGAAAATATTATTGGCATTCTGAGCACCTCCCATCTGGAAATCAAAAGCTCCGTAGATAGCCGCTTTAAACTGTTCTGCTCCCCTGAAAAAATTTCGGTGAGTCCAGTTCAGATTCAGCTCACTACCCGCATAATTGGCAGAATTTGTTCTTCCTAAGGCTTCCAGACGAAGCGACTGGATTTGTCTCGGAGTTAATAAATAATAAGCATCAAATTTATGACTCAATGAATCAGACACAACGAATTCATTCTTTACAAATTTGAAAACTCCGAGACTGATCAACCGATTCAGGGTAAGATTGTGATTGGAACGGTTATAAAGATCTCCTTTCTTGAAATATAAAGCTCTGTCAAAAATCTTCGGTTTGAATTTATGCTGAGGATCAATGACGTAAATGTCATCAAACGCATATTTGGAAAGAGAATCTTTATCCATCGGGATACTGTATTTGCCATCCTTTACATCCTGAATGTTGTAATTGGGAAATACAATAACCTTATCTATCCCAAATTGCTGAGTTGCTAAATCTGGTGTGTTATCTTTCAGTTTTACATTAAGTTCTACCTTATGATTTTTGCTTACCGTACTGTCTGCCTGTACAATAATGTTGTCAGGGTGGAAATAATAAAAGCCTCTTTCTTTTAAACCATTATCAATTCTGTCTCTTTCCGCCTTGATGACATCCAGATCAAAGGGTCTGCCGTTTTTAAGAAACGTTTTGCCCGCTAAGCCCTGAATTTCCTGATTAACCAGCGTAGAATCCTTCTGGAATTTTACTCCGTCAATCAAATACCTGGAACCCGGTCTTACCGTATAAATAACCTGGGCTTTTTTATTTTTTGAAACCGTATCATAAGAAGCTTTAGCGTTGAAATATCCTTTATTTTCAGAATAATTTACAATAATATCTTTATTGAATTCACGGTCTACATCGCCCAATAATACAGGTTTTTCACCTATTTTATATTTCAGCCAGTAATTAAACCCTTTATCTTTTTTAGGCTCCTTGGCTATATTATAAAAATACAGCTTGGGACGCATACCTAAAAATGTAGAATTAGGTTTCGGAGTGAGGTTAGCTTCCAGAGCAGCCTGAAGATCTTTTTTTTCTTTTTTTGAAATCGTATCGTTTTCAATCTTTACTTTGGCTTCCGTGTAAAGCATCTGGCCTTCTTTCAAAAACCTTGTATTACTGCACGAAATTACAGTTGATGCCAGTCCGGAAACAAACAGATACTTACAATATATATGGATCTTATTACTCATTATTTAAATTCTACGACTTGGTTATTTTGATTTTTTTTCGGCTTCTTCTCTTTAGATTTCTGGAAAATCTCCCGGAATTTATCATAATCCAATGTAATAATAAATCCTACTCCGGTTTCTATGATCTGTCCCTGAAGAGCCACCTGATATTCATCTTTACGATAAGCACGAAGCATATATCTTCCGTCTTTTGAAAGACTGTAATCCACAGAAACATTACCTGCAATATTGGTCATGTTTTCGTTCTCGCGGGCCTGGCCTTCCAATCCGAAATTACTTCCTACCGTTACTTTCAATCGGTCATTCAATAATTTTTTACTGATATCCACATTCAGATCGGTTCTCGTATTTTTTTGTCCGGTGGAATAATCTTCCGTGGAATCAAGTCCAAAATTAAGATCTACTCCTTTGATCAGACCTGCTGCAAGATTATTTAACTGTTGAGAAAGAATCTTACTTACACTTTGTCTAGCCATAGTTTCTGCAGACATTCCGGCACCGCTTTCAAATGGATTTTCTCCGATAAAACGGTTCAGAAGCAGTAAAGCAAAAACCTGTTTGTTCAGTTCAGATTCCTGAGTTCTGAGTTGGGCAAGTTTCTGATCAACAACATCTTTTACATTCGTAGATACGGAATTATTTTTTTCTTGCGTAGTGATATCAAAAGTAAGCTGAGGTTTCAGCAGCTCTCCTTTCATTTTCAATAAAGCATTGAACGGAATTCTTTGTTTGAACTGATTGATCAGTGAGGCTCCTCCGTTTTCAGTTCCTACCTGCTGCTCCACGAGATCAATAGGAGCTGCTTCTGTTTTATAAACAGCTGTAATGTCCATGATAGCCATCGTAGGTTCACCGGTCCAGGTTATTGTACTTCCTTTCTGGATATCAAACTTCCGTTTCAGAAAGCTTACAGAAAGATCATAACTTCCTTTTTCCACTTCATATACACCTACCAGTGTAGTTTTTCCTGATGGGTCTATTCCTCCGGTTAATTCGGCTTCACCCTGAAGCTGGACAAAATCACCGTTGGCCTTG
The DNA here is from genome assembly GCF_045689405.1 of Chryseobacterium sp. HR92. Classification (NCBI taxonomy): domain Bacteria; kingdom Pseudomonadati; phylum Bacteroidota; class Flavobacteriia; order Flavobacteriales; family Weeksellaceae; genus Chryseobacterium; species Chryseobacterium sp. HR92. The sequence goes on from NZ_CP139139.1 coordinate 738,718, forward strand.
TCAATAATCAATGAAATTTTTGCCTCCTTACTCACTTCAATATTAACACTTACGTCCATTCCTTTAATGCGGCTTTGTGCATTAAGAGAATCTGCTTTGATCGTTTTGTTTAAAACTACCTGATCCTGATCTACAAACTCTACAATACCATCTCTTTCCTGTAAAGATGGAGTAGATTGAGGAAGAACAAAAGTGAAATCCGTATTGTCTGCTACATTCAGTTTTCCATCTACTTTAGGAAGGTCCAGGTTACCGCGGATATGAAGCCCGGCATCAATGGCAAGAATACCATACATCATGGCATCATTGGATTTTTCAGAATTGACAACCTTGAAATTTTTAGCATTCACATTCAGATTAAAGGCAAAATCTCTGTAGGTCTGTGTCAGAACCTGCCCATCTACAACAAGTGCATTTCCGTCTTTATCTTTGATTTTGAATTTATCAAACTCAATTCCACGGCTGGTAAAATCTATCTCATCGCTCAGATGTCTGAAATCACTTCCTGTTTTTGCAATCTCCAGCCCTGCATCATTGAATTTTACTTTTCCTAAAATATTAGGTTTATCGGTAGTTCCGGTAATCTTTAAATTTCCTGAAAGATACCCTTCCGTATTGGTAATCGCATTCATAGAAAATCCCTGAATACTCTTCATCTGAAGCTGATTGATCGCCATATTCAGATCGAAAGTACTGGAAGAAGTATTATAATCACCAAGGATTTTTACATCATTGTTATTTCCGGAAAGGGCAATATCTGCATTTAAAACATTCGGTGAAGCATTATTTACTTTTACTGCAAGATTTCCAACGGGGCTTCCATAGACAATTAAATCAGAGATATTCAGGTCAGAAGTAAATGCCATTTTTTTAGTGACATCCCGAAGCTGTGCTGTTCCGTTAATAGTTCCTCTTGCAAGAACAGTATCTTTTTTAATAAGTTCCGTAATGGTTTCAATTTTAAAGTCTTTCAACGAAATGTTCAAAGGACTGCTTGGGCTATTGCTCTCAGACTGAACAGCAATTTCACTGTTTCCATTAGATAAAATGAAATTATCCGCCAGAATTCCTTTATTGCTGATCTGGATTTTATTATTTTCTGCTACATTCCAATCTGTGTAATTGAGCTTTAATCCGTTTGGATTTAAAGATATTTCTGTAATGTCATTCAACGATTTCGCATTTCCTGCAATCAGGAATTGGGTGGCATCTTTCTCATCTTTTGTAGTGACATTATATCGGATGGTATTGTCTGCAACATCTCCGTCAATATTGATTTTATTTAAAGAAAAGCTAGAGCTTTTTAAGGCGGCAACATTCAGGCTGTATTGTAATGCCTGATTTTCGTTGGTTACTTTTAAAACTCCTTTTTCAATGGTGTTTTCACCATACAATAATCGCGGAATCTGTCCGTCAATTTCAATTTTTTGAGAATCTGCATCATAATTTCCTGCCAGATTTATGGTTTCAAAATCTTTCAGATCCGGAACAAACTTTCTGATAAGGTCATCATTTTTGATTTTGGCTGTAAAAGTAAAATGTTGTCCAGGATCTATTTTTTTGCTTTTATCCGGCTTCTGGAACTGGTAATATTGATTGACAGTTTGGGTTAACGCTCCAAAAATCTGAGTAAGTTTATATTTACCTTTCAGTTCCAGATCTGCTACCTGAGAATTGAAAACAATCTGGGTAGAATCCTGAGTAGATGAAGCTTTCAGATTGATTTCCTGTACCGGATAGACTTCCTTGGTATCTGAGAATGCAAAATCTTTAAGGTTGAGATATCCGTTCAGATTATTGGGATCAAGACTTGTGAAATCACCATCAATTTTTCCGGCAATGATCATCGGTTTTTCGTAGAAGCCAAGTTTGTTGACATCCAGTTTGATGACTTCTCCATTCACTTTTACCGTAGGATTTTTTTCATCATATACTCCGGAAGCAGTTAGCTGTAAACTGGCGTTCGGGTCTTTTGAATCGAGAATAACATGATAAGCACCTTTGTTGATCTTTCCGATAAGATTCATGTTCTGATAACGATATCCTTTGTAGACTGCAGAGGCAACATGTCCTTTTAAGTCTGCATTGGCATTTTTGAAATCAAAACTTTCACCTTTTGCTGCAATCTGTGCGGTGATAGGACCAATATCTTTATTCTGAATAATTTTTCCTACCTGTACGCCCTGAAGATTTGCTTTTACATCATATAATTCATGATTTTTCCTACGCATATCTACTTGTGCAATGACGGCTGCATTACCAAGCGTGGAGTAGAGGTTCAGATCTGTATTCACTACTTTCGTTGTGCCTTTTGCATTTCCTTTGATACTGAAATGGGAAGGAAGTGAAATATTGGAAGGAATAGTATTTTTCGGGACAAGATTAAATACTGTTTTGGCACTGGAAGAAAATTCTCCGATCCTTAGATCGTAATACAACTGATCAGGATTCATCGCATTTTTAATTTTCCCGGATGCCATTACCCTCAGCTGATCCAGCCCTGAAACTTTGAGATCCCGGATTAAAAGATCATCTACGCTTCCTTTTACATTGGCATTTACATTGAGAACAGCGTTCGGATATTTGTTGAATGGAACCGTATTCCTTAAAGTCGGGACCAAATTCAGAATATCAGAGAATCCTATTTTTGAATCTTTAATGTTGGCTGAAATTTTTACAGCGCCAAGGTTTGAACTTAGCTGGTCAATGGAGTTATAATTTAAAATAACCTCATCACGCAATATTGTTTTCGGGGTTTGGAGATAAAGATCTTTCAGATATGCTTCTTTTTCTGCGTAAACAAAATCAGTATTGAATTTCTGGATATCCAGGCCTCTGCTTTCTTTGATTTCTGCTGTGTTCACAGTTCCGGCAAAAGTATTATTCTCCATTTTGAAGCTTCTTACTTCCACATTCATTTTTGAAAAATTAAGGTGGTTGAAGTCCATTCCCTGTTTTGTTGGAGCAATAGCCGTATTGTTATAATTGACCTTTACATCGTTCAAAACAAGTTTTCCTAAGAGAAGTTTCATTGCCTTATCCTGATCCGAAGCTTTGGAATCCTCAGGTTCTTTTGTTGTTTTTGGATTGGCATTCTGAGCAGGAAGATAAAGGTTGGCATTAATATCTGCTCCGGAAAGAAATACATTCGCAACGTTGTAGGCATTCTTTTCAAGATCAAGTTTATTGACCTTTGTGCTCAGCTCTTTGAATATAACTTTTGCAAATGTTTTGGTATTTTCGTCACCGTAGTCAATGTCAAAATGAGTAAGCTTAATGCCTCTCAATCCAATATTCATCGGTTTCTTTTCATTGAGAGAGTCTACTTTTTTCTCAATCTTCTGGGCAACTTCTTCTACAAGTCCCTGTTTTAGTTTTAATTTTAATCCGTCAAGATTAATATCATTAACAGCGTAATTGTTTTTATTAAGATCAAAAGTTTTTACTCTGGTATCGAAAGACTTAAAGTATAGTTGAATATCATTCTTCGATTGCTGGTCATTGAATGTAACGCCAACATCTTTTAAATTGATTTTATCGAGAGAAATAATGAATGGCTTGGAAGAGCTTTCTTCTTTGTCACTGGAAGCAAAAGCATCAATAATATAATCAAAATTGAATTTGCCATCCGGCTTGCGTACCACATTGGCACGGGCTCCTTCCATATTGACAGAAGTAATATCTGCTGTAGAATTGAGGAGTTTCAGCATATGTAAACCTACATCCAGTTTCCTGACTGCCAGTAGTGTATCTACATCTTGTCCTTTAAGGTAAAGATTTTCCATCACCAGGCTATTGGGAAATCCGATGTAAACTTTTTCAAGGCTGACCTGAGTTTTGATTTTTTTCTCAAGGTAAACAATAAGCTTGTCTTTAATGAAGTTTTGAACGGCAGGAAGTCTTAAGCTTAATATCAACAGGGTAAGAAGAACCAATATTGAAATAAAGGTTATTGCAATACGCCTTAAAATTTTTGTGGTGTTGATTTTCAGTTTCAAATGCGAGGTGGTTTCTAACAAAGATAATAATACTATTTCACTTAGTCTTTGTTGTGGTACCCTTTGCGAATGCAAAAATCCTGCCTTGGCTGTCTTATTATGGAATTTTTAGTTTGTAGTTGTCAAGTGAATAGTTGAGTAAGACAGACCAAGGTATGGATATTTATTTTTTAAAAAAGCCCCCTTTATATCATTTTTTTAATGTTGAAAAGGTTAGTTAGCAAAAATGAAATTCAAATGTTAGTGTAGTTGCAAAGGGGGCTTGGCATGGTTTATATGATAGATAATAATAATTTTAGTTGTTTCCGTTTTCCCATTTCACCTCTTCTCCCTGTGGGGCTGCGCCGCCTTGTGCTGTTGTAATAGGAGCGGTTTCCTGGTTGATATGATAAATGTAAGCGGCAATCTTTTCGGCATCTCTTCCTGTGATGGTTCCTTCCTTGATGAAGGGTCTCATGGTAGGATTATTTGGAGATCCGTTTTCAAGCATCCAGAATACATTTTTAAATAGGCTTTTTTCTTTCATGTTGATCCAGTGTGTATCAGTAAGGTTCGGACCTATACCTCCTTTTCCTCCGTCTCCATGGCAGGTAACACAATTTGTTTTGAACAGTTCCTGGCCTTCCGCAATGTTATCAGCACTGTATTTTGCAGATTCCAGATTGATCTGAGGTGCAGTTTTTTCATACTCTTCAATAGATGCCAACATGGTTTTGGCTTCTTTGGTATACTCTGCTTCCGGATGGGCATAATCTGTGAAAGAAAAAGCAAACAGATAAACGGCACAGAAGATACATCCGAACCAGAACAGGCCAATCCACCATTTCGGAAGCGAGTTGTCAAGCTCTGTAATTCCATCAAAACCATGGTCGATAAGAATATCTTTTTCTTCCGTAGCAGTTTGTTTTTTGAAAGCGGAATTCCATAATTTTTGATAATACGGAACTTTTTTCTCTTCCAGATATTGTTTTTTTTCTTCCTCGGATAATCTGCTGAAGCTTTGATTTTCTACCAGATCTCCAATAGAGTTCATGATCAGCAGCAGAATCGTAGCGATTAATATCAGTGCCCAGAAAAAAGGAGAAGAAAAATATCCTGAATCACTGGCGAACATTTCAAAGGCCATGATCGTTAAACCTATCGTTGCTGCGATATATATTGAAATTGGGGTTCTCGTTTTCATTGCAATTCAATTTTAAATGTTACTTTATGCTGGCTGTTTGTACCTGTGTTGTTTTAATATCCGTACCTAGTCTCTGGAGGTAAGCGATCATAGCTACAATTTCTCTCTGTTCAAGCGGTACATACGCAGTTCCTTTTGCCGTTTTTTCTTTTACCATCTGATCTTTTACATCTGTTGCTTCAGCATAAATTCTCTGTACAATTGCTTTTGATTGGTTATCAGCCCATTGGTTGGCTGAATCTATCTGTGCTTTTGTGTAAGGAACATCGAAAGCATTTTTCATCAGTTTCATTTTATCCACCATCTGATCGCGGTCCAGTTTATTGGTGATCAGCCATGGGAAACGAGGCATGATAGAACCGGCAGATGTAATCCTTGGGTTGTACATATGTTTGAAGTGCCATGAATCCGGGTTTCTTCCTCCTTCTCTGTGAAGATCCGGTCCTGTTCTTTTAGATCCCCATAAAAAAGGTCTGTCATAAATAAATTCTCCGGCTTTGGAATACTGTCCGTTTTTTCCTTCAAATCTTACCACTTCATCACGGAAAGGTCTGATCATCTGAGAGTGGCATGAATTACATCCTTCACGGATATAAAGATCTCTGCCTTCCAGTTCCAGAGGGGTATATGGCTTTACTGCTGTGATCGTAGGAACGCTTTGCTTCAGTGACAATGTCGGAACAATTTCCACCAATCCACCAATTGCTATCGTGATAAAAGCTAATATAGAAAGGAGAGTAGGAGTTCTTTCCAACCATAAGTGTACACCTTCACCTTCTTTTCTTGAAGTGCCGATGTTGGCTAATGCAGGAGCTTCTGCAGGAACCTCTTTCTGGAATGAACCGGCTTTAACAGTTTTGATAACGTTGATGACCATCAAAATGGCTCCGGACAGATAAAGAACACCTCCTAAGAATCTCATTTTAAAGTAAGGAATGATCGCAGTAACGGTATCCAGCCAGTTTTTCCACAATAATGTTCCGTCCGGATTGAACTGTTTCCACATTAATCCCTGTGTGAATCCTGAAATATACATAGGAACGGCATAGAAGATAATTCCTAATGTTCCCAGCCAGAAGTGCCAGTTGGCCATTTTTTTAGACCAAAGAGACGTTCTCCACATGATCGGAACCAGATAATATACCACCCCGAATGCCATGAAACCATTCCATCCAAGAGCTCCTAAATGTACGTGGCCAATAACCCAGTCGGTATAGTGACCAATTTTATTTAATGATTTTGTTGCCAATAAAGGTCCTTCAAAAGTAGCCATACCATAACAGGTAATAGCAACTACAAAGAATTTCAGAATCGGATTTTCTCTTACTTTATCCCACGCTCCTCTCAGAGTAAGAAGACCATTCAACATTCCTCCCCATGATGGTGCAATAAGCATGATAGAGAATCCTGTTCCTACAGCCTGAGCCCAGGCAGGTAAAGCTGTATATTGCAGGTGGTGAGGCCCGGCCCAAAGGTATACGAAGATCAGCGACCAGAAGTGAATAATGGATAATTTGTATGAGAATACCGGTCGCTGAGCTGCTTTTGGCATAAAGTAATACATCAGACCTAATACAGGGGTGGTTAAAACAAATGCTACCGCATTGTGCCCATACCACCATTGTACTAATGCATCTTTTACACCTGCATATACAGAATAAGATTTCCAGCTTGTGAAAGATAGAGGAACTTCCAGATTATTGAAGATGTGAAGCATTGCTACAGCAATCCAGGTTGCAATGTAGAACCAGATGGCTACATATAAATGTCTCACTCTTCTCTTGGCTATAGTTCCAAACATGTTGATCCCGAAAATGATCCATGAGAAGGCAATTAAAATATCAATAGGCCATTCATGTTCAGCGTATTCTTTAGATGTGTTGATTCCCATAAGGAATGTGATCACTACACTGATAATCATAATCTGCCATGACCAGAAATGGATCCATGAAAGTGTATCACTATACATTCTGGTTTTAAGAAGTCTTTGCATACTGTAGTAAGCACCACAGAAAAAGGAATTACATACGAAAGCAAAAATTACAGCACTGGTATGAAGCATTCTGATTCTTCCGAAGCCCATTGCTCCCTGAGTATTGATCAGTCCCTGAATATTGCCCGAAGCTAAGCTTTTAATAGTTGTATCATCCGTACCGAATAAAAATTCAGGTAATTCTGGATAAAAAAGCATCAATGCAGCTGTAAGTCCCAGCAGAAATCCCACAAGTCCAAATGCGATAGTCGCATAGAGGAATGCTCTGACAATATTATTGTCATAATTAAATTTTTGCGTCTCCATAAATTCCAATAGTGTTTACCGAAGTGATATTTTCTCTGAAAAAAGACTTATTTTTGACTCTTTTCTATGTTGAAAATAAATATCATGTAACGTGTATAATGTTTTGCCAAAGGTATTTATTAACTTTGTTAGAGGCTATTAGATAATCTTCTAAAATATACCGAAAACTACTAAAACAAAAACGATGAAAGTATGTGGACAAAATATCAGGAAAATCCGTAGGAGTAAAGACCTTACGCAAGAATACATGGCTTTTGAAATGGGAATCTCCCAGAAAGCTTATTCCGATATTGAGAACTCCAAGGTAAAAATCAATCTGGAGATACTGACTAAAATATCTGATATTTTAGACATCAAACCATCAGATATCTGCAGTATTTCGCATAAATGTGGAATAGATGTATATGAAGATAAATATCAGGATCTTTTGGAGTATATGAAAAAGAATAATATTTCAATTCCGAAAGAGTTTTTATAAACTATAAGGGTTTTTATATTTACATTCAATGTTAACAATCATAAAATAATGATCTTCTTCAGCCACCGAAGAAGATCATATTTTTTTGTTCAAAAAAAAGTTGTGTTTCTAGTATACCTGATGATCATGACATTGATGAGGGAACAAGTATTGGATTTTCAAATTTATTATAATCAATAAGTTATTAATAAATAATTATGTAGAAAAAAATTCACATAATTGTGGATAAATATTTACAATTAATTTAATTTTCTATAATATATTTGTCATAAATATAACGCTAGCCCACTGAATGAAGCTTCTTTACTTTATTTCACTTTTATTTTCTTTATGCATCTACGGGCAAAGCTATACCACCCAATGGTATAACATGGATAACGGCCTGCCTCAAAACAGTATCAAAGACATCGTAAAAGATAAATATGGATTCATCTGGCTGTCCATGGAAGGCAGAATTCTGAGATACGATGGGAGTAACTTTGTACAGTATAATAATTTTAAACTTAAAAATTTAAGTTTTGGAGATTTTTATGGGAATATAAAAAAAGACAGTATTTCTGTTTTCAATATTTCTGAAAAAAAAGTTCTTCTGATTTCCCGCCGCCAACCGGATGTTATAGCCGCTAGTAATACATTTGAGTATGGAGGTGCTTTGAAAAGTAAGATCTATAAAAGAATTGTAAGAAATAATATCACTGCCAGGTATATTTCTTATTATATAAATTCTTATTACGTTCAGTTGGATGAAGGCTCATATTACTTTGAAGATAACAAAATTGTTTACGTTGATAAAAAAAGTAAGAAAAGAACTATTGTTGCTGTTGGGTTCTCTTGTGACCGGTTAAAAAAAATGTTTGTTCATGGTGAATATGTACTCATCAGTGATCCGGGCAGAAAGAAAATAATTCAATTGTACAGAGGAACATTGTCAGAGATAGAAGCTCCTTCTATCTATACTGACCCTGAAACCAGAATGTACTGGCAGCAAATTTCCGGACAGGTTTTTATGATTCACGAGGGTAAAATATACAGAAGTGAATTTTCAGGAGGTAAACTAACACTCACTTTTTTATTAGAATACAAGGATATTGATAAAGATATCTCAGGGGCTATGTTTTATGATGAAGCTGCCAGAAAACTATATATCGGAAGTTCTATTAATGGACTGAAGATTCTGAGTTTATCAGATTTTTCGGTTTCCAGGAAAAATTTGTCTTATCAGGATGAGGTCTGCTATGCGGCAATTTCTTACGGGGATAATTCTGTTTTGACACAGGAAGGAATAAAATATTCCCGTAATACTTCAGAAAGATTATTTTTTGCCCCTCAGTCTTATGATAAGAGATATATAATTGAAGATAATGCGGGAAATCTTATGTATCGGGAAAATAATTCTATCCACATAAGGTATAAAAATACTGGATTTACAAAATACGATTCCATTTCTTTTAAAGATAAAGGGATTGACGGGCTTTATAAAAACGGGGATCTTTATACTGTATCTGTCATAGATAGAAATCAGTTTTATCTGTATCTCTTTAGTCATGATAATTTTAAGAGAGTTGAAAGAATTATTCCATGTGAAGATAATATATATACTGTTTTCAGATATAATAAAGATCTTCTTTATCTGGGAAGCAGTGGAGGAATTTATGTATACTCCCTTACGCTGAAAAGGATGATAAAGCAGATTGGAAAAGGTCTACCTGTAAAACAAATTATCAGGACAAAAGAGGGCAATGTCTGGTTTACGACTTACAATAGAGGGATTTTTTTAATAAGAGACCAAAAAGCAATTAAAATTCCATCCGATAAAAATGATTTTCTGGCCAGTGCCCATTATCTGTTGGAAGACCAGCACTCCAATTTATGGATCTCTTCTGATAACGGATTGTTTAAAGTCAATAAAAATACTCTTCTGCAGTACATGAAAACCATGGAGGGAGTGATCACTTATTATCGTTATACCAAAAAACAAGGTCTTTTAAATAACGAATTCAACGGAAGTGCCAATCCCTGCGCTCATGAGCTTAAAGATGGACAATTTGTATTTCCGTCCATGGAAGGGTTTGTGTTTTTTAATCCAGAAGATGTTAAAACTTATTATCCAGGGTCTCAGGATGTTTATCTGGAAAGAGCAAGAGTAAAAGGGAAAATGATTCCGTTGAAAGACAAACTTTTTCTAGAATGTGGTTATAAAAATGCAGAAGTTTATATCGATATTCCTTACTATTCTGACCTGGAAAATATCTATCTGCAGGCTAAGCTTTCAGGCAGTGAGGATAGCCCATGGATTAATATTAAAAGTGATAAAACATTTAGGCTGGCCAATATGGACCCTGGAAATTATACTCTTTGGGTTCGGTTTTTATCTTCGGAAACCGGAAAATTCATTTATAAAACAATTCCCGTAGAAGTGGAAGCCTATTTTTATCAGACTCTTCTTTTTAAGATCCTGATTGCCGGTATTGCTATTTTCATCGTTTTGGTAATTGTACAGATGAGAACCAATTTTTTAAGATTGAAAAATAAAGTTCTGAAAAATACACTTGTGCATAAGGATAAAGAGCTGCTGGAAACCAATAATAAACTGAAAAATGAATCTGATTATCAAAAAAAGCTGGTGGAAAGTATAAGCCATGATATTACCACACCCGTTAAGTTTATTGCCCTTCTTTCTCAGGAACTTAATCAGTCGGTAGATCTGAAGACTCAGAAAAAATATTTTGACAGCATTTACAAAACCTCGGAACAGCTGTATAAATTTACATTAAGCCTAAAAGAATATACAGAACTGTATAAGCAAGGAAATACAACAGATGAAGAATGTCCAATCTATGATCTTATTGAAACTAAAAGACTGTTGTTTGAAGAAATAGCAGCGAGAAAAAATACATTTATATACAATTTTTGTGATCACCAACTGAAGAGCAGGCTTAATAAAAATATTCTCCTTGCGGTTTTTCATAATATCCTTGATAATGCAGTGAAAAATACTTCAGATGGGAAAATTACGATTACATCGGCCTCTACAGAATCACATATAGAAATCAGTATTACAGATACCGGTAGCGGGATGTCTGATGAACAACGGATTTATTATTCCGAACTTTTTAAGAAAAAAGGCAGCGAACATATGACTTTTAAAAATTATGGATTAGGCCTTCACATGGTTGTTCAGCTGATGATGAAAATCAATTCCGAAATGACCTTTCATAAAAATACTCCTAAAGGAACCATCATTAAAATCCTTATTAAAATATGACAAAAAAAATACTCATTGCAGATGACCATCATGTGGTAAGAATCGGGACAGCTATGATCCTGGAGAAAAATTTTAATCATTTTGAAGTCGATTTTGCAGAGACCTATGGAGAAGCAAAAAAGAAAATTGAATCTGAAAAATATGACCTCGTTATTCTGGATATTGAACTTCCGGGAAGCATTTTCAAATCTATGGTCAAAGAGATCAAAATTATCTCTGAAAATACTCTTATCTTAATATTTACATCCTACAAAGAAAATATTGCGCTGCAGTATATTGAAGAAGGAGCGAATGGTTTTTTGAATAAGCAGAGTGATCCGGAAAATTTTGTCAAAGCAATTGAATCTGTCTTTAAACAAGGTTTCTATTATACTCCGGAGATCATGCATGAAATACTGAAAGGAAATAAAAAGAAAAAAGCAGTAGATGATTTATCAGAGAGAGAATTGCAGGTTTTTAATCTTTTAGCCAAAGGAAACGGAAATCTTGAAATAGCAAATGCCCTTAATATCGAAGAATCTACAGTAGGTACCTACAAAAGAAGGGTCTATCAGAAACTGAAGATTACCAATCTGGTTGAATTACTTGATATTTATAAAGAAATACATTAATGTCCCATCTGCTCTTGTCATAAAATCATTACAATTTTGTGGAAAAATGCGTACAGGATCTGTTCTTAATTTACTCATTTTTCGCAGTAGGTTCGTATTGCGAAAAATTTCATTAAATAACTGAAGGTAATGGATATTATTCAGGTCCCCTTAGATTCTAAAATACGTATTTGTTTATGAAAAAAAAGATGCTTTTCATGGCCTTATTGGCTGGTTTAAATGGTGTTCTGGTAAAATCCCAGGTAGGTAATGTGGGGATTAATACTGCAAATCCCGGCAGTACCCTTACTGTTAATGGTTCATTTGCTGCTACTTACAAAACAGTTGCTGCAAGTGGTGTTGTAGGAGCTAATGATTACTATATTGCATATAACGGAACTGCTGATGGAACATTAACTTTACCGGCGGCCATCAGTGGTGCTGGTAATTTTGCCGGACGTACTTATCACTTCAAAAATACCGGAGGAAAATTACTTACCGTTTCTGCCAATGGATCTGAATTGATTGATGATCAGAACGGAACCGGGCTGGGAGTTCCTTCCATTACGGTTCCTCCCGGATATTATGCATTTTTGGTTAGTAAAGGAACAACTACCGGTACAACATGGGAACTGGTACTGGTTTCTAGCTCCAACAGTATTCCTTCTGCAGAATCTACTTATCCGTTTTCTGCGGTGTCTACTACGAGCCGACAAATGTGTGATGCTACTGCCACTCCTTCTGATCCATGGATAAGGACGGCAATTACTTATCCTCAGGGTACGGTTCTTAATAAAGGAAATGTACTCAATACCTCTACAGGAGCTTTTAAAGCACCCAACGATGGATACTATATGATTCAGGGATCTACACAGTTTGACAATGGAAATGTAGCAGGTAATCCGAATTTTACCTGGACGGTACTTTATCTGATAAAAAACTATGCTCCTGGTAACGGAGGAAGTATATTAGTTCAATCTTATCAACCTACTGTAACAAGGGTTTTTGGTTCGAGTATTTCATGCATGGCATATCTTAGTGCAGGAGAAACGGTAAGTATGGCTTCTGTGGCAGGAGTATCTTCCGGTAACAAGTACGAGGTGGTGACAAGTACCATGTTCGGATACAAAATTGCAAATTAAAATAATATTGATACTGTGAAAAGCGGCCTTGATTCAATAGATTAAGACCGCTTTTTGTAATTATAGTTTACATTTTACCAGCAAAGGTATAAATAGATAGGGGCTTTCCGGTTTGAAGAAGGGTGAATTGTCAATTTACCCCATGGAATGTGAATTTCTCTGAAAAGTTTTTATATATTTAGCGACCGAATAATTCATTCAATGAGCAACGAAAATAAAACAGGAGAAAAGGAGACTTTAGTTAGAGGATTAACAAATCGACATATACAATTAATTGCCCTTGGAGGTGCCATAGGAACCGGGTTATTTCTGGGAATCGGGCCGGCTGCAGTACTGGCGGGACCATCAGTAATTTTAGGCTATGCTTTAGCAGGAATTATTGCCTTTTTTATTATGCGCCAGCTTGGTGAAATGGTTGTTCAGGAACCCGTATCAGGAAGTTTTAGTCACTTTGCCTACAAATATTGGGGAAATTTTCCGGGATTTGCTTCAGGGTGGAACTATTGGATTCTCTATATCCTGGTAAGTATGGCCGAACTCACGGCAATAGGACATTATATCCATTTTTGGTGGCCGGATATACCTCTCTGGGTTTCCAGTTTGTTCTTTTTTATTGTGATCAATGCGCTTAATCTTGCTTCCGTAAAGGTTTATGGAGAAACAGAGTTTTGGTTTTCCATCATCAAAGTAGTAGCTATTATTGCCATGATTGTCTTCGGAGTATATCTTTTGATAAGTGGTACAGGAGGAGAGAAAGCTACCATTACTAATTTATGGAATGATGGCGGATTCTTCCCAAAAGGATTATTTAATAAAACAGAAAACGGATATTCAGGATTATTTGCTGCAATGGCCATGATTATGTTCTCTTTCGGTGGATTGGAACTTATCGGAATTACAGCTGCAGAAGCTAAAAATCCGGAGAAAACTATTCCACAGGCTACCAACCAGGTAATCTATAGAATTCTTATTTTTTATGTAGGAGCTTTGGTGATCTTATTTTCATTAAGTCCCTGGAGAGATATTACGGAAGGTTCCAGCCCGTTTGTAATGGTATTTCAAAATCTAAATGGTCTTGAATTCAGTATTTTTGGTAAGGTGATTCAGTTCAATACATTGATTGCAAATGTTCTTAATCTGATTGTTTTGACGGCGGCTTTATCAGTATATAACAGTAGTGTTTACAGTAACAGCAGGATGCTTTTCGGATTAGCTCAGCAGGGAAATGCTCCGAAATTCCTGAAAAAACTGAATAAAAATTCTGTTCCTATCAACGCTATTCTTATTTCATCATGCTTTGCCGGGATATGTATTATCATTAACAAATTAGTGCCGGAAAAAGCTTTTGAATACTTAATGGCTTTAGTAGTATCTACTTTGATCATCAACTGGCTGATGATATGCTACACCCATTTGAAGTTTAAAAAATCAATAAATGCATCAGGAATTCATTCAAAATTCCCCTCTATATTTTATCCTGTATCCAATTATATCTGTATTGCCTTTTTGGTTCTGATATTAGGATTGATGAGTATTACAGGAATGGAAATTCAGGTGATCCTGATTCCGGTATGGATTGGCTTTTTATTCGCTATGTACAAATTGTACAAACCGAAGTAAGAATATAAAAATAGATTTAAATATGTTTTGGAGAGGTGAAAATTAAATGATTTTCACCTTTTTTTGTCTTTATTTCTATAAATTGGCTTCATCTGATGCTTTTTTTGTGGAAACAATTCGCAGAATCTGCAATGTTCTACGGTTATTTTTCGTACATTAGTAAGAGGTTATATTTCAAATTCAGGTGAAATTTTAATCTGTTTGAAATACCTGCGGATAAGCCGAAAACCGTTCCAATAAAGTAGGCAGGACTAAAAAAGACACCTATGGCTAATTTATTTCAAACACTTACCAACACCGTAAAACATTGGTATATCCCATTAATCTTCGGAATTATATTTCTGATCTGTGGTTTTTATGTATTCAGCGTGCCGCTTGCAACTTATGTTACACTCTCTATTTTTTTCAGTGTTTCCTTTTTGTTTTCGGGAATTACGGAAATATTCTTTTCATTACAGAACAGTAAATCCCTGCAGGGCTGGGGCTGGTTTTTGGTAAGCGGATTATTAACTACGGCAATAGGAGTTTATCTCATCGCAAATCCTCAGATTTCAATGACGGTACTTCCGTTTGTGATAGGATTCACTTTACTGTTTCGTTCCTTTCAGCTCCTTGGTTTTGCTTTCGACCTGAGAAGTATGAGAATAATGAGTTGGGGAAATGTAGCGCTGGCCAGTGTTGGAGGAATTATATTTTCTCTGTTGCTGATATTTAATCCTGTGTTTACAGGAATTTCATTAGTTACGCTCACAGGTGTTTCCTTTATTTTTATGGGGATAGCTTCTATAATGCTGGCCCTGGATTTAAGGAAAATTAAAAAAATCCCTGGAAAAGTAAGCCAGGAATTAAGAGACAGAATCAAATCTTTACAGGAGGAGATTGATGATCTAAAAAAATCATGACCTATTTTACAGCTCCAGAATCCACTTCTGAAGGTCAGTACTTGAGGGAAGTTTCAATTTTTTCTTGAGTCTGTATCTCTTTGTTTCTATTCCCCGTAAACTAATATTTTCATATTGGCAGATTTCTTTATTTGTAAGATTTAATCTGATATAAGCACTAAATTTTATATCATGTTCTGTAAGTTCAGGAGTATGTGTAATCAGTTTTTCATAGAATTCAGGATATACTTCTTTAAAGCGCATCAGGAACAGAGGGCTTCTGCTTTCCATAAGCTGGATGATTTCATCAAATGAATTATTTACTTTGAGTTTAAGAACATCCGTTTCAATGGTTTTTTTCTCAAGAATTTTATCCTTTTTCAGTACTTTTTTAATATAGATTTTTCTGATAAAGTATAATAATAGACCAAATGATACTACAATAATCATGACTATAAAGTAGAACATCTTTCTTTCCTTTCCTTTTTCCTCATGCTTTAATTCTATCAGCGTATTAACCGCAAGATTTATGGCTTCTTTTTCGTTTTTACTGATATCATCATTAAGAATGGTGTATTTTCTTAGAAATTCATTAGATTTTTCAATTTCATTTAAAGATTTATAAACACTGGAAAGTGTGTCATAAACGGTCAGCAGAGAGGCTTGGGTATTTTTCGTTTTTTGAAATATATCAAGTGATTTCAAATAATATTCAAGTGCTTTTTCTTTATTTCCTTTTACATTATATAGATCTCCATAGCTGAACCATGCAGTCGCTTTCTCAATATCAGATGCATTTTTAGAATAAGCAAGAGCCTTATTCATATAGTATTCAGCTGAGTCTAAATGAATTTTTTCAGCAATAAATTTATCTGCTGTTCTTGTATAAGAAGTGATATTAGGTTTTGAACCCAGTATTTTCTTCTTTATAGCTTGTAAAGAATCAAGATTTTTATCTTTGGGCAAGTTTTGTTGTTTCCATGAATAGTTGTAGGCCTGAGCAAATTCTTTCTGTTTAAGATTAGGAATTTTCTTTATATAAGATTTTGCCCGATCAAAGGCTGCATTGGATTGTTCATAAAGTCCCAGACGTGTATAGTTCCTTCCATATTCATTATATAAATTGGCATTCAGAAGAGGATCATTAATAGAAAGTAATTCTTTTTTAGCTTTGTCAAGATATTCAAGACTTTCTTTGTTTCTGTCAAGTCCGCATAATACACTTCCTATATTAGTATATGCCATAATAATACCTTTAGTATCATTATTTTCTTCATATTGTTTAAGAGCATTAATATTAAATTTTAAGGCTCCTTCAGAGTCTAGTTTCTTTCTGTATTCTAATGTCGTTTTTATAGGTTCGGGTTGAAAAGAAAAATCCTGAGCATCAAAAAATATTGAGAAGGAAAAGAAAATCAGATATAGTGCTTTAATTCTAAAATTGGGGAACATATTTTTTAAAATTAGTTAAACAAAAATAACTTTTTTATGAATATTATTTAAAAAATTAATTAACGACCGATACCTTTTATAGTAACATCTAGCAAAAGAGTACTTCAAAAACACTTCATTGATTTTATAAAACACTGTTTTTTAATTCATTATATCGTGATGTATATTTGAAGTAATACCTTGGGTAGATAATATTGATACATTTACTACGAAAATTTTTTTTCATTCTAAGTGTTTGTGTTTATTAGCAGGGATATTTATGATCCCTGCTTTTTAAATGATAAAACCATTGATGTTAAAGCTGTAAAGTATTTATCATTCTCCTCTCTATCCTCTTAATTTTATCCGGAAAACATTAATAATTCACTTTTTTATCTTACTTCAAAGTTACTTCAGTTGCATTGTAATTAATTGTATTTCAGTTGATTATTTCTTGAAGTGTCTTTGATGTAGAATTTTTTTTGTTTGCAGGCTGTAAGTTTGCATCATCTAATTCGAACATTGGAAAATTTCAGACCGGTCATATTTTTCAATACGATTCTAAATACACACGAAAAAAAATTGAACATTTTAAAGTAACAAACAAATGAAAAAAATAGTAACATTATCTGGGATATTGGTTGCCAATTTCGCTTTTTCTCAAGTAGGTATTAATACTCCCGACCCACAAGCTACTTTGGACATTCAGAGTAAAGGAAATACTTCCGCCACAAAAGCTATGAGAATTAATAATTCTGGTAACAAAGAAATCCTTACCGCTACTGACGAAGGAAAAATAGGAGTAGGAACTGATGTTCCAAAATCAAATCTCCAGGTCATGGGAGATGAACTGAGAGTAGGAGGCCCGGTTTCACAATCTGGAAGTGTTGCTAACCCAGTTTTGAGAATTCATTCTAATGCAAATGCAGACGGTTCAGGAGGGTCATTAGTTTTTAGTGAGAATGCGGAAAATTTTGGATACTATATAAGGCAAAATACTGAAGGAGGAAATATCTATGGTTCTGATGGTTTGGCAATGGGTGCAGCACAAACAGGGAAGTATGCTTATAATCCGGCAAAACCGGGAATCTTTATCTCTGATAATCAGAATGTAAGCTTTGGAACTGCTACTCCTCAAGCAATGTTTCACATAGATGGTGCAAGAGATAATAATATTAATTCTGCTCCCACAGCTGCACAGCAGGTAAATGATATTGTGGTTAATACTTCCGGAAATATAGGAATAGGAACAATTAACCCTACCAATAAGCTTGATATTCGTTCTGCAACTAATGGAGCTGTTAAAATTGTGGATGGAACCCAGGGGGCCAATAAAGTTTTAACATCAGATGCGAACGGTGTTGCTACATGGAGAGATGGTATTGTTGATACTAGTATTTACAATACTAATGGGACATTGAGTGGAAATCGTACAGTAGCACAAGCTGGGAACACTTTAGCGTTTACAAGTACAGCTCTTACAGGTACTAATCACTTTTCAGTAGATGGAAGTACATTTTCAATTGATGCTTTAACTAATAGGGT
This sequence comes from Chryseobacterium sp. HR92, assembly GCF_045689405.1. Taxonomy (NCBI): domain Bacteria; kingdom Pseudomonadati; phylum Bacteroidota; class Flavobacteriia; order Flavobacteriales; family Weeksellaceae; genus Chryseobacterium; species Chryseobacterium sp. HR92. The sequence goes on from NZ_CP139139.1 coordinate 757,150, forward strand.
GGGTATAAGTACAACAACACCTAAAAATCTATTAGATTTAGGTTCAGGAAACGGAAAAAAATTAGCATTATGGAACAATGCTGCTGGTGATGATTTCTATGGATTGGGAAATGCAACAAATGTATTGCAATTTTTTGCAGGAGCTACGGTTGCAGGTGATCCATTAATGACTTTAAATAAAAATGGACGTGTAGGTGTTGGAACTACTAACCCCCAAGCCAATTTTCATACCATCGGAACAAGGAGATTTGAGAATGCCACAAGCGGCTCTGTAGCTGTGGGTGCTGTACTAACGGCAACTGATACTAATGGTACTGCTGAATGGCGGATTCCTGCTTCTCAAACAGCTGTAGGAGGTGTCGTAGGAGGTGCTGGAATTAATATTCCTTTTGCTAATGACGGTACTTATAAATACACAGGAAGGTATGTCACATTGCCTCCGGGAAAATGGGCGGTTACCATTACTCAGCTGGCACAAACAGTGGGTAATCTGGATAATGATGACTGGATGTTTGTGAGAAGTACTTTTGGAGAAGGGAATGTTGCGGTAGGCGCTGCACTTACACGATCTAATGATGTAAGAGGTCCTTCATTGATGAGTTTCAGAGTACAAGGACCTGCTTCTGCAGGGCATACCCAACAGTTTGATGTATTTCAGGGAACGATTATTATTGAAAATACAACCTCATCAGATAAAACCTATAGATATATTGCTGGAAATACAGTGACAGGTGGGGGACCTAACAGCACAACTGTGATATCACGATTTGGAGACACATGGTCAGAGAGCTCCATTTTTGCAACAGCTATTAAATAGTAAGAGAAAGAGGATATTTTATTTTTATGGTTGTTGACAGGCAGGGATATACTGGACTTTCCACATCCCTGCCTATTTAAATCACAGTTTAAGTGATGTATCCTGTAATTAAGCAAAATATAAGACAATGGCATTGGATTTAAAAAACATTCACATTGGAAGCATGATTCAGTCACATGTAGAACAAAATGAATTTGAAATGACAAGGATATGTAAGTTTATGCGGTCTTCAGAAAAGGAAATAGAGGTAATGTATCTGCAGAAAGATCTTCCAACAGATGTATTATTAAGATGGAGCAAGCTGTTACAATATGATTTTTTTCGGGTTTATTCCCAGTATTTGATACTATTTGCACCCCAAAAAAGTAGCGTACAGACAAAAGAGGATAAAAAAAGTGTCCTCCCTCAGTTTAGAAAAAACCTGTATACTCAGGAAATAATTGATTTTATTCTTGAGCTTATCCGTACCGGTAAAAGAACAAAAAAACAAGTAATGGAAGAATATAACATTCCAAAATCAACTTTGTATAAATGGCTTGAAAAATATTAATGAAGATCTATAAGGATAATTATGTAATGGAAATATAATAATATGTTATATGAAATATTCAAAGCCCAATTATAAAAAGATCTTCCATGATCTGTTGGTATTAAAATTCCCTGATAAAAGGGAGCAATGTTTATTTTTTTTAAATAAAAAGGAGCTTTCCAGACTGGATGTAATAAAGCTTAATAAGATAATATTTGGAGAAAACACTTCAGAAAACTTAAATGGAAGAAATCACCGGTCTTATGATAAGTCTACAATTTTTAAAATCTTAGACTATCAAAAGAAACAGAAATTGAATAATATACAGACAGCCAAATATTTTGGTCTCAGCAGAAATACACTGACAAAGTGGAAAAGAATTTTTTAGACTAAAAATAGCATGAATAGTTCACGATAAATCAATATTTGAGGGTAACATTAATTTTGATGCCCCAAATTATGGCTAAAAGTTTTTTTTTACTATTCCCTACCTCGAATTTAATCAACTTTTAATATGATTTATGTTTAACTCCTTGCAAGGAAAAAACTGTGTTTTTATCATAAATGTCTCACGATTTTAACAATGGATATAATATAAAATTATAGCCATATGTATATGTTTTTAATAAGTTAAATGCTATTTATTGAATAGTATTTTTAATTAAATTAATATATGGTTGCTGTTTTTTTTATTTCAAATATTGTTTTGTGTTTGTTTTGTGCTTAATTTTAATCCGTTGATAAATAATATTTTATAGAGTTGCAGTACGTCATAAAGAAAGTGATTTTATAAGGAGTAAATTCAAAAAATGATATAGGGATTATTGTTTGAAATAAAATTTTAAAGTTCAAAAAATACATCATATTACTAAATTTAAAAAACTAATAAAATGAAGAAAAACATTTTACTATTATCAATGTTAATAATTGCTAATTTCGCGAATGGCCAAGTAGGGATACAAACATCAAACCCTCAAGGCTCATTACATGTAGATGGAGCAAAAGACAATCCGGCCACGGGTACTCCAACTGATGTACAACAAGCCAATGATTTTATAGTAACCTCCACAGGAATGGTAGGTATCGGGAATCTTACCCCGCTATCTAATCTCCATGTCTTAAATCGGGGATCTGCCACAGGTATTGGAGGTGGTGAAGCTACCAATACTGGACTGCTGATAGAAAATCCAATAGCCAATAATTCTATACTATCTATCTTAAGAACTACAGGAACTACAGGAATAAAACAGGCAGTAATGGGAATAAATCCTAATTTCAATGGAAATAACGGGGTATTTATTATTTCTCGTGTTCCTGGTGGAAGTGATTGGGCAATGGATTTAACCCTGGGGAATATAGGTATTGCTACGAATACTCCTACAAATACTTTAGACGTTTCAGGGAGCGCCCGAATAAGAACTATGGATATTGCTGCAGGTGCTACTCTTATTACACCGGTATATTCAGATGCAAATGGTGTTCTGAATAAAGCTGTTGATAACATTTATGGAACCGTTATTAATAATGCAGTTACTATTGCTTCAGGAGCGACAAACACTTTGATCACAGGACTTGGTAATAATGCTGTATATAAAGCTGTGGTAAATGTTAGTAATAGTTGCGGACGTATCGGTATTGCAGAATATTATGTCACTAATAATGCTGTTAACAATTCTTTTTCTATCAAAGGAATGGATGGGATCTTAAACACTGACACCACTGCTAAAGCCCCTACTTTTACTGAAGTAAACAGATTTACAACATCCGTTGTTTGGTCAGGTATTCCCAATTGTGCTGCAGGGGGTACTAGTATTGCCTTTAATTATACCTTAACAATGCCTTCAGCCGGAACAATAGACCTTACCAATAATGGAGATGCAAGCTTACAGTATAAAATTATACTTACAAGACTTTTTTAATTTAAAGTATCAAAAAAGATCTCCCATTGGAGATCTTTTTTATTTTAAATCTGATCGTTTTTGCCAAAGTATATTGTATTACCGGTTATGGTTTTCCGTATTTTTTTATATGAAACCTGATTTAGTTTTGTGTAAAATTAAAAGCTTAAAACATGAAGAAAGTAATTGTATTATTTGTATTAATATCTACACCCATTGTTTATTCTTGTGGAGGAAATGGGGATTCAGGACCTGAATATTGTACGTACAATGGGCATACTCTTTATACTGGAGAGAAAGGAGGATGTTACTATCTGTCCTCCTCAGGGAATAAGGAGTATGTAGATAAAAGTTATTGCAGGGGATGCAATTAAGAAAACCGGAAAATAAAAACAGATACTTAGTGTCTGTTTTTTTTATAATTCATTATAAAAACAAAAACCACCCTTAAAAAGGATGGTTTGTAGACCCACAGGGATTCGAACCCCGACTGACGGTACCAAAAACCGGAGTGCTACCGTTACACTATAGGTCTGCTTTATTTTGGTGTTGCAAATTTATATATTTTTTTCTTATTTACAAATATCTTCTTTCAATTTTCTGCTGTTTACACGAAAAAACAGAATTTGATTTTTGAAATTCCAGGCTCATTGAAATAGGAAAGAATCTTTTTGTTAAGAAATCAAAGCCAGGATGATGAAATTTTAATGAAAAATATTTGAATAATAATAAAACAAAAACCATCCTTAAAAAGGATGGTTTGTAGTCATGAAAGAACAATTCTCGAACCATTTTGTCGAGGATTTAAATAAGCTTAAAGGTTTGATGTATTAAAGATGATAATTCTAATAAAAAATGCCCCGAAGGTAGTCGAGGCGCTAAATGTTTTCACAACGGAATAATCCTTATTGTGAATTGCTTTCAAAATTATTGATACAAATATAAAAGAAAAAAATTAACTGTATTTATGGGAATCCATAATTTGAATATTTTTTTTATTACTATTTTTATGTGGTATCAAAATTAATAGCGATGAAAAATATACTTGGACTGGACTTGGGAACAAACTCTATTGGGTGGGCTTTAGTAAAACAGGATTTTGAAAACAAACAAGGTGAAATTCTTGGAATGGGAACCAGGATAATTCCGATGTCTCAAGATATTTTGGGCGATTTTGGTAAAGGAAATTCTGTTTCGCAAACTGCGGAACGTACAAAATACAGAAGTGTAAGAAGATTACGTGAACGATTTCTTCTACGAAGGGAGAGGCTTCACAGGGTTTTAAACATTTTGAATTTCCTTCCAGAACACTATGCTTCACAGATTGATTTTGAAAAACGATTTGGGAAGTTCAAAGTTGAAACTGAACCAAAATTGGCCTGGAAAAATATTGAAGGACAGTTTTCATTTCTGTTCCAAAACTCTTTCAACGAGATGCTTGAAGATTTTAAAACGAACGGACAGGATTTAAGAATACCGTACGACTGGACGATTTATTATCTCCGTAAAAAGGCACTTTCTCAAAAAATTGAAAAAGAGGAGTTGGCCTGGATTCTTTTGAATTTTAACCAAAAACGTGGATATTATCAATTGCGTGGGGAAGAACAGGAAGAAAATCCTAATAAACTTGTTGAATTTTATTCTTTAAAAGTTGTGGATGTTCTAGCAGATGAGCCACAAAAAAGCAAATCAGATATATGGTATTCTTTGGTTTTAGAAAATGGATGGATTTACAGAAGGGCAAGTAAAATATCGTTGTTTGATTGGAAAGATAAAACAAGAGATTTTATTGTAACAACTGATTTGAATGATGATGGAAGAGTTAAAACAGACAAAGACGGAAATGAAAAAAGAAGTTTCCGGGCACCGGGTGAGAACGATTGGACTTTGGTAAAGAAGAAAACCGAGCAGGAAATCGAGCAATCTCATAAAACCGTTGGAATGTATATATACGAAACACTTCTTGCTAATCCTAAACAAAAAATCAAAGGAAAATTGGTTCGTACGATTGAAAGAAAATTTTACAAAGAAGAGCTTAGACATATATTAGAGAAGCAAAAGGAGTTTCATCAGGAATTACAAAATGATGATTTATATAATAGTTGTATTCACGAGTTGTACAGAAATAATGAAGCCCATCAACTGACTTTAAGTAAAAAAGATTTTGTACATCTTTTTATGGAGGATATTGTTTTCTACCAAAGACCGTTGAGAAGCCAGAAGTCTTCTATTTCCAACTGTACTTTGGAATTCAGAAAATACAAAGATGAAAATGGAGCAGAACATACACAATATCTAAAAGCCATTCCAAAATCGAATCCATATTATCAGGAATTTCGTCTTTGGCAATGGATTTTTAATCTTAACCTATACAAAAAAGATAATGATGAAAACGTTATCAAAGAATTTTTAACCACTACCCAAGATATCGAAAATCTGTTTGAGTTTTTAAACAACAGAAAAGAAATTGATCAAAAAGCTTTATTGAAACATTTTAAACTCAGTGACAAAACACATCGCTGGAATTTTGTAGAGGATAAAAAATACCCCTGCAACGAAACAAAGACGATGATTGCAACCCGATTGGAGAAAGTAGAAAATATTTCCGATGATTTTCTGACGAGGGAGATGGAACAAAAGATTTGGCATATTATCTATTCTGTGAATGATAAAATAGAATACGAAAAAGCCTTGAAATCATTTGCGTTAAAAAATCAACTTGACGAAAATTCGTTTTTCGAGGCTTTCATAAAATTTCCACCATTTAAAAGTGAATATGGTTCTTTTTCGGAAAAAGCAATTAAGAAATTGTTGCCTTTAATGCGATTGGGTAAGTATTGGGATTTTGCCAATATTGATAAGTTTTCAAAAGACAGGATTCAGAAAATCATTAATGGAGAATATGATGAAAATATAAAAGATAGGGTAAGAGAAAAGGCGGTCCATCTTAGGAGTGAAGATGATTTCCAGGGTTTACAATTGTGGCTGGCCCAATATATTGTATATGGAAGACATTCGGAAGCATCAATAACAGGGAAATGGAATTCAGCTGATGATTTGGAAGAATTTTTGAAAGATTTTAAACACCACTCGCTTCGCAATCCAATTGTAGAGCAGGTCATTACAGAAACTTTACGTGTTGTAAAAGATATTTGGCTAAAATATGGAAAAGGAGCAAAAGATTTCTTCAATGAAATTCATATAGAGTTGGGAAGGGAAATGAAACTTCCAGCTGACGAAAGAAAGAAACTCACAAACCAGATTACTGAAAACGAAAATACGAATCTCCGCATTAAAGCTCTATTAGCAGAAATGATGAATGATCATGCTGTAGAAAATGTTCGTCCGTTTTCGCCCCAGCAACAAGAAATTCTGAAAATTTATGAGGACGGTGTTTTAAATTCAGGCATTGAAATTGAAGATGAATATTTAAAAATAAGCAAAACGGCGCAACCTTTTCCTTCAGATTTAAAACGGTATAAACTTTGGCTGGAACAGAAATACAAATCGCCTTATACCGGACAAATTATTCCACTAAATAAATTGTTTACACCAGAATATGAAATTGAACACATTATTCCACAAAGCCGATACTTTGATGACAGTTTTAGTAATAAAATTATTTGTGAATCGGCGGTTAACAAACTGAAGGATAATTATATCGGACTTGGATTTATTAAGCAGTTTGGAGGAACTATTATTGAACTTGGTTTCGGGAAAAGTGTAAAGGTTTTTGATATTGACGAATACGAAGATTTTGTCAAGAAGCACTACGTCAATAACCGAAGTAAAAGAAATAAACTTCTTTTGGAAGATATTCCTGAAAAAATGATTGAACGTCAGATCAATGATACTCGTTATATTAGTAAATATATTTCCAGTATACTTTCTAATATTGTTCGCTTAGAAGATGGTTCGGATGAAGGAGTAAATTCTAAAAACATTGTTCCCGGAAATGGAAAAATTACTACCCAATTGAAAAAAGACTGGGGGTTGAATGATGTTTGGAATGACTTGATTTTACCCCGTTTTAAAAGAATGAATCAGCTGACCAATTCGACAGATTTTACCGCCTGGAACGAAAATTTTCAAAAGTTTTTGCCGACCGTTCCAATTGAATATTCCAAAGGTTTTTCTAAAAAAAGAATAGACCATCGTCATCATGCTCTGGACGCTTTGGTAATTGCTTGTGCTACAAAGGATCATGTAAATTTATTAAATAATCAATCGGCAAAATCGGAAACCAACCGCTACGATTTGAAAAAGAAATTAATGAAGTTTGAAAGAGTTGTTTATCTCCATACGCAAACAGGGGAGAAAATCGAAAGAGAAGTGCCAAAACAATTTTTAAAACCTTGGGAAAATTTTACTGTAGATGTTAAGCATAATTTGGACACGGTTATTGTAAGTTTTAAGCAAAACCTTAGGGTCATTAATAAAGCGACTAATTATTACGAAAAATATGTAGAGAAAGATGGTGCAAGAAATAAGGCAAGAGTAGAGCAAAAGGGAATAAATTGGGCGATTAGAAAACCAATGCATAAAGATACGGTTTCCGGTAAAGTAGATTTACCTTGGGTAAAAGTTCCAAAAGGAAAAATTTTAACAGCAACGAGGAAAAGCCTTGATACTTCATTCGATTTAAAATCAATAGGCTCCATTACTGATACCGGGATTCAGAAAATTCTCAAAAATTATTTAATGCTTAAAGACGGAAACCCTGAATTGGCTTTTTCACCCGAAGGAATTGAAGATTTGAATAAAAGTATTGAGAAGTATAATGATGGCAAACCCCATCAACCCATCAACAAAGTAAGAGTTTTTGAACTGGGAAGTAAATTTCAGATAGGACAAGCCGGAAATAAAAAAGATAAATACGTAGAAACCGCAAAAGGAACCAATTTGTTTTTTGCAGTGCACCAAGATAAAAACAGCAAGAGAAGCTATGAAACCATTCCTTTGAATGAGGTGATTGAAAGGCAAAAACAAGGTTTACCTGTGGTTGATTTAAAAAATACAAATGATTTCTATTTATGCCCGAATGATTTGGTTTATATTCTATCTGATGATGAGTGGGGTAATATGACAAGTAATGATTTTGAAAGCCTTTCTGACGAACAAGTTAAAAGGATATATAAATTTGTTAGTTGTACAGGAGGTGAGGGCCATTTTATTCCTTATGCAAATGCGACAGAAATAATAAAAAATGAAAATGGTACAAATAGTAAAAGTGAGAGAATGCAGAATTTCTATGATGGTAATTGTATGCTTGATAAAAACGGTAAGCCCATTATGATAAAAGAAAATTGTGTAAAACTTAAAGTCGACCGTTTAGGTAATATTTCAAAGATATAATTATGATCACCCGCTCAATCTACATTGGTAATCCCGCTTATCTTAAGCTCAAAGATGAGCAGCTGAAAATCCTCTGTCCAGAAACCAAAATGGAAAAGGGGAGTGTTCCTGTGGAAGATTTGGGTTTGCTGATGCTGGATCATTATCAGATTACCATTTCTCATAATTTGATTCAGAAGATGATGGGAAATAATGTGGTGGTCATTAGTTGTGATGCGCATCATTTACCGCACGGAATTATGCTTCCACTGTATGGTCATACTGAACATTCTGACCGGGTAAAAGATCAGCTTGAAGCCAGTGAACCGCTGAAAAAGCAACTTTGGAAACAGACCGTGGAATGTAAGATTGAAAATCAGAAAAATGTTCTGATGAAGTTGGGAAACTATTATGAACCAATGGTTGAATACCAAAGAAATGTAAAGTCTGGGGATTTAAGCAATATGGAAGGTATTGCAGCTCAGCATTACTGGAAATATCTGATCAGCCTTGATTTTTTGAGACAGCGTTTCGGAGAATCACCAAATCAGTTCTTTAATTTCGGGTATGCGGTTCTCAGAAGTATTGTCGCCAGGGCTATTGTTGAAACAGGATTATTGCCCGTATTGGGAATTTTTCATAAAAATAAATATAATCCTTACTGCCTTGCCGATGATCTGATGGAACCTTATCGTCCGTTTATTGATTTACTAGTAATGCAGTGGCTGGAAATTCATCCTGATGCAGAAGAACTGACAAAAGAATTTAAGGCTCATATTCTGCAGATTGCAACCAAAGATGTGCGCATTGATGATAAAACAAGACCATTGCTGGTTGCTTTAAAAATGACGGTTTCGTCGCTTTACAAATGCTACACAGGAGAAAAAAGATTAATTTCTTATCCTGAACTGTTATGAACGCCGAAAGGTTTAACGCATATCGGATTATGTGGGTTTTAGTATTATATGATCTCCCGACTGAGACCAAAGCGAATATGAAAGATGCTAACCGTTTTCGCAAGGCGCTCATTGATGATGGTTTCACCTTGTTTCAGTTCTCAATGTATGTACGCCATTGTCCGAGCCGGGAAAATGCTGAGGTTCATATTAAAAGAATTAAATTTATGCTTCCAAAAGCCGGAAAAGTTGCCATTATGTGCATCACGGACAAACAATTTGGAGATATTGAAATCTTCTTTGCCAGGAATAAAGAAGAGCCACCTCCAACCTTTCAGCAGCTTGAATTATTCTAAATTTTAAATTCTAAATATAAAAATAATCTACTGAAAACCAGTAGATTATTTTTTTGAGGCTGTGACTAATCACGAAGATAATAATTTTTGAAAGCAATTCACAACAAATCTCTCTTGGTTTTGAAATATGTACCAGCTGTGACTAATCACGAAGATAATAATTTTTGAAAGCAATTCACAACTGACGAATCTTATATCTTCCTGTGCAAAGCGCTGTGACTAATCACGAAGATAATAATTTTTGAAAGCAATTCACAACAAATCTCTCTTGGTTTTGAAATATGTACCAGCTGTGACTAATCACGAAGATAATAATTTTTGAAAGCAATTCACAACTGACGAATCTTATATCTTCCTGTGCAAAGCGCTGTGACTAATCACGAAGATAATAATTTTTGAAAGCAATTCACAACGCGCAAGTGTACAATCTTCGTTTGACTCATGCTGTGACTAATCACGAAGATAATAATTTTTGAAAGCAATTCACAACCGTTACCCTTTAACTTTGTGTTTGATGAAAGCTGTGACTAATCACGAAGATAATAATTTTTGAAAGCAATTCACAACAAATTGTTACACCATCCAGTGCTTTCTTCTGCTGTGACTAATCACGAAGATAATAATTTTTGAAAGCAATTCACAACAGCCTTTCGGTCTTCTGGATTACCATAGCCGCTGTGACTAATCACGAAGATAATAATTTTTGAAAGCAATTCACAACAAGATGCAATTATGAGCGTTAGTGGAGTCAGCTGTGACTAATCACGAAGATAATAATTTTTGAAAGCAATTCACAACAGGAAATAGATCTTCGAGTTTGTGTGTTATGCTGTGACTAATCACGAAGATAATAATTTTTGAAAGCAATTCACAACCAATATGTCAGTATCTTTGTCAATATGTCAGCTGTGACTAATCACGAAGATAATAATTTTTGAAAGCAATTCACAACCAATATGTCAGTATCTTTGTCAATATGTCAGCTGTGACTAATCACGAAGATAATAATTTTTGAAAGCAATTCACAACTCAATGTCAGTATCTTTGTCAAATGTCAGTGCTGTGACTAATCACGAAGATAATAATTTTTGAAAGCAATTCACAACCTAACTTCTTAATGGTTTTACCCATTCTTAGCTGTGACTAATCACGAAGATAATAATTTTTGAAAGCAATTCACAACGGTTTAGCATCAGATGTATATTCTGCAACAGCTGTGACTAATCACGAAGATAATAATTTTTGAAAGCAATTCACAACTACAAATATTCATTGTTGTTGTGGCATTGTGCTGTGACTAATCACGAAGATAATAATTTTTGAAAGCAATTCACAACAGGAATATAATTCAAATTATTCTGCATCAAGCTGTGACTAATCACGAAGATAATAATTTTTGAAAGCAATTCACAACACTCTACACCATCATATCGGTTGTATCTAAGCTGTGACTAATCACGAAGATAATAATTTTTGAAAGCAATTCACAACGGCTTGCTGCCTTGAAAGTATGGTTAATGAGCTGTGACTAATCACGAAGATAATAATTTTTGAAAGCAATTCACAACAAGAACTATTTGGATCGACATAGCGAACTTGCTGTGACTAATCACGAAGATAATAATTTTTGAAAGCAATTCACAACATGTCACCTTTAAGTCCCTGGGCATTTTCGGCTGTGACTAATCACGAAGATAATAATTTTTGAAAGCAATTCACAACGATCAAAGTTTTCATTTCCAATGAAGTGTTGCCGTAACTGATCACGAAGGTAATAATTTTGAAAGCAATTCACAACATGAAGGTTCTTTCCTTATTAATCCGCCGGGCTTTGACTAATCACTAAGGTAATAATTTTTGAAAGCAATTCACAACAAGTGCCTCCCTAAGATGGCGCAGTGTTAAGCTGTGATTCATCACTAGATAATAAATTTTGAAAGCAATTCACAACGCTCTGAGAAGCATCCGGAAATTGTATGAAGCTGTGATTAATCACTAAGTTAATAAATTCTGAAAGCAATTCAGAACTGCGTGCGGTAAGCATTCTTTTACTACTGAGCTACGGCTAATCACGAAGATAATACATTTTAAAAGTAATTCACAACAGTAATAGACTGGTAGCTCGTTTTTCTGTGGCTGCGACTAATCATAAAGATAATAATTTTTTAAAGCAATTCACAACGCTCACTGAACCGTCCTGAAATTGTGTGAAGCTGTGACTAATCACGAAAGTAATAATTTTTGAAAGCAATTCACAACTTAAAGTATTTGGATATCGGTTCTCGGAACTCTGTGACTAATCACGTAGATAATAATTTTTGAGAGCAATTCACAACTATGCAATGTCTCGTGAAAGATTTTTAGTCTGTTATAACTGGTCGGAAAAATAGTAATTTTGCAATATATAACCGCCCACCCTTTAAATTTTCTATTTCAATTGTGATTAGTTATAAGATAACAATTTAATTATAGAGTTTTAAGAAGTTCGCCTTTTAGTTGGACACCTTAGTGTAATAATAGATGATTTTTTTTTAAAATCAATTAGCTCTTGTTAGCTTATCTATGTAGAATCCTGCAAAATTGATCAGTGAGCCTGTAATTGCAGACAGCTCCCATTGTTGTTTTTTACGATGAAAAATATTTAGATTAAAAAATTTATATTTTTTTAATCCATTCTACTACTAAAATTAATAATATAATTGTCAGCAACATTGCTAAAATAGAATAAGGATTAGCAAAGTTAACGGTCCAACCTAAAAATTTATTTCTCTTAGGAGGAAACAGTCTCTTGTCATCTTTATTATAGTAAAAAATGCCAAATTTCCAGTTATCTTCATTATCTTCGTTCATAATATAATGTTTTTAAATAGTTATATACATCATTGTTTTTATCCAAATATAGTATTAATGCTCCTATCATTGGAAACATAAAAGACATAAGACCATGCAGTATAAATATACAAAAATGAAATAAAACTCCTAGAAAAAAGAAAAGCATCAATATTCTTCTATTTGTAGCTAGTATACATGCAAATAGTCCTAATTCTAAAAAAATTATTGACCATGAAATAACTGGAGAAAATGAGCTTAAAGTAAGTATATTTAGATATTTTAAAATAAAATCGGGGGCTCCAAAAATATTATTATTAAGCCAATAATAAAGTCCGGTTCCATCTCTCCAATCTTCTTTGTATAATTTACCTACTCCGGCATGAAGATATATGACGGCCACCTGTAATCTTATTAAGAAATAATATACTCCGAAAAAAACATTTCTATTTTTCAAATAAAGAGACAGATTAATTCTTTCTTTATTCCATTGATTAATTCTTGTATCAAATAAACATACAGGTATTAACAATAATGAAAGATTTGAAGCAACCTGGTCTCCCCCTTCAACAATTACAAATGAATTACAAATACTTAAATGTACCCAAGCCTGTAAAAAACAGGATAATTGAGGCAAATAACCTGTAAAAACAAATAGTAAAATAAAGATACATATTGCTTTAGCAATAGGAGGAGAAAAGAAAGAAAAAATACTAAAATCTATAGAAAATTTATTTTCGATCCGATCAGCTAGTAAGCCAATATCTATATTAGAAATCTCATATGAATCGTTAAACAAAAGGATAAGGAGGGCTCCAAACGCTAAAAAACATCTAGCTAAAATTATCTTTTGATTAAATATCAAATTATTTTCCAAATAATTAATAATTGCTTTCATTTCAATTCTTTACTACTTCAATTGGATATATTTCAAATTTAGCTTTATAATTGGAAGTTTTGCTAAGTAAAGCCCATGGAAGCTGTTCCTCAATCACTATTAAATATTTTCCATTATTTATATCTGGTATATACTTTTTATCAATATTAACTTTAGTAAAATCAATATTTCTATCTGAAACATTTTTCTTTAATTCATTAATTCCTAAAAATTTTTCGGAACTATGTTGTACAGAGTCTCTAATAATTTTATTGACTATCTTTTGAAGCTCTATATTTACGATCCTACTTTTTTTAGAAGCTCCTAAAAAAGTATTTAGAGAAAAATTTTTATCAATAACATTATCGAATTTGTTATTCGAAAAAGAGAAAAAGTGAATTAGAGGGTCTCTTGGTTCTTTTGTAAAAAAAGCCCAACCCTGTGGAAATAATAAAATATATTTCTTTTTTGTTTCTTTACTTTTATTTAAAGGACTGTTACCAAAATAGACAGAGGATATCTTTAAAATAAATGTGCAAACAAAAATGACACTAATCACAAGATAGAATCTTGGAGATTTATAAAATAATTTCATTTTTCAGATGTTCGCCCCTATTTACCTTTTAGTTTTAAAGTAATATCAGCATAAAAATTTTCGTAATAAAAATTATTTTCACTGGTTTTTCCACTTTCTGCCAATGCGACCGAATGAATAAATCCAACAGCAACAGCCATAACTACCACAGCAACAACTCCATAAAGAACTAGAGCCATATCAGTGTAAACTACATTGATTTTACCTTCCATATTGTCTGTTGAATTATTAAGATTATCTGTGGATGAATTTTGTTTGATACTATTTATTAATTCTGCCAAATATTCTTTAGTAATTTTAGTTGGTTTATCTACTTGAGAGTACCCTTTAGCAAAAGCGTCTTGAAATTCTACAAATTGAGATTCTGTTAGATTGTAGATTTTGAAAAGTTGTTTTTTTATTTCGGTATTAGCAAGAGAAATAGCTTCTTTAACTCTATCATAATCTCCAGAGGTAATTTCTTCATTAAAGTTGCTCAAAAATTCTGGATTTTCATCTTTTATAGAATTCATTAAGACGTTTTGGAAATTGACAATTTCATTTATGTCATCTTGGTCATCTATGAAATTTCTGAAATTTAATTCTTTATATTCAGGAAATAATTCAGCAACATCTCCTTCCATAAAAATTACACCTTTAAAGACTTCTTCATCAGTAAAATTTTGTAATTTATTACTATTCACAGAACTTTTATTAACAGATGAATTTTCATTATTTTCCAAATCATTTGATTCGCTTGAACAACTATATAAAATATAATTGGTCAATAGTAGAAGAATAAACAGAGGGTTAGTGGAGATTTTTCTTATTTTTTTCATGGTAATTATTTTAGTTTGATTACAAATATAAAATTTTATTTCAAATGGAAAAGAATATTTTTTTTATGTTAAATACTTATACAGAGATAATTAGAGTATATGGAAAAACTCGCTGTCCTTTATTTATAAGAAGCAACGAACGGCTTCCATTTTAAAATCCAATAGAACTAGAGCTGTATAATTTTTTGTCAATTTTGATATTTCGAGATCACTTCAGCAACCGTTTTTATGCAGAGCATTTCCTATTGGTCAGCTTTCTCATATAAAAGTATTTTTTAAAAGTATGGAGGAAAAAGGAACACTTCAGCTTTGTGATATTCCAACTTATCTGGAATTTGTATTATACCTGTCCTGTAATTTAATAAATTTTTGATCATTATTATGAATAGAAGCATGTATTTATAGATTACTAAAAGTATAAGTATGTGCAGATATAAAAGCAGTTTTAAATATTAAGGTGTTCTTATTTTAGATTTATTCTTTAATAGTCTAAGTAGATTGTCATCTAATGATGGAGTTAGCCTTTACCAATTAACATTAATTCATTCCTTATAACTTAACTGTGTTATAGATTGTAAAAAGTCTCTCTTTTAGTCAGATACCTTAACAATTTTTTCAAAGTGGAAAAGGAAACTTGGCTTTTCAAATTTTTGATAGTACAAACCAAGACTCTTTTAAATGTTTATATGTGGTAATACTTATACCCAAGTATTTTTAAATAAATTTTAATTAATTGAGGATGCTGAAATTAGTTGTAAAAAAAATAAACTATATAATTAACTAGTATTTTGCCATTTCCGATACAATTATTTAAAATGCAAGAAGTCCGCTAAAAAGCGGACACCTTACATTTTTATCAAAAGGAAAAAGAAGCTAATTTTTACCGGGCATTGCCTCACCCAATGTAGCTAGCACCTTTCAATTTTAATACGAGAAATTATTTTCTCAAAAATATAATTGGTTTTGAGTTACTGATCAAATAAGTAGTTTTTTAGCTATATCCAATGATATGGTTTATCCTTACGATTAATATAGCAGTGCATCTCCTCTTTTCTAAGTTCGGGGAAAAATTCTATAGCTTTATCAATTGCATAATTTGGCAGGAAATGGATTTCGTTACGAATTGCTTTGACGACTCTTTCGTAAGTATAAAATTCTACAATTCTATCAATGTCGTTTTGGTTACCACGTTCAACAATACGAGCAATAATTGATTTATAGGCTTTATCTAGATCCATCGCATCTAAATCAAAATCCCAAAAGAATGAAGGATCGATATCAAAGCATGGTCTTTTTTTATTTCCTTTTTTCATAGTATAAATTTACTGAATAATAGTGATATATGAAAGTTTAGCGCTTGAATCCGCGTCCCTTTTGTTTATTATTTTGCTCTTTGATTTCAGTAAATTTAAGTAATGGGTTATGTACTGATTTTTTTAATCTCTCTTCTATCTTTTGCCAGGTTATATCTTTACCTTTTATCATCTTGACTTGTACATTCCTATCAATATTATCGTGATGTAGTAAACTTAAGGCAGCAAGTGAGGGATTTCCTCCGTACTTTTTTTGATAAAAATCAAGATAAGTCTTAAGGGAATTGTGTTCCAGTAGAAAATGCATATCAACGAAATCTTTTATTCTGCTTCCATCTTGAAATATAGCATGAAGTTTCATAGCTCCTATATCCTCAAGGGATGCCAACCTAATGTCTTCTTTTGTTATTATTGTAGGCAATTGCCATTGATACTGATGGGCAAGGATATCGACCTTGATTTCAGATATTTTCAAAAGTAGTGTATTTTCAAATGTATTTTTAACTTCTACAGGATAGTTATTCGAGAGATAGTTTAGGATAGACTTCTCATTAAACGGTTTAGTTGTAAACAGATCAATATCAATACTTAAACGATGACCAAGCATTAGACTGAGTGCAGTGCCACCTACCAAGGTAAAATCCTTTAGTCTTTCCTCTTTCATCAGTTTCTGAAGAAGCTCCCACATTTCCTTACTGACAGTTTCTTTATGTAGCATATTTTCATTTTTCAGAAAATTAATTCTGAAAGTGAGGTATGCTTCTACAAGGGCTTTACAAGGAACTGTTTGGCTTTGGTTATCAATGAAAGCTAAATTATCAGCCCTTTATTGATGGAGATACTAGTAAGTGGAATTTCAATTTTTTCTGTTGGTAGTTAGTACCTGCATACTGATACAGTCCACTTAAATTTTAATATAGTTTTATTCTTCTAATTGGCTCTTATAATTTTAAGAAGTCCGCCTTTTAGTTGGATACCTCGTTTTGTGTTTTTTAAAAGATGAATGAAAATCCCGGCGTTATAAAAAGTAATGTTCCAAAATTCTGTTTTAAGAATGGATCTATTGTCTATTAAAATGCTTGCAATTTTAAAACTACGCGGAGAAGTTAGGAGCTCATTCGCAACTTTGAAGTTCGCTTCGCTCTCAACAAAGTTTCTACTTCGCCTAGCAGGGGCTAAAAAAATGCAGTCGCTTCCGATCTCGATCACTATAGTCCATGCACCAATATAAAGTATGTTTTATAATTCCTTAAATATAAAGTTTTAGACACAGCTATCATAAATAAATAT
Organism: Chryseobacterium sp. HR92; assembly: GCF_045689405.1. Classification (NCBI taxonomy): domain Bacteria; kingdom Pseudomonadati; phylum Bacteroidota; class Flavobacteriia; order Flavobacteriales; family Weeksellaceae; genus Chryseobacterium; species Chryseobacterium sp. HR92. The sequence continues at coordinate 774,702 of NZ_CP139139.1, forward strand.
CATGAAAACTTCCATCAATTTTAAAGAAGCTAAAGCTGATTCAGAGATGCATAATTTTCGAAAAAAAACTTTTGAATATATACGTAAAGAGCTTACGGTAAATAATGAGTATTGGCAGCACGAAAAGATTTCAGATAGGATACAAAAAATTAAAGCCTATTGTAAAGAAAAGTCTGGCCGCAAACTACAGCGCAATGCGATGCCTGTCCGTGAAGCGGTGGTCGTGATCAGAGAAGATACTACCATGAAAGACCTTCACGATCTTTCTCGAAGATTGGAGCAGGAACTGGGAATAAGGGTATTTCAGATTGCCATACATAAAGATGAAGGGCACTGGGATAAAGAATCCAAAGAATGGAAACCCAACTATCATGCACATCTTGTTGCCGACTGGCAAGACCAGAAAACAGGAAAGACACTAAAGCATCAGTCCTTTCATTACTCTAAAATGCAGGATCTTGCTGCCGAGTGTCTGGGTATGGAAAGAGGTACTTCTGGTTCAATAGGCCGGCTGGAAGCGGTAGAATTTAAGATACAGAAAAAAGAAGAGGAATTAAAAGCCCTTGAAATCAAAATGCAGGAGATGACAGCGCAGCTGGCTTCCGGTAAATTCAATGATCTTATCATCAAAGAAACCAATTTCTTAGGAATCGAGCAGATTAATCTTGATAAAACAACCAGGAATTACGGGGATGCTTTCAGATTATATAATGCTGAACTTTTAAAAGCCAGCAAGGAACTGGAAGCAAAAAACAAAAACATGTCCGAACTTAAAAAGGAAATAGGAAATCTGAAAAAGGAAATTGCTGATCTGAAAAGCAGAAATACCATACTTTTGACTGATCCCGATATTTTTGCTATAGAAAAGAAAAAATATCAGGAATCTGTCATGGATGCGCTGGAAAAATCTATCCGGCTTGAACGGATGAAAAATCCGGATGCACAAAGAACGGATGATAAAAACTTACTCGCTGAAATGAATAAAATCTGTAACGAGCTATCCGTCAGCAATCACATTCCCATTTCTGCTTTTGAGCACATATTTAAAGCTGTTGAACTGGCAGCGGGACTTTTTTCACTCTTAAGATTTGGAGATGCCAGTGATGTAGAGCCTGAGATTATTCACGTTCCAAAGAAAAAGAAAAAAAAATCAGGCATTAATACGACAAAATTAAAGCATTGAATAATTGAAATCCTGTGATGGTTTATCGCATGGAATGTGCGTGATTGGTCCTTTTTTTAAATAGATAGATTTATCCTTATCATTGGCCGCATCCCAGATCAAAACTTTGTTCAGATAGATTTTATTATACACTACTTTTCCGTTTTTATCCACCAGATCAGCAGTCAGGATATCATCCGATAGGCCGTTATTATAATTTATTTTCAAAATTGATTCAGAATAAATGGGATCAAAAATTAATACCAGACATTTTCTGTCACTTTTATTTTCAATCCTAAAGTAATCAGAAGAAATAATATCAGGAACCAATTTTCCTTTCCCAGGTGAAGGATTTTTATCATTGTTACCGGAAGATATAATTTTTAATTTTTTCAGATCAACTTTGTCGGCTATTTCCGACTTTTCATCAAGCAGGTCAACATTATCACCATTTGAGATAAAAACCTGAAGACCGGTATCGGTTTGGAAATATACATCATCCTTCTTGCAGGATATACTTAGTAACGCTAAAACAGTACATAAAAATAAATTTCTCATCATCCTAAATTTATAATTACTGAACTGCACTTTTAATCTAAACGTTCTATCATTTTAATCTGCTACAATATTTTTGTTAATTTTTCATGTATTGCATGCCAGATTTAATTTCTTTATAAAATTCAGATGTACCCTATTTAGAATCGCTCTCTTTTTAACTTCATAATATTCTAGATAATGTTAAAATTAAAATAGTACACACGCATGTGATTAATTATAGTAACTTAACAAAAATATTTGCGATGATGAAAAATACAATTCTTATTCTCTTATCGGGTATATTTTTACTTACCCTATCAAACTGTGAAAAAGATGATACGAATGCCAAATCATCTGAGCAAGACCCAAATCTGTTAGTTGTAAAAAAAAAGACAACTTGGTTTTGAAACTGAGGACTTGAAAGTCCGTGGGGACACACTTATTGTTGAGGGAGATATAATGATGTTCAAATCTAAGCTTTTAGATTCCACAAGAGTAAAAGTAAGTTCGAAGCATGCAACTACCAGCAATTTTCCCTATATCAGAAATGCCGACATGAACTTGAGGGTTTACATTCAGCCTAGCAATTCCTCAACCATACCAACAGGCTTTAGTTCTGGGGAAATAGCACTTATTAAATCAGCATTAAATATGTTTTTAAAATCTAACCTGTCCTCATGCGGATTCCATTACCTATACTACTAAGCCTGCCTGCCGAGGTCACATATAGCCAAATGGTGCCATTTTTATTTAGTCGGAACCTGTAGCTCTACCTAAAATTCACCTGGATGCCAGTCTGAGTTTTAGAGAGGGTTACACTCTTGCTCTACTAGCTTCGTTTTTTTTAGCCTCCGATTCAAATTCTTAGCAAGATCTTCCGACGTTATTCAATGATTAGTATAAACAAATATATCATGATCTTAAATTATTTATATTTTTCATCCAAATATAAATATCTGCCCCTGTGCCAATGTTCAGTTTCTTTCTTAGTCTATTCTTTCTCGTCTGTATAGACTGAGGCTGCACAAAAGTATATCTTGCAATATCTTTAGTTGAAAAACTAAGAAATAACAATGCACAAAATTTGAGTTCACTGGATTGTAATTCAGGATTTATTTGTAATAATTTTTTTATAACATGAGGATAAACTTCTTCGAATCTGGTAAGGAATACAGGGTCATTATTTTTAGCAAGCTCAACAATCTCATCAAATGCAACGTTCAATTGTTGCTTCAGCTCTTTGGTCTCCTGATTTTTGATCGTTAAATGATCTACAATTTTTCTTTTTTCATCTTTGTGTTTGTATCGTAGGATGATTAATATACTTATTAAAATTAATACTCCTGCTGTTGCCCAGTATAATAAATATTTACTTTTAGATTTCAAAGGCTCTTCATTTTCTTTGATTAGTCTATTAATGGGCGCATCTATATTTGAGATTTCAATATTCTTCAGACTGTCATTTAACACAGTATACTTCTTGAGATACTCTATTGCAGAAGTTTGATCACCTTGCTTACTGTAAACTTCATATAATAAATAGTATAAGTCTTTCAGCTCTGTCTTATATCTACCTTTCTCTGTAAGTTGTAGTGCTATATTATAATATTCCAATGAAAGAGGATATTGCTTTTTGGTAAAATAGATTTTACCCATCAGCTCCGCTGCCATATATTTATTATAATTGTTCTTTCCATTGGCTGGATATGCATTGTAACGTTGAAGATAGTACATTGCAGAATCCAATTGGTTTTGGCTAAACTTAGTTTTAGCCATATTAACAGTTACAATACTTAATAAAGTATTTAGTCTTTGATTTTTATTTTCTAATGAATTTAGGTTCTTGTATACTGTTTTATAATATGCGTATGCTGAATCTACTTGTCCGGAATCGCTATAAACTACCCCGATATTGTTTTGTGAAAAGTTAACTAAAAAGTCACGATTCTCTTTTTCTTTTATTTGAGAAGCAACTGACTTCATTTTTTTAAACTGGTATATAGCTTTTTTGCTTAAACCAATTTCATTATAGCACATTCCTAACTGTCTAAGTATATTACTTTGTAATTCATAATCAGTTTTAGTATATTCCTCTTTTTCTGCTATTTCAAGGTATTGTATACTTTTCTTGAACTCCCTCTCGAAGGAATATGCAGCTGCAAGACGAATATTACCCGTAGCAATCCCTTTAGAATAATTAATTTTCTCCGATGCTTCTATAATTGCTCTATGTTGTTCTACATATTCATTTACCTTACCTTCAACATGTAACATATCCGCCTTTTTCAGCCAATTATCAATTTTTTGTACAGTCATTTTTTGTTGGGCATCAATTATCATAAAAGAAAACAATAACAAAAAAAGTAAAAATTTTATCATACGGTTTTTAATTAAAAAGTAAATATAATAATCTTTTAAGTTTATTATTTAATCAATAACCAATTATTAGTTGATATCCTCTTGAATATGTTCTGTTTAATCCATTCAATTCAAACTTGTCTATATTTTATTGCTGGATGTAATATTCAGGTAGAATCCCATCTTTTGCTAAAAATGTAATAATTAATTACCATCAATTAATTATTGCGATATTTCAATTCTTGACACTTTTTTATAAGATTTTAAACAAAACTGACAATAAATTAAAAGCTCCAGAATATATCAGATAAAATAATAATTCACTAAATGAATATCACTAACTATATACAAATGGATTAACAAACACAAACTAAAATCGTCCGGATACCAGAATTTTAATTCACCATATCCGGACGAAGAAAACAGTTGAATATTTTCTTAACGTTTGTATCAATTTTTAGCTTGCTTTTATTTTTTTGAATTGTTAAATTATCATGAAGACAAACTGAAATACTTTACTAAGTGCCATAATAAACAACATTAAGGGATGCTCGATCGCATCTGTAAGTCCTGGTATATTGTACATTAATATGGAAAGTCTCATTGATATTAAAATACTGAGTAATAGTTGTACTATGGCCAATGCCAGCTGTTCCATCTCCATGTCCTGTTAAAGTAGTAGCGATAGAATTTGCCCCTTTATAAATATTAGTTGATGCTGATCCACCACTAGGATTATTCATGCTAATATCATAGTGTGTATAAACAGTAATGCTATAATATCCTGCTTTTTTTATTGTAAAAGTGGTCCCATTACTAGAAATAAGTTCAGCATTGTTTTTGTTTATTGTAAACGATAGATTAGAAGATACAGCACCAGCAACAGTTCCTGTAGTAATGTTTCTGTTTGCTATTGTTGAAATAGAGGGTATATTCAATGCAGCTCCATCTTTTAAGTAACCGTTAGCATCTGTTCCTAAGAAACTGTAATTCTTATAATTATCAAGACGTACAGTTCCTACATCTGATATGCTTAACAATTCCTTGTTGCTGTTATCATTGATCTTCAATGCTTTCGTGGTGTCAGTATTTCCTTTACTAACAACATCCAAAGTTGCGCTGGGTGAAGGGGTATTGATACCAACTTGTGAATGTGCGGCGATATATGTAAGTAGCGCCAGTGAAAATAGTAGTTTTTTCATTTTAGTGTATATTTTAATTTTCTTTTTAGATGAAAAGTGGGTGTTAGATTAATTAATAACAATAGTTACTCAATTTTTTCAAGATATAGCAACTGACCAACTCCTATAGAAGCTAACGAACTCACTCTCGGACCATTACTTCATTACTCCTAAATAGTCATTATCACGAATATCCAGTAAAGTTTCAATTTCCGGTGTATCTAAACCTAACAGAGAATAGATTGGAAAAGAAACAAATACCATTATTTACTGAAAATAATTTTTCCGTCATAACTGTAATTGCTAAAATTGTTTTGTGTTAAAAAATAGAAATTAGGAATGTTTTAAATCCACGTCGCAATATTACAACAGAAAAATAGTTTTCAACAAAATTAATATATTACACAGATGTTACACTTATTTAATAAATTGATTATCAAAGAAATATAATTAAAAAAAATCAATATTTTAATTAATAATCAATCGTAGCCTGTTCTTAGATTGGTTATTTTTCTTTAAAATTTGAAATAAAAGAAACATCATATTAAACCAACACATGAAAGTTTGAAGTTTTGAAAAAAAATGTTTAATAGTCAATTATTCAAAAATATTAAAACAAAAAAACCGTTACGATTTCACTTACAGAACTGGTTGGCTTAATGGTTATTGGTTTATAAATATATATCATCCTTTTGCAGGATATACTTAGTTATGCTAAAACAGTACATAAAAATAAATTTCTCATCATCCTAAATTTATAATTGCTGAGATGCAATTTTTAATCTAAACGTTATATAATTAAAATATGCTACAGAGGTTAGGAATATAGTAGGGAGGTATTATATACCTTTAAAACCTGATTGCTTATAATGCTTCAGTTATGGTTTTTTTTGAAAAATCCGGGATATCACCGTAAAGAGTACTTAAAAAATCAGATTGCCAGATCTCCTTTGAATCAATGTCCATTATTGTTAATTTGCCAACTGAACCTGCTCCGGTGTCCATATTGGTTATATGTAAAGCTGTCCTGATCAGGTTACTTTAAACAATCTTTGCTATCAGTATCGATATGACGGGCTGAGAAGATTGGTAGAGAAAAAGGTTCCGGGGAAAGGCTGGGAGTATATGATCTATGATAAGCAGGACAGGCTTGTAGGTTTTCAGGATGCCGAGCTGAGAAAAAAAGGACAGTGGCTTTATACCAAATATGATCAATTTTCAAGAGTCATTATGACTGGTATATCTTTAGCAATAGGAAGTTCTCGTCAGCAGGAGCAGGATTATGCAAATACTAAAGATAGCAATAATGAAGCAAGAAGCTCCTCTGTTGCAGTAAATTATAGTGGTATGGATGTTTACTACTCTGTTACAACTGGTTATCCTCAATATGATAAAGTACAATACCTGCTAAGCTTAAATTATTATGACACCTACCCTACCTACAGCTTCAATCCAGCGTTTCCTTCTTCCATATTAGGAAAGCCTGTTATTACTGATACTCAAAATGCTTCGGTGAATACTAAGGCAATGCCGACCCTAAGTCTTGTAAAAAATGTTGAGGATGATAATTGGACCAAAAGCTATATCTATTATGACACAGAAGGAAGAGCAGTAGGAACATACAGCATTAATCACCTTGGGGGATATTCTAAAACGGAAACTGAGCTTGATTTTGCAGGTGCAACAAAGCAGTCCAAAGTTTATCATAAAAGACTCAGTACAGATACAGAAAAAGTCATCTCGCAAAGCTTTGATTATGATAATCAATACAGGGTATTAAAACAAAGCCATCAGGTAGGCAGTGGTCCTGTAGAAATTCTGGCAGAAAACACCTATAATGAACTGTCACAGCTTACCAGTAAAAAAGTAGGTGGTGGTCTTGAAACCATTAATTATCAATATGACATCCGTGGTGCGTTAATTAAAATCAATGATCCTACTACACTCGGAACAAAGCTTTTCGGATATGAAATGAAGTATTTCAATCCTCAGAATACCACGCAGGGAAATACCGGGAAATATGATGGTAATATTACAGAAGTGCGTTGGAAAACAGCCACAGATAAGGTTTTAAGACAGTATAATTACCAGTATGATGCACTCAGCAGGCTTAAAAAAGGAGTCTATTCTGAACCGGGAGCATCGGTTCCTGAAAACGGATTTTTTAATGAAACTCTGGCCTATGATATAAACGGCAATATTACTTCATTACAGAGAAATGGAAAAATTAATTCAGCTACGCAGCTAATTGATAATCTTATCTATACCTACACTGGAAACAGACTGAATACGATCACCGATAACTCAGGTAATTACAGTGGTTATCCCGATAGTTCAGGAAATACAATCTCGTACGATAGTAATGGCAATATGAAAACCCAGGTAGATAAAGGAGTCTTGCAGATTGATTATAATTTCCTTGATCTTCCCGATTATATACAGTTTGATAAACTGTATGCCCCAAGAGACTATGTTAACCTGCTTTTTAATGTAAATACAAAATATCTGTACAGTGCGGACGGAACCAAGCTTAAAAAAACTTATACCTACGGTTCCGGAAAGACAAACGCTGAAACGGTTACTGTGACAGATTATCTGGATGGGTTCCAGTATGAAAGTACACATACAGGAACTAATACATTACCTGTATTAAAATTTGTTCCTACTGCCGAGGGATATTATAACTTTGAAAATAATAAGTATATTTACAGCTATACAGACCATTTAGGAAATGTACGTTTAAACTACTCTAAAAATCTAAATGGCAGCGCAGGAGTTCTTGAAGAAAACAATTATTATCCATTTGGCTTAAAACATGAAGGTTATAATACTTTAGCTGGGAATCCTGCCTATAATTACCAATATAACGGTAAAGAATTACAGAAAGAAACGGGCTGGAATGATTATGGTGCCAGAATGTACATGGCTGACATTGGCCGATGGGGTGTGATTGATCCTCTGTCGGAAATGATGAGAAGGTATTCACCTTATAACTATGTATTTAACAATCCCATCAGTTTTACCGATCCAGATGGAATGAAGCCTATGAATCAGCTTAAAATTGCTGATGATAGTGAAGGTGGCGGAGGCGGAGTAGGCTATATAAATCCAAGATATCTTGGCTTAGGAGGTGGAAATCTTGGCGATAGTTATGGTTTTGGTTCTCTAAGCCCTTCAGGAGGTGAAGGAAATAGCGGCGGATCTGCCCAAGGGTTAATTAATACAGCATTTAATGTAGGTGGAGTTTGGACCAATACAGGATCTGGATTTCAAAATGGAGATAACGTTAGTATAGGATATGATGGAAGTTATCAAAGCCTTAATACGGCTTTAGATGATGGGTATATTAAAATTCCGGAAGTTAAACTAAAAGGAAGTCGTGCCTTTTGGGCATTAAGAATTAGAAGCCATGTCAATAAGTACATGGAATGGTGGAATGCCAAAAGTGATTTTGCTTGGAATAGATGGAATAATGCAGGAAGGCTTGCTGACGGTCCTATAAAAATGATGGGAGGGGCTTATGATCCTTTAGGTTTTTTGGAGGGCGTAGGAATGGCTGCATCCGCTTCGGATAATTCCAATTTAAAATTAGCAATGTTGCCTATCTTGATCGTAACAAAGAATGGTGACGATGCATTAAAAATGTTTGCTTTTGAAAAAGGAGTATTATCCACTGAGAAAGGAGCATTTTCTGTTGCTGATTGGTCTAAGTATCCGTCTGAAATACCTAGACCAAATGGACCATTTAGAATACTTGAAGGTGCAGAATATGATGCCGCTAGAAAAGCAGCAAATAATGCAAATCAAGCTTTAAGAAGATCAAACCCTGAAGCATATAAAGGACTAGAAATTCATGAGATACATCCTGTGAAATATGGTGGAAGTGCTACAGACCCCGCAAATAAAATAGCGATACCAAGAGACTATCATAGAAAAGTAGTTACTCCTTGGTGGAATGATAATATGAGATCAATTAAAAAATTACCTTAAATAAAATATCATGAATTTAAATTTTCAGTATCCAAAAGATTATCTGTCTTATATAAATACCTTAGAGAATAGTGAAGTATATTCTGACAATGGATTTATCGAGTTTTTCCCATTTAATGAACTCGAACAGATTAATGAAGAATACGAAACGGCTGAGTACGTTCCTAATTTTATAGCGATTTGTACAAATGGTGGTGGAGTTGGAGTATTTATTAATAAAATAGATAAGAAAATTTATTCGATTCCTTTTGTTGGTATGGAAGAGAAAGATGCCGTATTACTTGCTGACTCATTTTCTGAATTTATCTATAAGTTTGAAAACAATGAGATAGAAATAATATAGCTTACTGTTTTAGTAAAAATTAGATAAAATCATACTGAACAAAATATTTTAGCCATTTCTGAATGGAGTTGCTATCTTTTTTAGCGCAAGAAATTTACACTACTTGTCCTAAAATTTGAAAGTGTGTTATAAATAAGTAGGGTATTGAAATCAATACCCTAATTTTGAATACAATAAGTTTCACCAGAAACAAGCGAAGTTGCTCTTGAAATTGTAGATGAACTTATTAATATTCCAGAAATTAAACTCTCCAGAAGCAGTTTCTTTTGGAAATCACGAATTCGAAGCCATGTCGATAACTACATTAACTTGTGGTATGCCAAGAGTGATTTCGGCTGGAATAGAACTCTGAATGCAGGAAGATACAATGATGGTCCTGTAAAAATGATTGGCGGTATTAGTGATCCCGCAGGCTTTTTTGATATAGCTGGTCAGGTAATGAGCAATTGGAAACCTGAAAACAGGTATCTTGCTATGGGTGTTGGAATTGTTGGAGCATTAGCATTAAGAAAGCCAACATTAATTGCAAAAACAGAGGTAATATATTAAGACATTACACAACGGAAGCAGTCTATAAAGCTATAATGTAATCAGGACAACTACTTCCACCTATTGAAATAAAAAATGCCAGATATGGATCTGGACAATGTTTAATAGATTTATTATCGCATGAATTTACCAAGGGATAAGCATCAAGAAAGATTATTTGGATTATGACGCATGCCATTAATATTTTATAGAAAACCTGTGTCCTATAAGAGACGGATTTATGGATCAGAGAATATCCCTAATAGTGCGATAGAGGAATTAATTCAACTTAATAAAACAAAATATCCAGATTCATTTATAAAAAAATAATTATTTCACATATGAAACCATTAGAGTTAGTAAAAATTCTCAAAAGATATGTCATCGAAGAAAACATCGAGTTATATGAAAATTTATTGAATACTACAAAAGAAGCGCGAGATCCAGTATGGAAAGGAATTCTTCCTATGTATATTGATTTTTCGAAGGAAGAAAAAGATGTTTTTTTAAAATTTTTGAGAATTGTTGAAATTAATACTTTATCACATGTACTGGGAATATTAGATGGAAGTACTTATGCGGATGAAATAAATGATGAATTTATCCTAACTACAGAAAGTAGCACTGAAAAAATTAATGAAGATTTACAAGATTTATTTTTAGAATTAATTGAAGAAAAATAAAAAATATTTTTTTTATTTGTATTGATGATAAAATAGGATATTATTTTTTAATACCTTATTTTACAATCAAATGAAAAAAAAATATCTCTCATATTTGAGTTAGGGGTTTTACATATCTTATACACCATTATTTGAAATATCAAAATTTTTCTATGTTAGCAATTTTCCTCAAATCATTCAATAAAAAGTTCGAACTTTGGACTATGGGGTCTACTTGTTGGGACAAATCTAAAAAAGAAAGATTTGTCCCTTTTTTATTTCCTTGAATCTCCCTTTCTTTAGAGTATATAAGCTGAACTGCCGAATTTATTCTAGGTGTTCGATGCTTTTCTCCGTCAAACACAAGCTTTTCAGGGAACATCGAACTAATAATCTGCCTTTTTTGCTCCATATCACCTTCTAAATAGTATTTGTAAAGATTTATGATCTTTGCAAGCTCACTTTTTAATAACCGACTAATTTCAGCATTTTGATCTGATAAATGGCTGAGATCAAACTCCAATCTTTCAATTTTAGCGTAGGTGTCTCTTTTTATAAAGTTGTAATCATCATCATCCAAAGTGCCGTCAACTTTTTGAATCAAGGCTTTTTGCAAACGTGCATTTAAATCTTCGACCTGTTTCAGCAGCTGTTTTCTTTCAATATTCTGTTTCTTAGTCTTTGATTGAAAATCTTCTAATACTGTTTCGATAAAGACCTCTGACATTCCTGGTTTTGGAAGAAGTTCCGATAACTGTTGTTCAAAGGCTGCATTAACCTCAGGCGCCCGGAACCTTACACCGCACTGCGAAGAACAGTGGTAATAATAGTAATACCTTCCCAATTTTCCTTTTGAAGCACTTCCGGTTAACATCCGTTCGCATTTTGGGCATTTTAAAAATCCCCTTAATGGAAGATTATCCATCGAAACGATTTTCGGTTTAGTGAAATCACGCTTTCTACCATCTAATACATCCTGAACTTCTCGAAATTTCAGCTCACTGATAATAGGTTCATGAAGCCCCTTCACAAAATACGCTTCTTCATCCTTGAAGGCCGGAATAAAGATCTTTCCACAATAAATAGGATTACGGATCGCCGTCCAAAAATTATTCTTACTGAATCGGGACATTCCCTTAGCTTTTTCCCTGACCATTTTCCAGATCTGATTCGTATTGAAACTATTCTCCAATATTTTATCAAAAGCCCATATAAGGATTTCTGCCTCAACCTCTTTAACTGCAATATACTTTTTATGGTCTTCGGTAATTTTATTCACATACCCTAAGCTGTACCCATCCAACGTCCTTCTTTCCGTGCCCTACGCATTCCATAAAAAACATTTAAAGCTCTTCTTTCATTCTCCACTTCGGGAATGGTCAGATAATGCGAAAGCATAATTTTGGATTCAGGGATGGACATATCAAGAGGCTGCTCTATTGCCTGAGGTTCAGATCTCAGTGATCGCAATATGTCGATAGTTTGATATGCTTGTGATGTGTTACGACTAAAACGGTCCCATTTTGTAAATAAAAGCAGAGTTACATTTTTAATATTTTTCTGTTTACGCAGGGCGGTAATTAATTTCTTCCATCCTGGTCGGTTGAAAGTTTTTGCTGAATAATCTTCGATATAAACATTTCTTACTGAGATTTCTTTCAGCTCACAGTATCTTCTTAGCCTATCTTCCTGATCCCTTAAAGAATATCCTTTATCTGCCTGCTCATCTGTTGACACACGTATGTATAAGTCTGCAATCTTGCTCATAATAAAAGTGTTTGGTGAATATTAAGCGTTAGTCTTTCTTAACTGAAAGATACTGATTCACTGCGACATCTGCAACTTTTCGCATAAATAGAAGTATTATTTCAGCTTCTTCAATAGAGACTTTTGTGCCATGCTTTTCCAGTATACTAACTACCTTTTCAGGAGTAAGTTTCCTATTATTACCTTCTTGCTCATTTTCAGAATAATAAAACTTTTCCATTATATTCTAATTACAACTCAATCCAAGGTCATTGGTGAGTAGATTCAGCCTAAAATTATATGGTGGTAGCTATCTTTCCGTGAAAATGGCATTATGTGGTATTATTTTTCTCTTATTTTCCTTATTATTAGATCAGTTAGAAAAATTTATTCATAAAAATAAATATGGATTAACCATACATTTTTTATGATATAGAGTACCATTATTAAAAAATGATTAACTTACAATAACAAATTAATAATCTATGGGAGGTCAACATTCTCTGAGAGGCTATTTAGTTCAGTCCCTCATTACAGTTATCGATTCACTAAATAGCAATGACTGGAGTTCAGTAACTTTAGAACCCAATAAAGAATCAGAAAAAGTTGATATCAGATGGATGTATCCAAACGGAGAGAAAAAAGTTGTACAGGTAAAATCGTCAATCAATATTTTCAAATATTTTAAAGTTCAACAGTGGTGTACAGAATTGGAAAAAGAAACTCCAGATTCAACATATTATGAACTAACGTTAGTTGGGCATCCTGATGCAAAACTTAATGGTTTAGATAAAATAGGAAATGTTACAATTGCTCCCTTTAAAGCGCTTAATATGGATTCATTATTAGATGAAGCCTCTGTTAAAATCGATAAATTTTATGAAGTTCATGGCAAATCAAAGATTACTGCTTCAGTCAGGGAACTGCTTGTTAAGGTATTAATACAGGAAATGAATTTCAATGCGATCAGTGGTAAAGAAATTCTTAAAATAGAATTTGAAGCATTACTCCTGGAATGGATTGAAACTATTGAGAAACAGATTGCCTTAAATCCGTGGAGTTTATTTGCGCCGCCTCATAGTGGTGAGCATGTACAATTAGGAAATAGAATTGTTGAAAATATCTTTGAATTGGTAGGTTGGAATAATTTTAACAGAAATGAAACTTATCAGGAATATGACGAGTATATAGATCAAGAGGTAACCTATACATTGGATTTCAGAGGTGAAATTGAGAGTGGTCTTATGGATAATACCGATGATTTTATCATGGTGAATGTAGAGCATGATATTCTTTATCCTGAGGAACCCAAGGAAATTGTATATTCCCATATCGAAAAAACAAAAATATTCTCGAATCACTTTAAAAATGAACACAAAATACCTGTAGACCGAAACGAAGAGACAAAAATATACAGCATTCTTTTCCTGTTGAGCTCTGATAATAAACAGCTTGGTGAAGACTTTATTTATGAGTCATATGAATATTTTAAAAGAGAAAAGTTAGAGGATGACATACAATATTTAATGGTTGATAATGCTCATGCTACATTTTTGATTAGTTCAATCATATCTGCGAAAAATTATAGACAGGAACTTCCGGTAAAATTTTTATATCCAATTACAGACTTAAATTCAAGTCCTGGTAAAATTGGTAAAAGAGGACTTCAATTGCCTCCTCAATATATTAATTCATCAGTAATACCTATTGTTAAAGAATCACATGATAAGATCAGTATACTGCTGTACTGTTCGGATAATTTTAGTCCAGATTATCTGAAAAAATTAATCTGGCTTACGATAAGCCTCACAAGTGGTTATGGAAATGAATATAAAATATATTTCCCAGATTATGACAATAATTATGAAAATGACGTTAGAGATGTAGTTCGTTCGTTCAATGACGCAGAACTCATAGCAAAGCTTAAGGTCGAAAAGTTTCAGAGAGTTGACTCTGAAGCCATAAGTAATATAAGTAGTAATCAGTCATTGCTAAGTAATGAAGTCTATAATGAAACAGTTCTTCCAGCCAAAGATTCGAGTAAAATATTAAATAAAGCTTTTATTGAAATTTTGCCTTATGGGGATATACTGAAACCTTTTCTTAAAACAGATGCCATTCTACCAAATGATCTTAAAATATTTTTATCGAAAAGAGGTTTATTTGTAAAAAGTGCAGACAAGAAAAAATTGATAACAGCAATTACTCCAATTTTATTCAGTCCAAGAGAATTGGAAGATTTTAAGGAAATGATTGATATAAAGGAAAAAACCTCGAAAACATCACAAGATATCTTTAAGCTAACAACTAAAAAAACTGTAGAAGAAGTTGTAAAGGAGCTTGCTCCTATAAATATCAAAGAAGTCACAAAAAATACCAATACTAAAATATTAGGGACTCCAAAATTTCAGAAAAATCCCGCAAGACCCAACGAATTTATTCTTGAGGTAAAAACAGAGAAAAAAGATCCAACAAATTACCTATCTGTTAATACTTTATATGGGAAAATATCAATTTCTTGTAGAATAGATAATGATAATCTATTTATTAATTCTATTAAAACCACAACTGCAGATGATAAATTGATTGCATCAAGAATAGTTGCAGCAAATAAAAGTTCATTGTTAAATAAAAAAATTATTGAAAATGATTCTGTACAACTACTTTTTAGTCGTTTCGGAAACAACCAAGAGAGGGTAAATTTTTTACTGAGCTTTTCTAATATTTCAGATACAGTTCTATTTTCGGAAGCCGAAATACAGAAAATAAAATATAAATTTGACAAAAATCAAAGTATCCCGGAAAGTTTAAAAGACAGATCTGAACGTGATATTGTCACTTATCTTAATGGAAAGGATTTAGGAGGATTAGTAGATATATCTGACGAAGAATTTAAAAAATTACTTTTGTTAGACGAGGTTGAGGTTCACTATAAGTATAACTGGCAAAATATTAAAAACGGATGGTATTCTGTGAAATACAATTTTTCAAATTCTTTGTATAATAAAAAAGGGGTTGAGGGTGTGTTCAGGTCAGAGCCATATTTATATCTTTCCGATCATGTAAAGAAACTTTCTAATATAGAGAGACTAAGGAAAGATTTAGCAGACGCAATTGAAGACTTAAAAATTGCAAAACTTAAAGAATATAATATTATATAATGGATTTTTCAAACAGCACAATATTTAAATCAATAGCACACGAGGTAGGAAACAAATTTCGAGATGAGGGGATTGTTTATTCGGATAATGATATAGAACTTCAGGATAATGATACACAAATATTGTTTACCAGATACCTTTTAAGTTCATTTAAGGAAGGTGAGTTCTATAATTTTTCTCATGCTACCGACTTACAGATGAATGAAGTGTATGTATATGTATCTAATATATTTCAGAAACCTAATGAATTTGTACAGCAATCCAAGAATATTGCCTTGCATTTATATAATGAATCAACACACCCAAAAGTCAATAAAGGCGAACTCTACATTGTATTTTTCAAAGAATGCAGAATTCAAGATGAAATAGTAGATGGACTAGGAATTTTCAAATCTGAAACAAAAGATAACTATTTAAAAGCAAAAAAACAGGAAGACAACTTTATTCTGGTTTCCGAAAAAGGGGTAAATGTAGATAAACTTGATAAAGGATGCATTATTTTTAATACTAATAAAAATAATGGATTTAAAATAACACTTGTAAATAGCTCTAGGTCAGAGGAAGCTCAATATTGGAAAGAAAGATTTTTGCAATTATCACCTATAAATGATGCTTATCATTCTACCAAGAATTATTTATCATTAACAAAGGCATTTGTTACAAAGCAACTCGCCAATGATTTTGATATAAATAATGCGGAAAAAGCCGAGGTTTTGAACAAATCGGTTGCTTATTTTAAAAATAATAGTCAATTTTCAGAGAAACAATTTGCTTCTGAGGTGTTTGCGGACCCACAGATGGCTGATTCATTTAAACAATTTAAAAATGAATATCAACAAGAAAGAGAGTTTGATTTAACTGATGATTTTGAAATCTCTCAGCAAGTAGTTAAAAAACAAGCCAAGGCTCTTAAAAGTGTTATCAAACTCGATAAGAATTTTCACATCTATATTCATGGCCAAACTGAACTAATTGAAAAGGGATATGATGAAGCTACAGGGAAGCATTTTTATAAAGTTTTCTTTGATAATGAATCCTAATTTTCACTTATTATCGAGCTTCATAGAGAAAAGCCTCATATTGTTACAAATGGTCATTATTTAGTTTAGACTTGACTTGAACCAAATAGTTATTTATATCCAGTGATATGGTTTGTCTTTACGATTGAAATAGCAATATAATTCCTCTTTCTTTAGAAAGGGGAAAAAGGCTATTACACGATCAATTGCAAAATCAGGTAAGAAATAGATCTCATTACGAATGGTATTAATCACTTTTTCATGACCATAGAAGCGAATAATTTCGTCTATCTCATCTTGTCCCCCTCGTTCGACAATACGGGATATAACAGTTTTATAGGCTTGTTTAAAGTCCATTGCATCAATGTCAAATTCCCAAAAAAAAGATTTGCTAATATTTGGCATATTCTTTTCCATAGCCTTTTTTATTTACATAAATTTATTGTTTTTAAGCGAAATGCACAAATATTTAGCGGCGAAAACCTTTGCGTTTTTGTTGTTGAGGAATATCCGTTTTTATTTTTTGGACATACTCAAATTTTTTATCGGGTGATACGACTGCTTTTTTGAGACGATCACGTATCGTTGTCCAATTATTATCCCGATTGTTCAACAGAGAAATTTTTTGATGCATATCGACCTGATCATGATAAAGGAGTGCCATACTTGCCAGAGAATGACTTGTATCATATTTATTTTCATATGTATTCAGATAAGTTTGCAGAGGATGATACTCCAAAAGAAAATACATATCGATGAAATCTTTGATTCTTTCACCACTCCGCATAATGGCATTGAGTTTCATAGCGCCGATATCCTCCAATGAAGCCAGCCTGATTCCTTCTGTAGTTTTAATTTCACACTGCCAAGGGTACTGATGGGTAATACAATCCACTTTAATACCGTCAATTTCCATAAGAACAGCATTCTTAAAAATGTGTCTTTCAACAGCTCCATAATTTTTGACCAGATATTCTTTCATTTTTTGAGAGTCAAATGGGCTTATACTAAACAAATCGATATCAATACTTAACCTGTGTCCTATTTGAAGACTGAGTGCGGTACCTCCTACTAGGTTAAATTCCTCAAACATCTTGTCTTCCATTAATTGTTCAAGAAGAATCCACATTTCTTTACTGACTGTTTCTTTATATAACATAGTGATATTTTTCAGGGAAATTAATCGCCCTTAGTATCCACTTCAGTTATATGGAAGTTTGTGTCCTCTCTTTTCTGATATTGTCCTACCTCTACATAAAAAGTTCTTATTTCTGAAATAAGTAAAATGTAAAGTTTTATAACCTGTAATTTTTTTTACCAAAATGCTTTTATAGTAAAATACTTTTATTGCAAAATGCTTTTATAGTTGTAAAAGCGTTTCGCAAGTATATCAACAATTTATATTACAACTTTTAAAAAATATTTTAATATTACTTGCCTTTTTTACAAAATTTTAGAGAGTTATGGTTAGGAATTTCGACGCCAAATAGAGACATAAACTACTATAGTTCCCAATCTGAAAAAACAGTATCGTATTTTCTTCATCATTCAAATACGATAAAAATGAACTGTAAACAATTAAATTCCATAGGGCTGGAAGAAGTCCTCGCTTTTCTCGGACACCTTCCAACCCGCCAAAATGAAAAAGAAGCATGGTATATCAGTCCTTTTGGGCCTGAATCCCATGCCTCTTTTAAAGTTGACAGGCCGAAGAACCTCTGGTACCTCTTTTCAGAAGGAACTGGCGGCACAACGACCGATTTTATCCAGAAATATTTCCAAACATCGGTAAAAGGAGCCCTCGAATGGACATCCGGTAAAAATTTTTCTTCTTTTCACCAGCAAACAAAGACACTAAAATCCAATCCTAATTACCGTATAGACAGGATTACGGATATTTCACATCCTAATCTTTTATCCTATCTCCATGATCGGGGTTTAAGTGAAAAGGTATATCCATTTATTAAAGAATTATGGTTTACCACCAACAATAAACAGTTTTATGCAGTAGGGTTTAAGAATAATTCTGAGGGATGGGAACTTAGAAACGCTTTTTACAAAGGTGCTTTGCTTAAAAAGGATATTTCCCTTTTACCTTTCTTTTCGAATGCTGGGTCAATCCGTGGAAACGAAACCGGAAACAACATCCCTAACCGGAAAGTGGCCGTTTTTGAAGGCTTTACCGATGCCCTGTCCTTTATTGAAATGCAGAAATCTTTCGAGGGGGATCTGCTGGTATTAAATTCTACAGCAATGCTTAAAAAGACTTTAATGGTGCTTGATTCCTATTCAGAAATCAGCCTGTTTTTGGATAATGATCCCAAAGGCAGAGAATGCACTGAGCATATTCTAAAGGTTTACCCACACGCCAAAGACTTTTCTCACCTCTATTCAGATCATAAAGATCTGAATCAGTACCTCATAGCTAAAAGACAGCAGCATGCTCATGATACAATCAATACGCAGATAACAACGGCAGCGAAAAACGGGCATGCAGAAAAACAGGAATCGTGCAAAGAAGAAACAAACAGGATAAAAAAAGGGATGCGCAGAAGAATGTAGCACTGTGCTTTTTTACAAACTGTCTGCAAAAGTTAGGAGCTCATTCGCAACTTTGAAAGTCCTTTCGTCCTAACAAAGTTGCTGCTTCGCTCTGTGAGACTTTTGAATCGGTATGATGAATCTGAGCTTAATTGATAATTTCTCTTATTTATAGCAATTAAACCTCTATAGGACGAAATAATATTGAGTGGAATGCTGTTCTCTCTGTTTTCTGTTTCAATTTTCGTCCGATTAGATATTCATTGTAAAATAGTATATAATAAATTTTGCATCTTTTTTCCTTTCGCGAATGCTTCGCTCTTAAACAACTTATTAATTAATGCGACAAGTTTTGTCGCTGTCAGGAGATAAATTTACACCAGAATAAAAATTAAAATTAGTATCACTATATAAAGAGAATTTAATAATAAATAGTACGGTCTATGTTAGATTACATTTTTTGATTTTAATATCTTAAAAAGTGTTAAATTTGCGCAGTTTCAATAAACTAATAATAACTCAGAAAATAGCATTTGAATGAAAAAATTCTATATCGGTGCACTCACTTTATGCACTGTCTTGGGTATCTCTGCCCAGGAAGTGATATGGCAGAAAGACATCAAATCCTCAACCCAGGATTTTCTAAGCCAGATTACCACAACCATTGATCAGCAGTATCTTATCACAGGAAGTTCAATACAGTCTAAAAGCCAGTCGCAAGCGGCTGGCAGCCAGAAGCAAAATAACGGTTATGATTTTCACCTGATAAAGCTAAACCAACAGGGAGAAGAAGTCTGGGAAAAGTATTTCTCAGGCTCTAGCCATGATTATTTGTCAGCAACAGTTACCACGCAGGATGGTGGCTTTCTTTTAGCCGGTACTTCTTATTCAGGGAAAGGGTTGGATAAGAAAGATGATTCCAAAGGGGGATCAGATATCTGGCTGATCCGGATCAATGAATTCGGTGATGAACTATGGCAGAAGACTTTAGGAAGTTCTTCAGATGAAGAGGCCAGAGCTGTGATTCAAACTACAGATTTGGGATTCTTTGTTGCAGGAAATATACAGAATGCCTCAAAAGGATATGGTTCCAAAGATGTCTTCATTACTCGACTGGATAAAGATGGGAAAGAGCTATCCCAAATAATCTTAGGAGGAAAAGGTTTAGATGAAGTAGAGAAGATGATTCCTACGAGAGATGGCGGAGCATTGCTTGGAATTTATTCCAGAAGTTTAGTTGGAGGAACAAAGAAAACTGAAAACTTTGGTGAGGGAGACTACTGGATCTTGAAGCTTGACAAAAACGGAAGGGTTGAATGGGAAAAGAACTTTGGAGGGAAAGGAGATGACCATTTGAGAACACTTGCCTTAACTTCAAATGGCTTTGTCATTGGTGGAGAATCCAGATCAGAAAGATCAGGAAATAAAACGGTTGGCCTTGAAGAAGGATCAGACCTATGGCTGATATCATTAACTGAAAGAGGTGAACAGCAGTGGCAGAAATCCTACAATTTGGGGAATCGTGATATTCTGATGAGTATGAGCATTCTTCACTCGGCAGATGATAAATCTTCGAAAGGAATCTTATTAGGTGGCTATACCCAGGCAGAAGGAAGAATAGAAACCGATGATGAAACCTTCTGGATGCTGTATTTAGATCAGAATGGTACTGAGCAGTGGAGAAAACATATCAGAGGAGAATCCAGAAAGAAAGAAGAAAGGCTTTCTGACGTAAAACTCAACAGAGATGGTTCTATTATTTTGGCCGGAACCAGTGCAGAAGAATTGGGTAAAGAGAACTGGAAGATTGTAAAGCTTGGAGACAAGCAGGTGGATCAGTTAATCGAGAAGTATGATATCAAGATCTATCCGAACCCAGTTTCAGATTATGCTTATGTAGAAATTGGCTTTGATTTTAAAGATGCTGATATTCTGTTGTATGATATGAGCGGAAGACAGCTTCAGAGTCTGAAAACCAAGAACAGAGTAACTAAGATTAATACCCAGGCACTGATTCAAGGTGCTTATCTGGTGACTGTAAAAACGGATAACAATAAAATGGCGAATACTAAATTAATTAAGAAGTAAACACAACTTATGAAGAAAATATTTTTACTCGTAATATGCATATTAAGCTATAATGTATATTACAGCCAATCACAAAGCCACAATGTGGGAGTTACCCAGCCAGTTCCTTCTGTATCGTCATTAACTACCTACAAAAATGTTCCAGTCTCTTTGCAAACAGGAGTTCCCAATATATTATATCCTTTAATTAATCTGCCAACGAATAATAAATTTGTCAATATTAACCTTGGGCTGAGTTATCATGTAGGAAACATTTCCAAAGACAGCTGGGTAAGTGAAGTAGGAAAAGGATGGTCAATTTTGGGATCAGGGGTTATTTCCAGAGAAATTTTATATGACTTTGATGAGGTATTTGATGATGCAACCTTCCATCATTATATAAAAAATGAATTTGATGATATTTATAATTTTAATATCCCGGGAGAATCCGGGAAGTTCAGAATTGTAAGGAACGTTGCCGGGAATACTTTTGGAATAATAGCATTAAGCCCCTATACTTCCAAGATCGAATATACTCGAACAGACAATACCGCTACATTAATCCTGGATTCTTTCACGATAACCAGCGACGAGGGAATTAAATATAAGTTTCAGGACTATAACATTTCAATGATGAATGTATGGCATTGGGATCACCCGAGTTTGGGAAGCTATTATGTTGATAAAACATATAGAAGTGCATTTTATTTAACCTCTATATTAGATGAGAATGATAAGGAGCTGGTAAAATATACGTATCTGAAAGATATAAAATATATTACCGGAACCCAGGCTACAGAATCCCAAACTAATAAACTGAGCCGTATAGATGTAAAAGACCGCGGAACTGTAGAAATTAATTATACCAAAAATAAATTAGTCAATAAAAAGAATGATATCTTCAGCATCGATAATATTATTCTGAAGAATACAAGAAATGCATTTATTAAAAAATATAATTTTAATTACTCCTATAATTCTGATCGTACTTTAGATTCTTTTATTCAGGTAGATAATAATGAAAATGCTATTGAAAAAACAAGTTTTGACTATCAGGGATACAGCTTACCTTCAGGTGGAAGTCAGAGTTATTTCAATAAATTAAGAATAAAACTGCCTACAGGTGGGGTTTCCGAATATAATTTTGAAGATATCCCATATGCATTTAAGGATTCGCTCACTACGGTTATGCCTCCGCAGGTTGATATTGCCAGTGTATCCTTTAATCAGTTTAATGCCAATACAAAAAAATATTTCTTTACAATTCCCCAGGATAAAGCATTAAATATAGAAATCAACGCAAATCAGATTTCAGGCTACCCCTGGTCATTAACTTTTTCAAAAAAAGTCGGAGATAATTATAATATAATGCCCTATACAGTAGGACCTATAGTTGATGCAGACCCAAATTACCCAACAATACAATCCAGAACACTTACCGCAGGTGAATATTATGTTACGTTATCATCTGTAGTTCCCAATGCAACGTTTAGTGGTTCTGTAAATTTCAGGGCATTCTACTATGATGGGGCTCCTTCTGAGGTTACCGTCAAAGTTCCTACTGCATCCGCATTAAGAATTAAAAATATTAAATCCTTTGATCTGGATTACAATAATGTAAACAATGCTTCAGTTCCGTCAGGAATTGAAGAATATGAGTACAATACATTTGATGACCCTGCTGTTTCAAGTGGCTATTTTGTAGATGGGGGTAGTGTATTAGGAAAGTCAGAAAATGGCTTAGTACCTGCTAATCCTGTAACAATTTATAAAAATGTAAAAGTTTCTCACGGAGGTAATACAGGATATACCAAATATTATTTTAAAACAGTAGATGCTTACCCGACACAGTCTACTGAGGAACCTAATCGACCATTATGGCCTAATTATAATATTATGAGGGAAGGTCTTCTGGATAAAAAAGAAGTATACAATGCTGCCAATCAAAAACAGACAGAAGATAATTTTGAATATACTTTTGAGGAATTTCCTGGTCCCAGATACCTGGTAGCTCCTATAAATTTAGGGGCTAACTTTTTTCTGAAAACGGCTTGGATCAAAAATCAAAAAGTAATTTCAAAAAGCATATTTAATTCTGGGAGTATTCAAACTACTACTGAAACAGTAAAATATACAAGCAATTATAAAACAAGTCTGGAAAAGAATACTTCCTTTGACGGAAGTATTCAGGAAACCACGTATAAATATGCCTTAGACAAAAACAATCAAAAGCTCATTGATGCCAATATGCTAGGTCTTCCGTTAGAAATCACTACTATAACCAAGAAAAACGCTTCTGATGCAGGAAAATTACTATCAAGAGCAGAAACTAAGTATGATAATGCTGGAAACAAATATCCATCTTCAGCTGTTTCTTATGATTCTCAAAACAGCTTGGATTCCGAAGTCATCTTCAGCCGTTATGATGCAAAAGGAAATTTAGAAGAGTATACCGCCAAAGACGGAATAACGATTTCTGTGGTTTGGGGCTACAACAAAACACAGCCTATTGCGAAAATAGAAGGAGCAGCATACAGCCAGATCGCTCCGTATGTTTCTGATATCATCAGTAAATCTGATCTGGTGGTAGTTTCCGAACAGGATCTCCAGAATTCCCTTGATGCTTTCAGGAATAATGTTAATTTAAGCAATTACCAGATCACTACCTATCTGTTTGATTCTTTAAACAGAATGAAAACCATGACCCCTCCGACGGGAGTTCGTGCCGTTTACCAGTATGATGCGGCAGGAAGATTGGAAAAAGTAGAAGATGAAACAGGAAAAGTACTGAAGAAATACGAATATAACTACGGACATTGATCATGAAAAATGAGCATTTAAAAACAAGAATTCAGCTTCCTGACTTCTCATTCCTAACCTCTAGTATTTCAATTGAGATGAAAAAAATACTCTTACTATCCAGCCTTTTTTCTGCAGTCTTTTTAGAGGCTCAGAAAACAACTACGGAAAACTATATATCCACTACAGATTGTCTGAATGAAGACTGCAGTAAAAAAACAGAAACAGTACAATACTTTGACTTTCTGGGAAGACCCAAACAGGTTGTGAATGTGAAAGCAACACCTTTAGGAAAAGATATAGTAACGCCTGTTGTATATGATGACCTGGGGAGGCAGACTAGAACCTATCTTGCGGTTCCTCAGAGTTCCACTTCCAATGGAGCTGTTTATCCTCAGACTCCTGGAATGGTTCCTTTTCCTGTGGCTGATGCTACTGGTATCTACACCGGTGAGAAAACCTATACAGAAAAAATTCTTGAAAATTCTCCGTTAGAAAGGGTCTTACAACAGAAACCGGTTGGAAATGACTGGAATGGGAAAGCTGTAGTATTGGATTATGATCTCAATATCCCTGCCGATCATGTCAAAAATTATCAGGTAACAGTCAGTTGGGATCCAACGGAAAAACTTTACAAAAACGAATTACAGTACACGGTCGCAGAATATGCAGCCGGTAAGCTTGTTAAAAATACGGTTACCGATGAAGATGGGAATAAAGTGGTTGAGTTTAAAGATGCCACCGGCCAGACCATACTTTCCAGAAAAGTAATAGATGCTGTAAAAAGTGCAGATACTTATTATGTATACAACGATTATAAACAGCTGGCTTATGTGATCCCGCCACTCGCTTCAGATGCAACCTTGAATTCGGCAGCAGTTGATAACATATGTTATCAGTATAAGTATGACAGCAAAAACAGGTTGGTAGAAAAAAAACTTCCCGGTAAAGGTTGGGAATATATGGTGTATGACAACCAGAACAGGCTGATACTGTCCCAGGATGCTGTTCTGGGAAGTACCCAGAATAACTTTGCGGTCAAAGGCTGGATGTTCTCCAAATATGATGAGTTCGGAAGAGTTGTGTATACTGGTTTCTTTGCGAGTACAGCTTCCAGAATTATTATACAGAACACAATTAACAATATGTCTGCCAATCCGGGAAATAACGAAAAAAGAAATAATACGACACCAATTATCCAGAATGGTGAAAACATTTATTATACAAAAGCGGCATTTCCAACGGAAAGTATGACCATTTTAACTGTCAATTATTATGATACCTACCCAACTCTTCCCTCCGGAGTCACCACACCTGTTTCCATTATGGGCAAACCGGTATTGAAACAGCCTGGACAAGGCACGACTTCTGTAAATACTAAGGGTCTTTTGCTTGCCTCTTACATCAGAAATGTGGAAGATAATGCCTGGACAAAAACCTTTAATTATTATGATGAAAAAGGGAGAACTATAGGATCATATGCCCAAAATCATCTGGGAGGATATACCAGAACAGAACTTGATATTGATTTTGCCGGGGTCACCAAACAGAGCAAAGCGTATCACAAAAGACTTTCCTCTGATCCTGAAAAGGTAATCACCCAGATTTTCACCTATGACCAGCAAAACAGATTGTTGGTTCATAAACACCAGGTGGATACCAGTCCTGAAGAAATTCTGGTACAAAATGAGTATAATGAACTATCACAATTAAAAAACAAAAAACTGGGCGGAACAAGCCCTACACAACCCTTACAAAGTATCAACTATACCTACAATATCAGAGGATGGCTGACCAAAATCAATGATCCGTCCAATCTTAACGGAAAGCTGTTTGGGTATGAAATGAGATATTTCAATCCTGTGAACCCGAATATTGCACCGGGAAAATTTACAGGAACGATCACGGAGATCGACTGGAAAAATGCTTCTGAAAATGTGCTGAAACGGTATAACTATGCTTATGACAGACTCGGCAGGCTTCTGGATGCTGTCTATTCTGAACCCAATGCCACCGCTCCTTTTAACAACAATTACAATGAACACCTGACCTATGACCTGAACGGAAACATTAAAACCTTGAAAAGAAATGCTTTCCCTTCAAGCGGAGGCACCACATCTGCTCAGGTGGATGACCTGATCTACAATTATACAGGAAACCGTTTAACAAAAGTGACGGAAAATGCCCTGAATGACACAGGATATGAAGGTGGAAACAACACCATTTCCTATGATCTGAACGGAAATATGAAAGATATGCTGGACAAAGGCATCCAGTCGATTCAATACAACCATCTTAACCTTTCCAACGGGTATAGCATGCAGGAGACCAATGTATTGGGGCAGCTGCTAAACAGTACGATGAGTTATCTTTACCGTGCAGACGGAACCAAGCTCCGTAAAACCTATTCCAGCACTCCGCCAAGAGGATCTACTACCACCCGTATTACAGATTATCTGGACGGCTTCCAGTACAGCTATACGGAAGGAGGTGGAATATGCCTTGAATGCAGAACAGAAAGTGCCTATGAACAGCAGGCTTATAAAAATGCATCTCTTGTATTTCCGGGAACACCAATTCCGGAGTGGAAGCTGGATTTTGTAGCTACCGCAGAAGGCTTTTACAGTTTCACGGAAAACCGCTATATTTACCAGTACAGAGACCACCTTGGAAATGCCAGGGTAACCTTTGCCAAAAGCAGCACAGGCGCTCCTGAAATTATTGATACCAACAACTATTATCCATTTGGGCTGAACCATATCTCAGGATCGTTCAGCACATCTAACTTTGGAAGTTTTTACAGCTATAAATATAATGGTAAAGAACTTCAGGAAACCGGGATGTATGATTACGGAGCAAGGATGCTGATGCCTGATCTGGGAAGATGGGGGGCTATGGATGCCATGTCTGAGAAATACAGTGCATGGAGTCCTTATAATTATGCCATCAACAATCCTGTGATGGTGATTGATCCGGATGGGAATGATATTTCTTATTCAGGGGAAGCAGCACAACAGGCTTTCCGAGCGTATGTAGCAACAATGTCTACAAGTTCTGAAACTTCAGGAAGTTTGGGAGAAAGCTTTTCAAGGCCAATGTTTCAATTTCCTAAGGGACAAGAAGAGTACTATCAGAAAACATATCCTGCTTTTTATAATTTTGTGAAGAATCAGTTACCTAATATTATTAAAGATTCTAACTTCTTACAAGCATTTATGGATATAACAGGGATGAGCCAAGAAGAAGTGACTAAAGCATTCACTTATGGACAAGGACCAACACTCCATGATTGGGATATCGATTTTACTAATGGGCAATATGATTATGCTATGTCACATGATAAAGATGATTTGAATAAAATCTCAATTAGTAATAATGTATTAAATTGGTTTGAAAAAGCTAATAAAGATTCAAATTCAATTGAGGGAATTACAAATTTATTTTTTATGAGTGGGATAATTGGTCATGAAGGAGCACATTGGGGACACAACATAAAAGGTAATTCATCTATGAATGACTTTTTAAATATTTTTAATGGAGAACATGGAGAGGCTTTTGAATTTAGAATTTTTAAAAATGATTTTAGAGGAATTGAGCCAACAAAAGGATATTTGCAACTTGGACAAATAAATGCAGTTCCTTATAATCTTACTCAATACGTAAAAATACATTTTAATACATTATCTAAAATATTTAATCCTTAATTATGAAAAACAAAATTGCATTTTTATTAATAATAATAAATTTAAGTATTGCATCAGGTCAAAGTGCTAAAGCTAGAACTGACAGTGGAGATATTTCTTTTAGAGATCAATTTTTTAATAATCCTTCTGTCATTTACAATTTAAAAAAAATTACGTCAGGTAATCAGATAAACATATTAGATTCTAAGAAATTAGTCAGTGATAAACCATTAAGCTTTAAAAATAATGTTGAAGATCCCACAATAAACATTGCTATTGATAAAAATGACTTCATCAATTATAATATTCAAGAATGTATTGTAAATGAAGATTTAGCTTTTGTCGTTCTTTGGGAGTATGGGAAAAATAGGGCGCTTTGGTTTTTTCTTAATAAAGGTAAAAAAACAAAAAAATGGTATTTAATTGAAGTACTAGAAAAAACAACAAGATAAAAGGTTTACAGATCTTTGTTACAGTATATAGAGTATATTAAATATAGATAATTTCCAATGTTATCAACTATATTTAAATCTTATCAATATGTTAAAAAAAACATCTTAATAGTTTGTTCAGTATGTGCTATATCATGTGCAACAAATAATAATAGAAATGAATTCAATAATTACTTATTATCTGATAAATTGACTATACATTTTCTAGAACAATATGCTAATAATAAAGTTAACATTTCTGATCCTAAGGGTTTTATAAAAAATAGAAAAGAAATTTCATACACTATTGATAATACTAAAGTCAGTATTGTGAGCAAGAATGAGTTAGTAGACTTTATACTTGTAGAGTATGTTTTAAATAAAGACTTAGCTTTCCTAGCATTTTTAAAAAAGGGAGAAAATAAAGTAATATGTTTCCTATTTAATAAAGGAAAACATAAAGGGCAATGGATGCTAATTGAAAAATTTGAGAAATCAAATGTATAAAATTGAAGTCAAGAAGAGATTTTAAAATTCGATTAAAACTTTATTTTTTCAACAATTTAATAATCCGTATCTATACAGATGCGGATTTGTTTTTTAACAGATTTAGTGGCCAATGAGTGAAAACTTTAGCCAAGTAAATCTTATTATCTAAAGATATTGATAATGTGAACTATTTTATTGTCTTGAAAACATCTATCAATTTTAAAGCAGTCAAAACAGATTCCGAAGCGCACAATTTCAGAAGAAAGACTTTTGATTATATAAAAACGGATCTTACCGGAAAAAATGAGTACTGGATAGGAGATAAAATTTCACAGAGGTTTAAGTTAATAGAAGCATATTGCAAGGAAAAGTCTGGAAGGAAATTACAAAAAAATGCTTTACCAATTCGTGAAGCTGTAGTTTTAATTAAAGAAAATACAACAATGCAGGATTTACATAAACTTTCTAAAAGGCTTGAAGAAGAACTAAGAATAAGAATTTTTCAAATTGCCATTCATAGGGATGAAGGACATTATGATAAAGATTCAAAGGAATGGAAACCCAATTATCATGCTCATTTAGTAGCTGATTGGCAGGATTTAGAAACTGGAAAAACATTGAAGCATCAATCCTTTCACTATTCAAAAATGCAAGATATTACGGCCGAATGTCTGGAAATGGATAGAGGTGTTTCAGGTTCTAAAGTACGGCTTGAAGCCATAGAATTTAAAATTCAAAAAAAAGAAGAAGAACTTTTGTTGCTAAACAATAGAATAACTGAGATAAAAGCAACACTCAATTCTAAAAGGTGTGAAGATCTTATAGTAAAAGAAAATGATTTCTTAGGCTTTCGTAAAATCAAAACAGATAAAACGATTGAAAACTACGAGAGAGTTTTTAAGTCATATAATATAGAACTGTTTAAAAATAAAGAAAATCTTCAATCCAAAACTAAAATAATAACTGAGCTTCAACAAAAGAATATTGAGCTAACTAAAGAAGTATCACTATTGAAAAACAAGCTGTCATTTATTTTGTCTAATGTTACTGCATACACGAAAGACAAGGAGATTTATTTCAATTCAGTGAAAGATACCATTATAAAGGCCATAAAGTTTGAAAAATTTAAACAGCCTAAATTATTCGATACAACCAAAGAAAAAATTATAGCAATACTTGACAGTATTTGTAAACAAGTTTCTGAAAAAAATAATATTCCTTTTTCATCACTGGAGGAGATTTTTAAAAATCCTGACAGCAGCTTAGAAATCTTTTCGTTATTGAATTTTGATAATCATGGGATACACTATAATACCGAAGATATTCCGGTTCAACAAAAAAGGAAAAAGATAAAAAGGTCCCAGTAGAGCTGGTAAAAATTCATAAAAGAAAACAAAGGTATTGTTTCAGATTTTTAAAAGACAAGTTCAAGTCCAAAGGATATGCTAAAAAATCTCCACCTTGCAGGTAGTATTTTACATCATAAACTTGCTTTTTAAAATCTTCCAAAATGAATTTTGCCTTTCTTTTTTTCCTTTTTCTTTTGAAAAATACATTTAGTAGTCACAGAGTTAGTTAGTAGCTCAAAATTCTTTGGAAAAGACACATCTAAAGGACTATTTTTTCCTTGAGAATCATATAAACACCTTATTTCTTTAACCCTTCAATATTCGTATATTATTTAAAAAATTGTTCATGTAATTTTTCTATTCTCTTATGTGTCAAAATCAAAAAAGTCCTTAATAGAAATTCCTGAGAGATTATAAAATATGCAATTTGTGAGAAATTAAT
Organism: Chryseobacterium sp. HR92; assembly: GCF_045689405.1. NCBI lineage: Bacteria > Pseudomonadati > Bacteroidota > Flavobacteriia > Flavobacteriales > Weeksellaceae > Chryseobacterium > Chryseobacterium sp. HR92. The sequence goes on from NZ_CP139139.1 coordinate 805,190, forward strand.
ATTAGAGCGCTTCTATTTTTATGACTTCATTATGAACCACCTTAGTACCACTTTCATTCAGAGTTTGTTTAATGGTAACTTTTATTTTATCATATCTGGGCGTTGGAAAGTCTAACAATTGAGAGATATTATCAAAATCGAAAGCTTTTGCAAGTAAAGTAATATGTCTAGTAGAATATTTATGTCGTTGAGTATATGATTCAACATTTCCTACAAATGTTTTTGAAGCCCCCATTAATAAACTTAGCTTTTCTTTGGTAATATTTTTTAATTTTCTCAAAGTTTTGATATGCTCTATTAAATCCAAATCAAATTGAGTTGTTTCAAATTGAATAATCTTTTCCATTTATTATTTTTTTTATCCAACATGTTGGATATTTAAATATTATTCTTATCTTTGCTTTAGCGATTTGATAATTATGCCAATTGGCATTAATTGACGATGTTTTCTCAGCTCAAAACGACCAATTCCCAACTGAGATGACCGTGATATCGCTCCATGTCTAAAAGTTCACTAACTTTGCATACGGCATGAGGGCGGTTCTCACGTTAATTTGTGGTTGGAACTTTTAAATCTTACGGTTTAAAAGTTGGGTTGGTCGCCCATGAGCCCAAAACGTGTGACCGCTCCTTGCTTTTTTACAAGGAAATTTTTCATACAGAAAATATCGTTCTATACCAATATTTAAAATAGTTAATATGAGAACGAAATTGTCCAACATCCCAATTAAGGAACCACCAGCAGGTTAATCCACTATTTTCAATAAAAAGACCATTAGCTCTATACCTAACATTAAAGTGAGGTATGTTTCAACATGGATTTACAAAATACCCCAGCTCCTAAAGTCGGTTATCTTTTAATCTCTCACCTTAAAAGTAGTATTTTGTGCCACAACTACCAAATTTTGATGCTGTAAAGGTAAAGGAATAGGGGTATAGAGATGTTTTTTAGGCGAAAAAAACATTACTGATATCAATCAAGATCCAAGCCTAAGAAAGAAATTACTCCCCCTAGTGGGTAGAGAAAGCAACTAGTTATGAGATTAAAAACTTAAAACCAGACAAATTTTTGCCAATAGTCCATAAAATCTCTAAAGCTCGGTATATCACAATAGAAAATTTGGATATCAGATTGAAATCCTTCCAGCAATAAATTATTTAAAATACGCTGCTTATGAAACCAACAGATTCATTACCATTGCCCCGGATGTTGAATGATCAGCAGCTATACGAACTGCTAAAAAAAGGAAATCCGACCTCTTTAGAACATATTTATTTACGATACAAAAGACTTCTTTTGTGGCTCGGAAGACAAATGGTCGACGATGATTTTGTTGTGGAAACGCTTGTGCAGGATACCTTTCTCAAACTTTGGTTACACCGTAATACCATTGAAACTCCAAATCATATTCTTGGCTTTTTACGGTTCGTTCTGAAAAGAGACTGTATAACCTATTTCAATACTCCTAAAAATAAATTCGCACGCTTAACGGCTTCACTTGAAAGTTTTGAGAATTATCAGGATTACCTTGTCGGATATGATCCTATGCAAGACAAGGAACATCTTCTACGTCAGGAATTCGATCAAAAAGATTTTGATGAAGTTAATAAGGTTTTAAAGGTGATAAACCCCAAAAGAAAACACCTAATAGAACTTTGCCTTGAGTATGGCTTCCGGTATAAACCAATTGCAGAAGCAATGGGAAGCAGTGTCAAAGATATTAGCAATGAGGTGAGTAGAGCTATAGATGATTTAAGGAAAATCTTGAAGATAAATTCTAATGAAGAGCCACCTATAACATCTCAGAAAAATAGGGTTCATCAAAATGAACTCAGTAGTCAACAAATAGAAATTATGAACAGAAGATTTGAACAGAAATCTTCATTTGCAGTCATTGCACGAGAACTCAAACTTTCCGAAAAGGAAGTGCATCGGGAGTTTGTTTATGTCTACCAATATTTACAGAATCGAAACAACTCTCAAATCCCTTTTTGAAATGGAAAAATCAACGATTACACTTACCCGAAAAATTCAGCTGCTGATTGACGTTACTTCCAATGAAAAAAACGAAATGTGGGAAAAGCTATACCGTTATCAGAACCGATGTTTCCGAGCGGCTAATTTTATTGTTTCCCATCTGTATGTTCAGGAAATGATTAAGGATTTCTTTTACTTCACTGAAGAAATCCAATACAAGCTGGCCGATGTAAACAAAGATCAAATGGGAATATTTACACGTTCAAAAACAAGCACAACTGCACGCACGGTTTTTGACCGATTCAAAGGAGAAATCCCTACCGATATTCTGGGAAGCCTGAACAATACGATTCAATCAACCTTTTCTAAGAACAAAGCTGACTACTGGCAGGGCCTAAAGTCTTTGAGAAACTTTAAAAAGGACATTCCCATTCCACTTCCGGTTAAATGCATCAGCAAAATGAAGTATGATCCTGAAAAGAAAGCATTTTGCTTCAACATGTTTGCTATTCCGGTTAAAACATATTTAGGAAAAGACTTTTCTGATAAGCGTCTAATAATGGAGCGTCTTTTAAGGGGGGAAATAAATCTTTGCACATCACAGATTCAGCTGAAAGCCGGAAAAATCTATTGGCTCGCAGTATTTGAATTTGAAAAAGAAAAACACCTTTTACAACCTGAAATCATCGCTGAGGCTTGCTTATCTCTGGAACATCCTATAGTTGCAAAAGCCAATAATGTGCGCATCAATATTGGTACAAAAGAAGAGTTTTTATATCGCAGGCTTGCTATTCAGGCAAGTCAGAAAAGGATTCAAGAAGGTATAGCTTTTGCCCGTTCAGGAAATGGAGCCAAACGCAAACAGAAAGCACTGTATAAAACAGAGAATCTGGAAAGCAAATATGTAAGTCATCGGCTTCATGTGTACAGTCGACAGCTGATAGATTTTTGCATGCGCCAGCAGGCAGGCACACTTGTTCTTAAAAATCAGGAAGATAAAATTGGTATTGCGAAAGATAATGAATTTGTGCTTCGTAATTGGAGTTATTATGAATTGCAGACCAAAATAAAATACAAAGCCGAAAAAGCTGGTATCGAATTAATCATTGGATAGCTGAAAAAATAATGAGGGTGCTTGTACACCCGTAGGGTGAGGCTATAAGCACTCACTAAATACTTTAGTAGTATATACAACGGCGTGGGCTCTTTTTTATATGTATAATATGGAGCAGAAGATACATAAGAGAAAAAACATTAAACGTTTTACAATGATGTTTTGAATAAAGCAAGAGGCTTTAGCTCTTGACTCGGGTGATGACTGCAATCAGAAGAAATTTCTTTGCTCGAAAAAGGTAGAGATCGATGAAGATCTCTTCATGGCTATATATGGATAGTAATCCATTGAAATGTACATAAGGTGAAACCTACAATTCTTTTGTGGGCGGAAATACTAGCTTTAAAATAAAGCCATTAAAAGACATAGACATTCCTTCAAAGCCGAATAAAATTATTATTCAATTTCGCTAATAATTTTATTTGAAATTTATACAGAGTGTTGGAGGACAAGAAAATAAAAAAAATACCTACTGAGGAGGTGATAGAATTCTTTCAAAACGAAGGCATGGAAATAACCAAGGAAGAGGCAGGACTGATCATGGAGTTTCTGTACACTCTTACCTTGGCTGTTATTAGACAGTATTTTGGTTCTGAATAATGTATTTCTAAAGCTATCCTCTAATATTTACTAAACATGAAAATTATGAAGGTAGCAGATTTATACATCCGTGTTTCTACTGATGAACAGGCAGACAAAGGATATTCACAAAGAGATCAGGAGGATCGTTTAAAAAAATATTGTTCATCTAATAATATCTCTATTGGACAAATCATCTACGAAGACCATTCCGCAAAATCATTTAACCGCCCCGGATGGATAAGACTTTTAACTACACTTAAAAAGAAAAGTTGTAAGACAAACCTTATCCTATTTACTAAATGGGACCGCTTCAGCCGTAATGCAGGGGATGCATATCAAATGATAGGTACACTTGCAAAATTGGGAATAGAACCACAGGCTGTTGAACAGCCTTTAGATCTTTCTATTCCAGAAAATAAAATGATGCTCGCAATTTATTTGGCAGCGCCTGAAGTCGAAAATGACAGAAGGGCGCTTAACGTGTTTTATGGAATGCGTAGGGCAAAAAAAGAAGGAAGGGTTATGGGAAAAGCACCATTTGGCTATGCTAACAAAAGCAGAGAAAATGGTGAAAAATATATTGTACTGCAAGAACCTGAAGCATCAGCAATGAACTGGGCTTTTAATGAGATTGCAAAAGGGGTATTGGCCTCTAATCAAATCAGAAAAAGGGTCAATGAATTAACAATTAAAAAAGTGAGCAGAACATCTTTTCATGTCGCAATAAGAAATCCCATATACTATGGAAAAGTATTTTTAGAGAAACACAAAGATGAAGAAGCACATTTTGTAGATGGTCAGCATGAAGCTTTAATCAGTGAGGAGCTATTCAACAGAGTGCAAGAAATACTGGATGGTAAAAGGAGACTCCAGCGGCCTAATACTAAAATTCTTTCAGGTGAGCATTTTCCATTACGGGGTTTTTTGGTATGTCCTAAATGTGGAAAAAATATTACTGCAAGCGCTTCAAAAGGGAGAAATAGCAGATACTACTATTATCATTGCAATGCAACCTGTGGATTCCGCCATAGAGCAGAATTGGTCAATTCAGTTTTTGAAGAAGGATTAAAGCAATTGGAAATGACTGAACCTGCAAAAAAGCTTATAGAAAAAGTATTTCTGGATAACTATCAGAAGTTTATAAAAGCTCCACAGGATGAAAGAAAGAAAATATCTGAAGATATTGACAGATTGAATTCAAGGATTTCTTTGGCGAGAAATAAACTACTTTCCGAAGTAATCACCGATGAAGAATATCTTGAAATAAAAAAAGAATATAAAGAACAGATTGAAAAACTGGAAGGGCAACTAAGTGAAAAACCGATAGAAAATAAAGTAGATTTACCAAGGCTACTGGAAAAAGCACTAGAAACGCTTACAAATATCTGGAAAGTCTATACAGAAGGGGATATTGCAGTTAAGCGACAAATTATTGGTTCGATTTTTCCTGAAAAACTTGAATTTGACGGAAATCATTATCGAACCACAAGAATTAATGCTGTAACTCACTATATCTTTCAGATTAACAATGGATTATCACAAAATAAAAACAGGAGAAACGATAATAATAATCATTTCTCCTGCTATGTAGACCCACAGGGATTCGAACCCCGAATGACGGTACCAAAAACCGGAGTGTTACCGTTACACTATAGGTCTGTTTTATTTTGGTGGTGCAAATTTACAGCTTTTTTCTTTACATACAAGAACTTTTTGATTTTTTTTTTAAATTTACTGTGGATTTTATTTACGGAAAATATGCTGATAGACTTCAATAATCTCAATATTAATCAATTATCGTTCAATACGGAATTTGAAAAGAAAGTGAAAATTTTTCTGGAAGAATGGTTTTCAGAAAAAACAAGGGTAAATGTGCAAACATCGGGCTCTACAGGAGTTCCAAAAATTTTTGAAATTGATAAAAAGAAAATGATCAATTCAGCAGTAATGACCTGCAGCTTTTTGGGATTAAAAGAAGGAGATACGGCATTACTCTGCCTGCCCGTAGAATATATCTCAGGAAAAATGATGATTGTCCGCTCTATTGAAAGAGGATTGAAGTTAAAAGTTGTTGAACCTTCTCTGAGACCTGTAGAAAACTTAGAAGAAGAAATTGATTTTTGTGCCATGACTCCGCTTCAGGTAGAAAATTCATTGGAGAAACTTCATCTGATCAAAAATCTGATTATTGGTGGTGCCGCCGTTTCAGAAAGTCTGAAAAATAAAATTCTACAGATGAACCTTAGTGCTTCAAACCGTATTTTTGAAACTTATGGAATGTCAGAAACGCTTTCCCATATTGGCTTAAAACAATTGATGCCCGAACAGGAAGATTATTTTACTGTTTTTGAAAATGTATCCATCTCTTTGGATGAAAGAGGATGTCTGAAAATCTATGCACCTAATCTGAATGCTGAAGAATTACAAACTAATGATTTAGTTGATATTAGGAATGGAAAACAATTTAAATTTCTCGGAAGAATTGATAACGTGATCAATTCCGGAGGAGCAAAAATTTTCCCGGAAACCCTTGAAGCATTGGTAAAAAAAGAAATCCCAAACGAAGCGGTATTTATCGGCTTGCCGGATGAAAGTTTGGGTCAGAAACTGATATTGATTATAGAAGGAAATGAATCAGATGAGGTGATAAAGAAAATTTCAGACATACCGTTTGAGAAGAGTTTTCACAAACCTAAAGAATTTATTTTCATCAGTGAAATTCCGAGGACACCCAACGGAAAAATAAACAGATTAGAACTGTATAAAAATATTAACGCAGATCTATAGTCTGAAATCTTGATTCTAATATCTGAAAATCTTAACACTATGAAAAACTTTTCAAAAGAACTCAGTTTCAAAACTTCCCGCAGCAGTGGGGCAGGAGGACAGAATGTCAACAAAGTAGAGACTGCTGTTACCGTACTTTGGAAAGTAGATTCGTCTGAATTTTTCAATGATGATGAAAAAATATTAATTCAGGATAAACTGAAAAACAGAATCAATGCAGAAGGCTTTTTATTCCTTACCGTTTCCGAAAGCAGAACCCAGCTGATGAACAAAAATAAAGCCATTGAAAAAATAATTGAAATTGTAAATAAAGCCCTCATCATTCCCAAGAAAAGAACTGCCACAAAACCTTCAAGAGCCCAGAAACAAAAAAGACTTGATGGCAAGAAGAAACTTTCCGATAAAAAAGAAAACAGACGCTTCAAATTTTAGTTTGTTTCTCCCGAAGAAAATTTTACTTTTGCCGGAAACTTTAAACCATGATAAAAAAACTAATTCTATTAGGAACTATTTCGAGTTCTTTGCTTTCTTTTGCACAGGAAAAAATAACCATCGTACCGGCTGTAGGATATGCGTGGAGAGTAGCTAAAACAGCACCTGGTCTTTCCATAGCAGAAAAAAATTATGTTGAAGGGTTGAAAAACGGAATTCATTTTGAAATTGCTGCTTACTACAATGTGAAAAATATAGGAATTGGTGCTAAGTTTTCCAATTATAATGCTTCCAGCAGTGGTGTATTGAGCGGATACAATATGAATGGGCAGCCTGTTACGGTTTATATAAGTACTAAGGATAATATTACATTCTTTGGACCTTCTGTTATGTTCTCTAATTACACGAAACCTACAAACCACAAAATTGTTGCTGATGTATCTCTTGGAGTTATTAGCTACACTACAAAAACAGAAGCAGTAAAAGGTACAGGATCCAACTTTGGTATGGAACTGGGGGCAGCATATCAATATGCAGTTTCAAAAAACTTTATGATAGGTCCTAAGTTGGGAATTACCGCAGGAACTTTGAACAAAATCAAAGTTAATGGACAAACAACTGACCTTGGTGAGGACCAGAAAGAGGGTCTGACAAGAGTTTCTTTGAGCGCAGCCGCTACATTTCGTTTTTAAATCCTATCTTTGTAAGGATTACATATAATCTCATAATAATGGCAGCAACAATCTCTTTATCGGCAGAACGCAGACAATCAGGATTGTTGCTGTCATTACTTTATCTTCATACAGATTCTTTTCTGAAAAGTTCTAAGGACTTTATCAATTAAGCCCTGTCAGGATCCAAGACAGGGAATTACTCCGGATTTTATTTATTGCTTTTTTTGCAGTTTTCTATAGAAGAAGGCTGTTGTATGACTGGATTCTACATTGGATCACCAGGAATAACTGCATTTTAATTTTAAAAAAAATGAACAAAATGTCTAATCATATTATTGTAACCACCGGAATTTATGATGCTATAAAAGATACACTCAGAAGGAAAAAAGTGAGCATCGGAGAAGAAAAAAGACTTACGGAAGAACTTAGAAATGCGAAACAGGTATTGAGAAGAGATCTGCCTGCTGATATCGTAACAGTGGAAAGGAAAGTAACATTGAAAGACCATACCTTAGATTTTGAGCACGAGTATATTTTTGTGCCATCTACCAAAGCAAAGCTTAAAAAGAATAAACATTCCATACTGTCAGATATTGCCCTTGCAGTAGTAGGATATAAAGTAGGAGATGTTATCAGCTGGCCTTTCAGAGATGGAGAAAGAAAAATTGAGATTCTAAAAGTGGAAGCCTGGGAAGGCTAATCCTTTGCTGAATAATATTAGGTTGAATTACAATGAAAGCGCAACTCAAGAGAGTTGCGCTTTTTATTTCATTGGCTCAACTGTTTTGGGAAACGCAATGGCGTAAGTTTTTATATAATGAATGTTGCAAGGCGCAAGGATTTTATCTGTGATAAAATTGTGTACTGTATAATTTTTTTATCTCACACTGATTTTGCAGATTACGCAGATACTAATAAAAATCTGCGTAATCTGTGTGATCTGCGCGAAAATTTAATCTAAAATTTAACATTTTCCCTTGCTGAAATCTAATATTGAGCGAAGTCGAGATGTTCTTGCATCTTAAAAATATAAGTAATGCATGAAAAACTTTTGCACCTTTGCGTTTCCCAACAAAACAGTTTTGGTATTATTTAACAAATGATAAAAAAAGTCCCCTCCGTTACACTTTCTTCAAGTGCTTTGGCTGCATTCCGTTTTTAAGTTTTATCTTTGCAAAAATTAAAAAAATGAGCAAACCGATAACTGAATTCATAGAAAAGTATTACCTGCACTTCAACGCAGCTGCATTGGTGGATGCTTCTAAAGGATATGTTGCACATCTTAAAGATGGCGGAAAAATGATGATTACTTTGGCAGGAGCAATGTCTACTGCTGAATTAGGGAAGATTCTTGCTGAAATGATCCGTCAGGGGAAAGTAGATTTTATCTCTTGTACAGGGGCTAACCTTGAAGAAGATTTAATGAACCTTGTAGCACACTCTCACTATGAAAGAGTTCCTCATTACAGAGATTTGACTGCTCAGGATGAGTGGGATCTTTTAGAAAGAGGTCTGAACAGAGTTACAGATACTTGTATCCCTGAAGAAGAAGCTTTCAGAAGATTACAAAAACATATCGTAGAGATCTGGAAAGATGCAGAAGCTAAAGGAGAAAGATATTTCCCTCACGAATTCATGTACAAAATGATCCTTTCAGGAGTTTTGGAGCAGTACTACGAAATTCCTAGAGAAAACTCTTGGATGATTGCTGCTGCAGAAGCAAACCTACCAATCGTAGTTCCGGGATGGGAAGATTCTACAATGGGTAACATCTTTGCTTCTTACTGTATCAAAGGAGAGCTTAAGGCTACTACAATGAAATCAGGAATTGAATATATGACTTATCTTGCTGACTGGTATACTAAAAATTCAGCAGGAAAAGGAGTTGGGTTCTTCCAGATTGGTGGTGGTATCGCAGGAGATTTCCCTATCTGTGTAGTGCCAATGCTGTATCAGGATATGGAAATGCATGACATTCCTTTCTGGTCTTATTTCTGCCAGATTTCTGATTCTACAACATCTTATGGATCTTATTCAGGAGCAGTTCCAAATGAAAAAATCACTTGGGGTAAACTTGATATCACTACACCGAAATTTATCGTTGAAAGTGATGCAACGATCTGTGCACCATTGATGTTCTCTTATATCTTAGAAAACGCATAAGAATAAAATTCTCATCAGAGATTACAATACAGCGCTTCAATTCATTTGAAGCGCTATTTTTATTTTATGATTGAAAAATAGATTTGTTTTGAAAACTAAAAACAATTTGAACCATTAAGATTATTTAAGTTATAATCATTTTTCTTAATGGTTTAAAGTGATATACATTATTCCCACAGATCCCACGAATTACACAGATTTTTATATTATTTGTATGGCTTGCAAAATCAGCATGAGATAAAAGAAATTATACAATATAAAATTTTATCGAAGATAAAATCCTTGCGCCTTACAACACATAGTATTCAAAGAACTTGCGCCTTTGCGTTCTCCAAAAAATATACGTTTGTGAAAATCTGTGCGATCTGCGGGAAAATAAAAATCAATCCAAAGAATTCACCAACACAAAGTATCGATATGCCAGAATTCCCTTTTCTACCTTAGTCAGATGATTAGGATCCTTCTTACTCAGCTTCGGAAGAACTTTTTTATTAACCGCGTTCAACAGCCTGAAAAATGATTTTTTCATATCTTTATCTTTTAATGAAACATCATTGAGCGTAAGAGAGTTCAAAAATGATGCAAAAAAGAAAGCCAGCTAAAATAACAATTTGATATGGACGAAATTTTCAAACAACAGGTATACGAAGTAGCAAGACTTATTCCCAAAGGAAGAGTTTCTACGTATGGTGCTATAGCAAAAGCCGTTGGCTATCCAAACCATTCAAGACATGTAGGAAAAGCCATGGGAGGTTGCCCGAAAGATGTTCCGGCTCACCGTGTCATTTCAAGTTCAGGAGTTTTATCCGTTCCGGAATTTCAGCCTAAGCTGGAGGCAGAAGGAATTACTGTGGAAAATCTTAGAATAAAAAATTTCAAAAAACTGTTCTGGAACCCGTTGGATGAATTGTAAATATCAAAGAATTTTTAACGCAAAGGTTTTGTCTGTATACTGTATATTTTTAAGGAAGCAAAGGAGAAATCAATGAAATTAATTCTCTAAGCTAACGTATTACTATCACAAAGCTTCATCAGCGACAAAGTCGCAGCTCTTTGCCTCCTGAAATAAAGCATAAGAATCATCAATCCTTTGCGTCAAAAAAACTCTCACCTAAAACCTTACATCATAAAAAAATGTCACTCCATAACTTAATATGAGTGACAACAATATTTTCTTATAGCTTCAAACTGTATTATTTTCTTCCTTTTGGGAGACCTTTCAGTTCTTCTTTCAGCTTTTCGTTCTCCTCTTTTAATAGAGCAATATAGTTTTGAAGGTTTTCAATAATAGCTCCAGGGATATTATCATAGTTGTTCTGGCTAGTAATGATTCCCGCAGAAGAAGATCTATCATTAAATACAGGATGGTCATTATTAACAACTACTGTAGCTTCCTCCTCTTCATAAATGTCCTCAACCGGTACATCCAAAAAACGGGCAAGTTTGTCCCATTCATCTTTTACAATCCTTACATCACCGCTTTCTTTTCTGCTGTAATTAGATACATCTGTTGCGATAAAATCAGCTACCTGCTGTTGAGTATAGCCTTTTTGCTTTCTGATGACGCGTAATTTTTCTTTTTGCATGACCTACATTTTATACAAAAATGGCAAAAAAGCATAAGCTGTACAATAGAAAATGAATAAAATGTAGAGTAAAGCAATGAAGATTAAGAGAAAAGAAGGTACAGGTTTATAATATTCAGATTATTTAAATTGGCTGTTAATGATTTTTAGACTTTTAAGAAAACGCAAAGAGTTTCATTTATTAAATTTTCTCGCAGATCACACAGATTACGCAGATTTTTATTAGTATCTGCGTAATCTGCAAAATCAGCGTGAGATAAAAAATAAAATATACAGTACACAATTTTATTGCAGATAAAATCCTTGCACCTTAAAGCATGAGCCTTGTGAGAAAAACTTGAGCCTTTGTGTTTTCCTAACGTACTCAAATAAAAAAAGACTGCTTCAAAATTGAAACAGTCTCTTGTGTATTATTTTTCAAGTTGCTTGTAGCTTCTCTGTATAAAATCTGTCAGGTCTTTTCCTTTCAGTAAATTTTGTGAAAGTTTGGCAAGATCCAGAGCATATTTGATTAAATTTTCCTTCTCTTCAGCGTTCTCAGTTTTTAAAATCTGATTGGAAAGCTCACTGTTCGAGTTCACCACAAGATTGTACATTTCCGGGAAGCCTCCCATTCCGAACATACCACCACCGCCTGTAGCCTGCATTTCTTTCATTCTTCTCATAAACTCAGGTTGGGTAATCGTGAATGGAGCATCATTGCTGTCAAGATCTTCAAGCTGAACTGTGAATTTTGAATCCTGGATAGCTTCTTCCACATTCTTTTTCAAAGATTCTTTTTCCGTTTCATTCAGTTTTGAAATTACCGGCTCATCTTTTTTGATCAGGTTGTTCACGTGATCTGCATCTACTCTTGCAAAAGAAATATTTTCTTTTGAAGTTTCCAGCTTCTGGATAACATGTGGAGTGATAGGAGAGTCTAATAGCAGAACTTCATACCCTTTATCCTTTGCAGACTGGATATAGCTGTGCTGTTCATCAGCATTGGTAGCATATAGTACAACCAGTTTATTGTCTTTATCCGTTTGTATAGGCTTGATTTTCTCTACCAATTCATCCCAAAGGAAATATTTTCCGTCTGTTGTAGGATACAGTGTGAATTTGTCAGCTTTCTCAGCAAATTTTTCTTCTGTAACAATTCCGTACTCGATTACGATCTTAATGTCGTTCCATTTTTTCTCGTAGTCTTCACGGTTTTCGTTGATCAGGGAAGCCATTTTATCAGCTACCTTTTTGGTGATGTAAGATGAAATTTTCTTTACAGCACCATCAGCCTGAAGGTAAGAACGGGAAACATTCAATGGAATATCCGGTGAATCTATAACACCTCTCAGAAGCATCAGGAAGTCCGGAACGATCCCTTTTACTTCATCTGTTACGAATACCTGGTTTTGATATAATTGAATTTTATCCTTGTCGATATTTAAATTATTGCTCAGTTTCGGGAAGAACAGAATTCCTGTAAGATTGAAAGGATAATCAACATTCAGGTGAATATTGAATAAAGGTTCTTCAAACTGCATAGGATACAGCTCGTGGTAGAACTTCATATAATCTTCGTTGGTCAGTTCGCTTGGAGCAATCGTCCATGCTGGTACCGGATTGTTGATGATATTGTCTACTTCTTCTGTTTCTGCTACGGCATCTTCAGGAGCGTCTTCCGGTAATGGAAGTGTATGTGTTTTTGTTCCGAATTTGATCGGAACAGGCATAAACTTGTTATACTTCAATAATAGTTCACGGATTTTTCCTTCTTCTAAAAATTCCACAGAATCTTCAGCAATATGAAGGATGATTTCCGTTCCTCTGTCAGTTTTGTCGGTAGTTTCTTCAAGGGTAAATTCCGGGCTTCCATCACAGATCCAACGTACTGCCGGTTCGTCTTTATAAGACTTTGTAAGAATTTCTACTTTTTCAGCTACCATGAACGCAGAGTAGAATCCAAGACCGAAATGCCCGATAATCCCAGAATCTTTTGCAGAATCTTTATATTTTTCCAAAAATTCTTCTGCTCCTGAGAAAGCAACCTGATTGATATATTTTTCAACCTCTTCACCAGTCATACCAATACCTTGGTCTATAATGCGTAAAGTTTTTTGGTCTTTATCAATTTTAACTTCAAGTTTAGGGTTTCCGTATTCCACTTTTGCCTCACCAATGCTTGTCAGATGTTTTAATTTTAAAGTGGCATCAGTAGCATTAGAGATTAATTCTCTTAAGAATATTTCGTGGTCACTGTAAAGAAATTTTTTAATAAGCGGGAAAATATTTTCCACAGATACATTAATATTTCCTTTAGTCATCATATTTTATATTTTAATTGTTCTACATACTTCTCAAAAAAAATACCATGCAGCAGAAAGTGACAGAATGGCATTTTTTCAACGTGAAACAGTTTTATCCTACGAATTTGTCAAAGAAATATCTTACTTTTAAGTATTAAAAATTTTTTAAAGATGAAGTTGAAATGTACAGTTTTTATTCTGCTCATAATGACCTGTTGGGTCTATGGACAGAAAAAGCCTTTAGACCATTCTGTCTATGACAGTTGGCAAAATATCGGCATGAGAAAAATATCAAATGACGGAAAATGGATTGCTTACTCTGTAGATGCTCAGGAAGGAAATCCTAACCTTTCTTTATATTCCGTAAAAAATAAAACGACAAAGAAGTTTGCAAGAGGAACAAAAGTAGATTTTACAAATGATTCCAGATTTGCTGTTTTTCAGATCCGTCCGCAGTATAAAGATATAAAAGCGGTAAAAGATAAAAAACTTAAAAAAAATAAATTAACAAAAGACAGTCTTGCAATTGTTGATTTTTTAAATGATAAAACAGAAAGAATTCCTAATGTAAAATCATTTAAAATCCCTGAAAAAGCAGGCTCTTACGTAGCCTATCTTCTGGAAAACACAAAAGATAAATCTTCGGATGATGCTTCTGATAAAGAAGATGGAGAGGATAATAAAGATGAAGATAAAAATGTAAAACCTTTGCAGTTAGTTGTGCGAAATCTTTTGGACGGGAAAAGTACAACGTATGATAATGTAGTCCGCTATGAGTTCAGTAAAAATGGAAAGCAGCTCGCTTTTGTGACGAAGAAACCTGAAGAAAAACCTAAAAAGGATAAAAAAGATTCTGCTGATGAAAAATCTGAGGACAAAAAAGATAATGACAAATCAAAGCCAAAGAAATATACATTTCAAACCGTACAGGTTGTAGATCTGCAAAAAGGAGTTGTAACTAAAATTTCAGAGATGGAAGGCGATTTTTCACAATTGTCTTTTGATGAAGAAGGAAATCAGCTGGCATATGTAGGAACTTCTTCTGCACAAAATGACCTGGTGAAATTGTATCAGTTGTATTACTTTAATTTTAAAGGAAATAAAAAGGAAATAATTGCCAATGAAAATGCACAGATGAAGAAGAATTGGGTAATTTCTGAAAACCGTTTACCCTTATTCAGCAAAAACGGAAAGCAGTTGTATTTTGGTGTTGCTCCGAAACCTATCGCAAAAGATACTGCAATGATTGCGAATGATCATGCGGTAGTAGATATCTGGAATTATAAAGATGATTATCTGCAAACAGTACAGCTAAAGGAATTGAAAAACGATCTGAAGAAATCCTATGCTGCAGTAATGCAGACGGAAAAACCAGATTTCTTCAGAAATATTGATGGCGAAGATTTGGATACTTTAAGACTGGTAAATGAAGGAAATGCTGAATTTGCGCTGGGTATTACAAGTTTGAATAACCGTATTTCTTCGCAATGGGAGGGTGCAACTAAGAAAACATATTTCCTGATTGATAATAAAACAGGTGAGAGGACAGAGATTATTCAGAATCTGAATGGCTCAGTTGCTGTTTCTCCGCTTGGAAAATTCGTAGTGATTTTTGACAGAGAAAAAGGGAAGTGGCTCAGTTATAATGTGAAAACAAAACAAACACTTCCATTGAGCAGCGGACTGCCCGTTTCTTTTGTGGATGAAGAGTTTGATATGCCGGATTTTCCAAATTCTTATGGCATCGCTTCCTGGACGAATAATGATGAATCTGTGATTATTAAAGATCGTTTCGACCTTTGGGAGTTTTTTCTGAATGGCTCAAAAAAGCCGAGAAATATCACCAATGGATTTGGTCGTAAAAATAAAATAACGTTTGACACCTACGACTTAGATAAAGATATTAAAAGCTTAAACCGAAAATCTTCCATTTATTTATCAGCATTTGATAATACATCCAAAGCAAACGGAATTTTTAGAACTTCTATTCAGTCGGGTTCTGATCCGGTAAAAATCCAGTTGGAAAATGTATGGGGATATAGAAGTCTTCAAAAAGCAAAAAATGCTGAAGAATATATTGTAGTAAAAGAATCATATACTGATTCTCCCAATATTTTCGCAACATCAGAATTCTCAGAACAGCAAAAGCTGAGTGATACCAATCCGCAGCAAAACAACTATAATTGGGGTACAGACGAATTGGTAAACTGGACAACACCAAAAGGAAATACATCTACAGGAATTTTATACAAGCCGGAAAATTTCGATCCAAATAAAAAGTATCCAATGATTGTTTATTTCTATGAAAAACTTTCGGATAATCTTAACCGTTATGTAGCACCGGCTCCAACACCTTCAAGATTGAATATTTCTTATTTTGTGAGCAACGGATATCTGGTTTTCACACCTGATATTTCGTATACAGACGGTTTTCCTGGAGAATCTGCTATGGAATACATTAATTCAGGAGTTGAAAAGCTAAAGCAAAATTCCTGGGTAGATGGTACTAAAATTGGAATTCAGGGACAAAGCTGGGGTGGTTATCAGGTAGCATATCTTATTGCTCATACCAATATGTATGCAGCTGCATGGAGTGGAGCTCCTGTTGTAAACATGACTTCTGCATATGGAGGAATCCGATGGACTTCAGGGATGAACAGACAGTTTCAGTATGAAAAATCACAAAGCAGATTAGGTAAAAATCTATGGGAAGCACCGGATCTTTATATTAAAAATTCACCGCTTTTTACCATTGATAAAGTACAAACTCCGGTAGTTATTATGAGTAATGATAAAGATGGAGCTGTGCCGTGGTATCAGGGAATTGAGATGTTTACCGCATTACGCCGTCTCGGAAAACCGGTATGGCTTCTGAATTATAATGGTGATGATCACAATCTCGTTAAACGGCAGAACAGAAAAGATATTCAAATACGCGAACAGCAATTTTTTGATTATTATCTCAAAGGTGCTAAAGCTCCGGTCTGGATGACAAAAGGTATTCCAGCCACCCAAAAAGGAAAAGATTGGGGATTTGAGCTGACAGATGACAAACCAAATTAATATCAACTCGGCGGAGCCAAAGGCTCCGCCGAGTTTTTTAATTTTTCTGAGAAAAATATATCACAAAAGATAAACTGACACAATGGCATTTTTTTATGATGGGCCTGTTGAGCACTTTTATTATATTTACGGCCAATTATAAATAACAGTATGGGAATCTTTGATTTTTTTAAGAAGAAAAATAATAATCAGGAAAATGTAAGTACTTTGGTTCAGGAAATGGAAATACCAGAGGAAAAAGTAGTAGAGGAAGTGGTAGAAGAAGTTGTGGAAACGATACCGGAAACCCCTTCACAACAGATAGACGAGCCAAAAGTAAATGAAGAATATGAAAAAATCAGGATTTATAATGATTATGTTGTGTATTCTATAGCGCTTCAGCTAAGAGGGGAATATACGCCTATTTCAGCCTTTGAAAAAGAAAATGGTGAGGTAGAGGGCTTTGCTTATATGGTAACTGAAGATGCCTATGCACTTTCTCCACAACAGGCGATTGGACAAATGGAAGAGAAGTTTGAGAATGAGCTTCAGGCAGGAAAAATTAAATCTTATATGATCCTGTATCATTCTCAGTTTGATCATAACGGAAATCACACTCCGGCAATTCAGGAAGGGGAGTTCAAAGGGATTTCTCTTGCGTATCATTTTGCAGGTCAGGATAAGGTGAAAACAGGTCTGCCTTATGTTTTCGAAAACCAGAATGTCACTTATAAAGGGTTTGCAGAATTTTCTCATGAAGAAAATAATGAGATCATGAATCATCAGTTGGTGGATGGTAAAGATTATTTCCCGAATACAGAAGGAATTGCTGCTCCTGAAACGACTAATGAAGCTGGAATTATTATAAGAAAATCAAATGTTCATAATCTTGTGAATACCTGGAGCGGGGTTTTTGGTCATGAAAATTTCCAGACTAAAGATTACGGTCAATATCTTACTGCTGTTTTAATGCAGTCCACGGTTGCAGATCCGGCTGGTGAGGATAAAAGTAAAACAGAATTTGAAGATGTAAGATTTAAAACCATTGTTACAGATGAACTTAGCACCATAATTCCGGAGGTGAAAACTAATTATGTTTTAGATTTTGAAACAAGGTCAATCAGAGAGTGGGAAAATGCGCTGAACCTGCAGGCAATTGTAGCCGGTCCTGCCAGAAATACTTTTGGCGTTTGGTTCTTTGCAACGGATTATGCGGAAAACAGAAATACATACATCACACAGCCTCACCTTAAGATACATATCAGCGGAATTGTTCTCATCCTTGATGTTCACACAAACACTGATTTACCTGATGGGACTAAAATGAGTGAAGATTTCACAACGTATGCACCAAGCCAGGATCTTCCGAACTATGCATGTTTCGATTTTATTGCTCAGGTTGTAGACTTTAAGGAGACAGAATTACTTGATGACAGAAGCGTTAAAGGTTATATCCTGAAGTTGAAATTAATCACGAATGAAGAAAATGAAGATTTCTTTACCATTGATGCTTTTGTGAATAAAGAAAATATGCGATTTGAAACTCCAGCAAAAGGAATGAAAGTTACCGGAGCACTTCAGCTGCAAGGTAAAATTGCTGAATAATTTTAAAAATATAAAAGCTAAAAGAGGTTGTTCCGCGGAATGACCTCTTTTTTATTTTTTGATTGTAAATAAAACCTGAAAAATTATTTAAACGCAAAGGAATAAGAGATTCGGAATTTGATTTTTAGGGTGCAAAGGTTTGCGACTTTATCGCTGATTAAGCTTTGTGGTTATGTAGTCGCTTAAAAAGGATCAATGAAATTGATTCTGTCTTTGCTCTCTTTAAAATAACACAACCAAAAAAACTTTGAGTTAAAAAAAGCATGTACACTTCAAAACAAAAAAGGCAATCCTAAGACTGCCTTTTCTATATTTTTCTGAAAAATTATTTGTTTTTCATTTCCTCTTTGATCTTGTTTTCCAATTCTTCGGAAAGATCAGGATTATCTTTTAAAACATCTTTTACAGCATCACGTCCCTGACCAAGTTTAGTCTCTTCGTAGCTGAACCAAGATCCGCTTTTCTTCACAATTCCCATATCTACGGCAGTATCAAGAATTTCACCAACTTTAGAAACTCCTTCTCCATACATGATATCGAATTCTGCCTGCTTGAAAGGAGGTGCTACTTTGTTTTTCACAATTTTCACTTTCACACGGCTACCGATAGCTTCGTCACCTTGCTTGATAGGTGCACTTGCTTTTCTGATATCAATTCTTACAGAAGCATAGAACTTAAGAGCATTACCTCCGGTAGTTGTTTCAGGGTTTCCGAACATTACACCGATCTTTTCTCTCAACTGATTGATGAAGATTACTGTACATTTTGTTCTTGAAATAGTAGCAGTCAATTTTCTTAATGCCTGAGACATTAATCTTGCGTGAAGTCCCATTTTGGAATCTCCCATTTCCCCTTCGATCTCTGCTTTTGGTGTAAGAGCCGCTACGGAGTCAATTACAACGATATCAATAGCTCCGGAACGGATAAGGTTATCAGCAATTTCTAAAGCCTGCTCACCATTGTCCGGCTGAGAAATGATCAGGTTTTCAAGATCAATTCCTAATTTCGCAGCATAAGTTCTGTCGAAAGCGTGCTCTGCATCAATGAATGCAGCAATACCACCTGCTTTTTGAGCCTCAGCAATAGCATGAAGGGTCAAAGTTGTTTTACCTGAAGATTCAGGACCATATATTTCAATGATTCTTCCTTTTGGATATCCACCTATACCTAAAGCAATATCTAATCCTAAAGAACCGGAAGGAATTACTTCTATTGTATTGTCTATAGATTGATCACCTAAAGTCATTACAGTTCCTTTTCCGTATGTTTTATCTAATTTGTCAAGCACTAAAGCAAGTGCTTTTTTCTTATCATCAATGTTACTCATCGCTATTAAAATAATTTCTCAAAAATACATAATTTAAACATCAAAAACTAATATTATTTGTTCGTGAAAACTGTTTTTAGAGTTAAAAAATGATAAATTTTTGCTGCTGATTCTATTCATTATGAAGCGGATGCAGAATGTGTATTAGTGCATTAAAAAAAATAATAACGATTGATGAGAAAGGATGCTGGAAGCTGGAAGAAGGGAATTTTTGAAGGCTGTAAACTGCATTGAACTTAGTTTATTCCTTTTAAAATGAGATTTATCGTCTAATAGAAACTTCCAGCCTCGATCTTCCTAACTTATCCTAATGAAAATTTGAATTCTTAGTAATAGTAAGATAATCTTCCAGTACTTTCATCTGATCTTTGTTTCCTCTTTGTATTCTGGCATCCCGACTGACAAGCTTATCATATACTTTGTTGAAAAGTATCTTTGATTTTGGAAACAAATTCTTGTAAGGAACTTCCGGAATTTGTAATCTTTTACAAACTTCATCATCCAGCAGAAACCAGGTGCAGCAGACGTGCAGATATTTTAAATTTTTCCTTTGGAATTCAAATTTTAATATAGGATTTTCCAGAGACTCGTTCAGTAGAGAGTGGGCAAGGAGTACAGAATCTTTATCAGAAGGAGGCTGAACGGAAGTCCATAAGTAAAAATATTCAGTAGCTTGTTTTTTGTTGTCGGGAAGAAGCTGTTCCGGAATACCTAAAAGATAACCTACGTATTTCCACAAATGAAATATTCCTTGTTCTTCCTCAATGGAAAAATTATTTCCCAATTTTTGAAGACTGTGAAGAAAGACAAGACTAAAACCGATGTATGTTGCCATCATATCCCATGAATTGATAGGCTCACCCCAGTTTTCGGTATCCCAGCCTTGATAATGTTTTTTTATAGAAAGTCTCGCATAAGAATGGATCAGGCGGGTTTTTATAGCAAATTCATACCCTTTTGCATGAATTTCCAGCGCGTTGTATCGGGTAGCATTCACCCAAAAATCCAATGTTTCAGAAAGTCGTTTTACAGCACCCTTTTTTAATGCTTCTGTTACAATAAGAGGTTTGTTAAGGTAAGCATAATCATAACCGCCGATCAGGCAATAATCTCTCAGGGAGATCAAAGAATCAAGGTTGCTTCTCATGCAGAGTTCGGCACCGCTTTTGAGTAAATTATAATCCAGCCATTCGGGAACTTTCTGGGTTTGACTGAACATTTTTTTTACACTTTCAGGAACTGATTCTGTTTCCGAAACTCCATTTCTGATGTACTGCTCAATTTCTCTGGATGCCTCATGAAATTTTTTAGTAAAATAAACATCTTTTACAACCTCATCACCCGTCTCATCCACATGATGAAAAAAAGGAGCGAATTTTTCAAATTTTTCAAAACTCACTTCCGCTCCGGAAAATTCAATAAGTAGTTTTCCGTTTCCACTTTCCCAGAAATCTCTGAAATGAGGAGCGTCTTTAAATCGTGGTTGTATCATGTTCATTCCTTTACCTATAAAAGTACAAGATTTTTGCTGAAGTTTTTTGGTGAGATTTGTCAGGCTCAGGATGGAAATTCTATAGATATCCCCATTCAAAAGTTTTTTTGATCAGTTCAGAGCTGTTTCTGCAATCGGATTTCCTTAAAATGTTTTTCCTGTGGGTACGTACGGTTTCCTCTGAAATATTCAGCAGATCTGATATTTCTCCTGTGGAATAGCCTTTTGCGATACAGTTGATAACCTCAACCTCTCTTTTGGTGAAGATTACAGGGGTAGATTCATGAGGTTTCATATGCCCCATCCACTGCATCTGATGAAAATCATCCCGTCCGTTAGTTCCGCAGACTAGCACTACATAGGAATTTTGATGAGTGATATGTTCAATATTTGTATGGATGTTAACAGCCTGCAAAAGTCTGCCGTTTTCATCTTTATACGTGTGTAAAGCCTGATGATGGAACAGTTCATAATTCCCTTTTGAAGTTCTCATTCTGAAACAATAGCTGGTTTTCAGTTCCTGCTGATAATCAAAACCGTCAATTTCTTTTATTTTTTCTATTGACATTCTTTCGGCTTCCATGACAAACTCAATATCATCGGGATGGATGAGGTCTATAATTTCTTTCAGGTGTACGGGATATTTACTGAGGCCATGTATTTTCAGAATGTCTTCATGGTGATTGCAGATGGTACTGTCTGCGAAATTAATGACATAATAATAGAACTTTCCCGGCGCGAAGATTTCTCCTATAATATGTTCAATGGCGGGAACGGGTAGTATTCTGTTGTCATTCTGTAAAATTTCAGGATAGTCATTCCAGATTTTGGTGAGGGGATGTGGTTTTTTTGCATGAGTCAGATGTTTTTTCTCCATTGGTTAATGTTTTCTTAAAAATAATAAAATTATGTTAAAAAATCACCCTTTTGTGGTATTTCGTGTGGTAGGTAAGTATTGTAGCTTTAAATAAAACTAATGACCATGGAAACTTAATTTCCGGAACATTCCTTTTAAGGTGATAACTCAACCACTGACAATTCAAAAAACTTTAATCTGAAAAATAAATAACCATGAAAACAAAAATTTTATTGCTGTTTCTGCTAGGATGGGTGGGGATGGTTTGCGGACAAGAAAGTTTTAAAAAAGTGTATAGAATCCCGAACTTAATAAGATTTAAATCTGGTGAGATTATTTGTTTACAATGGGATTCTTCTGTGAAATTTAAAGACTTGACGCATACGCAACAGAAATCTATTAAAAAAAATTATGAAAGCGGTTCTTTTGTTACAATTGAAGAACCATTAGAATTTAATAGTGAAAAGAAAATAGTTACAAAAACTGTTAAAGTAGACAAAGATTTTTATGACTCCTTAATAGTTAAGGAAAGTAACATAACAGATACAATATTTAAAGGATATGTCAAGTTTGAAGAAAATAAGGTAATTGTTAATCCATTTATTTATAAAATTAAGAAAGAAAATAATGAAGAAGAATATAAAAGAAATGCTATTCATTATTATAAACTTAAAAATAGACAATCTATTAGACTTTGTTTTAATGAAATTACAGTATCAGCATTAACAATACCGTTTAAATACAGATTTAAACATTCCGGCGTCCCTGAAGAATTTTCTGCGGGAATTAATATTAATCTTTTTGGTGGGTTTTCTATTGGTAAAACTAGATTTTTTCATCAAGATAAAGTGGGTAATAAAGAAAATACTTATAAGTTTACTTTTGGAGGACTATTAGGTTCTTCTATAGTAGAATTAAATAATAGTAATACATCAATGGCTGATAAACCTCTGGCAACCGATGAGAAAATGAATAAAGGAGTTGCAAGCATTGGTCTTGGTATAGTTTATTCTTTTAATAAAATTAATTTAGGTGCTTTTTGTGGATGGGATTTTGCAATGGGAAAAGATTCAAACAAATGGGATTATAACAAAAAAACTTGGTTAGGTATAGCATTAGGTTATTCATTATTCAATTTTTAAATATTTCAATCAAAAAAACCTTCCCATCGGGAAGGTTTTATATTGCTTATCGCTCATTACTTATTATAAAGAAGCCGCGTGTACAAGCATATCTACTAACTTGTTAGAGTAACCCATTTCGTTGTCATACCAAGAAACAAGTTTCACGAAGTTTGGAGAAAGCATGATACCAGCATCTTTGTCGAAGATAGAAGTTCTCTTATCTCCTACGAAATCCTGAGATACTACTGCATCTTCAGTATATCCAAGGATACCTTTCAATTCACCTTCAGAAGCAGCTTTGATTACTGAACAGATTTCTTCATAAGAAGCAGCTTTTTCAATTCTTACTGTTAAATCTACTACAGAAACGTCAACAGTTGGTACTCTGAAAGACATACCTGTAAGTTTTCCGTTCAAAGAAGGGATTACTTTTCCTACTGCTTTAGCAGCACCTGTAGAAGAAGGGATGATGTTGTTCAGAGCAGCTCTACCACCTCTCCAGTCTTTTACTGAAGGACCGTCAACAGTTTTCTGAGTAGCTGTTGTAGCGTGTACAGTTGTCATTAAACCTTCTACGATTCCAAAGTTATCGTGGATCACTTTAGCTAAAGGAGCTAAACAGTTTGTAGTACAAGAAGCGTTTGATAAGATTTTGATATCATCAGTAAGTTCCTTGTGGTTTACACCCATTACGAACATTGGAGTATCATCTTTAGAAGGAGCAGAAAGGATTACTTTCTTTGCACCAGCGTTGATGTGAGCCTGAGCAGTATCTTTAGATAAGAAAAGACCTGTAGATTCTACGATATAATCAGCACCAATTTCATTCCACTTTAGGTTGTTAGGATCTCTTTCAGCAGTTACTCTGATTCTTTTCCCGTTTACTACAAGATCGTTTCCTTCTACAGAAACTTCACCTGGGAAAATACCGTGTACAGAGTCATATTTTAACATGTAAGCCATGTATTCTGCATTAATAAGGTCATTGATTCCTACAACTTCAATGTTGTCTCTTTCAGTCATTGCTCTGAAAACAAGACGTCCAATTCTACCAAAACCGTTGATACCTACTTTAATTGTTGACATAATAGTTTGTTTTTATTAGATTTATAAAAATAATTAGATTGCTAAAATTTTTGAAATCAGTAAAAGATCTTCATTGATTTCGTTATGTTTTTTAATGGCTTCCTCAATCGGCGTATACGTCAGATCATTGGAACGCATTCCGGCCATTACATTGGTTTGTCCTTCCATTAATCCTGTTACGGCACCGTAACCCAGTCTGCTTGCCAAAACTCTGTCTGCACAGCTTGGAGAACCACCTCTCTGCATGTGTCCCAAAATGGCTACACGAATGTCATAATCAGGGAATGTCTGCTTTGTTTTTTCGGCAAGTTCATACACATTGGCTAGTTTTTCACCTTCTGCAACTACCACAATGCTTGATGCCTTTCCTGTTTTTTCAGCATCTCTAAATTTCGCGAAAAGCTCATCAATACTGTCTTTTTTCTCAGGAATTAAGATATCCAGAGCTCCTGTTGCCAATCCGCTGTTTAATGCAATAAAACCAGCATCACGCCCCATTACCTCCACAAAGAAAACTCTGTTGTGAGAAGTTGCCGTGTCACGGATTTTATCAATGGCATCCATTGCAGTATTCAATGCAGTATCATACCCGATGGTGTTATCAGTTCCGAAAATATCGTTGTCGATTGTTCCCGGGATACCGATTACTCTGATTCCGAATTCTTCATTAAAGATTTTTGCACCGGTAAAAGTTCCGTCACCTCCAATACATACCAATCCGTCTATTCCAAGTTTTACACAGTTGTCGTAAGCCTTCTGACGGCCTTCTTTTGTTCTGAATTCAGCGGATCTGGCAGACTTTAGAATGGTTCCACCCTGGTTGATTATATTTTTTACGGAACGGGCTCCCATTTTCAGGAAATCATTGTTGATAAGACCGTTGTAGCCTTCTCTCACCCCGTAGCATTCGATATTATAGTAATTGGCGGTTCTTACTACCGCTCTTAACGCTGCATTCATACCCGGAGAATCACCTCCTGAAGTAAGAACTGCAATTTTTTTTACAACACTCTCTTTCATCAAGAAAAAAATTTCGAACACAAATTTACAAAAACAAGTTCAGATTATCGTAGTAACTTTTCAATAGTTTTGAATATAAATTATTAAAAGCTTCTGAAGTTTGTAGGTTTAAAAAAATATCGTGCAGTTTTAGTTTCCTGAGCATCGGTATCCAGGTCATACCATGGTGTAAAATAAGGGTTAAAAGGATTGGAGAGTACATGAATAGATTGTGCCGGCGTAAATCCTTCACTCAATAAAAACAATCTTTTCCCTTCCTTATTGCGGCAAACACCGGAAATAAAAACAATGTGTCCCGGACTTCCCGGTGTAATCAGAATATCTCCGGTTTTAAGATCAGAATTTTTTGTTACCGGTTTTGTTTCTTTATTTAATGAAATAGTTCCCGCATAATTAAAAATCAGATCCAGATAATTTCTGAAACTCTGATAAGAATCATCAAAAGCAGCAGTCTTTCTAAAGCTTACCGAATTTCCATTGACAAATGCTCTCGTTCCGTTTTTGTAGTCATTCCAGCTGAGAAGATCACCACTGGTAAAATGAAATTTGATCTCGTCAAATTTTTTTGTCTTATAAAGATATTCAGCCCTCATGCGGATTGCTGCATCAGCACATTGCTGCAGGTCTTTATTTCCGGTGTCAATATCAAAAATGGCTTCATGAAGATGTTGGGTGGAAATAGGAGTGGCATCGTATTTCAGAATCTGGCTGCCATAAGGTTTCAGCTTAAAATTTTCAATAAAATACCCGAAAGAGTCCGGATTTTCTTCACTCCATTCATAGCCTTCCGGAGGAGAAAATCTTTCACGGATCGTATTTTTATTCTTATGGATTTTTAGAGCGTTTTCTGTAATTAAATGTTCATTTTTATCCGGCTCAGGCAGTAAGCAGTCTGATAATTTTTCTTTTGTACAGTTTGTGAGAATTAAAAATGCTGCGATTCCGGTGATAATCTTTTTCATGTGTTTTTAGTGAACACAAATATCATTTTTTTTCACAGATCTGCCAATATATAATCTGAAAATCTGTTAGTTTAATGACTCTTCGTTCTCCGGAATCAATAATTTCCCCCAATCATTCAATTGCCAGAGGATTTCTACCAATTTTTCACCAAGTTCTGTCAATGTATACTCAACTCTTGGAGGAATTTCATTAAAAGACTGTTTGGTTAAAATGCCATCTTCAACCATTTCAGCCAGCTGCTGATTGAGAACTCTTCGGTCTACTTTAGCGATACCGCGCAAAAACTCACTGGGACGTTTCTTTCCTTCATTGATCTGCCAGACGATAGGAATTTTCCATTTTCCACTGATGGTATTGACGGCTATTTCCAATGGACAAATTTTATTTTCTTCGGCTCTTCCCTTTGTTTCCATAAAATTGACTTTTTTATCCCTATGAGTGAAAAATATGCGGTATTGTTTTTGTCCGCTTACTTTCAGACTTTTGTAAAGATAATCATTAAAATAGTATGGCAGAAAAACGAAAAGGAGCCCGCTCCATCAAAGATATTCCACCGGATATTTTGGAACAGCTGAACAGAGGAGAAATTGAAACCGCCAATCTTACAGAATGGCTGGCGGTAGATCAAAGGCTGTTGCTGGAAAACTTACTATTGCAGAATAATCGTAAAGATTACCTGAAGCCGATTTTAGAAAACGTAGACCAGCTGAAAAAGCAAACGGTTAATACCATTAATGAAACAATTGGAATGGGGATGCTTAATCTGGTAGCTAAAAATAATGATGATGAATTTCTTCTGAAACTGTCGGTTCATCCGGCAGATCTGGTACGTTGCTGGGCAGCTTATACCATTGGGAGAAATAATAAACTGAAACTTAAAGAAAAATTAAACAAAATTCAGTCATTCGCTTCTGATTCTCATTTTGGAGTAAGGGAAATCTGTTGGATGACCGTGCGTCCGGATATCTCCAAAAATCTTGAAGAAAGTTTATCTTTTTTATCAGAATGGACGATGCATGACGATGAGAACGTGAGACGTTTTGCCAGCGAATCTACAAGACCAAGAGGAGTCTGGTGTGAACATATTGATGCTTTAAAACAAAATCCTGGACTTGGACTGGAAATTTTAAAACCTTTACGGTCAGATTCCGCCAGATATGTGCAGGACAGTGTCGGCAATTGGCTGAATGATGCCAGTAAATCACAACCCGAGTTTGTAGTGGAAGTCTGCGATGAATGGCTTCGGGAAAGTCCGACAAAAGAAACACAGTATATCGTTAAAAAAGCTTTACGAACCCTTAAAAAGTAGGAGTTATCCACAAAACAAAAATGTTGATGTAATTTTTTACTGCATATACTGCAGGTTTTCATGTTTTTAAATGATTCTCTCAAACCCATTATTCTCATTGGGTAGGTAACTTTCTACTCAATTTTCTTGTAAAAGTGACATTGAAAAAAATTTTATGTTAACAGTATGTTAACTGAAAAAAAGTTATCCACAATATGAGTTTCTGATGAATGTGGATTATAAATATCATAAAATGAGTGGACTAAGTAATGCTCTTGGAAAACGGATTTGAAATTCTATATTTTTTTGTCAAAATAAAAAGTTATCCACAATATGGAATTATTGATCCAATTCTGAACTTATGTACCCGAAAATATCTGGATAGTTTTATTGATAAAAATCTGCGTTATCGGCTCAACCAGCGATAAACATTTTTTAAATTTTGCAGGTCTGTTTACCATTTTTCAGTCAGATATTTCCAGTATCTTTTCGGGACATGCTGAATATGAAGTTTCATGTTTTTCCGCTCAACAATATTGGTTTTTGTGAAATAGCGCTGCCAGAGCACCTGATAGCTTTTTTCATCATCATGAAATTTCTGCTGATAATTCCCGAAATCAATCTTTTCATCAGGATAGAAAAACTCACAGGTCTCCAGATCATAGAGAAGTCCGTAGTTTCTCCGCAAATCATAGATCATCCATTTCTGATCCTGATACCGGTCATGAAAATGTTTTCTGATTAAAGGCAAAACATTGAAGTCAGGATCTATTTTGGCGAAAAAAACACCATCCAGCATTTTTTCAAAGCGGACAAAAGCCGTCATTCTGTGTCTTTCCCTGTCCACTGATTTGCAGATTTTTGAAATTTTTAAAACATCAGAATCAGCAAAGTTTTCAAGAATATTCTTTTCCGGATGCTTTATAGATTGTTTTACCACAGATAAAATGAGGTTTTCCAGATCCGGATCTTCTGATAAAAACACTTTTAAAAGGTGATAAACGCCTTGTTTTCCGATATTCTGTTCCAGCTTATTCAGAACCCTTTCAGATTTGTCTGGTTGGGTAATCACTTCATGAATTTCAGCAAAAATATTTTCCTGATGAAACCTTTCTCTGCTTACAATTTCCACATCTTTATAACGATATTCAAAAACTTCAAATATTGCGGTGAAAAGACCATCAAAACTTCCATCGTAGAGTAGGGTTGTCATTTATTTATTTAAAAATTTAGTTGGTTTGTCATTCTGAGCGAAATAAAATGAAGAATCTATTTTATAGGAGAGATTCTTCCTTCGTCAGAATGACAATAGTGTTGCGTAATAAATTTGTGAACATTTGTGAAAATATTCGTGTGACTTGTGTTTAAAATCAAAATAAAGTAAGTTGTTGCGAAAACTGATTATGAAATTTGGATGAGCTTCCACCTATCAGCAGTTTTCTGAAGTTTTTATCCGTTAAATATTTCAGATAGACATTTCCGGCACTAAAATCAATAAAGTATTTTGCACGGTTGACAGCCGCTCCAAGCTTTTTCAAATGATCCATTGTTAAAATCTGAAAACGCCTTGCACTTACAATCTTTTGTGCTGTTTTCACTCCAATTCCCGGAATTCTTAAAATCAACTGATATTCCGCGGTCTGAAGATTAACAGGAAATTGGTGAAGATTTCGTAACGCCCAGCTTAATTTCGGATCCACTTCCAGATCAAGGAAAGGAACATTCGGGTCTAAAATTTCTTCTGCTTTAAAACCATAAAATCTCATCAGCCAATCCGACTGATACAATCGGTTTTCACGAAGCATGGGAACTTCCGTCGTTAAAGAAGGCAGCCTCTGATCTTCCAAAACCGGAACATAACCGGAATAATACACCCTTTTCAGATTAAAATTTTTGTAAAAATGATCGGCAACTTTGATGATCTGTAAGTCATTTTCATTGGTTGCACCCACAATCATCTGGGTAGACTGCCCTGCCGGAGCAAATTTGGGAACTTTCTTCAGAATTTTCTTTTCATCCTGGTACTGAATGATCCCTTTTTGAATATAGCGCATAGGACTGATCATGTCCTGTCTGTTTTTTTCAGGAGCCAGTAATTTTAATCCGCTTTCTGTAGGAATTTCAATATTTACTGATAACCGGTCTGCATACAAAGCCGCTTCCTGCATCAGATCATCACTTGCTCCCGGAATAGATTTAAGATGAATATACCCATTAAAGTTCTCTTCCATACGAAGTTTTTTGGCAATTCTTACAAGCCGCTCCATCGTTGTATCTGCATTTTTGAAGATTCCTGAACTCAGAAATAATCCTTCAATATAGTTTCTGCGGTAAAAATTAATAGTAAGATCTACAACTTCCTCTACTGTAAAGGCAGCTCTTTTTATATCATTAGAACTTCTGGAAACACAATAAGCACAATCGTAGATGCAATGATTGGTCAATAGAATTTTAAGAAGAGAAACACATCTTCCGTCTTCAGTATAAGTATGGCAAATCCCACTTGCGGAACTGTCTCCTAAAGCTCCTTTTTTATTTTTTCTAGAACCTCCGCTCGATGAACAGGAAACATCATATTTCGCTGCATCAGCAAGGATTTCGAGCTTTTCTTTAAGGCGGTCAAAATTCATATTTTTAAAGATATGATACGTTTTGTATCTTAATTTTACTTAATTTTTGTTCAAATTTAGTTCCAAAATTGATAAATGTCAATCTTTTTTCATAGAAGTTATCAACAAAAAAGAGTCTCAAAATCATTATATTTACGGCTCATTAAAGTTTATATCATGAATCATAAACCAATCGAAGGTTTTTCCAAGCTTCCAAAGCAGGGAAAAATCGAATGGCTCGTAAACGAATATCTTGAAGGAAACCAGGAGTATCAAAATATATTAAAACAATACTGGAACGATGATGCAGATCTTCAGAAGCTTCACGAAGAATTTTCTGAAAATACTATCTCCAATTTTTATATGCCTTACGGAATTGCTCCGAACTTTTTAATTGATGGGAAGCTTGTGGCGCTTCCAATGGCTGTTGAAGAAAGTTCCGTAGTGGCTGCCGCTTCAAAAGCTGCAAAGTTCTGGATAGACAAAGGGGGGTTCAAAACAACCATTATCAATACTGAAAAACTGGGGCATACCCACTTTATTTTTAATGTAGAGCCTCACAAATTATTACATTTCTTTAATTTCAGTTTAAAGAAAAAATTATTTGAAGCAACAGAAGATATTACGTCCAACATGAGAAAACGTGGTGGAGGTATTCTAAATATCAATCTGGTGGATAAAACGGCAGAAATGCCAAACTACTATCAGCTGAAAGCAAGTTTTGATACAGTAGATTCCATGGGAGCGAATTTTATCAATTCATGTCTTGAGCAGTTTGGAAAAACGTTGAGACAGGAAGTAGCAACCAGCGAAGATTTTACTCAGGAAGAAAAGAATTCATTACAGATTGTGATGAATATTCTTTCCAACTTTACACCTGATTGTATTGTGAGAGCTGAGGTTTCCTGTAAAATGGAAGACTTAAAAGATGACAGCGGGATTTCTCCTGAAGAATTCGCCTATAAATTCAAACAGGCAGTAACCATTGCCGAAATTGAACCTTACCGTGCAACCACTCACAATAAAGGAGTC
Source organism: Chryseobacterium sp. HR92 (assembly GCF_045689405.1). Taxonomy (NCBI): domain Bacteria; kingdom Pseudomonadati; phylum Bacteroidota; class Flavobacteriia; order Flavobacteriales; family Weeksellaceae; genus Chryseobacterium; species Chryseobacterium sp. HR92. The sequence continues at coordinate 836,235 of NZ_CP139139.1, forward strand.
ATGAATGGAGTAGATGCCGTTGTAATCGCTACCGGAAATGATTTCAGAGCTACAGAAGCCTGTGCACATGCGTATGCTGCGAGAGATGGACAATACAGATCTTTGACCCACTGTACAACAGATAACGGAGTTTTCAGATTCTGGATTGATCTTCCTATTTCTGTTGGAGTAGTAGGAGGACTTACGAATCTTCACCCTTTGGTAAAATTCTCTTTAGCTCTACTTGGAAAACCTTCTGCGCAGGAACTGATGAGTATTCTTGCTGTTTCAGGTCTTGCACAAAATTTTGGAGCTTTACGTTCTCTGGTAACCACAGGAATTCAGAAAGGACATATGAAAATGCACTTATTGAATATCTTGAACCAATTGGGAGCTACCGAAGAAGAAAAGCAGCACTTTGTGACGTATTTTAAAGATAAGACCGTGAGCCACCATGAGGTGATCAATGAATTTAACAGAATGAGAGGACACTAATGTTACAGATCATTTTACCCATTGTATTCCTTCTTTTTGGATTTTTTCTGAAGAAAACAAACAATGAAGGTTTCAGAAGCTCCAAGAGATTTGCCAATATGTTTATCATACTGGGAATTTCTACATTGGTTGCGAAGTTCATTTTAATGTACTTAAAATCAAAATAGTGAAAAAGAGTATAGTATTTTTCTTATTGATTTCCGGGTTAAGTTTTTCGCAGCAGAAGGATTTAAAAATACAGGATTTGCAGCCTAAATCTGAAAACTTTGTGTTTCCTGTAGTTACTTATCCTGCAAATCCTTCCGTGGCCAATAAGATCAATACATTTCTTCAGGTAAACGAACTGGAATATATCTCGAATTCTGGTGGGAACCCTTTTAAACTCGCCTCTACAGCAACCAACTCTTATTCCAATTATGTTTATTTTTATGATTGGGAGAAGTTGGAAACACCTAAAAACATTTTAAGTATAGGTGTCAATGGAGAAGCTTCGGGAGCGTACCCGGAAGAGTTTTCAGATTGGAAGAATTTTGACCTGAGAACAGGAAACTATATCAATGCTGAAGATTTATTTCAAACAAATGCTGCCAAAACGGTTGCAGGTTTAATTCAGAAAAAAATCAAAAAAAGAGTCAATGACTTTCTTGTAAAATTAAAATCCGAAAAGAACCCGTCAGAAGAAGTTCAGGAGCAGATTGGCTTATATGAAGGATGCTTCATGGATTATACTTTGAATGGCATCCGATATTTTTTTGGAAAGGATAAACTCACTTTTGTAGCGGGAAGATGTTCTAATCATGCCATGAGAGCTTTGGACGATCTGGGAAGTCATGAACTGGAATTTACCTATAAAGAACTTGAAAAATACCTGAGTATTTATGGAAAGAATCTGATATCAGGCTCTGAAAAGTTGGGGCAGACGGGTCCAGGAAATAAATTATACAAAGGAAAAATTGACGGAAAATATCCTATTACGGTTTTATTTAACGAAATCAATGAGGATGATTCCTTTTCAGCTACTTATTGGTATGACAAGAACAAAAAACCAATCAACTGGAGAGGAGAATTTGTCCATGACCATTTTTCCATCACAGAAGATGATTATCACAGTGAGGAGCTTAAGGAATGGATACCAAAAGCTTTAATAGAAGCTAATTTGAAAGGAAATAAAATCATTGGTACGTGGCAGGATTATAAAACAAAAAAATATTTAACCCTAGAATTAGAAGAGTTATAAAATGAAAACAATTACTTTAGTTTTTGGAGCAGTTTACGGAATGGTTTCTGTAATCCTGGGTGCATTCGGAGCGCACGCCTTAAAAAAAATATTAGCTGTGGAAAGACTGGAAAGTTTTGAAACAGGGGTAAGATATCAGATGTATGCAGCTTTTTTTCTGCTGATTATCGGGTATATTTTAAAATTTGAAACTTCTGCTGAAAAATGGACTTCCATTTTAATGATTGCAGGAACACTTTTATTCTCAGTAAGCATCTATTTCCTGAGTATGCAGGACTATCTGGGAATAAATCTTAAATTCTTAGGTCCTATCACTCCACTTGGAGGTCTGATGATGATCTTAAGCTGGGGAATGCTGATCTTTTATTTTGCTAAAAACAGAATTTAAGAATGAAAATTAACAGAAGAAGACGGTTAATACGAACATTCAATCTCCTGGATCAACCTATCAGATTCAATCCGTTTGTGTTCAGCCGTACTTTTTTTATGTGGGCTGTTACAGGTCTCGTGGGTGGTATTATCGCCGGAGGATATTGGATTGTACTGGAACATTTTACAGAATTTTTAGCTGAATTTCAGGGCTGGCAGGTGATTCCAACCATGGCTATCTGCGGTTTGCTGGCCGGACTGGTGATCCATTTTATCGGAGATCCGGGAGAAATTCATCTGATTGTTAATAACATCAGATTCAATAAAGGAAAACTGGAACCCAAGAATAATCCTTCGATGATTCTTTCTTCTCTTTTCTGTGTAGCATCAGGAGGAAGTTTGGGACCTGAAGCTCCTTTGGTACAGGTTACTGGATCTACGGGAACCTGGCTGGGGAAAATTTTCAGATTGAAAGGGGAAGAGCTGAGGTCTTTGAGTATTGCCGGTATGGCATCCGGTTTTACCGCATTATTTGGTGCTCCGCTTGGAGGAAGCCTATTCTCTTTGGAAATTTTGCATCATAAACACGCTGTAGAATATTACAAAGCCATTATTCCTGCATTGGTAGCAAGCTGTTTCAGTTATCTGATGTTTGCTTTGATTATCCATCTGGGAATTGGAGCAACCTGGGATCTGAAAGCTTATCATTATACCGGAGTGTATGATTTTGCTTATGCTACCGCCTTTGGAATTGTAGGCACTTTATTCGGATGGATTTTCATATTTGTAGTCAAATTTTTCAAAAAGATTTTTGAGTACAGAAAATTTCCGATTTACATTAAAACATTCGTAGGTGGAATCATTTTAGGAATTATTGCCTATAATTTTCCCATTACAAGATACTTCGGACATAACGAAATCAACCAGCTGATCGGTGGAAATTTCGGATTGAATTTTTTAATTCTGATTCTTGTTTTTAAAATACTGGCCATTGCAATTACGGTAACTTCCGGGTGGAGAGGAGGATTTATCATTCCCTTGTTTTTTGTAGGAACAACATTGGGACTGATTATCCACAATTTATTTCCGGCAGTAGATACTACTTTAGCGATTGTAAGCTGCATGGCGGCTATTAATGCCTGTGTGACAAGAACTCCGATGAGTACTACGATTATCCTTGGGACACTTACCGGATTTACCTATTTTGTACCGATATTATTTGCCAGTCTTACAGGATATTTTCTGGCTCCTAAAATTCCGTTTATCGGATCTCAGTCTGAGAAATTAACGGAAGAATAGGGGAAAATCGAATGATATGTTAAAAATCAAGTCCATCAGACTTTAATTTTTAAGTCAATAAACTTGAACTTCCATGTCTTTTTAGTAAATTTGTCAACCTTTAAATATTAAAATAAAATAATAAAAATAATATGAATCTTCACGAGTATCAATCAAAAGAGATTTTATCAAAGTATGGAGTAGCTATCCAACGTGGTTTCGTTGCAAACAACGTAGATGAAGCTGTAGCAGCTGCTGAAAAATTGACTGCGGAAACCGGAGCACAGGCTTGGGTTGTTAAAGCACAGATTCACGCAGGTGGTCGTGGTAAAGGTGGGGGTGTTAAGTTTTCTCCAAACATGGACAAACTTAAAGAGAACGCTCAGAATATCATCGGAATGCAGTTGGTAACTCCTCAAACTTCTGCTGAAGGTAAAAAAGTACACTCTGTTTTGGTTGCAGAAGATGTTTATTATCCAGGAGAATCTGAAACTAAAGAATTTTATGTTTCTATTCTTTTAGATAGAGCTGAAGGGAAAAATACAATCGTATATTCTACTGAAGGTGGTATGGATATTGAGCACGTTGCAGAAGTAACTCCTCATTTGATCCACAACGAATTGATTGATCCTGCTATTGGTCTTCAAGGGTTCCAGGCTAGAAAAATTGCTTTCAACCTAGGTCTTGAAGGAAATGCATTCAAAGAATTTGTGAAATTTATTTCATCTCTTTACAATGCTTACACAGGAATTGATGCTTCTCTTTTCGAAATCAACCCGGTATTAAAAACTTCTGATAACAAGATTATCGCTGTAGATGCTAAAGTAACTTTAGATGACAACTCATTGTTCCGTCACAAAGACTTAGCTGAGCTTAGAGATACAAGAGAAGAAGATCCAATGGATGTAGAAGCTGGTGAAGCTGGTCTTAACTTCGTAAAACTAGATGGTAACGTTGCTTGTATGGTAAACGGAGCTGGTCTTGCAATGGCAACTATGGATATCATCAAATTATCAGGTGGTAACCCTGCTAACTTCCTTGACGTAGGGGGTACAGCCGATGCTCAGAGAGTACAGACTGCTTTCGGAATCATCTTAAGAGATCCAAACGTAAAAGCTATTTTGATCAACATCTTCGGAGGTATCGTAAGATGTGACAGAGTTGCTCAAGGGGTTGTAGATGCTTACAAAGCAATGGGTAGCCTTCCGGTTCCATTGATCGTAAGATTACAGGGAACTAACGCTGTAGAAGCTAAAAAATTAATTGATGAGTCTGGTCTTCCGGTACACTCTGCAATTACTTTAGAAGAAGCTGCAAACAAAGTAAAAGAAGTTTTAGCATAAGCTGAAATTCTCAGATAAATAAAGAATCCGTTTCATTTTTGGAACGGTTTTTTTGTTTTCAAACCTGAAGACAGAATGTTTTTTTTAGTTTTTTCTTGGATTAAATTCTCCCACAGATCACACGAATGACACAGATTTTTATTAAAATCCATATTGTAAACCTAACAGGTTTTTAAAACCTGTTAGGTTTTTTCTCTGTAATCATCTTAAAAAAACACCTAGGTTTTAAGGTGTTCTTTATTTATATAGGTTTTTGTTACTTATCCTGATGGCTTTCCGGTAAATTACTCTCGCCGCTGGTAATACTGATGCTCGTAGGGGTCACCAACTGAATTTTATCCACATCAAAACGCTCTTTAATACCTAAATAAGCCTTACTTCTTACCTGAGCCAGATTAGCACCTACTTTTATCCAGAACTTCACCTGAAGATTAAAAGCACCTTGTTTCAGGTCTGTAAAGATCACCTCTATGGTGTCTAATTTATCCACATTGTCAAGATTCTTAATCACATCCAGAATTCCTTTCTGTGCTTTACTGATATCTTCATCAGCAGGAATTTCAAAATTTAAAATAATCCTGCGCTGTGGGGAAGCGGTAATATTATAAAACGGAGCATTGAAAACCACCTGATTGGGAATATAAGCCTTCTTCCCATCATCAGTAAGAATTTTGGTAGTTAAGAAACCAATTTCCTGTACTGTTCCGGAATGTGCTCCAATGGTAATATAATCTCCTACTTTGTATGCTTTGTCAATGCCAATCAGCATTCCGGAAAAAATACTTGATACAAGATCTTTCAAAGCAACTCCGGCAATAACCCCTGCAACTCCCAGACTTCCGATAAATTTCCAAAGAAAACCGCTGAAGCCCATTATTTCAAGGGCAATAAAGGTACCCATCAGCATGATCAGAAATCTGAAAATACTGATTAAAGTAACTAATGAACTCTCTTTTTGGCTCTTCGGGAAGAATTTATGGAACAGTTTTACGGCTGCCTGGCTTAAATATTTACTGGTGATCAGGAAAAATGTAAATACCAAAATTCCTACAATTAGTTTGGGCGTGAGCTCAGCAAATGTCACATACCAATTTTCCAATACTTTATAAACAAGATCTACATACCTGAGTCCGGTCTTCTCCATGAATAAAATTTTAATTAAAGATATAAATTTTCGTCAAAAAATTTGCCAGTTCCAAAAAGTCTACTAAATTTGTAGACTATAAAAGTAATGCATTATGTCAATTAAACTAGGAGATACAGCGCCCAATTTTCAGGCAGAATCATCTGTAGGTGATATTAATTTTTATAACTATCTGGGAGATTCCTGGGGAATCCTGTTTTCACATCCTGCAGATTATACACCGGTATGCACTACAGAACTGGGATATACAGCGAAATTGCAGTCTGAATTTGATGCCAGAGGAACCAAAGTCATTGCTTTGAGTATAGATGGAGTAGAAGATCATCAAAACTGGGTGAAAGATATTAATGAAACTCAGAATACCAATGTACGGTTTCCTATTATTGCTGATAAAGACCGAAAAGTTTCAGAGTTGTATGATTTTATTCATCCTAATGCTTCGCTGACGGCTACAGTGCGTTCTCTTTTGATTATTGATCCTTCCAAAAAGGTAAGACTAGTTATCACTTATCCTGCTTCTACAGGCAGAAATTTCAATGAAATTCTGAGAGTGCTGGATTCTTTACAATTGGTGGATAATTACCGCGTAGCTACTCCTGTTAATTGGGAAAATGGAGAAGATGTCATTGTTCCGCCAACAGTTTCTACAGAAGAAGCACGGAAGATATTCCCAAAAGGAGTGACTGAAATAAAACCCTATTTACGATATACGCCACAACCCAATACATGATTTTATTTGATTTTTTATAGTTTAGTTTTAATTTGTACGAAAAGCGCCCGGAAATTTATTTCCGGGCGCTTTATTTTTTATAAGTATTTCAGTTATTACTTAACGTCGTTGATAATTTGTTTTGCTTTAGAGGTTGGAAGGTAAATCTGGAATCCTAAACCAAAAGTAATTTTGTTAGTATATCCACCGCTTCCGAATCCTGCATTTGCGTCATATTTCACTAAACCTTCCAGTCCGATGTTTGGAGTGATGAAATAAGAATAACCAGGTCCGAATCCGAAGTTAAGACCATTAGAAGAAGAACCTCCTTTAGAGATTGACATACCTCCAACACCTACGTTACCTTCGAAGAACCATCTTCCGTGGTGAAGCAAGTTGTTTACTCCCTGCTCTCCCGGATTAAGGTAATAACGCCCTAATGCTCCTACGTTATATGTAAAAGTAGTGGGTGCATCTTTAGCTCCTTTGAAGCCTAAATCCACATATCCCCCAACTGCAATATTGTCTTCAATGAAATATGCTCCTTTTGGTTGAATTGCAAAGTCGTATCCTGCTCCTTCATTTAAACCAAAATTTGCCCCTGCAAGGTTACCCCCTACCATCCAATTACCTTTCTGAATCTGAGCGTTTGCGGTTGCTGTTAAACCTGCTACAGCTAATATCCCTGTTAAAATAAGTTTTTTCATAATTTATTATTTTAATAATTAAATGTTTATTATTCACGAGTTATAGAAAAAACAATAAATGTGCCATACTCTTAATTTTAGGTAATTTTTCTAAATAAACGTTAATATTATCAGTAAGATATAATCCTCTTTTTTAACATATTTGTTGAGGATTTCATAATGATAAAGGAAATAAAAGAAGGGTTTTAAAAAGGAAATGATAAAAAAGGGTCATGAGCTCAAGTGCTTTTTCTTTTGTTCAGTTTCCCAATAATTAAATAAATAGAAGAATTATAGATATGATAAGTCCTGCGATAGTAAACTTGATTCCGCGTTTGAATGCTTTTGTTTTAGGATTAAACATCCAGAAACTAGAAATCACAAAAAAGAAAAGAGAAACTCCGAAGAAAACGCTTAGCGGAGATATGGCATCTTTAGACTGTGATTTGTGAAGAGAAACCATTTTATCTAATACGAAAGGTAATTCTTTCTTGGTGTACTTTGCTTTTCCGGTTGCGCTGTCGTAAGTTCCCTGTTTAAAATAAAGAACACTTCCTTCTGTTTTTTCCACTTCAAGACCTTTCATTTTCAGCTCTTTTTTCAGTTCTTTTTCTGAAAGATTGGCAGCAATGTTTTTTTCATATTTTTTTTCGTTTTTCAGAAAATCGGTGTCTCTGTACACCAGTAGAATTCCACTTAATGAATATACGGCCATAATCCCGGCAAGGAAATATCCCAGATAACGGTGCGTAATTCTCATGAAACTTCTTGTGTCTTTAATCTTATCCATATCTTATTGTTTTGTTTTTGTTTAAAATTTCAAAAGTGGAAACTGCAAAAATGCAATCTCCACTTTTAATGAAAGAATTATTATATAAAGAATTCTAGAGTCTGTATGTCAGTGTGAAATAGTAGTTTCTCGGAGTGATAGGGTTTACTGAATAATTCTCATGAACGTTATAGTTTACGACATCAAACAGGTTGCCCACTTTCCCCTGGATAGAGAATTTATTCCATTCGTAGCCTACAGATACAGATACAGTTGTATAGTCTTTTAGATCAAACATTCTACTCACGTTGTTTCTACTTGCATTTGTAGATTTTGAATCATTCCATCCAGCGATTCTGTCTCCAATGTAATAAATTCCAGCTCCAATTTTTAAACCTTTTACATAGTTTGTAAATTTATAGAAAACGGAAGCATTTGCTGTTGTGGCAGGAGTTCTTACTAATCTTTGGTTTTCAACATATCCCTTTTCAGGAGTGTCAATGTAAACAGAATTGTTATAAGAAAAACCTCCGATTATAGATAGGTTTTCTGTTGGGTTTCCTGTAATGTCTAATTCCACACCACGGCTTCTCATATTTCCTGCATATTCTTTAAGATTGGTATCTGTTGAATTTACTGGTGCTCCGTTTGGAGCAGAAGCGAACCAATATGTTTGATAATAATTATTGTACATAATCTGGTAAGCCGTTAAGTTAACAGCTAAAGCATTGTTCCAGAAATTCTTTTTAATACCAATTTCGTATTGATCAACTGTTGAAGGTTTTATGCTTTGTCTTGATAAAGTAGTTAACTGATTTTGAACATCGGTAACAGGTTGATTGGTATTTACTGTACCAAACTGATCTGAAGTATATCCTGCATTTGAAGCAAACGAATTAGTATAAGTTGCAAACACCGAAAGGTTTTCATTTGGCGCATAAACCAAACCTACTTTTGGAGAAAATGCATTGTCAGAAGTTGAAGAATTTGCCACCTCAATTTTATCATTTAATGTAAAACGAGTTGTCAGCGTAGGCATATTTTCTATATAAGACCATCTAAGTCCTGCAATTACTTTTAGTTGCTTTGTTAAGCTGATAAAATCTTGTGCATAGATCCCAATTCTTCTTGTATTGATTCTATTTCTTGTACTAAGAGTAGAATTTGGCATATCAATACTTCCCCATGTTGAAGGATCATCTAAATATAGAAGATTTTTTGGGGCAGTAATATTATAAGCATAAGCATCAGCCTGGCTGTAATCAGCATCAGAACCAATTAAAACTTTATGGTTGATTTTTCCAGTATTGAATTCACCATTGATGTTTACTTGTGCCGAAGTATAATTTTGTTCGTTGTAAGTTCTACCAAAAGGTCTTTTCCAAGATAATCTGTTAGGATCTACAGCTGCATCTTTAGTTTCATATATCCATTGTACTCTTTCAGAAGAAAAATAATCTTTAGTATAGTTCTGGTAAGAAGCAGTAGCGTTCAAAGACCATTTTTCATTAAACTGATGATTAAAGGTTACGTTCGTAGAAGCTTGCTGTACATTTTGATATTGCCAGTCAGTTCCGAAGAAAGTGTTTCTGGAAACAGCATCATTCAATCTGTAGCTTTGATCTTTTTCAGTGATAGATCCAATCCCGAAATCCGGGGTAAAATTATTTTTAAGATAATCTGCCTCAACAATTAATTGAGATTTATCACTTAAATTAAATAAAAATGAAGGATTGAAGTAGTATTTCTCTGATTCTACAACATCTCTGAAGCTTTCAGCATGCTCATATGCACCATTTATTCTGAATGCAATATTTTTGGATAATGGTCCATAAATATCAACTGTTGGTTTGTAAGAATTCCAGCTTCCACCATTAAGTCCTACGCTTCCACCAAAATTGAATTTAGGTTTTTTTGTAATCATATTGATAACACCACCAGCTGCTGTATTACCAAAAAGCATAGCATTAGCTCCCTTTAAAACTTCTACTCTTTCCAAACCACTTACTTCAGGGAAAACACCACTATTTATTCTTGAACCATTCTTGAAAATATTATCATTTCCTAAAATGAAACCACGTCCACCAAAGCTATCCTGAGAATTTCCTCTGGAAGAAGTAATGTACATTCCGTTTACATTCTGAAGAACATCGCTAAGCTGTTTTGCCTGCTGCTGCTCAATAATTTCGTGAGTAACAATAGCAATAGGCTGTGGATTTTCCATTACCGTCAGATTTGATTTTGTCGATAATGGTCTTGCCTGGTTAGGATTTCCTGTTTTGTGAAGATTAATATCCTCAATGGTCTGAGTTCTGATGGTGTCTGCTTCAGCATTTTTCATCTGTGAACTTGCTGAAACAGCAATAAATAGAAGACCTAAAGAAAGTAATTGTCTTTTCATTTTATTTTTATGTAGAACAGTTTTAAATAAGGCGCAAATGTAAGTATTTGTTTAGAATAGATAAAAATAATTTAATGATTTAAATCATATTTTTATAGTTAATGAGATGGATTATTTCTATACTTTTTGAAAGCAAAGAATCAGTATAATAGTTTTTTGGATAGCTAAGCAATAGTAAGATAGATTATATCTTAAGAAAGGAAAAGCATATCTTTGAATTTTATGTAGATAGAGAGGTAACTTTTTCTATAGATCCAAAGATTATTGTTAACTATGGTTGAGATGTTTTAAACGGTCTTAAATATTGTAGATAATGCAGAAACATTAAATGATGATATAAAAATTTTGTTATGTAACAAAATTTTATAAATTTGTTATATCAATTTGTTGTCTCAACAAAACAACAAATTAATTAAAAAAACCTCCTAAAGTAGGAGGCTTTTACTAGAACAGATCTTATTGCTTCTTCTTTATTAAAGGTTTGATCTCCTTGAAAAGTTGAATAAGAACTACTATAAGTTCCAGAAACGAATTAATATTTTCCATTTTGGAATTTCAAAATAAACTCGAGTTAGCGCTCGAGTTTATTTGTATCTCAAAGTTAATAAAACGTTTGTGATTTTTTTTAAAAAGTTTTCAACATTTATCAAATTTTCCTTTAAATAAAGGGTTTTTGGGATGGTATTTTAAAAATTCCTATTTTGGCGTATTTTATCAGTTAAACATTTTTTATTAATATGCTGAAATTTAATTTTTTACGTTTAAACACCCTTGTTGTAAAATAGGATAAAATGGGTATTTGTACGCATTTTCAGGTAAATACTAAGAAAAAAATAGAATTTTCTGTCTTTATTACTGTACTAATTAATATGTATTTGAAAGAGAAATGGTCAAAAATGTAGAATTTCAACTTTGACTTTGTCACAAGCTTTTGATAATATTGAAGAGTTTTTATGATATTTGTTAAAAATTATAATATGCAATTGGTAAAAGCAGGGCTTTGTGCCTTTGGAATGAGCGGAAAAGTATTCCATGCTCCCTTTTTAAAGGAGCATCCGGGATTTTTTATATCTGCTGTGGTAGAAAGAAGTAAGGAAGAATCTAAAGAAAAATATCCTGAAGCAACCATTTACCGGTCTGTAGAAGAAATGCTTCAGCATGCAGATGTAGAGCTGGTGATTATCAACACTCCGGTTCAGACCCATTACGAATATGCAAGAAAGGCACTGGAAGCGGGAAAAAACATTATTGTGGAAAAACCTTTTACAGTAAATGTTTCTGAAGCAGAAGAATTGGTTCAATTGGCTGAAGAAAAAGGATTGTTTTTAAGTGTATATCAAAACCGACGATTCGACCGTGACTTTTTACAGGTTCAAAAGGTCTTAAATGAACAGAAAATAGGAAATATTAAAGAGGCTGAAATTCGGTTTGACAGATTCCGTACAACTCCTAGCGGAAAGCAGCATAAAGAAAGTCCGGACCAGGTAGGTTCAGGGTCACTTCATGATCTGGGTGCGCATCTTGTAGACCAGGCTGTACAGTATTTTGGATATCCTGAAAAACTTTTTGCAGATGTATTTTCTATGAAAGGAAAAGAATTTGCGAATGATTATTTTGAGATCCTGCTATTCTACAAAAATGATCTGAGAGTAAGACTAAAAACATCGGTTTTCAGTAAAGAAGGCCATTATGCATATACTATTCACGGTGACAGAGGAACTTTTTTACAGGAAAGAACAGACAATCAGGAAAATGAATTGGTAGCAGGTGCAATTCCTGTATATGGTAAAGAATGGACCCAGCCATTGAAAGAAGCTGATGGAATTTTGAACTTCCTGAATGATCATTCTGAAACAGAAAGAATTCTGACGTCCAGTGAAGCCGGAAATTATATGGATTATTACCAGCAGATCTATGAGCATATTGTTTTTGGATATGCTTTGCCATCCCCTGGAAAAGAAGTTATTCAGAATATGAAAATCATTGATGCTTCCCTGGAAAGCGCAAAAGAAGAAAGAATCATTCAATTATAAATGATGAGTTATGAATTATGAATGAATTCAAAGGTTCAACGTTTAAAGTTCAAGTTTGATAGCAGTTGTAATTAGAAGTTTCCCAACTCGTTTACACTCAAACTCTAAAACCCTAAAACTCTCCAACACTCTGACTCATTCATAATTCATCATTTATAACTCATAATTATTAAACGATTTCCTGAAGCTCCAGCCATCTCATCTCATGATTCTCCAGTTTTTCTGAAACTGTTTCCAGTTCGGAAGAGAGTTTGGCTATCTTTTCGTAGTCCGCTTCATTATTGAGTTGATCCAGAATTTTGGAACGCTGATCTTCCAGTTCAGGCATTTCCTTTTCAATGGTTTCCAGCTCTTTTTGTTCCTTAAAAGTTAATTTTCTTTTTTTAGAGGCAGAAGCTGGAGTGTTTTCTGTTACAGCAGCTACTTCTTTAGCAGGTTCAGATTTTACCGTTGTATTTTTTTCCAATGCTTCTTCACGGCTTCTCGCCTCTCTGTATTCTGAGAAATTTCCAACAAAATTTCTGATTTTTCCGTCCCCTTCAAAAGCCAGAACATGATCTACAATTCTGTCCATGAAATATCTGTCATGGGAAACAATAATCAAAGATCCCTGGAATTGTTGAAGGAAGTTTTCAAGAACCGTTAGTGTAGGAAGATCCAGGTCATTCGTAGGCTCATCAAAAATCAGGAAATTAGGATTCTGATACAAAATATACATCAGGTGAAGCCTTCTCTTCTCCCCACCCGAAAGCTTAGAAATAGGAGAGTACTGAGTCTGATCATCAAATAAAAATAATCTTAAAAACTGCGATGCGGATAAGCTTCTGCCATTCGCCAAAGGATAAAATTCTGCAATCTCCTTGATGAAATCAATAACACGCTCGTCCTCTTTATAGGTAAGTCCTTTCTGAGCGAAGTAACCGAAAGATATAGTTTCTCCAGTTTCAATCTCTCCCTTATCTGCTTTTTCTAATCCTTGTATAATATTAAGCAGGGTAGACTTTCCTGCTCCGTTTTTTCCGATGATTCCCACCTTTTCACCACGTTGAAACTGGTAGCTGAAATCTTTTAAAAGAACTTTTGCTCCAAAACTTTTATCAATATGTTTAAGTTCAAGAACTTTATTTCCCAGACGCTTCATTTCAAAATCCAATTCCAATCCATCCTTTCTGGTATCGGTTTTGGCAACCTTTTCAGTTTCGTAGAAAGCGTCAATTCTGCTTTTTGATTTTGTGGTTCTGGCTTTTGGCTGTCTGCGCATCCATTCCAGCTCTTTTCTGTAAAGGTTATTGGCCTTATCAATAGTAGCATTAAGATTCTCCTCACGAATCATTTTGTTCTCAAGATAAGTAGCATATGAACCATTATGAACATAGAGATTTCTATCTTCCATTTCCCAGATAATGTCACAAACACTGTCAAGGAAATATCGATCGTGGGTTACAAGCAATAAGGTGATTTTTGCCTTATTCAGATAATTTTCAAGCCATTCTACCATATCCACATCCAGGTGGTTGGTAGGTTCATCCATGATAAGAAGCGTATGCCTGTGTTCGGCCCTTGTTTCTGTTAAAAGTTTAGCCAGCGCTACACGCTTGATCTGACCTCCGGAAAGAGTACCCATTTTAGCCTCCAGATCGGTAATCTTAAGCTGGGAAAGAATCTGTTTCATTTCATTTTCCAGATCCCATGCCTTATGAGCTTCCATACCGGCTAATGCTTTCTCAATAAAATCATTATCAGTAGAATGAAGTGATAGGTGATAATTTTTAAGAGCAAGAATAGGTTCTGAATCCAGCGCCATCATAAATTCCTCAATGCTGAGTTTAGGATCATAATCAATTTCCTGGTCAAATAATACCACCTGGATATCTTTGTTGATGATCGCAGTTCCACTGTCTGCAATTTCTTTACCCATTAATATTTTCAGAAGGGTAGATTTTCCACTTCCGTTTTTGGCAACAATAGCAATTTTATCCCCTTCATTGATATGAAAAGAAATGTTTTCAAATAAAATTTTGATGCCGTAAGATTTGGTAAGATTTTCTGCAGAAACGTAATTCATTGGAAATTAATGGTTTGATTTTAATTTTGAATTGAACCGCAAAAGTACGAAAATGTAACCTAAAATTTTCCGGAACCCCTTTTATAAAAATGAATATTTATAATTTTTTAATAGACTGTGTCCATTATCTGAAAAAACTATTCAGTAAATTTGATATGACACAATGAATACACTTTAATAATATTAATAAATAATACAAAAATCTGATTGAAACAATGAAAAAAGTTATTGTAGATATGGACGGGGTAATGGCGGATGTATATCATCAGCTGGTACAATTTGAAAAAAGAGATACAGGAAGAGAAATTGAAATCAGTGATTTGGCTGGGAAGCCTGAAATAGAATCTTTTCCAAACGGAAAAAAACATGTAAATGAGGTAGGCTTTTTCAGAACCTTACCTGTAATGAAAGGAAGCCGTGAAGCAATGGAATATCTGAATAATAAATACGATCTGTATATCGTGTCTGCAGGTATGGAATTTCCCAATAGCTTAAGAGAAAAATATGACTGGCTTGCAGAACATTTTCCATTCATCACCTGGGAGCAGATTGTTCTTTGTGGAAGCAAAAAGGTTGTTTCCGGAGACATTATGATTGATGATTATCCTAAAAATCTGGATCATTTTACCGGAGACAGACTGATATTCACACAGCCTCATAATGAGCTGATAGAAAACGATAGCTATCAAAGAGTGAACTCATGGGAAGATGTTATGAATATCCTTTAAAAGCAGGGAATTTAAATGTTTTTTAGAATAATCATAAAAATAGTAGAAAGCTTTAAATGAATTTTAACTAAAGATAGATTAAATTTAATAAGATGTTGTGAGAACAGGCTGTTGAAAAGAAATAAGTTTGCATCAAACTTTTAACAT
Organism: Chryseobacterium sp. HR92; assembly: GCF_045689405.1. Lineage (NCBI taxonomy): Bacteria > Pseudomonadati > Bacteroidota > Flavobacteriia > Flavobacteriales > Weeksellaceae > Chryseobacterium > Chryseobacterium sp. HR92. The sequence goes on from NZ_CP139139.1 coordinate 851,618, forward strand.
GAAAAAACATAATACTTTATTCTTTCTTTTGGCAGCTTCGGCCTTCAATGCACAGATTATTTCCGGAACCATTATTTCTAAAAATGAAAATCAACCGATTCCTTATGTGAAAATAGGTATTGATAAAGAAAATATTGGAGTGGTTTCTGATGGAAAAGGAAATTTCTCAATTGACTTATCCACATTAGCTCCGCAAAAAAAAGTAATTATTGAAGTGCCGGGTTATGAAATGTATACGGAGACTGTAGAGGATTTTAAAAAGCATGATCTGCAGAAAATATTTTTGAAAGAAAAAATTAGAAATATTAAAGAAATTGCGATTAAGCCTAAGAAGCTTGTAGATAAAAACTGGGGTGTTAATACAAAAACAAAAAGTGTTTTATATTCGGTCAATCCGGGACTAAATAAAGATAATTTTTTAGGAGAAACAGCATTGGAATTTAATGCGAAAAAGAGATCGAAGATTAAAAATATCAATCTGAATATCGCAAGTTATACTTCCAGTCAGCCTGTCCTGATGCGGTACAGTATTTACAGTGAGAAAAATGGATTCCCGGATAAGAGTGTTTTGGATGAGGAAATCACGGTAGAGCTTACTGAAGATATGATTAAAGACGGTACTTATACTTTGGATGTAAATGGCCGTAATATTTGGGTTCAGGGAAAATTCTTTGTAGGAATTCAATTCTTGAAAGATTTTGAAGGAACGGTGAAAATAAGTGCAGCATTATTTAGAACAGGATTTATAAGAGAATTTTATGGAGATTGGAAAAAAATGACTATTGCTGCACCTGCCATAAATATTGATGTGAAAATGGATAAAAACGGCAATAGCAATACCGAAGAGGAAGGCGGTTTTTCAGATGATAGCGCTGAAGCAATGATGCCTGATGTATCAAAATATGTTCAGGAGTCAGAACATACAATATATGGTCAAAATACAACTGCCGGGAAATATCTCAAACTTCAGGATACAGATCTTTATTATGAAATCTATGGTGAAGGAGAGCCATTGATTCTGCTTCATGGTAATTCAGGAAGTATTAAAGATTTTTATCAGCAGATCCCCGTTTTGTCCGGGCAATACAAAGTAATTGCGATAGATACCAGAGGGCAAGGAAAAAGTATAGATTCTTCTAAAAAAGATTTTACCTATAAAATGTTTGCAGATGATGTGAAAGCTCTGGCGGATAAGCTAAATCTTGATAAAGTAAATATCGCAGGCTGGAGTGATGGCGGAAATACAGGTCTGGAATTCGCTCTGAAATACCCGGAAAGACTTAATAAATTGATAACCATTGGAGCAAATGCTTTTCCTGATGGAGTAGATGATAAGCTTACCGATCATTTTGAAAATAAAATGCTGGTAATGAAAGAACTGAAGGATCCTAAAAAGTTTAATGAACAAAGACTTCTGAGGATTATGCTGACACAGCCTCGCATCGGTAAAAAAGATTTAAATAAAATTGGAAGCAGGGTATTGGTGATCGCCGGAGATAAAGATGTTATTAAGCCAGAGCACACCGAGCTCATCGCTAAAGAAATTCCCAATGCAGAACTCAAAATCTACAGCAATGCTACTCATATGATTCCTTTTGAAAATGCGGACCAGCTCAATACAGATATTCTGCATTTTTTAGGAAAAAGTAATTAAATAAAGGCTGGGAGTGGGAAATTGGAGGCTGGAAGTTATATCAGTCAGCTAATTCTGAAAGTTGGTTCATTGAAATGTACATACTGGATAAATGAAATTTCATCAATTGCTATCTTCCCGCTTCTATCTATCTTTCTTTCTTATTTCTAATCCAGAGTCAGTCTTTTTAAAGACCATGAATTGCCGTTGTAAATATCAAGATCCACTTTGGCGTTGATGCCATGAACAATCCCGTTTTCTGTAAATTGCCAGAAATCCCACTGATCATCAGGGGAAGGAGAAGGAACATCATTGTAATTGGCCAGCCATAAAGGATAGTCTTCAAACTCACCTTTCAGGAAATCTTTATAATAATGATAATAGGTATAAATGATAGGTTTTTCACCGTAAGCTTCCTCTACAATTTTACACCAGACTTTCAGATCTTCAATCAGTTTCTTATTCGTCTTGCGTTTTGGAATTTTTTCAATATCAAGAATAGGAGGAAGATCTCCACCCTCAAGTTTTACATTTGCTAAAAAATTATTGGCCTGGATCACAGGATCTTCATCAGCTCTGTAAAAATGGTAGGCACCACGGATAAGATTGTGCTTTTTAGCCATTTCCCAAAACTCCTCAAAATGCTTGTCAGCACTTCGGTTCCCCATCGTAGCACGCATAACGACGAACTCCAGCGGAATGGTTTTATTACCAATGCTGAGGCTGTCCCACTTGATATCTTCCCTGTTCTGATAATGGGAAACATCAAAACCGTATGTTTTATCAAGGTTGCTCGTTAAAATTCTCTGAATTCTTGCGGCTTCTCTTTCGCTGTTGTGGAGTTTCTTGTGAGTAAATTTGTTAAAGTACAATGCGTAATAATAGCTGATGGATTGCTTTAAATAAAAGCCGGTTCCGATAAGGGCTACAATTAAAATGGCCAATATTACCTTTCTACGGAAAAAATAGTTCTTCCGTCTTGTTTTATGGAGCTGTTTGGCAGTTTTTTTGGTGTACTTTTTTGGTGTCATAAAGTTTTGCAAAACTAACTTTTTTCACTGCTAAATGCTAAAATAAAATCAGTAAATTTGTGTATTATGGAAACACGCGAAAAAATCATCATTATAGGAGGAGGATTTGCGGGGCTGCAGCTTGCAAAAACATTGAATAACAAGAACAAAAAGGTCATTGTTCTGGATCGGGTGAATCACCATATGTTTCAGCCGCTTTTTTATCAGGTAGCCTCAGGAAGGATAGAACCTTCCAATATCTCTTTCCCTTTCAGAAAGATTTTTCAGCAATCCAGAAACACCCAGTTCCGTATGACAGAGGTGAAAGAAATAGACCCTGCTAGCAATAAAGTAATTACTGATGAAGCAGAATTTACTTATGATAAACTCATCATTGCAACGGGCTGTAAAACTAATTTTTTCGGGAACAAAGATCTCGAAGGAAAAGCTTTCGGAATGAAAAATACCCAGGAAGCCATCAGCATAAGAAATCATGTGTTGATGACCTTTGAAAAGCTGATTATTGAAAAAAGCCGAAGCGATGACGGGAACTGGAATATCGTTATCGTAGGAAGCGGACCTACCGGAGTAGAGCTGGCGGGTGCTTTTGCAGAAATGAAAAAAGACATTCTTCCCAGAGACTATCCTTACATGAATTTTGACCATCTGAAGATTATTCTGGTAAGTTCCACAGAAAAACCACTTGCTGTAATGAGCAGTGAGGCTCAGGAGAAATCTGAAAAATACCTCAAAGATCTTGGGGTGACTTTTATGAGCGGAGAAGTGGTGACAGATTATGACGGAGATAAAGTACATCTTAGAAGCGGGAAAGAAATACCATCCAATAATGTAATCTGGGCAGCCGGAGTTACCGGAAATGTGGTAGGAGGTTTCCCCGAAGAAAAATTAGTAAGAAACAGATATATTGTAGATCGATATAATAAAATAAAAGGATACGATAATATTTATGCCATCGGGGATATTGCCTATATGGAAACTCCAAAATATCCACAAGGACACCCGCAGGTAGCAAACGTAGCCATTAATCAGGCAAAAAATTTAGGTAAAAATCTATTAAAGAAAAGTCAGAACGAGTGGGCAGAGTATGAGTATGATGATAAAGGTTCATTGGCAACCATAGGGAAGCACAGAGCCGTTGTTGATCTGCCATTTATAAAATTCCAGGGATTTCTGGCATGGTATTTCTGGATGTTTCTCCATTTAATGCTAATTTTGAGCGTTCGAAATAAGCTGGCCATATTCTTCAACTGGATGTGGAGCTATGTGAACAAAGATTCTTCTTTAAGATTAATTATTATACCTACTAAGAAAAACGGAACATTACAATGAGAATTGACATAATAAGCGTACTTCCGGAATTGATGGAAAGTCCGTTCAAAACTTCTATTCTGAAACGAGCAATGGATAAAGGGCTGGCAGAAGTACATTTTCACCAACTGAGAGACTGGGCTATCAATAAGCACAGACAAATTGATGATGAACCTTACGGAGGCGGAGCAGGAATGGTCATGATGATTGAGCCGCTGGATAAGTGTATCTCAGAGCTTAAGTCGCAGAGAAATTATGATGAGGTAATCTATCTGACACCGGATGGAGTTACTTTAAATCAGAAAATTGCCAATTCTCTTTCCATAAAAGAAAATCTGATCTTTCTTTGTGGCCATTATAAAGGAATAGACCAAAGAGTAAGAGATCTTCATATCACAAAAGAAATTTCAATAGGAGATTATGTTCTTACGGGAGGGGAACTGGCAGCTTGCGTTCTTGCAGACTCTGTCATAAGACTGCTTCCCGGAGTTTTAAATGATGAACAGAGTGCCTTAACGGATAGTTTTCAGGATGATCTTCTTTCACCGCCAATTTATACAAGACCTGAAAGTTATAAAGGATTGGACGTGCCTAAAATTTTACTCAGCGGAAATTCTGGGAAAATTGAAGAATGGCGTCATGATGAAGCTGTAAGGATCACTAGAGAAAAACGCCCCGATTTACTGTAGTCAAATATTGTTGAAACTTATTTAATTCTTACCAGTTTTGAATTCCATTTTTTATGAATGTAAATGGAATAATATTTGTTATAAATTTAATAAGAGCGAAAAATATTAATATTTCTAATTTTAAATTGAAAATTTGTTTCTATTATTTTGAGTTTTACGTATTGTTTCTATTTTGATTAATATGTTAAAACTCCCTGATAATTGAAAAATTATTTTATTATAACTGATTTCATTGATATTTTTTATTATATTTGAATAGTTTTTTATTGGAAATTGATTTGCTTGTCTTAAGGTAAATCAAAGGAATTTAAAAAAAAATAATAAATTTACATCTTAAGGAAAAAAGAACATAATAAATTAAAGTATAGAAATTAGTGTAGATGGAACTGTTCTCTTTTTATAATGTTGAAAATTTATTTTTACCCGATCCGAAACCTGTCCACAAATTAGATCCTACCCGGTCAGGATTAAGGAATTGGGATGAAAAAAGATATAATAATAAGCTTTTCAAAATCTCCCATGTATTTCAGTTAATGAAGGAGGAAAACGGTGTAATGCCATTTGTAATAGGATTGTCTGAAGTTTCCGGAAGGAAAGTATTGGAAGATCTTGTTGAGATGGAGCCCTTTCATTCGCAATATGGAATTGTGCATTACAATTCTATGGACGAAAGAAAAGTGGATGTAGCCATGTTGTATGATAAAAATAAAGTAGAGGTAATAGATTCGGAAACCATTACTTTCTTTTTTGAAATACTAAATAAAAACACAGGAAATTACGACACAACCAGAGACGTACTTTTTTCAAAAATTAGATATAAAGGGGAAATTATTAATGTCTTTATCGCCCATCTTCCCTCTAAGCGAGAAAAAGACATCAATAAACCTAAAAGAGCCTTTATATTGAATGAAGTCCGGCAACGGATTATGAAAATAGTAGATGCTGATAAAGAGCATGTCATATTGTGTGGTGATTTTAACGAAAACCCGGATGATGAAAATTTAGTACAGATTCTCTATAACAATGACCATGAGAAGGTTTTAATGAATCCTTTTCAGCAATTGTTTTCTACAAGAAATTATTCTACTTTTCATTATAAATCTGGATTGTTGTATGATCAGATCATTATGTCAAGATCTTTGCTTGATAATAAGACGCTGACTTTTCAGGATGCCCATATATTCAATTCTGAAAAAATCCGCAGCAGAACCAGAAATTTTGAAGGACGACCTTTCCGAACTTATGCCGGTACACGGTATTTAGGAGGATATAGTGATCACTTTCCGGTTTTTGTAAAATTTAAAAGTTTACAGTAAAAAACATAAATAATAAAAAAGTAGAAAATGAAAAATTCGAGCAACACAAGCTATCATTTAGATTCTATTGACAAGGAAATTATCTACATGTTGATGGATAATGCTAAAACTTCTTTAGCCCACATTTCAAAAAATGTCGGAATTTCCACAACGGCAGTGCATCAAAGAATCAAAAAACTCGAACATGCAGGAGTTATTGAAAATTCAATATCATTTCTTAATCCTAAAAAAATAGGATACAAGGTGATTTCCTACATTGGTGTGTTTCTGGATCAGCCAAGCCATTATCCAGAGGTGGTAAAATCTTTGCATGATATTAACGAAGTAGTGGAAGCCCATTACACAACAGGAAATTATACCATATTCCTGAAAGTTCTTTGTAAAGATAATGATCACTTAATGCAGATCCTTAACAAGCTTCAGAAGCTGAAAGGAGTAACAAGAACAGAAACCTTTATATCTTTGGAACAAGGTATTTACAGACAATTGAAAGTATAACGATATGAATATAGCCCAATATTTGGATTCAACCTACCTGAAAACACCGGAACAATCAGGTATTTCCCATGAAGAAACACTTCAAAAAGATAAGGAACTTGCACAGGAAGCTATTGAGAATGGCATTTTTGCAGTAATGATTCGCCCGGATTATGTAGCAGAGATCAGGAAATATATTCAGGAAAGAAATTCAAATGTTGCAGTAGGAACTGTAATAGGCTTTCACGAAGGGACCTATTCTGTTGATGAGAAGCTTGCTGAAGCCTCAAAAGCAATAGAAGACGGTGCTGATGAATTGGATTTCGTTATTAATTATACAGCTTATCTGCAAGGTAATGTAGAGTTGGTAAAAGATGAATTTGTAAAATGTACAAGATTATCTCTTGAACATCATAAAATAGCAAAATGGATTATTGAAATAGCCGCTTTGACAGATGAACAAATTGCAGATCTTACCAAAAATATTTCTACCTGGGCAGAAGAGAACTTCTCTGAAAACGATTGGTCAAAAATTTTTGTTAAATCTTCAACAGGATTCTACAAAACACCCGAAGGAAAACCTAACGGAGCAACCTTTGAAGGAATAACAATTATGCTCAACAACGCAGGGAAACTTCCTGTAAAAGCAGCGGGTGGTGTAAGAACCCCTGAAGATGCCGAGAAAATGATCAATATGGGAGTGAAAAGAATAGGAACCTCTTCAGCTTTAGCATTGATTAAAAATGAATCTCCATCAGAAGGATATTAATCTAAGATTCAAATAATAAAAAACCATCAGTTTTGCTGATGGTTTTTATATTTATACCTGTGCCTGATATTCTTCGTAGAACTGTTGGGTTTCTTTGATTAAGCTGTTCATTTCTTCCAATGTGAAAACTTCCAGGAATTTTTTTCTGAAGTCCTTGAAGTGAGGAATCCCTCTGAAATAATTACTGTAGTGCTGTCTCATTTCTACCAATCCTAATCTTTCTCCTTTCCACTCAACACTCCATTCTGCATGCTGGCGAACTGCCAATAAACGGTCTGATATTGTAGGGGCAGGTAAATGCTCTCCTGTTTTAAAGAAATGCTTGATTTCATTGAATATCCATGGATAGCCAATAGCAGCACGTCCAATCATAATGCCGTCACATGCATACTTTTGTTTATATTCTAATGCTTTTTCAGCAGAATCAATATCTCCGTTTCCAAAGATTGGAATCTCAATATTAGGATTTTGTTTGATTCTGGAGATATGCTCCCAGTCTGCTTCACCCTTGTACATTTGAGCACGGGTTCTCGCATGTATGGTAAGAGCTTTGATTCCTGTTTCCTGCAGACGTTCTGCTACCTCATCAATATTAATGCAGGTACTGTCCCATCCTAAACGGGTTTTTACAGTTACAGGCAGATGGGTGGAGCTTACAACAGCTTTTGTAAGACGAACCATCAGGTCAATGTCTTTCAAAACACCTGCACCTGCTCCCTTGCAGACAACTTTTTTTACAGGACATCCAAAATTGATATCTACCAGATCCGGATTTACTGTTTCAACAATTCTTGCAGACATGGCCATAGCTTCTTCGTCTCCACCAAAGATTTGTATACCCACTGGTCTTTCATAATCGAAGATATCAAGCTTTTTACGGCTTTTGATCGCGTCACGAATCAACCCTTCAGAAGAAATAAATTCCGAATACATTAAGTCTGCACCATGCATTTTACACAAACGTCTGAACGGAGGATCACTTACGTCTTCCATCGGAGCCAGCAAAAGTGGAAATTCCGGCAGTTCTATGTTGCCTATTTTTATCATGGTGCAAATTTACGAAATTCTGAAAAAACAATATTTTACTATTTGTAATATGCTCTGTATTTAGTGTGTTTCTGTTTATTTAAGGGATTTTATGATATTGTTTTAATTTTTTATTGAATTTATATGATTGATTTTCAATGTTTTTGGTATTATATTGAAAAATATTTTTTATATTTAATACAAACAAAAATTAATAATATGAGAAAACTTCTATTTTGCTTGATGGCAGGCTTTGCTGCATCAAATTTTTATTCACAAGTGAATGTGTCTGCTACGGCAGGTACAGCTACAGGAACCTATACTACGTTAAAGGGAGCATTTGACGCTATTAATGCGGGAACACATCAGGGAGCAATTGCAATCAGTATCACAGCTAATACAACTGAAACGGCAACTGCCAGCCTGAATGCCAGCGGGGGAGCAACAAGCTATACTTCTGTTGCGATTAAACCGGCAGTAGGAGTTACGGCTACTATTTCAGGAGATGTTGCCAGTGCCCCTTTAGTGAGAATACAGGGCAGTAATATTACTTTAGATGGAAGTAATGCTGCTTCAGGAACGACAAGAGATCTTACCCTTACCAATACTTCTGTTACTGCTCCGCAGGTACTTACATTTATTGCGGCTTCTGCAGCGGCAGCCAATACCAATATTATGGTTAAAAACCTGAATATTATAAACGGTATTAATAATTCTTCAGCTTTGGTAATGTATGACGGAGCTACAACTCCTACCGGAGGTTTTTTTAATAATGTTACCATTCAGAATAATTCTGTGAAAAAAGCCTATATGGGAATCTATTTATTTGCAGCTACAGCAGCAGGTAACGGAGGAAATACATTGGTTACCGGTAATGATATAAATGCTTCAGGAACAGATGCTAATCGTCTTGGAGGGGTTTACGTACAAGGAGCGGATGGAGTCACAGTAAGTAACAATACCCTTGGTAATTTTGAAACTACCAATGCAGAAATCAAAAGAGGAATCTGGTTTGCAACAGCAACCGTTAATTCTTCAATTATCTCAAATACGATTACCAATCTGGGCTACACCGGAACCGGTGCCGGAGGGGCTTCCGGTATAACAGTAACTTCTGGTAATACGGGAGCTTCCGCAGCAGCCAATATTATTATAAAAGGAAATACGATTTCCAACTTTACCTCCAGTGGAACGGGAACTCTGTTTGCCGGAATTTATGCAGGAGGTACATTGACCAATGGAATGACCATCACTAATAATAAAATAACCGGAATCAAAAATACCAATATATCCGGATATGGAGCACAGGGGATTTATCTGGCGACAACAAATCTCACTTCCAATACTTTAGTAGCCAACAATATCGTAAGCGGTGTGGCAGGTTATGGCTATGCAACAACAGGTGGGGTAAATGACAACGGAAACGGAATTATCATCGCTGCGGGCGGAGGATATAAAGTGTATTATAATACTGTTGTAATGGATGTAAGCCAGACAGTTGCAGGAAGACCATCTGCCTTGAATATTACAAGCGGGGTAACTGGTGCAGGAGGCATAGATGTGAGAAATAACCTTTTTGTCAATACCCAAACTCAGGCAGGAGATAGATATGCAATTTATGCCGGCGCAGCCAGTACTGTTTTTTCTACCATTAATTATAATAATTTTTATTCTTCCGGAGCCAATCTCGGATATATCGGGGGAGCTGCAAAAGCTACCCTTGCTGATATCCAGGCAGGATTTGGAGGTAATGTAAATTCTTTGAATGTTTTGCCGGTATTTGTCTCAGCAACGGACTTCCATGTGTCTGGTACAGGGAATGCAGCTCTTGATAATAAAGGAACTCCGGTTGCTGAAGTAACATTGGATGCTGATGGTAATACAAGAAATGCTGTAACACCGGATCTCGGAAGTTTTGAATTTACAGCAACAGTATTGGCTGTAAATGAAACGATGAAAAAGAATACTGTCAATTTCTATCCGAACCCGGTTGTAGATTACCTTTACATCAATAATGACAGTAGAATCAAAGATATTGAAGTATATAATGTTTCAGGACAAAGAATCCATAGCGAAACAATTAACGCAGAAAAAGGTTCTGTAGATATGAGACGTGCTCCTGCAGGAATTTATATCTTAAAAGTGAATACTGAAAAAGGCTCACAATCACTTAAAATTATTAAAAAATAAAAATTAATTAATAACCAATACAAATCCCCAATATCACTATTGGGGATTTTTTTATTGTAAAAAGGAACTATTAAACTTAAAAACTTGCCTTTACCTGCATACTTCCGATATGAATGGTTCGGTCACCGGAGTTTCTTCCTTCGTAATTAAGATTCAGCTGGATAAACGAGTTGATCGCCTGCTGAATAAATACACTCCATACCTGGTTTTTTCCCGGTTTCAAACCATCCAGCATCTGATTTCCTACAATACTGAAGTTGTTTCCGGTAAAATTATTGCTGATGAATGAGAAATTTCCGCGGATAGACGTTTTTCTGCGCTCCCACTGGATGGTTCCTGTAACATCAAAAGCTTTAAGAAGTTCTTCACCATCCAGCCTTTGTTTTTGACGGAAAGCAGAGGACAGTTCAGCCTGTATGGCATCGGTAAATTTATAAGTAGCCTTAGGCTTTGTTTCAAAATTATTGAGACGATAGTCCCTTGTTTTAAATAATTGCGAAGAGTTTTGGATATCATGCACTGAGTTTTCCCAGTCTACTCTGAATTCTTTATTGAACCAGTATCCGATATTCAGGAAATGGGAGGTCTGCTCACGCTCTTCATTACTAAAATTGGCATTGATAAGATTATCGTTTGTGATAAATCTGTAGTTACCATTCCAGCCTGATTTATCAGTCGGATTGAATTGTACTGAAGCCAGTATGTTTTGATTTTTAAGAATCTGATCGCTGTTTTTTTCAAAAGGATTCAGAACAAGAACTTTATCCTTTTTATAGAATGAGTTTTGAGAATTCAATGAAATATTGAAATTCCAGCGCTTTAAAAATCCGTTTTCTGAGTTAAAAACAATTGCAGGATTGACAAATAATGCCAGCTGTAATTTATTTTTATTGGAAGGAATATACCTTACGGAATTGGTATACACACGAATGTATTGGGCAAGATCTGAATATTCTGCAATTTCAAATTCGTCAAGCTGCTGTATGCCATCTCCGTTATAATCTGTCCATTTATATACACCCTGTCCATCCGTTACTTTAATGTATTGGAACTCTCTCTGTGCCTCCTGTCCGTTTCCAAGTTCATAGAAGGCCTGAAGACGCATTCCGTTTCTGAAAAGCTGTTGATTGTATAAAATATTTCCAACTACGAAGTCATTATTTCGGGTAACATCACCTTCTGCACCTGAGTAGAAAAATTTTCTGTAATGGATTAGTGCATTTAGCGTAGTTCTTTCCGTTTTGATGATTTGACTTTCGGCCATGAATCCCAAAATATTATTCATATTCTGAAGTCGGTTGCCACGCACAGAGTCATTATCTCTCATGTATACTTTTGCCAATAGCTTGGTTCTTGTGCTGTCACCGATCTTCTTTTGCAAAAAGATTTCTTTCCAGCTGAAACTCGTGACATCCATAAGTTGAGTGTCATTGTACTTTTTCTCATTGTGTTCCATGCTTCCACCAATGGCCCAGCTGCCTTTTTTACCGGTAAATTCTGTTGAAATTCCTCCACGGATAAATTTAGTATCCTGAAGGGTAGCATTGGTACTCAGATAAGATAAATTCCCTTTGGTAAAGAGTTTTCCTGTGATCCATCCGAAATCAAGATCGTTTTTAAGCCCTTTGTAAGAGTCCTGTTCATTCAGATAATTGACGCGGTAATTTAAAGTAGACTTATTATTCCATTTGTTTAGGAAGCTGAAGATAAACCTGTTTTGAGTTTTCTTATTAAACTCTTGTGTAAGGTTGAAATCTCTGGAGAATTCCACATCATTGATACGGTCAAGAATATGAAACTGTCTGTCTATATACTGATATTCAAAACTTGGAGTTCCCTTCCATGTGTTTTTCGTAAAGCTTTTATTTCCGAAAATACGCCACGCATAGCCCATATTCTGATCAGAATCTTTTGATGAAAACAAATTTACATCATAATTACTCAGGGAAATGTCAGCTCCTATTTTTCCTTCATTCAATAAATATTCAGAATTCAGGGAATATACCTGTGATTTCTGAGGAGAAGGAAGTTTTCTTACCGCTCTGTAATCTCCGGCATTAGGCCCTACATATTCAAAAACACGTCCGTTATTGGTTGTCTGTGCTATTTTATAATCTCCCAGATTAGCTCCGAAATAAGTAAAAGAAACCTGATAAAGTGTTAAGTTAGGATCCGTAGAAAATTCGTAGAAATTTCCTGCAGAGTTTAATTTGTATAAAATTTTATTGACATCATATTCGGTAACAACTCCTGATGGTGCATACATCAGATTGGGATCATTTCCTGCTTCAGCAAGGATTTGTTCATCTTCTTTAGAAAGATTTAAAGAAAGGGGTGCATTTTTATTGTCATTTTCCATGAACCAGTTTAAACCCACTTTGAATTTTTCTCTCTGATGCTCAAGTTTTCCGGTAAATAAATATCTTGAATAATTTCTATTGGCGTAGTTATAAGAGATCGTGATGAAGTTTTGCTGGAAAATAGGACGGAAACTGGTAAAGGTAACTTCCCCCGTATTGTAATTAATAATATAATCCTGGTTTTCTCCTCGTTTCATTAAGATACCATCAATGAAAACCTGTTCAGAGCCGGAGATCAGTGTGATAAACTGTTCGCCGTTCTTACCGGTCAGACGGTAAGGTCCCTGGTTACCTTCAACCCCCTGAAAACGAATTCTATGGAATTCACTTCGTGCCACACCGGCGGAAATATCTATTAATGTTTTATTTTCCTTCCCAAATTCTGTCTGGAATTGAAGACCCATACTCCTTCTCTGGTATTTTGCAAAATAGTTTTTAGCTTCTACAAGATCAAGGTGTCCCGCTCTAAGAATAGATTTTTCCTTAATGTTAAGCTGCATATAGATTTTGTCAAACTCCTCTAAAGTCTGAGTATAGCCATCAGCCTGAATAGGAAGATTATGATCAGAAATACTGGCTAAAATTGTAACATCTTTTGACAGTCGCCCTGAAATCTGAAGATCCATAGAACTTTGTACAGATTGCCCCTGATTGTTACCAAAAGTAATCCCACGGATAATAGAACCCTTTGAATTAAGTTCTCCTAAAAATCTCTTTTTATCATTTTTTGCCAGTACAGCTTCATCAATAATGATCTTATTGTGCGTTCTTATGAAATCCAGGGTGTCTTTTGCAAAGATGTCCTGTTCCAGCCGTGCAGTGAGAATACTATCCCTTTTAATACTGTCTTCAGGAACATTGGGATTTTTCCATGAAAATACCTGAGCATTTCCTGAAAATATGCCTAAGAAGAATAAAACGAATAGGATGATAAAATTCCGCAACTTTTAAAATAATTCGTAAAAATAATTAAAAAATGTTAACATTAAGAGGTCAATTATAATTAACAAAAACTTAATTTATTTATTGTCTCAAATAAACAAGTTAAGTGTAGTTTTGTGATATAAAGAAATTTATTAATCAAGAAAAAAATTCAATCATGAAAAAACTTTATTCTCTTTTCGCTACAGCAGTAGTGAGTGCATTTGCTTTTGCACAAACAACTTACCTGTGGGATTGTACTTCTGTAAATCCTATTTCCGGTACAAATGCTAATATTTCAAGTGTAGCATTCGCGGCTGCTCAGGGAAATAATAATGGTACTACAAATTTAATTACCACCTCATCAGTATCTTCTGGCTATACAGGTGCAAGTGGATCCAGTAATTTTGGTGCTGCTGCTTTTAAAGAGGCTCTTTCTACCATTGCAAGTACTTATTTTAGTGTTACTGTTACTCCTGTTGCTGGTAATAAAGTAACTTTAAATTCTTTAAATTTAGGATCCAGAGGAACCTCTACAGGACCTGGAAAGATTACAGTATATTCAAGCATTGACAATTATGCTACTGCAATAGGAACTGTAAATGTAAATAACAATAGTACATGGGCAATGAATAATATCACTTTTTCAGGTACTAACTTAGTAGGAGCGGAATCAGCTCCGGTTACCTTAAGAATCTATGGAAGTGATAGTCCTGGTACAGGAACTCCATCTCTTGGTACAGCCAACTGGAGAATAGATGATATTTCTTTAACTGTTACTTCGTCTACTGCTTCTTTAGCAGTTATCGATACTAAAAACGTAAAATCAGGGAACTTCGTAAAAAATTCTTTTGTTAAAAACAATGAGATTGTTTTCGGATCTGATGTAAAAGACGTGAAAGTTTTCAATATGTTCGGACAGCTTGTGAAAGAAGGTTCTGTGAAACAAAACGGAACTGTAAATATTGCTGAACTGGCCAAAGGAAATTATATCGTAACAGGTACAGTAAATAACCAACCGGTTTCTCAAAAAGTTCTTAAAGACTAATCTCTTTAGATAAAATACAAACAGCCGCTTCAATGAAGCGGCTGTTTTTTTATGTGATTATTACTGGTTTTTAGATTTTTGTATGCTGTTTATTTCTTAATTTGGTGGTATTGTTTTTGATATTTTTATTACAAATCCATTTCTAAAATTATTACGATGAAAAAAATCTTTACTCTTATCGGGCTTGTATCATTAACTGCCTTTTCAAATGCTCAGATTGTGATCAATGAGATTTATGGCGGGAATGCAGATTCAGGTGCCGTATTGAAAAATAATTATATTGTGCTCAAAAACATTGGAACGAACCTGGTTTCTTTGACCGGGGCAAGTATACAATATGCTCCGGCAATAGGGGCTTTTACCGAGTATCATACGCTTCCGGATTTTACTTTGGGTCCTGATGAAACATATTTGATTCAGGAATCAGCCATTGATGGAGGTGTTGAAAATTTACCAACACCGGATTTTATTGCCACTACTATTACCAGTTTCGATGGAACACCCAACAAATCTTCCGGATTAAGAATTTCCAATATATCAGGAAAGATTGCTTTAGCCGGAAATATAGTACAGGTTACCGGACCTTCTGCATCTAACGTCCTGGACTTTGTAGGTTACGGAGCAAATGCAGATCAGTTTAAAGGAGATGGGCCAGCTCCTTCTCCAACCACAACTACAGCTATAAAAAGAACATTGGTAGGCAGTAATGATAATATGACTGATTTTTCTCTGGAAGGCAGTGTGAAATCCGGGTTTGT
Organism: Chryseobacterium sp. HR92; assembly: GCF_045689405.1. Classification (NCBI taxonomy): domain Bacteria; kingdom Pseudomonadati; phylum Bacteroidota; class Flavobacteriia; order Flavobacteriales; family Weeksellaceae; genus Chryseobacterium; species Chryseobacterium sp. HR92. The sequence goes on from NZ_CP139139.1 coordinate 867,144, forward strand.
ACAGAATCCATTTATAAAGGACAGCAAAATTGTCTTCGGAACGGAAGTGAAAGATGTGAAAATCTATGATACCTTCAGGCAGATTGTTAAAAAATCACCTACGAAATTAGCCTCAACTCTTGATATTGCTGAGCTCCCAAAAGGAACTTATATTGTTACCGGAACGATTAACAATATTCCGATCTCACAGAAAATTATAAAAGATTAGTTTTTAATAAAAAATAGCTTCTTTGAAAATGTCATTCTGAACACAGACTGAAAGTCTGCGAACGCAGTTCAGAAATGTAGTGAAAAATCTCATGAGCTCGTCTGCTAATAAGATTCTTCCTTCGTCAGAATGACAAAAGCCAAATTATTTGACTTTTGAGACTATCTTTTTATTTTTTTCAGTATTTTAATACCAGCCTCTTCTCGCTGCATTAATGATTGATCCAAGGTTAAGAATCAATGTATATCTGATACGCTTTCCATAATCTTTGAATGAAGGCTCAAAACCTAAAGAAGACTGTATCGGGAAATAAACCTCCAGGAAATCCGGGATGATTCTTACTTTAACTCCGGTGTCCCATATGAATTTTGCAGGAAGATCTTTGTTTTTATAAACCCCGGCATCAGCATACACATGGAATATTTTCCATACACTTGAATCTACATTGGCTGAAGTGATCCATTGGTTTACTGTTCCCGGAAGAAAAGATTTAAAACCACCGTCAGCTAATATAAACTGCTGCGAAAGAAGACCGCTGCTGGCACTTTCTCCTAAAAGGTTATAAGAGAATGAATAATTGGAAACTCTGGAAATTCCATAGTCGAAAAGATTATTCCTTGTGTTGTTTCTTAAAAAATATCCGGCAAATAAACGTAAACTCAACTTTTGCTTAGGAGCAAATTCCCATCTGTAGAAACCTTCAGCTGTGATTTTATTAAAATCTTCCATTCCCTGTGTGCTCAGACTAAAACTTTTTTCATGGATCATCTGGCTGTCACTATACCCATATCCGACAGTCCAGACATTGTATTTGCTGTAGTCGTTATTGGCAATCATTTTAGGGCTCAGATCTCTTTCAAAATAATTATAGGAAACCCCGATGCTTCTGCTTACGGTACTTCTGGGATTTTTTCTGAAATTAATAGAGGAAGCTATTGAACTCTTTCTATAGGCTAAACCATAATCGTAATGGAAATAAGAACCGGAAACGCCAAAGGTTAAGCTTCTGATAATACTTTCGGCAGGCAGAATAGAGTAGGAAACAGCTCCCGAGCCTGTCAGTTTTCCTGTTCCGGTACTGTAGGTAGGAGTAACTGAATAGAGGAACTTCTGATCAAATAAAGATTGGTTTTTTAAGTTAATTCCCAAAAGAAATTTATCATATGTATTGTTGAAACGTACTCTTGGGGTGATATAGATTTCGTTGTATTCCGGATTTGGAATGTCTTTTATTAATTTAAGTTTGATTTTTTTTGCATTGGAAAATATACCTTTTGCATACAGAAAGTTATCCCTGTAATTGGATTCAGGGAAGGTGTAGCCGCTATTTAAAGTAACTTTATAGATGTTATCAGAAGCAGGAAGCGACAGGTTGGTAATGCGCTCATTTTCTTCAGTATCTATCCAGTATGTCTTTTTTTCTCCTTCTTTGGTCTCTGTTTCCAGCTTTACAGGAATGGAAATATCTGTATTTTTTGTAATCTTTATCTCAAGAGAATCGTCGGCTTTTTTAATATTTTTTAATTTGAAATCAACTCTGTTTTTCTGTTTTAAAAAGTTTGAAAGATAGGCAGTTGATTTATTTTTATCGGAAAGGGAAGTCAGGAAATCTTCAGGATTAATTTTTTTTCCGGAATTCTGAGAGATATAACTTTTTATAATATTATTGAAGCTGTCATACCCCATTTTATCCGCTGAATAATTAAAAAGACTTCCGGTTTCAAAACTACTGACAGCCATGTCATTGAAGTTGCTTAAAACAGGGAAGTGCTCATCAATTTTCTGATCAAGATTTTGCAGCATGATATACTGATAGGAAAGTCCGTAACGATCCAGAAGTTTTACTTTGGATGCATGGAAAAATTTTAAAGGTTTGATTCCGAATACTCTGGTCTCAGGAAGCGTGCCTAAAAGTTTGGTGTCAGCATAGAATTTTTTCAGATACTGGATTTCCAGGTAGGATTTTAAACCGTTTTTAAACCAATGGTCTTTTTCTTTATCAGCAATAACTTTTTCATCAAGAATTTTCTTGGCAATGATTCCAAAATAATCCAGATCTGTCTTTTCAGCATTGGTAAATAACTGAAATCTGAACTTCCAGAAAGTAATGTCATTATTTCCGAAAAAGTCTTCCTTAGCTCTGAATTTATCTGAAATAAAAATGCTTTCCGGAAGAATACCGATTCTTTCTTTCAGGAATTTTAATTGTAAAGGAAGATAAAACTCCAGATTTTGTTTTTCTTCCGGTTTTAGATTATAACCAAACTTAATTTCGGTTTCAGCTCCGTCAACATTGGTTTTTATTGAAGGATAGCCAGTCGGTGAAATCAAAAACTCAGGATCCGAATCCAGATATCCTTTGAATGAGTTCATCTGAACCTGTGGGAGATTACCTTCCACAAAATTATTTACAGGGATATCAAAGTTTACGGTCCAGAAAGTATTGAAACTTACTGGTTCTTCAATATCGTGGTAGTTTCTTTTGGAAATATTGTCCGGATCAAAATGATCCGGAACAATAAAGAAATATTTTAATACTGTATTCTGAGCGGATGTTCCGTATCCCGTAAAAGTTTTATCGGGAAGCTGCATCCGGTATTGCAACTGTAGAGTGACGCTTTCGCCAGGTTTTAATACATTTTTCAGAGGAATAAAAAGATTTTCATCTGAGATTGTAGTAACAGGAATGACTTCATTTTCAGAATTCTTAACATTCAGTTCAAGAAGTCTTCCCAATTGATCACTTTTTGCAAAGTGCAAATCAGTATTTCTGTCTTCCAGTTTTCTGTAGACTAAAGAAGTTCCGCGTCTGTTGTAAGCGGAAACCCAATTCAGGAGTTTTATAGTCTGCAGGTCTTTTTCAGAATGATTGTAGTAAACAATTTCCTGACTGATTTCAAGGTTCTTTTTGTCAGGAGACAGTTTAGCTTCAATATAGATACTGTCTTTCTGTGCAGAAACCTGTGCGACTCCCCAGAACAAAATAAGGCAAATGCTGATCTTTTTCAAATATTCGTGATAAAGGTCAAATATAACTTATTTTGTATATACTTTATAGGATTTTAACCCTGAATTGCTTTTTTTTCCAAAGAATTAATATACGCGTTCCAACCCTCTGTCTTATAAGTAATCGCAGATGCTTCAGGATTATCAGATTTGTAGATTCCTCTTCCTACAATGATAAAATCTGTATGCAGCGTTTTGAAAACATGTTCCGGTGTATTGTACTGCTGCCCTTTACCATCTCCTGAATCTGCAAGATTTACCCCTGGAGTAAATAATAAAAGATCTTCCGGAATTTTGTTCTGAGATACACCACCTATTACATTGGGATGAGATAAAGCTACTTTTAAAGCTTCTTCACGATAGCTTGCAGAAGTCAGAGCTCCTTTAGAAGACATTCCTACAATAGCTACCACTCCTACATTATGAAAGCAGTCTAATGATTCAAAACCTCCGATAACCTGAGATGTTACGAAATCTGCCCAATTGGTAATTTTGAAAACTCCACTCGTGAACTGAAGCTCCTGCGTGTTCCCAATGTCAGCAAATTTTCTGTCTTCCATCAATAAAAACTGATGTTTTGCAGCGATGGCTTTTAAAGGAGTGATTGTTTTTTCGTAATCGAAATCAGAAATAATATCAATATGCGTTTTTAAAGCAATAATATGTGGGCCTACTTTTTCAGCAAGCTCCAATAACTCCTGTGTAGTGGTAACATCTGCAGAAGCAATAAGGTTAGATTTTTTTGCTAAAGCTGTTTCCAGTAATTTTTTTGAAACGGAATGTTGTGTAGTCTGAAGCTTCTGCTCATAAGAAGATCTGGTTTCCTCTTCAAACTGAATATGATTCCCCTGAAGGAAGTCCTGAATTCTTTTTACTTCTTCATCAGACAATTCACCAGTTTCCTGAAGAATATTACATACTTCTGAAATATTGAAAAGAGTGTGTACTCTATATCCTTTGCTTTCCAATAGTTGTTTTCCACCTTGCTCTCTGTCCAATACCACTACAATATCAGAAACTTTAAGATCTTCCTGTTCTATTTCGGGAATAGTTTCTAACAAAGATTTTCCTGATGTGATTACATCTTCTACCAAAAGACAGTTTTGTCCTTTCTGATAAATTCCTTCAATCAGTTTTTTTGTACCATAGCTTTTAGCCTCTTTTCTTTTAATAATTAATGGAATGTAGCTTTCCAGAGACATTGCAGTCGCCATAGGAAGAGCAGCATAAGGAACTCCACAGATTAAATCAAAATTATCCAATGGAAGCATTTCCAGTAAATAATTAGCAAGATTTTTCAAAATTTTAGGATCTGAAGCCAAAGGTCTTAAGTCTACATAAAAAGGACTTTCAATACCACTTTTTAAGGTAAACCTACCAAATTTGATGATGCCTAGTTTGTAGCACTCTAAGAAGAATTCTTTTTTACTTTCCATTATTTTTTATTAGATACTGCAAATTTAAGCAATTGAAATAAGGCTTAAAAATTTATCGTTCATTTGTAAATAAAAAACCACCCCGGATTGACCAGGATGGTGTGAAAAATATAATAAACTATTATTTTACGATTTCAGCATCAATCACTTGAGCGCCGCTGTATTTTTGTTCAGCTTCCCATAATAAAAACTTGTCAACCTCTTTGATGAGCTTAGGAATGGTAAGTGACAATACTGCCAGGTCATCCATGACTCCAAGTACTGGTATCACAAATTCAGGAAGCAGGTCAATAGGAGAGAGTACATATAAAATTCCCAGTAAAGGAAGAATAATGTCTATGGATCTCATCGGATAGACTCCTTTTCTCCACATTTTGACCATTCTGAAAATATCAGGGATCTTTTTTATAAAGCCCTTGTGACTGATGGCTTCTTTTGCAAGATTTAATTTTGAATATTTCATTTTGTGTTTGGATTTAATAAATTTTTCAACGCTATAAATTTCACAAATCCTGTACCAACAAATTATAAAATTTAGTTAAAATATTATTTGATAATATTGTCAATGAACTGATGCACAGTCTCTGTGTTCCAGTCTTTTGTAGCGTCCTCTTTAATAAGGATTCTTCCGTGCTTATCCAGTAGGAAAGTGGTGGGGAATACCTTGGGAAGAATTTTCTCAGAAATAGGGCTTTGAGCAATATAAACAGGAACAGTGTAGTTGTTTTCTTTCAAAAACTTTCTTACATCTTCTTCTTTGTCATTCATAGCAATCAATACAAAATCTACATGATCTTTTCTGGTATCATATAGTTTCTGAATAGAAGGCCATTCTTTTCTGCAAGGCGGGCACCAGGTTCCCCAGAAGTTCAGAAAAATACCTTTGTCCTTAAAATTTTTAAGATTGGTGCTTGGCGCATTGATTCCTTTAAGTTCTATATCGTAATCCTCTTCACTGATATGTACGGCATTTTCAATGGTTGCAACGGGAAAGAACGTATCCTTCAGGAAGTTTCTTATTCCCGGTACAAACGCAATAACACCAATGATGGCAATGATTACAAGATAAATGATGCTTTTTTTCATATCTCTTTTTTATAGAAGATCTAAAATTTCCTGAACAGCATCTTTTCCTCTGTTCTTAGCATAATATATCTGCAGATCATTGTAGAACATATCTTTTGGATACGTTTCAGGATCAGCTTTATATTTCATCAACAGCTCATATCCATATTTTGGACGTGGGCCCCATGAATTTTTTACATTCAGGTCTTTGTCAAGAATAAGTACCTTAGGAATAGATTCTGTACCATTAGTCAGAAACTGGTTGATTAAGCTCTTATCACTGTCTCTAAGAAAAACTTTTACTTCATTGTGTCCTTCAAAAAATCTGAAGACAGCCGGAACTGTTGCGCTTGCATCTCCGCACCATGCTTCAGAAATGATTAAAATCTTTCCGTCAAAGTTTTTTGTGGCTAGTTCTTTCAGCTGATCTTCATCCGGGACGTATTTTTTTACCGTTCGGTCCATTCTCTGAAGACCCAGCTCATAATATTGTTTATATTCAGCTTCCTGTTGGTTGGCAGGATTCTCTAATCTTTCTTTTGCAATCTGAAGGTATTCCTCAAAAGAAATTCCTTTATCCCAGTAATTTTTCATTACCAAAAATATTTATGTTAAAAATTATTGATATTTCTTGTTTTGTTGATCAGAAACAGGTCCGCCAATACAAATGCAGCAAGGCTTTCCACTACAGGAACTGCTCTTGGAACTACACAAGGATCGTGACGTCCTTTTCCTTCTACGATTACAGGATTTCCGTCTTTATCTATGCTGTCCTGAGGTCTTAGAATAGTGGCTACAGGTTTGAATGCTACACGGAAATAGATATCCATTCCGTTGGAAATTCCACCCTGGATACCTCCAGAAAGGTTCGATTTTGTAGTGAAGTCTGTATTGAAAGCATCATTGTGCTCTTTTCCCGTCATTTTGGCTCCGCAGAAGCCGCTTCCATATTCAAATCCTTTGCAGGCATTGATGTTCAGCATTGCTTTTGCCAGTTCAGCCTGAAGTTTTGAAAATATAGGTTCACCAATTCCTACGGGAACATTTTTAATCACACAGGTGATGGTTCCTCCAATAGTGTTACCTTCTTTTTTGATCTCCTTGATTCTTGAAATCATCTTTTCAGCAGTTTCAGCATCAGGACAACGGACATCATTGCTTTCTGTTTGGGAAAAATCTAATGCCTGGTACGGTTTTTCACAGAAAATATCACCCACGGAAGAAACGTAAGCATTGATCTCAATGTTTGGTAAAAGCTGCTTGGCAAGTGCACCAGCAACTACCCAGTTCATAGTTTCTCTTGCTGAAGATTTTCCGCCACCGCGATGATCCCTGAAACCAAATTTCTGATCATAGGTAAAATCCGCATGACTTGGACGATAGGCCCCTGCAATATGATCATAATCTTTCGATTTCTGATTTTCGTTTTCAATGATAAAACCAATTGGGGTACCTGTTGTTTTTCCATCAAAGATTCCCGAAAGAAACTTTACTGTGTCACTTTCTTTTCTTTGAGTAACAATTGCTGACTGGCCAGGTTTTCTTCGGTTCAGTTCGTATTGAACCTTATCGAGATCTACCGTTAAACCTGCCGGAAAATTATTGATGATACCGCCATAAGCCACTCCGTGACTTTCTCCAAATGTTGTAAGACTAAGAAGATTACCTAATGTGTTGAACATAATACAAAATTACCTTTTTTTCTTCAGATAATAAAGTTTCTGGATTTGTTCTATTTATCACTGTTTTTGATATTATTGATAACCTTTTGGGCTTCCTTTTTTTCTTCTGAAGTCATTTTTTTCCAGATGAATCCTTTCTTGAGATCATTTTTGTCTAAAAGTTGAGGGAAAATACCCGCTTTTACATCATCAAAAATATAGAATGGGGTAACGGCAGGAAGAGGAGTATCAAAACTGTAAGGATAATTGTGAGAAACATTAAATTTAAAATTCCCGATTTTAAATGTATTAAACTGATGGTATTCGTAGGTTGAAGGCTTATAAAGCTGTTCTTTTTCAAAACCTGTCATAAAACTTCCCACTCTGAAGCTCGGAATATATTTTTGAATCAATGCCGGAAAAGATAACATTGAAATAAAAAATAAGCTTAAAACCGAAAAGACAATAATGGATTTCTTGCGATTAAAATATTCTTGAAACAGAACAAAGAATATCACAAAAAAAACATCTATGAAAAATCTGTATTGAGCGGAAAAGGCAAGGATCAATATACTTTTTATCAGCAAAGAAATACAGATCAGGGTGATGAGTTTTTTCTTTTTTATCCAGGCAAATACAGAGAAAATAATTAGACTCAGTATAAAGAGGATGTTGATTTTTGATTTGATTCCTTCAAGAGAGAACCAGTTTTTAATATGATCTGCCGTTGAAAATTTTTGAATGTTTTCATAGGTGTACTGCATATCATACGTCTTCATGACAGCAAATTGGGAGGAGGTTTTCAAAACTTCCGGATTGGGTTTCCAGGATACATCCAGATCACCTATTGCTATGGGGAAAATGGGAAAACCAAATGTCCATATATTTTTAATAAAGAAAAGGAAGAGAATCAGAATTCCTAACAGCAGTGGTTTGAAATTGTTTTTGAAAATAAAAACAGAACTTGAAAATACTAATATGGGCAGCCATATCATCGTAGGTTTTATAGCAAAAACAAAAACTGAAAAAGCAAAAAGGAGGGTTGTATTTCTGTTGCCGGCTATCATTTCATTTAAGATGATCAATGAAAAAATAATAACAGGAAGATCCGGGCTTGGAGATTGTGAAAACAATAATAAAACCGGTAGAAAACAAAGGTGTATCCAGTTTTTTCTTTCGATGATATAAATGGTGTAAATAATCAGTAATACAGCATTGATTCTTAAAAACGGATCAGAAAAATTGGAAAACCCAGCCTGAAAAATATGCCAGACAGACATTTGCCCCAGTGTGAGATCTACATTTGAAATTCCTTTTACCAATCCATATTCTGTAAGCCATTTCAGCGTGGGAATATAATACCCGAAATGATCTAATATATAAGGATAAAATGAACCTGCAAAAATAATAATAAGAGAGCCCGCGCTCAATAATGCAAAATCTTTCCTTGAAAACTGATAGAACTCCTGGTAGAGCCTGTTTTTAAAGAAAAATAATAATCCCAATAGTATTGAAGCTGTTTCTACATAAATATTTAGAGGATAAAAAAAAGAAAGAACTGTCCATACCAGGCTTATTCCCAGAATTCCGGATAGAATTTTTCCTGAGATTCCCTGAAATAAAATCTCTGATACATTTTCAATGATTTTTCCCCAACCCATTAATACAGGAATGATGAAAATTGAAGAAAACAGAATCAATAGCATAAAAAAAGATTGCTTAAAAATAAGCAATCTTTATATTTATTGTGAAAATATTTATTAACGGGGTTGTACCCTTCCGTCTTTTCTATCCTGTGATCTACCAATGGTATATCCTGTAGCACCACCTACAACACCACCAATTACAGCTCCCAGTCCTCTGTTTTTCTTAGCGATCAGGGCTCCGGCAGCGGCTCCACCTACAGTACCAATTACAGTTCCTTTAGCAGCTTTACTCCATCCTTTTTTCTGAGTAGTTCCCTGTGAAGTTCCACTTCCGTTATTGGCATAACTTCCATTGCTGCTTCCTGATGAACCGGAATTTGAGTTTCTGTCTCTATATATTGTTCTTGTTTCTCTGATAACTTGTGGTCTTGAATTATTTTCAGCAGCAACTCTTGCTTTTTTGGTTTCAGATATGCTGTCTGCTTTTTTCTGAGCTTCATAGACCATCTTTTCTTTTTCAATAGCCAGCTTCTGTTTTTCTATTTCCAGTTGTCTGGCCTGAAATTCAAGTTTCTGTGCTTCCAGTGATTTCTCGGCAACGCTGTCGTCTTTCTTGCAGGCCGTCATCAAAAAGACGGATAAAAAACCTGCTAATACTATCTTTCTCATAATTCAAATTTTAATAAGGTAAAGCCAAAACGACTTTGATTTAAATATATTTTCAATTATGAAGCCAAAATTTAGTTAATGAGTGTTAAAATTGATCAGAGAAAAGTGAATTAATTTTAAATGCTGCTCACTTTTGTATTATTGATGGGGATTTTATGCGTTTGATATTGAAATTTGATTTTATGTTAAAATATTCTTTAGAAAGGAAAATTGATTCCTTAAGTAAATATATCATTAGTATTTCAAGTAGTTCCGGAATTTGTATTTGTAAATTTTAGTTCATTGATAGTTTTTACTCAATTCATATAAGTTGATTACTTTTGAGTACCAAATTACTTTTTAATATGAAAAAATCAATTTTTACAGTGTCAGCATGTATCGGACTGCTGGCTGTTGTAACATCATTTTCCTCTAATGAAATAGTAGAGAACAATAAAAACTGTTCAGAAATAGCTGATACCACACCAAAGACTCAGACTTATAAGATCCGTTATGGTCTTCTTTCAAAAAGCGGGGCGAAAATTCTTTCCGGAAATTATGATGTAGGAAGTTTTCTTGCAGAAAACATGGTTACCGGAGAAGTGTATGATACCTATTACAGTGGTGGGTTTCAGTCGGTACCACAATATTATAATGGTCTTCCGGCAGGAACTTATACTTTTTCTGCTATGCAGGGACAAGGTGGCTGGGTAGGTTATGGAACGGTAATTGCTACGGTTTCTGACGCACAGGTAGATTCTGATGGATATATTACGGTGTATATTCCGATCATTTGGGAGGAGTAGACTTGTAAGCAAAAAAATACCTAAATTTACTTTCTTTAAAGTGAGGTTTTTTTTAATGATTAAATGATTATTTGTATTTTTTTATTTCGTTTTTATAGATTTTATATTAAATAAAATAATTAATTACTATAATTGCATAAATTTATTCCATCTTTGATTTTTATAGAAAGTATTCATTCTCTGTTTTATTATATTCTTCTGCTAAAGAAATGTAATAATAGCAATTATGCTGAATGATTCTACGATATTCTGTTTGGATTTTTCTAAATAGATTTTTTTCATCATTTGTGTTTTTTAGGCCTCCATCAGGAGGCCGTTTCTATTTGTTCAGTTTTATGATTCTGCTCATATAATAATTGAAAGGGAGATTGTATCTTTGGGTATAAGAACATTTTCATTCCATATTTTACCAAAAAGACTCTTCGTTTCGAGGAGTCTTTTGTTTTTATATATTATCTAGGGTGACTTTTATTTTACTGATTAACCGGTGCACCTTTTTAGTCTGATAACTAAGGAGGTCATAAATTTCCTGTGAATTGGTGAAAGCCTCAGGAACAATCTGGTTATTGATAGATTTGATTCCCCGTCTCTTCATCGTCTCATGTATCACTCTGGCAAACGATTCTTTTGCGCTTAGCTTAGCTTTATCCTGGGAAATTCCATTGGAGTGCAGCCTGTATAAATATAAAGGTTCTCTGATGAATTTAGCTTCTCCCTGTTCTAATATTTTTAAATACAGATCCTGATCTACTGCATTTTTTAAACTCGGATTAATCCCTGTTGTTCTTGAATAGATTTCTTTTTTAAATGCAAAGAAATGTGCAAACTGAATTGGACAGTTGAAAAAATGACGGTTATTGTAAATCTGCTTGGTGCCGGCATATACTCTTTTATGAGCAAGGTTTTCATCACATAGCATCATTTGGGAATAAACGGCAGCAAGATCATCTCTGTCAACGAATTCCTGGGCTGTTTTTTCCAATGCTTCCGGATAAAGTGCATCATCAGGATCTAAATACGCGCACAAATCTCCCTGAGCATATTTCATACAGGCGGCTTTTGTAAAGCCACAACCTTTATTCGTTGCATTATGATAGAGTTTGAAGCGGGGATCATTCTGGATAAGAGACTGTATAATCTCTACCGAATCATCTGTAGAGGCGTCGTCAACAATAATCACTTCCCAATTTTCGTAGGTTTGGCTGATTAATGACTCATAGCATTCCTTAAAATACTTTCCATTATTATAGTTTGCTATAAGTATAGAAAAATTTATCACGATTTTTTGAATTAATGAAGCGAAATTACAACATAATATATGTGAAAAACATAACCTCAATCATAATGTATTTGAAATTTTTTACTATATTTTAGAAATGTATAAGGTGAATTATATTTTAAATGCTGTTTGTCAGTGAACTGGCTTTGAAATATTTGATTAGGGCTGGAAAAATAGGGATTGAAACATTATTTGTTTATTGTCTTTTTTTGAGAAATATTGTCTGGTAGCTGGATAGCTTAATATTTAAAAGAAATAATAATTTTATGATTGTACTCATAAAATAAAAAAAAAGACTGCTATATCTTTGGTTAAGAATTAATAGATAAAATAATTTTTATCTCTGATATAAAATTTTTTTTCATCATTTGTGTTTTTTGAGGCCTCCATTTTTGGGGGCTTTTTCATATAGTAAACCTCAAAATACTTTAAAGATCAAAGAGTATTCTGCCGTCAAATGGGACATCCCAAATGATAAATACTTTGTCGTTTGATTTTCGCAAGGGAGCTTGAATTATTTCATAGTCTCCTTTTTCAGTTAACCTTTCTACAATGAGATCAGAACCTTTACCTATTTCATTTACTTTGTACTCCAACTGATATTCTTTTTCATTGCTTTTTGTGAAATCTTTCTTACTAAAAATTCTTTGTGCCATGATGATTTAAATTTATTGGATTGATTTATATGAAGAATAAATTATGCCAATTTGATGTTTGATTTAGTTTTTTTTGATAGCTGACTGAATATTTGAAAATTTTTATTTTCCGAATGTGAATTTTATTTTACCAAATTGTAAATTATTTTATTTTTAATATTTTTACCGGCATGTTATATTTATTTTAATTAATTATAAATAATTATGAAGTGGTTTTTAAAGCATCAATAAAATCGGGTTAAAATGCTAAAATTGTAAAATTGATACAGCCAGCGTAAATTGTTTTTTTTTCTCAAAATTGGCATTCTTGGCACGATTTTTCGATATAGAAATGTAACTCATGTTTAATTTGAGTTTTCATGGTTATTAGTTTTTATCCTCGGAATTTCCGAGGATTTTTTGTTTTTAATATGAAGCTGCTGATAAATGCAAATTGATTAATCCTTTATGCCTGAGTAAGATAGCTTACTATTCGCCTTTTTGCATTATTTATCAAACTCCTGTAAAATGAAGAGCTTGTTTTATAAATTAAAATAGGATGATTGTTTAAAAAGTGATCAATGAATGAAAAGTGATGATAACTGTTTATGGGTTTAAAATAAATATCCCTGCCAAAGAGCAGGGATATTTATTATGGTAAGTTGGATAAATTATCTAATTTGCTTTCTAGAGCAAGTATTTGTCCACTGTCATATTGGTCTTTTCTGTCGAGTAAATATCCTAAATAAATTATAATTGAATCAATATGCCTTCTTGAAATAAAAACATTGTCTTTTTGAATTTCTTCTTCTATTTCTTCTACGTATTCTATTTCTTCATCATCCGATCTGTCCTGTATTTCTTTTTCGTATTGTATAGCAGCCTGTATCAGATTTTTTTCTTCAGGAGTAAATTGTATCATCAGTATTTGATTTTAGTCTTACTAATATACAATTATTTTAAAGTCTTATTTAAAATTAAGTTGAGAGCTATTGTTTTTCTTCCGCTTCTTTAGCCCATTTTTTAACAGTGTTTTTTACTAGTCTGTAAAAAACATAAATAGTACAGAAGAAGATGAATAATAATACAATTGCTGAAATTATAATGTGTGTTGCTGATATTGATAAAAACATGGCGAAGTTCTTTATATAGTAGGATATTTTTCACAAATATAAAAATCTACATGTAATTACTCTATATATGTAAAAAGAAAGAAGCAAATGATTGTATTTTTTGATTTTTTTTAGAAATAAAAAAACCTCTAAATAACTTAGAGGTTTTTCTGAGGTACCTAGCGGATTCGAACCGCTGTAGATGGTGTTGCAGACCACTGCCTAGCCGCTCGGCCAAAGTACCATTTTTACCATTTTTGAGGTGTGCAAATATAGCAAAATTTCTTTATGAACAAAAGTTTTTAAGCAATTTCTTTATTCCCAAGAGCCTCGATTTCGCTTTTTGCTTGAATTTCAGCTTGATAATTTTTAATGTTAATAACTCTTGTTTCACTCCATTTATCATGCCAGCCATTTTCTCCCAAAAAAGAAAGGGCATCAAAAGGAACAATTCTGGAAATGTTTCTGATCAGATAATCATTGAAAGTAGGCTCAGTACCATCGATACAAATGACTTTACTTCCGGTAATATACTTACCAACGGATCTGCCTTTTGTAAAATATTCTATAAGAAAAGTGTACATAAAATAGATTAAAGAGGTTATCAGTATATCCAGAAATCTATTTACTTCTGACATTTTATAAGCAAGATTAATGAAAAAATCATTATTGGTAAGATTGAATATTAAGGCAGCAATAAATCCAAAAGTAAGAAAGGTAAGAGTAATGACAAGTCTGTCAATAATAAAATTAGCAAGTCTTACCCCCTTTTGGGCTCTGTTTCTGTCTACAACGACTAGATATTTTCTCATGTTTAAGGTTATTAGTTTTTTAATTTAGTTTTTATTTGAAGGTTAAAATCCGTTGACCAGTAATTTTAATGAAGCATTTGTATCAATCACGGCTGTAATTCCGGTATTGCTAAGTAGAATTTTGCTAGGTTTCAGATTGAAGACTTTCCCGTTCATCTTTAACCCTTTGTAATATTCTTTATTAAAAGCTTCTTCAATACTTTTTCTTGATGTTTCTTCCAGTTCCTGGGTTGGAATACCATATTCTTCTTCAATCATTTTTACAATTTTTCCCTGGAATAGGAGAGAAGCTGTTTTTTGAAGAATGTTGGTCGTTTTCAGTTTAAATTTGGTCTCAGATAAAACAATTTTTCTTTTTGCATCATCATACACCGGAATCCCGGAAATAATAGCGGTACCTTTTATATAACCATCGGTCTGAGCCTCAATCACCACTCTGTTATCAACGCCATATACTCTGATGTCTGTTACTTTCACTTTAGAATCGCGGATATCAAATTCTTTATTCAGAAATGTTTTTCTTGCCATATTGCTTGCCTCTGTAAAAGGGATATTGGCTGTAGTCTGTAAAATAAATTTATCCGCAACAGTAGGAGTGGAATTGAAATTGGCAACGCTGGTTACAGGTGAAGAAGCTACAGGTTTATTTCCTGTAAAAGTTTCGGAATAAATATCAACACCAAGCGTAGCATTGATCTGATTTCCATAAAATTTCAAAGGAGTAATATTCACTCCCACCGGGCTTACTTTCAGCCATGTATTATATTCTTCTGATATATTGAAAGGCTGCAGAAATGTATTCCAGGCCATTAAAGCATATTGCTGGAAATTCAGCTGTGTAGCCATTTGCTGATCTATCGTCTTACAGAATTTTTCCTGCTGCTCTTTTAAACTTTTTTCAACAATAGAGGTAATGGGAATCTGTATTCTTCCGTAATCGAGAACGGGTTTTGTTACCCATCTGAAGCCATTGGGTTGTGTATTGGTGGTAATGGTCCAGTTATTCTTAAAAGTAACTGTTGTATTGAATGACATTACGGTTTCGAAAGTAGTATTCTGATAAGTGTATACTCCCAAAGTTCCGATCCCTTTTTCTGCCCATATTTTTAAAGGAACTTCAATCAGTAAATTTTGACTGATTCCGCCAACAAGACGAATAGGTCTGGTTTTCCATACTTTTACTTTAAACTGATCATTATTATTGTCAGTATAAGAGTCATCCTGATAAACGAGGTCTTTCACAGAAGCATTGATCATATTGCTCAGTTCCGAAAGAGGAATCGTTACAGGCATTGTAATACTGGATTTTATCTTTGGGAAATTATAGGCCGCCAGCTGATTATCAACACTGGTTTGACCAAAAGCGCTGATACCTATTACTAAAAATAATATTTTAACGAATTTCAATTTGTATGTTTTTAATGAACGAAAATAAGAATTTTAATTTTCCGGTTTAAAGCTTTTTTCCAGCTCAATGCTGGCACCTGTCATTTCTCCCTGCATAGGCGGGGCAGTTTTGGTGATTTTTAATTTAATATAATCAATCTGTGGAAAGCTGTTGTGGATTGTTGAGATGATTCTTCCTGCAACATGTTCCAGTAATTTGGATTTTATTTTCATTTCCTTGTGAAGAATATCGTTGATGTCTGCATAGCTTATGGTGTCATGCAAATCGTCGGATTCTGCTGCTTTCCACAGATCAGTATGAAGTTCTACATTCAGAATATAATACGTCCCGATAATATTTTCTTCAGGAAGTACACCATGGTACGCATATATTCGTACATCTTCAAGATATATTTTGCTCATTGCCTCATATTTTATGAAGCAAAAATCGTCTTAATTCTTCAAAATCTGAATTTATTTCTACAGTTTTTTTCTCCTTTTTCATAAGATTGTTCAACGATTCAGGAATTTCAATCTGAGTATGAATGGCTTTTTCCACTGCATCAGGAAACTTTACCGGATGTGCAGTCCCCAGAATAAATCCTTTTTGTTCAGGATTTTCCTGCAAGTACTGTTTCATTGCAGCAAAGGCTACGGCACTGTGAGGCTCCAGAATATATCCGTATTTCTTATAGACTTCTGTGATGATATTCATTGTTTCATCATCGTCAATGGAATATGCAGATATTTTGTTCTTTAAAGCTTCAAACTGATGTCCGAAAAGTTCTAAAATCCTTACAAAATTGCTTGGATCTCCCACATCCATAGCATTAGATAAGGTAGCAACTGCTTTTTGCGGTTGATAATTTTGGGTTTTAAAATAATCAGGAATTACCTGATTGGCGTTACAGGCAGCAATAAAATGGCTGACGGGGAGACCTCTGAAATGAGCCAGAATTCCGGCACAGATATTTCCGAAATTTCCACTCGGAACACAGATTACCGGTTGTTTCTTATGGTGCTGAATCCATTGTTTCAATGCTATTAAATAATAAATCTGTTGGGGAAGCCATCTCGCTACATTGATGGAATTGGCTGAGGTCAGAAATAACTGACTATTGATTTCTTCATCTGAAAAAGCCTGTTTTACAAGGCTCTGGCAGTCGTCAAAACTACCTTTTACCTCCAATGCAGAAATATTTTCTCCCAATGCGGTCAACTGTTTCTCCTGAACCGGACTTACCCTGTTCTTGGGATATAAAATAACTACATTAATCTGCGGAATTTTATAAAACCCATGGGCGACAGCACCTCCGGTATCTCCGGAAGTGGCTACAAGAACAGTGACTTTCTTCTGTTGATCTTTCAGAAAATAAGACAGACAACGGCTCATAAACCTTGCACCAATATCTTTGAAGGCAAGGGTAGGACCATGAAACAGTTCCAATATGGAGATCTGTTCGTTGATCTTTACCAGAGGAATTTCAAAACTGATGGTTTCAGCTACAATTTCCTTTAGTATCTCTGCAGGAATTTCATCTCCCACAAAATCTTTCATGCATTGGTACGCAATTTCTTCATGAGAATAATCATGAATATTCTGAATAAATTCTTCATTAAACTGTGGAATGTTTTCAGGGAAAAATAATCCTTTCTCTTTTCCCTGACCTTTTATTGTTGCCTCTCTGAAATCAAAGTTTTCCAGAGAATCTTTTAAGTTATAATATTTCATTTCTGTTTTTATAGTTAAGCTTCTTCAACGATTTGAATTCCGTTCGGATTTATTTTTGAAACGTATATCAGATTTTCTATCTCAATTTCATCATACACTGATTTCATCATCTGAGCAGTTTTTTCTGCTGTTTCTTTTTGTTCGGACAACATAAAAATAGAAGGTCCTGAACCAGATATTCCCCCTCCTAAAGCACCCAATTGTAAGCTTTTTGCTTTTATCTTGTCAAATTTTGGAATCAGAATACTGCGGATTGGTTCTATAATGACATCGTTAAGACTTCTGCCAATCAATAAATAATCATTTTTCTGAATTCCTGCTACAAGACCAGCTATGTTTCCCCATTGTTCTACAGCGCTTTTTAAACTGATATTTTTCTTTAAAATCTGTCTTGCATCTGAAGTTTTGACTTCCACCTGCGGATGTACTGCCGTTACAAATAAATCAGGACTGTTCAGAGGAATGATATCAATAGAGTTGGTGGATTTTACCAGGGTAATTCCCCCATAGATACACGGAGCAATATTATCTGCATGACGAACTCCTGAAGCCAGTTCTTCTCCAAACATGGCAAAATACACCATTTCTTCTTTTGATAATTTGTTTCCTAATAATATATTGGCTCCAAAGACGGCTCCGGCGGCACTTGCCGCACTGGAGCCGAGCCCGCTTCCAGGTTTTATATGTTTACGGATAATCACTTCAAAACCATTCTTCAGATTAAAATATTCCTGAATTTTTAATAGAACAACACCCGCAACATTTTTGGAAGCTTCTTCAGGAAGTCCGAAAGAATCAATATGCTTTATAATAATTTCAGGAGTTTCCAGTAACCTGAATTCCATCTCATCATATGGATCATAGACAGCCATTCCCAGAATGTCAAATCCGCAGACCAAGTTGGCAACGGTAGCCGGGACTTTTAATTTTACTTTTTTCATAATTGTATTTTAAATAGAACGAATAATATCTGCAAAAACTCCGCTTGCCGTTACATCAGCTCCGGCCCCGGCTCCTTTTACTACCAATGGCTGCTCGGAATACCTGAGGGTTTTAAAAATGACAATATTGTCTTTGCCATAAAGATGAAACAAATCACTATCAGGAGCGATATGCTGTAAACCTACTTTTGCTTTACCATCTTCAAACTCTGCAACGTATTTTAATATTTTGCCTTCATTTTTAGCATTATTCAATAAATTTTTAAAATGATCTTCATATGCTGTAAGCTTTTCATAAAAATCACCTACGCTTCCCTGCATACATTCTTCAGGAAGAAAACCTACATTTTCAATTTCTTCGAATTGAAGCGGATATCCGGATTCTCTTGCCAGGATTAAAATCTTTCTTGCTACATCAGTTCCCGATAAATCAAGTCTTGGATCGGGTTCCGTATAACCTTCCTGCTGGGCCTGGGCTACGACTTCAGAAAATGTTCTGCTGCCGTCATAATGATTAAAGACAAAATTCAATGTTCCACTCAAAACAGCCTGAATGGATTGAATTTGATCTCCGCTTTTGATGAGATCGTTGATGGTTCCTATCACCGGAAGCCCTGCTCCTACATTCGTTTCAAAATAAAAATTACAGTTGTGGTTTCTCGCTGTATTTTTTAAAGTTTTATATTTTTTTAAATCTGAAGAGGCTGCAATTTTATTACATGCCACGATATTCACGCTTCTTTTTAATAAACTTTCATAAATTTCAGGTACATCAGCACTTGCAGTTACATCTACAAAAACAGAGTTTCTCAGGTTTCGGTGGATAATCTCTTCAGCAAATTCCCGCGCTGACGCTTTTTCTCCCTGTTGATTCCAGATAAGATAGTCTTCCTGTGATATTCCTTTATCTGAAAATATCATATGACGGCTGTTGGAAATTCCTGCAATTCTCAGATTGATTAAAAAGTTTTCTCTTAAATAAGCATTCTGATCATAGATCTGCTGAATGAGTTTTGAACCTACATTTCCTGTTCCGCAGATATAGAGGTGGATTTGTTTAATTTCAGACTCGAAAAATTCTTCGTGAAGTACATTCACTGCTTTTTTACTGTCTTTTTCTGAAATAACAATACTGATATTTCTTTCTGAAGATCCCTGCGCAATTGCTCTTATATTAATCCCGTTATTTCCCAGGCATCCGAACATTTTGGCGCTCACACCACTTCTACTTTTCATACTTTCTCCAACCAAAGCCACAATGGAAAGTTCTGTTTCAATGTTTACTGCGCACACTCTTTTCAGATTGATATCATCTGCAAAAGATAAATTGATAGCATGTTCAGCACGTAAAGCTTCTTTTTCTTCAATGGCAATCGTTATAGAATGTTCCGAAGATCCCTGTGTAATAAGGATGATATTTATTTTTTCATGACTTAAACACTGGAATAATTTTGCTGAAATACCCGGAATCCCTACCATACCGCTGCCTTCCAGTGTAAGCAGAGCAATATTATTCATATTTGAAACTCCTACTGCAATCTGTTTTTCATTATCTGAAGATTTCAGTTGGTGGGAAATTAAAGTTCCCTGTGCTTCGGGATCAAAAGTATTCTTGATGATAAGATTTATATTTTTTACCATGACAGGCTGAATGGAAGGCGGATAAAGCACTTTCGCCCCAAAATGAGAAAGTTCCATCGCTTCATGATAAGAAATTTCTGAAATAGGTTTCGCATTGGAAGCCAAACGTGGATCAGCAGTCATCATTCCGTTTACATCTGTCCAGATCTGGAGCTCTTCTGCATGAATAGAAGATGCAATGATAGAAGCTGTGTAATCAGAACCACCTCTTCCTAATGTTGTTGCATTATTTTTTTCATCATGGGCTACAAAACCGGGCCCTACAAGGATACGGTTCTGATTTTCATTCAGAAAATGGATAATATTCTTTTCTGTGGAATTGAAATCTACTTTTGCGTTGGTGAAATTGCTGTCTGTTCTGATAAGGTCTGCCGAATTCATCCATGTACAGTCTAGTCCTCCATGCTGAAGTCTTGCTGCAATGATTTTTGAAGACAGAAACTCTCCGTAGGAGGCAATTTTATCTTTGATTCTGTTGGTAAGTTCACCAAGTACAGCGATTCCGTTGTAAAGGTCTTCGATATCGTTAAAATGTTTTTTAACAAAACTTAGCAATGAACTTTGTTCTGTGATAGGAAAAAGATCTTTGACCAGGCTGATATGTTTTTCTTCAAGATTCTGAATAATCTGAATATAATTTTCATCTTTAACGGAAGCATATTCTGCAGCTTTGATCAGTTGGTCGGTAACGCCATGAAGTGCTGATACAATAACCACTATTTTGCTTTTTAAAGATTCATCTTTTATGATTTTTTCTACCAGGAGAATATTCTGAGAATGGGCGACTGATGTTCCGCCGAATTTTAAAACTTTCATCAATTATTTATTTGAAGTTGGATATAACGAAGTGGCTACTCTTTAAAAAAAAGAGTACGGGTACCGGAAATAATATGTGAAAATTTACCCCGTTATGGGGTAGTTGTTGTAGTTGTGAATGTAGAAACAGAAGATATGCCTGAAATAGGTAATTTCAGGGCAGAAATATCAGATATGTTTCTTAATAAATTCATTGTAACAGAACAAATGTACAACTTATTTTGAAACAGCCAAGCTTTTAACATAATAAAATTTATTTCCTTTTTTAGAGATATATTTGTTGTAATTGATTAAAAATGTTACATTTATAACATTAACTAATAGCAAAATAATCATGAAAAATCTAAAGAAATTGAACCGCCAAAATCTGAAATCGATCAGTGGAGGGAATGTAAACAACTGTTTTGAAAATTGTCCTGCCGGGCCATACGGACCGGGTCAACCAAGATCATGTGCTGATTATCATGCTTTGCCAGAATGCTGTAAAGGAAGAGTATTGGTAAGCATTGACTGCTTTGATCGTCCTTGATTTTTAGTAACGCAAAGACAAAGAATATTCTTTATTTCTAATATTAAAATTAAGCGCTATGAAAACAATTAAAAAATTATCACGTGAAGAAAAGAAAAGCATCACCGGAGGATTTACCGATATCCAGATTGAAGCCTGTGGTGGTGAACAATTTGTATGTTTCCGCGGAGGTGGAAAATGGGGATGCTGGCTGAAACCGGGAGGAACCTGTTACGCACCAATGTTGTAAGTATTGTTGCTTACACGATCGGATAAAAAAAATCAAAACTTAATTTAAAAATTAAAACTACCATGAGAAACTCTAAAAAATTAAACAGAGAAAATCTAAGAGCTATTATTGGAGGTGGAGGAGATACCTGTGCTGTCGACCTTGATTGCGGGCCAAAAGGATGTGCGGTATGTACAGATTTTAAAGGCCGTAAAGTTTGTCTTTTCCTTTTCCCTTATGATCCATCAATACCAGGTAGTTGTATGGTTCTGGAAGACTAAAAAAATATTATTTAAAAACCATCAATTTGTTGTAAAACATAAAATCAAAATTTAATTAAAACTACTATGAAAAATTTAAAGAAATTAAACAGAAAAGAACTTGAACAATTAAACGGAGCAGCAGGTCCGTCAAGATGTGCAGGATGTCCACAACACGCTACATTTGGAGATGGTCCTGAATATCAGTATCCATGTTCTGCTTATCAGGGACTGCCTGACTACTGTAAGATGTGTGTGTTAGTAAGTATGGAGTGTGTGGACGGAGGAGTTTCTTAAAAGATAATCGGACTTTTATGAAAAATTTAAAAAAATTGAACAGAAGAGATTTGGAACAGATGAAGGGAGCAGGTGTATCCAAATGTGATGGCTGTCCTACGCATCTCGTTTTTGGACCAGGCTCTTCCAGTGATCCTTCGTGCGAGGCATATTGGACATTGTCCGAAAATTGCAGGATGTGCGTTGTTGTAAGCACAGATTGTTTTGTTGCAATTACTGCAGACTAAAATAAAAAGCACTGTGAAAACAGTGCTTTATTTTTTTAACAATTATCCGGAATGTACATTCCTCTTGGTACACAGATTAATTCTCCATTACAACCTTGGCCGCAGGTTTCATGTATTTCACAGTTTAAGCTGCAACTACTGCCGCCACCGTTTACATTTTTAAGACTTCTTCTGTCTAATTTTTTTAGATTTTTCATATTTATTATTAGTTTAAATGCTAAATATAATAAATATTGAATAACAAAAAAATTATTTTATACTTTTAGAAAGATCTAGCATTGCCTCAATAGGTTTCAGTGCTCTTAATCTTAATTCTTCGTCGATAAGAATTTCAGGAAGTTCATACTTCATACATAAATACAACTTTTCCATTGTATTACGTTTCATATAGAAACATTCCGAGCAGTTACAGCTTTCATCAAAAACCAATGCAGGAATCAATTCCTTGTGAGGAGCACGTTTTCTCATCTCATGAAGAATTCCTTCTTCTGTCGCAATGATGAATTTCTGACAGTCATCTTTTTCTACATAATTCAACAGGGCAGAAGTAGAGCCGATAAAGTGAGCCAGTTTCAGAACAGCTTCTTCACTTTCGGGGTGTGCAATCAGCTTAGCATCAGGATTATCAGCGAGCTGCTGAGCAATTCTTTCCATTGAAAATGCTTCGTGTACTACACAGCTTCCATCCCAAAGGATCATGTCACGGCCTGTTTTCTTAGATAAATATCTTCCAAGGTTTTTGTCCGGTGCAAAAATGATAGGTCTGTCTTTCGGAAGTGCTTCTATTACAGTTTCAGCATTTGAGCTGGTTACGATAATATCACTTTCTGCTTTAGTCTCTGCGTTACAGTTAATGTAAGTTGCAATTAAAGCATTCGGGTGCTGTTCACGCATTTTTCTAAGTCCTTCTCCGGAACAACCATCTGCCAGAGAGCATCCGGCCATAGTGTCAGGGAGAACTACTTTTTTAGTTGGATTCAGAATTTTAGCTGCTTCTGCCATGAAATGTACTCCACAGAATACAATCATGTCAGCATTTGTATCTTTTGCCTGTCTTGCCAGTTGTAAAGAATCTCCAAGGAAATCAGCGATATCCTGAATTTCTCCGGGCTGGTAATAATGGGCAAGAATAACAGCATTTTTTTCCTCTTTAAGTTTAAGAATTGCTTTTACAAGCTCTTCACCCTGAGGAATAGCAATATCTTTAATATCCAGAAATCCTCTGACAGGAATTGCAGATTTAGCTTTTTCTAATGTTTCGGTACTCATATCAACCTCAATTTTTTCTTTATAGAAGTTAGAGATTAGACATTAGAAGTTAGTATAAAATGAGGATAATTTTCCTGAAATTAAAAAACTAACTTCTAATTTCTAGCTTCTAGTTTCTTTCTATAAAACTTTTTATTAAACTTTCTATTTCTATTTTAGCTGCATCAAGATCTTCATTAATAACGATCTTGTCAAACTCGCTGGCGTAGGACATTTCTTCTTCTGCCTTTGCTACACGGGTTTTTATGGTTTCTGCATCATCTGTATTTCTTGAAATCAATCTTCGTTCCAATTCTTCAATGGAAGGTGGTTCTATAAAAATAGACAGGGCTTTTTCACCGAAATATTTTTTTAACGAAATACCTCCTTTTACATCTACATCAAAAATAACTACTTTTCCCTGATTCCAGATTTTTTCTACTTCAGATTTTAAAGTACCGTAATATTTGTCAGTATATACCTCTTCATATTCTACAAAAGCACCTTCAGAAATTTTCTGTCTGAATTCATCAGGTGTCAGAAAATGATAATCTACTGCATGAACTTCACTTCCTCTTGGCTGTCTTGTGGTACATGAGATTGAAAAATTCAGTTCCGGAAATATTTCCAGTGAATGCTTTACCAATGTAGTTTTTCCGCTCCCTGATGGTGCTGAAAATATAATTACTTTATCCATTTTTTACAATTTCGGGTTACGAGGTCCGAGTTTCGGGTTCTTTTCTTAGAAATGACAACCACGCATCTCGTAACTCGTACCTATCATTACAATACGTTTAGCGTTTGTTCTTTAATTTTTTCCAGGTCATCTTTCATCATCACTACCAGTTTCTGGATTTCTGCGTGATTAGCTTTAGAACCTAATGTATTGATCTCTCTTCCGATTTCCTGAGAAATAAAGCCCAGTTTTTTTCCGTTGAAAGATTCATTGTCCATTACCTCTTTATAATATTTCAGGTGCTGGGCAAGTCTTACCTTTTCTTCAGAGATATCAAGTTTTTCAGTAAAATAGGCCATTTCCTGGTAAAAACGTGTTTCATCTACGTTTTCAAATTCTTTCAAAGATTTCTGATAACGCTCTTTCACGCTTACAATTCTTTCTTCCTCAAAAGGAATCACTTCTCCAAGATATTTGTCGATATTCTGAATATTCCTGTTTAGTTCTTCATGTAGAATGCTGCCTTCAGTTCTTCTGAATTCTTCAAATCTGTCCACGGCATTATTGACAATTTTTGCCAATGCTTCCCATTCACCTTCCGTAAGCTCGTCAGGCCTTGACGTAATGGCATCAGGAAGTCTTACCGCCATTTTAAGGTATTCGAAATTGGGTCCGTCAGAAGCTATGTTTCTAAGTTCGTTGATATAAGAGTCAATTAAGTTTTTATTAATTTTTACATCATTGGACTCCTCAAGATTCTCAATATTAACGTAACAGTCTACTTTTCCACGGATAATTCTATCGTTAAGAATTTTTCTGATTTCAAATTCTTTTTCTTTATAACGTAAAGGAATTTTAATATTCAAATCAAAGCTCTTGCTGTTCAGAGATTTAATATCTATAGTAATTTTTTTTCCTTCAAAAACATCTTCGGCTCTACCGAATCCGGTCATTGATAAAATCATAGTTTTTTATTGTTCTACAAAGATAAACATTTAAGTCTATAGTTTGGTTAATGTTGAATAGGTGGAAGATGGAGGCTGGAAGTTAAAATTAGATATAATTTATATTTATAATAATCTTCCCACTTTCTGCCTCCATCTTCCAGTCAATTAAATAAACTCATTTTCGTAAATTAGCGCTGTGAAAAAGAAAAATTTGATTTCTGTTGTAGGACCCACCGGAATTGGTAAAACGAGATTGGCAATTGATTTGGCTCAGCATTTCAATACGGAGATTATTTCCTGTGATTCCCGTCAGTTTTTTAAAGAAATGAAAATAGGTACAGCAGCACCTTCAGAAGAAGAACTGGCTGGAGCACCTCATCATTTTATCGGAAATCTTTCAGTGGAAGACTATTATTCTATCGGACAGTACGAAGAAGATGCCCTTCAAAAACTCAATGAACTTTTTACTACGCATGACACCGTAATTCTTGTTGGCGGAAGCATGATGTATGAAAAAGCTGTGATAGAAGGTCTGCATGATTTGCCAGAAGCGAATGCTGAAAATCAGGAGAAACTTCAGACTATTATGGAGCAGGCAGGAATAGAAAAACTTCAGGAAATTTTACAAGAACTCGATCCTGAATATTTCAGTGTGGTGGATATTCACAATCACCGCAGGCTGTTGAGAGCCATTGATATTATCTGGCAAACGGATAAAAAATATTCTGAACATATTTCGGTTTCTCAGAATGGCAGAGATTTTAATGTCATCAGAATCGGAATAGAAGCCCCAAGAGAAGAACTGTATGACAGAATCAACCGCAGAGTGGATATGATGATGGAAAATAGCTTGCTGGATGAGGTGAAAGGTCTTGAAAAGTTCAAAGATCTGACCGCTTTGAATACTGTGGGCTATGCAGAATTATTCAAATATTTTGACGGAGAATGGGATCTTGATTTTGCGGTTTCAGAAATTAAAAAGAATAGCCGCAGATATGCGAAACGCCAGCTGACATGGTACAGAAAGGCGGATGATATTCATTATTTACAGTTAGGATATTCTGAAAAGGATTTTGAAGAGTTGCTTCAATGGATTGCGGAGGAGTTTGAAAAATAAGATGCTTTTACATTATTAAATGACTTTAGGAGTTTTTAAAATATAGATTTCTACGGAATGACATAGTGCGAGGAGAAACTAAGCGCTTAGTTTGTCATTCTGACGAAGGAAGAATCTCATCGATTGTTTTTAAAGATTCTTCATTCCACTTTGTTCCATTCAGAATGACAGTACAGATGGTAATTAATTAGGGTGTTTTTATACTAAAAAAAAATGCGGCTCTGAAAAGAGCCGCATCTTAAAACAAATATAATTTAATTTACTACTTCCAACCGCCGCCTAAAGCTCTGTATAAATCTACAATGCTACTTAATCTCTGTCTTTTAATGGAAGCCAGATTCAACTCTGCCTGTAGGGAATTTCCCTGTGCTGTAATCACTTCCAGGTAATTGGCTGAACCTCCTTTGTAAAGAAGCTGTGCACTCTTAATTCCATCTTTTAACGTGGTAGATTGCTCTGTGGCTTTCTGTTCCTGAACTTTTAAATTTTCATTAGATACCAAAGCATCAGAAATTTCTCCAACAGCATTCAATACCGATTGACGGAAGGCCAGAACATTTCTTTCCCTTTGAATTTTTGCTACTGCAAGGTCTGTTTTTAATTGTCTTTTCTGGAAAATAGGCTGGGTAATTCCTCCTAAAACGGATCCGAATAATGAAGCCGGAATCTGAAACCAGTTATCAATTTTAAATGAATTTACTCCTCCATTGGCTGTAATCTTCAATGCCGGATACATATTCGCCTGAGCAATTCCTACCATGGCATTGGATTCTAATAAAACCAATTCCTGCTGGCGCACATCCGGTCTTCGGCTTACCATAGCTGCCGGAAGCCCTGCGGAAATATTCTGAGGTAATGAAGTATCAGACATTTCAATGGTTCTGTTTACTTTGTTAGGCAGTTCGCCTGTCAGAATACTCAATGCATTTTCCTGAATAGCAATATTCTGTTCCAGCTGAGCAATCAGAAGTTCTGTTGCCTGTTTCTGTGCGGCTGCCTGCTGTACTCCTAAAGAGGTGTTATCACCACTTTCCCACATTTTCTGTGTAATCATCAGGGTATTGCTGCTTAGTTCCAGATTAGATTTTGCAATAGCTAATTGTCTGTCAAGCATTAACAAGTTATAATACCCTTGTGCAATTGCTGCTACTACTTGAGTCTGAACTGCTTTTGAACCTTCATAGGTCTGAAGATATTGCATTCTTGAAACTTCCTGCTGGTTTTTAATTTTCCCCCAGATATCCGCTTCCCATGAAAGGTTAAAGGCTGCATTATAATCTTCAACATGGCTTGATCCTAAAAATAAATTTAAGCTTTGCCCGTTCATACTGTTTTTGGAAGGTCTTGAAATCTGTCCGCTTACTCCGAAGCCAACGTCCGGATATTGCATATATTTTGCCTGTTTCAGTTTTTCCTGTGAAGCAGCAACCTGCTTTAAGGCGATCTGAAGGTCATAATTATTTTTAATTCCTTTTTCAATCAATCCCTGTAAAATAGGATCACTGAAAAACTGTTTCCACTCCAGATTGGCTATACTGGCTGTGTCGGCAGTTGCGGTGTACTGGAATTTTTCCGGAAGAGGAAGCTCAGGTTCCGTGTATGCCAATTTAGACACACACGAAACAGAGCCGATTGCCAGCACAAATGTTAGAATAATATTTTTTACTCGTTTCATAGTTTTTAAACTTTTAGTTGAATACAAAACTTAGAGAGGTTTTTGTTGAGGCAAAAATTGTCTTTAGTAGGAGAAAATAGTTAGCTTTTGTAAACCATTAAGAACAGGCAGGTAAATAGGTAAACCTATGATCTTAAAATTTTCTCTAAGTTTTTGTTATTCATTTTTTTATTAGTGACTAGCAGCTAAAAGTTCTTCCTCCATTTGTTTTTTCAGAAGTCTTTTCTTTTTTCTGCTTGGCATTTTTTCATGCAGATACTGGAATACTACGTACATTACCGGAATGATAAAGATTCCCAATATTACTCCTGTAAGCATTCCTCCTACGGTACTATAACCGATAGAATGGTTTCCTTTTGAGGAAGCACCCTGCGTCCATACCAGTGGAAGCATTCCCACGATGAAGGCAAAAGAGGTCATTAAGATTGGTCTTAAACGTAATCTAGATGCCTGAAGTGCAGATTCAATTAATGTTTTACCTGCTTTTCTTCTCTGTACGGCAAACTCTACAATCAGGATGGCATTTTTGGCCAGTAGCCCGACCAGCATGATCAATCCTACCTGAACATAAATATTGTTATCAATTCTTGCTAATCCTGTGAATGCAAATACTCCGAA
The DNA here is from genome assembly GCF_045689405.1 of Chryseobacterium sp. HR92. Classification (NCBI taxonomy): domain Bacteria; kingdom Pseudomonadati; phylum Bacteroidota; class Flavobacteriia; order Flavobacteriales; family Weeksellaceae; genus Chryseobacterium; species Chryseobacterium sp. HR92. Next base: position 895,776 of record NZ_CP139139.1, read on the forward strand.
AATCCCTGTTGGAATGGTAAGAATAATAGCAAACGGAAGAATGTAGCTTTCATATTGTGCTGCCAGTAAGAAGTATACAAACAGGATACTTAGGAAGAAGATAAATGAAGTTTGTCCACTTGTCTTGATTTCTTCACGGGTAATCCCTGTCCATTCATATCCATATCCTCTTGGGAGTGATTGCTGAGCAACTTCTTCTACTGCTTTGATGGCATCTCCGGTACTATAACCGGGTTTTGGAGTTCCGTTAATCGTTACTGCGTTGAAAAGGTTATTTCTTGTTACCGTTTCAGGACCGAAAGATCTTTTTAACGTCACCAAAGTTTTTGCAGGAACCATTTCTCCTGATTTATTTTTCACATAAATTCCTTCCAGTGAATTGGCATCTGTACGGTAAGGAATGTCTGCCTGAGCCATTACTCTGTAATACTTTCCGAATCTGTTGAAATCCGATACAAAGCTGCTTCCGAAATAAATCTGCATAGTCTGCATCAATTCTGTTACAGAAACACCCAGCTGGTTGGCTTTATCCGTATCTACATCAATGGTATACTGAGGATTTCCTGCCGCATAAGTTGTAAAGGCGAAAGCAATTTCAGGTCTTTTCATCAGCTCTCCAATGAACTGTTGAGTAGTTGTTCCCAACTGTTCGAAAGAACCATTTGTTTTATCCTGAAGCATAAATTCAAATCCGGAAACGTTACCGAAACCTTGTACAGTAGGGAAGTTGAAGAAGAATGCATTGGCATCTTTCACCTGGCTTACCTTGCCTGTTAATGTTGCAGCAATCTGATCAGGATCTTTCATTTCACCACGTTTGTCATAATCTTTAAGTTTAATGAAACCTGCGGAATAAGGGGAAGCATTAGCATTACTGATGAAGTTCATCCCATCTGCTACCCAAAGGTGGTTGGTTGCTTTTTCACCATTGATAATTTTATCAATTTGTGCTGTTGCTCTGTGCGTTCTTTCCAGTGAACTTCCCGGAGGAGTATTCACTGCATACAATACGAATCCCTGGTCTTCAGTAGGAATAAATCCTGATGGTGCTTTTTTGATAAGGAAAACACTTGCTGCTGTAATGACCACAAGACCTCCTATCGCAACCCATTTGTTTTTAATTAAAAATTTAAGACTGTAGATATATTTTCTGGTCATGCTGTTGAAGCTGGCATTGAAAGCATTGAAGAATCTTGCTCCAAAACCTTTTTTATGACCGTGTTCACCATGTTCTCCCTGAGGATCATTTAAGAACATCGCACATAATGCCGGGCTCAATGTTAATGCATTTACTGCTGATATTAAAATCGCAATGGCTAATGTGAAAGCAAACTGTCTGTAGAAAACCCCTGCAGGTCCCTGCATGAAACCAACCGGAATAAATACGGCACACATTACCAATGTAATGGAAATGATGGCTCCTGAAATTTCACTCATCGAGTTCATTGTAGCCTGTTCTACCGGCATACCTGTCTGTTCCATTTTAGAATGGACGGCCTCTACCACTACAATGGCATCATCCACTACAATACCAATGGCGAGTACCAATGCAAATAAAGTAAGCATGTTGATACTGAAGCCAAATAACTGCAGGAAGAAGAATGTTCCGATAATCGCTACTGGTACTGCAATAGCCGGAATTAATGTAGATCTGAAATCCTGAAGGAAGATAAATACTACAATAAATACCAATACAAAGGCAATAACAAGTGTTTCCACAACCTGATGAATCGAAGCATCAAGGAAGTCCTTGGAATTATACATGATAATGGGTTTCACTCCTTTTGGAAGCGTGGTTTCCATTACTTTCACCTGCTTTTCAATTTCTGTCAGGATTTCGTTGGCATTAGAACCTGCTGTCTGTAAGATCGCAAATCCGGCAACGGGTTTTCCGTCTACTCTGTTGGTGGCAGTATAGGTATAAGATCCGAACTCTACTCGTGCAACATCTTTTAATCTTAAGAAAGAACCGTCACTGTTTGCTTTAATAGCAATGTTTTCATAGTCTTCATTCTTATTCAGTTTTCCTTTATACTTAAGGATATATTCGTAAGTTTCCTTACTTCCCTGTCCAAGACGGCCTGGGGCAGCTTCAAGGTTGTGATCTTTAATGGCTGCCAAAACTTCCTGTGGAGAAAGATTATTTGATGCCAGACGATCCGGTTTCAACCAGATTCTCATTGAATAATCCCTTGTTCCAAATACCTGAGCCTGTGCAACTCCGGGAATACGCTGTATCTGTGGAATTACGTTGATCTTCAAATAGTTTTGAAGGAATAGTTCATCATATTGCTTTTCATTTTCACTGGTTAATCCCATGAACATGATCATACTATTCTGTACTTTCTGTGTTGAAATCCCAGCCTGTACTACCTCCTGAGGTAGCTGGCTCATAGCTTTCGATACACGGTTCTGTACGTTTACCGCCGCATTATCAGCATCAGCACCCTGTTTGAAGAATACACTTAGTGTCATTGTACCGTCGTTACTGGAATTTGAGGTCATGTAAGTCATGTTCTCAACTCCGTTTACAGCTTCCTCAATAGGGGTGGCAACCGAACGTGCTACAACTTCAGCATTAGCTCCAGGATAGAATGCCGTTACCTGTACACTCGGTGGAGCGATGTCCGGGAAGAGGGCAATCGGTAAATTAAAGAGAGACAAAGCTCCCAATAATAAGAGTATTATGGAGATGACCGTTGAAAGGACCGGTCTTTCTATAAATTGTTTTAACATAAGAAGTTTATTTTTTTAAGTCTTCTGTTTTGTAAAGGACTATAATGGTTTCGCTTTTAATAAGCTGTCAGACGAAATGTTTTTTGGTCTGATGGATGCGCCGTCTTTTAAGCTTCCAATTCCTGTGTATACGATTTTTTCGCCACGGGAAAGTCCTTCAGAAATAAAGTAATAACTATCTGTTTTTCCAGATATTTTAATAGGTCTTCCCATTACTTTTTTATCTTTATCCATCACATATACATAGGTTTTATCCTGAATTTCAAATGTAGATTCCTGTGGAATAACTACAGCGTTCGAGATCAGCTGAGGCATACGTACTCTTCCTGTATTCCCGGTTCTTAAAGTTCCGTTGGTATTAGGGAAAACGGCACGCACACTGATAGCTCCGGTAGTTTTATCAAATTGCCCGTCTACAATACTCAATCTTCCTTTTTCAGGGTAAGTACTGTTATCGGCAATGACAAGATCTACCATCGGCATATTTTTAAGTTTCTCTTCTAAGCTTGCTCCCGGGTATTTGTTTTGGAAAGCAATGAAATCAAGTTCACTTAAAGAAAAATAGGCATAGATTTCACTGATATCAGATAATAATGTTAATGGATTTGGGTCTGTTCTGGAGATCAGACTTCCTTTTTTGTAAGGAATTCTTCCAATATAACCGCTTACAGGAGCTGTAATGGTTGTAAATCCTACATTGATTCTTGCGCTTCCAACAGAGGCTCTGGCTTGTGAAGCAGCAGCAACGGCAGCTTCATAATTGGCTTTTGCTGTTTTAAGCTGTACATCAGAAACTACTTTTGCAGCAACCAATGGCTGAAGTCTGTCTACTTCCACTCTTGCTTTTTGAATATTGGCATTGGCAGCCTGAAGATTAGCCTGAGCCATATTCATCTGCTCGCCGTAGCTTCTTGAATCTATTTTAAATAACGGTTGTCCTGCTCTTACATAAGCTCCTTCTTCTACATAGATTCTATCCAGATATCCGTCTACCTGAGATCTGATTTCTACGTTGTTTTTCCCTTCCAAAGCAGTTGGGAATTCCTGATATGTAGTAGCGGGTGATGTAATAACGGTATAAACCGGAAGTTCTGGAGCTGGAGGCGCGGCATTGGTTCCTTCTGCGGCTTTTGTGCAGCTCTGTAAAAGAATTATACTTGCAATAAGTACAATAAACCTTGTTTTTCCAGGTAATTTCATTGTTGGTTTAATTTTTTTAATGAAGTGTTAGAGGTAAGTAATGTGTTTTGATAAATGCTGTATTTTTTCCTAACAGTGTTAATAATTAGTTCAAAAAAAAATACAGAATTTTTAATGTCCAATGAAGTCGGTTGTTTCCATAATTGAAAATTGTTTTAATGTATTTAAGTGTATAATGTTGGTGTAAGGTGTGTTAATTTTACTAACAGTGTTAATTAATAAGCAAAAAATGACTAATTTTAACAACTGAATATTATGAATTGCTTCATAAATGGTTTTCATTTTTAATCAGGAATCACAAATTATCTAAATTAATTCGGTGTTAAATTTCCTAACGGTGTTAATTTTTAATTCAAAAAAAATTTACAAAGACTTAATAAAAGCCGAAACAGTTTCGTCTAATGTCGTCTTATTCATTGTAGAAGGGATATCAGCAGTACGCATCATCATAATAGAGATCATTCCGTGTACGGCAGAAAACAGAGCATGAGACATATGACAGGCATTGTCCGGATTGGATCCGTTTTTCTTAATAATCTCATAGGTACATTCATAGATCAGTTCCTGGAATGATGAAAATTCTTTTTTCATCTGCCCTTTTCCACAGCATTGCATTCCAAGACCAAACATAAGCTGGTAATATTCCTTATTTTTAAAAGCAAAGTTCCAGTATGCATCCACAATTGCAACGAGTTGCTCTTCCGGAGTATCCTGTTTCTGCTGAGCTTTTAATAATTCTATGTGTAACTTGTGGAAGCCATCTAATGAAATTTCAAATAAAATAGCTTCTTTATTTTCAAAATAATCATACACCACCGGGGCACTATACTCAATAGCGTCTGCTATCTTTCGCATAGAAAGTGATGCCCAGCCTTCAGTTTTAGCCAACGTGAAAGCAGCCTGCAAAATATTTGCGCGGATAGATTCTTTTTCTCGTTGACGGCGTTCATGTAGACCCATGATATTTATTTACTAACAGCGTTAGCAAAACTACAAACTTTTTAATATAACTTCCAAAGGATATTATGAGTTTTATAGATTGGGCAACTATTTAAAGAAAAATAGATCAAAGGCTGGAAGCTGGAAGAATGGGGGCTGGAAGTTGTTTCGCGTTAAAAAAATACCATTAATAGAATTTGACTATAACTATTTTTGAGGTCTAAAAATCTTCCCTCCTCCAGCTTCCAGCTTCCTTCCTCTACTAAAAATAAAAGGTGTGTTTCAGAACCCGGCTCAATTAATAAAAGAAATATCTATCTTTGCGGTAAAGAAAAAAGGATATGAATACTCCCTCAAATATGCTGGCATTAGGAACAAAAGCACCGTTTTTTGAACTTCCTAACCCGTCAAAAACGAATGAACTTCAGTCTTTGGACGAACTGAAAGGAGAAAAAGGAACTTTGGTGATCTTCATGTGCAACCACTGTCCGTTTGTTCTTCATGTGATCGACAAGATCAATGAATTATACGAAGATTATAACGAACGTGGAATTGAATTCATTGCCATCAATGCTAATGATATTGAAAAATATCCGGCAGATTCTCCTGAAAAAATGATTGAATTCCAAATTGAAAGAAATTTTGATTTCCCTTATTTATTCGATGAAAGCCAGGCTGTAGCTAAAGCTTACGAGGCTGCTTGTACACCGGATTTTTATTTCTTTGATGATAAACTTGACCTTGTATACAGAGGTCAGATGGATGATTCAAGACCTGGAAATAATAAAGATGTTACAGGTGAGGATCTGATTATTGCTTTTGAAAATCTTTTGGCTGGAGAAGCGCAGGAAGAAATTCAAAGACCAAGTATGGGATGTAATATTAAATGGAAATAATTACTGGTTGCTGGTTTATTTAGTTACTGGTTTTTACTTAATAATACAAAGCTGCTCTTTTAGAGTGGCTTTTTTGTTTCTCATAAGCTTGTTATTTGATTGTCTTTTTCTCACAGATGACACAGATGTTTAATTCATAGTATATTTCTTCACCCACTTTGTCACTCCGCAGGAGTCTCAGCATAGCTTATCTTTCTTGTATTGCTAACCTCTGAATTTCTATAAGTAAGCCTGGATTTCTACGGAATGGACAAACACAGCGTTTAGTATAACCAGTCGAATTGTCACTCCGTAGGAGTCTCTGCACAGCTGATCTTTTATTATCATTGCCTGCAAAATTTCACATAAGTAAGTCTGGATTCCTACGGAATGGACAAAGACAGTGTTTAGTATAACCATACGAATTGCCATTTCGTAAGAATCTCAGTATAGTTCATCTATTAAAAGCTTGCTTTAGTTTTACTCTCATTCTCAACCTTCAAATCTACATTGACATTACTATGAGAGTAATTCCTGATAAATTCCGAAGGAGTCTTCCCCGTATATTTTTTAAACATCCTGTTAAAATACGTCACATTATTAAAACCACATTGATAGCTACATTCTGAAATAGACCTGTCCTGGGCCATCAGCAGACATGCTTTATTGATTCTGTAACGGTTCACAAACTCTGTAAAAGTAATCTGAGTTGCTTTTTTAAAGAAATTGCAGAATGCAGGCAAAGTAAGATTGGCCAGTTTGGCAACGTCTTCAATATCAATTTCCTTGTCGTAATGATGTTCTACATAGGTGAAGATATTTTCAAGACGGGTTTTATTCTTGGAAATAATGGTGTAGGGCATGATTTCTTTGTTCAGAAGATCATAGTCTTCACATTTTGAAAGTTCAAAAAGAATTTCAAGCAGCAGCAAATATCTTTTGTAACCCTCTGATTCAAGCATAAGCTTCAGTTTGGGAAGCATTACTTTTTTTACTTTATGATGAAAATGAATCCCATATTTTGAAAGTTCCAACAGATTTTTAATAGATCTGGCTTCTACTTCCTGCTGGGGAAACTGAAGGATTTCTTCTTTGAACTGAAGCACAATTTCCTCATGAGGATCAATAGAATTCAGCCCAAATCCGGAGTGGGGAATATTGGACCCGATTAATACCAGATCTCCGTTCGTATAATTACTTTTATGATAGCCCACGTGGCGTGTTCCGTTCCCCGAAATGACACATACTAACTCAATTTCGGGATGATAATGGTACTCCCATTTGAATTCTGAAATAGGGGAGTTATTATGAATTGTGCGGAACGAGCTCTTTTCATTAGGGATTACCCTTTCAAAAGTAACTTTCATTTAATTAATCATATTTAATTACTAAAAATACTAATTATATTAATATAGTTCAAATATTGATTTACTGTGTTAAATTATCGTTAACACAAATGCTTCTATCTTAGCCGACAAGAAATAACCTGAATGAAAAATATTAATATCAAGGCCGTTTTATTTTTAAACTATTTTGTCTTCGCAATTCTTCTGAATTCTGTAGGAACAGTCATTCTACAGGTACAGCAGAATTTTGGGATTTCAAAATCTTCGGCCAGCGTTTTGGAAGGCTTCAAAGATCTTCCGATTGCCATATGTTCTTTCATTCTGGCTTCATTTCTTCCGAAGATAGGAATCAAAAAATCGATGCTGATTGCTTTATTGCTGGTAAGCTGCATGTGTTTTGTAATGCCGTTTACCAATGACTTCTGGGTTTTTAAATTATTATTTGCAACCGTAGGAGTTTCATTTGCACTAATCAAAATATCGGTTTTTACTTCTATTGGATTGGTAACGGAAACAGATAAAGAACATTCCAGTTTTATGGGATTTCTGGAAGGTTTTTTTATGATTGGGGTATTGGCTGGAAATGTTTTATTCAGCTTATATATAGATGATCACAATCCGAAATCTACAGAATGGCTGAATGTATACTGGATTCTGGGAGGATTTTCAAGCTTATCTTTTTTATTCTTATTCTTTTCAAAATTGAATGAACAGGAGGCTAAAAGTGAGAAAACAGATCTCTTGGGAGATTTAAGAAACAGTGTAAGCCTTTTCAGTTATAAAAAAGTTTTGTGCTTTTTATTATGTGCTTTCCTTTTTGTATTGGTGGAACAGAGCTTTCAAACCTGGACACCTACATTTTATAAGGAAATTTTAAAAGTGCCTACATCCATGAGCATCCAGGCGGGAGCGGTTTTGGCAGGAGCTTTTGCGTTGGGAAGATTTTTATCGGGATTCTTCTCCAAAAAATTCAGCTGGATCTATGTAGTTTCTTTCTGTGTGGTTGGTTTTGCCATCAGTTTACTACTTGTTTTACCTCTTACCCATAATATTCATATTGATACGAATACAAATTGGATGAATGCCCCTTTGGTGGTCTATTTATTTCCTTTAATGGGAGGTCTGCTGGCACCTATTTATCCAAGCATTAATTCTGTAATTCTGGCATCTATCCCCAAATATTTGCACAGTGCAATGTCAGGATTGATAGTTGTTTTCTCAGCAATCGGGGGAACTATAGGTTCTATTATTACCGGTTTTGTATTTCAGGAGTTCAGCGGGCAGCAGGCATTTTATCTTTCACTGATTCCGCTTTCATTACTGATCACATCCGCGGTTTTCATGAATAAATTAAAAATTAATCCTAAAAAATAATAATGAGTAATCAGCTTTACATAAACGAAATTCAAAGTCTGTTTGATGATGTGCAGAGATCTGAAATTTTTGAAGATCAGAAAATGATGACGGATGCAGTTCCTCTGTTTCCTATTGCAAAGATTAATGAAGATTATGAAAAATCAAAAAAAACTGAAGGTTTTAACCTGAAAGATTTTGTGATGACCCATTTTGATTTTTTAGGAGCAAGAGTTTCTGTACACAGAGAAGAGCAACTTCCAATTGGTGAACATATTGAAAAATTATGGGATGAACTTACCCGTACAGCCTATGAAGAAAAAGGGACACTTTTAAAATTACCAAAACCTTATATCGTTCCGGGAGGTCGTTTTAATGAGTTTTTCTATTGGGATAGCTATTTTATTATGCTTGGATTACAAGTTTCCGGCAGAATAGAAATGATGGAAAATATCATTGAAAACTGCTCTTACCTGATCCTTAATGTAGGATTTGTTCCTAATGCGAGCAGAACCCATTTCCTGAGCAGATCTCAACCGCCTTATTTTTCATTAATGCTGGATCTTCTTTTTGAAACGACGCATAATGAAGGAATTTATACACAATACCACGAAACTCTGGAGAAAGAATATGCTTTCTGGATGAATGGCGAAGAATGGCTTGAAAACGGATCCAGTGTAAAAAGGGTAGTTAAAACAAAAGACGGAGATATTCTGAACCGCTATTACGATGCAGAAAATGCACCACGCCCTGAGAGTTATCTGATCGACATTGAAGATCATGAGACCACTTCAGGTGACGAATTTTACAGAAACATAAGAAGCGCCTGTGAATCCGGCTGGGATTTTTCCAGCAGATGGTTTGCAGACGGAGAAAATATACAGACGATAGAAACACTGAATCTTGCACAAGTAGATCTGAACTGCCTGTTGTGGCATCTGGAAATGACTTTGGCAAAATCTTCAGCGCTTCAGAATCTGAGTGACAAAGAAAATTATTTTTCAGAAAGAGCAGCAAGCCGAAGACAGATGATCAATAAATATTTCTGGGATAGAAATACTAACAATTATAAAGATTATCACACTAAAAAAAACACAAAAACACCGTCTGAACATATTGCTGCTCTTTACCCTTTATTCCTTGGAATTGCAGATCAGGAACAGGCAGAGGCAGTTGCTAAAGCTATAGCTGAGAAATTTCTTTACAAAGGCGGATTGGTCACAACTACTAAAAACTCAGGCCAGCAGTGGGATCTTCCCAATGCATGGGCTCCTTATCAGTGGCTGGGCTTTAAAGCAATGAAAAATTATGGCTTTGATGAACTGGCTGAGAAAATAAAAAATAACTGGTGTTCCAATGTAGAAAGAGTTTACAAGAATACCGGAAAACTAATGGAAAAATACAATGCATTAGACACAGAAACAATAGCAGGCGGCGGGGAATACCCTAATCAGGATGGATTCGGTTGGACCAATGGAGTGTATTTACAATTACAACAAAACTGAAACTAACAATAAAAATAAGGCTATGAAAAAAAAATCAATCTTTTTAATCGCCGCAACAGCTACGTTATATTTTAATAATGCTTATGCCCAGGAAACTCCGCAGGATTCTGTAAAAATTTCCTCTATCGATCAGATTGTCATCACAGGAAATTCAAATCCAAAGAAAAAAATAGAATCCAGTACAGCGATTTCCACATTCAGTTCCAAAGAAATTCAGAAGCAGAACCCAATCAGTGCAGCTGCTTTATTACAAAGAGTTCCGGGATTTGCTGTAGAAACGTCTGGTGGGGAAGTGGGAAACAATCTTTTTGCAAGAGGAATTCCTTCCGCAGGAGCTTATGAGTTTGTACAGGTACAGGAAGACGGACTTCCGGTTTTTGAAGACGGAGCTCTTCAATTTGCCAATGCGGATAACTTTTTTCGTGTAGATAATTCGGTCAACCGTATGGAAGCTTTGAGAGGTGGTTCCGGATCCATTTTTGCAACCAATTCTCCCGGTGGTTTGATCAACTTTATTACCAGAGAAGGGACCAATGATTTCAGAGGTACGGCAAAGCTGGAAACAAGTACTTATGGGTTGATGCGTACCGATGTGAATGTAGGTGGAGCTTTGGTTCAGGATAAATTGTTCTTTAATGTAGGAGGTTTCTACAGAACAGATGACGGGATCAGAAAAACAGGATTCAAAGCTAATAATGGAGGGCAAATCAGAATGAACCTGAAGTATGTCTTTGATAAAGGTTATGTAAAAGTATATTACAAAAAACTGGATGACAGAAATACATTCTTCCTTCCTATTCCTTTGGTGCAAAACGGCAACAAGCTGAAAGGATTCCAGAATTTTGATCCTAATTATGGAACATATAGTTACAGAGCAATCAGCCAGCTGAATATTCCACAGGCCGGAGGTGGATTTTTCAACAGAAATCTTGAAGACGGAATTCATCCGAAAGTAGATGTATTAGGAGCAGAATTTAAATATGATCTTGGAAACAATTTCAGCGTTTTAAACAAGACCAGATACACCAATATCAATATGAATTATACAGGGATTTTCCCTGCAGGAGGTCCGCAGACGATGGCAGAATTTGCTAAAAGCAACGGAATTGCCGGCAACAATTATCAGTATTCACTGGTGAGCAACGGAGCTGTGGTTAATCCTGAATATGTACAGAAACTAGGGTTCTGGGCAATTGACAAACAAATGAATAATTTTGTGAATGATCTGCAGTTCAACTATAAATTTGACCAGGGAAATATTACTGCAGGTTTTTATAAATCTAACTGGAAATCGCATCAATACTGGAACTGGAGTAATATCCTGACTACAGCTACAGACAGACCGGCATTATTGAATCTGGTAGATACTTCTTTAAGTCCTTCAGACGTTGGATATTCCAAAACGTATAACGGAGTTACCAATATGACGTTTTTACAGAGAGATACTCAGACTCAGGGAAGTTTGAATGATCTTTATGTAAACCTGGATTATAATATCACCGATGCTTTAAGTGTGAATGGAGGGCTTCGTTACAGCCATGATTATTATAAAGGAAATTTTGCCAATACAACCTCTTCCAATTTAAATAATTCCGGGTTAACAACCGATGGAACTCACGGTTTCAACACAACTACAGCTGATGATAATATGAGTGTACTTGGAAATAAATACACCTACTGGAATTATAATATTGATAAAGTATCTTTCACGGTTGCGGCTAATTATAAGATCAATAGAGAGAATGCCGTGTATGCCCGTTTTTCTAATGGTTTCAGATCACCGAATGAAGAAGCATATTACAACTATTTCTCCAATCCGAATCCCGATAAACCTTTAAAATCTGTAACGACTAATCAGCTGGAAGTAGGATACAAATATTACTCGCGAACTTTTGATATAGCAGTAATTCCGTTCTATTCTACCTTGAAGAACCTGTCATTTACGGATGTTTTCTCCGATGGTAAATCCGAAAATACTTTCGCCAATACAGAAAACTATGGAGTTGAAGTGGAAGGTTTCGCCCGTTTATTCAATAATATTTTAGAAGTAACATTCAACGGGACAATCCAGAGTCCTAAATATAAAAACCTTGAGGCCGGAAGTGTTCTTGAAGGAAATGTAGTAAGAAGGATGCCTAAATTTTTCTTCAATATTTCACCGGCAGTCAATATTACAAAAGCATGGAGAGCTTATGTAAGCATGAATTACTATGGAAAACGTTTCCAGGATGAGCTGAATGTGCAGACATTGCCTTCATTCACCGAATTTGGGGCAGGAATGTCTTACCAATTAGGAAGAATACGTTTTGCTGTGGACGGAACCAATATCTTTAATACAATCGGAATCACAGAAGGTGACCCAAGAGCGGGTTCTCCAAACGGAGATGGAATCATCATGGCAAGACCTATTATGGGGGCTGCAGCCAGAGCTTCAATTACTTTGGATTTCTAATTTCTATTTCTTTATAACAACAAAACCGTCGAAGTTACTGACGGTTTTGTATTTTTTTATTTTTATGTTCTCCCGCAGATTAAGCCAATTTTTTAAATAGTATTTGGTTTATTCTGCGGGATTTTTACAGGTAAAATAATAAGAGAATTTAGAACATATTAAAGTTTGAATGAACATGAGCAGACTCTCAAACCCTCCGACTCTCTTACTTCAAAAACGGATTATATTGCTTCTCAAACCCAATCGAGGTAGGATTTCCATGTCCTGAGAAAACCTGAGTATCATTATCTAAAATGAAAAGTTTTGATTTAATACCATCAATCAACTGCTCATAATTTCCTTTATATAAATCTGTTCTTCCGATACTGCCTTCAAAAAGAACATCTCCTGAGATCATGAATTTCTGATTTTCGTGATGATAAACTACACTTCCCGGAGAATGTCCCGGAACATGGTAAATTTTAAATTTTTCACCATCCAGATCCAGTTTATCCCCTTCTTTTATATATTCTACATCTGCTTTTACAGGATCTACCTGCATTCCGAATCTCATTCCACTTGCCTGAAGCATATCCAGAACTTCCTGATCCTCCTGATGCATTGTTACGGGTACTTTGAACGTATCAAAAGCCCATTGAAGCCCCAATACATGATCAATATGTGCGTGGGTCAAAAGTATTTTCTGAATTTTCAGCCCGTTTTCTGAAATGAAATTATCAATAGCCTGAGTTTCCTGCCCTTTCATATTTCCCGGATCAATTAGCCAAGCATTTTTATTCTCGTTATAGATGATGTAAGTGTTTTCGCTCGCAAAATTGAATACGAAACCTTGAATCTGAAGCATATCTGAATATTTTTTATTCAAAAATACGATATTATTAAGAAAATGGCTATTTTTCGTTATCTTCGTCATAATGAAAACTTTGCGAATACTCTTACTTACTTTGGGCGGACTGGTTTTTGGACAAAATATCCAAAGTGTTCAGCTGTTCAATCCTCAGACCAATGATGAAACCCCGGTTATCAAGATTGGTGAACAGTTGGTTCTGGGCTTTGATGATCTTACAAACGGCAGTCAGATCTATCGATATACGTTCAAACATTATGACAGGAACTGGAATGATGATAATCTGTTTTTTACAGAATTTGCAGCCGGAAGTATGAATGCTCTTCTGGATCAGTTTCAGTATTCATTCAATACCTTACAGGCTTATACTCACTATAAACTTGTTTTTCCGAATGATAAAATCCAGCTGAAGATTTCAGGGAATTATGAACTGATTGTTTACAAAGATTCTGCAGATCAGCCTCTTTTCAAAAAAAGATTTTACCTGGTGGAAGATGCAACATCTGTGGCATTAAATATATCAAGATTTGCAGATGCAAAAAATCCTAACCTTAACCAGAGGGTAGAAGTGAATGTTTCTCCGAAAGGAGGAGATATCTCTTCCAATGTCAATTCAATCACTATGAATGTGATGCAGAATAACAACCCGAATATGGTGATTTCTAACCTGAAGCCAAGCAGTGTTTTAGGAAATCAGGTGCTTTTCCAGCAGATGAATCTTACGTTTCCGGGAGACAATGAGTTTTATTATTTCGATAATAAAAACATGAATATGGCGGCGGATATGGTGCGGGCAACTGAAATAAAAGATGATGTCAACCAAACCTATCTTCATCCTGTATGGGCATTTCCATTAAATTATCAATATCAGCCGGATGTCAACGGGGCATGGTATTACAGAAGAAATGATTTAGGGAGAGAAAGAGATGCAGAAAGAGAAGCTGACTATTCATGGGTGCATTTCTACCTTGAGTCGGATCCGGTAGATAAAGAGATTTATGTTTTGGGTGGATTTAATAATTATAAACCGAGTAAAGAAAATCAGATGCAGTATGATGCAGCTACCAAGCAGTATGTAGCTAAAATATTCCTGAAACAAGGTTTTTATAATTATGTTTTAGTGACCAAAGAAGGAAATGGTGCATTGAATTTCGGTGAGGTAAACGGTAATTTCTGGCAGACGGAAAATCTTTACCAGGCATTTCTTTATTATGCACCTTTCGGAAGAAATTATGATGGCTTGATGGGATATGGAGAATTCAGAACTCCAATTGCCAATAAAAGATAAATCATGACTTGATACCATTCTACATAAAAATATACCTATAATTTGGGACTGTCTCTTAAGACGGTCCTTATTTTTTTTGCAATTTTGAAAATATCAGACTTTAAAATATCAGATCAGGATAATTTTTCCTGATTATAATGCACTACATAGTGAAAAAAAATAATTCACAAAATTTTGATTTTAATTAAATATTTTAATTTAAAAATTGTATTGCAGAAAAATTATATTTAAATATTTTTCTTTGTTTTAAAATCATTATTGCGTTTTATTTATTAATTTATAATATCTATTGGGTTTTATTTATAATTTATATTGTTTTATTGCGAAAAGTTTATAAATTAGTCAACACAATCAACCAAATATTATTATGAATACGAAATTTATCTTAGTGGCAAGCGTTGCTGCCTGTTCTTTTGTTTTTGCACAAAATACACCATCAAAATTAGATCCGGGTAAAAGCGGATTACACGCAGATTTTATGCGATTTGAAAAAAATGCACCGGCATTTCAGGGAAGTCCGGTTTTATTTGATGAAGCTTCACAAAGGCTTTCTCAGGGGCAAGGACTCAGATTAGGATTAGAAAAGGATGCGTTGGGTTTTGAAACTCACAGATTTCAACAGACTGTAAATGGTATTCCGGTAGAATACGGAATGATGGCTGTACAGACAAAAGGAGGGAAAATTGTAGGACAGTCAGGAAAATGGGTTCTTAATGTTCCGAAAGGAGTTGAAAAGCAAGCCAATATTTCTGAAAGTATCGCATTACAAAATGCTTTATCATTCATTGGGGCAGAATCCTACAAATGGCAGAGTAAAGAAGAGGAAGATTTCATCAAAAGAGATTCCAATGATTCCAATGAAAGTTTCGCCCCTAAAGGTGAATTGGTATATTATTCAGATCCTACGGATGAAAAAATGGATGATTTAACACTCGCTTATAAATTCGATATTTATGCAGAAAAACCATTAAGCAGACAATATGTTTTTGTAGATGCTAAAAACGGGAAAGTATTAGGAGTAGATGCTATTATTCATGAAGTAAATACACCGGGAACAGCTACAACCGTTTACAGTGGAAGCCAAAATATAGTGACTGATTCTTATAACGGAAGTTACAGGCTGAGAGAAACGGGAAGAAATGCGGGGACATCTGTAGAGACCTATAATGCTAAGAAATCGACAAATTTAGGATCTGCTGTTGATTTTACAGATGCTGATAACGCATGGAATAATGTAAATACAAATAAAGATCAATATGCTACAGACGCTCATTGGGGAGCTGAAAAGACTTTAGATTATTACTATACAAAATACGGACGAAAAAGTATTGATAATAACAATTTTGCCATCAAATCATATGTTCATTATGGAACCAATATCTTCAATGCTTATTGGGATGGCTCGAGAATGCTTTATGGTGACGGAAGCTCTACAACAAATGGTGGTAAGCCTTTAACTGCGATAGATGTCTGCGGTCACGAAATTACTCATGGAATGACTTCTAAAACAGCTAACCTTGCGTATCAGAGAGAGTCGGGAGCACTGAATGAAGGTTTTTCTGATGTTTTTGGAAACTCAATAGAACGTTGGGCTAGACCTACAAAAGCAAGCTGGACATTGGGAGAAGATTTTAACTATGTCATCAGAGATATGGCAAACCCTAATGCCTATAACCAGCCGGATACTTATAAAGGTACCTACTGGAAAGATGCAAGCAGTTCTTGTACTCCTCAGGGGAATCCTAATCTGCCTGGATATAACGATTATTGCGGAGTTCATACCAATTCGGGAGTACTTAATTTCTGGTATTATTTACTGGTAACAGGTGGTTCTGGTACTAATGATAACAGTTTTGCTTATAATGTTTCCGGAATCGGGCTGGATAAGGCAGGAGCTATTGCTTACAGAACATTAACTACTTATCTGACGTCATCATCCAATTATGCAAATGCAAGAACATATTCTATTCAGGCAGCTACTGATTTGTATGGAGCAACCAGCAATGAAGTAACTCAGGTTAAAAATGCCTGGAATGCAGTAGGTGTAGGAGGTGGAACTTCTGCAGCAGGAAAAGTGGCAGCCACAGATGCTCAGCTTTATACAATTAGTCCAAACCCTGCAACTGACAGATTTACCATAAACTTTGAAGGTAAAGCCGGAAAAGGAATTGTAGAACTGGTAAGCCTTACAGGTAAAAAAGAAATTTCAGAAAAAGTTGAGATTACAGACGGTACCAATAAGCTGAACATCCAGTTGCCTTCCAATATGCTTCCAGGAGTATATGTGGTAACAGTAAACGGACAAAAAGCCGGAAATCTTCTTAAAAAATAAGCACCAAATCAAATTTTTAATATATTCAACAAAAAGGCTACAAGTTAATTCTTGCAGCCTTTTGTTTATTTTGAGTGAATCACATTATACCAGATAGAAATCATTCAGCTTTTCTTCACAAAGTATTTTTACCACGTCAATCCATCGGTCTTCATCATTCAGACATGGGATATAATGGAAATTTTCTCCGCCTCCATGAAGAAACTGCTCTTTTCCTTCTACAGAAATTTCCTCCAGAGTCTCAAGACAGTCGGAAACAAATGCAGGACAGACTATAGCCAGGTTTTTTATCCCTTTTTTACCAATTGTTTCCAATGTTTCATCGGTATATGGTTCAATCCATTTATCTTTTCCTAATCTTGACTGGAAAGAAACGATTGTTTTTTCTTTGGGTAAATTCAGTTTCTCAATAACACGCTGTGTTGTGTTATAACATTGATGGCGATAACAGAACTGATGACTTGGATTATCCTCTCTGGAACAGCAGTCATTAAGATTACAGGTCTTGGTAGGATCTGTTTTATAAATATGCCTTTCCGGAACTCCGTGATACGAAAACTGAAGAGCATCAAAATTTTCCGGAAGCTTCTCTTTAATACTTTCTGCCAGACAGTTGATATAAATGTCCCTGTTGTAAAAAGGCTGAATATAATTGATCTTTACTTTTGGAAACTTCTTTTTTCTTACTTCTTCTGCCTTTTCAATGACAGTTTCCGTTGTACTCATGGCATATTGAGGGTACAAAGGGAAAAGAACGATTTCAGTGATTCCCTGATCTACCAGTTTCTGAATACCGGTTTCAATACTCGGTTCAGCATACCTCATTCCGATTTCCACCGGTACATCTACTATCTTCTGCAGTTTTTTCTGAATCTGTTCAGTAATAACAATCAGTGGAGAACCCTCATCTGTCCAGACTGTTTTATAGGCTTCAGCAGATTTGGCAGGTCTTGTTTTCAGGATGATTCCCTGTACAAGAAGAGCACGAAAGATCCAACGGTAATCGATCACTCTTTCGTCCATCAAAAATTCATCAAGATATTCCTTTACGTCGTTTACGGAGGTTGATCTCGGTGATCCGAGGTTGACCAGTAAAATTCCTTTATTATTCAATATTCTAATTTTTAATTATGAAGCAGACATTATAAAATCTGCTACTAATTTTGATACTTTAGCAAAGGTATTACTTTCAAGTAAGCCATTGCTGTCAAATTTGCCTTTTATCCCTTTTATTAATGCCTGATGTTTATCATCCGTTACTGCTCCGAGAGTCTTTAAAATCATCAATAACTCTTCGTGGCCTTTTTCTCCACTGGCTGATGCGGTGATCACAGCAACCGGTTTTTCAGAAAAAATGGTTGTGGAAACACACCATTCCAACAGATTTTTTAATCTGCCGGGAATACTGAAAATATATTCCGGAGTAGAAAATATAACTCCTGCCGAGTTTCCAATATCTTCTCTGATCTTAAGAACTTCATCAGGAGTATTCTCATCCGTTAAGGCAGTATCAAAATGGGGAAGAACAGAAAGATCATTGTATATCTGGAAATCTCTGCTGTTCATATTTTCCAGTACCTGCTCCATCAGTTTCAGGTTGCTGGAATTTTCCGAAGCACTTCCAATAATGACTACAATTTTCTTTTCGGGAGACATTTTCGAACTGAATTATCCGTTTACAGCTTCTACTTTTTCTACCAGATCCGGAACGAATTGTTTTAAAATATTTTCAATCCCGTTTTTCAAAGTAGCTGTAGAACTTGGGCAGCCTGAACAAGCTCCCTGTAGAAGCATTTTTGCAGTTTTGCTCTCCTGGTCATATTCCATCAATGAAATCTTTCCACCGTCATTTTCTACTGCAGGAGCTACATATTCATTTAAAATGTCAGAAATTTTCTGCTCATCTTCCGTATAATCTCTGTTGATAATCTTTTCAACAGGATTTTCATGTTTCTGTGGTTCTATTTTAGAGATTTCACCTCCGTTTTGAAGATATTCGGCAATAAGTGCACGAACAGTCATCATCACCTGGTGCCATTCTACAGAATTGTCTCTGGTAACTGCTACAAAATTATCAGAAATGAAGACTTCTTTTGTAAATTCAAACTCTTTAAAGATGGCCTGTGCCAAAGGAACTTCCTCAGCAGCTTCAGCGGATTTTACTTCTACAAAACCATCCATCAGTAATTTGTTTGAAACAAATTTCATCACATTAGGATTCGGAGTCATTTCAGCATAGATCTGATACATTTCTTTTTTCTTCTGAAGATAGATTCTTGGGTTAGCCAATAATTCATCCTCAATTACATTTTTCAGACTTTCAGCTACATGTTCCCATTCTATGGTATCCTGTTTTGCCACAGCTACAAAATTAGCCGTTATGAAAATTCTTTCCACAAATGGATAATTGAAAAGCTCCTGTGCCAAAGGAATTTCTGAAATATCTGAATTTCTGTCCAACTCTAAAGACCCGGGAATGAGGTTGTAATCTGTAACAAATTTCATTACTTTCGGGTTTTCGGTAGGTTCTATAAGTACGGTACGCATTTTTTCGTTAAATTTGAGATACAAAAATACGCATTAGAAGTTAGAAGCTGAAAATTGAGAGTTAGATTTTTGCTATCGCTGTAATTTAGAAGTTAGATACCAGAGATTATAAGGCAGAAGATCATTATTTTCAATTGGGCATATTTTCAAATTTTCAAATTAATATTATGGCACTTATAAAAGAACTTTTAGGAAAAGCACCACAGATCGGAGAGAATACTTTTTTGGCAGAAACCGCTACTATTATTGGGGATGTTACGATGGGAAGAGACTGCAGCGTTTGGTATAATGCTGTAATCAGAGGAGATGTTCACTATATCAAAATGGGTGATAAGGTAAATGTTCAGGATAATGCAATGCTGCATTGTACCTATCAGAAACATCCGCTGAATATCGGAAATAATGTTTCTATCGGACATAATGCAATTGTTCATGGGTGTACCATTAAAGATAATGTCCTGATCGGGATGGGAGCTATTGTGATGGATGACTGCCTGGTGGAAGAAAATTCTATTGTAGGAGCGGGTTCTGTAGTCACTCAGGGTACTCATATCAAATCAGGAGAAGTCTGGGGTGGAGTTCCTGCAAAAAAAATCAAAGATATCAACGCACAGTTATTAGAAGGAGAAGTAAACAGAATTGCAGATAACTATGTTAAATACTCTTCATGGTATAAAGAGAATGTGAAGGATCATCAATTTTAGGATGTCAAGTGAATAGTGAATAGTCAATCCGCTGCGCTTGTCAATTTTTTTGTACTGCAAAAATTCACAATTCATTTGCGAAGCAAAATTCACTTATTGACCATGAAATAGTGAATAGTGAATAGTCAATCCGCTGCGCTTGTCAATTTTTTTAATACAGAAATTCACCATTCACTTGCGAAGCAAAATTCACAATTGACCTTATAATAAATATAAAAAGCTCCGTCCACAGACAGAGCTTTTTTCGATTTGATATAGAACCTTTGTTTTATTGTTAGTTATTGTCCGGTGTTATCAGTCTGATCTTTCCATGAATACATTTCAAAGAAGTAGGAGGTGTAATCATTACACAATCAGACATGATATTATATTTTTCATTAAAAGCTTTTACTTTATCCGTATAATCATTTACTCTCTGTAAGAAAGCAGTTTCTATTTTCTTTGGATAGGCAATATATTGCTGAGGTCCGCCACAGGATTTTGCCCCCATAGGAGCAAATGCCCATTCACTGGCATCCGTACATTTTTCTCCTGACACTTCAGACTCAATAGAAGCTTTTAATCTATCGAGTTGTGCCTGCTCATACTTCTGGCTGTCTTCGTCAGCAGGTCTGTCTGCGATATCTACAGGGAGATTGGTATTGGTATTTTTTGATGTATTACAGGAAACCAAAGTTAATGTAGTACATAATACTATCACCGGGAAATGGAAGAATAATTTTTTCACAATAAACTTTTTTCTTTTTAAGAATTTTCAAAACTTATGCCAAGGTAAGAAATTCAAATTCATTTCCGTATTTTTGACAACGATGAACAATCATTTTTTTGACTTAATAGAATATACGAACAGAAGTGTTTTTCTGACCGGGAAAGCCGGGACAGGTAAAACGACGTTTCTCAATGATTTTGTAAGACGTACAAAGAAAAAGCATATTGTAGTAGCACCCACGGGAATTGCCGCTATCAATGCAGGAGGAGTTACAATTCACTCTATGTTTGGACTGCCGTTGAGAACTTTTCTTCCAACGACAGAAAGAATAGACACCAGTTTGGCTAACAATATTGCTGATCTGATGCCCCATTTCAAATACCGTAAAGATAAGCTGAAACTTCTGAGAGAAGTTGAGATCATTATCATTGATGAGGTTTCAATGTTGAGAGCAGATGTTTTGGATATGATGGATTTTTCTTTAAGATTTATCAGAAGGAATAATCAGAGGTTCGGTGGTGTGCAGATGCTGTTTATCGGGGATTTGTTTCAGCTCCCGCCTGTGGTAAGAGATGAGCATATTCTGAAAATGTATTACAATTCACCTTTCTTTTTTGACAGCCATGCCATTAAGGAAATCCCGATTGTTACTATTGAACTGACAAAAGTTTACAGACAGTCTGACCAGGAATTTCTGGCAATTCTGAATGCTATCCGTGATGGTGATGTGGATAACATAGATTTTAACCACCTCAATGAAAGATACGATCCTGATTTTGATATGGGGAAAGAATCTTATGTATACCTGTGTTCTCACAACAAAATGGCTGATGAAATCAATCTGGAAAAACTGGCGGAGATAAAGGTAGATCCTCAGATTTATGAAGCTAAACTTGTAGGTGATTTTAAAGAAAACCAGTTTCCCAACGAACAGTTTTTAGAATTGAAAATCGGAGCTCAGATCATGTTTATCCGAAATGATATTTCCGGAGAAAAGAAATATTTCAACGGGAAATTAGGAGAAATCATTGGATTGGATGAAAATGAAATTCGTGTTGTTCTGGACGAAAGTGAGATGGAAATTGTGGTTAAAAGAGAAACCTGGGAACAAAAAAAATATTTCCTTGATACCGAAAAAAACATCCAGGAAGAAGTATTGGGAAGTTTTGAACAGTTTCCTATTAAGCTCGCCTGGGCTGTTACCATCCATAAAAGTCAGGGACTGACGTTTGATAAAGTAATTATTGATGCCGGGAAAAGTTTCACGGCCGGCCAGGTCTATGTGGCTTTGTCCCGTTGCAGAACATTGGAGGGGATTGTTTTAAAATCAAAAATTACCCCTGAAGTTATTTTCAAGGATAACAGGATTTTGCATTTTCATAGCGATACTATTGCCAATGACAATGTGGAAGCTATTCTGAATCAGGAGAAATATGACTACAGTATCAGAAAAGTGCTTCGTACTCTTGATTGTACGTGGTTTTTAAAAGAAGTAGAAGAGTGGAACAACCTGTCTATTGTGACCAAGAATATAGATCATGTCAAGACTAAACAGCTTTATCTCCAGTTGAAACATGAAGCAGTAAATCTTGGAAAAATATTTGAAAAACTGGAGCGTGTCATTTTTCAGAAGGTTAATAATTTTATTGAACAAAAAGAAGACTGGACTGAGATTGAAAGCAAATCAAAAGGAGCGGTTAATTTCTTTTTTACAGAAATCAGAAACAAAATTTTTGATCCTTTAAAAGAGTTTTATGCTGAAATAAAAGGAGCGAAAGGCTTAAAACAATATAACGAGGAATTCAAAAACTGGCTGGAAGATATTGAAGAATATCTGAATAGCTTAAGAGATACTTATCTTCTTGAAACTAAACTTTTAGATGAAAAGAATGATAAAGAAATCAATCTGAAAATAGCTAAAGTTCCGTCTCAGGTGTTAACTTTTCAGTTGTTTGAGCAAGGAAAAACCATAGGAGAAATTGCTTTGGAAAGAGGTTTGGTAAAAGAAACCGTTATTGGTCATCTTGCCAAATTTGCAGAACAGGGATTGCTGGATATCTCAAGAGTAATTACTTCAGATAAGATCAAAGCTTTTGAAGATGAATTCTACAAAAATCCACACGAAACGTTGACTGAGTGGAAGAATGCTCTGCCAAGTAGTTTTGAATTTAATGAAATCAGAATTTTAATCAATCATTATAATTATAAAAAAGAAAAGAACTCATAAGAGTTCTTTTTTTGATTTGATATGAATTTTTAGAACTAAGGATACATTGCATTAATGGTATTGATGTCTCCAGTTGTAAAGCCGGTTCTGTTATAAGTAAAACTGCTGTTGTCAGCTCTTGTAATAGTTGGTTGTCCGTTTTTAGAATATGAGGTTGGCCAATACATCATCACCGAATTAATATTGAATGGCCCAATATCTGTACCGGAACTATAGATATTAAAATTATAAGACTGTCCGCTTTGAATATTGTTCCACAGGATTTTTACATACTGATCTCTGTCTTTACGGGTATGCTCATGATAAAGGCCTACCGTATGCCCCATTTCATGAATTACTGATCCTACAGAAATATATTGATCTAAAGAAACTGTTTGTTTTCCACCCTGATAGCCGATGTGTGCCCAGCCGTCTGATCCTGATGAACTTCCGAAAACAAATTCAACATAGTTAGATTGATTGGTGCGGTAAATCCATTGAGTATTGGTTTTATTATTATACTCGCTGATTGCAGAATTGATTTTATTGACGTTGATAGAACCCATATTGCTGGCAATAGTATAATAAATTTTGCCACCCGGCCATCTTGAATAGCTTGCACCGCCTTTATTAAGTTCGCTGCCTTCTGCCAGTTGTTTGTCTGAAAGAACAATATCTCCCTGAAAAAAATTCATTCCGTTTTTTCTTTCATAGATAATATCCTGGCCATTCAATTGTCCTTTTTTAACGTTTTCAGCATTGAAAGCAGTGGTTTGAGCTTCTGAGGTGATTTCTTCATTATTTTTACTGCAGGATGCTAGTGCTACAACAATAAGAAAACTCATAAAGACAGTTTTTCCTGTTAGAATCTGCTGATAAAGCAGATTGTTTGGTTTTTTGTTCATATTCGATTTTTTTTAAGATTTGGTATACGAATATAATTAATATTTCTCTTTTTATTGAATTATTATTGTTAAAGTATACATTTTTCCAGTAAAGCGAAAAATTGGTGAATTGAATGAGCGATAAAGAAAATTATTAATGCTTTCTACATCACTGAACAAATTGGAAAGAATGAAAGTTTAAAAAAGGAAAACTTGATTATAAAAAAGGTTTTGACAATTGAGAGTCAAAACCTTTATTTTTTTAATTCAATTTTAAATATCAAAAATCAGCTTTCTGACATTATTATCATAAAAAGTAGCATGATAACTTGTATCTCTGAATTCAATTTCTGTATTTTCTATTATAGTAAATCTATTCTTATCTGTTTTGGAAAATTCTACGATTTCAAAGTGATTTTCATCAATACATGTAAAATCTACCAGTTTTAAATATTCATCAATAGAATTTTTATCAAGCATAATTTTCCCTCCTCCGAATTGATGTCTGTCCTGTCCATTTTTCTTTACACCGGAAACCCAATATTCTTCTCCGGTTTCTATATCAAAATGATTAGCATTGATTCCTGGGATTTTAAGCTTTTTGAGCGCTTTGTTATTGAAATATACCGTTTGTCCGGATTTTGAAAATTCAACAAAACCAATCCATGCGGAACCGTGATGTCCGGAGGATTTGTTTTCGATATATAATATTTTTGCTTTCATGGTTTTTTATAATGATGCAATTTACTTAAAAATCGTATAACTAAAATCAGGTAAAGAAAAATTGAAATGCAATAGTTTTTCCCTGAATTAACCAATCGGTTTTATTAATTACAAAAAGTAACTAATGCAGTTTTTATGTTTTACATTTGTATAGTTTTTCAGACTAAAAGAAAAATTAACATCTCAATATGAAAAATTTTGAAATTTCTGTTTTAGATCTTGCCCCGGTAAAGCAAGGCAAAAGCATTCATGATACTTTTCAGGACAGCTTATCATTAGCTAATCACGCTGAAAATTTAAATTATAAAAGATTCTGGCTGGCCGAGCATCACAATATGGAAAGTATAGCCAGTTCTGCTACTTCAGTTTTAATCGGATTTATTGCCAACGGAACGAAGACAATCAGAGTGGGGTCTGGCGGTGTTATGCTTCCCAATCACAGCTCTTTGATCATTGCAGAACAGTTCGGTACTTTGGAATCTCTTTTTCCCGGAAGAATAGATCTTGGAGTAGGAAGAGCACCCGGAACTGACGGATTGACGGCTCAGGCTTTGGGAAGAAATCCGGCTATTATTAATGAACAGTTTCCAAGACAGATTCTGGAGCTTCAGCGTTATTTTTCTAAGGAAAATTCAGATGCTATGGTTCGTGCTATTCCCGGAGAAGGGCTGGATATTCCAATTTATATTCTGGGATCAAGTACAGATAGTGCATGGCTTGCAGCGGAACTGGGGTTACCCTATGCGTTTGCAGGGCATTTTGCTCCGGAACAGATGGAAATGGCTTTTAAAATATACAGAGAGCATTTCGAACCTTCACAATATCTGGATAAACCTTATATCATTGCCTGTGTAAACGGTGTTGCAGCAGAAACTTCGGAGGAAGCTCATAAAATCTCCACCACTTTATTCCAGGCATTCATCAACATCGTAAGAAATGACAGAAAGCCTTTTGCGCCACCTGTTGACGATATGGACGAAATCTGGTCGCCAATGGAAAAATCCATGGTTCTGCAAAAACTCAGATATACTTTTATTGGAGATCAGGCAGAAATTCAGGAAAAGCTAAAAAATTTCCAGGAAAAATTCCAGGTTGATGAACTAATGATCAATTCCCATATCTACGACCATCAGAAACGATTGAGATCTTACGAAATTTTCAGAGAGGCAGTTTACTCTTTATCCAAAGCGTAATAAACCCTTTATAATTAATTGGAAGATGCTTATTTTTATGAGTATCTTTGCAAAAATAAAAAGTAAAAATGTCCGATATTAAATTAAATACTATTCCAGAGGCTATTGAAGACCTTAAAAATGGTAAAATAATCATAGTAGTAGATGATGAAGACAGAGAAAATGAAGGAGATTTTCTTTGTGCAGCAGAGTTGACAACACCGGAAATTATCAATTTTATGGCTCTTCACGGAAGAGGGCTTATTTGTATGCCGCTTCCTGAAAAAAGATGTGATGAGCTTGGTCTTGAAGTGATGGTGAGCAGAAGCAGCGATCCTAAAGAAACGGCTTTCACCGTATCAGTTGACCTTTTAGGAAACGGAACATCTACCGGAATTTCTGCAGGTGACAGAGCAAAAACAATTTTGGCACTGATGGATGAAAAATCCAAACCTACAGACTTTATGAGGCCTGGCCACATTTTCCCGCTTCGTGCAAGAAAAGGTGGAGTATTGAAAAGAGCCGGACATACTGAAGCTGCTATTGATCTTACCCACTTATCAGGGTTGAAAGAAGGAGGAGTGATCTGTGAGATCATGAATGAAGATGGTACGATGTCCCGTCTGCCTGAACTTCATGCATTTGCTCAGAAGCATGATATGAAGATTGTTTCTATTGAAGATCTGATTCACTATCAGCTTAAAAAAGGAAACCTGGTTGAAAGACTTGAGGAGAAGAAAGTAAAAACACACTACGGGGAGTTTGATTTTTATGCTTTCAGAGAAACTTCTAATGACCAGATCCACTTTGCATTGACAAAAGGAGCATGGACTGTAGATGAGCCTGTTTTGGTAAGAGTACAGTCTTCAGATTCTTATTTTGATGTATTGACAAGATTGAACAACGGTGAAAAACCATTGCTGGAAAAAGTAACCGGTATGGTAAATGAAGCTGGAAAAGGAGCAATCATTTTCATTAATAACGTTTCCAATTCTGAAAATACATTGAGAAAACTTCAGCAGTTCCTGAACTATCAGGACGGTCAGGAGCAGCATCCTACGTTAGCGTACAATTACAGAGATTATGGAATTGGAACGCAGATCTTAAAGAATTTAGGAATCAACAAGTTTAAAGTAATCACTCAAAACCCTAATATCAAACCTCAGGTTGGAGGATATGATGTAGAGGTTACTGAAATGGTACAACTATAATGAATAGTCAAAAATAATTTTGACTGTTTACAGAATAAAAAAGGTTTAGAATTTTTCTAAACCTTTTTTATTTTATTTAAAATGAATTTTAGCTTAATGCAATTCCATCAAAGTTTCTGAAACCATTCAGGAAATCTTTTACCATCATTCTTTTCTTGCCTTCCAGCTGAAGTTCCAGCGGATAATAAATTCCGTCCTGGGTATAGATTTTAAATTCGTTCTTTGAAATATCCAATGTTCCTGATGGTTTTCCATGATCAGAAAGTTCAAATTTACCTCCGAATATTTTTAATCCTTTTTCTTCGTTTTCAATTTTTAAAGTAGTGAAAGCTGCAGGGTAAGGAGACATTCCCAGAATAAACTGATGAACGGTTTTTGAAGTTTGGTCCCATTTGATTCTGGTATCTTCCTTGAAAATTTTATAAGCATTTTTAGGATGTTCCACCTGTGGCTGAGGTTTTTCTTCAATCGCATTTTCCGCCAGGCCATCTAATGTTTTAACCACTAGTCTTGAGCCCATTTCCATAAGTCTGTCGTGAAGACTTCCTGCATTTTCATCAGGTAAGATTTCTAATTCCTGCTGAAGAAGAATATTTCCTTCGTCAATTTTTTCATTAATAAAGAAAGTAGTCGCTCCTGATTTTTCTTCACCGTTGATTACTGCATAATTGATAGGAGCAGCTCCTCTGTAATCCGGCAGTAAAGAGGCATGAAGGTTGAAGGTTCCCATTTTAGGCATTTCAAAAAGAACTTTAGGCATCATCCTGAAAGCTACCACTACAAAAACATCAGCATCCAGTTTTCTAAGTTCTTCTAAGAACTCAGGGTTTCTCAACTTTTCCGGCTGAAAAACAGGAATATTGTTTTCCTCTGCATAGATTTTTACTGGTGATTGATGAATCTTCTGCCCACGTCCGCTTGCTTTATCAGCTACAGTTACAACGCCTACCACCTGATGGTGAGATTGATGGATTGCCTCCAAAGAAGTTTTTGCAAACTCAGGAGTCCCTAAAAAAACGACTTTCAATGATTTCATACTGCAAAGATAAGTTTTTGATCTGAGAGCCGGAAGGCTTTTGGGTTGGAGGGTGGGAGAGTTTTAGAGATAGGATGGGGATATTTTAAAAGTTCACTCTATACTTATTATTACTTATTGCTAATTACTTATTACTCATTACTTATGGCTAATGATTCAGCTCATACGTCCTGAAGTTCAGCATTCTTACCTTTCCGGAATCTAAAAGGAAAATAAGGTTTTCTAAGATGTTTTCTTTAGAATGATAACTCAGCTGTATAGAAAGCTCTTCAATGGTTGCTGGTTTTTTAGCTAATAAATTAACGATCTGCTGGGAAATATTCTTACCAAACATAGACTGTTTATTTTTTTCACAAACAGAACACTGGCCACAGTTTTTTGAATTTTTTTCACCAAAATAGGCTAATATGAGTTTCATTTTACAGTATTCATTATTCTCTACGTAAAATTTTATCTCTTCCCATTTCTGGATTTTGTTTCTCTGAATATGTTCAAATAACTTCCAGTAAGCGTTATTCACTGCTCTTTCGTCGCGGGGTTTCAGGAATTTAATACTGGAAAGTGCACCATCAATATATTCAAGATAATTCTTTTGTTGCAGCTCCTTAAGACGTTCTTTGATCAAAGGGACACTGACATTGATTTTATTACTTACCTGCTGTTCACTGAACATTACTTTGTGGGTGGTGATACCAGATACTGTACGGAAAAGAAGCTCCATGAAATAAGCATCTTTTTGTGGCAACTGATCTATTTCATCAGCCTTGATAAAAAGTTCGAGTGAAGACAGGCTTTTGTTTTCATTATAATAGATAATTTCCTGGTTGTGCAGAAAATTGAGTATATTTTTGATTTTAGCTTTCGACAGTTTTGTGAAATTCTGTATACCAAGAGTATTCAGCTGAAATGTTTTTTCAGGAAGTTCAAATTCTGCTACCTGAAAAATAGAGTAGAGGTAGCTGATGATTTTTAGAAATTCTGCTTTGTTGGGAGTCTGGTTTTTTAAGATCTGGTCAAAATTCAGGAGTTCCTGTTTATTCCAAAGCATGAATGCAAAGCTGTCTTTTCCATCTCTTCCGGCTCTTCCGATTTCCTGATAATAGTTTTCCAGAGAAGCAGCGGGAGAATAGTGAATTACAAATCGTACATTGTCTTTATCGATACCCATTCCAAAGGCATTGGTAGAAATAAGGACATGATTGTCACTGTTATTCCAAAGATTCTGTCTGGTGTTCTTTTCTTTGGTTGTTAAGCCTGCGTGAAAATAATCTACATTTTTCAGTTGATTTTTTTTCAAAAATTCTGCCAGCAGTTCCGCTTCTTTTCGGGTTCTTACATATACAATTCCGGAATCGTTACTATATTTTAAAATATCAAAAACACGCTGGAATTTATCAGAAACTTCATCTGTAAATATTTTGATATTTTCTCTCTTAAAGCTTTTTTGGAAAACAAAAGGTTTCTTCAGCTCCAGTTTATTTTTGATTTCTTCCAGAACTTTTGGTGTTGCAGTGGCAGTCAGGGCAAGGCAGGGGATCTCAGGATTGTTACTTCTGAACCCTTTGATATTCTGATAACTTGGCCGGAAATCCTGTCCCCATTCTGAGATACAGTGAGCTTCATCAACCGCAATAAAGGATAACTGAATTTCCTGCATATTCTGAATAAACTGAGTATTGGTAAGTCTTTCAGGAGAAACATAGAGTAATTTGGTAAGGCCTTCTTTGCAGCGGTCATAAATTGTTTCAGCATCATATTCATCCAGTTCGGAAGACAAATATTCTGCTTCTATGCCACGGGATTTAAGCTGATTGACCTGATCTTTCATCAATGCAAGTAATGGAGAAACTACCAGACAGGTTCCTTCTTTCAATAAGGCTGGAAGTTGATAGCACAGTGATTTTCCTGCTCCTGTGGGTAACAGAACCAGGGTATCTTTTTCATTAATGACGGCATTAATAATTTCTTCCTGAGCATCCCTGAATTCGGTGTAACCCCAGAAATACTTTAAAGTATCATATTTAAGCTTTTGAAAATCCTGCGGCGAAATCATGTTGTAAAAATAAGGAAAGTATTATGACAAAAAAAGTCACGCCAGGCGTGACTTTCATATAAATATAAATAAGTTTATTATTTAGCTTCAAAGTATACTCTTCTGTTGGCTCTGTTTTTCCATTCAGGGCACTTCGTTGCTGGTTCGCACTCAGGGTATTTAAGGTCTTTTTCACCTTTTCCTATTGCCTGTAGTTTACCTGTTTGAACACCGTTTTTGATCAGATAGTTCTTAACGTTGTTTGCTCTTCTTTCAGATAGTTTTTGGTTGTAAGCGTCAGTACCTCTTGTATCAGTAGCTCCGATTACACTATAAGAACCATTTGAAGAATTAATATAGTTTACAGCATTATTTAAGATTGGAGTGTTTGAAGGTAAAATTCTGTCAGAATTTAAATCAAATTCGATTCCTTCCAATTTTGTTTCTGTTTCTACTACAGGTCCTGTTGTTGCTACAGGACATCCGTTGTTTTCAACAGGTCCAGGAACCGTTACACACTTGTCGTAAAGGTCAATTACACCATCAAGGTCTGTATCAAGAGCAACTCCGGCACCATCCACTCTTGCTCCTGCAGGAGTGTCAAGTTGTCTGTCCCAATCATCGCATACCCCGTCGTTATCAGCATCTCCTTTTTTACATACTTCGATATCCTGGTTTTTATTAGCCAGTACATCCAGTTTGTAATAGATTTCCTGAAGCGGGTCATGCCACATTAGGTGAGATTCGTGTTTTCCTAATTTTACGGAAACACCTAAAGTCGCATTGAAGAAGTTGTCAGAAACCTGCTCAGAACGTTTGTTGATAGCGCTGTAAGCATCACCGCCACCATCAAATTCATCATCACCAGTTACTACGTACATTAATCTACCTTCAATATCGATTCTTCTGTTCACTTTAAACTTCAGACCTGTACCAGCCTGCATGAACATAGAACCTAATTGGAAAGGTTTTACTTCAGTCATTAATCTCTGTTTGTTGCTTCCGTCTTTCTGGTATGCTCTGTAAGCGATAGTACCGATACCTGCATATCCATGAAGAGCCCATCTGTAAGGAGAATGATTATCAACTCTTCTTAATAAATTAGAAAAGTTAATGTCTCCTAAGATTGAGATAGCATCATACTGAGTTCTAGCTCCTACTGCTGATGCATCAGGTGCTGCATTTTTAGTATTGAACCATCCTTGTCTGGTTTCACCTTTGTCGTACTGTAGATTGATTCCGAAAGCATGAGTAATTGCTTTATCAATACTTAAATAGGCTGAATATCCAAAAAGGTTCTTACCGTTACCATTTTTGATTGAAGTCAAATCTGCCGACTGAAGAAGTGGAACTCCAACCCCTGCAGAGATAGACCAATCGTTAAATCTTTTAGATTGACTGGTGAATGGGGAAACATTAGCAGATCCCGAAGAAAATGTATTAGGATATTCTCCTTTTGAAACTGCCGTTGAGTCTTGTGCATAAGTGGCAGAAGGAATTGCCAAAGCAAATGCAACAATTGCTAAACTTAATTTCATAGTGTTATTTTTTTAAGTTAAGTTATTTTAAATGATTTTTTACGCCAAAAAGCGATTTTATGTTATTTTTTTTCAAATCAAACTAGTTGATTTTTAATGTGTTTCATACTACTATCCTGAAAATAATGATAAAGGTATGTAAAATAATTCGTAGTAGAAAAAAAATAAACCGAAAAGAGCAATTCTTTTCGGTTTTATTGTATTATGAAATTATTTTTTCTTTTTCTTAGCAGGTACTTTTTTTACTGCTTTTTTTGCAGGCGCATCTTCATAGTCTTTCTTTTTGATAGAATCCCATTCTGATGTTTCTACAAATCTTACCGTAACTTTTCTATCTGCCATTCTTTCAGCATCTGAAGCTGATGCAGGGATAGTAGCTTCCGCAGAACCTACACCTCTTGATTTCAGTACATTTTCATTGATACCTCTGGTTTCCAGAGCTCCTACAACAGCGGCGGCTCTTTCTTTAGACAGTCTTAAGTTGTAAGCTGCATTTCCTTTGATATCAGTATGTCCTGTTAATAAGTAGTTACCTCCATTTTCTTTAATAATTGAAGCAGCCAGATCTAATTTTTCATTAGATTCAGGTCTGATCGTCGCTTTATTAAAATTGAAGTAAATATCTTTAAGGGTTTTCTCTACTTCTACAGCAGTTTCCTTGTTGTCTTTTTTGATAGGACATCCATTGTTTTCAACAGGCCCAGGAACCGTTACACACTTGTCGTAAAGGTCGATTACACCATCCAGGTCAACATCAAGAGCAACTCCGGCACCGTCCACTCTAGCTCCTGCAGGAGTGTCAAGCTGTCTGTCCCAATCATCACATACACCGTCGTTATCAGCATCTCCTTTTTTACATACTTCGATATCCTGGTTTTTATTAGCCAGTACATCCAGTTTGTAATAGATTTCCTGAAGCGGGTCATGCCACATTAAGTGAGATTCGTGTTTTCCTAATTTGAAAGTAAGACCTAAAGTTGCGTTGAAGAAGTTATCAGAAACCTGCTCAGAACGCTTGTTGATAGCACTGTAAGCATCGCCGCCCCCATCAAATTCATCATCACCGGTTACCACATACATTAATCTACCCTCAATATCAATTCTTCTGTTCACTTTAAACTTCAGACCTGTACCGGCCTGCATAAACATAGAACCTATTTGGAAAGGTTTTATTTCGGTCATTAAGGCCTGCTTTCCGTTGCCGGTTTTCTGGTATGCTCTATACGCGATAGTACCAATACCTGCATATCCATGAAGAGCCCATCTGTAAGGGGAGTGGTTGTCAACTCTTCTTAATAAATTAGAAAAGTTGATGTCTCCTAAAATAGAGATGGCATCATACTGAGTTCTTGCTCCTACTGCTGATGCATCAGGTGCTGCATTTTTAGTATTGAACCATCCTTGTCTGGTTTCACCTCTGTCATACTGTAGATTGATTCCGAAAGCATGGGTAATTGCTTTATCAATACTTACATAGGCTGAATATCCAAAAAGGTTTTTACCGTTACCATTTTTGATCGAGGTTAAATCTGCCGACTGAAGAAGTGGAACTCCAGCTCCTACTGAAATAGACCAATCGTTAAATCTTTTAGACTGGTTGGTAAATGGAGCAACATTAGCAGATCCTGAAGAAAATGTATTAGGGTATTCTCCTTTTGAAACTGCCGTTGAGTCTTGTGCATAATTGGCAGAAGGAATTGCCAAAGCAAATGCTACAATTGCTAAACTTAATTTCATCGTGTAATATTATTTGATTTCTTTTGAAAAAGAATTTTTTAATTTGTTAATTATTTGATTGGGCATCCGTTGTTTTCAACAGGTCCTGGAACAGTTACACACTTATCATAAAGGTCAATAACTCCGTCAAGATCCATATCTAAAGCAACTCCGGCACCATCCACTCTTGCTCCTGCAGGAGTGTCAAGCTGTCTGTCCCAGTCATCACATACTCCGTCATTGTCAGCATCTCCTTTTTCGCACACAACAAGATCTGTTGATGCATTTTCAAGAACACTGGTTCTGTAGTAAGCTTCCTGAAGTGGGTCATGCCATGCAAGGTGAGATAACTGCTTTCCTAATTTGAAAGATACTCCTAAACTTACGGTCCAGGCATTATCTGATCTTCTAGGGTTTAGCATGTTATATTTTGAACCTGGTGTGGAAGGATCATAGTCATTAGGATCTGCATATCCGCCACCATCGAATTCATCATCACCACTGATAATGTACATCGTTCTTGCTTCAACATCAATAAGTTTAGAAACGTTGTATTTGATTCCTAAACCTCCCTGATAGAAGATAGAATTGATATCGATATCCTGCTTAATGAATAAAGGAATTCTTCTGGGAGTTGTACTCCATCTGAATTGATCATTATCATGTAATGATGTTCTGAATCCCTGAACTCCAATTCCCATATATCCATGGAATGCCCATCTGTATGGTGAGTGATTGTCTACTCTTCTGAATAAGTTCGAGAAATTAATATCTCCTAATAAAGAGATGTTATCAAACTGTGTTGTTGCAGTTGCTACTCCTGATTTTACACCTTCTGCACCGGGAAGCTGTGCAGTCTGTTTCGTTTCTCCTCTCATATACATTACACTTAGAGCGAATGCATGTGTGATTTGTTTGTCTACGCTTACATAGGCATTGTATCCCCAATTGATCTTATCCTTGCGGATAGATTTTAAATCGGAGTGAACCATAAATGCGGGACCTCCTCCGACAGAAATAGACCAGTCTCTGAAACGTCTGGCTTTATTGTCGAAAGTTTGTACATTAGCGGAGCCTGAGGAGAATGTATTAGGGTACTCTGTGGAAGAGTTTACTGTAGTGCTGCTGTTCTGTGCGAAAGCTGCAATTGGCAATGTAGTAGCCAATAATAATAAACCTAATTTCATACAATATGTTTTATGTTTTAAATAAAATCTTTTAATAATATTCTGGAAAAATCCCTTTCAAAAAGATGTTTTTTATGAGGGATTTCTAATCTTTCTGATTGAAAATTTAATTCATTATACTTAATGATATCAATGTCTATTATCCTGTCAGTATAGCCTCCGGATACTTTTGAATCATTAATTCTTCCCATCTCAACTTCTATATTCTTAATACAATCAAGCAGTTGAATTGGTGAAAGATGTGTGAATATTATTGCTGCAATATTACAAAAAATATTGGAACTGGCAAATTCTACAGGCTCAGACATT
The DNA here is from genome assembly GCF_045689405.1 of Chryseobacterium sp. HR92. NCBI lineage: Bacteria > Pseudomonadati > Bacteroidota > Flavobacteriia > Flavobacteriales > Weeksellaceae > Chryseobacterium > Chryseobacterium sp. HR92. The sequence goes on from NZ_CP139139.1 coordinate 930,623, forward strand.
AAATATTCGCTGGTTTGTGAAATGTGATTTCCAGCATCTTTTAGCTTCTTTAATGCAAGCTCTACATTTTTTTTTTGCTCTCCTAAGTTACTTCCTAGTAACAAAACGACCTTATGCTGCGACATATTAGAAAATTGATTGATTTATGAGAAGTTTCTTCAAAAATGTTTTGGCAAATATAGTAGCAATTGTCATACTTTGCGCTTTATTTTTCATCTTTTTCATCATGATGCTTGTGTTCAGTTCTATGGGAAATGATAAGTCGGTGGCCGTGAAAAAGAACTCGGTTCTTACGATTAATTTAAAGACAAATATAATCGATAGTCCTACTGAAGAGCAGATGGGATTGTTTGGTATAGGTGCCCAAAATAAAAGTGTTCTTTTATATGATGCATTGGAAGCTATCAATAAAGCAAAGACAGATGATAATATTAAAGGGATCAGTATTGAGGCAGATGATCTGAATGCAGGGCTGACTCAGATTGATGATCTTAGAAATGCTATTGAAGATTTTAAGAAGAGCGGAAAATTTGTGTATGCTTACGGAAACGGAGTATCACAGTCTGCTTATTATTTAGGATCTGTTGCTGATAAATATTATCTGCATCCGGCAGGAATGATCGAACTAAAAGGTCTTTCTACAGAAGTTACTTTCTTTAAGGATTTTGCGGATAAATATGGGATCGGGATTGAAGTGATCCGTCACGGTAAATTCAAGTCAGCGGTAGAACCTTTTTTAAGAAATGATATTTCTCCTGAAAATAAAGAACAGTTAAGTACTCTTTTGAATGACCTTTGGAAAAACACCTCCAACAAAATGGCTGCTTCAAGAAAAATTGATACAGCTCAGTTCAGAACGATTACTGACAGTTTATATGGAATGATTCCTGAGCAAGGCTTAAAATATAAACTTGCAGATAAACTGATCCAGAAATCAGAATATGAAGATCTTCTTAAGGCGAAGTTAAGTGTTAAAGATAAAGAAAAGCTGAACAAGATTTCTTTGACAAGCTATATAAATTCTTATGCTGATGAAGACAAATCTGGTGAAAAGATTGCTGTACTTTATGCTTCGGGATCTATTAATAATGGAGATGAATACAATGATATTCATTCTGAAAAATATGTGAAGTATATTAAAAAGCTTCAGGAGGATGATAAAGTGAAGGCAGTCGTTTTCAGAATCAATTCTCCTGGGGGAAGTGCCAATGCTTCAGATGAGATTTTATTTGAATTACAGCAGCTGAAAAAGAAAAAACCATTGGTGGTTTCTTTCGGTGATTATGCAGCTTCAGGAGGATATTATGTTGCCATGGCAGCGGATAAAATTTATTCAGAGCCTAATACACTTACCGGTTCTATCGGAGTATTTGGAGTAATGCCTTATTATAAAGATATTGCAAGCAAAAACGGAATCCGTGCGGATATTGTTGCTACCAATGCCAACTCTATGTATTATTCAGGATTAAATGGAGTGACTCCTTATGGGGTAAATATGATGACGAGAAGTGTGGAGGGTACTTATAAGAGATTTGTACATTTTGTGACTCAGAACAGAAAGAAAACTTTTGAGCAGATTGATAATGTAGGAGGGGGTAGAGTATGGAGCGGAGTTCGTGCCAAAGAGATTGGTTTAGTAGACGAACTTGGTACTTTGAATGATGCTGTGAAATTTGCTGCTCAAAAAGCAGGATTAAAGTCTTACCAGGTAGATGCTTTTCCTAAGAGAATGTCACCGTTTGAGCAAATCTTCAAGGATCTGAATGAAGAAGACGTTTCTGCGAGAATTATTAAGAACAAGATTGGTAAATCCAACTATGAGATTCTGCAGCAGATCACAGATAAAAAACTACAGTCTGAGGTGAAGATGGAAATGTCTTACCAAATCAGAATCAACAACTAACTAAATTTATATTGTATACAAAAATCCCGGATCTGAAATTTCAGATCCGGGATTTTATTTTTTTTATAAGCATTTATCAGCTTTTCTTGGTAGCCATTCCATAAATCCAGAGAATGATTAAAGCTCCTCCGATTGAAAGAATCCAGCTTCTTGGATTCCAGAATGAAGAAACATCTCCCCAATGTAGAATGTAAACTCCTATAGCTCCTCCTACAAATGCTCCCAGAATCCCCAGGATAATAGTGATTAGCCATCCTCCTCCCTGAGCTCCAGGCATGATCATTTTAGCGATTGCACCTGCAATAAGACCGAATACGATCCATGTAAGTATTCCCATAGTTGCAAATTTTTTTTAATTGTTAATATTTAAAATTGATTTGTTGCTAATATAAGGGAAAACATGATATAAATCATCTTTTCTTGAAGAATGAGTCTACAAATTCCGTACCATTAAAAAGCTGTAAATCCTGCATTTTTTCGCCTACACCAATATATTTAACTGGAATCTGGAACTGGTCAGAGATACCAATTACAACTCCTCCTTTTGCTGTTCCATCTAGTTTTGTAACGGCTAAAGCATTTACTTCCGTTGCAGCTGTAAACTGTTTTGCCTGTTCAAAGGCATTCTGTCCGGTAGAACCGTCTAAAACCAACAGGATCTCGTGAGGAGCATCAGGAATAACTTTTTGCATTACTCTTTTGATCTTAGAAAGTTCATTCATCAGGTTGATCTTGTTGTGAAGTCTTCCTGCTGTATCAATGATGACAACGTCTGCATTTTGGGCTACAGCACTTTGTACAGTATCAAATGCTACGGAAGCAGGATCAGATCCCATTTCCTGTTTTACGATAGGAACACCCACTCTTTCGCTCCAGATCACAAGTTGGTCTACTGCAGCAGCTCTGAAGGTGTCTGCAGCTCCGAGAACTACTTTTTTACCCTCTGATTTAAACTGGTGAGCCAGTTTTCCTATTGTTGTTGTTTTTCCCACTCCATTCACTCCTACAACCATGATAACATAAGGTTTTTTGGAGGTGTCAATATTTCCTGTATTGGCATGAGGATTTTCAAGCAATAGCCCTGAAATCTCATCACGAAGAATTTTATCCAGCTCGTTTACGCTTACATATTTGTCTCTGGCAACACGTTCTTCAATTCTTCCTATGATTTTGATAGTGGTGGAGGCACCTACATCGGATGCAATCAGTATTTCTTCCAGATCATCCAGTACTTCATCATCTACTTTGCTTTTACCGACTACGGCTTTCGTCATTTTTTCAAAGAATCCCTGGCTGGATTTTTCCAATCCTTTGTCTAAGGTTTCTTTTTCTTCCTTTTTGAAAATATTTTTAAACCAACTCATAGTTTTAGTTTATTCTTATTTATTTTTAATCACTGCTGTAGCTTCTATTTCTATAAGCACATCATCTCTGAAAAGCCTGCTCACTTCTACAAGGCTGCTTACAGGAGGGTTTTGAAGATTGACATACAAATCCCTGACTTTTCTGAAATCAGGTGTTTTTTTGATGTCTGTTGTAAAGATTCCCAGTTTGATAATATCTTTTCCTGTTCCTCCATATTCTTTCAGGATGTTTTCAATATTTTTGAAAACCTGATGCGTCTGTTCCTCTATAGTATTTCCCAGAAGATTACCTTCCGGGTCCAGAGGTACCTGTCCGGATAATAAAATCATTTTAGAACTCCCGCAGTCAATACTTACTGACTGTGAAAGGCCTTTTATGCTGAAGACTTTTGGCGAACTTTTATATTCTACAGGACTCATTGTTTTCTGACTGAATGAAAATAGAAAAATTACTGTGCAGGCCAGAACAAGTATCTTTTTCATACTTTACTGATTAATAATCTGGTGCACAAAGATAACAAAAAAACTACCCAAAATATGAGTAGTTTTTTATATTGTAAACAAAGTACTGATTATTTTTTCAAATAACCGTCTACTTCGTCAGCATTCATTACTTTTTCTTCGAAAACGTAAGCTCCTGATTTAGAAGACTTAACCATTTTCACCACTTTCGTCATTTTCTTAGACTGACCGCTTTGTAGGGTTGCTACTACTTTCTTTGCCATGGTAAGTTATTATTTATAAATTACTTAATTTCTTTGTGAAGGGTAGATCTCTTAAGAACAGGATTGTATTTTTTCAATTCCAATCTCTCTGTAGTGTTCTTTTTATTTTTTGTAGAAATGTATCTAGACATTCCTGGCATACCGCTTTCTTTGTGCTCTGTACATTCAAGGATTACTTGAACTCTATTTCCTTTTTTTGCCATGATTTATTAATTCTTTTTAATCAATCCGTTTCTAGTAGCTCTTTCAATAGCTTCCTCGATTCCAATCTTGTTAATCACTCTCAATCCATGAGCTGATACTTTCAGTGTTACGTGCTTATCTTGCTCTGGAAGGTAAAACTTCTTCTCTAATAAGTTAATTTCAAAACGACGCTTCGTTTTGTTATTAGCGTGAGAAACGTTGTTACCAACCATTGCACGCTTTCCTGTTATTTGGCAAATTCTTGACATATCTCGATGTTCTTATTTGTATAATATTTGAGAGTGCAAAATAACGAAGAATTTTTTAGATAGACAAATCTTTTAGAAAATATTTGCAAATAAGTGACTGATTAATAATCATGAATTTTTAAAATAGTAGAATCCTTGGGATACAGCAGATAATGGGTGCTGATATATTTCATACAGGCTTTTTTTTAAGCTCAGAATTTAATATTCTATCTTTGTTTTTAATTAATCTAAATAAAAACAACTATGAAGAGGATTTATATTTTATTGTCTATGTTGCCTGTGGGCCTGATGGCTCAGAATTTTACTGAGGTACAGACCAGCATGAATAATTTTTATTATTCTGCGGCAGACATTGCAGATATAGACAACAATGGGACAATGGATATCGTGCTCAATGGAGCCATAGATTCTGATGGTGACGGAAATGTAGATAGTACTTATAATGAAGTGTATCAGAATAATGGAACAACATTATTACCATATGCAGGACTGGGGGCTGATGTGACCCATCTTGGAGATATTAAATTCATTGATTATAATAATGACGGGCTTATGGATATTATTTCCGCAGGGCTCAGCTATATGGATGTTGTGAACTATAAACAATACCGGTTCAAAAATACAGGAACAGGGTTTGTAAAAGATGCTGAACTTCCGGGGAAAATTTATGGATCAGTAGAAGTTTTTGATTTTAATCACGATGGAAAATCTGATTATGCTATTAATGGAACTCAATATGGCCATGGGGGAGGTTTTGGAAATACATTGGATTATTATAAAAATACGGGTGCTGGTTTTGATGTGACAGCAAACTGGGTTGACGGAACTCAAAACGGAAGCTTTAAAGTAGTAGATCTTAATAATGACAACCTTTTGGATCTTGTGATTATTGGGTCAGATATTAATGGGGCTCCGGTTTCTAAAGTATATATGAATCAGGCAGGAGTTCTTACTCATACGCAGGATCTAGCTCCTGTAGCTGTTGGGAAAATAGATTTTGCCGACTTTAATGCAGACGGATTTCAGGATGTTGTAGTGATTGGAAGAGATGGAAATGATGACGGATATTTTGCGGTTCTGATGAACGATGGTACAGGTAATCTGACCCCTCAAACAATTACCGGAACTGATATTTCAGATATTTCACTGAGTGTTGGTGATCTTAATAATGATGGGTATTACGACTTCATTATTTCAGGAAATGAAAACTATAATGCTGTTGTGAAAACCTATATCTATGATGTTTCCAATAATAATTTTAATGAAGGAACATTAACGGGTATAACTGCACTGGGAGGTCCGGGGCTGATTAATCTATTTGATTTTAATAATGACCGCCAGCTGGATATCTTATTGGGCGGCTTCGACTGGGCGGCTTCTGATCTGCCTTCATTAACTAAGGTGTTTAAAAATAATTCTACTGCTGAAAACGCAAAGCCTGCACCGCCAACTCAACTGAACATGACCAAAAACGGAAACCGTTTTAATTTTACATGGAGTGGTGCTTCAGATGACAAAACTCCGGTGAATGCATTACGCTACGAAATTACAGTAGGATCTGCACAGGGAGCTCATGATATTGCTAAATATGTAGTGACAACACCGTCATGGTTTCTGGATCTTGATCCGGCCATTCAGAATGTGTATTGGAGTGTGAAATCTATTGATGCTTCAAAAGTATATTCTGATGCTTCCGGACAAAGTGTATTGGGAACAGCAGAAATTAAATCTGATAAAAAAGTTATTATCTATCCGAATCCTGTATCCGATAAAGTCTATATCAGAGGAGGAAAGGTTTCAGAAGCTGAAATGTATTCTATGGATGGGAAAAAACTGAATATCAATGTGAATGGAGATCAGTCTATTGATGTATCCCATTTACCTAAAGGAGTCTATTTATTAAAACTGAAGATAAAAAACGAAATAACCACAAGGAAGCTTACGATTAAATAATTGAATCAATTCTATCTTCTATCAATGAGAAAAGCCAGACGTCCAGCTGGCTTTTCTCTTTTTTTATAGAATAAATCTGCAAAATCTGCGGGAAAAATATAATGCTTATAAATGCAATTTTTTGTGCTGTTTGTGCAGAAATTCGTGCAATTTGTGTTTAAAAAACTATGTTTTCTTCGTTTTCTTTTTGAACCATTCGATTAAGAAATAAAATAGTAAAAATCCGAGTGCAAATATTGAAAATCTTGAAAGAAGATCACCCGCTCTGGTATAAAATGTCATGGTGTCATACAGGTTCACTTTGGCAAATAAAGCTGTTTTGTCTCCGTAGAAAGTATCAGCAGTAATTTCTCCTTTAGCATTGATGTGGGCAGAAATTCCACTGTTAGCAGCACGGGCAATCTCTCTTCTGGTTTCAATGGCTCTAAGTTTAGCATAAGACAAAAGCTGTTTATGCCCTTCTGTAACACCCCACCAGGAGTCATTGGTCATAATGGCTAAGAAATTAGCTCCTTTTTTTATATAATCTGTTACAAACTCACCATAGATACTTTCATAGCAGATGATAGGTGCCAGTTTCCCTTTGTTATAAGGATTTGAAAAGGCAACTCTTTCTTTATCTGTTCCCAAGGACGCCACAGTACCACCCAGGTTGAGCATGGCATCTCCTAAAAGTGGTTTTAAAACATTCATATAAGGAAATATTTCAACACCCGGTACCAATTTCCCTTTGTGGTAAGCCTGTACTTTTTGGTTAGGAACCAATTGAATCGCTGTATTATAACTGCTTACCCAAACACCATTATTGATCTGATACGCTTCTTTAGGTAAATCAGCCGGATTATAAAAAAAACGGTGTGAAGAAATTCCGGTTGCAAAAACAGATCCCGGATGATTGGATAAAAATCCTTTGATATTGTTGAGAAGTAAACTCTTTTCAAAAGCTGTTTCAGAAATAGATCCTCTGCCGGGAAGAGCTGTTTCCGGAGCAATATAATAATCAATTTTGCCTGTTGAATTTTTTTCAGCAAGTGCCAGTAAGTCCTGCTCAATGGTAAGACTGTCTTTTGAATATTTTTCGGCATAAGGATCAAGATCCGGCTGCAGCATTAAAACACTCACCTGTCCGGCTGGCTTTTCATCAAAATTATTGTATTTGATCAATGAAATAATCATTGGAAGAACAATTAAAGCTCCAACAATAGCAGAATTTTTAATCAGATCTTTTCTCTTTCTACCAGCTTCCCAGGTTCTTACTGTATAAAAAATCAGAACATTGGTCAGAAGTATCCAGAAGCTTCCTCCGGTAGCTCCTAACGTATCATACCACTGGATAAGTTTGGGATAATCGGCGAATACATTCCCCAGATTCAGCCATGGCCATGTCAATTCCCATCCCAAATGAAATTTTTCAAAACTCATCCAGATCGCGATCAGGAATCCCAGTCCCCAATAGGTTCCCTGGGCATTTTTGTACCAGTGATAGCATTGGAATACTAAAGAATATAAAAGAGAATTGACCAATACGGGAAATACAACAGCCATCAGAGAATGGCTTCCGTCAGGATTCTTAGAACCATAAAGCCATCCTGTAGTAACTACATTCCAGATGATAAAGCATAAGTATGATAATCCGAAGACGACCCAGCTTTTCCTTTTGTAATCTGAAAACTTTGAAACTCCGTGTTCCATCATCAGAAGCGGAACAAGGGCAAAGAATATAAAAAACGGAACTCCATAAGTTGGCCATGAAACCGACAGCAGCATTGCTGAAATAAGTGTAAGTAGAACGTATTTCATTGAGATAAGATATAATGCAAAAATAAGACTTGTAAAAGGAATCGCAAAGCCAAAAGAAATTATTAAAAAATTAATTTTTTAAGGCCATATCTTTAATTCCCCAATCCTGAATAGTCATTAGTATCGGCATGAAAGTCTTGCCATATTCAGTAAGTTGATACTCTACTCTGGGGGGGATTTCTGCATAAATAGTCCTTTTAATAATGCTGTCCTCTTCCATTTCTCTGAGCTGGTTTACAAGCATTTGCTTACTGATCATAGGAATTGCTTTCTGAAGCATGCTGAAGCGGTTTATATTCATACTTATTCCATACATGATTACCGTTTTCCATTTACCGCCTACTTTATTATAGAAATGAGTTACCGGGCAATTATTAGGATTGAAATCTTTATTTTTTCTTTTATTTTCCATTGGTCTAAAAAAATATACTATAAATAATAATTGATACTAGTATTAATTATTATAACAAAGATAGTAACTTCGTAGTTATAAAAGTTACAAAATATGGATAATAAAGAATTAGTATTAAAAGCAATTACTGCTGTATTTATTGATCGTGATATTACAGCATTTGAAAAATATTTCGGAGATCATTACATTCAGCATAATCCTGCTATTCCTAACGGAACAGATGCTTTGAAACAGCTCTTGCCATTATTGCCTGCAGATTTTGGATATGAACCCGGAGTTATTACAGAAAACGGAAATATAGTAATGATACATGGACGTTACACCAACTGGAATGGTAAAAATATGATTGGAGTGGATATTTTTAGAGTTGAAAATGGAAAAATAAGAGAACACTGGGATGTTTTGCAGGAGGAGGTAACTGCAGAAAATTCTGCTAATGGAAATTCAATGTTTCCAATATAGTTTGTTTAAGAATAAAAAACAATATTTAAAAGAGAGTAATCATGCTCTCTTTTTGTATTTGTAAATTAAAGAAATCTGTTTTTAAGGAATGCTGATCATGTTTTTTGAAATGAATATATTAGCAGTTCAATGTTAAAGAAAATATATAAAATCATTATTATTCCGTATACTTTGTTTCTGCTTTACCTGATGTTTTTGGGAATGGGCAGGTTTCAGTATGAAGAAAATCTCCTTACTTTGGAACCCGTTTTTTCTACAATAAAATTTATTCAGGGTCCAAACAGGACGATAGATATTGTTACCATTGTCTTAGGAAATATTATTATGTTTATTCCTTTTGGATTTTTGGGCTGGATTTTTCCCGACCTGAGAAAACTAAAGCCATTACTATTTAGTTTTATCTCGTGTATCATCATTGTTGAGGCCCTTCAATACTTTACAAGAATGGGAATATTTGAGGTAGACGATATCATCCTGAATACTTTTGGTGTGTATCTGGGGTGGTTGCTTTGCAGATGTATTGAAAAAAAAATTACTTATTAAGTTCCTTAGCGCGTTTTTCGGCGTTCAGAATTCCCTGTTTCAGAATTTCTTTGAAACTGTTGTCTTCAAATGTTTTTAAAGCAGCCTCTGTAGTTCCGCCTTTGGATGCAACATCTTTAATCAGCTCTTCAAGATTTTTTTCTGAATTATTGATCAAATGATAAGCTCCCAGCATCGTCTGTTTTACAAAAAGTTTGGAGAGGTTTTCTTCAATTCCCATTTCAATTCCGGCCTTAATCATTGCATCAATGATGTAATAGAAATAAGCAGGACCACTTCCTGAAAGTGCTGTAACACCGTCCAGAAGCTCTTCTTCTTCCAGATAAACTGATCTTCCCGTGCTGTTCAGTAATCTTTCTATATTGATTAACTGGCTGAAAGAAATTCCGTTTGCAGCGGTATATCCCGTGATTCCCATTCCCAGAAGAGTAGGGGAATTCGGCATTGCTCTTACAACAAGCGGATGATTCAGTAATTTCTGAATCTTTTCAATATTAATTCCGGCCATTATGGATAAAACCATCTGGTTTTCTTTAAAAGTGAATTGGATATTTTGGGCAACCGAATGAAAATCCTGAGGTTTTACAGCTATGATGATCAAATCCGCATCGAGTTCCTTTACTTCTTCAAAGGTGGAAATTTTAGACTTGGGGAATTCTTCAGCTATTTTGGATATTTTTTCCTGATTTCTGATGATAAGATGCAGATGTTCAGGTTTGATCAGTTCATATTTTAAAAATGATTTTGAGAAAGAAAGTCCCATATTTCCGGCTCCAAGAATAGCTATTTTCATCGTGAATTGTAATTTTTAAGCTAAAATAATGATTTTTTGGAATGTATGAATAACTATAACTTGTGATGAGTTATTGTTGGAAAACGCAAAATCTTTGCGTCCTTGCGCTTACCAACCTGTATATTCACATCATATTCGCGGAAAATTATTAATAAAAAAAGCTGCATTCCAATCGAATCAGCCTTTATATATTTTTAGATTAAATAATATTCACTTCCCTTTCAAGTTCAATTCCGAATTTTTCTTTCACAGAGTTGATGATTTCAGTAGAAAAATCAAAAATTTCTTTTCCGGTAGCATTTCCGGTAGCATTGATGATCACCAGAGACTGCAGTTTGTGTGAAGCTACATTTCCAATCTGTTTTCCTTTCCATCCGCATTGTTCAATCAGCCATCCGGCAGGAACTTTTACCATATCACCATTTGGATAACCCTGGATATTTTTAAACCTTTGTTTTAAATCTTCAAATTGAACTAAAGGGATAGTAGGATTTTTGAAAAAGCTTCCGGCGTTTCCAATTTCTTTAGGATCCGGCAGTTTGCTTTGTCTTATATTGATAACCGCTTTCGAGATATCCTGAATAGTTGGATTTTCAATACCAAGATTTTCCAGTTCAGATTTGATAGCGCCATATTCTGTTTTGATATGGTGATCTTTTTGGGTCAGCTTAAAAGTAACTTCCAGGATTATGTATCTTCCTTTACCTTCCTGTTTGAAAATAGAATCTCTGTAACCGAACCTGCATTGTTCAAGATTGAAAGTTGTAAGTTCAAGACTTTCCAGATCCAATACCTGGCAGCTGACAAAAATATCTTTGATTTCCGTTCCGTAAGCCCCGATATTCTGCATAGGAGAAGTTCCTACATTTCCGGGAATTAAAGAAAGGTTTTCCAGTCCTCCAAAGTTCTTTTGCAGACAGTACATCACAAATTTATGCCAGTTTTCACCTGCGTTTGCTGTTACCAATACTTCATTTTCATTGATGCGCTCTTCGGAAATTCCTTTTAAATTGAGTCTGATAGCAAGACCGTCAAAATCTTTTGTCAGAAGAATATTGCTTCCGCCTCCTAAAAGCAGAAGCTGAAGAGATTGGGTCTTTGAGAAAACGAGTGTTTCTTTTAATTCATCAATAGTATTGACTTCAGTAAAATAACGGGCTTTGGCTTCAACCCCGAATGTGTTATAAGGCTTTAGTGAAAAATTTTCCTGCATGTTTTTATTTGTATTCTTTGGGAAGAATTTTGTCTAGTTGTTCTTTAAGTTGTTGTAACTGCTTGTAATGTAAAGTGTCCACATAAGCATTCACATAGATGTGTGATTTTTTCGGAGTCCGGATCTGGAAAGTCTCATCTGTTCCATCTACCGATTGCTGGCTGGGAGAACTTTTTATATGGTCGAGGTCTACAATCCTGATCGACGATACAAGCTGTTTCCATGTGTTGGAACTGACGGCAGATACCCATTTTTTATGGGTTTGATTGGCTGTCATTCCTTTTTCTGCAGAAACGGAATCTTTTGTGACTTTAATAATTCTGTAATTTCCAAGATGTCCTCCGATTTCGGATACACTGATGAAAGTAATCTCGTGCGGATTTTTGTGAGAAGCAGCCTGTTCCGTTTTTTTTGAATCACAGGAAAAAAATGCCGACAGCAAAAGAATCGAAAAAAGTATTTTCAGATAGAGTTTTTTTGTTGTCGGCATAGGATATATTTTACAGGCTGAATTCTTCTCTGTACTTCTTTAAAGCTTCCTTAAGAATTTCAGCACTTCTTTTTAAATCTTCTTCTTTCAGAACGTAGGCAATTCTTACCTGTTTCTTTCCTAATTCCGGATCACTGTAGAACCCTCCTGCAGGAGCTACCATGATGGTTTCGTTGTTAAGAGAATATTTTTCAAGCAGCCACTGTGCAAATTTTTCAGTATCATCTACGGGAAGTTCAGCAACACAATAGAAAGCACCTCTTGGTTTAGGGCAGATAACACCAGGAATGGCATTTAAAAGATCTACCAATACATTTCTTCTGTGAGTATATTCTTCTCTTACCGCTCTGATGTAGGCACCATCATTCTGGTGTGCTGCTGTTGCGGCAATCTGTCCTAAAAGAACAGGGCTCAATCTCGCCTGTGCAAAAAGCATGGCAGCATTACGGATTTTGCTGGAACGGGTAACCATACATCCGATTCTTACTCCACACATAGAATAACGTTTGGATTCAGAATCAATGATGATACAGTTTTCAGCTAATTCAGGGAAATCAAACATAGAAATCTGCTGTTTTCCGTCGTATACATATTCTCTGTATACTTCATCAGAAATGATTACGATATCATATTTCAAAGCAATGTCTGCAAGCTTCTGAAGTTCCTCACGGGTATACAGATATCCGGTAGGGTTTCCTGGGTTACAGATGATGATTGCTCTTGTTTTGTCTGTGATTTTTTTCTCAAATTCTTCAATAGGAGGTAAAGCAAAACCTGTATCAATAGTAGAAGATACAGCTACTACATTCACATCAAATGTACTGGTGAAGCCATTGTAGTTAGCATAGTAAGGCTCAGGAATAATCACTTCATCGCCTTCGTCGCATAAAGTAGAAATAGCAAAGTTCAGAGCTTCAGAACCTCCATTGGTAACAATGAAATTATCAGGGGTAAGATCTGAAAAACCTAATGAATGATAATATTCTGTAAGGGCTTTTCTGTATTCTATATTTCCTTCAGAAAGCGCATATTCCAATACTTTTAAATCGATGTTTTTTAAAGCATTTAAAGCTGTTTCCGGAGTTTCAATATCAGGCTGTCCGATATTAAGATGGTATACTTTTATTCCTTTCTGTTTTGCTTGTAATGCAAAGGGAACCAGTTTTCTTACCGGCGATGGCGGCATATGCAGCGCTCTGTTTGAAATATTCGGCATTGTTCAAAAAATTTGTATGACAAAAATAGGATTTAATTTCTCAATAATAAAATTAAGGATCAATTAGAAGTGGTTCAATATTTTTTAAACTCTAATAATTTTCATAGTTTGGAATGTTGATATTTGGTTTGTTTTTATTTTATGTTGGTTTTTGTTTAAAAAAAATCTTTTTGTATTGTTATTTTTACTAAATTTCGCCTCAAATGTGATTAAAATGGCAATAAATTTATTTTCTAGAGTGGTACCCGCTATCGCTCTCTTTTCAGCCAGTGTAATGATGGCTCAGAATTATCAAACTATGCCGGTCTCTTCAGGCTTTACAGCTGATGTGATTGCCAACGGGATAGGTTCTTCAACAATTAGTACAAATAATGACGTAGATGGAGTTTCTTACGCTTTTGTAGCTAAAGATTTTCAGCTTACATCCTCAAGTGCTGCTATTACGTATGGGATTCCTGTTGATGGAATTATTAATTCTGTAGTGGCAACAACTCCCGGATTGAAGTTTCAGTTAGCAGATCTGAATGCTAACAATTCTTTAAGATTGGCTGCTGTAAATGATACCGGAACTATGGCATTTACAACACCCAAACCTGTTACCAAACTGTATATGCTTGCCGTGAGTGGAAGTGGTACTTCTACGGTAAATGCAGTAGTGAATTTTACAGATGGCAGTTCGCAGACATTTTCAAGTATCAGTCTTTCAGACTGGTATGGAGGATCCAATTTTGCCATCCAGGGAATAGGAAGGATTAAAAAGCCGGGAGCTACTCCTGCGGCTGGTGATGATGTTCCTTCTCCTGAAGGCGGAACGAACCCAAGATTATATCAGATTGAACTGGCTATAGATGCCGCAAACCAAGCAAAACTGATACAAAGTGTAACGGTTACCAAAGCCAGTGGTTCAGGTTTGCCTAATATCTTTGCTTTTTCAGCAGACGCTTATTCGGATTGTATGCCTCCTGTATTGCAGGCGGTTTCAGGAATCACAGCAAACTCAGCTTTAGTTTCATGGACAGGGAATGCTGCCAGTTATGATGTATACCACAGTACTTCAAACACAACACCGGCGGGCTCAGTAACACCTACTTATCCGGGAATAACGGGTACAAGTACAACTATTGGAGGTCTTAATTCAAATACAACCTATTATTATTGGGTAAGATCCAACTGTAACACGGCGACAGGCCAAAGTGTATGGTCTTTTGCAGGTACATTTAAAACAGCCTGTTCTACTTTCACTGTTCCGTATACAGAAAACTTTGATAGTACAAGTACAGGTTCCAGTTCAAACACGAATGCACCAAGTTGTTGGGTATATTTAGAAAGTGCATCATTTGCAGGGTATGGATATGTAACTACAACGAATAACTATTCAGCACCTAATGCTTATTATTTATATAACTCTACGGCTACTACAGGCAGCCAGATGTTAGTTTCGCCTCCAACTGTAAACCTTTCAGACGGTACTAAACGGGTGAGATTCTATGCAAGATCCGGATCAAATGGGTACACATTGCTAGTGGGTACTTTATCAAACCCTGCAGATCCTGCTTCTTTTGTACAGATAGGAACTCCTATTGGTCTGACAACTACGCACACTCAATATACTGTTAATATTCCTGCGGGATCTGATTTGCAGTTAGCATTTAAACATGGTTTAGGAGGTTCAGCCCGTTCTCTTTATATTGATAATATTACTGTTCAGAATATCCCTTCTTGTCTGGAGCCTACAGCAGTTACAACATCAGCCGTAACATCAGGCTCAGCAACACTTGCCTGGACAGCTCCTGCTTCAGTTCCTGCAAATGGATATGAGGTGTATTACAGTACTACGAATACTGCACCTGATGCTACTACCGTTTTAAACGCTTCAAACTCTGTAACTTCTGCTACAACTTCCGCACAGTTGAATTCACTGTCTGCTGATACGAATTATTATGCATGGGTAAGATCTGTATGCAGTGCTTCCGATAAGAGTATCTGGAGTGATGTTATTGCTTTCAGAACAGGATATTGTCTGCCATCTTCTTCTTCTCAGAATTCATGGCTTGCTGACTTCAGCTCTACCGGAGGATTGATCAATATGGCTTATTCATCCGGTTCAGGTATTGCAGGTGGATATCAAAATTTAATAACAAGTAATAACAAGATCATAAATGCTCCAGGATCCGATACTTCAGTGTCTTTCACTGCAGGAGGTCCTACATGCGGAATTGCAGTTTGGGTAGACTGGAATAATAATTTAACTTTTGAAGCTTCAGAGAGAATGTTTGTGACTTCTACTTATATAACAAATGCTTCCGGAACTATTACTGTACCTGCGGGAACTCCTCTGGGAAGTTATAGAATGAGAGTGGTGACTGATTATAACAGTACAGCACCATCAAACCCGTGTGGAGCTATTTCAAGAGGAGAGTTTATTGATTTTACCTTTGAAGTAGCAACCTCTTTATCAACTTCAGAAACCAATCTGAAGAAAAAAGAAGTGAATGTTTATCCTAATCCATTCAAAGATGTTCTGCATGTTGCTGATATCAAGAATGTTAAATCTGTAACGGTTACAGATGTAGCGGGAAGAGTAGTGAAAACTATTGACAACCCAACTACAGAACTTCAGCTAGGGGAGTTGAATGCCGGTTTATACTTAGTGACAATGAACTTTAAAGACGGTTCAAAATCAACAGTAAAAGCCATTAAAAAATAAAATTTTTTGAGTTAATAATTTCTGTAGGCAGTTGCATTCGTGTGGCTGCCTTTTTTATGATTTGTTTAAATGATAATCAGAACTATCAGGAAATAAACCTCAATTTGGATAATTTTATAAAATAATCGTATTTTAGAAAAAATTAAAAAATGCAGATTCAGTCAGTTTCTATAGAAGATTATATCTCGAAAATTACTGAAGAAAGACAGGATGCCTTTAAAAAACTTTTTGATACGGTGAATGACAATTTGCCGCAAGGTTTTGAAGAAGCAACGAATTATGGAATGATAGGTTGGGTGGTTCCATTGACAACATTTCCTGCCGGATATCACTGTGCACCCGGTACACCGCTGCCATTCATCAATCTTGCTTCCCAGAAGAATTTTATAGCGCTATACCATATGGGACTTTATTCAAAACCTGAACTTCTCGACTGGTTTGTTGGAGAATATCCAAAACATTCCAAAAAGAAACTGGATATGGGTAAATCCTGTATCCGTTTCAAAAAAGTGGATGATATTCCCTTCGAACTGATTGCTGAACTGAGCCAGAAAATGACTCCTGATGACTGGATCGGAATTTATGTATCTCAGTATAAGAAATAAAAAAATGCTCTGAAACCAGATAGGTTTCAGAGCATTTTTTTATGCTGGACGCGGGAAGAAGTGAAGCTGGAAGTAATATTTGTGTTTTTAGAATTACTGGTGGTATTTGACAGGTATTTTTGAATATAAAAAGGTCAATAAAACTGTCATCTATTTATCCATCGACTTCCAGAAACTTCCCTCTTCCAACTAAAAATGAATATCCCAGATTCCGGCTTTCCTTTCAAGCTCAATTAAAGCAGCAGCATTATCTGCAAGAGCCTGATAGTAATCCTTTCTTACATTGTTATATGTTCTCTGGGCATTCAGAACTTCCAGAATGGAACTTTCTCCTCTTTTGTAGCTGTATGTAATCCCTTCCAAAATGCTTTGTGCTTCTGAAAGCATTCCGTTATGAAATTGTCTGAGCTGTTTCTGAGTGGCTGTATATTGCTGATAAGCCTGCATTACTTCTGCCTTTATGCCTTGCTCAATCTGTTTGTATTCAACTTCTGCCTGTGAATGTACCATTTCTGCAATTTTCAATCCTGCATTTCTTCTGTTGGAAAACTTCAGAGGAATGCTAATACCCATTTTTACAGCATTTACGGTTGGGGAAGGGGCAATTTCATTGGTGGCTTCCGTATGCCGTTCTGCTCCGGCGCTGATGCCTAAATCTATAATACGATTGGTTTTTTCGAGATTGATCTGACTTTTGGCAACTTCTGTATTTTGTTTGGCTGCCAGAAGATCTGCTCTTTCATTCAATGCCTGAAGAATCAGATCATCCATACTGAAATCCCTGTTGAAGGCATTAAAATCCCCGGCAATCTCTCTTCCTGTTATTTTGCCGTCTCCTAGAAATACTGATAAACTGGTGAGAGCCTGTTCTTCTGAACTTTCAGCCTGATATACTTCATTGAGCAAAGAAGCCGCTTCCAATTTACTTTGTTTGGACGTGACTAATGATATGGTCCCCAATTTGTAGCGAATACTGTCGGATTTTGCCAACTGCCGCATATTTTTATAAGAATCCTGCTGTACTTCAAGCAAAGCTTTGGCCTTTAGAGCATCAATATATCCTAAACTGGCGTCTGCACGGAGATTCCTGAAAAAATCCTGCAATTGTATTTTACTCAGCTCGGATTGGTTTCTGGCCAGATTTATCCTTGCTTTTCTTTTACCACCCAGTTCAAGCGTCCAGCCGATGGAAGCTCCATATACATATCCCATATTCTGATGTACTCCGTTGTTGGTAGTTTCCATTTCCAGTTGAGGATCAGGAAACATATTGGCAGTCTGGATTGCTGCTTCAGCCATACTTACATTGTATTTCTGAGAGGCGTACCCAAGATTTTTATTTCCGACAAGACTTAGGTATTCTTCAAATTGTAAAAGCTCTTTTTCCTGTGCCTTTATTCTTGTGATACTCAATAATACTACAGATAATATGATAATATGAACTTTAATTTTCATCTGATTTCAAATTTTGTTTTTCGTTGCGGTATTCGGCCATAAAATAAATAGCCGGCAGCACGAATAGTGTTAAAATAGTAGAGAACATCAGTCCGTAGACAATTACTGTTGCCAGTGGACGCTGTACATCCGAACCGATTCCTGTGGCCAATGATGCGGGGAATAATCCTATTACGGCAACCGTTGCGGTCATCAGTACCGGTCTGAAACGGTCTTTTGCCCCTTTGATAGCCGCCTGTTTCAGCTCGTATCCTTTTTTACGCAGATCATTGATATGAGAAATCATAATGACTCCGTTCTGGATAGCAACTCCGAAGAGTGCAATAAATCCTACTGCAGAAGACACATTCAGAGACATTCCTCTTATATTGAGTGCCAGCATTCCGCCAAATAAAGCCAGTGGAACAATAGACATCAGAACCAAAGCCTGTCTGAAATCTCCGAATGCACCATACAATAGCAGAAACATAATTGCCAAGGCCAGCGGAACAATAAATGCCAGTCTGGAATAGGCCCTGTTTTGATTTTCAAACTGCCCTCCCCATTTGATCTGGTATTTCTCATGATCATATTGGATGTCTTTTTCTATTTTTTCCTGTGCTTTTTTCAGGAAAGAAGAAAGATCGGTACCTCTAAGATTCAACTTTACCGTAAGATGTCGTTTGTTCATTTCTCTGGTAATAGTACTTTCACCGGTACTTAATTTTACTTCTGCAACCTGAGATAGTGGAATTTTCGCTCCGGAAGCTGAGGTCAGCATAAGGTTTCCTATTTTGTCCGGAGTGTCACGGCTATCTTCCGTATAACGGCAGGAAATATCATATACTTTATTACCAATAAAGATCTGGGAGATCGCTTTTCCTCCTAATGCCACTTCAATAAGGTCGGCAACATCTGCTACATTCAAACCATATTGGGCAATCTTGTCTCTGTTGGCAATAATCTGCAATTGTGGTAATGGCGGTTCCTGATCAATGGCAAGGTCTGCCGAACCCGGAATTGTGTTTAAAGTAGATAAGATATTTTCGGCAATTCGTCTTGTTTCCTTAAAATCCTCACCATAAACCTTTACCACCAGTTCACTGTGAGCACCGGAGATTTTGTCCATTACTCCATCAATCATAGGTTGTGAAAAACCTACGGTGTAGCCCGGCATATTTTTATAATCTGCAGCGAGTTCTTTGATGAGGTCTGCTTTTGTTTTTCCTGCAGGCCATTCGCTGTAAGGCTTTATTCCAATGGAGACCTCAAAGTGGGAAGCTGTCCATGGATCTGTACCGTCATCATTCCGTCCTGCCTGGATCATCATATAAGTAATTTCAGGATGTTTCAAGGTACGGGCACGCAGCGTATCACTCATTTCTTTTGATTTAGCTAAAGAAATTCCGGGTGGCAGCTGTACCTGAAGCCATATTGAACCTTCATCCAGTTCGGGAAGAAAATCTTTTCCTACATGATAGGAGAGAATTCCGGCAGAAACTAAGACAATCATAATAGGAATAATAACTCTTTTGGGAGCTTTCATTATTTTTTCAATGCTATTTCCATAGGCTGTACTAAGTTTTTCAAGCCATTTGTTGTGATAGATTTTTTGTGGTTTGCGATAGATCACATAAGCCAATCCGGGGATCAGAAGTAATGCTACAGCGAGTGCTCCCAATAGAGCGTATCCTACAGTAAAAGCCATGGGGGTAAATAATTTTTTCTCTACTCTTTCAAAAGCAAACAATGGCAGATAGGCGGTAATAATGATAATGGTTGAAAAGAAAATAGGCTTTGCTACTTCAATTACTCTTTGGGTAATCGTTTTTTCTTCCAATGCTTCTTCCGAATTTTCTTCTCTTTTCTTCAGAATGGTTTCCAGCATGACGATGGCTCCGTCTACAATGATTCCGAAATCAATGGCTCCCAGTGAAAGAAGGTTAGCCGGAATATTCGTAAAATGCATCAATATAAAAGCAAATAATAAAGAAAGCGGAATGGTAATAGCCACCAGTAATGCTCCCCGCCAGCTTCCAAGAAATACAATCAGTACAATAATAACCAATACAATTCCTTCGGTAAGGGTATGAGAAACTGTAGTTAGCGTGGTTTTTACAAGGTCTGTTCTGTCCAGAAAAGGATGGATTTTTACTCCGGGAGGAAGCGTTTCGTTATTCAGTTCTTCGATAGCTTCATGAACTCCTTCCAGTACTTGTGAAGGATTTTGTCCTCTGAGTAAAAGTACAATTCCTTCCACGCTTTCAGAATAGTTACGTTTTCTGTCTGTGTAGCCCAGAATTCCTTTCCTTTCCAGGTTCCCGTATTTTAATGTCCCGACATCATTCAAAAAAACAGGAACACCATTTTGGGTTTTGACTACAATTTTTCCAAGATCATTTAAGTCTTTTACCAAACCTATTCCGCGGATGACATATGCAAGGTTTCCGCGGGGAAGCATACTTCCTCCGGCACTCACATTGTTTTTGGAGATCGTTTCGGTAACTTCTGACAGAGATAATCCGTATTGTTCAAGCTTATGCGGATCCAGTTCGATCTGAAACTGTGTCGTAATTCCTCCGAAATTGGTAACATCAGCAATTCCCGAAACCTGTTTGATTCGTGGAATTATCACAAATTTTTGTAAATCCGTAAGCTCCCGCAGACTGTGGTTGTTGCTTTCGATAATATAACGATAGACTTCGCCGATAGGAGAGGTAAGAGGATCTAATCCTGGTTGTGCACCGTAAGGAAGTTCCACATCTGTGAGTCTTTCCTGAATTCGCTGTCTTGCCCAGTAATCGTCTATCCCATCATCGAAAACCATTGTAATAATGGAAAGTCCAAAGGTACTTTTGCTTCGCATCACATGCATTCCCGGAAGTCCGTTCAGGGATCTCTCCAAAGGAATGGTAATTTGCTGTTCTACTTCTTCAGCGGCCAGTCCCGGAACCTGTGTTACCACCTGCGAGGTTACATCAGCAATATCAGGATAAGCTTCTATGGATAATCTGGTCCAGGAATAATATCCGAAGAATCCCAGTAATAAGAAAAGGGCAAGCATAAGCCATCTCTTCTGTATAGAGATTGTTAGTAATTTCTTCATAGTTCTTGATTTGTGTACAAAGTAAAAAGCAGGATGTACAAAGTATTGTCGTTAAATAATACCAGGTATTTCAATCTCTTTACCATGTACATTGTACATTATTTTGCATCCAGCATATAAATTCCGCCTTCGGTCATGATGGTTTCTCCGGGTTGTAAGCCTGAAATGATTCTTACTTTTTCCTGATCGGTTTCTCCTGTTGTCACAGAACGTTTTGTATATTGACTCTTGCCTGTTTTTACCCATACATATTGAGAGTTGTTCTGCTGCATCAAAGCGGTTACGGGAATCATCACAGTTTTTTCAGGAGTTGTTGAAAAATTAACGGTAGCATACATCCCCGGTTTTAGTTTTCTGTCCGGATTATCACATTCAATAAGGACTTTAATACTTCGGGTATCTTCGTCTACAATTTCATTGATGTGATATACTTTTCCGGTAATATTTCTGTCCGGATACGCACTTACTTTTACAGAAACCTGATCTCCGGGATGAACAAAGCGGATGTCTTTTTCTTTTACGTCACCGGAAATCCATACTTTGGATAATTCTGCGATAATCATTACCGGATCAGCATCTCCTTTCAGGTATTGGCCGTTTACAATTTTGTTGGAAATGATCTCTCCACTGATGGGAGCTCTTACAATAAGAGGACTTCCTATACCTCCACCTTTACTGTTATAGACTTTCAAGGCAGAAGAAGCATTAGAGAGGGATGTTTTTTTATTTTTAAAATCGGTTTCCGCTTCATCCAGTTCTTTTTGAATACCAACCCCATGTCTTACGAGATCCTGCTGGCGTCTGTAGTTTTTGTCGGCAAGCTGTACATCATTCAGGGCATCTGTATAATCCTTTTGAACCGAAAAATAATCTGAAGAAAGGATTTCAAAAAGAGGACTTCCGGCAGAAATATTTTGTCCAAGCTGAATAAATGATTTTGTAATTCTTCCGGAAAAAGGGCTTGCAATTTCCGCATAATGATTAGGAATAGCCTGAATAGTTCCTGCTGAAATTACTCCATCACTGTGTTCCTGCTTGGTTACAATCCGGGTTTTAATTTTCTTGAAAATGGGATTGTTTTCCGGAACGGTGACCTGGTCGCCTTTCATCATTATTTCCGGTTCTTTGTTTTGCTGAGGTGTATTGTCTTTACAGGAGACTGCAAAGAGAATAATACTACTTAAGATTATCTTTTTCATGATCTTAATACAATTGAGTGCTATTGCTGATTTTTATTTTTTCGTTGTTGTTTTTCTTGATACTGAACCGTTTTTTGCTCCTTGCTTCTTTCTGAGAAGATAAAGAGGGTCTCAGGAATATATTGGTAGAGACAATGAAAAGAACTGTGATGAGGGCTTCTAAAGGATATCCCAAAGCAGATAGTGCACCTATGGCTGCAGAACACCATAATGTGGCTGCCGTATTCAATCCTCTTACGGTAAGACCGTCTTTCATGATAACGCCGCCGCCGAGGAAACCGATTCCGCTGACAATATAAGAGGTGATTCTGCCGGCTGCATCACCACCTATTCTGATGGCAATCAACACAAACGCTGCAGAACCGATGCAAACCAAAGTATTGGTTCTGAGACCTGCATTTTTTTGACGCCACTGTCTTTCAAAACCTATACCGGCTCCCAGACAGAAGGCAGTCAGTAAACGAAGGGTAAATTCAAATGTATTCATAACTTTTCCTGTTTTTATAAAGCTTTTCAGCTGTACGGGAAAAGTGAGTACAACTAAAGCTTTTAAGATTGATAATGACTGTAAGGATCTGAGTCCATATGCTTTATTTTTTACTGTGCAAAAGTAGAAATGCCTGCCTTTTTTTACCGTTAGAAAAGCTTTAGAATGTTATTAGAAAATCATTAGAGAAAATACTTTTCTGCTTTTTTAAGATGATAATACCGGAAATAATTATTTTTTAGACCCTATTAATAAGTGTAAACTGTACCCATTGTAAAAGATAAAATTTCAATACATTTGGGGACAGGCAGTTTTACATGATGAATTTCACGATTTATCCTAGTAAAATAAAAGTTTGTTTAATCCCGGAGACTTCTTTCCAAACTCTTTTGAATTATATATTTTAGAAATGAAAAAATTAAACATAGCGATACCCGCTACATTGTTAGCGATCATATGTGTACAGGGAGGAGCTTCTATTGCCAAGCAGCTTTTTCCTGCCATTGGAGCTATTGGTACAGTTACTTTAAGAATTGTACTTTCAGCTGTTTTGCTTACGGTGATTAATCGTCCGAAATTTTTAGAGTTTAACAGACAGAAATGGAAATATTGTGCGATATACGGAATAGGTCTGGCAGCAATGAATCTTATTTTTTATATGGCAATTCAAAGAATTCCATTAGGGCTGGCGGTTACCGTAGAGTTTGCAGGACCTTTATTTCTTGCATTGGTATTGTCCCGTAAACTATTGGATGTTGCATGGGCATTATTGGCATGTGTGGGAATTCTGCTGATTGTTCCTTGGCAGAATGATCATGTGGATTTGGTAGGACTTGGGCTTGCCTTTCTTGCAGGAATGTTCTGGGCTGTTTATATCATAATGGGTGGGAAAGTTTCCAAAATAATGGATGGAAAAGATGCCGTAACTACCGGGATGATATTTGCGAGTATAGTGATTATTCCCTTTACAATATGGGATGGCGCGGTTTTTAATCTTACTCCCACTATTTTTGTAAAAGGGCTGGGAGTAGCTATTCTTTCAAGTGCTTTGCCATTTTCGCTGGAAATGATGGCTTTGAAAAGACTTCCTGCAAAAACTTTCAGTATTCTGATGAGCCTGGAACCTGCATTTGCTGCTCTTTCAGGATTGGTTTTTCTTTCTGAAAAGTTATCTTTCTTACAGTGGATTTCTATTGCCTGTGTGATTACGGCGAGTATAGGAACTACTGTTTTCAATAAGAAATCTCTTTCTCATGAGTAAAGAAGGAGAAATTAAATGATATCAAATATCACAGTAAAAACAGTCTCATTATGATCTGATACCACTGTAATTTTTGCATGGTGGAGGAGAATAATTTTCTCGGTAAGGAAAAGCCCTATTCCGTGTCCTTTCTCCTGTCTGGATGTTTCGCTTCTGTAAAAAGGTTTGAAAATATGTTCCAAATCTTCTTTAGGAATGATGTTTCCTGTATTGGCAAAACTAATCAAAAGAATCTTGGAATTGGTTCTGACATCTATTGAACAAATGTGTTCTGGCGAATATTTACAGGCATTATCAATAAGATTATTAAAGGCCACCTGTAGAAGATATTCATTTCCCTGGATGATAAGTTCGTGCTCTTCTACCGCATCGTCTATGTTTAATGAAACTTTATATCCGGAATTCTCTTTTACGATTTTAGTATAAGATTCCAGAAGAATTTCATCAAGGCGAAGTTCGGAAAAGCTGATCTCGTTAGGATCATAACTTGCTTTGGCGAGGTCCATTAAACTATTGGAAAGTTTCACCATATTTCGTGCATCTTCCAGTGCATATTGGATGGTTTCCTGATATTCTGCTTTGGTTTTATCTTTTTCAGAAGCCAGTTCCAGTTCAGTAATAATGGCAGATAGAGGCGTTCTCAATTCATGTGAAATATTGGATACAAAATGCTTTTGTGAATCAAAAGAGTTTTCCAGCCTTTCCAGCATTCCGTTAAAATTTTGAGCAAGTTCATTAAGTTCATCTTTTTCCTTTGTTGTTTTCAGACGCAACTGTAATTTCCCGGCTGTAATTTTTTTAATCTGGGCGACCATCTCACTGAGTGGACTCAATGCCTTCTTGGAAAGAAATATTCCTGAAAGATAAATCAATATTAAAATACTGAAGAACGAAATAATGCTGATGGTAAGAAGATGAGTGAGATATTCATATCCATATTGATCATAGGCTGCGGCGGTTACCGCATAAGTTTTTCCCTCATAATGATAGACCATCCCGATCACCTGCAAATCATTTAAAAAGAAATTGATTCTCTTTTCCTGGAATATCTGCGAAAGCATTTCCGGGGTTTCCTTTACATAATCTACCTTGGCATCGTCATGATAAACCAGTTGTTTATTGGCATCATAAATGGCTACCTGAACTTCATTAAGTGTTCTGGTATTGTTTTTATAAAGCTTATGCATTTCCTGCTCCGGCAGTGAACTTCGGAAAAACAAATCTGCTTTGGCAATCGCTTCGTTCTGAAGTTCGCTGTAAAAAGACTTTTCTCTGGCTTCTTTGGATGAATAATAAATCGAAACGCTGTAAGCACTTAAAAGCATTGCAGTAATTAAGGTAAAAAGCAGTGTAAGTCTGGTTCTTATTTTCATCCGGATATTTTTTAGTTCATCTTAATGATTACTGTACAATGCCTGATTCGTAGTCTTTCTTCAGAATAAATCCCATACCGGCTTTGGTGTGGATAAGTTTGGTCTCAAAATCTTTATCAATCTTTTTTCGGAGATAATTAATGTATACATCAATAAAATTGGTTCCCGTATCAAAGTGGGTTTCCCATACTTTCTCTGCAATTTCACTTCGGGAAAGGACTCTTTCTGAATTTTCCAGCATGAATTTTAAAAGATTAAATTCTTTCGGAGTCAGTTTTATCGGAGTATGATCCCTGCTCACCGTTTTCTGCTCCAGATTCATTTCAATTCCCTCATATTGAAGAACAGAAACTTTTTGCAGCCTCTGTTGTGAAAAACGTTTCAGAAGTACTTTGATCCTTGCTGTCAGTTCCCGCATTTCAAAAGGTTTGGTCAGATAATCATCAGCTCCGGCATCAAATCCTTCCAGTTTATCATCAGTGGTTCCCAGTGCAGTCAGCATAATGACAGGAAGATTAGGTTTTAATGCTTTGATTTCATTACAAAATTCAAGGCCATTTTTTTTAGGAAGGACAATATCTGTGACGATCAGATCAAAATTGGTCTGCAAAGCCAGTTTCAGACCTGTGATTCCGTCATAAGCCACGGTTACCTCAAATTCAGCTTCCTGAAATCCTTTTGCAATCAGTTTGGAAAGCCTGTCATCGTCTTCAACTAATAAAATATGTGGCATAAGAATCTTGGAAATGTTTGGGTTGGTGTGAAGAATAGATCAATATTCCCACAAATGTAATGAATTCTATTTTGTAATTTTGATGCCGAAAGTAGAATAGAATGTCTGAATTTAAAATATTTTTTAGCAAAAGAATCAAAGAAATTATTGCTGTAGGAATTTTATCCTTTTTAATGATTTTACTGGTTCAGTGTAGTCACGTTTATCAAAGTAATGTAGAACTCAAAAATGGAGATCTTCTTTTTGTTACTGCCAAAGAATCCGGGCTTTCCGGAGCGATCAATAATGTCACTCAAAAACAAAAAACAGCTTCATTTGATCATATAGGAATTCTGGAAAAAGAAGGTCACCATATGTTTGTCCTGCATGCCGCTCCCAAAGGTGGTTCTCAAAAGCAGGATTTAAAAGACTTTATCAAAGACCAGAAAGAAGAAGGACAGGAAATCATTGTATATCGTCTGAAGCCGGAATATCAGAAAACAATTTCCGGAGCTATTGAAAAAGCCAATTCTATGCTTGGAAAACCTTACAATTTCAATTATATTCTGGATGAAAATTCATATTACTGTTCAGATTTTGTGGAAAGGGCTTTTCGGGATGATCATATTTTCAAACTGGAGCCAATGACATTTATTGATCCCAAAACAGGTAAAACAAATACGTTTTGGGAAGAATTTTATACCAAAAAAAGTGTCAAAGTCCCTGAAGGTGAGCCTGGTTGCAACCCCAACGGACTTGCCGGTTCTGAGAAACTGGAAAGAATAAATAAACTTTAAAAGAGAAAGAAGCTGCTAAAGCTTCTTTTTTTTATGTTAAAATTTAAAAAATATTAGTCTACTAATTTGGTGGACTAATATTTTTTTATATTTTTGTCACAGATTTAAATGCAGAGTGCAATATGATCTGAGAAGTTTAACCAAAAAAATGTTTAGCGATGATTACATCTAATCCAGGCCTGCAGGTTTTACAAAATAAAATAAACCTGCCTAAAAAAGAATTGTTATTGGAAATAGAGTTGAATGGCAAAATGAAATTTGAACATTTAATGAATACCATCTACAATCAATTGGGCATCTGTCATAGAGTGTTATCCGCTAACGTAGAGTATGTGAACGGATATAGTTTTGGTTCAGTACAGTTATATATTAATGTAAGTTCAGAAGATTTTCAGCAGCTTGAGATCTATCTGAATAAAAATAAACTTATGAATACGACGGTGGAGTATATCTGCAGAAAGTATTTTTAAGTGAGATTCATATAGTTTTAATTACCTAAAGTGTCCGGTTCTTTTATCGGGCACTTTTTACTTTACCCTAAAAAACGGATTACAAAAGATTAATCGTTAACCGGGACAAAATTCCCCTCCTCTGGAGGGGTGGCAAAAATTCTTTGAATTTTTGACGGGGTGGTAAAACAAAAAAAGCGCTCAGAATATTCTGAACGCTTTCATATTATAAATAAAATAATTTTAAATTCTTTCGATATCGGCACCAATTGCTCTTAGCCTTCCATCGATATTCTCATATCCTCTGTCAATTTGTTCGATATTGTGGATAATAGATTTTCCTTCTGCTGAAAGTGCAGCAATAAGAAGAGCGTTTCCGGCTCTGATATCCGGGGAAACCATCGTTGTACCTCTTAGCGGAGCCTCCTGGTTCAATCCGATTACCGTAGCTCTGTGCGGATCACATAAAATGATCTGAGCGCCCATGTCAATTAATTTATCCACAAAGAATAATCTGGATTCAAACATTTTCTGATGAACCAGAATACTTCCTTTTGCCTGAGTAGCAACCACTAAAATAATAGATAATAAATCCGGCGTAAATCCTGGCCATGGAGCATCCGAAATAGTAAGGATAGACCCGTCAATAAATTTTTGAATTTTATAATGTTCCTGAGCAGGAATGTAGATGTCATCACCACTTTGCTCTAGCTCGATTCCTAATTTTCTGAATGTATTCGGGATTACACCAAGTTGGTTCCAGTTTACATTTTTGATGGTGATTTCAGATTTTGTCATTGCCGCAAGACCAATCCACGATCCGATTTCTACCATATCCGGAAGCATGGTATGCTCCGTTCCTCTCAGATAATCTACTCCTTCAATGGTAAGAAGGTTGGATCCGATTCCTGAAATATTGGCTCCCATTCTGTTCAGCATTTTACATAATTGCTGAAGATAAGGTTCGCAGGCTGCGTTGTAGATTCTTGTTTTTCCTTTTGCCAAAGCTGCTGCCATTACAATGTTGGCAGTTCCGGTTACAGAAGCTTCTTCCAATAAAATGAATTTTCCTCTCAGTTCTTTGGCTTTTAAAGAATAGAAATATTCCTCTTCATCATAATTGAATTCAGCACCCAGTTCAACAAGCCCCTGGAAGTGGGTATCCAGTCTTCTTCTTCCGATTTTGTCACCTCCCGGAGTCGGCATATAAGCTTCTCCGTAACGGGCAAGCATTGGGCCCATAAGCATAATAGATCCACGTAATTTTGCTCCGTCTTTTTTGAACTCGTTAGATTTTATGTAATCAAAATTTACCTGATCAGCCTTGAAAGTATAATCTCCCTGTCCGTTTTTAGTAATTTTTACTCCAAAATCTCCAAGAATTTCAATCAGTCTGTTAACATCATGAATATCAGGGATATTTTTGATTCTTACCTCTTCGTCCGTAAGGAGTACCGCACATAAAATTTGTAGAGCCTCATTCTTGGCTCCTTGTGGAGTTATTTCGCCCTGCAGTTTTTTTCCTCCTCTTATTTGAAATGTTCCACTCATTATTTTCTGTTTTTATGATTGTTATTGTGCCTCCTCTTGTTAGGCTGGTTGCTGTTGCTGTTTTTATTACTGTTGCTATTCCTGTTGTTATTGTTATTATTCCTGTTGTTGTTATTACTGGTGTAATAGATTTTACTTTTTTCAAGAGAATCTATTCCGGTAAGATCAAGCCTGTTTTCAGACAGTTCTTTCAAGTGGCGGAAAATAACATCATCCGTCACATGTTCTTTATTATAGACATTATAAGATTTCTTCATATTGTTGGCAATTACTTCGATAAGGGCTTCTTTTTCATCACCCGTTTCCAGTTCAATTGCTTTTTCTATCAATTGAAGAATACTTTTTCCGTAAAACTTAAAGTCACCTTGAAGTTTTGGATATTCCATTCTTTTAGGTTTTTCTGCCAATTGTTCCGGAGTAGGGAACGGATATGGAGATTCTACATCCAGATCGTGATTAGCAAGAATAAAAAGATGGTCCCAAAGTTTATGTTTATAATTTTCCTCGTCGCGAAGTTGTGGGTTTCTCTGACCCATAAAATCGATGATTGCCATAGCCATTTCATTCCTTTCCTCTTTGGTAGGAAGTTCTTTGCAACGCTCAACCAACTGTTGTATAATTCTGCCGTATTCCGGCATATGAAGCTGAGTTTTTTGGGTATTGTATTCCATAGTATGCAAATATATGGATTAAAAGAAAAATTGTTTCGAGAATCTGAAAAATTTATGATTTTTTAATGAAAATTTTAAATGAATTTATTCTTGATTTATTGTTGAAAATTAAAATATTTCCCGTCCATTTGAATTTGTTTTCAATAAAATTGTATCTTGTTTAATAGATTGATAATTAATTATTACGATGAAAAAAACATATTTTTTCCTTTCCCTATTGGCTTTAGCACTGGTTAGCTCTTGTCAGAACAGAGATGAATTGATTACGGAGACTTCCAGACAGGAAGAGGTTCATAACAAAACAGTGAACGTAACTCAGCATGACGGCCGGCCGTTCAGTACCGGAAATAATTCCGGGTCTATACAAGGTAAGTTTATATCAGGACCAGGTGGAGGAGTTTTGATGCAGGGCTTTTACTGGGATGTTCCTGAAGGAGGCAACTGGTGGAATACCGTTAAAGATAAATTAACAGCATGGTCCAATGCCGGAATTGGTGCCGTATGGCTGCCTCCAGCCTCAAAAGCACAGAACGGGGCTTACTCTATGGGATATGATCCTACGGATTATTATGATTTTGGAAATTTTAACCAGAATGGAAGTGTGGAAACCCGTTTTGGATCAAGAACTGAACTTGAAGCATTGATTACAAAAGCGCATGCAGAAAGTATGCAGGTGTACGCAGATATTGTGATTAATCATAATAGTGGCGGACAATCTGAAGCGAATCCATTCACAGGAACGAATACCTGGACTGATTTCTCAGGCGTTGCTTCCGGGAAATTTCAGAGAAATTATAATGATTTTTATAAAAATTCCTACGGAAATAATGATGAAGGCGCTTTTGGAGGATTTCCGGATCTGTGTCACGCCAATCCTCATGTTCAGGACTGGCTTTGGGGAAGAGATGATTCTGTGGCAAAATATTATAAAAATGTGATGAAATTTGATGGATGGAGGTTTGATTACGTTAAAGGTTTCGGACCTTGGGTAGTCAATACCTGGAATTCTAAAGTAGGTGGATTTTCTGTTGGTGAACTATGGGATTCCAACGTTAATACATTGGAATGGTGGGCAAATAATGCCAACAGTTCTGTATTTGATTTTGCTGCCTATTATAAAATGGATGAAGCTTTTGATAATGGTAATTTGAACGTTTTGAATGATGATATGATGTGGAAAAGAAATCCTTACAAAGCAGTCACTTTTGTGGCCAATCACGACACGGATATAATTAACAATAAAATGCCTGCATATGCCTATATTTTAACTCATGAAGGATATCCTACCATTTTTTACAGAGATTATGAAGAATGGCTGAACAAAGAAAGGTTGAACAACCTGATCTGGATTCATAACAATAAAGCAACAGGAACAACTTCTATTCTTTATACTGATAATGATGAATATATTGCAAGACGTAACGGCTACAATGGAAATCCCGGACTGGTTGTTTATATCAATACATCATCAAGCTGGCAGGAAAGATGGGTGGAAACCAATTGGAGCAGTCAGCAGATCAAAGATTTCACCGGACATTCGGGTTGGTATCCGACAACACAAGGAGATAAATGGGTGAAAATCCAATGCCCGCCGAATTCTTATTCTGTATGGTCGCTTAATTTATAAGTAATGAATAATGAGTAATAAGTAATGAATGGGTGAAAATTAGTTTTTATCACTCGTTCAAGCTTGTTTATTATCCACTAAACTTGTCATTCCGTAGGAATCTATACAACTGATCATTTTAATGTCGCGTTGTGAGAAACTCTTACGGAATGATATTTTTGAATATAATAAAAACTATTAAGAAATAAAGTGTAATTAGGATGAATCATTCTGATTTTTAAGCTTAAAGCGAAGCTTATCTTAATACTCTCAACACCTTAAACAATCTTAATGTTTCAATAAATAAAGTTTAAAGAAGTTCTTTATATAAGCTAAAGGAAATTTTCTGTAAGATAAAGCTACACCTGAATAAACTTTTTCTTCTGATGCTGGTCCGGTAAATAACACTTCTGATTGGCCAGCTTCATCCTGTTTCTG
The DNA here is from genome assembly GCF_045689405.1 of Chryseobacterium sp. HR92. Classification (NCBI taxonomy): domain Bacteria; kingdom Pseudomonadati; phylum Bacteroidota; class Flavobacteriia; order Flavobacteriales; family Weeksellaceae; genus Chryseobacterium; species Chryseobacterium sp. HR92. Next base: position 962,345 of record NZ_CP139139.1, read on the forward strand.
GAAATGATATCATATACTTTATCACTTAAAAAAGCAGGCATAATTTTTCCAATAAAAGAAAGTTTATAAACACCTCCCAATAAGTTAGCGATTTCCAGTACTGCCCTTGATTTAATCTGATAATACCGCCCAGGTTTCCATAGATACATGGTATTGAATACATTAGTTTCCAGGCCTCTTTCGGATAAAAATTGTTGTCCGAAATCAGATTGAAGAGAAGCAAACATGAACTGGTCTTTCTTGTCACGCTCCAAAATCCACTGCACCCAGAAATTACAGACACCGCAATCTCCGTCAAAAAATACAATATGTTTATTCTCCCAGTTTTCCACGACTTTATTTATTAAACATGATTCTTCTTTCTGTATCTTCTTTTACTTTTTTGAAATATTGAGTAAGCTCTGCACGCTGTTCATCCGAGAGTTTGGCATCCTGATGTCCTAAATAATAAGATTCAAGCGGCATTTCTTTTTTTTCAACCATTTCTATACATTCCTCCAGCTTATGAAGCTGTCTTTTAGGTTCATATACTGCAAAGGTAGAAAAATTAAGATGTTTCCTGCCTTCATTAATATGATTTTTTACCCACCATGAAGCCGGGGAAATATTAGTATACCACGGATATGCTGTTTCATTGGAATGACAGTCGTAGCATGAAGTTCTTATAGTGCGGGCAATTTTTTCCGGAGTGTTTTTAATTTTCAGAAAATCCATGCCGGGTGTAGGAGGCGGATTTGTTTTGTCTATGGGAAAAAACTGAATGATAATAAAAGCAACAAGAAGGATAACAATTATTTTTTTCATAGCAGACGTTTCATGTTTGGTAAAGATAAAGGTAGTTAATTTATTTTTAGTGAGATAAAGTTGGAAGCTGGGAGAGAGACTGGAGGTACTTTCAATAGTTCTTTGAATAGTGCGTTTTTCCAGATTTTTTTAGGAATTGTTAATTTATTTTTCATGATGCTATTAAACTTCCAGCTTCCTTCTTCCTTTTCCTACAAATTCTTACGTTGAGTAATTCTAAATTGCACCGTATACTGCTGTTTTTATTTAAGTTAATCTGAAAAATGATTAACTTAATACCACAATTTTGTCTTATCCCGAATGTGGTTAGAAATATATGTTTATAGTTTTTAACTATCATTGGGATAAGAATTAATAGATTGTATTTATCAGTCAAACGTTGTAGGTTTGTCATGTTCTTACAACAGAAAATTGAAACTGTATTAATCAACATAAAAAATAAAATAAACGACAATGGAAAAAGATTTGAATGACATCAGTAAATGCCCGTTTCATAACGGAACAATGAAGAAGAGTGTAGCAGGAGGAGGAACTCAGAATTCTGATTGGTGGCCGGATCAGCTTAGAGTAGATCTTCTGCGCCAGCATTCTTCCCTTTCAGATCCTATGGACAAGGATTTTGACTATGCCAAAGCATTTGAAAGCCTGGATTTGGAGGCAGTAAAAAAAGATCTTCATGCATTAATGACAGATTCCCAGGACTGGTGGCCGGCAGATTTTGGTCACTACGGACCTTTATTTATCCGTATGGCCTGGCACAGCGCCGGAACGTATCGTGTAGGTGACGGAAGAGGTGGAGCAGGAGCTGGACAACAGCGTTTTGCACCACTAAACAGCTGGCCGGATAACGTAAGCCTTGATAAAGCAAGAAGATTGTTGTGGCCAATCAAGCAGAAATATGGTAGAAACATCTCTTGGGCAGACCTTTTGATTCTTACTGGAAATATTGCTCTTGAATCTATGGGCTTCAAAACATTTGGATTTGCCGGAGGACGTGCAGATGTCTGGGAACCGGATTCCGATGTGTATTGGGGATCAGAAAAAACATGGCTGGGAGGTGATTTACGTTATGCTCACGGTTCAGAAGGAGTTGTAGAAGGACATTCTGCAGTTCTTCCTACTGATGATAATGCAGACGGAGATATTCATTCAAGAAATCTTGAAAATCCATTGGCAGCCGTACAGATGGGACTTATTTATGTAAACCCTGAAGGTCCGGATGGAAATCCAGATCCTATTGCTGCTGCTAAAGATATCCGTGATACTTTCGGCCGTATGGCAATGAACGATGAAGAAACGGTTGCTTTGATTGCCGGAGGACATACTTTTGGTAAAACCCACGGAGCCGGTCCTGCAGATCATGTAGGTAAAGAACCTGAAGGAGCAGGAATTGAACAACAGGGATTAGGATGGGCGAGCAGCTATAAATCAGGAAGCGGCAGAGATGCTATTTCCAGTGGTCTGGAAGTGACCTGGACAGAAACTCCTACTCAATGGAGCAATTATTTCTTTAAAAATCTTTTTGAAAATGAATGGGAATTGACAAAAAGCCCTGCCGGAGCTCACCAATGGGTAGCGAAAGATGGAGCAGATATTATTCCTGATGCATTCGATTCTTCTAAAAAGCATAAACCAACAATGCTTACAACAGACCTTTCATTGAGACTGGATCCTGTTTACGAAAAAATTTCAAGACATTTTTATGAAAATCCTGATGCCTTTGCAGATGCTTTTTCAAGAGCTTGGTTTAAACTGACACACAGAGATATGGGACCACGTGCCCGTTATTTGGGACCGGATGTTCCACAGGAAGAATTAATTTGGCAGGATCCTATTCCGGAAGTGAATCATGAATTGGTTGACGAAAATGATGTGGAAGCATTGAAATCAAAAGTTTTAAATTCGGGATTAACTAATTCAGAGCTTATATCTACAGCCTGGGCTTCTGCTTCTACTTTCAGAGGAAGTGATAAACGTGGCGGAGCTAATGGAGCAAGAATAAGACTGGAACCTCAAAGAAACTGGGAAGTAAATAATCCTTCACAGCTGAATAAAGTATTAGGAGTATTGGAAGGAATTCAGAAAGAATTCAACGATTCTCAAAATGGAGGTAAGAAAATCTCAATAGCGGATCTGATTGTTCTGGCAGGTAATGCTGCAGTAGAAGTTGCTGCAAGAAATGCCGGACAGGATGTGAAAGTTCCTTTAGCCCCAGGAAGAATGGACGCTTCTCAGGAACAAACCGATGTAGAATCTATGGGATATCTTGAGCCTATTGCTGATGGATTCCGTAATTATTTGAAAAGAAGATTTACAGTATCTACAGAATCTTTACTGATTGATAAAGCACAGTTATTAACACTTACTGCACCAGAACTGACAGTGCTGATAGGAGGGATGCGTGCTTTGGATACAAACTTTGACGGTTCAAAACACGGTGTCTTTACCAGCCGTCCGGGAGTTCTTACCAATGATTTCTTCGTAAATCTTTTAGATATGGGAACCCAATGGAAAGCAATGTCAGACGATAAACAACTTTACATGGGAACAGATCGTTCAACCGGTCAGCCAAAATGGACGGCAACCCGAGCTGATCTTGTTTTCGGTTCCAATTCCGAATTGAGAGCAATAGCTGAGGTATACGGAAGTGCAGATGCACAGGGTAAATTTGTAAAAGATTTTGTGGCAGCATGGACGAAAGTGATGAATCTGGACAGGTTTGATCTGGTTTAATAAATAAAAAATGAAAATAAAAACGGGCTGTCTTTGCAAAGACAGCCCGTTTTGTTATACTTATCGGTGATTTTGAAAGGGTAATGGAAAGCTTGTTTATTTTATTGGCCTCCTTTTAATGTAATAATTTCATCTACTAATAATGGGATCACGTTTCTTGCCATAGCAATGAAATCCTGATCCTCCGGTTTTATTGAAATGAATTCTATATCATAATCTCTGTTTTCTTCCTCTCCAGTCATTATAAAACTGGATCCGGAATTAAAGTCTCTTCCCTCAATATAGGATGTCCATGGAGATTGGGTAGCTTTATTACATATTTCCATGATGTTTTTTAATTCTAAATCTGTCATTTTACTTAGTTTTAGTCGGATTTTTAATTAATGTTGGATTAAATAATTTTCGGCCTGCTATGCCACTATTCCTGCTCCGGGCTAAATTTACAATTTAAGAATTTATCATGAAGATATAAAAACAAAAACCATCCTTAAAAAAGGATGGTTTGTAGACCCACAGGGATTCGAACCCCGACTGACGGTACCAAAAACCGGAGTGCTACCGTTACACTATAGGTCTGTTTCGATGATGCGAAATTATAGAATTTATTTTAAATATGAAAATCAAAATTAAAGATTAATTAACATAATAAGAGTGTAAAACGCTTTACTTATTGATATCCAAATAATTATTTTTAATAAAAATTTAAAAAAAATCTGCTCCTATCCATAAACAGCAAGTTGGTGAATATTGTCTGCTCAATTTGAAGAGTAAGATTTGTGCTAATTTATCCGATGGATAATGACTTCCAGCCTCCTTCTTCCAGCTTTCATCCTTAAAGCCCCGTTAAATAATAAAATCCTATCTTTGCAAAAAATTGGGCTCCAAAAGTTGGAGTAACCCATTAATAACATATCCTGAGCATAAGCAGAAGGATTATTAAACATTTTTTATGTCAAATATTGTCGCAATCGTTGGACGTCCCAACGTAGGAAAATCCACGCTTTTTAATCGTTTATTAGAAAGAAGAGAAGCTATTGTTGATTCTACAGCCGGTGTTACCAGAGACCGTCACTACGGAAAATCTGACTGGAATGGAGTAGATTTTACTGTAATTGATACCGGAGGTTATGATGTAGGTACAGATGATATCTTTGAAGAAGAAATCCGTAAGCAGGTACAATTAGCCGTAGAAGAAGCTACTTCTATTATCTTTATGATGAATGTGGAAGAAGGACTTACCGATACAGATTACGAAATTTACAGATTACTAAGAAGATCCAATAAACCAATTTATATTGTTATCAATAAGGTAGATTCTGCCAAAGAAGAACTTCCGGCAACAGAATTCTACCAGTTAGGTATTGATAAATATTACACTCTTTCTTCCGCTACCGGTTCAGGAACAGGAGAAATCTTAGATGATATTGTTAGAGACTTTCCAACAACAGAATATAAAGATCCTTTTGAAGGATTACCTAAAATCACCATTGCAGGCCGTCCAAACGTAGGGAAATCTACAATGACAAATGCTTTGTTAGATGTTGAAAGAAATATCGTAACTGATATTGCAGGAACTACAAGAGATAGTATCCAGACTCTATATAATAAATTCGGGCACGAGTTTGTATTGGTAGATACTGCAGGGATGAGAAGAAAATCTAAGGTAAGCGAAGACCTTGAATTCTATTCTGTAATGAGATCTATTCGTTCTATCGAGTATTCTGACGTAGTAATTATCATGGTGGATGCTACACAAGGGTGGGAATCGCAGGATATGAATATCTTCGGATTGGCTCAGAAAAACAGAAAAGGAATTGTAATCCTTGTTAATAAATGGGATTTGATCGAAGACAAGCAGACCAATACAATGCGTGATTTTGAAAAATCAATCAAAGACAAAATCGGTCAGTTCCAGGATATTCCAATCTTATTTGTTTCAGCTTTAACGAAGCAGAGAATCTTAAAAGCTGTAGAAGTAGCAATGGAGGTTTATGAAGACCGTAAGAAGAAGATCAAAACTTCAAAACTGAATGAAGTAATGCTTCCAATCTTTGAAAATACACCACCACCAGCATTGAAAGGGAAGTATATCAAGATTAAATATTGTGTGCAGCTTCCAACGCCGTCACCACAGTTTGTATTCTTCTGTAACCTTCCACAGTACGTAAAGGAACCTTATAAAAGATTTACTGAAAACCAGTTGAGAAAAGAATTCGGGTTTACCGGAGTTCCGATTGAAGTGTATTTCAGACAAAAATAATAAGAACGATGTTCATAGAAAATCCGGTAAGTTTGCTTGCCGGATTTTTTTTGATTTTAAATTAAAAACCTTGCGCTAATCACTAAAATCAGACTTTTTATCGGTAAATAGTTGTAATATATAGCAAAGGTTTATTTTCATTAATATGTTTTATTTCTCCCCAGGCCCAATCTTTCAATTCGTTTTTTAGTTGTAATTTTGCAGGAATTAATATTAATTAACTGAAATTAAAAATAAAATTTTCATGCTTACTATTTTATCGCAAAACTTTTCTCTTGTCAATGAGTGGATTAACGAACTTAGAAACGTTGACATCCAGCATGACCGAATGAGATTCAGAAGAAATATGGAAAGAATCGGAGAGATTGCCGCTTTTGAAATCAGTAAAGGATTGGAGTACAGAGAAGTTGAAATTCAAACTCCTTTAGATACAATAAAAAGCAGGGAAATTGCTGTACAACCGGTTATTACCACTATTTTAAGAGCAGGAGTTCCATTGTTTGAAGGAATTCTGAGCTATCTGGACAGAGCCGACTGCGGTTTTGTAGCAGCCTACAGAAAACATGATGCAAACGATTATTTCTCAATCAAACAGGATTATCTGACATGCCCAAGCATCGAAGGCAGACCTTTGATTGTGGCAGACCCGATGCTGGCAACAGGAGCTTCTTTAATTGAAGCAATTAAAGACCTGTTAACCAATGGAAATCCAACCCAGCTTCATATTGTTGCAGCAATTGCTTCAAAACAAGGTGTTGAAACCATTCAGAATGCCTATCCCGAAGCTCACATCTGGGTAGGAGCCATTGATGAAGAATTAACATCAAAGGGTTATATTACTCCTGGTTTAGGAGATGCCGGAGATCTTAGCTACGGAGAAAAACTTCAAAGATAATTTAAGAGAGATTCCAAAAATCTTTTATTAAGTTCAACAATAAACCTGGTCGTACTTTATCCAGTGGATGTTTTGTATCTGGAAGTACGGCCAATTTTGCATTCGGAAGACTTCTGTAGACCCTTGAGCTTTCTTCGATGGTTACCATATTATCTTTATCTCCCACCATGATTTGAATAGGAATATTAATCATCGCAAGATTATTTTCCAACGGAGGATTTTTGCCTAAACGAATCATCAAATCATCAATAGCAGGAAGAAGCTGCTTCCATTTTGATCCGTGCTGTGATTCTAAGAGTTGGGCATACTGCGGAATTTTTTCAAGAATGACATCAGGATTAAGCATTTTACTTTCTTTTAAAGCCTGTTCCTCAGTCCAGTCAAACTTTGTTCCCAAAGTTATAATAGAATTTACATTTTCAGGACTTTTCATCGCGTAACAAAGTGCTGCATAACCTCCCATACTGTGCCCGAAAATTGAGACATCTCTCAAATTATTCACTTCACAATATGCTGATAATTCCTGAGTATACTTTTCAATACTAATACCCTCTGCCGGAAGTTCCTGATTTCCATGTCCTGAAAATAAAGGAGTGTGTATCGTAAAATGCTGGGAAAGAGCGTTCAAATAAGGTGTGAAAATGTCGCTGTGACCTAAAGCTCCGTGTAATAAAAGCAGATTTGGCATAGTTGTTTAGTTTCCGGAAAATTAAGAAAAAGAATCGAAGGATGAAAATAGATTGGGGAGGAGAGTAAGAGGGTAAGAGTGTGGGAGTGATTTAGAGTTTGAGGGCTTTAGAGTTTTGAGAGTATTTTTGAATATGATTTCGTACTATGCATCCCGAATTTAATCCCTCGCATCCCGTATCTCGAAACCCGTATCCCATATCAGACATCCATTGCCATCACCAAAACACTCACTTTATTGTTTCCTGCGTTTAAAATCTCCCATGCAACTGATGAAACTGTATTTCCTGTGGTAAAAACATCGTCAATCAGAAGAATATGTTTTCCTGTAACAGATTTTGTGATAGAGAATGTATTGACGGCTTCCAATCTGTGTTTCTTATCTTTTAAAGCCTGTGCTTTTGAATAGTAATTTCGTTTAATTAATTGATGGTCAAAAGGGATGTTATAAAATGAAGATAATGTTTCAGTGAATAAATGAAGCTGATTGTATCCCCGTTCCTTAAGTTTCTTTGGGTGAAGTGGTACGCTTATCAGTAAATCAGGTTTTTCGTGATCGAAATCCAGACGTTCTGTTGTCCAGTCTGCAAGGATCTTTCCGGCTTTTTCCCGGCCTTTGTATTTTAGTTCATGGATGATCTGCCGGCTTAAACTTTCTTCTTCAAATTGCAGTAAAGCAAAAGTGTTTTCAACAGGAAAAAGCAAGCTGCATTTTTCCTTGATCGGATTGTTTTCAAAATAGGAATAATGGGTGAAATAAATCTGGCTAAAACAAAGATCACACACCAAAAGTTCAGGATCAATAATTCTGTTGCAGTGGATGCAACGGTTGGGAAACAATAAATCTAATATCATGACTGTGTTTTGTACTAAGATAGGAAATAAAAGTTAATAAAGTCAATGGTGAATTTTGCTCCGCAAATGAATAGTCAATTGTAAGAAGTCTATAAGAGAACAATTTATAACAGTATAAAAATTGACAAGCAAAGCGTATTGACGATTCACCATTCACCCTTTATTCCTCAAACCTCTTCCTTATCTTCTCTACAGCGTTTTTCATGCTTAGATTAAAATGCTCCTTTTCCAGTCTTACCGGCGGTGCCTGTCTCACTTCGCAATCAGCAATACTGCAGGATTCGCAGGTAACTCCTACATTGATAGTTTTTAAAGAAGGAGATTTTATAAAACTTATTTTTTTGATTGTCTGTGAATTCAATAAAATACCAAGGCAGTAACTTCTGTTGCTTCCATCTGAAAAAGGATTTTTTTGTGAAGTGGAAATCACAAGATAGCTTATTCCCTGATCTTTATAATGGGATATTTGGGCATCGGTAAGGGTTTCATTTTCTTTCAAATGATCAAGATTTTTCACAGCAATCCATCTTCTGCAGTAATGTTCGTTGGTTGCATTGGCGTGAGGTGCCTGCTGGTGGTTCAGATGAAGTTCTTTTAAAATCTGAATTTTATCTGAATTTTTCTTTTTTACCAGACACAGATAAAACAAATCCTTAATTCCCATTTCAGCCGAAAGAATATTGGTCAGTCGGTAGTAAAATGTTTCGGGGGAACGGGTAAAACTGTTGATAAGATTTTCAAAATTTACAGCTTCCCATGTATTATGCTGGAAAAACTCTGATGTCTTCTCAATGACAGGTTCTTTTGAAATTAACAGGGCACCTGCAAAATAAGAAGCATAAAAGTTATTCAGAATTTCTTCAAAACTTCCAAAATCAAGCCATGAATACGTGTTGGGACGATTTTTTAATTCCAGTACATTGAAGCCGATTTCTTTAGCCAGAATGAATGTTTTCTGGTCTTTTTCCAGTTTTTGGTTCAACAGTAATAGTTTTCTCTCCGGAATATAAAGCGAACGAAGATTGTCTAGAGTTCCATATTTTTCAAAATCTTCAGATTGAATGGTGTAGCTGAATTTTTCTGTAAGAATTTTTTCCAGAATCTCAGACTTCAAATTTTTGCCGGGCTGTACATGATTTTCCAGAATAAACAAATTCACTTTTTCTTCAATTTCCGGAAAATAATTATCATACAATTCCTGAAATGACCTTAATACTGCAAAATAAAATCTTTCCTTTCCAAGATTATAATTCTGAGAAATTTCTATCAATGCATTGATGAAAGCTGTTACTTTTTTTGGAGCATCACTGATGATACTGATAAGGTTGTTTTTGTTGATTCCGAACAGCTCCAATGGAACTTCTTTGAAAAAATCAGACTGCAGAATTTCATTGAAAGGGGCTAGGCTTTTATCAAGTTTGGTAGAAACCAGATCATCAAAAGTGCAGCTTAGAGCTTCAGAAAGCTGAATAATCTTATCGTGTTTGGGATATTTTTTTCCGTTTTCAATTTCGTTAAGGTAAGATTTTGATAATCCTGTCTTTACAGCAAGATCCTGCAGAGACCAGTTTTTCTTTTGTCTCTGTTGTTTCAGTTTTAGCCCGAAAACTGTTTTGATAAAGTCGCTTTCTGAATTCATTACTCAAATATAAATAATTAGATGCGATTATTCGCATAATAATTTTTAAATAAATTTAGCGAACGTTCGCTATTTGTGAATATTTTTATTTATGTTTGTAATATCAAATCACAAAATCAATATGTTATGGAAACCAAGACTCAATTAGAAATAAAAGCACAGAAGCAGTTTGAAGTAGTTTTTACACCGGATTTAGCAGATTTTCTGATTGCACTTCATCAGAATTTCAATCATAAAAGACTGGAACTTTTAAAAGAGAGAAAAAATACACAGCAAAATTTCGATCAGGGAAATCTTCCTGAATTTTTAAAAGAAACAGAAGGAATCCGAAATGGAAATTGGGTGTGTGCACCTTTGCCGGAAGATTTGTCAGACAGAAGAGTAGAGATTACAGGACCAGTAGACCGCAAGATGATTATCAATGCCTTGAACTCCGGAGCTTCTACGTTTATGGCAGATTTTGAAGACAGCAGCTCGCCGGTATGGGAAAACTGTATTCAGGGGCAGATTAATCTTTCTGATGCTATTAATCGTACTATTGATTTTGTAAACGAAACAGGAAAAGCCTATACGCTAATTGAAAAGCCTGCAGTTTTGCAGGTTCGTCCCCGCGGACTTCATCTTCCGGAAAAGCATATTGAAATTAATGGTGAGAAAGCTTCCGGTTCATTGATTGATTTTGGAATGTATTTTTTCAGAAATGCCAAGTCGCTTTTAGAAAAGGAAAGCGGCCCTTATTTCTACCTTCCGAAACTGGAACACTATAAAGAAGCGCGCTGGTGGAATGAGGTTTTTGTCTTTGCGCAAAACTATCTGGGAATTCAGCAGGGAACAATTAAAGCTACAGTTTTAATAGAAACCATTACTGCATCATTTCAGATTGATGAAATTTTATTTGAATTAAAAGAGCACAGCGCAGGTCTGAACTGTGGCAGATGGGATTATATTTTTTCCTATATCAAAAAATTCAGAAACCTTCCGGAGTTTATTGTACCGGACAGAGATCAGGTGACTATGACTTCCCCTTTTATGAGTGCCTATTCCAAAAGAGTCATTGAAATATGTCACAAAAGAAATGTACATGCTATCGGCGGAATGGCAGCTCAGATTCCTGTAAAAGATAATGATGAAGCCAATAATATTGCTTTTGAAAAAGTAAGAAATGATAAAGAACGGGAAGTAAAAAATGGTCACGACGGAACCTGGGTAGCGCATCCTGCATTAGTTTCAGTGGCAAAAGAAATTTTTGATCAGTATATGCCTTCCAGAAATCAGATCGATAAAAAATTTGAATACCACATTACAGAAAGTAATCTGCTGGAGATTCCCAAAGGTGATATTACCGAAAAAGGAGTCAGAAAAAATATCAATGTAGGAATTCTTTATCTTGAAAGCTGGCTGATGGGAACTGGTGCTGCTGCTATTTATAATCTTATGGAAGATGCAGCTACTGCAGAGATATCAAGAACACAGATCTGGCAATGGCTGAAAAATGAAGCAGTGTTAAGTGATGACAGAACACTTACGCGCAATATGATTTTACAGTGGGAAAGCGAAGAAATGGACAATATTGAAAAGTATGTAGGAGAAGCCCGTTTCAAAAACGGAAAATTCAATCTTGCCAAAGAGCTTTTCAATGAACTGATCTTCTCTGAAAACTTTGAAGAATTCCTGACCCTTAAAGCATATCCTTTTATTTAGGAAAAATGTTGGTTGCTGGTTTATAGTTGCTGGTTAAAAACCAGATCATGAATTAACAATAGAACCAGCAACTAGCAACAAAATTACTTTTAAATCTAATCAAACAAAATCCAAATATTATGAAAACAAGACAAGAACAAATCCAGGCAATAGAACAGGACTGGCTGACAAACCCACGTTGGAATGGCGTGAAAAGACCATATACTGCTGAGGAAGTTTTGAAACTCCGTGGTTCTTATACCATAGAATATACGATTGCTACGGAAATGTCCAAAAAATTCTGGAATAAATTAAATAACCAGGATTATGTGGCAGGACTTGGAGCGCTTACAGGTAATCAGGCAGTACAGGAAGTAGATGCCGGACTGGAAGCTATTTATCTTTCAGGTTGGCAGGTGGCCGCAGATGCCAATTTATCAGGAGAAATGTATCCGGATCAGTCACTGTATCCTGCCAATTCAGTGCCTTCCGTGGTAAAAAAAATTAATAATGCCTTATTGAGAGCAGATCAGGTACAATCTGTGAGTGGAACCGGAGATAAAGAATATCTGGTACCTATCATTGCTGACGCAGAAGCCGGCTTTGGAGGTAACCTGAATGCTTTTGAACTGATGAAGCAGATGATTGAAGCAGGAGCAGCTGCCGTACACTTTGAAGATCAGCTTTCATCCGCAAAAAAATGTGGACATTTAGGCGGGAAAGTATTGGTGCCAACGCAGGAGGCGGTCAACAAACTGATTGCTGCACGTCTGGCTGCCGATGTATTGGGAGTTCCGAGCCTTATTATTGCAAGAACAGATGCGGATGCTGCAGATTTGCTGACTTCTGATATTGATGACAGAGATAAAAAATTCGTAACAGGAGAGAGAACTACTGAAGGATTTTATGTAGTAAGAAACGGAGTAGAACAGGGAATCGACAGAGGGTTGTCCTATGCACCATATGCAGATCTGATCTGGATGGAAACCTCAAATCCTGATCTGGAGCAGGCAAGGAGATTTGCAGAAGGAATTCATGCAAAATTTCCTGGGAAAATGCTTGCTTATAATTGTTCCCCTTCATTCAACTGGGCAGCAAGACTGAGTGTAGAAGAAATGTCTACTTTCCGTGAAGAGCTGGCAAAAATGGGGTACAAATTCCAGTTTATTACATTAGCTGGTTTCCATGCCCTGAATACGGCAATGTTTGAATTGGCCTTAGCCTATAAAGAAAGAGGAATGGCTGGGTACTCAGAACTGCAGGAGCGTGAGTTTGCCTTGCAGCAAAAGGGATTCAGAGCGGTGAAGCATCAGTCTTTTGTAGGGACAGGGTATTTTGATGAAATACAGAATGTTGTTACAAACGGTTCTTCAGCCACTGTAGCTATGAAAGATTCTACAGAAACTGCACAATTCCATTAGTCATTTTTTTCCATATTTTTGATGTTAAACCTTCCTTATTAGGGAGGTTTTTCTTTGTTTAAAACACTGTAAGCCTGTTTTTAGTTCGTTCAAATCATAGAGTAACAAAGGAGTAAATGTCATTTGATAAGTAATTAAAATTTGAATTATATTTGGGTACGAAAAAATATTATTAAAAAATGAATTTAATTAAAGTACTTTTTATTACATTAGGATTAACACTTACTGCAAATGCTGCCAATGCTCAACAGAAGATTGGAAGTGTAAATACAGAAGATATTTTTGCAAGTTTATCTGAAGTAAAAACTATAGGAACTACTATTGATAATCTGACTAAAACAAAGCAGACTGAAATTGAAAAGCTGATCAATGATTATCAGACTAAACTGAAAGCGGCACAGGATAAAGAAAAAACTTTAAGTGAGGCTAATAAAGAAGCTGTAACTAAAGAACTGATTGCAGCACAAACAGAATTACAAAGTTTAGGTAAAAAAATAGAAGAAACAAGAGCGCAGGCTGCTAAAGATATTTCTGCTAAACAAAATGAAATGCTTTCTCCACTACAAAAGAAAGTAAGAGATACTATCTTTGCTGTAGCTAAAGAAAAAAACCTGAACTATGTATTTGATACAGCAGCACAGGAATCTAATAACCTGCTTTATACTGACGGAAGTGAGGATATTACTGCAATTGTAAAAAGTAAACTGGGAGCTACAGCAACTGCTGCTAAGCCTGCCGGGAAATCTAAATAATAATTTCAATATACTGAATATTGAGCGGAATCAGAGATATCTGATTCCGTTTTTTTTATTTTAGAAAATGGAAGTTCTGTTTTAAAATGATAAATTTGAGTAAACTTTCAGGAGCATGAATTTAATGTACGAAAAACAGATAAAGGTAACCGAAGAACATATTGATCAGAACAACCATGTAAATAATGTACAATATGTGCATTGGGTGGAAGAAGTGGCAGGAGAACACTGGGACCTTCTGAAACATCAAACCGAATATGTAAATGATGTCTGGATGCTTCTGGACCACCATATTCAATATAAAAAACAGGTTTATCTGAATGATATAATCACAGTAAGAACCTATCCTATGACTCCTGAAGGGGCCAAACAACCAAGAAAAGTCGAATTTTATTGTAATGATGAACTTGTGGTAGATTCAAGTACACTCTGGATTCTCTTCGATCCGGAAACCAAGAAGATCAAACGTCTGGGAATTGACTGGCTCGAGAAATTTTTTTAGACAGATAAAATAATTAAAATCAAAGTATGGAATAGAACTTTGATTTTTTATTTTTAACCTACAATATTCAATAAAAAACTACATAACATGAAATTCTTTTATTCGTTGGCTTTACTATTGTTGGGCATAGCAGCTCATAGTCAGGAAAACCCTTACCTGTTCTCTGATGATATTAAAAAGAAGGTGGGAGATCCTGCTCAAAGTCAATCCTGGAGAAGTCAGATGGGGGCAACATATTATTCCATAAGCGGGCAATATAAACCAGCATTGGAAAGTTGGGACCAGACTTTCGGAAGAGAGAAAAAGCTAACCGCTGCGGATAGTCTGAAATTCACAAAATTAATTCCGGTCAATGCAAAAGAGTATATTCTGAAAAAAGCAGCCAATGAGAAAATCATTATCATTAATGAAGCACATCACAATGCCAGCCACAGAACATTTGCATCTTCCTTACTTCAGGGTTTATATGACAGAGGTTACAGATACTTGGGAGTTGAAACACTCGAAGGAGACTCTTTAAATACCATGAAATTTGTTACGCTCAACAGCGGATATTATTCTCAGGAACCGGAATTCGGAAACTTTATTTACAATGCTCTGAAAATTGGATTTAAGCTTTTTCCCTACGAAGCAGAAGGAAACAATAAAGAAAGAGAAATTGGAGAAGCCAAAAATATCTCCGATTTTATGCAGCAAAACAAAGAGGGGAAATATCTGATTTATTGTGGATATCAGCATGCTTATGAAGGAATCCATAAATCCTGGGAAAAAACAATGGCTGGACGACTTTCAGACTTAACAGGGATCAATCCGTTTACCATTGACCAAACTCAGTTTTCAGAAAAAAGTTCTCAGAAGTATAATGAACCACTTTTGAGATTGGTAAACAATACTGTTCCGGTTGTTTTGAAAGATGATAACGAAATGATCTATAACGGCGAAGATAAAGAACTGTATACAGATATTAAAGTCATTCATCCTGTTACAAAATATATCAAAGGCAGACCAGGCTGGATGCTGAAGGAAAACCGGAAGTTTTATAAAATTCCGGCATCTAAAATTTCAACATATCCGATTATGGTTTTGGCTTACCGGAAAGGTGAATTTGAGCAAAAAGGAATTCCTGCCGATATCATTGAAATCAATACCTCTAAAGACAATCGTTTTTTAATCCTAAATAAAGGAAATTATGATATTGTTATTAAAGATAAAGAGTACAAAGTCATTAATAGATTTGAGAAAAGGATAAAATATAACTAAAAATAGGTTGAATAAAATGAGGCAATGAAAAATAAGTTGAGAAAAATCATCATTAATAATATTGAGTATGTGTATTCTGTAACAAATCAATTCCATTCTGAAACGGAAACCAATACTCTGACTGTGAAAGTTTTTTTAAGAGGGCAAAAACAAACACCTTTAATCATCAAATTTGTTACTGCCGATGATTATATGATGGGACAGCCTTTAAAATCAGGGGTTAAGCTGGTAAATAAATTTACAAGCTCGGAAGATGAGGTCAATCTTAATGAACCCAAATACATCAAACAGTTGATTGTATTGGGATTAAAAAAAGGATGGTCAGGTTCCAATTCAATAGATATACAAAACGGACTTGATTATTTGAATGAGCTAGGTTTTGAAACAGGTAAATTAGTTCCCGGAAAATAACTGATTTTTTCTTCTATGTAATATAATAAGACCCACAATTGTTTTTAATAGAGACATATCAAACAAACATTACCATGAAACCATCCGTTTTAACGATACTTTTTTTAAGCTTTTTCTTCACAGGTTATAGTCAGACTGCAGACCAGTCAAAAGCAATTGATAGCTATCTAAAAAAGGTTATTCAAATCAATGAGATACCAGGGATGGCCGTAGGAATCGTCAAGAATAATAAAGTAACTTTCCAGAAATACTATGGAACGGAAACTTTAGAGAGTGATAAAAAAGTAGATAGCAATTCCATGTTCAGGATCTATTCTACTACGAAACTGATGTCAAATATTGGGCTCTTTCAGCTTGTAGAGCAGGGAAAAGTATCTTTGGAAGATAAGATATCAAAATATATTGATAATGTGCCGGCAGAGTGGCAAAATGTTCGGGTGAAAAATCTTTTATCTCATTCCTCAGGATTACCAGACTGGATCCGTTTCAGTGATATTGCAACAGATGCTTCCAATGCCGAGGTGATTGCGCGGTTATCAAAAGAAAAAATGGAATTTGAAACCGGAAGTGATTACAGGTACAATCAGACAAACTACATGCTGATTGCGATGATCATTGAAAAAATAACAGGAGAGAAATTTGAAGATTATATCCTGAAGAATCAGTTTTCGGATTCTAAAAATCAGATGGTATTTTCATCCAATTCTATTGAAAAAATTCCCAACAGAATTGTAAAATATATCTATAATAAAGATACACATCAATACGATAAATCTACATTTGTGGAAGGAAGAAGAGCGCATTCAGCCAATGGTCTGGCCATTGCATTGCCTGCTTTTTTACAGTGGAGTATTCATTTGAGTAAGAATGATTTTCTAAAACCTGCTACACAAGAATTGATGTGGAAACCGTTTGAATATAAAAATAAAGATATCAGCTTCACTAATGGCTGGGATATGGATACCTTTAATAATATTAGATCTTATAATTTTTCAGGTGGAAATGTAAGTGCTTACAGGATTTTCCCGGATAATAATATGGCTATTGTAGTAATGTACAACGGATATAAAGAATTTGCGGTGATGTATCAGATGATCAATCAAATTGCTGGTATTATGAATAAGCGTATGCTGAATCCTTACACCTTGGCAGAAGAATATACAAAGTCTGAACCTTTTGTTCATCCTGATCTTAAAAAAGAAATATATGGCTACCGGACAGAGAAGGACAATATTATTTTTTCTTACCAGTTTCCAGACAAACAAAACATAGAATATATCAAAAGTGTTTCAGTTACAGGCTCATTTAATGATTGGAATCCTGATAATCAGGTATATTGTATGAATTTGAAAAAGAACAATACTTTTGAGCTGGTATTGCCGAAATCTCAGTTTGAAAAAGGAATAACCCATCAGTTCAAATTTGTTATGAATAAAAACGGTTGGCTTTCTGTACCTTACAACGCTATCAATGTTGATGGCTCACAGGATAATAATTTAACCTTTAAGATTGACTAAAAGTATATATTAATATCACTGTAATAGAAACAGTCTTTTCTGTGTTAAGCGGTTTTATCCTATCTTTGCAGTATGATACGTATTACAAAAATTTTTACATTTGAAACAGCTCACGTGCTTTACAATTACGATGGGAAGTGTAAAAATATGCATGGACATTCCTATAAGCTGTTCGTAACAGTGAAAGGAAAACCGATCAATGATATTGAAAATCCTAAAAATGGAATGGTGGTAGATTTCGGAGATATCAAAAGTATCGTAAATTCCGAAATTGTAGATGTATGGGACCATGCGGTTCTTGTAAATGCTCTGTCTCCACACAAAGAGCTGGGGGATGACCTGGAACAGAAAGGTCATAAAGTAATCTATTGCAGCTTTCAGCCCACCTGTGAAAACATGTTGTACGCTATTGCTGCTAAAATCAAATCAAAACTTCCTGAAGGAATTTCTTTAGCCTATCTTAAACTTCATGAGACAGAAAACTCTTATGGAGAATGGTTTGCAGAAGATAATCAATAATTTACCCCAAAACTCAGAAGGTGTTAAAAACGATAATTAATTTAGAACCTGGAAAAAAAGTATACTTCGCTTCAGATCAGCATTTTGGAGCACCCACTCCAAGTGAGAGCAAAGTGCGTGAAGAAAAATTTATACGCTGGATGGATGAGATCAAAGAAGATGCTCAGGTTTTGTTTTTAATGGGTGATCTTTTTGACTTCTGGCATGAATGGAAGCATGTTATTCCCAAAGGATACGTCCGGGTACTTGGGAAAATTGCAGAACTTAAAGACAGAGGAATTCATATCTATTTCTTTGTCGGAAACCATGATCTGTGGATGAAAGATTATCTGGAAGAGGAAATTGGCTGTACAGTATTTTATCAGAAACAATATTTTGAAATGGGAGGAAAGCAGTTTTTGCTGGCTCATGGAGACGGGCTGGGACCTGGTGACAAAGGATATAAAAGAATGAAAAAATTATTCACAAATCCGGTGGCACAATGGTTCTTCAAATGGCTTCATCCCGATATTGCGATGAAAATTGCATTATACCTTTCCCAGAAAAATAAAATGATCTCAGGAGAAGAAGACAAAGCATTCCTGGGAGAAGATAAAGAGTTCCTGATCATTTACTCTAAAGAAAAGCTGAAGTCTGAGAAGATAGACTATTTCATCTATGGACACAGACACCTGCCAATGGTACTTGATCTGGAACAGAATTCAAAATATGTCAACCTCGGAGACTGGATTTCCTATTTTACTTATGGTGTTTTTGAGAAAGATTTTGAACTGAAGACTTTTGAAAAATAGAGCAAAAAAAATTACCCCTAAAAAGAGGTAACTTTCGAACGGGTGGAAACCCACTCTTGTTTTTAATCCATATTCCATTCAGGTATGAGCAAGAAGCTTACCAAAATAGAATTTGTAGATTAAAAAATTATTAAATATCAATATTTTATCTTTATAATTGCTTTGTACTGAAGTGATAAGGTGCTTAAAAAGTTATGGAATTAAAAAATATATTCAATATACAGACTGAACAGGATTTCCTGAATGCATCATTGAAAACATTCCGTTATCAATATGAAAATGTTGAAATATACAGGAAATTCATAGACTTTCTGAATATTAATCCTGATGAGGTAGATAGCTTGGTGAAAATTCCGTTTTTACCTATCGAAATGTTCAAAAACCATCAGATTCTGGATAAAAATATAAAAACAGATCTGTTTTTTCAGAGTTCAGGAACAACCCAGATGAATCTGTCAAGGCATTTTATTGCAGATCCGGAACTTTACGAAGAAAGTATTTATAAAAGTTTTGAACAGTTTATCGGGAAACCGGAAGATTTTATATTTCTGGGCTTACTTCCAAGTTATCTGGAAAAACAGAATTCGTCATTGATCTATATGGTAGATTATCTGATGAAGAAATCTGCCAAACCGGAAAACGGATATTTCCTTTATAACCATTCAGATCTTTTTGAGTTATTGAATACACTTCAGGATAAAAAAGTCATTCTTTTCGGAGTTTCCTTTGCTCTTCTTGATTTCCTGGATTACTGTCATTCTGAAAGGAGCGGAGAATCTCTGAATTTTCTTGACAACTTAGTAGTGATTGAGACCGGAGGAATGAAAGGCAGAAAAGAAGAAATGACCAAAGATGAATTGCTGAAAATCTTACAGGACGGCTTTAAGACAGATAAAATCTACTCAGAATACTCCATGACAGAGCTGCTTTCACAGGCATATTCTCTTGGAAATAATGAATATAAATGCCCGAATTGGATGAGAATCATGGTTCGGAATGCTGAAGATCCTCTGGCCTATGAAAAAGAAGGAAGAACCGGGGCTATTAATATCATCGATCTTGCCAATACTCATTCCTGCTCCTTTATTGCAACACAGGATTTAGGGAAGATTATAGGAGAGAAATTTCAGGTATTAGGAAGAATAGATCATTCCGATATCAGAGGATGCAGCCTGCTGGTAAGCTAAAAGACTGAATGTAAAAAGTAATAGTCAATTTGCTACGCTTGTCAATTTTTTCTAATCGTAATAAATAAAGAAAAGATAACCCGCAACTTTTGCTGAGTGAAACGCCTTTGCGAACATTTAACAGCAGTAAATAAATATTTTGTGAACATTGCGTTTATAATATTGACTATTAGGAGAGCGCATTATCATTAATACTTTTTACATTGTACATTTTACAGTTATAACCAATGCTCAAAATTGAAGAACTTATCCACGCCTACATCCATTCCCACTGCGATTTTGAAAAAGAAATTGTACTGACCAATTATTTCCAGGCTGATTGGGAAGCAGATATTTTGATCATAGATTCAGAAGGGGAAAGTCATGAAATAGAGATTAAGTTTTCGAAAAGTGATTTTAAAAATGATTTCAAAAAATCATATCTCAATAAAGATACCGGAGAAAAATTTCTGAAACACGATAAAATTTCCTGTGGTGATTATATATGTAATTCTTTTAGCTTTTTGCTTCCGATGGGAATGATAGATGCTGCTCTTATCCCCGAACATTGCGGAATCATTGAATTTTACCATAATGCAGATACCTGGGAAACTGAATTCTATCTGATCCGCCCACCCAGAAAACTTCACGAAGATTCTTACTGGAAACTGAATGATAAAGACCTTTTCATCAGAAAAATGGCGTTCAATCTGCTTCAACGCAAAATGGAGATCAAAGGAAAACATGAAGAACTTATTTTCAAGAATCCTTTTGATATCAAAAAGCTGAAATAATGCTAAAAGATTTCTGGTAAGCTTATCAGTATGATTTAAACGCAAAGTTTAGTTTACTCTTTTAAATATTTTAAGGAAGCAAAGAAGAAATCAATGAAATTGATTCTGATTAAGTTGAGGCTATCATATCGCTCAATCAACGACGCAGTCGTTATCACTTTGCTCACTTTAAATAAAAACATTTTCATATAAAAACTTTGCGTTTTAAAAATTTAGAATAATTTATTCAAAACAGAAAATAAAAAAATCCTGCCGCCTGACAGGATTTTATCATTGAATATTATTTTAAAAATTAATCCGCAACTTCTGCAGTGTCTCTCTGAAGCAGGAATTTGTAGATCAATCCTCCTACAACTCCTCCTAAAATAGGAGCTACCCAGAACAGCCAAAGCTGTGACATGGCAATTCCTCCCATGAAGACAGCTTGTGAAAGTGATCTTGCAGGGTTTACTGAAGTATTGGTAATAGGAATAGAAATAAGGTGAATCAAAGTAAGAGCAAGACCGATAGCAAGACCGGCAAATTTACCGTTGGCCCATTTATCTGTAGCTCCCATGATCACAATAAGGAAAAAGGCAGTTAATAAAAACTCAGCCAGGAATGCGGCTCCCATGCTGAAAGCTTTTCCGTTGTAAACGGCTTCTCCGTAAAAGTTCGTGGCAAAATCTCCGGGTTTTGAGAATTCTACCGCTCCTGCACCGTTTAGGATTGTATACAGACATCCTGCTGCTACAATAGCTCCCAGACACTGGGCTACGATGTAAGGAATAAGGTCTTTGGCAGGAAATCTTCCCCCTGCTAAAAGTCCAAAAGAAACTGCCGGATTAAAGTGCCCTCCTGAGATATGGCCTACAGCGTAAGCCATCGTAAGAACAGTAAGACCAAATGCCAAAGCAACTCCTAAAAGTCCAATGCCAATGTCAGGAACACCAGCTGCGAAAACAGCGCTTCCACAACCTCCGAAAACAAGCCAAAATGTGCCGAAAAATTCAGCGAAAAGTTTTTTTATCATGTTGTTTATTATTTATGTATCTCAAATGTAAAATTTAAATCTTAAAGTAAAAAGTTAAAACTGAAAAAAAAACTCAAAAAAGTGTGAACAAAAATTATAAAATCGATAATTTGGTGTAAAGTTTGTTTGGGATTTATTTATAGAGTATTATAGTCGGTTTTGAAAGATATAACATAAATGTTTTATCTTTCATTTGTAATTTAAAAGGATGGTGAATGAGAAAGTTTCTTTGTGTGGTCTTTGTACCCTTTATTTATAGTTTACATTATTCGCAGGCAGCAAAAAAGGCTTTTCCCTGCTATGATCTTACTACTGTATTGAAGGTTGAACCTACACCGCTTTACAAACCCCATCTTGATGCCTCAAAGAGTTTTGGAATACAGCTGCTTAAAGATTCCAAAACACTGCAAAAGTATATCAACAAAGGTAAATTCCACAAAATAAAAAAATCAGGTAAAGGATATCAGGTCCAGAGACTTGATTACAGCAGGGCTTATATGGTATCCAAGGCCAAAACTACCCTTGAGAAAATAGGTTCAAAGTTCAGTAAAGATACAAAAGGAGGCACTTTCACCGTTTCATCCATTACCAGAACACTTGAAGACCAGTGCAGGTTGAGAAGAGTAAATTCCAATGCCTCATTAGGGATTAGTTCTCACAATTATGGTAACTCTTTTGACATTTCTTATGTAAGATTCAACAACGTTCTGAAGTACAATCCGAAAATGGAAATAGCACTTGAGAAAGTTTTAAAGCACTATCAAAATGCCGGTAGAATATATTACATTAAAGAAAGACAACAGAGCTGTTATCATATTACTGTGAAAAATTATTAATTAAAATCTTACTTGCATAGCATGTTTAGTTTATATATTTTTATAGGACTAAAAACTATGCTTATGTCAACATTAAACATTGTAGACTATATGCTCCCTGTAGAAGAATGCAGAGCAGCATCAAACGAATGGAAAGCGTATTTCTCTGACTTTTCCAAAATTCAAAAGCTGATTCCTACCAACTATGTTTTTAATATTTCCAGTGAGCACCTTGAGTGGATGAAGGGCTTTAAGGATTATAAAGACTTTTGTGCAGCAGTAGGAGTTTATAGAGATCGTATGATCCTTATTTTTTATCCAATGAATAATGAAGGGGTAAAAATAGACGTTAAAGAATATCCGTACAGTTTCCTTACAGAGCTTGATAAAGACTTGAGACTACAGGAAGTTCAGGAATATACTGTTATTAGAAACGCCGTTCTTTCTAAAAATCTTGAGAGTACAGAGAAGAATGCTAATATGGGATTCCCGGTTTCCAACGCACCTATTCTTGAGCAGGATATAGCTGTATCAGCTATTGAACGTTGGAGAAACGAAGGAATGGAGTGGTTTTATAAAGAATGCAGAGAAAATGAAGGCATTGGAATTTTCAGAAAATTCTATGTTCCTACCGCAGACCTTTGCCTTGAAGATGATGGTTTGTTGGGTATTACCTGTTCTTTTGGCCTTAGATACAATGATATCTATGGAAAAATGCTGGTAACTCTTATTTTTATTTCTTCCAGAGCAAATCTTAGAAATTCGGAACTGGGAGCAGAGACTGTTTCCAATACTTATGACTGGGCAAAACCATGTCCTCCTATCTGCCGTATTCCGGATGTAGATGTAGGAAGTGGATTTTAAAAACGATAAACTGAGGAATGGCTGGACTTTATAAGGCAATTTTATTCCTGAATTATGCACTGCTTCTATCTGTTATACTGCTGGGAGCAGTAAAATACCGCATATTAAACCAAAAAGAAAAGCAGTATTTTCATTGTATTGCTTTTCTTTTTTTTATTGAACTGCTGAATCTGGCGCTGCCCTATATCTTCAGACTTAATGATACATCATTTCTTTATCCTTTTTACATTGCAGGAGAATTTTTTTTGCTGACAGGTTTATTTATCAGAAAACTGGATTGGCCGAAATATACTCTGGGTCTTACAGGCTTGCTTGCTGGAAGTTTTATGATTTCAAAATATGGGTTTGATTATCCGTCCAATGCAGATATTGCAAAAGTAGTTTCCAATATTGTTATTATCTGCCTTTCCGGGGCTATCCTGATCCGTGAGATTAAAAATACCTCTGCACAGAATCGTTTTATTCTGGTAGATGCCAGTATCTTTTTCTATTATTCAGTTTCGGTATTTATTTTTATCATTCAGCACCAGATTGCAGATCTGTCGGAAAACGATTATTATATTATTCTCAGTGCCAATAATATTCTTTCGAGTATTTTGTACTGTTCATTTTTATACACATTTGCCAGATTAAAGAAGTAACTTTAAATATCAATCTGCTGATCCTTATAATTGTTACCATAACAGTTATAGTATCTTTTATTCTGCTTGCCTACAGAGCTTTTATAACCAGAATTATTAAAGAGAAAAACGTGCAGCATGAGGCTGAAGTTCTTCATCAGAAAAAATTAGTACTGGAAAACATCAAAGCCCAGGAAGAAGAAAGAAAGAGAATTGCAGTAATGATTCATGATGACATCGGAAACCGGCTCAATATTCTTTCTTTATGGTTGAATAACCTTGATACCCAGGGTGATGAGCTGATAAAAAAAAATATCTATGGCCAGATGTCTTCTCTGATTGATGCAGCCAGAAGTATTTCCCATTCATTGTACCCTGTAAATCTGGAATCGGTAGGGCTGGTTTTATACGTTGAGGAATTAATAGCCAACCTTTCCCATAAAATTAATATATCCCTGCAGGTGATGCCGGGATATGAAAAGAAAGATCTTTTCGCAGAAGTGCAGCTGTACAGGATTATTCAGGAATTTACTACCAATGTAATCAAGCATTCTGAAGCAGAAGATCTTTGGATCTATATTAAAGATTATCCTGAAAATACGGCTGTTATTATTTCTGATAACGGACAGGGTTTTGAATATGAAGAAGTGAAAAAAGGAATGGGAATAAAAAATATAGAATCCCGTATCAAATCAATGAACGCAACACACAAATGGAAAAAAACTTTTTCAAATAAAGGAAGTCGTTTAATTATAAAAATTCCAAAATATCATGAGTTCCCAAATCAAACTAGCACTGATTGATGATGAACAGCTGATCCTCGAAGGGGTAAAAATGTTGCTGTCCAATGAAAAAAATATATCGGTATGCCTTACCGCGGATAATGGCCCCGATTTTATAGAAGACCTCGGAAAACTTTCAGAAAATGAATTTCCTGATATTGCCCTTGTAGATGTTCAGATGAAACCTATGAACGGTTTTGAACTGGTAGAAATTCTGAAGGAAAAATATCCCGATCTTAAAATTATTATCCTTTCATCCCATTATAAAACTTCTATTTTAGGATATATGGTCAAGCTCGGAGTATCGGCTTTTCTTCCCAAAAATTCAAATAAAAAAACATTTATTGATGCCATTACGATGGTTGATAAAAATGGAGTTTTCTTTACTGCGGAAGACCATCAGATGCTGTTTACCTATATGAATGGTTCTGCCAAGAAAAATTCTCTTTTTGAAACAGAAGATGAACTGTCTGAAAGAGAAAAAGACGTGGTAAAACTGATCTGCCAGGAGTTTACCAATAACGAAATAGGAGAAAAACTCTTTATCAGTCCCAGAACCGTAGAAAGCCACAGGCAGCGTATTCTGGAGAAGATAGGAGCCAAAAATACTGTGGGAATAGTGATTTATGCTATTATTAACAATATTTATTCCCTTGAAAAAATGTAATCTGATTCCGTAGAAATACGGATTTTTTTATTTGGTACTTTTCACTCTACCTAACCTTGTTTTTCTTCTGTTATTTTGGAATGTCTCTTTTAGGGAATTTATTTGAAAAAACACAAACAAGATCTGTAATAAAAAAATTAAAGTAAAAACATGAATGGTAGTAGAGTGATTTCCGTCGGGATTTTCTTTGACGGTACAGGAAACAATGGGGTCAATATTCTTTCACCGGATAAACCGCTGAACAATAATGAAAGTTATTATGGTACCTTCACCAATATCTATAAATTATACAGTTTATTTATTGGAGATGAAAAAATATATATCGAAGGAATTGGAACCGTAACGGGCAGTGAAGATAATAGTTTTGCTATGGCAACATGTGCAAATCCCCCCTATGGTAACGGATATTCTTCCGATGATAAACTTCAGAAAGCAGGGAATTTTGTAGAGCAGATTATTCATGATCAGACAAAAGAATACCATTTTTATATCTATGGATTCGGGAGGGGAGGAATGCTGGCAAGAACTTTCTGCAATCAGCTTTTAACTCATTATTCTCCGGGAAATTTCAGAATAAAATTCTTAGGAGCTTTTGATACAGTAGAATCTAAACCTTTTAATACTTATAATCTGAATATTCCTGCTCAGGTAGAGAATGCTTTGCATATCTGTGCAGTCAATGAGAGCCGTTTTTTCTTTCCGCTTACCGGATTTTTTGAGAATTCAAAAATAATGGAGGATCAGAAACTGGAAAATGGGTCTTATGTTTGGAAAGAAATCTTTGTGCCGGGTGATCATGCCGATATCGGAGGAGGGTATCTTGAAGGGCCGCAGTCTGTGTATATTTCTACAGACTTCATTCATATTGATGATCTGCATCACTATGTTTCAGATATCAGGAATGAAAAAACCAATGCTGAAGGCAATAAAATCTGGGATGCTCTGCTTTCCGGATATGAAATTGAGACCGCCAATGGCCTTTCACAGGCATATGTATGTCGGGACAAAGTATATAATGATCTTTCAAAAGTTTATGGAAAACTGATGCTGGAAGAAACCAATGCTAAAGTATCCGTTTTCAGTACAGATAATGATGCCTATTTTGGGACAGATTATAATAAACATCCTTTTCTCAGTCGTTTTTATATCAAAATAAAAGAATATATAAGAGATCTTTCTGTGGGTAAAAAGCCAATTTATGATTTTTGGAAATTTGCAGATTACACCCATATTTCAGCAAATTTCGGGCTATATAGCAACAGCTTTCTGAAAAGATCCCAACGGGAAATTAATATTGAATTGATTAATAACGGATTAAATGTTTCCAGCAGTACTTCTGTGGACGAGACCAGCCGGACAAGGCTTTCCGTTGAACTTCATCTGCCGGAAGACAGTTTTGTTGCGGATTTTCTTTACGGAACCAGTGTTCCCAATAATGATGTATGGGATCGTTCCATTTTAAAAACACCGGCAGCCATCACATTAAATGAAATTAAGAATTAGTGCCAACGCTTCTCAGTTTTAAATTTAGGTTAGGGGACATCATTGCAGGTGTTCCCTTTTAGTTATAACAGATTGAATTCCATTGAGTATAAGTACTGAATTTTATATTTGGTATATTATACTGTAGTTTTTGGATTTTAATTCCCGTTATTTTGAATTGTTTATTGCAAGAAGCTTCAACATCATAATATGAACAAAGGCGTTTTCTGAAAAGCCTAATATCAAAAGAGTAAGAACACCAAAGATTAAAACAATGGAAAAGACACTCATTCAAAGATCGGGGACCACATTATTCACAATTAATTTTGATTTTACCTCAAGTGATCAGCAAGAGATTCTACGAGATCTGCAGGCAAATAATTATAAGCTGGTAGGATATAAGGGTGCATCGGGACCCAATCAGATTTCCTCAGGTGTACCAACATGGTTTTCAATTTATTATTATGAAATGTTTGGGAGTGAAGATATTTATTGTGAACCAAAATATAAAGTATATGTTTACAATAAAGGAGTTGTTGATAGCAATACAACCATTCAAATGCATGCAATATCGGATGAAGTTCCATTAGGTACAGCAGTAACTTTCCACCAGGATGGTTCTTTTTCTGCCACTACAGGAGCCCCGGCAGAAGCTATCACTGTAAAAAATGAAAGAGGGGCGGGTACGTCAGATATTACAATAGGATTAGCCGCAGAAGTAGAAGGAAGATTCCAGCCTTTCTGTGCATTTACATGTGCCCCGCAAGGAGAAGTGATCATGGAACCTAATGAAAATATAGTTCTGTTTGCTGCCCAGACAGATGCTGTTCCAGGATCTGTTACTAAGTATACAACAGGGTCTGGATGCAACTTTGCGTTCAGTGATCAGAATGTACAATATGAGTTGGAAATGATTCACAGAAATTATGGTATTAGAAATGTACCAGGAAAAGCACCAGTGAAATCTATACCTCGGGGGACCTCATTGGCAGAGCTTCTCAATATCAAATAAAAACCTCCGGAAAATTTTTAAATTAACTAAAAAAATAGCAATATGACTGTTTCAGAATGGCTGGATAAAGCCAAAAGACTTTTAGATATTTGTAATTACGAGATCAGTATTAGAAATGGGAAGAAAGCTTTAACAGTGAATCAATCTGATACTTTGCACGAGCTGCAGGATGAAATCGGGTATCGCCATGGAATCGCACCGGTTAGCTATAACGAGGCTTCAGACATTCTTATTGAAATGATCGGAATGGTAAAAGCAGGATAGAAAATACCACCACTTATCCCGGGATAACGATCTTATAAATCAATTGTATTATAAATCAAAAGCTGTCTGTTTTAGCCAGCTTTTTTTATTTCTGGGCTATTCATTTCTTTTTCCGTATTTTTGCACCCGAAAATTCATTATTCATTACTAATTATTAATTAAGATGCTTTCGGTTCAAAGTTTAGGATTACATCATTCAGGAAATTATTTATTTCAAAATGTCAATTTTACCATCAAAAAAGATGATAAAGTTGGTCTCGTAGGAAAAAATGGAGCAGGGAAATCCACTTTATTGAAAATGCTGTCCGGAGAAATTAATTTCTACGAAGGAGAGGTTGTGACGGAAGGAAGTGTTACCATTGGTTTCCTGAAGCAGGACCTAGATTTTGTAAAAGGAAGAACGGTTTGGGCTGAAACCATGCAGGCGTTTGAGCAGATCAATGCCTGGAAAAATGAGCTTGAAGAAGTGAATCACCAGATGACCGTAAGAACAGATTACGAAAGTGATTCTTATACAGATCTGATTAATAAAATGACCGAACTGAATGACCTTTTAATGAACCATGATGCCTACAATCTTGAAGGTGACATGGAAAAAGTGTTGTTTGGTTTAGGATTTAAAGCCGATGATTTCCAAAAAATCACTGATGAATTTTCCGGAGGATGGAGAATGAGAATCGAATTGGCAAAATTACTTCTTCAGAAGAATGATATTATGCTTCTCGATGAGCCTACCAACCACCTGGATATGGAATCCATCATCTGGCTTGAAAACTTCCTGAAAGACTATCCGGGAGCCATTGTTCTTGTAAGTCACGATAAACAGTTTATGACTGCGGTTTGTAACCGTACTTTTGATATCAACAATAGAAAAGTTGACGATTATAAAGCTAACTATTCTAAGTATCTTGTCATGAGAGAAGATCGTCGTGAAAAACTGATTCAGGCTAAAAAGAATCAGGATGCGGAGATCAAACAGATGGAAGACAACATTAATAAGTTCCGTGCAAGTGCTACAAAAGCATCTTTCGCGCAGTCACTTATTAAGAAATTAGATAAAATAGAACGTATCGAAGTTGATAATGAAGACGTTTCAAAATTCAATATTCGTTTCGTACAGTCTATGGTTCCGGGAAAGATCATCTTTGAAGCAGATCATTTAGGAAAAGCTTACGGAAAAAAGCAGATTTTTGATGATGTAGACTTTATCGTTCAGAGAGGAGACAGAATTGCTCTTTTAGGACAAAACGGACAGGGAAAAACAACGTTGGCTAAAATTTTAGCAGGAGATATTAAAGATTATTCCGGAACCTGGAATCTTGGACATAATGTAAACATTGGATACTTCGCTCAGAATCAGGAAGAGGTTTTAACACCTAATAAAACGGTTCTGGAAGAAGCAGAAGATGCTGCAACGGAAGAGACAAGACCAAGAGTAAGAGACTTATTAGGATCTTTCCTTTTCCAGGGAGACGCTGTTACTAAGAAAACAAAAGTACTTTCCGGAGGAGAGAGAAACCGTCTGGCACTTTGTAAACTGTTACTTCGTCCTTTCAACACCCTGATCATGGATGAGCCTACCAACCACTTGGACATCCAGTCTAAGGAGATAATCAAGCTTGCGCTGCAGAACTTTGAAGGAACTTTAATTGTAATTTCGCACGACAGGGAATTCCTTCAGGGACTTTGTGATAAGATCTATGAGTTCCGTGATGGGAAAATGAAAGAATTCCTTGGAGATATCAATGAATATCTTGAATACAGACAAAAGGAAACGATCAGAGAGATTTCTGCAGAAAAAGCCAAACTTCATCAGGAAGTAAAGGTAGAACCTAAGAAAGTGGAAGAAAAACCTGTTGTAAGCAGCAGTCAATCTTCGAATATCGTTAGTAAAGAACAGAAAAATATTCAGAATAAAATCAAAAAAGTAGAAGAGAGAATTTCCGAACTTGAAACAAAAATAGAGGAAATGGAAGCTTCTTTTGCCAAAGAAAATCCTTCAGATGAAACCTTAGAAAAATACAATAAAACTAAGGAAGACCTGGATACTGCTTTGCAGGAGTGGGAATATCTTGGTACCCAACTTGATTAAATAAAATAGAAATGCTTCATCAATTAAAAATTGTGAAGCATTTTTTTTGTAACATAATCCTTTTCATTTCTACCTATTATCAATAAGTATAAGTAATTTAATAAAAGTTTAAGGAAACAGTTAAATTATTTTCATAATTTTGAACCATGATTTTTAAAGAAAGCAGAAACCTAAAGAGTTTTATCTCCAAGCTATTGTTTGGAGTATATTTCCTCGCGCTGCTTTCTCAGAGCTTTCACCATCACGATGCTGTAGATTATTTTAAGGCTTTCAATCTTAAAAAAACAGAGAATACGGTGACGAAAGCTGTTACTAAAGAGAAAGCTGGCGACTGTCTGGCCTGCCACTTTTTGGTTACCGGACATACATTAGCTCCTGAAGAGTTCAGTTTTACTGTTGAGCATTACAGCCATGAGGTAAAACAAATCATCGCCATCCAGGAGAAAATCTGGTCTCAGACCAAATTCACTTTTCAGCTTCGGGGGCCTCCCACAATTTCATAATTCATAGATTCTATAGGGTTTAAAGGTTAATCCTTTAAAGTTCAATGTTTAGTGTTTAAAATTTAAAGGTTTAAGTTTAAGGTTTAAAGTTGTTAGGGAAACAACTAATGATCTGTAATTGATATTTGAATAATGTTCAATTACTAGCTTCTAATTTCTAACCTCTAACTTCTCATTAAGCATTATACTTTTTACATTGTACAATTAAGCTAACCCTTCCACAAATTTTAACGACAATTGTACCTATCAAAAAAGGGTACGCAATCAATCTATTTACAATGAAATTGATATATTGCCTGCTGCTGATCTTTTGCGGATCAGTATTTACAAGTGCACAAAAAACTTATACTGTAGAGGGAACCGTTCAGGATTTCCACGATAAAACACTGCTGGAAAATGCGGTGATTAAAATCGGAAACTTTACAGCTAAAACAAACAAGAAAGGTAAATTTTCTTTTGACAAAATTCCCGCAGGAAAGTATACACTCATTGCACAGCATCCTGATTGCAATGATTATACTGAAAATATAGGAGTTGATCAGGATGTTCAGCTGGTAATTACGCTGGAACATCATGTCAAAGACATCGAAACAGTGACCGTTCATGGAAGCCATAAGAACAATGGAAGCATGGTGGTGAAAACCATTGACAAGGCAATGATTTCAAGAAATGTCACTGAAAACTTAGGTAATTTACTAACCAATATTTCCGGTGTTAACGTTCTTAAGACGGGAAATAATATTGCCAAACCTATTATCCACGGGCTTTATGGAAGTAGAGTATCCATTCTTAATGATGGGGTGAAGCTTGCCGAACAGGAATGGGGAGTAGAACATGCACCCAATGTGGATGTCAATAATTTTGAACATATTGACGTGATTAAAGGAGCATCTGCCCTGAAATATGGAGCGGGAGCCGTAGGTGGAGTAGTTGTTTTGCAACCTCAGGTTTTGCCAAAGAAAGATACGATCATGGGAAATGTTTCTCTTTCCGGAATTTCAAACGGAAGAGGAGCCGATCTTAATGTAAAGCTGGCAAAAACCTGGGAGAATGGCTGGGCCATAAAAACCAATGGAAGCTATAAAAAATTGGGAGATCTTGAAGCTCCGGATTATGGCTTGATGAATACAGGACTCGAGAGTTCAGGATTTAATTTCGGAGTACAGAAAATGACATTTGAAAAAGGCTTTTCATTTGATTATTATCTGACCAAAAGCACAGTTGGGATTCTTAGAAGCTCTCACGTAGGGAACTCTGAAGATCTGCGTACTGCTCTTACCTCTCCGGAACCAATCTATCAAAGAGATTTTAGTTATGATATTGATAATCCTAAACAGGAAATCGAACATCATATTGCTAAAGTTTCTGCTTATAAAAGGTTTGAAAATTTTGGAAAGATCACGGCTACTTACAGTTTTCAGTACAATCATAGAAAAGAATATGACATCAGACGTACAGAAGCACTGAGCAAAAAGCCGGCATTGGATCTTGAACTGATCACCAATGATCTGAATGTAAATCACCTGATAGAAAGAGGAAACTGGAATCTTGAAACAGGGATTAATGCAGGGTATCAAAACAACTATTCCAATACGCAGACCGAGGCAAGACGTCTTGTTCCGAACTATGACAGATATTATGCAGGAATTTATTCCGTATTAAAATATAAAATTGCTCCGGAACTGGACCTTGAACTGGGAGGCAGATACGATTATGATCATTATGATGTAACAAAATGGTATGATCTGAGCGATTGGAATAAGACTTATGCAGCAGATTATTCAAATTTTGTAGTGAGAATAAACCAAAACAGAATTCTTACCAATCCATCATTAACGTATAATAATGTTTCAATAAATGGTGGAATTGTCTATCACCCATCTGAATATTTTAATCTGAAATTTAATTATGCCAGAGTTTCCAGATCTCCGAATATTGCAGAGCTTTTTGCTGACGGACTTCACCACTCTGCAGCCATTATTGAAAGAGGAGATATGAGAATGAAAAGTGAAACAGGAAATCAGTTTAATCTAATTGCAGATGTAAAAGCAAATGTTTTAAAAGGATTGAATATTTCAGTAAACCCATATTTCTTTTACACCCAGAATTTCATTAATCAGATTCCTACAGGATATCAGAATACCCAGTGGGGCGGGGCGTTTGTAGTATATAGCTATCAGCAGATCAATGCAAAAATGTATGGATTAGATATTGATGCTCAGCTTAAAATAACAGATAATCTAACCTATAAAGGAAGCGGTTCCTATGTTTATGGGCAGGATACTACTCATGACGTGCCCCTTATTCTTATGATGCCTCCGAATTTTAATAATTCATTGGAATTCAATAAAAAAGAATGGAAAAACTTCTATTTCACAGTCAGTAACAATACTTATCTGAAACAGACAAGATTTCCAACTTATAACGTTCCTATCAGATTATTTGATTCTGATGGAAATGCTTACAGTGAAGATGTAGATATCTCTACACCTCCAAGCGGATATTCGCTTTGGAACCTTCAGACAGGGGTGAATCTGTCTAAAAATTTCGGAATTGATTTCTCAGTCCGAAATGTCTTCAACAAGTCTTACAGGGATTATCTGAACAGACTTCGTTTCTTTTCCAACGAAATGGGAAGAAACTTTATTCTAACTCTTAAATATCAATTTTAATTACTTAAAATCAAAAACATGAAAAATATTTTTAAAAATACTACTCTTATCTTAGGACTTTTCTTCGCAGTTTCTTTAAGCTTAACATCGTGCAACAGAAGCGATGATGAAGCAGATGATCTTCCTCAGGAAGAACTTTCAGATGTTCTCTTAAGAGTAACAGATGTTGCTACAGGAACTCCGGTAGTGTATGACTATCAGGTAAATAGTACAACAAACCCTAATGTTAAACTTATCAACGGTCATACGTATAACGTAGAAGTTATTTTCAAGAATGGTGATGAAGATGCCACTCAGGAAATTAAAGATGCAAAAGATGAGCATTTCTTAGTGTACAACTTTCCAAACTCTGATATTACATTAACCCGTACAGATGACGCCAACTCCACAAGAGGAGACGGAAACCGCGTAGGATTGAAAACAAAATGGGTGGTAAACACTGCCGTAAAAAATGCTTCTGCACCTAGTCAGTTGGTTCTTACTCTATTCCATGAGCCGGTAACGGTTTCTGAAGCTTCTGCTGTGAGTGGAAATGGAGTGGTTTATGGATCCCATACAGGAGGTGAAACAGACGCACAAGCCAATTATAATATTATTAATTAATATACCTTTAATCTTGTTTGAACCACCGGAATTCTCCGGTGGTTTTTTATTTAACAATATTTGGCGTTATAAGTTGATTTTAAATGGGTGATTTTCATAAAAAATTCATATTTTTGCAACCTAAAATTTTAATCAATAATGAAGGTTACCGCACAAAACCATGATGACGTAAGTGCATTGCTTACAGTAACATTGGAAAAATCTGACTACAAAGAAAAAGTAGAGAAGCAGTTGATTAATTATGCTAAAAATGCGCAAGTTCCTGGATTCAGAAAAGGGAAAGTGCCTTTGAGTATGGTTAAAAAACAATATGAAGCAGGTATTGCATTCGAAGAAATCAACAGACAAGTTTCTGATGCTTTAAACAACTATGTTAATGAAAACAAATTAAGATTAGTTGGTCAGCCTGTTCCTCAGCCAGTAAACGAATTAGATTACAATGCTGATCAATTAGAAGTTGCTTTCGAAGTAGGATATGAGCCTGAATTCACTATAGATTTAGCTAAATATGAAGCGCCTCACTACAAAGTAGAAGCGTCTGACAAAGAAATCAGCAAGAGTATTGAAAACATGCAGAAGCGTTTCGCTGAGCAGGTTCCTCAAGATAAAATCACTAAAGATTCTTACATTGCTTTAGAAGTTTCTCAGGTTGTGGAAGAAGATGCTGAAGGAGAGCACCACCACCACCCAAAAAACCTTACCATTACAGCTGAAAACAAAGAGGCTTTCAAATTGGTAAAAGGTTTGAAAATGGAAGGTTCTGTAAAAGTAACGAAAGAAACTCTTGCAAGTGACGAAGAATTAGCTAAAGAATTAGGATTCAGCAAAGAAGAAGTTGAGCACTTACACCACAATGAATTAGAAGTAAAAGTAAAAGACTTCTATTCATTAAACTTAGCTGAGCTAAACCAGGATCTTTTCGACAAAGTATACGGAGAAGGAAACATCAAAACTGAAGAAGAGCTTAAAGATAAAGTGAAAACTGAATTAGATGAGTACTTCCAGCAAAATGCTGATGTTCACTTTGTGAATAAAGTATTAGAGCAGGTAACGGATAAAGAAGAAGTAAAACTTCCTGAAACGTTCCTTGTGAAGTGGTTATTATTCTCTAACCAGAACATCCAGTCTGAAGCTCAGGCTCAGGAAATTCTTGAAGCTGAGAAAAACCAGTTGAAATACCAGATCATCGAAGGTAAATTGATGACTGAAAACGAAATCAACCTTGACTATGCTGATGTATTGGCTCAGGCTGAGCAGTTAGTTAAGAACCAATTGGCAATCTACGGAATCCACCACCTAGGTGATGAAGAAATCCAGAAATATGCTGTTGAAATGTTGAAAGACCAGGAGCAGGTAAGACAAATTTCTTCTGAAGTAGCTATGGCTAAATTGAAAGATGTAATTCTTGAAAAAGCAAGCAAAAAAGAAACTAAAATTTCTCACGACGAATTTTTAGAAGAACTTAAGAAATAATTATACTCCGATATAAATATTTGAAAACCGTCAATTTTTTGACGGTTTTTTTTATGTTGTATTCATACCTAAAGATATCAATCATCGTATTTATCCTTTATCATCAATTATTATTCATTACTAATCGCTCATTGCTCATTACGTATCCGTATGTCCGCCAATATTCCTATATTTACCCTTTAAACTTATTATATAATATGAAAAAGATCATCATACCGTTTTTCTGTGCTGTACTTTTCTCAGTACCGGCAGCCGCTCAGAAAAAAGCAGCCGTAGTAACTAAAACAGAAGCTGTAAAATCTAAACTGACCCCTAAAGAAGTTGTTGACAATTATTTCAAAGCATTAGGAGGAAAAGATAAATTGGAAGCTGTAAAATCTACCATTACTGATAACACGGTTTCCGTGCAGGGAATGGAAATTCAAATGACGACTAAGAAATTAGGAAATAAATTCAAATCTGTACAATCGCTGATGGGGAAAGAAATGATTCAGCTTTTTGACGGTGAGAAAGGATATTTTGATCAGATGGGAAATAAAACAGAAATTCCTGCAGACAAAATTGGTGAGCTGAAAAAAGGAAAACCAATTGATGCTTTAGCTTTTGATGCTTCTAATTTTCCTAATGTATCCACAGAAAAATTAGACGGAAAAGACTATAATGTATTGTCTTCAGATAAAGGTAAATTTTATTTTGATGCAGGAACCGGGCTTTTGTATAAAACCAATGCAGGAGAAGGAAATGCAACAATTAAAAGCTATATGACAGTAGATGGAATACAGTTCCCTGCTGAAGTAGATGCTGAAGGTGGAGGTCAGAAAATGACAATTAAAACCAGCAAAATTGTGATCAACTCCGGAGTTACGGATGCTGATTTTAAATAAAAAATTGCTTTTTAAGATATTAAAACCGGGTATTTCCCGGTTTTTTTTGGTATATGAATAAGTTTAACTCAAATTTAACTATAAAATGAATTCTGTAATTTCTTCACATTGTGAATAATTGGTAGTTTTAAGCTGTAAATAAAATCAAATACCATGAAAAAAGTCTTATCTTCATTTGCGGTCATCTTTTTGATGTCAGCAAATGCTTTTGCACAGAATATCCCTGTGGATCCTTCTGTACGAATCGGTACCCTTTCCAACGGAATGAAGTACTACATCAAAAAAAACACTTTACCGGAGAAAAAAGTAGATTTCCGCCTGGCTATCAATGCCGGATCTATTCTTGAAGATGAAAATCAAAGAGGACTGGCTCACTTTATGGAGCACATGAACTTCAACGGAACCAAAAATTTTCCAGATAATAAATTAGTAGACTTTTTACAGTCTATCGGTGTAAAGTTTGGCCAGCACCTTAACGCTTATACAAGCTTTGACGAAACAGTTTATATGCTTCCCGTTCCATTGGATAAACCTGGGAACTTAGATGCCGGACTGAAAGTAATGGAAGACTGGGCGTTCAACGCAACACTTTCTGATGAACAGATCAATAAAGAGAGAGGAGTTGTATTGGAAGAACTGAGGCTGGGGCTTGGACCAGATAAAAGAATGATGGATAAATATCTGCCGAAGCTTTTATACAAATCTCAATATGCAGACAGACTTCCGATTGGTAAAAAAGAAGTATTGGAGAACTTCAAACCGGATGTTATCAGAAAATTCCACCAGGACTGGTACAGACCGGATCTGATGGCCATTATTGTTGTAGGAGATATCAACGTGGATGAAATTGAAAAAAAGATTAAGGATAATTTCAGTAAATATAAAAAACCTTCAAAACCAAGAGAAAGAAAATCTTTTGACCTTCCGAATCATAAAGAAACCTTGGTGGCTATTGAAACAGATCCCGATGCTACCAATTCTATGGTACAGTTTATCATGAAAGATGCTGATGCCTACAAGCCGGATGTAACGGTAGAACAGTACAATCAGAGTCTTGTAGAAAACCTTTCAACAACGATGCTGAACAACAGACTGAGAGAACTGATCAACTCTACAAATCCACCTTTCACTTTCGGATCAGTATACCACGGAGGAACCTATGCAAGAAGCAAGGAAGCATTCCAGGGATTTGCTATGGTAAAAGAAGGAAACCAGCTGAGTGCGTTGAAAGTTTTATTGGAAGAAGTTGAAAGGGCAAAAAGATTTGGATTTACACAGTCTGAACTTGACAGAGCAAAATCTCAGGTGCTTTCCAACCTTGAAAGATCTTATAACAATAAAGATAAGACAGAAAGTGATATGCTGGTAGGTGAGTATGTAAGAAACTTCCTGGAGCAGGAACCAATACCAGGAATTGCATGGGAATATGAAGATACCAAGTCTTTCTTACCATCTGTTACCCTTGCGCAGACCAACGAAATCATCAAGAAAATGGTGAAAGATGACAGCAGGGTAATCGTAATCACAGGTCCTAAAAAAGATAATATCACCATGCCTACAGAAGCAATGGTTGTAAATACATTCGATGCTGTAAAAATGGCTGATCTAAAACCTTATGAAGAAAAGGCTGCCATCAAAAATTTAGTGAAACCTTTCAAATCTGAAGGGAAAATTGCTAAAACAGAAACTGATACCAAGCTTGGAACAACAACCTGGACATTAAGCAACGGCGCTAAAGTGACTTTCAAGAAAACTGACTTTAAAGATGACGAAATTGTATTTACTGCAAGAAGCTTAGGAGGAAGCTCTCTTATTCCGGATGCAGATTACAATAAGACACAGTTTGCTTTCTCTGCATTAACAGAAGCAGGAGTAGGCGGATTCTCTAAAGCAGATCTTACCAATTATCTTGCCGGTAAGCAGGTGAATGTAAATCCTATGGTAACTTCTCTTTTTGAAGGGGTTTCCGGAAGAACAAACCAGAAAGATTTAGGAACAGCAATGGAGCTTATGTATGCTTATTTTACAAGCTTAAATTACAACCCGGCTTCCTTCAATGCCTATAAAGAAAAACAGTCTGCGATGCTTAGTAACCTGTTGTCTAACCCTCAGGCTTATTTCTCTAATGAGCATGCAAAATTCACGAATCAGAAGAATCCGAGATTCATCGGGTTATTTCCAATGGAAAAAGACTGGGCTAATACAGACTATAAAAAAGCATATGATATCTATAAAGATAAATTTGCCAATGCCGGAAACTTCCAGTTCTATTTCGTAGGAAATATTGATGAAGCGAAGTTTAAAAATGAAGTCCTTCAGTATATTGCAAGCTTACCATCATCAGGAAAAGCTACAATGTTCAAAGATACCGGATACAGAACAATCACCGGAGATTATACAAAAGTGTACAAAAAAGGGAAAGATCCTAAGAGTATGGTGTCTATCTCGTATAGTGGAGAAGCTCCTTATAACGAAAAAGAAGCTTTAGCGTTATCTGCTCTTGGAGAAGTAGCTACTATCAAAGTTATTGAAAAACTGAGAGAAGATGAAAGTGGTATCTACGGTGGAGGTGCAAGAGGAGGTATGAACAAAATTCCTTACGGTACTTACAACTTTGGGATTAACTTCCCTTGTGGTCCGGAAAATGTGGAAAAACTGACAAAGAGCGCAATCACAGAGCTGCAGAAGCTGATTGATAATGGCCCTGAACAGAAAGATCTGGATAAATACAAAGAAGGAGAATACAATGATAACAAAACAGAACTGAAAGACAATATGTTCTGGATGAATGCCATTGCTAAAAACCAGTTAGACGGAAGTGATAAATATGACATTCTGAATTATCAGGATAAAGTAAAAGCGCTTACCGTAAAAGATCTTCAGGATGTTGCTAAAAAATATCTTACTAAAGGTAGAATTGTAGCCACTTTGATGCCGGAAGACGGTTGGGAAAAGGCTAAAAAAGAAGAATCTAAAAAGGTAGAAGCTGTAACTGTAAAAGCAGGAGCTGCCAACTAATTAACTTATTTATTTACAATAAGAAAACCGCAGAGAAATCTGCGGTTTTTGTTATTTAATTCAAATCCTATTGGTTAAGAACCATATTCTTTTTTCCATTCGTCAGCAGCCCCGCTCAGAACATTGTAGAATTCTTCGCCGTATTTTCTGATCAATGGTGTCTTTAAAAACTTATAGACAGGAACCTGAAGTTCTTTTCCAAGCGTGCACGCATCGCTGCATACATTCCATTCATGATAATTCAAAGCGGTGAATGCTGAATATTCTGTAACACGAATAGGATACAGGTGGCAGGAAATTGGCTTCTGCCAGTCTACAGCACCATCTTCATAGGCTTTTTCAATACCACATTTGGTAATCCCTTTTTCATCGAACGTTACATAAGCACATTCGCGGTTCTCCACCATAGGAGTAACATACATTCCGTCGTGCGGATCAGTAGTCCATGTTCCTTGCTCTTCAAGGGCTTTGATGCCTTCCTGAGTAAGGTAAGGTTTTATTTTATCAAAAATACTGTCCAATATCTCAAGCTCGTTTTTATCCAACGGAGCCCCTACATCTCCTTCCACACAACATGCACCTTTACATTTCGTAAGGTTGCAAACAAATTCTTCGGAAAAAATTTCCTCAGAAATCAATTTATCGTCTATCTGAATCATAATTTTTTAAAATAAATCAAAAACTGTACCTGCTTTAAAGGTCAGTAAGCTAATAATAATAAGCCAAACACTGGCTTCACGCATCCAGTATTTAGGTAAAAATCTCATCATTCTGCTCAGAATAATACTTGAAGGAAATGCCAGAAGCAGCAGATATTCATAGCTCTTATTCATGTACAGGATGATGGAAACAAGCTGTGCCATCGAAAAGACCAGCAGGAAAGTATATTTATACCTGCTTATCGGGCTTTTCTTGTTATAATTTTTAAAATGGTCATATACCGCATAAATAAGCATCAGAACCACGGGAATCAGTGGCAGAAGCTCCGTATAATCCGTTACAGGCTTCATCTTTCCAAACGGGAAATAATCTATATTCCAGGAAGTAAACTGAACAAAATACATCACAGAAAAATAACTGAAGGTAATCAGAACAATTCCCAGCAGGAATCTGAAAAGGTTCAAGGTAATTTTAGCAGAGGTCGCAATCACGTGGATGATCACAAAAACAGCCATCGGCCACGTGGTAGGAAGGAAAATAAAGTTCAATGCCACAATAGATCCTACCAATACATAAGATTTCTTTCTGATGTCTTCATCCGCACTTGTCAGAAGAAGAATAAGAAAGGAGTTTGTAAGCAGCGAAACGGCAATTCCTATATCCAGATTTCCGGGATACAGCCCGAAAATGAAAAAAGTATATAGAAATAATGGAAGATGTGTCTGATAATTAAGGGCAATACTGTGAAAACAAAAATATCCCAAAGCAATTCCCAGAAAAGTTATTCCGGCAACAATGGCTTCATAAGTGTTGAAATTCAGTATGTTAAATATTATGACTACTAAAAGAAGAAAACCAATATAAACAGGAATTGAAAAAATATTGCTTTCTTTTGAAAGTAATTTAAACATTTTTTATAAATTTGTACAAAGTTAATTTAAAAAAGGAAAATAATGACGTCTTTCTTTCTATTCTTAAGTAAAGTTTTCAAATGGAGTTTTGGTTTCTTTGATAATTTCGGTAATGTTTTAAACTGGATTCTATTTGCAGTTTGCTGTGTATTATTTACTTATTGGTGCTATGTTCTTGTAGTAACATTAGGTGGAGACAAAGACAAAGACTATTATTCTCCAACGGAAGGTAAGCACCCTTACTACGATCCGAATATCTACAAAAAAGAAGGTTAATTAATTGGTTATATAGTAAAAAACCGATCAAACATTACGCTTTGATCGGTTTTTTTATTACTAACGATTAAAATTTCTTTTGCTTAGTCGTGGATCGGAAGTACCAGAACAGGAATACTTGAACTTTTAGTAATCCCTTTAGTTAAGCTTCCCACGAATACATCATAGATTCCGCTTCTGCCATGTGATCCCATCACAATATAATCTGCATTTTTTTCCTTTGCATGTTCCAGAATGATATCTTTGGCAAGTCCTTGTTTTAAAAGGTGCTCGCAATCGATATCATGAGCAATGATTCTCTGCTCAATTTTATTAAGCTGCACCAGCTCTTCTCTGATTTCATTGGCTTCCACTTCCGGAAAATATTGAAATCCCATATCGCCAATGGCAAAGCCGATATCTGATGGCGCTACGTGGATCAGGTAAATTCTGCCGTTAAGCTGTTTTGCAAATTTTATGGCACCGTCTACCAATTGGTCTGTCTTGTCCCCAAAATCTACGGGTAATACAATATTTATCATAACCTCTAATTTTGTTACCTAAAGATAGGAAAAATTTGTCAGACTTTGATGTTAAATACTTATAATATTCGGATATCAAGGATTTTTTCCTCTTCAAGATAAGCTTCCAGAATATCATTCTCGTCTACCTTTCCAACCCCTTTTGGAGTTCCTGTGAAGATAAGGTCACCCACTCTTAACGTAAAATACTGAGAAGCAAAAGCAATGATATCATCAAAATTGAACATCATATCTTTTGTATTGCCATCCTGTACCTTCTGTTTGTTCTTTAATAATGAAAACTGAAGGTTCTCAAGACTGAATTTCTCTTTTTTAAAGAAGTTGCTTACCACAGCAGAACCATCGAAACCTTTGGCAAGCTCCCATGGAAGGCCTTTTGATTTTAGCTCGCTCTGAAGGTCTCTGGCTGTAAAATCTATTCCCAGCCCTATTTCTTCATAATGTTTGTTTGCCGTTTCTTTCTGGATATATTTCCCTCCCTTGGAAATTTTTAATACGACTTCAAGTTCGTAGTGAATATCATTTGAAAATTCAGGGATATAAAAATCATTTCCTTTCAGAACTGCTGTATCCGGTTTCATAAAAATAACAGGATTCTCAGGAATTTCATTTCCTAATTCTTTTGCATGCTCACTGTAGTTTCTTCCTATGCAGATTATTTTCATAACTTAATTAATTTACTTTACCTTTAAAATATCCTTTTGCTTCTACTATGTGTTTTCCAAGACCGTATCCTTCTTGAATTTTAAGTTCGGTATATCCGAACATACTGTCTCCTTTTTGATAAGATTCTTGATTCAGAATAAGTTTACTGTCCAAAACTTTATAATATTCTCCCGTATTCTGAAAATCAAAAGGCTTGATATTATCTGTGTATGAATAGGGTGAAACTTTATATCGGTTCTGTAAAATATCAATTTGATAACCACCACCGCTAAAACCATCTCCAACAGAAAATGTAATGTTCAGT
Organism: Chryseobacterium sp. HR92; assembly: GCF_045689405.1. Lineage (NCBI taxonomy): Bacteria > Pseudomonadati > Bacteroidota > Flavobacteriia > Flavobacteriales > Weeksellaceae > Chryseobacterium > Chryseobacterium sp. HR92. Next base: position 1,005,132 of record NZ_CP139139.1, read on the forward strand.
GTTGGATTTCTGTTAATATAACAACTATAAAACTCAAAGCTTGTGCTATCTGATGTTATTTTGAAATCATTGGTTTTAGCATCTTCACCCTCCTGGCTCCAGATAGTTGCCTGTTTTTGTTTGTTAAATGCTTTAAAAATAGGTTTTTGACTCAAACTGTGATCCACTTCAACACTTTTCCATACTAATAAGAATTTTCCGGTTATGAAAACAAGAAAACCAAGAATAATGATGAGTAAAATTTTTCCAATCTTTTTGATCATAGCTTTAATGCGTGAATTCATTCCCGCAATAGTAACATTTAAATTTATGACTCGTCAGAAATGAAATTCCAAAGAAGCTGGTAGCACTGTCATCCCTGTAAATATGATTGGAACCACATTTTGGACATACAAAATCAAACTCAGGATCTTCAATGGTATGTTCTACTTCCAACGAATATTGTTCATTATCCTTATAATCCTGCAATATCTGTTTGGCTTTCTCAAGATCTTCTTCAAATACCTGAAGCTGTATCCCGCCTACAGCCTGCGACAGAAGCCAATCCGACTGGATGAGCTGCTCATTCGCAATGAAGCTGTTGATCCCGTTTTCAGCCAGTATCTGTTTGGCCCTGTTAGCTTCAAGGGCAGTTTCATAAAATTTAAAACGAACAAGTTCTGACATTTTTAAAATCTGCTTGAGAGTTGAATTTTTGTAAAAACCTTCTTTGTATATAACGGGAAGTCAGCATTCTGAAGCCATCCGAAATATCCTAAATCTTTTTGAAAAACTGCTTTCACACCCTGGCCTTTATATTTTCCAAAGTTGAAAACCTCTTCCATTTTTTCATTGTATCCGATAAATCCGGCAAGATCTGCATTCTTATTATGGAATGTAAACTCGCTTAGCGGGGCTATTTCATTCGGAATATCATCATATTTTCCAACCTGAGCGTCCAGAACCTCAAATGTTGCCATTACATCAGCTTCTGCAGAATGGGCATTTTCCAATGTTTTTCCACAGTAGAACTGGTAAGCAGCGCCTAAGTTTCTTGGTTCTTTCTTATGGAAGATAGTCTGTGCATCTACCAGTCTGAATTTACTCAGATCAAAATCCATTCCTACTCTTAAAAGTTCTTCAGCCAAAAGCGGAACATCAAATCTGTTGGAATTAAATCCTCCCAAATCACTTCCGGTAATCATTTCCATAATTTTAGAAGCAATATCTCTGAAGGTTGGAGCATCCTTAACGTCTTCATCATAAATCCCGTGGATCTCACTGCTTTCTTTAGGAATAAGCATTTCCGGGTTGACGCGCCATGTTTTGCTTTCTCTGGAGGCATCAGGATTTACTTTTAAAATACAGATTTCAACAATTCTGTCTTTTCCTATGTTGGTTCCTGTGGTTTCCAGGTCAAAAATACAAAGTGGTTTATGGAGTTTTAAATTCATGTTGATGATTAATAATTTGAAATGTGTTTTATTTAAATAAATTATTTTAATTGTCCCTGAAAAATGAGGGACACCAATATATAATAAATAACAAGCATCGGGATTCCTACTACCTGAAATAGGGCAAGAATAGCAATTCCTCCTACAAGCAATACTACTTTAGGATAGTTGTCTTTTAACTGTTTTGATTTGAATTTCATTGCCATCATCTTAATCGGGCTGATCAGAAGCCATGATGTAAGAAGAGTCAGAAGAATCAGCAATAGTTCATTATCGAATAAAAAGCTAAAAGTTCCGGTTTCTTTAAACGCATAATAGAGACCAAACAATAAAACAGTATTAGTGGGTGTGTTCAATCCTTTGAAATAATAACGCTGCTCTTCATCAAGATTGAAGATGGCAAGCCTCAGGCAGGAAAATACCGTAACGATCAGTCCGAGATACTTGATTTCAAACGGAAAGTGAATTCCAAGAAGTTCTGTACCAAATGGTTCAAGAGCTTTATACATGGTAAGGCCAGGTATTACCCCAAAGCTTACCATATCCGCAAGAGAATCCAGCTGAAGTCCCAGATTTGAATTTGATTTTAGAGCTCGGGCTACAAAACCATCGAAAAAATCGAAAATTGAAGAGAGAATAAGGCAGACTGCTGTAGTCTGATAATCTCCTAAAATTAGATGTATTGCTCCTATACAGCCTGCAAATAAGTTAGCCAGGGTTAAGGCATTGGCCAGATTATTCTTTATAAAATTCATAACCACAAAATTACAGTTTTTAAAAATTCTAACTCAAAATAATCTGCACTAAAAAATGCATTAAAGTGATTTTGATGTAAATTTGCCCCATGAAATTTTTAAAAGGATTTAGAAAACAGGAAGTTCTGGCATTGGTGTACAGGATTTTTTTAGCCTATGTTTTTTATCAGATTGCCAGACTTTTATTCTGGTATTTTAATAAAGGCCTGATTAAAGTTGACTCTGTCTCAGAATATATAAAGCTGGCCTTCCATGGTACAGCTTTCGATACCACTGCTATTTTATATGTCAATGCATTGTTTATACTCCTTAGCTTATTGCCTTTGGTCATCAATACAAAGAAAGTTTTTCAGAAAATTCTCTTCTGGCTGTATTTTATTACCAACGGGATTGCTTATGCCATGAATTTCGGGGATTTTATTTACTATAAATTCTCACAGGCAAGACTTACGTCTGCAGTATTTCAGGTAGCTGAACATGAATCCAACGTTTCCCAAACGCTGATGATCTCTGTGGGAGAACATCCTTTTGTGCTGGTTTGGTTTATTGTTTTAATGGGACTGTGGGTTTTCCTTTACAAAAGAGTAAAAGTAGAGGAGGTGAAACCTCTGAAATTACTTCCTTACTTTATTACTTCCATTGTTACGCTGTGTCTCACTGCGGTATTGGTTGTAGGAGGAATCAGAGGGGATTTTAAACACAGTACAAGACCTATTAATATGGTGGATGCTACCCGTTTTGTAACAAATCCACTGCAGGGAAATATGGTACTCAACAGTACATTCTCCTTTTTCAGGACTTTAAATACCAATAATTTCAAGGAAGTTCACTTCGTAGATCAAAAATATATTGAAGAAAATGTACAGCCTTATAAAGTATATGACAGAAAAGTTAAAAACCGTCCCAATATTGTTATTTTCATTGTAGAGTCCTTCGGTAGGGAATATTCCGGAGCTTTTAATAAAGACAAAAATATCAAAGATTACGTTTCTTACACTCCGTTTATGGATAGTCTGGCTGGTCAAAGTCTTATTTTTCCCAATACTTTTGCAAACGGAAGGCAGTCTATTCACGGGATGAGCAGTGTGCTGGCCGGAATTCCGAGTCTTACAGATGCCTTTACAGGATCTCCGTATTCCAATCAGAAAATACAGTCTATTGTTTCGGTATGTAATGATCTGGGTTATGATACTTCTTTTTATCATGGAGCACCGAATGGATCTATGGGATTCCTTGGATTTGGAAATATTTTAGGATTTAAACACTATTTCGGAAAAACAGAATACAATCATGATGAAGACTTCGATGGAATGTGGGCGATATGGGATGAGCCTTTCCTTCAGTATTTTGCTAAAAATGTAGGAAAAAAGCAACCTTTCATGACTACAGTATTCACTGCTTCATCACACCATCCTTTTAAAATACCTGAAAAATATAACGGTAAATTTAAAAAAGGGAAAATTGAAATCCATGAGCCGATGCAGTATACGGATTATGCTATCAAACAGTATTTTGAAACCGCAAAAAAGCAGCCCTGGTATAATAATACAATCTTTGTTTTCACAGGAGATCATACCAATCAGGTGTATTATCCGGAATATGAAAGAGCGATGAACCGTTATGCTGTTCCGTTGGTATTCTATTCCCCGAATCCTGCTTATCAGCTCAAAGGAGTCAGCCAGGAAATAGCCCAGCAGGCAGATATATATCCTACATTGGCTGACCTTATCGGATATAACAAACCCATTAGAAGCTGGGGCAGAAGTTTGGTAAGTGATAAAAAATATCCTTTCATAATAGTAAACTCTGATGGAAGTACGGATCAGTTCATGATCGGAAATTACATTTACCGTTTTGATGGAAAAGAAATTATCGGAGTATATGACAAATCAGACCTGAGTCTTGAAAAAAATATTATGAATGAAGTTAAAAACTCTGAAGTTGAAGCTGGAAAGAAAACTGCAAAAGCTTGGTATCAGGATTATATGGATAGAGTAATTAACAGAAAACTGTATTAAGGTAAAAGATAGAAAAGCAGGTTAATATGAAAACCTGCATTTTGGTAGGTTTACCATTTTACCTTTCATAAGCTCTTTATGCTTTGTATAATAAAAGTTTTTGTTCATTGAAAATTAATTTATATTTTTATCAATACGTAGATAAGAATATTATATTAAAATTAAAACTATAAGAAATATGAAAAAAATATTGTTAACGTTTGCGCTTTCTCTATGTGGGGTACTCACATTTGCACAAATAGAAGGGAAGTGGAAAACGATAGATGATGAGACAAAACAGGCAAAATCTATTGTTGAAGTGTACAAAAAATCAGATGGGAAATATTATGGGAAAGTTTCTCAGTTATTGATAAAGCCTGCTGATCCGAACTGTACACTTTGTAAGGATGACAGAAAAGGGAAACCCATTTTAGGATTAGAGATCATCAGAGGATTGAAAAAAGATGGTGATGAGTTCACGGGAGGAACAATTACGGACCCTAAAACCGGAAAAACTTATAAATGTACCATTACAAGAAGCGGTGATAAGCTGAACGTAAGAGGTTACTTAGGATTATCTTTATTAGGAAGAACCCAGGTTTGGGAGAAAGCTAATTAATTTAAGTTTAAATAGAATTTTAGATGACATTTCAGAAATGAGATGTCATTTTTTTGTCTGCAAAAGAATTATTGGGGAAATTTTACTGGATCTCAGAAAAAATTACAAAGAACTGAGTTTACAGGAGAAAAATCAGTTTTAAATAAAATTAATAAAAGGACTTCTCATTCAAATGAAGAGCTTTTTTATGATGTGTATAATAAAAAAACACTATTTTTGTAGTCTAAATTTTTCGAATAAATATGGCAGAATATACTTTTCGTGAGGTAATTGCACAGGCAATGAGCGAGGAAATGCGTAAAGACGAATCCATCTTTTTAATGGGGGAGGAAGTTGCAGAATACAATGGTGCTTATAAAGCTTCAAAAGGAATGCTGGATGAGTTTGGTCCTAAAAGAGTAATTGATACTCCAATTGCAGAACTTGGTTTTACAGGAATTGCTGTTGGGGCTGCGATGAATGGTAACAGACCTATTGTAGAGTATATGACATTCAATTTCTCATTGGTAGGAATTGATCAGATTATCAATAATGCTGCAAAAATCCGTCAGATGAGTGGTGGGCAATGGAACTGTCCAATTGTTTTCCGTGGACCTACGGCTTCTGCAGGACAATTAGGAGCTACCCATTCTCAGGCTTTTGAAAACTGGTTTGCAAACATTCCCGGCCTTAAAGTAGTAGTACCTTCAAATCCTTACGATGCGAAAGGGTTGTTGAAAACTGCAATTCAGGATAATGACCCGGTTATTTTCATGGAATCTGAGCAGATGTATGGAGATAAAATGGAAATTCCTGAAGAAGAATACTACTTACCATTAGGAAAAGCAGATATCAAGAGAGAAGGTACAGACGTTACTTTGGTTTCTTTTGGTAAAATCATGAAGCTGGCTTTACAGGCTGCTGAAGATATGGCTAAAGAAGGAATCTCTGTAGAAGTTATTGACCTTAGAACAGTTCGTCCTCTTGACTTTGATACTATTCTGGCATCAGTGAAGAAAACAAATAGATTGGTTATTTTAGAAGAAGCTTGGCCATTTGCTTCTATATCTTCTGAAATTACTTATATGGTACAGCAAAAAGCATTTGATTATTTAGATGCCCCTATCAAGAGAATTACTACTCCTGATGCACCTGCACCTTACTCTGCAGCATTATTTGCAGAATGGTTCCCTAAACTTGAAAAAGTGAAAGAAGAAATCAAAAAAGCGATGTACGTAAAATAGTTATAGAGAAAAACTTCCGAAAGGAAGTTTTTTCATTTATTATATTCATGAAGAAAAATTCTTGACGTCATAAAATTAGTATAAATTTGCGCCTTTAAAATAAATTAAGCTGATATGGCAGAAGTTACAGAAGATGGTTACCACTTCGACATAAAGAAACTTTCCTTTATTGGAGTTTTAGTGTCTCTAGGAATTGTTTTTGGAGATATTGGTACCTCTCCGCTTTACGTAATGAAAGCAATTGTGAATGCAAGATCCCAAGGGAGCAATATGCCTTTCAATGAATACATAGAAGGGGCTCTTTCATGTATTATTTGGACACTTACCCTGCAGACTACAATAAAATATGTGATCATTGCTTTAAGAGCAGATAACAAAGGTGAAGGAGGTATACTTGCTTTGTTTTCATTAGTAAGAAACCTTAAGAAAGGATGGTTGTATCTCATTGCTATTGTAGGGGCTGCCGCTCTTATTGCAGACGGGGTAATTACACCATCGCTTACCGTAATGTCAGCCATTGAAGGTCTTGAAATTTATAACCCTCACACCCCTGTTGTACCTATCACCATTGGAATTCTGATTGTTATTTTTGTAGTACAACAATTTGGGACCAGCTTTATCGGTAAATTTTTTGGCCCTGTAATGGTGGTCTGGTTCCTGGTATTAGGTGGTTTGGGAGTAATGCACCTGAGCGAAAATTTTGAAATCTTAAGATCTTTCAATCCTTATTATGCTTACAAACTTATTGTCAACTCACCAAGTGCAATTGTTATTTTAGGTGCTGTTTTCCTTTGTACAACGGGAGCAGAAGCACTTTATTCAGACTTGGGGCACTGCGGTGCAAAAAATATCAGAGTAAGCTGGGGATTTGTTAAAGTTATGCTTATCCTAAACTATCTTGGACAGGGAGCGTGGCTTTTGACGAATTACAACAAACCTGGATTCTCTGTAGTAAACCCGTTCTTTGGAATTATGGAAGAATGGATGATCATCCCGGGAGTAATTTTAGCAACAGCAGCTGCAATTATTGCCAGCCAGGCATTGATTACAGGTTCTTTCACCATATTCTCAGAAGCAATGTCTCTTAACTTATGGCCGAATCAAAAAATTGATTATCCTTCCGGGGTTAAAGGACAGATGTATATTCCAAGAATCAATTGGGGACTTCTTATTCTGTGTATTATTGTCGTACTGCATTTCAGGGAATCCGGAAAAATGGAAGCGGCTTATGGACTTTCCATTACAGTTACGATGCTGATGACAACTATCCTGCTGGTGTTCTGGTTATTGAAACAAAGAGTAAGCAAAATATTGATTTTATTTTTCGCATTTGTTTATATGGCTATTGAACTAGGTTTCTTCAGTGCCAATATTATCAAGTTTATGGAAGGAGGATGGATTACGGTTGTTTTGGCCGGTTCTATCGGACTTTCTATGTATGCATGGTATAACGGACGACTGATCAAAACAAGATTTATCCAGTTTGTGAAAATAGAAAAGTATGTGTCTATCCTTAAAGACATGAAACTGGATGAAACTATTCCGAAATATGCTACAAACCTGGCTTACCTGAGCAGAGCAAAAAGAAACGATGAAGTAGAATCAAAAATCATCTATTCCATCATCAAGAAACAGCCGAAAAGAGCAGACCATTATTTCATCCTGAGCATCGTAAACCAGGAAGATCCATATACTTTTAAATATACAGTAGACGAAATTCTTCCTGGAACAGTATATAAAATCAACTTCCTTTTAGGATTTAAAGTAGACCGTAGAATCAATGATTACTTCAATATGGTTCTTAAAGATTTAATGGCTGATGGAACCATTCCTTCAAGAAGCAGCCATCCATCTTTAAGATCTCATGAGATACCGCCGGATCTTAAATATGTAATCATAGATAACACCTATATCAACGATATCCTTTTAACTGTTAAGCAAAAGATTATTCTTAACATTTATAACTTTGTGAAGTATATCGGAAGTGATGACTTTAAGGCCTGGGGAGTATCTTCTCATAACGTTGAAGTGGAATCTGCGCCGATCACAGAATTAACAGTTTACGATAACAAGATAGAGCAGTCCGGATATTTCCGTCACAACTCGTAACCTACTAGTATTAACTATAATATCTATTTAAATAAAATTCAATAAATTTGTAGATAATTTTTTTAATGGATACAGTACAAAAAGAAAAAAATATAGCTTTGATCAAGGATGTTTTGAGAAACTACTTACTAGAAAAAGGGTTCAGAAACACACCTGAAAGATATACGATATTGGAAGAGATTTATAATATGGATCATCACTTCAACGTGGATGATCTGTATCTTCTGATGATGCAGAAAAAATACCATGTTTCCAAAGCAACCATTTACAACACTATTGAAATTTTCCTTGATGCAGGATTAATCCGTAAGCATCAGTTTGGAGAAAAGACATTGACCTCTTCATCTTATGAGAAGTCTTATTTTGACAAACAGCATGACCACCTGGTGATCTACAAAAAAGACTCTGATAAAGAGATTGAAGAAATTATTGAATTCTGCGACCCAAGAATCCAAGGAATCAAAGAAGCCATTGAAGAAGCATTTGGCGTAAAAATTGATTCTCATTCGCTATATTTTTATGGCACTAAGAATGACTAATTAATGAGAATAATCCTTTTTCTGTTAATCTTTATTTCTACGCTAAGCTTTGCGCAGGATAAAACTCCTGTGAAGAGAGATCCCTATTTGCAGACTCCTTCACCGGCTCAGCCCAAACAGGTGAGACCTGAAGATAAGGTAAAGATCATCCATGCGGACGAGATCAAGAAAAACCCTGAAAAATATGACGGGAATCAATATTTTACCGGGAATGTTCAGATTGAACATCAAGGCTCCATTCTTACAGCAGATGAAGTAGTTCTGTATAATGAAGAGAACTTTGTAAAAGCAATAGGCAATACAAGACTTCAAAATACAGATGGCTCTGTAATCACAGCAGGAGAAATGGAATATGATGCCAATACTCAGAAAGGTGTTGCCAGAAAAAATGTGGTCTTAACCGATCCAAAACAAACAATAAAAACAGATATTCTGTATTATGACAGACTGGCTAATCAGGCTTATTTTAATACAGGAGGAACAATCTCGGATGGCCAGAATGTAACCTACGCTAAAGTAGGAACATATTTTCTCAATACAAGAGTTGTAGACCTTACAGGAAATGTGAAAATTGAAACGCCTCAATATATCATTGAAGGACCCAATATCAAGCAGAATCAGAATACAAAAATTGCTGACTTTTTAGGCCCTACAACCATTACCAGCAAAACCAATCCAAGAAACAGAATCTACACTGAAAAAGGAACTTATAAAATGGATTCCAAGGAGGCTTATTTAACCAAAAACTCCAGAATCTTTTATAACGAGAAAATCCTTACCGGTGATGATATGTACTATAATCAGATTACAGGATTCGGTAAAGCAACAGGAAATGTAACCCTTGATGATCCAAAGGAAAGAAGATATATAAAAGGTGGTTACGGAGAGATCTTTGAGAAAAAAGATTCTGCCATGATGACGAAAAATCCTTATGCAGTAAAAGTGATGGAAAAAGATTCCATCTATTTTGCATCAGAAAAAATCATCTCTTATCAAAGGCCGGATTCACTGGATGTTAAAGTTAAGAAAAGCTACTTAAGAGCCTTTAAAAAAGCCCGTATTTATAAATCAAATGCACAGGGAAGAGCAGATTCCATTGCCTTCAATGAGACAGATGGTGTCATGCATATGTATACCAACCCGATTCTTTGGAGCGGTGAAAAACAGGTAACCGGTGATAAAGTAGAAGCTTATTTCAATACCAAGACAGAAGATATCGACTCATTAAAAGTTATCGGAAATGCTTTTGCTATTAGCAAAGTAGACTCCCTGAACCTGAAAGATGAATTCAATCAGGTAAAAGGAAAATTCATGACGGTTTACTATGAGAAAAATGATATTAAAGAAGCAAGAGTAGTAGGAAATGCCCAGTCTATTGTCTATGTAGATGATACCGATCAGGAAACCAAAAAACCGGAAAGAATAGGAATTACCCTTTCTACCTGCGGAATTATCGGAGCATTATTTGAAGAAAGAGCTCTGCAGATTATCTCGTGTAGCATTGGTGCTGTTTCAGATACCTATCCGATGAGTAAAATAGAACCTGGACGAAGGAAATTTCCCGATTTTAACTGGAATACCAAAGACCGGATCCGAAAATGGCAGGATATTCTTGTAGATACTCCAAACAACGAGGAAATACAATACACTGCTGATAGTGAGCTCTTCGATAAAGCTCAAAAAGCGATAGACGATGAAAAAGCTAAAGAAGAAGCCAAAAAGCCTAAACGAACCAGAAAATAATATAAAAGACCAGTATTCACTGGTCTTTTTTGCGGATTAATTTTAACGTTTAATGAATCTTTTATAGCTTTGCTGAAATTTTGGAGACAATGGAAATGCAAAAATATTTTTTTATATATCAGGCTCAAACCACAAAATTTGCTGCAGGTTTTGAAGTTGAAAAAGCAGAAGGAAGCTATATTTACGGAACAGACGGAAGAAGATATCTGGATTTTGTAGCGGGAGTTTCTGCTAACACTTTGGGACATTCACATCCTAAGGTTGTAAATGCCATCAAAGAACAGGCAGATAAATACCTTCATGTAATGGTGTACGGGGAATATGCGCAGGAAAAACCCATCGCATTATGCAGACTGCTTGCAGAAGCTACTCCGGAGCCTTTGGAAGTTACCTATCTTGTGAACAGTGGTGCTGAGGCTATTGACGGAAGTTTGAAGCTTGCAAAACGATATACGGGAAGAGAAGAAATTGTTTCCTTTAAAGACTCTTACCACGGGAATACGCATGGTGCTTTAAGTGTTTCAGGAAATGAAACCCATAAAAGAGAATTCCGACCTTTACTGCCGATGGTTTCTTTTATTGAATTTAATAATGAAAAGGACTTCGATAAAATTACGGAGAAAACAGCTTGTGTTATCCTTGAGACTATTCAGGGAGCAGCGGGATTTTTGGTTCCCGATAAGGACTATCTGATCAAATTGAAAAGAAGATGTGAAGAAGTAGGAGCACTTTTGATTTTAGATGAAATTCAGCCCGGATTTGGGAGAACAGGGAAATTATTCTCTTTTGAACACTTTGGAATCGTTCCGGATATCCTGGTGATGGGTAAAGGAATGGGAGGAGGAGTTCCTGTAGGAGCTTTTATGAGTTCCAGAGAAATCATGGAAAGCTTATCACATTCACCAAAGCTGGGGCACATCACTACTTTCGGTGGAAATCCATTGATTGCAGCTGCAAGCTATGCTACTTTAAAGGAAGTACTGGACAGCGGATTGATGAATGAAGTAGAAGAAAAAGAAAAACTGTTCAGAGAACTTTTAGTTCATCCAAAAATTAAAAACATTAATGGTAAGGGTTTAATGCTTGCTGTAAATCTCGGAACTCCTGAATATACATTGGAAGTAGCCAAAAAATGTATGGAAAGAGGATTGGTAGTTTTCTGGCAGCTGTACAGAAATGAGTACCTGAGAATCTCTCCACCTCTTACATTGTCTAAGGAAGAAATAAGAGAAGGATGTCATATTATTCTTGATATACTAAACGAAAATTAAAGATAAAATCTCTTCTTTCCGGAGAGATTTTTTTATGCTTTACATGGCAAGTTTAACCATTAAAAATTAATAGAATAAGGATTTAAATCCTGTGATAAATATCATACTGATTCTTTAAAAAAGTAATTGTTTTTTTGCGTAATAAAAAAATTAATTTATATATTGCGGGACGATAAAACAAAGATTATATGGCGAAACATAAAGTCCATTACGAATTTCCAATGCACTGTTTATCAGAGATTTTATATGAATATCTGGCAACTGCAGAGGGATTGTCTGAATGGTTTGCGGATGAGGTAACAGAGAAAGGCGATGATTTCTTTTTTAGCTGGGGTGGAGGACCTGCTGAGAAGGCCACTTTGATCAGATATAAGCCTGAAGGTTTCGTGCGTTTCAGATGGGAAGAAGATGAAGGAACAAAAAATTTCTTTGAAATGACGATCACAATTGATGATATTACAGAAGATCTGGCTTTAAATATTACAGACTTCTGTGAAGAAGGTGATGAAGAGGAAAATGCAATGTATTGGGAAAATCTTATTGAGAACCTGAGAATAAAACTAGGTGCGGCATAATACTGGGCTATATTAAATGATAAAACTGATGAACGATTTATCGTTCATTATTTTTTTGTAAATAAATCACATCAAAAATTGGAAAATCAATATTTTACATCAGACGAGTTAAATGTAAAGAACAGAGCCTTCCTTTGGGGCGACTCAGTGAAAGTTTCTTTCTTTGTAAGAAATGGTGGATTGATCATGGACGAAGAATGCTATTTTTTCCTGATGGCTTCCATGAGAAAGATGAGAATGAATATTCCTTTGACTTACACTCTGGAGTTTTTTCAGACACTTTTTCAAAAAGAAATTATTGAAGGTAAAGGAGTAAAGAACGGAATTATCAATTTCCAGGTGTTCAGAAATAATGACGGCACAACATTGGCAAAATCTTCTGTTTCCTATTTTTACGAAGTTTCAGAAATGGCAGATGTGCTGGCAGTTCATCAAAGACCTTTAGAATTGGATTTGATTAAAGAAATTAACGTTAATAATAACCTTCTGAGCAATATCAGAGTTCATTGTCCGGAAAATATCTACGGGGCGATCTATGCTCAGGAAAATGACCTTGATGACGTTATTCTTCTGAACCCGAATAAAAGAATAGCACGTACCACTGCAGGAAATCTTCTTTTTTTAGAAGGTGACGTTATTAAAGTACCAAAGCAGACTGAAGGAGCTTACATTTCTCCTTTGATGGAAAATTTTGTTACTTTTTTACATAAAAATAACCTTGCTGATATTCAGGAACATGAGATTATTGCATTTGAATCTCAGAAAGCTGAAGAGATTTTAATGATTTCTGAAGAGAAAGGTATATTTTCTGTAGGTAAGATAAGAAATAAGACTTTTGAAAACTCTCGTTTCTCAGAACTGGTAGAAAGCTGGAAGCAAAGTTTTAATCAATAAAAATTGACAAACCCGGTAAACAACAAAGTTCCAGAAGTCCTTTACCGGGTTTTATTCTGAGTAAATCAGAAATTGTTTTTTTTATTTAGTATTCGTTGATGATTTCAACAAATTTCTGTGCGATTTCTTTCTGCCCTTTTTCACTTGTTATATAATTCCTATTTTCAGAATTATTGATGAAACCAAGTTCTACCAATACGGCAGGTGCTTTAGTTTCTCTTAAAATGTGAAGATTGCTCTCCGATATTTTACGGGCATTGAATTTCTTGTAAATTTTTCCGGCTAATTCCTTTGAAACATCAGAATTCTGAGTATAAACTTCGAATCCGTTATCAGATCTCTCCTGTTCAGAAGACGTGTTGACATGGAGTGAAATAACCATTTCAGGATTAAGTTTATTGATCTGAGCTGTTCTTTCGGAAAGAGTAGGATAACTGTCAGAATCCCTTGTCAGAATGATTTCATATTTATCCTGGCTTTCATTGATCTTTTGGATTTCCTTAGCAACGCTTAACGCTATATTTTTTTCACGAATTTCACCATGTGTAGCCCCAAAGTCATTTCCGCCATGACCGGCATCTATGACAATGTATTTTTTGTTAATTGGGCTGAATGATAAAAAAGCGGTAGAAAATATTGATAAAGCAAGTAATGTAATACCTTTCATATCAGTGATTTTAGTTTTTCAAAGAACGGAAAAACTTTCTTTAAAATTGGTTAAAGGAATCTTAAAGTTTGTTAATTGTCTGATTTACATGAAAATGGCATTTAATTCAGTGAAATATCTTCAGGCGAATTGGCCCAAAGAAGAAATTCTCCCCCAAGGTTCTGCATAATAGACTTCCAAAGAGTCTGATCGTTTGGAAGCGTATAATCAAGATTATAAACATCCACTACTGTCCACATTTTTCTTTGAACTTCAGTATCAAGCTGGCCCGGAGACCATCCGGAATACCCTGAAAATATTTTGATGTTCTCAATATCCAGTTCGCTGCTCAAAACAGCATTGATGATACGTTCAATATCTTCTGTAAGATAGTATTCATCTGTGATGTCTGTATAGATCTCAGTAACTCTTTTACCTTTTACAATAAAAAATACTTTGTCGTTTTCCACAGGACCTCCATCATATACCTCAATTTTAAAGTCAAAAAAATCTTTGAACTTGCTGCTCATCTGGCTGTTCTTTTTATTCAGTATCAAACCAAATGCACCACTTTCATTATGTTCAATAACCAACACTACCGATCTTGAAAAAATATCGCCGGAAATGTCAGGTGTCGAGATTAATATTTTACCTTTGTATGAGTGATTCATACTCAAATTTAATAAAAAATATTTATGGAAAACCTGCACGACAAAAGAAAAGTGTACGAGAAATCCCAACTTATTGAAAGTGAGATAAAACAAAATCCAATTGAGCAGTTTAGAGACTGGTTTTTGGAGGCTAGCGAGAGCCCGATGATCTCAGAATCCAATGCTATGGCTGTTTCCACAGTAGAGGAAGACGGTTGTCCGAGAACAAGAATGGTCCTTCTTAAAGCATATACCCATGAAGGATTTATTTTTTATACCAACTATAACAGCCGAAAAGGAAAAGCAATAGAAAGCAATCATAAAGCATGCCTGCATTTCTTCTGGCCTAATCTTGAAAGGCAGATCATCATCAAGGCAGATCTTGAAAAACTGGCAGAAAACTTAAGTGATGGTTATTTCCATTCAAGACCGAAAGGAAGTCAATTGGGAGCGGTGGTTTCTCCACAGAGCCAGGTGATTCCCAACAGAGAATTTTTAGAAGGGAAATTAAAAGAACTGGAAAAGGAATATGAAAATACTGAGGTTCCAAGGCCTTCCAATTGGGGCGGATATCTGGCAAGACCTTATGAAATTGAATTCTGGCAGGGAAGGCCCAACCGTCTTCATGACAGGATTATTTATCAGCTGGAAGATCTGGATTGGAAAATTTCAAGACTGGCACCGTAATGGGAAGATTAGAGGTTAGAAACTAAAAATTAGAGCTTAGTGATGGTGTTTTTAAATATGATGCTGTCATCCTGAAAATATAAACTTTGTAATATCAATAGAAGCGGGCTAAAGCCCGCTTATTTGTTTACGGCAATATTATAAATGGCTTTAGCCGAAACTTAATAGTTCTTAACGGCTTAAGACTTTTTAATGGTTTAATTTCTTCCATTCACTGTTTCAAATAAAAAAGGCTGTTTCTAAGAAACAGCCCTTGAATTTTTTTAATCTGAATGATTATTTTTTCTTAGCACCTGAAACTGCATTTGATAAATCAGCTCCAGCTTTAAATTTAGCAACTTTTTTAGCAGCGATCTTGATCGGTTTTTTAGTTGCAGGGTTAATCCCTTGTCTAGCAGCTCTCTCAGCTACTGAGAAAGTACCGAAACCTACTAAAGATACTTTTCCATCTTTTTTCTTTAAAGTAGTAGTTACGTTACCAATGAAAGATTCTAAAGCAGCTTTTGCTGCAACTTTAGTGATACCTGCATCTTTAGCGATTGCGTCGATTAATTCAGACTTGTTCATAATTTTTAATATTAAAGTTAGTTCGTAATTATAGCAAATATAATACTATTTTCTAATTGTGCAATTTTTTTATTAAAACTTGTAAAATTTTTTTGCTTTTTGGTGAAATTGGTTAAAATATGATAATTCCACTTTTTACAGAAAATCTACGTTACGCGTTGCTAAAATCATGCCAAATGCTTATGTTTATTGACTTTAGCAAAAAGTTAATATTATTTCTTGTATTTATTAAATCCTAAATTAAGTGTAAACATTTAATTTTTTTAACCATATGATTATTAAATTTATAAGCAATTCTCAAAATCCTTGTATTTTATAAAATTAAACCCCTGTGTTTGTGGGAGTTTTTAAATGATACTAAAGACCTGTTTTATTAATTTTTATTAATAAATTTGCATCATGCTAATAGAAGTTTTTAAGTCTAAGATTCATAGGGTGAGAGTAACAGCCTCTGACCTTAATTATATAGGAAGTATAACAATAGATGAAGATCTTATTGAAGCTGCCGGTTTGGTGGTAGGAGAAAGGGTCTATATTGTGAATGTGAACAACGGGGAACGCTTTGATACGTACGTTATCAAAGGAAAAAGAAAATCCGGAGAAGTATGTCTGAACGGGCCTGCAGCAAGAAAAGTACAGAAAGATGATATTATCATTATTATTGCTTATGCACAGATGACCCCGGAAGAGGCTAAAGACTTCCAACCGAAGATCGTTTTCCCGGATGAAAAAACAAACCTTCTTACATAGTACATGGAGAAAACATCAAAAAGTCCCGTAAAATCAATATTAACAATAGTAATATCGCTTGCTTTTGCAGGCTTTTTTTTATGGCTTGCCTTAAGAGGGCTTGATTTTAAAGTGATTCAGAAGTCGCTGGCGAAAGCAAATTATTTATGGGTGCTGTTGGCATCCGTATTTGGTCTTCTTGCTTATTGGTTCAGGGCTATTCGCTGGAATCTGATGCTGGAACCTATGGGATACAAAATTTCAAATTCCAATTCCCTTTGGTCAATATCATTTGGATATCTGATGAACCTTACCATTCCGAGAAGTGGGGAAGTGGCAAGAGCTACGGCTTTATATGGAGTTGAGAAGGTACCTGTAGATAAATCTATTGGGACCATTATTTTGGAAAGAGTAGTGGATCTTATTTGTATGGCAGGTTTTTTAGTTCTTACAGGAATTTTTAAATTTAAAGCAATTCTTGCTTTCTATCATTTTGTAATGGATAAGAAGGATGAGAAAGAAGAGTTTGTTCCCAACTTTTTTGAGAGGCAGATGATGAAATTGGGGATAAGTGACTTTGACTTGTTTTATTTATGCATTAAAATTGGTCTTGTAATATTGGTTTTAATTGGTTTAGGCCTTCTTTATAAATATAAAAAAGAGAAACTTATCAATTTTGGAAAAGGAATTCTTCAGGGGTTAACTTCCATCTTTAAATTAAAAGAAAAAGGAAAATTCATCCTTTATACACTGGGAATCTGGATTTGTTATTATTTAGCTGCTTATCTGGTTTGCTTTGCACTTCCTGAAACATCTGCATTTACCTTTGCAGACGGCTTCTTTATTATTGTTGTGGGAACTTTGGGAATGATAATTCCTGCCAGTGGAGGTATCGGAGCTTATAACCTTGCTATGAAGTATGGTTTCATGGCACTCTTTATCTCTGTGGGAAAAAGTGCTGATTTTGGTGGTGAAATGGGGCTTACCTATTCCTTTATTTCTTTACCGTTACAGATTGTTATTATGCTGGTGATGGGGTTGATTTCTATTCCTATGCTGGCAAAAGCAAGAAATGCTGCCGTTTCGGATAAGGAATTTGAAAATTAATTTAATACTCTTTTTTACAATACAAGGTTCAATTTTTTAATTGAACCTTTTTTTATGGTGATTTGTGACTTAAATAGCTTTAATCGGGCTCTATAGATCATTTTTTCCTAAATAAATTTGGTCAATTCATAAATCACTTCTATCTTAATGCGAAAAATAATCATAATATAAAACACTATGGCAATTAATTTACAGAAAGGACAAAAGATCGACATAGGATTGACTAAAATGACGATTGGATTAGGTTGGGATCCTAATGAAGGAACCGGCTACGATTTTGACCTGGATGCTTCCGCAATCATGATTGATTCTGACAGAAAATTAGTAAGCGAAGAATATTTTGTTTTTTACAATAACCTGAACTCTCCGGACGGAGCTCTTACCCATACAGGCGATGATCCCAATGGTAAAAACAGTGATGGTGACGATGATGAAGCAATCGTAATAGATCTTGATAAAGTAGATTCAAGAGTGGAAGAAATTCTTTTCGTAGTAACCATAGAAGATTTTGAAAGAAGAAGACAGAATTTCGGACAGGTAAGAAACTCCTATATCAGAGTTGTGGATAATCATTCCAATCAGGAAATTGCAAAATATGAGTTGGATGAAGATTTTTCCATTGAAACCGGTGTAGAGTTCGGGAGGTTGTATAAAAGAAACGGAAGCTGGAAGTTTGAAGCATCGGGAATAGGATACAGGGCAGATCTTGGTTTTTTCCTGGAGAAATACTACAAAGGACAAATTATTAAATAAAAACACTCAAATACACAAAACTATAACTATGGCAATCAATTTACAGAAAGGACAAACGATAGATTTAAGAAAAAATGACCGCGGAGAAAGTGTTTATGATCTTTCAAAAGTAACCATCGGATTAGGATGGGATGTAAGAAAACAGGGCAGTGGGTTCTTTGGGAAGCTGTTCAGTAAAGAAGCCGAATATGACCTTGATGCAGTAGCATTTCTTTTAGATGGCAATGGGAAAGTAGCCAATCTTGGAAGAACGGTACAGACCAATGACGGAAGACAGATGGGGCTATATCAGGGAGATGTGGTTTTCTTCAATTCTATGCAGCATCCAAGCGGAAATGTATGGCTTACAGGGGATAATAGAACCGGAGCCGGAGATGGGGATGATGAGCAGATTATTGTAAGATTGGATCAGCTGGACCAGAGTTATCAGAAAATTGTATTCCTTGTTACCATTTATCAGGGAAAAACCAATAACCAGCATTTCGGAATGATCGAAAATGCATTTATCCGGGCGGTAGATGCTACTGGAAAAGAAATTACAAAATACAGCCTTTCCGGAGATTCAAGTATGAACGGAATGTGTGCGATGGTTTTTGCAGAAGCATACCGTCATAACGGAGACTGGAAATTCCGTGCTGTAGGTGAACCGCATCATACAGATAACTTTATAGATATTCTGAGACAGCAGTACGCTTATTCCAATTAGGTTCTCAAATTTTATCAAACCACAATAAAAGCCGGCGGAGGAAGTCAAAGACTTCCAAGCCGGCTTCAGAATTAATATTTGTCATATAATGAGCAGGAGATTATTAGCTTATTTTTTATTAGATACCTCAGGTTCTATGAATGGTGAACCTATTCAGGCACTGAATAATGGATTCAACGGATTGATCAGTATGCTTCGCGCAGATCCACAGGCGATGGATAGTCTGCATCTAAGCGTTATTACCTTCGATAGAGAAGTTCAAAATATTATTCCTTTAACAGATCTGGCCAGTTTTTATCCCATGGAAATTACCTGTCCGGATAGTGGCCCTACACATACGGGAGCTGCATTGGAAATGGTTTCCGGATTGGTGCAGAAAGAAATTGTAAAAGAATCGGCAGATGCAAAAGGAGACTGGCAGCCATTACTTTTTATATTTACAGATGGAAAACCTTCAGATATTCAGAAATACAGACAGATGATTCCTGTAATCAGAGGGCTGGAGTTTGGCGCTATCGTAGGCTGCGCTGCCGGCCCGAAAGCTGATGAACAGTTTTTGAAAGAACTGACGGATCATGTGGTAAAACTGGATACTACGGACGCTATTACCCTTTCCTCCTTTTTCAGGTGGGTGAGCTCTTCCATTACACAGGGAGGGCATTCACAAAATACGGGAGAAAATATTACATTGCCTCCACCACCATCGGAGCTTAATATTATTATTTAAAAAATCGTCTTTACAACATGAGAAGGCTGCCTATTTATTTTTTAGTAGACATCTCCGAATCTATGGTTGGAGAACCTATTGAGCAGGTACAGGAAGGTATCGCTAATATTATCAGAGAATTAAAAAAAGACCCATATTCACTTGAAACCGTTTATATTTCTGTGATAGGTTTTGCAGGAGAAGCGGAAGTGATTACTCCATTGCAGGATATTATAAGCTTTTATCCACCTAAAATCCCAATCGGGAGCGGGACATCACTTTCCCAGGGTTTGATCAAAGTAATGGATTGTATCGACAGGGATATTGTGAAGACCACTTATGAAAGAAAAGGAGACTGGAAACCTATCGTTTTCCTGTTTACTGACGGAGTTCCCACTGATGATTCCACCAAAGCTATTGAGAGGTGGAATAACAAGTACAGCGGGAAATCCAATACAATTGCCGTATCTATTGGGGAAAATACAAATTACAAACTTCTTGGTTCATTAGCAGATAA
The DNA here is from genome assembly GCF_045689405.1 of Chryseobacterium sp. HR92. NCBI lineage: Bacteria > Pseudomonadati > Bacteroidota > Flavobacteriia > Flavobacteriales > Weeksellaceae > Chryseobacterium > Chryseobacterium sp. HR92. Next base: position 1,025,358 of record NZ_CP139139.1, read on the forward strand.
TGTATTGCTGTTTAATAACTCTGATGAGAATTCCTACAAAGAATTTTTCAAATGGGTAACAGATTCTATTAAAACAACCAGCCAGAGTGTAACGGAAGCCAAGAAAGAAGGAATCAATCTTTCTAAGATCGATTCTCTTATTCTCGAGAAAGTAGACCCTGAAATGGAACAGAGATTTCCTGACAACAATTTTGTAGTATTAAACGGGAAATGCCAGGAAACAGAGAAGCTTTATCTGATGAAGTTTAAAAAAGCATTTGCAGAATCAAGCATTCCCGGAATGGCAACAAGATATTATCGACTGGACGGGGCTTATAAAATTGATGAAAAAGCGTACTACAGACTTTCTTCCAATCAGAAAACTCACCTTAAAATCAATATAGAAGAACTGGACGGTGGTACTTCATGTCCTCACTGTGCCAATCCCATTGCATTGGCCACCTGTTCCTGCGGTGGTATTCACTGCCTTAGAGGAGAAGGATACAGCAAATGTCCATGGTGTGGAACTTCAGATTATTACGGATTTTCAGGGGGCGGATTTGATATTAACAGAACTTTGGGATAATGATGGGAAAATTTTTTCGGAAATCAGCCTCTGAATCTAAGCCAAAGACTATGGAACAAGCTGCTATTTACAGAGAGAAAGAAGAGTTCAAAGATGCTCATTGGGTATTGAAGAATGCCAGTGCAAAGCAGTTCTATGAATTCAGCCTTGACATGGAAACTTTTCCGAACATAAAAATTAAGAATATCGGAAACCTGGAAAAAACAGGACTTACTTTTGAAAACAATACAATTTCAGGAACTCCGGTTACCTGCAATATATATCATCTGGATGTTCAGTTTTATCACATTCATGATCATGATCAGATTGAAACAAAAAAAGTACAGCTTTTTGTAAACGCAGATCCGAAAGACTTATGGAAAAATATTCCCAGCGATAGAAATGCTGCTTTTTATAAATTGGAAGAAGACTCATTCAAAGGTTCTTTTTCAGATAAAAAAATTGTTGTTGCTTCCAAAAGAGGGCGTTCCCATGCTCATGAAGGCAAATTTCGTGAAGATGATTTTGCTGTGAATGCCTTGCCAAATGAATGGAATATTGTTTCCGTTTCAGACGGTGCAGGCTCGGCAGTGGCTGCGAGAGAAGGTTCAAGGCTGGCAACAGTAACGATCAATCAGTTCTTTAATTCACAGGAGATTTTAAGCGGAATTGAAAACAATATCAATCGGATGTATGGTACTGATGTTTCTATTGAAGAAGGTTCAGAAGCAGAGCAAAACATCAAAAATATTTTATCAGAGAGTGTTGAAGAAGTTTATCAAGCATTAGAAAAAACTGCAGCAGAAAATACTATGTCTGTAACTGATATGCATGCTACACTGATTTTTGCATTACTTAAAAAATTCAGTTTCGGATATGTGATTCTTAGTTTCGGAGTTGGAGATTGCCCTATTAATCTCATCAATCCTGGTTTTTCTGAAGTGAAGCTTTTAAATCAGATGGATGTGGGTGAATTTAGCGGGGGTACCCGTTTTATCACCATGGAAGAAATTTTCAATGATCAGATGGATTCCCGTTTCCGGATTACCTGTGTGGATGATTTTTCTTATCTCGTGCTGATGACGGATGGTATTTATGATCCGAAATTTATCACAGAAAATAAACTGGAAGATACAGAAAGCTGGAAATCACTTTTTGAAGACCTTTGCGGAAATAATGATGACCGGGCGAAAGTAAACTTTATCAACGATGGAAAAATTGATGAAGAACTTTTGATTTGGAGCGATTTCTGGAGCAGAGGAAATCATGATGACCGTACATTGGCAATAATCTATTAATACCATGAAAAAGACCATTAAGGTTGTTTCTGTTCTGGATACAGCCAAATTCTATGAATATGTAGATGAAAACCCTATCCGGGGCGGCGTGAAAGATGTTTATTTCTCTCCCGATAAAGAATATGTGGTGGCTTTTTACCGGAATCCACTGGATGAAGGACAGAAAGAAAGAATCATGAGAATTGTTTCTACCTATCTGCAAAGTATACAGAACGGAAATGCTTCGGAATACTTTCTGAACGAAATATTCAGATGGCCTTACGATATTGTTGAAAAAGATAACCTTACAGGAATTGTGGTTCCTGTTTATCACAATAAATTTTATTTTGCCAAAGGCTATATCGGTTCAGATAATATCCAGGGACAGGATAAAGTGGGGAAGTGGTTTACTGCTCCTATGTTCAGGAATCAGCAATATCCTCTAAGACTTGACCAGTCGGAGCTGGGAGATTGGCTGAGCTATTTTCAGATTGCAGTCAATATCAGCAGAGGAGTAAAAAAGCTGCATCAGATGGGGTTGGCGCACTCCGATTTATCATACAATAATATTCTTGTAGATCCTGTTACAAAATCTGCCTGTATCATTGATATTGACGGACTCGTTGTTCCTAAACTGTTTCCTCCGGAGGTAATAGGAACCTCAGATTTTATTGCTCCGGAAGTTTTAAAAACCAAGCATCTGAGCCTTCAGGATCAGGGAAGACATCTGCCTAACCAAAAAACAGATCTTCATGCTCTTGCTGTTCTGATTTATATGTACCTGCTGAGAAGACATCCTTTGCGCGGAGGAAAAATCTGGGATCTGGATTCAGAAAAAGATGAAATGCTGTCTATGGGAGAAAAAGCAATGTTTGTGGAAGATCCGGGAAATCCTTCCAATCACGTAAAAGCAGATCATCTCAGAAAATGGGATGCATTTTGGGGTGATCCTCAAAAGATTCCTTATACCATCACCGGACCCTATATTTCAGATCTTTTCAGAAAAACATTTGTAGACGGATTGCATGACCCTATCAGACGTCCCACAGCCAATGAATGGGAAGCGGCTCTGTTGAAAACTGTGGATCTTATACAACCTTGCCACAATTCCAATTGTACCGAAAAATGGTATGTTTTTGATAATACAAGCAGTCCCAAATGTCCGTTCTGTGGAACACCACATCAGGGCACATTGCCCGTTTTAGACTTGTATTTTAAATTTGATGATGAGGTATGGAAACCAGAAAATCACAGGCTGATGGTCTATCATAATCAATATCTGTTTAAGTGGCATGTTTCCAGGAAAGTGATACGCAACGAAAATCTGACGATGCAGGATAAAATGCCTGTAGGATACTTCACCTTCCATCAAGGAAGATGGGTATTGGTAAACCAAAGTTTATCAGGAATGAAAGATGTCACAGAACAAAAAGAAATTCCGCCCGGTTCTATGGTTGAACTCACTGATGGTAAAAAAATACTGTTATCTGCAGAAGAAGGCGGAAGATTGATCTATGTGACGATGGCAAACCAGTAAACTGTCATTGCAAACGTAGTGAAGCAATCTCATATTTTCAGATCTCGCAAATAGTTGTGGGCATTTGTGCTCATTTATTTGTGAGATTTGTGTTTAAATCAAAAAAATAGAATGATAAAATTGATTTTAGCATGGTCCATATTCAATAGGAACGGGCTTTAGCCCGTTTTAAGAAATAGATTTAGATTCCAACGGCTTTAGCCAAAACTTACATTATTTTCAATTCACTGTTTTTCAGTTTCCATAAAATAAGAATGCTGGTCTTCATCCACAATTTTAAAACCAAGACTTGTATAAAGATGCTGTGCTTTATTGGTTTTCAAAACACTCAATGATACTGTTTTTCCTGCTAGTGAAGCTTCCTCCAGAATATCAGACAAAATCTTTTTTCCAAGTCCTTTACCTTGCTGGCCGGGATCAATCTGAAGTTGCAGGACCTCAATGTTGGTAAATGTTCTGTCTAGTTTTAACAGTCCGATGGGTTGATTGTCTAAAAAAATAATATTAGCTTTTTCAAACTGATACAAAACTCTTTGAAGGGTTGTTTCTGTGTCTGTAGAAAGACCCGAAGCTTCGTAATGAGGATTCATAGTTTTCATTCTGAGTTTGAGAAGAAAATCAATATCAGTATCATCAGCTTTTTTGTAGCGTAAATCAAGATCCATATTTAAAAATAAAAATTAGAGTTCTTATTTTAATGCAATTTTTAGTCCCATTTCTTCTTTCATGTGCAGTAAAACTTCTGCATTTCCTCGGGCATCGTCTACAGGATTGTGAGTGTGTTCTGTCTTGCGGAGATGCTTCCATTGGGCAAAAGTATCTTTTTCCAGCCCGCAGTAAAGATCAGAAAGCCTTCTGGATGAAAAGCCAAAAGGATTCCGGCCGATAAAATGATGAAAATACCAGCAGATAAACATCCAGTCGAAGCCATTATTATCACTGATAAATATTGGTCTGCCTTTGGAATTTGTCTTAATCCATTCTTCAAAGGAAAGCATTACTTCCTCAGGATCATCAAAACTCATTGTTTCCTCTCTGCTGAAGCCGGAAACCGCCAAAGCATCAGGATTGAATTTCTCAGAAACAGGTTTTAATTTTCCATAAAAAGTGATGTCCAGTTCCTCTGTGACGAGTACTGCCCCGAAACAGACCATTGAAAAATCGCCTGGAATCGGGCCATCCGACTCTATGTCAACCATGATGTAGCTCATTGGAAACAGTTTTTAAGAGAACGAATATATTGAAATAAGTTGAAGGAGGGAAGCCGGAAGCTGCTTTTGTGTTGAAAGGAACTTTTGCTTTTTTAATTCAACAAATGCTTTTAAAAATATTTCAATTAAAGAATTCCGGAAGTTTATTGTCTTAGAGAGCTTCTTTCTTCCAGCTCCCACCCTCCAGCTTTACCCCACAAGCTCAAAGAAGCCTCTTTTCCCTATTTTTATTTTAGTTTGGGGGATTAGTTCAATTTCTTCGTTTGAGTCTGTTATTTTGGTGGTATTGATTTGAATTCCTCCATTTTCAATTAACCTTCGGACTGCCGATTTGCTGAGGTCACTTTTAAGCTGATGACAAAGCTCCACAAGTGATATTCTGTTTTCAATACTATTTAAAGAACCAATAACAACGGGCTCATATACTTTCTCTTCAAAATTTTTATTCTGAAACTGATTGATAAAGAATTGCTCTGCATTTTCTGCTGAAGCTGTATCATGATATTGGCTGATGATATTTTTAGCAATGATTTTCTTAATATTCATAGGATTTTCGCCTTCTGTCATTCTTGAAACAAGAGTCGTTTTTTCTTCTATTGAAAAATCTGTGGTCAGGTTGGTGAACTCCTCAATCAATGCATCCGGAATAGACATGGTTTTTCCAAACATTTCATTGGGTTCATCTGTCAGCCCGATAATATTGTTCAGTGACTTACTCATCTTTTCCTTTCCGTCAAGGCCTCTCAGTAAAGGCATGCACATGACGATTTGGGCTGGCATTCCATGAACTTCCTGAAGCTGTCTTCCCATTGTACAGTTGAAAAGCTGATCCGTGCCGCCCATTTCGATGTCACATTTAATTTTTACAGAATCAAAGCCCTGAAGAATTGGGTATACAAGCTCATGCATGGCAATAGGAGTGTTTTCTGTAAATCTTTTATTAAAATCATTGCGGTGCATCAGTTGAGCAACGGTAACTTTTGATAACAGTTGGATAACCTCCGGAAAGCTAAGGGAATCCAGCCAGTCAGAATTGAAGACAATCTTTGTTTTCTGAACATCAATTACCTTAGATAATTGGTTGATGTAAGTCTGGGCGTTATGCTGTACATCTTCAGCACTTAAAGGTTTTCGGGCTTTATTTTTTCCTGTAGGATCACCGATTCTTGCTGTAAAGCTTCCTACCACTATAATGATCTGATGTCCCAGATCCTGAAATTGTTTCAGTTTTTTTAGCACTACTGCATGTCCCAGATGCAGATCCGGAGCAGTAGGATCAAACCCTAACTTGATGGTGAGTTTTCTGTTTTCTTCTTTAGCCTGGGCAAGCTTTTCTTCCAAACCGTTTTCAGGTAGGATGATAGCCACATTTTCTTGTAATAAATGGATCATGTTGAATAGTTTTAAAATTGAAAAAACCCGGACAGGTACTGTCCGGGTTCTATATATACTTTAGATTATTTTATTGAATTACAGATATAGAAAGTCTTCCCGAACGATAGCCCGGAGTGTAATATTCACTGAAGAATGGAAGACGTAATATGCTGTTCAGATGTTTCATTGTAATGTAAATATACAGGAATTTCCCGAGGATCCAATATTTAAACCATTAAGACGCATTGCAGGGTTATAACAAGATCTGTTTTTAAGAAAAAACTTAACCATCCATCAATCTTAATGGCTTAAAATAATGGTTCAAAACAATTTTACTTGCGATTTTTGAAGCTAATTTCATGCCATAAATCCCTTAAAAGCAAAATACAGGATAAAGATGTAAAAACTATATTTTATAATTTTCTTTATCAACTTATAAGTATTGATTGGTAATGGGTTAATGGTCTGTTTATCAGTGTTTATCTTCATGGTTGTTATTTAATAGTTAAAGGCATGTTCAGAGTATAAGTTTTTAATTTGATCTTTCCAGATCTCAAAATCTCCGGAAGTAGCTTTATCTGCCTTATCAAAAAATAAATGTCTAATGATTTCCAGCCCGGAGTAGATAAAAATTCCGTTATCAGAGGTTAAAGTGAGTGCTTTATCCATCCCTGTTTTTTCATATTCTTCATGAGATTTTCCATGAGTGTTGATAATCACAGTCTTTTTACCTTTCAGAAGTCCCTTTTGTATACCCTGATCATAACGGTAAGCAAAACCATAACTGAAAACACGGTCTATATATCCCTTCATCATAGCGGGAAGTCCGGTCCACCAGATAGGATAAATGAAAGTGATCTGTTCTGCCCATGAAATATATTCCTGTTCAATTTTTACATCCTCAGATACTTTTCCCATGCGTTGTTCCTGCATATCAGTCAAAGAAAGTACAGGATCAAAACCAATTTTATAAAGATCTCTCACCATGATCTCCTGATTACGGGACTGAAGCGATTCAACAACAGTATTTAAAAGATGATGATTTAAACTGTTTTCATTAGGATGCGCGTAAATTATTAAATGTCTCATTGTCTTGATTGTTAAGATTAATGAGACAAAAGTAGTATGGTATACTTTTCAAAAATTGTAAGAAAACGAAAATAGTCTATTTAGACTTTGGATTGCAGATGTCCTGCTGGAATTTTAAATACTGAGCAGGAGAAATGTTGATAAAATGTTTGAAATCATGAATAAGCTGGCTTTGATCATAATAACCGCACTCATCAATGATGGTAAACCATTTCACTTTACCCTGTTTTCCGGTTTCCTTTTCAATGATTTTTACTGCTTTTAAAAAACGGTTATAGCGGTTAAGTTCTTTTAAGGAATAGCCAAACTGTTCTTTCTGTTTTCGCTGTATGTTCCTTTCTGTCTGTTGAATTTGCTCTGCAATTACTTTAACAGGGTTTAAGAGCTCATTCTCAAAACTGCTCAAAAGCCTGCTGGTAGTATTCTGATGCTGAAGATAGGGTCTGCAGAATTCAAGAATATGATTCACTTGCTCTGTGGTTGAATCTAATTTTGTCAGCTGATGCCACAGATCTGTAAAACAATTTTCCTCCAGCAGTTCGTCAGGATGTCTTACCGATTGTTCAGTGGATATTTTTCCAAAAAACCTGAAGAATGCATCATCTTTAAAATTTGCCGCAAGAATGGAGCAACCTGTCGGAAGTGTATATTCAAAAGCTTGCCTCACGGGTCCGAATACCACACATTTATCAACACCAATGATTGTTTTTTCCCGGGTAGACATCGTGGCACTTGCTCCAAAACAGAATAACAAAATAGTCTGATATGTTGGCAAAAGAGTTTTTGTAACCGGTATATCAGAAGTATTTTCAGCAAAATAAAAATGAGTAAATACATTTTCAAATTCCTGAGGAACTGAAATTCTAAGCTCATTATATTCCGGCTGTAATTCCATTATTCAGAAATTAAGAGATGAGATTTTTTGCCATTTTATAATTGGTAAGTATAATTTCTTTTACCTTGACAGTCTGTTCCTGAACAACTTGAAAGCCCATTTTTTCAAAAAAAGGTCTGGCAGTTTTGCTTACATCCGCTGTGAGCAGTTTCTCATATTGCTGCAGAGCTTCTTTTTCAATTACATTATAAAGCGCGGATGCAATACCTTTTTGCTGATAATCTTTTTGTACAAAAAACAGATCAATATAGTTTCCCCCATCTAGTGTGCAGAAACCTACGATCTGATTTCCATTTTCAGCAATTAAAACATATTGGTTGCTAATCACATTCATCCATCTCTCCTCATTCTCTGCACCGGATTTCCATGCTTCGAGCTGTTGAGAATTATAGTCTTTTTTGCATACCTCATCTATAGTAGCTGTAAAAAGCTCCAGCATTTCAGGGAGATCTTTCCTGATCCCTTTTCTGATGGTAATACTTTGACTATTGGATATAATGTTTTTCATAAAGTTTTTGCTGTTCTTTATTGAGAAGCGGATAAAAAAGATTCATCTGAAGAAGTGTATAATGCTGTATTGCTTCTTTGGGACTGAGTTTTAAGATAAGTCTGTTGTGGGTAAGCCAATTGTCTGCAATAATGAAAATCTGCTCAGTAAGACATTCTACAATAAAACGGGGTACATCTTTCTGAAAAACATTACTCTTTTGAAGGTCTGAAAAGATGATCTGAAATTCTTCTTTTCTACTGAAATTGATCCCTTCATATCTGGATTCTATTTCAGGAATCTTGTTAAGTATATCTATAAAATTAATAAATACAAAACGGTAAGAATAAAAGATTTCACAGGTAGAATAGGTAAACTCATAAAGATCATCCAGTGTTTTATTCTCCATTTTTTTCATTTGGTTCAGCAGCTCATCCATTTTCAGGGTAAGTTCTGAGAAAAGGATTTTAATAATGTCTTCAGAGTGTGTGAAATGATAATGCAGATTGCCCGGACTGATGCTGAGTTCAGCCGCAATATGCCTTGTGGTAATATTGTTATATCCCTTTTCATTAAATAATTCCAGTGCTTTAGACAGAATTTTATCCTTGGTCTTCATCCCTCAAAGATAAGAATATAAGAGTGTATATAAATCATATTTTCAAAATTAGAACATTTGTTCTAATTTTGATATATTTGCAATGTTAAATCATATGGCAATGGAAGGTAAACAAAAATTCAATTATGAATCAGCAGAAAGCACTGAAAAGGAAAATAAAGCAGATCCTCAGGAAGTTATATCAAAAATACTGCAGATAATTCTTGGGGTAATAATGGCAGTACTTCACATGTGATGAAAAGAGGAATTTCATATTGGTTTCTACTGGGACTGACAGCCTGGGGAGTGATAGTTTTACTGAGACGAAACGGAATGTATATTCCTGTTATCAATGATTATTTTACAGATGGTATTACTGTCCCTATGTATTGTTATCTCATAGAATTTATAATGAATTCTGTCTTAGGCTATCAATGGTGCCCAGATTTGAAATTTGTATTGACGTCCGTATTTTATCTGTCTTTTTTGTTTGAGGTTCTTTGTCCGAAACTATCTGCGGACTTTACCGGAGATTTTTTTGATGTACTGGCTTATTTTGTCGGAGGAATGATATATTATTTTGTTACAATAAGGAATTGGGATGTAAATAAATAAAAAGCCAACAGATCACATCGTAAAGGAGACTGCTGGCTGGGGTATAGTTTTTATCCTGGTTCAATAATGTTTACTAATCTTAGCGACTGTTTTTCTCAACAGTTTTCTTTCGATTATGTATAGAAGACAACTATTGAATCCGGAATGTTACATGAACAGATGAATATTTTTTAAACTAATACATTGGAAAGCTTTCTTTTGGTAGCTTTGTAAAAGACTCAAAATTTTTACTTCGATGCATGACAAGCTTTTACACTACATCCAGTCTGGCCATGACTTTACCAATGAAGAAACAGAAGCTGTTCGACAATATTTTGAGCCTGTGGTGTTTTCAAAAAATACTGTGATAGAAAATGCAGGGAAGGTTCCTCATTATCTTTACTATATTGTTTCAGGCTATCTCAGACTTTTTTATAATGACCAAAATGGCAGTGAAATTACTACTCATATCAACTGTCCCCCTGGATTTTTTACTTCATATTCAGATTTTATCAATGGTACGGTTTCTGAAAATAATGTGGAATGCATTACAGATGCTGAGCTTTTGAGAATTTCAAAAACAAATCTGGATTATCTGACAGGCAAAAGTCAGGCAATGAAAGATTTTAGTATTTCAGTTTTTCAACAATCAATTGCTTACAATGAGAACCGTTCGAGAGAATTGTCAGCTTTGAATGCCGAACAGCGCTATCTGAAACTCATAAAAGAATATCCGGAAATTATTCAGAATGTTCCTATCCAGCACATCGCCTCATTTTTAGGGATGAAACCCGAAAGTCTGAGCAGAATCCGGAGAAAAATAATTAACTAACAAAAGTCAAGTGGCTTCGGGGGCGGGAAGATGAACTTTGCAGCATTAAAATCTATGCAATGACAAAGAATCATTTAAGTCTTGTTTCCGGAGCAAATGGGCATCTGGGAAATAATTTAGTCAGATTTTTACTGAAACAGGGGCTACCGGTGCGTGCGGCAGTAAGAAATACTCATAACGAAAAACCTTTTGAAGGGCTGAATTGCGAGCTGGTACAGGCTGATATTACAGATAAAGCTTCTTTTGTAAAAGCCCTTCAGGGTGTGGAAACCTTCTATGCAGTAGGTGCGGCTTTTAAATTATGGGCAAAAAATCCAAAAAAAGAAATCTATGATGTAAATATCGCGGGAACCAGAAATACCATCGAAGCAGCAGCGGAAGCGGGTGTGAAGAAAATAGTGTATATAAGTTCTATTGCCGCACTCAACTATACAACATTACCAACAAGAGAAAGTAATGGCTATAACCCGGACCGCAGAGATATGTATTATAATTCTAAGAATGACGGTGAGAAACTAGCTTTTGATCTGGCTGCAAAATTGGGAATAGAACTTGTTTCCGTGATGCCTTCTGCGATGATAGGCGGTGAAGCTTTTTCTCCGTTGAATGTTTCCTATGGAGTATTGAAGCTTATCCTGAACAAGAAAATTCCGGTGGATACCAAAATTACCCTGAACTGGGTAGATGTGAAAGATGTGGCGGAAGGATGTTATCTGGCAGCAGAAAAAGGACGTTCTTGTGAACGTTATATTCTGGCCAATGAAAAATGTATGACCATTACTGATACCACTATTTTAGCCAATCAGCTTTATCCTGAACTGAAACTTGATATTCCCCGTTCTGTACCTAAAGGAATTTTATTCAGCATTGCTGCCATTATAGAATTTACTGCAAGACTCAGTGGGAAAGCTCCGGTACTCACAAGAAAAGATATTAGCATGTTTTCCGGATTACAGCAGGATTTTGATATTTCCAAAGCAAGAAAGGAGCTGGGATTTAATCCCAAAAGCCCTGAACAGGCTGTGAAGGAAGCATTGGATTATTTAATGAAAAACCCTGAAATTTTAAAAGAGGCCTGAAAAGTCTCTTTTTTTATTCCTGCTCGAGCTTGATAATGGGACCTTTGTAAAATTTGGTCAGATCATACAGATCAGCAAAATGATGCTGAAGGTCCGGGATGATTTTTCCATCAAATTCTTTAGAATCACATTGGTTTTCTGCCAAAAGATATAAAGATTGATTGTCCGGTTTCAGGTATTCACAAAGGATATTATTCTGATGTTGGTCTTTATTGATAATTTCTGTGAGAAATATTCCGTAGATCAGAAACTGATTGAAGTTTTTGGAATCCACAATATAATTCATATCCTGTTTCAGGAGTTTTTCATAGTCTGAAAGAATCTGAAGAAAGTTTTCGGCATGAATGGTCGTAGGTATTTCATAAAAAAGATCAATACCATTGATGTAGAGCTGGGTTTTAGCCTCCTCATGATCTGAAGAATATACTTTACTAAACCATTGAAAAATAAGCAGAAGCTCCTCCTGGGTAAGTTCTTCTACAGAATCCTGAACCTTTTTTTTAATATTCTCAAGCGTATCTTTTGCATCAGATGGCAGGAATTTTAGAATATTTTCCTCTTCACGTTCGAGCTTATTGTACAAATTAATTTTGGCAATAGTAGGGTTGGTTTTGATGAAATAAAGTTCTTCTGCCATGGGTATTTATCAGATAATCTTTTGTAAATGGTTATTGAAAGATACAAAATATGCATCAACTTTGTTTAAAAAAATAATATGCATCAAATGGTATAGCTATTTTACAGTTTCATGCAGTGCAATTCTGTTTCCTTCTGAGTCTTCAAATTCTGCTACGGCAAAACCATACTTTTCATCGTTTCTTTTAGGATAAAGGACAGAACCTCCATGTTGTACAACCTTTTCCAATGTATGGTCAATACTCTCTGTTTTAAAATAAATAATGACACCGCTTTTGGAAGGCTTATAAACATCTCCTTTAGCCAAAGCTCCTGTAATGCCGCTGTTTTTTTCCTCAAAAGGAAACAAAGCCATCTCATAATGGTCGATGATTTCTTTCTCAAAGCTAAAGTTGAAAACAGCAGAATAGAATTTTTCTGCACGTTCCAGGTTCTGCACGGGGATTTCAAAATATACAACAGGATTGGTCGGTTTCATATTTTTTACAGGGTTAGGTTTCTGTGATTGGCTGCAAGATACAGTTATCAGTAAGAAGAATATGAAAAAAGAACATAGTGATTTCATGGTAGGAAGTTTAAAAGACAATGATTATTTCTCTGATCTAAAATAAAATTTTCATCTGTATTTTAAAAATAGATAGACCTATCTATTTTTTTATTTATATTTGTAAAAATTTTCACAATGAAAAAAGAAAAAGTACGCGAAAGAATTATCAGGGTAGCTTCAGATTTGTTTTATAAGCAGGGGTACAATTCTACAGGAATAAACCAGATTATTGCAGAAGCTGATATTGCCATTGGCTCGCTATACAACCATTTTTCATCTAAGAATGACCTTCTTCAGGCGTATCTCATCAAAGAAGAATTTGGCTGGTTTGAAGGATTTGAAAAAAGTATCTCCAAAATTTCTGCTCCGAAAGAAAAACTTCTGGCACTTATTGATTACAGGAAAAAACTACAGCAGACCTCTAAGTTTGCAGGTTGTCATTTTATAAAGATAGTTTCTGAAATAGGAGAGGGAAATCCATCTGTCTCCGATTTTGCCAAACAGCATAAAGAAAAACAGAAAGATCTTATTAAAACACTAGTAACAGAATATGGAACGAAGGAGCAGCTTAACGATATTGATTTAATCGCAGAAAATATTTTCCTGTTAATAGAAGGGGCGGTTGTAACATCCACCATCAACAAACAGAATGATTCTTTTGATCAGGTAAAAAAAATCGTTCAGGGATTACTGTTCTGATTTTTTTTAATATTAAAAAAATAGATATATCTATATAAAAATGAAACATAAGTATTTGAAATTATTGGTTGTACTATTTGGTCAGTTGCTGACGATTATGGATATTTTCATCATTAATGTATCTATACCTTCCATACAACGTGATCTTCATGCTTCCAATGGAGAAATGCAGTTTATGATTGCAGCTTATCTTATCGGATTTGCTTCTTTTCTGATTACAGGAGGCCGGTTGGGTGATCTATATGGAAGAAAAAAGATTTATGTCATTGGGTTAATAACTTTTATGGTGAGTTCCATTGCTTGCGGAATTTCTGCAGGAGCAGAACAACTGGTCATTTCGAGATTTATACAGGGGATAAGTGCTGCAATGATGGCTCCACAGGTACTTTCCATGATTCAGATTTTATTTCCTGTTCACCATGAACGTACAAAAGCAATGGGATGGTATGGAATTACTATTGGAATAGGTACCATCGCAGGTCAGTTTCTTGGGGGATACTTTTCGTCTCTTACGATTATGGAAGAACCCTGGAGGCTTATTTTTCTGATGAATATTCCTATATGCCTGCCGGCAGTTTTCCTGAGCCTGAAATTATTGAATGAATCCAAAACTTCAGCAAAGGAGTCTTTTAATATTGGAGGTGTTGCTGCACTATCTGCAGGCCTGTTTTGTGCTACCTATGCCCTGACGATGTCTGAGCATGAAGGTTTTCATTTCAAAAATGCTTCATTGATGTTTATTTCAGCCGGGATTATTTTCGGTTTTATGAAAAATCAAAAGAAGAGAATACAAAATGAACAATCTTATCTGATTGATTTTGAATTGTTCCGTTATAAAAATTTCAATCTGGGTATCGTGGCCGTTTCCTTCTTTTTCATTATGCTGGATTCCTATTTTTACATTTTGTCGCTTTTTTTTCAGGATGGATTAAAGATGAGTCCGTTAGAAGCCGGAGAAATTATTGTTTTTCAGGGGCTTGGGCTTATACTGGCATCCACAGTTTCTGTAAAATTGATTTTGAAATATGGGAAAAAAGCCCTGATTGCAGGGCTCAGCTTTATCATTGTTATTCTTATTCTTCAGCTGTTTTTATTCAGAATGCAGACCGGTTTTCTCATGTTCTGGCTGCTGCTGTTTTTACATGGGCTGGGAGTGGGTTCAATCATTCCTTCGCTGGCCAATATTGCCTTGTCGGGTATGCCTGAAAAGCTGATTGGAAATGCATCCGGAGTTTATAATACCTTTCAGCAGATTGCCGCCATCATCGGAATTGTGGCTGTAGGAAGTGTTTTCTACTACTTTCTGGGAACGAAACCTACAGTACAACATTATCACCATGCGTTCTCAGTTGCAGTATTGATCAACATTCTCTGTCTGATTTTTGTAATAGTTTCTGTTTTTAAAGTTCCGAATCATGTTCTCCCTGAAAAGAGGTAAATGATAATCTGGATTATTTTATGGCTTTTTTGATGTGGTTTTGATTTCGCTCAGAGTTGCTTTCGCAATATTTCTGGTAACTTCAGTCGGGGAATGGCAGTCACAGTTGCTGAATCCTATCACATAGACATTTTCGCTTGGAATATAAACGCCCATGCTTTTAAATCCAAATATACTTCCGCCATGTTCCCGGTCTGGTATACCATTAATATCTTTCAGATGCCATCCATATCCATAGGTAAATTCTTCACCATTGTTCAGCTTATATTTCTGAAATGCTTTTTGGGCTTCTTCTGGATTCAGCAAAGTATTCTGAAGCAAAGCCTGTTGCCATTTCAGCATATCATCTACGGTAGACATCAATGAACCGGAAGAAAAAGGAACACTGAAACTGATAACAGTTTTATTGACGAAGCCCTGTTCTTTTTTGTGATAACCATAGGCTCTTTGAGGGATCACTTTTCTGTCAGAGGCATAATAAGAATGAGACATTCCTGTTTTATCAAAAATATTTTTCTTAATAAAATCTTCATAAGAGGTTCCGGAAACCAGTTCAATGATATGGCCTAACACGACATATCCGGAATTGTTGTAATCAAACTTTTCTCCGGGAGCAAAATCTACAGGTTCATTCTTGAAAAAATCAACCATTTCCTCAGGCTTCATCTCTTTTTGAGCAATAGAAGAAATGGATTTCATTTTGGTGAAATCTTTAATTCCTGACGTGTGGGTAAGAAGATGATGAATGGTAATTTTGTCCCCGTTAGGATAATTTCTAAGGTATTTGGAAACAGGGTCACTGACATTAAGTTTTCCTTGTTGTTCCAATATCAGAACAGCCACGGCTGTAAACTGCTTGGTCATAGATCCGATCTGGAAAACATTATCCGATGTCATATTAACGTTGAGTTCAATATTGGCTTTTCCAAATGCTTTCCGATAGAGGGTTTTTCCATTTTGAGTAATCAGGAAAACGCCACCAGGTTCATTTTCATTCCTGAATTCTGTCTGGATAATACTGTCAATTTTCTTTTCATATCCTTTTGTAGGAATCTGAGCATCCATTCTATTGCTTAAAAACAGGAGCAATATCAAGAAGGAAATTAGTTTTTTAATAATCATATTTCTATACTTTGTTATGCAAAGATATGATAATTTATTATTACTATGTTATACAATATAGTTGTTTTGTTTTTTGTTTGAAAAGCTAATGACGTAGTTCTAAGAAACTATTTTTCAACAGAGATTAACAGCATCATCGGTCTGCGGAGTTCTTCTTTCATCTCAGGGATTTCTTTTAACATTTCCTGGCCCGGTTCCGGCTCAATAATCTCTTTGATTTTAAAACCCTGTTTTAATAAAGTATTTAAATAAGAAGTTAAAGTACGATGGTATTTGATCACATTTTCTCCTAAAAAAGTAGTATCTCTTTTTCCTTCCATAAAATAACGGTCTACGGGCCAACAGGTTTTTTCACCGTTTTTATCATAAACCCAGTCCTGACCGCCTTCTGCCGTGAAAACAGGATGTTCCACCGAAAACACAAAAGATCCGCCAGGGCTAAGCCACTTGTAAATATGCTGAACAATAGTATCGAATGATTCTACATAATGCAATGTGAGTGAACTCAATATAATATCAAATTTTTCAGCAGGATAATCAACATCTTCCAGAGCTTTTCTTTCATATCGGATTCCTTCCAGATTATTAATTTCCTGAGCTTTTGCCAGCATTCTTTCCGAAAGATCGATTCCGATCACGGATTCTGCACCATTTTCCATGGCATAGCGGCAGTGCCATCCAAAACCACATCCAAGGTCAAGAACATTTTTCCCCTGAAAATCAGGCAGCATATTTTTCAATGTATGCCATTCTCCGGCTCCTTCCAAACCTATCTGTGAACGGAGCATTTTTTCGTATTGGTCAAAAAATGACGGATGGTCGTATTTATTTTCTTTCATAGCTTCAAAAAATTGTGGTTCTTTAATTAAAGTCATTTTGACTTTTTTACCTATCCATGTCAAGATTTTAAACCTTGACATGGATTTTAGTTAAGACTTTGAAAATTTTCAGCTCATTAAAGAAGTATCATTCCTGCAAATCATTTAATGAACACGAGATCTACGTAAATTTACGACAATTATATCAGAATTCAGAGGCTGCTGATCACTGAAAAAAGCTGAATGTTCTACACTCAGCTTTATTTCATTATTTCTCAATTGAGAATTTTTAATTCGATTCTGTATACTTTTTGAAATTATCAAGAATAGCCTGCCAGCCTCCTTTCTGCATTTCTTCAGGATTCTGGTTTTCCGGATCGAAAGCTACATCTACATGAGTTTGGCCTTCTTTTTCTTTAAAATCAACTTTTACCTGTCTTCCGTCCGGCATGGTATAGGTAAAGTTTTCACCGTCTTTTATTTCATCATAAACCGCTTCAAAGTCGAAACCGAAACTTCCGTCTTTAGCTTCCATTCTTGCAGCATATTTCCCTCCTACTTTCATATCGTTGGAAGCAGAAGGACACTGCCATGAAGGGTCAGCAAAGTTCCATTGGGTGATGTGTTCAGGATTGGTGTAATAATTCCATACTTTTTTTGGATCTGCATTTATGATGGCAGAAACTGTGATTTTGTGGCTCATTTTTTATTGATTTAATGTTAGTAATAATTCGTCAAGTTTTTCTAATGTGGCTATCATTCCCTGTTCCATTCCCATTTCGATAATGGTTTCCAGATCGGTTAATGATTGATAGGTGACAATAGTTTCCACAAGGGTATTTTCATTTTTATCTGTGAAAGTGACCAGCCATTCAGCCTGAGGTAAATCTGTGTTTATTTCTCCTTGTTCATTGCAGAACGCATCACCTGAAGTATAGGAATCAACCGTATTAATCTTGTGATAGATTACCCAGCCCCAATATTCTGTTCCGTTGGGTTCTACCATAGCATAATGCCAATGTCCGCCTTCACGGAATTCCATTGATTTTGTTTTTGTGGTCAGTGGTTTCGGAGCAAACCATCGGTCAAGAAGTTCACTCTTTGTGTAACAATCCCAAACCATTTGTCGGTTGGCCATAAACTCACGTCTGATAGTAAGTGTGTTCTTTTCCTTGTCTGCAAGAAAATCGAACTGAAGATGATGTTTCATAATATTATTTTTATAATTTGTTTTGTTAAAATGATAGTAAAGTATTAAGCTTTATTTCTGCTGACTTTTTAATGTTGCCAGTAAAGTGTCTAGTTGTTCGAAGCGGCTTTCCCAGATCTTTCTGAACTGTTCCAGCCAATGATCTATTTCTTTCATTTTATCAATTTCTAAAAAGTAATAAATTTCTCTTCCCTGGTGATTTTGGGTAACCAGTTCACATTCAGTCAGGATTTTAAGATGCTTTGAAACCGCTTGTCTTGTAGTGTCAAAATGTTCTGCAATTGCATTGGGTGTCATCGCTTGTACTGCTATCAACGCAATAATAGCCCTGCGGGTAGGATCTGCTATA
The DNA here is from genome assembly GCF_045689405.1 of Chryseobacterium sp. HR92. NCBI lineage: Bacteria > Pseudomonadati > Bacteroidota > Flavobacteriia > Flavobacteriales > Weeksellaceae > Chryseobacterium > Chryseobacterium sp. HR92. Next base: position 1,043,694 of record NZ_CP139139.1, read on the forward strand.
GCCTGAAAAATGTCTCTTCTCATAAGTATCAATTTTTAAATGAAACCATATGGTTGCAAATATATGTGCAACTTTTCGGTTTCGCAAGTTTTTTTTGAAAAAAATTACAAATCAGAAGTTATAAATTAAAATGTATATAATGTAACCGGTTGTTAGTGGCTGATTTGAAGCGATATTTACTTTTGGTTTTTACGCATCGCTTTAATCAGCTTGTTATTCCGTTTATCAGCTCTTTCATTGTTTAAAGAAAGAACAGCCCAAATGGCGGCAGGAAGCCATCCGATCAGGGTGATCTGTAAAATAAGACAGATAATTCCGGTGAAAACTTTTCCACGGACGATGAAGGATAAGAAGGGAAGTAATATGGCCAGTAGCATGATTTTAAAATTTTTATTGTAAAGAATTTTAACGAGATTGAGGATCAAAATACGCTTTAAAAGTAAGCGGATCTTCAATAGTATCTTCAGCTTCTTCAAGGTATTCCAAATACTCTTCCTGATGTTTTTCCATGTAGATAAGCACAATAGCGAGGTTTACAAAAAGATTTTTGTCTTTAGAACCCAAATTTAATGCCGTTTTTAGATACTCCAGTGCCTTTTCATTTTCTCCCATATCCGAGTAAACAGCACCAATATTGATTAAAGCTGCTGTATTTTCAGGCTCAATCAATAAAATTTCATCTAATTCTTTAACCAACAGATCATTTAAGGTATCCCAATGATCTTCATTTTCCCACCTTTTAGCCTGAAGTTTTTTTACGTTTTCTAATCTTGTCGTTATCGTACTCATTATTTAAAATTACAGAATGGATGCTTGCTTTGTTTCCTGTACAAATTTAGTTTTCTTAGAACAGATCTGCCAGTTTTTTATAAGTTAAAAGAATGTTATCCTTTAAGACCATCCAGTATGGCAGCTTTCAGGATTTCAATATTGATATCTTTCAATGCCTTGAATTTAATGCAATATCCGGTTACGCTGGCTTTACCTATTTTGTCTCCATAGGTTGTAAACAAATAAGTTTTATCATCAATGTTGAGAACATAAATTGAGATTCCGGTGGTATTGGCACTCATTCCGATCTGATAAAAATCCCGGGTTTTTCCGTCGGTATATTGAATGGTATAGAATCCATATCCGATATTGGGATTGGAAACCGTTTTATTTTCACTGTTTTTACCATCGAGAAACCACAGCTGGCATTCCGGCATAAGCTTCAGAATGATGTGGTGGAGTTCCTGCATATCGTTACGTTTCAGTTCCGGCTGGCTGTTGATATAGTCTTGAATTTGTTCTTGAATGGGCATATGAAATATAGGATGTGAAAAATATTATTAAGGATGAATCCTGCTTGGATATATTGTAATAATAAGCTGTTTTTTTAATTTATAAAGTGAAAAAAATTATGTTCATTTATATTGATACTATTTTCACCTTTTACATACCATTCTGCAAATTTATTATATTCTCCTTCATTTTTTTTAAGCCAGCTTGAGAACTCATCTTGAGCTCCCATTTGAAATAAATAGTGATTGTAGGCATCAAAAAGATTGTTTTTAGAGATAAGATCCTGATACTCGAAAAGTATATTAGGATAATCTTTATTGTCTTTTTCGAAATATGATTTCAAGAATGCCTGTCTTATTTTGGATAAGGTATCCAAATTGAATTCTTTTGCTTTTGAATTTAATAAACCATAAATAAGCCATTTTCCAAACATTAAACATAGAGGAAGGTTTTTGTCTGTTGGGGTCATACTCATTTGCTTACAAAGATTCAGTTCTTTCATCTCTCCATTTTCAAATACTATCGAATTTTTATAAGCATCAAATAAATTTTTACTCATTTCTCTAGATCTGTCGGTAGTTCTTTCAAGATTGAGAAAGATTTCTCCGTAAATTAAACCAGGAACTTTATCATCAGAATTAAGATAAAGATTTGCAATCCTATAATAATTTGAAGGATATTTTTGGTCAACCGAAATTCCTTTTTGATAGGAAGCAACAGCTTTATTATATTCTTTGTTTAGTTCATAAACAACCCCTTTTTCCAGATAAAGCAATCCTTTATTAGGAAATTTCTTAATTCCTGTGTCATATATTTCTATTGCTTTTTTAGGGTTATTAAGATTATCATAAGAGTTTCCCCAAAGTGAATAAAGTTGAACGTTTATATCTTTATAGTTTTGTAATTTCTCAGCGATTTCAATTGCTTTTTTATAATCTTTCTTTAAATAATGTGCATATGCAATTTCATAAGGATAATTAAAATTTTCAGGATCTAATTTTTGGCTTTCCTCAAGCAATATGATGCTTTCTTCAATCTTCCCGTTATCCATTAACTTAATAGCTTCATTACCTTTTTGTAAAGCAATTTCCTTATTATTTTGGGCAAAAGACAAATTACTTAATAGAACAGTTAAAATTAAAATTTTGAATTTATTTTTCATTGAATAACTCATTTTTATAAAAGATAAAATTGAATTTTAATTCATCTGTTTTCTTCGTAAGCTAAGAGATGAATCGAAATTAATAATGTTTTCATGGATTTTTTGTTTGACCTATAATTTCTCCAATAATTTTAATGGAAATTGTATCATAAGACTGGCATCAAATTTAATAGAAAAAAGGATAAGATGATCTCCAGATATAATATATTTTGGATACTAAAAATTGAAAAACAAAAAAGAACAGCAATTGCTGTTCTTTTATATTTTCTTTTTCCTGATCTGTGAATCAGTTTTTATGGTTATCCAAATGCTCTTTTCAATAAACTCTCTACTTTTGGCTCGCTGCCTCTGAAGCTTTTATAAAGTTCCATTGGATCTTTCGTTCCGCCTGAAGAAAGCAATACTTTATACTTGGCTGCAATCTCAGGATTGAAGATTCCGTTTTCTTTGAAATACTGGAAAGCATCCGCATCCAGAACTTCTGCCCATTTATAAGAATAGTATCCTGCAGAATATCCGCCCTGGAAAATATGGGAGAAACTTGGGCTCATTGCCGTTTCAGCATTGGAAGGATAAAGAGTGGTCGCTTTGGTATACTTATCCTCAAAATCCTTTATACTTTCATTTTCCAACTCTCCAACTTTTGTATGATAGTTCATATCCAGAAGTCCGAACCCTAGCTGTCTTAAAGTTTGATAACCTTCCATGAAATTTTTAGACTGTTCTATCTTTTCAATTTTTTCGTCAGGAAGTACTTCTCCCGTTTTATAATGCTTAGCAAACGTTTTTAAAAACTCCGGCTCATAGCAGAAGTTTTCCAGAAACTGAGATGGAAGTTCCACAAAATCCCATTTTACAGAAGTTCCGGAAAGGGTAGGATACTGAGTATCCGCCATCATTCCGTGAAGAGCGTGCCCGAATTCGTGGAATAAAGTCGTTACTTCCTGGAACGTAAGTAAGCTGGGAGTATCTTTTGTTGGTTTGCTGAAGTTACAGACAATAGAAATATGCGGACGTGAATTTTCACCGTTTTGCTTATACTGATTTTTGTAGCTGGTCATCCATGCACCGGCTCTTTTCCCTTTTCTTGGGAAATAATCAACGTATAACAGAGATTTGTAAATTCCGTTCTCTTTCACTTCATATACTTTTACATCTTCGTGATATTTCGGAGTATCATTTCTTTCCTCAAAAGTCAGCCCGAAAAGTTTTCCAGCCAGCCCGAATACAGCATCCTGCACCTGGTTTAGTGGAAAATAAGGCTTCAATTCTTCATCATTAAGGTCAAATTTAGCCTTACGAAGTTTTTCAGCATAGAATGCGTGGTCGTAACCTTGCATTTCATCAATTCCGTCTGCTTTGGCTAAAGACTTTAATTCTTCAATTTCTTTGTCAGCATAAGGTTTTGCTTTCGTTAAAAGTTCGTTTAAAAAATCAAGAACTTTTACCGGAGACTTTGCCATTCTTTCTTCCAGAACAAAATCTGCATAGTTTTTATACCCAAGAAGCTCGGCTTTTTGCTGCTTTAAATTCAGAAGTTCTTTAATCAGATTCTGGTTGTCAAATTCTCCGTCATCAAAAGACTTTTTACCATTGGCTAAAGCTAGTTCCTTTCTCAATTCACGGTTTTCAGCATACGTCATGAACGGAATATAGCTTGGATACTGTAAAGTTACTACCCAGCCTTCAAGATTTCTTTCCTTAGCTTCTTCAGCATATTGATCGATGATGGCTTCAGGAATTCCCGCAAGATCTTCCTTATTGGTGATATGTTTAAAATAAGCATTCGTGGAAGCCAGTACATTTTGTCCGAACTGTAAAGACTTTAAAGAAAGATCCATGCTGATTTTCTTTAATTTTTCTTTGTCTTCCTCATTCAATAAAGCTCCGCTTCTTACAAAACCTTTGTAAGTCTCATTTAAAAGCATTTCCTGTTCTTCGTTAAGATTATAGTTTTCCTTTTCATCATATACTTTTTTGATTTTGTTGAAAAGGGCTTCGTTCTGAGATATTTTTGAAGAATATTCAGTTAAGATCGGAGAAACCTCCTGAGCAATCTGCTGAATTTCATCGCTGGTCTCTGCAGAATTTAAGTTGAAAAAAATATTTGAAACCACATCCAGCTGCTCTCCCGAATATGCCAATGCTTCAATAACATTTTTGAAAGTAGGTGCCTCAGTATTGTTGATAATGGCATCAATTTCGGATTCGGACTTTTGAATCAGTTCTTTAAATGCCGGAAGATAATCTTCATTTTTAATGCTATTGAATGGTGCCGAATGATATGGAGTGTTAAATTTTTCAGTTAAAATATTCATTTTTTAATCTTTTATATAAGGTAAATGTAATGATTCATTAGGAATCACAGCTGAAATGCTCAAAAATAATGCCTTACTCACAAGTTATGACAAAAATACTTATCTTTAAATAATCTTGTCATATGGAAAGTGGGAGTGATGCGGGAATATTTAATTTTGAGAACAGGTTTAAAAGTCATTATTAAAATAAATAACCTTAAATATATAGACTATGAAAACACTCTTAAAAATTATTGGTACTATCATCGTACTGATTCTCATCTATGCTGTAATTGCGATGCTGGCTTTCAGTAAAGATTATCATTATGAAAAATCTATTGTGATCAATGCACCACAGGAAAAAGTATGGACTTATGCGGGTAACTTAAAAGGATATAACCAATGGGATCCTTTTTCTAAAGCTGATAAAAACATTGTCATTACTTATTCAGGAAATGGAGATAAAGTAGGAGATTCCTATCACTGGAAAGGAGATAAAAATGTGGGAGAGGGTGAGCAGTCCATTACTGAGCTGATACCCAATCAAAAAATGGCTACCAAACTTCACTTTGTAGAACCATTTGAAGGAAATATGAAGGCTAATTTCATTATGACACCTGAAGGAAGCGGAACAAAAGTAACATGGATGATCGATAATGAGCTAACTCCTATGATGAAGATTATGAAACCGCTGATGAACAGTAATATGGATAAAATGTTTAGTCAGGGTCTTGGTGATCTGAAGAAACTTGCTGAAAAATAAAATAAAAGCCTTGTAAATTTACAAGGCTTTTTTATTACAATTCTTTCTTACCAATCTCGTTGATTGAGCTATAGTTTCCTTCCCCCTTAGGATTTGGTCCGTATTCATTTGGTCCGTGGTCGCTGTCTGCAAATAACATCCATAAACCATACAAAGGGATTAATTGAAACCAACCTGAATTTCCTCTGTCGTGACATCTTTTTGTTCCCTGTGCAATAAGAAACCAAAGAAATGGAATCAGTAAAATGAAGAATACAAAAGTAACACCGCCTGATGGTTCGTTACTTTGAAAGTAGATATTGAATGGTACAGAAAATACCAGATATAGAAGATAGGACAATCCATACTCTGTCCTTCTGATTCTTCCATTAAATGAAAATGGTGCTTTAAACATGGTTTTAGTTTTAAAAAAGGCAAATCTAGAAATATTTTTTTAAAGATAATGGCTGTTTGCGGGCATTATTTTCTATAAAGTGAAAGAAATATTATTCTAAAAATATTATCTTTATATAAAGAATAGATTGTATGGAGAAGATCGTATTTGAAAAAAGTGATATCAGAGACTTTGTGAAAACTACCATCGCAGAGAAAATTGAAAAGCTTAATAACTTTATCGAATTTACCCTGGAAGCCAGCCGTGATATTAAAAAAACTCCGAAATATGACAGCATGAGAGAAGAGATGCAGGAGGAGATTTATCAGATGCAGAGACAGCTTGGGGCTTTGAATGATCTTAAAAGAAATATGGCAAAAGTTCTGAATACCGCTACAGAAAGAGTGCAGCTTGGCTCGCTGGTGATCACCAATAAGGCCAGGTTTTATATATCAGTGTCATTAGGGGAATTCTTTTTTGAAGGAGATCGGTTTTATGCAATCTCTCCGGAAAGTCCTATGGCCAAAAAAATGATGGGTATGAAATCAGGCGATGAGTTTACTTTAAACAAAATCCATCAGAAGATTATAGAGGTTTTGTAAAAGTAAAAAGTATTTTTGATAAGCTTCCGGCATTTATTACACAGCCAAACACTAAACTTTCTTTATCCCACTTCCTGCTTCTATCTTTTTCGTAATTTTGTTACATGAATAAAGCATCCATTTTAAAAGAAATCATAGAACAAAGAAGAAGTATTTTCCCAAAAGATTATACCGATACAGAAATTTCTCAGGAAATTTTGGAGGAAATTTTAAATGCTGCCACATTTGCTCCCAATCATAAGCGCACAAAACCTTGGCGTTTCAAGATATTCAAAGGGGAAGAAAAAGCACAGCTGGCATCAGAAATGCAGGCAATCTATAAAGCAATTACACCCGAACAGCTTTTCTTAGAAAAAAAATACTCAGATATCGGTTTTAAAATCAATAAAGCTAATGTTGTAGTTTCCATCGTAGTCAATTTCAGTGGAATGGTTCCTGAATGGGAAGAAATAGCAGCTACCTCAATGGCCGTTCAGAATATGTATCTTACCTGTACAGCAAATAATATCGGGTGTTACTGGAGTTCTCCTAAAATTGTAGAGGAGTTGAAAGATTCTCTGATTATTGAAGAAAACCAGCAATGTCTGGGACTTTTCTATATGGGAACGGTATAGATGAAGAATATTTACAGAAATTATAATGAAGAAGATCTGCATGCTGCTTATCTTCATATGACTGATCATACCGGTAAAGTCAATGATGAACTGCGTAAAGCCATCAGTCAGCAATTCAATTATGATGAATTTGTAAAAGCAGCAGAATTCAGGAAGGTTTTAGTTAAAGAAAAAGGGAGAATCTCATTTGAAGTACACAAAATGGTACAAAAGGGAGAAAAGATAGATACTATTCTTGAAACGATCTCTTCGAAAATGATCGGAAGCAGTGATTTGAAAGTTTTTATTCTGGATAAATTTGATCAGTTTTCAAAAGTAAAAGAAAATGATAAAATAGATTCGAAAATAATTTTTAAAAGCCTTTTAGGACTTGTAGCAGCTTCTGTTACCGGACTTCTTTTTTTAAAGGCTGTGATGACATCTACAGGAGAATTTTCATTTTTTCTGCTGGTACCTGTTTATATCATCAACTATTTCGTGATCTATGGAATTACGGGAAAGACACGGGATAATTTTGTTGTTTTTATGGCTGTTCTTATTTCCGTAATTATTTCAACAATATTCTCTCTTGCTATGCTTGGTTAGAAAAAATAATTTGAATTTATAAAACTTTTCACTTTGAGCTTTTTACTTCAAACTTTTTTACTATCTTTGCACTCTTAAATATTTAACTGGGACGAGTTCCCATAAAATTCAAACATTATGTCAGTAAAAATCAGATTACAAAGACACGGTAAAAAAGGAAAACCTTTTTTCCACATCGTGGTTGCAGATTCTAGAGCTAGAAGAGATGGTAGATTCATCGAAAAACTAGGAACTTACAACCCAATTACTAACCCAGCAACTATCGAATTGAACGTTGATTCCGCTGTACAGTGGTTAAACAACGGTGCTCAGCCTACTGATACTGCTAGAGCTATTCTATCTTACAAAGGTGCTCTTTACAAAAAACACTTACAAGGTGGTGTAGCTAAAGGTGCTTTTGACGAAGCTGAAGCTGAAAAAAGATTCAATGCTTGGGTAGAAGCTAAAGATTCTAAAGTACAAGGTAAAGTAGAAGGTTTAGCAACTGCTAAAGCTGATGCTAAGAAAGCTGCTTTAGAGGCTGAAGTAAAAGTAAACGAAGCTAGAGTTGCTGCTGCTGCACAAGCTGAAGCTGAAGCTAAAGCTGCTGAAGAAGCTGCAAACGCACCTGCTGAAGAAGTTGTTGCTGAAGCTACAGAAGGAGAAGCTCCTGCTGCTGAAACTGAAGAAAACACTGAAGCTTAAGACCAAACCCTGTTATGCGTAAAGAAGATTGCTATTTTTTAGGTAAAATCACACGCAGACATGGACTTGCGGGTAACGTAATCCTTAAATTGGATACGGACCAACCCGAGCTTTACAATAAATTGGAATCAATATTCGTTGAAATCAACGGATTATTGGTTCCATTTTTTATTGAAAGATCATCATGGAGCAAACTTGATGCTCTGAATCTTGCATTCAAAAACTCTTCTGAGGCTATCATAGACCAGGTATTGGGTAAAAATGTTTACCTTCCGCTTGCTTCACTGCCTAAACTTTCAGGAAAACAGTTCTATTACCACGAAATCATTGGGTTTGAAATTTTTGATCAAAATGATAACAACTGTGGAGTGATCAGATCCGTAAACGATCAGACGGCACAGGTGTATTTCATTACCAATCTGGATGGAAAAGAAGTGGTTATTCCTATGATAAAAGACTGGATTCTTGAAGTTGACAGAGAAGAAAGAATAATCAAAATGGAACTTCCTGAAGGTCTTATTGATGTATTCCTTGTTCCATCCAAGAAAGATGAATAATTTTTACAATAAGCAATTTCTTTCTCACTTTTCAATATTACTCATTATTCATAATTAAACTTGGTAAAAGATATTCTTGTACCATTTTTTCAACTTGTGGGTGGGCATAAGGTTTATTGTAAGCTTGTGCGGTAATTACCATGACAACTGGTATTTGAGTGAAGATGATAATTTTATTTCCGCCATTTCCGCTGGATTGGAAAGCTTCATAACTGTTGTTTCCCACTGTATAAACTTTTCTCCAGAATAAATATCCATACCCTTCAAAATCCTGACGATCCGGAAAATAATTGGTAAAAGATTTCTTAATCCAATCCTTACTTAAAATAGTTTTACCTTCCCAAACTCCATTATTGCTATACAGCTGTCCGAATTTTGCAAAATCAAGTGCTTTCATACGAAGTCCTCCTGCCAGAGAAGGCTTTTGCTGTGGAGTAAATTGCCATTTATAATTTGTGATTCCAAGCGGTTGAAATAACTTTTTATCTGCATAGCTTTTTAAGCCTTGAGGAACTGTTTTATCCAAAATATCTCCGGTTACCACCACCCCGGCAGTGAAGTAACTCCAGTTTTTTCCTGCTACATTATCTGTCATTGGCAGATCCAACGTGAAATTTACCCAATTTTCGGTAGGATACATATTTTCCTCATTTCCGGCAGATTCAGAATTTTCATCGTTTCCGTCAAATCCGGAGCTCATTGTCAGTAAGCTTTTTATAGTAACATTATCTTTTTGTGAAGAATAATTTTTAAATTGTCTCAGATCATAGAAATCTTTCAGGTTTTGATTTTCACTTTTTATATTTCCTTCTTTGATAGCAATTCCCATTAAAGCTGAAGAAAATGATTTTCCTACGGAACGGGTATCCTGCAAAGAATCTCTTCCGGATCCGTTGAAATATTCTTCAAGAAGCAATTTCCCGTCTTTTACAATAACAACTCCGGTTATATTTTTAAACCTGTTTTCTGCAATTTTCTTATTCAGATTTCTGATAGTTTCTGTGTTGATCTTTTCCTGAGAAACCTTCCATCCGCTGTTGGGTTGAATAGACTGAACAGCGATCTGCTGCTCCGAAATATTTTGGGACGGAACACTGAGGTTGATCTGTCCTTCTGCAATAACAGCTCCTGCCTTAATTGTAGAAGTATTGAGATACGGACGCATTTCAATTTTTAAAATATGATTTCCTTCCGTCAGAGCATCAATTCCGTTATGGGCCATATAGAAGCGCATCCACAGATATCTTCCCCATGAATCTTCGTTTTTACTGCTGAGAAGAGGAATTCGCAATGCTGTTTTTACTTTTTTATGCTCTGCAATGCCTGCACCTGTATTGAGGTTTTCTTTATAGATCAGCTTGCCATCTACATAAAATGAGAATTGATAATTTCCGTTTTTCAACAGTTCCTCAACGGTCCAATTGGGTTCAAGCTGATGAAGGTAGTTAACAAGAGAATTGTCGAAAAAAGCAAGAATACCAAGATCTCCGTTTTCCTGGAAGAGAGAAGAAGTGAGAAAGTCCGAATCTTTCAAATTTTCAAGAGTAACGGCTTTGTTAAGGAAAATAATTTTTCCTGTATATTTTTTTTGAATCGGATTTTCAATTTTTTCAGGATTGATTATATTTTTATTCTGCCCCTGATAAAGATAAAATGTAAAAATAAAGATCAATAATAGAACTGGTTTCATTACAAGAAGTATTTAAACAAAAGTAACAAACTTCTTAGTGCCAAAATAGAATGAAATTAACATTTATATTGATCTGCCCTTGAATCTAATTAAATAATTTTCTAAATTCTCCCGGAGACTGATTGGTCTTTTGCTTAAAGAGTTTACTGAAAGACTGTGGATGTTCAAATCCCAATTCATAAGCAATTTCACTTACAGATAAACTTGTCGTGCTCAAACGTTCTTTAGCAGAATCAATGAGTTTATTCTGAATATGCTGTTGGGTATTTTGCTGGGTGTGAAGCCGTAGAAGCGTTCCCAGATAATTAGGAGAAATATTCATTTGTTCGGCAATGGTTTTTACTGATGGGATTCCGGTTTCAAGAAGATTTCCACTTTCAAAATATTGAGAAAGAAGGTCTTCAAACTTGTATAATAATTCGTGGCTTGATTTTTTTCTGGTGAAAAATTGACGTTCATAAAAACGGTCAGAGTAAACCAGTAATAATTCAATCTGGGCAATGATCAGTTCCTGCGTGAATCTATCGGTGTTGGTTTGATATTCACGCTCAATATTTTTAAAAATATCAACAAGAATTTTCTCTTCCTTGTCAGAAAGAAAAAGGGCTTCTTTCACCTTATAACTGAAGAAATCATAAGATTTTATTTTCCTGGTTAATGAAGTGTTCCACAGAAAATCGGGATGAATCAGCAATAAAAATCCGGTAGGCTCTACTTCAACATCCTGTCTTATTTCCAGACTTAAAAACTGTTGTGGAGAAACAAAGCACAATACACCCGAGTCAAAATCATATTGCTGCTGTCCGTAATTGAACTTAGGACTGACATTCTTTTTCAGACCAATCGAATAAAAATTCTGTATCCATTTCAACTCCTCATTGTCTATAATATAGCGGACTTTACTGTAATCTATCACACTGATCAGCGGATGCTCAGGATTGGGAAGACCACAGAAAGCATGAAAATCTGAAATAGAATTAAAATGAACAGGCTGTTTCATATAGCGAAGTTAGTTGTTTTTGTAAAAAGTATAACGTATTGATTCAAAAAGTCTTCGGCTCTGCTTATGTATAACAGAGCCGAAGGGTATCACTACAGAATTAGATCGCAGTGGAAACAGTAAGGCTTTCCCATTTCTCAGCGTCTTTCTTTAAAATATCAATCTTGTTATTCAGAAATTCCAGGGTACCTACACCCAATAACAAGTGTACTGGTGGATTTTTCTCCTTACTGATCTGGATCAGGACGTCAGCTGCTTTTCCAGGATCATTAGGCTGATTTCCGTTGATGTCATTAAGGTGTGCCTGTTCAGAATTCCTCGCTGCTTCATACGCCTGAATGGGATTGGCGGGAGTTTTTACAGAATCTTTGTTCAAAAAATCGGTACGGAAATATCCTGGGTACACTACGGTAGCATGAATTCCGAAATCTTTTACTTCTTCAGCCAAAGCTTCAGTAAAGCCGGCAACAGCAAATTTTGTTGAACAGTAAATTCCCCAACCTGGAAAATTGGCAGAATATCCCCCAACAGAAGAAATATTGAATATGTTTCCTGATCTTTGCTCGCGAAGATAAGGCATGGCGTTTCTTATCACATTTAAGGTTCCGAAAACATTCACCGCATAATTTTCTCTTGCTTCTTCATCGGTAAGTTCTTCCAGCGTTCCGATCTGCCCGTAGCCTGCATTATTGACAACTACATCAATTCGTCCGAAATGATTCACTGTTTTAGCAATAGCAGATTTGATGTCATTATTGTCTGTAATGTTGACGCTGAGCGGAAGGAAGTTCTCTGAAGTTTCTCCGATGGTGGAGATCAGGGATTCAACGGTACGGCTTGTGGCAGCAACCTGAAATCCTTCGGATAATAATTTTTTTACCAACTCGAATCCTAAGCCTTTTGAAGCTCCTGTCACGAACCATACTTTTTTTGTTTCCATTTTTAAATATTTTTTTGTTTAAATGATGGTACAAAGATGGAAACTTACAAAAGGGGAAATGTATCCAAATCGGGGAATGATGTATCCAAATCGTGAATGGTACTATTTCAAAAGTGTCATTCTGAATGGAATAGAATGAAATGAAGAATCTCAAACACTTGATAACTAGTAAGATTCTTCGTTCGTCACGATTACAAAAGCGGAATAATTTGACTTTCAGGATGGCCTTTCTGAATTCGGACAGATTCTAATGATTTTTCAAAAGCTTCCTGTATTTAAGTGGAGTAATTCCTATATTCTCTTTGAAACAACGGATAAAATGGCTCTGGTCTGAAAAACCGCATTCCAAAGCGATATCCGTTAAAGAATTGGGTAAAGTGAGAAGTTCAAGAGATTTATTGAGTTTTAATTTTCTGAGGTATTCGCCCAGATTGCAATGGAAGTATTTATGAAAATCCCTGCTTAAATGAATGGGATGAATGTTCAATGTTTTGGAAAGTTCTGTAAGATTGAGACTTTCCGTAAAGCTTTCATGCAGAATTTCATTGATCTGACCTACCCATACGGGTTTTCTATCAACTATTTCTTTCTGATGGCTCAATTGACTGAAAAGATGTAATAATAACTGATTGACAGCTATTTCAAAAGACAAATCATTGGTTTTGGTTTCCCTGAACATCTGATAAACCAAGAGTTTTAAAGTGGGATCTTTTATATTAAAACTACCCTCCACTTTATTTTTCTGAATATCAAACCGATCAAACCAGCTTTGTGAAAGTTCGATGTGAAAACCTCTTGTGAAAACCTCCGGTTTAATATTGTAATGCGGATCTTCCCAATGATGGTACAATAACGTTCCTGCAGAACAGTCATACCTTTCTTTTTTGTTTCCTTCTGTCATATTGCCCTGCAGAAGAAAAGTGAAATAAGCATTTTCATGATAATGCCAGTCTACGTAAGGATGTGTATACTCCGTATCAGTGATGGTCAATCCTTCTAAATTGACCATTTGATTGGTTTGTCCAAAGTATTCGCCTTTACGAAGTGTATTCATGATAGGGTTTGTTTTAATCGGTCAATCTGTTCATACATTTTATTAAAGAACATTTTCCTTTCCCGGTTTCCGGATTCGTTCAGCGATCTGGAGTTCTTGATCTGATGCTCAAAATAGCTCAGAGAATCTTCACAGGTGATTTTATCATTGGTCATCATATATCCAAACATACTGAAAGGAACGAAAAAGGAACATTGCTGCTCGTTTTTGAATAAAATACTGTTGTTTAAAATTACTAAATCATTCACATAGATCTGAAAATTAGTTTTCTCCAGTGTTTTCATTTCAAGCCCTTCCAATAATTTTCTCAGGTCATCCAGAATAAGATCTACATCATTTTTCTTTAACAATCCCATCTCATAATAGAATGAGATTTGTCTTAAAGCGCTCATAATAGTGGTGTCATTCCAGATTTCAGTTACATTTTGTTTATCATAAAGATCTTTCAGCATTTCATTTTTTACAGAATGATATTCCATATTAAACTCATGAAAAGGGCTTAAAAATTTATCCTGGTTCAGTAAATTCATCCAGACATAAAATTTGAAACGGGACAAAATGGAATCTGAAATCGTGTAAAAAAATGGGATGTCTTTTGCTGAATAAAATACTTTGGAATTGGTAATATTCTGAAAAACATTTAAAATCTTCAAAGAGTTTTCAAAATAGTTTAAAAGATCTTCGGTGGTTCTTACAGGCTGGGTTCTTTTAACAATCAGTTGGTTTTCTGTTCCCAGGAACTGATCTAATGAAATCTGATAGTATTTGGCAAGTTCCAGTGCTTCCTCAAAACTGAACTTGGCTTTCATGGAAGTCCTTCTGTGAGCTGCATCATAGCTGATATTAAGAATGTTGGCGATCTCATCATTTAAAGATTTTTCACCGATTTTTCTTCGGATCTCCTTCAGTAGGGCTTCCTGGTGCATAGTTTTGTGATTTTCACAAATGTAGCATTTTTTTTAATTTTTTTTCACATTCGGAACTGAGCCTTCTGCTGATAATTTTGAACTGTAATTTTAAAATAAAGAGTTATGAAAACACGAATTTTATTAATAGCAGTTCTTTTATTCAGTAGTCTGGCCTATGCATCAGACCGTTTAAAAGCAGATTCTTTGAAACCGAGACTGATTGCCGCTTCCCCCTCAAAGAATGTCAGAAACGTGAATGGAGTTTTATTTAAATATTATGATGAAGAAGATCATTTTAAACCGAAAAAAGTAAATGGCCTGGGCCTGGGATTCAATTTCCTAGGTGTTTTTCTTCCTCCGTTGATGCTTTTCAACTTACAATTACCTGGTAATGATGATTATGTAATAGTTCCTCGTGAAAAGATGAACAAAATCAATGGACTTCAATGGTCGCTCATCAATATGGAACCTACGGTTACAAATGGTTTGGAAATCAATGTTTCAAGTAATATCAATACTTATGCGGTGACCAACGGTATGGCTGTTTCTCCGTTTTTTAATCTGCACCATGAAATGAAAGGGGTTTCTGTAGCACCACTGGCTAATATTGGCCAGAAATGCAGAGGAATACAAATAGGACTGTACAATAAATGCAGTGATTTCAGTGGAATACAGATTGGCGGATGGAATGAGAACGGAAAGAGAAAACTTCCATTGATCAACTGGAATTTTAAAAAACAAAAAACCAATAAGACATTATGAAAAAGTTAGCTTTAACAATCGCAATATTTCTTTGTGGTTTCTTACAAGCTCAGTTTGAAGAAATCAAAGAAAAAAAGTGGCTGGTCATTCTTCTCAGTACCAGAATTGAAGTGACTTCAATGGATAATAAAGCCTTTCTGTCAATAGGAACAAAACTTACTGATGGTGATAAGAATTATTACAGCTTAAGAGGTCATTTTAACTGGTGGGACGAAAGAAAGCTACTGGTCATTCCGGAGTTTGATTATTTCAGAAAAGTTGTTTCGTTTCGGGATGGTGCCGAGGTATCATCTTTATATGCCGGAGCAGGAGTTTCACCTTATGCGGTTTCACCCAAAGCGGGAATAAATTTTTACCATTTCTTTTGTGCAGAATTAGGGTACAACTTTGAATATAATACCTACAAGCCTTTTCCTATTAAAGGATTCCGCTATGGTATGGGAATTAACCTTGTCTTTTAAATGATTTTAAACCTATAAATAATTCAACCATGAAAAATTATAAATGGATATTATTTTTATTACTGTTTTCAGTACGTGTTTTTTCACAAAATACAATCAATGATACACTGAATACCCAAACAGAAGAATCTTTTGACTATAAAAAATATTACGATTGTGATTTTGGAGAAGGAAATGTTTTGATTGTGATCAAAAAAGGGAAAGAATTTACAGATCTTAAAGATTTAAGAAAATCAGGGAAAGGCTTTGCTATTAAGATGGAAGCCATCTACAGCATGGAATTTACGGATGGAAAAAGATATGAATCAAGTGTGGTAAAAAATATTACTCAAGACAGTCTTTCGATTACGAATTTTTTCAATGAAAATGCAGCCAGGCTGGCAGGACAGCCTTTTGAATTGATTAATTACCCTCTTTCATCTTTAAAATATGTGCGCTTTATTGATGACAGAATGTTGTCTCTGTACAGCAAAAAGAATATTCAGAAGAATTTTGATCTGACTGTGAAAAAAATGGATCGTGCTAAAATGTGCCCGGCTGTTATTCAATTTAAAGATAAAAAAGATGAAATGAAGGTTTGTCATTTCTACCTGACCTCTCAGGGGTATGATCTTCTTTACGAAGATAAGGGAAGGGTATATTATATGGAAGGAAGGGTAGAATGGAAATGATTTTTGAAGAGAGTGCAGTTTTCATACTGTACTCTCTTTTGTGAGTTTATCAGTATTGATTTTAATAAAATTATTCCCCATTCACGGAAAAAAGTAAAAGGATTGGTGCATCTACTGAAGAAAAATAATATTTTTGTAATATAGCTAGGATGAATGATGAAAATAAAATATTTACTGCTGTTTTTGATTATAGGGAATGTGTTTTTTCAGGCACAGATCAATAATGTAGAAAAAAATATTCTTGAAAGACTTACTTATAAGGAATTGGAAGAAGAATTCTATAAGGACCGTTCTGAAGATGCAAACAGTGCAAGAAGTATTGCAAATTATTATCTTAAAAAAGCAAAATTTGAAAAAAATACAGCTCAGATTGCTGAAGGGTATGTTATGCTTCATTTTGACGAAAGCTTACCCAATGCATTACAATATCTTGACAGCCTACAGCATATCACCAAAAATTCCAAAGAAAACATTTATCCGGCAAGAACGTATCTTTTAAGAGGGATTTTATATTTTAAAAATGATAATCTTCAGTCTGCATTAAATAATTATATCTTAGGGTTGAAATATGCAAAAGAAAAAGGAAATAATCGGCAGATTGCCATGGCACATATCAATATTGCCTATCTGAATAATTATATTGGAAAACACGAGGAAACTGCTAAGGTATTGAGACATTATGCCTATGATGCTGATTATATGAATGAGGATGAGAAAAACTCTCTCAAACTGAACCTGGCAGATGCTTATATAGAGATCAGTAAAATGGATTCTGCTTATATATTAATACAGGAAGGTTTACAAGATTCAAGGAAAAATAAAAATGTTTACCGTTATTATCAGAATCTTGGGTTGCTGGGATATTATCATCTGCATTCAAAAAATTATCAGAAAGCGATTGACGGTTTATTGGAGTGTGAAAAATATTTCTTTACAAACAATAATGGCAGTAAAAGAAACCAGCATTATACTCTTTTGTATTTGGGAAAATCCTATGCCGGGCTTCAGGAAAAAGAAAAAGCCGTAAACTTTTTCCGGAAGATAGATTCCATGGTTCTTAAAACAAATTACATCTATCCTGAACTGAGAGATGTATACACCTATCTGATTGATTATTATAAAGAAAACAATGCTAAGGAAAAACAACTGTATTATGTAGAACGTTTTTTAAAGGTTGATCAGGTCCTGGATAGCCGGTTCAGGTATATTTCCAGAGAACTTCCGAGAAGGTATGATACTCCGGAACTACAGCAGGAGAAAGAAAATATTACCAATGAGCTTACAAAAAGGAAGAGCCTGTTTTATATCGTGTTGAGTCTTTTATTGGTATCACATCTTTTATTTATCAATGTTTATTTTAAATACAAAAAATCTGAAAAGAATTATAAAAAGATTGCCCAGGACCTGATTCAGTCTGTTAATGAAAACAGAGGAAGCAGGGAGTCTGAAATTAAAAAAGAGATTCTGCCTGAAACTCTTCCGGTAGAAAATACAGAAGACAGAACAACCAGAGCAATTTCTGAAGATATTGCCCAAACCATTTTAAAAGAACTTGACATCTTTGAAAGCAAAGACCAGTTTTTGAATAAAGGAATTACATTGGGAAGTCTTGCCAAAAAAATAAAAACAAACTCTAAATATCTGTCGGAAATTATCAATACTTACAAAGGGAAAAATTTTGCAACCTATCTTAATGATCTCCGTATTGACTATGCCATCAACAGATTGGCGAATGACAGAAAATTCAGGTCTTATAAAATTCCTTTTATTGCCGAAGAATTAGGATATAATAATGAGCAGGCTTTCACTTTAGCCTTCAAAAAACGAACCGGAACACCTCTTTCTGTCTATCTGAAAGAAATTGAAAACATGAGGGTGAGTTAAATATAACTGATTGATTTTCATTTTATTTAAGTTTGTAAATTCATGATTTTAGGTATATAAATTTATGAATCTATGAACCATTCTCTTGTATCATTATTTTTCTTACTGCATCTTTGCTTCAGGTAAAAACACAATCATTTATTTTGTATGTGCACAATACAAGATATCAGTTCCAAACTGTTGATTCATTAAAAAGTAAAGTCCGGAACTGTATATTAAAAATGAGAAACAAAGCTGGTTAAAATTATAAATGAATATCAGTAAAAAATGAAACATAGTAATGAAGTAATTTGTTCAGAAATTTAGAAATATAAAAGAGTAGTGATCATTTAAAAAATCATAAAATAAGTAAAATAAATTCGCAGAATCCATCCACAGTGTTTAAAAGTATAGTATAGTTTAATAGATGGATTCATGACCTGTAGTTTACCATGAAATTATTGCCTAAAAACTAATAACCATTTCAATAAATTAAAACTAATTCCATGAAAACTCAGAATAAAGTAAAATTTATTCTTTCTAAAAGGTGATAGTGTAAGGGTATTTACTCCGGGGCAATGCGGATTTTATTGAAGTTCAGGACAATATTGAGTGGAAATGTAACCTGAAAATGAAGAAGAGTGGGAAGAAGAAAAAGGGTAATTTTCCTGAACTGAAAGCTTAAATACTTGTTAAATGATTTTAAGACAGCGCAATCATCAAGTTGCGCTGTTTTTTTGTAACTTTGCAGACATTAATTTTTATATAAAAAATTTATCATCAACAAATGAAAAAGCAAACGATCAAAGAAGTCCTAAAGGATTACAAGAAAGTATTACATCATGACATTACAGTTTACGGATGGGTAAGATCATTCCGTGCTAATCGCTTTATAGCGCTTAATGATGGTTCTACGATTAATAATTTGCAGATAGTTGTTGATTTCGAAAATTTTGATGAAGCTATTATCAAGAATATCAGTACAGCTTCTTCCCTTAAAGTAGTAGGAGAAGTGGTGGAAAGCCAGGGAGCAGGCCAATCTGTGGAAATTATCGCTAAAAAAATTATTGTTTTAGGAGATAACTTTACGGAAGACCTTCAGAGTACGATTCTTCAACCTAAAAAACACAGCCTTGAAAAGCTTCGTGAGCAGGCACACCTAAGATTCAGAACAAACCTTTTTGGAGCGGTGTTCAGAGTGCGCCATGCAGTAAGCTTTGCCGTTCACTCGTTCTTCAACCAGAATCAGTTTTTCTATATCAACACGCCGGTTATTACCGGAGCAGATGCAGAAGGAGCAGGTGAAATGTTTGGAGTAACGAACTTTGACCTGAACAACATGCCGAGAACTGAAGAAGGAGACATTGATTTTGCACAGGATTTCTTCGGTAAAAAAACAAACCTTACCGTTTCAGGACAGCTTGAAGGAGAAACTGCTGCCATGGGATTAGGAAGAATCTATACATTCGGACCTACTTTCCGTGCTGAAAACTCTAACACTACAAGACACCTTGCGGAGTTTTGGATGATTGAGCCGGAAGTTGCTTTCAACAACCTTGAAGACAATATCGACCTTGCGGAAGATTTCTTAAAATATGTAATCCAGTATGTATTGGATAACTGTAAAGATGATCTTGAGTTCTTAGACAACCGTTTTGCAGAAGAACAGAAGACAAAACCGGAAAAAGAAAGAGCAAAAGAAGGTCTTATCGAAAAACTTCAGAATGTTATAGCGAAACGTTTCAAACGTGTAAGCTATACTGAAGCCATCGAAATCCTATTGAACTCAAAAGAAAACAAAAAAGGAAAATTTGCTTACCCGGTTGAAAAATGGGGAACAGACCTTCAGTCTGAGCATGAAAGATATCTTGTAGAAAAACATTTTGAAAGCCCGGTAGTATTATTTGACTATCCGAAAGAAATCAAAGCGTTCTATATGAAACTGAACGATGACAATAAAACTGTTGCTGCTATGGATGTTCTTTTCCCTGGTATCGGTGAGATCATCGGTGGATCTGAAAGAGAAGCAAGATTAGATGTTTTAAAACAGAAAATGGCAGACATGCATGTAGATGAGCATGAGCTTTGGTGGTATCTTGATACCAGAAAATTTGGTTCTGTGCCGCATGCAGGCTTTGGTTTAGGGTTGGAAAGATTAGTTCTTTTTGTAACAGGAATGACGAATATCAGAGACGTAATTCCTTTCCCAAGAACGCCGAAAAGCGCTGAATTCTAGAACAATAAAAAAAAGCCCTAATCACAAGTTAAGGCTTTTTTTATTTTTCAATAGTTTATTAAGATGGGATGTATAATGCAAAAATCATGCTAAATACGTTTTTTATCAAATAAATTTATTAAATTCGTAGAATATGTTATGTTAAAATGCAAATAAGAATATGCTTAAACAACACTTACAACTCAAATTAGGACAAAAGCTGGCCCCTCAGCAAATCCAGTTGATGAAGCTTATTCAACTTCATACTCTTGAATTTGAAGAGGAGTTGGAGAGAGAGTTAGAAGAAAACCCGGCTTTGGAAATTGCGAAAGAAGATTCTAAGGAAGATGAATATTCTTCCCTGGAAGATGCTTATAAGGATGAGGGTACAGAAAGCATTGAAACAGATTTCGACGTCAATGAATATATCTATGACGATGAACCAAGCTATAAAACCGCATCCAGCAACTATTCTCCGGATGATGAAGAATTTGACAACGAAAGCCTTCTCACTGAGGGACAGTCCTTATACGACTATCTTACAGAACAGATTCACCTGGTTAATATCAATGATGAAGATCTTAAGATTGCAGAATACCTTATCGGGAACTTAGATACAGACGGATATCTTAGAAGAGAAATTAAATCTATTGTTGATGATCTTGCTTTCTCACAAGGAATTTATACAACTAAAGAAAAAGTGGAGGATATCCTGGAGAACTATGTTCAGAAACTGGATCCGTCCGGAGTAGGAGCAAGAGGCCTGCAGGAATGTTTATTGCTGCAAATTGAAAAGAAAGTAAGCTCAGATAAAGCAGTTTCTTTAGCTGCCAATATCTTGAGACATCAGTTTGAAGCCTTGACGAATAAGCACTACAATAAGATCATTCAGAAATATGATATTGAGGAAGAAGATCTGAAAGATGCACTGGAAGAAATATCAAAATTATCCCCGAAAGTAGGAGGGAACTTTGATACACAGACCATTACAATTAATCAGGAAATTATTCCGGATTTTGTGATTCAGGTAAAAGACGGATTGGTTATACCTATGCTCAACAGCAAAAATGCACCTACCTTAAGAGTTTCTGAAGAATATAAAGATATTCTTACTACTTATTCCCATGATAAGAATTCATCGGAACATAAACAGGCTGCATTATTTATCAAGCAGAAACTGGATGCTGCAAAATGGTATATTGATGCTATTAATCAGCGTCAGAATACCTTATTACAGACGATTACGGCGATTGTGAAATTCCAGAAGGATTATTTCATTACCGGAGATGAAAAATCTCTGAAACCAATGATCTTAAAGGATGTTGCAGATATTACAGGATTTGATATCTCTACCATTTCAAGAGTGGTAAAAAGTAAATATGCAGATACTCCTAACGGTATTGTATATCTTAAAGATTTGTTTTCAGACAGCTTAACGAATGATGACGGAGAAGAAGTTTCTACCAAAGAAATCAAAACCCACCTTCAAGAAGTAATCAGCAAAGAAAATAAAAGAAAGCCGCTTACAGATGATGCATTAGTGGTAATTCTAAAAGAACAGGGTTATAATATTGCCAGAAGAACGATTGCAAAATATCGTGAACAGCTCAATATTCCTGTAGCAAGATTAAGAAAAGAACTTTAAAAATATAAAAAAAGCATTTCAATTTGAAATGCTTTTTTATTATCAGTTGAGAGAAAAAAACGATCTCTTATTGCTCATCGTTTTTATTTGGAATTAATCTTTAAAACTACCTAATTCAAGTTCTTTCATAGAAATCTCCCGCATTTCTACTTTTCTTATTTTTCCGGAAATAGTCATAGGGAATTCATCTACAAATTTCCAGTATTTCGGTACTTTATAGTGGGCAATTCTTCCTTTGCAGTATTCCTGCAGTTCTTCAGCAGTGATGGTAAAACCTTTTCTCACTTTTACCCAGGCCATCACTTCTTCCCCGAATTTTTCACTCGGAACGCCAATGATCTGAACATCAAGAATGTTGGTGTAAGTATATAAAAAATCTTCAATTTCTTTAGGTGAAATATTTTCTCCACCACGGATGATAAGGTCTTTTATTCTTCCTGAAATGGTAATATATCCGTCTTTATCCATTACTGCCATATCTCCGGTATGCATCCAGCGGGCATTATCCAGTACTTTTTTAGTGTTTTCAGGATCATTCCAGTATTTCAGCATGACAGAATAGCCTCTTGTACAAAGTTCACCATGTTCCCCGCGTTTCAGAGTTCTGCCATTTTCATCAATGATTTTGATCTCAAGATGGTCCTGAACAGTTCCCACAGTACTGACCTGTTTCTCCAGCGGTGTTCCTATTAAAGTCTGGGTAGATACAGGTGAAGTTTCCGTCATTCCGTAGCAGATACTCATTTCTTTAATATTCATCAGGCTCTCTACCTTTTTCATAATCTCCGGAGGACATACCGAGCCTGCCATGACCCCCGTTCTTAAGCTTGAAAAATCATACTTATTAAAATCTTTTACTGCCAGCTCAGCAATAAACATGGTAGGAACACCATACAAAGATGTGCATTTTTCGTCAGAAACGGCTTTTAAAGTAATTTCCGGATCAAAACTGTCGTTGGGAATTACCATGCATGCTCCATGGGCTGTACAGCACATATTGCCGATAACCATACCAAAACAATGATAGAAAGGAACAGGGATACAGACACGGTCATTCTCAGTATATTTTAATCTGATTCCGATAAAATACCCGTTGTTGAGGATATTATGATGAGAAAGTGTAACTCCTTTCGGGAAACCTGTAGTTCCGGAAGTATATTGAATGTTAACAGGATCATCAAACTGTACATGTTCTTCAAAACTGTGGAGAACTTTATCTGAAATATCCTGACCGTTATTGACAAATGCTTCCCAGTTTTCATCAAAGAATATCTCATGTTCAAGGGTAGGACATACTTCTTTGGCATATTCAACCATTTCTTTGTAGTTGCTGCTTTTAAAACTTAAAGAAGAAAAAATAAAACGAACTTCAGACTGATTAAGAACATAGGTGAGTTCATGAGTCCTGTAGGCCGGATTGATATTGACTAAAATAGTTCCTATTCTTGCAGTGGCATACTGTAAGAGGACCCATTCATAACGATTGGAAGACCAGATTCCGATTCTGTCACCTGCTTTTGCTCCCAAAAGCAGTAAAGCTTTTGCAACAGCAGTGGTTTGATTGTAAAATTCCTGGTAAGTAGCTCTGTAATTCTGATGAACACAGACTAATGCTTCCTGATGGGGGTATTTTTCGACAGTACTTTTAAGATTTGCTCCAATGGTCTGTCCTAATAATGGAATCTCAGAAGTTCCACACACATAAGATAAGGGCATAGTTTAAGATTTGGTGGGCTAAAATTAATAATTATATCCCGAAATATGCCTATGTATATTAACTTTCCTGAGAATCTATTTCTTTAAGCTGCTTTAAATTTTTATCAAGCTTTTTAATAATTGTACCATATACCAGTCTGTAATAAAGCCAGATCATGGATATGCCTAATAGAGTACTGACAACAATTCCTACTATGATGATTGTGAGATTCGAGCCGCTAGGCTGTATATTCTGAGAATTTAAAGTGTAAAATATGAACGCAGTCAATACAAACGTGAATATCAATAATAATACAATACTAATCAGAATAAAAGCATTGACTGTTGTTTTGAATTTAATGATTCTGGTGATAAGTCCCTTCAGATTTTCCTCAATCTTGATTCTTCGGTAATTCTGGTAGAATTTCAATACAAAATATGCTGTGATCAATAAACTTAAGACCTTTATCGCTAAATAAGCATGACCGAAGTTGTTTTCTACTTCCGGAGCTTCCTGGGCTCCTAATCTTTCCAGCATTTTACGGAAGCTGTCTGATTCTTCTTCCGGGAAAAGGTAAAACAAGCCCAATACGGAAAAAAACAAAAACTCTACAACGCTGATCCAGAAAATATATTTGATGTAATTACGTGATTTTCTATTCAACATCTGGAGAATCTCGTTGTTGTCATATTTAGGCTGGACAGGTTGTTCCTGCCATGTTTTTTTTAAACTATCTAGATCAAATTCAGGCATATTTTTCCATCTGTTCTTTAAGGGTTTTCTTTAATCTGTTCATTTTAACACGTGCATTGACTTCAGTGATACCGAGGTTTTCTGCAATATCCTTGTAAGGCAGATCGTCAAGATACATCATGACAATGGCTCTTTCTACATTGGGAAGAGTCTTGATTACAGTATACAAAAGTGATACCTGCTGCTGTTTTTCATCATCATCTTCCACAAAATCTTTGTGGTTGACGTCTAGCTCATTCGTAGGAAGACTTTTGCTTTTTTTTCTAAAGAGGGTAATGGCTGTATTGAGCGCTACACGGTACATCCATGTGGAAATCTTTGAATTTCCTTTAAAGGAATCATAGCTTCTCCAGAGCTGTAACACGATTTCCTGGAAAAGATCCTCTTCATCTTCCAGAGAATTGGTATAAAGGCGCGATACTTTGATAATCAGTCCCTGATTATCTTTAATAAGCTGCGCAAATTCTTTTTCTCTGGAATCCATAGATATATAATGGCACGAAGATAATGATAAAGTGGTAAATTAGTAAAGATTATAGTGTAAAATTGTAAAAATGTGAAAAGGGAAAAAAATAAATTAAAAAATTAGATTTCTCGGCCAACTTAGCTTTCTCAGCTTTCTTTGCGAAATTTATGTATCTTTGCATCCGCGAGAAAATCGGCTTGTTGATTTCCCGTTTTACGGGAGGTAGGAAAGTCCGGACACCATAGAGCAGCAAAGCGGATAACATCCGTCACCCGTGAGGGTAGGACAAGTGCAACAGAAAGCAGGTACAGTTCGGCTGTAGTGAAACCAGGTAAACTCTTTGCGGTGCAATGGTAAGTATATCGGTTCTTTTCAGTAATGGAAATAGGGGCGGCTCGTCCTGAAAACCGAGGGGTAATCAGCTCAAGTGTTGCAGCAATGTAACACGTAGATAAATAACAGGCACTTCTTCGGAAGTACAAAATCCGGCTTATAGATTTTCTCGTTTTTTACAATATAATCTTCCTCAAATTTTATTTTTCAATCTAACCTCTTTTCATAGCTTATACTTGAAAGAGTATTGTTTTATATAGGTCTAATATAAGACTTTTGTAAAACTAAATAAGATGAATTAAAGACTTTTATATTGTTCTGTTATCACAAATTTGTATAAACAAATCAAAATGAGAACAGAAATCACATTACATTCAGTTCCTGAAGAAAAACCCGGATATATTCTTATTCTATTTTACCTTGCCTTTATATATGGACTTTTTTGGGTAATAGACGAATGTCTGGTTTATTTTTTCAGTGATATTACCAATGCTGTACTGATAAAGATTCTTAATAAGGTAGTGTGGATCGGGTTGATGTTTTTTAATTATTTGATCGTAAAACATTTCCTTTATCTGATAAAAAAACAAAGAAAACGTCCGGTTATTTATCCTGTTTTAAATATTTCAAAAGAAGGAATAGCCTATTATCCGGAAAATAAAAAAGCCATATGGGTAGATATTTCAGAAATACAGATTATAGATTCTATATTGTCTGTAACCGTAGATTTTGATTCTGGAAAAGATTTTAAACTTAACCTTTTCAATACAGATCTTCAGAAGCAAATGAAGCAGGATGATTTTGAAAAACTATTGGAATATTATTATAAAAAAGAAATTTATATTTACCATACTCCATCATCCTGTGGTTGTGGTTGTTAATTTTAATATAATAACATAAAAATGGAAACAGAAATCACCTTATATAAATCCAGACAAAGAAAACCGGGGTATTCGGGGATTATTTTCTTTATGCTCATATCACTTGCTCTATTGGCTGCTCTTTGTGCAACAATATATCTCTTGCTAATAAGCAGTAATTTCTTTAAGTTTTTAATCTCCGTTATTGTAATTGTATTTATATCAGTCTTCTTATATAGTTCAGTAAAAATCTTAATCAGATGCATTACGGAGCAGAGAGCGCCGGAAGAAGAAGCTGTTGAAATACTGTCCATCACCAAAACAGGAATTTTTAACCATAAGGCAAAACAGCAATTGATCTGGGAAGAAATTTCTGAAATTCAGATTATTGATGCTGTTATTTCGGTGACTGTAGATTTGTATCCTGAAAAAGATTTTCAATTATATTTAGGGGACACGGATGTTTATATGGATATGACCAGAGATGATTTTGCAAAATTACTTGGATGTCATTATAAAAAAGAAATTTATACCTATAATAGTCCTTTATCCTGTGGATGCGGAGGTTAATTGAGTGTATAGTAATAACCAGAATTACCAATTAAAATATTGACATTATGAAACCCGAATTTACTTCCATTTTACTGGATAACATACAGTTAGATTATGACCAGAATCCTTTGTGGAAAAGGATTTCAGAATATCAGATTGATCAGGCTGACGTCATTATTCCATTTTCCAGAAAATTAGCTCAGACTGAAGGTTGGACGAGAAGATTCTGTCTGCTTGCTATTGAAGAATATAAAAAGTTTGTTTATTTATGCTGTATCTCAAAAAACGGAGCCTCACCTTCAATCGTAGTAGATAAAGTATGGCATATGCACTTGCTTTATACCACCGAATACTGGAAAGAATTCTGTCCGAAGATCCTGGAAAGAGAACTACATCATTTCCCAAACGTAGGTGGAATTAATGATTATCATAAGCATCAGGACTGGTATCTGGAAACATTAAAACTTTACATTAATATTTTCAACCAAAATCCACCCGAAGGTTTATGGCGCATTCCCAAAGAAATTATACCATTCCTGCTACCGAAAAATGGGAATAAGATAAAAAGTACCGAACAATTCACCTGGAAAAAAACCTTTGAAAAATTACATTCAAAGGTCTTCAATTATATTCATCACAGATCGGTTTTGAAATAAACAGTGACTGATTATTCTTCCATTAATTGCTTTTTGGCCTGTTGAAGACCTTCCGTGTCTTTATCAGAAAGTGTAGGATATTTAAGATTCATTTTTTCAAGAGTATCAATAATGATCTGGATAGCAGCTATTCTTGTAAACCATTTGCTGTCGGCAGGAAGTACATACCATGGAGCATGATCTTTTGATGTTTCATTGATGGCT
This sequence comes from Chryseobacterium sp. HR92, assembly GCF_045689405.1. Taxonomy (NCBI): domain Bacteria; kingdom Pseudomonadati; phylum Bacteroidota; class Flavobacteriia; order Flavobacteriales; family Weeksellaceae; genus Chryseobacterium; species Chryseobacterium sp. HR92. Next base: position 1,071,344 of record NZ_CP139139.1, read on the forward strand.
GTTTCATAAGCTTCCATATATTGATCAAATAATGCTCTTTCCGGAAGATCCCCTACAGAGAATTTCCAGTTTTTTTCCTGCTCATCAATTCTGTCCAGAAGCCTTTTTTTCTGCTCATCTTTAGAAACATGTAAAAAGATCTTTACAACGGTTGTTCCGTTCTGTGAAAGGTGTTTTTCAAAATTTCTAATACTTTCATATCTGTTTTCCCAGAATTTATTGTCGAAATCTTTTACTGAAGACCACGTTTTTTCACTTAAATTATATTCAGGATGTACTTTGCAGACCAGGACACTTTCATAATGAGACCGGTTGAAAATCCCTATCATCCCTTTCTGTGGTAATGCTAGATAATGTCTCCATAAAAAATCATGGGAATACTCTTTAGAACTTGGAGTTTTAAAGCTGGTCACATTACATCCCTGCGGATTTACCCCTCCGAAAACATGTTCTATCATACTGTCTTTTCCTGCTGCATCCATAGCCTGCAATACAACCAGGAGAGACTGGCTTCCGTCAGCGTATAATTTTTCCTGCAGTTCACGAAGCTTTTCTTTCTCCTGAATCAGCATTTGCTCTCCATCTTCTTTGGTAAGCTTTCCTTTATAAGATGTTGATGTTTTTTTTATTGAAAATTTTCCATTTACCTTAAAGTCATCTGAGAAATTGGTGTCCATATATTTTAAAGATTAAAAGATTAAAAGAGGTTGTTATTAAAATTCAATAGGAGTGGGTTTTAGTCCAGCCATTTTTAAAAAAATAAATTCAAAAGGCTTCGGTCAAAACCTAAATAATATATTTGATAAATATCAATACCATTTCCTATTACCGATTATCTGCTACCTTCCACCTAAACTAACATAAATGTAATAAAAAAACCGCCTCTATAGAGACGGTTTCTTTATTTTTTTGAGTAGAGATTACTTCGCAGCAGCCTTTTTAGCTAGTTTAGCAGCTTTCTTCTCAGCTTTAGCAGCTTCTTTCTGCTCTGCAGGAGTCAATACTTTTGCCTCAGCAACAGGAGCAGGAGCATTAGCGTCTACATTACCTTTAATGTAAATTACACTTCTACTGTTTGCAGGGTCGTTAGAGAAAACCTCAATCATTTTGTTGAAACCTCCAGGAATAGCTGTGTTGTATCCAACTTTGATTTTAGCAGATTTACCAGGCATAATAGGATCTTGACTGAACTCAGGAGTTGTACATCCACAAGAAGGCTTTACGTTTGAAAGAATCAAAGGCTTATCACCTGAATTCGTTACAGTAAAGAATCTAGTACCATCAGCATTAGGCTTAATAGTACCGTAATCGAAAGTTGTTTTATCAAATGTAATCGTTTGTGCAGATGCAATTGCAAATGTTCCGAATAATGCAATTCCTGCAATTAGTTTTTTCATATTCTTGAATGTTAATACGTTTGTTAGATAAATTTTGTGAAACAAAGTTAAAAATTATTTTAATTCATGCTTAAAAATTTTTTTCTTTAGACTATTTTTGCAAATTGCAAGCCAAAGAAATAGAATTTATGCAGATTTCAGAAAAGTACAATCCACAGGAAACAGAACAGAAATGGTACAATTACTGGTTGGAAAATAAATATTTCCACTCAGAACCTAATGATAAACCACCATATACCGTGGTCATTCCTCCGCCAAACGTAACGGGGATATTACACATGGGGCATATGCTGAACAATACCATTCAAGATGTTCTGGTCCGTCGTGCAAGAATGCGCGGGTTTAATGCCTGTTGGATTCCGGGAACAGATCACGCTTCAATTGCTACCGAAGCTAAAGTTGTTGCTAAATTGAAGTCTGAAGGAATCAATAAGTCAGATATTACCCGTGAAGAATTTCTAAAACATGCCTGGGACTGGACTCACAAATATGGAGGTACAATCCTTGAGCAGCTGAAAAAACTGGGATGTTCTTGTGATTGGGACAGAACCCGTTTTACCATGGAAGATAACCTTTCAAAACAGGTTATCATAAGCTTCGTAGATCTTTATAATAAAGGAAAGATTTACAGAGGATACAGAATGGTCAATTGGGATCCTGAAGCAAAGACCAATATTTCTGATGAAGAAGTAATATTCAAAGAGCAGAACGGAAAATTATATTTCCTTAAATATAAAATTGAAGGTTCTGAAGAGTTCCTTTCGGTTGCTACTACACGTCCTGAAACTATTTTCGGGGATACCGCTGTATGTATCAACCCTAATGACGAAAGATATGCCCACTTAAAAGGTAAAAATGTAATTGTACCTATTGTAAACAGAGTAGTTCCAATTATTGAAGACGAATATGTAGATATTGAATTCGGAACTGGTGCCCTGAAAATTACACCGGCACATGACGTGAATGACTACGAAATCGGACAGAAACATCAGCTGAAAATGATTGATGCGCTGGATGATGACGGAAATCTTAATGAACATGGTTTACATTATGCAGGGAAAAACAGATTTGACGTAAGAAAGCAGATTGCTAAAGAACTTGAAGAAAAAGATCTTTTGCTGAAAGCTGAAGACTATGTAAATAAAGTTGGAACTTCCGAGAGAACAGGTGCCGTTATTGAACCTAAAGTTTCAGTACAGTGGTTCCTTAAAATGTCTGAGTTGGCTAAGCCTGCTTTAGATGTGGTAATGGATGATGAAGTGAAATTCTATCCTGAGAAATTTAAAAATACCTACAAACACTGGATGGAAAACATCCGTGACTGGAATATTTCCCGCCAGCTTTGGTGGGGACAGCAGATTCCTGCTTTTTACTATGGAACAGGAGATGATGATTTTGTAGTAGCTGAAGATAAGCATCAAGCTCTTGTAGTATTAGAAGAACAAAAAGGAATTATTGCTAATCTTGAAGATTTAAGACAGGATGATGATACATTAGATACTTGGTTCTCTGCATGGCTATGGCCAATGTCTGTATTTGAAGGGCTTTTAGATCCTGAAAATAAAGATATCAAGTATTATTACCCTACTTCTGATCTGGTAACTGCTCCTGATATTATTTTCTTCTGGGTGGCAAGAATGATCATGTCCGGACTGGAATACAAAAAAGAAGTACCGTTCAAAAATGTTTATTTTACAGGAATTGTAAGAGATAAGCAAAGAAGAAAAATGTCTAAATCTTTAGGGAACTCTCCTGATCCTATTGAATTAATGGAAAAATATGGTGCTGATGGAGTACGTGTAGGAATTCTATTGAGTTCTGCAGCAGGAAATGACCTTCTTTTTGATGAAGATCTGATGCTTCAGGGAAGAAACTTCATGACGAAAATCTGGAGTGCATTCCGTTTGATCAATATGTGGAACCATGAAGATAAACCTGCTGTCGCTACAGATCACCAGGCTATCGAATGGTTTGAGAATAAACTTAACAAAACAATCGTTGAGATTAATGATCAGTTCGAGAAATTCAGAATTTCTGATGCCCTGCATTTGATCTATAAATTAATTTGGGATGATTTTTGTGGTTGGTATCTTGAAGCGATCAAGCCAAACTATGGAGAAGGGATTTCTAAAGAAGTGTATAATAAAACCATCTATTTCTTTGAAGAATTGATGAAGCTGCTTCATCCGTTCATGCCATTTCAGTCTGAAGAAATCTGGCAATTGATTTCGGAAAGAAGTATTGATGAAGCGCTTGTTATTGCTCAGCAGAAGGATGCGGATAGCTTTAATGAAGAAGTCATTAAAAACTTTGAAATTACAGCTGAATTGATTTCAGGAGTTAGAAATTACCGTCAGACAAAAGGAATTTCACCAAGAGAAGCTGCTGAGATATATACCAATGCTTCTGAATTTGCAAATGAAGCCGTAGTAAGAAAATTGGCTAATATTTCTGAGATCCATTTTGGACAGAAAACAGATAAGCCAAGCTTTACTTTCCTGGTAGGAGCAACCGAGGTCTCTATTCCTCTAAGCGAAAACTTAGACTTGGGAGAAGAAAAAGCAAAAACTGAAGAAGAATTGAAATATTTAAAAGGATTCTTAGTTTCAGTAGATAAGAAACTTTCCAATGAAAAGTTTGTTGCTAATGCTAAGCCTGAAGTTGTAGAAGTGGAGCGTAAGAAGCAGAAAGATGCTCAGGATAAAATTGCGATCCTTGAAGAGAAACTGAAAAGTTTGTAAAATATTTTAAATACTCCTTAAAATATGGATGACAATAGGGATATTTTAACATTAGATAGTAGAACGGTTGCTTCAAATCCTGGAAGGGTTAGAGTAATGCCATTTGTATTGATAAAATACATCTATAAACCTATTTATTTGTTAATTGCTTTATTGTTTTCGTTAGCTTTTGCATTGGATGTTTCATGGCTATGGGGAGGATTTGCTTTTATTATTCTTTTACTGGTCAATATTTTTTATTGGAGAAGACAAAAAGAACATTTTAAATATGGAGATTCTAACGGAGCAATAGTCATTTCTGAAAAACCTAAAATGATTGCAGTCACTACCAATCTCTCCAAAGGTTTTGGAGGTAAGTTTCCTGTCATAAAGATTTTGCCTTATAAAGGAAAAGGAAAACTCAATGATAGGATAGGAACAGTTGCTCTTTATGAAAATTCTGAAGAAAAGCCCCACTGGAATGACTTTTTTCCAGTTCCTGTAGACTATGTTAATAATAATAAAGAGGAATTGAATACTGTTTTGGAATCATATTCAGAAGAAAGCTGGGATGTTTTGGAAAGCAGAATAAAGCAGCTAAAGCAACCATATAGAGAAGGATTATTTAAAATATTTGATGAAACAAGCAGTTGGTAAAAAGTATAGATATTTTTATCCTTGAAGAGAAACTGAAAAGTTTGTAAAATATAGACAGTAAAGTTTGTCAGAATCTCAGGCTGGATACAGATGGAAAATTGTATCCAGCCTGATGGTTTAAAGAATACATAAAATGACACATATAGAAAACATAAAAAAACTATTCTCGAAGGATTTTGTAGAAAATCCATTGTTAGAAAGTTTTGAAGCAGGAAAGATCTATCTTTCCAGTGGAAAGCTGGTTGCCTGCGATCCATTAATCACCAATGATATGCTTCCTTTCACCACAGAATTTCCGAAGGGAGATTTTTCTGTGATGGTACACAAAGAAAGAAACAGTAACTGTGTGGCTTATGCCGAAATCATATTCAATAATTCTGAAATTAAAGAATGGAAACTGGCCACCACAGCCGGGCAGAATATAAAAGATCTGGCAAAAGAAGAAATTTTTGGTTATCCTGTAGAAAGCGGGATGGGATGCTTTATGGATGTTGATACTCAAAACAGTCTCAATGAGCTTGAACAAAGGTTATTCCAGAATAAAGGCGGAGATTTTATGGGAATCTACGAAGAGTTTTTCCATGAGTATTTCTTTGATGAAAACGGAGCTATTGATCAATATGCTTTCCTAAAACCTGCAAAGGAACATCCTGGAACTATATTTGCTTTTGAAACCGGATATGGTGAAGGATTTTATGCCAGTTATATAGCGTATGATCAGGATCAAGTGCCTGTGAAAATAATTACTGAATTTATAGAAATAAGTTAATTTAAAATTAGCTATTTTTGGAACACGATTTTGTCAGTTATAAATTTTAAAGCTAATACAAAACACAATGAATTTCTCATCAGAACAACCCCGAATTATTGTTGTGGGCAGCTCATCCATAGATTTGGTTCTTGAAACCGAAAAACTTCCTTCACCCAACGAAACGGTTTTAGCCGTTAAGTCAGATAGTTATTTTGGGGGTAAAGGAGCCAATCAGTCGGTAGGTACTGCCAGGCTGGGTGCAAGTGTGTACTTTATAGGATGTGTGGGAATGGATCCCCTTGGGCAGCAGATTATGAGAAATCTGGTAAGTGAAAATGTGAATGTAGGGTTTGTACATGAAACAGATAAAGATGCTACAGGAACAGCCTACGTAACGACTTCTCACGGTAATGCGGCTATTGTTGTAGTGCCGGCAGCCAATAAACATCTTAGCAAATCACATATAGACGAAGCCGACAAGTATTTTAATACTGCAGATCTTGTGCTGGTACAACTTGAGGTTTCTATGGAGGTGGTGGAGCATACCGTTAAAAAAGCCAAGAAATATGGAAAAAAAGTAGGTTTGTATGCTTCTCCTGCAATGAGAGTCAGTGAAGAAATTTTAGAAAAGGTTGATTTTATTGTAGCGAAGAGTAACGAATTATACACCATTTTCGGAGAAGAAAAAAGGGAAGAGGTCCTTAAGAAATATTTCAATAAAGTTTTTGTAAGAGATGATACCAACTCAACCATTTATTTTGATGGTACTGAGATGAAATATTACAGAAACGACAAAGATGAGAAAGTTTATAAAATGGGAATGGGTGATGCATTTACTTCAGGATTTGCTATCGCTCTTTGTCATGGAAACTCTATCGAAGAATGTGTGAAATTTGGAAATGAAGTTTCATCAAGAGTTTCCGGAGGTAAGGGTTCTCAGACAGGCCTGCCAAGAATGTCAGATTTCTTTTCTTAAAACTATTTACGACATATTAAAAGTCTAAAACTTAACATAAAAGTATAAGTAAAAATGTCCACTTTTATAGTGGATTTTTTTCTTTTTATACTATGGAAAAACTAATACTTACCACGGAAGATCATATTTCTTTGGCTGTCCATCTCTTTAAACCGGAAAAAAGTAATGGGAAACTATTGCTGATCAATTCGGCAACAGGAGTAAAACAGCAGGTGTACTTTTCTTTTGCCAGTTATTTTTCTGAACAGGGATTTACCGTGATCACTTATGATTACAGAGGAATAGGACTTTCCAAGCCGAAAGATATGAGAGGATTTCATGGTTCGATGAGATTGTGGGGCTCAAAAGATTATAAAGCTTTAACTGGATACATCAAAGTACACTTTAAAGACCACAAAAAGTATTGCTTAGGCCATTCTGTAGGCGCATTGATTCTGGGAATGAATGAAGATTCGGAAATATTTGAAGAATTTGTTTTTGTAGGAACACAAAATGCTTTTGTTGGCAACCTTAAAGGAGTTACAAAAATTGAAGCCTATCTGGGGTTTGGAATTGCCCAGCCATTAACCACTTCATTATTAGGATATTTTCCGGCACATTGGTTTGGACTGGGAGAAAGTCTTCCAAAAAATTGCGCATATGACTGGAGAACCTTAATTTTAAACAAGAAATCAACCAACAGGCTGTTGGAGAAAATTGATAACTTTTCTAAAAATTTGACACAGAAAGTATTTGTAATCCGCGCAGAAGATGATATCTGGCTGACAGAAAGAGGGGTGTTAAGCTTATTGAACAATACTTACCCTAATCTTAAACCAACTTACAGACTGATCGCTGTTTCAGAATCTGATAAAAAGGAAATCGGACATGTCAATTTTTTTAGAAGCTACAACAGCAAACTCTGGGATATTATTTTAAATGAACTGATAGATAAATGAAAAGTACGATTGATAACACGGTAGCATTTGTAAAAGAAAAATTAGAAGGAGCAGAAGCAGGACATGACTGGTTCCATATTGAAAGAGTATGGAAACTGGCAGCTCAGATAGCAGAAACAGAAAATTGTAATAAAGAGGTGGTAGAATTATCTGCCCTTCTCCATGATATTGCAGATCCTAAATTTCATAACGGCGACGAAACCATTGCTCCCAAAATATCCAGAGCATTTCTTGAAGAACAGAACGTTCCTGAAGAAACGATCCAGCAGGTTTTATTTGTAATTGAAAATATTTCGTTCAAAAACAGAGATCAGGCTCCGGTAAATCCATCTATTGAACTGCAAATTGTGCAGGATGCAGACCGTATTGATGCAATAGGAGCTATTGGAATTGCCAGAACATTCAATTTTGGAGGTTTTAAGAATAACCTGATGTATCACCCGGATATGAAACCTAAACTGGGAATGTCAAAAGAAGAATATAAAAAGTCTGATGGAACAACCATCAATCATTTCTACGAAAAACTATTGCTTTTGAAAGATATGATGAATACCCAAAAAGGAAAAGAAATGGCCGAAGAAAGACACAATTATATGCTGAATTTCCTCGACCAGTTTTATAAAGAATGGAATGTAGATTAGAAAATATTATATCCCAGAATTATGGAAGCATACTTTAGGTTTGCTTCAGCCCCTTTTTCTTCAAATAGATTCATGCCTGTATTATATCTTGCCTCTAATATGTATTTGTTATTATAGTTATATCCTATTCCAAATACAGCACTTTTGAAAGCCTGGGATGAAGATAGCTTTAATCTATCAAATACATATCCGTCATAATCTACAGAGAAATCCTTAGCTGAACTGGTTTTAAGCGTCAGGAGATTAATTCCGGCATTAATAAAAATCTTTGATTTATCATTGATGAACATGTAATGTCTTACACTTAGAGGAATACTGATAAATGAATAATTTTCTACATTGATGTTATACAAATTACCATTAGTTGTTCTTATAGCCGTCTTATTATTGTAAAGAGAGAATGTAGGTTCAGCTACAACTGACCATTTGCCTCTATTGAAGGGTAATACAATTTCTGCCTCAACTCCTATTCTAAATCCGGTTTTTGAAGGAGCTCCTTCATTACTAAGGGTTTTTGTTATTTCCAATGGTGAATAAAAATTGAGACCGGGTCTAACCGCTAAGTTCAACTTTGAATTTCTTTTAGTTTCAGAAACATTTTCCTCGTTAGTAGTTCCGGAAAATTTGCTGTTATAGGTTGAGAAAATTTTCTTCAGGTCATTACTGGTATATTTTGTTTTTGGAGCGATTGCTTGGGCTACATTGTCATTTGAGAATATGGTCTTCAATTGATCAATATATTCTTCGTTAGTTGCAACCTGCAGATTATTTCCATTGAAAAAGTATTTTTTATAAATCAATGGCTTGATAGAAGAATCAGAATCAGAATAAAAATATCTTATTACATTGCGCCCTTGGTAAGAATACAGATTTTTATTACCTGTTGCTATTTCTTTAAGGAATACGGAAGCCTTTTTAAATTCAGGTTCCTTGATGGAAGAAAGATCTCCTGTATTATCAGAAGAGTAATCAATATCACCATTGTAAGTAACATATTTTACATCATTATAGATACCAAATTCTTTAATTGTAGAGGGATTTCCTGTACTTTCTCCTGATGCTTCATCCATTTTATAAGTGAAACTGTCAGGATTGTTGGCCCATCCCTGATTTTTGATGAGTATTTCTTTTCTTACATCATTGCTACTGATGATATAGCCTTTTTCGAATTTTATTTGTGCGGAAATGAGCACGATACAGAAGGAAAGCAGCACCGAGAATGTTTTTTTCATGGTTAGTTAGGATTAAAAACTTGGGCGCAAATATAGATAAAATAGAGATAAGAAGTATCTTTGTAAGATATGACACTCATTATTTTTATAATATTCCTGGCTTCTGTTCTTTCTCTGGTCCTGTTTAAGGTAAAATCAGGAAGTATGGCAAAGTGGGCGAAGCTGTTTCGTATTGTAACAGTAGTTTTTTCAATCTCTGTTTTTACATATTGGTTTATCAAGAAAAGTGCTGTAGCATTTGTGGATAATTCTGTGGGGCTGCAGGTCGTCAATAAGCTTCCTCAGGCATTGGATTTTTACCTGATCAATGTAAATAAAAACGATAAGAATGTAACCCTTGAGCCCAAGCATATTGGTAAAATACGACCGGAATACTACAGGATAGAATACCTGAAAATGGATAAGTCTGATGAATACTGGATTGTGGGCTATCTCGGAAAGAAAAACCTGGTGTACTTTTCCCAGCATTCCGTACCGAATAAAAATATTGATCAGATTGTAGAAGTTCAGAATTACATCAACCAAAGTATGAAACTTTCTGAATCGGCAAAAAAGCAGGTAGATGCCTATAATTATGAGAACACAAAACTTGGGATCTGGATTGCATTGGATTTCCTGCTTCTGTTTCTCAATCTGGTATTGCTTCTGAAGAAAAATAAATAAGAATAGAATGGGTAATGAGTCTTTTTATAGTACCCATTACCCATTATTATTTTGCTAAGGATAATCCAGGATCTGCATAATTTGCTCCTTGAATTCCTCAGGACAGGACCTGATAAGTTTGTCTTTACTCTGTTTACTGATTTCTTTTGGGGTAACCCATTCCGTTTTATTGGAATTAAGACTGTGATAATCAAATACTCTTTTTATGGTATTGTTTTCATAAAAAGTATATTCATCACCAAGCCAGTTATTGGCAATACTGATTTTGCAAATTTCCTTTTCCATGATTTATGTTTTAAAGTATAATGTATTGTGAAATACGCTATACTCTAATTTATGAAATTTTTCATTATGAAAAAGGGTGTTGCGTCAATCTTTATCTTGTACCCGCTTTATACTATCTAAAATAATGTACCTGTACTTTCCGTTGCCATTTGTGGAACATGAATATCAGTTTTCCATTCTTCATTCAGTTTCTTGATGAAATATGCGGATAATAGAGGAGATGCTTTTTCAATATTCTGGTGTACGAAAAAGTAGAGATTCTGAAGGCCTTCTTTTTTCCATTTTGTGAGATGTTTCAACCAGTCATCCAATCTTTCATAGTCACTTTCAGCATTGGCTCCTACATAACGGATAAATGCATTAGGTGTAGTAAGACGCATGTGAAGCATATCTCTTCTTCCGGCAGTGTCTACGATGATATTGGTGATGTTGTGAGCTTCAAAGAGATCACAGGTTGTATTAAGGATCTCTTCATCGGTAAACCATTCCGTATTTCTGAGTTCTATAGCTAATGGAACTTCTTTAGGCCATTCTTTTACAAATTTTTCCAGTCTGTCATAATCCTTGGGTTTAAAATTATCATGAAGCTGAAGAAAAGCCATTCCCAGTTTTTCATCAAAATTGATTACCGCTGAGGCAAAATGTGTTACCGGATCAGTCACATCAATCAGTCTTCTGAAATGGGAAACGGTGTTAGTAATCTTGGGGAAGAATTTAAAATTATCAGGGGTTTTTTCTTTCCATGTTTTTACCTGGTCCGGAGTGGGCATTCCGTAGAAAGTTGCATTCAGCTCAATAGAATTAAACTGAGTGGCATAATAGGTCAGTTCATCTTTAGTTCCTTTAGGATAGAATCCTTTAAGATCTGTTTTATTCCATTTTGCACATCCGATAGAAATATTTTTCAGTCCTTTTTTATTAAGAGCCAGTATATCTTTGGTTTTAGGATGATCTTTTGGTAATGTGAAATCTATTTTTGATGGGTCCTCTACTTGTCCGAATTTCATATCTGTAGTTTTGGTATTAAACAATAAACACAAATATAAACCAAAAATATCAGAGCTTCTATGATTTTCATGGAAAGTAATTCAACAGGAAATGATTGTTGATAGTGAAATTTTAAGAAATTAAAACCTTTTGAAATGCTCGGTAAATAGGACGATTTTTATGTTTTTCTTTAGAATTTTTTTTAAGATTTTCACGATGTTCCTATTAAGTTTTTTTTAAGGAAATGTTAAACATTCTGTTACGTAATGTTAATTCTATGTTACCATACTTCACTTTTACTAGGTCTAATTTTACACCAAGTTTATAGCGAATAAAATATGAAGAAAAAAATCATCTGTGCTTTTGCTCTGTTATCGTTTGGGTTTGCATTTTCACAGGAAACCAGTTCTAAAATTTTTGGAAGATTAAAGGGAATTTCTTCCGAAGTTACAGTAAAGGTAATACATATACCTACCAATAGTACCTTTGAAACGAAAAGTAACAGCAAAGGGCAGTTCAGTTTGGATAATCTTCAGCCGGGAGGACCTTATAAAATTGAAATTTCTGACGGATCACAGGTTATCTATGAAAACCCGAATCTGCAGCTTTCTTTGGGAAATAACGACTTACCTGTAGTAGAAGTAGGAAGTAAAGAAAAGACAATTGATGAGGTGAAAATTACTTCTAAAAAGACCACTGCAAAATATGGAGTGGGGATCAGCCAGGCTCAGATTTCCGGACTTCCTAACATCAATCGCGGAATTCAGGATGTTACCAAACTGATTCCCCAGAGTGCTAACAACTCTTTCAACGGAACTAATTTCCGTTATAATAACGTGACGATTGATGGGTCTATCAATAACGACGCTATTGGTTTCAGCCCTTCACTGGGAGGGCAGACCGGTACTTCAGGAATGCCGGGAAGCAGTACGCGTTCCAATTCTATAAGTTTGGATGCCATTCAGGATGTGCAGGTTTACATTGCTCCTTATGATGTGAAGCTCGGAAATTTCCTTGGAGGAAGTATTAATGCCGTAACCCGAAGCGGAAGCAATGATGTTACAGGTTCAATCTATGCATACGGTAGAAATGCATCCATTACCGGTAGAAACAGAGTAGGGGATAATTCTAAAATGCCGAGTGATTTTGAAGACTTTATCTATGGTGGAAGAGTAGGATTGCCGGTTGTAAGAGATAAAGTGTTCTTATTTACCAACCTGGAGTACACCAAAAGAACAGATCCTGTTTTCTATAATGCCAACGATCCGGGGGCATTGGTGAATGAGCAGGTAGCGCAGCAGATTTCAGATTTTGTACGAAATAAATATGGATTCAACGCAGGAAGTTTCAATCAGTACAATAACTTCTCTGAAAGTTCTAAACTTTTCAATAAGTTAGACTGGAAGATTAATGATAAACATACTTTATCCATTAAAAACAATACGGTATTTTCACAGGCATCCAATCTGGAAAGAGACGGAGCCAACTTCAGATTCTCCAGCATGGATTTCGTTCAGAAAAATACAGCGTCTACCACTACACTTGAACTGAAAAGCCGTTTTAATGATAAATGGAGCAACAATTTAGTGGTGGGATATTCTTCCATTCATGATTACAGAGATCCTACTTCTGGAAACGCGATGTTCCCACAGGTGGAAATTGCTTACAACGGAGGAACTATTCTTCTTGGAAATGACAGAGAAGCTACCGTTTTCAATATGAAGCAAAAGACTTTCGAAATTACGGATAACCTTACCTACAAAACAGGAAATCATACCTTCTTATTGGGAACTCACAATGAATTGTATAATATCAACTATGGTTTTGTGAATGCTTTGAACGGAAGAATTTCCTATAAAAACCTGACTGATTTTTATAATGGAACACCTGCAAGAATAAGAGGTACTTATCCTTTCAACGGAGACAGCAGAGAAAACCTTTTTGATAATCCGTATGCTCAGTATAAAGTAAACTTGCTTTCCATGTATCTTCAGGATGAAATCAATTGGGGAAGAGTGAGACTTTCACCGGGAGTAAGAGTAGATTATACAGACTTACCGAATAAACCGCAGCTGAGCCCATTGGTAACCAATTCGCCTCAGGATCCAAATGCTGGAAATACTTACAATTATACCCCACTAAGTCAGCTTACCAACAATTATCTGAATAAACCGACATTCTCTCCAAGACTTGGATTTACGATTGATCTTACAGAGAACAGATCTATGGTACTAAGAGGAGGGTCAGGTATTTTTGTGGGAAGAATTCCTTTTGCATGGCTGGGATACGCTTATTATAATGATGGAGTAGGTTTTGGAAGCTATGATTATAATGGACCAACGGCGGCACAACTTGCTGCCAATGGAGACCCATTGAATAGTGCCAATTTCCCGAAATGGCAGAATTCTTCAAAAGTACAGGTTGATCTTATTGATAATAATTTTAAAATGCCAAGAGTATGGAGAAGTTCATTAGCTTTCGATTATACGCTTGCAGGGTATAAACTGACTTTGGAGGGTATTTATACAAAAGTGCTTTATGATCTGAAATTCCAGCAGGTGAACAAGACAGACAACGTGACGTATTACAGCTATGATACGAATCATGAAATGCCAATCTATACCACAAATATCAACAGCAACTTCTCTAATGCCTATCTTTTATCCAATACTAAAGAGGGATACCGTTATAACCTGACGGCACAGCTTTCAAAATCCTATGATTTCGGATTTAATTTCTTCGTGGCATATACTTACGGAGATGCTAAAGATATTACCAACGGGATCAGAAACTCTATGGAAAGTAACTGGCAGATGAATCAGTCTCTTACTCCTAACGATCCGAAACTGACAACCTCTAATTTTGCAATCAAAAACAGAGTAGTAGCCAATCTGGGGTATGCCTTTAATATTTCCGATATGAACAGATTATATACCAATGTATATTTCAATGCACAGTCCGGAAATCCTTTTTCATGGGGATTTGTAAACAGTACAATTGCCAATACGGGACAGGCTGCAGGACTTTCATATATCTTTAAAGATGCTGCAGAAGCTTCCAAATATATTGTTCCTATAAAAGATGCTGCAGGGAATATAGTCGTAACTGCCCAGCAGCAGATTGCAGATTATGAAAACTTTGTCAACAGTAATGATTATCTGAAATCCAGACGAGGGAAGTTCACGGAAAGAAACGGTGATGTCACTCCATGGAATATTCAGGCAGATATCAGAATCATGGATGAGATTAAGCTGAGTAAGAAATCTAAGAATAATATTCAAATTTCATTGAGTATCATCAATTTTACCAATCTGTTAAACAAAGATTGGGGTAAAGTCTATTTTGTGCCTAATACTTTCAACTCTACAGCAAGTGTAGGACTGACAAAGGTTGGAAATATAGCTACAGGACAACCTTCTGCGGGAGATCCTACATACAATTTCAAAACTCCGGGATTGCCGTATACTATTGATCAGTTTGCATCAAGATTCCAGGCTCAGCTGGGAGTACGATACAATTTTTAATGACGCTTTTACATTTTACTTCATATAATTCTTTTTCAAAGGTTCGGATTTTCTTTCCGGACCTTTTTCATGAATTATAAACTATAAATTATTATTGATAAATGATGCCAACATAATATTCTTACTAAATCATTTTAAATACACACAATCATCTGTGAAAATCTGCGCAATCTGCGGGAAATGCTCAAAATAATTATATACAAGCTGTAATTATTCAATAGGAATGGGCTGAAGCCCGTTTTCATAAAACAAACCCTCCACTGGCTTTAGCCAAAACTTATTAACATTGAAAACGACAAAAGCACACCTTTCGGTATGCTTTTGTAAATATAGTGTGTTTATTACTTGATCTTATGCCTCACAGCTTGAACATGATACAAAGTTGACCATCATTTCTTTTGAAACAGAAGAACTTCTTTGGTAGTAAAGTGTTTTTACTCCTTTTTTCCAAGCTTCAATATAAAGATAGTTAACATCTTTTACAGGCATTGTAGAAGGAATCTGAAGATTCAGTGACTGTGCCTGGTCAATGTATTGCTGTCTCTGTGCTGCCTGAGAGATAATCTCCATTGGAGAAATTTCTTTGAATGTTTTGAATACTGCCTTTTCTTCAGGGGTAAGCTCATTCAGATGCTGTACAGATCCGTGGTTCAACATGATTGTTCTCCATGTTTCTTCGTTATCCAATCCTTTTTCTTTCAATAGTTTTGCAAGGTATTTGTTTTTACGCATAAAGTTTCCTTTAGCAAGACCTGCTTTATAATAGTTAGAAGAGAAAGGCTCGATTCCAGGAGAAGTCTGTCCTAAGATTGCTGAACTTGAAGTAGTAGGAGCGATAGCCATTGTAGTGGTATTTCTTAACCCGTATCCTTTCAATACTTCCGGTTCTCCATAGATGTTGGCAAGCTCTCTTGAAGCCTGCTCAGCCTGCTCTTTAATATGTCTGAATGCTCTTGCGTTGAACTGGGTTGCTTCAAAGCTTTCAAACGGAATCATATTTTTCTGTAAATAAGAGTGGTATCCTAAAACTCCTAATCCAAGAGCTCTGTGACGCATTGCAAAGTTTCTTGCTCCCTGCAGATAGTAGTTACCTTCAGTTTTGTCAATAAACTCTGATAATACAGCATCAAGGAAGTATACTGCTAATTTTACAGCATCTGTATCTTTCCACTCATCATATAGTTCAAGGTTCATAGAAGACAGACAGCAGATGAAAGATTCTTCCATTGTTGATGGAAGCATAATTTCAGAACAAAGGTTACTTGCATTTACCGTCATTCCTAAATCTTTATACACCTGAGGTTTATTTCTGTTTACGTTGTCTGTGAAGAAAATATACGGAAGACCTTTTTGCTGGCGGCTTTCCAATACTCTTGCCCAAACTTTACGTTTTTCCATATCACCGTCTATCATATCCTGCATCCAGTAATCTGGTACACATACTCCGGTAAACAGGTTTTGAATCGGGCTACCGATATCTTTAATGGATAAAAATTCTTCAATATCTCCGTGGTCAATATCTAGGTAAGCAGCAAAAGCTCCTCTTCTTACGCCTCCTTGTGAAACAACGTCCATAGCCGTATCAAAAAGCTTCATGAATGAAACTGCTCCTGAAGATTTTCCGTTATCAGTTACAGCGGTTCCTCTATTTCTCAATTCCCCGAAATATCCTGAAGTACCACCTCCGATTTTAGTCTGCATGATTACTTCACCCATTTTGTGAGTAATCCCTTCGATGCTGTCCGGAATGTGAGCATTGAAACATGAGATAGGAAGTCCCCTTTCTGTTCCCATATTTGCCCATACAGGAGAAGAAAAACTGATCCATCCTTTCGTGATCATTTCTTTGAATGCCGGTTGAAGTTCGGGTTTGTATAACCTTTTTGCAGCGGCAGTGGTAATTCTGTCGATAGCTCCGTCTACCGTTTCACCTTTCAACAGATATCCTCTGTTCAGCATCTGCTCAGACTCTTCATTGAGCCACCATATATTTGAATTTTGCTCTTCCATAGATGTTATATTTTCGAATTCCGGAATGAGAGAATCACTCCGGAATTTTGTTTTTTTATATTATTGATTGTAAAATTTCTACTTTGTGGGAACCGTTCAGCCCGCTTTCATCTCTTAATCTCTGAAATTCTTTAAAAGACGGAACATTCAAAACTTCATGCTGAACTTCTTCGTTGATGTAGTTTGAATAATGTACAAAAGTAACACCATCTTCCTTTACAAAAACTTTGTATTCAAAAGTGGAAGGATCTAAATTTTTGAAATCTTCCAGAAACTTTTGGATATTGGTTTTATTGTTTGGAACAAATTCCGGTTTTACCGTATAGCTTACTATTACATTGATCATTTCTTCTGTATTTGTGCTTTATTAATGAACAGCAATTCCATTTATTAATCAGAAAAGGATAATCCTAATACTGACTGTTTTGACGCTCGCTTCGCTCGCGCCTCTGTATTAAAACAAATCGTTTGCTGTAATACTCTTATCGTGTTTCGTGTAGTCTACAGGTCTTTTTGCAAAGAAATCATCCAGTGAATTCGCGAAAACTTCCTCTTCGAACCATACCATTGGTTTGTATTGTTCCGGAGTGATGTTGTATCTTGTTTTCATGTTGATTTTCTTCAAGCTGTCATCCACACGGTATTTCATGAAGTTCAACAGGTCTTCTTTGGAAACATTGTCGATTTCTCCTAGTTCAAAGATCCAGCTAAGGATATCACCTTCTCTTGCGATAGACTCGTCTACTAATGTGTAGATATCTTCAATATCGCTGTCTGTTAATAAGTCAGGTTGTTCCTCACGGATTTTGTTGATCAGGTAGATTCCTGCGTTGGCGTGAATCTGCTCATCTACTGAAGTCCATGCAATGATATTGGAAACGTTTTTCATGAATCCTTTGAATCTTGTGAAAGAAAGGATAATGGCAAACTGCGAGAAAAGAGAAACGTTTTCCACTAAAATACTGAACAGTAATAAAGCGGAAACATATTCTTTCGGGGTAGCAGAATTAGCATGCTTTAAAGCATTTCCTAAAAACTCGATTCTTCCTTTTACAGCAGGAATTTCGATTACATTAAGGAATTCATCATTATATCCTAATACCTCTAATAAACGGGAATATGCTTCAGAATGACGAAACTCGCATTCTGCAAAAGTAGATCCTAATCCATTGAATTCCGGCTTTGGAAGGTGGTTGTATAAATTTCCCCAGAATGTCTTTACAGACACCTCGATCTGTGCAATGGCTAACAGCGCATTTTTCACAGCATGCTTTTCATGTGGTTCCAACTGCGAATGAAAATCCTGAACATCTGCAGTAAAGTCCACTTCCGAATGCACCCAGAACGATTTGTTGATTGCCTCTACAAATTGAAGAACCTCCGGGTATTCAAATGGCTTATAGCTTACTCTTTTATCAAAAATTCCCATATTAAATATCTTTATAATTAAATAATTTAGATCTCTGTGGATAATGTTCCGGAAATACTTAACTTTTTGTTTATCTGTAAGTTGTGAATTGAAGTTATTCACTTCCCCAAATTCATATTTCTTGTAAAGAACTAATAGCAAAGTTCGAAAAAAAGAACTGATTTTGAAAGAGGTAAATACTAATCGGCTGACTTTTAGCCTGAAAAGTTTTCCACATTTACATGAAACAGGCTCGAATAATAGGCTAGACCGCTATCTTGGGGGTAAATGGGTGTAAATTCATAGTTACAGTTAAACAGAAAAATATAAACCATTATAAATAAAGGTCTAATTTGTTAAACAAAAAAATATTTGAATAAATTTTTATTCTTGTAACAATTTGAAAATATCATCTACTTATTGGGTATAAAAACATACATCACTTAATGTTAGTAATTCAGGATTTAAATAAGTCATACGATACAGGGAAAAGCAAGCTTCATGTTCTCAAAGGAATTAATCTGAATATTTCTGAAGGGGAGTTTGTTTCTATTATGGGAAGTTCCGGTTCCGGAAAATCTACGCTTCTTAATATTATTGGGATTCTGGACGAAAAAGACTCAGGAACCTATGAATTGGATGGAGTTCCTATTGAACATTTATCTGAAATAAAAGCTGCGGAATACAGAAGCAGGTTTTTAGGATTTATTTTTCAGTCTTTTAACCTTATCAATTATAAAACAGCTTTGGAAAATGTAGCACTTCCTCTGTACTATCAGAATGTACCGAGAAAAGAGCGAAATCAGAAAGCTATGGAATATCTTGAAAAAGTGGGATTGGCACAATGGGCAAACCATCTTCCGAGTGAACTTTCCGGAGGACAGAAACAGAGGGTAGCTATTGCAAGAGCATTGATAACAAATCCAAAAGTGGTGCTTGCAGATGAACCTACCGGCGCGCTGGACTCCAAAACCACTCATGATATTATGAAACTTCTTCAGGATATCAATAATGAGGGGAAAACAATCATTGTTGTAACCCACGAACCGGATGTTGCTGCACAAACGAAAAGAAATGTAATACTGAAAGATGGGGTTATTGAAAGTGATGAGTTTATTAAGCAGATTGTACTATAAGTGAATAGTGAATGGTCAATTTTGCTTCGCAAGTGAATTTTATAATGAGGAGGATAAATAATTTATAACGGACACAAATGAATATGAAAAAAAATAAAAATGTTTTTAAATCTGAATCATTATAAGCTTGATGTTTATCAGTCAGCCCGAAAATTAAGAATAGAATGTTATAAAGTTTTATCTAAAATTCCTGATCATGAAAAGTTTAATATAATTGACCAGATACGAAGAGCTTCTACTTCAGTGGTATTAAATATTACCGAAGGGTGTTCAAGAAAATCTGAACTGGAAAGGAAAAGATATTTTGAAATTGCCAGAGGTTCAGTTATTGAGTTGGATTCTTGTTTTGATATCGTTATAGAATGTAATTATATTAAAATAGAAGAATTAACAAAAATTGAAAATTTAATAAAAACAACATTTATCCTATTAAGTAAAATGTTGAAAAAAGAGTAGAAATGTGAAAATGAACTTTGCTTCGTAATCGAAATAAAATAGGAGAAAAAAATTGACAACAAAGTTAATTGACTTCGAAGAAAATTGAGAGCGAAGCTAATTGACTTTTTTACAAAGTAAAAAAATAAAAACTATGTTTGACCTAGATCGTTGGCAGGAAATATTCAGTTCTATCCGGAGTAATGTACTTCGGACGGTGCTTTCAGGGTTTACAGTAGCTTTGGGACTGTTTATTTTTATTGTACTTTTTGGAATTGGAAAAGGACTTCAGAATGCTTTCTCTGAAGGATTTGCCGGAGACGCTAAGAACCTTATTATTATTTCAACAGGAAAAGCCACTTTAGCTTATAAAGGCTTGCAGTCTGATAGAAATGTTTCAATGAATAACGCAGACTATGATTTTTTGATTAATGCAGATAAGAAAAAAGCGGGTCCTTCAAGTCCTAGGTATAGCGCCAATTTAATGGTGAAATATGGGAAAGAGAGTGGTCTTTATCAGATCAATGGTGCAGAGCCGGGGGAGCAGGTTATTGAAAATAGAAAAGTTATTGATGGTCGTTATCTGACATCTATGGATTTGGCTAGGAAATTAAATGTTGCAGTAATTGGAAGAATGGTTCAGCGGGATTTGATCAAAAATGGAAATCCTATTGGAAAAGAGCTGGATATTAATGGAACGATGTACAAGGTGATTGGAGTCTTTTCAGATGATGGAGGAGACAGGGATGAAAGACATATTACAGTTCCTATTACCACTTTACAGCAGATGAAAAAGGGTTCTGATACGGTGAATATAGCATATATCACATATAATGATAAGTTGACTCCGGATCAGGCCATAAAATACGGTGATGAGTTACAAAATAAATTAAAAGCCAGAAAGAATGTTTCTCCTGATGATGAAAATGGAGTACGTGTCTGGAATAACGCCAAAAACATGAATGATACATTTACGTTTATGGCAGTTCTTACAGCTATTGTAGGATTCATTGGATTAGGGACACTATTGGCCGGAATTATCGGGATCAGTAATATCATGGTGTATATTGTGAAAGAAAGAACCAAAGAAATCGGAGTACGAAAAGCTATTGGGGCAAAACCAAGCGGAATCGTAGGGCTGATTGTTCAGGAAAGTGTTGTAATTACAGTGGTATCCGGACTTATTGGAGTAGGAATAGGTGTTTTGACATTAAGTCTTATTGGTGACAGTCTTGAAGAATTCTTTATCAAAAGCCCAAGTGTAGGCTGGGGAGCCATTATTATGGCATTCATTGCACTGATTTTTTCAGGATTGATTGCTGGATTTGTGCCCGCATACAGAGCTTCAAGAATCAAACCTATTGAAGCATTGAGAACAGAATAATATAAGCTAAAAAGCAAAAGCAAGTCTTTAGTTAAAAGGATGAATGGAATTCATAACTCATAATTTATAACTTATAATTCAAAAAGGTGAATATCATATTTAAAAAAGATACTTGGCAGGAGATCTATTACTCATTGAGGAATAATAAACTCCGAACATTTCTTACCATGATTGGCGTAGGATGGGGGATGTTTTTGTATGTAAGCCTTCTTGGAGCCGCAAAAGGAATGGAAAATGGTTTTGATAAATTATTTTCAGGTTTTGCTACCAATTCAATATTCCTGTGGGCGCAGAAAACATCTATTCCATATGAGGGTTTTCCCAAAGGAAGAGAAGTACACCTGAACTTAGCTGATATGGAAATGCTGAAAAGAAGAGTAACTGCCATAGATTATATCTCGCCGCAAAATGCAAGAGGAAGTTTTACCGGAACACCGGGAGAAGCAATGTCAAGGAATGGGAAAAACGGAACGTATTCGCTTACCGGAGACTACTCTGTAGGAAATAAAATTTCAGAAAAGAAACTGATTTTTGGGCGTTATATCAATGATGCTGATGTTTCAGGAAATAAAAATGTAGTGGTAATAGGAGAAGAGATTTATAAAAACTTCTTTGATGCCAAGAAAAAAGAAAATCCAATAGGAAAATCAATCAATATTAAAGGTCTCTTCTTTAATGTCATCGGAGTTTTCCGTGTGAAAAAAGGAGGCGGATTTGAAAATGACCAAACGGCTTTCATTCCACTTTCCACTTATACAAAAATGTATAATGCAGGAGACCAGATTGATATGTTTGCTATTGTAAGCAAGCCTAATGCTAATGTGAATTCCGTAGAAGAAGATGTAAAGCAGGTTTTAAAAACAAAAAATAAAGTTTCACCTGAAGATACCAACGCTTTCGGAAGTTTCAACCTTGGAAAAGAGTTTAAAAAGCTGACCGGTTTCCTTACGGGAATGCAGTTATTAACAATCATTGTTGGTACATTGACGATTCTTGCGGGAGTAATTGCTATTTCGAATATCCTGTTGATTACAGTAAAAGAAAGAACCAAAGAAATCGGAATCAGAAGAGCATTGGGAGCAAAGCCGGCAGAAGTAAGAAATCAGATTTTGCTGGAAAGTGTTGTGATCACGCTCTCCTCGGGATTATTAGGCTTTATGTTTGGAATTTTTGTATTGATGATTCTCAATGCCGTTACACAGGGGCAGGATTCGTTTCCCTTCTATAATCCGACAGTCAACTATGGAAACGTATTTGCAGCAATGGCTGTAATGGTGATTTTAGGATTGGTAATCGGGATGATCCCTGCACAGAGAGCAGTAAAGATCAGACCTATTGAAGCATTAAGAACGGAGTAATTAATTTGAAAATAAAAATAATTTGAAAATTGTGATGATCAGGTCATCAGTATGGCTGATTAGTCTTTAAATCATTCAATCTTTTAATAAAAAATAAACTATACATATGAAAAAGAAATTCACCTGGAAAAAAGCCATTTATATTGTGTTAGGGCTTTTATTTGCAGTGGCATTGTTCTCGGGGCTTGGCTATCTTATAAAATCAAACTCTAAAGAAGGTGAGGCTTTCCTTACCCGTAAACCTACTGTTCAGAATATGGATGATAAGGTAATGGCTACGGGGAAAATTGTTCCAAAAGAAGAAATTGAAATCAAACCCAATATTGCAGGGATTATAGATAAGATCTTAGTAAAAGAAGGAGATAAAGTAGAGGTAGGGCAGCTGATTGCCACGGTAAAAATTGTTCCAAGCATCTCTGAAGTAAATGCTTCTCAGCAGGAAGTTCAGAATGCACAGATTCAGATCAGCAATGCGCAGATGAATGTAGGAAATATGCAGAAGCAGTTTGAAATGCAGGAGAAACTATATAAGCAGGGAGTTGCTTCTAAGCAGGAATATCTGAACTCTCAGCAACAGTTGTTTTCTCAGCAGCAGACTTTGAAAAATGCCCAGCAGCAATTGAATACCGCTCAAAAAAGATTACAGATCGCTAAAACAGGAGCAACTCCTGAACTTAAAGGACAAGGCCTGGCAACTACAGAAATCCGTTCCAAAGCCTCAGGTACTGTACTTGAAGTTCCTGTAAAAGCAGGAAGTCAGGTGATTGAAGCCAATAACTTTAATGCCGGAACTACAATCTGTTCAGTGGCGGATTTGAACGTCTTGATTTTTAAAGGTGAAATCGATGAAGCACAAGCCGGAAAGCTAAGTGAAGGTATGGATATGAACATCGTGATCGGGGCATTACAAAACAAAACATTCCCTGGGAAACTTACTATGATCGCGCCTAAAGGAAAGGATAATGCAGGAACTATTAAATTTCCGGTAGAAGGAAACGTAACTAATCCTAATAATGAGTATATTAGAGCAGGTTTTTCTGCAAACGGTGAAATTGTTTTGAGTTCTCAGAAAAATGCATTATTATTGGATGAATCTTTAGTCCAGTATGAAAAAAAGCAAGGTAAAGACGTTCCTTTTGTAGAAGCGAAACAAAAAGATGGGAAATTCAAAAAAGTATATGTGAAACTTGGAGCAAGCGACGGTATCAACGTTCAGATTCTTCCGGGATCAAATATTACAAAAGACACTGAAGTGAAAGTTTGGAACCCGTCTGATAAAGATAAAGAAGAGCTGAAAGAAAAAGCGAATAAAAAATAATAAACTACACTATACACTTTTAAACTGTGAATCCCGGAGGAATTTTTTTCTCCGGGATTCTTTTTATATTACATAATAACAAATTTAAAATAGCAAGAATGTAACAAATAGTGAATTCAAAATGTCTTAAATTTAAATTCTAAACTATATTCCATGAAAAGAGACTATTGGATTCTGCTTCTTTTTATCATTGCAAAGTTTGCCCTTCAATACTCGCTGATAAGTCCTGAGTATGAATTGCACAGAGACGAATACCTGCATCTCGATCAGGCCAATCATCTTGCATGGGGATATCTCTCTGTTCCTCCCGTTAATTCCTGGTTAGCCTGGATAATTAAAATGCTGGGTAATTCTATCTTTTGGGTTAAATTTTTTCCAGCTCTTTTCGGAGCTTTGACGATTGTACTGGCGTGGAAAGTTGTTGAAGAACTCAATGGAAACCTTTTTGCTAAAATATTGGCCTGTTTAGGAATATTATTCTCAGTGCTTCTTCGGGTAAATATGTTGTTTCAGCCTACGTCATTGGAAATTTTTCTATGGCTGTTTCTCTATTATAGTCTGATTAAATATTTTAATTCCCAACAAGTAAAATGGCTGTATATGGGAGCTGTCATTTTCGGAATAGGAATATTGAATAAATACAATATTGCTTTTTCATTATTAGGGCTTATTCCTGCATTATTGCTGACAGAGCAAAGAAAAATTTTTATGCAGTCTCATGTGTACTGGGCTGCTCTTTTGGCTTTGATGATTATTTTTCCCAATCTTCTCTGGCAGTATCAGAATCAGTTTCCGGTCATTCGTCATATGAAAGAACTTTCTGAAACACAGCTTGTAAATGTAGACCGAATGGATTTTATGAAATCTCAGATTCTCTTTTTCATAGGAGTTATCTTTGTAATTATTGCAGGCTGGGGAGCATTATTGCTGTACAAACCTTTTGAGAAATTCAGGTTTTTCTTCTGGAGTTATATCATTACAATTACTCTGTTTTTGTTTTTTAAAGCAAAAGAATATTACGCAATAGGACTTTATCCAGTGTATATTGCTTTTGGTTCCGTTTTTCTTGGTCATTTATTTGAAAAAGGCTGGAAGAGGTTTTTGAAGCCCATCAGTATTCTCATTCCCATACTTTTATTTCTTCCTTTATATAATGTAGCCTTTCCGAATAAAAGTCCTCAATATATTGAATCCCATCAGGATCAATACAAAAAATTCGGGCTGCTTCGGTGGGAGGATGGAAAAGATCATCCATTACCTCAGGATTTTGCCGATATGCAGGGTTGGAAAGAATTGGCTCAAAAAGTAGATAAAGAATATTCCCGACTGTCAAAGTCAGGAAATACTATGGTTCTGTGTGATAATTATGGGCAGACCGGAGCTATTAATTACTATTCAAAAATGGGTGTAAAAGCAATGTCATTTCATGCAGATTATATCAATTGGATAGATTTAAGCAAAAAATATAAAAATGTTATCAGGGTCAAAGATGCTCCGGAAGCAGGGAAAGAACTTAAAGAATCCGGTTCTTTTTTTGAATTTGCAAAATTATATGATTCTATTACCAATCCATACGCAAGAGAAAGAGGAACCGCAATTTTCAGTTTGCAGGGAGCAAAAATAGATGTTAATAAAAGAATTCAGGACGAAATTATTGAAGTTAAAAATGAATGGAAATAGTTTTCAATAAAGTTGGAAATGATGATTTGTAGACAAGATAAAGTTAATAGACAAATATTATCGCAACTCTATTGCATTAACTGATTTTAGGTTATCTTTGCACTATCAACTATCAACTATCAACTATCAACTATCAACTATCAACTATCAACTATCAACTATCAACTGAACTATGGAAAACAAAAACTTTGATGTCATTATAATAGGAGGAAGCTATTCAGGATTATCAGCAGGCATGTCATTAGGAAGATCTTTAAGAAATGTCCTTATTATAGATAACGGAAAACCTTGTAACAGGCAGACTCCTCATTCCCATAATTTTGTTACTCATGACGGCAAAACACCGGCAGAAATTGCAAGGCTGGCAAAAGAAGATGTAGAAAAATATAATACTGTCCGGTTTTATAGCGGAACAGTTGTAAAAACAGTAAAAACAACCGGAGGTTTCGAGATTGAAATTTCATCTGGTGAAAAATTCTATGCTAAAAAACTCATCCTTGCTTCCGGAGTAAAGGATATGATGCCGGATATTCCAGGATTTGCAGAGTGCTGGGGGATTTCTGTTATACATTGTCCATACTGTCATGGCTATGAAGTGAAAAATGAGAGTACCGGAATTCTTTCCAATGGAGATATGGCTTACGAGTTTTCAAAACTGATTTTTAATCTGACTAAAAATCTTACCCTGTTTACCAATGGGAAAGCTGTTCTTACTGATGAACAGATTGAAAAACTAAAGGAGAATAAAATCGTTCTTAATGAAGATGAGATTGAAGAGATCAAACATGAAAATGGATCTATTCAAAAAATTATTTTCAAAAATGGGAATGAAGTTCCTTTACAGGCTTTATATGCTAAAATTCCTTTTGAACAAAATCTCAATGTATCCGATGATCTGGGATGTGAACTGACAGAACAAGGATTTATTAAAGTAGACATGATGCAGAAAACAAACGTTCCCGGAGTTTTTGCCTGTGGAGACAATGTAACGATGATGCGTTCTGTAGCCAATGCAATAGCACAGGGGAATTTTGCTGGTGCTGTAGTAAATAAAGAACTTGTGGATGAAGAATTTTAAAAGCTTTTTTGAGAAATAAAACGTCTGTTTTTTCATTTTTTAGTGTTTAAAATCATTTTTTCAATAGAGAAATCTCAATGAAAATTCCGTACATTTGGGGTGGAAATTTCAAAAACTAAAAGTAAAATGGATATTATTTTCGACCTGATTGAAAAGGAAAGACAAAGACAAACTCATGGATTAGAGCTTATCGCATCAGAAAATTTTGTTTCTGAAAACGTGATGAAAGCAATGGGAAGTGTACTGACAAATAAATATGCTGAAGGATATCCCGGAAAAAGATATTACGGAGGATGTGAAGTTGTAGATGAGGTTGAAACATTGGCTATCAACAGAGCAAAAGAACTTTTCGGAGTAGACTATGTGAATGTTCAGCCACATTCCGGTTCTCAGGCGAATGCAGCCATTTATCTTGCAGTTTTGAAACCTGGTGATAAAATCATGGGAATGGATCTTTCCATGGGAGGACACCTTACCCACGGTTCTGCAGTGAATTTTTCTGGTATCCAGTATAATGTGGTTTCTTATGGAGTTCAGCAGGAAACAGGTCTTATTGATTACGATCAAATGAGAGAAGTAGCCTTGAGGGAAAAACCAAAAATGCTTATTGCTGGTTTCTCTGCGTATTCAAGAGATTTAGATTATGCTAAATTCAGAGAAGTGGCGGACGAAGTTGGGGCAACACTTTGGGCAGATATCGCTCACCCGGCTGGTTTAGTAGCAAAAGGATTATTAAACTCACCATTTGAACACTGTCATGTAGTAACTACCACTACTCACAAAACCCTAAGAGGGCCAAGAGGAGGGATGATCATGATGGGGAAAGATTTTGAAAATACATATGGCCACAAAACTCCAAAAGGAGAAATCAAAATGATGAGCCAGGTATTAGACGGAGCTGTATTCCCTGGTATTCAGGGAGGGCCGCTTGAGCATGTGATTGCTGGTAAAGCAGTAGCTTTCGGTGAAGCTTTGGACGGACAGTTCGAAACATACGCAAAACAAGTTAAATCCAATGCTCAGGCGCTATCAAAAGCTATGATCGACAGAGGATTTGATATCGTAAGCGGAGGTACAGATAACCACTTAATGCTGGTAGATCTTAGAAATAAAGGAGTGAATGGTAAAGAAACAGAAAAAGCATTAGTGCTTGCTGATATTACCTGTAACAAAAATATGGTTCCTTTTGATGATAAATCTCCATTTACAACTTCTGGTATCAGATTAGGAACGGCAGCAATTACAACAAGAGGATTGAAAGAAAATGATATGGATACTATTGCAGGATTGATTTCTGAAGTGGTAGACAATATTAAAAATGAAGAAGTTCTTACATCCGTAAGAAAGAAAGTTAACGAATTAATGGAAGGAAAAGCTTTGTTTAATTACTAGCAGGCATTTCAATATCATATAAAGAATGGGCAAACTGCTCATTCTTTTTTTATTCAAATGGAAAAGAAATCTTATACTTTTGAGGAAATCAAACAGAAACTGGTCAATTACTGTGTTTACCAGGACCGCTGCCATGCAGAAGTGGAACAGAAGATGAGAGAGTTTCTGCTTATTGATGAGGCCAAAGAAGAAATTATTTTATATCTCCTGAAAGAAAACTATCTGAATGAAGAAAGGTTTACACGAAGCTATATCAGAGGTAAATTCTACATCAAACACTGGGGGAAGACCAAAATAAAAATGAATCTGAAGCAAAAACAGATTTCAGAAAGATTGATCAATTCATGCTTTGATGAGATAGATGATTCTGATTATGAGAAGACTATCAGAAAAATTTTTGAAGGGTATTATTCTAAACAAAATGGTTTGAAAGAATATCAAAAAAAAACCAAAACTATAAAATATTTGATGAGTAAAGGTTTTGAATATGAGAAAATAATTGATATTTTTGAATAATATATTAATGAATTTAAAAAAACTTGAAATATGACTTTTTACCAAAAAACAATCAATTCATTGAAAGAGGTTGATACATAAAGATTTAATAATTATTTCAAAGATAAAACAGCTGGAATAAAGAATTTTTATAGATAAATATCGCCTTTATAAGACTTTATATGGTATGATTTTTGTCTGTGAGTTTAGCTGTATCGTAATGAAATTATTAGATTTCATAAATATAACATCAAATTTATTTTTGATTTCAACATATTGAAATAAATTTATTTTATTTTTGCATGATTGTATCGGAATTATCTTTGATCAGATGATCAGATATTACACCTTAATTAAATATGAAGACCAATATAGACAATGTACGATTCTCTTAGAAAAACAATATTTGGAGGGGATAATGTTGTCAATCTCTCAGACGTAAGATATCTTCCTAGATGGATAATTCTTGTAATAGACATTATTATTCTGGTTATATCTTTATTTCTTTCCACTTACATTATCGAAAAAATTACCAAGCAGGAGTTTATATACCATGAAGATAAAAGCTTAATCTTTGCTTTTATTATTCTGGTAAATACTGTTTTCATGTATCTCTTTAAGACTTATGCCGGAATTATTCGCCATTCAACATTTATAGATTTATTTAAACTTCTGATATCCTGCTTCTGCACAATGCTGGCTATTGGAACAATCAATATTCTTTATTTCTGGACTACAGGAGCTAAGTTTATACTTACTCCTTATCTGATGCTTTATTTTGTAATTTCATTTATGGGATTATTCCTTTTCAGATTATATGTGAAAGAGTTTTTCCATATTGTAAGGGAATACAGAAGAAGTGCATTGAAAAAAAGAATTTTGGTGTTGGGAATTGATGAACAATCAATTGCAATTGCACGTGCTATTCTGGATAATCCGAGCCTGCCTTATCAGGTAGTAGGCTTTTTAACTCAAAGAACAGATTCTAAAAGGGCATCTCTACTAGGAAAGCCTATCTACGGAAAACAAAAAATAGAAGAAAATACGAAAGAAGATCTTATTATTGATGGAATTCTCATTGTAAAAGAGATGATGGCCAGAGATGAGATGAATACGTGGGTGAATTTATTTTTAGAGAAAGATCTTAATGTCTTCAAAGCACCGTCAGTACAAAAACTGAGAGACAGTGATTTAGGAGGATCTATCAGAAATCTTCAGATTGAAGACTTGTTAAATAGAAAACCTATCAAAATTCAGAACGAAAAAGTCAAAAGCAGGCATTTTGATAGAACAGTATTAGTAACTGGAGGAGCTGGATCCATAGGAAGTGAAATTGTAAGACAGGTTGCTAACTTTAATCCTTCTTTAATTGTAGTTCTGGATCAGGCAGAAACTCCTCTTTATGAAATTGAACTCGAAATGAGAGACAAGTTTCCTCATATTGCTTTCAAATTTGTTTTAGGAGATGTTTCTAATCATCACAGAATGGAATCTTTGTTCCAAACATATAACTTCTCAATGGTGTATCATGCTGCTGCTTATAAGCATGTACCTTTGGTAGAAGAAAATCCACATGAAGCAATTTTTGTTAATATATTAGGTTCAAAGATTGTTGCAAAATTATCCAGCAAGTATAAAGTAAACAGGTTCGTAATGGTATCTACAGATAAAGCTGTAAATCCCACCAATGTTATGGGGGCTTCAAAACGAGCTGCTGAGCTTTTTGTACAGTCGCTTCAAAATGTAGAAGGTAATGTTACCAAGTTTATTACTACAAGATTTGGAAACGTATTAGGATCCAACGGTTCCGTGATTCCTCATTTTAAAAAACAGATTGAAGCAGGAGGTCCGGTAACCATCACTCATCCGGAAATTGTAAGATACTTTATGACTATTCCGGAGGCATGTGAATTGGTACTTCAGGCTGGAACAATGGGAGAAGGTGGTGAAATTTTTGTCTTTGATATGGGTGAACCTGTGAAAATTCTTGATCTTGCGAAAAGAATGATCAAATTATCAGGATTTGAACCTAATATTGATATTAAGATCATTTATACAGGATTAAGACCCGGGGAAAAGCTTTATGAAGAGCTTTTGAGTGATGATGCTAAAACACTTCCTACTCATAATGACAAAATTATGATTTCTAAAGACCCTTCTACGGGATTTGAAGAAATAGATACACTTACCACACAAATTACTAAAGCTTCCCTTAGAAGAGATAAAGTGGAAGTAGTAAGAATTCTTAAAACAATAGTGCCGGAATTCCGAAGCAATAATTCAATCTATGAGGCCTTAGATAAATAGGAAAAAAATAAATGTATATTTGTACAATTTAACAATATAATGAAAGGAAAAATATTAGCAGTAATTTTGGTGTCTTCTTTAGTGGTTTCCTGTAAAGTCAATCCCAATGCTAAGAATGATTTAAATTATATGCAGAATATAGAACAGGTTGCAATCAATGCCTCTGCTAAAAATTCAGCAAATACAATCCAAGCAGGTGATCAGCTGATTATTTTGATCACGGCTAAGGATATGGATGTTGTAAAGCCTTTTAATCAGAATTATTCTTCATCAGAACTTATCCAGACAAATGCTATAGCAGGAGGAAATACTCCTAATCAAGGGGCAACAATACTGTCAGGTCCAACATATATTGTAGATGCCAATGGAGACATTGATTTTCCAATATTGGGAAAACTGAATACATCGAATAAAAGCTTGACAGCTTTTAAAGATGATGTAAGGGAAAAAATGACAAAATATGTTATTAATCCAACAGTTAATGTGAGACTCTCGAATTTTAAGGTTACTGTATTAGGAGAAGTAAATAGACAGGGTGACTATACTATTGCAAATGGGCAGGCAACTATTTTAAATGCTTTAGGGCTAGCTGGCGATTTAACTCAATATGGAAAAAGAGAAGATATATTGGTTGTCAGAACAGAAAATGGGGTTGTTTCTCACGGCCGTATTAATCTTCAGGATGCTAATTTAATTAATTCTCCATATTATAACCTGAAGCAAGGAGATGCTATTATTGTTTCTTCAAACAATACAAAAGATGTTATAGCAAAACAGAATCCTAACACTGGACTTTATCTGACCGCCATTTCTATTGCGGTTACAGCAGTTGCCGTAGTAGTAAGTTTATTTAATAAGAAATAAAATTGATGGATAACCAGCGAACGTCACAATTTTCAGAAGAAGAAAAAAATTCAAGCAAAATTAATTTTAGTGAAATAATCAAACCATATTTAAGGAGATGGCCATGGTTTATTTTTTGTGCTATGATAGCTTTAACTATAGGCTATTTTGCAATAAAATTTATGACTCCGGTCTATTATGTAGAAACAACCTTACTTATTAAAGATTCTAAAAATTCTTCTTCAAATAATGATTTAGGGGTTCTTTCTGATTTATCAGGATTGGGAGGAATGAAAACTAATAGTATTTCCAATGAGATTGAAGTCCTGAAATCAAAAAAACTGATGAGGGATGTAGTGATCAATAAAAATCTTCAGACCAATATCATTGTTAAAGGAAAAGTAAGTCGTGCTGAGCTTTATAAAGAATCTTCTCCTATTGAAGTAAAAGTTGTAAATGAAAAAGTATTTAAAAGTGCCAATAACCTGATTAATGTAGAATTAAAAGGAGAAGAAATTTCAATACATTATGAAGGACTAAAAAAAGATATTGTTTCTGGCTATGGAAGAATGATAAGTCTTCCTTTTGCTAATATTATCATTACTAAAAATACAGGGTATAACCCTAAAGCATCACCAACTGTTGATAAAAAGAACTTAGAATTAATCATATCATCAGTGGAAGCAAAGGTTAATTCGTTAAGAGGAGCTCTTAGTGTAAATTTAGCAAACAAAGAAGCTACTGTTCTTAAACTTTCAATGAATTACCCTGTAATTTCAAAAGCAGAAGACATTCTTAATTCATTAGTTGTTGCCTATAATAATGATGCTATTCTGGATAAAAACCAAGAATCTAAAAAGACATTGGATTTTATTGAAGACAGGGTAAGAAAACTTTCAGTAGAACTAGGACAGGTTGAGAATGAAAAAGAAAGTTTTAAATCAAAAAATAACCTTACCGATCTTGAAACGGAAGCTAAAATAGATCTTGAAAGTTCGGCGACGGCTCGTGGTAAGCAGCTGGAACTTGATGCTCAAATAGAATTGACAAACTCATTGCTTTCTTTCATGTCGAAGCAAGGACAATACCAGGTTTTACCAATCAATATTGGATTAAATAATCCAGAGGCTGTTTCAGGGATTACATCCTATAACCAATTAATACTACAAAGAGCAAGATTGCTGGAATCTGCAACTCCAGAAAACCCTATAGTTGTTGAGACCAGTAAACAGATAAATGCAATGCGTGGTTCAGTTGTTCAAACTCTGCAAAGAAATAAGACAGGATTAGAACTTGCCAGAAATGAGTATGTAGGAGAGCAAAATAAAGTAACTGGGAAAATCGCGAGAATTCCTTCTATGGAAAAAATATTTAGGGGAATAGAAAGACAACAGCAAATTAAAGAAAATTTATACTTACTATTATTACAAAAAAGAGAAGAAACTGCTGTTGCACAGTCTATTACAGCACCGAAGGCGAGGGTGATTGATGAGGCTTATGCTTTTGCAAATCCTATTGCACCAAAGACTCAGGCTATCTTATTTGCTTCACTATTTCTAGGATTGTTAGTTCCTTTTATTATTATTTATATGTTACAATTATTTAATAATAAAGTGATTACTAAACATGATCTTGAAAAGCTTGTACATGCTCCTATTATTGCAGAATTACCAAGCCTTGAAAGTGGAGATTCTGAAATAGTAAAAATGAATGATATTACTCCTATGGCGGAAGCATTTAGAATTCTTATTACCAATATGAATTTTATGCTTTCAAAAGAGAAAAAAGGGAAAGTTGTATTTGTCACTTCAACAGTAAAAGGAGAAGGAAAAACCTTTACTTCTGTCAATTTAGCTTTAACATTGGCTAATCCTAAGAAAAAAGCAATTATCATAGGATCCGATATCAGAAATCCTCAACTTCAAAGATATAATCCTGCAAGAAAAGGACTTACCGGACTTACAGAATATCTTTATAATGACGATACTAAACTTGAGGATATCGTTCATGTATCATCTTTTAATCCTTACCTGGATGTAATTTATTCAGGAATGATTCCTCCGAACCCAACAGAATTATTATCCAACGGTCGTTATGAAATCCTTCTAAGCGAATTGAAAGATAAATATGAATATATTATCTTAGATACTGCACCATTGCTTCTTGTTACAGACACATTCCTTATTGCTGAACTTTCTGATGTCACAATTTATGTATCCAGATCTAAATACACTGAAAAGGCATTACTAGAATTTGCAAATAGCAATATCGATCAGAAAAAAATCAAAAATGTTGGATTCGTACTTAATGATGTAAGCAGAGAAAATTTAGGATATAGCAATAAATATGGTTATGGTTATAACCAGCATACAGAACACTCTTGGTTTCAAAAAATAAAAAATAAACTTAGTTAATGACAACAACATATAAAATAGCGGTTATAGGCCAAGGTTATGTAGGTCTTCCCTTATCTCTTGAATTTGCAGATCACTATCCTGTCTTTGGATTTGATATTAATACACAGCGTGTTGATCAGCTTAATGAGGGAAAGGATATAACGCTTGAAGCAGATGTTGATAAATTAAATAACGGACTGAAAAAATATAATGAATCTAATGGCTCTTTAGGCTATAAAGCAACAAGCCAGTTATCTGATATTTCTGAAGCTAATGTATTCATTGTAACAGTTCCTACTCCTATTGATAAATATAACGCTCCGGATCTGAATCCATTGATTTCTGCCTCAAAAATGTTGGGAGAAATTATCAAAAAAGGAGATATCATTATTTATGAATCTACCGTTTTTCCTGGATGTACAGAAGAAGAATGTGTACCTGTTCTTGAAAAATATTCGGGGCTTCAGTTTAATGAAGACTTTTTTGTAGGATACTCTCCGGAAAGAATTAATCCGGGAGATAAAATAAATACTCTTACCAGTGTTAAAAAAGTAACTTCAGGCTCTACGGAAGAAATTGCCGAAGAAGTAGATAGCCTATATAAGAAAATTATTACAGCTGGAACTCATAAAGCACCCAGCATTAAAGTAGCAGAAGCCTCAAAAGCTATTGAAAATGCACAAAGAGATGTTAATATTTCTTTTGTAAACGAATTAGCTTTAATTTTCGATAGAGTAGGAATCGATACCAATGATGTACTGGAAGCTGCCGGTACAAAATATAACTTTCTTAAATATAAACCAGGATTAGTAGGAGGACATTGTATCTCCGTAGATCCTTATTACCTTGCACACAAGGCAGAGCAGTTAGGATACCACCCGGATGTTATTTTATCAGGAAGACGTGTAAACGATTCTATTGCAAAGTTCGTTGCAGCTAAAGTAGTAAAGCTTCTTATTGCAAAAGGCGGAGTGATCAAAAATTCTAATGCCTTAATTTTAGGAGTTACATTCAAAGAAAACTGCCCGGATGTCAGAAATACTAAAGTTGTTGATATTTATAGAGAACTTGCTGATTACGGAGTAAATGTAGATATTTACGATCCATGGGCTAGTAAAGAGGAAGTAAAACATGAATATGGAATTGATATTCTGGATGCGCTTCAGGAAGGGAAAAAGTATGATTCTTTAGTGATTGCGGTATCTCATAATGAGTTCCTGGAAATGGATCTGGATCAGCTTAAAAAAGAAAATGCTGTGGTTTTTGATACCAAAGCATGTTTAGACAGAAATCTGGTTGATGCAAGACTGTAACAGATCATGAACTATGATATTATAATCATTGGTGCAGGTTTGGTAGGATTGGCTACGGCCTATCAGA
The DNA here is from genome assembly GCF_045689405.1 of Chryseobacterium sp. HR92. NCBI lineage: Bacteria > Pseudomonadati > Bacteroidota > Flavobacteriia > Flavobacteriales > Weeksellaceae > Chryseobacterium > Chryseobacterium sp. HR92. The sequence goes on from NZ_CP139139.1 coordinate 1,106,735, forward strand.
CTAAACTGAAAAATCCTGATTCTAAAATTTTAATTTTGGAAAAAGAAAACGATGTGGCATTGCACCAATCGGGACATAACAGTGGAGTAATCCATAGTGGGATTTATTATAAACCAGGCAGCCTTAAAGCAAAAAACTGTATCGAAGGTTATAACTCAGTAATTAATTTTGCCGAGAAATACGGAATAAGATATGACCTTTGCGGCAAAATAATCGTAGCTACTTCACAGGAAGAATTACCTCTCTTGGATAATATTTATAAAAGAGGAGTTGAAAACGGCTTACAGAATTTAAAATACCTTTCAAGAGAAGAATTCCGTGAAATAGAACCCCATTGTGAGGGCGTAAAAGCAATCAAAGTTCCACAGACCGGAATTATTGACTATCCGGGAATAGCCAAAAAAATAAAAGAACTTTTTGAAGAATCAGGAGGAGAAGTAAAATTTAATAGTGAAGTAAAAAACATTATTGATAAAGGATCTGAAATTATTGTAAAGACCAATATCTCCGAATTTAAAACCAAAAAGCTTATTTCCTGCGCAGGACTCTATTCTGATAAGATCACCAAAATGACCAACGAAAAAAACGATGTGGTCATTATTCCTTTTAGAGGAGAATATTATAAAATTAAGGATGAAAAAAAATATTTGGTAAAACATCTTATTTATCCGGTTCCTGACCCTAGTTTTCCGTTCCTTGGAGTACATTTTACCAGAATGATTGATGGTAATATAGAAGCCGGCCCCAATGCAGTGCTGGCCTTCAAAAAGGAAGGATACCATTTTTTTGATTTCAATTTCAACGAAACAATGCAGACCATGCTATGGCCTGGATTTAGAAAAATTGTAGCGAAATATGGAAAAACAGGAATGGGGGAAATGCATCGTTCACTTTCCAAATCCGCGTTTACAAAAGCTCTGCAAAAACTTTTACCGGAAATACAGGAAAATGATCTTGTAGCAGGAGGTTCAGGGGTAAGAGCTCAGGCTTGTGACAGAAACGGAGGATTGATTGATGATTTTGATATCGTGAAAAACGGAAACATCATTCACGTTAGAAATGCACCCTCTCCGGCAGCCACTTCCTGCCTTTCTATAGGAAACAAAATCAGTGAGCTTATCGTGAATTAAAATATGCACCTCTACATGCACTCAAAAAACTAAAGATATGAAAATTCAAATGGTTGATCTTAAAGGTCAATACCTGAAAATAAAAGAAGACGTAGATGCCGGTATTCAGGAATGTATAAACAATACAACATTTATTAACGGTCCTGCTGTAAAAGAATTTCAACAGGATTTTGAAAAATATTTGGGTGTAAAACATGTGATTCCTTGTGCTAACGGAACAGATGCTCTTCAAATTGCCATGATGGCACTTGATCTGCAGCCTGGTGACGAAATCATCTGCCCGGCTTTCACTTATGTAGCTACGGCTGAAGTTATTGGTCTTTTAGGATTAAAACCAATAATGGTAGATGTAAACGAAGATACTTTTGATATTGAGCTGGAAGATTTACAGAAATTCCTGACACCCAATACCAAAGCGATTGTTCCTGTTCATTTATATGGACAAAGTGCCAATATGGAGAAGATTCTTGAATTTGCAAAAACACACAATCTCTTTGTAATAGAAGATAATGCTCAGGCAATTGGCTCTGATTATACTTTTTCTGATGGAACTGTAAAAAAAACAGGTACTATCGGTCATATCGGATGTACTTCATTTTTTCCTTCCAAAAACCTTGGATGTTATGGTGATGGAGGTGCGCTGATGACGAATGATGATGACCTGGCTTCAAAAATCAGAATGATAGCCAATCATGGTCAGGAAAAGAAATATTATCACAAAGTTTTAGGCTGTAATTCCAGATTAGATACAATTCAGGCAGCCGTTTTAAAAGTTAAGCTAAAACATTTGGACGAATACTCAGCTGCCAGAAATAGGATGGCTGATTATTATGATGAAAATCTCGCGGATATTGCCGAAGTTCAGACTCCCAAAAGAGCTGAAAACTCTACCCATGTATTTCATCAGTATACCCTTAGAGTGAAAAATGGGAAAAGAGATGAGCTACAAAAATACTTGGCAGAAAAGAATATTCCAAGTATGATATATTATCCTTTACCCCTTTACAGACAAGAGGCTTTTCTTCAATATGTAGAAGAAGGATTTAGTCTTCCTGTTACGGAACAACTTTGTACTGAAGTGATTTCCATTCCTGTACATACAGAATTTGATCAGGAAGTATTGGATGTTATTGTTACAGAAATCAAGAATTTTTTTAATTAATATAAAGCAGATATGTCAGATTTTTTTGCACACGAAACAGCTGTTATTGATGAAGGTTGCCAGATAGGGACCGGAACCAAAATTTGGCACTTTTCACACCTTATGACCGGCTGCGTTTTGGGAGAAAAATGTAATATCGGACAAAACGTTGTTATTTCTCCAAAAGTAGTTTTAGGAAAGAATGTGAAAGTTCAGAATAATGTTTCTATCTATGAAGGGGTAACATGTGATGATGATGTCTTTTTAGGTCCTTCAATGGTTTTTACCAACGTAATAAACCCAAGAAGTGCTATAAACAGAAAAAATGAATACCTTAAGACCCATGTTGGGAAAGGTGCATCTATAGGGGCTAATGCAACTATTGTCTGTGGACATAATATAGGCGAGTTTGCTTTTATCGGAGCAGGAGCTGTGGTCACAAAAGAAGTACCGGATTATGCATTGGTGGTAGGAAACCCTGCCAGACAGATGGGATGGATGAGCGAATTTGGGCAAAGACTTCAGTTTGATGCAGAAAATATTGCTGTTTGTGAAGAAAGTGGAGAAAAATACAAATTAGAAAATAATAAGGTTTTTAAAATTTAAAAACATACAAATGACTGAAAAAATAAAATTTGCAGTAGTTGGCTGCGGGCATATCGGAAAAAGACATGCCGAAATGATCTCAAGAAATGAGGAATGTGAACTGGTAGGATTAATTGATGTTAAAGATAAATCTGTATTGGGCATTGAAAATTATAAAGTTCCTTTTTTTGCTTCACTAGATGAGTTTCTGGCTTCCGGAATTGAAGTGGATGTTATTAATATCGCTTCTCCAAACGGATTCCATTTTGAACAGTCTTATAAAGTGATAGATGCAGGAAAGCACGTTGTGGTAGAAAAACCCATGGCTCTGAAAAAACAACATGCTGAAAAGCTTATTTTTCAGGCGCTGCACAAGCATAAACAAGTTTTTGCAGTGATGCAAAACAGATACTCACCACCTTCTGCATGGGTAAAAGAAATGGTAGAGAGTGGAAAACTGGGAAAAATATTTATGGTTCAGCTTAATTGCTACTGGAATCGTGATGACCGATATTATAAACCGGAATCTTGGCATGGAAAGAAAGATCTGGATGGAGGAACCTTATTTACACAGTTTTCTCACTTTATAGATATCATGTACTGGCTGTTCGGTGATATTACCAATATTCAGGCAAAATTTGCAGATTTTAATCATGAAACTCTTACAGATTTTGAAGATTCAGGTTTCGTGAGCTTTGATTTTGTAGACGGAGGAATGGGTTCCTTAAATTATTCTACTTCAGTCTGGAATCAGAACCTTGAAAGTTCTATGACAATTATCGCAGAAAATGGATCTGTGAAGATTGGCGGACAATACATGGACAAAGTGGAAGTTTGTAATATAAAAGACTATGTAATGCCGGAATTAGCTCCAACAAACCCTGGAAATGATTATGGTGCTTATAAAGGATCTGCAGCCAATCACCATTTTATTATTGAAAATGTTGTGGATGTATTAAAAGGAAGAAATACTATCACTACAAATGCTTTGGAAGGATTGAAAGTGGTGGATATTATAGAAAGGATTTATAATCTTAAGTAATTATTATTTAGTCGCTGTCTTAGTATATTTCTAAAAATGGATAATTAATTAAGGAAAATTCCCAAATTTTAAAACAATATTTTGCAAGAGAAACTTTTACGCATATTCAAAGATAATTTTTTTAGGGGAGTCACAACACTGGCTTCAGGGACTATAATTGGACAAATTTTAGTTATTATTGCCTCTCCCTTTTTATCTAGAATTTATCCGGTAGAGTCTTTTGGAAATTTGGCAATATTTACAAGCGTTACTGCCTTTTTAGCTGTTGTTTCCACAGGAAGATACGAGTTAGCTGTTGGATTGCCAAAATCAACAGAAGATTCGTACAAGATTATCAAACTGATTGTAATCATTGGATTTGCGGTTTCTTCTACATATTTGTTGCTGATAATAATTCTGAAATATATATTGAAAGTTTTAGATAAAGATTTATTTTTATCTCAGAACATTTATTATCTGGCACCTTTTTATATTTTTTCTGTTGCTGTTTTTTCAGCATTAAATTATTGGAAACAAAGACAAAAAGCATATAAAACTATTACGATAGCTACAACTTTACAGATCATAAGTACAACATTGGCAAGTCTAATATTAGGCTTTTTCAATGTGAAATCCGGACTGATACTATCTCTGATGATTGGTATTTTGGTTGGGATACTCTATCATGTATTGACTGAACGTACAATAGTGAAAAACGTTATCAAACAAAATGAAGTGAAGAGTGTTGCATTACAATATTCTTCTTTTCCAAAATATATGACATTTTCAGACTTGTCTTTAGTAGCTAGCCAACAATTTATACCAATCATATTTTCCTTATTATACAGTACCACTATTGTAGGTTTTTTTTCTATGGCAAATAGAATAATAAGAATTCCAAATATTGTTATAACCAGTGCAATCAGTAATGTTTTTAGAAATGAGGCAATAGATGCAATCAGGGTAAACGGAAACTGTAAAGACTTATATATTTCTACAATGAAGAAGTTAATATTTCTTTCATTGCCTGCATATTTATTCCTATTTTTAACGAGCAAATTTTTATTTAGCTGGATTTTTGGTAAGCAATGGTATGTGGCTGGTGAATATTCACAAGTTATTTCAGTTTTTTTGTTTTTTGAATTTATCGCTACACCCCTTAGTTCAATCTATTATATAAGAGGTAAGCAAAAGTTGCTGATGAAACTTCAATTACTGAACGCAGTCTTGGGTTTTATAATGATTGTGACAGGTTATTTTATTTTTTCAGATGCATACATGTCATTAGTGTTTTTCGCTATTTCTGCTTCTGTTTTTAACATAATACTAATTTTTAATTCATACAAAATTTCAAAAACTAATGATTCAGTATAAACTAGAAACAAATTTAATTTTTATTAAAAAATAAATATAATTAATAAGTATGTCATTATTTACCGACAAGTTTACATTTTTTAAAGTATTCATTTATTTTATTTTTGTTTTTTCGGGGTCTCTAAAGTGGTTACCTATTCCAATGGATTTGACCCTATTGTCTCTTTTGCTTTGTTTTGTGGTAATGATCTCTGAATTGCGTACAATAGTTCCACTAAAAGTAAAGGATCGTCATATTGTCATTTTGATTTTAATATTGAGTCTTGTTTTCCTTGTTTCTAATGTTTATTCAATATCTAGTATTTATGCCGAATCTAAATCACTAGCGATTATTTTAAATATTTTTACAGTCATATACCCCATTATTGTATTTAAAAAATCTATTTTTTCTGAATTGAAATTATTGATGTATCTTATTGGTGGATTAATGATTGCAGGATTGTTTTATCTGTATTTTAATAATATGTTTATTATATTCCATGATTCTGAATTGCTGGTGGATAAAGTTCCTACATATTTAGTTATTGGAATCATGCTGTGTGCATGTTTTATTTTCTCTCTGGCAAGCAAATTAACATGGTATGTTGCGGCTTACAGATTATCAATATTATTTTTACTATTTCAACTTGGGGGAAGAGGGCCTATCATCAATTTGATACTATCCTTAATTGTTTTCTTTACTTTGAATCTTAAAAATTATAAAATAAATTATAAAACAGGGTTTGCAATAGGTGCATTATTTTTTACCATACTTATTTTTGGAGAGAATATTTATACTTTTGCATTTCAAAATGTAGATTTTGAACGATTTAACATATTTAAATCTTATAATGAAGATGCAAGTTTATCTATAAGAGGGAATTTTCTTGAGATTGGATTGGAATCAATCCTAGATCATCCTTTTTTTGGACTAGGGATTGGAAGCTCAGGGTTTATACTGGAGGGTGTTGATGTGAGTAATTATCCGCACAATTTATTTGTTGAATCAATGATGGAATTGGGAATAGTAGGAGGAGGATTATACCTGTCTGCATATGTATTATTCTTTCTTAGAAATTATTCTATTTCCAAAAGCAATAAGGATATGCTGATTTTATTTATTATTGTTTTGCTATTTTATCTGGAAGATAATAAAAGTAACTCTTTTGATTCCTGGAGATGCAGTATTATATGGATTATGTTTTTTATATCTGAGAAGAGATATAAAGTTGGAATAACTAATTAAAAATTCACTTGAAATAATGTATAATATTAATTTTATAAAACTAAATTATACTTATATAGGTTCCTATAAATATTATTTAATTTAAAAAAGAAAAAAACAAATGTGTGGAATTTTTGGTGTCGTATCGAACACCAGTATTAATAAACAGAAGTTTCAAACTCTGGTAAAGCATTCCGAACAAAGAGGCGTAGACTCTAGTGGTTTGATTTATTATCAAAATAACCAATATAAGATAAACAGAGCTGATTACAGCATTGAAAAATTACTGAACAAGGTAAAACCATATAATAACAATATTGTTTTAGGACATAGCAGGTTGATTACAAACGGACTGGGAGATAACCAGCCAGTAATCAGAGGAAATATATGTGCAATACACAATGGTATTATTGTAAACGAAGAAGAAGTCTGGAGCAAGTTATCAGTAAGCAGACAATTGAAAATTGATTCTGAAGCTATTGTTGCTATCGCAGAAGAATTTCTTCAAAATAATGACAATAAAATAGAAGATCTTCCTAAAAAGATACTTTCTTTATGTCAGGGAGTTATTGCCTGTGCTCTTGCTCTGCCGGAAAAAGGGAAACTGCTTCTTTTTTCTAATAACGGAAGCTTATATGTAGGATATAATGAGGACAAAACCTATTTTGCATCAGAAAGCTACGGGCTTAGAATAATAGGATGCGAAAACATCACCCAGATCAAAGAAGAATCTTTGATTCTGGATATTCCTGTTTCCAAGGAAAACCTTTCAGTAACCGATGAAAAAAGCAGGGTGGAAGACCTGATCCCTGAGTTTAAATTTAATACTATTGAAGAAGGTCTGCTTGAATACAAGAAATTAAACATCAAAAGATGTACCAAATGTATTCTTCCGGAGACAATGCCTTTCATAAAATTTGATGAAGCAGGGGTATGTAATTATTGTAAAAACTACAAACCAAGAAATAATCCGAAACCTAAAGAAGAAATATTTAAGCTGGTGGAACCTTACAGAAGAAATGGTAAGGAACTGGATTGTATCGTTCCTTTTTCAGGAGGTAGAGACAGCTGCTACGGATTACATCTTATTGTAAAGGAACTGGAAATGAAACCAGTTACCTATACTTATGACTGGGGAATGGTAACAGACCTTGGCCGAAGAAATATCAGCCGTATGTGTGCTGATCTGGGAGTAGAAAACATTATTGTGGCTGCAGATATTTCATTGAAAAGAAAGAATATCAGAATGAATCTTGAAGCATGGCTGAAATCACCTCATTTAGGGATGATGGCAATGCTTACGGCAGGAGATAAGCACTTCTTCAGATATGTAGAAGATATCAAGAAGCAGACAGGAATCAATCTTAATCTCTGGGGAGTAAATCCATTGGAAGTAACTCACTTTAAAACAGGGTTTTTAGATATTGAACCAGATTTTGAAGAAAAAAGAGTGTACAGCCATGGTGCAATGAAACAGCTGAGATATCACTCAAAAAGATTCAGAGCGATGATGCAGAGTCCAGGATATTTCAATAGTTCACTTTGGGATACGCTCTCAGGAGAATACTACCGAAGCTTCACTGAAAAGCAGGATTACTACCATATTTTTGATTATTGGAGATGGGATGAGGAGCAGGTTGATAACACCCTTTTAAATGATTATAACTGGGAAAAAGCAATAGATACTACCACTACCTGGAGGATTGGTGATGGTACAGCGGCTTTTTACAATTATGTATATTACACGGTAGCCGGCTTTACAGAACATGACACGTTCAGAAGTAATCAGATCAGAGAGGGGCAAATGACAAGAGAAAGAGCTTTAGAACTGGTTGAAATAGAGAATACTCCACGATATCAGAATATCAGATGGTATTTAGATACGTTGGGGTTAGATTTTGAAAGAGTCATTAAAATCGTGAATAAAATTCCGAAATTGTATACTGAAAAATAATTAAAATTTTTGTTCGTAAATGAAAAGTCCTGCAGTAATTTTAAAAGGTTTATTACTATTTACCTGTTTGTTTTATAGTAATTCTTTTTGTTTGGCTACGCCCTCTTTTAAAAGTGTAGTACCAACACAAAATAAAAAAATATTTACATCAGATAAGCCCATATTTACGGACAAAAACTTAAGCGTTAAGGAAATTTCCAAGCTCCTGGATTTTTATACTGATGTGTTTAGTTCAGAAACTCAGCTGGCCAAATGGTATAGCGCCGTCTATGATAGTTCTGCACTTTTGTATATTCCCATACAATATGCTTATGATACCCAAAATCAGGAATTAATAAACAAGCTGCAGAAACTGTATACTTATAATACCCTGGTTATTGTAAAAAAGAATTCTCAGGCCGATGATCTGGCTAAAAGGACATTTTACTTTACTGCTTCAGAATATTTGAGAAGAAGTGGAATTAAAAACAATGCTGAAAACACCAAAATGTATAATTTCATAAAAAGTGAAATTTTATATTACTGGAATAATAATCCCGCAAATATTTGGGAATCAGAATCAAATAAATTCTATGGTGCAAAACAAAGGATAGATTATATCTTAAGTGGAGATTTTAATGGCAATTTAAGTTACTACAGAGCAATTACTGATTTTGAACTCTACGTTATGGGAACAGGTGTAAGTCTTTTACTCATTGAGAAAGATGCAAAGCAAACCATAACCCCTGATTTAGTCTCTATTAAAGATAGATTCTATCAGGTGTTGAAGAAAGAAGTAAAGATTAAAGATAATAAAGCATGGTATCTGCAGCCCAATATATGGCGTGATCATCCGGATTTTAAGGATGTAGCGCTGGAAAAAAGTCAAAGTGTTAATTGGGATGCCTCTCATTTTTCAAGAATGTCTGCTTATCTGCATCTGCTGAAACTTAATTTTCAGGATGATAAACCAAAATATAGCTATCTGGAAAAACTTACTACATTACTTTCAAACCAGCTCATTACTAATATTGCAAGCTATGATTCCAGTAATAGTATTTATATTTTCAATAATTATATAGACGGTAATAACAGTAACTTTAGAAGTGATATTAAAGATGGGAAAAAAGGTATACAGCCATCTAAGAACTTTGAACATATTTTTATTGGATGGTGGAAAATGTTGAATACCAATGAAATTGATATCATGTATGAAAAAATAGCAAAAAATTTTCCATATTATTCTGAACAGAGTGCCTATATCGCTCATGATAAAGGTTTCTTTCAGGAAATTGTAAATCTGAAATGATTTGATAGAGCACTGTTGAATTGCAAGTTAGGTACAAAGCCTGTCAGATTCAGTAGGAAAATCAAAAAATAAGAAATAAAACATTACCCAAGCCAATTAATGAATAAAAAATACGGATTTCACGTCTGCCATCTCACGAGTGTTCATCCAAGAAATGATTCTAGAATATTCCATAAGATGTGTAAAAGTCTGGCATCTAATGATGTAAGGATAACTTTGGTAGTAGCTGATGGGAAAGGTAATGAGACGGTGGACAATGTAGAAATTATAGATATTGGAGCCCCGGCTGGTAGATTGAAAAGAATTACACAAACTACCTCTGAAATCTTTAATAAAGCTAAAGAACTCAACGCAGATGTGTTTCACCTTCATGATCCTGAACTGCTTTTAATAGCAAAGAAGCTGAAAAAATTAAATAAAAAAGTAATCTTTGATTCCCACGAAGACACAGTAAACACTATTTTAGTTTCACCCTATTTAAAATCTCCTGTTTCAAATATGATCTCCATATTATATGAGAATTTTGAACGCTATACCTGTAAAAAGATAGATGGAGTGATTGGTGCTACGCCTCATATTGAAAATTATTTTAAAAAGTTTGCCAAACAAACTGAAAATATCAATAACTATCCTATCTTATCTGATAAGAAACAGGAACAGATTTTATGGGATCAAAAGCTGAATGAAGTATGCTATGTGGGATCTATTGATGATACAAGAGGAATTAAAGATCTGATGAATTCATTGGAGCTCACAAAATCACAGGCAAAACTGAATCTTGCGGGTATGTATTCTTCTATCACTTTGGAAAAAGAGATAAAAGAACATAAAGATTACCACCTTGTCAATGATTTCGGATATGTTAATTCGGAAGAAGTAGAAAATATTTATAACCGCTCATTAGCAGGCGTGGTTACTTTACATCCTATTCCGACATTTTTAGTGAGTCTGCCTATAAAAATGTTTGAATACATGGTTGCAGGGATTCCTTTTATTGCCTCAGATTTTCCATATTGGAGAAGTTTATTGAAAGGGTGTGAATGTTGTATTTTTGTAAACCCTCAAAAACCTAAAGAAATTGCTGATGCTATTGATTACTTGATGCTTCATAAGGAAACAGCAAAGCAAATGGGTGAAGCGGGACGAAAATTAGTCTTTGAAAATTTTTCATGGGAAAGCCAGTCCGAAAAATTATTAACGTTTTATCAAAAAGTTTTATCCAACTAATATGTGCGGAATAACAGGAGCAATAGAATTTAAAAGATCACAAAATCTTGACTTTAAAGAAGGAAGTGATTTACATAATTATATACGAAGAAGAGGACCGGATTACTATGGGGTTGAAAAAGCAGAATACGCTGACTGGTCAGTAACTTTGGCTCACTCAAGGCTGGCAATTATAGACCTGTCAGGAGCATCTAATCAACCGATGATTTCCGATGACGAAAGATATAGTCTCACTTATAATGGTGAAATATACAACTACCAGGAAATCAGAGAAGAATTAATATCTAATGGTTTTGACTTCAGAACCAAAGGAGATACTGAAGTTCTTTTAAGAGCCTGGGAATGCTGGGGGGAGGCTTGTTTGAATAAGCTGAATGGAATGTTTGTTTTCGGATTATTTGACAAGATAAAAGGAGAGTTCTATCTGGTAAGAGACAGATTTGGAATTAAACCGTTAATTTATACCTTTTTTGATGGTCAGTTACTATTCTCTTCATCCATAGCCTCTGTAGCTAAACAAACAAATCAGGATATAGATCTGGAATATTGTTCCAGTGGGATAAGATTCGGTTTTTTCGAGGGATATGAAGACAGAACTCCCTTCAAAAATGTAAAATATCTTTTACCAGGATCATTGATGAAATGTAAACTGGAAGGAGAACTGAAAACAGAGACTAAAACCTGGTATTCTCTGGAAGAGCAGGTTGCAAAAAAAAGAAAAGAGCTAGAGTCATTAAGTTCGGAAGAACTCATTTCCAAAGGGAAATCCCTGTTGGAAAATTCAACCAAAATACGTCTGAGAAGTGATGTTCCTCTGGCTATTTCTTTGAGTGGAGGAGTAGATTCTTCCTCTATAGCAGCAATTGCATCAAAAGAAGTAGATCATCTGGAGGCTTTCAGCTATGGAGCTCCCGATCACCCGAAATCAGAAGGCCCGGTTATTAATAAGTTTGCAAAAGATAAAAATATTAACGTTGAATATATTCACCATTCTTACACAGCACAAGAGATGGGGAATATCTATGACCAAACCATGGAGGCACAGGAATCTCCATTTCTGGGACTCAGTATCATAGCACAGCATGAAGTATACAAGCAGGTAAAAGAAAGAAACATCAAAGTGTTACTAGGCGGTCAGGGAGGTGATGAAATTTTTGCCGGATACAGAAAATTTTTCGTAGTAGTATTGCGAAAGGCAATAGAAAATAAAGAAGTTTTGCCAGGTTTACAATATTTTCACTCATTAGCTCTGATGTTGGTATTTGAAGCAAAACAAATAAAAACATATTGGAATGAGAAAAACAGATATCTGAAGACAACAGGGAAAGATACAGCATTCCTGGATTGCTTGCCTGAAATTTCTTTAAATCTGTTTGAAAATTCATCTTTATCAAGCAGGCAGATTTCAGATATCCAAAAATACAGTATCCCTTCCCTTTTAAGATATGAAGACAGAAATTCAATGTATTTTTCTATTGAGAGCAGACTGCCTTTTATGGACTATAGATTGGTAGAATTTGCTTTAGCATTGCCGGATTTGCTTAAAATTAAAAATGGTTACGGAAAATGGATTTTACGTGAAATGATGAAAAAAGACGTGCCAGGATATATCCTTAAAAACCGTCTGAAAAGAGGCTTTGATGTCACACAGAATTGGGTGAATGATGGTGTGGGAGAAAGAATAAAATTAAATATTTTAGAAAATAAATCTAAAGCAAAAGATTTTGTATCAGACTTCGGCCAACTTGAAAACAGTCTCACCATTGAGAATCTTAATAACAGTAATATTCTGAATGAAGCAATAATGCTTGATTTCCTGATTGATCCAATTAAAAAACCAACCCTGCAGTAAAAAATGAAAAAAAATATCTGGTTAATTTCCAAATATGCCTCACCACCACAGTATGCAAAAGCTCCATCGCGCTTATTTTATCTGGCGAGAGAGTTTAAAAAAATGGGAAATGAAGCTTTATTAATAACATCGGATGCCAATCATTTTACGAATTGTCCTGAAACGGATAAAATATATAATGATGAGGAACAGGATGGGGTTGCTATTAGATGGATTAAAACCAAAAAATATACTAAAACCGCATCTATAGACAGAATTTTGTCTTGGCTTGATTTTGAAAGAAAGCTATTTTTAATGAAACTTTCCAATATGGAAAAGCCTGATGCAGTTATTATTTCGTCACTTTCCATTTTTACGATCATATATGGTTATTATCTGAAAAAAAAGTTTGGTAGTTTTTTAGTTTTTGAAATTCGTGATATCTGGCCTTTAACGATGACAGAGGAAGCTGGTTTTTCGAAATGGCATCCTCTTGTTTTACTGATAGGATTTATAGAAAAGTTTGGATACAGGAAAGCTGATTTGGTTGCAGGAACAATGCCAAGGCTGGATTTACACGTAGAAGAATTACTGGGATATAAAAAACCTTTTCATTGTTCACCATTAGGATTTGATCCTGAAAATTATTCTGAAGACTTCCTGAAAGAAAAAAATCCGTTTTTAGAAATAGTACCATCTGGTAAAGTAATTATTGGTTATGCTGGAAGTATGGGAGTTACGAATGCATTGGAACCTTTCATTGAAACAATACAAATAATGAAAGAGAACACCAATATCCATTTTGTATTGGTTGGAAGCGGTGATCTTAGAGCATCTTATGAAGAACAGTTAAAAGATTGTACGAATGTAACTTTTTTACAAAGAATTCAGCAAAATGAAGTTAAATATTTTCTTCAGGTTTGTGATATTCTATACTTATCTACCAAAGATTCAAAAGTATGGGATTATGGGCAATCTATGAACAAAGTGGTAGAATATATGCTTGCCGCCAAACCAATTATTGCTTCTTATACCGGATATCCTTCTATGATTAATGAAGCTGATTGCGGTAGGTTTATCAACAGTACGTCTGCAGAGAATATTAAAGATGCCATTTTATATTATGCCAATATGAGTACGGAAGAAAGAATTGAGATAGGAGATAAAGGCAGAAAATGGATTTTTGAAAACAGAACGTATCCGGTGTTGGGGAAAAAATATCTGGACGCTATTTTATCTCATTCCGTAAAGCAAAAGAAGTAGCTTTGCATTGGTTGAAATAAAAAATAGGTTTTATTTTGAAAATTACTATTAATAATAATTTCATTTATAAACTATTCCTGTTATCTGTTATGGTGGGAAATACTATTGCCATTGCTTTTGCAAAGCCACTTGAAATGAATCCCAGGAATTTTTCCATACCATATCGAATTTTTGTCATTGTATTTTCTTTATTTATAATATATAGGGAAAGGAAAAATATTAGTTTTAAAAATATTCCAATTATTAGTCTTGTCGGATTTTGGGTTTTTTATATCATCAAGCTTATATATTCGTTTAATAATTATTCGTTTAATCAGGAGATAATGCAATCTGAGAATGAATATATTTTCAGAATCCTATTTTTGGTGCTTTTACCAAGTATCGCACTATTATGTATCAATTATAGTAAAATAGATTTTAAAAGCATAGCAAAATATAGTGTTACTATTCTCTGTGGACTTCTCGTTGTAAATTACATATATGGCTATATAAAATTAGACCATATTTTTAGTACCTACTACATTATGTATGGCCATATAGGTGCTTCATTGTTTATCATATCATTATTTTTACTGCTGTTTTGCAGAGACGATTATAAATCCTATTTTCTGTTCTTTTGTCTTTTTTTAGGTCTTTTTAATGTTATCCAGTCTATGGCGAGAAGTCCAATTGTAGCGATTTCTGTATGCTCTTTGTATATGATTATTCTGAAAGGGAATAAAAAATATATTATCTATGCTCTTATTTCGATGCTGTTGTTTATAGGGTTGGTTATTTTGCATGAGCAATATGGGAATGGAGCAATAACAAGCTTTAACAGGATGTATAAGTGGATAGCACATGGCGATACCTCAAGCAGAGGGCCATTATTCAGTAGAGCTATCGAAATATTTAATTCAAATCGGTTATTGGGAGGAAGGATATTGTTTGAGGACGGTGCTCATCCACATAACATTTTTTTAGAGCTTTTAATGGGAACCGGAATTTTAGGATTATTTATTTATTTCTTAAAGTTTGTACCCGTAGTAAAAAATGCTGCCTTATTTTGGAATATTCAAAAGGGAAATATATACTATAAACTGATTTTTGCGTTATTTTTGCAATACTTTACTTTGGTACAGACTTCCTGCAATCTTTTCAATATACCGGAATTTTTGTACTTTAGCTCAATGATTATAGGTATTGGTTATACAGCAAAAACACAGGAAGTTTAAAAAAGATATTGATAAAAGCATATGATGATTGATACACCTAATTTCTAAAAATGTACAAAAATTATTTAAAGAGGATTTTCGACTTTGTAGTTGCTCTCATTGGAATTACTTTTCTACTTCCAATTTTTCTTATCGTGATGGTTGGATTATTTCTTTCCAACAATGGTAAACCCTTTTTCTTTCAACGGAGACCTGGTAAAAACGGTAAGGTATTTAAAATTATAAAGTTTAAAACAATGAATGATAAAAAGGATTCTACAGGAAACCTTTTATCAGATGCAGAAAGATTAACAGCTCTGGGAGCATTTGTCCGTAAAACATCTCTGGACGAAATTCCACAATTACTTAATGTACTTAAAGGGGATATGTCTCTTATTGGGCCTAGACCTCTTTTGGTTCAGTATCTGCCGCTGTATAATGAAAATCAGGCGCGCAGACATGAGGTAAGACCAGGAATTACAGGGTGGGCACAAGTAAATGGTAGAAATGCAATATCATGGAATCAAAAATTTGATTATGATGTATGGTATGTAGAAAATATATCATTTACCTTAGACGTGAAAATTTTCTTTTTAACAGCCAAAAAAGTTTTTATAAGAGAAGGAATTTCACAAGAAGGACAAGCAACAATGGAACCTTTTAAAGGAAATATTTAAAATATGAAAAAAATAGCAATTATTGGAGCAGGAGGATTTGGACGTGAGGTGAAGATGCTGATCGATCATATCAACCAGAAAGATGAACAATTTGAAATTTTAGGTTTTTATGATGATAAACATTATGATCATAATATTAATGGAGTTCCTTACTTAGGAAAGATTGAAAAAATAAATGAAGTAGATCATCCTTTGTGTATTGCCGTAGCAATAGGAGACCCTAAAACAAAGAAAAAGATTATACAGGGAATAAGTAATCCTAATATTGAATTTCCAACATTAATACATCCATCGGTAATTATTGGCCTGGATAATACCAAAATAGGAAAGGGAAATATTATCTGTGCAGGAGTTATTATTACTGTTGATATTCAAATCGAAGATTTTGTGATCCTTAATCTTTCTTGCACTGTAGGGCACGATACTGTGATAAAAAATTATTGTTCATTCATGCCGACAGTTAATATTTCAGGAGAAGTAGTTGTAAATGAAGCTGTGTACGTAGGTACAGGTGCAAAAATTATAAATCTTTTAGAAATCGGTGAAAATACTATTGTTGGAGCGGGAGCAGTAGTCTATAAAAGTCTTCCTGCAAATTGTACAGCAGTCGGAATACCAGCCAAACCAATAAAATTCCATGAATAATATGAATACTAAAATCTGGTTGTCCTCACCCCATATGGGAGGTAATGAACAAAAATATATCAACGAAGCATTTGAAGAAAACTGGGTCGCACCATTGGGACCTAACGTTGATGGACTTGAAAATGATCTGGAGCTGTTTTTAGGTGAAAATGCAAAAGTTGCCGTCCTTTCTGCGGGTACTGCAGCATTACACCTTGCACTTATTGAATGTGGAGTAGAACATGGTGATGAGGTTATTTGCCAGTCAATGACTTTCTCAGCATCAGCTAATCCTATTGCTTACTGTGGAGGAATTCCTGTTTTTGTAGACAGCGAGCCGGACACCTGGAATATGTGTCCAAAAGCTTTAAGAGAAGCCGTTGAAGACAGAGTTCAAAAAGGAACGAAGCCTAAAGCAATTATTGTTGTTCATCTGTATGGGATGCCGGCAAAGATGGACGAAATTACAGCTATCGCTCAGGAATTCCAGATTCCTGTTATAGAAGATGCTGCAGAAGCTCTTGGTTCTACTTACAAAGGACAGGCGTGCGGAACATTCGGACGTTTTGGAGTATTAAGTTTTAACGGTAACAAAATTATTACCACATCAGGAGGTGGAGCTTTGGTTTGCCATACTCAGGAAGATAAAAACAAAACTGTTTTCCTTTCTACTCAGGCAAGAGATAATGCACCTCACTATCAGCATTCACATATTGGTTTCAACTACAGAATGAGCAATATTGTTGCAGGAATAGGAAGAGGACAGATGGAAGTCCTTAAAGACAGAGTGGCAGCCCGCAGAGCAATGCATGATTTCTATTTTGAGATCTTCAAAAATATTGAAGGAGTAACTGTATTTTCAGAGCCTGGAAATGATTTTTATTCCAATCACTGGCTATCAGCTATCATTGTTGATCCACAGGTTACAGGGAAAAACAGAGAAGACTTAAGACTTGCATTTTTAGAAGATAATATTGAATCAAGACCACTTTGGAAGCCTATGCACCTACAGCCGGTTTTTGAATCTTCTCCTTATTACGGAGGAAAAATTTCCGAAAATCTTTTTGATAACGGACTGTGTCTTCCGTCAGGGTCCAACTTGTCAGATGATGACAGAGAAAGAATAGCAAACGTAATCCGTAACTATTTCGGAGTTTAATATCATTGAATTTAATGAATCAGTACAAATATTGGAAAGTGGTTTTTGACTTTATCTTAGCGGTAATACTGACCCTCTTTCTTATGCCGGTACTGATTATTTTATTTTTGATTGCAAGTCTCGACACATCTTCTAACGGGATTTTTTTTCAGACCCGGATAGGCCAGTATGGAAAGCCATTTACCATATTTAAATTTAAAACAATTCACGATAACAAAAGAGTATGCTCCAAAATCGGGCAGACCCTCAGGAAATTTAAATTTGATGAATTTCCCCAATTGTTTAATATTTTAAAAGGTGATATGAGTTTTGTGGGTCCCAGACCTGATATCGAAGGATATTACGATAAATTGGCCGGAGCAGATAGAAAAGTTCTGGAATTAAAGCCAGGGTTAACCTCTGAAGCAAGTATAAAATACAGAGACGAAGAAAATCTTCTGAACAGCCAGGAGAATCCTTTGGTATATAATGATGAAATATTATTTCCGAATAAAGTAAAAATGAATCTTGACTATTTTGAAAATATGTCTTTCAAAAATGATACAAAGATTTTATTTAAAACAATAATAACCATATTGAAATAGAGTTTTTTTACTATTATGAAAATTAAAGAAACCCCGCTTAAAGATTGCTATATCATAGAGCCCACCATATTTGAAGATGAGAGAGGCTACTTCTTTGAAAAGTTCAACGAAAAAAAATTCGAAGAATTGACAGGGATGAACGGCCACTTTGTACAGGATAATGTTTCCAGATCATCTTATGGAGTATTAAGAGGACTGCACCTTCAGAAAGGAGAGCATGCACAGGCAAAACTCGTTTCATGCCTTGAAGGCAGTGTGTGGGATGTTGCTGTAGATCTTAGAGAAGATTCTCCTACTTTTGGAGAATGGTTCGGAATAGAGCTTACCGCAGAAAATAAACTACAGCTTTATGTACCAAGAGGTTTTGGACACGGATTTGCCGTATTAAGTACCCATGCTGTATTTTCCTATAAATGTGACAATTTTTATAACAAAGAATCAGAAGGCAGCGTAAAGTTCAATGATCCGGATCTTGATATTGATTGGAAACTTGATGAAAAAGACGCCATACTTTCGGAAAAAGACCAGAACGCCCCTGGATTTAAAGACAAAAACTTTTAAATTATATCCCTGAAAACCACTTTATAAAAGTGGTTTTCATTTTTTTAATTCTTAACTCTTCAATATTTTGTATCTTTGCAGACTCAAAATCAAAACGATGCGTACAAAATCTGTAGGGAAGAAGAAAATCAATGTAGTCACTCTTGGATGTTCCAAGAATGTATATGATTCTGAAGTATTAATGAGCCAGCTGAAAGCTAATGGCAAAGAAGTGGTTCATGAAGACCGTGGCGACATTGTTGTTATCAATACCTGCGGATTTATTGATAATGCTAAAGAAGAATCTATTAATACCATCCTTGATTATGTTGAGGCTAAGAATAGAGGAGAGGTTGAAAAAGTATTCGTTACAGGATGTTTATCAGAAAGATACAAGCCGGATTTGATAAAAGAAATTCCGGATGTAGACCAATATTTCGGAACAAGAGACCTGCCGATGCTTTTAAAACATCTTGGGGCAGATTATAAACACGAACTGGTAGGAGAGAGACTTACAACTACTCCAAAACATTATGCCTACCTTAAAATCTCTGAAGGTTGTGACAGACCATGTTCTTTCTGTGCGATCCCATTGATGAGAGGAGGTCACCTATCAACTCCTATTGAAAAACTGGTTTTAGAAGCTCAGAAACTGGCAAAAAAAGGGACAAAAGAATTAATCCTTATTGCACAGGATCTTACTTACTATGGTCTTGATCTTTATAAGAAAAGAGCGTTAGGAGATCTTTTAAAAGAATTGGTGAAGGTAGAAGGTGTAGAATGGATTCGTCTTCATTATGCTTTCCCAAGCGGTTTCCCGGAAGATGTTCTCGATATTATCCGTGAAGAACCTAAAGTATGTAACTATATAGATATCCCTCTTCAGCATATCAATTCCGATTTGTTGAAATCAATGAAGAGAGGAACTACCCATGAAAAAACAGATGCTCTTTTAGGCAAGTTCAGAGAAAAAGTTCCGGATATGGCGATCAGAACAACGCTTATTGTTGGATATCCCGGTGAAACAGAAGAAAGATTTCAAGAGCTTAAAGACTGGGTGAGAGAGCAGAAGTTTGACAGATTAGGATGCTTTACTTATTCTCATGAAGAGAATACTACGGCTTATGTATTGGAAGATGATATTCCACAGGAGGTAAAAGAGGCAAGAGTAGAAGAAATCATGGAATTGCAGTCTCAGATTTCGTGGGAAAAGAATCAGGAAAAAGTAGGGAAAATATTCAGATGTATTTTTGACCGTAAAGAAGGGAATTATTTTATCGGAAGAACAGAGTATGATTCACCAGATGTGGACAATACAGTTTTGGTTTCTGCAGAAGATACCTATATCTCTATAGGCGAGTTTGCAGATGTTAAAATTACTTCGGCCGAAGAGTTTGATTTATACGGAGAATTAGTCTAGCTAAATGCTTACTAATCAGTTTAAAATAAGATTTATAAAATTAAGCTATTAACGAAAATTAACATAGAATTTTCTCGGTGGTTTGTTTTTATTTTATTGATAATCAATTTGTTAATATTTTGCGTAATTAAGATTTATCAAATTTCTTTTATAAAGTATATAAATTCAAAAATTATGTCTTAAATTTGCGCAATAAGCAATATTTTTAAATAATATGCTTTCAATGAGTTAAATCGTTTAAATGAAGCTAAAATGCAATTAAAATGGTATTTTAATAAGATGGCTTCACTATGATATTCACAAGTTGAGATGCATCTTCCATTTTGGGAATATTGATGAAAAAAAATGTAATTAAAAATCTTTAAAAACTTATGAAAAAATTTTTATTAACAGCAATTATGCTTGTTGGCCTTTCGGCCCTTTCTAAGGCTCAGCAGGGGCGAGTGGGGATTAACACAACCACACCTGCCGCAACACTAGATGTAGTAGCAAATACTACTGACAACGCTAGACCTGATGCCTTATTAGTCCCTCGTATGACAAGAGCACAATTATTAGCTAAAGATGCAGCTTATACTGCAGCTCAAAATGGCGCGCTTGCTTTCGTTACGACGATTGACGGTACAGCAACTCCTAAAACTACAAACGTTACAGCAGTAGGCTTTTATTACTATGATGGCCAAACTACGAATACGTGGATTACTGTAGGTGGAGGTGGTGTAGTTGCTCCTGTAGCTCCTACTGTAAGAACTTCAGCTACTGGTACAGATTTATCTGCAGCAGATTTAAATGGCTATGTATTTCTTACAACCAACGCTGATTTATCTACAATCCCAGTAAGTGCAGCAACAAAAGGAAAAAGTATTACCCTTGTTAAAGTAGGTGGAGGTACACTTACTGTAAATGGAGCAAGTGCAGCTTCAGTTAATTCAATGTCTCTTAATGGTAGAGGTCTTGGATTTATCTATGATGGAACTGCTTGGCAATCTTATTCAGCTCAATAATTATTAATTTTTTACACAGATTTAGTCATGAATAAAAAAATATTATTAGTTCTTGCCTCTTCTTTGGCAATGTTTCAATATACAAATGCACAGGTTAGAACAAACGGTTTCGCCAGTGGAAATATAAATGGGCAAGGCGCATTCTTAGATGCATCAGGAAGTGCCGGAGGTTTTACAGACAGTGCTAATGACGGAAAAGGACTTGTTTTCCCAAGAACAAATCTAACAACCTTTACATTTGCTACTCCTGTTACTGACGAAGATAACTTCCCAACGGCTTATGATGGAATGATAGTTTACAACACCGCTTCAGGAACTACAGTTTCTGGTGTTGCTACCAATGTTACTCCTGGATATTACTATTTCTCAAATCCTACCGGAGGAACTGCAAATGGATTCGCTACGGCTACAGGTACATGGGTTTCACTTTCTACTTCACCAAAAGTAACTGTAGGAACAGCAGAAACAACTACAAATACTATTATCAATGTAAGCCCGGGTGTTGATAAGCAGCTTTATGCTATCAAAGGAACTTTCACTGCAAATGGTACTTCTACAGCAGTTAATATCCCAGCTCCTACAGGAATGACTACTATGTATGGTATTACAATCTATAAAGCAGGTACAAACACTGTTTATGATAGAAGTTTATATTCTTATAATCCGGTTACAACTCCAGGAAATGCAATTACAGGTTCTCCTAGCATGTCTGTAGTTTATCCTAACGGTACATACGATTATGTATTAGAATATTTAAAATAGAGAATTAATTTAATTACATAAATAAAAACCAATGAGAGATCATTGGTTTTTTTACTTTTAGAAGAGAAGAGATTTATGCATTTATTAGATATTAAAAACAATATTTTAAGCAATTGGTGTTGATATTTAATGAATAAGGAATCAAGTTATAAATTTTAACAGAATATAAAGCTGTTAAAATCTGATCAGGGAAGATGATATTATAAAGGGAAGGACCTTCTATAAGCAGTTTTTTCCAGAATCTGATTTTAAGATTTTTAATTTTTAAAGGTCAATTATTAATTCAGATCTTAACATTGTGTGAAACTTAATTAATTGATTATCAGTTATTTTTAAAATTTTTTTTTTTAAATTATGCATAAATTAGTTAATTATGTTAACTTTTAAAGCTTTTTTTTAACACTTTTTAACAGTGTGGTTTAAAACCCCTATTCATAGGGTGTTGCAAGGTTGATTAAGATTTATTTAAGGTTTTGTTAACTGTTTTTAACATATGGGATAGGGTTTTATAAAGATTCCTGATACTTTTGTCCCGTCAAAACCAATAAAAGTTCAAAATGATGAAAAGATTCATTCTCGTAATCATAATGATGATTTCAACCTTAGGTGTTTATTCTTTTACGAGTAATGCCTTAGATGCGAAAAAAACAAGTTATGCATCGTACTACCACGATAAATTTAACGGTAGAAAAACTGCTAGCGGAGAAATCTTTGATAACTCAAAGTTTACTGCGGCAAACAGAACGCTTCCATTTGGAACAAACGTTAAGGTTACTAACCTTAAAAATGGTAAAGAGGTAATAGTGAGAATTAATGACAGAGGGCCTTACCATTCATCAAGATCTTTAGATATGTCTAAAGCTGCGTTCGATGAGATTGGAGATATCAGTCATGGTACAATTCCGGTCGAATATGAAATTGTCGATTAATTTTATGATTTAAATTAAAAAAAAAGCCAGCTGATTCAGCTGGCTTTTTGTATGGATACATATCAAACGTCTATACATCCAATTCCAATAAAGCAGGACAATGGTCAGAATGCACTGCTTCTTTTAAAATAACGGCTCTGGAGAGCTTGTCCTTTAAACTGTAAGAGGTGAAGTTGTAATCCAGTCTCCATCCTTTGTTTCTGGCTCTGGAATTTTGTCTGTAGCTCCACCATGTATAATTGTCCGGATCATTATTGAAAAACCTGAAACTATCTATCAGTTCACATTCATTGATGAAATTGGTCATCCATTCCCTTTCCATAGGAAGAAACCCTGAAACATTCTTTAAACCTTCAGGATTGTGAATATCGATCGCTTCGTGGCAAATATTAAAGTCACCGGATATAATCAGGTTAGGAATTTCTTTCTTTAAATTTTTGATATACTCCAGGAAGTCATGACAGAACTGCATTTTAAAATCCAGTCTCTCAATATTAGATGCAGAAGGAACATATACAGAAATAGCTGAAAAGCCATCAAAATCTGCACGAATAATTCTCCCCTCATTATCATAGCTTTCAATGCCACATCCATACTCTACATGATTGGGTTTGATTTTTGAGGCAATTCCGACCCCGCTGTATCCTTTTCTTACTGCTGAGTGCCAGTAACTGTGATAACCTAATTTTTCAAGGCTTTCGATGTCTATCTGATCGTTTCCGGCTTTACTCTCCTGAATACAGATGATATCCGGATCAGCAGTTTTTAGCCAGCCCAGGAAATCTTTTGTAAAAGCGGCTCTGATTCCATTGACGTTGTATGTGATTAATTTCATTAGTCTTCTATAAAAAGTTTAAAATTTTCATTGTATTTCGAAGGGATAAACTCCGTGATGTCATAATCTGCGATTTGATGAATATAAAAAGGATCTTCAGAAATGATCTGCTCAATTTCATGTTTAGATTCTGCATTAGCTATGATGATACCTCCCGTTCTGGGTTCTTTTCTTCCCGAAGCAATAAACTTCCCGGATTCATAGTGCCTATTAAGGAAAATATTATGCTGGGGAATAAGACGTTCTACATTTTCAATAGAACTCTTATAGGTAAGCGAAATAATAAACATGATTTATTTTTTACGAAGATATGAACTATAAAAAAGAAGCGGAAAAAATCGAATGATTTTTTCCGCTTTAAACCCAAAATTAACTAAACTATGAAAAAAACTACTTGGGTTCTAAAATGCTGATAGGAATGATACACTCTTCCAGTGAAATTCCTCCATGCTGGTAGGTTTCTTTATAGTAATTAACGAAATGATTGTAATTTTTAGGATAAGCCAGGAATATATTGTTTTTAGCAAAAATATATTTCGAGCTTAAGTTTCCTTTTGGAAGGAAAAGTTTTTCAGGATTCGTAATCGCCCATACATCACTGTCGTCATACGTTAAACTTTTACCTGTTTTATATCGGATATTAGTAGAAGTTTCTCTGTCTCCTACCACTTTGCTTGGCTTTTTCACATATACCGTTCCGTGGTCCGTAGTGATGACCAGTTTATAGCCGTTTTCTGCCGCTGTTTTTATAATCTTCAGCAAAGAAGAGTTTTCAAACCAGTTGAAGGTAAGAGAGCGGAAGGTTTTATCATCACGGATCAGTTGATCTACAATGTGGTTGTCTGTTTTTGCGTGGGAAAGAATATCAATGAAGTTGTATACGATAACCAGCAGATCATTATTTTTATGCTGATTGAAATCATCATAGATCTTTCTTTCAAAATCGGCATTCAGTACTTTAAGATACTTCATAGATTTTGAGCCCAAACCTATTCTCTTCATTTGATCTTCCAGGAAGTCACGCTCAAATTCATTTTTGTTTCCTTCTTCATTATCATTAAACCATTTATCCGGAAAACGTTTTTCAATTTCAGACGGCATTAATCCCGCAAAGAAAGAATTTCTCGCATACTGAGTAGCGGTAGGAAGGATACTGTAGTAATAGTCTTCTGAAATCTTGTTGTAGTATTTTGTAAATAAAGGTTCAATCACTTTCCATTGGTCATAACGAAGGTTATCTACCATCAGTAAAAGAACTTTTTCTTTTTCAACTTCAGGTTTTACTTTTTCTTTGAAAAGTGTATGGCTCATTAAAGGTTTGTCAGAATCAACCAGCCAGTCTGTGTAATTTTTTTCAATAAACTTGGCAAACTGAATGTTGGCTTCTTCTTTCTGAGACTGCAGAAGGTCTGCAAATTCATTATCTGCAACCTTATCAAATTTGATTTCCCAACTAAGAATTTTTTTATAATATTCCGCCCATTCCTGATACGTTCTCAGGTATGAAAGTTCCATAGAAAGGTTTCTGAATTCCTGCTGGTACTGTAGAATGGTTTTTTGTTCCACCAGGTTATCTTCCTGAAGGTTTTTTTTGAGGGAAAGTAATATCTGATTAGGATTTACGGGCTTTAATATATAATCGGCAATCTGAGATCCGATAGCCTCTTCCATAATGTGTTCTTCTTCGCTTTTGGTAACCATTACAATTTTTAGGGAATTATCTTTTTCCTTAATCATTGGGATGGCTTCCAGTCCGGAGATACCCGGCATGTTTTCGTCAATTAACGTTAAAGCAAATTTCTCTGAATCCATAAGTTCCAAAGCCTCGTTCACATTATTTACAGGGGTTACCTGGTAACCCTTCTTTTCTAAAAATACGATATGAGGTTTAAGTAAATCTATTTCATCATCTATCCATAATATCTTTTCTGACATAATTTATTTTTTACACGGTTATTCTATCAAAATGTTGACCAAATCCTTTTAAAATCTCACAAAATAGAAATATTAAAAGTTAAATATTAGTTAAATGAAAATACCGCTTGATATTTCACATTTTTGTTTACTTTAATCAGTGGTTTTTATATATTCTAAAGCTTTTTCCAGAACTTCATCTTTTCTGTTTTTAAGGCCTTCCACAGTCGGTTTCACAAGAATGTCTGGAGTGATGCCGATTCTCTGTGTCTCCCTTCCGTCCGGATAATAAGCACCCAGACCTGAAAACCGGGTGTCAAGATCTGCAATTTTAAACATAATGACATCTCCGTTGGCTCCCGAAGTATTGCTTCCAATGATTTTAGACTTAGGATGCTGCCTGAACATCATTGTGGTTGTCTCGGCCTGGCTTTGTGTATTCTCATCTACTAAAACGATTACATTCCCTTTATAGTATCCGGGATTCTTCCTGCCTATACTATTTTTCCTGCTGTAAAATTTTCCGGGATAGCTGGTGTCCGGAAAAGTAAACTGATAATAAACTGAAGACTCCGGAAGCAGAAGATAACTTAGAGGTTCTATGGTTTGCTTAGGATAATTTCTAAGATCAAAGATAATAGACTTTGCAGATTGTAAGCTGCTGTACATTTCATTCAGATCTTCCTTCTCTATAATTCCCATATTGACATAGCCGGTTTTCTTTTCATGATCAATGAATTTCCATTTCTTGGGAGGCGTCATTTTTTCCTGAATAATATCTTTCGCAAAATAAGTTTTGGTTTTTATTTCCAGATTTTGGCCTTCTCTTTCAATTTTTACAGTAATAGAATCACTGTTGCTGAAAAGAAGTTTGCTTTTTGCTTTGTTGAATTTACCCCAGGAATTAGAAGCTGGAATATATTTTCCAAAGCTGTTCACTATTTGCGGAATCGTTTTACCTTCAATATCATAAATAACATCCCCTACATGAAGCGGGCTTTTATCCCTGAATCTTGTAGCATTGATCTTTGTAACCACAAGTTTTCCTTCCGCATAGGAATACTCCGCAGGCACTCTTCGGTTTCCGTATTGATGAAACAGGATTTCCTTTGATGAAAGATAGGCATGGGAATCATCTGTTTTGGCAACCAGTTCTGCCAATGCTAAATGATAACTTTCATCACGATCAATCATAAGGAACTTGGGAATCATTTCTGTAAGAACATCATTCCAGTTCTGATCAGTGTCATATTTATAAGGAAAAAAGTACTCTACATAATTCCAATATCTGAATAGCTCCAATAAACTGACGGTTTTTGAAGTGAACTTTGAACCGTAGGACCTTTCATTTCTGAAATATATTTTTCTTCCGCCTTTTCCGAAATAATGATTATCTCCAAGATTCCGGTTATTTTCAATATAATGAAGTTCTTGAGACAGATCTCTGGTGAAAATTTGACGATTGTCTATCCAGCTCAGATCAAAATTCTTAAGAAAATATACTTTATCTTCCTTTACTGAACATTCTTTGCAGGGGGTAACTTCTCCGAGACTCCCGATCCAGTCAGAATAAAAATTATTTAACGCCTGTATATCATTAATAGAGTCAAGTTCATCAATCTTCTGAAAAAGCTGTTTGTCCCAGTTCAGATTTCCTTTTGCTACATGAGGATGGTAATATTTTAAGAATCCCCAAATCCGACAGAGAGATTCCAGTTTTTGGGTCTCGGATAGAATTTGTGCAGAAAAATTTAAACTTAAAAGTAATAAAAGGAAAAGAGAATATTTTCTCATTAAGGGTTATCGTGTTTTCTCTCAAAGGTAGTCCTTTGCTGCAACAACTGCAAAAGGTTTTCAAAAAAATATGAATTAAAAATAAAAATGAGTCAGAGAGATTTTCAATAGTATTAAAAAGGTATTATTTGTTAACAACATGAATGTTATCCGTTTTTAAGCCGTATATTTTAATAGTAATTTAATAAAAGCCTAAACTTTAAAATGCCTAACTTTGTTTGCTAATATTGACGTTTCAATGCAGAATAAGCTAAAAATCATCAACGATCCTGTTCATGGATTCATCAAAATTCCCCACGAAATTTTATTTGATATCATTGAGCATCCTTACTTTCAGAGATTAAGAAGAATAGGGCAGACCGGACTTCTGAACCTCATATTTCCAGGAGCTACTCATACAAGATTTCATCATGCTTTGGGAGCAATGCATCTGATGTTTACTGCATTGGAAACATTAAAGCAGAAAGGAGTAAAAATTTCTGAAGAAGAGGAAAAAGGAGCGATGCTGGCTATTCTGATGCATGATATTGGTCATGGTCCGTTTTCTCATGCGCTGGAAAGTATGCTGATGGATGACTGGCATCATGAAAACCTTTCTTTACTTCTTATGAATAAGCTAAATGAGGAGTTTGATGGGCAGTTATCTATGGCTATTGAAATGTTTCAGGGGAAATATCATAGAAAATTTTTCAACCAATTGATCTCTTCCCAGCTGGATGTTGACCGTCTGGATTATCTGAAAAGAGACAGCTTTTTTACCGGTGTATCGGAAGGAAATATTAATACCCAGAGAATTATTTCCATGATGAATGTCTGTGAAGAAGGTGAACTGGTAATTGATGCAAAAGGAATTTATTCTATTGAAAATTTTCTGACAGCCAGAATGTTCATGTACTGGCAGGTGTATTACCATAAAACTTCAGCATTGGCAGAATTTCTTTTGGTTAAGATCCTTGAAAGAGCAAAATATCTGATTTCCCAGGGAACAGAGCTTCCTGCAGCCGAGAATCTGAAATATTTTTTATACCGCGAAAAGAGTGCAGCAACGGATGAAGATATAGAGAGATTTACAAGCCTTGATGATAATGATGTGATCCAGGCGATGAAAGAGTGGCAGAATACGGATGATTTTGTGTTGTCATATTGGTGTAAATGTGTAATTCAGAGAAATTTACCTAAAACAATTATTTCATCGCATCAATTTGGAAAGGAAATAATTGATGAAAAAATAAAAAACACCAATGAATTTTTCAAAATCAACAATGGAAAAGAATTGGTTCATGAAATAAAAAGAAAACTTTTACCCTATCATGCGGAGAAGCAGCCAATCTATTTATTGCATAAAAATGGTAAAAGAACGAGGCTTCATGAGTCAGAAGATCAGCTTTTATCGGGGTTAATTGTAAATAAGACAACCCGCTATATCCTTATGTTTCCAAGAGATATCTCTGGGCTAGACTCTTAAATAATATTAAAATTTACGATCTGAAACCAAAAAATGTTTGCAAATTCTAGAATTTCTTATCTTTGCAGAATATGGAATTTACAGCTTCGCAAATTGCAAGTTTTATTGACGGAAAAATAATAGGTGACGAGAATGCACTTATTACAGGGGTTTCACCAATTGAAAATGGGGAATCAGGACATCTTTCTTTTATAGCACAAGATAGATTTTCTCATTTCTTGGATACCTCACGATGCTCTGTTATCATCATTTCGGAAAAACTTCTGGAGAAAAATAATTATAACCCTACCTTAATCGTTGTAAAAGATGCCTATCTTTCTTTTCAGATTCTGATGAATTTATATCAGGAAATGCAGGGAAGAAAAGAAGGTATAGAAAATGGTTCTTCCATTCATGATACGGCTGTCATAGGAGATAAAGCCTATATCGGAGCATTTACTTATGTTTCTGAGAAAGCTAAAATTGGGGAAGGGTCACAGATCTATCCGCATGTATATATAGGAAAAGGAGTGAAAATTGGTAAAAACTGTAAGATAGACAGTGGAGCCAGAATTTACGACTATTGTATTATTGGGGATAACTGTGTGATTCATTCCAATACGGTAATTGGAGGTGACGGTTTTGGTTTCCAGCCAACAGCCGAAGGTTTCAAAAAGATACCGCAGCTTGGAAATGTAATTATTGAAGACGATGTTGAGATCGGCTCAAACTGTAGTATTGACAGAGCAACAATAGGCTCTACCATTATAGGAAAAGGAACCAAAATTGATAACCTGATTCAGATTGCCCATAATGTGAAAATAGGTCAGAACAACGTAATTGCAGCACAAGCGGGAATTGCAGGTTCTACTACAATTGGAGACTGGAACCAGATTGGAGGCCAGGTAGGCGTCGTAGGACATATCAAAATAGGAAATCAGGTGAAAATTCAGGCTCAGAGTGGTGTGAATTCCAGCGTTAATGATAGAGAAACATTGTATGGCTCACCAGCCATCAGCTATAATGACTATTTGAGGAGTTATGTTCATTTCAGGAATCTGCCTGGAATCGTAAATAGAATAAATAATCTTGAGAATAACTCAAAAGATAATACTAATGAGTGATATGCAAAAAACACTTCAGCAAGAGGTAACTCTTTCTGGAATTGGCCTTCATACGGGTAAAGAAGTAAAACTTACCATTAAACCTGCTAAAGAAAATACAGGTTTTGTATTTGTAAGAACAGACTTGGAGGGACATCCTCAGGTAGAAGCAGATGTAAATTATGTTGTAGCAACAGAAAGAGGAACTACATTAGAAAAATTAGGGGTAAAAATTACCACTTGCGAACACCTTTTGGCAGCTCTTGTGGGGTGTGATATTGATAACGCAGTCTTAGAAATGGATGCCTCTGAGCCACCTATTCTGGATGGATCTTCAAAATATTTTGTTGAAGCTATTGAAAGCGTTGGTGTTGCAGAACAGGGGGTAGCGAGAGAATATCTGGTTGTAAAAGAAGTTCTTACTTACAGTGATCCGGCAACAGGTTCGGAAATCACAATTATTCCTTCAGATACTTACGAAGTAACAACAATGGTAGATTTTGGGACTAAAGTATTAGGTACTCAGAATGCCACTCTTAAAAATATTTCAGAATTTAAAGACGAAATCTCATCAGCAAGAACATTTAGCTTCCTGCATGAATTGGAAATGCTTTTAGATCACGGTTTGATCAAAGGTGGAGATATTTCCAATGCCATTGTATATGTAGATAAAGATCTTACTCCTGAAACTACAGAAAAATTAAAGAAAGCTTTTGGTAAAGATAATGTATCCATCAGACCAAACGGTATTCTTGATAATCTTAATTTAAACTATCCTAACGAAGCCGCAAGACACAAATTACTGGATGTAATCGGTGACCTGGCTTTGGCAGGTGTAAAAATAAAAGGTAAAGTTATTGCCAACAAACCGGGACACTTTGTGAATACTCAGTTTGCGAAAAAACTAAACCGCCAGTGGAAATTGCAGAAAAAGAAAAACGTTCCGGATTTTGACCTGACAAAAGAACCAGTATTCGATATCAACGGAATAATGAAGCTTATGCCTCACAGACCCCCGTTCTTATTGATTGATAAAGTTCTTGAGCTTTCAGACTCTCATGTAGTAGGTTTGAAAAACGTGACAATGAACGAACCATTCTTCGTTGGACACTTCCCTAAAGAACCTGTAATGCCTGGAGTACTTCAGGTAGAAGCATTAGCACAGACAGGAGGTATCCTGGTACTGGCTAGCGTTCCGGATCCTGAGAACTATTCTACTTATTTCATCAAAATTGATAAGGTGAAATTCAAAAGAAAAGTAATTCCTGGAGATACGCTAATATTCAAAATTGAATTGATAGAGCCTATCAGAAGAGGAATTGTTCATATGCAGGGGTATGGATACGTAGGAGATACAGTAGCAGTAGAAGCAGAGCTTATGGCTCAAGTTGCAAAAAATAAAGTTGATTAAATGATTCATCAATTAGCAGCCGTAGATAAACGTGCGAAAATCAGCAAAAATGTAATCGTAGAACCATTTACTACTATTGCAGGGGACGTAGAAATTGGAGAAGGAACCTGGATTGGTCCTAACGTTACCATTATGGATGGTGCAAGAATAGGAAAAAACTGTAGGATTTTTCCTGGGACTGTAATCTCTGCAATTCCCCAGGATCTGAAATTTGATGGTGAAGATACTCAGGTAATTATCGGTGATGATACAACAATCAGAGAATGTGTTACAGTAAACAGAGGTACAAAAGCTCTAGGATATACTAAAATAGGAGCGCACTGCCTTATTATGGCTACTTCACATATTGCCCATGATTGCGTTATCGGAGATCACGTTATCATCGTAAACGGTTGTGGTATTGCAGGACATGTGGAGATTGGAGATTATACTGTAATGGGAGGTTTATCTGCTGTTCACCAATTTGGTAAAATTGGAAAGCATGTCATGATTTCCGGAGGTACTTTGGTAAGAAAAGATATTCCGCCTTACGTAAAGGTTGCAAGAGAGCCTATGTCTTATGCAGGTATCAATTCTGTTGGATTAAGAAGAAGAGGATTTACCAATGAGAAAATCTTTGAAATCCAGAAAATCTACAGAGCGATATTCCAGATGAAAATGAACGTTTCTCAGGCTATTTCCCATATTGAAAAAGAAATGCTTCCAACGGCTGAAAGAGATGAAATCTTACAGTTTATTCAAAACTCACCTAGAGGTATCGTAAAAGGATATGGTACTGGAAAGGAAAGAGAGTAATTAATGATCAATACTATCAGACAATGAAAAGTTTAATTGTACTTACGGCGCTTTCTGCAACTTCTTTTTTGTTTGCACAGCAGACGGAAAAGCCTGAAACTGAAAAAAAGGAAAAACCCTTTACCATAGAAAGAAAACTTTCCGAAGTATCTAATGATAGTATTGCAAAGAATAACGTAAATAGTATTCTGAAACAGAAAAATACCGGAAGTTCAATTTTAGGAACAACCGATCAATATAAAACTGATCTTCAGATGAATGTAAACAGATTGAATAATAATGTGAATACGTTCAATAATAATACATTTAACAGAATGATGCCGCAAGGGCAAGGAATACAGTTTAATAAAAGAAAATAAATATTTACAAAATTAATGGCAACAAGTAACGATATCAGAAAAGGTCTTTGCATCGAATATAGCAATGATATTTTTAAAGTAATCGAGTTCCTTCACGTAAAACCAGGAAAAGGACCTGCTTTCGTAAGAACAAAATTAAAATCAGTGACTAACGGTAAAGTAATTGATAATACTTTCTCTGCAGGACACAAAATTGATGAAGTAAAAGTAATCACTAGAAAGTTCCAGTATCTGTATGATGATGAGAACGGATTCCACTTCATGAACAATGATGACTTCTCTCAATTATACATCAATAAAGAAATGATTGAAAACGCTCAGTTCATGAAAGCTGGTGAAGAAGTAACAATCATTCTGAAAGAAGCTGATGAGACTCCGCTTTCTGCTGAACTTCCACAGTCAGTATATCTGGATGTTATCGAAGCTGATCCGGGTGTAAAAGGAAACACGGCAACTAACGCTCTTAAAAACGCAATCGTTGAAACAGGAGCAAGAGTAATGGTTCCTTTGTTCATTGAACCGGGAGACAGAATTAAAGTAAGCACTGAAGACGGCAGCTACTTAGAAAGAGTGAAATAATAAATAAAATTTACATAAATTCGGTTTGCATTAGCAGTCCGAATTTTGTTTTATAAGAAAATCTATTGTTATGAGATTCCATTCTCCGCAAAAGCTTAAAACGATTGCAGATTTAATAGGCTCAGCATTTGTTGGTCCGGAAGACTTTGAAGTATTGGGAACTAATGAAATTCATATGGTAAAGCCAGGTGATATCGTTTTTGTGAACCACCCTAAATATTATGACAAAGCATTAAACTCTGCAGCGACTATTATTTTAATTGATAAAGAAGTAGAGTGCCCGGAAGGCAAAGCGCTTTTAGTTTCTGATGATCCTTTCAGAGACTTTAATAAAATCAATACTCATTTTACCAGGATATATAATTTTACAGAAGAACTTCACGATGTTGAAATAGGAGA
This sequence comes from Chryseobacterium sp. HR92, assembly GCF_045689405.1. NCBI lineage: Bacteria > Pseudomonadati > Bacteroidota > Flavobacteriia > Flavobacteriales > Weeksellaceae > Chryseobacterium > Chryseobacterium sp. HR92. Next base: position 1,140,278 of record NZ_CP139139.1, read on the forward strand.
GGGAACAAGGATTCACTCTTCAGCAGTAATCGGAAACAATGTGAAAATCGGAAAAAATACCCTTATCTTCCCTAATGTAGTGATCGGTGATCGTACGGAAATCGGAGATAATGTTATTATTCAATCCAACACCGTTTTAGGAGGTGACGCATTTTATTACAGAAAATTAAATGGAAACTTTGACCGCCTGATTTCTGTAGGAAATGTTGTTATTGAAAACAATGTGGAGATCGGAAATGGCTGCACCATAGACAGAGGTGTTACAGATTCTACCATCATTGGAGAAGGTTCTGTTTTGGATAACCAGATTCAGGTGGGACATGATACCGTTATCGGGAAAAAATGTCTTATTGCTTCTCAGGTAGGAATTGCAGGATGCTGCATCATTGGAGATGAGGTGACATTATGGGGACAGGTAGGAATCGCTTCCGGTAATAAAATTGAGGCAGGATCTGTAATTTTGGGAAAAACAGGAGTAAACAGAGATCTGGAAAAAGGTACCTATATCGGGATGTTTGCAGAAGATTTCAAAACTTATCTCAAAAAAGAAGTAAAGCTGAGAAATCTCAAATAAACTATTCCAAAGGTTTTATCCAAAATCAAAGAAATTTAAGTAAATTTGTGAGCATTAATAAAATAATAAATAAATTAAAACAACAATAAAATGTCAATTTTAGTAAACAAAGATTCTAAAGTAATTGTACAAGGATTTACAGGGAACGAAGGAACTTTCCACGCTGGTCAGATGATTGAATACGGAACAAATGTAGTAGGTGGTGTTACTCCAGGAAAAGGAGGTAGCGAGCACTTAGGAAAACCGGTATTTAATACAGTGGCTGATGCTGTTGAAAAAGCAGGAGCAAACGTAAGTATCATTTTCGTACCACCGGCATTTGCAGCAGACGCTATCATGGAAGCTGCTGAAGCAGGTATCAAAGTGATTGTATGTATTACTGAAGGTATTCCTGTAGCTGATATGGTAAAAGTAAAATCTTATATTGCTGACAGAGACTGCAGATTAATCGGACCAAACTGCCCTGGAATCATTACTTCTGAAGAAGCTAAAATTGGTATTATGCCAGGTTTCGTTTTCAAAAAAGGTAAAGTAGGTATCGTTTCAAAATCAGGTACCCTTACTTACGAAGCTGCTGACCAGGTAGTAAGAGCAGGTTATGGTATTTCTACCGCTATCGGTATTGGTGGTGACCCAATCATTGGAACAACTACAAGAGAAGCATTAGAATTATTTATCAATGACCCTGAAACTGAAGCTGTTGTAATGATCGGTGAAATTGGTGGAGGTCTTGAAGCTGAAGCTGCAAGATGGTACAAAGCAAGTGGTTCTAATAAACCAGTTGTAGGGTTCATCGCTGGGCAAACAGCTCCAAAAGGAAGAACAATGGGACACGCAGGTGCTATCGTAGGTGGTGCTGAAGATACAGCTCAGGCAAAAATGGAAATCATGAGAGAAAACGGTATCAACGTTGTAGACTCTCCTGCTGATATTGGTGCTACTGTAGCAAAAATTCTAGGATAATATAAAACCACATCATATGAAAAAACTTTTATTAGCCTCAGCTTTGACGCTTTCTGCATTATCTTTTGCACAGGTGCAATGGAATAATACAAGATTTGGTCTTACAGCAGGTTTAAACTACTCAAGAGTAGCAAATGCCCACAATCCCTCTGGCCCAAGATTTACCTTCCAAGGTGGAGCTTTGGCTTTGATCCCCGTAGGGAAGGCAAACCAATTCTTTATACAACCCGAAGTTTTGTACTATGGTGCAGGAGAAACCGGGAAAGATAAAGACGCTAAAGGAAAAGATGGTTATGATGCAGTATATGCAAACAACTATCTTAGTGTACCACTTTATTTCAAAGGATACTTTTCAGAAGCTGAATCGGAATTCTTTGGATTGATTGGACCTAGATTTAACTTTTTAGTAAGTCAGGACGTAAAGAATGCTCCTATAAGCAGACCTTATTATGATCCGGACGTTACTGATCCTACACAACCAGGAGTAGACGGAAAAGCAAAAAGCTTTAACTGGGGACTTGGACTAGGCGTAGGATATAGCTATAAGAGACAACTTGAAGTAGCTTTAAAATATGATTTAGGACTTTCTGATACTTACCCTGGTCTTGCAAAAGAAAAAGGCGGTAGTGATAAGAAAAAATCAGAACAGGTAATTGCACTTACCTTAAGCTATATATTCAAATAGAATAGCTCTCAATATAAAAAATCCCGGAAACTAAGTTTCCGGGATTTTTTATTTTTAATTGTAAAAGAACTTTATACTCTTTAGTCCTTTCGTTTATTATCCTTTAATCCACTTCCAAAGCTCTTTTAAAGTAGCTTTATTACCGTACATCAAAATACCTACACGATAGATTTTTCCGGCCAGGAAGATCATAAAAATAGTTGTCGCCAGCAATAATGCAATAGACAGTGCAATCTGCCAGGCAGGAACTCCAAATGGGATTCTTGCAATCATCGCAACCGGTGAAGTAAACGGAATGATGGACAGCCAGAAGCCTAATGGCCCGTCCGGATTGTTCATCAGGGTAAAACTTCCATACATCCCCAATGTCAATGGCAAAATGGCAAATAAAGTAAATTGCTGGGTTTCTGTTTCGTTATCTACTGCAGAACCAATTGCTGCATAAATAGAACTGTAAAAAATATATCCTAAAAGGAAGAAAATGATGAATACAAAAATGATCAGTGGAAAATTCAATTCCAGCAAACTGTGAGAGATCTGGGTAGCGAGCTGTCCCACATCCAGTTTACTTGCAATCTCATCATTTCCACCCGGAATATTTTTCTGAAGAGGTGAGAAGCCTGTATTCAGAACTAATGCTCCGATGACAGACATCGTGATCCAGATCAGAAACTGTGTCAGTGCAACCATAGTTACCCCCAGAATCTTACCCATCATCAGTTCAAAAGGTTTTACAGAAGAAATAATGATCTCCACAACACGGTTGTTCTTTTCCTCAAGTACACTTCGCATTACCCTTACACCATATATAATGATAAACATAAAGGTGACATACATCAGGATCATACTCAGCCCTGATTTAACCCCAAAAGCAAGATCAGAATCCTCTTTATTATTATCCGTAACATTAATGGTCTTTAATGTAAAGCTTTTATCAAGATCAATTAACTGAGTCTCCTGAATGCCCAGTTGTTTAATTTTTTCTTTTTTAACAACATTGCTGATGTCAGAAACAATTTGCTGCTTTGTATCGAATCCTATTTTGCTGTTGATTACCAGCCTTGCCTCTTTTTCAAGCGCATCGAAATTCTGATTTTTCAATTCCGGAAGAATCAAAATACCATCCAGGGATTCATTTCCTTTTAAATTGTTGATCTTGGATTTTTCATCTGCAGCCGAAACAAAAACGTAATTTAATTTATCATTAGATTTCAGCTGATTCATAAACAATCCGCTTTTATCAACCACTTCTATAATACTGTGTGACTCATTCGCCTTAAACATTAATCCAACCACAGCCCCAAAAGCAATAATCATTATGGGCGCCAGCAGTGTTAATATGATAAAGGATTTTTTCTTAACCTGTGTAAGAAATTCTCTCTTGGTAATTAAAAAAATATTATTCATAAAATTTAAGGATGGTTACTTACAGCATTAATAAATACTTCATTCATGCTAGGAATTCTTTCATCGAATGATCTCACTTTACCCACTTGTACAAGATCTAGAAGAACATTATTCTGACTCTCTTCATTTTTCAGGTCAAAAGAAACAAGATTATTTTCATTCGATAAATTGAAGATGTCATACTTATTCTTGAAATAATCAAACTGATCGCTGCTGACATCAGAAAGTGTAACTCCAAAAATATTTTTCTTAAATTTTTCCCTTACATCAAAAACCCTTCCGTCAATGATTTTTTTAGAATTGTTGATCAAAGCAACATAATCACACATTTCTTCCACACTTTCCATTCTGTGGGTAGAAAGGATGATGGTTGTTCCGTTATTTTTAAGATCAATGATCTGATCTTTGATTAAGTTGGCATTTACAGGGTCAAAACCCGAAAAAGGTTCATCAAGAATCAAAAGATGAGGTCTGTGAAGAACCGTTACTACAAACTGGATCTTTTGTGCCATCCCTTTAGATAGTTCAGAGAGTTTTTTCTTCCACCATTGGTCGATATTCAGCTTTTCAAACCATTTTTTTGCTTCATTCAGGGCATCGCTTTTACTCATCCCTTTCAATTCCCCGAAATATAAAATCTGATCGCCAACACTCATGTTTTTGTACAATCCTCTTTCTTCGGGCATGTAGCCGATGTCTTTAATATGATCCGGGTTCAGTTTTTGTCCGTTGATAAAGATATCTCCGGAATCTGCCTGAGTAATTTGATTAATGATGCGGATAAAAGAAGTTTTTCCTGCTCCGTTGGGTCCTAAAAGGCCGTAAATACTACCTTTGGGAACATGGATGCTGAAATCATCCAGGGCGACCTTTTTTCCGGCATTGTAGGTCTTTTTAATATGTTCGGCTTTTAGCATTAAAATTATTCTTTTTACAATTAGTATAAAAAGATCCCGAAAGTTACGGAAATATTAAAACAGAATTAATGTAAAAGAAAAAATCCTGATGATTATCAGGATTGTAATTTATTGTTTCACGATTTGAGTAACTTTCTGCGTGTTGTCACTTAAAATATAACGGATCATATACTTTCCGGGTTTCAATTTTTCAATATTAATCTCACCGGAATTCATATTTACTGTATAATTAGCGACCTGCATACCCAAAATAGAATAAAAAGTCACACTTTTGATTCTTAAAGAAGAATCTTTTGCCTTAATGATAAGGAAATCCTTTGCAGGATTTGGATAAGCAAGCAATACCCCATCATCTGCTTTCTGAGTGATGGAACTCGGCTCTCTAAGCTGAGCTTTTAAATTGTTGGAAAATCCAACAAAAGTGCCTACAAATAGAAATAAAAGTAAAAGTTTTTTCATCAAATTTATAATTTCTCGAATATATATAACAAATGTAATACATTCTACAATTTCATACAATAGTTTTTTGTAGAACTTATATTAAATTTGTAGAAACTTATTCAAAAAGTATTCCAAAATGATACATTCAAGAAATAGAAGACTTAGAGTTAATGAATCTATCAGAAGTTTGGTAAGAGAAAATGTGCTTACAACTGATGATTTTGTAATGCCGATCTTCGTAATGGAGGGCGAAAACAAGCAGGAGGCAATCCCATCTATGCCGGGAATTTTTAGGCGGAGTATAGATTTAACCGTGAAGGAATGTAAGGAATTATTTTCTTTGGGAGTAAAAGCTGTCAATTTGTACATGAAAGTGTCAGAAGATCTGAAAGACAATACAGGAAAAGAAGCCTGGAATAAAGACGGACTGATGCAGCGTACAATCAAAGCAATTAAAGATGCCGTTCCGGGAATGATTGTTATGCCTGATGTAGCTTTAGATCCTTATTCAATTTACGGACATGACGGGATCATTGAGAACGGAAAAGTGATAAATGATGCTACCAACGATGCTCTGGCAAGAATGTCAGTATCTCATGCTGAAGCAGGAGCAGATCTTGTGGCACCAAGTGATATGATGGACGGAAGGGTACAAGTCATTCGTGAAGCGTTGGAAGAAAGCGGTTTTACAGACGTAGGAATTGTAAGCTATGCTGCCAAATATGCGAGTTCTTTCTACGGACCTTTCAGAAGTGCTTTAGACAGTGCTCCGAAAGATGATATGGAAATTCCGAAAGATAAAAAAACATATCAGATGGATTTTCACAATACCCGTGAAGCATTGAATGAAGTATTTAAAGATATTGACGAAGGAGCCGATGTTATCATGATCAAACCGGGACTTCCTTATCTGGATATCGTTTCCAAAGTACGTGAAGCTATTGACCTTCCGATTGCAGTATACAACGTAAGTGGAGAATATGCCATGGTAAAAGCGGCTGCTCAGAACGGCTGGCTGGATAATGACAAAACGATCATTGAAAGTCTCACTTGCTTCAAAAGAGCAGGAGCAGACATGATCTTTACTTATTTTGCAAAAGAAGCTGCTATCCTTTTAAATAAATAAAGGTAAACAATCTTGATCCGGACACCAACGTTAATGTTATGTTAATGGTCTGAATGGATGACTTCCGAGTAAATAAAAAAGTTACTTTTGAGTAAAGCTAATTTCGAGAAACGAAAATAATTAAAACATCAAAAGAATTTATTTATGAGAAATCTTAAAAAGATTGAAAGAAATCAATTGAAGGAAATCAAAGGAGGAGAAGTGATTATTGATGATCCGAATTGCGGAACATGGTGCAAGGGAATCTGGCATCCATGTACAATTAATCATTTAGCTTGTCCACCGGACTAATCATTTCAGTATAAAATAAACAGGCTGTTCTCACCGAACAGCCTGTTTTATTTTCAAACGGACAGGTGGTTTATTATTTTATAGCCAACCTTTTTTACCGTAAACGTAAGTATCATCAAACTGCTTATCACTCATGAAAAGATATAAAATACCTTCAATAAAAGGGATAACAGAAGCTGCTCCTAAAGTAACAACATTCAGAACCAGCTGGATGATTCCCTCTTTCGTATATCCCAGATAAAATTTATTTAATGCGAGCCATCCTACAAGAATTCCCAATAAAGCTGCAGGAATTTTCTTTTCCGAACGGTAAGGAACGTTGCTTTGCTGGTTTTCTGCATTTTCTGTTTTTGTGTAACCGTAATTTTCCATTTCTTAATGATTGTAATTGATTGAGATGTTTTACGATAAGTAGTTTAAAATGATAAAAAGTTACAATGATTTGGAAGTGAATAAGTTTACAATTAAATCAACAAGTTGATATTAACATATAAGTGAAGTTTATATTTTTGATATATTTGCCCTATGATTTTACGAGGAGAAAACTTAATCAAGGAATACGGTCCTAAAAAAGTTGTAAAAGGCGTTTCTGTACAGGTTCAACAGGGAGAAATTGTTGGTTTGCTGGGTCCGAACGGAGCAGGAAAAACCACATCGTTTTATATGATCGTAGGGTTGGTTAAGCCCACTTCAGGAAAAATTTTCCTGGATAAACAGGAGATTACTACTGATGCAATGTACCGAAGAGCCCAAAAAGGAATCGGATACCTGGCTCAGGAAGCTTCCGTTTTCAGAAAACTTTCCGTGGAAGAAAACATTATGGGAGTATTGCAGCTGACCAAGCTTTCTAAGCGTGAGCAGCAGATCAAATGTGATGAACTGATTGAAGAGTTTTCTTTACAGCACGTCCGTAAAAACAGAGGGGATCTTCTTTCCGGAGGAGAGAGACGTAGAACCGAAATTGCACGCTGCCTTGCTACAAGCCCGAATTTTATTCTTTTGGATGAACCTTTCGCAGGGGTTGACCCGATTGCCGTTGAAGATATCCAGAAGATTGTAAGAAGTCTTGTAGATAAAAACATCGGAATTCTGATTACTGACCACAATGTACAGCAGACGTTGGCGATTACCAACAAAACCTATATTATGTTTGAAGGAAAGATCCTGAAAGAAGGACTTCCGGAAGATCTTGCGAATGATCCGCAGGTAAGAGAAGCCTATCTTGGTGAAAACTTTGTCTATCAGAGCATTTTAGACAAACCTAAAAAGAAAAAATACGCTTACAACATCTGGGCGGGTAATTTTGATTCAAAAGCGCAGCTTCAAGGTTTTGCAGATGAAAACTTCAAGCAGTTTGATGATCTGAGACTGATCTATGGTTTTGAAGATATCAGCTTTGCTTCATTAGCAAACTCTGAAATTGAACATATCTTTAATGATGTGGTAGACAAAAATGCAAACAACTCATTTGTTTTCCAGAAAAAGGAAATTAATTCACAATACTCTATGGAGCAGGCAGAAGCAGAGTCTAAAGAGGCCAGCAGAAAAGAACTGCATTACCTTACGACTTATCTGTTTGAAGGATAAAATATAAAGCATTTACTTGCTGAAAATAATAATAAAACGTACCTTTTTCTTTTGAAAGCGGTACGTTTTTCATTTAAAAATGATTTCTATGGCCAAACCTTTTAACAGAACAGTCACCTTGTTCGGAATTTATAAACAGCTTGTCCCCTTTATCAGACCTTACCGGCTAATGATTTACGGAACATTGTTTCTTACTTTTCTGGGAGCCCTCGCAGCACAAGTAAACCCGATTGTTTTGAAATACACGGTGGATGAGGTCACCAAGCTAACCCATCTTCCACATCCGATGACAGAAGGTATCCATATTCTTATCATCATTTCAATTATTTTATTGGGAAAAGAGCTGCTGAATATTTTTATCAACTTCGGGCAGAAATTTTATGGTGAAAAAATAAGGATTAATGTAAGTTCTGTGCTGGCTCAGTCAGCGATTGATAAGATTTTAACCTATAGAGTTGCTTATTTTAATGATGAAAACCATGAATCCGGGAAATTACAGATCAGAATAGACCGTGGTATAGAAAGCTTAACCAGACTGGTGCAGAATTTTTTTATTGATATTCTTCCTCTTTTTTCCAACGCCATTATTGCTTTGATCATTATGTATATGCAGAATGTGTATGTAGGACTTGTTTCAACAATCATTGTTCCGATTTATTTTTACATCAGTTCTCTGCAGGCCAAAAAACTCGGGGGAGTTCGCCGCCAGCTTAGAAATCAGAGAGAAAAAAAGACCTCTGGACTTCTGAACCTGATTAATTCCATTATGGTGATTAAAAGTTTTGTCCGCGAAAAATTTGAAGGAAAAAAACAGTACGATCTTCAGATGGAACTTATGGAAAGCCAGATGATCACAAGAAGAACCAACTTTATTTATGATGGTTTAAAAACGTTTATTGAACAGTTCGGAGTTGTTCTGATCATTCTTTTAACCGTTTATCTCGTTCTTGACCAGCAAATGACCATCGGTGCAATTATGCTTCATATTATGCTTTTCAACAATGTCTCTGCACCTATCCGCCAGCTGCACAGAATCTATGATGATATGAACGATGCCATGATCTATGCTGAAGGCTATTTTGATATTCTGAATGCAGATAACGAAACCGAGTCGAACGGAAGTTTTGTGGAAAAGGAAATCAAAGGAAATTTTGAATTGAAAAATGTTGATTTTACTTATCCCAACGGTACAAAGGCTTTACATGATGTTTCCATGAAAATTGAAAACGGAAAAACTACGGCTTTGGTAGGGCTGAGCGGTGCAGGAAAGTCAACGGTTATTAATCTCTTGTGTAAATTTTATTTTCCGGATTCCGGAGAGATTCTTCTGGATGGAGTAAATCTTAATGAATTTGACAATACTTTTCTGAGAAGTGATCTTGGACTGGTGCTTCAGAGAAACCATATCTTTCAGGGAAGTATTGAAGATAATATCCGCTATGGAGATATGAATGCAAGTTTTGAAGAAATTCAGGAAGCCGCCAAAAAAGCTTATCTGCATGAACAGATTATAGATCTTCCGGATCAATATCAGCATGATGCCACTCAGCTCTCCGGAGGACAGCAGCAGAGAATTGCCATTGCCAGACTGTTTCTGAAAAACCCTCCGATCATCTTTTTGGATGAACCTACAGCCAGTCTTGATGCCATTGCCACAGAACAGATCAAGAATTCTCTGGATGCCATAAAAGAAGGAAGGACGGTTGTCATCATTTCCCATTCCCTGTCGCAGATTCTGGATTCTGATATCATCTATGTGATGAAAAAAGGAAGAGTAGTAGAAAATGGAACTCACGATGAACTTTATAATAAAGAGGGCACTTACCGGGAGATCTTTGACGCATCAGCCCGCAGTCTGAATCTCGATAAACTGGTGAATACTTTTAAAGAAAATTAAATAAAAAAACTCAGCGGACGGCTGAGTTTTTTATCTTCATAATAATTGTTTAATGCGCTTTTTCAGGAACCTGATAAGTACCTACATCTGCTCCGAAAGCAATATTAATTCTGTTGTAGCTGTTGATAGCAATAACTGCCATTGTTAAATCTACAATTTCAGTTTCAGAAAAATAATGACTTACCTTAGCATAAATTTCATCACTCACTTCTTTACCATTCAGAGCCGTTAAAGTTTCAGCCCATAGAAGTCCTGCCTTTTCTTTATCCGTATAAAATGAACATTCTCTCCAGGCACTTACCAGAAATATTCTCTGTTCAGTTTCACCTTTTGCTCTTAATTCTTTGGAATGCATATCCAGGCAGAAAGCACATCCGTTCATTTGTGAAACCCTGAAATACATCAGTTCAAGAAATGAATTGTCCAGTGATGAATTCTGTACCTGAAATCCCATGTTGTGAAGTGAATTTACGGCCTTGTTTCCGATTGCAAATGCATTGATTCTTTGTGACATAATATTTGTTTTTTTGATTAATTATGTGACAAATGTATAGCTGTATTTTTCTGATTTTTTTTACAAATGATAAATTTTATAAGGAAAGATTTTTGAAGCTGGAGGCTGGAAGTTACTATTAGGCAGATGATATCTATTCGGTCTTCAATAACTTCCCTCATCCATTCCCTTAAAGCTTCTGTGCTCTGATTCTGCTTAAAGAAACCTGAGTGATCCCGATATAGTCTGCCAGATCTCCAAGGCTGATGCGCTGGGTAAGATCAGGCCTTTGTTTCATGAAATTATGATAACGCTTTTTACCATCGTCTTCCAGCATTTCACTGATCCTTCCCATCATATTCACCGGAGCTTTTGAATAAAGCTTGCTGAAAAGTGTTTCTGCAGTGTGATATTTTTTGCATAACCCTTCAACTACATCTCTGTGTACACGGAGAACTTCAGTAGGTTCCAGGGCAACGATCATATATTTTGAGGGCTGTCCTGTAAGAAAACCGCTCAGTTCAGCAAAAAAAGCATTTTCAGCAAAAAATGTCATGATAAAATCCTTGTCACCATTGTCAAAAAAAAGTTTGACAAGTCCTTTTTCGATAAAATAAAAATACCTGCAGGTTTCATCAGCCTTTAACAGAAAATCTCCTTTTCTGTAGGATTTGGATTCCAGATGAGAAACAAGTTCGTCCATGACTGCCTGTTCCGGTTTTAAAACTTTTTCAATAGACTGAACAAAATGAGTGTGAAGCATAAAGAAGAAACTGTTTTGTGAAAAATAAAATTAATAAAAAAAGCAGTCCCATTGATAATACATACCTCGAAAAAGAATTTTAGCTTTGCTGTATCATGAACGATCACTATCTTAAAAAACTCGATCGGGTAACCGCTATTCTTACCCAATTACAGTCTAAACCTGTTGTCCGGGCACAGGATCTGGCTGAAAAGTTCGATGTAAGTATCAGAACCATTTATCGTGATGTAAAAACCTTGGAAAATGCCGGTATTCCTATTGTAGGTGAAGCAGGTAATGGCTATTCTTTAATGGACGGGTACAAGCTTCCTCCCATTATGTTTACCAAAGAAGAGGTCTTAAGTTTCATTACCGCTGAAAAGCTGATGCAGAAATTTTCTCATCAAAGTTTAGGAAACCATTATCAGGCAGCCATGGAAAAAGTGCGCTCAGTATTGCGGAATTCTGATAAAAATCTGATCCAGAATATTGAAAAACAGATTGATGTTTTTAGTTTTCATACCGATTCCGGAGATTCTCTCAAAAATGTAATTCCTATTATTTTAGAAAGCATTGCAGACAAAACCCAATTGAACATAAGATATCAGACGGTAGATGGAAGAGTAGACAACAGAACTATTGAAACTGTCGGGATGTTCTTTGAGTTTAATTTTTGGTACATCATGGCATTCTGTACGTTGAGAAAAGATTTCAGGCAATTTCGGATAGACCGGATTTTAGAGATCTCAAAAACCCAGAATCCCTTTTTACAGGAGTACGGACAGGTGAATGATTACCGGAAAAAATCAAACGGAAATAAAGTCAAAGCCAAACTTTTGGTAGACAAAAAAATAATGTCTCATCTGGTGAATTCCAAAAAATATTACGGACTGATAGAAGAAGTAGAAACTGAACAAGGAGTAGAACTTACTTTTGAAACAGAATGGATCAGTGATGGATTTCCCCGCTGGCTTATTACTTTCGCAGATTATGCTACTGTTCTGGAGCCGGAAAGTCTCCGCGCCAGGCTAAACGAACTGCTTGTAAAAATGACAGAAAGACATCAATAAGAAACCTCAACAAGACAGCTGTTGAGGTTAAAGACTTAATTGAGGCAAATAAATGAAATGGTTAATAAGCCAGAGGCAAGATCGCAAAAAAGCTAAATTTGTTTTGTCGCAAAAAATGATATAAGTTGTTTAGATTGAATTGAGAAAATCACTATTAATAAATGACATTGCAGATGTAATTTTTTCTCAGGGTTTTCGCCTTTTTGCAATCTTACCTCTTCGCTTTTATTAAAATCTTTCCCAGAAGAAAGGAGGCTCAATTCCCAAAGCTCTCAGATAAACATATCCTTGCCCACGGTGATGAACCTCGTTATCTACAAAATAAAGGATGTTCTGATATACCGGGAATTCATATTCTCCAAACAGATTAAAGGTTTCCTGGAAGCGTTCCTCAGAAATCATATTAAAATAATGGTTGATTACTTCTGTTTCTTCATCCCACTTTTTTAAAAGCTCTTCTTTTGTTTTTGGATTAAAAGCTTCTTCATTGTAAGCTTCCATAGTTCCTTCAACAATTCCCTTTAAAGCAGGTCCGCCAATGCCAATCAGTTCAACTGCCAGTTTTGCAAACGGTCTCATCCCGCCAATTGAAAATTCAAACAAATCTTTTTCAGGAAAAGATTCAATTACTCTTCTTGTCAGATTTCTGTGTCCCTGCCAGTCGTTTAATAACTGCTCAGAAGTCATGAATTGTTTAGTGGCTGTTGCTGTAGTTGTCATAATGTTTTGTTTTTGTTTGTTGTTGATACAAAGGTAAGACAGGGTTATGACAACAGTTTGTCAGCAGGATTTTTGATATTGAAAAAATATTTTTTTTCTTTGCTAAAATATCCTGACCTGTTTTTGCGTTAGAAGGATGGATATTAATAACAAAAATCGCTATTATTAGAATTATGAAGAAGTATATTTTGCCTGTTGTCACCACTTTTTTATTAGTATCATGCAATAAGATTGAAGAAAAAATTGATCAGACTGTTCAAAAAACAACCGAAACTGTGCAGCAGAAAGCACAGCAGGCTGTAGAAGAAACAGTGAAGAAAACGGTCAATGAATCTGTGAATTCTTTAATTAATTCCGAAGACGTTAAGTTTAATACTGTTTTTCCCGGTGAAGGTGCTGCCATTGTATCTGAAGAAAAAGGGAAAAAAATTAAAATCCCGGGAAGATCAGAAGGTTACATTTTTAAATACAAAGCAGACATTGCAGTATTACTCCCATTTTTAGAGGGACAGCCTACTTCTGATGAAAGTAAATCAGAAAAGAAAGCCCGCAAAATTGATGGGCAAAACATTATTGATAAAATAAGTCTTTTATCAAAATTTCTTCCTGATAATACCTTTGATGTCAGTATTTTGGAAGATATAAAATCCGATAAAAACATTCAATATTATAAATTGAAAAGGTTTCCCAACAGTAGTACAATTATCTACAACCCAAAAAATCAGACCATCATACAATACGTAGAGGTAAATAAATAATTTGGATATGGCCGTTTCAACGGCCATTTTTTATATACAGTCATTGCAAGCTATAGGTGAAGTAATCTCAAGCTACGAAAACTACTTTTCAGAAAGAATGAAATCATATTTATTTCCTAATGTAAGTTAATCACTTTTTCAGACATAATTAGGAAATTATTACTACGTTTCTTTTAATCTTATTAATAAATTACTTGATGTTTGTGAATTTGCTTCTATTTTGTAAATAAATACTATTTGTGGATTTATGGAATATTATTCATACCATATGGTTTATTTTTATGTTTAATATTAATATTTTCATTAGATTTATTGAATAATTGTCAAATCACATGAAAGAGAAATCATTTAATAAAAAAATCTGTGTATTAGTATTAAGCGGAGCTGGTGCAATGGGATATGCTCAGGACAGCATAAAACAAAATAAAATAGATGAAGTTGTGGTTACAACGGGTAGAACTAAGCCCAGAACCATTATTACCTCAGCAATTCCTATTGATAATATTTCTGCTGTACAATTAAAATCCACAGGGCAAACTACTTTTGATAAAGCCTTAACCTACGCTGTTCCATCTTTTAATTCATCACAGCAAACTGTTTCTGATGCAACGGCTCATTTTGATCCGGCAGATTTAAGAGGATTAGGGCCATCCAGAACATTAGTGTTAGTCAATAATAAAAGAAAAAATCAAAGTGCTCTCATTTATGTCAATGATACACCGGGAAAAGGTGAGGTAGGTACGGATCTGAAAAGTATTCCATCTGCTGCCTTACAGAATGTAGAGGTATTGAGAGATGGTGCATCTGCACAATACGGTTCTGATGCTATTGCAGGAGTGATCAATATTATTCTTAAGAACAGCGTTGGAAAAAGTACAGTCAATCTTTTTTCAGGTATTACTTCAAAAGGAGATGGTTTTAATATCGGAGCAGATTTTAATACAGGAATCAAGGTTGCAAAAAATGGAAGTCTGAATCTTACCTTAGGATTTTCATCCCAAAATAAAACTAACCGTGCAGGTTCTGTTACAAAAGATGAACTTTTTGGTGTAGATAATGCCTGGACGCAAGCTAATCCTGGTTTAGGAATGATTATAGGGCAGCCGGACACAAAAGTTGCCAATATGTTTGTCAATTTTGAGTTGCCAACAAGTGAAACAGGTAAATTTTATGCTTTTGGTGGTACAACTTACAGGAATGGGACCAGTTATGGTTTGTATAGAACACCTTATTGGGTAACTTCTGATTTTGGTTTATTAACTCCAAAAGGACAACCTTACAATGGATTTCAGCCTGAATTTAAAACGGATGTTTATGATTATAATTTAACCTCAGGGTGGAAAGGCATGTTTGGAAAATGGAGTTTTGATGGTAGTGCAACTTTTGGTTCTAATGCAGTAGATTATGTTGTGGGAAATACCATTAATGTTTCTTTGGGTGCAAATTCACCAACCAGTTTTAAAGCAGGTGGACACCAGTTCAGTAATATTATAGGAAACATAGATGTCAGCCGAGATTTTGGTGCGCTTGTTTTAGGAGCTGGAGCAGAAGTGCGCAATGAAAATTATCAAGCAAGGGCAGGAGAAGAGGCATCTTATATAGGAAGTGGTGCAGAATCATTTCCAGGACTGCAGTCTCAAAATGAAGTTAATAAAAATCGTCAGAATATTGGAGCTTATATGAATGCTGAATGGGATATTACGAAAAACCTGTTGATTGGAGGAACTGTGAGATATGAAAACTTTAGTGATTTTGGAAATAATGTTTCCTGGAAAGGAAATGCGAGGTATAAATTGTTGGATGATAAATTAGTTTTCCGCGGGTCTGTTTCTACAGGATTCCGAGCACCCTCATTACACCAGATTTATTATTCCAATGTTCAAACCAAAATTACAGGGAATACTGTAGCTAATCAGGGTACTTTTAATAATGACTCTCAAATTGTAAGATCCGATCTTGGTGTACCCAAATTAAATGCTGAAAAAGCCTTTAACATTACTGGAGGATTTGCCGTAAAACCTTTTAAAAACCTTACGATTACAGCAGATTATTACAGAATAAAAATTAAAGACAGGGTACTTTTCTCGGGAGATATTGGTTACAAAACAGGTGCTCCTGGGAGTCCGGATCTAACAAACCCTGTGGAAGTAATATTAGACAATAATAAAATAACTTCCCTGAAGTTTTTCACCAATGCTGTAAATACAGTTACCCAGGGGGTAGATTTCGTTGCAAATTATTATACTTCCGCTATTGGTAAAGGAAGATTGGGAGTTATCGCAGCTTTCAATTATAACGAAACTAAAATAGTAGATAATATTGCCGTTCCGAATATTTTGGCTGAAAATGGGTACTCAGAAAACTTTTTTGATAGAAAAGAACAATCAAGAATTACCTCTGCAAGACCCAAAACAAAAACTATACTTAGTCTTTCGTATGACATTTCAAAGTTTAATTTTAACCTTAATAATACTTACTTTGGGTCTGTTACCTGGCAGCATGCAACTGATCCTGCTAAAGATCAGACATTTTCTGGAAAGGTCATTACAGACATAGTTTTAACCTATAAAATCACCAAAGATCTTAAAGTTTCCGGAGTTGTAAATAATCTATTTAATATTTATCCGGATGTCATAGACAGCAAAGGAGATATAGTAACAGATCTTGGAGGAAGATTTAAGTATCCTTGGGAGGTGAATCAGTTCGGATTTAACGGAACAACTTTTCAGCTCAATGTTAATTATACTTTTTAATCTCTAAATAAGAGAATTAACATTTGCTTTGTCATACTTAAAAAGGACAGGCAATTTCAAAAGATATAAAACCCACCTACAAATATTAGCTGACATTAGAATTAATGTCAGCTAATTATTTTTTCAGGCAGAATAGGCAGTTATTGCTACTTTTTACATTGTACTTTATACAAAAAAAGGTATTTTAGTACTATGAAAATTTATACGAAAACAGGAGATAAAGGTCAGACGGCATTATATGGCGGAACAAGAGTTTCTAAAGCCAGTGCCAGAGTAGACAGTTATGGAAATATAGATGAGCTGAATTCATTCATCGGGATTGCCAAAAGTCATATCGCAGATGAAGAAGTTTTAAAACAACTTAAGAAAATACAGTTTGATTTGTTTACTGTAGGTTCCGAGGCTGCTACGCCAACAGATAAACTGATGCTGGCCAACGGAAAATCACGCCTTCCGATTATTATTTCAGAAACAGAAATTGAAGAATTGGAACAGTGGATGGATGCTTTTGAAGACAAACTGGAGCCACTTCAATATTTTATTCTTCCAGGGGGTGGAAAATCTGCCACTTTTTTACATGCTGCAAGAACCATCTGCAGAAGAGCAGAACGCTCATTGGTATTTTTGAATGAATCCGAAGAAGTGCGTCCTGAATTGATTAAATATTTAAACAGACTTTCAGATTATCTTTTTGTGTTGGCAAGATATATTTCAAAACTGAACAACGAACCGGAAGAATACTGGAACCCGAATGAGAGATAAAGCATTACTTTTCATCAACGGAGATGCTCCAAAATCGCTACCCAATCCGGAAAACTATAGTTTGATTGCCTGTACAGACGGTGCTTTTCATTATTTAAAAAGAATGAATTTTCCTCTGGGTAAGCTGGATTTTATATCCGGGGATTTTGATTCACATTCCGGATCAGATGAAGATATGTATCAGGGAAAATTTATCCTTACATTGGATCAGGAGAAAACAGATTTTCATAAAGCTTTGGAAATCATTTTGGAAAAAGGCTTTTTGGAGATTGATGTTTTCGGAGGAAGTGGAGGTGAACAGGATCACTTTCTGGGAAATCTTACCGTTGCCTATGCATTCAAAGACCGGATGAACATTAAATTTTATGACGAATTTTCAGAATATTATTTTATTCCCAATTATTTTAAATTAGAAGGAGTGAAAAATAGAATGATTTCTCTCTATCCATTTCCATCAGTGAATAATATTACAACAAAAGGACTCAACTGGCCTTTGACAAATGAAATCCTAAGTATTACCTCGAGAATAGGAACCCGGAATTTTGCCGTTGAAGATGAAGTTTTCGTAGAATATGAATCAGGTGATGTCTTGTTATTTGTAGGAATGAGTGAAATAGAATATCCTGCAATCTATTAAAGGTTTTTATCGAGTAGTTACCCTATCAATAGAAACGGGCTTTAGCCAAAACTTAGAAAGTTGGCAAATGAAAAGATTTTACAGGCTTGTTACTAATTCTCACATAAAATAAAAATTATTGAATAAACTAATCAAAATATCAGTTTTCACCATTTCATTATGCAGTGTTTTCTCATGCAAAACACAGCATTTTGAAACCCCTGAATATGGAAAAAGTGAGACTGAAAAAGTGATTCATATCAAGAAAGTAACCAATTTCCGGACGGTAGGAAATATTAAAAATACAGAAGGAAGAACACTGAAAGAAGGAAAACTTTACCGAAGTGCCCATCTTAATAAGCTTAAAAGGAAATCTTTTGACGATCTTGAAAAATTGGGAATCAAAGAGATTATTGATCTTAGAAATTCAAAGGAAATTGCTCAGAAACCTGATCAGCTTCCTTCATGTACAGTTTACAAAAAATATTCAGCGTTTGAAGATGAGGGAGATCAGCTGGCCCAGGCAAAAAAACTGGTTCTGAAAGGTAAAGTGAATGCTTCTGATGCAGACAAGAGAATGATAGATTTCTATCGGGAATACGTTACGGAAAACCCGGAAATCATAAAGAAAATCATCACTGATATCCTGGAATCTGAAGATCCTGTTTTGTACCACTGTACTGCAGGAAAAGATAGAACAGGAATTACCACAGCGCTCATCTTAACTATACTGAAGTTTGATAAAGAGACTATTTATAATGAATATCTTCTATCCAACAACTATAGAAAAGATATGGTTCAGAAAAGACTTCGCCTTGCCAATAGCTTACATTTTATCTATCCAAAGATGGATTTACAGGTGCTGGAAAAACTGAGCTGGGTAGAAAAAAGATACCTTGATGCCGCTTTTGGTGAGATTGATAAAAAATATGGTTCCACAGATGCCTATATTCAGCAGGTATTAGGAATTTCAGATATCAAAAGAACAGAGTATATTCAAAAGTTTACCTATTGATTATCAGAGATAAATTTTTGCAGGATACAATATTGGGTCTTTATTTAAAATTATAATAATTTTAACACCCGAAAATCAAACTTTTTTAGCAATTTTGCATTTCTTAATTCACTTGTTTAGAAATGAAAATAAAGTACTCGGAACTTATTGATCAGACATTATATTTTCCTACGGAGGAATTTAATGTATCTGAGAACAATTTGTTGTTTCACGACGTTCCATTGATGGATGTGGTTGAACAATTTGGCACTCCGCTAAAGATTAGCTATCTGCCGAGAATTTCTCAAAATATTCAGAAGGCCAAAAGCTGGTTTAAAGAAGCTTTTGAAAAAACCGGATATAAAAAGAATTATACCTACTGCTATTGCACAAAATCCAGTCATTTCAATTTCGTATTGGAAGAAGCTTTGAAGAATGATATTTCGATAGAAACCTCTTCTGCTTATGACATGGATATTGTAAAATCCCTTTACGAAAAAGGAAAGGTAGATAAAAACATTGAAGTAATCTGTAATGGTTTTAAAACAGATGATTATCTGACAAATATTTCAGATATGATCAACAATGGTTTTGAAAATATTACCCCGATTCTTGATAATTACAGAGAATTAGATAAACTTACGGAAAGTATTGATTCTACCTTCAATATCGGGATCAGAATTGCATCAGAGGAAGAACCGAAATTCGAGTTCTATACCTCAAGATTAGGAATCGGATATAAAGATATTATTCCTTATTACAGCCAGAAGATTGCCGAACACCCGAATGCAAGATTGAAAATGCTTCACTTCTTCATCAATACCGGGATCAAAGATACTTCTTACTACTGGAACGAATTGTATAAATGTCTTCGTGTATACGCACGTTTGAAAAAAATTGCTCCGGAAGTAAATTCATTGAATATCGGAGGTGGTTTTCCAATCAAAACTTCTTTGAATTTTGATTACGACTATCAGTATATGGTAGAAGAGATCGTTTCTCAGATCAAAAAATTCTGTGAAGAAGAAGGTGTAGAAGAACCTAATATCTATACAGAATTCGGAAGCTTTACTGTAGGAGAAAGCGGAGCGAATCTTTATAAAATCATTTCTCAGAAACGTCAGAATGACAGGGAAAAATGGAATATGATTGACTCTTCTTTCATGACCACTCTTCCTGATACATGGGCGATTTCAAGACACTTTATCATGCTTCCGCTTAACCGTTGGGAAGATTCTTATGAAAGGGTATTCTTAGGAGGACTGACGTGTGATTCAGATGATTATTATAACTCCGAACAGCATACCAACGCAATTTATTTACCGGTTTTCAGTGATACTAAGCCATTGTATATTGGATTCTTCCATACTGGAGCTTATCAGGAAACAATTGGAGGATATGGTGGAGTACACCATTGTCTGATGCCTCAGCCGAGACACGTCCTGATCCAAAAGGATGAAAACGGTGAGTTGCAATATGAAATTTTCCGTGAAAAGCAGGAACCGGAAGATATCCTGAAAATTCTTGGGTATAAATAATTTATGATCAATAGGAATGGGCTTTAGCCCATTTACAATCAATAGAAAAGTCAATTGGCTTTAGCCAAAACTTATAAAACAAAAGCTCTCAGATTCTGAGAGCTTTTTATTTAGAAATACATTGAAATTTTATCAAGTTCGAGTTCCTTATAATCAGTAACTACAGTATCTGCCAGCGTATAATCCTGATTTTTTGAATGAGGACTTCTGTAAGCTGCACAGAAAATTTTGGCTCTGTGTGCAGCAAGAATTCCATTGGTAGAATCTTCAATCACCATACAGTTTTCAACAGGTTCTTCTGCCATTTCTGCAGCTAGTAAAAAAACTTCAGGATGAGGTTTTGATTCTTTTAAATCGGCACCACTGATCTTTCCGCTGAAATATTTTTCCAACCCGAATTTTTCAAAAACCATATTGATTGTTACCATGGTGGCTGAAGAAGCCAGAATAAGCTTTATTCCATTTTCATGATAATGTTCGATCAGTTTTCTTACCCCTGGGATTAAATCAAATTCATCATCATTATAAAAATAATCTTTGAAATGAGACCTTTTGATTCCCGCAATGGATTCATAAGTCTGATTTAAATTAAATTCATTGATCAAAGTTTCAGAAACTCTTTTGGTGGAAGCCCCGGTAAAAGAGGTATACAGCTCTTCGGAAACAGCAATTTCCAATTCATCAAACGTTTTGAAATAAGCTTTTCTATGCAATGGCTCTGTATCTACAATCACTCCATCCATATCGAAAAGAACAGCTTTTAAAGGCATATAATGAGTTTTGTACAAAAATAACTATTTGAGTTGAGAATGGAAAGGGAATAAAGGTAATAGATGATAGGTAGCAGGTTTGTAACTCACAAACTCTCCGACACTCTTACTCTCCAACTCATAAACTCTTTGTATCTTTGTGGAATCTATTAATTTTTCAATCATTTAATTTTTTAATTAATAATTATATATGAAAACATACGCAGGAATTCCCGAGGAAAACGCAACGCTAGAGAATTCGAAAGTAATGTTGGTAACTGTTCCTTATGATGGAACTTCAACATGGGGAAAGGGAGCCGATAAAGGTCCTGAATTATTCTTAGATGCTTCTGAAAACATGGAGCTTTATGATATTGAAACCCAAACAGAACCTTACCTTCAGGGAGTATATCTGGCAGGAGAAGTTTCTGAAAATTCAAGCCCGGAAGCAATGACAGAAGCTGTTTACCAGAAAACAAAAGAACTTTTGAACAATGAAGGGAAAGTATTTACTTTATTTGGAGGTGAACACTCTGTGTCTATCGGTTCTATCCGTGCAGTAGGAGAGAAATTTGAAAACCTTACCGTTCTTCAGTTAGATGCTCATACAGATTTACGTCCTGAGTTCCATGGTTCTACTTCTAATCATGCTTGCGCTGTATTTGAAGCGAACCAGAAACATAACTTGGTTCAGGTGGGAATCCGTTCTATGGATGCTGAAGAAGCTCAATATTTACCAGAAGGAAGAGTATTCTTTGCTCACGAGATTGCAAACAACGAGAACTGGGTGAATGATGTATTGGAAAAAGTTTCAGGAAACGTTTATATCACGATTGATTTAGATGCTTTTGATCCTTCCATTGCTCCTTCTACAGGAACTCCTGAACCAGGTGGATTACAATGGTATCCAACACTGGAATTATTAAGAAAAGTATTTGAAAAATGTAATGTAGTAGCATTTGACATTGTAGAATTAATGGATTCCCCAATGGCTAAGCCAACAGCTTTCCTTGCCGCTAAGTTATATTATAAAATGCTTGCTTATAACGATATTTATAACAACAACTAATATTCCGCAAGAATCGGATTTTTTCTGCCGTATATTCTTTGGAAATTTGTGAGGTAAAATAATAATACAATGTCCACACAAAATCAGATAGATTATAACAGAATTGCTAAGGCGATAGAATATATCCAGAGCAATTTCAGGCTTCAGCCAAGTTTGGAGGAAGTGGCAGAGAATATTCACTTAAGTCCCGCCCATTTTCAGAAAATCTTTACAGATTGGGCAGGAACAAGTCCGAAAAAGTTTTTGCAGTTCATTAGTCTTGAACACGCTAAAAACCTATTGAAGGAAGAAAAAGCAAGTTTGTTTGATACCGCTTACGAGACAGGGTTTTCCAGTACCAGCAGGCTTCATGACCTGTTTGTAAAGGTAGAAGGAATGTCTCCGGCAGAATATAAAAATGGCGGAAAAAGCCTTAGTATTCATTACAGTTTTTCTGAAAGTCCTTTCGGAAATATAATAGTAGCTTCTACAGAAAAAGGAATCTGCTATATGGCTTTTGAAGACAATAAAGAAACAGCATTAGGGGAGCTGAAACAGAAGTTCCCCAATGCTTCTTTTACTGAACTGCAAGATAACCTTCAAAAGAATGCATTGTCCATATTTGATAAAGACTGGACAAAACTCAATACAATAAAATTACATTTAAAAGGAACCGATTTCCAGCTTAAAGTCTGGGAAAGCCTGTTGACAATCCCCATGGGAAAATTGTCTACTTATGGCAGCCTTGCCGAAAAAATAGGAAACCCTAAAGCATCCAGAGCGGTGGGAACAGCTATTGGAAGTAACCCTGTTGCATTTCTTATTCCATGCCACCGTGTGATCCAGTCTACCGGACATCTCGGCGGATACCGTTGGGGAAGTGACAGGAAACAGCTGATTGTAGGTTGGGAAGGTTCACATATTTATTCTTGAAATACCATGTATTGATAGGTTTTGGCTAAAGCCAATGTGTTTCTTGTTCCTGATTAAACGGGCTAAAACCCATTCCTATTGATGAATTCTACTGTGTCATTTGTGAAAAATATTGGTGTAATTTGTGTTTAACTATAAGAATAATAAATACATTTTACATTGTACTTTTTACAAAATAAAGCATTTAATTAAAAAACTATGATGAGCCTCTTTGAAGAAATATCAGACTATCCCTTAAACATACTTCCACATGACGGAACCGTTCATTATTATGGAAAGATTTTTTCTAAAGAACTTTCAGATTCTTTTTATACCTATTTACTGAAACAGATTCCATGGGAAAATGATGAAGCAATCATCTTTGGAAAACTGATTTTAACCAAAAGAAAAGTGGCCTGGTTCGGAGAAAAACCTTTTGAATATACGTATTCTAAACGGACAAAATATGCAAAATTCTGGACTCCGGAATTACTGGAACTAAAAAAAAGATGTGAGGAAGTTTCAGGAGAAACCTACAATTCATGTCTACTCAATTTATATCATGACGGAAGTGAAGGAATGGCCTACCACAGTGATGGTGAAACAGATCTGAAAAAACACGGAGCCATTGCTTCTCTGACTTTCGGAGCGGAAAGAAAGTTTTTATTTAAACATAAAACAACCAAAGAAAAGGCAGAAGTATTCCTGGAAAACGGAAGCTTATTAATTATGAAAGGAACTACACAGGATAACTGGCTTCACAGGCTTCCGCCCACGACAAAGGTGAAAACTCCCAGAGTAAACCTGACCTTTAGAACCATTGAAGAATAATTTATTTTCAGGATTTTATCAATAAGAGTGGGCTTTAGCCCACTTAAATAAAAAAACAGATTCATCTGGCTTTAGCCGAAACCTAAAAAAACAGTTCCTAAAAACAAAAAAGCTGTTCAGACGAACAGCTTTTTCAATTTATTTTAAAACTTCAGCTTCAATGGAGCTGTCATCATATATTTTAATAAATGCCTTGGTATAATCCTCTTTGTTGGCAAAATTCGGATTGTCCATAAATTTCTGAGGGTTGATCGCAAAAAGCGGGAACCACGTACTGCTGATCTGAATCTGGATTTTATGTCCTTTTTTGAAGGTGTGAACCACATCCTGAAGTCTGAAATTAACAGCCGTTTTCTGATTAGGAATCAAAGCCTCTCCCTTTTCTCTCGTATTTCTGAATCTGGCAGGCATTATTTCACTTCTTACCATCTGATGATAGTTACCATATATAACACCATCTTTCTTTTCTGCAGGTTTAAAATCTTCAGGGTAAACGTCAATTAGTTTTACGGCAAAATCGGCATCTGTAGAAGTGGATGCAATGTTCAGTTTGGCCATAATCTCTCCTGCAAATGCAATATCTTCTGTCAGAACATCTGTTGTGAAAGTCAATACATCGGGTCTTCCTACTGCAAATCTCTGATCTTCCGACATGTAATTTTTCGGAGTGAAGCCATTGAAATCTTTTAAGTGATCTGAGCTTACAACAGGATTGTTAGGATCACTGTAATATTCAGAATATCCTTGTCCGGAAGTTTTTTTCAAGGTTTTATCAGCTAAATAAAAATTAACTTTCTGAGCATTTTTAGGCGGATAAGAAGCAAATTCTTTCCATTCTTTAGCTCCGGTGTCATACATTAGTGCTTCAGGAAGTCCGGCATCTTCTTTTGTGTTGCCTTTCAAATAATGATTGAAGAATCTGGTTTCAATATTTTTCTGATAATAGGTTGCAATACTGTCACCAAAATAGGTTTCGCTGTGGAAATGTTTACCCTGCTCCTGAGACCAGCCGCCATGAGAGAAAGGTCCCATTACAATTGTATTTTTAGCTTTAGGACTTGTTTTTTCGATAGTTTTATAAATATTCAAAGGACCGGAAAGATCTTCTGCATCAAACCATCCTCCAACAGTCATTACAGCATGATTGATATTCTTCAGATGAGGAAGAAGCCCTCTTTTTTGCCAGAATTCATCATAGTTGGTATGGTTCATAATTTCTGTCATGAAGAAATTATTTTTGTAATATTTTTCATATCCGTCCTTTAGAGTACCCATATCTCTGTAGAACTTTAATCCGTCTTCAGAAGTCTGTTTAACGAAAGAATCCATATACCACGCCTGTTTTTCCGGCTGTGTTTTCTGAACTCCAAAAACAGGAAATGTTCTGAAATAGCCAAGCATAAATCTTCCGTTATGAAGGAAATCATCATTCCAGAAATCAGAAATCGGAGCCTGAGGAGATGAAGCAACCAAAGCAGGATGTTGTGACAACGTTCCTACAGCAGTATAGAACCCAGGATAAGAGGTCCCGAACTGACCTGCTTTTCCATTATTATCCTTGATGTTTTTCAAAAGCCATTCGATGGTATCATAGGTATCTGTACTTTCATCAACATCTTTTTTAGTTTTTCGCTCTACCTGAGGAGTCATATTGGTAAAAGTACCTTCACTCATATATCTTCCGCGTACATCCTGGTACACAAAAATATACTTGTCTTTCATCAGATAGGTGTTGGGACCTACCTTTGTTTTATATTCATTCTCTCCGTATGGGGCAATGCTGTAGCAGGTTCTCTGCATCAGAAACGGATATTTGTTTTTGTTTGATATATCTTTCGGGATATATACGGCTGTGAAAAGTTTCACTCCATCACGCATCGGAATATAAAATTCTTTCTTGGTGAAATTGTCTTTAACGAAAGTATCTTTCTGTTCCGTCTTCTGAGCTTTTCCAAGAATGAAAAAAAGAATACATAATACTGAAATATGGATTTTCATAAAAAAAATTTGCTGCTAATTTAAAAATAAAAACACGTTTATTGATACATCTTGGTTGTATTCATAAAAATAGCCGGAAAGATCCGGCCATTATCAAAAATATATATATAAAAGTATGGTGTTGTATTATTACATTTTTTTACCTGCAAACTTATTCAGCTTCATGCTGATAGAGAACATGATGTATCGTTTCAGAATCAGGTCTTCACGGTCTTCAAAATAAGAATCTGTGATGGTTCTTTTTACGCTTTGATTTTGATTTAAAACATCATAGATCTTCACTTTTGCTGTAAATTGTTTTTTGTAGAATGAGTAGCCCAGACTGGTATTCCAGAAGTAGAAGTCTTTTTTAAAGCCAGGAGCAATATTGGAGCTGGTGTTATATTCAAAATCATTTCCAAATACAAATCCACCTTTCAGCATATAATTGGTCAGTTCCAGTTTTAATGACTGGTTGGCTGTATTTATCTTGTTTATACTATAATTGGTGTAGTTTGAGAAGCTGTACCCAAGTCTGTAAGAGGGTTTAATCGTCATTTTATCCTTGATTTCATAGACCAGGTTAAGTCCCGGATTAAGATTGTATGAATTGCTGGTGAACGATTGGCCGTCGATAAAACCATTATTATAGGCATAATTCATACTGAACCTTGGACTGATGGTAAGTTTGTTGTTGTTCCATTTCAGGGTTTTGCTTAATCCTCCGCTGGCGTTAATGCTTTTATTTCCGCTCACGTTATCATAAGTAACAATTTGTTTTCCTGCATTATCATATTTCGTAAAATTGATGATATCATTGTTTCTGTAGGTAAAGCCCACATTGATATAATAGCTGAGATCTTTTACCTTGTTATAATTGCTGAAATATAGAGAAAGATTGTTGGTCCAAGTGTTTTTCAGATCAGGATTTCCCTGATAGGTTGCCAAAGGATTGGTTTCATCCTTATACGGAGTAAGCTGTTCTGCCGTTGGGATCGTGTAATTGGAGGAGTTGTAAATACTTAGATTTTTTCCTTCACCAAGCTGGTAGTAAAGGTTTAGATCATATTCAGGCAGTACAAAATTTTTCTGCAGATCATATTGTTGTCCGTTAAAGATAGAATTTACTTTCATATCCGAAATATTAAGATGCACAGAAGCCCAGAAGTTGAGTTTGTTTTTGTTGATCTGATAAGCTAGTTCAGGAGAGATTTGATTGATTCTCTGCCTCATATTGTTGGATAAAAGTTGATTATATTTGGTGTAATCACCTGTTGCATTATCAAAATCATTTACATTTCTAAGATCTCTGGATGATCTTGTTTCATATTTTACTTCAAAACTTACACTGGACGAATCGGAAATGGGTTCTGTATATCCCGCATTGAAATTAAACGTATTATTCTGATTTTTATTTTTGGCTAACTGATCTCTGTTGTCAACAGTAGTGCCGCTTTGCTGATAGAAGGTGTTCTGAGACTGATTCAGATTATCCCTTTTAGATTCAGAAATAGAACTGTTTATATTAGCTGAAACAGAACGTCCTT
This sequence comes from Chryseobacterium sp. HR92, assembly GCF_045689405.1. Taxonomy (NCBI): domain Bacteria; kingdom Pseudomonadati; phylum Bacteroidota; class Flavobacteriia; order Flavobacteriales; family Weeksellaceae; genus Chryseobacterium; species Chryseobacterium sp. HR92. Next base: position 1,167,676 of record NZ_CP139139.1, read on the forward strand.
TTTTCTTGAATCTTCTTGAAAAATAGATGTTTGGATTAAATGAATTATTTTCAGAATCATTACTTGAATATGAATTACTTTCATTCAGAAGGCTGCCATTCTTTAAAGAAGATGATCGTGAGTTATTAAAACTAAAGCTGCTGTTTTTTGAAAATCTTGGAGAAAAATAAATACTTGTCAGGGAATCCAGTTTAACGTTTACTGAAGTATCAAAGCTGTATTGTTTGGATTCATTTTCTCCATTACTCTCAGAATTGGTCTGAAGGGTATAATCCGGTAGAAGGGTAGATCTTGAAGTTTTGGATCTTGTTTCTGTATTAGAATCGGAATGCATCAGACTGAAAGAATCCAGATCAGCATTTTTCCCCATTTTATCACTGTAATTCAATCCAATGGTTGTAGATCTTTGAATCCCTTTTGTACCGCCTCCCTGATTGTAATACGTCGTACTTCCTACCGTTGAGACTGATCCGCCCTGCATCATCCATGCATTCCGGCCGCTTCCCATACTGTCAAAAACCTCATCTCTGGAAAATCCCTGTGAATTGATATTGTTGGAAGAAGCAAGGATGCTTACTTTTGTGTCCCCTTTAAAATAACTGGCCAATCCGCTTGCTTCATACCGCTTATCTGATCCGTAACCAACTGTAAGTCTTGTCAGCAATCCTTTATTTTTCTTTTCGTCAATATTAAAGTTGATGGTGGTATTCTGAGATTTGGGTGCTTTCCCGCTAAGTTCTTCTTCCTTTGTTTTGGTTGTTGTAAACTGAATATTCTTGATGATATCTGCAGGTAAATTCTGCAGGGCAATTTTGCCATCTTTATCAAAGAAAGGTTTACCATTGATCATAATCTGATCCACTTCCTTCCCGTTAACCGTAATTTTTCCCTCATTGCTGATCTCAACACCAGGAATCTGCTTCAGCAGCTCCTCTATTTTACTGTCAGGTCGTACTTTGATTGCAGACGCACTGAACTCAATGGTATCTTTTTTAATTTTTACCGGTGATGCCGTGATTTTTATCTCATCAATATTGTTGACAATACCCTTTTTTTCAAGCTGAATATCTCCTAAAGATATAGACTGATCTATTTTCTCAAATTTTTTCGAATAAGGAGACTGTTTCTCGGCATCAATTTTTAGAATGGAAGGCTCTTTCATATCATCAATCTTCAGTGAGAATTTACCTTCTTTATTAGTTGCCGTGTAATTGACAATGGATGAATCTTTTTCTTTCAAAAGATAAACAGTGGCATTTTGTATCGATTTCTTTTCAGAATCTGATATTTTTCCATCGATGTGTAATTTTTGTGCATGCAGAATAAATGCTGTGAACATCAAAGCCAGTAGCAACAGAGTTTTCTTCATTGTTTTTTTCCAGGACGGTAAAAATATAAAAACATCCCAAAGGTGGGATGTTTCTATGCTTTTTTTATGAAAATTTATTATATTTTAATAGAAATTATGCTCTTAAATATCTTGAATAAGCATATCCTTCCTGACCTTCAGCTGTTTTCACTTTCCACCAGTCATCAGAAGTTTGTTCAATTAGAGTTACAGAAGAACCTTTAGCCGCTTTACCTACTACAGCAGCTTCAGTAGAAGGTTCCTGTCTGATATTCAGATTAGAATCTTCCGTTGCTACTGTTAAAGAAGCTCCTGAAGTAAGACCTGCAACCTGTACATCAATATTGATATCTGAAGCAGAATAAGTAGAATCAATAGCTCCTAAAGCATTCCATACAGCATCTTTAGCCGCAGTATTGGAAGCGTTTCCGGAAACATAAAGAATCCCGTCCTGCTCCTGAACCTGAAGATTTGAAATTCCTGCAGACTGTGCCGCTGAAACTACGCTTGAATATTTATCTTGTAATTCGCTCATTTTAATAATTATTTTACGATTAGGTTGTTGTTATACTTTCCGATTTTCAAAGCATCTACAGATTCTTTGATTTTTCTAGCCTGAAGGCCGGAAACATTTCCTGTAAGAGTAAGCTGTCCGTTTACAACTTCTACCTTTACAGAAGGGAAATCCTTCACCGCATCCTGAACTTTTTTCTGAACAGCAGGATCTACAGCAGAAGTGGTTTCAACAGGTGCAGGAGCAGGAGCAGCTGCTACAGTAGACATATCCATTACGTCTTTTACTCCGTTGATCGCTTTTAGTTTTGCGATCATCGCATCTTTAGACTGCTGATCTGCGAAAGTACCGCTTAAGTGAGCTACACCTTCTTTTACTTCAACAGAAGCATTGGGATTAGAAGTTACTACCGTTGTAGCCTGAGTCTGAAGGTCGGCATCAGAAATTTTCTTTTTACAAGAAATAGCACCGAAAGATACAGCTACAGCTAATGCAGCCATTGCAATAGTTTTTTTCATATTGTATATTTATTAATGTTGTTATACAATCAAATGTAATAATAAAATTTGTACCAAAAGAATAAAAATTCAATAAATGTTTCTTAATTTTTTTACAATATTTTCTAAACCAGGCTTTTAATTTTTAGGTATTAAAAACTTAATGTAAACTTAATGCTCATTGAAGAAAATCTTCTGCCAATTGAAAAACCATTATATTTGCGCAAATTGAACTATATATATGAAAGGACAGAATAAACTTTTTATAGCAATTATCATTGCCCTTCTTGTGGGAGTTGGAATTGGAGGTATTGTACACGTGAAGTATCCTGAGAATGCAGAACCTTTTTCCAAGAACATAAAACTGTTAGGAACGGTTTTTATCAGATTGGTACAGATGATTATTGCTCCATTGGTTTTTACGACATTAGTAGTGGGAATTGCCAAAATGAGTGATATCAAAATGATTGGAAGAGTAGGAACAAAAGCAATGCTTTGGTTTATTTCCGCTTCTCTGATTTCCCTTTTCATCGGGTTGATTCTCGTTAACTGGCTGGAGCCGGGACATGTCACAAAACTACCGATTCAGGACGTATCTTCTGCTGATGAGCTTCTTAAAAGCAGTAAAAGTTTTTCCATGGAAGACTTTGTCAAACATATGATTCCTAAAAGTTTATTTGAAGCCTTTGCTACCAATGAAGTATTGCAGATCGTGATATTTGCTGTGATGTTTGGAGTTGCACTTGCCAATTTAGGAGAAGAATATTCTAAGCCTGTGGTGAAGCTTTTTGATATCATCGCTCATGCGATTCTTAAAATGGTAGGATATATCATGTGGTTTGCTCCGCTGGGAGTATTGGGAGCTATTGCAGCAGTAGTAGCAACTAATGGTTTTGAAATCTTTAAAGTATATGCTATTTATCTGAGAGACTTCTTCTTTGCGATAGGAGTTCTTTGGCTGGTACTTTTACTGGTGGGGTATTTTATCTTAGGAAACCGTCTTTTCGATCTTTTGAAAAGAATTAAGGAGCCATTACTGATTGCCTTCTCTACAACGAGCTCAGAAGCAGTATTCCCGAAATTGGTGGAAGAATTGGAGAAATTCGGGTGCAACAGCAGAGTAGTATCTTTTATTTTACCCTTAGGATATTCATTCAACCTGGATGGAAGTATGATGTATATGACATTTGCCTCCATCTTTATTGCGCAGATCTACGGTATCGAAATGAGCCTTGGACAGCAGATCACCATGCTATTGGTATTAATGCTTACTTCAAAAGGAATTGCCGGTGTTCCGAGAGCTTCCCTGGTAATTATTGTGGCAACGTGTTCCATGTTTGGTATTCCACCGGAAGGAATTGCTTTAATCCTGCCAATTGACCATTTCTGTGATATGGGAAGAAGTATGACCAACGTGTTAGGAAATACATTGGCCACTTCAGCAGTTTCCAAATGGGAAGGACAGTTGACAGAACCATTAGACAAAATTTAAATAGAACAATGAGTTTAAATAACTTACAAAACAATAAAAGCCATATTCTTGAATATGGCTTTGCTGTTATCAATAATGTGTTTTCACAGAAAGAACTTGAAGAAATAAACCAAGTTCTTCAAAATATAGACACTTCAAAAGAGAATTTCAGAAAATCTGAAGCCCTTTTTGCCATAAGACAGTTTTTAAAAGAAGTCCCGGAAATCAAAGACCTTATTTTCAATGAAAACATTCGGAAAGTGGTGAAGGAAATCTTCGGGGAAAAATATTTTGTGGTCAAAAGTATTTATTTTGATAAGCCTGAAACCTCCAACTGGTATGTAGCCTATCATCAGGATCTGACTATTTCTGTTGATAAAAAGCTGGATCTGCCTGATTTTGGCCCATGGACAACTAAAAAGAATCAGTTTGCGGTACAGCCGCCACTGAATATTCTGGAAAATATTTATACCATCAGAATCCATCTGGATGATACCGATGAGAATAATGGCGCTTTGAAAGTAGTTCCCACATCTCATGCAAAAGGTATTTACAGACCGGAAACTATTGACTGGACTGTAGAAACAGAAGAAATCTGCAACGTGGAAAAAGGCGGAATTATGATCATGAAACCTTTAACGCTTCATGGATCCAACCGAACCACCAACGGAAAGAAAAGGAGAGTCATCCACATCGAATTTTCTGATATTGAACTTCCGGAAGTTCTGCAATGGTCGGAAAGAATGAATTGATAAAAAAATTGCCCTTCAAATTTTGAAGGGCAATTTTTTTAGCTGGAAGATTGATGATGGAAGAAGGAAGTTTCTGGAAGTTTACAGATTAATTTCAGTCTGTTTTATTAACTTTTTGAAAACTAAATTCTATATAAACTGACTTCAGGAAGTAATTCGTAGAATAGAAACTTCCATCTTCCTTCTCCCGTCTTCCTTATTTTATACCAATCTCATCAATAAAGATATAAGCATCTCCTCCTGCTCCCTGGTGCCATTCCGGAAGTTTTCCGAAGTAGTAAGCTTTTACTTTAACATATCGGGCTTCGGTAGGAAGAATTTCCGTAGAAAAATCTTTGATCTGTACTTTTTCATCCTTAGGATCAATATCATTGTCAATGGTCTTCAGAAGGATAAAATCTTTTCCGTTCATGGAAGCGTAATATTCCACCTTTTTAGGCATCAGAATCCATGCTCTGCTGTCCTGAAGGTAAGTGGAAGATAAAGATTTTATGTTCTGAGGAGATTTAAGATCAATAATTGCTTCAAAATTTTGTCCCTGATATCCCTGCCATTCACCCTTTCTCCAGTTAACATCACCTCTGATTCCATCAATAAGAGCCAGGTTTCCTGTGGCGCTGTACTGCGGAGTCACTTTTGACAGAATATTAATATCCCAGTAATTAGGTCTTCTGTTGAATTGGGCTGTGGTGACAGAGCTTTTTTCTCCGCTTCTTTCGGCATAAGCCATTACCTGTGTGGTTTTGGTGATAGAAAATGGTCCTTTGTAAGTAGAGAACGTCTTTCTTTTATTGCTGTCGCTTTCATCCATGGTCATATAATACACCTTGTCATTTGGATGTAAAGGAGTGATTTGAACTTTGGCAGAAAAATCGAAAATTCTGTCTGCAGCAATTACTGGTGAAGCTGTTTGTTCTGAATATTTAAAGTCCTTAACAGGTTTTACATTTTCAAAACCAAGTTTCTTAAGCTCAGCTCTGCCGGTATTTTTGGTAATTGTTTTTGTAGTACCGTCTTCAAGGTGAATTTTAATTTCATCAAAATAAGGTGTAGTTGTTTCCCATTCCGGTAATCCTGGGGTAACGGAATAAATTCCCATAGAACTTAGGATATACCACGCACTCATCTGGCCGCAGTCTTCATTTCCGATCAGTCCGTCTGGAGTATTTTTATAAAAATTATCAAGGATATATTTTATTTTGGCATCTGTTTTTTCTGGTTTGTCTACAAAATTGTACAGGTAAGCGATGTGGTGGCTTGGCTCATTTCCCTGAGCATATTGTCCCATCAATCCCGTGATATCTACCTGTTCTCTACCTGTTGTTTTATCAGGAGCAGTGAAGATGGCATCAATGAACTGTTCAAATTTTTCTTTTCCGCCATGTGCAGCAATAAGTCTCGGAATATCCTGCTGCACGGAATAAGAATAATGCCATGAATTCCCTTCTGTATAATTGTTGTTTACTTCTCTCGGATCAAATGGTTCATACCAGTTTCCATTCTTTCTTGGCTGCATAAACCCGGTTTTAGGATTGTAAAGGTTTTTCCAGTTTTGAGAACGCTTCATGAAATACTGATAGTCTTCTTTTTTGCCTAAAATTTTTGCCATCTGAGCAATGCACCAGTCATCATAAGCATATTCTACGGTTTTGGAAACACTTTCATGCTCATCATCTATGCTGATATAATTATTCTGCTTATAAGCATTCAATCCGAAAATATCCTGCATTGCAGAGCCTTTGGCAGCCTGAAATGCTTTTTCATAATCAAACCCCTGAATTCCCTTGGCCATAGCATCCGCAATCACAGAAACGGAGTGATAGCCAATCATACATTCCGTTTCATTGGAAGCCAGCTCCCATACCGGAAGTTTTCCGCCCTGTTCGTGTTGTTTGATGAAGGTGTTGATAAAATCTGCGGTTCTTTTTCGGTCAATTAAAGTCATCAGCGGATGAGCCCCTCTGAAAGTATCCCAAAGTGAGAAAACGGTATAATAATCAAAACCGTTTGCGTTATACAGCTTGTTGTCTCTGCCTCTGTATTTTCCGTCAACATCCATATTGATGTTCGGTTGTGTAAAAACATGATAAAGAGCAGTGTAAAAAACGGCTAGTTTATTTTTATCATCAGACTTCACTTCAATTTTTGAAAGCTCTTTGTCCCAATTAGCTTCTGCCTGTTTTCTTACAGCATCAAAATCCTTTGATTGTCCTTCTGCCAGCATATTTTTGCCTGCTCCTTCATATCCTGTGGGAGAAATAGAAACTTTCACATTAATTTTTTCTCCTTTTTTTACATTGGTTGAAAATGCTAGCGTAAGCTTTGTTCCGGTAAAAAGATGGTTTTCCTGTTTTCCGTTGACTTCTTTTTTTGAAATTTTCATAGGTTTTGAAAACTCAATTCTGGCGTAGATATACTGGTTGGTAGCCCAGGCTTCACTTCTTCTGAAAACTTCAATGGTTTTATCATCAATGATTTTTACTTCACCTTCCAGAAGCTTATCCCTGTGGTTGAGGTCTAAAATAATATTGGCATCACCTGCATTGTTGAAGGTGTATTCATGATAACCAACTCTTTTTGTTGTTGTAAGGCGTACTCCAATATTATGTTTATCTAATTTAACAGTATAATATCCGGCGGTTGCCTTTTCATTTTTATGTGAAAACTTTGAGGAATAATCTTTGCTGTTCAGATTTGGATTTCCCATTGTAGGCATCAGCATAATGTCTCCATAATCTGAAACTCCGGTTCCATTCAGATGGGTATGAGAAAAACCATAGATCACAGAATCTGAATAATGATATCCGCTGCATCCGTCCCAGCTTCCGTCTATTCTTGTGTCTGGAGAAAGCTGCACCATTCCGAATGGAACAATAGCACCGGGAAAAGTGTGGCCATGCCCCCCGGTTCCTATCATTGGATTGACATATTGAGAATAATTCTGTGCGGAAATGATCTGAGTAATAAATATTGAAAATGCAATAAGCCTTTTTTTCATGTTCTGATTTTATAATAGCGAAGATATTGAAAAACAGTAAAAGAGATGTAATAAAAGTCGATTACGGCTTGTCTTATTAAAAACGATATAATTCATGAAGAAGACGTTACTTGCTGTAATCATGCTGTTACCGGCAGCTGCATTTGCCCAGATGATAACAGGAAAGATTACCCAAACCGGAAATGCTGTTCCTTACGTTGAGGTGGTTGCAGAAAAAAATCAGAAGAAGCAGACAGCTATTTCGGACGAAAAAGGAAATTACTCACTGAAACTTTCGGAAAACGGGAACTACCATATTAAGCTTATCCAGGACGGTGTAGAAATATCTAATAATGAATTGACGGTAAATGGTGAGATGAAACACGATTTTTTTATCGAAAAAAAGAAAGAAAAACAGATAGAAGGCGTTACACTTACCGCCAGAAAAAAGCTGATTGAGAGAAAAGCAGACAGATTAGTTTTCAATGTTTCCAATTCCGTGGCTTCACAGGGAATGGATGGAGCAGATGCTCTTGCAACGACGCCTCTGGTAAAAGTAGATGACAATACCGGAGTTTCCATTGTCGGAAAAAGTGGCGTAGCAGTAATGATCAATGACAGGATTCTGAATTTGTCAGATGCAGAACTTGTTACTTACCTGAAAAGTCTCAGATCCGAAAATATAGAAAAAATTGAAGTCATTACAGCTCCTCCTGCCAAATATGAAGCGCAGGGAAACAGCGGCCTGATCAATATTGTTTTAAAGAAAAATCAGAATCTGGGATGGAGTGGAAGTCTTACCTCCAGCCTTCAGCAGCAGACCTATACCGGAAATTCAAACAGTATAACTTTGAATTATCAGAATGAAAAACTGCGCACTTCATTGAAATTAAGACAGAATAAAAATGAAAAACATTCTTATGAAAATTACTGGATAGAAGGAGCAGACGGCCTTAAAAGCAATGATAACAGAAGAGATTTTGGCGATGGGCTGGGTGCCAATTTAAGTCTGGATTATCAGTTGGGTAAGCGTTCCAATATCGGATTTATTTATGATTTCGGATTTGGACATTCCAATATGGATATTACCAACACTTCGGACTATTTTCAAAATGGAAATTATACCAATACCTTACTCACTTATGCGGAACACAGAGCTACAGGGAAACAGCATACAGCAAGTGCTTACTATGATCTTAAATTCGGTAAACAGGATAATAAACTGAATATTACCGGAAATTATTTTTCCAATACTCCGGAAACGATCATTGATTTTACCACCACAGAAAGTTCCGGAGACCGCTTTATCGTAAAATCACCATCCATGGTGGATTATAAAATTTATTCCGGGCAGGCAGATCTTACACTGCCTTATCAGTTTGCGAAAACAGAAACAGGAGTGAAGTTCACAAATTTTGATAATAACTCCAATATCTTTTATCAGAATTTAAAGAACGGACAATATATCACAGATCCCCTGAAGAGCAATGAGTTTGAGTACAATGAAAAAAACTACGCCGCTTATATCAGTTTTGAAAAATCATTTAGCGAAAAATGGTCGGCAAAGGCAGGTTTACGTTACGAATATTCTGTAGTCAACGGAAATTCTTTAACATCCGGGCAGCAGACCGAAAATTCTTACGGGAAGTTTTTTCCAACAGCTTATATCAGCTATAAGAGCAATGAAAATCATACCTTCAATCTGAACTATTCCAAAAGAATCAACAGACCGGGATTTCGTGCGATTAATCCATACCGCTGGTACATCAACATCAATTCCTATTTTACCGGAAATCCTTTCCTGAAACCGTCTATCAATCATAATTTTGAATTTTCTTATGTTTATAAAGGAAAACTATCAGCGTCTGCTTATTTTCAGAGGTCAGTGGAGGCGTTTGGCCAGCTCGCTAATCTGAAAGGTGAAAACAGAGTAAGTACTTTTGAAAATTACTACAATCAGAACAGTTTGGGTGTTTCGCTTAATTACTCAGATACTTTTTTCAAAAAATGGGAAGCTAATTACTCGGCCAATTATTCTTATATGAATACTGATGTTTTTGCAACGGATGCTCTTTCCAGAAAAGGAAACAGCTATGATTTCGATTTTCAGAATAATATATCACTCAATTCAAGCAAAACCATACAGCTGATTCTGAATTACTGGTTCCGTCTGCCTTCCAACTCAGGAAATTCATATATGAAGTTTGCCGGGAATTTTACATCAGGCCTGAAGCTAAACCTTATGGAAAAAAGCCTTCAGCTGAATGTATTTGTTTCTGATATTTTGAAGCAAGGGAAAAGTCAGGGTGAAATTTATTATACCACAGGAACACACTCTTATAATAATTATTACGATGCAAGAAGACTTACCATATCCGCAACCTATACTTTCGGAAATAAAAAAGTAAAAGGAATGGACCGCAATGTAAAGTTTGATGAAAAAAACAGAGCGAACTGATAATTTGAATTTAAATTGTTGTTTTTGATGTCATTCTAAGTGAAACGGAGTGAAATGAAGAATCTCTTCTTTTATAAGATTCTTCCTTCGTCAGAATGACAGTGCGAAATATTTACACTTCCCCTTCAAAGACAGCATTGAGATATTCCTCCTTATCATTTTCTTCCCGTCCGGAGCCCAGATATTTTTTCCAGGACTGGGATTCATGATAAACAATACCCATTTCCCAGACACAGTAAGTAGGGAGGTGGGTTTTGTTTCTGTCCCATATTTCAAAGTTGCCGGAACCGTCATAGTAAACACTTTCCCATAATTCATTTTCACTTCGCCACGTACATACCAGGAGAAGGTAGTTTTCTCCGCAACGATGCATGATGACAAATCCCAGATCATCAATATTCTGAAAGTCTTCTTCTGCATATTCAATACACAGCCGGGCATTATGGATGTCCTGTGGGGAGATTTCGGCCGGATCATCAGCCAGATCGTACCATTTGAATTTCGTTTTTCCAACGGTGAAAATTCCTTTTGACAGTGCATATTTGGAAGGGTAGGTGTTGGTTTTCATAATAATTGTTTTGCAATGATAATGGTGTCAATAAATCTAATTATTTTATTTTAAATACCTACTCATAAATATTTTTATCAACGAATAAAATACCACAAAAGTGTTATATGAATCGAATTTCAAATTTCGTAAATTTGATTATAAACTAATAATTTCTGGTGTGACAGGCTAAAGAAGTTCCTTAATGTCAAAAGCATTGGGAACATCAATACAAACTCAATAACATGATGGAAACACTGCTTTTTTACCTTTTGCTGCTTGCTGCAGCTGCGTTTCTGATTTTTTACTTTAAAGACAGTCTGTACACTGCTAAAAAAGTGAAAATATTCAAAGATATTGATGAGAAATATCCTTATTACTTTATTCCCCGAAAACCTGTCAAATGGTTTGATTTTACAGGGCTTATGAATAGTTTCAGAATGGTTTCTCTTTCTGCAGATATCCTTTCTATCATTGATAAAAGAGAAATGCAGACCGCTTTGGGAAAAGATACGGGAAGAGAGCTGATAGAGAATAACTGTGATGAACCGGAAGATGAATTGTGGTTTGATTTCATTGCAGATACCGGTGATGGCTTTGATGCTACTACCAGTATCTTTTATCATTTGACACGAGACAGCTATACCTATTCTTTTAAAAATGAATTCAACAGAGATGTTGAGGATGAGGTTGAAATCAGGTTGAAAAGGGGATCTGTTTTGGTAGTAGGAGGCGATCTGGTATATCCCGTAGGTTCTGAAATCAATTACAGAGACCGCTTCAAAGGACCGTTAAGACTTGTTGCTCCTGATACAAAAAAGGCAGGTCCGATATTGATTGCCACACCAGGAAATCATGACTGGTATGATGGTTTAAGTGCTTTTTTCAGGCTGATGTGCCAGAAAAGTAAAATCAGTGACTACAGAACGGTACAGAACAGAAGTTATTTCGCCTATTCACTAAGGGAGAATGTTCACTTAATGGGTATTGACAATCAGCTGCTGGGAGATATTGATATTCCTCAGATGACTTTTTTTACGGAATATGTAGAGAAAATATCAAAAGGAAATGATACCAATCATATTATCCTGCTCATTGCAGAACCCTACTGGTACAATTATCAGATAAAAGACAGACACAAGAGAAGACAGCGTATGGACAGTCTGGAATATATCATCAGAACGATGAAAGAAGCTGTGAGAAAATTAGAGGCAAGTAATATAAAGTCGGAAATTATTTTTGATGTCGTGCTTACAGGAGATATTCATCATTATTCACATTATAAATTGGATGAAAATGAGAAAGGCTATGACAAAGAGATCAAACATTATATTACTTCAGGAGGCGGCGGCGCTTTCGGACATATTACCGATTTTTTAAAAGAGACAATCACTCTTCCCATCCTGCAGAATACAACGACTACAGAACTCACATATCAACTGGATGGCAGGTATCCGTCTAAAGAAAAATCCGGTAAAAAAACATTCTGGAACCTCATTTTCTTTATCATCAATTATGAATTTACCGTATTGTTGTTTTTGCTCTCTTTAATCGTTACCTATACCCATTGTTACTCAGATTCTATTTTGAAAGGTTTAATTTTATTGTTAATTCCTGTGATTTTTCATTTTACCATCACCAAAGTCACCAATACAGAATGTTCCGAAAAGGAAAAATGGACAAGTAAAATTCTGAGGGGATTTTTGTTTGTGTTATCGTTTGCTGTTCAGTGGTTTGTATATATGAAACTTCCCACTTATGGATTTGCTTTTTTAGAGGACAGTCATTTGTCTTTTATCCATATTAATGAAATAAAAAGTTTCTTTAAAATTCCTGCGGGCTGTAATTATTTTGTCTCTCAGCTGATCATTTCCGCTCTTTTGCAATCCATGCTTTTTGGATGGTATATTCTTTTCGGATATCATTTTTTTAAATTGTATGTCACCGAAATTTCATCAGGGAAAATAAATACAGGAAATAAAAACTTTCTGAAGTTTAAAATAACAGATAAAGAAATCGTCATCTATGTAGTTGCCATAAAAAAAACATACCAATGGATGAATTTATTAAAAAAGAAACAGGCTTCCAGTCTGCAAAAAGAGATGCTTACCGAGGATCCAAAGAAATTTATCAAAAACAATTTCAAGCTGGATCCGGATAAAAATGTGAAAATTATTGATAAAATAACAATTTCATTATAACCTCTGCTTCTAAACAACTATAACCTCAAAACGAACCTCATGGAAACTAACTTAAAAAAAACGGCTCAGGATGATAATAACGGAGTATTGATCTCTTATTACCAACTTCGAATGTTTATCGGATTACTTGGATTTCTTCTTTCATTCCTTCTTTTTTCGACGACCTATTTCCTGAATGACGAGCATCCGCTCAAAGTAAGTATCAGCCATTATTACTACAGTTTCGGACACATAATTTTCGTAGGAACATTATGTATTCTGGGTGGATTGTTTGCCACTTACAGAGGAAAAGATAAATATGAAAATATGCTTTCAAATTTTGCCGGAGTAATGGCGGTGTTGGTTGCTGTATTCCCAACCAGATTTCAAGGCTATGGAGGGAATATTTATATTACGATAGACAAAGCGAATTATCAGGAATGGTTCAGCTGGGTACACTATATCAGTGCAGGGCTGCTTTTCTTGTCTTTTGCCGTTTTTTGTCTCTATTTCTTTCAGAAAAGTGATAAAGAACAGGATGGGGAACCTGTTTCCGAAGAAGAAGCGCTTAAGAAAAGCCGCAGAAATCTGTATTATAAAATTTGTGGCTGGGGAATACTCATCAGTCTAGCGTGTATTGGGCTTATTGCTATTTTAGGGGATGATTCAGCTTCTGCCAATCAATTTTTAACCTATTCTACTCTTATTTTTGAAACCACATCCTTGTTTTTCTTTTCTACCTCCTGGCTGCTAAAATCCAGTGAATTCTGGAATAAAAATATTCCGTTAGTAACCTATTTCAGATAATAATTGCCGATATATAAAGGGCTGAAGGTCTGTGTTTACAAAAGAATTTATCTATGATTGTGTTTACTTATTCTAAATAGGTGAAAAATGCGTAAATTTGTAAACAATTTATATTTATATGTTGACGAAAGAAAAGGTTCAGGATTTCCTTAAAGAAATAGAAGTAGACGATTTGGTGAATAATCTTCAGATTATGGGTGATGATGTTTATATTGACATGACTGCTCATTCGCCTGCAATGCACGAAAAGAAAAAACTGGAGGCTGCAATGAAACAGGCTTTTGCCAGTGAGTTTGGAGAAAACGTTCATTTAAAACTTAAAATCGTTTCTCCGGAGCCTAGTGAAATTCAGCAAAGTCAGATCAAAGGAAAACAAATTCCGGGAATTCAAAATATTATTGCTATTGCTTCCGGTAAAGGAGGAGTAGGAAAATCTACGGTTTCTGCAAATATGGCAGTAACGTTAGCTAAAATGGGCTTTAAAGTAGGATTATTAGATGCTGATATCTATGGTCCTTCAGTTCCTACCATGTTTGATACAGAGGGGCAAAAGCCAATTTCTGTGGAAGTGAATGGTAAGAATCTTATGAAACCTATCGAGAACTATGGGGTAAAAATGCTTTCAATAGGATACTTCTCAGGAGCTAATCAGGCTGTAGTATGGAGAGGCCCGATGGCTTCAAAAGCTTTGAACCAGATGATCAGAGATGCTGCATGGGGAGAACTGGATTTCTTATTGATAGACCTTCCTCCGGGAACAGGAGACATTCACTTATCAATTATTCAGGAAGTACCTGTAACAGGTGCGGTGATTGTAAGTACACCTCAGCATGTTGCATTGGCAGATGTAAGAAAGGGTATTGCAATGTTCCAGATGGAAAGTATCAATATTCCTGTTCTTGGATTAATAGAAAATATGGCATATTTTACACCGGAAGAACTTCCTGAAAATAAATATTATATCTTTGGAAACCAGGGAGCACAATATTTAGCTGAAGATCTTGGAATTCCGGTATTAGGAGAAATTCCATTAATCCAAAGCATCAGAGAAGCAGGAGATGTAGGAAGACCAGCCGCGCTTCAGGAAGGATCAAAAATTGCAGATATCTACACAGAAACGGCAAGAAAAATGGTGGAGAGTTTAGTGGAAAGAAACAAAAGTCTTCCTCCTACTGAGGCAGTAAAGATTTCAACAATGGCAGGATGCTCACCAAAAGCAAAATAATAATACCTTTCAATACATTTGAAAGAACCAAATTGAACTGAAAAATATGGAAACAAACATAACGCACGAAGATACAGTAACAAGAGTAATGGAAGCTCTGGAAAGCATCAGACCGTTTTTGAATAAAGACGGTGGTGATATTGAGCTTATTGATGTGAAAGATAATCAGGTGTTTGTGAAACTTTTGGGTAACTGTTCCGGATGTTCGTTGAATTTTTCAACCCTGAAACTAGGTGTTGAAAATACCATCAAACAACATGCACCGGAAATCGAAAAGGTAATCAACGTAGAGTAAAATTATATCTGAGATATTTTTAAAAAGACAGGCTTGTTTAAGACCTGTCTTTTTTTGTTGAAAATAATAAGTGAAATATAAATCAAACCTAACAGGTTTTTGATGACAAAATTAGTTCAGCAGAACTTTGACATTATGATCTTCAAAAATCTCAACGATCTGGGTAAATTTTGTTTTCAGTATTGTTTTACTTCTTTTATGATTGATCCAGTTGAGTTCTGAAATGGATTCTACTCCGAAATCTCCATGGAGACAATCATACAATGCATATAGATTACGTCCGAAGTATCCCAGAATTCCGTGAATTTCTTCTCCCAGAGTGCAAAAAAAACCATCTAAGCTGTGAAATTCATTTCCATCGATCTGAATGTTGATGTTTTGCCTGTTTATTTCAGGATTCTGAGAATGTAAAGCATAAACAAGCCATCCCTGTAGTTCATCTTTTCTGAAACTTTTCCAGATATTCTTTTCATTAATTTCATTATTGAGTTTCATATCCAGAGCTTTTTGATACCCTTTTGGACTTGTCCACGCAAAACCGGTTAGAATAATATTTTTTTTGGACTTACTTATTTTAATGCTGGTGATAAAAGTACTTGATATAATATTGTTTTGTGGGTCAAGTTTACAAATAAAACCATTATTCTGGTAAATTTTAGAGGCATTTTCTATAGCAGAAATCAGGTTGGAAATGTTATGAACATTCACCAGCCTAATTTTTTTATAAGCAATAGGATTAGATCCTTCAATATTCTTTACCTGATCTATTAATGTAATGATTTCAGGATCATTTCCAGTATCTAATGCAAATCCAAACATGCAACTAATCTTTTCTAATTATTTTTATTGTTTTACAACTTTGTTTCCTACCCCTTCAATAGAGACATCAGGTTTTCCTGATTTTGTTCCGGAAGTTCGGTAGTAGACTATATTGCCGCCTCCTTCCATGGATATTTTATCCACTTTGTCGATGTATACTTTATTACCAGTCCCCGAAACAGTAATTTTTTTTGCACTTCCTTTGACTGTTAATGTATTATCACCACCTTCTACCTCAACAACGCCTCCACTAAGGGCATAATTGAGTGTATGACCTACACCTTCTACATGTACGACTTTATTACTTTCTGTTTTTTCTACTCCTTTTACAGATTCTACTTTTCTGGATTGTGAAAAAGCTGTTCCTGTTCCGAATAAAAGGAAAGCCAGAATTCCAGCAGTTTTAATATTTTTCATTGTGAATTTGGTTTTGTTGAAGGTAAATATAGAAATAAAATGATTTTTTCTGGCATGTCAAAAAGTTAAATCATCTTAAATAATGAGTTTTATATTTTAGCTGACTTCAAATTTTTCAATAACAAAAAAGCTCCGGAAAATCCGAAGCTTTAACTAAATAGAATGTATACCGTAATTTATGTTTACTTTACAATGACTCTTTTGATCTGTCCTTCTGAAGTTTTTACAAGATAAACTCCGGTAGAAAGATTAGATGTGCTTATTGTTAAAGCATTTTTTTCCTTTGCGATTAACTTTCCGGACATATCATACAATTCGTAATCCTGTTTTCTGTTAAAGTAAAGTGTATTTCCTTTGTTGACAGGATTTGGGAATACGTTGAAGGTTGCCTGTTCAGTTTTTATCTCACCTGTTCCAAGTGTAGCCGGCATTGCCACTTCATACATGGATAGAGTTCCGCTGATTTCATTGGCAACAATCACATACCCTTTATTGGTGGTTGTATTTTCAGGAGCGATGTAGATAATTCCTTCAGGGCCGTTGTCACCTCCGTAAGCTGAAGTAGAACGGGAATGTTTATAATCGGTGAAAATAGGGGTGTTAGGGTCTGTGATATTGTACACCATAACTCCTCCGGTTCTTTCTAATGTGATGAAAGCATACGTCTGTCCGTTGATGTTTCCCAGTGCTACCCCTTCCGGCTCAGGACCTTTTGCACGGCTTCTGTTTTTAGCTCCGTTGGATTCATTATCTGCATTGAAAATTAACGGGTGATTAGCTGCAATATATCGCTCAAACTGATCCCCGCTATCATATACAATCTGTTTGGTGTCAGTATTGAAAATAGAGAACGAACGTGCCCCTAAAGCGGCCATTTCTTCAAATTCTGCATCTCCGTCTGTATTTCCTGTGGCAGATGAAACCCTGAATCTTCCCAGATTATAGGATGCCTTTAAAATACTTGAATTCGGGAACAGTACAGGATCTAAAATATAGCTGTTTGCCCCTACAGTGGTTCTCTCACTGAATCCTGAAAGGTCTTTTTCATCACCTTCGTTGGCTGTTACAATATAATGGGTGCTTCCTACCTTATAATTCTGTACCGCATCCGGAACATAATAAGCTTTTACCGGCCAGTTGGCAATTAAAACCTCTCCATTATTATCTGAAGCATCAAAGCCATTACCAGGAAGGCTCATATCTTTCTTACCTAATCCCCAGATTCCTGTGATGGTTTTAGTGACCAGGTTAATTTCAGCAATGGCATTGTTCTCCTGTAGTGTTACCCATGCTTTCTGACTATCTGCACTGATGGTAACGTATTCAGGTTCCAGATCCTGGGAAAGCGTATTGTTGGTTCTTACTTTTCTTAAGCCGGTAGACGTTAACGCTGTCAGCTGAGAATCAAAACTGTTGAAATTAAGAGTCGTTACATTACTTTGTGTAAGGTTTCCAATACCGCCGGAGATGTCAATAATACTGATTGTTCCTTCTGGATCTACGGTGTAAGTGTCATTAGGCTCTCCTTCATTTGCGGTAACCACTTTTGTTCCGTCAGGGGAGAAGGTAATCATATCCGGTAATGCTCCTACGTTTACCTGTTTCAGGAAGTTTCCGTTAATATCAAAGAATACCACAGAACCGTTTTGCTGTGGATCAGTATTGGGAGAAGCGGCTGCAATGATTCCGCTTTTTACAGCAATACTTGTGATACCGCCATAAGGAGCCATATTCACTGTTTTTACTACTGATGGAATTGCCGGATTACTGAAATCAATGATATCAAAAACATCCGTAATGGAACTGATTGTGAATAAACGTTGTGTTGACGGATCATGAACCACAATTTCCGTAGAACTGTTATTATTTCCTGAAGGATCAAAACTTCCGAGATAATTCAGTTGGATCTGATGAGACGGAACTGGTGCCGGTTTATCATTATCTACAATATAAACAGTTGCAGAATTATCCCCTGAAATAGTTGCTCCTGTAGGGTTTTCAAGGCTTACGACAAAATATTCGGCCTGCTGTTCTGCCACTGTGTCATCAATAATCGGAATGTTAACTGTATAACTTGTTGTAGATGGAGTGATGTTAATAGTCTGGTTGGCTAAAGTAAAATCATTAGCATCAGCTGTACTGAATGGTGCTGGTTTTACCACAAGATTTACCGTAGCTGTTGAAGGATTGGTGATATTGATTTTAAATGCAAGATTTCCTGAGTTTTCATTGACCTTGATGAAATTCTTTTCCAAAGAAATTGTTGTTCCGGCTGTAGTGAAAGTACTGGATGTAGCGGCAGTAACCCCATTATCACTAAAGTCTTCTACTGTATTGGGTTTAAGTGCAACATAATAAGTTTGTCCCGGTACCAGCCCTGAAGTTGGAATCACGGTAATGATATTGTTGCTGAAAGTTGTTGTAAAAGGAATTGGTGTGCCTGAAGCATTCCCAAGGCGGAGCTCTATAAGGTTTTGAGCATTAGAATTATTGATCGCAGAATTATCTGTTAATCTTATATTTTCATTAAAAGATAATGTAGGATTTACAGTAGTTGAAGCGTTATTGGTATTATTAGCAGGAAGATAGGCAACGGTTGGTGGGGTGATATCAGAACCACCAGCAGGAGTTGCATCTACCGTAAAGTTATCAAAACGATTATTTCCTCCTGTTCCGCCTCCTGTTGCTGAGAATTCAACTTTTAATTTAAAATTGGGGTTGTTATTGGCTCCCTGTATGTTAGAAAAATCAAGAGTAATCAACTGAGGATTGGCATCCTGAGGATTCACAGTCTGAAACTGCACAAAAGTAGTTCCGTCTGTTGAATAAGACCATGTCTGGGTACCTGCTCCCTGGCCGGATCTTCTGGTAGTAAATTTAATAATGACATTATTGTATCCTGTGGTAGGCAGATTAAACTGTAATCCTCCTCCAATCGGATTATTGAACCTTAAATGGGTTCCGGCTGCATCTCCATTTCTGGCATTTAAATTTTCATCACTAAAATTCTGTCCGGTACCCCCGGCAAAATCTATTACACTCGTACCTCCTGCTATAGCTGTAAGAGAACCATTTACCATAGTAGAAGAAGGTGTAGTGACTGTGGGGGCAGAAGTATTGTTATTAAAATTCCAGTAATGAATCAGTGTCTGTCCGAAAAGACCGCTCTGAAAAAAGAATGCGGCAATCACAGACCCTTTTAATAGGTAGTTGTTGATCATTTTTACTTTAATTAGTTAAATACAAAAATGAACTTTATGTTTCGCAACTATCTTAATGGAATTTTAAGAAATGTTTAAAAAATAGGTTTGTTTCCGATAAAAGATAAAATAATGTTTGGATGAAGGCTCGTAGGATGTATTTATTTTCCTGATTTTCCTGAAAAATTTAAAATTGTTCCGGACTTATTCCCTTCCAATGGATGTTTCTGCATATAAAAATATCCTGAAACAGCAGTCACAAGCAAGAGTACAAAAATAACCAGAATAATCCTTCTTAACATGTCTCTCATATCGCTAAATTTTTAATATCTCTAATTTCTAAAGTAGATGTAGGGTACCCTTTTTGGGTCACATTGATCATTGCTCTACCCACTTCCTGTAAAGTTAATGATTTTGATTGAAAAAAAACAGGAAAAATCCAAATAAAAGGTTTAAAAAACCATTTTACATTCAATTGACCGTCAACAGGTTTCATAAATCCGGGACGGAAATTGTACGCTCCTTTGAAATTCATTTTTTTCAAATCATTTTCGGTTCTGCCTTTTACTCTTGCCCACATCATTTTTCCGCTCTCTGTGCTGTCTGTGCTTGCCCCTGAAACATAACTGAAAACCATATCCGGATTTTGGTTCAAAACAGCTTTTGCAAAGTGTAAGGTTGTATCGTAGGTGATTCTGGTGTAATCTTCTTCATTCATGCCTACACTGCTGATTCCTGCACAGAAAAAACAGGCATCATAGCCTTTCAGTTTTTCATCATGAATGTCTATGGATAAAAAGTCCGGTACAAGGTATTCTTTCAGTTTGGGATGTGATCTTCCACAAGGTTTTCTGCTTATGCTGAGGATTTCAGAAACATTGGGATTCTCAAGACATTCCATTAAAACGCCTTCGCCTACCATCCCTGTAGCTCCTGTAAGAATTATTTTGATTGGATTCATTGTTTTGCTATTGATAATGGTATGACGAATGGGGACGGGGTTTTACTTTAAAATTTATAAAAGTTTTTATTAAAAAGTAAAAAGTAAAAAGTAAAAAGTAAAAAGTAAAAAGTTGTTGCTAAATTTCAATAGGGTTGCCTGTAATACACTAATCCTCCACTGGCTTTAGCCAAAACTTAACAACAGAAACACATTTTATATGAAAATACATGTGAAAATCCAGAGATTGCTTCGTCGCGTTGCTCCTCGAAATGCTAATATGTTGGAAAGATGAAAACAGCTCCCCAAAATAAAACCAGCTCAATGGCTGGTTTACAATATTGTGATTTGTTGTTATTTTTTGTGTTGTAACTGACTGTAAATATTATGGATCAATCCGTCTGCCACAGATATTTTAGGGACAAAAATCCTATTGATATCAGACCATGACATCACATTGTTGAAGATGCTCAGGGCATGTACCAATACATCAGCACGGTCTTCCCTAAGGTTGTAATTGGTCATCCTTTCTTCCACAGACAGTTCATTGAATTCTTTATAGACCTTTTTCAGATGAGATAAAGACATTGGTTTCCCATCTTTGGTTTTGCTCATGGAAAACACTTTATTGATGTTTCCTCCTGATCCAATGGCTACAATTGGTTTTTTACTGACGATATTTTTATTGATCTCGTCCTTCATCTCTTTCCAGTTATCCATTGTAACCAGGTTGTTGAGAAGACGGATCGTTCCGATATTGAATGATTTTTCGTAAACCATTTTACCGTTTTCATAGAAGGTAAGTTCTGTAGAACCTCCACCAACGTCGATGTATAGGTAGGCGAATTCTTTATCAAGGCCTTCAGCAACATGGTTTTCATAGACCAGGGTAGCTTCTTCGTCACCGGAAATGATTTCGATGTTGATTCCGGATGTTTCTTTTACGAGGCCGATAATTTCATTACCATTGGCAGCATCACGCATAGCACTGGTAGCACAGGCTCTGTAATGATCCACTTTATATATTTTCATCAGATCACTGAAGATTTTCATGGAATCAATGACCATTTTTTCTCTTTCGGGACCTATTTTTCCGATGGTAAAAACATCCATTCCCAGTCTCAGAGGAATTCTGAGAAGGTTGAGTTTAATGAATTCAGGTTTTCTGTTATTAATCTTAACTTCATTGATAAGAAGGCGGGCTGCATTACTCCCTATGTCTATCGCTGCTATCTTCATTTTTTGCTTGTTTTAGCTTTTAAATATTTATAGGTTTCTATTTGTGAACGGCATTCTTTTTTATCATTTCTTATGTATTCATTGCTGAGTTTTTTATCCAGAATTCTGGCTTTTATATTATCCCTAAGCTGAATGTCCAGAATATCTTTTAATTCTTTCTTAAGGTTTTTATCAGTGATTTTAGCAGCGGCTTCAATCCTGTAGTCCAGGTTTCTGGTCATCCAGTCAGCGGAAGAAATGTACATGTCTTCTGTTCCTTTATTGTAGAAATACATTACTCTGGCATGCTCCAGGTATTCATCTACAATACTTATAGCTTTTATTTTTTCTTTAAATTCTTTCTGGTTTACGGCACAATAGATTCCTCTTACGATGAGTCTGATTACCACACCAGCTTTGGCAGCCTCATATAGCTTTTCTATCAGCAGTCTGTCGCTCATAGAATTTACCTTGATGATGATCTCTGCTTTTCGGCCTGCTTTGGCTTCTTCGATTTCTTTATCAATATGGTGAACAATCTTTTCACGCATAAACTGAGGGCAAACTAATAAATTTTTACAAGTTTTCAAAATCGGAATAAAATCATCCTTCGGTTTTTTCAGCACATTGAATACTTTATTGATATCTGCCATGATGCCGCGATCGGCTGTAAGGAGCAGATGATCACCATATATTCTTGCCGTTTTTTCGTTGAAATTTCCAGTACTTACAAATCCATATTGGATGGTTTTATTATGCGCTCTCTTTTTGATAACACATAGTTTAGCATGTACTTTTTTGTTGGGAATTCCCACAAGAACTGTAATTCCCTCCGGTTCAAGCATATCTTTCCATTTCAAATTGGACTCTTCATCAAACCTTGCCTGAAGTTCCAGCATTACAGTCACTTCTTTACCATTTCTGGCGGCATAGATGAGCGCGTTGATAATTTTTGAACTGCTTGCCATACGGTAAGCGGTGATCTGTATAGATTTTACATCCGGATCCATTGCTGCTTCACGGAGAAGATCAATCACTGGATTATATTTGTGATAAGGAAAACTAAGAAGCACATCTTCTTTTAAGATAACATCTGTCACTCTTTCACCATGTTCAAATGCCTGATGCGTAAAAGAGCTTCTTTCCACAGGTCTTTCATAGGCTTCAAAAACGTCTGGGAAATCCATGAAATGCTTGAAGTTATGAATTTTTCCTCCCGGAATAATGCTGTCTTTTTTCGTTAAATTCAGTTTTCTGATAAGGAGTTCCAGCAGCGCTTTATCCATATCTTTATCAAAAACGAAACGGGTAGGTTTTCCCTTTCTTCTGTTTTTAAGTCCTTTTTCTATTTTTTCTGCGAAGTTGGTTCTGATGTCATTGTCCAGATCCAGTTCTGCATCTTTTGTTACTTTAAAAGCATTAGCAGAAAATTCATCATATCCGAAATAAGAGAATATGTGCGGAAGATTGAAAGTGATCACATCTTCCAGAAGCATTACGTTTTTCTCTTCAGGATCTTCTGTTGGAAGCAATACGAATCTCCCTACAAAACGGGAGGGAATCTCAATAATAGCATAATTGCTGGAATACTGCCAGTCCTTTTTTCTCATCGCTACTCCCAGATAAAGACTTTTGTCTCTTAAATAGGGCATTGGCGTATTTTCATGAAGAAGAATAGGAATTACATTGGATTCTACCACTTCATCAAAATATTGTCTGACAAATTCTTTTTGTGCTGCTGTCAGGTTTTTGGAATTTTTAATGAAAACTTTATGATCAGCCATTTCGGTTTGGATCTTTTTCCAGGTTTTATCGAAATTCAGCTGCTGTCTCATGACAACTTCATTGATTCTCTGAAGGATCTTGGAGGGTGGTTGGTAGAAAGATTCAGCAATCACTTTTTCCTTAAAATCCATGGCACGCTTTAATCCGGCAACACGTACTCTGAAAAATTCATCTAAATTGTTGGAGAAAATTCCGAGAAAACGTATTCTTAAATGTAAGGGAACTTTTTCATCCATGGCCTCCTGTAAAACTCTTTCATTAAAGGCAAGCCATGTAATATCTCGTGGATTAAAGTGTAATGACATTCTAAATGTGTATATTTTATCAAAAATAATAATTCGTAAAGATTCTGCCTCTATTTCTTAGATTAAACTTTGATTAATTTTTAAAGATTGGTGAATTGATAATAAAAGGGCTATTGTAAGCTATGATATTCCCAGTTCTTGGACAAAAATATGTATTGTGAAAAAAGTTTTAAAATGTAAAATATTCTATATTGTAATTTTTTTGTTGATTTTTTTCTCATTCTAATCCATAATATTTTAATAAGTGTGATTATTGTCAAGATATATAGTATAAAGTACTTTTTACCTTCAGAGTGTTTTTTTTAGGAATGGTTATATTTATCGCTTACTTTATAATTATTTTCCATGAAAAAAATTTTACTATTGACTGCTGGCCTTCTAATGGGCAATGTTTATGGACAGAGAGAATGTGCTACTGATTTGAAAATGAAGGAGTTTTATGCGAGAAATCCCCAGGCTCTGGCAAAAAAAGAAGATTTAAGAAATTATTTAACCAGTAAGAGTGCGGCTGCTAATACATTGGGTAAAAACGGTCAGACTGTTGTTACTATTCCAGTTGTAGTACATGTTCTTTATGGAAGTGCTGCACAGAATATTTCCGACGCTCAGATTGCATCGCAGATTGCTATCCTGAATAATGATTTCAGAAAATTGAACCCTAATTTTAGTTCTGTAGTTCCTGATGTTTTCAAGCCCTATGCTGCAGATATGGAGCTGACATTCTGTATGGCAACAAAAACGCCTACAGGTGCTTCTACTACAGGTATAGAAAGAAAATCAGTGGCCTCAAATTTTGATTTTGCTAACCAATATTATTTATCAACCGGCCTTACAGCCTGGGATCCTACTAAATATCTAAATATATGGGTAGGGAATATGCCTAATCCTTATCTGGGGTGGGCTTATCTGCCTGATGCAGCAGGATTTCCGGAGGACGGACTTGCTATTGGCTATAAATACTTCGGAACTACAGGAGCCGCTGTGTCTCCTTATAATGGAGGACGAACTGCAACACATGAAATAGGACATTATTTCGGATTGCTTCACCCATGGGGAGAAGATGGCAGTGTATGTGGAACACCGGATAATGATGACGGCTGTGCAGATACTCCTGCTATTAATGATGCCCATTACGGGGGTAATGTTTTTCCAGATAACGGCTTTATGTGTAATCCAACTGCAAACGGTGCCATGTTCATGAATTTTATGGATTATGTGACAGATACAGAAATGGCATTCTTTACCAATGATCAGAAAACAATCAAAACTAATACTATGGCAGGTCCAAGAGCTAGTCTACTGAACTCCAACGCCTGTGCTTTCTTATCAGTAAATGAAGTGGAAAAAGCAAATTCTATTAATCTTTTCCCAAATCCTACTACACAGTACATTTCTATAGCTTCTCCTTTAGCGCCAATCAATGAAGTAGAAATTTTCAATGCTGAAGGAAGACTTGTGAAAAAAGCATTTATTAAAAATGAGACAGATAAAATTGATGTGAAAGATTTTGCCAGTGGTGTCTATTATGTAAGAACTTATAATGGTAAAGACTTCGTCAAATCAATGAAGTTTATCAAAAAATAATGAAAATATTTCCATATTAAATCATATAAAGCCTCGATTTTATCGAGGTTTTTAATTTTATTGTGTCATTTTGTCACAATTCTTTGAATGGTACAGATATTGAGAAATTGAGAGTGTAAATTAAATTAAAAATAGAAAAAATATAAAATATTATGAGTAAAATAATTGGAATTGACTTAGGAACAACCAACTCTTGTGTTGCTGTAATGGAGGGAAAAGACCCTGTTGTTATTCCTAACGCAGAAGGTAAGAGAACTACTCCTTCTATCGTAGCTTTTACAGAAGACGGAGAAAGAAAAGTAGGTGATCCTGCAAAAAGACAGGCTGTAACGAATCCAACAAAAACTGTTTACTCTATCAAAAGATTTATCGGAACGCACTTTAAAGATGATGCTTCTGAAATCACAAGAGTACCTTATAAAGTAGTTGCCGGACCAAACGATACTGTAAAAGTAAAAATCGACGATAGAGAATATACACCACAGGAAATTTCTGCAATGACGCTTCAGAAAATGAAGAAAACTGCTGAAGATTATCTTGGACAGGAAGTTACAAGAGCGGTAATCACTGTTCCTGCATACTTCAATGATGCACAGAGACAAGCTACTAAAGAAGCTGGTGAAATCGCTGGTCTTAAAGTAGAAAGAATTATCAACGAACCTACAGCTGCAGCATTAGCTTACGGTCTTGATAAAAACCATAAAGATCAGAAAATCGCAGTATACGACCTTGGTGGTGGTACTTTCGATATCTCTATCCTTGATTTAGGAGATGGTGTATTTGAAGTATTATCTACAAATGGTGATACTCACTTAGGAGGTGATGACTTTGATGATGTGATCATCAACTGGATGGCTGATGAGTTCAAAGCTGAAGAAGGTGTTGAATTAAAATCTGATGCAATTGCATTACAAAGATTGAAAGAAGCAGCTGAAAAAGCTAAAATTGAATTATCTTCTTCTCCTCAGACTGAAATCAACTTACCATATATCACGGCTACTGCTACAGGTCCTAAGCACTTAGTGAAGACTTTAACAAAAGCTAAATTCGAGCAATTATCTGCTGATCTTGTAAGAAGATCTATGGAGCCTGTTGCTAAAGCATTAAAAGATGCTGGTCTGTCAACTTCTGATATTGACGAAGTAATCTTGGTAGGTGGTTCTACAAGAATCCCGATCATCCAGGAAGAAGTAGAAAAATTCTTCGGTAAAAAACCATCTAAAGGAGTAAACCCAGATGAGGTTGTAGCTATTGGTGCAGCAATCCAGGGAGGTGTATTGACAGGTGATGTAAAAGACGTACTACTACTTGACGTTACTCCACTTTCTTTAGGTATTGAAACAATGGGTTCTGTATTCACTAAATTAATTGAAGCGAACACTACGATCCCAACTAAAAAATCTGAAGTATTCTCTACAGCTTCTGACAACCAGCCGGCTGTAAGCATCAGAGTAGGACAGGGTGAAAGATCTATGTTCAATGATAACAAAGAAATCGGTAGATTCGATCTTCAGGATATCCCACCAGCACCAAGAGGAGTTCCTCAAATTGAAGTAACCTTCGATATTGATGCGAACGGTATCCTAAGTGTATCTGCTAAAGATAAAGGAACTGGTAAAGAGCAGTCTATCAAAATTCAGGCTTCTTCAGGTCTTTCTGACGAAGAAATCGAAAGAATGAAGAAAGAAGCTCAGGAAAACTCTGCAGCTGATGCTAAGAGAAAAGAAGAAGTTGAAATCTTCAACAAAGCTGACGGATTGATCTTCCAGACTGAAAAGCAATTGAAAGAATTCGGTGAAAAACTTTCTGCTGACAAAAAAGCAGCTATCGAAGCGGCTCACGCAGAATTGAAAACAGCTTTTGAAGCTAAAAATGTTGATGATGTGAAAGCTAAAACTGAAGCATTAGATGCAGCATGGATGGCCGCTTCTGAAGAATTATATGCAGCTGGTCAACAGCCAGGTGCTGATGCAGGTGCAGGAGCTCAGAATGCTGGTGGAAACGCCGGAGCTGAAGATGTGCAGGATGCAGACTTCGAGGAAGTAAAGTAATATAACTGACATAGAATAAAGCTAATACAAGCGGGATAAAATATTTTTTATCCCGCTTTTTGTTGCTTTTACATCCTTTGTACCGGCATTAAAGTTGCGATGATATGGAATTTCCTCATATTTTCTTAAGGGTTAATTTCCAGCTTATATCCTTTTCCGCGTACAACAACAATTTTAATATTTGGATCAAATTCCAGTTTTTTTCTTAGTTTGGAGATGAACATATCCAAACTGCGTCCTACTATAACCCCTTCATCTTCCCACACTTCTTTTTGTAATCTGCTTCTTTCTATGGTTTCGTTAGGGGATAATGCAAAAATGAGTAACAGACGCATCTCAGTTCCGGTTAATTCTATTGTATTTTCATTGATTATAAGCTTACGGTTCTTCGCATCGAACAATGCCGAGCCTAAAGTGATCGTGTCTGTATGCTGGCTTTCAGGTAAAATTTTTCGGGCCTTAAAAGATCTGAAAAAAATAAAACCAATGAATGCTAAAAATGACAGGCCACCCAGAAGATATCCGTTTTTTTCTATAGCTGTTCCTGTCGGTTTAAATTTAATGTTGATCGTATAACAGGCGATGGGCTGTCTTCTTCCTCTGCATGGTACAACATCATTTTGCTTATTTTTGGATATAGCGTATCCATAGGCTACACTGGAGTTGTTACAATTAAGTACATTAACAACATAATCATTTGCGAACGGGTCTTTGGCTAATACACGCTGAGTAGTACTTACCAGAGAATCCGGTTGAAAAGTAATCTTATTCTCAAAGCTGATCAGATATTCATTTTTTGCAATTTTTTTCACTGGGAGTACTCTTGATGTACTGTCACCTGATTGCAGAAGTACTTCATGTCCGATTTTGCGGAGTAAAACTTCTCTTCTGGCAAAATCAAAATCGTCACTATCCTCACTGCTGAAAGCCACATAGATAATCCAGATAAATAATAGAAGTATTAATCCGAGCAGATATTTACGTTTTCCTGAAAGTAGATTTCTACTATTAAACATAGTGTCAATTGTTTATTTACAAAGTTTACATTTTTATTTACAATTTTAAACTTACCAGCAGGAAAATATTAAAATAATTTTGCTGTATCAACTTTAAAAAGAGATAAAAATGTTATTAATTAAATCTAAAAAACTATGAAAAAAATTATTTATGTACTGACCTTACTGCTGGTTGTGGTAAGCGGACTGGTATTTGCTAATCGTGAAATTAAAAATGAAACTTCTGAAAAGCCAATCTCAAAGCCTCTCTCTGCTGCTGAAAGGAAAGCTGCATTGAAACAATGGGAGGCTACCCCTGCTGGTAGAATGTACAAAAAATGGGAAGCATCTCCGGCAGGTAAAAAAGTGCAGGTCGCTGAAGCTAAAATAGGGAAGAACATTAAATATTACATCAATATGGAGGGAGTTGTAACTTCTCTTTCTCTTCCGCCAGGCTCAAGATTAGGTTTCGGAGTAATGGTCAGGATTAATGGTGATGATTACATTGTCAAATTTGAGCCGGAAAAGTCTCAGCTCGAGCAATTACATAGCTTGAAAGTTAATGACAAAGTAATTATAAAAAGTCATAACGTATCGCACGCACCCAAGTATTCATACCCGATAATTTCGGGCGAATATCTGGAACGGAATGGTAAAGTGATTTTTCAACGTGTCTCCCGTAAAGGAGGCTGCTAAGTAATTGTAAAAGTGCAACCAATTTTGCAGATGATTTTTTAAAACAGAAAAATTTTACAAAAAGGTTTTTGTAAAATACTGGATATCGTTTTCTATGTATTTAATTATAGGTCAATCCTGCAGCAAACTTTGTTTGCTGCAGGGTTTTATTGAAATCTGTAAAAAGTTTTTTACTTTAACATATTATGGAGCAATCCAATCAAAATCAATCAAGTGTTCTAGGTTATTTGTTTCTTTTTTATCTGGATTTGATCTTAAATATTTTCCATTGGAGCCATTAACTATTGTTACAGTTTCACCAATATTCCATCCACTCGTACTATAATTCCATATCCAAGTTGTGGCACTATTGCCTTGAATTTCTAGTAGTTTAATTGCTTCATCTTTTGATTTTTTTGTGGCCCTAGATGTCGTATTGTTATCATTTACTGTATGAAATGCATAATGTGTAATTACATTGTTTGAGTTTTTCCAAACTCCAGAGATTCTGTATTTTGCCATAATTTATATTGTTAATTTATTAGCAATTTACTAGTTAATATTTGTTAGTTTTTGTGGTTTTCCGTAAATATTCTAAAAAATAAGTTCTAAAATACTCTTAATAGATTAAGTATTAAATTTTAATAAAATATTTTAAGCTGAAAGATTGAGTTGTTAATTATGATTACTGTAAAAGTCACTATTTATGGTAATTTATATTATTGTTTTATTCTTCATATAGGGAATTGTATGTGTATGTTATTCTATTTTAAGATAAAATAACTCTAATTAATTCAAAAACTTACTTTTTATTTAGAATAATTATAATTAATTTTGCGCTCTAAATATTTTAAGGGTGAAATTATCGTTATTAGCAGGTGCTGTTTTTCTAACAGCAGGCGGATTCTTGTCTGCTCAAAAAGTAGAATTTTATCATAATGGACAACTCAAAAAAGGAGAACTTGTCAATGGTGGTTCGAAAGAGTGTAAAGAGCTTCATAAGAAAGATAGTTTTATGGTTCTTAAAGGAAAATGTCAGATCGTCTTTCTGAATTCCAACAATAGAGAAGAAACTATTATAATAAAAGAGGGAGAGGAATTACAGCTTCAGATCCTGGCATCAAAAAGTTCATCCCGAGAAAAATCAGAAATAAGAATTGAAGGGGTACAACTTACCGCAAAAAAGAAACAGTTTTCAGAAATTTCAATTCAGCAGGAAGCCCTTCAGAATCTTCAGTCTTTCTCTCTCGGAGATGTCTTGCAGCAATTACCAGGTCAATACGTACAACAGTTTGACAATACCCAGTTTAAAAATATTGTATTCAGAACAGCCAGCGGTCCTTCAGTCACCAGTTCCGGAAATATTCCCGGTGGTGATGATTTTGGTAACAGAGCGTTTGGAGTTCAGTTGATGGTCAACGATATTGCCTTATCTAATAACGAAAACATGCAGAGTTATGATTCTGCAAACAGTGGCCCTTTTGGGATAAGCTTTAATGCTGCAACTAATGGCGGAAACTTAACACCAAGCCAACCGAACTATGGAGTTGATTTAAGAGAAATCCCTACAGAGAATATTGAAAGTATTGAAGTGATACAGGGAGTTCCGGACGCTAAATACGGAGACCTGACATCCGGGCTTATTAAAGTAACAACCATTGCCAAAGCATCACCGCTTCGATTGGATGCATCTCTCAGAGAAGGAACTTATCAGGTAGGTCTTACCAAAGGTTTTAAGCTTAAAAACAATAATGCGCTTAATGTATCTGTAGACTATATGAATTCACTTTCTGATCCAAGAACCAGTCTGGTAGGGTATGACAGAACGAATGTTAACTTCCTTTGGTCATCAAGAAACAGTAAAGGATTCAGTAATAAACTTTCAGCATCATTTTCTACCAATACCAGTAAAGGAAAGAAAGATCCGGATGATCTTGACGGAATCATTATTAATGTGGATAATAAGAGCTTTTCATTAGGAAATAATATCAGTTATAATTTTAACAGAAACGGAAATAAACCATTTTTCAGAACGATAAGTGCAGATGTAGGGATCAGCTATTCAACACAGCTTACAGAGCGCAGATATTGGTTGAACCAAGGTGCGCGTCCTTATGGAAACTCAACAACCGATGGTGTTTATTACGCTCCTTATACACCTCCAAGTTATGAGAACCAGGCTTTTTCGGATGGTAAACCTCTTAATATTTTTACAGATTTAAGTGTTAATGGAAGTAAAGTAACAGCATCCAAATGGGTTCACATGTACAGTATCGGAGCCAATTTCAGATATGGAAATAATTTTGGAAAAGGTCGTTACGGAACAGCGGGACAGTTCACAACAATTAATGCTGCAGGACAGGGGGGCAATGGAATGAGAGATTTTAATTACCGTGATAATGTTTTTGGCACCAAACAGTATGCATTTTATATCCAGGATAATATTACGAAAGCTTTCGCCAACAAACATATTTTAAGAACCAATCTGGGACTTCGTTATGATCTGCAGAATTCATATTCTACCTATTCACCAAGGGTTAATACCTCATATCAAATGGGTAAATTTTCTGTGAGAGGAGGTTTTGGACTCACTTCTAAAGCTCCCTCGTTGAATCAAATCTATACAGCCCCAAGGTATTTTGATTTCCTTCTTGGGGATTATCGTCTGCCTGGATATTATTCAGCAGCCATTATGCAGACAGTAGTAACTCCGGGAGATAATGCCAATCTGAAACCATCACGAAGCTGGAAAACAGAAATAGGTGTGGATTATAGGTTCCCTTTTGCAACGGTTAACCTTACCGCTTATTACAACAGATTGTTTGATGGCTTTACTACCATGAGTGTCCATAAAATAATGGATAAAGCCAAAGTTAATGTCAATATATCAGGGACAGATGTGCCTACTTTCGAGATTGTAGGAACTGAAAAATTTAATTATCTCCAGAACAGAATTGTTAATGGATATCAGTCTGTAGATAAAGGACTGGAGCTGATGGCCAGTTTCAAAAAAATAGAAGCCCTTAATCTTGTTATTGGTTTTAATGCCAGTTATGTAGAAACTTCAGGTCACAAAGATGAAGGTCTTTATAAAATCAGCGCACCAGAAATCATGGATAAGGATTACCAATATGGAATTTATAATGATATTAAAAATAAAAAATCCATGGCCAGAGCAAGTTTCAGCTTCGACTATCACCTGCCTTCATCAGGATTAATCATTGGTCTGAGAACGGATCATTTTCTTTCAGACAGATCTTTAACAGGAATGAATGACATTTATCCGATAGGGTATATCAAACATAATGGAGAAATGCAGATGATTCCTGAAAACGACCGTACCAATCCAAAATATCAGGGATTGTTTCTGAAACCTTCAGATGAAAAGCTCTCAGGTTTATATAACAAAACGCTGCATAATGTTCATTTAAGAGTTACAAAGGATTTCTTAAGCGGTTTCAGATTGTCAATATACGTAAGCAATGTTTTCAATTTAAAGGCATATGATGAAAGAGGAAGTGTTTACGGCAACTTTACTTCTACTTCGTTTGGGGGAAATATTTCATATAGATTTTAATAATACTAAAAATAAAAATAATGAAACGATTAATACTATTGTTAATGATTCCTGTTCTGATCTTTTCGGGATGCAACAGAGATGATGATTTTGGAGGAAATAATGAGATTAAGCCCGTTCCGTTCACTGTAAATATTAAATATGATGCTTCCAAATACCCTTCCGTTGCAGACAAAGGGGTTGCAAATGTAACCGTTATCCTGAAAAATGCTGCAACAGAAGATCAGATTATAGGAAAAACAAATGCAGACGGTGACCTTATACTGGATGCCGTTCTACCGGGAACTTACAGCATTCAGGCAGAACTGCAGCTGAAGCAAAGTGAATATGAACAGCAGATTGGAGAAGAAACAAGCTATGAAATTGTACACTTTGGAGGCTTCGATGAAAAAGTAACCGTTAATGCCAATACATCTTCAAAACTGGTCAGAATCACCAGTGGAAACCTTGGGGATCTTGTGATCAAACAATATTATTATGCAGGTTCAGATAACAAGTTAGGAGCCAATTTCAGAGATCAGTTTATTGAGATTCACAACAATTCTGATCAGACTATTTATGCTGACGGTTTATATCTCGTATTTCTGGAAGGTAATATAAATAACAACCCAACCACCTATACTTTATCTAACGGACAGTATGACTGGAGCAAAACTGCCGGCGGCGGGTCTGCTGCAAATACGGACTATGTATATTCCAATATTTTCATTAAAATACCTGGAAGCGGAAGTCAATATCCAATTTTACCCGGGAAAAGTATTGTTATAGCTCAAACAGCCATTAATCATAAAATGCCTTTTGATGATATCAACGGTACAGGTGTAGCGATACAGGAGCCTGACAGAACTGTTGATTTGAGCCATGCAGACTTTGAAACCTATATGGGAGATTATAATACAAGCATTGGTAAGAAACCTTTTGCATGGGATATTCAGAATATTATGGTTCCGGATATGCTGGTATCATACTGGAGTATTGCCTCTAATGACTTAATCCTGAACGTAAATTCTATGCTGGGATTGGGGATTCTGAGAGCAACTGATGCAGAAGTGGCAAGCTGGCAAAAGGTAGCCGCTCCTAAAGCTCCTGCCGGAACCCTGTTTTTACAAATTCCTAAAAACTATATCATTGACGGAATAGATATTACAGATAAAGAGCAGAAAGTTCCTAAAGACTTCCCTGCAGATATAGATGCTTCAAGAACTTTCATTGTCAACACACTTGGACAGGCTGAAGGTACTTTTTCCGGACTTTCTGTAATCCGTAAAACAAAGGAAATTATCAATGGACGTGTGGTACTGCAGGATACAAATAATTCTGCCAATGATTTTGTAACGATTAAAGCAAACCCTCGAGGATATGCACAATAATAAGACAATTAAAGTTTTTCAATACGGTATATTAGGATTGGCCGCATTAGGCAGTCAGTTCTTTCATGCACAGGCAACTCAGTTAGACAGTATTAATATAAGTTCTGTAGAAAAGAATATCAGGATTAATGATCCTTATATTGCATTTTTTCAGCCTTTGGATTTTTCGCGTACAACCTTTCAGTATTCTTCTACAAAACAAAATTTTAAGAGAGTACAGACCGCGGGAGAAACAGGAAGCTTTAGTTTTCAGTCAGAAGGAGTTTATCAACTTAATGATAAAATTGCATTATCAGGAAGGCTTAAAGCAGACAAAACTACTGAAGAAGATGTTCCTTATATCCTAAGTGACGAGAGAACTGCCAATTCTTCTTTTATTTATAACCCTTCTTATTATTGGGTTTCCCGCTCGGCAAGATGGCAGAAACAAAGCTATTTTATCAACGGGCAGTTTGCTTATAATCCTGTAAAACCAGTGATCCTTCAAGTAGGAGGAGAAGGAGCTTATGCTAAATCTTACCGCCAGAACGCAGACCCAAGACCTAAAGTAGACGATTATAAATATAAAGCATTTGCAAAATTAGGGTTAAAATGGAAGCAGCATGCCATTTTCGGAAAGCTGAGCTACGTACACCATTATAAGGGAAACGATATCATGTTTGTGAATATGAAAGGAAATGTACCTGCGAACGACAGCATTTATATCCGCTATAATGAAGGTTATGGTAATCAGTATATCGGAAATACCCAGTACAAAACTTCCGAATATAAAATGGGAGGTTATATCTGGGGTGGGGAATATGCTTTTAACAGTGCGGATACCCATTTCTCTGCCGGATATGATTATAAAAACCTGATTGAACGTTTCTACAGAGTTTTCGAATATCAGGATGCTAGCTTTAACTGGCATAAAGACTATACAAAATATTCCGGCCTGAAAACAGATCTGCACAGTTTCTACCTTAATTTTTTAGGAAATTATAATGGAAAAAAATGGGCTTCCATGATGACGTATCAGGATCAGCTGGATACCAATTACAACTATCCTCTGGAGTACACATCGTACCGTCTGGAACAGAAAAATCTTTTCTGGCAGAATAGTGTAGTTTGGTTTAATCATAAAAATGAAGCATTCAAAGTCCTTTTTGATGCAGCATATGGGAAAAATCATGTAAAAGATTTATCAGTAGTAATGGACAGAAAACTTTCCTTTTTCAATTACCGTCTGGGAGCAGAAAAGGAATTTGTTTTAAAACCTTCCCATAAATTAGCTGTTGGTCTTTCTCAAAATCTGTATGTTCCATTGGAAAAAGAATTCAATTATCAGCCTTATCAAAGCACAAAAGAGAATATCTTTGCAACTAAAATCGCTCAGCCGGACTTTGCTTATGATGCAACGCCTAAGATTGGTCTTAATTTTAACGCAAGTTATATTTTCGATCAGAATAAAATCAGGTATGAGCTGTTTGGAAGTTTTTCACAAACCTGGCTGATGAACAGTACGTATAAAAATCAAGTGAACTACAATGGCAAAGCTAACCATGTTGCCTTAGTAGGATTGAATGTTTATTATTAAAAAATAAATGAAAGACAGATATCTCGCTTTTCTGGCCATTGCCGGAATAGTATGTTTATTAAGTTATACTTCAAATGACCCTACGGGATATACCGCGGAAGAGCTTCGTATTTTATACAGCAGCGGGGATCAGAATAAATGGCCGGCTGCTCACTTATTTGACGAAGCGAAAGAAGGTTTTCAGGATATAGGACCTTTACCTAAAATGAATTTTCCTGATGACAATCCCTATTCCGAAGATAAAATGGAGCTGGGGAAAATGTTATTTTTTGATCCGAGACTTTCCAAAAGCGGACAGATCTCCTGTGCCAACTGTCATAATCCTGAAATTGGCTGGTCAGACGGGAGTAGAGTGTCCTTTGGCCATGACAGGCAGACGGGAACCAGAAATGCTCCGACTTTAGTGAACATTGGTTATGCAAAAACGTTTTTCTGGGATGGCCGTTCAGCGACTTTGGAAGAGCAGGTGAAAGCCCCTATCGAAAATCCGGTAGAAATGAATCTTCATATGTCAATGGCCACAAAGAATATCAGAAAGATTAAAGGCTATAAAACTTTCTTTGTAAAAGCCTTCGGGAATGGGGAAGTAACGGAAGAGAAAATTGCAAAAGCTGTTGCAACATTTGAACGCTCTCTGATAAGCCCGCCATCGAAATTTGATAAATTCGTTACCGGAAAAAAGGATGCTTTAACGGATTCTGAAATCAACGGACTTCACTTATTCCGTACCAAAGCGAACTGCATCAATTGTCACAACACCCCTTATTTTTCTGATCAGAAGTTCCACAATCTGGGACTGACCTACTACGGAAAGAAATATGAAGACCTGGGAAGATATATTGTTACCAAAAAGAATGAAGATGTAGGAAAGTTCAAAACACCTACGCTGAGAGAAGTTTCTGAGAATAAACCTTACATGCATAACGGACTTTTCCCTGAATTGGCCAACATCGTTATGATGTACAACGCAGGAATGGGCAGAGAAACTCCAAAAGGAGATCAGATCAATGATCCTAAGTTTCCCCACAAATCAGGAATGATAGAAAAACTAAACCTTACGGACGACGAAGTTTTTGATATCGTTGCATTTTTAAAAACCCTGAATAGCTACAAATACAAAATGCGTCCACCGGAATTACCAAAATCATAACAATTATAGTAAAAACTCTTCCAGCCGGAAGAGTTTTTTTATCTATAGGGTATTAATTATTTCATTTTTGCTTTGTTTCAAATGTAAATTATACGATGAACTATTTACCCAAAACTGTCTTTAATTCGAGTTTATATATTTGGTTAATGCTATGTTATGAAAATTGATTGATGAGCTATAAGAAGTAGTTTTAATTTGTATATTTGATTTTTATTTAGAATAAATAAAAATATTATTTAAAAAAACAATAATGAATACAATTTTATCCATCTAATCCACCATTTTCACTAAAAAACTATGGAACAACAAAACAAAAGAATCCTCACGCTGGATTTAATAAAAGGTATAAGTGTTATCGGAATGATTATCATACATACTTTGCTGGTGTATGCCAATGTAAAATCACAATATGAAACAGCAATCGGCAGTTTTATCGTTTTTCTGGGCAGAGGAACCTCAATATTTTTAATCTGTATGGGAATTACTTTCATGACTTCCAGTCATCAAAGTCTTAAAAGTGCATTGAAACGAGGTGTTTTACTTGTATTTGCAGGTTTGTTCATGAATTTTATGAAGTTTATGATTCCTGTTATTTTTAATTTTGCTCCCGATAATTTTATCCAAAAATATGGATGGCATGCGTCTATAGAACAGCAGTATGTCTATCTGGTACAGCTAGGTGATATTTTACAGCTGGCGGGAATGTCTTTGCTGTTTGTAGGGTTTATCAGAGAGTATGTGAAAAATAAATATATCATGCTGGCAATAGGTTTATTCGTTGCATTGATATCCAGAGAAGTTAGCGGAATTAATCTTGATTATCCGGTAATCAATTACATTCTGGATCTTCTTTTCAATACTGATTATCCGGCATATGTCTATTTTCCTGTTTTTCCATGGATGGCTTTTATTATTATCGGGATGTTTTTTGGTAAATGGTTTCAGGAACTGAACTACAATACCAAACAAATATTCAGAAATATGCTGTATGTTGGATTGTTATTTATTGCCATAGGAGCACCGCTGGTTTTTCTGTATGGTGATTATAATTACAATGGTTTTTACCACATGGGACCTGGAGGAGTTATTTATTTTGCAGGCTGGACGTTACTGTTTTTATGGCTGATCAATACAATTACTGCTAACGTTAAAGAAAATGGTTTTATGCGTGTTCTAAAATATTGCAGTAAAAATTTAACCTCAATGTACATGATCCAATGGATACTGATCTCATGGGGAAAAGGTATTTTCGGATACAGACAGCATGAAATTGGTTATGTGTCAGCCCTGATTGTATTGTATATCATTCTCACTTTTTCAGTGCAGACTTTGGTAGATCTTATAAGAAAGAAAAAAACATTGATTGTTTTCAGGCCCATATCACCGGATAAAACAGCTTTGAAATAGTTCCAATTTTATCTTTTAAAAAATATAAAAAGCCACAGTAAAAAGGCTTACTGTGGTTTTGTTTTGTAATCGTGTTAAAGAATTTCTACTTCCTCAGGCACTACAAAAAGAATGGCACAGCCCTTTTCAGATTTTACAGAATGTTTGAAATTGGGTGGAGTGTACAAATAATCTCCTTTTTCAAGTTCAGCTCCTGCAATAACAGCATTTCCTTCCATGATAAACAGTTCTTCACCTGCAGGATGATTGTGATAAGGGTAGCTGGCTCCCGGCTCAAATTTTAAAAGAATGCTGGTTGAGCGGTTTTTCTCCGGATCAAATTTTAAAGATTTTACAAAAATACCTTCGTAATGAATCCCTTTTTCAATTAAAGGCTGCCATTCTTTCTGTTCTGTTTTTACGATGTAATCGTGGATGTTGGTGTTCATGATATATATATTTAAATTGTTATTGATGTAAAAATTGGTCTACACTCCATGGGTAGCGGGGAAAGGTACTCAGGAGAAAAGCTCCGGCACTGAATGCGAAGACAGAATAATCCAAAGGTTCTTTTATACCAAAAGAAATACTCATGGCAACTGCAAAAAATAAAGTAAGGGCAGAGGCGCACCGTGCTGTTCCTTTTATCTGATATCCTGCCAGAAGCAGTATACCAACTGATAATTCAGCAGCAGTAGACAATACGGCAATAACGGAAGCCCATGACTGTGGTAAAAATGAATTGGTTTCAGCAGTATAATCAACAAATTTTTTCCATCCCGAAGATCGAGCTCCCCAAAGATTCAGCCTGCTTGCTACAGCAGATAAAAATCCGAATGCCAGAGCTATCCTTAATAAAAAAACGGCAATGTCCTGTTGAGTTTTCATACTTATAATTTTTAGGTCTTAATTACAGGTACAAAGTTCAGGGAAAACCATTGTCTAAAGAATAGACGATTCCGGAAAAAGCATATAATATTTAGAAGGGAGAAGGGAGAAGGGAGAAGGTAAGCTGGAGGCTGGAAGTTAATATGAAGCTGCTGATTTCTTCTTTCAGATTTCCTTTACCGCCTTCTGATAATCTTTAGGAGAACGAGAAGTATGTTTTTTAAAGAAATTTGAAAAATAGAAAGGATCATTAAAACCAAGCAGGTAAGCAATTTCTTTCACTGTTAGTTTTTCATAGAGCAAAAGTCTCTTTGCTTCAGAAATAATGAGGCTGTAGATCACATTCTGAGCGGTTTTGCTGGTGTGGAGTTTTGAAACCTCATTCAGTTTAGCTTCAGTGGTTCTAAGGATATCAGCAAAATGGGAGATCTGATAATTATTTTTGAAATTGTTTCTGACACTTTCCAGGAACTTTAAGAATAAGGCATCCGGTTTCCAGATTTCATCACCGTTGGCAATTTTACTGCGGTTGATTTCTACCAACAATAATTCAACCAGGGAATGCGTTGAGATCAGATATTGATATGGCTGTTCCTGGATTTCTTTTTCAATGGTGTTTAAGGTTTCAGTGAAAAATACAGGATTTTGTACAGTAATCATTTCATTCATTCCAAAATGACAAAAAAGCCCATTGTGAAAAATAAGTTCAATATCACTGTCACTTTTAGAGAAGAAGTCCAGGGTAAATTCTAATACGGTAAGTTCTCCTTCCACTGATTTTAACTGATGAAACTGTCCTGAGGTAATGGTTATCGTCTGTCCTGTTTTCAGGATGAAAATATTTTCGTCAATCAGGATTTCAGCACTACCATGATGACACCAGAATAATGTGTATCTGATGACCCGTCTGGGTTCAGAATGTCCTGCCTGATGAGAATATTTTTTTATTTCGATCATTTTATGAGCCTGTTAAAAGTTAAAATATTGAGTTGAACCAGATAAATTTTAGTGATAATCTATGCTTAGTTTTATTTTTTATTATTAATTTTCTCTAGCTGCTTTTTTACTGTCGTGACATCTTCTTCCGTAAGTTTATCATAGCCCAGCTCTTTGATCTGTGATAATTGTGTTTTTACTATTTCATCTTGTTTATCTTTGTTTTTTAACAACTGATCTCGAAATGAAATATAATGTGGAGCTGCGTATACTTCACTTTTCAAAAACTCAGCAATATTTTTACGGTCTATGGTACAGCCTAAAACATACTCCATTATTAAAGGGTTCCTGGAATAAAATGTATAAACGTCTAAAAATCTTTTATCTTTTCTTTTAAACAATTCTTTCCCTGAATATAATTTTAATGCATTGCTCCCATTCATCGCAAAATAATAGAGCTCGTCATTACTCGCTATTTTGGCAACTTTTTTAAATTGATTATAAATTTTACTTTCTTCTCCTCCGGCTCCAATATGAGAGGACTCAGCATAAGAAATATGGTCTAAGGGTTGTGCCATCTTTTTTACTGATTCAGAAACCTGAGCATTATATCCTATAAAACTTAAAGTAAGAAGAAAACCGTAAAAATATTTATATCTCATTTTTTATAATAATATTTAAAGTTAAATAAAATAATTGAACGATTAAATGCCTAAATTCGTGTAGGTTTTAAATAAAAATTCAGAATGAAATACACTAAAATTATTATCGTTGTTACTCTGTTTCTATTTCAGTTGGGAGCAGCACAGGAAAAAGCGGATGTTGTATTAAATACAGCTTTCAAAGAAGCTAAAGCAGGCAAGAAAAATGTTTTACTGGTATTCCATGCTTCATGGTGCAAATGGTGCAAGATGATGGAAAAAAATATGGATCTTCCCGAAACCAAACCTATTTTTGATCAAAGATTTGTGACTGCTTATGTAGATGTTCAGGAAAGAGGGGAAAAGAAAAGTCTTGAAAATCCTGGCGGACAGGAATT
Source organism: Chryseobacterium sp. HR92 (assembly GCF_045689405.1). NCBI lineage: Bacteria > Pseudomonadati > Bacteroidota > Flavobacteriia > Flavobacteriales > Weeksellaceae > Chryseobacterium > Chryseobacterium sp. HR92. The sequence goes on from NZ_CP139139.1 coordinate 1,208,658, forward strand.
GATGAATAAATATAAAGGTGAAAATGCAGGACTTCCTTTCTGGCTGATTCTAAATCCAAAGGGAGAAGTTTTAGCTGATTCATTTGATGCCAAAGGAGAAAATCTTGGCTCACCGGCAACTCCGGAAGAAGTAACAGCTTTCATTGCCAAGTTAGGAAAGGCCTCAAAACTGAATAATGAAGAATCTCAGACAATAGAGAAAGTATTTGTAAAGAAATAAAAACTCTTCTATTTATCATAAAAAATAAATCCCCGGAAACATAAGCTCCGGGGATTTATTTTGAATCATTACCAGTGACTATAATTCCTGATAAGAATATTCAATATTAGTCCATAAAACCTGATCCCCTGATTTTATCATTTCAGAAGGAGTGGTAAAAATATTTCCGAAAATATTTTCGTATTGGGTCGTTCCAAAATGAGCACTTTTAGTAATTAATAGCGCGTCATGGTCATTACGGGGTACTTTTTTAATGTATCTGTAAGTTCTTTTTAAAGTGAATAAGGAATTATTTTTTTTGAAATCACCAATGTAAGCTGGCTTATTATTGTTATTCTCTTTGATCAGTACAGAGTCATTTACGATTGTAAAGCTATAAGTAAAATCCGTAGATGAGGTCTTTGAAATCAATCTGATCGTCTTGTTTTTCAGATCAAGGGTTATTTTTTTCCAGGCAGGTTCCTGGTATAGGCTCCAGTATTGGCTTAGATACGATTCATCAGGATTAGATTTGTTTCCAAATGAACCTGTGTAAAGCGTAGTTCCTTTTACCGCATAGCTTTTGAATTCAAACTGATAAATTTCTTTGTCAATCGGTTTCGGATCGTCAATCATGTTATCATTATTTCCACATGAGATCAGCGGGAGGGATATCATTGCAGCATAAAAAAGGTACTTCATCGTTATTTTTTTTGCAAAAATAGAGGTTTTACACGTATTGATGTAATAGATGAGGGTGTGATTTGTCAGTAATAGAAGGAAAAATCAAAAGGACAAATAAGTGAATTGTCCTTTTGATTTTTGTTTTACTGTTATTTTCCAAAATACATCATATCCTGCTTCTGCTGTTCATTATAAATGATCTGGAAGCTTACAGGCATATATTGATAAAGGAGTTTCCAATGTTGAATCTTTGCGTGTTTTTTGAAACTTTCGAAAGATCTTACAAACAGATTTTCAATCATGGTTCTTACATAAGAATCCCCGTTTCTATAGATTGAGTCCATCAGTTTAAGGTGATGGGCAATAATACTGATTTTAGATTCCTGCAAAAGATTCTTCAGATAATTCACGGTAGCCTGCATGATCCCGGCAAAATTGTCCTGAACAGACAACTGTGTGATTTCATTGCGAAGTGGCGGATAGAAAAATTTTAAGTATTCAACAGCTATTTTTTGATTAATAGTTTGCATTTGTACTTTCATCATAATTAAGAATTTTTCAAACACTTTTTATTGCAGCGAAATGTATACCAAAATTTAAAGGCAGGCCGCAAAAATAAATACACTTACTATGACAGCGATGTGAGTGAGTAATATCTCTGTATTATGTCTGTTAGTCGTGGTTTTCCAGGTTTTCCAGTCTGAAATTCTTCTTATTTTATTTTTCATAATCTATTGATTGTGAGTTATTTTTAATTTTGTTTAATTTAAACACTTTGTAATGAAAGGGATAAAAAATGTAATAAAACCTTTATATACCGTGACTGTAAATTTGTCTTGAATATACCTTCTGAAGGTTGGCAGAAATGTGACTAAAAATCACTTTTCTGTATTCTTCACTGCAGAAAGCAGTACAATTGTCCAGAGAATAAATAAAAGTAGTCTCAATAGCATTTTTTAATATAGTATCTCCGTCAGTATAAATTTTGTCCATTTTCTGTAAACTTCTGAACAGCAGATTTCTGTCATTCTGGCGGATCATATTTTTAATGCGCTCCGTGAAAGTGCGGATGATGCTGTATGAGTTTTGAATTTTGATTTCTTTTACTTCTTTTTCAAAATCGGGAACCACATCAGTGATTTCCTTTACGGCTTGTAGATAGTTCATAATATTATATTTTAATGGTGATTTTGTTCCAGCATTCTGATGATGGCGCCAAAGATGAAAATGGTTAAAAAAGCCAAAAAGAGCAGGTGATAAGGCTTCAGCCATTTGGGAGTCTCAGGCCCTCTGCTTTTTAATCTTCTCAGCTTGTCTATTCTGTTTAAGGTTTTTAAGTCCATTTTTCTATGTTTTCAAATGATGATGCCAATGGTATTCCGTTGAAAATAAATTTGATTTAAATCACTGATAAATAATGTTTTGTGATTTTTTAGCTTGGTTTTTGAGACAAAAAAGCATGTCAAAATGATAAGGGTTTTATCAATTTGGAAATGAGAGAAAAAAATTTATGTTACCTGCTACCACAAATGAACGACTGAGAATTCCCCTCCCTTGGAGGGGTGGCGAAAATTCAAAGAATTTTTGACGGGGTGGTAAAACTTTGCTTTAATAAAATCTATCGCATGTCATGACATTTTTTAAGTTTCGCAGAAAGAATAAGAATGAATATCTTTGCAGTCCAAATATTCAGAAAAATGTTTTCAAAAATAATAGTACACAGAGTCGGAAATAAGATCAATGGTGATTCCCTGACGCTTTCTCAGGAAGAATTGAAGCTGGAAGAAGGAATGGCAGAAATGCTTAAAGATTACTTTTTAGGTTCCTTCAAGTCAGAAGAAACGTTCCATTTTTATAGCGATACTTACCTGGTGAATAATCCGGTTTACAGTGCCGTATCAGAAATTTTTGATGATAAAGCTAAGTTCATCTGGGAATCTGAGAATATTGCAAAACATCTTTTTGAGGCTGCAGAGAACCCAAGAGTTCAGAGCGGAGAACTTTTTATTGTTCTTTTTGAAGACGAAAGTGACCGTCCTGACAAAGTAGACAAAATCGGGATTTTTAAAACAGAGAAGAGAGAATCTTTCCTGAAAATCAATCCTTCCGAAGAAACATTTGATATTGAAAAAGATCAGGGAATTGGATTATCTAAAATTGATAAAGCCGCTTTGATCTACAACAACAATAAAGAAACAGGATATGTACTTTCTGTGGTTGACAACAACAAAAACGGAGATATGTACTACTGGTTTGAAGATTTCCTGAAAGTAAAACAGCGTGATGACGAATATTTCCACACGCAGGAAGCTTTGATGGTCTATAAAGATTATATCACCAAACAGCTCCCTCAGGAATTTGAAGTTTCCAAAGCAGACCAGGCAGATTTCCTTAATAAGTCTATCAATTTCTTCAAAGAAAAAGAAGAGTTTAAGCTGGATGAGTTTGCCAGTGAAGTATTGGGTGACGAGCATGTGATTGAAAGTTTCGTGAACTTTAAAACAGATTACGAACAGGATATGCAGGTGAATATTGCCGAAGAATTCCCAATCAGTGAAGCGGCGGTAAAAAAGACTCAGAGACATTTTAAAAGTATCATTAAACTGGATAAAAACTTCCATATCTACATCCACGGAGACAGACAAAAAATCGAAATGGGTGAAGATGATAAAGGAAAATATTACAGACTTTATTTCGAGAAAGAGGTGTAAAAAGATCTCTCCTGTTCCATAATAATATCATAACTTTATTGCTGATTACAAAATAGCAGCTATGAAATTTATGATCATTTTCTGGGGGATTTTTCTCTTTTTTTTCTGCGTTCCTTTTCCGATTTTCATTTATATGATGACGGAAGAACTCGCAACAGAACCGAGAAATTCATTAGCTGTGAGCTATGGATATCTCGGTTTTTCTTTGCTCATATGGTTGTATGTAGTTTTCTTCTTTATCAATATCCTTTTTATAAAAACCTTTAAAGAGAAAAATACGATTCAGTCTATATTACAGAACGGAATTCCAAGAGAAGCCAAAATTACCAGCTATAAACTCCTGAAGTATATTCCGAAAACCAATATGAATATTATTCAGATTATACTTTCATTCCCCAATCTCAGAAATACATTGATTGAACATGAAATGATGTTTCACGATTCCAAACCACAGGAAAAAAGATTTGACGTCGGAAATAAGGTGAAAGTACTGCTGAATCCCAAAGTTTCGCAGGAACCTTACTTTATTTTAAGTGATCAGAAAGTGGGGTTCAATACCTCCGGAATCATTTTAAGAATTGTGTTTGCTGTATTGATGATTGGCTACATAACCGGACTTTACTATTACTTCTATATGCGGGAATCTTTTGATTTTGGCTGGAGATTTCTGACTTTCATGCACCCGATTATTTTCAGCGGCGTAATGACCCTTATTTATGTATTGGTTTTTCAGTTACTGATCAGCAAACTTTTTAAAAATAAAAAAGAAGAACGCATTCTCTTTTCAGGAAGAAATGCTGAAGCCAATATCATCAGTGTAAGCCAGACAGGTCTTCTTGTAAATGACCAGCCACAGATCATGTTTCAGGTAAGTTTTAAAGACTTCAGAGGAACTGAACATATTGCTGTTTACAAGAAAATTGTCAGCCTTTTGAATCTTTCTTCAGTCCCCAAATACGGAACTATTGAAATCATGTATGATGAGAATGACCCGAAGAAAATTATGATTCCTAAAGGATTTTAAACATCAACAACGCTTTTGCCGTATTTGCTATCTTTGCTTCTTAGCCTAAATCATATGAAAACAACAATTGTCGATCTGACAAAACCCATTCAGTACAATGCAGGAGATCCTTGGTTTATGAGGGTGAAAATCAAACATAAATCACACCGGAAATCACATTGGCTGATTCGTCTGGCGCTAAGACTTCCAGCGAGGCTTTTTCCTAAAAACTGGACAGGCTGGGCAGATGATACCATCAAGAATATGGGACTTCATGCCACAACCCATATTGATGCTCCATGGCATTATGGCCCTGTAGTAGAAGGGAAACCGGCTAAAACCATAGATCAGATTCCTCTGGAATGGTGCTATGGAGACGGAATTGTGATCGACTGTACCCATAAAGAAGACTTTGTTGCGATCACTGTAGACGACCTGAAAAAAGATCTCGATAAAAACGGAATCACTGTACAGGAAGGAAATATTGTACTGATCCGAACAGACCGTGATAAAATGATGGGAACCTCAGATTTCGTAGAAAAAGGAACAGGAATGAGTAAAGAAGCTACAGAATGGCTGATTGACCAGGGTGTAAAAGTAATGGGAATTGATCAGTGGGGTTGGGATCTTCCTTTAAGATATATGGCTAAAAAAGCCAAAGAACTCAATGATCCCGAATTCTTTTGGGAAGGGCATCGCGTAGGCATTGAAAAAGAATATCTACATATCGAACAGCTTACCAATCTCAGTGCACTGCCTCCATCCGGATTTAAAATCTGTGTATTTCCGCTAAAGATTGTTGGCGGTTCTGCGGCTCCGGCAAGGGTAGTGGCGATGATGAACGAATAGAAAGTAAATAAAAAAGAAAGAGCAAATTTGCATTGGCAAATTCACCCTTTCAAACATTATCATTTTTAGCGTTCTTCGTTGATGTATCTAAGCTTTTTTCCTGAAAAATAAGGCTCTGCTGTACTCAAAATTCATTCTGGCAATATTGAGTACAGAAATTCCTTGCGGACATTCCACTTCACAGGCTTCTGTATTGGAGCAATGCCCGAATAATTCTGTGTCCATCTGAGCCACCATATCCAGAACTCTCTTGCTTCGTTCTTCTTTCCCCTGAGGAAGAAGTGCCATATGGGTAATTTTTGCAGAGGTAAATAATGCTGCACTTCCATTTTTACAAGTTGCAACACAAGCTCCGCATCCAATACAAGCTGCGGAATCAAAAGCTTCTTCAGCAGTCTGATGAGTCACCGGAATGGCAGTGGCATCAGGAGCCTGGCCTGTATTTACAGACACAAAACCTCCAGAAGATATAATTCTGTCAAAAGCAGAGCGGTCTACTTTTAAATCCTTCTTTACAGGAAAAGCTTCAGCACGGAAAGGTTCTATCAGAATAGTTTCCCCATCTTTAAAAGACCGTAAATGAAGCTGACAGGTAGTTGTGTTTTTCAGAGGACCATGGGCGATTCCGTTAATCATCATACCACATTGCCCACAAATTCCTTCACGGCAGTCGTGATCAAATTCTACAGGCTCATCACCCTCTATGATCAGTTTTTCGTTCAGAGTATCCAGCATTTCTAAGAAAGACATATGAGAGTTCAATCCTTTCAAGTCATAACCCACCAGTTTTCCTTCACTTTTTCTGTCTTTCTGTCTCCATATCTTAAGATGTAAATCCATAATTTTCTGTTTTTTTATTTGTAACTTCTTACCGTTGGCTGAATTTCTTCAAAGGTTAAAGGCTCCTTAATTAGCTCAGGTTCACTATTTTCACCTGCCCATGCCCAAGCGGAGATAAACTGGTATTCAGCATCATTTCTCATGGCTTCTCCGTCCGGAGTCTGGAATTCTTCTCTGAAATGCGCCCCGCAGGATTCGTTACGGGTTAAGGCATCATAACACATCAGTTCTCCTATTTCAAAATAATCGGCAACACGGCCGGCTTTTTCCAGTTCGGTATTCATTTTATCTCCCTGGCCGGAAACTTTGACATCTTTATAGAATTCCTGTTTCAGTTTTCTGATTTCCTGAATGGCGTATTTCAGTCCTTCTTCATTTCTGGCCAGCCCACAATAATCGTACAGGAGTTTTCCCAGTGTTTTGTGGAAATAATCAACGGTTTTGGTTCCTTTGATATTGATAAAATCACGAATCTGATTTTTAACGGCATTTTCTGCTTGTTCAAATTCAAGAGTATCCGGTGAAATTTTTCCGGTGTGAATTTCATCAGCCAAATAGTTCGCAATAGTGTAAGGTGCGATAAAATAACCGTCTACGGAAGCTTGCAAAAGAGAATTAGCCCCTAATCTGTTAGCTCCATGATCTGCAAAATTAGCTTCACCTAAAGCAAACAATCCCGGAACGGTAGTCATCAACTCATAATCTACCCAAAGACCACCCATTGAAAAATGGGCAGATGGAGAGATCATCATGGGTTCTTTATAGGCATCGTATCCCGTTATTTTAAGATACATATCAAATAAATTTCCATATTTCTCTTTGATCTTATCCTTTCCCTGTTCCTGAATTGCTTTTGAAAAATCAAGATACACAGCATTTTTCAAAGGCCCGATTCCGAAACCTGCATCAATTCTTTCTTTGGCTGCACGGGAAGAAATATCTCTCGGAGCAAGATTCCCGAAAGCCGGATATCTTCTTTCAAGATAATAATCCCTTTCATTTTCCGGAATATCATTGGGTGGTCTGTTTTCACCTTCTTTTAACGGAACCCAGATCCGTCCGTCATTACGCAATGATTCAGACATTAAGGTCAGTTTAGACTGATAATCTCCTGATTGCGGAAGAGAAGTAGGGTGCACCTGAATCCAGCTTGGAGAAGCCATTAAAGCTCCTTTTTTATGGGCTCTCCAGATTGCAGAACCGTTACAACCCATGGCCAGGGTAGACAGATAATAGATTTTCCCGTAACCTCCCGTTGCCAATATTACAGCGTGTGCTGCATGTCTTTCAATGTCTCCTGTGTCTAAATTCCTTACGATAATTCCTCTGGCTTTCCCTTCAACGGTGACCAGATCAAGCATTTCATGCCTTGAAAACAATTGTATAGAACCTTTTCCAACCTGTCTCATCAATGCCTGATAAGCGCCCAGAAGAAGCTGTTGCCCCGTTTGTCCTCTCGCATAGAAAGTACGGCTCACCTGAACGCCCCCGAAAGATCGGTTGTTCAGATATCCTCCGTATTCACGTCCAAAAGGTACGCCTTGCGCTACAGCCTGGTCGATGAGATTCAGAGAACACTCTGCCATTCGGTATACATTGGCTTCACGGGCTCTGAAGTCGCCTCCTTTTAAGGTATCAACAAACATTCTGTAGACGCTGTCACCATCATTTTTATAATTTTTTGCAGCATTCACCCCTCCCTGGGCTGCTACAGAGTGCGCTCTTCTCGGGCTGTCCTGGAAGCAGAATGATTTCACATTATATCCCATTTCTCCCAAAGAAGCAGCGATAGAACTTCCTGCCAATCCTGTTCCTACAACAATGACATCCAGTTTTTTACGATTGGCGGGATTAACGAGTCTCGCTTTCTTTTTATAATTTTCCCATTTATGTTCCAATGGGCCTTGTGGTATTTTTGAATCTAAAATCATGACCGTTCTGTTTAATGATAAGTAAAGAATACATACACCGGCATCAATGCAAAACCTACACAGATGATGATTGAATAGGCAATCCCGATAGTCTTGAACCATTGTACAAACTTAGGATGATACAGCCCCAGAGTTCTTACAGCACTGTGTATCCCATGAATCAGATGATAGCATAAAGCAATCATTGAGAGTACATAAATGATGACATACCACCATTCTTTGAATACGGTTACTACCAGAATGTACAGATCTTTATTTCCGTTCTCATCCAAAGGCGGATTTCCGAATTTGTAGATATACCAGAAGTTCTGAAAATGGATCACCAGGAAAATCAGAATTAATGTTCCAAGGATTCCCATATTTCTGGAAGCCCATTTACTGGCTCTTTCACGCCTGTCTGACTGATAACCGCCACCGGATTTTTTATTTTTTAAAGTAATAATGAGTCCATCTACAGCATGCAGAATGATACTGGCATATAAAACATAGGAAACTATTTTGATAATAATATTTCCGGATAGAAAATGCGAATAGGCATTAAACTGCAGGTGTGCCTGTTCTTGTGGAAGGAAAAGCTGAAGATTTCCAAGGAAATGAATCAACAGGAAGAATCCCAAAAAGAGTCCTGTAAGGCACATCAGCATTTTTCTTGACAATGTTGATAACATATTTTTGATTTAAAAATTAATAATATCCTAAGACTTTCATCCACAATCCTCCTACAACCATATAAATGATCAACAGAACGATTCCTATTTCTAGACCTCTTACCCACCAGGCTTTCAGGTCAACATATCCACTTCCGAAGAATACCGGAGCCGGACCGTGACCATAATGAGTAAGTACTCCGTAAATTGAACCCATGAAACCTAGCATCATCGCCAATAACATAGGAGGAATGCCTAAAGAAACCCCTACACCAAGTAATGCAGCATACATAGCAGCTACGTGAGCGGTAGCACTTGCGAAAATATAATGGCTGAAGAAATAAACTATGATGATAACCGGGAAAGCTACCTGCCAGCTCAAACCTCCAATCTGTATTTTGATAAGGTTGCTGAACCATCCAATGAAGCCCAGTTCATTCAAAGAACTTGCCATCATTACCAATACAGCAAACCAAACGATGGTATCCCATGCTCCTTTTTCACCTTTTACATCCTCCCAGGTTAATACCGAAGTTAAAAGCAATAATGTTAATCCGATGAATGCCGTAGTGGTAGCATCAATAGAAAATGCCCCTCCAAATATCCAAAGAGCTAACAGAATGAAGAATGCAAGCAGCATCAGCCATTCGTTTCTGGAAATAGGCCCCATTTCTTTTAATTTCTGAGCTGCCATTTTGGGAGCATCACCTGTTTTTTTCAGTTCAGGCGGGTATAACTTATACAATACCAAAGGAACCACAAAGAATGCTACTGCACCGGGAATGAAACCTGCGGCAGCCCAAGACATCCAGGTAATATCAATACCAAGGTTGGCTGCAAATTTCTGACACATCGGGTTACTGGCTGTCCCCGTAAGGAACATAGAAGAAGCGATGAGGTTCATATAATAACTGTTCAATGTTAGAAATGATCCTAATTTTCTATGGGTTTCCGGTTTTTCTGGAACGGAATCAAAGCTGATGGCCATAGATTTCATGATAGGGTAGATAATTCCACCTCCTCTCGCGGTATTACTCGGAATAGCTGGAGCAAGACAGACATCGGCAAGTCCTAATCCGTAAGCTAATCCCAAAGAGCTTTTACCAAAAACTCTGATGAATAGAAAGGCAATACGGTTTCCAAGTCCTGTTTTAATAAATCCTCTGGCAATAAAGAATGAAATCCCGATCAGCCAGATTACTTTGTCTCCAAAACCGGAAAGAGCTTTGGTAATAGATTTTCCTGCGTCTCCCGGGGCTACCACCTGTGTAAGGGCTGTAAAACCAATGGCCATCATACACATTGTACCCATTGGTGCTGCTTTAAGAATGATCCCTAAGATGGTTGCCGCAAAGATGGCGAACAGATGCCAGGCATTCTCAGCAACACCCTTCGGAGCAGGAATGAACCATATGATCAACGCAACAACAAATGTAATCGCTACGTTTTTGATATTAATTTCTTTCATGATACTAACTATTTAATCGGTTAAAACCTACTCTGTACTTGTACAATGAATAGATTGTTATTGTATTGTGATGTGTTTTCCACCTGATATTTGTAGCGGTCAAACTGAACCCCCAGCTGAATTCTTGCTCCGTAATTTTTCAGGAATTCCAATCCGAACATAGGAGTGATCGTTTGTCTTGGGTTGGAAGCCATTCTGAAATTGGTATCAAGATATTCGTAACGACATGATAGTTCAAAAGCACTGAGATTTTTGTGATTGATTTCATATCTTAGATTCGGAAGAAAATAAGCGCCACGGATCAGATATTGATCAGGATTATCAGGTCTCAGTTCAGGGGCAATGGAGTTGTACAGAACATGGTTGGTGGCTTGCTTGGCTTCCAGCTGCATATCAAGACTCCATTTTGGATCAAATTGAATCAATGAGCTTAGATCTACTCCCAGTGCGTATACTTTTTTACTGAAAACTTCTCCGATACCTCCGTTCAGACCCACATTGAAATTGTATTTTTTGGATAATCCGAAAACAAGCCGGGTAGAATACTGCTTTCCGTTATCATTATCGTTGATCTGGTTTTTCCCATTTCCGTTCACTACCGAAACAGCATATTGGAAAGGAATTTCTCCCAACTGAAGCTGTCCTGTAGCAGACATTCCGATCTGGAAACTCGTCCAGCCCAGTTTTCCGAATTCAGTATACTGATTAGACCAGTCTAAAGATTTAATAATATCAATAGGGTACGTTTCTTCAATACCAAACCAAGGTCTGAATTGTCCTACGGTAATTGCTAATTTGGGATTGAAGGTGTACTTCAGATAAGCATTTTCAAGAACTCTGCTTTTAGGGTCATTTTTAAAATCGGCAAGGTTGGCCAAAACAACAACTTCTGTACGTTTGCTGATCTGTGCCCGTACCTGAACCCTCATGTATTTGAGCATGAAATTATTATCCGTTCCGGAACCATCGGTATGATGAAGTCCGTTGACATCAACATCCCTGGACATTCCTACCAGATAACGTGCCTGAAAAAGGCCTTTGATCTGCAGCTGCGGATATTTTACATTGTCTTCTTCCTGTGGAGGAGGTGTGGTCTTCAGAGAATCCTGATTTTGTGCATAAGCTGATAACCCACAGGCCAGCATGCACAGGATCAGGCTTTTCTTTTTAATCGAAAAAAAGGCCATATCTATTTTTGTTTTTTTATTGTAAACTTTATTTTACCACTACTGCTTAACCACCCCGTCAAATCTTTGATTTGCCACCCCTCCAGAGGAGGGAATGGTAACACATGGAATCATAGTGTGGCATACTTAGGTCTTTTCGTCTGCAAGAGCAGATTATTTTACTTAAGTGTAAATGTTTTGTGGTGAAATATTTATTTTAATCCTAAGAATGTAAACGGTGCGGATTCTTTAAAATCTGCATTGGATTTGCCGTTGTAAGTGTTATTATTACTCAGGTCTAGTTTCATCACTTTTCCCTTAGGGCTCAGGTCGAAATCTTTAAGATCTACCCAGAAAGTATTTGGTGTGAAAACCGTTTCAAAATAATACACCAGATTTTTCTGATCTGAGACAGAACGCCATCTTGTGGACGAAATGTTAGGTTCCGTTGCTGAAGTGATTCCATAAGGGACAGAGCAGTTTCTGATCACACTGAAAACACTGGCCACAGCTGTACGGGTATCGGCTGTTTGCGGAATTGCATTTACATAGTAAGAAGCTCTTACAAAGCGGTCTGCAGCACGGTTGGTTCCCGGAAGCATAACTGTTCCCGGAATTCCTTTCCAGTAATTGTTAAGGGCCAGCTGTTCTTCAAAAACAGGCGAATTGGTCATTACGGTGTAAGACGGATCATGATGAATGACCAGTTTACCGTCAATATACTCAAATACGGCATTGTCTCCGGAAGCATCAGAAATGGAAAGGTGGATTGTTGTAAATCTTTCTGTTCCCGGAATATAATCACTTACAATAACGAAAGGTTCTTTGCGTGAAAACTCTACAGCTTCTTTTACTGTGGCAAAATTATCGAGATAATATTGTGCCCATAATGATATAGCAAGTCCCTTTTTACTTCCTTTTCCATCAAACTTCGGGTATTGGGATTCTCCTAACCAAAGCAGGTTGGCAACCAGTCCTTTTTCGTTCATTCCGTCTGCTGAAGCAATATCCCATGAAGAGCTGATGAGGCTTCCGTATTTGGAAGTCCATTTTACAGATTTAGAGCCTGTCTGCCCGTTGCGGTCTATTCCTTTTGGGAAAACCCACAGATTGGCAGGGATTTCGTCACGCCAGTCCATAGAACGGGCTGTAATGACAGTGTTTTGGGGTCCTTTGTAAACTACTCTTGTACATGCTTCTGATGGATTCCATAATCCTACAGCGAGGACCAGAGAAAATAAAATTAATGGGAACTTTTTCATAATAGTATTATTTGAATTTAAATTTTGTATTGAATTTATTGTGAATAATTCAATTAATTTTAATCATATTCATTAGTTGGTGATATAAATTTAGATAAATTTGTTTAAATAAAATAATTATTAAGGATAATAATGTGTAATTCATGTTATGAATCATAGTTAAAGAGTGAAAAACCTGATTATTGGATTTTTTTTTGTATATTCTAGAGATATCTCATAAAAATGAGGTAAAAATGAAGAATAGTGTAATGTCTTTTTACTTTGGTTTTCATAGGGATATACTTTTAAATTATAAGGTAAAGAACATTGAAATTAGATACCACAAAATAGAAAGCTGTTCTAAAAAACGCTATATTTGATAGATAGACTGAAGAGATATATGAATTTTATAGAATGCCATGAAGAACCTATCCATATTCCGGGTTCTATACAAAGTTTTGGTTATTTGATTGGCATTGATGCGGAGTCCCGTACCATTACTTTTTTTAGCAGGAATATCTCGGATATATTTACAATTGAAAGTCCGGAAAAACTTTTCGACAGGAAGCTTACGGACTTTCCGGAAAGTTTCCAGAGTATTATCAATTCGGAAATATATACTTCACTGGAAAGGTTTACCAGACGTAAAAACGAAACTTATTTTGACAAGATTTTCATTGGTGAAAAAGAATACCACTTTTCTGTTTTCAAGAGTGGACCTTATATTTTCCTGGAATTTGAAGAAGTGCTGATCAATCCTGACAAAAGGATTTCCAATAAATATGATAATTTTTACATCATTGATAATGAAAAAGAACTCTGGAATCATCTTCTGGAAACCCTGTCGAAGGTGGTGAACTATGACCGGATGATGGTTTATAAATTCATGATGGATGGTTCAGGAAAAGTAATTGCCGAAAAGAAAAATGAGAATATGGAAAGCTTTCTGGGACTTCATTATCCGGAATCTGATATTCCCAAACAGGCACGTGAGCTTTATCTGAAAAAAAGAAAAAGAATCTTCAGCAATGTATATGCGGATACGGTTCCTATTTTAAGCAAAAGTCCGGAAAATATCGATCTTACTTTCTCTGCATCAAGAGGAATGTCGCCTATTCACGGGCAGTATCTTAAAAATTCTGGAGTCGCTTCAAGCTTCAGTATTTCGATTATTATTGATGATCACCTTTGGGGATTGGTAACCTGCCAGAATGTAGAACCTAAGCATATTGACCTTGAGGACAGAGTACAGGCCGGAATTTTCACTGCTCTGGCTGCTAATGCATATTCATCTTTCAAGTCCAAGAGCGAACTGAACTACCGTTTGGAGCTGAATGAGAAAGTGTCTCAGCTTAAAACGGAGTTTTTAAAACATAATAACCTGTTTGATTCTCTTATTGAGTGTAAAACAGACATCAGAAACCTACCTGAGGCAGACGGGCTTGCTATTGTTTCAGATGAAAGCATCATAACAGACGGCAGTACTCCCAATCCGGAAACTGTCAATAGAATTGTACAATGGGCGTTGGAGAATACCAATGAGAGAATTTATGTGAGCCGAAGCTTTCTTAAAGATTACGGTGAAGAACTGGATCTGCCTAAAAATGCTGCAGGTATTATTATTTATTTTATTGAAAGGGATAAGAATGAAATGCTGCTCTGGTTCCGGAAAGAGTTTGATGAACATATCAACTGGGCTGGAAATCCGGAGAAAAAGATTGGTGTATTTTCTCAAAACGGAGAGGAAAGGCAAATGATATCGCCGAGAACTTCCTTCCATATTTTTACAGAAAATATCAAAGGGAGTTCTAAAAGATGGAATTCCAGAAACATAAATGCTGTACAGGCTGTAAGGGATTTGATTTTAGAAACCTCTCACAAAAATTATATTGCTATCAAAAGGCTTAATGATGAGCTTAAGAAAGTGAATGAAGAGCTTGACAGTTTTTCTTATACCATTTCTCATGATTTAGGAACTCCATTGACAGTGATGAAGCTGAATGCCCAGATGCTTCTGGGAAATCTTGCTGAAGATACCGGAAAAAGCAAAACGAAGATCAATACAATTATCGAGGAGATTGATAATATGGCTGAAATGATGCAGGACGTATTACAGCTTAGCCGTGCCAAGCACAGTGAAGTTCAGCTTGAAAGCCTTAAAACGGCTCATACTATTGAGAAAATATCTCAAAATGCCAAGATGACTTATGGGAGTCCGAACAGTGAAATTATCATTAAGGAATGCCCGGATGTACTGGCTGATAAAACGATGCTTCATCAGGTATTTCTTAATATTATCAATAATGCTGTGAAATATTCTTCCCACAAAGATTTTCCGAAGGTGGAAATTGAAGGCACAGAAGATGGGCAGACTATTATTTACAGGGTTTCAGACAATGGTATTGGTATTCCTGAAGAGGAGAAGCATAAGATGTTTAAAATCTTCAACAGGATGGATAATGCCAAGCAATTTAAAGGAAACGGAGTAGGGCTGTCTATTGTATACCGTATTATGAAAAGAATAGGAGGAAATGTGGATTATGAAAGCAGCAGTGAAGGAACCTCATTTATTTTAACGTTCAAAAAGCCTTATATTTGAGAAACTTTTAAAACGTTATTTATGGTATCAGAATATCTTAAACAGAATACGGCAGATTATCACGATGCGGCAGAGAAACTTTTTAATTCTGAAAAGATTTTTAACAAAACTTTCACCTTAGAGGATTATAAAAAAATCATCCATACCAATTACCTGATGCTTCTTCACAGTGAAGACAAAATCTTCAGCAGCCTTTCTGACAAGTATGCAGAAAAACTTCAGCTTGAGGCAAGAAAAAAACTTTCCCTTATTGAAAAGGATCTGAAAAGTCTTTCTCTGGAAAATCAGTCCGCTTCCCACAATCTGGAATTCAGCAATGAACATGAGGCGCTTGGAGCAATGTATGTGATTGAAGGTTCTACGCTTGGTGGGAACGTAATTGCCAAGCAGCTTTCTAAAACGGAAGGATTTGATGAGGTTACTTTCAATTTTTTCGGATGTTATCAGGAAAATACAGGCCCTATGTGGAAAAATTTCAAGGAAGTTCTTGATACGGAAGTAGCTGAGGAAAACTATCATGAAGTGCTTTCCGGTGCGAAAAAGCTGTACACGTTTTTACTGAACGTCAACTAATTTATTTTAATTCTAATTAAATTCCTGAAAAATTGCGCATTTTTTCAGGAATTGTTAAATTTGGGGAGTTTCAAATTTAAACTTAACTAACAAAAAATAATTTTTAAAAAGTAACAATATGAAAGTAACTGTAGTAGGTGCAGGCGCTGTAGGAGCAAGCTGTGCGGAATACATCGCAATGAAGAACTTCTGTTCAGAAGTAGTTTTGGTAGACATTAAAGAAGGGTTTGCTGAAGGAAAAGCAATGGATTTGATGCAGACAGCATCTCTTAACGGATTTGATACAAAAATTACGGGTACAACAGGAGATTACAGCAAAACTGCAGGTTCTCATGTAGCAGTAATCACTTCAGGGATTCCTAGAAAACCTGGAATGACAAGAGAAGAATTGATCGGTATCAACGCTGGTATCGTGAAAGAAGTTACTGAAAACTTAGTAAAACATTCTCCGGAAGTAATCATTATCGTGGTTTCTAACCCAATGGATACTATGGCTTACCTTGTTCACAAAACTTCAGGTCTTCCTAAGCACAAAATCATCGGAATGGGTGGTGCATTAGACTCTGCAAGATTCAAATACAGATTGGCTGAAGCGTTAGAAGCTCCAATTTCTGATGTAGACGGGATGGTAATTGCTGCTCACAGTGATACAGGTATGCTTCCATTATTGAGCAAAGCTACAAGAAATGGAGTTCCTGTAACTGAATTCTTAAGTGAAGATCAACAAAAATATGTGATTGAAGAAACTAAAGTAGGAGGAGCTACTCTTACAAAATTATTAGGAACTTCAGCTTGGTATGCTCCAGGTGCAGCAGTTTCTGTAATGGTTCAGGCAATTGCATGTGACCAAAAGAAAATGATCCCTTGTTCTTTAATGCTTGAAGGAGAATACGGACAAAACGATATCTGCTTAGGTGTTCCAGCTATCATCGGAGCAAACGGAGTAGAATCAATTGTAAACGTAACGCTTACTGCTGAAGAGCAATTGAAATTCGCTGAAGCTGCTAATGCAGTGAGAGAGGTGAATGGAGATCTTAAATTCTAATGATTGATCTGCTTTAAGCAGGATTTAAAATAGATAAAACCAGGCTGTTTCAATTTGAAACAGCCTGGTTTGTTTTTTTGAAAAATTTTAATTCCGGGGGAAAGCCTATTTTTTATTATTGAATTTATTATAAAATTCTTGTCTTCCTTTTTTATTATAAACATATGGATCAATAAAACTCTCTGTCCAGGTATTTGTTATTTCTGAGAAATCTTTTCCTATAAATTTTTCTAATTCTTCTTTTTTAACATCAATGTTATAAAGCTTATTTTCAAATGGAATCGTAATCTCTACTTCGTTGATAAAATCAAGATTTTTCATGAGTTTTACAGAACCTTCTACTAAGGTTTTCTGAATAGCATTTCCACTTGACCAATATTCTTTTAAATCATTTTCTGTGACATTAGATTGTGGATTTAATTCTTTATATTCAGAATAGTTTTTTACATAGGTAATGGTAGCTTTACCATCTGTCAATTCAATATTTTTCACAGAACCTCCGCCTCTGAGCCTTGAAGCTTCTGTTTTTAACTTTTCTAAATTGGATTCAATCTTTGTTTGATTTAGAGTTGTTTTATTTTCTGCTTTTTCTACTTTTTTTCCATCGTTGCAACTCAAAGTGATGAGTGTGGCTGCAGATAGGATTAAATTAAATTGTAACTTCATTCTTATTGGTTTAGGGCTGTTCAAAACTAAAAATTCTTGAAGTTTTATGATTACGGGAAACCATAATTTTCTTGTTGGGTGATTAAAGTAGTTTCTGGGGTGGCCAAAGGCCGCCCCAGAAACAATCTTTATCATAAAGATTATTATACTTACCTACTTTTACTCCTTCACAATTTTTTTATTGTAATGGGAGTTATCAAGGGTAATATCAATAAAATAAACTCCTTTCACTAACGATGAAATATCTACGGAAATCGGATTATTCGAGGACATAACATTCGTTTGAAGAATCTGTCTTTGATTCAGGTCTAAAATTTTAATAATCCCCTTTTTAAATTCTTTATCTGTTTTAATGAATAAAATGTCCTTAGCTGGGATAGGATAAACATTGATATCATTATTTACAGATGGAGATATTTTTGAAGTTTCATTATTTTTCTTTAAGGCTTTATCACTGGCAGATTTGGATACGGGGGAGAATGTAAAGCAGGTATTTGTATTTTCTACATGCAGAAAATGACTTTTTCCTGTTCCGGGTTCTAAATAAGTACCAGCATCCAAAGTAATCCCCTTTTTTGCCTTAAAATTAACATTAGCATTTTGTGTGAAACTTTCATTTTGGATCTTAATGAATTCAGGAGCATTAAGAAGCTCAAAATTCCAGCGATAAAATTTTTTGTTTTCAATGATAATTTCTCCGCCATTTTGAGGATTCATTTGCCATGCCATCTTATTGGCCTTTCCTGCATCTAATCTGCCTGCTCCTAACAGTCCGGCAAAAGTTTGATTAGGAGGAAGATGATCAATATTAGCAGAAGTCAGTTTTATAATTGTTTCAGCTTCTGCAGGTGATAAGCAGCTATTGGATGAAAATAATAAAGACAAAGTACCTGAAACTAATGGAGCTGCAAGGGAAGTTCCGGTCCATACCTTTCCTAGACATTCATCACATTCAGGATAGGGCAGTCCAAACATTTCATAAGAAGGGGCTACAACATCAACGTCTTCGTTATTTTGAGTGCCGTTTACCTGAGTTGCATAGTTAAAATAATGAATATCCTTAACATTGGTTGTGTTGGCAGAATTGAGATCATTAAGGTGGCCTACACCACTCACAGCAATGACATTTTTGTACGATGCCGGAAATACCTGGGCATATGTACTTCCACAGCTTCCATTTCCGGCTGCTGCAACGAGAATTGTTCCGTTATTATATATTTCGTTTACAGCATCCTGCTCTGTCTGCGAAAAGCTGCATGTTGACAACCAGCTCATACTGATAATTCGGGCTCCGTTTTGAGACAGTTGTTTCAGTGTGTTCCAGCTGCCATAACCCATCTGACTGGTTACTAGTAATTTATTATTAAAACCTATAGAAGATATTCCAAAATTATTATCCGTATTGGAACCTGCCAGACCTGCAACAACATTTCCATGGACTTCATTGCCTACGGTTTGTCCGGGGAGTGTTGAGATTTTGTTTTCAAACTCTTTGTGTGTTAATCTAAATCCGGTGTCTGAAATTCCCACTATGACCCCGTCACCTTTGGAATAATCCCATGCTTCCCGGGCATTGATCAGATCCAGATGAGTATGTGAGATATCTTCAGGTATCAAATAATAGTCATTCGGAGTATAGTTATATACAAGGGGAGAAATGGTTTTAAACTGTGGGAAGATTTTATTTTCTGTACCCGGTTTAAGTAATGAAATCTCTTCATTACGGATATCTATTTTCTCAGATTTTACAATGCCTGTTTGATGAGTGGCTATAAAATTATTATAATCTCTTTCGGTTTTAAATTCTATTAATGATGTATTCTTTAACTTTTGAGAAGAAAAATCAGAAAAAGCTTCTTCATACTGTACAACTTCTAATTTCTGGTTGTTAAAAGATAAAGTTTTTAATTGTCTGTTTTCTCCAATAACCGGCTGGGGCTTATTGGAAGGATCTTTAAATTCTACATAATATAAAAACCTGGTTTGTTGTGAAAAACAAAATGTATTCAAAAATAAAAATCCCAAAAAGTAACTTTTTGTTTTCATTATTTTGAATTTTGCAGGGTTTCTATTTTCTTGTTAAGATCAATAACGTGAAGGGTAAGTTCTTCTATTTTTTTTAATAAAAGAATATTCATTTCTTTCAGTTCAATACCTTCTTTAATTGCTTCTGCGGTAGTGGGAACTTCTGGAAGATGTTTATTTTCTTTAATATAATTTTCCAGTGTCTTCAGGTCCATAAGTTTATAATTGTCCTCAAAAACATAATCTGCCCAACCGTTTTCAGCAGCGACTTCAACTTTTACTTTTTCTGTTTTTATCCCCTGGCGGACAAATAGTTTATAATTGTTACAGTCTGCGCATCCTGTTTGTGCAAGATTGTTCCAGTTCACCCCAATTAAAACTTTGCCATTAGCTCTCACAGAAAAAACGGGCTGTGACCAGTTTCCCGGAGTGGGTGGTGCCGATAAGGTTAAAATACCAACATCATTAGTCTGATGGTTATTATAACTTAGCCACATTAAGTCGCTGTCTTTAATATTATTCTGACCGGCACTGAAAAAATGGTACCCATCTAATGTAGGGTCACTGGCTACAAATGTAGCATTTCCTAAAAGATTAAGGGTCAGTTTAGGGTCAGGAGCTGTTCCCATTCCGATGTTTCCCAAAGAATTGATCTGTATTCTTTCTTTATTACCTGTTTTTATGATCAGATCTTTTGCGTCTGAGGTACCTAAGAAATTGACAGCGGGATCAGTACCGGTATTTCCTGTCAGGTTCCATGTTTGTGCATTAGAAAAAGCTGCTATGACAATAGCTGCCAGAGTGATTGTTTTTTTCATGTTTAATTAGTTTTTGTTTCGTGATAAATATACTAAATATATCAACGGGATGTGATTATTTTTTTGATTTGTGAATCATGTTACTATATCTACAATAAGCTAAATCAAATTATTAATCTTTTAAAAGGTTATGAATGATATATTTACGTTGTATGTATTGGAATACGACGGTTTTATTTAACTTATATAAAAATCTCAGGATGTAATTTTTTAGTGATTCCTATTTTATTTTGCGCACAAAATTTTCAACAGCACTCACAAATTCATTATTTTTCTCATAATACAAAAGATGTCCGCCATCAATGGAAACTACTTTCTGATTGGGAAATCTGAAGGTTTTATAATGCTGGGTTCCCACTGCTTTATCCTTTTTTCCCGTAATGATAAGGACAGGAACATGAATATCTTTTGTGATGGGAGCATAATCAGCATAATATTCCGGAAAATCTTTAGGTTTTGAAATGACGGCCATTCCGAAGTCGATGATACGGGGATGAAGAGAGTCTATTTTATCCGTCTGTTTTATGGTTTCGATATCTTCGGTCAGGAATTTATATCCGATTCTTTTTTTTCTTAGTGCACTGCTTATTTTTGAAAGTTCTGAAGAAAGGTTGTCTTTAGGAACCGCTCTGTTTTTTGTCTGTAAAAGACTGTTTCCATATTCAATCTGTTCTTTGAGAGATTCATCATTCAGAAAATGAAGGGTAACATTGGCAAGAATGAGTCCTTTGGTATGCTGGGGATATTTTTTTGCATAACTGACTGCAATGATTCCGCCAAAGGAGTGAGCCAGCAGGAAAACCCTTTTTAATTTGAGATGCTGTCTCAGTTCTTCAATATCCTGAACCATTTTGTCAAGATGATAATTTTTAGAAGTACCGGATGCACCCGATCCCCGCTGATCCATATAAACCATCTGCATGTTTTTTTCCAGACTGTTTCCACCCATCAATTCAAAAGATGGATAACCCTGTCCGGGACCACCTGGAATATAAATGCATGCTTCTCCTTTTCCGGAGATTTTATACTTGATCTTTACATGATCTGAGGTTTCATAAAAGCTTCCAGATGTGCGATTCTGAGCTGAAATTGTAGTCAGGGAAACAAAGAAAAAGAGTAGGAGGGCAATTGTTTTCATATCATTATAACAACTGTAAAAGGGTGTTTATTACCTGGATGAAAAATTAGCTTCCTTTTGCTTATTAATTCTTAATGTTGGTTACTATTTCATAGATCCCGGAAGAATTCTAACTTCATAGGGAATATTTTGTTTTCCCCAGCTGCAGAGCTGGTGCATCACCTTTGTGAGTTCTGAGCCGCTGGGTGTAATGTGATATTCAACTTTTAAAGGAACCTCATTGAATATTTTCTTGGTGATCAGATTTGATTTAACCAATTCATTGAGTACCGAAGATAATACATTATCTGAAATCCCAGTCAATGTTTCCTTCAATTGAGAGAATCGGGAGACGTCATGGGTAATCAGTAATAAAACTTCTGCTACCCATCGTTTGCCAATAATCTTTAATACTTTATTCAAGGTACATCTGTCATCCAGATAATGCTCATTTATTGTATTGGTGGAACTCAGCTTCTTTTTTCTCATACTCATTTATTTATTAGTAACTCACAATGGACTGTAGTATATTCTCCTTGACTTTTTCAGCATACATTTGTTTCATAAAATTACGTTTTTTACTCTATAGTTTAACAATTCTAAAATAAGCAAAATGAAAGCATATCAGGTAAGTAAAGAGTTCAGTATATCTTCTCTTGAGCTGGTGAACAGATCTTATCCGGAACTTTTACCGAATGAAGTATTAGTGAAAATGAAAGCCAATTCCCTTAACTACAGAGATCTGATGGTGGTAACAGGCTATTCTTCATGGAAACCTCCGGTAGGAAGGGTGCCGGTTTCTGATGGAGTGGGTATCATTGTAGAAAAGGGAAGTGCAGTCACAAATTTAGATGTAAATGACCGCATTGCCGGATTATTTTTACCCAAATGGATAGATGGAAAATTGACTGATGAAAAGCTAGGTGGTTCTCTTGGCGGTGCAAAAACAGATGGGCTGCTGCAGGAGTATGCTGTATTTGACCAAAATGAAGTCATTAAAGTTCCTGATTTTTTAAGTGATGAGGAAGCTGCAACTTTACCTTGTGCTGGATTGACAGCATGGCATGGCATCATTGAAAAAGGAGATATTAAACCGGGGAGTACAGTTCTCATCCAGGGAACAGGCGGAGTTTCTTTGTTTTCAGCTCAATTTGCTTTGATGGCTGGTGCTGATGTGATTTTATTATCAAGCAGTGATGAAAAACTGGCATTGGGTAAAAAGATGGGAATTAACCACCTTATCAATTACCGTCAAATTCCTGAGTGGGAAAAAAATGTTATGGATATTACCAGTGGAAGAGGAGTAGACCATATTGTAGAAGTGGTTGGAGGCAGTCATATCAATCGATCCATGAATGTAATTGCCCTCGACGGAACCATCTCAGTTATTGGCTTAATGGGTGGATTAAGCGCCGAACTGAATACCGTAAAAATTATGTCCAGACAAATCAGACTGCAGGGAATAGAAGTAGGTTCCAAAGAAATGTTTACCCATATGAATGAAGCTTTGAGAACACATCAGATACATCCTGTCATTGATCATATATATCCATTTGAAGATGCAAAATCTGCTTTTTCTCATCTTGAAAAAGGAGCAACGGGAAAAATTGTGATAAAGTATTAGTTTATTTTGGATGAGGGGTGTTGATATTAATAAAAAACCACTGCTTTTGCAGTGGTTTTGTTTTTATTCATGGACACGAGCGAGGACGCTCGCGCCAGCGGGACCTGTCCATTCACGATTATTATATACTAAAGTTACTTTCCCAGAACATAATAATTATTGTTGCTTTCTATTTCAAAGTTATGGACTTTTACTTTTAAATAACAAAAGAGACTGATTGTTGGTCAATCTCTTTGTTTATTGCTTATTTAAATATTTCTATTTATAAATTCCTACTCGGATTTAAAAACCATCTTCCTTCTTTCTTATACAATAATACATTACAGATTAACATTTTAGAAAAAAAAGCGGGATAATAAGAATCTATTATCGCTAATAACTTTGATTTATTGGTCTTTTCAATACATATAAAATTAGTTTTAGGATGCTGATTATTCTCTTTTTTATAATTAAATTTTTCATAATCATTACATAATCCTTCAAAATCTTTAGAGTAGACCTCGTCATAATTATCATCTATTATCGAAATAACCCTTTCAGTTGTAACTAATAAATATGAATTATTTAGGCTGCAATCTAAAATAGGTAATTCATTTTTTTCTAATGAAACAAATTTGGATTCATAGCTATCATCTAATAATTGAGTATTTATTTGATCATTAAAAGTAAGCCAGTCCTCTGGTGCTTTATCTACACATTTAAGACTAATCTCGATCGCTTTGTCTTTAAATTCTTTTATATTCATAATTATTAATGTAAAACTTTTTCCCAAAAACGGTATCACCCTCTCTACTAAAAAAATAACCATACTCTCTTGCCCAAAGGGAATTATGTTTGAGGTTTTGATTCATTACCATATTAAATTGTATTCTTACTTCACTCATACCATATTTTCTTGCCATGCTTTCAGCTCCTTCTGTTAATGCTTTAAATACTGCATTTTTCGGCGCGCTATTAGCCCTTACAATACCATTAACCTGTACTTCCATTATGTCACCAGTTAGCCACCCCATATTTACACTACCATCAAAAACCTGAGCATATTTTCCAACATAACCCAAAAGTTCATTTGTAAAGTGGCAATCATTATGCACCAAAATCCCTCTTTCAGAAACATAATAATTATGGTTGCCTTCTACTTTAAATTTGTGAACTTCAAAAAGAAAGAAGCCGTCTCATTTCATTGAGTCGACTTCTTTTTTATTTAATGTTGATTTTTTAGTTTATCAAAAATATTATCCCGAAGTTTTTCTACTGACTCTTTATGATCAGACCAAGCTTTAGAATTTAATACATAATTATCAGCTTCAGTAATTTTTAATTTAAATTTTAAAACTAATAACATTGTTGATTGCATCATAGATAAATTATCTTCTAATTTCATTTTTAATATTAAATCTTCAATATTAGTGATTGTGTAATCTTTATATTTTTCCAATAACTCTGTATTATTCATATTTTATAATTTAAAAAGTTGATCGAATATATGACCAGGATTCTTTGCTGAACTGTTAGCTGCTCTCTCAAATTGAAGTCTTAAATGTGTAAATCCATTTTCCCTTGCATAGTTTTGGAGTACTTTAAGACTTTGAATCATTTGCCTATTTCCAAATTGATTAGCCATTTCGTTTTTAATAGCACCTCTAGGGTAAAAAGCCATTTCTGTTATTTCTAATGTACTTCCTTTAGCATTATGATATCCTAAAAAATCTATTATTTCCCCACTAGCATATTTAAATTCTCCACCAATCATATTACCTTCTACTCTGGAAAGTAATTGAGGAAGTCCACAATCATTATGCACCAAAATCCCTTTCTCAGAAACATAATAATTATGGTTGCCTTCTACTTCAAAGTTATAGACTTTTACTTTTTCATCCAAGAATTTAATTGATTCTATGGTAGAAGTTTTCCCATCTAAAGTAGTAAGGGCCATTCCTTTTACGAGGTCTTTAGCTTCTACCCAGTTTCCGTTTACATAGAAAGGGTGTTCCGGTGTGCAGATAATTTCTGTTCCGCTTACAGAGATCTTTACTAATGAGGAAGAAGTATTGCGGGATAGTTCTACTACTTTTTTCAGCTCTTTCTGACCTGTTTTTTCATTATAGCTCCAGACAAGATCTCCTTCTTTAATATCCTCAATCTTTTTGCTGCCTTTTTCTACCGCTACTAAGGTACCTTCCGTAAAGCAAAGTTTAATAAGCCCATTGGTAAGCCTTGCTGCAGGACGACAGATAAGCCTGCTCATTCCGGCTGCTTTCCATCCAGCGGCTAAAAGCTCTCCACCTACCATAGAAGCAGGTAATTCTAAAAACAGGAAGTTTTCAGCTGCAGATACGGACTGGCCTACTTTGGTATTTTCTATGGCATCATACAGTAAAGATCTGCTTTGGCTTAAGTTCCATGCCAATCTTGCATTGTCTGCTTTAACTTC
The DNA here is from genome assembly GCF_045689405.1 of Chryseobacterium sp. HR92. Taxonomy (NCBI): domain Bacteria; kingdom Pseudomonadati; phylum Bacteroidota; class Flavobacteriia; order Flavobacteriales; family Weeksellaceae; genus Chryseobacterium; species Chryseobacterium sp. HR92. The sequence continues at coordinate 1,234,298 of NZ_CP139139.1, forward strand.
CATCATGAAGCTATTGTATGAACCTTCTGCAAAGCCTTTACCCTTCCTTCCGGTAATAATAACTTCCGGAATATGGATTAGCATTTCACCACCGCCACCTTCACCACCATGAGAAAGACCAACACTCTGCATAAGCATACGTGTGTAGTCTATTCCCCAGGTAATCCTGTTTCCATCATAGTCCATAGAACCTCCCTGATCATTGGTAAAACCCATCCCCGTATTGTACCATGTTGTGCCTGAAGGAGCAGACAGCATTCCCTTAATAAAAGACTCCGTAATTCTTCCATCCGGGTCTATAAACATTATCGGGTTGTTGTTTCCATAATGATAAGGTGTAAAACTTCTGGATGCTTCAGCCAATGGGTCAGTAACTCCCCATCTTCCTAAATCCGGCATGTACATTCTTGCTCCATAATCATACATCCCGGTCTCCTGTAATTCCTTACCATTATATTTGTATTTATAGCTTGGATTTCCTACAGAAGGGTTAGATATTCCATGTTTTAAACCAAATGGATAATAATTACTTTCTTCAAGGATCTCTATTCCGGTTTCATTTTTATAGTAACTTAATCTTATGTTTCCCAGATGGTCTGTATAATTGTAAATATACTTATTATTTTCAAAATTGAAATATCCTTCTGAAGTCTGAACAAATTTTATGCTTCCTTCCGTATATTGAAACCCATCAAGATAATCTGTGTTTGATTCTGCTGGTCCAGATTTCTTAATTTTAACTCCATCTGCCCTGTAATAATAGTTAATGACTTTAGAGTTTTGTGTAATCTGCTTAGTTAGATTTAAATAATTATATTGGATGGAAGAAATTCCTTTATCCAATTGGTTAATCATATTTCCGTTATTATCATAGCCAATCTGATTTCCTCCTGTTGGATAACCATTAAAATTCTGTGTGATATCGGAAGCTGAAGTAAGTCTGTTTCCTGAATAGGTATAATAAATATTGTCTATGTATTCTGATGAATTATTACTTCCTTTCATATTTCTCTGAAGGCGGGTAATATTTCCGTTAGGATCATATGCTATTTCTTCATTGTAAAAATGATTAACAGGAACAGAAGTTGTAGGCTCCTGGTAATATCCTGCTGTAAGCCTGTTTAATTGATCGTAAGCATAAATATATCTTTTCAGAACATTATCTACAGATGTTTTCCAGTCTGTCTCAGAAACATTACCGTTGAATTTTGTATAGGAAGTATTATCAGGATTTTGATATTTCAATTCATAACCAAAAAGTCTTCCGTTCAGATTTTTAGGATCATTGACTCTGGTAAGCCATCCTTTTATATTATAAGTGTAATCTACCGTCTGAAGTGGAGATGCTGCGGAAGTTCCACCTACTTTTTTAGACTGGAGCTGGGAAAGCTCATTATACTTATTCTGGGTCAGAATTTCAGGAGTGTTGCTGTCTACCTGATGGGTGTGGGTCAGCAGTCTGTTTTGGTTATCATAGGTGAAATTTTCAGTAATCACTCTCTCTGTATCAGTATTGAGTCTTTTGTGATAAGTTTTTACCTGAAGTGGTACTCCCGAAAAATCAAGTTCAGATTCTGTTTTGGTATAGCCTCCTAAATGATTGATTGAATATCCTCCGACGGGTCTTCCTTTTGTATCGTAATAATTATAATTTTTAGTCCAGTTATCATCCTCTATATTTTTTACCAGGCTCATGACAGGCATTGCTTTCGTATTTACATTTCCGGAAAGATCATCTTTTAAAACTGGTTTTCCGAAAATTGCTGATGGAAATGCAGGATTAAAACTGTATTGCGGATAGGTGTCATAGTAATTAATACTTAAGACCTGGGTAACACCGGTAGAAGTCGAAACGTTAGTATAATATACAGGCATGCCGTTTATGGTCAGTCCCGCTGTAGCAGTTCTGGTTTCATATAAATTAGCATTGGCATTGGCACTGTTTTGCATTGATGCCCTGCTGGAAGCATTATTGGTGATTCCTGTGTACACAACTCTTCCCAATTGGTCATATTTGGTAAAAAGCCATTGTCCTTTTTCTTTAAGGAGCGTATCCTGAGTTAGAATAAGCCGATCAGCTTTATTATACACCATGTATTCCCATCCTTTTCCGGGAACTTTCTTTTCTGCCAGTCTGCCCCTGTTATCATATTTATACTGATAGCAGAGATCATTCAGAACCTGTTGGGTGATGATATTGTTATTGGGGGTAATCTGAGCGTCTGCTTTCGGAGAAATAACGTAGACAAGATGACCATAATCGTTGTAAAGATAATAGGTATCTGCATTTTCAGTAGCACTAATGACTTTTCTTACCAGGATAGTTTGTCCCAGTCCGTTAGTAAATTCAATGGTTTTATTACCATCTTCATCAGTTCCCGAGGTTTTTATCAGTACTTTTTCATTGTAAAAAGAAACGGTAGGAACAGAAGAAATTGCAATAGTGCTGACCCATGAATTGGTAAACGAGAACTTTTTTACCTTATCTGAGCTTTTGTTGATTTCATAGGATGCTTTTACGGTATGTCCGGAGTTCATTGCCCATTCACTTCCTGGGCTTGCAGTTTCCAATACTCTTGCCAAAGGAGATGCTTCCAGTTTCTGTTCGGAATAGGCATTGGGTACTCCGTAATAAGCATTGGCTGTAGCTTCAGAAACACTCTGTATGCTGAGGTTAGAAGTAGGCACAGGAACTGGTAAAATGCTTCTGGTTTGTCGTCCTAACTGATCATAGGTAATAGGTACTACAAGATCCTGTCCCAGTGGGGTAAATTTTACCTGAATGGCCTGCTTAGGTCTCCCCAAGCCGTCATAATATTGTATAGTTTCTGATTTTTTACTTCCATCTTCAGAAAGTCTTTCTTTGCTGTAGACGTAGTTTTCTGTCGTAGTCTGTGCAAAAGCAGACAGAGAAAGAGTAAAAGCAAAAACTGAAAAATATTTTTTCAACTTCAGCCTTCCTTTATGAATTATACTTATATTGTTTTTCATCGTTTAGTTTTTTCTATTGTATTGATATTCTTTCACCGTAATTCCTTCACTATTGATGACTTTCTGAAGTCTACCAAAAGAGTCATATTCATATTTTGCCATCATTCCGGCTGGAGAAATAATAGTAGTCATTCCAATCATTGGATTATAGGTATAGGCTGTAATCACGAAATTTTTAAGAGCAGTATCTTTTCTGAAGGTATTCAAAGCATTGATTAATGCTGTTTCTTTTGCTGCTTCATTGGCTGGAACAGCATCTGCGTCTTCGTTAGAGGCATTGACAATGGATGTAACAAGTGCTGCCGGAATATCTGATAGTTTTGCACCTTCTATTTTAGCAATCGGCATGGTTTTGTTGTATCCCCAGATGACGGTAGTTGGAATTCCTCCTGTAGAAGCATCTGCAGTATTTGGAAATGCTCTGTACTGAACAAGATTACCTTTGTCATCATAAATATCATTCACCGCATTTTTAAAGGACTGGGTAAGATCATCAGGCAAAAATCCTATGACGGAAGTTGGGTATAGATGAGTGGTATCATCATATCGGGTTTCTGTTTTAGAAAGGGTAGCTCCATTTTTTTTGGATTCAGTAGTAATAACCCTATCTCTGATTCCTGCACCAAATAAGCGCATAGCAGCTGGATTAGGATATGTATAATTTTCTTCCAGAATATCACCTTCAGGAGTAATGGTCTTTTTGCCTGTAATATTAAGATCTGTGGTTTCTCGTGTGGATTCTATGGTTGAAGAAATAGCATCCTGCCCTACAAAAGAAGCAGTGGTATTCGTCTGCTTCGTCACAATAGAGTTTTTTACCTGAACACCTGAATCAAAATTATCATCAAGAGAATATGAGAATCCTGTTGGAGTTAATTCATAGATGTTTTCTTCTTTTGCTACCATAGTATTGCTGGCATCAAAGACTTCTTTTTTATCCAGAAGACCATTGACAAGGATATTGTAATGAGAAACTGGATTTGTTAATCCTCCTTCCGGGGATTGATTTTCAGGACGATCTTTCAAAGTTCCAAAATAATATTTTGCATATCCTTTATTCTGACCAATGGTTTCTTTCACATTTTTATAAACAACAGGTGCGTCTTTGAGTGGGCCCAAATAGCCACTTGTTTTACTATTATCATCAAACTGCTGATAAGAATAATAACGGGTTTCTGAATCTACAGGAATCCCATTTTCAAGAAATTCTATTTTTTTTATTCTGACTCCATTTCCTGTGGTATAGTTGGGAAGGGGAATAGATTTGTATCTGATTCTTTTGATGGTAACAGTACCTCCACCACCTGTTCCCAGTACTTTGAAGGTATTGGCTCCCGGCATAAATTTCATATTACCATCATTACCTAATACTGATGAGGTTAGCTCGATATCAACAGAAGGAGTCAAACCTGGATCCCATACAGGAGAATCGGTATAGTAAGCGGTGACGTCTACACAATACATAAGATAGCTTCCTCCCTCGGAGTCATCCGGATTTGTCGGAATATTAAAAGTATAAGTATTTGTAAAATGGGTATCAAAATTAAAAGTACCTACAGTTTCCAGTACTTGGGCGTCCTGATCCACGAATTCGTAAGGACGTATATACGCATCACCAGAAATAGTCCAGGGATCTAATATATTAGTCTTTTTGAATTCGTACTGATTGGGTTCAAATTCGTACCGGGTTTGCCCACCTGTTGGATATTTTATAGTGCTGAGAAGTCCAATGTTTAAAAACTTTGGACCGTCTGGTCCATTAAGGCAATGACACTTAAACTCAGTCCAGTTGCTTCCTGTAAAAGGACTGTTATTATATTCAAAACTTGTTTTTTCAAATTGTGTAGAGGTTCCATATTTCTGAATTGAACGAAGCATTCTTCTGTCATAGAAACCATCAGGTACTGCTTCTGCTGTACATGAGGATAATAAAGGTTCAGTATAGGTAAATCCGCTATCGTCACTTTGCAGGGTATATTTCTGAATCACTTTTCCGGCTTTGTTTTTCAAGGCTACAGTGTGCAACTGATAAGGGTCGGCCAGCTTTTTTCTGAGAGCTTCATTAAAATTATAGCTGAATTCAATGGAGCCAAAATCTGGTGAAGTTACTTTGCTGATTTTCAAACTTTTCATAGTGAGGGTCTGATCGTTAGGTACATAACTATCCTCAATGTAGGTGAAAAGTAGGGGCTCATTCTGATAAACATCCTTTATTTTAGTAAGATAATAAGCTGAAATGTATGCCGTAGAATTATTACTTTTTCTAGAAATATTCTGATCTTTTTTATCAAAAAAATAGGTATTTCCTGATGGATCAACAACATTAAAAGTATCTTCCGTCTGATTATAGGTAATATTCAGATTGGTATGAGTGATATTTGTGATTTTTTTTTGTCCTGTGGAATTGGTTTTTAGTAAAAATTTACCATTGAATCCCAAAAAAGAATAATAATAAATATCAGTCGGTATACTGTTGTATTGGTTTACGGCTCTATAAATTAAACAGCTTGTTCCATATAAAGACCATCCCAATCCTACATCCGATGCCTTGCTTGTTTTACCTGCATTGCCGGGGTGGTAAGATATTCCTACATTAATCCCTATCTGTGGGTTATGGGTAGCTAATGCAAAGAAAGGAATATTAATATCCGGAACCCCTGTGGATAATGATATAGGAGCATTGATGAAACTAGACATTGATGCCGCAGAAGGTGCTGAAGTAAAAGTTTCACTTGTTGCTCCCTGCGAAAATAATAGCCCTGAACAAAACGTTAGCAGGAGTATTATGAGCTTATATTTTTTTCTCATGTATTTTATTTCTTAATTATTTTAGCATTCGCTGTTTTATTGTTATCAGTTTTTATCGTTACAAGATAAGCCCCCTGAACCAAAGCCTGGGTATTAATCTTAGTCACTCTGTTCTTAGTTTTTATACTCTGAAGCTGTCTTCCGCTCATATCATACAAAAGAATATCAGCATCTTTAAAATCAAAGCCGATTTCTACATAAGCATAATCTGAAACAGGGTTTGGATAGATCTTGATATCATATTTTTCAATTAACTGATCAACCTGTTTATCTCCCAGTTTTACAATTTTCCAGTTTTCTTTACCCAGTTCTTCTGCGCTGGTTCCTGCCAGAACAATAGAACCGTCTTTGTTCAGTTTTAAGTCAGAAAGCCTTTCTTCTTTTTGTCTGGATTCTCCTTTCACATGCTTTCTCCATTGTTCATTACCATTCTGATCCAAATACAGCATCCAGAACGTTTCATCATCCGTTTGAATTCTTCCTTCTGCCTGAGTATAACCTCCTAATAGAATGCCTTTGGATGATTTATCATCTGCGGAATGAATCACACTCATTCCCATCAATACATCTCTGTTTTTGAAATTGTAGGATTTCTGCCACTGCTCTTCTCCTCTTTCATTCAAAGAAATCAACCAAAGATCTGTTCCTTCTTCAATGCCTACAGTTTTATTTCCTGATCTTTCTGATCTGGATTCTCCACCAATGATGAAACCATTTGAAGTTAAAGCAAGAGTTCTTATATGATCATCACCTTTCCCTCCAAAATTCTTTTCCCATTCTACTTTTCCGTTTTTGTCCAACTTGACAATCCAGTAGTCACCTTCACCGAAATTGTCGCTTTGTTTCGAGTTTCGGGATATGGGATTCGAGTTTTGAACGTTTGACACAGAACCCGCACCTCGCATCTCAGAACCCTTTTCAGATCCCGAAACCCGAACCTCGGAACTTCTGGAATAAATTCCCAATAACGCTCCTCCATCTTTCGTTGGAATCATTTTTTCTACTTCGTCTAAGCCTTTTCCGCCTAAGATTAGTTGGGAGAGTTCTTTTCCGTTTTTATCAATTCTGGTAATTAAGACGTCTTTGGAACCATAACCTTTTGAAGAGTTTTGAACATTCCCTGCAACAAAGAATCCTAAATCTGTAGTTTGGATCACAGCTCTTGCTTCTTCGTCTGAAGAGCTTCCTAAAGTTTTCTGCCATAGTTCATCACCAAATTCATTGATACGGATCAGCCAGATATCTGACCCGCCCTTCGAGTCCTCTTTTTTATCCAATCCCTTTCCTGAATAAGAGGTTCCGGCTAATAAAAATCCACCATCTTGTGTGGTTACTGTTGCTGATAAATAATCATGATTTGATCCAGAGAAGTATTTCTCCCAGGCTTCTTCTCCCTGCTGATTCAGTTTTACAAGATGAAAATCATAACCGTTGTTTTGTTTACTTCCAGCCTCCAGCTTCCCGCTTCTCGATTGTATAGAACTTCCCGTGATAAGATATTGCTGATCAATAGTTGTGGTGACCTGGCTAAGAAAATCCTGGGTAGAGGATTTGATATCTTTCTGCCACACCACTTCCTGGGCAGATATACCCAGGACCGTGCATAAGGTAAATGCACAGATATAGAATTTTTTCATTCCAATGTTGTTTTCTGAGTTAGTAATTAGTTTCTTAAAACTTCGCGAATTTAACACTTTTTAAGACATGAAAATCAATTTATTGTAGTCTGTAGTAAATCATACTATTTATAATTAAATCTACTTTATACTGCATTGAATTCATCTTATTCTCATACAAAATTATCTACGTGCAACGACAGAACATGTCGTATTTTCTTATAATGAAAAATAAGTTATGATTATTTAAATAAAAAAGACACTTAATAAAGTGTCTTCCAATTAAATTTTTATTGAACAGTTTTTCAGAGTTCTGCAATTTTTTCAAACAATTTGGGATAGCTGATGACCAGCCCTGCATTATCTACTGAAATCTCTGCTTTAAAATCGTTTTCGATATTTTCATACAGGTATTTATTGGATGCTGTCTTTGTATATTGTTGCTGAACAGGTCTGATATGCTGGTTGAGTACATCAATATAAATCACATCGATTTTTTTGGGAGTGTTCTCTTTGAGTTGTAAATTATTGATCGGGAGTGTGTTGGTGAATGGAGTCAAAGAAATATCGATAAACTTAATATCATTGAATTCAGGATTGATAACATTGTTGAATTCCCATTGATTTTGATTCCTTTTTCCTTCTAATGTTGTTTTAACCTTATTAATCTCAGATTTGATCAGAAAATTCTGAACGATCCAGTTTTTGTCAATGAGGATACTATAGTCTACGGCATAAATTTTATCTTCATAACAGCCTATAATTTTTGATTCTACTATTATATAGTTTTCATCTTTGGTCTGCTCGTTAAAATATTCCAGAGATTGATAAAGAACTCCTTGCCAGATTAATGTTTTCATATAATATTGTTTTTACTTAGTGTAGTATTATCTAATAGAAAGTTGTTAACTGGAAATTCTCCGTTTCCGGATTCTGCTTAATGTTTCTCTTGCTACGCCCAGAAATGAGGCCAGCTGGGTAAGAGATATGCGTTGCAGCATTTCAGGATATTTTGTTTCAATATATTCCAGTCTTTCCTGTGCTGTATAGAGTTTGAATAGATTAGAAAATTCCTCCAGCCTGGAGGCAAACTGACGGATGCAATGACGCCCCAATGTTTCAATTTCCGGATTCTTTCCAGCTGCTTCAAATAATTTCTTTTTATCAAAAACTATGGTACAAAGCTTTTCACAAGCGATGATGTTAAATTCAGACTGCTGCCCGCTTCCAAAACTGCTGATATTGGTTGCTATTTCATTCTCAAAGAAAAATCCGGTGTTTTTTATAACTCCATCTATTTCATAATAGCTTTTGCAAAATCCTTTATCAACGTAAAATAAAGACTGGCAGATTTCTCCTTCCTGTAACATCAGTTCATTTTTCTTATAATGCCTTTCCGATAAGGCCGGTTGAAGCATCATCCAGCTTTCATCAGAAAATGAGGTAAGGGATCTGATGTATTTCAGAAGATTTTGCATGATATTGAGTGATCCTGTTTCTGCGAAAGTAGTGAAATTGCCGGAAATTACTTGTATAAGTATGTTTTTCCCCAGTAATTGAGCGTAAAAAAAGAGCGGTAAAAACCGCCCCCAACAAGATTCTATCTAACAAAATATTTTACATATAAACGCATCCACATCCGGTTTCCCATTCCTGGCAAAGGCGCATAGGTTCATTACAGCCGGGATTACCACCGCCGCCGCCGGAAACTCTGTAACAGGTACCATCGCTGCAATAATATGAGCCAATGGTTGGCGGACAATTACCATCCATATCACATAGTGCATAAGGTGTGTCACCACCACTGATCAGCACAAGCTGATTTCTCTTTAATTTTTTTAAATTTTTCATAGTAATCATGTTTTAATTTGTTGATTACTAATGTATAGAAAAATTAGCACACCAGCAAGTGTTTTAATTAAAGAGAATTGAAATATTTTATGATAATACCATATCATAGATCTATTCCACATCTAAGGTCATAAAAAGAGCGATTTCTTCTGTATTATTATATAGTCTTGTATTCAGTCCGGTAATATTGAATCCCATTCTTCTGTAAAATTGAATAGCAGGATAGTTGGTATTCTGTGTTTCGAGCTCAATAACTCTGCAGTTTAATTTTCTGGCTTCTTTAATGGCACTTTTAATCAGCATAATCCCGATTCCCTGCCGTCTGTGCTTTTCGTCAATCAGAATATTTTCAATGTAGAAACTGTTATTCCATGATCTTTGCTCACCGATAATCCAGCCTGCAAGCTCTTCATTCACATAAGCACCGAAAGAATTACCTTGTTCAATAATAATATTAAGTTCTTCCAGGTCTTCAGAAGTAGTTTCCCATATTTTGGTATAAGGTAAAGTCTTTTCTTTTAAACTAAATTCAAAAGAACCTCCAAATTCAATAGAAGAAACAGAATATATTTTATCCGTTGTATAGCCGTTATGCCCCCATTCTAAGCTTGGATTGGAGACTAGTTTTTGTAATTTTCTTATTTCCACATCAGATATTTTTAAGCTTATTGAATTTCGGTACAGATTTCTACCAGATAATTATTGATATCTCTGATATAAGCAGTTTTTTGTCCCCACGGTTTTACGGCAATATCTTCATAAAGAACGGCTCCGTTTTTTATTGCCTTTTCTACCAAAGCCTCTACATTGTCTGTTGTAAAACCTAATTCCATTCCGAAAGGTTTGTCTTCCGTTTTTGAGAGTAAAAATCCTTTTTTAATATTGGAATTTGCGAGGCTCACAGAGGCGAATGAAAGGGTAGTTTCTCCGGTCAGCAGTTCTCCATAATCTTTTTCAGGAGTAATGAATTTTATTTCAGAGTTGAAAGTGTCTTTATAAAAATTCATAGACTGTTCTACATCTTCTACATAAAGAATGACATATTTGAATTTGATCATATAATTTGAATTAAAATGGGTTTTATTTTTTATTTAAAATATATTCTTTATCCACCATGAGTTCAACATGAGGACCCTGTAAAGGATATTCTTTAAAGCTTCCGAAGTGACCGAAATGAAGAGGATATTTCTGAGTAAGCAGCCGTACTTTACCTCCAAAAGAATTGATATCAACCTTTTGAACAGATTCCTTTTTCTGTCTGCCATTGCTGAAAAAGAGCATCAGATTACAATGATCTTTAAAATCGGAATCATTATAGTAAAATACATTGAGATTTTCTTCTTTACATATCTGAGCTAAACCATCAATAAAGCTTTGTTTGTATTGCAGAGGCAGATTACAATCAATTCTGGCAGCATAATTCTCTGCATTGTTCTGTTTAAAGTCTGAACCCACCATTTGAATGAAGCGGTGTTCTATATTTTTAAATTCTTCTTTTTCGGGAGCATAACTCCTGCTGGACTGAATGGTAAAAGGAATGCTGGAATCTACCAGCTCAGCATGTTTACGAATTAGCAGTTCTTCTATTTCTTCCGCCATTTGAAAATGAAAATCAAAGAGCTGATAATCTCCGATATTAATAATCAGCTGGTTTTTATTGATATTCAAGTGCAAATAAGTTTTTTTGAAACGTTCTTTCAATGCTTCAAGTTTTCCAATAAAATCATCCATATTTTCTACCTGAACTCTTGCTGCCAGTTCTGCAGGATTATCAGCATGTCCGCCATATCCCGGATAAAATTTGAAAAACTGAAAATCATATAAATGATCCGGAAATTTGAAATACCAGTATACGCCTAAAATCATAGAAGATTGATTGATAATTGTACAATAATCAAAATTAAATAAAATTTCACACTCCAAAACTTTCAAAACCCTTAAATTTGTTGTCAATAAAAATTTACTTGGATGCTTAGGAACATTTCAATTGCGGCAGCTACTTTTTTGTCCGTAGTTACAATCAATGCGCAGAAGAACAGAAATACTCAACTTGAGAGACCAAAATTAGTGGTAGGTCTTGTAGTAGACCAGATGCGTTGGGACTATTTATACCGTTTTTATGGTAAGTATGGAAATGATGGTTTCAAAAGACTTTTGAATACCGGATATTCTTTGAATAATGTACATATTCCTTATGTTCCTACCATTACAGCTTTGGGACACACATGTATCTATACAGGCTCTGTACCGGCTATTCACGGAATTGCAGGAAATGACTGGACGGATAAGGAAACAGGAAAAGGAGTCTATTGTACTGCCGATGAAAGCGTTCAGCCAGTGGGAACAACCAATACAAAAACCGGAAGCCATTCTCCGAAAAACCTTTGGTCTACTACGGTGACTGACGAATTGAGATTAGCAACCAACTTCCAGGGAAAAGTAATCGGAGTTTCTTTGAAAGACCGGGCTTCTATTCTTCCCGCAGGGCATACTCCAAACGGAGCTTTCTGGTTTGATGACAGCACTGGAAATTTCATTACAAGTTCATGGTATATGAATGACCTTCCTCAATGGGTAAAGTCATTCAATTCTCAGAATCTTCCTGAAAAATTAGTAGCAAACGGTTGGAATACCTTACTTCCGATTAATCAATATACAGAAAGTGCACCAGACAATTCTTCATGGGAAGGCTTGCTGGGAAGTGCAAAAACACCTACATTCCCTTACAGCAACTTAGCAAAGGATTATCAGACTAAAAAAGACAATATCCGTTATACACCTTTCGGAAATACGCTGACATTGAAGTTGGCAGAAGCTTCTGTAGAAGGTGAAAAACTGGGTGGAGATAATATTACAGACTTTTTAGCCATCAACCTGGCTTCTACAGATTATGCAGGCCATAAATTCGGACCAAATTCTATTGAAGTAGAAGATGTTTATATCAGATTAGACCAGGATTTAGCTGAGTTCTTCAATTATTTGGATTCTAAAGTAGGAAAAGGGGAGTACACCGTTTTCCTTTCTGCTGACCATGGTGGAGCACATTCTGTAGGATTTCTTAAAGAACATAAAATCCCGACAGGTTTCTTTGGTGAAGATGCTGAAAAAAATCTGAACCAAAAGCTAAAAGATAAATTCGGAGCTGATAAACTGATCAACGCGATTGATAACTATCAGATTTATTTTGACAGAAAAGTATTAGCAGACAGCAAGCTTGAATTGGATGATGTAAGAAACTTTGCTGTAAAAGAAATTGAGAAAGATCCTACCGTTTTATACGCTGTTTCTGTAGATAAAGTTCAGGAGTCAAGCATTCCGGAGCCGATCAAACAAAGAATTATCAACGGAATTAACAGACAGAGAAGTGGAGATATTCAGCTAATTTCTCATGATTCTATGCTTCCTCCATATTCTAAAACAGGAACTACACACAGTGTATGGAATTCTTACGATTCACATATTCCATTGATCTTCATGGGATGGGGAGTGAAGCAAGGAGAAAGCAATAAAGAATACCACATGACAGATATTGCTCCTACGGTATCTTCTTTACTGAAAATCCAGTTTCCAAGTGGAAATGTAGGAAATCCAATTACAGAAGTTATTGGTAAATAAACCAGAAATTATACTTTATAAAAAAACATTCCAAATTGGAATGTTTTTTTGTTTTCATAGCTTATGATGTTCTTATCATTTGCTGTATCTCTTTATGAAACTTTTTATTCTGTTTTCTGATTTTTACAATAAAATATAAAAGGATAATTACTAAAATAGATCCCAGCAGTATGGATCCAATTTTAATGTAATGATAATAAGATTTCAGTTTTTCACTTTTTAATGCGGTTTCTTTATTATGATTGTCAATTACCTGGTTAATGGATTTCAGTTCATTCTGTTTTCTTTTAAAGCGCATTTCCAGGTATTTTTTATTATACTGCTGATAAAGATTCTGTTGTCCCATAGCAAGATAATTTTCTGCCAATTCCTTGTAAATTCCTTCATTCAGGGTGAGGTCTCCTGTATTTTTACAAAGGTTTTCTGCTTTTAATAAAAGGCTTATAGCGGATTGATTTTCATATTTTTTCTTATGTATTTCAGCAATTCCTTTTAAGGCAAAAGCTTCCAGACTTTTAGCATAATTCTTTCGGGCATTGTTTAAAGACTGCACAAAAGCTTCTTGGGCTTTATCAATTTGATTGAGGTCAAGATAGCAGTATCCAATATTGTAGAAGACTACACTCATGTTGGAGTAAGTAGCTTTCTTTACAGGTACTTTTTCAAAATTCCGTATTGCAATTAAAAATTTTTCCAGTGCAATCTCTGAATTGGACTGGCTCTTGTAAATCATTCCTCTTATGGCGTAGCTCGTAGCAATTTCAACATATTTCACAGGGTTTTTGTCAGGGATTTTAGCAGTATACTGATCCGCTTCGTTCAGTGTTTCAAGGCTCTTGCTGAAAAGTTCCATCTGCTGATATTGTATTGCAACCGAGATAAGAGCTATTGCATGGCTCAGAGGGTCATTGGTTTTCTGAGAAAGTTCCTTTGCTTTCAAAATATATGTTAATGATTCTTCAAAGTTTCTTTTGGCAATATTAGCCGTGGAAAGAAGCTTATAAAGGTTGATAGACGTTTTTACATCATGAGATTTTTTTAATAACTGTTTTGCAATTTTAATTGTATTATCAGGATTATCATAAATTTCAAGTTGAGCCTTTTTGATTAAGACACTATCAGGTGTCTTTTGAGCTTTTATGAAAATACAAAAGGATAAGAGTAACAGCGGCAATATTTTAAAAAGTAATTTCATATGGCTTTGGTTTTACTGATTTCCTGAATATAAGCATTGGGAGACATTCCGGTGACGGATTTGAAAACGGTTGTAAAGGCGCTGTGCGATGAAAATCCTGAATATTCGGCAAGGTAGCTCACTTTATAATTAAGAAAGGTAGAATCATTCTTTAATAACTGTACAATATGATTGATCCTTAGCTTATTAATGTATCCGTTGAAATTTTTCTCCTTGTTATTGATTACTTCAGAAAGGTATTTTGGATTAATTTCCATTTGAGAAGAAAGCATAGATAAAGACATATTTTTATTCAGATATCTGTTGGATTTTTCAAACTCTTCAAGTTTCTGAAGGATTTCATCTTCTTTTCCCCGCGACATTTTAGTGGTAACGGCATCTTTTGTTGTTGAAAAAGCTTTATTTAATAAGACGGGTTGAAGTTTCTCATTGCTTTGTTTCTCAAAGAAATCAAATTGCTTTTTTAAATCTTTATTTTTGCTTTTAGTTATTAAAAAATAAGTGAACAGACCAACAACAATCAGGAACAGAGCGAGAATCAGAGGTAAGAAAGACTTAAGAAACATCAGTTTTTGAAATTCAATACTTTTATTCTGACTGGTTTCAACAAGTTTTATAATATATCGTATCCCTTCTTTCGAGCTTGCATCGGTTTTTGTTTTTAAATCATTGTAAAGTTTATTGTATTGATGGTATTTTACATCATTATGAAGTGCATAATAGCTGCGGGATAATGATTCATAGATTTTAATTTTTAAATTATTAAAAGGTAAATTTTCAATCAAAAAACGTCCGGCCTCCAGTTTCTCAACAGAGGTTGTATAATCCTGTTTCAAAAAATAATACTGGGACAGACTCTCATAAGCTAAAGCTAAAAGAAATGGCTGGTTTTTCTGGTGCTCAAGATCAGAAATAATACTTTCTATAAGCACTTTATATTTAACCATTCTATTTTGTTTCAACAGATAGGCAGAATGGAAAATTCTGTTTTCCGTTTTTAATATTCTGTTTTCTTCATTATCATTGTTAAGGTATTGGTTACTTTTATCAAGGTTTTTGAATGCAGCAGGATAATCTTTATTGATTCCCGAGTTCAAAGCTTGCAGTTGGTACAACTTTGCTGTGGTTATTCTTAATGCAGGATCGTTACTTTTAAGAAGCTTTTGATCAGATAAAAGCTGGGAGATAATTCTTTTTGACTGATTGTACAGACCCAGGTTCTGGTACTGATCAGCAAGATTATAATCACTGAAAATCTGCATAAAATAAGAAAGTTCATTTTTGGGATCGGAATCTTCTTTCTGAGCAAAAATGTTCACAGACTGTACGTAATCGCCTTTCATGGCAAAAGCTTGTGAAATAATGTTTTGCAGTACAATTTTATGCTCTGTATTCTGATCGCTTACAAGGATTCCTTGAGTATAACTGATGCATTCGTCAGAATTCTGATACAATTTCAGAAATGCCTTATCTGCCAGAATTTTAAAGTCCGGACCTGACTGTCCATTGGTAATAAAAGAACAGCAAATGAAAAGGAACAGCAGGATTCTTCTACTTTTTTGAAATAATTTTTGTCTTGATAATTTGTTTTTTGTGCTTTTTTGAATAGTTCGGGTAAAATCCATATTCAAAATAATGTTTTGTATCTGTCTGATTATTATTTGTTTAAAAATTAAACTCTTTTAAAATTCACGAATTATGAAAGCCTATTTCTTTGGGTAGGAAAAATATTGTATTAATATTGTTTTTACCAATTCGAGACACTAAATATAATAAAATATGAAAAATTTTTACAGAATGTCAATAAAAATATTGACGGCTTGTCTTTTTCTGAAATTTGGTTTTGCGGAAGCGCAGCTTACTGTCATAGGTTTAGGAAATTATAATGTAGGTGCAGTTTCAGATAATGGAGTTGTAAGTATGCATACAAGTGCAGGCGGAATATATAAATGGAATGCAGCAGGCGGACTTGTACAGATAGGTTCAATATCAAACGGATACCCAGCTGCAGGCAGAACAATTGTTTCGAATGACGGAAACAAAATATCGTCTTCGGTTACAAATTCTGCAACGGGATTTAATGAAATATCTACTTATGATGTAGCTACTTCCACATGGGTAAACAGAGGCGGGCTGGTTCCTACCGGTTGGGATGGCAGTGTAAGTTCTACATGGGGAATGTCACCTAGCGGAAATACTATTGTAGGGCTAGGATTCCTTACTGCAGCGAATGCGCATGCTGTGAAATGGGATGAAGTAAACGGAATAGTTGATCTGGGAAGTATAGTTGCCGGACGAAGCTCCAGGGCAAATGCAATCAATGCGGCAGGAACGGTGATTGTAGGGTGGCAGGATGAGCCAACAGGTACAAGAAGTGGTGCAAAATGGCAGGATGGAGTAGAAAGTTTTATTACAGATAATAACGGAAATCATGTAGGAGAAGCAGGTGGAATTTCTGCTGACGGAAATACCATTATAGGAGCTGCAAATCCTAACCCTTATGTTTGGAATGCCGCAAGCGGACTGACCTATATAACGCATCCTAATGCTTCGTTCAGTTTCAAAGGAGGAGCTACAGGAATTTCGGCTGACGGAACAAAGGTTATTGGATATTACAGAGCATTTGGAGCACCTCCGATGTCGGGAGAAGGCTTTATCTGGACTTCAGCTGCCGGAAGAGTCAATCTGAATGACTATGCAGTATCCTTAGGAATTGCTACGAATGGAATAACAATGGGACTTCCTCTGGCGATTTCACAAGACGGAAAGAAAATTGCCGGATCAGGAACGAATGCTTCAGGTCAAACAATAGCTTTTTATCTGGATACTTCTGAATTTTTATCCGTAAATGATGCGGTGAAAGATAAAAACAACATTGGCATTTATCCTAATCCGGTGGCTGACATTCTATATTTTAAAGGAACAGGAAAAATAGAGAAAGCAGAAATTTACAATTTGGTTGGACAAAGGGTGAAATCATTCAATACTGTGGAAGGACAGATGGATGTTTCATCCTTGTCAAAAGGAGAGTATATTCTGCAATACTCTGTGAAAGGAGAAAAACAACAGAATTATAAATTTATAAAGAATTAAAACATATAAATAGTAATATTAGTGGGATGTATGGCCGTTTTCAATATTGAAGGCGGCTGTTTTTTTGTTTATTTGATTAGGGAGATAGGTTTTTGCCCGGTTTTGGGCGAATACATTTAAAAAACTATCTTTGCAAAAATTTTGGTTTCCAGTATTTTGGAATGAAAAGGGAATCGGGTGTAACTCCCGGACTGTCCCCGCAACTGTAAATCGCAATAAAAGTTTCTGCAAACAGCCACTGTTTAAAACGGGAAGGAGCAGAATGCGAAAGTCAGGAGACCTGCCGGAATTATAATAAAAAAAACATATTGCTTTCGGAGGAAAAGTAAAAAAGTATGGATATAAAAAGATCTTTAGTACTGCTTTTTTCATCTTATGGCTGTTTTCTTTTTGCACAAGAGAAAACCATTGACACTATTTATGTCTTCGATAACCAGATGAATAGGGTGAAACTTTTTCATCCCGTAAAAATAATTTCGGCAGAAGAGGCCGAAAAAAACTCCAGTAATCTTTCGGAACTCCTGAGATTTCAGTCACAGGTTTTTATTAAAGAAAATGGCCGCGGAGCTGTTTCTTCACCTTCTTTTCGGGGAACAACTGCCCAGCAGACCGCTTTTGTCTGGAATGGAATTAATATCAACTCCAATTTTTTAGGACAGGGAGATATTAATAATATTGCTTTGTTCGGATATGATCAGATCGGTATAAAAGCTGGTGGAGGAAGTGTAGTGTATGGAAGCGGAGCTATCGGGGGAAGTATTCACCTGAATAACACCCTTGATTTTAATAAAGGTTTCCATGGTTCTTTATTTTCTGAGGTTGCTTCTTTTAATACCTATAATAATTTTGTAAAAGGTTCTTACAGCAATGATAAGTTCAGTTTTAAAGCTTCTGGAAATTATTCTGTGAGCGAAAATAATTATGAGGTAAGTGATCTGAACTACATCAACAGAAATGGGAATTACTACAATACCACATTCAATGCAGGTGCTTCCTATAAGATAACCAACGATCATAAAATTTCTTGGCAGAGCCAGTTTTTCGATTCTTCGCAGCATTATCCTGTGTATGAAGAAACGGGAACAAAAACAAAGTACAAAACTCAAAGTATAAGAAGTCTTCTTTCCTGGGACTGGAATAAAACAAAGTTCAGCAACTCTTTTAAAGCTGCCTATACAGAAGAAAACTTTCAGTATTTCGGTTCGCTAAACCTACCTAAATCAAGTGGTGGAACAGGGAAAAACTATATCTTTAAAAATGATTTCAATTATTTCCTGAATTCTAAGTGGAATTTTAATCTTATCGGAGAATTTCAGGTCAATAAAGGTGAAGGATATCAGAGTGGAATATCCAGTGTCAGCAGAAATATTGGCTCTGTTTCCGGATTGCTGAGGTATTTTGCTACTAAAGACCTGCGTTTTGAAGGTGGATTTAAAAAAGATTTTGTGGAAGATGTGAAGTCTCCGTTTATGTATTCATTCTCTGGAAAATGGAGCGCTGCAAAATGGTATGATGTAAGCGTTAATGTGTCAAAAAACTTCAGATATCCGTCATTTAATGATATCTATTATGAACCGGGAGGAAATAAAGATCTGAGACCAGAAACGTCTACCCAGTTTGATATGGTGAATGAGTTCAAAGCGGGAGATTTCAGACTTACTTTGTCTCCTTATTATATGAACGTTACAGATCTTATTGTATGGCTGCCTACTGCTTTAGGATATTGGCAGGCATTTAATGTCAATAAATCTGAATCTTACGGACTGGAATCTCAATTGTCTTTCAGTAAACAGTTTGGAAATCATAGAATCCGTGCGAACGCCGGGTACTATTATGCAAAATCTATTGATAAAGAAACGAAGATGCAAAGACCTTACGTTCCCATGCACAGAGGAATGGCCAATGTAGATTATGAATATGGTTTCTTTAAATTCTTTGCACAGGGACTGCTGAATGGCGTTACTTATACCACAAGTGACGAAAAGAGATCAGATGCCATAGATCCTTATTTTCTTTTAAATATGGGTGTTTCCGCAACGCTAGCAAAAAAATACACTTTAGGGTTTAAAGTGAATAATCTAACGAATACTTATTATAAAACAGTTTCTTTCTATCCTTTACCAAAAAGAAACTACAGTGTGTATGCAGCAATAAATTTTTAAAAAATTAAATTGAATAAATTATGAAAATAACTAAACTTTTAACTGTATTATTTGCAGTGGTTTTATTGTTTAACATGTCTTCATGTACAAGTGACTCTGCGGAGTTTGAAATGTCTCCCATCACCTACCAGAACGGATATTTTATCTCTAATGAAGGAAACTTCAACAGCCAGGGAGCTAAAGTAACATTCCTGACAAGAGATTTAAGTATGAAACAAGATGATGTGTATGGTTATAACAATAATAAAGAAATCCTGGGTGACGTTCTTCAGACCATTGGTCTTAACGGAAATAAGGCTTATCTTGTCATCAATAACTCAAACAAAATTGTTGTAGTAGATCGTTATACATTCAAAAAATTAGCAGTAATTACAGATCAGATTGATAATCCAAGAGGAATTGCTTTTGCGAATGACTTTATCTATGTTGCCAACCTGAATTTCTCTACGAATGCAACAAGTGTAACGAAATATAAAGTTTCTGACTATTCATTTGTAAGCAAAATTACTATGACAGGCGGTGCTGATAAAACAGTAGAAGCAGGTGGAAATGTTTTTGTACAAAATGCTACATCAGGATTCGGAAATATGATTACTTATATCAATGCTTCTAACGACAGTAAAACTGAAATTACTGTTCCGAATGGTAAGATCAACAGTACTGTTTCATACAAATCTAATGTTTACACCATTTCTTCTACAGCTACAGATTCTTATATCTACAAGATTACGAGCACTGGAGCAATGACACCGGTAATTACTTTGACAGGAATTCCAAGTGCTACCAATCTTCAGATTGATAATGATAAAATCTACTTCAGCTCTGCCAATAAAGTGTATACAACTGGTTTAGCTACTCCAACAGTTCCTTCCAGCCCATTATTAACAGCTGCGGATGGAGGTCCTTACCTTACACTTTACGGATTTAACGTTATTGACGGAAGAATTTTTGCATCAGACGTTCACCAGTTTACAGCAGAAAGTGAGATGGTAATATATTCAGGAACTACTGGTAACAAAATGGGATCTATTAAAACAGGAGGTCTTGGAGCTAACGGAACTTTCCTGAACCCATAATAATTTATCACACTTCTAAAAAATAATTTTTTATTTTTTCATCATTTGTGTTTTTTTCCGGCCGGTTTCCAAAGAAACCGGCCGGCTTTGTTTTATATCTGTGTATGAAAAAGCCCGGCGGGATGGAACATCCCGCCGGGCTTTTTTAATATTATCTATAGATTAAATTAGATTGTTAATCCAAGTTTTTCTGCTTCAGCAATGACAAACTTTGTGGCTTCCTCTTTTTCATTTGGAATTTCACCTTCCAGAATAGCTTCTTTTACTTTCTCTTTCAGAATACCAATTTCACGGCCGGGTTTAAGATTAAACATTTCCATAATCTCTTCACCAGTAATAGGCGGCTGAAAATTTCTTACCTGATCTTTTTCTTCCACTTCTTTGATCTTCACGGCTACATATTCAAAATTTCTTTTGAATTTCTCCTGCTTTTTAGAGTTTTTAGTGGTAATATCGGCTTTACAAAGAGTAAAAAGATCTTCAAGGTTTTCACCGGCATCAAATAAAAGTCTTCTCAATGCAGCATCTGAAGCATCATCAGTGATCAGGGCAATAGGTCTTGATGAAAGTTTTACCATTTTCTGCACATATTTCATATCACTTCCTAAAGGTAATTTTAATCTTTGAAAAAGTGTTTTCACCATTTTTGAACCCAAAAATTCATGTCCGTGAAATGTCCATCCCGTTCCTTCTACGAATTTTTTTGTAGGGGCTTTCCCAATATCATGGAGTAGGGCAGCCCAGCGAAGCCAAAGATTATCTGTATTCACAGAAATATTATCTACAACTTCCAGCGTGTGGTAAAAGTTATCCTTGTGGGTTTGTCCTTCCACTTCTTCCACTCCTTTCAGTTCGATCAGTTCCGGAATAACCAGCTTCATAAGACCGGTTTGTTCCATGAGTTTTAATCCGACAGAAGGTTTTTCAGAAAGCATAATTTTGTTAAATTCTACCATGATTCTTTCCATAGAAACAATCTTGATTCTTTCTGCTTCCTGCTGAATAGCCTGGAGAGAGTTTTCCTCGATTTTAAAATTTAAAGTTGAAGCAAAACGTACCGCTCTCATCATTCTTAACGGATCATCAGAATAGGTTTGAGCTGGTTCTAAAGGAGTTCTTAAAATTCCTTTTTCAAGATCTTCAACCCCATTGAACGGATCTACCAGTTCTCCGAAGTTCTCTTTATTTAAAGAAATAGCCATCGCATTGATGGTGAAATCTCTTCTTTTCTGATCATCTTCCAGACTTCCGCCTTCTACTTCCGGTTTTCTGCTGTTTTCGGTGTAGCTTTCTTTTCTTGCTCCCACAAACTCAAGCTCAAGTTCTTTGTACTTGATCATGGCTGTTCCATAAGTTTTGAATACGGAAACCTTTAATTTAGGATCTATATCCTGTGCTACATTTTGGGCAAGTTCAATACCGCTTTGCTCTGTTACAAAGTCTATATCTGTAGAAGCTTTTCTGTTCATCAGAAGGTCACGCACATATCCCCCCACAATATATACGGACTGGTTATTCCTTTCTGCTGCTTCAGAAATTATTTTAAAAAGTTTTAAATTCTTATTTTGATTAAGATTAATTTTCATCGTTGATAATAGTGACAATTTCTACCCATGTAACTCATTAATCATAATGAGCATACATTTTACTAATTTTTCCATCTTCATTAAAAAACATGACTTCAACAGCATGTTTATCCATAATCGACTTATAAAATAATGCTACTGAATCTACTCCCGCTGTAGAATGAATAAGATCAAAGTGGAGATTTGGAAACTTATCCAAGGCTTTTTTCCAATATTTGCGGACGGCTTCTTTTCCCTTTAAAGAACTTTCTTTACCACCTGTAGCCATCGCTATCATGGGAGTTGTAATCTCAATATCATCCGAATAATGGGAGAGTATATCCTCTAAATCATGAGAATTCCATGCATTAATCCACATTTGAGCAAATTCCTGATGATTCATAGCAAATAATTTATGAGTTGAGTTTGCAAAGATAGAATTAAAAAAAAGAAATCCTGCCGATATGAACTGACAAGACTCTAAAAAATAAACATAAATTCTCAGGATTTTTATTCCCGAAGTACTTTTATTCTGTTGTCATTCCAGATTTTGATTACCGAAGAACCTGAATATTTTGAAACCTTTTCTCTGTCTTCTTCCACTGCATAATCTACAAGGCTGATCATCTCTTCAGAAATATCAGAGAATTTCAACGGGCTTTTCTCGCCACTGAAATTGGCAGAGGTAGATACCAAAGGTCTGTTCAGTTTTGTAATCAGTTTTTTACAGAAATCATTTTTCACTAATCGGATTCCGATGCTTCCATCTTCTGCAAGAAGTTCTTTGGGTAAACCTCTTGGATTTTCATAAACAATCGTTACCGGTTTTTCGCTAAGATCAATAATTTCCCAGGCTATCTCAGGAACATCCACCAGATCCTGAAGTCTTTTCTCAGATTCTACAAGGATGATCATAGATTTATTTTTTTCGCGCTTTTTGATGTCAAAAATTTTATTGACAGCTTCTATATTGGTAGCATCACAACCTATTCCCCAGATGGTATCTGTAGGATAAAGAATTGTTCCGCCGGATTTTAATATTTCGATAATATGTTCCATAGTTGTATGTGGGTTCAAAGAGTGGATAAAGGTAAAAAATCTATGAATTTTAGGCAAAAAAATGGGATATAAATGTGATGATATTAATTGGTTTTGGTTAAAGCCAATGAGGAATGTATCATTTGAAAACAGGCTAAATCCCATTCCTATTGGTGTCTTTTTACGCCACAATTAAATGTTGTTAATTCAATAAATTATGGTAGAGGATGTTATTTATTTTATTCAATAGAAATGGGCTTTAGCCCATTTAAGCAATATGCCTAAATCTCTTGGCTTCAGCCAAAACTTACTCAGATTTTAAAATTATATTTTTCAACAAATTCCTTATATTCCTCACCGAAACTTTTTTTCTGATGATGCTTTTCCTGATTTTTAATGTAATTTCTTACGGTTTCTACCATGGATTCAGAAACGGACACCGCGAAATATTCATCCTGCCAGGAAAACGTTCCTTTTACAAGATCATTCTTATTAATCCAATGAGAAGATTCTCCTTTTAATAACTGTACGATTTTCTCTATATTTTGATTTGAACCCAAGGAAATTAGGCAGTGACAATGGTCTGAATATCCATTAATCATATCTAAAAATATTCCTTTTTCTGTAGCATATTCTTTAATATGTTTCCAGACTTTGAGACGTGTGTCGAATGTGTCAAGAAAGGGATCTCTGTTTCTTGTAGAGAAAACAAGATGAATGTAAATTTTGATAAAAGCCATTTGTGTTGTTTTATCAAAAATAGTATTTATTTAATAAGTTTTGGCTAAAGCCGATGGAATGGTATATAATATGAAAAACGGGCTAAAGCCCGTTCCTATTGATATTTTTTATGACGTAATTTGTTGATCAAATAAATTATTATAGACGTTATTTTATTCAATAGAAATGGGCTTTAGCCCATTTAAACAATAGACATATACCACGGCTTTAGCCAAAACCTATAATAATCCAACATTAAACTTAACTTCCTACATCCATCCCAACTTCGATAAATACCTCTCCTCAATAATATTCAGGTGATGGTAATTGTGTCCTACAATCAGTTTTCCGATGGTTTCTACAGTGATTTCGTGACCATTGGCTGTACCTGTATTTTGTAAAGCGGAAGGCGTAAGCGTTTCTAATAGAATTTGGGAAGACATTCTTACCAGCTTGTATTCTTCCAAAAGAGATTCAAGTGTTCTTTCACCGGCAAAAGACTGGTCGGCATATTCATTTTCATCAAATCCCGGAAGATTGTTTTTGTCTCCTCTTGCGAAAGCTAATATTCTGTATTGAAAAACTCTTTCTGTATCTGATAAATGGAGCAGAAGTCCTTTTAATGTCCATTTTCCTTCTGCATAAGTGAAATGAGACTGTTCTTCGGTAAGGTTGGAATAAATCCCTGTTGTTTTGTCTGCTGATATCTGCAGTTCGTTGATCCAGTTTCCTGATGGAATCTGATCTAAATATCTTTGAATATATTTTTGAAAATCGGTCATGTTATTTTTTTGTTTTTAGTGTTGGTTTTGGGTTGCGAGTTTCGGGATTCGAGGTTTTGAGATCCGGGATGGAGAATATTATGTATAAATTACTTATTACTCATTACTCATGATTAGTCCACTCGTAGAAATTCACGGAGTCATACAATTCAAATCCACAGGCTGGATACAGCTGATTTCCTACATCATTGCTTTTTCCTGTCTCCAGAAGGATACCACATGCTTTTGACGAGTGGCAGAGTTCCTTAGATTCTTCAATCAACTCTTTAGAAAAGCCTTTTCCTCTATAGTTTTCATTCACATAGAGATCATTCAGCAGCCAGTAGCGCTGCATTCTTGTAGACGAAAATATCGGGTATAATTGTACGAAGCCTGTTAGTTTACTATTTTCTTCTGCAACAAAAATTTCAGAATCTTTATTTTCAAGTCTTTCCTGAAGGAAATTGGTCGCGGCAGGAATGTCTGAAGTCTTATGATAGAATATTCTATACTGGTCAAATAGTTCAGCCAGCTGAGGCAAGTCGGAGATGACTGCTTTTCTTATGTTTTTCATATTATTAGTGATGGTTATAATAAAATGAGAAGGATTTTTAATAACCCCTCTCATTTTAGTTTATGGTATGTTAAGAAAAAGCTTTCTCTAAATCTGTAATAAGATCCTCAGCATCCTCAATACCTACACTTAAACGAACAAGGTCATCAGTGATTCCCAATTCAGCACGTTTTTCTGCCGGGATTGAAGCGTGGGTCATCAGAGCAGGATGGTTAGCTAAAGATTCCACTCCTCCTAAAGATTCAGCAAGTGTGAATACTCTTACTTTCTCTAAGAATTTGATTGCATCTTCTTTCTTTCCGGATTTGAAAGTGAATGAAACCATTCCTCCTGATTCCTTCATCTGAGATTTTGCCAGTTCATACTGTGGGTGAGATTCCAATCCTGGATAAATTACTTTATCTACAGCTGGATGGGTCTCCAGATATTTTGCTACAGCAAGTCCGTTGTCAGAATGTCTCTGCATTCTTAATGCCAGTGTTTTAATCCCTCTCAATACAAGATAAGAATCGTGAGGTCCTAAAATACCACCACTCGCAAACTGAATAAAGTGAAGTTTTTCTCCCAGTTCAGCATCTTTAGCGATAAGCGCTCCTGCGATAACATCAGAATGTCCTCCTAAATATTTAGTGGCAGAGTGCATCACAATGTCAGCTCCCAAATCAATAGGTCTCTGGATGTAAGGTGTCGCAAAGGTATTGTCTACCGCTACTAAAATATCTTTTCCTTTCGCAATCTCTACTACTGCTTTGATGTCTACCAATTTCATCAATGGGTTAGTTGGTGTTTCTACCCAGATCAGCTTAGTTTTATCAGTAATCACATCAGCAATTTTAGAAACATCGTCAAAATTCACGAAAGTAAATTTCAGCTGATATTTTTCGAAAAGTCTTGTGAACATTCTGTAAGTACCACCATAAAGATCATCTACAGCAATTACTTCATCACCAGGGTTTAATAATTTCAAAACACAGTCGATGGCAGCAAGACCAGAACCGAAAGCTAAACCCCTCGCTCCATTTTCAATACTTGCCAAAGAATCTTCCAATGCCTGTCTTGTAGGGTTGGCTGCTCTTGAATATTCATATCCAGAATGTACTCCAGGGCTTTTTTGTGCAAACGTAGAGGTTAAAAATACAGGAACATTTACAGAACCTGTTGCAGACTCGTGGTGCTGCCCTCCGTGAATTACTTTTGTATTAAAATTCATAATTTTTTGCTTTAGGCTTGAGCATTAAGCAATAGAATATATTACTTAAGCCCATTGTTTTTTATTAAAATTTGCTCTAACTGAATACAAAAAGCTTACCGCTTACCGTCCCCAGCTTATCGCAATTGTATTTTTTTACTTAATAGCAGATTTTACAGCAAACTCTTCTGCAATTTCTTCCATCCATTGCGCCACATCCTCTTCACCTGTCGCTCTCTGATAAGTGCTTCCTAAAGATATTAAAATCTGGTGGATAAACATCTTCATTTGATCTACAGGCATTTCTTTAGTCCAAAGATCAATTCTTAATGCCTCTCTTGTCTTATCATCCCATACAGAAATCATGGTTGCTTTGGTATCTTGTTTATCAATACCTCCGTCCTGAGCGTTCCATGTAATATTTTCAGGCACATGATTTTCATCAAGTTCTACATCTATCGTAATCTGAGTCTTTCTCATTTTTTCTATTTTTTCTAAATTCTAAATTTTCTATTGTTTAAGTTTCGGTTTATAACCGGATTCATTAAAAATGGTAGTTGCATCCATTTTCAGGAAAGCAGTAAGTTTTGTCTCAGGCTTTTCCTTAAGGTATGTTTTACAGATCTGCCATCCCGTAAAAATTCCGATTTGTGGTGAAGATTCATTATCAATCTCTGTATAAAATTTCGAGAATGGTCCAGGTGATATGAAACGTTCTCCCAATCTCGGATCATCTCCGAAGATCAGATTGCTTTCTACAAAATAATTCCAGATATTGGCCTCATTACCCGTTGCCCATTCATACTGCTTTTTGGTATAATTTATTTTCAGATAATCAGGAGTATCCGGAAGAAAAGCGTCCTGAAGAATCATTACTTTTCCGTTCAGAATGATCTGATCAATAAATTTCTGGTGATCTGGGGATTCTGTTACAATATTTTCAGCAAAAAGCTGTGATACTTTTGGAACAATATTCTGCGGGTTCATCGATTTTTGAAAATACAGTTCCAGTCCCTTATAATTAGGGTTTCCGTCACCCATAAAACCGGTAACATCTATGAATAGAAGGTTTCCTTTCTGATCATAAAATATAGGATCCTGAATCATCTGTAATGCAGATGAAAATAAATATACTTTGGGGCTTTTGAACTGTGGGAAATAATACTTGATATGTGAGAATAAACTCTTCAGCTCCGTTTCTAATGTAGCCTGATTTATTTTTCCAATGGCTTCCTTATAGATTTTGATCTCTTCAGCATCCATTCTCCTTTTTTCGAAATCTGCTTCTGAAACACTTCCCTGAAACCATGGAAATTTAGCTTTAAACTGCTCCAGTGGAACATTCGGATTATAAAATTCTTTGGAAATATCTGTTACATCAACTTTTTCGGTAGTTTCTTTAACTTCTACCTTCCATTGATTTTCAGTTTCTTTTTTGCAGGAAACAAGTCCGGCAGCTAAAATAGAAGAAAGCGCAATATATCTAAAAATCTTCATTATTTTTACATGGAATTTAAGTTTACAAAAATAAGGATTAAATACACAATTCATGATGAAAATTAAAATAATTACAACCCTTTGCCTTATTTGGGGACTTTCTTTTTTCTATGGGCAAAAGCTTGAATTTAAAGATAAAAACTTTGAAAAAGCAGTCCTTGAAAATTTTGATCTGAATAAAAACGGAATACTTGAACCCCTGGAAGCTGGGACAGTTACGAATCTGTTCCTTGTTCAGAAAGGAATTACTTCCACAGAAGATCTGCACTTTTTTAAAAATGTGAAAATGATTGTTATAGATGATAATACGATACAGAATATTGTAGTAAACAATCTGGATCAACTGGAATTGTTTTCCTGTACAGGGTGTAAGATTTCTTCATTCAAAGCAGAAAATTTGAAAAATTTAAGTTCTTTATATCTGGATAATAATCTCTTGGAAGGTATTTCGCTTAATGGAATTCCAAAAATTGACCAATTAACATTATCTTTAAATCAATTGAAAACAATTGACCTGACTCAGTTTAAAGCACTAAGGAAATTGAATTTAGAACATAATAAGCTTCAAAAAATTGATATTTCCGGGAATCCGGCTCTGCAAACCCTGAATGTAATGGGAAATAAAATAAAGGAAACGGATATCAAAAAAGGGATAAAAATAGATGTTACCATTTTTGGAGCTGGAGAGTAAAAACTAATGAGTATGAAAATAGAAACAAAACGACTTATTTTAAGAAAACTTGAAGAGACAGATGTAGAACGTATTTTTCTTTTGGATTCCAATCCTGAAGTGATGAAATATCTGGGTAAACCTGTGGCAACAAAAGAAGAATCGAAAGAAGTGATCCAAATGATTCGGAAGCAATATGAAGAAAATGGTGTGGGAAGGCTTGCTGTTATTGAAAAAGAAAGCGGATTGCTGATAGGATGGTGTGGTTTAAAATTACTCACAAAACCTATCAATGGTTACAAAAATGTACTGGAATTGGGATATCGTTTTATTCCAGAGTTCTGGGGAAAAGGATATGCCACTGAGACCACTGAAAGAACACTTGAATATGGTTTTATTGAGCTAAATGCAAATGTAATTTATGCTTATGCCGATTCCGGAAATACAGGCTCAAGATATATTCTTGGGAAACTGGGTTTTGAAAATATGGGAGAATTTGAAGAAGATGGGGTGATGTGCTCATGGTACGAACTGAAGCGTGAAAAATATATACAAAAATGATTACCATAAGACAGGAAGAGAAAAAAGATCATCATCAGGTCTTTCAACTTACGGAAGAGGCCTTTAGAGAAATGGAACACAGTGATCATCAGGAGCAGTTTCTGGTGGGAAAATTAAGAAGATCTGAAGCATTTATCCCGGAATTATCATTAGTGGCAGAAGATGAAAACGGAACAATTGCAGGGCATATTCTGTTTACAAAAATTAAAATTGTTAATGATAACGCATCTTTTGATTCCCTTGCATTGGCCCCTGTTTCCGTAAAACCTGAATTTCAGAATCAGGGAATCGGTGCGAAATTGATTCTTCAGGGACATCATATTGCCCAAGAGCTGGGATATGAATCGGTAATACTTATAGGACATGAAAATTATTATCCGCGCTTTGGTTACAAAAAAACAAGTAATTTTGGGATTTCTTTTCCATTTGATATTCCGGAAGAAAACGGAATGGCTGTAGAATTGGTAAAAGACGGATTAAAAGATAAAAAAGGAGTGGTGAAATACCCTCAGGAATTTGGAATAGACTAAAAAAATATAAACGATGCAGACACAAAAAGTGATAGATCATATTGTAAGCTGGTTAAAAGATTATGCCACAAAAGCAAAAGTGAACGGATACGTAATTGGAGTTTCAGGAGGAGTAGATTCAGGGGTTGTTTCTACATTGGCAGCAATGACAGGCCTGAAAACATTACTGATCGAAATGCCGATCCGTCAGAAAGCTGATCAGGTAGACCGTGCAAAAGATCATATGAATGACCTTAAATCCAGATTCCCCAACGTTGAAACAATGTCTGTAGATCTGACGCCTGCTTTTGAGGAGCTGTACAAAACTTTCGATGTAAAAGATGATCTGTTTCCTAACGAGAAACTGGCATTTGCGAACACAAGAGCCCGCCTGAGAATGCTTACCCTGTATTATTATGGACAGATAAATGGCCTTTTGGTAGGGGGAACCGGAAATAAGGTGGAAGATTTCGGGATAGGATTTTATACAAAATATGGAGATGGCGGAGTAGATGTCTCTCCAATTGCTGACCTTTATAAAACGGAAGTATACGAACTTGCCAAAGGATTGAATCTGATCAAAAGTATTCAGGAAGCAATTCCTACCGATGGACTTTGGGATGTAGACAGAACAGACGAGCAGCAAATAGGTGCCACTTATCCGGAACTGGAAAAAATCCAGAAAGAATACGGAAAGAAAACAGCTGATGACTATGAAGGAAGAGATAAAGAAGTTTTCCAGATCTTTGACAGAATGCATAAAGCTGCAAAACACAAAATGGATCCTATTCCTGTTTGTGATATTCCTGAAGAGTGGAGAGCATAAAATATTATTACATTAAATACTAGTTATGAACGGTAAAATAAGATCCCTGTTTTTTATTTGTCTGGGACTCCTTTTCGGAATGGCTGTAATGTATGTTTACAGAAATTTTATTGAAGATAAAAAAGATCAGACAGGTTCTGTAAAAAAGGAAACGGTGAACTATAGCAGTACCACCCCGGATGGTGCATCCAATAATGGAAACTCATCAGCTCAGGTATCTATTGATCAGCTGACAGAGGAAAAAACGGTGATCAGCTATGTGAAACAGAATCATAAACTTCCGGATTATTATATCACTAAAAATGAAGCGAGAAAACAGGGATGGAATCCTTCCAAAGGAAATCTTTGTGACATACTTCCCGGAAAAGCTATTGGTGGGGATAAATTCGGGAACAGAGAAGGACGTTTGCCGGATGGAGAAAAATATTTTGAAGCAGATGTAAACTATCATTGTGGCGGAAGAAATGCTGACCGCATCATTTACACGCAAAATGGTGACGTATATCTTACCAAAAACCATTATAAAAGCTTTGAAAAACAATAAATAGTCACTTCGTTCCTCGCAATGACTAATATGTAATTTGCATTATAATTATTAATTTTGAAGAATATTAGATTTTTTTACTTTTTAATTGTTTTGCTTCTGGCATACTCATGTTCGGAAAAGAAGAATATTGCAAAAGAAAAAATAGAAAAGCCAGCCGTAACAATACTCATACAACCATTTAAAGATATTAAACAGGAAACTGTAGCAAAAGTAGCTGAAGGAATAGAAAAAGTATACCCGAATGTAAAAGTTCAGAATGCCATAGATTTTCCTGAAAATACTTATTATAAAGGAAGAAACCGGTATAGAGCAGATTCAATCATTAAGTTTTTAAATAAGGAAACAAAAGAAGGATTTGTTACAATTGGTCTGACTTCAAAAGACATCAGCGCCACCAGAGGAAAGATAAAAGACTTTGGAATCATGGGATTGGGGTATAGACCTGGGAAAGCTTGTGTAGCTTCAAATTTCAGACTAAGCAAAGAAAATCGGGATGAGCAGTTTTACAAAATAGCTATTCATGAATTAGGTCATACACAAGGGCTGCCACATTGCCCCGAAAAAATGTGCTTTATGAGAGATGCAGAAGGTAAGAATCCAACCAATGAAGAAACGGATTTCTGCAAAAAATGCAAAACTTTTTTAATCAATAAAAATTGGAAATTTAATTCAATATGAAGACAGTATATATAGATTTTACAGACATAGGTGACTATGAAGATTTTTACACCCAGCTAAAGGAAAAAATTCAGCTTCCTGAGCATTTCGGTGATAATCTTGATGCACTTTTTGATACCATCACCGGAGATCTGGAAATGCCGCTCCATTTAGAATTCGTAAACATGACTGTAGATCAGCTAGAAATTTTCGAAGATCTTTTGATAACACTTGAAGATGCGGAAGAAGAAGTTGAAGACTTTAGCTTTAGCTATTATCTTGAACAGTACGAAGACGAAGATGATGATGTGGAATCTGAAGACGAAGAATAGAAAAAAATAAGGCTGTCCCAATAGAGGAGACAGCCTTTTTTATGCTGATTCTTATTCTATAGTATTCAAATCTTTATTCTTTAACATACAAACCTAACAGGTTTCCAAAACCTGTTAGGTTTCTTATCTTATTTAATTGTAAAGTTTATTTAGGACTAGTCAATGTGAAGTTTTTACTTCACAACCTGCCAAGGTTTCAAACCTTAGCAGGGTTTAAAAATCAAGTTTTACTTTGGTTACAAAAACGTAGAATCAAAATAAAAAGGAA
Organism: Chryseobacterium sp. HR92; assembly: GCF_045689405.1. NCBI lineage: Bacteria > Pseudomonadati > Bacteroidota > Flavobacteriia > Flavobacteriales > Weeksellaceae > Chryseobacterium > Chryseobacterium sp. HR92. The sequence goes on from NZ_CP139139.1 coordinate 1,266,419, forward strand.
GCAGATCCTTCACCGCACGCACTTTTACAACCTCTTCATTCATACTTGAAAAATAAAGGTCTATATCTTCATTTTGTTTGGTTTCATACTCTATTAAACTCTGGCGACAAGCTCCACAAGGGGGAATCGGAGGGTTCTTTTCATGAAATTCTTTAGGACCACCTACAACAAAGATCTTTTTTATTTTCACGTTCGGAAAATTGGCTGCTACCCAAAAAACAGTCGTTCTTTCCGCACAGAGTCCGGACGGATAGGCTGCATTTTCCTGGTTGTTCCCGGAATAGATTTCTCCGTTTTCCAATAATACGGAACATCCTACCAAAAATTGAGAATAGGGTGCATAAGCATTCTCACGAGCCTCTTTGGCTCTTGCAAATAATTTATTTTCTATATCGCTCAGTTCACTGCTATTTTTAAAATATTCATAACTGATCTGTATGTCTTTTTTCATATATTGTCAACTAAAAAAGGGGGGTAAAATTAGTTCTTTTTAATGAAGTGGGCAATATTTTATTCTCTCGGTAAACAGTTCAATTTTTTTTAAGAATACAATGTTATATACACCAATAAAATTCAGAAATGTAGAGTTAAAAAACAGATGGGTAATGTCCCCCATGTGTATGTATTCATGTGAGAACGGAGAAGCCAATGACTTCCATTTTGTACATTACGGAAGCAGATCGCAGGGTGGTACAGGGTTATTGATTGTAGAAGCTACAGGAGTAGAACCCAAAGGAAGAATTACCAATCACTGCATGGGAATCTGGAATGATGTACAGGCAGAGAAGCTGCAAAGAATTGTAGAATTTGTGCATAAAAATTCAGAAAGTAAAATAGGAATTCAGCTGGCTCATGCCGGAAGAAAAGGTTCAACATGGAATAACCTGCAGATTTCTGTGGAAGAAGGCTGGGAAACCGTTGCACCAAGCCCTATTCCTTATCATCCTACAGAAAGAATTCCGCATACATTAACGACAGATGAGGTTAAGGAACAGGTTCAGAATTTTAAAAAAGCGGCAAGAAGAGCTGTAAAAGCTGGCTTTGATATTATTGAAATTCATGGGGCACACGGATATCTGATCCATCAGTTCCTGTCACCACTATCCAATATCAGAACAGATGAATACGGTGGAAGCTTTGAAAACAGGATCAGATTTCTGATTGAAATTGTAGACGCTGTTAATGAGGAATTGAGTGAAAATACAGCTCTTTTTGTAAGAATTTCCGGAACGGAGTATGCAGAGAACGGCTGGGACATTCAAAGCAGTACAGAACTGGCAAAAATTTTAAAACAACACGCTGTAGACCTTGTGGATGTATCCAGTGGAGGAAATATTCATGGCGCAAAAATTTCGGTTTTTGACGGCTACCAGGTTCCTTTTTCATCACAGGTGAGAAAGGAAGCAGGTGTAAAGACAGGAGCAGTAGGATTGATAACCAAAGTGGAGCAGGCTGAGGAAATTCTTCAGAAAGGCGATGCCGATCTTGTTTTTGTGGCAAGAGAAATTCTTAGAAATCCATATATTGCCGTTCAGGGGTCTTTTGAAATGAAAGAAGACTGTTTTTTCCCACATCAGTATACCAGAGCTAAAATCTCTTCTTAGGTAATGAAAATTTTATAAAAACTCAGAAATGGATATTGAAGATTTCATGCTTACCTGCCCCAGTAAAAAATTCCTTGGGGTAGAATGCCTGGGATGTGGTGCCCAGAGAGCAATTGTACTGGTATTTGAAGGAAAGTTTTCTGAAGCTTTTCAAATGTATCCTGCCGTATATACCTTACTGTTGTTCTTTTTTATTCTTGGCCTGAGCTTTATTGACAAAAAAAGAAAATACAGCAATATTCTAATAATTATGGTAATTATTAACCTTATTATTATGGTAATTGGGTATGGTTATAAGCATTATTGATTTTACAAAATATGAAATTTTAAATGATTGATATTGAATAGGATGGTCCTTTTTTGACTTTCTGTTATATGTTGATTTGTAAAGGGTTTTGTAGAAAAATTTTAATGAAAAATAATTTAGTTTAGTTTAAAATTCTAAAATTTATTTTCAATTCGAAATTTTGATAAATGTCGTAGAACTACTACAATTTATGAAACTGTTCTCTAAAAACTTTTTAAATTAGAACATGAAGTCTATCTTTGTTATATAAATCCTATATCTGGGAACAGTTGTTAATGATTAAAATTTAAGAATATGGCAGGAAATTCAAGAGGAATCTTAAAATTCAATGGAGGAGAAGGTCAGAAGTTATTAAAGCTTAACTACAGCGTATCAAGATCTACGGACATTTCAGGACGTGTAGCATCTGATCCGTCAAACGCATTGATTAAAGTAACCATTGAAGCAACAGAAAAATCTGATGTTTTAGAAAGCTTACTAAACAGTAAATATAAACCTACAAACGGAGAAATAAACTTCAATAAATCTCATGAAGAAGGAACACTGATTTCTTTGAAGTGGGAAAACGGATATGTTATCCAGCATGAAGTAGACTTTGATGCAGTAGACAGTAACAACATGCTGATCAGCTTTGTAGTAAGCGCTGAAAGCATTACATATGGAAATTCATCTTATGATGGTCTTTGGCCAATGAGCTAGGTCTTTCATGAGTGAAAAATAAAAGACTGTCCTTAATAAGACGGTCTTTTTTTACCTTAGACTATATTCAGTGGGAGCTTTTGTTTTTATTTTTAAATTCCCGTTCTGTTGAATAATCGTTTAGAAAATTAATCAAATCACTAAAAAATATGTCAAATACACCCGGAAAATCACAAGCGACGTCTTTTCGTCCTACGCAGAATGCAGATGGTATTTCCGAAAACCATCATACAGGTATCAACCGTTTGGTAAAACTTTCCCTTGTCATAGAAGGTAAGATTATCAAGTACTATAAGCATTTTAAGCTTAAACAAAGCACCAGACGACACCATGAATTTACGCTGACACTGGCGCATGATACTCTGGGAGACAGACAGACCCATTCATTGGAAGAGGCCAATAAATTTCTTGGAAAACGGCTTACGGCTGTTATTTCCTATAAAGATATAGACAACAGCCCCGAAAGAACCTTTGTAGGAGTGATTACCGGAGTAGGATTCAGCCAGGAACAGATGAGTTTAGGAAATATTGTCCTTACCGGATACAGTCCTACCATTCTCCTTGATGGAGCTCCCCATATCCAGAGCTTTGGAGGTGCACAGTCTGTAAATGTAGGAATCATTGCCGAAGAAGTGATCAAACAGGGAATTGACAAAAGCCGTTTTGATATCAGGGTAGATGCCAATAACTATTCTCAGATTATCTACAGCAGCCAGTATGATGAAACCCATTACAACTATCTAGCAAGAATGGCTGAAGCTTATGGTGAACAGTTCTACTATGACGGTGAAGTCTTACACTTCGGAAAACTTCCTGCTCAGAACAAACCAATAACCCTTACTTACGGAAGCAGTGCCAATGATATAAAAGTGGAATTGAAAGCTGTACATACCAAGCCGCAATTCTACGGCTACAACAGCAATAAAAATGAAAGACTGACTTCCGGTTCAACACCGATCAAACACGTGGGCGATCTGGCAAAAACAGCATACAGTCATAACGAGTCTATTTATAAAACTCCGGCTTTACAGATGGCTCCCATCAAAGCTGCCACGCACCTTGATGTTGAGTATTCTCAAAAAAGTGCATCAGGAAGCGAAGCTGTCAACGTTTTTTCTGTTTCAGGAAATACAACAGTGCCTTTCTTACATCCGGGCTGTGTAGCAGATGTGCAGATGCGTAAACAGGATTCTAATGAAACCTCCTATTTTACCAGAATCATGATCACAGAAGCCGAACATGAAATTGACACAATAGGTCATTATAATGGAAGCTTTATAGGAATTGCCGCAGACACAGGATTTCTTCCAAAACCGGAATACACCATTCCGAAGGCTGAGCCGCAGACTGCAACTGTAATTTCCAATACGGATCCCGAAGGACAAGGAAGGATACAGGTGAGATTTGACTGGCAGACCAATGATACCACTCACTTTATCCGTATGATGAGCCCTGATGCGGGAGGCACAGATCAGGTTAGCCAAAACCGTGGTTATGTTGCCATTCCTGAAGTAGGAGATCAGGTGATGGTCAACTTTGTTCACAGCCATCCGGACAGACCTTTTGTAATGGGAGGAATGTTCCATGGAGGAATTGCATTAGGAGGTGGTGTAAACAATCACCTTAAGTCAATTCAAACCAGAAGTGGAATCAGAATTTTAATGAATGATGAAGAAGGAAGTGTAACGATACTTGATCCAAGTGGAAATACTTATTTCATGGACGGACAGGGCAATATCAGCATGAAAGCACCTAAAAACTTTACTTTAAATGCAGGGGACAATATCAATATCACCGCAGGAAAAGAAATTTCAATAGGAGCAGGAGCAAGTATTACCAGTACTGCAAACGACAATATTGTTTCCATTGCAGGAAAAGATATGAAACTTACAGCCTCGGGAGATATTACAGAAACTTCCGATACCAGAACGGAAATGATTGAAAAAGAATTCAAGAGACAATCTGAAACATCCAACGAAATAGCTGGTGAAATTTCTATGTTCAGCGAACTGGAAAATATGACCATGCAAAGTGGAAAGATTGTAGAATTCAACAGTGCTGAAAAATCAAAACTTTTCTGATATGGCCATTATAAAGACAGCAACCAATCTGCACATCACGGTTAAAGATTCCTATCATCTGAGTGTAGGAAAAAAGGTGGAGAAAATAGCAAAGAAAATCAATGTGGAAGCACATAAAGCAAATCTGGTTTTAGCAAGTAACAAGAAGATTATGTCCCATGGTCATAAGTAAATATAACCTGCTAATTCTTTTTATATGGTGTTTTTCATTAACGAATTGTCAGAATAAAAAAATGGAAGAAAAATACAGTTGGCTGGGAACCGTTTCTGCCCCACAGGAATATCCGATGGAAGTGTATGAAGGAGCTATTGTTGCCGATGGTTTTACTTACAGCTTTGATGCAATCTGGGGAACACAAAATACAGGATGGGGTAAAGAAGGAGGAACCATGAACGTGACCACCGAAAGAATGAATGCTCCTCATGAGCTGGAATTCACATGGTATTCTCTGGTAGAAAAAAAATTCTATACCGGGAAATGGAACCTGGATAAAGAAAAGATAAAAAGCCTTTTTGACGAAGGATTTGTAGATCAGGACACGAAAAAGAAATCTACTTACAGCTCTTTTGTTGTGGGACTAGCTCCACAAGGAAGAGTAGTGCTTTGGATGAAAGGTGCAGGAAATCAGAAAGAAGTAGGTGCTTTTCAGGCTCATGATACTGTTATTACCAAAGAAAAAGCATACGATAACGCACAGTATATGCTGAAAGAAGGCTTTGCGGACAGAATGTTGAAAGATCCGTCTTATAAGACATTCAAGCCGGAAGTTCGGGAGAAAATTGAAAAAGAAGGATATCCTGCAGCTGATATTTATAACGTATACAGAGAAAAATACAGCTGGAAACCTTCAGTGATTCTTCCGGAAGGTGCAACATGGATAGATTTCGGATTTACCAATTATAACGGTGAGCAGGAAAATCTTTTTGATCAGAGTTTAAAAGCTAATACCTACAAAAGCAGAGCTGTTCCCGGATTCTGTGGTTTTTACTGGAAAGATAAAAACAACAACAGATATGCGGTATGGATAGACTCTTTTGATGACAAAGAAATATTTGATCTGTTTCAAAAATTAGGTAAGGATAAAAACATTGATCTTACCATTAAAGTTAATGAAGACAATACCAAAGTTTTGGTGTTCTTAGAATCTGAAAAAGAAAAGCTGGCTGTTACCAAAGCAAAAATCAGAGTATCCGGAAAGATAGAATGATAATATTCACTCAGTCAATTTAAAAACAAGAACTATGCACAACAATCAATTTGGAAGTTATACACCATCTGTATCCAAAGAGGAAGTACTGGATATTACCATTGGGATTTTTTTTGACGGAACCCTGAATAATAAAACCAATACAGACGAAAGAAAAAAAGGGACGGAGGCTCATAAAAAACATGGCGGAAAAGCTACAGATAATACCAGCTACAATAATGACTGGAGTAATGTAGCCCGTATGTGGGATAATTATGATAAAAACTTCGGTATTTATATAGAAGGTATCGGTACACAGGATAAAGAAGGAGATGCTACGCTGGGCTATGCTTTTGGAACAGGAGAAACCGGGATCAGATCAAAAGTGAGAAAAGGCTGTGAAGAAATCGTAAAAAAGGTGAAAACCATTAAAGCAGAAAAGAAAGCTGATAAAATTGCTGTTCTTACTTTTGATGTATTCGGATTTAGCCGTGGGGCTGCTGCTGCCCGTAACTTTGTATACGAAATTGGAAAAGCAAAATATAAAGCCACTTCACGCACAGTTGCCAATGAAGCTGTTTCAGTGACTACCTACTCAGATGATGACGGAAAAGGTGTTGCTTCGGAAGAACTTCCAAAATGGGGACATTTAGGCCTTAAACTTGAAGAAGCAGGATTAAAGGTCGATGTTTTGAAAGTAAGATTCCTGGGAATTTACGATACCGTTTCTTCCTATTCAAAATATCTGTCACCAGTACCCAATTTCAGCAATGACGTAGAAGAACTGAGCCTTAATGATATTGGAAAAGCTCAGACGGTAGTTCATTTTATTGCAGAAAACGAGCACAGAGAAAACTTTGACCTGACAAGAGTACATATCGGAACGGAAAAAACATTCCCGGGTGTACACTGCGATGTAGGCGGAGCCTATGAAAACGGGCAGGAAACATGGGAAGAAGTTGAAACATCATGGACCACCAGTACCAAATTAAAAGCATTAAAAACAGAGCTTGAAACAGAAGGATGGTACGAAAAAGACCAGCTTACCATTACTCCCGGATTTTATCTTTCACTAAGAGGATCGCGCTATCTGCTGAAGACTTTCAGCTATATTCCTTTACATTTTATGGCAGAATACGGGATTGATAAAAATCTTCCTATAACCATAAAAAAACTGACAGACGATAAATATTCCATTATGGATGATCAATTTTTAATAGGAATAAAAGATCGTCTCAGAACTTACGTAATGGGAGATGGCAAACCTTATTCTTTCAGACATTATAAAGAACTGAGGGACGCCTATGGAGGAAACCAAATTCCGGAAGACCGCCAGACAGCGTATCAGAAAGAAGTAAAAGAACAGGATGATTTAAGATTCCTTCGTCTTCATTACCTTCACTGGTCCGCAAGAAGAGAAAAAATCGGGATGGATCCGAGGCCAAACAGAACAAGAGTTATCCATTAGAATTAAATCTTTAAACAAAAGATATCAGTCAAGAAAGAAATTGAAGCAGGAACATTTTATGCAGAAATATAATATACATACCGTTCAGAAAGATGAAACTTTAAAAAGTATAGCCTCGCTGTACGGGTTGGATAAAGATGCATTAAAACTCTTCCATAATAATCATTGCGCTGTTAAGGATATGATCCTGATCAACCTTAACGGGCAGAAAGAACTTTTTATTCCGAGAACGGCAGTTGCAGATAAAAACAGTCTGGTAAAATTCGGAAGAGGAAACAAACTTGTTTTTCAGCCGGAAACTTCAGTGCGGAAATACAGTGTTGTCATTACCATTGAAAAAGGAGACGCTCGAAGTGAATTAAAATATGAAACATCAGTTCGCTGGCTGAAAACAGATAAAGGACTTTACTTTTTTGAGATAGATAGAACATCCAACCTTTATCTTAATGAAGAAGAAGTTAATGAAATTGCAGATCTGCTGGCGTACAGAACATCTAAAGTTTTATACCCTCTACAGATCAGTATAGATGAACAGGGAAAATTTGGAACAGTAGAAAATGCTGAGGTATTTATTAAAAGATGGCCGGCCGTTAAAGAAGAACTGTATAAAGAATTTGAAGGAGAGACGGTAGACGAATATTGCGGAAAGATTGAAAAAGTAATCAGCCAGCCTGAAGCAATAGATCTTTACCTTAAAAATGATTATTTCATCCGTGCTTTGTTCTTTGGGATATACCAACGTTTCGGATCGGACTATACAACAGAAATGACAGCAACTTTTCCGGTAGTGGATAATGCAATTGAACCCAGATACAAGATCACACTGCAGACAGATCCGCTAAAAGGAGAAACAGACCTGATTACTGTAGAAGGATCAGGAAAATTATATGAAGAAAGAGATATTGATGATTTTATAAGAAGATCACCTTTTTCATTGATTATAGAAGACGAACCGATAATGAATGAAGAAGGAACTTTCAGACTCATAAGCTATTTGAAAGGAGAAACTTCACTTCCGGAATCTCTTTATCTGGAATGCAGTATCATGCTGCAGGAAGAGAAAAAGATTTCAGTATCAGTTTCAGGAATTGATGAAAACTAAATTACCATTTCACTAAAGATAAAATTAATATGGCAGAAAAACATATTGTAGTACAGGGCGCCATGTGCAAATGCCAGTTCGGGCAGGCTCCGGACAAGCTGAAAGTACTTACACACCAAAAAGAATATGCCAATGATAAAAGCGCTTCCAAAAAACTGATCGTTACTACGAAAGAAATAGGAGCAGCTACATTTGAAAAAAATACCTTCGGAAACTGTACCAAAATGGGAGTTCCGCCGCCACCTTGCAAAATCATGGTTACAGAATGGCAGAAGTTTTATGATAAAGTACAGCTCAGCAATGGCGGATATATCATTGTAGAAGACAGCAAAGCCGTATGTGCTGTTGCCGGAACTCCATGCATTGAGATCATAGACCACGGGCAGAGAGCAGAAGCCAGCCAGCAGAACTTTAAAAATGCAGATAAAGACGTCCAGCAGCAGATTAATCCGTTGGTAGATTCCGAAGAAATGTATAACGAGCAGCCTTCGGGAGGAGGTCAGGATGGTGCAATCTAAATGATAAGAAAATGGCAAAAGGCGTAAAAAAAATAAAAGTTGTAAGCGGACTGTATTATCCTAAAATGTCTGTATTAGGGCAAAGGGTAACAATAAAACCTGACCAATGGGTGCAGTTTGGTATTGACGAATGGCTGCCGGGCACTACAGATGCAGATAAAAAGAAACCTCTTATCTGGATGAGGCAGAACAGCAACAGGAAAATTATTATCAATCAGGTATCCTCTGCGGGCGGGTATAAATTTTTAATAGATAAACAATACTGCGGAAGTTATCAGTTCTATATAGAAGCCAGTCTTTCAGGAGTAAGAGATACTAAAAATAACACAGGCTTGTATGTGAAAGGCTGGTGTGAGCCCAAAATTGTAAGCAGTAAATGGTCCACACAAAGAAACAGTAAAAGCATCAAAAATAATAAAAAGGTCGAATATATTTCCTACGGACATATTGTACACCTGAACCTGATGACGGAAGGTCTGAATGGAAATACACTTATTATTGAGCTGTGGAACCGCCAAACTGCCAAAAAAGATAAGCAGATATGTGTATATACTGATGTACAGGTAATAGATGGTGAAGTGAACCTGAAAATAGAAAACACCTATTCCTGGATGGCGCATGTAGATTATATTGTAAACGTAGAGGAATTTTATATTAAAGTAAAAGATGCCGCGTCAAAGCAATATATCAAAGATAGATTGGGGGATGATCTTCATGCCATCTATCTGAATGTGAAAAATAAAATAGTCACAACCAATACCAATGGAGCCCAGAACCAGACTCCAACGAAAGTATATAAGCCGGATGTAAATGCAGTCAGACTTGAACCCTGTAAATTTGAAGTCATCAAAATTACAGAAAGTGAAATAAAAGATGGCAAAGCCAACAATACAACAGCTACAGTCTTTAAAAACGGAGACGGTGTAAAACAGATAAAATCCGCTGCATTACAGGAACATATTCAGAGAACGATCTTTTATAAATTTGATTCAACAGTCATTGATAAAGATGGAGTGGCTATACTGAATAATGTACTCAAATTCCTTCTCGAACACAAAGATGCTACCATGAATCTCAGTGGCTATGCCTGCGTTATAGGAAAAGAAAATTACAACAAAGGACTTTCACAAAGAAGGGCAGATGTTGTCAAAAAATTCTTTGCAGACGGAGGGTTAGATCCAAGAAGAATCATTTCAGTAGGAAAAGGAGAAGTAGATCCTACCGATGATAAAATGGGAAGAGATAATATCAAATACAAAAATGAGAAAGACTACGAAAACAACCGTAGAGTAGACATTTCATTCGTATTCAATGCTCATGATGCCCAGACAATCAATTATGCTGTAGTAGCTCCTACTTCAGCCACTAAAAAAGAACTCATTATTGATGTTACAGGATTTGATACCAACAGCTGTTTCAGAGATACCAAAAACAAGCATAAAAAAGAAATTTATATCGTAGACGTAGGGCAGGCAATAGATAAAGGAGATACAAAGAAAAGTTTCCAGACTCCATCATTCCCTTATGAAGTCTATGCTCCGCTGAGCAGGTATAATTTTGGAGGAGGAGTTGGGTTTGATGCCCAATCAATGACCGTTATGCAATATATCTGGCCTGCATCTTCCAGCCCGAATCAGTTTCATATGCACGTACATACCTGCAGGTATTACAGCAATGAGAAAAGAACTACGGTATTAATAAAAGCATATCCGGATATAAAGTGGAGATTCGCCTTTTTTATCAATCTGAGCAACAGCTTAAGTATAAAATGGCAGAAAATGACTCCCGACAAGCATAAAGAACTTCGAAGTAAGGCATTAAGCCTTGCCAATGAAGAGAAAGGAAAATACACAGATGTAGAATTCGGAGTGGAGCTTAAGGCCTCTTATGACAAACAAAAAGATGGAAGCTATTATTGTAAGCCGGAGCTTACTCTGAAATATAAAGATAAGATCAGTAAACTCTTCTCTATTATTTCTTCCGTTAAAAAAATGTCGCAGGGAATCACATCACAGACAAAAGGTGTGGTGTCCAAAGGAGTAGGAAGAAAGCTGCCATTTGAAATAAAATTAAATGCTCCCGCATTATATTTTGGAGCAGAATGGGAAGCAGATGTGAACGAAGCTCATTCTGATATAGGGACAAAACTGATGCTCTTCATTGAAGCAAAACCTTTGGTTGAGCTGGCCATTGTTTTTGACCTTTTGGCTTTAATTGTTCAGGCAGGAGTTGCTGTAGCGACGGCCGGAACAGGAAATGCGCTCGCTCTTGAAATCTTCAATATGGTAAGAGAATGGGCAAGCAAAGGATATGAAACGGAACATGTAGTTATCAATTTTAAAATGTACATTGATCTTGAAGTAAAAGGAAAAGTAGACGGTGTTATCGATGGTTCATTCAGTACTGTGAAAGACGGAGCGGAGGTCAATTTTGATCTGAGCTCCAATATAACCGTTGAATTAAAATCCGGACTCGAGTTAAAAGGAATGTTTGTGGTCATCGGAACTACAAAAAAACCAGAACTGGAAGGACACATAGAAGGAAAACTAACTGCAGGAGCAACAATGGGAATTACTTCAGGGCATAAATTAAAATATGATTCCACAGCCGGAATTTATTATATTCCGAGTTTAAGTATAGACCCTTGTGTAGGAACAGTAGTGGTCATGGTAAAAGCCGGATTTACCTATAAAAAAGTAAGCTCAGACTGGACTCCGGTAAATTATAACAGAACCCGTACATTTTTTGACGGATTTGATATCATGAAATATTTAGCAGAACTAGCAGGTTATGACAACAAAATGTTACTTTGGGAAAAAAAGAAAAATTAAAAATATGTTTATACTTTTAATCATATCTCTGTTTATATCATCATGCAGTACAGCAAAAGAAGATTTATCTACTATTCTTTTCCCTGTAAAAAAAGAAAAAATTGTAAGTGGTGCAGACTATACAGAGAAGAAATCCATATTAGATGAAAAGCTTACTGCCTATCAGATAAAAGATATGAATACTTTTAGCTTGTATGGACAGACTTTTGCAAATGAAATTGGAAGCAACTCTGCAGCCTATGCAGGAAAAAATTATCTTGAGCTTCTAGGAGATGCAAAAGATATAAACGGCTATAAAATCCATCTGTACACACAGAAGGAAAGCGAAAAACTGGAAAAACTCCTTCTTGATAAATTAGGAAAACCGGCTTTCGATAAAGGAAACGAAACAGAAAGGAATATCATCTGGGAAACCTCCGGAAAGCTATATATTCTCAATAGTGGAAATGCCGAAATACAAGGAGAAAAAACAAAAGAATCGGATCTGTTGTGTTTAAATACTAACTTTACCACACTGATCATTAATGCTACTCAGGCTACAAAATATTCTGAATACTTAAAATTCAGAATAAAAAACAATAAGAAGGTAGAAAATTACCCTTATAGTGTATATAGTAAAGAACAAAATTAAATAAAAAGTTGAATGAAAAAGATCGTTATATGCCAAATTGTTTTGAGCTTTGTTCTCATGAACTGTCAGGAAAAAGGAACAGGTAAATCTGCTTCCCAGACAGCCAATACCAACGTTATAAATAAAACAGCAAACAACACACAGGGAAAAATGGATTTTAAAGATCTGAAATTCGGAACCAATGGAGAAGAGGTACTCAAAGGAGTTGGATTAACTGCTAATGACAATGCTTCAGGTGATTTTAATACCTCGGTGGATTATGTTGAATTTCAATTTCCAAAAGATAAAAACCTGAACCTGTCGTTGTTTAATAACGCCCTGCAATCGGCTGCGGATGACGTTTCCGTTTTTTATTCAAAGAATGATAAGAAAGTATGGTGCTACGAAATGGTACTTCAGAACAACCCCAATACAGATGCCATTCTGAGTGCTATTGAAAAAAAAGCAGGTCATAAAGCAGACTTTTCAGATAAAAAAGTAAATACAAAAGAAAGGCCTATTTTCCTTGATGAAAACGGAGAATTCAAAACAGATCACATAGAAGAAACAATACAGGTCTGGGAAGATAAAGAAGCAAAAACAACTTTCTTTACCATCCATACCGTTAATCTTTCTAAGAAACCCAATGAAAATACATTGAAGATTTTTGCTTTAGATAAAACCAGCCCAAAATATAAAGAATGGGTTTCTTACCGCAGTCTCGATATGTTTTACAATAAATAACCACAATAATGGCTAAAGAACCTTACTACACCATTGATTTTACTGCTGTTTATTGCAAATTTGAAGTTCTGGTGAATGACATTCCCGTTATCGCTCTGGAAACCGAAGGACAAATGTCTCCCAACGTTCCTGTTAATTTCGGAATAAACAGTTCCGGTGAACAGAAAATTGAGATTAAGCTTCTGCCGGTTACAGGAGAACAGCATATAGATTCAAGAACAGCATTTCAATATACCATCAAATTATTTGATGTTTTCAATGATCAATTTGTTCACGAAAAAGATTGTGGTAATTTTCAGTTTTCAGAAAAAGAAACTGCAAAAAAACTACCTTCACTAAACCATAAATCATCCTTTCAGGCTGAAATTCCTTATGAAATGATGAGCTGGGAACAAAGCCGTGATCTGCTGTCCATTTCAAAAGATAATTCTTACCTTGGTACCAAACTGGATTCAGCATACAAAAAAATAAGCAGTCTTATCAGCTCAAGGCAGTATGAATCTTACTTTGAAATGATAAAGAACCGTGAAAAAAATATGGCTTTATCCATGTATTTAAGCGATGCAGATGCGAAAGCAAGACTGAACAGCTTATTAGAAGATTTTAATAATGGCTTTGCAATGATGCCGTTACCGGAAGACAGGATTTTGAAAATCTATGGCAATGGAAAACTGGCAACCTATAAAAAACTGAACGGAGAACCCGCATTTTTCCTTTATAAAGAACAAACCGGTGAAGAATTAATGCTGGAGCTGATGTTTCATATTCCACAAGGAAAAGAAGAATTTGAAGTCATTTAAAAAAGAAATACGGGAATAATATTCAGATATTTCTACAGGGTTTTAGAATAGAATAAAGGGGAGTGAAAAAAGGAAGACCATACATTATATATAGCATTTTAGGAATAATAGCGGCGTGCTTTATTTATTTTATTCTGTGGGTTATTTTTAAAGATAAAATGCCGCTGCATGAATATGCTTTTGAAATCGCCAATAATTATGACAGCTATGCGGAAAAGGCAATAATTATTATTCCTTTAGTGGTTTTTATTCTGATCTTTATCACTTTAATGAAACCCAGTGCCGGAAAACGTTTTTTACGTTTACAGTCATCACTCCCAACTTCAAAAATCCATTCGGTAGCAAAAGGACTGGCAGAGATTGAAGGAACATTGGTGATGAAAACCTCTTTATCCTCACCAGTGAAGAATGAAGTCTGCATCGGATATTATTATACCATTGAGGATATCGACAGAGATTCTGACGGCAAAGAAAGCTACAGAACGATTCATCGGGAAACCCAATGCAGTATTTTCCAGATTAAAGATGATACTGGCACGATAGAGGTAGAACCTGAAGGAATAGAGCTGGTTTTATTAGAAGAAACCAATGTAAGCAGTCATAGCGGTAAAAGGTACAAAGAAACGCTTTTAAAAGATGGTCAGAAGATGCTGTTGGTAGGCTATGCCGATTCCAGAAACGGAACACCTTTCATGAGAAAAGATGAACATTATAAAGTCCTTGGGATTACTTCGTCATCAGGCATCACGGTTTGGAACAAATACCAGCCATTGCTGAAGTCATTTATGTTTACCTGCTCCATCATCCTTTTAATAATTATTTATATACTTACACAATAATGAATCAGACGGTCGCAATCATATTACTTATTCTGCTGGGAGTAGTTATCATCAGTTTTCTAATAAATCTTTATAACAAGCTGGTTATGCTTAAATTTAATGTTGATAAAGCCTATGGTAATATTGATGTAGTGCTGAAACAGCGTGCAGATGAGATCCCCAATCTTGTTACAGTTGCCAAACACTTTATGAACTATGAGGAAAAGCTCCTTGCCCGCCTTACAGAGCTCAGGACCTTTTATAATAACAGTACTGATGCAGATAAAAGAACAGAGATTGCCAATGAAACCTCAAAAGCACTTTCTTCATTCTTTGCTGTTTCAGAAAACTATCCCGAACTGAAGTCTAATAATAATTTCCTTGAACTGCAGAAAAGAATTTCCGATCTGGAGAACAAAATAGCAGACAGAAGAGAATTTTTTAATGACAGCGTTAACCTTTATAACATCGGAATTCATGAATTTCCCAATGTGATACTGGCGAAAATGTTAGGCTATAAAGACAAAACTTTACTGGAAATCACAAACGAAGAAAAACATTATGACGGGGTTCAGTTTTAATACCTTTTTCGGATTAGAAGATAAAATAGTAGATTACCCGGAAGTAACCATTTTCGGAGCTATGTTTCTGCCGCTTTTGTTGTTTATTCCAGTTGCCGTTATAGGATGGATTTTCAGAAAGCTTAAATTCAGCATGTATATCGTTCATGTATTCATGTATACTTTGCTTTTTACATTTATAGTAGGGGCAATTACAATATTTATCCTTTTTTTTATTACCGATAAAAATGGAGTAAAACTAGCCTATTGCTGGCTTACGGTACTCGCGGGAATGTTTTTTTTCAGTCTGATTAATGCCAATACAATTACTAAAATGTTTACCGATTGGTCTAAAATGATTAAAGAAAAACAAAATCAGTAATTTTGGAAAAAACATTTAACATGATGAAAAAAGTAAGAGTACTGGTATTAATTTTTGTAGTATTGATCAATATCTGTTGTGGAAATAAATCATTTGACCTGTCATCAGTTTCCTTAGGTAATGATGCAAAGAAGTATGATTTTGAAAACAAAGATTTATTTATGAAAGATGCTGCAAAGGCAGATATCATTCAATACTATGCTGATGGAAACAAAGGAGTGACGTATGGGAATATACCCTTAGACAATACGATGGGTACAAGAATTACCGTATACAAAGGGAAAGTAGGAGCTGTAGATACCAATGCATCCGAAAAATACTCTTTGGAATTTGTAGAAAAAATAGTAAAAAAACATGGAAATCCTACAGCTTCTATTACTGATAAAGCTACCGTAGATGCCAAACTTGTAAAACCAATTTTTGAAAAGCTGAAAAAACTTTCTCCCGAAAAAGTGTCATGGGACCAAAATCAAAAAAATACCTTTACTTACCCAACTTCTTTCTTCTGGGATGATGGTAAAAATTATTGCATACTCAGTATCTCCATTGAAGATGATGGTAAAATAAGAAATAAATACATTTCCGTTACGAAAGACGCGTATCGTGATAATGCTGTATTTGGATTGAAATATCCAACACCTCCGGCTTCTCCGTGGTATAAATACATGAACTAAAAGTCATTGAGAGTAAAGTAAAAATAAAGGTATAAATGTACTTCCGCGATCCAGGAGGCTTACCATAATAAATGTTGTTTTTGGATTAAAATGTTCTACATCTCAAGAGTCTCCGTAGATAAGTATATGAATTAAAATGCAGACCAGGAGATGAAAAACAAGAGAATAACAAATAAAAAACAGATTCCGGATACTTGAATCTCCTTTTTTCTGTTTTAATATTGATAACCGCATACTAACACTAACATTATGAAAAGATTGAAATATATAGTACTATCAATGATCTGTTGGGGATTTGCTTCATGCGGCCATCAGAAAAATAAAGAGACTGAGGCTTTGGTTGAAACACAGGGAAGTACACAGACAGAACCCTTTAATCTTGCCAAAATTACTGTAGGTCAAAATATTAATGAAATTTTGAAATCTGCTGGAGCAACAGCCAAAGAAGCAGTACGTACCAGTGAGGTTACCCTTATCGGAAATGAAAAACTGGCTTTTTCATCAAAAGAACTATTACATTTCAACGGAATAGATCTGGAAGGAAAGAATAATAAAAACATCAACAAAGTAATTTTACATTTTGGAAAGGTTGATCAGGAAATTGGTCCTCTTGCCAATGAAAAAGAAGACGAATTGGGAATGTATCAGCTTGATATTTATACAGAGCAGGAAAAAACTGCGCTTTTGGATAATCTGAACAAAACACTTCAGAAACCCAGCTTTGATACCATACGTGAAGGTTTTGAATCAGAAGTTAGAGATGATGAAATCATCCAGACTCATAATAAACTCAGACAGGAAGTAGCAATCTGGAGAAGCAAAGATTTACTCTATTATTACTGCGAAACCAAAATAGATAACAGACCGGACGAATACCGCTGCAATCTCTTTGTATTCAAAAATAAAGAATGGAAAGATCTTCTGAAAGGATCAGGATATCCGGATCTCGATAAAATCTCTCTGAATTAATTGAATTAAGATAAGAACAAACAAAAAAATAAAACATTCGCTTAGTCAGGTCAGCTTGCTGATTCCTCTTTGCCCTCTAAAATAAAATATTATAAAAATAAAACCTTTGCGTTAAAAACATTAGCTCAATCAGCAAAATCAGCGATAGTTTAAAAAACACAAAATGCCGGTCTAAAAAGACCGGCATTTTTTATATTAAATCAGTACTTGAATTATTTTACAAGGAACTGCATTGTAACCTGATCCAGTTTCAGAATATAAACTCCCTGACCAAGATTTATGGTTTTAATAGAATTTCCATTTCTGAAAGGCTGATTAATTGTCTGAAGAACTTTCCCCTGAAGAGTGTAAATTTCAGCTTTTTTTACCTTCTGAAGATCTCCTTTTACAAAAATCTCCTGGTTGGTAATAGGATTCGGAGAAATTTTAAAACTGTTAGAAGTAGTTTCTGCAGCTGTATTTTGAGCTATTCTTGCACTTGATCCGGAATAGCATGTCCATGAAAGGTCATCAATGGCAACTCTGTTACTTGATGAATTATTAACCAGACTTACCACTACATTCCCGGAAATATTGATATTGCTGATGGTAGTAGTTGTAGATGAAGTGCTGTAAGGAATAGTTCCTACCGTTGTTCCGTTTACTTTTACATCAAAAGTACCATTTGTTCCTGAGAATTTAAGTTGTGTAGTGACTGTTAAAGAGCCGATACCGTTTGCAGAACTGCCGGAAGTTAAAGAACCGTTTCTTACCGTAATAGCTTTATTGTTAAGAGTCTGATCAGTTCTTGCATCCGTTGCTGTCCAGGAGATACCACCGTTGCTCCATGTTTTGGTTGAATAAGTAGAGCTGGCTGCTGGAATTGTTTCAAAACTTTCATTCGCACAGCTTGTTCCTGGATTTGTATTTCCTGCATCGGTAGTACCGGAAACCGTAGAACTGTTTGATGATGAATTTCCTGCTGCATCTTTTGCTACAACATAAAAGCTGTAAGAAGTAGAAGGAGCAAGTCCTGAAATTGTTGTTGAGGTTGAGCTTACCGTAGTTTTCAGATTTCCATCCATATAAACATTGTAAGCTGTTACTCCTACATTATCTGTAGAGGCATTCCAGGCAAGAGAAATACTGCTGGAAGTTTTTCCTGAAACATTCAGTCCTGTTGCTGCAGTAGGTGCCTGAGTATCACCTGAAGGCTGCTGAGAACCCCAGATAAGATTTACATAATTCGGATTATCAATAAATGGATTTCTGTTACCCTGGAAAGTATAAGAGGCATTATTTCTTTTGATCTCAGCCTGAGAAACCGGATCCTGATTATGCCATGCCAGAAGAACATTCAGTTCCCATGTCTGTAATCCCGGGAATGTAGAACTTCCTAACATATTTCCTGATGAGAAAGTAGAAAGTTTACTCTGATAACGGGTTACAAAATAGAAAATCATACGCGCCACATCTCCTTTAAACTCATCAATCGGCTCAAAAACCGTTCCCGAATATCCTGAAGAGACTGACGTTCCAAGCTTTGAACCATTCAGTGAAGTAAAAGAGGCGCTTCCTACCTTTCCGAAAGGATAATTACTTCTCATTCCGTTTACTTTCCCATCTGTCGCTCTGATAAAGTGAATATCTGCAACCATGGGAGAAGCCTGATTGAAAAGACTTTGAGGAACAATATGTTCTCTGTTATAGCAATTTCCTTCAGTAGAATACGTTCCACACTGGTTGGTTCCCGGAGTATACTTGTAAGGGTCTGTGCCTGCAGGCTTTTCAGAATAGATATCAAGAATAGAACCATCATTTTCATAATCCTTATCTATGTCAGTAGTTTTATAACCGGTCCAAAGTCCACTGTATCCTTTGTCCATATGACCGCTGGTGATAATGCTGCTTAATTCAGTTTTCAGTGCTGCGCCACTCAGTCCGTTGGCAGAATTGTAGTATCCTGCAGGAGCCTGAGCGTGGGCAAGTCCTGCAAATACAGAGAATAAAATGATTTTTTTCATATTAATACAAGTTTCAGCAAGAATACTACATTTTTTGTGAATAAGAAATTACAAAATAGTTAATTTTAAATGCACTGCATGTAATACGTAATGAATGCGGAGTTCCGGGTTTTGAATTTTATATTTTGGATTATACATTTTAATATTTTCTATACTCAATAGGAGTGGGCTTTAGCTCACTCATCAAATAAACCAACAATTTATCTGGCTTTAGCCAAAACTTAAAACTTAATGACCAAACTCATAAAAAATCCAAAAAAAGCATCTGTGGAAATCTGTATTATCTGTGGGAAAAACAGAATCATCACTCATAAAAAAAGCCAGTACAAAAATACCGGCTTATATAATGAATGACTTAAATTTTATTTTCTTTGTGGCGGATAATTTTTCATAATCTCAGCCATAATTTCCGGAATTTGTCTCTGTTTTGCTTTTGGAGAATCTACAGAAATTCCGCTTCCGATACCCTGCCAAACCAATTTGTTGGTTTTTGCATCAATAAGGTCTACAATCAGTGCACCTTCATTATAATTTGAAGTCCACGTTCTGCTCATTCCAACACCCCATCCGAATGGTCCGCCCCATCCCCACATTCCGTAAGGTGAAGAAGAATTGATATCAGTAATCTTTTTATGATTAGCTTTTACGTTGATAATCAGATCAGGGCTTTCTCCAGACTGAAGTCCTTTGCTCTGAAGCTGTCTTGACAGTTCATTCAGCACTCTGTCTTTATCAATATCATTCAATTTTAGATCATCAATTCTTATTTTATAAGTTTTGAAAGAATTGAAATTGGCGGTTTCAGCATAATCTGAACGTACCTGAAAAGGGCTACAAGAAGTTAAACCTAAAGTAGCTGATGCCAACAAAATAAAAATATATTTTTTCATTTTATTTATTTTTTTTATCATTTTTAATGAATGTATCAGTCTTTTTATCGTACCCGTAAGGACAGTGTCTGCAGCCGCTTTTACAGCAATAACCTCTTTTCAGATGAAATTTTTCTGTAAAAACCTTGTACCCCTGTTCATTATAGTAGAAGTCTTCACCTTCTTTGATGTCATAATGGGCCATAAGTTAAATGCTAGTCAAAAAACTTTTTATATTTGTTACTATGATAATTGTATGCCAAAAGCCTTTAAAAAAATTAAAAATTAATGGCATTGCTCTCTTTCCCTTTATCTTCATTAGGAAACCCGAAGATAAGGAAAATAATGTTTTGATCAATCACGAAAAAATCCATTTACGCCAACAATGGGAAATGCTTATTATTTTCTTCTATATTTTCTATGTCATTGAATATTATTATTGGTTTTTCAAGCTGAAAGACGGCTATCTGGCTTACAGAAGAATCTCATTTGAAAGAGAAGCCTACACCAATGAAAATAATCTGAATTATTTGAAGAAAAGAAAATTCTGGAACTTCAGGAAATATCTGTAGAGTTATTTGCCAGTTTCGGGATTCGAGATTTCATTCTTAAGGATTTGGGGTTCGTGGTTCAAGTTTCTGGATTCTGTTTTTTTGGGAAGATCAATTTCGATTTTCTTTATATTCAATAGGAACGGGCTTTAGCCCGTTTATCAAATAAACTCAAATTCATTTGGCTTTAGCTGAAACCTAAAAAAATCAAACCACCATCTGTGAAAATCTGTGTGATCCGCGTGAAAGATCTAAACATAATTACTCATACAGCCAGAAACCTCCGGAAGAATAAATCTTTTCCTACTTTTGTAAAGAATAAACCTTGAGCTGCTAAAAACTGAAATGCTATTACAACTTCCCACAGAACCTGTTTCCATTCAGGAAATTCCCATTCATAAAAATGTAAAACTCTTCATTAAAAGGGAAGACCAGATTCATCCGCTGATTTCAGGTAATAAATACTGGAAACTGTTTTATAATGTCAACCACTATCTGGAAAGAAATCCGGATAAACCTTATATTATTACTTTTGGAGGCGCTTTTTCCAACCATATTGCTGCGGTTTCAGCCGTAGGAAATTTGGCAGGTATTCCAACATTGGGAATCATCAGAGGAGAAGAACTGCAGCATAAGTGGCGTGATAACCCTACCTTACTTTTTGCCAAAAGAAATGGAATGAATCTGAAATTTGTCACCCGCGAAGAATACCGCCATAAAGAAAAACTGACAGAATTCCTTCATCAGGAGTTTCCCGATGCACTGATAGTACCCGAAGGAGGCACCAATGAAGAGGCTGTGGAAGGGGTGAAAATGATGCTCAATGAACAAACAAAAGATTTTGACTATCTTTGCACCGCAGTCGGAACCGGAGGAACCATTGCGGGAATTTCAAAATTTAGTGAAGACAATCAGAAAGTTATAGGATTTAAGGTTGTAGATGATGCTTCACTGGAAAATAGAATTTTTGAATTAACTTTGAGACATAATTTTAATCTAATAGATTCATGTTTTGGAGGTTACGGTAAAATAAATGATGGAAACATCCGTTTTATCAATGATTTCAAAGAGAAGTATGGTATTCCTTTAGAACCGATATATACAGGAAAAATGATGGAGAAAGTTTTTGAACTGATTGAAGATGATTATTTTCCTGAAAACAGCAGGATTTTGTGCTTTCACACTGGTGGATTACAGGGGATTGAAGGAGCTAATCTGCTTTTGGAAAAACAGAATAGAAATTTAATTATATAAGTAAAATTGAAAAACATGAAAAGACTTTTCCTAACCATAAGCCTTTTAGTTTTATCAAAATTTTCTGCCCAAACTTGGGCAACCGAAGATCAGTATATTCAGAAGTTTGCTAAATATGCCGTAGAAGAAATGGAAAAATATAAAATTCCGGCTTCTATTACCCTTGCCCAGGGATTATTGGAAACCGGGGGCGGGCAAAGCAGATTAGCACAGGAAGGTAAAAACCACTTCGGTATAAAATGTAAAGAAGACTGGACCGGTAGAACGATGAAACATACCGATGATGCACCCAATGAATGCTTCCGTGTGTATGACGATCCAAGACAGTCTTATGAAGACCATTCTATATTCTTATCCACAAGAAAATATTATGCAAACCTCTTCAAACTGGATATGAAAGATTACAGAGCGTGGGCAACCGGTTTAAAAAAGGCGGGTTATGCTACCAATCCACGTTATGCTTCAATTCTTATTACCAAAATTGAAAAGTACAAGCTATATGAATTCGACAATACCAGTTCTAATGAGGTATTGTACGCTGTACTTAAAATGTATCCGGATCTGAAAGACGACAGAACTTTCATGGCACAGCTGGACCCTTCAAAAGCTGTTAAAAAAGCTAAAGACCCGGTTACCGTAGAAGTTCCTTACAAACAGACTTCTTACGCACAACAGCAAAAAAGAGTGGAAAGAATCAAAACGAAAGCTGAAATTCTTAATTCCATTCTTATTAAAAGCCATCCGAATGACGGGCTGAAATATATTGTAATTCCTGAAGATACTGATGTGAAATTCATTGCTAATAAATTCAAAGTCAGCGAAAGCAGACTGATAAAATGGAATGAACTGGAAGGCGAAACCTTAAAGAAAAATGATATTGTTTTTCTGGAATCAAAAAATTCTACAGGAAATACAGCTACTTATAAAGCAGAATCTGGAGAAGATATGCATGATATCGCTCAGAAATTCGGAATCAAATTAAATAAACTTTATGCTAAAAACAGAATGGATGAAGGACAGCAGCCATCTGCAGGACAGTTGATTTATTTGATAGACAAAAAACCACGAAACTAATTTAATTTTTTTGTTGAGAGTTTACCGTTGACAGTTAAATGCCAACCAGCAACTGCCAACAGCAACTAAGTATATATGAAGTATCAAAGAAGTTCGGCTTTGTTTGATGAAGCCTACAAATACATTCCGGGAGGAGTAAACTCTCCGGTAAGAGCATTCAAATCCGTAGGAGGTGTTCCTGTTTTTATGAAATCGGCAAAAGGGGCTTACCTTACCGATGCAGATGACAATACTTACATCGATTATATCAATTCATGGGGTCCGGCCATTTTGGGACATACACATCCTGAAGTACTGGAAGAACTGAAGATTCAGGCAGAGAAAGGATTCTCTTTCGGAGCTCCTACAGAACTGGAAACAGAAATCGCAAAATTCATCATTGATAACGTCCCGAATATTGACCAGATCAGAATGGTTTCTTCAGGAACAGAAGCATGTATGAGTGTAGTAAGACTGGCCAGAGGATATACAGGAAGAGATAAAATTGTGAAATTTGAAGGCTGTTATCACGGACATTCAGATTCATTTCTGATCAAAGCAGGAAGTGGTGCAGCAACTTTCGGAAATCCAAATTCTCCAGGAGTAACAGCAGGTACTGCGAAAGATACATTATTAGCACGTTATAACGATTTTGAACAGGTTGAGGATTTATTCCGTCACAATCAGGGAGAAATTGCAGCGGTAATTATAGAGCCGGTTGCAGGAAATATGGGATGTGTACTGCCAGAAAACAACTTCTTACAAAACCTGAGAAAGATCTGTGATGAAAATAGAGCTTTATTAATTTTTGATGAGGTAATGACCGGTTTCAGATTGGCTTTCGGAGGAGCTCAGGAACTTTTCAATGTAAAAGCAGACTTAGTGACTTACGGAAAAGTAATCGGTGGAGGTCTTCCGGTAGGAGCTTTCGCTGGTAGAAATGAAATTATGGATCACCTGGCTCCAAAAGGAGGAGTATATCAGGCAGGAACATTAAGCGGAAACCCTTTAGCAATGAGAGCTGGATTAAAAACCCTTCAGCTTATTAAAAACGACCCCGAATTTTTCAACAGATTGCATAAGACAACAGAAACTTTGGATTTTGAAATCGGAAAAATTTTAAATGAAAAAGGAATTGCTCATAAAATCAACAGAAAAGGTTCTATGATGTCTGTTTTCTTCCATATCAACAGGGTTTCAAACTTTGATGAAGCTCAGGAAGCTAATCATTCATTGTTTAATAATTTCTTCCATCAGATGCTGCAGAATGGAGTGTATTTACCACCAAGTGGATACGAAACGTACTTCATCAGTGATGCGATCAAAGATAAAGAAATTGATATGACGCTGGAAGCAGTAAGAAAATTTGAATATTCCAATAAATAATAATGAGACCGGATTTTAGATCCGGTTTTTTTTGTGCAGAATGATTTGAATTGGAAAGTCTGCAGATCAATAAAAAACTCTACGCAATCAGAGTTATACACAATCTTTGTCACTCCGTAGGAGTCTCACCAGCATAAAAACAATATAATTTAGATTCCTACGGAATGGACAAGCAACCTGATAATATTTCCTGTATAAATAGTAAGTGATCAGCGTTATCCCTAACAAAAATATCCGCAATGTTTGTCACTCCACAGGAGTCTCAGCAACTTTAAAAAACATCATTTAGATTTCTATGGAATGACAATTGCCATGGATATCTTTTGACTTCAATACGGAAAGATAAACTGAGTATTTTAGCAAGTAATTACCACAAAGTATAAATCATACAGATTTTGTAATAAACCATACACCTCGTTCAGAGTACTTCTTTTTAATTTTGTCCTAAATAGATTGGAAATGAAGACTTCTGACAATACCATCTCCCGCAAAGATTTTATCCGGAATTCAGCTTTGGCTGTTGCGGGATTAACTTTAATACCTAATATCATGACTGCATCACCTTTCCTGGATGAAAATAATAGTGCCGTAAAAGGGAAAATGAGCCTTAAAAATGTTCGTCTGGAAACAGGTTTTGAATATCAGGATGGGGAAGTAGCTTCTACCAAAACAGATCTGTTCTATGTAGAAATTGAAAACGGGAAAATTGTAAAGATTAGCCCAAATCAGCCTAACGCTAAAGCGGTAGATGCAAAGGGATTGTTGATGCTTCCTGCATTCAAAGATATGCACATTCACCTTGATAAAACCTTTTATGGAGATCAATGGCAGGCCGTTAGAAAAAGAACCGGAGGGATCAAAGGAATGATAGAGCTGGAGCAGAAAATGCTTCCTGAAATGCTGAAAAACTCAACCTTCAAGGCTGAAAAACTGATCGAATTATTACAGTCGAAAGGAACTTCATATGCAAGAAGCCATGTAAATATTGAACCCACTTCCAAACTTCAGTCCTTAAGAAATCTGCAGAAAGCTTTAGAAAATAAAAAGAAAGGTTTTGGAGCCGAATTGGTAGCTTTTCCACAGCATGGCGTGTTCTATACGGATTCTGTGCCTTATCTGAAAGAAGCTGCAAAGATGGATATTGATTTTATCGGTGGTGTAGACCCATTCAACATCGATGGAGATATCGAAAAAGTGGTAGACTTTACTGTTCAGCTTGCTTTGGACAATAAAAAAGGAATAGATATTCACCTGCATGAAACCGGAGATTCCGGATTGAAAACAGTAGAATATCTTATTAAAAAAGTAAATGAAAATCCTGCTCTGAAAGGGAAGACTTATTTAAGCCACTGTTTTATTCTGGCTAAATTAGAAGCTGCAAAACAGGAAGAAATCGCTGAAAAATTAAGTGAAGCACAGATTGGAATTGTTTCTACAATCCCTTTTGGAAGGTTGATCATGCCAATACCAACGCTTTACAAACATAATGTAACTGTTCTCACAGGAAATGACAGTATCATAGATCATTGGAATACTTTCGGAACAGGGAGTGTACTTCAGAAAGCCAACTTAATGGCCCAATTGTACGGATATTCAACAGAGTTTTTATTGTCAAGAAGCTTAAAACTGGCAACAGGAAATATTCTTCCACTGGATGATAAAGGAACTCAACAATGGCCAAAAATAGGAGACAAAGCAGACTTTGTTCTGATGAACACAAGCTGTTCCGCAGAAGCTGTATCAAGAATTTCAGAAGTGGAATCATTGGTACATAATGGGAATGTTGTCTTTTAAACCTTCTTTTAACTCACATGAAAGTTATGAAAGTATTATTATTCTTTCTGGCATTCGGAAGTGTGAATACTTGTGAAACAAAACCTGTTGATACACCAAAAGAAGAAAATATGCAGGAAAAAGATATAATACATTTTGTAAAGAAAAATGATATGACTGCGGTACAATCAGCTTTGAATAACGGTGCAGATGTGAATGCCAAAGACAGGAAAGGCCGTTCCTTATTGCTGATTGCAACAATAAACAAACAATCTGAAATGGCAAAACTGCTTATATCTTACAAAGCAGATGTTAATCTTCAGGACGATCAGCTGGACAGTCCGTTTTTGTATGCAGGAGCAAGCGGACAGACGGAACTGGTTAAGCTGTATCTGGAAAGCGGAGCCCGTTTTGATCTTTTTAACCGTTATAACGGAACTGCTTTGATCCCTGCCTGCGAGCGGGGACATGTGGAAACTGTAAAAGTTTTGGTTAAAACAAAAGGATTTCCCATTAATCATGTGAACAGATTAGGATGGACAGCCTTGATGGAAGCGGTGATTCTGGGTAATGGAAGCGGGAAATATCAGGAAATTGTACAGATATTAAAAGATAACGGAGCTGATCTAACCATTCCTGACCATTCAGGTAAAACGCCTTTGCAGCATGCAGAATCATCAGGGTTTAAAGAAATTGCTCAGATTTTAAAATCATAGATGTTGAGCAACAGCTCGTGATTAATAAATTAATATATTTTTAGTTGTGTTTTTTTAACCGCAAAGGGTATAAAAGTTTTTACGGGGGAAAGCCTGGAAATGTATTGAACTTTTCAGAAACAGCCACTGGATGCAGATAGAAACTGAAGTAGAAGTGGTATAGTAAAGCTTTTGTCCCTTTTGTGGTTATTTTAGTTTTTTCTCTCACAATTTTTAGTAATTTTAAGAGAAAATCAGGCAGAGTGGGTTACCATACAGATCATTTTCCAATTTTAGGAATTCAGGAATTTAGTGAAAATCAGTTGAAGGGCTGTAATCTGCTGTTTAATGAACTTTACGGGGCACGTTCCATTGATGATCCCCATAAGCATGATTTTTTTATCATCAATCTTTTTGAGCATGGAGCAGGCTCACACACCATAGATTTTACAGAATATCCGGTAAAAGACCATCAGATCCACCTTGTTTTTCCGGATCAGGTGCACCAATGGGTCATTGAGAAAGAAACCATAGGTTATCAGCTGATGATCAGCCGGGACTGGTTTGAAAGCTTTCTGCCATCGTTAAGATTTTCGGCATCTTATTATCAGAATCATCCGGTTATTAATCTTTCCCAGGAAATTTTTAAAACTTTTCTATATGAATTTCAATCTATCCAGAAAGAACTGAATGGAGAAAACGTATTTTGGGAGCTTATTCAAAAAAGAAGTGAGCTCATTGGGCTGCTGGTAAGTAAATCTGTGGAAGGGGCTTTCAAAGACTTTGAAGTCTATAACTCAAATCCTATTATTTCAAAATTTCTCCATCTTATTGATGAACATTTTAAAACAGAAAGATCTGTTTCTTTCTATGCAGATAAACTGAATATTTCTGCCAACTATCTGAATATTGTCTGCAAGAAAAATCTTAATGCTTCGGCTTCATCCCTTATTCAGGATCGTATTTTACTGGAAGCCAAAAGACTTTTAAAGGTTTCCGAAATGTCTGTAAAAGATATTGTGTATGATCTCGGTTTCTATGACCATGCCAGCTTTTCCAAATTTTTTAAAGCACAAACGGGAATGACACCTTCCCAATTCAAAGAATAATCTGTACAAAACAAGACATGATTGATACACCGGTTTTACCCCAAAGCCGGGTTAATTTTGTATTGTTAAAATTTTAAATCATGCAATTTCCCTATCAATTAACTGCAAAAGGAAAATATTCCCTTAAAAATGTCCGCCTGGAAACAGGTTTTGAATACGAAAATGAAGAGGTTGTCGGAACGAAAACAGACCTTTTCAGTATTGAAATTGAAGACGGAAAGATCAAGTCCATACAAACAAATGATCCTGCTTCTAAAGCAATTGATGCTAAAGGGTATCTGATGCTTCCGGCTTTCAGAGATATGCACATCCATCTGGATAAAACATTGTACGGCCTTCCATGGCAGGCACTTTCCCCGAAGAGAAGAACAGTGAAAGATATGATTGCCTATGAACAGGAAATCATTCCTGAACTGTTGAAAACTTCCGTAAGCAGAGCAGAACAGCTGATCAGTCTGCAGCAACACTATGGAACTCATTTTGCGAGAACACATTTCAATATAGATCCTACATCAGGATTGAAATCCCTGGAACATCTTGAGCAGGCGCTTGAAAATAAAAAAGATTCCTTTAAAGCTGAACTGGTAGCCTTTCCACAACATGGAGTGTATTACACTGAATCTGCTCCATTGATGAAGGAAGCTGCCCTGCTGAAAAGTGTGGGATTCATTGGCGGGCTGGATCCTCTGAGTATTGACGGGAGTATTGAAAAAGTAATGGATTTTACCGTTCAATTGGCTTTAGATCACAATAAAGGAATTGATATTCACCTGCACGAAGTAGGAGAGTCCGGTATGAAAACCATCAATTATCTGATTGACAAAGCAATCGAAAATCCGGCACTTCAGGGAAAAACATTTGTAAGTCATGCATTTGCTTTAGCTCATCTTTCATCAAAAGAAACAGAACTGATTGCAGAAAGACTGGCCGCAGGAAAAGTAGGAATCGCTTCTTCTGTACCTTTTAAAGGAACGGTAATGCCCATTCCAACTTTGAAAAAATATGGTGTGAATGTATTAATTGGAAATGATAATGTACAGGACTACTGGAGTACTTTCGGGTCCGGAAGTATGCTGCAGAAAGCCAATCTGATTGCAGAATTGTACGGTTATGCCACAGAATATGCATTATCAAGAGCTTTACAGTTTGCAACTCAAAGTATCCTTCCTCTGGATGAAAAAGGAAAACAGCAGTGGCCTAAAGCTTGTGATGAAGCTGCAATTGTACTTGCAGACGCTTCATGTTCTGCAGAAGCTGTTTCCAGAATGTCTGAAATAAAAGCCCTGATGAATGACGGGAATTTATTTTGGAGAAATTAATTTGAAGTATATATATTTTTATACACTTGTTTTTTGTAATTGCCATCGGGAGTTTTCCTGGTGGCGTTTTTTTGAATTATAAATTATGAATTATGAGTTTCGGGATCCGGGTTTCGGGTCTCTTTCCTATCAATAGGAATGGGTTTAGCCCATTTATTAATTAGAAGAATCATTCGTCCGGCTTTAGCCGAAACTTACCAATAAACCCCATGATCAATTTAAAAAATAACTGTTCATATTCCCTTTTTCGGTTTTTGCAATATGAACATCTATTCATATTCAGAATTCCTAATATCTGTAATATCCAATAATAACAATAAAAAAAGCCCTCGGAAAATACTTCCGAAGGCCTTCTATTTGAAATTAAATCTAAGTACTATATACTATTATAAGTTGAAGTTTGTCCAACCCGCATACCATGTATCCGTAGCATCTTTTACAGCACCTTTGTAAGTTACCTGTGTAAACCAAGTAGCTAATTTAGGATTAGTAAACGCTCCTCCAGTTAATAATGGAGAACCTGCACTAGGAGTAAAGTTTGGTGTAGTTCCTGCAGGAGCCCAAGCACCAGCAAGTTTTACATCAGCAGTAGAAGCAAGGATTGTATTTCCTTTAGCATTAAACCAAGTTGTAAGATCGTTTAATGTATAAGTTGTCGGAGTAGAAGTAGATGGTCCAAATTTTAAAGGAGTTTGCATTCCTGCTAAAACATTGTTTTCAAAGAATAATTTGTTACCTACAATATTGTTATCTGTTGGAGCACCTTTTGTAGCATCAATGAATAAACCAACCGGGAATCCTGTGAATACAGAGTTGAATACAGAGATAGAAGAGTTTCTTCTGATCTGTAATGCATTCTGGAATAATGCGTTGATTGATCCTGGAGCCGCAGAGTTGATTGGCCCGATGATCGTCATGTTAGAGAATGTAGCTGAAGTCTGAGGCGTTAAAGTAGAACCGTTAGCATCATTATCAGACTCAAATGCGTTAGAACCGGAAACGTCTGCTACCTGAGAATCTCTTACTGCGATACCAAACTGAATGTTTCCTGAGAAACCGTTATCTGTATCGAAATCATCATCAAGACCTTTGTAAGAAATAAGGTGAGAACAGTTTACTGTTCCTCCGAACCATTCAAAACTGTCATCATTAGCATAAGCAACCTCTACGTAATCTACTGTAGTTCCGTTACCTACACCACCGAATGTAAGTCCGTTGATCTCTTTATCCGGTAAGAATGCATATCCTGCATATTCTATTCTTACATATTTTAATACACCACTGTTATCAGCAGCATTGTTTCCACCATAAAGTCCAAGACCTTCAGAGTTGTTGATACCTCCTTCAATCTCTCCAACTCCGTTTGCTCCACCGAAAGAAGCATTAGTAGGAGCATTTCCTAAAATTACTACACCTGCCCAGTCTCCTCTTTTAGGACTTGGTTTTTCAGAAGTGAAGATAATAGGGTTGGCAGCAGTTCCTTCTGCCATGATTTTACTGCCTTTTGTAATGATCAAAGCTCCGTTTTTATCAGCTTCACCTACAATCTTTGTACCTGGCTCGATAGTTAAAGTAGCTCCGTTAGTTACATATACTAGTCCTCTTAGCTTATAAATTTTGTTAGCTTTAAGCGTCATGCTGGAAGTGATCTTTCCTGAAAGAATAAGGTTTTCAGTATCTCCGTTTCCGTTACCTCCATTTTGAATAATGGTAGGTCCATCTTCTTCTATATTTCTACATGCGGTAGTTGATACTAGAGCGCCAAGCATTAAAGAATATAAAACGAACTTTTTCATGTTATAAAGAATTAAATTATTTATTAGATTATTTGTTGTGTGAATTAAAAATTGTATCCCAGTGTTAAACTGATATTGGTTCCCATAAGTCTTTCAATAGCAAGAGCATCCTTGTTATCATACTTACCGTTGTCGTTCAGGTCATGGTAGAATTTAGCACGACGGTTCAGGATATCTGAAACATTCAGCTTGATTTCTCCTTTGTTGCTCCATATTTTTTTTGCAATCTGGAAATCCAGAAGAGGTCTAGGTGCTTCCCAGATTGGTGGTACCTGATCGTTTCCTACATAAAGGATTCTTCTTCCGATCATGTTGAATAATACGGTGGAAGACCATCCTGATTTTTCAGTATCATATTGAAGACTTACATTGACCGTATATGGAGACTGACCCTGCATTGGTCTGTCAATCTTAGTAGCTTCGTCTGTTACTTTATTTTTAATTAAAGCTACGTTTCCACCCAGCGTAAAGTTTTTAAGAGCACTTACAAAATCCAGCTTTTTTCTTACTTCCAATTCCACCCCGTAAGCATCAGCTTTATCTACATTAAGGTAGTTGAAGGTATTACTCGTTCCAACCCCTGATTGGTTGAAGTATAATTCGATCGGCTTTTTGAAGTTTTTATAGAAACCTGCCACAGATATAATCTCTCCGTTTCTTGGGTAATATTCCCAACGAACATCGGCACTCGTAATTTTAGTTCTTTCAATAGATTTGTTACCGATTACAGTAGCTCCCAGATCAAAATCATAATATGCTAAAGGAGAAACCTCTCTAAACTCCGGTCTTACAACAGTTTGTGAACCTGCAACACGGATGTTCATTTTAGGATTTACCTTGAATGTTAAGTTTACAGCAGGTAAGAAATCTGTAACACGGGTGTTTACAAAACGGTCATCACTTTTTTTCGTGCTTCCTACCAATTGATCAAAGTTTTCAACTCTTAATCCCCAAACAGCTCTTAACCATGGTGTAAAGTTATTGTCAAACTGTAAATACCCTGCGTTAAGGATTGTGTTGGCAATATATCGGTACTGGTTTCCTGCAATTTCATCAAATGTAAATCCACCGTTACCTCCGAAGTTTCCTGGATTGAAGATAGTTTCAAAAGGCTGGGAAAGTAATCCCTGATTGAAGTTTTCAAGTCTTACAGAGAATGGTCTTGAATTGTAGATTCTGTCTTTTACCTGGAATAAATAACCTCCTTTGATCGTTTGTTTTTGACCAAACATGGTAAATGTTTTGGAGATATCACCTCCTGCATTATACAGATAGTCACTTAAAGTAGAGTAGAATACACTTCCCGATTTTTGAGAAAGACCATTAGAGATCAATGCTAAATAAGGGCTTCCTGTCATGTTTGTGTATTGATTATACTGCAAACGCTGTAGCAAAGGAATATACTGATCCAGGATTCCGAAGCTTCCGTACCAGTTTACAGTAAGGCCGCCAAGAATATCAATTTTGTGGTTACCGGTAAGGGTAGAATTATAGAAAGTAGTTTCTTTAAATCCAATTTCCCTTGCCATAATATTTGTTCCGTTGATTGGATCA
The DNA here is from genome assembly GCF_045689405.1 of Chryseobacterium sp. HR92. Taxonomy (NCBI): domain Bacteria; kingdom Pseudomonadati; phylum Bacteroidota; class Flavobacteriia; order Flavobacteriales; family Weeksellaceae; genus Chryseobacterium; species Chryseobacterium sp. HR92. The sequence continues at coordinate 1,299,135 of NZ_CP139139.1, forward strand.
AATTCAAAGTCCTTTCCTGTTCTGAAGGACATGTGGTTCACTGTATTATTAGTGATGATATTCTTTAAGGAAATTTTATTGTTGCTGTTCAGCTTTAAAGCTAAGTTCAACATTCCTCCTAAGATAATATCATTGCTGTATTTTTCTGTAAAATAATCGAAGTTGGTATCAGCAAGTTCGTTGTTGATGGTAAAGAAACGGTTGGTAGACTCAGTTCTTCTCTTATTGTTACTGTAGTTTAAAACAGCAATTACTCCTAAATCCTTTCCAAATATTTTGGTATTGAAACCTCCGTCAAGCTGTAAACTTAAGTTTTCAGGATAACCGATACTGTTGTATCCTAAGTTCTTTGTGTATCCTTTACCAATCTCTGTTTTCTGAGCTTCAGTCAGAATGCTGAAAGCATTTTTTGCAGGCATATTGGTAGGAAGCTTTCTGTAACCGTCATCAATTCCTAAAAAGTCCCATTTTCCTCCTTTCTGCATATGGAATTCCTGCCCCATAGTAGCAGTGTTTCCTCCTACACCTACCTGTACGTTGAAGAAATTTTTATTAGGAATATCCTTTGTATTTACCTGAATCAATGCTCCTCCCCATTCACCTGTATATTCCGGAATGAAAGTTTTGTTGATGACAAGGGTTTCGATAACGTTTGCCGGGAATAGGTCAAAAGAGAAAGTCTTTCTGTCAGGCTCCGTGCTGGATAACTGAATACCATTCAGCATCGCTTGGTTATAACGGTCTGATAAACCTCTTACTACAATATATTTTCCTTCAGATAAACTCACCCCGGAAACTCTCTTCAGAACTTCACCTGTGTTTCTATCCGGACTTCTTTTAATAGCTTCAACCCCAATAACCTGAGAAACTACACCGGCGTTCTTCTGTAAACCGATTGTAGAGGCTATGGTTTCTTTTCTTGCGTTTGATTTTATGACAACTCCCTCAATTTCTTTTTCCTTGGTAGAGGGCTTGTCCATTACGATATCAAGATGAGTATTACCTTCATTTTTGATAATAACCTCACTGATCTCTTTTCTGTTATACCCATTGGAGCTTACCGTTACAATGTAATTGGTGCCGGGGGACAGGTTGATAGAGTAGTATCCGGAAATGTCAGTCGTTGCTTCCTGCCCATTTACTTTTACCTTTACCCCTTCTATAGGAGTGTTATCTTTCTCGTCCAATACCCTACCTTCCAAAATCTGACTTTGTGCAAAAGCATAGCCAGCAGAAAACAAGGCAAGTAGCATGATGCTCTTGTGGAGTTGTTTTTTCATTTTACTTCTTTTACTTCTTTTTCAAGGGCAAAATAAGGGCTAAGTTTTTAAGAAAACTTTAGGAGAATCTTAATTAATTGTGAAGTTTGTATTAACGGATGAGTGAAATTTACAGTTATTGATGTTTAATTTATATAATTGTAATTTTTGTTTTAATTTTAAATATTATTCCTTATATTTGATTTATGTGTATTTATTGTTAATTTTTTTTATTGATTTTATAATTTTGAACTGCGATATGTTTTTTTAATAATTAGTTAACATTTGGCAGATAGATGAAATCAATTGAAATAATTAATTTTGTGGGAATTCTTAAACTAGAAGATGAGCAAAAAAATTCTTTTAATAGACGATGAACTGGACATTTTAGAGATTCTGTCTTACAATTTGGAAAAGGAGGGGTATGATATCTATACAGCTACCAATGGTAACGAAGGTATAGAAAAAGCAAAGGAGATTGTTCCGGACCTTATCTTATTAGATGTCATGATGCCTGAAAAAGATGGTATAGAAACCTGTCAGGAACTTCGTAAAGTGAAAGAACTTCAAAAAACACTTATCGTGTTCCTTTCTGCAAGAAGCGAGGAGTTTTCTCAGTTAGCAGGTTTTCAGGCGGGTGCCAATGATTACATCGTAAAACTGATCAAGCCGAAAATCCTTATCTCTAAAGTAAATGCATTATTACAGCTAACCTCGCAGGTTTCTGACAATGCAAAACTAATCGAAATCGGAGACCTTGTTATCGACAAAGATAATTTCAGAGTTTCCAAAAGCGGACAGCAATTTCTTCTTCCTAAAAAAGAATTTGATTTGCTTTACCTTTTGGCTTCCAATACTGAAAAGGTTTTCAAAAGAGAAGAAATTCTGGAAAAAGTTTGGGGTAATGATGTGATTGTTGGTGAAAGAACCATCGATGTACATATCAGAAGGTTGAGAGAAAAACTAGGAATCAATACGATTCAGACATTAAAAGGGATTGGGTATAAACTGATCGTTTAATTATTTTTAGAATCTTAACTTTACGTTCAATCATTAAAACGTTGTAAAATTGAAATTTTACAGACTTACCCTCGTTGCCTCCTGTCTGCTGACATTGGTAATGCTCCTTTTAGTAGTCGTCTTCGATTCACTGAAAGATATCTATTATGAGACCCCTTTGTTTAAAACGGGTCTTTTCATCTGTATTATCCTGATCTTTATGATCAACTGTGTGGTATTGGAGCTACTTTTCAATTATTACAGCAGAAAACAGGTAAAAGGTCTTTCGGGATTTCTGCCGCAGGAAATAGTTCAGAATCAGGATGAAAATATTACCATCAAGGAATTAGGAGAAAGGTTTTCAGATCTCAATCAGCAGCAGGTATCAGAAATTGATATGATGAAAGAGATGGAAAGCTACCGTAAAGAATATATAGGTAATGTATCTCACGAACTGAAAACGCCTTTGTTTTCTATTCAGGGATATGTAGAAACTTTAAGAGACGGTGGTGTAGACAATCTTACCATTCGTGACAAATACCTGGAAAGAATTGATAAATCTGTCGAAAGACTTATTGCTATTGTCACAGATCTTGATATGATCAACAGGCTGGAAGCAGGCGAAATCAATCTTACCGTTTCAAAATTTGATGTCAATCTTCTGATCAAAGAGATTTTTGATCTTCTTGATCTTGAAGCTGAAAAAAGAAATACAACATTACAGATCCAGACCCTTCATCCACAGATTTTTGTGGAGGCTGATAAACAGAAAATTTCCCAGGTTTTCATTAATCTTATTTCCAATGCGATTCACTATGCCAACAGACAGGAAGCAAAAGTGATCGTAAAGACCAGTATCCTTAAAAATAAGGTGCTGATAGAAGTGATAGATAACGGGATGGGAATCAAGTCTGAGATTCTTCCAAGGATCTTCGAAAGGTTTTACCGTGTAGAAACTAGCAGAAGCAGGAGAGAAGGAGGTTCAGGACTGGGATTAGCCATCGTAAAACATATTCTTGAAGCACATAACGAAAATATCACCGTTGAAAGTGTATACCTTGAAGGCACGAAGTTTAGTTTTATGCTCGAAAAAAGTAAATAATTCCGGCAAAATGTAAGGAAAAAAAATATTTTAAAAAATCCTGAAATATTTTTTTGTCACATGTCATTTATTATATATTTGCACCAGAGATTTATCATAATTATAAAGGCAAAAAAAGTAATTTAAGAAACTGATATGGTTTACAAAATCCGCGTAATATTAGATGCGAAAGAAGATATTTTCCGTGATATCGAAGTTAAGGGAAAACAAACGTTATGGAACTTACATTTAGGAATTAAAAGTGCATTCAGTCTGCAGGGAGATGAGCTTTCTACTTTTAATCTGTTAGAAGATGACGGAACAATTGTAAAAAGTGTCCCATTGGAAGATATGAGTGATGATGGTGATGGTGAGATTATGTCAGATGTTTACATTGATGAAGCTTTTGAAAGTGTAGGCGACAAGGCACAGTTCCAATATGGGCTTCTTGACCTTTGGGAATTCTTCTGTGAACTTGTAGAAGTAATTGAAGAAACAAAAGGGGTTAATTATCCTATCACAGTATACAGATTCGGAAACGTTCCGTTGAAAGCACCTAGCAAAAACGGAAGTGCCGGAGGATCTAAAAAGAAATCGGCAATGCCTTTGGTAGATGATGAGTTTGGTTTCGATGAAGATTTCGGATCAGGAGGAAACTTTGCAGATGAGGACGACAGCTTCGACGATGAGGAAGAAGAAGACTACAATGACGATGTCTTTGATGATGAAGATGACAATGATGACGAAAGATAGTCAACACAATATACTGGCCCTGGATTTTGATCCGGGGCTTTTTTTGCAAAAGTGTGAAGGTATTTAATTTTCAATAAAAACAGATCTGCCTGGTAACTGCCGGAAAGTATATCCATCTATCCGTAAATTTTGCCTTTTCCCAAAAAACAATCCTTACTTTTGTTAAAAATAGTTTAATGAAAAAATTAATTTTGTTAGCTGTAATTGGTCTGGGAATTGTTTCCTGTACCACTCAAAAAAATACCCGGAAGATGACAGAACTGCCAAAAGATTGGAAACATAATACAAATATCTACGAAGTAAACATAAGACAATATACTCAGGAAGGAACTTTCAAAGCATTTGCAAAAGAAATGCCCCGCCTGAAATCTATGGGAATAAAAACCCTTTGGTTTATGCCCATCACCCCCATTGCCCATCAGAATAAAAAAGGAAGCATGGGAAGCCCATATGCCGCTTCAGATTATACTTCCATCAATCCTGAATTCGGAACACTGCAGGACTTTAAAGATATGGTGAATGAGGCACATAGACTGGGGTTCAAAGTAATTATAGACTGGGTAGCCAATCATACAGGCTGGGATCATGTCTGGACAAAAACACACCCTGAATTTTATCTGAAAGATCCGGATGGAAAATTCCATATCGCTTCCGGAATGGATGATATTATTGAGCTGGATTACAAAAACCAGGAGATGCGTCAAGCTATGATTGATGCCATGAAATTCTGGGTACAGGAAACTAATATTGATGGTTTCCGATGCGACCTTGCTTCATGGGTAGAAGCAGATTTCTGGGTGCAGGCCCGTCCTGAAGTAGAAAAAGTAAAACCTCTTTTCTGGCTGGGAGAATTTGATGAGTTGGAAAGCCCTGAGTACGGAAAAGTTTTTGATGCCAGCTATTCCTGGAAATGGATGCACAAATCTGCCGATTACTATAAAAATAACGAACCTCTTCAGGAATTAAAAGATCTTCTGAGACAATATTCAAATATCGGAGATGCTTCAATGAGAGCATGGTTTACCACAAATCATGACGAGAATTCATGGAACGGAACCGAATATGAAAAATATGGAGTCATTACAAAACCTATGGCAGTATTCTCTGCAACATGGAATGGTGTTCCGTTACTTTACTCTGGACAGGAACTTCCGAATATGAAAAGACTTGAGTTTTTCGAAAAGGATGTCATCAAATGGACAAATACATATCAGGTCGCTGATTTCTATAAAACATTATTGGATTTAAAAGCCTCCAACCTGGCCTTGAGAGGAGGAGATTCTAATGTAACAACTTATCTTCTTAATACTACAGCCAATGATAAGATTCTGGCCTATGTAAGAAAAAATGGGAATGATGAAGTATTGGTTGTTCTGAATATGTCAAAAGAACCTGTTAACTTTTCAATTGAAGACGAACATGTATCAGGAGCATTCAGGAATGTTTTTGATAAAACGAAAAGAGATTTCAATAATGGGAAAGACTTTAGTTTCAAAGTTTCAGATTATGCCGTATTTGAAAAATAAGCAATCAATCCTTTGAAATTCTGGCTGAAACAGTGAAATCTTAATGACTGATCTTTAAAGGTTCTCAATTCCCCTCCGCTGGAGGGGTGTCAAAATCTATGATTTTGACGGGGTGGTTTATCTGCCCATAATAAAAAAACGATCATCGTAATGAACAAACAGGAAATAATCAATATAATAAAAGCAAAAGCTACCGACAAAATCCAGTATTTTGAAAACCTTATTGCGGAAACACGGGCATCCAATAACGATACGAAAAGTTCGATGGGGGACAAATATGAAACCGGAAGAGAAATGCTTCAGCAGGAAATTAATAATCTGCAGAGACAGCTTAACGAAGTTTTGAATCAGCAGGCTGTACTGCAGAAAATAACTTCCGATCCTTCGGAAAAAGTTCAGAATGGTGCATTGGTGAAAACCAATAAGGGGCTGTTCTATATCTCTGCTTCAATGGGAGAACTTGTCTTTGAAAATCAGAAAATCATGACTGTATCTGCAGAATCTCCACTGGTAAAAGTAATGTGTGGTAAAAAAACAGGAGAATCATTTACAGTAAACAGCATTCACCAGACCATTGAAAATATATGGTAAATTTAATAGACGTTAGAATGCAGATATACAGTTGTTTAATAGAAAATAGACATCAGACCTATAAAAAGCATTCATAAAAATGAGTGCTTTTTTTGATGGTTTTTACTAAATTTGGAACTTAAAATCTCATTCAAAATGCAAAACTACCTGGACCTTTTACAGCATATTTTAGACAACGGAACGGATAAAACCGATAGAACAGGCACTGGAACAAGAAGTGTTTTCGGATATCAGCTGAGATATGATCTGTCTAAAGGATTTCCCTTGGTAACGACCAAAAAAGTGCATTTGAAATCTATTATTTATGAGTTGCTTTGGTTCCTGAAAGGAGATACCAACATCAAATACCTTAAAGATAACGGAGTAAGCATCTGGGATGAATGGGCAAATGAAAATGGAGATTTGGGACCGGTTTATGGAGCGCAATGGAGAAGCTGGAGCGGTGCAGATGGAAAAGTGGTAGATCAGATTACAGAAGTCATTGACCAGATTAAAAAAAATCCTGATTCCAGAAGACTGATTGTTTCCGCATGGAATGTAGCAGAAATTCCCAATATGGCCTTAGCTCCTTGTCATGCTTTGTTCCAGTTTTATGTAGCTGATGGAAAATTATCCTTACAACTGTACCAAAGAAGTGCTGATGTTTTCCTTGGGGTACCATTCAATATTGCAAGCTATGCATTGCTCCTGATGATGGTAGCACAGGTTTGTGATCTGGAAGTGGGAGATTATGTTCACAGTTTCGGGGATGTTCATATCTACAATAATCATTTTGAACAGGTAAACAGACAGCTGGGACGAGAGCCGAGAGCACTTCCGACGATGAAACTGAATCCGGAAGTTAAAAATATCTTTGATTTTGATTTCGAAGACTTCAGTCTGGAAAATTATGATCCGCATCCGGGAATTAAAGCTCCTGTAGCTATTTAATATCCTTTAATATTTATCTGATATCCTTTCTCTATTATTTACACATTAGTAGAGAGGATTGTTTTGTCATATATTCCGGAAACATAAGGGTTGCCGGACCATTATTTTATCCCCCAAATTCATGTTTTACATTTCGGATAGAAAGTAAATGATAAGGTACTATTCTATTTTAAAATGGGAAAAATAATTTGTACAACAGCTTATACCACAAATTATCTTGAGATAAACCTTTAAGCACACTTTCTTTTGGCAATTGTTTCTTAAATTTGAAAGAACAACTCAGATTCATTTAATCTTTTGAAAAAAGGGAAGGATGATTGGGTTACAGATCATAAATTTCAAATGCTTAAAAATAAATCATGAAGTATTTAAAAGTTAATATTGAAGAAAACGCAGACATCGAAGCGCTGAAAAACGCCATCCTTCAATTGAAGGGAGTGGCTTCAGCAGAAATAATGGATGACGAAAATCCGGAAAGCGAGCTGAAAAAAGCTTTTGCAAAAACCAAAGAACAACTTCAAAAAGGAGACTATGAAACCTTAGTCAATGATATTTTCGATATAATCATTAAAAAATAATTCTAAAAATAATAAAGTAGACCGATGAGAAAGGCCATTTTATCAATTGCTATACTTGGAATTTTATTTTCCGCAAATGTATCAGCACAAACCGAAACTTCAGGAAGGGAAAAAGTATACAGAGCTACTCCTGCCAAGGTGACGGAACTTAAACACACAAAGCTGAAAGTAAATTTCGATTATCAGAAAGAACAGATGAATGGGGAAGAATGGCTTACCGCCTCACCTTATTTTTATGCCACCAACGAACTTACGCTTGATGCAAAAGGAATGCTGATTCATGAAGTGGCTCTTGATAATAACGGGAAAAAATCTCCTTTGAAATATGATTACAAAGATGATGTTCTGAAAATCAACCTTGATAAAACATACCAGAAAAATCAGGAGTATACCGTCTACATCAAATATACATCCCGTCCCAATGAGGTGAAGCAGGAGGGAAGCATGGCTATCAATGATGCAAAAGGACTTTATTTCATCAATGCTCAGGGAACAGAACCGGATAAGCCTACACAAATCTGGACACAGGGAGAAACAGAATCTTCTTCTGCATGGTTTCCTACGATTGATAAACCCAACCAAAAGACAACACAGGAAATTTATATGACAGTTCCTGATAAATATGTAACCCTTTCCAATGGCCTACTGAAAGAATCTAAAAAAGAATCCAACGGACTTAGGACAGATCATTGGGTGATGGATAAAAGACATTCTACCTATCTTTTCTTTATGGGAGTAGGAGAATATGCTATTGTAAAAGACAAGTGGAAAAATATCCCGGTTGATTATTATATTGAAAAAGAATACGAACCTTATGCTAAACAGATCTACGGGAATACTCCGGAAATGATCGACTTTTTCTCCAAAAAACTAAATTACGATTATCCATGGGCAAAATATGCTCAGATTTCAGGAAGAGATTATGTAAGTGGAGCGATGGAAAACACTACAGCAACCCTTCATGGGAGTGATATCCTTCAGAAACCGGGACAGCTTATTGACGAAAATACATGGGAAGACACTATTGCCCACGAATTGTTCCATCATTGGTTTGGAGATCTTGTTACAGCAGAAAGCTGGAGCAATCTTACAGTCAACGAATCCTTCGCCAATTATTCCGAATACCTTTGGAATGAATATAAATATGGAAAAGATCAGGCAGATTATCACCTGATGACCGATGTGAATAACTATCTTCACAACCCGTCCGATTTTAATAAAAATCTGGTTAGGTTCAATTATGAATCCCGTGAAGATGTTTTTGATCTGGTAACGTATCAGAAAGGAGGAGGAATTTTGAATATGCTGAGAAACTACCTCGGAGATGATGCCTTCTTTGCAGGAATGAACGATTATCTGAAAACCAATGAATATCAGAATGCAGAAGCCCATCAGTTGAGACTCTCTTTTGAAAAAGTATCAGGGAAAGACTTAAACTGGTTCTTCAATCAATGGTATTTTGGAAGTGGAAATCCGAAAATTAATTACTCATTCACATTTGAGCCTGTAAAAAAACAAGTGGCGTTAACTATTAATCAAAGTCAAGAAAAACCATTTGAATTTCCTTTGGCTATAGATGTCTATGACAACGGAAAATCTAAAAGATATAATGTCTGGGTAAATGCAGAAGCAAAAAATACATTCAGTTTTGATGTTTCCAAAACTCCTGATCTGATTAATATCAATGCAGATGGGGTTTTACTGGCAGACATTACCGAGGCTAAGACTCCTGAGCAGAACCTGATGCAGTTTACAAATTCCAAGGAGTTTAAAAGCAGATATCTGGCGTTAAATGGGATCAAGGATCAGATTGGAAAAAGCCCTGCCGTTGTAAAATTGCTGGCTGCAGCATTAAAAGATCCTTTTTTCAGAGTAAGAATAAAAGCTTTAAATTTAATAGATCTTACCAATCCTGAGCAAATGAAGGCGCTGGGTGCTGAAGTTGAAAAACTGGCTTCCAATGATCCTAAAACATTAACACAGGCAGCGGCTATTACTGCTTTAGGAAAGACAAAAGACAAAAAATATCTTCCATTATTTGAAAAAGGAATAAATGCTGTTTCAAATGCTGTGAAAGGGAGTTCAATGAGTGCACTTCTTTCCATTGATCCGTCAAGAGCAAATAACCTGGCTGATAAAATTGATATGAAAGGAGCATCAGATGCATTGCAGGCTCAGTTGCTTCCGATTATTGTAAAGAACAAAATTACTTCTCAGATAGAGAATATTGCTCCTCTTGCTACCTTTTATCCATTTATTAAATTCCAGAACCCTGAATTAGGAAAAGCTGCAGAAGACGGTTTCAATTGGATCATGACTTCTGATAACTTAAAAGCAACGGAAAGCATTACGAAAATAGCAGGATATGCCAAAAATCAGATGGCAGGTAATCCGCAGGCTAAAATGATGATGGTTCAGATGCTGAAAGATGGCTTAAGTAAAAAAATGGAACTGCTGAAACAGAATCCGCAAAATGCTGCAAGTATTAATAAGCAGATTGACGTGATCAATAAAGCAATTGAAAACTATAAATAATAGAGAAAGCCGGCAGATTTGCCGGCTTTCTTTTATCATGACTGAATACCAATTTATCGAAATATGATATAAAGTAGATTGGTTTTTAATAATATTACAAAAATCAGCATTTTTTACCGCTGTTTTTTGCAGTATCTTTCATAAATTCGTTTAAAATTTAGACAATTATGAGTTTTGGAATTGAAGCAGCGGGCTATTATGTGCCTGGTTTATATTTGGAGATTAAGGATTTAGCAGAAAAAAGAGGAATAGAACCGGCGAAATTGGAAAAAGGCTTAGGTCTTCATAAAATGGGGCTTTCTGATGTTCATGAAGATCCAGCAACCTTTGCCGCAGAAGCATTACTGAAGCTTATACAAGATTATAATATCAATCCTAAGGAAATAGCAAGAGTATATCTGGGAACAGAAAGTGCGGTGGATGCAGCAAAGCCTACAGCATCTTATGCTGTTCAGATGGTAGAACAGGTATTGAAAGAAGAATTTGGAGCAAGATGTTTCAGAAACTGTGATGTGCTGGATATGACATTTGCTTGTGTAGGAGGAGTAGATGCTCTTCATAATGCTTTAGATTTTGTAAGAGTGAATCCTGATAAAAAAGCAGTAGTGATTGCCAGTGACTATGCAAAATATGAATTGGCTTCTTCAGGAGAATATACGCAGGGAGGAGGAGCTGTAGCTCTTTTGATTTCTTCACAGCCCGATCTTCTTGAAATTGAAAATAACTGGGGGGTAGCTTCAGAAAGTGTCTTTGATTTTTTCAAACCGAGAAGAACCTATAATAAAGAATACCTGAACGGTGCTCCGGAAACATATCCCGAAAAAATTGAAATTTTCACAGATGAACCTGTTTTTGACGGGCAATATTCTAACCAATGCTATCAGGATAGGATAAGAGAAGCTTACAATCATTATAAAGAAATAACAGGAGAGAAAAAACCTTATGAAAACTGGAAATATATTATTTTCCATCTACCCTATGCCTTTCACGGAAAAAGGGTTTTTACTGAAATTTACAGTCTTGAGAATGGTTTGCCTTATGAAACTGCAGAAGAACAGAAAGCCGTTGCAAAATCTGAAGATTATTTACAATTAATCAGTGATAAAATAGAAAAGACACAAAGGGCTTCTTCCGAGATAGGGAACATGTACACAGCTTCTGTCTTTATGGCCTTTCTTTCTGCTTTACAGACATCCTATAACGAAAATGAAGAGCTTTCAGGAGAAGAAATTGGCTTTATAGGCTATGGAAGTGGTTCAAAATCAAAAGTGTTTGCCGGAAAAGTTTCTGAGAACTGGAAAAAAGTAGTAGAAAAATGGAATGTATTTGAAAATTTGAAACAAAGAACTTCTGTAGATTTTGAAACTTATGAAAAACTTCACAGAAAGCAACTGAAAGAATCTGTAAACATAAATTATAAAGGATTCGGACTTGTTTCTATTGAGACTGAAAATCCGGTATTAATTGGAGCCAGATATTATAGTTACCAGAAATAAAATTATTGTAAACTTAATATATAAAGCATCTCATCGTATGAGATGCTTTTTTTTTGCAGTAAAACATGCTTATAATAATCCACATGAAGTTTATGTTAATTATGTTCTTTTTCAAATAAAAGCACATTGAATATTTTCTCATTTTCAGAGTTGAATTATTTTTAAATGTAATGCTAAAAAGGTTAAAAAAATGCAGGGAATATGAAAGAGAATTTTATAAGTTTCAACTGATCTCGCAATATAATATAGTAACAGTTTTTTGGTGGAAATTACAATGACACCCTATTGAAAAAGGGGGGTCTTGCTGTTTAGGGCCTGTTTTTTAAATAAAATTTAAGAAAATGGTGTATTTTTTTCTTCATTTTAGTTAAAATTGAGGATGAAATATTTTAATTTATTAATCGAATTGATGTTTTTTGGTTTATTTTTTTAATCAATATTGGTTGATTGAAGAAAGTTGATTTTAATTTCAAAATTTATTAAAATTCCGTTAATCTTTAAATTGGCTTATTTTTCGTTAATTTTTTAAATACAATTAAAATGATTCCCTATCATTTTTTTAGTATGAATGTGAATTTCTCCTTTCTGGAAGCCTGTTTTCAGCGTTTAATGAATTGATGTTGTAGATATTTATCGACATATTTGTCCCTTGAATATATTAAAATCTGTTAATATGAATGTGAAATTAAGCGTTTTAACAGTCGGTGTTCTGTTTTTTACAGGGCAGACTGTATTAGCTCAGGAAAAGGACTCTAAGAACAGTAAGGACAAAGAGACAAAACTTGAGGAAGTTGTTGTTTTAGGTTATAGCAAGACTGCTACTAAAGCGAAAACAACTACATCTTCGGTTACTGTTGGTTCTGAAACCTTAGAAAACAGACCTAATATCTCGGTACTGAGCTCTATTCAGGGTACAGCTCCCGGGATCGTAGTAAATTCAGCATCTGGATCTCCAGGTTCTGGAAAATTCAATATTTTGATCAGAGGTGCTAGCTCCCTTAATGGTTCTACAGATCCTCTATACGTTGTGGATGGGGTAATTACTTCCGGTTCTCAGTTCAGAAACCTAAACTCTTATGACATTGATACGTTCAGTATCCTGAAAGATGCTCAGGCAACTGCTATCTATGGTAACAGAGCAGCAAACGGAGTTGTAGTAATTACAACTAAAGGTGGGAAATTCAACGCAGGAATGAAGGTGTCTTACGATGCATTAACTTCGTTCAGTAAACTGCCTACTTCTGACTACAACATGTCAGACGGTAGACAACTTTTACAAATTCAAAAGAATTTAGCAACTGGTAAAGGTAATACCTTAACACAGGATCAGATCAATAACTGGGGTACTAATACAGACTGGAGTAAGCAATTTACCCGTATAGGTATTTCTCAACAACACAACCTTTCCATTACAGGAGGTGGGGAAAACATCAATAACTTCTTGTCTCTAGGATATCTTGATAGTGAAGGTACTGTAAAATCTACAGACTTCAAGAGATTTACAATGAGAAATAACCTTAATGGTAAGTCTAAAAACGGAAAATTAACTTTCGGGGCTATTATGGGGTTAGGGTATTCCAGAAGAAACCAGCTGGATGATGAAACAAACACAGGTATTTCTAACAATACCCTTCAGAATCCTTTATTCGGAAGTGTTCTTTCATTACCATATGCAACACCTTCTCCATATGCAAATGGACTGGAGTTATATAATGCTATTAAAGGAGATGCTACTAATAACAGACACTGGATTCTTCAGGATAATATCAATGGGGGAATCAGAAACAGATTTACTGAACTAAGTATTTCTGCCAATGCTAATGTAAACTACAAAATTACAGATTATTTAAGCGTTGGGAACAGAACTGGTATAGAGTATAAGCAATACGACAGAACCTTTGCAAGATCACCACTAGGATACCTTGCTATCAGTGTAGCAAAAGGAGACGGATCTACATATGGCGGATTCGAAGATTTTTCTACAATAAAAGATCTTACGTTCAACAGTATTACGAATATTACATTCAATAAATCTTTTGGAGATCATACCATTAGTGCTGGTGCATACATGGACTATATTAAAGCTCATGTAACTACAAATACTCAAAGACAAAACGGTCTTAACCCATTACAGTGGGAATTTGGTGCAGGAACTGGTTATATTCCATTTAACCCGGATACACCAAACATCTATAGACCTTCTAATAGTGCTACAAAAGTAACTGCTGGTACCTTAGCTTACTTTGGAACTCTAGATTACGATTACAAAGATAAGTATGGAGTAAGTGGAGTTGTAAGAAGAGATGGTTCTTACCGTTTCCTTCCTACCAACAGATGGGAAACTTTCTGGTCAGTTGCGGCAAGATGGAATATCGACAAAGAAGAATTCATGGCTAATTCCGGATTCAGACTGCTTAAGCTAAGAGCTTCAATCGGTACTACAGGTAACCAGAACTTAGGAATTGCCAGTGATAACCAAAACCCATTAGCACTTCTTCCGAATAATTTCCTTGATCTATATAACGGTTTCTCAGGATACCAGAATTTATTAGGATACAACTTTGTAAACTTATCAAACCCTTCTCTAGAGTGGGAGCAGGTAAAACAAAGCAACATCGGAGTAGACTTTAACTATAAAGGATTGGTTGAAGGTAGCGTTGATTACTATCAGAAAAGAACATCAAGAATGTTCAATGACATTCAAAAATCATCTGCTACAGGATATTACTCAATCAGAGGTAACGACGGTGTTCTTGACAACAAAGGTATTGAAGGGATGATCAAGTACAATGTGATCAGAAACGAAAATACAAAAGTATCTGTTTTTGTGAACGGTGCATACAACTCAAACAAGATCGTTTCTATGAACAGCGAAAACCTTGCAGGAGATGTGGTAAATGCTATCGGTGGACCTGCTGGTCAGTATCAGCTATATTCATACGTTGGTGTAAACCGTGACAATGGAAACTTACAGTTCCTTGACAAAAACGGAAACATTACAGAAGCTCCAACATCAGCAGACAGAGTATTGACTGGAAAATCAAGATATGCTAAGTTTACAGGAGGTTTCGGATTCAATGTACAACATAAAGGATGGTTCCTTGATACATTATTCTCTTTCCAACAAGGAGGATGGATCTATGATAACTTACAATCATGGATTATGGATCCAAATGCAGCAGCAACAAGAAACCTTTCAGCTGATTTATTGAACGCATGGACTCCTGATAACAGAGATACAGATATCCCTGCACTAAAAGCAAGTAACTTAAGCCTAGGTTCTTCAGACAGATTCTTACACAGATCAGACTTTATCAGACTTAAAAATATTTCTGTAGGATATAACTTCAGCAAAAGCCAGTTAGGTAAACTGCCGGTAAAAGGAATCAAAGTATTTGTTCAGGCAGAAAACCTTTACACCTGGACAGATTGGAAAGGATTTGATCCGGAGCCAATTACTTCGTATTCATTAAATGTTTATCCTAACCCAAAAACCGTATCTGTAGGTTTAAATGTTGATTTTTAATAGAGAAGAATTATGAAAAGAATTATAAATACAATATTAGTTGTAGCAACCCTATCATCTGTGGCATTTACGCTGAATAGCTGTCAGGATGCACTAGATATAAAGCAGGCAGGACAATTAGAAGGAGAAGACCTGTATACAAGTGTTGCTAATCTTAATGAAGTTTTAAACGGATCTGTTTACGCTCAGTTAGACCCAATTGATGAGATCTATTTCACAGCGGTATTTACAGATGAAGTAAAGCCAGGATCTGGTAGTGGAGGACAGGAATATACATTGCACAGACATTTCCTAGATCCGTCTAGTCCTATTATTACCGGAGGTACAGTAGGTACTGTTGCCAGTGATGGAATCTGGTTAAACAATTATAGAGTAATCAACAGGGTAAACAGACTTCTTGAGGGAGCAAAGAGAATTACACCTACTACTGTTGAGGAGAAGAATACATACAATGCTATTCTTGCGCAGGCAAGGGCAATCAGAGCATATTGCTATGTACAGTTAGAGGCTTATTTCTCTGCTGATATGAAGGATCCTAATGCTTTGGGAGTTATTCTTCTTACGGATGTTCCTTCTACAGAATCGAAATTGCCAAGAGCTAAAAATCAGGATGTTTATGATTTCATTAATGCTGATTTGGATTATGCAAGAGGAATCTTAGGAAACTCTACTACTCCAAGAAGATATAAAGTAGATAAGAATTTTGTAAATGCTGTTGCTGCTCGTTTTAATCTCTACAGAGGTGAAATGGCATTAGCTAAGCAAAATGCAGAATTAGTAATCAACGGATCTGGTCTTTCTCTTACAATTGCATCGCCAATCACAGGTACCAATGCTGCAGTTCCAGTTACTGAAGCTGATGGTTCTGTGTTCCAATCCGGACCTTTCAGTGATACCCCTACAAGTAAGTGGAATATTGCATTCTACGGAGGAATTGATGAGAGCACTGGAAATGGTATAGCAGGAGGATCTTTCAACCCATACAGAAGAATGTGGGCTGATACTGAAAATGGAGAAGCTATTTTCTCTCTGAATAGACTACCTTTAGGAGCTGGTGCAGCTATTGGAGGAAAATGGAATACAAATCAGTCTAATATTAGTGGAGCACCAATGTGGTTCTGGGGAAGAAACCTATACAACATATTTAAAAATACTCCTGGAGATATCAGAAAATATGCCTACGTAGACCCTTCTTCAAAACCAAATCCAAATTATGCTACTGCAACAGCAGGAAATACCAGAACGGACGGATTAGTTATTGACAAATATCCTGGTAAAATAAGTACAGCTACAAGAAACGATGTGAAAGTTTTCAGATTGTCAGAAATGTACTTCATTATAGCAGAAGCTGAAGTAGCGGCAGGAAACCTTGCAGCAGCTCACGATAAAATTCAGCAAGTGAGAGTAGCAAGAAACTTCGAGGGAACAGCTACTACTCCTACTTATTCATCTGCACAATTAGCATATGCTGATATCTTGAAAGAACGTAGAGTTGAATTAGCACTTGAAGGACACCGTTTTATCGACCTTAAGAGACTTGCTGTATCAGCTAATGTATCTATGGACAGAAACCCTACGGATGATATTATCGATATGAAAAACCTTCCAAATGGTGATTACAGATATACATTACCTATTCCAATCAGAGAAATATCTGCAAACCCGAACGTTAAGCAGAATGACAAGTATTAAGATTTAATTTTAATATATTTTTTAAGAAGGGTCCCAGTAATGGGGCTCTTTTTTTATAGAAATTTGTAAATAGATTACCTCAGAACCATTCTGTCCTGATAATTTTTCGGAGTTACTCCCTCCAGCTGCTTAAATACTCTCGTGAAATAATTTGTATCTGAAAATCCGGTCTGAAAAGCAGTTTCTTTGATACTGATTTGGCTGGCTAATAACTCTTTTGCTTTGCTAATCCTTTCCTGCAAAATAAAATCATTTGGGGAAGTTCCCAGCTCATCTTTGAACATTTTAAAGAAATTGGATTTACTTACATAAGCCAGCTTGGCAATATTGTCAATGGATAGTTTCTGGTGAAGATTTCTTTTAATATAATCTACCACAAAGCTTATCCTGGATTTATTTTTAACAATATTTTTTTCTACCATGCTTCTTGCCTGGGTCTGCATCAGTCTTATCAGAAGTTCTTTCAATGCAAAATCAGCCATGATATCCTTTTGTGAGTTATCATCCATTGCAATTCTCATAATATTATTGGTGGCAGAAGCAATCGCTTTATTGTTGAACAGAAAATATTCATCCAGCTGAATATTCCATTGCGAAGTTTCATCCACTTTGGGAAGATGATAATTGAGATAATTAAGAGAATCTTCTATAAAATCAAGATTAAGACTTAAAGAAATACATTGGGTAGGGGTTTCATCCGCCTCAGGAAAATCAATAACCATTGTTTCTCCCGGAGCAACCAGAATACTTTCTCCCGGATAATAATCAAAATAATTGGTCTTATTATCCAGCTTCATATGTTTCTTACCTCTCAGCATTGCTGTAAATGCAATATTTTCAAAATGAAGTTTTACATCAAAAGCAGCCTTATGAGTCTCATAAATACTGAATTCACAATTGTTTAGATTGAATTTCGTCTGGTTTTCAACAAGACTCAATAGTTGGCTTTCCTTACGTAATTCAGGAGTATTTAATAAAATCTTACTATTGTTATTCATTTCTAAATTTTT
This sequence comes from Chryseobacterium sp. HR92, assembly GCF_045689405.1. Classification (NCBI taxonomy): domain Bacteria; kingdom Pseudomonadati; phylum Bacteroidota; class Flavobacteriia; order Flavobacteriales; family Weeksellaceae; genus Chryseobacterium; species Chryseobacterium sp. HR92. The sequence continues at coordinate 1,317,111 of NZ_CP139139.1, forward strand.
TTGAAAAGGAGGTAACTCAAATATAGAGAATTTGGGAGTACGTTGCTGTTAATAAAATACTAAAATTGAACTCTTTGCACTATTTTACACTTTTTTTATAGGATTGTGCTATACTCTTTTGGGCATCTCAGTGTAATTTGGCTTTATCGAAAAATAAAAACAAGACTAATATGAGCACTATTACAGAACCAAGATCAGCCACGCTTTTACAGCGTCCGGAGTTCAAAAGCAGATATGATAATTATATTGACGGGAAATTCACGCCACCCGTTAAGGGGCAATATTTTGACGTAGTCTCGCCCGTGGATGGGAAAAACTTTACCCAGGTTGCCCATTCCTCCAAAGAAGATTTGGAGCTGGCCGTAGATGCAGCAGAAAAAGCATTCCGTACCTGGAAAAATACTTCCTCTACAGAAAGAAGCATTATCCTGAACAAAATTGCAGACAGAATAGAACAGAATTTAGAATATCTGGCGACAGTAGAAACAATTGATAACGGAAAAGCCGTGAGAGAAACACTGGCGGCAGATTTACCTTTAGCAATTGATCACTTCAGATACTTTGCTTCCGTGATTCGTGCTGACGAAGGATCTCATAACGAACTGGATAAAGATACCGTATCTCTGATCGTTCACGAGCCACTGGGAGTAATTGCACAAATCATCCCATGGAATTTCCCGATACTCATGGCTGTCTGGAAATTGGCTCCGGCACTGGCGGCAGGAAACTGTGTCGTTTTGAAACCTGCAGAAAGTACTCCTGTTTCTATCATGGTTTTGATGGAACTTATTGGAGATCTTTTACCAGCGGGCGTTATCAATATTGTTAACGGATTTGGTGCAGAACTTGGAAGAGCCCTGGTAACCAATCCGAAAGTAGCAAAAGCAGCATTTACCGGTTCTACCGCTACAGGGCGCATGGTGATGCAGTACGCAACTGAAAACATAATTCCGGTAACCCTGGAATTGGGAGGGAAGTCACCAAACGTTTTCTTCAGTTCAGTAATGGATGCTGACGATGAATTTTTAGATAAAGCGATAGAAGGAGCCGTTCTATTTGCCCTTAACCAGGGAGAAATTTGTACATGCCCGTCACGATTACTCGTTCAGGAAGATATTGCAGATGCCTTTATTGAAAAGGTGATTGAAAGAGTAAAAGCCATCAAAGTAGGAAATCCACTGGACAAAACCGTGATGATGGGAGCTCAGGCCTCAAAGATTCAGAAAGATAAAATCCTTTCCTATATCCAGTTGGGAATAGAAGAAGGAGCGGAAGTTCTGGTAGGAGGAGAAGTCAACCATCTTGGAGAAGATCTGGAAGAAGGATACTATATTCAGCCAACGATTTTCAAAGGAAACAACAGAATGAGAATCTTTCAGGAAGAAATTTTCGGACCGGTGCTGGCATTTACGACCTTTAAAGATGAAGAAGATGCAGTAAAAATTGCCAATGATACCATTTATGGACTTGGCGCAGGGGTTTGGACAAGGGATGCACATCAGCTGTACAATATCCCTCGTCAGATAGAAGCGGGAAGAGTATGGGTAAACCAATATCACTCTTACCCTGCAGGGGCTCCTTTCGGAGGTTACAAACAATCCGGAATCGGAAGAGAGAATCATAAAATGATGCTCGATCATTACCGCCAAACCAAAAACATGCTGATTTCTTACAACAAGAATAAGTTAGGTTTCTTTTAATATTATTTAGGACGTGCCCTATTGCCTTGGCTTTATCCAGGGCAAAACGGTCGGGCTATGCAGGGCTGCACTTCGTTTCGGTGCTCCATTGCATTTCGCACCGGCTCGTTCCTCGCCGCCCTTACTATCCCTCACGCAGAGAAATATTGGTCTTTTGATATACATTTTCTATTTAGTCATTGACTTATAAAGCAGCATAGCGATTTACAGCTAACTGTTTACATCTGGTGATAAAAACTAATAACCCAAAATAACTCCATCCAAAAAATAAAATATGATTCCAAAAACAATGAAAGCGGCAGTAGTTCAAGGCTACGGCCAGCCTCTGAAAATAGAAGAAGTACCCGTAAGAGAACCCGGAAGATATGAAGTCCTTGTTAAGGTAATAGCCTGTGGAGTCTGCCATACAGATTTACATGCTGTAGATGGTGACTGGCCTGCAAAACCCAAGATGCCTCTTATTCCAGGACATGAAGGAGTAGGTATTGTGGTAGCCTGCGGACCTGAATCTTTTGTAAAAGAAGGAGATGCAGTAGGAGTTCCCTGGTTGTACAGTGCCTGTGGATGTTGTGATTATTGTATCACAGGATGGGAAACCCTTTGTGAAGCACAGAAAAACGGAGGCTATAGCGTAGATGGCGGTTTTGCAGAATATGTTATTGCAGACTCAAGATATGTGGGACATTTGAAATCAGATGTTAACTTTCTTGAAATTGCTCCTATTTTATGTGCCGGAGTAACTGTTTATAAAGGATTAAAGGAAACAGAAACAAAACCTGGAGAATGGGTAGCTATTTCAGGAATCGGCGGGCTGGGACATGTAGCGGTTCAGTATGCCAAAGCAATGGGAATGCATGTAGCAGCCATTGATGTTGCTGATGATAAGCTCGAACTGGCAAAAAAATTAGGAGTAGACCTTGTAGTCAATGCAAAAAACACTGATCCTGGACAATATTTGCATAAAGAAGTTGGCGGAATGCACGGCGCATTGATTACAGCAGTTTCTCCTATTGCCTTCAAACAAGGAATAGATGTTTTAAGAAGAAAAGGAACCATTGCTCTGAACGGTCTTCCTCCCGGCTCCTTTGAACTTCCGATTTTTGAAACAGTTTTAAAAAGGATCACTGTGCGAGGTTCCATCGTAGGAACCCGAAAAGACATGCAGGAAGCATTGGATTTTGCCAATGAAGGATTGGTAAAAGCCACAGTTACTCCCGCAAAACTGGAAGATATCAATGATGTATTCGATAAAATGAAAAAAGGACAGATTGACGGCAGAATCGTTTTGGATATTGCCGGCTCAAATTAATTGATGATGTGTTGCTGATCCCGGCTGGATTTACTTGCCGGGATCTTTTATAACAATAAGGTTCCGTAAGCTAAAATAAAAAAACAATGGAAGCAAAAATATCCAGACTCTCTGCAACAGAACAGGCACTTGAAGTGATCCGGAAATTGGAAGATCAATATGGACCACTCATGTTTTATCAGGCAGGAGGATGCTGTGAAGGTACGCAGCCGCAATGTTTTGAAAAAGGCGGATTTTTTCCCCGGATGAATGATGCAATGATCGGAACCATTAATGGATATGAGTTTTGGATAGACCGTGACCTATTTGAATACTGGAAATATTCACATTTTACATTAGATGTTACAGATGGCTTCGGACCTGGTGGCTTCTCTTTGGAAACTCCCTTAGGAAAAACATTTAAAGTTCACTACAGGCTTTTCACTCCGGATGAATATAAAAATCTTGAAGCTGTAAAACGCAGTGAGTAGAGCCTTGGGCCTGAGATTGGTTTAAGGCTTTTGGGTAATATAAATAAGCTCTCTTTCAAACTCATATTTCCCTCTCGAAATTCCTCTTTTTAAGATAAAATATTGGCTGATTGCTATTGTGAAAGCGATTGCCCCGACCATAAGACCTTGTTGATCTCCTGTTATACTGACGAATCCTATTATAAAGCAAAAACACAGAATAAAAAACCAATTCAAAATCTGAAATCCTGAAGGAAAAAATTCTACAGATACGGATGATATACCATTTTTATCAGAAATAGTTCCACGTAATACAGGATTACTTCTGTTCATATCAAATAGTCTTCCTCTTCTTTTGATTGTAAAGCTCTTGGCATCAATCATTCCCCGGTATTCAAACCGCGTGGGAATTGCAGTATCTTTTTCCAATGATATGAATGTCGTATTGGTTTTATAAGTTACTTTCATTAATCTCTGTATAAGTTCTGCACTGTTGATATTGAGATCAATGGTGAGGCTGTTGTACAAGCCAATGCTTTTAAAAAATGAGTTCATGGGTTAATAGAAAATAGTTAAAATGCAATCAGACTTTCACAAACCGGTTGACAAACATGGCGGCGACGATATCTCCTACAGCATTCAGAACAGTAGCCAGAGGATCTACCAGAGTCCCGATAATCATTACCGCAGGAATAGCTTCCTGTGGCAGTTTATACACAGAGATCATCAACATTTCACCAATATATCCGCCATTAGGAATACCACCAGCCACAATACTCACAAAGATTGTAATTCCCAAAGCCAAAAGCAGGTTGGCCGGATCAAAGAAATCTTTTCCGATAATTAAAAATGCTACATAGATCTTGATGATAGAAGACATAGAAGATCCGTTTTTATGCAGGGTAGTCCCGATAGGAATCACCAGATTGGCAATAGAGTTCGGAATTCCGATCTTTGATGCTGCCTGTAAATTGGCAGGCATGGTGGCAAAACTGCTGCAGGTACTTATTGCAGTAAGAGTAGGGTAGATTGCGTTAGTCCAGAAACTTTTGATTCCTTTCTGCCCGTTTGCCATAAAAGCATAAATTGAAAAGAAGACCAGAAAGTAAATGATTCCGGCAATATAATACAAGCCTAAAGGTTTAGCATAAAATCCGAAAAGCTGTGGTCCTAAAGTCGCTACCTGGTAAGCAAAGTAAGCACCCAGACCAATGGGAGCCAGTTTCATGACCAATAAAAGAAGCTCTTTCATCACTTCATACCCGGAAGCAATAAAAACCCGGAAAGGCTGTCCTTTTTCACCTGTCTTTCTGGCCGCAAATCCTGTCAGAAATGCAAATACCAGAAGAGCCAGCATATTTCTTCTCGAGAAAAGCTCAGTAAATTCGCCTACCGTAAAGAAACTTACAATTCTGTTGCCCCATGTATCATCATTCGCCGCTTCTGTGATCATATCAGAACTTCCAGAGACCCCTGAAACAGGGAAAAGATATACAGCACAAATGGTAAAAACAGCTGCCGTGAGAATAAAGAATAAAAAGGTAAGTGACATCACAAGGATGATTTTTCCAAATTTAGACTGCTGTTCCAAAGAAGAAATAGAATTGGATACGGCAAAAAATACCAACGGAACTACACTCACAAAAAGAAGATTAAGGAAAATATCTCCCAAAGGTTTTATATATTCCACAAAACCAGGAGCAACAATTCCAATGATGCTTCCAATAGTGATTCCCAAAAGTAAAAATATAATTCCGGAGTAGTTTTTCAGGACCTCTTTCATGCGGCGCTTTTTATCAAAGATAAGTTTATTTTCTATGTGAGAATAGAAATTAGCTCAATTTATCAATTGTATGATTTTGGTGTATTACTATAAAATTGAAAAGTTGATATTGCTAATTATGAAATTTTATTCTATAAAACTATCAATAGATGAAAATATTTAAATTGTTTAATAATTAATTTTTTAGTCGAATTAATTATTTATTTTATATTTTTTAAATTATTCTTTATTGATATTGTTTTAAAAACAATTATTTGTTATATATTTGAAATTAACTAATGGTAAAAAAATATTACAAATTTATGAAAAGAAAAAACAAAATTTCGCTATTACTGATTGTTGGTGCAATCACTATAAGTTGTAACACTGATAGGTTAAGTGATACTGCTGAACCTAATACTGATGCTAATGCACTTACTAATTCCGAGGGTGTAGTCTCCGGAAGTTCTAAACCTATTCCGGGACAATATATTGTAGTTTTAAAAGATGGTGTTCTGGCTCAAAATGGTCTCGCTGTTTTTAAAGGTGCAAACAATGACAGAGAAAATTATTTAAGGCAGACTGGAGTGTTATTAGATAAATTGAAAAGTAATGTTAGTGGGCTAAAACTGGGAATTGATAATCAAAAAATTTCCAATGCTTTCGGGTATGCTCTGGAAGGTTTTGTTGCTGGAAATCTTACTGATGCAGAAGTGGAAACACTGAAGAAGGATTCAAGAATCAAAAGTATTGAACAGGATTATCAGATTTCATTAGGAACGGCAGTAGGTACTATTGCAAAAGCCACCTCTCAACAAGAGTTACCTTGGGGAATTACAAGAATAGGAGGTTCAGGAGATGGAACAGGAAAGACAGCCTGGGTAATTGACTCTGGAATAGATTTGGATCATCCGGATCTTAACGTAGATATCCAAAGAAGTGTTTCTTTTGCAGGGGATAACAACCCTGATGATGGGAATGGTCATGGAACTCATGTTGCAGGAACTATTGCTGCTATTAATAATAATATTGGTGTTGTAGGGGTAGCTGCCGGTGCTAAAGTTGTTGCATTGAAAGTTTTAAAAAGCGATGGACGTGGAGAGTTTTCATGGACTGTTTCTGCCCTGGATTATGTATATGCTAATGCTTCGGTAAATGATGTTGTAAACATGAGTTTAGGACCAAAAGTAAGAGGTAGGTTTTCTGCTACTGATCAAGCTACCTTAAAGGTTGCTCAGAAAGGTATTAAAATAGCTATTGCAGCAGGGAATAGTTATGATGATGCTGATTACTATTCACCAGCAGCCGTGAATCATGCAAATATCTATACCATATCAGCCATAGCTCAAGGTGATTACTGGGCCCATTTTTCTAATTATGGGATTGGTGTCGATTATGCTGCCCCGGGCTACAGTATAAAATCAACTTGGTTAAATGGTACATATAACACAATAAGCGGAACTTCTATGGCATCGCCTCATGCAGCAGGAATTCTGTTATTAGGAACTCCAACAAGTGATGGTAGTGTAAAACCTGCTTATTGGGAGTATAAATATGGATGGTTAAATGATGGAACATATGGAAAATATTATACTGGTAAATATAGCCCTACAAATATTTATTCTACAGCAGATTATCGTTACGATAAAGATGGTGTAATTGATAAGATTATTCACAGATAATCATTTATAGTTTTAACTAAAAAGAGATGGAGTTATCCGTCTCTTTTTTTGTTGATATTGTTTGTATGATATGAATATTAAAACTTTTTTAGGACAAATTTTCATGTTTTATTATGTATCATTCAAAGATAAATTTCATAAATTTGGATAAACCTCATTTCTATGGCTTATATAGATTACTATAAAATTTTAGGCGTAGATAAAAGCGCAACACAGGATGATATCAAAAAGGCCTACCGGAAACAGGCCAGGAAACTTCATCCCGATCTGAACCCTGATGATAAGGAAGCCGAAAGACAGTTCAAAGAATTGAATGAAGCCAACGAAGTACTCAGCAATCCGGAAAACAGATCTAAATACGACAAGTATGGAGAACACTGGAAACATGGTGAAGAATACGAAAAGGCGCAGCAGCAGCAAAGACAATATCAACAGCAAAATAATTATGGCGGTGGATTCTCCGGTGCTGATTTTGGTGATGGGGAAGACTTTTCAGATTTCTTCCAGAATATGTTTGGCGGAGCAGGTAGCGGATTTGGTAAAAGCTCACGAGGAAGAGCTTCTGGAAAGTTCAAAGGACAGGATATCAAAGCAGAATTAACTCTGAATCTAAGAGATGCTGCAAAAACCCACCCGCAAACCTTTGATATCAATGGGAAAAAAGTCAGAATCACAATTCCGGCAGGAGTATATGATGGGCAGCAAATTAAACTGAAAGGACATGGAAATCCGGGTGTCAATGGCGGCCCTCACGGAGATTTGTATATTACCTTCAATATCCCGGCTGATCCGAATTTTGAAAGAATCGGGGATGATCTGAAAACCAAGGTAACCATTGATCTGTATACCGCTGTTTTAGGCGGAGAAGTGAATGTAAATACCCTGGAAGGAAGCGTAAAGCTTAAAGTAAAGCCGGAAACCCAAACAGGAATCACTGTAAGACTGAAAGGAAAAGGCTTTCCTGTCTATAAAAAAGAAGGAGAACATGGAGATCTTTTTGTAACCTATGAAGTGAAACTGCCCACCAACCTTACCGAGAAGCAGAAAGAACTTTTTGAACAACTAAAAAATTCCTAAGCTATGAGTGAAAGAATATCACGGGAAGAACTCGTAAGAATCTATAATATAGAAATCACTTTTTTTGATGAGCTTGTAGATTATGGGCTATTGAATATACAGATTGAAGACAATATCCATTATCTGATGTATGAGGATCTGCCTGATCTGGAAAAATTTGCCAACTGGTATTATGATCTTGAAGTCAATCTTCCCGGTCTTGAAGTGATTCACAATATGCTGAAAAAACTGGATGCGCTGAACCGAAGAAACAGAGAGTTGATGAATAAACTTTCTGCAATAAGTAATCAATATGAAGATATTTAGTTTAGTTTTGTAGCTTTTTAAAGCAACTCTATAATTATGAATGAAGAAAAGGTGATTACACTAAAACCGGAAAGAAAGATTTTTGAAGATATTTATTTTAGTGGTAATCAGGGAAGTCTGCTTTTTTCACCTACAACGAAAAGTAAAACCGTTGCCACCATTGCAGCAGCAATCATTGTTTTTATTGTTTTTCTTTTGAAGGATAATCTGAGCAAAGAAAGTGTAGGGATTTTATACTTTTTGAGTTTTATTTTTTTGCTTTGTGCTGTTTTTCTGTCTGTAAGTGTCAATAAAGTTTCAAGATGGAAAAAACAGGTGAATCATTATTTGCATGTTCTGGAAAAGTGTAAAGTGTATGAAATCAGATTTGATCAGAATTTTTTCACTGTGAATATTGATGGAGAAAAAGAAACCAGTGAGTGGAAAGATTTTGAATATTTTGACAGCAATAATGAATTTATTTCCCTTGAAGGAAAATACAGCTATATGTTTCCCAGAAAAGCAATGAGTGAAAAAGAATATAGTTTTCTCAAAAATAAATTAAAAGAAAACATCAAGCAATAAAAATAAAAAACGGAACAAAATTTTGTTCCGTTTTTTTATTATCTTATAAGTAAGCCTTTTTGCTTATTTATTTTCTTCCAGCCATCCCATTTCCTTCATCCACTCGTCATTGTAGATCTTTCCTACATATCTTGAACCGTGGTCATGAAGTAAAACGACAATTACATCATCTTTAGTAAACTGATCTTTCATCTGGATCAAAGAAGCAATGGCACTTCCGGCAGAATATCCGCAGAAAATTCCTTCTTCCTTAGCCAGCTTTCTGGCATAGATAGCACCGTCTTTGTCTGTTACTTTTTCAAAATGATCTATTACAGACATGTCGTAGTTTTCAGGGATGATATCTTCCCCGATACCTTCTGTAATATAAGTATAAGCGTGGTCGTAGTGCAGTTCTCCGGTTTCGTGGAATTCCTTCAGAATAGAACCATAGGTATCAACACCGATTACTTTGATGTTTGGATTTTTTTCTTTGAAGAAAGTTCCGCATCCTGTAATTGTGCCTCCTGTTCCGGCTCCTACTACAAAGTGAGTCAGGTTTCCTTCAGTCTGTTCCCAGATCTCAGGAGCTGTAGACTCATAATGAGCGGCTCTGTTGGATAAGTTGTCATATTGGTTCACATACCAGCCGTTCTCTGTCTCTTTTGCCAGTCTTTTTGAAACTGAATAATACGAACGCGGGTCAGTAGGTTTTACATCGGTAGGACAAACGATTACTTCCGCACCTACAGCACGAAGGATGTCACACTTTTCTTTTGATTGCTTAGAGTTGGTTACAAAAATACATTTGTAGCCTTTGATGATCGCTGCCAATGCCAATCCCATTCCTGTATTTCCTGAAGTCCCTTCAATAATGGTTCCTCCAGGTTTTAATCTGCCGTCTTTTTCGGCATCTTCTATCATTTTAAGAGCCATTCTGTCCTTTACTGAGTTTCCAGGATTGAAGGTCTCTACTTTTGCTAATACTAATGCCGGAAAATCTTCACCTAATACTTTGTTAAGCTTTACCAGCGGCGTGTTACCTATAGTTTCAAGGATATTTTTTGCGTATTTCATAAATGTTTTATATGCGGCGCAAAGATAAGGCTTTTAAAATTATCTGCGCTGTGGATAACGTGTGGATAAGTTGTGGATAAAGTTAAAAACCCCTGAAAGACAGCGAATAATTGTCAATTATCAATTTAGTTGTACTTAATAACTTTCACAGGAGAAATCTTACTGATCAGATAGCTTGGAATAATTAAAGCCAATCCTGAAATAAGAAGAATTCCTAACGAGATTGAAATGATTGCAATAGGATTAAGGTCTACCGGAACCGTGCTTACATAATAATTTTCCGGGTTAAGCTTTATAACACCAAAGAATTTCTGGATCAAAATAAGTCCCAGTCCGATAGCATTTCCATACAAAAGTCCTGGAATCATAATAATCAACGTATAATTGATGAAAGTAGCTCTTATCTGTGAATTGCTTGCACCTAATGTTTTAAGAAGACCAATAGAATTTGTTCTTTCAATAATAAGAATCAGAAGAACCATAATGATATTAATAACCACTACAATCAGCATGATGATAATGATCAAAGCTATATTGGTATCAAAAATGCTGATCCAGTCCGTGATCTGTGGAAATTTTTCAGTAGCTTTTTCAGCATAGTTTTTATAACCGATCAGTTTTTCAATTTCAGGAAAATCTTTGTCAATATCATTTACATTTTTCAGGAAGATGTCTATTCCGCCAATTTCATCAGGTTTCATATCCTGAATCTTTCTTGCATGGTTGATTCCGCCAATCACAAACTGTTCATCGATCAGTTTTATATCAGTTCTGTAGATACCAATAATCTTGAATTTACGATAAAGTGGTTTTTGATCAGCTTTTAAAAATACGGTAACAATACTGTCATTCACCTTAAGATGAAGGTCGTTGGCTACTTTTTGTGAAATAGCAACGTCATTGTTAAAACCTTGCTCAGTAACTTTCGGAGTAGTACCGGCAATGAGGAATTTTTTAAATCTTAAACTGTCAAAATCTTTTCCGATCCCCTTAAATATGATCCCTGCAAAATTGTGCTCGTTACGCATAATTCCAGTAACCATCACATATTTTTGAGTACTTTCCACATCAGGAAGTTCTTTTATTTTTGCAATATTGAGTCCCTGATTATCGAGTACAGAAGTGTTGTAAGAGGAGTTTGATCTCGTTGATCTTACAGTAATATGCCCGCTGAAATCTGCCAGCCTCTCTTTGATAGCTTTTTTTGAACCAAAACCGGTGGCTACAGTAATTAAGGAAACAATAATCCCCAATGCTACGGAAAGCCTGCCAATGAAGATGATAACCCTTGAAAGGTTATTTTTGTTATCTTTGGAAAATGCTATTTTTCTAGAGAAATATAAAGGAAATTTCAAGCTTATGAATTTAGATTTCAAAATTAAAAATTTACTTCTGATTTGCCTAATTTTTTTAGGAGTATTCAATCAATATTATTCTCAGACTCAAGTTCAATCGGATTTTAAAACCGGGGCAGACCAGCCTGAAATGTATTTGCCGCTCTTAAAAGGTAAAACGATAGGAGTGGTAACCAACCAGACAGGTTTGATGAGTGACAAAACTCATTTGGTAGATTTTCTGGTAAAAAACGGAATAAAGATCAAATCTATTTTTGCTCCTGAACATGGTTTCAGAGGAGATGCGGATGCGGGTGCAAAAGTGAAAAATGGGGTAGATATAAAAACAGGAATACCGATTGTTTCCCTGTATGGCAATAATAAAAAACCAAAACCGGAACAGTTGGCCGGAATTGATATTGTTATTTTTGATATCCAGGATGTTGGGGTGAGATTCTATACCTATATTTCTACTCTGTCTTATCTGATGGAGGCAGGTGCTGAAAATAATGTTGAGATAATGGTGTTGGACCGTCCTAATCCACACGACGGATATACAGATGGACCTGTATTGAGAAAAAAATGGGCCAGTTTTGTAGGAATGCATGAAGTTCCTGTAGTATACGGACTTACGATAGGAGAGTATGGAAAGATGGTGAATGGTGAAAAATGGCTGAAAGATGGGGTTCAGGCTAAATACATGCTTATTCAGATGAAGAATTATCATAAAAAACAACGCTATCCAATGCTTGATAAACCTTCTCCGAATTTACCCAATGATAAAGCCATCAATTTATATCCAAGTCTGTGCTTTTTTGAAGGAACTCAGGTTTCCGTAGGAAGAGGAACAGATCTACCTTTCCAGATTTATGGTTCTCCATGGACGGAAAAACTCCCTTATCAGTTTACACCAAAGCCAAGTTATGGTGCTAAAGATCCATTTCTGAACGGGAAATTATGCTATGGTGAAAACCTCTCAGAATATCCTAAAGATTTAAGAGAGCTTAACCTTGAATGGGTTATCAAAGCTTATCAGAATTATAACAATCCCCAACAGGATTTCTTCCTGAAAAATCTTTGGTTTGATACCCTGTCCGGAACTGATGATTTCAGAAAACAGATTATAGCCGGAAAATCAATTCAGGAAATTAAAGATTCCTGGAAAAAAGATCTGGATAGTTTTGAAAAGATCAGAACCCAGTATGTAGTATATGAAGATTAATTAATCAAAATTTTGGGGCGGACTTTTATCATTTCTGCCCTTATTTAATATAAAGAGCCCTACTGTTAATCCAACAACTCCTGCAAAAGCAGTCATTAATGCCCTCTGTAATTTATCAGGAAGATCGTTCCCGATATAGTTCATTAAAAAAAGAATCACAAAAGTGATCACTGAAATGATGATATGGTTTCTTCCGAATGGCTTCATTGTATTATTTTAATTTGTAAGAAATCATTACCCCTCCTCTGTACGGAATGATTTCACCACTTTTGTTGAAATTTTTTGCAGAATCATAACGTCTCCCGGTAGATTTGTCATACCCTTTATAGAATCCCTGTGAGGTTCCTATTGTTCCATAAATATCAAGATTCCATCGCTCAGATAGCTGGAATTGATATCCTGCTGTAACACCCAGCATCACAGAAAACCCTTTCTGATAAAGATTAGAATTGACCAGAATTTCTCCGTTCCAGTTTTCGGAGGTATTATCATTCCAGTAGGTCCATTTTGATGCATTATAAGCGGCAACAGAAACGTTAGCCCCCACATACCAATGTTTGAAAGCTTCATCGAAGTAATATCTTCCTTCTGCAGATACAGAGTAAAACTGTAGTTTGTGTCCTGAAAAAGATTTCCATGGTGAAATGAAAACATCACCCTGAAGCGTATATCTTGAACTCAGCTGTTTTTCTATTCCAAGGTTTAAAATTCCTATCGGGGCAAATAAAGCATTTCCTTTTATGTATAAACTTTTCTCCTGTCCTCCTTGTTCCTGTTCCTGAGCACTTACTGTGCTTGCTGACAGGAAAGCTAAAATGCCTGCTGCTAATAATTTATATTTCATCCGGTATGTAATGTTTATTTTATTTGCTTTAATAATTCATCTGCTAGTTGAGAATCTTTATTGCCCTGAACTGCCATATTTTTAGACATTTCAGCATAGTTTTTTGCCATCTCTTTATTTCCTGTAAGATTATAGAGTTTGGCAAGAATATAAGTGTTTTCTGAAGTTTCGCTTCTCATGACAGACTTTTCTGCCCATTCTGTAGCTTTCTTTAATGATGAGGGTGTTTTCACATGATCTGCAAATATCCATGCAGCTCTTAAAAGTTCATTAGGGTCAAATGAGTCAGAATCTTTGTAATAGTCTAAAGCAGCTTTTTCGTATTCTGGAAAATTACTGTTCTGTTCATAATAGCTGAGTTTTGTCTGATTCAGTTTTTTAAGCGCAGCTTCTTTTCCTACCAATGGTTCAGCTGTTTTTAAAAAATAGTCGTCGTTGATCTTTTTATTTTTATCATCAATAGACTGTTCTACTATTTTTCCTAATTTCAGTTGAGCATCAAATTCGGTGTAAGTTTCTTCAGGAAGAAATTTAACGATTTCTGCTTTTCTGGATGCAAAAATAGTATAATTGGTATCTTCTGATGATTTTACAAAATAGAGAAGAAAACCAATTTCATCTTTTGTAAGCTCTTCAGTTTTCTTTTTATTCTGGAAATATCTTTCGGAAGCTTTTTTTGCGAATTCATAATCTGAGTTAGCGTTAAGCTTCATGATGTTGATCAGGAATTCCGGGTCTTTTTCACCGCTGGCAAAACGGTCTTTCAGAGAACCTTTTTTGTTTCCTGGCGAATTGATATCCTGGGCCATAGCCACAAACATGCTCTCCTCCATATAGCCGGTATTTCTGGAAACAAGCTCTCCTTCACCGTTCAGGAAAAGATAAGTAGGATAAGAACGTACTCCGAATTTTGAAGCAATATCTCTTCCTTCTCCTTTTTCCATGTCAAACCTTGCATTGATGAAGTTGGTATTGTAATAATCGCTGACCGTTTTCTGGGTGAAGACATTTTTCTCCATCATTTTACATGGGCCACACCATGATGCATAGGCATCAATAAAAACCAATTTCTTTTCCTTCTTGGCTTTGGCAATAATATCTTTGAACGGGAGTTCCTGAAACTGGATCGTTTCCTGAGCTGAGATAGCGATGGTACAAAAAATAGATATCCCGGAGATGATCTTCTTCATTTTCAAATAAGATTTGTAGGCGAAGATAATTAATTTTAAAAATATAGCATGCTGAATCTGTAGTCTGAACAACGATATTAACTAACTTTAAGACTTATACCCGCTTTCTTGCCTTTCGGTTTGTGTATAAAATAAGAGTTGTTCTTTCGGTTTTTTCTTTAAAAAAGTAGTGAGAGTTTAGCTTATTTTTTCTTCACTTTTTTATGCTCATTACCCCATACTTCAAGTTGATCCAGAACCGGAATCAGTTTTTTACCAATTTCTGTAAGCTCGTATTCTACTTTTATGGGTACCTCTGCATATACTTTTTTGGCGATAAGTTCCTCCTGTTCCATTTTTTTTAGCTGAAGGGTAAGCATTCTTTCAGAAATATTGTGGATTCTATCCTTCAGTTCAAAAAATCTCAGTTTCCCATGTTTAAGATGATAACAAATGGAAAGAATCCAGCGGCCACTGATCAGATTCACGGCATATATTTCAGAACAGCTGTACTCCAGTGTTTTCTTATTTTCATTATTGGTGGATGATTCTTTAATACTCATACTTACATTTTTGTTCGTTCCAGACAATCATTTGTACACTTGGAAAGCATAATGCTGATAGGTAAATTTACAAATAAAAACAGGAAATATTCTGTTGGAAAATGGTTTTATCGCTTGTTTAGTATAAAATATTTAAGATATTATGAACTTTAATAGAATTAACATTGATTTGAAAAATAGCATTGAAAATGTCCCTTATTCGTTGGAAATTGATGAAGATTTATTTTTGAATGCTCCGGAAATTATTCAACAGGAAAGAAAAGAATTTACGAAAGCTCATCCTTTTAAAAAACCGGATCATATTGCTGTGCAGGATATTTTTATACCAAGCTCAGAAGATAGATACGGGATCAGACTTCACGTTTATCAGCCTGAAGGTTTTAACCAGAACAGGGTTCTCCTTTACTTTCATGGAGGAGGATATGTTTTCGGATTGCCGGAGCAGGTGGATGACCAGATGTTTGAGATAGCAGATAAACTTAAGGCAACCATTATTTCTGTTGATTACAGGCTGGCTCCCCAATATCGGTTTCCTATACCTGTTTTAGATGGTTTTGATGCTTTACAATGGATCATAAGACATGGTTTCTCAGAGCTGGGGATTAATTCTGATGGTATAACCGTTTTTGGAGCAAGTGCAGGCGGGCATCTGGCGGTGGCTGTAACTCAAATGGCAGCAGATCACAATATTAAAAATATAAAACATCAGTTCTTACTATATCCTGTCATTCACAATAGACTGAATACTCCTTCAATGGAAGAGTTTACAGATATTCCACTATGGAATAAAAATTACGCAAAGACAGCGTGGCTGCATTTTCTGGGCGAAGAAAATAAAGATAAAAGCCTTCAATATTCAGATCTTACCAACTATAATAATTTTTCCGGGTTGCCACAAACTACCATTGTTGCCTGTGAGCTGGATCCTTTAAGAGATGAAGATTTAGAATATGCCCAGCTCTTATATAAAGCAGGAGTGAAAACCGAATTATGGGTAATTTCCGGTGCGCTGCATGTATTCGACCTCTTTGATTCTCCTATGAAAGATGAATATAATAAGTTTCTTATGAACAGACTTTTTCAATAATAATGTATAAAATAAAAACAGATGAAATTACGGGATAAAAGACCTGCATTGCTTCTTATTGATATTCAAAAAGGATTTCTTGATGAAAACTATTGGGGAGGAAACCGAAATAACAAAGAAGCAGAAAAATTAAGTGGAAAAATACTGGAAACATGGAGGAACCTGAATTTGCCGGTATTTCATATCAGGCACAACTCAACCAATCTTACATCGAAACTGCATGAATCTGATCCTGGATTTAATGATCATGTTTTACCCCAAGATGGCGAATGTGTTATTACAAAAAACGTAAACAGTGCTTTTATAGGAACGGGTCTGAAAGAAAAATTAGATATTCAGAAAATAGATACTCTGGTGATTCTTGGAATTACAACCAATCATTGTGTTTCCACTACGGCAAGAATGGCCGAGAACTTTGGATATGAAACCTACGTGATTTCTGATGCTACGGCGGCTTTTGACAGAGTGGGAATACATGGAGAAAAATATGAAGCGGAACTGGTTCATCTCATGGCGTTAGCCAATCTGAGTGAAGAATTTGCCACCATCATGAATACTGAAGAACTATTAAGAAAGCTGTAGGAAAAATTATAATCTGAATATATTGAAACTACCATTTTTTGGTAGTTTTTTTATGTTTTTGAAATAAATAGCTTAAAATACATGTTTTTGTTTAAAAAATAAGGGTGCCCACTGGCGGTTTTAAAGATAAAAATAATTCACTTTATGGTACTGGAATCTTTGTTATATCTTTGCAAACGAATAATTTATATGTAGGAGAACAACAATTCAGAGTAACTTGAGTATTAATTTTAAACACGCCTTATCCCCAAAATACATTTACATTACCGCATTATCTGCCTGCCTTATTGCAGTGGCAGCATTTGCCGTTTTGAGCCTTTTGATCACAGAAGACAGCCGTAAAAACACTGATGATTTTGCAAAGAAAACCTTCTTCCGTAAATATGAATCCATAGAACATGAATTCAGGAATATTGAAGATTATCAATATCTGCTTCGCGCATTGATTCAGAAAGACGGACTGAAGAATTATAAAGATTATTCTTTGGTTTTAAATGATTTAAACAAAAAAAGAAATCTGCTGCCTTACAGCTGGTATTATTACGAAAATACGGCTTCAGGAAAAACAGAAAGTAATAATCCTTTATCTGGTATTTTCAGACAGACAGAACATAAAGAGAATTTTATTAGTTTAAAAAATAACGGTTCCGGACATTTCAGGGATCTTTTGATTACCAAAAAAGACAGTATGTATTGGGTGAGTTATGATTCTCTGGTGCTGCCTGATAAAAACAAACTGTATTATGGTTCTACCGTAAGCCTGGATGATCTCCATCGGTACTTTATTAATGTAGACAAAAGTTCCAATACTTACGCGTACGTCTTTACAAAAGAAGGAATTTGTATTACCCATCCGGAGAAAAAATATATCGGAAAGAATATTTTCGAGTTTACAGATATTAAGGCGAAAGATACACTGTCCAGCAGAACTGAAGCCGGATACACCAAAGGAACGGCGGTCTCAGAATATCTTGGTGTTGAGGTAACACGCTTCATAAAACCATTAAAGACAGACAATTTTGACGGATATACAGTCGTAAATCACGTGAATTTTATCATCGATGAAAATATTGACAAAATAAAAACTTATACCGTTTATATTTTTCTGGCAGCTCTGTTTCTTATTGTAACGGTCTTTATCTTATTCCAGAGAGCAACCAATCTTGCTTATCAGGAAAAAGAAAAAATACAGTCTGAAAAGAATTTATTGTTAATAGAGAACGAAAAGATGCATAAAGCAGAAGTAATTAACCAGCTTCAGCAGCTTAAAAACAATATCAATCCTCATTTTCTTTTCAATTCACTGAACTCTCTTTATATGCTGATCGGGATCAATAAAGAAAATGCCCAGAAGTTTACCATGAACCTCTCTAAGATTTACAGGTATCTTATAATTCCCCCTAAAGATAATATTGTTCCGGTTTCGCAGGAAATCAAATTTATACAGCAGTATATGGAACTTCTGAAAAGCAGGTTTGATGAAGAGATGAAGTTTGAACTGATTATTAATGCTCCGGAAAGTCTGGAAAAAAGAATTCCGTATTTATCCCTTCAGATTGTAACGGAAAATGCCATCAAACATAATATTGCAACGATAGATCAGCCTCTGGAAATTATCATTATTGTGGATGAGGAGGGTATCACTGTAAAGAATACCTGGCAGCCAAAAAGTGAACCGGTGCAGGGTGAGAAATTCGGAATTGATTATTTGAATCAAATTTATGAGTATTTTAAAAATAATCTTCTTCATATTTCTGTAGACGGTGAATATTTCATATGTTTTTTGCCTTTATTGAAGTGAAAATAAAAATCCATTCACTCCCGAAAAATCACCATTCACTCCCTAATATTATATATATGATTCGCGATACCTATAGCTTTGCTTACTGAAACTAAGATATTTACTATTTGGAATGAATCGGACTATTTTAATGAAGAATTACAGACTTGCGCTGTATCTCGGTCTTGCTATGGCTTCACCAATGGCAATAGCACAAAAAAAAGATAAAGATACGGTAAAGGTCAACAAAGAAAAAACAGATAAGACAGAGACATCCTCGTCAAAAAAAACAAAAAAAATTGAAGACCTGATCAAAAAAGGAACCTATAAAAAGGGACTTTTTAATACTATTCAGTTAAAGACGGATATTTATTTTGAAATTCCAGACAGCTTGATGGGACGTCAGTTTTTGGTGGTCAACAAGCTATCTCAGGTGCCAATGCAGGTGAATGAAGCAGGTTTGAACAAAGGAATGAATTATGAAAATAAGGTCATTTCCTTTCACCGTGACCCTGTAGCTAAAAAGGTATGGGTGAAAACTGTGGTTCCTAAAGTGTCTTCACCAAAAAATGATGCTATTACAAAATCTGTAAAAGACAACTTTTCAGAATCTGTAATTGAAGTCTTTGATATTGAGGCGCAAAACAGTGATTCTACAGCAGTAGCAATTAAAGTTAATAAAGTTTTTGATGGGAATCAGAAGAGCTTTAATGATGTATTGGCTAATGTAGGATTAGGAGGATCTGTGAAATCAAGCCTTTCTTATATAGAAGGTGTGAAAACTTTTCCTAAGAACCTTGTGGTGAAGTCTCAATTGTCTACTTCTGTAAATGAAGGAGGTGTAGATCTGCCGGTAACTCTTGGTGTTACCACGAATCTTGTGCTTCTTTCTAAAATACCGATGAAACCAAGAGTTGCGGATTCAAGAGTAGGATTTTTCTCCGAAAAGCACTGGTCGTTTAATGATAACCAGCAGAAAATGGATGAAAAGTTTTTCATTACCAAATGGAATCTTGAACCCAAAGATGAAGATAAAGAAAAATATTTAAGAGGTGAGCTGGTAGAGCCTAAGAAGCCTATTGTTTATTATATAGACCCGGCAACACCAAAACAATGGCGTGAGAAAATCATTGCCGGAGTACATGACTGGCAGGCGGCGTTTGAGCAGGCAGGATTCAAAAATGCAGTGATTGCGAAAATGCCGGACGAAAAAGATGAAGATTTTGATATTGATGATGTAAGATATTCTGTGATTACTTACGCCGCTTCGCCAAAGTCAAATGCAATGGGACCATCAGTAGTAGACCCGAGAAGTGGTGAAATTATCGAAGCAGATATCATCTGGTGGCATAATGTAATGACTTCTCTTCATGACTGGATGAGAATTCAGACAGGACCTATAGACCCGAAAGCAAGAGGAAATAAATTCAGTGATGAACATATGGGTGAAGCCATCCGTTTTGTTTCATCGCATGAAGTAGGGCATACTTTCGGATTGAAGCACAATATGGGAGCATCCTTTGCATTCCCTGTAGAGTCGCTTCGTTCCAAAGAATTTACAGACAAAATGGGTGGTACAGCACCTTCCATTATGGATTATGCACGTTACAATTACGTTGCTCAGCCGGAAGATGGTGTTACAGCCATCACTCCGAAAATTGGTCTTTACGATAAATATGCCATAGACTGGGGTTACCGTTGGTATCCGGATGAATTTGTTGAGAAAAGAGCGCTGAGAAATTTAATTGAAAAGCATCAGGACGATCCGATGTATTTCTATGGCGAGCAGCAGAGCTACCTGGAAACTATCGATCCTCGTTCTCAGTCTGAAGATTTGGGAGATGATGCCATGAAAGCCAGCGAATATGGGATGAAAAACCTTAAAGTGGTTGTCAACAATCTTTTAAAGTGGACGTATGAAGATGGTAAAGAGTATACGGATACCGGAAAACTTTATATGGGAGCTATCGGACAATGGGACCTGTACACAGGTCATGTGATGGCGAATGTGGGAGGAATTTACCTGAACAACACTGTTTTTGGCAACAAGAAGAAAGCTTACGAAGCAGTTCCTGAAGAAATTCAGAGAAGAGCAGTTGATTATCTGGTTAAAAACGCGATCAACCTTCCGGAGTGGTTATTCTTTAATCCGATTACAGAAAAAACGTATCCGGTTAAAGATTCACCAATGGGGCCATTTGAGCAGACACCATATACCATGGCAAGAGGAATGCAGTATGCAAATATCTATTCTCTGTTTATGGATGACAGACTGTTGAGATTGCTTGAAAATGAGCTGAAGCATCAGATGTCTGGTTCTAAAGAAGAGATCTATACCGTTGAAAAATTATTTGATCAGGTAAGAACTCCTATTTTCAGTAAAAAAGGAAGCCTTACGATGCTTGAGAAAATGACTCAGAAAAATTATGTGGATGCCCTGATTGTTTCTGTGAATAAATTATTTGAAAAAACAGCAGTGAAAGGGTTGAAAGCAGATGATACTCTGAATATCCCAACCATCTGTAATTTCCATGAAGAGGATCACGGTTTGAGGAATATCAATTATTCATCTATGAAGAGAGTATCTGAAGTTACCACTTACAAAAGGGCAGAACTTCAGAAGGTTCTGGACTTACTGAACAGAACAAGGTACAGAGGCGATGATGCTTCCAGAGCACATTACACAGATTTAATTATTCGTATACAAGAGGCTTTAAACAAATAAACGGCAATGAAAAAAACTCTAATACTTTTACCTCTTTTGGCTGCTAATATAGCAATGGCCCAGCAAAAGAAAACCATCACCGGGAAAATAGAAGATGGAAATACCTCTCATGTGATTACCGGTGCATCTATAAAAATCGAGACACAGTCGGTCTCTACAAAAACAGAACTAGAAGGAATTATCGAAAGTGTATCAGTAGGTACAGTGACCGATAAGGACGGGAAATTTATATTAGAAATCCCTGCTGATACAAAAACTGTATTGGTAAGTTACCCAGGTTATGAATCCAGAGTCATTCAGCTTAATGAAGGACAGACTAACTATACAATAAGACTAACTTCTGAAGTTTCAGATAAAAATAAAATCCAGGAAGTAATCATCACCGGTTACCAGAAAATTGAAAAGCGTAAGCAGACCTCAGCGGTTTCTACAGTAAAAATGGACAACATCAGCCAGGCTGGTGTTGCCAGTGTAGATCAGATGCTGGCAGGGCAAATTGCTGGTGTGGCAGTAACTCCCGAAACCGGTGCCCCTGGTAGTCCGGCGAAGATCAGAATCAGGGGTACAGCTTCTCTTTCCGGTCCTCAGGATCCGTTATGGGTAATTGACGGTCTTCCGTTAGAAGGAAATGATGTTCCGAACTTTACCGATAAAGACAATATTGACCAGCTTCAAAACTTCTCTATTGCAGGTTTGAATCCTAATGATATTGAAGATATTACCATCCTTAAAGATGCTGCTGCAACAGCCATTTATGGAGCAAGAGCAGCAAACGGGGTAATTTCCATTACCACAAAAAAAGGAAAGAAAGGAAGTTTAAAACTGAACTTTTCGGCAGATACTTTCGTGACATCCCGTCCTGATTTTGATAAGCTGAATCTTTTAAATGCCTCTGAAAAAGTAGACCTGGAACTGATGCTTGCCAAGCGCGCTGACCTTACTTACCGCGCAGATAAAGGAGAAGTGATGAGAATCCTGACTCAGAATAGCCAGCTTGATGCTTTCAGAAACGGAGGTTTTGATGCACTGAATTCATTCACACGCCAACAAATCAATGGCCTAAGAAGCAACAATACAGACTGGGGAAAACTGTTGTACAGAAATGCCATCAACAAACAATATGGATTAAGCGTTTCTGGCGGAAGTGACCGTGCAGATTACTATTTCTCCCTGGGATATTATGATGAAGAAGGAACAACTATCGGTACAGGTTTTAAACGTTATAACCTGACTTTAAAAAACAATTATAAATTAAGCGATAAGTTAAATGCAGGAATCTCTATTTTCGGAACACAAAGTGAACGTACATCTTTTGTAACAGATGCTGATGCTTCAATAAACCCTATCAATTATTCAAGAAATGCCAATCCTTACATGAAGCCTTTCAATGCAGATGGAAGCTATAATTATGATAAAGATATAGACGGTTTTGAAGATTTATATGTTCCTTTCAATTTCCTTGAAGAAAGAGAAAATACCAGCTATACGCTGAAAAATAACTCTCTGAAAGCAATTTTAGACTTAGAATACAAAGCTTCAAAAAGTTTAAGATTTACCTCTCAGCTAGGTATCCAGTATGATGCTAATAAAACGGAGAAATTTGCAGGGGAGAACACCTATTTCACCAGAAAAATGAGACAAGGTACCCGTTACTATAAAGATGGTAAATTCAATTACTTCCTGCCTGCAGGAGCTGTAAAACAAAACTGGGATAATGATTTCTTCCAATACAACTGGAAATTACAGGCGGCGTACAGTACGAAAATCAATTCAAAACACGAAATTGATTTGATGGCAGGAACAGAAATCCGTAAAACAGAGGATAATACTACCGTTACCAGAGCTTTTGGATATGACCCGACTTCAAGAAGAGGTACGGCAATTGTTTTCCCGAATTCAGATTTTGCAACAGATAAAAAATATGAAACATATCGTGAAAACCCACCGGTAGAGAATGCTTATGCTTCCATGTTTGCTACGGCGTCTTATACTTACGATCAGAAATATACCTTCTTCGGAAGTGTAAGGTATGATGGGACCAACCTTTTTGGGGTAAATAAAAAGTATAAATACCTTCCTATATGGGCAATTTCAGGATCATGGCTGGTAACGAAGGAAGATTTTATGAAAAATATTTCTGCAGTATCTAACCTTAGATTGAGAGCATCTTATGGTCTTCAAGGAAATATCGACAGAAATACTTCACCATTCTTTATTGGAGAATATAATGATGCAACAATTCTTCCGGGAGTAAAAGAAGGTGTTATTACAGTAATAAGCCCTCCGAATGATAAACTGAGATGGGAAAAAACTACCAATACTAACGTTGGTCTTGATTTAGGATTATTCAATAACCGTGTTAGCCTTACCGCTGATGTCTACAGCAGAAAAGGTACAGATATGATCAGTATGAAAGAAACCCCTCTTGAAACCGGATTCGAGTATACGATGATGAACTGGGGAAGTTTGACTAACAAAGGTTTTGAACTGGCATTGTCTACCAGAAACATCAATCACGATAATTTTAAATGGACTACCACCATCAACTTTGCTCACAACAAGAGTAGGGTATTGAGTGAGCAGCCTCGTGACAACGCTTTCCTTCCTTCCAGAGAAGGTCTTCCTGTGAATGCTGTTTTTGCTTTAAAAACGGCAGGAATGGATGAACATGGAAACCCATTGTTCTGGAAAGGAGATCAGAAGATTTCAGCTGCAGAATTCTTTAAATTATATGATGTGTATGCTGATTTCCTTCCAGGGCAGCTTGTAGATACAAAGCTTTCAAGTGCTGAGCTGAGAAGCCTGTTTACCTATGTAGGAGACAGAGATCCGAAATTTACCGGAGGT
Organism: Chryseobacterium sp. HR92; assembly: GCF_045689405.1. NCBI lineage: Bacteria > Pseudomonadati > Bacteroidota > Flavobacteriia > Flavobacteriales > Weeksellaceae > Chryseobacterium > Chryseobacterium sp. HR92. The sequence continues at coordinate 1,341,169 of NZ_CP139139.1, forward strand.
ATTATCAACACCTTTAAGGTACATGATTTCGATCTTACCATCTCTGCAACATTCAATCTGAAGCAGACGGTAATGAGAACACCTTCTTACCGAGGTATGGATCTGGATAGAGGAAGAAACTATACAAGAGATATCTATGAAGCAGGTGGTTCGCTTCCAGGGATCACAAGTCCTGATATGGAGGCTAATCCGGGTGGATGGATGGCAAATAAGTGGTTTGCCGGAAATAGTTCCAATGCATACAGTTTACTTGATGTATGGGCAAAAGAAATCAGCTACATAAGAATCAGTAGTATTCGTTTAGGGTATACACTGCCTAAAGAATTTACAAACCCTATGGGGATTTCCAGTCTGAGACTAAGTGTTGAAGGACGTAACCTGTTTGTATTCAGTAACGGATATAACGGATACTTTGATCCGGAGACATATGGTAATATTTATGCACAACCTATCACCAAGTCGGTGACCGTAGGATTTAATGTTTCTTTTTAAACTTAAGAAAATGAGAAAAATTACAACAATTATAGCCCTTGCAGCAATCTGCTTAACCAATATTGGATGTGACAGGTTTTTAGATATTCAGCCTGAAGGCAAAGTTATTCCTGTTACCACCGAAGATTACCGACAAGTACTTACATCAGCCTATTCAAAATATCCCGTTCACAAATCTCTGGTAGCATTTCGTACCGATGAGTTGAATATTGATGACAATGGAGTAGATTTTGTTTCTTATCGAGAAATGGCAATGTGGAAAGATTCGAATAATGATCCCACATCTGCAGAATTTCCTTGGGTAAGATTCTATTCCGTTAATTTCTACGTGAACCAGATTATTAATGAAGGAAGCAAAACGATGAAGGATTCTCCAGAGAAGAATCAGATTTTAGCAGAAGCCTATGCTTTGCGTGCTTACCTGTATTTTGATTTGGTGAATTTATATGGAAAACCTTATAACAATGCTACAGCTTCTGCGGACAGAGGAGTTCCCATCAATCTTGAAATTGATCTTGAGGAGGTATTGAAACCATCTTCAGTACAGGAGGTGTATGATCAGATTCATGCAGATATTAAAAAAGCAGAAGGTCTGATGGTAGAACAAACGCAGGCATTAGGAGCTAATTACAGATTTTCAAAAACAGCATTGCTGGCTTTCGAGGCAAGAACAGCTTTGTATGAAGGAGATTGGAATAATGCGTTGAATTATGCAAATCAGGTACTGACAGTAAAAGGAGATTTAAGTAATTTAAATACGGTAAATACGGTGCCTAATCATTATGCTTCCCCGGAATCAATTATGGCTTTGGATAACCCATGGGATAATTCTATAAAGAACTTATCTTTCGTGTCTCCTGAACTTATTTCTTCATACAATAGTACTACAGATAAAAGGTTTGGCATGTATTTTGAAAAAAATGGAAGTAAGTATAAAGTTATTAAAGGAGGAAGCTTAGAATTCAAAGTGTCTTTCAGAACGGCAGAGCAGTACTTTATAAAATCTGAAGCATTGTTAAAGTTGAATAAGCTGGCTGAAGCTAAAGAAACACTTCTTAAAGTAATGAAGAACAGATATACTCCGGACGGATATACTTCAGTTCAAAATGCAGTGAGCTCAATGGATTCTGCAGCATTTATGAACTTTATCCTGGATGAAAGATTCAGAGAATTTGCTTTGGAAGGACAAAGATGGTTCGATTTAAGAAGAGCAAATCAGAAAAAGATAAGCCATACAATCAATGGCAAAGAGTATATTCTTCAGCAGAATGATCCGCGATATACCATTGAATATCCAATGAGTGCGAAGAAGAATAACCCTAATTTATAAAACTTCATATCAAATTCAATACAGATGAAACCGCTTGAACTTAATTGTTTTAGCGGTTTTTTTGTACTTTTGCACCGTTATGAAAATTGCCATTATAGAAGATGAACTGCTGGCTGTGAATTATCTGAAAAACCTTTTAGATACACAAAGCATTGTCCCTGTTACAGAGACTGTTATTCTTCGTTCCAAAAAACAGGCAATTGATTTTTTTGAGAAAGATTCTGCAGATCTTATTTTTATGGATATCCACCTTGGTGACGGGATGAGCCTGGAAATCTTTGAACAGGTGGAACTTTTCACTCCGATTATTTTCATTACCGCGTTTGACGAATATGCCATCAGAGTCTTCAGACATTTCACAATTGATTACCTTCTGAAGCCTTTTGAAGAAGAGGATTTGCATAAAGCTTTACAGAAATTTATCTCCATAAGAAACAATTTTGATCCTGAACCGGTGCTCAAATCAATTTCCTCATTAAGGCAGGCAGAAGGTGAGGTGATGAAACGTTTTATGGTAAGAGAAGGGAATAAACTCAAATCAATAGATGAGCATAACACGGCTTATTTTTTTGCATCCGGGAAATACCTTTTCCTTACTACAAAAGATCATCAGACCTATATTTATGATGATACCATTAAAGATATTATCCAGAAGCTGAATTCTGAAATTTTCTTTAAAATAAACCGTAAGTTTATCATTAATAAGGAAGCTGTTACTGAAATTATCAAACATTCCAGTCAGAAAGTAGAACTTAAGCTTTCTCCGGAACCGGAAGTGAATGCTGAGGTTTTTATCAGTAAAATGCAGATTGCTGAATGCCTGAACTGGCTGAACAGGTAATTGGTTTTTAGTTGGAGAAACGAATAATCATTATGGTAACGAATATTCATTTTGAAGATGAATTTGAAAAAAAAGAAGCTGCCCGAAAATTCGGACAACTTCTTAGAAAAAGGAGAAAAAATTATTATAGGTTAAACGGTACAATTTTTATAAAACAGATTAAATGAAAAAACAATTATTAGACTTAGATGTGTTTATAGGAACTATGTCATAGAATGTGATTTATATTTTTTCAAATAAAATTATTTTTTGTGAATTAATTCCTTTTAATTATTTTCTTTGAAATAACATCTCCCTGACTATTTTTGAAAGTAATTATATATACTCCCAAATTCAGTCTTGAAGCATCTATTTGAACGTTACCTTTTTTAAGATTTCCGGTTGATAAAATGTAACCTTCCATATTGAGCAAGCTATAAGATGTATTTTCTGTTGCAGTTACCTCGATGCTATTTTTGACTACGGTTGAAGGGATCTCTACAAAAGATTTTTTTTCTTTCTGAATATCGTTCGTTCGTAAAACTACATTAGGATCATACCTATAGGTAAATGTTACCGGAATACCATATTCATTATTTAAATCATCTACCAGATAATACTTCACTACATAATCAATTGGGAATGTTCCCGATCCTGTATCTGAGTTCCACATGGTGTATCCACTGGAGACTTCAGAGTTACCTCCTATAGTTATTGGTGGTTTTGAATTACCAGGGTATACCGAATTTTTTGATACAAAAGGTAAGCAGGTCGTAAGGTAGCAGAATTGGAAACTGCTTCCGTTTGCATTGACGATGTCCATGATTTTTATCCGGACATTTACTGGAGATGCAGATGTATTTTTAATTTTATAATGTAGATTGGCTGGAATTTCATCCGTTGTATTGTAGGTAATAATTTGTCCGTTAGTTATCGGACTTCCATCTTCTTTCGCTAAAGCGAGTTGTGCCTTCCCGTAAAAAGACAAAAGCATAAATACAATGACTGTTAAGTTAAGTGTTTTCATAAATTTTATTTTATAAATCCGGGAAAATTCATCTTGAATTTTCCCGAACTCTTGAGATTATTACTTTATTATTAATTTCTTAGTCTTTGGTTCGGAACCTTTTTCCTGGATAGAAACCATATAAGCTCCTTTTATCAGGCTCTGTATAGAAATTTCTGTGTTTGGTTCAACTCCGGATCTTTCAATAACAACTCTTCCGCTGGTATCAAAAATTTTAAGATCTACCTTTCCTTTTGCCTGTACTTTAATGAAGTCTTTTGCCGGATTAGGGTATATGCTAAGATCATTGGCTGTAATATGGGCAGTATTTGTACCTAATGTACCATTGAGAGCAAATGGACCTGCGGCATTTACTATTTCACCGGTTGTAGCATCCAGAAGCAGTACTACTGCTTTCATATTGGCTATATTATATTCAACGGGAATATCAGCTGTAAATGTGTAATTGGCTGTTTGCCCATCAGTAATGACTGTTGGTATTGAGCCTGCCTGTCCTGTATATCCTCCCAATAGCATTCTTCCCACATGATCATAAGCCATTTGTGCTGCAGGTATTAAACTGGGTTTGGTTTCAAAACCTCCCATTGGGCCCATTCCTCCTCCTGCATAATAATTATGCTGATCATAACCAGATATGGTGCCTTTTACATCATTTTCTACCATAACTACAGCAAATCTGAAATTGGCATTAGCGAAATTTGATCTGAAAATAGCTGAAGTATTTAGCGTAAGTGTTCTTCCTGATAAGGTAGAAGTTGCACTCAAAGCAGCTGGGGTTATCAGAGTTTTTCTTTCATTGATAATTGGTGAAAAATCAGCGTTAGGCGGAACTTCCTTGCCTAATAAGCTTCTATCCACATTTAAACCAGGAAATCCTGAGAAATTTGCACCTGTATCGTATTCGGCCAATTTCATAGGGTCACCGTTATGCACTGTTATTCCTATAAAATCGTTTGGTAAGTTGATTTCAGCATTATGCATTGCAACGACACCTCTTGGGCAGTAACCGCACCATGTTCCTGTTCCTTCTTCAATAACTACCTTTTTTGGTGAATTCTGGCTTACAGAATTGAATTTAGTTGCAAGTGTATTGTCTGCAGGAGTGGCATCGGGAGATCCATTTACCTCCATTATAGAAACAGTAAGATTTTTCTCTATTGTTGTAGGATAGTTTACTGCAATGGTATGAGTTATTGTTTTCTCCTGTCCTGTGGCTAATGGAGAAGCTAACGGTATTGTAGAAATATGGTCTGCTGTCCCGTCATTCCAGTTAACCTTGATATTGTTAACACTCTGTGTTCCATTATTTTTTACAGTTGCCTTAATTGAGTAATTCGTATTTACTAATCCATAACGTTCTATGGCGATTTTTTTTAGAGCAATATCATTATCTGGAAGGGTTTTTACATTAACATTATCTATCATAACATAATAATGATCAGTACAGTCATAGTGTCTGAAAGAAACATAAACCTGCTGCCCAATGTAAGGAGCCAGATTGATTATTCTGTTTTGAAGACCTCCGATGGCAACTGTTTCTGTATAAACTGGAGTAGAAGAAGTAATGGTTCCTGAAACATTGGAAGTTGTAACATACACAGAATACTTTTCAGCTGGGTCATTGGAATTTGTTAACAGATCATAACTGAGAACAGTATTGGCCGAAGCAGTGCTTAAATTAATTAAAGGTGAAGTGATCAGGTTATTTGGGGTAAGAGCCTGGTTGGATTTGTATGAATAAGAAACCAAAGACCCTGTACCAAGGTTCACATTTATGCCTGAGGCATTTAAATTGGCCCACTGATTACCATCTCCGTCAATATCAGTACTGGTCCATCCGTTCATACCGGCAGTATTAAAATCTTGACTGTAAAAAGTCTGTGAATAATGTATTCCAAATAGAAGAATACTCATAGTGATTAAAATTTTTTTCATTGTTGTTAAGTTTTAATGTGTTAAATAATATTATAAGAATTCATAATTGTTTGTTGTTCCTGGTTTTTCCTCTCTTACATTAAGGACGCTGCCGTTTCCATCCATTACCATGATGATGATTTTTAGATTATTACGATTGAAGTCTGATGGAATTGAATATTGGAAAGCCCTTGAATATTCATTTGAAATTACAGTTTGAGTGTCCGGGATATTTTCTCCCGCCACTGAAGAGGTCAGTTTATTTCTTAAAACATTGTGATGAACATAGTCATATATGGTAGGAGATCCCAGAGCAGGGACGTAGTTTTTTTGTTTGCCTATAAGATTATCCTCAGCAATAAATGCAGCAATTTTAAGGCCCGTAAAGTTTTGAGTGAAAGAAATGTGAGCATTGATATCCAAAGTATTGCCAGTTATGGTTGAGCTCATTCTGATCCCTATTTTACTGGATGCTTTAAGCTGAGCTAAAGGAAGTGACATGTCTGTATAATTCTCAGTATCCGGCCATATAATATTTCGGTTAATGAACATGGTGGGCCATCCCAGATCTGCACCTGTAACACTTTTGAACGTTTCCAGCTCAGTACTGGTTGCATTAGACCATGGATCTTGTCCGCCGGGGCCATGTACTCCTAAAAATACAAATCCATCATCAGTCTGGTTTTTTAAATTTTTTAACCTGGCTCCGGCACGTGTACAGTTTCCACACCATACTCCTGTGAAGTCTTCATATAAAATTCTGTGTTTGAAACTTGTGCCATCACTGATAATCGCATTGACGGAAATAGGGTTTACAGGAAGATCCTTGTATTGAGCGCTAATGCTATAGACTCCTTTTTCTGTGGGGGTGTATAAATTTCCTTGTATCAGTTGCTTATTTACAAAGATTTGGCTCTCTGCAGTAATATCATTATTGAGGTTATCTTTTATCTTGAATGTAAAAGTTTTTCCTAATAATTTTTCATTGCCTCCCTCAGAAGAGATAGTAAGATAAGTTGCGGTAGTGTTTCCCTCATCACTCTCGGCTCCTTTGCAGGAAAAAAGAAGAAGAATCAGAGTGTAAATCACCATTGTTGGAAATAATAACTTCTTTTTCATTTTTTTATTAAATATTTAATTAATTTGAATAATACTGTAGAATTTTTTAATGATATCTCTAAAATATGTGTATAATTTATTTTCATTTTAATAACAAAATGGCATAAATAATGATAATTCCATTACAAAAATACTAAATTATTTGTAATTTGTTAAAGAAATTATATATTTGTAGTAAATAAATCATAACTATGTTGAAATTAATTTTATCTGGGTCTTTAATTTTTATTTTGAGTTTTTGTTATGCTCAGGAAGTCCCGAACGTGTCAATCAGTACCTTAAATGGTGAAAAACTCAATGTTTCAAAAATCGATTCGTCAGAGCCTGTAGTGATGAGTTTTTGGGCAACGTGGTGTCTGCCCTGTATGGAGGAACTCACTACAATTAATGAGAAGTATGAGGGCTGGCAGAAAGAAAATAAGTTTACCCTGTTTGCCGTTTCTACAGATGATGCCCGTACTGTTTCAAAAGTAAAAACGGTTGTGAAAAGCAAAGGGTGGCCATATACTATTCTGCTTGACACCAATCAAACTCTAAAAAGAGCATTGAACATTAACAGTGTGCCACATGTAATTATTATTCATAAAGGAAAAATTGTTTATTCACATATAGGTTATTCTGCGGGTGACGAAGATGAATTGATTGAAAAAATTAAAGAATATAATACCATTAATTAATCATGCAGAATAAAATTAGTGGTGTAATACTCTTTTTTAGTATTAATGTATTTTGCCAGTTATCCGTAAACCTGGAGTCTAATTCGCAGTATTATATTGATGATAATAAAATAAAACTTTCTGAAACCGAAGCTTCTCAGAGGTTTCGGTCAAACAGCTATTTAAATGTTAATTACAAGCTGGATAATTTTACCTTTGGTGCACAACTTGAATCTTATGAGCCAAAAGCTTTACTCAACTACTCACCAGCTTTAAATAAAACCAATTTAGGAACCTATTTTGTCAATTATAACAACGAAAAAGCCGGAGTGGATGTTACGTTAGGACATTTTTATGAGCAATTTGGAAGTGGTTTGGCATTACGTGTATGGGAAGATAAGCAATTGGGGATCGCTAATTCATTACTGGGCGGAAAAATTAAATATACCGATCCTGATCAAATTATAACCTTAAAGGCTTTACTAGGAAAACAAAGGTTTGGCTTTAAACTTTCTGATGGGCTTATTGGGGGACTCGATGCCGAGGTAAAACTTGATTCTCTGATGAAAGTAAAAGATTTCCGTACAAGTGTTGGATTTAGTTATGTTAACAAATACGAAAACAACAAAGAGAGTCCTCAATATCCTAAAAATGTAAGCATCTATTCATCCCGGATTAAAATGGAGTATTCTAAATTTGCTTTAGAATTTGAATATCTTTATAAAACGAAGGATAATATAAAGGAGATTTCAGCATTAGATCAAAATAATCTTTTTTCAGGGAAGGCTTATCTCTTAAACCTTTCTTATGCAACCGACAGGTTTGGAATTATAGCAAGTTTGAGAAGGCTGGAAAACTTTAATTTTTATTCGCAGCGTGATCAAATCGGAAATATTTATCATAATGCAGTACTAAATTATGTTCCCGCACTTACTAAACAATATGATTATAGTCTGGCTAATATTTATGTATATCAGGCACAGCCCAGACTTGCATTTCTTCCTCAGAAAAAAGCAGGAGAAATAGGTTCTCAATTTGATATTTTCTATAAAATAAAAAAAGGAACACTCCTCGGAGGGAAGTACGGAACTGATCTGTCCCTGAATATTTCCAATTGGTATGGATTAAAAGGAACATACCGCGCATATATAAATAATATCAGGGATTATAAAACAGATTTTCTTGCATTAGGAGAAAAATATTATTCTGATCAAAGTTTAGATATAAGAACCCGTTTGAAAGATAATTGGAAGATTGCAGCTGTTTTTATTAACCAGTTTTACAATACCTACAGAACTGAAGAAACTTCAGGAGAAGTAAAAGCACAGACTGTTGTTTTAGATAATATATATAAGTTCTCTAAAAGCTCTATGAAATTAGAATTGCAGCATCAATGGGCTGATGGATACCATGGAAATTGGGCTGCAGGTCTTTTTGAATATAACTTCAACAGAAACTGGTCGTGTTTTGTGAATGATCTTTATAATTATGGCAATCCTGATAAAGAAAAGCAGATGCATTATTATACAGGAGGATTGGTTTTTAGAAAGAACAGTACCAGAATTCAGGCTTCATACGGCAGACAACGGGGAGGACTATTGTGTGTAGGAGGAGTTTGTAGGTTTGTGCCAGAAAGTGCAGGTTTTTCCTTGGGAATTAGCACAAGTTATTAAAATAACTCATACACTCTGGTTTCAATTTTTATCTGATCAGATTTGAAAGCAGACTGCTTACGAAATAACCTGGATAATTAGGATACGGTAGATGTTAACATGCATTTATCACGTATCGGATGCTCTTTTCGAGGGTTTATAAAAGACGAAAAAACAAAAATATTTTCCAAAATTTTAAAATAAAAAACATGAAATTTAGAAATTGGTTTTTATTAATTCTATTATTTTTAATGGCAGGAATCAATGCGCAGATAAAAAATCCTGTAAAATTTAAATTCACAGTTCATGATCTCGGAAATAATCAATATGAAGCAGTTCTTAATGCAGCAATGGAAAATGGATGGCATATTTACTCAAGAGATACCCCTGAAGATACCGGAATCCCAACTGAATATAAAGTTTCCGGAAAAAACATTGAATTAATTGAAAAGTTTCAGGAGGTTGGAAAGAAACACGAAGAGTTTTCTGAGGCTTTTGGAGGAACTATTATTTTCTACTCTAATGCTGCGGACTTTAAACAAAAATTCAAACTTAAAGATCCTGTAAAACCAGCTGACGTTACATCAGAGATCACTTATCAGACCTGTGATGATAGAGTTTGCCTGGCTCCTAACACTTTGGAATTTAATCAAAAAATTACTCCAAAAGGAACTATAGAAGAAGTAACCGCTGAAACAACTGCTGAAATTACCAAAGATTCTGAAAAAAGAGCGATGGCTGTTGGGCAACGCTCTGCTGAAGGTGATGTTTCAGTGGCATCAGGATCCCACTTGGACCCTAAACAATTAAAAATAGAAACATTAGACTTTAAAAACCCTATTACAGATTGTGGTACTACATCCTCAAAGGTTGATGAAAACTATTGGACTTATTTATTTTTAGGATTTATAGGTGGTTTAATAGCTCTATTAACACCGTGTGTTTTCCCTATGATTCCTTTAACCGTTTCATTTTTTACAAAAGGAAATAAAGCTAAAGGGAAAAGAGATGCACTTATTTATGGCTTTTTCATTTTATTAATATTTGTTTTATTAAGTGTTCCGTTTCATTTAATTAATGGGATTGCAGGGAATATTTTCAATGAAATTTCTACCAGTGTCTGGCTGAATATAGCCTTTTTTATCATATTTATTTTCTTTGCAGGAAGTTTCTTCGGATATTATGATATAGCATTGCCAGGCTCAATTGCTAATAAATCTTCCAAAGCTGAAGAAGCGGGAGGAATCATTGGTATTTTCTTTATGGCTTTGACTTTGGTTATTGTTTCATTTTCCTGTACCGGACCAATTTTAGGGAGTTTATTGGGAAGTGCAGTTACAGGGTCTGCCAATGTTCCGATGTTATTGACTTTTGCTTTGGGAGGCTTCGGATTGGCCTGGGCTATTATTTTTGGACTTTTGGCTTTATTTCCGCACGCTTTACAAAGTCTTCCGAAATCCGGAGGCTGGATGGGAACAGTAAAAGTTGTTTTAGGTTTCGTGGAATTAGCTTTAGCATTAAAATTTTTATCAAAAGCAGATTTGGTTTCTAAAACATTTTTCTTAAAAAGAGAATTATTTATTGTAATCTGGATCATCATCACCATTGGTCTTACTTTATATCTGTTTGGACTAATCAGATTCCCCCATGATGATAAAAAACCTAAAATATCTATTATAAGAAGGGTGCTGGGAATATTAGGTGTTGGATTTTCTATTTATTTAATGCAAGGGCTATTTCCTTCTGAGCGTCCAAAACTTCAATTATTAAGTGGAATACTTCCCTCGTTAAATGTAAGCTATTTTCACGATGAAAAAGACGGAATTCTGGGAATGCATCCTGAACATGATTTTTTCAGAGCTGCTGAGCTTGCCAAAAAAGAAAACAAACCTATTCTGATTGACTTCACAGGTTATGGTTGTGAAAACTGCAGAAAGATGGAAGAATTTGTCTGGAGTGAACCTGATATCCTTCCTATTCTTCAAAATGATGTTGTTCTTGCTTCTCTTTATGTGGATGACAAAGAAGAGCTTCCTGAAGATCAAAAAACAAAGATTGATCTTGGCGAAGGGCAAATTAAAAAAGTAAAAACTATCGGAGACCGATGGAGCTTATTCCAACAAGTCAATTTCAATAACAATTCACAACCGCATTATGTTTTGGTTACGCCGGACGGAAAGGTGTTAAATACACCGGTATCTGGTTATATGCCAAAGGAAGAGTTCAAAAAATTCCTGGAATGCGGAGTCAACTATTATAAATAAGATAAGTTTTTATTATCAGGTCAAAATGTTGAGGCCAAAAAAGATTGTCTTCACTTTGAGGGAAAATGATTTATTTTCATATAACAAAAAAACCTCTAAAATAAATTAGAGGTTTTAAGTGGTTTCTCCAGGAATCGAACCAGGGACACATGGATTTTCAATCCATTGCTCTACCAACTGAGCTAAGAAACCATTTATGTTTTTGTTTATTACTTCGTTGTTTTAAAGTGATGCAAAAGTATAACATTTTATAATACCGCGCAAGTATTTTGTTTTATTTTTTTGAAGAAACCTTCTGGTATTGCTTGTTTTTAGTTTCAATGCTTTGTTCATCAGTAATTTGGTAGATTTTATTTTTTTTAATTTTTTTAAGAATATTATTTTTTAAATGCTTTCTATAATTGTATTTTCAGTACTGAATTCATTTTTTATCCCGAAACTACTGTCGCACTCTGTTTACGGACGAAAAATTATTTTATCGGATAAATTCCGAAAATTATTTTACTGTTTTGAAAGACCTTAAACAAGTAGTAAAATAATGTGATTTATAACAGAAATAACTTTCAAACACTTGATTAGTAGTGTTTAATGAACCTAACAAGTGTTAGTCGTAGAATTACTACACTTTTTTAAATTTAATCATAAATTTCATTTACGTTTTGTAATTACATCTATATTTGGTGATATAGAAAAACAAAATCATAAAAATATTTAACCATTAAAATTTACAAATCATGGCAGAAAGAAATTCAAGAGGAATTTTAAAATTCAACAACGGTGAAGGACAAAAGTTATTAAAACTTAATTACAGTGTATCAAGATCTACAGACGTTTCAGGACGTGTAGCATCAGATCCTTCCAATGCTCTTATCAAAATCACGGTAGAAGCTACTGAAAAATCAGACATTCTGGAAAGTTTATTGAACGGAAAGTATAAGCCTACTGTAGGAGAAATTACTTTCAATAAATCTCATGAAGAAGGAACTTTAACAACACTGAAGTGGAACAACGGTTATGTAATACAGCATGAGGTAGATTTTGATGCTGTAGATGAGAACAGTATGTACATCAGTTTTATAGTAAGTGCAGAACAGATAGATCTGGGGAATTCTTCTTACTTCGGAGCATGGCCTTCTTAAGCCTATTCAGAATTTAAATATCAGGCAGAACAGTACACCCGGTTCAAGGGAGGCTGTTCTGCCTTTTTTAACCTTATAGAACGACTGTTTATTTAAAATAAAGTTCTGAAAAAAACACCTAATCACTATGAATAAAAATATCTCGAATTCCGATAAGATTTCTGAGAATCATATTCCCGGAATCAACCGTGTGGTAAAGCTGGATATTGTGATTGAAGGCAAAATTATCAAACACTTCAAGCATTTCCGTTTACAGCAAAGTGCCAGAAGACATCACAATTTTGAACTTATTTTGGCCCATGATTCTCTTGGAGAAGCTCAAAACCATACTCTGGAACAGGCACGCCAGTTTTTGGGAAAGAGGATTACTATTGTCTTCAAATATAAAGACTATGAAAGTGAGAGTCCTGAAAGAACTTTTGTAGGAGTCATCACCAAAGCCGCATTCAGCCAGGAAAAAATGAGTTTGGGAAATATTGTACTGAGAGGTCAAAGCCCTACCATTTTGATGGATGCAGCTCCCCATACCCAGAGTTTTGGAGGAGATCAGGCTGTCAATACAGGAATCATTGCCAACAAAATATGTAAAGAAGCACTGGGATCAGAGAAATTTGATTTCAGAGTAGATACCCAGAATAAAAGCTATATCAATTATAGTGCACAATATAACGAAACCCATTACAATTATCTTGCAAGAACTGCAGAAGCATATGGAGAACAGTTTTATTATGATGGCGAAGTACTTCATTTCGGAAAACTTCCTCCTTCAGAAAAACCAATCCGGCTTGTATACGGAAGCAATGCAACAGATGTTCAGGTGGAGCTGAATGCTGTACATACCAACCCTCAGTTTTTTGGTTATAACAGCAGCAGCCATACTAAAATGGAAGGTTCTGAAAATAACATAAGACATTTAGGTGAAATACCATCCAAAGCTTATGAACTGAATAATAATATTTTTAAAACCCGTTCACTTTCTCCGGCACCTATCAATGCCAATATGTTTGTGGATGTGAGTGATTCTCAGAAAAGTGCTGCCGGAAGCGCTGCCGTAGAAGTATTTACTGTTTCAGGAAATACAACCGTTCCGTTTTTATATCCGGGTTGTCTTGCGGATATCGAAATGCGGAAGCCGGATACCAGCCAGACTTTTTATTTTACAAAACTTACAATTACCGAAGTTTCTCATGAAGTCAATGCCCGAGGGTATTACACGGGAAGCTTTGAAGCAATCGCTGAAGGTACAGGCTTTATGCCAAAACCTGAATTTATAGAACCTAAGGCTGAACCACAGGTTGCCACCGTTATTTCCAATACAGACCCGCTTAATCAGGGAAGAATACAGGTGAGATTTGACTGGCAGAAAAATCCCGATACAACTCATTTTATCAGAATGATGAGCCCTGATGCAGGAGGGACAGATGTGATCACTCAAAACAGAGGTTTTGTAGCCATACCGGAAGTAGGAGATCAGGTAATGGTAGGTTTTGAATATCATCATCCCGATTTCCCGTTTGCAATGGGAGGAATGTTCCATGGGCAGGTGGCATTGGGTGGAAGCATCAACAATCACCTTAAATCTATTCAGACAAGGAGTGGTAATAAAGTTATCTTTAATGATCAGGAAGGAAGTATTTTCATAGAAGATCCAAGCGGAAATACTTATTTAATGGATGGAAAAGGAAATATTGTTGTTAATGCTCCCAAAAATATAACCTTCACTGCCGGAGAAAATGTGCAGATCAATGCAGGTAAAAATATCATTGCTTCAGCGCAGAGAAATGTCAATATTATGGCCGGTGAAGATATCACGGAAACAGCCAATGATGATTACAATCTGACAGCAAGCAATATTATTGAAACGGCTGAAGCCGGCAGAAAATCTACAGCCAAAAATATTACAGAAAATATGGAGGCTGGCTCTTACATCAGTACAAAAGATGCCATCAACGTAGAAAGTGCCAAGGAAGTGCTTATCAATAGTGGTAAACAGGTAAAAATGCAGTAATATGGCAGGTGAAGGCGGAAATATCGTAAGAAATGTCTTTGGGAAGTCCTACAAGGAAGCTGAACATATTATGAAAGATGCTTCTAAAGGGACTCTGGATTTTAAATCTCCCCAGGAAAATACCTTTTATGGAAAAAAGGGAGGAAAGAAATTTGATGAATATCAGGCGAAAAAAGACAATACATTATTGGTAATAAAAGTAGAAGGCCCTTTAGATGATCATGGCGGAAAAATAGCAAAACCTAAAGAAGGAGAAAAATATTGGTTCAAAGCGACTTTTAACAGATCTGCAACGAAGAGTGAGTATAAAAAACTTCAATGGCAGGAAAAGATAAATGGAATATCTATTCCTTTCTTTTTTGATTATTCTTCAATCACAGGAAATACTTCGACTATTCAGGTGAAACTTCCCTGTTATGATATGCGTGTGTATGCCTATTTTAAAACTCCAATTGATAAGGTTAGTGTTGAGGTGAAAATAACCAATCCATTACCTCTTTATATTGACAGATTTAAAATTAAAGGAAAAGACAGGAAGGGAGTTAACATGGCAGATGATATGTGCTATGGCCTGGGAGTTTCCAATCAATATCCTTCCCGATACACTTTGCAAGATGTAGAAAGCAAAGGAATCTGGATCAAGTCAGAAATAAGAGACAAAACAGATGAAGAATTATGGACCGGTTTCAAACGTATGGTAGGAACACTTTTTTCAGTCGGCGAACTGGAAACGGTTGCATTTGATATGATTGAAAAGTTTAAACGAAGCGAAGGAGGAGAATATACTAGTCCTATCCTTACAAAACATGTACTTGCCCATCCATCAAATCAAAGATTCTGTTTAAGTATAGAGGATGAAATTGCTGACAGGATTAAGAAGAATCATGGAAGTATTGCATCCATTGAAGATGATGAAATACACTTTACAGATGATGAGGTTGGAAAGTTTGGACGAAGAGGATGGGGACATCCGCAGTTTTCAACCATGAAAGACACTTTTATAGGAGGACTCACCATCTGTATGAATGATACCTGGGCCTATGAGGTGCAGCTGACAAAATTTAATAAATCCGGAAATGGTACTTATGATGCAACCTATAAAGTTGCGTTATATGATCATTTTGGATTGGATATGCCGGATATTGAGAAGAAATATTACTATCTGCTTGGTTTCAGATACTGGTTTATTTTGCAGCATATCAGAGGATATCAACCTTTTATCACAAAAGTTGAATTTGAAAAAACTTTTAAGGAAAGTATCAACATTGGTAAGGCAGAACGTCAAAATAAAAGAAGAGCAGAGAAAGAACGAGAAGATCATCTTCGTAATATGGGCAGAAGAAGACCGGGAGAATATTAATTAACCATTAAACCTAATAGGAATTATACAAAAAAAAATGAAGTATTTGCAATCTATAAAAATGATCAAGATAGTATGCTTTCTTTTAATAGCACTGAGCTGTGACAAGAAACGGAATGACTTTATTCCTCTTGAACATATGACTTTTACCAATGCTTATTATAAAAATGCGGTCAAGATTTCATGCTATATTCTTATAGACAATCCGGAACCTACTGAAAGTGTTCTGAAAAAAGAAATTATAAAGTATGTAGAAAACAGATTGAAAAACAATCAGGTTCTTACAAAACCGGAAACATTCTCACTCAACTTTGTTTTTTACAGAAAAACGGATAATACTTCATATTTTATAACCAATAAGGAAAGTGCAGGAGAACTGTTAGGAGAAGAAATATCACATTATCAGCAGGATTATATAGCCAATTATCTGGTAAGCAAATGTGGAAAAGGAACAATAGAGAAAATATATCTCTACAATCTGCCGGAAGAGACAGTGGCAAGCAAAAACTGTGATAAATAGTGCTGTTTATTTTTAGAAAAGTGATACAATTAACGAAACATTTTATTCCAAAAAAATATGAGGAAAAGAATAATAACGGCGGGAGGATTTATAGGAATAGTATTCTCAATATGGGATTCCATGGTGGATAATGCTGATACAGCTTCATTAGAGGATCATTTGAGTGCCGGATTTGTTTTCAGCTCAGTTTTTAGTTTGAAAACATTGGTATATCTGATTATCGGAATAGTTTCAGGATGGATAATCAATTTTATGATCAATAAAATCAGCGAGCTACATAGAGAGTGGAATGACTTTTAAATTATAGGAAATAATAAAATCCAATATGGTAGAAACGAGAGTAAAACCTTTTCAGAAATATGCTTTAGGAACTCATGATTATCATGTGGAGAATGCTCTTGAAATACAGTTTGGAGAAGCAAAAGGGTTTTATTCATCTTATAGAATTACACTGCAGGAGAAAGAGAATGAAGATCATACAAAAAACTGGCTGATAGAAAAGGTAGATGATTCCTCTTTTCCCTCTGAAAATAAATTTATGGAGATCCTTTTTATTCTGGAACAGAGCTCTTATCCTCTGGAAATAAAAGTGGATGAAAAAGGAAGTTTTCTGAGAGCTGCAGACCATCATAAAAATATAGAAAACTGGAAACTTAAAACGGCAGGCCTTCAGGAAAAATACCAGAATGCTGAGGTCTTCAGAAATCAATATCTGGCTGCGTTTGAGGATGAAGCTGGTTTTTATAAAAACAAACTGAAAGAACCCTTCTGGAATCTGCTGTTATTTGCTCCTTATTATGTAGATAATGGAGGTGAAAACCCTGAATCTATTGTTTGGAATATCAAAGGAATTGGTGATGTAGAATGTTCAGGAGTTATCAGAGCAGAACAGAGGGACTATGGCTTTAATGCCTTTTTTACTTCCGAAATCAAAGTTCCGGAAACCCTACAAAAAGAATTAGAAAAGAAATACCTGTATCAGATGGAACACTATCAGGTGAAATTAAGCATAGAAATGGAATACAACTCCCGTAAAAAACAGTATTCCAAAAAGAAAGCTGACTTTATATTGTCAGATGGAGAAAAAACAGTATACCGGGAAACGATCACAATGACTTAATCTTTATGAACAAATGACATGGCGGATAAAGGATACATCATTATAGAAGGAGCCACTGCGTACTGCAGCAGCTCGGTAACCAACAATTCCAATGGAACCGCCGTTCCGATGGAAGTGAAAAGCCAGAAAAAAAAGCTGGGCAAAAACAAATATTTTGCACAGAATAAGCCTGTAGCAACTTACCTTGACGATAAAGCCGACAGCTTCGGTGGTGGCAACGGATTTGGAAACTGTAAAGGCTCAGATGGTAAAACTTACCCATGTAAAGGCAAATGCAGTATTAAATATAAAGACTATTATGAAAACGTAGAGTTCAACAAAAGTATGAAAATACTGTTGGATGCATCTACAGGAAATTGTCCGGGATATGGTGTTCCCGGAACCATTGCTTTTGCAACTACCGGGCAGGCTAATAATGTTTCCCAGATCGAAGTCAAAGAAGCAGATGAGTTTTCTGTAGCCAACACTTCACCACAATGGCCTTCATCTGCTGCGTCTGAAGCCAGCATATCTGTGTCATCAATTTCGATGATAAGACCAATACCGGCAGATAAACTTACCGAAAATTATTACTATATCAAAGGGATGAACGGACCGTTATTTCCCATTGCAAACCCTTTTGGAGGTGATAACCTGGATTTGAAAGCCCAATTTAAAGGTGATGAGAAGAAGATTATCTGGGCCCTTTTCAAAGGAGAAGGAACCAAAGATAAAGTAAAAACATTTATAGGATTGGGAAGCAATTTCAGCCAATCTATGAGCAAAATATTTGACAGTCTTGCAGAAGGGAAGTACAGACTCGAAGCCTATGGTAAAAAACCTGGAGATGCCAAATGCTGTATTAATGTGGAAGTAGTTCAGGATTTTGTCAAGAAAATTGTCAGTCCGGGTACTTCAACCCTAATTAAAATCCCTCTGCCTGTATCTATTGAACGTAAACTCAGCAGTGCAGCCGACCAGGCGAAAATATTGAACAGAGGTTTTATTATGCCCGTGAATAGTGTTCAATGGACTGTGAAGCAAGGAACAACAGTGCTTTATAGCAGTTATTCAGGAGTTTCTTCCTCGCATCTTGTGGATGTAACAGGTATTGGTGATCGTATATTTCTGACTTTTAAAAATGAAGGTAAATATACTGTAGAAGCATTTACAGACCCTACAGACCCAAAACCGCAGTCTATAGAAGTTAAAATAGAAAACAGCCTGGGGGTAATGGGAGTGAAAGGAGAACCGGGTCTGGTAAGATTCAGTGATACAATCAAAGTTCAGGCTTCCAAATTCAATGTCAATTATATACCTTCCGGAACCTCTGTATATTGGTATCTTAAAAAAGAGGGAATTGGAAGAGTAGCTTTATTTGAAAATTCACCTTCTTTCAAAACAGGTACCATCAGCAAGAAGGTTGCTGAATTGCTTTATAATGATGCCAAACTGGCCAGTGATCAGTATTTCGGGAAATATATATTGGAAGCGTATGCCAATCCGCTGGGAGAAGGAAAGCAGCCCGGATTTTCAGGATCAGACTGTTTTAATTTTGAGGTGATTCAAAATGTAATAGATAAATTCACCCTTCCAGCTACTAATATTCCAAAAGGAACCAAAGTAAAGTATACCGCAACGGCAAGAATTGCTACGCTGGCAGGAAATGAAGCTATAAAAATAGAAGTTCCAGATAAAGTGACCAATAACGGAGATGGAACCATTACGTTCAATGATCTCGGAGAATATACTATTTCTTCATATTTAACTGGAGATTATACCGACGGGAAGAAAATTGAGGTTAAAGTAAAAGTCTCAGAACCAATCGTAAAAAGAGCTCTTTGGGCCTATGGGACAGGAGTGAAACGTACTGAAACCGGTTTTGGAGAAGAAACGTATGGCTTTCTTGAAATTGATGGTCTTCAGAATCAGGCCTTAAAAGTAAAAGTATGGGCAAAAGGGGAAGGAGATGATTTCTATAAAGAGAAAGACAAATATATGCTGGAGGAAAAAACCGTTACACTTAACAATGAAGGTAAAGCTTCCTTCCTTATTACCACCAATGATGATTATAAGAAAAAACTGGCCGCAGCTATTCCAAAAACAACGGAAAATCCCAACCCGTCTTACCGTCTGGTATTTACAATAGAACTTCAGGCAAGCTCCTCCGCAGATATTGTTCTTCCCGGAAATATTACCATTCAGGGGACGCGTCCCGTAGTTGTAGACAATACTGTTACCTATCTGGAAGTTCTGGATTCCAATGAAGAACTGGTGATGACTTCCGAACAGAAAATTGTCTCCATCATGTTCTCCACAGAAAATGGTAAAGATATCCAGCGGGAGCAGACTTTCTATGGAAAAACCCACAAAATTTGGGTACATACCGTCAATATGACTGAAGAAGTTCTGAAAATTGATGTTTTGAAGGAGATTCCTAAAGAAGGATTAAATGAAAAAGATCATATAACCTATACCCACGAAAGCAAACAAAGTTATAACGAGGAAAAAACGGGAAAAGACGGCCTGCTGGAAGTTTCCTTTACTGCAAAAGAAGAATGGAAAAATCCGCCAAAAAACTTTGATTACTACATAGCACAGGTTTCCCGGCAAGTGCAAGACCCAGCCGATCCCAAAAAGAAAGTCTGGAAAATAGAAAAAAGCCAGTTTACAATTAATAGTACGCTTCCTGCTGATCTGGTTCGGACAGAGGATATGGAAAAACTGGGGATCAAAGCTTATAAAAAAGACGGAACACCTTTTACAAAAGAAGAAATGCTGGAATTAAGGAAACAGTTTATTTTCTATGAGGGTGGTTGCCTTAAAGTGTCACAGAAAGAAACACCTGAAGCCATTGATAATGATGTGATGCCTGTGGTTGTAGAAATGGCAGAGGTGAAGAGAGAGGGAGAAAATGGGTGCCCACGATGTAAAGCTGAAATTACAGTTGATATTCTCAAAAAAGTATATAAAAATGCAAAAGATGAGGATCTTCAAGAGTTAGCATTAACTTTAAATAAATACAGAAATATTTTTGAACTCAATACTTGCGCAAGAAAAGCTCATTTTTTCGCACAGTCATTACAAGAAGCAGGAACTAATTTAAAAGGAGGTCTTCATGGAGAAAGTTTAGATTATGCCGCTGAAGATTTACCAAAACATTTTAAAAACTTTAGGGCAAACCCTGAACTGGGGAAACAAAGTCCCCCTAATGATGAAGCTTATGAGTATGGTAGAAGTTCCAAAAACGGTTATAAATCTAATGAAAAAAAGATTGCAGAAATAGCATATGGAGGAAGGCTTGGAAATGAATCTGTTGATGATACATGGAATTTTAGAGGTAGAGGATTGTTGCAAATAACGGGAAAAGGTAATTATAAAGAAATTCAAAAGAAAATAGATGAAAAAGCGGGTGACTCCGGTGTTACAATTGTTGATGGAGTAGATAGGGACTATACCCCTAAGGAAGCTGCAATAACTGGGATGGCAGATTGGTATAAGGATTCTATGTATTTAAAAGCTGATGATACAGGTAAATTGGCAGATGATGTTGTTGTTGATTCAATTGTTGATATTCTAAATAAACTTACACCTTCAAGGCCGCATCGTAAAATTTGGTATCGTGGGGGTAAGCTGGATAATTGGGAGGTTAAAGCAGGAGATTCTATGAAGTCTGTATTTAGGGTAGGAGAATGTGGTAAAGGTACAGGATTGAATTTGGTAGGAGATGCTCCATGGTTTCAAGCTGCATGGAAAGAATATGAAAAATATAAAGGATTAAGAGAAATGGATAGTCCCTTAAAGGAAAAGATTACTGAGTACTTTGATGTTTCTTCTGCTGCTGGATTGGGTTATGATTATACAAATCCATGGTGTGGTGCATTTTTGGCTTGGTGTTTTGATCAAACTCAAGATTATAAAAGGATTAATACTCCTAAAAGCGCAGCTGCCTTTGGTTGGAAGGGAAGTACATGGGAAAATGGAGAGGATTGTAATGCTTTTGTTGGAGCTTTAATAGTTTTTGATTATTCACATGTGGCATTAATTGCTGGTGAAAATTTAGATGGAACAAGATATGTATATTTGGGAGGGAATCAAGGGAATGGAGAAAAAACAGCAGGATATCAAAAAATAATATTAGGTTCTGTTGATAAAGAAAGTAAATCGATTGTTGCTATTACTAAACCTAAAAAATATACAATATCTGTAAAAGATAAAGAACTTCCAAAGTATGATGTTAATGCTGAAAACACGAAAGAAAGTTCCAGATAATAAAATATAATTCATATGAATATAAAAAGTAAAATTAGATTAACGATATATTCCCTATTAATAATGAGCAGTTTAAGCTGCCAGGAAAAAAAACAAAGTTCTGACAATAATCAAAAGGCAATAAGTATGAATGATGATACCATAATACCAAAAGTTCTCAAGAAACAGTTGCGGGAAGGTTCAAATAAATCAATTGATGAAGCAGGAGCTGAACTAGTTAAAATACCATTTGATATAGAAGAACTGGAAGCATCAGCAGAAACTGCAAAAAAAATATTGCTGTCCAATGGGTTTAAGGAATTGTCTGATAACGAATTTAGTAGTAAGATTAAAGATATTTTTGGAAGGGTAATAGATTCTAATTCAGGCAATCCATTTTTGTATGTAAATTATTTTGATAAATGTGATAGAAGCTTTGTTACTTACAGTAATAATAGTGTGGATTATGAAGGAGGTTACATTGATAAACAAAGAAGACTTTTTACTGACTTTTATTATCTACCTGAAATTCTTGATTACCAAAAAGAATATCCCACACTAAATGAAGTTGAGTTTACTAAAATTACAAGAAAATCAAGTTCACAAGTAGATGTTGAAATTCCCCATTGGAAAGAGGTTGCCAATTTAAAAGAACAAAGAAAAGTAAATATCCAAAGAATCATTGCCAGAAATATGTATTTGTTCAATGATAATAAAACATATATCATTTGGTTGGTAACTCATGATAAAAACTTTATAAAGTTATTGGTTAAAAATTTTGGTTATGATAAGGAACCCAAATTTAATGAAATGCTTATTAATGAATATATCCAACCTAAAGACCAATATAAAATAGGTGAACTTATTTTCGCTAAAAATTGTAATAAAGAATTAGAAGTACGGGATGGAATATTACAGAGTTTGGCTGATATTTATCAAAAAAGCTCAAATCCTAAAGATTTATTTGGGTTAATGGAGTTCTGTTCAAAACTATTAGAAACAGATGAATACAATAGTTATTCTGAAAAAGAAAAGATTAAAATGGTAGCTTATCTAGCCAATACTTATGATTTTCTGTTTAAAAAGAATCATAGGAATCAGGAAGGTTGGGATCCCCGATGGAATATTTTAGGAGCATATTTTGAAGATGATTCAAAAAGTAAAATTAAGTGGTCTCAGCTTAAAGAAGAAATGCAAAAAAATAATTACTATAATTTATCTAACTTAAAAGAAGTTATCAACTATGCTGAAGGATTTGACAGTGTAGGTGCTCCGGATTAGTTTATAAAAATAAATGGTATCTTGACAATGAACAAAATAAAAGCCAGTTCCTAATATATCAGGAACTGGCTTTTATTTTTAAGTTATAATTTTAAGGAAGCGTAGAAAAATCGATATTAGGAGTCTGGGTAGGTGCAGTAATAGAAAACTGTGAGCCGGGAACAACTGTTGTATTAAAGAATCCTCCATTTTGCAAAAAGAAAGCATTGCCGCTTGTTCCTCCCATTGCATCTATTCTTTGTTTTGCATTATAGGTGTTATCTACACTGAACTTGGCTCCGGAAATAGAACTCCAGTTGCCGTCTGAAGTTCTTACCCATTGATTTTTGAATTCTGCTTTTCTGCCCTGATATCCATTTTCAGGATTGAAGTTTTCAACAAAACTGTAGAAGCTTTTAAGATAAGTACTTGTTTGAGGTCTCTTCCAGCTGGCGATCAGTTTCCATGTTGTAGTATCTGGAGATAAAAACCAGGCTGTGAAATCTGTTTTTCCGGTTCCGTCAGGTTCACCTTTTAATAAGAATTTATAGGTTTGTCCTGCACTCCAGTTGTATTTATAATAGCTTTGTCCGCCAGAACCCTCATTACCAAATTCTCCGATTGTTACCCCGGTACCTGCTCTGTTGAGAACAATTTTGTGATCAGGAGGGATATTATTGGGATCATCCGTTTCAAACGGACTCCATACAGAGAATAAAATTCTCCTTTCTGTAGCAGAATTAACCTGCATTCCAAAATAGCCTGCACTAAAGCCATTGGCCATAAAATAAGAACCAATTTTATCTTCTCCTGCCGGAACTGTTACTTCATTATAATAATAGCTCACATTACTGGTGGTTGGAATTACGTAGTTAAGGTGGCAGGAGGGCCCTCTGCGTGCCCAATAATAGTAAGAAGGATCATTACTGTAAATATTGGTTCCTGCGGAAGCTGCACCACTGAAGGTCACATCACTTACATCAGCAAAATATCCACCGGTTTTTGACACGCCCTGAAGATCAACTTTTACATAACCAGGAGAGGAAATAGTAAAATCCCCAACGGTATAATCCTTGTAACCCGATCCCGTTAAAGTAACATTTTTGGATGTCCCGCCTACAGTTACTTTTACAACACTTGTACCCGAAGGAACAGATGCTTTTAATCCGATGTTTAACGTTCCCGTATTACCCACCCTGAAATAAGTGCTTATAACAGTACTCGAGTTTGTCCAGTTACCTAAGCTGGAAGAAGTGATGACCTCACTGGCTCCCGAAGGTTTTACCGTTAAAAAAGAATTTCCGGCCACCGGAACACTGAAGGAAGATGCTTTTCTTAAAGCTGAGACATTTTTTTTTGTAGCAACAGTGTCTTCTGCTGTCATAGTATTTTCTGCACATGATTGAAAAACAAGCAGAGCAAGGATACCCAGAAAAGTATCGGCTAATAATTTTACTCTCATAAGTATTTGTAATTAGGTTTATCTTACTAAATTAAGTTTTACCTGTCAAATAAAAAATTAATTCCCATTATTTTGATTAATTTTTTTTGTTTTTAAACAAACATATTATTTAGAAATGAATGATACTTTATATGCTAGTTTTGAATATTTCCTGAAGAAACTAAATGGAATTAGTTCCAAAACATCGGTGAACTTGTTGTTTAATGCAAAGTCTTTTTTATAGTAAACAAAGATAGAATGAATTTCATTGATCCTTTTTAAGTAAATGAATAATCATAAAGCTTATTCAGCGACAGAGTTGCTCTTCTTTGCATCCTTAAATTTTAGGATAAGAAAATTTTTCTTTGTGTTAAATAAGGAGAAGATTCAAAAGGAAAGAGTTGCTTACAAAAAACAAAAAAACCTCTAAACTGAATTAGAGGTTTTCAAGTGGTTTCTCCAGGAATCGAACCAGGGACACATGGATTTTCAATCCATTGCTCTACCAACTGAGCTAAGAAACCATTTATGTTTTTGTTTATTACTTCGTTGTTTTAAAGTGATGCAAAAGTAGTAAGTTTTGGTATACAAAGCAAGTATACATCGTACTTTTTTTGAATAAAGTTAAAAACTTACTGATTATCAGCCGGATTATTTTCCTGCTCCTTTCTGATCTGTTCACTCATCTCTTCCAATACCGGTTTGATCGTGTTTTCTGGAAGATCACTGATTCGGATATACATCAATCCGTCTATCGCATCATTGAAGTTCGGATCTACGTTGAATGCAATTACTTTGGCGTTTTGTTTGATGTATTTCTTGATCAGAACAGGAAGTCTCAATTCAGGTTCAAGGTCATCAATAATTTTGTCCAGTTTATTAAGATCCGATTCCATTTCCTCAAAGAAAATGTTTTTATCCCTGTCACGAAGCTTTACCTTATATTCATTCCTTGGAGTGATATATTGTGCTACTGCAGAATCAAAATAATTTGAACGCATAAACTCAATCATCAGCGATTTTGAGAATTCCGAGAATTTATTGGAAATACTCACTCCACCCATAAGGAATTTATGGTCAGGATTTCTCAGGCACACATGCACAATTCCTCTCCATAAAAGGAAAAGAGGAAGTGGTTTCTGCTGATATTCCTGGCAGATGTAGGCACGGCCCATTTCAATCACCTTTTTAAAGAAAGGATGAATGTCCTGCTCAAACTCAAATAAAGAGCTTGTATAAAAGCCTTTGATACCATATTTCTTCATCACCTCTCTACCCAGTGCCATTCTGTAAGCGCCAGCCAGTTTTTTCTCCCCGTTGTCCCAAAGGAAAAGGTGGTGATAATGTTTATCATATTCATCAAGGTCAAAAGGAAGATTACTGCCTTCACCTACCGCGCGGAAAGTAAGCTCTCTCTGACGCCCGATTTCCCTCATAATGGAAGGGATTTCCTCGTAAGTAGTAAAGTATATCTCATAATTTCCGTTACTGAACAGCATTTTGTCAGTTCCTCTCAGTTTGTCAACATCTTTTATAATGTCTTCTACAGGAGTTTCGTCGATGATGTTCTGAACAATATTTTCTTCCTTCAGCAAAGGAAATTTTACTGATAAATTCTGAAGATTGATGCTTTGAGCAAGGGACTTTCTTTTTTCATAGTAAGATTTCATCATATACACCTTACGTTTCAGAAACTCTCCCAATTCCTCAATTGTTTCCATTTCATCCATTGCCTTTACAGTGATAGGGCGCCCGATTCTGATTCTGATAGGTTTTTCCCTGTCATTCATCATTTCTGCCGGAAGCATCAGGGTCTGTAAATTCGGATGAAGCTTAGCCACCTGATAAAAAAGTCTGCTGTTCTTAGCATGGAAATACATAGGAACTACCGGCACTTTAGCCATTCTTATAAGCTTAAGTGCCGTTTTTTCCCATTCCTTATCTAAAATTTCTCCGTAAGGATTGTTTTTGTTGGAAACTTCTCCCGCAGGAAAAATACCTACACAGCCTCCGTTTTGCAAATGCTTGAGTGTTTCACGCATACCTGAAGAACTGCTGTAAGCTTCTTTTCTGTTTTCAAAAGGATTTACAGCGATTACATACGGTTCCATAGGTTTGATCTTCTCCAAAAGGAAATTCCCCATCACCTTGAAATCCGGACGAACCTCTGATAAGACCTTGCACATCAGAATTCCGTCAATAGCACCCAGCGGGTGGTTGGAAACCAGAATAAACGGTCCCGTTTTCGGAATCTTTGCCAGATCCTCTTCAAAAGCTACATAGCTTAGGTTTCTTTCTCTCACAAATGAGTCGAAAAAGTCTTTGCCTTCCTTGTCTTTTAGTTTGTCGTATAATTTATTTACTTCGTTTATTTTAGCAATGCTCATCACAGCAGATGCTACCGGGTTCTTGAGGAACCCAAGTTTACTTAAGCCGGAAGCTTTGATCAGATCGTTTTTCGAAATTAAACTCATGTGTGTTTAGTCGCAATTAATATTATTGTGTTACCATTTGAAGAGTATTCTTGGAAATTTGTTCCAATAATACATTTTTTTCATGGTAAAATTTATCAATGTGATCCATCTTCGCATTTCTTACTGTGAATAAAGATACATTTTTAATTGCTTCGGTTTTAAAAATTTTTTGAAGCTCCTGGTTGAGCTCATCTATATGATTAAATTTATCTTCAAGGCACAATGCCAGGGAGATAGCAGAATTCTGCATTAGGGAAACCTTGATCTTATATTTAGATAAATATCCAAAAATTAAGCTCATATGGTCTTCTGCAATAAAAGAGAAATCTCTTGTAGATATCTTCAGAAGATCCTGGTTTTCTTTTAAAATATAAGATTCTTCCTGTTGGTTTTTGTCGGAAGCACCCACCTTTGTTCCTTCTTTGGTAGGATCTACAAAAGATTTTACATAAAAAGGAATGCTTTTTTGCTGTAGTGGCTGCAATGTTTTCGGATGAATAACACTTGCTCCGTAATAAGCCATCTCAATTGCTTCTTCATAAGAGATATTGGAAAGAAGAGATACATCATTGAATTTTCTCGGATCTCCGGTCATTACTCCCGGTACATCTTTCCAGATAGTCATCGCTTCAGCATTTAAGCAATAAGCAAAAATAGCAGCAGAGTAGTCTGAACCTTCTCTTCCTAACGTCACCGTAAAATTGTTTTCGTCAGAACCAATGAATCCCTGGGTTACGTAGCAGATCTCAGGATTCAGATTGGAAATAAATTCTTCTGTTCTTACCCAGTCTACGGTACCTTCTCTGTATGAATTGTCCGTTTTTATATAATCTCTGGCATCCAGCCATTGATTGGTAAATTGGATTTCATTCAGGTATTCACTCAGGATTTTGGTAGAAATCATTTCTCCGCAGCTTACCACCTGATCATAAACAAAGTTGTAGTTGGGAGACTTATTTCTTCTTAAAAAAGAATCAATATCATCGAAAAAGAGATTGATTTCTGCAAAAACCGCATGATTTTCAGGAAAAAGACCTTCCGCAATCTCAATGTGTTTTCGTTTTATCTTTTCAATCTCAGTTTGATAGTTCTCCTTTTTGAAATAAAGTTCTACAACTTTTTCCAACTCGTTTGTCGTCTTGCCCATTGCTGAAATCACCAGCAAACATTTGGCAAATCCCTGGCTTTTTAGAACCATGGATACGTTTTTCACACTTTCGGCATCTTTTACCGATGCTCCACCAAACTTGAAAATTTTCATTAAATTGTTAAAAATAAAATTGTTAGATAAAAAATTACATGAGTTTTTTACGGACGTCAAAATTATAAATTTACAACGAGATATGAAATAGCCAGGAAGGGAGATAGAATTAAGATTTCCTTAAAATCAACAATTAATGAAATAATTTGAATTTTTCGGGTGTCTGATATCACAAATCCGGAGACATAATTTTCAATAACCGTTTAGCGTTATACTGAATTACTTATGTATTGTGTTGAAATACAGCTGATAATCTCTTTTGTAATTAAATTTTCTTAATGCAATAAATTTTCCGAAATTTGGGCAAAACGTAAAAAGAAAAATATGTCAAATCAACCATTACAGACTTTAGGAGAATTTCTTATAGATAAGCAGGACGATTTTCAGTATTCTACAGGTGAATTTTCTCGTCTTCTAAGTGCAATAAGATTGGCTTCGAAAGTGGTAAACAGAGAAGTAAATAAAGCCGGAATTGTAGATATTACGGGAGCTGCAGGAAACCAAAATGTTCAGGGAGAAGAGCAGCAGAAATTAGATGTAATTGCTAATGAAATTTTTATTACGGCTTTGTCTCAAAGAGAGGTTGTTTGTGGTATTGCGTCTGAGGAAAATGATGATTTTATTGATATTAAATGTGGCGAAAACGGACATTTAAGCAAATATGTAGTATTGATCGACCCTTTAGACGGATCCTCAAATATTGATGTTAATGTTTCCGTAGGAACTATTTTCTCTATTTACAGAAGAGTAACTGAACCTGGAACTCCTGTACAGTTGGAAGACTTTTTACAGAAAGGAATCAATCAGATTGCAGCTGGATATGTTATTTACGGTTCATCTACAATGATCGTTTATACTACCGGAAACGGAGTAAACGGATTCACTCTGGATCCTTCATTGGGAACTTATTATCTTTCTCATCCTAATATGACCTTCCCGAAAACAGGTAAAATCTATTCCATCAACGAAGGAAACTATATCAAATTCCCTCAGGGAGTAAAAAATTACCTTAAATACTGCCAGATGGAAGAAGGAGATCGTCCTTATACTTCAAGATATATTGGTTCATTAGTAGCAGATTTCCACAGAAATATGCTGAAAGGAGGAATTTATATCTATCCTTCTTACTCACAGGCTCCAAATGGTAAATTAAGATTGTTATACGAATGTAATCCTATGGCATTCCTTGCAGAACAGGCAGGAGCAAAAGCAACTGACGGGTTCAGAAGAATTCTTGAAATAGAACCTACAGAACTTCACCAGAGAATTCCGTTCTTCTGTGGAAGTATAGACATGGTAGAGAAAGCAGAAGAATTCATGCGTATCGACAGTGTAAAATAAATGGAAGCAAATTATTTACAATATTTATTACAATTTAAACGCCCGAGTGGAACATCTCGCGGCGTTTTGCTTGATAAGGAAACCTTTATTCTCACTATTTCGGAAGACGGAAGAAAAGGAATAGGTGAATGTGCTATTTTCAGAGGTCTGAGTTTTGATGACAGGTCTGATTATGAAGAAAAGCTGAAGTGGCTTTGTGAAAATATTAATCAGGATACCGCTTTTTTAAAAAAAGAACTGAAAGAATTTCCATCAATTTGGTTTGGATATGAACAGGCAATTCTGAATCTGAAGCATGGTGGCAGCCTTTATTTTCCCAGTGAGTTTACCGAAGAGAAATCTGCTATCACCATTAATGGTTTGATATGGATGGGAGAGGTAGGGTACATGGAAGAGCAGATTCAGGATAAGCTTGAGAAAGGATTTCATTGTATTAAATTAAAAATAGGGGTCGATTGGAAATCTGAATATGTCATTCTACAGAAATTAAGGGAGAAATTCTCCAAAGATCAATTGGAACTTCGTGTGGACGCAAATGGAGGATTCAGTAAGGAAGAAGCAGTTATTGTTTTGCAGCAACTGGCGGACCTTCATATTCATTCTATTGAACAGCCTATCAAAGCAGGAAACTGGGATGATATGGCCGAATTATGTGCTAAAACACCTACTCCGATAGCATTGGATGAAGAGCTGATCGGGATTATTGATCCTGAAGAAAAGAAAAAGCTTTTAGAAAAAATAAAACCCCAATATATTATTCTGAAGCCTGCATTGGTAGGAGGTTTTTTCGGTTCAGATGAATGGATTTCTCTTGCTGAAAATCAGAATATCGGTTGGTGGATAACTTCAGCTTTGGAAAGCAATATTGGATTGAATGCCATTGCTCAATATACATTTACCAAAAAAAATCCAATGCCTCAAGGTTTAGGCACTGGAGCTTTATTTGTCAATAATTTTGAATCCGATTTAGAACTCAGAAATGAGTTACTATGGTTCAAAAGTATAAATGAGAAAAGTTAATTAGCATAATGGTGGAGGTGAATCCGGACATGTAGTCTGGCCACAGTAATCAGGACCCCATGATCTACAGCACATAGCAACAGGATTCCAACTATTACATCCAAGAGGTGGTCTTCCCCCTTTGATCGTTTTTAATTCTCCTCTTTTGATTTTCTTTAGATTTTTCATGATATTAATTTTATTTGATTGATAAGTAAATGTCGAAAACTTTTTTTAATTATACAACAAGTGGGGAATTATTTGGCAATATTTAACAATATTAAAGAAATATTTCAATACATATTAATCATGAAAATAGATTCCTGCATTTGTTTATGAGGAATAAGTATTGTTTTTTTCGGGCTGTTTTATAAGGATGAGTAGTTGTTGGGTCGAATACTTTGTTGATTTAGAGGTTGTTATTCAGTTAAATGACATCTTTTACGAAGATGGCCTTCTTAATATAGTCTAATATATAAGAAAACTGTTTTTTAATATTTTCCATAATAAAAAAAATTATAATTCCCTATAGTTTGAATTAGCAATCTTTATGCCATACTGCAGGCTTGAGCCAACTTTAACATAAAGTTCATTTTTTTAGAATTATTTTAATTATTTGTTAAGAAATAATTGTAAAAATATTTTCGTTTTCCTTGGATCGGTTGGTGATAAGATTCCTGTCTATCCCGCTTAAATTTTGAAAAATATCAGCCTGTACCTGTGAGCTGGAGAGGTATCCCCAGTGATTTCCCACTTCATATTTAAAGCTGTTCAGAAGATCATCTTTTACAAACGTACAATCGATGATAGAAACAATGTCTTTGTAGTGGCCAAGATCACTTGGTCCGTTTTTACCAAGTCTTGGTGTCAGAATATTTTTTGTAAACTGAGAAATTCCCAAAACCGTGTCCTGTCTGTTCAGGTAAATGGAAATCCGGTTGGCCAGTAATGGCAGTTTATTATATGAATCTTCGGAATCTTCAAATACTTTATAGCTGACATCTGCATTCAACAATAGAACCTGGTCGATAACACGGAGTATGTTCTCCCTTTTAAGACTGTACAACATGCTTTGAAGCACTCTGTTCCCCAAAGAATGAGCCATAATATGAATTCTTTGATTGCAGGGCGCAAGATCCCGGTTGGAAAAGATATCTTTTAAAAATTGAGTGTAGAAATAAAACAATCTCATCAGAGATGTTCCGGAATTGATACTGGAAGCCTTATCATCAAAATAACTCAACGGAATAATGCTTCCTGAGGCTGGCCAGCTTACAAATAAGATATGTTCTACAGGAGAAGCCGGATTATCAATGAATATTTTCTTAAGATCAAGGATCGCCTTTAATTCATCATCAAAATCAT
Source organism: Chryseobacterium sp. HR92 (assembly GCF_045689405.1). NCBI lineage: Bacteria > Pseudomonadati > Bacteroidota > Flavobacteriia > Flavobacteriales > Weeksellaceae > Chryseobacterium > Chryseobacterium sp. HR92. Next base: position 1,372,961 of record NZ_CP139139.1, read on the forward strand.
ACAGATAACCATGGATGAATATCAGTACATCGCTTCTGTCTTTGGTGGAAGACATGTTTTTGTACAGCTCATAGAACATTCTTTGGGTGCCACCAAGATTATTGGCTGTAAGAGGAGATTTTTTAATTCCTTTCTCACTCAGCAGAACATCCAAAACTTCTTCATAGCCCTGTTTTTCGGGTTCGGAGAAAAACTTATAATTTAAGATATTTCTGTTGGTGTAGTCTTTTTTCTTTTTGGCTTGAGCAGTGGGCTCTTTGTAGTTATCAAAATCACATTTAGCAATCCTGAAATTTGGAATTGAGTATTCATCATTGGAAAAAGAATCTACTCTTTCGCCTTTATGACGAATGATCTTCCGGTTACTTAAGATATAAACGGCCATGATTGATAATTGGTTAAATGGTTTTAGCTTTCCCGAAATTAATGAAAATTACTGAAATACAAAGGATAAGGCTTTTAAATTATCACTTTTACAAACGCTTATTTTTCCGTAACTTTGTGAAACTTTTTTTGCTAAAAAATAAAAGCTACTTTAATGGAAGAAGAAAAAAAATCACTCAATTTTATTGAGCAAATTATAGAAGATGATATGGCAAACGGTCTGAAAAGAGATGAGATCCGTTTCCGTTTTCCCCCTGAACCCAATGGTTATTTGCATGTAGGGCACACAAAAGCCATCTGTATCAACTTTGGCCTGGGTGAAAAATACAATGCTCCCGTAAACCTTCGTTTCGACGATACTAACCCTGAGAAAGAAGAGCAGGAATTCGTAGATTCTATCATGAAAGACGTTGAATGGTTAGGTTTCAAATGGGATAAAGTTTTGTACGCATCCGATTACTTCCAGCAGCTTTACGATTGGGCAGTTCAGTTAATTAAAGAAGGAAAAGCTTATGTAGATGAGCAGCCTTCAGAAGTGATTACTGAGCAAAGAAAAAATCCTTCGGAACCAGGAATTGAATCTCCATACAGAAACCGTCCCGTTGAAGAATCATTAGATTTATTTGAAAGGATGAAAAACGGAGAATTTGAAAGTGGTTCAATGTCTCTTCGTGCAAAAATCGACATGCTTTCACCGAACATGAATATGCGTGACCCTGTGATGTACAGAATTTTAAATAAACCTCACCACAGAACAGGCACAGCATGGAAAATTTATCCGATGTACGACTGGGCACATGGTGAATCCGATTATATCGAACAAATTTCACACTCACTTTGTTCTTTGGAGTTTGAAAATCACAGACCTTTATACAACTGGTATTTAGATCAGGTTTATGAAGAAGGAAGGGTTAAAAACAAACAGAGAGAATTTGCAAGGATGAACGTTTCCTATATGATTACTTCTAAAAGAAAGCTGCAGAGATTGGTAGCAGAAGGAGTAGTAACAGGATGGGATGACCCTAGAATGCCTACCATTTCAGGAATGAGAAGAAAAGGATTTACGCCAGCTTCCATCAGAAACTTTATTGATAAAGTAGGGGTTGCAAAAAGAGAAAATCTTATTGAAATTCAATTGCTGGACTTCTGTGTACGTGAAGACCTTAATAAGGTTGCAAAACGTGTAATGGCAGTTGTAGATCCTGTGAAATTAGTGATCGAAAACTATCCTGAAGGTCAGGAAGAATGGTTGGAGACTGAAAATAATCCTGAGCAGGAAAATGCGGGAACAAGAGAAGTTCCTTTCTCAAGAGAGCTGTATATTGAACGTGAAGACTTCAAGGAAGAAGCTAACAATAAATTCTTCAGACTGAAATTAGGTGGAGAAGTTCGTTTGAAATCTGCTTATATCATCAAAGCTGAAAGAGTAGAGAAGGATGAAAATGGTGAGATCACTACCATCTATGCTACCTATGATGAGAAAAGCAGATCAGGAAGCGGAACAGAAGAAAGTTTAAGAAAAGTAAAAGGAACTTTACACTGGGTATCTGCAAAACATGCTCTTCCTGTAGAAGTGAGAACTTATAATCATTTGTTTACTGTGGAGCAGCCTGATGCTGAAAAAGATGTTGATTTCCTGAACTTCATTAACCCTGAGTCTATGGCTATTGTGAAAGGTTTTGCTGAGCCAAGCCTGAAAGATGTAGCTGTTGGTGAACCTCTTCAGTTCCAGAGAATAGGATACTTTACAAAAGATCAGGACTCTACAGAGGAAACTTTGGTATTTAACCGTACAGTAACACTGAAAGATTCTTTTAAACCTGAATAATTTTCGGGAATAGATAATAAAAAAATCAGGACTTCATTTGGAGTCCTGATTTTTATTTATACATGATGTCATTGCGAACCGAAAGTGATGCAATCTTGTGTTGGGTTTTCGCTGCTTTACATTTTCCAACAAATTCACCTATCCCTTCACGCCTTTGACCCATTCCTGGAATCTGCCCACCTGCTCCATCAGAAAAGATTCATGTTCTTCTTTTTCTTCAGGACGGTTTACCAGGATATGTTCAAAATAAGTTCCTTTTAATATTTTTCTTAAAATTCCTTCTCCTAGGAAAGGTTTATAGTCATTTAGTGCCTGGGTAGCTTTCAATAAATGTCTGATATCATACTGTAAAGGATTGATATCCGGTACCTGTTTATTTAGGTTAAGTAGATTGTAAACAGCAATTCTTGCAGTTCTGACAGAACTTTCCATCGTGAATACAACATCATTATTGGTCTCTACAAACTGTCCTACAAGTCCTAAGTTGGTACACCCCTCAGGAACTACTCTCGGACGGTCTCCCTGCGCTCTTGGCATAAACATGGAAGTGATGTAAGGCATGAATGCAGTACGTACAATGGTGTTTTCTATGACATTATCCAGTTGATCTGTCATTCCAAGGTGGTAGCACAGCTCGGCCAGTATCTCGTTTCCGGTACACTGAGGCATTGGTTTTTTGATGTAATTACCTTCTTTATCCATTAACAAGGCATAAACCCAAACTACAAGAATATCATCCGGCTGAGTAGGGAAGTGTGGCTGTCTGTTGCAGGTAAAGCTCATTACCCAATTGGAGTCTGTAATGGTAATAATACCTCCTGTAGCAGTTCTGCCTGAATAAGGATCATTCACACACAGCTCTTTCAGTTTCTCTGTGAATGCGGAAGGGCGGCAAGTTAATGTTGCAGATTCCCATGAAGATTTTTCAATATGGCTGCAGAACTTTTCAGGTTTCCCAAATACTTCAGATTTGGCTGCGAGATTTTTCCACAGTTTCCATCCGGCACTTTGTCCGGCACTGCTGTTGTCTATGGTAACTTCAGGAACGGTATTGTTGTCTCCGTAGAATGTACTTTCAGTCATAGATCCGGTAGTTACAATAACGTAATCATCTTTACCGATTGGTATTCTTACTTCCTCTCCACTCTGTTCAGTGATGATTCCTTCTACTGTTTTTCCTTCCGTGTTAATATGAATGTCAAGATCTTTTACCAAAGTATTGAACTGAATCTGTACTCCTTTTTCTATCAGAAAGTTTTTCAGTGGGGTTACATAGGTGTCATACTGGTTGTATTTTGGGAAAACAAGACATGAGAAGTCTTTCATTCCGTCAATAGCATGAAGGAATCTGTGCATATACAGCTTCAGTTCCAGTAAACTGTGCCAGTTTTCAAAGGCAAACATAGAACGCCAGAAGAACCAGAAGTTACTGTTCAGAAAAGATTCTGCAAAATAGTCTTCAATTGTAAGATCATCAAGTTCTTCTTTTTTCTTCAACAGAAGTTTTACAATGGCCAGCTGATCTTTTTTCTCAAGTCCGAATTTACTGAAGTCCTGTATCTGTCCCTGGTTGTGGATCAGTCTTGCTTTAGAATAATTCGGGTCATTGTCATTGATGAGGCGGTATTCATCCAGTACACTGTATGGTGCAGGAAGTTCCAAAGCGGGAATATCCTGGAACATATCCCATAAATTCTCATAAGTCATGTCCATTTCCCTTCCTCCACGGATGATATAACCGTCTTTTGCATTACCTGCTCCGTCCAGAGATCCGCCTTCAATATTCAATTGATCAAGGAAAATAATATTTTTGCCTGGTACACGGCCATCACGGATAAAATAATAAGCGGCAGACATACCTGCAATTCCGCTTCCTACAATATAAATTTTGCTGTTTTCGTAAGACTGCAAAGGGATACCTTTATTACGTTGATAGTTTCCGATCTGGTCGGAGAAAGGCATCGTTTTTTCAGGAGTGTTAATCTGAACTTCTTTACTTGAATCCGGTTCGTGGTTTACGTTCCCAAACTGGTCAGAGGCATTTAAAACTTTGTCGAATTTTGAATTGATCGTACTCATTTTGTATTGTTTTTAATTAACAGTATAAAGGTACCTCTATTCACAAAGCGATATATATCCCCAACTTCAGAATTATTATCCCCAAATTCTCATGACTGAATATTTTCTTTAATTCTGTATTCCGAAGGAGAAAGCGCAGTATGTTTTTTAAAAAAACGGCCAAATGCAGAAGCTGAATTAAACTGAAGCTCAAATGCAACCTCAGAAATCGTCATGTCAGGATTCCCAAGCATTACATACGCTTCCTTCAGCAAAGCTTCGTCAATAACCTCGTGAGGTGTTTTTCCACTTGCCTTTTTAATGATTTCGATAAGATATTTGTTGGAAACATACAGTTGATCCGCATAAAACTTAACCGTTCGCTCCCGGGTAATATTTTCCCTGATCAGTTTGCTGAATTTCAGATAAAGGTCTTTTTTTCCATCTTCTTTTTCCGGATTTGCAGAGTTTTCCTGTTCCATAATCTCAGCGGTTTCCAGCAGCAGATGGAAAATAATGGTACGGATAATCTCTTCTGTAAACTTTCCCTGCTTTTTAGATTTTTTATCAAGATCATCCAAAATATTTTGGAGTAAAGAAGAATTTTTTGAAGTGGTTTTTACGATACTGTATGACCCTTTGGAGAAAAGGTTCATTTTTTCAATGATAAAGGGATTGGAAATATTTTTAATCAGAAAATTCTTGTCGAAGAACAGCAGTTTCATTGTGAAATTATTACTGGTCTTTCCAAACTTTACAATTGTAGAAGGAGCAGCCATGAGAAAACTGTTGGCATCCACTTTATATTTCTGGCGGTCTATCTCAATGTTGATTTCTCCTGCAGTACAAATGCACAGAGCATAATAATCCATTCTGAAAGGAGCTTTGGGAAATTCGAAAATGGGTTTTCCGGAGGAAATATAGTAGGATTGCCGGCAGTCAATACTGTAAAAGGAAAGTGTATCATGTAAATTTTCTTAGGTTACCATTCTTACGTATTGATTAAAATTTTATTGTGTTTTTAAGTTATTTTAGTCTAAAACCATTGTTGTTACTGCAATTTACGGTTTTTATAAAAGCTTTTGAGTTTTATAAAGTAAAAAAAACGTTTTTTAGGATACAGCTGATAGTCTGTTTTTATGGATGCTATTTATAAAAAAAGGGTTTAAATAAGGGCTTTTGGGTTAATTTTATCTAATTTTGCATTTTCAAATTCCCCCCAAAATATTATTGTGAGACTAATTAACGTATATACGAGTTCTTTCAAAGGACTCTCGCAGGAGAGTTGGATGCTGGCGTTGGTAATGCTCATCAACAGGGCTGGTTCTATGGTACTTCCGTTTTTGGGAGTTTATATGACCAATCATTTACATTTCAGTATTGAAAATTCAGGAATTGTTCTGAGCTTTTTTGGAATAGGTTCCGTCATTGGTTCGTGGCTGGGAGGAATGATTACGGATAAAATTGGCGAATACAGGGTACAGAGTCTGAGTTTACTCCTCAGCGTTCCTTTATTTTGTTTAATTCCGCTTTTTACAACCGAAGCTGGTTTGGCTGGGATTATTTTAGCTCAGAGTATTGTAAGTGAAACATTTCGTCCGGCAAACTCGGTGGCTATTACAAAATATGCGAAACCAGAAAATATTACCCGGGCTTTTTCACTGAACCGTATGGCTGTAAATCTTGGATTTTCTATCGGGCCTGCATTAGGAGGTATTTTATCTGCTATTTCTTATGAATTTCTGTTTTTCAGTAATGCACTGGCTGCTTTGCTGGCTGGGCTGATGTATATCTGGTTCTTTAAAGACCGCGCAAGATTGGCCAAACAACAGGCGAAAAAGGTAAAAGAAACAATTGTCATTAAAAAAGAAAGCTCTCCATACCGGGACGGTAAATTTTTGATGTACTGCGTGTTCTGTATGTTGTTTTCAATATGTTTCTTCCAGTTATTCAGTACGCTGACAATATTTTATAAAGATACCGCACATATGAGTCAGCAAAACATCGGTTATATTCTTGGATACAGCGGTTTTCTGATTGTATTGCTGGAAATGGGACTGGTACAGATTGCTGAGAAGTATTTTACGTTAGCTTTTACCATGCTTATCGGAACTTTCCTGTGTGGAGTTTCTTATGCAATGCTGGCTTTCGATTATAGTATGGTTACCCTTGTTCTGTCTATGACATTACTTTGTGTGGGAGAAATATGGACACTTCCTTTTATGTCAACCATTACAGCATTACGTTCAGGAGAGAACAATAAAGGTGCTTATATGGGATTGAACGGAATGTCATTTTCCATTGCATTCATCATTACACCTTACATAGGAACACTGATTGCAGAGAAATTAGGCTTTAACACATTATGGATTGGAACAGGAGTACTGGCTGTTGCTATTGCTATCGGTTTTTACTTTATCATTCCATGGATGCTTAAGAATAAGAATAAAGTTGAAGATGAATTAATATAGAGAAAATAAAAACTCTGATTGATAAGTCAAAAACTGAAAAAGCGGGTAATTCACTAAGGATTACCCGCTTTTTTATATGAATGTATGAATTCAATTAAGATTTGGAAAGAATTGTGCTAATGATCATATTCGCATGAATTCTTGAGTTTTCAATGAACCAGAGGTGAGTATCTTTTCCGCCGCATACAACTCCTGCAAGATAGAGGTTGGGAATATTGGTTTCCATAGTTTCAAGGTTATAAAATGGATTCAGGCAGTCACCGTTGAGTTCAATACCTGAATTTCTCAGAAAATCAAAATCAGGAAGATAACCTGTCATGGCCAGAACAAAATCATTGTCGATTTCGTGAATTTCTTCGTTTTCATCTTTGAAAATAATGGTATTGTCTTTAATTTCGATCATTTCTGCATTAAAATAAGCTTTAATACTGCCTTCTGCAATTCTGTTTTCTATATCCGGTTTTACCCAGTATTTTACACTTTTGGAAATTTCAGAATGACGAATAATCATGGTTACTTCAGCACCTTTTCTATAGGTTTCCAGGGCCGCATCTACCGCAGAATTACTTGATCCTACAACTACAATTTTCTGTCTTGCATAAGGATAAGGTTCAGTATAGTAATGCTTGACCTTTGGAAGATTTTCACCGGGAATATTCATGAGGTTGGGGATATCATAGAATCCGGTAGCAATCACTATATTTTTAGCCAGATAGTTTGCTTTGGAAGTACTGATCTCAAATATTTCATTATTTTTCGAAACATTCAGCACTTTTTCATACAGATTAATGTTAAGCTTTTTTTGTCTGGCAATTCCCTGGTAATATTCTAATGCTTCCTGTCTTCCTGGTTTGGGAGCAGTTGAAATAAATGGAATTTCATCAATCTCGAGTTTTTCCGCAGTGGAGAAAAAACGCATATATAAAGGATAATTGTACAGAGAGTTGACAATGGTTCCTTTTTCTATGATGAGATGGCTAAGATTATTTTTTTGAGCTTCAAGGGCACAGTTCAAACCGATTGGCCCGGCTCCGATAATGAGAATATCCAACATTTTCATCTAACAAATGTACGATGTAATTTTTAAAATGAGAAGCTATAACCCATCAACTCCCATAGTCTTTATCACTTTATATCATTTATCGGTTGGCATCAGTTTTGGTGTTTTTTAGCAACTGCAAAATTTAAAATATGAAAAAATTACTTATTCCATTGGTTGTTTTGGTTATGGTTGTAGCCTGTAAAAAAGAGGCTGGAAAACCTGTTCCCAATGTGATTGATTCTATAGCACAAAATAAAACAGACAGTGCGGGTACCGTTCGGAATATTGCCAATAAAGAAGCAGTTTTGAAGCAGACCAATGATGAAGTTTTGAAAGCTCTGAAAAATAAAGATTATACCAGTTTTGCATCCTTGATCCACCCTGAAAAAGGAATCCGTTTTTCAATGTATGCTTTTGTGGATATCAAAGGTGATAAGCATTTTTCTAAAGCAGATTTTGAGAAATATCAGCCTGCCAAAACATTGTTTACCTGGGGAGCACATGATGGCTCTGGAGATCCATATAAGGCAACAATCAATGATTATCTTGGTAAATGGGTTTTTTCTAAAGACTTTACTGCATCCCAATATTCACTGAATAAATTCATCGGCGGAGGTAATTCCCTGAATAATTTAAAAGAAATTTATCCTAAACATGACTTTACCGAAAACTATATCAAAGGAACGGAAAAGTATGGTGATATGGATTGGAAAACACTCCGTTTTGTATTTGAAGAATTTCAGGGGAAATATTATCTGATCGCTGTGGTAAATGATCAGTGGACGATTTAGAAGAAGTTAGAAGTTAGAAGTTAGAAGTTAGAAGTTGAGGCGGATATTTTTAACTTCCGGCCTCTAACTTCCTTTCTTTATATTATAAAATTTCAGTCAACTGACGGGTTAAATTTTTTCTTGAAAACTGCTCTATATGCTGAGTGTTTTCAAGAAGATTTCCTTCTTTCCAAAGGTTGAATTTTTCAAGAATAAATTTCTTGACAGTTTCTGTATCCTGATAATTAAAATGCTTTCCTGCCTGGGTTTCTTCCAGAATTTTTGCAACATCAGCTCTATCGGGACCGAATGACAGAATCTGTTTTCCTGAAGCCAGATATTCAAATATTTTTCCTGGAATAATTCCTTTTGAAGATTCGTTCGGGAAATTGGTAATTAGAAGCAAATCTGAATTCTGCATTTCCTCCACAGCTTTTCCGTGGGCAAGATATCCAAGGTTCAGGATGTGATTTTTCAGACTTGAATTTTCGATAGACTGCAGGATTTTATCATCTATTCTTCCTACAAATTTCAATTTAAAATCAGTTGCAAATTCAGCATTTTCCTTTACAAGTTCGTCAAGTGCATTCCAAAGATTCTCAGGATTTCTGAGCTGCTCCAAAACGCCGATATAACTTAAAGTAAAAGCACTGCTCATTTGCCTTGTTACACTTTTATCAGAATCACTTTCATCAAATCCGTTCGTAATACAAATGGCATTAGCTCCTGCTTTCCTGAAGTTTTCCGCATCGGTATAACTTGTAGCCAAAGTGATGTCTGCATTTTTAAATACAGCACTCTCAAGCTGACGGTGTTTTTTATCTGAACTTTTGGTTAGTTTCAGGTGTTTATAATAGGAAATTTCTGTCCATGGATCACGAAAATCGGCAATCCATTTCAGATCCGGCATTTTATTTTTAAGTCCTAAACCAATCAGATGAAGTGAGTGTGGAGGACCCGAAGTTACAATCGTATTTATTTTATTTTCCTTCAGATATTTTTCCAAAAATGTAATGGAAGGTTTTACCCAAAAAACTCTGGCATCGGGAATGAAAAAATTTCCCCTTACCCAGATCGAAAGTCTGGATTTCCAGCTTTGATTTTTTCCTACGTCAAATTGTCCTGCCTTAAACTTTTTATTGCTTTTATTCAGTTTTTCAGCCAGCTGATAAGGTTCCCAGATTTTGGTTCTCACCATCTCAATGTTTTCAGGAATATCTTTCATCAGCGTTTCATCCAGCAATGGATAACTTGGGTTTTCCGGAGTATAAATGATAGGTTTCCATCCGAAATCCGGCAGATATTTTGCAAACTTCAGCCATCTTTGAACACCAGGACCTCCCGCAGGAGGCCAGTAATAGGTGATAATCAATATTTTCTTCTGTTCCATTTTGAATATTTTGCCATTCAGAATGACATTGCACAATATTATATTGTTTTAAGCTTTTTGTTCAGCTACAATTTCTTTTTTCTTGTTTTTGTTGATCCAGAAAATTCCAAATGCGGACAATAAAATAAATAATCCGAATGACAGCAGAGAAACCCATTTTCCTTTTTCTATTACTTCAGGTTCAAAAACCATTCTGATATGGTGATTTCCTGCCGGAACATGTACTGCACGAAGCAAGTAATCTGCTTTGATATAAGGAACTTCTTTCTCATCCACCAGGACTTTCCATCCGTGAGGATAATATACTTCAGAGAATACTGCCAATTGAGGCGTTTTCGACTGAGATTTAAATTCAAGTTCGTTAGGCTGGTATTTTGTAAGATTGATAAATGCTGTAGGATCTGCCTGAACTGGTTTGTTGTCAAAATATGATTTATCAGATGATGCAATAACTGCTGTTTTTTTGTTGTCGATAGTTCCAATGGATTTTATTTCCTGATTAGGAGTATCTACAAACTTTAAATCACTTACAAACCATGCATTTCCGTTGGCTTTTGGATTAGGAACAACCTGTGGCTGCTCAGGTCCTCCGAAAACCATGTATTTGGCATTTAATAAGTTTAATACATTAGGAGTTTTTACACTGTCTACACTATTGATGTATTCATTCAGAACATCATCATATCTTCTTAGTTTTACAGCGTGGTAACCACCAATTGAAGCTTTAAAATAAGAGGTATTGGTCTCACTTGTTACTCCTAAAGTCTGGTTGTAAATTCTGTAGTGCGTTTTGTCTTTGTCGGCAATAGTTTCCAATGTTTTGTTGATGTTCACATTGGATAAAATAGATTCCAGATTCGGATTTCCCTGAACTTTTTCAGCCAGCAGGTCTGAACTTTCTGTCTGGAAAGGATTTTCAGCAAAGATTTTATCTACATAGTTTTCGTCATTCAGATAACGTTTGTTTACGGTCCAAAGATCAAATAAACTTACAACTCCAATCACTACCAAAGCAATATTCTGATTAAGCTTTTTCTTTAAAGTTAAGAATAATGCTGCCGCAGTAATGGCTACATAAATGAATGCTTTTATAGCGTCTATTCTGAATAGTTTATATCTTTCATCTACAAGATAATCAAGCAGGAAAGGAGGAAAATAAGTCTTTTCGCTTTCTGTTGAAAAACCTAGCAGTGATTTTCCGAAGATCAAGAGGATCAATAAAAACCCTAAAGTTCCACCTCCAACATACATAAGAATTTTCTGCTTATATTCTTCAGTAAGTTCTTCATCTGTGAAGAATCTGTATAACCCCAGAATGGCAATTAAAGGGAATAATAATTCTACAACCACCAGGATTGAAGAAGGTGCTCTGAATTTATTATAGAACGGAACATAATCAATAAAGAAATCAGATAACGGCATAAAGTTACTTCCCCAAGCCAGTAAAATAGTCAGGATAGAAGCCCCTAAAATCCAGTAACGGTATTTTTTTCTGGCAAAGAAAAACCCTAATAAAGCAAGGAAACACACAATGGCTCCCTGATAAGCAGGTCCTGAAGTTCCCGGCTGATCTCCCCAGTAGGTCATTCCGCTGAAACCTTTTGAAATTCTGTCCATTTCAGCCTGTGAACCTACATTTTCCTGAACCAGTTCCTGAACTTTATTCATCATTTCTTTTCCTTCCGGCTCCTGGCTTCCTCCACCCATCAATCTTGGGATAAATAGGTTTAAAGTTTCAAGCTGTCCATAGCTCCACATCAGCATACTTTCTTTATCCATTCCGGATTTTCCTGAAGTGTGGCTGTCATTATTTAAGATCTGCTTTCCACGAACTGTTTCTTTTACATATTCCGAGTTGGCCATGATTCTTTGTGAATTCATTCCAACTCCGATAATACATGATGCTGCAATAATTCCTGATGAAATAAGAAAATGCTTCATCGGTGTCTTTTTCTGAATGGCTCTGATGAGTTCAGACAGGAATAAGAATCCTAGTGCAAGGAACAGATAATACGTCATCTGTGGGTGATTGGCTGCAATCTGCAGTCCCATAAAAAGGGTAGTAACAATGAACCCCCAGATGTATTGTTTTCTAATATAAACGAGTAAAATTCCGGCTAGCAGCGGTGCAAAATATTCAATGGTATTTACTTTACCGTTATGTCCGGCTGCAATAATGATATAAAAATAGGTTGAAAGTCCAAAGAAAGTAGCCCCTAAAAGCGCATACTTCCAGTTTCTGACTACAACCATTCCCAAAAGGAAAAAACCTGCAAACAGCAGGAAGAGATAATTAACCGGCCTTGGCAGGAAATTCAGATTGCTGTCGATTTTTTTGATGATGTCACCTTTGAACTGGCTTCCCATCTGATAAGTCGGCATTCCCCCAAACATGGAGTCACTCCAGTAGGTCTCATTTCCGGTATTCGCTCTATAGTCGAGCAGTTCTTTTGCTCCTCCTCTATATTGCACAATATCGTGCTGGAAAAGCTGTTTACCTGTAAATACAGGAGTAGAATATAAAAATGCTAAAACTATAAATACTACTAATGAAGCTGCAATATAAATGAAGTTTTTATTTTTTGCCATGCTGGTTATTATCTTTTATTTCTTGGAATGATTACCTTTTGTCCTTACTCTCTTTCACCTCTTCATAGTCTACAGTTTCTGCATCCCAGTTAAGGTTCTGTTTGTTATTCTTATTCGAGTTGTGTATGTCCTGCTGTCCGTTGTTTTGATTATTGTTATTAAAACGGTAACTATAAAATGTCTTAAAGAAAATTCTTTTCAGAATATTCCAGACAAAGAAAATAATAATGGCAGTGAGTACTAACTCAAGAATGTACTTCATAATTTAAAAAATTTAAAGTTCAGGGTTTAAACTTTAAACCCTGAATGCATTTAATTCAGTTATTTTATTTAGCAGATGGGTTTACCATTACCGAAGAATTGGAAACGCTTTTCATAGACTGAGACTGTTTTCCATCTGAAATGGTTTCTATCTGTGTCGTTTTTACATTGATATTCTGGTTGGTAATCCATCCTGTGCTTTCGTCAAACTTAATGGTTCCGTTCTGAGCCAGTTCACTGCTCAGGCTGTGTGTAATAGGTCCCTGAGCTTTCTTTTCAGTCTTCTTAGGAATACCTCCGGTAACGGCAATTTCTGCTGTTCCGTTTCCTAAGCTTTTCATTACATAATTAGAGGTTACTTTTACAGCTCCGCTTGCATCTGCATTTTCTGAAGTAGACCATTTCTCACCAATTTTTACTCCTTTTTTAGGAATAATCATCAGGTTTTTATGGAATTGATCTTTCAGTACCTTTTCGTTGAATGATTCTTTAAGGCTTGCCACAACACTTGCTTTTTGATTGGCATCTTTGATAAGAGTTCCTACTGCATTGGAAACTTTTGTGTACACAGCATCAAATCCTGTGATAGAGATTACATTACCTTTTGTATCCATTTTCATGGCAAGTTTGTTTCCGGTAAGTGCCTTGTTTACATTCCAGATCATTTTAAGATCATCTTCTTTAGGAAGAGCAAGTTTGGTATCTACTACTACAGTTTTTCCCTGTGCAGACTGAGAATTTCTTTTCGCTACAAGATTAAGGGTCATTTCATATACATTCCCTTTAATGTCATTAACTACAAAATTCATCTCATCTGTAGATTCGCTGGTTGCTGTGATAGATTTTCCCTGAGGATCCGTCATTGTTTTTACATCTCTCTGATAAGTGGTAAGAGGATATGTTTTTCCTTTTTCAAGCTTAAAAGTCTGTGTAATAACTCCTGCTGAATCCTTGATTGCCGGGTTTTCTGCAACTTTTGCTACAGAATCTGCAGGAACTTCTACGGTTACTGTTTTTCCGGTTTTAGGATCTACTTTTGTTATTTTTGCTGTTTCTTTTTTACAAGATACAAGAGCTATTGATGATATAAGCGCAAGCGCTGCAATGTTCTTCATTTGATTTTAACTTTATTTTTTACTACTGTTTCTTACTATATTGTCTGCAATATCATGCAGTTTCCCCTGAGATTCTCCATCTGACTCATTGGACAGTACAACGACTCCTATATTTTTTGACGGATAGATCTGAAGCACACTTGAAAAACCAAATGTCCCTCCTGTATGATAAACCGTTTGCGTTCCGTCTTCATAAGTATGCAGTCTCCAATACAATCCAATAGCATCTCCTTCACTTTTTACAAGAGGAGTATGAGATGCTTTTACATACTTATTACTCTCATCCAGATGATACTGCATGTATTTCACCAGATCTTCTGTAGTGGACATAATTCCACCTGCCGGAGCAAAAATCGTTGTGAAATTTCTTGGCATTACCTTTCCTTTTTCGTTGTAACAAGTCAATAGGCGTGCAGAATTCGTACCAATAATGGTCTGGTTCATTTTCAGAGGTTTTGTAATATACTCTGAAAGCAGGTTTTCATAGCTTTTCTGATATACTTTTTCCAGGATATCTCCTGCAATCTGTGTTCCTACATTGGAATATCTGTATTCTGTTCCCGGTGCAAAATCAATTTTCGCCTGATGAAGATCTTCATAAAACTTCTTTTTTGAATAGTTTTTATAAAAATCAGACAACGCTGCTGCAACAGAGTCCATCGGTTTTTTGAATGTTTCAGACTGATCCGGTAAAAACTGGGGCAATCCTGATGAATGATTGGTAAGGTTGCCAATTGTTATCGGATGCATTTCAAATTCAAGATTAGGATAATTTCCATTCAGATATTTCCTGATATCATCATCCATGTTTATTTTACCATCCACTAAAGCATGAGCCAGAAGTGTTCCGGTAAAGGTCTTGGTGATGGATGCAATCTCATACAGACTTTTGGAGGTCGGAAGTTCTGATTTTCCGATTTCCGTTGTTCCATAATTATAAAAATAACTTTTACCATCTTTAAAAACACCTATTGAAAGCCCTACACGTGCAGGATTCTGCATATAAGAGAGCGCTTCCTTCTGAACCATTTTGTCAAGTTCAGTGGTAAGGGAGTTGTCGGTTGCTATATTTTTTGTCTGTGCATTATAAATAAATGGCGCAAAAAATAATGGTAAAAGCAATTTTATTTTCATGTTTAAGGAGTTGGTATAGCAGTCATTTTCTGTCTTACCGCTTCATACAAAATCGCTCCACATGCTACAGAAACATTCAGAGATTGAGTTTTTCCTTCAATAGGAAGTTTTATTTTTTCGTCAGCATGATGCAGTACTTCTTTAGAAATTCCGGTTTCTTCATTTCCCATAACAATAGCACATGGCTCTGTAAGGTTCACATCATAAATTAATTTCTGAGCTTTTTCGCTGGCAGCATACACGGAAATTCCGCTTTGCTGAAGAAAATCCACAGCATGAGCCAGGTTGTTTTCTTTACATATTTTAATATTGTAAATAGCACCTGCAGAGGTTTTTATAGCATCAGAGTTAATAGGAGCTGCACCCTTTTCAGGAATGATGATGGCATCAACACCTACACATTCTGCCGTTCTGCAGATTGCTCCAAAGTTTCTTACATCAGTAAGTCTGTCCAGAATCAAAAGAAAAGGAGTTTTTCCCTGTTCAAATAACTGTGGAACAATATCCTCCACTTTATGAAACGGTACATCCGAAATAAAAGCGACCACACCCTGGTGGTTTTTTCTTGTAAAACGGTTCAGTTTTTCAACCGGAACATAATTGGGACGGATTTTATTTTTCGCTAAAATTGCTTTTAGTTCAGCATAAATAGGACCTTGAAGTGCATTCTGCACAAAGACCTTGTCAATCGTTTTTCCCGCTTCAATTGCTTCAATCACGGGACGCAGCCCGAAAATAAAATCGTCTTTCATTGAGTTGTTAAAATTTTATGTTTAAGGTTCAAAGTTTAAAGTTCAAAGTTTAATGTTTAAAGTTTTGAAATTCAATTTTTGTACTTTGTTCCTTTTAAATCTGTTGTATTTAAATATTTTATAAATGAGCTGATCTTTTTACTTAATGTTTCTGTCTGCTCAATTAATGTTTCAAATTTTTCCTGAGAAATAAAATTTCTATCAAAAACCCGATACAATTGTGATCTGGTTTCTCCACAGGACGCTTTCGCAATAGAAAGGAATTGTATAAATTCTCTATTACCGTTTCTTTCAAATCCTTCAGCAATATTATCCATTACTGAGCCTGAAGATCCATCAATTTGATTACAGAGTTTAAAGTTATTCTTAAGGTTGGTAGATGCTATGATGTCATAGATTTCATTACAAAGTTGTCGGGATAATTTCCATATCTCTAAATCCTCAAATCTATTAATAGTTCCCATAACTTTAAACCTTAAACCTTAAACCTTAAACCTTAAACCTTGAATCTAATACTTCTCACCTAAAATTGCTCTTTTCTGTGCCATCACATATCCATAGTGAAGGCTTTCATGCATATTGTTGAAGATAATAGCATCCTGGATGCTTTTCAGATCCATCCCGAAACTTGTTGTGTAAGGAGTGTAGTCTGAGAAAAAATCACTGTCATAATCCTTCATTAAAATCTTTGAAGTTTCTGTAAGTAAAAATTCTAAATCTTCCACTTCTGATTTCTGAACATTCAAATTCGGTAAAGTTCCTTTCTTGTAGGTTTCAATCCAATACTTATCAATACGGAAAGGATTTCCGCTTAGGTAATAATGCAAAAGCTGCTGTGTAGCAACTGTATGAGCAATATTCCAGTAGATATTATTGTTGAAGCCATCCGGAATCAGAATCAGATCTTCATGAGATGTGTTCTGAAGGACGTCTAAAAGGTTCTTTCTTACCTGTCTGTGCGCTTGAAAATGATAATTCATTTTGCGAAATTTTTAATCTCCAAAAATAGTTTAATAAACTGGAAATGACAATTTTTTTGGGTAAAGGATTGAAGTTAAAATTTTTTAACTATTCAGAAAAAGGATGGATTCAGGTTGTTTTTCTGGCAGATTTTTACCTTTATCATGATGTTTTTACGTTGAATTTTACAAAACGGACAAGGTGTATACCAATGCAAAGCCTTCCTGTGAAAAGATCCGGGAAGGCTTAGTTGTTTTATTTATAATATAATTTTACAGATAGTTTTATTTTTTGATGATTTTATGTTTAAATGTGGTTCCGTCTTTTAGAACAATATTTAAAAAGTAAATTCCTGTACTGTATGGTGAAAGATCTATCTTGTTTTCTTTATAAGTTTCAGTAAGTTTCCTTCCTTCTGTATTGAAAAGACCTATTGAGGTTACATCTGTTTTTGATTTTATATGTACAAAGTCAGAAGTGGGATTAGGATATATGTTTACATCTACAGTTTTGATATCCTTAACATTTAAAGTTGTATTGGTTTTACCCTGCATATAAACTGATAACATCACGTCTCCCTGTTGCTGGTTGAAAACAGCTGTTGGTATTGTGTGTTTCAGAGTGTGATTACCTGCAGCTAAGCTGGGAAGTGTGAATTCTCTGATAGGAACTGCATTTCCGGGGCACCAGTTATTCCATGAAGTCCAGTCTGCAAAAGTTTTAGGAGTAGATCCATAGATTCCGTTTCCCTGGGTGTTATATACCCGGTACGGTTCACATGAAATCCCTCCCGGAGTATAAGTGAGTACCTGTACGTCGTCTACATAGGTGTAGTTTTGTCTTCTGATATATTCTTCACCACCACTGTTAGCACCATGAGGGGTAGATATTACAAAAAATCGGGCATTAGTAACAGGATCGGGCAGATTAAAAGTTACAATTCTAACAGTTTCTCCGGTAACATCGGTACCGTTATAGTTGTTGAGTTTATTATAGCTTAATATAGGTACGAGACTGTTGGTATCTGTAGGGGTTGCTCCTGTATCCGTTGAGAAAAAAGTAAGAGTTCCTGAAAAAACATCAATTCTATTTGAGCAGCCTGAAACCTGGGTTTGAGCAGCATAAGGAACTCCGAAAACATCAAGTTCCACATAGAGATCATAGGCGTTACGTAATGCTGTATCATGAAAAACACTGTAAAGATTACTGACATCATAAGTATATGGAACTTCTGAAGGGGTTTTATTTTTATTCATGAACGGGGTAATATACCTTCCTATCTCAATTCTTCTGACATTCGTATCGTTAATGGTGTAAGTAGACTGATTTTTAGGAACCATCGCTAAAAAGACTTCTCCCAGGCGGTCATAATTATCACACAATGCAGCTATTGTTACCCGCATAGCTATCTTGGCTTTGAAAGAGTCTAGTTCGGCATCTGTAAGTTTTCTTGTATATCTGGCATTATTTAATCTGGTCAGGCCGCTTGGAACGGGGTTGGATACCGTAGCTGCATAACCATCGTAATAAACAGCATCTGAAATCACATTGGTCATCGTTGTTTGTGATAAAGCCAGATTTGCTATGAAAATACCTGAAAAAAATAGCCTTTTATACATAGATTGATGTTTAGTGTAAATATATTAATTAAGTATTAAAAATACTTTTAATTTCTTTTGTTTTTATGATTAGTGGTGTTTTATTGATAAATATTGACTTTTTTTAATTTTTAAATATGTTTTTGTTTAATTAATTTCTTTGTATTAAATCATATGGTTTAAAATATTTTTTTATTGTTGTATTCATAGTATTTATTATTAAATTAGCATGGCAATTGAGATTAATTTTATTAATAATGAAAAGAATTTTACTTTTAATTTCGTTTTTTGTAGTGGTGGGAGTGGGTGCTCAGATCAATATCAATATTGGAGCTCCGAATGTGGGGACAGCACCTGTAAGTAGTTTTTTCTCTTATTCCTATGTGCAGCAGATCTATCCTAAACAGGAAATAAATGCCAATGCTGCAGGTAATATTACAGGTCTTACATTTTATGTAGATCCATCGTCAACTATTACAGAATCTTCAAACTGGACTGTTTACCTTGGTCATACATCGAAAATATCATTTTCTTCCGGTACAGACTGGATTCCTGCTTCACAACTAACACAGGTGTTTACAGGAACTGTAGTTAAGAATAATAATAAAGTTCAGGTGATTTTCACGACGCCTTTTGCTTATAATAATATTGATAATCTGATTATTGCTGCAAAAGAAAATTCTCCGAATGTCGATATTAATAATTTCGATGAAGCTTTCCATGTCTATACTCATATTCCCAATTCAACTCTCTACTATAAAGGAGATCGTAATGTAGTAGATATTTCTGCTCCTCCGGGTGGAATAAGAGCAGATTATAAATCAGCAGTCACTATTTCAGGGCTCACGTCAAGTGCTGGTCCTGCCTGTCCTTTTATTATGTATCCTGCCAATAACACTCAAAATGTTTCCTTGTCTCCTAACATCACCTGGTTTCCTGTTTCGGGAGCAGATTCATATAAAGTTTCAATAGGGACAAGTCCGGGAAGTGCTAATATTGTTAATCAGCAGGTAGTATCCGGAACAACCTTTTCACCTTCGGCAGCTCTTGCTACGGGAACCACTTATTATTTGAAGATAACGGCTGTTTCTGCTAATGTTGAATCCTCCGGGTGTTCAGAATTTGTTTTTAAAACGGTTCCTGCAGTACCCGCTAATGACGCATGCTCGGGAGCTTTGATTACATCCGTATTTCCTTACAGCTATACTCAGGATGATGCTGTGTCTGCCACTAATAATTCAGGAAATATAACTGTATGTACCAGTACCGGAGATACGGGAATGAATGACGGGACGTGGTTCAAACTGGTTGGAGATGGAAGTCAGTATACGATTAAAGTAGCAATGCCTTCCGGAAGTAGTTTTGATCCTCAGATAGGAGTATATAGCGGAAGCTGCAGCAATCTGACATGTACAGGTACAGTAGATAACGGTGGAGGTGGTACCGCAGAAACGCTTACGATTACTACTGTATCAGGGACTGATTATTTTATAAATGTTGGAGCTTATGATGATACAACGGATGCTCCTGAAAATACTTTTACGATTACAATAACCAAACTTTAAAGTGTTTGAGAGTTAGGTTTTGATCCAAAAATTGAGATGATAAATCAAAAGTGTTGTGAAAGTAATTTTGCAGCACTTTTTTATATGAATAATGACAAAAAAGGCCTGGTAAATCTATGAAAATAACTAGGATATATGGATTTGTTTATAGACAAGAAATTCAGCATTATAGCCTTAAATGTCATGTTAATCCCGGAATATTTAACAAACTTTAACTCAAAAATGGCATTTATTGTGTTGATTAATGCAAGTATTTATCAGAAATTTACCACTTATTTTAAATCAAGCTATGTCAGAGATATATCAAGCTGAAGATATCCGCCAATTGACGGAAAAAGTAAAAGAAAAAAACTACTTATTTTCTCTTCTGAGACAGGAAATCAACAAAGTTATTATTGGGCAGGATTACATGGTAGACCGTCTTTTGGTTGGGCTTTTGGGAAATGGTCACGTTCTTCTTGAAGGAGTACCGGGATTGGCCAAAACCCTTGCCATAAAAACGTTGGCAGATGCTGTTCATGGTGAGTTTTCAAGAATTCAGTTTACTCCGGATTTGCTTCCTGCAGATGTAGTAGGAACTATGATTTATAATATCAAAGACAATGATTTTTCTATAAAAAAGGGTCCTGTATTCGCGAATTTCGTATTGGCGGATGAGATCAACCGTGCGCCGGCAAAAGTACAGTCGGCTCTTTTGGAGGTCATGCAGGAAAAACAGGTGACAATTGGTGATGAAACGATGAAGCTTCCAAAGCCGTTCCTTGTATTGGCAACCCAAAACCCAATTGATCAGGAAGGTACCTATTTGCTGCCTGAAGCACAGAGTGACCGTTTTATGTTGAAATGTACCATAGATTATCCTTCTTTTGAAGATGAAAGACAGGTAATGAGAATGGTTTCAACTTCGCATCAACCGGCTGTGAAACCTGTGATTTCCCTTCAGGACATTGTAGATGCAAAAGAATTGATCAACCAGATTTACCTGGATGAGAAAATTGAAAAATATATTCTGGATATGGTATTTGCAACGCGTTATCCAGAAAATTACGGTCTTTCTGAACTTAAAAACTATATCAGCTTTGGAGCTTCTCCAAGGGCATCCATTAACCTTGCCATCGCTTCAAGAGCATACGCATTCTTAAAAGGAAGAGCGTTCGTGATTCCTGAAGATGTAAAAGCATTGGCAAAAGACGTATTGAGACACAGAATTGGCTTGACTTTCGAGGCCGAAGCAGAAGAAGTTTCATCAGAAGAAATCGTTAATAGAATTTTAGCAAAAATCCAGGCACCATAATGAGTGATGTACTAATTAGAAAAGCAGTTCTGGAGGACTGTGCTTCCATGCTGGATTTAATTAAAGAACTGGCGGAATACGAAAAAGCACTTCATGAAGTAACGGTGACGCTGGATGAATTTATTCAGGATGGTTTTGGAAATTCTCCGGTCTGGGGAGCTTTTGTTGCGGAATTTGAAGGTGAAATCGTTGGGATATCACTGTATTACGACAGATACTCAACATGGAAAGGAAGGAGGTTGTATCTTGAAGATCTCGTTGTGACAGAAAGGCTCAGAGGAAAGCAAATTGGAAAAATGTTGTTTGATGCAACACTGGAATATGGAAAATCCAACAATTATAGCGGAATGGTGTTCCAGGTATTGAACTGGAATGAGCCAGCCATCAATTTTTATAAAAAATACAGTCCGAAGTTTGATAATGAATGGTTGAATGTATCTATTGAACTTAAAAAGTAGAAACTAAAAAGTATAGTTGTAAACCACGTATCACGTAGCTCGTTTACCTCGAAACTTTAAACCTCAAACTTTGAACTATAAACCTTGAACTCGCCTATGCAGATAAAAGATATTGTAAAAAAAGTAAAGCAGATTGAAATCCGTACCAGAAAAAAGACGGAGGCTGCTTTGATGGGGCAATATCACAGTGCTTTTAAAGGGCAGGGGATGACGTTCTCAGAAGTTCGTCCTTACCAGTTTGGAGATGAAATCAGAAGAATCGACTGGAATAAAACTGCGCGGTTCCGCGAGCCATTTGTAAAAGTAATGGAAGAAGAAAGGGAGCTGACGATGATGATTCTTGTTGATATTTCCGCTTCTATGGATTATGGTACGAAAGTCCAGCTGAAAAGAGAATATGTAGCAGAAATAGCAGCAAGCCTTGGATTTTCAGCAGCTGGTAACAATGATAAAGTAGGATTGATCCTGTTTGCTGATAAAGTATATAAAGTAATTCCTCCTCAGAAAGGAAGAAAACATATTCTTTCCATTATCAGTAATATTCTGACTGCAGATTATGTTCCGGCAGAATCCAGAATAGACAAAGCGATGGAATATATGATGGGAATTTTCAAAAGGAAATCCCTGGTTTTTCTGTTTTCAGATTTTGGAGATGAATATGATTCCAAAATGCTGAGAGTGGCTTCAAAGAAACACCAGCTGTTGGGAATGAGGATTTATGATGAAAAAGATAATGAAATTCCCGATGTAGGATATGCCCGTTTACTGGATGTGGAAACCGGAAAAGAAATATGGGCCAATACTTCCAGTGCAAGATGGCGGTATACCTTTGCTGAAGCTCAAAAACAAAAGCTGAGAGCTCTGGAAGAAGATTTTGCCAACAGCTCTGCCAGTTTTATGAATATCAATACTGGTTCAGATTATTCAAAATTATTGTATAATTACTTTCAGAAGAAATAACACAGGGCTCAGCCCGTAACTAAAAACATCAGGCACTTGCCTTTATTATTTTAACATTGAGAAAAATACTTTTAATATTATCTTTTCTGATCTGTGCGAATGCTTTTTCACAGATATTATCCTCTAACGTAGAAAAGAAAACCCTGGCTCTTGGGGAAACCAATCATATTACTATAAAGATTGACAATCTTAATGAGCAGCAGGTGACTTCCGCTCCGAAAAATGAACTGCTCCCTTTTCACTTTGAAGAAACTAAGGACAGTATAGGGCAGACGGCCAATTCTTACGAAAGAAAAATTGAATTTGCTGTTTTCGATGAAGGGAAGTTTACCATTCCTGAACTGGAATTCAAAGTAGGGGATAAAGTACTTAAAACCATTCCTTATGAAATAGATGTCATTAATACTGCTCAAAAGGCAGATCAGATCAATGATATCATGAAGAATAAGCAGGTGAAACTTGATGCTAAAGATTATTGGGAGCTTTATAAGTTTTATATTCTGGCAGCGCTTGCAGGTATTGCCATAATCATTGCAGTTATTATGATTGTAAAGTGGGGCAGGAAATCCAAAAGTTCTCCGGTAGTAGCTACCAATCAGACATTGAAAGAACTTGACTCTCTTAAAAAGAAAAAATATATTGAAGGAGGAAACTTCCGTTCGTTCTATGTTGAACTGATTGATATTTCCAGAACATTCATTACGAAACAATATCACCTTCCTGCAGATGTTCTTCTTACGGATGACCTTATTGATGTCATGAAAAAGAACAATACAATTTCGCAGGACAATGAAAAAATAATAGAGGATGTATTCCTGAGAGGAGATCTGGTAAAATTTGCCAAAACATTTCCGGATCAAAATACAATGGAGACTGATTTTGCCAATATCAGAGATTTTGTGAAAAGATCATCCAAAGATTTAGAATTTGAAAACTTAAGAAAGGATGTTTAATTTTGAGTTTTACAGCCCGTGGTTCTTATTGCTTTTTCTGCTGTTTATCCCACTTTTTATTAAAGATGCCGGGCGACGGAAAAGAAAAGGTATAAAAGTGCCTACCATAAAAAATATGGATCACAGCGATGGAATCCAGGGCGTACTTTTTTTACTGAAAATCTCAAAGTATATCATTCTTGCTGCTTTGATTATTGCCATGGCAAGACCAAGAACTTTTACGGTTTCTCAGGACAGGGATGATACGAAAGGTGTGGATATTATGCTGTCTATTGACGTTTCTTTAAGTATGCTCGCTAAAGATCTGAATCCGGACAGAATCACCGCATTGAAAGATATTGCCGTGAAATTTGTTCAGAAACGTCCCAATGACAGGATTGGAGTGGTTGCATATGCTGCAGAAGCCTTTACCAAAGTTCCGGTTACGTCAGATCACCAGGTGGTAATTGATGAAATTAAAAATCTGAATTCTGCAGGTCTTGAACCAGGTACAGCTATCGGAGAAGGCCTTTCCGTTGCAGTAAATCATTTGATTAAAAGCAAAGCTAAAAGTAAGGTGGTGATCCTGATGACAGATGGGGTAAGCAATATTCAGAATGCTATTCCTCCACAGGTTGCTGCTGAACTGGCAAAAAATAATAATATAAAGGTATATGCAATCGGAATCGGGACCAATGGGTATGCTCTGATGCCGACATCACAGGACATTTTCGGAGATCTTATCTTTACGGAAACCGAGGTGACCATTGATGAAAATACCTTGAAAGAAATTGCACAGACTACCGGAGGTAAATACTTCAGAGCAACCTCAAACAGTAGTCTTGAAGAAATATACGATGAAATCAACCAGCTGGAAAAATCTGACGTGAAAGTTTCCAAACTGTACAATTATGAAGAATATTTCAAAATATTCCTTTGGATTGCTTTGGGAATGCTGGTGTTTGATGCATTGTTGAGATGGGTGTTTTATAAAATTTTAAGCTGATGAGTTGGTCTTTAGGAAATTATTGGTATTTATTTTTACTGTTGCTTCTGCCGCTGTTAGCTTCCTTTTTGATCCGTTTCTTAAAATGGAGGAATAAGAAAAGGGAAATTTTTGCATCCAGCCAGTTTCACGATAATTTATTTGAAAAGAGGTCAGGATTTACCAGGTTTTTTCCTGCTTTATATTTATTAGGAACATTGTTTTTGATATTCTCCATCATTGACCTTTTGAATGGCTCGGAAGAAGTGAAAAGTACTCAGAAACTGAACAATGTGATCTTTATGCTGGATGTATCCAATTCTATGAATGCTGAGGATATAGACCCTAGCCGTCTTACAGAGGCTAAAAACCTGATGACAGCTACCATGAAGAAAATGAATAATGATAAGGTAGGTATTGTCATCTTTGCCGGACATGCAATGTCTATTATGCCTCTTACCACAGATTATAATTCTGCAGAAACTTATATCAGCGGGATTGAAACCAATTCTATGCAGATTCAGGGGACAGATTTTCTGAAAGGCATGCAGGCTGCTGCTGATAAATTTAAAAATGTAAGCAAAGGATCCAGAAAAGTGATTTTGCTGAGTGATGGTGAAGATAACGAAGGAAATGATAATGCAGCGATAAGACTGGCAAATAAGGAAGGTATAAGCATTACTTCTGTAGGAATCGGTACAGATGAAGGAGCTCCGGTTCCGGAATATGTGTTCGGGCAGCTGATGGGGTATAAAACAGATGTGAACGGAGGAACAGTGATTTCAAAGAGACAGACTGAAGCTTTAAAGAAAATGGCAGAGTCTACGGACGGAACTTATATTGACGGCAATAATATCAATGAAGCTCCGGAGAGAATTGTGGATGCAGTCAATAAAAAGGCTGCAGGAGCAGAAACCATGGTGAAATCCCAGAATGCCAATCATTATTATCAATATTTTCTTGGAGTGTCTATTCTGTTTTTCTTTTTAATTTATATTTTTAATCCGAAAAAGGATCTTAATGTGTAGATTTCCTCTTTATATAGAAGTAATTCTACAAGTACTTTAACCGAATTTTAACAAATAAAACTCTGTTTCTTAACATATAAAGGAATAATTTTGCAAGTGATGAATACTAAAATCATATTTTTATCGTTTATTGTTGCCATCTCATTCTCAGGCTTCTTGTTTGGGCAGGAAAACTACAGGAATTTAGTTCATGAAGGCAACCAGAAATTTGACGGTAAAGATTATGACGGAGCCTCCTCAAAATATATGGAAGCAATAAAATCTAATGATAAAGATTTTACTGCTCATTATAATATGGGGAATGCATTATATAAAAGTAAAAAATACGAAGAGGCAAAGGCAGAGTTTGAAAAAGCAGAAAAACTTTCACAAACACTTCCTGATAAGACTGCCGCTCTTCATAATTTAGGGAATGCTTATATGCAGATGAACCAGCCGGAAAAAGCTGCTGATTTTTATAAGAAAGCTTTGAAGCAGGATCCCTACAGTGAGGTAACCAGAAAAAATTACGAGATTGCCAAACTGAAAGAGAAAGAAAAAGAACAACAAAAGAACCAGCAGAACAACTCAGGAAAAGGTGGCGGCGGAAATGATCAGAACAAAGGTGATGATCAGAAAGGCGACAAAAAACAGGATCAGGGAAATGGCCCGCAAAACGAAGGTAAAAGCGACCAAGGTGATAATCCTAAGCAAAATCAGAATAATGAAGGCAGAATGCCTAAGAATCTTGAAAATGCGATCTTAGATAAAATAAACGAAAAAGAAAAAGAAACCGCCAGAAGAATTTTAAACAAAAATTCTTATTCGATGCCTGAAAGCAACGAGAAAGATTGGTGATGCAACACAAATTGATTTACATATTGCTTACCCTCGCATCCGTAATTACTTACGGACAGGTAAATCTTACTCTGGATGCTGATAAATCTGAGTATGGAGGGAAAGATATTGTAAACCTTACCATTGTTCTTGAACTTAACGGAAGTGACCTTGTACAACAGACGGGTTTTCAGCTTCCGGATCTTTCAAAATTTAATATCATAGGAAGCGGATCTGTTACCAATACCGTAATTGATCCTGCTACCAATACTTTAATTACCCAAAAAGTATCGAGAATTGCTCTTGAACCTAAGAAAAAAGGAAAAATAAAAATCGGTTCAGTTCTGGTGACGGTCAATAACAGAATCTACAAAACAGAACCTTTCGATGTTAATATCCGTGATATTGTTGATAGAAGATCATTAGCAGCCAATACATCCAATGATGTTTATCTGAATATGGAGATTGATGACCGGGAAGTCTATCAGGATCAGCCTACCGTTGCTGTTCTTAGAGTATATTCAAGAAATATGGATAACCTGAGAAAGGTAAAAAATATCCATCTTCCTCAGCAGGATAATATCAACGTACATCCTATCAATTTTGATAAATCTGAGATAGATCCGTCGGGATATGGGAATATGCCTTCACAGGTTCTCGCTATGTTTATGGTATTTCCTAATGAAGCTGGATATGTGGAAGTACCTGGCGTATCTGCTTCTGTGAGTACTTATTCTAATAAAGCCAAAATTGTTTCCAATAAAGTAAAAATCAATGTAAGAAAGCTTCCGGAAGGAGCTCCTGAATGCTTTAAAAATGCAGTTGGAAACTTTAATGTCAACGTATATAATGCTTCCAAAGAAAAACCGGAAGCAAAAAAACCATTAAATGTTGTAGTAAAAGTTTCGGGTGAAGGTAATTTACCGGATATGGAACTTCCTAAAATTGCTACATCTCCGGACTATGAAGTTTTTCCTCCGAAAATTACCTCCAAAGTTTCTCCCGGAACCGCAGGAATGAAGGGGGAGATTCTGGCTAATTATGTCATTATTCCCAAAAAAGCTGGAGTAATTTCTATTAAAACGGAACAGTTTGCATTCTTTGATCCTGAAAACAAAGAATATGTAGATCTGGGACAAAAAACGCTGGATCTGAATGCTTTTTCTCATGATCAGATTCTTGAAGCCCGTTCTACGGTAGAAAAGGTAAATGAATATACCAATAACCTTCTGGAGACGGTGAATACTCCTGTTTTAAAAACCACTTCATTTAAAGTAAAAGAAAAAAGTAAATTCCATTGGGATATCCTTTTAACGAATATTGCCATTTTGATAAGCTTATTTGTTGCTTATCTGTTATTTAAAAATTGGCAAAAAAAACGTACATTAGTTAGGGAAACTATACCGTCAAAACCTTTAGGTTCAGTGGCTGAAACAGAAAAAGAGATCAGAGAATTGCTGAAAACAGATATCAATGATTATTTCGGATATCTGGAAAATCTTAAAGATAACGGTGAGTACGAAAAGTTCTTTACGACATTGGAGGAATTGGATCAGGAAGTGAGAAGTCAGTATTTTCAAGGCTCTGCAGCAGAGTTTAAGACTTTTCTTGAAAAACACAAAGGCGCTTCAGTTGCAGAAGAATATAATAAATTGCAGCAGAAAGTTCAGATGGAGAAATACAATCCTGTGAAATCTGCTGATGCACTTGAAGAACTTTTGAAAACAATTGTTAATTTGTACTCGCAAATTAGCAAATAGTCAGTTTATTTTCATATTTTTGCGAAATTTTTAATTACAAAGAGATGGAAATTTTTGATGGTTTCTCTTTTAAAGAGATCGTTACCAGCTTTATGGTTCTTTTTGCCGTTATCGATATTATCGGCTCAGTTCCCATTATAGTAAGTCTTCAGCAGAAGTTTGGACAGATTGAGGCTGGGAAGGCTGCAATCACTGCTGGTGCTATTATGATTGTTTTCCTTTTCGTAGGAAATAAGATCCTTAAACTTATTGGAGTAGACGTAAATTCTTTTGCCATTGCCGGTGCTTTTGTGATTTTTGTCATAGCCCTGGAAATGATTTTAGGAATTGAAATTAATAAAACAACTGAAGCAAAGGCCGCATCTATTGTACCCATCGCATTTCCGCTGGTTGCAGGAGCTGGAACTTTAACCACGGCCCTGTCTCTGAGAGCTGAATTTCATGATATTAATATTATCTTCGGAATTATTCTTAATACAATTTTCGTATATTTGGTGCTGAAATCAGCGAAATGGTTGGAGAGAAAAATTGGGGATGCTACTTTGATGATCCTTCAGAAAGTTTTCGGAATTATCCTTTTGGCAATTTCAATTAAATTATTCACCGCAAATTTTGCCCAGCTGGTGCAGAATTATATTAATTTTTAAGAGTCATGAAGAAGTTTTATAAAGTATTTTTAGTACTGTTCATCGTATTCATCACCATCAATCTTTATGCTATCAACTGGCAGGCGACAGATATCTTAGGAGATGAAGATAACGTTAGGTTTGCATTCTCAGCTGGAGCTGCTGCAATAGGTCTTATCCTGCTTTTCGTAATGGATACATGGAGCAGAATCGGTTTAAAGAAATAATTGAATATTTCATTATAAGATATAGCCTCTTTCGTTTGAAGGAGGTTTTTTGTTTTATTAGGTGGTGGGGAAAAGGTGAAAAGGTGATAGATGGTAGGTAGCAGGTGGTAGGTAGCAGGGGTTGGCTGCCATTAGATTTCAATACTGTTTTTTTGTATCAATAGGAACGGACTTTAGTCCGTTTAAAAAAGATAGGCACTCAAATATAGGCTTTAGCCAAAACCTAATATTATCACGCAAAGTTCGCAGGAGGAGAATAAATGATTTTGAAATAGTTCGCAATGGCGTTACACTCAGCAAAGAAAATATATAAACATCTGTGCAGATCTGTGCAATTTGTGGGAGAATTCTTAAATGTAAAAAACAATATCTTCTAAGAAATAGCGAGATTTTTCAATATTGCTTCAGACTTCAGTTCTGTTTCGGTCCATTCTTTTTCAGGATTGCTTTGCGCTGTGATTCCACCTCCTACAAAAACATGTACAGCGTTTTTATAAAGCCTTGCACAACGCAGATTCACAAAGTACAGAATACTTTCTTCGGTTTCGATTTTAATATATCCGGCATAGAATTCACGTGGAAATTTCTCGTATTTACGGATGTTTTCATTGCAAAAATCCTTAGGAATTCCACAGACAGCGGGGGTAGGGTGCAGATCCTGAATAAGCTTATCAAGATCTTCTGGTTTAATATGGGTTTTAAAATCCGTTCTTAAATGTTTTATATTTCCGGAAATATGGTCATAGGTGTCCGACTGCTGTATATTGTCAGAATAATTTTTAAGAATATTCTGAATATAGGTTGTTACAGGTTTTTGTTCTTCAATTTCTTTTTCAGACCAGTCCTCTGAGACAGGAAGAGTACCTGCCAGAGCCATGGTTTCAAATTTATGGGTTGACTTGTTGAATTTCCCCAATACCTCAGAAAAAGCACCCATCCAGGCATTCTCTCCGTCATTAAAAAGATATCTGAACGCATTAGGATAAGACTCACAAAGATTTTTAAAACTTTCTTTATAGTCAACGGTATTAAAGTCTGTAAAGATCTTTCTTCTTGAGTAAACCAGCTTAGGGAGATTGTTTTCTTTAATCACCTCTATTACTTCCTGCAATGTTTTACAGTACTCTTCCTTGGTTTCAGCAGCAGAATTTGTTGGGTCATTGATCAACTCTTTGTTTGTGATTGAAACACGAGTATATTCTTCAGAATTAACTTCAACAATATTTCCATGAAAACTGATCTGATCTAAACCATTGTAGGAATAAAAATTGACTGCATTTTTTATGTTTTTTTCATCGGCAGACAGTAGTCTTCCGTCGAAAGGAAGTTTGAAATAAATCATGAGCTATGAAAGAATTTTGAAAATCAACGGCCGGAAATAATATAGGAAATTCCCAGCGAAATTTTCCTTTCTGCAAAGGTATTACTAGTCTTAAAGATGTCAAAATTAAAAGAACTGTTTTTTAAGGAAATATTCTTTATTTTATATTCCTGGTATTCTAAAGACAGAAGAAACTTTTTCATTAGCTGATACTGTAACCCTAAAGAAAATCCGAAATTGATCTGCTTGGACTTAAAATCTTCCAGTTTATCCAATACATTGTTTTCGGGAACAAGGAACTGCATGCTATAATCATTTTTATTGGTAACGAATCCTATAAATGGTCGTATGTTTTTCCAGTCATAAAGCAATTTTAGCTGCATCGCATATTCTGTATGTTTATTGTTAAATCTCTGGAAAAGCAAAGGTTGATGATCTTCAGTAAAATAATATCCGTTGAGCCATGTTTCTTCCTTATTGGCGTCAAGATCAAATGTAGAGTTCCATGAATAGATATGAGCTGACAGCATAAGTAAAAACCGGTTATAGACCGATTTTGAAACCCAGATTCCGGCTCCGAATCCAGATTGCTGGCTTTTTCCGTGAGCATTTTCGTCCCAGAAACTTTTCTTAATACCTCCTTCAATACCTCCGCCATACTGTAATTTTTTGGATAACATTATTGGTTTTCCTTTGATTTCGTCTTTCAAAGGACTTCGTTTTATAAGCTCTGCTTCATAGATCGTCTGTGGACTTAGATTGAGACCTTGAGATTTCATTTTTAAAGCTTTTTCCAGATAAATGGTATCATAAACAATTACTTTCTCATATACATACAACGTATCTGTTTTCTTCCTTTGAGCATTGAATAAACTGACAAAAGCAAAAAGCAGAATAAGTAATGATTTTTTTAACAACATTATTTTTAATTTATCTTTCAATATAAATGGTATCTCTCTGAATAATTTTCTTTACTATAATTACCTTTTGATGAATATTTTCTGATAAGGTATCCTTGATATTGGTATAGTGATTTTTGGATTTGATGGTACTGGTTTTTTCTTCAGGAATTTCAGGTTTCACAAAGGAGTTGCTTTTGTCTTTAACCAATCTTTCATCTGGAATATAGTCTGTACGGGAATGTGGAAGGGCATGATTTGTATTTTCTTTATCATACTTTTTATTTTTTTTATTTTCCTGTATAACTTCAGTATTATGGATGGAAATAGTATTGTGAGGAAAGCTGCTGTTCTTAGGACGGAAAACTAGAAGGAAAACTGTAAGGACTGCTAAAGTACTTACTCCGGTTATAAGTCCCTTTTTCAAACCATGTGCTGAATGGACTTTAATATTAACATTCCTGAAAGTAATGTTCTCTGGTATTTCAAAGATCCTTGAAGGAGTAATGGAAAATCCTGAAAATTTGCTTTTGAAAGTTTGTGCCCATAATATACTACCGAGTCCAATAAATACAAGCAATTGTGCCGTTTTATTTTTGGTGGTTTTATTATTTACAACATTGTTCAATAAATAATTTTGTATGGATTTTTTCGCTCTTAAAAGGTGAGATTTTGATGTGTTTACAGTAATTCCTAACAGATCAGAAATCTCAGCATGGGAATGATTTTCAATAAAATATAAATTGAAAACAGATTTGTGGTGGGGTGGAAGACTGTCAATGGAAGACAGAAGCTCTTCACTGGTAAAGTCATAAATGAAGACATTTCTATCTTCTGAGAGATGATTGTCCATGGCTGAATGTAGATCTGGGATTTCTGATGGTTCGGTAATAATAAAAGTATCTTTATGCTGACGAAGGTGTTGTAAAGCATTGTTGATAACGATCTTCTTTAACCATGCAAAGAGTGCTTTTTCATCTTTCAGCTGATGATTTTTCTGGAGGGCTGTAATGAAGCTGTCCTGTATGATATCTTCAGCAGTATGCATATCCTGTATATATCTACGACAAATCCCCAAGAGTTTTGGGGAATGGCTGTGATAGATTTTCTGCCAGTTGATTGTTGACATACCTAATTTTTTATGACCGTAATATTATTGTAGCTTGATCCGCCATTGGGGTTTGGTATGCTTTGGGTTTCTACGTCATTAATGTATACTTTATATTCCAGACCATTGTTACTTGTTCTGATCATGTAGATATTTTGATCGGTTACTTTTAAATCCAGGATGGTAGGAAAGGGATTACTGGTCACGATCATGTTTGCATTTTTGTAATATGAGTTGGCTCTTGCATTAATGTAAACATCATTACCATCTAATGCAGGCCCGTAATCTCCTGTAATGGGTGTTGGGGAAAAATTTGTCTTTACGCCGGTAAGTACATTTGTATAATAATGAATACCTGTCAGATACACATTGTTGTCATTGGAGACGATATAGGTAAACGTTCCGATACTGGTATCTGTGATGGTGAAAGTGGTATTTTTAAAATATCCCTGACTTATAAATCCGTTCAAGTTTTTATTTGCTCCTACATATACATCAGAATTAAATTCAGTGATCGTGCAATTATTATTGTAAGTAAAGGTATCTTTAAATAAAAATGTTTTAACACCATTTTTCCAGTAGCAAAATTCATATTTATCAGGTGCCGGATTATTTACAGACCATGTATACCCTACAAAATAGATGTTTCCGTTCTCCATATAAAAATCAAAAATATTTATCATATCCTGATTTCCGGATAGACCTGCTGCCTGAAAGTAAGTAGTATAATTTCCATTTTTCCAGAAACCAGATTTTCCTTTGATGTAAACGTCATTCCCGTTAACAAATATTTTTGATGGAGTATCTGCAGGCACATTGGTAATATTATGCTTTATACCATTTTTCCAGTAGCACAATTGTGAATTATCCTTTCCTGAAACATACAGGTCATAGGAACCGTTTTTTTGTAAAACTATTTCATCATCCTGCTTACAGGAAATGAATAAAGTAAACAGAAATAAAAAAGGTAAAATTGTTTTCATGGTAATTATTTTTCTTATAGGATGACAAAAAAGAAAATAGTTGCAGTCATTATATACAAAAAGCTCAAAATTTATTTGAGCTTTCTTTTTTTATGTTGTACTTATCTATCTATCTATCTATCTATCTATCTATCTATTGATGATATTATTTGTCATTGTCGTATGATTGATAAGGACTCCTTTTTCATCACGGATTTCAATTTCCGAAACGTGCATGGTTTTCCCTTTTCTGATAAAACGAGCTGTAGCGGTTACAATGCCATCCTTTTTACTTCTTAAATGGTTAGAATTGATATTGGTTCCTACCCCGTAATACTTTTCACCATCAATAAAGATATTAGACAGGCTTGAACCTAAAGTTTCAGCCAAAACACAGCTTGCTCCTCCGTGCATGATCCCAAACGGCTGATGCGTTCTCGGAAGTACAGGCATAGTGGCAGTAAGGGTTTCATTTTCCAGATCAATATCGATGAATTTTATTTCAAGAGTTTTTGCAAGAGTTACATCTCCCCAGTTATTGATGAATGCTAATATTTCTTCTTTTGTCTGACCTTTCATTTCTTATAATTGATTTAATTTTGCATCTAGCATTTAATTCTGTTCAGTTCCGGTTCCCATAATATTAGGATTCCAATTTTCAGGAACCTTAGGAACAATATCATTTTTGATATAATAGTCCTGAATTTCCTGCATAATTTCTGAAAAAGGAACTGATGCTATTCTTTCATACGGAATGGTATAACCCAGGTAAACAATATTTCTTTTGAAATCACCCGCTGCCAGTACAATAGGTACCTTTGCTGCCAAGGCCATATGATAGAACCCTTTTCTCCATTTCGGAACCCAGCTTCTTGTTCCTTCCGGAGTAATAACAAGACTGAAATCTTCTTTTGAAAACTGATTGGCTACAAAATTCACCAGATCATTTTTCTGGCTTCTGTCTATACCAATACCACCAAGACCTTTTACAAGATCTCCATACCAGGCTTTGGTGTGAGCGTCTTTAATGATGATTTTTAAAGGCTTTTCCAGTGACCAATAGGCGAAATTTCCTAAAATGTATTCCATATTATGGGTGTGAGGTGCTACCACAAGGATACACCTGTTCAGGTTGTTGACATCGCCCTGCAGAACGACCTTCCAGCCTAATATTTTTAACATTGCTTTGCCTATCAGCTTTTTCATAGATTTCTTGGATTAAAAACAAAAAAGTATAACCAAACTTTGGTTATACTTTACAAATATATTGAAATATTATCGCTCTTAAAACAAACCGCTAATTAAATCTACGATTTTCATTACGAATTCCATTGCAAATTGTATCATGATAAGGCTGTGTTTTTGGTTGGTTGGTTATTAAATTTTAGCTCTACGAAATTAAAACTTTTTTTTTACATAAGAAACTAAATAGAGTTTTATTTTTACTTTTCTGAGAGAAGAAGGGTGTGAATTTCAAACGGTTGCCATCCACCCACACCTTCTACCACTCTCTGAAGTTAATTATTTAGTTTGTATGGAAATTTCGTTTTTTCCGTCTTTGATTTTGATGTCCATATCTTTATTTGATTTTTTGATATTGGACACTGCAGAATCAATTACTTTCTTTGCCTGGTTGTTCGGAACTTTTTTACCGTTTACGATGATACTGTCCTGATCATCAGAGTTGTATTCGATACTTGAACCGTTTACCGTGATTTTATTTTTTTCAATTCTAACACCGTTGTTGTCTTCATCACTGTCTTGTTCATTGTCATTGATGCCATCTCCATCTAAGTCACCATCCATATGGATATGGTTTTTGTTCGATGAAATAACCACTGTTTTTTGCGGAACTACAAGTTCATAATCCAGGCTATAGTCTCTGAATCTGTGCTCATATGGATATTTGATATAGTTTGGAAGTAATATTTTATTGTTTACAACTTCTACAGGAACTATCAGCTGAATTGGGAAATTATAACCCTTTCCTTCTTTTTTGATGATCAGATATGGTGTTTTAATATCTGGTTTTCTTGTTACATCTACTGAGATATAATCTTCTTCATAAACAGATATTTTATCAGAATAGATATCATTATTATATGCTTTGAAATTCTGAGGAATGTTAACTTGCTTTACATCCACATACACTGTATCTGAAGTAGTGTTGATAGCAACATTCTCTACATCTTCTTTACTTCCTCTATAGATCATGTCTTTTTTGGCCATGCTTATTCCGAAGTAAGTTCCCAGTCCGATCAGAAGAAGGAATAAACCTCCTACAACCCATCCGATGTTTCTCAGTTTTGTTTTTGGAGAGAAAATCTTGATGCTTAATAAGCTGAAAAGGATTGCCGGAATTAAGCTTCCGATTACCATCATGGCTGCCAGTACTTTATCAAGCCCCTGATCATCCATATAGAATCTGATCTCATTGGCACCTGGGAAGTCTGTATCCATCCCGAAAAGACCGAATAGTACAAATACTCCGATAATGCTGCTTACAGCCATCAATACGAAGAATCCCCCTACGATATACTTGAATACATTCCATACTCCGCTTCCAGCATTGTTGATGTAAGGTTTGTTTTCGTTGTATATTTCTCCGACCCTCTGAGTAGATTCATTGGCAAACTGAACCAATTTATTAGACTCATTCTTAAGATTGTCGAAGTTCATAGGCTTTCCCTGCATTTTCAGGAAATCTGCTGCTGTTTCAGCTTTTGGAAGTACGATCCAAAGGATTACATATAAAAGACCGATCAGTGAAGATGAAATGGCTGCTGTAAAAATTCCTAAGACGAATATTCCCAGCCAGATTGCTCTCATTGCGGTAATATCCATTCCTACATATTGAGCTAACCCTGCGCAAACCCCTGCTACTTTTTGTTTTTCCGGGTCACGGAACAGTTGTTTTTTATCGGTATAATTGTTTCCTGAATTGGTATTTCTGGTAGATGTTTTTTCAGAAAAATAAGCCTCTTCCTGTTCTTCAATTTTTTCCGGGCTTCCGATCTGTGCGATTACCTTTTCTACATCGGTATCGTTAATTACTTCACGTTTTCCCAGAGAGTCTTTGAAAATCTCCACCATTCTTATTTCTATGTCATGCATTACCTCATCAGCTTCAGAAGCATCCAGTGAGCTTCTCAGAGCGTTCAGGTAATCGCTGAGCTTTATATATGCGTGTTCTTCTATTGTAAAAGAAAAACCTGCGAGTCCTATTGAGAGTGTCTTGTTCATAGCTTTGTTTTTTAATTTTGTTGGGTGATGTTGTTTACTGAGGCTGTCAGCTCATTCCATGTATTTTGAAGTTCATCCAGGAAAAGTTTTCCTTTTTCTGTGATCTGATAATATTTTCTGGGTGGTCCTCCTGTAGATTCTTCCCATCTGTAAGAGAGAAACTCTCCGTTTTTAAGTCTTGTAAGAAGAGGGTAGAGGGTTCCTTCCACTACATCCAGTTTTCCTTTTTTCAGTTCGTCAATAAGATCAGAAACATACATTTCGCGATTATTGATGAGACTTAGAATACAGAATTCCAGAATTCCTTTTCGCATTTGCGCTTTGGTATTTTCGGTATTCATCTTTATAAGTTTTGTTAATTAGTTATATAATTTTCGAAGTTCGGAACCTAGCTAGTTGTACCTATTTCGATTTTACATTACAAAGATATGTAAATAAAATGGTATTATGCAATACAAAGTAGTGAAATTTTTAAAATAAATAATATAAACAATTGGTAATCAGTGAAATAATTTTTATCGTAAATTTTATGAAAAATGAATTTGGTCAAAAAATGTTTAAATTTTAATTGAAAATGAAAGAAATGAAGAGAAAAAGTTATCATTCATTATTTATTACTCATTACCCATAATATAGCCCCGATAGCAGCGGTTACCCCACAGTGGTTTGGGTTTAGTAAGGAGCGAGGAGTATGAGTGTATAGCGGGAACAGCTTCTTATCACTGAATACTCTTTCATTTAAAGGCTGTTAAAATGTTTCAAATCCTTACAGATAATAAGGTTGGAATTTTGAGATCGGTATTATGATTCGTATTTTTGTTAGGAAAAAAACACCTAAATCATTTACTTTTACCATGAATTTATTCAATAAGTATAAGCATTTACCTGCTTTTGTTTTACTTGGGCCAGCATGTTTTGGGCAATATCAGTTTGAGGTTAAAAATGCTTCAAAGAATTATGATGCCATTATTCAGGTAGAAAATTGCTATGATGACAGATGTAGCGGAAAAGGAACTGTAGAGTTGTTTGATCACAAAAATACAAAGATACAGACTTTTGCATCGGATGATCTGGTATTGGAAACAGATCAGGCTGAAAAACCCAAGCTTGGAAAAATGATCCAGCTGACGAATAAACAAAACTCAGTAATCATAAATGATTTTAATTTTGATGGAACAGAAGATATAGCGGTAAGGAACGGAAATATGGGAAACTATAGTGCAGCTTCCTATGATGTTTATGTGTTCAACAGTACAAGAATGGCATTTGTGAAGAGTAAAGAACTTACGGATCTTGCATCCAGTTCCCTTGATATTTTTGATGTTGATGTCCAACGTAAACGCTTGATCTCCTATGGAAAATCCGGCTGCTGTGATATTTTTACCACTGAATATGCAGTTATTCCCAATAAAGGGCTTGATAAAGTCTTTGAAAAAGAAGAAGACATGACGGTAGAAGGCCGCGTGAAAGTAATCACTAAAGAAAAGATCAATAATAAATGGGTAACCAAAACAAAGGTGTATCCTTCAGAACAATATAATAGAGAAAAGTAAGATGAAAATTCAGAAAGAGATTGATTTTATCCTGGCAGTGGATGCCTTGAAAAATGTACAGCGAAGAAATTATAATGCTGACGATTCCCGAAGAGAGAATACTGCAGAACACTCCTGGCAGATCATCATTCTGGCTCAGATCCTTTATCCATATGCTAAAAACCGTGCAGATATTGATCTGTTGAGAGTGATAAGAATGCTTTCCATTCATGATTTGGTAGAGATAGAAGCTGGAGACACCTTTATTTTTGATGAAAAAGCAATGGTAGGGAAGTTTGACAGAGAGAAGGTATCTGCCCAAAAGATTTTCGGAATCCTGGATGAACCTTTGCGTACAGAGTTTTTTAATCTATGGCTTGAGTTTGAAGATGAGAAAACTCCTGATGCTATTTTTGCCTGTGGGATTGACAGAATTATGCCATTTATCTTAAATTCCCATACTTCAGGAAAAAGCTGGACGGAAGCCGGAGTAACAGAAAAACAAATCCGAAATATGCTTGAAAATGCGATCAACAGAGCATCGGATGAAATGGGAGAGGCCTTTGAATTTTTATTAAGCAGAAGTCTGGAAACAGAAAAAGTTGTGAAATAAAATTAATGAAAATAGAATAAGCTTCGGGCGGCCAAAGGCCGCCCGAAGCTATATTATTTATAGTATCTGGATTGGTTTCTTGAATTCATCGATCGCTACAAAAGTAAAATCACCTACAATGGCTTTTTCTCTTTCGTAAGAGTACATTTGTTCAGTGTAAATTTCAACGTTTACTTTCATACTGGTTTTTCCAACGTATGAAACTTTCCCGATCAGTTCCACAATAGTTCCGGCTGGAATAGGTTTCTTGAAATCGATCTTGTCACTGCTCACCGTTACCACTCTTTTTCTGGCAAATCTGGTAGCGGTAATAAAAGCTACTTCGTCCATCAGCTGCATAGCCGTACCACCAAAAAGGGTATCGTAATGATTGGTTGTGTTAGGGAAAACCGCTTTAAAGATTCTGGTTTCGGATGCTTCAATTCTTTCTTCTGTAGTCATATATCATTATTAATTAAAGCGAAATGAAAACGATATTAAAACAACAGAATAATGACAGGAACTTAGAGAACCCCTGAAACAATCCATCAGATCAATACAACTTCAAATCGCGAAAGTTATTTGTTTAAAGAAACAGGCAGGTCTCCTGACTTGTAACATCTTTTATCTCCTTCCCATGCCTCGCACAGTGGATCTTTGATAAAGATTTCAGTTACTTACAGTTGCGCGACAGTCCGTGATTTTCACACGGTTCCCTTTTAATCTGCAGTGATGCAGAACCAATTTCTGTGATGAATAAGCGTAAAACTTTTCAGGTGCAAAAGTAGCGAATTTATTCCGGATTATGGTAAATAATCTGGCTGATTACTCTTCCTTTCTTAATCGTCCAAAGAGTGGTGTATCTGTTTTCTCCTGAACCATTTATCATATAAAGGAAAATATTGTCAGAGTCAAGGGACGTTACTCCAATGTTCTCAAAATCCATGGTTGGCTGGAACATATTTTTGATGGCTTCTCTTACAAAAACAGATCCTCTTCCGGGCTGTTGTACTCTGATTGATTTGATTTCAGTCATTCCTTCGGGAAGGTCATTTCCGATTCCCCAGGGCTTTACTTTATCAATGGTAAGAATTTTTCCTTCTGCATCTTTTTCTTTTTTACGGTATCCAGCATTGGAAGGATAAATATCAATTACTACTTTGCTTCTTTGTGCAGTAGGGATTTTAGGATCAGAATTATCTGTGAAAATGAGAGATCTTCCGTTTTTAGATTTGGATGGAGTATAGGCGGGAAGCTGGTCTACATATGCAATACGCCCTTTATTAACCATTCCTTCTTTATCAAGAGTTTCATAACGTACAAAAGGTTTGTCATCATCCTGTTTCTCCGGATATTTGATCCAGATCCATTCCGTTTCTCCCGGAGCCGGTTTTACATAAACAAATACATCTCCTTTACGCATACGGATCTTGTCTACAATTTTTCGATAGTCGTCTTTATGTACACGTACGTTGGCATATCCTTCTTCAGCTTTTACAACTCCAAAAGGAACTTTAGTCTGCCCTTTTACAAAAGCTATAGATAAAATACTGAAAGCGGATAAATAGAATGCTTTGTTTATAAAAGTCATCATGAAATTTTTTTGATCCTCAAATATATAAATTAAATGCTTTTCGGAAGATAATTATAACGTAGCAGTTTATTAAATCTTGTATTGGTTTTCAGTTGATCCTATAAAATGATGCCTTAGCCATAATATTTTATGAAAGAAATAAGTGATAATAAATAAGTTAAATGTAAATCATATTCAAAAAAATGACTTATTTTTCAAGAGAATTTTAAAACTAATAAACATGACAAAAAAACTACTTTATGTATGCTCTTTTATTTTGGGAATTTCCAGCTTTCAGGCAGAAAATAAAATAGAAACAGAATTAAAATCATTATTTTACTGTGATACGAATGCTCCCACCGGTGTTCAGATGTCCAATATAACCCTTACCTCCGGAACCGTTACCTGGACGGCCGATCCTGATACCCCGAATAATTTTATCAGATACAGATTACCCGGAACTACTACCTGGATGGTGGCTACTCCTGTACCTGGGCAAAATTCATTTACTATTACGAATCTACAGCCTTGTACAGTGTATGAAGTACAGGTAGCAAAAGTATGCACTACCCAGGGAATGTGGTCGAACCCTATATTT
This sequence comes from Chryseobacterium sp. HR92, assembly GCF_045689405.1. Taxonomy (NCBI): domain Bacteria; kingdom Pseudomonadati; phylum Bacteroidota; class Flavobacteriia; order Flavobacteriales; family Weeksellaceae; genus Chryseobacterium; species Chryseobacterium sp. HR92. Next base: position 1,413,792 of record NZ_CP139139.1, read on the forward strand.
TTTGCAACATCACTCAATTATTGCACTACTGCCTCTATAGATGCAACAATGGTATATATATCCAATGTAACGGTAAGTTCAACGGGAATGACAGCTCCAATGGTGAGCAACTCCGGAGCTTCCAACTATATTGATTACAGAACTGATGTAGACCGAAGAATTAAATTTTTAGCAGGAAGCGTAGGAAATACGCTTTCAGTGAGTAATACATGGACTGGCACACCAAGTCCTATCACTGTAACAGCATGGATAGATATTAATGGCAATGGTGTTTTTGATTCTAATGAAAGAATACTGGTTGCGAATAATGTGACCTCAACAGCTCCGGTTGTAACCACATTTTCTATTCCTGGTTATCCTACATTGCCAAACTCTGTAATTAATGGTTGCGGACTTGTGATGAGGGTAATGTGCAGACAGGAAGTGCCTGCGGATGCCTGTGGTTCATTTACCTATGGAGAAGTTGAGGATTATGGTATAAACTTTCTTAACCCTACACTGGCAGTAAACGAAGCCGGTAAATCGGCAAAACCTGAAATTTATCCAAATCCGGCATCCGATGTTTTAAATATCTCCGGAATTTCAGAAGCAACGGATTATGAAATTTATAATGTATTGGGGCAGAAAACAAGTGAAGGAAAAGTTTCCGATCATAAAGTAAGCCTTAGTAATTTATCCGAAGGAATTTATTTTATTCAGCTGAAAGATAAAAATAGTGCAATCCGGTTAAAATTCATTAAGAAATAAAATAAAAAAGAGAGAGTATCATTGGGTACTCTCTCTTAGTATTTGCGTAAAATGAGTTCTTTTTAAACTCACTTCAGATTACTTAAATTCTCTCAAGTTCATCTGCATTAATCGTAGTCTTGAAGGTTCCATAATTAACAATCACCTTGTTTCTGGAAATCTTTTCAATAGTTCCCACACTGGTGCTTCCTGTAATACGAACACGCTGTCCGATCTTCATCCAGATAGCGCGGTCACTTTTACGTTGTTCTTCCAGTTTTTCATTGGTTTCTGCAATTTTTTCAATGACTTCCTCTTTTTTCAGCTGTTGAGTAATTTTTCTCTTAACAACCTGCAGGCGTTTTGTTTCATCCTTATCATGACCTAATTTCCTGAATTTCTCCTGTTCAAGAAGTTTTACAAAGTCTTTTACAACATCCTTTCTGGATTTTCCTTTTGTATAACTGTCGATGAACGTTTCAATTTTATTACCAAACTGAAGCTTGCGGTGTTCCTCTTCATATAGTTTCTGGAAATTGAACAGTTTCTGCTGGAGCTGGTCATTCAGCTTCTGAAGATTATCACGTTTATCTTCTACAGATTCTTTTCTTTCTGCAAGATCGGATTTCAGTTTTTCAACTTCAAATTTCTCCTGCTGCAGCTTTACAATAGTCTTGTCGAGATTAACGATATCATGCTCTACCTTTTTCTTGGCAGAATGGATAATAAATCTTGGAATTTTATTCTTTTCTGCAACTTCAAAAGTAAATGAACTTCCTGCCTGGCCTACTTCCAGTTTATACATCGGCTCCAGTGTTTCTTCATTGAAGAGCATTGCTGCGTTCTGAGCATTGGGAAGCTGTTCTATCACCAGTTTAATGTTGGTGTAGTGAGTGGTAATAATGGCAAAACTCTTTTTGTCATAGAAAAACTCCATGAAACTTTCTGCCAGCGCACCTCCAAGTTCCGGATCAGAACCGGTACCGAATTCATCAATCAACAGAAGGGTATGGGCATCTGCCTCACGGATGATTCCGGACATTTTCTTCAATCTAGATGAATAGGTTGACAGATGATTTTCAATGGATTGATTATCACCAATGTCAGTCATGATCTTTTCAAAGAAAAACATTTCAGATTTGGGATGAACCGGAACCAGAATACCGCTCTGAATCATCAGCTGTAATAATCCTACCGTTTTAAGGGTAATTGATTTTCCACCGGCATTAGGTCCGGAAATACAGATAATCCTGTTATGTTCCGTTAAAGAAAGAGTCTGAGGATGGATCGTTTTATTCTCTACTTTATTTCTCAACCATAGCAATGGATGGTAAGCGTCTTTAAGTTTCAATGTCTTATGACGGTTGATCTTTGGAAGAATTCCGTTCACTAAATCAGCAAATTTAGCTTTCGCTCTTGTAAGATCCAGATCAAAAATATACACCTGATATCTCCATAGCTGAGGTTGAAACTCTGCCAGTTCGGCAGTAAGCTGTCGGAGAACTTTGTCAATTTCTTTTTTCTCTTCTTCCTCACTTTCACGAAGTTTGAAGTAATGCTTTACAACACTGTCCGGCTGAATGTAGGTAATGGAACCTGTTTTGGAGATTCCCAGCGTTCTTCCGGCTACTCTTTTTTTGAATCCTGATTTTACAGCCAGAACCCTTTGGTCATCAATAATTGTTTCCCGGATATCATCCAAAAAATCATTCTGTCCATAGGTGGTGAGTGCACGGTTGAAATTTTCCTGAATTGCTTTTTTAGCAAGCTGGATTTCAGTTCTCAAGCCTTTCAAAGCCGGAGAAGCTTCACTTTTTACCTCACCAAAACGGTTGAAAACCTTATCTACTTTATCAATGATCTCCTTTCTGAATTCCAGTACAGAAACTTCCTCTAATAAAGTAGGAAATGTTTCGGGCATGGTGGGGAAGAACTTCTGCAGTTTTCCGATCTGTTCCGTGATGGTTTTTATTTTGATGAAAGCAGCATTTTCCAGGCGGTAGTTCTCAATCAGCATCAATTTCAGCTCACTTTCGATATCTTCATATTCATCAAACGGAATCGCATTTGAACTTTCAAAACTTGACAGATATTCTGATGTTTTTTTTAACGAAAGTTCCGCCTCGTCTATTTCCATTGGGCGAAGTTGAAGAATTTTTTCTCTTGTTTTCGGAGAATACGCAAATGGGGAGATTTCCGCGAGCAATTGCGGAAACTCTAATTCGTCTAAATCTTCTTTATTTATATACACACTGCAAATTTAGTGAGAATTTTGATTATTACGTATATCTGAGAGATTTACAGAATAAATTAACTGGAATTTGATGATATAATTGTTTCTTCTTTGAAACTTTTAGAATCAAAAAATAAGATCAATTTACTTAAACACAAAGTTTTTATTACTAAATCTTATTCCTTTAAAGAGGTAAAGAATGCAATCAATGAAATTGATTCTTTCTAAGCGTATGTATAATGATAATGTTTCATCAGCACTTAGCCGCACTTCTTTACTCACTCAAATAAGTAATAGAATCCAATAACCTTTGCGTTTAAGTAATTGATGATATTCTTTTCATTAAATTTGAAATATGAAATTGGAAACTCCAAGATTGATTTTAAAAGGAATCAATGAAAGCTATACAGAAGATATTTTAAAAATCCGAGGTAATCCGGAGGTCAATAAATTTGTGAAAAGGGTTTCACCAAAGACAAACTATGATGCTCTTCAGTTTATTTTAACGATTAAGCAGAGAACTCAAAATAATCAGACGGTCTATTGGGGAATTTCCCTGAAAGATCAGCCGAACCTTATTGGAACAATCTGTCTTTGGAATTTTTCTGAAGACCGGACAACAGCAGAAGTCGGTTATGAGTTATTGCCGGAATATCATAGGAAGGGAATTATGTCTGAAGCTTTAAAAGCGGTTTTGAATTTTGGTTTTAATGAATTGCATTTACAGGAAATTGTTGCGATTACCAATACATTGAACGAAAATTCAAAAGGACTTCTTGTGAAGCATGATTTTATTTTGCTGGAGGGAAAGAAAGATGAAGGGTTTCCGGATAACATTATTTTTAGTTTAAAAAGACCGTCTGGTAATAGCTGATATAAAATCTAACAGGTTTTCTCTATCTTTATCGCCGATTGAAATTGCATATGAAAAATGAAATAAAATCTTTAACGGGACTCAGAGGGATTGTTGCATTATGGGTTGCGTTTTTTCATTTCAGTTTTTTTCGGAATGAATTTATTCAGGATGTAGTAGGAAAGGGATATGTGGCAGTTGATATTTTTTTTGTGTTAAGTGCTTTTTTACTGACGGTGTCTTATTCTGGGAAGTTTAAAGATTTGAATTATAGATCAATAGAGGTTTTTTATAAAAAAAGAATCAATAGAATTTATCCTGTATATATTGTATCAGTTATTTTTATTGCATTGTTTTTAATGAAGACTTCTATAGCAGGATTCCTGATTAATGCGACTTTACTGCAATGCTTTTTTAATCCTGATTATCTGCTGAATGTTGTCTATTGGTCACTCAGCACAGAATGGGTTTGCTATTTAATATTCCCTTTTATGTTATGGCTTGTCCTGTACTATAAAATACGCAGCGAAATTTTAATTATCATAAGTTTGATTTTGAGGTTGATGCTTCCCTATTTTCCCGGCCATTTGTATATAGGTTCAGAAACCCCGATTGAAGTAGAGGATTCACCAAGATACCTTGATCTTCCTTATGGCCTTGTTTCCCTTCTGAGAACAGTATCTTCCTATTTTCTTGGAATTGGGGTTGCTCTTTTACCACCATTTAAAATGAAGAAAGGTAATTTCGTTATTTATATCATTCTCCTGTTGTTTGTATCTATGTTGTTTGTTGAAAAAGGAGTATTGTTTATTCCCTTATTATCTGCGTTTATAATAAAATACCTGTATGAAGGGAATCAGAATTATCTAAAGATATTTTTAGAAACCAAAGCAGTGTATTTCTTAGGAAATATTTCTTACTCATTATATATCATCCATTATATTGTAAAAAAACAGGATTTCGTTATTGTAAACTCTTATCATCTCAATAATATACTATTAATAGCTTTCTCTATATTACTCTCTTACTTCTCATATATGCTGATTGAAAGAAAATTCAGGATATTTAAAGTATAAGGAGGTTCTTGTTTTATTTTAATATTATTATTTTTGCACTATGACCTGGACAGAAATTTTAGCCCCGATAAAGAGTACGGAATACTTTACAACCCTTTGGGAGAAAGTAAAGAATGAATATGCAACGACGAAAGTTTTTCCTCCAAAAAATCAGATTTTCAGAGCACTGGAACTGACGGCTTTTGATGATGTTGAGGTTGTTATTATTGGTCAGGATCCTTACCATAATGATTTTCAGGCCAATGGTTTGTGCTTTTCTGTTTCTGAGCAGGTTACTGCACCGCCATCACTTAAGAATATTTTTATTGAGTTAAAAGATGATTTAGGAGTGGTAAGAACTTCCAAAGAATTAGATGACTGGGGAAGACAAGGTGTTTTGCTATTGAATGCAACGTTAACGGTTCGTGCTCATTCACCTAATTCCCATAAAGATCTGGGTTGGGAAAAATTCACCAATTTTATTATTAAAGAAATTTCGGATAAAAAAGAGAATGTGGTGTTTGTACTGTGGGGCGCTTTTGCACAAAAAAAAGCCGAACTCATAGATCCGGCTAAGCATTTTATTCTGAAATCGGCACACCCTTCACCATTTTCCGTGTACAGAGGATTTTTTGGAAGTAAGCCTTTCTCAAAAATTAATGAATATCTTGTTTCCAAAGGCAAGAAACCTATTTCGTGGTAGAATCTGTTGATCTGCCTGCCTTTTTTATCGTAATTCCGATTTTATATTTTCCGGCTAATGCTTTTGCTCCGTCCTGTTGTTTTGGATAAGGAGCAACATCTTGTAAGGTAATGGTATACCCATTGAATTCTGCTGACTGGAGATAATTTCTTCCCGGATAATCTGCACTTGCAAGGTTCAGAATCATTGGCCGGGTAGACGTTCCCATTACTTCCACCTGAGCAAGAGCGACTCCGGCCCAGATACAGTTGACTCCTTCAGGGCAGCGGCTGTCTTCAGAAACCCCTTTGAACGTTACATTCATCTGGTATTCTCTTAAAAACTTATTTTCTCCTTCATTCAGGTATATAACACCATCTTTCTGATTGTCAGTGCTTGTTATTTTTGTACCTGCAGGCATTTCAGTAGTTTTTGTATTAATCTTAGCTTTCTTTTGGGCATCGCATCCTGTTAATGCAAAAATTCCCAGACTGAGTATGATAACTTTATGGAACATAGTTTCTTATATTTTAATTAAATAACGTTAAACATATTAAGAAGTACTACCAAAAACATTGCCACTCCTACTACAAAACTGAATCCGGTTCCATAAATGAATCCAATCAGTGCTCCTTTGGTAGATTGTAAGGCTTTATTCATATCCTTGCTGTCATGAAGTAATTCACCAATAAACACACCTGCAAACATTCCTACAAGGAAGCCTAATGGAATTGGAATAAATATCCCTACAATGGTTCCAATTACAGAACCGATACTTCCCCAGCGTGTACCTCCATATTTTCTATTGGTTTTTGCCGGAATGACATAGCTTAGGACTATAGAAGCTAATGTAAGAATTCCGAATGCCCAGATATAAATCATTGGAAGATCTGCATCCGTCCCGAATTTATAGATCAGGAGCCCGCAGATACTCAGCAGCAACCCTGGTAAAACAGGAAGAAAAGTTCCCAATATCCCTACAAACAGAAGAATAAGGCAGAAAATATTAATAATTGTTGTATCCATTCTTTAAAATATAGATGCAATATAAAAAAAGTGGCCTTATAAAAGACCACTTTGAGAACGAGTTATAAAATTTTATTACAAATTTAAGATTACGTATTCCAGTATCGGGCCTGCTTTTCCGATATTTCCGCTTGCGTGGTTATGGAATGTAGTATAGTAGATATTTCCGCTGCTGGAATTTCCGGAACAAGGTCCCATGGTATCTCCATGTGCCTGATGAGCATTCCATGCATTCTGATTGATGGTAATGGTAATATTATTTCCGCTTGCTATGTGATGGCAGATCGTGATATGGTTATTGTTTAAAGATGTTCCTACAGGAGTTTGCGGAGCTGAAGGGTTTGTATAATGTCCTGTTCTTATCATCAGTGGCTCATTGCCTTTCTGTACAAGAACATCCCAGAATGCAGGATCATAGTTCATGATTTTTTCCCACGCACCCATATCATATTGAATATCCAATGTATTAAACCCTAATGCAGTTGCCAAAGCAGTGTTTGAAACGTTACAGCCCATATAAGTGGTGGCTGCTCCTGTATCTTGCAGGCAAAGAAGATTATCATTGATGAAACCACCGGGAGCATTACAGCTTACAGTATTTGTATTTCCTCCTACCAGATAAGCCGAAGCCCAGTCTGAACTGTAAAGACTTCCGCCATTGCTTACAAAAGTAGAAAGATTACTATATACATTATTGTCATTGCTTGGCATCGAAGTACCTGTTTGGGCATAAGTACGGGATCCGCAGTTCAGGAAAATAATATCATACTGGGAAATCGTATTGATGTTTTTTAAATCCTGATAAGTAATTTCAGTTGCAGCATATCCAAGAGAACTTATAATAGCTTCAATTTCATCATAGCTTCCTTTTATATAAGCCATTTTTGCGATTTGGTCCAACTTTGAATCCGTTGCAGCTACAGTAACTGTTTCATTCTTTTTAATTGTAACCGGAACCTCGGATCTGAAATTTTTACCGTTACCAGTCTGAATGTGAAGTGTTGTCTTGCCTTCAGGAGCTGTTAAGCTGAAGGTACCATCGGCATTGGAATAGGTATGGTAAATATTGCTTTGGCTGTCAGTAGTGAATACGAGAGCTCCTCCAATGGGTTTGGTGCCGTTTTTTGCAAATACTTTGCCTTCCACTTTTCCTGTGGAAACTACCTGAGTAGGATTTTCTTCAGGAGAAACAGTGTCGTCTCCTTTACAATTAGCTAGGAGCAGAAGGCTGCATAGCATGATTAACAAGTAATTTTGTTTCATATTTAGTTGATTTTGATGGGTTTAGTTTTAATCAAATTTAATAAAATTTTAATATTAAAACATTAAAAATGTAATTTATTTTAATATTTTTCATTTAAATACGTTGTTTGTAGTTTGTTTTTCAATTGCAATGTGGGTCTGTAAAGGATTCAATATTTTTTAATGTAATTGTTTAAAAAAATTGATTAAATATTTCCCAATGAATACTTTTTGGGATGAAAATTGATTGAGAATAGTAAAATGATGATTCTTAATTTCATAAATTTGCTGTAATGAATGACCAGTTACAAGAAACTAAAAACTTTATACAGGAACTAAGCGAGCAGCTTTACATCTATATTACCCAGATATCACCCTCCGGGTTGGACTGGGTTTTTCATATCATTGTAAAACTGAGTTTACTTCTTGTCCTGTTTTTTATTACTGATTTTGTTTTTAAATTCATCATTAATTCGGTCTTCAGGTTATTTCATAATGAACAGAAATTCCCCATCTTAAAATCTATTTATCAGGCCAAAATCACTAATTCTGTAGCGCATTTTGCTGCCCTGATTGCTGTTGCCGGAATCCAGGGATCTATATTTCCGGAAAATGCACTGCCGAAGACAACCATTTTTATAATAAGATGTATCAATCTGGGGTTGGTATTGATACTAGCAGGAATGCTCTACAGATCACTGACAGCTTTCAGGAATTATTTCAGCATTAAACAGGATTTTTACAAAATTATGGCGCTTAATGCCATTTCAGAAACCGTAAAGATTTTAGGACTCTTCATATTTACAGTCGTAGGATTCTGTGTGATTTTTGGGATCAAAGGAACAACTATTGTAGGAAGTCTTGGGGCTATTACTGCTGTTTTGGTATTGGTTTTCAGAGATACAATCTTAGGATTTGTAACAGGTCTTCATGTCGCCACTTCTAAAAATTTAAAAGTAGGAGATTGGGTAAGCATTCCCAAATACAGTATTGAAGGGAATATTACGGAAATCAATCTTTTGACAACCAAAATTACTAATTTTGATAAAACGGTTTCCACCATTCCTACTTATGATCTGATGACCACTGAGATCAAAAATATGCAGGTGATGTCTGAGTCTAACACCAGAAGAATAAAAAAATCCATTTACTTTAACATCAATTCTTTTAAGTTTCTGACTGATGAAGATGTTGAGCGTTTAAAGGAGATTAACCTGATTTCAGACTATCTGGAAGAAAGAACATCAGAGATCAAAAAAGAGAAAGAAAGCCTTGAGCACAAAGATAAGATCGTAAATGGGAGACAGCTTACCAATATTGGCGTTTTCAGATATTATGCACAGAAATACATTGAAAATGATCCCGATATAGATAAAAACGGCACCCGAATGGTACGTCAGCTGGACATTACTCCTCAAGGGCTGCCTCTTGAAGTATATTGCTTTGCCAATGATTCCAAATGGGAACGTTTTGAACAGATACAGGCAGATATTTTTGACCATTTACTGGTAGCATCCAAAGAATTTGAACTTCAGGTGATGCAGGTAAGCATTAAAGTATAGAAGCCAGAAACCAGATATTAGAAGCTAAGCTTCTTTACAACTGATATCCAGATCAAATAATAAGTATAAAATTTAATAATGGTATAGAGAAGTATACTAGTGAAATGATAATAGCAATTTGTTATCTAACTTCTAACATCTCATATCTAACATCTAAAATAAAAAATGACAAAACTAAGCGTAAACATTAATAAAATTGCGACGTTAAGAAATGCAAGAGGAGGTGAAACCCCAAGTGTTACAGAGGCTGCTGTAAAAATTCAGGAATTCGGAGGACAGGGAATTACCATCCATCCAAGACCTGATGAAAGGCATATCACAAGAAAAGATGTCTATGATCTGAAGCCGTTGGTTACGACTGAGTTTAATATTGAAGGAAACCCTCATCATAGTTTTATCGATATGGTACTGGAAGTGAAGCCTGAGCAGGTAACTTTAGTGCCGGATGCTGATGATGCCATTACATCCAATGCAGGATGGGACACAAAAAAACATCTTGATTACCTTACAGAGATCATCGCAGAATTTAAAAAGGCAGGTATCCGTACCTCTATTTTCCTGGATCCTTTACCAGAGCTTGTAGAATATGCGGCAAAGACCGGAGCAGACAGAATTGAACTGTACACTGAAGCTTACGCAAAAAATTATCTTACCAATAAAGAACAGGCTATCAAACCTTATTACGACACAGCGGTTGAAGCTACCAATTTCGGATTGGGAATCAATGCAGGTCATGATCTAAGTTTAGAAAACCTGAAATACTTTGCAGATACTATTCCAAACCTGTTGGAAGTATCTATCGGACATGCTTTGGTTTCTGAAGCACTTTATATGGGATTGGAAAACACAGTTCAGGCTTATCTGAAGAGACTGGCAAAATGGTAATTAATAAGAAGCTAGAAGTTAGAGATTAGAAGTTAGTGAAACTTCGTTTCTGATCTCTTATGTTATCTAACTTTTAATTTCTCATATCTAACGTCTAAAAAATATGGAAATCTTAAACTCAAAAATATTCGGCGAAAATTCAACCAATACGCCGCTTCTTGTATTTCACGGATTATTTGGAATGCTTGACAACTGGGGAAGTTTCGGAAAAGATCTGGGAGAATATCTTCCTGTACATCTGATCGACCTTAGAAACCACGGAAGAAGCTTTCATTCAGAAAGTATGTCTCATGATGATCTGGCAGATGATATTGTACACTATATGGATCATTATGGAATTCAGAAAGCTCATGTTTTAGGACATTCTTTAGGAGGAAAAGCGGTGATGCAGTTTGCCATAAAATATCCTGAACGTGTTGAAAAACTGATTGTTGTCGATATTTCACCTAAAGCATATCCGCCACACCACCAGGGAATTATCAAAGCCCTGGAAACTGTTGATTTTAATAAAGTTGGCTCAAGAAATGAAGTGGAAGCAGTTCTTAACCAGTATATTCCTGAAAAATCAACCATACAGTTTTTAACGAAAAACCTGTATTGGGATGAAAATAAAAAACTGGGCTGGAGATTTAATCTTAAAACATTATCTGAAAAATATACTGAATTTGTATCCAATGCTGTTAAATTTGGAGTTTTTGAAGGGGATACATTATTTATAGCAGGGGCAAAATCCAATTATATTCTGCCACAGGATGAATTCGGAATCAAGCAGCAATTTCCTAAAGCTAAGATAGTTACGGTGAAAAATGCTGGGCACTGGGTGCAGGCCGAAAATCCAGTTGATTTTGCAAACGTTGTTAAGGAGTTTCTTGGATTGAATTAATTTTATACTTTATTTTTTGATATTATGTTAAATTTTTATTAAAAAGTAATATTATTTCTCCATGATTTGAATTTTTTGTACTTTGGATTTCCAAAACAATAAAAATATTAACTTATGGAAAACAAAAATTCAAAAAAGAAGCCATTTTTCGCGTCATTCTTAGAAAAACAGGTTAAAGACCCTGAAACAGTAAAAGGAGGAGGTATTACTTCTGTACTTGCAGATCAGATTACGACATCCCTACAGGATCAGATTACTACTCCTCTTAAGGATAATGTTACTAAACCTGATAATGATAATGTAACAATGAAATATCCTTCTGACGGAGATGAGGATGTTTTAGAAGCATAAGAAATATAAAGCATAGGCTAAATTATATATCAAACAAAACTAAAACATTATGAAAAGCAATAACTCAAAGAAGAAACCGTTTTTCGCATCATTTCTGGAAAAACAGGTGAAGGATCCTGAAACTGTAAAAGGAGGAACTGATATTACAATTCCTGAAAGAGACGTGATTACAAAGCCGGCAGTAGACGTTGTAACTTCTCCGAAAGATGATATGATGCACACGCTGAAATATCCATCTGATGGTGATGACGATACAATCACTATTCCACTATAAAATCAGGTAGAATATTAATAAAATAGTAGGGAAACTTAAACATTAAGTTTCCCTTTTTAATAAAAACCGGCAAATGATTCTCTGCATCACCCATTCACAGGATTTTTATAATATCGATATCTTTTTTGAATACCTGGCCTCCAAAAACATCCACTATTTCAGACTGAATTCTGACCGCCTGAATCATCTTCAGAAAATCAGCATTCATGAAAATTCATTTGAATTGACTGACGAGTTCGGAAATACCATTCATTCGGATGCTATTAAAGGGGTATGGCATAGAAAAGCCTGGAGAATCAGTGCTCCCGAAGAATTGGATCAGGACTATGAAAGAATCTTCCTGAATGAATACGGAAGTCTGCGTTATAATCTGATGACTGCCTTAGAACATATTCCCTGGATTAATCCTTATGAAAACGAAAAAAAGGTTGATGGAAATAAGATTTTTCAGCTAAAAGTAGCAGAAAGAAATAACTTAACCATTCCCAAAACCATTTTTTCCAATGATGAAGAAAGAATAACAACATTTTTCCATCAATACTGTCAGGGAAAAGCAATTGCTAAGCTTCATGGAGTGACAGCAAAAACCATGTCAGGAGAAAATATGATTTCCACTACGGTTATTGAAGAAGAATCTCTGGAACATCTTTCAGATATTGTTTACTGTCCGATGATTTTTCAACCCTACATTGACAAAGAATACGAATTGAGAATCGTTTATGTAGACGGTGATTTTTTCACAGGAAAGATCAATAACAGTGAAAATGCAGACTGGCGGGTTGCTCGTGAAGGCTATTTCTGGTCAGCTTATGAACTTCCGGATTTCATCAAAACCAATCTCACTTCCATGATGAACGAAATGGGACTTTATATAGGAGCTATCGATATGATCAAAGGAAGAGACGGAGCATATTATTTCCTTGAAGTGAATCCACAGGGAGAGTGGGGAATGCTTCAGAAAGAACTGGGATTTCCCATCGCAGAAAGAATTGCCGATAATCTTATCAAAAGAATCAATTTCCATGAATAAAATTTTAATTATTACCCATACCGCAGATAATTTTTCTATTGAAAAAGTAACAGAATACATCGGAAAAAATGGCTGTGAAGTCATTCGTTTTGATGTTGATATCTATCCTTTACAAAACAAACTGTCTACCATTTTTCAGGATGGGGAATGGATAAGTTTTCTTGAAACTCCAGATGCAAAACATCGTTTGGATGATATTTCTGCCATATGGTACAGAAGAGCTTACAATATCGGAAAAGGCCTGAGAGAAGAAATGGATTCTAAGTTTTACGGTGCAGCAATGGGAGAAATCAGAAATACACTTTTCGGTTTCTTTGAATCTGTGGATGCTTATTCTTTAGGTAAGCCAAGTGTTTACAGAAGACTCGACAGCAAAGAAGAACAATTGAAAATTGCAGATAAATTAGGGCTGACCATTCCGGCCACATGCCTTACCAACAATCCCGATGAAGCCAGAAAATTTATTCTGAAACATCAGAATGTGGTAGCCAAAATGCAAACCGGTTTCGCCATCTATGAAGACGGTGTTGAAAATGTAGTGTTTACCAACGTTGTCAGCGAAGATAAACTGGAAGAGCTTGATTCCTTGTTATACTGCCCTATGCAGTTTCAGCAGATGATTCAAAAGAAAAAAGAACTTCGTATTACCATTGTAGGAAGAGATGTTTATGCATTTGAAATAGACTCCCAGCAGTCCGAAGATGCTAAAGTAGACTGGAGAAAAGATGGGATCAACCTCATTGATAAATGGAACAGAACAGAACTTCCTGGAGATGTGGAAGCAAAACTGCTTGAACTCCTAGATATTTACAATGTAGATTATGGAGCAATCGACATGATCGTTTCCCCTGAAGACGAATATTATTTCATCGAAATCAATGCAGCAGGAGAATTTTTCTGGCTGGATAATCTTACAGAAGGAAACCTTATTTCCAAGAGCATTGCAGACGTTCTTTGTGACAAAGCTCCAAGAAGAAATAATGAGGTAATGGCTTAGAAAATAGAGCATTTCTTATCATAGAAGTCCTGAAAGTTGCACATTCTTTCAGGACTTTTAAATGTAATGATCTATTGTAATTAAAATTTTTCTGGTTTGTTGATTTCTGAGTGATAATATTGGTTAAATAAAGTTGAATTATGCTTTAAAAATCGCAAATTTGCAAAAGCAGTTTTTCTGAGGAATTTTTGCCGGATCCGGAAGAATTGCCGGATAGAAAATATTGTTATATTTTAGTCAGTAATCAAGTAAAATAATTAATGATTTTTGTAACGGGTGCTACCGGAATTCTGGGAAGAATAATTGTACTGGAACTTCTTAAAAGAGGTAAAAATGTACGTGCTTCCAAAAGACCGGGCAGCAATTTAAACGAAGTAAAGCATTCATACAGCTTTTATACGGAAAATCCCGACGATTTTTTTAATAAGATCGAATGGGTAAACGTAGATTTTGATGATCTCGATTCTCTGACAACAGCACTGCAAGGTGTAGATGAGGTGTATCATTGTGCTGCAAAAGTGAGCTTTCATCCCAAAGATGAAAAAGAAATGTACCGTACAAACATTAAGGGTACAGAAAATCTCTTGTTTGCCTGCGAAGGATCAGACGTTAAAAAATTTCTTCATGTGAGTTCTGTGGCTGTTCTTGATAATTTCAATGAAAAAGGAGAACTGGATGAAGATTCTGATTTTAATCCAAAACTGGAACATTCTGCCTATGCTATATCCAAACATTTATCTGAAATGGAAGCATGGAGAGCCTCAGCAGAAGGCATGAATGTCGTGATTATCAATCCGGGAATGATCGTGGGAAGTGGAAACTGGAATCAAAGCAGCGGTGAGCTTTTCTCTACTTTTGAAGACAATGGCTTTACCTTTTCGGGAGGTTCTGCGTATGTTGACGTAAGAGATGTTGCCAATACTGCCATAGGATTAATGGAAAACAATCTTTTCGGAGAACGTTTTATCATTGTTGCTGAAAACAACAGGTATGCCGATCTGGCAAAACAGGTCAGAACCCGTCTGGGACTTAAAGATGCCCGAATTCTTTCACAATCTGTATTAAATATCGGAAGAATAGCCAATACCCTTTTCGGATGGCTGATTCCCAAACTGAAAATGGTTACCAAATCAAATATTGAAGCCATTTCTTCATTCAACACCATTTCCAATCACAAAGTCAAAGAAAAACTGAACTATCAGTTTATTCCTGTAAAAGAAAGTATCGACTTTCACCTGAATAATTATATTAACGACAAAAAGCTGAAGAAATGAATCTTGCAGAGGCAATTATCCTTAAAAATGTAGAAAAACATCCTATAAAAGCAGCTATTGGATTTAAAAAGAAAGATGCTGCCTGGAAAGAGCTGAGCTGGAAAAAATTCAGTGAGGTTATTTTTAAAACAGCCAATGCCTTAAAGGAGGCTGGAGTTCAGGAGAATGACAGAGTCGCTATTTATTCAGATAACTCGTCCGAATGGATGATTGTTGACCTGGCTTCAATGGCCATTGGTGCAGTTACGGTGCCTATTTATTCAACCAATAATGCTGAGCAGGCAGAGCATATCATTAACGATTCCGGAGCTAAAGTAGTTTTAGTAGGAAACCAAATGCAGTATGATGCTTGTCTTGAGTTTTTACATAAAGAAGAAAACAATCTTGAAACCATTATTGTCTCTAAAAAAGCAGTGTGGATCAAGAAAGAATTCAATAGTTTTTATCTTGAAGATTTTATTGCAAAAGCTTCACCAGAACTTGAGATCTGCAAGAAAGAAAATGATGATACTGCCACTTTAATCTATACTTCCGGAACAACAGGAGTTCCGAAAGGGGTAATGCTTACCCATGGAAACTTCATCAAGGCATTCGATTCTCATTTTGAATTTTTTAAATTTAAAAACTTTGAAGAAGAACTTTCATTGGCATTTTTACCATTAAGTCATGTTTTTGAGAGAAGCTGGAGCTTATTATGTTTATATGGTGGTGCCCGAGTATATTTCCTGGAAGATCCTAAAAATGTAGCCAAAGCACTGGAAGAAGTAAAACCTACTGCTATGTGTGCAGTACCAAGATTTTTCCAGAAAGTATATGCCGGAGTTCTTGAAAAAGCGGAAGAAGGCTCATCATTAAAGAAAAAAATATTTGACTGGGCCCTTAAAACCGGTTGGGAAACTGCTGAATTGAGAAGAAATGAAAAAACGATTCCTTTTGGATTAAAATTCAAAGAAGCCGTTGCGGATAGATTGGTTTTCAGTAAAATCAAAGAGAAAATGGGCGGAAGACTTTGGTTTTTACCTTGTGGAGGAGCTTCATTGTCACCGGAAGTTACCCGTTTCTTTGAATCAGTAGGAATTCATGTAACAGTAGGATATGGATTAACGGAAACTACCGCAACACTGACGCTTTTTCCTCTGACTCATTTTGAACATGGAACAAGCGGGAAACCTTTACCAGGTGTAGAAATGCGTATCGGAGAAAATGATGAAATTCAGGCCAGAGGTAACGGAATCATGAAAGGGTATTACAATAAGCCTGAAGAAACCCAGAAAGTATTCACGGAAGACGGATGGTTCAAAACTGGTGATGCAGGAAAATTTGATGATAAAGGAAATCTGATTATTACAGACAGAATCAAAGATCTGATGAAAACTTCCAATGGAAAATATATTGCTCCTCAACAGATCGAAAACCTTTTGACCAATAATAATTTCATTCAGCAGATTATGCTGATTGCAGAGGGAAGACAGTTTGTTTCAGCATTGATCGTTCCTAATTTTGAGTTTTTACAGGATTATATCAAGAAAAACAATATTCCTTTCACCAATTGGGAAGACGCTGTAAAAAATGAAAAGATCATCAACCTTTATAAAGAGAAATTAAAAGAATTACAGAGCCACCTGGCAGACTATGAAAAAGTGAAGAAGTTCACTTTGATGCCGGCAGAATTTGATATCAATACAGGCGAAATTACCCCTACATTGAAGGTCAAAAGAAATGTAGTGATCAAAAAATACGCAGACATTATAGAAAAGATGTACTAAAAATTTTAATCCCCTGTTTTTCACGTCAAATACAAATGAAGATGTGAAGATTCCCCTCCCTTGGAAGGGTGGCGAAAATTCAAAGAATTTTTGACAGGGTGGTTCAAAATACTGACTTAAATTAAACTATGACGACACAAGATTTTATAGGAAAAGAAAATTTCACCATTCATACCCAAACGGTTTCAGAAAGCTGTCCGTCTAATATTGCTCTGATTAAATATTGGGGGAAATATGCTGATCAGATTCCTGCCAACCCAAGCATCAGCTATACATTAAACCATTGTAAAACTAATACTTCAATGGAGTTTATTGCAAATGAACCTTTTTCAGTAAAGACTTTTCTGGCCGGTAACGAAGAAGTGAAGTTTGCTGAAAAAATTGAGAAATATTTCAAAAATATAGAACAGTATCTTCCATGGATTTTAAAAGGGAAATATGTTATCAGAACAGAAAATACATTTCCACACAGTTCCGGGATTGCAAGTTCAGCTTCAGGATTTGGAGCGATTGCAAAATGTCTGATGGCACTGGATACTTCATTTACAGAAAAAACTTCTGAGCAAGAGTCTTTGAGAAAAGCTTCATTCTTAGCAAGATTAGGAAGTGGAAGTGCATGCAGAAGCTTATACAGCGGTCTTGTTGTATGGGGGGAAACTGATGAGGTAGAAGGAAGTTCAGATCTGTTTGGACTACAATATCCGGATGCTGAAATTCATGAAGTATTTAAAAACTTTAACGACTGGGTATTGTTAATTCATGAAGGACAGAAGAGTGTTTCTTCAACAGTAGGACACGGTTTGATGAATACCAATCCTTACGCAGAAAGAAGGTTCCAGGAAGCAAGAGAAAACTTTGTACCAATGAAAGAGATCCTGAAAAACGGAGATATGGAACGTTTTATCAAGCTGGTAGAACACGAAGCACTTACATTACACGCGATGATGATGATGAGTGATCCTGCTTTTATCCTGATGAAAACAGGTACATTGGAAGTCATCAATAAAATCTGGGATTTCAGAAGAGAAACCGGATTGCCTTTATTCTTTACGTTGGATGCAGGAGCTAATGTTCACCTTCTGTTCCCGAACAATGGCTCTGAAGAACAGATTAAAACTTTCATTGAAGCTGAGTTATTACAGCACACTCAGAAAAACGGGGTAGTGAAGGATGTGATGAAATTCTAGTATGAAAAAGAAGAAAATTTATATTCTCATTATTGTTACGATTGTTTTATTATTTATATTTTTTGCTGAATATAAAGTAGGGACAGAAACAGGAAGCTGGGGCAGAAACAGGACGATTAATTGGGGATGGAACTTTGGATTCTGATAAAAAATAATATTCAACAGGAGTGGGCTTTGGCCCACTTTTTTAGTATAAAGGAGCTAGGATTTCTATGCGATGGTTCTTTCATACAGATTTGTTTGTTTTCACTTTTGTCATTCCGTAGGAATCTAAGCAAAGTATAATTGATGAGTCTGGATTCCTACGGAATGACAAAATTCGTGTTTTATTACACATTCAGTTCATAATATGTAATGGTTGGTATTCTTAGAAATTTATAACTTATTGTATTAAGACCAGTTTTCAAACAAATAATTCAAAAATTCTAAGTTAGGATTCACCGTTCTTATAAGCTCTAGTTTTTTAGCTCTTGCCCAGTTTTTAATTTCTTTTTCTCTCGCAATGGCATGATGAATCCAATTAAATTTTTCGTAGTAAATTAGAAATTCAAGATTATATCTTGCTGTAAAGCTGCCAGGATTCAGCTTTGTTTTGTGCTGATACAACCTTCTATGAAGATTACCTGTTACTCCTGTATATAAAACTCTTCTGCTTTTGTTGGTCAAAATATAGATATAGTAGGTATGTTTACCATTTAAAAATTCTATCATTTGTGCGTTATTTTTACAAAAGTTACAAAAAATGTTTTTGAAAATTTATTGTTTTATGATTGAATTTGTTTCCTATTAGAAGGTACAAATGCTTCTATTTTATGTGAATATCCAGTTTCTACGGAGTGATAAAAAACCTAATAAGAAGATAAAACAACCATACTGTCATTCCGTAGGAATCTAAGCAAAGTATGGGATAAGAATGTTTTTATATTAAAATTGGTTAGCCTGGATTCCTTCGGAATGACAAAGGCAGATGATATCAACAATTAAAATGATACAAACAAAAGTTGCCATTCTAAGGAAGTTAAAATAAATACTGTGT
Organism: Chryseobacterium sp. HR92; assembly: GCF_045689405.1. Classification (NCBI taxonomy): domain Bacteria; kingdom Pseudomonadati; phylum Bacteroidota; class Flavobacteriia; order Flavobacteriales; family Weeksellaceae; genus Chryseobacterium; species Chryseobacterium sp. HR92. The sequence goes on from NZ_CP139139.1 coordinate 1,432,854, forward strand.
AAAAGGAAGATTACATTTATGGGCAAGTATTTGAAATTGAAGAAAATCGTTTAGCTGAAACATTATTTTCCCTATTTTTATTTCTTAAAACGTATTACATGAAAAAAGTCGCTGGTATTCTTTTACTGTTAAGTGCTGTTTGCTTCGGGCAGCAGAATCAGGATATTGAAAAACCTATCCGTAACTTATTCCTTGGCATGAAAAATGCAGATCCTGAGCTGGTAAAATCAGCCTTTGCTGAAAATGCCGTTCTTCAAACAATCACGAAGGATGGTACTGTAAAAAGTGACAGCATATCAGATTTTGTTGTTTCGGTTTCAAAATTTACAAAGGGAGATCTGGATGAAAGAATTATTGTAGAAGCCATTCATACGGATGGAAATCTGGCTAGTGTATTTACGCCTTACTCTTTTTATTTAAAAGAAAAATTATCACATTGCGGGGCTAATAGCTTTCAGTTGGTGAAGCAGAATAACGAATGGAAAATCCAGTATATTATTGATACGAGAAGAAAGGATAACTGTAAAGAAATACAGTGATAAAAGTAATTTAAAATATAAAAAATGAAAATTCATCATATTGCAATCATCTGTTCAGATTATGCCGTTTCAAAGAAATTTTATACGGAAATTTTAGATCTGAATATCATCCGGGAAGTATACCGTGAAGAAAGACAGTCTTATAAACTTGATCTCGCGATCGGGGACTATTATGTGATAGAGCTGTTTTCTTTTCCCAATCCTCCTCAGCGTCCATCACGTCCTGAAGCATGTGGCTTAAGACATCTCGCTTTTTCCGTTGAAAATGTTACAGAAAAACGAAATGAATTGATAGAAAAAGGGCTGAGCTGTGAAGAAATCCGGATAGATGAATTCACGGGGAAAGAATTTTTCTTCACCCAGGATCCTGATGAGCTGCCGTTAGAATTTTATGAAATGTAAGAATTAGTGGGCGTAGCCTGCAAAGAAGCTTACAGCCATAATTGCTAAAACAATTGAAGAAATGACTACATACACGTAGTCTTTTTCTTTTAAATAGCCTATTAAAGCAAAAACAATTCTCATCAAAGGAGTGAAGATCAACAGAAGAATTCCCAGTTGAATAATAGCCATTCCCTCTCCTTTGCACAGGGAATTCCAGAAATGTCCCCATACTTTTTCTGAAGAAGTACCTACCACAAGGCTTGTGTATTTTTCGGGCATTTTAAAACCCTCAAAGAATAACTTGATAAAACCAATCAGGGAGGTTGCCACAGACAGAATAACACCCAGTCTCAGAAGGTTTCCTACGGAGCGGTTCAGATCTACATCTGTAAAATTCTTTTTCATTATCTGAAGCTTTTGTTGATACCGTTATACATCATGTAAATTGACAGAATCGTGATAACAATGGCAAAAAATACTTTTAATTTTTTGGTCTTTGATACCATCAGCGTTTTTGAGCCGATAAAACTTCCGATTACAACTCCAATTAAAACCGGAGCTACAATCACAGGAATAATTTCTCCTCTCTGGAAATAGATTAGTGCACTGGCAACAGCCGTTACTCCAATCATAAAGTTACTGGTTGTTGTAGATACCTTGAAAGGAAGTTTCATCATATTGTCCATTGCCAATACCTTCAAAGCACCGGAACCTATTCCTAAAAGTCCGGACATAGCACCTGCAAACATCATCATCAAAAATCCAGGAACTGTATTTCTTGCAGAATAGTTTTTCAATACTCCTTTATCAGGGAATGTTCCGTATAATTTCAGTTTTTCTTCCAGGCTTCCTTTTACCAAAGGTTCCTGGTGATCCGGTTTCCCTTTAAGATTCAGAATAACAGTAAGAAGAAGAATACTTGCGAAAATAATTCCGATTGTATTAGGGTTAAGCATTCCCGAAACTAAGGCACCCGCAATAGCTCCTGCTGTGGTGGCTATTTCGAGAAACATCCCGATTCTCATGTTGGTAAAACCTTCTTTGACGAAAGCTACAGCCGCGCCGGAAGAGGTACCGATCACAGAAATAAGTGAAGCACCGATAGCATAATGCATTGGAACGCCAAAACCCAGCGTTAATAAAGGAATGATAATAACTCCTCCTCCTAAACCCGTAAGTGAACCTAAAAGACCAGCGGAAATTGCGCCAAGGAAGAGTATGATGATTTCTGACATACTACAAATAATGTTACAAATATAAAGTTATTGTAGTAGTCTGCCAAACATTTGAAAAAGATAAATTTAACGTATTTTTGCATGCATGAAAAATGTAATGAAATTATTTTATGTCATCCTTGGGGCAACTCCTAAAGGAAGAAATATTGAGCAGCACGATGTTTTCTTCGGAATAGCAGAGAATCTTAAAGATTTGATTCCGGATATGAAAGAGTTTTGGAAGGAAGCAGAAGGTAAAATTCATCTGGACTGTTACCAGGAAGTAAAATTTGCTGATGGCTATGAAGTGGAGATTGTAGAGAAAGGAGAAAAATCTTCAGAAGATCAATTGTTTTTCCTCAATCTGGGAGGTTATAAGCCTGGTTTCTTTGAAGAATTTCATGAGCAGCACTTAATGGTGGGGCAGTCTATGGGGGAAATTGTTAAAAGAGCAAAAGCTACCGAATTTTATCAGACGATGGGCTTTGAAGGCGCTGTAAGCCATATTGATGATAAGCATGGAGTAGATATTGATGATATTTTCAATGTAAGTGATATCCTTCCTGCCTATATGAAAGAAAAATATACGATCGTTCTTAAAAAATCTGATGCAGAAAATCAGGAAAACCCGATGGGGCTTGGGTATTTAAAAATCGATAAAATTCAATAAGAAGTAAATTTAATAAAAATAAAAAATGAAAATAGGAATTCTGGGAGGCGGACAGCTGGGAAGAATGCTGATACAAAGTGCACTGAAGTATGACGATGAGTTTTATACTCTGGATCCGGCTTCTGATGCGCCATGTCATAATATCTCGTATTTTACACAGGGAAATTTTAATGACTACGAAACGGTTCTGAACTTCGGAAAAGATAAGGATGTTGTAACCATTGAAATAGAACACGTAAATGCTGATGCACTGGCAGAACTTGAAAAACAGGGAATAAAAGTGGTTCCCAATGCCAATATCATCAAAACAATCCAGCAAAAAATCCTTCAGAAAGAATTTTATAAAACCCATGATATCCCAAGCCCTGAATTTCAGGTAGTGTGGAACAGTGATGAAAAAATTATCATGCCATTGCCGTTTGTTCAGAAAATGAATACAGGTGGATATGATGGAAAAGGAGTACAGGTCATCAGAACAGAAGAAGATTATCAGCACTTATGGACGGAAGCTTCTGTCATTGAAAGTCTGGTAGATATTGAAAAAGAGCTTTCCGTTATTGTGGCAAGAAATGAAAAAGGAGAAACCAATATTTTCCCGGTCACAGAAATGGTTGCTGATCCAAAACTGAACCTTTTAGACTTCAATGTATGCCCGGTTCTTTTAACGGAAGATGTTCAGAGCCAGATTGATTCCATTACAGAGAAATTTTTAAATGCTGTGAACTCTCCGGGATTATTTGCCATCGAATTATTCCTTGATAAAGAAGGAAAAGTATGGGTGAATGAAACCGCTCCAAGACTGCACAATTCAGGACACCAAAGCCAGGAAGGGAACACGAACTCGCAATTTGAGCAAATGTACCGTGTGGTAAAAAACTTACCTTTAGCAGATACCGATGCCATCACTTACAGCGGAATGCTGAATCTGGTAGGAGCAGAAGGATATGCCGGAAAAGTAGTATATGAAGGAATGGAAGATGTTTTGAAGCTTCCTGAAACCTATATTCACTTATATGGAAAAACAGAAACGAAACCAGGAAGAAAAATGGGACATATCAACGTTCTAGCTGATTCCAGAGAAGAGCTTATGGAAAAGCTTATCATGGTGAAGGGGATGGTAAGAGTAATTTCTGAGTAATATCAGTTTAAAATAATAAAAGGGAGCCGTTTTTAAATAGAAACGGCTCCCTTTATTTTGTTATATAATCACTCAAATTGTTTGATAATTTAATAAAAAAATGATTATTCAGACATAGATAACTTCCATCATCCTTCTTCCAGCTTCCATCCTCTTATTTAAAAATCTTCTGAATCACATTTCCAATTTCCACAAAGTCTCCGTGATTTCCTACAGAACGTATTTCCGGACTGTTTTTATCATATTCTGAGAAAGGGAAAATCAGAAGGTAATTGTTATCATTCAGATTTCTGTTCAGAAGTTCCGGGATCAGCCTCATTCTTGGAATATAAGATTTCATACCACGTTTTGCCATTAGAATAATCAAGGCTTCATCATCTTTCAATTGGGCAGCAGTTCTTTCGCCGTCCTGCCAGGTATTCATGATAATAAATTCAGCTTCTATATTGGCTTTTTTTATGATTTTCTGAAGAATATCAATAATATTTTCCGGAGCATAAAAGACAACCGTAGCACCGGAATTTCTGGCAATATTCCAGACTCTCAGCAATGCGTGGAAGAATCCCGCTTCCTGATGAGCATTTTCAGGAATCATCACGGCATATTTTTTAATGGTAGAAAGTGGTTGTGCAGCATGATATACCAATACATTCACATCGTCATTCTGTAGATAACCGTTGTAAAGATTGTAAATGAAAGATGGAGAGAATCCTTTTTCATCCTCCAATCCGATGATGAGGTCTGTGATTTTCTGTTCTTTAATCACATTATTTACCCCATTGATGACATCATTGTCATATCTTTTTAAGGCTTGTAGTTTCACATCTGCGGCTGCGGCTGCATCTGCTGCCTGATGAAGAAGCTTTTCAGCATTCTTTACTGAAGATTCATTTTTATCTTCATTGATGACATTCAAAGCAAACAGATCTTCAGTATTGGAATGCGCTTTGATCAGAATTCCTAGATTTACCATTCTCTCAACAGTTGCCTCATGATTAATGGCTAAGAGAATATTCTCTTCCTCATGGGTATTTCCCGAAACAGTATCTTCATTATCACTTTCAGCAATTTTCTGAGCACTTGCCATAGAAATGAAAGAAGAGATGGTACATGAAATAAGGATCAGTAAAATACTTCCATTCAATACATGTTCATTCAGTAATCTTACAGGTTCTCCGGTTTCGGTTTCAGAAAGGATAATGTTGTATCCTACCATTACAGATGCCAGTGTTGCAGCTGCGGATGCAGAACTTAATCCAAAGATAAGTTTTCCTTCCTCTTTGGTCAGCCTGAATGTTTTCTGAGTCGCCACGGCAGAAAGATATTTTCCACCGATAGAAGCTACCAGCATAATTCCCGCTACTTCCAATGTTTCCCAGCTTTTGAAGAACACTTTGAAATCAATCAGCATTCCTACACTGATCAGGAAGAAAGGAATAAAGATGGCATTTCCCACAAATTCAACTCTGTTCATTAAAGAAGAAGTGTGAGGGATAAGTCGGTTTAAAGCCAATCCGGCAAAGAATGCTCCAATAATCGCTTCCACACCGGCCAGTTCAGCAAGCATGGCAGCCAGATAAATCATGACCAATACGAAAATATACTGTGAGATTTTATCATCCACTCTTTTGAAAAACCAACGCCCTATAATAGGAAATACAATAAGTACAATTAAAGCAAACACTACAAATGAGACGGATAATTTAACCCAAAACTCTGTTCCAACATCTCCTTGAGACATTCCCACAATCACAGCCAGTACCAATAAGGCCAGGATATCTGTGATCATCGTACCTCCAACGGTGATATTAACAGCTTTATTTTTCGCAATTCCTAACTTACTCACTAACGGATAAGCAATAAGAGTATGAGATGAAAAAAGGCTGGCAAACAGAATAGAAGTCAGCATTGAAAAGTGAAGAAGGTAGTAACCTCCCAAATATCCCAGTACAAAAGGAACGGTAAAAGTATAAATACCAAAAGTGAGACTTTTCCATTTATTCTTTTTAAAATCTCCCATATCAATCTCAAGCCCTGCCAGGAACATGATGTAAAGCAATCCGGTAGTTCCCGTCACAACAATGCTGCTATCCCTTGATAATACATTGAATCCGTTCGGACCAATAACGGCTCCGGCGATAATAAGTCCCAGCAGGTGTGGAACTTTAATTTTATTTAGTAGCAATGGCGCTGCCAGGATGATGACCAGTACCAACAGGAACTTAAGTACCGGATCTTCTATGGGAAAACTCAGGTTGTGTATACTCAGTAAAATCATAAGTGTTTATTTTGTGGAACGTACTAATTCAACAGAGAACTTGGCGGTACAGCCATCCGATGTGATGGTTCTTGTTCCTTTGATCTTGTTGTCCGAAATATCATTAAGAAGAACGCTCATTTCTACATTTTTTTTGGCCGTAGAATCTGTTTTGAAAGACAATCTGATCTCATTATTTTCAAATTTGCCCGTATACAGCCTTACCAGATTATTGTTATTGATAATTTTGGTAATAGGCTGGGTAGAATCGTTATCGAATTCCCATATGTCAGTACGCTGGTCACCCACAGCATATTCACTGCAGTTAGACTCTGTACAGATGACCTTTCCGTTCCATGGACCGGAGATTTCCGTGGGCCAGGCAGCAGCAATCACCACAGAATCTTTTTTGGCGAAAATACTGTCCCTCATTTTCAGAAGCGACTGATATTCGGATTCTTTCTTAGCGAATACTTTTTCTTTTTCTAATAATTGCTTCTCTCTGTCTGTCAGATTTTTCTCCTTCTCTTTGTAATCACAGCTTACAAGTAGAAAAGAAGAGACCAGAAATAAAAAAAATGTGTTTTTCAGCATATTGTATCGGTTGGAGTATACAATATAGGAAAAATGGAGAGAATATGAAACCCCATCTGAAACGGATCCTGTTTTAATTACATTTAATAATTTAAAAAACAGCCGGATAGATTGGGTGAGATTTTTGATATTATTTTCGGCCTTAAGACTCGATTCTTTGCCTTTTAAACATCCCCGGTTTGTAATTAATAATAAAAACACCACAGATGATCATTACAGCGGCGAGGATAAATTTAAATGTCACTTTTTCATCCATAATCAGCCAACCCAGAAATATCGCAATAATGGTATTGATATAGGCAAGGATAGAAACCTGTACCGGTGAAATTTTTGTCAGTGCATAGTGAAACGCAAAGAAAGCTGCTACGGAACCAAAAACAGAAAGGTATAACATTGCTGAAATACTTTTAATAGTCCAGTTTCCGAAGTTATAATTTTCAGAGAACAGGAAGGCAAGAATAATTTGGACAACTCCTGCGAACAAAAACTGATAAAACAGGTTCAACGTTATATTTCCGCTCTGGATATTTAACTTCTTGGTAAAAATAGTTCCGGAAGCCCAGCCTGCAATAGCGCAGAAAAGGAAGATCATCCCCATTCTGTAATCAGGGTTGGCCAGATCTTTAAGGCCGTCCCAGAAAATAAAAAGAATTCCGCTGAAACATAGCAGAACACCGCTAAGGGCCCGCAAACTGAATTTCTGTAATCCTACAGCCACACTTCCAAGGAACACGAGAATAGGTGAACATGCACTGATTAGTGAAGCAAGGCTGCTTGAAACAGTTTCTTCAGCCACAGTAGTCATTCCATTAGCTACCACCAGCATCAGGGAAGCGAAAATAATCTGATATCCCAAACTTTTCCAGCCAATCCACTTGAATTCCTTTCTGGAAAGTAGAACAACAAGCATAATAATAGAAGCCAGAAACTGACGGATTCCCGCTACAAACCATGCAGGAATTGTTTCCACAGCCACACGTATTGCTAAAAAGGTAGTTCCCCATACCATAGCAACGGTAATAACAGCAAAAATGAGTTTATAATCTTTCAACGTAAATAAGTAGTGTAACAAACAAATGTAGAGGTTTTAAAATGATTATGATGGATACAGTTGTTTCAATTTTTGATGATACAGATTGAGGGAGGAAGGGTGGTGGTTGTATAGTTGCTAGTTATCTGGTTGATGCTTAGTTTAGTTTAATTGAGATATTTAATGGATTTTAAAGAACCTCCAGCTTCCCTTTCCCCAGCTTCCAGCTTAAATTTTTATTTTTTATCTTTGGACATCTAATAAAATTGAAGATGGTAGGAATTATTATGGGCAGTCAGAGTGATCTGCCGATCATGGAACAGGCTGCAAATTTTCTTAAAAGCCTTGATATCCCTTATGAACTCACTGTAGTTTCAGCACACAGAACACCGGAAAGAATGTTCGATTATGCAAAAACTGCTCAGGAAAGAGGTCTGAAGGTTATTGTAGCAGGAGCTGGAGGAGCAGCGCACCTTCCCGGAATGGTGGCAAGCTGTACAACACTTCCTGTGATTGGAGTTCCGATCTTGTCCAGTAATTCTATAGACGGATGGGATTCTGTTTTATCTATTCTTCAGATGCCCGGCGGAATTCCGGTGGCTACCGTGGCGTTGAACGGAGCTTTAAATGCAGGAATTTTAGCAGCAAAAATTTTAGGAAGCAGTAATGAGGAAGTAGCTGCAAAACTTCAGAAATATCAGGATTCCTTAAAAGATAAAGTTTTAGGAACGGTAGATGATATCAAAGCCCAGCACCCTAATCATTTTGACAAATAGTTGATCTTAATACTCAAAATAAAAGCCTCACTTTTCAGCGAGGCTTCTTTGTTTTATTTCTTGATGAATTTTGAAGAGATTGTTTTATCTTTCAGAATGAGTTGTAAAATGTAATTTCCTTTCGGTAATGATCCTACATTAATCATATCCCTATTAGGGTTTCCTTCAAGTACCAGTCTTCCAGCTGCATCAAAAATTCTATACTTTTTAATGTCACTTAGTCCTTCAATATGAATATCATCCACAGCGGGATTGGGATATAGTGAAAGTTTTTTATTCAGCTTGACTTCTGATGAAGACAGTAAACAGTTTCCTACTGTATCACCGGACATCATCCATCCTTTGCTGATGAGAATATTCCTTTTATCTGCGGCATTGGAAGCATAAGTCAAAGGGGTTACAATATCTAAATCAACATTATTGGCAGTATCAGGATTATCTGCCCATCCTGCGAGTGTTTTACTGAAATTTTCACAATCCATTCCTGTCTGCATAAAAGCCTGGGCTCCATTATTAACGCTGGCAAGATTCCAGCTTGCAAGGGAATGATTAAAGTTGGGTGTTTCCTTAAGAATCTGGTCTATTCTGGTAACCTTGGTCATATCCCAGTTTTCAAGGGAATGACTATAGGCCGTGCAGCCATGAATAGCATGGGCCATATTGGTAATTTTAGACGTATTCCAATTATTTAAGGATTGATTGAAACCGGAATCAAAATGGAACATAAAACGAATGTCTTCAAGACTTGAGGTATCCCAGTTATCCATGGGTTGATTATAGTTTGGACAAAGAGCAAACATCCATTTCATATCAGTGACATTCGAAACGTCCCAGTTGTTCAATTTTTGATTAAAAATCCCTCTTCCTGCAAACATAAAACTGAGATCAGTTGCTGACGACATATTCCAGCTATTAAAATAAGGAGGATTGAACTGATCGGGTATTGAAGTATTGATACTATCAAAGATAATAGAAAACATAAATCTGAATTTCTTAATCTTAGAAGTATTCCAGTTTTGCATGGAGCTTGCGCCTGTAAAGGTTTTTGCACCGTAAAACATGTAAGAAGCATCTTCAACATTACTAAGATCTGGAATATCAGTTGCAGTGAGCTGAATCAGTTTACATTGGCTGAAAGCACTGTTCATTGTTGTCCAGGCAATATTTCCCCATTGTTCTATTTCCAGTATTTTATCTGCACTTCCGTTGATCTGCCAGACCGGAAAAATCTGATCCGGAAGCTGAACCTCCTGTACATCTCCAAATTTTATGTGTTGAAAAACTCCATTCCCATTACTCACTTTTACTCTATATTTTGCATCATTCTTTTCTGCCATTGATGTACCGAAATCAATAAAAACCTGTTTTGTAGAGGTTATATTGGTAAGAGAACCATTGTGCTGGGGATAGTCTACCTCTTCCCAATAAATATCATAGTTTTCGCCAATTCCGGGAAACCATATCTGTTGGTCATTTGCCTGATAGGGTGCACTTACGGTGATAGGCTGTATTACAGTAGAGGCAGGTTTCCAGATAGTGATAAATTCATTCTGGGCTTTCACAATGAATATCAGCAGAATAAAAAAGCTTACCACAATTTTTTTGAATACCATATGGATGATTTTATAGTTATTTCTTAATGAATTTTGAAGAAACTGTTTTTTCTTTCATGATCAGTTGTATCATATAATTTCCTTTTGGCAGAGAGCTTACATTGATCAGATCATTATTAGGATTTCCTTCCTTTACGAGTCTTCCGGCAGCATCGTAAATTTTATAACCTTTCATACCAGCTAACCCTTCAATGTGAATATCTTCAACGGCCGGATTAGGGTAGAGCAGAGGTTTTTTATTCAGTTTCAGGTCTGATGAAGACAATAAACAGTTTCCTACTGAGTCACCATTGATGACCCATCCTTTATTGATAAGAATATCTCTCTTGTCAGATACATTTGAGGCATATTTAAGTCCGGTTACCATACCTAATCCAACATTGTTTGCTGTATTGAAATTATCGGCCCAGCCCAGAAGTGTTTTACTGTAATTTTCACAATTAATACCTGTTATATTTAAAGCGCCATTACCATCGATAACAGAAGCTAAGTTCCAGTTTCCTAACGGTTGATTAAAACTTGAAGCACCGTTAAGAATCTGATCTATTTTTGTTACTTTAGTCATATCCCAGCTTTCTAAAGATTGATTGAAAGATGTGCATCCATGGAAGATATGCGCCATATTGGTAACCTTGGAAGTATTCCAGTTCAGTTGCTGATTAAAAACCGGGATCATATGAAACATGAAATGCATATCTTCAAGACTGGAAGTATCCCAGTTGTCCAGACGCTGATTGAAGCTAAGACATTGGCCAAACATCTAGCTCATATCCGTCACATTAGAGACGTCCCAGCTATTAAGAGTTTGGTTAAAGTGAGTTCTGTTTCCAAACATATAGCTTAGATTCGTAGCAGAGGACATATTCCAGCTATCAAAATAAGGTGGGTTAAACTGATCTGTCAGTGTAGCAGGCGTTACATCAAACAAAAGCGAAAACATAAAACTGAAATTCTGGATTTTTGAAGTATCCCAGTTCTGCATAGAGCTGGCACCTGTAAAACTTGTTGTACCGTAAAACATGAAAGACGCATCTGCCACATTAGTAAGATCAGGAATATCTTCTGCCGTAAGCACCATGAGTCTGCACAAACTAAATGCACTGTTCATAGCTGTCCATGAAATATTACCCCACTGTTCTATTTCTAATAATTTATCTGTACTTCCGTTGACCTGCCAGATGGGAAAGAGTTCGTCAGGAGTTAAGAAAACCTGGGGAGAACCAAATTTTATTTGTTTGAAAGAACCGTTGCCATTACTTACTTTTACTCTGTATTTTGCATCATTCCCATCTGCGATGGATGTTCCGAAATCAATGAGAACCTGCTTGGTAGAAGTAACGTTGGTAAGTGTACCATTGTGTTGGGGATATCCTACTTCCTCCCAATATATGTTATAATTTTCACCAATTCCGGGAAACCATATTTGCTGGAGGCTTGCCTGATAGGGCGCATCTACATTTACTGCTGGTATTGCAGTGGATGCCGGCTTCCAAATCGTAATGAATTCATTTTGTGCTTTCGCAACGAAAACCACCATTAGAAAAATGAGGGTAGGGATTTTTTTTAATAGCATCTCGTTTATGGTTATTTTTTGATGAATTTTAAGTTTTGAATATCTTCTTTTGAAGAAAGCTGTAAAATATAGCTTCCGGGAGCTAAAGCCTGAACATTGATCTGTTCATTCTCCAGATTTCCACTTAAAACAATTCTTCCGCTTAGGTCAATAATTTTAAAGTCTTTTGCACGGGAATTTTTTACATAAATAATATGGGTGGCAGGGTTCGGATATATGCTGAGATCACCTTTCACCTTTACATCAGAAGTCCCAAGGAAGGATTGACATTCTCCGTTATATGTATCTCCACTGATTGTCCAGCCTTTGTTGTTAATCAGATAGTTTCTGGCAGTTATTGCTGCATTATGGGAATAAGTAAGAGGTGAAACTGAAGATAGGTTAATATTATTTGGTGTCGAAGAATTCAGACTCCAGCCATACAGTATGCTGTCATAGTTCTGGCAGTTCAGTGCAGAATTTTTAAACATATTAGTGGCGTACAGTAAAGAACCCAGATTCCAGCTTCCTAAATTTTGATTAAAAACAATTGCATTACTGAACATGTTATTCATGTTTTTTACTAAAGCTACATTCCATTTTCCTATATTCTGATTGAATTTTTTAGCACCATTGAACATATCCTGCATCCATTGTACTTTTCTGGTATCCCAATTGGAGATATTGCTGTTAAAATTCTCAGCATTATTAAACATACCACTCATAATGGTAGCACTGCCTGTATTCCATTGAGATATATCTTGATTGAAAGTCTTTGCTCCATTAAACATATGATTCATTTCAATAATTTGTGAGGTATTCCAGCTTCCGAGTGGTTGATTGAAATTTATAGCATTGGAAAACATGAATTCTGCATCAAGATTACTAGACATATCCCAGTTTCCGATGGGTTGATTAAACTGTGCAGCTCCACTAAACATAGCCGTAGTAGCAGTTACTTTGGAAGTGTCCCAGTTGGCCAGAGGCTGATTGAAAAGCTTTGCCACACTGAATGTTATCCCCATCATGGTAACATTGGACGTATTCCAGTCTCCAACCGGCTGATTGAATACAAAACACCCTGAAAATGTTCCCAGCAGCGTTGTTACATTGGAAATATTCCAGGTGTTGATACTGGAGTTTCCTACTAAGCTATAACAGCCTAAAAACATGTGGGACATATCAGTTACCTCTTTCAGATCAGGAATATCTGTTGCTGTAAAATCTAAAATTTTGCACGCCTGAAATGCCTGTTCCATAGAAGACCACTGAATATTTCCCCATTGTTCTATCAATTGTATTTTATGAACATCTCCTACAATTCCGTTATCATTAAACATATCCCAGTCGGCAAATCTTATCTGGTGAAAATTTCCGTTTCCGTTACTTATTTTTAACCGGTAAGTGGCATCTGATGGATTAGGGTTTTGAGGCACTCCGAAATCGATGAGGGTCTGATAAGCAGAAGTTACATTCGTTAAAGTGGCATTGTGAGAAGGGTAGCCTATTTCTTCCCAATAGATCTGATAATTTGTTCCTCTTCCGGGAAACCAGATTTGATTATTATTTGAGTTAACAGGAATTCCCGCATAAGGATAGGAAGGTGGGGCGAGGTTGGGTTTCCATACCGTGATGAACTCATTTTGAGCATTTGCAAAGAATATCAGCAAAAGAAAAATGAGTGTTTGGACTTTTCTTACAATCATGTTTATAGTTTTATGGTTATTAGTTTTTATTGTTATTTCTTAATAAATGGAAATGAATGAACCTTATTCTTTGTCAGGATCTGCAGAATATAATTTCCCGGAGTTAAAAGACTGACAGTAATTTCTTCGTATTTCAGATTATCTTTGGCAACAGTCCTTCCACTCATATCGGTTATAATATAGCTTACCGGATTCGGAATATTTTTCAGATAAATATTTTCTTTTACAGGATTCGGATAGATGGAGGGCTGAGTGCTGATATTCTTTTCAGAAGTTGAAAGTGTCTGGTTGCAAAGTCCGTTGTAAGTATCACCGGATATTGTCCAGCCTTTATTATTGGTTAAATAGTTTCTTGCAGCTACAGCATCATCATGAGAATAGACCAATGGCGAGGCACTTGATAGATTAATGTTATTAGGCGTTGATGGGCTCTGGCTCCATCCGTAAAGCGTTTTGTCATAATTTAAACAACTCATTGCAGAATTGAGAAACATGCCGGTAGCACTTGTTAATGAACTAAGATTCCATCTTCCAATATCCTGATTAAAAGCTGTATCGTGGAACATTTCGTTCATATTGGTAACATTTCCCGTATTCCAGTTTTGAAGATCCTGATTAAAGTTTTCAGCATAATGAAACATATGTTCCATAGTTGTCACGTTTGCTGTATTCCATTCGCCGAGAGGCTGGTTGAATCCCGTTGTATCAAACATATAGGACATATCTGTAACATTGGAAGTATCCCAGCTGCCAATTGGCTGATTAAACTGATAATCCTCACCAAACATATAATACATATCTTTAATGGTAGAGGTATTCCATGTATTGAAAGAGGAATTGCCGATCAGTGAAGTACATAAATAAAACATCTGGCGCATGCTGGTTGCCATGCTGAGGTCTGGTGCATCAGTAGCCGTCACATCCATATAGTCACAAAATACAAAAGCATTGTCAAAGCTTTTCCATTTTATATTTCCCCATTGGGCAATTTGAGTGATTTTTGAGCGGTCTGAAGCATTATAAGTGGGAATTAATGTATTGTCGAAGAATCTCACCTGATCAAAGCTTCCATTTCCGTCACTGATTTTGATTTTATAGCTTGCCTGGGCAGGAGATGGGTTTAATGGTGTTCCCAGGTTGATAATAAATTCAGTAGTTGAAGTGATATTACTCATTATTCCATTGTGTTGAGGATATCCTACCTCTTCCCAGGATACCTGGAAGTTGGTTCCCCGGCCGGGAAATTTAATGAGCTGTGCATTTTGGGTTTTCCAGATGGTGATGAACTCGTTTTGTGCCTTTGCCGGGAATATCAGCAAAAGAAAAATGAGCATTGGAATTTTTTTTAAAATCATGGTTATCGTTATTAGTTTTTTAAGGAATTATTTTTTGATGAATGGAAAGGAGTGAACCCTGTTTTTGGTAAAGATTTGCAGGATATAATTTCCCGGAGACAAAAGGCTGGCAGAAATTTTATCACTTTTCAGGCTTTCTTTAATAATCAGTCTTCCACTCATATCGGTAATGATGTAACTTTCCGGATTGGGAATATTTTTCAGATAAATCATATCCGTTGCCGGATTAGGATAAATTTGAGGTTCATTACTAAGGTTATGATCTGATACACCCAGTTGAAGTTCGCAGCTGCCTAAACTATCACCCATAAAAACCCATCCTTTTGTGTTGAGAAGTAGATTTCTTGAAGGAGTTGCGGTACCAGAATAGACTAGGGCGGAAACATCACCAAGATTAATATTATCAGGAGTATTACTGTTATTAGACCATCCCATAAGTGTATTGCTGTAATTTACACAGTCTAATCCTGAAGAAGTAAGCATCGAGAAAGCAGTTGTTAAGGAGTTTAGATTCCATTTTTCTAAACTATGATTGTATGAAGTAGTTTCCTTTAACATTAAATCCATATTTGAAACCGTGCTGACATCCCAGTTTTCCAGATTATGAGAGAATTCATAACAGCGGTGCAGCATGTGCTCCATATTAACCACTTTAGCAGTATTCCAATTGCTTATATTCTGATTGAAATACGGGTCGAAATGAAACATAAAAGACATATCTGTAACGCTTCCTGTCTTCCAGGAAGTCATAGGCTCGTTATAGCTCACAGCTTCTGCAAACATATATGACATATTGCCTACTTTGGTTGTATCCCAGCTATTAATATTTTGATTAAAGTTCGTGGCTCCAAGAAATGTTCTGGACATATCGGTTACTTTTGAAGTATCCCAGTTATTGAGTGGCTGGTTGAATTGTACAGCAAAAGAAAATACACCACTAAGAGAGGCTACATTTGAAATGTTCCAGGTATTAAGAGATTGATTGAACTCTCTTGCACTATTGAACATATCAGCCATAGTAGTGAGAGACTCAGTATTCCAGTCCTGTAACGGCTGGTTAAACTTTTCTGCATTCATAAACATATACTGCATATTGGTCACTTTAGAGACATCCCAGGTTTTCAGAGGCTGATTGAAAAGTTTTGTATAATGAAACATACGGAACATATTGGTAACATTGGACGTGTTCCAGTTATCAATTGGAGAATTGAATTTTGTCTGAGAAAACAGTTCAGACATATCCTGTACAGATGAGGTATCCCAGCTGTTTATTGAATGATTGGAAGTAAAATTCTTTGCAGACCTGAACATTCCGGATAGATCAGTAACGTTGGACAGATCCGGTACATCTGAAGCGGTGAGTGTTATATCAGGACAAAATGCAAAGGCATTGTTCATTGTACTCCATTGAATGTCTCCCCATTGGGCGATTTCAAGTAATTTGTCAACACTTCCAGTGTATTTCACTCCTGTAGAAGGAGCATATTCATTAGAAAGTATTCTGAAAGGACCATTTACATTACTTACTTTCACCCGGTAACTGGCCTGCATCGGATTAGGATGTAAGGATGTTCCGAAGTCTATTAAAACCTGTTTGGCAGAAGTAATATTAGTCATTGTTCCATGATGTGAGGGATAACCTACTTCTTCCCAGCTTATTGTAAAATTATTGCCAATAGCCGGAAACCAGACTTGATTGTTTACTGCAGGATAGGGGGCAGAAACAGAGATGGGAGTAGAACTTATAAAGCCAGGCTGCCAAACGGTGATGAATTCATTTTGTGCTTTTGAAAACTGGAATAATAGAATACATAAAGTAGAAAATAAGAGTTTTTTGTACATGTCATTAGTTTGTGAAATAAGCACTGCTAAAATAACAAAAAACTTAATATATTTTTAAATTAAATGTAAATTTTATAGTAATTTATAAATTTTAATGAAATTATTTAAATAAAAAACTCTCCGAAATGGAGAGTTTACTTTATTCCTGAAGCATATTGTCACGTGTGTTTTTCTGAACTGCGATGGCCCCGAAGAGAGCGAGCAGAAAGGCAAAGGCATAAAAACCTTTTTCACTCGGTAGAATAGTTGCATTCCAAAGTCCAATGGCCAGTAATACAATAGATGATAATGTGGCAAACCAGCAGATTCCGTAATAAATATCGGTTACCTGAATATTTTCCAATCTGTCACGTACTGCTTTTTGTAGAGAAACAACGGCAAATAAGCCATAAAGAAGAATCGTGAAATAATATCCTTTTTCATTCAGCAGCATTTCAGCTCTTGCAAGACCAACAATAAATCCGATCATTCCTGCTCCCAATGCTACCCATGATGCCGCGACGAATGCATTCGATACTCTTTGTTTTTTCATAGTTTAATGTTTTATTTAAGAGGGCTAAGATATTCTTTTTTTATAAATATAAGCCTGATAGAGGGTAAATATGGGAAAAACACGGTAAAATACATTCATTATTTTTTAAGTTTTGGCTGAAGCCGGTTGATTTTATTCTATAGTAAAAACGGACTCCCTTCGACTAAGCTCAGGATTATAGTCCGTTCCTGTTGAATATTGACAAGAATTATTAAACCAAGAATCCCATATGCACCCCGTGTTCACACCTCATAAAAAACTCCCCAAAATTGGAGAGCTTGTTATTATTGAGTGATATATTCGTAATTATACTGAACGGAAAGACTTCCATCTGCTTCTTTTCCGACAACCTGAACCGGTAATCCGGAAGTGTTGTATTGTATAGTGTAGCTTACAGTTTGGCTTTGCTGCCATACTCCGTTATTTTTAAAGCTTATTTTCTCTACTAGATAATTATTTTTACTTAAAGTATATGCTCTTCCCATCATAATTTTCAGATACTTATTGATGTTGGTATAAGGGTTGAGTTTATCGTCATAAGAAAAATCACTTTTATTACTATAAGTTATAGCTCCTCCAAACGTTGAAGTTTCAGATGAAATATTATTTCCATTATAGGTATAAGTATCAATACCTGGGCTTGAGCAATCCGGAGTCTGGCAAAGGGTAGAAGAGATTACCTGTCCGTTTGTATTATAATTAAAGGTAACCGTTCTGTTGTAATTTGAATTAGTGTAGATGGCTTTAACGTTTGCCAGTTGATCCCCATTATAAGTGTACGCAGAATAATAATCTACAGTACCATCTGGTTTATAGTAAATCGTTTTTACAGGTTTTCCGGCATTATCATATTCGAAAGTTGATGTTCTCCCTTCTGAAATAGTTTTGATTAATTGTCTCTGAGTGTTATAACTCAATGTTGAAACAGTTGTTTGAGGATTAGAAGGATCGTCATAATAAACAGTTGTAACTTTACTCAGTAATAGCTGAGGCTGCTCGGAAGGATTATTAGTTCCATCATTATCATCATTGCTGCTGCAGCTGTTAAAGAATACCACAGAGCTCATCAGTCCCAGAAATAAGATTTTTTTCATGTTATTAATTTAGCTGACAAAAATACAGAATGATCTATATCCCTGCATAAAAAAATCCCACTATCTTAGAAATAGTGGGATAATATCATATTTTATTTAAATCTTAGTATCTGTAGTATTCCGGCTTGAATGGCCCTTTTACATCTACACCAATATATTCAGCCTGCTCAGGAGAAAGAGTTTCAAGCTCTACGCTTAATTTCTTAAGGTGTAAAGCAGCTACTTTCTCATCTAAGTGCTTAGGAAGCATGTATACTTCGTTTCCATAAGCAGCAGAGTTGTTCCATAATTCGATCTGAGCCAAAGTCTGGTTAGAGAAAGAATTAGACATTACGAAACTTGGGTGGCCTGTAGCACATCCTAAGTTCACCAATCTACCTTCTGCAAGGATGATTACTTCTTTTCCTTCGATAGTATAGATATCAACCTGAGGCTTCACTTCAGATTTAGTCTGACCGTAGTTTTTGTTCAACCAAGCCATATCGATTTCGTTGTCGAAGTGCCCGATGTTACAAACGATAGCTTTATCTTTCATTTTAAGGAAATGTTCTCCTCTTACGATATTGAAGTTACCTGTTGTAGTGATGATGATATCAGCATTATCTACCACAGTGTCTAATCTTTTTACTTCATAACCGTCCATAGCAGCCTGAAGCGCACAGATTGGATCAATTTCCGTTACAGTAACGATAGAACCAGCTCCTCTGAATGAAGCAGCAGTACCTTTACCTACGTCTCCGTATCCGCAAACTACCACTCTTTTTCCGGCTAACATTACGTCTGTAGCTCTTCTTACTGCATCTACAGCAGATTCTTTACATCCGTATTTGTTGTCGAATTTAGATTTAGTTACTGAATCATTTACGTTGATTGCTGGCATTACTAAAGTTCCGTTCTTCATTCTTTCGTACAGTCTGTGTACTCCGGTAGTGGTTTCTTCAGAAAGACCTTTGATATCTTTTGTAAATTCTGGGTATTTATCAAAAACCATGTTTGTTAAATCTCCACCATCATCCAAAATCATATTTAATGGCTTTCTGTCTTCACCAAAGAATAAAGTCTGCTCAATACACCAGTCAAATTCTTCTTCATTTAAACCTTTCCATGCATACACCGGAATTCCTGCAGCAGCAATAGCAGCAGCAGCGTGGTCCTGTGTAGAGAAAATATTACAAGATGACCAGGTAACTTCAGCTCCTAAAGCTACCAATGTCTCGATAAGCACAGCCGTTTGGATCGTCATGTGAAGACATCCTGCGATTCTTGCTCCTTTAAGTGGTTGAGATGGTCCGTATTCTTCACGGATAGACATCAAACCAGGCATTTCTGCTTCTGCAAGGGTAATTTCTTTTCTACCCCATTCTGCAAGGGAGATATCCTTAACTTTATAAGGAACGTATTGTGTTGTAGTACTCATATGTAATGAATATTTTTAAATTCAATTGATAACGAAAGGCAAAATTACGATTAATAATTAAGATATAAAAACGGCAGATCAAGTTCAGTTTTATGAGATTAAACATGATTTAATATTATTTAGTCTTAATATAAATAATTAATTTTAGCTGATAAATAAATATATTATGAATCAAAACCATACAGAAAAGAAGGCCAGGCCGGTTGCTCCAAAAGTAAAAGAACTGATCAATGCTTCTAAAAGCATCATTCTGGCTACTGTAGATGCAGAAGGGAATCCCAATTCAAGCTATGCTCCTTTCGTACAAGTAGATCAGACATTTTATATTCTGGTGTCTTTCATGGCAAAACATACTAAAAACCTTGCTGACGGAAGAAAAACATCCATCATGTTTATTGAAGATGAATCAGCTGTCAAACAGATCTACGCTCGTGAACGCTTAACTTTTGAGGCAGTAACTTCTCAGATTGAAAGAGATTCTGAAATATGGAATACTGTAATTGCTCAACTTAAAGAGACTCACGGAAAAGTAGTGGATGTCATTTCTGAAATGGGGGATTTTATTTTAATAGCCTTACAGCCTGTAAAAGGATCTTATGTAAACGGATTCGGAAGCGCCTATTTTGTAGATGCAAATCTTGAAATTGTAGAGCATAGAAATGATGTGAATCATCAGTCTAAATAATTAAAGCTGGGAGCTGGAAGAAGGAAGCTGGAGGTTGTAAAGATTAAGGAAACAAAGAATTAGTTTTTTTGAACAATTTTTTTAATTTAATCTGTAGTTTATTTTATAACGAATAGTACTTCCACCTTCCTTCTTCCAGCTTCAAGCTTTTTTTAGTATTTTTGTCCAATAAAAAAAGAATGCCCCTTTACCGAGATTTTTCAGATGATAATGCCACCATCCTTGTTTGGAAGTATGATGAAAGTGAAGAGCTTGATATTCATCAACTTCTGGAGCCGGAAAATGCCGAGAAGGTAAAAGATTATCATCCTAAAAAATTACTGGAAGTTTTGATGGTGCGGAAGCTCCTGAAAGGATTAAAGCCGGATTCTAAGATTTTATATAAAGAAAGAGAGCCTTTTCTTTCTCCTAACGATGCGGAAATTTCCATTACACATTCTTTTCCCTTCGCTGCCATTGCCATTTCTAAAAATAAAATAGGGATTGACGTCGAAAAGTTTAATCCTAAGATTTTAAGGGTGATTGATAAATTTACCTATGAGAATGAGCGCGGTTTTATTCCTGAAGATAAAGCAGATACTTTTTATACGATTATATGGAGTGTGAAGGAAAGTATGTACAAGATTCACCACTCAAAATATTGGTCTTTGAAGAAAAATTATGAAGTAAAACCTTTCGAGCTGAAGCATCTCCATAAAATAAGCTGCCGTGTTTATGATGATCAGTTTTCAGATGAATTTAAGGCCAGGGTAGAGTTTTTCGACGACTACTGCTTTACGATTGTGGAAGAGTAGAATCTGCTTCGTTTTTATATTTTTCGATCACTTTTCTCTGTTCTTTTGCAACATCATAGATCAGCTCCAGGATATCGTGGATGTTTTTAAGCTCCGTTAAATGGGATACTTTATCAGGATCTCTTCTGTCTACAATGTCATTTTCCTCAATCTCAGTTTTTCTTTTCAGAAGCATATCTTCAATGGATGAATCTTCCGGCTCAAGACGGCTTTCCATTTTCAATGTTTCATTGATGTCATTCCCGTTGAGAAGGGTAGAGGTTTGCTGCATTTCTGCTTCAATCTTTCGGCTCCAGCTTTCAGCATCTATTTCAGGATATTGTTCATTACTCTTGGAATATTGAGAAAGAGAAGCTGTATATGCTGTGATCAGATGTGATGTAGCTACAAATTGGTGAACAACTTCCAGCTTTTTCTGCTGGTTTTTAGGATCCGAAATCATTCTCTGGAAATTGTCGGAAAGGTTGGCTAAAGAAATGATCGCATTTTTTCGCTTTACTTTATAATCTTCAAGGTCAAAATTTCCCTGTAAGAATTTGGAAATTACACTCTGGAAATAGATAAGGTTGTCTGCCGCGGATTTCTTCATCAGATCCAGGTTTTGGGTGTGTTCCCAAACCGGCAGTACAATATAAGATACAGCAAAAGCAATGATTCCGGCAATCGCTGTATCAAAGATTCTGTCTTTAAAAATAATATTGACTTTCCCTGGATTCAAAAAATTAAAACTCAGGAAAACATAGATCGTCATGAATAATACTGCCCAGAAATATCTTCCTTTCAAAAAACTGAAACACATGATCATACTGACCAGCAGAATAGCAAATAAAACGCCGTTAATATGAACAAAATGAAGAATGGCATAAGCAATACTGGCCCCTGCAATGGTTCCATAGAGACGGAGAAGATTTCTCTGTTTCGTAATGGAGTAGGCCGGTTTTAAAATGGCGGTAATGGTAATTAATATCCAATATGTATGTCCCAGTCCCAGAAAATCGAACATCGAGAAAATATACCCCAGCAGCAAAGCTGTTGTAATTCTTATCGCATGGCGGAAATGGGAAGATGATAAGGAAATGTTATTCCTTAGAACTTTAGCATTGAGTTTAGGCTCATTCGGCATGAATTTCCTAAGGTCTAATCCTGTGGATAAACTCTTTGCCAGTTTTATATTCTGAGAAAATACTTTATAGATTTCGTTGATTTCTTTCGTGATTTCATAGATACGCATCAGAATCTGGCGCAGGATCATGAAATTTTCCAGATTGTCAGAAGAAAGCTGCTTATTTCTGAGTTCGAAATAGTTATAATTAAGATTCTTTAATTCCAGTTCCAGATTCACCATAGGTTTTGCCCTTGTACCACTTTGCAGCGCGATTCCGATATTGGTAATCTCTTCTGCCAAAAGATTGAGATAATCATGGATATTAACCAGGATCATGCTGTCCTCAAAACTCTGTTGAAGCTTCTGATAATCACTTTCAGAGGTCATCAGCTTCTCATGAAGGTCCATTGAATTCAGAAACATCAGCATCAATAAACGGCTGGTTGTTGTAGATTCATTGACGATGGTTCTTGTTTTAAAAACCGTTTCTCTGGTGTCTTCCTGCAGGTTTTTTATCTCAATCTGCTTTGCAATAACCTGAGTGGTCAGTTTATTAAAATCCGGATTCTTCTGATAATAATTAGCTTTAATCTTTAAAAACTCGGCCAACTGAAGGTAGTTTTCCCCAATCATCTGGCTTGCCAGTTTATAAGGACGAATTGTGGTTACAATAAGGAAGATGAGAAGAAACCATATACAGCCACAAGCAAAAATCAGTAAACTTTTAAATATATTACTTCCCGTAAGGTGACCGTCAATAAAGATGGCGAGCACAACAAGCGATAATGAACCTACTGCCGCCAATCTCTGACCGTAAACTCCGATCAGGGAGAAAAACATCCCAAATACGATGACTTCCAGAAGCACCAGTACTTTGATATTCATCACAAGACTGGCAATAAGTGCAACAAAAACAAAACAGAATATTGCAAAAGTAAGGGCATTTCTTCTTCTGATGAAAGGGCCTGGCTGATCTGTAAGAGCTACAAAGCTGGTTCCGAGAGGAAAAAGAAAATATTCCTTCAGAATTCCGAAGTGGGCAAGGACTAAGCAAGGCAGAACAGTAGCTAATGTAATTCTGATAGCAGAATATACATACTGACTGGTTACAAATTTTTTTAATTCTGCCGAATAGTTCATACTACAAAAATAGTTATTGAATTTAAGAAAATTGCCATAAAAAAGAGACTTTTATAAACTTAAATATTATATTTTTTTTATGGCATGCCATTGTAGTGGTTTTAACATTTCAGCAGAACACTCATGTTCCACGAATTCTTATCTTAGCTTATCTCAATTCCTAAAACAGCAGGCTCATGAAAATCATCAGTAAAAATATCTTCTTCATTTTATTTTCTATTATCATTATAAGTTGCGGTTCGCAGAAGAAGGATAACTTTAATGCTAAGGAAATTTATAAATCCAGCAGTCTGGTTATTACCCAGATTTCACAAAATGCTTTTATCCATACTTCTTTTAAGCAGACGAATGATTTCGGAAATGTACCGTGTAATGGACTCATTGTAAAAGATAATAATGAAACCATTATTTTTGATACACCCACTAATGATAAAAGCTCAGAAGAATTGATACAATGGATCAATGAAAAACTTCATGCCAAAATCAATGCAGTGATTCCAACTCATTTTCATGATGATAGTTTAGGAGGATTGCTGGCGTTTCATAAAAAAAACATTCCTTCTTATTCATATGCTAAAACAATAGAACTAGCCAAAGAAAATCATTTCGTTGTTCCTGAAAACAGCTTTAATGATTCTGTTGTTTTGAAAATAGGAGATAAAGATGTTATTGCAAAATATTTTGGGGAAGGTCATACAAGAGATAATGCTGTTGGATATTTCCCAAGTGAAAATATTCTGTTTGGAGGTTGTTTGTTGAAAGAGCTTGAGGCAGGTAAGGGATATTTAGGAGATGCAAATGTCTCTGCGTGGTCAAATACCGTTGAAAAAATTAAAAAAGAATATCCTAACGTGAAGATTGTAGTTCCTGGACATGGAGATTATAGAGATAGGAGACTTCTTGATTATACTATTACATTATTTAAAGGTCAATAGTGAATTTTTGCTTTGCAAAGTGAATGGTGAATGATTGCAGCGTGTAAAAGAAATTGACAAGTGAAGCGGATTGACGATTCACAATTGCCACAAAAAAAGCCTCATAGAAAATGAGGCTTTTTTATATAGCTGAAGCTTTTTTTAACGATCGTTGTTGGATGTTTCTTCTCCGATATTCCAGGTAAGACCGAAACGAAGTGTGTTATCCAATGCACTGTTGATTTTTGACATGTTGATCAGGTAAGAAAGATCCAGCCCGAAAGAACGGTATCTTAAACCAACACCCGCTGTAGCAAACTGTCTTGCTCCCTGCTCTTCACTTTCATGGAAGTAACCTCCTCTTACAGAAAATGCATTATCATAAGAATATTCTAAAGCACCACTATACATGATACTGTTTTTGTTTTTGAAAGATTTTCCGATACCAGCCATTGGCCCTACATTCGGGATTTGATAAATAGGCTGTCTTGTATTGGGATCAATTCCTGCATACTCAGATCCGGGAACCAAAAGTTTTGAACCTTCTACAGAAATTCCAACTCGATTCATATCATCCAGGTACATGTCATACCCAACCCCTAATCTTGCCATTGTAGGAAGATAAGATCTTGATTCTTCATTTCCCGTATAATCCAGTTTTGGACCTACGTTCTGAATAGCTAAACCTGCATTCACTTTACCATCATATCCTCCGATACTGGAGAATCTTGGCGAGGTATAGTATGCTGAAACGTCTACTGCAAAACTGTTAGCCGCTTTAAGTGTAGTGTCTGTGTTGAATCCTCCGGCTAAGTCTGAACGGATAAATCTACCGGTAACAGCACCCGAGAATGAATCGGAAAGCTTCAAAGCATAAGCAACGTCAATAGAGAATTCGTTTGGTTTTGATGTACCCATTGATGCAATTTCTGTACCTACTAACTGAGTCAGGTCTACCTGTCCCATGTTGAAATAATAGATACTTGCAGAGATTGTAGATCTTTCTTCCTGCCCCAGAAACTTATGGAACGAAGCATATAATAAGAATACATCATTGGTAAGTTTTCCCATGTAAGGCGTATAGTTAAGACCTACGGAAGAACTTGTTCTGCTGAAAGGATATTTAGCCGCATTCCAGAATTGTGAAAATGCATCCGGAGAGGTTACCACCCCTTGGTCTCCCATACCTCCCGATCTCGCATCAGGCGCAATTCTTAGGAAAGGGGCTCCGGTAAGAACTGGGTTTACTTTACCTAAATCTTGCGAATAGCCTAAAAAACCAGCACTCAAACCAAATCCTAAAAGCAGTTTAGTAGTTAAATTCATATGTTGTCTTTTATATATTATCAGTTTTTTGTTAATATTATTGTCTATGTATTATTTAATTATTTCAAAAGTACCATTTTTTCTACAGCTGTAGCACTTCCTTTGCATTTTTCTTGATTTTGACTTTTTGCAAATATCTTAAAAATATACGTACCTTTTGCTACTGTTGACCCAAAATCATCTCTTCCGTCCCATTCTATTGCCTGGCGAGGGGTTCTAAAGCCCTGTAGGAACGGTTCTGCGACTACCGGTTGTGATAAAGTTCTTACCAATCTTCCGGTTATTGTATAAATTTGTACGTTCACATCCAGAATATCATCACAATTGTGTTCAAACTGAATATAGGTTTTATTTGTAAATGGATTTGGCCAGTTCAGCGGACGGTTGATCGTCAGGTGTTGGTCAGATTCATCCTTAACTTCAAAATTTAACGTAGCAGATGTAGAATTATTGTTTATATCCCAAACTTTAAATGTCAACTGGTGTTGCCCAATCGCTAAATTTCTGAAAGGATAGGTTACATTTCCTTTTTGGTAGTCGGCAAGACTTGGATTTAAACATCCATTTCCTTCTCCCGCAGAGTAAAAATCATTTAAAACAACAGTATTGATAATCTGCCCGTCCAGGTATGTTGTAATATCGTGACCTACCCCTGAACCTGTGGAATTGATTCCTGTGTCATCTGTAAGACAGGCAAGAAGCATTGGATTCTGGTTGGTAATTCCACCATCCGCAAAGTTGGTGTTATTCATATACAGCTTTACTTTTGGAGGCTGGCTGTCATTGATTCCATTAGGATTGATATCACCTACCTGTACTGCCTGGTTGTTGAAAACATCCGTTGCCTTGTTGTCTGCATAGGCTAAAATTCTTCCCTGGCCCACCGCATAGTTGATGTCTTTAGGAACATAGAATTCTGCAGTGAATACTCCGTTTACAGCGGTTCCGGCAGCTTTTACAATAGCACTTCCTTCCTCTGTATAGTCTAAAACCGGAGATAAAACACCGGTGTTATTTAATGTTTTCTTATTTAATCTCTTATCAAAAATATTGATGCTGACTCTCCCGTTGAAGGTATTGTTCAATGTTCCATTCGGATTATTGACGTGTCCTTTTATTTTCACAAAATCCAAACCTCTGATCAGTCCAGGAACCGGAGTTTCAATATTGTCAATGGTAAGAAGTCTTTGCGGTCTGCTTAATTTCATAGCAGGGTCACCCAGAAAGTTTACCTTTAAATGGTTATTGTTTGGCCCCTTCTGTTTTTTAGCCAGTAAATGTGCATTACCTAACGAATTGAAATCGTCACTGGTTAATTTAAAAATATTCTGAGTAAATGTATTGGTGAAATCACGCCCGTAATCTACCCCAATAGCACGGCTGGAAGTAATCATTGCTGAGGCACCTCCCTGTTTCATTTTGATAAACTGTTCTCCTACAGAATTGGTTGCAGGCTCATCCCATAATGTAAATTCACATGTAATGGTAGAAACAAACGGAAATCTGCTGTATACATTAGAGAAATTATTGGCATTCTGAACCTCAGTAGTTGTTAATACTCTTTCCTGTGCCCAGCCGTTAATTCCTCCGTGTCCGAAATAAAACAGATATAAACTGTTTCCGATAGCATTGGAAATAGCCTGGTTTACCTGTGGATATCTTCGTCCTCCGGATGTACTCTGAGCGGTGAAGGCATCCATATATAATTTTTTAACATTATATTCTTTAAGTTCCGTCTGTCCCGGTTGTTCAAATATGCCGGCCAGAGAACTGTTCATTACATTATGAAACGGACCTCCTCCCTCGTCATTATCATCCACTACAAAGTCAAGTCTCATACGCCAGTCTCCGAACGGAGTGGACTGCCCCTGAAGGGAGTTGTAATAAGCCAGGGTTTTATTGATCATATCTCCGGCCTCGCTTGCATTCGCAGCCGGAATTCTACCCACGGGCAGATCCGGTAAATTGTTTTCAATTAATGATGTGGTCTGTGGCTTGGTCATTACAATATAATCATCCGTTACGAATGAGGATACGTAATCTGAAGACTGCTCACTCTGGTAGCTGGCAA
Organism: Chryseobacterium sp. HR92; assembly: GCF_045689405.1. Taxonomy (NCBI): domain Bacteria; kingdom Pseudomonadati; phylum Bacteroidota; class Flavobacteriia; order Flavobacteriales; family Weeksellaceae; genus Chryseobacterium; species Chryseobacterium sp. HR92. The sequence goes on from NZ_CP139139.1 coordinate 1,460,602, forward strand.
CAACGTTTGTATTGTTGGGAACCCTGTTTTTATAATCAAATGAAGCATCCCCCAGAATAAATACATATTGAAGTCTGCCAAGAGGAGTATTGAGCTTGCTGACAAAATCTCTTACAGCCGTAAGATCTTTACTTCCGCTGCCAAATTCTTCATAGATTTTATTGACGTCTACAATTTCTACTTTATAATTATGAGCGGTCTGATGATAGTTGGCAAGTCTCTGTGCCTGGCCCATCATTTCAGGAACCGTCAGAATCAGGTAATCTATATTTTGTAAAGCAGAAAGATTCTGATTGGAAATTCTCCCTACAAACTGCGGGCTGAAAGCTGCATCAGCACGGAAAGCTACAAATTCATTATTGAAATTCTGATCGGCAGCAGTATAAGCAAAGTTGAAAGCGCCGGCTCCGGCTTTATTCACTCTTCGGCTGGCATTGGTAATATCCGTTACATCCCATACCTGCTCTATATTAGCAGCATTGGTAATGCTGAATCCATAGTCTGTATTACTTCCACTTACAATTGAATAGTCCCTGAAGTTCATCTGTGAGCCATTGAAAGCCAGATTTTCTTTGTACTGAACTTCCGCATAATCAAAATAGAAAGTTCCGTTAGGGTTTTTAGAAATATCAGGATTCAAAACCATTGTAATCTGATTTCCGGTAAGATTGGAAAGCGTTCCGGAATAGGTTACAGGGTAGAAGGTATACTGATAAGATGAAGTATCTGTTGGGATCGTTTGTAGTGGATGCGGATTTAAATTATTGATCTTAAAATCAATCGTATTCTGTTGCGAATTATATGCTACCACCTGAGTTCTGTATCGTATAACATCTCCAGCCTGTATTGGTGAGTTGGTAGAAAATGTCAATGTTTTTTCATTGCTGAAAGGAGTGTCTTCCACCCATGTTCTGCCCACTTTCAACAAGTTTTTCTGATCCTTGTTGATCACCTGGTAATTGTCATATCTCGTAATCAGCTGGGCAGGAAGGTTTCCGTCAACAGTCGGAACTCTTTTCCCTGAACCTTTGTCAAAGTTGATATAGTAATAAGAAAAATCTTCATATATATTTTTGACATTATTACTTCTTTCGCTGAATCGGGTATCTTTTCTTTTAAAGCCATTTCCATTGGCAGTGTCGTAAAGGTTATATCCATCAGGACCCTGAGCGTAGAAAAGAGCATAATCATTATCGTTCCATACCCCGTCATCTTCACCTACAACCTGAATGGCATTCTCCTGCAAAGCTCCATATCGTGCATCCTGATTATATTCAGGAAGCAATATTCCTCCGTTTCCATAAATTCTGAAGTTTTTAGGATTTACGGAGCTGGGATTGATGCCGTTATCCTTTAAAAACTGTGCTGTAATTTTGAATACACCGGACTTATCGACTTTTATTTTGTAAAAGTTGCCGCTTGATAATGGGTTGCCGGTCGTTCCTATTTTATTAACAGTCCCTGTTGTATTTACAAATGAAGAGGCTTCTGAAACATTAAACGAAGATAATCTCTGAACACGACCTTTTACATTTTTAAACAAAGCAACACTGATGCTGGCATAGCTGTCTCCATCTAAATTATAATAGGAAACATCTGCTACATCATAATCAGGAAGTCTTCCTTTATCCAACTCAAATAAATCCTGAGCAGGAACGCTTTCCCAGACAAGGTCTGAAATTTTCAGCTGCTTTTCTCCGATTTTTTGCTTGGTTACTATAAAAACATTATTTTGGCTGAAAGAAAAACCCTCATTTTTGAAATTAGGAAGATTTAATTTTGTGTCGCCAAAATCCTGAATTTTTGAACCATTCCATTCTATGGTGTTCCTTTGGGCGTAAAGTATTGATGCAAAAGCGATTAAAGATAGAAGCGTAATTTTTCGTCTCATGTTTACTATTGAAATTGCTAAATTACAAAATAAATGAAAATTTTAGAATTAAATTGCGATACAATAAAATTAAATTGTTAACGTTTTTCAAAAAAATCAAATGTTTACTTGATTTATTGAATAATTTATTTTTTCTTTGTACTTTGAAAATATTTATATCGACTATGAAAAAACTAAAGTTGTTTTCATTAATAGCATTAAGTTCTACACTTGCATTAACCAGCTGTGGCGGATCGGGAACCAGCAAAGGTGGCGGTACCAAAAAATTTGTCAGTAAAACGGGTTGGAAACCAAACGAAAAACAAGGTTGGTTTTTTGCAGGAAAGCAACAAAAGCAGAAGGGGTGGCCTGGAATGGTATATGTAGAAGGTGGAACTTTTACAATGGGATTAGTGAAAGATGATGTTATGCACGATTGGAATAACACACCTCGCAGAATGCAGGTAAGTTCATTCTTTATCGGAGAAACAGAAATTACTAACTACGAATACCGCGAATACCTTACATGGTTGAAGTATGTATTCCCACCAAGTGATCCTAGTTTTAAGGAAATCTATAACGGTGCTTTACCGGATACCTTATTATGGGACAACAAATTAGCAAGAAACGATTATAATGAAACGTATCTGCGTTCTCCGGAGTTTGATTATTATCCGGTGGTAGGAGTTTCCTGGACTCAGGCAAACAGATACTGTGAATGGCTGACAGACAGAGCGAATGAAAAAGCTTTGATGCAGTCTGGTATTATTGCCAAAGATTTGTATATCAACGAATCCAACAACCAGGGAGGAACTGCATTCAACATGGATAAATTCAAATCGAATGATCCTGAAATGCAAGGATATATCAATGAAAAAAGAATGCAGCAAAAAACTGGTATGAAAACCACAAACCAGAGATTGCTTGCAGCTAACAGAGCTCCAAATTCTGCAATGGTACAGAAGTTCAGACTTCCTACCGAAGTTGAATGGGAATATGCAGCTCTTGGTATGGCAAAAACCAGAGAATATAACCAATACCTAGGTAAAAAACCTGAAATCGAAAGATTAAGAGGTACCAAAGGAAGAGACAGAGGAATGTTCCTTGAAAACTTCAAAATGGGTAAAGGTGACTATTCAGGGATCTCAGGATGGAAGAATGACGGTTCTGCACAGACTTCTGATGTAAGAAAGTATCCTTCTAATGACCTTGGGGTATATGGTATGTTCGGAAACGTTTCAGAATGGACTGCGGATGTTTACAGACCAATCATTGATGAAGATTACAGCGATTTCAACTACTATAGAGGAAATATGCCTCAGGCTATTGTAAGAAATGGTGACGGAACTTATAAAATGATCGACGAAGGTACTATCAAATATGATACTTTGGCTGACGGAAGATTAGTTTATAAAGGACTTCCTGGACAATTTGAAAGACAAACTATCGCTGATTACAGAAACTACAGAGATGGTGACAGACAGTCTTCTTTAGAGTATTACAGAGCTTCTGATTCTGCTGCAGGATTCGATATGTACAATGCTCCTAAACAAAGCTTTGTTGTAGACGGAGCTGGTAGAGTGAAATTACAGAAAGATACCAAAGACAGAACTTCAGCAGTTTCTAACGAGGTTAGAGTTGTAAAAGGAGGTTCTTGGCAGGATACAGCATATTGGCTGGATCCGGGACAAAGAAGATATAAAAATCAAAACAGAGCTTATGGTTGGGTAGGATTCCGTGTTGCACAGGATTCAAGAACTAACGATAAGGGTAGAACTAGAAGATAATATTTATCAAAAAATACTTATAAAAAACCTTCCGGACTTTCGGAAGGTTTTTTTATTTTTGGATCATGAAATCGCTTCGGTTAAAAAGTCTAAAATACTTATAGAGATTTGGCGATTGCATGTGACTTCTTTTAAAAAAAAATATATATTTCCACATGAATATAGAACAGTTTTATCCTTTATTTCTGCAGGCCGCAAAAGTGACCATTGATAGCAGAAAAATAGCAGAGAATGATATTTTCTTTGCCTTTTCCGGTGAAAATTTCAATGCAGCTACATTAGCGGAAAAAGCCATAGATGATGGAGCTTTGGCAGTAATTGTTGAACTTCCGGAATTCGAAAACAGAGATAAAAATATTTTCTATGTTCCGTCTACCCTTGAGTTTTTACAGCAGCTGTCTATCTATCACAGAAGCAAACTTAGTATTCCTTTTATCGGGCTTACAGGAAGCAATGGGAAGACGACTACCAAAGAATTGATTCATGCTGTCCTTTCAGAAAAATACAATGTGCAGTATACATTTGGAAACCTGAATAACCATATCGGAGTTCCTTTGACAATCCTTTCCATTAAACCGGAACATGAAATGGCTGTGATTGAAATGGGAGCTAATCATCAGAAAGAAATTGAATTCCTTTGTACCATCGCTCAACCTGATTTTGGATATATTACCAATTTTGGGAAAGCTCATTTAGAAGGATTCGGAGGTTTTGAAGGTGTGATTAAAGGAAAGTCTGAGCTTTATGACTATCTTAAAAACAATAACAGAACTATTCTTGTTAATGAAAATGATCCTATCCAGACTGAGAAAACTGAAAACTATTCACCTAAGATTACTTTTGGAAAAGTGACATCGGATTACAATTTTGAATCTTTTTCAGAAGAACATTTTGTAGGGTTGGCATATCAGGGAGTAAAGGCTGTTTCAAAACTCACTGGTGAATATAATTTTACCAATCTTTGCGCAGCGGCAAGTCTGGGACTTCATTTCGGAATCAGTTTTGAAAAAATAAAACATGCTCTGGAATTGTATACGCCTACCAATATGAGATCACAGGTTGTGAAAAAAGAGGGGAGGACTTTGGTTCTGGATACTTACAATGCCAATCCAAGCTCTATGACGGCTTCGTTGAATAACTTTATCAGTTTTGAAGGCAGTAAGACTATTATTATTGGTGATATGCTGGAATTGGGTGATGAAAGTGAGAAAGAACATCAGAACATTTTAAAGCTGGCTCAGGATCTTCATTTCAATGAGATTATCACTGTTGGAAAACATTTTAAAGAGGTTAATTCTTCAGACCTTGCTTTTGAAAATACAGCAGTCCTGATAGAATATTTAAAACAGAATAAAATTCAATCTGAAAATATATTGTTGAAAGGTTCCAGGGGGATTGCTCTGGAAAAACTAATCGACTTTGTATAATACAAAAAAAGGAGGTTGAATGTTGTTGAATAATAACTTCCAGCCTCCTTCTTCCAGCTTCTTACCTTTAAGCTTCCAGCTTCTTTATATCCCAGAATTCTTTTACGATCAGTATAATATTTTTAAAGGTACTTGGGAAAACTTCATTTTCAATTTCTGATGTCGTTTTCCAGGCAACTTCAGTAATGCCTTCTTCTATTTGCGGTTTGGAAGTATCCTCTCCGTCAAAGTTCATTTCAAACCAATGGGTACATTTTAGGATCTTTTCTCCGTTTCTTTCTACATAAATATGGTAGGTGGTATTGATGAATTTTATGAGTTCAACATCACTCAGCCCGGTTTCTTCTTCTATTTCCCGTACTGCAGACTCCTCTCTGGATTCTCCTTTTTCCATCTTACCTTTTGGAAGATCCCATTTGCCAAGTCTTTTAATAAAAAGAACTTTCCCTTCAGGATTATTCACAAGGCCTCCCGCTGCTTCTATAATTCTGAAAAGCTTTTGAAATTCCTGCCATATTTCATCCAAATTCTCTCCATATACATTAAGTTCCTGTACAGAAGTATTCTCCAGAAGGTCTAATGCTATTTCTAAAGTTGTGAAACTTTCATACCGAATTTCTTTTTCAAGATTTTCAGGATGTTTAGACACCAATAATTTTTTTTCGTTCACAAAAACTTTATACATCTTATATAGTAGATTTTAGAATTGATTATCAGTGATTTGTTATTTTTCAAAACAATAAAAAATGACTTTTTAATTATTTTTTACTACAATCACTCACAAATATATAAAATTGTAATAGAAATTAAACATTAAACAGAGGCATATTTTACGTATTTATGATGGAGCATAGAAAGTAAATTCCCTTATTGACGCTCTCTTTCTTGGCTATTTACATAGAAACTGTCACGAATTGTTTTTAAAGGCTTTTAAGCTTTAAGATTATATTTCAAAAGTATGTTTTAGTGGTGTCTTTGTAGACAAATTTTTATAATTTTGTTATTGTGATAAACGGATACCTGCCATTCTTTGTCTGATTGCCGGATGATCAGAAAATTATGTAATAAATAAAATATTGACTATCAGTTTGGAGTATTTATGCACAAAAACTTTATACATTTGTAAGAGTTAAGAATTTAATTATAAAAAATAAGAAATGAATTTAGAAGGACGAAAGATTATTGTCAATAAATCATCTAAAGAACTTACCGAGTTGCTGAAATCACCTGAAAATTACAAAGATTTTATGCCGGATGGTCTTCAAAAATTTGAAACAAGAGATAACGGATTTAAATTCGGATTACAGGGAATGCCGGAAATTGCGTTAAAAATAGATGAAGTGGATGACCAAAAAGCTGTTTTAAGATCTGCAAGTTCAAGTTTGGACTTCACTTTAACAGCAACTTTAAACCCAATTAATGATAACCAGACTGAAGTTCAGATGTTATTTGAGGGGAAATTCAATCCATTCATCAAAATGATGGTAGAAAAACCATTACAGAACTTTATCAATACGCTTACCGATAAAATCGAAGCTTATAAATAATAAAAAAACCTTCATTTTTGAAGGTTTTTTTTTATTTTAATGTAGTTTTATGCTATGGCTCCAGAAGAGTGGTCAGAAGAACTTCCTGTAGCAGATGAAAGTACATTCACCTCATTATTGAGCTTTAGAACTCCCATAAAAGCAAAGATCAGAGCTTCCTTATAATCAATAATTTCTTTTTTAGGGATAATCACTTCAGCTTGTGTTTTTGATCTTATTTTTTCAATTAAAAATGAATTGTAAGCGCCTCCTCCAGTAATAAGGATATTCTTTATATTATTTTTATTGATGACATTGGCGATCTGCTGGGCGGTATGCTCTGTAAAAGTTGCCAGGGCATCTAAGATTTCAATATTTTTAAGAGCTGGAAATATATGTTCATGGCACCATTCGATTCCCAAAGATTTTGGGTGTGAATTCTGGTAAAAATCTAAAGCATTAAGATCGTTCAGTAAAGTTTCATTGATTTTTCCTTTTTGGGCAAGCTCTCCGTTTTCATCAAAACTTTTGTTGATGTGCTGAGCCAGATGATTCAATACAATATTCACCGGTGCTATATCAAAAGCGATTCTTTTTCCGTCTGACTGTAAAGAGATATTGGAAAACCCGCCAAGGTTTAAACAGGCGTTGTATTCTGAAAAAAGTAATTCATCACCTATAGGAACCAATGGAGCTCCATTTCCTTTCATCAGGACATCCTGACTTCTGAAATCATAGATAACGGGTAATCCGGTTTCCAGTTTTATCGCTCTGCCATCACCTATCTGAAGTGTAAATTTTCGATTAGGCTGATGGAAAATCGTATGACCATGAGAGGCAATCAAATTGATGTTTTCGAGTTGATGCTTATGAATGAATTCTTTAACCTGCCGGCCAAGATAAAAACCATATTCGGAATTCAGTTCCAATAAATCTTCCGCAGAAAGATGAATGGAGTGTCTAAGCTTATTTTCCCAATCCTCAGCATAGGGGATTGTTTCGGCTTTCAGGATCTGAAAAGACCATTTGTCTTGTTTCTCAAATTCTGCGAGACAGATATCCAAACCGTCCAGACTTGTCCCGGACATCAGTCCAATAGCCAGAGCTTTCATTATTTGGGGATTATTTTTTATTCTCAGAAATTCTCTTTGAACTGAAATCTCCTGAGTTGTTATAGAAAGTATATTCTGAAAAGTCATCCTTTGCAGTCATCCCATTGGCTCCTACCAGTGTAGAGCCGTCTTCCATGGTAACATATACTGTATCTTTAGTGTAGATTCTGTTCTTTTTTTGGTCCCAATAAATACTCTGCATTGCAAATCTCTGCCCTTCATTGGTTTTTATTCTTACATCACCTTTGGCTTCGTAGAATTTTTTATATTCAAAAATACGTGCGTATTTCGCTGTAATTCTTCCCGGAACTTTAGGTTTCTTTTTATCAAAAAACTCAATATCAATTCCTTTTCTGGCTACTACATAAGGGCTGTCAATCAGCTCATATTTTTCAATGATGGGAGCTTTGGCTTTTAAAGTGACAAAGCCGGAGTCACGCTGTATAATATTGGCGTTGTTGATGATCTGTGAAGGGAAATTTTTGCTTTGGCTGCCATTTCTTTTGGTAAGATCTTCTTCACAGGATGTCAATATAAAAAATATAGCACAACTAAAAAGGCATGCTATATTTTTATATGATATTTTTTTTGAAAAATTCATTCTAGTTATAAAGAGTCTTTCTGAACCATTTATCAGCAAAATTAAAGCCGATTTTCAGGTTGATGAAATTCTGGTTGATCAGGTTATTTTTAAGAGTTCCTCTTTTACCTACTTCCAGACCTATTTCCAGACCACTCATTCTTGTGATACTACTTGTTTTGAATGGAAGCATTACTCCGGCAGAAATACCGAATTTGTTGATGCTTGTCCCTTCCAGTTTAAGGTTTCCTCTTTCATAGAAAGCTCCATATCTGTAGATTACCCTTGAGAAGTAGTTTCTGAAGTTATTATAGTTAGGAAGGTACCATCCACCGGCAGAAACTCTGTAAGTATCCTGAAAGTCGAAAGTTTTACCAAAATAAGCAATATCTTCTCCTTTTTTATAATCCACCTGTCCTGATAGGAACCAATGGTTTTCACTTCCATATCCAACCCCTACGGATGCTTGTAATGGAAGAAGGTTTTTAGATTTTGTTTCCTGCTGATCTATGATGGTTTCATATACCTTAGTGGTTTCCTGAGCATCAGAGTATCTGTAAGTACTGTTAATATACTCAGTAGTCATATTACTGGTGTTACCAAAAGTAGCGGTAGCTCCTACTGTAAACTTCTTGTCAGTACGGGTATTTAAAGTCTGGTAGCTTGTACCCAGTGTAAAATTAAAGTTTCTGACTCTGTTTTTAGTCTGATAACCATTCACATATTCACCAGCATAACTGCCTGTAGCAGGGTTGTATGCACGGAATTCATTAAGGTCATTAAGGTCACCAAAATAAAGGTTTGCTCTTGCTCCTACAGAAAGTTCCTGATTAATTTTATAAGAAACAGCAACCTGTGCCGCATTCAATGTTCCGCTTCCTTTAAAATTATTTCTGTAAAGAGGAGTTACATTATCTTTATCAAGCTGTTCTGTTACGATGTCGTAGCTTTTAGAACTGTATGGCTGATAAGAGATCCCCATTTTCGCTTTAGATGATAATGGAAATGCAAGTGAAATATTGGAAAGATACGTAGAATGCTTTGTAGATTTCATATCGTTATAATTCGATTTGAAATAATTGTTTTCGTTGGTAGCTTCCAGTTTGATACTCGTAAGTTCAAAATTGGCATTGTTTGCTGGGTTGGCAAAATTGAAACTACTGGTAAAATCACTTATAAAAGCAGTTGATATACCTCCCATAGAAGTAGTCTCGATCGTATTATCATATTTCACATCCCCAATTCCATAAGTTGCATAAGGAGAGTTACTTAAACTCTGTGCATTAAGAAAATATCCAACTGATATGAATGATACTACAAAGATTTTTTTCATTCTTTATTTTTAAAATAATGCGCAAATATCTTAAATATTAATGAATTGTAAAAATTATATGTGGTTAAAGTTTGTTAAGGGCTTTTCTTTAAAAGAAAAATGCAATTTTTCTGCAATAAAAATATCAATTCTGTTTTACAAAAAAGACTGCCCTATGATGAACAGTCTTAGTTTTATATGTAGTATATTTTGTTATTATTTTACCTGAAGAACAGAACGGCTGTGGCTAAAACACTCAAAGCTGAATTTCCCATGATATTTACCCATTCCTGAAGTTCCTACCCCTCCGAAAGGTAAATAATGTGAACCCACATGAATAATGGCACTATTGATCTCAGCATCTCCGCTTGTGGTATGATTTAAAACATAATCTGCCAGCTCCTGATCTTCTGTGAAAACGTATAATGCTAAAGGTTTTGGACGGTTATTGATTTCCTCCAAAGTTTCTTCAATATCATTATACGTCATGATAGGAAGTATGGGACCGAAGATCTCCTGCTGCATTACCTGATCATTCCAGGTAACATTATCCATTACAGTTGCTTCAAAATGACGTGTTTCAAGGTCATAATTTCCTCCGTAGATTACTTTTTCCGGAGCTGCTTCCAGATAACCTGCAAGATGTTTAATTTGATTTTGGCTCACAATTTTCCCGATTTTTCCTAATGACTGGCCGTCATAAGTGGCATTTAAATGAGCTTTAAACTTTTCAATAAAGTCATCTTTTATAGATTCGTGGATATAAATATAGTCCGGAGCAACACAAGTTTGCCCACAGTTAATCCATTTTCCGTAAGATATTCTTGCTACTGCTTTATCCAGATCTGCATCTTTATGAACAATCGTAGGAGATTTACCTCCAAGTTCCAGAGTCACCGGAATCAATTGTTCTGCAGCGGCTTTCATCACAATTTTGCCAACATTCGGACTTCCTGTAAAGAAAATATAATCAAAAGGCAGGCTTAATAGCAACGTGTTTTCTTCAATAGCGCCCTGAATGACCGATACATAAGATTCATCAAAAGATTCTTTTACAATATTTTCAAGAACCTGGGCAACATGAGGCGTATTTTCAGAAGGTTTTATAATGGCTGTGTTTCCTGAGATTAAAGCTCCGATAAGAGGACTGAATGTTAATTGAACAGGGTAGTTGAAAGGTCCGATAATATAAGTAACTCCATAAGGTTCATACATTATTTTGCTCACCACTTCAGCTCCCGATGGATGCGGTTTTGAAGGTACAGATGTAGGTTTTGCCCACTCATCAATATTTTCCAGCAAGTAATCCAGTTCACTGATGACAATTTGAATTTCCACATATTCTGCTTCCTTTCTGCTTTTCCCCAGATCAATAGATAAGGCTTCACAAAGGTCATCCGTATGTTGCAAAAAAACTTCACGGAATTTTCTTAATTGTGCTTTTCGGAATTCAATATCTTTTGTTTGATTGGTTTTGAAAAAGGCTTTCTGCTGTTGAAATATTCCTCTGATTTTTTGTTCCAGGTTTGTATCCATTGGTTTAATATTTTATTATTTGAAATTGGTGTGAAATGGTAATGAATTTACGAAAAATTTCACTCGGTAAATCTATTGTTTAAAATTAAATTGTGTGAAATATAAATTTAAGTTTTATTCTAATCTTATGATTGATATTTCCTATAATAGAACTAGGAGTGTTGCTCTTTTGAAATTTGTAGTCTATAGTTTTATACATTTTAAGCAGACTTAATTTTATAAATTGAAATAAGATTTTTTATCTTTGAAACATGAATTGGGAGAACATCGCCGGACAGACAAATCTGAAAAAACTTCTTAAAGAAAGCATTGCCGAAAACAGAGTGAGCCATGCCCAGCTTTTTGTAGGAAAAGAGGGATACGGAACATTACCTATGGTTTTGGCCTATGCAAAAGAGATTCTAAATCGTGAAAATGAATATGCTGCAGCAAAAGTAGAACATCTCAATCACCTGGATCTGCATTTCAGCTTTCCTGTTTTTACGGACAATAGAAATTCTTTAAGCAAGAATAAATTTGATGAATTCAGAGAAATGATCATGGCTTCTCCTTATGCAAGTTATGATGATTGGACTGCTTTTTTAGAGTCTGAAAACAAACAGCTGTTTATTTCAGCAGATGAAATTGATGACCAGAACCAGAAGTTTTCTTTGAAAAGCTTTGAAGGAGGAACCAAAATTCTTATTGTCTGGAGAGCTGATAAAATGAATACCGCGGCTTCAAACAAATTTTTGAAATTTTTAGAAGAACCTCCGGCTAAAACAATTATCCTTCTTACTGCAGAAAGTACCAATGATATTCTTCCTACTATTCTTTCCAGAACACAGATTGTAGAAATCCCGAGAATACATGATGAAGATATTGAGAACCATCTCAAAAAGAACTTTTCTGTTTCAGAAGAAAAAGTGAAAGAGATTGTTCATGAAGCGCAGGGAGATCTTAATGATGCTGTAAAACTGCTGAACTCCGGAGATAAAACCAATGAATTTGAAAAACTCTTTGTACAGTGGGTGAGAGACGCCTTTATGGTAAAAAAGAAGCCTGAATATTTAAGAAGTATAATTCTTTGGGCCAGAGAAATTGCAGGATGGAACCGGGAAAAGCAGAAAAATTTCCTGAATTACTGTTCCGAAATCTTTAGACTTGCACTACTTCAGAATTATCAGTCTGAGAATCTGGTATATAAAAAGATAGATGCAAACGGATTCAACTGGACAGGGTTTTCAAAATTCATCAGCGGAGCCAATATTGAGAGTATCTTAGAAGAAATCAATGCAGCCGACCTGCATCTGACCCGAAACGGAAATCCTAAAATTGTATGGACAGATCTTGGGATAAAACTATCAAGATATATTCACAAAAGCATATAAATAAAACTCCGGCAGCAATACCGGAGTTTTTGTTTTTCATTTTTTTAAGCTTAAAATTTTTAAAGAAATAAAAGGATTTATTGTAACGAGTTATCTGAACTTTAAATAAACCGAGCAATTACTGAGGTTTTTTGCCGGAAACAGAGGCTTTTTTATTAGTCCTGTACTATATTATAGAGATCATCTTTTATTTACAATAAATTAAATCTATATTAAAAAATCAATCAATCGTTTGATTTTGTATAAAACTTGTGTAAATTTGCGCCCTGAAAAATGAACACTAGCATGATTTCAAAAGAAGAAAATATATTATTTGCAGCCGAGAAGCTTTTTGCCGAAAAGGGGTTTGAAGGAACTTCCACCAGGGAAATTGCAAAGGAGGCTAATGTAAACATCTCTATGATCTCATATTATTTTGGCTCTAAGGAAAAACTTTATGAGAAATTAGTGGAATACAGAATGAATGAAGGTCAGTTTTTTTCAAAAGATCTTTTGGGACGAACCGATATCAACGAATGGCAGAAAATTGAAAAAGTAATTGATCAGTTTTCTAATAAAATCAGAACTCAAAAATGCTTTTACAGGATTATGCAGAGAGAGCAGCTGCATACTCAGAATCCTCAGATTGTAGAATTTTTGAAGCAAATCAAAATGGGATTTCTTTCTATGTATTCACAAATATTGGAAAGTGGTCTTAAAAATGGAATTTTCACCAAAAAACCTCCTATTTATCTGCTTCATTCCACAGTAAGCGGAACTTTATTCTATGCTTTCAACGCGAAAGAAATGTATAAAGAATTCCTGAATGAAACAGAAGATGAGGCAGCTTTTGATGAAAGATACTATACAGAACTTAATAGACACATTAAATACTTACTAAAAGACCTTTTAGGTTATGAAGAGAATAAATAACTCAGTGATTGCATTATCACTATTCGTAGGAATAGCAAATGCAAATGCTCAGGAGAAAAAAACACTTTCTCTTGACGAAGCTGTGCAGCTGGGAATCCAGAACAGCAAGAATCTCAAGATCGATGCAGCCAAGATCGAAGAGGCTACAGCTGATCTTTTGGAAGCTAAAAACAGACAGTTGCCGGAATTAAAAGTATCAGGCAGCTATATGTATCTTCCGATAAAACCCAATGTAGATATCAAACTTCCGGGTGTTTCAGGAGCAGGAGGCCCCGAAGTACATCAGGTGCTTTACGGTTCAGCTAATCTTAGTGTTCCGATTTACAGCGGCGGCCGAATCAAATATGGTATTCAGTCGGCTAAATATTTGGTAGAAGCTTCCAAATTAAGCACTGAGAATGATAAAATTGCTATTGCTTATAACGTAGCTCAGGCTTATAATAATTTGTTTAAAGCTAACCAATCAATCAAAGTTTTTGAAGAAAACCTTGCTGCTTCTCAAAAAAGAGATGAGACATTTCTTAAAATGGAAAACAATGGTCTGATTGCAAGAAATGACAGATTAAAAGCAAACCTTCAGACTTCAAATATCGAACTTCAGCTATTGGAAGCTAAGAACAATTACAATATTGCCAACATCAATATGGATTTGTTACTAGGTATTCCTGAGACTACAGAGTTAGAAGTGGATGAAAACTATATTGAAGAAGGTTCAGATGTGAAACCGGTTGATTTTTATGTAACTGAAGCCAGAGAAAACCGTAAAGATTTACAGGCTTTAGCACAACAGAGAAAAGCGGCAGAGCTGGGATCAAAGGCTGCAAAAGCTGAAAACCTTCCTTCTATTGCATTTACCGGAGGTTATGTAGCGGCAGATATTCCTAAATTTCTTACCGTATACAATGCTATCAATGTAGGAATTGGGGTTTCTTATAACTTATCCAATCTTTGGAAAGAAAATTCTTCATTGAGACAATCGCAGGCAAGAGAAAAACAGCTTGCTGCTACAGATGAACTATTGAATGACAACATTAAGCTTGATGTGAACAGAGAATATCAGAATACAGACTATTCAAAAAAGAGAATTACTGTTTTCGAAAAATCTGCTGAGCAGGCTAATGAAAATTACAGAATCACAAAAAATAAATACGATAACGGTCTTGCAACCATGACAGAATTACTGGATGCAGACGCAGCGCAGATTGCAGCAAACGTAGGTGTGATCAATGCTAAGGCAGATGCAGCATTAGCATACAGAAAACTATTACAGACAACAGGAACTTTAACAATTAAATAATCAGATCGAAACCAAAATGGAAAATAATAATACACAGGCAGCTGAACCTAAAAAGAAAAAAAGTTTAGTTTTTCCTATCATTTTAGCGGCAGTAGTAATCGGAGGAGGAATCTATGGTTACAGAGCCTTTACTTACGGACAGTATCATGAAGAGACTGACGATGCTCAGATCGCTTCCAATATGGCCCCGGTAATTTCTAAAATCTCAGGATATGTAGCTCAGGTAAAAGTAAAAGACAACCAGTTTGTAAAGAAAGGAGATACCTTGGTGATTTTGGATAACAGAGATCAGAAAATGGCACTTGATCAGGCTCAGGCAGCATTATCAACCGCTAAAAGCAATATTTCAAATGCAGAAGCTACTACTACAGCGACTTCTAAAAATATCGGCTCTTCCGAAGCGGCAGTAGTAACTGCTAATGCTCAGATAGAAGCTGCAAAAGTAAACGTTTGGAAAACTTCTCAGGATTTGAAGAGATATGCTAATCTTGTAAAAGATCATTCTATTACAGAACAACAGTATGAGCAGGCTTTAGCTGCAAAACAATCTGCAGACAGACAATTACAGGTTTTAGTTGACCAGAGAAATCAAATTGCTCAGCAAACCCATATTGCTTCTTCTCAGACCGCAGCAAGCTCACAACAAATTAGTGTCGCAGGATCTGTTGCCAAACAAAGAGAAGTAGATGTAGAAAATGCAAAACTGAATTTATCTTATACTGTAATCCTTGCCCCTGAAGACGGATATGTAGGAAAAGTACCTACACAGGCAGGCCAGTATCTGCAGGCGGGAGCACAGTTGTTTGCTTTGGTTAAAAACGACCAGAAATGGGTAGTGGCCAACTATAAGGAAACACAGGTAGACAAAATGGTAGAAGGACAGAAGGTGAAAATTGAGATTGATGCTTTCCCTGATCAGGAATTTGAAGGAGTGGTAAGCTCATTCTCGCCGGCTACAGGAGCTACTTTCTCCATTCTTCCTCCGGATAATGCAAGTGGTAACTTCGTAAAAGTAGTTCAGAGACTTCCTGTAAAAATCGATTTTGTAAATCTTGATAAGAATATTGCCAAAAGATTGAGAACAGGAATGAACGTGAAGGCAGAGGTCGCTTTGAAATAGTATTCATGTACTTACGTAAAATGTATTCATGGTGAATTGAAAATCATTAATACATCCTACATTTTACATTAATACAAATATTCGAATAAAAATTATGCAAGATTCATTAGTAGAATATGGAGCGCGGAGAGTAATCATTACGATTACGGCTATCCTTTGTGCCCTTCTTGAAATTGTAGACTCCACGATTGTCAATGTTGCCTTGAATGAAATGAAGGGGAATCTTGGATCTACACTTTCTGAAGTGGGATGGGTAATCACGGCTTATGCCATTGGTAACGTAATTATAGTACCAATGACGAGCTGGCTTTCCCAGCAGTTTGGGCGTAGAAATTACTTTGCGGCATCCATCATTATATTTACCATATTTTCATTTTTATGTGGAAATGCGACCAATATCTGGGAACTTGTGTTCTTCAGACTGATGCAGGGAATCGGTGGGGGAGCCTTATTGGTAACTTCACAGACGATTATTACGGAATCTTATCCGATTGAAAAAAGAAGTATGGCACAGGCCATTTATGGTTTGGGAGTAATCATTGGTCCTACCTTAGGTCCGCCTCTTGGAGGGTATATCGTTGATAACTTCAGCTGGCCATATATTTTCTATATTAATATTCCGATTGGAATTGCAGCAACCTTGATGACACTGCAGTTTGTAAGAAGTCCGAAATATGCAGAAAAACGCAAAGTTTCGGATGTAGACTGGATTGGAATTGGTTTACTGGCAGTAACGGTAGGTTCATTACAGTTCATTCTGGAAAGAGGACATGAGGAAGACTGGTTTGCCAGTGGGATGATTGTAGCATTTACAGTAGCTGCTGTTCTAGGATTTATATTATTCCTTTGGAGAGAGCTTACTTTTAAATACCCAATTGTTGAGCTCAGGGTACTTAAAAACAGTAATCTGAGAATCGGAACAATGATGTCATTCGTGCTTGGATTTGGGCTTTATGGTTCTACGTTCATCGTTCCATTGTATACCCAGAGTATTTTGGGATGGACGGCACTTCAGTCAGGAGCTTTGATGATTCCGGCTGCTTTAACGACAGCTTTCATGATGCCTATTATTGGGAGATTACTTGCAAAAGGAGCAAAACAGCAGATCCTGGTTTCTTTAGGATTGTTCATCTTCTTTGTCTATAGTTTCTGGGGATATAAAATTTTGACACCAGATACCAGTAAAGATGCGTTTTTCTGGATGCTGATCGTAAGAGGAGCAGGTTTAGGACTCCTGTTTATTCCAATCACGTCCTTATCATTAAGTACATTGAAAGGGCAGGAGATTGGTCAGGGAGCAGCATTTACCGGGATGATGAGACAACTTGGAGGGTCTTTCGGGATTGCAGCCATCACAACTTTTATTGCCAATGCAGGCCAGAAGTATAGGAATAGCCTGATTTCTCATCTTGACGAAAACAGTTTTGATGTCCAGCAAAGACTGGCAGCTCTTAAAGCAAGTTTTGTAGCGAAGGGAATGACACCAGATGCAGCAATGAATGCCGCCTATAAAATGCTTGATATGTCTGTTACCAAACAGGCAACAGTACTCTCTTATATGGATGTCTTTCTTTACCTCGGGGTAATATTCCTGGTATGTATTCCGTTTATCTTACTTGTAAAAGAAAGAAAGAGCAAAGAAAAAATAGATTTGAGTGAAGCCATGCACTAAATTTTAATTAAAAACCTTCGATATTCTCGAAGGTTTTTTTTTATCCATTTCTGTTGTAAAATAATATTAGGCAGTAACTTTCAATTTTAATTTTGTTAAATAAAAAATAATATCACTTATTGGAGAGTTTAATTATTTTTTCTAGCTTTACACGAACAAATGAAAAAATATGAATAGATTCCCTTACCCCTCAAACCTTTTTCAAAAAGGAATTTTTCTAATAGAATACCGAATTTTTATCTGAATATCAATTGATCGGGAGCTGTCTTTTACTTTGTTTTTATATCGAATAAAGACGATGTTCTTATTTCCGAAAGCTTTATAAAATACTGCCTTTCGTTTCATTATTTAACTAAACCATGATCTCAGCATACTTACAAAATATTAAATATGAATCAAATACAATTACCGGAAACCTACCTGGCATTATCAGACTTCAGAAAACATGATATCTTTCTTCCTGAAATGAATCAGGCTCAGATTATCTCAGATTTCTTTCCCGGAACCTTTACAGAACTTACCCAGCGTCTGTCTGATATTACAGGAGCTTTTTATGGCGGAATGCTCAAGCAGATTGGCAGACTCTATGGAGGCGATGCAATTGAGCAGCTTTCCAGTACTTTTATGTATGATCTCGGATCCAGAATGACACTGAGAAATCTTGAAATAAAACCTAATCTGCAGCCTGGTATTCCGGCTGTAGCCAAAATATTGATAGGAGCAATTTTTACATCCAGTCCCGAATATAATTTTGAATTTAAAGAATTAAATGAACACAAATGTGAACTGCTGATTAAAGGAGTAGACCGTTACCATAAAATCACGCAGAGCCTGCAGATTGCAGGTCTGTTGAAATGGCCTGTCATAAAACCTTTTTTACAGGGAGTTTGCGATACAATGGGGCTGGATGTTTTACTAGACATAAAAGTACTGAAACTTGATCCGGACAGTTCTTGCTGCTATCATATCACGGTCTCTGAGAAATAGGATAATTATCAATGATCTCGTTGATTATACAGATTCCGCAGACCTTATTGTAATGAATTTTTATCTCAAAATATGAATAAAAGCGGACTAAAGTCCGCTTTTTCTGTAAATGAATGTCTAATGGCTTTAGCCAAAACCAATAAAGTATCTAGTACTTTAACTATAACCTTATCAAAAATATCAGCAGTATTCAATTTTATCGGAGATAAAATCCTTGTGTTTTATGACACATCCATACAAACTTTTCGCGCCTTTGCGTACACTCACAAAATATTTTATTCAATCTTCTCTATCCACTCAATACCGCTGATATCAATCAGTTTCAGCGCGTGAATTTCACTTTTCTGAAGAATATCATCAATATCCAGAGTTACATCAGCCTTTGCTCCCAGAGGAATCACCAGGCTGTGTTTCCCCGGTTTTATTTTGGTTACATAATGATTCTGTATATCTTTTTTAGGAAAATTAGAAAGCTCTTTATGATCCAGTGCTTTTAAAATATTTCCATTTTTGTCCAGAATGTGGATGCCTATCAGGAAAGAGCCATAAACATCGGCACCTTCCGTTCTGTACACTTCAAATTTTAAATTCGAATTATCATGGAAAATATTTGAAATTTCCAGTTTCGGTTTTACCGATTTATTATGAAGGGTTCCCCATACACCTCCATGAAAATACTGATTGGTAAAAAGGGTCAGACTGAATATGATGAGTGATCCGGCCAATACAAGAACTTTTGCTTGTGAGACAGGCAAACTTCCCGAACCAAGCCACTGGAACCATCTTTTTTGAGAAAAACTTTTGTTATTCTTCATGAAATAATAATCCATTGAATAAGGACCGCTTCCGGTAAGAAACAGCACAAATCCGCCTGAAATTCCTAAGACTCCTATCTGCCATTCATCAAGACAGGTTGTTCCCAGCCAGCCAGAACCCAAAAGAATCCCGAGGGCAAGACCGAAGATGCCGATACTCATAAGCCGTGTAAATAACCCGAGAATAATGAATAATCCCACAATAGCTTCAATAATAGTGAAAATCATCATGGATTGCTGTAAAGCATCAGGATGGGTAACCAGATATTCGATAATAGGCTTTATGCCAAGTGCATTCGGTAAAAAATGATTGAATTTTTCCCCAATATATCCCTGTTCATCAGGAATAAGTTTATTTTCGAGGATAAGCCTGCGCCAGAAGGCTGAAAAGTAAGTCCATCCGATGACCATTCGGAGAGATAAAGTATATAATCCGGCCATGTCCGAAGACTGGCTGTTTAAGGTATGTTTCATTGAAAATTAATATTGTATTATAAAAAACTGATTCTTTAATTGGATTAAAAAAATTAAACCAGATTAAGCTTCAGTCTTTTAAATAGAATATATTTCGGAGGGCTGCTTCCTGTAGAATGCCCTGAGTATTCATTGAAGAAAATCTTCTTTTCAGCAGAATTTTTTGCAATGGAATAAAAATTGGAAAAAGAATCTTTGTATTGCTCCTGAATTTTAGCTTTTGATACTGAAACTCTTGTGGAAACAGATGCTGTATCGCAGCTGGAAGAAAGTGACGAGGTTGTCTTTACCTTATTCAGCCCGCTGATGTACTGAATATCAAAAATATCAAGAACATTTCTTTTTACAGAACACGGTGATAATGAAAACACCAAAACAAGCATCATAATGACAGCTTTATAGGTTTTCATATGGAGTCCTGAATTGGGCATAATTACAAAACTACACTTTTAGCTTAATAAATTGTAAAAAATCCTCCTGCTGATCTACAAATAGGTAATGAGAACAGTTGTCAATAAGCTTGAAATTTTTCTTCCCGACAATATTTTTAAGATTATTCAGCTGTTTTTCTGAAAATATTCCATCATTTTTACCATACACAGCAAAAATGGAAATTCCTTTTTTTTGGATATTTTTTAAAACAGATGTATTATCCAGATTGTTAAGAGGTTCATTTTTATAAAATTTAAGAGGCGAATCAGAATTTCTGATGTTGTTTTTATAAAATTCACTCGCTTTGTATTCGTTTCTCAGCATTTCACTTTCGGGAGTAGGATTGGGCATATCGAAGAAATTGAGTTTACCGGCCATTTCATAGCATCTTTTTCTATAGGCTGCAGAATTTTTGTCCAGATTTTCTATTTCTGAAATCTCTTTGAGCTGGGAAGGATCGTTCTTAAAATGTTCTTTAGCCTGTTTCAAAATATGATTGTAGGTTTCCTGCTGGGTAAATAAAGCTCCGGCAAGAGTCAGTGTATTTACTTTTTCAGGAAACTGTGAAGTGAAAAGAGTCCCGATAATTCCACCGAAGCTGTGGGCAAGAATATTTGCTTTTTTGAGATGATAAGTTGTGTAAATTCCTTTTAAATCCTCAAAACTTTCTTTAAAAGTCATGGTAGCATTTTCATCTTTTGAACGGCCTTCCCCACGCCTGTCGTATACAATTACGTAAAATCCTTTATCGGCAAGTTTTTGAGCTGTGGTTCCTTCAAATAAAGTAGCATTTCCGCTTGGTCCTCCATGAATAAAAATAACAGGAATATTTTTTGGATTTCCATAGGCTTTAGAATATAAGTTTTGGGCATTTATGACTATGGAACATATACTAAAGATGAAAGAAAACAATGACTTCATGATGTAGTTTTTGAGCTCTCTAAACTACTGAATATTCTCTGAGTGGAAGAAATTAAATGGAATTATGATTAAATTTAAAAATTGAAATCACTGCTGACGGACAGTTGTCACAGTTCCGGTTTATCTTTACATCCTGAAAGTTTACTTAAAACAGCAAAATATGGAAACCAATAATTTTGACATCATCATAAAACGTTCTTTAGAAATCAGAGAAAAGTATCATCAGCTGGAAATAAAAAGCAACGGAACCCAATGGACATTGGAAGAGGATGCTCTTGCTTATCTTACGGATGCGGGACTAGTAGGGAGAAATGTAATGTCTCATGAGAAAACATGGCTGAAAAAAGATTCAGCGGAAGAATTGGAACATAAATTAGCAGAAAATATCTGGTGGCTGATCATCCTGGCAGACCGCACGGGAATTGATATTAAAGAAGCCCTGGAACAATTTTTAACGAAAACAGAAAACATATTCTAATGAGTTATTGTTTAGCAATAGAAGGCATGCAGCCTGAAAGCAGAAAAGAACTGCACAAAAATTACCATGACAATTATTATGGGTTTCCCATTCATGATGATAATGAGTTGTTTGGAAGACTGATTCTGGAAATCAACCAGGCAGGACTAAGCTGGGAAACCGTCCTGAAAAAAGAAGACAGTTTCAGAAAAGCATATGACCATTTTGATATCCGAAAAATAGCAGTCTATACAGAAGAAGACCGCGAAAGACTGCTAGGTGATCCGGGAATTATCAGAAATAAACTAAAGGTAAATGCAGCGATTGAAAATGCTAAAACGATTATAGAGCTTCAGAAAGAATTCGGATCATTTGAAAAATGGCTGGAACATCATCATCCTAAAACCCTGGAGGAATGGATGAAGGTATTCAAAAAAACATTCAAATTCACAGGCGGAGAAATCGTAAACGAATTTCTTATGAGTACCGGATATCTGAAAGGAGCTCATCATGAAAGCTGCCCGATACATTCAAAAGTTTTGGCTCAAAAGCCTTTGTGGAAAAAGGTTGAAGTGAGGTAGAATACGGATTATTCAACAATTATAATACAATTAATAAGCCTGGATTCCTACGGAATGACAAAGTGTGTGCATAATGTCAAATACTTCTATTGTCATTCCGTAGGAATCGCATTTTTCAACCATTCTTTGAGGATTGCTTCATCAGCTTTTTATGTTCATTTCCCCATTTTTCAAACTCCAGGATAATGGGTTTTAGCTTATAGCCAATTTCTGTAAGCTCATATTCTACCTTTGGCGGAACTTCTGCATAGACAGTTCTGGTAATAATTTTGTCTTCTTCCAATCGGCGGAGCTGAAGAGTAAGCATGCGTTCGGTAATATTCTGAAGCTTCTTTCTAAGTTCCCCGAATCTCATTTTCCCACTAATCAGATAACAGCAGATTGCCAATGCCCATTGCCCTCCGATAATGTTGGATGCATAGATTTCAGGACATTCATCAGCAAGTGCTTTCTTATTGGCAAAATTAGTAGAGGTTTCCTTTATTTTAGTCATTACTTACATTTTTTATAGTACCATACAATAGGTTGCTAATGTACGAAATGTAAGTTATGTGTAGTAATTTTGTCATAGAAATTTAAACATAATGAAGACCTTAGTAATTGTTACACATCCTGATATTGAAAAATCAGCAATTAATAAAAAATGGATTGATGAATTGAAAAAATACCCGGAAAAATATACGGTTCATCAATTATATGAAGCATATCCCGATGGGAAAATTAATGTGGCACAGGAACAAAAAATGATGGAATCTTATGACAAGATCGTATTTCAGTTTCCCTTTTACTGGTTCAGCAGTCCGCCGCTTTTAAAACAATGGCTGGATGAGGTGGTTTTATATGGCTGGGCATATGGAAGCAACAGTGGTTTCAAGCTGGCAGGAAAGAAAATGTCACTGGCTGTTACTGCTGGAATAGATGAAGAAGGATACTCCACGGCCGGAGAATATAAATACACGATGAAAGAGCTTTTCAGGCCTTATGAACTGACTTTTGATTATATAAAAGCAGATTATAAAGAACCTTTCGTTTATTACGGAATTGAAAGAGATTCTTCTGATGAATGGATCAATAGAAGTGTTCCGATGTATCTGGAGTTTCTGGACCAGTTATAAATGGGTTGATATCAATCAGAATAAAGAAAATATAAGAGGTAATTTTTCTCACTGCCTTTAATAAGAAGAAAATCATACATAATTCCTATAAAGTCATAATCATTATTAAGAGCGATAAAATGTGCGGATTGTAATTGTGTCACTGCTTTTAATGTACTGTAAAATAAATATACTTCGTCATTCTTTCTTCTGTCATTTAATGGGATATTGATCAATTCTCCCCTCTTGAAGAGCCATTCATCTAGAAATCTTTTTAGACCTTGTTCATCTATTGTATTGATATAAGAAATTGAAGTCTTATGAAGACCGCACTTATCTCTCAAGATATCAATAACATCCGTTGAGAGTTCAAATTCTATAATATCATATTGATACATGAGTTCAGTATTTGGCGTGTTTAAGCGGGCGAAAGTGCTCAATATCCCTTTTAAATATTCTAATGTGATCATTTTAATGAATTGTTTAATAAATAGGTTGTTAAAAATGAAAGGGAGATCAAATGCGATTTTTCTGAGATAAATTTTTCATATTTGATTAATATATTTTTATTGAATTTTTCTCAATCTGCCAACTATCCCTACTATGATTAAAAATATTCCTATCATTAAAAAAGGAAGCCATAACGCAAAAGAAATTTCACCCAGTTTGATGATGATTTTAGAATAATCTCCTCTTGCTATAAATAACCCCATGGAGGTGAAAAATATTATAATGGATAAGCCTAAGATTGACAATCCGGTAAAAAAGAGGTACTTGTAAACTGATTTCATCTATTCTCTATTTAAAACTCTGTTGATTCTTTTCTCTGCTTCCTCTTTTGTTATTCCATTATAAAAATCATACACAAACGGATGGTCATAGCTTTGGTGAGGAAAGACAAACGGCCGGCCTACAGAATTATTTACCACAACCGTTGTAGGAACGCTTTCCTGAAAATCATAATCCGGGAGATAGGTAGAAAGCCATCCGAAATATTCGGTTTCAAATTCCTTATTGTCATAATTCTCAACATATTCATTAAAGTTCTTTTCGCTCAATGAAACCCAGATTCCATAATCCAAATCCCTGCAGTCATCTATGACCTCCTGTACCAGAACGGTACGGATAAACCTGTGGATATTCTCGGAATCGTCAACAATACATAAATCTGAGGTGAGTTCAGCATCTTTTAATTCTTCTTCTGACAGACATGAATAGAAATAAGGAGCATTGTAGGCTAGGGCCGGCCAGTCTTCTTTCTCTTCTCCACAGCATTGACAGATGTATTTCATACTATTGTTTTTATTCATAATATTGGTGATTTAAAAACTAAAATACCTAAAGAATCCTTATCCCACGGTAGGCGTATCCTCTTCTTTCAATATTTTCTTCTCTTTCATCGTAAGCATCATTCTTTCATATTTGTACTTTTCCCAGTCGAATCCATTGAGGAAATCAAGAGCAGCCTGAAAACCTCTGTTGAAAAGCTCTTCCTTTTCGCCTCTTTTCATAAAGAAATTCAGCCAGCTGCTGGTACCGCAATTGACACTCTGTATGCTGTACAAACGATAGAAAGTATGTTTCGTAAGGAAGGTTTTGTCATTAAAACCTTTCAACGTACTGATGATATTTCCGGCATAGCTGAAAGGTGTTTTAAGGATTTCTGCACTGCTTTTTCCTTTTTCTGAAAGAATAGCAGAGTCACTCGTCAGCTGCACCCCGAAAAGAGGCATTCTCGGATAAAAAACTTCATCGGCATGAAACAGGTCAATAGGAAAGTTGGAAATACTGCCTCCATCAATGAAAACCCCGGCAGGGTTGATATCTTCAGGTTTGGTATTCATCCAATATCTCCAGGCATACTTTACAGAACTGTCGTTTTTATTGATTTGTTTCTGAAAAGGTTCAAAGAAAAAAGGAACGGCCATAGATGCTCTTACAAACTCAGCCGGACTGATGTGCTTCAGTTCCTCTTCAGACCAGTAGAGATTGGCCATCGTAGGAAGCTCCACCTTAATTTTAGCATTGATATCGGTGGTAATGACCACATATTCAGATTTGAGAAGGTAAAACGGATTGTTTTTATAATAATCATTATTGAGAGCACTTTCATAGAAAATTCTATATCGGGTCGGATCAATATGTTCCTTATTTTTGATTTTAATATTTTCAATACTCTGTATTGCCATCATATAATATTCATGCCCGTTTCCATATCGATAGCTGAGGTTGAGATCCCGTTCTTTCTGAATAAATTTTTCGTTGAGGTGGGCCACCGTTTTTATTCCAAATTGATCCAGTGCATTTTGCATGGTATTCTGAAAAACATTTCCGGGGTTGAGGCCGCTGTTTTCTTTTCTGAAATTGTTATATAGCTTTTGAATGCAGAAAAAGAGAATGACAGCCGGAATCAGAGGAATCAGAAACATCAGTTTGGCATTCAGTATAGTGTTTGAAGAAGCCAGAAAAGGAATACTGATCAGGATTATGAAAAGGATCGCAGCAATAATGGCATTGATCTTAAAAAAATCCTTATTGTTAAGCATCGCATGAAGAGTAGTTTTTACATAGGTTTTCCCATCCATAAAATCGGAAAAATCCCAGCTGAAAAGGATTTCTTTGATAAGCTCACTTTTGCGCTCTTCTTTGGTTTTACAGGCTGCAATGAGCATGGTATTAATGGCTCCGGCACTCGTTCCGGCTACTTTCAGAAAACGCACACCGAATATTTCCAGGCCGTAAAGATAACCTACCAATGCACTTCCCCAGACACCACCACCTTCCTGTACAAACTCTACATACTGATTCCCAGACTGATCCAGGAGATCAGAGAATTCTTTGGCGGATATATTCTCATGCAAAGCAGCCAGTTTTTCTTTGGAGTCCTGCGAAAGAGAAGAATCTTCCAGAACTTTGTTAAGGTTTTCAGTAGTCATGGTATTTTGTTTTGATGGTGTAGTCATTGTGATCTGAGGTGAAGCAATCTCTGATCTAAAATAGTCAACTAGGTTATATTGTATCGGAGATAAAATCTTTGCGCCTTAAAACATATATCATTTTGTATTCTTATGCGCCTTTGCGTTTGTAAAAATGAATTACCATTGTTTTCTCCTTACATAAATAAATGTACTGATCATAACTGTAGCCATAGCTCCCAGTGTTATAAAATATCCGTATTTGTGATGCAGTTCAGGCATATTATCGAAATTCATCCCATAAACCCCAGCAATAAAGGTAATAGGTAAGAAGTAAATAGAATAGATAGCCAGAACTTTCATAACCTGGTTGGCCTTTTGATCCGAAAGTGCCAGGAACATTGAAATAAGGTTGGTGATCTGAATATTTAAATGATCAAAATCCGCCACTACATCTTTATGTTTATCCTTTAAATCAACAATTTCGGAGTCCTGTAAATTCAATAATTTAAATTTATCAATAGCATCCGTAGAAATCACCAGTACCCGTGAATTTAATCCTGATTTTCTTTTCAGTTTATAAAGACGGCGGATCTGGTTTGTATGATTCGTATTTTTAAGGAAAATCTCATTCTCTATATTGTCCATAGTCTCGAACAGGCTTAAAGATTCATCATCAAAACTTTTCATGATCAATATAGCAATCATTAACGTTATCTGGTGAGGATTAAGATCTTCCTGAATCAAAGAAACTTTCTTCTTGACTTCGGTGATGCTTCTGGTTTTCATCCTGTGGATGGTGATAATGGTATTTTCCACCAGAAAAATCCCGATCTTGGTGCTGATATCACTGATGGTATTCAGATTCTTTCTTTCCAGCTCTGTGCTCTCACGAAGGAGAAAGAATTTGACATTTCCGTCTTCTTCATATTTGGGAAGGTGGTTGGGATCCATGGTATCTTCCAGAAGAAGATTATTGATTTCATATCTTTCATGAAGGAATTTCAGGTCTTCTGCTGTAGGAGCCTCTACATCTACCCATTCACACTGGGAGGTTCTGTATATCGTATCAATTGGCATAAAGTAAAAATACTAATATTTTGAAAAACTATGTGTTAAATAAGTTTTATCTTTGCCAAAATTAAAAAACTATATGATTAAAAGTACAATAAAAGGTGTGGGATTTTATGTTCCAGATAACGTTGTTACAAATGATGATTTAGCAAAACTAATGACTACAAATGACGAATGGATTACGGAAAGAACGGGTATCAAAGAAAGGAGACACAGAAAAAACAGGAATGATGCTCAGGAAACCACTGCTTATTTAGCATTTAAAGCCTCAGAAAAAGCCATTCAGAATGCAGGTCTTACCTCAAAAGACATTGATTTTATTGTTTTTGCAACCCTCTCTCCGGATTACTATTTCCCGGGAAGCGGGGTATTGCTTCAGGATATGCTGGGATGTGATACCATTGGAGCATTGGATGTAAGAAATCAATGTTCAGGATTTGTATATTCTATGAGCGTTGCTAATGCATTTATTAAATCAGGTACTTATAAAAATATCCTTGTTGTTGGAGCAGAAATTCACTCTTTCGGATTAGATTTTTCTGACGAAGGCAGAGGGGTTTCTGTTATTTTCGGAGATGGAGCAGGAGCGGTTGTACTTTCAGCTTCAGAAGATGAAAATTCAGGTGATATTTTAGCAGTAAATATGCATTCTGAAGGGAAATATGCAGATGAACTTTGTACTCAGTTCCCGGGGTCAAAATTCGGATGGAGTGACAGAATGAGAAAAGAACCTGAAAATGTAACCAACAAAGAGGTATATCCGATCATGAACGGTAACTTCGTGTTCAAACATGCGGTAACAAGGTTCCCGGAGACTATGATGGAAGCATTGAACAAAGCAGGAAAAACAGTTGAAGATCTTGATATGTTTATTCCACATCAGGCTAACCTTAGAATTGCTCAGTTTGTACAGGAAAAATTCGGATTACCGAACGAAAAGATCTTTAACAATATTCAGAAATACGGAAACACGACCGCAGCTTCTATCCCTATTGCTTTAAGTGAAGCGATTGAACAGGGGAAAATCAAAAGAGGAGACTTGGTCCTTCTTTCAGCTTTCGGAAGCGGATTTACATGGGGAAGTGTTCTGTTTGAATACTAAATGAAGAGAATAAATCGCTTGTTATATCTTATAAAATAGAAGGAGAGCTTTATTTTCACTTATATTACAACTGAAGACGTGAAAATTCCCCTCCTTTGGAGAGGTGTCAAAAATTCAAAGAATTTTTGACGGGGTGGTTTGCCATTCCTGCTCACCAAACAAAATAAAACCGCAGAACTTCAGTTCTGCGGTTTTTTACTTTATGTATTCCTAATTAAAGGCTTTTCAATAATTTTTCGGTGTCAGAAGAATCCTGCCCTGTGCTTTTTGCAAGCTCAATAGACTTTTCAGCCCAGGTTTTTGCATTTTTCTTGTCTCCAATTTTATTGTAAAGATTGGCCAGAGTATCTGTATTGGCAAAGTTCTGATCTTTCTTTACAGATTCCTGTGCCCATGCAATTGCTTTTTCAAGAGATGATTTATTGCTTACGTTTTCAAAGAAGTTCCAAGCAAGAGAATTCAGCTCTTCAGAACCTGCTGCAGAATAGTCTTTGTATAAATCAAGGATCAGTTTTTCATACTCAGGAATATCTTTATTCTTTAAAGCTCTGTTGGCTTTCATTCTTTTTAAGATCTTGTCAGCCTCTTCTTTGCTTAGGAATTTCTGAGTTTCAGACATGAAGTAGTTGTCGTCCCATTTTTTTGTATCTGCGTTATATGCTTTTTTGGAAACTGTATTCAGCTTGATGTTTTTGTCAAACTTTTCATACTTATCTTCCGGGAAGAATTTAATGATATCCGCTTTCTTATCCTGGAAAATTTTGTACAGAGGGCTGTCTGTAGTTTGAACCCCTGAAAGAAGCATTTGAACATCTTCCTGATCTAAACTTGGCTTCTGCTGGAAATAACGGTTAAGTACTTTACCGGCAAACTCAGCATCATTATACATGGTAAGTCCTGCAAGGTTCTTTAGAAACTCAGGATCTTTTTCTCCTTTTTCAAACTGCTGCTTTAGAGAAGTCAGTCTTTTGTTCGGATCTTCAGCATCTTTGGCAAACTGGATAAAGTCTTTTTCTTCAACATATCCTAACGTTCTGTGTACCGCTTCACCGTTTCCGTCAATAAACAGATAAGTAGGGAATGCTTTTACATTATATTTTTTGGCCAGCTCAATTCCTTCTCCTTTTTCCATGTCAATTTTAGCATTGATGAAGTGAGAATTATAATAGTCACCCACAGACTGAAGTGGAAAGATATTTTTCACCATCAGTTTACAAGGTCCACACCATGAAGCATATGCATCTATAAAGACCAGTTTTTTTTCTTTTTTTGCTTTGGCAAGGATAGACGCGAAGTTGCCGTCTTCAAATTTAATTCCCTGTGCCCATGCAAGAACTCCTATAAAGATTGAGGAAAGTATTGCTATTTTTTTCATAAAAACTTTTTATTCCCTGCAAATGTAATAAATATGATGACACATGAGCCGTTCATATTGAAAATAATTATACCATAACATTAGTTTTAAAACAGAGATAGGGGGATATGAAAGATAATCACCTATTGTTTTTGTGTAATTATTAAAATTAATGTAAATGGTTATTTTGGGTTAAATAGTTAAATTTCAATATAATGTTTTAATAAAAAATAAAATATCACTAGTTTTGTAAAAAACAAAAAGACACCCAGTGAAAATAATGATGAATTATTATAAAATAAAAAATAATAATTTGTTTCTGTATGTCTAAAAATCTCCTGAAATTTTTGTTTTTGCTGATAACAGCAGTCCCCATATTGGCTCAGAAAAAAAGCAGCTTTGACCTGATCTGTGAAAAAACTTCTTCTGTTACGGCGTATAAGGACTTACCCAAAGCGATCAAGACTGCGGATTCTCTTTATATGTTGGCACAGAAACCTTCTGAGAAAATACAATGCCTTATTCTCTCTTCAGAACTTTATCATCATGCTGGTGAGCTTAAAAAAGCTATTTGCTATAGTGAAAACGCCCACTCAGTAATCAATCAGACTAACGATCCGGAATGGATGGCTGTTGTAACCAGATTACTTGGCAGACAATATAGACAGGTAGGGTTGTATGAAAGGTCTAAAAAATACATTGTAAAAGGGCTGGAAGCTTCCGGCAGGATTACTGATTTTCAAAAAAGCAATGAGGCGGCAGGACTCTTGAATCAGGAAATGGCTTTCTATGAAATGGAGCTGGGTAATTACTCCAATGCAATACGATTTATAGAATCTTCCCTGAAATATTTTGAAAGAATCAATAGCCGTAATGAAGACAGGACTGCTGCTGCTTCCTATCAATTGCTGGGTGATGCCTATTTCAAACTTAATGATTATCCCGTTTCTGAAAATTATTACAGGAAAGCTGAAGGCCTGCTTAAAGTTGGAAGCTGTACGCTCGGATTGGTTTATAATGGTTTGGGAGGAATCCGTCTGAAGCAGAAAAACTGGAAAGAAGCTGAACTATATCTTAAAAAAGCAGAAAAAATAGCAGATACTTCCCGAAGTCTTACATTGAAAAAAGCAGTATACTCCAATATAAATGATTACTATGAAGGAGTAGGGGATAATTTCAAAGCTTCTTTATATGCTGTGAAATATGTAAGGACATATGACAGTATTGCAGCCCGTAATCAAAGTTTCACAATGAAAGGGGCAGAGATTTCAAAAGGGAAGATCAGCAAAAAGGGCGGACATATGAATCTGGTGAAAAATGCCACCATTATTGTCCTGTTTACTTTGTTGATTGGTTTACTTGTTTTCTTCAGAATGAAGCAGAAAAAACAACGTTCAAAGTTCAGAAATATCATAAGAACTCAGTTGAAAGTGAGCCGCAGCAGGAGTAATCATCCTTTAAAACAATCTGATGGTTCTGAGTTTTCCAATATATCTGTGGAAGAAATTGATGAAAAAGATTCTGAAACAGACCGAAGACGAAATGATTCTCTGATGACTTCCGAAACCGAATCAAAGCTGCTTGAACTTCTTGACGATTTTGAGAAAGGTGATCTCTATAACAATAAAGGAATGTCTCTGTCTTTTCTTGCAGGTGAATTAAATACCAATACAAAATACCTGTCTTATGTAATTAACCAGCATAAAAGTGCTGACTTTAAATCATATGTCAACCGTTTAAGAATCAAATATATTGTTGATAAGCTGATCAACGATGAGAAGTACAGGCAATATAAAATAAGCATTCTTGCTGATGAATGCGGCTTCTCTTCACACAGTAAGTTTGCTGCAGTTTTCAAAGCAGTCACAGACTATTCCCCATCAGCTTATATCAAATATCTTGATGCTGAAAATCAATCAGATAAAAATGTTCATTTTCCTGAAAATGATTAAAAAAAGATAGATTTTTAAATTCTACCTTACTATTTTCACGAAAATGAACAACCTATTATTTTACAGGAACCCTTTGCTGTCCTATCTTTGCGCCAGTTCCAGGGACATGAACACAATCATACTACAGCTGATCTCTTTTATTTTTTGAAGGAATATCCTTTTTCTGAAATAATATAAAGCAAGACAATTTCCCTAAGCTTACAACTAAACCATGAAAAATTGATATATGGAACACGGGCATATTTCATTATTGAAACAGCCACGGTTCCCATTTTTATCTTTAAAAGGAAATATTCTGTTCAAGAATATCAAATATACCTCATAATCGGGGTTGATTGCCCGGTTTTTTTTCAGTCAAGTTTTTTTAAGTGCAAATCCACAGACTTCTGTGGATTTGTGATTTTATTTAACCTTTGTACTGTCGGGTTTTGTTTTTGAAGTATCGGTAGCTGCCGGAGCAGGTATAGAATTAGCCACAGCAGAATCACCCATTTTATTTCTTAAAGAATCCTTGTTGTGGGCATCTTTATATTCCTCTCTTTTTTCTTTATTCTGAGCACAACTTCCAAGGAAAAGAAGTCCAATAGCTGCTCCTATCCAGAATTTTTTCATAGTAGTATATTTTTAATGTTTGGTGTTAATCAAATGTAAGAATTTAATTAAAAAGATAAAAGATAAAAGATAAAAGATAAAAGATAAAAGATGTTGTTATTAAAACTCAATAGGGGTGGGTTTTAACCCACCTTTAAAAATAATATATAATCATCGGCTTTAGCCAAAACCTAAAAATGAGCGTTTTCAAAACGAAACTTCATGATAACTCCAACATTTCTGGTTATTCAATAAAAAAATCTGCAGCGCTTTCATCTGCAGATTTTCCATTTTAAATTGAACGTATATCAAAATACTATTTGACAGGAGACATTACCGCAGAATCTTTTTTTATCTTGATACTGTCAGGATTTGTCATTTTTGTAGTCATAGTATCAGTGGTTGCAGGCGATACACTTTTTTGTGTATTGTCTACCGTCGCTGAATCACGGCTGCTCGATGACATTGACGATTCTTTGGTTCCACAGCTCACTGCAAATATTCCTATTCCAATGACTGTTAGCAATAACTTTTTCATACTATCTTATTTTGGGGTGTATACGTATTGAAAATCAACAATTATTCCTAAGAGGGTAAGGAAAATCGTAAAATATAGGTAAAGTTTGTTAAAAGATGTTAGGTAGCAGGTGGTTAGGGGTGAGGGGGAGAGTTATAGAGTTATAGAGTATTAGAGTATTAGAGTATTGAAGAAGGTAAAGTACTTCTTTAACTATTAATAACTTTAAATCTTAAACCTTGAACTCTAAACTTTAAACCTTAAACCTTGAACTCTAAACCTTAAACCTTGAATTTTAACTTGTACCTTAAACCCCGAACCTCGTATCCCGAACCCACCATAAAAAAGCCCCGAAACCGAAATTCCGAGGCTGTATTCAAAGAACAGACAATAATTACTCATTGCCTATTATTCATTACTTATCAATTACCCAAGGTATGGATATTTGTAATTTTTTGGAGAAACAAACGTTTCTTTTACGCTTCTTACAGAAACCCATCTTAGAAGATTCATTTTAGAACCTGCTTTGTCATTTGTTCCTGAAGCTCTACCACCACCGAAAGGCTGTTGTCCTACTACAGCACCTGTTGGTTTATCATTAATATAGAAGTTACCTGAAGCATTCTCTAAAGCTTTATAAGCTTGATTGATTGCGTAACGGTCTTGTGAGAATACAGAACCTGTTAATGAATAAGGAGAAGTAGAATCTACCAGTTTCAGAGTTTCTTTCCAGTCCTGATCTTCATATACGTAGATTGACAAGATTGGGCCGAAGATCTCTTCTACCATGCTTTCGTAGTGAGGATTTGTAGTTTCAATCACTGTTGGATGTACGAACCATCCTTTAGAATCGTCATATTTTCCACCGATTGCAACAGTGGCTTCACCTGAAGCATTAGCTCTATCAATATATCCTTTACATTTTTCGAAAGAATTTTTGTCAATTACTGCGTTTACGAAGTTTGAAGTATCTTCTGGAGAACCTACTTTGATAGAATTCATCTGAGTTTCCATTACTTTTTTCACGTCAGCCCAAAGAGATTTAGGTACATAAGCTCTTGAAGCAGCAGAACATTTTTGTCCCTGATATTCAAAAGCACCTCTTACCAATGCAGTAGCTACAGCTTCTACGTTAGCAGATGGGTGAGCGATTACAAAATCTTTACCACCTGTTTCTCCAACGATTCTTGGATATGTTCTGTAATTGTGGATATTATCACCAATCATTTTCCACATTCCCTGGAATACTTTCGTAGAACCTGTGAAGTGAAGACCGGCAAAATCACGGTGTGCCAATACTTTTTCAGCAGTTTCTTTTCCATCTGTAAAGATCATATTGATAACCCCTGCAGGAAGACCCGCTTCTGTCAATACATCCATGATTACTTTTGCAGAATATACCTGCTTGTCAGACGGCTTCCAAACCACTACGTTTCCTAACATTGCCATACAAGTAGGAAGATTTCCGGAAATCGCTGTAAAGTTGAACGGAGTTACTGCAAAGCAGAATCCCTCTAATGGTCTGTACTCAACACGGTTCCAGATTCCATTGTCAGAAACCGGCTGCTCAGCATACATTTCTGTCATGAATTCTACGTTGAATCTTAAGAAGTCAATAAATTCACAAGCCGCATCAATTTCAGCCTGGTGTACATTTTTAGACTGCCCGATCATTGTAGCAGCATTAATTACATCTCTGTAAGGACCAGCCAAAAGATCAGCTGCCTTTAAGAAAATTGCGGCACGCTGTTCCCAGCCTAGTTCATTCCATTCCTGTTTAGCTGCCAATGCCGCGTTGATAGCGTCATCCACATGCTGCATACCACCCTGATAGTAGAAACCGAAATCATGAGCATGATCCTGTGGAGACTGAAGCTGTACTTTTGTATCAGTTTTCACTTCTTTTCCATTGATGATCATTGGAACTTCAATCTTTTCAGCCCACATTTTTTTATAAGTGTCGATAAGGCTTTTAACTTCCGGAGATCCCGGTTCATAAGAATTTACCGGTTCATTTACCGCTAATGGTACTTGCGAAATTGCTTTTGACATATTACGTTTTATTATTTTATTAATTAAATAAGATGTGTATACAAATTTACGATAATTATAAGGAAAGAAAAAAATACCGCCTGTTTTTATGAAATAAAGCCTATTGTTAAGTAATCGTTAATGAATAAAGGATTTTTAACATCCTGTAGTGATAATAGTAGATGTATTTATATGATCTTTTAAATAGAAGGAAAAAATGAGGAGGATAATCAGAATTATAGGAATAGGGACAATAAAATATTTGTCATAGTTCATAAGCAATGCTTAAGT
Organism: Chryseobacterium sp. HR92; assembly: GCF_045689405.1. NCBI lineage: Bacteria > Pseudomonadati > Bacteroidota > Flavobacteriia > Flavobacteriales > Weeksellaceae > Chryseobacterium > Chryseobacterium sp. HR92. Next base: position 1,495,711 of record NZ_CP139139.1, read on the forward strand.
GTTATAAATAAGGGATTTATCATGAAATGTTAAAATTATATAAAATTGTATTTGTTGCGATTTTGAACATTTTAAATAATCTTTTTGATAGCCAAGGTTTTAAGATTGTTCTAATTTTACACCATTATTAACAGGGTATGAAAAAAAGAGTCCTATTTTTCTCTTTTGTCTTATTTTTCTCAGCATTGTGTGCAGGTCTTTTTGTACATAAAGGGAAAACTCAATCATATTCTGATATTATCTCAAAAATTAATCTCCTTCAGCAGAAATCCGATCAGCAGACCCAGCCTGAGATCTACAGTTTTTCAGATGTGCAGGATGTACAGGATTCCAATGACTGGGAGAAAGTAAAATTTGATTACTCAATACTTGCACAGCAATGGCTTAATTATTTCTTTGCAGGCTATTCTCACAATACACGGGTTGCGGCCGTTCAAAACCGTATTTATATTACAGCACCGAGATACATTCTGTATCACTGTCTGCAGATAGCGGGCTGCTAATCCCTTTTTTTAATTCTTAAATGATCTGTTATGGTTTGTATTCATGTTAATACAGATCCGTAAGAATCATTTCCCATTTTACATTTTTTTGAACATTTCTATTTGCCTTTACACAAAGGTGAACAGGATTCTGTTTGTCCAATTTTAAATAAAAATATTATGCACTTAACACCGAGAGAAACGGAGAAGCTTATGCTATTTCTGGCAGGCGAACTCGCTCTAAAAAGAAAGGCAAGAGGCCTTAAATTAAACTACCCGGAATCAATAGCTCTGATCAGCCACTTTTTGCTTGAAGGAGCAAGAGACGGAAAAAAAGTAGCCGAACTAATGCAGGAAGGAGCAAACCTTCTTACCAAAGAAGATGTGATGCCAGGCGTTTCAGAAATGATTCATGATGTTCAGATTGAAGCTACTTTCCCTGATGGAACCAAGCTGGTAACCGTACACAACCCAATCCGCTAATACTACTGATTATGATACCAGGAGAAATTTTTGTAAAAGAAGGTACAATTATCTGCAATGAAGGCAGAGAAACTGTAAAAATAAAAGTGACAAACACAGGAGATCGTCCTATTCAGGTAGGTTCACACTTTCACTTTTTTGAAGTCAATAAAGCGATGAGCTTTGACCGCGAGAAAGCTTTCGGAAAGAGACTGAATATTGTAGCAAGTACTGCAGTACGTTTCGAGCCAGGAGAAGAAAAAGAAGTGGAGTTGGTAGAAATAGGAGGAACCACAAAAGCAATGGGCTTCAATAACCTTGTTGACGGACAGGTAGATTCTGAAGAACAGAAAAAAGCAAGCCTTGCAAAAGTTGAAGAGTTAAACTTTAAAAATCACTAAGATGAGCTTAAACGTAGACAGAAAACAATACGCCAATATATTAGGTCCTACAGCCGGAGATAAAATCAGACTGGGAGACACTGAAATTATCATTGAAATTGAAAAAGATTTCACTCACTACGGTGACGAAGCAGTTTTCGGAGGAGGAAAAACTGTACGTGACGGGATGGGACAGAATGTTACCGCTAAAAGAGACGAAGGTGTTCTGGATCTTTGTATTACAGGAGCTGTAATCATTGATCACTGGGGAATTGTAAAAGGTGATATCGGGATCAAAGACGGAAAAATTGTAGGAATCGGAAAAGCAGGTAATCCTGATACGATGGATGGTGTATCTCCTAATATGATTATTGGTGCTTCAACGGAAGTTCATGGTGGAAAAGGATATATCGTAACTGCAGGAGGAATTGACACCCATATTCATTATATCTGTCCTCAGCAGATCGAAACATCACTTTACAGCGGAATCACTACAATGATCGGTGGCGGTACAGGTCCAAATGATGGAACTAATGCTACCACAGTAACTCCGGGGAGATTCAACATGCAGAAAATGCTTGAAGCAGCAGAAGAATATCCTATGAATCTTGGTTTCTTCGGAAAAGGAAACTGTTCGGCAGAAGAACCTATTGAAGAGCAGGTGGAAGCAGGTGCTTTAGGGGTAAAAATTCACGAAGACTGGGGAGCAACTCCCGCAACGATTGATGCCGCATTGAAAGTAGCGGATAAATATGACGTTCAGGTTGCCATCCACACCGATACGTTGAATGAAGGAGGATTCCTTGAAGATACCATGAGAGCAATCAACGGAAGAGTGATCCATACATTCCACACAGAAGGAGCAGGAGGAGGCCACGCACCGGATATCATTAAAGCGGCTATGTATCCCAATGTATTACCAGCTTCTACAAACCCTACGCGTCCTTACACAGTAAATACAATCGATGAGCACTTAGATATGCTGATGGTTTGCCACCACCTGAGCAAAAACATTCCTGAGGATGTAGCTTTTGCAGATTCACGTATCCGTCCTGAAACCATTGCAGCAGAAGATATTCTTCATGATATGGGAGTTTTCAGTATTATGAGCTCAGACTCTCAGGCGATGGGAAGACCCGGGGAAGTGATCACAAGAACATGGCAGACAGCAAGTAAAATGAAGGAGCAGAGAGGCGCTTTGGAAGAAGATGAGAATACAGATAATGATAACTACCGTGCAAAAAGATATGTTGCGAAATATACCATCAACCCAGCTATTGCACACGGTATTTCAGAATATGTAGGATCTCTTGAAGAAGGAAAACTGGCAGATTTGGTAATCTGGAAACCTGCATTATTCGGAGTAAAACCGGAAATGATTGTAAAAGGAGGATTTGTGATTGCTGCTAAAATGGGAGATCCTAATGCATCTATCCCAACGCCTCAGCCTGTTATTTACAGAAATATGTTCGGAGCCCACGGAAAAGCTAAGTTTGGGACTTGTGCCAACTTCGTTTCCCAGATTTCTATTGACAACGGAACAATTGCTTCTTACAAACTGGAAAAAATGATTCTTCCGGTGAAAAACTGTAGAAATATTTCCAAAAAAGATCTAATCCATAATGATAAGACTCCTTTAATTGAAGTGAATCCTGAAAACTATAAAGTAACGGTAGATGGTGAATACATCACTTGCGAACCTGCGGAAACACTTCCTTTAACACAGTTGTATTACTTGTTCTAAGATAAATTTTACGAATAAAACCTAACAGGTTTCAAAAACCTGTTAGGTTTATTTAACAACTAAAAAAGATTTATCAGTCCATATTTTAAAATAATTATAGAACTAAGTATAGAATGAAATATTTAAATAAAACAGTTTTTTCTCTTGTCATAGCCGGTGTGTCTATGCTGTCAGGAAATCTGAATGCTCAGTTTCTGGGCGGGCACAGGCTGAAAAGCGATGAAGATGGACCAAAAGGACAGTTTATGGTCTATGGTTCCTTAGATTATTCTAAAATTACAACTCCGTCAAGCAGCAGCAGTACCGTTTCCAGTGCACCGCTTGGAGTAGGTTACTTTATCAATAATAATGATCTTATCGGGGTCAATTATGCTTACTCGCAGAATACGGTTGATCATAATGTAGTATACAAACAAAATGAAGCCGGTATCTGGTATAGTCCATCCCTAATGCTTGGAAAATATTTTGTATTGATTGGCCAGGTGGATGCCCATTATGTTTGGGGACAACAGTTGTCAACAGCTGCTGACACAATGCAGAATTTTAATGGATTCCGTCTTCGTGCCTATCCTTTGATTGGGATATTATTAGGAGGAGGCTGGGCACTGAAATTCAAATTTGCAGAGCTATCCATGCTTCAGACCAAAACAAAAGAAGAAGGCTGGACGAAAAGCTATGTAGCAGGAATCAGTGGTTCCACTTTCGGAGTAGGGATTTCCAAAAACTTAGACTTCAGAAAAAAATCGAAAAATGATAATTAATCAAATCATAGGCAATCTAACTGAAAATCCTACGGAGAAAACCATAGACTATCTTGATCTGGAATGGTTTGAAACCACTAAAAGAATCCAGCGTAAAAAAACCAGACAGGGAATTGACGTTGCCATCAAGTTTCTCAGAGAAGGGCAGCGTTTGCGTGAAGGAGATATTCTTTTTGAGGATGCAGAAAAAATAATTGCGGTAAATGTTCTGGAAACAGAAGCTATCGTGATGTCACCAACCTCACTGCTGGAAATGGGTACCGTGTGTTATGAGATCGGGAATAAACATATCCCGCTTTTTATTCAGAATGACAAAGTATTGCTTCCTTTTGAAATGCCGATGTTCAGATGGCTGGAGGCAAGCGGGTTCAAACCGGAAAAACAATCTGTGAAACTGCTGAATCTTCTTAAATCGAATGTAGAACCTCACGGACACGGAAGTTTGGGATCAACAATCTTTACAAAAATCCTAAAAATGGCTGCCCCGAAAGATGAATAATATAAACATAAATTTCCTTTCAGGACTGCTTCATCTAGCAGACCCCACACTTCCCATCGGTGGTTATACCCATTCTAACGGACTTGAAACCTATGTACAGGAAAGAATTGTACATAATCTGGCAACAGCAAAAGAGTTTGTACAGAATATGCTTCAGTACAACCTTAAATTCAATGATGGAGCTTTTGTAAAACTGGCTTATAAAGCAGCAGAAAAAGGAGACTTAGAGGGGTTGATACTTCTTGATAATGAATGTAATGCGATAAAATGTCCAAAGGAAATCCGCCAGGCCAGCCAGAAACTGGGGCTCAGACTGATCAAAATTTTCAAGAGAAGAGAAAGTTTCCCTTTTATGGAAGCTTTTGAAAAAGCAGTTCAGAATAAAGAAGCCAATTCTCATTACTGTATTGTGTTCGGAGTGTATGCTTACCTGATGAAAATTCCTTTGTACGAAGCACTTTTGGGATTCTACTATACTTCAGTTGCCGGAATGATTACCAATGCTGTAAAATTGGTTCCTCTCGGACAGCTGGACGGACAGGATATCCTGTTTTCTCTGTATCCTGTAATGGAAAAAACAGTATGGGAAACCATGGAACTGGACAGAGATATGGTAGGACTTTGTAATACCGCTTTTGATATCAGGTGCATGCAGCATGAAAGGCTTTATTCAAGGCTTTATATGTCATAGAAAAGGTAAAAAGGAAGTAAAGGCAAAATGATTAATGACGGTTGGAAAGCTAAGAGAATGAAGAAGTTTAAAATTCAATGAATGCGTATGCCTCTTAGCCGAATGAAACGCCTTTGCATCCTTTACAATATTCTCAATTAAAAAAATATACCTGAAACAAGGTGCTCTTTGCTGAGTGAAACGCCCTTGCGATCGAAAAATATTCAAAATCAAAAAAACTTAGCGCCCATAGCGTTAAAAAAAGTAAAATTTAGAAAAAATGGAAAATAGAAAGTATATAAAAGTAGGAGTGGCAGGACCTGTAGGTTCCGGGAAGACTGCATTATTGGAACGTTTAAGCAGAAAATTATTCGGGACTTATGATCTTGGAGTAATTACTAATGATATTTATACCAAAGAAGATGCTGAATTTATGGCGAAAAACAGCCTTCTTCCCCACGACAGAATTATCGGTGTAGAAACAGGAGGTTGCCCCCACACTGCCATTCGTGAAGATGCAAGTATGAATCTTGAGGCAGTAGATGAACTGGCAGCACGTTTCCCGGAAATCGAACTGGTTCTTATCGAAAGTGGAGGTGATAACCTTTCAGCAACATTCAGCCCGGACCTTGCGGACGTTACGATCTTCATTATCGATGTAGCCGAAGGTGAAAAAATCCCAAGAAAAGGAGGACCTGGTATTACAAGATCAGACCTGTTGATCATCAATAAAATTGACCTTGCCCCTTATGTAGGAGCCAGCCTTGAAGTAATGGAAAATGATGCCAGAAGAATGAGAAAAGGAAATCCTTTTGTATTTACAAATCTGAAAACAGATGAGGGATTGGATAAAGTAATAGGTTGGATCAAAAAATATGCTCTTTTAGAGGAAATTGAAGAACCCAACCTGGTAAGATAAATGGATAGTCGTTTAAAAATTATTGCAGGATTCAAGGGAGGAGAATCCTATGTGAAAGACCTTTATGTCTCGCTTCCTTTCAGAGTAGTTTCTGTAGGACAGCGGAAAAGTGACAAAAAGCTCTATCAGATGGTGATGAGCTCCTCTCCGGGAATTCTGGATGGAGACCATTATCATCTGGATGTTACCCTTGAAAAAGGAGCTGCTCTTCAGCTGCAGTCGCAATCTTATCAGAGATTGTTCAATATGAAGGATAAAGCACTTCAGGAGCTCAATGTCTCTATGGAAGACGAAACCTCTTTTGCGTATGTACCTCATCCGATCGTTCCGCATGAAGATTCCAACTTTAAGAGTAAAGCGAATATTCATATCGGAAAAGACAGTCAGATCATCATCAGTGAGATCATTACCTGTGGGAGAAAACATTATGGTGAAGTTTTTAAACTGAAGCGTTTTCAGAATGTCATGGAAATTTATCACAACAATAAACTGGTGGTGAAAGATAACGTTCTGATCCAGCCTGACATGATCCCGATCAGCAGTATCGGAAATCTGGAACAATATACCCATCAGGGAACCCTGATCTTTTACAGCACAAAGGAGAATGTAGATAAAAACGGATTGATCGAAGAGATCGTTGAAGCAGCTGCACAGCATCATGAAGAAATGGAAGTAGGAGTTTCCGCAATGGAAGATAACGGTTTCGTAGTAAGGGCTTTGGGACACGGAGGTGAAATGATGTATAACCTCTTCCTGCATATTCAGGAAATCCTTTGGTCACTTGAGTAAAAAGGATACTAATATATTCAATAGAAGCGGGCTTTAGCCCGCTTAATAAAAAGAAATTTCCCATTGGCTTTAGCCAAAACTTAATAAAGAATCTGAAATAACAGAATTAATAAAAAATGGATAGTACAGTTTGGGCGCTTCTTTTGAGTGCCATTTCAATAAGTTTTATACATACCGCTTCAGGGCCGGATCATTACCTGCCATTTATCGTGATCTCAAAATCCAAAAAATGGAGTGGAATGAAAACAGCCATCTTAACAGTTGTCTGCGGATTTGGACATGTGTTCAGTTCTCTGATCTTAGGTTTTATCGGGGTTTTCCTTGGATGGCAGCTGAATAAAATCTCATGGTTTCAGGATATCAGAGGGAATTTCTCTGGATGGGCACTGCTTATTTTGGGAGGAGTTTATCTGGTGTATGGTCTGATTCAGGCAATAAGAAACAAACCTCATAAACATTTTGATGTGATGGGTGATGACGTGTATGTATATGAACATAATCACAGCGAAGTCGTAATGCCTCAAAAAAGAATAAAAGTGACTCCGCTTGTATTGTTCATGATTTTCGTGATGGGACCAAGTGAACCTTTGATTCCTTTATTATTCTATTCGGGAGTAAAACATTCAATGTCTGAAATTGCCATACTGGTAACTTCTTTCACAGCAACTACAGTCTTGACAATGCTTGGAATGGTTCTTCTGGGACGTTACGGATACTCAACCCTATTCAATACCGAAAAACTGGAAAGATATATGGGAGTGATAAGCGGAGCGGTGGTAACCGTTTGCGGTGTTGGAATGGTATTTCTTGGATGGTAAACGAGTTCCGGGGTACGAGTGGTAGAGTTTGAGGGTAAGAGAGTTTGAGAGTGGAATTGTTTAAAGTTTAAGGTTTAAAGTTGTTATCCTTTCACTGATAATTGACAATTCACTATTCACTTGCGAAGCAAAATTGATTCTGTCTTCAACATCATTAATACATTTTACATTCTACATTAATACAATAAAAAAAACTATGGACGAATTTTTCAAAAAACTACCCTTTTTAGACAATATATTAAAAGGAATCGGGCAGATTATGCTCCAGGAAAACAGATGGACCGGGCTTCTGTTTCTGATAGGAATCTTTATGGGAAGCTGGCAGTGCGGAGTTGCAGTACTGCTTTCAACAGCGGCCGGAACTTTTACAGCAATGAAGCTTAAATATAATCAATCTGAAATCAATGCAGGACTTTATGGTTTCAGTGCAGCCCTTGTGGGAGTTGCATTATCCTTCCTTTTCGAGACTACGGTTCTGATCTGGGTTTTAATCGTGTTGGGTGGGGCATTGGCAGCTGTTATTCAGCATTTCTTTATCCAAAAGAAAATTCCGGTGTTTACTTTTCCTTTCATCATCATTACATGGGTATTGGTTTTTGCTTTGCATCAGTTTACCCATATTCCGCCGTCTGCGATGTTGAGCAGTGAAGTAGTTCCTACAGAATATGATGACTTTCTTGCCTGTACCAACGGATTCGGCGAGGTGATATTCCAGGGAGGAATACTTTCAGGAATGATTTTTTTTCTTGCCGTTTTCATCAGTTCCCCGATAGCTGCCTTATACGGATTGGCCGCGTCTATTCTTGGGGCAGGATTATCACAGTTGAATGGTGAACCTATTAAAGAAATTCACATGGGATTATTTGGATTTAATGCTGTCCTTTCGGCAATTGTTTTCTCAGGAGTCAAAAAAACAGATGGCTTATGGGTGCTGATCGCTGTCCTTATTACCATTGCTATTGATGACCTTTTGATTGATAATCATTGTCTGGATATTGTTGGAGGAGTGTTTACTTTCCCATTTGTAGCCGGAACGTGGATTACTCTTTTACTACAGAAGGTACTTCTTAAAGTAAAAAAATAGAGCTGGAGGAGTTGGAGAGTTGGAGGGTTTGAGAGTTTTAAGGGAGTTTAAAGTTCTTTTATGATAATTGACGATTCACTTGCGAAGCAAAATTCACTATTGATATTCCTACAATTTCTAAAATCATAATACATTATACACCGTACATTATACATTGTACAAAAAAATAAAAAAAATGAAAATAACAAAAATAGCAGCCGTATTTCTGGTCATGGCTTTCAGTGGAAAAATGATGGCGCAGGAAACCGAAAAACAGCTGCTGATAAAAGATGCAGATGACAAATTTCCCATTGCAGATGCTTTGGTAAAATATGACAACGGAAACAACCATACTCATACAGGAACAGACGGTAGATTCGCCATTCCTGTAAAATCCCTTCCTGATACTCTTTTGATCAGCCGTCCGGGATACGATGAGGTAAAATGGGTGGTGACCAATGATGAAGATAAAAATAAAGTTATTTTTTTACAGCATAAGCCGTTTCAGATTTCTGAAGTAGCCATCAATCACAGCTCGTTTTTGTCAGCTATAACGAAGGTTGATTTGAATAAATTTCCGGTAAGCTCAGCACAAGATCTGCTCAGAAAAGTTCCGGGATTGTTTATTGCACAGCATGCGGGTGGTGGAAAGGCGGAACAGCTTTTTTTAAGAGGATTTGATGCTGATCATGGTACCGATGTAAGCGTAAATGTAGACGGAATGCCGGTGAACATTGTTTCTCACGCTCATGGTCAGGGATATTCTGATCTACACTTTGTAATTCCTGAAACTGTTAATAATATAGACTTTGGAAAAGGAGCTTATTATATGGACCGCGGAGACTTCAATACAGCGGGATATGTGGATTTTCAGACATACAATGGGTTAAAAAACAGTATGATTAAGCTGGAAGGAGGCCCATTCAATTCAAAAAGAGTCCTGGGAATGTTCAATATTCTGCATGATGATCTGGGACGAAAAAATGCGTATATAGCAGCAGAATACAACTATACAGACGGACCTTTTGATGTAAAACAGAATTTTAACAGAGTCAATATCTTCGGGAAATACAATCAATGGCTTACGGATAACGATTATTTCAATATCCAGTTCTCTACATTCAATTCTTCGTGGAATGCTTCCGGACAGATTCCGGAACGTGCCGTAGATGAAGGAATCATTGGGAGATGGGGAAGTATAGACCCTACGGAAGGCGGAAAAACATCCAGAACAAACCTTCAGATGAACTTCAAGCATATTATTTCTCCTTCCGAACAGATTGATGCCATGGCTTTCTATTCAAAGTATAATTTCAATCTGTATTCTGATTTCACCTTTAATTTAAAAGATAAAGATCATGGCGACGAAATTCAGCAGACTGACGGAAGAAATATCTACGGTGCCGAAGTAAAATATACCAAAACTTTCACCCTGGCCAACAGCTCTTTAAACTGGACTTCTGGAATTGGATTAAGAAATGATGATATCAATACGCTACAGCTTAACCACGTTTATCACAGAGATATGCTGCTTGATAAATTATCAGACGTGACAGGAACAGAAACCAATCTTCATGCATACTCAGGACTGGTATGGAAAACCGGAAAATGGACCATTAATCCGGCTTTGAGAGTAGATCATTTTATCTTTAATATGCACAATCTTTTGGATGCAGAACAATTACCGTCCGGACAGTCAAAAGAAGCAACAAGACTGAGCCCGAAACTTAACTTTTCATATGCCCAGAATGATAATGTGATGTGGTTCCTGAAAACGGGAATGGGTTTTCACTCCAATGACCTGAGAGTAGTGGTTCCCAATAAAAATGAAAATACCCTTCCATATTCTATTGGAGCAGATTTCGGGGTGAGATTACACCCATTCAAATCCTTGATCATCACTCCGGCATTATGGTATATGGATCTTCAGCAGGAATTTGTCTATGTAGGAGATGATGCAGTAGTAGAGCCTTCCGGAAAATCAAGACGCTTCGGTGCCGATCTTGGAGTGCGTTTTCAGCCATTGGAAAACTTTTATCTGAATGCGGATATCAATTACTCTCATGCAAGATTTACCGAAGAAGAAAAAGGTCAGGATTACGTTCCATTAGCTCCGGTAGTCACCAGTACAGGATCTGTAAACTGGGATTTCCTGCATGGTTTTTCTTTAGGACTTCAGTACAGATATCTTGGAGCAAGACCCGCTGTAGAGGATAACAGCATCAGAACGAAATCTTACTTTGTCAATGATCTTATGCTTTCCTATAACCGCCAGAAATGGGGCGCAAATGTTCAGTTGAACAACCTTTTCAACGTGAAATGGAACGAAGCCCAGTTTGCAACAGAAACTCAGCTAAAAGGAGAAGCGGAACCAGTTACAGACCTTACTTACACCCCGGGAAGTCCTTTTGGAGTGAGAGTAGGAGTGTATTATAAGTTTTAAAGTAATGTATAATGTATAATGTATAATGTATAATGTATAATGTATAATGTATAATGTATAATGTATAATGTTGCGCTGGTAATTATTTTTTTGAAAGTATAAATAGCAGATAATTAATATGTTATTATTGTTTTCAAAGATGGCCATACATTGTACATTATACACCTGACATAATACAATAAAAAACATCCAAATCTCCAATTTCCGCATTAAATTTGTAATAATCAACTCACTATGGAAGTACTATCCAATTTTCAATATAAAAAGCTTTTTCTTCCGAATATTACGGACAAGATATTAGCCAATAATGCTGATATACAGCTGTATCGGATAGAAAACTATCTGAAAGGAATTCTGATGCCGGTGATTCCGTACCGTACAACGTTCAATTTTATTATTTTCGTTACAAACGGCCATATCAGACAATACCTTGAAAATAAAGAATATCATGCTGAAAAAGGCGGGGTTATCTTCATCAAGCAGGGTACCATTACGGCAACGGTTGAGTTATCAGACGATATTGAAGGTTTCTTCCTTGCTTATGAAAATAATATCCTCTCCGAACAGGAACTGCCCAAGCATAAAAGCAGCATATTTTTCATGACTCCCTTCCTGAATCTTGACAGCCTGACCTACGGCACCATTACACAGCTTCTTCCCATTATGGAGCAGGAATTGTGGCTAAATAATCTCAATATCAATGATGTAGTAGTGACGATGCTTCATCTTGTTTTAATCAAAATGCTGAGCACAGACTCTGATACTCATCACAAATCAGCGACACGTCCTATGGAATTGTCCCTTCAGTTTCGGGATCTTTTGTTTAAATATCATGTGGGGGAAAAGAGAGTAGCATTTTATGCCGATAAACTGTCTGTAACAGAAAGCTATCTGAATAAATGTGTAAAGGGTGTAACCCAGAAATCACCAAAACAGTGGATCAATGAAATTGATATCAATTACAGCAAAGCATTACTTCACTCCAGTAAAGATATTGCAGAAATTGCTTATGAGCTGAATTTTCATACCGCTTCTCATTTTACCCAGCTTTTCAAAAAAATTGCAGGCATTACCCCGAAGGAGTACAGAACTCAGTTTTTGAGCAGCAGCAGGATTTCAGTTTGATGTAAAGAATAAAGATTTTGATGTCAATGGTGAATCTGCTACGCAAGTGAAAAGTCAATAGAATTCATGAAGTGTAGTATAAAAATTCACTGCGAAGCAGATTCACCATTCACTATTGACCGAAAATTCCCTACATTCTCTCGTTTTCCAGAATTTTCAGTACCAGCCTTTCCTCTTTTGTCAGATCAGCTTTTCCATCATTTTCTTCTATAATTTCCAGTTCGTCAAGATATTTTTTGATTGTATTGTTTTCGTAAAGGTTAATAACTAAAGGATGAACATAATATTTTCTGCAGACAGCCGATGTATTTCCCAAGTTTTCTGCAACAATCTCCAAGGCCTCTTTTACTTTCTTTTTATACTGAGTATCATTTTCTGCATATCCGATTTCTTTAAAAGCGATCAGAGCGCTTACCGTTCCGGACCAGGTTCTGAAATCCTTAGCCGTAAAATCTTCACCGCTTATTTCTTTTATATACTCATTCACCATTCCCGAATCTATAGAATGACGGTTTCCTTCGTCGTCAAAATATTGGAAAAGCTCTTTCCCGGGAATATCCTTACATTTCTGGATGAGTCTTGCCAGCCTTTTACTTTTAAGATCAACGTTATGCATAATACCTTTTTTTCCTTTAAAAGAAAAAGTAATCTTTTGTCCTTTTACTTGAACATGTTTACCTTTTAAGGTTGTCAATCCAAAAGAGCCATATAATTTTTCGTAAATATTATTGCCGATACGAATGTTGGTTCTTTGCATAAGGCTTACAATTAAAGCCAGGATTTTCCGTTTCTCAAAATTTCTCAGAGTAAGATCCTGTTCTACCTGAAGCCGGATGTCTGGTAATGCATATCCGAACTGAAGCATCCTGTAAAATTTTGTATGATTTCTTAAAGCACTCCAAAGAGGATGGTAGCGGTATTGTTTTCTTTTCCTGACATCAAAACCTGTTGCCTGAAGATGTCCGTTTTCCAGTGCACAGATCCATACATTTTCCCAGGCAGGCGGAATCACAAGTTTATTGATCCTTGTAATTTCTTCTTTATCCTTTATCTTTTCACCGTCTTTATAATAGGAATATTTCTTTCCTGTTTTCTTACGGGTAATTCCGGCGGTTTCTGCATCGGTGGTATATACAAGATGTACCGCCTTTGCAGAAGCTTCCGGGTCCTTCATTATTTTAACAATTTTTGAAGGCTTAAGGTGAGAAATCATCTCCAAGTCTGTGTTCTTCTCCATAAAGCATGGTTAAGAGTTTTTACCCCTCGAAAAAATCAGTAAAAGAATCCCTGCTATTACACAGACTAAGAGAATTCCCCACCACATTCCTGCCTTAAAAATTGTTTCTACTGCTTCACAACTTGTGAGTGTCAACAAACTTAATATCGTAATACTGTAAAAGCTCCACTTTTTCATAAGTATATATTTGTTGAGGTGTTAGATTCTGAGTCGGTCAGCCCTCCATTTTTTGATAGACCTTTTAATTTCATCTCCTGAGATGTTTTCATGAAGAGCTCTGTATAAAAGCTCCTTGAACTCTTCATCATAGGTAAATCTCAATGCAGCAATCTGATCAAATCTCAGTTTTTCAACAGTTTCATCCGATCTTTTATTGAAGATTTCAAAATACCGCTGCTGAAATTCCAGAATCACCATTCGGTTCTGAAGCCCCAGTGCATAATGCTGCCGTGTCATAAATGCCAGATAAAAAAGCAGAAAAATCACAATAGAAAACAGAATCCATGTCAGCTGATTTCCCGGATCATCCCAGATTTTATAAATTCCGAAAATCTCCAATATGATGAGCAAAGGAAGATAGATAAAATGATGGGGTGGATAAAATTTCCTGTGGTTATTGTAGTTCTGCTGTTTCATGGAGTAGATTACAGCAATAATCTTTCCAAAACTTTATTATTTTGATAATGTGGTAGTTTTTTTTAGATGAAAATGATTTATTTTATTCAATATGTTTAAAGTTTTAATGTTTTTTAAATTATAAATGCATCTGTCATTCCGAACCAGCCAATGTACATTCCTTCAAAAAGAATTCCTGCTAAAATAACAGATTATTAAGAAAAATAGCCGGAAGATTTCAGCTTCAGACTTCAAATTTTTCGTAACTTTCGGTGTTTAAAAAAGAAAAGAATGACTTCAAAGGAAAAAGTTGCTGCGCTTCGTGAAGAAATGCAGAAAAATAATGTTGATGCATTTATAGTATATTCTGCAGATCCGCATATGAGCGAATATCTTCCTGAAGAATGGCAGGAGAGAGCTTGGTTGTCAGGTTTCTTAGGTTCTGCTGGTTTTGTGGTAGTTACCAAAGACAAAGCGGGACTTTGGACAGACGGAAGATACTTTACTCAAGCCGCGATTGAGCTGGACGGTTCAGGAATTGACCTTTTCAAAGATGGTATGGAAGGAACTCCCAACTATATCGACTGGATTATTTCGGAAATCCCTTCAGGCGGTAAAGTGGCCGTAAATGCTTTAGCAGCTTCTAATGCCAACTGGGAACTGCTTTCTCAAAAATTTAATTCAAAAAATATTACACTAGTAGATTTTCCGCTTTTAAAAGAAGTCTGGAAAGAAAGAGGAACTCCATCTGCCAATCCTATTTTTGTACATCCGGTGGAAAGAGCAGGTAAATCTGTTTCTGATAAAATTGCTGCCATCCGCCAGAAAATGGAGGATCAGGAAGCCACCGTACATATCATATCAAGTCTGGATGATGTAGCATGGACAGCCAACCTGAGAGGAAGTGATGTAGAAAGTAATCCCGTATTTTTAGGATATATTGTGATCACTAAAAATGATGCGGTACTCTTCACAGGATTGGAAAAAATGGAAGTAGGAGCAAGAAAGCAAATGGATGATTCCTTTGTGAAAATGATGCCTTACGAAGAATTCTACAATTACCTGAAGACATTTAGAAATGAAAAAGTACTGGTTTCTCCCAACAGCAACCAGCAGATTTTTGAAACCTTAAAAGCAGATAACCAGTTTATCAAAGCTCCGGTTCCGGGTAACCTGATGAAAGCCCAGAAAAATGAAGCTGAGCTGGAAGGTTTCAGAAAAGTAATGGTAAGAGACGGAGTAGCTATGGTGAAATTCCTGTATTGGTTAACGCACAATGCCGGAAAAGAAGCTATGAATGAATATTCTATCGGTCAGAAACTGAGAGGATTCCGTGCAGAAGGTGAAAATTTTGTAGGAGAAAGCTTCGGTTCTATCGTTGGATACAAAGATAATGGGGCTATCATGCACTATTCTGCCAAAAAAGAAGGAAGCAAAGAAGTGACCAACGAGGAAACAATCCTGGTAGATTCAGGAGGCCAGTACCTTGAAGGAACCACAGATATTACAAGAACTTTTGCCTTGGGAACTCCTTCAGAAGAGTTTAAAAGAAACTCAACATTGGTATTACAGGGATTGATCCGTTTATCAATGGTGAAATTCCCGAAAGGAACAAAAGGAGTACATCTTGATGCTATTGCAAGACTTCCTTTATGGATGGAAGGCAAAGACTTCAACCACGGGACAGGGCACGGTGTAGGAAGTTTCATGAATGTACATGAAGGACCGCAAAACATCAGAAAAGACCTGAATCCTCAGGAACTTCTTCCGGGAATGGTATGTTCAAACGAACCTGGATATTACCTTGAAGGACATTATGGAATCCGTCATGAAAACCTGATCGCAGTAAAAGAAGCGGAAAAAACAATTCACGGAACATTCTATGAATTTGAAACATTGACATTCTGCCCGTTCTTCAAAGATACTGTAGTAAAAGAAATCCTTTCAGAAAGCGAAATCGCATGGCTGAACGGCTACCATAAAACATGTGAAGAAAAGCTTGCTCCTTATCTGGATGGGGAAGTTAAAGAATGGTTCCTGCAATTGGTAAGCCCCCTTTAATAAAAATTCAAAGGTGGAAAGTAAATGACAATCATAACTTTAAACCTTGATCTTTAAATATTAAACAAAAGAATTGTTAGATAAACCAAAGTCCTGTAAGGTATTTCCTGCAGGGCTTTTCTTTTTATACAACCGTATTTTTACGGATATAATTCTAGGGATTCTACTGATGGATAAAAACCGGGGCTGATTTATCTTTGTACCAACAAAACATCATTCATATCTTCATAAATAACTCAAGTAAATTCAAAACGGTAAATCATCTCGTCCTGAGGTGATTTTTTTTTGCTGTTAATTGAAATTTGTCAGATAAGTTCCCACGACACATGCATCCGTTTAAAAAGAGGCTTTTCAAAAGTGTCATCCTGAACACAGACTGAAGGTCTGCGAGCGTAGTTCAACAATGTAGTGAAGAATCTCATACTTCTGGTTATTTATGAGATTCTTCCTTCGTCAGAAATCGAAGATTCGACGTAATCAATGACAAAAGCCAAATTATTTCACTTTTGAGATAGTTTCCACCTTTGCTCTCTTGGAATAAAATTCTATAAAAATAAAAACTTTGCGTTGATAAAGAAGTTTGCATTCATTTTTTATCCTGATTTTATCTATTTTCGTGATTCATTAAAACCCCTTATTTTTAAGAATGATAATACAGGATTATTTTAGAAGCTTTAATCTGTTTTCAGAAGGTGAAATTGAAGAATTTTTGAAGTTTTCCGAGTTCAGATTCATCAATAAAAATGATTATTTCATACAGGAAGGAGAACTTTGCAAGGAAGTAGGATTGGTGAAATCCGGTATCTTCCGTTCCTTTTATACTTCAGATGAAGGAAAAGATATGACTTATTGCTTCAGATTTCCCAATCATATGATCGCTGCCTATTCATCATTTATTTCAGGGTGTCCGAGTAAAGAAAGCATGCAGGCCATTACCAATGCAGAGCTGATTATCCTTAAAAAAGAAGCAGTAGATGAGCTGGTAAAGAATAGCATTAACTGGACGAAATTTTTAAAGATCATTGCAGAACAGGAGTATCTTGAACTTGAAACAAGGTTTTTTCAGCTTCAGAGAGATAGCGCAGCCCAGCGGTATGAAACATTATTAAAGAATCATCCTGATTATATTCAAAACATACCATTGCAGTATCTGGCTTCTTACCTTGGAATTACACAACGTCACTTAAGCCGTATCAGAAAGGAAATTTCTTTTTAGACATTTGTCCTGCTCGTTGAAACAGGGGCGCTCTATTTTTGTCAAAAAAAATTATGGAGCAAAATATTCTGATTATTGGTGGAAATGGATTGGTAGGAAAGACAATTTCCCGAATTCTGAAATCAAGAAATCCTCATTTTACTGTTTTTATAGGGGGAAGAAAAGGTGGGAAAACAGACAAAGATCTAAAGATCGATGTCACAGATCCTTCCTCTTTTAAAGTGATCTCTGAGAAAAAAATAGATCTCATCATTCTTTCCGTGAATGATAAAGAAGATCATGTACTTCGTTTTGCTATTACTCATCATATAGATTATCTGGACATTACAAAACCTACTCCAGCTTTGGTTAAGGCCTACGATATTGCTGGAAAATCAGACGTAAACAGCAGAATAATCTTCAGTTCAGGCTGGATGGGCGGAATTGTACCGGGATTAGTCAATACCCTTTCCCATTCAGATGATATCAAGGAAGTAAAGGTTTTTGTATATTATTCTGTAAAAGACCTGGCAGGGGAAAGTTCAGCCCATTTTATGGCAGAAAACGTAGCCGTTCCTTTTGTACATTATAAGAATGACAAACCTGTTTCCATCAGACATTTTTTGGACACAGAATCTTTTAAATTCTCTTTTGGAATAGGAGAGAGAAAGGCTTATAATTTTGATGTGCCGGATCTCTATATTCTTAATAAAGTGGAACGAATTCCCGGAGTAAGTGTAAAGATGACTTATAACTCGAAATTCATTACCTGGCTGCTGGGATCCTTTCAGTATCTGAGAATATTCAATATTTTATCATTAAAAGAAAGAAAAATGATTTTTGGATCCAGTGGAAACGGAGATCAGTCTGTGTTTGAAATTGTGGTGAAAGATAAAGAAGGTCAGAAGAAACTGAGTTTAAGAAGTATGAAAGGGCAGGCAGAACTTACTGCTTTATCTGCTGTTTTACATACCGAAGAGCTGCTGAGAAATCCGCATGAAAACAATGTGTATTTCAGCCATCAGCTTCATGAACCTTTATCATTAATGACACAGCTTCATACCTATGAAACTATCAATATCAATGTCACACAATGAAAAAAATAGCGATTATCAATGGACATCCGAATAAAAATTCTTTCAACTTTGGGATTGCAGAAGCTTATAAGGCAGGAGCTGTAGAATCAGGAGCTGAAGTAAAGGAAATTGTCATCCGGGATTTAAATTTTAATCCTAATCTGCAATTTGGATATCAGAAAAGAATGGAGCTTGAACCGGATCTGATGAAAGCATGGGAAATTATTCAGTGGGCAGATCATCTGGTTTGGGTGCATCCCGTTTGGTGGGGAGGATTTCCGGCTTTGATGAAAGGATTCATAGACCGCCTTTTCTTACCAGGGCTGGCCTATAAATACCGTGAGAATTCTGTATGGTGGGATAAGCTTTTAAAAGGAAAAACAGCACATATAATCACCACATTAGACCAGCCGGGTTGGTATTACCGTTTGTTTTTTGGAAGACCCAGCGTCAATCAGCTTAGAAAGTCTATACTGGAATACTGCGGAGTAAAACCGGTTAAGATAACTTATATCGGGATCATCCGAAATTCTAAAGATGAGCAACGGGTTCAATGGCTGAGAAAAGTTAAGGAATTGGGTAGAAATTTAAAGTGAGTTCTGATTTAGCCTATTAAACTATTGAAAAAATGTTATCCCTAGTGAATACAACATTTTTTCAATAGTAGTTTTATAGCTGTCAGTTTAAGTTGCTGCTTCTTTCTGTGGAAAAAGAAGAGATATAAGAACTGAGAGAATGAGTATTCCGGCAACAACTCCCAAAGATATGGGTGATGGAATATGAACCCACGGAGATATCAGCATTTTAACTCCAATAAAGCTTAAGATAACAGCCAGCCCGTAAGGCAGTTTGCTAAACATATGAATAAAATTTGCCAGTAAGAAATATAACGATCTTAAGCCCAGAATGGCAAAAATATTAGAGGTATAGAGAATAAAAGGATCTTTTGAAATAGCAAAAATAGCAGGAATGGAATCAACAGCGAATAAAACATCAGTAAATTCAATAACAGCTACTACAATCAGGAGGGGAGTAGCCATTTTAACGCCGTTCTGAATGGTGAAAAACCTATCCTCTACATAGTTATCGGAAACTTTCCAGCATTTTTTTATAAGTTTTGCACCAGCAGTATTACTGAAGTCTTTTTCATCATCATCATCTCCTTCTCCCCACGACTTTACTCCGGCATATATCAGAAATAGACCAAACAACGTCATTACAATATTGATCTGTACTGCTTTACCGAATATCTGTATTTCAGGAAGATAAGTTAACTGTATGATTCCAATACCGGCAAATATAAATATAGCTCTGAAAATTAAAGCCCCAATAATTCCCCAGAACAATACTTTATGATGCAAATGTTTGGGTACTTTAAAAAAGCTGAAAACAAGAATAAAAACAAACAGATTATCTACAGAAAGTGCTTTCTCTATCCAGTAGGCAGCCTGAAACTGTGTGAACTTTTCAAAGGCCAGTGCATTACCTCCTTCATCCTGATTGAATATCCAGTAGATAACACCTGAAAAAATCATTGATAGTGAAATCCAGATGACTGACCATACTGTTGCTTCTTTAGTAGAAACTTTGTGGGCTTTTTTATTAAAAACACCCAGATCCAGCAACAGCATTATCATGATAAGCAAAGCAAAGCCGAAGATAAGTCCTGGATGTAAATCTATAATATTTTGTTGATCCATAATAAAATTAATTATTGGTTAAAGTAATATACATCAGTCTTCCTCCTTCCTCATCAGAAAGCATAATTTTCTTTCCGTCCTTGATTTCGACCATAGAATTAATAGGGATAGCCTTATTCTCAGAAAGATCTTTCATGGAAGACAACCCCTGATTGACTAGCATCCATTTGTTTTGGTAAAATGTAAAATAACCTACAGGTTTTTTATCTTCCGGGGTGAGACTTTCATTCCGGATTACTTTCCTGGACGCATGCCATTTAAAAAGATATTGATTATGGTATACCATCAGTCTGTGATTCTCAGGTTTCCATACATTATCTTTAAATTTATAATATAGATCAATGACGGGTAAACTTCCTTTGTGAGGAGTATCGCAAAAAGGACATTTGGGAGCAGAGGTATTGTCAAAGACATACCACTTTTCATCACAATCCGGATTGCTGCAGGGTTGTATCAGGTCCACGGTTTTCAGAAGAGCTGTTTCCCATTCATTGGCAATGGGCCTTAGAATAGGATTGTGCAAACCATCGATAAACGCTTTTTTAAAGAGTTCCGTCAGATAAGGTCCCGTAATGGTAAAAGGTGATTTCTTAGGGTCTCCCCAGAACATATTCCATTTTTTGAGATGATCTGTTTTTACACGGTTAATGGGATTTTCAGGATGTTCTATAAAAACAGCTTTTTCTCCCATAGCCAATATTTCATCCTTTTCAGCATCGAGATCCCAGATTTTTCCTCCCCTGAAAGGATGTCTCCTTAATAAATACATATAGATAAGCACAGGAAGGGCATGAAGATCTGTTTTTTGATTGGGAAGAATCCTGTTTGGATCTCCGATATTCAAATGTTTGGTTTTTAAAACTTCGGGAGCTATAAAATCTGCAGTTCCTATTACTTTGGCAGGGATAAGTCCTGGTACTACCAGACCATCAATATCTATGATGCATGCTGATTTTGTGACAGGGTCTACAAGCACATTATTATAAGAAAGGTCTGAATGAGCCAATCCCATTTGGTGCATTTTTTTTACTCCTCTGGAGATATTAATAGCGACCTGAAAATAACTCAACCAGTCTCCCAGTTCAGAACGATCCAGCGACAGTGGGTATTGTTTATTTCTAAAGGATGGTGTGGTGAACCATTTTCCGATTTTCTCTCCATTTTTGATCGTTTCATTGGCCGTATATCCTTTTTTAAAGAAGAACTTTCCATTATAGAAAGGAACAATTACTCCCCATTTTCCATCTTTCTCTACTGCATCATAAGGCCATCTGTAGATTTCATCTAAAAAATATTCAGATGAATTTCCGTTTTTGATGTTGTTATGATAGAGAGTAACAATTTTTTTGATACTTTCTTTATGATTAAAATCAATAAAATCACGAAAGAAAGCTACAACGTATCTTTTGTCTGGTGAAAAATAGACATCTTTTACACCTCCCATTTTAGGATTTCCATCATCTACGTATTCGTAACTTTTTGATGGATCAATGACTGATTTTACCTTTATAATATTCATCTCAGTAAATTATAGCGAGTGTTCTGTCATCATGATTCCCCTTGCTCCAAAAGTCCATCCAATGAAGGAGTTGGGTTTCAATATCAGAGTCTTCTTCAAAGTCAACTTTCACCAGTTCTTCATTCTCACCATCAAGATCTCTTAGAAATTCTTTCCAGTTGTCAATGTTTTCCAATTTGCTTTCTACCAGGAATTTAGGGTCATATATTCCATCTGTCATTAGGAATAATTTTGAGAAATCTTCAAAACAGTTGATACCAAAGCGTGCTCCCATATCCGGGTTTGAAAATATTTCTCCCATGGTAATAAAACGGGTGGCGCCTCCTACGTCACCTACATCAAGAAAGTTTAAAAGTTGTACTTTTTCATGCTGATCAGTCATGATATTAATAGGACAGTCACCCACTCCAAAGCTAAGTATCACATAGCCAAAATCAAATTTTTTTATCAGGGCAAAGATGATTGTAGTATTGAGATCTTTGATATGTAAAGACTCCTGACCGGCAAAATTTTTAAGCTCATGATGAAGATTTCTTACATTTTTATAAAGAATATTGATGATGGCTGATTTTTTTTGCAATCTGTGGTCTTCATCCAAATTTTCGTTTTTATCTTTATTCTCTTGCGGAATATCATCAATGATATTTTTGGGCTCTGTTTTTTCTGGTTCTTTTACTGAGTGTTCACTAAAAAAATCAATGATGTGTTCAGAAAGCTGCTGTAGCAGTTCAGTATCATCAAAGCTTTTTGTGATATATTCTGTTGCTATTTTTGAACCCATTCGTGCATATTGAGCAGATCCGGCTCCATCAGCTACAGCAACAACAGTCCAGTTGTTAGGTAATTCAAGTAGATTAAAATCATCATCTCTGAATGTCCCTGCATGGGCATGCGAACGACCTCTTTTTGAAGCAATCACAATTTTTTTATCCAGAAATTTTGCAGACAGAGTAGCGGTATCAGATTTGGCAAATCTACTGCCTTTATCACTGGGTTTATCTATCCAAAGATCTTTTGGGTCTGCATTGACTACAAATGGGATGATTTTAATGTCATCCGTTTCATTTTTATCATTTCTGTTATAAAATACAATTTGAATATCAATAGTATTAGCCATCATGGGAATTCCTGTAATGCAAGATTTTTCATGATCAAACTGCAGTCCTACAATATCCAGATTTTTAATTTCACGGATAACTATATTCGGAAACTCATCTGTATTGAATGAATATTGATATTCTTTTTTTGCATTGGCATTGGGAATAGCAATATATTTTTCTTTAAACTCCTCTTTATCTCTGTACATATTGAAAATTTCTAAAACCTGTTTTTTTATTGAATGCATTGATTTTTCAAGGTCACTTACTTTTGCATTTTGTATGAGTTTGGAGATCGTGGTTTCTACAATCTTATTTTCTTCAATCTCAAAATCTTTTAGAATGTCTTTTAAAAATGTTTCCATATTATTCTCATGTTCTGTTTCCATAAAATCCATCTTTTGAAATTCAATCCCGGATTTTTTCTGTTTTTTTCAATGATGCTGAAATGTCAGTCAGACAATCGTTATATTTTATACAATAATATTGAGCTCTGCTGGTGATGGAGGCAATATTATTGTTTCTCCGGTTCCCTGAGATCTCCCACCCATTTCAATGGAAGTGCTTACCCACTTAAAGAAAGTAGCCAGTGTACTGGCATCCGTAGATTCAAGTTTAACAACATGACAGGTAAGTTCCTGCAAAAAACTTATTTCTGCTTCAGGACCGGCAGCACAACCTACAATAACTCCGAAATCAAGCTTTTTAACATTGGGAATTATTTCTCTGTACTTTTGAATATCAGATGGTTTCCCATCCGTGAAAACAAAGAGTAAAGGCTTCCAGTCCCCTTTACGGATCAGGGAGCCTTTTACTATTTCTTTACTGACAAGATCGCACATCATGGCAAGGGCTGCCCCTGTATGCGTGGGGCCGCTGTCCGGACATGTTATTTCTACAGGCTGATAACTTGCAAGATCAATAAGAGGCACAATATTGTTCACTTCACGATTGTAAGTGATAACACTTATATGAAGAGATTCCATTGCTTGCGGATCTGACCGAAGCATACTGATAAGCCCGTTGAAGCCATTATTAAGTGCCTGTATCGGTTCTCCTCTCATTGAGCCGGAAGTATCCAACAGGAAGTAAGCCAATAA
Organism: Chryseobacterium sp. HR92; assembly: GCF_045689405.1. Lineage (NCBI taxonomy): Bacteria > Pseudomonadati > Bacteroidota > Flavobacteriia > Flavobacteriales > Weeksellaceae > Chryseobacterium > Chryseobacterium sp. HR92. Next base: position 1,519,466 of record NZ_CP139139.1, read on the forward strand.
TCTTCTGTTCATATCTAAGCCACAATTACCAGTTCAGATGGTGGTGGAGGCAGCTGATCTATTCCTGCCAGTTCTACTCCTGTTGTTTCCACTTTGGTTGAAGTGGTTGAAATAGATGCTGTTACCCACTTAAAGAATTTTGAAATACTTTCAGAATCTGCATTATCTAATCTTACTGTAGCTTCGGTAATCTGTTTTAACACAGCATCATCTGCTCCCTGTCCGGCAGCACATCCTACAATCAGCCCTTTATTGACGGATTTTAGTTTCTGATACCCGGATTGCCAGTTATCAGTAGGTACACCATCAGTCATGATAAAAGTTAAGGGTTTCCAGTCTCCTTTTTGTTCTGATGTTGTTTTAATAATTTCTGAGTGCATTTTATCTGCTAAAAGGCTTAAGGCAGCTCCTAATGATGTTGTTCCAGAAGCTTTTAAGTCAAGCATTTGAAAAGAGGCAAGATCAGTTAAAGGAATAAGTTGATTGGCCTGACTGTCGAAAGTAATGATACTTACATAAGCTGTTTCTATGGCCTGAGGATTCTGACGGAGTGAATGAAGCATCATCTGAACTCCGTTTTTAACAGCTTCAATGGGCTCACCGGTCATTGAGCCTGATGTATCCAGAAGTAAATATACGGGAAGTCTTCTCATAATAGTTTTTTTATTTTTTTTTGATTATTATTTAGATCCAGGAGCCCATTTCATTCCCCAACGGTATGTTTTATCGCAGTCTGCATGAGAATTATGAAAGGTTACCAGTTTTTTTACCTGCATAGAATGGGGAGAAAAAAGGATTTCCGCAATAGCACAAAATTTTCTTGAGTCATTTTGTTTACCCATTTCAACCTCTATATCAGGATTTCCTGAAACTTTTATATTGATGATCCCATTCGTTTCATTCCATCTGGCAACACCATCATAAATAAAACAATAGATCACAATTCTTTTCAGGCTATTAATACCAATAGGGTTTACAAGTATATTTTCGCCTGATCCGGCATTAGCACCACGGTCATCTCCGGTATGCCAGATAAAAGGCAGATCACTATATCTTCCCTGCCTGGTAAGCTTATCTTTTGAACCTCCTTTGCCATTGGCAAACTGTAATCCATCAATACAATCTTTCTGTCCATTGTTTAGTTCATAAAAGCATCCCAAATCCAGATCAATGCTGTTGTTTCCTCCTAATAGACTTGAGAAAAAACCTTTTTTTTGCTGAGGTTGAGACCAGTTGAGATTAATAATGATTTCCTTTTGAGAAATTTCAGGTTTGGTAAGATCAATAGAATGGGTATCCCCTTTTTTTTCAATTGTAATTTTTTGTAGATTAATAGACATGGTTTTTTATTTTATAATGTTTCCTTTATAGTATTTTGATAGAAAAAAGGCAAGGTCTTCTCTGTATCCGATACCGGAAGCTTCAAATTTCCACTGCTCATTCTTTTTGTAAAGACGGCCGAATTCGATAGCGGTCTCAATAGAAAAGTCTTCACCCAGTTCATATTTGGCTATTTCCTGTCCGGTAGAATTGTCTACAATCCTGATGTATGAGTTGCGTACCTGCCCGTAGTTCTGTTTTCTTATATCAGCTTCATGAATCGTTACAACAAATAATATCTCAGTAATACGAGGATCAATTTTTGAAAGATTAACTATTATAGATTCATCATCATCACCATCACTTGATTTTCCATCCGGATCATCACCTGTATGTACTAATGCTCCGTCCGGAGACTCTGTATTTCCGTAAAAAATGAAAAAAGGGTCTGAAGGAATAAGTCTCTCTTCATTGATCATAAAAGCAGAAGCATCTAAATCAAATTCATAACCGGTTCCTTCATTAGGATCCCAGCCCAGGCCAATGGTCATATTATTTAATCCGATAGTAATTTTTTGACCTTTTTGTAAATTAATTGCCATACAATCTGTTTAAGTTATTTTTGTATATTCGAAGTTTTGTCTTTTTTAGAAAGATTTTAAACTTTCTGATGTGGTAAAAGTAAATACATCATATTGACAATCCTTACGGAAAACCGTAATGATATCATAGACAGGGAAATTCAGAATATATACCAGTACTCACTTTACATGATAGGGGTTATATAAGAAAAGCACAATAGTGTATACTATCGTGCTTTATTTCATAATATTAATCTATAAGAAGGCTTAAAAGTATAGAATTTTATAAATGTTTTTACAATCCCTTTTTCCCTTCAATCCAGTATGCCTGTGATTTTATACATTTGGGAGAAACACCTCTGGCTTTAAGAAATTTCCTGATCAGAGACATTCTTCCTCCGTTTCCGGTGAGGTAGAAAACAGCATCATCATTGTAGATAGTTTCTTTTTCTTCCCTCAAAAAGTCATTCAATGCTTCAATCATTCTCATGGTATTGTTTTTAGGGCTGTGATAGCCATACAAATTCAGTTTTTCAAGAGCAGAGTATTCTTCCAGCTCATGAAGACAGATGAATAAAGAACCATTTTCCTCCACGGCTTTTTTGATCGAAAGAGAACTTCCCAGTGAAGTTTCGTCACCTACAGAAAAATGAATTTTTGCATTGGGAGCAAAGAATTGTTTTCCTCTTGGCATTAAAAGTTTTATGGAATCTCCGGCAGAAAGCTGGGTTACAAAATGGCTTCCTGCAGCAGATGAATCATGCAGGTGAAATAAAACATCAAAAGTCCCTGCTTCCTGGTTGAAGTTGAAGGGAGAATAATTCCGGAAATCGCGGCTGTTGATTCTTATCCCAATTGCATATGCAGGTTCGTAAGAAACATCCTGTAAATCTGTTTGAAAACGTATAAGACGAAGGTCATTCGTGATTTTTTCTATATGGATAACCGTACAGTCTTTAAATTTTGAGGACCAGACATTTTCTACAGTGTCATTGATCCATTTTGGTAAGCTCGGCATAAATCATTTTTATTGCAAAGGACGTTGCAAAATCAGAAAATACCGATAGCTGTTTCGGGGGAATAATTGGACTATTCGTGGTTAGTGTTTGTTTTTATGCAGGTCCCGGAATTCCGATGGCGATTGGTCTTCCAGCTTAGAGAATAATCGGCTGAAATAAGTGTGGTCACTATATCCCAATTCATAAGCGATTTCTTTTACACTTAGGTTGGTAAAGACCAGTAATCTTTTAGCTTCAATTAAAATTTCCTGATGAATCCAGTGTTGTGCAGGCTTCCCGGTTACTTCTCGGACTGCCTCCGTTAAATATCCTCTTGTAATATTTAAAATCTCTGCATATTCAGATGGACTTTTCGAGGTTTTATATTTCTTCCGAACCAAAGTTTTGAATATTCTTGACAGTTGTAAAGCCCGGTTTTCGCTGGAAGCAGGAGATACATTCTTTTGGGAATAGATCATGACAAACATTCCCAGAAATGCATTAAGCAGTGATTGTACAACAAGCGACCCTTCTTTGGTGGAAAGCATCTCATTCGTATAAGAGGCATGAAGCATGCTGGCTGTTGTATTTATTTTTTTGACGAGACTTTTATCCAGAGACAATGGTTGTATTTCCCCCAGAGATTCATCAAAAAAAGAACGTACCATATCGGGGACAAGTTCTGCTTTAACAGCTACAAACCATCCGCAAACGTCTTTCATTAAAAGGCCCTGATGTACCTGTCCTGGCAATACACAGAAAAGAGTGGAATCTTTTGCTTCAATTGTTTTAAAATCTACCATCATTCTTACATGACCGCTTTCCATGCACGTGAAAATGTAATGACTGTCTCGGTGTATTCCTTTGTCCAAAAGAATATCTTCAGCATCCTGAGTACGCTTATCCATTCTTTTGACATGGAATCTGTGGTGGGAAATACCGTTTAAATCATAAGTCGGAATGGTCTGTTTCATCTGTAAACCTGTTGTGATGAGGATAAATACGTAACCGTAAAATTACGTATTTTCACGGTTTTACATCTGGAATATTAATCTCAAATTCGCGGTGAATAATGATAATGTTTTCTTTAGATCAGATTTTATATGAATATACCCCGGAATTCGGAACAGAAAGAAAACTGTTCCGGATTTTATTTTGCTTTTGAAAAAGCCATTTTTATAGCCAGATAAGTCAATACACTGGCCATAAACCATTTCTGAACCTTGATCCAGACCGGATTATTGGAAAAGAACAGGGCAACTCTCGCCGCTGTTAATACAATGATAAAGTTAATGCTGAAGCTGATCAGAACCTGAATAACGCCAAGTTCAAGACTCTGCGTGAAGACGGAACCATACTCAGGTTTGATGAACTGAGGAAAGAAAGACAGATAAAAGACGGCCACTTTCGGATTTAATACATTCGTTAAAAAGCCAATGGTAAAGAGCTTTTTAGGACTGTCATGAGCAGCATTCCTGTCAACATCAAAAATATTTCTGCTCTTTGGTTTTATTGCCTGATAGGCCAGATATAAGAGATAGACAGTTCCCATGGCTTTAAGAACGGTATAAGCCAATGGAACGGCTAGTAAAACAGCGGTCAGGCCAAAAGATACCATGATAATGTGGAATAAAAATCCACACACCACTCCAGCCAGGGAAATAAACCCGGACTTTTTCCCCTGTGTTATAGATTTTGAAATCAGGTAAATCATATTAGGACCGGGACTGATAACTAAGATGAGTGCGGCCAGGATGAAAAAAATAAGTTCGTGAAATGGAATCATTGGTAGTTGTTATTTAAATGCGAATATTTCCGGTACAAAGATACATACTGTAGCTAATCTGATATGATAAAAAATTGAAGAAATAGTAATTTTCACTCAATTCAATTTTATTTTCCACTTGAATGTGATTTAAAATAAATACCAGTCTGTTTTTTTTGTAAATTTCAACACATAAAATAATTATCATTCACAAATAAATATTATCATGACTACTGAAAACATCTTTGAAGCCATCAGAAAATGGAAAAATCTTATTGATTCTTATAAAAATGGAATTAGCATAAATGGGGCAGAAATTTTGATATTTTTAAATCAGGGAACTCATTTCAGTGTTTCGGGGGAAGAAATAGAACAATGGAAAAGAAACCTTGGAACGGAAGAACTGAAAAGTATTCATGCATATGTAGGTATTCATGAGGAACAATTGAAATTTTTCCTGATTGATTCTAAAAGTGATAAGGATGCTGATTTTAGTAACATCATTATTAAAGAATTTTCAAGCAAATTTACTGAGGAGAAGATGGAGAGCAGCAATGACGAAGAAGTGATCCCGCCTCCAATCACAGCTGAATCGGCCATTAACCGAAATTTCAGATGGAATATGTTCGGTACTTCATGGATACAGGCTCAGAAAACAGAAGATATTTTTCAGCTGATTTCCATTCCGTTTTCAGATTATGATAAAATGGGAATTACAGGAGGGCAAACCTGTACCAGTTTTTTTGGACTTACTGATGATCTGGAGAAAAAAGATCCGGATTTTCCTTATCATATCGAAATTATTACCGTGAAAAGCCTTGCGATTAATCATATGAGTGAGACCGCAGAAAATTATTCTACTCCAAGACCTCCTTTTACCGTTGATACTCTTAATGATTATCAACTTTTGAAGCAGAGCACCAGTGTTTTCGTATAACAGTTTATCCCTGTATTTACAAATTATTATTAACCTGGTCTTGTGTACCGGGCTGATTGTATTGGTAAAAGATGGGATAAAAACAAAACTTCCTGTGATTGTGCTTCTTTCAGGAGAGTTTATGCTGGAGCTGACGGACTTAACGGACCGGCTGATGAAATTAAATACACTCAATACCTACAATTATATACTGAGCCAGTTTTTTGGTTTGATGATCCTTACCGTCATCTATAGCAATTATTATATCCAGCTTTCCCGTGAGTTAAAATGGACGATCTATGGATATGCAATATTGGCACTGATGACTAATGTGTTGTATGTGCAAAATGATACACAGGCTACTTTTTATTCCAATATTATTACCAGTATTATTATTTGTAGCTATGCAGCCTCTTATTTTATGAAGATTATCAGGGAAGGTAGGGCAGATAGGGATATGTTTATTGTGAACATCATTGTTTTCCTGTTTTTTTCTGTTGAATGTATCATATCCACTACCTTTAATTTTTTAATCAGCAATCATCTGAGCTGGGTAGCTCCTGTCTGGCTTTTTAGAGGCATTTTGCTATTGTCTTTTTATATTGCTTTTATTAATCTGGGATGTGGCGTTGGGAAAATCAGGATCAGATAGTTCTATGGATATGGATCGGTATTGGACTATTTTTTTTAACAACGTTATTCATTACGTTATTGGTCATTAATTATTTGAAAAGTATAAAGAAAAATAAACAGAAAGTCTCTCAGCTGGTCCGGAATACCCAAAAAGAATATTGGGAGAATACATTGCTTTTACAGGAGCAGGACAGGGAACGTCTGGCAGAAGAACTTCATGATAATATTATCTCACAGTTGAATCTCATCCGTTTAAACCTTACGGATAAAAATCCCGAAGAGCTTAATCGCGATCTGAAAAAATCCATGCAGTTGATAAGGGAATTATCCCATAATCTTACACCGCCGGACCTCGATGAGGTTGAACTGGCAGATTTGATTGCAGATTATCTTGCACAGGTTAATAAAAATATAGAGGTTATTTTCCGTCATATTACGATAAGAACCCCGATCAGCAGCCCGGTAAAACTGAACCTTTTCAGAATTGTTCAGGAACTGGTCACCAATATTTTGAAACATGCTGAAGCCACCAGAGTAGATGTGTCGCTGAGAATCTCTCTGAACTATCTGATGCTAACGATAGAAGATAACGGACGGGGTTTTATCGTAGAAACGCACTCTGGAGGCATTGGGTTTAGGAATATTCAGTCAAGAGCACAAAAAATTAAAGCCATTTATAAACTTAAAACACAGCCTGAAAAAGGCACAAAATTCATAGCCTGTATGGCAATACAATAAAAATAAACATGGAACATACGAAAATTAAAATCGGAATTGTAGATGACGACCTGCTGTTTGTACAGCTTTTGAAAAATTATATTGATAATAATGGAGACTATCAGGTTACATTGACCTCTACAGGCGGTTATCAGTTTCTTACTGAGGATTCCGGATCTTTAGACATTCTTATTCTGGATCTGAGAATGACAAATGGTGATGGTCTTGAAGTAATGTCTGAACTGGCTAAAAGAGAAACTGAAACAAAAATTATTGTTCTTTCCAGTTTTTATCGCCGTTCGTTCATGGGGCAGATGCTGAAAATGGGAGCCCATGCTTTTTTGCCCAAAGAAATTGAATTAGAAGAATTATTAGCCATTATCAAAACCGTTCACCACACAGGACATTATTTTTCCAATGATCAGATTGATGTCATGAGAAGCCAGCTTTCCAATAAACTTCCGGAGTTTCATGCCTTTTCTAAGAATGAGCTTACCGACAGAGAAGTTGATGTGCTGCGATTGGTCTGCCAGCAGATGAGTACTAAGGAAATTGCAGATTCTCTTTTTATTTCTCCCAAAACGGTAGAAACCCATAAAACCAACCTGATGATTAAAACAGGAGTGAAAAATATGGCAGGACTTGTGATTTACGCAGTGCAAAATCAGGTTATAGACCCAAACGAAATCGTATTATTTGATAAATAATTTTATCTAAAAAAGAATCAGGGAGCACATAACTGTACTCCCTGATAACAAGAAATCTAAAAATACACTATAATTTAGGATTCAATACTTTAGCAATAGAAACCGCATCTGCTACAGTGTCCAGGCTATAGATCTGCAGAATACCCTGAGTGGTAGCTGCCTGACCTAAAATGTTCTGTTGATTTTGTGCATTCACTGCATTTTCAAACATGATTCCTGTAGAATGTGCAGCGGACTGATATACGTTACTTAAAGCCATTGCAGGAGATTCTGCTACTACTTTTACGTTCGATTGTGTTACTGCGTCTGTGATTTGTTCGTTTACTGGCATAATGATTATTGTTTATTTGGGTTAAAAAACAACCGGCTTTTCCGGTTGCTCGGATAATGGTATTTAAGCTTTTCGCAAGGTGAATTACGGAGTAAGGATTTTAGCCATAGAAACAGCGTCCGCAATGGTATCCAGACTGTAGATCTGTGCGATACCCTGTGTAGTAGCTGCCTGAGTGACAACGTTCTGTTGGTTTTGTGCGCTCACCGCATTTTCAAACATAATTCCTGTGGAATGAGCTGCAGTCTGGTATACGTTGCTTAAAGCTACTGCAGGAGATTCTGCTACTACCTTTACGTTCGACTGTGTTACTGCGTCTGTGATTTGTTCGTTAACTGGCATAATGATTATTGTTTATTTTGATTAAAAACAACCGGATTTTCCGGTTGTTCGGAAGGAATTTAAGCTGTTCGCAAAAATGAATTACGGATTAAGAATTTTAGCCATAGAAACAGCATCAGCAATGGTATCCAGACTGTAGATCTGAGTGATACCCTGTGTAGTAGCTGCCTGAGAGACAATATTCTGTTGGTTTTGTGTATTCACTGCATTTTCAAACATGATTCCTGTAGAATGTGCAGCAGATTGATACACGTTAGCTAAAGCCATTGCAGGAGATTCTGCTACTACTTTTACGTTCGATTGTGTTACTGCGTCTGTGATTTTTTCGTTTACTGGCATAATGATTATTGTTTATTTTGGTTAAAATAACCGGGTATTCCGGTCCTGAAAATGGTTATATTCTGCGATTTGCAAGAATGGATTAAGGTTTAAGAATTTTAGCAATTGAGATAGCATCTGCAATAGTATCTTTACTGTAGATTTGAGAGATACCCTGTGTAGTAGCGGCCTGCGTTACAATATTGTGCTGATTTTGGTTTGTCATCGCATTTTCAAACATGATTCCCGTAGAATGTGCTGCGGTCTGGTATACGTTACTTAAAGCCATTGCAGGAGATTCTGCTACTACCTTTACGTTCGACTGCGTTACTGCATCTGTGATTTGTTCGTTAACTGGCATAATGATTATTGTTTATTAGGTTAAAAAACGACCGGATTTTCCGGCTGAGATAATGACTTTTTCTCAAAAAGTTTAAAAATTACGGCTTAAGAATCTTAGCGATAGAAACCGCATCTGCTACCGTATCCAGGCTGTAGATCTGCAGAATACCCTGAGTGGTGGCTGCCTGGCCTAAAATGTTTTGTTGGTTTTGTGCATTTACAGCATTTTCAAACATAATTCCTGTAGAATGTGCTGCTGACTGATACACATTGGCTAAAGCCATTGCAGGAGATTCTCCTACTACTTTCACGTTCGATTGCGTTACTGCGTCTGTGATTTGTTCATTAACTGGCATAATTGTAATTGTTTTTTTGAGATCTGATCTCGGTTAATAATTATTGAGGTAAACTAGTTTTCTGTTTTATTTTAAACTCACTACAGATCCTGCAGATGAATACATTTCAAAAGCATTGGTATTGACAGGTTATAAGTGATTGGATCTGAAGGTGGCTCTGAATACAATGGTTGAGACCCTATCTGTAAAATCTGTGTGAGTGTAAAGCATATTTCCTGATAAAAAGGATGCGGTTTTTATTTTTAATATCTGTCTTAAAAATAAATATCTGCTGCAGGTATACTGGCTATGCTGGATTCTTTTGGGCTAAAGATGGATTCTGAATAATTGCTTCTGCACATAGACAGCATCTGAAAAACGGTGCAAAATAAATGTTGACCTGAGATTGTATATATTGAGGGCACCGGATTTCATCTTTGCAGAGAAAATAAACCGCATCCGTGGTGGTGAAACCGGAATTAAAAACGTCCTTTTCTAAATAGTCCTGATTCTTTGTGTTTCAGTTTTCCGGATCCCATTTTTTTTACTCCCATGACATAGTTGCTGATGGCAGTCATGTTATTTCGTTGTTGGTTCAAGGCAGAATTGATCTGCATTGCACCCGTAGAATGCGCACTTACCTGTGTTGAAATAGCATTAGGTACAGCGGTAGACATTCCCATAATTATAGTATCAATTTCGTTCATAATATCTGTTGGTGTTGATGTTTTTATGGACGGATATTGCCAAACCGGGCATTCAGTTTATTCATTCGGTCCATTATTTTAAGCTCCTTCTCTTTTACCTTTGCAGTGGATGCCTCCTGAAGTCTTTTCAATTGTTCTTCATAGTTCATCATAGGAGGATCCGTCTGAGCTGGTGTTGCAGCCTGTACCTGGGGAGGAACTTCTTGCTGTTTTACAGCTTCTTCCAGCTTTTCCAGCAGAGGAGCCAGCGATTTCATGGTCTCTTTGATGGCTTTATCCTTGATATAAGTAATGATTTCATCTTCATGTCTTAAAACAAAGGGCATGATTTCTTTTTCAACGATTTCAGGTTCCGTTACAGGTACCGGAGGTTTGTGTGCGGGGGCCTTTTTGCGGATTCTTCTTCGCATAAGTATTGTTTTAGAGTGTTGGGAATAGTGAGCACCTACTTACAGCAGATAATTAATGAATGCTGCTGCAGCCCTCCAGTCCCGGTTGATATCTTTTACTACATTATATCCTGTAATTTCCAATGCAATACACGCTGAAACAGCACTGGCTGACAACATTTCTTTTAACTGATTAGGAGGAAGGGTAAGGATATAATCATCCGGAATTACGGGAAGCCTGCCGTTGTTTGGAGGGTTTTCATTCACTACAATACTCAGAATTTCCTGGAAATAATGCGCAATCAGTTTAGAAGCCTGGAATTCCAGTTCTCTTTTTAATTCAATTATTTCTTCCTGGCTTACCAGTTCGGCAATAGCAGCTACATCCACATCATGTACCGAATACTGAGCTTCTCCCGTATCAGATGGCGTAATCGTGATATCTGTTTTGAGAATCCATTTTGCCTTTTCAAGATTAATCGTAAGAAGTTTTGAATCAAGATCTGAAACTGCAATTTCACTTAAGGTGGTAAATGGTAAAATTCTCACATTACAATAAAAAGCTTTCGGATCATCCAGCTTGACCATGATGACGGCAATTCCCGTTGATCTATCTATAGGTTCCACTACAAAACACTGGAAATGATTATATCTTTTATTTCCTCTGTTGATGCAGTTCACCAGTCTTATGGCAGGCTGAATATTAATGTTTGAGGTCTGAAGATTAAATATAACTCGCTCTGCATTATGTTCCGTCTTTTTCACATCAACACTTCTCGTGTCAAAATAAGAAATATCACTGCTTCGGGTCAGGTAAAGTCGTTCATTTAAATCATTTAAATTTTCCAGATTTAAAATCTTGGCGGGTTTGGTTGTTGAAGAATAATTCATCTTTTATTTATTTTAATTTTTTCAAGGAGTTGGTTTATTATTGTTTTTTTCTTTCGGTTCACTTCAGGTTCTACTGAAGGAATTACTGCTTCTTTAATCTCTGGTTTTATGAGTGGCTGTGTCAGTTTTACTGACTTTAATACTAATTTTCCCCCATGATCAGCCGTGATAAAGCTTTTTCTCATGCCTTCCTTTTCTGATGAGACTTCTTCCGGAACCGGATCTACTCGTTTTTTTTTTCAGGATCTTCAGTCTCAGGGATTACTTCCGTATAGGATGGGGGAGAAGGAAGGACTTCTGAGACAGGAAGCGTGTTGACATTATAAATAGTATTGGAAATTTTAGCTTTTACTTCAGCATATTCACTTACCATTTTGAATAAGTCTTTCATCATTTCATTTCCTTTTCCTGCGTCCTGGCCTTGCACATGCTCTGCCATCTGAGTGGAGGTTTCTTTACTGCCCGGAGCCGGCCCGAAAGTCGTTCCATATGTCAGTAAATTATTGGCCAATCTGCTTAATGCTATAAGACCTACCTGCTCAAATCCTTTCAAAAAAGACTGTAAATCCTGAACCATCATTCCTGTAGACTGTTCTATCATTACTTTTGTCACTCCGGTCATTGGAGAAGCCTTAGGTGGGGCCAGTACCTCACTGTTCACAAATACTACAGCTTTCTCCGCCGGAGTGGTAGCATTGGCTGCCTGGGATTGTTGGGTTTCACTGTTGTTTTCACTCATGATTGTAAGGTTTTATAATTATCCTTTTAAAATTTTAATGGCATCTGCAACAATCGCAGGGTTGAGCTGGTTCAAGTTCTGCTGATTGGTTACAGAATTCTGAATGGAAATTCCACTGGCATGGGTGGCCATCTGGTAAAGCATACTCATAGCCTGTGCGGGAGACTCACCAAGTACGGTAACATTAGTCTGCGTTACTGCATCTGTAGTCTGGGTGTTTACTGTTTCTGCCATATTCTGGTTTTAATGGGTTACTATTGTTTTTTATTTTCAAACATCTTCTTTCAAAGACTTTTTCTTCAGCTCAACCTTATTGTTATTTCCTGGTTAAGCCTTAATTGTGAGATTGCTGATCTCTTTTGTCTGATACAAATTTCATCAATCGAAATAAATCTTCATTAAGGGAAAAAACTGAATTTTAAAAATTAAGGGAATTCTCCTATGAGTGAAATTTTTATACAATATCATATCGACATAATTAAAATCCGGAAAACAGACTAGCATATAAAGTGTATTTAATAATCATAACAGGTGAATACACAAATACCTTATCTGCCCATACGGGTAAACCCTGAATTTCTGAAAATGGGTAGATCCCCTCTGTTTTGTCAGGAGCTTTACCTTGAAATTTGTTCCCTAACGTATTATAATACTAAACGATATGATAAGGAATAGAAAAAAAAACAAAGCAGGTGCTTCCAATACAGATGATGCTAATCGCAGACCAGCACCAAGACCAGACCTTCCACGTGGCCCCAAACCTGAATTTAAACCTAAAGTACTTATCCAACCCGGATACGCCACAGGTGATATGTTTGGAATTGCCGCGGCTTTAATTGATGATGATGAACTTCATGTTGTTATTTCCAAAGGCAATGGCACTTTCATAGACCACACGGATAAAGCAGATTCTATAAAAAAATTCTATAGAGATTCCGGAATAGGAGAGGATAGAATACATATAGTTGAAGTAAATAGATTAAGGGGAGATAATGCGGGTAAGAGAAGATTAGAAAATAAAGCACGTGAGTTTCAGCCAAGAGGATACATCAAAAGAGTGAATTATGGAACTGATTATATCGCGAGAAAATACTCACCAGCCTTACGGAATAAACTAAAAGTAAGATGGGAGGTCAATAGTAATGGCTATGAAGATGAGGCTATAAAAAGTTGGCTGGAACAAAAAGGAATTCCTACCAGTGGAGACAATTTACTTATTTTATGGTCACGTTTCAGTGGGAAAGGAGGAGATATTCATATAGAACACGATACAAGCTATACAGGAATCAGACAAATTGTTTATAGAGTAGCAGAAATGTATGATGCAATCATTATTACCGGAGATAAAGGCTATGTGAAGGAGAGAGGATCTAAATTTGATGATATTGTCAATGAGGTCAAAAGTACCATTCACCCTTCCAAAGTATTCAATATTACCGAGTTTTGGGATGAAAAAACACCATCTTTATTAGCATGGGGAGGCAATACCCGTTTTGGGCAGTTTAAGCTATATGATTATTTTGAAAGACACTTTACCCATGTAAAGCATCTGGGCTTCAGAAGTGGTAATCTTGAAGTGATGGCGATGCTGGGGTACACGGTAAGGTATATGGAAGAAGAAGGAAGTGAGAGTGGTGGCAGAATGCTTGCCTGGAAGGATATAGGCGGAGGTAAGACTTTAAAAAGAGGAGATGCCACCGGATATGAACGGCTATTGTTGAGTCAACCTCCAACACGATCAGGCAAATTTCTTCAGGAAAAAATAAAAGAAATAAATACAAAAATTGAGGTAAAACTTGATGAAGAAATTAGCAGAATAATAAGAACTACCGGACCCAAAACAAAAAGGCAGATAGAAGATCTGAAAATAGAACTTAAACCTGCAATAGAAGCAACATTCATAGGAGAAAAAAGAGATTATACAGGGGCACATTATGCTCCGCGTAAAAAAGATGGATCACCACCAACCCCCATACCAAAAGAAGAAAAAGACAGATTTTATGAAGGGTTTAATGATAAAGATATGGAGCTTATTCTCAAGTATTTACAGCCTGAACGCTGGGTTGAGAAACAAATTACTTATAACCCCGTCATTCCACAGAAAAGAAAAGATTACAAAAAACTGTTGGAGAGTGCCGAAAACACTTATTAAACAATAAGCCTTGAATTACTGATTAAAATACGAAATTTTACTGATATTCCCAAAAGCCAGCCTTCTCTACAGAAGGCTGGCTTTTTTATTAATAATGCTATGCAGAAAGGGGAGTATCTTCACTATCCTTTTCAGGTAATTCCTTTCTCTTCCGCCAAAAGAAGTATGCAACAACAGCGGTCGCAATTGGCAGAGCAATACCAAACTCATCAATATAATAATTGGTATTTCCCGTATCTACAGTAAGCGGGGTGAAAATAGACTGTATAAAAAGGTTGTGGCTGGCATGTAAAATAACACCTGTCCATAAACTTCCGGATTTTAACCGTAACCAGGTGAAGATAAAACAGGATGCAAATATCATCACCGTAAAACATAAAAGAGCCAGCCATTTGGGACCACCCGTGTTATAATTAGAAAAAAGAAGAAGCGGATAATGATAGATAGACCATATAAGACCCATCCAAAGAGAAGTCGTAGTATAGGAATTGATCTTAGCCAGCTGCGGAGTAAGAAGACCGCGCCAGCCTATTTCTTCACCCAATGCTGATCCTACAGAACGCACCATACCAAAGCTGCTCATCAGAATAATATACAGGATGATGGTCTGGCCATCAGAAAGATTCCAACCCATACCTTTACCAGCTTCTGCTACAAACTCATGGTTATAAAAACCGCCAGCCCCACTGATCCAGATGATGAGATAAGGAACCAGACTGTAAAGAATAGGAATACAGTAAGCGATGATCTGGTATTTTGTAAGGCCCCATTTCCAGCCCAGGGAAGAAACAGGAATTTTCCGGATACGGCAGGTAAGAAGAGCTGCGATAGCCGGACACCACATTACAATAGTGGCGTAAGATATAATTCCGCCACCGAGTTTACCGGTACGGATGCACATATAATAGACCGGGAGGCAGAAAAGCAGGGTAAGACACAGGTAAGTGGCAATATTCTTCCTGATTTCGGATTTGGATACTGTATTTTCCATAAACTGATCTGGTGTTGGAGTTGATAAATAACTGAAAGATAGAAGATTATTTTCAAATAAAAATATACTTATTTCTTATAACAATTATAATTTTAGTACTGTTCAATTTAAAAAAGAGGTCTTCTGTTTTTAATAATGGAAAAATGTAAATTAGCGAAAACAAATTTTTTTTCGAATTACCCTAGAACATGTCCAGACTAAAAGCCATAAGAGAACAAAAAAATCTGACCCAGGAGGAGCTGTCAGAAAAATCAAAAATTTCTGTAAGAACCATTCAGAGGATAGAATCCGGAACAGAACCTAAAGGACATACATTAAGAGCTTTGGCGCAGACTTTGGAAATAGAAGAATCTTTATTATTGCAGAAAGAAACCACTATTTCTGCTGAAATAGAAGAGATAAAAACAGAAGCCACAGAAGAATCTGAAACGCTCAATTATTCTTCAATCAAAATGATCAATCTTTCCTCCTTATTATTTGTGGTAGTACCTCCGTTAAATATCCTGGCTCCCTTTCTGATCATGCTTATTATGAAGCAGAGAAACAGTCTCACCAAACAGATTATTTCACTGCAGATGTTTTGGACAGCTATGGCACCCATTGTGTTTATGCTCGGTATCTTTTTAAAGCTCGGAAAAGAGTTTACGCTTATTCTTATGATCCTTATTGTATTGTCCAATGTATTTATGATCCTAAGAAATACTGCAGAAATTGACCGTAAAAACAAACTGTATTTTAAGTTGAAATTCAGTATGTTATGATTTTTATCGTTGCTTTGTCGGGTTTTTGTCGGGTTCATTTTTATGTGAAAAACAAAATGAAATTGAATCTTTGTCAAAAAAATAACAATGACAAAATCTTCACAGTTTATCCTTCCTTTTTTGATTCTGTTCATGAGTATAGTATATGCACAGACAAAAAAAACGGACTCTCTTTACAGAACAATTATATCGAAAGACAGCCTGTTTTTTTCAGCAGGTTACAACACCTGTAACATCGGAAAGATGGAAAGCATGTTAAGCGACGGGTTTGAATTTTATCACGATAAGGGCGGCTTTGAAGACAAAAAGAAATTCATCATTGATTTTAAAAACGGATTGTGTAAGTCTCCGGAAACTTATCAATTAAAAAGAGTTTTAGTTGGTAAAAGTACCGAGATCTACCCCATGTATAAAGATGGGAAAATATATGCTGCCATTCAGAATGGAGATCACCTGTTTTATGAAAAGATAGGGGATCAGGCTGAGAAATTAGTCGGGGAAGCAAAGTTTACTCATTTGTGGATTTTGGAAAATGCTGAGTGGAAACTTAAAAATTCATTGAGCTTTGATCACCATCCGAAGCAGACTACTGATAATGAAACAATGTTTGATAATGATCAGTCGATGCAAAGCTGGCTGAAAGAAAATAATATTCCTACTTTGGGGTTAGGAATTATCGAAGGTGGAAAACTACAGCAGGTAAAAGTTTTTGGAGATACCAAAACAGGAATTTCAGTCCCCCTCAATGCTTATTTTAATGTTGCCTCTCTCACCAAACCAGTTACGGCAATGGTAACCTTACGATTGGTAAGCTTAGGAAAATGGAAACTGGATGAACCTTTAGATGCTTACTGGACAGATCCGGACATTGCGAATGATGCAAGGAATAAAAAAATAACAACAAGAATGATCTTGAGCCATCAGACCGGTTTTCCCAACTGGAGATGGATGAACACTAACAAAAAACTCAACTTTCAGTTTGATCCGGGCACAAAGTATCAATATTCAGGAGAAGGTTTTGAATACCTTCGGAAAGCACTGGAAAAGAAGTTTGGTAAATCACTGGACCAGCTTGCGAAAGAACTTATTTTTCAGCCTCTCAAAATGCGTAATACAAACTATATCTGGGATCAGAATACAGATGAGTCAAGATTTGTGACAGGATACAATGAAAAGGGAAATGCTTATCCGATAGAAAAAATTAAAACAGCCAATGCTGCCGATGATCTGCATACCACGATAGAAGATTACGGAAATTTTATGGTCAGCATTATGAAAGGAAAAAATCTGAAACCCGAAGTCTTTCAGGAAATGATCAAAAAACAGGTGAAGGTTAAAGAAAATAAATATTTCGGACTAGGTCTTGAAATTTATGATCTTGGAAACGGCGAATATGCTTTATCTCACGGAGGAGCAGATCAGGGAACAAGATGTATTGCCATTGTACTGCCCGATTCAGGTAGAGGGATTGTGATATTTACCAATGTAGATGATGGCTATAAAGTTTATGAAAAGCTGGTGCTTCATTATCTGGGGAAAGAAGGGAAGAAGATTGTGGAGATAGAAACCCGATAGCTGCTTATGCAATGAAAATCTTTGTATATTCGGGGTATCAATCTGGAAATAAATACAATAGGTGTGTATTTGTTTCCAGTATGCCAAATTATGAACAGAAACAAAACAAAAGCTATGTGGCAGTATTATATTATCCTTGGAGCAGGAATAATCCTGTTTGTTGCAGCATGGTTGAGCCTCAGAAGCACTCTTTCATTCTTAAACAAAGCTGAAAAGGCTACAGCTACAGTTACTTCATTGAGGGAATACGAGGACTCGGATGGAACGGTATTTAGTCCGCTCTTTACCTTCCAGACCCGGAATAATATGGAATATACTTATGAACTGCCGGAAGGTACCAATCCTTCAGCGTGGTCGGTAGGGGAGACAGAGACCGTTATCTACGATCCGGATGATCCTTCTTCGGTAGAATTATATACGTATTTCAGAATTTTTGCATGGCCTTTAATACTGATCTCAATAGCACTGCCATTGCTGGTAGTGGGAGGAGGTTATTTTATTGCAGACCAGTTTTTAAAATAACCTCTTCCTTCTGTATTTCTATTTTACCTTTTCCAGAAGATACAATTTAGCCCCGGAAAATGCCAGTTTAGGCATCAGGTTTCCTTCCAGGATCATCGTCTTATTATTGGCATCTATGACAGAAATATAGTTATTCGAGTTGTATTCTATATAATTCTCCTTTTCTTTTGTTGAAGGATTTTTTCCAAACTCCATAGAATATTTCACCCAGTCTTCATCCTGTGTGCTGCAGTGTACAGGCTTGAATTTAGATTTTTTGGCTTTGAAAACGATCTGATCAAAACCTTCCGTACATTCTGAGGTGAATGAGCCATCAGGATTCTGATCTTTAGAAAACTCCTCAAAAGAACCACGGTAGACTCCTACGACTTTCCAGGTTCCATCCAGACGGTCTTCATCAATTTTTCCTTTTGCTTTGCTTACCGCCCAGCTGATTCCGTTGACGGTTCCTTTTACTGCTTTATAGCTTAAGCTTACAGCTCCTGATACTACTTTTGTAGCTGTTCTTACTACACATGAATTGAGAACAAGGACAGCCGAAGCCAGAAATATTATTTTCTTCATTTTGTCAAATTTTTTCAGATACGAAGATAATGTTTTTGGAAAAACTGCCTGAAGATGAATTATGTTTTGCATATTTTAATAATAATTTTAGACATCTTTATGTATTCTGCTGTCCGGTTTACCGCCCGAAAATCAGTTTTCACCGCTCAATATGACCTGCTCAAAGTATTTGCACTTATTCCTGGCTCTGTTATACCATAATTTTACCATCATAAAACATCACTATTATGAATACAACATTGAACATCAGTAAAAAAATACGATTCGTTTTATCCCTGGTTATTTTTATGGGAGTTGGATTGTTATCTCTAAAAGCACAGACTTATAGTACTGGCGAAAAAGATCAGGAAAATGCAGCTGTCAGATCAGCTTTTCAGAATACAAAGAAAATCAGAGCCGGGCTGCTGGATGTAGGGTATGCAGAAGTAGGGCCTGCAAACGGAAAACCTGTTATCCTTCTTCATGGGTGGCCTTATGATATCCACAGTTTTGAACAGTCCTCTGCGATACTTGCTGAAAAAGGTTACCGTGTTCTGATACCTTATTTAAGAGGGTATGGTACAACTACCTTTGTATCTCCAAATACAAAACGCAACGGTCAGCAAAGTGCTGTCGCATTGGATATCATTGCTTTTATGGATGCTCTGAAAATTGATAAAGCGATCATTGGCGGTTTTGACTGGGGAGCCAGAACAGCGGATATCATGGCTGCATTGTGGCCAGAGCGATGCTCCGGGCTGGTAGCGGTAAGTGGATATTTAATTGGAAGTCCAAAGGCCAACGAAAAACCTCTATCTCCAAATGCTGAATTTTTATGGTGGTATCAATATTATTTTTCTACTGAAAGAGGTTATAAGGGCTATAAAGCGAATACTGCGGCATTTAATAAACTGATATGGAAAACTGCTTCGCCAAAATGGACTTTTGATGATCAGACTTACGAACGTTCTGCTACAGCATTCAATAATCCTGACCACGTTGATATTGTAATTCACAATTACCGCTGGCGTCTTGGATTGGCCAAAGGGGAAAAACAATATGATGCATTTGAAGCTAAACTTGCAAAATCTCCGGCCATTACAGTCCCAACAGTTACCCTGGAAGGTGATGCCAACGGAGCTGCGTTTCCTGCCCCGGAAAGTTATGCTTCCAGATATACAGGCAAATACGCACATCATACTCTAACAGGTGGAATTGGACACAATTTGCCACAGGAAGCTCCAAAAGCATTTGCAGATGCGATTATAGAAGTAGACTCCATGTTACAAACCAAATAAATATCTGCCAGATCAAATAGGATGATCTGAATGTTGAAAAGTAAAATCTCAGCACTATTTTGTCTTAAAATAATTATATTTGAGTACCAGAGAAAAACAGAGCAAGTGTTATAAAAAATAACGAAGAAGCTTTAGACATCATCCATAATTTATTTAAAATGAAATATTTTGCTTTCATATTATTATTTTCACTTTTAAGTTGTGAAAAGAGTAAAACCGATAAAGAAATTGCCATTTCCGTGGCTGAAAAAAAATGGAACGAAGTGTATGGTAAATCAACAATAAATAAGCAAAAACCGTTCGTTGCAGAAAAGAAAAACGACAGTATCTGGATTGTGCATGGAAACTCTCCAACACCGCCGGCAATTGGAGGTGTTGCATATGCCGAAGTAAATGTAAAAACAGAAAAAGTGATTGAGTATACCCATGGAGAATAAAACCCTTTAAAAAATAAAAAACCACTACTCAGCAGCAGTGGTTTTTTATTATTTGGTAGTCAATTCTTCTTATAAACCTTCTTCCAGCTTCAGTTTATTCACCAAAGGATTGGCATACATGGCTAAGAAATACTCTTTAGAAACCGGATCGGATGGATCAATACGCATTTCAAGTCTGCGGGTAAATAACTGTTTTTCCTGTTCCGTGTATTCGGAAGCGTAGGTATTGGTATTATGAAGTAAATCGTAAGCAATGTATTTGGTTGGCCAAAGTTTATAATTACTGATGATAGAACGGTCAATTACCTGTGCAATGGCCTGCAGCTGTTTGTTTTTATTGTCAATGGTCGCTGCAATTTCGTTCAGTTCAGTATCAAGGACATCACCGGCGTGAAGGTGGATACGTTTCTTTTGTCCCAGAATTCCACTGATAATGTTGGTGAAATCTTCATTTTTCCCCTTAATATATTCTTCATCTCTGTGCTGAGCCAGCAGTTGAGGCATTTTTAAAGAATCTGTAGGATCGTACTCATAGGAAATAGAGATCGGAACTATTTTTAAAGTTTTAAAATAATCAATCAGTGACTGATCTCCAGCTGCCATGGCAAGCATTTTTAAAACACCCTGTTGGGTAGAATCATTACCGTTTTTGGTACGGCCCTCACGTTGGGCAATCCATACAGAACGGTTTCCCTGATGCAATTGCTCCTTAATATATTCAGACATCGTCTGTGAACTTGTCAGTTGTTCACGAAGGGACAAACCTCTTTGTACCAAAAAATTCCGGTTCAGTTTTGCCAGTACGTTTAAGAATTTTTTGCGGACAAGATTATCTCCAATAGCCGAAGCGGTCATAATATAGCCACCCTCCAGCAAAACCAGATTAAGCAGTGAAGTATCCAGAACGATATCCCTGTGGTTTGAGATGAAAAGGTAAGGGGTATTTTTATCCAGCTTATCAAAGCCTGAAGTTGTTAAGCCGTCAGAACTTTTCGCAAGGATCTGACGAACGGCATACGCTACAAACTGATGCTGGAAATCACTGATGGAATGAACATTTTTAAACTGTTCCAGCCAAACCTGCTCATCCGTATCAGGAAAAGTAAAATTCATCAGTGCTTTCATCATTGGATCACGAGCTATGCTCTGTAACCTCTCATTCACTTCCTGATCATAGAAATACCGGATTTCATCAAACTTAGACATGCAGTTAGGTAAAAATTAAAACTTTTGCAAAAGAACGAAAATTTATTGGGGGATAGGGCATAATGGGTGTTAAAGTATTATGAAGGGCGTAGGAGTTCAGGCTCAGGAGCTCTCTTTTATCTTAATCAGTTGTAGGAATTCAATAGAAATGAGCTTTAGCCCATTTTAATAAGAAAATATTCTTTCCTTTGGCTTTTGCCTGAACTTAAAAGTATTATTTAGATTATTAAAGAACAGCAAGTTATTTAACTTTATTTCGTATTCTTTTCAATTCCCATATAAATTCAGAATTTATGCTAAATTGATCCCCATTATTGCACTGTAATAATTCTATAATCATAGTGAAACAAGTATCAATTTTATTGGCTCTATTTTTTTCTGTAGGAATGGCCAATGCACAACAAGCGGATGATCAGGGGAAAATAAGCGGAAGAATTGTAGATTCCAAAACAGGAAATACAATAGATCATGCCAGTATTGGCCTGCTGAATCAGGATAATAAAGAAGTGAATGGAGCTGTCTCCAATGAAAAAGGAGAATTTTCAATAGATCATATTGCTTTGGGAACCTACAAAATAGCTGTTTTTTATGCGGGGTACAAAAACAAAACCACTTCTGATATTCAGATCGGGAGCAGTAATATGACTGTTTCATTGGGTGATATTCAATTGATCAATGGGGAAACGGTTCTGGAAGGAGTAACAATTGTGGGAAAAAAAGCAGTGGTTGAAAATAAAGTTGATAAAATCGTATTTAATGCCGCCAATGATGTAACTTCTCAAAATGGAGCAGCCATTGATGTCTTGAGAAAAGTTCCCCAGGTAACCGTAGATGCGGATGGAAATGTTGAACTTCAGGGGAATTCAAATATCCGGTTTTTAATCAACGGGAAACCTTCAGGTATATTTGGAAACAGTCTGGCGGATGCCCTGGCATCTATTCCTGCGAGTCAGATTAAAAGTATTGAAGTGATTTCCAGCCCGGGAGCAAAATATGATGCACAGGGTACAGGAGGAATTATTAATATTGTTTTAAAGGATAATAAAATAAAGGGAATTAACGGAAGCGTCAACGCAACTGGCGGAACTTTATTCGAAACCGGATCATTGAATCTGAATTATAGGAATAATAATTTCAGCATGAATGCTTTTTTCAGCGGAAATGCTCAATTGAAAGCAAAAACTCCATTTTCTCAGGACAGAACTTCCAAAGATACAGCCTCCAACACAGGGACTCGTCTATTACAGGATGGTTATACTGATTTTGAGAGACACGGATACAGAACAGGGCTGGGATTTGACTGGTCGATGAGTACGTCCACTGCTTTAAGTGGCTCTTTATCCTTTAACAGCTTTTCCAATAAAAGTACCGGGCTGATCGGCCAGCAGCAGTATATAACGGATTATAACACTTCCAATGTACAATCCATCATAGGGTCCAGAACGTCTGATAATCAGTCTTCTGTTCGTTCCATCGATGGAAGTCTGAGCTTCAGAAAAACCTTTAAAAAAGAAGGGCAGGAGCTTACAGCAGACTATGTGTTCAGTTATGGTTCCCCCACCACCAGCTATTTCCAGACACAGAGTTTGTCCGGAGCTGCATCTCCTTATAATGGAATTTCAGGGAACAACCCCGGAACAGATAACAGTCATAACCTGTCAATTGACTATGTGCATCCTCTGAATGACAATATTACCTTTGAAATGGGTGCGAAAACCGTGCAGCAGCATATTACCAATGCCACAGATGTACATGTTCTGAATGCTTTATCGGGTCAGTATGAAACAGATCCGCTGCAGTCTTACCAATTAAATTATGATATGGGAATCTATGCTGCTTACTTCTCTTCGAAGCTTAAATTATTGAACTGGCTGGATGTAAGAGCAGGGCTGAGATATGAATATACCACCCTTAAAATTGATTTTCCGAATACGAATATCCCGTCATACGGTTTGTTGGTTCCATCATTCATTGTATCCCATAAATTTGATAGCGGGGAAACGTTGAAACTCTCTTACACAAGAAGGGTAGAACGTCCTGAATATACAGAGCTTAACCCTTTCCTGAACTTTAGTGATCCTCATAATATCACCACTGGAAATCCAGCCCTGAAGCCGGAAATTGGAGATAATATGGAACTGGGCTACACAAAGAATTTTACGAATGGTGGTAATATCTCTATGTCATTGGTTGAGCGGATCAACAGTCAGGATTTAAAACAGATTACTACATTTTATCCCACATTTACAGCTAATGGAACAGAATACACCAATGTATCGGTTACGGCAAGGGATAATATTGGTAAGGAATACAATTCCGGAGGAATCATCTCTCTTTCTTTGCCGTTTTTTCATAATGCCATGAATCTGCGAAGTAATATCATGGTATTTCACCGTTATATTGTAAGCCATACGTATGTAGGTAATCTGGATATGGGAATGCGTTACCGTGCAAATCTGAATCTTAATTACCAGTTTCCAAAGAATTTTGTACTGGAAGTATTTGGAAATTATAACTCAGCGGCTAAAAATATACAGGGTAAAAATCCACAATCCACTACCTACACCTTAGCGGGTAGAAAAGAGTTCTGGAACAAAAAAGCAAGCATAGGCTTTACCATTACGAATCCGTTCAACAAGTATATCCGGCAGATAACTACCGTAAATACGGGAGATTATCAGTCCTATTCTGTAAGAGATCTGCCGTACCGCTCTTTTGGAATCAGCTTCAGCTACAAATTCGGGAAGATGGATTTTAAAAAGGAGAAAGATATCAGCAATGAGTATTTGAATGGGCCGGGATCGGGGAGTTAACAGTATTTGACATTCATTACAAACGATATCAATAAAAAGGTTCAGCTAAAAAGCTGAACCTTTTTTATTTTTTAATATTCAACACTAAGCTAAAGGCAGATTTATTCCTAATTTAAATACTTTGTGATAAGCTGCAATCTGATTCTCCTTATTATCAAATTGCTTTTTTATATTTTCAATTGAAAAATTATGTAATAACGACGGAGGATTATTGCAATGATCTTCATCAGGCAGGTGAAGATGAGGATAAATAATCAGGCAGTCCATCATTTTATCTTCCTCCCATTTATCACTTTTACTTTTCATTTCATTGATAACCTTTTTTAAACGGGAATATCCGGAAACCTGGCGAATATCTTTGTGAATATGACTTTTTGTGTATTTCAACTTATATTTTGTGTCGATGACCATTTCATAATCCGGTTTACTAATCAGAAAATCCAGGTGATTTCCGTAAGTTTTGAATTGATAGTGAATATATTTCTCATCTCCGGGGTTTGCTTCTATTAGTTGATAATAAAAATACAGTTCAAACAATCTGGGCATATCAATCCAGAAAGGAGGTGTTTCTATTTTTTTCTGAGTTGTTTTTGTGATGGTATAAGAAAAACGTTTTAGTATAAATTGTCCTATCCTTATAGCTTCTCCATATTCATTGAAGAAAGGATTCTTTTTAATATGTTTTAAATGATACTCATCAACATCAGAGCTGATATGTTCAAATGCAGGTCTGCAATAACTTAAAATATGTTTGATAGATTCTAGATTGGAATAGAATAATAATGGATTATTTTCAATGTAGCTGGTGGCAAAATCCAATACTTTTTTAAGAAATCTGTTTTCTAAATGATCTTCACCAAACATCTGAAATTCACAAAAAGTGGAGGTAAGCCTGTTTTTTAAAATATTTTTTTTAATATGCTGGCCTACCAATACTTTACCCTTAATTTTACTGTTAAGGTTTTCTTGTTTTTTATAATATGATTTTTTCAGACCCTTTCGTACAATTGTTCTTAAATGCTGCAAAAACTGTATGATAAGAAAAGGAGTTAGACGGTCGTCTTTTTGATCGATTTCAATATATTTTGCATTCCAATCTATTTGAATGACATCTTTGGAATATTTGGCTGTTTCCGGTAAAGACATGATGTTTAAAAGAATACTAAGGTAGTTGATTTCCTTAGCTTCTGCTTTATCTTTACTACTAAACTCATCGGGAATTTTAATGGAATTTTCTTCCTCACTAAGACAGTTCTGGAAATATTGAGATAAACCCGCATTGATCTTAGGCTCTACATAAATGGTTCTGCCGGTATTCCCCAGCCAGTCAACGCCAACAAAATAATCAGCTTTAATCTCACAATGATTTTCTCCTTTCACCACTGAAAATGAAAAAGACTGATGGTTAAACTCTTTACTTTCCAAAGCTGTAAACAACTGAAAAGATTCATCATCAAGATGCAGTTCATCCTGCGTATCCAAAAAAGGTTCTTCAGGAATAAGTCTTCTGATCAGAAAACTTTTATGTTCCGAAAGTAAAATTCCCATTAATTATTTATTTTCAGATCATTGATATATTCTTTGATGTTTTTTCCGCCGTGGTTTCCGATAAGAACACCATCTTTTACATACTCCAGAAGAATAGGAACCACTTCATAATTCATCTTCATTGTGAAAATTTCCTCTTTTGTCTGATCAGCTCGTATATCTTCATTTTTGGCAATAAAATAACTGTGTCCCAGTTGAACATCCTTCGCTTCAAATTCACCACTTACATTTCCATTTTTAAATAGGTCCGAAACTTTTTCGAACCCTTCATTATTAAAATGAATATGCTCGTCATCCTCAAGAGGTTCAGGTAGCACATCAATAAAAGCAAAGCGTCGTCGTATCGCATAATCAATATGTCCAACACTACGGTCTGCCGTATTCATGGTGCCGATGATGTATAGGTTGGGAGGGAGGATTAAGTGATTTTTATCTGAGAGAATTGAATCCTCCACTTCATACATGGAATTAACAGCTTCTCCTCTATATTCTAAAGCATAAATAAGTTCTCCTAAAACGGAAGAAAGATTGGCCCGGTTGATTTCGTCAATAACAAGTACATAATTCTGCAACTTTTCAGGATAAGATTCACCCTGATATTGGTATTCATCAAAGAAAATCCTTAATAAAGCATTGTAATAGGTGTAACGGTAATGTGCATGAATAAATTTGTCTTTATCTAATTGCTTATTTGATAATTCAAACTCATCAAGGATTATAGCTTTAACTAATTTCTTAAATTCACTAAATTTCAAATACCCTGGAGTTTGCCATGATTTTCCATATTTGAAATATGAATTTGTCACGTCATAAATCTTAATGTCACCAGAAAGGACTACCTCTTCTTCAGGTAGTTTTGCTTCAATATTAGTTTTAAATTCTTCAAATTTTGTATCAATCCATATTTCAATATTAGATTCTGAAGAAATATCAGTACTCGCTTTGTAATTTCTTAACGCTTCTTCGGTAAATAAACCAAGCGTTTTATTTACATTCTTATACTCAATTCTTTCTCCTTTAGATTCTGCTACAATACCCCTTACAAAATCTTCATAGGCGTAACTAGGGTGCAACTGGATAAGCTTAAACTGCGGATTGTCTTTTAATTCTTTAGCATTATTCAACCCCAATAATTGGACGGCCAACTCCTTGGCCATTCTTGTTTTTCCGGTTCCGGGAGGTCCTTGCAGGATGATTTGTTTTTTATATTTTAAAATTTGGATCTGCTGGTCCAGTTTATTTTCACTCATATCATTTTGTTCTGTGGAAGATAGGGTATTTTGTTCCTGAAAATAGTCGTAAACCTGCCAAGGAAGGGTTACAATTTCATAAACACTTTTATGGAGTTTTTCTTTAAATATATGAAGAAGGTTATAGCTGTCCTGAAACCAGTCATATGTAAGTTCCATTTCAAAATCCTCAACATTCTTGTTCAGAAGATATATTAAGCTTCTTAATTTATCCTCATTCACCACTGTGCACAATAGCTCTGGTTGAAGCGCTGCAATAAGCCTGTTAGTAGCTGCTTTATTGTTATTGGTAGTATATGTGCGAATCAGATTTTTGATTTTGTGATAATCTTCAAATAAGGGTTCTTGTTGGCTTAATGCAATATTTTGTAATAACGGAGAAAGAAGATGCCAATTTTGTTTGATAAGGTCTTTTTCTTCATTAGTAAAATAGCCTCGCTTTAAAGAAGATACACATTGGCCGACAGAACGCATGAAAAATTCATTGAATATATCCTGATCCCAATCTTTCCAATTTTTTCCTGTACTTGCCTCTGCTACAAACTGAGGTACAAAACGATTATATTTTCCCTGCCAAGGTTCCCAAACCTCTATTTTGTCAATTAATTCTGTAAAAGTCATGTTGGTTTTTAGTTTTTTGTATTGTCTTAGTTAATAACCCATTTACAAGCAATGGAGTTCATATCAGGCGTAAATTATTCTGATAAAAATGTTGAACATCTTTTATATGATCATATAAAGAGATAAATGATATTTGTTTTCATGGATCTGTTGTTTTTGGTTTACAATAATAAGAAAAATCCTTAATGGATAATTACGGGAAAGCGTAAGTTTTCTGTAAATATTGCTCAGAAATTCTCCTTGGCCCTTCGGAAGTCCCTCCAACCTGTGAAACAATTCAGGGAAATGCTGGGCATCAAGCAGGAGGCTTTGGCTCTTGATCTTGGGGACGACTGGAACCAGAAGAAAGTTTCTTTGCTGGAACAGAAAGAAATTATTGAAGACCCTTTACTGAAAAGAATTTCTGAAGTATTGAAAATTCCGGTGGAAGCATTTCAGAATTTTAATGAGGAGCAGGCGGTGAATATTATTTCTAATACGTTTGATAATGGCTCTTTCTTAAATACAGGCCATACACCTACTTTTAATGTAAATACCATTGAAGAAATTAAGAAATTACATGAAGAGAAAATGGAACTTTATGAGCGTATGCTGAAGGAGAAGGATGAGATGATGATGAGGCTGGAGAAGCTTATTGAGAAAAGATAATTAATTATAAAAGTAAAGAGGCCAACTTAAAAAGTTAGCCTCTTATTTTATCTGTTTTTTTTGAAATTTTCTGCCTGTTCCAGAACATTCTTGTATACATCATCTTGTGTAATGGGCGGATAGCCATATTGATGTAATTTTACAATAATATCCATTTTTAGTTTTGCTTTGATGTCTTCTCTGTCACTCCAATCAGGATATTCTGCGGTGTTATCTACGATCTTCTTTATTTCCTGAGCCAGTTCCAGCATGTTAGCTTTGTCGAAGTCAAATCCATATTGTTTAGAGATAGAATCAAGTATATCATAAAAGGCTTTTTCTTCATAGTCGATTCCTAAGTCCTGATAAGACGCCATTTCGGTGCGAAGCTTCAGTATCAAATCAAGGATCTGTTCTGATGTATCTGCTTGTATGCCATCATAATCTAAGATATCGAGCTCACTTCTTTCATTATAACGATTGACAATGTTCTGTAGTCGCTCAGAAAACTCCATCCCTTTTACTTTATTGACTTTTTTAAAATCGGAAATAGTCTGTTTTAAAAGGCGCTCTAAAATTTTAATTTTGGTATTCGGTAATTCAAGATTATTAATTTTTTCAAGAAATTTATCATTGAACAGATCAATAGCATTTGCCTTGTTATCATCCAGTTTAAAAATTTCTTCAACACCTTCCGAAACAATAGCATCTTCTACCATTTTGCTCACTTTAGCATTCATCTGTGCAGTGTCTGGTGCCTCACCTTTGGTTAGTTTTACTACTATAGATTTGATAGCAAAATAGAAGTGTATTTCATCTATTTGGTTGCTGTTGAATATTTCAGAACCACAGGTCAGATTATATGCTGCTTTTAATTTTTTGGTTACCTCTACAAAAAACTGTTCAGATTTTTCCGTTTGTAAAACCAGTTCTGATGCTCTGTTTAAACATTGTAACTGTTCTACAGGTGAACCTGTAAAATAATCTGTGGTGTCAAACTGGTAGAAAAACTGTCGTAATAACTCAAGTTGATCTTTTACAATAATCACGGCTTTATCCAAATCCTCAAAATCATCAGTGGCGGTTTGATTATTGAATAATCCCAAAGCGTGATTCAGATTTTTTTTAATTCCTATATAATCTACTACCAAACCTTTTTCTTTTCCTTCAAACTTTCGGTTTACACGGGAAATAGTTTGTATAAGATTATGGGTTTGCAGCGGCTTATCAATATAGATTGTATCAAGAAAAGGAACATCAAATCCCGTCAGCCACATGTCTACCACAATAGCTATCTTAAAATTGGAATGGATTTGTTTAAATTGGCGATCCAGCTCCTTGCGGTCATCTTTTGTTCCCAGAAGATTCCAAAGTGATTCATGATCATCTTTGTTTCTGGTCATAACCATTTTGATACTTTCAATAGGCTTTATTTCTTTCTGTTCTTTTTCGGTAAGGTGATCTGCAATTTTAATTTCATTCCATTCCGGACGAAGCGCAATAATTTCTAAAAACAGTTTATAGGCAATTTCACGAGATGCACATACAAACATGACCTTGCCAGCAACAGTAGCTTTTTCTGCTACACGGCTTTCATAATGCTGAATAAAATCTTGTGCAATAGCTTTGATGCGGTCAGGGTCTCCTAATACAGATTCCATTTTAGCAATAGCTTTCTGACTGGCTTCAACATGATATTCGGAAGCTCCTTCAGCAACTGCGTTGTCATAATATTTTTCAATCTCGACTACTTTAGAATGATCGAGATTCACTCTGGCAGCACGACCTTCATACACCAATCTTACTGTAATCTCATCTGCAACAGATTCTAACATTGTGTAAGAATCTACTATTTCACCGAAAACGTCAAGTGTTTTATCAATAGGTGTTCCAGTGAACCCGACATAAGTTGCATTAGGTAAAGAATCGTGAAGATATTTTGCAAACCCATAAGTTTTTTTTACTCCAGCTTCGTCAATCTTTATTTTTAGATCAAGATTGACCTGTGAGCGATGGGCTTCATCTGATATACAGATAATATTATTTCTATCAGATAAAATTTTATTATCTTCTGCAAACTTTTGAACTGTTGTCAGAAAAACACCTCCACTTTCTCTCCCTCTCAGTCTTGCTCTCAGATCTTCTCTGGATTCTATATTGATAATATTTTCATCTCCAATAAAGTCTTTGGCGTTAGTGAAATCTCTGGAAAGTTGATCATCAAGATCGGTACGATCTGAAATAATAATGATTGTTGGACTCGAAAATTTTGTCGAACGCATTAGTAATCTGGACAAGAATAGCATGGTGAAACTTTTTCCACATCCTGTAGCTCCAAAATAGGTTCCACCTTTACCATCACCTTCAGGTTTACGATGCTTTAATATGTTGTAAAAAAGTTTATTTGCCGCATAATATTGAGGATAGCGACAAAGTATTTTTTCTTCTTTTTTAGAAGTATCGGGAAACAGAATAAAATGATGTAGAATATCACCAAGCCTTTGTTTATTAAGCATTCCATGAACAATAGACGTTACAGTATGAATCCCTGTTAAAGCTTTCTTTTCTTCTCCGGTAATTTTATGCCAACCATAGAAGAAATCATAAGGTGCAAATAAAGATCCTGCTTTATTATTCACACCATCGCTGATGATACAAAATGCATTGTATTTCATCAGTTCCGGAATGTCTTTTTTGTAACGGACTGTTAATTGTGTGAAAGCATTAAAAATTGTTATATTTTCTTCAATTAAGGTTTTAAACTCAAAAACGACAATAGGAATACCATTGATATAAAGAATAAGATCAGGAATACGAAGTTCCTTACCTTGAATTTCTAATTGATTGACAATTTTAAAATGGTTGGTTTGTAAAAGACTGTTTTCATCAATATCAATATAACGAATGTGCAGATCTTTTTTAGCAGGATTATTTCTTTTGAAAATCCAACCATCTGCTAAAAGCTTTCCAATATGCTTATTACTATCATATAGATTAGATGCCGGTTGATAGGCTAGTTCATTAATAATCGTTTCCAATTCTATAGCTTCCAGATCTGGATATTGCTGCATTAGAAAATCACTTAGATCTTCCCTGATCAATACTTCTTGATTAGAGCTCCGCAATATTTTTTTGCCATCTAAATACTCATAACCTTCTTCTTTTAGAAGGTGAATGAATGATTTTTCTAATTGGGATTCAGTATATTTCATGATATTAGTTTAAATGTAATAAAATTATTTTTAAGAATTTAATTCGTCATGGAAAACCTTCCAGTGGTTTTTAATTTGTCCTTTTATTTTATTATTTACCATTACTTTTGAAGATTTATAGACATAAGATAAAAAATTTCCCCAGTTATAATCTTCCGATTTAATAAATTTATTTTGACTGTTATCCCATTTATATTTTTTTAATCTTTTTGCTCCTTTATAGGTAAACATTTTATATAGTCTTCTTTTAAATATTTCATTTTTGAATTTTCCTTTTTTAGAAGAGTAGTGTTTTGCCCGACGGATGCTTCTTTTCATTTTTCTATAATAGTTGGAAATGCTTCCAGACTTGATTTTAGTATATTTCCCATCAAATTCAAATCCTAAATAAATAAAGTTTTTATCCCAATTAATTTGCTTAATAAATTCTTGACCACAGATCAATCTATCATTCTCCTTTTTAAATCTAAAGATTTGTGTTTTTTCTCTTTGAATTTCTAACTTATATTTTTCAATCTCCGTGTAAATCAATTCAGAAATTTCTGTTTTTTTGTTGAGAGGGCATATTACTACCATATCATCAGAATAACGGCGGTAGATTCCTCCAAACTTAGATATTACATCATTAATGATTTTGTCAAAGTGTAATAAATACATGTTTGCTAAAATAGCACTAATAGGAGAACCTTGTGGAATGCCAAAGTTTTTATAAGTTATGCTTCCATCTTTATTTTTAAAAGTTTTTGAGGGTCTAAGTAGTTTTCCCTTATTGGCATAAAACTCTTTTTTTGTACAAAAAGCAATGGCATTTTGACTTTTTAAAAATTTTATTTTTGCTACTTTACGCCTTTTTATAGGCAGATTAGTGCCATCTTTATTTTTTCGTCTTGTAAAAATTTGATTCTGAAAAAGATTAAAGATATCTACAAGATCAATAAAAGAAAATCTTGTAATATTTTTATAAATATTAAAATGATCTGGTGGAAGTGATTTTACATCTAAAACTTCCATCCAAATATTTCTTAATAACTTATGATCTAAGTTATCAAAGAAACTGGAAATATCAAATGCTATTACAGAAAACTCTGTTTGATTATAATCCAGTATGTATTTAAATACATCATTAGCGAAATCGACATTACATTTATTACTTGAATTAGGATCTGTAGGATTTAAAGGAATCGATCGATAAGCGTTAATTATTTCTCCAATATTATGTTTTTCAATACATTTTTCATATTCTACATTAAGTATTGTAGCATAATAGCTATAAATTAATGCATCGATGTGACTTGCATAGAATATTTCTCTTTTCTTTTCTTTTTTATATCTAGAAATTAACTTTTCATCTTCATAAAATACTATTTTCTTTCCTGTATTTTCGTCATATTTTTTTCTAAATTTTCTCTGATAATTAGTTTTATGAATGAAGGGTAAAAAACCATGTTTAGCCATTTGGTCAGGATTAGTGATATATTTTTCAATCCATTGCAATCGCATTCTACTCTCTATAGGAAAACCTATATGAGGATATCTCTTAATTTTAAACCAATCTTTTATTTCCATGATTATAAAAGGAGTAGCGAAGACCCAGTGCGAAGCAATCCTTTAGGAAATTATACATTCCCCTGAAGTAGACATGCTCTATCGATGATTGCTCATCGCTCCGACTATATGCTGGGTAGCTAAATAATTGATGTAACTTTGCAACTATATTCAAATGGTATGAACAAATTGACAACATTCATCTCTGGTATGATTCCAACCTTACTGAAATTGATTCAGATAGGTCTCTTCGGACAAGTTTCCCAAGATATTCTCTTAGTTATTTGTCTATATGAAATCTACAGACTCTAACCGTTTTTCAAGTTAGGTAGACTTTCGCCTTTTGCCCTAATACGTCCACTTCGGTTCTTCACTACTCCATAGTTTTTATTATAATTTTCTTATTTTCTCATACATATTTTCCAAATTCTTTTTTGCTGCCAATTGAGATAATAATAAGGTTCGGAGTTGAGATAATTTTTGGTTTTGCTTAGAAATATTAATTGTTTGCCTTTCTATATTTCCTACCATTTCATCAAAATTTAAAATGATTTCATCACAGAAAATAACTTTTAAATTAAATAATTCATCCTTATTTATTGAGCTAAAAATAGTTCCTGTTCCTTCACTTAAATTGAAGTAATTTCTAAAATCTTTTAAGAGATAAAATATAAAACTATTATAATCGGAACGAAAAGCTGCTAACCCCCTTCCAATACAACAATCAACATCTGCTACATTCAAATCTCCCACTGGTGCTCTAACAGACATTAAGATATCTCCTTTTTTAGCATTTCTTTTAGGCTCTTTTGTATAAATTCTTACTTCAGGAATTCGAAATCCAAAATCTGTTCTTCCTTGATAAAATATTTTACCTATTCCTTTATCATTATAGCTTTCACCTTCTGGAGATTGCCCCATAATAATCTTAGAAATTTCACTCAAATTCTTTATTTTCCATCCTTCCGGAATATCCTTTTCTAGCTGTTCATTCCAAATCATTCTACCGCCAGAAGATTTATAAGGTTTTCCATTTTTATTAGGAAAATCAAAATCAACAAACCAATGTTTATACAAAGACTGTGCAGTAGCTTCTAGCTTTTCACAAATTTGCTCATTGACTTTTATTTTATTTTCTACAATTTGGTACTGAGTAACAATTTTATTTTGTTCTTCAATCGAGGGTATAGGAAGCTTAACTTCACATAACTCTTCCCATTGAAACCCCCCACGTATAGAACTATCACATCTGAAATCTGCATATCGATCAAATTCGGATCTTCGAAACCACATCATTAAATATTCTGGTAAAATAATATTCTTATCTATAATTTCAAAAACAACATAGGCAGGAGAAATGATCACATCTTCTCCAAGATTATTTAAGACTACCGGTAATTTATGAACTCGAATTACAGACATAAAATCGCAACAAAATTGCCCCTGTTTAACAATTTTGTATTTAGATAGGTCTGTTCCTACAATATTAGATGTAGATTTTCTAAATTCTTTATTCATACTTAATCCTTGTAGATTAAGCACCTTAAGGTCTTTATTTTTGTTATCAACCTTTTTAATATAGTCTCCGAGAGTTTTATAGTTCATAACCCAAAGTTTTAAAAACATTGAAAACTTCTTTTTTCAAATTGCTTTCCTGTAGAAAAAGATCTTTTAAATCAGATTGTAAGATTTGCATTTGCTCTTCATAATCCAGATTTTCATCACGGTTCACAAACTCAATATATTTGCTTGGTACTAATGAGTAATCTTTTTTACGAACTTCTTCTAAAGTTGCACTATAAGAGTATTCAGGAACATTTTGATATGTTTCTTTCCAATCAATCTGCTGCCAATTATGATAATGTTGAGCAATTGTTGTAATTTCTTGTTCTCCAAACTGAATAAATTTCTTTTCAAAAGGTTCTCCTTTTTGACGAAGATCCATAAAAAGAATCTCGTTTTCACGGCTACGATAGTTTTTAACACCATCATTTACCTGTAGAGTTCTTTCTTTTTTGTTACGATTCAAAATCCATAAAGTCACAGAAATATCTGTAGAATAAAACATTGCTCTTGGTAGAATGACGATAGCTTCCACCAAATCATTTTCAATAATCTGCTTTCTTATTTTATATTCTTCACCACCACCTGATAAAGCACCATTTGCCAAAATAAACCCGGCAACACCATTCTGAGATAGTTTGGAGATCATATTCAAAATCCATCCGTAATTAGCATTGGACTTTGGAGGGACTTCGTAGCCTGCCCATCGCTGGTCATCTGTTAATTCATTTTCTGCACGCCAGTCTTTTAAATTAAAAGGTGGGTTAGCCATAATATAATCGGCTTTCAGATCTTTATGCTGGTCATCAGCAAAGGTATCTGCAGCCTTACTTCCAAGATTAGAAGCAATACCACGGATAGCTAAGTTCATTTTAGCCAGTTTATAGGTCGTGTTAGTTAATTCTTGCCCATAAATAGAGACATCCTTTTTATTTCCTTTATGCTTTTCAATAAATTTAAGGGATTGTACAAACATACCACCAGAACCACAGGATGGATCATAGATTTTTCCTTTGTAAGGTTCTATCATTTCTGCAATCAGATTAACAATAGATTTTGGGGTATAGAATTCTCCTTTTCCTTTTCCTTCTGCGATAGCAAATTTACTTAAGAAATATTCATAAACACGCCCTACAATATCGTGGGCTTCATCTTTCAGCGTATCAATATTGTTAATAGTATCTAGTAACGCTGAAAATTTAGATTGATCCAACCCAAGACGGGAAAAATAATTATCTGGTAAAGCACCCTCTAATGACTTGTTGGTACGTTCTATTGTTTTCAGTGCAGAATCTACTTTTAAAGTAATGTCTTCCTGTTTAGCATTTTCTATAATGTATGTCCATCGGGATTCTTCAGGAAGGTAAAAAATATTTTCTGCCTGATAGAATTCCGGAATTTCCAGAAATGCTTCTTTGTGCTCGTTGATAAGCTCTTGTCTTCTTCTTAAAAATTTATCATTCGCAAATTTGAGAAATATCAAACTTAGAACAACATGTTTATATTCTGATGGTTCTACAGAGCCACGTAATTTATTTGCAGAGTCCCAAAGAATTTCTTCAGTGGATTTCGTCTGGTCTTTTTTAGCCATTATTGAAAGAAAAATAGTATTTGCCGTAAAAATAATGATATTAAAATGCAAAGAAAAATAAAACAAGAGAAAAAAAATTACGGTAATCCATAAATGAGTATGTTTATATTAATGATAAAGACCTGAATTATTAATGTTCAGGTCTTTATTTATATTACGGATAAAAAATATTATTAATTAATATCTAAAATTGTTGAAGCGGTTCTCCTACACATCCACCTCCTCAATCTCCAAATCGGCAAATACACAAACACCACAGACAACACACCTGCCAATACACCCACAACAACAGCCATTGCCGTAGCGTCCAGCTTATAATCCTTTGAGAAATTGTATTGTCCTATAAAGAGTAGGGAGAGTACCAATGAACCTGTAATCAAACCATGTAGGATGCTTAGTTTGGTCATTAGCTTTTTAATATTTAACTGTTCGTCTACGGTAAATTCTATGGCTTCCTGGCTGGCGGCGTCGGTTACTCTTTTGATGATATCAATAGTAAGGACTACCGGAAGGAAAATAGCCATTGGCAGGGTAAGGCGGGCCAGGTTTTGGGTTCCTGAGAAAAAATGGGTGTAGCCTAGCTCTTTAAAGCTGGCATACGCGATGATGAAATTAAAAA
The DNA here is from genome assembly GCF_045689405.1 of Chryseobacterium sp. HR92. Classification (NCBI taxonomy): domain Bacteria; kingdom Pseudomonadati; phylum Bacteroidota; class Flavobacteriia; order Flavobacteriales; family Weeksellaceae; genus Chryseobacterium; species Chryseobacterium sp. HR92. The sequence continues at coordinate 1,556,371 of NZ_CP139139.1, forward strand.
ATACATTCGGGAGGACATAGTAAATCGTACGCTTCATGAGAAAGCGTCTGAGGGTGGTTTTTTTTATAGGTTTTGGCTTTGGCGGCTTTATTTTAAATTTCATGAGGTGGTCAATAGCTCAATGGCTTTATCTTTTATCTTATGGGCTTCCTCTTTGGGAAGGAAATTTTCATTGGACATGAAGGTGAAGTCCATCTGCTGGTTGTACGTACTGGCGACTAAGGTATTCGAGTTCAGCCATGGGAAAGCCACGGTAGGACTAAAGACCGTTTCCAGATTGAAATTTGTGTAATCATTCGGGATATTTACCTTTCCCATATTGGATAAGGTTACATCATGTCCGCCTTCGCTGGATCTCAGCATACGGATCATACGTTCCACAATGGGATGCATGCGTTCTCCCATCCATAGGAGTTCACGGGCTTCCAGCTTATCAATTTTCTCAATAAGATCTCTTTTGATCTGCTTGGCATTGCTCAGAACATCCTTGCTGTCTTTTTTCAGGGAAAGTTCTACGGTTGGAGCGAAAGCAAATAAATGATCTTCTTTTATTTCCGGGATAAAATGGCGTACATCTACAGGACTGATCACCTTCCCTTTGGCACGGTCTCCCTGAATATCCCTGAACGCCTGCATCACAGAAGAACACAGCAAAGCATGAACGGAGATTCCGTTGGCTTTACATTTTTCTGTGATCAGTTTTGTATCCTCCGGCGTCATTTTCCAGTGGATGGCGTAGTTTTTTCCAAGGTTTCTCTTTTTACTTTTTCGTTGGATAGAAAAGAATACCCTGGCAAATAGCAAGTAGAGGCTAGCTTTATATTTTTTGATTCCTGTATTAAAATCCGAAGGCAGAAAATCATCTACAGATTCAAAAGCTACATAAGGAATCAGCGGGGAATGAGGATTATCCAGCAAACTCAGAAGTTCGCGCATTAAGGTCACTCCGGTGGTTCCGTCTGAAATGCAGTGAGGCATGATCCAAAGAATTTCGGAAGTATCCTGTCCTTTTATCCAGACTACTTCGGCCAGTGGCTTTTTGGGAGTTTCAAAAAGTTGAAACCATCCTTTTTCGGATTCTTTGATCCAATCATCATCTGTCTTTCGTTCTACAATACGAAGGGGAATAGGCTCAATATCCCTTTGTCCCATAAAAAAAGGATAGCGCCCCCTGCTATGATCAATATTGACTCTCAGAATAGGGTGCTTCTGCTGGATTTTCACTAAGGCTGTTTTAAAATTGTCCTCAGAAACCTGTCCGTTTATTTTTGCTGTATAAATACAGTTTAAAGGTGTTTCCGGATCTACATACATGATCCTTTCCACCATCATTAAGGGTCTTTTGATCATGATACTGCTGTTTGTTTAACTTGTGAATAAATTGTCCTCAGAACCTCATCACGGATGGCTGTTACTTCAGTATAAGGTAAATAGCCTTCGCTTCCCATGATTGAAAAATCCATTCTTCCACGGTAGGTAGAAACCACCAGCGTTGTGGTATTTCCCAATGGACCAATGACCGATGGGCTAAAGATTGTCTCTACTGAAAACTCTTTATACTCATGGGGAATCTGAAGAGGTCCCAGATTAGAAAACATACAGTCGTTGGAAGACTTTCCGTTCTTTAACAGTCTGGTGAAACTTTTCAGCGCATCATGTCCGGATTCCATTACCATCATAGTGATATACGGATCCAGCTTTGAAGCCTTTTGTTCAACAGATTTCTGCATTGCACGGAGATTCTCTGTAAAGCTTAGCTTTTCATCATAAGAAATCACAATCATCAGCCCGAAAGCGAAGATATGATCTTCTTTAATCTGTTTGGCAAAACGTCTGATATCTACCGGACAGGAAACTTTGTTGAAGGATTTTTTACCTCTTACTTTTTTAAATGAATGTAATAATGCGACACTCAAAAATGTATTGACGGTAATTTCCTGGGATTTGCAATAAGCGATGACCTGCTGACTTGTTTCTTCATCCAGTTTTCCATGGATCAGATAGTCATTCTGTCTTTCAACAGGTTTTTTGTTTACCGGAAGCCATTTGATGGCTGTAGCTGCCAGTCTTCCGATAAATCTGGCTTTTAGTTTTTGTCTTCGACTGTTCAGAATATGGGCAGGAACTACATCCTGAATTCCCATTATCGGGTTTTCTATTCCTATATCGGCAGCCGGATTGTCCAGAACGATGAAAAACTCTTTTAAGAAAGCCATTGCAGAGCCACCATCACAAAGACAATGATGGAATACAAACAGCATGTCGGAGACGTCTTCTCCTTTGATCCAGATAAACCGGATCAGGGGTAGTTTTTCGTAATTAAAGGTGGTGTTCCATTCTTTTTTGGATTCTTCCTGCCACTGATCTTCACTTTGTCTGGTGACGATTCTTACAGGAATAGAAATGGTTTTTTCAGGAACATTAAACCAGGGAATATTTTTTTCATCATGGCTGATTAATGCTCTCAGCCATGGATGTTTATTTTGAATTTGGGCTAAAGCCTGCTGGATCTCTTTTAATGTAAAAGTCCCTTTCAGTCTGAACGGAATGACCGCGTTAAAAGGTTCTGTTCCATTTCCCAGTAACATGCGTTCACCAAATAGCAATCTTCTTTTCATATACGGATATCTTCTTTTTTAAGGTTGTATGAATCACAATGTCTTCATCAACCTTTGTTTCCAGATCATTGCGATTACATGAGCTTATACGGAGGCTAATATTAAATGTTCATGTACAAAATTTTCTAATAGTTCTACGGCTTTGTCATTTCCTCCGGCAAGCGTAAATGTGTTGCGGACTTCCTGAGCGGCGGTTCTGTATTTTGGATTTTCCAATAATTCAAAAACCGTTTCACGAAGAGCATCTACACGAAGTCTTTTGTACCGGATGCTGATTCCACAGCCTGCCTGCTCAATAAGTTTTGCAATGTGGAAGTGATCATAAGCAATTGGAGTGATCAGCATTGGTAAGCCATTACGGAAAGTATCATTTACCGTATTGAAACCACCATGGCAAATTACCATATCCATTTGCTGCATTACTGCCGATTGAGGGACAAAGCTGTTCACAATAAAGTTGTCCGGCCATTCTTCAAAAATTTCCGGTGGAGTAGCAGCAATCACTGTTACCGGCTGATCTTTAAATGCTGCGATGATCTTTTCAAAGAAGGCTTTTCTGATATCTACCAGCAGCGTTCCCAATGATACAAATATTTTAGGAGTTGTGGAAGCGTTTAATTTATCCCAGTCAAATGGAGCATCGTTCGGACGGCCTTTCACAGGACCTACAAATTTCATATGAGGCGGAACGGTTTCAAAACCAGCGAAAGCCTGCGAAGTAAACACCATATTCAGCTTGTGAGAATGGATGTAAATTCCTTCCTCATGAATACCTACTTCCTTTTGAAGGTCTTTAATCAGGTTTTGCTGCCATTCCCAGATTTTTGGAGCACTTTTTTCCGTGTCTCCCATCACATCCGGCGGAACTGGAGTTGTCGTTACACAAGGAATATTATTTTTGTGAGCGAAAAGAGCCCCTCCGAAAGTGATACAGTCGTTCACAATCACATCAGGCATCCAGCTTTCTGTAAGTCTGGTTAATCCCGGCATCATCATTTTAGCGAAAGGAACATAGGTTTCTTCCAGTGCCAGTTTCATTACTTCAGGTCCGGAACATGCGGGTCCGTCATCCTGTCTTTTTAAAATACGGGCAATTTCCTCCTGATATGGGATAAGATCTTCTTCAGGGTAGAAATAAGAACCTCCTTCAGGAATATGTTTGCTGTCTAGAGGCGTAATCCCGAACCATTTTACTTCGTGTCCGCGGGCAATCAGACTTGCTCCCACACTTAAAGTAGGGCTTACATGTCCGAAAAACGGAGGAACAACGAATAAAAACTTAGATGGCTTTTCAGGTTTTGAAGCCTTTGATATAGCCTGTTCCAATAGATTAGCTGCTGTAGGTGCGCCTCCTGCTTCCACAAAAGACTGTCCTACTTTCTGAGCCGCTTCACGGTAGCTTGGATTATTTAAAATCTGTTGTACAGCCTCTCTCAGGTGATTGGCTTTAAATCGGTTAAAATTAAGACGCTCACCCGCTTCTGTACGCACAACACGCCCTGCAACATGCGACTGGTCATACGCAATCGGAATCACTACCAAAGGAATACCATTGGATAATGTTTCAGAAACGGTGTTGTGACCGCCATGGCAAACCACACCATCCAGATGAGGTAACAGATCCAGCTGAGGAACCTGCTGATAGACCATAAAATTATCCGGCCACTGCTCAAAAAGCTGTGGATCAGAAACCACTACAACGGTTAAGTTTTCATCTTTAAAAGCATCAATGACCTTCTGGAAGAATGCTTTTTTATGATCATGATCGAAGGTAGTTCCAATACTTACCAGGATCTTTTTGTTGGTAGCATTTTTCAATCTGTCCCAATCGAATTCACAAGAAATACGACGCTCTGTAAGAACTGGTCCTGTGAATTGATATTGAGGTGCCAGATCTTCCATTTCCCCAAAGAAATAATTGGAGGTCAGAACAAGGGTCAAAAGATCTGAAGTTGCGAGAGAACGCTCTTCATTGAAGCCTAATTCTTTCTGTAGATCAATGATCTGATTCACTTCCCATTCGTGTACTTTTGGAAGCTCATTCATGATTTTGATGGCTGCCGGAGCGGTAACGGAAGTAGCATAAGGAATTCCGAGTGCCTTTGCGGCAACCGGGGCTGCAAATAACTGATGATCCCCGATAATCAAATCTGGCTGATATGTTTTTAATAATGAAACAATACCATTATAGCAATGTCTGTTCAGCGGGATAAGAACCTCTTCGTACAGAAACTTCACACTGTCTATACCATACACTACTTTTTTGGAAATAATATCGAGATATTGTTCACTTTCTTTCTTTTCTTCGTCGGTCTGATCGTATTGGATCAGTAATAATTTTCCTCCCTCGGGAAGTTTAGCCTCTAAAGTCGGGTCAAGGCTGATCCAGGCTACTTCATGTCCTCTTTCCAGCAGCGTAGCACCGATGCTTAGGGTAGGGTTGACATGACCTGTTAATGGTGGAACTATAAATGCAAATTTAGCCATGGTTTTGTGTTAAAATTTTAGATAAAAATTGAGAGATCGTTTCAGCAATGAGCTGAGGTTCCTGAATAGGAATATTGTGATCACCCGGAATTAATTCAAGTTCAGACTGGCTGATTTGAGATTGCAGCCACTCACCGGTAGGTCTGCAGTTGGAGTCAGCGCCATAAAGCAATAGAGTAGAAGCCGTAAGTTTGTTGAAGTCGGTTTCACCCAGGAAATGTTTTTCCCTGATCATATCTGCTTTAATGCTGGTCTGGTTAAACAGAAATTCATACATACGATGGTTCTTTTCCATTTGTCTTTTGCCCATCTGCACTTTGGTGGTATCTGTAAAGTTGGCTACATAATGCTCAAGAAACTCTTTGCTGTATTCATCAATGATGTTACGGGCTTTTTCGTCCTGAGGATCCGGAGCTTCCATCACCACGAGCTGATTCACGCGGTCAGGATATTCTAATGCTGTTTTCAACGCAATAAGACCTCCGAAGCTATAGCCTACAAGGTGTACTTTTTCCAGTTGAAGGTGATCTATTAAACCTATTAAATCGGATGACATGTTGTCAAGATCGTACCCATCCAGAAAGCGTTCACTCATACCGTGGCTTTTCAGATCGTACATCACCACATGGAAATGCTTTGCCAACACAGGGGCAATATTAAAATAATAAATGGACAGGTTACTGAACATACCGTGGATGAGTACCACGGTTTGTTCGGCTCCTTTGTTGAGTTCCTGTATATGAACTTGTCTGTTATTGACAGTGATTATTGGCATTCGTAGATATAATTGATGATCATACTAAGGTCAAGATTGATCAGCTGGTCAAGATCCATAGAAGATAACCAACCTGTAAAGTCGATCTGATCGCCAAAATGCGCTTTGATCTTTTCAGAGAAAGAGACAATTTCAATGCTGTCCATTTCAAGATCTTTGGTGAATGAACTTTCAGGAGTAATATCCATCTCTTCTACAAATTCAGCACCTATCACTTCAGTAATAAAACCTTTTAATAAAGTAAAAAGTTCTTCGTGGTTCATTTTTAATGTTGCGTTTACAGTGTCCATCCGATAATATAATTTTTATGTTTAATAGTTTTGATTTCAATATTGTTGATCCACAGGTGATCATCTTTTATAAATTCGACTTCAAAGGCTTTAGGATTTCCTTTCAGTCCTGTTCCCAGGAACTTTCCGTAAGCTTCCTTGGCTACCCAGAATCGGGTGGTCCATTCTGCCTGATCTCTGTCTTTTAATAAGGTTAATTCTTTGTCGGTAAATACCATGTCGTAGAATCCTGAACTGCGTTCTTCCATCAGTTCCATATCGATTCCTACAGATTTTCCATATCTCGCGATTCCTACGGCTTCTTTTCCTTTGTGAGCCAGAGAAATATGGATGTCTTTTGTAAAATCACTGATGAGGTAAGGTTTCCCCACTTCATCGGAACGGATTTCAAAGGTGATCGGGAAGCAGGCATGATTTTTTTCCTGACGCAGAAGGTTTCTTACAGCATCTTTCACCGCCACACGGCTTACCATCCAGTTTTTCTTTTTGTTAGGCAATAACTGTTGGTGGTGCTGTTTTTCTGTCTGGTTGAAATATCTTTTCAGGATAAAATCCCATGAAGCGACTCTGGTGTATGCCTGATGGAAGAAAAATACTTCAGGGGCAATCTCTTCCGAAAGACGGTTGTGCAGCGGTGACATGGAAACATTCCATAATGCGGCATCAATTTCCAGTCTTCTGTTTTGCCAGCCGGTAATGGCGCACCATACTTTTCCGTCTCTTTTCAGGATGATATCTGCAATGGCGAATTCATCATTAAGCTCAGTCAGCATGCAGGTACACTCAAAAATACCTTCCTGATCATGCATATCTCCGAAGAATTCAATGTCTCTGATTTTTACAGGGAATGCAATACGGTCTTTCACCAAAGTAAGCTGAAGCCAAAGCCCGAATAGCTGTCCTGCATTATCAAGCAAAGAACCTTTACCACCGTTTCCTTTTATTTTTCCGATGATTCCTTTGTCTCCAACGGCCGAAACTTCCGTAATTCCCTGATATTTATCTCCATGGAACATATGCATGTCATAGATTTCTTCAGGGGTTCTTTCGATAGGCAAAATATTACCGATGGAAATATTGAAATCAGGCGTTGGAATAGGAGCAGATTTTAAGACTACTTCTGCATTGGCAAAGTTTTCAATATCGAGATAAGCGTGATTGGGTGAGCGCCATTCTCCTTTTACGGTTTTTTCGAAAGGTTTGGCGACGTTCATCCATTGGAATACACTTACGTTCATGATTTTATGAACCAGTGTTCCCGGAATTTCCGCTTCCGCAATTTCTGCTAATTGTTCAAAGATCATCGTCATAGGAATTACCGGTTCCATATCAGCTACATGAGCCCATCCTTTAGGCTGTCTCAATAAGCTGTGGTCGATCAGGTAAGGATGACTTTCCAGAGTTACATACAAGTCTTTTGTGAAGGTTGTACTTCTTGGTGCTTTTTGAGCTGCAGGAGCTACAGGTACAGGTCTTTGAATCGTGATTTCCGGACGGTTCTGGAATAAAGTCAGTACTTCTTCCTGCATACGGATCATATCTGCAACGTTGTCCTGAAATGCCTGTACCAGCGGGTGGCCGCTTTTTGCAGCAATAGCTGAAGCTGTTGCTGTATATTGTTTTGGCGTGTCAAAGGACTGAGCCAATGCTTTCACTTCTTTGAAATTACGGATAATAGGTGAACCTAATTCCAGTTTAATACCTTTTCCTGATGCTTTTTTTGAATGATTCTGAATCTCTAAAAAGTCAAGAGCGATTGTTTTTCCTTCTACAAATAATGAAGCCACTACACGTTGTAACTGTGCCAATGCAGAACGGGTCGGAACGCTGGATGCAATGGTACTGAAAGCTTTTCCTTTTAAAGTATCATCAATAAATCCAATCAGACCGCCAGTTCCGACTTGAATGAAAACTCTTGCGCCTTCTTCGTATAATTTATCTGTCAGTTCACGGAAGCGAACAGGTTCAACCAAATGTTCAGCACTCAGTTTTCTGATCGCTGCCTGATCTGCGGGATAAGGTTCTAATGTGGTAGCAGACCACAATGGAATTTTTGTCTTCTGAAACTGTGCTTTTTCCATTCCGGCAAGGATCACATCCAGTTTATCAGCGATAAAAGGAGAGTGGAATCCGGATTGGAACGGTAATACCTGATGGAAGATCTGTTTTGCTTTTAACAAAGGAACTAACTCATCCAATGCTGCATTGCTTCCGCAAAGAATCACCTGATTAGGGCAGTTGTCATTGGAAACATAAAGGTTTGGAATTTCAGTAATAAAAGGTTTTATGACCTCAATTCCGGCTCCTATGGCGATGAACTTGGAATCTTTTAATTCAAAAGTTTCAGGATTCAGCACATCAATTAAAGCTTTTACTGAGTTGGCTTCTGCCAGCTCAGATGAATATCCTGCCAGCCATTCTCCTAAACTGTGTCCGGCATTCATATCTGGGATAATTCCCAGTTTTTTCAGTGAATTATCAAGGATACTGCAGTTGTTGAAAATATTTAAGGCATCGGTTAAAAGACCTTCACCTTCCGTTTCGATAGGGGCTGTCAGTCCAAAATAACGGCTTACCGTTTCTACTTCACCTTTTGCCAGTCCATCTAAGCCGGGAAATACAAAGGCTACTTTACCGCTATCTTTTAATAATGGAGTAGAAGTGTACCAGATATCCTGTTTGTTTTTCCAGATGATATTTTTGGAAACAATTTTAATGGCTTTTTCTATTCTTGCAGGCGTTGGATCGAATATCGCAATTCTGAAATCTCCTTCACCAATGGTCGTTTCATTATTTTGTAATGCAGAAAGCAGTTCTTCATGGGTAGGTCTTGCCAATATCAACACATGATCTTTTTTCGGCATATCATAGCCTTCCAGAACAACGTGGGCATTGATTCCTCCGAATCCGAAAGCATTCACTGCAGCTACTTTTGGCAGTCCTGTTTTTGACCAGTTTTTGGCTTCCTGCACAGGTTCAAACCTTGTATTCTTCATATCCGAAGTCGGATTTTCACAATATAAGGTTGGTGGCAGAGTATCGTGATGCAATGCTAAACAGGTTTTAATCAATCCAGCAATTCCGGCAGCTGGCATAGCATGCCCGATATTGGATTTTACAGATCCGATACCTGCTGCCGGCGCAGTTTCTTCTTTTCCGAAGAACTGAGCTAAGGTCTGAAGTTCTGTTTTATCTCCAAGGGGAGTTCCTGTGCCGTGCGCCTCAAGATATCCCACTTTATTTTTATCTAAATCAGCATTAATCCATGCCTGTTCCAAAGCTTTCAACTGGCCTTTTACAGATGGGCTCATCACGCTGGTTCCATTACCATCGCTGCTTACCCCCACGCCTTTGATCACCGCATAGATTTTATCCTGATCACGAACGGCATCTTCTAATCTTTTTAAGACTACAAAACCGCAGCCTTCCCCAATCAATAGACCGTCAGCATCCATACTGAACGGTTTGATCTGCTGTTGGTGAGACATGGCACCCAACTGGGCAAAAATACTCCAGAAAGCGGCATTCTGTCCAGTGTGTACACCTCCTGCGATCATAATATCAGAACGACCTCTCTGAAGTTCCTGTACAGCATGATCTACAGCAATTAAAGCAGAGGCACAAGCGGCATCTACAGTAAATGCAGCGCCTCCTAAATTGAAGCGGTTGGCAACAAGAGAGGCAACAAGATTGGGAATTAATCCCATGGCAGTATCTGCTGCAAAACGTCCTTTACGCTGTTGAAAAGCATGTTTTACTTTTTCAATGTCTGCAGAAGAAACCTGAGGCAGCAATTCCTGTAATAATGAAGAAATTTGTTCTCCGGTTCTTACAATTTCGATAGCACGGGTAGCTCCAGGACCTGTGTAATTTCCTTTACCAATGATGATTCCCGTTTTTTCAAGGGAAATATTCTTCTGAAATACGCCTGCGTCTTCAAGCGCTTTCTGTACCAGATCAAGGGTAAGCAAATGGTCAGGTTCCGTTCCTTCAACAGCCAATGGCAGGATACCAAATGCGGTAGGATCGAATGTATAATCAGGGATAAACCCTCCACGCTGACAGTAAAAACGGTCAACGGGACTTGTCGCATCACTGAAATGAACCGGATCTATCCGATCAGCCGGAGCCAGCTCGGTAGAATCAACTTTATTGACAATATTCTGCCAAAAAGTGCTGGCATCCTGTGCCCCGGGAAAGACACAGGATAGACCAATTACAGCAACATCTGTTTTTTTCATACTTCGTTTATACAGATTTTTACCAATTATTTCCTGACATGATCAGCACCTGGCTTTCAGTTCCGTATTTAATCTCGTTAAGGAAGATTTCTTTTCCTTCATCCAATGGGATCATGGAAATACCTCTGCGTTCGTATTCTGATTCAAGAGTAGAGGAAACCATTCCGGCACCTTTCCATGGTCCCCAGTTGATAGAGATTACTTTTCCTTTTAATCTTTTGTTTAAAGCATTCGCGTAATCATCCAGTACACTGTTGGCTGCAGCATAATCTGTCTGACCTTTGTTACCGTATACAGATGCAATACTTGAGAATAATACTACAAACTGGCAGTCTGAACGAAGCTGTTCTGCCAATACACGAAGTGGTTTTACTTTGGTGTCAAATACACGCCCGAAAGAGCTTGTTGTCTTTTGTTTGAATAATTTATCTTCTAAGAGACCTGCTCCATGGATTACTCCATCCAGACGGTTGTATTTTTCATAAATACTGCTGATCAGATTACTCAAACCTTCTTCGTCACAAAGATCCAATGACTGGTAAATAATAGTATTTCCAAGCGCTTCCATATCACGGATTGTGCGCAGGATCTGATTGTTTTTGAAAATCTTAGTTGTTTCTTTTTCTATTTCTGCAGGGGCAGTGAATTGGCCGGATCTGATAAGAAAACCTCTGATTTCTTCTTTGGTTTTCATAGCTTCAAATTCTTTTAATTCTAATGCTCCCTCTCTTGGATCAGCTGATCTTCCTACCAGAATATAAGTACAAGGATAAGCCTGAGACATATGTTTTGCCAATTCAGCAGTGATTCCCTGGGCACCTCCCAATACCAATACCACAGATTTTTGATCTAATTGGATATGAGCTTCGTTTAAGCTTGTTGACAATGGAGAAGGGATAATGTCTACTTTATGTCTCTGATCATTTTTATAAATAACTTCAGCGGGTTTATCATTGGTAAGGATTTCCTTTAAAGTAATTTCAGCAATCTGATCTACTTCCTGAGGCGTGCCAAGGCTGATCAGTCTGCAGGTTGTATTATCAAATTCTCTTGCCAGGCTTTTGAAAAGTCCCGGATACCCCTGATGGTGGCGTAATATGCTTGCATCTGTAATTTCCTGAAGGTGTGCCGGAATATCAGAAATCAGATATACCCATTTTGCCTTATCAAAATCCAGTTTTTTGATCAGATCTACATGATCAATAATGCTTGGTTTATCAGTTGCTGAGAATAAATCCAGCATAATTAATCCGTCAATATTAGAAAAATCTTTTTCTGTATCTACTAATTCTACAATAGCTCCATGCTTTTCCAAAGCTTCTTTAATCGCTGAAGTTTGTTTATTGTCATCTTGTGTAATCGCAAAACGTTTTCCCTGCAATACTTCTGTATTTTGTACTAAAAAATCATCGGTAGGAGTGATATCGAAACGAAGACGTGAAAGTACATTTTGAGTTGGCTCTGCGATATTGGTTTCTTTCACTTCATGGGCAGCTTCGTTGGTTTCACTATTCATTTCGCTGATCCAGCTCGCCAGGCCGCGAAGTGTTTTAATAGCAGCCAGTTTTTCCATAACATCATCAGCCTGTTCAAGGTTTTGGCCAAACCCGATTTTGGTTTTAAGATCACCGATGATTTCCATACGTTTGATGGAGTCTATACTTAAATCTGCTTCCAGGTCAAGATCAAGACCTAACATTTCTTTTGGGTATCCTGTTTTTTCACTTACGATATTCAGAATCGCATTTTGAAGGTGTTCAAGAGAGAATGTCGGTTGTGTTTGTGGTTTTGAACTTGTTGGTTCAGCTGAAGAACCGTTTTTTTCAGGCGTAGCAGTTGTTTCAGCTCCTGAAAATTCAGTAAGCCATGAAACAAGGCCGCTTAAAGTTTTTATTCCGGCTAATTGCTCCATAACGGTGTCTTCATTGGTATTTCCGTTACCCAGAGTTCCCAGTTCATTACGAAGTGTTCCAATGATCTCCACTCTTTTAATAGAATCAATACTTAAATCAGCTTCAAGGTCCATTTCCATACCCAGCATTTCCTGAGGATATCCTGTTTTGTCACTTACTACCTGTAGTAATAAGGATTTGATATCTCTTGTAGGAGCTTGCTTCACAGCAGCAACGGCTACCGGTCTTTCCTGTTGAACAGGCTGAACCGGAATGGAAGATATTGGCTGGTGCGCAGCAACTGGTGCTGGTGAATGATATACAGGAGCAGGGAATGCCTGAGGATTCTGTCCCATAAAGGAAAGCATCACATCACGCTGTGCCTGTATCATTAATTTCATACTGTTTAAATATTCCTGCAACATACGTTCAGCAGTAGACTGAGCCTCAGTTGCAGGTGCCTGTGTATTATTAGTAAAATTGTTCATGGGAATAGGGTTTATAAGTGGTAATGCACCATTTGCTGGCAGATTACCGGTAGTTGGGTGGGCAGTTTGCCCGTTAACACGCCAGATGGCAGGGCTTTTCTTGTAAAGCTCGGGTTGGTTAAGATCAATAACCTTCACGCTTCTACCATCAAAAAGTTTATCAATATTGAAGCTTCTGCCGGTTCCTAAATATTGAGCCAGCATGCAAAGAAGATGACTGAATTTATTACGGCTGTTGTCTTCAACATATAAGGTTAACTGATCTTTTTCCAGACAGGATTTGGTTAATCCGGTAAGTACTTTTCCGGGGCCTACTTCTATAAATATTCTGGCACCGTCGTTGTACATCGCCTGAAGCTGTTCTACAAATCTTACAGGCTGTACCAGATGGTCAGTAAGTCTTTCTTTTATTTCTGATGGATTCGCGGGATATACTTCTGCTGTGGTATTAGACCATACAGGGATCTGCATTTCCTGGAAAGGAACGTCTTTTAATACTTCAGCATATAAGTCCTTGGATTTTGCTAATAACGGGCTGTGGAATGCACATGCAACTTCTAATTTTTTTGCAGAAATACCTTCTTGTTTAAGCACTTCCAGCAATTTATTGATGGCTTCTGTACTTCCGGCAATGACACATTGGGTAGGAGCATTGAAGTTTACAGGATAACATCCTTCTACTTTTGCAATAATTGGCTGTAAACGTTCCGGAGTAGCACTTGCTGCCAGCATTGAACCCGGATCTCCTCCTTCTACTGAGTCTAAAATAGATTGAGCTCTCTTAACACTTAAGTCAACCAGTTTATCTTCTCCAAATACTCCTGCAAAACATAAAGCAGGTATTTCACCATAGCTGTGACCTGCCAGCATATCAGGAATAATTCCCAATGACTCAAGGAATTTAGCCAATGCAAGGTCTACAATTCCTAAAAGCGGTTGTGCTAAACGGGTATCTTTTATGGTTTCTTTCTGTTGTTTTAAATCAGCTTCATTAAAGGTCTTGGATGGGAAAACTACTTTTTCAAGTTCAGGATATTCATCAATGATCTTACGCATAGCCGGGAAAACCACAAATAAGTCACGAGCCATATTGATTCTCTGACTGCCTTGTCCAGGGAATGTGAAAGCTACTTTACCTTCTTTTTTATTAACCGTAAAAGTGTCTTTTGTTTCAATCCCCAGCAATACCAGTTCAAGCTTCATCATCAGGTCTTCAGCGGTGTCTGCAACAATACTGAACTGAATTCGCTTTTCTGAACTGATGCTTAAACTGTAAGCGATATCTTTTAATGGAATACCATCATTAATTTCTAATAAGGTTTTGATCTGGCTTGACTGTCCTTTTGCTTCTTCGTAAGTGTCTCCACGGAAAACAAATAATTCTGAAGGCCATGACTGCATTGTAATTGAATTATCCTGTTTAGGATGGTTGGCAATTACCGTATGGAAATTTGTTCCCCCAAATCCGAAAGCACTGATTCCTGCATAACGGTTTTTCTCACCCCATAATCCACTTTCTGCATGGAATGCAAACGGACTGGTTTCTGAATTGTAATAGGCATTAGGCTGCTGAAGGTGTAGGGTAGGTGGTTTTACCCCGTGATAAACGGCAAGCGAAGCTTTGATTAATCCAGCTAATCCTGCTGCACACTTGGTATGCCCGATCTGTGTTTTCACAGAACCTAAATGAGTCTGTCCCGGTAAAGCTCCTGAACGGCTGAATAAATTAGTCAGTGCACTTAATTCTGTTTTGTCTCCTACCACAGTTCCTGTACCATGAGCTTCTACAAGACCTACGGAAGCAGGACTGATCCCAGCCTGGGAATAAGCACGTTCTAATGCTCTTACCTGGCCTATTTGTCTTGGAGCAGTCAGTCCAAGAGCTTTTCCGTCACTGGATCCTCCAACTCCCTTGATCACCGAATAAATACGGTCACCATCACGTACAGCATCTTCGTATCTTTTTAAAACAAGGATAGCAATACCTTCTCCAAGGGCGATACCGTCTGCATCACCATCGAATGTAGCACATCTTCCTTTTCTGGATAGGGCATGTGTGCTGGAGAACATCAGATAATCATTGATTCCGTTATGTAAATCTGCTCCTCCGGCAAGAACCATATCTGACTTTCCTAATACCAATTCCTGGCAAGCAAGATCAATTGCAGCCAAAGAAGAAGCACAAGCTGCATCTACGGTAAAGTTTCTGCCGCCAAGATCCAGTCGGTTTGTAATTCTACCTGCGATTACATTGGCCAGAATACCTGGGAAAGAATCTTCTGTAGTATGTGGGAAAGCTTCTTTTACTTCTTCATGAAGTTCTCCGAAAACCTGCTTATAATATCCTCTGAAACTATAGCTGTTGGCAAGGTCATTACCTCCTTCAGCACCTATAATGACAGAAATGTTATCTCTGTTGATGTGTTTTTCACCATATCCGGCATCGTCCATAGCACGTTTTGCAACCAATAAGGTTAGAAGCTGTGTGGGTTCAATGGCTGCAAGCGATTGTGGCGGAATTCCGAATGCCAGAGGATCAAAATCAATTTTAGGAATAAATCCTCCCCATTTGGAATGAGATACATCCGATTCATTGGAATCAGGTTTGTAATAAAGTTCTTTATTCCATCTTTCATCCGGTACTTCAGTAACACTGTCTTTTCCTAAAATGATATTTCTCCAGTATTCATCGAGATTTTTAGCACCAGGGAAGATACATTCCATCCCTACGATAGCGATGTCCAGAGGTTTTTCTGTAGAAATAGGTTCTTCTGGTAACGCCGCATTCTGAATATGCTCGTAATTGTCTACAACACTTTGGTGTAAAGCAGCTAATGAGATCACTCGATTGTGCATCGTGGCTACCTGTCCTATCATGTACATTCCTAAGTCTAGTTGGTCATCTTTAGGAATGCTGACAAGTTTATCACCCTGACGCTCTATACCTTTAGCCGCAATTCGTAAACGGCCTACGTTTAATTTTTCAAGTTGTTCCCACACCTGTTTTTTGTCCACTCCGGCAGCAAGAAGTTTTGCTTTTTCTGTATTGAAATGGTTGGCAAATGCAGTATTTAAACAACGGGTTTCATGTCCCGGGGCTGTTTCCAATAGAACGGTATCTTTTGCCTGCATAGCCTGCGCCTGGAATTCTTCCTGAATGGCTCCGGTTTGCACCGCTTCGTGTGTATAGAGATAAGCAGTTCCCATTAATACACCAATTTTTACTCCTCTTGCAGCTAATGGTGCAGCCATGATAGAAACAAACGCGGTTGAAAATGCGTTGTGAATCCCTCCTGCAAAAAAGACACTGATGTTTTCAGGGTGTTCTTCTTTTAAGATACGTTCAATTTGTTTTTCCCAAAGGACCATACTTGAAAGAGGACCTACATGCCCTCCACATTCGCGTCCTTCAAAAATGAAATTTTTAGCACCTTCTTTAAGGAAAATATCCAGAAGGGCAGGGGAAGGAACGTGTAAGAATGATTTTATTCCGGCTTTTTCAAATACTTTAGCCTGAGCTGGTCTTCCGCCTGCAATCAAAACCACAGGAGGTTTAGCTTCTAATATATACGAGGTCTGTTCTTCTCTTAATTCTTGCGGTGCAAATCCCAGGATCCCTACACCCCATGTTTTTTCTCCAGCCAGTTTTTTGGTATCCATCACCAAAGATTTTGCAGATTCTCCTTTTAATAAGGATAAGGCAACAAAAGGTAAGGCTCCTGCTTCCGCTACTGCATTGGCAAATAAAGGAACATCACTTACACGGGTCATAGGACCTTGAGCGATAGGATAACGCAGCCCCAGCTCCTGAGCCATTGGATTGTCTTTATTGATTACCTTCAGTGCTTTTGCCTGTTTCAGATGTCCATACATAGCCTCTTTGAATCCGAAAATCAGCTTTTTCAGGGTTTTAAAATCCTCATACAGGTCTGTTGCCAGCGAAATGTCTTGTCCCATAGGAATATAACAGGTACTAAGGTCAAGACCGGTAAAGTACTGTTTCAGATCTTCAGCTGTTACATTTTCAGGTAATACAGGTGAATTGGGTCTTACCAATACACGATGATTAGCAATCACCTTAGTTTCCGTACCATTCAGTTTTGAGCACGCTTCTTTCAGATCCTTAGGAACTGAACTTTCAGGAAACAGGGCAAGCTGACTGTCCAGTACAACTCCTGTTGCTCCCAATGCTTTTGATGCTGCTGCAGTATGGAGGCCTATTCCTCCCTGTAACCACACCGGAATGTTCTGAATTTCTTTGATCACACGCTGAAATAATACAAACGTGGATTCATAGCCTACTAATCCGCCTGCTTCATTTCCTTTAATAATGATTCCTTCTGCTCCCGATTGTTCAGCCTGTATGGCTTCTTCCAAACTGCTTACCTGATAAACAACAGGTAGATTGAAAGGTTTCAACATTCCGAAGGGAAGGATCGCAAATCTTACTTTTTCAGAAATTTGAAGAGAGGCGAAGTTGTCCTTAGAAAAATAAATACCATACGATGGTACGTCTATCTGGTCAAGTTGATGTAACGCTTCCTGTGCAGCCGTTATTTCATTTCCTAAACTTAAAACGGGAAATGCACCCGCCTGGTGTAGTTTAGGGATAAGGTTAACGTCTGGTTTTTCAAAAGGCGTCAGTCCAATAATGGTTAAGTTTTTCATGGCGTGATAATTATTGAATGATAGCAAGAGATTCATAACAAAATGCAGGGCCTTTCGGTATTAAGGCGATCGCTTTTTGTTATGATATAATAAAATTGGTTTTTGTTAAATCGTTAACGATGTGTGTTTTTTTATGGTAATTATTCAAGAATCTATTGTTTGTTGATAGATTGTATGATATAAGGTTGATGTCCGGCTTTTCAAAAGGCATTAGCCTGATTTTAGTCAAGTTTTTCATAGCATTTACGGTATAGGAATGATTAATGATATCTCATATCAAAACGCTAATACCATCGGCATAAATCGCGATTTGCTGTTATGAGGAAATAAAAATAATAAAATTATAATATATCTTTAATCATAAATGCAATTTGATAATGATTTTTTAATAGTAAAATATCAATTGTTCAAATGCTATTAAAGTATATTTATTGTTTTCTTATTTTTAGAAATATGGTCGGTACAATCTTATTAATTATAACTATAAATATTTATAGTTAAAAAAATGTTAAGCAAATATAGGAATAAAAAATAAAATATTTCAAAAATGAGAGATTTGTTTTAGGGTATATTACAAAAAGATAATATACTTTGAATAGGGTCGGGAATTGTAAGAATAACCTTTATCAATCTGATAAAACGGATAAACGAATTTACATAAAATTAATCAATATATTGTGATTTAATTTAAATTATTTGTGAACTTTATCTATCTTTTTGATAAATAAATAGATAGGTATTTTAATGAATAATTAAAATATCTTTCCGAAATTCATAAAAAGAGTATTTTTCTCATAAAATATTGGTTTTTGTTTTGTGGAAATTGATCTGTTTATTAATGAGTTATATTTAAAAGTGACGTCCTTGGAATTTTTTTGATGCGTAAATACTGTATGTTTACAGTTTGTTCATAATGCTTTGTTTTGTAAAAACGATTGTAATATGTAAAGCTGCCTCTTGTTCTCGTTATAATTTCACTAAATCAAACCAGATTTCTTTACTGTTATGTTTACACTTGATTTGAGTTGTAGAAATCTTTCTAAATTCAAAGCTTTCTGTTGTATTTGTATTGTAAAACGTAATTAAGAAATTGTATTGAGCGCTGTTGTTAAGAGTTTCATCTACTTTCCCACCCATAGACGTTTCTTTAATTGTCTTTGTTATACTTTGTTCACTACCGTCTGCTGTCATTAGTATAAAATCCTCTGACGTAAACTTATACAGCTTATTGGAGGTTGTACCATCAGCAACACTCCAGGTACCTTGAATCCATGCAGGAGTATGAAAGTATTGTGAAGTAACCGTGCTTGTCTGCATATCATCATCGTTGGTTCTTGAACAGTTTAGAGTTGTTAATGTTAAGATTAAAAGTAAAAATCTTAAGGATATCTGGTTTTTCATTATGATATGTTTAGTGTTCCGGAATTCAATTTTAATTGCGGTGTCGGAGCAATGGTATCTCCACCAGTATTTTCTTCTCCAATTACAATGAAGCTGTTGAATTGTCGAATGACAGCAGGAATGCGGGTTTCCGGATAATCATTACCTCCGTCAATATGTAAAGTTCCGTGGAGGCGGAGGCATGCTGTGTTTACACCAACTTGAGAACATGCAGATAAAGAAATAGCAAAAAGGTGTAACGTAATAATTTTTCTTTTCATTTTTTAGAATTTATAAAACTTCAATATTTATTTACACAAAACTTAAAGGATGATGCTTTTGAATTAATTCCAATAACTTTCTTAAAAATAGATTTCTGTTCTATCTTTTCATGTGTAGGTTTTAGTCTTCTATGGCTGTGTTTTTTTTGCAAAATTGAGATTATTAGAGGCTAATAATTATAATACATGTTACTTTTACTATAACGATTGTTTCAGAAATCGGGTTTTACATAACATTCAGGTGCTTTTGCATTTAGAATAAAGCTTTATAATCTTTGATTATGATAGTATCGGTACTCTTAATTTTCTATGTTGTTGTGTATCTTATTTCGTAAATAGTAAGTTAGTAGTAATGCTGATATTGGATTTACTTTGATTAGTATACAGTATATCTGGTTGAATCAAACTTTATTTTGTAATGTAGATTATTGTGATTGTTTATGGATTAAAATATCGGATATGAAATAGTTTTCAGATGTATATCACTTATAAATGTACATGAGTATTTTTTTTTGATTTCTTCAAATGATTGACCGATTGTTTTACCCCGTTTTTTAATTATCATATGACAGGGGAATTTGTTCAATAAAGTGAAAGAAGATTGTCTCGTAAGGCTTTACTAGGGTTATTTTGAAACATTTGTTATAGTAAAAGTAATATATGTTATAGTGGTGATTATGTAATAATTTGAACTTTGCAGCAATAATATTAAGGGCAATTAAACTTGTTCGTTTTTCTGGTCTTTAATAAGGCAGAAACAAAATAAAACAGGACTATCTTATCCTGTTTTGTTTTTAGAAACAGAAGGCTTGTAAAGTGAATTAATGATAAAAAAACATATAACATGAGAAAACTTTTTTTTGTTGCAGCTATTTTGAGCTTTGGATTTACAGCTCACGCACAAATAGGAATAAATACGACATCTCCCAAAATGACTATGGATGTTGAATTTCAGAAAGACCCATTAACAGGAGGACCGGATAATTCTAAACACATCGGATTAAAGGCACCAACTCTTACAAGAGAGCAACTCACGCAGAATACAGCTATTTATGGTATGGATCAGTCTGGAGCGCTCGTTTATATTACAGATGTAAATGGAGGAGATATGTTGGGACAAAGAGTAAATATGAATAGCAAGGGATATTACTATTTTGACGGTAATGTTTGGAAAAAAATGATTGATACCAATCGAAATACTACTCTTTTTAAAGCATTTAAGACAGGAACATGGAGTTTACTTAGCTTAACAGGCGGCTGGAACAGGGTATCTATTGATGCAGCAGATAAACAGATGGGGGCAGCTACCTTATTAAATGCTAATGGTGAATATGTGGTACCATCAGATGGTATCTATCAAATAAAGTATGAATTTCGTATCCAGGGAATAAATGCCAATTTATTAGGAAAAAGTTATCTTGGGTTAATTAAAAATGGAGGTTCCGTACCTATTGAAGATAAACAGATGGATTCAGTTACTCTGTCGCTTAATCTTGGGATTATTAATTTAGATCTTGCAGATGTCCCGGTAAGCGGAACAATTATGAATACGGTTCTTGAACTTAATAGCGGAGATTTGATTTCTCCTGTATTTAAAACAGGTGCTGTTTCACTTGGTTTATTAACAAATAAACAAGTATCAATTTATATCTACAAAATATCAGATATGTAATTTAATATAGCTATTGCGCTTAATAACAACTTGATCAATTCATAAGCAGCATTTATTTTGGAATTGCGTAAAAAGTTAATGAACAATTTCTCTTTGTGTACGCTCTATTAATGAATGTTGTTTATGAGAACTGAAAATAATATTACCCGGCTTTTCATAGTACCTATTTCTGTAACTACTACGGCTGTATTTAATGTAAATGATTCTAAAAACACGAAAAATGATTGGTATAATTTATATTTATTAATTATGGATTTAAAAACGGGATAATAATCCTGTTTTTAAATCATTAAAAATGATTTGTAAATATTTTATACGATGTCATTAACACGATTTGTCAGATAGTGTTGTTAGTGATAGTGTCTTTTGTTTATATTAGGTAATAAGAAAATTAATTATTTATATTGAGAATATTAGTGTTTTTTCGTTGGAACTGGATATCTTGTACCTATCTCTTTCTAATGTTGTTCCCTATTTACTGTAAATGTCAGCAATATCAGATTATTTCTACCTCAGATGGGTTACCCCAATCTTTTGTATCAGGGATAGTTCAGGATAATTCAGGTTTTCTATGGATTGCAACCAAAAATGGATTAGCCAGATATGATGGTGTTCATTATAAAGTTTTCCATCATAATCCCATGGATTCTAATAGCATTAATGGTGATTTGATTATTTGTTTAAAGTATTTCGATAATGCAGTATGGATTGAATATAAGTCCGGAGATATTGATAGATTAAATACGGTAACTGAAGAAATAACGCACTATTTCTTAAAATCTACCCTTGAAAAATCTGGTCTTAAAATGCTTAAGAGAGGATGGATCATAGGTTGTGATCATCTATTATGGGCCATTTGTGAGCAAAATAATATTATTTCCTACAATTTTAAAAGGAGAAAATTAGAAAAATATATTTTCAGAAATACCCAGAGAAATTTAAATCTATGGGGTATTCAGGAAGATCATAAAGGTATTTTGTGGGCCATTACTGATAAGGGAATTCTAAGTTATAATAAAAAGAAGGGGTTTTATACGCACTATCAATTACCTATTTCAGCTATTTATAGAAATGACGTTGTTGTTGGAAATACAGCGCTTGATCTTTATTTTAAATCGAATGGTGATTTTCTTTGGGGAGATACTGAAAATTTATACACGTATTCTGTGGTGAATCATAGAATATCTAAAGTGAAATTACCCGGAAAGGATAAAGAAAATGTACTATGGATCAAATCGGGGCGTGATGGAAATGTCTATTTTGAGAGAGGGGGGAAGGTTTGGCAATATAACAAAATAGGGCTTTTGCTTATTAATGATGTTCTCCATAAGAGCTCTATAGCTGCGAAGTCTTTTTTTATGGATAGAACAGGGGTTATATGGATAGGAACAGATGCGAGGGGAATATTGAAAATAGATTTGAATACTCCTGAATTTTATTCGTTCTCTCCGGCTGATACTTTTCCTGATAATTTATTGAAACGGGAATTTAATATGTCCCTGTCAAAGACATTTAAATGGACAGCAGCGGATTCTGAATTTTCACTGCCAGGCTATCATATCCGTTCTTCTTATGACAGAAACGGGAAACTATGGATTGGGGTGAAAAATATGGTGACTTGTTACGATCCATACACCAGAAAACTTACACAATTACCTGAAATAAAAGGCCTTGAAGATAAAAACAGTAGAGGGATCGGTCTTAAAGGATTAGCATTTAATGAGTCAGGTTCTCCTATAGTAGCAGGTTATAATGGTAATTTACTTTTTTATGATGGAAAAACATCAGCCTGGAAATGGTTCTTACCTCCGGGATTTCTAAAAGTGTTATTCGGAGAGAATTTGGTTCTAAGTGATATGTGCGCTGACAATGAAAGATTATGGCTGACAACCGAAACAAATGGAGTATTTTATATCACTTTAAAAGATAGAAGAGTTTATAAACTGAAATGGGGAAAACAAGAACCATTGTTAGGGATTCGGAAAGATCCTAAAAGGACAGATGTTTTATGGATAGGAAGTTATCACGGGCTTATTTGTCTGTATAAGAAAACATTGAAAACGAAGATATTTACAATGAGGCAGGGGCTGCCTGATAATACGGTGTATGCTTTGTCAGATGATTCCAAAGGAAATCTTTGGTTCTCTACTAATAAAGGACTTTGCCGGTTTGATCCCCGGAATTATCGTGTGAGAGTATTTCAATCCCAATATGGGCTTCCTGGAAATGAATTTAACAGATTTCATTGTTTACAATTACCTGAT
This sequence comes from Chryseobacterium sp. HR92, assembly GCF_045689405.1. Classification (NCBI taxonomy): domain Bacteria; kingdom Pseudomonadati; phylum Bacteroidota; class Flavobacteriia; order Flavobacteriales; family Weeksellaceae; genus Chryseobacterium; species Chryseobacterium sp. HR92. The sequence continues at coordinate 1,579,427 of NZ_CP139139.1, forward strand.
GGACGATTATCATTTGGAGGACCGGAAGGTTGGGTTTTATTCGATCCCACAAAAATACGAGATAGCAATTATCAGCCTGAGGTGGCATTTACGAGTTTAAAGGTTAATAATATTGAAGTTAATCATCATAAAAAGAATGGTATATTGGATAGGCCAGTCAATGAGATGAAAGAACTATTCCTTGATTATGATCAGAATACATTCATGATGTCTTTTGCAGGAATGGAGTTTAATCAACCGCAAGATCTTAAGTTTCGGTATCAGTTGGTGGGTTATGATAAAGAATGGGTAGAGTGTGGTAATATTCCTTTTGCTAATTATACAAGGCTGCCATCTGGCAATTATGAATTTCGGGTAAACTGTAGTAATTCCGTAGGAAAGTGGAGTGAAAAAATAAAGACCGTTAAATTATCCGTTGCATCACCATGGTGGTTGAAATGGTGGGCTTATATGATATATGCAGTGCTGTTTTTTGCAGGTGTCGGATATTGGCTTTACTTACAGCGTCTCCGGATTAAGCTTGAGCAATCTATTGCTTTTAAACAGAAGGAAACTGAGCAGCTAAAGCAGCTGACGGAAATGAAATCCAGGTTTTTCACTAATATGACTCATGATTTTCGTACTCCGCTCACATTGATATTGTCTCCACTTTCTGAATTGAAGGAATACCTGGCAGGAAGCTCTCAGGAGAAAAATATAGATTCAATTCAAAAGAATTCAGAGGAATTGCTTGACTCTGTAAACAGATTGCTTAGTCTCTCTAAACTGGAAGAAAAATTACCAATATCCGGAGAATCAATAGGAAGTATCTCAGATTTTGTTGAGGGTGTTGTAGATCAGTTTAAAAGTATGGCATTAAGTAAAGATATAGATCTTTCATTTTCTTCGGATGTTAATAATCTTTACAGATTCGATATGGAGAATCTTAAAGGAATATTGTTTAATCTGATTGGGAATTCTCTGAAATTTACTTTGTCTGGAGGAAAAATTAATGTAATTGTTAAAAAAGGCTTGCCTGACGGGATAGTTCTTATTGTTGAAGATACTGGTATTGGTATTCCGGACAGTGACAAACCATTTATCTTTAACAGGTATTTTCAATCGGAGAAGAATAGTAAAAAATTAAATGTTCATGGTTCTGGTATTGGTTTGTTTTTAGTTCAGGAATTTGTTAGCTCTCAGCAAGGAACTATTAAAATGGAAAGTACGGAAGGAGAAGGAACTGTCTTTATGGTTCATATGCCTTACCCTGCAATAGGATCGCAGCTGTCAAATGAGTCTAGAGATCATTTCAATAGAATTTTATTGGAGAAAGAAATAGATCGGAATGATGAGAATCCGGTTATACTATTGGTTGAAGATAACGTTGATATGTCAGAGTTTATTCTGGATATATTACCGTCAAATTATATTGTAATTAGAGCTTTTAATGGAGAAGAAGGGCTGATGGTGGCAAAGGAAATTATTCCGGATCTTATTGTTGCAGATCTTATGATGCCTGTGATGGATGGTTTGACATTATGTAAAGAATTGAAGAATAATGATAAGACCAGTCATATTCCTATTATCATTTTGAGTGCTAAAGAAAATATGAATAGTCAATTGGAGGGGCTTGAGTCAGGAGCTGATGATTATTTGGTTAAACCTTTTAATATTCAGGATTTGACTTTGCGTATTCAAAACAATTTAGAATCTCAGATTCGTTACCGAAAGCTTTTAGCAGCACAATTTAATATACACTCTAATGTAGAGAAGACAAAAGTTATTGATCCGTTTCTGCAAAAATTATATACAATATTGGAAAATGATCTTAGTAATTCTTCTGTTGGTATAGAAGAATTTGCAGGTCTTTTGCATGTAAGTCGTGTTCAATTGCATCGTAAGATAAAAGCAATAACGGGAAAAACATCTGTTGAAGTAGTTAGAAATTATAGATTAGAACGTGCTGCAGAATTTCTCAAAGAAGGATATAATAGCTCAGAAGCAGCATTTAAAGCTGGGTTTGAAAGTCCGGCATATTTTTCTAAATGTTTCAAAGCGTACTATAAGCTTACTCCTTCAGCTTTTGTAAAAGATCATTTAAAATGATTTACGGTTGTGTTGTTATTGTTTGTCCAGAGCTCATAGTTGAGCAGTAGTATTAAAATAATTGTATAATAATAAATTCAAAAATGTTAAGAGATTTTAAAAATATACATGTTGGTTCAATGATTTTAGAAAGGGTAAATGAAACGAATATCGATATGGTACGGATTTGCAATTTTTTTAAATGTACAGAGAAAATGGTAGAAATTATGTATGAATCGGAAAGTATCGATACTCTTTCATTGTTGAAGTGGAGTAAGTTGCTTGAATATGATTTTTTTAGAATTTTTACCCAGCACTTAATACTTTATGCACCTCCGGGTAATCAAGACATGCTTTTCAAAAAAAGTAATATTCTTCCACGATTCAGAAAGAATATTTATACTCAGGAAGTTATTTCTTTTATGCTGGAATTGATAGAAGATAAAAAGAAAACAAAAGAACAGATCATAAATGAATATGGTATACCTAAAACAACATTGTATAAATGGATAGAGAAGTACAGCAGATAACTGGTCCTAATTACCTTAAAATTTATAGTGATATTTTAGAACAGAAATTCCCGGATAAAATGAATGAGTGTAAAATGTTTATGGAAAAGGAAACACTTTCTGCACTTGAGATTATTAGCTTAAATCAAATTATTTTTGGAAGTGAAACTATTAGCACCAGAGGTTTTAGTTCTAAGCATCGTTCCTATGATGAAAAAAGTATTTTTGAAATTTTAGTATATCAACAGGAAAATAAACTGAGTAATTCAGAAGTTTCAAAGTTTTACAAAATTAGCAGGAATACTTTGGCTAAATGGAGAAAACAATACTGTCAAATAACTGCAGAAAGTAAATAAACAGAAAATATGGAGGTTGCATCTTAGAATAAGAATGTGCATATAATCAAATCATTACAAGTATAATAAAACCTTTGTATGCAAAGACTCCAGAACAAAATGCTTTGGAGTCTTGTTGTATTTTATGCTTTCTAATCTTTAAAATATACTTAATCCATACTGCTTGGCCAGGTCTAAGATCATATGATATCCCGCCAGTGAATTACCATGCTGATCCAAAGATGGGCTGAATACCCCAATTCCTATTTTTCCGGGAACACTCACGGTAATTCCGCCTCCTACACCGGATTTGCTTGGAAGGCCTACGGTTCTGGAGTATTCACCACTGAATTCATACATTCCGGCCGTCAGCATCTGTGACTCTACCAGTTTTGCCATATCTGCATTCTTATAAGTGGAATCTCCGTCAAACCTTACGCATTGGTTGGCAAAGAAGTATCCTATTTTTGCAAGATCTTCAGCAGTAAGCTCAATAGAACATTGCTTAAAATAGTTATCCAGCTGGTCTTCATTTCCTGAAATCAGGCCGCTGTTTTTCATGATATAAAACATACCACGGTTTCGGTGTCCTGTTGATTTTTCAGATTCATAAACAGATTTGTTGTAATCAATAGTCTGATTTTTGGTAATGTATCTCACCATGTCCAGAATCTTAAGGAAGGGTTTCTCACCATCTCCCGAAATCAGCGAAGTGGTAAGAATAGCTCCAGCATTCATCATAGGATTGAGAGGTTTGCCTGTGGTTTCAAGGTTTGAAAAATGGTTAAAAGGTTTATCAGAACCGAAATACCCCATCTTATCAAAAACATGGGCTTCGCCTTTTTCGTTTACAGCCACCATTAATGATATAATTTTGGAAATACTCTGCATGGTGAATTTTTTACTCACATCACCTGTGTTGAATATTTTCCCGTTTTTATCAACCACCGAAAAAGCAATTGCTTTAGCATCCATTTTTCCCAGTTCAGGAATATAATCTGCTACTTTGCCTTGTGTATAATAAGCTCTGTTTTTTTCCAGAATAGTATTGAGTGTTTTTTCTGAGATTGTTGAAATGTCTGCGGCTTTTTGAGCGTAAACTATTGTGTTTAAGGAAAGAAAAGCTGCGGTACAAATTCCTTTTGCAGAAAATAAAAAGCTGTTGTTTTTCATAGAGAAGATCTTCAAATAAAATATTTATGATAAGCCTTGAAAAACAAAGATAAAGTATTTTGATCTTGTCGGCAATGTTCCTTTATTACACCATTGATGTTTGTTTTGTCAGATAGGGTTGGGTAATGTGTGAAGTGGCTGCATAAAAATGGTGCTTCCTGTGAGAAATTCTATTTTAAAATCAGATTTGTTTTTATGGTTTTTAATGTTGATTAATTTTAATGTAAAACCTATTTATTTAGTAAAAAATAAATTAATTTAGGTTTTAGTTATTTATTTTGTCGTTAATTTTTAGAAAAACAAGTATTTTATTTGATTAAATACCTTGTGAATCATGGAAATATCGAAACTGACAGATCTTTTTTACATAATTAATACATGGGTGAAATAAGATATAATCACGTATTTGTCTATATTATTGATATTCAATAGCAAAATAATGTTATTTTTTCACTATTAAATGATTTTTGTATTATTATTTTTATTAATTTGACAAAAAATTAATAACACTTTTTTAATAACTATGAAAAACAACACCTATTTTAGTAGGCAGCATATCTTTAGATGGCTGCTGCTATGTTGGCTTTTGGTACCATGGGTACTGCAGGCACAAGCTCGAATTACATGGACTGAACAGGTCGGATGCCAGGAATTCCGTGGCGAAAAAGAAGACCAGATTCCCGATAACGGAGTCGCTGTTTCCTACATCAATTCTTCCCAATGTCTCCGTGTGTGTGAGAAATCAATAGACCCTGTCAAATATCTGGTTCAGGGACCGAACGTTTCTAATGTACAATGGACTATTTCAGGAGGAACTTTAATCCCTTCAGGACCAGGAAATACCGCAGCGTATGTTACCTGGGGAGCTGCAGGCAATGGCTCTTTACAGGCAGTTATTACCTACAATGACGGAACTGTTGAAACCCAGACCATCTGTATTGAAAAAATCAACAGACCGATTGCTAAATTTGAATTATTAAACCTGGATTATACCGTATGTAAAAATACAACGGTGTATTTTGATAACCTTTCCGAGCAAAACGGAGGATCGGATATTATCAATTATTTCTGGGAGTTTGGAGATGGAATTACTTCTACTTCAACTGCTTTTGAACCCTCTCATGTGTATACTAATCCTGGAAACTTTATTGTAAAGCTGACAGTCACTAATAAGTGCGGCTGCCAGAGTATATACAAAAAGGAAATCAAGGTACTGAAATCAGATCCTGTACAGATCAACTGTGCATCTGTAGTATGTGAAGGTAGTGTTGAAAAATACAGCGCACAGGACGGATGTAATAAAGGGCAATGGAAAGTCATTGGAGGATCTATTGTGAATAATTACGGCAGCGAAATCGAAGTGAAGTGGGATCAGGTAGATCCGCTTGATGGTTTCGGTTATGTAATGTATTTATCTGAATGTGCATGCCCTGAGTGGACTACCATCAAAATTCCTGTGGTTTTAGCGAATGCAAAAGTGAAAGGGCAGGCGGTAGTATGTGCAGGTAAACAGTATACCTATTCAATTCCTCAATGGCCTACAACCAGCGTTCAATGGAGCGTAACCGGTCCTGCAGGAGGTCAGCTGAATTATACTCAGCAAAGAAATGAGGCTATTTTCTCTGCAACACAGCCTGGAACCTATCACCTTGTAGCAAACTATCACAATACTTTATTGCCATGTGAAGGTCAGGCTTCTATTGATATCGTAGTGGAAGCTCCGGTAGCAGTAAGTGGTGGTACAGATGAAATCTGTGCAGGAACAAGCCAGGTATTTACAACTAACCCTAACGTACCTGTTATCTGGAAAGTGACTACAGGCGGATCTACTTTTACGTCAGGGGTAACAACAGGATCATTTACCTACAATTTTACAGCAGCGGGTACTTATACTATTACTGCTACCAAACAAGGTGGAGGTTGTGAAAGTAACGCAAGAATTATTAAGGTATTACCAATTCCGCAGGCACCTACAGGTACTATTTCCGGAGAAACAAAAGTGTGTTCCGGAAGACCTTATGTATATACCATCAGCCCTGTTGATGCAGGAATGATCCCGGTTTGGAGTGTTACCAACGGAACAATCCAGGGAAGTAATGCAGGTTCATCCGTAACGGTTATATTTAATGCTGGTGCTTCATCATATACTGTGTCTGCGCAGAATAAATCGATCAGCAGCGCAGGCTGTCTTTCGGCTCCAACTTCGTTCAGTGTAGCAGCATTAGATCTTAATTCTATTACGATTAATCCTAATTCAGGACCTTTCTGTCCGAGTAGTACTCAGACTTTCAGTGCCAATCTGAACGGAATTGTTCCGGAATTTATGGAATGGACATTTGGAAGTTCCAACTTCGGAAGTGTGATAGGAGGGCAGGGTACAGCTAATATTACTGTAAACTTTAATGAGATCTCTTCTACAAGCAGCACAACTCTGAATTTAAGAATTGTAAAATGCGGGGTAACGAAAATTATCAGCATACCGGTATCTTTAATACCGCTTCCGGTAGTAAACTTTACCAGTGTGGGCGGAGTTTGTTTAGGTTCAAACCTTTCTTTCACTGTAAATCAGGGTGCCATTACTTCGGCAACAAATGTGACTTTCACATTTGCTAACGGAACAACCTATACTACGGCTTTCAACCCATCCGGAAATTATAGCTTCCCAAATAATGGGTATATCTCAAATAATACAGGAGGTAATATTTCTCAGATAGTTACTGTAACGTATACAGGAACTAACGGATGTAGTTATAACCCAACGGCAAGTGCGAACTTTACAATATATCCAGAGACTATTATCACCATTTCTCCGGTATATAATATTACTGTTTGTGACCCGACAACAATGACACCGTATACACTTACGGCTAACAGTTCTACAGGTCTTACGAATATTATTGCATGGCAATGGTATAAAAATAACGGAATCATACCAGGTGCTAATACAAACTCATATACCATATCAGGTGCAGGTGCTTTTGGAACATATAAAGTACAGGCTGTAGATATTAATAACTGTGTGGTTTATTCTCAGGATGTAAATGTTACTCAGCTATGTCCGAGCAGTGGAGGTTGTACAACAGACCCTCAGATCAGTTTTGTTCCGCAGTGGTCAGGTTGTAATACAATTTCTGTTACAGGCTTATCTTACATTGGAACTCCGGATGAGATACAGTGGTTGTCAGATACTGTACTTACTTTATCTTCCGGACAGGGAACAGCTACACCGGTATATCAGACGAATCTTCCTGCTGCACATATTGTTTTTGTACGTTTAAGATATGGTGCGTGCTGGTACAGCAAAGGAGTAGAAGTAAGAAAGAACTATGAGCCTAAGTTCAATGTAAGTACAGTTTGTAACGGAGGAGGTTACAATGTAACTCTTTTCAATACATCTACTATATTTGAAATCAATCCGTCAACTATTACTTACACATTTACCAGCCCGGGGCTGCCAACCCAGACAGGGCAGACGGCTACTTATAACAATCTGGCGCCTGGTACCTATACCTTTACAATGACAATGTCTGCACCTGGAAAACCTGCATGTACCACTACGCAGACTATTACATTGGCTCCGGTTCCTAGTACCAGCTTCCTGGTTCCGGCATGGATATGTGTGCGTGAAGCAATTACATTCTCTCCTATATCATATGTTCCCGGAAATACATATACCTGGGTCTTTGACGGCACGTCTTATGTAACCGGAGGACCGAATGCTACTATAACGTACAATACGAGCGGAACAAAAACAATTCAGCTGAGAATTAAAACACCTAATGGATGTGAATATACTTCCGCTGTCATTAATATTAGTGTGAAAGAGGCTACTCTTGATGGTAATATGGCACCTCCGGCTCTTGTTGCTTGTATAGGAAGTGCTCCTAATATCATATTTACAAGTACACTTGGATCTCCAAGTCATTACATCTGGATGAATGGTTCTCAGCCTGTGGCTGGAGCACCAGACGCTCCGGTTTTCACTCCAGCTCAATCAGGAAGCTACTGGCCGGTGCTGGTATCTTCAGATGGATGTAGAACAAGTATTATGAGTACTAAAGCAATACCTGTAACCCTTAAAAACCCTCCATATGTTAATATATCTGGAAAAGCTAATATCTGTGAAGGATCTTCCGCAATCCTTAGCGGTATTGTAACAGATACAACATTGGAGTATCAATGGAAGAAAAATGGAGGATTGATATCAGGTCCGTGGAGCCCTGGTCCTTATCCGATTGTTCTCGATACAGGATCATTACCTGCAGGTACATATGTTTATACGCTGGAAGTAAGAACTCCGGGTACATCAGGATGTATGAGTTCTAAAAACTTTACAGTTACAATAAGTCCTCCGCCATCGCCGGTTACGGTAAGCTACAGTTTGGTAAGCTGCCAGCCTTATAAAATAAAGTTAACAGCATCAGGACCATCTGCTGGAGATTACAACTGGAGTAATGGAATGACAGGTCAGTCTATTACAGTAAATGAAGGTGGTGCTTATCAGGTTATTTATACTGCGCCAAGCGGTTGTAAAGTAGCTGGTAATACAGAAGTGCCGTTAAGCATTGAAAGTCTGATGTGGGTATTCCCTACAGGATGCTATGATGAATGTCTTAGAAAGAATTATATTTTAGGACCAAAAGGAATTTTCGATCATCATGAGTGGCAGCTGTTTGGAAACAATATCCAGAGCGGAAACAATGATTTCATCTATCCGTTGTATATCAATGCTCCGGGAACCTATCAGCTTCAGATTGATCATTTAGGATGTCAGTTTACTTCCGGAACTATGAATTATTATCCAGGTAAAGAATGTGGATTTGAAACAGACTGTAAGCTGGAAACAAGTATCAAAGGAATGAAGTGGGTTGGAGATCATTATGCTGTTACTGGTACCCTTCACAATATGGGAAGTCAACCGATAAGTCTTACTGTTTCGAGTCTTAATGGATATGGAAGTTATATTCCGTCTATCATCACTATTCCGGCAGGAGGAGTGTATGATATGAATGCTAATCCATTGGCATTCTATCCAAACTCAAGCTTCCAGGGAGCTGATGAGATTTTATTCTCTAATGAAACTTGTAAGTTTACAACCAAAGCAACAGATCCGGACTGGATGGGTATGAGAAGTGCAGGAAGAAGCGTGATTGCTGCTTCAGTCTCTTCTCTGAAAATGATACCAAATCCTGCGAAGGAAAAAGTGAAAATCTCGTATAATACGGGCAGTGAAAAATTACTGGCAAAACAGATTACAGTTTTTGACGCCATGGGCAATGTCAAATTCCGTAAGGAACTAAAAGCGGCTTCCGGTGAGGTGGACGTAGAAGTTACCAGCTGGCTGCAAGGTGTTTACATTGTCATTGTACAAACGGGAGACACATCATTACAAGGAAAACTAATTAAAAATTAGTAGCTTATAAAGCAGTGTTCTCCTCGGAGAGCACTGTTTTTTTATAGTATGTGATAACAAAAAGAATTTTTATGATACAATTAAAAAACAAACTGTGGGGACTGCTTCTGATACTGCCGGCATTATCTTTTAGCCAGACTTACCAATGGCAATGGGGAAAGCAGGCCGGAGGAATAACAGGCTCTGCTGATCCGGGGTTTCATTATGTATTTGATGAATCAATAAGGGATATTGTAGTGGATAACAACAACAATACTTACTATCTCGCAACCATGCGTGAGCAGGGACAAAACCTGAATGGCACTTCTGTAAACAATTATGGGCTTAGTGACCTTTTTCTTTTCTCTGCTGATTGTGAAGGGAATATAAGATGGTCCAGACCAATAGGAGGATCGGGAGATGGAGAAAATGCCTGGCATATTAAACTGGATAATAACGGTGGATTATATGTGATGGCTACCATTTATAATAATTCATATATAGGAGATCCAGGTGCTGTTCCCGTGCATTTCGATGATACCCACACATTACCGTTGTATACCCATTATGACCAGACAATAGATCCTGCCCACAAAGCAGCTTTTCTGTTGAAATACAATACTTCTGACGGTACACTTGCATGGAGCAAACCTTTGCAGGGAGATGTTAATTATTCATCCCGTATGTGTGATGTTCAGATGATGTACATGGATTCTTCCAAAAATATCCACGCTGTTATGGGATTCAGAGCAGGTACCCATTTGAATGGTTTAATTACAGTGCCTTCAACGTTCACCTCGGCCTATCAGTATTATGCTGTTAAATTCAACTATGATAACGGTAATATGACACCTGCTGCTCCAGTGCTTCTTCCAATCACCGGAGATGCAATAAGTTCAGTAGGAAGAGAGGGTAAAGTAAATCTGGTATATGATGAAAGCTTAAACCGCTATTATCTTGCAGGAAAGAGAATGGATGCCGGGTTTAGTAACCTGCTCGATCTTTCCTATAATAATGTACCATTTACGAAAGCTGCTTATTTATTGGCTTTTGACGGTACTACCGGAGCAGAAGTATGGAGAAAAGAACTTAATAATGGTTCTACAAGTACAGATGATGAAATTCATTCCATCATCAAAGATCCGGTTACTTCGGATATTTATATTTCAGGACGTTATTTCAATGGGATAACGGTACCTGCAACTTTTGGGAGTTATACTTTCCCTTTAAGAAGTTATGTTGAAGCTGTTCCGTTTGTTATGAAACTTGATGCTGCTGGTTTGGTACAGTGGGCAAGAACTCCGGAGGGAATGTCCGGTCTTCAGTTTGGGTATCGTTTTACGAAGGGAACCATTGTTATTAATGGAAATGAAGTGGCTTTTGCCAAAGGAAGCTGGTCTGATATCTGGGGAAGTTATACAATGACCCGACCTGATGGAGATAGATCAGATCCTTTATTGGTTAGGCTTAACAAAGATACAGGAGCTGTTTTAGGAGCTGGGGAGATCCGCAGCAATTTTAATGTGATAGATGAATTTACGGCAGTAGCTGCAGATAAAGATGGTAATTATATTGTGGGAGGCTTTTTTCATGACCAATTGTTTACAGATTCTAATGATAATGTCAATACAATGGCCGTCAATGTAGCAGGAGGAAAATCCCAGTCATTTTTTACAAAATATGCTAAATCGGCATGCAGTCAGATGTCAGTAGAAGAAACAGCCGCTCAGGCAGGAATACAATTATATCCGAATCCTGTTCAGGATGTACTTATGATCAGAAGTAAGGAGCCTTTGATTTCTTATGAAATCTTTGGTGCTGCAGGACAACTGATAAAACAGGGAACTTTGAATTTGATGCAGGAGCAAATAGTATTATCTTCTCTTCAGACAGGAGTGTATTACATTAAACTTAAAACAAAATCTTCTACAGTAACAGAAAAAATATTGAAGAAGTAAAAAACAAAACTGAAAATTAATAACCTTATATATAAAACAGTGTTCTCCAAAAGAAGACACTGTTTTTTTATTGGATACTCTTGGGCTGAAAAAATGAACTTGTTCGTTATTTTACAATTTTTTGCCTGTCAGAATACTTTGCTTTGTATAAAAAATTAAAATGAAAAAATTACTTATTCTAAGCCTGTTTTTAATGCTTACTTCCTGGGGGAATGCCCAGACTAAAGACCTTATGAAAACAGTAAGAAAGACTATTGAAGCCAGTAATGCAATCTATGCAGATCTGGCTAATAAAAATGACGGATCTATTCTGACCAGATATACAGATGATGCCTGTCTGTTTCCTCCCAATGCAGCACCTGTTTGTGGAAGAGATAATATCCTTGGTTTCTTTAAAAACGGACCTAAGGTTCATGTTAAATTTACGATTCAAAACCTGTACGGAGACGGCAAAACATCGGTCACTGAAGAAAGTTACTACGAAATGACAGATTTAGAAGGTAAAAAACTGGATGACGGAAAAGTAATAGTAATCTGGAAGAATACAACAGATGGCTGGAAAATGCACCGCGATATGTTCAGCAGCAATCATCCCGCAAAATAACATCAAAAACCAATATTGACAGCCTGCTGAAGATCCATATCATTTTTGATCAGCGAATGTCTGGACGCAGAAGGAGTGATGCCTGTAAATTTTTTAAACTCTTTAATAAAATGGGCCTGATCATAATACCCGCAGTTATAAGCTATAGCTATAAGTGATTCCGAGGTGTTGAGAACCATTGGTAGGCTTTTGTTAAATCTGATGACAGCAGCAAAAGCCGAAGGGCTTATACCGATATTCTTAAGATAAAGCTTTTGAATATACCTTTCCGATAAACCTGAACCCTGTGCCAAAGCATGAAGATCCAATGTTTGATGATTCATAAAAAAGTGCTGGCTGAGCGCCTGAACCATTACAGCCTTCTTTAGTCTGGTTTCATTTTTCTTCAGCTGTTGCAGAAAATACGCTTCCAAAACATTGATTTTCGCATGAAGACCACCGGCCTGCATGATACAGTCATACAAATCCCTGATTTCACTTTTTGCTACATCATACATATCAGTAGCGCAGTTTGTGAATTCCGATAAAGGATCAGAAAAGAATAAAGTGCCGGCATACGGATAGATTCGTGCTATCAGTACCGAAGTTCCCTGTGCAACGGTAAGCCGGGTAGGAAGGGTGAGGTGTCCCAGAAGTTCTATATCCGGAGTATCCTTTCTTTTTCCATTAATAGTAGTCGCAGCAGTACCACCGGAAATATTGATGATGAGGTCTATATATCCGCTGGGATAAAACACTTCATCCCTGAGATCATTGTCAATCGTAACAACGGTATAACTCTTTATGTAAGGTGCTAAGCTTACGGAAGGGGAAATTTGCATAGCTGTTACTGGGTGTTAATTCATTGAAATGTAGTTTGTTCTAAGTTAGGAATAAAAATAATACGAAGGGATAAGAAGATCAAAATAAGATTTCCCATATCAAAGTACGTTCGGTTTTTTCCGTCGTAGAGATTTTGAAAACCTATTCCGTATTTTTGCAGACAATTAAGCAATTAAACTGTTTATTTCAAAACATGGACAATATATTTTCTGGCAACCCGCAAATAGAAGTAGTATCTTCTTTCTCTGAACTTGTACATACCAGTTTTCAAGGAACCAGGAATGCAATTTGCTGGCAGCGGAATTTAGTTGGAGACTGTAAAGAAATTGTTTCTCAGCTTCAGTTAAAAGAGGATATAACAGTAGTTTCTGCTCAGGATCTTTTGGCATTACAATTATCAGAAGAAGGGGATATGGCAAGAAAAATAATCTTAAATGACTTACAGCTATTGACCGATTTTGGAGCTTCTCCAGTTCTTAATCTTCTTAAATGTTATGATCGGGATGAAGAACTTGGTTTCATTTCAACAGATGTATATTCATATCATGTAGACCGTTCACCTATTGCAACAGATACTTTTTTATGCACCTATCATGGAGCTGCAAGTGATATTATTCCCAATGATCAGGTTGAACAGAAAATTTTGATTCCTGAAATCCGGGAACAGCTCAAAAAACTACACGGCGGCCCCGAAGAAGAGTTTGAAGACTTTCTCAAAGAATATTTCTTTGATCTTCATTATCAAACTAAACCCAATGCAGAACCTGTAAACTTAGGAATTGGTCATCTTTGGCGAATCGCCGTAGATCATCCGGAACAGCAGGCGCTGCCATGTGTTCACAGGGCTCCCGTAGAAAATGATGGTGAATATCGGCTGTTGTTGATTTGCTGATTATTTTGAGACATGGTATCCAAAAAATAGATAGCTATTAGCTAGTTAAATCGACAGTTATTAAATGGATATAAACAGATATTAGGAAACCCTTCACATTTGTTAATTGTTCTTTTACTATATAACCAATAACCTTCAATTTTACATTATGAATAAAATCATAATAACGTTTAATAGTAAAAAGAACAATTTAAAATTATAATAAAATGAAAAAAATTATCCTTCTACTGTCTTTTTTATTTGCCTGCCAAAATCAATTAACGGCGCAAATAATTATTGGTCCTGTAGAGACTTACAAGGTTGCCTTTACTAGAAATGATGATTATGCTCCGGGAGATATTGCATACGCTGATACTACTCTTACACTTGAAATAAAAACAGGGTCTTCTGCTCCACAATTTAATTCATTTCTTCCTAATAATAATGCTTCTAAAGATTATGCTTTTCCAACATTTACTACTTCATCCCAGGTTACCTATGTTAAAGTAACTTTTAATGATCCGGTATCTCCAGTATTAGTTAGCGGATACTATCCACTTTCAACGGTAGTTGGGAGCCATACAACCATTTCAGACCCTAATCTAATTGTGTATGATCCATACCCTGGTAAGTATGGATATGGGGTAGATATTTATTGTAATGCTCCAAATAAATATACCATTAGAGTTACCAAGTTCTTATGTCATATATGTATCCGTCCTCCCGTTTCTAAAAATGGAAATCTTCAAAGTAATGATCCAATATTGGTACCTAATCCAAGCATTGGACTCTCTGAGCTTTATTATACAGCAGTGGATAGGGAAACAATTTCAATCAATGTTGTTGATATCAATGGTAAAGTAGTTAGAGCATACACTACAGATATAGAAGCTGGGCTAAACAAATTGTCGGTTGATCTCCAAAATTCTTTGGGAGGAACATATATTGTCCAGTGGAAATCCAATATTGGTAAAAGCGGAACTTTAAAACTGATAAAAAATAAGTAGTTACTGTTACTGCTCAATTCTCAACTCCTGCACTTTGCAGGAGTTTTTTGATGCTTATTTTTCAGACAATTTAAAGATCATTCTCTCTTAGATTTAATAACTGATCAAATATTTATTTAAATTACTATAAGAGTTTTTGATATTTAAATATGGTTGAAATAGAAAAAAACTGCTTATAATATTGAAATCTAGATTTACAGGTATTATGTTTTACTTAAATTATTAAAATTTCATATTCATTAAATAGTTTATATGTCGTTGATTTTGTATTATTTATGATAATGTTATATCTATGTGATACCTCAAAATTACAACTTATAATAAATTGAAATGTATAATTGTAAAATTCATAGTCATTGTAAAGTGATTTGTGAATAAAACGACAAATGAAATCTAACAAACCAAAGATTTATTATGAAGAACAGATTAATTTTCGCATTTTTTATTTCACTTTTGGTAAGTGGAATTTCTTTCAGGATCAAAGATATGTTGAACAAAGATTCAACAGTGATGATAGGAAATCATTATTTATTAAGTTTAACATTTTTTCAGATTCAATGTTTATGTAAATGCAGAATCAGAGGAGGTGCTGCTTAATGATTTTATTATGAAACACTACCTATCAAACTAACAAAAGTAATATTGCTCTAAAACATTTTGTTATTTATAATCATATTACAGCTATGGGTAGAGATAATGTCTTTTAGAATGATCACTATGTTTACTATAAGATTTTTAATTATTTAATCCAATCGTTTGATGGTTTATATAAAGAATATTTACCACCTCCGGTGAAAAAAAGTGAAAGTCCACCAAATAAAAATAAAAAGTTCAACTCACCTCCCAATCCGCCAAATTGATTTAAGGTAAAAGCCTCTGATAGCCGTGCTAAATAAATAGAAAAAGTCATCAGTAAGGTTATTCCCAAACCGGAAAATCTTGTAAAAATACCCAGAATGAGTAAAATCGGAGCAATGACCTCCATAACCAGAATACCAAGCCATAAAAACTGAGGCAAGCCATGTTCTAAAAGTACACTCTTAATAAAATCAAACCCGTGAATGAGTTTAAAAATACCATGAAAAAGCATCAAAACACCTATTGAAATGCGTAAGATTAAAATGCCTAAATCTGTGTTTGTTTTTTTTGTTAAAATAATCATAAATAATTAAGTTTTTTTGTTTAATTTTAGTATCACTCCTTTACATAGCTAAAAATAATTCCAGAGTAAAAATTATTTTATTACATCAATCGCTATGTAAAAATATTAAATATTAATCCCCCATTTGCTACTTATTACCTGCTAGTAACTGGTTACCAATTGGTAATCTGTAAAAAAAACATTTTTAATTTAAATTTGTAATATGAAAAAAAAGGAAGAATTAAGCCCTGAATGTATAAAGCATATTCGTGGTGTAAAAGATACAGTAGACCTATTAAATGGGAAATGGAAAACATTCATCATTGATAAGCTTTATTATACTGGAAAAATAAGGTTTATGGACTTAAAAAGACAGACGGAAATTGCTCCAAAAGTACTTTCAAAAGAATTAAAAGATTTAGAAATGAATAACCTGGTCAAGCGAACAGAGAATAATAACCTGCTTGTTTCTATAGAATATGAGTTGACTGATTTTGGAAAAAGTTTGCATAATGTGATTGACGTTATGGGTAAATGGGGGATAGATTATAGAGAACAATTATTGAAAGAAAGAATAATTAAAATGTAAATTCTAAACTACTTAAAAGTAATCTTTAATAATGGGTTCTAATGAAGCTTCTTCCACTTTGAAACGGTATCCATTTTTTATTGTTTAAGCCTACCATTAAAATTATTTTAGTCTTATTTATTTTATTAAATGTTAACCATTTACAATTTGAACTCTATCGCTTTTTATTATTTTTAAATTTGTTATGAAAATATGATAAAAAATATTCTTTACATTATTATAGCCCTGTTGGCTTCCCAATCCTTAAAATCTCAAGAATGGTTCTCATTTTTTGAATCTTCAAAATCAAGAAGTGAAAAGCAAAAAATTAATATTCTTTTGGATTCGGCAAAAAAGAAATATCAGATAATGGATATTGAAGCCAGCTATCAATATGCAAATAAAGCACTCAGTTATAGTAATGAAGCGGATTATTCATTAGGAAAAGCATATAGCCATTTTTATATAGGGCAAGCAATGATTAAATTTTTAAAATTCAATACCGGGTTAAAACATTTGATACTTGCCGAAAAAGAAGAATATTCTAAAAATGATCCTCTTTTAATGGCTGAAATTTCAATAGCATACAGTATACCTTATGATTATATTGTATCTTTTTCTATTAATGACGCAAAAAAAGAATTAAAGAAAGGGCTGGCATTTACTGATAAAATTGAAAATAGGGCAACTAGAAATCGTATTAAAATTAAAGCATACAACAGTTTAAGTTACTTGTATTTTGAAGAAGCTAAATTGGATTCCGTATACTATACTTTAAAAAAAATAAACAAAATTATATCTGAGCAAAATGAGATAGACATTCCGGCTCAACAAGCAACGGAATTTTATGTACTTAAAGGTTTATTACTATCTAAAAAATTACAACATGATTCAGCTAAATATTATTTAAACAAGTCTATGAATATTGCTGATAAGTTCAAATATAGAGATAAGTCTAGTATTTATCTGGCTTTAGGACTTATGGCAGCAAAGCAAAAAAAAAATGACTCAGCGCTCATTTATTATCTTAAATCTCTAAAAAATATGGAAGAAACTGGTAATCGATACGATATACCAACCATTTATTACCATATTTCAAGAGCGTATCGTGAGCTAAAGAATTTTAAAAAGGCCAATGAATATGATGCAAAAACGGTAGATTTACAAGACAGTTTTCAGTCAGAAAAAGAATATGATGATTTCTCCAAAACCATACTTAATAAATTTTTACTGAATCAAAAAGAGAAAGAAGCAAAAAAAAACATGTATAAGTATATTTTTGCAGCAATTTTATCCTTGTTAATTATTTTGTCAATTTACTATCTTATAAAAAAACATAAGTCAGCAAAAAAAACAATTAATCATCAAGAAAAGGTTATTGCAAAAGAGAATGAAAAGAATCTATTACTTGAACAAAAAGTAAACGAATCTTTTAATATTATAATTCAACTTGCGAAAGAAAGTGATCCAGGGTTTCTTACAAGATTCGGGGAAGTTTATCCCGACTTTATTAATGCTCTTCTTAAAATTGATCCTAAATTGCAAACTAGTGAATTAACCTTTTGTGCATACTTGTATCTCAATTTCTCTTCTAAAGAAATTGCTCAGTACACTTTTGTAACTCCCCGAGCTGTCCAGATTAGAAAAAATCGCCTAAGAAAAAAACTAAACATATTATCTGATGAGGATATTTATTTATGGCTTAAAAATCTCTCTTAATTTTTATTCTGTATTCAAATTATTGATCTCTCAAACAAATTTGCAGGCTTTTCATACAACCTTATTAACCTCAAATACCTAATATTTAAATTTCTCATACCATACCATTCATTTGATTTAAATAAATATCGAATTATATTTTATTGCTATTATGTAATTTTTAAAACATGTAAAAAAAACAAAGCGTAAATAGTTGATTATGTTATTGTTGTGCCTCGGAAAAAGGAGTGAGATACCAATGTGATATTTGTATTTTTTGTTCTGTTCTTTCTTATCTATAAGTTTGGTGTACATTAAAGTTTAATAAATCATTTAAAACATAACGTATTGTAAATTAGTTGTTTGTGGATTTTAAAATGGAAAACTTAAAAGATATTCATATTGGTTTTTTTATCAAGCAATCAGCAATAGAATATAAAATAGATTTATCACGCATATGCAATTTTTTCAAATGTACAGATGTAGATGTTGAACAAATGTTCCGTTCCGAAAGTTTAGACACCAGACTACTTTTAAAATGGTGTAAACTTTTGGACTATGACTTTTTCAGATTGTATTCCCATCATCTTATATTATATTCCCCTGCTAAAGCTAGTAATTCACGATCTAGAAGAGATAAGCAATGTACAAAACTACCACAGTTTAGGAAAAATATTTATACAAGGGAAATCATAGAACATATTATTGAGTTAATTTCAAGTAATCAAATGACTAAAGAACAAGTTATTAATGAGTATAGAATACCCAAGACTACTTTACATAGATGGCTTCAAAAATATAGAATATAATTACATATTAAAAATAAGAAAAATATAATTACTAAAAATAAAAGAATAAGGATTGATTTTTAGTAATTCAATATACAAGAAACAAATTAAACATCCATGTTTTTCTATTCCGTGTTTTGAACATCTACATAAAAAAGACAATCTTTTTATAAAGTTAATTAAAAACTTATTGGCCAAATACAAATGAAAAAAAATATACTCTTTTATTTCTTCCTTATCTTACTTTCTCTTCCCGTAAAACTGATCTCACAGACGTATCAGTTAACAGGAAATCCTATAAACACAGCGGGATGGACAATGGTTGCTTCCACGATAGTAAGCGGTGATTTTGTACAACTTACCTCCGACAACTCTGGTGAATCTGGTTCTATAAAATTGAATGAACCAATTAACTTAAAATATTGTGATAAGTGGCGGATAGAATTTGATTTTAGAATGGATTCAAATCAATCGTATAATGGAGACGGTATAGCATTTTGGTACCTGGCAAACCCTCCAATTGCAAGTGTCTTTGGCTCTGGAATGGGTGTCCCTCAAAATGCCATAGGTTTTATTACTGCCTTTGACTCTTATAACAATATTACCGGAAAAACAGGGATGAGTAAAATACATGTTGCATACGGACAAGTTCAAAATACAACAGACACCAATAATATTGAATTTTACAACGTTTTAGGAAGCTCCTTTCACTCTGCAGACCTCAATGCGACACAACCATTTCAAGGAACAACCTATAAACATGTTGAAGTAAGTGGAGAAGTAGATCCTGCAGCTCCTGCCAACTGGATCGTAAAAATAACCCTTGATGGCAACCTTATTGTCAACCAATCTTTTGCTCCTGCTGGTGCGGCGGCTGCAATGAACGTAGGATATTTTGGATTTTCCGCATCTACAGGGGGAGCAAGCGCAAGACACTCTATCAAAAATGTAAAAGTTTATGTAGACAAAATTCCTCTTTTACAAACAGCAATTACCAAGTTCGTGTGTCCTGATTTGGCTGGAATGGCCCATATTGATTTAACAACATTAAATCCGCAGTTTACAACAAACCCTAACAATTATACTTTCACATATTATATTACCGGAAGCGGAACTCCGATTGCCAATCCTACAGACTTTCAATATAATATCGATACAAATATTTCCGTCATTATCAAAGATCCAACATCAGTATTGTGTGACAATAATGATGCTAAAATAGCTTTAAAAGTTGCCCCAACCGTTACTGTAAAAGATGCCACATTGAGATCTTGCTTTATAGAAGCAACTCCGGCACTGGGTTCTTTTAACCTGGAAACTGCTTCCGTAAACTTACAATCTGGAGTTACTAAAAAATATTACCCATCTTTAACCGATGCAACTAACGGAACAAACGAAATTAGTACGCCGACAACATATATTGCTCCAAATGGAGTTGTTTATATTAAAGTGACAAACTCAAATGGATGCTATGCCATAGCCAAAGTAACCTTAGTCGTAATAGCTCCTGTGCTTTCTCCTGTCCTAAAAGACAAAATAATCTGTATTGAAGATAAAACAACCTTAGATGCAGGACCGGGTTTTGTATCTTACCTGTGGAATACCGGTGCAACAACTCAAATCATAACAAATGCAGGAGTGGGTATTTATTGGGTGAAATTAAAAACTGGGGAATGTACCGCAACTCAAAAAGTAACTATATATCCTGCCGAACATCCGGTAATCAACAATGTAGACATTTCAGCCAGTACAATCACAGTGAATGTAATTGGTGGGGCTCCTCCTTATCAATATTCAATAGATAATATCAACTGGCAGAGCTCCAATGGATTTAATAATTTACCAAGAGGAGAAACCAACATATATGTAAAAGACGCTTATGGTTGTGAGTCTATTGATATTACTATAACAATTCCTAATCTGGTTAACGTAATTACACCAAATGGAGATGGAATAAATGATGTAATAGACTATTCTTCATTGGCAGGTAAGCAAAATCTGATTTTTAGTATTTTCGATCGATATGGAGCTCGAATTTACCAGGGTAACCAATCCAATAATTATAAATGGGATGGAACCATCGCAGGAAGAAAGATCTCTACAGGAAATTATTGGTTCTCTGTAACATGGAATGAGAATAATAAAAAGAACACCGCTGTTAAGTATTCGAGCTGGATACTGGTGAAAAATAGGGACTAAAAGTTTATATCCAATTGTAAGAAAATACTTTATGTACTATTCTTACAGGTTTTTATAGATTCTTTAATACTGAATTGGTTATTTCTCACTGAAACAAAGTTTATATAACAAAAATAGCTTGCTTTTGTTCCTATAAATAGTTTTACATCATTACTGCCATGGATAAAAATATAAGCAAAGTGTTTAAAATGATAATAAAGTTTAAAAATTGCATTTTAGGAGAGGAAAAATTCAATCAAAATAGCGTGTGATATCAATGTGATACTAATGTTTGATGAAGATTTATATCAAATTAATATTTTTGTTAACAACTAATAAAAGGAAATATTATTCATTAGTAAAGCTTATTTCTCTATATGTTAATGAGACTCTTTAGAAATTAAGCATAGGGCCTAAATAACACAAGTGTAAACAATGAATTTTTTTATTGTTCCAAACCTCCTATTAAAATGGAGGTTTTTTATCAATATAGTAACATGTACAAACTATACAATCTGCTCCATAAACCTGATGTGTATTTATAATTTATGTTGATAAAGAGTACTTATGATAATCTAAATAAACAGTAGATAATAATATTACATGCAAATTTAAAGCTAATAAAGCTTTTATTTTACTGAATCATTGATTCATTTCTATTGTATTTTTTTATTAAATCAATACTGAAAAAGCTTGATTATTCTTTTGCAAAATATAGTCTCATTTTTATAATAATAACTATAACTATTTTTGATTTTCTTTTTCAATACAAGGAAATTGTTTGTAAATTCTATTTCCCGATACAAAACTTAGAAAAAATATTCCCAAGCACCTCATCATTTGTAACCTCTCCGGAAATTTCTCCAAGATGTTCAAGGGCGTTTCTAAGCTCATAAGCCAGTAATTCTGTAGAGATCTGGAAAGAAATGGCTTCTTTTACTTTATGAACAGCATCCAGAGACTTCCGTAATGCTTCAAAATGACGCTGGTTGGTAATCACTACATTATTTTCTTCGGATTTTAGATGCTCAACATATGATGAAAGTTCATTTTTCAGATCCTGGATATTTTGATTTTCAACGGCTGAGATTTTGATAAAATCAAACTCGTGAGAGATAGCATTTCTAAAGATATTTTCTACAGTTTCATATTTGGTAGGAGTCACCTCATCAATTTTTGTTGCGCAGATGATCAGTTTCAGATCTTCTCTCAACAGCGACTGAATCATTTCAATATCCTCAGAAAAATCTTCAGTAGCAGCATCAGCCAGATAAACAAGGATATTGGCGTTTTCTACTTTTTCTTTTGCTTTTTTTACCCCGATAGCTTCAATTTCATCCACCGTTTCGCGAAGTCCTGCGGTGTCAATCAGTCGGAAGGCGTGGCCTTTAATATGAAGAATTTCCTCAATGGTATCTCTGGTGGTTCCTGCAATATTACTTACAATCGCTCTTTCTTCCTTCAAAAGGGAGTTCAACAGCGTAGATTTCCCGGCATTCGGCTTTCCGATGATGGCAACGGCTGTCCCGTTTTTAATGGCATTTCCGTATTGGAAACTTTCAATAAGAGAATTTAATTTTAATTCAATTTTATCTAACAATCCGCTCAGAGCGGTTCGGTCTGCAAATTCTACATCTTCTTCAGCAAAATCCAGTTCCAGTTCAATCAGGGAAACGAAATTCAGAAGATCTGTTCTCAGGATAGAAATTTCATTGGTTATTCCACCTTTCAACTGGTTAATGGCTACTTTTCGGGAGGCTTCATTTTCAGAAGCAATCACATCAGCAATCGCTTCTGCCTGGGAAAGGTCAATCCTTCCGTTGATGAAGGCGCGGAGTGTAAATTCTCCTGCTTTTGCCATTCTCGCTCCGTTTTTGATCAGCGTTTCAAGAATACGTTTTCCGATATGTGGAGAGCCGTGAAATGCAATCTCCACAGAGTTTTCAGTGGTGAAACTTTTAGGTGCCAGAAAGATGGAAAGCATTACTTCATCAATTGCTTCCTCCTCATCCATAAAATAACCATAATGAATGGTATGAGATTTCTGTTTTTCCAGATTTTTTGCCGGAAAACTTTTCTGAACTACAGATAAAGCTTCATTTCCAGAAACCCGGATGATGCCTAAAGCACCTATTCCATTGGCAGTAGCCAGTGCACATATCGTATCGTTATTCATGCTGCAAATTTACGGTTTTTAATATGAATTTTCGTTGAGGTCTGTTATTCAGATTATCTATTGTTTCATTAAGATGGAAAAATAGAACAGAATATATTATGATAAAATTTATTGTCGTTTTGATTATTCTGTAGGTAAATAAGATGATGTATTTAAAAAACATAGAATTTTCTTTATTAAACTATAGTCTGAATTAAGTAAGAAAAAAAAGATTTAGATTAAAAATAGTCTCATGATTCAAAATTGTTTTTGATAGGTTTCAATGTGTTGTAATATAGCATTTTATGGGGTTTTTTAATTGTTTCAGAAAGCACACTTTTTTGTTAAGTATAGTTTGATAATAAAAAAATTAAACACCTGTTTGGTATGTTAATTGTTGTTAGTCCGACGATGATGTTGAAAATTTAAATATTTTCCAATTAAGCAACAATAATCTGTTAAAATATTATAAATGCACATGAATAAATTATTTTTTTTAAATATTAATAAAAAAGTCGTTTTTTTATTAATGCTAGCTTTCAGCGCTGTAGCCTATGCTCAATGTATTCCTTACACAGGGCAGGCGATGACCAGTGGAAATATCTATTGTCTTAACAGTAACCTTAATGTAAGTACGAATATAAGCATACCAAATGGGGCAACACTTATTATTCAATCCGGGCAGCTTCAATCTAATAGTATTCAGGTAGATGGAGTCTTGGAAATAGGTGATGGAACAAGTGTTCAGTCTACCGGGACAGTGAAAGTAGGAACTTTCGGATCTCAGAAAAATTCAAAAATTAAACTAGGAACCAAATCATTTTTATCACTGGTAGGATCAGTTATTCAGGAAGACCCTTCTTTTGGCGGATTTTACCCTGGAGCAACTTCTGTTATTGAGATGGGAACAAATAGTGTTGTAGAAATATGCGGAACATTTACCCAGCAGTCTAAGACTTATCCCTCTGTTGAATATATTGGAAATCCTACCGGAAAAGCTTACTGTATTGCAAAAGCAGATGTAAGTGGAGGAGGGGAAGGCTCCATTATTAGTGATGATAGTCAGATAGTAACAATTGCCATGGGATCTGTCACAGGATTGGGGATGGGGAATTCAAGCTTCTGCGGCCCTAATGCAACAAAAACCATGTGCCCGGGACTTTGGCCTGAAGGTCTTTCCGAAGATAAAACTAGCTGTGGCAACGCTCCGGTTATTATTGATGACCTGGACGGATTCTGTACAAAACCGCCAGCTTCAGGAACACCTGATGGCTTTACCAAATTTGGAATTACAGTGCAGCAGAAAAACAATTCCTGGCCGGAAAACATACCTAATGGATTCTTGGCGATGGAATCTAAAAATAAAGGTTTTGTCATGACGAGAGTTCAGCATGTGAGCCAGTCACCACAACCTGGTGATGCCATTACTGATCCAAAAGAAGGAATGCTTTTATATGATATCCAGGACAAATGTGTAAAGCTTTATAACGGTACCGAATGGAAGTGTGTACAAAAAAGCTGTAACGATTAATCTACTGATAAAGAGTTTATGAAAAATGTAAGAAATATAAGTATAGCAGCTGCCCTGATTGTTTTTAATTCAGTTTTTGCTCAGGTGGCTATTGGAAAACAAACAGTAGATGGAAACAGTACCGTATTGGATTTTGATAACGTTCCCGGAAATACAAAAGGTTTGATTCTTCCTGCAACATCAGGATTCCCTACCGGAACTTTGGTGAATGGAACATTGATCTTTGATATCACAGATAATAAAGTAAAAGTCTACGAAAATGACACCTGGAAATCTTTGTCCGATGCCGGTAATTCAAGTACAGTTGTTGCCAATAATTCTGCTGAATCAGGTAAAGGAGTTATTATGGGAGATGCGGTAAGTACTGCTGATGGAGTGTTAGTCCTTGAATCTCAGAATAAGGCCATGATTCTTCCAAAAATAACAACACCACATCTTAGTGTAAAAAATCCGTACCCGGGTATGATCTGTTACGATACAACCAGTAAGACACTGGCAATATTTGACGGGTCAGTCTGGAATTACTGGAAATAAATGATGAGAAACTACTCTGGAATATTCTGTTTACAATAAAAAGCAGCTGTATATTTTCATACAGCTGCTTTTATTTTGGTTTAAACAATCTGGGCGCTTTCCTTGATACTGTTCATCACAAAAATACTCTTGGTCTGGCCAATTCCTTCAATTTCTGATAATTTGTTCACAAAAAACTCATGGAATTCATCCATATTGGGAGCAAGGATCTTCAGCATAAAATCAAAATCACCGCTGATGTTATAAAACTCCACAACTTCCTTCAGCTTGCCCACTTCCTCAATAAATTTTCCTGCAGTTTTTTTATTGTGAACACTCAGGGCAATCATACAGATCACCATCATTCCCTTATTGACTTTTTTACGGTCTACAACAGCAGTATATTCTTTAATGATTCCTTGTTTTTCCATGCGCTTGATACGTTCATGGGTAGGGGTGGGACTTAAATTGATTCTTGCTGAAATGTCACGGATACTCATCTTGGCATCTTTCTGAAGAAGACGCAGGATGGATAAGTCTTTTTCATCGGGTATATAATTTTCAGTTGCCATTTTGTTCTGTTTTTATAGGTTGTTGTATGGAGTATCAGTAGTTTTGTTCTTATAAATATTTTATATATATAATATTGTTCCAAATTTAAGGTTAAATTTTTAAATACGTTCTGTTAATTTTAATTTTGCAGGAAATTTGAAACATGGATACAAGGAAGAATTTAATATTAATTTTAGCATCGGTAGGAACATTTGTGGAGGCTTTGGATATTGCCATTATTAATTTAACAATTCCTTCTATTCAGCAGCAGTTTCAGATCGGTGCAGAGACCGTTCAATGGCTGCAGACCCTTTATGTGCTATTCTTTGGAGGATTTCTGATCATTGGAGGAAAGCTTTCAGATCAGATCGGAAGAAAGAAAATGTTCTTGCTGGGGGCACTGATTTTTATGCTGACTTCATTAGGTGCAGGATTGTCTCAAAACTTTGAAGTGCTGGCTGTTTTCCGTGCTTTACAGGGATTAGGAGCCGCATTGGTGATGCCGTCTGCGCTATCCATTGTCACCAATACATTCAGAGGAGAGCAGGAGAGAAACCATGCTATCGGAATTTTCAGTTCATTCGCTGCTATCGGTTCAGGAAGTGGCCTTTCTGTAGGAGGAATTATCAGTACCTACCTGAGCTGGCACTGGGTATTCCTGATTAATGTGCCTATTCTTTTAATAACAATTGTGCTGTCTTATTACTATCTGCCTGCAGATGAGAAAAATGAAACTGCACAGAAAACGGATATGGTTTCCGGAATATTAATGGTGCTTGGACTTTTAAGTCTTACTTACGGTACACATGAATTAGTCCATATTAAAGAACAGCCATTCCTGGTCATAGGCTCTTTGATTCTGGCGGTATTGCTGCTGGTTATGGTATATTACCGATTGAAATCCGTTGCTGCACCTTTAGTTGACTTAAAATTATTCAAACACAGATCTTTAGTGATCTCCAATGCCGTATTCTTTACGTTGGGGGCATTTTTTATCGGATTTTTATTCCTGATTTCATTGATGCTTCAGAAAGATATGGGCTATAGCGCTGCTTCAGCAGGATTAATGCTTGTTCCGTTCAGCATCATATCTGCTTTGACGGCTAAATTTATTCTGCCGCACGTATCAAAACGTCTGAGTTCTTCTCAAATGGGAGTGTTAGGATGGTTGTTTATGCTGATGGGAGGATTGTCACTGTTGATCTCCGTTTATACCGGACATCCGCTGGCTGTAGTTTTGCTGGGAGCAGCATGTATTTCAGGAGTAGGAATGACGTTTTGTTTTACCGCGCTTTCGGTAATGGGAATCCAGGATGTTGAGCCTTCCAATTACGGATTGGCATCAAGTTTGAGTTCTACAATTTACTTTTTGGGAGCCGGTATTGGATTGTCTTTCATGACTTTAATGAGCCAGATCTTTCCTTCAGAGTTTTCCGTAGGAAGTCTGAATCTGGTTGTCTTAATCAGCTATGCTCTTCTGGCACTCGGAATGTTGTTTTATTTTATAATGAAGAGCTTAAAAGTGAAGCAGACAAAAGTGGCTGTTTCATAGCAGGCGGCCTAAAAATACACAAACTATATGAGGAAGAATCGGTGCTTAGGTGCCGGTTCTTTTTTTGTCTTTCCGCTTAGCTTTATTATCTTTGGTTTTTTACTATTCATCATGAAAATACAGATCATCAGTGATCTCCACCGGGAATTTGGAAGTACGGAATTATGTTTTGATCATTCTGATATTGTTGTTTTGGCAGGTGATGTCAATTTGGGAACCAAAGGAATTGAATGGATTAAAAATGCAATTCCCGATAAACCTGTAATTTATGTTTTGGGCAATCATGAATACTATAAAGGTTCATATCCAAAAACGCTCCATAAGATCAGAGACGCTTCCTTGAATTCTAATGTTCACGTATTGGAAAATTCATTTGTAGACATTGATGGAATTCGTTTTCATGGAGCGACTTTGTGGACGGATTTTTCCATCTTTGGGAATCCGGTTCAGTACGGAATGCTTTGCCAGTCCAAAATGAATGATTATAAAATGATCAGGAGAGATCCTTCCTATTCGAAAATGAGGACACTGGATACCTTCAAAATCCATCAGTTTTCAAAAGAATGGTTAAAAGAAAGTCTTGAAAGTTCAAAAGGTCTTAAAAATATAGTCGTTACCCATCATGCACCCAGTATACAATCTGTTCCGGAACATTATAAGGAAGATCCGGTAACATCTGCTTATGCCTCCGATCTGGAATGTTTATTGACAGAATACAAACCGCTGTACTGGATTCACGGACATATTCATACCCCGTGCAGATATAAAATCGGAGAAACTGAGATCATCTGTAATCCCCATGGTTATATTGATGAAAAATACAACGGATATGATAAAGAATTGCTGATTGTTGTTTAGGAAACAATAAAAAGTGTAATTCGATTATTTGCCTTCTTGGCTCTTTTTTCTTTTTCAACTATCTTCGTGTTTAATTTTCTTTCCAATGCCTAAAAAATCCCAGCCGAAACCTGATTTTGTTTCACAGCTAGCCTTTGATGAGGTGCTTCAGCAGGTTGAGTTTGATCTTAGAATCAAGGAATTTGTGGTGATGGAAATTGATAAGGCAAATTATATCATAAAGCCCAATATGCCTTACCGTTCAGATTATTTCTGCATTTTTATGATACAGAAGGGAGGAGTTACATTCAGGTTGGATGATAAAAGCTATGAGGTCTCCAAAGGTGATATTGTTTTTTGTCCTATGTTAGAAACTTTTTGGCTGGATGAAATTACCGATGATTATAATGCTAAGTATATTTTCTTCTCGTTGAATTTTATTTCTGATGCAGGGTTTAATTATAAGTCAAATAATGTTCTGAAAAGTTTGTCATCAGATCCTACCCATATCGTCAGAAACGAGCAGGGTGTGTACAGGAAGCTGAATTTCCATCTCGATGAACTTAAGGTTTTGAATGATAAGGAAAAAGATAATTATTATTTCAATGAAATGATCTGGCATCATTTCTCACTGGTGATCTATGAAATTGATAATTATTTCAAGAAAATAGAAAAACCTCATCAGGTAACCAATAGGGAAGATGAATTGACGACCAGTTTTTTTAAGCTGGTTCAGGATCATTTCAAAGAAGAGCATAATGTTCAGTTCTATGCCGACAAGCTTTTTATCAGTCGCAAATACCTTACGAAAGTGATCAATAAAACGGTGTTCAAATCCCCAAGAGATATTATTCATCAGGTTTTAGCGGTAGAAGCCAGATTGCTGCTGAGAAATCCTAACCTGAATATCGGTGAAGTAGCATCACAACTGAAGTTTTCAGACCAGGCTTCTTTCAGTAAATTTTTTAAAAAACATGTAGGAAGATCTCCTTTGGAATACAGAAAAGATGACTTGTATTGATAATCAGTGATTTAAGATTTTAAGACGTCTTTTTACCAAATTTCAACTATAATTTCGATTTAAAAAAGTAAATAGTATTATTTATATTGTCTATAAATGATATTTCTCATATTTTTTAAAATAAGGAGTCTTTTTGACAAAATAAGGAGTTTTTTGAATAATCCTATTGAATTTTTTTCGTTCGATTTTTGTCCGGAAAATTTAAAAGGACTATTGTTATGCAAAGATTTTTTATTCAAAAATCGACTTTACTTTTCCTCTCGCTGATCGTTTTGACGGGATGTAGGAAAGATAATCAAAACCAGGGATATCAGCAGCAGGCACCGGAATTACCTGTTGCAAAGGTAACACAGGGAGACGCTTCTGTTTCCAGAGAATATGCAGCATCTATCGAGGGTGTTTCCAATGTGGAGATCAGACCTCAGGTAACAGGATATTTAAGCAAAATTTTTGTGGATGAAGGAGACTTTGTGAGAGCAGGCCAGCCTCTGTTCAAAATTGAAGATCAGGTTTTCCGTGAGCAGTTGAGAAGTGCTCAGGCGGCTTTGATTACCGCTCAGGCCAGTCTTTCAACCTCTAAAATTGATTTGGATAGAAAAAAAGAACTGTTTAAAAACAAAATGGTTTCCGAAATTCAGGTGAAAGAAGCGGAAGCGGCTTACAATGGAGCAAGAGGAGCTGTAAGTCAGTCAACATCTTCTATTGAATCAGCAAAAATCAATCTGAATTTCTCTACAATTAAAGCCCCGGTAAGTGGTTTTATCGGGAGATTCAACTATCGTTTGGGAAGTTTGATGACCCCGGGGAATCAGGAACCGATCACCTTGCTGTCAGATATTCATCAGGTATATACGTATTTCAGTTTAAGTGAAAATGATTTTAATAATTTCCAGAAACAATACACAGGCAGCAGTATTGATGAGGTGATTAAAAATACTCCTGCAGTATCATTACTCCTTTCCGGTGGTGAGCAATATGCTGAAAAAGGAAAGATTGATGCTGTGGAAGGGCAGTTCAATAAAACAACCGGATCAATTACATTAAGAGCAAAATTCAACAATCCCAATAATCTTTTAAGAAGCGGAAATACCGGTAAAATTGTACTGGATCAGTTCTACAGCAATGTTATTTTACTTCCTGTTGCTTCTACCAGAACCATTCAGGATAAAGTATTTGTATTTACCATTCAGGGTGGGAAAGCGGCGATGCTTCCGATTGAAGTAAATGGTAAAGCCGGTGATAATTTCATTGTAGCCAAAGGACTTAAGGCAGGTGACGAATATATCACCAGCGGTTTTGACCGTCTACAGCCGGGAACACCTGTCGTGGCACAAAAGAAAAATGCTCAACAGAAAAAATCCTAAGAAGAAATCATGCTAAAGAAAATTATAAAAAGACCCGTACTGGCAACGGTAATCTCCGTATTGCTTGTTATTCTGGGGATTGTTGGGATGGTGAGTCTTCCGATTACCAAATTCCCGGACATTGCACCGCCTACCGTTATGGTAACTGCTGCTTATCCGGGAGCCAATGCTGAAACCATTGCAAGGTCGGTAGCACCTCCGTTGGAAAATGCTATCAATGGAGTGGAAAATATGGACTATATTACTTCTACAGCAAGTAATGACGGAACATTAAGCATTACTGTTATTTTTAAACTGGGAACAGATCCTGACCAGGCGGCTATTAACGTGCAGAACAGGGTAGCTCAGGTGACCAACCAGCTTCCTGCAGAGGTAATTCAGGCGGGAATCACCACGGTGAAAAGACAGAACAGTATGATTGCAATGGTTTCCCTCACCAGTAAAGACGGAAAGATGGACGACCTTTTCCTTGAAAACTATGCGAAAATCAACATCGTTCCGGAACTGAAAAGAGTAAAAGGAGTAGGAGATGCAATGGTGTATGGAAATAAAGATTACTCCATGCGTATCTGGCTGGATCCTAATAAACTGACTTCATACAATCTGACTCCATCTGATGTTTCCCGTGCTATTCAGACGCAAAACCTCGAAGCAGCACCCGGAAGATTAGGGGAGAGAAGTAAAGAGGTAATGGAGTATGTTCTTCGCTACAAAGGAAAATTTACAGAGCCTGAGCAATATGAAAATATCACTATCAAAGCACTGAATGACGGTTCAGTTTTAAAATTAAAAGATATTGCCAAAGTAGAATTCGGGGCTTACAGTTATACGGTTTCTTCCAATTATAATAAGAAAGCGTCTGTAACGATGGCGATCTTCCAGATGGCAGGTTCCAATGCCAATGAAGTGCAGATCGCTCTTCAGGAAAGAATGAAAGAACTGGAAAAATCTTTCCCGGCAGGAATGGATTATGAAATTCCATATGCAACAAAAGATGCGCTGGATCAGTCTATTGAACAGGTGATTCATACATTGATAGAAGCATTTATCCTGGTATTCATTGTGGTGTATATCTTCCTTCAGGATTTCCGGTCTACTTTGATTCCGGCCATTGCAGTTCCGGTGTCCATCGTAGGAACGTTCTTCTTTATGAAAGTTTTCGGATTCTCTATTAATATTTTGACGTTGTTTGCCTTGGTACTGGCAATCGGTATTGTAGTAGATGATGCCATTGTAGTGGTAGAAGCCGTTCATGCTAAGATGGAGCATAAAAAGCTGAACCCAAGAGCGGCTACGATGTCGGCAATGAGTGAGATTACAGGAGCAATTGTTTCTATTACGCTGATCATGTCTGCGGTATTTGTTCCGGTAGCCTTTATGAGTGGTTCTACAGGACTATTCTACCAGCAGTTTGCACTGACACTGGCAATTGCCATTGTGATTTCAGCGATCAATGCATTGACATTGAGTCCGGCTTTATGTGCTTTATTCTTAAAACAACACCATCCGGAAACCCATGAAAAAATGAATTTCAAAGACCGTTTCTTTGCAGGTTTCAATGCAAGCTTCAATAAGCTGACATTCCGATATGGAAAAGCTGTGTTATTCCTTTTAAAAAGAAAATGGGTAGCATTGATCATTATTGTAGCCTTTGGAGGTTTATTCGCATGGATGTCTATGACAACACCTAAAGGATTTATTCCCGATGAAGATCAGAGTTTCATTATTGTAACAGCTAACCTTGCTCCCGGAGCATCAAAGGACAGAACTTCAAAAGTGGTTTCCGATACGGAAGATTTATTGATGAAAAACCCTGCTGTGGACAAGGTAATTTCTGTAGATGGATTAAACTTATTCAGTGGCTCTATGTCATCTTCTGCAGCTTCTATTTTCGTTAAATTAAAAAAAGGAGGCGAAAGAGGAGCAGTGAATAACATCAATGATATCATCGGACAAACGCAGGGAATGCTTTCTCAGGATAAAAGAGCTAATTTCCTTGTGATCAATACCCCAACAGTAGACGGTTTTGGAAATACGAGTGGGATGGAACTGGTGCTTCAAGACCGTACCAACGGAGAACTTCAGAATTTAGGAAATATCTCCTATGGAATGATGGGAGCTTTAATGCAGAGGCCAGAGGTTGCAGTAGCATTTACAACGTTTGATGTCACGTATCCACAATTTGAAGTGCTTGTAGATGAAGTGAAGTCTGCTCAGCTGGGAGTGAATGTTTCTGATGTATTGGGAGTGATGCAGGGATATTACGGAAGTATTCAGGCTTCGGATTTCAACAGATTCGGAAAGTATTATAGAGTATTGGTGCAATCTACTCCGGAGACAAGACAGGATAAAGAATCCCTGAACGGAATTTTTGTTAAAAATAATTTAGGCCAGATGGTTCCTATCAATACATTGGTAAGCCTGAAACAGGTAACAGGAGCAGAAGTAGTAGATCGTTTCAATCTATTCAACTCATCGAACTTAACAGTAATGGCAGCTCCGGGATACAGTACCGGACAGGCTATGGCAGCCATTGAAGAAGTGAGTAAGCAGGTGCTTCCTCCGGGATATACTTACGATTATAAAGGAATGAGCCGTGAAGAAGCGGGTTCAAGCTCGCAATCTGTTATGATCTTCGGGCTATGTATTGTATTTGTATTCTTCCTTTTATCTGCACAATATGAAAGTTATATTCTTCCGTTAGCCGTATTGATTGCTATTCCGGTAGGTTTATCAGGAGTATTTGTAGGGATTACATTCGCAGAACTGTCCAATAATATTTATGTACAGATTGCTTTGGTGATGCTGATCGGGCTTTTGGCGAAGAATGGTATTCTGATTGTAGAATTTGCGATTCAAAGACGTAGAGCAGGAAAAAGCCTTATTGCTTCTGCTGTAGAAGGGGCAAAAGCACGTTTGCGTCCTATTTTGATGACCTCTCTTGCATTTATTACAGGATTACTGCCATTGATCTTTGTGGTAGGACCTTCAGCGATGGGTAACCATTCTATCGGATATGCAGCCATTTCAGGGATGCTTTTCGGAACAGTCTTAGGGATTTTTGTGGTTCCGGTTCTTTTTGTGGTATTTCAGGCTTTGCATGAGAGAATCAACGGAAAGGTGGTAACAGATGCGGATTGGGAATATTAATTCAAATGATTTTAAAAATGAAAATTAAAAATATAGCATATATCGCGTTCATCTCGGGAACAGCAATTTCCTGTAAAGTACAGAAATATGAACAGCCTGAGGTAAAAATGCCTGAAGTTTTCAGAAGTGATAGTCTTGTTTCGGATCAAAATGAAAATATTGCTAAGATCAGCTACAAAGATTTTTTCAAAGATCCGGTTCTGGTAGGCTTGATTGATAAAGCTATGGTACAGAATAATGATCTTCAGGTAGCTTTAAAACAGATTGAATTTGCTTCCCTGGCCTATACTCAGAGTAAATGGGGGAATATTCCAACGGTAAGTGCTTCTGCCAATGCGAATATCAATCGTCCTTCAGACAACAGTATGAATGGAATGATGGCCGGGCAGTTCATGGGAAAAAGATATATGGAAGATTATACAGCTTCTCTTAGTTTTTCATGGGAAGCTGATATCTGGGGTAAGATCAAAGGAAGAAAAGAACAGGCTTTGGCAGAATATCTCAAAACGCAGGAAGCGGCAAAGGCGGTAAAAACACAAGTGGTGTCTGCTGTAGTGCAGGGATATTATAACCTGCTGATGCTGGATACTCAGCTGGAAATTACAAAATCCAATCTGGCTTATGCTGATAATACCCTGAAGTTTCTGGCTAAACAGCAGGAATTGGGATTAACGACAGCTTTGGCAGTACAGCAGCAGGAAATTGTAAAAGATCAGATCCTGAAATCAATTCCTGCGATTGAAAGTTCTGTGACAACCCAGGAAAATGCTTTGAGTCTGCTGACCGGTTCTATGCCCGGGAAAATTGAAAGAAGTGCAAGCCTGAACAATGTACAGTCTCCGGATCATATTGCTGCAGGGATTCCTTCAGAATTATTAAGTTACAGACCGGATATTAAAACGGCAGAACTTGAGGTAAGAAAAAGTGCAGCCGCAATTCATGTTGCCAAAATGAGCATGTATCCTTCGTTGAATATTACAGCGCAAGGTGGTGTAAATGCATTCCAGATCAGTAAATGGTTCAGCGTTCCGGGATCACTGTTCGGAATGGTGGCAGGAGCTGTAGCACAGCCTATTCTGAATGGGAAACAGTTGAAAACGCAGTATGAGCAGTCTAAAGTATTGGCGGATCAGGCAGAGCTCAACTTTAAACAGTCTGTTTTAAAGGCGGTAGGTGAAGTTTCTGATGCATTGGTACAGATCCAAAAACTCGAAGAACAGCAGAAAGTTGCTGAAGGGCTGGTCATGAAATCCGGTGAAGCGGTGAAGAAGGCTGATTTGTTATTTAAATATAATT
Organism: Chryseobacterium sp. HR92; assembly: GCF_045689405.1. Lineage (NCBI taxonomy): Bacteria > Pseudomonadati > Bacteroidota > Flavobacteriia > Flavobacteriales > Weeksellaceae > Chryseobacterium > Chryseobacterium sp. HR92. The sequence continues at coordinate 1,614,509 of NZ_CP139139.1, forward strand.
CAGCAACTTATGTAGAGGTGATTATTGCTCAATCAAACAAACTTCAGGCAGAATTGGAACTGGCTTCTCTGAAAACCCAGAGACTGAATGCTATTACAGCTCTTTACCGCTCTGTAGGGGGCGGATGGCAATAAAGTAAAATTGAATCTGCTTCGTCTGTAATGATGAAGCAGGTTTTTAATCCATTATCATTATGAAGACAAATATACAGGAGGGGATCATTTTAATTCCGGATTTCAGCGGATTTACCGAATTTGTGTTCAATACAAAATTGTATACAGGTGAGTATATCGTAAGACAGTTGTTGTCTACACTGATTGATGTGAACGATCAGTACTTTGAAATTTCTGAGATTGAGGGGGATGCCATTTTATTTTACCGTTATGATGAAAATCCGTCTTACCAGAGCATTTCCAAAATGTTGTGGAAGATGAGGAGTGCATTCAACAGAAAGATAGAGGAGCTGAGTAAGAGTTTAAGCACTACCATTGATCTGGCACTCAAATTTATTGTTCATTATGGATCTTTTTCACAATACAATATTGGAAACTTCAGAAAGCTGTATGGGAAAACGATTGTGGAGGCACATCAGCTTTTGAAAAACGGATTGGCAGAACAGCCTTCATATGCTCTTTTCAGTAATTCTTTCCTGGAAAACAGCAGAAATAAAGAGTCTGATTTTAATAAAGATCCGCTTCGTCTGCCTGAAGTAGGCGTTATCCATTATTTTGAAAATTTAAACTAGCATATATTTTTTAATATTAATCCTTGTAAATTTGCTATTGCTAGCGGCCCGGGTGAGATCCGGGCTTTTTTGTTTGCAAATCTTTGAGAATTGAGAAAATGAGTAACTTGTTTTCATAATAAAGATTCACGTATAAATGATAAATTATGATTTTTTTTAATAAAATTTAAATTACAGATAAAATGTATTTTTAAGAATATTTATTATGGAAGTAATTTATATTATATCACTTTATTGAGGATTTTTTATTGTTTTTTAATTTATGGTTCTGTTTTTAATTGGTATCTTATTGGGAATTAAGTATTTATTTTATTTTTTGATGTAACAAAATTGTGAAGATAATGGTCTTATAGTAAAAACTATAATTTCACATGAAAGTAATATTATTTCCAATAGCGATATTAGCAGGATCATTAGCAATGGCTCAGCAGGCTCAGGCCCCGGCAGCAAAGGATACTGTAAAAGGAAATACAAAAGAAATAGAAGCGGTTACGCTGGTTGCCAGAAAACCGACCGTAGAATCTAAAGTAGACAGAACTGTATTTAATGTAGCTAACAGTGCAATTCTGGCAGGAAATACAACATGGGATGTTCTTAGAATGACTCCTTTGGTAAGCATAGATAATAATGATGATGTAAAAGCCGAAGGGCAGATGGTTACCGTATACATCAATGATAGAAAATCAGTTTTTACAGGGAAGGAATTAAAGGAATATCTTAAGACAATTCCTGCTGATAACCTGATGAAAATTGAAGTAATTACCAGCCCTTCATCGAGATATGAAACCTCCGGTTCCGTTATCAATATTGTCCTGAAAAAAAGGGATGACGAAGGATTGAAAGGAAGTATCTCCCTGAACAACAGACAAAGTACCAAGAATTCACAATACACGAATTTTAACCTGAATTATCACAAGAAAAAGTTTACCCAAACTTTTATAGGAGGCTACAACAATGGAACTTATGTACAGAAAACCCAGACCTGGGATAACCGGTTTGAAGGTAATAAGCTTACGCAGTTCAATCTGGAAAACGTGATGAGAAATGAAAGTCCGTCTCTTTCTTCTACATCAGAGTTTGAAATCAATGATAAGAATAATTTCGGATTTGTGCTGGAGTATTCACAGAATAGAAACTTACTTTCAGCAGAATCTAACGGGGTGACTAAAAAAGACGGAGATCCCGGTGAATCTTTCCTTCAGACACAAAATAACTGGGGATTCAGCCGGAATTTAGGGACCAATGCCTTCTATAAATATTATGATAAAGAAAAGAACAGGATTTTAGATATTAATTTGGGAACCAATTATTCCAGCGATAATAATGATAATTTGATTGACAAACAAATTAATAAGCAGGGGGTAATTACTAATCAGCAGCTGGGAGTTGTCAGTACAAACCAAATGCGTAATTATTATCTGAAAATTGATTATACTCATCCTTTTGGTAAAACAGGGGGAACCATGGAAGTGGGAGGAAAAACCGAATTGAATAATCATGTTATTCCTAACAGACTCTATGGGTTCAGTATTGATAATCCCACACCGGAATATGCCAATCTATCCAGGAATGACAGATTCCATTATGAAGATCATCTGAGCTCTTTATATGCCAATTATAGCAAGACTTTTTTTGAAAAGCTGGAAACAAGAGTCGGAATCCGTTATGAATATATTGATTATAAAGTAACACAGGACGTAGCAGGAACAGAGAGAAAAGATTCTTATGGTACTTTTCTTCCCAATCTATTGCTGAAATATAGTTTTTCAGAGAAATTTGATTTGAGCCTTACTTATAACCGAACCATTTGGAGACCGTGGTATTCTGAGTTTAATCCTTTTGTGATGCCGGAAATTAATGGAACGTATTCCAGAGGAAACCTTTATCTGAATCCCAATCCGAATGACCGGCTTTATCTGAAATTCGGAATTCTGAAAAAGTATTTTATTTCTGCAAGATATATGCATACCAATCAGGATTACTGGACGACTTATGTAACGGAAAACGGAAGAACAGTTTCGTTACCGGGGAACTTTGATGGGAAAGTTGAAAAATATTACCTTTTTGCCAATACCAATCAGAACTTCCTGAAAAATAAGCTGAATGTAAATGCCGGATTTGGATGGTACTACATTAATAATAAAGATTTTAATGAAAAAAATAAGTTAGGAGCCAAAGATTATATCAGTTATTGGGGAGCTTCTGCGAATGTTTCTTATACCAATCTATTCAATAAAAACATTAACCTGAGTGCTTGGTTAGAGCTTGCCAATCAGAATAACGGGAACTCATATGCTAATAATACCAATGTATTCCACAATATTTCAGTCACCAAAATTTTCCCGAAAACCCAAATGGAACTGAGTATGCAGCTGATGAATATTTTTAAAAGACCTTATGGGGATAATACCACTTACAGCCCGGACGGAACTTTCAGAGAGTATTCAAAATGGGACTGGTATGGGGTTTCTCTTACGTTTGTAAAGCGTTTTGGAAATCAGAAAGTAAAAGAAAATACAAAAACCGACGTGGAGAAAAATGGCGGCGGCGGAAAATAATTCAAGATTTGTTAGATAAAATGAAAGCAGGTTCCCATTCGGAATCTGCTTTTTATTTTAGGCTGGAAGTAGGAAGAGTGAAGAAGTGAAAGATACCGTGAGGTTTGTTAAAAAAATCTGCAAAATCTCCTAAATCTGAGCGAGCCAAATTAAATTTTAACGCAAGGGTTTTATCTGAAGTTCTTACTATTCTAAGGAAGCGAAGCTTTGAACCAATTGCATTGACTCTTTCTAGGTGTATGCATTACTATAAAGCTTCGTAAGCAATAGAGTTGCTTTCTTTGCTTCCTTAAAAGTGTTACCATTTCTTTTTTTAATCTTTGTGTTAAAAAATATCTCTCGCAGATTTTGCTGATTAAGCAGATCTAAAAAATATTGAGTATTAAACAAAAAACAGATCCCAATCCGGAATCTGTTTGCATTCTATCAAATAATTATTAAATAGAGTTTATACTCTTAACTCTCAGTTTTTATTTAAGGGTAAACTTCACTTTAGTTTTAATAGCATCAGAAGAATTTCCAATCAATGCTTCAAAGTCTCCCGGTTCTGCAACCCAGTCGTGTTTTCCGGCATCGAAATAACTTAAAGCCGTTTTATCAATGGTGAAACTTACCTCCTTCTGTTCTCCTGGATTCAGATACACTTTTTCAAACCCTTTCAGTTCTTTTGCAGGACGCGGAACAGATGATTTTAAATCACTGATGTAAAGCTGGGCAACTTCGGCACCTGCTTTTTTTCCTGTATTTTTAACCGTTACGGTAAAGGTAATTTTACCATCCTGTGAAATCGTGGTCTGGTCTGCTTTTGCTTTTCCAAATTCAAAAGTCGTATAACTTAATCCATGTCCGAAACTGAACAGAGGTTTTATATTTTTAGTGTCATGCCAGCGGTAGCCTACAAAAACACCTTCGTTGTAAGTAATGTTGATAGGATTTTTCTGATCTTTACCTTTTCCTGCAGCCAATTCATCTTTTTGTCCGGGATATTCTCCAAGCTGATGAGCTGAATTGTCTTCAAGCTTTACAGGGAATGTAAACGGAAGCTTTCCTGATGGATTTGCATCACCAGCCAGAATAGAAGCAATGGAATTTCCAGCTTCAGAACCCAGATACCACGACTGTAAAACGGCCGGTACTTCTTTGATCCAAGGCATAGCTACAGCATTTCCGGAAACCAGAACAACAGCAAGATTTTTATTTGCTTTTGCAAGGGCAGTGATTACATGATCCTGATTATAAGGAAGTCCGTAGCTCTTTCTGTCATTTCCTTCACTGTCCTGAAAGTCTGCCTTATTCAGTCCGCCAACAAAAATGACGTAATCAGATTTTTTGGCCAATTCTACCGCTTCGTTCAGTAATTCAGCTTCAGAGCGGGTATCTTTTAAATCCTGTCCGGATTTTACCCCATTATATTCACCTCCGATATCTCCTACATAACCTCTTGCGTACTGTACATCTGCCTGCTTTCCAAATCTGGACTTGATTCCGTCTAATGGAAGAGCTTCATATTTAACTTTTAAAGATGAAGAACCTCCACCAACAGTCATTATTTTAATGGCATTCTCTCCAACAACTGCTATTTTTTTAGCTTTATTAAGGTCAATAGGAAGCACATTTCCCTGGTTCTTTAGTAAAACGATTCCTTCTTCACCAATTTCTTTTGCCACCGCTTTATGCTCTTCTGAAGCAATATTTCCGAAAGGCTTGTTGCGGTTCATCGTAGTTTTATAAGCAAGACGAAGTAATCTTGTTACTTTATCATCAAGTTCTTTGGTTCCTACTTTTCCTGCTTTAATCAGATCCAGATAAGGTTTTGCCAGGTAATAATTGTCATAGGCATTTTTAGTTCCGGCAGAAAGTCCGTTGGTCCATGATCCGAATTCAAGGTCAAGACCATTGTGGATGGCCTGTTCTGTATTGTTTACAGCACCCCAGTCGGATACTACAACCCCTTTATAGTTCCATTCTTTCTTTAAAATATCATTTAATAAATATTGATTCTGGCTGGCATACTGGCCTTTGTACATATCATAAGCACCCATGATCGTCCATGAATCACCCTCTGTAACTGCTGCCTTGAAAGGCGGGAGATAGATTTCATAAAGCGCTCTGTCGTCTACATTCACATTGCTGGTGTGACGGAACATTTCCTGGTTGTTGAGTGCAAAATGTTTCACAGAAGTTGCCACACCATTAGATTGGACTCCTTTAATATAAGGAACTACCATTTTTGAGGTCAGATAAGGATCTTCACCCATATATTCAAAATTTCTTCCGTTCAGCGGAGTTCTGTAAATATTCACTCCAGGTCCCAGAAGGATATCTTTTTTTCTGTAGCGGGCTTCTTCACCCAATGCTTTACCGTAGTTCCATGACATTTTTTTATTCCAGGTAGCGGATAAGGCTGTCAGTGCAGGGTAGGCGATAATAGAATCATTGGTCCAGCCAGCCTGATCCCATTCGTCCCACATTACTTCCGGACGTACCCCATGAGGACCATCTGTTGTCCAGAATTCAGGAATTCCCAATCTTGGAACACCTGGTGAACTGAATTTGGACTGTGCATGAAGCATTGCCACTTTTTCTTCCAGTGTCATTCTTGATAATGCATCCTGAATACGCTGTTCTACAGGTTTGGATTCATCTAAATAAACGGGTATGGTAGTATTGGTCTGAGCCATATAAGAAGCAGAAATAAAGGTGAATAAACTTATAATGACGGTTTTCTTTAACATGATGCCTTTCTATTTGATTAAAAGCAAAAATAGAGAAAATTTTTATTATCTCAAATTGAGAAAATAAATTTTAATGAATAAAAAACTGCCCACATATTTGCAGACAGCTCATTATTAAATATTGTATTTATAATAGCGAAAAAAATAAATAGAATTTGATAGGTGGAAAAAGTAAAAGACAAATGAAACTACTCATCTATACTTTCCATTCAATACCTCGAATCCTACAATGCTTCTAATATAGTGTCTGGATTCCTATGGAATGGACAAGGTTGACGTATAGGTAAAGCGCGTAGTTTGTCCAGGAATCTAAGCTCTTACAATCTCAAACCTTCTTACTCTCAAACTCTCACACAAAACCGCGAATCCCGAATCCCAAAACCCGGATCTCGAACCTCGCATTTCAAACTCGTGCCCTCTCAAACCCTCAAACTCATTAATCCCATCCTTTCACAGCTCCGCCTTTGAAAATTTCTTTGGCTTTCTTTTCCACTTCCGGAGACTGGTAAGCTTTTACAAAGTTTTTTACTTTCTGGCTGTTTTTATTATCCTGTCTGGCCACCACCAGATTCACATATGGAGAGTCTTTATCTTCAATTAGGATACCCTGTTTTTCCGAGTCTAATCCTGCCTGGGCTGCAAAATTGTTATTGATAATTCCTACAACAACGTCTCTGTCATCTAAAACCCTTGGGATCTGTGCTCCTTCAATCTCCATGATTTTAAGCTGTTTGGGATTTTCAGTAATATCTGTTACTTTTGGTAGAAGTCCTACACCTGCTTTTAATTTCAGCAGACCGCTTTTCTGCAGAAGAAGCAGAGAACGTCCTCCATTGGTTGGGTCATTGGGAATAACAACAGTGTTACCTTCCTGCAGCTGACTGATATTTTTAATCTTTTTTGAATAGGCAATAATAGGATAGACAAATGTATTTCCTACAGGTACGAGGTTGTAACCTCTCTGCTTGGACTGTTCTGTTAAATAAGGAAGATGCTGAAAGGCATTGGCATCAATATCTCCGTTAGTCAGAGCTTCATTGGGAACTACATAATCATTAAAAGGGATAAGCTCCACTTCCAGATTGTATTTATCCTTAGCTACTTTTTTGGCAACCTCAGCAATTTCCTGTTCCGGGCCATAAGTAATCCCGACACGGATAAAGTTCGGGTCATCTTTTCTTCCCGAACAAGCACTGAACAGTAATATTCCAGCAGCTAATAAACCAAAAATCTTTATTTTTTTCATTCTATTTTTTATTTAAAATATTGAAGCAAAAGAGCAAAAGGCGAAAAGCCTGTTCAATTGTACTCTGTATCTCGAAATCTGTACCTCGTATCTCAAACCCTCCAACTCATTCTCTCTCCAACCCAACTACCTGTGATCAAATCTTTTTGACAATCGGTCTCCCGCGAATTGTATGATAAACACCAGCAGAACAAGAAGTATCAATACTGTATTCATAATGACAATATCATATCCGATATATCCGTATTGGTAACCCACCTGTCCAAGTCCACCTGCACCTACAGCCCCACCCATCGCAGAGTATCCTACAAGCGTAATCAAAGTGATAGTAGCGTTGTTAATTAATGAAGGAAGTGCCTCAGGCAGCAATACTTTTCTGATGATCTGCAATGGAGAGGCTCCCAGCGCTCTTGCCGTTTCTATAAGTCCGTGAGGAACCTCAATAAGGCTGTTCTCCACAAGTCTTGCAATAAATGGAGCTGCACCCACACTTAGCGGAACCAAAGCGGCATTTACTCCAATAGAAGTTCCTGCCAGAATTCTGGTAAAAGGAATCATCCATACGATCAGAATAATAAAAGGGATGGCACGGAAAATATTAACCAGAATAGACAATCCTCTATGGTAGACTGCATTTTCCAGCAGTTGTCCTTTTCTGGTTAAAAACAACATGATTCCTACCGGAAGACCAAGTACAAATCCAAAAAATCCGGATAAAAATGTCATATAAACCGTTTCCCAGGTTCCTTTTGCCAAAAGGGCAATTACCGTATCACTAAGCATATCCTTTTACTGTATTTTGAATTTTGTTTTGGTTGAAATAATAAATCACCTGTTGGTTTTCTTCTGCTTCACCCTGAAGCTGAAGCAGAAGTTTTCCGAAATTGGAATCTCCAAAATACTCTACGTCTGCCTTTAAAAGTTTATAAGGGATTTTATATTGGTTATATAGTGTTGAAAGAATTTGTTCCACACTGATGTTTTCGTTAAGTTCTATTTCGACCAGCGGAAATAAACCGTCTTTGGGTTCTTTCTGCAGTCTGCTAATGAATTCCTGTGGCAGGGTCATGATATCTGAATTTATAAACTGGCGGATGATCGGGTTCTCTTTATCCGAAATAATCTCGCTTACAGTTCCTTTTGTTAATAATTTTCCTTGGTCTATCACTGCAACGTGGTTGCAGACCGCTTTGATAACTTCCATTTCATGGGTAATTAAAAGGATGGTAATTCCCAGTCTCTGATTGATATCTCTTAAAAGCTGCAAGATAGATTGTGTTGTAGCCGGATCCAGTGCGCTGGTTGCTTCATCACAAAGCAGAAGGTGGGGATCATTGGCTAAAGCTCTGGCAATGGCAACTCTTTGTTTCTGTCCACCGGAAAGACTTCTGGGATAATCATTGGCTTTATCTTCAAGTCCCACAATCTTCAATAATTCGTTGACTTTTTTGTTGATCTCATCCTTACTGCTATGATCCAGTTCTAAAGGAAGAGCTACATTATCAAAAACAGTTCTGGAAGAAAGAAGATTGAAATGCTGGAAGATCATTCCTATTTTTTTGCGTTCCTCAGCCAATTGTTTAGCATTAAGCTGCGTAAAATCTTTTCCATTAATAATAATCTGCCCTTCATCTGGTCTTTCCAGTAAATTTACTGTACGGATCAGGGTACTTTTTCCAGCACCCGAAAAACCGATAATTCCAACAATATCTCCCTTCTCTATATTTAAACTCACCTTATCCAATGCCTTAAAGGACTGTTTTTTCTGGTGAAATGTTTTCGATATGTTTCTGATCTCTATCATTCTGATTTTGTATTCTGTTTAAATAGGCTGATATGGCTTGCCTGCTCTGTTAAAAAATCTTCTTACTCTTCTGATTTTTACTTTTGACCGTTTTGAAAGTCTGAAATACTTGGTGACATTCGTTAGAAGTACTCCCAGCAATATGATAAATAAACCATACAGCTGACCTCCATTGATGCTTTGGCTGGCAACAATCCAACCTGCAATCACTGTTACAATAGGATTGATATAGGTGTGTGTGCTTACCAAGGCAGCGGGTTTAACGGACAGAAGCCAAATGTACGACAAATAAGCGACTATCGATCCAAAGAAGATCAAAAATAGGACTCCAAACCATGCCGATAACGGGACTGCAGAAACTGAAAAACCAGTCCATTCTTTTCTTATAAAAGAGATTAAAAAAGAAGCTAATCCCGCTACTATAAGCTGTTGAGCAATATTCATAAAGGTAGATTGAGAAGCCGGATTTTTCTTTGAATATAAAGAACCCAGTACCCATGCGATGGAACTTAGACCCAAAACTACAAATGCAGTAATACGTAGATTTTCATTAGCAATTGCATGAGCTGCATTTGAATTTACACTGCCTTTTAAAAACATAATTAATCCTGCAAATCCAATGGCCAATCCTATCGGAATAAATTTATCTGAGAAATAATATTTCCAGTTTTTTCTGTCGATTGCAATAAACCAGAACGGGCCGGTTGCAATAGATATTGCCGCTTCAGAAGCTGTTACATATTGCTCTCCCCAGGCTACAAGTCCTGTTCCTCCGGTAAGAATAAGAATACCGGTAATTGCATTTTTCTTCCAGTTGATCAGAGAATTTGCTTTTTCTCCCTTAGAAAGAAGATATCCTATCATCAGAATACCGGCAACCAGAAATCTTAACCCTGAAAGAATGAACGGCGGAAAACCTTTTAAGCCAAATGAAATAGCTAAAAACGTAATTCCCCATATCACATAGATGTTTGTAAAAGCCAATGGAATCAACCATTTGTTTTTAGAATTACTCATTTTTATTTTTTTAATGTTGTTGTGTTCAATGAAAAAGGCTCTACCACGTGGTAAAGCCTCTGAAAATATATCTATATAAAAGTAAGGTCAACCACAGTATTCTTGATGTATAGACATACAGATATCCTTCATCATATTTTTGATGGTATGTTTCTTAATTGAATTATTTTTGAATTCTGCCTTCATTTTGTTTTATTTCCTGAATACGGTTGCAAATATATCATATAATTTTTATTAGTCCACTAAAAAAGTAGACATTTTGAATATTAATTTATTGTTAATGGTTTAATGTGTTTAAAATCAGTGTGTTTTGTATTTTTGTTTTTTAATAGATTTTTAAAAAATTATAGCAGTTTATGCTTTTAAATTCAAATGATACTGAAATTACATCTTAATTGGTGTTGTGGAAAAGATAAAATATGCTGATATTTTTAGGAATTATGTAAAGGTGGTTTTGTGTTCTTATTTAATATTTAAAAGGTATGCTAAATAATGTTGGCTAAAATGAAGGAGTTACATTTATTAAACTAGTTAAATGTGTAGCATTTCTGTTCACTGTAATTTAGCATCAAAATTAAAAGACATGGACAATAGAATATTAGGTCTGCATCATATTACTGCCATTGCAGACAATGCCAAAAGAAATTTAGATTTTTATACACAGGTTTTAGGAGTAAGACTGGTTAAAAAAACGGTAAATTTTGACGATCCGGGAACGTATCATTTCTATTTTGGGAATGAAAACGGAACGCCGGGAACCATCCTTACTTTCTTTCCATGGGAAGGAATTGGTAAAGGTAACAATGGAAGCGGAATGGCTACCCATATCGGATATTCAGTACCGAAAGGAAGCCTTGAATTCTGGAAAAACCGTTTGCAAAGCTTTAATGTAAGCGTGGAAGAAGGAGAAGTATTTGGAGAAAAAATGATCTCTTTCAAAGATCCTGACGGTCTTCAGTTGCAGTTTATAGAACCATCAGGTGATGATAACAGAAAAGTATGGACAACTGATGATATTAAAGATGAAAATGCATTGAAAGGATTCCACAATGTCACTTTAACCTTAAAAAAAGCAGACCCTACAATCAAAGTTCTGACTGATGTTTTAGGATACAATCTGCAAAAACAGGAAGGAGAAAGATACAGATTCGCTACTGATGCAATTGACACGGCTAACCTTATAGATATTATTGAAAATGATACAATTCCTGCCGGAAGAAATGCTGCCGGAACCAATCATCATATTGCATTCAGAGTAAAAAATGATGAGATTCTGATGGAATATCGTGAGAAAGCATTATCCGCAGGACTGAGCATCACTCCGAAGATCAACAGAGACTATTTTTATTCATTGTATTTCCGTGAACCGGGTGGAGTTTTGTTTGAAATTGCAACTGACAATCCGGGATTTACTGTAGATGAACCTTTGAATGAGTTGGGAACAAATCTGAAGCTTCCTGCACAGTATGAAGGAATGCGTGAGAAAATAGAAGGAGTGCTTCCGAACTTATCATAGATCATCGGCCAGCTCTCATAAAGATGCTAATTTTGAATAAAGATTTAAAAACAAAAAAATGGAAAGAACAGAAATAGTTTTAGAAGGAAGGAAAGGTGAAATTCAGCTTTTCTCAGACGATCACAAGGCCGGTAAAATGGATATTTCAGTCATAGGAAAAAAATTGACCGTTTACCACACCGAAGTGAATCCGGAATATGAAGGAAAAGGCTTTGCTAAAATATTATTGGAAAGACTGGTTTCCTATGCAAGAGAAAACGATTTAAAAATTCTGCCGCTGTGTCCGTATGTTCACGCACAGTTTAAACGTCACCCGGAAGAATATAATGATGTTTGGTTTAAGGAGGTGCTATAGATAGTTGAGGGTCGGGTTTCGGGATGCGGGTTTTCGAGATTCGAGTTTGAGAGTCGGAGGGTAAGATGGTTTGAGAGTCCCGAGCTAAAAACAGAGGTGAAAGACAAAAGATGAATAAAGCTACTCTTGAACGTATCAACTCAAATCCCTAACCCCTAACCTCCGAAATCTCGCCTCCTATCACAATAACCAATTAACAATTTTATCACAATGAAACTTATCACAGGACTGCATCACGTTACGGCAATTACCGGCAATGCACAGGAAAATATAGACTTTTATACCGGAGTTTTAGGACTTCGATTGGTCAAAAAAACGGTTAATTTTGATTACTCAGATGTTTATCATTTTTATTTCGGAGACGAATATGGTACACCGGGAACGATCATGACTACTTTTCCGTATGGTAAAGATCTTATCAATGGCAGACATGGTAAAGGAATGCTCAATACAACGGCATTTTCAGTTTCTATAGAGGGCCTGGATTATTGGATGAACCGTCTGGAACAGTTCAATATCCCTTTTAAGCAGCCACAGCAAAGGTTCTCTGATGAAGTTTTTATTTATCTTGAAGATTTTGATGGGCTGGGATTGGAATTGGTTTTTAATGATCAAGATGAAAGAAAAGGATACTACAATGGTTATATTCCTAAAGATTATGCCATAAAAGGAATCCATCATGTAGAAATCTGGCAGGATGCTTATGAAAGAACGGCAGCTCTTCTTACAACCCAGATGGATCATAAGGTGATTAAGGAAACGCCTGACCGACTGAGATTGGGAACAGACAATATGCCCGGGAAATATGTAGATCTTTTATCTACTCCCAATGCACTGAAAGGATTGGCAGGAAGAGGTACCGTGCACCATGTGGCCTTTGCAACTCCGGATGCAGAATCTCAGCTTGAAATGGTAAAGCGGTTAAATGTATATGGATTGGAACATACTGAAGTGAAGGATAGAAAATATTTTACTTCAGTCTATTTTAAAGAGCCGGGTGGAGTTTTGTTTGAAATTGCAACTTCCGGTCCCGGGTTCGATGTGGATGAAGAAGCCGCATTTTTAGGAGAAGATCTGCAATTGCCGCAACAGTTTGAAAAAAGAAGAGAACGTTTGAAAGAAGTTCTTCCAGCAATTAATTATCCAACAGAAAAATTCAGATAAAAATAATGAGTCATATTTTAAATATAAAAACAGCAGGAATTCCATTACATCAGGCAGAAAAAGCTTTGATTATGATTCACGGACGCGGAGGAAGCGCTCAGGATATTCTGAGTTTATCCCAGCACCTGAATGTAAAAGATTATGCATTATTAGCCCCACAGGCTTTAAACCACACCTGGTATCCTTTTTCATTTATAGCTCCGGTAGAACAAAACGAACCTTGGTTATCATCTGCCCTTGAAATGGTAGAAGAAACAGTAAAAGCCGCTGTAAAAGCTGGAATTAAACCTGAAAATATATACTTTTTCGGATTTTCTCAAGGTGCTTGTCTTACTCTGGAGTTTTTGGCCCGTAATGCTCAGAAGTTTGGTGGAGCGGCGGCCATTATTGGCGGTGTGATAGGAGATAAGATCAATCGTGAAAATTATAAAGGTGATTTTGCCGGAACTCCGGTTTTTCTGGGAACCAGCAACCCTGATTTTCATGTTCCTATAGAAAGAGTATATGCTACAGCCAATATTTTAAGAGAAATGAATGCTGATGTAACAGAAAAAGTATATGCCAATTTTGGACACTCTATTAATGAGGAAGAAATTGAATTGGCCAACTCAATACTATTTAAGTAAGTGTTTTTTTAAGATTGAAGTGTGCAACTTTTGCTATACTTCAGGTGTTTAAGTAAAGTGGAGATTCCTTCGGAATGACAAAGTATGCGCATTATCTATCCGTTCACATTGTCATTCCGAAGGAATCTAACCAAATGCATAAATTAGCATTCAATAGAGGTGGATTCTAGCCTGCCAAACAAAAAACAAAAAATCATTGGCTTTAGCCAAAACTTACATAACCCCGAATTTGAAATCTGACTTCTAACCTCTAATTTCTAACTTCTAAAAACATGCACGAACAACTCCTTTTAATCCTGGGACTTTTATTACTCGTCATGCTGCTGGTAATGCTGGCACAGCGGATCAAAATTGCCTATCCTATCTTTCTGGTTCTCGCCGGATTGGGCATCAGCTTTATTCCGGGAGTACCTGTTCTAAAACTGGATCCGGAAATTATATTTCTGATTTTCTTACCCCCTCTTTTGTACGAAGCGGCCTGGTACACCTCATGGAATGATTTCTGGAAATGGAAACGTCCCATCAGTCTCTTGGCTTTTGGCTTGGTGTTTTTGACATCTCTGGTAGTGGCTTATACTTCACAAATGCTGATTCCGGGATTTACACTGGCATTAGGGTTTTTATTGGGAGGAATTGTTTCACCACCGGATGCTATTGCTGCCACCACAGTCTTAAAAGGATTAAAAGTCCCCAAACGTACTATTGCCATTCTGGAAGGAGAAAGTTTGATTAATGATGCCTCTTCACTGATTGTTTTCAGATTTGCGCTGGCAGCCGTAATGACAGGAGCTTTCTCAATGCATGAAGCAACGGGGCAGTTTTTTCTGGTAGCAGGAATGGGTGTGGTCATAGGAATTGCAGGGGCTCATGTTTTCTATGCCATTCACCGTTTTTTACCCACCACACCTGCCATTGATGCTGCCATTACAGTGATTACGCCTTATATTCTGTTTCTTTCTGCAGAACATTTTCATTTTTCGGGAGTAATGGCTGTGGTGAGTGGAGGGTTGTTTATGTCTTTCCGTTCTCATGAAATTTTTAAAACAGGAACTACAAGAATCAATATGACAGGAGTTTGGAATACTCTGATTTTTGTGATGAACGCTTTAGTCTTTGTATTAATAGGTCTGGAACTTCCGGATATCATCCATGGATTGGGTGAAATTTCATTAATGGAAGGAATCAAATATGGTTTAATTATAAGTTTGATCGTAATTGTAGTACGTCTGTTATGGATTTATCCTGTGGCTCATATTCCAAGGTGGCTGAGTGAAAAAGCCCGCCGCGATCCAAGTCCGGGATGGAAAAATCCATTAATTATAGGATGGGCAGGAATGAGAGGAGTTGTTTCTTTGGCTACAGCCCTGTCTATTCCAGTAATGATGAATACCCAGTCCGAATTTCCGATGAGAAACCTGATCATTTTTATCACATTTGTCGTTATTTTTGTTACATTGGTATTTCAGGGATTGACACTGCCTTTGGTGATCAGATTGACAAAAATCGAAGAAATCGATCCTATTCTTCCTTCTCATGAACAGCAGGCGGGAATTCAAATGAGACTGGATAAACTTGCAGTTCAAAAACTTGATAAAGAGTATAATGAATTGGTGAACAGCAATAGCCTGCTTGAAAATTTTAAAAAAGCTTTGGAAACTGATATCAAACTTCACCAGAACCATTTAAGCTCTTTGGAAATGTGTACCAACAGACGAAATGATATGGTAGAATATCATAACGTGATGCTGGATATATTTGCCCTGCAAAGAAAAGAACTGTTTCAAATGAAACGTGAAAAACGCTTCAGCGAAGACGAGATAAGAAAAGCCGAATCACAACTGGATCTGAATGAACTGAAAATTACAGGGAATAAGCACTTGTAGGAGGGATGCGAAGTTCGGGATACGAGTTTGAGGGTCGGAGGGTTTGAGAGTATCATAGTTATTTCATCTGGCTTTTATCCTTTACTCCAACAATATAAACATTGAACATTAAACCTTGAACCTTGAATTTTAAACATTAAACCTTGAACAAAATGAAAATATTACATTTTTTAGTCATTGGAAAGAACCAGGAAATTCTGGCTACTTTGAAAAGAATTATAGAAAATAATGAAGGCTGGACAGCAGAAATACAAAGTGATGAAAATTTCTGCTATGAATATATAAAAAATAATATAGTAGACATAGTCCTTTTAAGCTCCGGTTTAGAAGATGATTTTGAGAAAGATATAAAAATATTTTGCGCCGGGCTGGATAAAGATGTTAAAGTAATCGACCATTATGGAGGAGGAAGCGGACTTTTAAAGAATGAAGTTTACAGTCTTTTTCCTAATTTGCAGGGGTAAAATAAATTTATGTTTCAAAATATCATCAAAAATATCTCTCGATTTGTCACCTTAGCTCCTGAAGAGGAAAAAATCTATGAGGACTTGTTAAAGCTTCAGAGTTTTCCAAAGAAAACACATCTTTTGCGCGAAGGAGAGATTTGTCAATTCGAGGGTTTTATAAAGAAGGGTTGTGTACGGACTTATTATCTTGATGAAAATGGCTTTGAAGTGACACTTCTGTTTGCCGTTGAAGATTGGTGGATAACTGATATTGATTCGTTCAATAACAAAACACCCTCTAAGATTTTTATTGAAACTTTGGAAGATACAGAAATTTATATGCTGACCCCGGAAACGAAGGAGGTGCTATTGCAGAAAGTTCCTAAGTTTGAAAGAGCTTTCCGAATGATGATGCAGAGGTATGTGGTGACACTTCAAAACCGCCTGGTTAATACTATTTCTCAGCCTGCAACGGACCGTTATCTGGAATTTATAAGAGTTTATCCAACAATTCCGCAACGTGTGGCGCAGTATTATATAGCATCATATCTTGGTGTTTCAAAAGAATTTGTAAGTACTATCAGAAAGCGACTTGCTTCAAAGGAGAAATAAATCTTTGAGAATTTTTTATCTGCGGGTCGTGCATACAGATACGGATGATTATGAGAGTTTTTGCTCATGATAATTTTACATATAAGACCAACCGTCAAAAATTCATTGAATTCTCGCCACCCTTCCAATGGAGGGGAATCATTACGTCTTCAGTTGAGATTTTGGATCAGAATTGGAATTTTTGTTGATACTTTTCTTATTTGAATAATACTGGCTGGATTCCTACGGAATGGCAAACTGTATGGGTAAGCCATTATTGCAATTGTGTCATTCCGTAGGAATCTAAATAAAGCTATTCTTTAAATTATTCTTTCAAATTAAATAGTTCCTAAGAGTAAATAAACACTCTTGCGTTTCCCCAAAAACAACAATCCAATATATTTATACTGCCGGATACTTTTGTATCCGGCATTTTTTTTTGCAAAAAGTGCTTTATTAAACTAGTTAAATTTTTAAGATTTCTATCTGCTCTACCTTTGTCTTATTAATTTAAAAAAATAAAAAAATGTCACAGGAAAACAAAACAGCAGAAGGCTTTGGGATGCCTTGGGAAAATATTTACGGATACGCACAAGCGGTAAAAAAAGGAAATACCGTCTGGATTTCCGGTCAATTAGGTCACAACAAAGATGGTGAACTGGCAGAAGGAATGGAAGCGCAGATGAAACAAACCTACGCGAATATCAAAGAATTGCTATCGAGATATGAGATGACAATGGAAAATGTAGTAGAAGAAGTGATTTATGCAATGGATATGGCAGCTGCATTTGAGGCAAGAAAAAATTTCAAAACAGAATTTTATGATGATCCTAAAACTGTAGCTAGTACAATGGTTGGAGTAAGCGGACTTGCATTGCCAGAGCAGCTTGTGGAAATTAAAATTATTGCAACGATATAAATTTATCAATGAATTTTCCAAAATCATCATTTATTAAACTAGTTAAATGTGCAGGGTTTCCGGTCTCTCTAAATTTGTACTATCAAACAACAACAAATAACAATCTGATATGGACAGAAAAGATTTTTTAAAGAAAGGATTATTGGGAACAGGAATGTTTGTAGCATCTGCTTCTTTGGCCAGTGCAATGAAAAATGACATTGACGAGATTGAGCCATTAGAACCCATCGGATACAATCATCTTCCCAATACAGAATCAAAAATAAAAGAAAACTCTGTCATCCACAGAGCAGATTCAAGAGGGAAAGCAGATCACGGATGGCTGTTGAGCCAGCACACTTTCAGTTTTGCCAATTATTATAATCCTGAAAGAATGCACTTCGGAGTATTGAGAGTCCTGAATGACGATAGAGTGGAGGCGGGAAGAGGCTTCGGAACGCACCCTCATGACAATATGGAAATCATCAGTATTCCTTTGGAAGGTGATCTTGAACACAAAGACAGCATGGGAAATACAGCAGTGATCAGAAGCGGAGATATCCAGGTGATGAGTGCAGGAACCGGAATCATGCACAGCGAATTCAACAAAAACAGTGATAAGCTGGTAAAATTCCTTCAAATCTGGATTTATCCTAAAAAGAGAAATGTTACACCAAGATATGACCAGATTACTTTAGACAAAACAAAAGGCCACAATCAGTTTCAACAGATTCTTTCTCCCAATGCTGATGATGAAGGTGTATGGATCCATCAGGACGCGTGGTTTCACCTGGGAACTTTTGATGAGAATAAAGAAACCCATTATCAGATCCGAAAAAAAGGAAACGGAGTCTATGTTTTTATCCTTAAAGGAAGCGCAGAAATAGGTGGTGAGACGATTGAAGAACGTGATGGATTCGGAGTCTGGGATATTCAGGAGATTAATATCAAAGCTATTAAAGAAGGTACAGAAATCCTTTTAATGGAAGTACCTATGACACTATAAATAAAAAATTCAACAGAAATAACAACACTTAAATTTTAAATTATCATGAAAAAATTAATCCTATCATTTGCAGCTGGTTTATTATCATTAACAGCAACAGCTCAAAACCCTGGGAAATCATTATTAAATCCTACGAATCATGCAGTGGTGCTTGTAGACCACGAAGGTCAAATGGCTTTCGCTACAAAAAGCATCAGCATGGAAGAATTAAGAAATAATGTAGCACTTGTAGCAGGAGGATCAAAAATATTTAATGTTCCTACAGTGATAACAACGGTAGCTGAAAAATCATTCAGCGGACCTGTTTTCCCGGAAATTTCAGAAGTATATCCTGAAGCAACAAGCGGATATGTGGACAGAACTACTATGAATACTTGGGAAGATGTTAACGCTCACAAAGCCATTACTGGGAAAAATAAAAAGAAACTGGTTTTTGCCGGATTATGGACAAGTGTATGTATCGTAGGACCTGTATTATCAGCAATTGACGAAGGGTATGATGTATACGTGGTAACTGATGCTTCAGGGGATATTTCTAAAGAAGCTCACGATCAGTCAATCGCCCGTATGGTTCAGGCTGGGGCACATCCTATTACTTCTGTTCAGTATGTATTGGAACTGCAGAGAGACTGGGCAAGAAAAGAAACGTACAAACCGGTTAATGACCTGATGAAAAAACATGGTGGGGCTTACGGGATTGGAATTCAGTACGCTCAGGAAATGTTAAAACACTAATGAGGCTGTTTCGGCAGGCTGAAAGCCTGCCGAAACCTTCAAACTTAAATATTGAAATAATGAAACTACTGAATATACTTACACTTACCACGGTTTTTGCTACAGGAATTCTCCATGCTCAGAAAGCAGATATGATTATCACCAACGGGAAGATCACGACAATGGATGATAAAAATCCCGAAGTACAGGCTGTTGCTATAAAAGATCACAAAATCTTACAGGCAGGAACCAATGCTCAAATTTTAAAATTAAAAAACGGCAATACAAAAGTCATTGATGCCAAAGGAAACAGAGTGATTCCGGGATTGTTTGACAGCCACTTGCATGTGATTAGAGGAGGACGGTTTTATAATACAGAACTTCGTTGGGATGGTGTGAAATCTTTGAAAAGAGCATTGGAAATGTTGAAAGAACAGGCTCAGCGAACACCTAAAGGACAATGGGTAAGAGTAATCGGAGGCTGGAATGAATATCAGTTTGAAGAAAAACGACTTCCCACATTGGCTGAAATTAATGAAGCCACAGGAAATGTTCCCACTTTCATCATGTATCTCTATGGAAAAGCCTGGTTAAATAAAGCCGGATTAACAGAACTGAACATCAACGGAGATATTCCCAATCCCGCACAGGGACTGATCGAAAAAGATAATAATGGAGATCCTACGGGATTATTGGTGGCAGAACCTAATGCATTTATCCTTTATTCAACATTGGCGAAACTACCGGAGTTGAAAGAAGAAGAAAAAGTAAATTCTACCCTCCAGTATATGACCGAACTGAACAGATTAGGAGTAACCGCTGTAATGGATGCAGGAGGTGGATTCCAGAATTTTCCGGACGACTACGGAACAACAGATCAACTGAATAAACAGGGAAAAATTACTGTTCGTCTTCCTTACTATTTATTTGCTCAAAAGAAAGGTTCCGAACTTGCAGATTACACCAAATGGACAGGAATGGTAGAGATTGATGACCATGGTCACAATGATTTTAATGAAATAGACTATCATGTCAACGGAGGAGGGGAAAACCTGGTATCAGACGGAGCCGATTTTGAAAACTTCCTTTTCCCAAGACCGGAACTTCCAGCTACTATGGAAAAGAATATGAAAGATGTAGTAAGTCTTCTGGTAAAAAATAAATGGCCTTTCAGAATTCATGCAACGTATAATGAAAGCATCACCAGATTTTTAAATGTCATTGAAGAAGTCAATAAAGAGACTCCTTTGAACGGATTAGTCTGGTTTATTGATCATGCCGAAACCGTGACTGAAGACAATATGAAAAGAATTAAAGCATTGGGTGGAGGAATTGCAGTACAGCACAGAATGGCGTATCAGGGTGAAAGTTTCATCCGCAGATATGGTAAAAAACCAGCTTTAGCTTCCCCACCGGTGAAAAAAATGCTTGAAATGGGAATTCCTGTCGGACTGGGAACAGACGGAACAAGAGTAGCAAGCTACAATCCATGGGTTGCTTTATACTGGATCACGACAGGAAAAACAATAGGAGGAAACCAGGTAATGGGCAAAGAAAATACACTGGATAGAAAAACAGCATTATCTCTTTCTACTTATGGAGGGTATGAACTCATAAAAGACTATCAGAAAGGAAAAATACAGAAAGGATACTTTGCGGACCTTACCATTTTGGATAAAGATTATTTCACGGTCAATGATGAAGAAATCAAAAACATCACTTCAAAACTTACAATCGTAGACGGAAAAGTAGTGTACGGAGACGAAACCTACAAAACAGCAGCTCCAGCACCGCTTCCAGTAATCCCGGATTGGTCACCGGTAAAATATTACGGAGGGTATCAGACAAAATAATTGGTAAGCAATAAGGACTAATATTTCATTTGTATACAAATATTTCAACTGAAGGAGTAAAAATTCCCCTCCCTTGGAGGGTGGCAAAAATTCAAAGAATTTTTGACGGGGTGGTCTTACACGCAAAACCATCAACAGTATAAAATAACCACAATCATCCGTGTCAATCCGTGCAATCTGCGGTTAAAAAAACAAAAATAAACCTTAAAACTTCATTCCAATCATGAAAAAAATAATCCATATCATCACCAATACCAGTCCGGAAAGAAAATTAACCGATGCTGCACTTTTAGTATTCAGAATCTTACTTTCGGTAGAATTGATCGTAGCCCACGGATTGAAAAAAATAGGAGTAGGTGTTTCAGAAGCAGAGCAGGTGCCCAACCCGCTGCATCTTCCCGAAGCATTTAACAGCCTTTTTGCTGATGCTGCCAATCTGGTATTTCCGGTATTTGTGATCTTTGGCTTTTTCACGAGAATAGCAGTATTACCCATTTTGGCTGTAACACTTACAGGATATTTTATTCTCCATTGGAATGATGCATTACTGGTGAAAGATACTCCTTTCATGTACAGTTTGTGTTATCTTTTTCTACTGTTTATGGGGGCTGGGAAATATTCGGTTGATCATTATTTAACAAAGAAATCATCATGAAAAAACTGATTGCCATTGTACTCTTGCTGCAGATTTTTATTCCGGTTCAGTTATCTGCTCAGTTCAAGCTGATGAGGTTTGATGAAGATTATGCTTCTTATCAAGATTCTGCAAAGACTTTTTATAACTCCATAAAATATATACCGCTTGCAGAAAAAAATAACAATTATCTGTCAGTAGGAGGAGAAGCAAGACTGGAATTTGTAGATTTTAATAATGAAGATTGGGGAAGAATGGATATCGGAAGCAATCCTTTTCTGATCCAAAGATATAACGTACATGCAGATCTGCATCTGGGCTCACGGGTAAGAATTTTCGGGCAGGTGAGAAGTGCCTGGGAAAACGGACGAAAGAATGGTCCGCGACCTATTGACGAGGATCATTTGAATATTCAGAATCTCTTCATTGATGTGGATATCCTGAAAAATGAGAAAGAAAAACTGACGGTGCGTGCAGGAAGACAGGAGCTGGATTATGGAAGCGGAAGACTGATCTCGGTAAGAGAAGGTCCGAATTTAAGACTGTATTTTGATGGATTGAAATTTATGTACAAAAGAGGAAATTTCAGATCTGATGCGTTTATGATGGCAGCCAGTGAAATCAGTCCGGGAGCATTCGATAATACATCTTCAAAATCAGTTAACCTTTGGGGAAGTTACAATACATGGATTATCCCCAGAAGCGGAAACCTGGAGCTGTATTATTTGGGAATTCACAGAAAGGATGTACGTTTTGAGGATGGGCTTTCAGATGAGAACAGACACACTTTTGGCGGGAGGTTCTGGAAATATGGAGGAGGCTTTATTTACAATTTTGAAGCAGCCTATCAGTTCGGTAACTTTAATAAAGGAAATATCAGCGCATGGACAGCTTCTGCAGACATCGGATATATGTTTGAAAATGTAAAAGGAAAACCAACCATCAACCTTAGAAACGATTATATTTCAGGAGACAGTAATAAAGGAGACGGAACATTGGGAACTTTCAATCCTTTGTACCCGAAAGGCGGCTATTTTGGATTTAATCCTCAGATCGGTCCGGTGAATTTAATTGATATTCATCCTTATGCAACCATTGATTTAGGTAAAAAAATAACCGTTCAGGCAGACGTAGTTTTCAACTGGAGATATTCTACCCAGGACGGGATTTACAGACCCAGCGGAACATTGAACCTTCCATCGTCAAACTCAAAAAAGAGATACATCGGAACAGCTTTCTTAGGAAGTTTTAATTATAAGATCAATACATTTTTAACCTTTAATACCGGAATACAATACTTCAATACCGGAGCCTTTATCAACGATGTAATCGACAACCACAAAGACGGACTCTTCATCAACTCCAGAATTGTATTTAAATTTTAATAGACATAACAACATAAATAAATCCCGTAACAAAAAAAATCTCGTACCTCGCACCCCGCACCTCGAATCCCGTACCCATAACAAAAAATTACCCCACATCAATGCCCCTTTCCATCACAGAAACTACCTTTGAAAAAGAAATAGCCGGAGCGGAGCGACTTGCGCCTTAAAAATTTAAACCTTAAAAAACTTAGCGTCTTTGCGTTATCCAACAAACAACCTTTACAACCCGTATCTCGCATCCCCGAAACTCGTAACTCGAAACAAAAATAACCAGCAACCAACAACAAAAACCAACAAAAAAATAAATCTCATGAAAAATACACTAAAACACTCACTGGTAATCGCAGCTTTAGCATTATCTACACTAAGCTTTGCACAAACCACCACCACAGCACCTGCAAAAACAACAGCCATAGGAACCTCTAAAACATGGGGAACCGTAGACGGAATCTCTATGGTAGGATTAGTTCAGGGACCTTCTTCAGCAGAGGCCCAGCTTCAGGTAGCCTGTGTTTTTGAATATACAGAAGGAGACATCTTCAATGCTCAGGCATTACCCGCTAAATTGAATGGATTAGTTCACCTTGATGAAGCTTTGAAAGGAGAGCTGACGAACCTTAGAAAAACAGGACAGTTTCAGGGACATTCTTTGGAAACTCTTTTGATCACGCCGCCTGCAGGATCTATGTCTGCAAAGAAATTATTATTGATAGGTTTGGGTGACCGTAACAAGTTCACACCAGACTTAATGACTTCCGTAGGCGAAGTGGCAGCCCGTGAAGCTATGAGATTGGGTGTTACCAATTTTGCCTTTGCCAGCGACCTGAAAGATGCAGGAATAGATTCTCCAACCGCTTTGGTAGCCAGAAATGTAGTAAGAGGAATCGTTCACGCCAACCGTTCTGAAAATTACCTGAAAGAGCACAAACTTTCCACCACAAAAAAATTAGAAAAAGTATATCTTCTGGCTGGTCCTGCCTTCTTTGAAACCGCAGGCGGAGGAATTTCCGATGCCATTTCAGAAGCCCAAAAGAAATAATGAACCTGGTTTCATTACATTGTTGATTCGGCCTCCTTTTTTAAGGGGGCTTTTTGTATAAGAAGGATCACGATTATATATCTACTAAGCAATTATTTAAATATAAAATTTTAGCTTAAATCTTTTAATTCTAAGCAGTATTGAATATAGATACCTCAAAAATGTTATTCTGAATGGAATGTAGTGAAGAATCTCATTTAATTATCAATAAGATTCTTCCTTCGTTAGAATGACAGAAGACGATTGATAGACCGTTGGCATGATCTCTTTTTAAATAGGGTAGATTATCCTTTCGCTTCATCAGCGACTTTAATCGCATTTCTTTGCTCCCTCAAATATATAATAGAATCCAATAACCTTTGCGTTTAAATACATTGTAAAACTTCACATCTTTAGAATACAGAACTTAATTTCCTCTCTCTCAGATGTAACCCTTCAACATCCAACTAAATTTGCAATGTCAAAAAAAATCCCGATTTTTGCACTCCTTCTATAAACCCGAGTTCATGAAATTATGTATTGCCGAGAAACCCAGTGTTGCCAGAGATATCGCCAAAGTATTGGGCGCTACCACGCCTAAACAAGGCTATATGGAAGGAAACGGCTATTGCGTGACATGGACGTTCGGACACCTTTGTACCCTGAAAGAACCGCACGACTACGGTCCACAGTTCAAATCCTGGAACCTTTTTTCACTGCCGATTATTCCCAACAGTTTTGGAATCAAGTTGATACCGAATAAAGGTGTTGAAAATCAGTTTAAAGTGATTGAAAGATTGGTCGAAGAATGTGATGAGGTCATTAACTGTGGGGATGCCGGGCAGGAGGGAGAACTCATTCAGCGTTGGGTATTACAGAAAGCAAAATGCAACAAACCCATCCAGCGTTTATGGATTTCTTCATTGACGGAAGATGCCATTAAAGAAGGTTTTGCGAGCTTAAAACCAGCGGAAGATTATAAAAACCTGTATCTGGCTGGAAATGCTAGAGCCATAGGAGATTGGTTGTTAGGAATCAACGCTACGAGGCTTTTTACCAAGAAATTTGGCGGAAATAAAGCTGTTCTTTCCATTGGAAGAGTGCAAACCCCAACATTGGCCATGCTGGTGCAGCGTCAGAAAGAAATTGATGCCTTTACCACAGAAGAATATTGGGAATTGAAGACCAAATACCGTGACGTTATTTTCAATGCAGCGATTGACCGATTAAAAACACTGGAACGTGCTGAAAAAGGATTGGAATATCTTAAAGTAAATCCATTTGAAATCGTTTCTTTCGAAATTAAAGAAGGAAAAGAGAAAAATCCACGACTTTTCGATTTGACCGGACTTCAGGTAGAAGCCAATAAAAAGTATGGGTATTCAGCGGAAAATACATTGAATTATGTGCAAAGCCTTTATGAAAAGAAGCATGTAACTTATCCGCGTGTGGATACCACCTACTTATCAGATAGCTTATACCCGAAAATAACAGGTATTCTTCAGAAAATGTACCCTTATCAGGATCTGATTGCCCCATTGCTGGAAGCTCCGATTCCAAAATCAAAAACTGTTTTCGACGATACAAAAGTAACGGATCACCATGCGATCATTCCTACGGAAATTCCACCTTCTCAGAATCTGAGCAGGGAAGAAAAACTGATTTATGATCTGATTGCAAAACGTTTCATTGCTGTATTCTACCCGGAATGTAAAATTTCCAATACATTGGTAGAAGGAAAAGTAGGAACTATTCCTTTCAAAACCAGTGGAAGACAGGTTCTTGAAGCAGGATGGAGAGCCGTTTACGCCAAAGAACCGAAAGAGGAAACCACCGATAAGGAAAAAGAAAAAGAGGAAGAACAAACCATCCCTGAATTTATTGTAGGAGAAACCGGACCACACGATCCAATGATTCATCAGGGAAAAACCACTCCTCCAAAGCCCTACACCGAAGCAACGTTGCTGAGAGCCATGGAAACTGCCGGAAAACAGGTTGAAGATGAAGAACTGCGTGAAATGCTGAAAAACAACGGTATCGGAAGACCATCCACCCGTGCGAATATCATCGAAACCCTTTTCAAGAGAAAATACATCGAGAAAAAAAGGAAAAACCTCATCGCAACGCAAACCGGAATTCAGTTGATAGATACCATCGAGGACGAGCTGTTAAAAAGTCCGGAACTTACCGGAGAATGGGAATCCAAACTTCGTAAAATTGAAAAAGGAGAGTATGAAGCCAATCTTTTTAAGGAAGAGCTGATCCAGATGGTTACTGAACTTACCGAGAAAGTAGTGTACGGAAAAGGAAAAGTGATTACCCTTCAGGAAGAGGAAAAAGAAGAAGTGAAGGAGAAGAAAAAAAGAGAACCTGCACAGAAAAAAGAACTTCAGTCCTGGGAAGAAACAAAATGTCCGAAATGTAAAGAACACAATCTGATCAAAGGAAAAACAGCAGTAGGGTGTTCCGATTTCAAAAACTGTGGCTTTAAAATAACTTTTGAAATTTTTGGTAAAAAATTATCAGATAAACAGCTTTTAGACCTCGTTTTAAAAGGGAAAACTTCAAAATTAAAAGGTTTTACCACACATCCGGAAGCTATTACAGAAGGAGTTCTGACGTTAAGTGATGACTTTCAGACACAACTTAGCTAATCAATAGTATCTGATCCAAAATTTGTCAAGTTTTTGTCCATGATTCCGGGAAAACAGATTAAATAGCATCATTGGGTGGAGAATACGGGATTCGAACCCGTGACCTTTTGACTGCCAGTCAAACGTGATAGTTTTTTGACATTATCACATTTTATCGGAGATAAAATCTTTACACCTTAAAAATACACAGTTTAGAAAGACCTTGCGCCTCCGCGTTTTCCAACCCATCTATACAGAGATTCCTACGGAATGACAAACTGTACGGATAAACTAAGCGTAGTATTTGTCATTCCGCAGGAATCTATCCTTACCCTATTTACCAATACTACAACTGAAGACGTAAAAATTCCCCTCTTTTGGAGGGGTGTCAAAAATTCAAAGAATTTTTGACGGGGTGGTTTTACAATTTTTTGAACGCCTTATTATCATGAAATTTCAACATTCTCTCTTTTCTGCTTTATAAACTGAAAAACAGATCCAGCAATAAAAAGCAGGAAAAGGATCAGAAGAGTCTGCCCAATGATCGGATCTTTGATGTCTTTAGCCAAAGGATGACCTATCGGAACTCTTGTGAAAGTTTCATTAATAGTTGGGACAAGGGACAGAAAAAAGCTGAATGACAGCAGGAAGTTCTCAAAATATCTGGCTCTATTGACATCCTTTTTACTTGAAAAAAGGAAATAGGCAACAAAGATCAATACTAGGATGAATAATGAGAATACATGTCCTGCATTGAAACCACCATTTTTTGAGATGCCTAATGCGGTAAGTGAGGTGATGGCAGTAGCATAAAAATAAACTTTTCCTGACGGCTGGGCCAGATTGATTTTACCATATTTGATAAACCCTATGATGGCGCCAACAAGTGCTGCAATGCCAATAATGGTGTGAAAAATTCCTAAACTTGATAGATTCATATTGATTTTATTTTAAATTTATACTCATAAGTCTGAGCTACAGACATACTTCTATTCCCTGAAGCTGACGGTACAAATTTGCGATAGAAACACAGAAATGACTTTGTGATTTAGTTCAAGAATTTGAGATTTTAGTCCAGAAAATATTATTCCTTATTGAAATAAGAAATGTCCTTATCATTGTATAAAATGCTTTTCAATTATTTTTCTTTCTGTTGATGACGGTAATTGGAAGGAGTGACAAGATATTTGTCGCTGAAATTTTTTGTGAAAGTAGCCAGATCATTAAATCCGCAGTCCAATGCGATATCAGTAATGCGTTCATCGGATATTAAAAGTAATTCGGCAGCTTTTTCCAGCTTTTTGTTTCTTATATAGTTGGCAGGAGTATCATTATAGAGTTTTGCGAATTCTCTTTTGAAGGATGATATACTCAGATTACATTGTTCCGCAAGCTGTTCAATGGTGAGTTGTGAAAATAAGCTGGCTTCAATGATTTGCTTAAAAGAATAAGTTGTTGGAGAGAAAAGTTGAGACAAAATCAATTGAATGGTATTTGCATTCTGTGATTGGGCGAGCAGCAACATAATCTCTTTCAGTTTAAGTATTAATATATCTTCATTAATGAGTGAAGGATTTTCAAAGTAAAAAAGCAATCCTTCTACATATTTTTGAATTAGAAAATCATTATTTATTTTCTCACTGGACGGAGTTGAAGTATTATTGGCAGGTCTTTGCAGTAATAAAGGCAATTCTCTGTCATAGATTCTTTTCAAAATATCCGGGTAGAAAGTAACGATTACGACCTGACAATTATCCTCTGAATTTGAATTTTGAATATGCTTTCCAGAACTGATACAGTTCAGAAACAGGGAATAATGGGTAGGAACATCAAATTCCTGCTCATCTGTTTTATATTGAAATTCTCCTTTAATCACATACAGAAAACAGGCTTGCTCCGAAACCGGAAAATCATATCTGAATGGGCCCGTCATATCAATTTTCTGTATCAGAGTCTTTCCAAACAATTCGTATTTTTTATAATCATTCAGCATAATGGATGAAGTTCGTTTTGAATTGAATCATGTGAAAGTTAAAAAAAATTCTTGTAAAATGTAGCCTATCCGTACACCTTGTCATTCTGAAGGAATCCAGTCTTGTACTTTTACAATCTTTGTTCTACTACAAATACTACAACTGAAGGCGTGAAAATTTCCCTCTTCCGGAGGGGGGACGAAAATTCAAAGAGTTTTTGACGGGGTGGCTTACCGGAACAATTTCTCATGCCAGCCACTAACATCATTTTTAATCTCCTCATGATGCTTGCACAAAATCGCAGCCAGTTCCAGCTCTGATCTTCCAGATTTATAAGGATTCACAGTAAGAAACCCAAAGAAATTTCCATCCTGATCTACAATTGCCGGAGGATAAGCTCCATACTCATTCCATGGAGAGTAGGTGCTGTGGGGACTTCCGTAATTTCCATAGGCATTCCAGATAGATTTTGAACTGAAGGCATTTCCATAATCGCTAAACTTGTTCCATATCGAATTCTTATCAAATTTATCACAGTTTAAACAACCCAGATATTGATCCTGATCTGCGCCGCCATACAAATGCAGAGTCTGCGCCTGGAAACCGGAGCCTGCCACTAAACCTAAAAATTGGAAAAACCTTTTTAAACCCATAGTAAAGCTTTTCTGCAAAGCTAATCTTTTGAACTGAAAAATTTTGATTATTGCTGAACAAACCACACATCAGCAAACCTATAAGGTTTAAATATTCATGTAGAAATTAAACAGCAGCATAAGTTTATATCAGTTCCTTCAAAGCTTCTTGCCACTGGAAAATTTTTAATCTTTAAATTCTTTAATCTTTAAATCAATTTCTACCTTTACATACAAATTCAAAAAGTAATGACTCCAGAAAAAAGAAAACTCATCACAGACAGCTTCAACCGTTCGGAAACTTTACAATTCTATAAAGCAGAACTGCTGGAAGTAGAAACCGATTTTATATCCATGAAGATTCCTAAAATGGAAATGATGACCAGGAAAGCCGGAATGTTCAATGGGGCTATGATTGCTTCTTTGGTAGATGTTTCTTCAGGTTATGCAGCGGTGAGCCATTACGCAGAAGACTGTTATGTGGTAACTGTTGAATTGAAAGTGAATTACCTTCGTCCTGCCATGGGTGATGCTTTGGTTTCAAAATCCTATGTCATCAAAGGCGGAGGGAAAATCATTGTGGTGAGAACAGAAATCTATGTTCAGACTGAAGGATCAGACTCAGAAAGCCATGTGGCGACTTCATTGGTCACAATGATGAAAATAAAATAAAACATTAAAGAAAAAAAGACAAGATATTCCTTAAATAAAGGGTTTCAAAGGATTCTTTTTTCCGGAATGGAATGGCTTTTGCTCCATACACCCCATAAACATTAAAAAATAACTCAATGAACTTAATTATCCGATTATTTGTAACAGCAATTGTAGCTTATCTTTTAACTAAAATCTTACCGGGAGTACATTTTGAAGGATTTTCTTCAGCCATTATCTTTGCTATTGTGCTAGGGGTTCTTAACATATTTGTAAAGCCTATTTTAAGCCTGTTCGGTCTGCCGTTGACCATTCTTACATTAGGATTCTTTGCTTTGGTAATCAATGCCGGAATTATCCTGATTGCAGACTACTTCATAGATAGTATGGTGGTAGATGGTTTCTGGTGGGCATTTATCTTCAGTATATTATTGTCAATCGTGACGTCTCTGGCGAATTCAATGTTCTCAGATGGAGATTAATTAAAATCATAATAAATCAAAATAAAAAAATCCGCTCAACGAGCGGATTTTTTTATTTTTTAATGAATTTCAGTAAAACCAAATTTCCCTGCTGGTCTTTCAGTTTTAGAAAGTAATTTCCAGAAATAAGCTGATTAATTAAAATTTCTTTTACAAACTGACCCTTTACAATAGCTCTTCCGTTCACATCTGTAATTTCATATTCCTTGAAGTTTCTGTCTGTATTCACCTTTAAAACATCTGAAACAGGATTCGGATAAACCTTGATCAAAAGGGTGTTGTTTTTAAGCTGTGTTTCATGAGTTGCCAAAAACAGGCATGAAGGTGGAGTTGTTATCACTCCATCTGTAAAATCATAATACAAAGTACTTCCCATCGGAATCAAATTCGTACTGATGGCCGGAGGAATATTTTCAAAAAGAGAACAATTATTAAAACGTACATTGGCATTTTCAAAATTTCTGGTGATTTTGTACCAGGTTTCACATCCTGCAGGCTGCATCACTATTCCGGGCCATAACGTATCTATTGCAAATCCGTTAATTGAATTGGGATTAATCATATCAATCATGGCACAGCTTCCGCCCGTCCAGGTAGAAGGTGCTTTAAAATAAATAACAGCATCAGGAATACTTCCCGTATAATATTTTTTACTGATGATAGCTGAGGAATTTCCCTGTCCGTTAACAAGAAATGCTTTGATTTCTTTATTCTGGTCGATAGGAATCTGCACATTGTTGAGGGCAGAACTAGAACTTAGTGTGGGTGTACTTCCATCAGTTGTATAATAAATTGTGCCGTTTCCTGAAATAATGGCTTGATAAGGATTATCATAATGACTTGCAAAAGGACTTATCGTTAACTGTGAAAAAAAGAATGATGATAGAAGAAATGACGAAATAAGCAGAAACTTTTTCATGAAATATGGGTATTAGTTTGTTTTTTATAAAATTAATGAATTTACCAATTGATAAATGATTTACTTTAAACTTTAGAAAACTTAAATGTTAATTCTTTCGTTAATTTTATTTTAATAGTTAACTTTGGCAATCTTTGAGTTTAATAAAAGGAGGGTATGAAATCAGCAGGATTCCGTACATCCGTTAAAAAATGAATATCAACATATGAAACTTAAGTACAGTCTGCTGGCCTTGGCAGCTCCGCTTTTAATGAATGCACAACAAGTAATGACGCCTGAAATTCTTTGGACTTTGAAAAAAGTTGTAGTACAGGCTGTTTCACCGGATCAGGGTTCTCTTATCTATAAAGTAGGACAGGTTGATCTGAAAACAGAAAAAACAAAAAATGAGAACTATTTTCTGAATGTTCTTAATAATCAGTCTTTCAAAATTGATTTCGGTAAAAAAGCCCTTATTCAATGGGATAAAAATGGAATCTATGCTCAGGAAGGTGATAAAATCTATCTTTCTAAAGATGCAGGAAAAACCTGGACAGAATTTTATACCATCGGTGAAGTTGATAATGTTGTCATTTCTCCGGACGGGAAGAAAATTGCTTTCAGCAAGCAGGTATTGGTAGAAAAAGTAATGGGGAAAGATAAATTCAGCGATACTCCTAAAACTACGGCTCAGGTGTATACAGATCTGAACCACAGACACTGGGATTATTTCAATGAAGGAAAATACAACCATGTATTTGTAGTGAATACTTCTGATAAAGCAGAATCAGCTAAAGACCTGCTGGAAGGAAAAATGTGGGATTCTCCTCAGAGACCCTTCGGGGGTGCTGAAGACTTTATCTGGAGTTCAGATTCTGCACAGCTTTTATATGTTACAAAACCTAAAAGTGGAAAAGACTATTCTACAAGTACCAATACAGATATTTTTGCTTACGATTTAGCATCAGGAACAACCAAAAATCTTACAGAATCCAACAAAGGGTATGATGTAAATCCTAAATTCAGTCCGGATGGAAAATCTTTGATCTGGCAGAGCATGGCCAGAGATGGATATGAAGCAGATAAGAATGATGTGAAAATCATGGATTGGAAGTCAGGAAAGACAACTAATTTAACTTCTGGTTGGGATGAAAGTGTTTCAGGAGATGTACTTTGGGGTGCAGATTCAAAAACGATCTACTTCACAGCAGCGTTCAGAGGGACAAAACAGCTTTTTGCTCTGGATTCAAAATCAGCAAAAGTACAACAGATTACGAAAGGAGATTTTGACGTAAACGAAATCTTTACAGACAATAAAAATTCACTTTTAGTAGGAAGAACAGATGTAAACCATGCCACAGAATTATTCTCTGTAAACGTTAAAAACGGAGAAATGAAGCAGGTGACTGAAGCCAATAAAGAAACATATGCTAAGCTGGCTCAGGGGAAATCTGAACTTAAGATGGTGAAGACTTCAGACGGTAAGGAAATGGGCGTGTGGTTCCACTATCCGCCAAACTTTGACCCAAACAAAAAATATCCTACTTTGGTATACTGCCAGGGTGGTCCGCAGTCTGCTCTTACTCAGTTTTTCAGCGTAAGATGGAACTTTGCCCTGATGACAGCCAATGATTATATCGTGGTAGCACCAAACAGAAGAGGTATGCCAGGCTGGGGTACAAAATGGAATGAAGAGATTTCAAGAGACTGGGGCGGGCAGCCAATGAGAGATTATCTGGCAGCAACAGACTTTGCGAAAACTTTACCATATGTAGACGGAGACAGAGTAGCCGCAGTAGGAGCGAGTTACGGAGGATACAGCGTATTTATGCTGGCAGGAATCCATGAAAACAGATTCAAAACATTCATCGCTCATGATGGATTATTTGATATGAAATCATGGTATCTTACTACTGAAGAGCTTTGGTTTGCAAACTGGGATCTTGGTTCACCATGGGAAAAACCACAGCCAAAAGCTTATACAGAATTCAATCCAAGCAATTTTGTAGATAAATGGAATAAACCTATCATGATCGTTCAGGGAGGAATTGATTTCCGTGTTCCTTACGAGCAGGGACAGGAAGCTTTCCAGGCTGCAAAATTAAGAGAATTAAAATCTAAACTGGTTTACTTCCCGAACGAAAATCACTGGGTACTTCATCCACAAAACGGATTGGTATGGCAGAGAGAATTCTTTGATTGGTTGAAAGAAACTTTATAATAGAAACAAAATAAATATCAATAGGAGCGGGCTTTAGCCCGCTTTTTTATGCCCAGAAATTCAATGGCTTTAGCCAAAACCTAAATAGCAACATATTTTTTAATCTGTGTAATCTGCATAATCTGCGAGAAATAAAATCTATATATTTGAATATGCAAAACCGTATTTCTTCATTTTCACCCCTTATTGATGCCCAATCTGAAATTTTAATTTTAGGCTCAATTCCGGGCGTGAAATCATTGGAAAAACAACAATATTATGCCCATCCGCAAAATAAATTCTGGAAAATTATTTTTGAGTTGCTGAACGAAGAATTTACTGAAGATTATACCCAAAGAATCAAAACGATCATGAAACATCACATTGCTCTTTGGGACGTCATTGATTCCTGCGAAAGAAAAGGAAGCCTGGATTCCGAAATCAGAAATGAAGAGGCCAACCAGATTGCTGAACTGCTGGAAAAACACCCAAATGTCAAAGCCATATTCTGCAATGGTGGAAAATCTCATAAAAATTTACAAAAACTGCTGGGGAAAAATTATAAACTGCCCATTTTCCTATTGCCTTCTACAAGTCCACTTCATACCGTTTCCTTTGAGAAGAAGCTGGAGGAGTGGAAGAGAATACTGGAGTTTTTGGTTTGAGAGTTTGAGAATGGGAGGGTTTACGAGTTAGGGCGTTGTTTGTAAGAGTGGGGATTTCTACGGAATGACAAACAGAGCGCTTTATTTATGCGTACACTTTGTCATTCCGTAGGAATCTAAATTTTGTATTTAATCTTGATAGAAAATTAAAGGATTTTTTAACATCATTCACTTCCCAGATATTCCCTTAATCCCTTCAACAGCTCCAGTTGGTTTTTGGTCCGGTCTAAATTATGCTCAGGATATTTCGTAGAATAATAGGTGCTTCCATTCAGGTAATCCGTTAAAAAACGAAGTTCCTGGATATAAATGGCGACTTGTGCAGCATAATCAAGATTGTCAGATTCTTCCGGGGTAAGTTTTTCCTTTAAATAGAATAAGAATCCTTCTTTTACAACCTTATACATTTCAGGGTTGAAATTGTTTCTGGCATTTCCATCATCTTCATGAGTAGTATTGGTATAAGACTGGATCATTGTTCCGAAATCATACAAAACTGTGGAAATCATCATAGTATCCAGATCAATGACAGCTAATGGTTTATGATTCTGATCGAAGAGGATATTGCTGATTTTCACATCTGCATGTATGATTCTTTTAGGAATCTGATTGTTTTTCTCCATTTCGATCCATTGATCAGGCAAGGACAGAAGCTGATTGGTGATTTCTATTTCAGCCTTTGCATTTTCTTTTAATTGAGGAGCCGCATCTTTAAGTGCATTTTTATAATCTGCAACCCTTTTCTCAAAATTAAGAAAATCAGGAAGTGTATCTTCAATAGCAGGCAGCTTTTCAGTATTAACGGTAGTAAGGAAATAACTGAAGGTCTTAGCTGCTTCAAATGCCGTCTGCAGTGATGGAACGGTAAGAAAAGAAACACTGTTTTCTACAAAGCTCAACATACGCCATGGATCATCATTTGTATCTTTTACCAGAAGTTTACCGGTAAGAGAAGGAATAGGTTCTATCATTTGAAACTGATAGTTATTTGACCTTAGAAG
This sequence comes from Chryseobacterium sp. HR92, assembly GCF_045689405.1. Classification (NCBI taxonomy): domain Bacteria; kingdom Pseudomonadati; phylum Bacteroidota; class Flavobacteriia; order Flavobacteriales; family Weeksellaceae; genus Chryseobacterium; species Chryseobacterium sp. HR92. The sequence goes on from NZ_CP139139.1 coordinate 1,649,841, forward strand.
TTCATTAATCATTAAATGATTATTGATGATAATCTCCGGCCGTTTGAAAACATGATTGTTGATTTTCTGTAAGATAAACTTTTTCCCCTGATCTTTATTTTCCAAAAGATAGGTGGTATTGATCAACCCGTCAGTAATAGGAGTGAGATCGTAATGATCTGTACCAATAAATTGAATAACAATATCGTTTAGCTCCATAAATTTTCCGGGTATCTATTGTTTCTAACTTCTGAAATCAAAAAATCTTTAATTTCCTCTTTATCATCGGCATAAGTGACACCCATCCATTGAGACATAGACGCTTTTACCTTTACCTGTACTCTGTTTTCATCTATCATTCTCTGTACAGCAGAAGGAATATAAAATTCCTGAGTTGGTAGTGGATCAGATTCGATAAAGTCATAGAAATAGGCTTCCAGATAACAGAAAATATGAGGATGGAATATAAAAAAGTTCATGGATACCAAAGTATTAGGATCTAATTTTACATTTTCTCCATTTTTAATATAAACGATAGAATTATTTATTTTTTGAATGGAAGTTTGTTCTTCAACTTTGATCAGATAATTTTCCGGATCCAGCGTGCATATTCCTCTGGCTACAGCTCCATTATCACTCAACGTTGTTCCTACGGGATAAACAATCATTCCCAATTGTGAATCTGAGATATGATGATGGTTAATTTCATTTGCGGCCAATTGAAACGCTTCTTTTCCGTAAAAATCATCCGCATTAATCATCACAAAAGGCTCCTGTACTGAATATTTGGCACAAAGAACAGCATGAGCAGTTCCCCATGGTTTCTCACGATCAGGATAATCAAAACCTTCCAGCGAAATAGGAATACTGTCCATTTCCTGATACACCCAATGCAGCTCAAAATTTTTAGTTTCTGAAATGCTGTTGAGTCTTTCAATATAACGTTCAGGAATCAGTTTATTGACAATAATAACTACTTTTTGGAAACCGGCTTCCAGAGCATCAAAGATAGAATACTCCAGAATCGGTGAGCCATTATTGAGTATTCCGTCTATCTGTTTGAGCCCTTTATATCTGCTGCCTAATCCGCCTGCTAATATGAGTAGTGTTTTCTTAGAACTCATCGGTCATTCCAAATACAGGTTTACGGGTTTTCCATTTTCCATTGGTAAAATCAGGGATATCAACTACCTGACCGCCTTTGGCAATAGATTCTTCACTCAACGGCGTAATGGAATACCATAAAGCAAGGTCATACACATCCATCGGGAATTCTATATTTCGTTTGATACATTCAATAAAAGTATTCATTACAAAGAAATCCATTCCGCCATGTCCTGCTCCCGCAGCAGTATTTTCAAACCTTTTCCACATCGGATGATCGTGTTCTGTCATCCATTTTTCTGTATTGTCCCAACGGTGGGTATGGTTCATTGTTTTTTCAAAATAAATGTGGCCCTGGTTGAAATCTCCCCATCCGAAATCCTGCCACAATCCTTCAGTTCCCTGAACACGGAAGCCCAAATCATAAGGCCGCTGTAAACTTGTATCATGAGTCAGAAGGATGGTTTCCCCATTGGCACAGGCAATCTGCGTAGTTACCACATCTCCCTGATTGAATTTTACTTTGGCACTTGGATGATTTTCTCCTCCCTTAGGATGTTCTACAATATATTTATGAAGTCCTACAGATTTTGAAGAGAATGAAGAAAGTCTTGTTAAACGGTTTCCTCTGTTGATATCCATCATCATGGCAACCGGACCTAATCCATGTGTAGGATAAAGTTCTCCGTTACGTTTTACATAATGTTCGGTTCTCCATTTTGCCTCACTGAATCCTTTTTCTCCGAACTCTGCACCGGAATTGTAAGGATTAACCCCGTCATTGAAAAGCACACCTCTCAGATCATGCTGATAACCACCTCTTCCGTGAACTAATTCTCCGAACATCCCTTTACGAACCATATTCAGAATGGCCATAATATCTCTTCGGTAACACACGTTTTCCATCATGAAGATAGGAACTTTTGTTTCCTCGTATACTTTTACAAATTCCCAGCAGTCCTGAAGCTTTATTGCTCCGGAAACTTCCATGCCCACAATTTTTTTAGCACGCATAGCTTCTACACCCTGTGTAAGGTGCCATTCCCATGGAGTAGCAATGACAACAGCATCTATTGTTTTTAATTTTAATAGATTTCTATAGTCATATTCCCCGTTGGAAAACTCCTGAGCAGCCGGTTTATTGTTGTCTTTTAATATTTTTTGAGAAGCAGCAAGCATTCTTTTCTCAGGATCTGCAAATGCTACAATCTCTACATCATTGCGTTTTGCCAGTAATTTCACATGTTCCTGCCCACGAAGACCAACGCCGATGAAACCGACACGGACTTTTTTATCTGTTTTAAAATCATTGGAATAGGCAAATAATGAATTGGGTAAAACCAATGCCCCAAAGCTTGCTAAAGCTGCTGTCTTAAGAAAGTTCCTGCGCGAATTACTATTGTCCATCTATTTTTTTCCTAAATATATTAAAACTTTTGTAAATCCCGATGAGGTGATGGATAATATCAGGTGAGGGAGGGGAAGCTGGAGGATTTGGGAGTGAAAGAGTTTCCGGGCTAGAGAGTAAGATGGTTTAAGAATGTTTGAAATAGGGTAAAAGAGCTAAATAATTTTTACTCTTTAGCTCTTTTCACTTTTATAATTTCGTTTAAAAGTCTATTGATTAATCCATGCTTTTCTTAAAGCCAGCTGTTTTGAATCGGGATTAGGTATCGTAGTTACTTTTCCGGTGGTTTCATCATAGCTAAGACCTGCTTTTTCCAGATATTCCTTCAATGGAATAGGTTGGGTACCTTCTACATAATCCCTGAAAAATACACGTATTTCCGGATAGGTCATTTTAGTAATTTCATCAAAAAGTTCATCATCATTAAAATATTTACCCTCTCCATACTTTTTCATAAGCATCTGCATCAGATCCTGAGTTCCTGTTTTTCCGTTTGAGAGTTCTCTTAGCCTTATGTCCAGACATAATCCAAGTAATGCTCCTTTCATGTAAAAATTCATATACTGATCCTGTCTTTCCATGGAGTTTTTACTCAATTCAGTAAGAGAAAATTTATCATCAAATTCTTTCATACCATGTATCTTTTCTTCCAGACTTTTTTCAAAATCTTCCAGACTGATCATTTTTTGTTTGATAGGCATATGAATCGTAGCATATTCAGTCATTCCTTCATACAGCCAAAGATGCTTAGACATGACAGGATTCAGAAAATCATAATGTTGAATTTCTCCTGAATGAATATTGAGAGGGGTAACAATATGGAAAAACTCATGAGAAGCCACTCTGTTTAAAGCATTCGGAAGAAATTTCATACTTCCTGAACGGTACAGGCAGACTGTAGAGTGGGAGTGTTCAAGCCCGTCTCCCAGATATCCGTTTTCATTGGAAGATTCATAATAAATCAAAAAAGCATATTTGTTGACCGGTAATGTTCCGCCAAGATAAGCCTGCTGATTTTTCAGAATGTTCTCTATTTCGTTAGCAATCGTTTTAGAATAATGTCTTTCCTTCTTGTTATAGAATGATACAAGCACTTTGGTATGACCTATTTTGAGCCATGTAGTATCGGGAACGCAATATAAAACAGGAGAATCTACCAATTGCCGGTAATCTTTTGCCCAAACAATATCTGTATTTTTATTTTTCTGCTTATAATCCAGGGCAGAAGAAGCGTAAAAGTCCTTGTTTTTTGTAATATTAATCTGATAAGGATTATCTTTCATTTCTTCAAAATATCCCACTAAAGAATTATAGTTGATTACAAAAACGCTGTCTTTGATAAACATACTGCCTGGAGATTTGGCTTCCTGGGTATCATTTTTTAAAGAATCCCAACCGTCGGCTACCTGATATGATATTTGGTGTACATGTTTAAGATCGTGTACCAGCCAGCTGTTTTTATCCAGGCGTTCTGTCAGTATTTTTTTTCCGTTCTTGTCGGTAGCTGAAAAATCTGAAACATATTGGCCGAAATTCATAGCCTGATAAAATCCGGGAACCAGTTTAGGGATAATAAACTTACCTTGTTGAAGATTGTTCCTGGGCGGAGCAAAAGAAACCCGGACTTCATCGTTGGACATATGAAGAAGATCTATATTGTATTCGTAATTATTCTTTGGTTTTTGGGCTATAATTATATTAGGAATTATAACGATCAGAAAAAATAGCTTTATCAGAGTATTCATTTGCTATTGCTTTAATAAGTACTACGAAAATACAAAATTCCCTCTAAGGTTTGCCGGCTTTATTTTTCCATATAATAAACTTCTTCGTAAGGCTGAATCAATACCCATCCGTGGCCTGAGAACTTCATCTGAAATTCTTCACCACTTCCTCTTCCGATAAGGCTTTTGAAAGAAACATTTGTTTTCAGTTCCGGGTTCAGATTTCCGGACCATGCAACAGTAGCATTAGGATCTGTGAACACAGGCGTATCAGGAGTTACCAGTAGAGTTAATGGATCTCCGTGAGTTGTAATGGCAATATGTCCCGTTCCTGAAAGTTTCACCTGGAAAAGTCCGCCAGACATCATTCCTGCAATACTCTTAAGCATGGTAATATCACTTTTTACACTTTGCTCATGGGCAAGAACATCATTTCCGTTCACACATACTGACTCGTTGTTCAGATAAAGGATACGTACTTTTTTTCCGGAATCTGCCACATACAATTTTCCGGTTCCTTCCGCTTTCATAAGCTTACTTCCTTCCCCGCTGATTGCTTTTTTAAGAAGATTTCCAATTCCTCCGGCAAGCATTCCCTGCCTTTCAAAATTGACATTTCCCACATAGCTTACCATACTTCCTTTTTTGGTCCATACTGCCTGATTATTAAGGTTGATTTCCAGAACATGTTTGGTTTCCAGTTCAAAATAATCTCTTTGCTGCGGATTCTCTTTTGTTTCGTTGATAAATGCTTCAATTGAATATTTACTCATAATGATAATTTTTTTGATTGGTTGTTTTTATGCGGTTATCGATTTGATTCTGTTTAATTTGTATTCTCTCTTATTACTTTTCGGATTCAGATCCACAAATTCATAGGTTTCAAAGTTGGCAAGTCTAGCTTTGAACATTTCCGTTGCTTTTTCTACTGACCAGGTTTTAGGATAATGAAAACCTTCAAATTCTGCATTGAAAATCTCTGCTTTGAAATCATGAGAAAACTCATCATCACCAGCGTAAGTTAATGCTATTTTACCGGTCCAAGTAATATCATATTGACTACTGTCTGTTTTTGAAAACTGTATCTGATGGCCGGCACAACTGTCATGTCCCAGCAGATAAATATTGAATGCCAGATCATCATCATCATAATGTTGTTCAGATGGAAGATCGTTGCTGAAAAGGTTATTTTTAACAACAGCATCGAAGTCAAGTTTCTCATCAAGGTTGTTAATTCTTATTCCTCTTTGCTCACCCCAATAATTTGACGATAGAGTACAGGCATGGTAATTTCCCCATACGACTTTGGAGTCCCAGTCAGAGAGATCTTCGTCTTCTTCGTCGCTGTCATCATCATTTGCATAATAATTTTCGGTTTTTAAATGAAAATCAAACCAGATAAACCCATATTCATCAATCCGTCCGTTCCAGTTGAATGTAACAATTTTATGACCGTCAGGATACGGATTATTAAGGAAATAGATTGTGCTTACTGGCTCCATGCTGAATTTTAATTTTCCCAAAAGTAAAACTTTTTAAGTTTAAAATTCCCCGTAAAATCACGGTTTTATATTTCATTGTAAATAATACTTGACAAAGGGGTATTCAATGTCGTATATTTGCACTCCGAAAATTACACCTTGTAATTTCAATAATTTTTAAACCGTAATTTAAAAAATGAAAACATCAGATTTTAATTTTGATCTTCCTGCGGAACTATTAGCAGAACACCCATCAGAGCACAGAGATGAAGCTAGATTAATGGTACTTGATAGAAAAACACAAACTATCGAGCATAAATTATTCAAGGATGTAGTGGATTATTTTGATGAGGATGATTTGTTTATCTTCAACAATACTAAAGTTTTCCCTGCCCGTCTTTACGGAAATAAAGAAAAAACAGGTGCTAAAATTGAAGTTTTCTTATTAAGAGAACTTGATAAAGAAACCAGAGTTTGGGATGTTTTGGTAGATCCGGCAAGAAAAATCAGAATTGGTAACAAATTATTCTTCACTGAAGATGAATCTTTGGTAGCGGAAGTTATTGATAACACTACTTCAAGAGGAAGAACGTTAAGATTCTTATTCGACGGTTCTTACGACGAATTCAGAACGAAATTAAAAGAATTGGGAGAAACTCCACTTCCAAAGTATATCAAAAGAGCTGTAGAGCCGGAAGATGCAGAAAGATACCAGACTATCTATGCTAAAATAGAAGGAGCTGTTGCAGCACCTACTGCAGGTCTTCACTTCTCTAAGCATTTGATGAAGAGATTAGAGATCAAAGGAATCAATTTTGCTGAAGTAACACTTCACGTAGGATTGGGAACATTCAACCCGATTGAGGTAGAAGATCTTTCTAAGCACAAAATGGAATCTGAAGAGATCATCATCGATGAGAAAAATGCTGACCTTATCAATAGAGCGGTAGAATCTCACAGAAGAGTTTGTGCGGTAGGAACCACTACAATGAGAGCACTGGAAACTTCTGTTTCTTCAAACAAAAAGATTTCTGCTTTCAACGGATGGACTAATAAATTCATTTATCCGCCTCACGATTTCGGAGTAGCTACTTCAATGATCACAAACTTTCACACACCGAAGTCTACACTTCTTATGATGATTGCTGCGTTTGCTGGAAAAGATTTCGTAATGCAAGCTTATGAAGAAGCCGTAAAAGAAAAGTATAAATTCTATTCTTACGGTGACGCAATGTTAATTCTATAAAAAAGATAATAGGTAAAAGGTGGCAGGTAGTAGTTACCCGCCACCTGCCACCTAAAATCTACAACCTTATAATGAAAGATATCCGTATATTATCACTGGACCAGCTTAAAGATTACTTTGAGTCTTTAGGAGAAAAACCGTTTCGTGCGAAACAGGTCTATGACTGGCTGTGGAGTAAAAATCTCCATTCGATAGATGAAATGACGAATCTTTCGAAATCACTTCGTGAAAAAATTTCCGAAGAATATACAATCAACCCTGTTTCCGTAGATCTTCTTCAAAGAAGTACTGACGGAACCATCAAAAACGGAGTGAAACTTCATGACGGACTGATGGTGGAGTCTGTTCTTATTCCTACAGAAACAAGAACTACAGCCTGTGTATCTTCGCAGGTAGGATGCTCATTAAACTGCGAATTCTGTGCTACAGCAAAACTGAAGAGGATGAGAAACCTTGAAGTGGCTGAAATTGTAGATCAGGTAGCTCTGATTGACAGCCAGAGTAGAATGTACTTCGAGAGACCGCTTTCCAATATCGTATTTATGGGAATGGGAGAGCCGATGATGAATTACAAAAACGTAGTGGAGGCTATCAGAAAAATTACCCAGCCGGAAGGATTGGGAATGTCTCCAAGAAGAATTACCGTTTCTACATCCGGTATTCCAAAGATGATCAAAATGCTTGCTGATGACGAACTGCGTGTGAAACTGGCTTTGTCCCTTCACTCTGCTATCGAGTCCAAGCGTAACGAGATCATGCCTTTCTCTGATAAATTCCCGTTGACGGATATTATGGAGTCCCTTCAGTACTGGTATCAAAAGACAGGTTCTGTCATTACTTTTGAATATTGTGTATGGAAAGGAATCAATGACGGAGATGAAGATATTAAAGCTTTAATCAGATACTGCAAACAGGTTCCTTCAAAAGTAAACCTTATTCAATACAACCCGATTGGTGATGGTAAGTATGACCAATGTAACAAACAGGCGGAAGAAAACTACATCCGCCAGCTTGAAAATGCAGGTATTACTGTAATGGTCAGAAGAAGCCGTGGAGGTGATATTGATGCAGCTTGCGGGCAATTGGCCAACAAAGCAACGGATTAAAATTTCCTTAAAAAAAATCAAAACTTCCTTAAAAAAAGGTTAAAACCCTACCTTTGCACAAATTATTTTGTGATGATGGATTTTCTTATGAGCGAGGATGGGCTGGAAAATGTGTATGCATGGGCTATCCCGTTGCATGCAACTGTTATTTTAGCTGAAATGATTTACAGCCACGTTTCAGAGGCTAAGTTATATAGTGGGAAAGATCTTGCTACAAATGTTTATCTGGCCTTAATGAATTTTGGTCTGGACCTTATCATGAAAGCATTTGCCATGGGCGTTATGTTTTTCTTCTACAATCACAGGCTTTTTTCATGGGATCTTAGTGTATGGTATCTGCTGGCTTGTTTTATCATCACAGATTTTGCTTATTATGTACTGCATTATGTTGACCACCGTTCCAGAGCATTCTGGGCAGTTCATATCACGCACCACAGTTCAGAATATTTTAACCTTACAACAGGATTCAGAAGTCCTGTCCTACAGCCGCTTTACAGATATTTATATTTTTCACCGCTTGCATTTTTAGGATTCAATCCATGGCATATTATGGTGGCTTATGCTATTGGTCAGGTATATGGAACGTGGGTTCATACACAAACAGTGAAGAGTATGGGATTTTTAGAATATATTCTTGTGACTCCTTCCCACCACCGCGTTCATCATGCATGCAATGTAAAATACCTGGATAAAAATATGGGAATGTGTCTGATCATCTGGGATAAAATATTTGGAACCTTTCAAAAAGAGGACCCTAATATTCCCGTAAAATATGGAATCTATCCTAAAATGCCTGATAACAGACCAGATACGGTACTTTTTTATGAATGGAGAAAAATCTGGAAAGATCTGAAGCAGCCCGGATTAAAGTTTACAGACAGGATCAATTATATTTTCAATTCACCGGGATGGAGACATGACGGAACCGGAAAGACGGTAAGGCAATACCAGAAAGAATATTTTGCAAAACAGGCCAAAAAGAAAGAACAACAGCAAACTCAGGAAGAGCAGAAAACTGCTTAAGCCTGTTTTTAAAATCAATAGAAATCTAAGGAAGAGCGGACTATTTTAGTCCGTTTTTCTGTTTTTTTTAATGGATATTTCTTTTTCAAAGGTTGCATACAATATTTAGATTCCTTCGGAATGACAAAGTGTATGGATAGATAGACTAAGCGTGTAGTTTGTACACTTTCACTCTCAAACTCACATCCCCGAAACCCGAAACCTGAAATCTCGTACCCCCATAACCACCCTCCAACTCTCAAACCCTCTAGCTCAGAATAAAACCCTACTTTTGTCTTATGAAAAAACTCCTTCTGATTTTCACTTTCATCATTACTCAATCTGCATTTTCCCAGCAGACCGACTTTCTGAAAATAAAAAAATACAGGGTTAATTATCTGAATGATAAAATTGAAGAAACTTCCGGACTGGATATTTTAAACGGAAAATTATACACTTTCAACGATAGTGGAAATCCAGCCGAGCTTTTTGAAATTGATAAAAATAATGGCGAAATTATCCGAACACTGAAAACCAATCTGATTAATAATGATTGGGAAGCTTTGGCTAATGACGGTGAGAATTTTTATATAGGAGATTTTGGAAATAATGCAGGAACAAGGAAAAATCTGATGATCTATAAAGTTCCTTACGAACGTCTTGATACATCTATAAACATTAAAATTCCTGGTTCAGAAAGAGCTTTAGATGGAACGACAATTTCTTTTTATTATCCTGAACAGACTGAATTCATTTCTAAAAATACAAAGAATGACTTCGATGCAGAAGCCATGATTTATTTAAATGGAAAACTGCATATATTTACTAAAGAATGGGCGTCAAAAGCAACCTCCCATTATATCGTAGATCCTGACATTTCAGAACTGCAAAAGGCAGAAAAAACAGAAACCTATAAAACAGGTTTTGTGGTAACGGATGCTTCTTACTTTGATAAAAAGCTTTATTTGATAGGATATACTAAGAAAACAGAAGTCTTTTTAGATATTTTTACTGAAACGGAGCCCGGAATATTTTTCAAGCAAAAACCAAAGCACTATTATTTGGGAACAGCTCTTTCATTATCACAGATTGAAGGAATAAGTGTAGATGAAACGGGAATTTATATTTCCAGTGAAAAATTCAAATCTCCATTGGGAACTACAAAACCCTCTTTTTATTTTATCCCTAAAGATCAACTCAAAGATTAATTTGTCTTAAAATTGAGCGAAAAAAATTATCTTTGTGAGAATTAATAATTATTCACCCAGCATCGCAGATTTTGGCAAATATTGTAGAAGAGATTAAACGACCGATCAATGATGAAATGAAACTTTTTGAACAGAAGTTTTATGAATCAATGCAGAGTAAAGTGGCTTTATTAGATAAAGTAACCCGTTTTATTGTTACCACCAAAGGAAAACAGATGCGCCCTATGTTTGTATTTCTTTGTGCCAAGCTGGTAGGAGAGGTGACAGAGAAGACGTACCGCGGTGCGTCTATGATCGAACTAATCCATACTGCTACTCTGGTACATGATGATGTAGTAGATGAAAGTTTTAAACGTCGTAATTTCTTTTCAATCAATGCGCTATGGAAAAATAAAATTGCGGTTTTGGTGGGAGATTATCTTTTATCAAAATCAGTTTTACTATCTACAGACCACAAAGATTATGACTTACTTGGAGTAATTTCCAGAACCATCCGTGAAATGTCAGAAGGAGAACTTCTTCAGCTGGAAAAAGCCAGAAAACTGGATATTACAGAAGATGTTTATTATGAGATTATCCGTCAGAAGACGGCTACTCTCATTGCTGCCTGCTGTGAAATAGGAGTTCTTTCTAACAATGCAGACGAAGTTCTTGCTAAGAAGATGATGGACTTCGGAACCTTTACAGGAATGGCGTTTCAGATCAAAGATGACCTTTTTGATTATTTAAGTTCAAATGTGATCGGAAAGCCCGTAGGAATTGATATTAAAGAACAGAAAATGACCCTGCCTTTAATTCATACCCTGAAAATAGCCAGTGAGAAGGATAGAAAGTACTATTTCGATACTATAAAACGTTATAACAATAACCCCAAACGTGTAAAAGAGCTTATTGAATTCGTTAAAAACTCGGGAGGATTGGAATATGCCATTAAGGTAATGAAAGATTTCCAGCAGAAAGCGAAAGATCTTCTGAATGATTTCCCGGATTCTGAGGCAAGAAAATCGCTGCATAGCATGTTGGATTATGTAATTGAAAGAAAGTTTTAAAAAAATATTAATAAATAAAAAAGGTTTCGGCGCACCACAGGTGCGCCGAAACCTTTTATCAATGTTTTCCTGTTTATATTTTCTGTACCGTTACATTGGTTACATTTCCATTTCCTGTAGGTCCCATCTCTGTTGATAAAATCGTACATGCTTGATTAGGAGCTGCTGTAAAACGAATCTGATACCCAGCTGTAGGCACTACAATTACAGTCGTGTAATTCATTAGTTCACCAATTCTTGTTGAAGCTGTTAGGGTAGGAGTTGCAGCTCCTGCATAATGGCTTCCTCTTCCCAGATAGTTACTGTCCGGAACTGGTCTGATCCCTAAAAGTAATTGTGCTCCTGCAGAAATATTTGTAAAACTTGCCTGTAAAGTCACCAGATAATTACCGGCCTGATTAAAAGTTAGAACCCCTGAAGAAGTGTTATAAGAATAAAATGGGGAAGTAGCAACTGGGCTGGCAAACATTAATGTCACAATAGAAGCTGCACTACTGATATTCTGATCAGCTGCCAGGCGGGCATGGAATAGTGAATAGGCTGTAAAATCAATAGTTTTCAGAACACCATTGGTATCTGCAACCACTACTCTGTCTGTTCCGCCAACTCCTATATTGGAATTAATATTTCGGACACGTACATTTCCCGAACTTACATCCAGTTTTTCTGTTGGAGTAACAGTTCCTATTCCTATTTGTGCGGTATTAGTCACTGTGAAATCATTAGATTGTTGTGCTGTAGAAGGAACTCCGGATGTTGGGTTATCTTTAGCCCCATCAATATGAAAGGTCGTCTGAGGATTGGAAGTATTTATTCCTACCTGTGCAAAGTAAAGTGTAGAAAAGGCAAAAACCTTAGCTACGGTAAGTAATTTTTTCATCATTTTCTAGTGTTTTTAAAAAATTATTAATGTTAATTTCAAATAATATACCAGAGAAATGAAAATAAGCGATTATCGATAAAAATCTATGACTTATAGTTTGATAATGATAATTGAATTTGTGTTTTTAAATTAAATTATTTTTAGACTTACAATAATAACTGCCAGAACTATACAAAATAAAGCGATTAAAAATAAATAATCCGCAATACTCTCAAAGGTGGATTCCCGTTTTTTCGTTTTCGTTCTGATAGCCAGAAATGAGAAAAAGCAGCTGCATGCAAAAAAGATGCTGGCAAGACCTGCAAATTCGTCTAAATGCGTATTCTGACTGATTTTAGCGATTTTTAGAGACGTCATGATAATCAATGAAAACCCTAAAAGATTGCTCGAGGCATTCAAAATGTGAGGTGATTTTTTTTCCATCTTTTACAATTTTTTTCAAAATAAAGCACAATTTTTTTTATTATCAAATTTTTAAAAAAGATTATTAAAAATTAAAATTAATTTAAAAAGTGTATATTAGCAAAATACTTGAAGATTAAAAAACTTTTTTACTTAGCTATGCAAACAACCTACATTGAAACACAGCAAATATCCTTTCAAGATTTTAAAAATCAGATACTTGAAGACTACAGGTTAGGAAGGATCTCTCGTGAAATGTCTTATCTCGGAAGGAGAGAAGTACTCACAGGAAAAGCTAAATTCGGAATTTTTGGGGATGGAAAAGAACTTCCTCAGCTTGCAATGGCGAAAGTTTTCAGAAATGGAGACTTCCGTTCAGGATATTACAGGGATCAGACTTTTGCATTGGCAATAGATGCCTTAACAGTAGAAAGTTTCTTTGCACAGATGTACGCAGATACAAGCGTGGAAAGAGAGCCTGCTTCAGCTGGAAGACAGATGAACGGGCATTTCGCAACAAGAAGTTTAAATGAAGACGGAAGCTGGAAAGATTTGACAGCTCAGAAAAATATTTCTTCCGATATTTCTCCTACAGCCGGACAGATGCCGAGATTATTAGGATTGGCTCAGGCTTCTACAATCTATAAAAGTGTAAAATTTGACGGTTCAGAAAAATTCTCAAGAGAAGGTAACGAAATTGCTTTCGGAACTATTGGGGATGCTTCTACAGCAGAAGGACACTTCTGGGAAACTCTGAATGCAGCATGTGCACTTCAGGTTCCTATGATTGTTTCTATCTGGGATGACGGATATGGAATTTCAGTTCCTACTAAAAATCAAAGAGCAAAAGCTGACATCAGTGAGATGTTAAGCGGTTTCCAGAGAAAGGAAGGTGAGAACCAGGGATGTGAAATCATTCAGGTGAAAGCTTGGGATTATCCTGCATTATTGGATGCATATGCTAAGGCAGAACATTTTGCAAGAACAGAAAGTGTACCGGTAGTGGTTCATGTAATTGATGTTACCCAGCCTCAGGGGCACTCTACATCCGGATCTCACGAAAGATATAAAAATGAAGAACGTCTGGCTTGGGAAGCTGAGTATGACGGACTGGCAAAATTCAAAGAGTGGATCCTGAACTATTCTATTGATATTGATGGAAATGAAGAAGTAATTGCGACTGCTGAAGAGCTAGAAACTATTGATGAAGAGGCAAAAAAGATCGCAAAAGCAGGACAGAAAACGGCTTGGGAAAACTATCAAAAAGCAGTTTCAGAACTTATTCAGTCTATTTTACCTTTAGTAGAAAGCCTTAAAGGGCAGAATGCTGAAGTTGAAGCATACATTTCTCAATTCAATAAACTGGTTTCAAAAGCTAAAAAGGACATTTTCCATTTAGTAAGAAAAGCTTTACTGGCAACAAGAGGTACAAACTCTGCAGAAAGAACTCAGCTGATGCAGAAGTATAATGAAGTTGCGGCAGTTGAAAAAGATAACTATTCTTCTCACTTATACTCTCAGTCGGAATGGAAGTCTGAAAATATCCAGGAAATCAAACCGGTATATTCTGACAGCTCTGAAGATGTAGATGGAAGAGTAGTGATCAGAAATAACTTTGACAAAATTTTTGAAAAATATCCTGAAACCCTGATCTTTGGTGAAGATACCGGAAACATCGGTGATGTAAACCAGGGACTGGAAGGAATGCAGGAAAAATACGGTGCTTTACGTATTGCTGATACAGGAATCCGTGAAGCAACCATTCTTGGACAGGGTATTGGTATGGCCATGAGAGGTTTAAGACCTATCGCTGAAATCCAGTACTTAGACTATGTTCTTTACTGTTTACAGGGGATGAGTGATGATCTGGCAACAGTACATTACAGAACGAAAGGAGGGCAGAAAGCTCCATTGATTATCAGAACAAGAGGGCACAGATTAGAAGGAATCTGGCATTCAGGTTCTCCAATGGCAGGGATTCTTAACCTTTCAAAAGGTATTTTAGTATTAGTACCTAGAAATCTTACGAAAGCAGCAGGATTCTATAACACTATGCTTCAGGCTGACGAACCTGCGATCATCGTAGAATGTCTGAACGGATACAGATTAAAAGAAAAACAGCCGGATAACTTAGGTGAATTCACTGTTCCTGTAGGGAAAATTGAAGTAACTAAAGAAGGAAAAGACGTTACTTTGGTTACTTACGGGTCTACATGGAGAATTGTAACTGAAGCAGCCAATGAATTGGAAAAACTAGGGATTTCTGCAGAAGTAATTGATATTCAGTCGTTGATTCCTTTCGATTTATCTCACGAAATTGCTGAAAGTGTTAAGAAAACCAACAGATTGGTAGTGATTGACGAAGATGTAGAAGGGGGAACTACAGGTTTCATCTTACAGCAGATCCTTGAAAAGCAGAAAGCATTCAGATATCTGGATTCAGATCCGCTGACAATCTCTGCAAATGATCACAGACCTGCCTATGCAAGTGATGGTGACTATTTCAGTAAGCCATCTACAGACGATATGGTAGAAAAAATCTACGCAATGTTTAATGAAACAAATCCTCAGAAATATCCAGCAATATTCTAATTGAGATTTTAGATAAACTTTTGAAACCGCTTCCTTTTTGGGAGCGGTTTTTAACTTATCATAAATAAAAATTAAAATTAAAACTTCATTTATTTTAAAATCAATTAGTTGCATTTTTGAAATAAATTTGTTATGTTTGATATATGAAATTGAATTCTAAAAAATCTTTATTAGGAAAAAGAGATTTATCCACTGGAAGAGTTGCTGTAAGTAGTGCTCTAGGAAGAATATTGCTTCATAGTAAAACAGATTCTGTTAATATAATTTCTGCGATTAGAACTGCTGTTAAAGATGGAACATCTGAGAAGATTGAATTGCAGAAGCCAATTACAAAAGAAGAACTAGAAACTTCAAAATAGTGGACATTGCATTAAGTGGGATTATTCTTTTAATCCTGATTCTACCAGGAATTTCGTTTGCTAAAGGGTTTTATTCTGGAGAATTTTCTAATCAATATACAACGAGTGATTTTTATAACCTTTTAATAAATACTCTTTTTCCGAGTCTTATTCTCTATTTATTATCTTATCCTATTATATATTATGTTTTTAATTATGACTTTGGATTTGATATTATTTTAGGTCTATCATCTTCAAATGATGATGTAATAAAAACGGCAATTACAACAGTAGAAAAAAATAAAATAGCTATTATAGTTTATCAAGTGTTGCTTAATATTATTGCATATTCAATAGGTAATAGATTTAAAAAATGTGTTTTATCAAAATCTTTTGATACAAAATATGATATTCTTAAATATAAAAACGTCTGGCATTATATTATTACTGCAAGATTGTTGAATTTTGAAAAAAACTCACATATACTGCAAAATGACACTGTTGAAGATGTTGATTTTACATACGTTGATGCACTAGTCAATGTTAATGAACAAACATTTATTTATAGAGGAGTTTTAGCGGACTATCAATTAGCTCGTGATGGAGGGTTAGATCTATTAATAGTTACTAATGCACAAAGAAAACTTATTTCAGATCAAAGTGGTATATATAAAGATATAAAAGGAAACTATATTATACTTAAATATTCAGATTTAATAAATTTGAATTTAACATTTATTCAATTAGATGAAACATTTGATGCTTCTGGAAATTTGGTTTCTGTTATTGCAAGAACCATAGATTAAAAATTAATATTATTAATTTTTAATCCTCATCTACCAAAGTAATCCTCAATTTATTCAAAGTATTCATCAGGGTTATACTTGCCGTAAGTTCTACGATTTCGCGCTCTGTAAATTGGCCTATCAGTTTTGTTTTGGTATTTTCCCAGTCATCTTTGCTGTAAATGACGGCTTCTGCCCATTCTAAAACAAGCTTTTGCTGATCATTAAATACTTGCGTATGTTTCCAGCCAGGAAGCCTATTAATAGTATCCTGTTCAAAGCCAAAATTAGACAGTTCTTTTGCATGATAACTGCAGCAATACGCACATCCATTGATTTGAGAGATACGCAGTTCCACAAGGGCTATCAGTTTTTCATCAATCCCGGATTTTCTAATGCTGTTGTGGGCTCTATACAGATTTCCAATCGTTTCTTTTGCAATTTCTTTGTAATTCATAATGAAAATTTTTCTGCAAATTTGCATCAGAAACACTTCAGAACCTATATACTTACTTTTTGGTTATACACTTACCTTTTTGAAAGTGTATCATATTATTAGTTAAAGAATGAAAGAAATAACTTTATTTTTAAAGTCTCGAAGATTAGCACTGATTATTTCTATCCTGTATGTAGGTATTGGAACACTGGCAGTATGCTCAGCTTATGGCAGCGATCCATTTTATGGTGAATGGACTTTGTATGCCATATTAGTAACATTTCCAGTGTCAATTTTGAGTTTTGCATACAGGTATGCAGACCCAGATTTACTTCCTGTTTTATTGATTCAATTTGTAATGTTTTTGCTTATCTTTTTTGTATTATCACTATTTATAAAAAGTAAGCCTGATAATTAGCATCTGTCAAGATAGGATAAAAGTAAAGGCTATCAAACATTGACAGCCTTTATATTTTTCACATCCTCATTCAAAAAAGCGCAATCTTTATCTTCATGTTGCCCTTTCACCTGATATTTTGCTTCCCATTCTTCCAATAAATAGAGGATGGGTAGCAAGGCCAATCCCTTTTCTGTAAGAGAATATTCCACTCTTGGAGGAAGTTCCTTAAACTCTTCACGAATAACCAGTCCATCGGCTTCCATCTCTCTCAGCTGATCAGTCAATACCTTTCTGGAAATGACATTAATGCGTACTGCCAGTTCCCCAAAACGTAACTTTCTGTCTTTAATAACAAGAACAATAATAGGCTTCCATTTGCTTCCCAAAGCGGCCATTGCCTTGCCCAGAGGACAGCTGTATTGCATTAATTCATTCTTTTTCATAGAGAGATCTTTATTTTAAATATCATATGAGACCTGCGTTTCATACGTTACTTTGATGTTACTAATGTAAGTTACTGCGAAGTTACCACTATTTTTTTAATAAAAGATACAAAAGCGAACTATTATTAGTTACTTTGTGTAACAATTATAAAATATAAATTTAAATATGAGCACATCATCATTATTTAAACCGTTTCAATACAAAAATTTACAGCTTAAAAATAGAATCGTAATGGCTCCTATGACCAGAGCACAGTCTGACAATGGAGTCCCAACTCAGAATGTCGCAGACTATTATGGAAGAAGAGCCGCTTCAGAAGTAGGATTAATTCTTTCTGAGGGAACTGTGATCAACAGACCGGGATCAAAAAATATGCAGAATATTCCTGATTTCTATGGAACAGAAGCTTTAAACGGATGGAAAAATGTAATTGATACTGTACATCAGAATGGAGGTAAAATGGGCCCTCAGATCTGGCATGTAGGAGATACAAGAATGTCTGAAGACTATCCGTTGGTTCCAATGGAAAAGGCTTCCACAATGACGATTGAAGATATTCAGGATACCATTGCACAGTTTGCAGCATCTGCAAAATCTGCGAAAGACCTTGGTTTCGACTGTATTGAAATTCATGGAGCTCACGGATACCTTATTGACCAGTTTTTCTGGGAAGTAACCAATACAAGAACTGACGAATACGGTGGTAAAACACTAAAAGAAAGAAGCAGATTTGCTGTAGAAGTAGTAAAAGCGATCAGAGCAGCAGTAGGGGAGGATTTTACCATTATCATCCGTCTTTCACAGTGGAAACAGCAGGATTATAAAACCAGACTGGCATTCACTCCTAATGAAATGGAAGAATGGTTATTACCGTTAAAAGAAGCTGGTGTAGATATTTTCCACTGTTCACAACGTCGTTTCTGGGAGCCGGAATTTGAAGGTTCTGATTTAAACTTTGCAGGATGGGCTAAAAAAATTACCGGACAGCCAACCATTACAGTAGGTTCTGTAGGTTTAAACGGAGATTTCCTGAATGCTTTTGCAGGACAGGGAACAGAAAAAACAGAACTTACAGAACTGATCAGAAGACTTGACAATGAAGAATTTGATCTTGTTGCTGTAGGAAGAGCTATTTTACAGGATCACCAGTGGGTACAGAAGATCAAAGACGGAAATACAGAAGCTCTTTTAGATTTTTCAGCAGAAAGTATGGGCGTTTTATTTTAATATCAATTAGAATAGTGAATTCGCTTCGCGGTCGATTTTTTAACAGCATAATTTATTCACTTGTGAAGCGGAATTAATGATTCAACCTGGTATTAAATCAGCATAATTCACTTTATTTTATATTTAATTTTCACCTATTTATTAAAGAACCCGATTTCAGAATTTCTGAAATCGGGTTCTTATTTGTTTTATAAACAACTTCTGAAAATTCTGAAGGTCATGTTTTATAAGAATCTGCATCCTGTTGCAGCGGGTTCGCATGACCAGTAGGCAGGAACACCATTTTCAGCTTTGTGGCGGCAGGCAATAGTATCTCCTTCACACTGTGGTGCATTTCCTCCGATGATGTTCTTTAATGTCGATTTTGTTAATTTCTTTAGATTTTTCATGTTAATTAGTTTGTTGATTCATGCAAATATAATATTTTTTGTAAATCAAACAATACTTTACACTAAAATGGGAAATAAATTATTTCAAAGAATGTATTTTAAAAACAAACCCGCTTCCGGAATTTCCGGAAGCGGGTTTTAACAGATTTAAATATCTAAAACTGCCTTTAAGCCGGCAGAAATGATTTCTTTATCTTATAAACCGATATTCTTAGTTGGCTTTAATTGCTTTAAGATGCTTTTCGGAATTGCATTTTTGTGAACAAGGATAGCTGTTGATTTGTATTCAACATAAGGTCTTGTTACATAAAGATATCCTGCAAAATCATTGGTTACTCCCCATGAGTTTTTCACCATATAATATTCTTTACCTGTCTGGTCTTTTGCTAAACCTACGATATGCATACCGTGGTCATCCGTTGTAGAAAGGTTGTTAAGAGCTTTCTGACGCATGTCTTCAGTGATGGTTTTATCTTTTTTAGGCTCAGTAAACAAAGTCTGCTTGTTCTCTGCAGTGATCTGATCAAATTCCATATCCGGAACATAAGCTACACCATTTTTATAAGAGAAATAAGGTTCAGAAACGTCAGTTGCCCAACCCACAGAATATCCTTTCGTTACTGCATTGTCGATGATGGCTGTAAGATCTTTCATTGGAACATTCCAGTCAGAATCATGGCTCCAGTTATCAGGAATAGGAACTACAAATTTCTCATAATAAGCATAATCTTTGTAAGAAGATAATTCTACATAATCTTCAGGATTGATTCCTACTACTTCTTTAGCAAATGTTTTCGGGGTGTAGTTTTTCCCTTCATATGTGAAGTTGGCAGGTACTTTTCCTAAATATTCATCAAGAATAGCATCTACAGAATCCATCCAGTTATCTGTAAGTTTTCCTTTTGAAGAAGCCTGAACAAGGCTGTCAAGAACCGGCTTCAGTTTCCCCTGCATTTCCTTGAAGTTATTCGTAGTCTGCCCGGCTTTTAACCCTGTGTACACATCCTGAGGAACTGCACCATACTTCTTGTACATATTGATTACGTCATGAAGTTCTCCTCCGTCACCCCAACTGATAGCGCCATTATTTAACACATATAATTTAGCTTTATCATGATAAGAGTTTCTTGCTGTAAAAATTTCAGCAAGATCTACAGGTTTTTTGCCCATTCTCTGCATTTCAGATTCAAGGAATGAATTTCCTGAGTAGCTCCAGCAAGTTCCTGATGATCCCTGATTTTTTACAGAAGTTGCACCAACGTCTTTTAACGTTGTGAACTGAAAATTAGCATTTTGTGATTGGTTGTTTTTTAACTTGTTGATTAAGTCATCTTGGGCAAACATCATACTTCCTGCAGACAAAACAAAAAGTAATGATGCAATTTTGGCATTTTTCATTACTATAAAAAGATTATTTATATTAAGAGTCGTTGATAATAGAGATTTGTTACACAAGGAAAAGTTAAATTTGAAAAAAAAAAATACTAAAAAACTGATTTTCAAATTTACTTTTTTATCATTTTATCCAAAAAAGTTGATCATGTTTCCAACCTATGCAAAAGTTTCTGCATCTATAATAGTATAACTCCTGACTATGGAACAAGAATTATTATTGGAATGCCAACGTAGCGACCGCAATGCACAGCGGAAAGTTTACGAGAAAATGGCGGGCAGACTTTACGCAGTCTGCAGACGCTATTTGAAAAACGACGAAGATATAGAAGAAGTATTGGCTGATACGTTCTACAAAATATTTACGAAAATTACACAGCTTCATAATGCTGATACTTTTGAAGCATGGGCAAGAAAAATTGCTGTGAACGAATGTCTGCAGAAATTAAGATCCAATAAAGGATTGCTTATTTCACTGGAAGAAAACTTTATTGATCCTTCTGAAGGAACTACCGAAAACCTTTCTATGGAAAAAGATATTCTGAGTTTATTGAATTTTCTCCCTGAAGGCTGCAGAGCCATCTTTAATCTTTTTGCTATTGAAGGATATCCTCATAAGGAAATAGCAACCATGCTTTCCATCAGCGAGGGAACATCAAAATCCCAGCTCAATTTTGCAAGGAAAAAGCTGCAGGAACTTTTAGTGAATCAAAACATTTAAACTTTTACAACAATGGAAAATAATCATATAGATCAACAATTCAATGAAGCTTCTAAGCTATCAGAAGAGCCAACTGTTTTTCCTGGTTTTGAGAAAGTATGGGGGGAAATTGAAGAGAAATTAGATAAAAAAGAAAAGAAAAAGAGAACAATTCCTCTTTGGCTGCCCTATGGTATTGCTGCAAGTTTGATAATTGGTTTGGGAGCTTTTTACTTTATGAATAAAAAAGAGGTTGCAGAACCTTTAAAGCCAGTAATAGCAGAGAATACAACTTTAAGAGGTCCAATTAATAAAACAGATATTGCAAAAATAGACAGTACAATAAAGAATAATATCAGAAAAGAAGAATTGCCTGTATCTGTGCCTCTTCCTTTAGCACATCAATCTCCGCCAGTAGTAGTTATAACCCCATATCAACCTCATCCTACTTGTAGTTTACCACCAGTAGAAGCTCCTGATAGAATAATAACATCTTTACCAGAAATCTACAATGATACTTTAAAAACAAAAGATATTGAAGAAGTTGTAGTCATGGGATATTCAAAAACAGTTAAAAGTAAGGCAGCGTTATCATCTTCAACAGTGATGATTGCTTCCAGAGATAAAGCTCCCTTACATTCTCCGGTTGCAGTATCTTCATTGGCTGGAAGGGCTGCGGGGATAGAAGTCTCAGCCGGAATTAAAAAGACTGATGCAATATTAATCAGAGGTGCAAAAAGTATAGACGGCCGCTCTACGAATCCTCTATATATTGTTGATGGAGTTGTAATAGGTAGTGGGTCTGAATTTTTAAATACCCTGGATTCTAAAAAAATAAAAGAATTAAAAGTACTGAAAGGACTGGAAGCTACTGCATTGTATGGAAGCAAAGCTAACAACGGAGTTGTTGTAATTACCACAAAAGGATTATCCAGAACAGAAATAGAAAAACTCAAAAAAGTTTCCTCAGAAAGTGCTGAGAAAATATTGAAAGAACCTGAAGAACCTGAAAAAACACTTCCAAAAGCAGGCCAGCTGACAGCAGGAGAAGTGAACGATTTTTCTAAGTGGGATTATTGGAAAGATATTGCAGTTCCTACTTTAGATCAGTATAAAACTACATGGAAATTCTTTCCTGATAAAAGAGTTTCAGTTCAGTTGGTCAACAGAGACCGAAAGCCGGTAATAGGTGAAAAAGTAAAACTATTGGATGATAAGAAAAACATTATCTGGGAAGCTGTTTCAGATAATCTGGGTAATGCAGAATTATGGATATCACCAATGGCAGATGGCAACTCAGGTTCAGAGAAATATTATTTGTCCGATGGCTCAGGGCAGGTAATCAGCAGCAATATCAGGAATTTCAAAAGTGGACAAAACCTGATTGTCATGGATAAGCCCTGTCTGCAAAAACGTAGATTGGATCTCGCTTTTGTAGTGGATGCTACAGGCTCTATGGGGGATGAGATTTCTTATCTTCAGTCTGAACTTCTGGATGTGTTGAAAAAAATCGAAGGAAAGCTTAAAAATACAACTGTAAGGTATGGATCCGTTTTTTACAGAGATCTGGGGGATGAATATGTGACCCGGAAATTTGATTTTTCGGATAAAGCAGAAGATCTTATTGGATTTATTAAAAAACAAAGTGCAGGCGGTGGCGGAGATACACCGGAAGCTGTTGTAGAAGCCCTGAAAGTTTCTGTTGATGAGCTTAAATGGAGTAATGAAAACTCAACCAAAATAATGTTTTTAATTCTGGATGCACCACCACACCATTCGGAACAGAATATAAAGGAACTTTATAGTACAATAAAGGCTGCTGCAAAGAAAGGGATTACGATTATTCCACTGGCTGCCAGTGATACAGATAAGCAAACGGAATATCTGATGAGGACATTTGCTTTACTTACCAATGGTACCTATACATTCCTTACAGATGACAGTGGGATAGGAAACAGCCATATCAAACCAACCATAGATTCTTATGAAGTTGAAAAACTGAATGATTTACTATTAAGATTAATCCTTCAAAGAGCAGTTGTACCGGAATGCAGTACAGGGATTTTAAATGATCATATCAATAAAAAAATGGAGAAAGAAATTGAAAATCAGGTTGATAGTAAGACTGTTGTATTCCCAAACCCAACAAAAGGTCTGATGCAGATAAAAACAAGAAAATTAATTGACGAACTGTTTGTTTATGATCTCGCCGGAAAAATTATTATGAGAAAAGAAAAACTACCCGAAGGTAAAAATACAATTGATTTAACTTCTTATCCTCAAGGGATTTACCTTGTACGTATTCATACTAATGGTCTGTGGGAAACATTTAAGGTCATTAAAAACTAACATATTTAAAAAAGAAATTTCCCCGGAAGTTTCTTTTTTTATATTTTTAAACATACTAATAACTGATGAAAAAGAATTATTTGCTGTTGCTGCCGTTTACCATTACTTTATTACAGGCACAAAATTCACAATTGTATTATTCTGGAAAATTTTTAACATCCAAAGATAAAGAGCAGAATTTCTTAAAGGTTTATAATAAAAACAGTGGTATTTATGAACTGACTGATGAGAAAGGATTTGCCATTATTGCTGCGAAACCTTATGATACCCTTGTATGGAATCAAGGCAAAAATACTCATGTTATTTCTACCTATGAGCTTAAGGAATTAAAAGCTATTCTGGAAAATCAGACTGGCAATAGAAATGTCGAAAATATTTATAGTAAAACCTATGACAGCCTGGTTTCAAAAGAGATCAGAGATGATTTCAGTATTGAAAAAACAAAGACCCGTTTAAGTAAAAGGTCACATTCTTATTTTGAGAGAATCAGACAGTTAAAACCAAAAAATGACAGCCTTTATATTTTAAAAAGGCTCAACCAGAAAACATTACTTTTTAATGGGAGCTTTACCACATCCTTAGATATTAAAAACAGGAATGGGATTCCCGGAACTCAAAGCAAATATGTACAGGGAAGATCAGAAAATGGAAGTCTTGTCTGGAAAGGACCGGAAACCAACGAAATGTTCAGTTTTGGACCGGATATTTCTACCCTGGGGTTTGATGGACTGGCTTATGAATATGATCAGAACGGAAGACTGATTCCTTGGGTTGATGGAGTTCAGCATGCCAGAAAATATAATAACAGCCTTTTTAAAACAACGGTAGGGTACAATAACCAGTTGAATGTAAATGCTTTTATAAAAGAAGGTTACAATGAGAAAATCCGGCTGTCATTGAACCTTGGCCAGCAGAAGAACCAGATGTATTTTATAGATCAGTTTGATATTACCAACACTTTTAAAGCAAAGCTGAATACAGAGCTTAATGGATATTCAATTAATCTTGCTTTTAATTACGAACAAGAAAAAGCTACCAATACCAATAGAATAGGACTGTTCAACAGAGCCTATCAGAATTCATTGTTAACACCCATTTCTTTTTCAAATGAGCAAAATATCCTTCTGAATAATGGTTCACAAAGAAGTTACAGCAAAGATGCAGACAATCCCTCATTCCTTTTTGAACAGGATGACAAATACCGGTATCAGAATCGTGAAAGGCAGTTCAGTCTTAATGTTGGAAAAAGCTGGGGTAATTTTAAACTGAATATCAGCCAGTCTTATGAAAGTAACAATATCTGGAACCGGGATCAGTATAAACCTTCTGTTTATGGCTTCAGCAATGGAGTATTGAATGAAAGGATTCAAAACAACAGCTTATATCATTCCAATATATTGGGTTCCTATGCATTAGGGGATTATGATTTTAAAAATACGTTCAGTCTGAATTTTATCTTAAACGATAGAAAATCGGATGTTTATAACAGCTTTATCAATCAGAAATACCAATATCAGAGAACTTCGCAGGATCATATTTTTAATTATAATATGGATATCCGTGATTATGATTTTGAAGCTGGTTTTAATCTTGGAAATTCATTTTATATTTCTAATACATCCCTTAATAACAACTACTGGCTTCCCAAAGCTAATTTTTATGTAAAGTTCAATAACATTTTCAATTGGTATAATTACAGTTTTAAATTATTGGGAAGTTATACACAGCTGAGCACCGAGCCGGAAATTACAAGATCATATGCTTCTTATTCCACCACTTTATTGAATGCACAAAACTATAATCAATATTTCCCGGTACAGGAAGTGGAAAGCTTCAGAGGTTTATCCAATATCAATACAAAAGAATGGAAAGCGGGTGCCAGGCTTGACGTTAGTTATAATATAAGTCTGGAAGGAGAATATTTCAACAGAAAAAATACAGATGATATATTTCCTGTTTTTGAAAATAATCAGTTAAAATTAAAGAATATAGCAGATCATACCTACAGTGGATATGAATTCAATTTTGCCTATGACCGTTTGCGCCTTGGGGATGACTTTTACAGTATCCAGAAAGTGTCATTTTTCAAATATAAAGATATCGTAGACAAGATAGCTCCCGGCTATAAGAATATACCTGTTTCAGGATTTAAAGACATTTATAAAACCCTTACTGAAGGGCAGGCTTTGGGAGCTGTCATGGGGAGCTATTTTGAAAGAAATGTTGACGGGCAATTGATCATTGATGAGCTTGGATTCCCCAAAAAAGCAGAAGGAATGAAAATGATCGCAGACCCTACACCAGATTTCGTGATGAAATTTACTCATAGTTTTGCGTATAAAAATTTTTCCTTAGATATCAATTGGGAGTGGAAGAAAGGAGGACAGCTCTGGAACGGAACACAGGCTGTTCTTGATTATTATGGCCGTTCTTCCGACTCGGGAGAAGATAGAAATATCAAAAACTATGTTTTCCAGGGCGTGCAAGCAAATGGAACTGTAAACCAGATTCCTGTAGATTTCTATGATCCCAATCTGAATGTTCTGGAAACCCGATGGACAAGATATGGCTACCTGGGTGTGGCGGAAAACTATATTCAAAAGGCAGATTATGTAAGGATCAGCAATATTTCACTGTCTTCCAATTTTCCAATCAACTATGGCAAGCAGAATCTTAAACTTACTTTTTATGTAAATAATCTAATGCTTTGGCAGGCCAGTAAAGGAGCAGATCCCAATCAGAATTTTTATGATATGGATAATGGAAGAGGACTTGATTTTTTTAACCTTCCATCTTTTAAAACATTCGGATGTATTGTTTCACTCAAATTTTAACCCATGAATTTCAAGCTTATATCACCTTATATCATCTTGCTGAGCTTAGTATTGTCAACGGTTTTCCTAAAAGCACAGCAGCCATTTCAGGACTTTGAAAAAGAAAAGACCTACGTTCAGACCAATCATGTTTTTTATAAACCTGGTGAGGGAATGTATTTTAAAATATACGTTGTAAAAGGAAAAAGTAACCTTCCGGCAGAAGACAGCAGAATCGTTAATTTTGAAATTATTGATCCTGCAGGAAGTGTTTTGAAAAAAATGAAATATGAGATTACCAATGGATACGCCCAGGGTTATTTCTATTTTGATGAAGATATGAAAGGTGGAATTTATAAGATCAGAGCCTTTACCAACTGGATGCAGAATGAAGAAGGGAAAAATACCTTTGAGAAAGAAATTACCCTCCAGAAAATAGTCTCTCCAAGAATTTTAATGAAGCTGGATTTTCCTAAAAAAGGATACGGCCCGGGAGATGAGGTGACAGCCGATTTTTCAATGAGAAGCCTGAGTAACCTTCCGATTCCTTTTTATGAAGCAGATTATACGGTAATGACCAACGGGGAAACTGTTTCAGAAGGTAAAATTATTACAGATAAAGAAGGTAAAAATCAATTAAGCTTCAAGCTCCCGGAAATTTTGAAATCCTCTGATGCCCTTTTGAATATTAAAGTGAATTTTGACGGATTTACAGAATCTATTTCACGAAATATCCCAATAGTTCTGAATAATCTGGATGTGAAATTTTTGCCTGAAGGCGGAACTTTTATCAATGGAGTAGAGCAAAATATTGCCTTTAAAATTCTTGATGAATTTGAAAAACCTGTAGATGCTGTTCTTGCTGTTTACAATCAGAATCATAAAAAAATAAAAGAAATTCCAGCCTATAATTTTGGGATGGGAAGCTTCCGTTTTACGCCGGAAAAAGGAGAAATCTATTATGCAAAAGTGGTAAAGCCGGAAAACAGTACCCAGACTTTTAATTTCCCTGCCGCAAAAGATGAAGGGGTAGTTTTTAATATCCGGAATGAAAACAAAAAAGTAATTTTTACCCTCATTTCAACCGATGAAAAAACGATTACCCTGAAGGGAAATTTCCGCGGAAAAGAATTGTATACCAAAGATCTTCTGTTAAAAAAAGGCAGCAATTTATTGGAAATTAATGAAAAAGACTTCCCCACAGGAATCTGCAGATTTACCGTACTGGAAAACAATATTCCTCTTGCAGAACGTGTGGTTTTTACCAATAAAGAAAACAAATTGAATATAAAGGTTAAACCTGTAAAACAACATTATCTGCCGCGGGAAAAAGTAATTTTGGATATCGAAACCACTGATGAAAATAACAGACCTGTTCCTGCCAACCTTGGATTGAGCGTAGTGGATGATAAGCTCTGGACCTACGCTGATGACAAACAGAATCATATCATTTCCTGGCTTCTGATGGACTCCGAGTTGAAAGGGAAAATTGAAAAACCACAGTTTTATTTCGATAAAAAAGAAGAAAAAGCCGATAAAAGTTTAGATCTTGTTATGCTGACAAATGGTTACAGGTATTTCGAGTTTATCCCGGAAATTATTACAACCAATAAGTACAAGTTTCTTCCTGAAAAGAAAAATACAATCTACGGAGTGGTGGAAGATGAGCACAAAAAACCTGTAAATGCAGATGTTTTTCTTTTGAATACAGATAATAAAAAAATTCTTAAACAGACCGCTGCGGAAAATGGACGTTTTTATTTTTCAGATCTGAATGCGGACCATTCGTATAAAATTATAGCCAGATCTTCTCAGCCTAAACATACATTGAAAATCAGAATCTTGTCGTATAATCTGGATATTAATCCTTTAGTGAAGCAAAAGTTATCCAATATTGATGTAGAAGAAATTGTAAAAGAAGCTGAAAGAAAAGAAGTTATAAGAACAGAAAACAGAAATAATACCCAAACATTGAGCAAACCAGGTTTTTCAAAATCTGATACTATCCGGAATAAAAGGATTGAAGAAGTTGTTGTTTTAGGATACAATTTAAAAAGAGATAAAGCCGCGATTACTTCTGCAACGATAATGTCTTCGATGGAAATTCAGAATCCCAATGTAGCCTCATTATTAAGCGGAAAAGTTGCCGGATTAGTAATTACGCCGGCAGGACAGCCAGCAGCCAGTACACAGATAAGAATAAGGGGAACAGCGTCCATTACCAATAAGACTCCATTATTCATCGTTGATGGTACTCCCGTAGAAAACTTCAATACCACTATAAACCCGAATGATATCAATAGTATTGCAGTTCTCAAAGATGCTGCTGCTACCGCTATTTATGGAAGCAGGGCTGCAAACGGGGTTGTGATTATTAATTCATATAAAAATAACAGCTCAAAAATCAGCTTTGATATTACTCCGAAATCTTATGTTGCAATAGAAACGCTGCCTTACGGAAGACTTACTTCATATGCCGGATCAAGAACTTTTGTTTATCCGGAATATAAAACTACCAACACATCCTACCGGTTCGATTATAGGGAAGCACTTTATTGGAATCCCGTTGTAGAAACCGATAAAAATGGGAAGGCAAAAGTAGAGTTTTATAATTCAGATGCCAATTCTACTTTTAGAGTGATGACAGAAGGTATTTCTGCAACAGGGCTTTTGGGCAGAGATGAAACCACTTATGCTGCACAGAGCCTTATTTCACTGGATGCTAAAATTCCACAATATCTGACAAGAACGGACCAGATGATGATTCCTGTTGTTATTAAAAATAATTCTTCAGAAATACGGAAAATGACGATGGATGTTATTGTTCCCAATCATGTAAAACTGGTTCATTCTGACAGCTTAATTACCTTGAAACCATTGGAATCGGGAAGATTATTTGTCAAAATACAAACAGACGAGATTGTAGATTCCAACATTCAATTTACTATAAGATCCGGAGATTTCAGAGAAACGATGATTCTTCCGTTTAAAGTAGAAGAGAAAGGATTCCCACATAAGTTTTCCATCATTAATAATAAAACAGAAGATATCAAAATCACTATTCCGGAATACATTAACGGAAGTCTCTATTCATCATATTATGTATTCGAAAATACTGCTTTGAAGCTTTTTGAAGATCTGGAACAGTTGAAAAGAGAACCTTACGGATGCTTTGAACAACTTTCTTCAACGGTGTATCCTAATATTTTTATTCTGGATTATTTAAAATCAGATAAAAAAATAGATACAGCAACTGAGAATCTGGTGGTTAAAAATATGAAAAAAGGGTTCCAGAAAATGTTGAGTTATAAAAACAGAGACGGAGGTTTCGGGTATTTCAGCAGCGAAGAATCGGATGTGGCACTTTCTGCGTTTGCGCTATTAGAATTTACGGATTTAAAAAAGTATGTAACCCCGGATGCTAAGATCATTCAGGGACTTTCCTCATTCATTTTGTCTAAGAAAAATACAAACGGATTATTTGAAGTAAGAAGACCCTATGAATCAAAAAGGGATTTCTCGGAATATTCCTGGTCAAGAAATATGTATGTGCTGTATGCATTATCTAAGCTGGGTTTTAAAAATGAAATAGAAGATTCCTTTACAGTAATGATGAAAAGAGCTTTGGTTACAAAAGATTCTTATCAGCTGGCTTTACTTGCCAATGCTGCTGCTCAATTAGGAAAACAAAAGGAATATGATGATCTGATGAAAATATTGGACAAGCAGTATGAATCGAAAAATATAAAATCCAACATCACTTTTACAGGATCATGGGGAATGTCTGCAGATGCAGAAACTCTCTCGTTATATATTATGGCACTTCAGAAAGATGAAACACTGAATCAGTTGAAAATTGCCGAAGCAGCAGATCAACTCATTAATTTCAATGGATATTACGGGTTCGGTTCTACACAGGCTACAACACTCGCAATACAGGCATTGTCTGAGTTTTTCTCTAAAAACGGAAAACTATATGGAACTGAAAGGCCTGCCATCAAGATTAATCAGGCACAAATTTCACCTATGATGAGTCTTTCGTCAGCATTTAAAGCTGGAGAAAATAATATCAGTATTCATTATCCAACACAAAAAGGTCTGCCTTATAAATTAGAATATCAGTATTATACACTTCTGGCCCCGGAAAGCAAAGATATTCCTGTTACTATGGAAACAAAGCTAAAATCTGCGGTGTCCAGAGTGGGAGAGACCAACAGAATGACAGTGACCGTTAAAAATAAAATCAATGGCCAACTACCAATGACCATAGCGAAGATCGGTATCCCTGCAGGACTGACCTTACAAAATGCTTTGCTAAAAGATCTGATTGATAAAAAACAGATTTCTTATTATGAAATCTTTGACAATTATTTGGTTTTGTACTGGGAACATTTCAATGCTGAAGAGACAAAAACCATCAATCTGGATCTCAAAGTAGAATTTGCAGGAACTTATACCGGAAAATCAAGCAATGTATATCTCTACTACATGCCGGAAGCTAAACATTGGAATCAGGGTATAATTACTAAAATAGAACCTTAATTTTAAATTTTATAAACCCCAAACAGACATTCTCAGGGATGTCTGTTTTATTTTTAAAATTAATTTTCAAAAATTATTGAAAATTCAAAAAATATAATTACATTTGCTACAGAAATCTAAAAGGAAAACAAAATGCAACTTTCAGAAGCAAAAGAAAAATACATTCAGACCTGGGGAACCTTTGCTACCAATTGGGGAATCAACCGTACGATGGCACAGGTGCATGCACTGCTTTTGGCAAGCGGCAAACCCCTTTCTACAGACGAAGTAATGGAGCAGTTGGAGATTTCAAGAGGAAATGCCAATATGAATCTTCGTGCTTTGATAGACTGGGGAATCGTGAAAAAAGAGTTTGTGAAAGGCGATCGTAAAGAATATTTCGTAGCGGAGAAAGATGTCTGGTACTTATTCAAACAAATTACCAAGGAGCGCAGAAAAAGAGAAATAGAACCTGTGATTTCTTTTCTTGAAGAATTAAAGAATATCGAAGATAAAGATTCGGAAGAAGCTCAGGAATTTATCAAGCTGATGAATGACTTCAGTTCTGTAACCGGAAAAATTAATAATATTATGGATCTGGCAATAAAAAGTGATGACCACTGGCTGGTGGGGAAGATTACCAATCTGTTGAAATAGAAAAAGAAAGAGGATGAAAATCCTTTTTTATTTCAATTTAATTTTCAAAAATTACTGAAAATATAAAATTAATAATAATTATGAAAAATTTAATCATTCATTTATTCCTGATTATTTATTTCAGAAGAAAAGGATCACTTTAAAACCATTGCTGCCATGAAAACATTTGCAAAATATGATTATTACATTCAGTTATTCTTTATAATAATTGGGCCTCAGGCTTTTATATTTGGTGGTTTGTCTGGATTTGTTCTGTTTTATTTTATAGTAGGAATTCCTCAATTGATAAGTTTCCTGATCAAACTGTTTTTTAAAACAAAAAAGTCAGCGCTGTATATCGCGTATGGAATTGTAATAGTACCGGTCTGGATTATTGTAACCATCTTGTTTACAGAGAAACACATCAATGATTTTTTTTGGATATGTTTTAATGGCCGCTCTTTTATATAGCCCTGTGATGGCAGCGGCGTATGTTTATGACTGTTACACTACTTATGAACCTTATAAATCACAATTATGGAAACGCTCAAAAACCACACATTAATCTACGACAATGAATGTCCTATGTGTAATCTCTACTCCAAAGGTTTTACTAAATGCGGAATGCTGGATGAAGATGGAAGAGAAGCATTTACGGAACTTTCAGTGAAAAATAAAATACTGATAGACTTCAACCGTGCGAAAAATGAAATTGCTCTGGTAGATCACAACAAAAATGAAGTCGTTTACGGATTAGACAGTCTGCTCCTTATCATCGGTAACTCTTTTCCATTGTTGGCAAAAATTGCTCGGACAAAACCTCTGTATTGTTTTTTTCAAAAGCTGTATTCCTTTGTTTCTTACAATAGAAAACAGATTATTCCTTCCTCAAAAGATTATACAGAACAATCCTGTGTTCCGGATTTTAACCTGAAATACAGAATAGCATACATCAGTTTTGTTGTTGTTTTTTCAGCATACATCTTAAGTCAATTTTCTTTGAAGCTTGATTTTAATTTAGAACGAAATTTTCTAAGAGAATTTGCTGTTTGTCTTGGTCAGATCGTTTGGCAGACCCTCTTTTTAAAAAGCTATCTCAAAGATAAAATTTGGGATTATCTCGGAAATATGATGACTGTTTCCTTAATCGGGACTTTGCTTTTAATTCCTGCTCTGATAACCGATTTTACTCCTGTCTTTTATCTGGTATACTTTGGGATTGTAGTATTGATCATGTTTCTGGAACATATAAGAAGATGCAGAATACTAAAATTAAATTTTTTTCCAACCATTTCATGGATATTGTTTAGGATAACAGCGCTGGCTATTGTCATTCTGACAACCATTTAAAAAATTAAAAACATGAATCATCTTGAAATTATTAGAACCATAGAGTGGAAAGACCTAAAAAAACTTTCTCCAAAGGAAATACTGATTGAAAATAACATCAGTCTGCCATGGCTTTTTATTTCTTTGTTTTTAGCGTATAAAGGATATTATGGATTAGCATTGCCGTTCTCAGGTTTTTATTTCCTCACCGCATTGAGACAGGTACATAATGGCTTTCACAATTCATTAGGAACTGGAAAAAGGTTGACATGGTTGTCTTTATATCTTAATAGTCTTACCATGATGACCTCTATTCACGCCGTAAA
This sequence comes from Chryseobacterium sp. HR92, assembly GCF_045689405.1. Lineage (NCBI taxonomy): Bacteria > Pseudomonadati > Bacteroidota > Flavobacteriia > Flavobacteriales > Weeksellaceae > Chryseobacterium > Chryseobacterium sp. HR92. The sequence continues at coordinate 1,683,110 of NZ_CP139139.1, forward strand.
ATTCAATCACCTGAGACATCATAAATTTTGCCTCTCAGAAGAAGATTATGAAGGTAAATCTGCTTCTATGAAATGGTATCAAGCCATTCTGTATGGGCCCAAACATATGTTTCTGATTCATTGGATTACTTTTAAAAAAGCCAATAAAACCTATCGGAAGAATATGATGTTAGAGCTGGCGTCTATAACCATTCTTATAGCAGTAGTGTTTTATTTTCATATTTATTTCCTGATGTATCACATATTGATGATGGTTTTAGGCGAATTTCTAATGGCATTTTTTGCAGTGTGGACTGTTCATCACGATACCCACGAGCATCCTGATATCGCCAGAACACAGCGCGGATTCTGGAAGAATAAATTGAGTTTCAGTATGTTTTATCATATGGAACACCATCTTTTTCCTGCGGTGCCTACCATAAAGCTTCCAGAGCTTGCAGAAAGAATAGACAAAAAGCTTCCAGAATTAAACAAAAAACAAACCTTTTAAAAAATGTCAACAATCTATTTAAACACAGTCATCAAAGCAGATATTCACTATGTTTTTGACCTGGCAAGGAATATTGATCTGCATCAGCAGTCTACCTCAACATCTCATGAAAAAGCAATTGCAGGACGTACCTCTGGATTGATTGAAGAAAATGAAACCGTAACCTGGCGGGCAAAACACCTGGGAGTATATCAAAACCTCACAACAAAAATTGTCAGGATGGAAAAACCCGTTCAGTTCATTGATGTGATGCAGAAAGGAGCCTTCAAATCTATGCGACACCGTCATATTTTTAAAACGGTAAACGGAAAAACACTGATGACAGATGTTTTTGAATTTGAATCTCCGCTTGGCATCATTGGAAAATTATTTAATGCCATTTTTCTTACAGGATATCTCAGAAAATTTCTGATCAAAAGAAACGAAATGATCAAAACCATTGCAGAATCTTCTACCTGTGACGGAATAGCCATTTTTTAACCATAAAAAACAGATTGTAATGAACTTTTTAAAAGCAGAATGGCGAAAGCTGGCCATCATCAATTACGATATTGATCCTGATGTCTTATTGCCCTATTTACCCAAAGGAACAGAACTCGATTTTTATAATGGCAGATGCTATGTAAGCTTGGTGGGATTTATGTTTTTGAATTCAAAACTGTTGGGATTACCCATTCCTTTTCACCGAAATTTTGAAGAAGTAAACCTAAGATTTTATGTAAAAAAAGAAGAAAAAGGAGTTTGGAAAAGAGGAGTGGTATTTATCAAAGAGATTGTTCCCAAACCTGCATTAAGCCTGGTTGCAAATTCCATCTATAAAGAAAATTATCATACCATGCCGATGAAAAACCAGATTGATGAAAGTGGGGATGAGCTGCTGATCCGGTATTCATGGAAAGATAAAAGCTGGCATTCTATTCAGATTATGGCTGAGGCTATCGCAAAACCTATGGAAGAAAACTCAGAATTTGAATTTATCACAGAACATTATTTTGGCTTTACCAAAAAAGAAAATACAACCTCTGAATATGAAGTTTGCCACCCAAAATGGGATTGTTATACAGTAAAATACCACCAGTTGGAAATTGATTTTCAAAAAATCTATGGAAGTGATTTTTCCTTCCTGAATGATCAGCAACCCATTTCTGTAATGTTGGCAGAAGGATCAGAAATTCAAGTCAAAACCAAGAAATACATCAGCTAAAATAATAAGAGCAAAATACCTTCCTCCTTCCAAGACCGTCTGTGCAAATCTGTGAAATTTGTGGGCAAATCATAAACCTTGAACCCAAAACTTTAAACATTAAATCTCAAACAATGAAAATAATCATAGCCGGAGGAACCGGATTTCTTGGTGAAAACCTTGAAAAATACTTTACAGAAAAAGGAAATCAAGTCTACATCCTTACCCGTAATCCTAAACGTAAAAAGGAAATCTATTGGGATGCCCAAACGATAGGTAAATGGAAAAACAGCCTTGAAAAAGCAGATGTTCTGATCAATTTGACAGGAAAATCCGTCGACTGCCGTTATCATGAGAAAAATAAACAGGAAATCTATTCTTCAAGAATTGATAGTACAAGAATATTGCAAAGAGCAGTAGATCAATGTTCTGAAAAACCAAAAGTGTGGCTGAATGCCAGTTCTGCAACCATTTACGTTCATTCTGAAAAACATCTCAATACAGAAGAAAACGGAATTATAGGAGATGATTTTTCCATGAATATCTGCAAAAGCTGGGAGAAAGAATTCTTTGCCGTCCAAAATGAAGAAATACGAAAAATTGCTCTTCGTACCTCTATCGTTTTTGGAAATAATGGCGGTGCCTTTCCAAAACTTAAAATGATTACGAAGCTGGGCTTGGGAGGAAAACAGGGAAGAGGTAATCAGATGGTAAGCTGGATTCATATTGATGATTTTTGTAAAGCAGTAGAATGGATTATTCAACATGAGAATACGTCGGGCACGATCAATATAACGGCTCCAGCTCCGGTTTCCAATGAAAATATGATGAAAAAATTAAGAAAAGAATTGAAAATACCTTTTGGGCTCAATGCTCCTGTCTGGCAGTTGGAAATTGCATCTATATTCCTGGATACAGAAACCGAATTACTCTTAAAAAGCCGGAATGTTTATCCTGAAAGACTCATAAAAGATGGATTTCAGTTTTCCTATCCCGGATTTGATGAAGCTATTCTTAATCTCTTGGAATCCTAATGTTTGCGGATTTCCCAAAGGATAATTAAATTAGCGGAAAACTATCCTATATGCTGGTTATACCCAAAATAAAACCCTTTTTCCTTTCATCTTTTTTAATTAGTTCAATAGTATTTTCACAGGCTCATAATGTGTCTGACGGATATCAGAAACCCACAGATCCTTTGGTTGCCCAGAATCTGGACCAGTGGCAGGATATGAAATTCGGACTGTTTATGCATTGGGGAACTTACAGCCAGTGGGGAATTGTTGAAAGCTGGAGCTTATGCCCCGAAGACGAATCATGGACACAGAGAAAACCTGAGCACGGAAAATCTTATGACGAATATGTAAAAAATTATGAAAACCTTCAGACAACTTTTAATCCAACACAGTTTAATCCTCAGAAATGGGCAGATGCCGTAAAAAAAGCCGGAATGAAATACGTGGTTTTTACCACCAAGCATCATGATGGTTTTGCAATGTTTGATACCCAGCAGTCAGACTATAAAATCACTTCTCCTAAGACACCCTTTTCAAAACATCCAAAATCAGATGTAACGAAAGAAATTTTCAATACCTTCAGAAAAGAAGGATTTAAAATCGGAGCTTACTTTTCAAAACCTGACTGGCATTCCGATGATTACTGGTGGTCTTACTTTCCACCAAAAGACAGAAACGTCAATTATGATCCGAAGAAATATCCGGAAAGATGGGAGAATTTTAAAAAATTCACTTTCAATCAGCTGAATGAGATCACTTCCAATTATGGAAAAATTGATATTCTTTGGTTAGATGGAGGATGGGTACGTCCTTTTCACACCATAGATCAGAAAGTGGAATGGCAGCGCACCATCAAAGTGGAGCAGGACATTGATATGGATAAAATAGGAACGATGGCCAGAAAAAATCAGCCGGGAATCATCATTGTAGACCGTACTGTTCCCGGCAAATGGGAAAACTATGTTACTCCAGAACAGGCAGTTCCGGAACATGCTCTTTCCATCCCTTGGGAAAGCTGTATCACAATGGGAGATTCCTTTTCCTATGTTCCGAATGACAATTATAAAACCTCCCAGAAGATCATTGAAACCTTGGTTAAAATCATTTCAAGGGGAGGAAACTATCTCATGAATATTGCTCCCGGACCGAATGGTGATTATGATCCAATAGTCTATGAAAGATTGCAGCAGATTTCCGGGTGGATGGAGAAAAATCAGTCTGCGGTTTTTGCAACCAGAAGTATTGCACCCTATCACGAAGGAAGCTACTATTATACCCAAAGTAAGGACCATCATACAGTAAATGTATTTCATCTTGATGAACAGTCAGAATATAAGGCTCCGGCAGCACTTACCTTTTCCATCCCGGAAAACTTTAAGCCAAAATCTTTAAAAATATTAGGTCTTTCTTCAAAAATTCAATGGAAAACAACAACAGAAAATACGCTTGAAATCAAATTACCTGAAGAAAGAAAAAATCTGAAATATGCAACCGTAATTCAAATCGTGCAATAATGAGACTATTTCGTTTTAACCTTACAGGAGTAGCATTATTGTTGAATGTGGTGATTATTTCTGCCCAAAAGCCTTTATATAAAGACCCAAAACAACCCATTGAAGTAAGAGTTCAGGATCTGTTGAAGAGAATGACACCTGAAGAAAAATTCTGGCAGTGTTTTATGATTCCCGGAGATTTAGATAAAGTCCCGAAGGAACAATATTCTCATGGAATTTTTGGGTTGCAGGTGAGCGCAGGAAACCAAGGTGGCGGAGCAGCAGGGCAGTTATTGAAATATAACGCCAATGAAGATGCAGAAAGATTGGTGAAAAAAATCAATGCCATTCAGAAATATTTCGTGGAAGAATCAAGATTAGGAATCCCGATTATTCCCTTTGACGAAGCCTTACACGGACTGGTGAGAGAAGGAGCAACTGCCTTTCCACAGGCAATTGGTTTGGCTGCTACTTTCAACCCAGAGTTGATGAATAAAGTCTCAACAGCAATTGCAAAAGAATCCAAATTGAGAGGAATCCGTCAGATTCTGACGCCTGTAGTGAATCTGGCCAGTGATGTGAGATGGGGTAGGACGGAGGAAACTTATGGTGAAGATCCCTTTCTGACCTCAGTAATGGGAGTCAGTTTCGTTAGTTCATTTGAAAATATAGGAATCATAACAACTCCGAAACACTTTCTGGCCAATGTAGGAGAAGGTGGAAGAGATTCATACCCGATTCATTGGAGCAAAAGATATCTTGAAGAAACGCATTTAATACCTTTTAACAATGCTTTTACAAAAGGAAAAAGCCGCTCAGTAATGACCTCTTATAATCTTCTTGATGGGAGACCTTCAACAGCAAATCATTGGCTGTTAACAGAAAAGTTAAAAAAAGACTGGGATTTCAAAGGCTTTGTCATCAGTGATGCAAGTGCGGTAGGAGGAGCAAATGTGCTGCATTTTACGGCAAAGGATTATGATGATGCTTCTGCGCAGGCAATCAATGCAGGGCTGGATGTAATTTTCCAGACAGAATACAAACATTATGAGCTCTTTATTCCTCCCTTTTTGGATGGAAGAATCTCAAAAGAAAGAATTGATGATGCCGTTTCAAGAGTATTGAGAGCAAAGTTTGAACTTGGATTATTTGAAAACCCTTACGTTTCACTCAAAGAAATTGAAGAATTAAAAAAGCTTAATCACAAGCCTCTGGCAGAAAAAACAGCTGCAGAATCTTTTGTTTTGCTTCAGAACAATAACCAGACTCTTCCTGTTCCCGGAAATGTAAAAAAAATTCTGGTGGTAGGAACAGATGCTGTTGATGCCAGATTAGGTGGTTATTCCGGGCCGGGAAATAAAAAAATAAATATTGTAGACGGAATTAAAAATTATGTCAGAGATAAAAACATTGAAGTCGTTTATTCAAAAGGGATTGATTGGAATGTAAAGGATTTTACCACAATTTCCAATGAATATTTATCCTCCGAAAATAAAAAAGGATTAAAAGGATTCTATTTCTCTAATAATGATTTAAAAGGAAATCCTGCTTTTGAAAAACAGGATGAACAGCTCAGTTTTAAATGGACTCTATATTCACCGAATCCTGAAAAACTTCAAGCGGATCATTACAGCATTCGCTGGACAGGAAAACTGGAAGCACCGGATTCAGGAAAATATCAATTAGGATTACGGGGAAATGACGGCTTCAGATTATACCTTGATGGCAAATTAGCTATTGACCAATGGGAAAAACTAAGCTATTCCACCAAAATGGTTGATGTAGATTTCGTAAAAGGGAAAAAATATGACATAACGATAGAGTTTCATGAAAACAGGGGTGAAGCTAATCTTGAACTGATCTGGAACTACGGACTTCATAAGTACCAGAAAGAATATAAGGAAGCTTTAAATCTTGCTCAGAATGCAGATTATATCATCGTTGCTGCCGGAATTCATGAAGGCGAATTTCAGGACCGTTCCTCCTTGAGTTTACCCGGAAATCAGGAATTATTTATTCAGGAAATTTCAAAATTGAAAAAACCGGTAACAGTAGTTTTAGTAGGAGGATCTGCTATAAAAACAACCGCCTGGAAAGATGAAGTAGGAGCAATCTTAGATGTTTGGTATCCCGGTGAAGAAGGAGGAAATGCCGTGGCAAAAACTCTTTTCGGTGCTGAAAATCCATCAGGGAAACTGCCCATCACTTTTCCGGTCGAAGAAGGCCAGCTGCCTTTGACTTATAATCATCATCCAACGGGAAGAGGAAATGATTATCATGACCTGAGTGGTGAGCCATTGTATCCGTTTGGATTTGGTTTAAGTTATACCACCTTTGAAATCTCCCGGTTACAGTTGAATAAAACCCAATATTCAGAAAATGAAACTATTATTGCCAAAGTCAACATAAAAAATACAGGTTCAAGAGCAGGAAGTGAAGTGGTTCAGCTGTATGTGAAAGACTTGCTGGCTACAGTTTCCAGACCGGTGATTGAGCTCAAAGGATTTCAGAAAGTAGAATTGCAGCCGGGAGAATCAAAATCTGTCACCATTGAAGTTCCCATAAAACAATTACAGTTCCTGAACGAAAAAATGGAATGGGTTGTAGAAAAAGGAACTTACAGGATTATGGTCGGCAATTCATCCAGGAACTTACCATTAAAACAGAATATTGAAGTTTTATAGTTAAATTAAAAAACAAAAGAGCAGAAATTTCTGCTCTTTTTTATTATATTTTTTTGAAGATATCTAGTATTTTCTGGCTAGTAAAACATTCAATAAGAATGTTCCTGCCCAGTTACTGTTATTGGTAGTGGCACCATTCGTACCAATAAAATCTACACGGGCAACAGATACGGTAAGTCTGGTTTTACCACCTGTACCATTATTGGCAAGGCTTACAAAAGATGCTGTAAATACATCCGGGAAACTTGAGTTATTTCCTGCAGTAAGAATAGGATACATATTGTTAACATTGAAAGGAGTACCCTGATATTCATAAACCAGGGTCATTCTGCTTGTATTGGAGTAGGCAGCTGTATGAGCCCTGTCTACAGATGTTTTACTCACGATCCACCATCTGTCAGTTGCAGAACCTGAATCATAACCTGCATTAGCGTGATTGGTCCAGTCGGCAAGAGCTGCTGTTCCAAGCGCATGAGGAGGAATAAAAAACTGGGTACCGTAAATCTCCACATTGCTCGGCTTAGGAAGAACTGTAAAAGACAGATCCCATGTTCCACCAGTTGTATTACCGTTGTTCACCACTTCAGCATAGGCGCCAATTGGAATCACAAAAGAAGCAACAGGAGTGTTGTCAATTCTTAATGTATTACCACTGGAAGCCTGGAGTGTGATATTATTCGGCGAAATGTTTTTGATCTTATAAATTCTTCCCGTAAAACTTGTTGTTCCGGTTCCGATGACAGGAAGGGTAAATGTGGCATCGGCTGCTCCATTATAAGTGATGTAATGATCGGTAGCCAGAATATTATAAGCAGTGGATGTGACTTCACTATAGCCAGCCCTTAAGGAACCATTGACGGCAAGCGTACTGTTAGGGGTTGTTGTATTAATACCTACTTGTGCAGTTAAGGGAAGGGCTCCAAATAAAAGGATCGAGATGTATTTTTTCATTGTGTAAGAAATTTGAGTTCTATCAAATATAGAAAAAAAATAACTAAAAATTAGTTAAAGCTTAATAAATTATATTTATTTTAATTAAATCACTATATAGCATTGAATTATTAAACCAATCTGCACGGAACTTCCAAATCTTCGGTAAGATAATAGCTGCAGCAAAGACGGTGATAACCATCAGCAATGATCAGCTCATTTTGACCTCTAACCAACAATATTGGTGATAGTTTTTTATTTTTTTCTACTTTTTTGAGGTTTTCTTTCACATGAATATTGGTCTCAGGAAGCAGGGGAAGCTTACTTGCTCTTAAAATATCTTTTGATTTTTTTGTTATTGTAGAGGCCGATTTTAATTTTTCAACCATTTTTCTGGCTTTATCCGGTTCAAAAAGGAGTTCCAGATAATCCTGTGCTGCAGGAAAATCGTGGGATTCAGGTTCTTTCATCCAGATACTGTTTTTGGTCAGATTACCCTTTTTTGCAGACATCTTCATAAGTGTTTATTAAAAGATAAATGTATGAAAAATAGATGGTAATTAACCATCATTATTTCAAATGAGTCAATGATTTTACAATATGGATTTTACTTTCTTAAAAAAAATATTGGTATGATATATGCAAGATTTATCATGAACCGGAATGAATTTAATTAAAACTATTGAATTGATTGAAATCATTCAAAAATATGAACATTATGAAAAAGTTATTAATTTCAACAGTATTGTTATTAGGTTTATCCATGAATGTTTTTGCGCAAAAACATCCACCAGCACCCCCACACCCTTCAAAAAGCGAGCTGGTTAATATTAAAATGCAAGAGCTTACCAAAAAATACAATATTGAGAAAAAGCTGATCCTTAATCATCCGTTGGCTACCAAACAGATGAAGAGAGACCAGATGAAAGCCTTAAATCAAAGATATGCAACTGAAAAACGATTACTTAAACAGGCAAAATAATACAGTATTTTTGCAGTTATTAAAATTTGAAAAACAGATTTTTATGCTGTAAGTTTTGATAAATTTTCAAAGTATAATGAAGTTTATTGAAAGAGAGTGCGTTTTGTGCTCTCTTTCTTTGTTTAAAATTAAATAAAATCGCCTTGTTGATGCATTTTAAGATCAGTCTGCGGAAACATTAAACATCCAATATTTTTCCTTAAATTCGCATAAAAATTTTTAAAGTAATGAATTACGATATTATTGTCATTGGAAGTGGTCCTGGTGGATATGTTACTGCGATCAGAGCAGCGCAATTAGGTTTCAAAACCGCAATTATCGAGAAAGAAAATTTAGGAGGAATCTGCCTTAACTGGGGATGTATTCCAACTAAAGCTTTATTGAAATCTGCTCAGGTTTTTCATTATATCAACCATGCTGAAGATTATGGTTTGAATAAAGTGGAGGCAAGCTTTGAATTCCCGAATGTAATTCAGAGAAGCCGTGGTGTTGCCAGCAAAATGAGCAAAGGAATCGAATTCTTGATGAAAAAGAATAAGATTGACGTAATTCTTGGTACTGCAAAAGTACAGAAAGGTAAAAAAGTTTCTGTGACAGATAAAGAAGGTAAAGTAACTGAATATACAGGTACTCATATCATTATCGCTACAGGAGCTCGTTCAAGAGAATTACCAAACTTGCCACAGGATGGTAAAAAAGTAATCGGATACAGACAGGCATTATCTCTTCCTGAGCAGCCAAAATCTATGATTGTTGTAGGTTCTGGAGCTATCGGGGTAGAATTTGCTGATTTCTATAACACAATGGGAACAAAAGTAACTGTTGTTGAATTTATGCCAAATATCGTACCTGTAGAAGACGAAGAAATCTCTAAACACTTAGAGAAATCTCTGAAAAAAACAGGAATCGAGATCATGACAAACGCTTCTGTAGAAAGTGTTGATACAAGCGGCGAAGGTGTAAAAGCTACTGTGAAAACAGCTAACGGAAACATTACGCTTGAAGCTGATATCTTATTATCTGCTGTAGGTATTGCTGCTAATATCGAGAACATCGGATTGGAAGAAGTAGGAATCCAGACAGATAAAGGAAGAGTATTGGTAAACGAATGGTACGAAACTTCAGTACCAGGTTACTATGCCATTGGAGATATCATCCCAACTCAGGCATTGGCTCACGTTGCTTCTGCAGAAGGAATTACTTGTGTTGAGAAAATCAAAGGAATGCACGTTGAAAAAATCGACTATGGCAATATCCCTGGATGTACTTACTGTCACCCTGAAGTAGCTTCTGTAGGTCTTACTGAAAAGCAGGCTAAAGAAAAAGGATACGAAATCAAAGTTGGTAAATTCCCTCTTTCTGCAAGTGGTAAAGCTACTGCAAACGGAAATACAGACGGATTTATCAAAGTGATCTTCGATGCTAAATATGGTGAATGGTTAGGATGCCATATGATTGGTGAAGGAGTAACGGATATGGTTGCAGAAGCTGTTGTAGCTAGAAAACTAGAGACTACAGGTCATGAGATCATCAAATCTATCCACCCGCATCCAACAGTTTCTGAAGCTATTATGGAAGCTGCTGCTGCTGCTTACGGTGAAGTGATTCACATTTAATCTGAAAAAGATATAGAAATCTATATAAAAAGCCCGGACTTCTCCGGGCTTTTTTCGTTGATACTAATCTGAAATATAGTAAACTAAACCTAACAGGTTTTTAAAACCTGTTAGGTTTATTGCTTATTACCCGTTTTTCTTAAAAGGTTTCTGATGAAATTTTAGCTTGCATACAATGGATTTTCTTAAAATAATTTTAAAATCAGCATATTTATAAAAATTAACTCTATTATCTCATGCTGTTTCCTTACATTTATTCTATGAATTTTGACAGAGTAGGACTTGTTTTATCAGGCGGCGGTACCAAAGGAATCGCTCATGCAGGAGTATTAAAATTCTTACAGGAAAAAGGGATTGACGTAGATATCCTTTCCTGCTGTAGTGCAGGCTCTATTGTAGGATGTCTTCATGCTATCGGAAAAACTCCGGAAGAAATTCTGGAATTTTTCAATTCTGTGTATTTTTTCAATTGGAAACATTTTACATTCAATCAGCCGGGACTTGTTTCTTCAGTGATTTTCAGAAACTATCTGAAGCCTATTTTCCATGAAATGAAATTGGGTGATCTTGATATTGAAGTGAAAATTGTGGCAACAGAACTGGTTTCCGGGACTCAGAAGATTTTTGATAAAGATTTTGAGATTGTGGATGCCATCATTGCTTCGTGTTCCATTCCCGGAATTACAACTCCTTACATCATTGGTGAGGAAATGTATTGTGATGGAGGTGTACTAAACAACTTTCCTGCAGACATCATCAGGGATGAATGTGATAAACTGATTGGTGTATTTGTATCTCCACCCAACGAAGCTAAAATTAAAGACCTGAACTCCATTAAAGCTATTGTTTCCCGTTCTTACGATTTACTTTCCTACAGAATTGAAAAAGTAAAATTTGAGTACTGCGACTGGTTCATTTCCTCTCAGAAACTATCTTCTTATGGCACTTTTGAGCGAAGAAAAGACAGACTGGAAGAAATTTTTAATATCGGGTACAAAGCTGCTAAAGAAAGTTATGAAGCCAGTGGTTTTTTTGAAGAATTAAAACAATCCGGAACATAAAAAATCCCGCATATTGATGCAGGATTTTATTTTATAAAAAGGGAAAACGATTTTGAGTTCTTAAAAAGAAGTTATAGATAGGCTATAACAACCTCCAGCTTTTCCAGTTTAATTTTTCACTACGTATCCGTCCTGGCGAACAATTTCACGGTCATTAGCATCATTTACCACCAATGTATAAGCTGCTTTTTTCGGAGAATCCGTAAGATAATTTCTCCAGATCTGATAGCTATGGCCCTCATTATTGAAGTTGATATAATAGTTGCCGCCTGTACCATCAGGAATCAGTTCACCATCACTGATGATCATACTTGGTTTTGCCGTAATCTTGGTGTTGGCATTCCACGACTGGTAAAGGTACTTGCCGTTTGGTTGTTTGTCAATTCTTATCTTGAACTTTTTGGTTTTGATGATGACAGTCTTCGGTACCTGCTGAAAGGTAGAGGAAGTAATAAAACGGTCTGTTGTTGGATTCGGAACTTCTTTGGCATTAACGAAAGAAAACTGAGCTAAACAGAAAGTTCCTAATAAAATATGCTTTATCATATTAAATGGTTATTGGTTAACATTTTAGATTCTATCAAATATAACGCCATTTTTCAATTTAGAATATAAATATAGAGTACTGAAAATTAGTTTTTTGCAGCTTTTGAATGCTTGTTTTTTGAAAATAATAATACTGATTTTCAATTGATTATTATTTTATTGGCAAAATATTGTCAATTTCTGAAACAACTGATTACTTTTCTTATGTACATTTGTACCATCAAAGGATCTCGTTCCTTTATTATCAAAATGAAACTAATTAACTTTAAGTTTTTTCTATTAAAAGTATCAGAAATCATCTTCACGATTTTTAATACTTCTCCTCCTGTAATTTCTTAATTTTTTCGAAAGAATTATCACATAATTCGTACTCTGTTTTTTCATATACCGAAGAAATAGAGCACAATCCCTGTTTTCAAATATAATCAAAAACAAAAAACAAAACTATGGAATTAGCTTTTCATGGCTGGATGATTCCGGCCGTAATTGCACTGTTGTGCATACTTTTTTATAAATTCATTTTAAGAATTTTCTTTGGATTAATCATTGTCCCTCAGGACAAAATAGGGTTAGTTACCAAAAAATTTGTGCTGGTTGGTAAGCAGGAACTTCCGGAAGGAAGAATTATCGCCACCAATGGAGAAGCAGGTTTTCAGGCCCAGACATTAGCTCCGGGCGTATATTTCAGAAAATGGATATGGCAGTATTCTATCGATTTTCAGCCTTTTATAGTGATTCCCACCGGAAAAATAGGATTATTATTGGCAAAAGATGGTGCAGAATTAGAAACCGGAAGAATCTTAGGCAGAAAAGTGGACTGTGATTCTTTTCAGGATGCTGAAGCTTTTTTGAAAAACGGAGGAAGGAAAGGCCGTCAGACCGCGATTATTGCGCCGGGATCCTACAGAATCAATACGCTGCTGTTTGAAATAGAATTAACGGATATGACTCAGATTCCTGATAATGCAGTGGGAATTATCACGACCATGGAAGGAGATCCCTTGGCAGAAGGTCAGATTGCCGGTAAGATTATCAATGATCATAATAAGTTTCAGGACGTAGATACTTTTTTAAACAATGGAGGATTTAAAGGGCTTCAGGAACAGGTAATTCTGGCAGGTTCCTATTTCCTGAATCCCTGGTTTACAAAAGTTGAAATGGTGAAAATGACGGAAATTCCAATTGGCCATGTGGGAGTCATTATCAGTTATGTAGGAGAAGAAGGACTGGATTTGAGCGGGATTGATTTTAAACATGGAAATATAGTGGAGAAAAGCCATAAAGGAGTTTGGGCAGAACCTATTGGCCCCGGAAAATATCCTATCAATCCTTACATTATGAAGGTTGAACTTGTTCCGACTACCAATTTGGTGCTGAACTGGGCCTATGAAAGAAGTGAATCTCACCAGCTGGATAAAAACCTTTCAACCATTACAGTACGAAGTAAAGACGGTTTCCCTTTCAATCTTGATGTATCGCAAATCATCCATATTCCTACGTATGAAGCTCCAAAAGTAATAGCCCGTTTTGGAAATATGATCAATCTTGTAAGCCAGGTTTTAGAGCCAACCATTGGAAACTATTTCAGAAACTCAGCACAGGATAGTGATGTGATTGCCTTCCTGGGAACCAGAAAAGAAAGACAGCAGTCGGCAAAAGATCACATCAGCAGTGTTTTGGAACAATATAATGTAAATGCTGTAGATACTTTGATAGGAGCGATTGTTCCTCCGGAAAGTTTAATGAAAACGCTCACCGATAGAAAATTGGCGGAAGAACAGAAAATCACCTACGAAACTGAAATGCTGGCCCAGGAAACGCGTCAGGCCCTGGAAAAAGAAACGGCTGTTGCTGATATGCAGAAAGAAATTGTAAAAGCAGATCAGGGTGTTGTGATTGCAGAAAGGATAGCTGATGCATCGGTGAAAAAAGCGACCGGAGATGCCAATTCTGTAAGATTACAGGCGAATGCGGAAGGAGACAGATTGAAACTGTTAGCAACAGGTGAAGCAGAAAAAACAAGACTTCTTGCCAAAGCCGAAGCAGAAAAGATAGAATTGCTGGCAAAAGCAAATGCAGAACAAATTTCATTAACCGGTAATGCAGAAGCGGAAAAAATTCTGGCCATTGGTAAATCTAATGCAGAATCTTACAAGCTATCTGTAGAAGCAATGGGCGGAAATAACTTTACCCAATTGAAAATTATGGAGAATATAGCCAGCCAGAATGTAAGAATAATGCCTGAGGTATTAATTGGTGGAAACGGAGATTCAGCAAATGGCGGAATCAGCGGACTTCTGGGACTTCAGCTGTTGGAGCAGGTGCAAAAGAAAAATGCTGAAACGGTTACTGTAATTGAAGAAAAACCGGATAACAATTCTTAACTTTAGCCTAAGGAATAATTAAAAAATACGAAATCGCCCGGAAATTTTTCCGGGCGATTTCGTATTTTTTATACAGTATAACTTGCAAACGCCTCTTCCAGGCTTTCAAATTTACCTTTAAACTCATTAATAGGGCAGTCCTGAAGTATATTCCCTTTATGAATAAGAATCACTCTTGAACAAAGCGCTTCCACTTCCTGCATGATGTGAGTGGAAAGTAAGACGGTTTTCTGCTGGCCGATTTGTTTTACCACATTACGGATTTCAATAATTTGATTGGGATCAAGACCATTGGTAGGTTCATCCAGAATCAGTAAATCCGGCTGATGAATAATAGCCTGTGCCAATCCTACACGCTGTTTGTATCCTTTAGAGAGCTGTCCTATTTTTTTAGATTTTTCAGGGGTAATTCCTACCAGTTCTATCACCTCATCTACTCTGGATTCAGGGATTTTGTGAATATTGGCTACAAACTGAAGGTATTCTTTTACGTACATCTCCAGATAAAGCGGATTATTTTCAGGAAGAAATCCTATTTTCTTTTTGCTTTCAATCTCATGGTTTGAGATATTCATACCATTGAAAATAATTTCACCCTGGTCAATTTTCAGTGCTCCGACAATAGATTTCATCAGGGTAGATTTTCCGGCACCGTTCGGGCCAAGAAGACCGATGATTTCATTTTTATCAATAGAAATGTTGATATTGTCAAGGGCAGTCTGCTCACCAAATTTTTTGGTTAAATTGATTATCTGAAGCGGCATAAGTTTTAATGTCTTTCTGCAAAAATAAAATAAAAAAACTCATCCGATAGAATGAGTTTCGCAATATTTATAAAATATAATTATTTTCTTGATTTTTTCTTGGTTCCGCCTGTTGCCGGGGCAGCAGTAGAAGCTGTATTTCCGTTTCCTTTATTCGCTGAAGGATTTATAGAAGCAGGTTTGTCATACATGGTATATTTTCCATTGGTTCTTCCGAAAATTTTCTCCACTTGCTTTTGATTTAAAAACTGTGATTTTCCAATGTATTTCCGGTTTTTATTGATCACCTGGATAAACTGCATGGTTTGTTGGCCATAATTCTTTTCATAATGAAGTTCGATGATATCATTAGGTAATTCCAGCACAACATTCTCTTCCGGAGTGGAGATAAAACCATCCATAATAAGTTTGTATAGGCCGGCAACATCACCATTAAGATTCTGAAATGAAAAAGATCGGATTGTATTCAGGTTGCTGGTGTTCAGATCCTGGTAGTTGACTGTAAATTTATCTTCCTTTTTATAGAGACCAACGGAATTATCTTTACCAATTTCCACCAAACTTTCATTCTTCAACACTTTAATCTGTGAGAAAACTGAAATACCGAACATACATGTAATAAGTAGAATTATTTTTCTCATGAATTGAATTTTAATGTTTTATAAATTGGTGCACATAAAATTACTAATAAAAAAGCGTAAAAGCAATTTTATTCGGATGGAGCAAAAATAACCATTTTTTTTAATATCCATACAGGTTGGTAGAATAATGTTATGTAATTCATTATATGTAAATTTGACTATAATGTATTCATTTGTAGTGTTTTATGTTGTTGAGGAATTGCCGCTTCAAGAAATGTTAAAATTATAAAATGATGTGTTTTTTTATCATAATCTGCTGATATATAGTGTGTAATTTTTTAGATAAAAATAAAATGTAATTAATTTAATGTCCATAACTGATAACTCTTGATATTTTCCATCCCTGAGGGGTTTGTTTCCAGATATGAACAAATTTGAACGTTCCACAATTGATCAGAGAACCATTTTCCAAACGGCAAAATTGGTGGATTCCGGTCTGTATTGCTCCATAATCTTTAATAGGATATACTTCCACAGATTCAGGAACTAAAACTCTTCGGGTGTATGCATAGTTTTTAGCTACTCTAGTGAAATTATCAATAGTTTCTTTATAGTTTGCTAGGCCGCCAATATCATGAAAGAACTCAAGATTTTCAGTAAAAAATGTTTTAAGTTTTTCAATATTTCCTGAGTTGGCAGCGCTGAAAAGAATGCTGTCCTTTTTCATTATGGTATTGTAAAGCTCTTGAGAGACTGGTGTATAAGATTTTGATTGTGAGAAAGTAGTAGTCCATATTAAACAACATAATAGGATTGAAAATAATGGAATGAAGAATTTGTTTTTCATATTTAATGGTTTTATAATTCAAAATTTCTCAAAAGCATATTATGATTGCTCTCGGTTTAAATGTAATCATTTAAATTTTAGTAGATTATGAAAATTATTCTTTTAGTTATTAATAGAACGTTTTGAAAAAATAGATATAAAAGTATCAAACTCATGTTTATAACTTCTTCCCACAGGAATTTTATGATTGTTGACAACAATTTCATTATTGCTGAATGCCGTCACAAAAACAGAATTAATGATAAAAGACCTGTGAATTCTTACAAAATCCTTACCCGACAACCTTTGCTCCAGATCTGTAATTTTACTTTTCGAAATAAAACTTTCATTGGTTACGAGAACTACTTTAATGTCATTTCCCTGGCTTTCAAAATAGACGATCTCTGAAAGCATAAGTTTCCGGTGCATTCCTTCAGTTCTAATGAGGATGAAATCTTCTTTATGGTCAGTCGCAGTTCTGAGAATGCGTTCTACAGATTTAAAAAAACGCTCAAAAGTAATAGGTTTCAGGAGATAATCTACTGCTTCCAGTTCAAAACCTTCAATGGCAAAATCCCGGTAAGCGGTAGTGAAAATAGTCTGGGGTTTCTGAGGAAGTGACTTCAGAAAATTAATTCCATTGAGGTGAGGCATCTGAATATCAAGAAACATAAGATCTACAGTCTGGTTTTGCAGTATTTTATAAGCCTGCATTGCATTTTGAGCTTTCCCCACCAGCTTTAAATCGTCGATTTTAGAAATATGGTTTTCCAGTAATGACGTGGCCAGAGGTTCGTCATCTACAATAATACAATTAATCATAATGTGAAGGAGTGATTATTTCAACTTTAAAAATATTGTTTTCCTGTGAGATCCGGAAGGTAAAATGGTTCTGATAGTGATACAGCAACTGTCTTTGTATGTTCTGCAGTCCGATTCCTTTTTCATTAGCTGTCTGGTGGTCTGAGAATGTATTTTCAATTGTAAAAACAGAATGCTGGCTATTCGTTTCCATATCAATCTTTATTTCTGTGGTTTCTGAACTTTTTCCCACTCCATGTTTAAAGGTATTTTCTACCAATGTAAGATACAGCAGGGGTGGAATAGTATTCTGGGAGTTTAACCTGATATGTTTCCGGATTTTTAATCTTTCATCATGGTACCGTAGGCTTTCCAGCGCAATATAATTTTCTATAACAGCCAGTTCATCAGAAACCAACACCCATTTTTTCTGCCCTTTGTATAAAATATAATCCAGAATATCCGATAGCTGACTGATAGATTGGGAGGTTTTATCAGAACGGCTGACCGACAGAGAATAAATGTTATTCAGGGTATTAAAGAGAAAATGAGGATTGAGCTGGGATTTGAGTGATTGCAGTTCAAGCTCGGTCTTTTCCTTCTGCAGTTTGATTGTATGCTCTTTTTCATCCTTGTAACGAATGATAAACATGATGGAAACAAAAACAAATGCCCCACTGATAACAGGAAATGTATAATGAAGCAAAAGATAAGGAATATCTGTAAAAATGCTGAAAATACTGTCTTTCACTTCCTGGGTGAAAAGAGGTTCAGCGATATAAACCAGAAAAACCCTGTTGATGATTGAAATAAGATAAAGGCTGATAATGAGATACAGCGAAAATGCAATATACTTTTTCCTGTCAAAAAAATGACGGATCAGCACAAAATAAATAAAATTGGCCCCTGCAATCTGGAAAATCCAATGGCAAAAGTTATAAATCATCACTTCATTAAAAACTCCACTTTCATATTCTCCATACATTCTTGCCGTTCCGAATAAAAATAAAGCACTCCAGAAGAACAGCTGGAAGTATAGCATTGGTCTGATCTGATTTCCTGATGGCGTTTTCATCATCTTCAAAAATATAAAAACTTAAGCTACACCAGAGAAATGGTATGTAAAAGACTTTAAAATAATGTCAGGTAACATCATTTATTATACAAACGGCCTATTTTGCTGTTGGTAGTGAATCTTCTGTTGTCCGGATTCTCAATCAGAAAGCAATCTGAAATTGGTGAACATTTGTATAAAAAAATAATGAAGGAACATTCTGAAAGACTTTACGGATTGGATCATCTGAGAGCTGCTGCTATTTTACTCGTATTACTATATCACTACCGGGCCTTTAAACATCCTGGCTGGGTAGACAGTATCGGGAGATTTGGGTGGACAGGAGTAGATCTTTTCTTTGTACTAAGCGGTTTTCTGATTTCAGGACAGCTGTTTAAAGAAATAGAAAACAATGGAAGTGTCAGTCTGAAAACATTTTATTTAAAACGGTTTTTCAGGATTATTCCGGCTTACTGTTTTACCCTTTTTCTCTATTTTACATTTCCTTTTTTCAGGGAGAGGGAAGCTTTATCCCCTTTATGGAAGTTTGTGACTTTCACTCAAAACTATGAACTGAACGTTATCAGTCGGGGAACATTTTCCCATGCATGGTCATTGTGTATTGAAGAACAATTTTATCTCATTCTTCCTTTGTTCCTTTTGATCGTCATGCCAACAAAACTGTTCAAATATATCGCGGTTCTGATGATTGCTGTCATTGGATTTTCTATTGTAGCAAGGCTGATGGCATGGAATGAATGTATTGCAGTGCCAGAGACTTTTTCCACAGATTTCTGGAAATTATGGTATATGAAAATATATTATCCTACCCATACAAGATTAGATGGCCTGGGAATGGGTGTCTTGATCGGGTATCTTATGCAGTATTCTTCAATATTTAAAAGAATAGTTGCCGGCAACGGAAATAAGCTTTTTTTTCTTGGAATACTACTGTTGGGAATTTCATTTTGGATATGCAATGAACAAGCTTCCAAAGCTGCTTCTGTATTTGGTTTTACACTGGTGGCGGTAAGCTACGGAATGATCCTGATGGCCGCTATCTCCCAATCATCTTTCCTGTATCGTTTGAAGTCATATATTACTGCTCAATTGGCTGCTATGTCATATGCTGTTTACCTTTCCCATAAAGGAATTATCCATATGGTACAGCAGCAGCTTGATTATTTTAAACTTGAAACCTCAGATAATATCACTATTCTTATTTGTCTGTTTGCTTGTGTTTTAGGTGGTTTGTTCTATAGGTTTGTTATTGAAAAACCTTTCTCAGTAATTAAATCCAGGGTGTTGAAAAAATCAGCGTAATCCCCCAAATCTGCGTGAGAAATTATATGTTTTTAAACGCAAAGCTTCTTTTAGACTTTGATTATTTTTAAGGGAGCAAAGGATGAATCAACTTCATTGATTCTTACTAAGCTGATGTATTACCAAGCACCTTCATGCGTGACAAAGTCGCACTTCTTTGCTTCCTTTACTATATTTTTTATCTTATTAATCTTTGCGTTTTCCTAAAACATAGAAAGATAGGTTTAATTGGAAAACACAAAGGTGCAGGTTTTTTATCCCTAAGATTTTTAGCAAGTGAATATTAAAAAAATCTCCCGGATTAATCAGGTTTAGAAAATCAGCGAAATCTCCCGCATCTGCGTGAGAAATTATATGTTTTTAAACGCAAAGCTTCTTTTAGACTTTGATTATTTTTAAGGGAGCAAAGCCGGAATCAACTTCATTGATTCTTTTTAAGCGGATGTATTACCAAGTGCCTTCATCAGCGACGAAGTCGGGATTCTTAGCTTCCTTTATTGTATTTTTTACCTTATTAATCTTTGCGTTTAAAATAGAACAATCTTCTTATTCTTTAAATAATGTTACATAAAGATCTGCTTAATTTGAATAATCTGCGAGAGCATAAAAAATAAAAAAGTCAGTTTATATTTTGAAACTGACTTATAGATTGTAGAATAAAATGATTATTGAGAGATTATTGCCTTCAGTACTACATTCTTTATTGAAGCCTCTTTAAAACTCCAGTATTCACTTTTTTCAGACATCTGATTTTCTAAAATGACCAAAGTAGTATCCGTAGAAGGGAAGTATACATTAAGACATGTGAATCCATCACCAAGACCTGTCACGGCAAAATAATCCAGGCCCGCTTCTTTGATAAACCTTACATTGTACCCAAATCCCATATTTTCTTTTCCAAAAACATTGTGTTGGGAGCTTGTGGAAGGAGTCAGCATCTGCTTTTGAAAAGCTGGTGAGAGAAGCTTTCCTTTAAATAATGCCTCGTCCCATTTTGCAAGATCCTTTACAGTAGAAATGATACCGGCTGCCGGAGCAATATCATCATTCAGGAATGATTGTTTTACCTTTTCAAACTGATTGTCTTTGTTCATGTAGCCTGGAACAAGAGTCTGATTGCTCCTAGTATTGTATACCAAAGTTCTATCCATTTTCAGTTTTTTGAAAAGAGAAGTGGCAAGTTCTGTAAAGCTTTTCCCGGTTGTATTTTTAAGGATTTCCCCTAACAGTTTATAAGAAAGATTACCATATTTGAACTGGGAACCGGCTTTGAAAGCTGTTGGCTTATTAATATCTGTAATACCATGAGTATGATTCAGAAGATGATGGATAGTAACCGTATCTGCCCAGGTTTGGGTAAGAGCAGGAAGATACTTTTTGATGGGAGTATGAAGACTCAGCTTTCCTTGTTCAGCAGCCTGTAAAATCAAAACAGCGGTAACCTGCTTTGAATTGGACATGATTTCAAACTGGTCATCTGTTTTCAAAGGGACTTTCTTTTCAAAATCTTTGTAACCATTGGATTTCAGATATTGGATTTTACCTTTCTGAGCAACCAAAACAACGCCGTTAAATGCGATAGGGCTGGCAGCGGTTATAATACTGTCAATTTTATAGCTATAAGTCTCTTTTTTCTGGGCAGCTAAGGAAATAGATAGAAGGGCTGCAAATGCGCTGGTGAAGAACAGTTTTTTTGTGATCATTATTTTTTTTGGTAAAATTCATAAGTTACTTTAGCGATATCAGCAATAATTGCTTCTGCATTTTCAAACTTTTCATAGGTGTCATGAACAAAAACGGCGATGTATATTTTTTGGCTGCCGGAAAGTTCAATAATACCAAAATCGTTGATGGCGCCGGTCATTCCTTCTTTGTTGGTAAAAGATGTTCCCGTTCTGTGTGCTACTTTCACGTATTCTGGCAGACTTCCTTTAAGTCTTTTGGGGCCGGCAGTATTATTGAGCATGGCATTATACAGCCACAGATGATGTTTTTTATTCAGGATTTTTCCATTATTGAATGTTTCAAGAAGCCGGATAGCTTCATTGGGTGTTATTTTGTTTACAAACTGAGATTCCCAGTCTTTATGCATATCTTCTTCATTGTTTTGAATGATACAATCCTTACTGTTGACCAGCTGCTGAACCGGTTCCGGTCCACCAACAAGTCTCATCAGGATATCACAGATATTATTGTCACTGTATAAAACAATCCACTTCAGAGCTTCTTCCAGGCTGATTTCTATATTACCATCCGGATGTTCTTTTTTGAACGGACTCCAGGTATCTTCAAGAAGCTCTTCTCTTTTAATGAATAGTTTCTGCTGTAAAGAAAGCTCACCCTTTTCTACTTTTTTCAATACTGTTAAAGCAATAGGAAACTTTACAGTACTGAGCATGGGATACAGCTTATTGCCATTAATTTGTATTGTTTCTTTCTGATAAGGTCCCATGATTGAAACCCCCACATCTGCCTTCTTATGGGAGATAATGGATTCAATGGTTTTCTTAAGATCCGAAAGTTTTGTGTGCTGCGAAAAAAGAGGTAGACTGACCACGAGTGCGAATAACGCGAAAATAATTCCTTTCTTCATTTGAGTCTGGTTTTAAAGTTTTTTTGATTTCCAAATATATGTATTTCCTCTTTTCTTTTACTGCAAATATTTTAATAATTTAGTTCTATGAAAATAAAAACTATTAGCCTTTTTGTCCTTCTTTTCACGATTATTTCCTGTAAAAAAGATGTAGAATATCCTAAATATGTTGAGCTTCAATCCGGAGGCGGAGAATATTCACTCCATATAAAAAACGGAACTTTTGAATTTTTAAAAACAGAACTTATAAGCTATGATCAGATTTCAACTGCTCCATTTTCAGAAGGAAAATATGAAATATCAGGAGATGAACTTATTTTAAGAAGCGATAAAGGAAAAAAGTATACTTTCAAAATAGGGAATGAAGCTGAACTGATCCCTGAAAAAATGGATTCTTTAAAAAACCTGAAAGGATTGTATCCTGTTCAAATTCTTCATAACAATAAAATGCCGAAAGAAATGGGACGTCTGGATTCCTTGGGAAGAAAAAATGCACTGTGGCTTTATTTCAATGAAAAAGGGAAGGTCATCAACCAGCGGTTGTATAAAAACGGTGAGCTTGTGAAAGACAATTACAAGTCTGATATTATTATAAAATAAAAAATTTGTAGAGCTCCTTTTATCTCTCGCAGATCTTGCAAATTAAGCAGATTTAAAAAATCAACATAATCTCCCGAATCTGCATGAGAAATTATATATTTTTGAACGCAGAGTTTTTTATACTCCCTTATTTCTTAAGGGAGCAAAGGAGGAATCAATGAAATTGATTCTTTCTAAGCGGATGTATTATCAAGCATCTTCATCAGCGACGAAGTCGCGATTCTTTGCCTCCTTTATTATATTTTTCACCTTATTAAACTTTGCGTTTAAGATAGCATAATCTTTTTTTACATAAAGACCTGCTTAATTTGCAAGATCTGCGTGAGGATATTAAGGTTTAGATCCCTGCTGTATTCAGAATAAAAATGGTATCATAAAAAAGGCACCATTTACAAGTAAATGATGCCTCGTCACTGAATATATTTGAATGTAAAATTGTTTTAGGTTTATCTATTCATTCTGTTTGATTTGTGGGTTATTATTAATCTCTTTATTAGGAATCTGGAATCTGAATTTGTCAGGAGTAAGGTTGAATCTTCCAAAAGTATGATTCGTTCCTGTGTATACTCTTTCTAAGGGGGTGTTTAATCTTTTCATATCAAACCATGCGTAGCCTTCGCCCCACAATTCTATTCTTTTTTGCAGGATGATCTCATTGATCAGATCATTACCGGATTTTGTAGACAGGGTATAGGCTTTATCCCTTTTCGAGGTGATTTCGAATAATATTTGTCTTGCTTCCGTTTCTCTTCCCTGTCTGGCAAGGGCTTCAGCTTGTACATAATACAGTGAGGAAGCTCGGATGTAAATATAGTCTCCTTCAAAAAGAGTAGGATCTTTAAACTTCCAGCTTACATATGGTGGATAATTTTTTGTTTTTCCGTTAAAAGTATAGGGTGCACTTTGGCTTCCATTAAACACTTTTTTACGGTAATCTGTTTCCGGAATCGCTTCATAAAGGCGTTTGTCTATCAGTTTACGGATCTGTGCAGCTCCGGCATATCCTTCGTTGGTATTATCAAACATCGAGAAGAATGATGCATAATGATTTCCGATACTCATCGTGGAAATTGTATTATGAAAACCCCATATTACCTCTGGATTATTGATGCTGGAAAATCCGGTAGTGGTATAGTCATCTTCTGTCATAAGGCTAACCCCCTGCTTGCTTTCCTCAGCATATTTGGCAGCTTTAGTGTAATCTCCTGTTTCCAGAAATACTTCAGCCGCAATAGCCTTGGCTGTTCTTCGGTCAATCTGGGCTCTGGATGGCCGGGCATAAGTATCTAAAAGGGTAATAGATTCCTCAATATCACTCTTGATTTGTCCGTACACCTCAGCAACAGTTGATCTTGGAAGTCCCTGGCTGGGATTGCTTGCGGTAAGTACCAATGGAAGCCCCGGCTCAGACTGATGTCCATTATAATCGTTGGCATAAAAACGAACCAGATAAAAATAAGAGTAGGATCTTAAAGCCAATAGCTGTCCTGCAATAGCTCTGTTCTTTGCGTTTGCATTTTTATCTAAATCATCGAGAAGCTTGTTGATCACAAATATTCTTGCATAAAAAGTAGTCCAGACAATCTCAGAAGCAATGTTGCTGGCATTGGTTGCTTCGTAATTATAAAACATTCCCAAATGCTGGTTTGTAGACTGGATGACATCATTTGACATCAGCTCAGCTCCTGCTTTGATTCCCATGATTCCAAAATCTGAGTGAGCAGTAGTACCGCCGGCACCATTGCTGCGAAGATCAAGATAGATGCCGCCCAGGATTTTTTCCGGGCTGGAAGAATCATTATTCAGCTGTTCACCGGAAATATCGCCATCCGGTAAAGTATTGAGATCATTGGCACAGCTGGAAGTAATAAAACCTAGGGTTACAGCTGCTATAAAGTATTTTATTTTTTTCATTCCTATTCTTTTAAAAATTAAGTTTAAAACCTAAAGAGACACTTGACAACAGAGAATATCGGTATGCATCAGAAACTCCTGTCAATGAAGCTCTTGGGTCATATCCTTTTCTCTTGGACCACAGATACAGGTTGTTGCCTGTCACATAGATTTTCAGACCAGATAAACCTGCCTGCTGTGCAAAACCATCAGGAAGCTGATAGGAGAGGGTTACATCCTGAAGACTGATATAATCCGATTTAATTAAATAAAGCGTTGAATTTCCGTTTTGGTTTGTAGCGGTGAGGTCTACTCTTGGCAGCGCTGCCGTCGGATTTTCAGGAGTCCATGTTTTATCCAGATCTGTGGAATAGTTTGAGCCATAGCTGTCTGAGTGGAATAAGCTTCTATAAATATCATCATATCCATATCCTCCGAACTGATAGGCGAAATTCACGGCCAGATTAAATCTCTTATAAGTAAAATCTGTTCCGAATCCACCATACACCTTTGGAATAGCCGATTTACCAGTGTTATAATCCGTGGCTTCCTTATAATTGTTGGTAACCGTTCTTTCTTCTTTCTGAGTGACAGGGTTTATGGATGTACGATACCATAAAGCGTCACCATTTTCAGGATTTACTCCGGCAAATTCTTTCAGGAAGTAGGTATAACGGTCTCCACCTTCCGTTAAGATAAATAATCCACTAACCAAGCCTGTGTTTCTTTGCTCAGCAGGTAATCGGGTAATCTTATTTTTATAATGAGTGGCATTGGCATAAACACTCCATTGAAATTCATCACCATGGAGAATATCCACACTTAGATTAGCTTGAACACCTCTGTTGGTCATATCTCCAATGTTTCCGTATTTCACATAAGAACCTGCATTGGACGGAGGAAGAGGAAGCGTGTAGATCATATCCGATACTTTCCTTTCAAAATAATCTGCATTCAGGGTTATTCTGTTTTTTAAAAGTGAGAGTTCAAAACCGGCATTCAGGTTTTTGGAGGTTTCCCATTTTAAATCCTTGTTTCCCTGTTTTTTAAGCGAAAGAACCGGCTTGTCGTCACCGAAATTATTAATTCCATAGATATCCTGATATGCATAATAATCCCTGCTGGAACCTCCTAAAAGGATATTGTCATTTCCCTGCTGCCCATAAGACGCTTTTAATTTTAAAGAATTAATCACGCTGTTGTCCTTAAGGAAATCTTCTTTTGCAATATTCCAGGCCAGTCCCAATCCATAGAAATTTCCCCATCTGCTTTCAGGTGAAAAAACAGAAGAACCATCTCTACGTATATTGGCATTGAAGAAATATTTTCCGTCATAGTTATACAATAACCTTGTGAAATACCCTTCTACAGCATATTCATAACCGCTTCCTGATAAATCGGTAATTTTCACAGCATTATCAAAAGCTTGTGAGCCAGGTAATAAAAGCTGCTGTTTTGATCCTGAAAAGCCATCATCTTTTATTTTGTTCAGTTCATGTCCTACAAGAAGATTGAAGCTGTGATTTCCAAGTTTTTTCTGATAGGTAAGCAATTGCTGGTGGTTCAGCGTATATTTAAAATTAGAACCTTGCGAAATAGTTCCCCCTACAGAAGATGAAGTTCCTCCTTCCGTATTTCCGAACTGAAGATTTCTTGTATTCTCAAGATAGGCACCGAAATTGTACGTGAAATCCAGTCCTTTGATGATTTCATAATTTAAACCAAGATTAAGATTGGTAATATTGCTGATGATCTGAGATTTATCTTTCTGAAGGTTTCCTACAGGATTTTCAAAAACGGCATACGATCTTGCGGCTCCGTTAGGTCCCTGGCCGGCTCCATAATCGTATAAAGCATTTCCATTGCTGTCATACAATCTCTGGTAATTATTGTCCCTGAGGAAAACAGGATAGAAAGGAGCAATGTTTCTGGCAAACTGGAAAGGGTTGGAAAAACCTCCGGTTTCCCCAAAATCCTGCTTACTGTAGGTATAAGACAAAGCACTGGTTAATTTCAGCTTTGATGTGATAGAGTAGTCTACATTCGATCTGATCCCGAATCTTTCAAATCCTGAAGAAATTAAATACCCTTTGTCATCCAGATAATTAAGAGAGGTGTAAGACTTTATCTGATCCCCATTGGCGTTGATCCCTACCGTGGCTTCTCTTCTCAAAGAAGGTCTGAAAAGCAGTTTTTTCCAGTCATCCTGATATAACAATTTTGCATCCTGATTGAAAGATCCATCCTTTGAAATCAATTGATTAAAAGGAACATTATAAACATTATATTCTAATTTATTCAACGCTGAAAGGCCTACATCATGTGGACTGGCACCAGAAGGAACAGCTCCCGGTTGCTTCAATCTTGCGATTTCGCCAATTCTGGCTCTGTTATAATAAGCAGTGTAATAATCCTGTGGAGAAGTATAAACTGAATAATCTTCAATAGATCTGAAATTGACCCCGGTTCTTACATCGGCTTCAATACTTACTCCTTTACTTTTCCCTCTTTTTGTATTCACAATAATCACTCCATTGGCTCCCCTGGAACCGTATAATGCATTGGAAGAAGCATCTTCAAGAAAAGAAATGCTTTCAATATCTGAGGCAGCAATACTGTTCAGATTCCCGCTGTATGGAATGCCATCCAGTACAATTAACGGATCACTGGAAGCATTGATGGAGCCTATTCCTCTCATTCTGATTGTTGGCTGAGAACCTGGTTGTCCTGATGAGATTACCTGTACCCCAGCTACTTTTCCTCCAATTCCCTGAAGAATATTTCCGTTTTGAAGATTTGAAAGATCCTTAGCCTTCAAGGACTGTACAGATCCTGTGATCTCTTCTTTTTTCTGCTTTCCAAAGGCTACTACTACCACTTCTTTTATAGAGGTTTCGTTGGAAAGGCTGTCTTTAGTTTGGGCAAAGCCGTATTCCGCGAATAGGAGTAAAGCCAATACACCAAGCTTGCATTGTTTCTTTTTCATTATATTAATCTAGGTTTAAAACTGAACTGTGTATTACTGCTGATCTCTCTGTAAGAAATAATAATTCCCTGCCTCCTTTTTCAGGGAGGATATAAGAAATAGAAAATTAAAATTTACTGGAGATGTACCCGGATGAAAGAAGCCTTGAACTCTTTGGCTTTAATTCCTACAGTAATGAATGTATCTCTTAAAAAGTTATCACATCATCATTTTGCACATCATATCAAAACACATGTCTTGGGAAGTAAGGTTGTGTTGTGAAAGGGCAGACGTTCCACAACATTTATGCTGTGCAGTAGCTGTCGACATAATAGTGCATAGGTAAGAATTAAAGGTATTCTTATTCATGAGAATAAAGTTTATGTTTTTTTTAACTGAGTCAAAATTATTTAATAATTGATGAATCACGGTAAAAAAGGAGTATGAGATAAATCATATTAATCTACTAAATTAGTAGACTAATTAAAAGTGATGAAATTTAAACAATGTACTTATTTGATAATCAATAATTTAATTAATTATTTAAAATGTTAAAAAATTATAAAAAAATAGGTTTTAAAACAGTGAATTAAAATTAACACCAGAAGTCTATTGTTTTTGTAGACTTTTTATTTATTTTATAAGACAAGCTGCTGCCTGAACCGGAAGGTTGATAAGTGAAATTTTTGTAGGAGGTTTGGTTTTGGCTAAGAAGAAGATAGATCCGGTGAAGTCTGCTCTAGCTGTATTTCGGAGTTTTACATCAACAAAAAATTAAAGAAATGAATATAGTTTTGACAGGTTCCATAGGGAACATCGGAAAACCACTTACAAAACACCTTGTACAAAAAGGACACTCAGTTACCGTGATCAGCAGTAATGAAGAAAGAACAGCTGCTATAGAAGCTTTGGGAGCAAAAGCCGCTATTGGCAGTATGTTTGATGTTGACTTTCTTACAGAAACGTTTACAGGAGCAGACCTTGTTTATTTAATGGAAACAATGGAAGCCGCAGGCAATATGTTTGATAAAGACATTGATTTTATCGGAAAGATCAGTGAAATTGGCCGTCAATACAAAACTGCTGTGGAATGTTCAGGCGTGAAAAAAATTGTCCATCTCAGCAGTATTGGTGCTCATACGAATAAAGGGACGGGCATTATCGTATTTCATTATCATGTAGAACAGATTCTGAAACAGCTGCCGGAGGATATTGCTATTAAATTTGTTCGTCCTGTTGGTATTTATTTCAATATGTTTTCATTCATCAATACGATAAAAAATAAAGGTGCTATTATTTCCAATTGGGGAGGTGATCAAAAAGAACCTTGGGTTTCTCCGCTGGATATTGCAGATGCTGTAGCTGAAGAAATTGAAAAACCATTTGATGGGAGGACAATACGGTATGTAGCAAGTGATGAGGCTTCTCCTAATGAAATTGCAAAAACTTTGGGTACATCCATTGGTAAGGAAGATCTGGAATGGGAAGTGATTTCAGATGAGGAATTATTGAAAAACTGGCTTGATATCGGCTTCAATGAGCAGGTGGCCAAAGGGTTTGTAGAAACTCAGGCAAGTCAGGGTAGTGGAATTCTGTACGAAGATTATTATCAGCATCAACCTGTTCTGGGGAAAGTAAAGCTGGAAGATTTTGCAAAAGAATTTGCCGCTGCTTACCAAAATGAGGAAGGGTAAAATATTGAACAACAAAAGTTACAAAAATTTTTAAACACTTAAGTGAGTTTAAGAAGATGTCCTTGCACAGAATAAGTACACATAAGCTTTTTTAAATCTTCGATTTTTATAAGTGTACAGTATTAACCACAAACATCTGTGAAAATCTGTGTCCTCTGTGGTTAAATAACTTTTAAAACAATTTGTAATTTTATAGATATGGAAAGACGGGTTACAAAAAGAATAAAAACCATTACAGAATTCCACCGTTCAAGAGGATTATCTCCTCCTGAGCATCCACTGATCAGTGTGATTGACTACAACAATGTTAAACGGCCTGCTGATATCGGAGAGGTTAACTGGATGCTGGATTTTTACCAGATTTCTTTAAAATTGGGAATTAATGGCAAACTGAAATATGGTCAGCAGGAATATGACTTTGATGAAGGAACTCTGTTTTTTATTTCCCCGAATCAGGTTTTCAGAATTGAGGCAGATTCCGGTCTGAAGGAGAAACAATCCGGCTGGATGCTGCTGATTCACCCTGATTTTCTGTGGAACACTTCATTGGCGAAAACCATAAAACAATATGACTTTTTCGACTATTCCGTGAATGAAGCCTTGTTTCTTTCAAAAAAAGAAGAACTTACCATCAATGGAATTATAGAAAATATTGAACAGGAATATCATGGGGTGATTGATAAATTCAGTCAGAATATTATCATTTCACATATAGAAACATTGCTCAATTATTCCGAAAGGTTTTATGAAAGACAGTTTATCACCCGAAAAATAACCAATCATAGCATTCTTAACCGTTTAGAAACTTTACTGGCTGATTATTTCAATGATAATGATCTGGTATCAAAAGGACTGCCCACGGTACAGTTTACAGCCAAAAAGCTTGGAATTTCACCCAATTATCTTAGCCGGCTGCTGACAACTCTTACCGGGCAAAGTACGCAGCAGTTTATCCATGATAAGTTGATTGAAAAAGCGAAAGAAAAACTATCTACAACAGATCTCTCAGTAAGTGAGATTGCTTATGAACTAGGCTTTGAGCATCCACAGTCCTTTACAAAACTATTTAAAAATAAAACCAGGCTTTCTCCGCTGGAGTTTAGAACATCATTTCAGTAAAATAAAAAAGATAAGATTCAAACAGCATTATGATGAATGATGCTGTTTGGATTTAATCCCTGTTTTATTGTATTTATTACGATATTCTATAGGAGATAAACCTGTAATTCTGCGGAATATTTCCCGAAAGGCTTTCACATCAGAATAGCCTGCTTCATACATCACTTCATTGATGGTTTTCCGGGAGGCTTCCAATTCTTTTTTGGCAGACTCTATCTTTACCCTTTGCTGGTATTCAAGAGGAGTATTGCCGGTTGCTTTTATAAACCTGCGGTCAAAACTTCGTCTTCCAACCGTGAATTTTTTGGAAAGCGCTTCCATGGATATTCTCTCAGAGAAATTCTTTTCAATGTATTCCTGGGCCTGAATAATCATTTCATCGCCATGCGATTTTTGCCCGTTAAAGATGATGAAATCCGATTGAGTTTCTCTGTCGATGTCAATTTGAAATATTTTGGAACAATAAATAGCCGTTTGCCTGTCGTAATATTTTTCAACCAGATAAAGAAGAAGGTTTAAGAAAGAATATCCTCCGCCATTTGTATAGATTCCCTGTTCATCCGTAATGATTTTTTCTGCCCTTACGTTCACTTTGGGAAACAGCTTTTTAAAATTGGCAACCGTATTCCAGTGGATTGAACAGCTTTTTGAGTCCAAAAGACCTGTAGAAGCCAATATATAAGCTCCTGTACACATGCTGGCAACATCCGCTCCCTTTTTATACTGTTCTGATATCCAATGGACAAGTGCTGTATTTTGGTCTTCTATTTTTGTGAAATTCGGGGCAATGGCAGGAATGACAATCAGATCGGTTTTCTTGATGGCTGCAATATTTTTTTGTGGGATCACGGTAAGTAAACCATTTACAAAATCAGACTGCTGGGAAACTCCGGCCAGTTCGATGGTGAATACCATATCTTTATTGTTATGGCTGTAATACCTGTTCGCTTCCGTAAAAATATGATAGGTTCCTATAATGCAGGATAATGTATTGGGAGCTGTCTGTGCATCGGGAACTAATATGGTTAAATGTTTCATATCGCAGAATGTAAAGGTGAATAAATTGTGCCGGCTGTAACCTCATCTGTATCATACAAATATAAAAAAATAAGATGTCCGGATCAACCTCTTAGAATGTCTATTTTACACCCCTTATAGGTCTTTCTATGTTCTTACCTTTGGATAAGTAAATTAAGATGATACAGTCTGAAAGGATTGTTGAAAAAAAACTAACACTAATACAAATAAAATTATGAAATCACAGGATTTTACAACAAGTATTACCGTTGATGCTTCATCCCAGCAGGTATTTGATGCCGTTAATAATGTCCGGGGCTGGTGGTCTGAAAATATTGAAGGATCTACCTCTGTTCTGAACAGCGAATTTACCTATCATTATCGTGATGTACACCGATGCAGGATAAAAATTACAGAAATGCAGCCTAATACTAAAGTGGTGTGGCATGTTCTGGATAACGATTTTAATTTTATTGAAGATAAAACAGAATGGGTAAATACTCATATCGTATTTGATATTCATGAAAAACAAGGAAAAACAGAACTGATATTTACCCATCAGGGGCTGGTTCCTGAAGGTGAATGCTATGAGGTCTGCCATGACGCCTGGACTCATTATATCCAGGATAGTCTGAAATCCCTGATTACTACAGGTCAGGGTAAAGCAACTCCCAAAGAAGATTTTGCAGCACCTGGTTATGAGGAAGAAAATAAGGATACAAAAAGCATTTATCATAGATTACTCATTACCGTACCTGTTGAAAAAGTATATGAAGCCATCACTACCAAGGAAGGATTAGCCGGATGGTGGACACCGGATACGGAAGCAAAAGCTGAGATTGGGAGTATACTGAGGTTTGGTTTTGGTCCTGATTATTTTAAAAATATGGAAGTAATGGAACTGAAACCTTACAGTCTGGTGAAGTGGCTTTGTATCAAGGGATTTGAGGATTGGATTGGTACTACACTTACTTTTGAGCTGGAACCGCATAAGAAAGGATGTATTTTATTATTCCACCATGATGGCTGGAAATCGTACAATTCAGAATTTGCATCCTGTAGTTTTGACTGGGCTTTATTTTTCAGAAGCCTGAAATCTCTTTGTGAAACAGGGAAGGGCTTTCCTTATCCGGATTTTGATAAAATAAATTAAAGCTGTACTCAATAATTCTCAGATTCTACTTGTCAGATGTCTAAAAATAGATAACTCTTATAGATATGATAAAGAAAATAATAAAAAAGGCTGTCTTCCAGGTAAGGCAGCCTTTTTCTTAAGATTTCTTTTGTAACTCAGTGAATTGCATTTGCCGCAGTCTTTGAAAAACTGTTTCTGAAATTTAAAAATTGATATCTTTCATCATTCTTAATGGTGATTGGAGTTCTTTTACAGAAAAATTAATTATATTTTTGATAATTATTTTATTTGCACAATTCTTTATCAAAAGTGATAAAGCGTAACGATTGTAGAAAACCACTCCAATAATATGATGAAAAAATACCTTACTTATATAGCACTTTTGGGAACACCTTTGTTTTGGGGACAAAATAAAGTAATCGGAACATCTGCTTACCAGAATAGCTTGAAACTATCAGAGAAGGAAAATGAAGCCATGGCATTTGATAATGATATAAAATTATCTGATGCGGAAATAGTTTTGGATAAGAAGATATTGCAACTACGTAAGCAGTTTCTAAGTGATACAGAATCCAAAAAAATATCATTATACAACAGCTCTTTTTATGAAATAAAACCTTTAATAGAAGGCAGTAAGCTGTATGAAATAGTACAGACCATGCCCAAAGGAGGTTTGCTGCATACCCACAGCGGAGGGATAACGGAGGTGAAATGGATAATTTCGGCTGCCAGAAAATACCAGGAATGCTACGTTTACGATCAGAAAGATAATGATCAGTTCATTTTCGGACAGCTGGCTTTTTTTGAAAAAGGAAAAGTTCCGAACGGATTTGTCAGTCTTGATAAAAAACTGGCTTCAAACCCTGATTTTGAAAAACAGTTACAGGACCTTCTTACGTTGAAACGTGAAAACCTTTGCTCTTACACAGATTATTGGATTGAATTTGAAAAACGTTTTAAGCGTATCAATCTGCTGCTTCCTTACCGTCCTTTCTTCAAAGAATATTATTTAAAAGGATTCCAGGATTTGATCAAAGATAAAGTACAGCACGTAGAAATCAGATATATTTTTGATGAGCTTTATGACTTCCAGCATGGGAAATACCCTTTAAAAACTTCCATCACAGATCTGCAGGATATTCTTAAAGAAGTACACAAGTCTGATCCGCAGTTCACCCTGAAACTGATTTATTCAAGCTTTAAATTCCTGGATAATGAAAGTATTGGGAAACAGCTGGAAACAGCATTTGAGATGAAGAAAGAATTTCCGGATATGATTTCAGGATTTGATCTTGTGGCAGATGAAGCTGCTGGACATAACATCAATTTTTTTGAGAAAAACTGGGCAAAACTGAACGAGCTTACTAAAAAATACGGCGTAGAAATGCCTCTTTTCCTTCACGCAGGAGAAAGCAACTCCGCCTTGAATAAAAATGTTCTGGATGTAGCTTTATTAAATAACAAAAGAATCGGGCACGGACTGAATCTGATCTACTTCCCCAAAACAATGGAGCAGATAAGAGCACAAAATAAACTGGTGGAAGTAAGCCCAATCAGTAACCAGGTTCTGGGATATGTGAGTGATATGAGAAATCACCCTGCCAGAGTATTATTAAGCAATGGAGTGCAGTGTTCCATCAACAGTGATGATCCTTCCGTATATGGATACACAGGACTTAGTTATGATTTCTGGGTAGCAATGGTGTATTGGGAGCTGGATGTAAAAGCACTAAAAAAACTGGTTTTCAATTCCATTAATTATTCTTCTCTGAATGAAAATGAGAAAAAGAATTCATTATCCTACCTGAATCAGCAATGGAATGATTTTGTCCAGAAAACAAATCAGAAATTGAACTAACCGGGATTTTCCTGAAAAAAATAAAATCGCATTATTGACTTAATAATGCGATTTGTCTTTTAATAGATCAACCAAGATTACTTTCTCAACTTTGATCGGGATAATTCTTTTTTTACCATAGAGCCTAATTTTGAAGGACTTACTTTTGTCAGAACCAAAGATTCACAACCATTGAAGACAGCAAAACGTTTTACGGTTTCTACAAAAGGTGTAAGCCATAATTCAGGAGCTATTGTATTGTTTTCAATATGTAAATGGATAAGCTCAAACTTTTTTTCCTTTCTGTGCGCTTTACAGTCAACCCTTCCGATAAACTGATCCCCAAACAGAATGGGCAGACAGAAGTAACCATATTGTCTTTTTTCCTTCGGAGTATAGCATTCCAACCGGAAATCAAAATCAAAAACCTGTTTGATCCGGTCACGATGAATAATAGAATTATCAAACGGTGACAGCAGCCATACATTAGAACCTGTCATATCAAATGTTTTTTCCAGCAGATTATTTTGAACATAAACAGAATTTCCTCCATCAATTTTAACTTTCGATATTGTGCCTTCTTCAAGCATAGCCTGTAAAACCTCATTCACATTCTTCTTCAGGTCATTTCCTGTCCGAAGATGGGTGATCTGCTTTACCGTAGTAAATCCATAAGCACGGAGATTGGTTGTTACCAGATATTTCGCAAACTCAAGTGGAGTAGGTTCTGTGGTATTGATGGAAGAAGGCAGAACTCTTTCAGTCAGATCATATGTTTTCTGCATTCCGGAGCGTCCGCTGATCATCAGGTCTCCCTGCATGAAAAGTCTTTCAAGAGCTAGTTTGGCAGGCTTCCAGTTCCACCAGGTTCCTGCTTTATGACTTTCGTTTTCAAAATCTCTTGCCCGTTTGGGACCTTCACTGCGAATGATGTCTATGACATATTTCATTACTTTTGGGTCTGCATTGTAATAACGGGATTCTCCTCGTTTGATGGTAAGCATTTGTGGCAAAACATACCGGAAATCCTGCATCGGAAGATAAGAAGCTGCATGAAACCAATATTCAAATACCTGGCGTTCCTCTACCAGTTCTTCAAGATAATCAGCCTTAAAGTCAGGGATTCTTGCCCAAAGTGTATGATGATGGGCGCGTTCCACCATAGACAAAGTATCAATCTGTATATATCCGAGATGCTCCAAAGCATAAAGCACCGCATCTTTTCCGGTTCCGAACGGTGTATTTTGTGCTAATCCCTGACTATCTAATGTTGCAAGCTTTAAGTGCTCTAGCACCAACTTCTTTTCCATATCTGAAGAAAACAGGTTTGTGATGTTTTTTCAAATATAAGGATTTGATCGAAAAATTTTGAGTAAGATATCAGTTGTTCTGACGGTTATCTCTTTTTAATTCCCTTTCAATTTCATTCACATAGGGTAGAGGAAGATGAAAACTTTCCTCGATATATTTTCTGATATTTTCATCAGTTTTGTTGTTTATCTTTCTGATAAAAAGCTGATTGCCGGATTTTAAAGATTCAATATAACTGAATGTACTCTGTGTATTTTGAAAAATTGATTTCTCAAGTACAGCTCTTTTATCATCATTAATAATGATATCACTAAATGATGTATTCATAAGAACAGTCTGAAAAAAAGATTCTGCAGGTAAAAAAGTATGAAGATAGTAATCTTCAAAATCCATTACCATTTTATTATTGATTAAGAATAAGCAGGTTTCTCTTGTAAAAATGAACCATTTTCCACCAATAAAAGGGACTACTCCTTTCATAAATGTTCTTTTGTAGATGAAAGATGAAATCACATAGGCAAATTCAGTGAAATAACTTTGTATTCTTTGCAGGGTGTCTGGTCTATAAAATTTCTGGTCGTAATAAAAAAGATAATTTCTGTCTTTATGGGTGGAAAGAAATTGGCGGATAATATTTTGTGATTTCAGGGGATAATCTTCACCGCTTAGATTAATGAAATAATCCCATTCTTTACTTACGTTTAAGAGAAACTCCATGGCATTCAACTCAGCCTGAACCATATTGAAGCCTCCTGAAACAATATTCAGGCTGTCCAGAATATAGACATTGGGAAACTGAACTACATACAGCTGTATTTCTTCAATGAGATCGGGCTTGGCTTTTCTGTCAATATGAATAAGATAAAACTGATCCCTTGTATAAATTTTCTTAAACATCTCCTTAAATACTTCAGGTTTATGATGTACCATAATAAAATAAGCAATCCTTACATGCGGGCCCGTATTTGACTCTAATGTTCTGGGATAAGGTTTTGTTCTGGGATCAGAAGTTTGCATGATTCGGAGTTTAAAATCATCTGCATCAACAAACAATTTAGTTAATTGCTAGAAGATACGAATAAATTTTTGATAATCAATTAATTAAATGGAATTGTGTTTGTTTTTTTTTATTGTAAGTTTGCAAAACATTTATAAAACAGGTCACTGCCTTTGCTATTCTGTCATAGTTTAAAATCACATTTTTTTCTTTCAGTTTTGCTTTTTCAGCTACCAATTTATAATCTTCATTTTCCTGGCAGAAAACAAAGATTATAAAGTTCTATTGTAGATTAGGAGCGATACGTCATGGCTGGGTAATATATTACAGATATTATTGTAGCTAAAACAAGAAAAAGATGAGCAGAAAAGAATACTCTTTATTTGTTTATCCTTACCAGATACCCATTCAAATTCTGATCAACAGATTTGCTTACAAAATACCGGAAAGCCGGAATTTATAATGAATTTTAAAAATTTAAATTTAATCAACCCAATTATCCGTGCAGTGACAGAAGCTGGATATTCCAGGCCTACTGAAATACAGTGTAATGCAGTTCCGTCTATTTTATCGGGAAGAGATGTTGTAGGATGTGCAGAAACGGGTACAGGAAAAACAGCAGCATTTGTTATGCCTATTTTGCAGCTATTGAAAAGGCATACTCCGGACCATAAAGAGATACGAATTTTAATACTTACGCCAACACGGGAATTGGCTATGCAGCTAGAAGAAAATCTTGGAATTTACAGTAAGTATTTACCATTGTCTCAGCTTTCTGTTTATGAAGGTTTTCCTATTGGAAGCCAGCTTGCAGCGCTGAGGAAAAGAGTGGATATTCTTGTGGCAACACCGGGAAGACTGCTTGATTTAGAGAATCAAAGACATATTGACCTTTCCAAAATTGAAATATTTGTTTTAGATAAGGCAGATAAAATGCTTGATATGGGGTTCATTAATGAAGTGAAACAGGTTTTAAAACTGCTTCCCCAGAAAAGACAAAATCTGGTTTTTTCGACAACAATGCCAGGAAGCGTAAGACATTTTGCCGGAACAATGCTGAACAATCCCGTGGAGGTTATTGTCAGCCCGGTTTCTTCAACAGCAAAGATG
Source organism: Chryseobacterium sp. HR92 (assembly GCF_045689405.1). Taxonomy (NCBI): domain Bacteria; kingdom Pseudomonadati; phylum Bacteroidota; class Flavobacteriia; order Flavobacteriales; family Weeksellaceae; genus Chryseobacterium; species Chryseobacterium sp. HR92. Next base: position 1,721,115 of record NZ_CP139139.1, read on the forward strand.
GCCAGCCAGCCGGTTTGTTTTGTAGAAAAAGAAAAAAAAACAGATTTGCAGACAGATAAACTGCAGAAAAAAAATATAAGATCAATGGTTTTTACACGTACTCAACATGTAGCCAATAAACTGGTCCAGCAGCAGTAGAATTTCCGGATATTCCTGAAACCTGTGTTCACAGGATTGGATAAACCGGAATAGAAGGAACTGCTATTTCATTTTTATGAATAGAATCTGTAGCGTTTACAGACTATAATATACAATTTTTAATAATAATTACAATGCAAGAAGGCACCGTAAAATTTTTCAATGAAGCAAAAGGCTTCGGTTTTATTACTCCAGCAGATGGAAGTAAAGATATATTTGTACACTCTTCAGGATTAAGCATAGGAACAATCCGTGAAAATGATAAAGTAGTTTTTGATGTACAAAAAAGTGATAAAGGCTTAAATGCTGTTAACGTAAAGTTGGCATAATTAAAGTCTTACTTGCAGGTATGTTACAATAACATACCTTTCCATATTAAGTTTCATATTTTTTATATTTTTTTACAGATTCAAAATCCATAAAACTTAGTATCTGGATCTATTGTTTGAAAAAACATGGATGTAATTTAGATTACTTTTTATTTTCATTAGCCTCTTACTTATGTGAGAGGTTTTCCGGGATTTGAAAATATAAGGATGGTAATTGGACCAGATATTGATAGACTAAGATTGAATGTTTGAAAAATATAAAAAATATGCAGACTTGGTATATCATTATTACAGTGTTTACAACAGCTGTACATATTTTAATCCCTCAAAAGGTTCAGAAATAATATGATTATTATTAATAATTTTAATGAGTATAAGTCTTTTGAAGGACAAATGATAGGAGTTTCTGACTGGCATACAATACATCAGGATCAGATCAACAGATTTGCAGATGCTACTTTAGATGATCAGTGGATTCATACAGATCAGGAAAGGGCAGAAAATGAAGGCCCTTTTAAATCAACTATTGCTCATGGTTATTTAACATTATCATTGATTCCTTATCTCTGGAAACAGATTGCAGATGTTCGGAATGTAAAAATGGAAATCAATTACGGAATAGAGAACCTTAAATTCGGAGATGCTGTTCCTGTAAACAGTGAGGTAAGGCTGCAGGCGACGGTAAAATCAGTAATCAATCTCAAGGGAACTGTAAAAGCAGTCGTTGAAGCTAAACTGCTGATTAAAGATCATATAAAACCCGCCTATACAGGTGATGTCGTTTTCCTTTATCATTTTTTCTGATACAAAATTTAAAAAATTAACCTGTTAACTTAATTAGTGTTAGTGTTTTATGAATAAAAAGCATCATTGATTTCAATGACACTTTTAATTTTTTGCTATCTGTTCTACGGCTTATTATAAAACAGTTATCTATGTATTTTTACAATGACAGTACTATTTTGCCCAATAAAGGTCTGTCCCGTTTTGAATCCTCTATTCTTTGATGGGCACTTTTAATATCTTCAAACGGGTAGATACTGTCTATAACAGGCTTTACCTGTCCGGTTTCGATGAGCTGGGTAATATGATGGAGTTCATCTCTGCTTTGTCTGGTAAAAACGAAATGATACGTCGCATTTTTTTCCCAGGCGTGGATGAGGTTTTGTGGCCGGGCAATGTCAACCAGGCTTACAACAGTACCATAATCAGCTAAAGCAAGAGGGCTGTCTGAGAGCGTGCTTCCTCCCACGGTATCAATGATGACATCAACACCTTTTCCCCTGGTATGAGTTTGTATTTTTTCAATCCAATTTTCTTTATGATGGTCAATAACTACATCTGCTCCAAGATGCTGAAGCTTTCCATGTAAGCTGCTCTGCCCTGTAGTGTACACATAGGCACCTAATGATTTGGCCACCTGTATGGCGAGTGAGCCAACACCTCCTGCACCTCCAAGGATGAGAATGCTATCTCCTTTTTTTAATTGGGCACGTACCACAATCATTTCCCATACCGTTCCTCCAATAAGCGGAATAGCTGCCGCTTCCTCATAGCTTAGGTTATTGGGCATTCCTGATAATGAGGATTCTTCAGTAAGGTGATATTCAGAATAGCTGCCCGAACCTCCAAAACGTGGGGAATAATAGACTTTATCGCCAGGTTTCCATTTTTGTACGGCTTCACCTACTGCAATAACATCACCGGCAATATCATGACCGGTTATAATGGGTAATTCAAACAGGGATGCATAATCTCCGCGTCTTACCTGATAATCCAGAGGATTTACAGAAGCAGCCTTTACTTTTACCAATACCTGAAAAGGATTTGTGATAGAAGGAGCGGGCATTTCCGTTACCTCCAGAACTTCCGGTCCACCATAGTTTTTAATGACAATTGCTTTCATAATTAAATATTTCGCTTACTTTTTAATAGTTTAAAACTTACTTGGCTATTGGGGCAATGTCCCCATAAATTCAAATATTTCAGCACCTATTTCTTCAACGTTTGTTTCCAGAGCAAAGTGTCCCGTATCATAGAACTTTAATTTCGCATCCGGCAGATCTCTTTTATAAGCTTCGGCTCCTGCAGGGAGGAAATACGGATCTTTGTTTCCCCATACCAGTAACAGCTTCGGTTGATGTTTTCTGAAATATTCATGGAATTTCGGATATAAGGCTACATTGGTTCTGTAATCTTTTACTAAGTCAAGCTGTATCTCTATATTACCAGGTCTGTCAAGAAATTTCTGGTCGAGAGTGTAGGATTCAGGTGCAATTAAAGAAGGATCAGAAACGCCATGATAATATTGAAACATGGTGGCTTCTTTAGAAACAAAGTCTTTGAGGGCAAGGCGGTTTGCCTGTGATGGGTCTTTCCAGTATTTCTGTATAGGATTCCATTCTTTGCTTAACCCTTCTTCATAGGCATTTCCGTTTTGAGAGACAATCCCGGTGATCTTTTCAGGATTATTCATGGCAAGGCGTAAACCTACCGGAGCACCATAATCAAAAATATAAACCGCAAAACGTTTCATTTCAAGTTGATCTACAAATGCCTGTACAGTTTCTGCAAGATGATCAAAGGTGTAAGAGAACTGCTGATGATCCGGAGCATCAGAATACCCAAAACCAGGCAGGTCCGGAGCAATGACATGGTATTTTTTACTCAGTATAGGAATCAGGTTCCTGAACATATGGGAAGAGGTAGGGTAGCCGTGCAGAAGAAGTATTGTAGGAGCGTTGGCAGGGCCTGCTTCTCTGTAAAACAGATTTAAATCATTTACCTTGATGTTGCGATAGTGGATAGGATGGTTTTCCATAATGTGATGGTTTAATGTTAATTTTGATTGGTTTGAGCCATTGTCATATTGTTTACAAGCAAGCCAAACGAGAGGGCTGCAATGAATGGTCTGAATATTATTTTCATTTATTTTTTTTGATAGTCCAAAATTAATACGGATATTTGATTACTGAAAACGATTAATTGTAATCAATGTAATCACTTATAATGATTAATTGGGATGAACATAAACGATTTTAAAATATTTGAAGCCGTGGCAGAAAGTGGCAGTTTTACAAAAGCAGCTTCCATGATGTTTACGGTTCAGTCGAATGTCACGGCAAGAATAAAAAGTCTTGAAGATGAATTTAATACTAAGCTTTTCTCACGTACTTCCCGAAAAGTAGAACTTACTTCCGAAGGCATGATCCTGATGCAGTATTCTAAACAGATTCAGCATTTGGTAGAAGAAGCAAAGAATAATATTCTGAGCGGTGAAAACATCAGAGGATGTCTGAAAATAGGCTGTATAGAAACAACGATGGCATTAAAGGTTCCTGAAATCCTTAATACGTTTGATGAGAAATATCCAGGCATTGAACTGGAGTTTAAATCAAACACCAGAGATTCGGTACTTTCCGGTGTTTTGGAGTATAACCTTGATGCAGCTTTTGTTTCTGCTCCTGTAAATGCTAAAGGACTGGAGAAAATCTGTATTAAAGAAGAACAGCTTGTGATTCTTACCTCATCAAAAGGCCCGAGCCTGCAGACACTCATCGCGAATGAACCACTGAAGATAGTAGTATTCGATGAAGGCTGTATTTTCAGGGAAAGGTTAGAATCCTGGTTAAGCCATAAAGGAATTCTGAACTATAAGAGTACCACCCTGAATTCTATTGAGGGTGTGATTAATTTCGTAGAAGCAGGGTTGGGAATCAGTATACTGCCGGAAGAAATTGTTTCCAAATACTACGCAGGAAGAGAAATTAAGACTTATGGACTGAATAAGCAGCTGGGAACCATGAATACCATTCTTGTTTTCAGAAAAGATGGTCCGCAGTCGAGGGCTTTACAGTGCTTTATTGATATGCATGCGCAACTATTATAATCTATTACAATTTGTTTTTGATTTCAGGAAGCGTAATTTCTTTGTTATAAAGCAGATTAACTATATTTTTTATAAAATCCTCCTTTTTAATCCGTTCTCCATTGGTATCATAAGCGATGGAGATATCTGCCTCTTTATTATAGATAAGAATAGCGTGTGATCCTAAGGTATCACCGCCATGACCATAAAATGTAATACCGTCAAAATCCCAGATTGCTATTCCTCTTCCCCAATTTTCTTTTCCCAATACAGGTTCCATCAGTTTCAGTGTTTCTTTTTTAAGAATAACATTATGGAATAAACTGTTGATGAAAATATTCAGATCATAAGGCGTTGAAGAGATGTCACCCACACCAATTACATTGAGAAAGTCTATTTCCTTTTTCAGCATATTCCAGGAATTGTTTTCATAACGATAAGGCAGAAATATATTTTTTTGATTCGCCTGGAAAGAAGCTGAATTTTTTAATTGGAGGGGTTTTAGAATTTCTGAACGAACTATTTTGTGAAACGTTTTTTTATATTTTTGTTCAAGAATTTTCGTTAAAAGGTAATAAGCAGAATTGGAGTAAGCAACCTTTTCACCCGGCTCAAAACTCTTCCCTTGTTTTATAATGAGATCCATAATTTCTTTGTCACTTACTTTTTCGGTTACCCATACTTCCCCATCTCTCACCACATAGCTTCCCAATCCGCTGGTATGCTCTAGTAAATTTTTAATAGTTATTTTATCTGAATTGATAATTTCAGGATAAAACTCAGAAAGTTTATTATTGAGATTCAGTTTATTTTCTTCAATTAACTTGAAAATTAAAACAGCTGTAATCATTTTGGTAACAGAGCCTACCTGATATTTAGTATCCTTATTATAAGTTAATTGCGGGATATTTTTTTGTCCGAAATTTTTAGAATAGACTTCTTTACCATTTTTGAAAATCGAGAGACTGCCCACTCCCAGATTATTATTTTCAATATAATTAAAGTAATGATCTAATTTTTCCGGGTTGATGGTTTGTGAAAAAAGATAATTGGAAATAAGAAGAAGCAGTAATGTAATTTTAATGTTCATGATGAGTTTTTGTGGGTTAGTCATTTATAAAACAACCGGATGGGTAAGAATATTACATATGATGATGTTTTTATCCTCCAAAACTCAGTTAAGTGTTTAAAGCTCTTGTGGTTTTGTTTCAGCTTAAAGATCCTCAATTCGCCTACAAAGGTCTGCGATTAGACTACAATTTCAGGAGACAGGCTTTATAATTTTGCTTTATCAAAAAAAAACATTTTAAAATTATGATACAGCAAAATAGAATCTGGTTTATCACCGGAGCATCAAGAGGTTTCGGACGCATCTGGACTGAGGCAGCATTGGAGCGTGGTGACAAAGTGGTAGCCACAGCAAGAAAACTGGAAAGCATTGCCGATTTTAAAGAGAAATATGGTGATAACGTACTTACTTTAGCATTGGATGTTACGAATCCTGAGCAGGTAAAAGAAGCCGTACATAAAGCCCACCAGCATTTCGGGAAGCTGGATATTGTACTGAACAACGCAGGATATTCGCTGGTAGGAACCATAGAAGAGGCAGGTGCAGATGAAATCCGTGCTTTATATGAAACCAATATTCTTGGTCCCGTAAGTGTTATTAAGGCGGTATTGCCAATCATGAGAGAGCAGGGATACGGGCATATTCTGGGGACATCAAGCAATCTCGGACACGTTACATTACCCGTCATTGGGTATTACAGTTCTTCCAAATGGGCTTTTGAAGCAATCCATGAGAGTCTTGCAGAAGAGATTAAGCAATTCGGGATAAAGGTAACCATTATAGAACCGGGAGCGTATGCTACAGAATTTGGAAGTCAGGACTCACTGAAGTTTTCTCAGAACATGGAGGTGTACAATGACTTTAAAACAGAATTTATAAAGACCATTCAGTCTTATGAGAAAGGAGATCCTAAAGCGACACCAGAAGCGCTCTTTAAAATGGTAGATGCTGAAAATCCACCGTTGCGCTTTCATCTGGGAAGTCATAATCTTCCTTTGGTGAAGTCTGTATATGCAGAAAGAATCAATCTCTGGGAAGCCTGGGATGAAGTTTCCAGTGCAGCGCAGGGATCATAACAAACAGTAACAGCCGGTTATACAATTATAGCCGGTTTTTTGTACCTTTAAAATACCAATTATGAAAAAGACAAATCAAACTCCTTTCAAATTTGAATCGTTATCAGAGGCCAGCAGGTTTTTCGGACTGCCAACCCCCAAGCATCCTCTCATTAGCTTAATGAATGGGGCACACAATCTGGTGGCAACAGATAAACTGTCTCAAAAACATGTGTTGAGTTTCTATAAAATATCCTATAAACCCAAACTGGAAGGCAGAATAGAATATGGACAAGGCTATTACGATTTTAATGAAGGCGGACTGCTCTTTGCAGCACCCGGTCAGGTGATAGGAGGGAACGGAAATAGTGATACCGTTTGTTCACAATACTCTCTGCTCATTCATCCTGACTTCTTTCTGGGATATCCCATCGCCAGGAAGATCAGGCAATATGGTTTTTTCTCCTATTCTACGAAAGAAACCCTGCACCTTTCTGAAGAAGAGAAAAATACAGTACTTTCTATTTTCAATTTTATTGAATCTGAACTCAACAGCCGTATTGACGACTTCAGCCATGATGTGATGATCTCTCAGATAGAACTGCTTCTTACCTATGCCAATCGTTTTTATAAGCGCCAGTTTATTACCCGTAAAGCTACCAGCAGCAGCCTACTGCAAAAATTTGAAGATTTGCTGGATGGATATTTTAAAGATGAAATGTCTCTTAATAAAGGAATACCCACGGTAAGTTATTTTGCAGAAAATCTACATCTTTCACCCAGTTACTTAAGTGATATGCTGCGTTCCTTAACAGGGCAGAGTACTCAGCAGCATATTCATGACAAACTGATCAGCGAGGCAAAGGAAATGCTTTCCACCACCAGCCTGTCTGTGAGTGAAGTGGCATATGCACTGGGGTTTGAGCATTCCCAGTCGTTCAGTAATCTATTTAAAACAAAAACCAAGCTTTCTCCTTTAGAATTCAGGAAGTCTTTCAATTAATGGTTTGATTTTATTGGGATTAAATTAACGGTCGAGTCTGTAAATAAATTCCTCAATCTCCGTTTGTCTGGCATTGGCAAAGCCTTTATCTGTACCTACTTTTATAAAACCACAGTTTTCCAGCACCTTTTGCGAGCCGAAATTATCAAAAGCTACCCGTCCAAAAATAGGCCTTGTGGTTTCAAGGGTGAGAAAATCTTTCAATGCTGTTGTGGCAACCCCTTTTCCCCAGAAAGGTTTATCAATCCAATAGGTGATTTCTGCATCCCCTTCCATGATAAACTTGGCAATGCTTCCGGCGATCACATTATCGGCCATAATAGTCTGATTGTTGATGTTAGGATCAGCCAGTAATTTTGTGAATTTCGCCAGATAGGCTTCTTTATCGGTGGAATCTTTTGACATAAAGGCGGCCAGATGCCTGGCTTCAGGATCAAGCTGAAATTCAAAAAGAATATCCAGATCAGCCACTACGGTAGGCCTGAGTTGTATTTCATAACTACTGTTTTTCATTGTAATGGGTGTGTTGGTTGATCTTCAAATATAAAACTTATTTAAGCTTTCTGCATTGTAGTCTAATCTTTAAATCTGAGAAAAAGCCGAAGATTTTTAAAACTAATGTGTACTTACTTTACGCAAGAATATCCTCTAAAGTTTACTTAAGTGTTTTAAGGATTTTATGACTCTTGTGGTTTTATTTACGCGCAGATCACACAGATTTTCACAGATGTTTGTGGTTTTTATCTTAATAAATGAAGAAACAGGTTCGCAATAAGTCAGCTTTATTCTTTTACCCCTTTCCGAAGCCCTTCTAGCCACTAATACAAGTGGCTAGACCCTCTTTGATAAGGGCCTCGACCCCCTTGTGTAACACCCTTTACCCCCTTATACAACCCCCTATACCCCCTTACCCAAGGGGGGAGATCCCCTTACTTAAGAGGCTAGAGCTACTTGCTCAAGGGGGTAGAGGCTGTTCGGAAGTCCCTGGAGAGGGTATGATAAGTGGCTAGAGCCCCTTAGATAACGGTCTGGATGTGGTTTATAGGTTTCAGGACACACTTATATCATTGTCGATATACACTTATCCAAGTGTCTGTAGACAGTTCTTTAAGTGGTAAGAATGACCAGGGAAGAAACTGAAGATATTTCTGTAAGTGGTTCCGGACACTTGGGTAAGCGTTGCAGATTATTTTTGAAGGCGGTGCAGGCAGTTTGGAAAATCATTCCGGATACTTACCCAAGTGTCCGGAGGCTCTTTGAAAGTGCCTTCAGCCTTTGTATTTGAATTCTATGTTTTTTATGAAAGTGCTGAACCAGCGTGGTTAATAATACTCAAATACTCTTTCTGTTTTTTGTTGTATTGCTCCCTGATCATCTGCTAATTCTTCATAAATGGAGTTGGCTTGCGGATCAAGTTTTACATTTTTATAAATGAGCTTAGATTTTTTTTGCTTAGTGGCATCTTCAAGAAGTGTTTCACTTCTCATTTCATTGATGTAAGTGTAAAAAATAGTGCTGTTAACCGGCGTTTCAAAGAAATTTCCGGTTTCTTCTGTTTTTATAAGACGGTTATTTTTGTCAAAATAAAACAGCTTGCTAAGAGATATATTGTGAGCAGAATCATTTGAAACTCTTTTGTACAGAGAATCCGAAACTTTTTCAAAATAGCCTGTAGTTTCTATCTTCTTATTTCCAGGATTAAAGGCTTCAAAATAGCGTTTGGCCTTGTCCTTTGAATTATAAGTGATGATCTTATTGATAGACCTTTCATGAGAAGGTCCGCTTTCGATAGCATTGTAATATTCTATTTTAGTCAGAAAACCCTCTTTGTCATAATAGGAAATGTTTTTATAGATATTCTCCGGTGAATAAGTAATGATCTCTGTGATGGTTTTGGGATGCCCGAAATAGTTAGAAAACTTCAGGTCATTAATGATAGATTTTTCCTGACCACTTACAAGAGCATATAACAGAATAAACAGATAGCTAAGTTTTGTTTTCATTTTGTAAGTGTTGAGGTGTTCTATAATTTTCGCTAAGTGTCAAATATAGGCAACTCTCTTCAATATTGAGAAATAGGGCAGGATTTTGTTGAAATAGAATCTCCAAGGTGGTGAGACTTTTAAAAAGTATTTGATATTTACTAATTCTCTTGAATTTTAAAAATTTTTCTCTTAAAAAATTAAAATATAAGATAAAATTTTTAAATTGGAAGTTGAAAAATTAATTTGGAATAATGGCAGATAATTTTATACATAGCGCAGAGAGAATGCGAGATAGTAGTAATATTTTACACCTTAATAAAGACTTTCATAACTCTTGTTATATGGCTGGTTATGTTGTAGAATGCTATCTGAAAATTTTTATGAATTTTTCATTACCGATTCCTAGTTCTAATCCTCGATCCTATGGTCATAATATAAATCAATTAAGCGCAGATCTTTACTATGCTGCTACAAGTGCAGCGTCAGCTTCTGCCTATCGTAGCTATATTATTGATGTACATACTGAATGTAACAATATTATTAATACATGGAATCCTATAAAAAGATATGAAGATAATCCAAATGCTTGGGATGAAACGATGTCTATTAACTTTCATCAGGAAAAGGAAAAGTGTTTTGATATACTTACTAAAATGACAATTGATAATGTAATTTAAATAATAATGAATAGTTTTGATGATATAAAGAAAAAAGTTGAATTGGTAACTTGCGAAATTGTACAGCAAGGTAGCGCATATATTGTGTGTGATATTCATGCAAGATTCTCAATATACTTACTAAATCCTGATCCAACTTACCCTATTATTTTGAAAGATAGGCTTAATGAAATTATTGAAAGAATTGTTGAGATCGGCAAAGATGGTTTTATTTATAATGATATCAATCATCCTAATTACTTGCCACCCTTTAAATTAAATGACTGTGTTTGGTACGTAGATAGACACGTAGGTCTACAGAATTGGGATTTAATGAACAAATATTCTAGTGAAATTCCTATTATTGCTTTTTATTCATTTAAGGGAGGATTAGGAAGGACAACTAGTCTCGTTTTAACAGCAATTCAATTAGCAAGACAAGGTAAAAAAGTAGCTTTATTAGACTTTGACTTGGAAGCGCCTGGATTAGCAAGTTTATTTTCTAACGATTTTCCTGATATAGAACAATTTAAAGGTGTTACAGACTTTATTGTTGATATAATGGCTACTAAATTTGAGTCAGATAAGTTAGAAATTGGCAATTATTACTATAATATTAATAGACAAGAAATTGTAGGTAACTTGGGAGGGGAACTTATGATATTTCCTGCTGCATTAATGAATGAAAATGAGAATTCATATTTGAGTAAATTCTCTAAAGTAAATGCAACTTTTCAAAATAATCAAGCTTCTCCAATAGATATATTATTAGAAAGTATTGAAAAAGACCTAAAACCAGATTTCATCCTTATTGATACACGTACAGGATTAAATGATTTAGGAGGTTTATTTTTAACAAGATATGCAAGTAAATCTTTTTTGTTTTTTTATGGAAACCGCCAGAATATGTTTGGTTTAGAGTCTATTCTTCCAAAAATTAAACAACAAAACCTGAAGTTTTATTTAGTAAATTCTCCAGTACCTGCATCTCCTCTTGCTGAAGATGAACGAAACTATTTTCTACAACACTCTTATAATTTATTTAGTGATTTATATTATGAAGATGACTCGCCATATATAAATGATGAAACGGCTCCACATTATCCAATAGAAGTACCATATAATAATTTAGCAGTACTTCTAAATAATTCAGAGAAATTAAAATCTTTGGTTGAAGAAAATTCTGGAAATAATGTTTATAAAACTATGTCATCTCTTATATATGAGGAAAAACAAGAGATAGTGCCACAAGAAGAAATAACAGCCGAAATTGGAAAAGAACTTCTAGAAGGCCTTGCATCAATTTCTCCTGAAGGCTCGTCAGCTGCTGAGTATGAATTTCATACTTCCGAAGACTTATTAAATAAATTTTACCCTCGAAAGGATTATAAATTTATTTTTGATAGAAATAAATATCTAATTCTAGGTGAAAAAGGAGCTGGCAAAACAGCTTTGTATGCTGTTCTTTCAAATAAAGAATTTGCAATTGACTTGGCTGCATATTGTGAAATAAATGATGGTGAAATGCAATCTTCAACTTGGATAAAGGGGTTAGATAGAACTTCAGATTATCCATCAGAATCTGTTTTTGAAAGTATTATGGGTGAAGACCATAAAACCTTAAGAAACTTTTGGAAACTTTTACTATTAAAATCCATTAAAAAAAGCAAGGACAATATTGTTTATCAAGAAGACTGGAAAGAATTTATTAATAATGCCAGGACTTTTGATCCATTAGATATTGATGATGAAATTAAAAAAATATGTTCTGATTTAGAAATAGAAAAGACTTATATAACTGTTATTTATGATTATCTTGATGTATTAATACGTGAGGAAAGCGATTCTCGAGGAAGAATTTTAAGTGCTTTAGTAGAAGTATGGAGAAGTATACAAACATATCAAAGTAGACTTAGCACAAAAATATTTATGAGAAACGACATTTTTGAGCGCGAAGTGAATTTAACTGATAAAGTAAAGCTTAATAATCATATATCTACTATTAGTTGGGATTATGATCAATTATTAAATATTGTCTGGAAAAGGGTATGGCAAACTAATAAATTGCCACTTTGGATGAAGCATATGATTAGCGATAGGTCAGAATCAATTAATAGTTTAGGAATTATCCCAGAATTGGTTGAACAAGATAATAGGAAATTGTTAGAACGGTTATTAGGTCAATATATGGGAGGAAATAATAAAGCTTTTCCTTATAATTGGATATTATATCATGTTAGCGATACTAAAAAACAAATACAGCCAAGAAGTTTATTGAACTTATTTGGTGAAACCGCTAATGTACAAATTCAGAATAAACAATTTACGGGTGATTATCCGTTAAGACCTGCAAGTATGGAAATGGCTATGTCTAAGGTATCTACCCATAGAGTACAAGATATAAAAGAAGAATATCCAATATTAAAAGGGATTTTTGATAATTTGAGTAATTATCATCAACAATTTCCTATAGAAGAATCAACTCTTGAAAATGCTTTAAGTAAACTCGTTGATGCTACACCCGAACTTAAAATTTTACCAATTCCAGAAATAAAAAAAAGATTAGAAGATATAGGAGTATTGTATGAATATAAGTTTACACCTAAAAACAAGGAAAAAAGATACCATATTCCAGATTTATATTTAATTGGTATGGGCCTCAAAAGAAAAGGTCCAGGTGCGCATAAAGCATTGTTTGGGAAAAAATAATTCTTTTATAATTATCTGTAAATATTTAGTATTTATAGTTAATGAAGCATAAAAAAAATCTTGACATTGTCAGGATTTTTTTGCTTTAATTTCTCTAATGTCGTATTTTTTTTCTTTAATTGGTTCATTAGGAAAGAAATCCTTAATGGAGCAGCCTAATGCTATAGCAATTAAATTCAAGTGAATTAAATTATATTTAGCTTTTTTAGACGGTGCTTCTATCTGTGAAATAAATCCAATATTCTTTCCTATCGAAAGAGATAGTTCTTCTTGAGTAACTCCTTTTGTCTCACGTATTTCTTTTATACGTTTTATAACAAATTTCTCTATTTCATCTAATGATTCATTCATAATTCAAAGTGAATGAAAAACAATAAAAATAATTATGTACTATAGTACATATTTTAAAAATTGTTTTATATTTGTGCAATAAGCTACAATAAAGTAGCTTTGCGATACTTCAAAAAATTATAGAAGCTATTGCTTAGGATCTTGTACTAGAAAACTGGTAATTTTTAAACACACAAGACGATAAGCAGGAAGCTCACGACCTAGGCGTGGGCTCTCTTATCTGTGTGTTGGGTATACCAGTACCTCTAGTTCAGATATTGTAGAGTTCCATGCCGTTTTATTTCATGTTGTTCTCTTTTTCTACAATCATCATTTCTAAGTCGCTTTATCACATAAAGTATCATGATATATTACAATGGATTGTACAATCCATTGTGGCTTCATGCTTTAACGGAATACAGATTTATATTATAATATTTAAAAAATACAAACATGAAAAAGACAAGCACACATTTTGAACCTCAGCTTTGGAAAGGCGGTAAGAAGCGTTCCGGGTTACAGCTGATGGAGAACTTTTACCAGTTCAATGATCTGGCATCTTCTAAAGAGAAGTTAAACAGCATTATGAGTTACGCCGTAAAGCGAAATAGCTGGATCAATGAAGATCCATCGGTAGTTTTTCAGTTTCATCAGGCGGTACGGTCGTTTGTGCGTGCGTGCTACCTCATCCATTTAGAAGGAAAGAAATGGGTTGCAGATCCTCTGCTGGAAAATCCTTCTCCATGGGTTCTCGGCTTGCTTTCGGAGAAAGAATACCAAAATCCAGTGTTGGTTTTTAAAAAAGCATTCAAAGAATACAGCGTCAAAGAGTTTGATTATTTTATGTCCGGGATGGTCTATTTCTCAATGGGAGCCTACGATAAACTTCCGGAAACAAATCTTGTTAATCCATATTTGCACCTGCTGAAAATGCTGGATGCGGGGCATCTTATGCTGGAAAGGAGAGGAAAGTAGGAGTTGGGAGCGTGAGGCTGGAAGATGGAAGTCATTGTAAGGTGTAGTGATAGCTGGTTGGTATGGATACCTATTAATTTCAAGGCTGTCATTCTGAACGAAATGGAATGTAGTGAAGAATCTCATATATTTCCAGGGAGATTGTTCCTTCGTCAGAATGACAATGTTAAGCTAAGGATTTAACGCAAAGGTTTACTAAAATTATTATTCTATTACAAGGGAGCAAAGCTGGAATCAATTTCATTGATTTTTCTAAGCGGACGCATAGCCTTACAGCTTCATCTGCGACTTTGTTGCCCTCTTAGCTTCCTTTTTAATAAACGGATTGAAAATTTTCTTTGCGTTTAAAGAAACAAAAGACTGGAAGATAGTTGAGAAATGTAGTGAAGAATCTCATATATTTCCAGGGAGTTCTTCCTTCGTCAGAATGACAATACTAAGCTAAGGATTTAACGCAAAGGTTTACTACTATCATTATCTTATTATAAGGGAGCAAAGCTGGAATCAATTTCATTGATTTTTCTAAGCGGACGCATAGCCTTACAGTTTCATCCGCGACTTCATTGCACTCTTTGCTCCCTTTTTAATAAACGGATTGAATATTTTCTTTGCGTTTTAAAGAAATAAAAGGCTGGAAGATAAAAGTTATTTTAGGCCGCATACAATGACGTTTTTTAGATAAAAATAGAAAACTCCTGAAACAGAGCATACTACTGATGATATTCTTTGTATTTTTAGTACGGCAACAAAGGCGAAGAAAGCATTGGTCTTTCAATTCGAAATATTGTAAACAAATAGAAAATGAACAGCAAAATAATACAATCCATCTTTGGCTTATCTTTTACCTTACTTCTTCTTTCCTGTTCGGGAACAAAGAGCGCTGTTGAGGTTGAAAAGCTGAAAAGAGATTCACTCTATACCGAAATTCAGCGAATCGGTTTGGAAGCAACCAGGAATAACAATGTTCCCGGAGTAGCCATAGCTGTTATTCAGAATGGAAAAATAGTCTGGACACAATGTATAGGGTTTGCTGATAAAGAAAACCAAAAGCCGGTAACCACAGAAACCATTTTTAATGTAGGTTCTGTTTCTAAAATGGTATCTGCATGGGGATTGATGCAACTTACAGAAAAAGGGCTTGTAAACCTGGATAACCCAGTAAATGAATACCTGACCCGCTGGAAATTACCCGTTTCCCAATATGATATATCAAAAGTTACTCTGAAGCGTATTCTCAGTCATACGGCAGGGCTTTCGGTACATGGTTACGGAGGTTCTGAACAAGGAACAAAATTGTTGAGTCTGGAAGAATCTCTTTCCGGAAAGACAAAAAGAAACGGAGAAAGTGTACGTTTAATAAGCGAGCCGGGAACACAGTGGGAGTATTCAGGCGGTGGCTACACATTAGCACAGCTGATGCTGGAAGAAAGAACGAAGGAGAAATTTGCAGATTATATGAAAAAGAATGTTTTCAACCCTTTAGGATTGAATCATACTACATATGAATGGACTGAAGAAATGATGCAAAATTCTGCAACAGCTTATGATGCTTCGGGTAAACCTATAAAGAACAGAATATTTACAGAACAGGCTGCAGCAGGATTGCAAACAACAGTTTTGGACCTGGCGCATTTCGCAGAACTGTCACTAAACTATGAACAAAGCCAACCACATAAAGTGTTGAAACCGGCAACCGTACAATTGATGGAGAAACCTGTTTTACCATTTTCTGATAAGGGAAAAAGCGGTCTTGGATATAGGTTCATGAATTATGAAGGGCTTGAAACAGTAGGGCATACCGGAGAAAATGAAGGCTGGAGCGCTGGCCTGTTTATGCATTTTCCCACAAAGAGCAGTATTGTAATTCTCTGTAATGGCTCAAACGGAGATCGTGTTTGGTTCCCAATCTATCAGAGCTGGGCCAAAAGAATAAAAGCAAATTGAAACAGAGTTCTGTAATAAAAAATCCAGAAAATTGTTTTCTGGATTTTTGTATGATGGCTTAGGAGATTTATTTCAGGACTTTGTCGTAGATCTCATTCAGCAGATTTTGTCTCATTTTTGAATTTCTTTGATTGAGAAGGATGATGATTCCCCATTTTTTTGCCCTGTTGTAGCAGATGATGGAAGATTGGCCCATAGAATCGCCGGACTTCAGATAAATGGTGTTCTGATCATCAGTGCTAATGGTAAGACCTAGTCCCATTTCTCTTTTTTCATCTTTATAGTAGAGCTTTTCTGTTAAAAGTGCGGCATCAGATATTGGATTTCCGTTGGTAAGAACAGCTTTCAGATAAGTGATCATATCCGAGGCATTAGATTTTACCAATCCTGCTGATGCTGTAATGTTCCACTTGAAAAATTCCTGAGCACCGCCATTGGGATTATATCCGGCTGTAATGTTTTTTACATTGAAATCCTTTGTCAATGTGTTGGTCATCTGCAGAGGAGTGATTATTTTTTCACGAATTATTTCATCATAGCTTTTACCGTACACTTTTTCCAGTATTTGTCCAAGCAGCGTATACCCAATGGTAGAATAACGGTATTTGCCATAATCAATGAGTTCACTGCAGTTGTTGACAATGGAAGTCAATGTATTTTCTGTGACGCTGCTTACAGGCTGCTGCGGATTCTGTTCTATTAATTTGGCGAAATCTATATCTGGTAAGCCAGACTGATGAGAAGCCAGATCTGAAATTTTGATTTTGTTTTTAAGATTTTTCTGTAAAATATATCCTTTAGGCAAATAGTTGTCGATATAATCCTCCGGTTTTAGCTTTTTCTCGATAACGGCCTGGGCAATTAAATTTGAAGTCAGAATTTTAGTAATAGACGCAATTTCAAATATGGAATTCTTGTTAATGTTAACAGAACTTTCTTTGCTCAGTTTTCCATAAGCCGTGTAATATTCCTCATCATTACTGATCAACCCGACACTGATTGCCACGTCCGGATTTTTCTGATAATTGTCTTTGATGATGGAATCTATTTTTTTGGAAATATTCTGTCCAAAAGTAAAAGTACTGATCAATAATAGTACTGCTAGAAAAGTGAATGAAGTTTTCATTGTATCGTTATTTTAATGGTTAAAAATGATTTCGATACAAAGATGTGGAAGTGCTTACATCTAGGCGACCGAATAAAAGTATTCGGCCTCATTGGTCTGAAAAAATACGTTCGGGTAATGTAAGATAAGAGTACGAGTAATTACAAAGCGTTGTTTTGTAGTGTGTTGCGGTATTGGGTAGGCGTGTTTCCTGTATGCTTTTTAAAAGCAGTATTGAAGGAAGATTTTGAATTGAAACCTACTTCATACAGGATTTCCAGAATGGTTACTTTATTTTTTGTAGTGTCTTTTAAAATATTCATCGCATGCTCAATACGATATGTATTCACAAAATCGTAAAAATGCTGTCCTAATTGATGGTTGATAAGAACAGACAATTCACGAACGGGAATTTCAAGTTCTTTTGAAATATCCTGTATGGTCAAAGAAGGATTAAGAAACGGCTTTTCTTCTGCCATGAATTTCTTCAGTTTCAATAATTCTTCATTGTGTACATTTTCATTAACGGCTTCGGAATTATTATTTTTTTCCTCAGAAATAATATCGGAAACAAGCTTTAATTTGGAATCAATATTTCTGAAAAGACCAGGGTTATTCAATGCTTTGTACAGATACCAGCAGACAATAAAAAGCTGAAGGACCAATGCTCCTATTTTTATCCATTCTGAGATGTACAGATAATCCGAAAACTTGAAAATATTCTTCAAAAGAGCTATGGAATATAAAATGGTGAGTACAACCGTAAACTGGAAGAGCCAGTGGTAGGAATTGACATGGGTACCGGCATTATTTTCAAGGTAGAGCTTTTTGGCCTTTCTCAAAAGCAGAAATACAGCAGTAAAATAAACAATAACCTGAATATGAAACAGAATATGATTGAACTGAAGCTCTGTCATATGCTGACGATTGACAAGAAAATCAATTTTAGAAGCGGTATCTACAGCATAAAAACGAGGCAGCAAAACAATATTTACAATTAAAAACGGAAGGAGATGTATGAGGTATTTAGGTTTGAGCCTAAAATCAGAATAGCAAACAGACAGTACATACAGATAGAAAACAGGAATCTGTAAAAATGCAAATGTATTTCTCAGCATTCCCAGATTGGAGGGACCGTTAGAAATTGAATTCCATAAAGGATCGCTCACATCTATTGCAGTAAGGATAAGGAAAAAAGCAAAAAGACGATTACTGGTTTTGTGCTTTGTTTTAACTGTAAGTAAAAAAAATACAAGAAAGAATGAAACGAACAACGAGATTATCGTTACAAGACTTAATAAATTCATTTTATCCATTCATAATGCTTTATGTTCTGTATTTTGATCCAGGTTTTACTTTCGTAAATATAATTATTTAAAATAATTTAAAGAATATTGTTTGTGCTTATGCAGTATGATGTAACGCAAAGATTTTATAATTTAAATATCATATTCTAAGGGAGCAAAGACGGAATCAACTTCATTGATTCTTTCTAAGCGAACATATAGCCACATAGCTTCATCCGCGATTAACTCCCTTAATCATAAACCGCTTGAATTAAGGAATATACAAAAGGCCGGAAGCTGGAGGAAGGAAGCGGGGAGTTGTTTTTAGTTGTAGCGACTTATAGTCAACAAAACAGGCGACTTTTGGTTTTAGTGTCATTGACTACGTCGAATCTTTGATTTCTGAATACAGACTAAAAGTCTGCGAACATAGTTCAGGAATGTATGAAGAATCTCAGATGTCTACTTATCAATAAGATTCTTCCTTCGTCAGAATGACAATTCCTCGTTAGAAATCTAAGATTTGAGGTAGTCAATAATAGAGATAAAGTTATCATTTTAAAAAATACAACTTAAAAAAACACAAACAAGTATTCTTTATGACGATCATAACTTCCTCCTTCCAGCTAGCTTCCTGCTTCAAAACAAAAAAAGCCTTTCAAGATCATTGAAAGGCTTTTTTATTATTTCAAAATTTGCTGATCATAAAGAATATGGTCATCTTCATCAAAACTTATGATCAGTACTTTATATTGTTTGGCACTGTCGTTATTGAAGAATTTAATTCTTGGCGGAACGTAGTCGCTGTCAAATAAATTAGGGTTCCAGTAAAGGGTTTCTCTGGTGTCATTTTCAATTTTTGCCGGAGCATCTTCATCTATCATTTCAACAAGAAACTCTGAAGGTTTATCATATCCTTTGATGATGGCTGAGTTGTTCTTTGGAACTTCTTTTTCATTGGTTTTAGACTTCATATTGCCTTTCATGGTGTATATGGCTACGGCATCACCTATTAATCCTGATCCCTTAATAATTTTTACCATTGCAATATTACTTACAGGAAGGGACGAAATCATTGAACCATCAGTAAGTACCTCATCTAAATACAGCTTAGCCTGCTGGCCGCGGATGTAAGGCACGTTTACGCCTGAATTATTTCTTTGAAGTGTTAAACCTGCTGCTTTTCCCTGCAGCCAGTCTAGTATATTAGTATATGCTGCGGCATGCTGGTCTTCATTCACGAAGTCGAAGACTGTAGAATTTACAGAACTGAACATTCCGGTGGACAGTTGTTTGTCTAATTCTTCTTTTGGGTCTTTCTTTTTTCCTACCAATGCTACTTCCTGAATCTGGATATCATTACCTTCTATTTTTTTATAGTTTTTTTGAGTATTGATCGCTCTGGAAATTGCTGGGGGAAGGGTTTTATTTTTAGCAGATTTTATCAGTGTATATTTTGTACCCGGGAAGCTGCCTTTAAATTCTGAAGGAGTTACCAGCGGTTCTACGGTGACAAATAAATTATCAGTATTTGATTCTTTATTTTCTGAATTTACAAATAAGGAAACTTTTACAGGTTCATCATTATTGAGATTACTCAAATAGACATATCCGTTTTGATCTGTTTTAAATTGATTGAAAGCAGGTTCATTTTTCCCTAATTGCAATACTAAATTTACATCGGAGTTGATCAGCAGAGCATTATTTTTAATAGGTTTTATTCTGTAAGAAAGATATTGCTGAGATTTGGTTTTAATGATGGGGGCAGTTCCGCTGAGTACGGAATTCCAGTCGAATCTCTTCCAGCTTTCAGAAATAAGCAGAGCGTCCAGTGCTTCACTATTGGCATTTTTGGAAAAATATTGTGCCGGGCTGTCTATTTTTGAAGTAAAATCTCCCGTTAACCACAGTCCGCTAAGGATATTATCTTCTTCCGGAGTTGAGGTGCCGCCATCTTCACTCACCAAAACAGTATAATTTTTAAAATAAGATTCCGGAGAAAGATCAATGCTGTTGAAAGCCCTTGGAGTTTGTTTTAAGCTCTGGGCTATGATTTCTGCTTTTTCAATCTTTAAATCACCGGGTTTTATAAAGCAAAGCCTTTGGGCCACAAGATTATCCTGCTCATCAAAAATGGCCAATTGCAAAACACCGTTGGCCCCGTTGCTGATTTTTGTGGGAATAAGACTTGAAGCCTCATTGGTTAAATGGTTGATATTTGCTCTGTACGCAAGATGGTTATTGATAAGTCCTACAATTTTATAACCCTGGAGCTGTTGTTTCAGATTAACGCCTTTTAAAGTGTATTTAATTCCTTCTTTAGAGCTGGAAATATCGACATTCAGACCGCTGTCAGCAACCTGTGGCAGATCTATTGTTTGGCTTTTTCCATTGTTATCCTGGATGACGGCCTGGTATTTTTTTCCTGATACCGGAGTTATTCTAAAGGAAGCAACATTCTTATCGAAAGATTTAAATGTAGTGATAGGAGTTTTTGGATTTTGGGCATCAATTATTTTTCCGGTCCAATTTTCCGGTAAAGAAGAATTGCCGGATAATCTTACGGCAAATTTGGTAGGCATTCCGTTAATGAAAGTTCCGCCTTCCGGAAAGGCTTTTGCAGACCAGTCAGAATTTTTAGCAATCACTAATGATTCTGTGGAGTTAGGGTTGTAAACCGGAAGGGTTTTAACAATCTGAAAATCTTCGTTAAAATTGGTCATGTAAGGCGTATAAGCTCTCACAAAATAAACCTGTTCAGGAAGGTCTTCTTTCAGTTGGAAATCCCCGCTGCCTTCACCATTGGTAAGAAGTACCGTTTTCCAGTCTATTAATTTTTTATCAGAATTGTACAATTCAACAAATAGAGTAGTAGATAATGCAGAACGGTTATATCCGTCAAATACGAAACTTTTAAACCAGATTTTGTCACCAGCGGCATATTGGGATTTGTCGGTAAGTAAGTATACTTTCTCCTGTTCGTAATTATTCTCAAGATTGGTAATTGCTTTCTCCAATTTAGTTTGGGCCAGTACAGGCTGTACCATAGAAATAAGCAAAACACAGAATATATTTTTCATAAAAATCTCAGCGCATTTTAATTCTGGGCTAATTTAATCATTTAAAGACTTCGGAAAGGTTAAAAAACTGATATTTATCCAATTTAAAGAATATTAGTTTCAGATTGTGATTCACTGGTTATTAACTGCAAAACTGTTGGTGGTCTTTATCGGAAAACTATGCTGATAAAGTGGTTTAATCAAGGAAGAGCACCCGTGAATTGTTCGTGTTTTATCAATAAAATGAGATGTGGTAGGTGAAATTCACAAATAAATCCTACCTTTAATTAGATGAATTGGAGACGCTTATAGGTACATGGGAAGCAATTCCGGTGTCGGCAAGATAGTTGTACTCAATGAACAACCAAAACAAAATACAAACTATGAATGTACCGTTAAAAAAAGATGATCATTTTAAAAATGAAGGTATCGATAATTTCGGTTCGGACGTTTTAAAAGGCTTGTCCGCTCATCCGAAAAAATTATCTTCAAAATATTTTTACGACAAAACAGGCGACCGCCTTTTCCAGCAGATTATGGCCATGCCGGAATATTATCTTACCAATTGTGAGCTGGATATATTTCAAAATAAAACTGAAGAACTCGCAAAAGCAATTTCCAATATCAATGAATCTTTTGATCTGATAGAATTAGGAGCAGGTGATGCGATGAAATCCTCTTATCTTCTCAAAAATTTAGTAGAGAAAGGAACAGATTTTACTTATATGCCTATTGATATTTCAGGAAATATTCTTTCCGTTTTGCAGGAAAACCTGAAGAGAAAATTGCCGGGGCTGGAAATATTACCGCTGGAAGGGGAGTATTTTGATATGCTTGATAAAGCCACCGGTATTTCAAAAAAGAAAAAAGTAGTCCTTTTTTTAGGCGGAAATATAGGGAATATGGAAAGTGAGGAAGCCAGACATTTCTGTAATGAAGTGAAAAGAAAACTGAATGCCGGAGACTTATTTCTCGTAGGTTTTGATCTTAAGAAAAATCCAAACACGATTCTTGCCGCATACAACGATTCAGCAGGAATTACCGCTTCGTTTAATCTTAATCTTTTGACAAGAATCAACCGGGAACTGAAAGCTGATTTCAAGATGGAAAATTTCCAGCATTATCAAAATTATGATCCGATTTCGGGAGCCTGCAGGAGTTTTCTGGTAAGTCTCTGTGATCAGGAAGTTCATGTGGGAAACCGTTTGTTTTACTTTAAAAAAGATGAGCTGATTGATATGGAAATTTCTCAGAAATTTTCTGAACAGGATATTAAAAAGCTGGCTGGAGATTCGGGATTTCATATCCTTGTTGAAATTAAAGATGCAAAAAACTGGTTTGTAGATTCTATTTGGATGGTCTAATTTAAAATGATTTTTTATGAATAAAGATGCAGCACTGGCAAAAGCAAATTCTCATAAAAACTGGATAAAAAAGTACTCGGAAATCCGAAATCATTCCGTTGAGATTTGCAGCCCTTTGGAAATTGAAGATTATGTGGTTCAGCCTATAGTGGATGTAAGTCCTCCGAAATGGCATTTAGGCCATACCACCTGGTTTTTTGAAACCTTTATATTGCAGCCCAATTTTCCGGAGTACGAAGTTTTTGATCCTCAGTATAATTTTGTGTTCAACAGTTATTACGAAACCATTGGAGCTCGTGTTATCCGTACCGACAGAGGAAATCTCAGCCGTCCTTCCGTTTCAGATGTTTTTAAATATCGTGAATATGTAGACCGGAAGATGGATGAATTTCTTCATAACGGATATCTTACAGAATCACTGGAATCTCTGTTGGAATTAGGTTTAAACCACGAACAGCAGCACCAGGAACTGTTACTGACAGATATCAAATATATTTTAGGCCACAATCCTTTATTTCCAGCTTACAGAAAAAAAGATATTTCTAAAAAGGAAAGCGCTGGAAACTCAGAAATGATTAATTTTTCAGAAGGAATTTATGAAATCGGTTTTAAGGGTGAAGGTTTCTGTTTTGATAATGAGCTCGGAAGACACAAGGTGTATCTGAATGACTTTACTATTGGCAGTCAGTTAGTAACCAATAAAGAATACTTAGAATTTATTGAAGCCGGGGGGTATAAAGATTTCCGCCATTGGCACGCTGAGGGCTGGGACTGGGTGCGACAAAACAATGCAAAATCCCCCTTATACTGGCATTTCATTGATGGAAAATGGATGAATTATACTTTAAACGGTTTACAGGAAATCGATCTAGAGGAAGCGGTCTGCCACATCAGTTTTTTTGAAGCTTCTGCTTTTGCTTCATGGAAAGGAAAACGCCTGCCTACTGAAGCCGAATGGGAAGCCGCATCAGAATATTTTGACTGGGGAAAACGCTGGGAGTGGACAAATTCCGCCTATCTTCCATACCCTGGATTTAAAAAAGAAACAGGAGCTGTGGGGGAATATAACGGGAAATTTATGGTGAATCAAATGGTACTTCGCGGTGCTTCAGTAGCCACTCCGCCCGGACATAGCAGAAATACCTACCGGAACTTTTTCCAGACCCATTTGCAGTGGCAGTTTACCGGAATCAGACTTGCACAATAATTTTGCCTATGATTACAGTTGAATCGGTTTCAAAAAGTTTTAACGGGAAAAAAGCGGTTGATACTATTTCTTTTCAGGCTAATGATAAGGAAATTCTGGTGCTCTTGGGAACAAGCGGATGCGGGAAAACAACCATGCTGAAAATGATAAACCGCCTCATCGAAGTAGATTCCGGGAATATTTTGATTGACGGTAAAAATATTCAGTCACAAAAAGTGGAAGAGGTACGCATGGGAATTGGTTTTGTCATGCAGCATTCCGGATTGTTTCCCCATTACACTATTCAGCAGAATATTGCAGTCATTCCCGATTTACTGAAATGGGATAAAAAAAAGACTGTTGGAAGAACACTGGAATTATTACATAAGCTTCATCTTTCAGAAGAGGTACTTACTCGGTTTCCAAACGAGCTAAGCGGCGGACAGCAGCAAAGAGTGGGAATTGCCCGTGCTTTGATTGCCGATTCGCCTGTTTTGCTGATGGATGAACCGTTCGGAGCGTTGGATAATATTACCAAAACCGATATTCATGCAGAATTCAAATCATTGGAAGAGCTTAAAAATAAAACGATTATTCTGGTTACCCACGATGTTCAGGAAGCATTCGATCTGGGTCATAAAATCTGCCTGATGGATCAAGGGAAAATTATTCAGACGGGAACTCCAAAAGAAATGCTTTATCAGCCGGAAAATGATTTTGTTAAAAATTTCTTTGCTAGAAGCCGGCTTTTACTGGAGTACAAAGTGGCCAGACTGAAAGATATGATACCTCTGATTGATGGCCGTCGTTTCTATGAAGAACTTCAGTTTTCCGAAAATACAGGTTTATGGGATGCTCTTCAAAAATTGAGTGCAGATACTTCACTTTCCGAAGATTATGAAAATCTGGTTAAAGCTTTTAATGAATACCGAAAATCCCAGACTGTATGAGTGAGCTAAATTTTTGGCAGTTTATCACAGAGCAGCATGAGAAATTGCTTACTCAGGTTGTACAGCATCTGGGACTCACTTTTTTGTCTCTGTTTCTGGCGATCATTATTGGTGTACCCTTAGGAATTTTAATTGCCCGAAAAAGAAAATTATCAGGTTCTGTTTTAGGAATTGCAGGGATTTTGCAGACTATTCCCAGTATCGCATTGCTTGGTTTTATGATTCCCGCATTCGGAATTGGGGCTACTCCGGCCATTGTTGCGTTGTTCATATATGCGCTTTTACCCATCATCAGAAATACCTACACCGGAATTACAGAAGTAGATCCAATGGTCATTGAAGCTGCAAAAGCAATGGGAATGAACAGGAAACAACGGCTTTTCAAAGTTGAATTTCCTTTAGCGATGCCTGTCATTATTGCGGGAATCAGAACGGCGGCAGTCATCAATGTCGGAGTGGCAACATTAGCTTCATTTGTTGCGGCCGGAGGATTGGGAGAATTTATTTTTGGCGGAATTTCCCTCAATAACACCAATATGATTCTGGCGGGAGCTATTCCGGCGGCGTTATTGGCTGTTCTTTTAGATCAAACCATTGCCGTTTTACAGAAATTAAGTTATCAAGCTGTAAAGAAATTAAAATATACCGTTCCCGTTATATTGGCAATTATTGGGGGCATTTATCTTTTGACTTCCGTTTCTGATCATAAGCTTAAAGCAGGCTTTACGCCGGAATTTATGGGACGGCAGGACGGTGATCTTGGACTTCGCTCGGTATATGGGCTGGATGTACACCCTTTGGTTGTAAGTGATGCCATTATGTACAAAGCAGCCTACGAAAAAGATTTGGACCTCATCAGCGGATATTCTACAGATGGCAGAATTAAGGCTTTTGATCTGTATGTTCTGGAGGATGACAAGAAGATTTTTCCTCCTTATTTTGCAGCGCCGGTAATAAAAACAAAGACACTGGAAAAGTTTCCCGGATTGGAAAAAACATTGAATCTGGTATCGGGGAAATTCAATGATTCCATAATGACAGATCTGAATTATAAAGCTGATTATCTTAAACAGACTCCTGAGAAAATTGCCAAAGACTTTTTAATAAAAACAAACTTATATAAAGATCCGCGCAAAGGAAATTCCCAAACGATAAAAATCGGGTCAAAAATTTTTGGTGAACAGTATATTCTTGCCGAAATTTACAAAATGCTCATCGAAGGCTATACCAATTATAAAGTGGAAACGAAAACAGGGCTTGGCGGAACGAAAATCTGCTTTGATGCTCTTATGAATGATGGGATTGACTTTTATCCCGAATATACAGGAACCGGACTGCTGGTCTTGCTGAAACCTTCGGCAAAAACGATAGAAGAAGTCTCTAAAAGTCCGGCAAAAACATTGGATTATGTCAATCTGGAATTCCGGAAACAATACGGAATTGAATGGCTGAAACCACTTGGTTTTAATAATGCGTATGCTTTGATGATGCGGAAGAAACAGGCAAATGAACTTAACATTAAAAATATTTCAGACCTGAAAAATTATCTGGATTCAAAATAATGACGTTAAACATGAAGTATAATTTTGACGAAATCATAGAAAGAAGAGGAACTCATTCCGTAAAATGGGACTGGGCAAAGGCAGATATCTTACCTATGTGGGTGGCAGATATGGATTTTAAAACCGCTCCGGAAGTGATTCAGGCTATCTATGAAAAGGTTTCTCATGGAATTTTCGGATATGGTACGATTCCTAAAGGGTTTCATGATTCGGTGATTGATTGGTGGAAAACGAATCACCATTTTACCATAGAAAAAGACTGGCTTCTGCCTGCAACGGGAATTCTTCCTTCACTTTCGGCCATCATTCGTGCTTTTGTGCAACCTGACGAACACCTGTTTACAATCATTTTTTTACCATTTTGGAAAATTATGGGTGTCATATTGTCTGCAATGAATTGAAGTACGAAGGAGGAAATTACACCATTGATTTTGATGATCTCGAAAAGAAAGCTTCCGATCCCAAAACTAAACTTTTGTTGTTCTGTAATCCGCATAATCCGGTGGGAAAAGTCTGGACAAGAGAAGATTTGGAGAAAGTAGCTGACATTTGTTCACGGAATAATGTGATAGTGGTTTCTGATGAGATTCATTCTGATTTGATTTTTAATAATCACCGGCATATTCCGTTTGTTTCGGTAGCTCAGCATTATAATCTTCAGTCGGTGACCTGCGGTTCTCCATGTAAGACTTTTAATTTTTCAGGACTACCGGTATCATATCTTATTTCCCGGGACAAAAATATATTGGAGCAGACCAAAAAAATGCTGGAACTTCAGGAAAACAGTTATCCTAATCCAATTGCCATGGAAGCCTTGATTGCGGCTTACACAAAAGGATATGAATGGGTAGCTGAACTGAAAGACTATCTGTATCAGAATTTTATATTCCTGAAAAATTTTTGCAATGAATATCTGCCTGAAATCAAAATGATTCCTTTGGAAGCGACCTATCTGGTTTGGCTGGATTGCCGTTCATTCGGTAAAACCTCTGATGAATTGTCAAAAATTCTTCTGATGGAGGGTAAAGTTTGGCTTAATTCGGGGACGATGTATGGTAAAAACGGGGAAGGTTTCCTGAGAATCAATATTGGCTGTCCAAGACAGCTTCTGACGGTGGGTCTGGAGCGGCTGAAAAAAGCTTTGAAGGAATGAAACGGTAATCCATATCAATTAATAATACAGTAAGCGCCAGTTTTTAAAATTGGCGCTTACTGTATTTAGATAACCTCGCTCTCGGCTTGATTGTTTTTACAAATTGTCAGAGTATGAATGTGTTGAGCTTTAGAATATTATGGAGTATTGAAAAATACATGTCGTAATAGTGAATTAAATAAAACTGTGCAGTAAATTAAAATTTCAGACAGAAGAAAATAATCAATATTGAGTGAAAAAAGTAGGTTGAAAGAATATTTTTGTTATTTTTATAAAATAAACTAATACATGTAAATAAATGAAAATTATTCATATATAAATATTTATTAAAAAATAATATCTTAAAAATAATCCATTTTAATTTTAATAATACAATAAATCCTGTTCGGTAGCAAAAGTATCTTTCTATGTGCTGAAGGCAATGTATTATTGAAAATAGACACGGAAAGAATTAAACTTTAACCATACCTTAAAACCAAATTATTCTTATGGAAAAACAACACAACCACACGCATGGCTGCACCCATTGCTCTTGCCACAATCCTGTTTTAGATGTTCTTAAAGAAGAACTTTTCAGTGCAGAAAATCTGACGAAAATAAATCCCGGTTCCGGAAAAGCGACCCACGAAAAACCACAAACGCTGATGATAAGCGGAGGTACTATTCTGCCAATGATTGGTGGATCTACTGGTACCGTTGAAGCCATTGGAATTGCTGACGGGAAAGTTGTTGTAACCGGCAGTGAATCAGATGTAAACGATTATATGGCTGCCAATCACTCAGGATTTCTGCTCAAAACATTAACGGCAACTCAAACTTTACTCCCTGGATTGATTGAGCCTCATGTTCATATGATTCCTACGGCAATGATGACCGGCTGGCTAGATTTGAGCCCTTTTGACGGGCAGAATTTAAAAGCGATATATGATTTAACTTCTGTAGGATCAATCATAAACGCACATATTCCTAAAATTCCCGGAGCTGTTATTTTAGGAAGAGGATTGGATCCGTCATTAATGCCTTTTAAGGAAACTGATGGAAAAAAGGAATTAATTACGATTGATAATGTAATACTTGATACGATTAATCATGATATTCCTATGATGCTGTTAAGTGCCTCTATGCATACCCTTTATCTGAATACTAAGGCATTAGAGTATGTATTTGATCACAATCCGGATATAAAGAACGAGTATAAAACTGTTGACAGGTATATCAGTGAAACAAAAGGCCAGCTACAGGAAGGTTTACAGATGACTCCTGCATTGAAGACCATAAAGCTGCAGATCATTGCGATGAGCATAGAGATCAATCGTTATCTTACGGAGCTTTTTCAGACTGCCAATTCAAGAGGTGTTACTTTTATGTATGATGCCGGACTGAATAAAGGATCAGAAATCCTTTTAACCAAATATTTTGAGACTCATCCTGAAGTGGTAAGAACAGGCGGAGCGTATCTTTGTTCTAATCAGGAAGATGTTGATAACCTGGAGCCATATAAAGTACCGGAGCATTATAAACCTGTATATTATGGACATATTAAAGTCGTTTCAGATGGTTCAAATCAGGGATTAACCGGTTATCAGAGTGCTCCATATCTGTGCAATCCTGCCAATAATACAGGTGTATTTAATTTTCCACAGACAGGTATTCCTGCCCATACAATTCCGCCAAGCTATAATACATTGATCAATACTGTGGTGGCTGGAAAAGGCTGGCCGCTAATGGTTCATGCCAATGGTGATCAGGCAGTAACATTTGCCATCAATGCTTATCAGCGTACTCTTGCTCAATATAAAGGCCCGGAGCTTCGTAACCGTATAGAACATTGTTCCCTTCTTACAGCAGATCAGATTACCAATATGCTCCAAATGGGGGTTTCGCCAAGTTTCCTGATCGGACACGTAGGCTATTGGGGATATGCTTTTAAAGAAGTGATATTTGGTGAAAAAGCACAAATGCTTGATCTTTGCGGATCAACGCTTGCTGCCGGAATGAGAATTACCCTTCATAGTGATAATGAGGTAAGCCCACTGGGACCTTTGAGAATGATGGAACAATCGATTACCAGAATTATGGAAAAGAATCCAAAGGATATTGATGTTTTAAATGGTGCTGAACGCCTTACTCCCGAACAGGCTCTGATTGCGGTTACTTATGATGCTGCATGGCAATGTTACGCAGACAAATGGGTAGGATCGCTGGATAAAGGATACTTTGCCGATTTTGTTATATTGGAACAGAACCCTCTTTCATTAAATACACCTTCATTACAATATATGAAAATGCGGGATATTCTTGTATTGGAAACCTGGGTAGGCGGTATTCCTGTTTATGTGGATGATAAGAAAGCAAAAGTAGTGACTGAGAAAGATATGCTCTTTTCAGACAACTCATAACTGCTTCTGAGAATAAATAGTTGCTGATCAGATAACAATCAGAGCAGAAATAATCTGCTCTGATTTTATTTTTTGCTTAATGATAAATACCTTCTAAAAACAGCATATACCTTCCGGGCTGAAATTCTCCATATGAAAACAGATAGATTACATCATTCTTTTTCAGATAATGAACCTCTAATCCCTCTTCAGATACATATTTTTCAATGAAAGTATTTCTTACATTAAATTCACTTTCTCTGACAATGGTTTCAAAACTTTCATCATCTATTTCTTTTTTTAAATCTCTTAACGGACTGTTGTAAAAATCAATCAATTTGATTTTCTGATTTTCAATTTCAAAAATTTCTTTTAGGCATTCCTGTTCATCGCCATCAAATAATTTCTGCCTGGTTATTTCGTTTTTTCTGATCATGCTGAATTACTTTATCGTTGTATATTTTTCTTTGTTTAATGATTCTTCAATATTGATTGTTTTAATCAATATTGAAAGGCGCCATATCTGATTTTGCACCAAGATATTCTATTTGAAAATAATAG
This sequence comes from Chryseobacterium sp. HR92, assembly GCF_045689405.1. Taxonomy (NCBI): domain Bacteria; kingdom Pseudomonadati; phylum Bacteroidota; class Flavobacteriia; order Flavobacteriales; family Weeksellaceae; genus Chryseobacterium; species Chryseobacterium sp. HR92. Next base: position 1,751,780 of record NZ_CP139139.1, read on the forward strand.
GTTTCATCTTGTTTGACATTAAAATTGGCTCCTTTAAAATCGAGAAACAAGTCATTCTCTATTTCTTCAAGTTTCGCTTTTAACATAAGCTGAGCAAATTTTCCTGGTTCAATAGAAGTTAGATTGGTAACATTATTTATAGGAGCCATATAGCTGATTCCTTTATGTAATCTATCCTTATTTTTATCATATAAATACACTGATTCTCTTACAAGCCCACCCGTATTATTAGACAGGTTCAGTTTTAAAATTTCTTCGGATATATTAAATATATTTACATAGAATATGAATGATTCTCCATCCTTTTCTATTTCTGCATTTATTTTAATCATATGGATTTTTAATTACTAATTCTATATGATATTCTTATCTCCATGAATTCATTTTGTAATTTGAAAAGTTAATTTTCATATCCTCTATCCTGTCTTCAAGAGCTTTAATACCTGTATTCAAATACATTTCTTTTTCAGAGTCATCCAGAATATAAATGATATCAAATCCTGGGCTGGGATTGGGAATAGGAACAGATAATTCAATATTGCTGTCTTCTTCAAAAACATAATATTCCCAGTCTTTCTTTTCTAATAGTTTCTTTTTATTCATTTTAATTTTTCACATATAAAATAATGAGGCTATCTCATTGTAAAGATAGCCTCGTTAGAACTTATTTATAAAGTACTATTCATTTTTTTTCCTTGGAACTGGATCTCCTGTTTTTGGATCGATAGTATATTTTTTTTGAAAACTTTCAATAGTTTCAGGTTCTCGGGTTAAAGGATTTACGCCATATTTTATGATATAGCTTGTAACGGTATCAGGTTCACCTACATTACCCATAAAACGAGGTGTTGGATCTGCATCATACTTATCCCACCATTCTTTTTCTTTTCTTTTTTCCTCGTCAGACATTAAAGCTCGCCTTTTGGCTTCTTCTTCTTCTCGTATTTTGTATTCAAATCGGGCAATTTGACCTTTATGGTCTTCTGAAATCAAATCAAATATAGCATCGCGAACTTCTCCTTCTTTTTGATAGGCCATTATTTTTTCTAATAATATATTATCAAGAGTTTCGGGTAAATTTTTAAAATCAACATAAGGTAGCCTGATATTTCTATCTTCTCTATACTTTTTAGCTTCTTCAGATTTTTTGAAACTAATGTACTGTTCTTGCTGATGTGGTTTGAGAATATTAAACACTTCGTTAAAAATAGAGTTATTTAAATCTTCTATATTTAGTAATTCTTTTAGATTAAATTTAGGTAATTCATCTTTAAAGGGAGTAAAATCGTATATGGCAAAAATCATATTTATTTAGTTTAATGGTTTTACTAGTTCTCTATATTCTATTTCGTAATATTTTATATTATCAACAGTTTTTATATACTTGGGTTCAGTTGTTTGAAGAAAATATCCTTCGTTCATCAACACTTCTTCCTGTATCATTGTAGAAGGTGGGTCTGCATTAAAGTGTCTCTTTTTCCCTAAATTATTACCCCAGTCGGATAAATCATCAATATAAACACCTTCCACAGTTTTTATTTTTCTAATAATTGCTACTGTTTCTCCTTCTCCTACATTCCTGGCTGAAAGTTGTATGAATCCTTCGGCTACTTTTTCATCTAATGTGGATGATACCATACCTTTAAAGGCAACTTCTGTACCCTTTCCATTTTTTAAAGCTGAGTTGAAATATTCTAAAGTTTCCATTCGTCCACTAAATACCATTTTCCCGTTCATATTTCGTTCTTCAACTTTTCTAAGTTTTTCTAAGGCACTTTTTAAATTTTTATACATTTGACTGTTATATTCACTCCACCAAGAAGGTGCAAAACGTAACGGAGTGTTTATAAATCCTCCATCTACGGTAAAAGCATGAGTGGAGGCAAGCTCGACATCTGTTGCATCACCGGTAGGTAATAGCTTACCATCATTTTTTAACTTCTTAATATCTATTAATGACTTATTAATATCAGGGGTTTTTTCCCAAAATTTATACCATCCACGACTTCCAAAGAAATTTTCATAACTTTTCACTGCTTCAGTGAAAGCTTTTGGATTATATTTATAACTTTTAACAAAGTTAATCAATTTGTCTTGATCATCTATTGCATTTAAAACTTTAAGGTCTGCCGAATTTAGAGTTTTTTTGTAATTTACTATCTCAGCTTCTGATAAATGAAGCTTTAAATCTAGAAACTTTGGAGATATACCATCTGTCAGATTATGAGGCGTATCAATAAATTCACTATGCTGCTCCGGATTATAAGATTTTTTGGAGGTTTGCTTTGATGTTTGTCTTTTTACTTTTGGCAGCTTCTCTAATTCTCCTCCTTTTAAGTTTTTACTGCTTAGCATTACCAATCCTGCAGTTAAGGTCAACTGTCCTAAAATTTTAACTATAGCATCTATTTTTTCTGCAGTAGTTAAGTTTTTATTATCATGGATATCTTGTATGCTTTCTAAGCCATCAGCTGTAATCATCACTGCTGCAGTACCATTAAGGGCAAAATCAGTTAAAATGATATACTGCATCCCGGTTGATGATATTTTTATAATAGAGGAAGCCTTAGCGATGCTGGATAATGAGCCCGCCATCCCTAAAAAGCTGGAAGCGATCATAATGACATCCAAAGTCAGGGTTTCGTTGGTTAATGTTCCTTTTTGTACTTTATCAATAATGCTGGCGGTTCCGGAAGTGGCACCTGTGGCACCTGCAGCTATAAATAAGTAAGGAGCAATAGGTGCTGCCGGCGTAAATGAGGCAACCAATCCTGCTACTGCGAAACCTAAAGAAGCCCAGCCAGCTCCGGTGGAAAGCGATTCCATGAACGATGCCCCGTTAGTAGTGAAATTCCCTTTTAGAGTAGGATAGCCTAATGTATTGGATGGAATTTCATAAGCCAGAATACCATCCGGATAGGTGTTTCTGCTGTCGAATTCTTCAAATAAATCTTTTAAATTATTTCCTTCATAAGTACGCTGATGCTGTACACCTGGAGTAAGATCTGTTAATACATAATTGCCCGGATTCTTTTTGCTTTTTCCTATAAATAAATTGAGTGAAAGGGTCTCTGTAGTTTCCTCATTAATTGCTACGGCATTGATGGCCAATGCTGTTTTAGGAGAAATAGTATTAAAGCTTTTGTCAATCTCTTTCTTATAGTCTCTTATATTTTTTAGAGCCTGGTAATCATCCTTCGGTAAGATAACCTGTCGGTAAGATGCTTCCTGACCTGTCAGATTATTATTTTTGTCTAATACCAGACAATGAATAGTATAAACTCCTGTAAGTGAGTTTACAAAAGTAGCTGTTGCCTGTGCCGAATTCATATTCCAGCCATCTTTACCGAAATATTCTCCTCTTTTATAACCGTAGACATCTGCATTTTTAGCATATTCTACTCCCATTTCTTTTGGAGTATTGATTTCAGCAAACCAGAAATAATGATGATCTTTAGGAATAGGTTGTCCTTTAATCGAATAATACAAACGTGGAACATGATTAGGAGAAACACTTCCAATTTCTTCAGGGTTTTTAGATTCGGATTTAATAAAGAAATTCGGATTGCTTTTCTGCTCTTCAGCTGCTCCTTTTGAAAGATTGAACTCAATAAAAGCTACCTGCTGTCTGAAATCTGAATAATTTTGAATTTTATTCTTTTTCAAATCACCAGCTGCCGCCTCTTCAAGGGTCTTAACCTGATATTCTTTGGTATGAGCTCTGAATTCCTTTGTTAAAGTATTTTCTATAATGAAGACAAATGTAAAGTTCCCTGGTTGATGGGTATTAATGGAAAACTGGCTGATTACTGTTCCATCCTGTCTGAAAGTTTTAGTGTCCTTTCTAAAAGGGTATTCAAACAGGTTGTACACTCTGCCGTCATTCTGGATCAATACTTTTCGGACAACTTCAGGAACTTTAGGTTTGTTTCCTTCAGCATACATAACAGGGGTGTCATATTGATAGGTACAATCAAACTCTATAGGCTGTCCTTCTATGGCATACTTTGTCTTAGGCTTAATCCATGATCCTTTACCTGTGACCACAACTTCCTGCAGCAGCTCACCTTCGGGGTTTGCCGGCTCTGGTTCCAGTGCTGGTTGTGGCTCTTCATAGTTTGCATATAATAACCGGATCGCTTTAAATAAATCTTTGTTGCCTAATTCTTCATATAAATCCTGTACTAACCCTACCTTTCTTTTAGGTTTGTATGTTGCGTCATAATATTGAATAAGCTCATATCTTTCTTCATAGGAAAGTTTTTCTAAAGCCATAAAAACTTTATCTTCATCAGTTCCTGCAAAAATCCCTATTGTTCTGTGCTCAAAGGCTTCGTACAGCATTTTCGCACGTTCAGAAACAGGAGGCCCAACTTCTTTCTTACTGTTTAAGAAATTTAATGCTTCATTCATTTTCAGCAAGGTTTCTCTATTAAAAGTGCCGGAAGTATTAATATTATTTTTACGTTGAAAATTGATGATCCCGGTCTTTGTTTCATTCCAGAAAAGATTCTTATTTTCAGAGGTTTTATGTCCTAATTGATTAAGTGCATTATGAAGTGTTGAAACATGCTGCCCTTTGTCAAATAATTGAATGACCGATGTGTTTTTTTCTACTTTTCTAAATGCTCTGTTTTTAAAAGGATCGTATGTTATTTGGGTAGTTTCTGCTTTTGCGAGAGATATTTTGTTGTCCTGATCGGTGATTTGCTCATGCTTTTCTTTATCCTCTTTACTATGGGTATTTTGCTTATCGGACCTGCCAGCCCTGGGGGCAAATGTTTTTTTGTGTCTGCTCATGGTATTGGTTATTAGATGAGTTTTTATTATGCTCTGTGCTAGGGGTTTTATTCTGGTTTTTGTACAAATGGGCTGAGACGGGCTTGATTTTTTCCAAAAGCCTTTTCATTTTCTATCATTAGATAAGTGCTTATTAATGAATAGGTAATGCTGGTTTCATTACGGTCATGTAATGCCATTGCTACATTTTTCATAATGTTTCGGATATTAGCACCGGTATAAGTATACTCTTTGGTTAAATGTTGTAAAAGGTCATCACTTTCAAAAGTTATATTTTTAGGCAAATAGTGCTCCCAAAGGGCTTTTCTGGTGGTTTCTGTAGGTCGTATTACATTGACAGAAACATCTATTCGGCGCTTGAAAGCATCATCCATATTGTTTTCAAAATTGGAAGCCAGGATTGTTAGCCCGTCAAATTTTTCTATTCGCTGCAATAAGTAGGAGACCTCCTGGTTGGCGTAGCGGTCATGAGCATCTTTTACATCAGAACGTTTCCCAAATAAAGCGTCAGCTTCATCAAAAAACAGCATACAGTTTTTACCCTGCAGCCTGTTGAATAACACTTCAAGGTTTTTCTCAGTTTCACCAATGTATTTGCTCACTACCTGTGAAAGATCTACATGGTACATATCAATACCATATGCATTAGCAAGAATTCCGGCCAGCATCGTTTTTCCCGTTCCCGGTGCACCGTAGAATAAGGCAATGAAACCTGGTTTAAAGCTATGCTCATTGGTTTTGAAAAAGCCGTTTTCCAATGCTTTTATATAATGCCCAATGGGTTTTATCTGATCTCTCACATTATCTTCCAAAATAATATCTTCCATGGTGAGATCAGACTTGTAAAGCCTGCCGGGAAAGTAAGAACCATGATCCAGTTGTGGTTTCTGTCCTGATAAAAAATAATTGAGATAAGCGGTATCCAATTCAATTTTTCCATGAATAAATTCTGTTGAAGAACGATTGTAAATAATATCATTTTTCAATAGTACACTGCCATTGATGAGTTGTGCACCATACTGTGACCACAGTGATAAATCTTTACCTGCCAGCAAAAAAAGTGCAGTTTGAAAAGTAGGCTTAAAGCTGCGGCTGATTTTATCATATTCACCACCTGCTTCAATAGCAAATGCATTGCTGCTTTCTTCTATCTGTACAAATGTTTTCAGGATAGACGGATAATGGGCCGAAGCAATGCCCAGCGCTAAGATTATTCTGTCTACAACAGTAAGCTGGTGGGTGTTGATCGTAATGGAATAAGGAGATTGGCCATCTGATTCCGGAGGTTCTGGTATTTCATAACCAATATTCAATTCTGTCTCATCTTCCAGAAATAATTCTTTGCATCGCTTTTCAATAAGGGATTGTAACCATTTCATTTCTTCATTTAAAGAGTTATGATTTACAGCATTGGCTTGAAATAGCGGATTGATTATTTCTGTTTTTTCATTAACATTGGTTTTTATTAATGATGAGTGTTCATGGTTAATAGGAGATTTCATAATCTTATTTTGAATTAATGGGTTACAGTGAGGGTATTGCTGATGTAAAATCAGCAACTTTAAAGTATTTGGAAAACTTCAGAGGATTTAGAAAATGTAACCTGTTATTACCAGTTTACAAATATGAATTTTTTCTGCCAGGGAAGTTTTACGAGACCAATTCCCCAGGAAAGCTTTTCAAGAAGAATATCCTGTGTTTTTCGTTCTACAATAAGGGTGTAATCAGAGTCAGTGATGACTAATTTCCCCGGCCGCTGGAAAAACTCGTTTTGTAATAAGGCAGCAGATGATTTTTTCATGGGAGCCCAGTTGTGCTGTACACTTTCTATTACATTTTTAGCCTGCGATTTATGCTTACGAGAAAGTTTAATATGCCTGTTAATAGGTTGGTGCATCGGGATATTGCACAGGAATTTTTCAAAAATCATGTCATATTCTGGAGCATTTATTTTTCCGGTGGCGATATAATGCAATAGATGGGCACACAATTCCGGATCAATGAGCTGCTGGGTTTTGGGATCAACGAGTTCACAATGTTCAAACAGGGGTTTGATGAATGGATGGATCAAAATAAGCCCTGCATTTTGAATATATTGTCCCTCGTTCTGGGTTACATCTTCCTGAACTATTACATTTTTTTCCTGAATGGGTTCTATCGAGGTTTCTACATTTTCAGGCTGATCTGCTACATTCGTTTTGATGCTTTCAGAAATTTCATTTTCTGTAATAAAAGGGAATATCTTAACTACTGTTTTCCTGTTCTGATGATTGTTTTTTGTTGTTGATAAACCAATCTGCTCTATTGTTGAAATTTCTTGTAAAAGATACTCCCGGGGATGGTTATTGGATGTATTCAGATACTCCGATATTACATTGAAGACCAAACGCCATATTGCAATTCTATCTGTATGATTGAGTTTCGATAGATGACGTATTGTATCAGTTTTCAGGTTGATTTTCAATTCCTTGTTTTTCAAAATTGCCAGGCATAATTGTGCAATTTGTTCATCGGAAAGCTGATTGATAAGCCGGTTCCGGACATTTTCTTTTGACAAAGCAGATAGGATACTTTTTTGAAAGCCGGCAGCAGAAATAATGCGTTCAAAAACCGATGGTTCCAAAATAGCCATAGCATTGCTTTCCGAATTCCACCAGGGCATAGCTCCTTTTTCCAAAAAATAGATAAATGCTTTGAGCATCTTTTCCTGATGATCTACAAGATAAGGTTTAGTATCACTTTCTGTTTCCTGATGAGAAGTTTCAATGGGTTTAGTAATTTCTGACAGCTCATCTTTAAAGAGTTCTGCTATTTGACCCTTTAACTCCGTATTTAATGCGCTGCTTTTTACTTCCAAATTTAATTCTAAACGGGGAATCTGCAGGGTATGACCGTCCAGCTTATATTCTAAAGCGTTGATATGCTTTTCTATTTCCGGAAAAACATCAATAGACAAAAAGCTGTTAATATCATCTTTTATACGCAATGCTTTTTCTTTGTTGTTGACGGTAATTTCAAGAAAAACTTTCTGAATGATATGATTTTGCTTCACATTGAATAGGTTTAAATGATAAAATATTGGGAATCGTCAGACAGTCTTACTTTTTGTCGAACTCACCACCCCAGAAACCTGCAGGACAAAGACTGAATCTTGATCTCTGCTTGGCACTCAATCTGCATCCGCAGCCTCTTACAAATCCATCTTTTGGACCATCTATTACTTCCAGTGTATCTGGATTGAGCCATTTCATTGCGTTGCAATTGTTACCGTTTTTTAAAGGACATGCATTACAAATTTCTTCTCTTAAAGAGAAAATAGCTTCTTCGTTTTGATCTGCCACGCCCAATTTTGAGCGTAGTTCGTTAAAATGACCGCCAATGATTTCATTGCGCTTGCTGAAAAGTGTTTTAATGTTCATATGATTAAAGTTTTTAAAATTATTGGGTCAAAATTAGAAAGAAGGGATCCTATTTTGCGAATTATAAGGCGGCTCTATTCTGTCTTTGCAGTAAAAGACAAAATCATATCCTAATGATGCAGATTTATATTTTCTGGAAATTACCGGGTGCAAAAAAGCTGATCTTTCTAATCAGGAAAGCATATGATTTTTGGGAGAACTAATACTTTAGGCAATCCATCATCGTATTCAATTATTAACCATTCGGAAAATACAGATCACTAAGAATAGCCATCTAATTAATAGATAATCATATGTTGAAATACAATGATTTTTAAAAGCAGAATGAGACTCAATTACAGACTGAAATTTGGCCATCATAAGAGGAGGAAAATCTTCGGGCTAGAATTTAATTTTTTAATACTGTTTTTAATGTATTTGTTGTCAGTGTATTAATAGTGTTGTTTTTAGTTTTCTTTTATAAGAATTAAAATCCTATTTACTGCAAAGACTGTATTGAGTCCTCAAAATATTTGTCTTTTGAGGGGGTGTGATTGTATGTTTGCACCATAATAATTAAGAACAGAAATTATGATTAATAAAGTATTAACAGTTTTAAAAAATCAGCTAAATGCTCCGGATGGTTTATGGGATCCTAACGTTCCTGGCGAAATTGAAATTGCTGTTGTTGATGACATCGCAAAACATGATGACAACACTGAGGGACTTAGTAACAAAGTAGTAATTAGTCTGCTCAACATTGAGGAGGAATCAACATTGAAAAACAGATCAAGGTATCAGCAGGTTGTGGTAGACAACAATCCGATCCGATATGATAAGGAAAGCACTCCGGCTTACTTAAATCTATATGTAATGATCTCTGCCAACAGAAGCACATACAGCAAATCTTTACTAAGTATTTCAAAAGTTATTGAGGTATTTCAGGCAAAGAATGTTCTGGAGTATGTTGATCTTGAGCCCCAAAACAATTTCAGTTTCAGAATTGAACTGCATTCCATTCCCTTTGAACAGCTAAGTTACGTCTGGGGATTATTAGGCGGAAAAATAATGCCTTCTGCTTTATATAAAATCAGCGTGATAAAAATTGCGGCTAAGGAGGTAGTCCCTGTTAAATTAATTAATGACATTAATATACAAAGTATTAAAGTTGATTAATCATAAAAGCAAAAACTAAAAACTAATAACCCTTTAAATTTTTAAACATGTTAAATCCAGCAACACCAGGTGTTTCTGTTGAAGAAATTACAAAACTTCCATACTCAGTTGCATACATAGAAACAGCTATGCCAGCATTTATTGGGTATACCGAACTACTCCCTGTGGGGTATAATGAGCCTTTCAGAATCAGCTCTCTTTTAGAATATGAACAATATTTTGGAAAAGCAAAAGAAGAAAATATCCAGCTACAGGATGTAGAAGGTAAAGGAGCAACTATTGTAGCACCTCATGCACAGTTTTTAATGTATTATTCGCTGCAAATGTATTTTGCAAATGGCGGCGGACCTTGTTATATCATTTCTGTAGGAGATTATACGTCAGCAGAAGTACAATTATCCTCATTGGAAACAGGACTGGGTAAGATTGATCATAAAAACATTAAAGAACCGATTCTTATTATTTTCCCTGATGCTATTTCGCTAGCCAATGAATCTGATTTTTATAGCATTTACAATCAGGCAATTGATAAAGCTAAAGATGAGAATAAAAACAGATTTGTTATACTGGACACCTATTACGGGAATTCTGTCATCCAATCAAACAATCTTACCACTATTGAATCTTTTAGAAGTAAAGTAAACCCAACTAATCATGCGGCAGCTTACTTCCCTCACTTAAAAACCATTTTGAATTATACTTTTGATGAGACTAAAACACCTATAATACATACCGGTTTACAAAAAGCAGGACAAGGAAGTGCCCTTTTTTATGCGGGTGAGATCGCCGCTTTAGATGAATTAAAACGTTTGGCAAGTGCAGAAATCTCAACTGGATCTGCCGACGCTTACGTCCTTGCCGATTTATTAGATCAGGCTATTGCGATAGCAGAAGAAGTGAATGAAACAGCAGATGCAGGAGATAAAAAAAATGCTTTAACAGAAGTAATTGATGAGGCAAAAGTTGTGCTGGAAGCCATCTATGACGGAATAATAGACGATTTTATGATCCCTGATGGTTTAGACGAAAATGCACCTGTTTTCAGTGGAGAGTTTGATGCATTAAAAACGGCAATCCTTGAGATAAAAGACGAAAAAGGAGATGCAAATGGGATAACACTTAAAAATTTAGAATCATCCAATTCGGCACTATACAATCAGGTGAAAAAAGAAATGCTGTCGTTAAAAGTTGTTTTACCGCCATCATCAGCAATAGCAGGAGCATACGGCAGAATAGACAGTACAAGAGGTGTGTGGAAGGCCCCGGCAAATATCAATATTAGCCATGTCATTACTCCGACAGAAAAAATTTCCGATCAGGAACAGGCTGCTTTAAACATAGATGCTTTCGGAAAATCAATTAATGCGATCAGAACCTTTACAGGAAAAGGAACCTTAATCTGGGGAGCCAGAACCCTTGAAGGAAAAGATAAAAATGATGAAGGAAAAGATAACGAATGGAAGTATGTACATGTACGTCGCTATTATAATATGATCAGACAATCGATCAACGATGCACTCAACAAGTTTATGAATGAGCCTAATATCCCTCACACATGGTTACGGGCAAAAACAATGTTAGAAAATTTTCTTAACCAGCAATGGATGGAGGGTGCATTAGCAGGCAGCACTCCGAAAGAAGCTTACGAAGTAACAGTTAAGGGAGTAGAAGGAACGACTACGATGAATGTAAATCTCAAAATAGCATTAGTACGCCCGGCAGAATTTATTATACTCAACTTCTCGCACAAATTGCAACAATTCTAAAAAGATAAAATCAATAAATCAATCACGAATAAATATTCGAAGTTTTACTTCGAAGAATAATTAATATTAACGTAAAATTTTTTAAAATGAATTACAAAACCCCTGGAGTTTACGTGGAGGAACAAGGAAAATTTCCCCCTTCCGTAGCGCAAGTTGAAACGGCTATCCCTGCTTTTATTGGATATACAGCGGATGGACCGAAAAATAAACCAACGAGAATTGCTTCGATGTTGGAGTATGAAGAACTTTTTGGAAAAGCAAACCCGGAAATCTTCGCTGTAGCTTTCAAAGACGGTGTTGCCACAGCAATGCCAACCAAGGTAAGCGACTTTAAAATGTATTATGCCATGCAGATGTACTTTGCCAATGGTGGTGGGCCTTGTTATATTGTTTCTGTAGGAGATTATAAAAGTCCGGAGGCTGTAGGTGCTCCTACACCGGCAGAAGCTTTTTTATCCGGGCTTGAATTATTAAAAAATGAAGACGAACCTACCCTGATCGTTTTTCCGGATCTTCAAAGTTTAGTTCCTTCTGCTGCTGATGTTTCTGCTGCTTCTGCTGTTGTCACTACAGCGTTAAAAGTTAAAAATATTGTTTCTGCGGCTAAAAGTATTGCAGGCCTTGTTGCAGACGCTGTTGCAGGTGCTAATGTAGACGCTGCTGTTGCTGCTGCTGTTGCTAAAGCTGCTGAGTTTAATGTTGCTAATCCTAACGAGTTACAGGCTGCTGGAGCTCAGGGCGGTCAGGCTGTTGTAGCTGCTGTTAAGATTGCTGCTGCTGTTGCTAATGCTACTGTTGCTACTGTTAAAGCTGCTGCTCAGAATGTTGTAACTGCTTTTGAGACAGATTTAACTTCGGCTGCAACTATTGAAACCAATGCTCTTGCTGCCAGTAGTCTTGTTACTGCCAGAGCAGGTGATTCTGTTGCTATCGGCAAAATCTATGCTTTGTACAATAAAGCTTTGGATCAGGCAGAATTATTAAAAGACAGGTTTGTCATTATGGATATTCTTCAAGACGCAGCTGCTTTTAGAGATAAAGTAACTTCTACAGGTCTGAAATATGGTGCGGCTTATTATCCAAAACTGAAGACTGTTTTAAGCTATGATTTCAAAGATGCTGATGTGTTAGTTACCGGTGCATCTGGTATTACCACTTTAGCCGAATTGAAGACTGCTAATTCTGAAATGTATAATCAGGCTAAAAAAGCAATCGAATCTGCATCAGTAGTACTGGCGCCGTCATCAGCAATTGCCGGAGTTTATGCCAAAGTGGACAGTACTTCCGGAGTATGGAAAGCGCCTGCTAATGTAGGACTTAGTTTAGTAGATCTTCCTGCAGAAAAAATTTCTACCAAAGAGCAGGATCTGCTTAATGTAGATGCTACATCAGGAAAATCAATTAACGCGATCAGAACTTTCGCAGGAAAAGGAACATTAGTCTGGGGAGCAAGAACATTAGACGGAAACAGCAATGAATGGAAATATGTACCTGTACGTAGATTCTTCAATATGGTAGAAGAATCTGTGAAGAAAGCTACAGAACGTTTCGTTTTTGAACCGAATACTGCCAATACATGGACTCGTGTACAGGCTATGATTGAGAATTTCCTTGATCAGCAGTGGAGAGACGGTGCATTAGCCGGAAGCAAGCCGGAAGAAGCTTATTACGTAAGTGTTGGTCTAAACAAAACAATGTCTGCTCAGGATATTTTAGAAGGAAGAATGATCATTGAAATCGGTATGGCTGCAGTACGCCCGGCTGAATTTATCGTGTTACGTTTTTCACACAAATTACAGGAAGCATAAAATAAAATTAAATAACAATTAAAATTAAAAATAAATTATGAGTACATATCCATTAGTAAAGTTTGCCTTTGAAGTAGATTGGGGCGGAACAAAAGTAGGTTTTCAGGAAGTGAGCGGTTTAAATGTTGAAGCAGCTTTAATCGAGTACAGACATGGCGCAAGTCCTGATTTCAGTAAGATCAAAATGCCTGGAATGAAAACTTTCAGTAACATCACTTTAAAGAGAGGAACTTTCAAAACTGATAACGAATATTTCGACTGGTTCCAGAGTATTCAGCTAAGCACGGTAGAGCGCAGATCTATTACCATTTCCCTTTTAGACGAAACAGGAGCTCCTGCAGTAACCTGGAAAGTGAAAAATGCATTCCCGCTTAAATTACAATCAACAGATCTGAAAGCTGAAGGTAACGAGGTGGCTATCGAAACCTTAGAAATTGCACACGAAGGATTAACTATTGAAAATAACTAATATTAACTTTAAATTTTTAACAAATGAATTACAAAACACCTGGAGTTTACGTAGAAGAAATTGCGAAATTCCCACCATCTGTAGCACAAGTAGAAACGGCTATCCCTGCTTTTATCGGGCATACGGATAAAGGACCAAGAAATGAACCAACAAGAATCTCTTCTATGTTGGAATACGAAACGATTTTTGGAGGAGCAAAAAATGAAAAAACAGCGATCTCCATTTCGATTGAAGATACTGTTGTGACTGCAAAAGTAGACAACGCCAAGCTAAGTCCTTATAAAATGCATTATGCTATGCAAATGTATTTTGCTAACGGTGGCGGACCATGCTATATTGTTTCAGTAGCTGACTATGAAAAAACTCCTGTATTAGGAACAGAAACGGTTGCTGGCGGTTTATGGTTCGGACTGAAATCACTGGAAAAAGAAGATGAGCCAACGCTTATTGTTTTCCCGGATGCTGAAGTTTTAGGAGCAGATGCTTACAAGTTATACAATAAAGCTTTGGATCAGGCAGAAGACTTGAAAGACAGATTCGTTATTATGGATGTTTTTGAAGACGCTGCTGCTTTTAGAACCGGAGTAAATGCTACAGGATTAAAATATGGAGCTGCATATTATCCAAAATTAGAAACAGTTTTAAGCTATAGCTTTGATGATAAAGATGTTAAAATCGATAGCTATAAAGAAATCAATGCTTCAGGGGCCCTTGTGGATGTTACAATGCCTCAGAATGAAAATAATTTAGCATGGCTAAAATCAAAAAGCTCAGCATTGTACAACCAGGCAAAAAGAGAAATTGAATCTAAAAGATTGGTATTGGCTCCATCTTCATCAATTGCCGGAATTTATGCCAAAGTAGACAGTACTTCCGGAGTATGGAAAGCGCCTGCTAATTTAGCAATTAGCAATGTACTGGCACCAGTTGTAAAAATTTCCAATGAAGTACAAGACGGTCTTAACGTAGATGCGGTAGCAGGAAAATCAATCAATGCGATCAGAACTTTTACAGGAAAAGGAACGTTAGTCTGGGGAGCAAGAACACTAGACGGAAACAGTAACGAATGGAAATATGTACCTGTACGTAGATTCTTCAATATGGTAGAAGAATCTGTGAAGAAAGCTACAGAACGTTTCGTTTTTGAACCGAATACTGCCAATACATGGGTTCGTGTACAGGCTATGATCGAGAATTTCCTTGATCAGCAGTGGAGAGACGGTGCATTAGCCGGAAGCAAGCCGGAAGAAGCTTATTACGTAAGCGTTGGTTTGCACAAAACAATGTCTGCTCAGGATATTTTAGAAGGAAGAATGATCATTGAAATCGGTATGGCTGCAGTACGCCCGGCTGAATTTATCGTGTTACGTTTTTCACACAAATTACAGGAAGCATAAAATAAAATTAAATAACAACTAAATATAAAAACATTATGAGTACATATCCATTAGTAAAGTTTGCCTTTGAAGTAGATTGGGGTGGAACAAAAGTAGGTTTCCAGGAAGTGAGCGGTTTAAATGTTGAAGCAGCTTTAATTGAATACAGACATGGCGCAAGTCCGGACTTTAGTAAGATTAAAATGCCTGGAATGAAAACTTTCAGTAACATCACTTTAAAGAGAGGAACTTTCAAAACTGATAACGAATATTTCGACTGGTTCCAAAGTATTCAGCTAAGTACAGTAGAACGCAGATCTATCACGATCTCCCTTTTGGATGAAACAGGAGCTCCTGCAGTAACCTGGAAAGTGAAAAATGCATTCCCGCTTAAATTACAATCAACAGATTTAAAAGCTGAAGGTAACGAGGTGGCTATTGAAACTCTGGAAATTGCACACGAAGGATTAACTATTGAAAATAACTAATCATGGCAGTTTTATATCCTCCAACCAGTTTCTCTTTTATTGTTAATGGGATTTCAACAACAGAGGGTATTGACTCCAGATTTCAATCTATATCTGGTTTATCAACAGAAATTGGAACTGAAGAATATGCCGAAGGAGGCGAAAACAGGTTTACACACCAACTTCCTTTGAGACCCAAATATCCTAATCTGGTTCTTAAACGTGGGTTAATCGTAAGTTCCGGATTGATAAGCTGGTGCAGAAATGCGATGGAAAACTTCCAGTTTGAACCAAGAGACCTGATCATTACTCTTTCAGGGGGAATTCAGTCTACAGCACCCTTAATGGTTTGGAATGTAGTTGGAGCATACCCCGTAAGATGGGAAGTATCAGAATTCAACGCAGAAGAAAGCAAACTTGCTATTGAAACAATAGAACTGAAATATAGATATTTCACAATACCCTCATCGTTAGCAAGCTTAGGCTTGTAATTTCTAAATCAAATCTAAGCACTTGAACGTGTGTTAGTTTAAAGATAACTTTTACCCAAATCTTTTTTCACAAAAACAACAGATTGGTCTATAACAGAGACTGAACACACCCTTCATGTGCTTGGATTTTTAAAAACAAACATGTTAAATCATTGGTTATTAGTGTTTTGAATATTAATGATCGATTAAAAAACAAACGAAATGCCAATAGAAATAAAAGAGCTTCACATTAAAATAAATGTGGACGAAAAAGCTGCAGCTACCACAACTGCCGCATCGGTAGATGAAGCACTGCTTATGCGTGCGATCAGTGAAAGTGTGGAGCAGGCCGCAAAGATAGAACAACGTAAAAAAGAAAGATAATGAGAGGAGCAATTCAAAAACTGACAATCGGAACCTACGAAAACTCCGATTATGAAAAAAGAATTCAGAGCGGTGCTTTTAAAGCTTTTATCAATCCGACAGGTTTTTCTATGACCTATAAAACGAAATATAATACAGACCAGGCAGATGGTAATTCTAAACCTAATTTAGGATATACCTCATCAGCATCACCTGATTTGCAATTAGAATTTCTATTTGACGGGACAGGGGTTACGGAAGCAAATTCAGGACTTAAACTGATTAATAAAATTAAAGGAAAATCCTTTGCAAAAACAGCTGTTACCCAACAGATTAAAGATTTTTATAAAGCGACAGGCGAGCTCGTGGGCTCTATCCATAAACCCTATAATGTTATCCTTAATTGGGGAAGTTTTGAATTTAAAGGTGTGCTTTCTGAATTAACGATAGAATATAAGTTATTTGATAACGAAGGCCAGCCTCTGAGAGCCATAGGAAAGGCAACATTCAGTGAATCAACAAGTCCGAAACTTGCCGGTAAAATTGAAAAGCTGGAATCACCGGATCTTACCCATAAAAGAACAGTACAGGCCGGCGATACACTGCCATTAATGACCGAAAGAATTTACGGAGATTCCAAATACTATCTGGAAGTAGCTAAAGTAAATAATCTTGTCAATTTCAGACAGCTAAAACCAGGGCAGGAATTATTCTTTCCGCCATTAGAAAAAGTTTCATAATATGAATAATAGCGGATACATACAAACAGCAAAAAATCCGGATTTAGTCACCTATAAGGTCATGTCCGGAGGAACAGAACTGCCGGGGAAGTACGGTGTGAAAAGCATTGTCGTGGAAAAAGAATTCAACAGAATTCCTTATGCCCGCATTGTTATTTTAGACGGAAGTGTACCGGAGCAGGATTTCAAGCTCAGTAATGAAGATCTGTTAATTCCCGGAAAAGAAATTGAGATTACCGCCGGATACCATTCTGAAGAAGAAACCATTTTTAAAGGAGTTGTTGTAAAGCACAACATAAAAATCAGAAGTGGATCTTCTTACTTGATTGTAGAATGCAGAGATAAGGCTGTAAAAATGACCTTAGGAAGAAAAAGCAAGTATTTCTACGAAAGTACAGACAGTGATGTCATGGAAGAACTCATTAGTAATAACGGGCTTACTGCCGATGTTGAAGCTACTTCAAATTCTCATAAGGAATTGGTTCAGTACCAGGCTTCTGATTGGGATTTTATGCTTACCAGAGCGCAGGCAAACGGTAAACTTTGTTCCGTTGAAGATGGAACCATCAAAATTGCCAAACCTGATTTTAGGGCTGAAGCCGTAGAAACAGTGGTTTACGGATCATCCGTACATGAATTTGACGGAGAAATTGACGCCAGAGATCAATTCAGCAAGATTACAGCCAAAACATGGAGCTATACCGATCAGGAACTGACAGAAGTGGAAGCTCAGGATCCTGCCATTAATCTCAACGGAAATCTTTCATCAGGTGATTTAGCCAATGTTTTCGGAATTGAAGACCTGCAGCTTAAGCATGGTGGAAATCTTACCCAAGGGGAACTGCAGGAATGGGGGGATGCCAAAGCCACTTTCCAGCAATTAGCCAAAACAAGAGGAAGAGTAAAACTCCAGGGAATCCCATCTGTGATACCAGGAGCTTCATTAACACTGCAAGGAGTAGGAAACCGATTCAACGGGAAAATATACATAACCGGTGTCCGTCATGAAATCGCTGAAGGAAATTGGCTGGTGGATGCTCAATTCGGACTTTCTCCAACATGGTTCTCCGAAACCTATGATGTAAGTGAAATGCCTGGTTCAGGAATTATGCCTGCCATAAGCGGATTGCATGTAGGGGTAGTATCACAACTGGAATCAGATCCGGACGGAGAAGACAGAATTCTGGTACAGATTCCTATCATTAATAGCGAGGAAGAAGGAATCTGGGCACGTATTGCCACCCTTGATGCAGGTGAAAACAGAGGATCATTCTTCAGACCGGAAATAGGAGATGAGGTTATCATCGGATTTATTAATGATGACCCCAATGATGCCATTGTGCTTGGAATGCTGAACAGCAGTGCAAAACCAGCTCCTATTGTAGCTTCTGACGATAATCACGAAAAAGGATTTGTTACCCGAAGCGAAATGAAAATGATTTTTAATGACGACAAAATTTCGTACACACTGGAAACACCAAAAGGTAAAAAAGTGATTGTAGACGAAGATGCCGATGTCATTACAATAAAAGATGAGCATTCTAATATTCTTACCCTTAATAAAGACGGTATCAGTATGGAAAGCGGGAAAGACATCAAGATCAAAGCAAAAGGAGACATTAATATGGAAGGAACCAATATCAATGTAAAAGCAAGTGCTCAATTTAAAGCAGAAGGCAGTTCCGGCTCAGAGCTTAAATCAGGAGCAGTAACAGTAGTAAAAGGATCTCAAGTTAAAATTAATTAATAATCATGAAACCGGCAGCAAGAATTACAGATATGCATACCTGCCCTATGGTAACGGGAAATGTTCCCCATGTAGGAGGTCCTATAATGCCGGCAGGAGAACCCACAGTGCTTATTGGCGGAATGCCCGCAGCAAGACAAGGAGACAAAGCAGTATGTACCGGACCACCGGACACCATTGCATCGGGGTCTTCAAGTGTTTTAATAGGTGGGAAACCTGCCGCAAGAATGGGAGATTCTACCGCTCATGGAGGAGTGATAACCGCAGGTGAAGCTACTGTTTTAATAGGCGGATAATATTGAAGGCAGCTTTTAATACAATCATTAGCTCCCTATAAATAGGATCTGACTAAAACTAAAAATGTAAAACATCAATAACAAAAACGGTTAAAATAACCAAAACTCTATGCTACAGATGCAGGATGTGAACATTCAATATAACAAATTAACGTATGAAAATAAATACAGATTTTTTAGGAACAGGCTGGAGTTTTCCGCCTGAGTTTAATGAAACTGAAGGAAAACTGGCCATGACCACAGATGTGGAAGACATCAATAACAGCCTTAAGATTTTATTGTCAACACGCCCGGGTGAACGTGTAATGTTCCCAAACTATGGGTGTGACTTGCAGGAAATGCTCTTTAAACCTCTGGACTTAACGCTGATTACCCAAATGAAAGGAATCGTTGAGCGTGCTATTTTATATCATGAACCCAGAATCAACATTCTAAGTATTGAAATAGATACTCAGGAAGAGCTTCAGGGAGAAGTTTTAATACAAGTTAACTACGAAGTAAGAAATACTAATACAAGAAGCAATATGGTTTTCCCTTTTTACAAAGGAGAAGCTACCGAAATATAATGAATTACGGGATGTCTGTAGCCATTTTGAATACTACCAAACACTACAATAAGTATTGCATCTGACCATAGAAAGATAAATATAAACAAATGAAAAAAACAGATACATTTTCACATTATCGTGAAGGAAAATCACAAATGCAGCGCTTTTTAGCAGAATTAGATCCTGGGAATCTTGAGTTACACGATTTCGATTTGTTTGACTGGCTATTATTCGCAAACAATTTTGCTCAACGTGTAAACTATTTTGACAAAGATGATAATACAACACCAAAAGGAAACTGGGGAAACTTCTTCCTGGGTGATGATGCCAAGGCTATTCCACGTAGAGAAAGCGTTGAGTATAAAAGTATGAAAAAACAGGTTACAGATCTTATGTCCCAGTTTGAACAGGATAGCAGTCTGACCCCTCACCTGACATTATTTGTTTGCTTTTTAAAATTATTAGATTTCTCAAAAAAAGCCTTCAATAATCTGACGAAAAGACACCTGGATTTCTATTATAACGAAATTCTTCAAATTGAGAAAAATGATGCCAAATCAGACAAAGTCTATGTGATTTTTGAACTTGCTAAAAAAGCGATTCAGGAAAGAATTCCAGCCGGTACATTGCTGGATGGGAATAAAGACGTTGATGGAAAAAAACGAATCTACAAAACAGGTGATGAACTTGTGGCCAATCAGGCAAAAGTAGTTGAGATCAAAAGCTTCTTAAATGATGTTGAAAAAAGAGAACTGAAAATGGCTTCGGTAGCCAACTCTGCTGATGGATTGGGTGATAAATTACCGGAAGACAGCAACTATTGGTGGCCGTTTGGATATAATTCTGATGAAACCGTTTCCAATAAATCTATTTATAAGGAACTTCCAAAAGCCAAACTGGGGTTTTCCATAGCATCCTCATTATTTGATTTAAAAGAAGGAGAACGTACAGTCACTCTTAAGATTGATTTTAATAAGAACTCAACCCAGAAATTACAGAATCTTTCAAAAACAGATATTGAAAATAATATCAAAGTGCTTTGTAGTGGGGAGAAAGAATGGCTATCAGGTGTTGTTTTGAAATGTATTAAAAACGAAGAAGGAAGACTAGAACTTTCTTTTACATTATCTAAAGATTTCCCAGCCGTTGTAAAATACAATAAAGAAGTACTTTCGGAAACTTTTCAAACCAGCTTTCCTGTTATAAGATTGATGATTGAAGGAGAAAAATACTACGATATTTATGAAGCTCTTTCGGAAAAACTAATAAAAAACATAGAAATAGCGGTTGATGTAAAAGGAATAAAATCAATTCAGATAGAAAATGATAATGGGACATTAAATTCAGAAAAGCCTTATTATCCTTTCACCGCACAGCCTGTTAAAGGATCTAATTTCTACATCAAATGTCCTGAAATGTTTTCCAAAAAATGGCAAAATGCAGACATTACAATCAACTGGAAAAATGCTCCGGATTCTATAAAAGATTTATACAGCGGATATGTTATTCAGCCTAATCAAAATATCAGTTTAACCGATTTTGAATCCTTAAAAAACTCCTCAATCGTAGGTTCTGACGCTTATTTTAAAGCAGATGTTGCCTTGCTGGATAAGGAAATCTGGTATGACAAAGCCAATGACATTGATGTATTCAGTAAAGTAAAAGACGCTTATAAAATCCAGTTTTCTGTAAATAATGCAAGTAATGAGGCGGGAACAAGTGAGACGATCAGATTAACACTGAATCAGTCTTCATTACAGGATGTATATCCTAAACTATATACATTGGCATTATCAAGTAATCCGACCTTTAAAAAACTTATTCCCAACGAGCCATATATTCCTTTTGCTGAAGATATAGAGCTGAATTACAGTGCGAAAGAAAATGCATATTCATACCTAAAAAGAGAATCTGCCGGGGAAGCTTCAAAAAATAAAGAAGTACAGCTGTATCACGAAGATGCATTCGGCCAATATGAAAAAGAAGTCGAAACCAATAGCATTGTACCGGTACACCAGAATGGAGGTGAATTATACATCGGTCTGGAAGCAATGCCTCAAACTACAGTGTCACTATTGATCCAAATGCTGGAAGGAAGTGAAAATCCTTTAGTGGAAACTTTCCTGGAAAAAGAATTCATAGAATGGCATATCCTTTCAAACAATACATGGATGAGTTTGTCGAATTATATGCTGCAGAACGAGACCAGAAAGTTCCTGGAATCAGGGATTGTCAAGTTTAAAGTGCCTAAGGATATTGATAAAAGCCATACAAGATTTACCGACGGATTAGTCTGGATCAGGGCCAAATCACAAAGAAGTTATGATGCAGTATGCAAAATCCAGGGAATCTATACTCAGGCGGTTTTAGCAACATTCCAGAATCAGGGCAATGATCTGTCTCATCTCAATAACGGATTGGAAGCAAAAACCATTGCTAAACTTATCACCAGAGTTCCTCAGGTAAAATCCGTCAGCCAGCCTTATAACTCGTTTGATGGTAAATACAAAGAAACAGATACGGAGTTTTACAGACGTGTGAGTGAAAGATTAAGACATAAGCACAGAGCCATTACACAATGGGATTACGAACATTTGGTATTACAGGAATTCCCGGAAGTTTTTAAGGTGAAATGTTTAAATCATACTTCCGAAACTTCATATATGGCTCCGGGCCACGTAACCCTGATGGTGGTTCCGAATATTAAAAATAAAAATGCTTTTGATATCTATCAGCCAAGGGTAAGCAGAGCTTCTTTGAATAAAATTCAAAATTATGTAAATGAATTAAATACAATGCATGTGAAAGCTCAGGTGATCAATCCCAATTATAAAGAAGCAAAAGTAGAAACAAAGGTCAAGTTCTTTGAGCAGTATGATGAAACATTTTATACCAAACAACTGGACGAAGATATTAAAATATATATATCGCCTTGGGCTTTTACAGACTCTGAAAATATTGATTTTAATGTAGAGCTGAATATTAATCAGTTGGTTAATTATCTGGAGCAGCTGTATTATGTGGATTACATTGATGAGATTAAAATATTTGTGAATAATGTCCTGCAAAGGCAGTCTTTAATAGAAGTAGATCCAAAATCAATTCTGGTATCTGCCAAGCAGCATAATGTCACTATTACAGAACAGGTATGTATTTAATAATAAACAAGAAGAAACATAATCATGTCAGAAAATAAACATATTAGTATATCAAAAAATATAGAAACCGGGGATCAGACAGATTTTCATTTTCTACGCAAAACAGGAATTGAATACATAGAAAAGTTAGGAGGAAAACTCTGGACCGATTATAACTCTCATGATCCTGGTATCACCACATTGGAAGTTTTAAGTTATGCCATAACGGATCTTGGGATGAGGATGAACCTGAACATGGAAGATATCCTGGCATCTGATGATGTAAAAACAGACATTCATACCCAGTTTTTAAAGGCTGCAGAAATTTTACCTTCAAGACCTTTAAACGAACTGGACTACAGAAAGCTGTTTATCGATATCAGCATGCCTGGAAGTCTTAAAAGACCAATCCGTAACTGCTGGCTGGTTCCTAAAAATGAAAAATTATATGTCGATTGTAAAACCGGGGATTTAGACTTTAAACCTATCGGAGAAAAAACACAAAGTTTTAACGTAAAAGGAGTGTATGACCTTTATGTAGATTATGCTGAAGATATTGATACAGATGGTGTTGGATGTGAAAAATCTAATGTCAATACCAAAATATTAGACAGCTATCATGCCAATAGAGGACTTTGTGAAGATCTGGCGGAAATTAAAGAAGTTGAAATCCAGAAAGTTGCAGTATGTGCCCGTATCGGACTTGTCAGTAAAGCTGATGAAGAACTGGTGCATGCTAAAGTCATCAGAACAATCAATAATTATCTGTCTCCGGAGGTTCATTTTTATTCGCTGAAACAAATGCTGGACAAAGGTCTGACTACAGATCAGATTTTTGAAGGTCCGCTTCTTGATAATGGCTTTATCGATACTGAAGAACTTAGAAACAGTCAGTTAAGAAGAGAAGTTCGTCTTTCCGATATCATCAGTGAAATCATGAAGATTGAAGGTGTTAAAGAAATTCATGACGTATCTATTGCAGGTTGTGACAGCGTGATCAAACAAAATAATGACTGGCTGATCTGCATTGAAAAAGGCAGAAAACCGGAGCTGTGCGAGCTGAGTTCATTCAGCTACAGTAAAGGATCTCTTCCACTAAATATCAATGAGAAAAAAGTTCAGGATTACCTGGAAACTCTTAAAAGAGAAGAAGAAGTACTTAGAGATGATGCAAGACAGAATAAAGAGTTGGTACTGCCGCAAGGAACTTCATATGATATTGCGAATTATGCTACTATTCTGAATGAATTTCCGGATACCTATGGAGTAGGAGAATCTGGAATTATTGGGAATCCATCACCGGAGAGAGAAGCCCTGGCCAAACAAATGAAAGGGTATTTGCTATTTTTTGATCAGATCCTTGCCGGCTATTTCAAACATCTTGAAAAAGTAAAAGAAGTATTAAGCATTAACGGTAAGTTAAAAAGAACCTTTTTTACTCAGGCTCTTAAGAATATTAAAGGCTTTGATGAACTGGTTTCCAACTATGATACGGAAAGCGATGATCAACTTACAGATTCATTATATGAAGAGCTGGATAACAGTGTGGAACGCCGAAACGAAGTTTTGGATCATTTAATCTCCCGTTTTGCTGAAACATTCAGTGACTATACCTTCTTGATGAAATCACTGTATGGGAAATCTACCGATGAAATTGTCTTATACAACAAAGAAAATTTCTTAAAAGAATATTCATCATTAAGTAAAGACAGAGGTTTAGGCTATAATTATACCTTAATTGGAGATTCAGATCTTTGGAATACCAGTAATATTTCCGGTGTTCAGAAAAGAATTGCCCGGTTGCTGGGAATTAAAGATTATACCCAGAGAAACTTATCTCAGTCTCCGGTATCCATTATTGAAACAACAGACAATGCCGGTAAAAATACTTACACCTGGAAAGTAAAAGATACAGGAAGCAATATCATCTTATCATCTGTCAATGTTTATACTACTGAGCATATTGCCATCAAAAACCTGAATGATGCCATTTATCAAACCATTCAGATTGATGAGGAAGATCTTCAGAATGCCTTAGACAGATTAGATGAGAAACATCCTGAAGTTACATTAGAAAAATTAAAAGCATGTGAAGATGGGTATTGCTTCATCGGAAATATAAAAATCCGTGTTTCATTGGGTGGTAACTATTATTTGGAAATTGTAGATGATTCGGATGCAAAAAATGTAATTGCTGTTCACAAAAAAACTAATCCTTATTCAGATTTGAAAGAATTGAAAGAAGGAATTAAGGCAACGGTGAAGTATTTCAAATATGAATTTACGGAAGAAGGTATTTTCCTTGTTGAGCATTTATTGCTAAAGCCCACCACTAAAGATTATAAACTTATGGGAGGTATTGGCTGTATGTCTGTAGGAGGTACTTTCAGAATTATGTATGACCTGGAAGAAGAAAATCCTACTACAGATCCGATAGAATATTCGGAAGCCTTTATGTCTTCTTGTGAAGAAGGCTGCGAGACAGATGTCTTTGACCCTTATTCTTACAGGGTGAGTGTTGTTCTTCCTGGTTTTGCTTATCGTTTTCAGGATCCTGATTTCAGGCGTTATGCGGAAACCGTGATCAGACAGGAAATTCCGGCTCATGTTTTAGCAAAAATCTGCTGGGTGGGAGACCGTTTGAGTGAAAAACAAACCGCTCAGAACGATTTGGCTGAATTTGAAACAGCATTTAAAAAATACCTTTCAGATAAAGCGAGGAACAATATTGTGAATCTTGGAAACAGCATTACGGATTTACTAACCGCTCTTAGCCATTTAAACAATATTTATAGACCGGGAAGGCTTTTGGACTGCGACGCCAATGATAACGACACTCTGGACGGAAAAATCATATTAGGACAATCGAACTTATCAAAAAAATTGAAAAATAATGAACACTAAATTAGACAATGTAACAACCCAATATAGAAAGTTCAACGACAATCAGGCGTTAACAGAAGGGCAATTAAACGAATTTATAGACTATTTCGAAGATCAGGACAGATTATCAAGAACCCGCCTGAGTGGAGTTGGGGTAGTATGCGGTTTTCAATCGAAGTACGTAGAACTTGAAATCTCACCTTCTCTGACAGAAAAAGCATCCAGACCAGGAGATATGGATCTTGAGATTCCCTTTGATACTATTATGATTACACAGGGAGCTGGGGTTACTACTGATGGAGACCTGATAACGCTGCGCCAGGTAGGAAGCAAAAGGTCAGAGGCTATCATAGACTTCAAGGCTAAAAATTACAAATACTATAGGAATTATATTGATGTTCAAGGATATGAACATTTTCGTATCGGAGGACAGCAAATACCTCTTTTAGAATTGTTTACAACAGAAGAGTATAGACAATTATTGAACGAAGGGGCTAATGCCGGAGATTTTAAACAGGTAAGTGAGATTTATAGTTCATTAAATGATAAAATTGTTATTCTGTATCTGGAAAGTTATTCTAATGATGAGACCCCATGTCAGGATGCTGATTGTGACAATAACGGAGCAGAGCAGGTATCTAATCTTAAAATACTTCTGGCAGATTCAGCGTCTGTTTCAGAGCTTATCACGAAAGGAGATGCAAAAGATGCTATCTATAAACAGCACAATACATATGAAAAACTTTTTGACAGTTTGCCTAACATAGCGGCCAAAAGAGTTATTCTGGATGCTCTTGTAAAAACAGCACCGCAGTTAAAGACCAAATTTCAGGGCGCTATCAGTACTGTTGCAGAATTAAGTGATGGCTTTACCTCTATTGCAGGAGCTTTTAATGTAAATATGAATCTGGGCGGGCAGACGCTTTATGATAAACTGAACCCTTTGCTGACAAGTACTTCTCCGGCCTTAGAAGATTATCAGTACCGATATGATTTATTAAAGGACCTGATTGATACCTACAATGAAATAAAAGGGCTGATCCTGCATCTCAATGCTGAATGCTGTCCGGATATTAGCTCATTCCCTAAACACCTTATGTTAGGGCCAGTTGGAGCAAAGCAGGAATTAGGAGAATATATCCCATTACGTCACGATTTTTATAATTCACCAATTACGACCAATGATGATGAGAATTATGAAAGAGTTGTAATGCTTGCCAATCGTTTTGTGCAGAAAGTCAATGGATTTCAATCCTATATCGGACGTATTAAAATTACGCCTTCAAACCTGAATGTAAGATTGGGTAATAAAGCAATACCGTATTACTATAATGTAGATCAATCTTTATTGGCCCAATGGAACTTTGAAAAAGCAAAAACCGATAGAGCTGCTTACAATTTAAGTTATCATACAGCCAATTTATCAGGAGAAGATTTTATTCAGAATCCGCTGAATTATAACATTGACAATAATGATTTTTATAGAATCGAAGGTCACATTGGAATGCCTTATAAAACAGCATTGCAAAACATCAATGATCTTAAAACACAATACGGTTTAGCCTTTGATGTTATTGCATTGGTTCTGGAAAAAGGGGAAAAACCTGGCAGCGAGCCGCCAATCCGTGAAAAAACAGTATCTATTGATGAGCTCAGAAAGCAGCTGATATCCATTTCCAGCGATGTAAGCAACAGGACAACCAATTCACAGAATACTTTACTGAACATCTCTAAACTGGATGAGCAGCTAAGATTACTGAACCAGGCTGAATTCTCAAAAGAAGGATCTTCAGATGGGGTTACGGTAGTAAAGCAGGATCCGAAAAAAGACGATGTTGTAAGTGAGCTTTTAAGCGAATTTTTAGAAAGGAAATCAGGCCTGGAGCATGTGGCTGGAGTGGAACCGGGCGGAACTTTCGCATTGATTTATCACTCGGAAGCTGATAACCAGGTTCTTGCAGATTTTTCACTGCCTTATCTGTGTTGCTCTAAAAAGGATCCTGCATTCCTGTCGTTACCGGCAAACAAACTATGTCAGAAAGATGCTCCAATTGTGATGACAATTGTTCCGGTAGATGGGCAGGTAAAAGCATTTGTAAATGGTGCTCAGATTCCTGCGGTTACACAATCGGGAGGTCAAAGCTTCTTCGATCCTGGTCTGGTTAACGCGGCTTATTTTGGACAAACTATTACGTTTACCGTTAATGATGATCCAGTGGAAGCACAGATGGTAGTGTATGCACAACCAAATATATCTGTGACTACAGGTACGGTGAGTTATGATGCTCCTACGATGGACGAAAATGCAAACAACCCGGATGCAACAGTTGAGTTTGATGCTTCTGGAGACTTTACAGGTCTTACATTTACCTGGAATTTTGATGATGGTACTCCAATTATTCATAACGAGGCACCAACTAACAAAAAAATCCATGTGTATAAGCTTGTTGCCGGACAAGAGAAAACTTTCAATCCAACACTTACAGTAACCAATGCTAATGGCTGTAGTACGGTCTACAAATTAGCTCCGCTAAAATTAAAAGGTCAATCCACTATTGCATGTTTAAGTGGTATGAGAGTAGTCATTCAGTATAGAGACGATATAGACACAGGTCACGTTTGTAATGATGCTACTTTCAACTTAAAAGGAAATGGTATTGTCATAGGAGGGATCAATCCATACCCTGGCTTTATTGGAAATATACATTTAAGTAATACAGGAGGCAGTCAGGATAGAGGTAACCATAAACAGGGTACTCCTGCATTGAGCAGATATAATGAAATTATCATCACTCAGGCAGAAGCTAAGCAAATGGCATCACAATCATCAGATGGTTTTGTAGAGTTTTCACTTGAATGTGCTCTACCTGTTAATAACAGACCGCCAACTGGTTGCCACCAGGATGTTGCCTATACCGAAATATTCCTGGCAAACGCTACAGTTCCTATTTATTTTGGTTATCCAAATGGTAATTTCCTAAGAATAAACCCTTGTACAGGAGTGACAAAATAATAGTCAGATAATAACTTCATAGGCAGTTTCAATTGTCTATGAAGTTTATTAAAAGACCTTAATAAATCATTAAAAAATGAACAATAATGAAGAATCAATTAAGTAGTATAGCAGTCCAATACCGTAAATTCAGTAAAGGGCAGTATATAGAAGATCCTGATCAGTTCAATGAGTTCCTGGATTTTTTTGAAGATCAGGACCGTTTGTCCAGAGTACTGCTGCAGGGAGTAGGTATTGTATGCGGCCTCAAACCAACACTTATATATAAAAACAGGCTGCTCAGCGGCATACAGCTTTCTCAGGGAGCAGCGCTTACCACCGACGGAGATTTATTAACCCTGAACAATACGAGTAAGATAAGTGAAGATTTGTACATGAGCGATCTGAAAACGGTTGATCTTGAAAATAAAAACTTCACCCATTTTAAAGTATATGATAATTTTAAAATAAAATACCCTGCGTTTTACGAGGGGAGCGAGCAGATTGAACTATGGGAACTGGCAATAGCTCAGGATGCAAGATCTGATTTTCAACCTGTTAATAATCTTACAAAATTAGAAGACAAATACCTGCTGCTGTATTTGGAGGACTATGAAAAAGAAGTTAAGCCTTGTAGAGGTGTTGACTGTGATAATCATGGAATACAGCAAACCAGAAACCTTAAAGTATTAGTTACTACAGCAAGAGGGATCACTCATATTCTTGGAGAAGATGGTTTTACTCTACCTGACCCTATAACAGGTGAGGTTAAGCTCAAAAGAAAAGATCGTCTTCAGCCTCATCCTTTGTTTATAGAAGATATAATGGAGCCTGTGAAACAAAACCGTGTTATTTTAGAACAGTTTGTTTCAGATAAAAAATTGAGTGCTTCTGATTTAAAAAATATATATATCAAGGCTGTGGATAAAACTGATTTTGGGAAGGTTGTTTTTGAAAGAATGGAAGCAATCGGTAAAATAGTAGGGATTCCAACAGCCAATTACGATACGTTTAAAGCATCATTTACAAGAATTTTTAATCAGGACTCAGGTTTTCAGTATGCTTACGATGTCGTAAAAGATTTAATGGATACCTATTCTGAAATTGTAGAATTGCTTCCTAAAGCATTTACTAAATGTCTTCCGGATTTTGTTTCTTTTCCTAAACACATCATGCTTGGGAAATTAATATCAGATATTCAGTTGGATTTCTCAAGACATCAGTTTTATAATTCACCTGCTTTGGATGATGAAAAAGCAACCCAAAGAGTTAAAACCCTGATTAATCGTTTTAATCAGCAGGTGGGATATTTTAATCCTGATAATATTATTAAAAATAAGGAAAAGGTTAAAATTACTCCATCACAAAAACTGAATCCTCTGAGTAATAAAGCGATTCCTTTTTATTACACGGTTACAGAAAATTTCTTAAAAGCGTGGAACTTTGATAAAACGAGCAACCGGTCATCTGGCAGCAATTTAACATTTGATACAGATTGGGTGTTAATAGGACAATTTGAAAAAGAAAGTCCTTTAAATCTCAATATAGATAACTATTCGTTTTATAATATAGAAGGTCATCAGGGGATGGATTACCAGGTTGCCTTTGAACAGATAAAGGAAATCAAGGATAAGCAGCAGCTGGGATTTGATATTATGCTCTTGTCTTTAGAAGAATTAAAGGGAAATAAAGATCTGTCAAAAACATATTTCAATGAATATGTCGAAAAAAATTCGGGATTGGAACATAAGCGGGGAGTAAAACGTGGTGGCACTTTTATTCTGGTTTATGATTCTGTGAGAAATCCAAAAGTTATTGCAGACTTTTCACTTCCATACATCTGTTGTACTCCAAAAGCAATTATCAAATTGAGTTTGCCAACTTCTGTTATCTGTGCTGAATCCGACCCAATACCTTTTACAGTATCCCCAATGAATGGAGTTGTGAAAGCAAGTATCGGTAATGGTGTGAAATTTATCAATGGACAATATATCTTTGATCCGAAGGCTGTGGAAGAACAGTTCTATGGTCAGGAAATTACCTTTACTGTCAATGGTAAACCTACTGATTGCAGCATTAAAGTGATTTCAGAACCGGATGTTAAAGTAGAAGTTGTAAAACCTGTCATTTATCCTGGAGGAGACTCAACAGCAACAATAGTAAACATTAAAGTTTCCGGAGCAAACTTTGCAGACTATAAGTACAGCTGGGATTTCCTTGGGACTGACGTTTGGGTTCCGATAAAGCCGGATGCAAATGGATTTGTGAGTTACAAGTATTACAATCTGGATCTTAAAAATATTCCGGCAATAAGAGTAAAAGTAGATGGCAGCGGATGTATCCAGGATGTTATAATAAGAGACTGGTACGATGCTCCGGTTCGGTTAAGTTTAGCAACAGATATTATTTGTTCTTCATCTGATTCCATACCTTTTATTGATCTATTCCCTACGGATGGGATTGTGAAAGCCAGTGCCGGTGCTGAAGCCAGTGTTGTATCCAGCAATGGAAGCTATTCTTTCAATCCAAATGCAGTGAATTCTGCTTTGTATGGTCAATATATTACATTTACTGTAAACGATAAATCAACGAACTGTCGTATTAAGGTTATTCCGCCGCCTAAAGTTAATATTAATTATACTGTTGATTATCCAGCGAACGGTTCAACAGAAACCACAATAAACATTGACGTTTCCGGACCATATTTTACAGAATATATGTACGAATGGGATTTTCTGGGTACCGGGCAGTTTACTCCTCCCAAACCTATAAATGGTAAGATAAGTTATAAATATTCTAATCTTGATCCAAAAAATATTCCGGTGATAGGAGTGAATGTGACTGGAGGAGGATGTTCTCAATACACGACTATAAGAGGTTGGTATGATGCTCCGGTTCAATTAAGCTTGCCGGTGAATACTATTTGTTCTGAATCCGGTTCTATACCTTTTAACGTGGTACCCAGCAATGGAGTTGTAGCAGCCAGTGCTGGTGCTGAAGCTAGTGTTGTATCCGGTGCTGGGGGATATTCCTTCAATCCGAATCTGGTGAATCCTGCGTTACACGGTCAGGTAATTACCTTTACTGTAAACGGAAAACAAACCAACTGCAGTATTAGGGTTATTTCAACACCGAAGGTTGGGATATCTGTTAAATCTGTTGAATATCCGGCCGGTAATTCAAATGAAACAAAAGTAAACTTTGTCGTTTCAGGGCCAGGCTTTACAAACTATACTTACAGTGTAGATGGTAACCCGCTTTCTCAGCCGGATGCTAATGGAAATATGAGTTATACCTTGATGAATGTAGATCCAAAAAATATCCCGGTGATCAATGTGAAGGTGAGTAACGGTGAATGTACTCAGACTATTACGGTAAGAGATTGGTACGTGGCGATCAAAAAGATAGACTTATCAGATAGTGTAAACTGCTGTCCTGCCACTCTGCCGATTATTAAAGCTGATGCCGGGGCGAAAGATCTGCGGTTTTCTTTAGAACTGGGGAGATTTGGACTAAAAGGATCAGGTGACGGAGCGCCCGTACTTCTATACTTCTGGAGCAAACTAGAAGGTCCGGATGTGAAGCTTATTAGTGATCCTGCTAACGGAGAACTGATCGTTGAAGATTTAATTGCTGGTAACTATAAATTCCAGCTTCTGGTTAAGGATGCGAATAGTGATGCATTTAGTATTGATACAACAACTGTAACAGTGTATTGATATTAAACCTAATCTGATATCAAGGGGTGTTTTTTCTTTAGAATGATTTCAACACCCCTTAGATATTGATAAAATATAATATTAACAATAAAAACATAATATAATGGCAGCAGCAAAATGTGATGTTTCATTCAAAATAGGATATGAATCTTCATTGCCACTAACAGAGGCGACTGTGACTTATTTAAATCCGCCGGGACCTACCCATGATATAAAGCAATTGGTTGTAACGGGTAATGCAATAAAGCTTAATGATATTCAAAATGATATTCAAACTCCAGGCACATACGAATTGGAAGTGAAACTGGCTGTAGGCGGAATTGTTACTAAGAGAGATTTTTTTCTGAACGTTGGGAGATGTAATACTTCTTCTACTTGTTACGTTCCTAAAATCTATGATATAAAAGTGCTGGATGACGGCCAGATCGTAATGAACTACTGGGTTGATGATACCACCAATCTTGCAACATTGGAATATCAGATAGCAAAAGATCCTGACTTTACAGACATTATTTATACAAAGGTGGGCTTTAGCGATACTGCGTATACCCAATTTGAAAATATTGATATGAAAAATGGGAAAATTCCTGATAATACTAAGTTATATATAAGAATAAGAAAGTATTGTAAGCCGGATGGAATTTCAGATTGGTCAGATGTTGTTCAGTTTGATTCTAAAGAGTGGAGTGGTGCAGTAGAAGCCTATTGTTTGTCTGGTGTAGATGATCTGAACCCAGACCCTCTTTGTAATGGGACAGACCCTGCCTGGAAAGTGAAAGTAATTTTGAAACCCTCTTCAGCAGATATAGGAACTTTGATTTACTTGACTAATGGTATGCTTGCAACACCTACAAATATAAAAGAATTTGAGCCAAATGCACCCGAAAGCTTCAAAAGAAGTGGGATCAGATGGATCAGATTCCTGAGTTCATATCTTAATCCAAGTGCCATTTATCGGGTAGATCCGGAAAATGCTACAATAATTGGTAGGGAAGACAAAGTAAGCTGTTAGAATATCTTATACTGAGATGATCTTAATGCCCCAATAAAATCCTCAAGCAATTGAGGATTTTATTCACTCAGGCAGTTATCTTCTGTTGTTTTTACGTCTTGTACTTATAATATTGAAAAGTTTCGCAACATCCTTCAGATGGATTTCGAAATCTTCATAATATTCATTCAGAGAATGAAGGGTGATAATTCCTCTTTCCACGTCATGGTTGATGATTCGCTTTACCAGAATTCCTTTCTCTTTGTGAACGATCACAAAATCCCATTTATCATAATGCAGCTTACTCATCCAGTAATCCTGTCTGATATTTCTGCATAAGATAATGTCTCCTTCCAGATAGCTTTCGTACGATCCGTTATCCATACTGTCTCCTTTTACTTCAAAACACATGTATTCACCTCTGTGCTCTACATCGTCCGTAAAAGGAATAGTGGGTAAGCTTTCTATATATTCTTCATCAGCAAAATTACTCAGATAACCGGCTTGTGCATATTGATTCGCCAACGGGACATGCATAATCTTCAAATCTGAAAAAACAACCGGAGATGCGCTGTCATCATTGAGTTCCTGCTGTTTTAACAGTAAATTGGTGACAAAGTAAGCCGTCGTTTCCGGTATTTTTCGTTCGCCTTTTTCCCAATATTGCACGGCTCTGGTACCCACTCCTATAGATTTAGCGATATCAGCCTGCTTCATGTTTAGTTTCTTCCTGATTTCTTTGAATTCTAAATAGTTCATTTTGATATGTTTATAGTTATTTGTGAAAAAAAATGAACAAAATGTTCGTTTTTTATTTTGAAAAACGAACAATGTTCGTATATTTGTTTCGTCATTATGATGAAACAGTACAAATGTACAAAATTATATTTAAAATTTAATTTTTTTTTAATATTTGAAAATGTTATTTTTTGCTTATAATTATCTGTAATTAAAAAAGTTAAGTATTTATTTTGTGCCTAATATATTTAAAATGTAGATATTTTCCTTTTTTGTTTTATCCGGCGCAGATAGGAATAGAAAAATTTTCAATAATCTATAAAATGTAAAAAGTGCGTTTTTATTTTGAGTTTTTTTGGATTTTTGTTCGTTTTAAGACTGTTTTAATAATGATAAAAATGCGTTTATTTTTTGATTGATATCTAAATAAAGCAATCATTTTGCTCTTTGTTTTTCCAGAAAATAAAAAACAACCCGGAAATGTAGAATAACGCTGCTGTTCAGCATATAAAATATCGATTAATTATAGTTGGCAGTAAGGTTGATAATACATACTAAAAAGGCAAATGAAATTTAGAAGATAGAAGCCAGAATGAGATTTTTATTGGGAAATATCAGGTACCCGCTTCTAAAAAAACAAATTTAAATAATGGAATCAGACATCTTGTTAAAAGGCGGAATATTCGCCTTTAGGGTTTCTTATGACTTAATGAAACGGTCAATATATAAGAATAGGAAGCTTGTCTGATTCGGAAAAAACTTTTTAACCAAAAAAACTTTTAACCATAGAATATGAAACGTAGTAAAGAATTAGTCGAAAAAAGAAAAGATTTTGTCATTGATTATGTAAGACGTAATCAGGATAAACAGATGAAAGTGATTGTCAATGAGCTTATGGAAATGTTGTTTCTGTCTGAAAGAACAATATATAACATTATTCTTCAGCCATAACGTATGATCACGGAAGAAAGCTCAGTCCTTACCATTTAATATAATGTTGTAATGTGAATATCAATAAGATAATGTTTGTAGATAGTGTGTATTCATAATTCATTTCTTGAAATTATTCATTCTAAAAAGATAAAAGGGATTCAAAGTTATTGCTAGATCCTCAACAGCCCATCCATCAGATTAAAAGGCTGCTCTGATATCTTTCTCAAATTTAAATTATAGGTAAAATATTAAGGTGAAAAACGGTTTTTGCTTTTTAGTTCTGTTGTTTTAAATGAGATATGAACTTTAAAAAGAAACCGTTTGGCCTTAGTGTATTGGAAGCGGAATCAACTTAAAAAAAACTAAAAAATCAATTATTCATTTAATTAAAATTCTAGTAGCCATGAAAAAAAAAGAAAAGAAAAAAAAGAAAAAAGATAAGGAAAAACTAAAGAAGCCAGGCAGAGATATCAGTGATATTATTGACGAGTTAGCTTATGCGGATGAGAGCGAAAATATCCGGAAAATCAGAAAGTTTTTAGATGATATGTACATTCTGTCTCAGGAATAATTAAACATCTGAAAGTTGCTTGAAAATTAAAATTTTTAATAAATAATAGAGAAGAAAAGAATGAATTTGGATAGTATAAAAGCCCTGTTAATCGGAACTGCAATAGCATTTTCAGGAGGGGTACTAAGGGTACTGGTCTCCATACAAAATAAAGAGAAAAAACAGCCATGGGAACATTTTATCACATTGGTAATCGTAGTAATCGTAGGCTTTACGATGAGCTATTTAATGAACAGAGCCGAATTGCATGACAAATGGTATTCAACAGGGGTACTGTTTGTATTGGGGTACGGTTATGATAAATTCCTGAAGATGATCACTAATAATCTGCCTAACTGGATTGATAAAGCAGTGAACCTTCTTATTGAAAACCGATATGGTGCCAGCAATACAGACAGATCATCTGATGAGGAAGAAGAAAAGAAAGATGATATGAAATAATAAAAAGATTCTGACCGTAATGACAGAATCAATCACTCCCAAGGAGATATTATCCGGAAAAGAGTGTATTAAAACTTAAAAAACCTGAAAATTCAAAAACAAGAGAAGAAACCAGGAAATGGTTCAGTGTTGCCTGTTTCTCAAAGTCAAATACCATTTCTATTTACTTAAATTCTTAAAGAATCTACCTCACCCGGTATGATTTTTCCAACCCGGCAGGCACCCTATCAGGCACAATATTTTAGTTGTGCCTATAGGTCTTTTAAAACAATATGAAATTAAAAAACTAAGTCAATGAAAGCAGCAAAACCTGTAGAAAAAGACAATAAGGCCCATAAAAACCAGAGCAAAAAGCAGAAGCCGAAGGATCCGGTAGTTGTACCTCAGTCTGAGGTGCAAGTGGCAAATGTACAGACACAGAAGTCTGGAGAATCATCCTTTAAAACGGGATCAGCAAGTCCTAGTGGTAATGTAGTCAGTCTCACTGGTAATATTCCGATGGTTCATGGTTCACAAACCATTTATGATCAGGGCTCGGAAATAATGTATAAAAAGCATCAGGAAAGTTTAGCAAAAACCGGTGATGCCAACCATCCGGAAACCAGGGATATGGAAAAAGGCTATGTATTTACCTTGAATACCAGCCAGGTACAAGATTATCATGATATTAAACCTGAAACTTATCAGCCGGAGAGCATACAGAAACAAACCACTGAAAGTAAAGATGAAAATCAAAATTTTGTGCCCGAATTTATACCCCAGGCCGGTGGTAATGAAAGAGTAACCCAAAAAGGTGACGTATATACCTTACACTTCGATACTTACAAAACAGATGAGTATAATCGTAGTATAGATACTAACTATAAGCTGGATCGTTATGCGGAAAGAATGATTTTTGGACAAGAAGTTAATCATTCCTGGACACCTAAATATGAAGATGCATATGTAAAAACACTCGTAAGTTCAGGAGGAAGTGCAGATTACAGAAAATCTGACTACAAAGGAGTAGTAGGAGGTGAGGGTACGGGAAATGGTAAAAAATTGAGCAAAGAAGTAGATGAAGGTAATATTCTTAAATCTAATCAAGGAAAAACACCTGAAGAATTGAAAAACGAACTGGCCAAACTACCTAATGAAATAAAAAAGCTCATCAAGTTAGAAAAAGGTAACCTTAAGCTAGCAGATTATCAACGCTTATTGGTGATTGCCGAAAAACTGAAAAAATTGTCACCAGAAGATATCGTACTATTCCAACTTCTTACACTAAAAGCTACAGATAATATAGAATTGTTTGAAAAAGCCGTAGATCTCTTTTGGGCAAAAAAAGAAGAACTGAAAACATTAAGCGAACAGATGAAGGCAGCGAACGTGCCTCAATCTATGCAGGAAGCTATAGAGGGTTCTTGGAATGGGTTTGATGATAACCAAATAGGCAATATATCTGAAAGTGACCAGTATGATTTAGCTAGAGAGCAGACCACAAAAGCGACGGCAGCGCAGCTGCGGTATATGAAAGACCATCCGGGAGAGGTTGCCAAAGACTTTGTCAAAGCGGCTACCTTGATGAATACACCCGAAACAGCAGAAGCTATAGAAAAAGACATAAAAGAGGCCGCTAATGGAGATGTGAATGCATGGCAACGATTATCCGCAGGTTTGGGAGCAGGTGCTAAAGTATCGGGTTGGTTGTTGGCAGCAGCATGTATAGTTGCTGTGATTGCTATGCTTACAGGTGTAGGTGAGGTGGCTGCCATTATAGCTACAATTATAGAAGTATTGTTGTATGCTACCATTACTTTGTCGGCATTAGAATCTGAAGCTCGTATAAAGGCGGCGTCACAGGCTAAAGACGCCAATACGTTTAAGGAAAATGTAAACCAGGCTGCTTCTGCGCGTACTAATTTTATAGTAGCTTTTGCCATGCTAGGTTTGGCAAAAGCAGCAGGTTTTATTGCAAAAACCTATTTCCCAAAAACATTAGCTAGAATAGGGGAAAGTGTGAAAAACTTTAGAGCTAAACTAAGAAAGATGATAGGTCTCGATAATTTTGCTGCAGTGAAGAACGGATTTTTGACAGAGCTGGAAAATAATAAACAAAGTTTAATACAAAGTGGGGAGCAGGCTAAACAAAATGCTGCACAAACTGCAAATGAGCTGGCCCAAATGGATATTCAAACTTTTATAGAAAGACTGGATAAAGAAGGTGATGATTTTTACGTGCAAGCAACTACTCAAAACGGGCAAATTACCAGTTGGAAAGCTATAAGTCAAACACCTGAAGGATTAAAAGGAATAGAAACCTATAAAGCAGGCCTACTGCAAGAGTTGCGTACAGAAATACCAGAGCATATAGATGCACTGATAGAAGAACAGGTACAGGCAGTAAGTAAAATGCAAGAAGGGGTAAAATTAGCGAAGGATACCGAGGCTTGTGATGCTGTGCTACAAGAATACGAGAAGTTTATCAGCAATGAAGAAGTGGGGAAAAGGGCGAATGAGAAGCAAATAGAAATTACCAAAAACTTATCTGAAAAAGCTCTGCGGGAGATTGATGATAATTTAAAGAAAAGTAATACATTTGAAGAAAAGCCTAAACAGGTTGATGAAAGAGTAGAATATTCTGAAGATATTAATGAAAAGACTCAGAAATATATTATAGCAAACGAAAAAGCAAAACAATTGATTGCAAATGCAGAATTAGAAAAAGAATTAGTCCAGGGTGATTTACTAAATTTGGCGAAAGAAACCGGAGGCAAAATGGAGGGGTTGGATTTTGCAATAAAAGGAGAGGAATCTTTAACTAGAAAAATTAATGATAGAACTCAGGATCGACATATAGAAAAGATTGGGATTGAAAAAGCTATAAATAAAGTTGCTTCAAAAATGAACGATGTCCTTAGATTTACTATTACATTCGAGCCAAAAGTATACGTAGAAAATTATTTTAAAATAGTCAAAGAACTTGAAATAAAAGGATATAAAAAAACAAAGGCATTTAATGCTTGGTTTCAAGGAGATGGCTCATATAAAGGATTAAATGTAACTTTTGAAACACCAACTGGGCAACAATTTGAGTTACAATTTCATACAAATGAAACTTTCCGGGTAAAATCTGAAACACACGATTTATATGAAGCTTCAAGAGCAGCAGATGCAACAGCAGAATTAAAAGCTATAAATAATGCTAAACAAGCAGAAGCATATAAAAATATCGAAACACCTAAAAATATAAATTTACTTAAAAATGAATAAAGAAAAAGAAATAATCAAAATAATTGATTTCATTTATGTTCATGATGATGAAGCCGGATTCAAAGAATTGCACAGAAGGGTAGTATATGATCAAATAGGAGAAATAGGAGAAACATATTATAATAAACAATGGCATGAATTTCCTCAAATAAATAGCTATTACCCAGACCCAACTCCTGGTGAGTTTATAGATGAGGTAAAGGCAAAAGAAATCATGAAAATAATAGACAAAGAAGAAAATTAAATTTTCATAAATGATTTGAGCCGCTTTAGAAATAAAGCGGTTTTTATATCTAAAAACCACTAGCAACAGAAAACAGTAGGTATTTGGGAGTTGAAAAATTAAATGATAATCAAGTATTATTATCAGAGTTAGATCCAACTGATTCAGAAAAAATGTTTGTATTTGATTACAGTATAAACTAAACAAAATTAGGTTATAATAAAGCTTGATATTCAGAAAAATAAGCTCAGATTTAATTATATAGCATCCAACATAAAAGAATAATCAATACTTTTGAATACATCAAATAATCAAAGTTAATAACTCATTAAAATATTGAATATGAAAAAAACACTATTCTTTTGTTCCCTGCTCTTCTGTCTTTCCGTAGGTGCCCAAACTATAGAATCCGGAAGCCACAGTACCACAGGATATATTAAAAGTGACGGAACCATAGAAAACAACAGCCATTCCACCGTGGGCTACATTAAAAGTGATGGGACTGTCGAAAATAAAAGCCGAAGCACTATTGGGTACATCAAAAGTGACGGAACTATCGAAAACAAGAGCCACTCTACAGTGGGCTATGTGAAAGAAGACGGGACTGTAGAAAACAGCAGTCATTCCACTATTGGTTACATCAAAGATGATGGAACGGTTGAAAACAGCAGCCACAGTACTATCGGGTATGCAAGAGGAGTTAAAAAAGAATGGGCGGCGGTAGTGTATTTCTTTTTTAAACTGGATTAATCATCAACGCTGCGAAAAGAAATTAGCATTAAGAATATAAGCTGAAAAAGGCTCGGATTTTTATAATCTGAGCCTTTTTTATTATAGATACAGACCAGGTTTTATTAAATAAAATACAGATCTGGTTATTTTACTTATTCAGAAAAGAAAGGCTACTGCAACTACAGAATAGACAGGTCAAAAAACTTTCACAGGAACAAAAAAAGTATGAATTTTGGGCAATGAAACGTAAGAAGTCATCATCCGGTTTCTTACAAGTAAACGTTACTGCAACTACAGCGTAACGAGGCTAAAATCCTTTTCCAGGGATAAAAAAGGATGAGTTCAGAACTTTAAAACATAACATAAATTATCATTGAAACCAAAGTGTAATTATGCCCGGAAGCATAACTTATAAAAAAGTATTATGGAGGAAAATAAACTAACAACCAGAGACCAGTTAAAAATCTATTTTGAAACAGGGAAATATCCTACAGAAAGCCAGTTTGCGGATTTAATAGATTCTTTAAGGCTTAGAGAAGATGTCTTTACCAAAAGAGAACTAGCCATTTTTGCCAATAATTTAGCAGCTATTGACAACATATACGTTAATTTTTTAGCAAATAATGTCGGAAATCTAAAATTTTCAATAGTGGTAAGCACGAATGATGAACCGGATCAGGTGATCTCATCTACTGATTTCAGAAGCTTTTTAGATAAACGTTATATTATAGGCAGCGCACCTTATACTATAAAAGTAAAAGAAATCTTAGAAGGTGATTTGGGAGAAACGGAATATTATAATCTGGCTTACCAATTAAATCAGACTTATACCATTTACAGATTATTCGGAAATAATCTGAATGCAGTTTCTGCTGGTTTTGACTTTGGAGAGGTAGAAAGTATCGGCTTACCCATACAAATCACAAAAGGAGCCTATGGAAGAAAAATAAACATTTTAAACACTAATGTTAAGTTCGTTAATAAAACGGAAGTACCTATCCAATATAGAATAGAAGCCGTTGGATGGGGCGATCAATATAGAGCTGAAGATACCGTTACTGATCATTATGATCTGGGAGATTATTTGACCTTCTTTTATAAGGCAGACCTTACAAAAATCAATCAACACATAAAGTGTGAAGTTTATAATGCCGAAAATGATACCCTTTTGACGACAGGTTATTTATCAGCAGGACAAAACCAGAATTCTGTGAATGGCGGCCAGATCAATGAGGTCAGAAATGTAAGAATCGAATGCAGCTATTATGAGAATGTAAAATAATGAGCTCCGGACAGAGCATGCGTAGAAATGAAAACCAGAGAACAATAAAGTAATATGGAAGAAAATAAATTAACCCCAAGAGAAGAATTAAAAACCTATTTTAAAACCGGTAAATATCCCACACAAAATCAATTTTCTGATTTAATAGATTCTTTGAGGCATAAAGAAGATGGTCTTACTAATAAGGAAATAGTAACTCTTGCCAATAGGTTAGGAGCTATTG
The DNA here is from genome assembly GCF_045689405.1 of Chryseobacterium sp. HR92. Taxonomy (NCBI): domain Bacteria; kingdom Pseudomonadati; phylum Bacteroidota; class Flavobacteriia; order Flavobacteriales; family Weeksellaceae; genus Chryseobacterium; species Chryseobacterium sp. HR92. The sequence goes on from NZ_CP139139.1 coordinate 1,793,321, forward strand.
AAAACGGATTCATCGGCTATGTAAATTATGCTGCTGCAGATGAAGAGTTTCCGATTGTAATAAGTTCACAGGATGAAGAAGATCTGGTAATTGATGCGGGTAAAGGTAATAACACTGAAGGAGTAAAGCAATATTTCCTGGGTAGTGCACCTTATACTATTAAGGCAAAAAAATTCTCAGCAGAAAATTTAGGAGAAAATGAATATTATGTTTTGCGCTACGAAACAGATCCAACATATATGTTTTATAGTATGATGTCTCGATTGTTCGGGAATACCCTGCCTTCAATTCCTGATGGGTTTGACTTTGGTCCCCTGAAAGGTAAAAGATTTTATTTTGAAATAAGCAAGCGTAGTTATGGGCAAAAAATAAACATTGTAAACACAAATATTAAATTTGTTAATAAAACTGATGCCTTTATTGAATATATGATATATGGAGGAGGAAATCTTTGGGGGCATGAATATACAAGTGGAGATATTGTTACAGATCATTATGATATAGGGGATTTTCTGACCTTTTTTTATAGAGCAGACCTTCGGAAAATTGATAAGAATATCGAATGCAGGATCTATGATGAAGATACTGATCTGCTTTTAGCCACCGGTTACCTGGCTGCAAACCAAAATAATGTAAACATTCCAAATAACGGGAGTATCAATAAAACCAGAAATGTAAGAATCGAATGTGATTATGCCATCAATGAAAAATAATCAGATTGGAATATCTGAGCAGCAATCGATATTACAACACATTTTTATCCCTGCAATAATGATACTGGCATAATCAATTCCACCAGAATGGATCTGAGAATAAAGAAATGTAGATTTTGAAATCAGATAATAATCATTGGATTCTAGAAAATTAAGAGTTACTGCAACTACAGACAAGCGGGGGCAAAAAACTTTTATAAGAACAATAAAGTGATTAATTTTGAACTGTTATCACAATATAAATAATAATTGCTATTAGGTAACAAAACAAGCCTTATCCCGTCAATATAAAAGATATTTAGATCACAAGGCAGCAGAGAATTAATCCATTACATTCTCATGACTAAAATACAACCTCAATAGGATAAAATATTCTGTAACGGAAGCTTTTTTCCATTGGAATTTCATCCGCAAAGCGAAACGAGAGTTGTCATATCTATTTTTTTGAAGCAAATAATAAATTCTGTGAAAACGGAAGGCGGAAATGCATTGCAGAAAATGAAAAAATGTAAATCCATAGATTTTATATGTAATAGATTGTTTATGAGAAAGATGTGGATTGCTGCAACTACAGAATAGAGAGGGTGGAAAACTTTTATAAGAACAAAAAAAGAATCAATTTTGAACTTTGCATCACAACTGGTAATCAGCTCCGGAAAGCGGTTATAGTAATAACATAAGCCAATAAAGAAAACTAAAATATCATGGAAGAAAACAACATATTAACCCCAAGAGAGGAGCTGAAAACCTACTTTGAAACCGGGAAATATCCTACAGAAAGCCAGTTTGGCAGATTCATAGATAATTATCTCCATTTAAATGAGCTTAATTTCGGACTGGATGTAAAGGCATCAGCAGATTGGACAACGAAATATTATCATTTCTATAGAGCCGGGAATATTGAAAAATCAGGACGAGGGCACATCAATCTGGAAGCAGAATCCGGAAGCGAACCACAGGCTATAGATAATTATGTACATACTTTCAGCAGAAGTGTAAGTTATAAATATTTAAAGGTAAAATTATCAAACGAATTGGATATTGATAAATACAAACCTAAGATTATTATAAAACGTTACAAACAGAAAAAAAAGGTCAAAAATGGATTCAAAGATGCAGGTTTTTACAAGGAACAGCAATTAGATGCAATATCCCTGGGAAGAATGTCCGAATACCCTGTAACGTCTAAAGAAATGATTCTGGATATTAATCCTATTAATTATTTCAAACCTGGATCACAGTTCAATGAGTTTTATCCGTCAGGGACACTTACCAGACCTGGTTCATTCAGACATACGGTTCATCATAGAAAACCATTTTCTCTTATTCAGATGCTTTTGGAAATTGAGATAAATGGGAAAAAATATACATCGTATCCCGTTAATATAAAAATTATTTTGGGACGGGACTTTTACGATTTGGTTAATTACATTATTGATTAATCACAAACATACCTCAATCGGAGAGATACTCATTGGCAGGACACCTTTTAGCGTCTGAAATCCAGGAATTTTCTGATGTGTAAACATTAGAATCTCCTTCTGGAAGCAGTATGGCTGGTCTTCGGATCTATTATTCTCTTTCAGCCGCAGATTGATTCTTTAAACAGAAGGACTCCAATGAAGGAGCGACTTTCCGAAAGCAGCTGCTGTGTCAGCTGTGGAGAGACACTCGAATGTGAGCTACTTTCCGGTTGAGGTTTTCTTAGCAAACTACAAAATACAATGCACTCTCCTTGAGATGCTGCATGATATTTAAAAACACATAAAACATACAACACACCTCAATCGGAGAGATACTCATTGGCAGGACACCTTTTAGCGTCTGAAATCCAGGAATTTTCTGATGTGTAAATATTGGAATCTCCTTCTGGAAGCAGAATGATGGGCCTACGGATCTACTATTCTCTTTCAGCCGCAGATTGATTCTTTAAAAAGAAGGACTCCAATGATGGAGCAACTTTCCAATAACAGCTGCTTTGGCGGTTGTGGAGAGATACTCGAATGTGAGCTACTTTCCGGTTGAGGTTTTTGAAATCAACTACAAGATAAGTGAATGTGTCCTAAAGTGAGAAGGATGCAATACACCGGATCTTAAAAAGATAAAAACCAATGGAGTCAGAACAATTACAAAAATTATTTACTCATTTAGAAAAGGTTATTACATGGCGTATAAACAATCCTTCAGAGGATTTTAATGTAGGAGCCCCTGAATTTAATACTAATAACCATGAGAATTTTCAATTAGGAGATTATATTTCAGGGAAGGAGCTTGCCCATCAGGAAGTTGTGATTCTTTTAATGGCTTTATTACCAAGATTGGACCCATCATTGCTGAAACGCATTTATCTGGAGTTTCCAGGTAGTGAGCTGTTTGACTTTTGTTCAACCAATGATAACGGCAGGCTCTTTTATCCTACTATTCAGGCTGCCCAATACGTTTTGGGAGGAGATAGTATCTCAGAACGATTAAAAGCACTCGATTATTTCGGCCCGGATTCGGTTTTGAGTAAAGAAGAACTCATTGTTTTTTCAGGTTCAGCCCATGAACATGCATCAATGAACAGCCAGATAAGTGTTCATGAAGAAGCTTTTAACAAAATCATATTTGGCTCGGAATTATTGCCGAAAATGAGCAATGACTTTCCGGCAGAACAAATACTCACACGTCGATCATGGACAGATTTAATACTTCCTCAAACTACGTTACAGGAACTTAAAAGTATTGAAGCCTGGTACAATAGCAGCCGGATTCTGATGGAAGACTGGAACATGCAGACAAAACTTAAACCAGGGTTCAGAGTGTTGTTTCATGGAGAACCGGGAACAGGAAAAACTCTTGCCGCCAGTCTCTTAGGAAAATACACCCAACGTCCTGTTTTCAGAGTAGATGTTTCTATGCTGGTCTCAAAGTACATTGGAGAAACAGAAAAGCAATTAGCTAAACTGTTCAACAAAGCAGAAAATAAAAACTGGATTTTATTTTTTGATGAAGCGGATGCTATTTTCGGAAAAAGAACCTCTGTAAAAGATTCCCATGACAAATATGCCAATCAGGAAGTTTCTTATTTGCTGCAACGCATAGAAACATTTTCAGGGCTTATTATTCTGGCATCCAACTTTAAAAATAATATGGATAAAGCCTTTACGCGACGCTTTCATAGCTGCATACAATTCAATAATCCAAAGCATGAGGAGCGTCTGCGTATCTGGCAGCAAAATTTACCTGAACAATTACAGCTTGAAGATATTGATTTGGAACAAATTGCCCAACGATATGAATTGACCGGTTCTAATATTATGAATATCATACAGGATGTAAGTTTAAAAACAATTGCATTAAAAGAACCTGGTTACAAAGTAAGTGCAGACATGTTGCTGGATAGCATCAAAAAAGAATACGTAAAAGAAGATAAAATCTTTATGTAAAAATTTGAATTTCAACTGGATTTCCCGGAACTGAAGAATTCAGGATAAGCCTGTTCAATTTTTAAAAACTAAAACCAATGAAAACAAAGATTCTGCTATTGCTCATATTGAGCAGTCTCATGTTAGGCTGTCGAAGCAAACACAAAATTACAACTACATACAAAGAGAATACAAAGGAAACAGAAAAAGTGAAAGTTGATTCTTCAAGCTTTCAAAGCTCACAATCAACTCAAAGTATTTCAGATAATGTATTGCTGAAGGAAGAGAGAAATGAAATATCCGGAGATCTATTGATTAAGGGAAAATCTGATGCATCTAATCCCTTTGTTTTCCATAATGTGGTGGAAGGTGATACCATTCAGCGTATTTCCATCGTGGGAAATGCAGAATATTCCATCAGCAGCTATTATGCAAAGGTTAATCGTGAAAAATCTGATGTTAAAAAAGAAGAAATTACCCATGCTATTCAGGATGTAACTCAGAAAACGAGTTCAAAAGAAACAATCAGAGAGGTAGCTTCAAAAGTCTCTGAAGAAACAAAGAAAATTCAATCAGATGGATTTGAAATCCTGGCCTGGATTTTCATTACGATCCTTGGAATTACTTTAATACTCATCTTTTTCACCTATAAATATTTTAAGCTATGAAAACATCACAAAAGGGAATCAACCTGATTGTATCATTTGAAGGCTTCAGTTCAAAGCCCTATCTGGATTCTGCAGGAATTCCGACAATAGGGTATGGTAACACTTACTATCCGGGAGGAAAGAAAGTAACCATGAAAGACCCTGCAATCAGCAAAGAGAAAGGAATAGAGCTATTTTCATCTGTTTTACCAACTTATGAAAAAATCGTTAACAGTAAAATTAAATTGATGCTTACTCAAAATCAATTTGATGCTCTTGTATCGCATACTTACAATACCGGAGGATCAGATGGACTGTTTTCTTTGATTAATAAAAAAGCAGATGAGCAGGCAATCAGAAATTGGTTTACCACGAAGTACATTACCGCAGGTGGAAAAACTTTAAACGGACTCATCCGCAGAAGAAAGGCTGAAGCTGATCTGTTCTTTTCCAAATAACAATTCCCATCTGATAGTGGGGACTTTAAATCATCTATTATCATTGGATATAAATCTTCAAAGCCAGGTGTGACCTTCCTTTCCTGCTTCAAACTGCTCATACAGTTCAAATTTTACGCAAAAATGTTATAGTATCATTGTAATATTTTGAGATCGCAAAAGTGGAATCAGCTTCATTGATTCTTTCTAAGTGAATGCATTGCCATATAGCTTCATCTGCAAGTATATGGCCTTCTTCGCTCCTTTACAATATCACGCCATAGAAATAATCTGTAAGCCTTTCCCAATTATCAATTTTATTAAAACTAATTATCAATTATCAAATGAGTACACCATTACATACAATTTTCAGTTGGTTTGAAACTGGAGATTTTCCAACAGAAACCCAGTTTAAAGACACGTTTTTATCTTTTTATCACAAAGATGACTTAATTCCCATGGAAGGTATTGAAGGGTTTGAAGAAATTTTTCAATTATTTGCCAGTGCAGAAGCATTTCAAAAACACTTAACAGATCCAGCGGCTCATTCGGAATATCTGGCTCAGCTGAATGCCGGTAATCTGACGCCAGCTCATGTTGACAACTGGAAAAATAAACTTGGAATTAAAAATGTTGCTACGGTTGACAGTTCTGAGCAATCAGGCAATGTATACACTAAGATACAGGTAGATGGCTTTGTTGATGAATTGAAAGATGCAGATAAAAACCTGGCATCTGATATAGAAAATATTAAAAGGATACTGCTATCTAATGATCTTTCTTTGGATGAACTTCAGGAAATAATTGATTTCATTAAAGAAAGCCGTGACGATATTGAAGCTTTAAAAGCTGTTTCAGGGCAGACAAGTGAAGATAAAGTAAAACTGTTACTTGACTACGATTGGCTAAGCAGCCCGAAAAACCAACAGGAATTTAATAGGCAAATCTATGATAAGGTCTTGCTGCTCTCACAGACAGCTACAAGTGCAGTAGTGCAGATTACCGGAAGTGCTGTAATTCCCAATACCCTTGAAACGGAAAATGTGATCATTCAAGCCAGGGACAGTGTTACAGGTAAAAAAATAAATATTGACGATTACGCAACCAACCAAACCATCGAGATTAAGATGTTAGGAGACCTCGCTAATCCAATTAACATTCTCATTTTAAAAGTTAAACCATAAAAAAATAAAGAACTATGAATAATAACGCAGTAATCAGTAATAACGCACATCAGGATAATTTTTTTGGTGAACTGCAACGTACCCGTTTTCATTACCATACTTCATTTCCTGATACAACCGGAGTTCCTGCAGGCTGGATCATTGATTATAAGGGGCAGCTGCATCAATGGAACGGAACCGATTGGATTAACCTGGCTCAGAATTATGTACATCCTGATTATCCACTCACTAATAATCCATTTCAGACAGATCAGACAAGCGGGCTTCTTTTGCTAAGCCAGATCTTAACCAATAGTTCAGGGCATGTTATTAAAGTCGCAGGCCGAAATCTTACCAATGCAGATATTGTTTCTATTTTCCTGAATGACGCTACTCAGTCAGGAACCTATACATGGTCATCCAATAAGATTAAAACTTATATTGAAAATTTAGTAGGACAAAGCCTTACAGGAGCGTTGATTTATCAGCCTGGAGGTTATATTCCTTCTGCGACTGAAGGTTCAATGACGACTCCATCACCTGTTACATCAGCTGCCATTAAAACAGGAATGGTGTGGGTGATTACAGCAAACGGCTGGGTGGGCAATGAACCCGTTTCTGTGGGTGACCATCTTATTGCCAATACCGATGATGCTTCCAATGCACCTAAAAATTATCAGATTATAGAAAAAGGTATTCCTGATATTGTAGATGCTACCGATGCGGTGAAAGGACTGATTCAAATTGCGACAGATGCTGAAGCTATTGCCGGAGTCAATACTGTTAAAGCAATGACTCCAAGATCTACGAAAGCTGTTCTGGATGCAAAAATTAAATCCCAGACATGGCAGATCGGAGACGGCTCTTCCGTTAGTTTTCCTATTAGCCATGGCTGGAATACCCTGAATGTTGATTATATCTGTTACCGCAATACTGATAACAGAAAAATAAATGTAAGCTGTGTGACTACATCAGCAAATGATGTACAAATAGATGTTTTAGCACCTCTTACCCCGAATGAATATAGAATTACTTTAACTGCAAGACTAGACTAATGATTGCTCCTGAATATTTTAACAATCACATCGCTGTAGAAGGCGAAATAATTGTGAAAAGTGTTCCAAACGATGCAGGTTCTGTAATGGTTTGGAATTCTGTAACGAAAAAAATCAGCACCAGAACCCATGCGGAAATAGTTTCTGATTTAAATTTAGTAACAACGAATACGTATCAGGATATACCGGTAAGAAAAGCCTTCTCAGGAGCTACAGGTAATGCTTATAATTCAGTGGCTTTAGAATTGAGAGGTAATGGTGCATCTGATACAATTTACCCCGCAATTTCTTTTCATCAGCCGGGTCTTTATGCCGGTACATTACAATATAGGGCCAACGGTTATCACTTTATGAATATCAATGGCAATGCTTTTGATTACGTGAGATCGGCCGGGTATTATAAAGACGGGTCAAATGATGAAAGATTCCTTACGGGAGGCGGAGGAGATTATGATTCCCGAAAAAAAGAAGACTCCTGGTATCATTCCGGAAGAAACTTTCCACAAGGTACATTGATTGAAACTGATGTAGATTATTCTTTAGACTATGGAGACCAGTTTCTTTTAGAGATTAAAGGTAATATGTACGGAACTGATCAGCCTTTAGATTGTAAGATCCAGGGCTATATCTATAATGGTACTATTATTTCTCATAGTGGCTATTCCACATTGTATTACTGGAATGCGATTACTGCATTAAATTTAAACGGTAAACTTTGTTTTTGGTTTACTCAATTATCTTACTGGCAGGGGTTTGATGTAAAATTTACTGCTGGCTATGGAGGTTTAGACCAGGGTAGAAACAGAGTTACTTCAGTATCGGATCATCCGGATCCGGGAGGTACAAAAAGGGTTCAGATCAATCTTAAACATTTACTTACCAAAGAAGAGTTAGTTTCTGGTAATACATTTTGGGAGAAGAAAGATACAGGCGGCTATTGGGTATTAGATTCAGACAGACCTATAGCGGGTTTAAACGGTAATAGTTCTCAGGTTATCTTATCTGGTGGTTTATTGGCTTCTTCTGCTTATACTGACTCACAGTTTATTCCTGCAAATGGAATACATTCAAGAGGCTTTGTTCAGACAGATGAAGGTTTTCAAAACAGATTCTACAAAGTAGATGAAAGAAACAGAATCTGGTCATTTGCTAATGCTGATAGTTATGGACTTTCCTATTATCAGGGAAGTGCCAATAGCCTGAATGAAGGTATAGGTTTCCATTTTGGAGATGCAGACCATCCTACTCATTTTCTGGGACGGTCAGGTCAGATTTACTCTAAGCAAGGTATTTATTCCACTTCATTTACTACAGGAAATAACCAGGTTTTAAATTATGGTAATCCATCTACATTATATATAGGAAACCCTACTATTAATGCTATTATAGAATCTAATAACAATGATATAATACACTATAAGAATGGAGTAAATGGTGTAGTTTGGGATTCTCATAATTTAGATCCGTCAACTTTTGTTAAGTCATCAACTTTAAATAATTATGTTCCCTATAATGGTGCAACACAAGATGTTAATCTTGGGGCAAAGGATTTAGAATTTGATGGTGGGGGATCTATAAATAAACACCAAAATAATGTAAGAATATTTAATAAAGTTTATCAGGGCTATTATGATGTTGGAGGACATACAGGTATTTTAGCTATTAAAATGCCGCAAGCTTCACCAGATCAGGCTATGTTCAGTATTGATATCAATATTTATGGATATGAAAGTCAATACTTAGGTAAAGTGAATGTTGCTTTCTATAAATATGTATCAGGGACTATGGTCTCTAATGGTTCAAAAGCTATATGGGAAGTAACAGATAATTTTCCTACAACTACCGCCAGAATCGGAATTGGAACTGATGGATATCTCAGTATTTTATTAGGAGAGCCAAGTACATTTTGGAATGGGTACTTTTCATTTGAAGTAGCTAAAGTAGAAGTTAAATATGGAAACTATAATCTGGATTGGAATCTGGGATGGTCTCATGCGATAGAATCTAACTTTGACTTATATCCTGCCAATATCATTGTTTTGCCTTCTGATGTAGTGGCTACAAGAAGTTGGCTAACTAATTTTGCAGATAGCAGCTATATCCCTAAAGCAGTACAATATAATGATGACTTCAACAGTCTTGGAGGTTATGCCAATTCTGGAATTTACAGAGCCAACAATAATGCAGGAGGGGTTCAGCATTTATATAGTCCTATGCTGCACATGGGTGCTCAGGATACTACAGCACAGTTGCAGATAAAATATAATGATGGTAATGCAGACGCGGGAGAATTAGTCTATAGAAGCGGGCATAATGGAAATTGGACACTATGGAGAAGAGCCTGGGATAATGTAAATTTCAAACCGAGTGATTACCAGACAAGAAATACGGATGAAATTGTATCGGCCGCAAAAACTTATTATAACAGAATACCTTTCAAACTAAAAAATAGTTCATATAAATCCTGGTCCATTCAGAAACCTACCAATAACAATTTAATATTGGCACCTTCTGTTACAAATAATGCAGAAGATTGGGATTTAAATAATGGTATAGAATTCACTGATGCTGGTCAGGTTTCATCAAAAGGTTTCAACAAAGTTGGGTATAATGATAACTATATCTTAACAGCAGGCGGAGGCCAGAGATTAGCCTCAGATTTTGTATCATCTTCAGACTTAGGAAACTATCTCAGAAAAGATGGCGGTACTATGACAGGTGCTTTTAATATAGAGACACCAGCTATGTTAGGTAGGTGGAAAAGTACGGCACAAACAGGGAATTATCTGACCTGGCAAAAATATGACGGAGCTAAAGATATAGCTTATATCGGAGCTGATGGAAATTCTGCCTTATGGGGCGGAACAGGAGATAGTTTTGTAGTTCGTGCTGCAAATGGCGGTGATTTATTATTGAGTTCAGATAGTGGTGTTGTTAAAATTCAGGGAGGTATTCCGTGGACTACCAACAATTTAAATCCCGGAGAATACCTGACGAAAAGAGGGAATCATCAGGATGCAACTGCAGTGAAAACTGATTATCCTTTAAGCGTTACAGATTGGGCTACAGGTACCGGATTCCCATCTACTTATGGTAACTCTTTACACATTGCAGGAACTAATACATGGTATCATAGAATAGATTTTCCTTTATTCAGCAATCACTTAGAGTATTGGCAGGCTGTTAATTCAACAACCATGACGAAAAAAGGGAATATTCCTTTGCTATCAGATGGAGAAACGCTTTGGACTAATAATAATTTTAATCCTGATGCTAAAGTTAATTCCGCCGAAAATGCTCAAACACTAGGATTCTCAAATGGTTTATCAGCAGGTGCGCCTTACATTTACCATAGAACAGATGGTTATGTATTTTTAGCAACACAAAGTTGGACAAACAGCAAGTTTGTTAATGTCGATGGCCAACAGGATATTACCGGACTTAAGATTATTAAAGGGAGAGGAAAAAATACAGGTACAGGCTGGGGCAACACCAGTGCATCTGCCGAGTATTCTTTCTTGGTAGAAACTGAAAGTGGTCCAAATACTGATAATCAGTATACAGCTTCCATCGGGTTTTCATCTAATAGCGGAACACAAGCCGGTATATATGTAAGAAGTAATGACGGAAATGGTACATCTATGGCTTTTGCAACTACTAATTCGTTTGCAGCAGGGCCTCAGATAGCGATGACTATTGATAATTATGGTGCCGTTGATCATGTAAGATCAAGACCAACATTTCAGGGAAATACAATTTGGGATACCGGTAATCTTACCCCTACGATGATCAGTAATTGGAACGATAAGTTTAAAGAATTAAAATATGTTGCTGATTTAAATTTAGTTTCTGAATCTGGAATTTACAGACAGGAAGCCCCGTCTTCCGGGTTTAATTATACCACTACTTTAAATCTGAATTCAGCTGATGGCAGACAACAGTTAACCATCGACAGAACAGGCGGCGGTATGAAATTCAGAGGAAGTTATGCAGGGGCTGGAGATACAGGATGGCAGCCTTGGAGAACTGTCTGGAGTGATTTGAATTTCTCACAAAGCAATATTGACAGCTGGAATTATATGTCCAACAATGGCATTATTGTCAACCAACAATTTACTAATCAGACAGGTAACGGATTAATGGTTGTTGATAATTACAATGGTGGAGAATCCGGTATATATAATGAAAAAGATAAATTCTATTTAGCGGTATTAAAAGATGAATATTACAAATATTCAAGCAGTTATAAGGGCTGGGAAGGTATTAATTTCAATAGAGGAAACCAGAATATTGGTATAGGTACAAAAGCTAATGATTCACATAAAGTAAATATTGCAGGATCACTAAATGTTTCAGACTCCGTAAATGTTGGGGGCTCAGTACAAGTTTCGGATTCAGTAGATGTTGCTGGTAGAGTATATGTTGGGGACTCGGTAAAGGCTATTAATAACTTTAAATCCGAAAATGAAGATCCTAATACTTTATTTATTCCGGACGGAAGTTTATCACGTCTTGATGATGAGATTACCAATGAAAAATCCAGAATGAGATTATCTCATGGCATGATTGAACAGCAGCCGGGAACTCAATATTATGATTCTGATAATAGAATGCTGGTCATCAGATGTGTATATGGTGAGCATTTTATATTAGGAAAATGTTTCCGAGGTCAAAGAATATTGGTGTTAAATGCTAGTGATAATTGGCAAGGATTTGACATAGAAAGTGCAGGGTATTCATACAAAATACCACCATATAGCTCTATCCAGTTATTTGTCTGGGATGAAAAGACAGTTTATAAATATGCAGAAAATAAGATGTATTAAAACTGAAAAATTCAGAAACAAAAGAATATATAACTTATATAAAATGGCGTCACTTTGTCCTAAGTGGCGTCATTTGACTGCTTGTGAGCAGAACGGATTACCCTAAACTACGTTTATGGAGAATCCTGATGCTTTTAAGAATAAATAGTTATCGGGGCAATTAAAAAAATTAGTGAACAAGCGCCCATATTAAAACACCAATTCCGGCATACACAGTAACCGTAATGATATCAGCTATGGGTTGCGAAAAACGTTTTTCTGCAATTTTCTCACTGTTGATCTGGTTCTTATGAAATTTCAGAATTTTTTTAGGATTATAAACAGCGTGTGCAACCAGACTGTCGCTTTCCCATCTGTCAACTATTATTTTATAGCTCTTTCCGTCAACGTCAATCTTAACATTTTTGTTAGGGGCAAGTTTCTCCTGAATACTAACCTGAACAGGTGGTTGAGCTGCTGCATTTTGTAGCTGAGTAGAAGCCTTACCTGCAGATTCAGCAGTCTTTTTAGGGTCCTGTTTATTGTTGGCCGCTGGATCCGGCTGTTTTTTTACCTGATAAGTATAACAGCTGGTAAGGAAAAATGATATAAGGATGAGATAAAGATACTTTTGCATTGGCCAAATTTAAGAATTAAACGGAATATTTGGCATTTTCTTTTAAAAGATCCTGTTTTTATAAAAATGATATCTCCAAATGCAGAGTCAGACAAATGATTCGGTTCGTTTGAGTTTGCTGAATTGTAAGTTTACTGCAACTACAGAATGGAGAGGCTGAAAAACTTTCACAGGAGCTTTAAAAACAAGAATTTTGAACACGGTAATTACAAACGGTATCGTTCCGTTTCAAAAAATGAAGTTTATTGCAGCTACAGAATAGGAAGGTCAAAAAACTTTGAAAAGAGGATAAGAAAAATGAAATTTGAACTCCGATAACATTGACAAAAAGTATAGTTTTCCTGATGCCTGTAGATAAGTAATCCGTTAATTGACAAGATGATAAAAGAGTGAATTAAAATCACTCAAAAAAAATAGAATTTCATTCAGAGCAATCGGCCTATAAAATAATTTAGGTTCCGCAGTTGTCAATTCTATCAAAACTAATTTTCAATAATCAAAAATGAGTACACCATTACATATAATTTTCAGTTGGTTTGAAAAAGGTGATATTCCTACAGAATATCAATTTAAGCAGACCTTTTCATCATTCCGTCATTTAGATGAAAAAATCAAAATGGACGAGGTGATGGGTTTACAGGAAGCTTTTCAGGGAACACTGTCTACCACCACTTTTACAAATCACCTGGCAGATGAAAATGCACATGTTTCAGCGCTGGCAAAACTGAATGCATCCAATCTTACAGATGCCAACGTAGATGAATGGAAAGAAAAGTTAAAAATCAAATTAGCCGCTACCATAGATGGAGGAGGGGAGATTGGAAATGTCTATACAAAAGAACAGATCGGGGAAATTGTAAATGCAATTCAGACAAAGGATAATGAAATGCTTGAGCATATTGCCAGAATTAATGAAATACTGCTCTCTAATGACGCCAATCTTGATGAACTTCAGGAAATCGTAGACTATATCAAAGAAAACCGGCAGCAGATAGAACTGCTTAAAGAGGATATTATCAGAAATATCTCAGATGATAAAATTAACCTTGCCGGCATTTATTCAAACTGGGGTGCAGTCACCTATCAAAATCAGTTTAATGATTTGGTGTATGCTAAAATTAAAAGTATCGAAGATGCAGCCAGTTCCGAAAAAATTAAACATGAAGAGAGAGTGAGGGGAGACTCCAGGATAAAACATGATCTTGATACTTTAAGCTTTGTGATTGATGCTTACGACACCGTCACAATGTTTACAATACCCATTAAGGTAAGAAGAATAGACACCAATACTATTGAAGTGCTGTTTGACTCATTACCACCAAATATAATTCAGTTAACAATTAAAAAAATATAATTATGGACATTAAATACGCTTATTACCGAAGTTCTGTAGGGTATAAAATAGAAGGGAAAACAGACAATGATATTGTAACCGCAGGAGGCGGTACAAGGGCAATCAATTCTTTTTGGCATGATGGAAATTTAAATCCGTTAGATTATGTGCCCAAAACACGTACTTTAACAATTAACGGTACAGCCTATGATTTGTCAGCAAACAGATCATTTACAACGCCAGATACCATTACCCGTCTGAAAGGTGGGGCATCCGGTACTTTGGTCTCTGGTGATGTTACTCTTGCAGCAGGGGCTAATATGGCGGTTAACCAGACCGGAAATACAATCACATTAGCGTCTACAGATACTACCTACACCGCAGGTAATGGTTTGACATTGGCAGGAACTACATTTTCTTTACCCGTTACTACTTCAGGTACAGGGAATGTGGTTACGGGAGTTAGCCAGACAACCAATGGAATAACGGTAAATCTGGGTTCTGTGCCTACTTCATCAGATTTAGCTAATTATATTCCGTTATCACAAAAAGGTACTGCGAATGGGGTTGCTGCACTGGATGCATCAGGACTGGTGCCTGCATCCCAATTGCCATCTTACGTGGATGATGTTCTGGAGGGATATTATAAAACAGCTGACGGGAAGTTTTACAAAGAAGCGGGTTATACTACTCTTATCACCGGTGAGACAGGTAAAATTTACGTATCCCTTGATACCAATAAAACCTACCGATGGACGGGAACTACGTTCGTTTACATCACTTCCGGAGCCGTAGACTCTGTAAACGGATTAACGGGTGTGGTAGTCTTAAACAAATCTCATGTAGGATTAGCTAATGCCGAAAATACGGCAGATGCAGCAAAAAATGTACTTTCCGCTACAAAATGGACTACACCAAGAACGATTACGCTTTCCGGAGTTACTGCAACAGCACAAACTATTGACGGTTCAGGAAATGTAGCAGTACCTGTTACTGCTGTTCCTGCAACATTATTAACAGGCACTGCAGCAATCAATACAACGGGATCAGCTGCGAAACTGACAACGCCAAGAACAATTTCTGCTTCAGGTGATGCTACGTGGACCACAACCTTTGACGGTTCTGCAAACGTTACCTCAGGGTTGACATTAGCTGCAACAGGAGTAACTGCCGGAACTTATGATGAGGTTACCGTTGATGCCAAAGGTAGAGTTACCGCTGGAAATAATACTGTAAAATCATACACTACTGCTATTTCCGGATCTTCAGGTGTGGTACACAACTTAGGGACCAGAAATGTTGATGTTGCAATGTATGATACGGTAACGCTTTACAAAATAGATGGCAGAATAAAATTAACAGATCCGAATAAAATAGATGTTGAATTTGATTCTGCTTTGCCTAATACTGTATCCATAACAGTAACTCGTAAAGATATTTAACATGGATGTAAAATACGCATATTATAACACTTCTAAAGGCTATAAAGTAACGGGCGGTACAGCTGCCCAGTTTTTAAAAGCAGATGGTTCTCTGGATAATAATTCCTATGTTAATAGATCAGGAGACCTGATGAGCGGTACCCTTACGTTTAATCATGCTACCAACAGTACCATAAAAAAAGATTTATCTACGGTAACGGCAGCAACAGGTTTTTCAAGAGATATTTTACAATTAGCAGGTTCTAATGGCGTAGTGGATACTGTTGCATGGTTTGGAGCAGTAGACGCGGATGGGACTGTAAAGATGTCGTATGGTTATTTCGGTGCAACAGCTTACAATGCTACTAAAGCGCTTCTTTGGACATCGGATCAGAGAATAGGAATTGGATTAAACGGATCATCATTACCATTGGACGGATATAGGCTTCATGTTTCCGGAAATACTTATACATCCGGAAATATAGGAGTTGCGGGAGATATTAACAGTACAGCGGGTGAACTTGTGGTTCAAAGACAAGGAGTAAACAGAATCAGAACAGGGTCTGCATTTACATTAATTTCAGGGGATGGAGCTTCGGGAATTGTTTATTTGAGACCCCAGGGAGATTCAACAAGCGCTGGCCAGGTAGTTATCAATGCTAATAATACTCAGTTTGTAGATGCTTATAATTTGTTGTTTGGCAGTCAAACGGCGGCAGGATCAGCTATTTTCCATACTAATCTGGCGAATACAACACATGGTTATGGGTTGTGGTTAGGCCACAATTTACAATTTAATGGTACTGATTTTATTCAGCCAAGGGGATCATTAAATTCATGGGGACTTACCGTGAATAACCATAAAAATTTTTCATTTAATTATGGAAGTGCTACAGGTACAAACGGAAATATTCCTGCATTAACTGAAGTTGTAAAAATTAATAATACAGGTAGAATTACAACCCTGAATGATGGAACTTCTGCTGACTGGATATCAGCATACAATACAGGTTTTCTTTACAAGGGTGTTTTAGGTCCTACAGTAGATTTAAATAGCATTACTTCTACAGGATGGTGGGTTCAGACAGGAAATGCCAACGCAACTTCTGCCAATAATTACCCCGCCGCATTAGCAGGACAATTAAGAGTTTATTATACTTCAACCCATATAGTACAGGAGTATACTACTTATGCTAATAACAATGATGTTTATAGGAGATATTATTTTAGCGGAACCTGGTATCCCTGGACAAAAGATTGGGATTCCAATGATTTTTCTGCGGCCAATATAAACAACTGGAATACCGCATTTAATTGGGGGAATCATGCCAATGCAGGATATCTTTCGAATGCTGTATTATCTAATTACTACACAAAAAGTGAATCTTTAGATGTATTCATTAGAAAAAATGGAGTTGAAACAATAAGTGATACAAAGACATTTACCCATAGTCCTGTTATTCCTAATGGAACGTTAGGAACACACGCTGTAAACATGAACCAAATTGCATTAAGTGCTACTCCTGAAAATGAAGGAGGGCAGCAATTAACTATCAGCGGTAATAATTCTGTTAGTCTTACCAACTTTTTTGTAACATCAAAGGATGGATCAAGAAATGCAGATGATATTGCACCCAATTCTACACCTAAAAGAGTAAGATTTGATTTTGCTAAATCTAACAGCGCAGGACTGGGAGCCTCTGGAAATTATGCAGGGATTATGACCTATGCTCCCTGGGATGGTACTACTGCTTCTACAGGTGATTCGTCCTACCAGTTAGCATTTGCCAATCAGACTGGCATTAATGGTTCCGGCGTTCCGATGTTGAAAATTAGAAAAGGAATTGATGGAAATTGGACTACTTCCTGGTATAAATTCTGGACAGAGGCAGATTTTACTGAAACAAATATTCAGCAATGGAATTATATGGCTCAGTACGGATTACAGCTGAATTCGGACTTCACAGTAAATACCGGATCAGGTTTAATGATTTCAGATAACCATCTGAATAGTGCTGAGTCAGGTATTGTAGATGTTCATCAGAAAAGATTGTTAGCAGCGAAACGAAACGAATATTATTCTTATGGTTCTGAGTATAACGGGTTGGGAGGTTTGAATTTTCATATGGAGTCCAGTCGCTTCGGAATGGGAAGAGACGCCAATGATAGCGATAAGTTAGCTGTAAAAGGTTCCATAAAAGCCAGTGGAAACTTTAAATCTGAGGATGAAAACCCGGATACAATGTTTATTCCTAATGGGAGAACAGCTTCTCTCAAAGATGAAATTGTTAATGATCAGTCTGATCCTAATGATTATGCCGTTAGATTAGATCCACACGAATATGAGTTCTCTTCCAGTAATCTTAGTATAGATGATAGAAACAGGCTTATCCATGTTATTGGAGAACAGATCAAAATGGTAGTGAATTTCAAAGAAATCTATCCAAAACAGCAGATCGTTATTTATAACTTTGACTATGGCGGAGGTACGATGGGAGTTGATGTATATGGCAAAAGAATTTATAATATCAGCCCGGGCTGTTTCCTTAGATTATATGTAACAAAATCAAAAAGAGTGATTGCAGAACAGGAACAGAACTGTAAGTTTATCTGGTAAGAAAAACAGAATATATATTTCAGGATAGAAATTGAAAAAATATCGCTACTTGTTTAAAGTGGCGATATTTTTTTGTGATCCTGCTGTTATGTGCTGTTTATTTTTAGTTTACATGTATGTCATTGTACAAGTTATCCACTACTTTTTCTAAAATTTCTCCAGTTTCATTAAAGCTGGTGTTTGTTAATATGGATATTCCTATATTTTGTTTAGGATAAATTACAAACCAATTCTGCATTCCGTATATCCCTCCGTGGTGTCTATATATTAATTGATGGTCATTTTCTATAATGTACCAATGATAACCTTCCCAAAAATCAGAACCTTCTTTATATAATTTTGTATGAGATTCTTTGACAATAGGATTTGATGGGTCAAGTTGCAGTTTCATATATTTCACCAAATCTGTAGTCGTAGAGTGCAGTCCTGAAATTCCACCCCATAAAGTTCTGTTGAAGTTGGGCATTAGCTCGTTTTTATCGTTATAGCCTTTTACCAGTCTTGTTCTGTCATTTTCAGTGAGTGTAAACTTAGTTTGGTTCATTGTATTGGGTTTCAAAATAAATTCAGTGACCAATTCCTCAAACGGTTTCTGATATACTTTTTCAAGGATATAGGCGGTCAGCTCCGGAGCCGTATTTGAATAGGAATAGATTTCTCCAGGCTTCGTTTCAATGTTGATGAGTCTTAATCCTTCAAGAAAAGCCTTTTTGTTTTCACTTTTTATAGGGAAATTGGGAAATCCACTGGTATGGGTGATGAGGTGTTTGATTCTTATAGGTTCACCTTTAAATGCTAAATTAGGATAAGGTTCGTCAAAATAGATTCTGATATCATCCTCTAGATTTACTTTTTTATCAAGCACAGCTTTAGCGGCTATATAACCTGTAAAAGTTTTGGTTACAGAAGCTAATTCATAAAGGGTAGAATCGTTGGGTTTGTTTCCTTTTCCAATCGTTAATTCTCCAAAATGTTTTGTCGTTGATTTTCCATCTTTAAGCACAGCAATAGAAACAGAATGAAATCTTTTGTCCTCTAATAACTGAAGAGCATTTTTTGTAATCGCATTTTCAACATTTTGTTGATGGGTTGTGTGAACACTTTTACAGCCAAGTAAGGCAAAAAATAAAATAAGGGTTACATATTTCATGGTCAGAATTTTAATTTGACATTCATAATCTGATGCAAATATGCTGTAGAGAATCTTGAAAAAAGTCCGTATAAAAAAGTCGGACTCATTTTCATGAATAAAATGAGTCCGATTATTTACAATTCAAAGTTTTATTTTTTACAATTGACTAATTATCAACTGTTTCTGAATGCGGTTGGCGTTTGGTTCGTATATTTTTTAAAAGAGGTGTGAAAAGAAGATTTTGAATTGAAGCCTACTTCATACAAGATTTCCAGCACCGTATATTCTTTTTTTGTGGGATCTTTCAGCATAGTCATTGCTTTTTTAACGCGGTATTCATTCACAAAGTCAAAAAAGTGTTGATTGAGGTGATGGTTAATTAATACAGACAGCTCCCGAACAGGAATATTCACCTGATCTGCCAATTCCTGAATCGTTAATGAAGGCTCCAGGAAAGGTTCTTTTTCAACCATGAATTTTCTAAGCTGCTCGATCTGAGAATTTTTTGTTTTGTCGGTTTTATTTTCAGTTTCCTGAGTTTTCGTAAAATCTTCTGTCAATTGTAGAGTAGAATCAACCCTGCGAAAAAGCTCAGGATAATGTAATGCCTTTAAGATAAACCAACAGGCAGCCAATAAAAAGGAAGTTCCTGCTAAAATATGCAACCAAATAAACAGATCGTTGTATGCTGTATATCGTATGATATTTTTAAAAATAATACATACATGGATAAATAGGAAAATCAGGGTAAGCTGAAACAGCCATTGGTATAATAAAGTGTTGGGATTCGTGTAGTTTTCAAGATAAATCTTCTTATATTTTTTAAGCACAATGAATACGGCAACGATATAAAAGAAAAACTGCAGTTCCCCGATGAGTTGATACACAAACATTTCAGGGGATTGCCACATCGTTGTAAAGAAGTCCTCTTTAGCAGCACCTTCTGCCAGATAAAGTCTTGGAACTAAAATTAAGTTGGCCACAATGAAAGGAATAAGATGCAGTAAATGCTTTCTTTTTAAGGTGAAATCAGAATAACAAACGGCATTCACATACAGATAGAAAAGAGGCATTACCAATAAGTAAGCAGATATTTTGAACGCTTTCAGATTATAACTCTCCACAAAAAGGTGCATGAAAATTCCGCTGATATCAATGGCATTAATGATAAGGAACGCTGCAAATAATCTGTTTTCCAGTTTTCTTTCTGTTTTTACCGTTAACAAAAACACGGAAAGCAGCAGCGATGCAAAAACAGCAATTGCAGCAATAACTTCCAGAAAACTTAATTTGTCCATTAGTTTTTTTACAAAAATAGGATTTAAGTCATAAAGAGAAATGATTGTGAATCATCATTTTTCAAATATTATGGTATGGTGTGCAATCTCCCGACTTTGAGCTGGTAAATAATCATTTCCTTTAAACCTGCTTCAATGTCAGGAGACTTCGGAGAGTAAGGTAATCTACGGTACTGTTAATGTAAAATACTTGAAACATATCATCAAGATTATAATACTCTTACCTCCATATAGGTTAGAACAATGATGAATATGATCAATAATGTTTTACATTATTAAAAAATCTACTTTATGACAAATTGTTTTTTCCACTTTGCAATGGTATTTCTACTCATATTAAAATGAAGAGCTAATTGAGAATTATTTAATTTATGCCTCTTTTGATAATCCAGTATTTTTAAAATAGTATGTTTATTGTAGGATCGTAGTTTCTGATTCAAATTTTGTACAGATCCGCTTTGATCTCCAAATATCAGGTTATTAATTTTGATGACGTCTAATACTGTAAACTCATCTTTTAACAAGAAAGAATCATATTCTTGCATTTTTTCTGGAAATTTTTTCATTATAAGATCTTTGTATATTTTTTGATAATTTACCGATACAGCTTTTTTCATAATGAGCAATTAAGATAATTTTATAGTGTAAAATATTTATGAATCAACTACTGAATTTAATGATCCATTTATTAAGGGTTGATTTTGGAATACCATATTCATGTATTATTTGGAGTTTGGTTTTTTCGCCTGTATATACCATTTCCAATATAAAATCAATGATTTCCTTTGTATAAATGTTTTTACGGAACTGTGGAATGGCAGAATTTCTTTTTCCCTGAGATTTATTGTTTTGAGCTGAAGCCGGAGGCGCATATAATATCAAATGCTGGGTATAAATTCTAAAGAAATCGTACTCAAGCAATTTACACCATCTTAAAAGAACTTCTGTATCCATACTTTTCATCAAGTACATCTTTTTAATATCTTGTTCTGATTGTTTCATGAAATTGCATATTCTATGAATATCTATAGATGACTCATTAACAGATTTGAGAATTAGAGCGCCAATACTTATATTTTTGAAATCCATTTTATCTTAACTATATTTTGTTATTTATTTCATATAATTGATCCAACAGCTTTTCAGTCTGAATAGTACCTGGATAATATAATTTTATCTTAACACTGATCCATTTGCCGTTTTCTTTTTTCAGCTTTAGATGAAGAATTTTATTTTAGTCATAGTTTTTATTATGCATTTAATTCTTACGACCATTATGATTTTTTTTTCTTAGAAAAATATATGATTAAAGCAAAAGCTATAACCAATAAAAATGGAGTGAATTGGTCTATTTCTGCCGCATAAACTTCCCGTTCTTCTTCTTGGCTAGGCTTGGGTAGTGATTTTGATTCTAGCTTATCCCTTTCACTTGTAGAATGAGAAGTATTCTTATGATTACTATCTGTATTTTTTGTAGCAGAATATTTTACATTGCTTTTTGAGTTCGGGTAGGATGGGATTATTGAAAATTCTTTAATCTCTATATGGTGTAAGGAATAATGATTTATATCCTGTTTTGCCAATAATTTTTCCTGATTATAAATAGAAATGTAATATGGTAGTGATAAAAATATCATATAGTGTAAAATGTCATTTATTTTCATAGTTTTTATTAAAGGATTTTAGGTAAATAGTCCTGACTAGACTACTTTTGTAACCTATTGATCTGTACGACAATATTTTTTTTTATTAATTTTAAAATAAAGGAGTTTAGAAAATGATTTTTGAATGAATTTGGATTTATATTCTGTCAGTCATTTAAACCTTCATTAGTTTGTGTTACAATACCTTAATATGATATCGTATTTAGTTAAAAATGTTTACTTTTGTACAATAATAGTAGTCTAGTCAGGACTAGTTTTTTATGTTAAATTCGCTGAATATTAATATTTTAAATTTCCAGCAATGACAATAAATTTTTTTTTACCCCACAACAGCCTTCTTAAAAATATTCATATTAGCATTACCGATGAGAGGTATGAGATAGACTCTCAATTTCGTACCCCATTTAGTATTTCAGATGAAGAATGGGATTTTGGAAAACAACGTCCAAAAAACATATATCTAAAAAAAAATAAGAAACTTAATTCGAAATTAGACCATCTTAAAATAAGAATCAGACAATATATTAATGAAAGATATATCAAAAAAAAGTCCCTGAATCAAAGGATTTTGTCTAAACAGATTCAAAAAATCAATGCGGAAAATCAGGAACTTTATCCTGAGAATTCATTGCTGTATTTTTTAAAAAATTATATCGAATCCCGACAAGAAATGATATGTGAATCAACATTTAAAAGGTATAATGTTTTCTATAGACTCATAAAAAGGTTCGAAGGTTTTATGATGAAAAGGCTCTTCATAGAAGATATAAATTCAGATTTTGTTAAAGATTTTATCTTGTTTGGCAAAGACGAACAATATAGTGAGAATACAATTTATAGGAGTATTCATTTTATTAAAACTATTTTGAATTTTGTTGAGCGTAAAGGAATTAGAACATCCGTACGACAATTAGAAATACGAAGGGAAAAACAGCATCGACAGATAATCACGCTTACAGAGGAAGAAATCAGAAGGATTAAATCTACAGATTTTCCAAGTGAATTAAGTGAGGCAAAAGATTGGCTGTTGATTAGTTGTTATACAGGACAGAGAATTTCTGATTTTATGGATTTTAGTTTGGATAAATTAAAGCAGATTAATGGTAAAACATGTATTAATTTTATACAACGTAAAACCAATAAAGAAATTCTTCTTCCCTTACATCCTACTGTACTTAATGTTATAAGGAGAAATGCAGGATGCTTCCCGGGATCCATAGACTACCAGACATATAACAGAAAGATAAAAGAAGTGGCGAGACTTGCGGGCCTGAATCAGTTTATTAAAGCTCGTAAGCGGGTAGGGCATAGGGTTAGAAATGTGGTAATTGAAAAGTGGCAGGTTTTAACTAGCCATGTAGGAAGACGGAGTTTTGCTACAAACTTCTTTGGTAAAATTCCTACTCCGCTTTTAATGGAGGCTACTGGTCATGGTACTGAGCAGATGTTCATGAAGTATATTAATTCAATTAATAATGAGCGGGTAATATGTTTAAGTAATTATTTTGATAAAGTGTACGAAGAAATGTTGGAATGTGTAGGTTGATATCTAATACCTTCTATCTTTTTAGAGTATTTCTTATTACTGTTCTTTAAGTTTCTTAAAAAACATTGTAGAATTTGGATGCCTAAAGTTTGCTGTATTTTATATTAAGTGTTTAAAAAAAAATAGTGATTTTTAAAGCAGTTTTAATATAGTCAGTAAATATTGCATCACCATTGGCAGATGCATCTGGTAATAATCTAATTCAATAATAATCAATAAAAAATAATCTAATATTTTTTTTAGCTACAATACAATAGGATTAGTGGCTTTATATGTCATGCCCCATAACTGCGGATTAATAGCATTTATCAATATACCAGGAAATTTTCTGCTGCGCAAAGTCTCCCGACTTTGAGCTAGTAAAATAACATCATTTCTTTTAAAGTGCTCCAAAGTCAGGAGACTTCGGAGAGCGGGAAAAATGGTTGTCAATCATCATTTTTCAAATATTGTATTTCATCATCAACAGTCCTTCAAATTTTATTAATCCGTTCTTTCATAATTCAAAGCTTCAGTGGGTTGAAAATCTTTTTATTTTATTATTTTTAATAAAAACAGTTTAAATTTCGTATATTTATAAAAATGTCTATTAATACTTTATGAAATAAGTTGTAAACATTAGTAATTTTTAAATTAAATAAAATGAAAAGTGTTTATGTAAGCGAAAGCGACGGACATAGAATTGGTGAAACTCCAATGAAATCAATTAGTATAGCATACTTAATTTTAGTACATCGCTTACCGAATCAATTTAAGAAGCTTTTTAAAGCGATCTACGATTCTACTAATTTCTACCTTATTCATATTGACAAAAAAGCCAATCAGGAAATTGGTAAAGATGTAAAGGATTTTTTAAAACAATATCCGAACGTACACATCCTAAACAGTGAAAATGTTATTTGGGGAGGATACAGTATGGTTCAGGCTGAGTTGGATGGTATAAAATACCTGTTGAGCATGGATGCAAAATGGGATTATTTTATAAACCTAAGCGGGCAGGATTATCCGTTGAAATCACAAAAAATCATCAAAGAGTTTTTATCGAAAAATAATGGGAACAGTTATATTAAAATTGATAATCAGGAAAAAATAAGACCTGAAACGATGAATAGAATTGAGAATTATTTTGAAGAATTGGAAGATCGTATTTCTGACAAAACCCATAAGAGAGGCTTCATGAAAGATGTCATACCTTATATCGGAGGGCAATGGATGATTTTGACGAGAGATTGCTGTGAATTTATCAATAGCAATGTTGAGGTTAAAAAATTTGAAGACTATTATTTAAATACCTTAATTGCTGATGAATCTTTCTTTCAAACCGTTTTAATGAATACTTCATTTACAGGGACTTTAGTGAATGATGACAAAAGAGCAATTATCTGGATTCCTGATGGAGACATCAAATTACGTCCTAAAACATTCACCAAAACAGATATAAGCTTTCTCCAAACAGGAAATCATCTTTTTGCCAGAAAGTTTGATGATAATGTTGACAATAAAATAATTGATTATATTAAGATGAAATATGATGAGCCTTTTAAAACATCAGTAAAAATAACCCATGTGAAAAATATGGACAGAAATTTTAATCATCTCAACTAAAAAGAGTATTGAAATTCTAATAAAAAACCTTTATCAAACTTGATAGAGGTTTTTTTATTGCTGGTAAAACAGGTAAGTCTCTGGTTGCGCAAAGTCTTCAGACTTTGAGCTGGTACATAAGATTATTTGCTTAAAACTTGCTCCAAAGTCATGAGACTTCGGAGAGCTGGGGGCTGGTAAATAAGTAAATTTGTTTACTTTTTGTTTTTCCCATAAATTCTCAAATTAATATCAAAATTCATTTTGATTCTTCGAAACATTTTGAAAATTAAGTAAAAAGCTGCAATGACTTGTATTTCAGAATTATCTTTGAAAATATTGTTGCTTTGAGATTCTTGATAGGAATTTGTTAAGATCTCTTCATTAAATTTTCTCTGACTTTTTTCAATAGTTTTAATTGTACTCATTTGCAATATTTGTTAATTGATACTGCAAAGATTAATTATTGTTGAATATGAGTGTTATCCAAATTATTATCCAGTTTATCCAGAAACGATAATAATTCATTGCAAACTAAATTGTTACGTTTTAATCTGTATTGATAATTTTACTTTGAGGAATTTTAAACTGATTTTGTTTTTCGATTGAAAGTTTATTTTCTGTAAAAAGAGTTTTGCGTATATCTTCAGGCTTTGGTTGCTCTTCTTTATCTATAAATTCAAAATGGTCTAAAATCATACGAGATATAGCGCTGGTATTATCCTTACCATTTCTTTTTGGAGCTTCAATAAACCCTTTTTCGATTAATTCTGAAAATAAATAGCCAATAGATTGTAAGCTTCCTTTAACTAATATTTTATTTGGATTTAATATTTTTGATGATTTATTAGCATTTATAAAAATGGATATCAATTCAAATTCTTTAATCTTATTTTCTATTTCAGCTTTAATGCCTATCATTTCATCCATTGCACCTTCCAAAAATAATTTGGAGTTTTCTTCTATAAAGTAAATGTCAGCATTTTTCATGTCTTTGTGGTTTAAAAAGTAATGTTCGTATTTTTTATTTGTTACTTTTTGAAGTATCTCGTAAAACTCAAAATATTTACTTAATTCAAATAATAGATTTCTTCGTAATTCTTTTTTATCATCGGTTATATCATAGCTGTCAGTTCGAAAATTATCTGAATGTAAATCTATTATTTCTGATAAATCGTCAACTATTCCCCAATAATTTTTTTTAAGAATTTCTAGATATTCGATAAAAGTTATTTCTCCTTTCGTATGATAATCATAATCTTTCAAAAAATGTTGTTTAAATATTTTGAGTGTTTCGTAATAAAATATATCATATTCCATTTTCTGTCTGAAAGTTGCTTTTAAATTCATATTCTGAATATTTGATAATTGGTTATTATCTCAAATTTATAAATAAATGATTAAGGGAATTTTTTAGATTGAAACAATATTCCATACAAGTACAAATTACAACTTAACTGAAAGCCGAAGTCAAGACTTACTATTCTTTCTACTTTGTAAGTTTAAGGGGGTAAAATCAGATCATTATATTCAAAGTCAGGAGACTTCGAATAGCAAGATGACAGTGGTTTTATTAGTTAAAAGTGAATTAATCACAGAATGTAGCTAGATCAACTGATTGTTTTTTGTTGTGGATTTTTTCTAAGAATGAATAGTGTGAAATGCACACTGGAGATTCGTTCTACGGTTTACAATGTATGTAAACTTCTGTATTTGCTTCAAAGCAACTTGAAATAAGGGAAGAAATAAACCATAAAATTTGTATAACTTCATTTCTCTCTTGAAAAGATTCACCATTTTTTAATTTATGTAATCTATCTTCTAGAGCAGACTTAGAGATGAAATTTATAACAATATGAACTTGCTTTTTTATATTTGGATAGCCCTTTATTGTTTTGAAATATGAAATTGTTTGATTTGAGCTTTGACCCGTTCTTATTCTAGATATTTGAGTTTCTACGAAATCGTTTTTATATAAATTGTTCCAAAGCCTTTCTTTGATTTCCCATTGATCATCAGAGGGAGATAAATTACCTAAATTTTTTAATGCCTGACCTATTATATCTTGAAAATCAGAAGCTGAAAAATTTGAATTTTTATATTTTGAATGATAGAATGCTATTGAATCTTCATTTAACCCTATGTGATCTGCCCATTCTTTAGAAAGATCATCACATATAAAATATTCATAATTTGCTTTAAATGTATTTTCAACAAACCCAAATACAGAGTTAGTTTCGAAATTTGTTAAATTAACTCGGAATTTTCCTTTTTCAGAGGTAACATTCTCAAGTTCTGGGTTTTCCTTAAAAATTTTTAAAACAGAGTCTAAGTTTCCGAGTAAACGGCTATCTTTAAATAGTTTTCTATTGCAGTAGATGAACTCAGGATTATCAAATGTTATTATATAACTTCTGGTCCAATTAATTACTGAAAGAATAGGATAGCATAGATCTGTTTCATACTCAATAAAAAGTTTAGATAGTTTTTTTGAACGAAGAGTTATAGATTTATTATTTAAAAATAAAAATAAATCGTTAACAACATTGTTTTTTATTTTGTATACATCTTCTATTTCTTCAATTTCTAACAAATATTCAAATTGCTTTAAAATAGGAATTAAGTTAATTTCTCTTTCAAGTATCTCATTTCTTTTTTTGATTCTAAAAAAGCATCTTTTAATTTTGTTTTCTTCAAATTCTTTATAAATTTTACTTAATATAATAAGAATTGACGTTGGCGTTAAATCATCTTTATGTTTTGAGTAATCTATTGATGTTGCAAAAGAGGATAAAAAATTTGTTTTTGGTACATAGTTTTTTATTTTTTCTACAGTTTTGTTACACCAATTTAAGAAAGCATTGAATGTATTTTTGGGGCCAAGTTGATTAATTCTTGATGAATTTACAGATAAAGCAATTTTCTCTTCATCGTTGCTTACTCTTACTGTATTAAGAATGTATCCTTGTAATCCGAAGCTAGATACATTTTCTTTTAAGTCGGGTGATTCTAAGCTTTTTTGCCTAATTGCTCTGTCAGAAATGTTCATGTTATCCATACTTAATTTTTCAAAAGAAGTATTGTCTTGTGAATATATAGAAGTTATAACATTGTAGTCCAATGCTTCAAATGTCTTAAGGAAATCTGATATTTTTGAAATATTTCGTCGAGTAACAACAAGATGTTCTTCAAAATCAACTATACACATGTAAGCCAATTTTACCTCTTCCCAATTTGTTATTAATTCCTCTGTGAACGAGGGTTTTTTAATATATTTAAAAACTAAAATAGAATAAAATATTTCAATCCCATTACTTAGTGTTTTTTTCTCTTTGACAATTTCTAATAAAGATCTTCCATGTTTATCTGTGGCTGCCTCTGAAAAAGTTTCTTTTATAATCCTTTTTGAAAGGAAACCTGATGTTTCCTTAATATAGAAGTAAGCATTTTCGTGCAGAATTATATTGTCTAATAATTGTGATGCAGTCATTTAGTGTGATTTTATAAATATTATGTCTAAAATTGAATAAAGGCTAGATTTCCTTATAATTTTGTTCTATCCAGTTTTTAATTCCTGAATGTGTTCGAATATCGCTTGGTACTTCAGCTCTAATTATATGTTCTAATTTTTGACGTGAAACTAGACTGTCATTCCAACTCCAGGTTAAAGCCATACTGTTTATAAAATATAACATTTCATAACCTTCCTCTCTATTTAACATAGCGGCATCTTGAGCTCCTATAAATTTTGGATTATCGTGATCAGCCTTTGCTGACCATTTATAGTCTGAATAGATCATTTGAGATTTTTGATAGTTCATAAGATCATACTTTTTAACAAATTTAGTAATGCAACATAGAAGATGATTACGGCTTTCCGTAAACAATAAAAATAAAAATCATCTTAAAACTTCCATTCAGTATTTTTACGTATTTTTTCGAAAATTTCATCACAAAAAAAATCCCAACTTTCGTCAGGATTTATTCATTTATAAGTTTAAAGAAATCAGATAAACTGATTTTTCTTGCTTCACATATTTTAAAAAGTGTTTCAACGGGTATTCTGTAAGTTTCTTCACTTTTAATTTTTCTGATGGTACTTTCTTCTACACCATGATTTTTGGCAAAAGAATTTTGTGACTTGCCTTCTTGAAGCCAAGGTATCAACCATTTTTTTGTAATGTATGAACAAATTTTTTCGTTTATATCTGTCATGGAACAAATGAAATAATTAAATAATAAAAAATTGCGGTCGATCGACCGTAATTAAATTTCTTTTCTTACATTTATAAAAAAATACAAACTCATGAAAAAGATAAAAACAGATTTTGATTCCCGGTTTTGGGCAGACAAGAAGCACTCCGGGTTGCAGCTGATGGAAACGTTCTTTCAGTTCAATGAGCTGGATATTTCCAAAGAAAAGCTCAGCAATATGATGAATTATGCGGTAAAAAGAAATAGCTGGATCAATGAAGATCCGGCGGTTATCTTTGAATTTTACCATTCGATGAGGTCATTGATCCGGGCAGGATATCTCATCATGCTGAAAGACAGGAAATGGACGGTTGACACTCGGCCGGAAAAGATTTCCCCGTGGGTGCTTGGCCTGCTTTCGGAGAAGGAATACCGGAATCCTCTGCTGGTTTTCAAAACAGCATTCAGAGCATACACCCTCAAAGAATTTGATTATTTTATGTCGGGAATTGTCTATTTTTCAATGGGTGTCTATGAAAATCTACCGGAAAGGAATATCGTTATGCCCTACATCCATACGGTTAAAATGCTGGATGCTGCACACCTTATTCTTCAAAGAAGGAGAGAAAAGAAGATGGCGGACACCCATTCGGGATAAGAAAGTTGAGCATAATGAAGCTAAAGCTTTGCGTTAAAAAACACGCCATCAGTACACTATTTTTGATTACAAAGATTAACGCAAAGTTGATGAATAATTCCGCTTTATTATAAGTGGGCAAAGTGATGCGGCTTTGTCGCTGATGAAGCATTATGCTTCTCCATACGCTTTGACGAATCAACTTCGTTGATTTTATTCTTTGCTCCCTAAAAAATATGCATAATGCAGCTAAAGCTTTGCGTTAGAAAAACATACCATCAGTACATTATTTTTGATTACAAAGATTAACGCAAAGTTGATGAATAATTCCGCTTTATTATAAGTGGGCAAAGTGATGCAACTTTGTCGCTGATGAAGCAGCATGCTTTTCCATGCGCTTCGACGAATCAACGAGAAATGATTGCCAATAATCATTTTTCAAATATTGTGTTTTATTGTCTCTGTTGCGCAAGGTCCCCCAAGTTTGAGCTAGTAAATAAGATTATTTCCTTTACACTTGCTCCAAAGTCAGGAGACTTCGGAGAGCGGAGACGATGAAGAGCATTCAATACTTGTTATTCAAATATCAATCAGAGTAGATTATTTCTGCTCTGATTTTTTTAAGGGCTAACAACTGTCAATGATGGTCTCTTAAACTAACCTCGACAGGATTCAAACCTGTAACCTTTTTAAAGCCTTATAGAAGTTACTCCCCTCAGATCCTAGGATAAAATTCCGGTCAGCACCTGGTCTTTTCGGTTCGATAAAGTTCAGCTTACTTTAATGACCTTTATTCCAAGATCCTCAATCCATTCATAAAGTAACTCATTAACCTTATGCCTGAGTTTTGGCAGCTCTATCTGATGGTTGGATATCAGATCGGGTTCTTCAATAGGGACAAAAACAAAAACATCAATTTCATCGATGATGGTTTGAACTTTTTCAAAGAGAGACTGGATATTTCGACCGGAATCAAGAACATGAAGATAAGCTAAGATATCAATGACACATCTATCAAATATGACATCATCTCCGCTTTTGAAGACCAGTTTGGCTGCATAATTAAATTGTTCAAGAAAATCGTCAGGATGAGGTTCTTCTGAAAATTCATACCCTGAAGACTCCATCTGGTAATAAGGTTCTATTTCAAGTGTGTACCCGGGAAGGTTTTCCAGAAGTTCTTCTGCCAATGTAGTTTTACCGACTTTGTGAGCGCCGATTATTGCAATTCTCATATTTCAGTTTATATTGTAATCCAAAAGTCTAGTACGAAATTTTCGTGCCTGTTTTTTGAGCGTCCATTATATAACGTTTTGTCAATCATTTAATACCATAATTTTTCTATATTTAGAACAAGTATATAAATATAATATAAAAAAAGACAATGCCAATAAACCCACTACCTCCGGACGGAGGCATGTTATATAAAGAAACAGATATGGCTCAGTTTTTCCCCGAGCCATTAAATGCAGTAACTGCTATATTATTTTTAGCCATAGCCATTTTTTGGACCCTTAAAATAAAGGGTAATTTTAAGGAATATCCTTTTTTAACCTACTGTCTGGTGTTATTATATATTGGTGCCATAGGGGGAACTGTTTACCATTCATTCAGACAATGGCCGGTATTTATCATGATGGATTGGATGCCCATTATGTTGCTCTGTTTGTCTGCCGGATTTTATTTTTTAGCGCAGAGCATCAGATGGTACTATGCTGTTGTAATGGTTCTGGTATATCTGGTGCTTATGTTTGCTTTGAGAAATTGGATTTTGGTAGATAAGACTTCTCTTTTTATCAATGTAAATTATGCAATAATGGCCTCATTTGTACTTTTTTCGGTACTAAGTTATTTGATTTATACCCAATGGAAAGCTGGCAAATGGGTAGGTTTTGCTTTATTGTCATTTGCTCTCGCACTCACTTTCCGTATCGTTGATAAATGGGAATGGTTGAGTTTCGGAACCCACTTTTTATGGCATACTTTCGGAGCGGCAGCAACATTTTGTATGTTTAATTATATCTATCTTACACGGAATACAGTTAGAAAAACATAAGGAGTTTTTATTTTCTTTGAAACTTTGATTAATAAATAAGAGTGTTTAAGTTTAGCCACAAAAGTCATAAAAGATTTTATTTTTTTAAACACTTTAGTACACTTTAGAAAGTTTAAAGGAATACCGCATAATTAAGTTCACATAAGATGAAAATCTTTGATTGCCAACAAAACTTACGTGTACTTCTTATACACAAAGTATATAACTTAAAATAGCTTAAGTGTTTAAAAATCTTTTGTGACTTTTGACTCCATCGAAATAACATTCATCGACTGAAAGGAGATAATCTTCGATTTGTGGTTTAATAAAAAAAATAAACAACTTTTTTTGTGAAATTCACAGTTTAATTCTTTTAAGGTTGAAAGAAAGATGATTTACTTATATTTGCTCTGCAAAGTAAAATTAAATGTTTAAAAAAGTAAGCACTGTATTTATCCTCGGATTTTATACGGTTTTTTGTTCGGCCCAGCAGGTTCGGCCATCAAAATCATCTGAAATTTACCGTGAACTCAAAACACTTAAGCAGCTGCCTAAAGTTTTATACCTTGCAGCTCATCCCGATGATGAAAATACAGGATTACTCTCCTGGTTAATCAACGATCAAAATGTAGAAACAGGCTATCTGTCTTTAACCAGAGGTGATGGTGGTCAGAATTTATTAGGCACAGAGCAGGGTGCTGCATTGGGTTTAATCAGAACCCATGAGCTTTTAGAGGCAAGAAAGTTAGATGGCGCCCAACAGTTTTTTACCAGGGCGATTGATTTCGGGTTCTCTAAAAACACTACCGATACCTTTAAACAATGGGATGCAGACAGCATTACAGCAGATGTAGTTTGGGTAATCCGTAAATTCCGTCCGGATGTTATCATTTGTCGTTTTCCTCCTACTGCTGCGGCCGGCCACGGGCAACATGCGGCTTCTGCTGTGGTTGCAGAAAAAGCTTTTAAGCTGGCAGGTGATAAAACGGCTTTCCCAAATCAATTGAAATATGTTAATGTATGGCAGCCAAAACGCGTATTGTGGAATACTTTCCGCTTTGGCGGGGTCAATACAACAGCTGAAAATCAACTGAAAGTTACCGTTGGGCAATATGATGCGCAATTGGGCATGGGCTATGGTGAATTGGCAGGATTAAGCAGAAGTTTACATAAAAGCCAGGGTGCGGGAACACAGTCTGTAGCCGGCATCAGAACTGAATATTTTGCCCATGTTGTTGGCGAACCTGCAAAAGCAACACTTTTTGACGGAGTAATTAAAACCTGGACTTCAAAAGGAAACGCTGATATTGACCAATCGTTAGATGAAATTATTTCCGCTTTCAATTTCAATACTCCAGACCGCAGTTTGCCTGCTTTGCTTACTTTGCGAAAAAAGGTTATGGCGTTAAAAGATGCAGACCTGAAAAAGGATAAAATTAAATCTCTTGACAATATCATTCTAAGCTGTGCTGGATTTATGGGTGAGGTGGTTACCAACCAAGCTGAAGCTGTTGCCGGGGATCATTACAATTTCAGGTTAAATCTGATTTCAAGAGCTGCAAACCCTGTCGTTTTAGAAAATGTACGATGGTTAAGTCAGTCAGAAAACTTCAATAGAAAGCTATCAAAAGATTCTTTAATTACCATTCAGCATGACATTCAGATTCCTGCAGATGCCGCACCCACAGAACCTTACTGGTTGGCAAAACCTCCTACAAATGCAGCAACTTTCTCTGTTCCGAATGATACTTTAGTTGGTTTGCCTGAGGCAGAATCACCACTGAATGTGTTGCTTGGTTTAAAAATAGGTTCGGAAAATTTTCAGGTTAAACTTCCTTTATCTTTCAAGAAATTAGACCCGGTGCGTGGTGATGTGGTTGAAGCCTTGCGTATTGTTCCTGCATTAGAACTGAAATTTACACAACCATTGTACTGGGCCAAAGAAAATGAAGATCTACATTTGAGTTTAAATGTTAAGGTTAATTCTAACAAACAGTACAGTAAAGGTACTCTCAATCTGATGTATAACGGGGAGCGATTAGGCGGCGCTGATGTAAGCTCGCTCAATGGAAAAGATACAACCATTGATTACGTTATTCCGAAAACTAAGCTTACCTCAATACATTCATCCCGCTTGCAATTGGATGCCAATTTTGTTGCAGATGGAGCTACTTATAATAAAAAACAAGTATTAATTCAGTACCCGCATTTACCCTCATTACAATATTTTGCGCCTGCAACTGTAGCCGTAATGAAAGGTGATATTCAGACGAAGGTTAAAAAAGTGGGTTACATAGAAGGTGCGGGCGATTTCATTCCTGAGTTTCTACGTATTGCTGGTATTCAGGTTGATGTCTTGAAAGACGAAGATTTTTATGGCAACATAGATGAATCTGGCGGAAACGGTAGTCAAAATAAGCTATCGCAATATGATGCCATCGTACTTGGTGTTCGTGCAAATAACACTGAGAAAAAGCTGGGTCGCTGGATGCCTTTTTTATGGTCTTATGCAAAAGCTGGGGGTAATTTGGTGATGCAGTATAACACCAACCAGGATACAACCGTTGACAAATTGGGAATGTACAATTTCAGTATTGCCAATAAACGTGTTACCGAAGAAAATGCAGCGGTTACATTTTTAAACCCAAATCATAAATTATTGAACTTTCCGAACAAAATTACTGCGGATGATTTTAAAGGCTGGGTACAGGAGCGTGGCGCCTATTTCCCAGCTCAATGGGATTCAGCGTATGAACCGCTCTTTGAAATGCACGATACAGATGAAGAGCCACTGCAGGGATCAACTTTATATGCCAAATACGGGAAGGGGAATTTTATTTATACACCGTTGGCATTTTTCAGACAGCTGCCAGCGGGAAATGATGGTGCGGCACGTTTATTTTTTAACTTTTTATCTGCACAGAAAAACTAATGAACAAGCAACTTAAAAATTGGAATATCTGGTACATACTATTAGCAGTTGCATTAGTATTGCAGATCGCATTTTATTATTGGTTTACTAAATTCTGGGCATGAGTAATATAGATTGGACAGTTCTCATTGTTACACTTGTTGCAGTGGTGGTTTACGGCGTATTCATTGGCCGTGGCCAAAAAAGCAACGAATCATACCTGAAAGCAGATAATAAAATGCCCTGGTACATTGTGCTTTTAGGCATTATGGCTACCCAGGCAAGTGCCATTACATTTCTTTCAGCACCGGGCCAGGCTTATACAGACGGGATGCGTTTCGTTCAGTATTACTTTGGTTTGCCTTTGGCGATGATTGTGATCTGTATCACTTTCATCCCGATTTTTCAGCGCTTAAATGTTTACACCGCTTATGAATATTTAGAAAACCGTTTTGATAAAAAAACAAGAGTACTCACTTCACTGCTTTTTCTTTTTTCCAGAGGTTTATCAACGGGAATCAGTATTTATGCTCCCAGTATCATTTTATCAAGCGTCTTAAACTGGAATATTTACTTAACCAATGTTTTAACAGGGGGTATTCTGTTGATTTATACCTATGTTGGCGGAGCAAAAGCGATTGCTCACACCCAAAAATTACAGTTTCTCATTATTCTTGGAACAATGGCTTTTGCAGGTTTTCTGCTTATTCAGAATATGCCGAATGGAATTGGTTTTAAGGATGCGCTTTATCTGGCCGGGAAATCCGGAAAGCTCAATGTAATCACCACAGAATTCGACTGGAAAGACAAATACAATATCTGGAGCGGCTTAATTGGTGGTTTTTTTCTCGCACTTTCTTACTTTGGTACAGACCAGAGCCAGGTTGGGAGGTATATTACTGCGAAGGACAATACCAATGCTAAAATGGGTCTACTCTTGAACGGATTGGTTAAAATTCCGATGCAGTTTTCTATTTTACTGATCGGTGCCTTACTTTTTGCTTTCTTTTCTCTAAAACCGGCTCCTATTTATTTTAACGAACGCTCTTATCAACATTTAAAGGAATCACAACCTGAACAGGCTGCGGTATTTGAAAAAGAGCATCAGGATTTGCAGATAAAATTCAATGCAGAATCGAAAAAAATTTTAAGGTTGAAGGATACTCATTCCCCCCAACTTCAAAACACAATTAAGGATTTTAAAAATACACAAACGCAGGTAAAAGCACTTCACGGAAGGGTAGAAGAAGCGATTAACAATTCAAACTACAATGCCGAGAAAACGGATACCAATTACATTTTCCTGTATTTCGTAAAAAATACCTTGCCTGTAGGGATGATAGGTTTACTGTTTGCTATCATTTTTCTGGCCAGCTGGGGTTCCATTTCTGCTGCGTTGAATTCCCTTGCTGCCTGTTCATTAAAAGATGTTCATTTAATATTCAGTAAAGAAATTCCTGATGAGAAAACCGAATTGAAGTATAGCCGCCTCCATACTTTAGCCTGGGGAATCTTCTCAATCGGCGTAGCCATGTTTGCAACCCAAATGGGTTCCCTTATTGAAGCGGTTAATGTATTGGGTTCTCTTTTCTACGGTCCGATATTGGGAATTTTTCTGGTTGCATTTTACTATAAAAAAATTGACGGTCCGAATGTATTTATTGCTGCCATTTTATCAGAAATTACGGTTATTGCCGTGTATCAATTTGATGTCGTTTCTTTTCTTTGGCTTAATGTAATTGGTGCTGCAGCAGTCATTATATTTTCTGCAATTGGATTGCTGTTTTATAAACAGAAAGAAGTAAATTCGTAAGCAAATAATAATAAAAACAAACAAATAAAAATAATATGAAAACTATCATGAAATCTGCTGCCGTACTTGTTGCGACAATGACAATCTCCTTGAATGCCTTTGCACAGGACACTAAAAAACCTGCCAGCCCTCCGGCTACTGCTACGGGAAAAATTAAAGATGCAACCATTACCATTGCCTATAGCAGTCCTTCTGTTAAAGGGCGTACAATCTGGGGTGGTTTAGAAGCTTATAATAAAGTTTGGCGTGCGGGTGCCAATGAAGCAACTACTTTTGAAACGGATAAAGACATTACCGTTCAGGGTAAAAAACTGGCTGCAGGTAAATACAGCTTTTTCTTAATTCCTAAAGAAAGTGGAACATGGACTGCAATCTTTAACAAGGAGCCCAAGCAATGGGGTGCTTATAAATACGAAGAATCAAAAGATGCTTTACGTGTTGATGTAAAAACAAAAGCTTTACCAGCAACACAGGAGACTTTAGTGTATAAAATAAACAATAATGGATTCACAATGGATTGGGATAAAATCTCAGTTCCTGTAGAGATCAAATAAATTTGAATATCAGAAATTAAAATCCCGGCTAACCCGGGATTTTTTTGTTTAAAATTTGATTTGAAAAATTTTATTTCCCCATTTCTTTCTCTATTTTATCAATCATTTTTTCAGCATTACCATTGGTTCCGCCAAGACTGATTGCTTTTTTATAATTCTCCAATGCTAAATCATATTGCTTATCTGTAAAATAGGCTTCCCCTAAACTATCGAAAAGATTAGCATCTTTAGGAAACTCAGTGGTAGCCAATTTAAATATTATTATGGATTCACTGTTTTTTCCGAGTCTTGATAGTTCATATCCTAACTTATTAAGCTCTCCCGGGTTCTCAAAACTATATTCATTTTTAGATTTTTCTTTGAGTAAATAATAGGTTTCTATCCCTTTGTTTACATCGTTGAGAGATTCTTTTCTTATCGCTTGGTAAATAGATTTTTTAGGAATTTCATACTCTTTTCCCAACATTAAGTTGTGAATAATATGCCCTAAATCCCAAACTCTATTGAGATTATTGGACACTAGAATTATCGTAATTTTATTTTTAAAATCGTTTAAAAAAATGGATTCAAATTTATACGAAATTCCATTGTGTCTTTGTAGGTCTTCTTTTTCAAAGTATCTGCCAAGTGATCCGCCTTCCTCTTTTGCGTATGGGTTATTCAACAAAGTTTGAAAGGATTTTTTGGATATTAAACGATTTGTATTCATCGCTTCAGTCCATTTATAAAAATCATTGATATCTACCCAAAGCCAGCCGCTAATAAATTTCAATTCCGGGCATCGGACATTGTCCATATCATAACAAGAGGTTCTGTTTTTAGAGCCAAATATTGGATCAAATACGGAATTAGTCATTTTCAAAGGGTTAACAATGTTTTTAATGACAAACTGCTGAAAAGACATTCCGGTTACTTTTTCAATAATTCTTCTTTGCAAAAAGACATTGCCATTATCATACCTGTAACTGGTACCTGGTTCAAAGAGTAGACTATTATTACTTCTCAAAATATTCCATGCCTCAGCATCATTTTCGGGTTTTAATCGTTCGATTGGAGGAATACCACTGGCATAATTAATCAGATGACGTATAGAAACCTTTTCTGCCCATTTTGGTAATCCTAAATTAAATTTGGATACCTTGTCATCAAGATTTAGAAGACCACGTTCAACCAAAATCATGATGGCAACAGCATTAAATTCTTTTGCGATAGAGCCCATATTGAATATTGACTTGCTGTTTAAAGGAGTTTGTCTCGTTTCATCGGTAAAACCAAATGATTTTTGATAAATAATTTTATCATTTTTAGCAATAAGGACATTTCCATTGAACAAACCTCTTTCGTAAGATTTCGTCATTAAGGAATCAATTTGATTGATTTCTGATTTTTGTTCAGTCGAATTTTGATGTATCTTCTTTGTTTCTTTTGGATTATTTAACCCTTGGGCAGAAAGCGTATTTGTCAATAAAACAATTGTTAATAATAAGAAAAATCGGTTCTTCATTTTAATTAGTTTTTTGGAAATAGAATTTGATTGATTTTTGAAAGCATTTCTTTGGCATTATCATTATTAGGATTCAGTTCCAACGTTTTCTGATAATTCTTTTTAGAAGCATTGTAATCTTTTTTATTAAAATAAATCTCGCCACGTGTATCATAAATATTGGATGAGTTGGGTAATTCTGAAACTGCATAATCAATAATTTTTAAAGCATCATCAGGTTTTCCTTCACCCAAAAACTTGTATGTTAATCTATTCAATTCATTTTCAAAACCATTAAAATTATAGAAATCGAATTTGTTTTTCTTCAGTTCTTTCAAGTAAGCAATTCCTTTTTCTACTGATTCTGCTTTCATTTTTTTATAAACTTCGAAGATAATTAATGGTTTAGGCAAATCAACTTTGGTATTGTATAGAACTCCGAAGACATCATCGATAACAGCTTCCAATTGTCCGCCTCTTTTACCTGCTCTAGTGTTATCAAGCAAGATTACGTATATTTTTTCCTCAGGAATTCTGGCAATATTGCAGGAAAAACCATTGATTCCGCCGCTATGTGCCATTGTTGTAATGTCTTTTCCCGAACCTAAAAAATTCTGATGTTTCTGGACAACCAAACCGTAAGCGTAATCACCTAAACTTGGCGTGAAATATATTTTTTTGTTCTCGTCATTCAGTAAAGTGTTCGTGTATAAAGCATCATCCCATTTTCGCATATCATTTGCTGTGCTGTACATTCCACCAGCAGAAAACACCGCAGTTTTTATATTAATGTAATCTGTTTTTTGATAACCGTCGTAATCAAAATCATAGCCTTGAGCATAATTTGAAATGATTTCTTTTGGATCTTCAATTCCTGTATTTTTCATTCCAATGACATCAAATATCTTTTCCTGAAGAACTTTCTCATAAGGTTTCTTGGTAATTTCCTCAATAATTAATCCTAATAGATAATAGCCCGTATTGCAGTAATTATGCTTTGTTCCTGGTTCAAATCCTAAATTATCCTTGAAATATTTGATAGCAAAATCTTTCCCAGACAAATTTTCGAAAACCATTTTAGTTTTAAAATCAGGGAAATCAGTGTAATTTGGTAAGCCAGAAGTATGCGTTAACAATTGATGAATGGTAATTTTACTTCCTGTCGTTTTACTAAACCAAGGAAGATAATCACTTATTTTGTCATCCAGCTTGATTTTTCCTTCTTGTTTTAACTGCATAATCAGCATTGCAGTAAATTGTTTTGTTACGGAGCCAATTCTGAATTTTGTGTCAGAAGTTGCCTCGATACTCCAGTTCATATCGGCTTTTCCATAATTTTTTTGCAAGATAATTTCGCCGTTTTGAATAACCAAAGCACTTCCGTTAAAAAGATTGTAGTCGTGATATTTACCAATAATCAAATCGATTTTTTTTGCTTTTTCTTTATTGGAATTGGATATGGCTTTTTGTGCAAAAGTATTCAGAGATAAAAGCACTAGAAATACACACAAGAAATTTTTCATAATCGATTCTGATTTTATAATTTGCTGCAAAGATGCTTTAAAACGTCTCAGTACGCGACCGACTAAAAAAAGTCGAACGCATTTCTTAGAAAAAGAATGGATTAATTTGGGTTTTTTCTGAAATTTGTCGGAGTTGTTCCTGTATATTTTTTAAAAGAAGTACTAAACGACGATTTGGAATTGAAACCAACCTCATAAAGAATTTCTAAAATAGTCAGTTCTTTTTGCAAAGGATTTTTCAATATTTCTTTAGCTTTTTCGATTCGATATTCATTAATGAAATCAAAAAAATGCTTATTCATATACAGATTAATCAAAGCCGATAAATCTTTGACGGGCATATTTAATTGTTCTGCCAAATCCTGAATCGTCAATGAAGAATCTAAATAAGGTTCATTTTTAATCATAAATTCTTTCAAAGCTATGATTTGCTTATTTTTTTCATCGTCAAGTATGGGAGAGGATTTTTGTTTCGGAATTAGATCTACGAGAGGTTTCAATTGAGAATTAACTCCTCTGAAAAATTCAGGATTATTTAATGCAACAAATAGATACCAACACGTACAAAAGAAAAAGGCAAATCCGTCAAGGGTAACAATCCATTGTCTGAGTTCTCCCCAACCAAAGATAAAGCTAACCAGCCATCTTATAAGAACTAAAAAATGTAAAACATAATATAGAATTGTTATTTTGTAAAGTGCATTTAGAATAGAAATATTTGGATTTGTATAATTCTCGAGATAGACAGTTTTAGATTTTCTAATAACCAGAAATGAAGCAATAAAATAAACTTGAAATAGAAATTCGAAAAGGAAATAAAAAAAATGCATGATAGGCGTTTGATTCATCGCATTTATGAAATTCACTTTCGCAGCTCTATCCTCAAAATATATTCCTGACATCATATACAAATTGAAAGCAACAAACGGAATGGTATGCAATAAATGTTTCGGTTTTAATCGAAATTTGGAAAAACAAACGGACAGTACATAGAGATAAAATGATGCCGGAACCAAATAGTTTATACTCCAACGAAAAGCCTCGAGGTTGATAAAATTAACAGGAAAATCACGCATCAAAAATTTAAAAGCATCTACAGCGTTTGTAAAAAGAAAAAAAGCAAGAAGCCAATTTGCAAGTCTGTGCTTGGTTTTTACAGTCAATAAAAACAACGCAAGAAAAAATACAAGAAAAATTCCAATAAAGGCGGTTATTTCTAAAAAGCTGTATTTGTCCATGGTTTTTTTAACATAGGTGCAATTTAATATTTAAATAGCAAAGCTTAAAGAAGTATAGATAATTTTATCCTCCTACTTTATCAAATGTTAAAAATATTCCGCTCAAATACTAAAAGTTGCATTGCTATAAATATTAATACTGCGATGCCATCGACTTATTTTGAAATTGTTGTAGTAATTATTGAAGCAAGGTGTAAAAGACCAGACAGAATGCGCTAAAGAAATGCTGAAAAATATCCTCCGAGACCTCGAATTTGTAAAAAGTAAATAAAAATGGCGCCACTTGTCTTAAAGTGGCGCCTTTTGGCTTTTGGTGACCTCGACAGGATTCAAACCTGTAACCTTCTGAGCCGTAATCAGATGCGCTATTCAGTTGCGCCACGAGGCCTTGTGTTACCTTGTTGTTTAAAGGTTTGCAAATATAGCACTTTTTTCCTTTCTTTGAAAGATGAAACAAAGAATTTTACTTTTATTTACGGTTTTTGCGCTAACAGCTTGTAAAAGAGAATCAAAAATTTCGTCCTCAGACTGGACAAATATCTCCGCCCGTACCCAGTTTAAGGAGCATGATGGTACCTTGGAGCTGAAATCGGGGAATTTCACTTATAATTTTAAACAAAATCAGATTCCATTCAAGAAAATTATCCTGTTGAATGCAAGTATGGCAGGGTATATTTCAGAGCTTGGAGCAGAAAATTTAATCATAGGAGTTTCCAGTCCGGAGTATATTTATTCAGATAAAATCCAGAATCTGCTTAAAGAAGGAAAAATTCAGAATGTAGGAAGCGAACAGAAATACGATGTGGAAAAGATCATTTCCATGAAACCCGATGCTATTTTTACCAATCATATTGCCAGTTTTGATAATACTTATGAGCTTTTGAAAAATAATGGTATTCAGGTTGTATTTCTTGATGAATACATGGAACAGAAACCTTTGGAAAAAACGGCCTATATCAAGCTTTTCGGAGAATTTTTCGGAAAAGAAAAGGAAGCAGAAGCTAAATATCAGGAGGTTGAAAAAAATTATAGTGAGCTGAAAAAACTGGCTTCAACAGCAAAAGAAAAACCAGTTGTCCTAGCTAACGAAATGTATGGAGATGTGTGGTATCTTCCCGGAGGAAATACTTCCGTTGCTCATTATATTTCTGATGCCAATGCGAATTATATCATGAAGGACAACAAAGATGAAAAAGCACTGACAATGAGCTTTGAAGAAGTATATGCCAAAGCAGGAGGGGTACAGTACTGGGTAAATGCAGGAAGTCACACTTCAAAAAAGGAAATGTTTGGAATGAATCCCTTCTACGGAAAACTTGATGTATTCAATAAAGGAAAAATATACACTATTGCAGGAAAAGAAAAACTGAAAGCTAATGATTTCTTTGAAAGTGGTGTAGTAAGAGCAGATCTTATTCTCAAAGATTATATTAAAATCTTCCATCCTGAACTTTTACCGGGTTATCAGCTTACTTACATGAAAGAATTACAGTAAAACTCATACTATTTGCTTATTTTTGCCTTTCCTTTTTATACAATTATGTGGAAAAAAATTAAACAGCTTATCTTCATCATTCTGGTTCTGAATGTAGTGTTTATTATCTGGGGCAGGTTTTTTAATCCGCCAATTACCCTTACCCAGATAGGAGGTTTTTTTGAATATGGAAAACTACACAGAGATTATATTTCCTATGACGAAATGGGAAGCAATGTAAAAAAAGCAGTAATTGCTTCTGAAGACCAGAAATTCTTTGATCATGACGGTTTCGATTATACAGCCATCGAAAAAGCTATGAAATATAATGAGAAAGGTAAAAAAATAAGAGGAGGAAGTACCATTTCCCAACAGACAGCAAAGAATATATTTCTTTGGCAGGGAAGGAGCTGGGTAAGAAAAGGGCTGGAAGCTGTCTATACTTTTATCATAGAAAAAGTATGGAGTAAAGATATTATCCTTGAAAGATACCTGAATTCCATTGAAATGGGGCAGGGGGTATTTGGGGTGGAAGCTGCTGCTCAATATTATTTTGGAAAATCATCCAAAGACCTAAGTGCTTCAGATGCAGCCTGGATTGCCGCTGTATTGCCTAATCCGAAAAAGTATGACCCTAAAAATCCATCTCCCTATTTAAGAAAGAAACATAATTGGATCATGAGACAGATGAGGAATGTGAGTTTGAAATAGTATCTTTGTACTAATGAAATTCTTTAATTCCAGCACAAACTTTGAGTCAGTTCTTAAAAAATATTTTTCTTTTAAGAATGAAACCCTTTCTTTAGAGCCCTTTGCAGAGTTTTTAGAGACAATTAAAGAGGCAGACTTTACAGATGTGCTCAATTTTTTCAGAAGCAATCCTAATTTTGCTGAGAACTTTAAACATTATATCCACAATATATTTAGAGGAAGACCCTTCAATCTTTCGTTGACGGAGGCTAATATTCTTTCAGAAAATGCTTTCTTTCCGGAACTTAAAAAAAGAATCCTGAACAAGGTTTTGCCACCTGTTGAAAACGAAAAAACGGTGTGGTTTATGATTGATAATGTGAGTCTTAGACCGAAGAAGGATCTTAGATATCTTCATAATCTTCCTGAAAATGAGATTGATGAATTTTTAAACATGCTGGGGGCTTCGGATTTCATTCTGAAACCGAATGTGAAAAAAGAACTTATTTTCTCAATGAATATTCTTTCCTGGAGGGTTACGGGGATGGCTATGGAAGTGGAAGTGGTGAGAATGGCTCCG
The DNA here is from genome assembly GCF_045689405.1 of Chryseobacterium sp. HR92. Classification (NCBI taxonomy): domain Bacteria; kingdom Pseudomonadati; phylum Bacteroidota; class Flavobacteriia; order Flavobacteriales; family Weeksellaceae; genus Chryseobacterium; species Chryseobacterium sp. HR92. The sequence goes on from NZ_CP139139.1 coordinate 1,837,912, forward strand.
CAGTACAGAAATCTGGACAACCCGTTTCTTGCGCTTCAGAACGAACTGGAAACATTAGCAGAAGATCTGGTAAAAGACCCTGAACTTCAGCTGCATTCCAAGGACAGCAGATATAAGCAAATTAAAATCTATGCAGAACAATGCCAGGAATTTGTAAATATTGCTTTTAAAAATTCTGCCAAATATGGTATTTCCGGAAAGATCAATCAATCCCTGTTAAAAATTCGCCAGCAGACTGAAAGGATATATGAAATTGTTCAGTTATTGGTTATCGACACCGATGAAGATGTTCAGATAAAATCTAAACAGTTGATCTTTAATATTCTGAGTTATAAATCTCATAAAAATAATATTTCTGATCTGATTAACGATAGTACAAGGCTGATTTCCCACCTTATTACCAATCATACCGCAGAAGCAGGGACGCACTATATTACTTCTACCCGAAAGGAATATATGACTATGTTCTACAAGGCTAGTGGCGGTGGAATTATTGTAGGAGCACTTTGTGTTCTGAAAATGCTCTACGGATATATCCCCGGGAGTGACTTTTCACACGCTTTTCTGTACTCCATGAACTATGCAATGGGATTCGTGATGATCTATCTGATGGGCTTTACTCTTGCTACAAAACAGCCGGCAATGACTGCCGCTACGATGACAAAAGTATTGTCTGAAGAAGGAAAGACCCAAAGAAACAATACTGAGTTTGCCCATTTGGTATCCAAATTATTCCGAAGTCAGTTTATTGCCTTTGTAGGAAATGTATTGCTTGCTTTTCCGGTGGCGCTTGCCATTATTTACGGATTGGATGTGTTTTTCTCACAAAATCTGGCTGTAGACAGATCTGATAAATTGTTAAAAGACCTTGATCCTTTTAAATCAAAAGCGATTCTGCATGCAAGTATTGCTGGGTTTTATCTTTTTATTTCAGGGATTATTTCAGGGAATATCGGGAACAATTCCGTGTTTTACCAGATTCCGGAAAGAATTGCCAAGAACCTTTCAATCAGAAGCTTTTTCGGAAAGAAATTTGCTAAAGGACTTTCAAAATATTATGCTAAAAACTGGCCTGGAATTGTTTCCAACTTTTGGTTCGGGGTGTTCCTTGGAGCAACAGCTCCGGTAGGGATGTTTTTCGGGTTGGATCTTGATATCAGGCATATTACATTTGCAGCGGGTAACTTTGCGTTGGGACTATATGGAAAAGATTTTTCAGTAGATTCTTATACGTTCTGGATGTCTTTTGTAACAGTTTTCCTGATAGGTTTCTTCAACTTCCTGGTAAGTTTCAGCTTATCCATGTTCCTGGCATTCCGATCAAGAAAGATGAATTTCGGACAGGTAAGTGAGATCTATAAAGAAATCTTCAGGTATTTTATGAAGCATCCGTTGAAATTCTTCCTGCCATTAAGTTCCAGACTGGATAAGAAAGCAGATGATCTTATGAACAGTACTATTTCTAATAAATCAGAAGAACATTAATATAATAAAAATGCTACCCTCGGGTAGCATTTTTCTATAGGTATACATTTTTGTCTTATAATATTTGAAGGTCATTGAACTTTTCTACCCCAAATTTATCCTGGAACTTTTTGAGATAAAAGCTTTTACGCATTTTAAAATCATGTTTCAGTAAGGGAGAATCAATTTTAATAATAATACATTGGTTTTCTATATTGACACTTCTAATTTCATTGAAAAGGCTTTCATCAAGATACTCTTCAAGGAAATCTTTAATGTCAAAAGCAATAAGTTTATGTTCAAAACCATAAATCCTGGCAAAAGATTTTACCAGTTCAGAGGATTGATATTCACGTTTTTTCTTCTTCATTGTCGTGGTGTGGGGTTGGAGGCGTGATTTGGGTTTAGCGTTCCGTGATTTGGGAATGATAAGTTAAGATAAAAAATACTATAAAAAGGAGAATCAAATTCAAATGCTTCTTTTTTTTGATTCAAAATTCGGGGAGATACCTATCTTAGCTGGTTAGACTTCAAAAATTATACTTTCCTCATTAATTTTCTTTACCACGCTTTCTGTACGTTCTCGATGAGTGTCTGTTATGAAAATCTGACCAAAACTTTCTTTATTTACGAGCTCAATTAGTTGTGAAACTCTCGTATCATCAAGTTTATCAAAAATATCATCAAGCAATAGAATAGGAGTCTTTTTTGTGAGCTCTTTTACAAGACTCATCTGAGCCAGTTTTAAAGAAATAAGGAAGGATTTCTGCTGCCCCTGAGATCCTGTTTTTTTGATTAAAACATGATCCATTTCAAAAAGAAGATCATCTTTATGAATTCCTTTTGAAGTATAGGTGAGCATACGGTCTCTTTCAAGGCTTTCTTTTAAAAGGTTTTCAAAAGAATCTTCCAGCAAATGAGATTCATAAATAACAGATACTGTTTCTTTCCCACCAGAAATAATCTGATAGAAATTCTGAACAATAGGGTTGAGCTGTTCTACAAACTCTTTTCTTTTCTTAAAAATTTTAGTCCCAAATTTTGTGATCGGGTCATCGTAAATTTCAAGTGAATCTTTATCCCACGTTCTGTTTTTGGCAAAATATTTCAGTAAAGCATTTCGCTGCTGAATTGTTTTCTGATATTGGATGAGGTCAAAAAGATATTCTGAATCCGTTTGAGAGATCATCGCATCCAGAAACTTTCGTCTGCTTTCTCCGGAATCTGAAATGAGATTGGAATCGTAGGGAGAAATCATAACACTCGGAAGGTAGCCGATATGATCTGCGAGCCTGTCATAGCTCTTATCATTCTTTTTGATCACCTTTTTGGCTTCTTTGGGCTGGGTGATTCTAATGATATCTTCGCTGTCCTCATTCATAATTTCAGCATCAAGAGTAAAGAAGTCTTCTTCTTTTTTAATATTATTGACATCTGTATTTCCCAGGAAGCTTTTTCCTACAGATAAATAATGCAGAGCATCCAGAATATTGGTCTTTCCCACACCGTTATTGCCCACAAAACAATTGATCTGCGGGGAAAATTCAAATTTTTTCTCAGAGTGGTTTTTGAAATTGTAGAGGGAAAGCTTCTTAATAATCATTCGTCAAAAATACTCCATTATTAGTAAAAATAAAAAAGGAAGTGCCGAACAAGTTTCCACTCCGAATGAAAAATAGCTGTCATCTCTTTTGTTATCAGAGAAATAGATGAGAATATAAGTTACAATACTGGTCATAAAAAAAGCTGCGGCATAAGATAATTCAAGACAAAAAACTCCAATAATATTGCTTATGAAAACAAGTGCATAGGCAATGTATTTGGTATTCTGAACACCTATCAGCATAGGAAAGGTTTTTACCGTATCATTATTCATATCCCGGATGTCAAAAGGAAGCACAAGTGCAGTGATAAAGAAAAAGCTGATCAGAAAAATGGGAATACTGAATTCCGGAAGGGTGAGCCAGCAATTGACCAAGGCCCAGACTAATCCAACATAAAAAACTTTGAGTAGTGGGATTTTCCGGATATAAACATCGAGAAAGAAACTATTGTAAAGCAGTCCCAATACTACAATAATGAACCATTTCAAAAGCCTTATTTCATTGTGGTTGTGAATGATTAAAAAAGCACAGACCATTCCTGCAACAGCATTGATGACTACTATTTTAAAAAAATGTTTGGTGTATTGGTATTTAGTATACAGGTAACCACTGAAATAAGTGATGAAAATTAATGCAAAGGTAGGGAAACGGAATGTGTTTTGCTCTTTCATGAAAAATACTGCAAAAAGAGTTCCCATAAGAGAGACATAAAATTGGCTGTCTATGATAGTTTTTTTCAGTATTTTTAAGATGTTCATTTATCAAAATTAATATATATGAAAAGATTTTCCAAGATTTTTCTGCTTTTGCTAGTAATGCTAAGCTTTTCAATGGTATCCGCACAGAAATATTACGATACCCAATGGAAAAAAGTGGCTGAAAACAGTACGAAAGGAGCTTATAAATCTAATCTTCCCATCATTTTAGACATACAGAAACAAGCTATGAAAGAAAATAATACTTTTGAACTGATCCGTTCTCTGAAAGCGGAGTTCAGTATTGTAAATCAAACGGTGGATGATGACCAGAATGATTCCGCTTCCCAATTTTTTAAAAAGCTTAAAGATGCAGAAGGCAAAATGAGTGGGGAAGGCAAATTGGTATACAAAGTTTTACTGAATGGTTTTTTCATGGATTATTACAACCAGAACTCATGGAAAGTCAACGGAAGAACCAATATCAACTCTCAGGATATTTCACAAATTGAGACCTGGAGTAAGCTTGATTTTAAAAATTATTTAACAAAAAGCTTTCAGGAACTTGATCAGGAGAAACCTGAAATGAAAAAAGTCTCTCTGGAAAAGTATAAGAATATTTTTTCAGGTACTGAGGATATCGCTTATTTTCCAACATTGTCTGACTGGTACGCAATCAGGAAAGTAGTATTTTTATCTGAAAATAATATTTTCACAAAAAATGAACTGACAGCAAACCGCATTACGATCAATGCCATTTATGATGAACTGATTGCTCAGAATACAGGAAATACAAAGCTGTATTTCATGAAAGAAAAGATTACAGAGAACTGCAACTTCAATCATTGTAAAGATAAACTTGAACAGCTTCAGAATCTTTTAAAATCTGATGTAGAAGGAGATTATAAAGTGGTCATCATGGGAGAGATCATGGATGAGCTTGTGGGCAAGAAGAAACCTAAAGAAGCTATAGCATTGGCTGCCCAGGCTAAAAATGAATACCCGAAATCTCCATTCATTGAAAATATCAAAAGCAAGGAAGCACAGATTGTCAATCCATATCTGACTCTGAAATATGAAGCACAGACTCAGAACAATCTGCCGATTCATTTTGTTGCACAATATCAGAATGTATCAGAATTTACCCTGAATATTTATGAAGTGAAAGATGATTTTACACCATTGCTTCAATACGTTCAGGATTCTTATTCCAATACCTTTGGAAAACTGAAAAAAAATCTGGTAAGAAAAGAAACATTTCAGCTTCCGGATCCTAAGGATTATCAGAATCATAAAACCACATTGGAGGTGAAACCGCTTCCTTCAGGAGTATATGTAGCTGAATTTACGGTTGCAGGAGCTGACATGAAAGATTCAGACTCCAGACAGAATTTTTACTTTTTGGTTTCTGGAAACAGGATCATCTATCAATCTAAAACAGACCGAAAACCTTTGGCAGATGAATTGAAATTGGTTAACAGTGAAAATGGTAAACCTATAGGAAATGAAGGCCTTAGATTTTATGAATTTGTTTCCAATAAAACGTTAACTAAAATTGAAGGAGCAACGAATGCAAATGGAGTATTTATGTTCCCTTCTTCTGAAAACAAAGATTATTACAGAACTTTTCTGATTCAACAGCCTAAGACGAATGATTTCCAGATCATGCAGGTCTATGGAAACAGAGGCTATGCTGACGATTATAATCCTAATAAACAAACCCGTTCAACTGCTCAGATCTTCATAGACAGAGGGATTTACCGTCCGGGGCAGATAGTGTATTTCAAGGTGATTAATACCAGAATCAATAAAGAAGTTGAATCTGTTCTTTCAGGATTGAAACAGAAAATCACATTATTGAATACGAATAGTGAAGAGGTTTCTTCACAGGATTTTACCACCAATGAATTTGGCTCTTATCATGGAAGCTTTATCCTTCCAAAAGGAAAACTGAACGGTAATTTTTATCTGAGAATAGACGGTGAAAGCCAGGGATATAAAAATTTCAGGGTAGAAGAATACAAAAGACCAAAATTTGAAGTCACTTTTACTCCGGTAAAAGAGGAATATAAATACGGACAAACTATAGAACTGAAAGGAAAAGCAGTAATGTTTTCCGGTGTTCCGCTGAACAATACTACCGTTAACTACGAAATCAAAAAACAGAATATCAGATGGAGATATTTTAGCTGGTATCCGCAGGACAATGATAATGAAAACTCAATTCTGGGCGAAGTAAAGACCAATGAAAAAGGAGAGTTTATGATCCGTTTAGAACTTCAAAAAGATGAAAAACTGGAAGGTATACAAATTGATAACTATGCCATCAATGCTTCTGTGACAGACATCAATGGGGAAACACAGACTGCAAATACTCAATTGAAAGTAGCTTCGGTTTCTCACTACATCCTTGCAGAAAATATCAGCAATACTTTTGCAGATGACAATGTGAAAGTGAAGGTAGAAACCAAGAACTATAATGATCAGAATCTTAAGAAACCATATCAGGTGAAGTTATCAAAACTGATTGCTCCGGACAGAATTTTCAGAGATAATTTCAAGTCTGATGTTCAGAATCTACCGAAATATTCAAAAGAAGAATTTATCAGCAAATTCCCACATGATCTTTTCGATAAAAATGATGAGATCAAAAATTGGAAAACAGAAAAAGTATTGGTTGAAAGACAACAGCAGCCATCTGCTGACAATGCTCAGCTTTCAACGAATCTTGATTTAGGAAAACTGGAAGCAGGAGATTACCAGCTGGAACTTTTCAATATTGAAGGGAAAGACACTATAAAAACAGCTCAGAATTTCAGTGTCTGGGATAAAACCTCTTTAAAGCCGGTTCAGAAAACGTTCCTTACAGTGATTGCTCCGAAAGAAGAATTGTCAAGAGGAGAAAAGGCTAAAGTGTATGTGTTTTCAGCAATTCCTGATGCATTAGTGAATGTTTTTGTACAGGATGGATCCGGAAAAACGATTTCAGAAGTTCATCAGATGAAAAAAGGAATATTGGAATATACTGCTGAAATTCCTAAAGATAAAAGTGTATCAGACCTGAACCTTCAGTTTCAGCTGGTAGCATTCAATGATGTGAATACAGAATCTGTTTCTTTAAAAATAAAAGACACAGAAAAACCTTTAAAAATTGAAACAGTAACCTTCAGAGATAAACTTGAGCCTAATGCAAAGGAAAAATGGACGGTAAAAGTAACTGGAAATGATAAGGAAAAGATCAATGCTGAGGTATTGGCCAATATGTATGATATGTCTCTGGATCAGTTTGCCGCAAACAGCTTTAGTTGGAGAAAATTGTACACTCCATTTGTGATCGTTACTTCATATGGGATCAACAATTATCTACAGCAGCAAAACTATCAGAAAAGACTAAGATATTTTGAAGATAAGTATGTACAGGTTCCACAGTTCAACTGGTTTGATGGTGATCTTTTCTACACGTTGCAGGGAGAAGTTGCAGGGCTTCAAAATAGAGAAGGAGTAAAAGCTCCAGCTTATGCGCTACCACCATCACCAATTGCAGGAGCAAGATTTAAAACTGCCAGAGCATCTGTGGCAAAAGAAGTTGTGGATAATGCAGCGATAGACGTAATGGCATCTAATGCAGACGGAGTTTTAGATCATGATGATGTAGCAAAAGAACTGGACAAAGTAGCTGTACGCCAAAACCTGAATGAAACCGCATTCTTCTATCCTAATCTGAAAACGGATGTTGAAGGAAATGTAAGCTTTGAATTCACTTCTCCGGAAGCGCTGACAAAATGGAAATTAATGTTCCTGGCACACACCCAGGATGCAAGAGCTGCTACATTGGAAAAAGAAGTGGTAACACAAAAAGAATTCTCTGTAACTCCAAACTATCCGAGATTCCTGAGAGAAGGAGATGAACTGAATCTGCAGGCGAAGTTATCTAACCTTACAGATAAAAAACTGAACGGTTCTGCCGAATTACAAATTCTGGATGCCTTTACCAATGAGAATATTTCTTCAAAATTTGGACTTACGTCAGGAACTCAAAACTTCAGTTTAAATGAAAACGGAAGCAGTGCATTAACATGGAAATTAAAAGTTCCGGACAATGTTTCCTCTATTATTTTCAAAGTAGTTGCTAAAGCAGGTCAATATTCTGACGGTGAGCAGCAGGCTATTGCTGTATTGCCCAACAGAATGCTGGTGACGGATGCCGTTCCAGTATTTGTGAAAGAAGGAGAAACCAAAACATTTGTACTGGATAATCTTAAAAATAATGCATCCACGACAGCCTCTAATGTTTCCAATACGTTAGAATTGACAACCAATCCGATCTGGGAGATTATGTTTGCCCTTCCAAGTCTGAAAAATGATCAGAATAACTCTGCAGATGTGATCTTCAATAAATGGTTTGCAGATGTACTGGCTTCAGAAATATTCAAAGCCAATCCAAAAATGAAAACGGTTTTTGAAGAATATCAGAACAAAGGATTATTGAATTCAAATCTTGAAAAAAATCAGGAGTTGAAACAACTGCTGCTGGAAGAAACCCCTTGGGTATTGGAAAGCAAAAATGAAGGCGAGCAGATGCAGAAACTGGCATTATTATTTGATGCTAATACCATGAAAAATTCTATCAGTCAGGATTGGGATGAGTTCAAAAAACTACAAAATCCAGATGGTGGATTCTCTTGGTATTCTGGTTATCCAAGCTCTTATGGTACCTCATTGTATATCCTTAAAAACTTAGGGAAAATCAATTCCTGGTTAAAAGACAATGTGAAAGACTATCAAAGTGCCGACCAGAATGCTATTACAGCTAAGTTGATTCAGTATGTAGATAATGAAATCAACAAGTATTTTGATGTAAAGAAAGGCAACGTCTGGAATAACTGGGCTATGGATTATCTGGATACCAGAAATTACTGGGAAAAACAATATCCGTTGAAAGGAAAAGGTGCGACCTTGAAAACATTAGTTAAACAAAAAGCAAAAACAGCAAAGATCACAGACTTCACATTCTTCGGACTTCACCGTGCAGCATTGTTAATGAATGATTACGGTCTGAAAGATGTATCTGATAAATTGATGACTTACCTTAAAGAAACGTCTACAGATACAAAAACCCAAGGTGTTTACTGGAAGCAAAACCTTAATGACTGGGGATGGTTCGGTTCAAAGGTGGTCAACCACGCTGGAGCATTGGAAGCATTCAATAAGTTAAAATCTAACGATCAAAGCTTTATTGAAGACATGAAAATCTGGCTGGTAACTCAGAAGGAAGTGAACTCATGGGGAAGCTCAAGAGGAACTGCTGAGGTGATCTTTACCATCTTAAATTCAGGAAAATCATGGACAGGAGCAGAAAGTGATAAAGCTGCTATCGTTTGGGGAGGAAAAGAATTAGCTCCTCAGACACAAGCTACAGGATATGTGAAATCAACTTTGAAACCAGACGCCGTAGATAAAAACTTAGCAACTGTAACTGTAACAAAACCTGGCCCTGGAATTGTACAGGGAGGATTGTTCTGGCAGTATTACGAAGATCTCGATAAAATCAAATCTTCCGAAAGTTATATTTCCGTGACGAAAGAACTCTATAAAAAAGTGAAAACCGTAAACGGAGAAGAACTTCAGAAAATCTCTTCTGAAACCCCGTTGAAAGTAGGAGATAAAGTAACGGTAAGAATGATTCTGAATACAGACAGAGCCATGGAGTTTATCCATATTAAAGATATGCGTGCGGCAGGATTTGAACCTGTAGATGTATTATCCGGATATCAATGGAAAAATAATCTTGGGTATTATCAGTCAACCAAAGATGCTTCTACCAACTTCTATATTCAGTACATGCCAAAAGGAAAATATGTTTTTGAATATGATGTGGTTGCCAATGCATCAGGAAAATTCTCCAACGGAATTACAACGATGCAGAATTATTACGCACCACAGATGAATGCACATACAAAAGGAAGTAATGTCGCAATTTCAGAGTAACTTATAAAAAGACTGCAGTAAAAATTACTGCAGTTTTTTGTTTCTGGGCTTTCAATGAAAATAGAATTAAATCGAAAAATCAAACGATTGTTTAATTTTGGAATGGTTTTTGGAATTAGTATAATAGCAATTAAAAAAATTATTAAAAGATGAAATTTTCTAAAACTTTAATCACAGGATTAGTATTAATGGCTGGAGTAAATGCTTTCGCACAAAAGAAGGCAGAAAAGTTTGAAAAACTACAGATTGAAATGTTCCCCAAAGCAAAAGAAGGATATAAGCAAGTATATATTCAGCTTCCCGTAGCAAAAAACGAAAACGATTTAAAAGTTGAACTTTTTGTAGGTGCTGAAAAAATGTTAGATTGTAACAACTATTTCCTGATGGGGGAAATGAAAACTCAGGATCTTCAGGGATGGGGATACAACTATTATGAGGTAGAATCTAAAGGTGAGACTGCCGGAACCCTGATGGGCTGCATGGATAAAAAACTGACTAAAAAGTTTGTTACCTTAAAGCCTGAAACGGTAAGATACAACAGTAAACTTCCATTGGTGTTCTATGTACCGAAAGATATCGAAGTTCGTTACAGAATTTTACGTCCTGATGCTGGCTTGAAAAAAGCAGTTCAAAGATAAATCAGCTTATTATAATTATACAGAAAACTCCTCACAGCGATGTGGGGAGTTTTCGTTTATTATCTATAGTAGTAGATGGTATTAAATATGGCGTTTGTCATTTCGTTGGAATCCAGATTCTAAATTCAGAATAGAATAAAAAAAAATAGAGTCAATTTTATTATGTTATCCACTGATTAATTACCTTAATATTCCAGCCTTCAGGAATTCTTGTTATAACATAAGTTTCACCTCTGGAAACCCCATTATGGATTAAAATATAAGTGTCTTTTTTATCATCACATTTGAAAAGGTTGCTGTAAACAGGAACGTATAGATTGCTAAAACTTTGTTGGGCATATTTTGAAAACTCTTTTGAGGTAAGAAAAATTATCTTTTCACCTAAAGTATCTGTTCTTCTTAGATTTTCATCATTCGTTACCATAACATGATATTGTAGCATATCAAGGAAACTCTTTTTAGTGTTATTTGAAGAAGAATTATACCTTTTTCTCTGTGAAGCAAAATCTTCTTTAAATGTTTTTAAATTCACAATAAACTCAATGGTTAACGGATCAGGATTATCAACAAGATCATATTCCCCGTATAAAGCGGCTAATAATGCTTTTGTAAAATCATTGTCTATCGTTTTGTATTTTGGATTATTATCCTCAGGATCAGAAACTCCATCGTTGTCGGTGTCTTTTGACAAAGGATCGGTAAAAAATTCCATTTTTTCTTCAAGATCATTAAGCCCGTCTCCGTCAGAATCTTTTATGATCTCATCAATATTAATAACTACTAGCGCATTGTTTCTTAATGTCTCATATTCAGATTCACCACTTGGGAAGGTTAATGGTCTGGTCATTCTCACAATATCTGCTTCAATCTGTAGGTGGCGACTATCTTTCCACAATGGGAATTGAGAATTTTTTTTAAAAAAATAATTATTATTCTTTTCCATGCCAGTATAATAATTCTTCCAGGTTTCTCCATTGTCCATAGAAATTCTTAGATAGTATTTCGCATTAAAAAAAGACTCTGTCTGATAAAGGATAGCAATAGTGTTATTAAGCTTGCCTATCTTAACAATTAAAGGCAAGGGAATGTCTCCATATTGTTTTGCAAATTCTATTTTTTTAATGGAGTCTCTTACTTTATAATATCCCAATAGACTGTCCGATGCGACTTTGCTTTCTGCAGAAGCCATTTTCATTTCTAAAGAATCTATTATGTTTTCAGATCTTGAAAACCTTTTTAAATATTGGATAGATATGAATTTAAAAGGAGGAGTAAGTGCTTGTTTTCTTGTTATTTTATAATTGTAAGAATAGGTTTTTCTTGAACTGTCTTTGGCTTTTTCTAAAGCTTCACACTTGCAGATATTCTGATCTTGTGCAGTTGAAAAGATGTATAGTAAAAAGAAGAATATGGTGAGAATGTGTTTCAAAAGATAATTTTTTTATTAAATAGGTTGGTGTGAATTTAAGATGAAGCACTGTTTTTGTTATTTCTAAAAGTTTATTCAGTTTTTTATTCCGAAGAATCCAACTCTCAAATCAAAATCAGAATAAAAGTCATGGATATTTTTTCAATTGAATATACTTCTATCCCTTTATTTCCTCATAAAAATACACTAAAGGTTCAATGCTAAAAGTAGAGTTAAATATTTTTTCAACATTTTTTAGTTTTTAATTAACATTTAAACGCATCGGCCAAAACTTTATTTTATAAGGCTTTAAACTTAAACACATTTTAAACTTACTTTAAATTCACCATATTGTAGAATTATCTTTAATGATTTTACTTTTTTTTGCATTATATTTGTTATAAACATAAACCATGAAAAACAATTTATTGATTTTTACGTTTAGTTTTTTTGCTTTCCCCGCTTTTGGCTGGGCACAGTCTGCGCCGGATTTTAAAGAACTTCTGGATAGTGCTATGGTTCGGGACTCGAACCTCAAAATGCAGGTTACCCAAAACAAGCTTACCGATCTTGACGAACACAAGCTGAAAGATATCTTTCTTCCTACCCTGGAATTGAGTGGTAAAGCCGGCTATCTTAACGGAACAGCAAGACTTACGTCACCGGAAATCAATCTCGCTCCCTTTATCAATATTCCGGAAGGAGCTTTTAACAATAACTTCAATGTATCAGGATTTTCAGGTATTGCCAAGGCAGATGCCAAAATGCTTCTGTATTCAGGAGGTAAGGTGAAGTACATGAAGAAAGCTGTTGAAGAAAAGAAGAAATCTGAAGATATTCTGCTGGAGAAAACAAAAGATGAAGTTATAGCCGGTATTTCCAGAGCGTATGATCAGCTGGCCTTGATTCATCAGTCTAAAAAAGTGCTGGATGAAAGTAAAAAAAGACTTGATATCAATAGAAAAACAGCAGATAAAGCGCTCGGTTACGGTTTGATTACGCCTTACGATCATAAGAAAATCGAACTGGCTCAAGCTACTTTAAATGCCAAAATGGTAGAATATGAAGGGAAGAAAGAACTGCTTCTTACCCAGCTTTATATTTTAACAGGAATTGACAGAGAAAGGCTCAGAATGATTGATCCCATATTATCTCCTGTAGAATTGCTGGCTGCAGAAAAAGGAATAGAACAGAGAGCTGAAATTCGTGCACTGGAACATGGTATAAGTGCAGCAGACTATAAAATAAAGGCTGAAAGAACATGGATGATTCCTAAAGTACAATTGATGGCTTCCGCTTACTATATTGGTCTGTACGGAAATAGAATCAAGTCCTCGGAAAATATCATTCCTGCAGTTCCAATACTTGGATATGAAGGAAAAAAACTGGACTGGCGACCTAATAATATCAACGTATTTCCATTGATTACGGCAGGAGTAGGTTTTAAATGGGAGATTTTTGACGGTAAAGAAGGAAAGCATGCTGAAGAAACAGCTAAAGTAGGAAAAGAAGTACTACAGAACCAGAAAGAAGACGCTTTGAAAAAACTGACATTGAATCTGGCGAATAATCAAACCAATTATGATATTGCGTCCGCACAGATTACCTTAAAAGCCAAAGAAAAAGAACTGGCAAAAAATGCACTTGTACAGGCAGAAAAAGAATTCAGATACGGAATGAGCAAATCTTCACAGCTTATTGATGCCGAAAACGATCTTGAAGCTTCAGAACTTGAATATCAGAATGCCATTTTCAACCAGAGAAGAGCGGGAATAGAACTGATGAGGTCTACCCAGGAACTGGATATCACCAAATTTTATTTAATCCCTTAAAAATTTAAATGATGCATAAAAATATATCTATACTCTTCGCTGCTCTGTTTTTGTTGGGGAGCTGTGACAAAAAAAATGAAAAAATCAAAGATCCTGAAGGAAAGACTAAAAAAGATGTGATCTCTTTTGCCCCAAAAGTTACCGGAAGAATTTTAAAAATATATGTTTCCGAAGGGCAAACTGTGAAAAAAGGAGATACTTTGGCTCAGCTTGATGTACCGGAGGTTTCCGCAAAAATTGCACAGGCACAAGGAGCAGTAAGTGCAGCTTCAGCTCAGGAACAAATGGCCAAAAACGGAGCTACAGCCGATCAGCTGAGACAGCTTCAGGCCAAATATAAAGGGCTCAAAGAACAATATGAATTTGCTCAGAAATCTTACAAAAGAGCAAATAATATGTTCCGTGACAGCTTAATGTCTCCACAGGCTCATGACGAAATCTATGCAAAACTACAAGGCGCAAAAGCACAATATGATGCTGTAGTGGCTGAACTGGATGATGTAAACAGAGGAACCCGTTTTGAAAAAATAGAAATGGCGGCAGGGCAGGCTTCACAGGCCAAAGGAGCTTTACAGGAAGCTAACGTGGCATACTCCGAAAGATATATCATTGCCACCAACGATATGGAAATAGAAACCATCAGCTTAAACACTGGAGAACTTGCAACAGCTGGTTTCGCTCTGTTCAACGGATATATTCCGGAAAGTACTTATTTCAGATTTACCATCCCGGAAAGTGCGATTTCAAAATACAAAAAAGGGCAGGAGGTGACCATGCAGGTAGTTTATAACAAAGAAAACTTGACAGGAAATATTGTATACATCAAACAGCTTACAAAGTATGCAGACATTACAACGGCTTACCCTGATTACCAGTTGCAGGATGCTATTTATGAGATCAAAGTAAAACCTAAAGACATGAACAAAGCTAAAAGTATTTTAGTCAATGCCAATGTCATCCTGAAATAAATAAAAAAGAACGGATGAAGCTTCTATTGAATTTCATTCTTCAACACATAAAAATATACAGATGAAAGAATTTTTCCGTCTTTTAAAACGTGAGTTCAAACTTTTTATCGGCAATTCTACCTTAAGAACAGTGTTCTTTTTGGCACCGGTGTTTTATGCAACCTTGCTGGGGTTTGTCTACAAAAGTGGAAAAGTTGAAAATACTCCCGTATTGGTAGTGGACAGAGATAATACTCCTTTGTCTAACCAATTGACGGAAATGCTGGATGATAATAAAAGCATCAAGATTATCAGATATCTGCAGGAACCTCTGAGCATCAAAGATGAGGTGATCAGGCATGAAGCGGCGGCTGTAGTAATTATTCCCTCAAGATTTGAAGGAGATATGCTTCAGAAAAAATATCCCGAACTGAATGTTTACATCAATACAGGGAATGTCTTAACGGCAAATTTTGCTTCTAAAGCACTTCAGCTCACCATAGGAACATTCTCTGCCGGAGCATCTATCAAAGCACTTCAGAAAGCAGGAATGCCGGCAGCAAAGGCCGCTACCCAATATGAACCTTTCAAAGCCAATTACATTACACTTTTCAATACTACCGGAAACTATCTGATCTTCATGTGGCCGGCGATGCTGGCGGTAGTATTACAACAAGTAATCTTGTTGGCAATGGCGGTAAGTTTTGCTGCTGAATTTGAAAGAGGATCTTTTGTGAAAGAATACCTCAAAATGAAAAAATGGGCCTTCCCAACCATGCTTATTAAAGTCATTCCTATCTGGGTGTTTTCTATTCTCATTGTAGGTATTTATTACTTTATGCATATGATTTTTAGGGTCCCAATGCCGGAAGGAATACTCAACTTTATTCTTCTGACAGCAGTTTTTGTAGGATCAGTTTCATTTTTGGGAGTATTCATCAGCATTCTGATTCCTGATGCGTTGAAAGCTACACAGATCCTTATGGTTATTGCTTCTCCGGCCTTCATCATCAGTGGTTTTACATGGCCATTGAGTGCGATGCCTGCTTTTGTTCAGTTTATCGCAAATATTATCCCATTAACTCCCTTTTTACAGGCCTTCAAAATCTTATTGATTCAGAAAGGTTCCGTAGAACTTACATTCCCTTACCTGAAACATTTAAGTATTCTTTTAGTAGTATACGCTGTTATAGGCTGGATTGCTTTAAAGATCAAACTTTGGTTTATTTTCAGAAAAGCCGTGCCACAGGAAATTGCGGTTGAGAATGCTTCTGAGGAGATTGAGTAGTTTGGTTGCTGGTTGCTTGTTTCTAGTTAATTTGTTGTTGGTTTCTAGTTGATTAGGTATTGATTATGGCTTGTATGAGTTCAGTGGTTATTAGTCTTTACATTAAACAATTCAAAATAATAACATCAAGAAATAAGTCAAAAAACAAAACAATCCGCACCACCCAAACTCCAGATTCTTACACCCCGAAATCCTGCACCCTTGAAACTAGCACCCACACCCCATAATCCCGCATCCCGTAACTTACCCCATGTAACCTCAACCTTTATCCCTGCACTTAATCACAAACCAGCAACCAGCAACAGACCAACTATCAACTCGTAACCTCGCACCCCGAATCCCGCAACCAACAACACTCAATTTTTTCACCCAACGATAAAATCAAACAAAAAAACTGATATATTTGTCCATAGTAAAATAGAAATTATATGGAAAATGTATTTGATGCAAAAGATGCTCAAAATTATATTGATAGGATAAATAAATTGGTAGAAGATACCCATGGTTTATGGGGGAAAATGACGGTAGATCAGATGCTGGCACACTGTTGTATCACCTATGAAATGATTTATGAGCCGGAAAAACATAAAAAACCGGGATCTATTGCAAAATTTATATTAAAAACC
Source organism: Chryseobacterium sp. HR92 (assembly GCF_045689405.1). Classification (NCBI taxonomy): domain Bacteria; kingdom Pseudomonadati; phylum Bacteroidota; class Flavobacteriia; order Flavobacteriales; family Weeksellaceae; genus Chryseobacterium; species Chryseobacterium sp. HR92. The sequence goes on from NZ_CP139139.1 coordinate 1,854,402, forward strand.
TTTGTGAAACCTAAAGTAGTGGGAGAAAAAGCATATCCAAGAGATTCTCCTACGGCCCCACAGTTTTTGGTGACAACCAGAAAAAACTTTCACGAAGAAAAAACAAGACTGATTGGTTTTATTCAAAAGACACAGCAATTGGGGGCAGAAGCTTTTGATGGGAAAGAATCTTTTTCTTTCGGAAAACTAAAAGCTCAGGAGTGGAACAATATGTTTGCTAAACACCTGAACCACCATCTGTCACAATTTGGCGTTTAAAACTCACTGCATGAAAAAACTTTTATTACTCTTCCTTCTGGCGGCCAATTTTGTATTGGGGCAGATGCCGGATATTTCAAATACGTGGCTGAACAACAGTAAACCTTATCTGGGAACTATCGGAAACAAAGGCCAGGAACTGAAACTTAAGATCAATATTTCTGAACAGAATAAAAAGAATGATCAGGAATATTTTGTTTCAGGATATTCTCTTGTGGATACCAACTACACAAAATTTGAAGGTAAAATTACCATTTCAAAATATAAAGATTCCAGAAAACAGGGAACCGTGTTTGGAGAATATGAGTTGGCAGAAGAGAATAAAGGAAAACATTCGGGGCTTTTTAAGGGAAGATTTGTCTATAATTTTAAGTGGAATAAGAAAACAGAAAAAATTGAAGGGCAATATATTGAACTTATAGGAGACTGGAAAAGCTATGACGGAACCCTAGAATTTAAGACCCATTTAAAAAACCAATAATCATGCTGAGAAGAATATTAGCTGTGGTGGTTGGAATTATTGTGGGTTCCATCTGCATTACAGTGGTAGAAAAAATAGGACATTATCTGTATCCTCCTCCGGCAGCCGCTGCTGCCGGAGATATGAAGGCTCTGCAGGTGTATATTAATGATGCTCCTTTTATGGCACTTTTTTTTATCATTCTGGCTTATGCCTTAGCAGCGATTGTTTCCGGATTTACAGCCTCAAAAATTTCTAATAACGGAAAATCTATAGCAGCTGTAATCTGTGGAAGCATTTTTTTACTGATGACCATTTACATGATGGCATCTTTACCTACTCCAATGTGGTTCTGGATTTTAGGAATCTTCGTTTGGGGATTGGTTTTCATAGGACATAAACTCGCTTTAAAAACAAAGAAAATATGAAATTAGGAGCATTTTCAATCAGCTTAAGTGTAAAAGACCTTCAGAAATCCAGGGACTTTTATGAGAAACTTGGCTTTACAACCATGGCAGGAACTACAGAAAGTAACTACCTGATCATGAAAAACGGGTCTACACTGATAGGACTTTTTCAGGCAATGTTTGACGGAAATATGCTTACTTTCAATCCGGGATGGGACGAAAATGCACAGAACCTTGAATCTTTTGAAGATGTACGTGAAATTCAGAAAAGATTAAAAGAAAGTGGAGTCGAAATCGGAAAAGAAGCTGATGAAACAACTTCAGGACCTGAACATATTTACCTGAAAGATCCCGATGGAAATATGATTCTTATAGATCAGCACAGATAATAATTAAAAGCATTCATGATGAGAATATTTAAAAGAATTATACTATTCTTAGTTGCATTACTAATCATTTTGTTAGTGGTGGCGGCTTTTGTTTCAGGAGATTGCAAATATGAAAAAACAATTTCTATTAATGCACCGGTAGAAAAAGTATGGCAAAATACCAATACCCTTAAAGCAATGGATCAATGGAGCCCATGGAATGACCTTGATCCTAATATGAAAAAAGATTGGACAGGCACAACGGGGCAGCCAGGAGAAAAAGTTTGCTGGGACAGTAAAAATGAAAATGCAGGAAAAGGTTGTCAGGAATTGAAAAAAGTAGATGAAGCAGGTAAAAGAATTGATACGGAAATCCAATTTCTTACTCCATATGAAAGTGAAGCAAACGCTTATGTAACGGTAGTTCCGGAAGGAAACGGAAGCAAAGCAACATGGGGATTTACATCACAGATTCCTTATCCGTTTACTTTGATGAAACTATTTATGAACATGGAAGATGCTATCGGAAAAGACTATCAGAAAGGACTTTCAAGATTAAAAGCTCTATCTGAAAAACCTTAATAAAAATACAAACTAAACTTAAAAAAACAAAACAATTATGGCAACAGTAAACGTTTACCTGACATTCAATGGAAATTGCAAAGAAGCATTTGATTTCTATAAATCTGTTTTCGGAGGAGAATACCCTTACATCGGAACATTTGGAGAAATGCCTCCAATGGAAGGAAAAGAAACTCCTGAAGAAGACAAAAACAAAATCATGCATGTTTCACTTCCGATCTCTAAAGAAACAATATTGATGGGAAGCGATACAGGAGGAGAGTGGTCTTCCAATTTCAAAGCAGGGAACAATTTCTCTATTTCTGTAAATGCAGAATCTAAAGAAGAAGCTGATAAATTATTCGGTGGTCTTTCTGCAGGAGGGCAGGTAACAATGCCAATGGCAGATACTTTCTGGGGAGCTTATTTCGGAATGTTTAGTGATAAATTCGGGATCAACTGGATGGTAAACTATGATGACCCTGCTAAGATGCAGCAGCATCCATAAAATTAATATTTTGTATTTAAAATATAGTTAGAACTTACCGGCAATTGCATTGCCGGTTTTTTATTTGATATCCATTTGCATCCCAAAAATTTTTAAATTTGATGGAAAGAGTATATCAGAATAATAAAATGATAGAAGATTTTACATTTAACACAAAAAATATAAAATGATGAAATTTACAATTGAGGATATTAAAACCGAGCATCAGAAAGTGAAAAGCGGAGCTGATTTTCCTGCCTATATTCAGACTATAAAAAAGTTAGGAGTTTCTCATTACACAACATACGTCTCTGACGGAAATACAGAATATTTTAATCAGGAAAATCAATCTGTCAAGACGGGAAGCAAGTATCGTCTACTTACTGTTTCAGGAAAATTAAATCTTGAAAACTTTAAACTGAGGCTTAAACTTCACCAGCAGGGAGGAACAGATTATATGACTTTCTGTAATGACTGTGCAGAAAACGGCGTCAATGGCTGGAAGATGGATCTTCATGCAATGACCTGTACTTATTTTGACCGAAATGAAACTAATGTACTGATAGAAAAGGTTCCAGAATAATCTTATAGAAAATGTCGGATAGAAATTTTTGCATTCGGTTTTCTGTAAATCATGTTGTGAAATAGTATTTGCTATTATTGATTTAAATTATTAATTTTGTTAAAAACGATAGATAATAGTAATTAGTAAGCATGAGAAAGGTTTTTACGAAGTTGGCATTCACAGTATTAGGTTTTGGGTCCATATTGACATTTGCTCAAAAAAATGATCTGGGAGTATGGTATATGTATTTTGGAAATAATAAAATCAGTAAGAAGCTGAACTGGCATAATGAAATTCAGTACCGTAATTTTGATGCGGTTGGAGATCTGGAACAATTACTTATCCGTACAGGAATTGGATATGATCTTACAGAAAATAATAACAATGTTTTATTAGGATATGGTTTTATTCTGAGTCAGCCTTATGTAAACGGAGAGAAAAAAGAAAATATAGAACATAGAATTTTCCAGCAGTATATTACCAAGCAGAAATTTGGACGTTTTTATCTTCAGCACCGTTACCGTTTGGAAGAACGTTTTCTGGAAGATGATTTCAGGATGAGGTTTCGCTATATGCTGGGGGTAAATATTCCGATTACTCAAAAAGAGATGTTGCCAAAAACCCTTTATGCATCCGTATATAACGAGATATTTCTGCACTTCGACAGTCCGGTTTTCGACAGAAACAGAGTCTATGGAGCTTTAGGATATGTCATTAATAAAAATATGAGGATTGAAGCAGGTTATATGAACCAGATTCAGGAGAACAGAAACCGCGGGCAGATTCAGATTGGTTTTTATAATAATATTCCATTTACCAAAAACTGATCGTAACCGATGCTGAATGCTTGATGAAAGCCATTATTTGGAAAATAACAATAATAAACACAAAAAATAAACACCTATGCATTCAGGAAAAAGATTTGGAGCCCGTGAGTTCATTATCTGGACCAGACGCAGTATTTATGCTCTGGTTGTATTATCAGCTATTCCTACAGTTCTGTACTTTCTGGGCTGGAAATTTCTCTCAGTTCCGTGGCAGCCGATTGCTATTATGGGAACAGCTGTAGCCTTTATTGTTGGATTTAAAAATAATGCCAGCTACAGCAGACTCTGGGAAGCAAGGCAGATCTATGGAGCCATTATCAATGACAGCCGTAGCTTTGGATATATTCTGAGGGATGCGCTGCTTTCCAAAGATTCAGGTAAGGTAAAAGAAATGTTTCTTCGTCATTATGCATGGCTTACGGCTCTGAGATTTCAGCTACGTGAACCAAGAGCATGGGAAAACATGGGGACAGATCAGTTTGATGAATATGCTAAAAAGTATGATATTCCGGAGAGACTTTCCAAGCTGGATGAAGAATTGAAAAAATACCTTTCTGAACCTGAGCTTCAGTATATTTTAAGCAAAAAAAACAGAGCAACGCAATTGATGGCAAAACAGAGCAAAGCGCTGTCTGAAGCCTATGAAAAAGGAGATCTCAATGATTTTCAATGGACACAAATCAATCAGCAATTGGTAAAGTTTACAGATAATCAGGGAAAAGCTGAAAGAATTAAAAACTTTCCGTATCCAAGAAACTTCTCTTCAATCACGACTTATCTTTTGCTTTTATTCATTGTTTTCGTGCCTTTCGGATTACTGAAAGAGCTTGATAAATTAGGAGACGGAACCATAGTAGAAGGGTGGACATTATGGTTTAATATTCCATTTTCTTTACTGGTGACCTGGTGTTTTCATACCTTAGATAGTGTAGGGGAGGCTTCTGTAAATCCATTTGAGGGAAGTCCCAATGATGTTCCAATCACTCAGATCAGCCGTACTATAGAAATTGATATGAGAGATATGCTGGATGAATCTGATCTTCCGCCAGCCATTACTCCAAAGAATAATATTGTGCTTTAATTCTATGATCTATCAGTAGAATTGTAAAGCAAAAAGGATTTAGACTTAGAGTATAAATGAAACCTTATAGGTTTGGATATGATTTTTAAATAAAAAATAACACTTAAAAAAACTTACTTAAAATGATTCACAGCTATGTTATAATATCCATTGCAGTACTGCTGTCTGTGATGATATTGGTAATGATCGGCCAGAAATTAAAAGTCGCTTACCCGATTTTTCTTGTGATTGCAGGATTGCTCATAAGCTTTGTGCCGGGAATGCCACGTATAGAAATAGAACCTGATCTTGTTTTCCTTATTTTCCTGCCGCCTATTTTGTTTGAAGCCGCCTGGTTTACTTCATGGCAGGACTTTCATAAATGGAGAAAACAGATTTTTTCGATGGCTTTTGGATTGGTGTTTTTAACATCCATCGTTGTGGCTTATCTTTCTTCTTCAATTATTCCGGGGCTTACAGTAGCAATGGGGTTCCTGCTGGGAGGTGTCAATTCTCCACCGGATGCTGTAGCGGCCACTTCGGTGCTGAAGCATATGAAAATTCCTAAAAAAATCACCAATATTCTGGAAGGGGAGAGTCTTATCAATGATGCATCCAGTTTAATTGTGTTTAAGTTTGCCCTTGCAGCGGTTATTTCAGGACAGTTTATCTGGAGAGATGCTGTTCAGGATTTCTTTACGATGGCTATCGGAGGAATTGCTGTGGGAGTGGCGGTAGGCTTTTTATTTGGTGCATTGCTTAGAATTATTCCTACCAATTCTAATATCGATACCATTATTACCCTTATTGTACCGTACATTATGTATGTGGGAGCAGAGCATTTCCATTTTTCGGGAGTACTGGCAGTAGTGGCCGGAGGTTTGCTGATGTCGTACAATTCGCATTGTTATCTGAGTCATACCTCAAGGATACAGTCCGGGAACGTATGGAGTGTCTTGATATTCCTGATGAATACAATTATTTTCATTCTGATAGGCCTTGAACTTCCTATCGTAGTGGAAGGAATGAAAGAATACACTATTTCAGAAGGTATTTTCTACAGTGTAGTAATTGGTGGAGCTATCATCGGTACAAGAATTCTGTACAGCTATGCGTTGATGTATTTCCCAAGAGTCTGCTCTAAAGAATTAAGGTTAAAAGTTCCGAAACCGGATTGGCGGGAACCATTTATCATCAGTTTTGCGGCTATGAGAGGAGTTGTTTCACTGGCTGCGGCATTATCAATTCCTGCATTTTTACCAAACGGAGAGGCATTTCCACACAGAAATATCATTTTATTTGTAACTTTCGTTATTATATTGATTACGCTGGTTGGGCAAGGATTATTGCTGAGTCCGATCCTGAAATTATTGAATATTCAGGACGCAGGAAGTGAATTGCCGGAAGAAAAACAGGAAGTGATCCTGATGCGAAAATTAAAAGAAACAGCGTTACACAAACTGGATAATGACTTTTCTGAACTGGCAGTTACAAACAGCTTGGTACGTCATCAGAAACATAAGCTGGAAAATGAAATGATGCTGATGGCAGACAAAGCCCAGTGTATGGCCTCTACAGGAGACTATGTATCGGCAATCAATGAAAACAAAGATGTATTGCGCCAGATCATTCAGGCACAAAGAAACGAGCTGCACAGAATGAAAAGAGAAAAGATATTTGACGACCATGTGATGAGAACCATTGAAATGCAGCTGGATTTTGATGAAGCGAAGATCACCGGATTTTCACATGGATAATTAAAATTTTAAAAATAAACCACAAAAGTCACAAAAGTTTTTACAGATGCAGGCTCATCTTAGTCTAAATTCTTTTGTGACTTTTGTAGTTAAAATATCTCAGACAAAATGTTTAAATTTAAACATGCTAAACCAATCATATGAGCACACCAATCACTGTTCAGTACAAAATAAATGCTCCGGCTGAAACCATCTGGAAATCATTGACCGATAAAAATGAAATGAAATCCTGGTATTTTGATATCCGGGATTTTGCATTAGAAATAGGAAAAGAATTTAATTTCTACGAACCTGGAGGGGAAAATAAATACCATCATCAGGGTGAAATTTTAGAAATAATACCCAATCAAAAACTAAAACACACATGGTCATATCCTGATTTTTCAGCGTTAAAAACCGTTGTAACCTGGGAATTATTTCCCGAGGACGGACAGACTCTTGTAAAACTTACTCATGAAGGAATTGAAAACTTCAAAGACTTAGGAGAAGGTTTTTCAAGAGATAATTTTACCCAAGGCTGGAATACTATTTTAGGACAAAGTTTAAAAGAATATGTAGAAAAGTAGACCATGATTACATTAAAACCCTTTACCATTCAAGATGCACCTTTGTTGATTTCAAAAATAGAAGATGAAAGAATGCTTCTTCAGTTTGCCGGACCCGTATATCGTTTTCCGCTTACAGCAGAACAGCTGGAAACCGATTTGTCTGATGAAAACAGAACCTTGTTTTCGATTACGGATCACAATGGAACTACTATTGGCCATGCTCAGATTTTTTTAAAAGAAAAGACATTTCTGCTGGGCAGAATTCTGATCTGGGATGAAAAGAACAGAGGAAAAGGCTATGGTAAAAAAGTAATGCAGGAACTTCTGAAATATGGTTTCACTCATTTTGATAAAGAAACTGCAGAATTGAACGTTTATGACTGGAATACCGGAGCTATTGAATGTTACCGGAAAGTAGGTTTTGCCTTTGATCCTGAAGTGAAGAGTGAAGCGAAGATTGATACAGAAACCTGGACTTCCCTTAATATGAAAATCCATAAAAATACCTTTGAATTACAGGAGTCATGATACAGTTTACTGCACTTCGTCCTATTCTCTGGACAGAAAATTTTGATGAGACCATAGGGTTTTATATGCATATTCTCGGATTTACCCTAATGGACAGGAATGATGATTGGCAATGGGCCTCGCTTCGTAAAGATGAAATATACATCATGCTTTCTCAGCCTAACCAACATGAAAAAAATACTTCAATCGGTTTTTCCGGTTCATTGTATTTTAATGTAAATAAGGTGGATGAGCTTTGGGAAGACCTTAAAACAAAGGCCAAAGTCTGCTATGAGATTGAATCTTTTGAGTGGGGAATGAGGGAATTTGCGATCTATGACAACAACGGTTATATACTACAATTTGGTGAACCCATAGATAATATTGGCAATACGGAATAAAATTTGCTATTTTTGGGGAAATATTTAGAAATTCAATGAAAAAAAATATAATAGCGGGTTTCGCAGCGATTTTATTACTGGCATCTTGTAACAAGAATAAAGAAATTCTTGATACACTGAACACTTATAATAATTCAATGGAGGCGAAAGGATACCATTTTGGAGATAAGCTTGAGCTTCCGAAAGAGGTAACGGAGAATGCAGAAAGTGTAACCATCAGCTTCGGAGATAAAGAAACAACAGATTTAACCGTTGATCCTAAATTTTTTACATTAGGTGATAATGCTGTTACATTCAACGTTAAAACAAAAGGAGGAGAAGTACTGAATCAGGATGCAACCATCAATGTATTTGCAAAAAATCCTGAAAAAAATATTCCCTACCAGATTGTAGCAGAATATCCCCACGATCCTAAAAACTTTGTACAGGGTTTCCAGGTGGAAGGAAATACCATTTATGAAAGTGACGGTCAGAACGGATCTTCCCAGATTCTAAAATATACATTGGGAACTACAACTCCGCTTGCTTCTACCAAACAGGCCAAGGAAGACTTCTCTGAAGGAAGTACCATTGTAGGGGATAAAGTATATCAGCTGACATGGCAGAGCAAAAAGGGGTATGTCTATGATAAAAGCTCTTTGAAACTGCTTTCAGAATTTGCTTATCCCAATGTGTTGGGTGAAGGCTGGGGACTGACGTATGACGGCAAAAACCTGATTGCTTCTGACGGAAGTAAACTTTTATATTTCCTTGATGTCAATAACCCCTCAAAACTGATTAAATATATCGCTGTTGCCGGTAGTGCTCAGGCTTATGATCAATTGAACGAGCTGGAATACCATAACGGATTTATCTATGCCAATGTATGGCAGAAACCTATTATTTTAAAAATTAATCCAGCCAATGGTGAAGTAGTGGGAACTTTTGATTTCACGGAAATTGCCAAACAGAACACGAAAGGAAGTGATGATGTATTGAACGGAATTGCTTTCAAAGGCGATAATATGCTGGTAACAGGAAAGAACTGGCCGAAAATTTATGAAGTTGTAATTAAATAAGAAAAAGTTTAATAACAATTTCTATCTGAATAAAATAAAGTATGTAAATTGGTAGCGTTCCATGAGGAACGCTATCTTTAGTAAAAAAGAATTTTGAGATTACTATATCTGATATTGACTTTTGCTTTCTGCACATTTTCTGCGCAGAATATCATTCCTTTAGATACTTTAAAATTGAAGGAAGCTAAAGATATGCTTGCCGATGACTACGGAAATCTGTATATCTATAAAAACAAAGATTTTAGTTTTACCAAATATGATTCTTTAGGAAAGCAGATTGGAAAAATGATGCTTACTGTTCCCTATAAAGTACAGAACGTACAAAATCCCCTGAATGTACCTTTATTCTCTGAAAACGCTCAGGAAATGAAGTTTGTAGATCAGAATATGAATGAAATTCAAAAGCTTGATTTTAAGCAGAAATTTGGTTTCATCAGAATGGCCTATGCCGAAGATCTGCAGCAGCTGTGGCTTTTGGATGACAGTACAAAACGGTTGATACAGTACAATTTCAGAAATGATACCACGATTAACTCATATCCTTTTGATATCAGTTTTGAAGATATGATGGATATGCTGATCTATGAAAATAAGGTCTATATTTTAACAAGAAAACATATCAGGATTTACAGCCTGAAATTTGAAAAACTTTTTGAAGCCCCTTTAGAAAACGGAAAACGCTTTAGAAGAGAGAATGATGCAATCCTTGTTGTTGCCGGTAATTTCATTTCACAATATGTTCCGGAAAAAGGAATGACTACCATTTTTGAAGATCAGGAAGCACAAATTGTGGATAAAAACATCCTCTCTTATTTTGCAATCAAAGGGAACAAACTCTATCTTTACAGCCTTGAAAAAGTAAAGAAAGCCAAACAGCAAAAACAGCTCGAAGCTCAGCCGGAGTCTCTGCAGCAGTCTACAGAAAAACCAGTAGAAAAGACTGAAGAAAAACCTAATGAGGATACAGTAGAGAAGCCTTCAGACAATACCTTACAGAAATTGATTGAAGATACTTCTAAAGTTCAGACTGAAGCAATCGAAAAACTTATCAACTAATCAGTAAATACAAGGAAAAAGAATATTATGCATATTGCAGTTACAGGAAACATCGGAGCAGGAAAAACAACTTTGACAACGATGCTTTCCAAGCATTACGGATGGGATGCACAATTTGAAGACGTAGATCATAATCCTTATCTGGAAGATTTTTATTCAGATATGAGTAAGTGGAGTTTCGCATTGCAGGTTTATTTTCTGGGAAGCAGGTTCCGTCAGGTAAAGGAGATCAGAGAAAGTGGTAAAAACATTATTCAGGATCGTACTATTTACGAAGATGCCCATATTTTTGCGGAAAATTTAAATGATATGAATCTTCTTTCAGACAGAGATTTCAATAATTACTCCTCGGTTTTTGATCTGATGAAGTCTTTTGTATCAGCTCCGGATTTACTGATCTATCTGAAATCTGATGTTCCCAATCTGGTTAAAAAAATCTATAAAAGAGGACGTGAATATGAAGCCTCTATCAGTATTGAATACCTTTCAAAGCTGAACCAGAAATATGAAAAATGGATTTCCAATTATACAGAAGGAAAACTTCTGATTGTAGAAGTGGATGATCTTGATTTTGTAGAAAAACCGGAAGATTTCGGATTTATTCTGGAGAAAATTGAAGCAGAACTTCACGGATTGTTTTAACATACTTTTATCAGAATATTAAGACAGACTCAGTTGAATTCTTCCTAAATTTGTTGAAGAGAATTAATTTTTTTTGAATAATTATATCATGGTAGTTAAAGTTTTACATAACGGAAACTGTTCAAAGTCAAATGCCGTACTCGAGTATCTTGACGAAAATGGAGTGCCTTTTGAGATCATTAATATCATTGAAGATCCGCTAAGTATTTTTGAAATCAGAACCGTATTGAAAAAGCTTAACCAAAGTGTTTTTCATATCATCCGCAAAACAGATAAGCTGTATATTGAAAACTATGCAGATAAAAATTATTCAGAAGAAGAATGGCTGAAGATTCTCTCTGAAAATCCATCTCTGATACAAAGGCCAATCCTGGTAAAAGGCTCAGTTGCCATGTTGGGAAGGCCAATTGAAAATGTAAAATTCTTTATTGAAAAATAATAAATACATCAATAAAAAATCCGTTCTGTAAAAGAGCGGATTTTTATTTTATTGGTTTTTTGTTTTCTCAGTTCCATTGATTGCATTATATAAAGCTTCGAGTTCTTTTGGTGGGTGGCCGGAATCAAAACTTGAAGAAGTGTACTCTTTTCCATTGGAAGTAATAATAATGGAAGCGGCCATTGCACGGTCAGAATGTCTGCCTGTGGTAGGGGACTTAAGATCTGATATCTTAGACAAGTCAAGAGTTTGTGCAAGCCGGGAAACAGCTTTCCATTCAGCAGAAGATATCTTAGCATTAGCGATCTCTTCGTTTGTATTTGTTGTCTTTGATGAAGGAGTAAAAAGAATGCTCTTACTGAACCCTCTTGTTCTTTCCGCTAACTGAATCTGTTCAATTTTTTGTTGCTGCACTGCTGTGTTGATATTCGTTATTGTATTTTCACTATTATTTTTATGAACACAGCTTGTTGCAGATGTGATTAAAATAATATTAAACAGGATCAATTGGATTTTCATAGTGTTTTTATTTATGTTTTAAATAATAAAAAACCGCTTCATTACTATGAAACGGTTTCTGTTTTTTACAATAGAATAACGCCTTCTATTTTTGCTACTTCTTTATAAATATTCACAACCTGATCTGCATCCAAAACAAATGCATTGATGTTGCAGGCAGTGTATTTTCCATTTTTACTTTCGCGGTTTCCCAGTGTAAATTTAATGCCGTCAAAAACTCTGTATATTTCAGTAAGTTTTGACTGGTCTGTAGGAATAATAAATTTAAATAAATAATCTTCCGGAAAATCATGATGACCCTCCAGTTTATCCTTTAAAGACTTGTAAAAATCTTCAGGATTTGCGTGTTGATTTCCTTGTAATATATCCATCTGCAATTATTAATATAATATAAATATAACGAAATTTCTCCTATTTTCCAAATGGTCCCAGGAGAGATTTGGAGTTCTGATGCTCATAATCTTCAATGATATTGAATAACCCGTTTACCAATTGTTCAGAAGCCAGCTGGCTCAATCCACCTGAATTGACGGTGTTTTTATTTCCACCTAAAAGGCTTCCCAGAAAATTGCTTCCTGACAAAGCTGTGTTGATGGTTTTTACAATCCCATATTCATTCAGTTTCTCATCTACTTTGGGAGCGATTGCGGAAATAAGCTGCTGAGATGTTTTTTCTTTCAGAACCTGTGTTGCAGTAGTGCCCTGCATAATTCTCGTTACATCCTGAGCATTCAGACTATTGACGGCTCCTTCCAGAATAGGTTTTGAAGTATTTACCGTATAAGCTGCTGCCTGTGCAATATAATCTCTTTCTTTAGCAACCAGTGACGGAGCAACCTTTTCCAGCATAGAGTTGATGTCTCTTAGCTCTTTGGGAAGCGCTTTGTCTACCATATTATTCTGCAGAAAGGCCTCCTTGTTTCCGTAGATACCCATTCCTTTATCAATACCATTAAGCAGAATTCTCTTAATAATAGAAAGCCCCATGTCTGATGTGGCCAATGTTGTACATGATTGTACGCTGGTGGTAAAAACAGCACCGGTTCCTATGATAAGAGCGGCTGCAATGATATATTTTTTCATTGATTTTTATTATTTATTTCTAAATGCTTTTTTCTCAAAAACTGCACCAAAGGTAATTACTATTCTCTATTTAACAAAATATTAAATTCAGACCCGGATTTGGTGATTTTTTACGTTAAAAATGTTAATTTATGATTAATAAAATGTTAGATAATTGATAATAATTTTAGTTATAAAATTATAAAATTTAAACATTTGTCAATTTTTGAATAATAAAATGTTGTAATTTTTAAATATTTAAGATAGTTTAACATTGTACAATATTTTTTCTATTTTTGGCTAATGTCTTTTTTTGAGATTTTAAATAACTCCACTATTTAGAGACAGGTACAAAATTGAATTTATTTGAATAAAATTGAAACTATATGAAACAAAGTAATTTAAAGTATTCATGTCTCATTGCTGTTTTGTACTTCGGTATGAACGTCAATGCTCAGACTACTCCAAAAGATACTACTGCTAAAGAGCAGAAGATCGAGGAGGTAGTTTTGATCGGATATGGATCTCAGAAAAAAGAAAACGTTACGGGAAGTATCGGAATGGTTTCTGCAAAGGACCTTGCTGATAAACCGAACGCTAACCCAATAAGTTCAATACAGGGTAAATTATCTGGTGTACAGATTTTGAATTCCGGGACTCCGGGAAGTTCACCGAGAGTAGATATCAGAGGGGTAGGTTCCTTGACTGGTAAAACAGTATTCATCGTTGATGGAATGATCACTGATGACATCTCTTTCCTTGGTCCTCAGGATATCGAATCTATGAGTGTATTGAAAGATCCTTCCAGTTTAGCAATCTTTGGTGCAAGAGCTGCTAACGGAGCTGTGATTATTAAAACAAAAACAGGAAGAGGTAAACCAATATTTAATTTCAATTCTTATCTTGGAATCAAGAAGGTTACCAATGTTCCAAAAATGACCAATTCTGATCAATACATTGAGCTTTATAATGAAAAGCTGATGAATGATAATGGGAATCTTAATGGTGCACTTTCCAGGGCAAATTTTCCTGCAGATACAGATTGGTTTAAAGAAATTTTCAGAACAAGTATCATTAACTCTAATGACTTTTCAGCTTCAGGAAGTTTAGGTAAACTTAATTATTATGCAAGCATAGGAAATCTTCAGGATGAAGGAAATATTGCTGCAGGACAAGGTATCAATTCCGGATCAGGATTTAACAGACTTAACACTAAGTTAAACCTTAGTTATAAGATCACTGACAATCTTACCATCGGGAATAATTTCACATTCTCTAAAATGCGTACCGATCAGGCAAAAAATCCTTTATTGAACGCCTATAATGCACCTCCTATTTTCTCTGTGATGAACCCTGGTACAGGAGATTATCAGTTCTTTAACGGGTATTCTATTCCAAACCCACGTGCTGTATTAGATTTATACCGTTCTCAGAACAGACAGGAAAGATTATTGAACAATGTCTGGGCTGAATATAAATTCCTACAAGATTTTACTTTAAGAGTAAGTTATACAACAGATAACTATAATACAAATCTTTACGAATATACACCTACATTTAATTATGTTCCTGTTTCTGATCAGAAGCCTAATAAACTGATTACAAGAGATTCAAGAAACAGAAATTATATTTGGGATAATACATTAAGCTGGAAAAAATCATTAGGAGATCATAATCTTGAAATTCTTGCTGGTTTCTCCAGAACAAGAAATTCCTATTCTCAGACTTATTTAGAAGCACTTAACGTTAATTATGACGGGACTAATGCTTCTATGAATATTTTCAATGGGACTAATATCATTATGATTGATAAGGACGTAGAAGGATATGATGTAGTACCTTATCAGGACAGAATTGAATCTATGTTTGCAAGAGTTAACTATGATTATAAAGGAAAATATCTGATAAACGGATCTGTTCGTAGGGATGGTACTTCAAAATATTCATCAGGAGACAGGCATAGAGTATTCCCTGCGGTAAGTGCCGGATGGGTGATTTCCAAAGAAGACTTTATGAACAATCAGAATGTATTCAGTCTTTTGAAGTTAAGAGCAAGCTGGGGAAAACTGGGTAATCCGGATGTAACAAGAGCTTATACCTTAAGAACTACAATCCTTAAAGAAGGTGCCTACTATGGAAATTCAGGAGCTCCTGCACAGACTATTGACAGAGTAATTGATCCAAACATTGGCTGGGAAACTACAACGGGTAGAGATATTGGTTTAGAAATGGGCTTATTCAATAATAAATTGAAAATTGATGCAACCTATTTTGATAAAGATACTAAAGACGTAGTTTATGGTGTTGTACAAGGAACGGTTTCAGGTGCAAGCAACTGGAAAAACTTTATTACCAATGCATATTCATTCAATAACAGAGGTTTTGAAGTTTCTGTAAATTATGATACTAAAATTTCAGATAAGGTAAAGTTAGGAGTATATGGTAACCTTACCACTCTTAAAAATAAAATCACATCAGTATATGAAGGTTCATACCTTGAGACAGGAGCAAGTTTATTTGGAAACTCTATTGTAAGACTGCAAAACGGACAGCCAGTAGGAGCATATTATGGATATGAGGTAACAGGTGTATTCCAAACGGACGCAGAAGCAGCCGCATCTGGCCAAACCGGAGCAAAAGCAGGATGGCTTAAATTTGCAGATATGGATGGAAACGGAGTTATTGATACCAGAGATAAAACGTTCTTAGGAAGCCCAATTCCAAAAGGAACTTATGGATTCGGAGTTAATTTAAGTGTTCATGATTTTGATATTGCTGTAGACTTCCAGGGGGTATTCGGTAACAAAATTTATAACTACAACCGTGAACAGCGTTATGGAAATGAAAACTGGGATCTTGATTTCTATAACAACAGATGGCATGGTGCAGGAACATCTAATGCATATCCAATGACTACCAACAATCAGTCTGTTATTCTTCCAAGTAGTTTCTTTGTAGAAGATGGAAGCTATTTCAGAATCAGAAATATTACTGTGGGGTATAACTTACCTAAAGATTTCGCAAAATCTTTATTGCTTACCAAATTTAGATTGTATCTAAGTGCTCAGAACCCTTGGACAAGTTTTAAATACACTGGATTCTCTCCGGAGATCATGAATACGGACAGAGTGCAAATGGGGGTTGATAATAATATTTATCCAATTTCAGCCATTTATACAATCGGTATGAACTTAACATTTTAATTAGAAGAACATGAAAAAAATATTTTTATCCATCGCTTTATTTTCACTTGTGATAAGTTGTAAAGACGATTATCTGGATATAAAACAGGAAGGAGTAACAGAAGCGGATTCTTTTTTCAAAACTCAGGATGATGCAATGCAGGCAACGAATGCTATCTATGTGTTTTTAAGAAGTTGGGAAAATTCGGCATTCCCATATCAATTTATATTTGGAGTGCCTGCAGATGATGTTGTGAAAGGCTCTAACCCTGGAGATGCATCATTTATCAATGCTTATGATCAATTTACTTATACAGTAAGTGATGACGGAGTAAGAGGATACTGGATTGGACAATGGCAGGCGGTAAACAGATGTAACCAGGTGATTACAAATGTTCCGAAAATTGAAATGGATGCTACTCTAAAAACAAGATTGGTTGCAGAGGCAAAAATGCTGAGAGCCTATTTCTATTTTAACTTATTAAGAATCTATGGAGGGGTTCCAATCTTTGACGGAATTCCTTCTACTTATAAGATCCCAAGAAATTCTGCAGAAGAAGTTTATAACTTTATTATTTCAGATCTTACAAGTGCTGCAAATGTTCTTCCTCAAACTTATGCTGCGGGAGATCTTGGAAGAGTAACCAAAGGAGCTGCCTTAGGATTGCTTTCAAAAGTATATCTGTATAAAAAAGATTGGCAGAAAGCATATGATACCTCTAATCAGGTGATGTCTATGGGATATGATTTAGATCCTGACTTCAACCATGTATTCAGAATTGGAGGTGAATTTGGAAAAGAATCTGTATTTGAAGTAAACTGTGAATGTTCTACTCAATTCGGAGGAAGCCAATATGCAGAAGTACAGGGAGTGAGAAACCAGTTCGGATGGGGATTCTTTACACCTTCTCAGGCATTGGAAAATGCATTTGAGCCGGGAGATATCAGAAAAGAACTTACTATTCTTAGAAATGGGGAAACTACTCCGGAAGGTGACCTTATTGCAATGGGAGACCCAAACTCTGTAACAACATTTAACCAAAAAGTATATGTTCCAAAAGCTCTGAACAATAGCGCTTGTGCCTATGGTTCAAGACAGAATATCAGAATATTAAGATTTGCTGAGATTCTTTTAATTAATGCAGAAGCTGCTAACGAATTAGGGAATACTTCCACAGCAACAACTAACCTTAATAAGGTAAGGACAAGAGCTCAATTAGCGGGAACTACAGCTGCAACGCAATCTGCGCTTAGAACAGCAATCTGGCACGAACGTAGAGTAGAGCTTGCTTTGGAAGGTGATCGTTTCGTAGATCTTGTAAGAACAGGACAAGCGGCTACAGTGCTTGCTCCTTATGGATTCAAAGCTGGGAAGAACGAATTATTCCCGATTCCATTGGATGCGATGAATGAAAGTACAGGACTATTTACCCAGAATCCTGGATACTAAATAAACCATAAACATTAGAGGAGAATGAAAGTTCTCCTCTTCTTTTAGAACCTATAACAAAAGATCTCATGAAAAGGAACATATTATCAATGGCTATCACCTCTTTATTCTTTGTCTATTCCTGTAAAAATGCTCCTGCAGCCCAACAGGAAGCCGGAAAAATTGAAGCTGTAAAAAGTAATATTACTGATGAACAGCTGATGGACAGGGTACAGAAAGATGCCCTTAAGTATTTCTGGGATTATGCTGAACCCAACTCATTGCTGGGAAGAGAACGTTATCATGAAGACAATATCTATCCGGATAATGATAAACACGTTATCACTACAGGAGGCTCAGGTTTTGGGTTGGCAACCATTCTGGTAGGAACGGAAAGAGGATTTGTTCCGAGAAAAGAAGCCGTAAAAAGGCTTACTCATATCATGGATTTCCTGGGTAAGGCAGACCGTCACAAAGGGGCCTGGTCGCACTGGATCAATGGGGAAACCGGAAAGACGGTTCCTTTTGGTAAAAAAGATAATGGCGGGGATCTTGTAGAAACCGCATTCCTTACTTCAGGAATACTGATGGTCCGTGAGTACTTTAAAAACGGAAATGCAGAAGAAAAAGCACTGGCAGCAAAATGTGACGAGCTATGGAAAGGAATTCAGTGGAACTGGTATACAAAAGGAGGCGAAAAAGTTCTTTACTGGCATTGGTCACCGGAATACCAATGGGAAATGAATTTTCCTCTGGAAGGATATAATGAATGCCTTATTACTTATATTCTGGCAGCGTCTTCACCTACCTATTCCATTGATGCTGAAACGTACTACAAAGGCTGGACGAGAAACGGAACCTACCTTACAGACAAGACAAAATACGGATTACCTCTGTATGTAAAACATAATTATGCAGAAGAATATGGCGGACCACTTTTCTGGGCACAATATTCATACATCGGACTGGATCCTACGGGATTGTCTGATAAACTTGTCAAAAACTATTTTGATATCAATAAAAATCAAACACTTATAGACTACAAATACTGTGTTGAAAATCCAAAACAATGGAAAGGTTACGGACTCAACTATTGGGGATTAACAGCCGGCTATACCAGAAACGAGGATGGAAGCACAGGATACACAGCTCACATGCCAAGTAATGACAACGGTGTGATAACACCTACTGCCGCTTTGAGCAGTTTTCCTTACACTCCGAAAGAATCAATGGCTTTCCTGAGATTTATTTATACCCAAACCCCTGAATTTATAGGGTCTGCAGGTCCTTATGATGCTACTT
This sequence comes from Chryseobacterium sp. HR92, assembly GCF_045689405.1. NCBI lineage: Bacteria > Pseudomonadati > Bacteroidota > Flavobacteriia > Flavobacteriales > Weeksellaceae > Chryseobacterium > Chryseobacterium sp. HR92. The sequence goes on from NZ_CP139139.1 coordinate 1,873,297, forward strand.
CCATCAATTACAACAATTGGTTTACACCAAGGTATCTGGCAATAGATCAGGGAACAATAGCACCAATGATTGAAAACTACAGGTCTGGATTCCTTTGGAAACTGTTTATGAATGCTCCGGAAATTCAACAGGGATTGAAGAAATTAAGCTTCCAGTCAGCCAAATATGGAATAAAATAATTCAATAGAAACGTACTTTAGTCCGTTTAAATAAAAAAGATCAAATCCATTGGCTTTAGCCAAAACCTAAATAACAATATGAACCTAAAATTAAAGCATATTCTACTTTTACTTCTTCCGTTTTCACTACAAATGAATGCACAGGAAATAAAAGCAGAACTTAATAAAGAAATTAAAAGACCGGAAAAGATATCTTACATTCTGGATTACCCACAGAATGCAAAAGGAAATGTACCATTAATAGTCTTTCTTCACGGTTCAGGAGAACGCGGAACTAACCTTGATTTAGTCAAAGCACACAGCCCGTTTACCTATAAGAACCTGATCAAAGAACCAGTAGCTATTCTGGCACCTCAATGTCCGGAAGGAACATGGTGGGATACCGTTACGGTATACAATCTGATTAAAGAAATTCAGAAAAAATATAAAATTGATGCTTCCCGCATTTATCTTACCGGACTTTCTATGGGAGGATGGGGAACTTTGAAGCTTGCCATGGAGCATCCTGAAATGTTTGCAGCAGTAGCCTCGGTTTGTGCTCCTACAGATCAGGTAATGACAGCCAATATTCACCAATTTAAGGATTTGAATATGAAAATATTTCATGGCGGCATGGATGATATTGTACTGCCTGCCAATGCTTTTAATTTTTACCAAAAACTACATCCGGTAAATCCATCTGCAGAATTGGTTGTCTTCCCGAATGATAATCACAACTCATGGGATTCGGCCTATTCAAACCCGCAGCTTTATGAATGGATGCTGTCCAAAAAGAAAGGAAAATAACCTGTCACACAATGATCGAAAGATAAACTCATCGAATTAAAAATAAAAATATAAAAACAATAATTTAAGAAGATAGATTTATGAAAAAGTTAATTGTAATTGCCACTTTAGCATTGGCTCCTGTGTTCTCCGCACAGGAAATGGTAACGAAGCCCGTTCAGTCTTATCAGACGGCTCAATATCAGGCTAAAAAGAAAGCATTTGTGGATAATCTTTTATCTAAAATGACATTGGATGAAAAGATCGGTCAGCTGAATTTACCAAGTTCCGGCGATTTTACTACAGGTCTGGCTAAAAGCTCAGATATTGGTAAAAAAGTTGAACAGGGTTTAGTAGGTGGACTATTCAATATAAAAGGAGCAGAAAAAATCAGAGCTGTTCAGAAAGTAGCTGTAGAAAACAGCCGTCTGAAAATTCCTTTGATCTTCGGAATGGACGTTATTCATGGTTACGAAACAACATTCCCAATTCCATTAGGTTTAGCAGCCTCATGGGATATGAATCTGGTTCAGCAGTCGGCGAGAGTAGCAGCAAAAGAAGCTTCTTCTGATGGTATCAACTGGACGTTCTCTCCAATGGTAGACATTTCCCGCGAGCCAAGATGGGGCAGAGTTTCCGAAGGTTCCGGTGAAGATCCTTATCTGGGAAGTGAAATTGCAAAAAATATGGTGTATGGCTATCAGGGAAAAGATTTATCAGTTGGAAATACCATTCTGGCTTGTGTAAAGCATTTTGCATTGTACGGAGCAGGTGAATCAGGAAGAGATTACAATACGGTTGATATGAGCCATGTGAGAATGTTTAACGAATATTTTCCACCTTACAAAGCAGCGGTTGATGCAGGAGTAGCTTCCGTGATGGCTTCTTTCAATGAAGTGGACGGAGTTCCTGCAACCGGAAACAGATGGCTTCAGACTGAAGTTTTAAGAAATCAGTGGAAGTTTAAAGGTTTTGTGGTAACTGATTACACGGGAATCAATGAAATGGTAGACCATGGTATGGGAGATCTTCAGCAGGTTTCTGCATTGGCTCTGAAAGCAGGTGTTGATATGGATATGGTAGGAGAAGGCTTTTTAACAACATTAAAAAAATCTTTATCTGAAGGAAAAATAACACAAGCTGAAATTGATATGGCGACAAGAAGGATTCTTGAAGCAAAATATGACCTAGGTTTATTTGATAATCCGTACAAACACGGAGATGCAAAACTGGCAGCAAAAGAAGTTTTCAGTATGGAAAACAGAAATATTGCAAGAAGTGCTGCAGCTCAGTCTATGGTTTTAATGAAAAATGAAAACCAGGTACTTCCTTTGAAAAAATCAGGAACTATTGCGGTAATCGGACCATTGGTGAACAATTCATTAAATATGGCCGGAACATGGAGTGTTGCTGCAAAACATGATAAAGCAGTAAACCTGATGCAGGGGCTTCAGGCCAACTATGGTAAAGAAGTAAAATTCCTTTCTGCTAAAGGTGCCAATATTGATTATGATGCTAAATTAGAAGACATCTATGCTGCCCACGGTAAGAAAACAGACAGAGACAACCGTTCAAAAGAAGAATTATTAAAAGAAGCTGTAGATGTAGCAAACAAAGCGGATGTTATTGTTCTTGCAATCGGAGAATCTGCGGAAATGAGTGGTGAATCATCTTCAAGAACGGAGATTACAATTCCTCAATCTCAGGTTGATCTTTTAAACGAATTAAAGAAAACCGGAAAACCAATTGCTATGGTACTTTTTACGGGACGTCCATTAGCTTTAACCAATGTAAAAGATACACCGGATGCTATTCTTAATGCTTGGTTTGCAGGATCTGAAGCAGGAAATGCAATTGCCGATGTTCTATTTGGAAAAGTAAACCCATCAGGAAAACTTCCAATGACTTTCCCAAGAAGTCTTGGACAGGTTCCAATCTATTATAATGCTAAAAATACAGGTCGCCCTTTAAGCCAGGAACTGACTGATAAATGTGAGTATCAAAGATTCCGTTCCAACTATATGGATGAATGTAATACACCGTTGTATCCGTTTGGATTTGGTTTAAGCTATACAAAATTCGGATATTCTGATGTTGCAGTATCTAATGCCAATCCGAAAGGAGATCAGAGTATTCAAGCATCTGTTACTGTAACCAATAATGGTAATTATGACGGGGCAGAAGTGGTTCAGTTGTATATCAGAGATATGGTAGGCAGCATTACAAGACCGGTAAAAGAACTGAAAGGTTTCCAGAAAGTATTTTTGAAAAAAGGAGAATCCAAAAAAGTGACTTTTGATATCACTCCTGAAACGCTTAAATTTTACAACGGAGATTTGAAATATGACTGGGAATCAGGTGAGTTTGATATTATGATCGGAACCAACTCTGCTGAGGTGAAACATTCAAAGATCAATTGGACTAAATAATAAAGAAAAAAGTTTTCACAGAAATGTGTATTATGTCTTTTTTGGCATGATTTTTAATAATACCTCGGTAATTACTATTATATGCAAATCGACATGAAAAAAACAATTTTATTAAGTACAATGTTTCTGGGTTCTATAGCATTCGCGCAAACAACTCAAATAAAAGGTGGTGACAGGGATGCTCACGGTTGTATTGGTTCGGCAGGGTATACTTACTCTCAAATCAAGAAAGACTGCGTAAGAACTTTTGAACAGAAAATTAAATTGACAGAAGTAGCACCAAAAGAAAGTTATACTTCAATAGCTGCCGTGATTTTCAGTAAAGACATGAAAAAAGCTGAGGTTTTTGTGAAAGATGCTGATACAGGAAGTATTATTCTTACCAGAGCAGGCGGTAAAGCCAAAGCATGGAAAAAAGATGGATATGTATTGGTTCCTTACAAGAAAAGCGGATATCAGCTTAAAAAGGATAATATTGTAATCTATCAATAAGATCAGATTTCAAAATGAAAAACCACTCGTAAGAGTGGTTTTTTTTGTACCTTAGAGGAATGAACTAATACCCTGTTTCGGGATTTAGTTCTACCAGCCAGAAAACAAAAATTTTACATATGAAAAAAATATTTTTATTCAGCGCAATGTTCCTTGGATCCTTACTATTTGCACAAAAACAAGCTCCTGTCTTAGGAGGTGATAGAGATGTTCACGGTTGTATTGGTTCTGCAGGATACACCTATTCACAATTAAAAAATAATTGTATACAAACTTTCAATCAGAAAATAAAACTGAAAGAAGTAAACTCAGATAAAAGTTATACCTCAATGACGGCAATAATTTTCTCGAAAGACATGAAAAAAGCTGAAATTTTTATTCCGGATGGAGCTGCGAAAAGCATTATTCTGAATAAAGAGGGAAAAGGAAAGATCTGGAAAAGCGGAACTTATATTAAAGACAGCTATGTTTTAACTCCATATAAAAAAAGCTACCAAATCAAGAAGAATGATGAAATAATCTATCAGTAAAATAAAATTCAAAAAAATAAAAAGCCACTCGAAAGGGTGGCTTTTTCGTTTACTATCAATTGATAGTTTGAAATAGAGCTATCTTATTTCCGGAACTTAATTTTTTCGGGTAAATATATTTTAATACGTCATGTTTTGTCGTCGAGTGCAGATAATTTTACATCAGAATAAAATGAATTTCAACATAAATAAAGAGAACTAAATAATAAATAGTAGGATGTATGTTAAATCGCATCTTTGTGATTTTTATGTCTTAAAAAGTGTTAAATTTGCGTGGTTTTCAATAAACTAATTACTAACTCAGAAAACAACATTGGAATGAAAAAATTCTATATCTGTGCATTTACCTTATGCACGGTCCTGGGTATATCTGCCCAGGAAGTGGTGTGGCAGAAAGATATCAAATCCTCTACCCAGGATTTTCTTAGCCAGGTCACCACAACCATTGATCAGCAATATCTTATCACCGGAAGTTCCATTCAAAGCGATAAGCAACAAGCTTCAGGCGGTAAGCAGAATAATGGGTACGATTTCCATATTATCAAACTAAACCAGCAGGGAGAAGAAACCTGGGAAAAATACTTCTCTGGATCAAATCATGATTATTTATCAGCAACAGTGACCACACAGGATGGTGGATTTCTTTTAGCCGGAACTTCCTATTCAGGAAAGGGATTGGATAAAAAAGAGGATTCTAAAGGAGGATCAGATATCTGGCTGATCAGAATCAATGAATTTGGTGATGAATTGTGGCAGAAAACTTTAGGAAGTTCTTCTGACGAAGAAGCAAGAGCTGTGATCCAAACTACAGACTTAGGATTCGTTGTTGCAGGGAATGTTCAAAACTCTTCAAAAGGTTATGGCTCTAAAGATGTCTTGATTACCAGAATCGATAAAAACGGAAAAGAACTCTCGCAATTAATCTTAGGTGGAAAAGGCTTAGATGAAGTAGAAAAAATGATTCCAACGAAAGATGGCGGAGCTTTACTCGGAATTTATTCGAGGAGTTCCGAGGTTCGAGGTTCGGGATTATCTGAAAAGGGTTCCGAGATGCGGGATGCGGGTTCTGTGTCAAACGTTCAAAACTCGAATCCCATATCCCGAAACTCGAAACAAACTGAAAATTTCGGTGAAGGTGACTACTGGATTGTCAAGTTAGACAAAAACGGGAAGGTAGAATGGGAAAAGAACTTTGGAGGAAAAGGTGATGATCATATCAGAACGCTAGCATTAACTTCAAATGGCTTTGTTATCGGTGGAGAATCCAGATCCGAAAGATCAGGAAATAAAACTGTAGGCATTGAAGAAGGAACAGATCTATGGCTGATTTCTTTAAATGAAAGAGGTGATGAACGGTGGCAGAAGTCTTACAATTTCAAAAATAGAGATATCCTGATGGGAATGAGTGTGATTCATTCCGCAGATGATAAATCTTCCAAAGGCATTCTATTAGGAGGTTATACCCAGGCAGAAGGAAGAATTCAAACGGATGATGAAACCTTCTGGATGCTGTATTTGGATCAGAATGGTAATGAACAATGGAGAAAGCATGTGAAAGGAGAATCCAGACAAAAAGAAGAGAGACTTTCAGATTTAAAGCTGAACAGAGACGGTTCTATTGTTCTGGCAGGAACCAGCGCCGAAGAACTGGGTAAAGAAAACTGGAAAATTGTAAAACTGGGAGATAAACAGGTTGATCAGTTAATTGAAAAATATGATATCAAGATCTATCCAAACCCTGTTTCAGATTATGCTTATGTAGAAATCGGGTTTGATTTCAAAGATGCTGATATTCTTTTATATGATATGAGCGGAAGACAGCTTCAGAGTATAAAAACCAAGAACAGGGTAACAAAAATTAATACCCAGGCTTTGGTTCAGGGAGCTTATCTGATGACTATAAAAACTGATAACAATAAAACGGCGAATGCTAAATTAATTAAAAAATAAACTTGATGAAAAGATTATATTCACCCATATTATTAATAATGTTAATTGGTTTTTCCCAATTGCAAGGGCAAGGCCTCAATTTTAAACCTATCAATATTAAATCACCTGAATCTTATAGTTATGAAAGAATGGGTAACATTCCCATTAATATGAACAGAGGTACTATTGATCTTAATATCCCTTTATTGGACATCAATATTGATGGTTTTAGCAGCTCAATATCTTTAGGCTATGATTCTTCAGGATTTATTCCTACAAAAAAATCAGGGTTTGCTGGGTTGAACTGGTTCATTAATGCCTCTGGTGCAATTACACGTGAAGTAAGAGGGATTCCAGACGATTTTACAACTATTCAATCCGCCTCTCTTAATGGGTTTTTATCTGCCATAGCATATAATAAATCAGCTAATGATATTTATACGAAAAATTTCCAGCTGAGCACTGGACTTTCTACTCCCTGGCCGGGAATTTTTAATGGTTCTATCTCTTCAGAACTTGAGTCTGACAAGTATAATTTTAATTTCTTAGGCATTTCAGGGTACTTTACTTTAAGCAATGATGGAACTCCCTTAATAAGATCTAACGATCCTAATCTTGTAGTAGATATCTCTGGGTATTCACAGCAATGGGTTGCTGAACAAACCAATTGCAAACCAGAAATGTCATCATTTAAAATTATTGATGGTAATGGAAACAAATATTATTTCGGAGGAAGATATGATAACTTAGAGCTCTCGAGTGATTTAGGAAATTATCAGACTAATCAGGGCGCATATATAGGTGATGCTGACTTTACAATTACTTCCTGGTATTTAAATACAATAGAACTTAGTAATGGGCGTACAATAAAGTATACTTATAATGAAGATGATCCTATTGGTGCAGGCAGTAATTACTGTACACAAAAAAATGCAATGCCACATTTAACGAATGCAAACAGTTTCAATTTTTCATTCGATATCAACAGGTATTTTTATCAGGAAGCACAAAATACAACAGCACAGTATGATTATTCTTGGGCAGGTTATTCTGTGTCAGGATCCTCACAAAGTAGTACTTGGCAAAGTCCATATATTAGAATGAATCTTACCAAAAAAGCAATGCTGAAGGAAATAAATGTTGATAATCTTTATACTATTTTTTTTACTTATGATACCTACAATGATGACTTGGGTTATAAATCGTATAAACTAAAAAAGATTGAAGAAAAATACCAGAATAATATTACTAAAACCATCGATTTTACTATTAGCCCTAAAGGAACCTCAAAAAGAAGATGGTTGCTTACTGCTTTAAAAATCAACAATAAAGACTATGGATTTGAGTATTATAAAGATACTTCTTTTCCGGATGACGCCACAAGAGGGGTAGACTATTGGGGGTACTATAATGGAAAGCCGGAAACTAATATGATGATTCCTGATTATAAATTCTATGCTAATACAGGAGATACCGAAATACTCTCAAATAATAGAAATGTAGATTCTAATTTTAATGATATAGGTTTATTGAAAAAAGTTATTTATCCTACAAAAGGATATACAGAATTTTTTTACGAGCCTAATACATTTTCTTCCAAACTAATGAGAAATTCGACAACCGCTTTTTTCCCTCAAATAGGTAATGAGACTGGAATAGCAAGTGGTATGAGAATCCAAAAAATGATAGACAATGCGGATAATATAATACCTGTAGTAAAGACTTATAAATATACGAAGGATCTCAATTCTATTGAATCCAGTGGTATTTTAAAATCACTTTATAGTTTTGTTGACTATGTTGAATATAAGCAAAGTGCACCAGGGGGATACACCTTAAAAAAAGAACTTAAACAGACTGGTTCAAATATAGAGCTTCAGGCATATTCCAGTAGTAATATTGAGTATTCCAATGTTTTCGAATATGTTGACGGACAGGTACAAAAGCAGCACACATTCTCAACTTATAAAACAAATCCGGATATACTGAATAGCAACAACTATTTTGTACAGATACATACTCCACAATTTAACTATGACCATACGCTTCAGGATTATCTTAAAAACAAAGAAACTGATCTTGAAGATCGGAGTTTTACCAGAGGGAAATTAGTGCAGGAAGATTATTATAAAGATAATGCAGTAATTAAAACAGTTAAAATGAATTACGGATTTATTGATAAAGATTACTGTAAGAATCTCTCTAAAAATAATATTCTGGCTGTAAATTGTAGAAATGTAAATCAAGATTATACTACTAGAGTAAAAAAAATATCCAATGCATGGGAACTGTTCCAAAAAGAATATATAAAACCTTATGCACTACTTTCGTCCCAGATTGAAGAAAAGAATATTGGTGGAAATCTGATAACTCAAAGTGGTTATGTTTATGATGATATTTCATATTTAAATAACAATAAGATAAATACTACTTTTTCAGATGGTAAAATAGTATCAACTGAAAAAAAGTTTGCACAGTCCTTAAATAAGCCTGCACTTATTAACTTAAATATGACAGGAATTTCTTTGCAGGAAATCACTTCACAAACGGTAGGAACTGATACGAAATCCTTATCAAAAATAGAAAATGTTTATCCGAATTCATTACCCACCATACAAGGAGGGAATCTAATGGTTCCTTTATCAGTTCTTTCATATGATCTTCAAACCCCGACTTCAGCAGTTACAGAAGTTACTTACGATAAATATGATTCTAAAGGAAACTTGCAACAGTTCACTACTAAAAATGGAGTTTCGACAGTAGTTATCTGGGGGTATAATCTAACTCAGCCTATTGCTAAAATAGAAGGTGCGAAATTAACAGATATTCAACAGTCCTTAATTGATTCCATTGTTAATGCATCCAATACTGATGCTTCTATAGCAGCTAATAATGATGAAACTTCACTTCTATCTGTATTAAATACATTCAGAAATAGTTTGCCAAACTATCAGATCACAACCTATACTTATGATCCACTAATTGGAGTTAGAAGTATCACTCCACCATCAGGTATCAGAGAAGTATATCTTTATGATTCTGCTAACAGGCTTAAAGAAATCAGAGAAAACAGCCAGACAGGTAACTTATTAAAAGAATTTAAATATAACTATAAACAATAAAAACTTAAATTATGAAAAAAATAATATTCATTGCAGGAATTTTAGGAGCTCAATTATCTTTTGCTCAACAAGGAGCATTTTCTGAAGTAACTATTCAAAATCCTTCTCCTATCTTATATTTAAAAAGAAGTACCAATGATGGAGGATTTATCCGGGGGATTCAAACCCAATACCTTAACGGAGATAATGGTTGGTTTTTTGGTGATTTGCATGGTAGCCAGTGGATTGTATCCAAAGGAGATTATACAAATCCCAAACTTGTAATCAATGATAGTAACGGATATGTGGGAATAGGAACAGTGACCCCTTTAAGTAAGCTCCATGTAGCAGGAACTATTATGGCAGGAGCTGGCGATTCTGTGACCGGAATTAATGCTTTTTCCATCCCTTATGCTAGTGGTTCAATGAATAACTGGGGAGCATTACGAAGCACTGGCTCCTCTTATATGAGTTATGGAGTAAAAGCAAATGGTACAAATGTAGGATGGCTTTCAAGCAGTGGGGAAGGAAACTTTGTAAAAACAGCCCTTACGCTTGACAATGACGGTTTCAGGTTATTGGCTTCATCCTCCCAACAAGTAGCAATAGATTCACCGGTATCGATGCCTGAAATCATGAAAATTTCTCCTACAGGAAATGCTTTACTGCAAGGTAAGCTGGAAGCTAAAGAAATAAAAGTAACGCTAACTCCAACTGCTGACTTTGTATTTGAAGAAAACTATAACCTTCCCAATCTGGAAGAGGTAGCCAAACATATTAAAGATAAAAAGCACCTTCCTGAAATTGCGTCAGCAAAGGTGATGGAAAAAGAAGGGGTGAATGTTGGTGAGTTTCAGATTAAATTATTACAGAAAATTGAAGAACTTACCCTGTATGCCATTAAACAGGAGAGACAGTTAAAGGACCAGCAGGAAAAAATACAGAAATTAGAAGGGGAGAATTCAGATCTTAAAAACATTGTTTCAGAAATTAAACAATTGAAAGAGCAGTTTCTTATGATGAAATCTAACGCAACCCATTAATATAGAAAAATGTATAAGAAAATATATATAAGCATTGGGTTGCTATGGAGCCTTTATCACTTTGGACAAGTGGTTTTAACAGCTCCTCCTGCTTCCAATACTGAAGTAGCAGACCCTCAAAGTATACGTATGCTTCCGGGCTTTAAATTCAGTTCTGCCAATGGAACCTTCCGGGCTTACATCGGAAGTGCTTCCTCGGGTGGTGATACTTATACCCCCATCACTGTAAATTATTCGTCCAGTCTTCCAACGACGGAAAATTATATTTATACCAGACAATACTTGGTACCTACTGCGGTTTCAGACGGATCCCTGCAACAGATACAAAGTGTTCAGTTTTTTGATGGGCTGGGAAGACCCAAACAGTCTGTAAGTATTAAATCTACTCCCACAGGAAAGGATCTGGTAACCCATATTCCTTATGACAATTTTGGAAGACAGGTAGACAGCTGGCTTCCGGTACCTATGGCTTCATTAAGCGGAAATATTCAGACCGGAGTAGAAGCTAGTGCAAATAGCTACTATCAGTCCAATGGCATCAATGACTCTTTTCCTTTTAGCCACAAAACACTTGAAAATTCTCCGCTAGATAGAATTTTAAATCAGAAAAATCCAGGAACTGACTGGCAGAACAAACCTGTTGTTTTTGGATATGAAACCAACACGACAGGTGAGGTTAAAAAATTCACCACTGTTACCTCATGGGTTGCCGGAGCTTCTTCTTCAGAGCTTGTATTGTCCGGGACCTATGGAAATGCCCAGCTGTATAAAAATACAGTAACAGATGAGGACAACAATAAAACTATAGAATTTAAAAACGGCAAGGGGCAGACTTTACTGGTAAGAAAAGTAATCAGTGTTTCAGAAAATGCAGATACTTATTATGTCTATAATGAATATGACCAGCTGGCATTTGTTATACCACCTTTAGCTTCGGCTTCAGCAACAGTTTCAGCTTCTGCACTAGACCATCTTTGTTATCAGTATAAATATGATGGTAAAAACAGGCTTGTAGAAAAGAAACTTCCGGGGAAAGGTCTGGAGCAAATGATTTACAATAAAAAAGATCAGGTTATTCTGTATCGTGATACTGTTCTTAAAAATGGAATTAGCAATTTTTCAGCGGATCAGTCATGGATGTTTACCAAATATGACCATTTCGGAAGAGTAGTGTACACTGGGATTACCAGAGATACTAATCCAAGAAATACCATACAGAATGCTATTGATAACCAATCTGCTGATACTTATGAAGCCCGTGGAGGAAGCTTTACCCTGAATGGAATAAGTATTGAATATGGAAATGTATCTTATCCTACAGCAGTTGATAAACTTCTGACTGTCAATTATTATGATACGTATCCTCAGGGAGCGCCAGCAGTAAGTACGGTTCTAGGGCAGGAAGTATTACCTCAGACCATACAGAATTCAGATGTCAGTACTAAAAGCCTTCCAACGGTTTCTTATACTAAAAATATTGAAAATGACGGCTGGACAAAAGTCTATACCTATTATGATAAGAAGGGAAGGCCAATCGCAACGCATTCTTTGAACCATCTCGGAGGATACACGAAGACCGAAAGCTTCCTGAAATTCTCAGGAGTACCGGAGTATAGCCTTATTGAACACAAAAGATCTGCAAGCGATACCAAAGTAAATATCAAAGAAACGTTTGAATATGATCATCAGGAAAGACTGGTAAGACATTGGAATCAGGTAAATGGAGGGGCTCAGGAGCTTCTGGCAGAAAACCTTTACAATGATCTGGGGCAGCTGCAGACGAAAAATGTAGGAAATACCACAGGCAGTCCACTGCAAAGTGTAAAGTATGCCTACAATATCAGAGGCTGGATGACAAAAGTGAATGATCCATCCAATCTGCAGAATAAACTTTTTGCTTACGAACTGCATTATAACAACCCAAACAGTCAGTTTTCAGGTTCTGCAAGATATAATGGAAATATCTCCCAGATGTCCTGGATTACTCAGAATGATGCTGTACTGAGAAATTACTCCTACGAATATGATGCCCTTAACCGACTTAAGGAAGGACGTTTCTGGGATGCCATGAATTTAGAAAGAGGAGAATACCATGAACAGCTTACCTATGATCTTAACGGAAATATAAAAAGTCTATTAAGAAGAGGGAAACAGCTTCCGGGATATACTGCCCCTGAAGTAATGGACAATCTGGAATACCATTATGAAAACGGAGAACAAAGTAATAAGTTATCTTACCTTAAAGAAATCGGGACCGGAAATGCCATCAGTGGATATCCGTTAGCATCAGGAAGTACAGGAAGTACCATTACTTATGACGTCAATGGAAATATGACTACTCAATTGGATAAAGGAATTTCCTCCATTCAATATAATTATTTAAATTTACCAGGAAAGATTACCCAAAACTCCAAAGTAACAGATTATATTTACAGAGCAGACGGAGTGAAGGTTAGAAAGGTTTTCGGTACAGAAACAACTGATTATCTGGATGGCTTCCAGTATACTAATTTAGTATTGAAGTTTTTCCCAACAGCAGAAGGATATTTTAATGTTGAGACCGGAAAGTATGTGTATAACTATACGGATCATCTTGGAAATACCAGATTAAGCTATGCTAAAAGTGGAGCAGGATTAGAGATCATTGAAGAAAGCAATTACTATCCGTTTGGATTGAAGCATGAGGGATATAATGCATTAGCAGGAAATCCAGTGTATCAGTACAAGTACAACGGCAAAGAATTGCAGGAAAGTAGCATGTATGATTACGGCTGGAGAAATTACATGCCTGATGTGGGACGTTGGGCACAGTTAGATCCACTAGTTGAAAATACAGAAGATCCTTATGCTTATGTTTATAATAATCCGATAAGTTTAACGGATCCTGATGGAAGAGCTCCAGATGATGGTGGAGATGATGATTGTTGTAATGAATTTTTTACTGGGGTAAAAGAGGGTTTCGTCGGAACATTCAAAGGAATTGGAAATTTTATAGCTCATCCTATTGATGGAACAAAAAATGCAGTTAACAATTACACTTGGAGTGATTATGGTGATAGTGTGGCTAATTCTATGACATTTGGTATTTATGGAACGGCTAAAACAGCAGGAGCACTGATACAAGGAGATTCTAAAACAGCAGGGAAAATAACAGGGGAAAAAGCGGCAGAAGTTATTATTGTAGCGACTACAGATGGTTTGGGAAGAGGAATTAAAGGTATAAGAAATGCTAAAGATCCTGGCTTAGGAAATCAGTTCAAAACAAAAACGACTTCGCAGGTAAATAATGCAATGGAAAAACAAGTTAATAAAGGGAAATTAGATAAAGTTTATACAGACCCTAAAAGTGGTTCAATTTCTTATAAGAATAATAAATCTGGTTATTCATATAATGTAGATACTGGAAAATCAGGAAAAACGGGAAAAAAAGTAGAGCCTGCACATATTGATGTTAACTATCCAAATCCTAAGCCTAAAAACATGCCACCTAAGAAAAAATTACCAACAAAAGAAGATTAATATGATATCATTTATAAATTACAAAGGTGTTCCTGAACAATTAGAGGTAGTTGTTGATAAACAAGGAATAGAGGAATTAATAGAATATTTAAAATTTGTTAAGCAAAGTGAAGATCATATACACTTAACATTAGGAACAGAGTTACACGAATACCCTGAAAACTTAGAGCCAGGGGTTATAAATGTAAAATCAGTAAGATTAGAATTTTATAAATCTGATATTTTAGATTCCGATGCCAAAGTTTTATAAATTTCCCCGCTGGCGCAAGCATTTCGCTCGTGTCCACAAATATAAAACCCGCTACACAAAGTCTATGATTTTGAGTTGATAAAATAAAAGCCACTGCAATCGCAGTGGTTTTATTCATTTCCAGTATAGAGGAAAACTTACGCTAGAGAGTTATAACTTATTAAGTCCCTTATTTATCAAGCAATTTTTCAGTCTGCTACCACTTCATTCTTTTCTTTTAGCTTGCTCTTATACGAACCTTGCATGTTTACAGAGATTGTTCGTATTGACAACGCTTTAATAATATAAGTTTTATTATTTTTATGACAGAAATTAAATTTAATTCATTGATATTATGTAGTATTGGAAAATTAGGGTGATGATAGTCCGAAATACTAGAAATTTATGTAAACTAATGAGATATGTATGGACACGAGCGAAATGCTCGCGCCAGCATGAGGCAATTCCGAAGTTCAACAAAAAGTAGTTAATCCAACCTCAAGAACGTTTTTAAACAAGCTATAACTCCGCTCTCGCACGAATCCTTTCGTGTGGCAGGTAAGAATTAAGCCACTGTAAGAGCAGTGGCTTTTATATGTGTAGCTAATAATTATATTCCTCCATCCAATATAATTATCTAAATTTACCCGGAAAGATTACCCAAAACTCCAAAGTAACGGATTATATTTACAGAGCAGACGGGGTGAAGGTAAGAAAGGTTTTCGGAACAGATACAACCGACTATCTGGATGGCTTCCAGTATGCTAATTTAGTATTGAAGTTTTTCCCAACAGCAGAAGGATATTTTAATGTTGAGACCGGAAAGTATGTGTATAACTATACGGATCATCTTGGAAATACCAGATTAAGCTATGCTAAAAGTGGAGCAGGATTAGAGATCATTGAAGAAAGCAATTATTATCCGTTTGGATTAAAACATGAGGGATATAATGGATTAATGGGAAATCCAGCATATAAGTACAAGTACAACGGTAAGGAACTGCAGGAGACGGGAATGTATGATTATGGTGCGAGGATGTATATGCCAGATTTAGGAAGATGGAGTGTGGTAGATCCGCTGACGGAAAAGATGAGAAGATGGTCACCTTATAATTATGCGTTTGACAACCCAATACGATTTATTGATCCTGATGGAAGAAGTCCTCTTACGGATTATTATAATTTAAGTGGAAAAAAAATCGGAACGGATGGAGTAAATAACGGAGTAAGGGTTGTGGTTACAGATAGTAAAGAAGCAAAATCAATCTCTAAAATAAAAGGGAATGTTGATACAAGTAGTGTAAGATCAGGTGTTACACTTCCAAGTACAGCAGTTCTAAAAGAAAGTTTGAACGTTTTAGATAGAACTTTAAATAATGGAGGTAAAAAAGAAGAAAGCTCGATCGTAATGGCAGATGGAATTGTTTTACAAGGAAAACAGGGTCCAGAAGTACAATATGGTAAAGACGCTTTTGCAAGTGCTACATTACCTAATTTACCGATGTATTGTACTCCTGCAGATGTAGAAGCATCAATACATTCACACCCTACAAAAACAGAAGTTGTAGGAGAAAAGGTATATAGTGGGAACGCTCAAGAACCTTCAAGCACAGATATAACTACTTTTGCACAATATGGTACAAATGTTATTGTAGGTCCACAAGGTTATTCTACAGGACAACAAGGAACAAATACTTCGACAGGTAAAGTAGAAGTAACAACTAATGCAAATCCAAATGGTATCTCTATTTATAATGGAGCTAATACAACACCATCTGTTAGTCTTACTAAAAAAGCTGTTGAAAAAATATTAGAATAATGAGAAATCTTATATTAACAATAATATTCCTTTTATCATCAAGAGTTTTATCTCAAAATAAGGAAGGGAATATAATTATAACAATAGATCAAAATGTGCATCCATCCATTAGTAATATGTACATTTTAAATGGGGAAAAAAAGTATTATATTAGTTATTTTCCTGGAAAATTTTTGATAAAAGAATCTGATTATCGAGAATTATCTAATATTAATATAGCTTCCTTAAAATTGGTTTTAAGTAATAGTATACAATGTAAAGAAAATTTAGAATCCAAAATGTATGAAATAGAAGATTTTAGATTAAGCTGGTTAGATCAACCTTATGTACTTCTTTATATTTATAACACTGATAACAGTAAATATAAAAAGATTTATAATCCATTACCCGGAAAAAATTACACATATGATTATGAATATCCTGGAGGAACAATGAAAAGAGTTCAGAAATCTTTTACTAAGGAACAAGTAAAATGTCAATATTAACACAAAAGCCATTTATTGAGTGGCTTTTATAATGCTTTATAATTTAGTTTGTTTAAGGAAAGCCCCCGCTGGCGCGAGCGTCTCGCTCGTGTCCACAAATATAAAATCCGTTACACAAAGTCTATGATTTTGAGTTGATAGAATAAAACCCACTGCAATCGCAGTGGGTTTATTCATTTCCAGTATAGAGGAAAACTTATGTTAGAGAGTTATAACTTATTAAGTCCCTTATTTATCAAGCAATTTTTCAGTCTGCTACCACTTCATTCTTTTCTTTTAGCTTGCTTTTATACGAACCTTGCATGTTTACAGAGATTGTTCGTATTGACAACGCTTTAATAATATAAGTTTTATTATTTTTATGACAGAAATTAAATTTAATTCATTGATATTATGTAGTATTGGAAAATTAGGGTGATGATAGTCCGAAATACTAGAAATTTATGTAAACTAATGAGATATGTATGGACACGAGCGAGACGCTCGCGCCAGCATGAGGCAATTCCGAAGTTCAACAAAAAGTAGTTAATCCAACCTCAAGAACGTTTTTAAACAAGCTATAACACCACCATCTATATTAACAAGACCTAGATTTTAAATAGAACATCTTAAATTTAATAAATATGAAAAAAAGTATAAGTTTAATTTTATTACCTTTTTTATTTTCGTGCCAAAATATTAGTAATGAAGATATATATGGAAAATATTCACCCATATCATACAAGAATACATACGACACTTTAACGATTAACAAGGATGGGGTTTATAACAGAGTAATTTACAATATAAAAGGGAAGAAATTGTTGAATTACAATTCGAAATACAAATTAGAAGGTAACACAATAGAGTTTAATGATTTTTATTTAAATTTTGATAAAGATTTAATTGCCTTTCCAGAAGATGTGAATGATACTGATATGACCTATACTACTTTTTTTGAGAAAAAAGATAAGAATATTGTACTTTGCTTTGGCTACCATGATGGGGAGAATTGTTATAAAAAGATTATAGAATAAAAAAACCGCTTGCGCGAGCGTCTCGCTCGTGTCCGCAAATATAAACCCCGCTACACAAAGTCTATGATTTTGAGTTGATACAATAAAAACCACTGCAACAGCGGAGGTTTTTTTATATCTTAGAAAACAAAAAAATGATAAAATACCTGTTCATTCTTTTTCTATGTACAATTGTTTCTGTTCAGGGGCAGCAAAGCATATCAGCAATTGCTAAAACTCAGGATAGTTCTTATGATATCCAGGATAGTGTGATGATCAAAACAAGGGATGGAGCTATGATTTCTGCGATGGTAGTAAGAAAAAAGGGAGAGAAAACAGCTCTTCCGGTGGTTTTCCAGTTTACTATTTATGTCCGGGATACAGGGCGGGATCTTCAGAGTTTGAAAAATGCTGCTGATAAAGGATATATTGGTGTTATTGCGTATGCCCGTGGTAAAAGACTGAGCCCGGATGATATAAATCCTTATGAATTTGAAGCCAATGATACATATGATGTGATAGATTGGGTCAGTCAGCAGAAATGGTGTAATGGAAGTATAGGAATGTATGGAGGCAGTTACAATGGTTTCAGCCAGTGGGCAGCCTGTAAAACACTTCATCCTGCATTGAAAACGATTGTTCCTTATGTAGCAAACCGTCCTGGAATGGGACTTCCTATGGAAAATAATATCTTCATTAATCCCAATTATGAATGGGCATTTTATGTAGGAAACAACAAATATCTGGACAATGAAACAGGAAATGATAGAAAGCGTTTCAGAGCAATGATGTTTAACTGGTGGGATAAAGGAGAAGCATATCATAAAATGGACAGTATTGATGGTACTCCAAACAGATGGTTTCAACGATGGATCAGCCACCCTGATTTTGATGAATACTGGCAAAAAATGGCTCCCTATAAAGAAGATTTTAAACAAATCCATATTCCGGTTCTGGCTTTTGACGGCTATTATAATGATTCCCAGAATTCCAGTATTTATTATCTTAAAGAATTGCAGAAGTATAGCCCAAATACTCCATTTTATCTGATCATTGGTCCATACGGTCACTTTGGTACACAGCAGGGAGGTGAGAAAGAAGTGAACGAATACAAAGTAGATGAGGTTGCCCTCTTTGATATCAATAAAATCACCTACGAATGGTTTGATTATATCCTGAAAAACGGACCCAAACCATCAGCTCTTAAAGACAAAATCAATTATGAAGTAATGGGAGCAAATGAATGGCGCAGTGCCCCATCTTTTGAAAAAATGAACAATGATGTTCTGAAGTTTTACCTTTCCAATCAAAAAAAGGATGGAACGTATTATCTTGATCCAAAAACTTCCAATAAAAATACATTTCTTTCTCAAACGGTTGACTTTAAAGATCGAAAATTGAGTGGCAACAGCGATTATTATCCCTCTCCAATAGAGAAAAATGAGCTGGATCAAAGCTCAGGTTTCATTTTTACCAGCAGTCCGGTAGAAAAATCAATGATTGTGAACGGTTCTTTTGTTGGAGGGCTTCATATTTCTTTTAATAAAAAAGATGTGGATTTGGGAGTGACTTTATATGAATTGACTCCCGAAGGAAAATATTTCCATTTGTCATACTATATCGGAAGAGCCAGCTATGCAAAAGACATTACCAAAAGACATCTTCTGAAGCCTGGAGACAAAGCCTGGATAGAATTTACCAATAGCCATTTTGTAAGCAAAAAACTTCAGAAAGGAAGTAGAATCGTCGTGAAAATTGATGTTAATAAAAACCCGTTTTCCCAATTGAATTACGGAACAGGAAAAGACGTCAGTACAGAAACCATACAAGATGCTTCCATTCCATTACAGATCAAATGGTATAATGATAGCTATGTAAAGATTCCAGTTTTAAATGAATAAAATAGTGCTGATGATTATTGAAAGCACATAAATATGGTGCAAGTTGTAAATTGTATAAAATGAATAAGTTATATTTTTGTATCTGAAAAATATGTATATTGGTGTTACCAAATTAAAGCGTAATCCGAAAAGCATATAGAGTAGGAAAAAAAATCAAAAAAATGTTACTATGAAAAACTTAAGAAAACTTTCAAAAAGAGAATTAAAAACAGTTCAGGGAGGTATCCCTATGTGTCTGCCAGGATACTTCTGGTGTTCATTTGTAAAAAAATGTATTCCTGTGGGATCATCATGCGGACTTATTGATTAACTTGATTCAAGAAAATAATGTAAAGAATGGCTGTCTCAGAAACGGGATAGCCTATTTTATGTCTTATTCCCGTCTTGAACTTTTGTATACTTTTGCTTCAAGGTAAAAGTATAAATAAAAATCATCAAAATATAGTTGAAAAATCATAAAAGCAGGATTTTCATCTCTCACTGAAAAATCGTATTTTTGTACATCTAAAAAGTAAAAGAACGAATGAATTCCTACAAAAATCCATTGGAAGAGCGCTACTCCAGTGAAGAAATGTTATTTAACTTCTCACACAATAACAAATTCCAGAATTGGAGAAAGCTTTGGATAGCTCTTGCTGAAATCGAAAAAGACCTTGGACTTGAAATTACAGACGAGCAGATCGCTGAGTTAAAAGCTAATGCTGAAAATATCGATTATGAGAAAGCAGCAGAGTACGAAAAAAAATTCCGTCATGATGTAATGGCTCACGTTCACGCTTATGGTGATGTGGCGCCTTCAGCAAAAGGAATTATCCACCTGGGAGCTACTTCAGCTTTTGTAGGAGACAATACAGACTTAATTCAGATTCGTGACGGACTTTTAATCTTAAAGAAAAAGTTGGTGAACGTAATGAAGAACTTAGCAGACTTTGCTATTCAGTACAAAGACCTTCCGACTTTAGGATTTACACACTTCCAGCCAGCTCAGTTAACAACAGTTGGAAAAAGAGCTACACTTTGGTTACAGAGTCTGGTTCTTGACATCGAAGAATTGGATTTCTTCCTTGAAACGCTTCGTTTCAGAGGAGTAAAAGGAACTACAGGAACTGCTGCAAGTTTCCTTGAACTTTTCAACGGTGATTATTCTAAAGTAAAACATTTAGATAAAGAACTTTCAAAAAGATTCGGTTTTGATAAAGTTTTCGGAGTTTCCGGACAGACTTATGATAGAAAAATTGATGCGAAAGTAGTTGCTCTATTAGGAAATATTGCACAATCTGCACACAAATTCACAAACGATTTACGTTTACTTCAGAACCTTAAGGAGATTGAAGAACCGTTCGAAAAAAACCAGATCGGTTCATCTGCAATGGCTTACAAACGTAACCCGATGAGAAGTGAAAGAATCGGAGCATTGGCAAAATATGTAATGTCTCTGACAACAAGTTCTGCAATGGTAGCTTCTACACAATGGTTTGAAAGAACATTGGATGACTCTGCGAACAAGAGATTAACAATTCCTCAGGCATTTTTAGCTGTTGATGCTATTCTATTGATCTGGAATAATATCATGAACGGAATCGTTGTATATCCGAACAGAATCAACAAGCATATTATGGAAGAACTTCCTTTCATGGCGACAGAATACATTATCATGGAAGAAGTGAAAGCAGGTGGAGACCGTCAGGAAATCCACGAGGTGATCCGAGTTCATTCTATGGAAGCTTCTAAGAAAGTGAAAGAAGAAGGAAAAGAAAATGACCTTATCGAAAGAATCCTGAATGATGATTCTTTAAAACTGGACAAATCAAAACTGAAAGAAGTTTTGGATCCTAAGAACTTTATTGGTTTCGCGCCTATCCAGACGGAAGAATTCGTCAAGAATGAGGTACAGCCGATTATAGACCAAAACAAAGACTTAATAGGATTGGAAGCTGATCTTAAAGTATAAAACAATATGCAGTCTTTTCGGCTGCATATTTTATTTCCAACCCCGATCAATATGAAAAAACTGCTGGTAACCATTTTATTGACGCCAATCATATCCTTTTCTCAGGGTACAAAGGATTTATATTATTTTAAATCCAAAGATTCCCTGGTTGGAGTAAAAAATAAAGCAGGGAAAATAATAGTTCCTGCACAATTTAAAGTCTTTTCATACCTTAAAGATGGAGATCCTGTAGAAGGAGAAACAATTCTTTTTGACGGAGATAAAGAAGGTGAAAAACCGGAGAAAAATGCATGGGGCTATGTGTATGATAGAAATGGGAAATTCCTGTATCAGCCTTTCCTTTTTGACAATGGAGCAGATTATTTCTCTGAAGGGCTGAGAAGACTGGTTAAAAATGATAAAGTAGGATTTGCAGACCGCAACGGTAAGATCGTTATTGAAGCTGAGCATGATTTTGTATCACCTTTTAATTACGGATACGCTGCGTTTTGTGACGGCTGTGACTGGGAAAAAACAAATGACGAGCACAGATCCATTGTAGGGGGTAAATGGGGGGTGATGAATGTCAAAGGACAAACCGTTCAGTCACTTACAAAACCAACAGCGAAAGATGTTGAAATAGATGGGAAATATTATCCGAACCCATTTCAATACAATGAAAAAGAGAAAAATATCCTTCAGTTTTTTGAAAAGCAGAAGAAAAAGCTTTCAGATCTTTATTATGTAAATTTTTACAATAAATTATCTGAGAAAGAAAAGAATCTGTTTTTTGAAATCGTAGAAAGACCAAAAGAAAACTTTCCTTATTATCAGGTGAATACTTATAATGACAGGAAGAAAGACTTGGATATGCTTTATCGTTTCAAATTCCTGGTTTCAGAAGATGGAAAAACGTTTTATGCCATTGAGGATTTTAATGAAAAGAAAGTTCCTTTTGAAAATTGGCTGAAAGAAGAAATAAAAAATGCAGAAGACTTTCAGAAAGAACATAAGGATAATCCTAATAAGTTTATAAACAAGTAAAATAAATTTGGAAATTACATAGGTCAAATTTGAAGAAAATACGACTTATTCCTTTAAATTTGTACGGAATAATGGATAAAGAGAAATCTTCCCCAAAATTTCCAATACAGATGGATTTAAAGAAGGAAACTTTAAATTCAGAAAAGTAAAAAGAAAAATAAATCTAATATTAAAAATCTGACATCTAATTTTAATAATGTTACAGAATCAAAATCATCAACAATTAATGACCGATCTAAAGGAGCTGGTAGACAAGACTAAAAGTCAGGTTGCAGCTCAGGTAAACTCGGCAATGGTGGTTTTGTACTGGAAAATTGGACAAAGAATAAATAAAGATATTTTAGAAAATAAAAGAGCTGAATATGGCAAAGAAGTCATAGTACAAATTTCTCAACAGCTTACATTAGATTTCGGAAATTCATTTTCTGAAAAGAATATCCGAAAAATGATACAGTTTGCCTCTGTTTTTGATGATTTTGAAATTGTCGCATCAGCGATGCGACAATTATCATGGACCCATTTTTTACTTCTTATACCTATTTCTCAAGATACTAAAAGAAACTTTTATCTTGAAGTTTGTAAAATTGAAAACTGGAGTGTTAGGGTCTTGAGAGAAAAAATCAATTCTCTGCTTTTTGAGCGAACAGCAATAAGTAAAAAGCCTGAAGAAATAATAGATAAAGAGCTGAAAAACTGGTCTGAAAATAATATTTTAAATCCTGATTTGGTTTTTAAAGACCCTTATTTTCTTGATTTTTTAGAATTGAAAGATACCTTTTCTGAAAAAGACTTAGAAGAAGCAATTATTGTTGAGCTTCAAAAATTTATTTCTGAATTGGGAACTGATTTTGCCTTTCTTTCAAGACAAAAAAGAATCACAATAGATAATAGGGATTACTATCTGGATTTACTTTTCTATCATAGGAAACTAAAATCTTTAGTCGTTATCGAACTGAAATTGGGTGAGTTTGAAGCCAGCCATAAAGGTCAGATGGAACTCTATCTCTCATACCTTAATAAATATGAAAAAGTAGAAGGTGAAAATGCACCCATTGGTTTAATCCTTTGTTCAGGAAAAAATTCCGAACATATTGAACTTATGAATCTGGAAAGTGATAATATAAAAGTTGCAGAATATTTACTTATCTTACCTTCAGAAAAAGTTTTGCTTGAAAAATTGCATCGTTCAATAGAGATAGCAAGAAATAAATTTGAAAATAAAAAATAAATCTAATATTAAAAATCTGACATCTAATGTCTAATAACAAAAGAATTTTCGTAGAAAAAAGAGGAATTTTCGATGTTGAAAGTCCAAAAATTTTTGATGAAGTAAAAGCGGTGGTTCCGGCTGTTCAAAGCGTAAAAGTATACAATGTATATGATATTTTCAATCTGAATGACGGAGAATTTGAAAAAGTGGTGAATAACACTTTCGTAGACCCTGTCACTGATATTTTACACACAGGAAACCCTGCAAAAGCTATTCATTTCGGAATGGAGTTTTTGCCGGGACAGTATGATCAGAGAGCAGATTCTGCACAGCAGTGTATTGCATTGCTTACAGAAAATGAAAAATCAAAAGTAAGAAGTGGAAAACTGATCGAATTTGAAGGAGTTTCTGAAGCGGATTTGGTTAAAATCAAAGACCTTCTGATCAACAAAGTAGAATCTCAGGAAAAAGATTTATCAATTCTGGATATTCCTGCAGATGAAACGCCATCAAAAGTAATCATCCACGAAAACTTCATCAATTTCAATGATGCGGAACTGGAGAATTTCTATAACAACCACGGTTTTGCATTAGGATTAGACGACTTGAAATTCATTCAGGAATACTTCAAAACTGAAGAGAGAAATCCTACGGAAACAGAATTAAAAGTATTAGACACCTACTGGAGTGATCACTGTCGTCATACGACTTTTGAAACCCAGTTGTCAGACATTCAGTTTGAAGGTCAGTTCAAACACACATTGGAAACTATTTTCAATGATTATATCGAAAAAAGAAAATTCTTAGGCCGCGAATTGAAGCCAATTTCCTTAATGGATCTGGCAACAGTATGCGGAAAATATTTCCATAAAACAGGAAACCTGGATAATCTTGTTATTTCAGACGAGATTAATGCATGTACCATTCAGATTGAAGCAGAATACGACGGTAAAAAAGAACCTTGGTATTTATTATTCAAAAATGAAACTCATAACCACCCAACGGAAATTGAACCTTTCGGAGGAGCATCCACTTGTTTGGGAGGTGCTATCAGAGACCCATTATCCGGAAGATCTTTTGTTTTCCAGGCTATGAGATTAACAGGTGCTGCAGACGTTTTAGAATCTGTTGACAAAACATTACCAGGGAAATTACCTCAGAAAACTATTACAAAGCAGGCTGCTAACGGATATTCGTCTTACGGTAACCAGATCGGTCTTGCCACTACAATGGTTTCTGAAATCTATGACGAAGGATACAAAGCCAAGAGAATGGAAGTAGGTTTCGTTACCGGAGCTGTTCCTGTAGACTGGGTAAGACGTGAGAAACCTGAAAACGGTGATTCAATCATCATTTTAGGAGGTGCAACAGGTCGTGATGGAGTAGGAGGAGCAAGCGGAAGCTCAAAAGAGCAGGACGAAACTTCTATCCATACTATGAGTTCTGAAGTTCAGAAAGGAAATGCTGTAGAAGAGCGTAAAATCCAGAGATTATTTAGAAATCCAGAAGTAACGAAGCTGATCAAAAAATCAAACGACTTCGGAGCAGGAGGTGTTTCTGTAGCGATTGGTGAAATTGCAGACTCTTTAGAAGTAAATCTTGATGTATTACCATTAAAATATGAAGGATTAAACGGAACCGAACTGGCTATTTCTGAATCTCAGGAAAGAATGGCGGTAGTTGTAGATCCTCAGGATAAAGAAAAATTCATCAGATTCTGTGAAGCTGAAAACATTGTTGCCGTAGAAGTAGCAAAAGTGACAGATTCAGGAAGAATGCAGATGTTCTGGAAAGGAGACAAGATTGTAGACCTTTCAAGAGCTTTCTTAGACACCAACGGATGTTCAAAATCTCAGGAAGTGAAAATCACTCACCTTGAAGAAGTAAAAGAAGAAACAAAAGAGTTCACAGCAGAAAACTTCCTGAATATCTTAAAAGATAAAAACGTAGCTTCTCAAAAAGGACTGCTTGAAATGTTTGACTCTTCAATTGGAGCAACTACAGTAGCAATGCCTTTAGGTGGAAAGTACCAGCAAACCCTGATGGAAGGAAGTGTACAGACACTACCGATATTAGGAGCAAAAGATATTAAAACCGTTTCTTTGGCAAGCTGGGGATTCGATGCTGAAATCTCAAAACAAAACTCACTGTTAGGATCATCTTACGCTGTAGTGGAGAGTGTTGCGAAGATTGTAGCGATGGGAGGTGATTATAAAAACATCAGACTAAGCTTCCAGGAATACTTCGAGAAATTAGGTCAAAACCCGGAAAAATGGGGTAAACCTTTAGCTTCACTTTTAGGAGCCTATGATGCTCAGATCAATTTAGGTCTTGCTGCCATCGGAGGTAAAGATTCCATGAGTGGAACGTACCAGGATCTGAATGTTCCACCAACCTTGATTTCTTTTGCATGTGCTAACGGAGATAAAGAAAATATCATTTCTCCTGAATTGAAAAATGCAGGAAACAAACTGTATTTCTTCAATCATATCGCTCAGGAAAGTGGACTTCCAAACTATAATGCTTTAAAAGAAGTTTTTGAATTCATTTTTGAAAACATCAAAGCAGGAAAAATTGTTTCTGTGAAAACAGTAAAAGAAGGAGGTCTTGCAGTAGCTTTAGCAAAAATGAGTTTCGGAAACAGATTAGGGGCTGAAATCAATGCTGATGAAACTGTTTTATTGGCTAAAAATATCGGTAGCTTAATCATCGAAGCAAAAGAAGAATTAAACTCGGTTGCTCTTCAGCTTATCGGAGAAGTGAAAGATTCAGGTATTGTAAAAATCAATGGTCTTGAATCAAACATTACAGACCTTGTAGCTGCTAATACCAATACATTCGAGAACCTTTTCCCGACTGTAGAAAAAGAAAAGATCACGGTTGAAATTGATGAAAAATCAAATTCAATCCATCCAAGAAATATCATCATTAAAAAACACGGAATTGCACAGCCTAAAGTTTTCGCTCCGGTATTCCCTGGAACAAACTGTGAGTATGATACGCTGAATGCGTTCCAGAAAGAAGGTGCTATAGTAAGCAGTTTACCTTTGATCAATATCAATCACCAGTTATTGGATGAAAGCATTGATGCATGGGTAGAAGAGATCAGAACATCTCAGATTCTGGCATTCTCAGGAGGTTTCTCTGCAGGAGATGAGCCGGATGGTTCTGCAAAATTCATCGTTAACGTTCTGAAAAACGAGAAAATGAAAAATGCAGTTCATGAATTATTAGACAGAGACGGGATGATCATCGGGATCTGTAACGGATTCCAGGCACTTGTGAAGTCAGGACTGCTGCCATACGGAAGAATCAAAGACTTGGATGAAAACTCTCCAACGCTAGCTCACAACGCGATCAGAAGACATATCTCTCAGATGGTAACAGTACAAGTAGTGAATGACGAAAGCCCTTGGTTAAAAGGAATGAAAGGTCAGACTTTCACCATTCCGATTTCCCATGGAGAAGGACGTTTCATGGCTTCAGAAGAAGAAATCAAAAAGCTGTATGAAAACGGACAGATTGCAACTCAATACATTGATCTTGATGGAAACATTGCTCACGGAATGCCATTCAACCCGAATAATTCATTATTCGGAATTGAAGGAGTTACCAGCCCATGTGGAAAGATCTACGGAAGAATGGGACACCCGGAACGATTTGCTGAAGGTCTCATGAAAAATATACCAACCGCGAATTATCACAACATATTCAAAAACGGTGTTGAATACTTCAAATAACAATACAAGAAAAATGATCGTCATCCATGGCGGTCATTTTTCGTCTTTAGTGGGTTTTTACGAAGAAGCTTCCAGTGTTCTGATGAAAGATGCAGACTGGAAAGTAGGAACTCTGGACGGCTTTGATGATATTCTCTACGGAGGTTTCGGAATATTTGAAAATAAAGAAAAAATTGAAATCATCTGGAAAGAATCAAAGAAATCAAAAGACGACTTAGGTTTTGCTGCCACCTGTGAATTCTATGAAAACAAAATCAGACAGGGAAAACCTTTCAACATAGAATTAATTCAACAGAAACTGGATGATTTGACAGAAGGAAAAGGACAGACTCTTTTTGATATTCTGGTAGAAATAATAGAATCACATACTAATATTAGGCTGAGACTGGAATAATGAGTAATGAAGGGGAATTTTGAAACTTTAATACTTTTCAGCTAGCTTTATCAAATCAACTTGTTGATTCATTCTTTGCTTCCTGGAATCAACATAATAACAATAAAACCTTTGCGTTAAAAAAACAGAATAAATATTTAACTATTAAGAATAATAAAGGTTTTAAGCAAAGTTAAGATTCATCAATGATGAATAAGGTATTCCTCTTAATAATTCTTCACTCCTTATAAAATCTTAATGGTTCAAACAAAAAGTAAGAGCCAGCGTTAAAATCCTATAAATACAACAGTTTTATAATCAGTCAATAATTTTCTTCCTATTTTTACTGAAACAAAAATAGAAAACAATAAAAGTTGAATGAAGAAAATTACTTACGGGCTGTTCTTCGGTGACAGCATTACTTACGGGGAATATGACGGTGTTTTTGGAGGTTGGGTAGATATTTTAAAAAGATATGCCTTGCAGCAATTTCACGAAGGAAATGGAGATGAGCTGATCTTATTCAATTTAGGAATCGGAGGAGAGACTACAGAAGGATTACTGAAAAGAATTCCCCACGAACTCAGTGCAAGAAATTCTGCAGACGGAAACATCGTTTTTTTAAGCTATGGAGCTAATGATCTTGCCATAAAAGAAGGAGTACAGATTGTAGATCCTGAAAAATTTAAAAACAATATGAGTACTGCCATTGCGCATGCCAAGGAATTTTCCAGCGAAATTTATCTTGTGAGTATTCTTCCTTTCTCCCAAAAAATAGATGGAGTAGTAGTGAGCTCAGGGAAATTAAGAACAAACGGGGAAGTTGTTGTTTATAACCAGATCCTTAAAGACCTTGCCTCAGAACATTCATTAGGATATATAGATTTTTACGCTGCATTTTTAGAAGATAAAGAGATTCTATTGTCTGCAGACGGAGTGCATCCCAACGAAAAAGGCTATGGAATGATGGCTGAAGTCGCAATCCCAATTATTGAAAAACATTTATAATGCCCAATTTATTTTCTTACGGAACCTTACAGAAAGAACAGGTTCAAATGGAAACCTTTGGAAGACTTTTACAAGGTGAAAAAGATGTCTTATCAGGATATAAACTAAACAGTATTGAAATTACAGATCCTGAAGTACTGCGGAAAAGCGGTCAGAAATACCATCCTGTACTTCAGTTTTCGGGGAATGATGAAGACCTGATAGAAGGAGTGCTTTTTGAAGTAACAGAAGCGGAAATCCTTCAGGCAGATGAATATGAAGTGGATGACTACAAAAGAATTGAAACTGTTTTTAAATCCGGGAAAAAAGGGTTTATCTATGTCGGGAAATAGTCATTGCGGGTAAGGAGAAGCAATCTCAACAAACTTTACTATTCAAATTTACAAGACAAAATTACATTCAATAGGAGTGGGCTTTAGCCCACTCATTCTATAAAACAGAAATCCATGGCTTTAGCCAAAACTTAAAAAAAGATTTTAAACCCATTTAAAAAACTCCTGACATACCCTTGTCACAACCTGTCTTTATCTTTGTCACATAACAAAAAATCAAGAAATGAATAACGTGAAAATAGAACCTTTTAAGGTTATCGGGATCTCAGTAAGAACAACCAATGAAGATGGGCAGGCTGCAAAAGATATTCCTGTGTTATGGGAAAAATTGATTAACGGGGATATTCTCAATTCAATTCCAAATAAGATAGACAATACCATTTATTCCATCTATACAGATTACGAAAAAGACGATACAAAGCCTTATACAACAGTTCTTGGCTGTAAAGTGCAAAACCTGGATAATATTCCTGAAGGGATGATCGGTTATTCTTTTGATGGTGGAGACTACGTGAGATTTACCACAAAAGGAGATCTTTCAAAAGGCTTGGTGATCAATGAATGGCTGAAAATCTGGGAAATGGATCTGGGAAGAAAATTTACCGCCGATTTTGAAATCTATGGAGAAAAAGCACAAGATCCGTCAGATGCGGAAGTGGATATCTTGATTGCGGTAAAATAAGATGAAAAAAAACTTGCCTTCACAGACTTTTGAACTGAAGACGTGAAATTCCCCTCCCTCGGAAGGGTGGCAAAAATTCTTTGAATTTTTGACGGGGTGGTCAGAACCTACAGGAACAACAGTTTTATAGCCTTCATCAATCTTACAACATATTTTCCATACACCAAAACCCCAACAATCACCGATGCAACGGCCGTCAATACAACAGCACCGGCAGCAATATCTTTAATAAAGCCGATTCTTTTGTCGAAATTGGGTTGAATGATATCACAGATCTTTTCAATGGCAGTATTGAAAATTTCAGCACTTAAAACAGCAAATGAGGCGATGATAACCAAAGCTGTGTCTGTGTTGTTTAGTTTAAAATAAAAAATAAGAAAGAGATTGACAAAGAAGGCCAGCAGCTCAATCTGGAAATTTCTTTCCGTTTTTATCATCATGAAAACACCCCGGAAAGCATTGAGAAAACTTTTATGAATGGGAGGTTTTTGCATAATTCTGAACTTTTCAGGCAAAGATAACCTTTGTATTTTGATTGTTGTGAATTATCTTTTATATTTGAAATAGGATATTATAAAAGAAAACGATCAACGTTTATCCTCTTTTGCCTCCAATACTGATATTTTAATGAGTTTTGAAGGAGAAAAGAATAAATACAAATTGGAATAAAGTGAATGTTTTGATGAAAATTTCAGAATCAAAAGAAATTTAAGCATAATATCAAGGCTCAAAACAAATTAAGGATCTTTGTGAAAAACTCCTCCATATTATTCTTTTCTTTATTGTATCTATTTATTATATTTGTAGAAACTTATTTTATAAATCTATGAAATTTATTATTTCAAGTGGTGAACTGCAGAAGGCGTTGCAAACTGTAAGTGGCGTAATATCAAGCTCTCAATCGAGACCGATTTTAGAAAACTATCTTTTTGAATTAGACGGAAATAATGTTACCATTACAGCATCTGACGGCGAGACAACTCTTGTTACTTCCCTGGAAGTAAAGTCTGATGATACAGGTAAATTTGCTGTTCCTGCTAAAATTTTTCAGGATTTTATCAAGACATATGGTGAACAGCCTCTGACATTTGTTGTAAAAGACAATGCCGAAGGAACTGGAAGCCAGCTTGAGATTTTAGATGAAAAAGATAATTTCGCAGTAGCATTAGACAATGCTGATGACTATCCTGAATTACCGGAATTTGACGCTTCCCAAAGTGTTACGATGCCGGCAGGAGTTTTGTCTGAAGCTTTGACAAACACACTATTCGCTACAAGTAACGATTCTCTTCGTCCGGTAATGACAGGAGTGCTTTTCCAGTTTGGAGAAAACGAAACCAATTTCGTTTCTACAGACTCCCACAGATTGGTGGTGTACAAAAGAGCAGACCTTATGAATGCTGAGCCGATGGAGTTTATCATGCCTAAAAAGCCTCTGAACATTTTCAAAAATATTCTGGCAAGTTCCAATGAAGACGTTACGATCGACTTTAATGAGAATATGGCCAAATTTACTTTTGGTAAGCATATATGGATCTGTAGACTGATTGATGGAAAATATCCAAACTATACAGCGGTAATTCCAAAGGAAAATCCAAATGTATTGACAATCAACAGAAATCTTTTATTAGGAGCTATCAAAAGAGCATCTATCATGTCTAATAAATCTACCAATCAGGTAAGATTCAAGCTTTCCGGAAATATTCTTCACCTTCATGCAGAAGATACTGAATATGCAAACAAAGCAGACATGCAGATTCCTTGTGACTACAACGGAGAAGATATCAATATCGGATTCAGTTCTAAATTCTTAACTGAGATGCTAACGATCTTAGGATCTGATGATATCACCATGAAAATGTCTCAACCTAACAGACCAGGGATCATTGAACCTCTTGACGGTCTTGAAGAAAACGAAAATATCTTAATGTTATCAATGCCAGTAATCGGATTATAACATTAACGTATATAAATAAAAGAAAGCTGGAATTTTTCCGGCTTTTTTTGTAATCCTGCATTCCGGTTCATAGTTGTAATGATGTGGAATTGACTTAGGAATTATGAGCGTCAAAGTAAAAGTATAGTAAGAAAAACATTTTAATAAGCATGAAAAAAATAACAATTCTCGGATCACTTATCTGCTCTCTATGGGCTTTCTCTCAGAAGAGTGCAAAAATGTATTATGAGCATACGAAAGATATTATTACTTACTATGCTGATAATATTGAAATCTATCCCATTTCAATAACATTTTCAGAGCAGCCGGAAACAGAAAACTTGAAGAGTCCGGAAGCATTTAAAATGATCAGAGTACTGCCTCCTAAATCAACAAAAAACAAAATTGCTTATTTTGTTGTCAATGATAATAAAAAAGGTTGGAAAATCAAGAAAATGCCTGCTTATTATACATTGGCTGGAGATGCAACGATAAAGACTTATGATGCTGACTATATATATGATCTTCCTTTTCAAAAAGGGAAATCCTTCAATGTTTATCAGGGGTACAATGGAATATTTTCTCACCAGAACGAAAACTCTTTAGATTTCGTAATGCCTGAAGGAACAGAAATTACGGCGGCAAGAGAAGGTAAAGTGATTGATGTTGTTCAGAGTAATAATACAGGATGCCCTACATCAAGTTGTGCTAATCAGGCCAATTATATTTCAATTTTACATTCAGATGGAACCATTGCACAGTATTTTCATCTGAAGCAAAATGGGGTTAAAGTTAACATAGGAGATGAGGTTAAAAAAGGTGATTTAATAGGATTAAGCGGCAACACAGGCTGGACAAATGGTCCTCATTTACATTTCCAATGCTTTCTTCCCGATCCTTCAAAACCAAAGCAGAAAAATACTCTTAAAACCCTTTTCAGAACTGGTAACGGAAGCAAAAATGAATATCTGGCAGAGAAAAAAACATATTCAAAAGAGTATTAAACAGATCGTGTTATTTGTGAATCATTAGAGGTATTAGTGTTTAAAAGATACTAATTATGAAAATAAAAATACAGTTATACCACACCTCAGATTTTCCTTCAGAACTCACTACTGAAAATTACAGTGTTGTTCTATGGAAAGGTTCCGGTGTTTTCTCTGTGGATGATATTAATTATTCTTACAGTGGATACAATATACTGTTTCTTTCCCCTTATCAAAAACTGAAACTGGCTTCGGAGTCTGATGAAAATATTTATATGCTTTTCTTCCATGGTGATTATTACTGTATCGAATATCATAAAGAAGAAGTGGCCTGTAACGGGCTTCTTTTCAATAATATTTACCTGAATCCTGGCGTTGAGCTGTCAGAAGAAAACTATAACTATATTCTCGAACTTTTTAATCACATCAAAAAAGAAGATTCTGAAAAACATCAGTTTTCAGAATCCATTATCAAAACTTATATTCAGCTTATTCTTGCCATTGGCAGTAAACAGAAAAGCAGTATTGAAAACAGTGTGATTTCTAGTGAAAAAATTCCTAATAAGAACGCTTTTGAATTTCAGAAACTGCTGGAAATTTATTTTAAAAATGAAAAAGAACTGTCATTTTACAGTGACAAGCTGAATATAACCAATAATACATTAAGCAAGGCTGTAAAAAAAGAATTTGCGAAAACACCCACGCAGCTTATCAATGAAAAAATTATCCTGGAGTCAAAAAAACTGCTGCATTTAACCTTTAGATCTGTAAAGGAAATTGCTTCAGAACTGGGATTTTCCGATGAATTTTACTTCAGCAGATACTTTAAAAAGTCGGTAGGATGTTCCCCAAAAAAATATAGAGAACAGGTAGGAATCTCTGTGGTGGCGAAAATGTCCATGTAATGTCCTCAAATATCTATGTTGGCGCTGTAGGCATGTGAATACCTTTGTTAAAAAAATAAATCACATGCAAGACAACAGACTTTACCACCGTTTATTAGAGTTGGATACCTGGTTTTTCAATTTTCTCAGAATTTCAATCTTCATTGTTATGGCCTGGATTGGAGGCTTGAAGGCTTTCCATTACGAAGCAGAAGGAATTGTGCCCTTTGTAGCCAATAGTCCTTTCATGAGTTTCTTCTACAAAAATGCCGGGAATAAAGTTCTTAATGAAGACAAAAAACCTGTTGCAGAATATACCTTGTATAAAAACCCGGAAGGAAAAGTTATTCAAAAAAATATTGATTGGCATACAAAAAACGGAACCTATATTTTTTCCTATGGCTTGGGAACAATGATTCTCGTTATCGGATTTTTTGTGTTATTCGGAATTTGGTTTCCTAAAATCGGAGCCGTTGGTGGTTCTTTAACATTTTTAATGTCACTCATTACGCTGTCATTTCTTATAACCACTCCTGAAGTTTACGTGCCTAATCTGGGCGGAGATTATCCTACGCCTCAGTTTGGGTTTCCTTATCTGTCCGGAGCAGGGCGTTTGGTCTTGAAAGATATTATCATGATGGCCGGAGGGCTGGTAGTATTTTCTGATAGTCTGAAGAAAGTATTGAAACCGTCTGCCCAATAGATTCATCAATCAGAAGAAGAATTATTAACGAAAATTAATTCTCTTAAAGTCGCTTCTAAATTTCTCTATTTCTCAAAAAAACACGACATTTGTAGCTCGAAAAATCATACCGGAAAGGGTGTGGGATTTCAAATAAAAGTTTCAAAATAGAGCAGATGAAACCTTAGAGCTCATCTGACGAATTAAATAAGTAGATAGATTAACAAATGAAAATATCAAACAACTGGCTGAAGGACTTTGTAAAAACGGAATCAAAAACTGAAAGAATCGGTGAATTCCTTACAGATATAGGTCTTGAGGTTGAAGGGATAGATAAATTTGAAAGCGTAAGAGGCAGTCTGGAAGGAATTGTTGTAGGTAAAGTATTAACCTGCGAAAAGCATCCGAATGCTGACAAACTGAAGAAGACAACAGTAGACGTAGGAAACGGAAAAGTATTGAATATTGTTTGTGGAGCTCCTAACGTAGAAGCTGGGCAGACAGTTCCTGTAGCAGTTGTCGGAACAAAAATCTATGATAAAACCGGAAACTTTTTTGAAATTAAAGAAGCAAAAATCAGAGGTGAGGTTTCTCAGGGAATGATTTGTGCAGAAGACGAATTAGGTCTTAGCGAAGATCACGGAGGAATCATGGTGCTGGACGAAACAAAATATGAAGTAGGAAAAAACTTTGCTGATTATTTTGAGCTTACCAATGATGAGGTGTTTGAAATCGGATTAACGCCGAACAGAACAGATGCAATGTCTCACTATGGGGTTGCAAGAGATCTTCATGCGTATCTTTCTACAAACCAGCTGAAATCTCAATTTAACAAAGTAGCTTCTGAAGCTTTGAATAATGAAGGAACTCATGATTTCACTCTGGAAATTGAAGATGCAGAATTGTGTCCAAGATATATCGGAGCTGTTATTGAAGACATAAAAGTAGCAGAATCCCCATCTTGGTTAAAAGACAGGCTGAAAGCAATCGGCCTAAGCCCAATTAACAATATTGTAGATATTACAAATTATATTCTTCACGGGTACGGACAGCCGCTTCACGCATTTGATGCAGACAAAATTGCAGATAAGAAAGTGAAAGTAGGAGTTGTAAAACCGGGAACAAAATTTACCACTTTAGACGGGGTTGAAAGAACATTGAACGGTTCTGAGATTATGATCAAAGACGGTAAAGATAACCCAATGTGTATTGCCGGGGTATTTGGTGGAGAGAATTCAGGAGTATCAGAAACTACAAAAACAATATTCCTTGAAAGTGCTTACTTCAACCCGATTGCGGTAAGAAAAGGAGCAAAAGCCCACAGTTTGAATACGGATGCTTCTTTCAGATTTGAAAGAGGAGTAGACCCAAATCTTACAAGAACGGCTATCACTCATGCTATTAAGATGATTCAGGAAATTGCTGAAGGAAAATTAGTAGGAGAGTTATTGGAAGAATATCCTAAGAAAATAGAAGACAATTATGTGATCCTGAGATTCTCTAAAATTGAGCAGATTTTAGGAACAAAAATTCACAGAGAAAAAGTAAAAGAAATCTTAAAAGCATTGGAAATTCAGGTTTTAAATGAAATTCCTAATGGTTTTGAAATCTCTGTTCCTGCTTACAGAGCAGATGTAACAAGAGAAATTGATGTAATTGAAGAGATCTTAAGAATCTACGGATACAATAAAATTGACGCCCCACAGAAAATTTCGTTTACCCCTGTTAAGCTAAGTGCTAACGATCAGGATGAACTGGAAAACAGCTGGGCAAGAGCTTTACAAAGTATTGGTTTCAACGAAGTAATGAACAACTCATTGACTTCTGTAAAAGATGAAACTGATGCCGTAAAGTTGTTAAATCCTCTAAGCGGGGATTTAGCATTCATGAGAAAATCTTTATTGGAAGGACTTCTTCAGAATGCTGTATATAATATCAACAGAAAGAATCAGGACATTAAATTCTTTGAATTAGGAAAAATTTATCACAAAAAAGATAAATACGAAGAAAGAAAACAATTGGCTTTGTTGGTTTCCGGTAGAGATGTTGCCGAAAACTGGCTTCAGCCAAAATCTGCAGTAAGCTTCTATAACCTTAAGGCTTATGTAAAAGTTTTATTGGAAAGATTGGCTGTAGATTATAAAGAAACTGCTCTGTCTGATGAAAGATTTTCTGATGCATTGGTATATGAAGCAGATGGTAAAGCTTTGGTGAGAATTGGAAAAGTAGCTCCTGCTTTATTAAAAGATTTTGATATTGACCAGGATTGTTTCTATGCAGAAATCGAACTGGAATATGCTCAGGAATTACGTTCTAAAAACGAATTGAAATTCAAAGACATCCCGAAATTCAACAAAATCAGAAGAGACTTAGCTTTATTGATTGATAAAAATGTAAACTATCAGGATTTATATCAGACGGCTAAAAAGAACAAATCTCCATTCATTAAAAATATTAACCTATTCGACGTGTATGAAGGTAAAAATCTTCCTGAAGGCAAGAAGTCTTATGCAATGAGCTTTGAACTGTTGAACGAAGAAAAAACACTGGAAGAAAAAGAGATTACAGAAGTAATGGATTCTCTGATCAAAGCTTTCCAGAAAGAATTCAATGCAGAGTTGAGATCTTAATACTTGAAAATATACTTCACGATAAAAGAAACGGACTTTTTAAAGTCCGTTTCTTTGTTTTAATAATGCCGGTTGTAATGTTATGTTTCGGCTAAAGCCATTTGAATGTTGGCTTTTTTATGTAAACGGGCTAAAGCCCGTTCCTATTGAATTGCATTAGTGATATTAGTGAAAATATTAGTATCATTAGTATTAAAATGGAAATCTTGTATAAAAACAATCTATCCACAGTCTTTGTCACTCCGTAGGAGTCTCAATATATTTTATAAACCAATTATAGTATAGATTCCTTCGGAATGACAAAGGTAACGCTACAACTTTAGTGCAGATAAAGTTCTTATGTCTTAACGCTTTCAACCCTTTTTTTGATTATCAAGAGCGTAAAAATAATTCTGAAAAATATTCAAAATATCAAATGTTAAAGAATAATAAAATTCACGTCAACCCGTTTAGATAATATAATTTCCGTAAATTTGGATGAATTCAAAAAGAAAAAAATGAAAAATCTTTTTTTAAGTATATGTACAGCTGCAGTTTTGGCTTCATGTGGATCCATGACGAGCCCGTCTGCGTCTAAAGTAGGAAAGGCTCAGCCTGCTCTTGCCAATACAAAATGGACATTGGCTGACAATGTAAAAGGTAAAATCCCGACATTGAATATTGAAGGAGAGAAGATCACAGGAAATGCCGGATGTAACAACTATTTCGGAACGGCTTCAATAGATCCTTCTACAGGTGGTTTTACAGCAGGACAAATGGGATCTACAAAAATGATGTGTAATAACATCGGAGTAGAGCAGAATTTTATGGATATGATGGGAAAAGCAAATAAATATGTAATTTCCGGAAATACTTTAGAATTGTATAAAGACAATCTTTTATTATTGAAGTTCAATAAATCAGAATAAAAAACAAAAGGAACTCAATTGAGTTCCTTTTTTATGTTTAGAGTGTTATTAATCTTCCTCTTCTTCGTCGTACTTAGCCAACTCTTCGTCGCACCATTTAAACGCTGCTTCTACTACTTTAGTAGCTTCGTCTGCCATAGTTTCTTCATCATCACCTTCAAGATCATCTAACCACTCAACTTCTTCTTCCTCAACGTTTAAGATAAATCTTGGGTATTCTGTATGAACTACGAATAGATCTTCTGGAAACTCCGAATTATCTGCTAATAAAAACTTTGGTAATTTCATTTTTTTAATGTTTTAACTTTCTCAAAGATAAATAAAATTATTGACTTTAAAATTACTTCAAAAACATTTTTGAAACTTTTTCAGCTTTTTTACTTTCAGAATAATCGTAGAATCCTTCACCTGATTTTACTCCAAGTTTCCCTGCTGTTACCATATTTACCAGCAATGGGTTAGGTGCATATTTCGGGTTTTTGAAACCATCATACATTACGTTCAGGATGGCAAGGCATACATCAAGACCAATAAAGTCTGCCAGCTGAAGCGGCCCCATCGGATGTGCCATTCCCAATTTCATTACGGTATCAATTTCTTCTACACCAGCCACTCCGTTATAAAGCGTTTCGATAGATTCATTGATCATTGGCATCAAAATTCTGTTAGCCACAAAACCTGGATAGTCATTCACTTCTACAGGAACTTTACCCAAAGTTTTGCTCATTTCATAAACTGCATCAAAAGTCTCCTTGGAAGTAGAATATCCTTTAATGATTTCTACCAGTTTCATAATCGGAACCGGGTTCATGAAGTGCATCCCGATTACTTTGTCAGCTCTTTTGGTAGCTGCTGCAATTTTTGTGATAGATATAGATGAAGTATTGGTTGCAAGAATACAGTTTGCAGGAGCCAGTTCATCCATCTGACCAAAGATCTTCAGTTTAAGATCAATATTTTCTGTAGCAGCTTCTACAATAAGGTCTGCAGCACCAGCAGCATCGTTAAGTGCTGTAAAAGTAGTGATGTTGCCTAAAGTTTCAGCTTTTTGCTCCTCTGTAAGATTTCCTTTTGCAATGATTCTGTCAAGATTGGTAGTAATGGTTTTTAAACCTCTGTCCAGAGCTTCCTGAGATACATCTACAAGATTTACTTTAAAACCGCTTTGTGCGAAAGTATGTGCAATACCATTTCCCATGGTTCCCGCTCCGATAACTACAATGTTTTTGATCATTTTTCCTTTATTTTTTATAGATAGTTAAATTTTTTACGTCTGTAAGATCCGATTGTGTGACAACAGCTGTAGAATCAAAGAAAACGTTTCCTGTACTTTGAGTCTTCTTACTGTTATTCTGATTGGAAACAGTAGCTGTTAATCCTCTTATAAGTCGTTTTTTTTGATTCTTTGTAAGAAAGTCTGTGCCAATGTATAACGCGTATTCACCTTCTCTTCCTCTTCCTTTTTGTATCAGTACTTCCAGGCTTTTTATCTGGCTTTTATTCCTGAATTCTTTCAGAAAACTCATGACGGGCTTATCAGATGGCGGACCACAGCATACGCTTCCATAGCTGATCTCTAAATAATTCTGATTCTTCTGTGAGTAAAAGAATGTGAAAGCCAGCAGAGCCGTTGTTACTATTATTTTTTTCATGTTAAAAATCGCTTTAAAAATAAGCTTAAAATTCTATTTATTAAAATATTCCCAAACCTCCTTAGAAATATCAGAAATCATCCTGCAGTTTACCGCATCGGTTTCCGTTGAATTACTGACAAATACAGCTAATGCATAATGTTTACCATTAGGAAGAGTAACGATGCCAATTTCATTTTCTGCCCCCGTTAAACCTGCACTATTTTTCCCGGAAGCTCCCGTTTTTCTGGCGACAGGAGTATTTTTGGGAAGTTGTTCTACCATTTTGTTTAATCCTGTTGAAGTAGACAGCATTACCTGCATCAGATAATCTGTTGATTTTTTTGATAATAATTTTCCGTCATAAAACTTTTTCAGAACATCAACTGCCGATTTTGTGGTGCTGTAATTTTCATATTGAACTTTCCAGTCTTTATGCATTGCCTCTTCATTATATTTGATCTGAAAACCCTTTACCCCTTTGGAATCCATGAATTTCTGTACAGGCTGGGTTCCTCCCAATAGCGTAAGAAGGATGTCACAGCCATTATTATCACTTTTGGCAACAGTATATTCAATCACTTCGCTTAATGGAACTTCAACATTTCCTCCCGGATACTTATCACGAAGCGGAGACCATGTATTTTCAAGTAAATTTGATTTATCCAATTTAATTTTCTGATCCAGAGAAAGCTTTCCATGATCTACAGCATTTAGAACTGCAGCTGCAATGTGGAATTTGAAGACACTTTGCATCGGAAGCTTTTTATCCGCATTTTTATGATAAGTAAAACCATTTTCAAAACCCAGTACAGAAACTCCTACTGTTGCTTTTTTGTTCTTAAGAATTGAATGTATTTTTTGTTCCAATAGGGATGTCTGAGCAAATGTGAATGCAGAAATCAGAAGAAAAAGAAATGCTGTTTTTTTCATAATACCGAAAATTAAAAAGCTCTCCTTTGATGATCAAAAGAGAGCTGCAATTTAAGATATTTATTACTATTTTACTTCAAAATAATTCAGATTGACACCATCATTTTCAAAGAATATTCTGATGCTGTTTTCCCCTTTCTGAAGGCTGATATTTTTTACGGAAACCGTTTTCCAGTTCTCATTTCCTCCACTGGAAGCTAATGATACTGCCGCTAAAACTTTTCCTGAAGCCGTTTCAATTCTTATTTTTAAATCATTGGCGGCGGCATACCGGATGTCAAATGTATAATTTTTATCTCCTTTTGACTGAACAGTATACTGAAGCCATTCCCCGGATTCTGTTTTTCCTACATAATACTGATTGGTGATTTTATCATTACACTTATAAATATCTACACCATCATTTCTCATTTGCTGCCCGGAGTTCCACTCTGATCTTTTTGCCGGATCACTTACCCATAGATTAATGAAATCCTTGTCCAGATAAGCAGAACCCATTCTCCCCAAATCATATTCTGAAGCGAATATTCTTCCCGGAACCTGATGATTTTTAAATGGTTTTGTAGAAGCATCCTTTGTCTGTCTGAACATCGCATCAATAACATCTTTTTTGATTTCCGTATTGCTCAGTTTGTAGTTATCAGCGATTTGCATCAGAGCTTTTTTTGCATATTCTTTAGAAGGCTTTTCACCTCCATTTCTCCAGTAGCCCAAAAGCTTTTCATATTCAGGTGTGATTTTGACATTGGTGATTCCGGCAATATTATCAATCTTCTTCATCGGCCAGAATGCATATCCTATATTATGTTGATCCAAAAGCTGAATAAGCTCAGTAAACCAGACATTAGAGTTTTCACCCGTCTCACCAAGCCAGATCGGAATATTATATTTCTCCCGAAGGTCCAGGGCAAATTTCAGTGTTTGATCATCATTGTAATTCCAGTACTTATGAAAACTGAAAGCCATATTGTTGTCCCAGATGGCCGGTAGTCCGTTATAATTATTTCCCCAGCCATTTCCTTCAATAAAAATAATATGCTTTTTATCAACCTCTCTGATGGCAGCCGTGATATCCTTCTGGAGCTTCCAAAGCGGTGCATTAGACATTTCATCAGTACCGTTTGGATTTTTGCCTGTGAAATTGATATTAGGCTCATTAATCAGGTCGTAGCCTCCAATCCATGGACTGTCTTTATATCGTTCAGCCAGTTTTTTCCAAAGAGCTATGGTTTTTCTCTGATTCTCTTCATTGGCCCAAAGCGAAGGTTTGGACTTATCATTATCAGAAATATTAACATCATTTCCCTGACCTCCTGGAGCCGCGTGAAGATCAAGGATGAGGTAGATTTTATTATCAGCACACCATTGAAGCAGATCATCGGTCATTTTAAATCCTTCTTCCAGCCATGTATCTTTTCCTTTTACTGATTCTTTTTCAATCGGAAGCGTGTAAAGATTATAATGCATAGGAAGTCGTATCGAATTGAATCCTGATTTTGCCAGAAAATCAATATCCTGTCTGGTGATTCCGTTTTTCAGATAAGCTTTGTAAAACTCATTCATTCCGTCTTCACCAATTAACTCAGCAATTTTCTCCTTAATTTTATATTGAGGACCGGCAAAGTCAGCTGTTTTCAGCATATAACCTTCCTGAAGCATCCAGCCGCCCGGGCCAAGACCTCTCAATTGGATATTTTCACCTTTATCATTAACGATTTTTTGCCCGGAAGTCTTTAGTAATTGTGATGTCCCAAATTGAGACAATAAAACTGCGGATAATAGAATGGCTCTTTTCATAGTAGTTTCAATGGTTTAAAATAATAGGAGAATATTAGAAATTATAATGAACGATGACATCATAAAATGAAACTGTATTCAGATCATTGAGTGTGTCGGATATCCATATATGTAAAACAAAATCTTTCAATACTTTATTGAATTATTCTTCAAATATATTGTTTTTTTGTTTTGAAAAGTTTTTTTTATTGATAAATCAGTAATTATTAATAAAAAATTTTTATTTCATTAAATAAGTAAAGCAGGAATTAGCTAAATAATTCTACAGCTTCATCAAATCGATTAAAAATCGATTTAACCTTTGCTTACTTAAAATAATGTGTAACTAAAATTGAAACCTTTGCGTTTTAAAACTAATAATAACCTTAGAAATTAAAAATGCTACCTCATAATCATTCTTTTGATTATAAGATAGCATTGTATGTATGGCTGTCATAAAAAACAGCATATTTTTATTTTTAGCTGATCAGCCTCATGATTTCCAAAGCAACTTTCAATGCTTCAGTTCCGTCTTCAAGAGAAACCTCTACATTTTTATCGCCTGTGATGGCATCCGCAAAAGAATTCAATTCATCCAGAATAGCATTGTTGGACTGAATATTCGGGTATTCAAACAGAATCTGATTCTTTTCCCCATCCGCATTTTCAATGATCATATCAAATGGAGTAGGGCTTTCAGGAGCATCCTTCATTCTGATCACTTCAGCCTTTTTCTCAAGGAAATCTACAGAGATATAAGCATCTTTCTGGAAGAATCTGCTTTTTCTCATAGCTTTCATAGAAATTCTGGAGGTGGTAAGGTTGGCCACACATCCGTTTTCAAACTCTATCCTTGCATTGGCGATATCCGGAGTCTTGCTTACCACACAAACACCGCTTGCATGGATGTTTTTAACTTTAGATTT
This sequence comes from Chryseobacterium sp. HR92, assembly GCF_045689405.1. Classification (NCBI taxonomy): domain Bacteria; kingdom Pseudomonadati; phylum Bacteroidota; class Flavobacteriia; order Flavobacteriales; family Weeksellaceae; genus Chryseobacterium; species Chryseobacterium sp. HR92. Next base: position 1,916,324 of record NZ_CP139139.1, read on the forward strand.
AGCCATGCTCAATAGAATATCCAGATCATGGATCATAAGGTCAAGTACTACAGAAACATCTGTCCCGCGGGGATTAAATTCTGCCAGTCTGTGTATTTCAATGAACATAGGATTGCTGATATATTCCTTAGTGGCAATAAAAGCCGGATTGTATCTTTCAACGTGTCCTACCTGTGCTTTGATCCCTTTTTCCTGGCATAAACGTAAAATTTCTTCTGCCTGCTCAAGAGTCTGTGTTACCGGTTTTTCAATAAAGAAATGAAGACCTTTTTCGATAGCTTTTAGAGCATAATCATAATGATAAACTGTAGGAGTGACAATATCAAGCATGTCAATCTGCTCAAGCAACGCATCAAAATTTTCAAAATATTTATATCCGAATTCGGCCTCTAATTTCTTTCCGTTTTCAACATCTTTATCATGGAAACCTACAAATTCATATCTATCTGATTGATTAAGAAGTTTTAAATGTATTTTTCCCAAGTGTCCGGCACCTACCAAACCTGCTTTTAACATAGCTGTATTAAATTTTTGTAAATATAGTGAATGTACATTTATAAAATACATGACTTTTCACTTGGAGATATTTAAGAATGAACGCATGTATTCATTAAAGAAATTACAGTAAATTCACGATCAGAAAAATAACTATGAAAAGGATAATTTCGATATTACTCATCTTAGGATTATGTACTGCCGGATGTATAGGAGACAGTCCATATGACCCGCAGGCTAAATGTGGAACACCGGAAAATTTGATATTTGAAAAAGGAAGTAACCAGCTTTCCTGGAATATGATTAGCCAGGGCGAAGGATATTATGAAATACAGTATGGAGAGCAAGGTTTTACTTTAGGAAATGGAACAACAGTTGTAACCTATAAGAATTCCTATAATCTTCCATTGTATAAGGATAATAAATATGACCTTTATGTAAGAAAAAATTGTGGAACAGCCAATGGACGGAGCAACTGGGCGGGACCTGTTACCGTTTTAGCCGGTAATACAACAACCTGTATAAAACCCGGATATGCAACGTATTCAAAAACGACTTCCTCCGTTTATTCTTCCACTTTTGATGCTACAGTAACATGGGAAAATGATGGTATTTCTGCTTATGAAACTGTTTTGACAACCAGTTCTGCACCACCTGCGAGTGGAGAATTAGTGATTTCAGGTCAAAAAGCAATTTATATAGGATTAACTAAAACAGTGAACTATAACTTTTTTGTGAGAAAAAGATGTACTGATAATACCTTCAGCGATTTTTACGGACCTTATCCGATAAAATGGAATTAATAAATAAGAATAAAGCGGTCATTTTTAGACTGCTTTCTTTTTGTGGATAATTCTTTGCCCCAATTTCTGGAATCTAATTTCTAATTTCTTACTTTTGTCAAATGCAGGATTCGTTTGTACATAAAGGAAAAAGAAAGATTTTAGTAGATTACCTTCGGCAAAGAATTGGAATTTCAGACGAAAATGTACTTTCGGCAATGAGTGAAGTTCCAAGACATCTTTTTATCGAAAGTATTTTTGAAGACTTTGCCTATGAAGACAGAGCATTTCCCATTCTGGCACATCAGACCATTTCCCACCCTTCAACGGTCGCAGAACAGTCTGAGCTTCTGCAGGTAAAACCAGGCGAGAAAGTTCTGGAGATTGGCACCGGATGCGGATATCAGACTGCCGTTTTATTGGCTATGAAAGCCCATGTATATACTGTAGAAAGGCAGAAAGATCTGTTTGATTTTTCCAAAAAGAAACTCAGAGAACTTCATCTGTTTCCAAAATTTCAGAGCTTTGGAGATGGCTTTGCCGGGCTTCCTACTTTTGCTCCCTTTGATAAAATCATTGTAACCTGTGGTGCTTCCACCTTACCAACAGAGCTTTTAAAACAACTGAACGTCGGAGGAATAATGGTGATTCCGTTGGGACCTACCGATGAACAGGTTTTATACAGATTTACCAAAATAGGTCCTACAGAATTTGAAAAAGAAGAATTCGGAGCTTATAAATTTGTTCCGATGCTTGGAAAAACCAATCAATAATTATCAGGATTAAACGGAACTGGTAGACCTGCTGGTCTCAAACACCAGTTCTGTTGAATACCAATTTTATAAATAGGAACGGGCTTTAGTCCGTTTTTTTTATCAATAGATATTCAATTGGCTTTAGCCAAAATTTAAAATATTTTAACTCATTTCGGAATGAAAATTGGACTCATATAAGAACCCAATCACTAAAATCTATAATATGGACACGAACAGATTCAAAGCGTCACATGATTTTAGTAATCTTCAGAAAAACCTGAATAATAATCCAGGATATAGCGTAGAAAGTTATTCCCAGCAGGTAAAAGATTACATTCATGACATGAAAAGCAGGAATCAGGAAGCAACCCAACATGGATTTATGACACAGGCTCAAAAATCTGCGAAGGAAGTTCGGACAGAAATTCAGGAAATTGCTTCTGAAGCCTGGGGGAAGAACAAAGACCATTCAGATGAAAAGAAATAATTTTTAATATTAAAGTTCAGGAACCTTACTTTTTGCAAGTGAGGTTTTTTATTTAGAATCATTAATCCATAACAATGAAAGTCTTTATCAATAAAAGAATTCCCGAAACAGGAATTAAAATGCTGGAAGAGGCAGGATTGGAAGTTACCCTTCCCGAAAAAGAAAACCTTTCTTATGAAGAATGGCTGAGTTACTGTAAAAGTACCGATACTATTTTAAGTATTGGAGCAGAATTTAAATATGACAGAAACTTCTTTGAATCCTGTCCGAATGTTAAAGCCATTGCTTTATATTCTGTGGGGTTTGATCATGTAGATATCAAAGAAGCTACCCAAAGGAATATTCCGGTGGGCAATACTCCTGATGTTTTGAGCAAAGCAACTTCAGATGTTGCTTTTTTACTTATGCAGTCGGTGGCAAGAAGAGCAAGTTATAATTTCCGGAAAGTAAAAGACGGAAGCTGGGGTGCATTTGATCCTTTGGATGCTTTGGGACAGGAGCTTTATGGAAAAACATTGGGGATTTTCGGACTGGGACGTATCGGGTATGAAATGGCTGAAAAATCAAAAAAGGCTTTTGGAATGAATATCATCTACCACAACCGCCATCATAACAAAGAAGCAGAACAGGAATTGGGAGCAGTTTATGTTTCTTTTGAAGAGCTGATCAAAAACTCGGATGTATTAAGCGTTCATGCCAATTTTACCCCTGACCATAAAGAATTATTCAATGAGTCCATATTTGAACAGATGAAACCGGATGCTATTTTCATCAATACCGCCAGAGGAGGGTTTCACAATCAGAAAGATTTGTATCATGCATTGGTTGATAAGAAAATCTGGGGAGCAGGTCTGGATGTTACCAACCCGGAACCTATGTCTGCAGACGATCCTATTCTTGAACTTTCAAGTGTTTGCATCTTGCCACATATTGGTTCTGCTACTATTGAAGCCAGGAACGGGATGGCAAGACTGGCAGCAGGAAATATCATCGCTTTTTCAAAAAATGAAAAAATGCCGAATTGTGCAAATCCTGATGTTTATTCTGCTCATTCATTATAACTTGGAATTATTTTTGTTCTGATTATATAAACCTAAAATCTTAAATATCATGGCACCAGAGAAAAATATTAATCAACAAAACAAGAGGTTAGAACAGATGGATTATAACCCAAATGAAGATATATTTAAGAGAGAAAAACACATTTCGCTCGATGGAGACGGAAATCCTATTTTAGATGAAGATTTTGACGAGGATAAAATAGATAAAGGCTTAGATATTCCAGGAGCCGATAACGATGATGAAATGGAAGAAATAGGAGAAGAAGATGAAGAGAACAACTACTGGAGTCTCAGCGATAATGAAGATGATCATGAGGAAGAAAACGATGATGTTTTAACTTAAATTTTTACGTTATATGAACCAGCCTTATTGATATTTCAGTAAGGTTTTTTTTATGTTGAATAGCGACTTCTCTTAGTAAGGATAATTCCCCTCCTCTGGAGGGGTGGATTCAAAAATTTTTTAAATTTTTGAAGACGGGGTGGTCCCATAATGCAGCACAATAAAACCCTCCAATTCTTTCATCACCAAACTCAGATTATTCCTCACATCAAAATTACTAATCCTGAAAACCAATAACCCTAATGATTCAAGATATTCCTGCCTTATCCCATCATAAACCTGCTTTTCATCATGACTTGAACCATCTATTTCTATAAAGAGTCCTAAAGTTTTCACATAAAAATCAACAATATAATTTCCAATAATCCTCTGTCTGTCAAAATCAATCTTATGGAACTTTTTTGCACGGACTTTCTTCCAGAATATTACTTCACCCAGAATGCGGGCTTTGCGTTTTTCTTTTAATAATTCTTTTAAATGGGGATTGTAGGGAAGATTTTCTACGAAGTTCCTACGGATCGGAACTCCGTTGATAGCGGTAAGGATTTCTTTAAACCTATAAGCCATTTTCATCCTTTCACTTGCCTATATTTCCTAATTTGAATATCTTTAAAACTTCAAACATTGTTTAAAACATAGACCTTTAAATAGCAATATGACATTTCAAGAACAGATACAGCAGGGGATTCCTAATCAGCTGCCAAAACCAAAACCATACGAGATCAATATCAACCATGCTCCAAAACGTAAAGAAATTTTAGGAGAAGAAGAGAAAAAACTGGCGTTGAAGAATGCATTACGTTATTTCGATCCTCAGTTTCATGCAGAACTGATTCCTGAATTTAAGCAGGAACTGGAAGATTATGGAAGGATTTATATGTACCGTTTCCGTCCGGATTATGAAATGAAGGCAAGACCTATCACAGATTATCCCGGAAAATCTGAGCAGGCAAAAGCCATTATGCTGATGATTCAGAATAATCTGGATTATGCAGTAGCACAGCACCCTCACGAATTGATTACTTACGGTGGAAATGGAGCTGTATTTTCAAACTGGGCTCAGTATCTGCTGACAATGAAATATCTGTCAGAAATGAGTAATGAGCAGACATTGGTAATGTATTCAGGACATCCGATGGGATTGTTCCCGTCTCATAAAGATGCACCAAGAGTAGTTGTAACGAATGGAATGATGATCCCGAACTATTCTAAACCGGATGATTGGGAGAAGTTCAATGCATTAGGAGTAACCCAGTACGGGCAAATGACGGCTGGAAGTTATATGTATATTGGCCCTCAGGGGATTGTTCACGGGACAACAATTACTGCTTTGAATGCTTTCAGAAAGATCAAAAAAGAACCAAAAGGAGGACTTTTTGTTACTTCAGGATTAGGAGGGATGAGTGGTGCGCAGCCCAAAGCTGGTAATATTGCAGGTTGTGTAACTGTATGTGCGGAAGTAAATCCGAAGATTACAAAGATCCGTCATGATCAGAAATGGGTGAATGAAATTCATGAAGATCTTGATTCATTGGTGAAAAGAGTAAGAGAAGCACAGGCTAACAAAGAAACTGTTTCTCTGGCTTATCTTGGAAATATTGTTGATGTCTGGGAGAAATTCGATCAGGAAGATTTAAGAATTGATATCGGATCAGATCAGACTTCGCTTCACAATCCTTGGGCTGGTGGTTATTATCCGGTAGGACAAAGCTTTGAAGAATCTAATACAATGATGGCTGAAAACCCCGAATTATTCAAAGAAAAAGTTCAGGAAACGTTGAGAAGACACGCGGCTGCCATCAACAAACATACAGCGAAAGGAACCTATTTCTTCGATTATGGAAATGCCTTCTTATTGGAAGCATCCAGAGCCGGAGCAGATGTCATGGCAGAAAATCCGACATTGGGAAGAGAATTCAAATATCCGAGTTATGTACAGGATATTATGGGACCTATGTGTTTTGATTATGGTTTCGGGCCGTTCCGTTGGGTATGTTCCAGTGGAAATCAGGAAGATCTGCAGAAAACGGATGATATTGCGTGTGCAGTATTGGAAGAAATGGTAAAAAACTCTCCTGAAGAGATCCAGCAGCAGATGAAAGACAACATTCAATGGATCAAAGGAGCACAGGAAAACAAACTGGTAGTAGGTTCGCAGGCGAGAATCCTTTATGCAGACGCAGAAGGAAGAATGAAGATTGCAGAAGCCTTTAATAAAGCCATTAAAAACGGAGAAATAGGACCTGTGGTATTAGGTAGAGACCATCACGATGTTTCAGGAACAGATTCTCCTTACAGAGAGACCTCCAATATTTATGACGGGTCAAGATTTACTGCGGATATGGCTATTCACAATGTGATTGGTGACAGTTTCCGCGGGGCTACCTGGGTTTCTATTCACAATGGTGGTGGTGTAGGCTGGGGAGAAGTAATCAATGGAGGTTTCGGAATGCTTCTTGACGGAAGCGATGATGCCGACAGAAGACTGAAGTCTATGCTTTTCTGGGACGTAAACAACGGAATATCAAGAAGAAGCTGGGCAAGAAACGAAGGCGCTATTTTCGCCATTAAAAGAGCTATGGAAGTAGAACCGAACCTGAAAGTAACACTTCCAAACCTTGTAGACGAAAACTTATTATAATTCATAAAATTCAGCATTGGCAGCCATCAACAAAAAACTGTTTTCACACCTGAACGTAGAGGATGGTGATCCTGTATGGGAGAAATTTGCTGAGGTTGAATTTTCAAAGAAAAACATATTTACTGACAACAAAGCCTATCTTGTAGAAGATGGGCTTGTCCGTAAATATTATATCAACAGCACATCCGATATTGATACTGAAATCTGTTCAGAATTTTATTTTCCTGGTGATATTTTTACTGTGGAAGAAAAAAGTTCCGATGCCGTTTACGAGTCTATCAACAAAGGGTTGGCGTGGGAAATCACTCTGGATGAGGTGAAAAATCTGTTCGCTGTAAATCCGCACTGCCGTTTCGTGCAGAACTACTATCTGAGCAGAAAACTCAATGCAGCGATGAAAAGGGAAATGCTTTTACTGAAAAATACTCCGCAGGACCTCTATGAATACCTGCTGAAGAATAAACCTCATTACATTCAGAATATTCCTTTAAAATACCTGGCCTCTTATATCGGGATTACGCCTATTTCTTTAAGCAGAATTAGAAAAAGAATTTTGTAAGAAGCTGGAAATTTGAAGATAATAAAAGAAGTTATTAAGACTATATTATCTTGCTGAGTTTTTTTTAACGCAAAGCTTCAATTTTAAATCCACATTATTTTAAGTAAGCAAAGGATGAATCGATTTTCAATCGATTTGATGAAGTGTGCTCTTACCATTAGCTTAGACAACGGCTTTGCCACCTTAGAATCTGCAGTTAATAAATAAAAACTTTGCGTTTATAAATCCTTACTATTAATTCAAAGAAAAGACAATAGAACTGTAGAGAAATAATCACCTTCCATCCTCCAGCTCCCACCCTCAAAACGTTCTCATTAATTATCTTTTGTTTATTGACTGGCCTTCCGTAACTCTCTTCCTTTGCTGAAAAAAGAATATGGAAATACAAAAATTAAACTGGGCAGGTGTAAAACTTATTTCACATAACAAAACTATCCTGGTAGACGCAGTAGAAGATTTCTCTTACTATAAACCCGTTTTAGGTGATGCCGTAGAGAATCTTATAGAGTTTTCGGATCGTGTACAGGCAGATTACATTCTGTTTACGCATCTACATCTTGATCATTTTGATAAAGGAGTTATTAGGAAATGTTTAAAAAATAGCGGAAAACTGATTGTCTATGCAGGACTGGAATCTGTTGTGAAAAAAATAATAGATGACATAGAAATCATTGTTCTGAACCTTGACGAAACCTTTACAGAAAACAATATCACCTTCAAACCCGTATTTGCCATGGATGGAGTGGGAGAAGTACAATCCTCATGGATCGTAGATGATGGGGAAATAAAGATCTTTCACGGCGGAGATACCATCTGGCACAACCAGTTCTGGAAGCTTGGAAAAGAAAACCCAAACATAGATTATGCTTTCTTACCCGTAAACGGAGTAGTGGTTAACTTTGAGATTATCGGCTTACAATACAGTCCCGTTCCCGCTTCCCTTAATCTGAAAGAGGCCTTTGCAGCAGCGCATCTTCTGCATGCCAAAAAGCTGGTGCCCATCCATTACGGATTGTTTGCTCATGAGAAATGCTATATTCCTCAGGTTTTTGATGATCAGGATTTGAAAAACGTTTCGGAAGAAGTAGAACAGGAGTATATGGTTTTGAAGGATGGAGTGGTGTTGGTAGAATCTTAACATCAATAGGAACGGGCTTTAGCCCGTTTTCTTTTGTGTGTAATATGATTGGCTTTAGCCAAAACTTAATTTTAAATTTTGGCTAAAGCCCGATGCTATTGATGATCTTTCTTCATTTATTAAAAACGAACTTCAATTGTTATTTCATAGAATGTAAACTTCACTTGAAAATTCTAGATTCCACGCTCCACTTCGTTTCGCTCTGAATGACAAACATTGCGTATATTTAATTCACACAATTAGCGTAAAATTCTTCACTCTTTTGTCATTCCACAGGAATCTCAATAGAGATAAAAAGTCTGAAATACTTTGTCATTTTTCAGCAAAATTTAAAATATTAGAAAATTTCACAACTCTTTCCAACCTTTTCTGCCATTGGCTCATCTTTATAATAAAAGCTTACTATGAAAATTACGATACCAAAACCTTGTCATGAAAACTGGAATGCGATGTCACCAGATGAAAAAGGGAGGTTCTGTTCTGTTTGTTCCAAAACAGTTAGAGATTTTAGAAGAGCTGATGATGATGAAATTATAGATGTTTTTTCGAGGACTTCGGAAGAGATCTGTGGAAATTTTAATCCATCACAGCTCAACAGAGATTTAAATTATTCCTATATCAATTCTTTGTTGATAAAATTTGCGGTTGGTGTCATGCTGACAACGGGAGGAATTGTAAGTGTGAATGCACAGGAATGCGCGACTAAAAGTAATGTCATCAATCTACAGAATGGAATGCCAATGGGAAAGGTAATCAGTTCTCCTCCGGTGCTTCAAAATACAGATCATTTCCAAACACTTAGAATTGGAGGAGCTCCTTCAAGTGGAGCTGCATACAAACCGCTGTATATAGTAAACGGAAAAATATGTGAGTATGAGAAAGTAAAAGAGCTGGATCCAAATCTCATAAAAACTATGAATATTCTTAAGGGAGCTTCTGCTTCTGTAAAATATGGTGAAAAAGCCAAAGACGGAGTAGTAGTGATTACTACTAAAAAGAAAAGAAGATAAGGAAATAAAGCTCCGGCGATCGAAGATCGCCGGAGCTTTATTAAAATAATATATATTATTTTACAGCTGCAATAGCCGCTTCATAATTCGGTTCGTGAGAAATATCTGCCACCTGCTCTTCATAGATGATCTTTCCGGAAGGATCTATTACCACAACCGCTCTGCTCAGAAGACCTTTCATGGCAGAATCTACCAGTTCCACGCCATAGTTCCATCCAAAATCTGAACGGAAATCCGAAAGCATTATTACATTTTTAATTCCTTCGGCACCACAGAATCTTTTCTGTGCAAATGGAAGATCTTTGGAAATACACAGCACTACTGTATTAGGAAGATTTCCTGCCTCTTCGTTGAAATGGTGTACAGAAGCCGAACAAACACCAGTGTCTACACTAGGAAAGATATTTAAGATCACATTCTTCCCTTTGTAGGAATCCAACGTCTGATCATTCATATTCACATCTGTAAGGGTAAATTTAGGAGCTGGTTTGTTCAGAGCCGGCAATTTTGCATAGGTATGTACTTCTTTTCCTCCCATTAAAACGGTATTGATTGCTTTAGATTTTTGTGCAAAGCCCACTGCAGAGAAGAATAATAGTGTACTGAAAACTAATTTTGAAAACATGAAATTTATTTTTAGGCTAAATTATTCTTTTTTCAGGAGCTGAGATTAATTTTAATTCAAATAGATTAAATCTATGAGCAGATTGTTTTTTTCAAAACATTTTACTTTTACCTTTATATAACAAAACCTCCTTAGAAGGAGAATCCTATCACATAAAAAATAGAAAGATTTATGAGTTCAGAAAATACAGCATCATTCCATCACATTTTTAAGGGTGAAAATGAAATCCCGGAAGAATATAAAGTTCCGGTCATTCATCAGAGAACTTATCTTTTGAATGGCGAACTGGTAGAGTGGAACGGAGATGTCACCGAAATCTATTCCCCGGTGTGTATTCCTACAGAAAACGGATTAGAAAGAAAACTTTTGGGAAGTATTCCTAACATTGGCCCAAATGAGGCTATGGAAGTTCTTGAAGCCTGTGTAAAAGCTTATGATAACGGATTGGGCGAATGGCCTACAATGTCTGTAGAAGGACGCATTAAATGTATGCAGAAATTTGTATACCTGATGATCAAGCAAAGAGATCTTATCATTAGGTTACTGATGTGGGAAATCGGGAAAACGCTGGCTGATTCTACCAAAGAATTTGACCGTACTGTAGATTATATCAATCAGACCATTGATGCACTGAAAGATCTGGACAGAGAATCTTCCCGCTTTCAACAGGCAGAAGGAACCATTGCGCAGATCAGAAGAGCACCGCTTGGGGTGGTTTTAAGTATGGGACCATTCAATTATCCTCTGAACGAAATTTTTACCACCCTGATTCCCGCTTTGATTATGGGAAATACGATTCTGTTTAAACTGCCGAAACATGGGGTGTTGGCTCACTATCCATTATTAGAAGCTTTCAAAGAAGCATTCCCGAAAGGAACGGTGAATACTTTATATGGAAAAGGATCAGAAATTATCACCCCAATCATGGAAAGCGGAAAAGTGAATGTTCTTGCCTTCATTGGCTCCAGCAAGGTGGCTAACGGACTGAAAAAACTACACCCGAAAGTAAACCGCTTAAGAGCAATTCTTAGCTTAGATGCGAAAAATGCAGCTATTGTTACCAAAAATGCAAATCTGGATGTAGCGGTGAGCGAATGTATTTTAGGGGCGCTTTCCTTCAACGGACAGCGATGCACAGCATTGAAACTGATATTTGTTCAGAAAGAAATAGCTGAAGAATTTACAAAAAAATTGAGTGAAGCGGTTTCTGCTCTGAAACCGGGACTTCCATGGGAGAAAGACGTAAAAGTAACTCCGCTTCCGGAAGCCAACAAACCTCCTTACTTGAAAGAATGTATTGATGATGCTTTGCAGAAAGGAGCAGCCGTTTTGAATAAAGACGGAGGCTATACGGATGAATCTTTTGTTTTTCCGGCGGTAGTTTATCCTGTAAACAGTGATATGAAACTTTATCATGAGGAACAGTTTGGTCCGGTAATCCCTGTTGTTCCATTTGAAGACATAGAAGAACCTATAGAGTATCAGGTGAATGCTTCACACGGGATGCAGGTAAGTATTTTCAGTGAAGATCCGCAGGAAGTAGCAAAGCTGATCGACCCATTCGTGAATCTTGTAAGCCGTGTTAATATCAACTGCCAGGCACAAAGAGGGCCGGATGTTTTCCCTTTTACCGGAAGAAAAGACAGTGCAGAAGGAACGCTTTCTGTTTTTGATGCACTCCGTTCATTCTCAATCCGGTCATTGGTAGCCGCAAAACTTACAGAGTCCAATAAAGAATTACTCAATACTATTGTCAGAGAACACGATTCCAATTTTTTAAGCACAGATTATATTTTCTGATCATTTTGTATTTAACATAAATAAAAATCCTCAATAAATCTCTTTGTTTATTGAGGATTTTTTTAACTTAATGCCGGGAATTAGAGTTTTGTGTTATAATAAGATGATGTTTTTGGAAATATCATCTAAGGATCAGTGTGTAAATCATGTCTTCACCGGAAAAAGAGTTTTTAGAGAAAATAGAAAAGCACAAAGGTGTTGTTTTCAAGATCTCTAAAATGTATATGGATAATAAGGACGATCAGAATGATCTCTATCAGGAGATCATCTACCAGGCCTGGAAATCATACGGTGATTTTCAAAGGAGGAGTGATTTCTCCACATGGCTGTACAGAACTGCGCTAAACACAGCAATTGTTTTCCTGCGAAGTGAAAAAAAACGTAGTTTTATACAGAATCAGAATGTAGATGGGCTGAGTGCCCGCCAGGAACCTTATAATGATACGGATGATGTAAATATGAAGCTGATGTATGAAGCAATTCACCAGCTGAGTCCTATTGATAAAGCTCTTATATTTTTCTTTTTGGAAGGGTTTTCGGGAAAAGAAATTGCCATTCAGCTGGGAATTACTGAAGTCAATACAAGGGTAAAGCTGAAAAGGGCAAAAGAAAAGCTGAAAGAGATCATTACCAAACAAAGAGCAGGTTCTTATTAAAAGATAAAATGATGGAGTTAGAAAACTTTAAAGAACTTTGGAATAAAGATACAGGACAGGAATCTCCTGAAATTTCTCTTGAAAAACAGAAGGAAATACATTCCCCGTTGCAAATGCTGAAAGTGAATATGGAAACTGAGTTTTGGCTGATGATTGTAACGCTGCCTTTACTTTTGACCAATTTCCCGTTTGCTTCTGCCGATTCTAATATTAAAATTATATCCGCATTTGTCACAATCCTGACCATTGTTATTATCGTCTATTTTTATTCACGTTTTCTGAAATTGTATAAGCTGCTTCAAAAGAATAGTATCAATACAAATTATGATTTGTTCAATCTTAAAAGCCAGCTGCTCATATCAAAAGAAATCTATATAGCTTATTATGTTTCCTATATCCCTCTTGGGTTTCTTCTCTCTCTGATCAGAATTAATTTCCATTTTGAGATGGAATATAACCTGGCCATCTTCGGGATCAGCCTTCTGATTACCCTGCTCTTGATTGCTTTTATCATAAAATACTGGATCTATTATATGTACGGAAGGTATATTGATGATGTAGTACGTTTGGTAGATGAACTTAACGAGATTGAAATAAGCCCCAGACCCGAAAAGAAAAAAACATGGTTTGAGCGTTCACAGAAATTTTTCATGAATAAAATGGGCATTAAAGGAAATATTCTGAATACCGTTATATGGTTTGTTTCAATGTATGTTTTTATCATTTTATTTTTGACACTCGTTTTTTTGATTGTCATCATAGCCGGTGCCAAGCTGAACCTTCTTGATATAGGATCCTTACAAAGAGCCTTAAATAAACTGAACTAGAAGTTTAATTTAAATACAGAAGAACCTGACAGATAACCTGTCAGGTTTTTTTTATTAAGAAATGTAACATTTCTTGTTTTATTCTACTAACTGTGAAAAAATATTAAATAATTGATTTATAATACAATACTATTCTCAAAATAGTAAACCTATAAAAACACACAATGAGAGCCTGGCAGTATTTTTCTGTCGGGTTTTTTTATTTCTTTTGTAAAATACTGTAACAATTTTTTTAAATGAAAACTAACTCTATAGAGTAACAAATCATGATCTCATTAGAACAAGAGTTTATAAGTCAAATTGAACAGCATAAAGGAATCCTATTTAAGATTTCTAAAATGTACATGACTGAAAAAGATGACCGGGATGATCTTTTTCAGGAGATTACCTATCAGCTCTGGAAAGCATTTCCTGGTTTCAGAGGTGAAAGCGAATTTTCAACATGGCTATACAGAATTGCTTTGAACACGGCCATTATTTTCCTTAAATCAGAAAAAAGAAGAAGCTTTATTGCCCGTGAAGATTTTTCCAATCATATCATTGTGCAGGAAGACTATGATTACCGCAAAGAAGAGCGCCTGGCTGAAATGTATAAAGCTATTCATCAGCTCAATCCCATTGATAAAGCCTTTATATTTTACTATCTGGAAGATTTTTCCGGAAAGCAGATTGCAGAACAGATGGGAATTTCTGAAGGAAATGCAAGAGTGAAAATGAACCGAGCAAAAAATAAACTGAAATATATCTTAAGCCAAATAAAAACCAACAAACATTAAAAATCAGTAATCCAATGAATATCGATGAATTGAAAAACACCTGGAATGAAGATATTATGGAGGAAACTCCGGAAATAAGTATAGAGCAAAGAAATAAACTGAATCTTCCCCTTGAAAAAATACGTAAAAACATGCGTGTGGAATTTTGGTGGGTGATAGGGATTTTTGTTTTTGCTTTTTTGGTTTGCTCAGTCTGCAGGCCATTTAAATTGCAATTGTATATAACGGTTTTAATTGCCTCCATGCTTATTGTTACCGTTTTCTTCTTCAGTAAATTCTTTAAACTCTATAACGAAATCAGTAATACTGCACCTAAGACCTACGATTCTCTGAAAGATCTGGTGATGCAGCTGAATCTGAATAAACAGTATTATCTTTCATATTACATCAGTTTTGCTCCCTTTCTGGTATGTGAAATATTGATTGTCCTGGAATTTATCCCATGGCCAAAGCCTTTGAGTGAACTAAAAATTGCAGTGATCTTAATCGGTTCTGTGATTGGAGGATTATTTTTACTCTACCTGGCCGGGAAATTCTGGTTTCATCGTTATTACGGAAGATACATGCAGCATATTGAAAATCTTTTGGAAGAGTTGAAAAAATAGATAAGATTTTGGCGGGCCGAAAGCCCGCCAAAATCTTTATAAATTATTGTCCTTTATGGTCTTTTTCTTTAGCAATTTCATTTTTTATCCAATCCAGCTGCGGGTCTTTTCTGTCAATGATATCCTGCATGCTTTCAGTAACCACTACATCAGGAATAACACCTTTCCGTGAGTCTGAAAACTTGATATTGGGCTGTACCAGAAGTAATCCGATAGGGAACCTGATCTCAGAATTAGGCAGTTTCTGATAAGAATAGAAACCTGCAACTGTTCCGTCATTGGCACCACCAGTTTCTTCACCTACAAGAGTTGCCCTTTTATCATTCTTAAGCTTGGCGGTAATAATAGAAGATGCAGAGAAGCTTCCTCCGTTGATCAATACAAAAACTTTTCCGTGGAAAGCTTGTTTATTAGGCTTTGTAGGTTTATCAGCTTTCATTTTATAGAAAACCTTTCCGTCTTTTTTATACGTACTGAAAGCCTGTGCGAAGAAATAACTTGGATAGGCAATACTTTTAAGAGCGTATTCTAAAGGATTACTTTTTCTGAAATAATTTGTGCGCAGTGGAGTATCTCTTGATGTGACCTGAGAAGGTTTGATCAGGGTAAAAGGAGCGTCCGCTAAATAGGAATACAGGTTATTGATCTCATAGAGAGAGCCTCCATAGTTATTTCGGACATCTATGATGAGGTAGGGAGCTTTGGCCTCATTGATCTTGGCAAAGGTCTTTTTATAAAATTCATCAGAATAATCTCTGGAGAAACTTTGTACCTTTATATAAGCAATAGTGCTGTCTTTATCCAGGAATTTAAAACTTCTGTTATAAGAATTACTTGAAGCTACATAATCGTTCAGTTTCTTTTCCAGTGTTTTTTTCTTCATTTCCTTATCCTTCTCAAGATCAGAGTCAGATTTTATTTCTCTGCTTAATGTATAGGATTTTTTTTCACCCTGATAAAGTGTTTCAAGAATTGCTTTACTTCCAAAACCGTTCTCTGCAGTATAAAAATTAAAGAAAAGATCTTTTAAAAAATAAGGATGAAAAGTCGTATTATCACCATCACTGCTGATCAGACTTCTGTATTTCTTTATATAATCCGAAACAGGAATATTGTTGATTGATAGAATTTCAGTTCCGGGTTGTATATGCTCAATAGAATCTCTGTTTTGAATGATATACATCTGATCACCTGATATATAATATTCAAAACGGCTGAACATTCCTTTCTGATGTTCCAGTCTTTTAAACTCCCTTTTTGTAAACTTCTTTCTGGGAATTCTCAATGAAAGATGCCCTTCACGGATTCCTGCAATAACCGGCTGAAGTTTAAAATAAAACTGAAGAGGAGTAAGAGATTCAGTAAGAGTCTGTTTAAGACTGTCAAATTTATGGTCCAATTCCTTCTTGGGAATATACCAATATAATTGAGGGTGCATTTGCTGTAATTTTGAATATGCAAAGTCCACATCCTCTTTGAGTTGCTCCGGTGGAATACATGAAGCCCGCTGTTCGTTGTGTTTCCTTATAGAGGCACAAGACGAAAGTATTGCGAGAAGAAATATTACCGAATAATTTTTCAATAGATCTGAGTTTTTTAGGGTGCTAAAATAGAAAGTTTAAAATTAATCATGACTTAAATGACTAATAAATTTTCCAAAATACATGATAAATTTAGTTAAAAAATGCACTGAAACTGAATGAATTTTCATTTAAAGGCAAAAGTCAATACATTTGATGTTTATTTTGTACAGATGATTTACTGGATTATTACGACTATCGCTGTTTTGACAGTTACTTTTTTTATAGTGATCAATATGAAGGCATTTGGCGGGGTGCCAAAAGGAAAGAGGCTGAAACGCATCAGGCAGTCAAAACTCTATAAAAGGAAGCAATTCCAGAATATCAGCCATACTCCTTCCATTACAGAAGGCTACAAAATGTCGAAAGTGATTTATGATTTCTTTTTAGGAAAAAAAGATCCACTTTTGAAGCCTTTGAAAAAAATTCCATCTCTTCATACTGATTTAAAAAACAGAGACAAAAATCAGGATGTGTTTATCTGGCTGGGACATTCATCTTATTATCTGCAGACAGATGGTATTTCGTTCCTGATTGATCCTGTATTGAGTTTATATGGTTCACCTTTCAAATACTTTAACAAAGCTTTTAAAGGATCAGATATCTTTAAACCTGAAGATATTCCCAATGTGGATTATCTGGTAATAACCCATGATCATTTTGACCATCTGGATTACCCGACTGTAAAATCTATCAAAGACAGAACGGGGATGGCTATCTTACCTTTGGGAGTGGGAGCGCATCTGGAAAGATGGGGATATGCTGAAAACTCGATGATTGAAGAAGAATGGGGAACTGAGGTGAATCTGAAAAATGATATAAAAATTGTTTTTACCCCTGCCAGACATTTTTCGGGTAGAAGAACCAGGAAGAATGATACCCTGTGGAGCTCCTATGTTCTGATAACACCTACAAAGAAGATTTTCTTAGGAGGAGACAGTGGTTATGATACTCACTTTAAAACAATTGGTGAACAATATGGTCCTTTTGATTATGCAATTCTTGAGAACGGACAATATGGGGAAGCATGGAAATACATTCATACACTGCCGGAAGATGTTATTCAGGCTGGTATTGATCTCAATACAGAACGTATCATTCCTGTTCACGCAGCAAAATTTGCACTCGCACTTCACCCATGGAATGAACCTTTACAAAAGATAACTGCTCTAGGAAAAGAAAAAGGATTGAATATCCTCACTCCGATGATCGGAGAGGTAGTAGATCTGAATCAGCATGAACAGCAATTTACAGCCTGGTGGGAAGACTGATCAGGCATGCCAGATGTCTTTATATCTCACAGGATGATTTTCAAACTGTTGTCGCACAAAATCACATTCCGGATCTACAAGCAAATCTTTTTCCTCCGCGTAGCGTACCAGCTCATCCAGCAATAGTTTGGCGTATCCTTTTCCTTCACGCTCTTCATCAAGTTTCGTATAATACACAATAAGCAATCTTCCGTCAACCTCTATAGACATATAACCTGCCTTTTTTCCATCAATAAAGAGCTGCAATTCATCCTGATATGGAGATACCTGAAACTTTATATTTTCCATGATAATGTAAGATTTGGTTGATAAAAAATAATTCGGAGAATTTCCAAAAAACATTCTCTCCACTAAAATTACGAAATTAAATAATATGAAATAATAGTTTTCGGGAATCTTAACGAAATTTATAACATAATGATTAAAAGATAAAAGATAAAAGATAAAAGATAAATGATAAATGATAAATGATGTTGTTAATAAAATTCAATAGGGGTGGGCTTTAGCCCAGCCAGACTTTAAAAAACATCCATTGGCTTTAGCCAAGACTTACAATATTACTCTTTAAAATCCCGAATTTAATTCTAATTTACTGATTGTCATAAACCTCTGTTTAACGAAATGAATTGTATTCTGATTATAATTTCAGGGTGATTAACATGTAATAATTTCATGAAAAATTATAATGTATTTGGAAGATAATCAGTTGTTTATGCTTTTTTTAAATAAATATTAGGATTTACAATTAAGATTTGGCACTTTAATTGACTATATCATCATGTTTAATTTAAAAGGGGAATGAAATGAAAAAGTTACTTTTAACAGCATTTCTGGTTGGGACATTTAGTTTGAGTTATGCCCAGTCAGATTATTACAATGATTACAGAAGGAGTATTTCGGATGTTAACTGGCAAAGAGTTGTTGCTGATCTGTTGCTGTCTACAACACAGGCAAACCAGATTTATGTACTCAATGACCGATATCGTGACTATGACACATGGAACAGGGTGTATGTGGTAGAACCGGGAAGATGGAGAAACGACCGTTATTCGGAGTTGGAAAGAATTCTGGGTAGAGAAAAATATATCATTTTTAAAAAGAAATATTATAGAGGTCAAAACCCTGTGATTGTTTACGGCAGAAATAAGAACGATTATAAAAAATATCGTAAACAACAGGAGAAATATTATAAAAATCAGGAAAAATACTATAAAAAGCAATCTAAACATCACGGTCGTGGGCATGGCCACGATGATGATTGGGATTAAAGCATTATCAACTATATATTCACTTTTAAATGGCTGGCATCTTGTCAGTCATTTTATTTTTCCGGCCTCAAATATTATTGTTATTTAATTTGTTTGAATTTTATAACTTTGATCTATGGAATCACACGAGTCACTTAAAGGTTTTTATGAAAGGAATGCTCCCAATCTGGCATCACAGTGTATTGGAGTCAGCAGGATGGGGCACTTCAATGTATTTTCACGGGAATATTGTTCTCCGTTGACTCCCTATAGCAGAAGAGATTATTATAAGATTTCACTGATCATAGGAAAAGGAAAATTACATTATGCTGATAAATGGATTAAAGTAGACCGGCCTGCTTTATTGTTTTCAAATCCTATTATTCCTTATTCCTGGGAAGCAGATGATGAAGACCAGAAAGGCTGGTTTTGTCTGTTTACCGATCAGTTTTTACATAATGGAAGCCGAATGGGAAACCTTCAGGATTCCCCGCTGTTCAAGATTGGTGGAACTCCGGTTTTCTTTGTGGACGAAGAACAGCAGAGGATACTTTCTGATATTTATACGAAAATGATGACGGAAATTCAGTCGGATTATATTCACAAATATGATATGCTGAGAGCTTACCTTCACCTGATGATTCACGAAACCATGAGAATGCAGCCGGCAGAAAGTTTTGAGCCTTATCAGAATGCTTCACAGCGGGTTGCTTCCTTATTTATGGAACTTCTGGAAAGACAATTTCCAATTGACAGCCCTGAAGCCTTTTTAAAATTAAAAACCCCCAATGACTATGCTCAGAGTCTTTCCATACATGTGAATTCTTTAAACCGTTCTGTAAAAGAAATCACAGGAAAAACAACCAGCCAGCAGATTACAGGAAGAATTATTCAGGAAGCCAATGCTTTACTGAAACATACAGACTGGAATGTTGCTGAAATCGCCTACGGATTAGGCTTTGAAGAACCCGCTTATTTTACCAATTACTTTAAAAAACAAACCGGAATTACTCCTAATGCCCTAAGAATGGATATTGTTTGAATTTTATAATTCTTGGTTTGAATTCTATATCAGAATTAGTCCTTTCATGTTCTAATTTTGTCTTATAAAATTAAATCATACCTATCATGAAATTTAAAAAATTAGGAAACACAGACGAACAGTTATCAGCAATTGGTTTAGGATGTATGGGAATGAGCTTTGCTTATGGTCCTACAGATGAACAGGAAAGTATCAATACTTTACACCGAGCTTTGGATTTAGGCGTTAACTTCTGGGATACGGCAGATATGTATGCCAATGGAGAAAACGAAAAACTAATCTCTAAAGTTTTGGTTCCGAACAGGGATAAGATTTTTATTGCAACCAAATTCGGTTTCAGGTTTAAAGATGGTAAAGCAAGCCACAGCGGAGCTCCCGGAACTTATTTTGACGGTTCTCCGGAATGGATCAGAAAGGCAGTAGATTTAAGTCTTCAAAGATTAAAAATAGATACTATTGACCTGTACTATGCTCACAGAGTAGATCCCAATGTTCCGGTAGAGGAAACAGTAGGTGCAATGGCAGAGCTGGTAAAAGCGGGCAAAGTGAAGTATATCGGATTATCCGAAGCTTCAGCAGAATCTATCAGAAAAGCTAATAAAATTCATCCGATTGCAGCATTACAGTCAGAATATTCTATCCTTACAAAGGATGTTGAAAAAGAAATTTTACCAACTATCAGAGAACTGGGAATTTCTTTAGTACCTTATTCACCGTTGGCAAGAGGTCTTTTTACCAATATTTATGATGTACAGAACCTGGGGGATGATGACTTCAGAAAATCTTTACCGCGCTATCAGCAGGAGTATCTTGAAAATAATACCAAACTGGCCAACGAGATTAATGAATTTGCTGCTTCCAAAGGAGTAAAAGGAACTCAACTTGCCCTGGCCTGGGTATTGAATCAGGGAGATGATATCATCCCGATTCCGGGTACCAAACGAATTAAATACCTGGAAGAAAATATTGCAGCCGTCAATATTGAACTTTCCCAATCAGATCTGGATACTATTGATGCCATTCTGAAAAAATATCCGAATGTGGGAGAAAGATATACTGAAGGTTCAATGAAACTGGTAAACAATTAAAGACTATTATAAAAAACTGAGTTCCTGCTTATGATGGAGCTCAGTTTTTTGTTATTATTCTCAAGGAGGAATGTATAATATGAAAAAAACTAAATTATGAACAGAAGAGAACTGTTAAAGAATGGTTTATTGGCAGGAACATTAAGTATGATTCCTTTTTCCAGTGTACTGGCAGAAACTCCAAAAACATCTGAAAAGACAGGTGATGATCTTTCCGGCTTTAAAAAACTGAAGCTTGGAGAATTAGAACTTTTTGTTCTTACAGACGGATATATTCATGAAGAAAATCTCAATGCATTTGCTCCCAGAGGAACTGTTGCTGAGCTGAAATCAATTCTTAAAGATAATTTCAGACCGGAGAATTATATTGATATGGCCATGAATATTCTATTGGTTAAAACAAAGAATAAACTCATCTTGTTTGATACCGGAATGGGCATTTTTGCTGATGAGAGGACCGGGTTTTTATTAAAAAGCCTCCAAAAAGCAGGCTTCTCGGCAAAAGATATTACTGATGTTTTTATTTCCCATGCCCACCCCGATCATATTGGCGGTGTCGTTGATAAGAAACAAAATCTGGTTTTTCCGAACGCCAATATTTTCATTTCAAAAATTGAACATGATTTTTGGATGAAAGCTACTATAAAGGATTTTGATAATAGTGCTTTGAAAAAACAGCCTGAACTGCTTAATCAGATTATCCCTGCTGTTCAAAACATTCTGAAAACGATTCAGCCGAAACTGAAATTTTATGATCTAAACAATCCACTGTACGATTCTTTCAGTTTTCAGCTGGCTCCCGGTCATACTCCGGGTTTAACAGTAACAACTATCTCCTCAGGGAATGAAAAGCTGATCTACATTGCCGATTTGATTCATTCCGATATAATCCTTTTTCCACATCCTGAGTGGGGCTACTTTGGAGACACCGATCTGGATATTGCAACAACTTCAAGGAAAAAACTGCTGAGACAATTGGCAGATACTAAAACCAGAGCAATTGCCTGTCATTTGCCATGGCCGGGTCTGGGCTTTACAAAAACAAAATCTGGTGCATTTGAATGGTTTCCGGAAAGTTTTATGAATTAGGTAATAGGGTTTAGATAATAGGTTGCAGGGATTAGGGATTAAGAATTAGGGATGCTCTGACCAGGATTAATAAATATGCGCTCAGTATTCCCCTCCTCCGGAGGGGTGGCAAAAATTCAAAGAATTTTTGACGGGGGGGCAAATAAATCATATATGCAATACAATCAATAGCAGCGGACTTTAGTCCGCTTTCAAAAACAGTACTCATCCGGCTTCAGTCAAAACTTATTCATCATTCAACTAAAACAACAGATTCTCCCGGACAATGGGAGGATCTGTTTCAACATAAGAAAAAATTAGAGTTTTATCATTATCAAGCCTCTCCAAATATCAACTCAGGAGAATACAGTTTTCTGAACATCAGATAAGTAATTGTAAGTACAGAAAAAGCAACTATTGCATCTATTGTAGACGAAAAACCCAGTACTGCTATTTTTGAGAAGAAAGCAAAGAGGATATCGAAAAACATTCCTGCAAATACCCATTCTTTCAGCCTCAGTAATCTGTTGGGAAGCAGAAGAACAAGAACACCTGAAATTTTAAAAACACCCAGTATATAAATGAAATGAGGAGGATAGCCAAGCTGTTGGGTGATGTCCCAAACGACAGGGTTTTTTGTCAGTTCAAAGAAACCGCTGGCTCCAAACCATAATGATATAAAAATAGCTCCTGCCCAATAGATGATTTTTGTTGTTTTTGTTTTCATTGTAGTATTATTTTTAGTTGTTATTATTACTGTTTTGTGTAAACGTTATTTGAAGATTGTTTTTGCTGATCCTGATGTATTTCCTGTTTTTGGATTTTGAATAAAAGCTATGACCTCCCAGTTTTCAGGAGAAAAGCCGTCGGGAAGCTTAAAGGTTGTTGTTCCTACCGGCTGTTTATTCAGTGAGATCTGATTTTGCTTATGAACAATCTGCCAGTGGTGCAGATGGCGGCCTTCATTTTCACCTTTACCTACCTGAGTGGAAGAATGTTTTTCAACCAGATTAATGAGAAGCATATTCTTAGGATCAGTGTCAGAGGTTTTATACTGTACCTTGATTTCCTGTTGAGAAAGAGTTGCCGATAGTTCTATATTTGTTTTTTTAGAATTAAATAAGGCTTTCCGGATTGCATTTTTGATATTGTTTTCATCAGACCCTACAAATTCCGCTTTTCCATTGACAACCAACTGTGGAGTATAAACCTGTGAATTTAAGATACGGCTGTACTGCTGTTGCCGTTGTGAGTTCTCAGCAGTGCTGAATCTGTCTTTCCATCCGAGGCGGTTCCAGTAATCCACATGGTAGGAGAGAAGGTAAACAGGTTCGTCCTTATATTCTTTTTCAATTTTTCCCATCAGTTCATCTGCTGGTGGGCAACTGGAGCAGCCTTCTGAAGTGAAGAGTTCCAAAACAGCAAAACCGTTTTCTGTGGTTGGATGCTGTACTGTCTTTTGGATTTTATCTTGGTGAATAAATGCTGAAGTAGCAAATAATAATGTGGTAAAAGCGCTTACCGTGATTAAGTTTTTTAGTATCATGTCTTTTAATTTGATTCAAAAGTAGATACTCTGGAAAGGCAGAAGAATACAAAAAAAGGTTAACCGGACAAATTGAAAGGTAAACCCGGAAATTGTGAAGGGGATTTTTTATAGGGGAAGAGGGAGGCTGGAAGTACTCCAGGTCTTTGATAGGAATAGCGTTTTCTAATAAAGTATCAGAATCAAATAGAAAAACCCTGATTATTTCAATCAGGGTTATCATTTATTTTTTTTAAACTTCTATAGATTAGAACAGCTCCCAGCCCCAAACTTCCTTACTCATTTACCTGTCTTCCAGCCAAGTAAAGAAACTATGCGTTTTTTCTTTATTAATGAGAAGCTTTTCGGGAGTTTCAATGGTGAGTTTTACCAGTATTTTACGCTGAAAATAATGCTCCATCTCTTTAATGGCTTTAAAATTAACAAGATATTGCCTGTTGACCCTGAAGAATTGTTTATCAGAGACCTGTTCCGCGACTTGTCCCAAAGGCTGACTAAGGGAAAACTGCTCTTTGCCGAAGGTTACCAAATGGGTTATTTCATTATGGATATAGAAATAAGCAATATCATCCGTAGGAATCGTTGTATATTTCTGATTTTTAAAAACCAGAAAACTGCTTTTACCGGAAGGCTGAGCGATTTTTTGTATAATGGATTCTAAATCCGGCAGATCATTCTTCTGAAAGAATTTTTTCAGTTCATCAACTTTTCTCAGAGCTTCAGCAATATCTTCTTTGGAAAATGGTTTTAAAACATAATCAACACCCTTGCTCTTAAAAGCATCCAGCATATACTGATCAAAGGCGGTACAGAAAACCACAGGGCATGTGATGTCTACTGATTTAAAAATCTCAAATGAAAGTCCGTCCGAAAGATGGATATCCATAAAAATAAGATCAGGCTTGAGCTCCTTTAAGCCTTCAATACTTGTTTCGATACTGTCATAAACTCCCAGTATCTTTGAGTCCGGTTTTAAATCTGAAATTAAATTCTGAAGGGATTTTGCGGCCCTGAATTCGTCTTCAATAATGATGATATTCATGAATTAATGGTAGTTTTATCTGAAAGATTTTTTCGTCTGAGTTAATTGTAATTTCCTTTTCCAGTAAGTGTTTGTAACGCATTTTAATATTGTCAAGTCCAACTCCCAGAGAGTCTTCTGTATTTATCTTTCGCTGTATAGGATTTTCAATTACAATTTGAGCGCCAGCGGTATAGATTTTAATATGTAAAGGTTTACTTTGTGAAACAATATTGTGCTTGATGCAGTTCTCCACCAAAAGCTGAAGAGTGAAGGGAGGAATAAGGGTTTGAGCTGATTCCTTTCCAAGCTCGTTGGTAAATTTAATTCCTACTCCAAAACGGGCTTTCTGAAGAAAAAGATAAGAATCTACGATTTTCATTTCTTCCTGTACACTGATGAGGTCCAGTTTTCTGCTTTCGAGAGTAAATCGGTAAAAGTCAGAAAGTTTTACAATGAAATCAACTGTTTCTTCGTCATGCGTTTCTGCCATTAATTTTAATGTATTCAGGCTATTGAAGAGAAAATGTGGATTGATCTGTTGTTTCAATAATTCATACTGAGCCCCAAGATTGTCACTTTTTACCTTTTCCAGTTCAAGCTGTATCTGCTGGCCTGTATAGTTATTTTGAAGCAGTGTTAGAAACATATAGCATACCAGGTTGATTAAAATTCCTCTTACTTCGACCATCAGCATTACCGGACCAAAATTGATATGAGATAAAATAAGCTGCTGAATCCAGGCAAGCGCAAACATAATCACCATTCCGAAAGCCAGTACCACCATCAATCTTGAGTAGGAAATATGCTGTCTGCGTTTTCCAGTACGGTTCAGCATATAAATATTGAGATACCACATGATGACGGAGAAAGCTGCTGTAATCGCTGAATTGACTACTGCTTCTTTCCAGTTGAATGCATGAGAAGCCAGCTGAGGTACAGAAGATAAAACTCCCAGGAAAATAGAGCTTATCCAGATAATGGCTGGTGAGATTTTTATTTTTTGCTGTTGCATGAAATCCGCTGATTTGAAAAAGTTAAATTAATGTTTTTTATTGAAAATATTATGATAAATAGTGAAATCGGAGTTTTTTATTACGGCCTGTTTACAGGTTGGTAACTCATAAAATATTGTATTCTTTCTTCTTTATCAGGAGAGCTGTTTTGTGGCAGATCATTTTTTAGATCATAAGATATATTTCCAAGATGATCAGCCTGAACAGTTTCAATACTTACCAGTTCTCCGGTGATTGTTCCGCCAATATATTGAGGATTATCATGATACTTCCAGGTTACCAGTTTCATAACAGCACCTGCTTCCGGTGTCTGGCTTTCCTTTGATAAAGATTCCAATGCTTTTTCATTTCCGTATAAAGCGGACATCGTTTCTCTCTTAGGGTTTAAAGAATTGGAAATAAATTTGAGATGACCCGGGTCAAAAACAACCCTTGAAAGCCCATTATTTGTATCATTATTTTCTTTGCTGCAAGCGGTAAGAGAAACCAGGCTTACCAATAAGATCAGAATTGTATTTTTCATTTTTTCTGTAAATTTTGGATTAATCTTTGAGTATTTACTTTCATTGGAACATCAAACAGATACCCTGTTTTCTCTGCCAGCTGTCTGTGGCAGGCAATACATGATTCTTTGGCGAAAGAAGCTGTTTTTCCGGTTGGATGGAGATCATAGCCGGAGAATTTTGCAAATCCCCAACCTTCAGTATCTTTATATTGTCTGGAATCTTTTACCATAAATTGTGCATTGATAAATTTTCCGGGTCTGATTTCTCCGTCAGGCAACACCTGTTGTTTCCATACAGATTTTACCACAATGCTTCCGTCTGGCCACGGGTGAAAGTTCTCTGTTTCCACAGCTTTTACAGCGATGTCATTTCCATAGATCACGCGGATGGAATTGTCAAAAAGAGTACTCATACTGATGACTTTCCAGTTTTTGAAATCAGGGGTGTATTGAACTCCATTGGGGGAAACCGGAAATTTTGTTGATGCCGGAATAGGTACAATGGATGAGGCCTGAGGTGTTTCAATCTTTTTTTGAGCTGATGGGTTTGCTGAGGATAATGAAAGTGTATATTTTTTAATCGTTTCAATATCTTTTGCTGTAATCTTTGCCGAAGGATGCAGAAGAGTGTATTCATGAAGAGGCATTTTTCCACTTTGCATCATATTGAGAATAGCATACATTTTTCCCTGATGTTCAGCTGGAGACAACTTTTCCCATTCTGAGAAATTCAGGACTTCTCTGGCTCTTTTAATATCTTTATTGACAGCCCAGGAAACAGGAGCAATTTTATCATACCAGCTTAGATTCTGCTGATTGGAATGACAGTTGAAACATGAGTTTTCAAGAATACTAATGACTTCCCTCGGTGCTTCAATTTTTCCTGTAACCGGTTTTCCTTCCAAAGGTTGGCTGAATAACTGCAGGCCTCCTAAAACTCCTAGCATAGCCAGAAATATGATGGCAATGGGATTTCTTTTTTTCTTTGTGGTATCCATATGAGTATTGTTTTTATTTTCTGATTCAAAAGTAGGCGGGTAGTGCGTGCTGTAAAACGGAAAACAGGCCGAGTTGGACAAATCAAAAGGTGAATCCGGAATTTTTAACCCTGAAAATACACATGAAAAATCCCGGCAATTGTTTTACCGGGATTCGATGGAATCTATCATTTATAAAGTAATGCCACCATCTATCACAATTTCAGTACCTGTGATAAATCCTGAAAGCTGATTATCTGATAAATAAGTAACCAGTTGAGCGACTTCTTCAGCGGTTCCCATTTTCTTCATTGGAATCTGATCTACAAGCTGGCTGTTGATATTCTTCAATGTCTCTTCATCCAGTCCGGCCTTACTCATGATTTCGGTTTTTATAGGTCCCGGGCTTATCATGTTCACTCTGATTTTTTTTGGAGCTAATTCTGCTGCCGCCGTTTTGGCAATTGAGTTTAATGCTGCCTTGCTTGCCTGATATGCCGAACTGTTGGGCTTGTAGGTAGAAGCAACAATAGAAGATAAAAAGATGACAGAAGCTCCGTCATTCAATAAAGGAATAAATTTGCTTAATGTAAAATAAGCACCTCTGAAATTAATATTCATCACCTGATCAAAATTTTCTACATCCATATTTTCAATAGGTGTCAGAGTTCCTGTAATGCCTGCATTAATAAACAGAATATCTGCTTTACCAAATTTTTCCTCTACTTGTTTCTTCAACAGATCTATGTCTTCAAGATTAGCCTGATCTGCAATGAACGGAACAGCACCGATTTCCTGAGCTGCCTTTTCCACCACCTCTTTTCGTCTTCCGGTAATAATTACGGTTGCTCCTTCTGAAATAAGTTCTTTTGCTGCAGCGAATCCTATTCCGCTGTTTCCTCCTGTTACGATAGCCAGTTTGTTACTGAATTTTTTCATTGTAAAATTTTTTTGACAAAGTTATTTCAAAATGGTATACTTTTGTAATCAGTATCACAGAGTATACCAGTATCATGAATGATATCACTTAACTTTGCAACTATGGAAAGAGATCAGACAGAAGAGCTTAGAGCCCTGCAGGATACCCTTTATTTTATCGGAGGGAAATGGCGGATTCCGGTGATCAACTCACTTTGTAACGGTAACAGACGCTTCAGGGAAATTGAACGCAGTATTCCCGGAATTACTACCAGAATGCTTTCAAAAGAACTGAAAGACATGGAGCTGAATAAACTCTTAAAACGTACCGTTTACCCGGAAACTCCTGTTTTAATAGAATATGAACCCACAGAATACTGCAGAACCTTTGGAAACATCATTCAGGAGATGATTAATTGGGGAAGAGAACATAGGAGAGTGATTGTGGAGGATAGGTAGCAGATAGAAGGTGTTAGGTTGCAGGAATTAGGGATTAGGATTAGGGATTAGGGATTAGGGATTAGGGATGTGCCGACCTTGATGAGTAAATATGTACTTAGTATTCCCCTCCCTTGGAGGGATGGCAAAAATTCAAAGAATTTTTGACGGGGTGGTTAAACAAAAAAAGCCCCTTTAAAAAAGGAGCTTTTAATCTATATCAAAACGAACAATTAAATTCCGTCAATGATTTCATTTAAAACTGTGCTAGGTCTCATTGCTGCATACGTTTTATACGTATCAGTTTTGTAGTATCCTTCAATGTTCTGAGGTTTACCCTGAGCACCAATTAATTCAGCATTGATTACTTCTTCGTTTTCCTGCATTGCCTGAGCAACAGGAGCAAACTGAGCAGCCAATTCAGCATCAGCAGTCTGGTTAGCTAACGCTTCAGCCCAATACATTGCTAAATAGAAGTGAGAACCTCTGTTGTCAATCTGACCTACTTTTCTTGCAGGAGACTTGTCTGTTGCTAAGAATTTAGCATTTGCTTCATCCAGTGCATCAGCTAAAATCTGAGATTTTGTATTCCCCTGAGTTTGTGCCAAGTGCTCTAAAGAAGCCTGAAGTGCTAAGAATTCACCTAAAGAATCCCATCTTAAGTATCCTTCTTCTAAGAACTGCTCAACGTGTTTTGGAGCAGAACCTCCGGCACCTGTTTCAAATAAACCACCACCATTCATTAATGGAACAATAGAAAGCATTTTTGCAGAAGTACCAAGCTCAAGGATTGGGAAAAGGTCTGTTAAATAATCTCTTAATACGTTTCCTGAAACAGAGATGGTGTCTTTTCCTTCTCTTGCTCTCTTAAGTGTTTCAGTCATTGCATCTTTTACATCAAGGATTCTGATGTCAAGACCTGTTGTATCATGATCAGCAAGATATTTTTCTACTTTCTTGATGATTTCTCTGTCGTGAGCTCTTCCTTTGTCTAACCAGAAGATGGCCGGAGTATCAGATAATCTTGATCTGTTTACCGCTAGTTTTACCCAGTCCTGGATAGGAGCATCTTTAGTCTGGCACATTCTGAAGATATCATCTTTTTCAACTTTCTGAGAAAGAAGAACATTTCCTGCTTCATCCTGAACTTCTACAGTTCCGTCAGCAGATAACTGGAAAGTTTTGTCGTGAGAACCATATTCTTCAGCTTTCTGAGCCATTAATCCAACGTTTGGAACAGATCCCATTGTTGTAGGATCTAATTTTCCGTGCGCTTTCATATCGTCAATTACAGACTGATAGAAACCTGCATAAGAACGGTCTGGAATAATACAAACTGTATCTTCTTCGTTTCCGTCTTTGTTCCACATTTTACCTCCACCTCTTACAAGAGCAGCCATAGATGCATCAACGATGATGTCAGAAGGTACGTGGAAGTTAGTAATTCCTTTATCAGAATTTACCATTGCCACTCTAGGTCCGTTTGCCAAAGCAGCTTCAATATCAGCTTTGATGTCAGCTTCCTGAGCATTTCCTTTGATTTTATCGAAAAGATCAGCAAGACCGTTATTTGGATTGATGTCTAAAGACTTGAAAGTCTCAGCATATTTAGTAAATACTTCTTTGAAGAAAGTCTCAACGATAGCCCCGAAAATAATTGGGTCAGAGATTTTCATCATGGTTGCTTTAAGGTGGGCAGAAAGAAGTACATTTCTTTTCTTAGCTTCCTCAATAGCCTCCTGAACGAATGCTTTTAATGCATTTAAGTTCATTACAGAAGAATCAATGACTTCACCAGCCTGAAGACCTGCGAAGTCTTTTAATACAGATTCAGAACCATCGTTTCCTTTGAATACGATTCTGTATTTTGTTGCATTTTCTAATGTTGTAGAATTTTCTGTACCGTAGAAATCACCATTGTTCATGTGAGCTACGTCAGTTTTGCTGTCAGACGCCCAGTCACCCATTCTGTGAGGGTTGGCTTTTGCATAGTTTTTAACAGCTTTTGGAGCACGTCTGTCAGAGTTTCCTTCTCTTAATACAGGGTTTACAGCACTTCCTAATACTTTCGCATATTTAGCTTTGATTGCTTTTTCTTCGTCATTTTTAGGCTCTGCAGGATAGTTTGGAACCGCGAAACCTTTACCTTGCAGTTCAGCAATAGCTGCATCCAATTGAGGTACAGAAGCAGAAATGTTAGGTAACTTAATGATATTAGCGTCAGGTTGAGTCGCCAATTCTCCTAGTTGAGCCAGAGCATCACTGATTTTTTGGTCGTCTTTTAAAAACTCAGGGAAGTTTGCTAGAATTCTTCCTGCCAAAGAAATATCCGGAACCGCGATTTCGATATTTGCTGATTTAGTAAAAGCTTTTACAATAGGTAAAAACGAGTGAGTAGCCAGCATTGGAGCTTCATCAGTAAGTGTGTAATAGATTTTTGATTTTTCTGACATTATACTGTAATTTTTTATTTGAAATTTTAAGTCCCACAAATTTAGTAAATATCATTGTTTTATTTGAGATATTTCCATAAAAAAAAGAGGCTTTTGACTCTTTAATTTTATATCTGTGTAATTGTATAGTTCCAGGTTGCATCATTATTTTTTTTCAGGCTGCAGACTTATAAGGAATTATATTTTAAGTCTGATTATCAGATGGGTGGTTTTTATTTTTACTTTAAGATTAATTTAACCATAATAAGACTGGAAAAATTTTCTTTTTTGATTAAATTTGAAAAACTAAAAAAATAAATATTATGTCAACGACAATCACTTTAAAAGGAAACGAAGTACACACAATAGGAACATTACCATCTGTAGGAACCACTGTAAAAGATTTTGCTTTGGTAGACTCAGGATTAGCGGTAAAAACTCTTGAAACTTTTGCAGGAAAGAAAAAAGTATTCAATATTTTCCCAAGCATTGATACACCTACTTGTGCTGCTTCTTCCAGAAAATTCAATGAAGAGGCTTCAAAACTTGACAATACAGTGGTAATCAACGTTTCTAAAGACCTTCCATTCGCATTAGGAAGATTCTGTGCTGCTGAAGGCTTGAATAACGTAGAAACACTTTCAGATTTCAGAAGCAGCTTCGGAGATGATTATGAAGTGACTATTGCAGACTCTCCTTTGAAAGGACTATTGAGCCGTGCCGTGATCGTTACAGACGAAAACAACAAAGTAGTATATACTGAGCAGGTTCCTGAAATTGCTGATGAGCCTAATTATGATGCTGCTCTTGCTGCATTGAACAAATAATATAAATAATTTTTGTAGAAAAGCCTTGTGAATCATTTTGCAAGGCTTTTTTTGAATATAAAATCTAATCAAATCACACCAAATGACGTCAAATAATTATAAGAAATATGGAGAACTTTTCCAGGTAGACTCGGATCATTTTGAAGAGTTCTATGCTTTACTTCATGATACCAAGCTATTAAAATCTGATTTTTTTCTCAAGCAGGGAGAAAAATGCAAGTATTTGGGCTTTATCAAAAAAGGTACTATCAGGTCTTTCTATATCAATGATCAGGGCCGCGAAATTAATTTCGGATTCTATTTTGAAAATGAATTTTTTACAGATTACGAAAGCATTCTGTGTGATACCGTATCCAATATGAACATCCAGGCGTTGGAAAACTGTGAAATTCTACTGCTGAGTAAAGATCATCTCCAGGATTTATATAAAAGAGAAGCATACTGGCAGCAATTCGGGAGAGTGATGAGTGAAAAAATTTATCTTGATGCCAAAAAACGGATTGATGATCTGTTGTGCTTTTCTCCAGAAAAAAGATATCTCAATCTTGTCAAAAAACAGCCTGCACTCTTTCAGAAAATAGCCCAGAAACACATTGCCAGTTACCTCGGCGTAACAGAGCAGTCACTCAGCCGAATAAGAAGCCGTATCGTTAATTAACTTAAGTTAACGTCCACTGATATTTTAAACCGTAGCTTTATCATCATCAAATTTTAACACAATCATTATGGAACAAAAAGATTTAACCATTATTTTGGTACACGGAGCATGGGGAGACGGATCACACTGGCAATACGTTATTCCTTCACTTACAAAAGCAGGATATAAAGTAAGAAGTGTTCAGAATCCATTAACATCACTTCAGGACGATATTAATAAGACTAAAGATCTTATTGATGCCCAGGAAGGGAAAGTACTTTTAGTAGGACATTCTTATGGAGGAGCTGTTATTTCAGGAGCCGGGCATCATGATAAAGTAGCCGGACTGGTTTATATTGCTGCTTTTGCACCTGATGCAGGAGACAGCCTTGGATCTCTGTTAGGAAGAAGAGAATCGCCGGGTGGAGCGAGTATTTATCCTGATAACAAAGGTTTTTTATGGATCAAATACGATGAATTTAAATCTGCTTTCTGTCAGGATTTGGATGATGAAAAAGCATTGGTGATGTCCTTATCACAAAAGCCAATTCACGGTCAGTGTTTTGGGGATGTAGCGGGAGAACCTGCCTGGAAAACCCGCCCAAGTTGGTATCAGATCTCATTGCAGGACCGTATGATCCCTGCAGAAACAGAAAAAGAAATGGCGGAACGTCTTGAGCCTAAGAAAATAATCTCTTTGGATGCGGGACATGCTTCATTGGCATCACATCCTGAAGAAGTTACCCAATTGATTTTAGAAGCAGCTGCTTCCGTTTAATAAAAGATACAACACAATAATTGATTAAGCCTTGTGAAATTTTACGTAATTTCACAAGGCTTTTTTAATGAAAAACTAGTACAAAATGGTAAAAAGAATCGTAGCAAATATTAAAACGAATGATCTTTCCAGAGCCAATCAGTTTTATCAGGAAATCTTGGAACTGGATGTGTTGATGGATCATGGCTGGATTAAAACGCTGGGGAATGATGAAGAAGCAAAAGTTCAGATCAGCTTTGCTGAACAGGGAGGAAACGATACGGAAGTTCCCGATCTTTCCATTGAAGTAGATAATGTGGATGAAGTTTACAACAAAATGAAACATGCCGGTTTTGAAATCACTTACGAACTTACCAATGAAGACTGGGGTGTCCGAAGGTTTTTCGTTAAAGATCCTTTTCAGAAACTGATCAATATACTGACTCACCAATAAAAATTTACTATGAAAGCAGAACGTATTATTCCTATACTAAGAATCTTCGATTATCAGAAAACAAAAGAATTTTATGTAGACTGGCTGGGATTTGAAATTGTATGGGAACATTATTTCGATGAAAATACACCCGTTTATATGGAGGTAAAAAGAGAAAATATCATTTTCCATTTAAGCGAGCACCATGGAGATGGAACACCGGGAACACGAGTTGCTGTCTGGGGTGAAGGCGTTCCTCAATATCATAAAGAACTGATAGACAAAAAATACAAATACAATCGTCCCGGACTTGAAAAAACGTTTTACGGAGCCGTATCTTTTACCGTAATTGATCCTTTTGGAAATAAAATTACCTTTGAAGAAGAATATGATGAATCAAAACATAAAGATCTGGAGCTGTATTCTCACGATTGATTTTGATCAAACGATATAACAGATAGACTTTATAACGCTATGTTGTCCAATATACATCAGGAGTTTGAAGTTCCGGAAGAATTAAAGGATACCATTAAATGCTTTTGGTATAACAGAAGGGATTATGGAGAAGAACTGTCCGAATTTACAGTACTTCCGGATGGTTATGCAGAAATCATCTTTCATTTTGGAAGTGGATGCAGTATTTCTCATCAGGGAATTCTACAGGCTTTGCCTTC
This sequence comes from Chryseobacterium sp. HR92, assembly GCF_045689405.1. NCBI lineage: Bacteria > Pseudomonadati > Bacteroidota > Flavobacteriia > Flavobacteriales > Weeksellaceae > Chryseobacterium > Chryseobacterium sp. HR92. The sequence continues at coordinate 1,950,361 of NZ_CP139139.1, forward strand.
TCCATTCATCATGGGACTGCTCAATCAGCCTGCTCTTTTTTATGCTCAAAACCAGCTGGAAATTATCGGGATAAGATGTTTTCCATGGGCTGTTTTTGACTTACTGGAACTTTCATCAGAAAAAACAGAAAACGGAGTTCATACTTTTGAACATCCTGTTGCAACGCTTCAAACCGGATTGAATGATCTCATCAGTCAGAAGAAAATAGAGGAAGCTATTGTACTGATAGAACAGTATTTTTTGAAATTACACAAGCACATTACAGTAAACAGTCTCCTTTTCAAAGCAGGAGCTGCCATGAGAAAAAATAATGGAGCAATTCCTGTAAATCAGATAGCTGATTCTGCTCATACAACAGTTCGGACGTTGGAAAGAAAGTTTAAACAATCTTCTGGTCATACCGTAAAAGATGTCTCCGGAATTATGCGTTTTGAACAGATAAGAAACCGTCTGTGGCATGCTCCGGAAGCTTCTATTGCTGAACTTGCCCAGGAATTCGGATATGCAGACCAATCCCATTTAAGCAGAGAATTTAAACGCTACAGCGGTACAACACCTGCTGTTTTCGCACGGGAAGCAAGAAAAAGAAAGCAAATCTTAAGCAATGATTTTGTCGCATTTGTACAAGCATGATACAACTACATTCTGGAATTTTGTACCATAATAAATACATTAAAAAATTATGGTACTGAATAATAAAAGAGTCGCTATCATTGGCGCAGGACCTGTAGGTTTAACCATGGCTGTTTTATTACAGCAGAAAGATGTTGAAGTAAATATCTATGAAAGAGATGTGAATGCACAGACAAGAGTCTGGGGCGGAACCTTGGATCTTCATAAAGAATCAGGACAGAAAGCCATGAAAAAAGCAGGTTTACTTGATAAATACTACGAGATGGCACTACCTATGGGGATCAAAATCGCTGATGAACATTGCAATATTTTATTTACAAAGGAAATTACCCCCGAAAATCAATATGACAATCCTGAAATCAACAGAAATCATTTGAGAGAAATGCTCCTTGGCAGTCTGGCAGATGATACAGTAATCTGGGATATGAATTTTACTGGAATGGAAGAAAATAACGGCAAATGGATTCTTCATTTTAAAGACAAACCTGATGAGACAGCTGATCTGGTGATTGGTGCTAACGGCGGAATGTCCAGAGTAAGAAAATACGTTACAGATGCTGAAGTAGAAGAAACCGGAACTTTTATTATTCAGGGAGATATTCCGCAGCCTGAGAAAACATGTCCCGAATTCTTTGAATGGTGTGAAGATAAAAGACCAATGGCAGCTTTTGAAGGTAATTTATTGGTAGCCAATCCATTTAATAACGGTGCTTTGAGTTATGGAGTTATATTCAAAAAGCCTGAAGAATGGGAAGATGGCTGTACATTAGATTTTAAGAATACAGAACAGGTCCGTCAGTTTCTTTCCGAAAGATTTTCTTCATGGAATGAATTGTATCAGCAGTTATTCCTGTCAACTTCTTTTTTTGTAGGGCTGCCAACAAGGAGAATTCCATTAGACAAACCTTGGAAAAGCAATCGTAATTTACCCGTTACACTGATTGGTGATGCAGCACATCTTATGCCTCCTTTTGCCGGAAAGGGTGTAAATACCGGATTATTGGATGCTTTAATTTTATCAGAAAATCTGACAGAAGGAAAATACCAAACGATATCCGAAGCCGTTAATGCTTACGAAAAAGAAATGTTTATCTACGCCAAAGAAGCTCAGCTCGAATCCAGTAAAAATGAACTGGAAATGCGGGATTTCAAATTCTCTTTTACAAACCTTTTCCAATAATTAATGATCCGGATCATTAAATAGTAAGATGAATAAAACTTACCTTTACACTTTAAAAACAGAATGAAACGTTCAGGAACAGCAGATTTACCCCTTCACTATGGCAAAGTACCGCCATGGCTGTATGAACGTATGTCTGTACTGGGTCTTTCCATCATTGAAGTCATTCTCATGGATTATGGTAAAGATGAGGTATTGCGCCGGCTGGCAGATCCGTTCTGGTTTCAGAGTTTTGGAGCGGTGATGGGAATGGACTGGCATTCTTCAGGAATTACCACTTCCGTCATGGGAGCTTTAAAACGGTCTATTAACCCCAATTCACAGTCTCTGGGACTTTATATCTGTGGCGGAAAAGGTAAATTTTCACGCGAAACTCCATCAGAGTTAATCAGAATTGCAGATAAAACCGGACTCAACGGAACGGATCTTGTGAGAGCCAGTAAACTTTCTGCAAAAGTAGACAATACAGCCATTCAGGATGGGTACCAGTTGTATCTGCACAATTTCATTCTTTCAGACAACGGAAATTGGAGTGTTATCCAGCAGGGAATGCATGAATCCGACGGAACAGCGAGAAGATATCATTGGCATTCCGAAAACATTACTTCATTTGTAGAAAAACCTCATACAGGAATTAATGGGATTTCAAGAGGAAGAATTCTTAACCTTACTGATACTGAAGCTTCAGAGAACAGAAAAGGAATTTTAGATATTTCCCATACCGATTCAGCAGAAGTGATGAAAGATTTTGCAAGATTGATTCTTCCTGCCCATCATGATGTTCAGGCTTCTGACGTAGATCTGAAACGCCTGGGAGCGCTTCTGTATGTTACCAGAGAACAGCAGCCTCAGAATTTTGAAGATTTGCTGATGCTGGAAGGAGTAGGTCCAAGAACTATGCAGTCATTAGCTTTGGTAAGTGAAGTGATTCACGGGGCGCCGTCAAGATTTGCAGATCCGGCAAGGTTTTCCTTTGCTCATGGAGGTAAAGACGGACATCCTTTCCCTGTTCCTGTGAATACGTATGACGAAAGTATCAATATTCTCAGAAAAGGAATTGAAAAGTCCAAACTGGGGAATTCTGATAAGCTGAATTCTTTAAACAAGCTTCACCAGATCGTCACTGAAGCAGAAAAAGACTTTACACCGGATTTTGATATTCAGCAGGTGATTGAAGAAGAAAGACAAAATTCCTGGCGTTTTGGCGGAAAGACCGTATTTGGTGATGCCCAGAAACCCAGCACTCCGAAATCAATACAGCTTTCCCTGTTTTAAAAAAATATTTCCTGTAAAAAGCTAACAATTACTATATTGGCAGATAGTTATTCCCATCCTCCGGAGGGGTGGCAAAAATTCAAAGAATTTTTGACGGGGTGGTCAGAGATAGTATGTTTTAAATAGCTGTTTAAAAAATTATTGGTTTTGAAATGTCTTTTATTTCAGTGTGGTATCCGCTTTTTTTATAAAACATTTAAACTCTTTGTTTAATATTTCTTGCTCTTAATTCAATTAAAAATTTTAATTTTAAAGACTTAAAAAATTGACACCAATGACCAATAAAGCCTTAGAAACCTGCTATGATTTCCCATTCTTTTTCCCTGAAGAGCTTGCTGAAATCTTTCAGGCTCATGAAAAAACGTCTTTCCAGAAAGGTGATTTTATTCTTGAAGAAGGAAAAACAGCCAATGAATATTATATTCTTGAAAGCGGATTGGCGCGTTCCTATGTCAATGATTTCAACGGAAATGAAGTAACCACTCATTTTTTTGTAGAGAATGAAGTGATTATTGAGGTTTTGTCAATGTTTCAAAGAGTTCCGTCTCAGGAAAATATCGTTTGTATTACAGATTGTGACTGCTGGAGGCTTGATTATGACACGTTCCAGGAATTGTTCCATAAAATTCCAAATCTCAGGGAATGGGGAAGATCATGGATGTCTCAGGAGCTTTTTGCTTACAAACAACGCTCCGTAGAAATGTTCACGCTGTCAGCAACCAGAAGATACCTTAATCTGCTGGAACAAAAATCTAAAGTCATACAATTTGCACCATTGAAGCAGATTGCTTCCTATCTGGGAGTTACAGACACTTCTTTAAGCCGTATTCGCAAAGAAATAGTTTCCCATCCTAAGAAAAATTAAATCTTGCCTTATGACAAGTAGATTTTCATTGCACCTCGGTAATTTTGGATTACAGTTTAACACTAAAATTACAAAAAATGAAAGTCAATCAAATTTATGTGAATCTTCCTGTAAAAGATGTACAGAAAACAAAAGAATTCTGGACCAAGGTAGGTTTTTCGATTAACGAACAATTCTCTGATGATAAAGCAGCCTGCGTTGCTTTGAATGATATGATCTACGTAATGTTTCTGCAGGAAGATTATTTTATGACCTTCACCAATAAACCTGTTGCCAAAGAAAATACCAGTCAGGTTCTTGTAGCAGTAGGTTTGAACAGCCGTGAAGAAGTAGATAAAATAGTGAATACCGCTGTAGAAAACGGGGCGTGGCAGCATGAAGAACCTCAGGATTACGGCTGGATGTATCAGAATTCTTTCTGGGATCTGGACGGACACGGCTGGAATATCACTTTTGCCGATATGTCTCAAATGCCGGCAGAATAATTTAAATCCAAGTAAAAATTAAATCTTGTCCTATGACAAGCACATTCTTACCATATCCTGGTAATTTTGGATAACAATCACCACTAAATTTTACAAAATGAATATTACTGATATTTACGTCAATTTACCCGTAAAAGACGTACAAAAAACCAGAGAATTCTGGACGAAGCTAGGCTTTTCTATCAATGAACAGTTTTCAGATGAGAAGGCAATATGTGTAGTAATGAAAGAAAATCATATCTATACAATGTTTCTTAAAGAAGAGTTCTTCCAAACTTTTACCAACAGACCTTTTGCCAAAGGAGATACTACGCAGGTGCTTCTTGCTATCGGGGTAAACAGCCGCGAAGCAGTAGATCATATGGTGAAAACAGCCATCGAAAGCGGAGGTTCAAAATATGGTGAGCCTGTGGATTACGGATGGATGTATCAAAATAGTTTTGCAGATATCAATGGTCATCAGTGGGAAGTAATGCATGGAGATGCATCTCAGATGCCTGCAGAATAATGTATTATCATTCACTTATTAAATACATATCCAATGGAAGCAATATCAAACGATATAGAATTAATAAAGAATCAGGTAGTGAGTAACTATCAGGTGATTTCTTTGAATATTGAGGGCATTACCCATGAAGAATCTATGATTTTTCCTAATGGTGAAGCCAATTGTATGAACTGGATTCTTGGACATTTGATCTACATCAGAAATCCTTTACTGAATATTTTAGGAGAAGAATCTGTCTGGGACAGTGAAAAGTTTTCTTGTTACAACAGGGGGGAAATTCCTTTGAACCGGAAAGATGAATTGGTCAGCTTTGAAGATTTAAAATCCTATCTGAAACAATCTCAGGACAAACTGGAAGCGAAACTCGGGACTCTTGACAGCTTTAAATCTGAAATGGTAAATGATATTTCAACGCTGAGCCTTCATGAAATTTATCACAGCGGGCAGCTAGGTTATCTCCGCAGGATTTTAGGAAAACCGGGCGCCATAAAATAGATTCCTTGCTTTGCTCGGAATGACAAGTATATCGCTGAAATATTAGTATTACCTTTTAGAAGAGTACAATTTTATCGAAGATAAAACCCCTCGCACCTTAAAAAGCATATAGTTTGTAAAAACTTAGCGCCTTTACGTTTCTCTAACATTCTAACCTTTAATTTCTAACTTCTAATCTTTAAAATAAAATGGACACACCAAAATCAAAAAAAATGGAACTCGTTATTCCTGCTTACAGAATGCATTCCCAAAGCTTTATGAATGTATTAGACGGCATTTCGGAAGAAGACGCGTTGAAAAGAATTGAAAATAAAACCAATCATATTGTGTGGATGGCAGGAAACTTTGTCAATATGCGCTATGGGCTGGGCTGGGTACTTGGAATACAGGAAGAGGATCCTTACAGCGATTTGTTTTTCCAGGGAAAAGCACTGGATGAAAGCTTTAAATATCCAACTTTGGCCGAATTGAAAGAAAATTTCCATGCTATTTCAGCTAAAGTATACCAAAAACTTTACGAAGTAACTGATGAAGAACTGGATGAAATATTTGAGATAGGAATGAATATCCCTTTCATTAAAGAAACAAAACTGAATTTTGTAGGAATGTGTATTGGCCGCGAAGATTATCTCTGCGGACAGATAGGCCTGATGCGCAGAATTCTGAACTATCCGGGAATGAAATACGATGTGGACGAAAATCTTAAATATTAATAATGAATCCAGTAGAAACAGGCTATAAAAAAGTCAACGGAATCCAATTGTATTACGAGATCTATGGATCAGGAAAACCTTTGGTTTTAATTCATGGAGGAGGTTCTTCCATTTTGTATGATTTTAAAGAAGTTATTGCAAGACTGGAAGGTAAATTCCAACTCATAGGAATAGATTTACAAAATCATGGCAGAAGTGAACACCGCGATATTCCTGAAACCTTTGAACAGGATGCAGACGATGTAGCCGGAGTACTGGCAGAGCTTAACATTGGAAAAGCTTCTTTCTGGGGATTCAGTAATGGAGGAAGTACCGTAATGCAGATTGGGCACCGCCATCCCGGAATCGTTGAAAAACTGGTTGTCGCTTCAGCTTTTTATAAAAGAAGCGGAATGATAGACGGTTTTTTTGAAGGAATGCAGGAAGCCACTTTTGATTCGATGCCGGAACCTTTCAAAATCAATTTTTTAAATCTCAATCCGGATTTTTCAAAATTGGAAAATCTTTTTGAGAAAGACTGCACAAGGATGCAGACATTTCAAGACTGGGATGATGAGGTATTGGCTTCTATCAAATCACCTACATTATTCATCAGCGGTGATCAGGACGTCATGAAACCAGAGCATGCTGCAGCAATGTGGCGCCTGGTAAAAGGCTCCCGGTTAATGATACTTCCCGCAACTCACGGTGTCTATATGATGCCTGACTTTGACGGAAGTATGGATACCAACTTAATAGACTTTACCGTCAGAGAAGTAGAAAAATTTATAAACCACTAAGTGTTTTATTCATATTAAATTAATTAATCCTTAATGGATCATCAGTAGAAACTATATCTTATAATAATAACTTTAAAATTAAAAATCATGGCTAAATTAAATCCCTATCTGAATTTTGATGGAACAGCTGAAGAAGCGTTCAATTTTTACAAAACTGTTTTCGGTGGTGAATTCGTCGGAGGAATTCATAAAATGGGAAATGCTCCTGGTACAGAAAACCTTTCAGAAGAAGAAAAAAACAGGGTAATGCACATTGCTTTGCCTATTGGAGGTGACCTTTTAATGGCATCAGATATTGTACCCGGTTTTGGGCAGACGCTTACGGTAGGAAATAACAATTATGTTTCTATTTTCCCGGACTCCAGAAATGAGGCTGACAGAATTTTTAAAGAACTTTCTGATGGCGGAAATGTAGAAATGCCGATTGAAGATCAGTTTTGGGGAGACTATTTCGGATGCTTTCAGGATAAATATGGTGTTCATTGGATGGTGAACTATAATGATGAATACGCAAAATAATCCTATATTTAACTAATTATAAAAAGAGGTGCCCATTTTTTGGGCAGCTCTTTATTCTAACTATAAAAAAACAGAACTATGGATCCAATTAAAATAGACATTACAATTTTAGCACCCGTTGAAAAAGTCTGGAATTATTTCAATGAGCCAAAGCACATCACAAAATGGAATTTTGCCCATGAAACCTGGCAGTGCCCTAGTTCTGAAAATAATCTTACGGTAGGAGGCAAATTCAAAAACAGAATGGAAGCGAAAGACAAAAGTTTCGGATTTGATTTTGAAGGAGTTTATGATGAAATTATTCCTCATGAAGTGATCAAGTATCATATGGAGGACGGACGGAAAGTAGAAGTTGTTTTCGATAAAATAGATGAAAACACAACGAAAGTTATTGAAATTTTCGATCCGGAAAAACAAAATTCTGTGGAAATGCAACGGGATGGCTGGTATGCTATTCTTAATAATTTCCACAAGTATGTTGAGAATCATTAACACTATTTTTTGTAGCCATGATCAATCTAGTTATCATGTCCAAGAGTTTAAACTCCATTTATGCTTTTAATTATGACTCTGCAGAACAGTTCCTTCACGGAGTGATTGCAATACCTGCAAGAAGAGCCTTAGAAAAAGAAAAAATAAATTCTTTGGAAAAACTTTCAGATTATTCCGAGAAGGAAATTATGCAGCTGCATGGTTTCGGGAAAAATACGATGGTGAAACTGAAGAATTATATGAAAGAAAATCAGGTCTGTTTTAAAGAAGCATAATAAGTATACAACTGGAAAATTTTGCAGTGTCATTGCAATAAAGCGGAATCATATCGTTTAAATGCAAAGGCATAAGATTTCTTTTGCTGTTGTATAGAGAATTTAAGAATATAAATACATCATTCCCTGTTAAAATTTAAAAATTATGAATAACGATATTTTCCCATGTCTCTGGTATGATGGAGACGCCAAGCAGTCTGCAGAATTTTATTGTAAAGTTTTTGGAGGTGAAATCACTGCAGATACACCCGTGGTAATGAATATTGACTTGTTTGGACAAAGAGTAATGCTTTTGAACGGCGGTCCGCAATTCAAAAAAAATCCTTCCATCTCTTTCATGGTAATTTGTGAAACAGAGGATGAGGTTCAAAAATACTGGGATAAGCTGTTGGATGGCGGGCTGGCTTTGATGGAGCTGGGATCTTACTCATGGAGTAAAAAATATGGCTGGGTTCAGGATCAATATGGAGTAACGTGGCAGTTGTTTTTGGGCGAAAAAGAAAGTGAACAAAAGATCATACCTACTTTGATGTTCATCCATCAGAACAACGGAAAAGCAAAAGAGGCAATGGAACTTTACACCAAAACATTCCCCAATTCAAGCATAGGAAACATATTGACCTATGGAGCAGGAAGTGAAGGCCATGATATTCCGGAACCGGCAGAAAATGTTCAGCATGCTCAATTTATGATAGACAATTATAGTTTATTCTGTATGGATAATTCTTACGATCACCAGTTTGATTTCAATGAAGGAATATCATTGGTGGTAATGACGGATGACCAGCAGCAGACCGATAACTACTGGAATACACTGACAACAGATGGTGGCAGAGAAAGTATGTGTGGCTGGCTGAAAGATAAATATGGATTGAGCTGGCAGATCGTACCTAAAAGACTTATTCAGCTAATGAACGATTCCAATCAGGAAAAAGCTTATAAAGTGGTTCAGGCAATGATGAAAATGCAGAAAATTATCATCCAGGATCTGGAAGATGCATATAATTCTTAATCTGTTTCGGCGTATTGTTTGATGTACTTTAGAGAAAAGATTTGCATATGAAGACACAGAACAAATCAGAATCTAAGTCAAAAGTCCCTAAAGAAGGGCTGTTTCCGGAAATTATCCGGAACGATTATCAGGGAAGCCGGAAGCTGAAGGGTAAAAAAGCAGTTATTTCCGGGGGAGACAGCGGCATAGGACAGGCTGTAGCCGTTCATTTTGCCAGAGAAGGTGCAGACGTTGCTATTATCTATAAAGAAAGTAATGATGATGCCAAAGAAACCCAAAAACTGGTTGAAAAAGAGGGACAGAAGTGCTTACTTATAAAAGGTGATCTTACCCGGAAAGTATTCAGAACCAAATGTGCGGACAAGATTAAAAAAGAATGGAAGAAACTTGATATTCTTGTTAATAATGCAGGAATTCACACCTCTAAAAACAGTCTGGAAAAAATCTCTGATGAGCAGATTCAGGAAACATTTGATACCAATATCATTTCTATGATCTCTTTCACCAGAAATTTTCTTCCGCTGATCGGAAAAGGAGGAAGAATTATCTGTACAACCTCTGTCACAGCGTACCGCGGAAGCGATCATTTACTTGATTATGCGGCCACAAAAGGAGCGGTGTTGTCTTTTATCCGTTCATTGGCGGATAATCTTGCCGGAAAAGGAATTCTGGTGAATGGAATTGCACCCGGGCCTATTTGGACTCCGCTTGTGAAAGAAGCTTTTGATGACCTTTCAAGGTTTGGAAAAGATACTCCGCTGAAGCGTGCGGGGCAGCCGTCGGAAGTAGCTCCGGCTTATGTATTTCTTGCTTCTAAAGATGCAAGCTATATTACAGGAGAAATTATCCACATTAACGGAGGTGATTTCGTCGGAGGATAGAATGAAATGCTGGAAACTGGAAACCAGAAGTTAGAAGTTAGAAGTTAGAAGTTAGAAAATCGCAGTTCAATACACTCTTACTCTCTAACCCTCAAACACAATCACCTGCAACCTATTACCTAAAACCAAACACCTAAAATATAATGGAAAAATTATCATACGAAATAGAAATCAATGCTGAACCTGAAAAAGTATGGAGTGTCCTTTGGGGAGATATTACATACAGGCAATGGACAACAGCATTTACAGATGGTTCTTTCTATGAAGGAACGCTCGAAGAGAATAATATTGTTAAATTTCTTGATCCCAAAAATAATGGGATGTACAGCAGAGTAGAAAAAGTTATTCCCAACGAAGAAATAAAATTTCTGCACCTGGGAGAAATTTATGAAGGGATTGAAGTTCCTCAGGATTGGGGAGAAGCAACAGAAGCTTATTTTCTTGAAGAAAATGAAGAAGGAACACTATTGAAAACAGAAATTCAGACCCCTGCGGAATTTAAAGAATTTTTTGAAGAGAAATTTCCAAAAGCGATGACCATCGTTAAGCATCTTTCAGAAAATCAGCTGTAAATATCTCAGGTTGAAATACACCTGATATTGAAAGTAATTCATAGCCAAATCACTCTAAAAAATAAAAAAATGGAAACCTTATCATACGAAACAGTAATAGATGCTCCTCTACAGAAAGTATGGGACATTCTCTGGAACCCTGAAACTTATAGTGAATGGACCCGATTTTTCGGTGCAGGATCTGTTATGAAGTCCGATTGGAAGGTAGGTGGAAAGACCTATTTTCTTAATGCTGAGGGAGAAGGAATGGTTTCAACTATAGACAGTATGGAAGAACCCAATCAGATTGTTTTTAAACATCTGGGAATAGTAGATAAAAATGGAGTAGAAGACACTCAAAGCAAAGAAGTAATGGAATGGAACGGAAGCTTTGAAAAATATTTTTTAATAGACTTTGGAGGGAAAACAAAACTTCATGCTGAAGTTCAGGTTGAAAAACAATGGGAAGACCATATGAACACAGGCTTTACAAAAGGATTGACGGTTGTGAAAAGCCTTGCAGAGGGAGTAAGTCTTGATTCTGTGTGATTGAAGTTCAAAGTTTAAAATTTAAAGTTCAAGGTTTAAAGTTTAGGGCAGCTGTCTTGATATCCATCCCTAATCCCTGCCACCTGCTACCTATCATCTATTATCTATCAACTAAAAAATGAAACTACTTGTAATACTTTTCGTAACATGTATTCTGGCTTTACTAGGGACTTTTTTGTTTCAGGGGAAGCCGGATTTTATATTCTCTGGAAACCTGGGAATGGCTGTATTTATCATATTTACAGGTTTTTCTCATTTTAAGTTTCAAAAAGGGATGGAAATGATGATCCCGGATTTTATGCCTGCAAAAATGTTTTGGGTCTATTGTACAGGAGTACTGGAAATTTCCGCGGGAATTGGGCTTATGATTCCGGCTATTCGTGAGATAACCGCAATTTTACTCATTGTTTTTTATGTCCTGGTTTTTATAGCCAATATCAATTCTTCCAGGAAAAAGATTAATATTTTTAAAGCCGATTACACAGGTCCGGGAATGAAGTACCTTTATACTCAAAGGATTCCCATGCAGATTATCTTAATCGTCTGGACATGGTATTTCGGAATATATTTACACTAAATAAAAAAGACAGTCACTAAGGCTGTCTTTTTCATATAATTGATATTTTTTTCATTAATTGATAAAAACAGTGTAACGTTTTGTGGGTATAATATGTCTTATTATATAAATGCATTTATTTTCTATTGTTTTAAAAATGAGTGCCTTCTATAACTTTAACCTTTAAAACAGAAGTTATGAACCTAAATCACAACATTTTCGGTACAGCCCTTATTGTACTATCTACCATTATGACCAACGCACAGAGCTCTACTGCCAAACTGCCGGGAGATCCTACTTTGCCATCTTCCAAAGCCAATCTTGAGAAGCTGATTTCTTATGACAAAGGAAACTTTAAATACAAAGTGGAAGACTATTTTGCAAGACCAAAAGCTTCAGCATTTAAAATTTCTCCTGACGGAAAATACCTTTCCTATAAAGAAAAAGACCAGGATAAAAAGAACCACGTTTATGTAAAAGACCTGAGTACAGGAAAAATTACTAAAGCCATCGTGGAAAAAGATGATCTGATCAGAGGCTATGGCTGGCTGAACAAAAAACGCCTTTACTACACTCAGGATAGAGGAGGAAATGAAAATATTCATTTGTATGCTGCAGATGCAGATGGTGGGAATCAAAAGGATTTAACGCCATTTGACGGAGTAAAAGTACAGTCAATCATTCCCATAAAAGATACGGATTTTGTTGTAGTTACCCTCAATAAAAATAATAAACAGATTTTTGAGCCTTTTAAAATCAATTTCGTTACCGGAGAAATGACCCAGCTATATGAAAATAAAGATGTCAACAGTCCTATTGACGACTACCTTTTTGATAAAGATGGAAATTTGAGAGGTTATAGTGTTCTTGAAAACGGATTAACCACAAAAACCTATTATAAAGATCTGCAGACAGGAAAATTCAATCTGATTAAATCTGCAGATTGGTCTGATACTTTCAGCATTATAGAATTTAATGAAAATTCTAAAAATAAAGATGAAGCGTATGTAGTAACGAATCTGGATAGCGATAAAGCGAGAATTGTGCTGTATGATCTGAAAAAAAATGCTGTGATAAAAGAGATTTATTCTAATCCTGTATATGATGTAAGCTCCATAAGCACTGCCGGTAAAAACAGAAATTACGAACTTGATTTTATAAGCTATGAAGGAACTAAAGGAGAAACAGTTCCGGTAAGTAAATTTTATAAAGAAATACATGACAAATTAAAAGCTCAGTTTGGAGATAAGGAATTTGGGATTGCTTCTTCAGATGATAATAATGATAAACTTCTGGTTGTGGTAGGAAGTGATAAGCTCTACGGAACCTATTATGAATATGACACCAAAACCAAGCAGACCAAACTTCTCTACAACCTAATGCCTCAGCTGAAGGAAGAAGATATGGCTGAAATGAGACCTATCGAATTTAAAAGCAGAGATGGAATGACCATTCATGGATATATTACATTGCCTAAAGCAGCACTGGAAGGTAAAAAAGTTCCTTTGATTGTAAATCCTCATGGTGGACCGCAAGGAATCAGAGACAGCTGGGGATTCAATCCGGAAACACAATTGTTTGCAAGCAGAGGATATGCCACTCTTCAGGTGAACTTCAGAATTTCAGGAGGATATGGAAAATCATTCCAGAAAGCCGGGTACAAACAAATCGGAAGAAAAGCCATGGATGATGTAGAAGACGGAGTAAAATATGCCATTGAGCAGGGATGGGTAGACAAAGATAAAGTAGCCATTTACGGAGGAAGCCACGGTGGATATGCCACATTAATGGGATTGATCAAAACTCCGGATTTGTATACCTGTGGAGTGGATTACGTAGGAGTATCCAATATTTTCACCTTCTTTGCTTCTTTCCCGGAATACTGGAAACCTTATAAGGAAATGGTAAAACAAATCTGGTATGATCTGGATAATCCAGAAGAAGCTAAAATTGCTAAGGAAGTTTCTCCGGTGTTCCAGATTGATAAAATAAAGAAACCGTTATTCGTAGTACAGGGAGCTAATGATCCAAGAGTAAACATCAATGAATCTGATCAGATTGTAAAAGCAATGCGTGCTAAAGGTTTTGAAGTTCCTTATCTGGTAAAATATGATGAAGGGCACGGATTTGGAAAAGAACCGAACAGAATTGAACTTTATAAATCCATGTTAGGATTCTTTGCAGAAAATTTTAATAAGTAACTAATAATTTTATAATGTGGAAACGGAGGGCTAAGGTCTTCCGTTTCTTTTTTTTGTTATTATGACTAGGTGTTTAGATTCCTGCAGAATGACAAGCTGTATGGATAAACTATCATTACAATTGTGTCATTCCGTAGGAATCTAAAATGAAGTTAGAAATTGAGAATGGATAAAAAGGTTTTTATCATTCATCAATATTTCATTTGTTATTTATCATTTTAGCCCCGATAGCAGCGGTTACCCCGGAACATGAGTGGGAGCGTCGGAGGGTAAGAGCGTGGGATCGTTTGGTGTGAGGAGTATGAGCGGATAGCGGGAAAAAGCTTCCTTAAAAAAATAAGCAATGATTAATAAGTAATGAATAATTTGGCGATAATTTGAGAGATAAAAATATCGATGAATAAAAGAAAAATTGAATTATAAGAAAAATATTTTAAATTTATTAAAGTAAAACCAAAAGATCAGCCGTCATAGCAATATGGAGGTTGTCGAAAAAATAACAATGCCACAGAAAGAGAAAGAAAGCATCATCTCGCAGACCGTTTCCAACTACGGAGGGAAGCTGATGTCTTATATTCGTCCGAAAGTGAAAAACACGGAGGATGCGGAAGATATTCTGCAGGAAGTGTGGTATCAGTTCAGTAGCCTTACGAATATTTCGGAGATCGTAAATGTTGGTGGGTGGTTATACAGAGTAACGGCGAATAAAATCACGGATCGTTACCGTAAAAAGAAAACAGAAAATCTTGAAGATTTCGTGTATGAAGATGAAGACGGCAGTTTTTCTATCAAGGATATTCTTCTGATGGATGAGAGCGCTGGCCCTGAAGTTAAAATGTTTCAGGATGAGATCTGGAAAAAACTGTTTGAAGCACTTGATGAACTTCCCGAAAAACAAAGGCTGGTCTACGTAGAAAATGAACTGAATGACAAAACCCTCCAGGAGATTGCCGATGAACAGGGAGAAAACATCAAGACCATCATCAGTAGAAAAAACTATGCTGTGAAGCATTTGAGAAACAGATTGAGAAAATTATACGAAGATTTAAAAAGTTAGAAAAAGAAATTATGAATCATAAACACAAAAAGGGTTGGATTTTTTTATTGTTATGCCCGCCATTAATTTTAGCCGCTGTTACATGGATTGTAATGCTGCTTTGGAATTGTCTTCTCCCAGAGATTTTAGGAGTGAAAACGATTACTTTCTGGCAGGCAATGGGAATACTGATCCTAAGTAAAATTCTTTTCGGAGGTTTCCATTTCGGTAAAGGAATGAAAGACTTCAAGGAAAGAAAAATGAGAGAAAAAATGGAAAGCTGGTCCCCTGAGGAAAGAGAAAAATTCAAAGAGGTTTGGAGAAATAAATGCTCGGGAGGATTCTTCAACAGAAATAACGAATAATTTGAAAATTTTAAAGAAGTAGTAAAGTAAAATTAGAATTCATTCGTCTCTATAAAAAACAAGAAGTAGTAAAATTTAAAATTTTGAAAAAATGAAAAATTCAGCATTAAAAGGAGCTCTTGGAGCATTAGCCGTTGTGGGTGTAGCCTTAATCGCTAAAAAAGCAATACAAAGAAAAAGATTTATCAAAGGTATTTTTGATGAATATGGAATCAAGGAGAAATCTCCTTTCGGACTGGCAGATAAGATCAGAGAAATGAATGATGAGCAATATCAGGAACTGAAAGGGAAATTCAAAAAAGAATTCCATTCAAGATGCTGCAGAAAGGATAATACCTGCGAAGCATAAGATAAGTAAAAACTAAATTGAAATTGTTTAATTCCGGCGCGGGAAGCTCTGCTTCCCGCGCCGGAATTTTTTATTTAAACAAGTTACTAAAAAGCTTTTTAGCCTTACATTTGTTTCTTTGTTACTATTAAAGCTATTCAGAAGATTATGAAACTCAAAAATATTTTTATTGCGGCCCTGTCACTTTTCTCAGTCATCATTTATGGGCAGTATTCCGGACAGAAACAATATGTTTTCTTTTTGCATAATAAATTTTTAGAAGGGCATTCTTTAGAGGAGAAGCACCCAAAATACGGGGTTGCAGAATATGAAGAAATACTTAATAAACTGAAGGATAAAAATACAATTGTGATTTCTGAGAAAAGAAAAGCAGATACCGATCCCATAGCGTATGCAGGAAAGGTGAGAAAGCAGATTGACAGTCTCATGAAAAAAGGAATTCCGGCTGGAAGGATTACCGTTGTAGGAACTTCGCAGGGAGGATATATTGCACAGTATGTATCTTATTATGAAGAAAATACGGACTTGAAATTTGTGATTATTGGAGCGAGTTTTAAAGATGATTCTTTGGAAAAAGATAAAAACTTTAAGCTTTATGGAAGAATTCTTTCCATTACGGAGAAATCAGATGACGGGCATCTGCCGTTATCAAAGGAACAGAGATTGATGAGATCTGATATTAAAGATTTTAAAGAAATAGAGCTTAACACTAGTTTACAACATGGTTTTCTTTTTAAAGCACTCAATGATTGGATAACTCCTACTAAGGATTGGGTTTCCCGGAAATAGATGCTGGTTGGTCTATTAACGTTTAGTTCTTATGATTGAAGTTACTACGAAATGATCTGCGTAATCTGTGAAATCTGCGGGTAGAAATTAAAGTTGAGATTCCTCGCTATGCTCGGAATGACAGGAAAACTGTTGAAAATAACCTTTTCATTTTTAGAGAAGTGCAATTTTATCGGAGATAAAATCTTTGCGTCTTAAAATATACAGTTTGAAAAAGAACTAGCGTCTTTGCGTTTTCCAGCCTTAAAATAATAAACGATATTGAGATTGCTTCATCTTCGATTCGCAATGACTTTTAGATTCTTTTTTCTATCAAAATTTTACCATAAACATCAAACACAAAGAAAAATAAATCCTTATTTTTGTATTTCTCAATGAAAGACTACTACTATTTTCTCGGTATATCACAGGATGCTTCAGAAGAAGACGTCAAAAAAGCGTATCGGAAACTGTCTTTAAAATATCATCCTGATAAAAATGACAATGACGATTTTTTTGCTGACCGTTTTCGTGAAATTCAGGAAGCTTATGAGACATTGAGTGATCCTGTAAGAAGACGCGCTTACGATCAGAATTTAGAAAGTCATCAACGAAGTTTCAGATATAATATTCCACCTGCAATCAAAACTTTTACAGCGAATAAAATTCACGCAAAAAAAGGGGAGGAGATAATCATCAACTGGCAGACGAGTAATGCGGATGTGGTGAAGGTATTGCCTTTTGGATTGGAAAAGCCGTATGGAGAGAGAATCTTTAAAATTACAGAATTTAAAGACGGAAAATTCCAGCTTCTGCTTCACGCAACGAATTCTCTTTTGCACAAAACCGTAGTTCAGGGAATTACCATTACAGAAGTTTTTGAAAATGATACTGAGAAATTCAAAAACACAGTAGAAGAAATGTTTAAACCACAACCCAGAACAGTGATGAACAGGTATGGACAGCCTAAAATTATAATGCTGTTTTGGGGAATTATCGTACTGGCAATTGCCTTATACTTTTTGATTAAAACGCTGGGTTAGCCTAAGCCATTTTCTTTCTTCCCGGGCATTTTTTGCATCTTTTTCCTTTTTTAAACTTTTTACAACACGATTTCTTTTCACAGAACATCTCTTCGTTATTGAATGAGTAAGGTGCCAAAGGCGGAACTTTAAAAGGGACAATCATATTCATGCTGCAAATATATTAATTTAGAATAAATATAATTAATAAAATTTCATAAAATTCTTTAAACCTGATGTATAGCAGATATTGCTTGCTTTCTGATGGATGATCTTACCTGAATTCTATCCCGGATTACTTCTTGAATTCTCCCTGAATTGAGCTTACGTTTACATTTTGAATAAAACTAATAATTGTAGAATGTTTTAAAAATAAGTTTAGCCAATAAGATAGGAATTGATGAATAATTCACATTATTTTAAATAAAATGTCAGTATTTTATTGAGTGTAAATTGATTGTTTTGTTGCATATTATGTATGGAATAGGGAGTGTGTTTGTTGGAATTTATATAAACTATGGTAAAAGGTTATTAAAAATAAAGTGTGATAAAAATCACAAATATTTTTGTGAATTATCACCCCGGATATGCTCTTGTACAATCATTCAAAAAATTGTAATTTTACACATCTTTTTACAAACAAAATCTAATAAATAAAAATGAATACAGAACAGTTTGTGAGCCGTCACATTTCCCTTAATGAAGCCGATAAACAGGCGATGTTGGAGAAACTTGGCGTTTCTAGTATTGAAGAGTTAATTTCTCAGACCATTCCATCTTCTATCCGTTTAGAGAAAGATCTTGAGATCTCGGAACCGCTTTCTGAATACGAAATGTTGAACCATTCAAAAGAATTGGCATCTAAAAATACAGATTATACGAGTTATATCGGATTTGGATACCACAATACACTTTTGCCTTCAGCAATCCAGAGAAATATTTTTGAAAACCCTAGCTGGTATACAGCTTATACACCGTATCAGGCAGAAATTGCACAGGGAAGACTTGAAGCCCTTCTTAATTTCCAGACGGTAGTATGTGATCTTACAGGTTTTGCATTGGCTAATGCATCTTTGCTGGATGAATCTACTGCTGCAGCTGAAGCAATGCATATGTTCTTCAACAACAGAACGAAAGATCAGAAAAAAGCAGGAGCTAATAAGTTCTTCATTTCTGACCTTGTTCTTCCTCAAACAGTTTCTGTATTAAAAACAAAAGCTGAAGGATTAGAAATTGAAATTGTAGTAGGAGATCATAAAACACACCAGTTTGATGGTTCTTATTATGGAGTTTTATTACAGTATCCTGGTAAAAACGGAATCGTTTTAGATTATACAGAAGATATCGTAGAATACAAAAAACTGGACCTTCAGGTAGCAGTTGCTTGTGATCCTATGGCTTTAGTTAAACTAAAGTCTCCTGCAGAAATGGGAGCTGACTGTGCGGTAGGTACTACACAGAGATTTGGTATTCCATTAGGATACGGAGGTCCTCACGCAGCTTTCTTTGCTTGTAGAGAAGACTATAAAAGAGATATTCCGGGAAGAATCATCGGAGTTTCTCAGGATATGTACGGAAGACGTGCATTAAGAATGGCACTGCAGACAAGAGAACAGCATATCAAAAGAGAGAAAGCTACTTCAAACATCTGTACAGCTCAGGTTCTTTTGGCGGTAATGGCAGGAATGTATGCTGTTTATCACGGTCCAAAAGGATTAAACTATATTGCAGATCAGATTCACTTTAAAGCAAATGCTTTGAAAAATGGTCTTAAAGCATTAGGTTATCAGGTAGTAGAAGAGCCAATCTTCGATACAGTGAAAATCACAATGGCTGAAGATGAAAAAGGAAGATTAGTAAGATTGATGCTTGATCACAAACTTAACCTTAACTATTTTACAGAAGGTGTGGTAAGTATCGCGATCAACGAAAGTACAACATTAGAAAAATTAAACTATCTGATGGCTTCTTTCGCTCAGTTTAAAGACAAGCAGACCTTCAAATTAGAAATCAAAGAAGGATACAGCATTCCTGAAGAAAACTTAAGAAAAGACGAAATTCTTACAGAATCAGTATTCAATAAATACCACACAGAAACGGAATTGATGCGTTACATCAAACGTCTTGAGAGAAAAGATTTATCATTGACACATTCAATGATTTCTTTAGGATCTTGTACAATGAAGCTGAACGCAGCAACTCAAATGTTACCACTTTCTTGGGAAAACTGGGGAGCAGTGCATCCGTTTGTGCCTGTTAATCAGGCTGAAGGTTACCAGGAAATGATCCGTGAACTGGAGAAAGACTTAGCAGAAATTACAGGTTTTGCAGGAACTTCTCTTCAGCCAAACTCTGGAGCTCAGGGAGAATATGCAGGATTAATGGTAATCAGAGAGTACCATATCTCAAGAGGAGACCACCACAGAAATGTAGTGTTGATCCCTCAGTCTGCACACGGAACCAACCCGGCTTCTGCAGCTATGGCAGGAATGAAAATCGTAGTTGTGAAAAACCTTGAAAACGGTGAAATCGACTTCGAAGATCTTAAAGCTAAAACAGAACTTCATTCAGCAAATTTATCAGCTGTAATGATTACTTATCCGTCTACTTACGGATTCTTTGATGCAAACATTAAAGAAATTACCAACCTTATCCACGAACACGGAGGACAGGTATATATGGATGGTGCCAACATGAACGCTCAGGTAGGATTTACAAGTCCTGGAAACATCGGAGCTGACGTTTGCCACCTTAACCTTCACAAAACTTTCGCAATTCCTCACGGAGGTGGAGGTCCTGGAGTAGGTCCAATTTGTGTAGCTAAACACTTAGTACCTTTCCTTCCTTCCAACGCGAATATCAGAATCGGATCTAAAGAAGCTATTGAAGGTATTTCTGCTGCACCTTACGGTTCAGGATTGATCCTTAATATTTCTTATTCTTACATCAAAATGTTAGGAACTGAAGGCCTTAAAAAGGCTACAGGACACGCTATCATGAATGCTAACTATCTGAAAGAAATTTTAGCTGAGCATTTCCCTATCTTATATTCAAACGAAAATGGAAGAGTAGCTCACGAATGTATCGTAGATTTCCGTCAGTTCAAATCTTTAGGAATTGAAGTGGCTGATGTGGCGAAGAGATTAATGGATTATGGTTTCCATGCTCCTACCGTTTCTTTCCCGGTTGCAGGTACGTTGATGATTGAGCCTACAGAATCTGAAAGCAAGTCTGAAATTGACCGTTTTGCAGAAGCATTGATCTCTATCAAAAAAGAAATTGATGAAATTGCTAACGGAGAAGCAGATGCGGCTAACAACGTATTGAAAAATGCTCCTCACACAGAACAATTGGTAATCTCTGATTCTTGGGATAAACCATATAGCAGAGAAAAGGCAGCTTATCCATTAGAGTGGGTAAGGGACCACAAATTCTTCGCTTCTGTATCAAGAGTAGATGAAGCTTACGGAGACAGAAACTTAGTATGTACTTGTGAGCCAATTGAGGCTTATATGTAATCTCAGTTTTTTAACTATAAAAAATCCCTTTCAGTAATGAGAGGGATTTTTGTTTTTGTTCATAGTCATTGCGAGCGTAGCGAAGCAATCTCAATTTTCTATTCATATATTTTATATTTTTCCGCATAATTTTCTTTTGCCTTAAAATGCCCTGATTTTTTATCATAAAGAAAAATATATTCCACAGGGATTTTTTTGAAAGGGTGGTCAGCAGAATAATTGACCTGCTTACCATTTATTGTTGTAAAGTCATACCAGTCACCATCCGGAGTCCGCCCACGGACTAATACGGATTTTCCTTTGAAAGCAATATCGTTGACCCTGTCATTATTATAGTCTTTGATCTTTAATTGTAATTCATACGGTTCATACACTTTGTTATCTTCATGAGCATCATAAGTTCTTAGATTAAAGTCATAATATCCCTCATATACATTTTCCAGAGAATCTGCTGACACTTTATAAAGTTCATGCCCGCCATTTCCATGACCTGTTACAATGGTTGCCAGCAAAAAAGGATTTTCTTTTGGGAAAATTGAAACAAATTCATACCGCTCAGCAGCTAATGTTTTGACAAGCTTTCCATTCTTCGTTAATAGCAGCTGATATTTCCATGGGTATTGTGAGGTAGATCCGGTTTTCCAGTCGTATTCAATAAAATAATAATCCTTATCTGAACCATTGATTTTTACCTTCCTGAATACTGTTATTTTTTCACTTTCCTGCTGAGATGGGCTTTCATGAATATGAAGATCAAAAGCCTGACGGAGATTTTGGATAAACTTCGAGGAATCTTTGATTGCAGGGTAATCGGCAAGATATTCAAACGGAGTAGGGGCTGTAGGTTTTACATCTTCTTTATCTTTTTCTGTATGCTGAATTTGAATGATCTCTTCTTTTTTAGCCTCTTGTCTGCGGGTGCAGTTAAAGATAAGCAAAGGTAAAAGTGCTGAGAGAAGTATTTTTTTCATGAGGTTGTTAGTTGTAAAAGAATGATGAAATATATTGGATTTTAATGAAATATCAGCGGGTTAAAATTTATTTCTATATAAAATGAAAGGATCTTTCCGGAAGCAAAATCACCTCTCAAAACTGAGAGGTGTTCTATTGTTTTCTGTCATATTCTTTTATCTCCTTTTAAAGCTATAGGCAAGCAGAATGGCTACGCCCATAGTTACGCAGGTTATAATTGAAATAGTTTCAATTGAAATTCCACTTTTCATCTGTGTGTTTTCTTTTTCACATGAAAAAAAGAATAATACTGTCATAAACAGACAGACCGAGAGTAATTTTTTATTCATAAACGCATTTGTTTGGTTATGAAAGTTTTACAGCAAAAAGTATACCGGATTTGTAGACTTAAAACCCCTTTTGTTGTAAGGTTTTTTGGCTATACTGATGGTTGGCAATAAATGATTTAACGTAAACAATTAGGACAAATCGTTAATCTTATAAACGATTTTCTTTATCAATCCCCGGTTTCCAAAATAGCAAAGTAAATGATTGATCAAAAGTGCTGAAAAAGGAAACAGATTGCCGAAGATATCTTTAAAATTAACCATAGTAATAATGAGAAAAATAAGCGAAAAGAGATTGAGTTTCCATAACTTTACTTGGTAAGTCAGTATTTTGTTGTTTTCATTATAAGTGAATTTCCCATTATCAATTAAAGATAAATAGTGCCAATTGGATCTTTCTTTGAAAAGACCTTCATCGAAGGAAACAAACTCCGGCCCGTAAAGAATATTTTGAACCCTTTCTTCTTTTAGCAGATCTCGTACTGCGTAAATAACCTGATCAGAAGTTTTATCTTTTGTGATTTCTTTTTCAAAAGTATAAGTAAATGGGAACATATAGTTTTAAGCTTGGTTATTTGTTTTTCCTTCATTCCTTCCTTCATTCCAATAATAGCTGTCCGGGTAGATTCTGGCCCCAAAAACAGCAGTTCCCACCCGTACAATGGTGGCTCCTTCTTCAATGGCTGTTTCCAGGTCTCCGCTCATTCCCATAGACAGTTCTTTCATTTCCACATTCGGAATATTTTCACGGATGATATCCTGTTGAAGATTTTTAAGGATTTTAAAACATGCTCTTACTTTCTCGCTTTCAGCACTGAATAAACCGATGGTCATCAAACCCTTTATTTTCAAAGTAGGGTAATGGGAAATCTTTCGGGTAAGTTCAATCGCTTCACCGGGATCAATTCCAAATTTACTCTCTTCATTGGAAGTATTCACCTGAATTAAAACATCCATTGTCCTGTTTTCAGTTAAAAGTCTTTGGTGGAGTTTTTCGGCCAGTTCCAGACGATCCAGTGACTGAACGCAGGTAACATCATATTTCAGGATATCTTTGATTTTATTGGTCTGAAGATGGCCTATAAAGTGGTTTTTATGAGATGTATCCTTTAGTTCTTCATATTTCTCCTTCAGTTCCTGTACTTTATTTTCAGCGATTAAAGTCTGCCCATGTTCCAACACGATTTTGATACGCTCTGCTGAAACAGTTTTTGTAGCCAGTAGCAACTTAACTTCATCAGTATTCCTTCCGGATTTTGCACATGCATTTTTTATCCGGTTATTTATGACAGCAAGGTTGTGGAGGATATCGTCTTTCATGATGGAATGGTTTCTTTAGCTTCCAGTTTTTTTATTAAAGCCGCTTTCACAGCTGTTAAGGCATAATCTTTAGCTTCAGCAAAAGAAACAGAGTACTTTCTTTCAACGGTTCTCATTTCTTCCGGAAATTGATTCAGCAATTGATCGTAGAATGTATCCAGAATCTCAGCAGAAGGCATCTCATAATTAATCTTTAGCTGGAAACGTCTTAAAAGAGCAGTGTCAATAATCTCAGGATGATTGGTAGCGCAGATTAAAAGAGAATTTTCAGGGTAATAGTCAATCAATTGAATCAAGGTATTCACCAGCCTTCTCATTTCGCCTACATCTTTATCATCACTTCCCCGTGCTTTTCCAATCTGATCCAGTTCATCCAGAAAAAGAACAGATCTTTCTCTGGCGGCTTTATCAAAAATCATTTTAATATTCTGTGAAGTTTCTCCGATGCGGGATGATACAATATTACTAAGATTTAAAATGATAATATTTTTTCCCAGGGCATTGGCAATGGCCTTTGCTGTCATTGTTTTTCCGCATCCCGAACTTCCCTGAAGCAAAACCTTATTATTAACCGGAAGACCGTACTCCTGCAGCTCTTTAATATAATTGTGTTCCTTGATAAGCTGTACAAGATGCTCTTTGTTACTTTTATCGAGAAATACTTCATTAAGGTTGACTTGTTCTTTATCCTGGATAATAAGATTGTACAGATTCATGATGACGATTAAAAGGATTATTGAATAAACAAAGATAAAGCTTTATTGGATGTCAAAAAAAATCCTGAATAATAATAAACATCTGGTCCAGCGTAAAATGAATGTAAATGATAAATTATGAATTATGAATTATGAATTATGAATTATGAATTATGAATTATAATTTATAAATGTACATCTGTAAAATAAAAAATATCCCCAGGCATCTGTGAAAATCTGTGAAATCTGCGGGAAATAAACCTTTTATGTTTTTACAGAACGCTCCCAATAAAAAAAGAAAAGCCGGACTTGCGACCGGCTTTTCTCATTTGGATATTAAAATTTGTTATGAAACTAAGATCTTTCTGTTTATGTTTTTGGGCCCTTTTACCCGATGGTAAAAGAGCAATCCGATCTCTCAGACTAAAAACATAAAACAATATAATTAGTATAGATTTTCTATAGGCTTGTTTTATTTAGAATTAGTTTCTTTCTCTTCTTACTGTCATGAAATATGAAGTGATTACTACTAAACCTGTTACGATACCGATATAAGTTACCATTTTGTATTATTTTTAATTATTTGACTTTTTTTTATCAATCTTTCAATTGCAATATTACTACTTTCAAATCACGTGCCAAAGTAAAAGTTCATGATGTATATCAGTGTATTACGATGGTTGGTGTTCATTTATTGGTGAGTTTTTGTTTACATTAAATTAATGCATTATTGAGAATTTATTAATACTTTTATTGTTCTCTCTGTAAAATTATGTGAAAACGTTAACCGTTTCCTGACTTCTATATTGGAGTTGATAAAACAAATAATAAATAATGCTTGGCATAATATTGTTTTAAAACACTTTTTTTGAATGTAAATTTTTCACGCGAAAAGGATTTTCATGTTAAGAAAATTTATTTTTCGTCTCGTTTTTCATTCGGAATTTTTGTCAGCCGTCACTTTTGATGACAAAGAGAAATATTGTTTTTTGTGTCAGATCAGAACAATAAGTTTGCATAATGGCATACTTTTTAAAGCTTTTGAAATGATGAATGTAGCTAAAAATAAAGCACTTAAGATGAATTAAGTGCCTGTAAGAAGTATAATCGTATGATTGATGATTTAAAAAACTTAGAATTTTCACAACTAGCAAAGACAGAGAAATATCTCTTTTCTTTGGATAAACAGAGCATTTCACCACTATTCTTTTTTGGAATTACCTGAGTGCTTTGTTACTTTTGTATAAAGAATAAACTTATGGGACGCAGTTATATTTTTCTTGCTTTGGCTATTGTATTTGAGATCATCGCTACGAGTTTTCTGAAAAAATCTGAGGAATTCTCCAAACTATGGCCCTCCGTAGTGACAGTCATAGGATATGCCTGTGCCTTTTATTTTTTAAGTCTTACCCTTCGTCAGATTCCTGTAGGGATTACCTATGCCATCTGGTCCGGGGTAGGAATTGTCTTTATAACAATGATTGGGGTTATCGCCTTCAAGCAGATTCCTGATCTTCCGGCTATTATTGGTATTGCTCTGATTGTAATCGGGGTGGTTATTATTAATGTATTTTCAAAAATGGGAACGCATTAAAAAATAATCTCCTGATGCTTTTGCATCTGTTTCCAATGTTTAGATCTTGTTTTGTATAAGAAAAACTTTCCCAGTTTATATTTGAACTTTAAATATCCGCGGAACTCAATACCGTCAAATAATGTAAAGGGAATTGTCGGATTTTCTTCTAATGCCTGTCTGATTCCATTACTGAATACGGTAGGTCCTGTAGTAGAATGTATATCATGTGGATAGCGGTGGCTGTTTATATTATCCATCATCAATTCCAGTGTTTTTTCTAGAAAAGGATGATTTTTATTGAAAATAAGCGCCCATTGAACATACAAATTTTCATGTCTTTCTACACTGATTACAGCTTCATCACTATCTTTAATCAACTTTCTGAATGGCTTGATAATACTGCTGTCGATATCCAGATAAATACCTCCTTTCTTATATAAAACAGCATATCTGAAAAAATCTGCTTTTGAAGCACCAATCCTCAGCTTGCGATAAGTCTCAATATATTGGGGAGGGAATTCTTCTTCGAGAAAATTTTCTATATCCTGATCATCATAAAAGTAATACGCATATTCCGGATTCTTTCTTTTCATATTCCAGATATGATAACGCGTAATCAGAGGAAGTTTGTTAGTTATAAAAGTCTGAAATATTTGTTTGGGTACTGCCATATTCTTTAGTATATTCTTATTAAAATCCTGAGATCATTTTTCATCAACTATGTGCATACACTATAAGATTTTTCATGAAGGATAGAAATACAATCCCTGAATGTGAAACAGCTTATGTTTAGCTGAAGTTTTGATTGTATTTTGTGAAAATGGTTAAATGCTGAAGAGTGAAAATTTTAATTTTTTTTTAATCTTCTGGTCTGGGAATATTGATAATAAGTTCAGATATTGTAAAAATTAAAACTGAACAAGGCTGAGAATGACTTTGTTGATTTTATTTTGCTCTTCGTCTTTCAAAAGGATTATAAGAAATTCCGGCATTGAAATAGAATGAAGGTTTATAAGTTCCTTTCCATATATAATCATTAAAAGACTCCTGCTTATTAAAAGCTCTGGAATTAATATTGGCTCTAAGCCCTGTTTTAAAAGTTCCTATGAAATTTCCCCCAAGATTATGCTCATAGATCACCCCTGAATTGATAGCAACCTGCCGGAATTCATACGTATTATTATTTCTGTAGGTGTAAAAAGAAGTGTTATCCATTTCTGTCCCCAATGAAACTCTTCCGTTTGAGGAAATATCTTTTCTTACCAGTACTTTTTTCGGAAGCAGAACATCCAATACCCATCCGTTATTGAATCTGTTTTCATAAGTGAAGATAGGAAGTACAGGTATTTGGGTACTTGGGTCAATAATACCGGCCAGTCCAAGAGTCATTTTTATTTTTGGAGTTGCTTTTAAAATCAATGAAGCAGTTACCAATCCTCTGATTCGTTCAAAATGCTGATCACTTCCGTCCGTTGAAATACTGGCTGAGTAGATGGCTGTCTTTTTGAGCAGTTTTGAAAAATAAGTAAGATTGATGGCCTCCGAATGGTAGTGGAAATTTTCGTCAGTTTCAATTCCGGGGATAACAGGGTTTTCATTTCTGATCGAAGTGTAGCGGTAGCTTAAGGCAGTACTCAAGAGCCAGCTCCTGTTCTTGATAAAATAAATATTGGCATCCGCTTTTACCTGTTGAAAGCTTTTTACCTTATTATCCGGCATATCCTTTCCCTGAAGCTGCGAAGAGAAAGAGGAGGGAGAAACCAAAGTGTATTCAAGATTGAAGTTTCGTGCCTGTGGAATTTTATCAGCAAAAAAAGCACGAACTTTTAAAGGAATACTATCCTTTTTCTGGGCATATGTAATGTTTTTAAAAGGGAGTATTGCCAGTGGGACAAGTACTCTTCTCAATGTTTTCATGGGTTGTTTATTTTAAAGGTTGAATTACAGATTGGAAAAAATTAAATGTAAAAATTCTGTCATAGAAGATATCCAGACTGTTTTCAATAATTGCATCAGTGTAGCCGGCCGTATCCGGTACAAATGTTTCCTCTACAAAAACAAACCAGAGTTCTGAAAGCCCGTATCTTCTTCTGAACTTTTCAGAAGCATTGCTGTCAGGAACAGTAGAATGCTTGAGATCACAGAACAGAATTCCCTTTTTATTTCCATTATGTTCCACAATATTAATAGGATGATGGAGGTAGCTGAGAATTTTCATTTTTGGGTCAAAACATTCTACAAAATGGTGCAAATCAATGAGCTGTATTACTTTTTCTTCCTGTTGAGATTCTGTCATAAAAAAACATTCCAATGATATTTCCTGAGTTAGTTCGTGAAAAGCTGTTAATTCCATATGTGTTCATTTTACGGTACAAAGGAATAGAGAAAAGGAGAGCGTAAATTTGTTTTTATACAAAATGGCCGGTATTTTATACCAAATCCCGGGACATCATAGTTGGTATAATAAAATGTAGGTTTTGTATAATAAAATAGTTGTAATTTCCGTTATTGTCTATTTTTGTTAATGATAAAATGAACCTGTCCTATGAAATACAGTCCGTGGAAATTTGAAGAAACCTTTGTGATGGATTTTTTGGTGGAAGCGAAGTATGGGTTCCGGAGACATCTGCTGTTTCTGATCTTCTTTTTCTTTTTGCTGTACAGTGCAAGATTCTGGCATTGGTATTCAGGAATATATCAATACTATGTTTTGTTTTTTGTGTATACTATTCTGATCGCCATGGTTTACATTAATATATATGTATTGGTTCCACGGTTTTTCTTTAAAACAAAATACGTGACTTATCTTGTTTTGCTTGTTCTGATGGGAGTTGTAGGGCTTAATTTTATTGGGTACAGTTTCAGATATCTGTTTGAGGATTTCAGAACACAATATATTCCGAAAGATAATGAAAGAGGAGGAATCTATGAAGGCGTTCTGATGTGTATTCCGATTATTCTGACAACGACAACCATAAAGCTTCTGCAGAAATGGATTAATGATAATAAAAGAATCAATGAACTTAGCAATCTTACTCTGAGTATGGAGCTGAATGAGCTCAGAAACCAGATTAATCCCCATTTTCTGTTTAATATGCTGAATAATGTAAAAGCACTTATAAGAACAGATCCGGCAAAAGCTTCGGTAGTGATTGTAAAACTTTCCGAGTTTCTGAGATATCAGCTGTATGAAAACAGTGAGGAAAAGACATTACTGACCTCAGAAATTGATTTCCTGTCCAACTTTTTAAACCTTGAAAAAATAAGGCGTGATAATTTTTCTTTTGATATTCAAACCGATGTTGATAAAAGAATGACCAGCAGCACATTTATTCCTCCGAATTTGTTTACTACTTTCGTTGAAAATGCTGTGAAACACAGTGTAGATATCAGTGGAGAAGAATCTTATGTGAAAATAGAAATTAATATTGAAAACAGACAGCTTTATTTCAGATGTGTGAACTCAATAAGTGGCAATTATGTAGTTTCAGACAATAAAAACAGTGGACTTGGGCTCGTCAATATTACCAGAAGACTGGAACTTCTCTATGGTGATACTTTTGACCTGAAGATAGAATCCGGTGAAAAAGAATATATTGTAAATTTAAAAATTCCTGTGTGATGAATTGTATTATCGTTGATGATGAACCCTTGGCAAGATCCGAAATGAGGTCACTGATTGCTGAAATTTCCAGTATTGATATCCTTGGCGAATTTTCCAATGCTCCGTCTGCACTCGAGTTTCTTAAAGATAATGATGTAGATCTTATTTTTCTTGATATAGAAATGCCTATGGTAACAGGTCTTGAGTTCGCAGAAATGCTTCCGAAAAAATCCCTGATTATCTTTACAACAGCCTATTCTCAATATGCACTGAAGAGCTATGAACTGGAAGCTGTTGATTATCTTCTGAAACCTGTTGATCCCCAAAGACTGGAAAAAGCAATTGATAAAGCCATACTTTACACTGAACTTTTATCCAAGGACACAGTAAAAAATACCGTAGAATCTAATACCGCAGACTTTTTATTCATCAAAGCAGAACGAAGATTCTATAAAATCAGTTTTTCAGACATTAAGTTTATAGAAGGACTTAAAGACTATGTAGTCATTCATACAAAGCAGCAAAAGCTTATCACTGCAATGAATTTAAAAACCATTCATCAGAAAATTTCCGGTGAAACCTTCATCAGAGTGAGCAAATCCTACGTGGTGAATATGAACTATATAGACTCATTTGATAATCATAATATATACATAGAAGACTCTGAAATCCCTCTTGGAGAAGTATACAGATCAGAATTTTTCACAAAATTTGCCGGAGGGCTCCTGAACTCAGATTAGAATATAAGTAATAGGTAATGAGCAATGAGTAATAATAATCAGGCTAAAAAATATACATCATCATCTGTGAAAATCCGTATAATCTGCAGTAGAAAAAGAAAATAACCATGGGCTAAAGCCGTCTAATGAAAACAATCTCCACTTCAACAGCTCTAGCCAAAAAAAATAAAATTATACCAGCTTTTGTCCTACAAAGCGGATTACTGAACCCGTCCCGTTATGAAACAGTCCCTCATTGAGCTCTATTTCTGTTTCTTCTAATTCAATACTATCATAATCAGGGAAATCAGCTTTAATTTCTTCAATGGAGAATAGAGATTCAATATCTTTCGGGCCGCCTACTTTTTCGTTCCTTGCTATATATTCAAGATGATTTTTACTGAAAGCTTCAAAAATAATAAAACCGCCTTTACGCAGATATTGATTCAACATTTGATGTATGGATGATTTAATGGCACCCGGAAAATGAGCATAGATAAGAGCAATAGCATCAAACTGATCTGTCTGATAATTTAAAGTTGAAAGTTCTCCAACCTGATAATCAATCGTGGTTCCTTGTTGCTCCGCTAGCTGTAAAGCCTTATTTCTGCCGTTCGCACTTATATCAAAAGCTGAAACCTGCCATCCCTTTGTAGCCGCGAAAATGGCATTTCGGCCTTCACCTTCTGCAGGAAAAAGTATTTTGCCTGGTTGTAATTTACTAAGCTGTTCTCTCAGATAATTGTTGGGCTCTGTTCCATAGGCAAACTCTTCGCTGTTATACCTTTCGTCCCATCTGTTGAGCCATGTGTTGTCCGTCATTGTAAAAAGAATTTAAAATTTACATGAAGAAGAATCATAAGTATTCTTCAATTGTATTAGTCGTATCAAATGTAGAATATTTCCTCAAGCTTTCCGATCCCTAAAAAACGTTTACTATAATAGATTTTTTGAATGACAGATCTGTTTAATAAAAATCTAAATACTATTCCGTACAATTAAAATTTGGAGTAATTTTGAAAAATGATGAATTTAAACCAGATTTTCACCAATCAACGTACAGGAAATAATCCACAGACTATAGCTTCGCGAACTGATTTTCAAAGGGATTTCGACAGAATTATCTTCTCTTCTGCCTTCAGAAGACTGCAGAATAAAACGCAGGTTTTTCCTCTTCCCGGAAGTGTTTTTGTACACAACAGGCTTACGCATTCTCTGGAAGTATCATCTGTAGGAAGAAGTTTAGGAAGTATTATCGGTGAATTTATTGCTGAAGATTTTAAAAACGAACTTACTGAAGATTCAAAGAATTTTTATCTCTATAATCTAGGAAATGTAATTGCAGCCGCATGTTTATGTCATGATGTGGGAAACCCCGCTTTCGGACATTCCGGGGAAGATGCTATTGCAAGTTATTTTGAAAGAAATGAAAAAGACCTGAAATCAAAGTTCAATGAGAAGGAGTGGGCGGATCTGGTAAATTTTGAAGGAAATGCCAATGCCATCAGGGTGCTGGCTCAGCAGCAACAAGGGAAAGATGCAGGAGGTGTTCAGCTTACATTTTCTACACTGGCAAGTATTGCAAAATATCCGTGTGAAGCGGTTGCAAAGAAAAAAGGAATCATTCACAGGAAGAAGTTTGGGTTTTTCCAAAATGAAAAAGATATATTCCTGGAAATTGCCAAAGGAACCCAGCTTATTTCTGAAAGTGAAGAACCTCATATTTTCAAAAGACATCCGTTTGTGTGGCTGGTAGAAGCGGCTGATGACATCTGCTACAATATCATTGATATGGAAGATGCTCACAGACTGGGAATTGTTTCAACAGCAGACTGTAAAAATTTATTTTTTGAACTGGTAAAATCTGAAACAAATGATGTTAAGAGAATTGAAACAAAGTTAAGTTCTATCTCCAATGAGAACGAACAGATTTCTTACTTAAGAGCGAAAGTAATCAATGCATTAATCAATAAATCGATTGAGATGTACAAACATAATTTTGTGACAATTCTTGAAGGAAATCTTGGTAATGGTTTACTTGATATCTATAAAAAAGAAAATAAAGCACTGCAGGATATTGAAAGTTTCTCGGTAGAAAAAATTTACAATCACAAAGCAGTTGTTGAAATTGAAAATGCGGGGTATAATGTAATGTATGAATTGCTGGATCATTTTATTCCTTCCATTCTGAAACCGGAAGACAATAGAAAGTCTTATGATGAAAAAGCTTTGAAATTAATTCCAAAGCAATTTATTTACAATGACGGAACCGATTATCAGAAAGTTCTTGGGGTCATTGATTTCGTTTCAGGGATGACAGATAATTACGCTACCGATTTATATAGAAAAATTAAAGGAATAGACATCGGAATGACTGTGTAAATTCTATTTATTGTAATAATTCAGAAGCCTCTTCTATTAATGACTGCATTAAAGTGGAGGCTTTTTTATGCTTCAAAAGTGGGGCGATCTGACCAGACCAGAAAAAAACCAGATCATTCTTTTGTTGTTCCAAAGCAGCCTTTCTCAACGCACCCATAAAATGTGTCTGTAACGGAAATGGCAGTGTTTTATCAGTTGCTGTCAATACATCTCTTGCAATTGTTGTGGTAATTCCGCGTCCTAATCTTCCGGTATACGCTCTGGTTAAAGTGGTGGATTTTGCTGCATCTGAAAATAAAAACTCTTTATGAATGGGCAGTGCTCCGGATTCTTCAGTAGCCAGAAAAGCCGTTCCGATTTGTACCGCATCAGCTCCCAATGTGAAAGCACTGGCAATTCCACGGCCATTAGCAATTCCTCCGGCTGCAATAACCGGAATTTTTACACGATCCTTTATCAGTTGAATTAAAGCAAAAGTCCCCGTTGTAGAAAGTTCAGCCTGATCCAGAAACGAAGGTCTGTGGCCGCCACTTTCAAACCCGGAAGCTACAATAGCATCAACGCCCGTTTTTTCCAGAGCAATTGCCTCATCCAGCGTTGTTGCATTTCCTAACACTACCGTTCCCTGACGATGAAGATCTTCGATGAGGTTTTCACTAAGCAGCCCAAACATAAAGCTGAAAACTTTAGGCCTAATATCAAAAATAACATTCAGCTGATTCTGGAATCTCGATTCAAAAGAAGGTGGAAGTGCAGGAATATCCGTTTGCAGAAGATCAAAATAAGGTCTGAAGATTTCAACAGCTTTTTGATATTGTTCTTTTGTATGTTCTTCGCTAGTGATATCGTGATCATTTACCCAGAGATTAAGATTATAAGGTTTGTCTGTTTTCGACTGTATTTCTCTGTGAATATCATATATTTCCTGCGGTGACAAGGTATACGCTCCGAAACCTCCCAATCCGCCAAAATTGCTCACTGTTGTTGTGAGTTCAACGGTGGAAAGACCTCCGCCAAAAGGACCTTGCAGAATGGGATATTCAATTCCTAATAATTCCGTAATTCTATTTTTATTCCACATGATTGTATCGGTTTAAATTAAAAATTTGAATTAAGGGTGTACGTTGGTCAATGTCTTGTTTATAATCATCCATTTCCCGTCTATATGATTGAAAGTTATGAAATTATAATAATTAAAATCATACATTCTTACGTTTAATTTTGTCACAGCAATCGAGTTAATGACGTCAATTGATATAATTTCAGCTTTAAATCCCTTTCCGGATTTCTCCGGACTTATACGGTTTCCAACTCCTTCAATATATTGTTCTGCAGTTTTGAAATAGGGAACTCCATCTACATCTCCAAAGACTAAAGCTCCTTTATAAAATGCTTTTGTAAGAAGTTCAGTATTCCCTTCATAAATCCCTTTGAAATAATAATTTTCAATGATATTTCTTATTTCAGTTTCAGTTGCTGGCTTGGTGTTCATATTCTTTGCTTTTTGTGCATGACCACTCAACGGAAAGCTGAGCAGCCATGCAATGATTAATAATAGTTTCATGATAAATGATGTCCGGCTCCCATTCCTCCGTCTACATTGATGATAGCTCCGGAAATTAATTTGTTTTTAGCAATCGCATGAATCATCTGAGCAACTTCTTCCGGCTCTCCAATACGATTGATGAGGTGCATTCCGGCATTATTATCAAGACCAGCACCATGCATCGGAGTTCTGATTAAACCCGGAGCAACCGTATTGACCCTGATATTCTCTTTTCCAAACTCTGCAGCCAGCTGCAAAGTCAGGGCATGAATAGCTCCTTTACTCGAAATAGGCGCTGTAGAAGGAGATTCCGCAATCGAATGGTATACTAACGGCGTTCCTATGTTGATAACTACTCCGTCTTTTTGCTTAATCATTTGAGGAATCACAGCCTGTGTGGTGAAGAATGTTCCTTTCAGATTCGTTGTTAAAAAACGGTCCAGATAGTCTTCAGTAACTTCCAGGAAAGGTTTGTTCTCATAAATTCCTGCATTGTTGACAAGTACATCGATTGATCCAAATCTTTCAAGTGCTGTTTTTACCAAAGCTTCTCCTGTTGATTTCTCTGATACATTTCCGGCAGCCATCGCCAGATTTTCTCCGGCTCCCAATTCATGATATACTTCTTCTAGTTTGGATGCTGTTTGTGAATTGATGATTACATTATCACCTCTGTCTAAGAAATAACGGGCAGTTTCCAATCCTATTCCTGAAGATGCACCTGTTATAATTACGGTTTGTTTTCTCATTTCTGATTTATTTTTTTTCTGTTGAAAATCCTTGTTCTTTTAACACTGAAACCTGTTCTCCGGCATATCCCCAGTTATCATCTTCAATTTCGTTGATGACAATATGGGTCAAATGAGGATCCTTATTCAAAACTGAAGTTACAGCCTCGCTTATTTTTCTGATTAATTGTTGTTTTGTTTCGCGGTTAAGATCTTCGCGAAGCACATCTACTTTGATGAATGGCATGATGGTAAATTTTAAAAATTATTGATAGTTGAATTACATTAGTAAGCCTCTGCAACAAGATGAATGTTTAAGTCGAAATTGTTATAAATCAAGGTGTCACCAAGATTGGTGAAGAAATTGGAAGATCTGAATTTGATGTTGAACTTTGTCCTGTCAATTACAATTTTAGTATTTAAAACAGCTGTATTATCCGTTTTTACGATTTGTAGACTCGTATCAATAGGATGTGTGATGCCTTTTATCGTAAGATCTCCTTTCACATAATAAAGATTTTCATCACCCGGTTCTGTATGAGTGATCTCGAAATAAGCTTCGGGAAACTGTTCAGAATTAAAGAAATCATCAGAAGCCAGATGATTCGCAAACTGAGCATTGGTTTCAGCATCCTCGATGTCAAGGATTTTGATGGAACGGGTATCAATGATAAATTTTCCAGAGATGGATTTTTCGTCTTTGAACGTAAAGTTTCCTTCTTTTACATCGATTGTTCCATTGTGAGCGCCGGTTACTTTTCTTCCGATCCAGTCAATGGTACTGTTTTCTTTATTGACTTTAAAATTTTTTGTGTCCATTTTTATTAGTTTAAATATTGACACAAAGTTCAGCCGGTTGAAAGAGAAAATTACGTGATGTACCTCACAAAATAGAGAAGGAAGTCAATAGTTTTAAATAGGCTGATTATTGATGGAGTCTGCTCAGAGTTTCTCTGGTCACTCCAAGATAAGAAGCAATAAGGTGTTTAGGAACCAAATTGTACAGTTGAGGATACATGGCTAAAAGTTCCTCATATCGGAATTTAGCATCATTATTCATGAAAGAAAGCAGGCGTTTCTGTGCCGCGACATATCCTTTGTTGGTTCTCCATCTGAAAAAATGTTCAACCTCATGAATTTCACTGCAGATTTTTTCCCTGTCTTCGTTGGAAATAGAAAGGATTTTGGCATTTGTGATGCAGTCTACATTGATGGTTGCCCTGGTTTTACTGTAAAGTGCATCAAAATCTGTCACCCACCAGGTAGGCATAGCAAACTGAAGAATAAACATTTTCATGCTGTCATTAAGATAAAATGCCTTCAGGCAGCCTTCCAGAACGAAATATTCATGATTTACGAAATCGCCTTCAGAAATAAGGCTTTGCCCTTTTTTTAAAGTAATCAGACTAAAATGTTCAAAAACATAGTCAAGTTGTTCTTCAGGAAGAGAAGTGAATTTAGAGATGTGATCCTTTAATATTTCTTTGGAATTGACCATGATATGCAATGAATATTCAAAAGTAAGTTTTTTCAGGATAATTTTAATTTAAAAATAATCAATAATTTCTGCATTTGATTCCCAGAGGATTATATTGTAAGGCATCTATTTATTTTTCTTATATTTAAGCAACACAGGTAGAAATGTTTTTAACAAAACAGGGTTTATAACGACATATTAAAAAAATTAAAAACTATGGGAATATATTTAGCGCCCGTTATTTTCTTTGGGCTTATTATTTTGTTCGCTTCATTCTTTGTAGTTAAGCAGGAAACAGCAGCTATTATCGAACGCTTTGGAAAATTTCAGGGAGTAAAACATTCAGGGCTCCATCTTAAATTGCCAATTATAGATCAGATTGCTAAAAGACTGAATCTGAGAATTCAACAGCTAGATGTGATGATTGATACCAAAACTTTGGACAATGTTTTCATCAAAATGAAAATTTCCGTTCAGTATCAGGTGATCAGAAATCAGGTAGGAGATGCATACTATCGCCTGGAAAATCCTGAAAATCAAATTACGTCTTTTGTATTCGACGTGGTACGTGCTGAGGTTCCTAAATTGAAGCTGGATGATGTTTTTGTAAGAAAAGATGATATTGCTGTGGCAGTAAAGAGTGAGCTTCAGGAAGCTATGAACAGTTATGGATATGATATTATCAAAGCTTTGGTAACGGATATCGATCCGGATGAACAGGTAAAACATGCCATGAACAGGATTAATGCTGCAGAAAGAGAAAAAACAGCTGCAGAATATGAATCCGAAGCACAAAGAATCAGAATTGTAGCTGTTGCAAAAGCAGAAGCAGAATCTAAGAAGCTTCAGGGGCAGGGGATTGCCGACCAAAGAAGAGAAATTGCAAAAGGACTTGAAGAATCCGTAAGAATGCTGAATAATGTGGATATCAATTCACATGAAGCATCAGCGCTTATTGTAGTAACGCAGCATTATGATACCCTGCATTCTGTGGGAGCAAGCAACAGAAGTAATCTTGTACTTCTTCCCAATTCGCCTACAGCGGCCAGTGGAATGCTGAATGATCTTGTAGTAGCTATGACAACTGCAAACACAGTAGGAGAGGCTACAAAAGGAAAATATCCTGAGCCTCCTCAAAAAGAAACTGGATTTTAAGATAAAAAAGGAATATTTAAGAATGAATGATTGGCTGACTTTCTCCGAATGTCCAAAATAACTTCTCACTTCGTTCTTCCAACTTAAATAAAAAAGCTCCTGAAATTTTCAGGAGCTTTTTTATTATTTTTTCGTTTTAGAAACCTGTTCTATCAGTGTATATTTAATTGAAGAAGCATCTGCCGGCGGATTCGCGATTTTTTCAGTTTTTACTTTTAAAACATATTCGTAACCCGGTTCATAGTTGAAACCTTCGATGTTGCTGTAGAAATTGGTCCAGCTTTCAGAAGCATTTTCTTTTACCTGCATGCATTTCATACGGCCAGCTCCAGCAGAACAGTCTACCGTTTGTGGTCCTACGATAAGTGTTTTTTCATTGGCTGCCATTTCTGTTTTTTTCGTTTTAGAAACCTGCTTTACCAAAGTATATTTTATGGAAGATCCATCAGCTGGCGGATTGGGAATTTTTTCTGTTTTTACTTTTAAAACATATTCATACCCTGGTTCATAGGTAAATCCTTCGATATTGCTGTAGAAATTAGTCCAGTTTCCGGAAGTGCTTTCTTTTACCTGCAGACATTTCATAGGAGCTACACCTGTACAGTCTGCTGTTTGCGGCCCTACGATAAAGGTTGCTTCATCACCTGCGGATGCATTGGCTGTGGTTGTACACTGTGTCATTGCGAATAATGCTAATGCGGGAGCTGCCCCTTTTAGAATTGTTGCTATACTTTTCATAAACTTGATTTTCCCCATACCTCGCAATTACCATGCCGAACCTGGCTTTCCGCAATTTGTAGTACTTCTGCTATTGCTTTTTATTTTTTTAATCATTTAATTTGAAGTTCTTAAACACTAACCACAAAACATAATTCTTACAATAAATATGGATAATCAAATGCAAGTTGAAAATTACAGGATTCAAAAACCTGAAATGTGGGCAGGAAATATTGGGGATGAGGAAATAATAAACCGAATCAAAGACTCCGAATTTGCTAAAAGACAAATCGATGAAGGCCGTGACTACTGCTACTTTTTAGACAAAAAATATTATACCAGCAATACGGAAAACAGTGAATATGTCTGTATGGCTTATACGCTGAATGAGCCGGGAAATCTGGAGAGAGCCTCTGTGTCTGACGTTATTGTGGAGGAAAATGAAGTTTATCAGATTCACAGGATCAGTGTTTTGAGAGACGGGGTGCTGATAGATAAAATTCCGGATACAAATATTAAAGTTCTTGACAGTGAAAACCAGAGCAGCGGAGGGGTTTTAAGCAGTAATAAAAAGATCAACATTACTATTAAAGACCTCAGGCTGTATGATGTACTGATTTTAGAAGATTCAAGAATTAAAGAATTTACAGACCGGGATTTCCTAAGAAAGGAATTCTCAAAATATGTATGGGTAAGTCCGGATAATTACTGGGCTTATGGCAGTTTTAAATTTACGTTCATCAATGAGCGTGAGCAGACAATTGCCTATAAAAAGACATTTTTCAGAGATGAGCAGGGTAATGTTCTTGAGCCACAAGTAAATCATTTGAAAAAAGGGGAGCGGTTTGTAATCGAAGAACAGAATTATATTAATCCTGTAGATTCCGGACGAGAGATTTTCCCTTATGTGGATTTTGCTACTGAAAACAGCTGGAAAGATCTTTCCAACTATATTGTGCCTATTTATGATGAGATTTTCAATACCTCTTCCTTACAGGATTTTGCGCCGAACCTGATAGAAAAGCTGGATGCTATTACTGATCAGGATGAAAAGCTTCAGTTTGCCATAGAATATGTTCAGAATCATATCTACTATATCTTCAATGCTGATGAAATGAATGGGCATAAGCCACAGGCACCGTCTGTAACCTATGAAAATAAGCAGGGAGATTGTAAGGCGAAATCAGTTTTGTTAAAAGTGATCCTAGATTATATTGGTGTGGATGCTTCCGTTGTACTGGTGAATTTCAACACAGATTATTATATCAAATATTACCTTCCGTCATTGTTAAGTTTCAATCATGTTGTGGTAAAAGTGAATTATAAAGGTCAGGAGTATTTTATTGATGCTACGATTCGTGATGAATTCGGATTGATAGAGAACAGAGGATTCATGTACTTTATGCATTATCTGGAAGTGAAAAAAGATCAGGAACTGCAGGTAAGAAAGTCCTATAAATTTCCTTATTTCTGCATTGATGAAAAAGTAGATTTCAATGTACAGGGGAATGTCGGAAAGTTTACTCTGTCCACGACTTACAAAGGAAGCAGAGCCAATGCAATGAGAAGGTATTTTAAAAGTACCAACAAAAGAGAAATTATAGACAGCTGGAACAGTTTCCTTTTCTATGCACTTAATTATTCCGGTGACAGAAACGGTACAGATGTACGAAATGTATTCAAAGATGCTGCTATTGATGTGGTAAGCGATGATAAAAAGCTGAATGAAGTCAGGATTCAATATTCTGCTGTTGTAGAGAATCCTTATTTTGTAGATCCACAGAAAAACCGTTTTCTGATGTACTTTGACCGAAATGTAATAAAGGCAGGTGCACGGGATTTTATGCATAAAGATTTACCGTTCTGGCATAACTTCGACAGTGAGAAATATGAGATCAACCTGCATACAGATCATAAAATTGATACTGAAGAAAAATATACCGTTCAGGAAAGTACCATTACCAATCCGTATTTTGACTATAAAAGCCGTAAAAAAATAAGTAAGAATGGGGCAAGTGTATTTATTGAATACAATCCTCTCATCAATATTGAAATTCCGCAAAGTGAATTTGAACAGTTCAGAACAGATCATCATACCATTGCTGACAGCAATTTCGGGCTGGGAATTGATATTATTGAACCAGGTCTGATGAACAGGCTTAAGTTCAGTTTTAAGAAAAAATTCAAATAATAGCGGAGTTTAAATTCAAGGTTCAAAGTTTAAAGCTTAAGATTTGAAGTTTCGGCGGGCGGCGAAGCCGCCCGCCGAAACTCTTTATTAAATATTGTATATTCGTTCAAAATCATATAAAAAAACACACAAATTTATTTATGCAGAAGGTATTTTCTCTTGCTTTTATTATGGCAGTTTTTTCTTGTATTAATGCTCAGAAATTAAATAAAGAAAACGTTACAGGGTTCTGGAAACTGAAAGAAGCCGGGTTTTATGAAAATAAAAAGAAAGTGGTAAAAGAATTTGATAACTGCCGTCTGATGAGAAATTATGCTATCAGGGAAGATGGATATGCCATTTATAATTATGTAGAAGGGAAAACAGGCGACTGCAGTCCATCTGAGCCAAGACTTTCTTTCTGGAGAATCGTAGAAAACAGAATCCAGTTTTATGTGGATGACCAGAATATTCTCGAAGAAGTGGAAGTGACCCTGAATAAAGATAATACGATGACTTTTTCAAGTTATATTCCTAATCCGGTTAAAGTAAATGGAGATCCTCTTGCTGAAAAGATGGTCAATACTATCCACTACGATATCCTTGAAAAAAAATACTAAGGGCTAATATTAAACTTCTGAAGTATGAATTATGTAACAATAATCTATCTCCTTAATATTGTTCTGTATGCCATATATTTCTTTGGGAGAACCGGTAGCGAAACAGATCTCTCTGGTGTAGACTTTTTTGTTTCAGTAACTCTATCTCTTCTTCTGATATTTGCTGGATATTTGAATGCAAAAAAAGGAATGATCTACAGAACGGTTCTGTGGATATTTTTTGTGAATGTATTTTTATTTGTTTGTTCCGGTTTGTTTGATCAGTTTGGGAGTGATTTCAATATCCTTTCTACAAACAATAGCGACAGTTTTCTTTTTACATTGGCACTCATTGTTTATAATGGTTATCTTTTTCCTCTAACGGTTATTCTTGAAGGTTCTGGGTTTTCATTGCTATTCCCGGTGGTATTGGCTTTTATTCTGCCTTCATTGGGTTATCTGATTGGGAAGAAGCTTTATCCAAATATCCGCTAAATTATAGTCATTACGAACCGAAGGTGAAGCAATCTCAATAGAGAAGTGAGGGTTGGAAAACGCAAAGGCGCTAAAGATTTTACAACCTTTACGTTTTTTAAGGCGCAAAGATTTTATCTTCGATAAAATTGTACTTCTCTAAAAATGACATGGACATTTCACCAGCATTTTTGTCATTCCGAGCAAAGCAAGGAATCTAAACTTTAATATCCTCTACAGCTCTTGAAAACTGGGCCGATATTATTAAAGAAAATCTGCGAAATCTCCACAATCTGCGAGAAAAATAATACTATATCACTTGCTGAAAATCTCATATTGAGCAAAGTCGAAATGTTTTTGCACCTTAAAATATACACAAAGTATCAAACTCTTTGCACCTTTGCGATTATCCAACAAAAAAATGACAAATTCATTTAGAGAACGCAAAAGTATAAGTATGATTACAAGAAATGCTTTTTGAGCAAAAAAATAGAGAAAAGTTCTGAGGCTATTCCTGCTTCTGAGGCTGATTATTGGAGGTGAAGAATTTCTGTTTACCAATCAGCAGTTCAAAAAACAGTCTGAAATCCGAAATCAGAGACCATAACGGATATTTAAAAGTGGCCGGATTATTTTTTTCAATCACAGCATGGCTAAACCAGGCAAATCCGTATCCTACAATGGGGATGTACCATAGAAATCTTTCCTTTCCGGAACTGATAACATATCCTATAACGAAAAATACGAGCAATGTCCCAATAAAATGAAAAATACGGGTTCCTGTTTTACTGTGTTCTGTAAGATAAAACTGATAAAATTCTCTGTATGTTTTAATTCTTTCAGCCATGGTAGGTTAGTTTATTGATTATATTGAAGTTAAAGCAATAATTCGGCCGATTTTTTAGAACGTAAAAACAAAAAAGGCAAAATGGGAAATCAGTCTGTTCAAACATTCGACCTTTTTGCCCTTTTGTCCTTTTATAGTTTGCTAATTATTCTTTAGTTATTCTTTAATTCTTTTCCAAGTTTACTGTTTTTGTAACCGTAGCAGAAATAAATAACCATACCGATAAGAAACCACATTCCGAACCAGAACCAGTTTTCATGACTCATTCCTGTAAGAAGATACAGACATGAACTTAACCCAACCAGTGGAATTAATGATAAATTCCTGATAAAAGCGACTACACATAAGATCAGATTGATGATAATAAAGAAGAAAATAGAAGCTCTGAATTCTCCTTCGTTAGGATCTGACCAGTTCATCAGATTATCAAAAAACTCAGGCTGCCATTTGTAGAAAACCAACAAGCTGCCAATGAAAACAACAGGGAAAATGATTTTACCATTCACATAAGGAAGGTGAAATCTGCCTTTAATCTTTTCTTTAGCAGGAAGCATAAGTACTCCTGCACATACCAATACAAATGCGAAAATAGTCCCAATACTGGTAAAATCCAGGATAAATGTCTTATCCGTAAACAGAATAGGAATACCTACTACAATTCCGGTAACCACGGTTGCATAGGATGGTGTTTTATATTTAGGATGTACCTTCTGAAACCTTGCAGGCATCAATCCATCACGGCTCATTGCATACCAGATTCTCGGCTGTCCCATCTGGAAAACCAATAATACTGTAGTGATAGCAACGATCGCAACGAAGGAAACCACAAGTTCCATCCAGGCTACATTAGCATTCGTTTTTTCAAAGATGAATGAAAGCGGATCTCCAACACCATCGAATTTTTTATAATCTACCATTCCTGTTAAAACCAATGTTAAAGCAATATAGATTACCGTACACAATACAAGAGAGATGATCATTCCTTTTGGTAAGGTTTTTTGAGGATCTTTAGTCTCTTCAGAAAGTACACTTAAGGCATCAAACCCAATGTATGCAAAGAATACTCCGGATACAGCACTCATTACTCCTGCAAAGCCATTTGGCATGAAAGAAGGAGTACCTGTTGTAGGGCTCACCGGCGTCCAGTTATCAATACTGACATAGGATACTCCAACAAGGATTACTAATACAATCACTCCCAGTTTTAAGATAACCAGAGAGTTGTTAAAGTTTTTACTTTCCTTTACTCCTACATAACAAAGCCATGTAATTAAACCGTTGATAACCAATGCGGGAATATCCACAATGAATTTTAAACTCCCGATTAATGGAGCTGTTTTCCATGCGTTTAATAATTCTTTATTTTCTGAACCATATTGCACTGCTTTTCTGGCTTCTGTATAGCTGCAGGTAAGATAATCAGGGATATGCATTCCGAGGCGTCCTAAGAAACTCGTGAAATAATCTGACCAGGAAAAAGCTACGTAAATATTCCCAAAAGAATATTCCATAATTAGCGCCCAGCCGATTACCCATGCAATTAATTCTCCAAAGCTGGCATAGGCATAGGTGTAGGCAGAACCTGCGGTAGGAATTCTGCTGGCAAATTCAGCATAGCATAAAGCAGTAAACCCACAGGCAAAACCGCAAATCAAATATAGAAGGATTACACCGGGACCACCTCTGAAAACGGCTTCTCCCAAACTGCTGAAACTCCCAGCTCCGATAATCGCCGCAATACCAAAAAATACGATGTCCCACACACCTAAGACTCTTAAAAGCCCCGTTGAAGTATCTGTATCTGAATAGATTTTTCTTCTAAAAAGTTGACTCATTCAATAACTATATTTGATTTGAAAAAAAGCAAATGTAATGATTTTTTATTTTGATGTTAACAGTTGTTAAAAACATTTGGGTGAAAATGCTCAAACAAAATGCTTTACTCTTTATAAACAGGGATTTCCACATAGCTGTCGTTATACCATTTTACTTCCAGAGGTTCCCCGGCATCTTTTAAGGTTTCATCACTTACATTTTTTCCTGTCCCATAATTGACCTGCCAGTTTTTATTTTTATTAACCCCTACCAATAATACCAGTTTGCTTCCCTTTTCTATTTTTTTGCTCATAAATAAAGAGTTCTTGATCGGGATCTGCTCTTTTTTGCCT
The DNA here is from genome assembly GCF_045689405.1 of Chryseobacterium sp. HR92. Taxonomy (NCBI): domain Bacteria; kingdom Pseudomonadati; phylum Bacteroidota; class Flavobacteriia; order Flavobacteriales; family Weeksellaceae; genus Chryseobacterium; species Chryseobacterium sp. HR92. Next base: position 1,994,864 of record NZ_CP139139.1, read on the forward strand.
GGCTTAAGAAGATGACGTTTGGAATTGTCTTTTGCATAGCTGGCCCTTGTAAGATGTGTTGATAGTAAAAACGTCTTACCATCCGGTTGTACCTGGTATAATGAAGTACTAGGATCAAAATCTTTCTTATTAATGGAAACGTTGAATACTCCGGATAAATTTCCGCTTAGTATAATATCTCTGTCCAGAGTTTCACTTTCAAAATAAACGGAATTGGTTACATATACACTGTCCTGTTTGCTTACTTTATGATAAAGATACTTTGGATTTCTGTCTTTAAAGTCAATGGTCTGTTGGGTAAATTGCTCAGTTTTGGGTTTCTCAAAAACTAAAGCACCGTTTTTACGATCCTGAAGATAAAATTTAAGAGTAGACGAGTGCATTTTATCAAGACTCGGAACATGTTTCCATGTGTTGCTGCTCATAATCTGGAAATTAACTTTGTCTTTTAGAAGTTCCGGTTTTTTTCCATCTTTCAGAATATAATCGAACCATGAAAAAGCAAGTTCATCAATGCTTATTCTGGCTGCAGGATCTATGAGGGTACTCCCGGTACCATAGACATAATTGTACCCATAGCTTTGAGCTCCTGCGTGGTCATAAGGCCCTATTACTAAATAATGGTTGGGGTTTTTGTTGTATTGGTGATGTTGTTTATAATAATACATTGCTCCAATCTGGTCTGCATCATAATACCCGGTAGTCGTTAAAACCGGAATGTTTATTTTGGCAAAATCCTTTTTATAGGGAACCATTTTCTGCCAGTATTTGTCATAACCGGGATGATCAAGCCATCTTTGGAAAATTTTATTAGGCTTTCCGCTGAGGGAATCCAGAGCTCTGAATGACCTGCCACTTTTATACCATGCTGTATTGATAGAATCCCATTTTGGATAATTGGTGAAGGTTGCTTCGTCCGTCAGTTTATTATTGGTCACATAGCGGATCCACTGCATCATATAGCTCATGAACACATTGTTTTGAGCAGGATAATCTATCCCGATTCCTACTGATACCTGAGGTACAATGGTCTTTAATGCCGGGTGCAGTTTTTTGGCAGCTGCCCATTGGCTGAATCCTAAATAGCTTCCACCGATCATTCCTACCTTACCATTGCTCCACGGTTGTTTGCTTACCCAGTCTATGACTTCATAAAGGTCCTGTGCTTCATCTTCAAATGGATTATTGGGATCATTACTGTCTCTTTTTCCACGGGTGTTAACTACAGCTCCTACATAATTGTAGACAGCTGCTCTTTTCCCCATTCCTGCATCTACAAGCTCTCCGGCATAAATGTTATTGGTAAGAATAACGGGCAGGGGAGATGCATTTTCTTTTTTTCGTACAATAGTAATCGTAAGTTTTGTTCCGTTTTTTAAGGTAAGGTTCTTGGTTTCAATGATGAATTTTTCCTGCTCTTTTACTTTGAACAGCTGCATAACCTGAGGCTTGATGCTGGAATAAGTCTTATAATTGACATAATTTTTACATAAAGCCAGCGCGGAAGCATAATCTATAGTGTCCTTACCTTTTTGCTTGTCAAGTGCTGTTTTCAGAGACTTTTTATATTCCCTTACATCACCATCTAGAATGGTTCCTATCTTGGCCGTCAGTGGATCTGAGAAACTTTCATATTTTGTTGTAAATGCTGTTTGAAGGGCATTGGAAAAAGAAGTTTTTTTATCCTTTTCCATCAGTTTGGCCATGCTGTAGATTTCATAAGCAAGAGATTTGTTCCCTGCCATATTGTGATCTGCGTATTCTTTACGATAATCATTTAAGCTTGTAATAGAACTTTTGTAGTCTTTTGCGGCGAGCTGTAAACGAAACAGGTTGTCTAAAAATGTGACGGTAGATTTCGGCTTGTTTTTAGGAGACTGATGTTCAGTAATCACCTTTAGAGCGAGTTCCGGAATTTGTTTTTCCAAAATTACAGAATCTGTTGCTGCTGTTTTTGGAAAGTAAAATTTCTGAGCCTGCATTAGATTGACAAAAACTAATGCTAAGAGTATTTTAAATTTCATTAATAGTGTATTTTGAGCTGATGATGAAAAAGTATCGCATCAGAATGTGTTGTTGATCATTCATCACTCGGTTGGTTATTTGTTTTTAGCCGACTAATTTAAGAATTTTTATCAGTAAAGAATGAATGCTTTCGTTGTTATTTATCATATAAAGTCTGCTGAAAATTGTTTAAACAAAAGGTTTTACTCTTTATAAACAGGGATTTCCACATAGCTGTCATTATACCATTTTATCTGAAGAGGCTCACCGGAATCTTTTATCGTTTCATCACTTACATCTTTACCGGAACCATAATTGATCTGCCAGTTAGGATTTTTATTCACACCTACCAATAACAGAAGTTTGCTTCCCTTCTCTATTTTTTTGCTTATAAAATAGGAATTGTTAATCGGAATCTGTTCCATTGTATTGGGTTCAAGAAGCTGTCGTTTCTCATTGTTCTTCGCATAGCTGGCTCTCACGATATGAGTGGATAATAACGAAGACTTCCCATCAGGTTGAATCTGGTACAGATAAGTATCCGTATCAAAGTCTTTTTTATTGATGGAGACATTGAAGAATCCTGAAAGATTTCCACTGATGATCATATCCTTATCCAATACTTCACTTTCAAAAGCAACAGAATTGGTCATTTTTATGCTGTCTTTTTTGCTGACTTTATAGTAAATGTCTTTCTGATCTCTGTTTTTAAAATCAACAATCTGAGTTGTGAAGCTTTTAGTCTCAGGCTTATTAAATACCGAAGAAGTGTTTTTCTTGTCCTGAAGGTAAAATTTCAGGGTAGAAGTATGCATTTTGTCAAGATCAGAAACATGTTTCCAGGTATTAGTATTCATCACCTGAAAATTAATTCTGTCTTTTAAAATTTCCGGTTTTTTACCTCCTTTGAGAATATAATCAAACCATGAAAAAGCAAGGTCGTCAATGCTTATTCTTGCTGCCGGATCAATGGGATTGCCGTTCACATAAGTAAAACCGAAACTCTGCGCTCCTCCATGATTATAGGGACCTATTACCAGATAATGATTTGCATTTTTATTGTACAGATGATGTTGTTTAAAATAATACAGCGCACCTATCTGATCATCATCATAATATCCTGTTGTCGTCAGAATTGGAATATTAATTTTAGAAAAGTCCTCTTTGTAAGGAACCATTTTCTGCCAGTATTGGTCATATCCGGGATGATCCAGCCATCGTTGGAATATCTTGCTTGGCTTTCCGCTTATCGTATCTAAAGATCTGAATGCTTTTCCGCTTTTGTACCATTTTGTATAAATAGAATCCCATTTTACAGCATTGCCAAAATCAGCTTCATCTGTAAATTTATTATTGGTCACATATTGTATCCACTGCAGCATGTAGCTCATGAAGATATTATTCTGAGCAGGATAATCAATTCCGATGCCTACCGCAACCTGAGGAACGATGGTCTTTAATGCCGGATGCAGTTTTTTTACTGCCGCCCACTGGCTGAAACCCAAATAGCTTCCACCGATCATTCCCACTTTTCCGTTGCACCAAGGTTGTTTGCTTACCCAGTCTATTACTTCATAGATGTCTTCAGATTCATGCTCAAAAGGATTGTTTACATTATTACTGTTTCTTTTACCGCGGGTATTGACTACGGCTCCTACATAATCATACGTGGCAGCTCTCTTTCCAAAGAATTCATCAAATGAACCTGCGTAAATGTTATTGGTAAGAATAACCGGAAGAGGAGTAGTGTTCCCCTTTTTTCTGACAATGGTAATTGTTAAAGTATTTCCATTTTTTATCTTAAGATCTTTGGTTTCGATAATGAATCTTTCCTTGTCTTTTGATGTCAGCAGCAGCATCACCTGAGGTTTTATACCGGAATAGGTTTTGTAACTTAAATAGCTTTTGCATAGAGCAAGTGCTGTTCTGTAATCAATACTGTCTTTGTCTTTTTGTTTTTCCAGTACTTTTTTTAGCTGCTTTCTGGATTCTTTTACGTCCCCGTCAAGAGCAAGCCTAAGTCTGGGAATCAATTTTTCAGGAAGACTTTCGTATTTTTGATTAAACACTTTCTGAAGTGCATTGGAAAATGAAGTGTTGCTTTCTTTTTGTGCCAGTTTAGCCAAGCTGTAGAGTTCAAATCCAATATATCTGTATCCTCCCATATTATGATCGGCAAACAGACTACGGTTTTTTGAAAGAGAAACCAGTGAATTTTTATAATCCTGGGCAGCCATCTGCAAACGGAAAAGATTGTCCATGAGGTCAACGGTGTTTTCCGGTTTATACTTTGCAGATTGAAGATGAGGAATCACTTGCTGTGCAAGTCCCGGTATCTGTTTTTCCAATATAACAGAGTCAGTTACAGCTGTCTTTGGAAAGTAAAATTTTTGTGCCTGCAGGAGGTTTACAAAAATTAATGCTAAAAGAATCTTAAATTTCATGAGATGGTGTGTTTATGGTATGTTTTTAGCTGCTGTTGAAAAAGTATCCAATTTAAATACGTTTTTGATAACTGTTAATTAAAATTGTTTACATTTTATCAAACGAAAGTAGTAAATTTTATCATTGTACAGTGAGAAAATTTTCATTGTTATGAAATAAGAATTAACAACCATTAACGCTGTTAAAACTTGCTTAAACAATAAGTTTTTAATATTTTCGTTAACTTATTTAGACTAATTTTCTTATACAAGAAGAATGAAATCAAAAAAAATACTTTTAGCGGCTGCTGTAATTTATTTCGGAATCTCCGATGCTCAACAGTCCCAATATTTTACCCAGAAAGAAAATTACAGGTTTAATCTAGCCGAAAATCTTTATCAGACTAAAATATACAACGCTTCACAATACGAATATGCAAGACAATATTTCTACAATCAGAATTTGTCACGTTCGAAAAAGGAAGCCGCACAGTTTTTTGATAATGTGATTGGTGTGATTCTTCAGAAAAACCATGCTGAAGAAGGGTTAACAGCTTTCATGAAAGAATATCCTAATTCTGCTTATTTTGCTCAGGCTAATCTTCCGCTGGCAGATTACTACTTAGCAAAAAAAGATTTTGATAAAGCTTTGGAGACTTTGAAAAAAGTAAACCAGTATCAGCTTTCAAAAGAAGAGAATACACAGTATATTCTGAAGCTTGGATATGCAAAATTCATGACGGGTGATTCTAAAGGAGCTATTGATGCTCTGGAGGAGGCTTATAAAACAGCGGATCAGTCTCAAAAAGGAGATATAGCTTATATGCTGGGGCATTTATATTACAGCAACAGACAAAATGATAAAGCTTTCCAGTATTTTGATTCTATAAAAGATCAGGATAAATTCTCAAAGCTGGTACGTCCTTATTATGTACAGATGTATTATAATGATAAGAACTATGACCAGGCGATTACAGAAGGAACAGCTCTGTTGAACGAAAATATTTCAGATTCTTATAAAGCGGAGGTTCATAAAATCATCGGGGAGAGTTATTTCATGAAAAATGATTATACGTCTGCTTATCCGCATTTGAAAGATTATCTGAGCGTACAGCAGAATCCATCTGAAAACGATTTGTACGAGATGGGATTTGTGGCTGCACAGCTGAAAAAATATGATGAGGCGGTTTCTTATTACAACCAACTTCTGAACAGCAATTCAGCGTTGGCACAAAATGCTTACTATCAGTTAGGAAATGCTTATCTGGCAGTAGATAAAAAACAGGAAGCTCTTTCTGCATTCCGTTCTTCTTATCAGATGGATTACGATGCGAAAGTGAAAAAACTGGCTCATGAACAGTACGCTAAATTAAGTTATGATATCGGTAACCCGTTTGAAAGCCCTTCGGCGGTGATCCAAAGTTATATCAACGAAAATCAGAATGGAGCCAATGATTCAGAAATGAGATCATTATTGGTAAAATCATATCTGTATTCCGGAAACTATAAAGAAACTCTGAACGCTATTGACAGATTGCAGAGTTCCACTCCTGAAATCAATAAGGTAGATCAGGAGGTTTCTTATTTATTAGGAACTGAAGAGTTCAACAAAGGAAACTATGATGAAGCTGAGAAATATTTCTTAAGAAGTCTTGGTTTTAATCTTAATAAAGAATTTAACAGCAGAGCTTTATATTGGCTGGCACAAGTGTATTACCAAAAAGGAAATTATCCGTCTGCCATCGCCCGTTATGAAAAGCTTCTTACCGAAAACTTCCCTGAAAAGCAGCAGCTGCCTTATGATTTAGGATATGCTTATTTTAAATCCAAGAAATTTGATCAGGCTGCAACTTACTTCAAACAATATCTTACCAATCCGAAACCGGAATTTAAAAATGATGCAGAACTTCGTCTTGCAGATATTCATTATGCCAATAATGATCTGAACGAAGCCATTGCCATCTATGATAAAAATGAAGATGCAACGGATTATACTTTGTACCAAAAAGCAATGGCTTTAGGATTCAAAGGAGATACACAGGCGAAGATCACGAACCTTAAAAATCTTTTATCAAAATATCCAGGTTCTGAATATTACGATGATGCTCAGTATGAAATAGGAACAGCTTATGCGGCTCAGGATGATTTTGCCAACTCCAATGATTATTTCGGAAAAGTAATTAAAGATTCTTCTGACAAAGATCTGATTGCTAATGCTTCTATTTACAGAGCGCAGAATTATATAGATCAGAACCAGAATGACAAAGCACTTTCTGAACTGAAATCTCTGGGTGAGCAGTATAAAAATACGGCTTATGCCCAAAAGGTTGTTCAGGCAGCAAAACCTATCTTCACGAAAAACGGAGATGTTTCAGGATATGAAACCTTCGCCAGAAATATCGGCGTGAATGTGGATGCTTCTGAAATTGATGAGATCAACTTATCTACCGGAAAACAATACTTCTCTAAGAAAGATTATAAGAACGCAATTTCTTATTACGAAAAGTACCTTACACAAAATCCGACAGGAGAAGGATTGTATCAGGCGAAGTATGAATTGGGAGAAAGTTATTATCAAACCAATAATTCAACTAAAGCTTTACTTGTGCTTCAGGAAGTTGCTGGAATTCAGAATGATTACCAGGATGATGCACAAACTCGTTTAGCTCAGATCTTCCTTGCACAAGGGAATACTGCAGAAGCGAAAAAGTACCTTGAAGGCATTAAAAATTCTTCCAATATCAGCATTAAAAACTATGCAAATGTTGAGCTGATGAAACTGTATGCAGAAGAAAACAATTTCTCTGAAGCGGAAAAATTAGCCAATGCAGTGATTGCCAATTCTAAAAATTCGGCAGCCGTTATTGAAACTGCGAAAGTGATTAAAGCAAGAAGTCTGATGAACTCAGGAAAAGATAAAGATGCACAGTCTGCCTATACCTCTCTTGAAAAATCATCCAACACTTCTGTAGCAGCGGAAGCTTTATATGCAAAAGCATACTATCAGAACAAAGGGAAAGCGTTCAAGTCTTCTAATGAGACGATCTTTAAGCTTGCAAATAATTATGCATCAGAAGAGTTCTGGGGAGCAAAAGCGTTGGTGTTGATGGCGAAAAACTATATCGGCCTGAAAGATAACTACCAGGCAAGTTATACCTGTGATCAGATCATTGCAAACTATAAGGATTTCCCTGAAATTGTTGCAGAAGCAAAAGAAGTTAAAAAACAGATTAAGAAATAGTACATGAAGGTTTTTAAAATTGCTGTTTATTCTTTCTTAGTTTCGGTTTCACTCTGGAGCTGCATTCCATCGTACAGTGCATATCCTAAAGAGTATAACCGTGCAAAAGCTGACTTTCCTAAGCAAAAGGCTTTTGTAGTGAATAAAGAACTTAAGAAGGAATTTGAGATTTTAAAACATTCTGATATTTATGAAATTGTGGAAGACAGTACCCATGCAGCTAAAATCACGCTGCATCCGATGCTGACCCATACTCCTCCATGTGGAAACCCTATGATTGGCAGTATGCTTACAGTGGGGTTATTGCCTTCGGGATTTCCATATGATGTTTCTTATAGTTATGATGTAGCTGAGAACAGTACAACGAAAAATTATCAATACAAATTACAAGTTTATCAAAGCCTTTGGCTGTTTAATATATTCAGACTGGGGAGAACTTTTTCAAAACAGTCGGGCAAAGCTTTATTAGGCAATTATATTGCTTCCAATAAATAAAAACCCGTTATATATTTTTTTCAAATAAAGAAAATATGAACAAGAAGATTCAAATATTATCCATATTATTTTTAGGAATTTCGTCAGTGGCGTTTTCCCAGATCAAGGAGGAAAAACTGGTTCTTAACAAAAAAAGAGAGCCGGAAGTGAAGAAGATCGAGAAGAAGAAGACTTCTGTGGAAACTATTAAAAACTATCCGCCGGAAGAGAAATCGCAGACTCCTGTGAAATATACCATCACGGATGTTCCGGCAGTTTCTGATTTCAAAACTTCAACGATTCAGGGTGAGGATGTGGCTCCGAAATTTGACGGAACGGCTCAGAATAATTACTTCCAGATCGGAATGGGTAATTATGGTAAAGTCTTAGTAGACGGAAACATATCTAAAACTCTTGAAAATAAGTTTGAAGTAGGAGCAGATGTTCATGTTCTTTCTACGAATGGTCTTAAAAAAGAGTATGACTGGAAATCCGGACAGACTTCGGCGAATATTGGTGCTTTCCTGAACTCTTACGGAGAAAAAGGAAAATTCAATATCAATGCTGAATACGGCTTAGATAACTATAATTATTACGGGATCTATGCCATGCAGCCCACTGGTGAGCTTGATCTGAAACAAAAGGTCAACCAGTTTAAAGTAAACGGATACTATGATTTTTATTCCAATGAAATCTTAAATGATGTAAGGGTAAAATCATCTTTCCTGAAAGATCATTTTGATGCTCAGGAAAACCAGGTTTCCATTCTTGCGAACTTTTCCAAGCATGCTGTAGAATTAGGAAAATCAGGAATTAATCTGAATGCCGACCTTGGAGTAGGATTGGATGCCGTGAAGACAGATTTTGCGATCAGAGATAAAAACTCTTCCAATTTCTTCAATACCAGCCTGACTCCGAAAGTGACGTTCAGAAAAGGGGATTCTTATTTGATGTTAGGATCTACATTCTCTTTCCTGAATGCTAAAAACTCCAATGATCAGTTAGAACAGCAAAAAAATAACAAAACTTACTGGTTCCCTCAGGCAGAATTCCAGTTTGCAGCTGCTAAAGAATTCAAATTCTATGGTGGGGTAGACGGAGGTCTGAAACTGAATACTTATGGAGATATGTTACAGACGAATCCATTCATCCTTTCTGACCAGTTTTTAAAGCCTACAGAGACGAAATATCATTTTTATGTAGGATTGAGAGGAGATATTGATGAAACGCTGAAATACGACTTCTCTGCAGGATATGGAAAGATGAGAGATATTATGTTCTTTAAGGCCAACGGTCTTTTTGATAACACTTCTGTTAACCGTTCTGCGTACAATTTTGCCAATACATTCTCTGCAGTATATGACGATGGAAATGTAAGCGATATCAAAGGTAGCGTGCAGTATTTCCCGTTAGCAAACCTGATTTTAGATGCAGAATTAAGGTTCACCAAGTATGATCTTAAGAATTACGACAATATTTATAACGTTCCATTGTTCAATGCGAGCATCGGAGCAAAATATACAATGCTTGACAAAAAGCTATTGTTAGGATTTAAAGGAATCTTTGCAAGTGACAGAACAACAAACTCTTATGCAATCGAAGGAGTAGGAGCTCCGAATGTAATCTTCCAGTCTACGGAGAATACAAACGACAAAGTTGGTGGTTATGCTGATTTAAATCTTTCCGCAGAGTATAAAATTCACAAAAATTTCAGTATTTTCGCACTCGGAAATAATCTTCTGAGCTCAAAATACCAGACGTACAAAGGATATAAAGTCCTGGGTGCACAGATTCTGGGAGGTGTGAAAATTACTTTCTAGAGTATAAAAATGAGTAATTAATAATAAACTATATTTGTTACTTATTATTAATTACTCATCAAAATGGCTTCGTAGTTCAACTGGATAGAATATCGGATTTCGGCTCCGAGGGTTGGGGGTTCGAACCCCTCCGAAGTCACAAGGCTTAAACCAATCTCACAGAGGGTTTAAGCCTTTTTTATTTATTAATCAGTAACAAACGCAATTCTATTGTGAAATCATTCTTTCTGTAATGAATACTTTTTACATAATAATAGTCCGGATGTAGAAGTAATCATTATTCAGCCGGAAATCAACATTGGGGAAATCAGGAACAGTCCCTTTAATTGGAATTTTATTCTTCAACAAAGTTTTGAGCTGACTTTACAACTGATATTTTACCACCAACAGAACATTGACAGGTAGAGGAATCTAAGAGCTCTTTTTTGCCTTCAATTTCAAAATCAGAGGTATTATCCCATTTTACAGGTGAAGGGGTGCAGGAAGCCCTTAAAATGCTGCATATCCCGAAAGTCTTTATATTGGTGTTAGATTGTTTATCTTCTTCTGTAGCCTGTAGCTTACCATCAATGCTCATAAAGGATTGACTGGTGACTGTGAGCGGAGCTGGTGAAGCTCCTTTGTCGCATTTGAGTTGGGTTTTATCCGTGATATATTGAGGCATTATTAAAGATTTTAAATTGTCTTTTTGTCCATAGTAATTTTCACGATTATTCTGGTGAAGATAAAAGAGTAACAATTTTTTCAAAATTATTTTCTTTAGCAATGTCTAATGCAGTTTTACCATCACTATCTTTTATTGAAATATCAGCACCTGATGAAACTAAAATTTTTACAGAATCATAATTATTGTTATTGACAGCATAAATCAAAGCTGAGTTTTTAAAATTGTTTTGCGCATTAATATTAACACCTTTATCTATCAGAAGTTTAAGAAGGTTACTTCGGTTATTAATAGCGGCTATCATTAATGAGGTTGTTTTATTACCATCAACAATTTTAACATCTGCATTATTTTTAATTAGAAGTTTGGCAATACAATCTTTTTTGTCATTATTGCATGTTTTTGCTTTAATTTGTTTTTTTTGTGAATTCATTTGAGCAGCATCTGTAAGTTGAGGTTCTAATGTTTGTTCACAAATTGACAACGCATTAAAAAGAGGTGGGCCTATAGATTTTCCACTATAAAATTGTATTATATTGGGATTGGCTTTATTTTTTAAAAGTATTTGCACAAATTCAATATCTCCACGCGAAGACGCTATTCCTAATGGAGAACTTCCAGACTGAGATATACAATTTACATTTTTTGAAAGAAGTTGTCTGAATTCTTTACTGTTATTTTGAATAATTGCATTACTCAGTTTGTCACATTCAGAAATTTGAGCATTAACTATTACATAGAAAATAGAACTTATTATTAACAAAAATTTCTTCATTACTATATTATTTAGGTTTGTAGCTATTATAATTCCCTTTATCCGGATGTAATCTTATCCCTCCATGATTTTTAGGCTGTTTTTTCAATATCTCCCATTTTCCGTTAACTAAAAACTCTATATGTGAGCCACTAGTTGCTCCAAAAGTTTCTCTTTGAAAGAAATCTGCTGTAGCCTGAGCAATGGAAGGTTTAGGAGTATTCTTAGTATTAAGTGCACTCCAGTAATAGGCAGGTGGGGTATCTGAGTATGTCCAGTTTGAAATTCCCGAATTACATCCCCAAAATTTTATGGTTGCATTTGCACTGAACAAATCATTCCTTTTTTTGAGCTTTAATGCTTTTGATGTTAAATAATCATCAGTCAATAATGCACCAATCTCTGCTTCTACTACTTCTTCATATGTAATTTTTCTCTTTAATTGAAGACTTTGATTATAAGCGTTGGTTCGGGATACCTGGCTTTCATTGTTATGATAACCTAAATACAATCCTCCTCCTGCTGCATGTGAAAACACATGTAATTCATCTATCTGAAATGTTTTGAACTTACTCAAATATTCAAAGAAAGTATTTTTATTCTGCATGGAAACAACAATTATTTTTTCTTTGGGATATTTCTTTAATTTTTCTTTCTTTAAACTTTCTGCAAATTGTCCAAAGTCTCCCAAATCAGCACCATTTCCATAAAAAATTAAAATCCCTTTATTTTTTACCTGCAAAAGTATATCCAAATGTGAAACATCTCTCCCTTGTGCTTCTGATACAATTAAATTTAATCCATTCATCATTGGTTATTATTTAAAGATTCATTAGGTAGTTCTACGGCTTCTTTTAAAGCAGCAAATCCTTCTTTATTGACTGTTCCGGATAAAACTAATTCTTTTTGTCCATCCTTAATTTCTTGACCATCTTTATCAACCACTTTTAAAGATATGTTTTCTCCCTCTTCATAATTCCTTGTTTGAACTAATAAACTTACCTTACTGCCAAAATATGTATTGTCAATATCCTCGGTCATTTCAGCATCCATCCATTTAATATTAACAATTTGCTTCTCTTTAGTATAATCAAACTCACCATTTTGAGGAACTTTATTCATTTGAGGAGCTTTATATTCAATCTTATCTTTAGCGGTCAATAAGGAATTAGCTCCATATACATGCATCTTGTCTTTTGCTCCGAACTCTGTCTGCCCATCTGTATACCCAATAAATTTTTCTTTACCATAAAGGTCCAGGTGTGCTTTTGCTGATATTTCAGTATTAGTTCCGGCATTGATGATGGTTTTCTTACCACTATCCTGACTGATCTCCTGTTTAGCAATAATTTTGATATTTTGACCAACATTGGTCTCCATATTCTTTCCTGCTTTGGTTTCAATATTCTCTTCAATATCAAACTTCAGGTTCTTTGATTTTATGGTGATGGTTTCAGGAGCAGTAATGTTAATGTTGCTTCCCTCTGTATCAAACCTCAGTTCATTACCACTTTTATCTGTCAGTAAAATACTTTCATCTTCAGTAAATACCAACCTATGTCCACTTCTGGTCTGTAAGGATTTTACACGGTTATCCATGCCTCCTCCCAAGCCTACACCTCCATGAAACATTCCACCCATAGCAAAAGGAAAATCAGGATTATGATATTCAAATCCCACCATCACCTGGTCTCCAATTTCCGGAACAGTCACAAAACCTCTATTCTGGCTTATAAGATCTGTTCCTCCTGCATCTGGACTCATCATGCGGATAAAATGAGTGGTATCATTCAATTGCCAGTCAAATTGTACTTGTATTCTGCCTTGATTCAAAGGGTCAACGTTAGTGATAACCACTGCAATTTGCGGTTCTGCTTTAGGCACAACAAAATCAGGTTTAGGCATAAATCCTGTCCCTTCAGCTATTGCTTCAAAACTTCCTGTATAATAGCCTCTTGCATCCACTTCATGGCTTACTTCTGTCATCATCAAGGTGGTGAAGTGGGAAGTTTGATTACTGTCCTGGTTTCTCATGTCTATGTCAGCTACACAGCCTATGTATAAGAATGGGACTGTTGTCTTTCCTGAAATGGTAAAAACCTCTACAGCTTTACTTCCTCTTGCACTCTTCTGAGAATCATCCACATCCAGAAACATATTTGCATTAATAGGGGTGGGAGTAAGTGATCTTGTTTTAAAAATCTTGTCATTCAGTGCGTAAGCTTTGGCTGATAAATTCCCTGAGTGCTTAATGTCATCATTAGAACCCAGCATTTTTGCATGATTGCTGCTATTGTACCCAAAGTATTCTGGTTTTGTATGAACTGCCTTTAATTCTACCTGTACATCTGTAATATTGCTGCCATAAATAAGTTGTATAGACTTTTCAGACGGAGGAAGCTTTCCAAAATGTAAAATATACCCATCGTAGTAAAACTGTTCTCCATAGGCTTCTGCTAATCTTGCAAGATAATTGTAATGTGTTTCGCAGTATTGAGAACTGTACCTGATGTAACTTTTGTTTTGAGTTTCTATTCTGAAATCAAACTTATTCGTCTCCAGTGCTTCCTTAATGACTCTATCTGCAATGATAGCAGTGTTTACGGATTGGCTTCCTCCGAAACTCTGTGTATGAAGAGCTGAATCCATTAAAATAGTAGGACTGTACCCTTTCAAAATAATATTACCCAGGCTCATCTGTTCCTGGCTAAATGCAATCTTTGTAATGACTCCTACAAATGTTCTTTCAGGACTTTCGTTTTCTGTATCCTTATATTTAAAAGTTACTGTAATTCGCTTTCCTAAAAATTGCTGGGCTTCTTTAAGATTATGGTTTTGGATTTCTCCTAAAGAATCATGAGCTAAAGTCAGTTCAAAATAGTGGTGCGTTCTGGCACTTTGCTGTAAACGGAAGTGTTTAAAATGACTGATAGATTTCCCTTCAACCACAATATCAAGTTTAACCACACGGTTAATACCTGAAATATGGTTTTCTGAAATCTTTTCAGAATTGGAAATATTCTTTCTCATTAATACTGTGGTATTTGCGTTTATATCACCAAATATAGATAAATGTATAATACCACATATGCAAATCCTGGAAAAATTCAAAAAGTGTAGTAAAACTACGATTCGATATCCATATAAACTATTTTAAAATATATTGTGAAATTAGAGTTTTAATCAGAATATTTTACAATGGGAAGTGTCTTTCTTCGCCTAATTTCCAAACTTCTTAACATGCACCCTTTTCTCTGAAACCTTAATGACAAATGGTTCAATATGTATTATTTTTCCTGCCTGAACTGTAAATTCCCGGCTTATTTTCTCAGAATAGGTGTTGGCAGGTAATGAAGTTTCTACAAGTTCTATTCTGTAATTTCCAGATCCAAGGAAAGACCCGATTTCGCCATTGTCATCGGTGATTATATGCTGTAAAAACTTATCTTTATCATAGATATTGAAGATAATTCCTGCTGTTTTAGGATCAAATTCCAATGCTTTTTTAGGATCAAATTCATACGTGATTTTTCCCAGCATGGTTCCGTTTTGATGCAGTGGAACCTGAAGAGAATAACTGCTTTTTTTCACCTCAAACTCCAGTTCATTATAATACCATCCCTGCTGGATTACCTGCTTGAGCATATAGTTACCATACGGAATTGCTTTGTACACAATTTTACCACTCTGATTGGTTTTGAAAGTGACATTGTTGATCATAATGATGTAATTTTCAGCACTTTCGTCACCCTCATCATATACATTATTATTGTTGTTGTCATAAAATACAAATGCAGTTATTTCTCCTTTTTTGCTGGCAATGAGTTTATTAGGCTGGAAGTTCAGTGTGACACCTGCTTCAATGGTAAAAAAGTTATTGCTGAAATTGTTGGAAGAATAATTGAACCAGGAAGAATTCAGGAATACTCCATATCTTTCTTTGGTGTATTTCAGGTTGACAAACCCCGAAGGAGACTTACCATATAAAACATCATCGGTGTAGGATAATCCTGAAGTAATATTGAGCTTTTCGCTTAACAGGTTTTTATTAACAAAAGCGGATACTGAAAATTTCTTATACAGGACGTTTCCATTGAAATTTCTTGATGAAGCAAATTCCGAGAGATAATAGCTGCCATGTTGATATATTCCGTTTATATTGAACCATTTATAGCTGTAATTTCCAGTGATCTTCATCTGGTATTCCGAATTGTTATCATCGGGATATTTGACTGCTCCAGCTTCCAGTGCCAATAATGAAGAGTGCTTTCTGTTATTGCTGATCCATGTTGTATTCTGGTTGATCCTAAGGGCTTTCAGTGTTTGTAATTCCTGATTTCCTGAAGTATCAAAAAAATTATTGTAGCTGTTAGAACTTTCCTCCTGATATTGGGTACCCACAGCAAATCCGAAATTTTTCCTTTTCGCAAAGTTGATTCCAATATCTCCTCTTATGGTATTGGATTTAAAATCATTGATATAAGAGTAAAATTTTGGTGAAAAGTTAGAGACCATTACATTCGCGTACAAATAATGATTTTCAAAAACCGGGGTTGAGAAATTCTGCTGTATTAGTAACATTCCTCTTCTGTTTCCGGGATAATAGTCACTGCTGTAGAAATAGTTTCCATTCAGATTTACTTTTTTGATAGTTCCTGAATACTGTGTTTCTAAAGCCAGGGAAGGTTTGGTAAGGTGTGTATTTTCATAATAACTCAGACCGCTGTATACTTTGGAATTCATTTTCCAATCCTTATTGAAAGAATATTGAATATCTGTACCGAATACATGATGATTCGCCTTTTCATAAGGGTCATTTTTAAAAATATAAGCTGCTGAGAAATTTTTCGATGCATTTTGAGCGCCCATGATTCCCCTGGCATAAAATCCATATCCGTACTTCAGGAAAGAATTTCTTTCAATAAGGCTGAAACTCTGGTCAACAAAACCTACTTCTATTTTCTTTTCTTTATCTGAAGAAGTGTACGCATATTCTGCCCCTCTTCCAAATAATGAAACTTCCATCATTTTACTGATATTTCCTAAGGTAAATTCACTTTGTTCCCTGTGATAAGATACATAGGTATTGGTCACAACAGGATCACTTTGATTGTTCAGCGTATAAATATTACCACGTATAAACATATAGCCTGAAGGAAGATTAAAACCGCCTGACCCTATCAGCTGATACATATCTGTAGTGCTGCCGACGCGTCTGTAGCTGGCAGTAATGGTATTTTTGCTGTAATTTGAAAACAGATCAAATTCCATATCCTGATAACGCTGGGTAGAAGAAACATTTTGCACCGATATAGAAGTATTGCCAAAAATGTCTTTGTCCGGTTCTCGGAAACCAGCAATATTAACTGTAAACTGTGAGCTCTTCAACAGATTTCCGGAAGGCATAAACCGAAAAACAAATACAGAATCTTTTTGCACATCAATAGTTCCTTTTTTTTCTATAAAAAGGTTCTTTTGGGTAGCTTCGGGGATTTTAAATACAATGGTAACATGCTGCTTTTTGTTTCCTAAGTTTGAAACCCTTGCCCGGACTTCCAGAGAATCTTTATTAGTTCCCATGTAGACAACAGGATTTTCAGCTGTTATCTTCATATTATTATTCTCCATCACCACATAGGGAAGGCTCTTTTTTACAACCTGTTGATTTTTTTCATCGGTAATGGTGAATGTGAGATCTGCTTTACCGGAAACGATAGTGCTGCTGGCCAGTATTTTAATGGGAATAAACAGATTCTGGCCGGGATTCAGTTCTATTTCAGCATTGCTGTCAGAAATTGTTCTGAAACCTTTGGGAGTCTTCACTTCAACTTTACCTTTAAAGTGTTTGTTTTCATTGTTTTTCAAAACGAGCAGAATCTCAATAATGTTAGGATTAGCCTGATTGGGCTCATTACGGATCTCCATGCTTATAGCTGTACCAGTCTGGGCCGAAATCCAAATGGAAAACGGGATCAGAATAAAAAGTATTATTTTCCTGAACAGCCTGTTATGAAGCATTATAAATTATTGAGGCGTAATCTCAAATTGAAGCGTTGTTGTATAATCCTCTGCTTTAGCATTGATAAATCTTTCATCATTAGGTTTGGTAGAATACTTCATATCATAATAAACATCAGCATTCTGTGTAGAATTACCGGCAGCGACAAGCTGTGGAACCGTACTCAGTAAAACAGTATACGCCGTTCCCATATTGCCTGAAATAGGAATCAGATTAAGCTGTACAGCATCAAGTGGCAGAAAATTACCGGAAGATGAACTGAACTGAGTCTGAAGGGATTTTAATTTGATCTGATACTTCGTATTGCTTTTTACAATAAGTGCATTAGAATAAGTTACACTGGCTCCGTTTACATAATCCTGCATATTTTTAAATTCCAGATTACCGTTCAATGCAGAAGCTCCAAACTTCATAGACAGCTCCGGAATATCTGTAGGAGTTCCTGAAAGCGTACCGATCTGAAATTGAAAATTATGATCTGCTGTACCAATGATATTATTGTACTGATCATAGGCCGTAAACTGTAATGGCGCTGTAAAAGTAATCCAGGCCGGATAGGCTCCCAGATAGGTACCTCCTGCCAGATTCATGCTGTATTTAATCTGGAGATTATAATAACCATTCGGTTGTGCCGGCTGATTAAATAGTGCAGCATTTGATTGAGGAATTAAGAAAACCTCCTGACTTTCCTTCAAAATCACATTAAGCGGCATCCCAATTTGAGGGATAGACGGAACCGGGTTAGGGTAGGCCTTTCCTGATGATGAAACCGGCTGAAAAGAAATTTTATTCGCAGGTAAAATATAATTCCCCTGATTGGACATAATAGGCTGCTTCAATCTTACCGAAACTCTCCAGTAAGGCATGTTGATATTCCCGTTACCCGCTAAAGTAAGCGTGTATGCATCCGGATTTGTATTGCCGTTATAAGAGTTAATCTGCAGATAGCTGTTTACCCATGAGCTGTATGAAATTTGTGAAAAGCAGCTCAGGGAGATCAATAGCAGGATAAGACACAGTTTTTTATTCATGTGTAAAATTCAGTTCTGCTAGCTCCAGATTATTGTTGTCCCCATAATCAATCATTACTGATACAGTATATTTTCCTTTTACCAGTGTTGCAGGAAGAGGGATATTTACCTCTCTTTTATTTCCGGGCATGGTATAGAAAATAATCTGATCAAGCGATACTTTGCTGCCGTTTTCTGTATTGACAAGTTCCGTTTGTATTTTCCCGTCTGTCCATATATTACCCTGGTTTTCAAACAAGATGGTAAGATCTTTTTTGGATTGAGCTAAAGTAAGATTATGAATCTCAATTTTTTTAGTGGCTTTGGCTGTTAGCTTATGAAAGAGTTTAATTCCTGAACGAATACTTACTTTTATATTGGCACCTTTATTATCCACATCATTCACAGGATTCATCTGGCTCACATACAGTACAGCAGTATGGGCTAACATCTGATCTGATAATGTACTGGGAGGAGTGATGGTAACATCAATATCTTTTCTTTCCCCCGGAGCTAAGGTAAAGTAGGTATCTTCATTTTTTATGGATATCCAGCTGGCGCAGGATGTTGGCAGCGTATTGGCCGGAGACATTTTGTTTTCTCCTGTTTCATTATATTCCCAGTCACCTAAACTTACAGCCATATCCAAAGAATTTTTTGCACTTACATTGGTTACTGTTACTTTTTGGGTAGTGCTTTTTCCTGCATCAGATTCAAAATAAAGTCTTGGAGGAGATACAGATACTCCTGTTTGGGCTTTGATTGAAGAACAGAAAAGGAGTAGAGAGAATAAAATGAAGATATAGTATCGGTTCATTATTATACTTTGCTGTTAAAGTACAGATAAAGTGCTACAATTTGTAACACTTTATCTGCAGTAGTTTATATAATATTTAAATACTTATTGAGAAATAATAGTATACGTTAACTCTGTTGTATAAACGGTAGGATCCTGACCTGCAATATAATTGTCAAGATAAGCATTGGCTCCTGCTCCTTTATATTCAATGTTAATTTTTTTATCTACACCACCATTAGCGGATGTTACTAATGTTGCTTCGTTAGCTGAAAGCTGTACGTTCTGTGCATACTGAGCGCCGTTAAGAACTTCAGTTCCTGCACTGGCCTTAATCTGAATGGTATTGGCCTGGATATTCTTTGCTCCACTTTGCAATGCAGCATTAGCACTTTTTACTTTAACCTGGAAACCTCCTGTACTATAAATGCTTAAGTGATCTGCGTTTACAGAGGATACTCCGTTTGCATAATCGTCTTTGGTTTTATAGTCTAGGTTGACAACCTTCTGAGCAGGATTAACGATAAGGGTTTGAATTGGTTTTAATCTAACATTTAATGTTACATTTTGCTGAGCCTTGAATACAACAAAACCAAATAGCGACATTGAGGCTACAATATATTTCTTCATAAATAATGGGAGTTTTAACAGTGTATTAATTCTTGTTTTTTTTCAGGTGCAAATTTAGAAAGAGGTCCAGGTACTTATTTTGTGAAAAAGTACTAAAGATTTGTAAATTTGGTTTTGGAAATAATCTTGCTGAAAAAAAGTATTTTATGAAGAAATATGAAGTTTTAAGTTAATTAAAAATTAAAAATATTGTTAATGTTATTAAATCAATATTATATTATTGTCAATTTACTAAAAATGAATAGTTGAAAATTTAAAAAAATAATATTTAATACATAGTAAATAAGCTATAGACCGTCTTATTGAGAGATTAAAGTAAGCATCATAGAAGTAGACTTATCTTTAAACTGTTTTATAATTTTATCTATTTTTTGATTTATCATGAATTTTTTTTCTATAACTCCATTCTGACTTTTGATGAGATTATACTCATCTTGATCATCCTGTTGAATTCCTAACTGAAAACCTGATGGACTTGAAATGATAACAGAGTTTATTTCCGGCTGGATATTTTCATCTGTATCATCAGTCATTTCGCTGTCACCACCAACTGCCAGCACTTGGGTAGGATAAAGCCTTACATTCACCTGAACATCATCTGCCTGTGCATAGATGCCCATGGAAACAAAAAGGAAAATTACTGAAAAAATATATCTTTTCAACATATATTAATTTTTCACTGATCTGTTATTTATCCAAAAATACAATATTATTTTTACATTATTTCAATTCTGAGGGATTTTTTCCTGTATGTTTTTTAATAAAATTACTGAAATTTCCTTCATCGCTGAATCCCAGGTCATAAGCAATTTCAGAAATATTGTAGCCCGAGAAACTAAGGGATTTCTTGCATTCATTGATCAGTTTTTCAATAATAATATGTTTGGCTGTTTTTCCCAGAACATATTCCGTCATTTCAGTTAGTTTTCTTGGTGTGATATTGAGTTCATTAGCATAGTGTGAAACCTTTTTAGCCTTTTTATAGTCTCTCTGTAAAAGAACTTTAAATCTATTGACGTAATGGAGATAGTCAAATTTGATGTCTTTTTTCAGTGTTTCTGCCGGGATATGCAAAAACGCATCCAGAATCAGTCTTTCAATAGCATTATGAGCTGCAGAAACATATAGACTTTCATCTTTGTGCTGAAAGTTGTGCATTCTTCCCATAAAAACAACGTTCATTTCCTTAATATTTTCAAAAGGCGCTATAAAAACATCAGAATCGTAATTAAAAAAAAGTTGTGAATTGATAAACATGCTATCTTTTGCAGATCTCTCATAAAAACTTGATGAAAATGTAATCACATAAATCTCACCGCGTTTAGTTTCTCCAAATACAATTTGTTTTTGCGGGCCTACAAATGCTATATGACCGCCTTTTATGGAATGTGGAATGTTTTCTATCTCTAATGTGATATCTTCTATAATGATATAGATACAGAAATACTCAAGTGTATTAAAACTTCTTTTATTATTGTTTCTCTGTATTATATTATTTAATGTGTTGATGCTAAATCCTAAATTTTTTAAATGGTCTGTAATCACGTACATAGTAATAAGCTTCAATAAAATGATTAATTTGTTCTATAAAGGCAGATTATACAGCTAAAATAGGCTCAAAAATCAAGTCATATGGTATAATTAGGATATTTAGTTACTTATTTTGAAGCTTGATTTGAACTAATATAAATGTATATAAAAATAACTATGTTTTAGCATTAAGTTCGGGTTATTATCCGGATTTCTTTTCTTTCTGATTTCTTATCTGAAAGTTTGATTGTAAATGGTAGTTACACTAAAGTATATTACTACTTTATTTTAACAATGTTAAATGTGTTATTGTTTGATGATGAGGTGTTCTTAGGTCGGCATTAAAAAAATCCTGCAAAATCAATGATTTTGCAGGATTTTTTTTGTTTGGAGCTATTATTGTGATTCTCAAAAATACTTCAAAAGTAGGTGGCAAATTGTTTTACTTTCTATTTTAAATAGGCTGAGGTATCACAAGATCATCACAATTTATTGTTTTGGGGATGCATCGCTTTACTTTTTCACACCATTGATGAGTGTATATGCATACTGACGGAAACGGACCGCCAACTATTCCTGCTCCTGTTACCGTTTTCAATTCATTTCTTGAAAGTTTTTTTAGATTTTTCATAATACAAAATGTTTTTATTTTCTTATTCTTCTAAAGCTTTTCAGATACCGCTTATTTTATAGTTCAAAAATGAGATATCAGATATTCAAAGCCAAGAAGGGTTTAATAAGTGGCGGTACTTTTTATATAAGTGTAGGTGTTTAAGGGTTTACTGTATGGATGGTTGCAGGATGAAGATTTTATAATCTTTATTGTACTGCATCAGATTTTACTCATATATAAGCAGATTATCTGGCATCGTCTAAAGAAATCCGGAAGCTGAAATATTACACAAAAGTGCCATGGACCGGCACCCGATTTACATGTAATTTTACCATAAAATCAATCAATATCTCTAGAATTACAGGCTTACCTTCAATCTTAAAATATAGAATCATGAAAACAACTTTACTGGTAATTGTATTGACAGCTCTTTTTTCAGGAAATCTTTTTGGGCAAGGAAATTTTGAAATAGTTATTGAAAGAAAACTATCATCAGTGGCTTGTACCTTAGGATATCTCATTGCAGATAAAAAAGTCATCTGCCATACATTGGAACTGCCCTGGGAAAATAATATAAAAAATATCAGTTGTATTCCTTCGGGATCCTATAACGGTATTTTGAGATATGATAAAAATGACGGATGGAGAATACAGCTTGAAAATGTACCAGACAGAGATGGAGTACAAATTCATATAGGAAACTATACAAAGCAGATCAAAGGATGTGTTTTGGTGGGAATGGAAACCGATATTAAAAATTGTACTGTGGGGAATAGTAAACTGGCCTACAGTAAATTGAAGGATGCATTTTATGGTACTTCAAATCCTAACAGTACTCCTGATAAAAACATTATAGTAACCTTTAAATAGTTTAATCATGAAAAATTTTTATCTAATCATTGTATTGCTATTTGCCAATACCGGAGTTATTTGGTCGCAAGTGACACCCAATTCAAACAAATTTTCAGTTGAGAATTATGTAGCTATAGATAGTAAAGGGAAATATACGCTTTACAACACCCACGGCTTTTATGAAAATGTTGCTAAGGGCACTGTTGCCAAGGTGTTTATATTACCAATTCTTAAGTTTGATATCCATAATATTAAATATATAGACAGTAAAGGAAATGAAACATACAAGAGTTCTGATAACATCCGTACGTTGATTATTCCGGTAACACAGGAACTGGCACTACCCAATGAAAGCCAGAAAGCATCAATTTGTGCTGCGATAAGAAGCACAACAATAGCCGCCTTTTATCCTCCAATTTTAAAAAATACAAACGGGCAGCCCATGTTAACGCCTTACATGATTACCAACCCCGGATTAACCAATCATTTCTTTTCCTTAGCCAAGCAGTATGAAACTACCATGCTTGCCCCCCAGGACCAGTTGATTAATGATTATAATACAAATTTTCAAAGCCAGATCATTTCACCTACAGAGGTAGAATTCATTGTAGAAGCAGGAGGGGAGATTGTTTACAGTAAGCGCATCTCAGGAACATTGGTTGGAAATAAAAGTTTTAAAAATATTAGTATTGAAAATCCTACAGAGTATGTTAAGAATCTGCTGGCAAACGGAAATGGTGACATATCTGTCAGTTACAAATTTAAGAATTCTAAAACCAGTTATATTAATGCACATATAGACGGAAGTACGATTGTTAACCAATTTTTAAGTGATGCTCAAAAGAGCAGTGTCAGCCAGAAATCAAGCGGATGGGCATTTCTCGGATTAGGAAGCAGCAGGAAATCGATGAAGTCTTCATTCAATCAGCAGGTTGACAGCCAGTATAATGCAGAAAAAATTAATAATACAAGAATCGAAATGTATGATGCAGATGATG
Organism: Chryseobacterium sp. HR92; assembly: GCF_045689405.1. NCBI lineage: Bacteria > Pseudomonadati > Bacteroidota > Flavobacteriia > Flavobacteriales > Weeksellaceae > Chryseobacterium > Chryseobacterium sp. HR92. The sequence continues at coordinate 2,018,692 of NZ_CP139139.1, forward strand.
ATATGATTAATCAATTTGAAGAAAAATTCTTTCCTGATATTTCCCAGGAAGAAGCCCTTAAAAATCACCTTCAGGCAGCCGAAAAAGCAAAAGCGGAAGGAAATGAAAAATTGCAGAATTTACATTTGCAGTTTGCAGAGTCATTGCAAAAAAATGATCCTAACCTGACTCCCAATATCGAAGCTGCTGTAGCCGCCCTTGGCAGAAAAGATTATATAGGATTTATAGCCAATGGAGTAAGGTGGGGAAATAATACAGCCCGCGGCAACACTTCCTTTAAAAGGGTGCTGAACAGTACTGAAATGATTAAGACAGTGGAAGACTACAGCCATACGAAAGCAATATCTGTTCAGCATGCGGTTACTCAGCCTGTCATTGCTAAAGAAGAAGTGAAGTTTAGAGCTTCTGTAGGAGTTATAGATGTTATTCCCTGGGATGTACAGCTGTATATTTATAACGGATACAATACGGTTTTTCAGAATGTAAAAGGAGTATTAATAGGCCCAACGACTGTAGGTGGAGCTTTACATCTCAATAATATCCTGCCCGGTACTCTGGTTAAAAAAGTGGGTTCTTATTCCGTATATGATGCTCAAACTTTTACAGATGCTTTAAAAAACTATGAGCCTGGTGAAAGAACCGATTTGACTTTAGTAGTACCTAATGCAATGAATCCCAATATCTATCAGGAAAAAACCGTGCAATTTACGCTTGGGTCTCTTCCGGTTATTGATTAAAAGTTCACTATTAGTTATATCAAGAATCATTATAAGAACTCCTGTTGATTTTTCAACAGAAGTTCTTTTTGTGGAGTAGACCCATTGCAGTATTTTAAGATCTGGAAATCTTCTCCCTTATTACTTATTTTTCAGCAATCTATAAAACCAAACCAGGTTATTATGATATTAATTATTTGATTACAGGTAAAATATTAAATATTTATCTCTTTTTGAAATGTTAATTTGTTGATAATCTGATGAGTAAATTTGAGTTATCATCTTTGTGAACCTGTAAGTTATTGTTATTCAATGTTATAAATATATTTAATAATATAGTGAAATTCCATATTATTTAATAAAATTAATTTGTACATTTATTTCATTGTTCATGAATGTATCTTATTGGTAATTAGTGAAATATGTTTTTTAAGTATAGTTGCTGCCTTTATAAAGGCTATATATTTAAATAAAACTATTATGCTATAAAAAACAAAAACCATTAAAACATATAATCATGAGTAATGAAAATTTTAACCCTCTTGAACTTCTTCGTACAAAGTTCAGGTATCCATTCCCAACCTTAAAAAATCCTCATGCAGATCAATTGCAGGAAATCACCGAAAATCAATGGATTGATGGTGAGTATATGTGGCTGTATCAAAATAACCCTGATCTGCGTAAAAAGTACAAGAAAACCAAAACTGCCCACATCGCTGCCCAATGGTTTCCTACTGCATCTGCTGAACGTTTCCGGCCCATCTGCAGGCTAATGCTCTGGACCCTTTACAATGATGATCTGTATGAAGAAAGTAGTCCTGATGATATTGATGATGTACATGCTCAATCCATTGCTATATTGAATGGTGAAATCTCTGTTGGCCAGTCTACAATACCTTTAGCCTCTATGCTTGCCTCATTAAGGCAGGAATTACTTCAGTTTATTCCAGAAGAATCCATGCATCGTTTCACACAGATGATCAGCAGGTATTTTAGTGGGCTTAAAAAGGAACAGGAATATAAAAAGAATAAGATGTTTCCTACAACAGCAGAATGTATTGTCTTAAGGGAAGATTCAATCTGTTTGTATCCTTTTTTGCAGCTCACTGAGGTTGAAACGGGGGTCATCCTGCCGCCGGAAATTCATGATCATCCGGTGATCCGCCGTCTGCAGGCGCTTGCCTGTCATCTGGTAACTTTTTTCAATGAAGTTCAATCTGTAGTAAAAGATGAAGCAACGGACAGTATCTATTATAATATTGTGAAAGTAATCCAGAATGAACGCAGAGTTTCGCTAGAAGAAGCCTGCCTGGAAGATCTGCGCCTCCATAATGAAGATCTTAAGGAGTTTGTAGCCCTGCAGGCCTCACTTCCTGACTTTGGTGTATGGCACGAGGCTGTGGTCAATTGGGTACACTATATGAGTATGGTATTGAGTGGCTGGAAAAACATATCCACTAAGCTTGACCGCTATAATAAAACAGAATTTCCAAGTGCTTCCGAATTAAAAGAAACATTAGGGCATAACCAATTTCAATAAAAATTTAACGATTACCGTGGTATTTTATTAAACAGGTGATCATAAGAACCTGCCAGAAATTTATAACGGAGTGGCGGGTATACAATATGCTTTACCTGAATGAATATATGATCTACAATACGGTTTTAGAGCAATAATCACAATGCAGTAGACATTCGGTTGTGATTTATTACATCAAGCAGTTAATGCTTATTTAAATACAATAATTTTAAAATACAGATAAAATGACACCAGAACAGTTTAATAGTGCAGATTACCTGCCACGGGGATGCTACTCATGGCCTGATCTTATAAATCCACATGCTGAACAAATGGGGAAAGATATGGATGGCTGGATTGATAATGATTATACTTTTTTGACAGAAAAACAACGGAAAATTTATAAAAAAATGGAACTTCATATGTGTACAGCACGTATGTGGCCGCACTTAACCTATGAGCAGGCCATTCCATGCAATAGATTCATGCTTCAATATGTTGCTCTTGATGATCAGGTGGAACATTCGTCCCTTGAAGAGATCCAGGAGTTAAGAATCCGTTGTACAGATATTCTCAGGGGTGCCCAAGCCTTGCCGGAGGAAAATGCTCTTTATCATCATATGGAAATGATCCGGGATGAATTTCGCGCTTTCATGCCAGACCTATGGTTTGAGCGGTTTGTTTACTATTTTTATCAATCTTTCAGATACGGAATTGAATTGGAGTATCCCTACAAAATAGCCCATCGCCCACCATCACTGAATCTTTACAAAACTATCAGAGAATATTCTGTACTAATGCGTCCTTATCTGATCTTTGGTGAGATTGAATCAGGTCTTGTCCTGCCGGAACATATCTTTGAGCATATAGTGGTACAAAAGATGATTTCCCATATGACTCTGGTTGTTGCGTGGCAAAATGATCTTCACTCCCTGCCAAAGGAGATGGCGAAGGGGACAGAGGTTTTTAATCTGGTTTTTGTATTGCAGCAGGAGTATAATCTTTCTTTGGAAGATGCTTGTGCAGAAGCTTTACGTATTCATAATGAAGAGCTGGCGAGTCTGAATGGCTTACATCAAGAGTATCGGGAGTTTGGTGAATATCAGGAACATGTCGACAAATTCGTTTATTATGCCGGTGTCGGGCTGCAAGGAGTTAACACTTTTTATCTGGAAACAAACAGATATAAGCATGGAGGAGTTGGTTTTGCCTGGCCTGAAGACAACCATGCCGCAAATAGCAGTCTGTAAATTAAGTTTAATATAACTTTAAGTTTTAAAGATGAAACAACAAGATGTTCCTGTTTTGCAATATCCCTGGACCTATGAAATAGGACCGTTTTCACAATCCTTTTATGAAGAACAGAATAATTGGATTGATACGGATTATCAGTTTATTTCTGAAGTTACAAGAGCTCAATATAAGAAACACGGCCTCGTAGAGGCCGCGTCTTATATGTTTCCGGCGGCCAGCACCAAAGAACACATCAGACCTATAGCAAGATCTATGGTTTGGTTGACACTGTTTGATGATTATTATGAGTTGTGCCCGGTTGATAAACTTGCAGATATCAGGGATCATATAATGGATGTCATGTTGGGAGAACAACCTAAAGCAAGTGATATCGGACTGATAAAACAAGTGGCTTTAAGCAGGCAGGAATTTATTCCTTACGTTAATGATGATTGGTTTATACGCTGGACTAAAGACTTTTATAATTATACTACCTATGGAATTATGGAAGGAACCCCCTACAAGTTAAAAAAAGAATTTCCAACCCTTAGTAAGCTTCTGCTTATCCGTGAGTATTCTATTTTTATGTATCCATATGGAGATTCGGTAGAACCTTCTATTAATTATATTGTTCCGGGATATATATCCGAACATCCAATTATAAAACGATTAAAAATGTTAATGTGCAGGATAATAGCTATTCAGAATGATTTTGCTTCAATAGAGAAGGTGCTAGGAATTGATACAGAAGTTCTGAACATTATATTGGTGATCAGGAATCAATATACTATTTCGTTAGGAGAAGCCATTACCGAAGCAATGCACATCCATGATTCATATGTTCAAGAGTTTGTTGAACTCCGGAATAATCTACCTGATTTTGGTGTTCAGCAAAAGAATGTTGTACGGTTTGTACATAATATGGCATTGATGATCTCGGGATTGGGAGCATGGTATCATAAAGGTAATTCTACCAGATATAAGACTTCTGGTGAATTTCTTAAACCAGAATACGGGATCATTACACAATGCTTTTAATTAAAACAAAAATTGTATCAATCCTATTTACTATAATCAATAGCGAATTTAAATTTTACTTCATCAATCACTTTAGAGGCTGCCTTCAATATAGAGACAACCTCTTTTTGTGTTCGTATAAACTTTTGTATCCGGTCTTTTTAGATGCTATTAATACTGTCTTTTGTAGAACAGAAACAAAAATAATTGTGTAATAGTATGATTGGTGATTTCAAGACCTATTTCTTTGGAGTTAAAGAAAAATTATCCATATAAACAGCCTGATGTACTCCATTCAGTAAAACTTTCAGCCCCAGATGAGCGTCTTTTTTCAAAGATATAGTATATGTTTTTTTCTCTCCTGTGATCTTTGAAGGCTTAGTGATTGAAACATAGGATTTTGCATCAGAAGGACTGTTTACTGAGAAAAGCTCTAACGTTGTTTCGCCCCCGTTATCCGAAAGGTCAAGAGAAAGAGTATAGGTTCCGGCTTTTATTTCCGGGGTTACCAGATACATATTTTCTCCAGGGCTACTCATTGAATAAAAAATAATTCTTTTATCACTGGCATACAGCATGGCTTTTCCTGGCTGAGCAGTCCAGCATTTATTGATATCTTTCCAGGTGTCAAAATTTTCAGCAAGGGTAGATACAGATTTACACTGTGCATTTGCTGTCAGAAATCCTCCTATAACAGCCATTCCCGAGAGTACGATTTTTTTCATGCGTTATTTTTATTTATAATGAGTAAAAATAACAAAAAAAGATGATACCCGAATCGTATTGTTTTATGATTTACGTTAGCTTTATGTGAATCTGGCTGTGTACCTTCTCAATGTGCCCAATGATATCTGTTTAAGAGCGATAGTAGCATTCTAAAGATCATCGAATAAAATAAGCCTTCCCATTACAGAAAAGCTTATCCGATTTCAAGTAAGATGCAATTATAAACAAGACTCAAAAATAGGATTAAATGTATTTAGATACTTATGAGTGAGATCATATTGAATCTTCTGCAAAGGTGTTGAAAACTGTCCTGCAAGACTATTTTCAGCACCTTTATTGATTGTTCTTTTCATTTTCTTTTTTCAGATCACGTTTTGTAGGAAAAAAAATCATCAAAAATAACAGGAGCTAAGTGAATTTTTGAATGAGGAAATATTTAATGACAAGTATAAAATCAATCCTTTTTTAATTTCTTCAGCCATAAGGGATTGCCAAATGCATTAACATCGGAATCGACATCTAAATACTCTGATCTTTTACAATGATTACATTCTCTTTCAGTGTTGCTAGTGTATTTCCATTGGTGGATATTTAAAAAGCAAAGTATTTTTTTCATCATAAATTTTCTGCAAACAAAATCAATTTATTCCTGAGATAATTACAGGATTCCGTAATCAGACAAAAAAATAGGAAAATACGAAGACAAAAATCTGATTTGCAAATATTGAAAATATAGTATTTCCGGCTATTAATCTGATAAGTATAATGTTTACAAAAGGACAAACCATAGAATCCGGTAGCCGAAATACCTTTGGTTATGGTCGAAGTGATGGGATTATTGAAATAGAAGTCGCTCTCTTTGGGAGTATATTCAAGAGGAAGAAACCGTTGAAAAATGCAGCCGTACCACAGAGGTATTAAAGCGGTGGTGTACTTAAAAAAAATCTGTTTAGATCCTTGTATTTGGAAAGATCTTTCACTATTATATCTTATAAATGTTTTTTCTTTATATTGTAAGCTTGTTGGCTTGTAAATTGATGCTAAAAACTGTATTGAATTTTTGATGACTAATGACTAGAACGATTGTAATTTTAATTTTCTTTTTAGGTGGTTTTTTCTTTTTAAATGCACAGGAGAAGAAAGATTCGCTGTATTATAAAATAGAAGAATTTTCGGATAAGAGAAAAGTTACCAAATTCATTCACCGCTTTATATTTCGTAGAGAGCCGGATTCTAGTTCCGTTAAGTCCAGGACAGAAAAACTGTCGCAGGAAGCTTATAACAAAAAATACATCAGAAAAATCAGGATAGAGACTATTGATCCATTTGGATATGGTTCCAAGGATACTAAAGAAAAATCCAGATGGTATGATTGGGTAGCAGATCATCTTCATGCCAATACAAGAAACTCCACTGTCAATAATTATTTGCTTTTTGAAGAAGGTGAAGAATATAATGCCCAGAAACTTTATGAATCTGAACGTTTGCTGAGAGCAATGCCTTTTGTCAACAGAGTGAATATCAGTGTTTCCGATAGTACTTCCAGCAAAGATTCTATTGATGTTGTGGTAAAAGTTCTGGATTCCTGGAGTCTGAAGCCGAGAATCAGCTATTCCGGGAGTAAACTTGGTCTGGGAGTTACCGAAGAAAATGTATTAGGATTAGGCCATACTCTTGATTTCCTTTACAGAAACGACTCCAAAGAAAAGCAGGATTATCTTTTGGGAAGCTATACAACCTATAACCTTTTAGGAACTTATATCAATGCCCAGCTTCTTGGGGAAAGAGATTTTTTGAGAAATGAAAGAATTAATTTCAGTTTAAGAAGAGACTTTTTCTCGCCTTTGACGAGATGGGCAGGTGGTTTTACATTTGAATATTTTAAGCGGAAGGTTTTACTTCCCACAGAAACTGACACTACATTTCCGGAAGTTCAGATCAAAGTATACAGCCAGGATTTATGGGGTGGTTATCAGATTCCTGTTTCAGCGGATCCCGGCGAAAGAGTATCCAGCAATATTGCAGTGATAGGAAGGTTTCAGAATTACCAGTATAAAGACAGTCCGGGAATAGACCAGTATAAATATTTTAGTTCATACAACAGTTTTCTGATGTCAGTAGGGCTTATTCACAGAAATTTTTCGGTTCAGAGAAATATTTTTCAATATGATTTGCCTGAAGATATTGCTTACGGACATTCTGTAAACATTATTGGTGGAGGTTTATCAAGAAACAAAGAAGTGAACCCTTATGTGGGAATTTCTGCTTCTTATGGTACTTTTACAAAGTTGGGATATTTTACTGTGAAAGGGCAGTTCGGAAGGTTTTTTAATGAAGACAGCCAGAATCGGGAGTCTTTCCGGGTAGACGGAACCTATTTTACGAATCTTATGGATTGGAAATTTGCCAAAGCAAGACATTTCTTTTCTCCAACAATAGCTTTAGGAAATCCACAGCATAACTATTCTTATAAAGACAGAATCAATCTTTCTTCCGCAGACGAATTTCCTGTTTACAATTCGGATTATATTGGGACTAAAAAACTGGTTCTAAGGTACCAGCTTCAATTGTTCATTAACAAAACGTGGAAGAATTTCCATTTCAGTCCTTATTTAACTACCGCAGTTGGGTGGCTGGGAATGCCTGATGATAAACTATTGAAAACAAAGGCTAATACAAAAATTGGTATAGGTGTTTTAATTAATAATCCTTATCTGGTTTTCAACAGAATTCAAATTTCTTTCATGTATTATCCACGGGTTCCGTTTGATAATAACTCGGTTTTTGATTTTAACAGCAATAGAAATAATCTTTTACCAATGAATAATTTTGCAACAGATGTTCCACATTTTGTGAACTTTGGGAATTGATATGCTCTAGATTTCTCCCATTACAAACATATTCTCCATGGTAGGCACTTTACTTCCGCCTTCTTTTTCGAGAGTAATGGCAAAAGCTTGAGCATTGGGAATATTGGCTAGCGCAATTCTACTGTCTTTATCCTCGGTGTACATTCCTGCGCTTACAGGCTGTCCGTCTTCGATGGCCCAAAGCTGATATTGCATTCCTGCAGGAGCTTTAGGAAGTTTTTCTGCATTCAGATAGACTTCTTTTGTTTTCTTATCCCAGAAAACCATTGCTTTGGAATCCGGATGTTTTTCAACCCCATTCAGCATGACCATCTGCATATCAGGATTGGAGAACATGTCAATCTTACGGTTCATTTTTTTCATTGCCTGATCCTGGGCTTGCTTTTCTGCAGCCAGTAAAGCGATTTCCTTTTTATTGGACGATTGGCTATTCATCCAGAATAAATTTCCCGCAATACTGATCAGGAACAATGCAGAAGCTGCTATTGCATACGTTTTCCATTGTGTATTTTCCTTAATAATTACTCTTTCTGTAGCTTCTCTGTGATCTTTTGTTTCAGAAATATTTGTAGAAACAGACGGAGTTACCTCTTCAACAGTCTGTTCCTGCTGAATTTTATTCCAGATCTTAGATTTCAGATCACTTGGAGGTGTTACGGCTTGAGCGGTAGCAAGATGTTCCAAAGTCTTTTGTGCTTCTTCAAAAGCTGCTTTTACTTCAGCATTATTCTTCATCACACACTCCAAAATCCCTGCCTCTTCAGGAGAAGCATGGCCAAGAATATAAGATTCTATAATTCCGGATGATATGTATTCTTTTGTGTTCAATTTATTGATAATCTTTTAGCAAATCTTTTAATTTCATCAGTGCATTACGCATTTTCGTTTTCACTGTTCCCAGCGGTATCTTCAGCTTTTCGGATATTTCATGTTGGGTATATCCTTGATAATAAGCAAGATTTATGAGTTCCTGCTTGTCTGTTTCCAGTCCTTCAAGCACATTGTTAAATCCGATATAGTCGGATGAATTATTAACCGTTGAAAGTTCTGTAGTATTATATACGAAATCCGGAAGTGATTGGTTTTTAAGCTCATTCTGGAATCCCTTAGACTTTAAATAATCAATAGCGGTATTTCTTGCAATATTGATCATCCAGGTATAAAACCTTCCTTTGGAAGCATCGTACTGATGGATAGCGTTCCATATTTTAACAAAAACATCCTGGATTACTTCTTCAGTGTATTCTTTAGACTGAAGGATCCGGAGAATGATTCCGTACAGCGCACCGGAATAGTGGTCATACAGATAATGAAAACCGGTTTCGTTTTTTTCTTTTAATAAAACGATAAGTTCTTCTTCCGAATAGGTTGTTTTAATAGCTTTTATTTTTCTGTCCAAATGTAATAAAATAAAACATATAGTCAATAAAATCCAATCTATCTTTTATTTCGTACATGATTTTAAGGAAATTATTAAAAAATATTCAATATGAAAAATATTACTTCAAGAGCTGTACTTGTGTTTTGTATCGTTTTGTCCACGCATTTCTATAAAGCCCAGAATCAGCTTTTTAAAATTAAAAACCCTTATTACTCCCGTACAGCTGAGAACCCATTGAAAGTGAGTAACGCTGAGTGGAAAAAGATTTTAAAACCGGAACTCTATCAGGTTGCCAGAGAAGGAGCAACAGAAACCGCTTTTACAGGTAAATATTATGAGTCTGATGAAAAGGGAACCTATTATTGTACTGTCTGCGGAAACCCACTTTTTATTTCGACTTCAAAATTCGCAACCACCTGTGGATGGCCTTCTTTCTATCAGCCTATACGTAAAAACAGTGTTAAATACAGAAATGATACTTCTTATCATATGGAACGCACAGAAGTATTGTGCGGAAGATGTGATTCTCATCTGGGACATGTCTTCGATGACGGCCCGAAACCGACAGGAAAACGGTTCTGTATGAATTCTATCTGTCTTGAATTCATCCCTGGTAAAAAATAGTGTATTGAAAATCAGTTGTTTGAAAATAAATTTCATTTTTTTCAATCTAAAACAAAACCAACCTCGTAAATGACATTAAAAGCACAATTAAATATAATTAATTAAAAAATCAACACAATGAACACACAGTCAAAAATCACAGTTTTAGCAATGGTAGCTTTATCATTTGCATTCAGCGGAAAGGTAACTGCACAAACGATGAAAGAAAAAACAGTAATGGTAGGAGGAGCTCCAATGTATCCGTCCAAAAATATCATTGAAAACGCTGTCAATTCCAAAGACCACAAAACCCTTGTTGCGGCAGTGAAAGCTGCCGGTTTAGTAGAAACATTACAGGGTGCAGGCCCATTTACAGTACTGGCACCCACAGATGCTGCCTTTGCAAAACTTCCGAAAGGAACAGTAGAAAGTCTTGTAAAACCTGAAAACAAAGCAACACTTACCAGTATTCTGACTTATCATGTTCTGCCAGGAAGATACAGCGCAAAAGAAATCTGGGCTGCTGTAAAAGCCGGTAACGGAAAAAGTATGATGAAAACAGTACAGGGAGAAGATCTTACTTTCTGGACTAAAGGAAAAGACCTTTACATAAAAGATGCAAAAGGAAACAGTGCGAAAGTAACCATCGCAGACGTGAACCAGTCTAACGGAGTGATTCATGTAATAGACACGGTTTTAATGCCATAACAATTTATAAGATTTCAGACAGCATATTTCAGTATGCTGTTTTTCTTCTTTTATCCTAACACTAAAAAAATTAATAGTATGAAAAAGATAATTCAGGTTTCTAATCAGGGAGTTACCCTTGATACAAGCAGAAGAAACTTTTTAAAATTAAGTGGAGTAGGATTGGCTGTCGCAGGCCTTACTTTAATAGGATGCGATGACAATGATGATTTTCAGATCATGGAAGAATCCAAGTATGATCTGGGAACAGGAGATGTAGGCGTATTAAACTATGCCTATGCACTCGAACAGCTGGAAGCAGATTTTTATACCAAAGTGGTCAATAATTTTTATACAGGAATTTCCAGTATTGAAAAAGAAGTTTTTACAGACCTCTATCATCATGAAGTGATTCACCGGGATTTCTTTAAAGCAGCCATTAGCGGTGCTACAGACCACGTGCTTCCAAAACTTGAATTCCAGTATCCAAATGTTAATTTTAATGACCGTAATTCAGTTTTAGCCACAGCAAAAGCATTAGAAGATACGGGGGTAGCAGCCTATAATGGAGCCGGAAAGTATATTTCCAATCCTGCTTATCTGGTGATTGCCGGTAAAATAGTTTCGGTGGAGGCCAGACATGCTTCTGCGATCAGAAATTTAATCAATCCCGGATCTGCTGATTTTTCAGGAGATGATGTGATAGATGCCAACGGACTTGACCTTGCAAAAGAGCCCAAAGATATCGTAATGGCTGCAGGAGCGTTTATCAAAACACCTTTTACCTGGAAAGAAAGAGGCATTAACTAACCATTCACCCTTAAAAATTACATTATGAATATTCTTAGATTACTGGATAAGCTTTCTTATGATAAATTTTTCACCACGGAAGCTTCAAGACTGGAAACCATTACGAATATGTCATTATTCGGAAAAAAAGCAGCTACAGCAGCTGTACCGCTTGGACTGGGAGCGTTGATGACTACTCCTGTCAAAGCAGAAACTACAGAAACAAAATTAACAGGTACTGCCTTGAAAAGTACACTGACGGATGCATTACAGCTGGCACTTGTACTGGAATATCTTGAAAATGAATATTACAGCATAGGACTATCTACACCAGGATTAATTCCTACTGGAGACAGAACGGTTTTTATGCAGATCTCAAAACACGAATCAGCCCATGTCAGCTTTCTGAAAAGTACACTGACTTCTCTGGGTACAACACCGGGTAATAAACCAACATTTGACTTTACAGCCAACGGAAGTTTTATGCCTTTTACAGATTATAATCAGTTTCTTATTCTTGCTCAGGCTTTTGAAGATACCGGAGTAAGAGCTTATAAAGGACAGGCCGGAAATGTAATGTCCAATAAAGTTGTACTTCAGGCTGCATTACAGATTCACTCTGTTGAAGCCAGACATGCTTCTCAGGTGAGAAGGATGAGAGCCAATAAAGGCTGGATTGAGCTTGCTGATGGAGGAAGTATGCCATCTGCAACTAATCCTGTCTATGCCGGAGAAGATAATGTAAACCAGGCAGGCTATAATACCGGAACTTTATTTGGAACAGCAGCTGGTTCTGCAGCTTACGATGAAATATTAAGTGGAAGCGATGCACAGACTATTGCCTCATTGTTCATAGTTTAGTTGTGATTTGGATGATGATAAAGTGGTGTCCATTTCCGGAAAAATCCGGAAATGGATTTTTATTATATTCTATTGAATTGTATATGCGGATTCCAGGTGTACGGAATTCATTTTTTCTTCCTTTAATAATTTCAGTTGAAGCCCCCTGATAGAGCAGAGTTAAGCAGGTATTGGTTTAAATAAAAAATCCCCAGTAATTCCTGGGGATAAAAACTAATAACCATGAAACTCAAATTAATGAGATAATCAAGCCGCAAATGTATTGAAAAAAGATTCAAAGTCCCATTATTTTGAATTATTTTTTTCTGTTTTTTTAAAAAAATGTACAGAAAGCCTCAATGTTTGCCGCCCGGAAGCATCTCAAAAAAAGATATTTTTAATTCTGGATGGATCTCAAAAAAAGATAAGCTTTATGCCTATCTTATTTAACTGCCGTTCAACATCCGTTACCCTCAGTTTTTCAGCAGTTCAGTTAATATGAATGTTGTATTTTTAAGATTAAACAAGGAGTCTATTGTAGTGCTTTCAATTGGGTGCTAAGCTCAGTATAATCTATACTACCGACATTTTTATCAATTACTTTCCCATTTTTTATAATAAAAGTTAATGGGATAGCACGATATCCCAATAAACCATTTCCTCCTAAAAAGGTTTTGATGGCTTCAATGTATTCTGTATTTTGAAGTGTAATATCGTTTATTGTATTCTTAGCCAGGAAAGTTTTTAATTTTTCAGGATCTTCATCAATAGATAAAAAAGCAAACTTTATGTTTGGATTCTCTTTACTTATTTTTTTGAAAGTAGGAATTTCCTGAATACAGGGCTTACACCATGTAGCCCAAACATTTACCACCACGAGTCCATCCTTACTCAGATATTCTTTTTGGAAAGGGCTGTTTTCAATACTTCCGGAGGATTTTGATTTGTGCTGGATGAGTATAGAATTATCAGCTGTACTTATTTTGATGAATTTAAATCCAAGAAAAATAGCAGCTGCTGGAATAATGATAATTAATATCACTTTTTTTATCATCTGTTTTTTTTTGTAAAATTATGTAAATCCCTGATATCATAAATGATCAAAACTGTAGATATTAAACTACAGGAATGGCAAATTAAATTGTCAGATATCAGATTTCATTATCCTTTTATAAGGATTATTTTTTAAAATAATAAAGTAGGGTTTGTCTATTGATTTTGTGTTTTCTGATAGATTTTGTGAATTTTTGGAATTGAATTTATTGAGATGGCTTTGGGAGATCAACGCTCTATATTTGCCCCACAATAAATAAGAAATTATGAAAAAAAATGTGTTTTTAGCTGGGATTCTCATGACGTCTACACTGTATTCCCAGCAACTGACAACTAATACGGGAAGCCCTGTAGGAGATAACCAGAATTCTAAAACGGTAGGAAATAACGGACCTGTTTTACTGGAGGATATTCATTTAATTGAGAAGTTGGCCGCTTTTGACAGAGAAAGGATTCCTGAAAGGGTAGTACATGCGAGAGGGGCTGGTGCCATTGGTGAATTTGTTGCAGATGCTGATTTTTCAGATGTTACCATGGCTGATTTTCTATCAAAAACAGGAAAGAAAACACCTGTATTGGTAAGGTTTTCTACAGTAGTACATCAGCAGGGATCTCCGGAAACCTTCAGAGATCCAAGAGGATTTGCTGTTAAATTTTATACTGATCAGGGGAATTATGATTTAGTAGGTAACAATTTACCGGTGTTTTTCATCAGAGATGCCATGAAATTTCCTGATATGGTTCACGCTTTTAAACCATCTCCGGTTACCAATAACGCTTCTGATAATAATAGGGTTTTTGATTTTATGGCTAATATTCCCGAAGCTACACATATGCTGACCTGGTTATTCTCAGATTACGGAATTCCTGCCAGTTACAGGGAAATGCAGGGAAATGGAGTGCATGCCTTCAAATGGGTCAATGCGAAAGGAGAAGTAACCTATGTGAAGTACAAATGGGTCCCTCAGCAAGGCGAAAAGAATCTTACTCAGGAAGAAGCGGATAAAATTCAATCTACACAAATAGAACATGCGACGAGAGATTTGTACAGTGCGATTCAGAATAAAAACTTTCCGAAGTGGGATTTGTATGTGCAGATGCTGAAAAAAGATGATTTTGAAAAGCTTGATTTTAATCCGGTAGATGTGACCAAAATTTGGCCGGAATCTATTGCAAAATCGGTTAAAGCAGGAACGATGACTCTTAATCAGAATCCAACGAACTATTTTCAGCAGGTAGAGCAGGCTGCTTTTTCTCCAGGAACTCTTGTGCCGGGAATTGAACCGTCAGAAGATAAACTGTTACAGGGAAGACTGTTTTCTTATTTTGACACCCAAAGACACAGAATTGGAGGGAATTTCCAGCAGTTGCCGATTAATGCATCAAAAAATGAGGTTATGACATACAATCAAAATGGCTACATGTCTATGAGACCTCAAAGCGGTGAAGTTAACTACCAGCCTTCAGCGGGAAAACCGGAAGTGACTGATAATAAAAAATTCAAATACTCCCAGACCGTTTTTCCGGCAGGTACATCATCTATACAGGCTAAAATAGATAAGGAAAATAATTTTAAACAGGCTGGAGAACTGTACAGGTCTTTCTCTAAAAAAGACCAGGATAACCTGATTAAAAACCTTGGAAATGCTTTGAACAGCGTTACCAATAAAAAAGTAGTGGCTAAAATGATCTCTTACTTCTATCAGGCAGACTCAGAATATGGAAAACGTCTGGCACAATATGTTAAAATGGACCGTCAGCAGCTAGAGTCTTTATTATCTTCAAAATAAGAATAATGAAACATCTGATTTCCGTTGTCATTCTGTTTTTTGCGATTGGCAGGATGAATGCGCAGGACATCTTTTCGCAGGCAAAGACAGGCAATGTAGAAGCCATGTCTCAATTTAAAAACGATATTGATTCTAAAAACACAGAAGGCTATACTCCCTTAATTTTAGCCGTATATCATAATCATTACGAAGCAGCTCGGTGGCTGCTTGAAAACGGAGCAAAACCCGATTTGCAGGACCAGAGTGGTAGTACTGCATTAATGGGTGCCACCTTTAAAGGATATAAAGAAATGGTTTCATTACTCATTTCCTTTAAAGCAGATATGAATGCCAGAAATTATAATGATGCAACAGCTCTGATTTATGCCGCTGTTTTTGGCAGAACAGAAATTCTGAAAATGCTCTTAGAAAAAGGAGCTGATAAGAATATAAAGGATAACAGAGGAAACACTGCCCTGCAGCATGCTCTGATGCAGAATAATGAAGAGGCCGTGAAATTGCTTCAGAAAGAATCAGTAAGTAAATAATACAATTATGATCTGCTGATTAAAAATAAGAAATCCCCTTTATCAATCTGATATTGGGGATTTTGTTTGGGTATTACATCTTAGTGTTTTGTTAAATCCTCGTGATTATTTGTATTTGTGCGCCTGGTTTTTATCTCCTAATCGTACAAGATCTACTGTGTTTTTGATATTCAGTTTTTTGTAGACTCTTGCTTTGTAAGTGCTTACTGTAGAAAGATGCAGGTTCAGTTCATTCGATATCTCAATATTGCCATATCCTTTTATCAATAAATCAAATATTTCCTTTTCCCTTTCGGATAAAGCTTCTATCGGGTTGACAGGAGTATCTTTTTTAGCTGAAGAAACCAGTTTTTTTACAATATCCGGAGAATAATAAGTTCCTGTTTCAAAGATATTTCCCACTGCTTCCAGGATATTATTTTCATCACATAATTTATTAATGTATCCGTCGGCCCCTTCAATGATATATTGTACTGCAATATCATTGTCATATACTGAAAACACTAAAATCTTAAGGTCAGGCTGTATTTTTTTTACTTCACCAATCATGCTCAGATATTTACTCTCCGGCATATTGATATCCAGGATCAATAAGTCGAATTTCTCAACGAGCAGTTGAGCTGTCAGATCTGTATAAGATTCTGCGTAAGAAATCTTCACATCTTTGTAGTGGGATTCCAAAATGAGGGTAGTTCCCAATCTCACCACAAAATGATCATCAGCAATAATAATTTTTCTATCCATATTTTTGTTTTTTTATTTTAATCGATACTATTGTTCCATATGGGTTATTGTTTTTAAAGTCTATTTTACCATTGATCATCATGAGTAATTGAAGAATAAGGTGCAGTCCCAGACTGTATTTTTGTAAAATGAGTTTTTCATTTTCAATATTATTCTGAAGCTTTTCATAATACTTCATCTGTTCCTGGCTCATTCCTTTTCCTGTGTCTCTTACTTCCAGAAAAAAGATGCTGTCATCTTCAATGGTAGACAGCTCTATAGTTCCGTTTGTTGTATTTTTTATCGCGTTATCTATTAAATTATGAATAATAACCGCTACTACATTCTGGTTGATTTGGGAGTAAGTAGGATTTTTAACATGATTAATGATCTCTGTGTTCTGTTCTCTGGCGGCTCCTTCAAAAAGAGTTTTTTTGGTTTCGATAACTTCGTAAATATTGTAAGTTTCCTTTTTTTCGGAAATATTATAAATCTCGGCGTATTCCTTCAGGGTTTTTACAAAGTTGTAGAACTCTATTGAAGATTTATAAAAGCTTTCAAAGTGCTTTTTTTGTATATAATGATCGTGTTCATCTGTTTCATACAATTTCTTTGCCGCAATAGACAGATACTTTATAGGAGTGATAATGTCATGGCTTATAGTTTCCAGCAGTTTTTTCTGCTGAACACTTTCTTTTCGGAGCTGTTCCTTCGTATATTCCAGTTTTGAAACCGTTTTTAATAATTTCTGAGTTCTTATCTCAATGATTTTTTCCAATTCTCTTTTTTTCAGCTCCTGTCTTCTTATTCTTAGTTTTACCAGCTTTAATAAGATGAGTGATAGAATTAAAATGGTAAAAAACTTAAAAAGCAATGTCTGATAGAACAGATATTTTACATCAATATTCAGTGTTTTGTAAATGTATTTTCCTTTTGGAGAGGCTAGTACCCTTACGATAAGCTGATATTTTCCGGGTTCCAGATTGGTGATGTAGTATTTTCCATCACTGCTTACTTTCTCCCATTTCTCATTTTTAGAGCCTTTCAGTTTGGCTTCAATCACAAGATTTACCCGGTTGGCATAATAGGGTACATCTACCAATATCAAGGCTTTATAGAAGTTGTTTTCCAGATTGATGGTGTTCTTTTGTATGCTGCTTTTTGAATCATAAAATACAACACGCTCCATAAAGAAATTTTTCGGATAATAACTTTTTATCTTTTTAGGATCAAAAAATACCAGCCCTTTTATCGAAGGTAGAACAAAGCTTCCGTTCTGCAGAACTGCAGAACTGGGAGAACAACCTCCATTGAATTCATTCGTATTGAATCCGTCTTCTTTACTGTATCTGTAATAGTACACCGGAGATTTCCTATCTCTGGAATAGTTCAGAAGATTGTTTTTCAGTACCTGAAAGAGCCCGTTGTTGGTACTGATCCAGAAAAAACCTTTTTTATCTTCCAGAATCGTATGTGAAAATAAAAGATAACCGTCCTTATCGTCAGGCATTTTTATTAATTCTTTGTTTTTGTACAGAAAAAAACCGTTCCCTTGGGTCATAATCCAAAAATTACCATCATCAGTTTTTACAATTTCCCTTACATTCAAAGGTTCTGAAGATATTTTTTTAGGGGTAAAAGAGGGCGCTTCTATAGAATATAAGGCATCTCTGGTGCCTGCCAGCCATTTATTCCGGCCATATTCCTGTATAGAGGTTATAATATTGGAAATGGAAAGCTGCAAAAAGGATTTTTTGAAGCTGGCATCCTTATAAAAGATAAGTTGAGATCTTAGTGAAGGCTGATGAAATGCCACCACATAATAGTCTTTAATATTCCATACATAAGATACCGGTTTCCCAAAATTCTGCTGTTCTTTTTTCAAATAATCGGTGTCGCAGAGATAGCGCAGCAGAGATTTGTCCTTTTGTACGATGATGTTTTTTTTGTTATCGTACAATAAAAAATACCTGCTGGTGGTATTGAAATGATATTGTTTTAGCAATCCGTTTTCATTATAAACATCTCCTGATGAGGTGATTACTTTATCCTTTCCGAAAAGCAGCGGGGAATAAAAAATATTATCATAAGACTTGTCTGATTTGTTAACTACATGAAAGTTATTGAATTTAATGACATTCAAACCATCAGATAAGGTTCCCAGATAGAGCTTATTATTGACTTCATCATGATAAATGGAAGCTAAAGAGTTTTTATTCAGATCATAAGTTGCAATTTTTTTTATACTGATAGCATCGTGATCATACAGTACTTTGTACAATATATGATCATGAATGATAAAAGACTGATTGTTGACCTGGCTCCAGTATATTTTCGCATTCCTTTGAAAAAATACATCAGGGGCATCCAGATAAGTTATTTTTCCGGATGATATTTTAATGATTTTTTTTAACTTCTTAGATGTGATAAAAATGTTATGTCCAAAACAGAATGTATTCAATATATAATTCTCATCCAGCCCTTTGACGGGAGCCAGGTTTTGGTGGTTATATTGAATAGTACCATTGTGAGTAAGGTGGTAGAAGTTGTTTTTATCAAAATAAATGAAATATTTTAAATGCTCTACCTCTTCCAAGACTCTGTTTTTTAAAAAGATGGAATATGACCTGCTTTCAGTCAACACTTTTCGGATACAGTTGGTCTGTTTCTGTAAAATATTTACATTTCTTTTGGAGAGTAAAATGGTATTTTCACTGTAAGCCGTTAAATTATAAATAGAGTCTTTTTCAGCATTTCCAAAAAAGAAAGTGAACCTGTTATTCTTAAGATTAAGATGATTAAAGGTTACAAAATTATATCCGTCATAACGCACAAGTCCGTTTTCTGTACTCAGCCAGATAAATCCATATTTGTCTTTGGTAATATCCTTCACACTATTCTGCGGAAGACCGTTGTCTGTATCATACCATACAGAAGCTATCTGCTGGCTATAACAGAGTTGTACACAGAATAATAAATAAAATATATGGATTTTGCAGGACATCATTATGGGTAGAAAATTATGTTTGTGTTTTTAATAGAAATAGTGAATTATTATTATAAAGTTAGGAAAAATTAACGGCCAGCAAAAGTATACAATGTCATTTTTAAACTACATACTATTAAATTTAAAATTACAATCACAGCTATCTATTTTTACAATAATTATTTTACCATCCGTATAGGTTATCTGATCTTTGCCTCAACAATTTATTACCTGATTTAACAATGAATGTTAAATATGTTCCCACGTATTTTAATTACAATTTCAGGGTGGTTTATACAGGGGAGACTCAGAGCTCCTCTGTTAAAATTCAGGTAGTCAATAAGCAAATGAATGTCAGAAAAAAATAAACCAAAGGTTATGAAAAATAGAAAAATTACATCCTTAGCAGTGGTAATGCTTGGACTATCCATTACCGTATCCGGACAAACCGGAAATGTAGGAATCAATACGACTTCTCCTACAAAAACATTAGATATCAATGGAGAATTGCGTACCCGTACTTTACCATTAATTCCCGGAGGAACTCCCGTGGTTGCTGATGCAGATGGGAACATAGGAATATTTAAGCCCGTCAATCCCAACGATTTTATTGTATATAATTTGGATAGTAATATCAGACAGAATGATTCCAGGAATGTAGCTTTGACTTCGATAAGAAATAATGCGCAAAACGGAGGTTCTCCTCAGATTGACGCCAGTAATTGCTGGGTAGTTCCCAATTCTACAATTGGGTTGAAATTTCCTGCAAGCTCTATACGAAGAGGTACTGTATCCTGGGGATTATGGTTTGAGATGAATTACGCTGATTTAGGTCCGTTTTCTCAAACTTCCATTGAAGGTGGAACAGGAAAGATTAAAGTTCCTGTACTGTTCAATAGCAGAGCATACGCAAGACTTTATAAAAAAACAGGACCTGGAGTTAACGATTGGACGGAACAAAATACCGTAACTGTGGTAATGCAGACATCGCAGATTTCACCGTATTTCTTTGATGCAGCAAATTTAGACAGCTCAGGTAATCCATATGCTACAGGAGGTGCTACCAATGCCAATTACAGATATTTTCTTTATGCCAATTACAGTGTAGGTGACGGAACAGGGATTAGTATTGATCCGGATTCTGAATACAAAGTAGAATTACTATACGGAATTGAAAACTTATCTTCTCGTGCTAATATTACCGATACTGCTTTTTTACAGAACTGGGGAGTGCAGTCTACAGGATATAGTTTTTACAAGAATTAGATTTTTAATTACATTTTATAATGAGCGGAGTAGAAATATTCCGCCATTTGAATTCAAACCATTTTTTATAGAAAACAATATATTAACATAGCAATCTTCACAATTTGAGAGTTCAATGAAAATAAACAATAAGAAAAAAGTAATGAATCATATGATTTTTTTGCTCGTGGTAATTGTATTGCTTTTTGGAACTATTATTACGCTTAGGTTCTTTGGTTGTCATTTACTTTCAATATTGTTTGTTTTTATTACTCTTTTGGTATTGCTATACGGGAAACTTAAAAACAGATTCATCTTCGAATATGAAAACTCTGGAGAGATCCTTTCTATAAAAAGTTATCAATGGCTTTCAGGATGTAAAAAACCTCGTTTTGAAATGCCGCACAGGAAAATCTTAAATATTGAAATCAAGGAAGGAATTTTAAAAAAATACCTGGTTATTCTATTCTTAAGTTCTTCGGGAAAGGTATTAAGAATGGATATTGATATTACCTTTTGCAATGAAAATCAGGTGAATTTACTTTTCAGGGATATCACAAAAAATATGACCATGAAAAACCATGAGCTTATTTCCGAAAGGAGATGATGGAATTTTGAACAGTAAAGAAATTAATATAAGATGGAGAATTTAAAAGATATTCATATCGGAGATCTGCTGTATAAAAGAGTAAAGGAAGAAGATGTAGAAATAAACAGAATCTGTAAATTTCTGCAGAAAACAGAAAAGGAAGTTACAGAAATGTATTCTCAAAAGTCTGTAGGTGCAGATGTACTTTTAAAATGGTGTAAACTGCTTGAATATGATTTTTTCCGGCTGTACTCCAATCACTTGATTTTATACGCACCCGCTTCCAGCCCCAATAAAAAAGAAAAACAGTCCCAGCTGCCTCAATTCAGAAAAAGTTTATACACCAAAGAGATTATAGACTTTATGCTGGAACTTCTGGAGAATAAACAGATGACTGTTTTAGAAATCATGAATCAATACAGAATTCCAAAATCAACCCTCAATAAATGGATAAGCAAATACAAGTCATAAATACCGGCCCCAATTATAAACAGATCTATCATGACTTTATTGCAGCCAAATGCCCTGATAAAAGAGAATTTGTCAAAGGCTTTTTATCCAAGGACAGTCTGTCTGTATCCGATGTACTGAAGATTAATGCTATCATTTTTTTTGATGGAATATCCGAAAGTCAAAAATTCAAATCATATGATAAACAGGCTATTTTTGAAATCCTCGATTATCAGAAAAAGCATAGATTAAATAATACCCAGCTGGCCAGCCATTTTAAGCTGAGCAGAAATACGGTGACCAAATGGAAACGTACATTTTTAATATAAAGAAAAGAACACATTTTCCACTATAGCAATGTTGTTTATAATTTTGTTTTTTTCTAAGTTTTTAGAGTATATCTGATGATAGATATGCTCTTTTTTATGGTTTCTATGTAAAGTTGAGAAATATTTTCTTTCTAAGTATTTGATTCATGTTTTGACTATTTTTTTTAAACAAAAACCTTCCTTGCAAAAAGCAAGGAAGGTTTTTCGATCAGAATGGTATAAGAACATTCTGATAACTACACCACAACATCTATTTTCACATTGATATTTCCGCGGGTTGCTTTTGAGTAGGGGCATGTTGCATGTGCTGTTTCCACAACTTTTCTGGCTTCATCTATAGGAAGCCCCGGTAAAATGATCTGTAAATGAGCCTGCAGAAAAAATCCGTCATCATTAGCCGCAAGATCGATTGAGGTATTGACAGACAGATCTGAAGGAAGATGAACTCCCATCTTAACAGCTCCCAAATGCATAGCTCCGATAAAACATGCAGACCATCCCGCTGCTAATAACTGTTCCGGATTCGTTCCGTTTCCTTTTGCTCCGGGAGAGGTCAGTTCAATGTCCAGTTTTCCGTCACTGCTTGTCGCTTCTCCGTTGCGTCCGCCGGTTACCACAACGTTACCGGAATACAGTACTTTACTGATGTTAACTACGGTAGTATTTTCTACTTCCTGAATGGTATTTAATTCCATATTTTTATTATTTAAATTGAACAATATTATTAACTGATCTGTTGTTAAAGTTTTTTTCTTAAATCTTTGAAAGCCGCTCTGAGTTCTTCCGTAAAGACCTGTGGTTGTTCCCAGGCTGCAAAATGTCCTCCTTTGGGAGCTTTATGGTAATAATATAAGGTAGGGTAGGCACGTTTTGACCAGCTTTCAGGAGCCTGATAAATCTCGTGAGGAAATACCGAAATGGCTACGGGAATTTTAATGTCTTTTGTTTTCTGTGCTTCAGCACTGAAGTTATTTTTATTGTTTTCCCAATAGAAACGTGAAGAAGATGCTCCTGTATTGGTAAGCCAATAAAGCGTAATATCATCAAGGATTGCATCACGGCCGATTACATTTTCAGGATGAAGATCACTTTCGCTCCATTCAGCAATTTTCTCGTAAAGGAATGCGGCTAAAGCACCTGGAGAATCGGAAAGTAAATACCCTGTCGTCTGTGGACGGGTTACCATCATTCCTCCATAGGCTGCATTTCTTCCAAAAAATGTACTCATTGCATTATAGGCCTTTGCTTCTGAAGCGGAAAGTCCGGCAGGAACAGGATCTCCTGCATTGATAGGTTTTACAAGCTCAGCAGGAATGGTGGCCGGCATGGTAAGATGAATTCCCAAAAGACCAGAAGGAGCTTGCTTTGCCAAGGCATCAGATATTACAGAACCGTGGTCACCGCCCTCAGAAACATATTTGTTGTAGCCAAGTCTTTTCATCAGAACATCCCAGGCACGGGCAACACGGTCCGGATTCCAGCCCAATTCAGTAGGGATTTCTGAAAAACCGTAACCGGGAATAGCAGGGATGATCACATCAAAAGCATCACTTGCTTTTCCACCATATTTTACAGGATCTGTCAGAGGGCCTATGGCATCAATGAATTCTAACGGAGAACCCGGCCAGCCGTGAGTAAGAATTACAGGCATTGCATTAGATTCTTTTGAACGTACATGAATGAACTGGATATCAAGCCCGTCAATCTTTGTGACGAATTGCGGGAGAGCATTCAATTTATTCTCCACTTTTCGCCAGTCATAGTCATTGCCCCAATAGGTGATCAGTTCTTGTAACTGATCGAGCTGAATTCCCTGAGAAGCATCTTTTACTGTCTCTTTATCAGGAAAACGCGTCTCTGAAATTCTTCTTTTGAGCTCATCCAGCTGAGATTGTGGAATATTGATGTGAAAAGGACGGATACTTGTGTCAGATTTTGACGAAACCGTAGGAATGTTATTAGCCTGCGCTTTAAAGACTGCAGGAGTACTTAGGATAAAAGTTGCTGCTAACACGATGGTTGAAATTGTTGTTTTCATTGCTTTATTGTTTTAAATTTTAAATCTGATTTTCTTTTTTGATGAGACAAAATTAGGCCCTGGAAAACGGCTGATAAATAAGTGATTTGTTCAAGCAGTCATATTTTGAAGCGAAATAGACATTACAGGTGGTGAACAGAAAAATAAGATAAGAATGAGTGAAGAGGCAAAGAAAAACTGAGGAAAGTAAGTAGGCTGTCCGATTCAGAAAAAGATAAAAAAATAAGCTCCATTCTTTGAAGGACGGAGCTTATTTTTTGACTGTATTATTTTGGAAAACTATCCGTGAGCTTCTACGGATACCTCATTCCATTCTTCCCAGACTTTTAGTCGCTGTTCATAATTCTGTTTTACAAAAGGAAGAGCTACTTTTCCAAGTAATAAACGCAATGGAGGATTTTCAGTCTCCGCTAATTTGATAAGTGCCGGTGCTGTAGCTTCTACACTTCCGAAAGAGGTTTCAGCTTCAGAAAAAGCTTTTTTAAGACTATCATAAACAGGATTGCTTTGAGTATTAATTCCTGTATGCCAGATATTGGAAGCATAGCCATTAGGTTCTACCAAAGTAACATGAATTCCGAATTCTTTCACTTCCGTAGCTAACGTTTCACTTAACCCTTCTAATGCAAATTTAGACGCATTGTATAGTCCCATCGTTGGTAAAGTGGCTAATCCCAGAATAGAAGAAACCTGAATGATATGGCCGCTTTTCTGACCTCTCATGATAGGAAGTACTGCTTGTGTAAGCCATAAAGTTCCAAAGAAATTCGTTTCGAACTGTGCTCTGGCTTCCTGTTCATTTGTTTCTTCAATAGCACCTGTTAGTGCATATCCTGCATTATTGATCAGGATATCAATGCTTCCAAAGTGCTGCTGTACTTTCTGAGCCACAGCTAAAGATTCTTCGCGCTTATCTACGTCTAAGGTTAAAGGCAATACAGAATCGCCATATTTTTCTTTTAAATCATTAAGCGTTTCAACGTTTCTGGCTGTTGCTGCCACGTTATATCCTTTTGCTAAAAATGCTTCTGCCCATGCTTTTCCGAACCCTTTTGATGCTCCTGTAATTAAAACTGTTTTTGACATTGTTTTGTTTTTTTAATTAATTGTTATGATGATACTTTTTATAAAGTTTTCTATTTTAAATTAAATGACCGATCGGTCATTTTTTTGAGAAAAAAAATTACACTGTATTTTCCTCTATTATCTTTTTCAGACTATTTCCAATAATTTCTATTTTATCATTATTGCCAGACATTCTTGACATTAGGTGCCCACCTTCAAGCATTGCAAATAAAACGGTTGCAAAGTCTGTCGGATTCCATTCTGCTCTGAATTCTTTATTGATTATTCCTTTTTCTATAATACCGGAAAGCAATTCTTCTCCTTGTTTAATTCCCCGGTTTACCTTTTCTTTAACTATCGGATTGGTATCGTCCGCTTCTGTTCCAAAGTTTAACAAAGGGCAGCCTCCAACTACAGGTGGATGGTTGGGATCACTGAAAAAATCAATGTATGCGAATAATTGCTCTTTTGAAGTTTTGAATCTACTTAAAGTTTTCTGAAGTTGATCACTCAGCATTTTCATATTATGTTCAACAGCGGCGCAGGCCAGTACTTCTTTATTTTCGAAATGGACATACATACTGCCTTTGGACAATTTAGTGGCCTCCATAATATCACTCATAGAAGTAGCTGCAATCCCTTTTGTATTAAAAATAGGAGCTGCTTTTTCTATAATGAACTGTCTGGTTTCTTCACCTTTTGCCATGATATAATAAAATAATGGTACAAATATATGACCGATTGGTCATAAAAGCAAAATTTTTGTAAGTTATTTTGAGAAAAACACAAAATTAATTTTCTAATTATTTGATTTTGTTTTAGTTGTGTTTTATTTTTATAGCATACTGCAGGACCGAAATCCTGCAGTGATCAATTCTCATTTGTGTTATAGAATCGAAGTTTACAAAAAAGTGAAAAATAAGGCATACATTCAATAGAGGGATATTACAATATATGCAGCAACTAAAAATCTTAATTTATAGGAATTCAAAGCTCAGTCAGTATTTTTTGATCCATTTGTACAAAGTAGTTTTTGGGATCCTGTAATCTTCTATTATTTGTTGTTTGGTTTTTTCATTTGTTTTTAAGAGATTGAGGATAAAATCAATCATTTCAATGGTATAAATATTTTTCCTGAACTTCGGAAGCTGTGTTTTTCTGTGTTTTAATTTTTGATAATAATCTGATGATAGAGGAGGTGAATACAGTAAAAGATGCTGAGAGTAAATCCTGAAGAAATCATAAGTTAAAAGCTTGCTCCATTTAAGAAGTATCTCTGCGTCCAAAGATTTGCTTTTGTACATCTCTGCAAGTTCCTTATCGCTGCATTGCATAAAGTTCAGCAGTCTGTCTGGAGAAAATCCGGTTTCTTCTACCCGTTTTTGTATCAATTCACCAATATGGATGTCTTTAAAAAGCATAATAAAAGAATTGGAATAAAACATCTTTTGCAAGAGGCAAAAGATGTTTTTGAATAAATTAACGGAATTAATTGTTGTATATTAAAACCTGCATTTTAGTAAGCATGCATTCTTTATCTAGATTGTATCCGGAGAAAGTAGTAGGATTTACATTAACTCTTGCTGTTCCCGCCCATGAAGAATACTGAACCTTAAATGTGTATGTTCCTTCATTCAAAACCACTGATTTAAGAAAGGTTACAGGAACAGGCATATTGACTAATCCTGCGGTGCCGGAATACGGAACAGGAAAAGAATAATTAGTATCAAGAGCATGAATATTAACAGTAACAGATGAATTTGCTTGAGTACTATTAGGAAAGAACCCTGCTTTAGATACATATGCTGAGGAAATTTTAGTTCCATTTTGTAGAAGTGTAAAAACACCCTGGGATGTTGATCCTGTGGTGATATCTAATGCATATCCTAAAATAGTAAACAGTAAGGTTTGAGTTCTGCCGGGAGGAACCGTTACATTAAGAGTTACTCCTGGTACATCAATTGTTTGTCCTGCTGTAGCTGTGGCTTCACTAAGCCCTTGAACATACATTGCACCATTAACACTTCCGCTTACCGTATTCAAAGTCTGCCAAGCAGGCGCAGTACCCGGTCCCTGAGAAGTAAGAATCTGGCCTGAGATTCCGGGTGAGCCGGCTGTAGTAGCGGTTCCACCTACATTCACTTCGTTGACTACTTGTAATGAACCATTTACATGTAATGTCTTCTGAGGAGTTGAGGTTTGAATACCAACCTGTGAATACACGTTCAATGAGGTCAATAGTACAATGGGTAATAATAATTTTTTCATAGATGTAAAGATTTTTATTTTTTTACCTGAGATTTATAGAAACATAAGTGTGTGTGCTGTAAATCAAGAGGATACATTTTGTTTCTGCAATATTACTTTCAGACTTTATGCCATGCAAAATTTCATCTATGACATAGCTATGACATGGATTTAACATTCTGGTTATCATTGTTTTATTTTTTTTTAATAAACAAGGTATAAGCTATTGAAAATATTCACTTGTTATTTTTTGAATAGAGAGCAGTGCTAACCTTAGAATAGAGCTTGTATTTCACAAGGTGTAATGGTTTTAATTGATAAAACTGAAACTTATTCTTTTTACTATTAGATCAAGAAGTTGTAGTATTTGATTCTTGTAAGAGGAAGAAAAATGATCTGAATAATAATGGGATTTTATTCATTAAGAAAATAAGAGAAAAGCAACAAAAATTCCTCAGGTCATATCTATGTCATACCTATATCGGTTCTTTTTTTCTTTAAATATTTTATCATTGTCCTTACAATAGGATGTACTCTTGTAGAATGCTGAGTTGGATATTGTTTTTTTTTATTATTGATGATTTTTTAATAATTAAATACTTGATTTGTATTAATTTGAATATTTTTTTACAATTATATTTGTTATATAAATTATTTACACATACTTACTACATGATGAAATTTTTCTTTTTGTTTTTCTCTTTTTTGTTGTTTGCACAGTCTAAAATTACCACAACAACTATTGATAAGAGACTGGCGAAATCTAATGCTCTTCTTATTGAAGGACATACGGATGAAATGGTAGCACTAAATCTTTCGATACTTGATGATGCTAAACATATTAATTATGCCGAAGGTAAATTGTCTGCCTATTATAATCTGGCCCTTGCTTTTTCAATGCAATACAAGTATAATAGAAGCAATTACTTCTTAAAGATGATGGAACCTGAATTTAAAAATTCGGATGCTGAAGATCAGGAAATTTCCATGAATATATTGTATAGTATCAATTACAGAGGAATTAAAATGTATGACGAAGCTCTGAAAAAGCTGAAAAATAATCTTTTGATGGCGAATGATTTAAAAAATGATTCTACCAGATATGCAATAAAGGGGTTGATCCTTGTCCAGATAGGGCGAAACTATCTTGAGAAAAAGCAATATGACTCTGTTGCTTATTATGGAAAGATGATTATTGATGAGTTGAAGAAACCTAAAAGAATGGATGATGGCATGAATTCAAGCTTGAAAGCAGCAATGTTACTTTTAGCAGAAGCAAAGCTCCACGAAAACAAAATTGATTCTGCAGAGTTTTATATTAAATCTGCTCAATCTGTGCCCATTAAGTGGGGAAATAATGATTTTGCAACATTTAAGCTTTTGGGACAAATTCACGATGTAAGAAAACAATATGATTCGGCAATTGTAGATTATGAAAAAGCAATAAAGCTTGCTAAAAAAGCAAAGAATTTTAGAAAATTATCAGAGCTATACGGTTTAATAGCGAGATCATATGAAAAAACCGGCCAGATTGATATCGGAAATAAGTATGAGCTTAAATATACTAGTCTTAGTGACAGCTTAAAAAGGATAGATGAGGAGAATCTTAAAGATACTGTAGGCCTGCTTGTAGAGGAAAAACAGAAACCTTTGGAGCATAAAACCAACCTTTTATTATATATTATTCTTATAGGAATTGTGAGCACAGGTATTGTCATTTTTGTTGTATATACCAGAATAAAAAATAAAGATAGAGTGTTGAATTTAAGAGAAAAAGAAGCTCAGGAACTTAATCAAAAATTGAATTTTGCCTTTGAAGAAGTTATTCGGTTGGCAAAAAATAATGATCCCCAATTTCTGGCCCGTTTTCAGGAGGTTTACCCTGATTTTATCCCAGGATTATTGAAAATAGAACCTGAACTGCAGAGTACGGAATTAAAATTTTGTGCACTGTTATTTCTTAATTTTTCTACCAAAGATATTGCTGCGTATACTTTTGTGCAGCCTCAATCTGTACAGACCAGAAAAAACCGCTTGCGTAAAAGATTGGGGATTCCATCGGATGAAGATATTTATCTGTGGATGAAAAAAATTAAATAGATGCTTATTATATCATCATCGTTATTTTACTGCTTATAATTGAGTGTTTCACCGTGTTGTAACATCTATGTGATATATGTTTTTTTGGAAAAATACTAGAGATTAATCAAATTTGTGTTCCAGTAAAAATAGGAAAATTGTCATAAGTGGAATTTTTTAAGGATAAATTTATTTTTTGTGGCTAAGAGTTTAGTTATTATTGGCCGGAGACCAGCCACACTTCGGCCCCCTTTCCGGGATATTATTTGATTAAAATATAAAGAATCTATGCAAAAAACTGAATCACCTGATTATAAAAGAATATACGAAGATATCTTACGATTGAAGCATCCCACCAAAAAAGAACAATGTGAATCCATATTATCCAAAAGCAGATTTTCAGTAAAAGATGTTATTACCATCAATGATATTATTTTCCCGAAAGCGGATAAGAAGACCGAGTTTGATAATCAAAGACATCGTTCTTATGATGAATCAACGATTCTTGAAATTCTTGATTATCAGAAAAACAACAGGTTAAATAATTCCGAATTAGCAAGACGTTTTAAATTGAGCCGGAATACTGTTGCCAAATGGAGAAGACATTTTTTGCTGTAATGCCTTGTGTATTTAAGAAAATGATACACCAGATTATTTAGAGAGATGTTATTTCAGGTAATGGTTTATATCCCTTTTTAACCCTACATTTGTTTTGGTAAAAGGAATTATGAAGAAATTGGAGATTAAAAAAAATATTCAGAAACCGGAGGATAAAAACCTGTCTTTCCGGGTTTTTGATTTGAATAAAGATCATTTGGATTACTATGCAAAACCCCACAAAAAAGACCATTTTTGCATTTTCATTGTAGAACAGGGAAAACTTCAGGTTTATATTGAAGATAAAATTCACTGGATAAAAGCCGGAAAAATTTCCGTGATATTTCCGGAACAGGTACATTTTATTGGGGATTCAAGTGAAGACCTGATCGGGAAGATTATTCTGTTTGAGGAAATACTGTTTTGTTCCGATATTCTGAAAAATGAGTTGAGTACTTATAATGTCAATCTTTCTACACAGCTCAACTGTACAATACTTTCTCGTGAGGATTTTGAACAAAGCTTACGCAACACTTCAATCATTAAAGAAATTTATGAGCAGCCAACTCTTATAAAGAAAGAACAGGCCAGGTTTTATATCAAAATTGTTCTTCTGGGGCTTATTGAGTCCATTCATGGTTTACATCCGGTTTTGCATGAGAAAACAGCGGACAAACCTATCTATGTAAGGTTTAAAAAGCTGCTGAATGAGCATTACAAACAATACAGGACCGTTCAGTATTATGCAGAAGAATTGGCTATTACAACCAAAAAGCTGAACTCCATTACTAAAAAGCATTGCGGAGAGACAGCTATTCAGGTAATACACAACCGTATTTTAACGGAGATTAAACGACAGCTGATGTTTTCAGATTTTTCTCATAAAGAAATTGCTTTCGATCTGGGTTTTAATTCTCCTTCTGCCCTTAATAAATTTGTAAAAGCAAAACTCAAAGAAACCCCCACTGAACTTCAGCAGGAGCTGGCGCAAATGTATAACGCATAGTCCCGTTTGTATAACAGGGTCTGTGAAGGCTTGTCTAATTTTGTCTCATTAAAAATCAGATAAGAAAATGAGCAAATTATTTATTGCAGGCGAAGTCTTCCATGGAGCAGGAAGTCTTGATGAATTAAAAAATATTCAAGGTAAAAAAGTAGTCATTGTAACAGGAGGGAGCTCCATGAGAAAAAGCGGAACCCTTGATAAAGCGGTGGCTTATCTTAACGAAGCAGGAATTGAAACACAAATTTTTGAAGGGGTAGAAGAAGATCCTTCATCGGCAACATGTCTGAAAGGTGCAGAGGTAATGAATACTTTCCAGCCCGACTGGATTATCGGTTTGGGAGGATGTTCTGCAATTGATGCTGCAAAAATCATGTGGGTATTTTACGAATATCCTGAGGTGGAATTTGATGCCTTAATCAAGCCTTTCACAGTTCCGGTTCTGAGAAATAAAGCTAAATTTATTGCCATTCCTTCTACAAGCGGTACAGGAACTGAAACTACAGGACTTGCGGTAATTACCGACAGAGAGAAAGGAGTGAAATATCCTGTTGTTTCTTATGAATTGACACCGGATATAGCTATTATTGATGGAGAAATCTGTGCTTCAATGCCGGCTCATGTGACGTCCAATACAGGGCTTGATGCTTTAACGCACTGTGTGGAAGCTTATGTTTCAAATATTGATAACAATATTGCAGACGCTTTGTCCAAAGGAGGATTAGAGATTGTTTTTAATAACCTTAAAGAAGCTGTAGAAAACCCGGGTAATATTCAGGCCCGTCAGAATATGCATGATGCATCATTTATGGCTGGTTTAGCCTTCAACAATGCATGGTTGGGAATTGTTCATTCTCTGTCTCATCAGGTAGGAGCTTTGTATGGAATTCCTCATGGAGCTTCAAACGCTATCTTTCTTCCAAATGTGATCCGTTACAATGCTCTGGCTACAGAACGCTATCCTGATCTGGCAAGAGTAATCGGGAAAGAAACTACAGAAGAACTGGCTCAGGCTATTGAGACATTACGCTCTGAAGTCAACAATCAGTCAGCAATCAAAGATTTTGGAATTTCAAGAGAAGATTGGGATAAAAATCTTGATTATATTACAGCCAATGCTTTGGCAGATCCATGTACAGGTTTCAACCCGAGGGTTCCTGCGTTGGAAGAGTTGAGAGCTATTTATAATGCTTGTTATGAGGGTGTTGTATATGCGGAAGAAGTTGTTGCAGGATAATCTTTTGCAATCATCAATGAAATGATATCCAATGAGGTATTAGGAATATAATAAAAAGAGAACTCAGATGAGTTCTCTTTTTTCAGTTATTTAATTATTTAATCATCATTTTAATGGATTCTTTACGATACACATCATATGAAGAAAACCAATAAAAGTAACTGTTGATTGAACGGGAAATATTTATTTTCCTTTATTATAAACGAGTTCAAAGTTCGGGTTTCTTAAATAGGAGATGATGAGCTGATCATCACTAAGTTTTTTAATAAGTAATGTATCAATATCGTTTGAAACCTGACGAACTCCTGCAGTGTGGTACCACAAAAAAAGTGTATCATCAGAAACTTTCCATTTATCATACAATAAAGTGTGAATATTTACTGAAGCTGCAACACCGTTTTCATTAAGTTCGAAACCTTGCTTCTCTTTTTCCTGACCAGGAATAGGTTGTAACCATTTTCCTATAAGTTTAGTTTTTTGGGAGTTAGGATCTGAAGAGGTCTCCGTGCTCTCTTTTAAATTTTTGTTCTGAGTTGAAGGATTGCATGATGCTAAAACCCCGAGGATAACTAATGAAATAGCTTTTTTCATAATATCAAAAAATAATAAGTTTGTTTATTCTGTCTTTAAGTATTCTAATGTCTTATTATATTGTAATTATTAATTTTATCTTGGATTGCAAACTTAAGTCATATATTTTCTTATAAACTAAGATAAAATGTAGTTTTTGAGCGTGGTTTTTGTAGATTTATGATTACACGTTTTTGAATTTAGCGATAATTAAGTTTTTTTCAGCTGCTTAATTATTTAACCATAATCTTAATGCTTTCTCTAAGATCATTTTCATAAAGAATACTGATCATATAAGCGCCTTTACTGTAAGTTGAAAAATCTATTTTTATATCATATACATCAAGGTTTTTCAAGTCATTAAGTTTTCTTTGTGTCATATCATAAACAATAATATTCTTTAATTTTTCTTTACTCCTGATATAACAAAAATTTGTAACAGGATTGGGGTAAAACGTGAGTTCAGGCCTTACCTTTGGATCCATAGTTCCCAGAGAGCCAAGAGTAATTATTTTATTATAGGTTTCAGAACAGGAGTTTTTATGTACAGTCAGGAAAACGGTATAAGTTCCTGGAGATGTATATTGATGAACCGGATTTAATGAAGAATCTGTTGTACCATCTCCAAAATTCCATAGTATTGAAGTGTAATTTGCGGAATGATTGGTAAAGTTCACCGTTGTTCCATTAATGGCTGCTATAAAATCCGAATGAAGATGGAATACATTACTGTTCCATTGTGCAGGATTATTAAAAAAAACCTGATCTGCTATATTCTGAAAATTTTCGGCAGTGTTCTGAGGTAATCCATTATAAAAAGCGGATGGAAATATATGATCCTGAAAAACTGCAGAATACATAGAAGCTGCCACAAGATAGCTGCCTTTCGGCCCTGGATGAATGTCATTGTATGATCCGTGAAGGGCAAGATCCTGAGTAGCATTGTAATAATTCCTTGCAGACTCACCGGCAGGAACCATTTCCACCTGCATAAGATTAGACATCTTAGTGATGGAATCCTTTATTTTCTGCTGAAAAGCAAAATAAGTGTTGTATTCATTGGCTGATGGTACTCCATAAGGAATTTCGTAAAGAAATATTTTAGAACAAGGACTGTATTTACGGATAGAGTCTCTGATTTTACGACCGCGTTCAGCTGTTACTGAAACAGGGTAAGACTGACCTGCAGATTCGCCGGTTCCGGGCTGCATGATAACATATTTATAGTTTTTAGACCTTATTTTTTGATACAGTGACGGATCATCTACGTGATTTACAAAGCCTGTTCCGCCCGGAGTATGTGTCGTTATGGAAACATTTTTTCCTTTTGAAACGGCTAGATTTTTGAAAATTTCAGGCATATCATTAAAATAAGTGACACTGTTTCCTATAAACAGAACCTCATCGGACTGACAGAATGATAAGACTGAAAATCCGGTGCATATCAGAAAGAGTAATTTTTTCAGCATATATTATATTTTTGAATGATGATTTTAAAAAAAGGTACCTGCCGAAAACCACTTCTAATGCAGGTACGCAATACAAACGATGATTAAAAAATGTTTTTTATAAATATGAAGTTATATACTTTTCTTTATCCGTTTTTAAAGTATAATTCTCTTAAAAAGCACCTGCAGGAAACCCAATCTATACTGCAGGTACAACATTAAAAGGTGTTTAAATGAAAATGTTAATTTATTTACTTTGTTAGAGATTTCTTTGATTTATAATGAGTTATTGATTGGGCTGTATTGTTTTAAAAGATGTCTGGAAAAGTACCTGCAGACATTATCAATCACCTACAGGTACACGGTACACTAATTATTACAACTATTTCTTGATTAGTTTCGTATTGTAAGTAGTCTTATCATCCTTTACAGTAATCACATACATTCCTTTTATCAGTGAAGCAACGTTGATTCTTTGTCCGTCCAGTTTTCCTTCCTGAACGAGTCTTCCGTCTGCACTGTAGATTTTGTAATCGGCTTTACCTTTAAGGTTTTTCACCTCTACAAATGTATCTGCCGGATTAGGATAGATTTCAAGATCGGATGATGACTGAACAGATTCCTTAACACCAAGTGCAGCACTGATCTTTACAGAGAAATCCCATACTGAGCCACTGGAGAAAACACCACCACCATTTACATTTACGAAAGGACTTGCACATGCATCAGCTGAAGCATTGAAAAAACCACTGGCTACTCTCATTCTTAATGTTTTATCACCATTGTAGGCATTAGCTGGAACCGCAAATGCAAAACTACCCACATGTCCATTATTGGCATTTGGTAATGCTCCATCAATCCCTATTCTTTCTGAGTTTTCAAACACTCCGTTTCTATTGTAATCAATCCATGCCTGTACCCAATCCTGAAATGCTCCTCCTGCGCGATTGGCATAAACAACGTAGTTCAAATTATACTGGGCACCCTGAGTAAGCTGAATCAGTTTTGTAGGATCTTCCGAATAATCTTTATAGGCGTGCTGGACGGTAGTACTGTTACCAGCTAAATTTACATTAGCCAAAGTTACTCTCAGGATTCCACTGAAATTTCCAGAATTAAGTGTATTTCCTCCTGTAGTCATCAGACAGTAGTCATATCCTGTACGTAATCCTTTTGTTTTAAAATTATAAACAGTTGAAAATGCTCCGGGAACATTATTGATCACCGATGCAACACGAACTTCATAAGAAGTTTCATCCTCAAGATTATTCAGCAATACTGAATTAATCGGACTGACAGCATTGGACCAGTTTGCTGTTCCTGTTTTCCTGTAATTTACAGAATAGGTTGCTCCCGGGACATGATTCCATGAAACGGTTGCTGAAGTTTTTAATATATCATTTTCAAAAGCCGCAAGTCCCGTTGGAGGATTATTTAAAGAAGCAGGAGCACTTCCTACGGTAATTGCCGGAGAAACAGCATAAAATATATTTCCTACAGCTGAAATTCTCAGCTTAATGTTTCCCTGTAGTGTGGCAGGCATCTGTATTTCAAAGCTGCCGTCATTAGGTGTGGAGGCTGCCAGTTCTGTCCATGCTGATCCATTATTTAGATCAGTTGTATATTCAATCTTTACATTGGCAACGTTATAAGGAGCCTGGTTTGTATTGGCAACATCCCAGGAAATGGTATTGGAAGCATTATTATACAGGGTAGAAGAAGTGCTTAGTCCTTTAAATTTGAAAGGCCCGTCATTTCCAACTGTAACTGTATTTTCAGCAGAAATAGTTAGTGGTCGGTTCGCATTATTATCACGTACAGATACAGCATAGTGTAATACTCTTGGGATATATGAAACCGTTTCCCAGGTGTCCTTATTGGTTAATTTACCACTCATTACAATAGGCAGACTCGGAAAATATCTTCTTCCGGTGGCTACTGCAGGATAAGAACGCGTAAGAGAGCCTTCAGGATTGAACCCCCAGCCGCTATCTCCTGAAATTGAGTTGGTAGAACCTACGCTGTCATATTGTTCCCAGTTATACGTCAACTGATCCCCGTTGGCATCAACAGCATTGGCATCCAGGTAATAAGCTGTTCCCTTGGGAATATTATAGGAAACAAGTGGTGTAATGGCTGGTGCATTATTGTTGGCAATATTTTGAGCTACGCCGCATCCAACTTTACTTTCAAGGTTCGTAAGGATTTGATTGATTGATGAATAATGGAAATAGGCATCACTGTTCATCTGAACATTATTGGCCGTGATTCCGGCATATCCCATAATTGTTGTACCTCCTCCAGGTTCTACATTGACATCTGAACCTTCCGTATTGGTAGAAAAGGTATGGTTGCCACCAAGCTGATGCCCCATTTCATGGGCTACATAATCAATATCAAATGTATCTCCCACAGGATTCTGGTTTTGTGTAAACGCAGAACCTTTACCCAACGGCTCCGCTGCGGTTGGATCGGTACATATACAGCCTATACAGCCTGCATTTCCATTTCCTCCGGCCGCATTAAAGACATGTCCGATATCATAATTGGCATCACCTACCTGAGCGGTTAAGGTTTGTTGCAGTTGCCCATTTAAATCATTGGTATAAGGATCGTTAGCGGCATTAGCGTAGATGATATTAGGAAGATTCTGTATAGTAAGATGAATAGCAAATTCTTTTTCAAAAACACCGTTTACACGGGTCATGGTATTATTCATTTGGGCAAGAGCACCTGCAACCCCTCCGAAAAGTGTTGTATATTCACCAGTTGCAGACAAAGCCAGTCTGTAGGTTCTGTACATTGATGCGGCGGGTCTTCCGGTAATATTGATTCCGGCCAGTTTGTTTTTTCCGGATTTTTTTAAAGATTTGATGTCTAATTCCTTTTTCCCTTCCATGCTGCAGCTAAAGCCATGTTCAGAATCTGTTCTTTCGGTTTTATAGAATACACCATAGGTCTTTTTATCCGTCGTAATAGGTTCTATAAACTGAAAGATACCGTCTTTGATGATCATAGACTGTATTTCTGTAGGGGATGTACTGAACCTTACATATTTGGAAGGATCATCAATCCCGACTCCTACATAAGATCCCAATCCATATTTTTCAGCCAGTGATTTTTCCATTACAGGATTGCTGTATACGGCAAATCTTTCTATGGTTCCCTCTGCTGTTGGCAGCTGGATAGTGACACCTTTTGCATTAGCTCCGGTTTCTTCAGCATTTTTTAATAACTGTATCAATGCATTAATATCAGTTTTGTAAGCAAACTTGATTTTAACCTCTCTTCTGATATCAGATGTTTTCTGTGAAGCGGGTTCCCATCTTTGGGCATTGGAAAGACAGAAGCCTGATATCAAAAATAATGATAATAGAGTTTTTCTCATTTTAAAAATTAGGTATTTAACAATGGTATTTGAAGATTGAATATAAAATTCGAGTATTCAAAAGTAATTGCTAATTTTGTAATTCAAACGATGTTTGTTTGCGGTTTTGTCACATAGAGTATGTAATACGTATGTGTTTTTCGGTAGTGCTGCATTGGTATAGTATTAATATTATATTTAGGTTTTATTAGGATTATGGTAAAAAGACTGACTGTTTTACTTTTTTTGATTTCTTCCTTTTTGTATTCACAGCGTACAGAGGTAGAAATGAAGAATGTTCTTTTTGATATAGATTATTCTACTGCTGGTCCTAAAGAAATAGAAAAAATTGACAGCTTTATTAGGGTATGTAGAAAAGAGTCCTATAATAATTGTGTTGCACTAGGGTATCTTAAGATTGCCAATATCTATGATAAGCTTAATGATACAAAAAAGTCTTTCTATTATATCAATAAAGTAGAGAATGAAAACCTCATCAATTCTAATACAGACTTTGAAGTTATATTTTATCTTCATTTACAGAAATCTTTTTTATACCAGAAATTAGGGGAGAGGGTTGCTTCTTTTAAGCAGTTGGATGAGATTTATGATGACGCAATGAAAACCAATAATGCTTATTTTATTTATTTAATTAACCGGCAGTATGCCAGTAAATATGATGAAGTCAATAAAAAAGACCTGGCATTAAAGTATAATAAAACAGCTTATAAATATTCGAAAATTTACAGAGAAAATAAAGGGAACCGTTACCGGATAGATAAAAACAGATTGAGTAACAGTTATAAAACCTCAGCCTACCTTGGCGGTATATATACAGATCTCAATCAATTGGACTCAGCAAAAATTTATATTGATGAAGCTATTCAGAATGAAAAAAAGATAGATGATATCGGGATAAAATATATTACCGCTTTCTATGCCGGAAGATATTTCAAAGCCGTTAAAAATATCTCGCAGGCTCAACATTATTTATGGATATGTAAAAATATTGCTAAGAATTACTATAAAAGCGAAAATTATCAAATAGCTGTAGCTGATGAACTTAAAGCTTTATACGAGAGTGTGGGGCAAAAAGACAGTATTGGTTATTATTCTAACTGGCTGCTGGATATAGAGTCTTCAAGCAGTGAACAATACCGGACTTTAAATGATACTGTAGATAAACAGAACGAATTGGAAATCACTAAAAGAAAAAAAGAAACAAAAAGTCTCTTCTTCATCTTATCAGTAAGTATTACCATATGTATTCTTTTTATTATTCTTTTCCTGTATTACTACAGAAAGCACAAAAGCAAAAATTTGGATAAGATTGATGTACCTCATCATTCACCCGTTCAGGAGAGTATTTTTAAGGAAGTTATACAGCTTGCCAAAGAAAATAATCCTGAATTTTTGACCCGTTTTAATGAATACTGTCCACGTTTTTCAGAAGAACTGCTTAAAGTTTCTCCTTTAAAAATATCAGAAATAAGATTTTGTGCTTACATATACCTGAATTTTTCTACCAAAGAAATTGCAGACTATACATTTACCTCAGTACGAACTGTACAGACCAGGAAATACAATCTGCGAAAAAAACTGAATATTCCCGGTGATATGGATATCTATGTTTGGTTTTCCAAATTATTGAAATAAAATTATCTATAAAAAAACAAAGGCTGTCTCATTCATGAAATAGCCTCTGTGCAAATGTGAAAAAGTATAATGTGTTTTGAACTTTCAAATTTTTTAAAAAACCTGCAGAAAAATAACACAAACCTGCAGGCTGAAGATATCCTAAATATTAAAAACTATTTTCTGATTCTGAAAAGCTGTTATTTTTTAATTGTTTTTGTAGTTCCGTCTGTCATTTTTAAAATAATCAGGTATAATCCTGCTTTTACATCATTCAGATACAATTGAGATTACGGTTTTTCAATTGTTTTAACCTGTTTTTTAATGTATCAGTAATAGAAAGTAATTGCTGCTGATGCAATATTTGTTTCCACAGTGATTTGATTAGTTCCAGAGCAATTATCATTCTGTGGTTTTACAAAGATTGCAATGAACAAAAACAAATAAGGGAGTAATTTTTTCATAGAATTTATGTGGTATATACTGAATTAAGATATTGTAAGTTCGTCATGTATTGTTGTTAATTTCTATTGTGGAGTTAAATCGTGAAATAATTTTCGGTCAAAAATAATTGTTAATTGTGTAATGTAAGTGGTCTTTAATTGTTGAATTTGTGTTTTGTGTATATGATACGTAGGTATTTTGTCTGTTATTGAATTGTTATAGTATTAATATTGCATGAAACTGTATGTAGTAATAATGATAAAAAATCTAAGTTTTCTACTTTTTTTAATTTCTTCACTTTTTTACGCGCAACAAACTGAAGAAGAGCTGAAGAATATTCTTTTTGATATTGAATTTTGTACCTCGGGCCCAAAAGAAATAGAGAAAATTGAAAATATTATCACGATTTGCCGAATGAATTCCTACCAGGATTGTATTGCATTAGGGTATCTTAAGATTGCCAATATTTACAATAAGAACAATGATATAAAAAAAGCATTTTATTATATCGAAAAAGTGGAGAAAGAAAATCTAATCAGTGAAGAAACAGATTTTGAAGTTGTTCTATATCTCAATCTTTTAAAATCCCTGCTTTATTATAATTTAGGGGAAAGGGTTGCTGCGTTACGGCAGATGGATGAAATTTATGAAAAGACTGTAGAGCAGAAAAATGCTTATTATACTTATCTGATCAATTGGCAGTATGCTGGCTTTTATAATGAAATGAATGAGAGTAAAAAAGCATTGAGAAAAATTAAAACTGCCTATACATATTCCAAGATATACAGAGAAAATAAAAATAGCCGATATAAAATACACAAGACCAAAATAGCATGGAGCTATATGACAACCCCTTATCTGGCTGCGGTATATGTTGATCTGGGAAAACTGGATTCAGCAAAAATATATGTGCAGGAATCCCTTACCGACCTTCAAAAAACAGATGATAAAGGGTTGTTGTATTTTACCTCGTTTCATGCAGCCAAATATTATAGGGCAATAAAAGACTTTGAAAATGTAAAGCATTATCTATGGATATGTAAAAAAATTGCTAACCATCATTTTAAGGATGAATATCATCAAAAATCAGTGATCAATGAGCTGAAGACACTGTATGAAGAATTAAAAGATAAAGATAGCACTGCTTTTTATGCGGATCAGTTATTGGATATTCAGGCTGCCGGAGAACAGCAGAACTATGATTTAAAAGATCATATTGATAAGAGAGATGATTTTGAAGTTAAAAATGAAAAAAAAATTACAGAAGAGCTTGTGATAATATTATTGGGGAGTATTGTAATATGTATTTTTTTCATATTTCTTTTTTTGTCTTACTATAGAAAATATAAAACCAGAAACCTGGATGAAATTAATGTATCTTATCAGTCGCCTGTACAGCAGTGTATTTTTGATGAGGTTATACAGCTTGCCAAAGAAAATAATTCTGAA
Organism: Chryseobacterium sp. HR92; assembly: GCF_045689405.1. NCBI lineage: Bacteria > Pseudomonadati > Bacteroidota > Flavobacteriia > Flavobacteriales > Weeksellaceae > Chryseobacterium > Chryseobacterium sp. HR92. The sequence goes on from NZ_CP139139.1 coordinate 2,059,944, forward strand.
TTCTTAACCCGTTTCCATGAGTACTGTCCACGTTTTTCAGAAGAACTTCTTAAGATTTCTCCTTTAAAAATCTCGGAAATAAGATTCAGTGCCTACATTTATCTGAACTTTTCTACAAAAGATATTGCCGGATATACCCACACTTCAGTAAGAACAGTTCAGACCAAGAAATACAATCTGCGAAAAAAACTGAATATTCCTGGTGATATGGATATTTATGTATGGTTTTCCAAGCTATTGAAGTAAAGCAATAGGTTTCAAAATAAAAAGAGACTACTTCATTCACGAAATAGCCTCTGTTTTTAAATTAATATCCAGCTAATGCCAGTCATTAATTTTTTATGGTGGAAATATGGATGCATTTTTGTCCGTTGAAATCTGCAAGTTCAATGTTGGTGATCATATCATTGTAAACCCGGGTAGTAGTATCATTAAATTGATATCCTTCAATAAACACGGGTCTGTCTTTAGGAAGATTACTTTGTTCATTGAGCATTTCCAACGATAAACTATCAGGATAACCTTCATTTTTTTTAAACTTGATCTCTATTAAGCCGTTGTCAGCGAGATAATCAAACTTCTTTAAATGAGAAGGCAGATTGGCCTTGGTTTTATAAACGTTTACTTTTTCAATACCGCTTTTGTAAAGATCAAACATGCTGGCAGTTCCGATGGCATCATTGTAAACAGCAAACCGTACGTTGCTGTTTTTCTGGGCCCAAAGTAAACCTGAAGAAATAATGAGGAATATATATAATAACTTTTTCATAATAAAATAGATGTTTAAATTTCCAACGATTTACTGTAGAGGGTTGGGACTAATTCCTGTTTTTTACTACAACCCATCCCGTATATTTTATTGGAGTTTGTTTTGTATTGTTCTCATTCCAGCCCATATCAAACCAGTAGGTTCCGGTAGGTACTTTTTTGCCATCCATGGCTCCGTCCCATTTAAATCCGTTTAATTTACTTCCTACATGAAGCTTACTTCCATATCTGTCATAGATGCTGAACGTGAAATTATTTTTATTTGCCAAAGCAGAATAATCAAGGACGTCATTGATTCCATCACCGTTAGGAGTGATAATGTTGATCAGATTAGGAACCGTGATTTCTACCTGCAGAGGAACACATTTGTATGAATCCCTTACGTAGAAAGTATGGCTTCCACGAGATATATTGGTAAATATATTTTCATCCTGCCAGTTGATATTGTCCATCGAATACTGATAAGGTGCTGTTCCTGCAATTACGTTTAAAGTAACCGTATTATTGTTAATAGTAATATCCGAAATAACAGGATTTTCAGAAGCATACACCTTCACCGTTTGTCTTGTGGTACATTCTCTGGTTTTCAGATCTACCCAATAGGTTCCAACTCCTATATTTTTGATGGACTGGGTTGTCGCTCCCGTACTCCATTCATAAGAAGTAAAACCTGGCCCTGCATCTAATGTAGTGGTGTTTTCTATACAGATAATCTTATCCTTCAATACTTCTGAGTACAGAGGAGGAATAACTGTAAGAGTTATTTCTGCAATTCTGTAACATCCGTTGGCATTGCTTACCTTAACGTAAACCACACCAGTAGGGGCAATATAATTGGCTGGAGTCGGGATTTCGTTTGTTCCGTTGTGTGCATCAGTAGGAGACGGATAATACTGCTTAATAGTTCCAGGTTGCACATTAACTCCTGCTGATGTTAAATTAAATACCCCAAGTGCCGGATTAGAAGGCTGGAAGCATGATCTTAAGGCCGCATCTTTCACGATTGGGCTTTCAGAAACCGTTAATGTTAAAGTTACCTGTTCACAATCTGTAAAATCCGGGTTGTTTCCACAAAACTTATAAACAATAGTGTCAGTACCCAGATAACCGAAGTTTGGAACGTAATTAATCACTCCTGCTGTATCAATAGTAACAGTGCCATTTGCCGGAGGGGTAATAATAGTTACTGTACTTGGAACATAGGTTTGGGTAGAATTGGTAAATTCAGGTACTATAGTCTGGTATCCTTCACAAACAGTTATCGCTTTGGTAGACTCTTCAAGACAGGTGTAGACCTTATAAACCGGAGTAGTTGCCGGATTACAAGAGCTCACTGAAATTTTTACCGTATAATTCCCTGCAATCAGTGGGGTATAAGTATTGGCATTAGCTCCGGTAATAGGGTTTCCGTTAAGGAACCATTGGTAGGTATCATAACTGTCACTTACTTCCAGTACAATACCAGGAATACATTCTCCTGTCTTTTTGGAAATCAATGGTATAGAAGAGAAGCCAGCGAAGTATCCACCATATCCGGATGTACTGTATCCACCGTTAATACCCGCTGTTACAGCCTTATCAGAAACTACTGTTACATTTCCGGTGATAGATGGGATAGCATAGGTTACCCAGCCGCTATTCCCCGTCAAGGCGAAAGGTCCTTCTGCAGCAGTGGGAGTATTTCCGTTTACCGTTACATTGGCTCCGGTTTCCGTTAAAATATTCAGTTTTACAATGGCTCCGGTTGGAACAGTACTTGTTACCCCCGGTCCCGTTGGCATTTCATTGATCTTCCCGATTTCTTCAATTTTTCGGGGAAGAAAACAGTTTAATGGCGGGATATAATTGAAACCACAGGTTGCACTGCTGTTATTCACAGAAACCATCTGATATAAATAGACATTTTTTGAAGTCGTAATAAACATATTAAAATGCCCGGAATTTCCCTGCTGAACATAATTGCTCCCTGAAATTCTGTAAAATTCACCACTATTGATAGTCGCAATAGGAGTGTTAGAACCATTGATGAATATTTGGGTATTGTTTTCTGTTCCTACAACAATACCACCTTCCAAATCGGCATTGGTAGATCTGGTTCTAACCATGGCAAAAGTGCTTCCAAGTCTATCTGTAGGTACAGCCTGATCAAGAATTGCATCTGATCCCGTACTGGTGTTGCTTCCAAAATTTCCATTAACATTTCCGTTGGTAAGGGTAATAGGTTTATCAGCAACAATTTTAGCTCCAATAAAAGCTGATAGGTTTTGACCATTGAGTCCAGGACCTCCGGCAAAAATAAATGATTGCCCTTTGTTGAGAGTAATGGTTTGCGAATGGGTGGTTGGTGTTCCTCCAAAAAATGTTACATTTCCATTCCATGTAACGGTTACTACCGTATTGTTTTCTGTTGCCAATATCCCTGCCGTGAAGTTATACAAGGTAAGTGTTGCGGTAGTAGGAGTTCCGGCTACATAAAATTCTTTGCCAATCCCGGCCTTTCCTTTACTTGTTATAATTTCAGCGTGTGTAGTACTGCTTACCATTCTTAATGAACAGTAGAATGGCTTGGCACCTTGTACATATAAACCTTTATTAATAGTAGTAAATGCATCTGTTGTAACATTGGCGGCTATATTGCCAATAGGTACCACAAATGTCTGAGGAGCGCCCTTACTGATGGTTACATTACCAATCGGAACATTGTTGCTGTTAATGGTAACAACAAAAGGAGTTGCAGAATCGGTAGAAAGATATAATGCCTGCGTATAACTTACAGAGGCGTAATAAGGTGCAAACCAGTGATCTGTATCTCTTTGAGCACAGGTTGGGATGCCTAATAATAAGAATAATAGACTAAATATAAAGCTTTTCATGCATTGCTGAATTTTGATCTTAAAAATTACGAATTCTTTTTTAAAAATCAATTATGATTCTTTTATTAATTTTTTATGAACGGTTGTGTTTCCATCTTCGATCTCTATTATATATATACCGTTGATAAGGTTGCTCACATCAATAGCATTGTTCAGAATTATTCCTGTAGATATAAGTCTTCCAACAGCACTGTAGATTTTATATTTAGCTTTTGCACTTATATTTTTCACATACAATACCGAGCTTACCGGATTAGGATAAATATGAATGTCCGTTTGATTAAGAGAATTAGGAACCGTGGTTTTTGAGATTCGTACCGTGTAATCTTCCACTTCACCATCTTTGAAACTCATACAGTTTACAGGAATCCCGTCTTTCTGTAATGCGACTCTCATTACTACATATTTCTGGTCTGTCAGGCTTATAAAAGCATCCTGAGGAACAGAAAAAGTAGTACTTGCTGTTGGATTTCCATTAGGTCCGTCTGCGAGAATTCTTTCACTGATGTCAAATTCTCCATTCCTGTTGAAATCAATCCAGATGACAACACCAGCATTAGTACCGGTACTTAAAGTCTTATCAATTGTAATATGGTTACCCGTTGACCCTTGAATCAAATCAATAAACTTCAAAGGATTTCCTGTGAAATCTGAATAACTGGACGCAAGAGATTCATTGACCATTTCCTTATTGCCACTAGGCTTTACCGTAACTTTTGAAATGAATTCCGTTGTAGAGTTAGCTGCCGACATCGGGCAGTAGATTACAGTAGGAGTAGTGAAAAAATACAGTTTTGTGAAATTTCCGGGCATTCCGTTACAGATATTGGAAACCTGCATTTCATATTTTGTAAGCTCCAGTAAACCGGTGATGGTGTAGGTATTGGTAGATACCACAACATCAGTCCAGCTTGGGATTCCGACTTTTCTGTATTTCAATAGATAAGTAGCTCCCGGAAAAGAATCCCACAGGACCTCAGCGGTCGTTGGGGTGATTTGAGTAATGGTAAGTCCGGGAGGAGGGATTTCACAAATTCTTTCTGTGGTAAATGTTTTTGGATTAGACCACGGATTGGCAGCTGTTTCTCCGATACAGATATTGGCAACCTGTACTTCATAAGTTTTGAATGAATCAAGGTTTTGAATCGTATATGAATTTGCCGGCGGTTGAGGAACCGTTGGTGTATTCCATGGAATACTGCCTACCTCTCTCCATCTTAAAATATAGGAAGCACTCGGAACCACAGGATTCCAGGTGATCACTGCTGAAGTGGATGTTACATTGCTTATTGTCACAAACGGCGGGGTAGGATCACATCGTGTTGTAAATGTTTTTATAGGAGTATACGTTCCGATTCCTGTACCTCCGCAAACAGCTGCAATTCTTACTTCATAAACTGTAGCTGGTGTTAAAGCATTGATCGTTATAGGTGGATTTCCCCCTAAAACAGAAAGATTTAAAGTTGTCCAGGCAGAAGCCGGAATCGTAACAGGTCTGTATTCCAGGATAAAAGCATTGTTGTTAGTAGCTGAAGTCCAGTTTATATTCACTGAATTATGTGTAACATTGGTGAATACGGGATTCCCGGGTGTCATATTACTGCAGGGTCTTAACTTTACAGCATAATCTTCCACTTCGCCATTAGCTGCATCAGAACACATTACCGGAGCACTGGTTCTTTTCATAACAACTCTCATGGTGGTAGTTAACGGACCTATATAAACTCCTGTTGTAGGAACATCAAAAGTTGCTGTTATGGGAGTAGTTGTGCTGGCAGCAGAAGTCATTACTTTTTCAGCATCAGTGAAAACCCCATCTCTGTCCCAGTCAATCCATGCATTGATGGCATCAGCGTACTGAGTGCCAACCCATTCTTTGGAAACCGATAATTGATTTCCCTGAGAACCAATTTCAAGATTGATAAGAGTTGCTGGTGTAGTATAACTGATATAATTGGTTTGAACCGAAGTATTATCCATTATCGGAAAGTTGACAGGAGTAACTTTCACATTAGAAATAAAATCATTGGTGCCTGTTCCGGTCATGCTGCAATACGTTAACGGTGGAGTAGTAAAACTTATACTTGGAGAGAAAGCTCCCTGCGTACCATTACAGATTGTTGAAATTTGTACCTGGTAAGCCGTCTGCTCAGTAAGTCCGTTAATCGTATAAAAACTTTGTCCTGCCGGAAGAGTCTGTCCTGCCGGATTTGGAAGCCATGCTCCCGTGGTTCCCTGTCTCCATCTGATAACATAAGTTGCATTAGACGTAGGAATCCATGATACATATGCAGAATTATGGGTAAGATTATTGACTGCAATATTGGTAGGAGGGGCGGTGGTACAAGGCTGAAGATCGATAAATTTCACATAATAATCTTCAACTTCTCCATTACTAGTTAGCGATGCACAGGCATTGGCCGGAGTTAAAGAATACACAATAACACGCATTTTTACTTTACTCGTGCCTGTATAAGCATTAGCAGGAACTGAAAAAACTGCAGTAACAGGAGTAGTGCTGGAATATCCAAGATTCATAATCCTTTCCCCGCCAGGAGTTGTAGACGGATTATTATCAAAAATACCGTCGCCGTTAAAATCTATCCATGCATTGGTAGAATAGGTTCCTGATATAATAGATCTTCCTACAGATAATGTATTATTGGTTGAGTTTCTAAGAAGAGTAACCGTTTTTGTAGGATCAGAAGAATAATCCGTATAAGTTGTTGGTCCTGAATTATTACTGGTTAAAGGAACATTGGTGCCAATCATGGTAACATTGTTGATGTAACCATTTGTAACCGTTGCCGTTCCAGAATTACAATAAGTCAATGCAGGTGTTGTAAAATTGACCGGTGTAGAAAATGCTCCCTGTGTTCCGCAAATTGTTGCAACTTCTACTTCATATGGAGTCTGCTCAGTAAGAGAAGTAAGAGTTACGCTATTGGTAAAAGGAGTTGTGATATTGATGGTTTGCCAGGTAAGCGAAGGCGGTATTCTGTATCTTACAACATAAGTAGCATTCGCTGTTGCTGTCCAGGTAACATTTGCTGAAGTTGCCGTAATATTATTCACTGTAATATTGGCAGGTGATGTATTGGTACAACTTGGTAATGTTGTTCCTGTTAGCTGTACTCTCGGAAGGACTGCGTATCGGCTTGTAGCAGTAGGAGGGTTCGCGGGATCCGGATTCGTGGTGGTATTATAATAAATCATACCACGGTTGTTTCCGGCAGAATAGCTTCCCCAGTTTGCGGTACATGATGTACCTGTAGAATTTTCGTCAACACCTATTACTACATTGCTTACTCCATCCCACAAGAACGGAGTGCTTAAAGGAATTTCTATCCAGGCACCTGCAGTCATTGCCGGTAAAGTACCAGAGTATACCTGCGTCAAAGAAGAAGAAGGTATCCAGCTTGTTGTAGTTGCAAAATCTGTCTGTGCCGTATTTCCCATATAGACTACCCATTGATTATAATTAGCCTGAGTAGCTGCAGTTGTGGAAACAAAGAACCTGATCGCTGTTATATAATTATTCGTTCCAACGGCTGCTCCAACTTCTGAAGCCATATAAATCTGCTGAGAATAATTAAATCCTGAACACGAATAAACGGGTAAAAAGGCATGAGTTGCCGTACCTCCTCCAATCTGTCCGGGTGTAAAAGAATTACCTTCCACCCATGGCGATTTGTCTGTAGCTGAACAAACAGATCTTACCCACCAGTAATAAGCCGCTCCGGAAGTAAGTGAACTGATATTAGCACTTGTTCCCGGATTCGGAGTGCCGATAGTTGCTGCTGTAGGTGGAGTATTGTTTGTACTGTAATAATATTCATAGCCATTGGCGGGAGCCGGAGCTGGAGAAAGTGGAGCGGTCCAGTTAAGTGTAGCTGAGGTAGGTGCAATATTGGTTGCAGGGGAAGTAGTAGGTTCAAAACATGTTGGGGCCTGCATTACCTGAACTTCATCCAGTAAGACATCATCATAGAAATTAGCATTTCCCGCTACATCTTTATCAACGGTAAATCTAAGTTGGATCGTAGCTCCTGCATAGCTCGCTGCCAGAGCTACACCTACTGTTCTCCATTCTGGGGAATTGGTGTCGCTGGACCAGATCTGTACCCATCCGGAACCATTATTGACAGCGAGTTTCAGCTCATTGTTGTCGGCATTGGGTACTGTGCCGTTAAGTGCTGTTAAATGGTCTTTAAACCATTCAAATTTGACATAAGGATTCGTTAATCCCGCCAGGTTTATCTGTGGACTTATAAGTTCCACAGTATGCTCACCGGTATAGGGTGTAGATGCGTCAACCCAGGCAAAAGTTCCTGCAGGTTTCCCTCCGTTTCCGGTGGCTCCATATCCGGCTGATCCTGAAAATTTCCACTTAACGTTAGCATTCGTAGAGGTTGAAGTGGGATTCTGGCTGGTCCAGCATGCAGGAAGCGCCCCGGTACTGAATGACTGTAAAAATGGAACGGGAACGGGACCACAGGCCTGCCCCTGGACTTTGAATGTAAAAGTCAATAAAAATAAGACTATGGGTAGAATTTTTCTCATATAGTTTCGTTTTAGTTAGAGTCAGTCTGTTATTTAATTCGCTTAAGGATTCTTTTGAGAAGATACAAGGAGCACTTCTATAGAATTTGATGCAGAAATTCCTGAAAAACTCCTGTATTTTTATCCACAGAGACGATAAGTTGGTTAAAATAGATCACTGTATTTCCTTATCACTTCTTTTATAAAAAGTGATTAATAATAAATAGGAAAAATAGTAGGATAGTAAGTAGGTGGGAATGGTTTCAGAGGCCGTTCAGTGCCGTTTTGATATCTTCAGATATAAAAACGTTCACTTGGGTACTCATGAGTTGTAATAGTTTTTAATGGATTGGTTTTTCTTTCATTATTACATGAAATTTTTATGATTAATTTTTATTTTATGGTTAGGGTAAAAATAATTGAATAAAAATATAAAGTGACTATACTTTCGTATAGTTTTAAATCAAAGTTTAATGAGTTAAGTGGAAATGTATTTTTTCTAAAGTGCTTTCAGAAAAGAGAATCCCTTTGTTTTCTTTTAAGAATAAAGTTTTATCCCAAAGCTTGTTTTTGATTTTTTGCTCTTAATCCGGTTTCTATACGTATGTAACACAGAAAAAAAACATCCGTAATATGGAAAATGTAGTAAAATGGTAAATTTTAGATTTTTTTGTTATCAAAGTAAATGTTTCATAGATTTAGATTTAATTATAATTAATTTTTGATAGATTTTTTTTATTTAAATTAATTATGAATATGTTTGCAAAAAGTAAATCTTATAAAAAATAGTTTTTCACCCCTATTATATATTAAAAATATGAGTGATAAAATAAATTCATTGTATCCCAGGAAAGGATCCGGGGTATCAGTTTTTGAAGAAAAAAGTAGAAACAAATACTTTAATGTGCTCAAAGCAGTATCAGGAACCAGTTTGGGGAGTGTTTACATTGCAGATCTTAAAACCAGAAAATTAGAGTTTATTTCAGAAAACCCTCTTCTTTTTTCAGGTTTGCGGTCTGCTGAAATTGAAAAAATGGGGTATAATTTTTTTCGTAAACACACCAAGAAGGAAGATCTGGAAATATTAAAAAAAGTGAGCATTTATGGACTTAAATTCTTTGATTGTCTTTCACCGGAAGAGAAAAAAGTACACACCATTACCTATGATTTCCATCTTAAATATACCAATAGCATAGATGTGCTTGTTAATCATAGGATTACACCTATAGAGCTTGATGATGATGGAGAAATCTCTAAAATTGTTTGTGTAGTGTCCTATTCACTTAATCGGACTGCAGGAAATATCCGGATCATATCCAATACCGCAGAAAGCTATTGGAAATATAATCTCTTTACGGGAAAATGGACGGAAGAATGTAAAATTACCTTAAAAATAAGGGAAATTGAAATTATAAGACTCTATCTTCAGGGATTAAAAATAGAAGAAATTGCAGAGCAATTGTTTGTGTCACCCAGTACCATAAAGTTTCACAGGAGCAAATTGTTTGAAAGAATTGGTGTAAAAAATATTATCGAAGCAATATCCTACGTAATAACAAATAATTTGATTTAAACTTTATTTTTTCTAAATGTATTTCAGACCGAAAGTGCTGAAAAACAAATATCTTTTCCGGGTATTTTACAGTTTTTAAATACTAAGAACTGTTTGCTCTTTATGCATATGTTTTTGAGAATTATCCCTCTATATTTTTACAGAGGGATAATTCCCGGAAACAGCTTAATTAAGCTGATAATTTGTGATCACTAAACTCAGGATGAAATGAACATAATTTTCTTCTACCTCTTTTCTGTTGATCAATTTGTTTTTATACTCATAAGAATTCAGATCTCTGGATAATTTCTGATATGTTTCAAAATCATCACCCTTAATCTTTACTCTTATATTACCATCTCTTCTGTTGATAATTACATCATCCAAAGTTCTTACTTTAAATAAAACTTCACATAATGTAGGACGAGCCTTCATTGACCCGATATATCTTTCAACTATATTAATCTTGAACGAATCAAATTTGATGGTATTAAAAACGATTTTAGAATTAGGTTCCTGAGTGTTGAGTTCAAGTTTATAGTTCATTACTTTATAAATTTTGGCAAATATAAGTTTAATTATGCCAAAAAACAGACTGTTTTAATAGATCATTACCATAATAATGATTGAATTTTATTCTATAAAAAGAAAAACATGTGAAAATGTGAATATTAGTAGCTTATAAATGAGGGGAAAACGGAAGTATTACAATTTTTTTTCTTCCTTTATTTTTTTCCTTATAGGCATTTACGTAATTTTATTCTCTGTAATTAAATTCATATTAATACCAATATAATGGAAAGATATAGTTATGGAATAGTTGGCCTTGGAGTGATGGGGCGGAATCTTCTTTATAATATCGCTGACAACGGGTTTTCAATCGCAGGATTTGACCTTGATCAGGAGAAAGTAAAAGAATTAGAGAATGGTGCTGCTTCAGAAATGAAAGTAAAAGGTACAGGCTCTTTAGAAGATTTTGTATCTGCATTAGAAGTCCCAAGGAAAATTATTCTTATGGTTCCTGCAGGAAAACCTGTAGATGCAGTGCTGGAAAACATTACCCCGCTTTTGAATGAAGGTGATATCGTAATTGATGCAGGGAATTCTTATTTTGAAGATACCAACAGACGTGTTGCTGATCTGGCATCTAAAAAACTGCATTTTATGGGAATGGGAGTGTCTGGTGGAGAAAAAGGAGCCAGAAGAGGTCCAAGTATAATGCCCGGAGGTGATCTGGAAGCTTTCAAACTTCTTAAGCCAATGCTTGAAGCTATTGCTGCAAAAGTAGATAACGAAGCATGTACAGCATATATGGGGAAAGGATCTGCCGGGAACTACGTAAAAATGGTACACAACGGTATTGAATATGCTATTATGCAGCTTATCAGTGAAGCTTATGATCTCCTTAAAAGAGGGGCTGGTTTGAATAACGAACAGCTGTATGAGATTTTCAGAGACTGGAATAATGGAGAAATGAATTCATTCCTTATTGAGATTACCAGAGATATTTTTACTCAGAAAGATTCATTTACAGAAAATTATCTTGTTGATCAGATTTTAGATAAAGCAGGAGCAAAAGGAACCGGAAAATGGACTTCTGAACAGGCCATGGAAATCGGAGTTTCTATTCCTACCATTGATATTGCGGTAACTTCAAGAATTTTATCCGCCTATAAAGAAGAGAGAGTTCAGGCTTCCAAGATATATGGTGAAAAAGAAATCACAAAGCCGGAAAACACAGAATTGTTTATTCAGGAAGTAGGAGATGCCCTTTTTCTTTCGACGCTAATAAGCTATGCACAAGGCTTGTCTTTACTGGTAAAAGCATCTGCGGAATACGGTTTTGAAATTCCACTGAAAGATGTTGTGAAAATCTGGAGAGGAGGATGTATCATTCGTTCCGTATTGCTGGAGAAATTCTATTCGGCTTACACTCAAAACCCTGATCTTTCTAATATTCTGCTTGATCATGATATTTCCAAATTGGTAAAATCAAAAATAAAATCTTTAAGAAAAACTGCCGGATATGCTGCTGCAAACGGTATTTCAAGTTTGGGAATTCAGACTGCTTTGGGATATTTTGATGCCTACACTACAGAATCTCTTCCTGTGAATCTGATCCAGGCTCAACGTGATTATTTCGGCGCTCATACTTATCAGCGTACTGACAGGGAAGGAGTGTTCCATACCTCTTGGCAAACAGCAAACAATTAAAACTCGGAAAAATGAATCAAAATAGAATCTTGCAGCCAACAACTATCGTTATTTTTGGTGCTACAGGAGATCTGGCAAAAAGAAAACTTTTTCCGGCATTTTATAACTTATATATCGACGGCAGAATGCCCAAAGGCTTCAATATTGTTGCATTGGGAAGAGCCGAAAATACAGATGAACTCTTTAGAAATTATATTAAAGAAAACCTGGAAAGTTTCTCCAGAAAAAAAGTAACTTCTGAGGACTGGGCAGGTTTTCAGGCCCATATTACTTACTTTCAGCATCAGTTGGATGAAGAAAGTTCGTATCAGAATCTGCAGCAGAAGTTGCTGGATTTTGACACAGTTTACGGAATGAGAGCCAACAGGTTATTTTACCTGTCAATAGGACCTAATTTCATTTCCACTATTTCCAATCATATTAAAACGACAGCATTAGCTTCCGATCCGAAAAAAGACCGTATTATTATTGAAAAACCTTTTGGTCATAATAAACAGTCGGCGATTGAACTGAACACTCTTCTGGCAAAAACATTTGAAGAAGAACAGATCTATCGTATTGATCATTATCTGGGAAAAGAAACAGTGCAGAATATATTGGCATTTAGATTCGGAAATTCAATTTTTGAGCCTTTATGGAAGCATAAATATATAGAATCAGTACAGATTACAGTAGCAGAAGAAGTAGGAGTGGAGACACGAGGTGCTTTTTATGAACAGACAGGAGCATTGAGAGATATGATTCAGAACCATTTGTTGCAGATCCTGTGTATGGTGGCTATGGAACCTCCGGCTTCATTGAAATCAGGCGAAATAAGAGACCGTAAAGTTGACGTTCTGAAATCAATTCGCAGAATTTCTCCGGATCAGGTTGAGCATTATGCAGTAAGAGGCCAGTACGGAAAAAGTACAATAAACGGGGTGGATGTGAAAGGCTACCGCCAGGAGAACGGCATTGCCGGGGATTCCAATACGGAAACTTTTGCTGCGATAAAATTTTATCTGGATAACGAAAGATGGCAGGATGTTCCTTTCTACGTTCGTACAGGAAAGAAAATGAAAGAAAAACATTCTTATATCACCATTCAGTTTAAGCCGCTTCCTCATTCCACATTCTCAGACAGTCCACATCTTTTATCAGCTAACAGGTTGATTATTAATATTCAGCCGATGATGGATATCAGATTGCAGTTTATGACAAAAAAACCGGGACTGACTTTGGATTTGAAACCAGCAGAAATGATTTTTGATAATTTTGCCTGTCAGGATGATACGCCGGAAGCTTATGAGACCTTGTTGCAGGATGCCCTTTTAGGAGATCTTACTTTATTTATGCGTTCTGATCAGGTAGAAGAAGCTTGGGATGTTGTTACAACAATACAGGAAGCATGGGAAAATAACAAAGACTTATCCTTCCCGAATTATAAAGCAGGAAGCTGGGGACCGGAAGACTGCAATGCTTTGGTGGAGAGACAAGGACATAGCTGGGTATAAAACAATAAAAATTTAAACAGACAAAAAATGAATATTACAGTATTTGACGATCTGGAAAAACTGTACACAGAGGCAGCAGATGCATTTGTTGACCTTTCAAAAAAATCTATTCAAGAAAATGGACGTTTTGTAGTGGCACTGAGTGGCGGTTCTTCTCCAAAAGCCATTTTCAAACTATTGGCAACGCCGGAATATAAAGAACAGATTGAATGGAATAAAGTCTACTTTTTCTGGGTTGATGAACGTTGGGTTCCTTTACATGATGATAAAAGCAACTTCAGAATGACGGATGAAGCTCTTCTTAGCCAGGTTCCCGTTGATAAAAACCATATTTTTCCTATGTATGCTGAAGGAGTTACTCCTGAAGACTATGCAAGGACCTATGAAGAACAAATTAGAAGTGTTCTTGGGAGTGAAGGTGTTTTTGATTTTATCCTTTTAGGAATGGGAGATGACGGTCATACCGCTTCTTTATTTCCTGGTGAGGAGGTTTTAAATGAAAAAGAAAAGTGGGTTTCTGCCTATTATCTGAAGCCTCAGGAAATGTTCAGAATTACTTTGACTGCTCCGGTAATCAATAATGCTGAAAATATTCTGGTTATTGCATTTGGTGAATCAAAAAAACATGCATTGAATGAAGTGCTGAACGGAACGTATAATCCATCATTATATCCATTACAGCTTATTGAAAAAAAGGACGGATATCATTTTTTCACAGACAAAAAAGCAAAAGGTTAATAAAATATGATCTTTAAAAACATGAGACTGTCCTAGGACAGTCTCTCTTCATATCAACTATTCTATACCGAAGCCGGTATATACAATTTTCTGTATTTCAAAATCAAAAATCTGAACTTTAAATTTAAAAACAGCATCATTAAAGAGCTAATGATACTGTTGCATTTAGTGTTTTTACCTTAGTTGCTTGTGTTCGAAACTTTTTAATTTTTCCCAACTCAATAGTGTTTCTATATAAAATGGTTATTAGTTTGAAGCAAATATACAAAATAAGACACTTCTAAGTGTCTAAAAATAAAAAAAAGTAAAAATATTTTTATTAAATCTATGATTAAATTAATAAACCCCCTTTGATAGAAGGTGTTTCCAGTGAAAATGAATTTTTAAAATATTAACAGAACAGGTATTTATGGCTGCTAAATGAGAGAAAATACCTCTGTTAAATAAAAACAGCACTATAAAAATAGTGCTGTGAGTAATGTTTTACCTCAGTCATGGAATGTTCAAAACATTTAAACTGAGGGAACTAACGGTACAATCTGATCTCACTCAATCCCACAACTTTGATCGTTCGTTTATATAAAATGGTTATTAGTTTATGCAAATATATACATTTAGACACTAAAAAGTGTCTAAAATGAAAAAAAATTCATAAACTTGTATGATTGAAAAGTTTACCATGGAAAGAAAGTCAGTGGCAGGAAGTATCCGGAACAAGGAACGCAGTAAAAAGAAATTTTTGGATGCAGTGGGAAAAATACTGAGAACAAAAGGACATACTGCTTTGAAAGTGACTGGTATTGCTGCTACAGCCGGGGTAGATAAAAAAATGATCTATACTTATTTTGGAGGGATAGACGGACTTATAGATGAGTATATCCGGTCTCAGGACTACTGGAGCAAAGTAACTATTGATGAAGTAGAAAAGATAAAACCGAAATTGAATGACGGAGGAAAGTCTTTCATGGAAGAAATGCTTCTATCACAATTTGACTATGTTTACAAAAGCAAAGAAGCGCAAAAATTACTTCTGTGGCGCATTTCAGAATCAAGAAAATCACTAAGAAAGCTGACGGATACTCAGGAAAAAAACGGAGAGTATATTTTTAAACTGCTGATGGATCGTCATTTCAAAGAAAATGCTGATGAAGTACGTTCGATAATGGCTATCCTGGTTTCAGGACTTTATTATCTGAATATGTACTCTGCGATGAATGGCAGTATCTTCTGTGGAATAGACGTAGACACTTCTAAAGGGCGGGAAAAAATCAAAAAAGCAATCTCCTTTTTATTGAACCAAACTTATGAGAATCTGTAATATTAAGTTTTTTATAGGCTTAGGGATTGTATTTTGATAAAAAACAAAACCATTAGAAATCTCTAATGGTCAGTTGTGTTGTTGTGTTTCTACCTTAGCTGTTTCGCGTTCGAAATTGTCTTAAAGTAAGGGAACATAAATAAAACAGTCTGAATTGTCTTATTTTTCAACCTAAAAGTGTTTTAAGATATATAGATGGTTTTAGTTTGTACAAATATATAAAATAAGACACTACAAAGTGTTTAAAATGATGAAATTTTTTCTAATTTAATTTAATGTTTTGAATTTCAGCTTATTAATTTTTTTCATAAAAGAAATTACTCTTTGAGTGGTGCTGACATTCCAATTTAATTATGCTTCAAAAGGCAGAAAATCGTTTTCAAAATAAAGAAATATATTCCAACATTTGAAAAGTATTTTATTTAATGTCATAGCAGCTCTTTGAGTATAAAAACAGCATCATTATCGAAAAATGATGCTGTTTGGTTGGGTTTTACCTCAGTTGCTTATGTTTGAAATATTTTAAACTGAGGGAACTAACGATACAATCTGAATAGTTTTTATTTTTTCAATCTCGATCGTGTTTTTATATAATAAATGGTTTTAGTTTGTACAAATATATACAAATAGTTGAAATTAGACACCTGCTGGTGTCTAAAATGATAAAAAATTTTCTTAAACTTGTATATTGAATGTTTAGTCATGGAAAGAAAGTCAGCATCAGGGAGTATTAGAAATAAAGAACGCAGTAAGAAAAAATTTTTAGATGCAGTTGGGAAAATTCTGAAAACGAAAGGGCATGCAGGATTGAAAATAAATGATATCGCTGCAACTGCCGGAGTAGATAAGAAAATGATCTACACCTATTTTGGCGGTATGGATGGTCTGATGGACGAATATGTTCGTACACAAGATTTTTGGATAAAAGCAACGAGTGAAGAGGTAGAAAAGATGAAACCGAACCTGGAAGATGGAGGAAGAGAATTTATCGAGCACATGCTGCTTTCACAATTTGATTATGTGTATACTAACAAAGAGGCTCAAAAACTATTGCTGTGGACCATATCTGAACCTAGAAAATCATTAAAAAAACTGATTGATACTCAGGAAGAAAACGGGGAATATATTTTCAAATTATTAATGGAATCCCGTTTCAAAGATAAAATGGATACCTATCGCTCTATTATGGCAATTATGGTTTCAGGGCTTTATTACCTCAATATGTTTGCCTCTCTGAATGGCAGTATTTTCTGTGGGATAGACACCAATACACCTGAAGGGCGTGAAAAAATCAAAAAAGCAATCTCCTTTATGGTGGATCAGACCTATGAGAACCTTTAATAGATTTTAGAAAACATAAAAAAAGAGGCAGATTACTGCCTCTTTTTTGTATCCTGTTGATGAGTAATTTTATCCTTTATGATAAGGACATCCTGAAGCTGCACCGGAATTTCCGGCAGTATTAAAAAATTGTTCTTCAATCACTTTTCTTTGATCCTCAGGAATATCTTCTAATTTACGAAGTGTATTGACCTGGATGTGAGGCCAGCTTGTGGTACCTCCATCATTTCCAAAATCAAATTCAAAGAATACAATTTGCTCATATTGCAGCTGAAGAATTTCTTTCCCATCTTCAATAATGGTTTCAATCCACATATCCATATCCACTTCAACAGTTGGAACAAAACGGTTGACAAAAGGAACATTTAAAATACCGCCCTGCGCACCGGTTTTCATTTTGGAAGACATTCTCACATGTACGTAATTGCTGACCTTCTGACCTCTTAATGTATCTCTGAGCCTCAGATCAGGTCTTACAGAATAAGGATATAAATCATCTGCAAGTATTCTCTGGGTGTAGATCTTATTTGAACCCGGATCATTATCGTCATTAAGTGTTTCATGAACCCAATCTGGTGCAGGTTTGTCAAGATCAATAATTTCTTCAGGTGTTACTCCTGCATTTCCCATCGTTCGTGAAATGGAAAGATGATTGGTATCCCATGCCTCTTTACCATAAGGGAAACTAGGAGAACCTTCAATTAAATAGAACGTTTTCTTATCTTTATTTTGAGGAATAATATCTCCTAATAAAGTAATGGTACTTCCATGAGGAATAACACCGCTTCTCGAGATAGAGTAGTCCGGAATAAAATAAGGCCCATCCAGTCCTGCTCCCGGTTTTATTTCCTGTGCCGGAATAATCTCGTAATAAGGCTGGCCCGGCTGCAGCTGGCTTTGAAGAATATATTGAGGGTTCTGCTCTCCGTCTGGTGTTATTCTTAGCAGAGGTTCGTCTCTGTATTCGCCGGTATATCCATACTTCGCATCTTCTGTTGAAACGGCATGAATACCACGGTCTCTTTCAATAGATTCTTTAGTTGCTGCATGGTTGTAGACATCACTCAGCCATAAATACATTCCGTTTTCTTCGTGGATAGGAGTATATTTCAGGGCATCCTGGCCTGGTATGGTATTAACACTCTTAATGCTTTGCTCATATTTAACAGCTCCGCAGAAGAGTTCACTGGCACCACCGCGGTTACGGACTCCGCCCGGGACAATTGAAAATGTTAACTTTTCAATATATTCTTCACTGTCGAAAGCAAATTTTCCGGGTATCGTTCCTGAATTGGTTCCCGGGGAAGGCATAATTGTAGTATGCACTCCGCTTGCCAATGAGGGCTTAGTGATATCTTTATTGTAATTAACATTATAACTTACCCATGTGCCAGACAATGCTGCCAGAATTCCATAATCTACATTATTCTCTATCGCCTGCAGATTGTCTTCTCTGAATGGTCTTACAGGATCATCGATAAGAAGTTTTGAATATCCATCCATTAGCTCAGCCAGATTAACTTCATTCTGGCCTGGCATTTTACGGAATAACTGTTCTCCTCCCGCTTCGGGACTTACTTTTTTTCTTTTAAGCATGATATATCGTTTTTATGGTTATAAATCGGTGTATTCGAAAGTTGGCCCTGCATTAGTTTGAGCATCCAATGGTTGTTTCATCAGGTTGACAGCCTGTTCCTTCAATGCATACATGTACATAATGGATTTTTCCAATTCTCTTTGGTTTCCTTCCACGGCACTTTGTATAGCGTCTAATAAACGTTTGTAGGTTTTATTGAATTCTACGCCTTGTGCATGGAGCTCTTTGTTTTTACTATAATCTTCCACTTTAGGATTAGGCTTCATAGGATATGCCTCATTCCAGTCTACAGGTAATTCTTTTCCGTTTGGTGGAGTAGAAACAGGCATCATTCCGTTTTCATCCATAAAAGGTTCGTAGTTTCCACCAAGATAGAAATGCTCATGGAATACTTCTTTAAATCTGAAATAATGAGCCAGTTCCATTCCTTCTTCAAATTGAGACGGATCCACATCGAAAATAGAATCGTCAGCACCCTCACCCTGTCCTTTGATTTCCTGGAAAACAGCAATTACTCCAGCTAATGCTTCTACAGAGTGTAACTTTCCGCCACTTCCATAGTATTGCTCAGGACGGATTTGTTTGGCTGGATTTCCTGTGAAAATTCCTCCGGTATTTAATTCTTCAAAATTCTTCGGAAGAGTTCCATGTTCTTTGTAATAAGCAATGATTTGGAAAATAACAATATAGAAGAATAAAACATCGTAATATTCACCAATGGTATGGACATTTTCCATAATGAAACCTTTCATATTTTCAAGGGTCCATAAGTTGGTATCCTGTACGGCAGCTCTCTGAGAATATAATGCCGGAGAATCTGTTTCATGGTCATATTTCGGAGCTTTTACCAGTGGTTTGCTTGGGCTTTCAATGGCAATAAAAGTTGCAATGCTGTTACTTGAGAACGTTTCCAGGCCTATATAGAAATCAACGTTCATCGGTAATTTCATCGGATAAGTAGGATAGTTCTCCTGTTTGTTGACAGATGGCTGGATATCAATTGCATTCAGGACATTACAAACCATGATCAGGTGAAGCATTTCTTCCACGGCAACACTTCGGATGATTTGTGAAGCTAGAGCATTAGTTCCATCCTTGATAGAATACAAAGCGGTAAGATAAGGTGGAATAGTAGAATGCTCGATAAGAATTGCCGTCTGTAAAAGATCCTGCAAAATAGGTTTATAATCAATTTCTGTCAATCCTTTTTTAAATTCCGAAGCTCCAGAACCGAACTGAGATTCCAGATAAGCATTAAAATTATCAATCTGATCATTCAGTAAAAGAGCTGTCAATGTTTTGCTGTGATGTTTTAATCCTTCAATCCAATCTTCTTTGCTAAGAGTTGAATCAAATAATAAAGAAGGTAATGAAACTGCATCTGCAACGACAGTACTTCTGCTTGCCATTCTTCCTGCTGTTGATGTTTCCTGTGGTTGTGTTGTTTTATTGATAAGTCTTTGTCTCATGTTGTTATTTTTTAAGTTGAGTTTCAAGATCAGCAAGAATAGATTCTACTGAACGGATTGTGAATGCTGATAATGTTAAAGTAGGGTTTGAAGTTCCCAATGTGGTCATGTTTCCTGCTCCTACAATATATAAATTCGGGTGGTCCCAGGCTTTACAATAACTGTTGGTTACAGAATCTTCTGCTGTAGACCCCATTCTGTGCGTTCCCACAATATGACCGGCACCGTTGTAAGAATATCTTGTTCCATTGTAGATCACAGAATTCTTGTCTTCCGCAGTATATTTTGTAAAATCGTCAATATTTAATCTTTTGAACATCTGATCAGAAGCATTCTTTGCCTGTTCCATAGCCTTCATTTCATATTCCGTTAGTTCATAATGAATAACAGGACGTGGAATTCCAAGAACATCCAAATACTGATCATTAATTGTAACTCTGTTATTAGGATTAGGTAACTGCTCAATCTCAAAATGGAATAAAACCTGTTTTGAAAGTCTGTTCGTAAGCTCTTGTCTTAATTTTGCTCCGAAAAGCTTCTGGCTGATAAAATAGGCAACATCGGATCCCGGAGAAAATGCCGGCCAGCCCCAGCCCCAGTTGTCAAGAGGAGAGATCCACGCAGAAAATTCACCTCTGAAGTCTCCATCTCGGAAAGACGATATATTGGTAGTAGAACCAGGACCTCTGTATGGATAAACCGGCTCAGGGAAAAGTCCCCAGGTAAGCATTACCATATGATCCATCAGGTTTCTTCCCACCTGATCACTGCTGTTGGCAGCTGTTTTTACAACATTATTAACTGTATATTTGGAATTCAGCAGGATTTTTGGATTTTCAAAAGCATTGGCAGCCAGAATCACAATGGCATCTGAAGTATCAATAGATTCTTCTACGAAATCTGTTTTCTCTTTTGAAGTATATCTTCTCAGATGAACCTTTGAGATTTTCTCCTGATCATTCTGGTCAACACTTAACCTGTAAACTACGCTCTGTGCCTGAACCTGCATGTATGGATTACGCTTAAGGTTTTCATTATCATTAAGTTTATACAACGCTTTTTTCAATGTTTTTAAAGCATTATATTTAGCCTGAACAGGACAGATCGGAACGCAGGATGCATTTCCCTCACAGCGCTCTCCCATATAAGGATTCCAGACAGAACCAAGAGCCTTGTATTCTTCTTTTTCAGAACTGTCTAAAATCAGTTTGTACCCCGATTCTTTGGGTTCAGCTTTGATGATCTTTGTTTTTCCGTATTTTGGATTCGGGATAGAATTTCTTCCCTGAGGAGAAGGTACCATCATCAGCGGAATTTCTCCGGAACTTAGCGTTACACTCGTACCTTTAAGACCTTCAATGATCTTATGATCCATATAACTTTGCGGAATTTCTTCCATCGGAAATACATAATCTCCATAATATTCTTCCATATTCTCAGAAATAGGATATTCCTGTCTTGAAACATCTCCGGAAACCCCGATTTCAAATTCTGCCATTTCATAATAAGGCCTTAGTTCTTCATAATCTATCGGCCAGTTGACCGGACTTGGCTTATCGGAATCCGGCTGGGGAATCGTAATCCCATATTTCTCTGTGAGTTTGAAATCATTAGGAAGCATTCTTGGGGTAGTTCCCAGCCAGTGAAGTGTAGTTCCGCCTCCCACTCTGATGGCATCACTTGCAAAAGGCATTGGCCCAAACTGTACCAGATACCCTTTTTTATCCGGAAACGGCTGAACGATGTGTTCCATATCCAGAACATTGGGAGAAGGTGCCTGTTTCAAATTCGGATAAGGAGAATTGGGAACTTTGGCTTCTTCTCTGTAGAAAGTACGGATATACTCATTGTAAGTGGTCATTGAGGATACAGAATCCAGTTCAATACCAGCTTCCAATCCGGCTTCATACATAAGGATTGATATCTCCTTGATATTATCTGATTTTCCTGCATCTGCACGGTGGATCATTTTGCCTTTTGTTACATCAAATACATGATCAGACAGTAATTTTGCGATTAATGATCCTGCAATCCCCGTTCCTACGATGATCACATCTTTTTTGTTATTTGCTGGATTCATGAGTTGCTGTTTACGGGTTTAATATTCCATGATTTGTAGCCGGGCTGTTTTGCTCCTGGCGGATGAGAGTGCATCAGGTTCCAGACAAGACCTTCTTTGTAAGAAAGATCATTGATATAAGTCCCTTCCCAGGTTCCCAAATACCACATGGTGATCACTTTTCCGGCAATATCATTCATTCCGGGATTGGCGATGATCTCAGATTGAATGGCATTTTTCAGTTGATCTTCATTGGAAGAAGTTTCAAGAATATTTTTAGAAACTGTAAGGAATTCTACGAAAGTAGCTGCTTCTAAGCTTTTCAGAACGTAGGTGTAATAGGTTTCTGCCAAACCTGTAGACTGTAATTCGTTTACAGTAAACCCGGCAAGCGCTTCCGAGATAGACATAAACACGTCGAAATAATAATCGTCGACGTTGAGGATTTTGTTAATAATATTCATTTCGTTAAAAATTTGGGTTAGATATCTTCAACTCCTTTCAACAGGAAGTGATCATGCTGATTGATCTATAGCTGCCGGATTTTCAGATACCATTTCTCTTTCAGAAATGAATGCATGCTTTTCAAGCTATCCATAGTTGTCAGTTTTTGTTTATCCGAAATTAATCAGATCCTCTCAGATAAGATTCAGTATTTCTACGTAATTTATAATAATGATATTTTAATTTTTTGTAACAAAGCCTTTATGTGAAGTAGTTTCAAGAGGTTTTGTTTTCACATAGTTTAGAATTAATTTAAATAATGTGGTATTGAATATGAAATAATATATGGAAGCAGAAAAGATTCAATCGTATTTTAAAATAATAATAAATTGATGATCAGGATGTAACAAAGGGGAAGTTGTAATAGTCTAATCTGCATAGGTAAACTTTTTAATTATCAGGATAAAACTAATTACCTCTGACTATGAAACGACTTATATTAACTTTATCATGCTTTGCTTCCGCTCTTTTATCTGCACAAGGATTGAATAGCAAAAAAGAAACAGTAACTCATTCTTCCAATAATATTCAGAAACATAATCTCCATCAATCTATCCAACTTGAAACGGATAGGATATTTGATAAACTGGTTAATATCAGGAGGGATTTTCATGAAAATCCGGAGCTGGCAGGGAAGGAGAAACAGACTCAGGAAAAAATTAAACAGTATCTGCTTGATCTCGGATTGGAAGTTAAGACAGATATATATGGTTACGGTGTAGTGGGGATTCTGAAAGGAGATCAAAAGGGTAAAAAAATAGCCTGGAGGTCAGATATGGATGCATTACCGAATGATTATCCTGATCCTGAAACTTTCAAATCGAAAATAAAAGGTATTCAGCATGGCTGCGGTCACGATATCCATATGGCGGTTGGGCTAGGAATTGCTGAAGTTCTTTCAAAAAATAAAAAATCTTTAAGGGGAACGGTTTATTTCATATTTCAACCTGAAGAAGAGACGTTCAAAGGGGCAAAAGAAATGCTGGATAAAGGGTTGATTTCCGTAATAAATCCTGATGAAATCTACGGATTGCATGTGGCAGCAATACCTGCAGGGCAGATCATGGTGAAATCTAATGAAATGTTTGCCTATCAGAAGAAAATAAGAGTTCAGCTAAAAAATGGATTATCTGAAGAAGAGATAGAAGGGCTAACGAAAAAGATCAGTAATTTTCTGTCCCGTATTCAGCCCGGAACCAAGCCCTGGGAGATACAAACCATTGTTGATCCTAAAATCGGATTGACAAATCCTGATACTGTTTTTAAAGATTATCTGTTCACTGACGGAAAATTCAATACTTACTCCAAAAACAACGAGTCTTTTCTTGAAATCTATCTGTATGAGACGAATTCATCTAATTTAGATAAAATAATTCCGGGAGTTCAGAACATTATAGCGGATAGCGGATATAAAGAAAAGCTTCTTTCCGTTTCATTTATCCAGGATAATCCAACGGTGATCAATGATGAAAAACTAACTCGTTCAGCAACAGAAATTCTGCAGAATCTGTACGGTAAAAATGTAATTGCTCCAGATTATGGGCAGGTTCCGTTTTTTAATGATGATTTTTCTTATTTTCAACAAAAAATCCCAGGAGTGTACTTTTTCCTGGGTGGTTCTAATTTTGAAAAAGGAGTAATTGCCATGAATCACTCGCCAAATTTTCAGGTGGATGAAGAAAGTATCAGAATCGGCGTAAGAAGTTTTTCTTCATTAATAATGGAACGCCTCAACAGAAACTAACTTTTCACTGCAATCGCATCAATTTCAAATAACATTCCGGGTAAAGCCAGCTGACTTACCGGAATAAGTGTACTGGTAGGCAGGAAAGGTCCCTTCCATACTTTCTTAGCTTCTTCTGCCCATATCTCAAGTTTTTCCTGGTTATAGTCTACAATGAGAAGGCTGATTTTGACAATATTCTCAATCGTCATGGAATGGCTCTGTAAAACAATTTTTAAGTTTTTCAAAGCATCCTGAACCTGGGTTTTAAAATCTTCCGCCAATACATGATTTTCTCCTACACCGCCACTCTGTCCGGATATAAAACAAATCCGGAAAGGAGAATCCACAGAAATACTATGTGAAAATCCGTAAGGACTGGGATTGAATAATGCAGCAGGATTGATCAGCTGAGGTTCTTTATTATTTTCCATAATTTTTATTTTAATCAGGTAAAATTGAGAGATAAAAACAGAGAAAGTCTTTACATATGTTGAGAAAAATATTCTTTTAATTGTGTAAACTTTTTTTAAATGATGAAAGTTTAACAAAAAAATGCTGTCCATCAGGAACAGCATTTTAAATTTTTTTACTCTACAACAATACTTTCAATCCCTTTTTGCAGGGCCGTATCCTGAATAACCGGAACAGAAAGTCCTTCTGCACGCACAACAGAAATATCTGTCATTCCCATAAATCCAAGAGTTTGTTTTAAGTAAGGAACTACAAAATCGTAAGCCTGTCTTTCCCCTTCAGAATATACTCCGCCACTTGAAAAAGCAAGGTATACTTTCTTGTTCTTCACCAGACCTTCAGGACCGTTCTCACTGTAACTGAACGTTTTTCCTGCTCTGGCAATGTGGTCTAGCCATGATTTCAGCGTAGAAGTGATACTGAAATTGTACAAAGGAGCTTCAATAACGATAATATCCGCTTCATGAAGTTCATCTATTACCGTATCAGAAAGTTTTACCGTCTCCAATTGCTCAGAAGTACGGTGTTCAGCCGGAGTGAAAAATGCATTGATATGGGCTTCTTCTAAATGAGGAAAAAGAGGGTTGGCAAGATCACGCTTTTTAAAAACACTGTCTGGATATTTTGCTGTGATTTTTTCTACAACTGCATTTCCCAGTTTTTTACTGATGGAAGATTCGCTTCTTGGGCTTGAAATAATATGAAGTACTCGTTTCATTTTTTTATTTTTTTTAAAATTGATGTTTCAAAATTATCTATATTTACTAATAAAAAGATAGTAGTTACTAAAAGGTTAGTAATAACATTTAGGTTAGTACCCAGATAAACCAGAGACAATGGAAGAAGAAAAAATAGTGTATTCAAGGCCGCAATGCAGTACGCATTTGGCCGCTACTGAGGATGCTTTATACGTTCTAGGAGGCAGGTGGACCATTAGAGTAATGATTGCTATTTTGGGTGGACATACGCGCTTCAATGAACTACAGCGAACCATCAATGGAATCTCGGCAAGAGTCTTATCCAGCGAATTGAAAAAGCTGGAAGTAAATCATTTAGTTGAAAGAACCGTTCTTATCGATCAGAAACCGGTGTTGGTAGAGTATGTTCCTACAGAATATAGTGAGTCCCTGAAAGATGTGATTGCTGCTCTGGCAGATTGGGGCACAAAACATAAAAAGAAAATCACTGCATAATAAAAAGGGTAGTGTTGATATCAAAAAATCATTTTTCCTGTGATATTTGATAAATTGCAACATTCCCTGTACTTAAGTATTTTTACTCAAATTAACAATGGCAAGATGATCATATGCGAAGACTTATTATTTTCCCACGGAGCCATTCTGGAAAAATATAATGCGACTGACTCTATTTTTAAAGAAGGAACTGCAGCTAAATATTATTTCCAGATCAGGTCCGGTACTGTGAAACTGAATACTTTTTTGGAAGACGGGAAAGAATTTGTTCACGGGCTGCCTTTTGATGGGCATTGCATTGGTGAAAGCTATTTGTTTACAGATCATCATTATGCAGTTAATGCGATTGCCATTACCGACTGTGATATTATTAAGATTTCCAAGACAAAATTTCTGCAGATACTGTTGGAAAAGCCAACCTTAATGTTGGAAATTAATAAATATATGGCAGACAGAATGCATTTCAGGTTTATGATTTCCAGCTTTCTTGCTATTTCAGATCCTATTGTGAAGCTCATGAAGCTTTTTGATCACATTAAGAAGTATTTCGGATTTGAAGAAACCTATTCCTTTCTGATTCCCTATACCAGACAGCAAATAGCTACGTTAACCGGTCTTCGGGTAGAAACGGTGATCAGGTATGTCAAGAAAATGCAGGAACAGAAACTTGTTAAAATTGAAAGTACTAAAATTTATTATTAGCTTTTACTTATTTGTTTTTAAAGACCTTATTATTTAAGAATAAGTACGGGCTGATGGGTGTTCTGGTAGATTCCCTCAGAAATACTTCTGCTTGCCAGATAATACAGAAAACTATGCTGACCTGGCAAAGCTATAATAAGATCGGTTTCATTAGAGGCTGCAAAAGTGAGAATCCCCTTAATAACATTTTCATCATGGGAATAATGAATACTACTTGGAATTTCCGTTAAATGCTCATGAATATATTCTTCCAGCTCTCTTTTTTTGTCCTCATCCTCTTTTTCACTGGTATTGATATTCAAAAACATCAGACGCACATCCTGTTTATGTATAACAGATTTGTGATGAAACAACCTTTCTAATCTTTTAATTCCCTTTATATCACAAGGAATAAATATGTTTTTGATAGGAGTGTAGTGATAGCTGTTGGGAACAATTAAGG
The DNA here is from genome assembly GCF_045689405.1 of Chryseobacterium sp. HR92. NCBI lineage: Bacteria > Pseudomonadati > Bacteroidota > Flavobacteriia > Flavobacteriales > Weeksellaceae > Chryseobacterium > Chryseobacterium sp. HR92. Next base: position 2,086,946 of record NZ_CP139139.1, read on the forward strand.
TCTTCACAGGACTCGTTCTTGCAATGCTGATAATATTGTCGGAAACAAAACTCTCCGTAGAAGAAGTCTGGTCATCACTTCCCAGGATAATCAGCTCTACAGAAGGTTGGTTTTTTAAAAGTTCATTGATACTTCTGGTAAGAGCCCAGTCACTTAGTATCCTGGAAACTTTGATTTCAGGTGACTTTTCTGTAATAATACTGCTTAATTGATCAAATAGTGATTCTGTTTTCTGGAGTAAATTATTGACATTTTCTTCATTCACAAATGAATGTCCTTCTGCAATGTGCAGATAATCAAACTCAGATTCTCCTGCTGTTTTCAGTAGAATAATGTTTTGATATTCGTAGGTTTTTGCCCAATCTGCGGCAACTCTTACTGCATTTTCCGTAGTTGATGTAAAATCAACAGGTACAAGGATTGTTCTCATATTGTATTATGTTTTGGTCCTGATTCTTCCAGGTTTGCTGTCATTTTTTTTACTAAAAGCAGTGCTTTGATGATTTCTTCTTCATGGATGTCATCAGCTGCCTTTTTATAAAGGTCCAATGCCCATGGATAAACTACTTCTACGATCTGTTCACCCTTCGGAGTTAAAAAAATCTGCTTATTTCTCCGGTCGTTTTTATCAGCTATCCGTTCAACAAGATCCCGTTTTACGAGACTGTTGATGAGATAGGTTATGCTTGATTTGTCTTTGCTTACTTTATTTCCAATTTCCTGCTGGTTGATACCACTATTGCGTGAAAGCAGTCCCAAAATCTCAATCAGCTCAAAAGAAAGATCTGGATCATACTCATTAATCGTGGTCTGAATCCTTTGTCGAAGCCGGCTTTTCATTTCACTCATCGCCAGACCAAGCTCCAGAGCCAGTTCTGATATATTGTTCTGTTTTTCAGGCATATTATATAATAATGGTATTGCAGGGTAAGAGATGATTTGAAAGAATTTCAGCACTGCTTACCTTAACAAATATACGAAAAATTAGTTTTAATTAAAACTAATTAATCCCTTAGATTATTATAATTTTTAATAGTTAAATAAGGAACTGAAAAATTATTATTTAGATAACATTCGGTTCATTTTTGTTTATGAGGTAAATCCTACTTTGGCCGCAGAAAAAACAAAACAATTTTAACTCAAAAACTTATGAATCAAATGTTTTCAATGGTCCGGATTTTTTCGGTCCTATGTCTTCTAACTGTTTTATCGTGTAGATCAGATCAGTTTCAGCCAGATGAAACACTGCCTAATGTACAGGAAAATGCCATGAGAGGAGCTTTTCCGAATATTAAAGTATTATCTTATAATACATTTTTATTGAAAGAACTTTCAGTGTCAGGTATGACTCAATGGTCTCAGCAGACAAGAGCTCAGAAAATTGGTGAAGCCTCCTTTTTGAGAAACTATGATGTTCTGATGCTCCAGGAATGCTTTGATAATGCAGCTTCCGATAAATTGCGTGAAAAACTTCTTCCTAGTTTTCCCTATCAGACCCCTATAGTAGGACGGACAAAAAATGGTTGGAATAATACTTTTGGCAATTGGCGTGAGATCATTTCCGGCGGATTTGAAGACGGAGGAGTGATGATTGCCAGTAAATATCCTATAGAAAGGATGGATCAGTATATCTTTCCGGCAGGATGTGATTTTGATGGATACTGTCTGAAAGGTTTTGCTTATGCCAGAATATTAAAAGACGGTAAACGTATCCACTTTATAGCAGTTCATGCACAGTCTACACAGCCGTCTTGTAATGGAAAAGATGTGGAAATCCGTAAACAGCAGCTGGGGATGATGAAATCATTTGTTGACCGTTTGAATATTCCTGAAGATGAAATGGTAATTTATGGTGGAGATTTCAACATTATAAAAGATACTCCCGAATATTCCAGTATGCTGCAAACCCTGAATGTAAATGCTCCTACATACAAAGGATTGAAATATTCATGGGATACGAAAACCAATACTATGGCTTCTTATCATTACCCTTACCCGGCCAATAAAAGAGAATATCTTGATTACATTCTGGTGTCTAATGATCATCTTGTTCCTCCAACCTGGCAGAACATAGCATTCGATCCAGTGGCTTCAAACCTTATGACTTATACAAATATAACTGGAATTAAATATCACTGGACAGAATACTCAGATCATTATCCTGTAGAAGCAAATATCTATTCGGATCAGAAAACCCCTACAAGAAGTTTAAAATTCAGAAAATATGACCGTATTTCATTAAAATCTGTAGCCACGGGAAAATATATCAGTACAAACCTGTCTACACCTAATGACTGGCTGACTGTCACTTCTGTACTGCCAAGTGATGCAAGAACCTGGTTTAATATTGTAAATATCGGAGATTCTGACAATTATTTTGATCTGAAAGAAGGATATGTAAGGGTAGAGAGCAGCGAAAGACTCAATCATTTCTGGTATTGGTATTCCTCAGGCAGTGGAAGTTATTATTTTTATCCAAAATATGGGAAAACTACTTACAACCTAAGACTTCAGATTGTAAAGAAAAAGGCAGGGAATTTTTCAACAAGTGTTGAAGATGGGGATATTGTTGCTTTTAAGGATACAACAGGTGTAGGAAATACCTACTATCTGCAGGTGTATAATAAATCAGGAACAGACTGGATTTATCTGAATGGAACAAGTTTAACTCCTGATGTACAGTTTGAAGTAAAAATGAACAATACGGTTGCAGAACCTTTTTAAAATTTTTATTCAAAATTCATTCATCTATTTAATAAGCGGCTGTCCTTTGGTGGTCGCTTTTCAAATAATATCTCGAGAATATAAAAGAGCTATAAAAAAGCAGAGACTAGTTCTCTGCTTTTTCTTTTTTTACGGCCTGATTCATAATAAGAATAATCCCTAAAAGCAAACAGGCAATGATCAGGTAACGCCAGGAAAGATCCTTTTGTTCACTTACATTTCCGCTTACTGAAATGATAAAACTCGTCACAGAAGTAATCACATACACTAATCCACCCATCAGCCCTCCGGCAGTTCCCGCATTTTTAGGAAAGTAAAGCATACTTGTCGTAAAAAATGAGGTAAATAAAATTCCGGAACAGATATGAATGAAAAAGGCAAAAGGAATCATAATGAAAAGACTTTCTGCAAAATAGCTGATGATAATCAGTCCTGCAATCAGAATTAATTGTAAAAGTATAGGCTGCAGAATTCTTGGTTTAAAATCAAGAGTCAGTCTGCGTTTTCCGATAAAGCCTCCGATCATCCAGGAAAATCCTAAGATGAGTGTACAATATCCAATGACTACCGGCGTAAAATGAAAAGTGTTTTCAATAATAAATGGTCCGGTAATATTAAATAACATAACAATAGAGTAGCTTAGTCCTAATATGAAAATTCCCAGCATGAAAATCCTGTTCTTAAGCATCATTTTGTAAAGGCTGATGTTTTCTGACAGGTCCAGCTTCTTTTTCTGAGGAAGACTTTCCCCACTGAAGAACCATTCAAACAGGAAAAGGAATCCTGCGTATATGGCCAGAAAATAAAAATTAGCATGCCAGTTAAATATTTTCTCAAGATAACCACCGAGGAAAGGTGCCAGAATAGGTCCGCAAGACCATACAATTGTGAAATAACTCAAATAGTGCTTTACTTTTTCGGCATCATAAATATCAACAAAAATAGCCCGTGTAGCCACTACAAGTACTGAAACAGCGGCTCCCTGAAGAATACGAAGCAGACAGATCAATAAAATGCTGTTGGTCATCGTAATTAAAATACTGGTCAGGATCAACAGGAACAATGCGATCAATTTGGGACGGTAGCGGCCGATGCTGTCCAGGATTCCTCCCACAAATAACTGGGAAATTCCGTAGCTAAGGAGATATGAAGTCAGAGTGATCTGGATATCTTTTTCTGAAACCATCATTTCTTTGGCCATAGAAGGGAACGATGGTAAATATATATCTGTGACAAACCCCGAAAGCGGGATAGACACGAAAGCCATAATGGTAATTAATCTGATTCGTTTTTCAGATGCTTCTCTCAACATGTTCATTCATTTTTTACTATGCAAAAATAAGTCAAGAAACAGAAAAGTGAATTTTAAAAGACAAAGTAAAAATTACAAAAATCAAATATTAGGATAAGTTCTTAAATTTTAATGGTGAAGTCCGGGCATGCTTTTTAAAGAAGTTATTAAAATGAGCAGGCTGCTCAAAACCTAATGTATAGCCAATCTGGGCGATATCCCAATTGGTGTACTTCAGCAGATTTTTAGACTCTTCAAACATCTTTTCTTTAATAATCTGTGTTGTAGTAAGATGGGTTACAGATTTTACCGAAGAATTCAAATGATTGACATGTACATTCAGATGCTCAGCAAAGTCCGAAGGAGTTTTTAAAGCCAGCGGATAAGCAGGAGAGTCCAACGGAAACTGCTTGTTGAGCAGTTCATCAAATAGTTTGTAGAGACGTACATTTGCGGGAAGTTCATTAGGATTGATATCTTCCACACGGTTTTCCATTGCAAGGTGCATGACGGATGCGAGATTGCTTTTGATACTGCTGCACCGGAAAGGATAGGCGGAATAATTATTCATTTTGTAAATCTGGTCAAAATAAAGGGTGGCCAGCTGAGTCTGTTCTTCCGTCAGAAAAACGACCGGTTTGCTCCATTCTTTGAACATTGAAGTCTTTTTAAACAGATTAAATTCTGAATTTCCATTAAAAAACTCTTGATTGAACAGACAGAAATACCCTTCCTGAAGATCACTGTCACACTCCCAGGAATATGGAATGCTTGGAGAAGGAAAGAATAATGCCGGACGGTCAATATACAGCTGATGTGCCCCATAATGAATGGTTCCTTTTCCAATGATAAAACTGATTTTATAATAATCGCGGCGGTTGTAAGGACTCTTAAAACTGCAGTACTTCCGCATTGAAATGTTGAAATGAGACTTGCCCATCTCAAAATCCTCAGAATCAAACATCTTGATCTGGTTCTTACGAATACGTTTGTAATAATCTTCTATGGTTTCCAGCTGATCACTCATAAGTAAAAATTATAAAAATCAAAGATATGCAAACTATTGCTTACTTAAGATTATTTTAAGTGAGATAATCAAAATAAGAATAATAGTCTACTTCAATATTAAAAACGATCCATTATAAGATATACGCATTGCAAGTATTATAAAATATACACAAACATCTGTGAAAATCCGTGCAATCTGTGGTTAAAACTAACTTTTATTAATTTCCAGTTCCAAAATATGTGATGGCAGCTGAAAAGGACCTGCCTTTGAACCAGCTGCAGCAATAAACCCGGACTCTTTTAAAAATTCCAAAAGCGGATCATGATCCAGCATATTGATCCATACGATATCCGTAAAGCTCACTGCCGATCTGCATTTTTTCCAAAGTGACTGTCTTGTTTCAGGAGAATCAAATGCTGAAAGAATCACAAAACTGATTTCTGTTGCTCTTTTTCCATCCGGAATTCCGGGATGCAGAGAACCGCTTTTGATGATGCTGTATCCAACAGGTTTCTGATCTGCATACGCCATGATCAATTGGTTGGAAAGATCATTCAGATCATTGATCATCTTTCTCGGATCTATTTCATTGTGAATATATTTTTTAATGTTTTCCTCACTTACAAAGTCTTTATGCAGTGTATAAACGGAAGAATCAATAATGGTTATAAGATCAGAAATTCCCTCCTCAGAACCTACTGTAAATTTTGAAATGATATCCATGGGATCTTTTTTATTCAAAATTATAAGATTAATCTGTTCAAAAGGGATACAGTTTGCTAAAATATGATCGGTACAGAAGAGTGTTTTTGTAAATTTGTACAGTACAGTTGATGTGTTATGGCGAAATCTTATAAGTATGAAATTTTTACAGCAGTCATTGAGGAACAGATCCACAGTGGGATTTTGCAGGAAAAAGACAGGCTTCCTTCCGTTCGGGAAATTAAAGAAAAGTATAAGCTCAGTACGAGTTCGGTGCAAAGTGGTTTTGAATACCTTATGATTAAAGGTTTGATCAAGAGTTATCCAAGGTCAGGATATTTTGTTGCAGAAATTCAGGAAGAGAATATTCCGGAAAGCATAACAAAACTGCCTGTGGTAGTAAGAGATGAAGGATTTATGAAAAATATAATGCTGACTTCCAAAAGGACTTCAGAGTTCAGTTCTTTCAATACAGCCGTGCCCGGAGATCTGCTCATTCCGCAAAAACTCATCCTCAGGACGATGCAGGAAGTGATTCGTGAAAAAGGAGCATCATTGCTCAGGTATTATCCGTCAAACGGTCTGGAACCATTAAGGAAGCAGATTGCAAAACAAATGGGAATTTATGGCTGTACTTTAAATCCTGATAAAATAATCATTACTGACGGTGCACTACAGGCTCTCACAATTGCTTTGAAATCCATTACCAAAGCCGGAGATGTAGTCGCTGTTGACAGTCCGTGCGTTTTTTCTGTACTGGAAGTAATTGCCCATCTGGAACTGAAAGTGGTAGAGATTCCCATGCACTACAGAAGCGGTTTTGATACGGAATATTTAAGAACAGCCTGTCAGGAAAATAACATTCGTGCCCTTATCATAACTCCGAATTTTCATAATCCCACAGGAATGGTGATGGATGATGAAACGAAAAAAGAAATCCTTGGTATTGCGGAAACCCATCAGTTGTGTATCATTGAAAATGATATGTATTCTGATCTTTATTTTGGCGAACAAAGACCCCGCTGTATAAAAAGCTTCGATAAAAACGGAAGCGTGATGACCTATTCATCATTTTCAAAAACATTGGCACCAGGAATACGTTTAGGCTGGCTTTATGCTGGAGATTTTTATTCAAAATCCGAAAGAGTCAGGTTTGCATTGGGACGAACGGTTTCTCCCATCTATCAGGAACTGGTTTTGAAATTACTGCAGGGAAACAGCTATGAAAGACACCTTCGGGCATTCCGGAAGAAACTCAGCCAGCAGGCGGTACAGGTGTTGGAAGCTTTAAGAACTTCCTTTCCTGAAGGTTCTTATTTTCATAGACCTCAGGGTGGTTACAGCATTTGGGGACGGCTTCCGAAGCATACGGATATGGGGAAGTTCTATGAATATTGTGAAAAGCACCAGATTTTATTTACTCCGGGAGATACGTTTTCGTTCACGGATAAATATCATTACCATTTCCGGGTGGTTTTTTCAGAAAGAATCACTCCCGAAAGCATAATTTTATTAGGAAATGCAGGTGAAAAGGCTCGAGAACTATTACTTGGAACATAAGAACTTTATCCAAAGTAAAAGATTTTGAACTTCAATTGATATGTACAAAGCTAGGTTTTTATGAAATGTTGGACATAAAGGATTGGCTTTTGTAGATAAAGTTTAATTGAGACCATATTGCACATTCTTACTTTTGTCAATTTCCAATTGTGGGATATTATCAATCATTTTAAAATCAAAGCCGTCAATCCATTTTTCTTTGCTAAGGTCAATATCTTCACCGGAAATGATATGTTTCTGAAAGAAATAGGTAATATCTTTATCCAGATATTGCTGAGCTATATCAAGAAAAAATTCATCTGTAAACTTGAGTTTCTTTTCCGTACATATCTTCAATAATTCACGCATCAGGACATCCAGAGATTTTTTGTAACGGGTTTTCAATAAAATCTGATTATCCAGCCAGAAAGCAAAAATAGCACCCCTCCTGTAGGGCACCTTTTCTACATCACGGCTTTTCCAGAAATCATCTTTTATTTTATAATTCGGAATATTTCGCTGTGGATTTTTCCAATGATTTTGAAAGACTTCAATATTGAATAAGGTAAGCCATTCATCTATAGAAATATCTTTGATCCGTAGTCTGTTTTTATAAGTATAATAATCGGTAAAGCCTTCGCTAAACCAATAATTAAGCTCTTCGTTTTTATTTTGAATTTTATTTCCAATCCATTCGTGCATCAACTCATGATGAAGAAGATAAAGGTAAGCATTTTTATTGTTGAAAGGATTATTCGTTCCCTGAATCATAAATGCATTTTTGATAGCAGACCCTGTTGAGTTATATCCTTTGAAAAGACTGTCTTTTTGTGAAACGGTAGGAGTTAGGGTAACAGTATAATAATCCTGTTCATAATCTTTCCAGAAATCTCTTTGTGACTGTATTGCTTTTTTGAGGTTTGAAAATAGAAACTCATCCGTAAATCCGTTTTGCCACTGATCTCTTAATGCAAGATAAACAGGTTTGTTTTGTATTTTAAAAGAATAAAATCTGTAGTCACCTCCTATAAACAATGAGTTGTAAAATCCTTCCCAAAGTGTTGTTTTGATGTTCTGAGCCCTAGCTTGTGTAGCAAAATTATTGTGGAGTCTGAATTTCATAGGGAAGTTTATCCATTCAAGGGAAAATTCAAATTCCCTGTCTTCTGGAATCTTTGTAAATGATATGGGTACGATGAATAGATTTTTACCCAAGACGTGGAAGAATGTATTGTTAATCCTGGGACGGTTGAATATTTTATAAACAGGATCTTTAAAATCCTGTTTTATATGATAAATAAGAGAAATTCTATTTCCTGTTTTCATCCTGATCTTTATCTTACTCTTTTCAGGGAGGGCTTCAAAAGTTATATCCGGATTTTCGTCTTTTGATATTGTAAGATTGTTAAAGAGATTATTTTCACCCCAGTTTTCATTGGCAAAATAAAAGGAGATGGTATCTGACGGCTTTTTAAGGATGTAATCAACCTGAACTTTTAGCCCGTTTTGCTCAAGATCTGCATCATAATAGATTTTATAATTTATTTTGTTCTGAGAATAGGTGAGCAGGGGTAATAATAAAGCCAGGATGAATAATTTTTTAAACATGGATAGGTCGTTTTTTTCAAATTTATAATAAAATTCGAAAATTTCAGTGTAGTTAATGTTTTTATACGATGTGCAAACTTAAAAATGATAAAAATACAACCAGAGATTCTAGTGTCATTTTTGTCGGTAAATTATTTTTGTAAAATGAAGATTTAGAAACCAAAATAATGAGAAAAATAACAAAATAAATTCCTTTAAGAAATTTTCAGATAATGATTGGAACCTTGGTCTATGAGCATTTTAAGAGGTTAAATTATCTAAAAATACACTTTTATGGGGCTGGAAGTGAATGTTTTTAATTATTTAGCTTAAACTTTTTTCACTCCAGCTAGGCTGGAATCACCATAAAACCTATATTTGCAGCCTAAATTTTTAAATAAATGAAAGAACTAATTGAAAAAATCAACGCAGAATTTGAAGCGTTCACAACTGAGGCAAACCAACAAGCAGAAAAAGGTAACAAAGCAGCTGGTACAAGAGCTCGTAAAGCAGCTTTAGAACTAAGCAAATTGTTCAAAGACTTCAGAAAAGTTTCTGTAGAAGAAGCTAAAAAATAATTCACTTTTAGCCGGCTTTTGAAGCCGGCTTTTTTTTGCTCCGAATTTAAAGTTCATGTGTGTTAAAAACTCCCAGTTTCAGGGGTTTATTTGCTGAAATTTAATATTTTAAAGTTAAATATTATTAAATTGTATTAAAATCCAGTTTTCTTTACACTTCTGAGTATATATTTGTACTATTATTAAAACTAATACAACAATACCCATGAAGTTCTTTTATTTGTTATTTATTCTATTTTTTGGTGTTTTTTCTGCCCAGAAAATAAGGGTAGTAGATTCCGAAAATGGAAATCCAATTCCCAATGCCAGAATTATTCTTCAGGATCAGATTATTTATACCAATGAAGACGGTTTTGCTCCCATGAATCCGGATGCTGCTGATTTTGAAATTTCTGCCTCAGGTTTTCAGAAAGAGAAATTCCATACTTTTAATGCTCAGGTAAAACTTAAACCCATTTATAAAGATATTGGCGAAGTCAAAATCGTGAATGTAGACATCAAAAAAATCTTTGAAGATGTCAGTAAAAATTATGATAAGAGATATTATGATGAACCTTCTCTTTATGACATTGTCTACAAGGAAAAAGGGTTTGATAATAATAAACTCTATTTTCTGGTTATTGCAGAAGCCAAGTTTTGGAGTAAGAATAACCATTATAATTTCAAAGATGGATACCGGAAAAAATACGATGACATTCTCCAGATGCAGCTGAACAACGTTAAATACCTGAAAAGGGTAAAGTCCGACAGCATTTTCAATGCAAAAACCGATGAATTTAATCATGAATATCTGGGTAATTTCTTTCTCAACTATGAACTGTACAGGGTACTTCAGCATTTGAGGATGAAAGACTGTAAATATAATGGGAGACTCATTTTTGAAGAAGGAGATGAACAGCTGATTACCTTTAAAATTGAATCAGGAAGAGGAATCCAGATGAAAGGAGAATTTAAATATAATAAGGTGGATAAAGTGATTACTTACTTTGAAACCAATTATTATCAGACAGATTTTCCCACCATGAAGAAAACAGCGACTGATGGAAGAGAATTTCAGTATAAGTTAGGAGATGCTACGCTTATTTTTGATTTTTATAAGAAAGATGGAGTCTATGTTCCCGCACTCACGAGATTGGAAGGGGATGGTTTTACCGTTTTTTATAAAGATGAAACCCATGTAAGAAAATTCAGTCGTGAGATTATTTATAATACCTTTACCAAAGCTGATAAGAAAGGGCTTAATCCTAAAGTTAATTTCAATATCAGTATTTGGGATAATGTTCCTGTAAAAGAAGAAAAAGCAGGAACAACACTGCTCTCGCAGGAAGAACAGGCATTTCTCAATGGGAAATAAGAGTATCGTTTCTGTAAAATTAAAAGACCATCAATACGATGGTTTTTTTTATGAATTATAGTTATGAATTGAAAAAATTAATAACAGGCCTAAAAAAGAGCTTTTTTAAGTTCAATTTTTCATCATCTCCTTAATTTCCTTTATCTTTAAACCAATCAATATATATTATGAGGATAAATAGATTTTTTGCAGTGCCTGCAGTAATGCTGGCTGCTCAGTTTTCCTGGGCTCAGGTAAAGGTTGACCCAAAAGAAAGGCTAAACCCTATCGTAAAAAGTTTTGTAGATGAAGTAAATAACAATTCCCAACTGGAAAACCTGGCGTATGAGTTGTTAGACGGTATTGGGCCGCGTCTTGTAGGAACTCCCGAAATGCTTGCAGCCAACGAATGGAGTGCTGGCAAACTTCGTTCATGGGGAGTAGATGCCAATCTTCAGCAGTTTGGAACATGGAAAGGGTGGCAGAGAGGTACCACCCATGTGGATATGACGTATCCGCGTGTAAAATCTCTGGCTGCTACACAGCTTGCATGGAGCCCTGCTACTAAGAAAGCGGTTGAGGCAGAAGTCATTATTCTTCCAAAAGTATCATCCAAAGCAGAATTTGATCAATGGCTTCCTTCTGTGAAAGGAAAAATAGTGCTAATGGCACAGTATCAGAAAATTGGGCGTTCTGATGAACAAATCAAGGAATTTGCTACTCCTGAGCTGTATGAAAAGCTTAAAGCAGAAAAAGAACAGGCAGCTAAAGATTTCACTGCTTATGTGAAGAATATCGGATATGACAACAACAGTCTTCCGGAGGCTTTGGAAAAAGCAGGTGCAGCAGGAATTGCTATTTCAAACTGGACAGGAATTATGGGAGCTAACAGAATATTCGGAGCAAAAACAACCAAAATTCCTATGATTGATATTGATGTGGAAGATTACGGAATGCTCTACAGAATGGCAGAAAAAGGAACACTTCCTAAAATAAAAATTGATGCCCAGTCTAAAATACTTCCTGAAGCCAAAAGTTTTAACACCATTGGCATGATCAAAGGAAAAGAAAAACCGGATGAATATGTAATTCTTTCTGCTCACCTTGATTCATGGGACGGAGCTCAGGGTGCTACAGATAATGGAACGGGAACGATCACCATGCTTGAAACCATGAGGATCCTGAAGAAATATTATCCTAATAACAAGAGAACTATCGTAATCGGACTTTGGGGAAGTGAAGAGCAGGGATTAAATGGTTCCAGAGGTTTTGTGGCGGATAATCCCCAGATTATAAAAGGGGTTCAGGCTGCTTTTAATCAGGATAATGGAACAGGGCGTGTTGTGAATATCAGCGGTCAGGGATTTGTAAAAGCTTATGATTATATCGGAAAGTGGCTTGATGGAGTTCCGAAAGCGGTAAAGAGTCATATCAAAACTGATTTTCCTGGAATGCCTGGTGGAGGAGGTTCTGACCATGCTTCATTTGTGGCAGCCGGAGTGCCAGGATTTTCTTTAGGTTCTCTGAACTGGGGTTATTTCGGGTATACATGGCATACGACAAAAGATACCTATGACAAAATTGTTTTTGATGAGGTGAAAAATAACGTGATTTTAACAGCTGCACTAGCTTATATGGCATCTGAAGATCCGGAATTTACCAACAGAGAAAAGAGAGCAATGCCTCAGGATGATAAAGGAGAAACTGTAAAATGGCCGGAAGTAAAAGAACCCAGAAGAAGTTCTAAGGATTATAAATAAAGGATTTCTACTGTATAAGAGTAAAAAGGCTGTCTTAATGGGCAGCCTTTTTAGTTTCGTGTTGAAGCGATTCCTGTTTTTTTATTTTGTTCTAAGCATAAATCTTCATTATTTTATAATACCAGATAGGTCTGAAAAAGTAAGAATTGTTGGTTCATAAAGTGAATCAGCCAGTTTTCCAAATCCATACTTACAGAAAATAAATGGCAATCCGTTTTCATGTGCGGAGTCATGATCGGTCTGAGTATCTCCAATGTAGATGGAATCTTCGATAGATAGCTGATTTCTTTCCATGAGGAGCTGTATATTTTCAGATTTTGGTTTTTGAGTTCTTCCATGAGATTCAAAATCAACAAACAGATCATTGAACTGATAATAGTCTAAAAATGATTCAATATAACCGTCCTGGCAGTTACTTACAATGAAAAGAGAGTGAGTGCTGGCAAGACTCTTTAAAGTTTCTTCTGCACCTTCATATAAAATCCCACCTTGTATATGCAGTATTTTATTTTCTTCGGCTACAATTTCAGAAAGAAGTTCTTGTACCTGCAGGTCTGAAATGCCCGGAATAATATCTTTTACAATATCATGAGCCAATAATCCCATATATTGATTCATATCTTCAGGCTTAAGTTCTCTTTGGAGCAGCTGATGTCTGCCCAAAACTTCATTCCATATTGTAATGATGGTCGCTCTGGAATCCCATAATGTGCCGTCAAGATCGAAAATTAAATTCTTTGTGTTCAAATATGTTAATATTTATTTTTTGATAGTTTCAATTTATTATGAATTTTCAGTTTCTAAGAAGAGTTGCGAAAGATTTTCCTTTCTTTCTGAATGAATTATCATGAATGTATTTTCATAGCGGCTTACATAATTCTTCGTTTTTTCAATAATAAATTGAATAAGTGCTTGTAATTTGATAGGATTACTGTGTAAAAGCTGCAGGAATTCAACATCAGAAAAATCTATGGGGTAAGATTCGAAAATCCCAAAATCTTCTATACCTCTCCACCAGCCATTGATTTTTATATTTGGAATATGCTTTTTGAATAGTGGAAGATCTTGGTTCTCAAAATCTAACATTCCAATAAAGAGATTATTTTGATTATTTCCCCATCCGCTAAAAGGCTCTAATCCGAAACAACTGATTTGTTTACTGTCTTCTTTGAACTCTTTTAAACTAAACCAGATATGAGAATTTTTCTCTTCTGCTGCATTATGATTTTCAAAGAAATAGTATTTTTCGTTATAAATTTTTTCTAGCTCTCTTTTTAATTCACTTCTGATTTTATTTAAAATAATAGCCTTAGCTGCTTGAAAATTGTCTGCTATTTCTTTAGCGCTTTTCAAATCTTGCAGGAGTAGATTTTTTATTTCCTCACCCATGTCATTATTTACTGTTTGGTTGGTTAGTTTCTTTATGAGATGCAGATATTGTTTAATTGATTCTCTTAAAACAGGTTGCTCTACAGATTCTTTATGGCATTTCTCAAGCCATTTTTTAATATGGTCTTTATAAGTAATTAAATGAAAATCTATATTAGACTTTAGTGTCCCTTTACTTTCATCAGAAGGCTCAGTCCCGAATAAATTCAAATAAATTAAAACGGCTTGTCTATAATGATTTTTATACCTTTCAAGTTGGGCTTCCTGATCAGATGCATAAATTTTATTTTCTATGATAATGGTATGTTTTCCATCCTCGATAATAATATCTATAAATCCTCCTGTTTTTCCTTCTATGTCTACAGTTCCTAAATATTTTTCAAGAGTTATATTGGCATTTTCAAAATTGAAATCCTTAATAGAGTGTAAACATTTTATTTCATTGAAAAACAATTTTAGAAAAATATTACCTTGTCCGTGAGTTCCTTTGATATTTAAAAGTTCACCTATTATTGCAGAATGAGTATATCTTTCATTGGTTTCCATTCTCATAATTGAGAAAAGGTTAAAATTTTCGCCAGTAACTTGGGCAATATCATTATATTTCTTTGAGATAATAGAAATGTTTGTCAGTAGATGTTTTATCGTTGAAAGCTGTATATTCTCCATAATTACAGAATCATGCTCAGTTGTACTCTTTTTCTCGCTTCATCTACTTCTGTTACCTTTACACGGACATGCTGGTGAAGTTTTACCACTTCGTTGACATCCGATACAAAACCGTCTTTCAGCTGGGAAATATGAACCAATCCGCTTTCTTTGATTCCAAGATCTACAAAACATCCGAAAGCCGTAATATTATTGACGATGCCGGGAAGAATCATGCCTGCCTTTAAATCTTTAATGCTTTTAACAGTAGGATCAAACTCAAATACTTTGGCAGCCTTTCTTGGATCCAGACCCGGTTTTTCAAGCTCTTTTAAAATATCTTTGATCCCTAGGATCCCGATTTCACCTGTGATATAACTTTCCGGTTTTACCAGAGCTATTTTTTCTTTATTGGCGATCAGTTCATGAGTTTTAATGCCTAAGTCTTTGGCTATTTTTTCTACAATTCCATAAGCTTCGGGATGTACAGCGGAATTATCCAATGGGTTTTTAGCATTTGCAATTCTTACAAAAGCGGCCGCCTGCTGAAAGGCTTTTTCTCCAAGTCTCGGAACTTTTTTAAGCTGTTTTCTGTCTTCAAATGCTCCGTTTTCAGCGCGGTAATTGACAATGTTTTCAGCCATTTTCTCTCCAATTCCTGAAACATAGCTTAAAAGCGACTTACTTGCTGTATTTAAATTAATTCCCACAGAATTTACACATTTCATCACAGTAGAATCCAGTTCATTTTTCAGTTGAGTCTGATCTACATCATGTTGGTACTGTCCAACCCCAATAGATTTAGCATCAATCTTTACCAATTCAGCTAACGGATCAGAAAGCCTTCTTCCTATAGAAACAGCTCCACGCACTGTTACATCATATGTTGGAAACTCTTCTCGTGCAATTTTACTGGCAGAATATACTGAAGCTCCGGCTTCTGAAACTACAAAAACCTGCAGCGGCTTATCGAAAGCAATCTTTTTGATGAAAAATTCTGTTTCACGGCTTGCTGTTCCGTTCCCGATAGAGATCGCTTCAATATTATAAGCATTCACCATAGAACGAATCTTTTTCATTGCCATTCCGCTTTCATTCTGCGGAGCATGAGGATATAAGGTTTCGTTGTGTAATAAATCTCCTTTTTCATCCAGGCACACTACTTTACATCCGCTTCGGTATCCCGGATCAATCGCCAGAATCCTTTTCTCTCCCAAAGGAGGAGCAAGAAGAAGTTGGCTTAAATTCTCAGAGAAAATTTCAATGGCTTTTTTATCTGCTTTTTCTTTGGCTTCCTGTAGGGCTTCATTGGAGATAGCAGGTTCCAGAAGTCTTTTATAGCTGTCTTTTATCGCCACTGCAATTTGGTCTGAGCTTTCATTATTAGATTTGATAATAGCCTTTTCAATGAAGTCAATAGCTTCCTCTTTGTCTATTCCTACGTTTGTTTTTACAAATCCTTCAGCTTCTGCTCTTAACATCGCCAGAAGTCTGTGAGAAGGTGTTCTGTTAAGACTTTCTTCCCATTCAAAATATTGGGAGAATTTCTGGGCATCTTCCTCATCTTTTTTAGCTTTCACAACTTTGGAGGTAATAACTGCCTTACGTTGAAACAGTCTGCGGAGGTTCTTGCGGACGTACATATTCTCGTTGATCCATTCTGCCATGATGTCTCTTGCACCCTGAAGTGCTTCCTCTTCAGATGAAACTTCATTGTTCAGGTATTTTGAAGCCAGAAACTGAATGTCATTATTTTTCTGACTCATAATAATCCTTGCTAAAGGTTCCAGCCCTTTTTCCTTGGCGGTATCCGCCTTTGTTTTTTTACGTTTTTTGAAAGGCAGATAAAGGTCTTCCAGCTCCTGGATGTCAAAGCTGTCTTCAATTCTCAGTTTAAGCTCAGGAGTTAAGGCATTCTGTTCTTCTATAGATTTTAAGATAGATTCTTTTCTCTTAACGATTTCATCAAACTGCTTACTGATCTTTGAGATCTGTTCGATTTGTATTTCATCGAGATTTCCGGTTTTGTCTTTTCGATAACGGGAAATAAAGGGAATGGTGCAGTCTTCTGCTAATAATTGTAATGTATTGTTGATGCTCTTTTCAGAAATATTGAGCTCTTTCTGTATAAATTCTACGGTCGTCATTGTTCTGTTTTCGGATAGCTAAAATAGGGTTTTGGAATGAGAAATAATAAATACGGAATCGATTAATCTCTTTATTTTTTTAGTACTATATTATTCTTCTCCATTTATTTCCTCAAATCTGATTTAACTATATAATAATTAATTTTTAAATCTATGTTTATTGCAATTTTGTATTTAAATATTTACTTACTTATGTTGAATTAAAAAACTAATAACTCACTGTAATAAATATGAAAAAAATATTTACCCTATTCATTTGTTGTTATTTTATAATATCTTGTACATATTCTAATTATGAAGAGCCTAAAAAATGTAATTGTATGGTACAGGAATATGAGAGGACTGTAATTTTAAAAAATGATCATGATGGAACCTATGTTGATTATTCAGATACAGGTTGGATGGCTAAAGGAGATCCTCAGAAAGATAATACAGCTGAATGCTTTAGAAATGGGACTCAGAAGAATAAGGAATTCTCGAGCAGTTATGATTCTCAATATAGATATGAGGTATATCGAAAATGGATGTATGATTGCAAATAATGATAGAATTTTACATTTCTTGATATATGTTAAGATGATGCAAAGAAGGTTTTTCTATTTTTGTACCCGAAAACAAAATTTCAATAAACTTTTTTAAAACAGTTCAATATGAAAAAAATTAGCGTAATTGCATTAGTAGGAGTAGGATTGCTTTTAGCATCATGTGATAAAGGAAAATCTGCAGAGACTGCTGCTACTGCTCAGGAACAAACCGTAGCAGAAAGCAAAGGAGAAACACTTGCAGTAGATACAGTAGGTTCAGTAGTAAACTGGAAGGCTACCCACAAAGGAGGAATGGCTCCACGTTGGGGGACTCTTACCGTAAAGTCTGGAGATCTTAGCATTGATGGAGGTCAGGTTTCTGCTGGAAACTTTGTAATCGATATGAACTCTATCAAAGTAGATCCGGCTTCAGTAACAGAAAAAGATAAAAAACCTGCAGAACTTGAAACTCACTTGAAAAGCGCTGACTTCTTTGATACAGCGAAAAACCCAACTTCAGATTTTAAAATTACAAGCGTTACAGATCTGAAAGAAGCACCAAAAGATGCTGTAGCAGGAGCTAATAAAACAGTAAGCGGAAACCTTACATTATCAGGAAAAACAATGAATGTTACTTTCCCTGCTAAAGTAGATGCAACTGAAAACTCAGCGGCTATTCAGGCTAAATTTACAGTAAACAGAGCAGATTGGGGACTTAAATTCGGTACTTCAGAAGCAGATCCTGCAGAATGGATGATCAGCAAAGATATCGAGATCGCTATCGACGTAAAAGCAAAAAAATAAGTTATTTAAATCTTAGTAACAATTGAGCTGCCCTCATCAAGGCAGCTCTTTTTATTTTGAGTCTCTTTTTAGTCATTCCAAAAGAAATCAGTTCAAAATGTTTGAATTTTGAATTCTCACACAATATTCACTCCCGAGATACAGAGGATTGCCATGTTTCTCAGACCAGAAACCATCCAGTATATCCTTACTTAGACAGCGGTATACAGCCACTCCTTTATAGATTGTATGATCGTCTCCTTCGTAATTGAAGTTGATGACTAAAATATGGTCTTTGTAAAATCCTGTACCATTTTGCAGATGATCACCAATCATCCATTGGGTAATAATTCGGTTGTTTTCATCAGTAGATAAAGTCAATATACCATGATAAGTTGGCAGGGAAGACTCCTCTTGGTTGCTTCCTTCAATAGAGTAGGTTCCCACAAGATCGTGTACTGTCATTCATTTATTTTTATGGAAGGCAAATTTAAAACATTAAGATCATATTAAGATTAAGCTTTACTTTTGCATCAAAATAATTGAGTATGATTCCTTTTCTGCTGGTAATGAACCTTATTACATTTGGTGTTTTTGGTTTTGATAAATGGCAAGCCAGAAAACATCAATGGCGAATTTCTGAAAATACTCTTTTGGGAATTTCTCTGCTGGGTGGAATCATTGGAGCAGCCTCTGGAATGATTATTTTCAACCATAAAGTTTCTAAAAAATCCTTTCTAATGAAATTCATTCTTGTTGTCTTAATAGATCTGGTTTTGTTTTATAGGTTGATAAGACATTGACATTGAAAATGTTAAATATTTTAATAATATACTGAGTGTTGAGTTTTTTTTATAATTTTATCAAGCTAATAACAAATAAATAAAACAACATGAGAAATCTTAGAAAAATTTCCAGAACGGAAATGAAATCAGTTCAGGGAGGAATTGTTAAAGGAATGGTAAGATGTAAAGATGCCGATACATGTGCCGTAAGATGGGGCTGGGGAACCGGATTCTCCAGCAATTGTGGCGAATTTGACATTATATGTGGAGAACCGCCTGCAGTAGATCCATGTGAAGTACAGATCTGTATATAGATAGATTAAAGAGTGTTTTTTGAACACTCTTTTTTTATTGTCTTGTAAATAAGTATTTTAAACATAATATTAAATATTTGTATAAGTAAATATTTTTTCATTAAAAATCACTACTTTTGCACCCGTAAAAATCTTTTATGCAAAACATTAGAAATATTGCGATTATCGCACACGTTGACCACGGAAAGACGACTTTGGTTGACAAGATCATTCACGCTACCAACATTTTCAGAGAAAATCAGGAGAGTGGGGAGTTAATTATGGATAACAACGATCTTGAAAGAGAAAGAGGGATCACAATCTTATCCAAGAATATTTCTGTTACTTATAAAGACACAAAAATTAACGTAATTGATACTCCTGGTCACGCCGATTTTGGTGGAGAAGTAGAAAGAGTATTGAAAATGGCTGATGGAGTTATTTTGTTGGTAGATGCGTTCGAAGGACCAATGCCACAAACAAGATTCGTACTACAGAAAGCATTGGAATTAGGATTGAGACCACTAGTGGTGATCAATAAAGTAGATAAACCAAACTGCCGTCCTGACGAAGTTCATGATAAAGTATTTGATTTGTTCTTCAACCTTGAGGCTACTGAAGAGCAATTGGATTTCCCTACATTCTACGGATCTTCAAAACAAGGTTGGTTCAATACTTCATTAGAGCAGACTGAAGATATTTTACCATTATTAGATGGTATCTTACAATATGTTCCTGAACCGAAAATAACAGAAGGAAATCTTCAGATGCAGATTACTTCTCTTGACTTCTCTTCTTTCTTAGGAAGAATTGCAATCGGGAAAGTGACAAGAGGTGAGATCAAAGAATCTCAGTGGATTGGTCTTGCACAGGCAGAAGGTAAAATTGTAAAAGGAAAAGTAAAAGAACTTTACGTTTTCGAAGGATTAGGAAAGAAAAAAGTAACTGAAGTAAAAGCAGGAGATATCTGTGCTGTAGTAGGTTTTGATGCTTTCCAGATTGGTGATTCATTCGTTGATCTTGAAAATCCTGAGCCATTGGAAAGAACTGCAATTGACGAGCCTACGTTGAACATGACGTTCTCTATCAACAATTCACCTTTCTTCGGTAAAGATGGTAAATATGTTACTTCAAATCACCTGAAAGAAAGATTAACAAAAGAATTAGAGAAAAACCTTGCATTAAGAGTTCAGCAGACTGACGATGCTAATACATTCCTGGTATTCGGTAGAGGTATTCTTCACCTATCAGTTTTGATCGAAACAATGAGAAGAGAAGGATATGAAATGACAATTGGTCAGCCACAGGTTATCTTCAAAGAAATTGACGGTGAAAAATGTGAGCCTTACGAATCTTTGGTTGTTGACGTTCCTGAAGAATTTGCTTCAAGAGTAATCGACTTGGCAACTCAGAGAAAAGGTGACCTTCACATCATGGAAACTAAAGGTGAAATGCAGCACATGGAGTTTGAAATTCCTTCAAGAGGTTTGATCGGACTACGTTCTCAAATGTTGACAGCTACTGCAGGGGAAGCTATTATGGCACACCGTTTCACAGAATATAAGCCTTTCAAAGGAACTATTCCTGGAAGAAACAATGGAGTTTTGATCAGCAAAACTACAGGTCCTGCTACAGAATATTCTATTGCTAAGCTACAGGATAGAGGTAAGTTCTTCGTTGATCCGGGTGAGGAAATCTATACAGGGATGATCATCGGTGAACAAAACAAACCTGGAGACCTGGTTGTAAATATCGTAGAAGCAAAACAGTTGAACAACATGAGAGCTTCTGGAAAAGATAAAGATACTGGTGTTGCTCCGAAAATCTTATTCTCTCTTGAAGAGTGTATGGAATACATCCAGGGTGATGAAGCGATTGAGGTAACTCCAAACTTCATCAGAATGAGAAAGAAAATCCTTTCTGAAGAAGAAAGAAAAAGAGTAGAAAGATCTGCAAAAGCATAATAAAAATCTTATACATAAAATCAAAGCCTCGATTTTCGAGGCTTTTTTTCTGTGTCAACCCATTAAAATGCTTATTTTGGCATAATAATCTCTGAAAATGAAAATAAATTTTAAAGTAGTTTTGTGACTATGAGAATGAATAAATTAAAACTTATCGTTTTATTGGGCGTTTTTGCATCTTACACTACCTCATGTTCCGTTCAGAACAATGTTGTAAAAACACCTTCAACGAAGAATCCGACAAAACCCACCAACAATACAACCCCACCCAAAGTACCTGTCGTAACAACAAAACCTACTACAGGAACTATAGCTCCAACTGAAGAAAATTTCAGAACCAATCTTCCGGAAATCAAAAGGGAATTCCGTGGAGCATGGATTGCGAGTGTAGCCAATATCAACTGGCCTTCAAGAAATGATCTTACGGTGGAACAGCAGAAAGCAGAAGCAATAAGTATGCTTGATATGCTGAGAGATAACAATTTCAATGCTGCTATTTTTCAGATCAGACCTTCCGCAGATGCTCTCTATACAAGTAATCTCGAACCATGGTCTTACTTTCTGACCGGTGAAACAGGAAAGGCTCCTTCTCCGAATTATGATCCACTTCAGTTTTGGATTGAAGAGGCCCACAAAAGAGGCCTGGAACTGCATGTCTGGTTAAATCCTTACCGGGCTCACCATACCAATGGAGGAGCTGTGAGTAATCTCTCAATGGTCAATAAGCTATCCGATATTGTTTTAAGATTAAAAAATGGAATGTACTGGTTTGATCCCGCCAATCCAAAAACACAAGGTCACGTATCCAATGTAGTAAGAGATATTGTTAAAAGATATGATATTGATGCAGTGCATTTCGATGATTATTTTTATCCTTATGCCACCTACAATAAAGGTGCAGATTTTCCTGATAATGCAAGTTGGAATGCTTATGTAAGCAGTGGTGGCACTTTATCAAGAGCAGACTGGAGAAGAGATAATGTGAATAAATTTGTTGAGCGTATCTATAAAGAAATTCACGCAGAAAAAAATAATGTAAGATTCGGAATCAGTCCGTTTGGAATATGGAAGCCTGGATATCCTGCAGGAGTGGTGGGATCTTCACAATATGACGAGTTATATGCAGATGCTAAATTATGGCTAAATAAAGGCTGGGTAGATTACTTTTCACCGCAGCTTTACTGGCCTGTCGATTCCAAAGGACAAAGTTTTGAGGCTCTGTTAAGCTGGTGGCAGTCCGAAAATACAATGAACCGTCACTTATGGCCAGGATTGAATACTGTTGAAATTAAAGTATCAGACCGTCCCGCGGAAATCAAAAATCAGATTGCGATTTCAAGAAATATCCTGAAAAATGATGCCGGAGAAATTCACTGGAGTATTGCCGGGCTTACTAAAAATCCAAATATGCTGCCTGCTTTGAAAAACGGACCATACAGTGAAAAAG
The DNA here is from genome assembly GCF_045689405.1 of Chryseobacterium sp. HR92. Classification (NCBI taxonomy): domain Bacteria; kingdom Pseudomonadati; phylum Bacteroidota; class Flavobacteriia; order Flavobacteriales; family Weeksellaceae; genus Chryseobacterium; species Chryseobacterium sp. HR92. Next base: position 2,109,449 of record NZ_CP139139.1, read on the forward strand.
CATTAGTGCCAAAATCTCCATGGATAAAGGCCGTTCCACTGCAGACTCCTACATTGTTTATTGCTGACAACGGAAGCTTTGCACAAACAAGCTGGAGTACAAAAAATGCCGCTGATGTTTTTCAGTGGGTTCTTTTTACGCAGTACAATGGAATATGGCAAACCGAAATTTTAACGCTGGATACCCTTTCAAAAGACATTCCTAAATTTAAAGACGGTAAAAAGCTGAGTGCGGTTGCTATAAAAGCTATTGACAGATTAGGAAATGAAAGTGATTATATCGCCAGAAAGATCAAATAATATTGTAGCAAAAAAGCAAACAGTTTGTCATTGCGAATCATTAGGTGAAGCAATCTAAAAGATGGTATTTTACAACATCTAAATAATACCTTACATAAAAAATAAAATAAAACCAGTTCCAAAAAGAGCTGGTTTTATTTTAGAATAACTATAAATTATTAGCTTAAATCATTGAAAATCAGATGTATTTTAAGGTTGGTCATTAGTTTGTATTTACAATAATAACCTTATCGGAATCGTTTTTGCATGATTTATCCCATAATCACCAAAATATAACATTATGAATACTAAAAGACTTTCCGCAAAAATGGAAAAAGCACTTAGTGACCAGATGAATAAGGAGATTCATGCATCACACATTTTTTTATCTTATGGAATTTGGGCTGATGATAAAGGTTATCAGGGAATAGCGAACTTCCTTTACCGTCATTCTCAGGAAGAAAGAAATCATTCTATCAAATTCATGGAATATATTTTAAACCGAGGTGGAAAACCTAAAGTAAATGCTATTCCAGCACCTCCAGCTGATCCTAAAACACTCACGGCCTGTTTTGATGGTGTTTTTAAACATGAAGTTGACAATACTACTGCTATTTACAAAATTGTAGATCTTTCCATGGAAGAAAAAGACTGGGCAACCTGGAACTTTATGCAGTGGTTTGTACAGGAACAGATTGAAGAAGAGACATTAGCTCAAAACTTAATTGATAAATTGAAAATTGCAGGTGGTGACAGGGCTACTGACGAATCTTTATTTACCTTAGATAAAACTTTACAGGAAGCACCGAATGAAGTTCCGCTGGCTCAGAATGCTACGGGAAACAATCCATAAAAACAAACGGTGAATCCGAACCTTTTGAAAATCTGTCAGAATATTGACAGATTTTTTTATTATGAAACTCCCTCAAAAATCACTATCTTTGCACACTCGTAATTCAAGGTTCAGAGTTCAATGTTTAAAGTTGGAGAAACCTTGGGTTGCCCCTAAACCTTAAACTTTGAATTTTACAATATGAAATGTGGAATCGTAGGCCTGCCGAATGTAGGTAAATCAACTCTTTTTAACTGTTTGAGTAATGCAAAAGCTCAATCAGCAAACTATCCTTTCTGTACTATTGAACCGAACCTTGGAACGGTTTCTGTACCAGATCAGAGATTATTTGAACTGGAGAAAATTGTAAAACCTGAGAGAGTTTTACCAGCGGTAGTTGAGATTGTTGACATTGCAGGTCTTGTAAAAGGAGCCAGCAAAGGAGAAGGATTGGGGAACCAGTTCCTGGCTAATATCCGTGAGTGTGAAGCAATTATTCACGTTTTAAGATGTTTTGATAATGGAAATATCGTTCACGTAGAAGGTTCAGTAGACCCGTTAAGAGATAAAGAAATTATTGATATAGAGCTTCAGCTGAAAGACCTTGAAACAGTAGGAAAAGCAGTTGAAAAAGCTAAAAAGTTCATCAAGTCAGGAAAAAAAGAAGATATTCTTACTTACGAAACACTTCAGAACTTACAGAAATTCCTTGAGGATGGTAAAAATGCAAGAGAATTTGCTGTAGATGATTTTACAAAATCAATTATCGGAGAAGTTCAATTGCTAACGAATAAGCCTGTACTTTACGTTTGTAACGTAGATGAAAACTCTATCAAAAACGGAAATGATTGGATTGCTAAGATTGAAGAAATGGCTAAAGGTGAGGGTGCTGAAGTAGTAGTACTAGCAGCACAGATCGAAGCTGATATCAATGAGCTTGAAACTTTTGAAGAAAGAGAAATTTTCCTTGATGAGTTAGGGCTTACAGAACCAGGTGTTAACCGTTTGATCAGAAAAGCTTACGATCTTTTGAAACTTCAGACTTATTTTACTGCCGGAGTGAAAGAAGTAAGAGCTTGGACTATCGGACAGGGCTGGACAGCTCCACAGGCAGCAGGAGTAATCCACACAGATTTTGAAAAAGGATTTATCCGTGCAGAAGTAATCAAGTATAACGATTATATCCATTACGGTTCTGAAGTAAAGATCAAAGAAGCCGGAAAACTTTCAGTAGAAGGTAAAGAATATATAGTACAGGATGGAGACATCATGCACTTTAGATTCAATGTATAAGAAAATATTAAAGTTCGTTTATAATAAAAAACGCTTCCATGTATTTGGGAGCGTTTTTTGCATTTATGTGTTAAATTTTAAAATTTAATTTGATTCAAATAGAAATCGCTTCCTGGGTGGAAGCGATTTCATTATTTATTTTTTTTCTGTTTATTACAGTTCAATACCAGGTTGACATTGTAATTCTGCACAGGCAAAAGAAAATTTCTTACAAGTAAGGTCCGGAAGCAGACACATTTCTTTTCCTCCAGTTATTACTCTTAATTGTTTTTTGTTCAATTTTTTTCCGTTAGTTAGGTTTTGATTTTTCATAATGTTTAATTTGAAGTTTAGTTAATTACTCTATAAGAATTTTATAATTGTGGTCTGCATATTTTTTGTGCACAGCCAACAGAGATCTTTGTACAATTTCTGACATCATCAGGCGGATATGTTTCACATGGAAATTCTGTACATGGTCTTGGTTCCATACAATCTAACATACCTCCCTTAATAATTTTTAATTGTTTTTTGTTTAATTTTTTTCCAATTTGATTGATTTGATTTTTCATTGATTTGATTTTTAATGGGTTAGTTCTGACGAAAATAAAGAAAATAAATGGATTATATCACTATATTTAGAAAAAATAAAGTTTTTTTAAAAAATAAAATTTCATAATACTACTCCCGGATTTTAAATTAAATGAACCAATCTGTTGAAGTTTCAATGAATTAATAGTATATTAATTTTTCAATTTATCTTACCGGATATCAGAAGTTTGAAGCTCTGACGTGCAGCCTGTAATCATTTAAAAACAAGTTGCTTGGTAAGTTCGTATATTTGAATTTTACAAATCATTTGCGATGGAAAAAATAACACATACTTCACTGGAAGATTTTTACAAAGAGATGGCTGCCAAATTAGGTAAAGATCTCGAAAGTATTTTTCCAAAAGGACTTCATAAAGATATCGGACACTTTAATGTTTTTGATATTGCCCAGACACTAGAAAGAGCAAAGACGACTTCCGAAATGCCCTATAACAGAAGGAAATACTATAAGATAAGCTTTATAAGAGGACAAAACAGGGCAGAATATGCTGACAAAGTAATCTCGATTAAACAGAATGCTTTATTATTTGCAACTCCAAAAGTTCCCTATCATTGGGTGCCCGAAGATCCCGATCAGTCAGGAAGTTTCTGTGTATTTACAGAAGACTTTTTGATTAAAGATAAATCCTATTATAACCTTGAAGATCTCCCTATTTTTCAGCCTGGAGGAGTACCTATATTTGAAATTGATGATGAACTTGCAGAAGAAATAGAAAACCTTTTTAAAAAAATAAAAACAGAAATAGATTCGGATTATGTTTTTAAATATGACCTGATCAGAAACTATGTTCTTGAACTCATTCATTATGGGCAGAAGCTACAGCCTGCTACCAAAATTTTCGCATCAAATGATGCTTCTATGAGAGTGGTTTCTCTATTTATAGAGCTGTTGGAAAGACAATTTCCTATTGAATCCTGGGATCAGAGACTGCAGCTGAAGACTGCGAAAGATTATGCGGACAGATTGGCGGTTCATGTCAATTATTTAAATAAAAGATTAAAAGAAAGTACCGGGAAAACAACTACAGAGTTTATTTCGGACCGTATTATTCAGGAAGCGAAAATACTCTTAAAGCAGACCAGATGGAATGTATCAGAAATCTCTTATGTTCTGGGTTTTGAAGAAATTGCCCATTTTTCTAATTTTTTTAAAAGGAAAACTTCTTTTACTCCATTGGAATTTCGCTCCTGATTTGAATTTTGCAAATTTCAGATTGATTCAAGCAAATACTTCGGTCTGAAAATGTCTCAACTTTGTACCATCAAAATAATCAAAATACAATGAACACAAAAACAAATATCGCATTGGTAACCGGAGGTAACCGTGGATTGGGAAAGAACTCAGCACTAAAAATTGCTAAAAAGGGATTAGATGTTATCATTACCTACAGAAGCAATAAAGAAGAAGCCGAAGCTGTTGTGAATGAAATTAAAGCACTAGGACAGAATGCGGTGGCTTTCCAACTGGATACAAAAGACATTACAAGCTTTGATGCTTTTGTAAAAAGCGTTACAGATCACTTAAAGGAAAATACAGGTAGCACTCATATTGATTACCTGATTAATAATGCAGGAACGGCTTTATATTCACCCATTACGGAAGTGACTGAAGAACAGCTTGATGATGTGGTAGATATCCATTTCAAAGGAGTGTTTTTCCTGACTCAGAAATTTTTGCCATTTATCAATGATGGGGGAGGAATTATCAATATATCTTCAGGATTGGCAAGATTTGCAACACCGGGATCTTCTGTTTATGGATCTATAAAAGCAGGGGTGGAAATGCTCACAAAATATATGGCCAAAGAATTAGGATCAAGGAAAATCAAAGCCAATGTAGTGGCTCCGGGAGCTATTGAGACAGATTTCGGCGGAGGAAGAGTAAGAGATAATGAAGATATTAATACTGCAATAGCAGGTGCAACAGCTTTAGGAAGAGTAGGGCTTCCTGATGATATTGGTGGCGTAGTGGCATTTTTGTGTACGGAAGATGCAAGATGGATCAATGCACAAAGAATTGAAGTTTCTGGAGGAATGTTTTTATAACATTTTGTGAGATTTCATTAAAATAACCCGGCCGGCTCATTTTGAGCCGGCCGGGTTATTATTTTGCTGTTTTTATTACTCAATGGCTTCAAGAGGTTCAGGCAGCTGGCATTTGAGCTCTCTGCATCCGGGTCCAATGTATATGCAATATCCTGAAGAATTGGTACATCTTATATTGCCTAGACCTCCACTGATTCTACTTAATTCTTCTTTGTTTAATTTTTTTCCTTGTGAGATGATTCCTTTTTTCATGATTTTGATATTTAATGGATTAGTTATTTTATAAATATATGAAAATCAATAACAATAAGCCATCTGTTTTTAGCCTTTCCTAACAAAAGCACAAAAAAGTATTACGATATCCTTGATAAATTCTCAATAGCTCTTTCCAATGTTTCCTGTTTCTTGGCAAAACATAGCCTGATCACATTCTCATTCAGCTTATTTTTATAAAACGAAGAAAAAGGAACACTGGCCACCTTATGATTGATCGTAAGCTCAGATGCAAAATCAAAATCATTTTTATCCGAAATCTTATCATACTTCACTGCCTGAAAATAGGTTCCCTCGCAATCTAACAGTTCAAAAGATGTTCCTGTAAGACCTTTTCTTAGAAAGTCTCTTTTTTCCTGGAAAAACTGACTCAGATGGGTGTAATGTTCATCGTTTTTCATGTATTCTGCCAGTGCAAGCTGAATAGGAGTATTCACACAGAAAACGTTGAACTGGTGCACTTTTCTGAATTCATCCGTTAAGATTTTGGGAGCTGCACAGTAACCTACTTTCCAGCCGGTAACGTGAAAAAGCTTCCCGAAAGAAGCAATAAGAAGACTCCTTTCTTTCAACTCCGGATATTTACAGATGCTTACATGCTGTTTTCCGTCAAAAACAATATTTTCATACACTTCATCACTTAAAATAAGAATGGAAGTTCCTTTTACCAGTTGAATAAGTTCTTGTATATCATTTTCTGTAAGTATTTTTCCGGATGGGTTGTTTGGATTATTGAGAATAATCATTCTTGTTTTGTTGCTGACAAGATTTTTTACAGCAGTCCAGTCGATTTTATAATCCGGAGCTTTCATTTCAAAACGTTTTACAATACCACCAAAAAGCTCTACGGTAGGTTCATAACAATCATAGGCCGGCTCAAAAATAATTACTTCATCATCTTTCTTGATAAAAGCGGCAATAGCTGTGAAAATAGCCTGCGTTCCACCTGCTGTAATTGTTATTTCAGAGTCTGGATGATAAATTGTTTGGTGGCTGTTCTCAATTTTTCTGGCAATTTCTTCCTTCAGACCAATCATTCCTCCCAGAGGAGCGTACTGATTAAAGCCTTTTTTAATAAAGTGATCTACATGATTTAATAATTCCGGATCAGGCATGAAATCCGGAAATCCCTGAGAAAGATTGATCGCTTCATTTTCGTTGGCAAGTTGAGTCATCTGACTGAAAATAGTAGTTCCTACATTGGAAAGTTTTGATAAAGGAAGTTGTATCATAAAAACAGTTTTGTTCATCGAATTTAATGAAATATTTAAAACAGACTCAACTTATAAAAATAAAAATTAAATAGAGATAGGTTTAAGGCTGATTTTGAGATATTTAATAGTTTAAATGATAAATTTTTGAATAAATATGATTTTAAACATATGTTTGGTTTTCTCCTTTTTAATGTACAGAAAGATACCTACATTTGTTAAACACACAACTATTAAAAACAATGACAATGAAGATTAAGAAGACAGAGTTTCCTGAAAAATCAGTTTTATCCCAGGGAAAAAAAGATTTTGATTATATTGATAGTTTTAAAGGAGAATTGTCACATAGCAGCCGGAATATTGATATTTCAGAAATCGGAAAAGCTTTCTTTACAAGCGGACCGAAATGGGGAAAGAAAATGTTTGCTTTCAGAAATAAAGTAGTAGGGGTATTGGGGCTGAAGACCGGATCTGAAACAGAAAAGCATCAGATGGAAAAGGACTTTAAATGTGAAGTGGGAGAGCGTATGGGTATTTTTAGGGTGTTTGATAAAACAGATAATGAAATTATTATTGGGGAAGATGATAAACATCTGGATTTCAGAGTTTCCCTTTTGTTTGGTGAAAATAAAGAATATCTTGACGAAAAATCCATTACTATATCAACTACAGTAAAGTTTCATAATTGGCTGGGTGTATTATATTTTCTTCCTGTTCGCCCTTTTCATAAGTTGATTGTGCCTGTTATGTTGAAAAATATGATCGGACAATTAGAAAAAAGATAAATATTTACCCTTCATTATTAATTGGATATGAAAAATGCAGTCTCAAAGATTGTCCAACTTTTGAAACTGCATTATGGTTATTGTTTTCTTGATTATTTATTGGGAGATCATTAGTTTTTGTGAACCGGTTTTTCCTTCAGCTGTGAGTTCAACAATATAAGTTCCCTGAATAAGCTTCTCAATATTCAATCTGATGCTTTGGCGTCCACTATTGAGATTTTCAGATTTTTCGAATACTGTTTTTCCTGAGCTGTCAATAATTTTCACATCGGCTTTTTCCTTCTTTGAAAGTGATGTTTGTATATCCACATAGTTTTTGGCAGGATTCGGAACCAGAGAAATATCTCTTTTTCTGCTCGTCTGAAGTTCCTCTTTTGAAATGGCTTCCAGATCAGGACGTTCACTGCGGAGACCCGTGTTGTCAGTTTCTTTTAAAATGACTTTTCTTGAATAGCAAAATGTAATGCAGGTACTACATTTTTTTAAACCTTTACTGTCGGATTGAATTACACATACTGTGTATGAACCGGGGGTATTATAAGTGTGTGAAGTCATGTGATCGGTAAGTGGTGTTCCATCTCCCCAGTTTACAGAGTAGTTGTTGGGAGGATTATAACTGTCTAAAAGTACTTTAGCTGTTGCAGTATTGCTTGTAGAGCTGAATGAGGTTTCCAGTTTGAAATTCGGGTCACAGTCAGCACATGGTTTTACACAGATGTTGTCATACCATACTATTTCAGATGGATTTGATGTATAATCAGGAGTTATCATTACAGCAGTTGAATTATTGATGATGTTGTCGAAATCTGTACAGGTTGTACCACTGCTGGGATCCATAGTCCACGTTCCTTCAGAATTGGAGGGGAGAACAGAGCCGCTACAGTTGGCAATAGGAGCGCGCACCCGCACCCATCCGCTTCCTTCAGTTACGGTGATATTGGCAACAAACGTGATTATCTTGCTGCCGGACATGATGTGAATGGATGGATGTATGGGTGGAGACCCATTAAATGTTCCGTCATTTTCAAGATAGAAATCAAAAAATAAGCATTGTCCCGGAAACCGTTGCCCCAGATTTTTAAAATCTATTGTATTGATGAGCCGTGAACCTCCGGAATCATCAATTAGTTTTAGAAACTGAGAACCATCCAGAGTGTTGGGTGTGCCGCTTGAAATGGTTACATTGCCATTAGGATAAGGAGCGTGAACCCAGTTTCCAGCCGGAAAGGTAGGCGAATTAAAGTCTGAGCAGGGTGCTTGTGCTTTGAAAAGCAGACCACCCAGAAAAATGCAGATGGTAAAAATGTATGCTTTTATCATAATACAGTATTGATTTTATAGATCAAAAATCAACAAAAAACTTTAGTGTTAAATTTTGTGTATTGACTTCTGATAAAGGTATTATGATATTAAAGCATTCGGTAATACGGGTTGATAAGTGTATTTGTTATCTTAATAAGTGTCAGTAAGTTGCTTTTAATTGTAGTTAGATGATGATTTTGGTTTCCCATTGGGTGGCAGTCATTCTTTAATCCAGATATCCTATCCGGTGAAGGAAATCATTTTTTTTGCGGACAGAAACATCCAGCACAGAATGGTCAGCCATTACTACCTGGCCACCTTTTCCTTTGATATATTCTTTAAGATGAGACAAGTTGATCAGGTGCTTATGATGGATCCTGAAAAAACTATATTTTGAAAGCTGTTCCTCAAATTCGTGGAGTGTTTTGGAAACAATAATCTTGGTTTTATCTGTGAAATAAAATGTAGTATAGCTGGAATCTGCCTCACAGCGGATGATTTCACTGATATCTGTGAGTTTAAACCCCTGCAGGGTCGGAAGGCTGATCTTATTATTTTGAAGACTTACTGTACTTTTACTTTTTCTGATGCTTTCCAGAACTTTATTCACGGCGATGATAAATTCCATTTTTTTGATTGGCTTCAGAAGGTAATCGGCAGCTCCGTTTTTAATGGCCTGAATTGCAAAATTTTCAAACGCTGTAATAAAAATAATCTTGGAATCAACTTCTCTGAATTTTGAAAGAAGATCAAATGCAGTTCCATCTTTCAGCTGAACATCCAGAAAAAGAATGTCAGGTGTATTTTTAGAAAGATAAATATAAGCTTCCTCTACACTGGCTGCCTGGTGGGTGTTCTCTATTTCTGGGAATTCATTCTCCAGCAGCAGGGAGATATAATCTCTTCCATCCTGCTCGTCATCAATGATGCATGCCTGTATTTTGGTTTTCATAAGGTGTAATATAAAGTGTGATTTGAGTTCCCGGTCTTTTTTCTTTCTCCTGAAGATCGGTTATTTCTAATATGATATTAGTAGCAAAAAGCTGTCTGAATGTTTCAATTCTCTTTTCAGATAATTTTACTCCAAAAGAATTTGCACTGGCATGGCGCTTTTTTCCAATACCTGTACCATTGTCTTCAATAATTACACAGAGAGCGGTTCCTGTATATCGAAACAATACTTCAATGTTTCCTTTTCTGTCCTGAAGGTTCGCTACACCGTGTTTTATGGCATTCTCTACAAAAGGCTGTATGAGGAGTGAAGGAACGGTCCAGCTTTCATTTACATTTTCAGAAACAGTAATTTTATAATCGAAAAGATCTTTCAGACGCAGTTTTTCCATATTCAGATATAAGGACAGATATTCTGCTTCTTCTTTTATGGGCATAAAGGTTTTTTCGGAATAATGAAGCGTTTTCCTGATCATTACAGAAAAGGTATTAAGATAGTTCTCTGCTTCATTATAATCTTTTTTATAAAGTAAAAAATGAATAGAATTGAGACAGTTATAAATGAAATGAGGGTTAATCTGTGCTTTAATGGCCTGAAGCTCCAGTTCTGCAATTTTCTTTTCGTAATATAAAGTCTCCAGTTTTTTATTTCTCTTTTTCTGAAAATAAAGTGTAATTAGCATAGATAATACAGCAGCTCCAATGAAGACAAGAAGCAGTTTAAACCACCACGTTTGCCAGAATGCAGGTTTAATCTCAAAATGCAGGTCGGTAGAGACATACGACTTTCTTCCGTTATAACCCAATCCGAAAATTTTAAAAGTATAATCTCCCGGAGGAATAGAATTGAAAGTAATATTCGGGGAACTGCCGGTCTGCCAGTCTTCACTTAGTCCTTCAACTTTATATCGATAACTGATTTTCCCCTGTGAAGCAAAATCAGGAAAACTTACATTGAAGGTCAGGCTGTTATCCGGAGTCTTGCCTGCCAATGGTTTGTCAAGATCAAAAAAATGGTTATTTCCAATCTTTACAGAATTAATGATTACTTTTTTATGAACAGACTTCTGCTGGCTCAGCAGGCTTTTGATGGAAAGAATACCCAGCCCTTTTGATGTACCTGCATAAACGGTATCTCCGGAAATAACACATCCGGCAACAACATTGGAGGGGAGGCCGTCTGTATGGGTGAAATTATTGATTTTAAATTTTTTATCTTTAAACTCTATTCTGCTAAGACCATAATTGGTACTTACCCAGAAAATTTTTTCATTTTCTATTTCTATTTTTTTGATCTGTCTTGTTGGAAGTCCATTGCTTTCTGTGATTTTTTTGATCACCCCGGAATTATTAAACAAGATGACTCCGTTAAGATTGGTAGCACCTGCATAAAGGTTATTACTAAGTTTTTTAATATCTGTAAAATAATACCCTTCCAGAAACAGCTTTTTCTTTTTTGTAGCAGTATTCAGCTTATAGAGATCTTTAAATGTTCCGGCAAAGATGCTGTCTTTGGTGTAGGGTAATGCTGTATAAATACGGTCTCCCATCATCAGCTTTTTGTAGGATCCTGTATGATGATTGTAAGCAACAAGGCCTTCTAACGTACAGAAAAGTACAGATCCTGAGGTATAAGGTACCATATTTTTAATAACCTTTCCTTGTAGAACACGCTTTTCACCCGTTTTAGTATTATATTGGACCGGATCTCTGGAAAGTCCGAAGATGGTTGTATTTCCATCAGAGAAAATAGCTTTGTTTTCCAGTTTTGAATTTCCTCCCAAATGGAGATCAGTGATGATTCCGTTATGATAAATACCACCCTTGGCTTCATTATAGCCGAGATAGATTCTGCTTCCGTTTTTAGTAATAGCAGTAATATGGGATAAGCTGTTCTTTACAGGAAAATGAATATAATTTCTGAAAAACAGATCCGAAATAAAGAAGAGACCATTGTTTCTGGTAGAAAACCAAAGATTGTTGTCTCTATCTGTCAGTACATCATGGATGATGTAGCCATCCATCAATCTGATAGGATCTGATAAGCCCTTTGTTTCCATGAAAGGGTTTTTGAAGTAAAGTACGCCACCATTTTCGAAGCATGCCCAGATCCTGGAATTTTTATCAATAGCCAGACGGTGTATATTCTCGTGAGCCGTATAGGAAGCAATTTTTTTGAAATAGGACTGATGATAGAGTTTATATAGATCAACCTTTCTTCCATTTTTAAAAATAAAAAAATCTCCCTTCCTTGCTACCGTTGTATTGGTTTCGATCGAAATATTACAGACTGTTTTTTTTCCGGTAAAAACATTGTAGACTTCCATATTCTTTTTTTTATATCTGTCAGAAATGTAAAGAAGTCCGTTTGTCATATCCAATCCGAAAGCAAAATAAGAATCCGAAGCAGTCTGATTGAGAGAAATAGGGATTGTTGTGATTTTTTCGTTTTTGTAAACAAAGATGTTTTGGGGATTGTTTCCTTCATACAGGTAAACTGTATTCCCTTTGGTATGAATGTTTGTGGTATAAGTAAATTTTATTTTTTTTAACTCCGGGTTGAGATCTGAATTGATGATTCTGCCTTTCTTCAGATAGGCGAAATCATTCAGGAAAGAAATAATAAACATTCTGTTGCCGGGAATTGGAAAACAATTCAGGATTTCAATGTTTTTTAATCCGTTCTTACTTCCGAACTGCTTAAATTCTGTTCCGTCAAACCTGAAAAAACCATTGTCACTTCCTATATAGATGAACCCGTCTTCATCCTGATTCAATCCGTAAGTATAAGAGCTGTTTAGCCCGTCTCCTTCATGATAATGTACCATTCCTGGAATTTGAGCATTACATAATGAAACAGCCAGTAAAATGAAGAAAAATAAATAATAGATTGTAATTTTTTTCACATTTAGTAGAATAATTGTGAAAATTATATAATTTGATTGATAATACTGCAATTTTTTTGGGAAAATCTTTAAAAAACAAACTGAAAAATTCGGATAATTTTATACAATTTTGTACTTTTGTATGTTTGCTGAAATCATATATGTCACAAGAAATAAATCCAACCTATTCAGAAGATAATATCAGAACCCTCGATTGGCAGGAACATATCCGTCTGCGTCCCGGCATGTACATCGGGAAGCTTGGTGACGGGTCTTCCGCTGATGACGGTATTTATATTCTGCTTAAAGAAATCCTGGATAACTCCATTGATGAGTTCAGGATGAGATCAGGTAAAAGAATCGAAATAAAAGTAGATGACGGAAAAGTTACAGTTCGTGACTTTGGACGTGGAATTCCATTGGGGAAAGTAGTAGATGCTGTTTCCAAAATGAATACCGGAGGTAAATACGACAGTAAGGCGTTCAAAAAATCTGTAGGATTAAATGGGGTCGGTACCAAAGCGGTAAATGCACTTTCTGAGTATTTTAGAGTACGTTCTTTCCGTGACGGTAAAATGAAAGCTGCAGAATTCTCTCAGGGACTTATCAAAGAGAACTTTGAAGAAAAGGAGACCTCTGACAGAAATGGTACTGAAATTTCTTTCATTCCGGATGGTGATATATTCCTGCATTTCAAATACAGAAAAGAGTATATCGAAAGAATGCTTCGGAATTATGCATACCTGAATCCAGGGCTTAAAATTCTTTTCAACGGAGAAACCTATTTCTCTGAAAACGGTCTTAAAGATCTCCTTGAAGAAGAACTGGAAAGTGAGACACTTTATCCTATTGTTCATTTGAAGGATGATGATATTGAAGTGGCAATCACCCATACTGACAAATCTCAGATGGAAACCTACTTTTCATTCGTAAATGGACAAAATACAACACAGGGGGGGACCCACCTTAATGCATTTCGTGAAGCTTATGTGAAGACAATCCGTGAGTTTTTTAATAAAAGCTTTGAAGCTTCTGATATCAGAAAGTCTATCATTGCTGCGATTTCCATCAACGTAGAAGAACCCGTTTTTGAATCTCAGACCAAAACAAAATTAGGATCTAATGATATGGGACCGAACGGACCTACCGTAAGAACATTCATCATTGATTTCCTGAAAAGCAAACTGGATAATTTCTTACACAAGAACCCGGAAATTGCAGAAGCTATCCAAAGAAAAATTTTGATTTCCGAGAGAGAAAGAAAAGAACTTTCCGGAATTCAGAAACTGGCTAGAGAAAGAGCTAAAAAAGTTTCTCTTCACAACAAAAAGCTTCGTGACTGCAGACAGCATTATAACGATCAGAAAGCCGAAAGAAAAGGAGATACTCAGATCTTCATTACCGAGGGAGATTCTGCATCAGGATCTATCACAAAATCCAGAGATGTGGAAACACAAGCAGTATTCTCACTGAAAGGTAAACCATTGAACTGCTATGGTCTTACTAAGAAGGTAGTATATGAAAATGAAGAATTTAACCTTCTTCAGGCTGCTTTAAATATTGAAGAAAGTCTGGAAGACCTGAGATACAACCAAGTGATTATTGCTACCGATGCCGATGTTGATGGAATGCACATTCGTTTGCTGATGATTACTTTCTTCCTGCAATTCTTCCCGGATCTGATTAAAAACGGACACCTTTATATTCTTCAAACTCCTTTATTCAGAGTAAGAAACAAGAAAGAAACAAGATACTGCTATTCAGAAGCCGAAAGAGTAAAAGCATTGAATGATCTGGGAAAGAATCCTGAAATCACACGATTTAAAGGATTGGGAGAAATTTCTCCGGATGAATTCAAGCATTTTATAGGTCAGGATATCAGATTGGAACCTGTGGTACTAGGGAAAGACCAAACCATTGAACAGCTTCTGGAGTTTTATATGGGAAAAAATACTCCGGACAGACAAACTTTCATTCTTGAAAACCTTGTTGTGGAAGATGATACTGATATTGCTAAAAAAGAAATTCTGAATGAAATAGAAAATTAGAAACTTAAAAAAACTATTTGTAGAAACTATTAACTAAGACTGAAAAAAACACAATTTTGGATGAAGTAGGAAATTATAAAACTTACACAGCCAAAAAAATAATAATGAGACTAAGTAACCGTAATAAAGCATCAGTTTATAACTTTTTAAGCACCCTACTTCTTATGATAATGGTGCTTGGGATAATTGCATTTATAGCTAATAAATATAGATTTAATGCGCTGGAAGATGAAAGTTATTTATTGATTATTGTTCCTATTATGATGCTGATTAGCTTTTATATTTGTGGACGGCAGATTTTTGAATATGACAGCGACGGAGAAGCTCTGAACTTTAAAAACAGGAATATTATTCCTTTTTTAGACAAGCCTCTTCACGATGAATTTCCAAAATATAAGCTGATAAAATATGATGTAGTCAGTATTTTATTTATCAAAAGATTATACATCACCGTTTCAAGTAAGAATAACGGATCTACGATACTGAAATATCAGATCTCTTATTTGAACAGAAAAGAAGTAAACGATTTAAAACTCTCTCTGAATAAAGTAGTAAAAGCTAATAAAGAGAAAAAAGACAAAAAAACAGATGACGACAGAAGAATATTCGCATGAGGGTGAAAGTTTAAAGAAGGTTTCCGGTCTGTATAAAGACTGGTTTCTGGATTATGCTTCCTATGTAATTTTGGACAGAGCTATCCCTTCGGTGTATGACGGTTTAAAACCCGTTCAGCGAAGAATTATGCACTCTATGCGGGAACTGGAAGATGGCCGTTACAATAAAGTGGCTAACATTGTGGGTAATACCATGAAATACCACCCACACGGAGATGCTTCCATTACGGATGCTATGGTGCAGGTAGGACAGAAAGAGCTACTGATAGATACTCAGGGAAACTGGGGTAATATTTATACAGGAGACTCTGCAGCGGCGGCAAGGTATATTGAAGCAAGACTGACTCCTTTTGCGCTGGAAGTAGTCTTTAATCCTAAAACTACAGAATGGACCAAGTCTTACGATGGAAGAAATAATGAACCTATCGACCTGCCGGTAAAGTTTCCTTTGCTTCTAGCACAGGGAGTAGAAGGTATTGGAGTAGGACTTTCTACAAAAATACTTCCGCATAACTTCAATGAGCTTATCAATGCATCGGTAGCTTATCTGAAAGGGAAGAGGTTTGAGCTGTATCCGGACTTTTTAACAGCCGGTTACCTGGATGTTTCAGAATATAATGACGGCCACAGAGGTGGAAAAGTAAGGGCCAGAGCCAAAATTACGCAAACAGATAAGCACACATTGGTGATTTCCGAACTTCCTTACTCGAAAACCACAACCGATCTTATTGATTCTATATTAAAAGCCAATGAGAAAGGGAAGATCAAAATTAAAAAGATTGAGGATAATACTTCAGACAAAGTAGAAATCCTGATTCATATTCATAATGATGTTTCTCCGGATAAGACCATTGATGCTCTGTATGCATTCACAGACTGCCAGGTGACAATCTCTCCGAATGCCTGTGTGATTGTAGGTGACAAACCTATGTTCATGAATGTTTCCGATATTCTGAAAATGAATACGGACCATACCGTATCATTATTGAAGAAGGAACTTGAAATTGAACTTCACGAACTTCAGGAAAGCTGGCATTTCTCTTCACTGGAAAGAATTTTTATTGAAAACAGAATCTATCACGATATCGAAGAGGTAAAAACCTGGGAAGATGTATTAAAGACCATTGATGCAGGATTAAAACCTCATACCAAACATCTTTTAAGAGCCATTACTGAAGAGGATATCTTAAAACTGACCGAAATCAGAATCAAGAGAATTTCAAGATTCGATTTAGATAAATTTAAAGAAAATATTGCATCGCTGGAAGGTAAAATAGAACAGGTAAAATACCACCTGGCGAACCTGATCGCTTATGCTATAGATTATTATTTAAATATTCAGAAAAAGTACGGTAAAGACAAACAGAGAAAGACAGAACTTAGAATTTTTGATACCATTGATGCTACAAAAGTAGCGGTAGCTAATGAAAAGTTCTATGCTAATTTTGAAGAAGGCTTTATCGGAACTTCCCTGAAGAAAGACCAGTATCTGTTTGACTGCTCTGATATTGATGATATTATCATTTTCAGAAAAGACGGAAGCATGAAAGTGGTAAAAGTAGAGGCAAAAACATTTGTTGGAAAGGATATCCTGCACGTTGCCATATGGAAGAAAAACGATAAAAGAACAGTGTATAATATGATCTACCGAGAGGGAAGAGAAGGACCATATTATATGAAACGTTTCTCTGTAACCGGAGTGACAAGAAATACAGATTATCCGTTAGCTTCAGATAAAAAAGGTTCGGAAACACTCTATTTTTCAGCAAACCCTAATGGTGAAGCAGAAACAGTAACAGTGCTTTTAAAACCAAATCCAAGAATCAGAAAGAACAAAATGGAGATCAATTTCTCCGAACTTGCCATCAAAGGACGTGATTCCAAAGGAAACCTGGTAACAAAATATGCGGTTAAGAAAGTGGATATGAAGGAAGAAGGAGTTTCTACCCTGGCGCCTAGAAAGATCTGGTTTGATGATACCGTAAGAAGACTGAACGCAGATGCAAGAGGAACATTACTGGGAAGCTTCAAAGGAGATGATAAAATTCTGACCATTAATACAAACGGCGAAGTAAAGCTGGTATCTTTTGATCTTGGAAACCGTTTTGATGATGAATATCTGGTGCTGGAAAAATGGAGACCTGCACAGCCTATTACCTGTATTTATTACGATGGAGAAAAAGATATTTACTTCATCAAAAGATTCTTACTGGAAAATACGGTAAATCTCCAGACTTTCATGCCTTCTGAACACCCGAAATCATTCATTGAAAATGTAATCGTTGCCAATGACGTAACGGCAGAAATTATTTTTGCGAAAGATAAAGGCAAAGAACGTGAACCTGAAACAATAAATATTGATGAATTTATTGCGGTAAAAGGAATAAAGGCAATAGGAAACCAGTTTACAAAGTTTAAAGTAAAAGCAATCAATATTACCATTCCTGAACCTGTGGAAGAAGAACCCGAAGTCTATGAAGAGCCGGAACCCACAGGAGATGCAGACGAAGACGGAGGAGTTATCGGGGATCTGTTTCAAGGTGACGAACCTGAAAATTAAAAAGAAATGAATATTTTAATATTATTTATTGCAATTACGGCTATTATAAGCTTCATAGCTTTTAATAATCCTGCTATTACTGAAAAATATAAATTTAGTGTTGGCGCTATTCTTCATAAAAAAGAATATATCCGTTTGCTTTCATCAGGATTTTTACATGCTGATATCATGCATCTGGTATTCAATATGCTGACATTATATTTCTTTGCACCTATTGTTATTCAGGGCTTTGGGAATATAGGATTTATCATTGTATATCTGGGAGCCATATTGCTGGGAAACTTCCTGTCATTATACATCTATCAAAAGCAGCCCTGGTACTCTGCGGTAGGAGCGAGTGGTGGTGTTTCAGGAATTCTTTTTGCTTCCATAGCACTGATTCCTGATCTCAAAATCTATCTCTTCTTTATTCCGATTGGCATTCCCGGATACATTTTCGGGCTGGTCTATTTTGGTTATTCTGTTTATATGATGCTGAATCCGAGAGCACACGATAATATCGGACATGCAGCTCATTTGGGAGGAGCTTTTCTGGGATTAATATATGCTGTGATAAATGCACCGGAACATGCCATGCAAAACGGAATTTATATTGGAATCATGTCTCTTCCATTAATTTATCTGGGATATGAAATTTTTGTAAGGAAACGAATAGGATAAAAGACTATTTTTAATTAAAATATTAAAACCAATGAACACATCAGAGTTAAACAGTTTCATCGTGATACTTATCTATGGTTCATTGGTTTTGCTTTCTTTGCTGAAGCTCGCCAATCCTTTAAAAGTAAACCATAAAGCCAATTTCTGGTTTGGTATATTTCTTTTTCTGTGGTCTACCTTTTGGCTGGATGAGGTTTTGTTTCTTATCACAGGTACCACGGTTGAGTTTCATTCCCTGTTTTGGGTAAGGTTTATTCAGTTTTTCACACCTATTGTTTTTTACTTTAGTGTGCTGTTTTTTACCAATCCTTCTTTTACCTTTAAAATCACTGATCTGAAGTTTTTATTACTTCCGGCGGCTTTTCTGTTGTGTCTTATATTGATCAAATCGGGATATGCCGCACCGTTTGAATATCTGAGTGTCATTTTGATCCTGATTCAGGCACTGTTCTATACCGGACTTTCTTATATTACCATCAGAAAGCACCAGCGGAAGATCCAGCAGTTTTCTTCCAATACCGAAGGAATCAATCTGAATTGGCTTGAATATATCATTCTGGTACTTCTTATTGTGAATATCATCTACGTGATATACAATCTGTTCTATGATCCCAAGTCATTGAATTTCTTTATTAATGCTGTCTTTTTATCTGTTATTTACTGTGTGGGATATTACTCTTTGAAACAAAGGGAAATCTATCCTTTAGAAGAAAAACAGAGAGAAGAGCTGATCTCTATCAATGAAGATTCCGATTCAGAAGAAATAAAGAGAAAACTAATCTCTGATGAAGAATTAATGAAGATTAAAACCTCACTTGAAGGACTTATGGAAACCCAGAAACCCTATCTTGACAGTGAACTTAATCTGATCCGGCTGGCTGAAATGCTGTCTGTTTCTACCCATCATCTGTCTTATGTCATCAATACAGGCTTTGGAAAGAATTTCTTCCAATATGTGAATGAATTCAGAGTAGAATATGCCCAAAAGCTTCTGAAGAAATCAGACAGTAAATTATCAATTCTGGGGATTGCATACGAATCCGGATTCAATTCCAAGACCTCATTTAATACTACGTTTAAAAAGGTAACAGGGCAGACCCCTTCTGAATTTAAAAAATAAGTTCAGGTTTATAAAGTTTTACTTTTTTATTGGATTATAATATTGATTAGTAGTGTTTTGTGTATTTTCTTTTTCTTTCCCGAAAATCAGTTCGTTCAGATAATCCGGAACATTTAAGGATGTGTTTCATGATAGCTTTGTACCATAAAATTTAAAAATATGGATAGCAAGGAATCATATGCTGTAGTCACAGGAGCAAGCCAGGGACTGGGTAAATCATTTGCTGAAAATCTGGCCAGGAAAAAGATCAATGTTATTCTTGTAAGCCTTCCGGATCAGAAGCTCAAAGAGTTTTCTCAGGAACTGCAAGAGTTGTATGATGTAAAAGTTCACTACTATGAAACAGATCTTTCTGTTAATGACAATGTCATGAGGCTCACAGAATGGCTTAACCGTTCTTTTGAGATTCATATTCTGATTAACAATGCGGGGCTTGGGGGAACTAAAAAATTCACAGAAGCATCTCCGCATTATATCAATACCATTCTGCAGGTCAATGTAACGGCAACTTCTCTGATTACCCATCAGCTGCTTCCCAATCTTTTGAAACAGCCCAAAGCCTATATTTTAAATGTATCCAGTATGGCTGCCTTTTCTCCCATAGGTTTTAAAACCGTATATCCTGCTTCCAAAAGCTTTATCCATTCATTTTCCAGAGGACTGCATGAAGAGTTGAAAGATACCAATGTCTTTGTAAGCGTTGTGAATCCAGGTGCGATGAAAACTAATACAGATGTCTGTAAAAGAATAGAAAAACAAGGTTTTATAGGAAGATTGACACTTTTAAACCCAGATAAAGTAGCATCATACTGTATCCGTCAGCTGTTTAAAAAAGATTCCGTAATTATGGTGAACCCAATCAGCTGGCTGATGATGAAAATTTTACCCATATGGATCAAACTTCCGTTGATGACCCAGGCTATAAAAAGAGAGATCGAAGCATGAAAAAAGTATGTGTAACCGGAGCGACAGGGCTTCTGGGAACTAATGTTATTATTAAATTATTACAAAATGGTTATTCTGTTATTGCTCTGGTGCGCAAGAAAAGCGGCTGGCTGGGCGAAGAAAACGAGAATCTGAAACTAATGGAAGCAGATCTTTCATCCAATCTCTCATTATTACTCAAAGAAGTTGACTGTATCATTCATATTGCTGCGGAAACACGTCAGAATCTCATCCACTATGATGAATATAGAAAAGTGAATTATGAGACAACCGTAAATCTGTTTACTCATGCAGAATTAATGAATGTAAAAAAGTTTTTGTTTGTAAGTACGGCAAACACCTTAGGGCATGGGAATACGGCTTTTTGGGGAAGTGAAAAAGCTCCGCAGCGTTATCCTTTTACCCATTCATTGTATGCACAAAGTAAACTGGAAGCTGAAGATTATCTTTTAAAGAACCGTAAAAATACAGACGTTATTATTGTTAATCCAACATTTATGATTGGAGCCTATGACAGTAAACCGAGTTCCGGGAAAATTATCTTCTGGGCCTGGAAAAAGAAACTGATTTTCTATCCGAAAGGAGGGAAGAACTTTGTACATGCAGAAGATGCAGCCAACGGAATATTAAATGCTATTGAAAAAGGAAGAAATGGTGAAAAATATCTTTTAGCCAATGAAAACTTGAGCTATAAGGAATTTTTTAAGAAAGTAAACCGGATTACCGATCAGAATCCAATCATGGTGGCCATTCCAAACAGAGTTTTGAGTTTCTTTGGATTGATAGGTGATGGCTTGAGAAAATTAAACATAAAAACAAACCTCAGTACATCGAATATGAAGGCACTGCAGATCTGTAATTATTATTCCAATCAGAAATCAGTAGAAGAGTTGGGAATTCAATATCAACCCGTTGATAAAGCAATCAGAGATGCTCTTCAGTATTTTATTGAAAATCCCATTAATAATAAAAAAACCAGCCTTTAAAAGTAAAAGCTGGTTTTTTATCAAATTATCTTGTTATTTTTTGAGTTACATTTTTATTGGAAACAACGCAGGCTTTGCTGCAGTTATTTGCATTTGAAATATTAACCTGTACCAGTGCAGGCAATGACCTGTATTCTTCCTTATTATAAGGAGCTTCAGTACCATTGCTACCACCGCCTTTAATATCATATTGTATTTTGGCCACTCCTGTGAATCCTACCGCAGGTCTGAAAGAAAGCGCTCCGGTGGTAGGGAAATACGTCCATGTTCCTTGACTGTTAGTGTAAACACCACCAGTTATATTCGGAATAACAGCTCCATTGTTATCCAAAAAACGGAATGAATTAAAATCAAGGTTATTGTAGGAAAGTGTTGGCGGGTTTTGACCGTTTGCTGAAGAATAAGCCGCATCATTAAGCAAGGGGTAATAAATTGACTTTACCCCCGGGCATCCTGCAAACAAATCATCTGTTACTTCAGCTGCATAAGGTCTTGTAACCCCTAGGTTTCTTAATAAATGTATATTTTTAGCAGCTCCTGTAGAAGCCGCAAATCCAATTCTGAAAGTTGAAGGAGCTGAAGTATCCAGAGTTCTTACCGTACTGTTGGATATTGTAGTTTCTGTATATTTCAGAGAGGTTGGATAATAATAATTATCAATCACTGTTTCTTTTACCGTTCCGTGTTGTATTTCCAGGGTTATATTGTAACCACCAGCCGGATTGGGTACTAATGTAACATATGCTTTACGGAATCTTGCATCATTTTCATTGAGAGCAAAAGTAGTTCCCCCACTTTCAATGCTGAATTGCTGAAGAGTTGTATTTTTAATACCTATGTATTTTCCGGTTGCTGTATCCAGATAAGCAGATCTGTTATTGCTGGAAGGTAATGCATTAGTAGCTGTACTGTAAAGCAATGGATAACCATTGTATCCTGCAGGTTCAGCTGAAGAAAGGTATTGGTTTCCACGTTTACCTCTTAAAGAAACATTGCTTCGCCCATCGGCTAATCCTACGCCAAAAATTCCATTTCTGACTCTTTCACCCTGGTTAAAGCTGGTTTTAAAATTTCCGTATTCATCCAGACCTATCCCAAGATAGGCTCCTCTAAGCCCTTCTGTAGACTCACCTCCACGTACAAAGCTATAGCCTAATCCTCCACCAAAATATCCGAGATTAAGCTGTTCCTTAGGGATAGATCCGTCAACTAAGAATATAGAAATACCGTCTCCTCCGTTGGTGTTTCCCCCATAAATAGCAAATTCAAACTCGAATTTGATTCCCTGATCACTTTTGAATATTTTATCAGCAAGTATCACTCCTCCCGAAATATTATTTACACTTCGGGTAAGCCGTAATCCATCTGTAGTAAAAGTGGCGTCATTCTGGACTCCACTGGTTGCTACTTTATAGGCTTCCTGAGGCTGTAATCCCTGTGTGAAGTTTACAAAATAAGGATAGCCGGTTCCCTGTTCATTCTGTGCTTTACTATTCTGAGAGAAAATGCATAATAAAAAAATAAACAAAAGCCTTTTGTATTGTAAAACTGAGGTATTTTTTATCATCGCTCAGTTATTTAACAACAAAAACAATATTAATAAAAGAACAGTCTGTGGCTGCAGCTTTTACATCATACGTCATTACGCCATCATCAGAAATAGAAATATTACTGAATACATTAGGGTCAGCATCAGTCACATAATAGTAAAGATCTTTGCTTGACGGGAAAAAAGGAATCGCGGCTGGAGCGCTGGTACTTTTCGCTTTTGGAGAACCAAACTGAGTTTTATAGAGTGTATATAAATCTTTGGTTCGGCCGTTGGCATTGGTGGAAGTGTCAAAAGAAACACTCGGCATATAAAACATTTTTACTGCATTACTACTGATACAAAGCCAATCTGGTTTGGTAGGTGTTCCAATATTCTGGCTTAAACATTTCTTATCAGTATCATAAATAAGAAGTGAGTTGGCAGGATTGGAAATAGCATCTCTTTTTGCAGTAGTTAGTCTTGGTATCAGCATTCCTTTGTTTTGACTGTAAACATCCAGGATGGCGCTTTCGTCTGGCATTGATGTATTAATCCCTATCTGCGCATAAAAAGAAGAACTTACTAAAACGATTGGTAGAAATAATTTTTTAATCATGATGTTTCTAATAATTTTTAATCTGTGTATTGTATGTTTTTTTGTGTTGTGTTTTATGAAAATACTTTTCTGCCTGCTTAATTTACTGGAAATAAATACTCTTGCAATTCATTCAAACAATGAATTCAAACAATGAATTATACTATATAGAATAGTACGAGGAGACCTTAGGTTCCCAAAATAACAGATACAACAAATATGTGTCATAGAGATCCATCTATGCTTTATCTGAAAGAGCAAAAAAGAGAATTGAGTTTAAGTAGCCTTATTTATAATAAGCTTTTAGAATAGTAATAATCATAATCCTTTGTGTTTTTGCAAATATACGAATAATCTACTTATTATGTGTGTTTTATGAGATTAATTTTAATTTAACTTTATTTATTGGTTAAATCATTGCTTGTTGAATTATTTTATTTGCGAATATGGTAATATAAACAGATTATTTTTAACATTCAATCACTGTATTTTTTTTTAACATGCTGTTTTGTAAAAAAACATTCATGTTAAAAATACACTAAGCGATATGTTTGTGGACGTAATTATCTGAAAAAGAATTTATTTTGATAAATTGTTTAACGCATTTTCAAGCGATTTCAGAAAATTTACGTGTTTTGTTTTGTTACTTTCAAAAATGAAATCCTTCAGGCTCTTACTTTCATATTTGTCGAAATCTCCTACAATGGCCAGTGCAATACGATAGTTGGAGAATTTTTGGAGAATTTCACCTGCTATTTTTGTTTTTAAATCGAAAAATTCAGGAGTGATGTTTTTTTCATAAAGGATGACTTTATCAAAACCTTGATAATAAACATTCCCCATGAGATCCAGTCCGTCCTGTGCAGATTGGATAATAATATCATCAGCAATAACTTCTGCAATTTTTATCGTATTAATTTCGTGAGATTGAATAGTCATTTTCTTTATTGAATTGTTTTTTTAATATCATTTAAAAAGTTCCCCAAAGGAAATGTTTCCCCTTGATTGGTAAGTGCTATAATACAGCTGTTGTGCTGAAGGTCTCTCCAGAATAAAGCTTTGAAGCCATTCAGCCCCCCTGTATGCATTGCAGTTTTTCCACCCTTTTCATTTTCTGTAAACCAGGCAAATCCGTAGTTTGAAATCTGACCGCCTGATAGTTTTGCAGGAGTATACATAAGAACTGTATTTTCTTTACTGATCAGGGTATAATTCCGCAGGGCCTGATCAAATTTATACAGATCTCCGGGAGTAGAATAGATTCCGCCGTCCCCCGTTGTTAAGATTGAATAATCATCAGGTTTCTTCTGTTCATTATACCCTAATGCTTTATTTTGAATAGTTGTAGAAGATTCATATACATAAGTATGGGGCATCTTCAAAGGGGTGATAATCTGTTCATTGATCAAAGCACCATAAGATTTTCTAGAAACCTTTTCAATAATCTGAGAAAGAATGATATATCCGCTGTTGCTGTATTTAAATCTGCTGTCTGGCTCGAAATCAAGATTTTTAAGACTAAACAGCCATTCAATCACTTCCTGATTAGTCAATCCTTTTTTCGAAAATAAATTCTCATAGTCTCTGATTCCCGATGTATGATGCAAAAGCTGTCTGATAGTGATGTTTTTAGCATATTCAGGAAGTTCAATGAACTGAGAAGCCTTATCATCTAGCCTCAGCAGACCTTTTTGCTCTAAAATTATAATCGCTGCAGCAGTAAAAGATTTGCTGAGAGAAGCAATATAAAAAGAGGTGTTTTTATCAGATTGGAGCCCTTTTTCAATATTACGGAATCCCAGAGCTGTATCACATACAACCCGGCCGTTTTTCACGATCAGAACAGAGCCGCTAAATTCTCCTTTCCTGTAGTATTCATTCACAATATCCTGTGGATGCTGTTTGCAGGATGCTAATTGTAGAATCAGCGAAATACCTATGAAGGTATTCCAAATCAAAGTTTTCATAAGTTAGGTGTCTGGAAACAAAATTACTTATTTCCTTCCGTAAATAAACCTGTCATTTTCAGATAAATCCTTCAATAATTGAACATTAGAGAAATATTGATACAGTTCCAGGGTTTCCGGGCCTAATTTCTGATTGATTTCTAAGAACAAAAGTCCATTTTCATTCAGGCACCTTTTAGCATCTTCTGCTATTTTTTTGTAAAAGATCAATGCATCGGCAGTAGGGGAGAAAAGGGCCATTTTAGGCTCAAATTCTTTCACAGAGTCTGCAATTTCAATCTCTTCCTCAATGCCTATATAAGGAGGATTTGAAATAATGATATCATAGCTTTCCATCAGCTCAGAATTGAGATAATCAGCATGAATGAAGTGTATTTCCAGCTGATGATAATCTGCATTTCTTTGGGCGGTCTTCAATGCTTTTTCAGAAAAATCTACTGATGAGACTTCAGCTCCAGGAAAATGTTTCTTTAAAACCAAAGGAATCACGCCACTTCCTGTTCCGATATCCAGAATTTTTAAACCTTGAACCTTAAACTTTAAACTTTGAATCTCTCTGATGGCAATCTCAAGCAGCTCTTCCGTTTCAGGGCGGGGAATCAGTACATTTTCATCTACAAAGAACTTCATGCCATAAAATTCAGTTTCACCAAGAATCTGCTGATAAGGTCTTCCGGTTTTGAGTTCTGAAATCAGGTGGTCAAGTTTTTCTTCATCATCTGTCAGAAGTTCCTGTTCAGAAAATCTTCTTTGCTGAAAATGATCGAAACCTACTATCTGATGGATGAATAGAGAAGATAAAAAGACACTTTCCGATTCAGTATAAAGATCGGAAAGTTCTGTTTTGAAATATTTTTTAAATGCTGAAATTGTCATTTATCTTGTAAAAACCAGTTTAGTATCCGTAGACTTTTCTTCATCAATTCTGTAACCTTCATAGTTGAACGCTTTTACATCTTCAAGTGTCTTGGCGTTAGTCTCAGCACAGAATCTTACCACAAGACCTCTTGCATGCTTGGTGTACACAACAATAGTTTTCAGTTTTCCGTCTTTTAATTCATAAAAATCAAAATCGATCACTTTATGGTTCAGTTTTTTTCTGTCGATTACTTTCCCGTATTCATTGCTGGCAAGGTGAAGAAGTATTTCTCCTTTTTTCATTTCAGAATTCAATTGTTCTGTAATCTTTTCTCTCCAGAATCCATACAGGTTTTTGTATTGTTCAAACTCAAAAGGACGCCCCATTTCAAGTCTGTAAAGCATTACTTTATCAGATGGTTTCAGCAGGCCGTAAAGTCCGGAAAGCATTCTGTAGTTTTTCTGCAGGTAGTCTACAGCATTTTTATCCAGAGTTTTGGCATCCAGTCCTCTATACACTTCTCCTGTAAAAGCAAACATGGCCGGAGCAGATTCCTTTGCAGTAGGTTTGGATTTCCATTTTTGATTTCTTTCCCAGTTTTCATCAGCCAGTTTGGGTGATATTTCCATCAGTTCGGAAAGATATTTTGGAGATTTTTCTTTTAAATAAGACTGTATAAATGCTGCTTCTTCAATGAATCTGGGAGTAGAAGATTTCAACAGGTCTGTTGAGTTTTCCACGTTCATTAATTTTGCAGGAGATGTTATAATTTTCATAATGTTAAAATACAGATAAATGTTTAATATTCATAAAGTTCAGAGCCATCAGAGAAATAAAATCAATCATAAAATGGCAGATGATCAGAATTTTAATATTTGAATAGCGTTTATAAAACAGGGCAAAAACAATTCCAATAAAGAAAGGTCCGAGAACCTGGCCTATGGTACCGTATGTGCTGTGCAGAATTCCAAATAAAACGGCTGAAATAATAATTCCTGCAGTTGGATTATTATAGATTTTTTCAATCCTGGGCTGTATATAACCGCGCATCAGGAACTCTTCTACAATAGCAGCTGTAAGGCACATGAAAATAATTAAAAAGTAATTATTTTTAAAAATAGGTACAAGGTTAAGAAGTTTATCACTTATTTTTTCAGGGATAAAAAAAAGGATTATTGCATTCAGAATTGTTCCACCAATCATGCAGATAAAATATAAGCTCAAAACAGCCTTACTATAAAACAGGATAGAATACGAAGTTTCTTTTTTTAGTAAAAATGAACCTTTTTCAACTAATATATTGTACAGAAATATAATGATCAAAACGATCCAGATCACAATCCTACTGAGAAAAAAGCTGTCTGCAGTAATTCCTCTTATTCCTGTAATCAGAGTGATAACCGGGAAAGAATAAAGCATTGCTGCAACCAAAAGCACGAAAGTGAGTAAAATTCCTATAGAATATTTCCCATTAATTCCCATAACCCAAATAACCGTAAACCTTGAACTTTATATTTTGAATTAAATAATTCCTTTTCCCTGACGGATAATCTCCGGTTCTCCGGAAGTAAGGTCTACAATAGTGGATGCCACATTATCTCCATATCCAGAATCAATCACAATATCTACCAGATGGTCATATTTCTCTGCGATCAGCTCCGGATCGGTAGAATATTCAATGATTTCATCATCATCTTTAATGGAAGTGGAAGCAATAGGGTGTCCTAATTTTTCAACGATCAGCTGAGGAATCGGGTGATCCGGAACACGGATACCAATTGTTTTATGACCTTTATACGCCAAAGGCAAACTTTTGTTCGCTTCAAGGATAAAAGTAAATGGTCCGGGAAGATGACTTTTCAGAAATCTGAAAACTGAAGTGTCAATAGGTCTTGTAAAGTCGGAAAGATGGCTGAGATCATTACAGATAATCGAGAATTTTGACTTCTCAAGCTTCATTTTTTTGAGCTGAGCCAGTTTTTCCATGGCTTTTATATCAAAAATATTACAGCCTAAAGCATATATCGTATCAGAAGGATAGATAATCAGCCCGCCATTATTTAATGTTTTAATAACCTCATTCACAAGATTTTCCTGTGGGTTGTCTGGATAAATTTTTAATATTTTTGCCATAAAACAAAGATACAAATAATAAAATAGTTTTCATAAAAGTCCTTTATTTAAAAGAAAAATTAGGATTTGTGAAAAATATTCGTACCTTTGCAATCCAATATCGCGGGATGGAGCAGTAGGTAGCTCGTCGGGCTCATAACCCGAAGGTCATCGGTTCGAGTCCGGTTCCCGCTACTAAGTAAGTGTTTTCGGTAAACACTCTAAAAATACACCGCGGGATGGAGCAGTAGGTAGCTCGTCGGGCTCATAACCCGAAGGTCATCGGTTCGAGTCCGGTTCCCGCTACTAAGCAAGTGCTTTCGGTAAGCACTCTAAAAATACACCGCGGGATGGAGCAGTAGGTAGCTCGTCGGGCTCATAACCCGAAGGTCATCGGTTCGAGTCCGGTTCCCGCTACTAAGCAAGTGCTTTCGGTAAGCACTCTAAAAATACACCGCGGGATGGAGCAGTAGGTAGCTCGTCGGGCTCATAACCCGAAGGTCATCGGTTCGAGTCCGGTTCCCGCTACTAAGCAAGTGCTTTCGGTAAGCACTCTAAAAATACACCGCGGGATGGAGCAGTAGGTAGCTCGTCGGGCTCATAACCCGAAGGTCATCGGTTCGAGTCCGGTTCCCGCTACTAAACGAGAGAAGCAATACTATTGCTTCTCTTTTTTATTTTCACTGACTGCAGACAAAGTATAGTTCGCAAGAAATTTGAATTACCTTGACATCAATATTCCCTCCTTCCATTTTTTATATGCTTCTTTCATACAATGTCCACAGGGGCGGTAATTGTTTTGTAATGCCTCTTTTTCATCCTTAAAGAAAATTCTGTTTTCTAGTTTCATTCTTTTTCCTGAACTACAACCAAGCAATCCATAAATCTTCAGTTTCATATTTCCCCCGAAACGAATGTCTCTGTTATGGATTTTGCTTCTAAGGTTTTCAGTTGATATCTGAGAATGCTGAATCATGATGTATATGTTTGAGTAAAATTTAATAATCAATTGGTTGCATCATGGAAAATAATTCCCAAAGCATATCGGTTTCCTGTCTGAACTTCACTTATTCCATGCTTCATATTGACTCTGTAGTATCCTTTGGTTCCTTTTTCGGGCTTAAATTGAGTAGTGAAAATGAGTACATCTCCTTTTTTAGGTTTTAAAACAATAGCTTTTGACTGTGCCCTCGGGATTTGCTGAGTGAGTACAAACTCTCCACCTGTAAAGTCTTTGTCAGGTTCGCTGAGCATTAATACGATTTGGATAGGAAAATACATATCACCATATAAATCCTGGTGTAAAGTATTAAAACCACCTTCTTTATATTTCAAAATTAAAACAGTAGCTTTTTGCTGGCCATTAGTATGACATTGTTGTAAAAATTCCTGATGATCTAAGGGAAATTGAGTGTCAATATGTAGGGCTTTAAACCAAGAGTTGGCAATAGGAGCCAGATATGGATAAATACCTGTTCGTATGGTCTGAATAATTTCATGCAGCGGATAATCAAAATATTTATATTCACCAAGGCCAAAACGATGTCTGGCCATGATAACCGTTTTTCGGTAAAGAGCGGAATTGTCATAGTTTGATTTTAATATTTCGCATTCGTCCTCTGATAGCAGATTAGAAATTACTGCATATCCGTTTTCATGCATTGTTTCCGTAAGGTGCTGCCAATCTGAATTTTTGATTTTATGGATGATGTCTGTCATTGGTTTTATTTTATACTACAAAAATCCGAAGTTGTTCAGAATAAGAAAATCCGAAACATGCGGTATTATCTTCAGAATGAATCTTCTGGACTATTAGTATAATATTAATCTGGATTATGTGACTGGTCCTGTTTAAGGCTACTTTTGTGCTGTTAATAAATAAGTATAACTATGAATTACATTATTAAAAAGGCTAGCCTTGAGGATCTTGATGAAACGGCAGAATTATTCAGCCTTTACCGTGTTTTTTACAGACAGGAACCAGATATTGAAAAAGGAAAAGCTTTTCTCAAAGAACGGTTTTTAAACAGTGAATCAGATATCTTTCTTGTGATGGCTGAAGGAAGAGCTGTAGGATTTGTTCAGCTTTATAAGCTGTTTCATTATACCAAACTACAGAAGCAATGGCTGCTAAGCGATCTGTTTGTTCATCCGGATTACAGAGGGAAAGGTCTTTCTGTAGCATTAATTGACCGCAGTAAACAATGGTGCGAAGAAACAGGAGCATGCGGATTGATGCTTGAAACAGAAAAAACAAATGACATTGGAAATACGTTGTACCCGCGTTGTGGATTTGAGTATGATGGGTTGCACAATTACTATCATTGGTGGAAATAGGCGCAAAAGCGAAGGGTAATTTTTGGCTGTAGGCCGGGAGTGGGAAACATTCAGCTTCTTTTCTTAAAAGTAGTATTAGTTCTACAGTTGTGCACGTTTAATTCTACAGGCATTTTGTTAACAGAAGAGGCCATAGTACTATTTTTGTAAAGCTCTTACAGATCATGGGTAGGACAGTTGATCTGTAGAGTGTATGCAAAAAAATCTCTGCCTCATTTTCTACTTTTTCCCCAAGGGTTTTATGATTAGTACCACAAAACTGCTTTTTCCGGCGGAGATTTTTTGCTTTTAAATAAAAAGAGAACTGCAATTGCAGTTCTCTTTTTTATGTTTTTAATATGTTTTAGATATTATTGTGCCAGTTGAGCGTAAGGAGTAAGCTTGTTGTCATCAGACATTGTCTGTCCCAAAAAGTCTCTTTTCTGATCCGCCTTCATTCTTCCTGCAGCATCGTTGGCATTGAAGTAAGCTTCGCTCAATTTTGTAGCAATATCAGCAGGTTTGAAATCAAATTTAGTATCACCTTCTACACCCAGATATCCGTTCTTTCTTGTAAGGTTGGTAATATAATTGTTGTAGTTGATCATTGTACCTCTTAGCATATTGTTATGGTATTCCATACATTTCTTAGCTTTTTTAGAAGAATTATTCAGGATACAGTTTTTCATATTGTTTCTGTATAAAAACCACTCAGATTCCAAAATACCATATTCTTTACCTAAAGCAATTTTCCCGTTATTCACAATATTATTATCCCCTTCTTTTGTGGAGATCGTCTGAAGATGCTGAATAACCAATGGAACGGTAGCTTCGATTTTTGATTTTGTATCCTTTAATATGCTGAGATCAGCAGCAGGAGAACCCTTCTTTTGTGCTGTAGTAACGTTAAAAATAAGCAGTAATAGTACAATCAATAAATTATATCTTTTCATGAGAAATTTTTAAAGCACTAAAATAAATATAATTTCCCGTTTAAAACAAATCCATTTTAATTTTATTTAATAAAATTTAACAAGTTTTAAGAATTTATACTTGAAATGAATCTTTTTCTGTGGATTAAGCAGATGAAGATTTCACTCCTTTAAAAATTTAATATATTTTAACTAATTTTATATCATTGATTTTCAAATGATTATGTTTTTACTTATGTTTATCACTAAAAAAATAGTTGTTTGGTTCATTTTTATTTCTACATTTGTATAACTAATTTCTTAGTGATATAAAATTGGATGACTTATATCACGATAATTGACAAATAAGCAGGATATGAAAATTCAGACTTTAACAAAAGCAGAGGAGCAGGTAATGCAGTATTTATGGAAAATAGAAAAAGGATTCCTAAAGGATGTTCTTGATCTTTTTCCGGACCCTAAACCGCATACCAATACGGTTTCTACCATTTTAAAAGTATTGAAAGACAAAGAATTTGTAGACTATCGTGTACACGGAAGACAGCATGAGTATTTTCCGCTTGTTTCAAAAGAACAGTACTCAGGGAAAACTATGAAAAGTCTTGTGAAAAACTATTTTAAAGGCTCCTACAAAAGTGCCGTTTCATTTCTGGTAGAAAAAAACGAAATGACTGTAGAAGATCTTGAGATGTTATTGGATGAACTTAAAAAGAAAGACTAGTACCTATACCTATGGAAACAATACTTTTATACTTTGGGAAAACAATTTTATGTTCGGGTGTAACATTCTTGTACTATCAGTTGTCTTTAAAAGACAAGACATTCCATCATTATAACAGATTTTATCTGTTGGCCGCAATCATGATATCACTTTTGCTGCCACTCATCACAGTAGATGATTTTACGATAGAGGTAAATAATGATATGTATATGCTTCTTGACAAGATTCAGAATTTTAACACACAAAAAAACATAGACAATGGTAACCTTTATTTTAACATTATTTTTTCAGCTCTGGGACTGGTTTCTCTCTATTTTTTAGGGAAACTTATCTATGGGATTTTCAAAATCCAGCAGTTTAAAAAACAGTTTCAGAAAGAAAGTTTTGACGGGATCAACTTTTACCGTACAGACCTTAGTGAAGCTCCGTTTTCATACTTTAAAAACCTTTTCTGGAAGAATGCCATCACATTGCATTCTGATATCGGAAAACAGATTTTAAAGCATGAGATGGTACATATTGAACAGAAACATTCCTTTGATAAAATTTTTATTGAGATTATTACTTCTGTTTTCTGGTTCAATCCGTTTTTTCATATCATCAAAAAAGAAATTAATCTCATCCACGAGTACCTGGCTGATAAAAAAGCCGTACAACAATCGGACACCAAAGCATTTGCGCAGATGCTTTTAGCAAGCTACTTTTCCGGAACACAGTTGCCTGCTGCCAGTCCGTTTCTAAGTTCAAACCTTAAAAAAAGACTTAAAATGTTACAAAAACCAAAAACCAAGTTCGGATATGCGCGAAGAATTCTTGCATTGCCGGTGTTATTTACCGTAGCTTTTGCTTATCTGGTAAATGCGAAGAACAAAGAAATTGAAGAAACCAATCTTTCCATTAAAGAAGCGGTTTCGGAAATTAAAAAAGATACGGTAAGACCTGAAAAATCTGTTCAGGGAAAAATTACAGATCAGAAACCTCTCTCTCCGGAAGATGATACAAAATTGGCTGAGCTTGAGAATAAGATAAAAGAAAAAGAGAAAGAACTGAAAGGGTTGGATCCGGAAAGTGATCTCTTCAGTGATAAAATTGAAGAAATAAGCAATCTGGCGTCAGAGATAGGAGAAATTGCCTCAAAAGTTGAAGTTGATCAGTATTTCAATTCTGCGGAATGGAAAAATCAGATGAAGGAGCTTGAGAATATGGAACCTCTTAGTAAAAAAGAGCTTCGTAAAATAGAAAGGGCTGCAAAAAAAGCGGGAAGAGAGGCTGCAAAAATAGGAAAAATAGTACTTCCTCCAGTACCGCCTGAAGCGCCAAAAGCACCGAAAATAGCCTATTTTAAAACAAATAGAATTGTTAATTATAAAGATTTAAGCGCTCAGGAAAAAGAAGAAGTACGTAAAGCAATGGCTGAAGCTAAAAAAGCACTGAAAGAAGCCGCTAAAGCCAGAGTAGAAGGAGAAAAAGCAAGAATGGAAGGCGACAGAGCCAGAGCAGAAGGAGAAAGAATCAGAATTGATGGAGACAGAATCCGAAGAGACGTTGAAAAAGCCCGTGCGGAAGCTGAAAAAAGATCAATTAATTTTAAAGACAGAACTTTTGTTAAAATTAGCAGTGGTTCACCAGATGTTATCGTAATGAATGCTGATTTTATCAAAAAAGACGGCAACGGAAATATCGCAATGAACGGGGTGAAAAATTTTAGCATCAGTGGTACTGATGATGCAAAATACAAGTATTATATTGATGGGAGAGAAGTTTCTAAAGATGATGTAAATTCATTAGATACAAATAAGATCTCGAAAGTCAATGTAAATACTCAGAAAAAAGGTGATTTTAAGCAGGGAGAAGTAAGAATCGAGACAAAGAAATAAAGTTCCATCAGGCTTTGTCAATATCAGTTTGGCAAAGCCTTTTTATTAAAATAGATTATGGGAAAAAAATATTTGATTTTATTAGCATTTTTAAGCGTGACTGTGAATGCACAGGTGAACAGATTCTTTTATGACTATAAATATATTTCTGATTCTACCAATAAAGCAGACGTGAAAAGCGATGTTATGCTTTTGGATATTGATAAAAATGGATCCAAATATTACAGCCGCGAAAAGTTTGTTTCTGATTCAACAATGAAAGCTGATATTGCCAAGCAGATGAAAGGAGGATTCGGAGGCAGTATTAACATCAAGAGAAATATAAAGCCGGGAACAACTTTTTCAACGGTCACAAAGAAATACCCGGATTATAGGGTTTCATTTTCTGAAAACATTGGAAATACAACGTATAAAATGCCGGAAGACCAAAAACCTGAATGGAAAATTCTTCCCGAAAAACAAAAAATTGGAGAGTATAATACCCAGAAAGCCACCACAAATTACGGAGGAAGAAGCTGGATTGCATGGTTTTCTACAGATATCCCGTTTCAGGATGGTCCTTATAAATTTTATGGACTTCCAGGGCTTATCGTTAAAATTGAAGATAAAACAGGATCCCATATCATGACTTTAATCGGTAACAAGAAAACGGAAGCTGCAT
Organism: Chryseobacterium sp. HR92; assembly: GCF_045689405.1. Lineage (NCBI taxonomy): Bacteria > Pseudomonadati > Bacteroidota > Flavobacteriia > Flavobacteriales > Weeksellaceae > Chryseobacterium > Chryseobacterium sp. HR92. Next base: position 2,144,399 of record NZ_CP139139.1, read on the forward strand.
CAGAAGAAGATGTCCAAATACCGGGTCTTACTACCATTGGCTTAGGAGGAAAAGAAATAGAGATCAACAAAAAGCAGTTTAAAAAAGCATGGAAAGATTATCTTACTGATCCTACAAAAGATATGAAACAAACCATGAGTACTCTTCCTGCAGGAGCTGTGGTACAGATGAAAAATCAGGACGGAAAAAGTATTGATGTCAATGAAATGTACAGGAATATCGAAAAAAGGGCAAAAGAAGACCAGTTAAAAAATAACAATAAAATAGAACCGGAGCTTTATAAGTAGCAGTTTCTATTGAATTAAATGCAGTAAGGTTATCATAATCTTACTGTATTTTTTTTGTATTATGTATCTTTATCCGGGACTTAAAATTCCATATTATGACAGAAAAGGAAAAGTGTGCAGCAGGACTTTTATACAATGCTAATTATGACAATGAGCTGATTCAGGAACGTATTGCCTGCAAAGATCTGTGCCAGGAATATAACGGATTGAAAAACTCAGATGCAGAAAGGAGATATGAACTGCTCGGGAGAATAATTGGAAATATAAAAGAAAATATCTGTATAGAGCCTAATTTCTGGTGTGATTACGGATACAATATCAAAGCAGGAGAGAACTTCTATGCCAATCATAACCTTGTTATTTTAGATTGTGCCAGAGTAGAATTTGGTGATAATGTCTTTATAGGTCCCAATTGTAGTTTTTATACAGCAGGCCATCCGCTTGATGCTAAACAAAGAAACGAAGGTCTTGAATATGCGCATCCGATCAAAGTAGGAGATAATGTTTGGCTGGGCGGAAATGTTGTTGTGCTTCCCGGAGTTTCTATCGGAAATAACTCGGTGATTGGTGCAGGAAGTGTTGTTACAAAAGATATTCCGGATGATGTAGTTGCAGTGGGAAATCCGTGTAAAGTTGTTAAAAAAATTACAGAACAGAATTAAAAAACTATATCCAACTAACCATGAGAAAACTGATCATTTTATTGAGTCTTATTTTGGCTGTAACCACTTGTGCCCAGAATCAAAGATTTATGTATGAATACAAATATACCCTGGATTCTACGGCTAAAGATAAACCGGAAGTTGAAATTATGCTTTTAGATGTTGCATCAAAAGGTTCAAAATTTTACAGTAAAGATTCTTTTGAGTCAGATTCCCTTATGACATCTGCTATGGAAAAACAGCTGCAGATGGGAGTTAAAGAATTAGATTTTTCAGGGATCAAATTCAAAGGTAAAATAAACTATAGTGTTGAAAAAATGTATCCGGATTATGCAGTGAATTTTTTCAATAATCTTGCTGCTGATGAATATATGATACAGGATGGCAGAAAACAAGAATGGAAAATATATTCAGATAAAGCAGAGATTGGTGGATTTAAAGTACAAAAAGCAATATGTAATTTCGCCGGAAGAAAATGGACAGCCTGGTTTACAACAGATCTCCCCATTCAAGATGGTCCATATAAATTTCATGGACTTCCAGGATTAATTGTAAAGCTTGAAGACGCTTCCCATACCCATTCATTTGAATTAAAAGGAAATAAAAAACTTCCTGAAGGCTATGAATGGAAAAGTACCAAAGAAAAAGAACGATTTAATGCTCTCGTTACAGTGAATGAAACAAAATATAAAAAAGCTTTTAAAGACTACCTTGCCGATCCTATGAAAAGTGAAAAACAGATGCTGGCTCAGGGCATTGAAATGCAGGAAATAGATGAGTCAGGGAAATTGATTCCTGCAGATAAAGCACAAAAAGAGAAAGAAATAAAAAGGAAGAATGATCTGAAAAAGCAAAATAATATTCTTGAGCTGGATCTGCTGAAATAAAAATAAAATCCCGAAACATTGTTCCGGGATTTTTTATATCTGAATAAGAATCAGTTATTATGCTAATTTCTGAGAATCTGCAATGAACTGAGCCAATCCGCTGTCTGTAAGTGGGTGCTTTAGTAAGCTCAAGATCGGAGGCAGTGGAGATGTAATAACATCCGCTCCGATTTTAGCACAGTCAATGATATGCATTGAGTGACGGATAGAAGCTGCTAAAATTTCAGTTTCAAACATATAATTATCGAAAATCAATCTGATTTCCTGAATAAGGTTAAGACCGTCTGTAGAAATGTCATCCAATCTTCCTAAGAATGGAGATACATAAGTAGCTCCTGCTTTTGCTGCCAAAAGTGCCTGGCCTGCAGAGAAGATCAATGTACAGTTAGTTTTGATTCCTTTATCAGAAAAATATTTTAAAGCTTTGATTCCGTCTTTAATCATTGGAATCTTTACAACGATATTAGGGTGAATAGCAGCCAACTCGTCTCCTTCTTTAATCATTTCTTCATACGTTGTAGAAAGAACTTCCGCAGAAATATCTCCGTCTACAAGTTCGCAGATCGTTTTGTAATGGTTTTTGATTGCTTCAGCCCCCTGGATACCTTCCTTTGCCATTAACGAAGGATTGGTTGTTACACCATCTAAAATTCCAAGATCTCTCGCTTCCTTGATTTGCTCTAAATTAGCTGTGTCAATAAAAAATTTCATTTTGTTAAATAGATTTATTGATACAAAGATAGGGAATTAATTGGGTTCTGGGATATGAATTTTGAGTTACGGGGTGGTAGAGTTTGAGGGTTTGAGAGTGATAGAGTGAGAGGGGGCATTGAGGGTGAGAGAGTGGGAGCGTTATAGAGGATGAAAAAAATAAATTTTATGCTGATCTTAAACCAAATAGTTAATTTTGTACTAACACCTAACACCTAACACCTAACACCTAACACCTAACACCTAATATATTCTCCATGAAAAGCAACAGTTTTACAGCCACATTGGAAATCATCGGGATTAATCCTTTTGTATTTGTTCCGGAAGAGATTTTGGAGAGGATTTTTGATGAATCAGGAAGAAATAAAAGTCCGATTCCGGTAAAAGGAACAGTGAACGGAAAGGAATTTAAACAAAACCTGATGAAATATCTGGGAGAATGGAGGCTGTATGTCAACCTCATAATGTTGAAAAATTCCCCGAAGAGAATTGGAGAAATTATTGACGTTGTATTGGAATATGATGATTCAGACAGAAGTATTTCTATTCATCCCCATCTGGAAAAAGCAATTAAAGAAAGTCCTCTGGCAACAGAAAATTTCGAAAATCTGATTCCTTCAAGAAGGCTCGAACTGGTTCGCTATATCAACAATTTAAAAACCGAAGCCAGCATCCAGCGGAATATTGAGAAAATCATCAGGCATTTGCATGGTGAAACAGATTTTTTTGGAAAGATGATTGAATAAAGAAGAAGAGTTAGAGTAAATAGTATTATTCAGTATTTTTCAAGGAAGTGCATTCTCCATAAAGCTTTTTCAGCGACAATGTTGCATTTCTTAGCTCCCTTAAAATAAATGGTAAATAAATCTTTGCGTTAAATTAAGTTAGATATAAACAAAAAATGCCGGAAAATTTTTCCGGCATTTTCTTTTTTTACTAAGAATTTAAAGCTTTGCTAAGCTTCACGGCGTCCTGATTGCTAGGGTCATACTGTAAAGATTTGGCAATATGTTCTTTCGCCTTATTAGGATCTGTCTGTTGTTCTGCAAAGGCAATATAGAAATAGGCATAGGCCAGATTTTTCTTATTTTGCTCTACCTCTTCCGGTTTTACGGTTGCAATATACTTTTCATAAGCCAGTTTTGCATTGGCATCATCTTTTGCAGACTGATAAGCATAAGCCTGACTGTAATATGATGGAGCCCAGTCCGGTAATAAAGCAGAGATTTTCTTCCAGGTATCGATGGCATTCGGCCAGTCTGATGCTTCCTGATAAGCTGCTGCTAATTTTGCTAAGGATTCAGTATCCTTTGGATTGGCCTCAATCTGTTTTTTAAGACCATCAATTGTTGGATTGCTTGTTTGACTCGTTGCTGCCGAAGTTTCCGGTTGAGTCGTTTGCGCGTTTACAAGACTTACACTTCCTGCCAGTATCAAACCTAAAAATAGATTTCTACTATTAATTGTACTCATTTTCATAATCTTATATTTTAAATTCGGAAATCTAAAATTCAATAATAATTCCATAAAATCTTAAATTTTAGAAGCTTTAAGGTTTTTTAGAAAATATTAACGGGAAACGTGTTTTTTTTAGTTTAATTTTTGATTCGTTCATCTTTGAGGTTATCTTTGTCATTCATTTTTTATTAATACATATAATTTCGTGGTATGAATATCATATTAGCTTCAACATCCACTCTTTTTGGTGGAGAATATCTGGAATACTTAAGAGAAGAATTAATCCAACTCTATAAAGGAGTTGACGAAATTGTGTTTATTCCTTTCGCAAGACCAGGCGGAATTTCTCATGATGATTATACAGCAAAAGCACGTTCTTTCTTTGAAACCATTGATATAAAAGTAAAAGGACTTCATGAATTTGAAGATAAAAAAGAAGCCATTCATCAGGCAAAAGGATACTTTACCGGTGGTGGAAATACCTTTTTATTGGTTAAAACATTACATGAAGAAGGGTTGATGTCTGTTTTAAAAGAAAATGTATCAGGAGGAAAAGCATATCTTGGATGCAGTGCAGGAAGTAATATTGGAGGTCAGAATATGAAAACGACGAATGACATGCCGATCGTATATCCTCCAAGTTTTGACTGTATGGGGCTGGTTCCTTTCAATATCAATCCGCACTATCTTGATCCTAACCCGGATTTGAAGCATAATGGAGAAACCAGAGAAACCCGTATTCAGGAGTTCCTTACCCAAAACGATATTAAAGTAGTAGGCCTTAGAGAAGGAAACTGGATCAGAAGAACAGCAGATTCAATTACAGTAGAAGGAAGTGAACTGACAAGAATTTTTGAGAAAGGTAAAGAACCTTACGAAATAGAAGCAGGAAGTACTCTTTAATGAACAAAGAAGAAATTAATCATTTTGTAGAACGTAATCTGACCAATTTTTCAGTAAACAGTACCGGATGGGATAGCCTGATCCGGAAACTGCTCTTTGAATTTGCCATTGCAGGCTGGAATAGGGAACACCGTGTTTTTGGAAAGGAAAAATTCGGTGGGTTGAGGTGCTACACGTATTCTGAGGATGAAGCACTTAATAACAAGCTTAAAATTATCAAAGACAAATATTCAGAATTATCTGTGAAGACTTGTGAAATCTGTGGGAGTGAAGGTAAAATAAGAACAATAGGTTCCTGGCAGACAACATTATGCTTGAGCCATTTTCTGGAACAGCAGCCTGTTATTGAAATTAATAACAAACAGAATATCAGAAGAAATAATAACACAGTTCTGAATATTAAAAATATTATCAAAGCCGAGGTTGAATATGACCTTCAGAAATTATGTCTTTATACTAATCAAGAAGAAGAATTTTATTTTTCATGGCAGGAGCCTAATTATTATCTGCTTTTAAAAACAATTCCTCTTTCGTTTTTTCCGGAAGACAGAAGAAGTGAAATTTCAACATTATTTCAAGACTTACAGGATTGCGAAATATGTGGATATAAGGCTGTGCATCAAAGAAATTGTCTGCGTTGTCATAATGAGTCGTGGAATGATTCCGGATATTTTATTGAAGATTACGGAGAAAAATCAAACTATATAAAAGAATGTCAGATGGACATTTTCATAGATGAAGATGACTACGAGAAATATTTTAAACATGACCGGTCGTTTGAAAAATCTCCTGACCATCAGATTCTTTTCAGTTCCGATGACCTCAGAGAATATGAAAAGTTTTTATTTTAACTATATTTGATTAGAATTTTAAACAATAAAAAAGGTTCATATACGGGTTGTGAACTGTATATGAATATTTGATTTAGACCCAAATAAACAATTTAATGAAAAAAACATTTGCTGTTCTCACACTCTCTGTACAGATGGTTGCTGCGCAGAATATTGCACAGAAACTAGATAAAGTAACTAAGGATCTTATGGATTCTTCAGGAACGGTTTCTTCCAGCTTATCATTTTATGTTTCAGATGAAAATGGCAACTTCATATACGAGTATCAGGGAAGTAAAGGGCTTTCTACTGCTTCTACACAGAAAATTTTTACCGCTGGTGCCGCACTGGAAACTTTAGGTAAAAATTATACTTTTACAACCACTTCAAGCTATTCCGGAAACATATCCGGAGGAACGCTGAACGGAAACCTTTTCATCAGTTCCAATGGTGATCCTACCCTGGGAAGCTGGAGGTATGATTCCTATAAACCTGAAAATTTTAAAAAGAAGCTGATTGAGGCAATTAAAAATTCAGGAATTACAAAAATATCAGGAGATCTGGTGATTGATGATTCTTATTTTGACCATCAGACGATTCCCGGAGGCTGGCCGTGGGATGATCTTGGAAATTATTACGGAGCGGGTGTCTGGGGAATCAACTGGAAAGAAAACCAGTTTGACATCAATATTAACGGAACAGATTTTAAAAACTTTTCTTATCCTTTGGAAGGAGTGAAATGGCTGAATGATCTGAAAGCTGGTGGCAGTTCTGATCAGAGTCTTATCTTCACCGCACCTCATTCTGATGTAGCGTTAATTAACGGGATGCTTCCAGCAGGAAAAACGGTTACAGTTTCCGGTTCTACTCCTAATCCACCTTTACAGCTGGCAGCAGAAGTAAAGCAATGGCTGAAAGAATCGGGAATTGAGATTTCAGGAAAAGCAATTACAAATTCACAGCTTGAAATAGAAGGAAAGCAGGTATTGGAAGCACCCAAAAATAATATTCTTTTGACTTATCAGTCTCCGACTCTGGATAAGATTGTCTATTGGTTTTTAAGGAAAAGCATCAATCTGTATGGAGAAACATTGATTAAGACCTTAGGAAAAGAGAAAAAAGGAAATCCAAGTTTTAAAAGCGGGGTAACCTATCTGAAAGAATTCTGGAAATCAAAAGGAATCAATCCTAATATGATCAATTTCGCAGACGGAAGCGGACTTTCACCACAAAATTATGTGGCGGCAAAAGCTGAAGTACAGGCACTTTTATATGCTAAAAAACAATCCTGGTTTGAAGCGTACTATGATGGATTCCCGGTACAGGAAAATGGAATGAAGATGAAAAGCGGAACGATGAGAGATACCAAATCTTTTGCAGGATACCACACCGCAAAAGATGGCAAAAAGTATGTATTTTCGATCATTATCAACAACTACCAAGGAAGTGGAAATGCAGAACTACAGAAAATTCTGAATGTTTTAAAATAAAATAACTTTGAGAAAATCCATACTTACCAGATTGAATAACTGGATTATTTTTGTTGTCATGACTATTTTGGTTATTGCTATTGTAGTGGCTTCAACATCACTCATTAATTTTCTCAGAAAAGAGGAGATCAAAAGGATCAGTCTTCTTTCCAAAGCGATAAGAATACAGCAGGAGGTAAAGACTCCGGATACGGATGTTCTGGATCTGCTGCCCGATATCCTTAATATCAATAATACCATTCCTTTCATTGTAACAGATAAGTACAAAAACCCGATTCTTGATCTCGGATACTACAGAAATATCCCTGAAGCTACCATAAAAAATCCTGAAAAACTTCAGGACGTGATCCGGAATATGGAGAAAAATTATGATCCTATTGAGATCAAAGTACCGGATGGAAATAATCAGTTTGTCTACTATGACAACTCACGTATGCTTAATAATCTTCGGTATTCGCCTTATATTTTAGGATTGTTTATCTTACTGTATTTTGGTTTTTCTTTCTGGTTTTTCAGGACAATCAAAAAGACGGATGAGGGATATCTTTGGGCAGGTCTGGCTAAAGAAACGGCTCATCAGATCGGAACCCCTCTATCTTCCATGATTGGGTGGATGGAAATTATGAAGCTGGATAATCCCGAATCGGAAGGGGTGCATGAAATAGAAAAAGACATCGAAAGACTCAGGACGATCTCAGAACGATTCTCAAAAATAGGTTCTGTTCCTGAACTGAATGACAGAAATTTCAATGAAACGATTCAGGAGAATTATGATTATTTAAAAACTAGAATTTCCAGAAAAATCAATTTTACACTGAATCTTCCTACTTACACAGTTTTGGTTCCACATAATAAAATTCTGATGAGCTGGGTGATTGAAAATCTGGTAAAAAATGCTGTGGATGCCATGAAAGGAGAAGGAGCTATTACAATGTCTGTTTTTGAAAGGAACAAAAATATTCTGATCGAAGTGAAAGACAATGGAAGCGGAATGACAAAGCAGCAGGCAAGGAATGCATTCAATCCCGGATATTCTACTAAAAAAAGAGGCTGGGGATTAGGACTGTCATTGGCGAGAAGAGTAATTCATGAATATCATAACGGAGATATCAAAATTTCCCAGACTGAAGTAGGAAAAGGAAGTACCTTTAGAATAACAATCAGAAAGGGGGATTGATTCTCGTTGAAATTAAGACAAATGGGAAACCTAACAGGTTTTCAAAACCTGTTAGGTTTGTACCAAGTAATCTTAGGTTTGTATAAAAGCTCAAATTGAATAAAGCAAAAAGCGGGGAAACTTTCCCCGCTTTTCTTATTATTTTTTACCAGTGAGCCACTGTGTCTGTAGTTTCAGTTCTTCCGGAGTTGGATTCGCCTTAAATGAAGGGGTTTCCATTGTCATTTTATCCAGAATAGCCTTTCCTTTCAGAGTCATTTTTTCTTTTTTACCGGCATTATCTCTTAAAATAGTTACCGTAACATCCTGTCCGTCTTTGATGGTTCGGGTATACCCGATAAAATCCTGTACCTTTTTAATGTCTACTGTTTTCCCATCCAAAGCAAGTACCTGGTCTGTGATTTTAAATCCTATACTTTTTGCAAATGGAGACAGAGCTGAATGATCATCGAAAGCAAAAGCATTGGTCTTTTCATCAAACCCTGTCTGATTCGGGTCTTTGATGAACCAGAAAAGAGGCTGGCTTTCCTGCTTTTTAAGATCTATACCTACCATACTCAGATATTGTGCATAAGGCGTTGGCTGGTTTCCTGCAATATATTTGTTATAGAAATCTTTCACCTGAGGATATCCGGTTACTGTTACCAACTCGTCAATCAGCTTATCATCTTTGAAAGGCTTGTTTTCCCCAAATCTCTGAGACAGTTTTCTGATCATATCACGGTATCCCATCTCTCCGTTGGAAAGTTTTCTAAGCTCAATATCTAGACACATTGCCAAAAGAGCTCCTTTTTCATACACATTTCTGTACTGATCTTTATAAGGCTCTACCAATACATTTTTGCTCATTACCGTGAATGGCATTGTGTCGTCATAGCTTTTAGAGTTGGCAATCTTCTCACCAATTCTTTGAAGGAACTGATCTTTATTGATAAGACCTTGCTGAATTTGGAAAAGATTGGCAAAATACTCCGTTCCACCTTCATACATCCATAAGTGCTGAGACATCTTCGGATCTGCATAATCGAAATAGTGAATCTCTTCAGAATGTGTTTTCAGAGGATTTACAGTATGGAAAAACTCGTGGGAAACCACATCTGTAATGGTATTGTCAATAGCATCTTTCGGCATTGCTTCCGGAAGTACTACGCTTGTAGATTCATGATGTTCCAGTGCTCCGAAACCTTTTACTCTAGGTCCGTCTCCTCCGGAAAGATAAAGCATGATTGCATACTTTTTATTGGTATTCATATCACCCAGGAATTTCTTCTGAGCAACCACCATTTTTTCCAGATTCTCTTTGAAATCTGCAGCTTTGTATTTTCCTGTTGGAGAATATACACCCAGTACAAGATCCATTCCTCCTGCATTGAAGGTAATATAATCCGGTTTTGTATACATCAGTGGTGAATCTGTTACCTTAGCGTAGTTCGCAAGGGTATAGGTATCTGTAGCATCAGATTTGTCCTGGTCTACCAATGCTGTTGTTCCGTAGAAATCTGTTGGTTTTTGAACAATCAGCTGATAAGGAACATCCTGCATATTATCAATATAGCCGATAAATCCGTGGGTATTGATCATGTATACTTTCCCGGCTTCAATATCAGTTCCTGATGGAGAAAATACTGCTTTATGTTTTGATGTATCAAGCTCATCATCAAAGCTGTCATTCACAAGATAAGAGATCTTGGAAAGCCCCTGAGCGTTTTTCAGTGAATAGGTATTGTCATTTACTTTAGTGAAAGTAAGTTCTTTGCCTTTATTATCGTAAAATTTGATCCCTTCGATGAATCTTCCATAGTCGTCTACAGAATAAGTACCCGGAACTGTTTTGGGGAAATGAAATTTAACATCTCCTGATTTCATTTTCGGAAACTCCATGGTAACGGCTACTTTATCATCTTTTACATTGACTAGATCAATGGTTGTTTTTATAGACTGAGCATTTGCTAAAAAAGAAGCAAAAATACCGAGACTAAGTACTGTTTTTCTCATTAGGTTTACATTAATAGTTAAATAGTTGCTCTTTTTGTCATTTTGTTACGGAAGAAGTATTAAACTTTTCTTAAAATTTTAAAGTAAAAAGTGAAAAGGCAAATCTGCTGATGTGCAAATTTGCCTTTTTCTTTTATTTATTATTGTAATAATTAATATAATAGTTAGGGTTTAGCTCAATCGGAGTACTCTTTTTAAGCTTCACAGTCTGCCATTCTTCCGTAGGATTAATCGTTTGATCACCATTAATGATTACAGGTAACTTCAGGTTTTTCACCACATCTGTATAACGGAATTTTAAAGTATCACCATTTTGAGTATACTCAAGAGTTGGTATTTTTATCGTTCTCAGATACTGATCAAAAACAGTTGAGAAATCAATGCCTGATTTTGATGAAATATAATTCTCAATCTGCTGGGTGGTAACCGTCTGATGATAAAAATCTTTATTCAAGCCTCTTAAAATCTGTCTGAATTTTTCATCATTATTGATGACCTGTCTTATGGTGTGAATCATGTTGGCTCCCTTTGGATACATATCTCCGCTGCCTTCATTTCTTACTCCGTATTGGCCAATAATAGGAACGTCATTGTCTATCAATTTCCTGATCCCCTGAACATAGATTTCAGCAGATTTTTTGTCCATATATTTTTCCGTGAAAAGAGTCTCGGAATAGTTGGTGAAACTTTCATGGATCCACATATCAGCCTGGTCTTTTGCGGTAATATTATTGGCGAACCATTCATGGCCACTTTCATGAATAATAATGAAATCCCATTTTAATCCAACTCCTGTCCCTGAAAGATCTCTTCCAAGATAGCCGTTCTGATATTTGTTTCCATAGGCTACATTGCTCTGATGTTCCATGCCAAGGTGAGGAGACTCTACAAGTTTGTATGAATCTTCATAAAACGGATACGGACCAAACCAGTATTCAAAAGCTGAGAGCATAGGTTTTACCTGCTGAAATTGTTTTTTTGCCTTGTCCAGATTATAGTCAAGTACCCAATAATCCAGGTCCAGTTTTCCTTTTTCACCCTCAAATATATCTTTAAAATTTACATATTTTCCTATACTCGGGATAATGGAGTAGGCGTTGATAGGATTTTTAACCTCCCAGGTATAAGTAGTTTTACTGCCGGTTGTTTTTTTATCAGTTAGTCTGCCGTTACCCACACCTACCAGATCATTAGGTGTGATAATTTTCATAATAATTCCGTTATCAGGTTCATCGCTCCAGATATCTTTGGTAGGAAGCCATATGGAAGCACCTATTCCTTCGTCAGCAGCAGTCATCCATGGATTTCCTTTTTCATCCTTAGTAAAGACCCAGCCTCCGTCCCATGGGGCGTTTTTAGCAATCGTAGGTTTTCCGGAATAAGTAACATTGATAGTATATTTTTCGCCTTTTTTGAATTTTTTATTCGCTGTAACAAAAATGAAATCTCCGTCCTGTTTATAATTGGCAACAGGAAAATTTCCTTCCACCTTATCAGCTTTCATCGGCTGTTGAAGGTCTATCTGGAAAACAGGATTGGTAACATCTTTTATAATCTCAAAGCTGATTATATTATTTCCTTTAATGCTTTTCTGCTCAAAATCCGGTTCTACGGAAAGATCATATTTTTTGACATCCCAAAAATTTCTGAACTCAGTATTGGAGCCCTTTAAAGTATCCTGTTTGGTGAAAACCTTACCCTTTTCAAAGAACTGTCCGAAAACCAGTCCTGATGCAAATAAGAGCGTATATGACAACTTTTTCATTTAAACTTTTATTAATAATCTTTTCAAAAGTATAAAATTAAATTAATAGCAGCGTACCGGAGCTCAAATTAAGTACAGATTTTAAGAAGATATAAAAAAAGCCCGGTCATTGCCGGGCTGTAAAACTTTGATGGTTTTATTTTTTGATGAATTTCAGGTTTATAGTGGTTCCTTTATCGTCAATTGAAATGATATAAGCTCCCGTAATCAGTTTTGAAACAGAAATTTTATTGTCTGTAATCTGACCATTCATTACAGTTTGCCCTGCTGTATTAGTAATGATAAACTGGGCTTTAGATGAAACTTTAAGGACATTCAGAACATCAGTTGCCGGGTTAGGGAAAATCTGAATGGTGCTGTTGTTTTGAGTTAAATCTTTTGTACCAAGGGCATCCTGTATAAGGATAGGATAGTCTTCAGTTTCACCATATTCCGGGCTGGTGCAGGCATCTACAGGCTGAGTGCTGTAAGCCATCATTACTCTCATGATGACATTTCCTCCGGTATATGCATCATTAGGAACAGAGAATGATCCTGAGACAGGAGTTATTTTGTTAGGTACACTCGTATAGATCTGTTCAGAGCTTGAGAATACGCCATCTTTATTGAAATCTATCCATGCCGTTACTCCTTCATTGTATTTAGTACCTGACCATTGTTTTGCTATGCTGATGATGTTACCCGAAGAACCTTTTTTAAGAGTAATTAGTTTTGTAGCATCCGTAGTGTAATTGGTGTAAGCTGATGCGGCACTGTTATTCGAAACAGCTGCCATACCAATAGGAGTTACGGTAACATTGGATATGAATTCGTCCGAAGGATCTGAAGAAACAGCACATACACTAAACGAAAGTGTTGTGAAATTAACAGATGTAGAATAAGTTCCCGCTGCAGACCCGCAGACATTGGCTACTTGTACTTCATACTGCGTGGCTTCTTCTAATCCTGTGATAGGATAAGAATTTGTAGTAACCGGAGTTGTAGTCCATATCGTGCTTCCTGTTTTTCTGTATTGTAAAGAATAAGTAGCTCCTTGTACCGCAGGCCAGCTGACAGTTGCAGAAGATTTTGTTATCCCTGAAACAGAAACTCCCGTTGGTGCGGTTGAAGAGCAGGCGGAAGCTGCTGAAACAGTAGCATTGCCAATAGCATAAAATACATTATCAATAGCACTTACTCTTATCTTTACATTGGTACCTGCCGCAAGAGTTGAGAAAGAATAGGGTTCTACTGCGTCATTAGGTGTTGATGCTGCAATAACTGTCCATGTATTTCCATTATCTGTTGTATAATCTATTTTAACGTTTGCTACATTATAAGTAGTATTATTTGTGTTCGCTACATCCCAGGTAACGGCTCCGGGTGTATTATTATATACTGTAGATGAAGTTAGTTTAAATGGCCCGTCATTCCCTACATTTATTTTGACTAAACTGCTCTGAGTCTGCTGTTGAGTAACATCAGGATTATTATCCCTTACAGTTACTTTAAAGTTCATTTCCCTGCTTACATTAGACACTGTTTCCCAGTCTTGGGCATTGGTAAGGTTTCCATTAAGAACACTGGACAGCTTTGGGAAGTAACGTGTTGGAGAATTGGTAGGCATCAGCGATCTGAAGTTTGCCCCATTAGTACGATTGGCATCTACATTATTAAATTTAGTAGTTGCGATATCATATTGTTCCCAGGTATAGGTCATAGGATCATTTTGAGTATCAGCAGCGCTGGCAGTCAGGACGAAAGCGGTTCCCTTAGGAATTGTTTTCGTAGGAATTGGCTGTATTACCGGTGGAGTATTGGCAACCGGAGTGGTAATAGCACAGTTTTGAGAGTTTACATATTGTTGTATTTGTTCAATATTGAGTACATGGAAATAAGCGTCAGAATTCATTTGAACATTTGCTGCAGTAATTCCGGCGTACCCCATAATGGTAGATCCTGACCCAGGTTCTATTGGGCGGTCTGTCTGAGGATGAACCACAGACATCGTATGACGTCCTCCAAACTGATGTCCCAGCTCGTGGGCTACATAATCAATATCAAAAGTATCACCAAAAGGTTGATCATTTATACTTGGAGAGGTGATCCCTGCTCCTTTTGAAGTGGCATCGCTATTATTGGCGGGATTTCTACATACGTTTCCGATATCACCCGCTGATCCGCCACCACCTCTATGTCCGAAAAAATGGCCAACATCATAAGCGCCATTCCCTACACCGGCAGTATTTGTTAAAGTTTGCTGAACCTGCAGGTTCCATGCGTTAGGTGCAGAATAAGAACCGTTAGGATTTTGGACAACATCTGAATAAGGGTCCGTTGCAGGATCCGTAAAAATCAGTTGCGGTAAATCCTGTACAATCAAATGAATTCCCAGATCCTTTTCATATACACCATTTACTCTGTTTATAGTAGCATTAATACGGGTTGCTGCCCCCGGAACTCCTCCTGCCAATTGGGTATATTCACCATTAACAGAAACTGCTAATCTATAGGTTCTGTATTTCTGATCATTACTTTTTTTTTGACTTCCGGCTTTTTCCAAAACGCTCTTGGAATTGAGCAGCTTTTTCATTTCCTTTTTTGATTGCTCAGACTCTGTTACTTTACATTCAAACGGACTGCCGTCTGATACTTTGTTAGATTTAAAGAAAACCCCAAATACATCCTTTTCTTTATTAATAGGTTCTATAAACTCATATTTACCTGTTTGGGTATCAAAAAGCATAGATTGGAAATCGTTAGGTGCTGTACTGAATCTAACCTGTTTGTTAGGATTATCCAGGCCTACACCAGAATAAGCTCCCAGCTGGTATCTCTCTGCCATTGATTTTTCAACAACAGGCGAGCTATATACCGAGAATCTTTCGACTCTTCCTTCAGTAGTAGGTAAAGAAATTACTACCGGACTGCCTTTTCCAGCTTCCGGAGCATTTTTTAAAAGCTCTCTCAGTGAATTAAGATCAAATTTGTAAGCGTAAATAACATTAACTTCTTTCCTTATTGGAGTAATCTTTTGGGATACGGGTTCCCAACGCTGCGCCTGTAAACTCGTTAGCCCAATTGCTAAAGCAAAGACGAAAATAATTTTCTTTTTCATAAAATAATATATTAAATTGATTTGGTTTTGTGAATTTCGGATAAAGTTAATTAATTAAATATGAAAAATTCATTAAAAGTATTTAATTTTTAATTTTAATTCAATTTAGAAATTAATAATCTTAATTATTCTTATTTAAGAAATTTTTTTTAATTAATTTTGATAATCAAAGAAAAAAATACAGGACATATTTGGCATCATATCATAAAAAAGAGCTGGTTTTCACAATTGAAAACCAGCTCTTTTTTATGATAGTTGATTAATTTAAATTATTTCTGTACTGCCGGAAGATTTCCGTTGCTTTTCTGTACCCTCTTATATGTGAATGTACACATCATGATACTGAATTCATACAAAATAAGGAGTGGGAATGCAGCCATCAGCATACTTAAAACGTCTGCAGGTGTAATGATCGCAGCAACTACCATAATCAAAACAATAGCGTGGCGACGGTATGTCTTCATAAATGCTGGAGTAAGAATTCCGATGCTGGTAAGGAAATAGATCAGAATCGGGAAAAGGAAGATAACCCCCATACCTAAAACTACCTGTAAAAATAAGGTGGTATAATCACTTAGGTCATAAAGCGGAACAATAATGTCTGAAATTTTAAAAATAACTCCGAAATTAACCGCAAACGGAAGGATTAGAAAATAACCGCATAATACTCCGGTCATGAAAAGAATCCATACTGCATTAATGATATAAATAGAATTTTTTCTCTCTCTCGGATGTAAAGCTGGACCAATAAAACGCCATAATTCCCATACAATATAAGGAAAAGCGGCTACCATTCCTCCAAAAACAGAAACAGCCATCATTACATTGAACTGCTGATACAGCCTCTGTACACGAACAGGGAAGTCTTTCGGAAGATGAATACTGTCTTCCCCAAGAATCATTCTTGAAAAATGATTAACAACTCTGAATGTCGGGAAATCATTCCTGGTGGGCCCAAAAAAGATATGGTCCATAATCCAGTTGATATTAAAACCAACTACAAAAGCCGCAATTATGATAGCAATAATCGAACGGATCAGATGCCCTCTTAATTCTCCTATATGTCCAAGAAAGGACATGTCTTTACCATCACTCACAGAATACAATTTTTAAAGCGCAAATTTATGAAAAAAATGACAGAAGTAAGCGTCTGCAGATTATTAGTTAAATTTTACTATTGATCTGCAAATCATCTTTCATTTATTAATCTCTAAACTTTGGGTTTTATTTTCTAATTAATCCCCTCATCTAACAATTTATGCAGGTCTATAATCCCGAAATACTTACCGTTTTCCGTTACAATAAGCTGGCCGATATTATTTTCTTTCAGCGTTTTCATAGCCTCTTTGGCTAGTGCATCTTTCTCAATAGTCCTTGGATGGGCAGACATAATATCTTTAGCCAATACTTTACTGATATCTTCTCCTTTCATCAGCATCCTTCTTAGGTCTCCGTCTGTAATAACACCAATGATCTGATCTGCATTCGTTACTACTGTGATTCCATGACTTGATGCACTGATTGAGATAATGACATCTCTTATTGATGAATCTTCTGTAACCTGTGGTTTTTGAGAAGAAAGAAACTGTTCTACTTTAGAAGTCAGGTTTTTTCCTAAGCTTCCTCCGGGATGAAATTTGGCAAAATCATTAGCCTTGAAACCATTCAACTCCATTAAAGCAACAGCCAAAGCATCTCCCAAAGCCATCTGGATTGTGGTAGAGCTGGTAGGTGCCAGTTTGTTCGGACAGGCTTCAACGTCAACGTGAGTATCTAAAATAATTTCAGAAAACTCAGCCAGTTTACTCTTTTTATTTCCTGTCATCCCGATCAAAGCGGAGGAATAGTCTTTTAAATAAGGAACCAGATTGGCAATTTCCGGAGAATTTCCGGAATTTGAGATGCATAAAACAACATCCTGCTTCTGAATCACTCCCAGATCTCCATGGATTGCTTCTGAAGCATGCAGGAATTGTGAAGGGGTACCCGTTGAGTTTAAGGTAGCTACAATTTTATTTCCCACATGGGCTGATTTTCCAATTCCTACCACAATAAGCTTTCCTTTTGCTGAGTTGATGATCTCCACTGCCTGGGCAAATTCGTCATCAATTCTGTTTTTTAATTTTTCGAGTTCAGAAATCTCTATTTCTAAAGTGGTTTTTGCAATTGATATAATGTTGGTTCTATCCATTTTATGATGATAAGGTATACAAAAAAGTTCTTTAAAAACGTTATATTTTAAAAAGAATATTTAATATAAGTTTTATTTTTTATAAATTCGTTCGCTTTTATTTTAAGCGAAATTTTTATAACTTTGGGTGTGATGCAAATTTAGCAATAGAAAATTAGATGAGCGCAAAAAAAGCCAATTTATCAGGCGAATTGAAAAAGTATTTTGGGTTTTCTACATTTAAGGGCCAGCAGGAACAAATTATAGACAACCTATTGAATGGGAAAGATATATTTGTTTTAATGCCTACAGGTGGTGGGAAATCATTATGTTATCAGCTTCCGGCACTTATTTCGGAAGGTACGGCAATTGTCGTTTCGCCATTGATAGCGTTGATGAAGAATCAGGTAGATGCAGTGAACGGCCTTTCATCTGAGGATGGGGTAGCGCATGTGTTAAATTCCTCATTAAACAAAACGCAGACCAAGCAGGTTTTTGACGATATCAAAAGCGGCAAAACCAAACTTCTGTATGTAGCTCCTGAATCATTAATTAAAGATGATTACCTGGATTTTTTGAAAGATGTGAAAATTTCTTTCTTTGCTATCGACGAAGCCCACTGTATTTCAGAGTGGGGACATGATTTCAGACCGGAATACAGGAATCTGAAACAGATTATAGACAGAATCGCCAATGTACCGGTGATTGCTTTAACGGCTACCGCTACTCCTAAGGTTCAGGATGATATCCAGAAGACTTTAGGAATGACTAATGCATTGGTGTTCAAAGAAAGTTTTAACCGTCCTAATCTATATTATGAAGTATGTCCTAAAATCAATATAGATAGGGAAATCGTTAAGTTTATCAATCAGCATAAAGGAAAATCTGGAATTGTATACTGCCTGAGCCGGAGAAAAGTTGAAGAATTTGCCCAGCTTCTGCAGGTAAACGGGATCAATGCTCTTCCTTATCATGCTGGTCTTGACCAAAAAGTAAGAGTCGCAAATCAGGATAAATTCCTGATGGAAGAAGTGGATGTGATTGTTGCAACCATTGCTTTCGGGATGGGAATTGATAAGCCGGATGTACGTTTTGTGATCCACTACGACTTCCCAAAATCATTGGAAAGCTACTACCAGGAAACCGGAAGAGCAGGGAGAGATGGAGGAGAAGGGCACTGTCTGGCATTCTACGATCCTAAAGATATTGAAAAATTAGAAAAATTCCTGGCACAAAAACCCGTTTCAGAAAGAGAAATCGGATTACAGCTTTTAAATGAAGTGGTAGGCTATGCTGAAACTTCAATGAGCAGAAGACAATATATTCTGTATTATTTTGGGGAAAGTTTCGATCCGGTAAAAGGAGACGGAGCCAATATGTGTGACAACTCATCCAATCCGCCAAAAGTAAAGGATGCTACTGCAGACTTAAAAAAATCGCTTGAACTTATTAGTGATACAGGAGAAAAATTCAAGTCTAAAGATCTGATTTCCGTTATCGTAGGGAAAGAAAATGCAGTGACAAAATCTTACAAACTTGAGCAAAGTTCTTATTTTGGCTTTGGAAAAGATGAAAAAGATAATTACTGGAAAACAATCCTGAGGCAGGCAACCGTTCAGAACTTTTTACAAAAAGACATTGAGACGTATGGTGTTTTAAAGATTACAGAGAAAGGAAAAACAGTACTGAATGGTACTTCTAAAGATGTATTCTTAATTGCTGAAGACAGAGAGTTTGACCTTACTCAGGCAAAAGCAGAAAGCGATCAGATACAGCAGCAGGCTGGCGGAGGTATGGATCAGAACCTCTTTAACCTGTTGAAAGAACTGAGGAAAAAGGTAGCCAAAAAACATGGAATTCCACCTTATACGGTTTTCATGGATCCGAGTTTGGAGGATATGACCGTTCAGTATCCGATTACAGTAGATGAAATTACCAAAATATATGGAGTAGGCGAAGGAAAGGCTAAAAAGTATGGTAAAGAATTCGCTGATTACATTAAAACATATGTAGAAGATAACAATATCGAACGTACTCAGGATATGGTATTGAAGCAGGTGGCCAATAAATCGAGCCATAAAGTTTTCATTATCCAGAGTACTGATAAAAAGATTGACCTTGAAGATATTGCAAGAGCCAAAAACCTTTCTATGGATGAACTCCTGAAAGAAATGGAAAGAATTGTATATCAGGGAACAAAGCTGAATATCGACTATTATATTGAAGACAATTTTGACGAAGACATCGTAGACGGATTCATGGAATTCATGAACGAATCTGAAAGTGACAGTATGAAGGTATTGCTGGATGAATTCGGGGATGAGCTGTCCGATGAAGAAGTGAGAATGTTGAGAATTAAATTCATCAGTGACGTAGCAAATTAAGATGACTTTAAACAATAACGAAATAATTTTAAAAGAAATTCTTCCTGAGAAGAGTTTCTTTTTTAATATGACAGAAAAGTTGAGAACAGCTTTTTCTATATTTTATTTAGCAATTGGTGTATTTTTTATTACGAGTAGCTTAAACTCCAGTTTTTGGCTTTTTTCGATAATGGCAGTTGTGATTTTTTGTAATGCTTTATACATTTCTTTTTTCAGATGGATTGTAAAGTATTGGAAACTGAAAAATAATTATTACGTAATTACAAACCAAAGAATAGCTATCGTTAAAAAGGGAAGTGGGAAAATTTTAAAATTTAAAGAACTGAATGAAATAGATCAGGTGAACGCTGAAATGAATTCAAAACATTTTGGCAACATCATTTTTGGAGAACCGGAAAGAATATTTGGTAAAGATGATGAGAATTTTTCTTTTTTTAGGAGAAGAGGAGTCAATTTTGCTGAAGATAAATATGCTTTTCTAAGTGTTGGAAATATTCACGAAATTATTCCTGTATTTAGTGAGTTGGGATTGAAGGTTAATAAAACTTTTTACTAACTTTACATTGATGAAAAAGATATCTGTCATATTTATTCTGCCGGACTTAGAAACCGGGGGAGCAGAAAGGATTGTTACTACTATAGCGAACCATCTTTCCAGAGATCGGTTTGAACCCAAGATTTTGCTGTTACGTAAACAAGGCGGATATCTGAATTTTCTTAAAAAAGATGTCGAAATTATTGACATCAATACTGAAAGAATAAGACATTCCTTAAAGCCTATTTTAGGTGAAATCTACAGAAGAAAACCTGATATTGTGTTCTCAGGTTTTGGTGAAGTAAATGCCTATTTATCATTATTTATAAAGCTTTTTCCAAGAACGAAATTCATTGCCCGGGAAACCAATGTGGTAACCCAGCATGTAACCCGTAAAGAGATTAAGTTTTTCTATAATTTTTACAACAACTATCAGAGAATCATTGCTCAGAGTGATGATATGATGAAGGATCTTGTTGATAATTTTAATATTAAAAAGAAAAAAATTGTCAAGATCAATAATCCTGTAGACTTTGATTTTATTGAAGATAAAATGGCACTGTCTTTAAAACCAGAATGCTTTAAATACAATTATAAAAATGTAGTGGCTATTGGTAACTTATCATCCAGAAAAGGGTTTGATAACCTGTTGAAAGTTTTTTCCAGACTGAAGAATGAAAATATTATGCTTCATATTCTGGGTGACGGAAAAGATAAAGATATCTTATATCAGACCAAAGAACTCTTAGGATTAAAAAAAGTGATTTTCCATGGCAGACAGGATAATCCCTACCAATATCTGAAATATGCAGATCTATTTGTACTTTCTTCAAGATACGAAGGATTCCCGAATGTACTTCTGGAAGCAGGAGCCTGCGGTACCTATTCTCTGGCTAACAACTGTCCCGGAGGAATTAATGAAATTATCCAGCATAATGTAAATGGTGAAGTCGCCGATATTGAAAACTATGATGGTTTTGCCCAACAGATTGTAAAGGTATTACAGAACAATTATAATAGAGACGCCATAAGAAACTCTATTAAATCCAGGTTTTCAAAGAATATTATTCTGGATAAATATGAAAAGGTATTGCTGGATTTAATAAAACCTTAGTAACCCTTATTTGCTTTATGAGTGGTTAATTTCTTACTTTTGGAGTTATAAATTTTATCTGAAAACCAATTTTTATTCATGAATAAAATCCAAAAATTAGGATGTGCCTGTGAGAAGCCTAGTTCAAATTATACAGAATATAGAAGCTCAGCATTAGGAATTGATCATACAAACGGGAGATATGGAGAAGTAACGATTCAACAGTGCAAGTTGTGTCAAAGAATATGGATTCATTATTTTGTAGAATATGAAAGTTTTTCCAAATCAGGAAGATGGTACAAAGGAATTGTTTCTAAAAAAGACCTTCCTCAAATAACCCCGGAAAATGCGGTAGAGTATCTGGAAAACCTTGAATGGTATGTATATGGAGGATCTTTTTTTGAAAGTACAGGAGAATTCGGGCAAGGAAAATTGAATGTTAGTTTGTAGTATTTTATGCTGACTTAAGAATAAGCAATACAATTAAATATCAAATTTATGAAGCCGTTTATAATCGTTATTTTGATGCTGAATTCTGTTGTAATAATCGCTCAGCAGAAGACAATTTCCAGAAAAGAGTTGTTAAAAACTGCTCTTGATCAGAAAGTAAAATCCACAGAGATTCAGGAAATAACAATGGCTGCAGGGCAGGGAGCTCCGAAACATCTACACCCCTGTCCCGTTTTAGGAATCATCAATTCAGGAGAGGCTGTTTTTCAGATAGAAGGACAGGAAAGAGTTATCCTTCATCAGGGAGATGCTTTCTATGAACCTAAAAATACCAATATTCTTCATTTTGATAATGCCTCAGCAGAAAAACCACTCATCTTTACTGCAATTTATTTGAAGGAAGGAAGTGAGGAAAATATAAAATTCATAAAATAACATTTTTCATAAAACTAAAGCATATAATTATCATTTTTAAAATTGATAAAACTCACTTTGGTGCTTGGTAATTTATATGTAAATTTGTGAGAATTAAGATAGATAATAATAAACAAATTCATAGAATAACATGAGTCAATTCGATGTTACCGTAATAGGTTCTGGTCCCGGTGGTTATGTTGCTGCTATCCGTGCAGCACAATTAGGTTTCAAAACAGCAATTATTGAAAAATATTCAACTTTAGGCGGAACTTGTCTTAACGTTGGATGTATTCCGTCAAAAGCGCTTCTTGACAGCTCTGAGCATTTCGAAAACGCAAAACACAATTTTGCAGGTCACGGAATTATCATCAATGAGCCACAAGCGGATATCGCAAGAATGATCGAACGTAAAAACGAAGTGATCAAGCAGAATACAGATGGAATCAGCTACCTGATGAACAAAAACAAGATTACTGTTTTTGAAGGAGTGGGAAGCTTCGAATCTGCTACTCAGATTAAAGTTACAAAAAACGACAGTTCTTCTGAAATCATCGAATCTAAATATACAATCATTGCAACGGGGTCTAAACCATCTGCACTGCCTTTCATCTCTTTAGATAAAGAAAGAGTGATTACTTCTACGGAAGCTTTAAACCTTAAAGAAATTCCTAAACATTTAGTAGTAATCGGAGGTGGTGTTATCGGTCTTGAATTAGGTTCTGTATACCTAAGATTAGGAGCTCAGGTAACTGTTGTAGAATTTATGGATAAAATCATCCCTGGAATGGATGGAGCTTTAAGCAAAGAATTGACTAAAGTTCTTAAAAAACAAGGAATGAAGTTTATGCTTTCTACTGCGGTTTCTGCGGTTGAAAGAAACGGAGATACTGTAAAGATCACCGCTAAAGATAAAAAAGGAGAGGAAGTAGTAGTAGAAGGAGACTACTGTTTAGTTTCTGTAGGTAGAAAACCTTATACAGACGGTCTTGGACTTGAAAAAGCAGGGGTAGAACTTGACGAAAGAGGAAGAGTAAAAGTAAACGACCACCTGCAAACTAACGTAGCTAATATCTATGCAATCGGTGACGTTATCAAAGGTGCGATGCTTGCTCACAAAGCTGAAGAAGAGGGAGTTTTTGTTGCTGAAACATTAGCAGGACAAAAGCCTCACATCAACTATAACCTGATTCCTGGTGTTGTTTATACTTGGCCGGAAGTTGCAGGAGTTGGTAAAACTGAAGAGCAACTGAAAGAAGAAGGGGTAGCTTACAAAGTAGGATCTTTCCCAATGAGAGCATTAGGTAGAAGCCGTGCAAGTGGTGATGTTGATGGTCTTGTGAAGATTATTGCAGACGAAAAAACAGATGAGGTTTTAGGAATGCATATCATCGGAGCCAGAGCTGCTGACCTTATTGCTGAAGGAGTAATTGCTATGGAATTCCGTGCAAGTGCTGAAGATATTGCAAGAAGTTCTCACGCTCACCCAACATATGCAGAAGCAATTAAAGAAGCTGCATTGGATGCTACAGGGAAAAGACCAATCCATATGTAATAATTGATTAAAAGATTTAATCATTTAAATATTTAAAATTAAAGGCTGTTTCTTTTTTGAAACGGCCTTTTTTATGTGGTTTTTGGCATGAAAATGGAGATTGACTTTTTAAATTTCGTGTATGAAAAAGATTTTTATCAGTTGGATGCTTTTAGCAGGGATGAGCTCATTTGCTCAGGAAGCAGGAAAAGCAGGTGAGTTATTAAAAAATGAAGCTTCCACCACAGAAATGAAGGCTCCGAAAAGCTTCAATGAAATAAATAAAACGTTCGATCAGTCCAGATCCGGAAACAATAACACTTCTCAAGGAAACAGAAATACCCGTCCAAATTATCAATGGAACAGAAATTATGGTTATGCGGAAGTTTTTCTGAGAATACCTGAGCAAGGCTTTTTTACTGTTGAAGTTGGAGATCAGATGATGGCAAACAGTTCCGGAAAATACAGGTTTTTTGATTTGTCGTCGGGGAGAATACCTATTTCCATCTACGAGAACGGTTTTCTGATGTACAAAACAACTTTGATGCTTCGTAATAATAGCAGAATGGTGTTGGATTTTTTCACCAATGAAGGTTTATACCTTTTGGATTCTTATCCCGTTCAGGGTCAATATGGCTTTAATGACTGGAATGACGTATGGAATAATCCTTACGGAAATCAGTCCGGAGACTGGTCTCATCAGGGAAATGTAATGGATAATAATTCTTTCCGTCAGTTTTTTGATATGATGATGAGTAATGAGAGATTTGACGATGGGAAAATTGCTATGATCAATCAGCAGATGCGAACTTCTATGTTCACTTCCGCACAAATAAGAGATCTGGTAAAAGCAATCAGTTTTGATAATAAAAAATTGGCACTCGCTAAATCTATGTACCGTAATTGTGCAGATAAAAACCGATATTTTATGGTGTATGATGCTTTTGATTTTGAAAGCAGCAAACGGGAACTGATGGATTATATTTCTAACTTATAAAAAAATAGTATTTTTTGTTTTCTCCCAAACGAAATCTATATCCTGTATTTGAATACAATAAACCCTGACCTGAACACTTCCTGAGTTTTTTTAAACCCGAATTTTGCATCATTAATAAAAGATAGTATGATTAAGCAAAAAGTATGGTTGATAACCGGAGCATCAAGAGGAATGGGCCTGGAAGTAGTAAAAGAAGTTTTAAATAGAGGAGATAAAGTAATAGCTGTTTCACGCAATATACAGCATCTGCCACAATTTGTTGGTGAAAATAACGCAGATTTTATTGCCCTGAAAGTAGATATCACTAACGATAATGATGTAAAAGAAGCTATAGAAAAAGGAATTGAATACTTTGGAGCCATTGATGTGGTTCTTAATAATGCGGGGTATTATTTAGTGGGCAGTATAGAAGAGATCAGTGATGAAGAATTCCGTAAAACGGTTGATGTAAATCTGTTTGGGATGGCAAATGTTATAAGACATGCGATGCCGTTTCTGCGAAACCAGAGATCAGGACACATTATCAATATTTCTTCAAATATGGGGTATATTGGCTATGCTAATACAGGAAGTTATAATGCCTCAAAATTTGCAGTCATAGGTCTTTCTGAGGCTCTTGCACAGGAAGTCAAACCTTTTGGAATCAATGTAACAGTAGTCGCTCCTGGTATGTTTCGCACAGATTTTATGAGTGAAACTACTTTGGTAGCTGCTGAAAATAAAATTGAGGATTATCATTTGGAAGAGCATATCACTACGCTTCAAAGCTTTCATGGTCATCAGCCTGGTGATCCTGTAAAATTGGCTCAGGTGCTTTATAATATCAGTAATTTAAATGTTCCTCCTCTGCATCTGATCTTAGGAAAAGACAGTTATGAATCCATTATTGAACAAAGAAAAAATGAAATAAAAGAACTTGAGCAGTGGAAAAACCTTTCCTTTTCTACAGATTTTAAATAATATGTACATTTGAATCAATGAAAAAGGCCTATTCAGAACCGTATATCATAAAATCCATTTCGGAACTGCATCGTTTGTTTGCTCTTCCCAAGCCTGATCATCCTCTGGTAAGCGTAATTGATTTTAAATTATTAAGCTATCAGCATAGTGATATATGGAAGCATTTTACCAATGATTTTTATTGTATTGTCCTTAAAAAAGGAAGCAACGGGAATTTTAAATACGGTCTTAAAGACTATGATTTTGCGGAAGGAATGATGACTTTTACAAAACCCGGACAGATATTTTCAGTAACATCCATAAAAGATAACCCTGTTAAAGGCTATATGCTGGTATTTAAGGCTGAATTGATCCGTTCATATCCTTTGGGAAAAAATATAGATCAATATGGCTTTTTCTCTTATTCCATTGCGGAAGCATTGCATCTTTCGGAAAAAGAGAATATTGCTATTTCATCTTTGTTGAAGCAGTTACAACATGAACTGAAGAATAATATAGACCATTACAGTCAGGATGTTATAGTGTCTCATATTGATCTTTTACTCAATTATTCCAATCGTTTTTACAACAGACAATTTATTACCAGAAAATCAGTAAATAATGATATTCTTGCCAGGCTTGAACAGATTTTAAAAGATTACTTCAACAATGAGCATGCTCTTAATCAAGGGCTGCCGACGGTTCAGTTCCTTGCTGATGAACTTCATCTTTCTCCTGATTATATGACAGATCTGCTGCGTAAAACAATTGGACAGAATACCCAGCAATATATTCATGAGCATTTAATAGAGAAAGCTAAAGAACTATTAACCATTTCCAGTTTAACCATCACTGAAATTGCCTATCAATTGGGATTTGAATATCCTCAGTCATTCAGTAAGCTGTTCAAAAGAAGTACAAAACAAACCCCATTGGAGTTCAGAAAATCCTTCAATTAAAAAAATAGGTTGGATAATCTTTTTTTATTATTTTTGTATCAATCATTACAAAAATAAATGAAAGGAAGACCTAGTATCCATCAGGATAAAGAACTCATTTTAAAAGCTCAGAAAACTTTCTGGGAAAAAGGCTTTACAGCAACTTCACTTAGTGATCTGAGCATCGCAACAGGAGCTGGTGCCGGAAGCTTATACAACTCTTTCAAAGGAGGAAAAAAAGAACTGTTTAAAAAAAGCCTGGGGCAGCGAAGAGAAGATTTTGAAAACTTCAAGCAAGAATTGAATAAAAACGAAGATCCGATTGGACTCCTTAAAAGCTTCTTTTTAAATATCGCTGATGCTGATTATAATGAGCATATGAAAGGCTGTATCGTAGCCAATACGCTTGTTGAAATGACATTCGTAGATGAAAGTTTGAAAGAAGAGGCTGTGGAGATACTAAAGGAAACAGAAAAACTCTACACTTCGGTTATTCAGGAACAACAAAATAAGGGAACTCTAAAGTCAATACTTCCAGCGGAGGTTTTAGGAAAATATCTGATCGCGTTTTGGTGTGGAATTAATTCTCTTCGCAGAATGTATCCGGATAAAAAAACTTTGAAAACTCAGATTGAAATACAATTGCAGCTGCTGCAATAAATTTTTTTTAATTATTTATTTAACGATCATTACAAAAATAAAACAATGAATTTACTACTAAAAGAAAAAAAAGCATTTATTAGCGGATCTACACAAGGAATAGGATTTTCAATAGCAAAACAATTATTACAGGAAGGAACATCAGTAATTATCAACGGAAGAAGTAAAGAAAAGACAGAATGGGCAGTAAAAAAACTCCAGCAGGAATTTCCAGATGCTGAGATATTAGGAATTGCTGCTGATTTTGCTAAAAGAGAGGATATTATCAGGCTTTCTGAAGAACTTTCAGATATTGATATTCTTATCAACAACGTAGGCATTTTTGGAGTTAATGATTTTTATGAAATATTAGATGAAGACTGGTATCATTATTTTGAGATCAATGTGATGAGTGGAATGCGTTTATCAAGAAAACTTCTTCCCGGAATGATTAAAAAAAATGCGGGTAGAATTATTTTTATCAGCAGTGAATCCGGGGTAAATGTACCTGAAAATATGATTCATTATGGAATGACAAAAGCAGCAATGTCTGCTTTGAGCAATGGATTATCCAAGCTTACGAAAGGGACAGCTGTTACTGTTAATACTATTTTAGGAGGTCCCACTTATTCGGATGGAGTTGCCACTACAGTAGAACAGATTGCTGAAGGACAAAATCTGACAGTTGATCAAATGAAAGATATTATTATCAAGAACTCCAATCCCCATATCCTTTTGCAGAGGTTTATAAATCCGGAAGAGATTGCCAGCCTGGTCGTATATCTTTCCAGTCCTCTTTCTATTGCCGTTAATGGAGCAAGTTTGAGAGCAGATAGTGGCGTTTTGAAAATAATCTAGTTAAAAAACGATCTGTAATTCAAGTGAACTACATGATTTTCAGCTTATCATAAAACTTAGAATGTTTCGGAGTAATATTAAACTGGATTCCAAAAGTTACCCCTTTAAAATATTTTTCTCTGTGAATCGGAAAGGCATAGCCACTATTCAGAAACACCGCATTGAACAACGAGATACCGATTCTTGGTTCCAGTGAGTATGGATTGCCGGAAATTCCCAGTAATAGTCCGGCACGGAGAATATTGATGTTGATTTCGGGAATCAATTTATCTGTATCATTTACATGAGTATAAAGCAGAGATGGTCCAATAATAATAGAACCTTCATAGCTTTCACCAAATCTGTATTCCAATCCTGCCTGCAGAACATTTCTTCCGGTGTAGCGATATGAAATATTCAGTGCTGTTTTTTCCAACAGCTGAGCTTTTGAAATAGCCGTTAAAAAAATAAGAAGTAGGATGAAATACTTTCTCATGATTGTTTTTGTTCAAATATAAAGGTTTTAGGGGCTTTACAAAAGATAAAGATAAGCCTTTAAAAGAATTATAATGGTATTGACTAGGTTGGCATCTTCAAATTTCCGTACCTTTGTCAGCTAATTTTATCATCAATGCAACTCGGAAAAACTCAGACTTTAACAATTTCAGAACAAATTAATTCAGGATGGATTCTCGTAGATGAATCCGGAGAAAAAGCTTTTCTGCCTAAAATCTTTATTCAGGATGAAAAAGAAACAGGTGATGAAGTTGAAGTTTTCGTGTATCAGGATGACGATAAATTAAAGGCAACTACTGAGATCCCATTGGCTGAAGTAGGGGAGTTTGCGGTGATGAGCTGTGTACAGAGTCTTCCAAGTGGAGCTTTTATGGATTGGGGAATCATTAAGGATTTATTTATCCCTTACAAACAGCAGAAAACCAAAATTATCGAAGGCAAAAGATATCTGGTTTATATTTATGTAGATGAAGATATGGAGCTGATTACGGGTACTACAAAGTTCAAGAGAAACCCGCAGTATGAAAATCTTCCGTTTCAAAAAGGAGACAAAGTAGATCTGCTTATGATGAACGAAAGTGAACTGGGCTGGAATGTGGTGATCAACAAACAATACATTGGTTTGATATACGCTTCCGATGTTTTCAAAAAGCTGTATCCGCTATCAGAAGAAAAAGGATATATTAAAACCATCCGTGAAGATGGGAAAATAGATATTTCTTTACAGCCGGAAGGTTTTGAAAATATTGATGAGTTCAAACAGAAAATTCTTAACAGGCTGGAAGAAAACTATGGACTTCTGTATGTGTCAGATAAGTCTTCTCCTGAAGAGATCAAGGATGAACTTCAGATGAGTAAGAAAAACTTTAAAAAGGCGATCGGAGGACTTTATAAAGATAAGATTATTGATATTCTGGACGACAAAATCAAATTATTATAAAATAAAAAACGAGCAGAAATTTCTGCTCGTTTTTTGTTTCCTTCCGTTAATTACGAGAAGCGATCAATCGTTGTTCTTTTGCGTAAAATAATTCTCTTCAATGATCTTTTATTGAAGAGAATTATTTTTTTATCCCAAATTTTAAATTCAAAAAACATGATGGATGTCATAACATTTTTGTTTAATTTTTTTGTTTAACAATTTTGTCAAAAATAAATTTTAGTATAAATTTGCACAAATTTGTTTAACAAAAATGTCAAATCAAGCAAAAAAAGACCAAACACAGGAATTGATCAAGGAGACAGCGAAGAATTTATTCTTTGTGAAAGGAAAATTTGATGCTACTACGCAGGAGATTGCAGATGAAGCAGGAGTGAACAGAACGCTTATTAATTACTATTTCCGTTCAAGAGATAAGCTTATCCAGATCATTTTTGATGAAGCTCAGAGAGTAGAACAGGAAAAGTCAAAGATTATTCAGAACTCTGCTCTGCCTTTTAAAGAAAAGATCAGCAAGTTCATAGAAAGCAGTCTTTCTACAAGTCTTCAGTATCCGTATCTGGAAACGTATATTGTATCGCAGATCAATAAAGGAACCTGCCATCACAGAGAAATTGAGGAAGATATCCTGAATGAAATGTATAGTGACATCGAAAAAGAAATGGAATTGGGAAATATAGAAAAAATGGCACCTGTGCAGTTTATTCTTAATATGGTTGCTCTATTAGTGTTCCCAAGCGCCATAAGACCATTATTTATGGAAAATTTATTAATTAATGATGAAGAATATGATAAGATCATTTCTGAGCGAAAAGAGATTATTATCAATATGTTGTTCAAAAATTAAAAAAAACTAAAGTATTTATGAAAATGATTCGTCATTTAGAAATAAATAATGACTGAAAATTAAATAAAAAATAAACGAAGTATAAAATTATGAATAGAAAACGTATAACTGCTACAAAGCTAAAAATTGGGATAGCTTCAGCATTTATGATTTTCGGCTCTACATTGATGTCTGCCCAGCAGCAGGTTTCCCTGCAGGAAGCAATAAAACAGGCACTTCAAAATAAAGCAGAAGCTAAAAAAGCTGCTTTACAGGTCAAAAAAGCCGAATACAAGATTGATGAGGCCAGAGCCGGTGCTCTTCCACAGGTCACTGCGACGGCGGGCTTAACCTATAACCCGATTATTCAGGAATCTTTGCTGGAATTTGGAGGAGAGAAAATCAGGGCTCAGTTTGGGCAGCCTTGGGGGTCTACAGCTTCTGTACAACTTCAGCAGGCGATTTTTGATCAGAGAGTATTTACAGGACTTAAAGCTGCAAAATCAACAAGAGAGTTTTATGTACTGAATGCCCAGTTAACCAATGAACAGATTATTGAAAATGTAGCAACAGCTTATTATCAGGTGTTCGTACAGGAGGAAAATCTTAAAACGGTAACTGCCAGCTATGCCAATACTGAAAAAGTAAGAAATGTTATTAAAAGCTTAGTTGATAATGGATTGGCAAAGGCAATCGATTTAGACAGAACAAATGTTCAGCTTACTAATATTGGTTCCAATAAACAGACTTTAATCAACTCTGTTGAGCTTTCAAAAAATGCTTTGAAGTTCTATATGGGAATCCCGATTTCTACGGATATTGAGCTTGAAGAAAAAGAGATCGAACCAAAGCCTGAGCTGATTGCGAGCAACGTAAATCTTAATGATCGTACAGAGATCAAAGTTTTAAACAAAAACAGGGAACTTTTGGTTTTCAATAAAAAAGCGACCGAAGCTTATCTTTATCCATCAGTAAATCTTACTGCGAATTACGGATGGGGAGCAAACGGAGCAAAATTCCCGCTGACAAATGGTCTTAGTAAGGGAGTTCTCTGGAGCGATTATTCAGCAATTGGTTTGAATGTAAATATTCCTATTTTCACCGGAGGAGCTACAAAAGCAAAAATCAATCAGGCTGAAATTGATATTCAGGATATTGATGTTGATATTGAAAACACTCAGTTGAGCTTAAGTTTAGATTATAAAAATGCGGTCACCAATATGGAAAATGCATTGATTAATATTGAAAGCATGAAAGATAATGTAGGATTGGCAGAAAGAGTTCAGAAAAATACACAGGCAAATTATCAGTATGGGTTAGCAACCCTTACAGAAGTGCTGGATTCTGAGAATGCTCTGACACAGGCAAAACAGAACTATTCTAATGCATTGCTGGATTACAAACAGGCAGAGATCAAGCTGATAAAAGCTAAGGGTGAACTAAACACACTACAAAACTTATAATAAACTAAAATGAAAAAAACTTTAATATATATCATCGTAGCAGCAGTACTGGTAGGTTTAGCCGCTTACAAGATTGCCGGGAACAAAGAAAAACAGACGCAGGAAGTAAAAGAAGTTGCTAAGCAGGTAGATAAAATCAACGTTAATATTGTAACTGTTACAAGAGAAAATATTGATACAGACTACTCAGCCAACGGGACATTCATTCCTAAGCAGGAAATGAACCAGTCTTCTGAAATTGCCGGACGTATTGTAAGCGTTCTGGTAAAAGAAGGTTCAAGAGTTAGTGCAGGCCAGGTTTTGGCAACTATCAAGAGAGATGCTATCGAAGTGGATGTTACACAGGCTCAGAATAATTTACAGAATGCTATTATTGATAATCAGCGTTACGAAAATGCTTTTAAAACAGGAGGTGTTACAAAACAACAGGTTGATAATTCAAGACTTCAACTGAAAAATGCGCAGGCAGCTGTGAAAGCTCAGGGAGTAAGAGTGAATGACACCAGCATCCGTGCAGGTATCAGCGGAACAGTCAATAAAAAGTTGGTAGAACCTGGAACAGTTGTTTCGGTAGGAACTTCCATGTTTGAGATCGTTAATATCAACAGCTTAAAATTGTCTGTTTTAGTAGATGAAAGCCAGATCGGAAAAATTCAGTTAGGTCAGGAAGTTCCGATTAAAGTAAATGTTTTACCTGAAGATTCTTTCGTAGGTAGAATTACTTTCATTGCTCCTAAAAGTGATGCTTCTTTAAATTTCCCTGTTGAAATTGAAGTTCAGAACAGAGGAAACCTGAAAGCAGGTATGTATGCAACCGCTAAATTCAGTACAAATAATGGTGCAGAAACTCAGAATATGCTGACAGTTCCTGCGGAAGCCTTTGTAAATGGGGTAAGCTCAGGACAATTATTCGTTGTTCAGAATGGTGTTGCTAAATTGATCAAAGTAACCATCGGAAAAGTTTACGGAGATAAAGTTCAGGTATTAAGCGGATTGAATGGAGGAGAGCAGGTAGTAACCAGCGGACAGATCAACCTGGACAATGGATCTAAAGTGAACATTATAAAGTAGTAGATCTATGAAGTTAGCAGAAATATCGATTAAAAGACCCTCGCTGGTAATTGTATTATTTACAATTCTGACGTTGGGAGGTATCCTGAGTTATACACTCATGGGATACGAATTGATTC
The DNA here is from genome assembly GCF_045689405.1 of Chryseobacterium sp. HR92. Taxonomy (NCBI): domain Bacteria; kingdom Pseudomonadati; phylum Bacteroidota; class Flavobacteriia; order Flavobacteriales; family Weeksellaceae; genus Chryseobacterium; species Chryseobacterium sp. HR92. The sequence continues at coordinate 2,177,526 of NZ_CP139139.1, forward strand.
CGAAGTTTGAAACCAACATGGTAACAATATCTACGGTATATCCGGGAGCTTCCCCTGCAGAGGTGGAAACATCCGTGACCCGAAAGATTGAAGATGCCGTAGGTTCTCTGGAAAACGTAAAAAAAGTAGAATCTTCTTCATATGAGAGTTTATCCGTAATCATGGTTCAGCTGAATGATGGTGCCGATGTAGACTACGCCTTGAATGATGCTCAGAGAAAGGTAAATGCTATCCTTGCAGACCTTCCGGACGACGTGAAAGCACCCTCTCTGAACAAATTCTCTTTGGATGATCTACCAATTATCACGATGAGTATTTCATCTGATAAGCTAAACAGTAAGGATCTTTATGACTTATTGGATAAAAAGATTGAACCTATTTTCTCCCGTGTAAATGGTGTAGCTCAGGTTGACCTTGTGGGTGGACAGGAAAGAGAAATTCAGGTGAATCTGGATGAGAAAAAATTACAGGGGTACGGACTTTCAATTGGAGACGTACAACAGGCAATCCTATCATCAAACCTTGACTTCCCAACAGGAAGTTTGAAAACGAGAACTACAAAATCTACGATCAGACTTTCAGGAAAATATAAGTCTACTGAGGAAATGAACAACCTTGTTGTTTCCAATAAAAATGGAGCACAGGTACGTTTGTCTGATATTGCAACAGTTTTCGACTCTCAGAAGGATGTTGAAAAAGTAGCGAGATTCAACCAGTTCCCGACCATTTTGATGCAGGTTAAAAAACAATCTGATGCGAATGCGGTAGCAGTATCTGAAAGTGTTCAGAAAACAATTAAAACAGTAGAAGAAGCCTATAAAGTTCAGGGTGTAAAAGTAAAAATCGTAAACGATACTACAGAATTTACCCTTGAATCAGCCAACCACGTTATTTTCGACTTATTCTTAGCGATTATCCTCGTGGCAATTGTGATGTTGTTATTCCTTCACAGTATCAGAAACGCGTTTATCGTAATGGTTTCTATCCCGGCTTCATTGGTGGCAGCGTTCATCGGAATGAACCTAATGGGCTATACTTTGAACCTAATGAGTTTGCTGGGGCTGTCCCTTGTGGTAGGTATCCTGGTGGATGACGCGATCGTAGTGCTGGAAAACATTTACCGTCACATGGAGATGGGTAAAAGCAAAATCAGAGCAGCTTATGACGGAGCTTCAGAGATCGGATTTACCGTTGCTGCGATTACATTGGTAATTGTGGTGGTATTCTTACCAATTGCGATGAGTTCAGGTCTTGTAGCCAACATCCTTGCTCAGTTCTGCGTCACGGTAGTTATTGCAACCTTATTATCATTGTTGGCTTCATTTACCATCATTCCTTGGTTATCATCAAGATTCGGTAAACTGGAACATTTAACAGGTAAAAACTGGTTTGAGAAATTCATTCTTTGGTTTGAAGGATTAATTGACAAGTTTACACACTGGATCACCGGAATCCTTGAATGGTGTCTGAAAACGACATTAAGAAGAATCTCAACAGTAGTGATTACATTCATTGTCTTAATCAGTTCATTCATGCTGGTAGCATTCGGTTTCATTGGAGGAGAGTTCTTCCCGCCAATCGACCGTGGCCAGTTCCTTGTACAAATGGAATTGTCAAAAGATGCAACCGTTGAAAAAACAAACCAATTAACATTAGATGTTGAGAAGTTCTTAAGAAGCGATAAAGATGTTGTAGACCTTATTACAACTGTTGGACAGCAGTCTACAGGTTTTGGGGGTGCTCAGGCAACAACATATCAGTCTGAGGTTCAGGTAAACTTAACAGACAAGTCTGAGCGTTCTGAAAGCACCAACATCAAAGCTGCGAAAATAAAAAGACAGCTGGAAGAGAAATTCACAGGAGTTGAGTTTAAAACAGCTCCAATTGGTATCATGGGTGCTGAAAACGCTCCTATTGAAATGGTAGTAACAGGACCTGATAACGAAACAGCAGTAAAAGAAGCAACAAGAATCCTAGAACTATTGAAAAAAGTTCCGGGAGCTGTGGATGCTGAATTATCTACAGATACAGGTAGCCCGGAAGTTCAGGTAAGTATTGACAGAGATAAAATGTCTTCTCTAGGTTTAAATCTTTCAAGTGTAGGACAGACAATGCAGACTGCATTCAACGGAAATACAGATGGGAAATTCAGAGCCGGAGAATATGAATACGATATCAATATCCGTTTTGGAGATGTCAACAGACAATCCATTGATGATGTTAAAAACCTTATGTTTACAAACCCTCAGGGGCAGCAGGTTCGTTTAAGCCAGTTTGCTGAAGTAAAAATGGGCTCCGGACCAAGCTTACTTGAACGTAGAGATAAATCTCCTTCGGTAAAAGTAAGAGCAAAAGCAGTAGGTAGACCGGTAGGGGACGTAGCGAATGAGTGGGCAAACCAGTTCATGAACAGCAACAAAAAACCTATTGGAGTAGATTATATCTGGAGTGGAGATATGGAAAACCAGCAGGAAGGTTTTGGTACTTTAGGAATTGCTTTATTAGCAGCTATCGTATTGGTATATCTGGTAATGGTTTCACTATATGACAGTTTTGTATATCCTTTCGTGGTATTGTTCTCAATCCCGTTAGCGATGATTGGAGTAATGGTGATTCTTGCCTTAACTGCCAACTCACTGAATATCTTCACCATGTTAGGGATGATCATGTTGATTGGTCTTGTAGCGAAGAATGCAATCCTTATCGTTGACTTTACCAATGCGAGAAAAGCTGCAGGAGCTAATACTCACGATGCTTTGGTACAGGCCAACCACGCACGTCTTCGTCCGATCCTGATGACAACGATTGCGATGATCTTCGGTATGTTACCAATTGCATTGGCAACAGGTGCAGGAGCTGAGATGAACAAAGGTCTTGCATGGGTAGTAATCGGTGGTTTGACATCGTCTCTATTCCTTACCTTGATTATTGTACCGGTAGTTTACTCTTTATTTGACTCTGTTTTACGCAGAATGGGTAAAGATACAAAAGTAGACTACGAAGCTGAAATGAAGGCAGATTATGTACACAGAGAACTAAATGAAGACGGATTTACTCCGAAGCATTTAGATAAATAAAATTAAACCTTTAATTAACCTAAAAGCCGTATCATTTTTTGATGCGGCTTTTTTGTTGATTATGTTTTGATAGGTTTTGGCTAAAGCCATTGATGGTTAATCATAACGTTTATAAAAATCTTTCTGTTAAATATTATTACTAAGAAAAAGGTTGTTTTTACAGTTAAATTATTGATTTTGTCATTGACTACGTCGAATCTCGATTTCTGACGAAGGAAGAATCTCATTTATAATTAAACCCATGAGATTCTTCACTGCATTGCAGAACTTTGTTCGCAGACCTTCAGTCTGTGTTCAGAATGACACTAGTTGTACTATAAGACATCAATAGGAGCGGGCTTTAGCCCGCTTAATTATATAAGGCCTAATATTGGCTTTAGCCAAAACATAATATCCGGTTTTTGGCAACAAAAAAACTTCCAGCATACACTGAAAGCTTTTATATATTGTAATGTAGAAAAATTAATCTGCCATGGCCTCTCCGGACTTTCTGTAGATAAAGTTTCCATAGATGTGTCTTCTTGCGAAACGGCTTGGTGAATCAGCATTGATCATTTTGATATAAGTATTTTTAGGAACTCCCATGTACTCATACATATTTCCGTTCAGATGCTGAACCGTTAAGATCGATTTTTCAAGATAAAAATCCTGAATGTTAGATTTCGTAATGGTTTCGGTATATTCTTCTTTGTATTTTTCCTGTGTTTCAGAATTGATACTTACCAAAAAATGATATGCTTCAATTACAGACTTGCTTTTTTCTTCAGCTTCTATTTTTCCGGATTCATCATTAATGAATTTATCAGGATGTGTATCTTTCATTACATTTCTGTAAATCGTCTTTAATTCTTTTAAAGTAACATTTTTATCTACTCCAAGAAGTGTTCTGTGCTCACCAATTTTTTTCATATCTCTAACCCTTATTTTCGGGGTGCAAAATTAAGCAATTAAATTTAAAACACCATAACTTATTCATTATTAATTTATTTCGTGGGATTTTTGGGTGAAAAAATATCATGATCACAGACAGATGAAATTTGTATAGTTAACCCTTACAGCTAATTAAACTCCAAATAAAGATTTTTATTCAGTTTAAAATAAATAAACCCGTTCTTAAAATCAATCACAGTATTGAATCTTTTCAAAAATTGATTGCCAAAAAATCCTGCCATTTTTTCGGTAGCATCAATTCCTTCTGTGGAGGCAGAAAGTGTAATCGGGAGGTTATAAAGATATTTTTGGGTGAATTTTACAGCCGGACAAAGAACAACAGGCATTTCATATACTGAGCCATCAGAGCCTCTTGCCGTGGCTTTGCCTATGGTTTTCATAACTTTTACCAGCCCATTACTTTTGGCAAAAGGAGAAGCTATGGTAAGCGCATCATCCGCTCCGCTGTCAAGCCCGAAAAAGCCTGAATATTCTTTATCATTCACTATTATACTACTTTCTACAGCAGGATAATTGTCAATCATATGGAGCTTTACTTTCTCATATCCTGCTAAATCCATGGACAGATCATTTTCTTCATAAAAACGGATTTTATTTTGATGATAATCAATTTCAATGATTTTCCCCTTCATCAGATCCGTTCCGAAAACCCCGTCAAAATTTGCGGAATCATAGGGAATAAGAGTAAACTGTATATCATTTTTCTGAATGTTTCCAAACTGTACTGTATTGTGGCTGCTGTAATCAACCGTATTTACTCCGTTTGATCCTTTATTTTCAGACTGTCCATCAATTTTCAGCGGTACTTTTTTCTTTGCATTGATATTGATGACAGAACCATCGGCACCTGTATCAAACAGGAACTTTATACTGTCAGTTTTATTGACTTTACAGTACACATAAACAGAATTGTTTTCCAGGGAAAAAGGAAGGGTAGTGGGTACCTTTTGGGCTGACACCGCTATAGAAAATAGCAATATCAGAAGAATAACGATGAGTTTCATAGGTTAGTTTTAGAAGTACGAAAATAGAGGTAATGAGCACTTTTACAAAGAAATAACTAGCCATTAACCCTCCTTTAACTGTTCCTTAACCGTTTCCTATAATAATTTCACAAAAAAACAGTACCCAATCTGAGTACTGTCATTATATTTTTTAATAATTAAATCTTTCAATCTTTTAATGATCCTACGGCTCATCACAGGTTCTCTTCAGCTTTGTAAAGATCTTATCAAAATCTTTGTAAGAAGTTACCTCATCTTCACGTTTCTGCCTGAAGCTGCTGTTGGCACAGTTGTGAAAGCCAAGACCAATCAGGTCTATCAGTGCATAATCTTCTTTTTGCGGATCATTCATTTTGGCATCAAATCTTGCCATTACACTTTTCGGATCAGCATTGTTTTTACTCTTAAGTTCAGTGTAATTTTTCCATGCAGCAAACATCTTTTCTCTGTCCGGAGAGGATATAGCGTCAATCTGTTCTCTGCAGGTATTGTAATATTTACTGTTTTTAAGGGTGGAAGGATCAGAATAAGCCAGGATTTCTTCTTTATTCAGCTGGTATTCATTTTCAAAAGAATCAATGGTATTTTCCATTAATTTTTTCCATCTGGGAAGATCAATGACTTTAATACTGTACAATTCCTTTTTCTTTTCCTCATATTGTTTTTCAAGATCCTGTAAGTAAGCTTCTCTGTTTTGACGGATTTCTTCAAGCTGGGAAAGTTTAAAAACAGGGCGGGTATCAAATACAACCCCATTGAACTGATACAAAAGCTTATTGACTCCGTCTATTTCTTCTTTTTTATATTTAGCCGAATCAAAATACCCTTTATTGTCACAATTGAAAGTCTGATAACTATAAGGTGTCAGATTGTTTGTTTTTGCTGGAGCTTTTTGCCCCCATATAGTAATGGATAAGGCCAGTGCAAGCCCAATCATCATTTTTTTCATGCACATAAGTTCTGAAAGAATCCGAATTTTTCTGAATTTCGGTGCAAAATTAAGGCTTTAAATTCAAAATCTAAAGAATTAAATAGATTTTCTCAATAGATTTCCAATATTTTATAAAGATTTTGTACCTGCATTTTATTTTTTGCAAAACTAGGAGAATAAAACACTAAAAAACGGGTAAAGAAAACCAAAACGTAGTGTATTTTTTACCTAGTAATAGTTGCTTACTTCAATAAGATTCTGATCAGGATCGCGGAAGTAAACCGATTTGATTTTTCCTACAGCTCCGGTTCTGTCTACAATCCCTTCAATGATTTCTACCTTTTTCTGTCTGAGCTCTTCCATTACATCATGAATGTCTGTCTGTGCTATAAAACAAAGGTCTGTAGAACCACTGGTAGGATATTCTGCTTTAGGCTCAAATTCATGTCCTTTCTGATGCAGATTGATCTTTTGATTTCCGAAGATCAATGCTTTTCTGTTATCTCCAAAAATGACTGCTTCAAATCCCATCACATGGGTGTAGAATTCAATAGTTTTATCAATATCTGCCACAGTTAAGACAAGATGGTCAAGGTTCTTTATTTCCATAATTTACTTTTAAGCATTAATTCTGAATAAAATTAAGGGTATTTGTAAGCCTGTTGTTACTGTTATTGATTGTTTTTTTAGATTTAAAATAATAGATTTACACGAATTAACACGAAATCATGATCTATTATTTTTTTCTTCTTTTTATTATCGCCGTTTTTGGAGGAATTGCTTATCTTATAATGCGTTTTTTCAATAAATGGACCCGAAATAATAAGTATGAAGTTCTTTTTAACACCTTAATATTTATCGGATCTTTTTTTCTGGTATCATTTCTCAGTCTTTTAATCTTCTTTTCCACCGTTGATTTTTCCAGATAGCTCTGTGTTTTTTCTAAGAATTGCATAAGCAATGCCGAGGTTGATCAAAAGGGCTGCCCAGACATTTAAGCCATAAAAAAGCTGGTAATCATGATATGCTTCGTTGTAAAACAGATTCTTAACGATTCTGAATGTAATTGCTGTTGTGGTTACTGCATAGCTTAGAATCATATAAGTTTTATGTCTGCTGATATTGCCTTTTTTAATAGAAAGTACAGCCACAATGGTGAAATAGGCCCAGAGAACATCCTGTATCAGAAATCCTGTAATCCCGATAAGGCCTCCATTTGAAAAAAGTCCCAGTACAAAACATGCCGGAACATTGATGATCAGAATATTGTAAACATATATTTTCCCAATGATCTTATGGAGGTCTCTGTTTTCAGCTAAAAACCGAGTTGAAAACTGCGTAAGACCAGTCAGAAGACAGAGCGTTATAGAAAAAATATGAATATAGAAAAAGGCCATCCAATACGGATTGCCGACTACCTGCTGTTTAAAGGCCAGAAACCCAATGTTTTTATCAAAAGAAGTATACTGAGAAATCGTTTTCAGCATGAGAATACTGAAAATTAAAACGGAAAATAAAGCGATTACTTTAATGATTTTTGTTCCTGACAACTTCATCATTTATTGATTAACAGATAAACTCTAGTGGATTGAAACTTAATTTTCCAAAACTTCTCTGATCTTTTAAATATACATTTTAGTCATCATTTATTATGGATCAATCAGCTTTTATATCCTGATTCTACATGATCCCTTTCATCCGCAAGTGCTGCAAAAGCATAATCGTTTTGGCGTCTTTGATTTCCCCGGTATCAATCATGGCCAGGCTTTCCTCAAAAGATAATTCAAGAACTTCTATATTTTCACCTTCCTCTTCCAATCCGCCGCCGTCCGTGATCTTCATTTCATTTGAATATTCTGCAATAAAAAAATGAAGGATTTCTGTAACAGATCCGGGGGACATATAAGCTTCAAATACTTTTTCAACTCTGGAAATTTTATATCCGGTTTCCTCTTCTGTTTCCCTTTTTATACAATCTTCAGGATTATCATTATCCAAAAGTCCGGCACAGGCTTCAATGAGCATTCCTGTAGAATTCCCATTGATATAAGTTGGGAGCCGGAATTGTCTGGTCAGAATAACCGTGTTTGAAAGTGTGTTGTAAAGGAGAATAACAGCTCCGTTTCCGCGGTCGTAAGCCTCTCTGCTCTGAGTTTCTGTGGTTCCATCCTTTTTCAAAACAGAATAGGTGACTTTGTTCAGTGTATACCAGTTGTTTGAAAGGATTTCTGTCTGAAGGATTTTGATATCAGGATTTTGCATAAGGAATATCTTCTATGGTATAATAAATGGTCAGACCTCTTTCTTTGGCTATTCTTACATCCTCATCAGCTCCTTTTGAAGCTCCTTCTATACGCAGCACTGCATCACATTTTTCAAGAAGAGCATGAGCTACCGGATACTGTATTTCCTGCCATGCTTCATCACCTATTTGCGTAGAGCCCGCAAGATGGATCAATGGCAGCGCAACCCATTCCCCGATAATTGGAATGTGGCCCTTTCTGAAAATAGGAAGAGCAACGGCTTCAAGATTGTGAAGATTCTGCTGGATAAGCTGTGGATCATCGTTCGTCCCGCTGCGGTAAGGACCTGCAATAAGTATAAACATAATTTTTTTTGGGTAAAGTAACAGAACTTTCAGAATAAAAAAAATAATATAGCTTAAGAGAAACTGTTTTTTTGTTTAGATTTTATAAGGCTTAAAAATTCAGGAGTAATCCCTAAATAAGAAGCAATTTGTTTTTGCCTGATACGTTTTACCGCTTCAGGATATTTCTGAAGAAAGTTATAATAGCGTTCTTCTGCAGGTAAAGAAAGGTTTTCAATTGTTCGGAGCTGTTCCCTGATATAAGCATTCTGCATCATAATCCGGAAAAAGCGTTCAAATTTCGGAACTTTATGATAAAGGTCGTCCAGATGATCTTTCTGAAGCTGCAAAATACAGCTTTCTTCCAATGCTTCAATATTCAGCATGGCAGGTTTTTGATTGATAAAGCAGTACATATCAGTGATCCACCAGTCAGAAACCGCGAACATGATCGTAGATTCTTTTCCTGTGGTATCCATATGAAAAGCTCTCAAAATTCCAGCCTGAACAAAATTGATCTCTTTACAGGCTTGTTGCTGTTGTAAAATCAATTCTTTCTTAGCAACTTTTTTTTCTTTTAATAGAGACAGAAAATAAGACTGCTCCTTATTGGTAAGTGAAATATGCCTGGAAATATTTTTTAGAATTAAATGTTCTTCCTCCATTCTGCTAATGCTTTTGTAATAGATTCTTTAAAGCCTCATCCAGGTCCGGAAACTTAAAATGAAACCCGGCATCCTGAATTTTCTGTGAAGAGGCTCTTGAACCTTCCAATATTGCCGTAGCCAGTTCTCCGAAGATGAGTTTCAGGACAAATCCCGGAACATTGGGCATGAATAAAGGTTTTCCAAGTACTTTTGCAATCTTTTTTGTAAGATCTTTATTCGTAGTATGTTGCGGAGAAACAGCATTGTAGGCTCCTTCCATTGTTGAATTTTTTAAAGCAAACTCATAAATAGAACAAATATCTTCAAGATGAATCCATGGCATATATTGCTTACCGCTTCCTAGCGGGGATCCTATATAATATTGAATAGGTGGAATCATTTTCTTTAAAGCTCCGTCTTTTTCAGAAAGCACAACAGCAGTGCGTATTTTAACCACTCTTTCTGCCAGATTCTTTTCTTTGAAATCGTCAGCAGCTCTTTCCCATAAAACCACAACTTCACTTAGAAAATCATTACCGGGAGGATCACTTTCAGTATAGAGTTTTTCCGAAGTTTCAGTACCATAAAAATTAATTCCTGAAGCTGAAATAAAAGATTTAAGCTTTATTTTATTTTTTCTTAAAGCAGTTTGAAGTAATTCCGCTGAATCAACACGGCTCGAAATCAATTCTCTTTTTCTTTCCGGGGTCCAGCGTTTTTCTGAAATATTGGCACCGGCAAGATGAATGATGTGAGAGACATTTTCCAAAGCAGCTTCATCTATATTTCCTTTTCTGATATCCCATTCATATTCATTATCATATTTTTTTTTCCGGGTCAGAAATCTGATTTCATATTCCTTGTCTATCTTTTTGGCCAGTTCTTTGGCGATCATACCACTGGCTCCGGTGATCAGAACAACTTCTTTCATAATACTTTATTTAAGGTGTGTGGGTTATGCCTGGTTCTTTACAATCAGTACAAAATCATCTTCCAGAAGTTTATAGCCATAATCATAAATAAACTTGTATTCAGAACCGTTTTTATAGACTTTCAGGTTGGTGAAATAATCAAAATCAAAACCTAAGCCATCCAGCCTGGATCTGGCTACTTTTGTTTTACCGTCAGTATTGATTTCCATCAGGATGCGGTAATTTTTACGGAGTTTGTTGTTTACATTCCGCATCAGGTTGTTAGAATCCTTATTTTGCTTATTGTTATAGGCGTTACGGCAGGCATCGTTGCAAAACTTTTTATCAGACCTCCCGATTATTTTTTCGCCACATTCCAGACAATTCATCTTCTTATTTTTTTATTTTGTGGGGGTGTGCATGTCTTTTTCTTAACAGTTTCATGAATCTGCTGTGGGTAGGATAGCTTCTGTTAGGAGTAATATTATTAAAAAATAAAGCTACAAGCAGCAGAATGATACATCCCGAAAGAACGGGGGAGATCACATACCAATATCCCAATTCCGGAATTTTGCCGGTAGAACTTACCGCAATCAGGGCTGTAGCACCACCCGGTGGATGCAGGGTTTTGGTGTACTGCATCAATACAATAGAAAAGGCTACCGCTAAAGGTGCCGAAAGCCAGATAATATCCGGAACAAACTGATAAACCGTAACCCCTACCAATGCAGACAGGACATGTCCGCCTATAAGATTTCTGGGTTGTGCCAGCGGACTCTGTATTGCTCCATAAATAAGAACACTTGAAGCCCCAAAAGAGCCAATCAGGAATATATTCTCAGTTTCCATTAATGAATGTGACTGGATAAATGCAATGATTCCAATTCCGAAAAATGCACCCAAAAATGACCAGAAATGCTCTTTGTAATCAACAAGCGTTTCTTTATAAATCACATATTTGGAAACTCTGAATGTTCTTTTTATGGTCTTCTTCATTTAGTCTTCTTTATTTTTTTATAATTTGAATTAAATTTTCTACAAATGGCCGGGTATGTACTCCGTCTTTATCATAATCAGGATCTAAAATAGTAATCTCTATCCCAAAACACAGAGGACTTTCAAATAAAGGTTCCAGTATTTCTCTGAGATCATCATAGCTTATTCCGTCTTCCATTCTGCTGTCTACGGCCGGCATTATTTTATCTTTCAGAATATCCACATCAAAATGGATAAAAAAGCCGTCCAAATTTTTATCATTCACCATTTTCAGAAACTCTTCAGCAGTTTTTCTAAAGCCATTCTCTCTGAGATGGTAAAGATCATAATAATGTATTTTTGAGTTGATGATTTGACTAACATATTCTTCATCATCTGTTTCTGCATTGCCACAGCAGAAAATATTTTCTTCAGATAAATAAGGTTTTAAACCATCAATATTGGTTAGTTTCTCATGTCCGATTCCGGTAATGATGGCGAGATCCATTCCGGCTGCACCTCCAGTTTCTGAAAGCTCTGGCGGGATAAAATCTGTGTGCCCGTCAAGATAAAAGAGTCCGAAGTTTCCCAGTTTTTTCAAAGCGACCGCATTTCCAATCAGGATGCTGCAGTCACCGCCCAGGACAATATTGAATGTATTCTTTTCGTAATTTTTGAGAATGCAATCAGATTGCTTTTTGGCATATTCGATAATTGGCTCTGCATTTCTGACGTTTGATTCTTCATCAAAATCCATGGAATATTCCGGAGCATTAAGTCTGAAAACATTTTTAGAAGCAATTCTATGATGAAAATCAAATTTCCTGAGCCAGTCCGGAAGTTTCCGAACTCCGGGTTCTGTCTCATGTTCCTTTTTTGTAAGTCCCAAATTGAGAGGAAACTCAAAAATATTGATATTCCTTTTCATAGATGAATTTTGACAAAGATACGGAATTATCCGTTTGTAAATGGATAGCTTTGTGACAGGCTGATCATTCATTTGAAATTTTGGAAAGGATAGAAATTATTTCATAAATGAGTTTTTAAGAACATTTGATATACTATTTTAGTTAACGCAATTTCTTTTGAAAAAGCTGTATTCGCCAATGTTTTTAAAATGATAAGTCACTTGTAAAGTTATATTTTTTGTCCATAACTGACTTGTTTTCATTTAGGTGTTTTGAGTTTTTATTTCACACTATTGTGTTTTTTTATAAATTTGATAATAAGGATTTCTTATTGTTATTTAAAAATCAATCAAAAACTATTACTATGAAAAAACAACCTGTTAAGCCGGAATTTACTTTGAAAATGTTTGAGGTACTAAGCCGGATGTGGCTTGTAGGCTGTGTAAAAACAGCTGCAGAACTTAATATTGCAGATCAGCTGGCATATGGTCCCAAAACAATCTCTGCATTGGCGGCAGAAACCCACTCCAATGAAAAAGAACTGTACCGGATTATGAGAGCCCTGAGCAGTGAAGGGATTTTTGAGGAACTGGAGAATAAAACTTTTGCACTGAATGATTTCGGAGCAGCTTTGCAAACAAGTGTTCCCGGAACAGTAAAAGATTTCATTATAGCCAATGTGGGAGAACATTTTCCCGGTTTTGCAGATCTTATCTATGCCGTCCAGAAAGGTAAAGTTCCTTTTGAACATGTTCATGGGATGAATATCTGGGAATATTACAAGGAGCATCCGGAACTGGGGGCAAATTTCGGAAGAGGAATGACTGGCTTGTCCGGAATGGTTCTGAATGGTATTGTAGAAAACTTTGATTTTGCTCCCTATAAAACCATTGTAGATATAGGTGGAGGTAATGGTGCCATGATGTATGCAATGCTGAATGCTTCACCAGAAAGTTCTGGGATTATCTTTGATGAAGCCCATGTTACTGAAAAAACACTTCAGCTCATTCCTGAAAATTTAAAAGACCGTTGTACCGTTGCTACAGGAAGTTTTTTTGAAAAAGTTCCCTCAGGCGCAGACCTGTATACAATGAAATGGATCATCCATGATTGGAATGATGATGAATGTATACAGATTCTAAAAGTCTGCTACAATGCAATGCCCAAAGGAGCCAAATTATTGATTGTAGATGCCGTTATTCCTGACAACAGCAGAAATGAACCCCATATTTCAAAGTTGTTTGATATCGTAATGATGGCATGTCTTACCGGGAGAGAAAGAACATTGAACGAATTTAAAAACCTTCTGGACAAATCGGGATTGAAATTCAATAGAGTAGTTCAAATTGGGACAGAGGTTAAAAGTATTGTAGAATGTGAAAAACCATAAATTTCAATTCTAAGCTTAGATGATTAAATGAAGGTACTCAACAAAACTGTTGAGTACCTTTTCATTTATTCCGTTTTTATAAAAAGAAAGCCAGAATGGAAATTTCTCCATTCTCATAATCTATATTTTTTTCTTATATAGTTGTAATGAGAAAAATTATATTTTACTGATATTACCTAAGACTATATTTTTTTTAATGTATATGTGTTTTAGGTATTTAAATGTTTGTTTTATAGATATTTAACATAAAAAAATAATTCACAATATATTTGATTTATTATATATTTTTGAAACTTAATAACTAATCATTAAAAAAAATAATTATGAAAAAAACATTATTATTAGGCGCAGTATTTATTACTAGTATAGTTAGTGCATTCCCTTTTAGAACCTCTTGTGGTACTGTTGTAAACGTAACTCAAACGGAAGGATATACAATGGAGCAAATAACAAACTTTTTACAATTTGTTAATTATAATGAATGTGGTACTAAGCCCAAGGGAATAACTCTTTATATTCATTAATTAACTCTAATTCAAAACTTCAAGCAAAACATAAATAATGCTTTGCTTGTATTATTTAAACTATGAAAATTTACTACAGTCTATTTTTCTTTTTCTTTATAATCATTATTAAATCTCAAGGAGGGTTTAATGTTGTATATGAAGCTGATTACAAATTAGTTTATAAAAATCAAACCAAAAATGCTATTACTCAGGATGCTGCGTTTGCTCTTTTGATAAACGAGAAAGAATCTTACTATAAAAACATGAATCAATATGTTGGAGACTCACTGCGTTTAGAAAAAAAGCTTCATGAGAACAGTCCGATTGACGAACAAATGAAATATACTTCCGACTTTCCGGAAAATATAGGTACAACAACAGGAAAGATTTATGTGACTTTTAAAACATCTAATGAATACTTTAAATATGAAGAAACAAATAATATCAATTGGCAACTTGTAAAAGAATTTAAAACAATTGGAAAGTATAAATGCCAAAAAGCTATAACAAAAAAATATGGTAGAATCTGGATTGCATATTTTACAAAAGAAATACCCTTTCCTTTTGGGCCATACAAGTTTAGTAAATTACCAGGGTTGATTTTAGAAGTGTTTGATGACAAAGATGATTATCATTTTACGATGTATAATTTCAGAAAAAGGAAATATTATTGTAGTTCTGCTAATTTACATCCTAATGCTAAGCCAGTGAAGAAAGAAAAAATATTTGACTATCAACGAAAAGAATTAACTGATCCCACTCTTTATAATAAATTCATTGAAGATCCTGAAGAGCGTCGTTCTCTTCTTAAAAAAGCAGGAAATAGAGCAAAAAATTATAATCCAATCGAATTAAGCATATAAAAAAACATCTCTAAAAGATGTTTTTTTTATTAAGAGAATTTATTTTAATCTTTCAAATTTTGTTTTGATGCTTTCTATTTTTTTAGTCTTTCGATTTCCTCTTTCAATAGGCCAATATATTCCTGCATCGTTTTAATGATTTCTAAGCTTAATTCATTTGTGATATATCCCATATTATGGGCTGAAAAACCACTATTTCCAACATTTGAACCAGGGCTGTCATTAAAAACAGGGTTTTCAATAATAATCTTAGCTTCCTCTTCTTCGTAGATTTCTTCTACAGGAACCTCTAAAAATTTGGCAAGTTTGGACCATTCTGTCTGTGTTATAGCTACAGCACCACTTTCTTTTCTGCTATAGTTGGAAACGTCAGTGGGGATTACATCAGCCATTTGCTGCTGAGTGTAACCTTTTCTCTTTCTTACTGTGCGTAGTTTTTCTTTTTGCATATCAGACATTTTTACAAATTTGCAAAAAAAAATTAAATTAAATAGAAAAAAATCCTTGTTAATGCATCTGTTTTTCAATGTTTTTTTTAATAGAAAAATATTTTAGCACATGGTTTTTTATTATTGAATTTTTACTTTAAAAAATGTGATTATTATTTTTTAAGCTTAGTAAATATTGTTTTAAACAGAATTCTATTTATTTTATTATCCGTTTTCAAACGACTACAAACGGATTTAAATAGTTTATAACCGACTGTGATATCGGAACATCGCAATCTTTGCAACAGAGATTTGAGAAAAACAGTGAACGTCTCTTATCTGAATTATTAATCTTTAAAATCTAAAAGTTATGTCACTAAGAAACAAAGTAACATTAATTGGTTACACAGGAAAAGAAGTTGAAATGGTAAACTTCGATAATGGAAATGTAAAAGCAAGCGTATCCTTAGCAACAAGTGATCATTACACAAATGCCAAAGGAGAAAAAGTAGAAGAAACACAATGGCACAATCTTATCGCTTTTGGGAAAACAGCTGAAATTTTCGAGAAATATGTTTCCAAAGGAAAAGAAATTGCCATAGAAGGGAAGCTTACCTACAGATCATATGATGATAAAGACGGGGTGAAGCGTTATATCACAGAAATTCGTGTAGATGAGATCCTGTTATTAGGAGGGAAATAATTCTAAAAACACAAATGATGAAAGTAAAAGTTTTTAAAATTAGACTTCCGGAAGAATTTCTCTACAAAGATCAGAGAATGCTGGATGATTTCCTGGAAGCCAATGAGATTATGAAAGTGGAAACAGCTTTCGTAAGTGAAGAACGGTATTGGTCTGTAATATTGTATTTTGAAAATTTAAAACTGACAAAAAATACAGTTAAAGAACCAAAGGCAGTTAAATATTCTGCAGAGAATGATTTCCTGAATACAGATGAAGAAAAGATACTGGATGCGCTGAAGTTTTGGCGGTCAGAAAAAGCCAGGGAACAAAATCTTCCTACTTATTTCATCGCTAGTAACAAAGAACTGATGTCTGTAGCCAAGTATAAACCTGCCAGGAAAGAAGAATTGCTGGAAATCAAAGGATTTGGAAAGCATAAGATTGAAAATTATGGTGAAGAGATCCTTGAGATTCTAGAAAGCGTCTGATTTTTCAGAATAATTGATAACACAACAGCAAAAAAGCTGGGGAAGATTGTTTCTTCAGCTTTTTATGCTGTGTAAAGTCCATGCAATTCCGTACTTTTGCATTTATCAAAATGACATACAACAAATGAAGCCAAGTTTAGCAAAAGGGACGAGAGATTTTACGGCACAGGAAGTTTCCAGAAGAAAATATATCATCAATATTTTACAGAATAATTTTGAATTATTCGGGTTTCAACCATTGGAAACTCCAAGTTTTGAAAATCTTTCTACATTGACAGGGAAATACGGGGAAGAAGGAGACCGTTTGATCTTTAAAATTTTAAATTCAAGCATTAATGAAGCAAGAGAAGAGAAAAAAGTTCAAATGCTTCATGATTTTCAAAGAGCGCTGGATAAACCATTTAGTTCAGAATATATAACGGATAAAGCTCTTCGTTATGACCTTACCGTACCTTTTGCAAGATTCGTGGCTATGAATCATGGAAAGCTGACGTTTCCATATAAACGTTCTCAAATTCAGCCTGTTTGGAGAGCAGACAAGCCTCAGAAAGGAAGATATAGAGAATTTTATCAGTGCGATGCAGATGTAGTAGGAAGTGAAAGCTTATTACAGGAAGTAGAGCTTGTTCAGCTGTATTTAAAATCATTTTCTGATCTGAAAGTTCCTGTTACGATTCATATGAACAACAGAAAGATCCTTTCGGGATTGGCAGAATATGCAGGAATTACAGATAAACTGATTGATTTCACTGTAGCATTGGATAAGCTGGATAAGATCGGTAAAGAAGGCGTTGTAAAAGAATTACTGGAAAGAGAAATTTCTCAGGAATCTATTGACAAGTTGGATTTTCTTTTCAGCCAGTCAGACGATGCACTGGAAAATCTTCTTCAACTGAAAGAGAAATTTGCAGGTAACGAAATCGGTCTGAAAGGAGTAGAAGAACTTGAATATGTTCTTACACAGTCTCTGAGCCTTGGTGTTGATATGCAAAATCTTGTATTCAATATTACACTGGCAAGAGGACTGGATTATTATACAGGTGCTATCTTTGAAGTGAAGGCAGATGAGGTTGCTATGGGATCCATTGGTGGTGGTGGAAGATATGATAATCTTACAGAAGTTTTTGGAGTTAAAAATATTCCGGGAATAGGGATTTCATTCGGATTAGACAGAATTTATCTGGTAATGGAAGAATTGAACCTTTTCCCTGAAGAAGCATCATCCAAGATCGAATATTTGTTTGCTAATTCTGGGGGTGAAGGAACAGTAGAAGCTTTGAAATTGATTATGCAGCTACGAGCAAAGGGAATTTCAGCAGAATTATATCCTGAAAATGCAAAAATCAATAAGCAGTTTACTTACGCAGAAAAGAAAGGGATAAAAAATATGGTTTTCCTGGGTGAAGAAGAAATTAAAAATAACACCGTTACTTATAAAGATCTTGAAGCTGGTGAAAAGAAAACCGTTTCTCTTGAAGAATTCTTAGGATAATAGTTTTGAAAAAATTGCCCAATAGAATATCATTTTATTGGGGATATATAAATAGAAAAATCAACCACAAAAACTTTTTGTGGTTGATTTTTTTTGATTCGTGTTAAGATTTAAATATTTTTGATCTTTAAAATCGGTTCAGAATTTGTAATTTGGATCAATGTATACAAACAGAGTGAAAATTATACTCTGAATTCATTAAAAAACTTTTAAACATAAAAACCAGATGAACACTATTTGCGCATTGTGCGGAACACCGCTAACGGCAACAGATATGTCTGTAGGTAAAAATAAACTTGCCGACGGTGGTTATTTGTGTGCAGGATGCTTTACCAAAGCCATTACTATCAACAGAGATCTTATTCATAATCTTGATCAGTTTTATTTTGCAGAAATTACAGGAATGATTCTGAAAAGTAAAATTGATGCAAGCCAGAGCAGTGGAGGATCCCAATATATAGCCAACAACCATTATAAATATGATGCACCAACAAGACTGGATGAAATAAAAGATCAGATTGTTGCGCTGAATGCAAGACTGAGCGTTCTTGCCAATGAAGAGGTGAATGAATTGGCTAATGTTCTGGACAAGGACGAAAAATTGCTGGCTATTGCAGAAGGAATTGATCTTCAAAGCAACAGAGAAGGAATTATATTTTCAACCCAGAAAAGGGTGACTTTCATTGATAAAAAATTTTTGGGCGGGGTTGTAAAGAATGAATTTCCCCTTCAGGACATTTCTTCTATTGATCATATTGAAAACCTTTTGTATTCAATTCTGAAAATCAATACCAATAGAGGTGATGCACAGTTTAAACTTCATAATAAAAATGATGGGCGGGCATTCTCCAATGTTAAAAATAAAAGTACAGACTATTCTGAAAATGTGAGAAGGGATTCTAGTCCATTGCAGGCATTTTCCCAAACAATCCCGGATCTGGTTCAGGAAAACGTTTATTCTACCAATAAAGAAGATTCCGGAGCTATTTTTGAGCAGCTGGAAAAACTGGGTAAACTCAGAGAAATTGGTGTGCTGACAGAAGATGAATTTGCTGAACAAAAGAAAAAACTGCTTGATAAATTATAAAAAGAAGAAATGAGTAATAACTGTGCATTGTGTAAAACAGAATTAACCTCTATGGATACGCTTCTGGGAGCTAATAAGCTTTCAGATGGCAATGTCTTATGCAATAAATGTCTGAATCAAACGAGCAATATCAATGAAGAATTGCTGTACAATCTCAATAAATTCAGTATTGATGATATTAATGAAATGCTGAAAACAGAGACAAAGGAACCAGTTCTGCCAGTAGCAGTGGTAGAGCAAAATTTTCCTGTAACGATAGATTCTGATTCAACCCAAATTTCAAAAGAAGTTTATAAACGGAGACAGCGCAAAATAAAATTTGAACTGGAAAAGCTAAATGCTAATCTTTCCATGTTTACCAAAGGAGAGATCAAAGAACTTCCTTACCTGATTTCAGAAGATGAACAAATAATTGCCATTACAGATGCTCAGTTTGTCAATACATTGGATGCCGGAGTATTGGTGGCAACTCCCAAAAGGATGCTTTCTGTATCCAAAGGAATGTTTGGTGCAGCAAAAATTAATGATTATCGTAATGAGACCATACAATCGGTAAGTTTTGTAACAGACCCGAGATCTCCGGTTATTAAACTGCATTTGGACGAAAGAGTAGTTGAATTTGAATGCTATATGGATAAAGAAGATGCAGAGAAGTTTTATGACACTATAAAGGTCATTTATAATACTCCAAAGGAACAATCTCCGAAAGAAATTAATATAGCAAGTAAAAGTGCTTCAGTGTCACCAGAAGAAGTTTTTAATCAGCTTGAGAAATTAGGAAAACTGAGAGAAAACGGAATCTTAACTGATGCAGAATTTGCAGAACAAAAAAAGAAACTGCTGGAGCAATTAAAAAAAAACTTTTAACATCGAATAATGAAGGATAAAGTATCAGCAGAAATAGTAGAAAATTGGCTTAAAGGATGGTGTCTGTCAAGAGAAGTACCTTTTCCTGTTCAGTATAAATCCGGATTCAATGTGATAGTAGGAGATGAAACACAAAAAGAACGTTTTGTATTTCCTCAACTTAATAATGATTTTTTTGAGCTTGCAGATTCAATTGAAGAGCCCTGGATTTATCTCAAAGTATCTACTTCTCCTGATGAATTTATGGGGAAAATCCCTGAAAGATGGAAATTGCAGTCACAAGGATATATGATGACCTGTTTTCACCCGATGAATTTCCCTGAAATCAGTCTTGCAGAAGGGTATCAGTTAGTATTTTCTGAATATAACACGACTTTTGTAGTCAGCATTGTAGCAGAGAATGGCGAGCAGGCTTCTATAGGCCGTGTCTCGCTTATCAATGGTGTGGCTGTATATGACCGGATTATTACCGAAAAAAATCATCAAAGGAAAGGGCTTGCTTCTTTTTTATTGAGAGAACTTGAAAAGATAGCTTTAGCAAAAGGATTTTCAAATAATCTTTTAGTAGCAACAGAAGAAGGAAAACTATTGTATGAAACGCTAGGCTGGCAGATGTATTGTTTGCACAGTTCTATTGTAATTCCATCTGAAACTTAATATTTTAGCCAAATTAAATTATTCTTTTCCCAAGAAATAGTAATTTAGGCTCATAAACTGTTACTATGAGTGAAAAATCAAGACTTGACGAAATAAGAGAAGAGCTTAAAAGACTGGATATCAGTCCTACCATATTTGCCAGAAAAGAAATTCATGAGCTGCCGGATATTCTTTCAACAGATGAAAAGATTGTCTATCTCGTTGAAGGCAGAAATAAAATAAACAATCATCATATTGTTCTAGTAGCTACAGACAGAAGATTGATCTTTGTAGATAAGGAATTCATGTACGGATTGAAAGTAGAAGATTTTTCTTACAGCAAAATAAGTTCAATACAATATGAAACAGCAGTATTGCTGGCTTCCATAGATATTCAGGTTACTGATGATATCGTAGAGATAGATGGAGTAGGAAAGTACCATGCTGAGCTGTTTTGTGAAAAGGTAAGAGATTTTATGTCCCGTCCTGAAGTTTCTTTTCAGAATATACCAGAACCAAGTGTTTTGGATCAGCTCGAACAATTGGGAAGATTAAAAGAGATCGGAGTTTTAAGTGAAGAAGAATTTCTTGAGCAGAAGAAAAAGCTCATGGATCAATTATGATCTATATGCAGAGAGGCTTTAATGAAAAGCAGAATTAACACTATTTTAAAACTAAAACAATGGAAAATTACTTAGAAATAAATAAAAAATCATGGAATGCAAAGGTTGAACCGCACCTGAAGTCGGATTTTTATTTTGTAGATGAATTTTTAAAAGGAAGAACTTCGCTCAATACAATAGAACTGGAGCTTCTGGGAGATGTAAAAGGAAAAAGTATTCTACATCTGCAATGTCACTTCGGACAGGATTCTATTTCACTGTCAAGGATGGGTGCAAAAGTTACCGGGATAGATCTTTCTGATAAAGCAATTGATGCTGCCAGAGATCTTGCGGAAAAATGTGGTACGAATACACAGTTTATCTGTTCAGATGTCTACGATCTGCCTAATATTTTGGATCAGAAATTTGATGTCGTTTATACAAGTTATGGTACAATAGGCTGGCTTCCCGATCTTGAAAAATGGGCTGGTGTTATCAGTCATTTCCTAAAACCCGGCGGACAGTTTATTATGGCAGAGTTTCACCCGGTTGTCTGGATGTTTGATGATGATTTTACAAAAGTAGCTTACAACTATTTTAATGAAAAACCGATCGTAGAGACCTATGAAGGAACGTATGCAGATCAATCTGCACCTATCGTACAGGAATATGTCATGTGGAATCACTCTTTATCGGAAGTTCTTGATAATCTCATTAAAAAAGATTTAATTCTGGATACTTTCCGTGAGTTCGACTGGTCACCATATGCTTGTTTCAGACATGTAGATGAATTTGAAAAAGGAAAATGGAGAATTCCACAGTTTGGAAATAAGATGCCTCTTGTGTATGCATTAGCAGCACAGAAAAAGTAAAATTAATTGAAACAGATCAATATCTGAACGGTTTAAATTAAAATTAAAAAGTCATCGTAGTGCTATTACGATGACTTTTTCCTATATATGAATGTTAAAAAAAACTGCTCTTGTTAAATTAGCTCAGAGAATCCTCAGCCTTTGTTTTTGCTTCGTCCACTTTATTCTGAACCTGGGAAGCAACATCATTGGCTTTTGTTTTAAGGTCATTTCCCCATTTGTTAAGATTATCTTTCGCTGTATTGATTTTATCTTTTACTGCCTGTTGATCTTCAGGGCTTGAATTCTTATATTTCCAATAAGCCAATGCACCTAAACCTAATAATGCTAATAAACCTTTTGCTTTGTTTCCCATGATTTCTATTTTTTTATGTATTAATATTAAAATTTGTTATTACTAATAATGTAAAATACGTGCCAAAAAAATAAATCGAATTATAAAAAAATGTTAAATTTAAGAGAAGACTTCAAATTTTTCACCATCAAAACTAGCAAAAACCATAGTTGGATATGAATCCTGATGATAAAGGTTTCCATTTTTATCAATAGCAATGGCTCCTGCGAACCCATCGATGGTTTTAAGTTCATCAAATGTCTTACTAAAAGCCTCCTGAAGGCTCATCCCGTCTGTAACTCTCGTTACGATTTTTGTGGCAGTAGCATTGCTCACAATATCTTCCCCCACACCGGTACAGCTTACAGCACAGAAGGAATTGGCATAATTTCCGGCCACTGTGGCAGAATCTGAAATCCTTCCCGGAATCTCAAAACCTTTTCCACCTGTAGAGGTAGCAACAGCCAGCTTTCCTTCTTGATCAATCGCTACACAGCCTACCGTTCCTTTACCTCCGTTCGCCAGTTTGGCTTCATACTCACTTCTTCTTTGGGGAATCTCTGTAGAAAAATTCTTAAAACCATGCTCCGTAGCATAGATTTTTGCACCGTGGCCTCCCAAAACCCTGTCATCTTCAGCCATAAGATCTTTAGCAACAAAAACAGGGTTCTTTACATCCTGGATATTGATGACTCCGCTTAGCTTCTGAGTATCTCCGTTCATAATAGCAGCACTCATACGGATCACACCATCGCTCTGGATCTGAGAACCAATTCCCGCATTGTACAGCGGATCATCCTCTAATAGTGAAACGGCATAAGCAACAGTATCGAAAGCTGAATGGGTCTTCAGATAATCAAAGGCTTTTTGGGCAATCTCTTTTAAAGAATTCTGTTTTGCAGTTTTTACTTCATGGCTTTGGTCGCTTTCTGAGAAAAAACCTCCGTGGATAATGATTTTCATAATAGATATGGGTTTCGTATTCCGGAGTTCCGTGTTTATTACAGTCAATAATACGAATCCCGGGTATTAATAAAAAAGAAAAGATAAGAATTTTATTCAAATATCGAGTTAATACGGGTTCCGTAGTTTCGATTTTATTGTTTTTTTAATAACTGATCTTGATTATTTGTAAACCCCGCACTCTACATTGACACGAGTTTCGTATTCCGGGATTTGGAGTTTTATAGTATTTTCAAAATGAATCCTGGTTGTCCTGACCTCGCATCTCAAAATCCCGTACTACTTGTCTTGTGGGATAGGATTAAACTGAGAATTCTCAATCGTTAATGTCTTTGTTGTAAGATCATAATGATCATTCATAGACATGACATGTACCGTTAAATTATCAATAGAGATAGGTTCCCCAAGATTGATATTCGTAAGATTGGTATCTTTAATAAACCTGCCGTCTACCAGAATCACAAGGCCTGAACCTACAGCTGTCATCACATCATTATGGATGAAAAGTCCCGTATCTTCTCCAAGTCCTATTCCCAGTGTTCTAGGATTGTTGACTACCGCCTGGAAAAGGCGGCCAATTCTGCCACGCTGTACAAAGTGTGTATCAATAATGACATTATCAATCAAACCTAATCCCTGAGTGGTTTTGATTTCTCCTTTTAAAAGTGCTTCAGAACTGCTTCCCTGATAGATCATGTTTTCAGATGCTGCTGCAGCTCCCGCAGAAGTTCCGGAATAAATAAAATCCTGTTCCTGATATTTTAATAGAATGGTATCATGGAATCTTGTTCCTCCAAGAATAGAAGTCAGTCTCAGCTGGTCTCCTCCGGTGAACATCATGACATCGGCAGCGTTGGCTCTTGCCACCATTGCATCAGAGTTGGCTTCTTCACGGTTGTGGATGTCCAGAACATTTACATTTTTAGCACCCAGAAATTCAAAAGCCTTTTTATATTCAGAACCTACAATCTGGGGGATTTGTGAGGCGGTTGTTACAATTTCAATAACAGAATCCTCTTTGAGTTTTGACTCGTTGATGATCTTTCGTAAGATCCCACGTTCAAAAAAATTAAGATTCTTTTCGATATTCTGATCATAATCGGTTTCAGCAAAACTTCCTTTGTTTACAGCTCCTCCAATAACTATTAATTTTCCAACAGGTTTCGTCATGGTACAAAATTAAAAAATAATTAACATTCTTTGGCGAATTTCATGCCATCTTTAATTGATTTTTAATGTTTTAGGAATGTTAATTAAAATTAATTTTTTTTTAACAAATCTTTAAATCTGCTATGGTTTCGTTTTGGGTTTTGCATTATCTTTGGCTATGAAAGGAGTTATTGTTAACTGTTAAAATGCCAATAGACTATGAAAATCGAAAAGATTCAGGCACTAAGAGGTCCTAACATCTGGAGCATCAGAAGAAAGAAGCTGATACAGATGAGGTTAGACTTAGAAGAAATGGAGAATTATCCTACCAATAAAATCGAAGGATTCAGGGAAAGGATTGAAAAATTAATACCCTCGTTGATTACCCATCGATGCTCGGAAGGAGTGGAAGGTGGTTTTTTTCATAGAGTGGAAACAGGAACCTGGATGGGGCATGTCATTGAGCATATCGCTTTGGAAATACAGACACTGGCAGGAATGGATGTGGGGTTTGGAAGAACCCGGGAAACAAAAACACCGGGAGTGTATAATGTAGTTTTCAATTATATTGAAGAAAATGCGGGAATCTACGCTGCTGAAGAAGCAACGAAGATAGCAGAAGCCTTAATAGAAGGGAAGGATTATGATTTAAATGCCTGTATTCATAGATTAAAAGAAATCAGAGAGCGTGTCCGTCTTGGACCATCTACAGGAAGTATTGTAGAAGAAGCTGCTTCCAGAAGAATTCCTTGGATCAGGTTGGGAACAAATTCCCTTGTACAATTGGGATATGGAGTAAATCAGCAAAGATTTCAGGCTACCATTACCGGAAAAACAAGTTCTATTGCCGTTGATATTGCATGTAACAAAGAATTAACGAAAAGAATGCTTCATGATGCTGCTATTCCCGTGCCGATTGGTGATTTGGTGGTAGACGAAGAAGGATTAAATGCTGTGATCAGAAAAATTGGGTATCCGATTGTTTTAAAACCTTTGGATGGGAATCACGGAAAAGGTTCTTCAATTAATGTCAATGAATGGGAATCCGCTAAAATAGGTTTGGAACATGCCCAAAAATATTCCAGAAAAGTAATCGTTGAAAAATATATCACAGGTTACGATTTCCGTATACTGGTGATTAATAATAAGATGGTGGCAGCAGCAAGAAGAGTTCCTGCACATGTTGTAGGAGACGGGGAACTGAATCTTCAGCAGCTTATTGAGAAAGAAAACAAAGATCCTAGGAGAGGGTATGGCCATGAAAATGTCCTTACTGAGATTGAAGTAGATAAAGATACATTGGAACTTCTTGAAAAGCTTCAATATACTCTGGAAACCATTCCTCAAAGAGGAGAAGTGGTCTACCTGAAATCAACAGCGAATCTTTCAACCGGTGGAACATCCATTGATGTAACGGATATGGTACATCCGGAAAATATCACAATGGCAGAAAGAATCTCCAAAATTATCGGATTGGATGTCTGTGGTATTGATGTGATGGCAGAGAACTTAACTCAGCCTTTAAAAGAAAGCGGAGGAGCTATTATTGAAGTAAATGCTGCTCCGGGCTTCAGAATGCACCTGGCCCCAAGTGAAGGTCTGCCAAGAAATGTAGCTGCACCGGTAGTAGATATGCTTTATCCACAAGGGAAACCTTTTACGATTCCAATTATTGCCGTGACGGGTACGAATGGAAAAACAACGACTACAAGACTTATTTCTCATATTGTAAAAAGTAACGGTTATAGAGTGGGATTCACGACTTCGGACGGAATTTATATTCAAAATACGATGTTGTCAAAAGGAGATACTACCGGACCGCTTTCAGCAGAATTTATCCTAAAAGATCCAACGGTAGAGTTTGCAGTACTGGAAACTGCCAGAGGAGGAATTTTACGTTCAGGGCTCGGTTTTTCACAATGCGATATCGGAGTTCTTACCAATATTGAGGAAGATCATCTGGGAATGAATGACGTTCACAACTTGAGAGATCTTACCAAAGTAAAACGTGTAGTACTGGACAGCGTCAAAAAGAGTGGCTGGAGTGTACTGAATGCCGATAATGAATATTCTATGAAGATTGTGAATGATCTTGATTCTAATGTGGCCATTTTCAGTATGGATGAAAACAACCCGCATATTGTAAAATTTGCGAAAGAAGGAAAGATCACCTGTGTGTATGAAGAAGGATTCGTTACCATTAAAAAGGGAGACTGGAAAATCAGAATAGGAAAAGCCAAAGATTTCCCGATCACGATGGAAGGAAAAGCCAGGTTTATGATTGAAAATGTATTGGCAGCCAGTTTGGCAAGTTACCTTTATGGATTCGGAATTGAAGATATTTCCAATTCTTTGAGAACATTTATTCCAAGTGCTCAGCTTACACCGGGAAGATTAAATGTCTTTAAATTCAAAAACTTTAAAGTGCTGATTGACTTCGCTCATAATCCTTCAGGATATGAAGCTATTGAAGATTATCTTAAAAATGTTGAGTCAACAAAGAAAATTGGAATTATATCTGGTGTTGGAGACAGAAGAGACAATGATATCAGAGAATGCGGAAAGATTGCGGGAAGAATGTTTGATTATATTATCATCCGAAATGAAAAACATCTTCGTGGAAGAACGGAAGAGGAAATCAACGGATTGATCATTGATGGAATTAATAATGCAGGCAGAGATGTGAGTTACGAGATTATTCCTAAAGAGATCGAAGCCTTGAAACATGCTATGGGAATGGCGGAAGAAGGAACGTTTATCACGGCATTAAGTGATGTTATTTCCAATGCCATTGATCTGGTACAGGAATATCAGGCGAGAGAATTGTTGGAAGATGATAAAAACCTGTAGAAAGGAGTTTTAAAATAAAGAAAATGGCTGTACCGAAAAGTATAGCCATTTTTTATGGGTTTTCTAATGATTTCTAATGATTTTTTATAATCTCTCGCAGATTTTTCTGATTAAGCAGATTAATAATAAACATCTGCGGTATCTGCAAAATCAGTGTGAGCCAATATTTTTTGATATGAATCTATATCAGTAGAGCTATGTTTCAATAAGGTATTTTTGATGATTTAAATCTTCAGTAATAATCTAGCCTGTTGAAGTATTTCATCTTGATCTTTAGAAAATTCCAAAAAGTATTGAGTTTGCCAGTCCTGTGTTTTTTGAGCTTGTTTACTTTCTGTTTTATCCCAGGTTGGATAAACTCTTATTCCCCGTTTGCCTGTCTTTTTACCGTCAGATAAAATTCCTTTTTCTAATAAAATATGTTTAGGGAAAATAAATATTCCTGAAAGATTATCTTTAAAAGAAGCAACGAGATAAAAATCAACATTGTCAGTGATATCAAAAGGAGCCGTTTCTCCTTTTTTATTTCTTTTCCAGATGGTTACAAATTGTCCTGTTTTGGTGGGTGTTATTTTAGAAATCCGGAACTTGATGTTCCAACTATTGACCACACAGTTAAAACCTGAATATTCCCTGCATTCTAAGTCTTCTTCAATGTTTGAACAACTTAATCCAAGTGGTTTAAATAGCTGATCTTCAATGGTTTTTAAATTCAAGAGTTAATGTTTAAAGTTCAATGTTTAAGGGTTAAAGTGGGTTACCCAACCTATAATAGTTCGCTTGAATAACCACCTATTCAATAGGGGATAACCATATTCCCCTCCGCTGGAGGGGTGGCAAAAATTCAAAGAATTTTTGACGGGTGGTTTATGTTTTATTCAATTTTCCTCATTTATCCTTCTCCAAAAAAAGCATTTGAACTTCCGATCCAGATGGCATCTTTTTTATTGAAATCAACATTTACCATCGCGGCTTTAGTCATTCTTCCAAGATTTTCCAATAGAATAGGGCGTTCGTCATTTTCCCGCCAAATATACAACAAACGGATCTCTGCTTTTGAAAATTCTCCGTTGATATCTTCAAAAATTGGTTCATAGTACACTTTTCTCTGCAGAATATAGTTTTCTTTATCCGGAATGGTATCTGTAATTTCCTTCGTAGGATTTAAATTAACACCACTTCCTGCGAATGAAAATAAAGGTTTCAATACAAAGTTTTCAAGGTTTTCATTTTCCGGAAATTCATGTAAGAAATAGCTCTTCGGAACAAACTGGTGTTTTAATAATGGTAAAAGGAATTTTGAGATTTTAAAGAACCAGTTTGGATGGGTGATCCATTTGACATCCACCTCTTCACGGAAATCAAACTCAGTGGTAAGATCTGGAATGTTGTCCAGTTCATCAAATATAACACGGTTGTAAATTCTCTTGATTTCTACCAGATTTCCATTGTTTTCATAATACAGTTTTTTACCTTCTTTCTTAATTTTGGTAAGGCATACTGTTTTTATTCCTAATAACTTCTCTGTTAAAGCAAAATCAATAGCCGTTTTTTGTTTTTCAGGAAAGATTTCAAGCAGGATTACATTTTCAGGGTTTTCATCACCAACAATCAGTTCCTTCAAATAGTTTTTAAAGGTTTCATGAGGCATAGGATTTCTGATTTCCGAAAGAAAAGGGTAAACTTCACAAAAAGTTTCTTCATACACTTTCTGAAAAGCATATAAAGAGGGAAACGCCTGAAGTTCTATCAGCTGAGGTTCTATTGCTCCGTTTTCGCTTTTGCAGACTCCAAAATCTATCGTGAAAAAGTGAGGTTGATCTGTATCATTGGGAACTCTGCAGTTATCAGGAACGGCTTTCTGAAGAAGTTCTGCAGGCATTGCCTTAATCTGGCTGATAATACTTTCACTGGCATCAATAAGCTTGCTTTCAAACTCTTTAGTCAGGAAAATAGGGCTTTCTGAAACCCTGAAAGTGGTTGCTGTACCTCCTTTTTCTGCCAGTATATTTTTTAATTGATTGTATTTTTCATCCGAAAACTCCTGATTATACTGTTTTCTGTATTTTGGAATCATATTTTTTTTCTTTGTGATGTTAAAAAAATCGAACATTTCTGCCCGATTGTTATAGGTAACTGGAAGAGAGAAGCTGGGCGAGGGACGTTTTCAGGTCTGAAAATCTATAGTATTAATTCTAAAATAAAAAAGATTTTCAGTAGCCTTAACCGATAATAACTTCCGGCATCCTTCTTCCAGCTTCCAGCCTTTTAAACCAAAGATTCAGCTTCTTTCAAAATGTTTTTTTTTGCAAACTGAAGGAATCTCGGAAGGATCTGATGTCTGGTCAGAATGATTTTATCTTCATCGTCTATTCTGTCGATAGTTTCGAGATATTTCTCCATACCGAAATTTTCAATCATGGCTTCTCTGTTTTTTTCATCTTTCAGATTTTCGATCAGAGATTCAGGATTAGCTTCAGGGTGAAACTGTGTTCCGAATATCTCTTCTGAAAAACGAACCGCCATTACCGCTCTTTCAAGATTGATATGAGGACGGAACTTTTCAATCGCCATGATGGTCATTCCAAGTTCTTCAAAACGCTCATGATCCGGCTCGATAAACTGGTAAGCTCTGGAATCTACCGCATAAAAAGGATCCTGAAGATTTTTGAATAAAAACTCTTCTTTACCTTCGTCTGTTTTATGAACAGGCATTACTCCGAAAGAGTAAGATTTTCTTTTGCAGATATTACCCAGGTTCCAGTGAATACTTGCCAGCTGGAATGAGTGGCAGATAAGGAAAAGGTATTTTTTATCTTCATTATATTTATTATGCTCAAAAACAGAATCTAGAAAATGGGCAAATCTGTCTTCCCATGCAAAACCTTCACGATGTGGGTTTCCCGGACCGCCTGAAGAAATGAAAATATCAAAGTCTCCAATCTCCGGCATTTCATCTTTAAACCTCACATCAAATGTCTTGATGACAACATTTTCTTCAGAGTTCTGCTGAAATGCTTCAGAAATTTCTTTAATGTTCCTAAAACCTTGATTCACATGATTGTTGTTCATGTCCAGCAGAGCAATTCGAATATCTTTCATTACATCATATTTTTTGTAAAGTTACCAAAAAAATTATGAAGCAGGTTCACCATGTGTTATGCCATACTCCGTTTCAGAGATCATATAATCAACGACTTTCGTGAGATCACCTGTTTCTTTAAAGATCTGAAGCTGCCTGTCTGCGCCGGTTCCGTTTTCAAGAATTTTCCAGGCATATTCCACTTCATGGCGGCATCCCAAATCGTCTACCACATCATCAATAAACTCTAAAAGTTCTTTCAATAAATGAGGATAAGGAACAGATTCTTCCTTTCCAAAATCGATCAGATGGGCTTCGATGCCGCTTTTAGAGGCACGCCATTTATTTTCGTTCAAAAGGAGTCTTCTGTAGCTTCTGAAGCTCAGATTTTGCTGGTGAAGTTTATAGATTTTAGCAACGAGACTCTGCATGATTGCAGCTAGACACACCGTTTCATCAATTCTCAGCGGCATATCACAGATTCTGAATTCAATTGTAGGGTAGAATGGATGTACCCGTAAATCCCACCAGATTTTCTTGGCATTGTCGATGGTTCCTGTTTTCACAAGAAGATCTACATAACTGTCGAATTCTGCCAGAGAATTAAAATAGCTCGGAATACCGGTTCTCGGGAATTTTACGAAGATTTCCTGTCTGTAAGATTTAAATCCCGTGTATCTCCCGATCCAGAATGGCGAATTGGTAGAAAGAGCATACACGTGAGGAAGAAAGTAACGCATTACATTCTGAATTCTTACGCCTTCTTCACGATTAGGAATTCCAATGTGGACGTGCAGTCCGAAAATAAGGTTTTCCCGGGCTACGTCTCCCATGTCATCTACGATTTTAATGTATCTTTCTCCTTGAGTGATATTGTTATCAGACCAATGCGAAAAAGGGTGAGTACCTCCTCCGGAAACACGAAGTCCCTGCTCATGAGCAATATTGATGAGATGACGTCTTAAATTCGTTAACTCTGCTCTGGCTTCCTGAATATTCTGGCAGATCCCTGTTTCCATTTCAATCATGGATTCGTGCATTTCGTGCTTTAAATTTTCACTTAAAACTGCTTTGCCGCCTTCAATGATTTTTGAAACGTGAGAAACCAGATCTCTGCTTTCCACATCAATGATCTGATATTCTTCTTCAATTCCAATAGTAAACTGATGCATTTTTCTTGTGTTTTTTATTTCTTTTCAATGTTATTTTATGGAATCTTTCACAAAGGTTCCCCAAGCAATATTAGGTTTCTCTGGAACATATTCTTTTGCTTTTTCTACAGCCAGTTTTGCTGCGTGTTCTGTAATCCATGCAAAATTTTCTTCTCCTACAGAATTTCGGTCTGCATCCGGAGCCGGGTTGCAGAAATCAATAGCATAAGGAATACCGTCTCTTACAGCAAATTCTACTGTATTGAAATCATATCCCAACGCTTCATTCATTTTAATGGTATAATCATGAATGGTTTTTAGTAGTTTTTCAAGTTCTTCACCTTGTGTCTGATGAGTCGTAGCATATCTCAAATGAGGAGCATTTCTGGGCTCATAAGGCATGATGTGGACATATTTTCTGCCCAGGCAGTAAACTCTGTAATAATCATCAAAGATGATTTCTTCCTGTACCATCATTACCAGCTGTTCTGTTTCGCCTAATTTGTTCCAAAGGTCATCCGGATTTTCCACTCTGTATACGTTTTTCCAGCCACCACCATCGTGAGGCTTCATATATGCCGGAAACCCTACATAATTAAAGATATATTCCCAGTCGTGCGGAAACTTCAGGTTTCTGAATGAAGTTTCAGAAGTATTGTCCGGTCTTTCGTGTGACGGAAGCAGAACTGTCTTAGGAAGCGGAATTCCAAGTTTAGACATCAGGGCATTGTTGAAAAATTTCTCATCAGCACTCCACCAAAACGGATTGTTGATTACATAAGTGCCATTAAGTGCTGCATTTTTCAGGTAAGCTCTGTAAAAGGGAACATCCTGTGAAATTCTGTCGATGATTACCGCATAACCATAATCTGCACCCTGTTCTAATTTGTCGATGGTAACGGGTTCAGCTATGATGTCTCCACCTCCCAGTTCATTCACTTTATCTATAAATGCCCAGGGAAAGGTGTCTTCCATACCGAAAAGAATTCCTACTTTTTTTGTCATAATTTTTGTTTTTAAGATGGGTGTATATTTTTTCTATTTGTCTTTTTATTGTTTTTAAGAGAAAAATGCTCCTATGAAGGTTGGGAAAACCATTCTCCATAGCGGCCAGTCATGGCCTATCCATTTTCTTTCGTCGTACCAAAAGTCTATCCCTTTCAGTCTTAAAATTTCGGCCATTTCAACATTTTTATCTTTGCAGATATCCTGATCAGAAGTACTGAGTACAATATGCATGTGTTTGTATTTCCAGGCATCATCATTTCTTACAAATTCTCTGGGACAGTTGAAATATACCATTTCGTCAGAATAACCATCCATGAAATTTCTTATGCTGAATGCTCCGGAAAGGCAAAACAGGTGGGAAACCACATCAGGAAATCTGAAAGCAAAATTAGCAGCGTGATATCCTCCAAAACTTGCTCCGGCTACTGCTACGCGATGAGTTTTATGAAGTTTCTGAATATAGGGAACAAATTCCTTGATCAGAAACTGTACATATCTTTCATAGTTTCTTATTCTTTGCTGAGGAGATATTTTGTCATCATAAAAGCTCCAGCTGTCAATGGTCTGAACATTATAAAGCTTTACTTTTCCCTGTTCTATAAACCAGTTGATACTTCCGTTAAGATGAAAATCATGATTTTGGGTGTATTGTCCCTGGGAAGTAGGAAACATGATAATAGGGTGGCCGTAATGTCCGGTCACTTCTACCTGAAGACTTGTTCCCAATATATTTGAATAATACTCTGTATGTTCTATGTGAGGCATTTTTCCTTGTTTAATTTTAATATTGCACTTATATTTGATAAATTCAATTCCTCCAAGCTGATCTTTTTCTAAAATATCCAGTACGATTGTTCCTGATTTCGGATGTTCGAGGATTATATTTTCTTTAAAGATCCATTTTGATCCAGGTTTGTTGGCGTGAGTTGAGTCAACGAACTGATAATATGCTTTGCTTTGCCATTTTCCCGGACTTATGTTTTCTAAATTACATTTTAGTTTGGAATCTTCTGGCAGATTATATATTATGAATTCAATAATATTTTGAATATCAATGTCACGTTTTATTTTTTAGGAACTCAACTTATTGCTTTTGGGAGGCAGGATATTCAGCATATCTGCATGAATCATATCTGCCGCAGAATCCAGTCTGTCCTGTACAACGGAGGCATCTCCGGATTTATAAACAATTCCGACATGGTAATCTATCGGAAGGAATTTTACAACTTCTTCACATTCAAAATTACTGTAATCGGGTTCTTTATCTTTAATCAGAGCAACAATCAGCCCCGAATAATATCCTGTGGGTGGTGAAACACTGTAATCATTTCCCCTTAGAAGTGCATCTTCAATTTTAGCCCATTCTCTCCAGATATTAATACCGCTTGAAGCCTCTACCAGGTCCGGAATATGAGCACCACCAACCCTTGATGAGGTTTCAAGGAAATACCATTTTCCATCTTCTTTTCCCCGGATAAATTCTGTATGGGTTGCGCCATTGATCAATCCGAAATTGGAAAGAACCTTGCCATTTATGTCTTCCAGTGCTTTAAACTCCTCAGAATATCTTCCTAAAGTCTTGGATCTGAAAACGCCGCCTTCATGGGAAACCTGCATAGGAGGAGCAAGGTATTTTGAGGCAGAAGTGAATACAATTTTTTTATTAAAAGTAAGGCTGTCTACATGATAAACGTCTCCGGGTTTAAAACTTTCCAGTAAAAAAAGATGACGTTCTTCTCCAAGTGTTTCTAGCGCCTCATAAAGTTGTTCCTTGGAAGTTATTTTCTTGATTCCCGATGCTGAAGCTTCAGAGCGGGGTTTCAGTACCCATGGTGCAGGAATACGGTCTGTAAATTCATTGACTTCATTATCATTGAATACAGCTGTAAACTCAGGAACATTGATCTCTGAATCTTTTGCTTTTTGGCGCATAGCCAGTTTATCTCTGAAATATCGGTGCGTAGTCTGTCCCATTCCCGGAATACGGAATGTTTCCCTGATTAATGCAGCTTTTTCTACATCATAATCATCCAATGCCACTACAGCATCTACTTTTCTGGTTTTCATCAGGTGAGAAAATCCCTGAATCAGATGCTCCAGATTCCATACGGACGGCTTGAGTTCCGGCATATAAAATACCTCATCAATGGCATGCCAGGGCCAGTTTTTTTCTTTAAGATTTTCTGAGGTTACCAAGATGATTTTATTGCCGAGATTCTTCATTTCGTCCATAAAATCGTAGCCTTTGTAATAGCACGAAATACACACAATAGTTTTCTTCTCCATATAATGTTTTTTAATGTTTAGTGAATTTTCAAAAATAAAAGCATTTATTTATTATTTTATTAATATTAAAAAATGTAATATCGTGCGTTTTTGAAAATTCACTAATCAATTATACAGAGTTTTTTTGTAAAAAACTAATTTTTAGTGATAATTTTCAATTAAATTCACGAGGAGCTGAACCCCAAAACCGGTTGCTGCTTTTTCCTTAGCATAACCTACACTTCCGAAGGCTACTCCGGCAATATCCAAATGAGCCCATTTAGGGTGGTTTTCAATGAATTGCTCTAGAAATTTTGCGGCAATAATACAGTCTCCCACAGGCTTTAGGGAGATGTTTTTCATATCGGCTACATCAGACTGAATATCGTCTTTCCAGACATCCCATAAAGGAAGATTCCATACTCTCTGGTTGGTTTGATCTCCGGTTTTTATCAGATTATTTTTCAAGTCTTCATTATTGGAGAACATTGCGGCACAAGTATCTCCAAACATGCGTACAGAGCTGCCTGTTAAAGTAGCCAGATCAATAAGAAAATCTGTTTTGTAGTTTTTAGAAAGGTAGGATAATCCGTCTGCAAGGATTAAACGGCCTTCGGCATCAGTATCAAGCACTTCAATGGTTTTTCCGTTGTACGCTGTGATCACATCACTCGGAAGCAGGGCTTTTTCAGAAACAGCATTATCCGTAATAGGAAGAACAGCAATAATGTTCACAGGAAGTTGCATTTCTGCAGCATAAATTAAAGTGCCCAAAACAGCTGTAGTGCCTCCCATATCAGACTTCATATAATGCAGATTGGCAGAGCTTTTTATTGATATTCCTCCGGTATCAAACAACACACATTTTCCAACCAGTCCGAAAGTCTTGGCATTTTTAACCGTAGTTTTATATTCTAAAATAGTGAATGCTGCATCATAAGCACTTCCTTGATTGACAGAAAGATAAGCGCCCAATCCAAGCTCTTCACATTTCTTCCTGTTGAATACAGTATATTTTAATTCATATTTTTTTGCCAGATTTTTAAGGTAAGCGCTTAAAATATCCGGTTTTTTAAGATTAGCTGGTTTGTTGAGCCAGTCCTGACATGCGGTCTGTCCGTTAATCAGAGCTTCTGTTTTCTGACTGATATGGTCTAATTTTTTCTGGCTTACATTTTCAAAATGCAGTTCAAATTTTGCGTTCCAGAAAGTATGTTTTTTTTCAAAAGGATAATTGTAGGTTCCGGCTAAAAGTCCTTTTACAAATTCCTCAAATTGTTTTTCATTCATGAAATCTGCAAGAGCTAACGTAGGTACTGCCTGCAGTTTTTCTTTCTGTGTTTGTGAGAATTTAGCTGCAACCTGCTGGATTTCAAAATTTTGTAATGTGGATTTTCCTAATCCAATGAAATAGGTAATTCCTTCTTCATGAGCATTGATGAAAACTTCATACTTCTTACCCGTAAAAAAAGTAGCAATGTTTTTATTGAAATTTTTACTGGATTTTGTCCATTCTTCCTCTGTAAATAGGTGGAAGACCTGAGTGTAATTTTTGTTTTTTTTATTAATTAGTTTCATAAATAGATATTATATTTTTCTAAGATCATACACAATCACCTTCCCATTTGTTCTTGTCTTTCTGAAAATCTTCTTCAGCGATTTTGTAAGCTTAGTTTTTAATGCTTTGTTGTTGTGGTTTTACTTCTACAGGGTTTTCTGTATTGTCATAGAAAAGCCATTCAATGGCTCTTGGGAACTCCTGTGACCAGTAAAATTCATTATGGGTGCCTTCAGGGTTGATATTGGTTTTAAACTCAAAATCAAAAAGCTTTTTCTCTTCCCATCTTTTAAGATATTCTTCAAAAATATGAATTCTTTTGACCATTTTAGATCCTTCCTGGCCTCCTCCATAAAGATAAATTTTTGTTTTAAAAGGAACCCTGAAATTCATCATCGGAAAGTTGTTGTTAGGCTCTACCCAAAGAGAGGGTGAGAAGATCAATAATTTGGAATAGACTTCAGGATAAAGAAACCCGCTGTATATGCTGATCAGTGCTCCCAATGAACTGCCTCCGATTCCGGTATTGTCGCGGTCTTTTTTTGTTCTGTAGTTTTCATCTACAAAAGGTTTTAAAGTATCTGCAATAAAGCGGATATATTTTTTTCCCTCAGAGCCGTTGGCTACATGATCATTATCAAAAATATATTCTTTGATTCTTTCCTCGCTGCCATGCTCTATGGCAATGATGATAAGGTCACCACGGCCATATTC
This sequence comes from Chryseobacterium sp. HR92, assembly GCF_045689405.1. Lineage (NCBI taxonomy): Bacteria > Pseudomonadati > Bacteroidota > Flavobacteriia > Flavobacteriales > Weeksellaceae > Chryseobacterium > Chryseobacterium sp. HR92. The sequence continues at coordinate 2,214,507 of NZ_CP139139.1, forward strand.
TGCAAGGATAGACAGTTTTTTGTCAATTTCCCAGTTTCCGAAGCCGCTTCCTTCATTGAATAAGTTCTGGGCGTCCTGAAGATATAAAACAGGATATCGCTTATCTGTTGTATGATAATCATAGGGAAGCAGTGCCCAGACTTTACGGTGGCGGTCAAGCTGCGGGATATAAAAATTTTCGGAAATCACTTCAGCAATGGGATAATATTCTTCTTTGAACGGCCCCCAGTTTAATCTCCATTTTTCTATCGTATCAGAAGTTTTGCCGGCAGATCTTTTTACTTTGCGGTTGGGAGTAATATTTCCATATTGGTCCAGTTCCACATTCTCCCAGCCTCCCTTTGTGAATTTATAATCAATTTCTTCTGGCAGAAGCTGATCTTCAATTTCTATAAAGTAATTGGAGGAGTCAGTTTGTTTAAGCTGGAAATTGTAGTCTTTGGGATTCCAGCTGTTGAAATTTCCGGTAATAAATACCGGCCTGTCGTCTTTTTCTTCGGTATAAAGTTCAAACCTCATCGTGTGTGTTTAATAATGTTGATGTTAAATTTATAAAAAAAGATTGTTTTGAAATCATAAAAATGTGAGGTAAAAAATGATATATTTGATAGAATGACAAAACACGAAATGATATTGATAATTATTTGATGAATAATTAATCGCTATTGTCAGTATTTTTCGTAGTTTCAGGGAAATTATAAATACAAACCGATCTTGATGAATTCTGTTAAAACCTACACGCTTTTCACTGATCATGATGTGTATCTTTTCAAAGAAGGTAGGCATTATAAGCTGTATGGTAAATTTGGAGCGCATTCTGCAGAAAAAGATGGCGTGAAGGGCGTGTATTTTTCAGTGTGGGCTCCTAATGCAAAGAAAGTTTCCGTGATCGGAAATTTTAATAACTGGAATCATAAAGATCATATTTTGTTTCCAAGATGGGATGGATCAGGAATTTGGGAAGGATTTATTGAAGGATTAACCTGGGGTACATTATACAAGTATGCCATTGAAACAGCAAGAGGCGAGATCCTGGAAAAAAGCGATCCTTATGCCGTAAGCTGGGAACAGAATATTCAGGCGGCTTCCTTGGTTTCTACCACCTGGTATGAATGGAATGATCAGGAGTGGATGGATAAACGCTGGGAAAGAAACAGACTTGAAGCTCCTATATCAGTGTATGAGCTGCATCTTGGTTCCTGGGTGAGGGAAGGTGATAATCCGGGTCAGTTTTTAAATTATCGGGATATTGCGGAAAAGCTGGTTCCCTATGTCAATGAAATGGGTTTTACCCACGTAGAGTTTATGCCTGTGATGGAGTATCCATATGATCCCAGCTGGGGATACCAGATTACAGGTTTTTACGCAGCTACTTCACGCTTCGGTTCACCGCAGGATCTGATGTTTCTCATTGATGAACTTCATAAAAATAATATAGGTGTTATCCTGGATTGGGTTCCGTCTCATTTTCCGGGAGATGCTAATGGTCTTCACCGTTTTGATGGATCATATCTCTATGAACATGAAGATCCTAGAAAAGGTTTTCATCCCGATTGGAAATCCCATATTTTCAATTACGGAAGAAATGAAGTCAAATCTTTTCTGATTTCAAATGCTATGTTCTGGCTGGACCGCTACCATGCTGACGGATTGCGTGTGGATGCAGTAACTTCAATGCTTCATCTGGATTATTCTAGAAATGAAGGAGAATGGGAACCGAATATCTATGGAACCAATGTAAATCTGGAAGCAAAAACCTTTCTGCAGGAATTTAATACTGCAGTTTATAAGGAATTCGGAAATAATATCATGACCATAGCAGAGGAAAGTTCAGATTTCCCTATGCTTACAAAACCTGTGCATGACGGAGGTGTAGGCTTTGGAATGAAATGGATGATGGGCTGGATGCATGATACTTTGGATTATTTCAAAGAAGATTTTGATAATCGTAAATTCCATCATCATAAGCTGACGTTTGCTTCTATGTATATGTATAATGAAAATTATATGATGCCTTTGTCGCACGATGAAGTCGTACACGGAAAAGCAAGTCTGATCTATAAAATGAAAGGTGATGAATGGCAGAAATTTGCCAATCTGCGTACCTTATATGTATACATGTATACCCATCCCGGGGCCAAACTGCTTTTCATGGGGGATGAATTCGGGCAGACGAGTGAATGGAACTTTACCCGAAGTCTCGACTGGCATTTGCTGAAATATCCTGTTCATAAAGGAATGCAGGAAATTGTTAAAGAACTGAATCACCTGTATACATCAGAATCTGCCTTTTATGAAAATCAGTTTGATAAACATGGTTTTGAGTGGGTAGAAGCCGATGACCTGGAAAACTCTGTGTATGTATACCTGAGAAAAGGAAAACGAAAAGATGATGTTGCTATGGTAGCTTTAAATCTGGCTCCAAAAGTACTGGATTATAAAATCGGGATTCCTTCAGGAACTCATTGGGAGGTTATTTTAAATTCCGATGATGAAAAATACAGCGGAAGTGGTGTAGAACCTGAAATCCTGGAAGAAAAGGATGAAGAATGGAGAGGATATCCGAAATCAATGACTGTGAAATTACCGCCATTGGCAGGAATTATTTTAAGACAGAAGAAAGATAAAAAGTATAAATTACACAGAATTAAACACAAGAGATAAAGAATGGTTGTTTATCATTTAAGTACAGAATGTTATCCTGTAGCAAAAGTAGGTGGTCTTGCGGATGTAGTGGGAGCGCTGCCAAAATATCAGAATAAAATTAAAGGAATAGAAGCTAAGGTAGTAATGCCATGGTACAATAAGCCCTTTATATATGATCATGAATTTGATCTGGTTTTTGATGGATTTATTCATCAGGGAACCAATATGCTGCAGGTTCAGGTGTTGAAAGAAAAGACAGATGTTTTGGGATTTGAACTCTATATGGTGAGAATTCCCGGATTATTAGACAGAGACAATCCTTATGGTTATCAGGATGAAAGTTTCCAGTTTATGGCTTTCCAGCATGGGGTGTTACACTGGCTGTGTGCCATGGAAATCCGCCCTGATGTTTTACACTGTCATGATTATCATACGGGTCTGGTTCCTTTTATGGTAGAAAACTGTTCAGAATTCCGATTCTTAAAAGGAGTGAAAACAATAGGAACGATCCACAACGGAGAATACCAGGGGATGATGAGCTGGGGAATGGCCAATTATATGCCGTCTTTCGATTCTTATAAATGGGGACTGATGGATTGGAACGGATTTATGAATCCTCTGGCCAGTATGATTAAATGTGCCGATGCCTTTACCACCGTTTCAGAAGGATATCTGGAAGAACTTTTTATAAGCTTTCGCGGTTTGGAAAGTCTCGTCCGCCAGGAATTTGGAAAAGCATATGGAATCATCAACGGTATTGATGCTGAAGTCTGGAACCCTGAAACCGATCCGATGCTGGATTTTAACTTTAACAGTAAAAATGCAGTAGCTCAGAAGAAGAAAAATAAAGAACAACTGTGTAAAGAATATGGTTTGAAGCCGGAACTGCCTTTATTTGCCTTTATTGGGAGATTTGCCACGGAAAAAGGAGCAGATCTTTTACCGGATGTAGTATGGAAAAGTATTAAACAGAGCTACGGAGCTTTAAATATAATGATTCTGGGTTCCGGAAATACCTATATTGAGAATAAGCTAAAGGAATATGATTACACTTATACCAACTTTGCTCTGGATCTGGGATATAAAGAACATCTTTCCCATAAAATCTATGCATCGGCAGATTTCCTTCTGATGCCTTCAAGGGTAGAGCCTTGCGGATTGAATCAGATGTATTCCATGAGATATGGCACTGTTCCAGTGGTAAGGTATACGGGAGGCCTCAGGGATACCGTAGAAGATATTTCAACGGGAGGAGCAGGACTGAACTTTACTTATCCGGGTGTAGATGATGTTGTACATGCGATGAACAGGGCAATGGCAATTTATAATCAAAAGGGAGTGATGGAAGATCTTATCCATGCCAACATGAATTTTGACTTTGCATGGGAGAAATCTGCAGAAAAATACATAGCTTTATATAATAGCTGATACAATGAAAATAGAGAATGTTTTAAAGTAGCAGTGAACACTAAGAACAAAACAATAAACTAAATAAAAAACGCAAGATATTTATGAATCGAAATGTAATCTCCATTGTTTTAGGAGGAGGCAGGGGAACAAGATTATTCCCGTTAACATATTCCAGATCGAAACCGGCTGTGCCTATCGCGGGGAAATACAGGTTGGTAGATATTCCTATTTCAAACTGCCTGAATTCAGGATTAAATAAAATTCTGGTTTTAACGCAGTTTAATTCTGCTTCTCTCAATTCACACATTAAGAATTCTTATCACTTTGATATCTTCAGTAAAGGCTTCGTCGATATCCTGGCAGCCGAACAGAATGTAGAAAATGAAAGCTGGTACCAGGGAACTGCAGATGCTGTAAGACAATCGATGAAACACCTTGAAAAGTATGATTATGATTATATCCTGATTCTTTCAGGAGATCAGCTGTATCAGATGGATTTCAGAGAAATGCTTGATTTTCACATTGAAAATGGGGGAGATCTTACCATCGCTACCATTCCGGTGAATGCAAAAGATGCCACAGGTTTTGGGATCTTAAAGTCGGATGATGAAGGAAATATTACATCTTTCTATGAAAAGCCGGATTATGAGATGCTGGAAGGTCTGAAATCTGAGGTTTCAGCAGAAAATAAACATACAGGAAAAGAATTCCTGGCCTCCATGGGAATCTACATCTTCACCAAGACCATCCTTAAAAAGATGTTTGATGAAGGAGCTGGTGATGATTTCGGAAAAGATATTATTCCAAGTTCCATCGGAAAATACAAGACATTAAGCTATCAGTATGAAGGTTACTGGACAGATATTGGAACTATAGAATCTTTCTACGAAGCCAATCTGGATCTTTGTCTGGATCTTCCTCAGTTTAATCTTTTCTCTTCTTCACCCATTTATACCAGAGCAAGGATGCTTCCACCGTCAAAAATCAATGGTTCTTATGTAAGTAAGGCTGTATTTGGCGACGGATGTATCATTATGGCTGATAAAATTGAAAATTCAGTAATCGGGAACAGAACAAGGATTGATAAAGGAAGTACCATCGTGAATTCTTACGTTATGGGAGCTGATTTTTACCAGAATACTACAGAAATTGTACTGAATGACAGAGCTGGCCGTCCTAATATGGGCATTGGGAAATATTGTTATATAGAAAAAGCAATCCTTGATAAAAACTGTTACATCGGAGACAATGTGAAAATTATAGGAGGAAAACATATCCCGGATGGTGATTATGGAACCTATTCCGTACAGGATGGGATTGTTGTAGTGAAGAAAGGTGCTGTAATTGCTCCAGGAACACATGTTGGATAGTAGGAAGGAAGATGGAAGTTATCAAGGAAGGAATAGAACTAGGGGTCCTATCATATTAGAATTTAGGCTTATTTGGGTAAGCAGAATATTTTCAATCAGAAGTCTATTAGCGATTTCTACCCAATAGTAACTTCCAGCTTCCCTCATCCATCTTCCAGCCTTTAACCAGGTTAATTATTGTTAAACATACAATCAGGGTGATCAGCATATTGTTCACTCTTTTTATTTGTATTATTTTTGTGCGATGCGTATTTTTAAAATATTAACTTTTATCGTTGTTTTGTTGGGGGGAGCTTATGCTGCTTCCATGTACTATTTTGTAGACGAAAGTAAAAACTTTACTATTGAAAAGGAGATTGATTATCCGGTAGATAAGGTTTTTACCCAGTTTAATAATCTGCAGAATTTTACGAGATGGAACAACTTCTTTACCAGTTCGCAATCTATTGATATTGACTATTATACGCCTTACGAAGGACAGGGAAGTGCCATCAGCTATGTGGATCCTAAAAATAATACAGATGGAGAAATGTTCATCAGGTATGAGAACCTTAATAAGACATTGAAATATCAGCTTTTTGAGGATGAAAATGAAAATCCAACGTTGGTTGATGTCAAATTTAAACCTGTTTCTGCAGAAAAAACAAAAATCATCTGGTACGTACATACACCCAAACTGCCTGTCTGGAAAAGAGTAGAGAACTTCTGGACTGAAGATCGTTTTGCTGAGAATATCAACAAAAGCATGACCAATCTTAAAAACTCTTTAGGAAATAAAGTAGAAAAAGATAATCAAATGGCCGCGATCAAATATGACAGTCTTATGGTAGAAAATGAAGAAGAAAAGCTGCTTCTCGGGATCAATGTAAGTACTTCAAATAAAAAAGACGCTCTGTACAAAAATATTGTGATGAATTATAATAAAGTTTATAATTTCGTGACGATGGATATGGGGAAAAGAGATGATGAATTTGGATATCCCATCCTGATCACTGATGCAGACAATTATAAAGACAAAGAAGTTTCATATTTTCTCGGAATTCCGCTTTCTAAGAGAATTGGAGTATCTGACAATAATTTCAATTTTAGATCCGTAAATCCGTCTCAAAATTATGTTATGTACTACAAAGGGAGCTATGAGGGACGAATTCGGGCAATTCAGCAGCTGATTCAGAAAGCCAAAAAAGACGAGATGCGCTTCGGAGATATCCACCAGACCTTTATTGAACGTCCGATGGAAGGGCAGGAGGTAAACGTTAAGCTCTCATTATCAGTGTATAAGTGATTTTTTTTTAATTTATTTTTTCTTAAGTTTTTTTAACGGTTTCAGACTGTTCTAACTCGGTTTTTTTTATTAAATTTGAAGATTAATTCTACAAATAAATTTTAATAAATAGATAAACTGTAATAATGGACAGATTTTCATTCCTAAACGCAGCTCATTCTCAGTTAATTGAGGATTTATACCAACAGTACTTAAAATTCCCGGACTCCCTAGAACCATCATGGAAAGCCTTCTTTCAAGGCTTCGATTTTGCTTTGGAGAACTACGGAGATGACGATAACACTCAGTTTATTCAGGCTTCAGCCAACGCTGCTCCGGCAGTACAACAACAGATTTCTCAGGCAGTATCAAACGGAGAGGTTCCTGAGCACATCAAAAAAGAATTTAAAGTAGTAAACCTTATTGAGGCTTACAGAACAAGAGGGCACCTTTTTACAAAAACTAACCCGGTTAGAGAAAGAAGACACTATACACCTACTTTAGACATCGAGAACTTCGGTCTTTCTAAAGAAGATTTAAATACAAAATTCAACTGCGCTGTTGAAACAGGAATGAAAGAGCCTGCTACTTTGGCAGATCTTATCAAGCACCTTGAAAACATCTACTGTGATTCTATCGGAGTAGAGTACATGCACATCAACAACGTTGAAGAAAAAGATTTTATTAAAAGATGGCTTCAGGTAAATGAAAACCATCCAAGCCTTTCTGCAAACGAAAAAACAGAAATCTTATTAAAATTAAACCAGGCGGTTGCCTTTGAAAATTATCTTCACACAAAATTTGTAGGACAAAAAAGATTCTCATTAGAAGGTGGTGAAACATTAATCCCTGCTTTAGATCAGTTGATCTCAAGATCTTCTCAGTTAGGAGTAGATGAAGTGGTATTAGGAATGGCTCACAGAGGTAGACTCAACGTACTGACTAATATCTTCGGAAAATCTTACAAGCAGATCTTCTCAGAATTTGAAGGGAAAGAATTTGAAGAAGATGTATTCTCTGGTGACGTTAAATATCACTTAGGATCATCTAAAAAAATCAAAACCGCTTCAGGAGAAGAAGTATGTATCAATTTGACTCCAAACCCGTCTCACCTTGAAACGGTGGCTGCTCTGGTAGAAGGTATCTGCCGTGCAAAAGTAGACGACAAATATAAAGATTACTCTAAAGTATTGCCAATCATCATCCACGGTGACGGAGCAATTGCCGGACAAGGTATTGCTTACGAAGTTGCTCAGATGATGACTTTGGAAGGATACAGAACAGGTGGTACAGTTCATATTGTTGTAAATAACCAGGTTTCATTTACAACAAACTATATGGATGCAAGATCTTCAACATACTGTACAGACATCGCAAAAGTTACAGAATCTCCTGTAATGCACGTGAATGCTGACGATGCTGAAGCTGTTGTTCATGCTATTCACTTTGCTGCTGATTTCAGAGCAAAATTCGGAAAAGATGTTTATATAGACCTTTTAGGATATAGAAAATACGGTCACAACGAAGGTGATGAACCAAGATTCACTCAGCCTAATCTATATAAGACTATTTCAAAACACCCGAATCCAAGAGAAATTTATAAAGATAAATTGCTTAAAGACAGCATTACTTCAAATGATGTAATTGCTAAGATGGAAACGGAATTCAAAGCCCTTTTAGATAAAGATTTTGATGCTTCAAAAGAAATTGAGAAGAACGTAATGGATCTGTTTATGGCTGAAGACTGGACAAACTATCCAATTGGAAAAAGAGGTGCAGTTCAGTTACCGGTTGATACAAAATACGATGCAGCAAAACTGAAAGAATTAGCGCTTAAAATGTCAACGCTTCCTGTTGATAAAAAATTCATCAATAAAATTACAAGACTTTTCGAAAACCGTATCAAGGCTATTGAAGGAAACTCATTAGACTGGGCGTTAGGAGAGTGGTTAGCTTATGCAACACTACTTGTAGAAGGTCACAACGTAAGAATTTCCGGAGAAGATGTGGAAAGAGGTACTTTCTCTCACAGACACGCGGTAGTAAAAACAGAAGATACAGAAGAAGAATATATCCCGTTAAGACACGTATCAGAAAGCAGATTTGATGTGTTCAACTCTCACCTTTCAGAATACGGAGTTCTAGGTTTCGATTACGGATATGCAATGGCTTCTCCCAATACATTAACGATCTGGGAAGCTCAGTTCGGAGATTTCGTAAATGGTGCTCAGATTATTGTTGACCAGTATCTTGCTGCAGCAGAAGAAAAATGGAAAATCCAGAACGGAATGGTGATGCTATTACCTCACGGTTCAGAAGGACAGGGAGCAGAACACTCTTCGGCAAGATTGGAGAGATTCCTTACCCTTTGTGCTAACGAAAACATGGTGGTTGCTAATATTACTTCACCTGCCAACTATTTCCACTTATTGAGAAGACAGTTGAAATGGGGATTCAGAAAACCATTGATTGTAATGAGCCCTAAATCTTTACTGAGACATCCTAAAGTGGTTTCTCCAATTGAAGACTTTGCAAACGGTGCATTCCAGCCTATCTTAGACGATCCAACTGCTGATCCTAAAAAAGTAGAAAAGCTGGTTCTTTGTTCAGGTAAACTGTACTTTGAATTATTAGCAAAGAAAGAAGAACTGAACTGTGAAAATATTGCATTAGTAAGATTTGAGCAGTTATATCCACTTCAGACAGATGCTATTGAAGCGATCTTCAACAAATACGAAAACAAAAAACAATTGGTTTGGGCTCAGGAAGAGCCTGAAAACATGGGTGCTTGGTCTTATATCCTGAGAAACTTCAGAGATACAGGAATCCAGGTGGTTGCTCCGGTACCAAGCGGTGCTCCGGCTCCAGGTAGCCACAAAATGTTTGAGAAAAACCAGAATGCAGTGATCAACAGAGTTTTTGATAGAGATGATGCTCCTGCAAAAAGACCAGTTACAGCTTAATTTAAATAATATCCAATTAAAAAATAAAAAATACTCGATATGTCAGTTTTAGAAATGAAAGTTCCTTCACCGGGCGAATCAATTACAGAAGTTGAAATTGCAACTTGGCTTGTAAAAGATGGTGATTATGTAGAAAAAGATCAACCTATCGCCGAAGTGGATTCAGATAAAGCAACTCTTGAATTGCCGGCAGAACAAAGTGGTATTATCACTTTAAAGGCAGAAGAAGGTGATGTAGTACAGGTAGGTCAGGTAGTTTGTTTAATTGATATGGATGCTAAAAGACCAGAAGGTGCTGCACCTGCTGCTGAAGCTCCAAAACAGGAAGAAGCTCCGAAAGCTGCTGAACCTGTAAAACAAGAAGCTCCAAAACCTGCAGCTCCGGTAGCGGCTCCACAAACATATGCAACAGGAGCTCCATCTCCGGCTGCTAAAAAAATCCTTGATGAAAAAGGAATGGATGCTGCTCAGGTTTCAGGAACAGGAAGAGATGGAAGAATCACTAAAACTGATGCTGAATTAGCGGCTGTTCCTGCATTAGGAGGAAGCCCAATGACAGCTACAGGTGCAAGAACTACCACTACGACTAAACTTTCAGTTTTAAGAAGAAAAATCGCACAAAGACTGGTTTCTGTGAAGAATGAAACAGCTATGTTGACGACTTTCAACGAAGTGGATATGTCTGAAATTTTCAGATTAAGAAAACAATATAAAGAAGAATTTGCTCAGAAACACGGAGTTGGACTTGGTTTCATGTCTTTCTTTACTAAAGCAGTTACAAGAGCATTACAAATGTACCCGGATGTAAATGCATCTATTGACGGTGACTTCAAAATCAACTACGACTTCTGCGATATTTCAATTGCAGTTTCAGGTCCTAAAGGATTAATGGTTCCTGTATTGAGAAATGCAGAAAACATGTCTTTCAGCGGAGTTGAAGCAAACATTAAAGATCTTGCTACCAAAGTAAGAGACGGTAAAATTACTGTTGATGAAATGACTGGTGGTACATTCACTATTACAAACGGTGGTACTTTCGGATCTATGATGTCTACACCAATTATTAACCCTCCACAATCTGCAATCTTAGGAATGCACAACATTATCCAGAGACCAGTTGCTGTTGACGGACAGGTAGTAATCAGACCAATGATGTATGTAGCAATGTCTTATGACCACAGAATTATCGATGGAAAAGAGTCTGTAGGATTCCTTGTAGCGGTAAAAGAAGGTATCGACAATCCTGTTGAAATACTAATGGGTGGTGATGAAAGAAAAGGCCTTGGATTATAGTTTTAATGAAATTATAATGTAAATATATTATCTCGCCTTAAAAAAGGCGAGATTTTTGTATTTATTAAGAAAATGCTACAATGATGTTTTCAAAAATGACTTCCAATATCAAAGTTTCAGTTATACCTGAATATGATAGTAAAAACAGTTATCCATCCGAAAACCGTTACGTTTTTAAATACAATATCACGATAGAAAATGACGGAAGCTTTCCTATCAAAGTATTGAAAAGAAAATGGTTGATTTTTGATGTAGGATTTGGATACACAGAGATTATAGGTGATGGCGTTATCGGCCTGACTCCTGAAATAGGAACGAGTGAGAATTTCGCTTATTTCTCCAATGTAATGCTTCGTTCCGGAGTAGGCAATATGAGCGGAAAATACCTTGTTAAAAACCTGGAGACACAGGAGACATTTGAGATTGATATTCCAAAATTCAATCTCCTGTCCGAAGTGTTGAGTAATTAATGATTAATAGATAGCAGATTAAGAACCCGGGTTCTTATTAAAGCTTTTTTATTTTCGCCTTCATATAATCGTTTACTTCATCATTGCTGGTGAGAAACAGTTTCTCAAAAGCCAGCAGTGAGATCTTTGCACACACTTCAGCATCTGCACCTGCTCTGTGGTGGGTGAAATCAATTTTATGATACTCAGCCAAAGGTTTCAAACCATATTTTGGAAGGTAGTTCCATGATTTCTTGGCAAGCTGTATGCTGCACAAATAATTGAGCTGGGGAGTGAACATTTCATAATGCTCCAAACATCCCCTTAAAACAGAAGCATCAAATCCTGCATTATGAGCAATCATAAGGCTGCCGTACATCATATCCTGGGCTTCATACCACACTTCATCAAAGGTAGGTGCATCCTTCACATCTTCCGGTTGAATCCCATGCACTGCAATATTGAATCTGCTGAAATAAGGAAAACTCGGAGGTTTGATCAGCCAGGTTTTAGTCTCTACAATCTTAGAATCCTGTACCACACATATCCCCATCTCACAAGCTGAACTTTTCTCGTGAGTGGCCGTTTCAAAATCTATTGCACAGAAATCCATTGTTTTAAATTATAAGTTGTTGATAGTTGTTGGTTGCTGGCTGTTTTTTTGTTGCTGGTTTTAGAGTTTAATGTTCAAAGTTTAATGTTCAAGGTTTTGGGTTCAAAGTGTAAGGTTTGTTGAAATTATAAATTTTTTCATTTACACGTTCTAGTTATTATATAGTAGAAGATTTGTTTCCCTAATCCCTAATCCCTAATCCCTAATCCCTAATCCCTAGAACCTATTACCTATCATCTGCCACCTGCTGCCTTCCTCCCAAAAAATGTTTAAAAATAAGCCATTTCGATTGATAGAACTCATTCTTTTGGTTTTTCTGACGAAGTTTCCATGTTCCCGGAAGCTGTCCATAAAACCCAAAATGAGCTCTTACAACAGCCCACAGATGTGGAAAGCCATGCTTTAATCCAAAATAAATTCCGGCAACCCCATCAAGGCATAATCTGAAAAAAATCAGCCAGATCAACTGAGGAAAGGGAAGGTTTTTAAGCATCATAGAAAGATTATTCCTGATGTTCAGAAAAGTCTTTTGTGCACTCTGTTTGTTGAGCGTTCCGCCGCCTACATGGTAAACTTTGGATTTTCCGATATAATAAATCTTTTTTCCTGAATTAATGAGTCTCCAGCAAAGGTCAATTTCTTCCTGATGGGCAAAAAACCTGGCGTCAAAGCCATTCTGTTCCCAGAAATCTTTTGAACGGATGAAAAAGCAGCATCCTGATGCCCAGAAGATCTCTGTTTCATCATTATACTGTCCTTTATCCTCTTCCAGATCATCAAAAATCCTGCCTCTGCAATAAGGATATCCAAGGTTGTCTATTAATCCGCCGGCAGCTCCTGCAAACTCAAAATAGCTTCTATTGTGATAAGATAAGATTTTAGGCTGTACTGCTGAAATGGAAGGATTCTTTTCTAATAGTTCTAAAGCTGGTTCTATCCAGTTTTCTGTAACTTCCACATCAGAATTGAGAAGGCAATAATATTCATTCGGGATGGCTTTCAACCCTTCATTATAACCTCCTGCAAACCCATAGTTTTTATCGTTTTTAATAACATTTACTGTGGGAAAATTCTTTTGTAGAAATTCAACGGAATCATCCGTAGAAAGATTGTCAATAACAAAAATATCCGCATTTTGAGAAAATTGTACTACATCCGGAAGAAACTTTTCAAGCCAATTTCTGCCGTTCCAGTTTAAGATGGCAACCGCCAGTTTTTTTTGCATGTCAATCTATTTTTCAGAATCAAAATTTTTGATAGAGTCCTGATATTTCCATTTTCTGTGTGACCAAAGGTAGTTGTCCGGATTCTTATGCAGTGTATTTTCCAATAATTTATGAAACTTTCTTACCACTTCATTTTCAGTAAACTTTTCACCATCAGGATATATTCTATGATAATTTACCTGATAATAACCTCTTTTCACCTTTTTCATTTCACAATAGATGAAAACAAGATCCATTCTTGTGGCAAGTCTGTCATAGCCTATGAAAGCAGGAGTACGCTGATTCAAAAACTCTAACCCATAAGTGACATGAGCGTGGTGAGGCGTTTGGTCAGCTACAAACATATAAGCAGAATCTCCGTTATTTTTAGATCTGAAGATATTCAGGATTACTTCATTGGCTTCCAATGCTTCATTTCCGAATTTGTTTCGGACCTTTTTCATCTGGTTTTCCCAAAAATCATTATTTACTTTTCTGTATACAGGGTGGCAGTGAGCTTGGGGAACAATCTTTGCCAATGCATTGATCCATTCCCAATTGAAAACATGTCCTGCCAGCAGGATGATATTTTTACCTTCCTTTTTAGCATCATGAAACAGTTCCTGATTGATATGCTGCATTCTCACTCTGGCTTCTGTCTCAGAAATGCTGAAAGATTTTATAGTTTCTACCAGATAATCTGAGAAATTAAGGTAGAATTTTTTTCGGATCTCTTTAATTTCTTCTTCCGATTTATCAGGGAAAGATTTTTTCAGATTTTGGGTAATTACCTCTTTTCTGTATCCTACCAGATAATAATTCAGGAAAAAGATGACGTCCGAAAAAATATATAATATTTTAAGCGGAAGCTTAGAGACGAAGTATAATATTTTGATTAAGAAATTCATAAAACACGCAAATTTAGTGATAATAAAATTATGGTTCTATTTTTGCAGAGGGATATATATTATTTTTTTATTTTTATGTTATGAAAAAATTGACAATATTAGCTTTCCTGGGATTAAATGCAATTGCTTTTGCCCAGGATGTAAAAAATACACCAGATAATGGAAAGCAAAAAACCGCTCTTATAGTTCCTACTGAGCAGAAAGAGTTAGAAGCAAAGAAAAAAGCTGCTGAAGAAAAAGCGAAGCTGCCAAAGCCTTATGATCCAAAAGCAGATGCTCAGGCTGATATTAATAAATTGGTAGCTCAGGCTAAGAAAGAAGGTAAGAATATTATGATCCAGGCTGGTGGAAACTGGTGTATCTGGTGTCTTCGTTTTAACAATTTTGTACAAACTACTCCTGACTTGAAGGAAATTGTAGACAAAAACTATCTGTATTATCACCTGAATTATTCTCCTGATAATAAGAATGAGAAAATTTTTGCGCAATATGATAATCCTGGTGAGAAATTTGGATATCCAGTATTTATTATTTTAGATAAAGACGGGAAAATGATCAAAGTTCAGCAGAGTGATGTCTTAGAAGAGGGGAAGGGTTACAGTAAAGAGAAAGTAAAAGAATTCTTTAATACATGGGCTCCTAAAAAAGGATAAAATACAAAAAACTGCTTCAGAAATGAGGCAGTTTTTTTATTCCTGTAAATCTGCTTTACCAGAATCCGTAATATTTTCTATGTAAAATGAAGTCTTTCAACGATTATTCAGATAGAGTAGATGTTTTTCAATCAGCAGGATTTGTGAGAAAATAATAATTACAGAACTTATAGTAACTTTTTAATCCAGTTTAATTTTTTATCAGAATATGGCGGGTATTTAATATCAGGTTCACCCCATGTGGTTTTTTCAAGAATAGCTTTTTGATGTGAAAAGGCTTCAAAACCATATTTCCCATGATAATTTCCTATACCTGAACTTCCTATACCTCCAAAAGGCAGATTATCATTGCTTAAATGCATTACAGTATCATTGATGCAGCCTCCACCAAAAGAAAGTTTGCGTGTAAAGATTTCTTTTTCTTCAGAGTTGTTGGTAAAAAGATAGGCCGCCAATGGTTTGTCAAGTTCTAAAACAGAGTTAAGAACTGCATTGTAGCTTTGAAAACTGATCACTGGCAGGAGAGGTCCAAAAATTTCTTCCTGCATGATTTTGTCATTCCAGTCTATATCATTCAGTATAGTAGGCTCTATGTGTAGTTTTTCTTCATTACAATATCCTCCGGAATAGATTTTTTCTTTATCAATAAGGGATATAAGACGCTGGAAATTCCTTTGATTAATAATTCTTGTGTATTGCTCAGAACTTGGTTCATATTTAAATTCTTTGATATATTTTCTGAGCATTTCAAGAAACTGTTCCTGAATGGTTTCTTCTACCAACAAATAATCGGGAGCTACACAGGTTTGTCCGGCATTAAGAAACTTTCCCCAGACAATTCTTTTAGCGGCCATTTCGAGATTAGCATTTTTAGTGACAATAGCCGGGGATTTTCCTCCCAGCTCAAGGGTTACAGGAGTAAGATGTTCTGCTGCAGCTTTGTAAACAATCTTTCCAACTTTAGTGCTTCCTGTAAAAAATATTTTGTCAAATTTTAATGTTAAAAGAGCCGTGGTTTCATCAATACCCCCTTCGTACACATACAGGTATTCAGGTGGAAAATTTTTATTGATGATGGTTGCCATTGCTTTCATTGTATTTTCAGCAATTTCGCTGGGCTTAAGAATACAACAGTTGCCGGCAGCCATTGCAGCAATAATAGGAGAAAGAGATAACTGATAAGGATAGTTCCAGGCTCCAATCACAAGAATACAACCCAATGGATCAGCGTAGACTCTACTGCTTCCCAATTGGTTGACAAGATTGGTGCTTACTTTTTTAGATTTTGAAAGAGATTTTAAATTCTTTATATAATAGTCAATATCATTCAGAATGAAAGATAGTTCTGTTGTGAGTGTATCAAATTTAGATTTTCCGAAGTCCTTATTAATAGCTTCATACAGCATATTTTCATTAGAAATAATAAGACTTTTAAGCTTTTCGAGATACATTTTCCGAAAAGCAAGACTTTTGGTTTGCTGTGTTTTAAAAAAATCCCTTTGGTTCAGTAAAATTCTTTCAATTTCCATTCGTAAGCTTTTGTATTAAACGTGATGGCCTGTGCAATATTGCGATCAGAAAACACGAACAATAAACCGGCCAAAGTGGATGAAGATGGAAGTCTCCTGATTGTTTGAAGGTAACTGGTTATTTAAAAAAAATTATTAAGTGTTTTACATATTAATCTGAGCGTCTTTAATTATTATATACGTCTTCCAGAACTTCATTCTTTCCAACCTCCAGCTTCCTTTTTTACATAATATTTCTCACAGCTATTTTTACCGGATGATAAAGTAATAAACAGATGGCAGTCATTAACGCCAGCCAGAATAATCCCGTGAAAATTTCCATATTGGAAAGGAGAATAGACTGAGCAGTTATTTTAGCTTTAAAAGCTCCTGCTGTCATGGATAGAGAATCATTCACTGATAATTTCGAAATATTAGCCCCGAAAATTTGACTCCATTGATTGTAAAATACAGGATTAGTGTCTGTAAAATTGGCGCTGAGTGTATCGGAATGTTTTAATGTTAAAAATAGCATCAGATTCTGCATTAAAGCATATCCGATAGCGGTTGTCCAGAAACGGGTTGTAGTCCCCAACGCAGTAGCATTGGATACATATTCTTCCGGAGTCCCTGAAATTAAAAAGAAAACAAGCGGCGTAAATAATAATCCCTGAGCGACTCCCTGCAGAAATAATGGTGGACAGATCGTAGAAAGGGTAGTGTCAGGATAAAAAGTATAGGTAAACCATGCACAATCTATGGCCAGTAATAGAAATCCTGTAAAGAAAACAATTCTTGAGGAAATTCCCCGAACCAGGCAGATTCCCGATAATAATATCCCCAAAAGAGTTCCCGCCACATTCCAGTATTGAATGTTCACAATATAATCCCAGGGCCATTTCCATACTGTTGCCATGATGCTGTATACGTTATTCAATCCGGAGCGGATCAGGTAAAAAATGAAAAACAGAATCATTCCCGCGATCACATTTTTTGAACTGAAAACTTCGAAATGAAACAATGGTCTCTTAGAATTTCTTTGTTTAAGCATAAATAATCCTCCCGAAAGCAGGAATATAAATAAACATATGATAATCGTGTCAGACTCGAGCCACATCAGTCTTTTACCATAAATAATAGCATAACCGCCAGCCTGCAGGCATACCCAAAGCAAAAACCAGCTGGTAATATCCAATTGATACAAAGGTTTTTTAGGAAAGAATCTGTTTCTGTTGAATAAAGCAATACCAATAATCAGTACAAACACATGAAAATAGACCATCATCAGGATCATATGCTGAAAATCGTAATCTTCAATACTGGATTTTAAAAGGGAAGTGGTAATTGTTCCCCCGGTCAGCATGATGGTGTACATGAATAGATAGGCTAGAACTTTAGCATGTTTAGTTTTTAATTCAGCAATAATCAACGGCAGGAAAATAGCTCCTTCCAGCAGCCCGAAAATTCCTTCTAAAAACCGGATTACCAAGATAACATGATAATCATTGGTAACTGATAAAACATAAAGAATAATCACGGAAATGGAAGCCATCAGCAGTACATAATATTTGACGCTGAAATACGCCATAAATCTTTGTAAAACTAAAAGGGTAACCACAAATGTCCCATACATCAAAATCATTAAATACTGGATGTCATCTGAATCCGCATCCATAAAAGAAGATGTGAAGGCGCTGTTTGAATGTAAAAGCGACAACAACATCAGGTGGGGAAACAATGCCAATATAAGAAGAGGCAGTTTCAGCCATTGTGGTACCCATTTATGATAAACTGTATTGTGTTGCATAATTTTTTAAGCATTAAGCTCAGGAAGAGACGGCAAATGAACAAATCTGTCATTGAACCGGATTAAAAAAATGCGAAAAGACAAAGGCAAAGGTGTAAACAAGTAAAAGGTAAAATGGCAAATATGCTTAAGAAAAAATTTGCAGTTTGTCTTTTCGCTAAAAAATAATGTATTGTAAAGCCTGAAATATGTTGATCAGAAGGTAATTTTGCACTCTAAAACTCTAAAACCCTCCCACACTCAAACTCATATCTTCTTCGCACTTACCAGAACATTCATTCCGGAAAGCAGTTTTTCGTTGTCTTTATTGTTATCCAGAATAATTTTCACAGGAAATCTCTGCTCGATTTTCACAAAGTTTCCGGTTGCATTATCGGGCTTTACTAATGAAAACTGAGATCCTGAAGCTGGAGAAACGGAAAGTATTTTTCCTTTAAATTCAACATCGGGATAAGCATCCGCTGTAATAATTACTTCCTGGCTTTGGTCAATCTGTCCAAGCTGTGTTTCTTTATAATTGGCTATGATCCATTTTTCTTTGCTGACCATTTGTACCAGAGCCTGACCTTCTTTAATCAGCTGCCCTTCCTGAATCGTTTTTTTTCCCACCCATCCGTCATAAGGAGCCGTAATCACTGTATAAGAAAGATACAGTTTCGCATTATTAAGACTTGCAGAACTCTGCTGAATCTGACTTTTAACAGGAGCAACCTTAGTCTGCTGCTCATTGGCTCCGGCTCTTATTGCATTTTTCTGCTGTTCCAATGCTAAAAGATTAGCTTTTGACTGCTCATAAGAAGCCTTTACATTCTCAAATTCCTGTTCTGTAGCCGCATCTTCTGTCAAAAGGTTTTTATATCTTTTATAATCTTGTTCTGTTCTCCAGATATCAATTCTTGCAGAAGCTATTTTAGCATCAATAATCTTTGTGTCGCTTTCTTTGGTACTGACACCGCTTTCAATTGTGCTTATGGTTGCAGTGTTTGCGTGAAGGTTAGCTTCAGCCATGTGTACCTGATTCACAAACTCCCTGTTGTCGATCACGATTAATGTATCTCCTTTGTGTACAAACTGATTTTCGTTAAATTTTATAGTTTTAATGAACCCTGAAACTTTGCTGGATACAGGCGTGATATATTGTTCAATCTGTGCATCATTCGTCGTTACATTTTTTCTTGAAAAAAGATAAAAGCTTACCATTCCTGTGATTCCGCTTATAATCAGGATCCAGGCCAGTAAAGTAATGGACTTGTTGATTCTTTTTTCCTTTTGTGTCAGTTGTTTCTGTGCCATAGTTTTTATAAGTTTCCAATCGTATATTGGAGTTGGTAATATTTAAGTTGTCTGTTGATTTTTACGGAAATAAGATTAGATTCAGCTTCCAGATAAGTATTATCGGCGTCGATCAGTTCAGTGATAAGGCTTAACTTATTGGCATATTTTGTTCTTACAATACGATAGTTTTCCTTAGCTTGATTAATTGCTTCTTCAGCAATTTTTACCTTCTGGTCTGTCTCTTCAAACTTTTTATAAGCTTCATATACATTATGTCTTACATTTTCCTCGTTTTCTTCTATCTGAAGTTTGGCCAGGTCAATATTTTCCCGTGCTTCCTGCATTCTGTATTTGTTCTTGTACAGATTTTCGATAGGATAGGTAAGATTTACCCCCATCATTCCCAGACGGTATGCATACGGTTCGGGAGGAAAGAACATCATGTTCGGATATTTTAAAAAATATTCTCCACCAGCTGTAATTTTGGGTAAATAATTAGCTTTGGTAATTTTTTGATCCAGTTCTTTCAGAGAAAGATTTTTATGGGTGATTTCAACAGACTCATTTTTGTTTAAAGCTGTTTCTGTCAGTTCATCAACATAAGGAATGGCTGCATTCTCCGAAATAAGATCTTCTGTATTCACATGCATTTCCTGATTTTCCGGAAGCGAAAGAATAGTCTTCAGTTTGTGTTCAGCAATCTGAATATCGTTATCCAGTTCCGTCCAGCTCATTTTGTGATTGGAAAGCTGCAGTGAGGTTCTTAAGACTTCATTTACCGTTACAACACCATTAGCTTTCAAAGATTTTACCTGTTTGATGTTTACGGAATCTTCTTTCATTTTATCATTAATAAGACTCTGCTGCTCTTTTAAATGATGGATCTGAAGAAATGCTGTAATGATTACCATTTTAAGCTGTCTCTCATCCAGATGGGTTTTTAAGGCTGAAATCTCAGTATCAATAGCCGCTTTCTTTTCCGTATTTTTTATTTTACCCCCCATATATACCGGAATGGAAGCAGATAATGTAAAATCATACATTCCATTGATAGCATCATATTCTGTTGCTTTGTTAAATACGCCGTTCTGATGCTGATATAAATTGGTTACCTGAGTATAGCTGGTATGAAATTCAATGTCCGGAAGCTTTTCCATTTTAAGATCTTTCTCTTTGGTAGCGGACATTTCCTGTTTGAGATGACTTATCTGTATGTTTTTATTATTTTTCAGCCCAATCTCTACAGCTTGCTGTAAGCCGAGATGCTGATAATCTACCATCTGTGAATGTAAAAAGTTGCTTAATAATAAGCACAACGCAATGCACAGATACCGGCATGCGTTAAATATGATATTCATAAATTAATTAAAGGATTTTTGCTAAAATGATTTTGATGCAGCAAAGTTACGACGACAAGTGTCGGACCCGATTTGTGAAAACAGAAAAAGATTTGCTCATTTACGCCAATTTGAAAATTCTTCTTATCTTTATTTCATGAATGACAGCCATTTTAAAGCAGTAGAAGAGGATGATGCAGAGTTTTACATCTACCATGTCCTCACAGGTAATGTAACAACAGAGATTCATTACCATAGTTCTGCACAATTAGTATACGCAGAAGGAGGTATTGTACATGTTTTTACAGATCAAAAGCATTGGTATCTTCCTGCAAGATGCTTTATGTGGATTCCTGCCGGGACGCCTCATTATATTTTTTCTACCAGTCCGAAAGTTGATTTATATAATTTTTATTTTAAAAAAGAAGAAAATGAAAATGGCTTTTTTGATGAAATTAATATTTATTCCGTCAATAATTTACTTCGGGAGATGATTTTGTATACTAAAGAATGGGATGGGAAAATCACAAAAAATGATACTTCTAAATACTTTTTTCTCAAAGCCCTTAAAGGTGTTTTACAGGAAAAAAAGCACAAGCATCTGGCATTTCCAATACAGCATCCATTTCCAAAAGATGAAACATTACTGAAGATTGCAAGGTATATTCATGCTAACCTTGAAAAGCCCCTTACCATCGAATCTACGGCAAAAGAATTCGGAATGAGTACAAGAACCCTTTCGAGGAAATTTAAAGAGATCCTGGGCATGAATTATGTCCGTTTTCTAAGGGCTTTGAGAATTACCCGTTCTCTTGAACTGATGCTGGAAGGAAAGTATAATATGTATGAAATTGCGATGATGGTAGGGTACAACAGTCTGTCATCTTTCAGCAATATTTTCAAAAAAGTAATTGGTATTGCTCCTACGGAATATCAGCATAAATTGAGAGGAGATAAGTAGTGAGTGGGAGTGTTTGAGAGTTTGAGGGTTTGAGATTCGGGTTACGGGGTACGTGTTATGTGGTAACGGGTTTTATAGTGTGGGATAGGTTTTCTTGCATTCTTACGTGTAAGGTTGTTAAAAAGCTAATATAATGAGTAATAGTTGTTAAGATTTCCTACATTCCCCTTCCCTGAAGGGGTGGATTTTTGCAAAGCAAAAAGACGGGGTAGTCTCTGCGCGTTGTCTTTCCCCAATTATATAAAAAAACCACCTCAAATAAATGAGATGGTTTTATATTGTGAGAAATTCTCGTTGCTTATTAAGCTTCTTCAGATTTAGCTTCTTCCTTCTTAGCAGCAGGAGCAGCTACAACTGGAGCGTCAGAAACGATATCGAACTCATAGTTGTACTCAACATTTCTGTGAAGTCTGATAAGAGCTGAGAATTTACCAGTTCTTTTGATTGTGTTACCAGGAATCTTGATGTATTTTTTCTCTACAGAAACACCAGCTTTTTCTAAAGCAGCAGATAGATCAGCATTGTTGATAGATCCGAATAGTTTATCACCAGTACCTACTTTTGCAGGAATAGTGATAGAAGTTTTCTTCAATTGATCAACTACAGCGTTAGCAGCAGCGATTAATTTAGCTTCTTCTTCTTTTCTAGCTTCTAATGTAGCTTCTAAAGCAGCTTTGTTTTTAGGTGTAGCTAAAAGAGCAATTCCTTGAGGAATTAAGAAATTTCTAGCATAACCTGGCTTTACGTTTACTGTATCAAACTCAAGTCCTAAGTTTTCTACGTCTTTTTTAAGGATAATTTCCATTGTTGTTGTCCGTTTTAAGATTGAAAAATTAAAAGATTGAAAAATTCAAAGATGTAGAAATATAAAAAATCTAAATCCAGAATCTAAAATTTAAAATCTCAATTTCGTTAGAATTAATTATTTATTCAGCAACAAAAGAAGAGGTTGCCCTCTTCTTTTATTTATTTTTTGTCTTATTTCAATAAGTCAGCTACGTATGGTAGTAATGCAAGGTGTCTTGCTCTTTTGATAGCAGCAGAAACTTTTCTTTGGTATTTTAAAGAAGTTCCAGTGTATCTTCTTGGTAAAATTTTACCTTGCTCGTTTACAAATTGTAATAAGAAGTCAGCATCTTTGTAATCAACGTGCTTAATTCCGTATTTTTTGAATCTACAATATTTCTTTTCAGATTTTGTATTGATATCAAGCGGAGTAAGGAATTTTACTTCTGATTCTCCTCCAGCTGAGGCTTGTTTAGCCATTTCATCTATTGCCATGTCTTGTCTTTTTAAAAAATAGGGTTAATTAATTAAGCTTTAGCTGCTTTTACTTTAGTTCTTCTAGTTACAGCGTACTCAACAGCATGCTTGTCAAGTTTTGTAGTAAGGTAACGGATTACTCTCTCGTCACGCTTAAATGCTAATTCTAAATCAGCTACTACACTACCTTCTCCTTTGAATTCGATTAGAGTATAGAACCCGTTCTTTTTCAATTGGATAGGATAAGCTAATTTTTTCAATCCCCAGTTTTCTTTAGCAACGATTTCGCAGTTCTTTTCTTTGATAAGATCTACATACTTGTTCACTGCTTCCTCTACCTGTGACTCAGATAGAACGGGAGTTAAAATGAAAACAGTTTCGTAATTGTTCATAATGTTAAATGAATTTGTTAATTATTTCGAGGTGCAAAATTAGAGAATATATTTCGTATATGCAAGAGGATTTGTGAAATAGTTGAGTGTTGATGGTTGGGAATTTAAAGTTTAATGTTTTGAAGGGATTACTTAAGATTACATTTAAAAGTTATTTCCAATAATATACTCTTAAATAGCCCTCCACTTTCTCGACTAATCTTTTTGTCTTAACTCCGTCAGAAAATTCACCTTTAAGACATCGTACAACGAATGTCTGCTTACGAGAATAGAGGCAATAGAAGAAACCATTCCTGCCAGCATCAGGTGAAATATCAATGAGTGCCTGTCTGTCATTTCCAGAACAATAATGGCTGAAGTAAATGGCGCTCTTGTAATTCCGGTTAGAAAAGCAACCATTCCGGCCAGAACAACCACATTGGTTTCGTTAGGTGTTAAATGAATGGCGCCTGAAATAACAGAGCCTATACTTGCTCCCGCTGTGAGGGCAGGGGCGAAAATTCCTCCTGCACCTCCTGAAGTAAAAGAAAGGGCAGGGCCAAGCATTCTTAAAACCGGAACATACCAGTCTTCGTGCTTATCTTTCGTAAAAAGTACCCGTTCCATAATTTCTTTTCCGGAGCCGAGAATTTCCCTGTTGATGAAATAAGCGATTGAAGCAATGATTAAAGCACAAATAATCAGGAACATCACATTGGCTTTATCGGTTTTCAGTGTATTCTTTTTCCATCTGTTGATTTTAAGCATAGCAACAGAAAGCTGACTGGCGAGAATACCTGCCACAGCAGCAACAAGTACAATGGGAAACATTACCATTAAAGAAACATCATTAGTTTTTGGATATCCCAGATATAAATAAGATCCTGCCAGTGTCTGTGCTGTGAGACCGGCAATAATTACCGCGGTAAACAAAGCTGTTTTAAAGTAATTAATATGGGTTTTCGACAGTTCTTCCACAGCGAAAACAATACCTCCCAGCGGAGTGTTAAAGGCAGCAGCAAGTCCGGCAGCAGCTCCTGTCATAATCATATTTTTCTTGGAAATCTTCGGCCACCATTCGGGAAGATACTCGTTGACTTTTCTGAAAACGGAGCCTGCAATCTGAATGGTAGGTCCTTCACGTCCTACCGCTCCTCCTCCGATTACCAGAATGACAGAAGACAGGATTTTGAAAAAAATAATCTTAATGCTCAGAAGATTTCTGATCTTGCGGTGTTCTTTCGGATTGGCCAGTTCTACCGCTGCCATTACCTGTGGGATACCGCTCCCTTTAGCATTAGGCGCAAATTCTTTCACCAGCCACCAGGAAAGTACAAATCCTATGGGAGCAATAATAAAAATCATCCATGCATGCCAGTCAAAAATAAAATTCATGAGATGTTCACCCCAGGCAAATATCTGTGCATACATGACGGCAAAAAAACCTGTAATAACAGATCCTATCCAAAAAGGGATAGCCTGAAGCAGGTTGTACTTCAGCTGTTCGTTCCGGATATTGTCAAAGGAATTTTTGAGGGATTTTTTTATAAGAGCGAAAATTTTCAGCATTTGTTAATTTAGAGATGTAAAAGTAAGTGATTTTTGCAGATTTTATATTTCTTCTAAAAACTTTGAGATTATTTCAGCGTTTTCCATTGTAAGGATGTCAGGTATGCCAAAACTCAAAATAGTATTTCTGACTTCAAGTTTAAAATCTTCATTCGGAAAGTTCTTTATCGTTTCTTTTCTCTTTGGATTTAAAAAATTCATGATTTTAAATTGATCATTTCCCACTACATAAAAATCTTTAAACTCACGATCTGTAAAATTAACATTAAAACTGCTGAAAATTCCTGCCACTTTATCCATTAGTTTCTTCTTGTTGAGGGATATATATCCAAAATTTTCATCCAGATTTTTTAGTCCCCAAAGTTGTAGAGTGTCATATTTACGTCCTAAAAGCCCACCTCTGGAAGTCATTCCAACCTTACTGACGATAAAAAGATAGAAAGAGTTATCCTTGTTCCTGTCTTTTACCAGATAACAGATTTGTGGAATAAATAATGGGTACATATCATGAGAACTAAATTGGTCGTAAGGAGATTCTTTAATATCGATCACTGAAACATAATATGACTCAGAAAGCTGATCATATACCTCAGTAATTAATTTTTCATCTTCTTCGGTGAAATCAAAAAATCTTGTAACATCATATTTTCTGTAATCCGGATCCATTTTTCCAAATAATATTTGCTTAAAAATAATATTAATCAATCTAATTTCCAAAAAAGTTATTATAGTATAGTATTATTTTTATTTAATTATTGATTTATTAAACAAAAGTCTTATTTATTAATTATTTGGTATTTATTTGATAAAATATTTGACCTTTTGGAATTTTATTAAACTTAATTATAAAAACAAAAAAACCTCCGA
Organism: Chryseobacterium sp. HR92; assembly: GCF_045689405.1. Taxonomy (NCBI): domain Bacteria; kingdom Pseudomonadati; phylum Bacteroidota; class Flavobacteriia; order Flavobacteriales; family Weeksellaceae; genus Chryseobacterium; species Chryseobacterium sp. HR92. The sequence continues at coordinate 2,240,239 of NZ_CP139139.1, forward strand.
TTTAATCGAAGGTTTTCATTTTATATGATCAACAATAAGCAAAATTACTTATTACTGATTATTCATTGCTTATATTTCTGTGTTCAGATCCCAGTTTTCAAGGTAGTCGTGAACGTGCTTCAGCATCATTCCTCCTAAAGAACCGTCTACTACTCTGTGGTCATAAGAGTGAGACATGAACATTAAGTTTCTGATTGCGATTACATCACCGTCGGCTGTTTCAAGAACTGCAGGTTTCTTAACAATGGCTCCGATAGCTAAAATAGCTACCTGAGGCTGAGGAATGATTGGTGTTCCCATAAGGTTTCCAAAGCTTCCTACGTTAGAAATAGTATAAGTTGCACCTTGAGTGTCTTCTGGTCTTAATTTCTTGTTTCTTGCTCTGTAAGCCAGGTCATTGATTGCTTTTGCAAGGCCTGAAAGTGATAACTGATCAGCATTTTTAATTACAGGAACAATAAGGTTTCCGTCCGGAAGGGCAGTAGCCATACCGATGTTGATGTTTTTCTTTTTGATGATGTTTTCACCATTGATAGAAACATTGATCATTGGGAAATCCTGAATTGCTTTCACTACAGCTTTTACGAAAATAGGCATGAAAGTCAGTTTTTCACCTTCACGTTTTTCAAATACAGCTTTGTTTTTATTTCTCCATTTTACAACGTTGGTAACGTCTGTTTCAATGAAAGAGGTAACGTGTGGAGCAATTTGTTTTGCTTTTACCATATTTTCAGCGATGATCTTTCTCATTCTGTCCATTGGAATGATTTCGTCACCTGCACTTACCGGAATTGTAGCTGCCGGAGCAGATACTGCTGGTTTTGGAGTAGACGCTGCCTGTACCGGAGCTGTCTGGTTTCCTCTGTTAGCAACATATGCTAATATATCTTCTTTTGTAATTCTTCCTTCCAAACCGCTTCCTTTAATGGATTTCAGTTCAGTTTCAGAAATATTTTCCTGTTGTGCAATAGATTTTACAAGTGGAGATAGGTAAAGATCTCCTGAGAATTCTACGTTTGAAGCAGCTGTTGTCTGTAAAGGCTCTTCAATCGCTTTTAAAGTGTCAGCATCCGGAGTAGCCGCCGGAGTTTCAGTTTTTACTTCTTCTGAAGCTGTACCTTCTCCTTCAATTTCTAAAATAGCAATGGCTTCACCTACTTTTGCAACTTCATCTTTTTGCTTTAAAATCTTTACAATTTTCCCCGAAACTGGTGTCGGTACGTCTGAATCTACTTTATCTGTTGCAATTTCTACTACGGAGTCATCCTCCTTTACGTTATCACCTTCATTGAATAACCAAGTGATAATTGTCGCTTCCATAACACCTTCTCCCATGGAAGGAAGCAATAATTTGTATTCTGCCATTTTTGATTTTTAGATTTTGACAAATATATAAAAAAAATCGGTTTTTTTAAGAAATATATAATCTTAGCTGAATTCAATATAAATATTTTCACCCACATTCAATCCAAACAGGCTTTTAGCACCGTTTTTCTTGCTTCCTTTGTAGATGGTAAGCTCCAATAATTGACTATCATTGAAAATAGCAGCAGACTGCCCATGGAATTCTGTTTCCCTTTCCCAGTCTGAAACAACCTCCGTATGGCTGGAAAATATCCTTGAAAGGCTTAAATTTCTGAATTTTATAGTAAAACTATCGTAGCTTTTGCTGATATTCTCGAAAAAATCTTTGTTGATATTTGAGATTATATTTCCGAAATTGTCAATGTAAGTTACTTCACCGATAATCATACCTTCCGATTCATTATAAACCGCTCTCGGGAACATCAGTTGTTTGGCTGAATGTATTTTTCGTCCTATTACTTCAGGGAGTCCGCCATTGGCAAGATGTACCGCTGCAGGAACAAAAATGTCTGTAGAAGTAAAGTTGATGATGTCATCAAAGCGGTTGTTCAGTGTAAGTTCATAGATAGCTTCCGGTTTAATATCAAAAAAGATAAGGCTTAAAAGACCATTATCTGCCGCTAAAAAGTAGGATCCATCGGCTTTATAAATGATATTTTTTCTTGATCTGTTGTAAAAACTGTCTACAGAAATGATGTGGATACTTCCTTTAGGAAAATATTTATAAGCATTTCTTACAATATACGAAGTCTGTATAAGGTTGAATGCCTGGATGTCGTGGGTTATATCAATAATATTAACCTCAGGGTTTAGAGACAGAATTTTGCCTTTCACAGCGGCAACTCTGTAATCTAAATTTCCGAAATCCGAAGTAAGGGTAATAATTGACATGAGCAATTTATAGAATAGTGTACTATTGCAAAGTTATTTAAAATAAAAAGAAAGCCCGAAAGATTGTTGAAAAGAATTTGATATAAATTTGAAAAAAAGCTTTAATTTTAAAATCTAAAAATAAAAATACTGCATGTTTGAATTAACATATGATTTGGAAGATATCGATGCGAAAATCTTCTATGGAGTTAATAACCAATATTTCAACTTAATAAAATCAAGCTTTCCAACCATTAAAATTACAGGAAGAGATCATGTCATCTTTGCCATGGGAAATAAGGAAGCTTTAGACATACTGAAACAAAAACTGGATGATATTGTCAGTTTTATCTCCAAAAATAACTCAATAGGCCTGAAAGACGTTGAAAATATATTGAATATTAAAGACGAAAACGAGAAACAATTGGTTTTTGATCAGGATATTATTGTAAAAGGGGTAAACGGAAAAATTATTAAGGCTAAAACAACCAATCTTAAAAAACTGGTAAAGGAAACGGAGAAAAAGGATATGGTCTTCGCCATTGGTCCTGCCGGAACCGGAAAAACGTATACCAGTGTAGCATTGGCAGCAAGAGCTTTAAGAGATAAAGAAGTAAAAAGAATTATTCTGACAAGACCGGCTGTGGAAGCGGGAGAAAGTCTGGGATTCCTTCCCGGTGACCTTAAAGAAAAGCTGGATCCGTATTTGCAGCCTTTATATGATGCACTTCGTGATATGATTCCTCATGAGAAGCTTGAAGGTTTCATGGAGAAAAAAGTGATTGAAGTAGCTCCTTTGGCTTTTATGAGAGGACGTACATTGGATGAAGCGTTCGTGATTCTTGATGAAGCACAGAATACAACGCATGCACAAATGAAAATGTTCCTTACCAGAATGGGGATGAACGCTAAATTTATTATTACAGGAGATCCAAGCCAGATTGACCTTCCGAAAAACCAGCAGTCCGGGCTGAAAGAAGCCATGAGAATTCTAAACGGAGTAAAGGAGATCGGGTTTGTACATCTTACAGAAGAAGATGTGGTAAGACATCCGGTGGTAAGAAAGATTATCCTTGCTTATAATGATGAAGAGAAAAGACTAAGAAACGACTAGTTAAGAATAAGTAAAAGTTTCCGTTAACCTTTTGTTAACCTTAAATTGGTTAGTTAAAATTTGTTAATTTGAAAAAAATAATTAGTTTTGCAAACCTTAAATGTAAAAACTAATTAAACATGAAAAAACTTTTACTTGTTGCAGCGGTCGCTGCTATGGGAATTTGTGCCAACGCACAAGAATTTCGATTTGGTCCAAAAGCTGGTTTTGCAATGTCAACCATTAAACTGGACGATAAGCAAGATGATCTTGACGGAAGAAAAATGGATCCTAAATATACTTTCTATATTGGGGGGATGGCTGAGTACAAATTCAATGATAACTTTGCTGTTCAGGGAGAGGTTTTGTATTCACCACTTGGTGCTAAAGAAAAAATTGACGGAGTAAACGCAGGAGGAATGTATTTTGGTGAGCAGACTAAAATTACTTTTGGAACTCTTTTGGTTCCTGTTTCTGCGAAGTATTTTATTACTGAAGGATTCTCTGTAGCAGCAGGTGTTAACGTAGGGATTATTCTTACCGCTAAACAAAAAACTGTAATTGGTTCGGATTTCCTTGATGTAGAAATGGAAGGAGATACTGGCGACGGAGATATTAAAAAAGATATCAAGTCTTTAAATCTTGCTCCATTCTTAGGCGTTGAATATATGCTGGAAAATGGACTTTTCTTTGATGCAAGATACAGCTTAGGAGTATCTAACCTATCTAATGATAATAGCGGAGGTACTGTAAAGAACAGCTTTGCTCAGGTGGGTGTAGGTTTCAAATTCGGAGGAAACTAATTCTGAAAATCTTATTTAGAAATAATAAAAAGCAGGACAATTTTTGACCTGCTTTTTTTCGTTGCAGAGCAGTTTATCCTAATAATGAAAATAATTAGTACTTTTGCGGAATAATTCAAAGCTACTAAAAAAATGAAAAAACTATTATTACTAGGTGCTTTTGCACTTTTAGGAGGTGCTGTACAGGCGCAGGAAGGTTTTAAACTTGGTGGACACATTGGGGTTCCTGTATCTGATGCAAGTGATGTATCTTCATTTACATTAGGAGTGGATGCAGCTTATATGTGGAATATTGCTAAAGGTTTTGACCTTGGGGTAACCACAGGATATTCTCACTTCTTTGGAAAAGATCACTTTGATGATTTTGGATTTATTCCTGTAGCTGTTTCCGGGAAATATAAATTTAAAGGAGCTCCTATTTTTGTAGGATTAGACCTTGGATATGGTATTTCTACAAAAGATGGGGTAGATGGAGGTTTCTATGCACAACCTAAATTTGGATACCAAATGTCCAAAGGAGAGTTATACATCGGATATCAGTCAATCAGTAACAGACGTGATTATGGCTGGTACAGAGACAACTGGAGTGTAGGAGCTGTAAACTTAGGATTTAATTTCTTTATCAAATAAAGACAGTTGAAAAATAAAAAACTCCGGCCGAAGGCCGGAGTTTTTTTATAAGTAGATTCTATGGATCCTTTACCAGAAATTTTTGAAATAATGGCCTCACAGCAATCAGGAAAAGATAAAGACAGCTCCCAATTATAAACATATGTTTGATTTTTAAGAGTTAATAACTTAAAAATTAATATTTTAGGTTAATTTATTTTGGCATTTCCCTGAATTCATAGGGTTTTAGAAAAAAAATGAAAATTTAAAAAAGTAAACATATTCGCCTCTCGTTAATAAAATTGAATTTTTTTATTCATAATATTGTGAAAAACTCAAAGACTTCTCTTGAATATGATTTATTTTTACAATACTCTAAATTTTAACAATGATATTAATCACATTAACAAATTTTAATATTAGTGGGGACCAGAGTAAATTTGCCCTCAGAAAGTATTAAAATTTTTTAAAATGAAAAAAATATTATTAGCGGGTGCTGTTGCACTTTTCGGTTTATCAAATGCTCAGATTGCTAAAGGAACTACATATTTATCAGGATCTGTTGGTTATTCTCAAGTAGAATCTAACAACGGTAATGATAAAAAAGAAAACTTCAACGTATTACCTACAGTTGGATATTTCGTAAACACTAACCTAGCAATCGGATTAGGAGTTGGTTACCAAACTGAAAAAAACACCCTAACTACAACTACAACTTTAGGAAACACTACAGTTGTAAACGAGAGCGTTGTTAAAACTCCAGCTTTTGTTGTTGCTCCATTCGTAAGAAAATACTGGACTTTATCTGACAAGTTATATTTCTTCGGACAATTAGCAGTACCAATGCAGTTTGGTAAAACTGAAACTGAAACTAGCTCTGTAGCTACTAACGGAAACACAGTTGTTACAAACTCTACTTCTACTGAAGCTAAATACACTAAAATCGGTGTTACTGTGAAGCCAGGTTTAGATTATTTCTTAAACAAGAACTGGTCTATCGAAGCTACTATCGGTGAGTTCGGTTATAGCAACTACAAACCAAAAGATGGTGATGCTACAAACAACTATAACTTCGGATTGAATTTATCTTCTGTAACTTTCGGAGTTAAATATGTATTTGCAAAATAATAAACAAAGCATATAGCAAGAAAGCCCTGAGAAACTCTTAGGGCTTTTTTCTATAAAAAACTAATATAATAATCATGAAAAAAATCGTATTGATGGGCGCTGTTGCGCTTTTCGGTTTATCAAATGCACAAATTGCTAAAGGAACTTCTTATCTTTCAGGACAGGTAGGATACTATCACAGTGAAAAGGACGAATTCAACACTAAAAGAAAGGATGATGTGATCAGAATCCTTCCTACAGCTGGTTATTTCGTTACTACTAATCTAGCCGTGGGACTTGGCGTGGGATATAAAAGTGCTGTTACAAAATACAAAGTTGGGAATGCTGCTATCAGCAATGTTCTGGAGATTAAAGATACAGATAACGCTTTTGTAGTAGCTCCATTTGTGAGAAAATACTGGACTTTATCAGATAAATTATACATCTTCGGACAATTACAGGTTCCATTGGAATTTGGTAAGGAAAAAATGGATGCAAACAGTAATATTAACGGTGGAGACCCTCTGCTTGCAGCTGCCTTTGAAAGAGAAAATAACTATACCAATATTGGGGTGAATATTAAACCAGGTCTGGATTATTTCATTACGAAAAACTGGTCAGTTGAAGCGACAATAGGTGAGTTCGGATACAATACTTACAAAAGAGATATTGACGGAGCGAAAAGAACTGATGATTATAAATTTGGTATCAGTTTAACTTCCGTGACTTTTGGAGTTAAATACGTATTTGCAAAATAATATATATATTAGCCCTGAGATAGCTGTCTTAGGGCTTCTTTAATATAAAACTTAATAATAATCATGAAAAAAATCTTATTGGCATCAGCAATTGCTTTATTTGCAGGCTTACATGCACAAACTACATTCGGTGTAAAAGCAGGTTTTGCTTTATCAAAGCTGAACTCTAATGAAAATGGCTTTGAATTTGGTGGGTTTGAAGGAGGTCTAAAATCGAAGGCAGGATTTTATATTGGAGGTTTAGTTGAACATAAATTCAATAATAAGTTTGCTGTTCAGGGAGAACTGGAGTATGCTAATCTTGGAGGAAAAGCAGAAGTTGCAACGCCTGTTGGTATTACTGTAACTGAAAAGATGAATCTGAACAGAATTGTAATTCCCGTATCTGCAAGATATTATGCAATGCCTGAACTGGGGATTTATGCAGGTCCATATGTGAGCTTTAAGACGAATAACAAGGTGAAATTTGAAATGAGCGGTCCCAATGCAGTGATGACTAATCCTGAAGGAATTAGAGAAGGAGAGAAGTATGTGGAGAAATTCCTGGATGATTCTTTAAAATCTACAGATTTCGGATTGTTCTTCGGAGCAGATTACAAAGTGTATAAAGGATTATTTCTTGATGCTCGTTACAGTTTTGGTCTTACCAATATGATAAAAAATCCTGTGGATGGTGAAAAACTGAAAATGAATTTCTTCCAGTTGGGAGTAGGATACAAGTTTAAATAAACCGATGTCTATATAAAAAAACTCTCAGAATTTCTGAGAGTTTTTTTATATAGGATTTTGTCTTTTTATTTTCCCATTCCGCCCATTCCAGGCATGTTTGGCATTTTGCTCATCATCTGCATCATCTGCTTTCCTTGAGGTCCCTGCATCATCTTCATCATTTTACCCATCTGGTCGAATTGCTTCATCAGTTGATTTACATCTTCGATTTTTCTTCCGGCACCTTTGGCAATTCTTCCTTTTCTCTGAGTATTAATGATAGAAGGTCTTCTTCTTTCTTCAGGAGTCATAGAGTAGATAATTGCTTCAATATGTTTGAATGCATCATCACTGATCTCTACATCTTTGATCGCTTTTCCAACACCAGGAATCATTCCCATCAAGTCCTTCATATTACCCATTTTCTTGATCTGGTTGATCTGTTTTAGGAAATCATCAAAACCGAATTCGTTTTTAGCGATTTTTTTGTGAAGTTTTTTAGCTTCTTCTTCGTCAAACTGCTCCTGAGCTCTTTCTACTAAGGAAACAACGTCTCCCATTCCCAGGATCCTGTCTGCCATCCTTTCCGGGTAGAAAAGGTCTAAAGCTTCCATTTTTTCTCCTGTAGAAATGAATTTGATTGGTTTTTCAACCACAGAACGAATCGTTAAAGCGGCTCCACCACGGGTATCACCATCTAATTTAGTTAAAACAACCCCGTCGAAATTCAAAGCATCGTTGAATGCTTTTGCCGTATTCACAGCATCCTGACCTGTCATTGAGTCAACAACGAATAACGTTTCATTTGGCTTAATGAAGTAATGAACAGATTTAATCTCGTTCATCATCTGCTCATCAATTGCCAAACGACCTGCTGTATCCACAATCACAACATCATGACCGTTTGATTTTGCAAAATTAATTGCGTTTTCAGCAATAGTAGAAGGGTTTGTAGAACCTTCTTCCGTGAAAACCGGAACCCCGATTTGACCACCTAAAACTTTTAGCTGGTCAATCGCAGCAGGACGATAAACGTCACATGCTACCAATAAAGGTTTTTTATTTCTTTTTGTTTGTAAATAATTAGCAAGCTTTCCTGAGAATGTAGTCTTACCAGAACCCTGAAGACCTGCAATAAGGATTACCGATGGCTTTCCTGAAAGATTGATCCCCTCCTGGGAACCTCCCATAAGGTCTACCAATTCATCATGAACAATTTTTGTCATCAGCTGTCCCGGTGTAAGGGAAGTAAGAACGTTCTCTCCTAATGCTTTATCCTGAACTCTTTTAGTAAGATCTTTTGCAACTTTATAGTTAACGTCGGCATCTACCAATGCTCTACGGATCTCCTTTACGGTTTCCGCTACATTGATTTCAGTAATTTTTCCTCTACCGGAAATATTATGTAATGCCTTGTCTAATTTATCCTGTAAACTATTAAACATATTTATTGTAAATTATAGGTTTGCAAAAATAAGGAATTTTTAGCATATCTAAAGTGTTCGGGACGTAATATTATATAGATAAGAAAAAATGATATATATCAAATCTTATCATAATACGATAGAAAAAGTCTATTTTTGCGGTCAATTAAAATTTAGAATGAAAATCAATCCCAATATTCTTGTTGTCATTTTATTCTTTCTGACGTTCCTGGTGCATTTTTCTCTTTGGAAATTTGTTTTTCACCTGGATGAAATTGTGATCATTAAGTTTTATCTTTTTCTAAGCGTCATGTTTATGATGATGATCACTCTTATTATCTTAATCAATAGAGTAGCGCCGGAATTTTTAGGATTGTCTGTCATTGGTTTGATTCTTTTAAAATTCGGTTTGATGTACTTAATCAGAAAAAAACTGAACTTTGAAGTGATTCCTGGCTATAAATTTCATTTTATTATACCTTATTTTGTCCTGACAGCACTGCTTACATACTATGCGATCAAGCTGATTAATCATGATAAAAAACAGTAAAATAATTTATTGAAACTAGAAAAAATATCATATTTTTGCACAACGAAAAAAACCTATCAATGTTTAAGAAATTCGCAGTTTTATTCTACAGTATTTTTGTATTAAACTTAGTGTCTGCACAGCACGGTGAGGCTACTGCTGGGGCAGCTCCTGCTCAAGAGCTTTCAGAGAAAGACAAAGTGAGCAAAGAAAACAAAGAGTTCATCGATCATCACTTGTTGGATGCACATGATTTCACATTGATGGTTGATAAAGATGGTCACCATATCGGTTTCCCTCTTCCTGTTATTGTATATGATAATGGTTTTCACTCTTTCATGAGTAACAAAGAAGGGTTCATGCACGGAGAGCCTACTGAAGTAGATGGTTCTTTTTATGTATTGCACCATGAGAAAATTTATAAGACTGATGCTGCTGGAACTATAACTCTTGATGATCACGGTCATCCAACTAATGAAAAACCATTAGATCTTTCAATTACAAAAAGTGTACTGATTATTTTATTAGTATCAATCTTTATGTTAGTGTTATTTGGTGGTATGGCTAAGTCTTATAAAAAATCAGTGGTTCCTACAGGTGCTGCAAGGTTTTTAGAGCCATTAATCATTTTCGTAAGAGATGAAGTTGCTATTCCAAACATCGGGCATAAGTATAAGAGATTTATGGGTTATTTGTTAACAGTATTCTTCTTTATTCTTTTCCTTAACGTTTTAGGATTAATGCCTTTCGGAATCAATGTTACAGGTAATATTACAATGACATTCTTCCTTGCTATCCTTACTTATTTGATTACAACGTTCTCCGCCAACAAAGATTACTGGAAACACATCTTCTGGATGCCAGGAGTACCAGTTCCAATGAAGTTGATTATGCTTCCTATCGAATTATTAGGAACAATCACAAAACCATTTGCTTTGATGATCCGACTTTTTGCAAACATGACTGCAGGTCACATCGTAGTAATGAGTTTGATCGGATTGATCTACGTATTCAAGAATTTTATCGCAGGTGTTGCATTCCCGTTCCTTACATTGGTAATTTATTTACTAGAGGTATTGGTAGCATTCCTACAGGCTTACATCTTTACAATGTTATCAGCTCTGTTTATCGGAATGGCAGTAGAAGAGCACGAGCACGAGCATCATGCTGCTCACTAATTGAAATTATAAATTAAAGTAAAACAAATTTTTTAAAATTATATATTATGGAAATCCCTAAAATTGTAGGTGCTGGTATCGTAGTACTAGGTGTAGGTATCGGTCTTGGTAAAATCGGAGCTGCTGCTCTTGAAGCTATCGCTAGACAACCTGAGCAATCTGGAAAAATCCAAACAGCTATGCTTATCGCAGCTGCACTTGTAGAAGGTGTTGCGTTTGCTGCTCTATTCGCAGTAAACTAATTAAAATCAGACCATTATCTGTGACGGTTGGTTACAGGTAATGGTTCTTTAAAAAAAAGTAATAATTATTTATACATTTATATAATGGAATTAATTCATCAGTTTTCGTCAGGATTATTTATTATCCAGTCTGTTATTTTTCTAGCATTATTATTTTTGTTAGGTAAATTCGCTTGGAAACCTATTTTAAAGTCTATCAATGACAGAGAAACATCTATTGTTGACGCTCTTAATCAGGCTAAATTAGCTAGAAAAGAAATGGAAACTTTAAAAGAGGATAACGAAAGAATCATTCGTGAAGCTAAAATCGAAAGAGATGCTATCCTTAAAGAAGCTAGAGAAATTAAAGACAGAATCGTAGGGGAAGCTAAAGATGTTGCTAAAACTGAAGGAGACAGAATGATCGAAGCTGCTAAACAGACTATCAATGCTGAGAAAAATGCTGCTATGGCAGACATCAAAACTCAAATTGGTACTTTATCTGTAAACATTGCTGAGTCTATCCTGAAACAAAAATTAGACAACAGCGAAGCTCAAAACGAATTAGTTCAAAATTATTTAAACAAATCAAACCTTAACTAAGAATGCTTACATCTAAAGTAGCTAAAAGATACGCACAAGGTTTACTTGATTTCACAAATGAGTCAGGTCAAACGGCTACTGTATTTTCTGAAATGAAAGATGTAGTAAAGATCATGAAAGAGTCTGCGGACTTAAATAAATTTTTCATGACTCCTTATATCGATTCTAAAAAGAAAATAGAAGTAGCAAACGAGATTTTCAAAGGTTTATCTGTTTCTTCTCAGAATTTAATCAAATTGGTGATTAAACATGGACGTGAAAACCAATTGAAAAATATCGCTCAGGAATTTATCAACAAGGTAGAAGACCTTAGCGGTGTACAGAGAGTAACACTTACTACGGCAACTCCGCTTTCAAAAGAGAACCTTGATCAGATTTTAAGATCTACAAGTCTTGTAAACGCTGATTCAAACTTTGATCTGAAAGTAAATGTAAAACCTGAAATTCTTGGAGGATATGTTCTAAGAGTAGGTGACCAGCAGGTAGATGCGTCTGTGAAGACAAAATTGAACCAAGTTAAAAAAGATTTCCAATTAAATTAAGAAAAACAACCATACAATGGCAGAAATAAATCCGGCAGAAGTATCTGCGATCTTAAAACAGCAATTGGCCAACTTCGATACTCAATCAAACGTTGAGGAAGTAGGTACAGTTTTAACCATCGGTGATGGTATTGCTCGTGTATACGGGTTAGAAAACGTACAATACGGAGAGTTGGTGAAATTTTCTAGTGATGTAGAAGGTATTGTACTTAACCTTGAAGAAGACAACGTAGGTGTTGCTCTACTTGGTGAAAGTAAATTAGTAAAAGAAGGTGATACAGTAAGAAGAACAAACAGAATCTCTTCTATCAAAGTAGGAGAAGGTATGTTAGGAAGAGTAGTAGATACTCTTGGTAACCCTATCGATGGTAAAGGTCCTATTACTGGGGATTTATACGAAATGCCATTGGAAAGAAAAGCTCCTGGAGTTATCTTCAGACAGCCGGTAACTGAGCCTTTACAGTCAGGTATCGTTGCAATTGACTCTATGATTCCTGTAGGAAGAGGACAGAGAGAGCTTATCATTGGTGACAGACAGACAGGTAAAACTACTGTTGCGATCGATACGATCATCAACCAAAAAGAATTCTTTGATGCTGGGCAGCCAGTATATTGTATATATGTTGCAATCGGTCAGAAAGCTTCTACTGTAGCACAAATCGTTAAAACTCTTTCTGATAAAGGAGCTTTAGCTTATACTGTAATCGTTGCAGCGAATGCGTCAGATCCAGTTCCAATGCAGGTATATTCTGCGATGGCAGGTGCTGCTATCGGTGAATTCTTCAGAGATACAGGTAGACCAGCATTGATCGTTTATGATGATTTATCTAAACAAGCTGTTGCCTACCGTGAGCTTTCTCTACTATTAAGAAGACCACCGGGCCGTGAAGCTTACCCTGGAGACGTTTTCTATCTTCACTCAAGACTATTGGAAAGAGCTGCAAAAGTAATTGCTGATGACAATATTGCTAAGCAAATGAACGATTTGCCAGAATCTCTTAGACCAATTGTAAAAGGTGGCGGTTCATTAACGGCACTTCCAATTATTGAAACTCAGGCTGGTGACGTTTCTGCGTATATCCCTACTAACGTAATCTCTATTACAGACGGACAGATCTTCTTGGAGTCTGATCTATTCAACTCAGGGGTTCGTCCTGCGATCAACGTAGGTATCTCTGTATCAAGGGTAGGAGGTAACGCTCAGATCAAATCAATGAAAAAAGTATCTGGTACTTTGAAATTAGACCAGGCTCAATATAAAGAACTAGAAGCGTTTGCTAAATTCGGTTCTGACCTTGATGCTTCTACTTTAGCAGTTATCTCTAAAGGAGAAAGAAACGTAGAGCTTCTTAAGCAGCCAGTAAACTCTCCACTTCCGGTAGACAGCCAGGTTGCAATGATCTACGCTGGAACTGAGAACTTGCTAAGAAATGTCCCTATCAGAAAAGTAAAAGAATTCCAGGTTGAGTATATCGCATTCCTGAGATCTAAGCACCCTGATACAATGGCAGCTATTAAAGCAGGTAAAATCGATAACGATATTACAGCAGTTCTTAAGCAGGCAGCTAACGATTTAGCTTCTAAATATAATTAAAAATTAGTTGATGATTGTTGGTTGATAGTTGACAGAAATATCTAAAACTAGCAACCAACAGCCGACAACCAACAACTAAACCCAATATGGCAAACTTAAAAGAAATACGAGGCAGAATTACGTCAATTTCATCTACGATGCAGATTACACGTGCTATGAAAATGGTTTCCGCTGCGAAACTTAAAAAAGCACAGGATGCAATCGTAATGTTAAGACCTTATTCTGAAAAATTACAGGAGCTTATCCAGAATGTAAATTCTAGCTCAGATCCTGATCAGATTTCTGTATATGCTCAGAAAAGAGAGGTTAAAAGAATACTATTTATCGCTGTTACTTCAAACAGAGGTCTTGCAGGAGCTTTTAACTCTTCTATCGTAAAAGAGCTTAACCTTCAGTTCCAGAACAACTCTCAATATGAGATTGAAGTTCTACCAGTAGGTAAAAAAGTATATGATGCTGTAAGAAGAAACCGTGCGGTATATGCTAATGGAAGTTCTGTTTATGATAACCTGAACTTTGACGCAGTTGCTCATATCACTGAAGGGGTGATGACAAGCTTCAGAGAAGGGAAATTTGACGAAGTATATGTTATTTATAACAAATTCGTGAATGCAGCAACTCAGGAAGTAACTACAGAAAAACTTCTTCCGATTTCAATGCCTGAGAACACTGAACCTCAGGTTGAAACAGATTATATTTTTGAACCTAACAGAGCTGAGATCCTGGATAATTTGATTCCAAAATCTATCAAAACTCAGGTTTTCAAATCAATCTTGGATTCAGTAGCATCTGAGCATGGAGCGAGAATGACTGCAATGCACAAAGCTACAGATAATGCAGAAGCGTTGAGAAATGATCTGAAGATCTTCTACAACAAAGCAAGACAGGCTGCAATTACCAACGAAATTTTGGAAATTGTTTCCGGAGCAGAAGCTTTGAAAAATTCATAAAGAATTATTTTAAGATACAATTAAAAGCACCGATAACTTCGGTGCTTTTTTACTTATATAAGAATAAAACTGTTATTTGCTGTTCAAAAATCTTCTTTTGATGAGGAAATGAAGGTGTTACTTCAATTATTTTTTTTATTGAAAAACAACGTTATTTTATCACTTTATATTTTATTTCAAAAAATCCTCAATCAAAATAATCTATGCCGGATTCAGGTTATTTTTATTTTACATATCTTTGTACCTAATAAAATTTATACAACCTCTAAATGGACTCGGACATAGTCAGGCTATTGCTGGCCTTATTTCTTGTTTTACTAAATGGCTTCTTCGTAGCCGCAGAATTTTCAATTGTTAAAGTTCGTTACTCACAAATTCAGTTAAAAGCCGCAGAAGGAAATTCTATGGCAAAACAGGCAGAACATATCATCAAGCACCTTGATGAATATCTTTCCGCTACACAATTAGGAATTACATTGGCTTCCCTTGCCCTTGGTTGGGTAGGAGAAAGTGCCCTGCATCATGTGGTGGAAAATATCTTTCACTCATTGAATATAGATTTGACCCAGACAACAATTACTACAATTTCGGTAGTGACAAGTTTTGTGTTGATTACCATTATGCACATTGTATTTGGTGAGCTTATTCCAAAATCAATTGCGATCAGAAAATCCGAAGCAACTACAATGGCAACTGCCGTTCCGCTGAGAGTTTTTTACACAATTTTTAAACCATTTATATGGTTGATGAACTCAATGTCAAATGGTTTCCTTAGATTAGTTAAAATTCACCCGGCTTCCGAACAGGAAATTCACTCTACAGAAGAACTTCAGCTTTTGGTAAAACAAAGTGCTGACAGCGGAGAGATTGAGGAAGAAAACTATGAGATTATCAAAAATGCATTTGATTTTACTGATCATTCTGCTAAACAGATCATGGTTCCAAGACAAAATATTACTTCCATCGATTTTGAAGAAGATGTGAATGATATCATCAATAAGATTATGGACAGCGGGTATTCCCGTATTCCTGTATATATTGATTCAATTGACAATGTTATCGGGATTTTCTATACAAAAGAGATCATCAGAGAATTTGTTAAAAGAAAAGGAAATCTGGATCATGAAGATCTTAAAGATTTAATGAGAGATGCCTTTTTCGTTGTAGAAAGTAAAAAAGTCTCAGACTTACTGAAAACGTTCCAGCTTAAAAAACAACATATCGCTATCGTTATCGACGAGTTTGGTGGAACTGAAGGAATTATTACATTAGAAGATATTCTGGAAGAACTGGTAGGGGAAATTCAGGATGAAGAAGACGACGAAGAAAAAATTGTTGATAAAATATCAGATAATACCTATTGGGTACAGGCTACGCAGCCTTTGGACGAAATCAATGAATTTCTGCCTAAAAGACTGCCGCTTTCAGAAGAAAGTGAGTACAATTCATTAGCCGGATTCATTCTTTATGAGTTGGAAGACATCCCTGAAGAAAACCAGGAATTTGATCTCGAGAACTACCACTTTAAAATTCTGAAAATGAATAATAAAAGTGTAGAACTTGTGGAGCTGGTCTATGAGGAACCTAATGCTATAGATCATTTAGCAGATAAAATTGGAGAAGTTTAAAACAGTTAGAATGAATTTTTATAACAGTATAAAAGATTACGAAAACCCAAAGCGGCAGTATGAGGAAGAAGTCCTCGTTCTGGATGATACGGATGAAGTCTATAAACTGGTACTGCATAACGACGATGTTCACACATTTGATTATGTAATAGACTGTCTGATCGAAATATGCAAGCATACGCTGGAGCAGGCTGAGCAATGTACAATGCTTGTTCACTACAAAGGCAAATGTACCGTAAAAACGGGCTCAATAGATGTTTTGAAACCTATGCATGAAAAATTAATTTCGCGCGAATTAACAAGCGAAATCGTATAAAATAAAAAACCGGCAATTAATTTGTCGGTTTTTTTGTTGAATCCAAAGGGGAATGTTGAGAAATTGCAATAAATAGCAAAGACCGGTAAGATTTCCAGAAAATCTTTTTATCTTTAAATACTTGAATCTTTTAATTTCTCAATATTCGTACATTGTCATATTTTATCTAAAATAGTATATTTGTACCAACTATAAAGAAACAAAAAAATAATGCTTGTAATAGGAATTGCCGGTGGTACAGGATCCGGCAAAACTACAGTTGTTGACAAGATACTTCAGCAGCTTGATATTGAGGGAATGAATATCCTCTCTCAGGATAATTATTATCACGACAACCAAGGTCTTACATTGACGGAAAGAGAAGCTCTGAATTATGACCATCCCAAGTCGATAGATTTTGAACTATTAATAAAACATGTGAAAGCTTTAAAGAATAATGAGCCTATTGAACAGCCTATTTACAGCTTTGTCACTCATTCCAGAACAGGAGATCATGTCACTGTAGAACCTAAAAACGTATTGGTAGTAGAAGGAATTTTGGTTCTTACCAATAAAGAATTACTGAAAGAATTTGATTTGAAAGTATTCGTTCATGCAGATTCTGACGAAAGGCTGATCAGGAGGATCAGGAGAGATACCCAGGAAAGAGGAAGAGATCTGAGCGAAGTATTACACCGTTATCAGACTACCTTGAAACCAATGCACCAGGAATTCATAGAACCATCTAAAAATGATGCCGATCTTATTATCCCCAATATGAAGCAGAATTCTGTAGCGATTGATTTTTTAACTACTGTTATTAAAAACTCGTTGAAAAAACATTAAAAAATGGAAGAAAACAACCTTATCAAAGACATTCAGCCGAAATCTGAAACATTCAAACTTATACAGAAATATGTTTTGAACAAGTATACCATTACGATCTGTCTGTTTTTGGTATGGATGATTTTTTTCGATAAAACCTCATTTCTTGTAATTAATGAACTGAACGGTGAAATCAGGAAATATGAAGAGCAGCTCGACTTCTACAAAAAAGAATACGAAAAGAATGATGCTTTTTATAAAAAACTGATGAACAATAAGTCTGAGAAAGAAAAATACGCAAGAGAAAATTATTTTATGAAAAAACCCAATGAAGAGATCTTCATTTTGGTGGTAGACAGCACAAAAGTTGCTAAGAAATAATAAAGTTGAATAGAATTACGTCAATGATGAAATTTATTTTTAGTTTTAAAAACTCACTTGCAAAGCAAAATTCACCATTGACCATTCACAAATAAAAAAACTAATGTCAAATACAGATATATTTTCAAACTGGGAAAATTTAGTCAAAAAACAACTTAAAACAGAGGATATTTACCCTATTTTAGAAAAGCAGAATTTGGAAGGAATAGAAGTGAAGCCTTTTTACACGGAGGTTCAGAAGCCTTTGGTAAATCTGCCCAGAGTTGAAGAAAGTACCCATTTGGTAGCAAGATACCATGAAAGTCTGGAAGATGAAGTATTTGCATTTATCCTTGATCAGAATGTAGAAAACCTTGATCAGAAAACCATTTTTGTCAGTAATAAAGATCTTGCAGGACACATCAGCCCTAAAGAAGAAGATCAGTATTTCTCACTGATTGATATTTTTAATGAAAAAGAAGGAAGCATAGATGACCAGCTGGCAAAAGAACTATTGGCAAAAGACTTTAAAAGAAATATTTGTGTCGATATTTCTCTGCATCAGAATGCCGGAGCAGCTATTTACCAGCAGCTTGGTATTGCACTGGCAAAAGCTAAGGAACTGATAGAAATATACGGTGCTGAAATTATAAACAAACTGATCTTCAGAATAGCAGTAGGAGGAAATTATTTCTTTGAAATGGCAAAATTGAGAGCCTTTAAAGTCGTTTTCAACCAGCTTTCCAAGGAATATGGTATGGATGAAGTTCCATACATCTTTGCAGAAACTTCACTAAGAAATAAAGCCGTTTCTGATAATGAAAATAACCTGATCCGTTCCACATTAGAGCTTGCTTCAGCAATGATCGGAGGAGCAGATGCTGTTTTCACCAATAATTATCTTGTCAGCAGAAGTACAGATAATTCGGAAGAAATTTCTTTCAAACAGCAGATTGTACTGGCTTACGAAAGTATTATCAATGTATTTGAGGATGCTTCTAACGGAAGTTATTATATTGAAGACATTACCCAGCAGTTTGCAGAAAAAGCATGGGCTTTGTTCGTTGAAATAGAAGAAACCGGAGGATATCTTGAACTGTTGAAACAGGGAGTTGTTCAGAAAAAGATCTATGATCATGCTATTGAAGAGCAGCAATGGATTGAAGAAGGAAAAATAAAGCTGATCGGAGTGAATTTATACCCTAAATTAGACGTTAAAAAGTCTATCGGTGATCTATATAACGAAAATGAAATAAAAGCGGTCCGCTGGGCTGAAATGTTTGAATAAATTTAATTGCTCCCACAGATTTCTCAGATGACACAGATTTTTACAGTACAACTGTAGAAACTAAATTATACACAAATGAATGAAAATGAGATAAGTTTTTATATCAGGAAATCTATTTTTTTCTGTATATAACGAGTTGGGACCAGGTTTATTAGAAAAAGTTTATGAGAAAGTCTTGGCACTTGAATTAAAAAATAACGGTTTAAGCGTTAAAACTCAAGTTCCAATACCCATAACATTTAAAGGAATTTTTATTGATTCAAGTTTTATTGCTGATATCATTGTTGAAGACAAAGTTATTATTGAAATAAAATCAATTCCTGAAATAATTAATGTTCATCACAAGCAGCTCTTAACCTACTTAAAATTAACCAAACTGAAATTAGGAATATTGGTTAATTTCAATACTGATTATATTGATAAAAGTATTATTCGAAAAATAAACGGAAACATTTAATAAGTACCATAATCTGTGCAATTTGTGAAATCTGTGGGAAATAAATTATTAGACAAAGAAATCCAAAACTATATCAACGCAAATCTGAATGTAGATTTACATGCATTACTCTTGAAAAAATCACCCTTTCCGGAAGTTTCTATGCAGGAAATTGTACAGCAGATCAAAGGAAAACAGGTTGCTGAAAGAAAATTTCCTTTTCTCTTGAAAGAAGGGATCATTTTCCCGCCACAGCTTAATCTGGAGCAGTCATCGTCAGAAAAAACAGCCCTTTATAAATCTGAAATGTTGAAAGGGAATCAGTTTATTGATCTAACAAGCGGTTTTGGTATTGATGCCTATTATCTGTCTCAAAACTTTGATCATATTACTTTGGTAGAGCAGAATACAGAGCTTTTAGAGATTGTAGCCCATAACTGGAATATTTTGGGACGTCAGGCAAATTTTATCAACAAAAAGCTTGAAGATTTCCTGAACGAGAATCAGGAACATTTTGATGTCATTTATCTTGATCCGGCCAGAAGAGATCAGCAAAAAAACAAAGTTTTTCTTTTGGAGGACCTTTCTCCTGATATTCTCGAAATTCAGGGAAAATTGCTGTCTGTTTCCGATCAGGTAGTCATTAAACTCTCCCCACTTATTGATCTTAAGTATCTTGTGTCGGTGCTGCCAGGTATTTCAAGGATAGAAATTATTGCTCTTAAAAATGATGTAAAAGAAGTTGTTATTGTTTTATCCAATGAAAATACAGATGAGATTATCTGCAACTGTGTGAACCTTGAGAGTGGAGAATCTGCCTTTACCTTCAGATTTTGGGAAGAAGAAAGGGCTGAATCAGAGTATTCTGAGCCTGAAAAATACATTTACATTCCCAATAACTCTATTTTGAAAGCGGGAGTCTTTAATTTGATTTCACTGAAATTCGGACTGAAGAAACTTCATCCTAACAGTCATTTTTATACCTCCAATGAAAAGAAGGAAGACTTTCCCGGGAGAATTTTGGAAATGGAACCAGTTGATTCTAAAAATATTAAGAAAAAAGAACAGTTTAATATCATTTCAAAGAATTACCCTTTAAAACCTGAAGAAATCAAGAAAAAATATGGTTTGAAAGATGGGGGAGACCATTACCTTATTTTTACACAATCCAAAAAAGGGAAAATAATATTAAAATCAGTATAAAAATGTTGCCGAAAAAAGCAGGATTTCTTACTTTTGGGCAATCAAAAATTTAAACATGAAATCGCCGGCTTTTTGGATAAATCAGAAGAGACTAAAATAGTGCGGTTCCATATGATCTTTAAAAAATAAATTTTACATATGAAAAAATTAGTTATATGTTTAGCAATTGCAACAGTAGCGGTAAGTTGTAAAAAAGTACCTGCTGGTGGAAATAAAGGGACTTTGAAACTGGAAGAAGGAGTAGAGAGATATTCTGATGCTGCTCAGGGAGAAGGTCACGGACATGCAGCTGCTGCAGAGCATAAGGAAGAAGTTGCTGTAAAGCCGGAAGCTGCAACCCCTAAAACAGATAGTACTGCTGCTGCAAAACCTGCTGAAGCTGAAAAGGCTCCAAAAGCTGAACACTAATTAGAAGTACAAAATATACAAATGCCCTGTTTTTGCAGGGCATTTTTTATTAAAAAAGACGGCTATAAGGCTCATTAGCATAAGGTTGGGAAAATCCTGCCTTTTTGTTTGTCCCTGCCGGGCATTTTTTTTAATTTTAACAAAATAAATTTTTACAATGCAAGAGACATTAAATTACATTAACGAAAACAAACAGCGTTTCGTGGATGAATTATTTGAGTTATTGAGAATTCCTTCTATTTCTGCAGATCCGGCGTATAAAGATGACGTTTTGAAATGTGCAGATGTAGTGGCGGCACACCTTAGAAATGCAGGAGCTGATGATGTTGAAGTTTGCCAGACCAAAGGCTATCCAATTGTTTTCGGGGAAAAGATTTTAGATAAAAGTTTACCTACAGTACTGGTGTATGGACATTATGATGTTCAGCCGGCAGATCCACTGGAATTATGGACAAAACCACCTTTTGAACCCTATATTGAAAAAACTGAACTGCACCCTGAAGGCGCTATTTTTGCCAGAGGTTCTGCGGATGACAAAGGACAGTTTTTCATGCATCTGAAAGCCTTCGAAGCTATGATGAAAACCAATGCTCTTCCTTGCAACGTTAAATTTATCTTAGAAGGAGAAGAGGAAGTAGGTTCTGTGAGCTTGGGAGACTGGGTGAATGAAAATAAAGAGAAATTAGCTTGCGACTGTATCTTAATTTCCGATACTCATATTTACAGCAACGAACAGCCAACTGTGACAACGGGATTAAGAGGCTTAAGCTATGTAGAAGTAGAAGTGGAAGGCCCAAACAGAGATTTACACTCAGGTCTTTATGGTGGAGCGGTTCCAAACCCTATTCACGTTCTTTCAAGAATGATTGCTAATCTGATTGATGAAAACGGTCATATTACAATTGACGGGTTCTATGACAACGTAGAAACGGTTTCAGATGCAGACAGAGCTGATATGAACAAATTGAAAGATAATCCTGAAGAATTCAAAAAATCAATCGGATTAAGCAATATAGAAGGAGAAAAAGGATATACAACTTTAGAAAGAACATCTATCCGTCCTACTTTAGACTGCAACGGAATTTGGGGTGGTTATACCGGAGAAGGCGCAAAAACTGTAATTCCTTCAAAAGCTTTTGCTAAAATTTCAATGCGTTTGGTTCCTTACCAGACTCCACAGGAAATCACAGAAAAATTCACGAAATATTTTGAAAAAATTGCTCCTGATACAGTAAAAATTAAAGTAACGCCTCACCATGGAGGGATGCCTTATGTTTTACCAACCAATACCAAAGAATTTGCTGCGGCAAAACAAGCGATGGAATCTGCATTCGGAAAAGAAGTTCTTCCATACAGAGGAGGAGGAAGTATTCCAATTACAGCGATGTTTGAGCAGGTTTTAGGAGCTAAGTCTGTATTGATGGGCTTCGGGTTGGATTCTGATGCAATCCACTCTCCAAACGAGCACTATGGATTATTTAATTTCTATAAAGGAATTGAAAGTATTCCGTTGTTTTTTGAAAATTATTCAAAGTAATTCAACAAAAATAAGATAGGGTAAGGTATTTCTGGAAAGAGATACCTTATTTTTTTGCTCTGAATTGAGCTGTATTGCCTCTGTAGTAAGACGTTTTTAATGGATTTTAAAATTAAATTCACTGAGAATAAAAGCGTTATTTTTTATTTGTAATAAGTTATTTCACCATTTGTTGAAAGTTTATATTTTTAATACAAAACTTGATTTACTATGAAAAAATACTACTCAATTGCAATTTTACTATTATCATCATGCATTTTTGCACAGCAGACTGTATCCTTTGAATTCAATGAAGGATTCAACACTGGAAATATCCATGGCCAGGCAGGATGGATCAGTACTCCCACAGGAGGAGTGCCTCAAAATGTAACCCATCAGACCATCAGCGTAGATAAAGCCAGCGACGGAAGCAGTTCCCTCAAAATTGTTAAAGAAGCAGCCTACGGAACTCAGTCTGATCCTATTATCGGAGGCTTTTATAATCTGCCGGCTCCTCTTGCTTACAACAACTTCTCCGTATCATTTGATATTAATATGTCGCAGCTCAACGGCTCTGATTTTGGTTTTCAGGGAGTAAATGGTATTGATGATCAGTTTGTTGTGAGACTGGATTTTGATAAAACCGGATTGTTCAAGATTCTGAATACAGTATCAGGCATACAGGATTTGATTTCCATACCTTCAGCCTGGCTGCCAAATATCTGGTACAGAGTGAAAATTTTGGGAACTGCCACAGATATCAGATACTATCTTAATAATGTCCTTATTTACACAGGAACAGCCGCAAGTTCAGTGAATATAGATCAGCTGCGTTTTGTCCATAATAATGTGTTGGGATCGGCTTATATAGATAATATTAAAGTGAATAGTGAACTTTTGGTATTAGGGATTAAAGATTCTAAGGTTATTGCCAAAGAAGTTTCAATTTATCCTAATCCTGCCACTGATTTTATACAGATTAATTCTCCCGGTACAGTAAAACGTGTTGAGATCTATGACGGGACGGGAAAGCTTATAAAGACTGAAATAAACAATAGCAGAATTAATGTAAAAGGACTGACTGCAGGTGTATATATGGTTAATGTAAAAGCAGAAGGAAGAAACTTCACAGAGAAATTTATAAAAAAATAATTCCTGATAAATCTTAGTATCAGTAAAACGCTCCAATTGGAGCGTTTTTATTACTTTAGAGAATTAAAATTTGGTCATCAATGTCAGAGAATAAAACAGCTTATATAACGGGAGGAACCAAAGGTATTGGTTTCGGGATTGCGAAAATTTTACTTGAAAATGGAGTTTCAGTAGCATTTTCAGGAAGAAAAAGAGAAGATGTCATGAAGGCGGAAGAAGAACTTAAGCAATACTCAGAAAATGTTCTGGGAATTGTTTCTGACGTAAGAAGCCTGGAAAGTGAGCAGGAAGCAGTAAAATATACCGTTGAAAAGTTCGGGAGAGTGGATTATATCATTGCTAATGCAGGATTGGGAATATTTAAACCCGTAGATGAGCTCACGGCAGAAGAGTGGAATGATATGATAGAAACCAATCTCACAGGTGTTTTCTATACCTTAAAAGCTTCTGTGGAAGAACTGAAGAAGACAGAAGGTTACTATATCACGATCTCAAGTCTCGCAGGTGCCAACTTCTTTGAAAACGGAACAGGGTACAATGCCTCAAAATTCGGAGTGGTAGGTTTTACACAGGCTGCGATGATTGATTTAAGGAAATACAATATTAAATCTACGGTCATTATGCCGGGTTCGGTGGCAACTCATTTTAATGGAAATATTCCGTCAGAAAAAGACAGTTGGAAGATTCAACCCGAAGATATGGGGAATCTCATATTAGATATTTTAAAGATGAATCCAAGAGTTTTGCCAAGTAAAATAGAGTTTAGGGCAACAAAACCAGCGAAGTAACTACATCTAATGTATTGAATAATAATTTAATAAGTATTATGCATGCATAATATATTTTTTATTTATATTAGCAAAAATTAATTCAAACAAAATCTCTGCATAAACTGTCATGATTTTATGCATCAAAGGGAAAAAATAAAATAGTACACATGAAAATATTAGTTTGTATTAGTAGTGTTCCGGATACTACTTCCAAAATTAACTTTACAGCAGATAAATCTGCTTTCGACAAAAACGGAATTCAGTGGGTAATCAACCCGCTAGATGAATTTGCGTTGACAAAAGCGGTTAAACTTCAGGAATCTCAGGGAGCAACAGTAACAGTAATCAACGTAGGAGATGCTGGTACAGAACCTGTGATCAGAAAGGCTTTGGCAATTGGTGCTAATGATGCTGTAAGAGTAAATCTAGATCCTAAAGACAGCTATTCTACAGCAAAAGAAATTGCTGCTGTAGCTCAAAACGGAGGATATGATCTTATCCTTTGCGGGAAAGAATCTATTGACTATAATGGAGGTTCCGTTCCGGGAATGGTGGCTCAGCTATTGAACCAGCCCTTCGTAAATGCTTCAGTAGGATTAGACGTAAACGGAGGTGAAGCTACTGCAGTAAGAGAAATTGAAGGAGGAAAAGAAACTATTTCTGTAAAATTACCGGCAATTATTGCAGGTCAGAAAGGATTGGTAGATGAAAAAGACCTTATCA
The DNA here is from genome assembly GCF_045689405.1 of Chryseobacterium sp. HR92. NCBI lineage: Bacteria > Pseudomonadati > Bacteroidota > Flavobacteriia > Flavobacteriales > Weeksellaceae > Chryseobacterium > Chryseobacterium sp. HR92. The sequence goes on from NZ_CP139139.1 coordinate 2,265,197, forward strand.
TCCCGAATATGAGAGGAATTATGTCTGCAAGAACAAAACCTCTACAGGTAGTAGAGCCTACTTCTTCAGAAGTAAAAGTTCAGGGAGTATCTTATGACAGTGTTCCAGCTAGAGCAGCTGTGAAAATGGTTTCTCCTGATAATCTGGATGAATTGGTAAGATTACTTCACGAAGAAGCTAAAGTAATCTAATCTTTAAATTTTTCAATCTTTTAATTATTAAATGTAAAACAATGGCAGTATTCGTATACGCAGAAAATATAAACGGAGTTTACAAAAAAGCAGCTTTTGAAGCAGTTTCTTACGCTAAAGCTGTTGCTGATAAAGCTGGAGATACCGTTACGGCAATCTCTGTAAACCCAACAGATTCTTCAGATTTATTATACAAATATGGAGCATCAAATGTAATCAATATCAAAGACGAAGGTCTTAAGAACTTCTCAGCAAAAGCATTCGCACAGGCTGTAAGTGAAGTAGCAGACGGAAACATCATCGTTTTCCCTCACACTACTGATGCTTCTTCAATTGCGCCAATGCTTTCTGTAATGAAGAACTATTCTTTAATCACTAATGCTTTAGAAGCTCCTGAAAGCCTTTCTCCTTTCCAGGTAAAGAGAAGAGCATTCTCAGGAAAAGGTTTTATGCATGCAAAAGCTGAAGGAAACGGAGTAATTGTTACCGTTTCTCAAAATGCTTTCGGTGTTAAAGAAAATGCAGTATCTGGTTCAGAAGAAGTGAAAAACTTATCGGTAGCTAATGAAGATACTAAAGTGATTTCTCACGAGCAGAGTTCAGGTAAACTAGACCTTAAAGAAGCTGAAGTTGTTGTTTCTGCTGGTAGAGGGCTTAAAGGACCTGAAAACTGGGGAATGATCGAAGATTTAGCAAACGTTTTAGGAGCAGCTACAGCATGTTCTAAACCGGTTTCTGACATCGGATGGAGACCTCACACAGAACACGTAGGACAAACTGGTAAGGCAATTTCTCCGAATCTTTACATTGCTGTAGGGATTTCAGGAGCCATTCAGCACCTTGCCGGAGTAAACTCTTCAAAAACTATCGTAGTAATCAATAGTGATCCTGAAGCACCATTCTTCAAGTCTGCTGATTACGGGGTAGTAGGAGATGCTTTCCAGATTATTCCTGCATTAACAGAGAAAATTAAAGCAATAAAAGGATAAGAAAGTGAATTGTGAATAGTCAATTCGTTTTGCTCGTCAATTTTTAATTAAATAATTCACTTGCAAAGCAAAATTCACTATTGACGTTTGACAATCATCAACAATACAGATAAAAGCTCGGCTTTCCGGGCTTTTATTTTTGCGTAAAAAAGTAAAATCACAATAAAAAATTAATCTATATTTGTAGCTATGGATTATAAACAGCTAATTATTCGCGGAATATCGTATAGCCAGACCCAGTCGGGGGCTTATGCATTGTTATTGGAGCATGAAGAAACACATATAAAATTACCTGTTGTTATAGGAAATTTCGAAGCCCAGTCTATCTCTCTCGGATTGGAAAAAGATATTCATCCACCGCGTCCTCTTACTCATGATTTATTTACAAAATTTATAGTCTCTGCCAACTATGAGCTGGTTTCTGTTATTATCTATCAGATTGTAGACGGAGTATTCTTTTCAAATATCAACTTTAAAAATAAAGTGAACGAAGAAGAACTTATTCTGGATGCCAGAACTTCTGATGCTGTTGCCATGGCAGTAAGATTTGATGCACCCATATTTACTACCCAGCAGGTTCTGAATGAAGCCGGGATTTTATTAGAACTGGAAGATGTTTCCAAAGAAGAACAATCTTTCTCAGAAACTGTACAAACAGAAGATAACTTAAAATCTCTTTCTATGGAAGAACTTCAGAAATTACTGGATGATGCCGTAAAAGAAGAAGACTATGATACTGCTCTTGAAATTCAGGAAGAAATCAAGAGAAGGAAAAAGACAATTGACTAAAGAGATACTTTTTATATAAACTATGAATTTAAAATTACGACTGACCATCCTCAGTTTTCTTCAATTTTTTGTTTGGGGAGCATGGCTGATTACGATGGCAAACTTCTGGTTTGGTACAAAACATTGGGAAGGAACTCAGTTTGGAGCTGTGTTCGGAACAATGGGAATTGCTTCCATCTTTATGCCAACCATTACTGGAATTATTGCTGACCGCTGGATTAATGCGGAACGAATATTTTCAGTATTACATATCCTTTATGGGATTATCCTTTTTATATTACCTCATTCTGCAGACCCGAATTCTTTCTTTTCGGTAATGCTTGTGGCTATGTGCTTTTATATGCCAACTATTGCACTTGCGAACTCTATTTCTTATACGATCCTGAAAAATAATAATATGGATGTAGTAAAAGATTTTCCGCCTATTCGTGTATGGGGTACCATTGGTTTTATTGTGGCCATGTGGATCACTAACCTTAGTGGAAACAAAGCTACGGAAGGACAGTTCTATATTGGAGGGGCTGTAGCAATATTTTTAGGAATTTATGCTCTTACCTTACCAAAATGTCCGCCACAAAAGTTGATTGATAAAAACTCGCCATTATCTGAACAATTAGGATTGAATGCGTTCAAACTTTTTGGGAACTATAAAATGGCTTTGTTCTTTTTATTTTCAATGCTTTTGGGAGCAGCGCTTCAGCTTACCAATGCATATGGAGATGTTTTCTTAAGTGAATTTGCCCATTTTCCTAAATATGCTGACTCATTTGTAGTACAGAGATCTACTATCATCATGTCAATTTCTCAGGTATCAGAAACCCTGTTTATTTTGGCGATTCCTTTTTTCCTGAAGAAATTCGGAATAAAAAAAGTAATGCTGATGTCTATGCTGGCATGGGTGTTAAGATTCGGATTCTTTGCATATGGCGTTCCGGACGGATTCGGACTTTCTCTGATTATCCTTTCATGTATTGTATACGGAATGGCATTCGATTTCTTTAATATTTCAGGATCACTTTTCGTAGAAACAACTACCGATAAAAAAATACGTTCTTCAGCTCAGGGGTTATTTATGATGATGACCAACGGTTTCGGAGCTGTTTTTGGAAGTTATATTGCAGGTTGGGCTATTGATAAATTCTTTACCCATAAATTTACAACCGCTTCAGATTTGTCTACTTATCTGGAAACAACCCCTGATAATCCTACTTTCCTGGAAATACTGAAAAACAGTTTCAATGCAGCGGTTAATTCAGATGGAACCCTTTCGTCTGTAGTGATGGTAAAAGACTGGCAGCAGATATGGCTTTCATTTGCCATTTATTCGCTGGTGCTGGCTATATTCTTTGCTGTATTGTTTAAACACAAACATAACCCGGAAGATGTTTCATCAGTAAAACATTAATTAAAACTAACATTATTAAGATATTAAATTGCATTTTTGAAAAAAAATGCAATTTTTTTTATTTTCAGGCAACCTTTTTTAAAATAGACCGTCTTATAGATAGAAACTGAAACATGAAGAATATCGAAGAGAATTTTTTATTGGCTCAAAAACAAGACCGGAGAGGGCAGAAAGCTCTTTACGAAATGTTTGCTCCCAAAATGCTGGCCATTGCAAATTCTTATGTCAATAACCTTCATGATGCGGAAGATATCCTCCTGAATGCATTTATGAAATGCTTTACCAGAATAAATGAATGCAGAGACGGGAAAAGTTTTCCGTTTTGGCTTAGAAAAATTATCGTTAATGATTCTATCACCTTCATCCGGAAGAATAAAAATATTCTCTATGCAGATGTGGAAATTGCCGATGATTATAGTGAAACCCCTGATGAAGAATATCCGGAAGAACTCAATATTGAAGAAATATTTTCCCAGATGCCAATAGGATATAGATTGATTTTTAATCTACATGTCTTTGAGGATAAAAAGCACAGTGAAATTGCTGAAATTCTTAATATCTCTGAAGGAACAAGCAAAAGCCAGTTGAGCAAGGCAAAAAAATGGCTTGCTGAATTTTTAAAAGCAAAAGAAAATGAAAAAAGAAATACTGAAACAGTTAAAATCTGATTACGAAAAGCTTGAAATAAAGCCTTCCGCAGATCTTTGGGGCAGGATAGAGCAAATAGACCGGGGGGAAGAGAAAAGTACTGATGTAAGCACTAAAAAGGCTTTTCAGTGGTGGAAATATGCAGCCATATTAGTTCTGTTGGTTTCGGTAGGAGGGTTACTTTATTTTAATGGAAATCATCCTGTCAATACAGACAATCCGATCGTTCATACAAAACTGCCAAAAGAGCGTACGGAAACACCCTTAACGGATCAGGAAATAGATGTCGTTCAGAATATCAAAACAGAAAAAAATACCAATCAAAAGAGTATAAAAGAAATTCCAGACAGTCCTACAGTATATCAACAAAAAGAAATTTTGCAGAAAGAAGGATTAAGCGGAAGTAAAGAAGAGCAGATTATAATTGCTGATTATGAGATTAAAGCCCCTATATTGGAAAAAGAGCTAATATCTATAGCAGACAAAGCTTCTCCTGTAGAAACTAAAAAGACGGAATATATTAATGCTGATGAACTCCTGCAGGGAAGAGAGTTTCAAAAAAAACGGGAAGAGAACAGAACAGATACCAGAAAATTCGGAGCACTTGATATGACTAAAATTAAAGTTAAAAGCCCCAATTCTTTTAAAATCTTTGGTGTAACAGTCTACACTGACTCACTGGAAAGCAAATAAATAATTATCCTTTATATCACAGAAAAACTGCCCCGGAATAAGGACAGTGATCAAATATTGTCTTAAAATTAATAAAAATATGAAACCAAAATTACTATTGATGGCTGCTGTAATAGCTTTTAGCTATGGATTTGGCCAGGAAACTCAGGATAATAACCTGAGTGTCTATTCAAAAAAAATTGACAGTATAGTGATGTCTGAAAAAGGCAAAATGAATATAGAACTGGATCAGATTGATAAGAGCTTTAAAGAAAAGAAAATCACACCTGATGAAAAACAAAAACAGCGCACAGCAATCGCTTCAAAATATGAGCAGATTATTAATGAAAAAATAGATTCCCAAAAGCAGGATCTTGAAATGGCAACCAAAGAACTGGTTAAAGATGCCGTTTTTAAATCTGAAGATTCAGTAAAATCCGGAAGAAACCAACTTTGGCTGGGACTGAATGGATTTAATATGAAACTCAACGAGCGGAAAAAAAAGAATAATCCGAAAAACTATCTCGAAACTTTAGAACTTTCAGTGGGTATGGGTGGAGCAGGATTAACTTCAAAGAATAAGCCTTTTGATTTTTACAGCAAGAATTCTGATATAAAAAACAGTGTTATCAATTCCTGGCAGCTGACATTATGGTACGGTAATCAGATCGGAAGCTATACCAGTCCTTTTTTCTACCGGTTCGGATTGGGAGTACGATCAGACCAGTTTACACCAAAATACGGGCAGGCATTCAAACAAGATAAATATACCTTATTCGTTGGCGATTTTGACCGCGGAAACCTTAAAAAGAGTATGCTTTACAATACTTATTTAACCGTTCCTGTCGATCTGAAATTTGTTTTAAACCCAAAATATAAAAATTATGAAGGGGTGAAATATCTGGATAACAATCAAAAACAGTTGTCTGTTATCCTGGGTGTTTATGGAGGTTTGAAAATAGGAAGTGTGAATTATTCCAAGTATTCTAACGAGTTTTCCGATAGAATTGTTGAAAGAGAAAAAGTGATGCATGGAGTGAACGATCTTGTTTTCGGAGGGAAATTAGGAATCAGCTATGCGGGGTTCAACCTGTTTATTCAGAAAGACTTTACCCCGGCGTTTAATAATAATGCTTTGCTAAAGAAAAAATATGGACTTCAGATTGGGATAGAGATCGCAAATGTTAATTTTTAATTTGGCAATAAATAACTAATTTCTTTGTATAATAAGTAAAAATATTAAAACTTTTTTATAACTAACAAGTGTTCGGGTAAGGAAATTCTATTTTTAAAACACACTATTTAAAAGTGTGTTTTTTTTTGTATTTTGGCACTTTAGTAAATATGAAAAATATTCAGTTATTAGGATTACTGTTAGTAATTATAGGCAGTTTTTTACCCTTGGTACATGTACCTGTTATTGGGAACTGGAACTATTGGAAACTTGATCATTATTTGGCCATTGCATGTTGGATATTTGCTGCATGCGCAGTCTTTGGAATTGTCAATAACAGTGTGAAAATCGTAAGGTTTTTTGGTATTCTGCTTATCCTTTTATTTGCATTTACCTTATTCGCTGTGAAGATGCAGTCTTTGCAATACTTTAGCTTTTTACCATTCAAATCCTGGCAGGAAACTTTTGCTGGAATCGTTAAACTGAAATGGGGCTGGGCTGTAGAATTTTTAGGTGCTTTTCTTTTGGTTTTTGCAGGAGGGAGCAAAAAAGTAAATAATCGCACACAACTATAAAAAATGAACCTTTTAAAAATATTTTCCGCAGGAATTTTGTTGGTGGCAGCCGCACAGGTTAACGCTCAGACAACAGATCAGAAAAAACCGGATAATCCGGCTAAATGTGCCAATATCAAAGAAGGGAAATTTGTAAGACCCAATTACCCGGAAGGAATATGGCATATGACCATTAAGGATAATGTTCAGACCGAATATTTCAATAATGGGAAAGACTATATCAAATCAACATTGGTTTTTGTGGATGACTGCAACTACAAAGCAATCATTATGGAGAAATCCGATAAAAATAATCCCGTACAGATAGGAGACGTCTTCAATAATAAAATTTTAGCAACTCAGGATAACCTTCTGAAAGTTAATACTAAAATTGAAGGAACTCAGTTTGACGTGGTCTATGTAAAAGTAAAATAAATTCAACCTATAAAATGGAACTTTGTTCCGTTTAGTTAAAAATAAAAATTATATACATGAAAGAAGTATTCATCGTTTCCGCAGTAAGAACACCTATGGGGAGTTTTATGGGAAGCTTGTCAACAGTTCCTGCTACAAAACTGGGAGCAACTGCTGTAAAAGGAGCACTGGATAAAATTGGTTTAGATCCTAATGCTGTTCAGGAAATTTATATGGGGAATGTTCTGCAGGCAGGAGAAGGCCAGGCGCCGGCTCGTCAGGTAGCTTTAGGAGCAGGTCTTTCAATCAATACACCTTCTACTACAGTCAATAAAGTATGTGCTTCAGGAATGAAGGCTGTAACAATGGCTGCTCAGGCGATCAAAGCTGGTGATGCAGAAGTAATTGTTGCAGGAGGTATGGAAAATATGTCTTTAGTTCCTCATTATTACAATGCAAGAGTGGCTACAAAGTTAGGCGATATCAAAATGCTTGATGGGATGGTGCTTGACGGTCTTACAGACGTATACAACAAAGTACATATGGGAGTATGTGCAGAAAAATGTGCAGTAGACTATAATATCACAAGAGAAGATCAGGATAACTTTGCTGTAGAATCTTACAAAAGATCAGCAAAAGCATGGAGCGAAGGTAAATTCAACGAAGAAATTGTTCCGGTTTCTATTCCTCAGAGAAAAGGAGAACCTGTAATCTTTGCTGAAGATGAAGAATACAAAGCAGTAAACTTCGACAGAATTTCAACACTTCCTACCGTATTCAAAAAAGAAGAAGGAACAGTAACAGCAGCTAACGCATCTACCTTGAATGATGGAGCTTCTGCATTGATCCTTGTTTCCAAAGAAAAAATGGAAGAACTTGGTTTGAAGCCTCTTGCAAAAATCGTTTCTTACGCTGATGCAGCACATGAGCCTGAAAACTTTACAACTGCTCCAGCAAAAGCTTTACCTATCGCTCTTAAAAAAGCGGGATTAGAAGTTTCTGATATCGATTTCTTTGAATTCAACGAAGCTTTCTCAGTAGTAGGATTAGCCAACAACAAAATCTTAGGATTAGACGCTGCTAAAGTAAACGTAAACGGAGGAGCTGTAGCATTAGGACACCCACTTGGAAGTTCTGGATCAAGAATCATTGTTACATTAATCAACGTTTTAAAGCAAAATAACGCAAAATACGGTGCAGCAGCAATCTGCAACGGTGGTGGAGGAGCTTCTGCTATCGTGATTGAAAATATCTAATATTCTGTTTACGAATATATTACCATTAAGGAATTGATAATTTTTTTAAAAACTTATCCATTTCTTAATGGTTTTTCTATTTTTGTGCTACTAATATATATTTGAAATGTCTGAAACTGAGAATCGACAGCCTAAAAACATAAAGAATAATCCAAAGATTATGAAAGCCTGGGCTGTATATGACTGGGCAAACTCCGTGTATTCCCTGGTCATTACCTCTACTATTTTCCCTATTTATTACTCTATCCTTACCACAGCGTACGAGAAAAAGGAATACATAGCCGAAACCAAAACATGGATTGATGTTCCGGTAAGACATACAATCAAAATTTTTGGAGAAGGATATCAGCCGGATGCTGTATATGGATATTCACTTACCATATCATTCTTTATTGTAGTATTGTTGTCTCCATTTTTATCTTCATTGGCAGATACTATCGGAAACAAAAAATCTTTCCTTCAGTTTTTCTGCTATCTGGGAGCAACATCATGTATGGGATTAGCCATGTTTACAGGGATGCACAATGTATTTCTGGGACTTCTCTTCAGTATTACGGCCAGTGTCGGCTTCTGGGGAAGCTTGGTGTTTTATAACTCCTTTCTTCCGGATATTGCCACACCGGACAGGCAGGATGCACTTTCTGCAAGAGGATATGTCTACGGATATATTGGTTCTGTAGTTTTAGTAGTAATCTGCTTGGTTCTGATTCAGGTTTTTGCTAAAGGAGCTGCTCAGCAGTTACTATTTACAAGAATCAGCTTCCTGTTAACGGGAGCATGGTGGTTTGGATTCTCTCAATATACATTCAAACACCTTCCTCAGTTTGGGGATGTGAAAGACAAGCTTCCTAAAGATCTTGTATTACTGAATTATAAGAACATCTTCAAAAAGCATGAAGAACAGGGAGGATTCTTTGAAGTATTTAAAGATAATCTGAGCTTCTATAAAGATATTGCAAAAGAAAGTTTTCACGAACTGTTTAAAGTAGGAGGAGAGCTTTTCAAAGACAGAAATCTTAAATTCTTCCTGTCGAGTTTCTTCTTTTACAGTGTAGGAATGCAGACGATTTTCCTTATGGCAACCTTATTCGGAAAGAGTGAGATCAATCTAGCTCAGGATAAACTGATCGGAACCCTTTTGGTTATTCAGATTGAAGCCATTATCGGAGCTGTTATTTTCTCAAGGCTATCTAAGAGAATCGGGAACAAAAACGTTATTTCAATTGCTATCATCCTATGGATTGTTGCTTGCCTCTGGGCTTATTTCCTGAATAAAGAAAATCCAACGGTAGAATACCAGTTCTATGGAGTAGCTGCAGTGGTAGGATTAGTAATGGGTGGTCTTCAGGCGATGTCCAGATCTACCTATTCAAAATTGCTTCCTGAAAACTCGATGGAAAACACAACCTACTTCAGTTTCTATGATGTATTGGAGAAAATTGCGATCATCATCGGGACATTCATCTTTGCAACATTAATTGAGCATTTCAATAATATGCGTATCGCGGCATTGTCCATGACCATATTCTTTGCAGCAGGATTAGTTTTAATCAGATTCCTGAAGGTTAAAATGAGAACCAACAGAGAAACATTATAAAAAAGAAAAGACGTTATTTTTAACGTCTTTTTTTATTTTAACGAATAAAAAACATTTGTTTTGTCATTTGATTTGATTTATTTGTAGACTTTTTATAAATACTAGAATATAATAGTAGTTTTTCACTATGTGTTGATTTTTTTTGTTTATTTGTGAAAAACAGATAAAATTACCAAAATCATGAAAAAGTTTCTATTAATTTGCTTTCTGCAATATTTTATTCTTTGTTTTTCTCAAAATTTAAAACCCGTTGCTCAAAAAGTTTTGGAATTTCATAATCGGAAAACGGAACTTAAAACCTACGATTTATTTGAAACCAATAAAACGGCTGATAAAATAGCCGAATACAAACGGGCAGCAGCAGATATTACTGTTATGTCTTTGAAGTCTGCAGAATTGAAAAGATTAATCAAAGAAAAACCTGATTTTCTTGAAATCTCTTTTCCCTTTGATGGCAGCAGACAGATCACTGTTGAAATGTACAAACATCAGATCTTAACCAGCGATTTTAAAGTAGTTACCGATAAGAGTAAAACAGTAGAATATACCCCGGGGGTCTATTATCAGGGAATTGTAAAAGGAGATAATACCTCTATTGTTGCCTTTAGTTTTTTTAATGATGATATTGTAGGTGTTGCTTCTACACTAGAATTAGGAAATGTTGTGGTAGGAAAAGCTAAAAATTCTGAAGATTTTGTAAGCTATTCAGATTCTAAATTAACAGGATCTAATCCATTTGCCTGTGATGTAGACGGATTGAAAGAAAACCAGGTTCAGAGACCCGTTTTCAATCCTAACAATACCAGTAAAAAGAAAACAGACAACTGCGTAAGAATATATTATGAAGCAGGTTTCGGTCCATATACCCAAAATGGAAGCAATACAACTACTACTACGAATTGGGTTACTGCTATGCATAATAATGTTGCAACCTTGTATGCAAATGAGAATATTAATGTGGCTTTAAGCGAAGTTTTTGTTTGGACAACTACCGACCCTTACGCCGGCTCACCAAGCACAATTCTGAGCCAGTTTAGAACCACCAGAACCACTTTTAACGGAGATGTGGCTCAGTTATTAAGAAATCCGGCTACAACCAGTATTGCATATGTAAATTCATTATGTACCAGTTACAAGTATTCTTATTGCGGTATGAATTTTAGCTATCAAAATGTACCAACCTATTCATGGAATATAGAAGCTATGACACATGAACTTGGACATAATTTAGGATCACCGCATACTCACTCATGCTTCTGGAACGGAAATAATACAGCTATTGATGGTTGTGGACCTGCTTCAGGAAATAACGAAGGATGTACTGCTGCTCTTCCTCCTGCAGGCGGTGGAACTATTATGAGCTACTGCCATTTGGTAAGCAGTGTAGGGATTAATTTTGCGAATGGCTTTGGTGTACAGCCAGGAACATTGATCAAAAATACAATAGATTCAAAAGGCTGTCTTGGTACCAACTGTACGACGTCTTGCCCTACATCTATAACGAATTTTAACATTAACAATATCACACAGACTTCTGCAAATGCCACTTTTACAGATGCTCTTTCAACAGCATGGAAATATAAACTGACAACAGCAAACGGAGCGGCAGTATCTTCCGGAAATGCTAATACACAGTCTTTTAATTTTTCAAATTTACAACCGGCATCTTATTACAGACTAAGTGTGGGAACAGATTGCAGCGGACCAAATGCATTCCAGTTATCAAAGCTTTTCCTGACTGACGGAGCATGGTGTGATGGAACTCCGTTTTTGGATACAGGAGGTCTCACGGGGCAATATAAAGATAATGAAGACCTTGTAAAAACATTTTATCCTACTCCCGGTTCATCTATGACAATGACATTTACTGCATTCGATATTGAACAGGGGTACGATTTTATGTATGTGTATAACGGCCCTTCTACGGCTTCACCACTATTTGCCAATGGGAATAATCTGAGTGGAAGTACACTACCTGGACCGTTTACATCTACAGATCCTTCAGGTGCAATTACCGTAAGATTTGTTTCAGATGGAGGCGTTACTGGAAACGGATGGAATGTGAATTTCTCTTGCAGTGTTTTAGCAGTAGAAGATACCAATACAAAAAGTAATTCAGTCAATATTTATCCGAATCCAGCCAAAAATATGATAACCCTGTCTTCAAAAGAAAGACTAAAAGGGTATAAAATCTATGATGAGGCTGGAAGACTGATAGTTTCAGATTCTTCTTTAAAAGGAAATAAACAGGAAATAAACCTTTCCTCAATTCAGACTGGAAACTATGTGATTACCATTGAAACAGAGAGGCAAACCATCAACAAAAAGCTGATCAAACAGTAATTTTTAAATAATTTATTATAAAAGCCTGATAATCTCAGGCTTTTTTCTTATATTTAATAGAGAAATTTCGGCCTGAGTTTTGCTTATATTCAGCGAAATAATTTTTAACTTTGCAAAAAGATTTATTGTCAAAATGACCAACCCTCTATTTTATGCAAAAATAATCCTGTTTGGAGAATATGGAATGATTGAAGATTCCCAGGGGCTTGTAGTACCTTACAGCTTCTATAAAGGGACTTTGAAATTTTCAGATCTGAGTTCTGAATTTGAACTTAATTCCAACAGACATCTGCAGAAATATTCTGAATATCTTACAGCACTTGATCTTTCCGACGATTTTAAATTGGATATTGGGAGTTTCAAAAATGATATTTCTAACGGACTTTTCTTTGATTCCAATATTCCTCAGGGATACGGAGTGGGAAGTTCGGGAGCTTTGGTAGCTGCTATTTTTGAAAAATATTCAATCAGCAAACTGAATCCTGAGAGCATCTCAAAAGATAATCTTAAAAAATTAAAAGCTGTTTTCGGTGAAATGGAAAGCTATTTTCATGGAAAAAGCTCAGGAATGGATCCTTTGATCTGTTACATGAATCTTCCGATTCTTATCGAAAATAAAGAAAATTTAGGCAGAGTAAATATTCCAGAAGGAGAAGAAGGAAAAGGAGCCATTTTCCTTATTGATTCTGGGATAACAGGGGAAACAGGTCCTATGATTCAGATTTTCTTTGAAAAAATGAAAACAGAAGGTTTCCGCAAGACTCTGAAAGAAGAATTTATCCGTTACAACAACGCATGTATTGAATCTTTCCTTAAAAAAGATATGAATCCTTTCTTCAGAAACCTGAAAAAACTTTCTCACTGGGCCTATGAACATTTCCGTCCTATGATTCCTGAAAGTATCTTCAACATCTGGAAAAAAGGTCTGGATTCTAACGCTTATTATCTTAAACTCTGCGGAAGCGGTGGAGGCGGTTATATCTTAGGATTTACCAAAGACTATGCAAAAGCAGAAAAAATGCTTGAAGGCTTCCAGAAAGAAGTGATTTACAGATTTTAAAAAGATTGGAATGAATTCTGAAAAAGAAACTTTCCAATCTAAAAATTATATATCAAAATCTTTCCTGTACAGATTTTCCCAATTTGTGGGCTTTCTGCTCGGAGCACGGTTTTTTGTAGCAGCTCTGCTGACATTTGCCCTCTATGTTTCCACTTTTTTCTTATTTAATCAGGATGAATCTTTCAGAAAATTCGTCTTTGATTTCAAAGTACACGGCATTATTTTCTGTACGGTTCTTACCATTCTGGCCGGAGGGATAATCAATCAGTTCTATGATCTGGAGAAAGACCACATCGTAAAGCCTTTCAGAACAAGGGTTCAGAGCTTTATCAAGCAGAAATATTTTCTATACGCTTATCTGGCACTCAGTGCTATTTCTTTGGGAGTAGCCTGGATGATTTCCCATAATGTATTTGTTTTTTTTGTAGTTTATCAGTTTTTTATGTGGTTTTACAGCCATAAACTGAGCCGAATACTCATTGTAAACAATCTTACCTTTGTGAGCCTTACCTTGTATCCATTCTTTGGAATGATGGTGTACTACGAAACTTTTTCAAAAAAGGTATTCCTTATGGCTGTTTTTCTTTTCCTTATTTTGCTGTGCATTGATATTGTGAAAGATACCCTTACCAGAAGTGTAGACAAAACGTTTGGGTATACCACCATTCCTAATTATTTTAAAAGCAGAAATACAAAAATTATCCTGTCTTCTTTACTCGTGGTTACAATGGCAGTTTCCATGAAACTTATTACCAAAACCGGTGTTACCGGATTCATGGCCTACTATTTTGCCGGAGGACTTTTTATCATGATATTATGTATTTATCTTCTTATCAATGATTCCCGAAGAAGTAACTTCTTCACGTTAAATATATTACGATTCTGGGTTTTCGTAGGAATTATTGCAATGCTTTTAAATGGAATAGAGCATAAATTATAAAAAAATTCTTTAAATAAACTGAGGTTATTATTACCTTTGCCTAACTAAATTTAATAAATAGGAATGCCCATTTTTAATGATACTAAAGTTGCATTTGCAGACAAGTCTGATGCACAATTGAGAAAGGCGTACTGGATGTTTAAAATGATTGAACAGCCCGCTCTTACAAGCCTTGGAACATCTGTCCTGAATTTTACAGTACACAACAATTTTCCTTTCGTTACCGGAATTGTAAAAAACACCTTGTTTGAGCAGTTCTGCGGTGGTGAAACCCGTGAAGAAAGTATGAAGGTTGTGAAGCAGCTGTTCAAAAGAGGGGTTGGAAGTATTTTCGATTACTCTATTGAAGGAAAAGAAGATGAAGAAACTTTTGATGCGGTTTGCAAAGAAATTAAGGATATTGTTAGATTCTCAGTGGGAAATCCGGCCATTCCTTTTATCGTATTCAAGCCTACCGCTTTCGGAAGAATTGATCTTTATGAAGCAGTTGGAAAAGGAGTGGAGCTTACTACCAGCCAGCAAGAAGAATGGGAAAGAGTGGTAAAAAGATTTGATGAAGTATGCAGTCTTTGCCACGAGAATGATAAAAAAGTAATGGTAGATGCTGAAGAAACCTGGATGCAGGATGCAGCAGACCACCTTTGCGAAGAGATGATGGAGAAATATAACCAGCAAAAACCTATCGTTTGGAATACCATCCAGATGTACAGAACAGGAAGACTGGAATACATGGAAGCTAATCTTCAGAGAGCAAGAGAGAAAAACTACTTCATCGGTTACAAAATTGTACGTGGTGCTTATATGGAAAAAGAAAGAGCCAGAGCAGCAGAGAAAGGATATGCAGATCCTATCCAGCCAAGTAAAGATGCTTCGGATAAGAACTACAATGCAGGAATCGACTTTGTCATGAATCATCTGGATAAAGTTTCTGCCTTCTTTGGAACCCATAACGAAATCTCTTCAGAGCTGATTATGGATAAAATGAAAGCAAAATCTTTGGACAGTGACAATCCACACGTTTATTTTGGACAGCTTTACGGAATGAGTGATAATATTACCTTCTATTTGTCTGATAAAGGCTATAACGTGGCTAAATATCTTCCATATGGACCTGTAAAGGATGTTGTGCCATACCTGACAAGAAGAGCCAGAGAAAATACCTCTGTAGCCGGGCAAACCGGAAGAGAGCTGGGACTTATCAAAAAAGAACTGGAAAGAAGAAGGAAATAAGAATATTGTTCTTACTATACCTATCAGGCCTGCAGATTTGCGGGCCTTTTTATTGCTTTCAACATCAGTACAGAAGCTTCATTATTTCTGAAGAACAAAATAGAATTAATAATAATTAACGTAATTATTATTAATATTAATTATATATTAAAATAATGTGATTTTTATTGTTGATTTGATTTTAAATATTTATATTTGATAGAGCCATAAAAAACCAATGCATGAAAATGTTTTCATTTACCTTTAGGATACTGCCCTATAACAGAATCTCTTTAGATACATAAGCAACTGTATCACCCTTATCAATAGCCGAAATTATAAAGAAACATATTGTGGGATGGATCGTTATCATAAAATAATAATTCCACCAACTGGGTATCCCATTCAATTTCAAAAAAACAAAATAAAGCAATAGCTTTAGTTTTCTTCTTCAAATATTTTTTAACCTGATCATTTTTTTGATCAGGTTTTTATTTTTTAAGGTTCAAAACTTTCAAATTTTCCGTTTTCATAGAACAGAACAATACGTTTTATTTTATTTTGTTGATTTCCAAATAGTTGTCCTAAAATAGGATTGTCGGAATTTTCTAATCGCTGAGAATCCGATATTTTTTCCGGGACTTTATCTTGGGCTGGTATAAACGATTCTCCAGCACTTGATTTTGGAGCTTCCATTTCAGTTTCATCACTCCCGAACTCATCATCGTCATTCATCATCGTAAATAAGTCGGGGAGAGGAGTTGTTTTTATTTTCTCCTCTTCGGTATGTTCTTCGTTAATTTCTGATTCGGGTAGCTGGGATTTCAGCATTTCACCTTCACCTGTAACCAGCCAGTCCCACAGAAGTTCCGGGAAACGGGATTTTATTTTTATGATAAACTCAAGAGACGGTTTGTTTCTTCCTGATGTAATATGTGAAATGGATGAACGCTGTACATCAATCTCATCTGCAAACTCAGAAGGAGTAAGATTAGAATACTCTATAATTTTGGAAATTCTTTCATTTAAACTCATAAAAATAAGCCTTTAATTATTTTACAAATGTAACTCATAAAATTTACAAATGCAAAATACAAATGTAAATAATTGAAATTATTATCTGTATACATTTGTAAAACAAAAATAAACTACTTTAAATCAATGTATTATATTTAAATTACAATTGTATTTATTGATGACATCATTCTTCTGCAGGAATTTGCTGTATTGATTAAGATAACAATATTGTTCCATTATTTACCCTTTATATTAGTTTATAAATGTAAATTACTGTATTTTCAGAGGATATTTTATCCCTTAAATGACTTCTTACTTACTATTTACATAATTAATCTACCTAATCTCTTTTAAGATACCTAAATATCTAAAAAATAGCTTATAATAAGTATTTTTAAGGCATTACAATGGTAAATTACCGATGTAAATACTCTATTTCTAGTCGATATACTTCCTTTGTCGAAGGGAAATTATATACATGCTCAATGGCTATATTTTTTTGCCTGCGAAGTTGACCCCAAAAACACAGATTACCTAAAATTCCAGAGAAGATTTCTATATTTTAAGCTTTTTACATTTGTATAATTAGATGAGCAATAAAGTTTTCCACAATTTTTATGTTTAATAAAATAACCTTCAAATGGGTAAAAACAACGTTTTTTACACTTCAAGTAGTGTTATAAATGTAATTTAGATAAAATACATAATGTACTGATTTTGTGTATTTTAAATATATCAAATTAAATTATTCGCAATCCACAATTTTACCAACAGACAATATGTCATTCAGCGCTGTTTAACAATGTTACAAGTGTTAACTCTCTTTTTAAGTCGTAATACCACCATGATTTAAACTTTGTAAATGATTTTAAAATCAAGACACAAATGTAAATCTGCGTATTTTCACAATATTCACAAATGTTAATTTAAGTTTTTACCTAAAAATGGTTAAATTTGATTCTTGTAAATTATTTCTCAAGATGAATTTTGAACAGATCTATTCTCAGACACCCGATTTCTCAAATCGCTATATTTCCCCTGAAAAATTATTTTCTTACCTACAGACCAATCTCAGCGATTATATCCAAGAGATCGGAACATCCTATTTAGGTAAACCTATTTATCAGTTAACTATAGGAACAGGAAAGATTCAGGTATTGGCCTGGTCACAAATGCACGGAAATGAATCCAACGCAACTCATGCTATGTTGGACCTTTTAGTAAGTCTTGATAAAGCACCTGAAATGAAAGAAGATCTGTTCAGTAAAATACAGCTTGACTTTATATTCATGCTGAATCCGGACGGATCTGAAAGATGGACGAGGCTGAATGCTTCCGATATTGATCTGAACAGAGATTTTCACAACGAAGCGAGTAAAGAGATTAAGTTTCTGAAAAATGCAGCAGCTTCAAAAAAATATGATTATGCATTAAACCTTCATGAGCAGAGAACCATTTTTACCACTGATGGTATTCATCCTGCTACGCTTTCGTTTTTGGCTCCTTCCGAAAATGTAGAACGTACCGTGACTGAAAACAGAAAAAAATGTATGGCAGTCATCGGAAGTGTATACAATCATTTGAAGGAAATGATCCCTAATCAGATCGGAAGATATTCTGATGAATTTTACCCTACTTCCACAGGAGATAATTTTATCAAAGCCGGAATGCCTACGATCTTATTTGAAGGCGGCCATTTTGTAGACGATTATACCAGAAAAGGAACCCGAAAATATTATACTATTGCTCTTTATTATGCACTGAAGGCAATCAGTGAACTCAACTCTGATATCACAGGCTGGGAAACTTATTTAGACATCCCTGAAAATCAAGAAACGCATTATGATATTATTTACAGAAACGTAAGACTGAATACAGAGCATGAATGTATTTTGGATATAGCAGTTCAGTACAGAGAAATCAAAGAAGAGGGGAAAGATGAAATCTCTTTTGTTCCTTTTGTAATGGAAGCCGGAGATGTAAAGAAAAGAAAAGGCTGGCTGGAAATAAACTGTACCGGAAAGAAATTTATTTCTGCTACTAAATATCCGAAACTGGATTCTGTAGTGGATTTTAAAATTGAAGATTAAAAAAATTTTAAATAACCTCATAAAAAATCTCCGGCAGACCTGAAGGTCTGCCGGAGATTTTATTTTTACAAACTTGGGATATTAAAATTCATATTCAATAGGAATGGGCTTTAGCCCAAACTTAATCTTAGAAATATAAAATTTAGATTTTATTCAATAATTAAAGCTTAGTTAACTTAGTTAACCACTTTAATTCCGTTTGCTACAAATCTGATTTCTTCTTTAGGCTGTGTAATCGCATCAATTTCTGCCTGTGGCTTCTTGGCGTCTTCCGCATAATGTTTCTGCTCATTTACAGAAGTTACTTTTCTTTCTGCATTACCTTCCACTACTACATTTTTACCTTTTAAAGCTGTAGGAACAAAGAAAGCATAGTCTTTCATTTTTACAAAAAACTTAGAATTGTCTTCAGTCTGAATGGTAAGCCAGCATCCTTTTTTATCGCAAACATCGGTTACTTTTCCTTTAACGGCTACGTTTTCAACTTTTTTGTTGTCTTTTTTAAGCTGTTTATTCAGATTGTCTACTGTGATTGCTTTAGATTCAGCGGAGGAAGTTACCTGATCTCCGTAAGTATCGCCTACCAAAGCTTTTCCTTCCGGTGGACCGGATTGAGCAAACGCTAAAGAAGAAGCCATTAAAGCTGCGCCTAATAATATCGCTTTAAATTTCATTTTTAATATTTTTCCCAAAAATACTAATTAATATTGAATCATAACCGATTTAAAAATGATAAAAACCAGCTGTTTCAAGGATTTTGCAATAAAATTCAAAATCAAAGACAGATTTGATTATATTTGACCCCTATACTTGACTATGCAAAAAAAACTGAAACTATGGGACGCCATTATGCTGGTGATGGGTTCTATGATCGGAAGCGGGATCTTTATTGTAAGTGCTGATATGACACGAAACCTGGGATCAGGTTTTTGGCTGATTGTAGTATGGGTTATCACAGGCGTGATGACCGTAGCAGCAGCAATAAGTTATGGTGAGCTTTCTGCACTGTTTCCGAAAGCCGGCGGACAATATACCTACCTGAAAGAGATTTTTGGTAAAAGGATGGGTTTCCTTTACGGATGGGGATTGTTTACAGTAATACAAACCGGAACAATTGCTGCCGTAGCAATGGCTTTTGGTAAATTTACAGCTTACCTTATTCCTTCTCTTAACGATGCAGCCCCAATTTTTCAAAGTGGGGAATTTAAAATTACATGGATACAGATTCTGGCGATCGCCGTCATTATTTTGCTTACCTATATCAACACCAGAGGAGTGGAAAGCGGTAAAATCCTTCAGAACATCTTTACAGGTTCCAAAATCATTGCATTATTAGGCTTAATTGCTGCCGGTTTTATATTGGTAGATATTTCTCATTTGTCAGAAAACTTCAGCTGGGGAACAGATTCTTTTAATAACCTTAAAAAAGATTTGAGCGGTAATTTCCTTAAAGAAGGCTGGGAACCGATTGGTGGAATGACTTTGCTGGGAGGAATTGCTGCCGCAATGGTAGGTTCAGTTTTCAGTTCTGTTGCCTGGGAAAGTGTAACATTTGTTTCCGGGGAGATTGAAAACCCTAAAAAAAATGTTGTAAAGTCAATGATTTACGGAACTTCTGCTGTGATGATTCTTTATATCGCTGTAAATTATGTCTACTTAAATGCATTAGACAGAGATGGAATTGCATTTGCTGCCAATGACAGAGTAGCGGTAGCAGCATCTCAGAATATTTTTGGAAGTGCAGGAACTATCATCATTGCTTTATTGGTAATGATTTCTACATTTGGATGTAATAACGGATTGATTCTGGCGGGAGCGAGAGTTTTTCAGACGATGGCAAAAGACGGAATGTTCTTTAAATCAGCGGTAAAAAACAATAAAAATGAAGTTCCGGAAAATGCTTTATGGATGCAGGGAGTCTGGGCTTCCATTCTGTGTCTGAGCGGGCAGTACGGGAATTTACTGGATATGATCTCTTTCGTGATCGTTCTGTTCTATATGATTACGGTTTTTGGAGTGATTTACTTAAGGATGAAACAACCGGAACTAGAAAGACCTTATAAAACATGGCTTTATCCGGTGACACCTGCTATTTACCTTATCATAGGAACATGTTTCTGTATTTTACTGTTAATTTACAAACAGCAATATACGTGGCCGGGCTTTGTATTGGTACTGCTGGGACTTCCGGTATATTATTTTATCAACCGAAAAAAGGCAGATGCTTAAATAAAATAAAAGATATAACAGATTCGGGGCTTTCAATTCAGGTTGAAGGCCCTTCTTTTTGAATAATATTTTGATGTATTGTAACAATTATTTGGTGAAAATGCGTACTTTGGTATTCCGTTTTTAAATAAGCGGAACCATGAAGTAAAAACTATAAGTTATGGATACACCAAATTACAGAATGCCTTTCGTACCGTCTACTTTAATGACCGAAGGCGGAAGTATCGATACCTGCGATATGGGAGAAAGTATTGCTCACAATATTATGCTGCTGATCACCACCAAAAAAGGGGAGAACAGATATGATGAAAACTATGGAAACGATGTTTGGAACCTTGAATTCGATAACGGAGTAACAAGTGCCATCTGGGAAAACGTTTTTGTCAAAAGCTTAAGAAGACAGATCCAGGAATATGAACCAAGAATTGTAAGTCCGCAGATCGATGCCCATATACAGTTTGTAGAGCACAGCTACGATACTAAAGAACACACCGAAATTAAAAAGAAAGTAAGAATTGCCATCAATGCAAAAATGGAAGAAACAGGAGAACGCTTCAGTTTTTCAACCGAATTGTTTCTAAGCCCGATGTCTATTGATTAATATTTTTAACAGCGAAAGAAAATTATGAATTTAGATCAGAATATTTATTCCAAAGAGTCTGTAAAAGCGAGAATGCTTCAGAATGCAACTAAAGTATGGGGACTGAGAAGCCCTCAGTCTTTGGATCCTTTTGTAAAACTGTTGATAGACGCATTCAGTACAGAAGTTTTTAAAGCGAATAATGAAATACAGACGGTGAATGCCCGTATATTGGAGAAACTAGCAAAGCTTCTTACACCGTCCATCTATACACATCCTATTCCTGCTCATTCCGTGGCTTTTACACAGCCTTATGATTCATCGGAAGTTTTATTGGAACACACAGAATTTTTCTTCCGTAAACAGATGACTTCCACAGTAAAGTCAGAATCCGATAAGCAGTTGAACATCCCTTTTACACCGGTAGGAAATGTAAGAATCAATAAAGTTCATACCTCTGTTATGTTTGTAGGAAATACCTGCTACAGTATAGATGACAGATTTAATAAAATTCCCATTGCAAGATTCCAGGGAAGACCGGAAGATTACAGAAAAATCACAATAGGAGTCGATGTCAGCAAGTATATCAGTGAAAACTTTCCTAAATATCTTAGCATATTCTGCTCCAATCCGGCTTTTGAACACCTTGATTTTGTATATAAATTATTGCCGTACATTTCAGTATCCAGCAATGGAAACCCTTTATTCGTAAGAGAAGGATTAAGTTATCTTACAGAAAATCATACGGATGGTTACGAACAGATGTTCAAAGAGCAGTCTATCAGAAATAAGGTGATTAATGATATTAAAAGTATTTACCGCCATAAATTTATTGAAGTAACAGGAATTTCCCGAAGCTTGTTCTCAGAACCAGGAGAGCTTCCTCAGAATCTTGATTTCTTAGCGGGAAAAGAAGAAATTACAAAGTTCCTGGATAATAAAAGTTTCCTGTGGCTTACTTTTGAATTCCCGCCGCAGTTTTCAGCAGAAATCCTTGATAACTTCTCATTTGTGCTGAATGCCTTCCCAATCTATAACAGAGGCTGGAAAAAAACAGAATACAGTCTTGATATCATGGGAAATAATATTCCTTTGGTAACAGATGAAGGCGAACATTTCCTTTATGTAGATGAAGTGCAGGATGGTGACGGAAGAAAGTACACCGAAATCCCTTTTACACCTGCAGATGACCTTAAAAAAGGTTTATACACTGTAAGAAAAGGCGGAATGGAACGTTTCACAAGCCGAAATGCAGTTGATATGATTGCCAATGTTCTTGAATTGACAAGAGACGAAATTGCAGCATTTTCCCTTTTAAATAGGGACAACGTAAAAGGCGTTCTCAGCGAAATGTCCGATAAAATGAAAACCATGGTACAGAAAGTGAACAACGCCAAAAGGAATATCAGACAGGAACTGAATTATGTCATTATGGAACCTGTAGAAAAAACCGATCATACTTACGCTTCTTTCTGGGTTACACATTGTACTTTGGCCAATCATATGCGTCCGGGAACTGAACTTTCCAATCAGTTAAAGTCACAAACTGTTGTATTGCTTACCGAAACATTGGGAGGAGCTGAAGAACAGAAAGGAACAGACAGTATTCAGGCTTATAAATACGCACTCACAACAAGAGATAAAATCATTTCTTTGGAAGACGTCAAAAACTACTGCCGCATGATTCTGAAAGATGAGCTAAGAGAAGTGAGAGTAAGAAGAGGAACCATGATCAGCAACAAACCCAAAGAAGGTTTTGTAAGAACTGTTGAGGTAGAAATTATTCCGCAGAACTATTCTTTCTACGGAAGAGCCTATTGGGAAAATATGGCCAATATCATCAGAAACCAGATTATTGCCAAAGCCATTGACGGGATTGAATATGTAGTAAGGATAAACAATGAAGATGTTGATTTCCAGGACATGTAAATCTTTAAAGAAAATTAAAATCAGTTTAAAATATAAATGCCGTTGTTATTACGGCATTTTTTATTTGTTGCATTGAAAAATCTGCGTGAACCAAAGCATTCAATAGGCACGGGCTTTAGCCCGTTTTTTTATTAAATGAGGTTTTCGATTGGCTTTAGCCGAAACATAATATCCAGAACGTATGAAATCATTCAGCAAAATTCAATAAAGTAAGATCCAATCTATTAACAAAACCTAGGAATTTTTTATAAAACTTTTATCGTTCTAATATTCAAAAAAAGTCTATAAAATTTCGTATTTTTGCACGTTGTGATTTTCAGGCAAAGTCACTCCGAATTATGAGCAAATCAACAGAATATATAGAAGTTTACGGAGCACGTGAACACAACCTTAAAAATATTAATGTTAAAATTCCACGCAACGAATTGGTCGTTATTACCGGCCTTTCCGGAAGTGGAAAATCCTCATTGGCTTTTGACACCATTTTTGCAGAAGGCCAGCGTCGTTATATCGAAACATTCTCTGCCTATGCACGTCAGTTTCTGGGGGGATTGGAACGTCCTGATGTAGATAAAATAGAAGGACTTTCACCCGTTATCGCCATCGAGCAGAAAACAACCAATAAAAATCCTCGTTCTACCGTAGGAACTGTTACAGAACTGTACGATTTTCTTCGTCTTTTGTATGCAAGAGTTTCGGATGCATACTCTTTGTCTACCGGGCAAAAGCTGGTGAGCTATACTGAAGATCAGATCCTGGAAACCATCAAAGAAAACTATAAAAAAGAGAAAATTATGCTTTTGGCGCCGGTAGTGCGTTCCAGAAAAGGTCATTATCATGAACTTTTTGTACAGATGGCTAAAAAAGGCTACGGACAGGCAAGAATTGATGGAGAATTACAGGATATTGAATATGATTTAAAACTTGACCGTTATAAAACCCACGATATCGATATCGTTATTGACCGTTGGATTATAGGGGAGAGTGCCTCAGAAGGCAGAATGGAAAAATCATTGCGTACTGCAATGGAAATGGGGGAAGGAATTATCGGAATTCAGAAACTGGGAAGCAAAGACATTGAGTACTTTTCCAAAAACCTGATGGATGCAGAAACAGGACACTCTTTGGCTCTGCCGGAACCAAATACTTTCTCATTCAACTCCCCGAAAGGAAGCTGCCCAGACTGTAAAGGATTGGGAACCATTAAAAAAATCAATACAGATTATTTCATAGATAATCCCAAGCTGTCAATCAATCAGGGTGGATTATTGCCATTGGAAGATATCAAATCCAACAAATGGATTCTTTCGCAGATCAAAAACATTCTTGAGATCTTCGGATTAGGATTAACAACACCTTTGAAGGATATTCCGGAAGAAGCACTGGATTATATCTACAATGGATGTCACAAAGAATTTAATAAAGATCTTAAATACGCTGGGATTACCAAGAAGATTAAAATTGGTTTTGATGGTTTGATCGCTTTCATGGAAGAAATTATTGATGAAAGAGAATCTTATGAAGCCATTTTGCTGGAAAGACACTTTACAACAGAAGAAACATGTCCGGAATGTCACGGGACACGTCTTCAGCCTTCAAGCTTAAGCTTTAAAATTGACGGGAAAAATATTGCTGAGGTCAACGGATTAAGCTTATCTGATTTAAAAGACTGGCTAGCCGACGTTAAAGATAAATTCTCAGAAAAAAATAAAATCATCGCTCACGAGATCTTAAAAGAGATTGAAACCAGGCTGCAGTTCTTACTGGATGTAGGTTTGGACTATCTAAGTTTGAGCAGAAGTTCAAAAACCCTTTCAGGAGGAGAATCACAGAGAATCCGTCTCGCAACGCAGATCGGGTCTCAGTTGGTTAATGTATTATATATTCTTGATGAACCGAGTATCGGGCTTCACCAGAGAGATAATGAAAGGCTGATTCATTCTCTGAAAAACCTTAGAGACATCGGAAACTCTGTATTGGTGGTAGAGCACGATAAAGACATGATTCTGGAAGCTGATGAGGTTTTGGATATTGGTCCAAGAGCCGGAAAATTTGGTGGAGAGATCCTTTGGCAGGGAAAACCAAAAGACCTGTTGAAAGCAGATACCATTACAGCTCAATATATCAATGGAAAAAGAAAAATTGCAATTCCTGAAGAAAGAAGAGCGGGAAGTGGTAAAAATATTGTTTTAAAAGGAGCTACAGGAAACAACCTGAAAAATGTAACCCTGGATGTTCCTCTTGGAAAACTGGTGGTAGTAACCGGAATTTCAGGAAGCGGAAAATCTTCCCTGATTAACGGAACACTATATCCGATCCTTAACAAACACTTCTACAGAGCCGTTCAGGAACCTTTACCTTACAAAAAGATTGAAGGACTGGAGAATATTGATAAAATTGTAGATGTAGATCAGACTCCAATCGGAAGAACTCCTCGTTCTAATCCTGCTACTTATACAGGAATGTTTACGGATATCAGAAACCTTTTCGCGGAGCTTCCGGAAAGTAAAATCCGTGGTTATAAGCCGGGAAGATTCTCTTTCAATGTAAAAGGCGGAAGATGCGAAACCTGTCAGGGTGGTGGATTGAAAGTAATCGAAATGAATTTCCTTCCGGATGTATATGTACATTGCGAAACATGTAACGGAAAACGTTTCAACAGAGAAACCCTTGAAGTTCGCTACAAAGGAAAATCAATCTCTGATGTTCTGGATATGACAATTGATGAAGCGGTAGATTTCTTCCAGCCGATTCCTAAGATTTTTGCAAAAGTGAAAACATTACAGGACGTAGGTTTGGGATATATTACCCTGGGACAGCAGTCAACAACACTTTCAGGAGGTGAAGCACAACGTATCAAGCTAGCCACCGAACTGGCGAAAAGACAAACCGGAAATACTCTTTATATTCTAGATGAACCAACAACAGGACTGCATTTTGAAGATGTGAAAATCCTGATGGAAGCCATCAACCAGCTGGTAGAACTTGGAAACTCGTTCATTATCATCGAACATAATATGGATGTAATCAAATTAGCAGACCATATCATCGACGTTGGACCAGAAGGAGGAAAGCATGGCGGACAGATCGTAGCACAAGGTACTCCTGAAGAAATTGTGAAGTCTAAGAAAAGCTTGACAGGGAAGTTCTTGAAGAGAGAACTGGAATAGGTATTCATAAAATTATGCAGCATTTTGTCATTCTGAAGGAATCTAAATGATTTATTGATCAACTTTTAAAATAAAAAATCAAGATAATAATTGGCTAAACTAATCAGGTTTAGCCTTTTTTATGCTTAAAATTACCTTTCAATATTAAATTTTCAATTATTTTTAAAATTTATAATACTGATAATCAAATAATTAAGTTTTAATGTTAACCCAATGTTAACTGAATGTAAAATTAATATGAATTATTTTTAATAACTTTGGTCAAGAGATACAAAAAAAGGTTAGTATAATATTTAAAACCAATTAGTTATGAAAAATCGAATTCAAATATTGTTTGCTTCACTTTTCGTTTGTGGATTTGCTGCCGTTTTGAACACCGCCAAAGCCCAAACTACCAATCATAATACTATTGAGCCTATTCAGCTGAATAAGAGCGAGACTTTTACAGATATAAGAAATAAGCTGGAAGCCAATTTTGACCTTACCAATCCTGATTACAAGCAGGGAACCGTAAACTCAGTGGTGAAATTTGATATTGCAAAAAATGGTAAAATTGTAAATGTTCATTCTACAGGAGACTGCAAAACGGTAAGTAAAGAAATCGAAATGGTATTAAGTGATCTTGATTATAGAGTAGACCGCAATAAACTGACTGATAACATGGTTGCTTACACTTACGTAATGCCTGTGACAGTAGAGATCCACAGCAGATAATATTCGTTGCATATTATTCAATAATATGTGAATAATGAAAACTTATCAGATTAAGTTGTAATTAAGAATAAACAGTAAGGTTTTAATTTTGGGCTACCATAAAATTAAAACTATATGAAAAATTTAAAGAAACTGACAAAGTCAGATTTGAAGTCAGTGTACGGAGGAGAACCTAAAAAATACTGTACGTTTTGCGAATGGGCAAATAAAGTAATTTGCAGTGATGTTCCAATCGTTCAGTGTCCGTAAAAAAATAAAGCCGCTTTTATAAGCGGCTTTTCTATTATTTTGTACTTTGAACAAATTCTGTTAACCTTGCTTTAAGGTCTTTAGAATTCCCTATTTTATCAAAAGTAACATTATCTATTCTCCATCCTTTCTCTGTATTGGTCAGATGTACGGTATCCATCCATGTTTCTTTAGGTGTAGCTGCGTTATATTCAAAAGCTACCAGTGCTTCAGCAGTTTTATCCTGTATCTTAACAGATTTGATTTTATAACTTGTGAACCCTTCATACAAACTGGAGAAAATAGCACCTTCAAAGATTAATGGCTTTTCATCAGGATGATCACTTTTTTTTACCCTTTCAATATCTGCTTTTGATGCGTGTATTGCCTCGTTTAAAACTTTTTTTAAATCCTGGGAAAATAAACTATCCGGAATCGGTTGATTATAAATAGCTTCATTAAACATACCATACTGGGTATAAAGCTCATTTACTTTCTCGTTTATTGCTGTATCAGGGGATAAAGCAGGCTGAGCTTCATTTTTTTTGCAGGATACAAAGAACAGGAATATTCCTAAACAGAGAAATAATTTTTTCATTTGACATTATTTTTTGTGGTGTTTATCAGAATCCCAAGCTCAAAATGTATACCAAAATCTGTCGATAAAATATTTTTTACGAATCACAAAAATCAATACATTTGAGTAGATAAAAAAATTGTGGATCCTATTCTTAACGTTGCTGTCCGTTCCCTCTGCGTTTACCTTTTCATGGTAATTGCTATTCGTTTATTTGGTAAAAACCAGCTTTCTCAGCTCAACGCAGGGGATGTTGTATTGTTGTTATTAATTTCAAATGCTGTCCAGAATGCGATGGTAGGCCCTGATACCTCTCTTCAGGGAGGAATTATTGCGGCATTGGTTTTGTTTGCAGCTAATTTTATTTTAAAAAGGATAATGTTTTCCAATCGTTCTTTTCAGACCTTTATGGAAGATGAACCGGTAATTCTTATCAGAGATGGAGTTGCGGATCAGGCAGCCCTGAATCGTGTAAAAATTACAGAAAGTGAATTGGAAGAAGCCATAAGAGAACATGGGATTGAAAACATAAACAATGTAAAACTCTCCGTTCTGGAAGTTGATGGGAATATCAGTGTTGTTTCCCAGGACGAGAAGAGTAAGCAGACCCACTATTCAAGAATTAAAAGAAAAATGAAAAGAAAATACCATTAAATACGATGAATTACGAATTAAGAGAAATGCTTCCCAATGACGAAGCCAGAGTACTGGAGATCTTCCGGCAGGGAGTAGACAGTGGAATTGCTACTTTGGAAACGGAAGTTCCTACAGCCGAAGCCTGGAGCATGGAATATTTCAACGATTGCCGCTGGGTACTTGAAAATGAAAATAATGAAGTAATAGGATGGTGCGCCCTGAAACCAATCAGCAAAAGAGAAAGTTTTAAAGGAGTTGCAGAAGTAAGCATTTATTTTGATAAAGAATACCAGGGGAAAGGATTGGGTTCCATTTTGCTTAAAAAGATAATTTTGGACAGCGAAGACCACGGATTCTGGACATTGCAGACCAATATCTTCTCCGAAAATGAAATGGCCATTAAATCTCACCAGAAAAACGGTTTCAGAGTAGTGGGAGTCCGTAAAAAAATCGGAAAGCTCAACGGCGAATGGAAAGATCTTGTTTTGATGGAGAAAAGAAGCGAAATTATTTAAAGAATTATGAATTATGAATTATGAATTATGAATTATGAATTATGAATTATGAATTATGAATTATGAATTTGTTTGATAATTACATTAATCTCCATAGTAAAATTCACTATTGACTTGCGAAGCAAAATTGACCATTGACCATAAAAGGCTGTATATTCCAACCTTAAACCTTAAACCTTGAACCTTGAACCTTGAACTTTTCAATTTGGCATTACCCTTGTAATATTAAAGGTGAAAAAATAGAAATAATGAAAAATTTGATTAAAATTACAGGAGTTCTTATCGTGATGTTTATGCTGTCATCATGTGTAGTGCATGACAATGGGCGTCGCGTCAAAACAATTCCACCGGGACAGGCTAAAAAAATGTATGGCGGAAGTGCAAAAGATTATGCTCCGGGACAGGTGAAAAAAAGAAGTGGTTATTAGTTTATAAAATAAAAACATTAGCAGTCATTTTTAACATACATTAGCTTAATTTCAATTTCTTTTGGCATTAACATTGATATATTTCGCTATCGGAATTGAAAAAGTGAAAATAATGAAAAGTATGTTTAAAATTGTTGGGGTAGGCGTGGTACTATTAATGCTGTCCTCTTGCATAGTGCATGAGCCTCATGGAAGAAGAATGCCGCCGGGCCATGCAAAAAGGTATTATGGTGGAAGTGCAAGATATTATGCGCCTGGCCAGGTTAAGAAAGTGTATATTTATGACGATCGTGGCCATCATCACAGAGGCCGTGGTCATGGACATCACAGATAAAAAAAGAAAAGCACTGAATTTTTTCAGTGCTTTTTATTATAAATTATAATCTGGATTTTTTAGGGTTCAGAAAAGTATTAAAAATCATCACTTCCTGTCCGAACTTTTTCTCTATTCTTTCAGAAATATTCAGAAGTTCGCTTTGAATGAAATCTTCCCTTAGTTCATCATTGTCAAAGATTAGCAGGAGATTATAATTTTTACCTTCCTCAATAAAGTCACTGTGTACCTCAGAAAGAATATATTTGTCTACATCCATCAGGTTTTCAGTCATTAAAACCAGTGTTTCATCAATATAATTTTCCCATTCTTCTAGGTTATCTTTCGTACAGTGGAAAGTTATACTTAATACGCTCATATTTTTATGAATTTTTAAGATTTTTTGGATAAATTCTACAGCAAAAATCGGCATTTTTTTCGTAAATTAGCCCGTTAATAAAAATTGGAAATAAATAATTTTCAGACTTACAGCTAAGAGTTTGAATATCATTACAATAAAATTTGTTTATGCAAAAAGAAGGAGAAAGACTGATTCCTATCAACATTGTTGATGAAATGAAGTCGTCTTATATCGATTATTCGATGTCCGTTATCGTTTCAAGAGCGTTACCGGATGTAAGAGACGGCTTGAAACCTGTTCATAGAAGAGTTCTTTACGGTATGTATGGATTAGGGGTATTTTCTAATAGAAAATATTTAAAATCTGCGAGAATTGTTGGGGATGTTTTGGGTAAATATCACCCGCACGGAGATTCCTCTGTATATGATGCTATGGTAAGAATGGCCCAGGACTGGAGCTTACGTTATCCTCAGGTTGACGGCCAGGGTAACTTTGGTTCAATGGATGGTGACCCGCCTGCAGCAATGCGTTATACCGAGGCAAGATTGAAAAAAATCTCTGATGAGGTGCTTTCAGACTTAGACAAAGAGACGGTTGATTTCCAGAATAACTTTGACGACAGTTTACAGGAGCCTACAGTAATGCCAACTAAAGTTCCGAACCTTTTGGTAAACGGTACTTCCGGTATTGCAGTGGGGATGGCAACCAATATGGCGCCACACAACTTATCTGAGTCTGTAGATGCTATCTGCGCTTATATTGATAATAAGGAAATTACAATAGACGAGCTGATGCAGCACATCATTGCACCGGATTTCCCTACAGGTGGTATCATCTATGGGTATGACGGAGTAAGAGATGCTTTCCATACAGGAAGAGGTAGAGTTGTTTTAAGAGCTAAGGTTAGCTTTGATGAAATCGGAAACAGAAACGCTATTATCGTTAGTGAGATTCCTTATCAGGTTAACAAAGCGGAAATGATCGCAAGAACAGCAGAGCTTGTTAAAGATGAAAAAATCCCTGGTATCCATGAGATCAGAGACGAATCGGACAGAAAAGGACTTCGTGTTGTTTATGAATTGAAAAACGATGCTATTCCGAATGTTGTTCTTAACCTATTATATAAATATACGGCACTTCAGACTTCTTTCAGTGTAAACAATATTGCATTGGTACACGGAAGACCGGAGCAGCTGAACCTTAAAGATATCATTCATCACTTTGTAGAGCACAGACATGAGGTAATCGTAAGAAGAACTCAGTTTGAGCTTAAGAAAGCAAAAGAAAGAGCACATATTCTTGAAGGATTCATGAAAGTGATTGGAACTCAAGATGCTTTAGACAGAGCGATTTCTATTATCCGCCACAGTGCAAACCCTCAGGCTGCAAAAGAAGGCTTGATTGAAGCGTTTGAACTTTCAGACATTCAGGCTCAGGCGATCCTTGATCTTAGATTAGCTCGTCTTACAGGAATGGAGCTTGATAAGATCCGTGATGAATACGATGCCATCATGAAAGAAATTGAAAATCTAGAGGATATCTTAGCGAATGAGCCAAGAAGATTCCAGATCATCAAGGACGAATTGATCGAAATCAAAGAAAAATACGGAGACGAAAGAAGAACAGAAATTGATTACTCAGGAGGTGAAATGTCTATTGAAGATATTATACCGAACGAAGCTGTAGTTCTTACCATCTCTCACGCAGGATACATCAAGAGAACTTCACTTTCAGAATATAAAATTCAAAGCAGAGGTGGTGTAGGAAATAAAGCAGCAACAACAAGAGATTCCGATTTCCTTGAATATATTGTTTCTGCAACCAACCACCAGTATATGTTATTCTTTACAGAAAAAGGAAGATGTTACTGGTTAAGAGTATTTGAAATTCCGGAAGGCTCCAAAACAGCAAAAGGAAGAGCAGTACAAAACCTTATCAACATTGAACCGGATGATAAGATCAAAGCATATATCAGAACCAACAACCTGAAGGATTCCGAATATGTAAATCAAATGAGCGTTGTAATGGTTACCAAAAACGGTACGATCAAGAAAACATCATTAGAAGCCTATTCAAGACCAAGAGTAAATGGGGTAAATGCTATCGAAATCAGAGATAATGACCAGTTGTTGGGTGCTTACCTTACTAATGGAACATCTCAGATTATGATTGCTACTAAAAATGGTAAATGTATCCGTTTCCCTGAAGAAAAAGTAAGAGAAGTAGGTAGAGGATCTATTGGGGTAAGAGGTATTGCCATGGAAGACAATGATGAGGCTATTGGTATGATTGTTGTGAACGATGTAGAAAATGAAACAGTACTTGTAGTATCTGAAAAAGGATATGGAAAGAGAACTGCCGTAGAAGACTACAGAATTACCAACAGAGGAGGAAAAGGTGTGATCACCCTGAACATTACCGAAAAAACAGGAAATCTGATTGCTATTCAAAACGTAACAGACGAAGATGGATTGATGATTATCAATAAATCCGGTGTTGCCATCAGAATGGGTATGGATGAAATGAGAGTAATGGGTAGAAATACTCAGGGAGTAAAACTGATCAATCTTAAGAAAAATGACGAAATTGCAGCCATTGCAAAAGTAGCAATGGATAAAGATGTAGAAGAAGATTCTGAAGAAATTGAAGAAGAAACAGAGATTGTAGCTGATAACCAGGAAGACAATACAATACCTCAGGCTGAAAATGAAAATACAGCAGAGGAAAATGAGAATTCTGATTCCGAAGAATAAATTGTACAATATAAATATAAAATAGTTATTATGAAGAAACTAATTTTAGGAATGGCTATCGTAGCGTCTGCTTTTGCTTTTGGGCAGAAAAAAGATGCGAATGCTTTGAATGCTCAGCTTCAGGAAGCTAACAAAGTTGCTATGGACGCATATAATGCAAAAAATTATGCAGCTGCAGCACCTAAGTTTATTGAAGTTTATGACTTATTAAAGTCTAGCGGACAGGACAACAAAATATATATGTATTATGCTGGACTTAGCCACGCATTAGCTAATAACAGTGACCAATCTATCAAAATTTATACAGACCTTGTTAATTCAGGATTTACAGGAGTAGAAACTACTTATACTGCAAAAGAAAAGAAAACTGGGCAGGTTGTAAATCTTGATAAATCAACTTGGGAGCTTATGAAGAAGAATGCTGACTATTCTGATTTCAAAACAGAGCAGACTAAAAGTATAGAAGCAGATTTATACGAAACTCTGGCTTCATTACTTCTTAATGCGAAAAAAGGACCTGAGGCTCTTGCTGTTATCGAAAAAGGATTAGTTAAATTCCCAAACAGTGCTAAGCTTAAAGAAGCTCAGACTACAGCGTATCTTCAGTCAGGAAATACGGATAAATTCGTTTCCGGATTGAAAGAACAGTTAGCTAAGAATCCTAACGATGCAACCAACTGGTATAACCTTGGGGTAATGCAGGCTAAAAATCCTGCTACTGTAAATGATGCAGTAGAGGCATTCAAAAAGGCAATTGAGCTTAAACCTGACTTCTCTGACGCATACCAAAACTTAGTATATACAACTATTGGTGACGATGCTAAAGTAGTAGGAGAGATCAATGCATTGAGAAAAGACAAGCCGGATGAAGCTTCTAAATTGATCGACGCAAGAAGAGAAAGATTTGGAAAAGCATTACCATACGCTGAAGGATGGTATAAAGCAAACCCAAAGAGCATTGATGCTGTTTCTGCATTAAAGGAAATTTATGTAGTAACTAAAAACATTGAAAAAGTTAAAGAAATGAAAGCCAAAGAAGCTGAGCTTACAGCTGCTGGAGCAAAATAATCATTTTTAACAAACAACAGATATGAAAACCGGAACAGAAATGTTCCGGTTTTATTTTAAACAGAAAGTGTTGACTGAAGTTTTTATCCGCATTTTATGTTCATGTAGAAGCTTTTAGATCTGTTGTAACTTTGGATTAAATTCTATAAACCTAACAGGTTTTTAAAACCTGTTAGGTTTAATTGGTTACCACCACGGTTATGCAGTTCTATTGAAAATTCTTCATACCCAATTCATACATTCAAAATTTCTCTTCTTATAGTGGAGATCAGTAAATTTCACCCTCAGAAATTCTCTGTAATTCCGTATCTTTGAGAAAAATTTTTATAAGATGATCGAGTGGAAAACCGCCAAGGAATACGAAGATATTACCTATAAAAAATCTAACGGAGTAGCAAGAATTGCTTTCAACAGACCAGAAGTTCGTAATGCATTCAGACCTAAGACAACTTCAGAATTATACGATGCTTTTTATGATGCCTATGAAGATCCTTCAATAGGGGTTGTATTGCTTTCAGGAGAAGGACCAAGCCCTAAAGACGGCGGATGGGCCTTTTGTAGTGGAGGAGATCAAAAAGCCAGAGGACATCAGGGATATGTAGGAGAAGACGGAAGACACCGTTTGAACATCCTTGAAGTTCAGCGTTTGATCCGTTTCATGCCTAAAGTTGTTATTGCAGTTGTTCCCGGATGGGCAGTTGGTGGAGGACACTCACTTCATGTTGTATGTGATTTAACTTTAGCAAGCGAAGAACATGCTATTTTCAAGCAGACTGATGCTGATGTTACAAGCTTTGATGGTGGTTACGGTTCTGCTTATCTTGCTAAAATGGTGGGACAGAAAAAAGCCCGTGAAATTTTCTTTTTAGGAAGAAATTATTCCGCTCAGGAAGCTTTAGAAATGGGAATGGTAAACAAAGTAGTTCCTCATGCTGAATTAGAAGATACAGCTTATGAGTGGGCTCAGGAAATATTAGCTAAATCTCCTACTTCTATCAGAATGCTGAAGTTTGCCATGAATCTTACAGACGATGGGATGGTAGGTCAGCAGGTTTTCGCAGGAGAAGCAACCCGTCTTGCCTATATGACGGAAGAGGCTCAGGAAGGAAGAAATGCATTCCTTGAAAAAAGAAAGCCAAATTTCGGAGAAGATCAGTGGATATCGTAAATATTGTATAAATGTATTCATGTAAAAAGTATTAATGATATAAGTATCGTTTTTATCATTTTACATGAATACATTTTACATGAATACAAAAAAATAATATGACGGATTGGATAAAAGCCGCTAGGCTAAGAACTTTACCGCTTTCCCTAAGCGGAATTATTATGGGAGCTTTCATTGCAAAATGGAGACTTTACGGAGAAGGTGGAATCTGGGACTGGAAGATTTTTGCACTCGCTCTTTTGGTGACCCTTTTGTACCAGATTTTATCAAATTATGCCAATGATTATGGTGACGGAGTAAAAGGGACTGACGCCAAAAGAATCAATGAAGCTGAAGCAAGAGCGGTAGCATCAGGAAAAATTACGGCAAAACAGATGAAAAATGCAGTGATTCTTTTCGCAGCACTATCTTTCATTGCAACTATTGCATTGTTGTATGTTGCTTTCATTCCAAACTATATGAATGAATTTTATATTTTCATAGGATTAGGAGTGGCAAGTATTCTGGCAGCGATTGGGTATACAGTGGGTAAAAAACCTTATGGGTACATGGGACTGGGAGATATTTTCGTGTTTATCTTCTTCGGACTTGTTTCCGTATGTGGAAGTTACTTTTTATTCACGAAAACTTTCAGCTGGGATATGCTGTTACCTGGAACAGCTGTTGGAATGATGAGTATGGCGGTTCTTAACCTGAATAATATGAGAGATATTGAAAGCGATAAACTATCAGGAAAAAACAGCTTTGCATTGAGAATAGGATTCAGAAATGCAATGATCTATGAAATGGTCCTGTTGCAGCTTCCTTTATTACTGATTCTTGCGTTTTTAGGAATAAACGGATTTATGCAGCAGCAAAACTATTATGTTTTCATCGTAATGATTCTGTTATTTCCACTCTCAAAACTGAGAAGAAAGATTTTATCGGTAAAAGAACCAAAAGAATTAGACCAGTATTTAAAGCAGGTGGGGATCATGACGTTTGTAATGGCCATTCTTACGGCAGCCGGATTGAATTTATTTAACTAAATCTAAAATATTACATCATGAGTTCTAATGTCTATGTTGAAGCTCAAATGCTTATCAGAAAGCCGGTTGAAGATGTTTTTGAAGCATTTATCAACCCTGAAATAACAACTAACTTCTGGTTCACAAAATCTACCGGAAAATTAGAAGAAGGAAAAACGATTACCTGGGAATGGGAAATGTACGGCGTGAAAAACGTAGTAAATGTACATCAGATTATTCCGAATCAGCTGATCAAAACAGAGTGGGGCGAGCCTTCAGTAAATGTAGACTATGAGTTCAAAACCATGGAAAAAGGAACTCTTGTTATCATTAAAAGTTATGGATTTAGCCAGACAGGTGAAGATCTGTTAAAAGTGATTAATGACAATACAGGAGGTTTTACGACAGTTTTAGACGGTTGTAAAGCTTATCTGGAACATGGAATTAATCTCAATTTAATTGAAGATAAATTCCCGCAGAAATAGAAATCATGAAGACTGCTTTAAAGATAACTTCTTTTCTGTCAATTGTTTTAGCTTTATTACTTATTTATTATTTGATTGAAGAGCTAGGGAGCGGAATGTCAGTTTTTGAAATTGATTTTATTCCGGCCTTCATTACTTTAATTATCATTGCCAATGCTGTTTTAGCTTTTTATGTGTTAATCGGTAAATTGCAAGTAATGAAGCCACTATTGGTTCTCCAGATTTTAATAATAATACCAACATGTCTGTTGGTATATGAGTTTTTTTTAAAGCCCCCAATGGGGTGTTCTTAAATTAAAAAAGATGTTTCTTTCAATTAGGTTGATGAATCATTTTTTTTCAAAAATTTTAAAACTAAATTTAAAATGAAAATACAATTCTTAGGGCAAAATTGTTTCCTGTTCACGTACAAGGATAAAACAATTCTGAGTGACCCTTTTTACAACTACAAAAAAGCAGAATCAGGTTTTGATATTGCTGCTCAAAAAATCGACTACATCCTGTTGACCCATGCGCACGGTGATCATATTGCCGATGTAGCAGAGGTGTTGCAGCATTATCCGGAAGCTACCATTATTGGTGTACCGGAAGTATGCGGTTACTTCCAACAAGCAAAGAATAGAGACGATGTGAACTTAGGGGGATCGGCAAAAATCGACGATCTTAAAATTTCCATGGTTCCGGCTCACCATACAAGTTCTTTCCCGGACGGAAGCTACGGAGGCGTTCCTGTAGGGTATATCTTCAGACTTCCTGAAGGCAAGAACATCTATTTGGCTGGAGATACAGGAGTAATGGCTGATATGGAGCTGTTCCCGAGATTATACGGAAACATTGATCTTTCTATCCTTCCAATCGGGAGCCACTATACAATGTGCCCTAGAAAAGCTTCTTTTGCAGCGGCAGAACTGTTGAAAACTCCAAAAGTAATCGGATGTCACTTTGATACTTTCCCTGCAATTGAAATCAATCACGAGAGTGCATTAAAGCATTTTGCAGATAAAAATGTAGAACTTGTTTTACCAAAATTGGGTGAGACATTCGAATTTTAATCAATAACTGAACCGGAGGTAATCTGAAAATTAGAAAAATGAAAATGATGCGTAAGGTATTAAAAACAAAAAAAGATAATTATCAAATTACCTCTCTTCTTACTTTAAATCAAAAAAAAATGGCAAGCTACCTAAATCACACCGCTACGACCGATTACCTTTGCTGCGTTCCCACCCTGGAGGATTCTCAGGAGCTGGTTGTTTAGGACTTGCCGTTGCAAAGGTAGGAATATTTTATAAACTTCAAAACTTTATTAAAGGAAATTAGTCGAAAAAATGCAGTGGTAAAGCTAAACGCCTGACATTTAGAGGGAAAATTTTTCAACTTTTTTCTAAAAATTTAAATATGACGAAAAGTCCATCAACACTAGGAATTATACTTTTTATCGCTACAATGATCGTTTTCTTTGTAGTGTACACTTTTTTCTCAGGAATCAATTATTTTGATATCTCTTTGAAAGCCAATGCTTTTGTTCTACCTCTTCTCTATGCGGGGGCTGCTTTCTGGTCTGTAAAATCTTATTGGAACAACCATAGAGTAGTAAAATTCAAAGAAGCTTTCCAAAGAGCATTCGTTCCGATGTTTGTCGGAGGAATTCTTTCTATCTTTAGTATTTATGCCTTTTTAAACTTTGTAGATCCGGCGGCAAAAAAACTGTTGAACTACCAATATGTTCAGAGACAAAAATCAGAACTGGATACAGAATATACCTCTGCAAGAAAAATTCTGAAGCATCAGAAAGATATTGATGAGCTGGATCAGAAGTACAAAGAAAGATTACAAAGCTTCACTCCGGAGGCGGTTAAAGGAAAAGATATGCTTACCGCAAGTCATTTTTCAGGATATTTTGCAGCAATTCTTATATTTTACGTAGTTTTGTCGGTGTTTTTTGGAGCGTTTTTTAGAACAAGAACAATACATCAGCCCGAAGAAACAAATCAAGCCTAATTTTTATTAAAATTAAATGAATTTATCTATAGTTATTCCGTTACTGAACGAAGAAGACTCTTTGGAAGAGCTTTTTTCAAGAATTGATAAAGTATGCACAACCAGTAATTTATCTTATGAAATCTGGTTTGTAGACGATGGAAGTACGGATTTGTCGTGGAGTATTATTGAGAATATGAAAGTACAGTATCCTCAGATCCACGCTATTAAATTTTCCAGAAATTATGGAAAATCTCAGGCCCTTCATGCAGCCTTTGAAAGAACAAACGGAGATGTGGTAATTACCATGGATGCCGATTTACAGGATTTCCCTGAAGAGATTCCGGAACTGTACAATATGGTAGTCCATGATAACTACGATATCGTTTCCGGTTGGAAGAAGAAGCGTTTTGACAATGTAATGACGAAAAATATTCCTTCAAAATTATTCAATGCAGCGGCGAGAAAAGTTTCAGGAGTTTATCTTCATGATTTCAATTGCGGTTTGAAAGCCTATAAAAGACAGGTTGTAAAATCTGTTGATGTATATGGAGATATGCACCGTTATATTCCAGTATTGGCTGCCAATGCAGGTTTCAGAAGAATCACGGAAAAAGAAGTACAACACCAGGCAAGACCTTACGGAACTTCAAAATTCGGAACTGAAAGATTTGTAAGAGGTTTTCTGGATTTGATAACCCTTTGGTTTGTAAGTCGTTTCGGAGGGAGACCAATGCATTTCTTCGGAGCAGTAGGAACCTTAATGTTTATTGTTGGTTTTCTTTCAGCACTTTGGCTGGGGATTTCTAAACTGATTGACGTTGCAAGAGGAATTTACGGACATTTAATTACCAATAATCCTTGGTTCTTCATCGCATTAACAATGATGATTCTGGGAAGCCTTCTTTTTGTTGCAGGATTCTTAGGAGAAATGATTATCAGAACGAACCGCGAACACAAGAACTATAATATTGACGAAGTGATATAAAAACAAATGATGTTTCATTGTAAATATGTTGAAAACTAATCTGTTAATGTAAACATCCAGTCAATATATGACAATTCCCATCCTTTGGAGGGGTGTCAAAAATTCAAAAAAATTTTGACGGGGTGGTTAACTGAGCAACAATAACTTCAATCCTAATAAATAAAAAGCACCCTGTAAAAACAGGGTGCTTTTTTGTATTTTTGAAATTATCAGATAAAAAATAAAAGAAAGAGAGAATAAGAAATAGTCTTTCCTGAAAAGCAGAAAATTGAAAATTATCAGGTATTTTATTGTCAAAAGACAAAGTTTTTTAGAAATTTTAATCCTATTTTTGTTCAAAATAATATTGAAAGTCCTGTAAGAGACATAAAAAAAGCTTTCAGAGATTTTCAGTAAAGATCGTTGCGATTATAATATAGAATATTTAAAATTAAATATGAAAAAAGTTGTATACACATTAATGCTGATGGCAGTAGTTTCTTGTGGGAAAGTTTCTCCAAAGGGAAATATTGAAAAGAAAGATGTGGATGTTTCGGA
The DNA here is from genome assembly GCF_045689405.1 of Chryseobacterium sp. HR92. Classification (NCBI taxonomy): domain Bacteria; kingdom Pseudomonadati; phylum Bacteroidota; class Flavobacteriia; order Flavobacteriales; family Weeksellaceae; genus Chryseobacterium; species Chryseobacterium sp. HR92. Next base: position 2,305,211 of record NZ_CP139139.1, read on the forward strand.
GTTCGTCAATCTGGATCTGGAAGGGAAATTCCGTGTATTTTATGCCAGAGGTCCGAAAAATTTTGTAGAAATAGAGACTTATCCTAACGTGGCTAATAATCTTGATGTAGATGTAAAAGACAAGACACTTTTCATCAAAGAAAAAAGAGGTACAAAGGGAGTTGATTTTTATAACGTGACGATTTATTCAAAATATAATCTTGAAAAAGTAGCCGTTTCCGATTCTGTTGAAGTGAATATTTCAAGCGAAATCAAAACAGATAATTTCAGACTTAGCATGAAAAATAATGCAAGCTTCATGGGATCTGTGAATACCAGAAGAGCAGAAGTGGAAATGCACAACAGAAGCCGCGCCAATTTCCTGGGATTGTCCAAAGATGCTGTCATAAAGATTTCAGATACAGCCAGTTTAATTGCTCCATACTGGAAAATCACCAACCTGAATATAGATTCTAAAAACGGAAATTATGCTGAAGTGAATGTAAAAGATTCTTTGAAAGGAAACATTCAGAACACGGCAAAATTTATTTATTATAATGATCCAATCAGAGCATTTAAAATAGATAAAACGACAAAAGTCGAAAACAAAAAGCTGGATTAAAAACAGCATTATTTAAACTAGAAACTAGGAACTTTACAAACTATAAAAGAACAACAATACAAATATGAATACACTAGAAAAAGCGAAACTTTGGTTAAGTGATACCTTCGATAAAGAAACGAGAGATGCTGTACAGACATTGATCGACAGTAATTCTCCTGATCTGGAAGATTCTTTCTACAGAGAACTGGAATTCGGGACAGGAGGTATGCGTGGGATAATGGGAGTAGGAACCAACCGCTTGAATAAATATACATTAGGCCAGGCTACTCAGGGATTGGCCAATTATATGCTGCAGCAGTTCAAAGGAGAAGAAATTAAAGTGGCCATCGCTTATGATGTTCGTAATAACTCAAAAGAATTCGGAAAACTGGTAGCAGATGTTTTAACAGCAAATGGAATTAAAGTATTGCTTTTCAAAGATCACAGACCCACTCCTGAATTGTCTTTCACTGTACGTGATAAAAAATGTAACGGAGGAATCGTGTTGACAGCTTCTCACAATCCGCCGGAATATAATGGTTATAAAGTATACTGGAACGACGGAGCACAAATTGTTCCGCCTAATGATGAAGCCATTATCAATGAAGTATATTCAGTAAAATTCGAGGAAATTAAATTCAACGGAAATGATGATCTGATCGAATGGATCGGAGAAGAGCAGGATGATGTGTATATTGATGCTTGTATTGAAAACTCTACCTATCAGAATGTTGGAAAAGAAAATTTAAATATTGTTTTCACCTCTATCCACGGAACAACCTATACTACCATTCCTAAAGCTTTAGAAAAGGCTGGATTCAAAAAAATAGATCTTGTAAGAGAACAGATGATCCCAAGTGGAAATTTCCCTACAGTGGATTCTCCAAATCCGGAAGAGCCTGCAGCACTGGAAATGGCACTGGATCTGGCAAGAATTACCAATGCAGATATAGTGATCGGAACAGATCCTGATGGGGACAGATTGGGTATCGCTGTAAGAAATCTTGATGGTGAAATGCAATTATTGAATGGTAACCAAACCAATACAATCCTTACTTACTACATTCTTAATGAGTGGAGAAAACAAGGAAGAATTACCGGAAAAGAGTTCATCGGTTCTACCATCGTAACTTCAGATATCTTCTTTGATATTGCTCAAAAATTTGGTGTAGAATGCAAAGTAGGTCTTACCGGATTCAAATGGATAGGAAAAATGATCCGTGAAGCAGAAGGAACACAGAAATTTGTATGTGGCGGTGAAGAAAGTTTCGGATTCATGACCGGAGATTTTGTACGTGATAAAGACTCTTGTGGAAGTATTCTTGTAGCTTGTGAAATTGCTGCATGGTGCAAAGCTAACGGAAAAACAATGTACCAATACATGATCGAGATTTATGAAGACCTTGGAATGTATTATGAAGGATTGATCAATATTGTAAGAAAAGGAAAAGAAGGAGCTGAAGAAATTCAGAATATGATGAAAGACTTCCGTGAAAATCCTCCAAAAGAATTGGCAGGTTCATTAGTTGAAGAAGTGAAAGACTTTAAAGAGCAGACAAGTCTTACCATTTCTACAAATGAGAAAAAAGTAATGAATGATATTCCAAAGTCTAACGTTTTGATCTATTACACACAGGATGGGACAAAAGTATGTGTAAGACCTTCAGGAACAGAGCCTAAAATCAAGTTCTATGTTTCGGTGAAGGATTCCATTACTTCAGAAGCAGATTTCAGAGACAAATTAAAATCATTGGAAGCTAAAATCGGAGCTGTTAAAACAGATTTGAAACTGGATTAATATTTCGGAAACAGCAGATGATCAAAAAAATAATAGCAGTTTGCTTATTGTCTGCAGCTGTAGTTTCCTGTAAAAAGGAGACTGCAGTTTCAGATAAAAAACCGGCAAATGATTCGATTGTTACAAAAGAAGCCATAGAAGATCAGTACAAGCCGATAGATACAGCTTGTTCTCCCGCTCATAAAACGGAGGATTACATTACATCACTTCAGTGGTACCGTACCAAAATCGAAAAAGAGATGGCTGGAAACAGCCCGGAGCAGAATGACAAAGTATATGAAGATTATTTGAAAATAAGAGGAAAGTATACAGAATGTCTGATGAACCTTCACACAAATGTTTTGGATAAATATGTGAATTATTATAATTATGATAAGGATCAGTACAATCTTCCGGACAATGTTAAAAAAATAGCTTCAGAACTAAAAAAAGCAGGTCTTGAATTCAGAGAAGTGGGAGAAGGGATTACTGAAATATGGACCATTCCGGGATATTATTCTTCTCTTTTTAAAAATAAAGTAACTCCGGATTATGAAGTTTACATTTCACAAACGGATAAAGAAAGTGAAACCAATTATGCAGCAGATGCAGGATTGATTATCGGCTGGGAACAATTAGGTGACAGACTGATGTTCTGGGAAAATTTTATGAATAAATATCCTGAAAGTAAGCTGATAAAGACTGTAAAACAAGACTATAACTACTATCTGTCCGATTATCTTTTAGGAATGGATAATACGCCTACCTACGAAAGAGAACAGGATAAAGGAACCGGAAAACTAAACGATGAAAACAGAGCGGAATTCAACAGGATGATCAAAAAATATCCGAATTCCAATACGGCAAAAAAAGCAAAAGAAATAATCACTCTTTTTGATGCACAAATGCCGGTAGATCAAATACATGAAAAAATTAATGGTGAACGATAATATTAGTAAATTTTAAATAAGAATAAAAGTGAAAGTTTCAAAATTAGCAGCGAACCTGATCGGTTCTGAAATTGTAAAAATTGGTAACGAAGTAAATGATCTAAAAGCAAAGGGAGCAGAAATTGCCAATCTTACTATTGGTGATCTGAATTCTAATATCTATCCTATTCCGGCATTGCTGAAGGAAGAGATTCAGAAAGCATATCAGAATAATCTGACGAATTATCCGCCTGCAAATGGACTTTTATCTTTAAGAAAAGAAGTTTCCAAAGACCTTAAAAAAAGATGGAACCTGGATTATTCTCCTGAAGATATCCTGATTACAGCCGGATCAAGACCTTTGATCTATGCCGTATATAAAACCATCGTGGATGAAGGAGATAAAGTGGTATATCCTACACCATCATGGAACAACAATCACTATGCTTACCTTACTTCTGCCAACGCTATAGAAGTAAAAACAAAGCCTGAAACCAATTTCCTTCCGACTGCTGATGATTTAAGACCGCATTTGGATGGAGCTGTATTATTGGCATTATGTTCTCCATTGAATCCTACAGGAACAATGTTTACAAAAGATCAGCTTTCAGAGATTTGTGAACTGGTAATTGCTGAAAACAAAAAAAGAGGAGCAGATGAAAAGCCGTTATATTTAATGTATGATCAGATCTATTCTTGCCTTACTTTCGGTGCTGAGCATGTAGATCCGGTTTCTCTTTTCCCTGAAATGAAAGACTATACCATCTATATTGACGGTATTTCAAAATGTCTTGCAGCAACAGGAGTACGTGTAGGATGGGGATTCGGACCTGCTCATATCCTTGATAAAATGAAGGCACTTCTTACTCACGTTGGAGCATGGGCACCAAAGCCGGAACAGGAAGCAACCGCTAAATTCTATGAAAATTCAGAGAATGTAGATACTTTCGTTGAGGATTTTAAAGGTAAGCTTGAAGAAAGCTTAAAAGTTCTTCACAACGGAGTTCAGGATTTAAAAGGAAAAGGTCTTTCAGTAGACAGTATCGAACCTATGGGAGCTCTTTATCTTACCATTAAGTTAGACTATATTGGAAAAACAAAACCGGATGGAGCTGTTATTGAAAACTCTTCAGACCTTGTATTCTACCTGATTAATGAAGCAGGAGTGGCTTTAGTACCATTCTCAGCCTTCGGAGAAGACAAATCAGAGCCTTGGTTCCGTGCTTCTGTGGGAGGATTGGCTGTAGATGAGATTAAAGTAATGCTTCCGAAACTGGAAAATGCTTTGAACAAATTAAAGTAATTCTCAAATAAAATATAAACTTCGGCTCTGCCTAGCATGACATCGTTACATAGCAATGTCACGCTGAGCAGAGTCGAAGCTTTTTTACATACAGAATACAATCATGAAACTTCCGCAGAAATCATTTCTTGAAACAAAATATGTGTTTTTTTCAACACTGGTGATCATTACAATAGTGATTTTAAGTGTTTGGCTTTCAGGAAAAGCAGATCATCGTTCATTGTTTCAGAATTCAATAGTATCAACATCTGTTTTGGCCGGAGCATTTTTCCTGTTTATCAGTGCAGGTCTCTATTCTGGCTTAAAATTAAAAGACAATGTAGGGAATATTTTAAACAAAGAAAGAATACAAAGATATGCAGATAAAACGCCAAAATTTAATGGTTTCGACTTTGATCCGCCAGCTGTAGGAGATGGAATAGGAGGTGTTCTTCTTTCTATTCTTGCATGGATTGTAATTTCCATTCTGCTCATTTTTCTTTCTTATTTTTTCGGACTTTTCTTTTGGTCAGCCATATTATTATTAGCCGCTAGCTTATATTGGGTATTTTTCAGAGCACTAAGATTGGTTTTTAAAAACTCAGGAAAATGTAAAGGAAATTTCTTTAAAAGCATTGGATTTGGACTTTTTTATTCTTTTCTCTATATTTCCTGGATGTATGGGGTTATTTTTTTAATTAAATATTTAAACTGATAATAAATTATAACTTTATAAAAATTAAATAAATATTAAAAGTTAGAGAACCACTTTGTACAACACTCACCTAGGAATTACCTTTGGGCTTTTACACACCTAAATATAATAAAGTCGAAAATTACACGATGAAAAAACTGAGATTTCTACTCTTACCAGTTTCAATATTGGTATGCTCACAAGAAGTTGATACATTGAAAGTAAAAGATCAGCCAAAGGAATCCGAGCTGCCAAAAGTACAGACTTATACCCTGAAAGGTGGTTCTGTCAGAACGTATCCCAAACCTAAATTACTGGATTTTGTAACCAAGCTACCCAGAAACTTTATCAATACCAATAAAGATTTTGTAGCCAAAGACCATGCTTATTATCTGGGAGGAGCTGTTGCAGCCACTTTGATTCTGTTACCATTTGACCAGAAACTGATTGATAATTCAAGAGAATTGGGGGAAAGATGGGGAATGGATAAAGATAATAACTACAACAAAATAGGTGGTGTCTTTAAGATCCCTAAAGATATTGGCTCTACCTTATACCTGATTGGAAATGGTTCCACACTAGTCTTGCTTGGAATTGGTTTTGGAACGTATGGCTTGATCAAAAATGACTACAGAGCACAGGCTACAGCCAGTGGTTTGATGGAAAGTTTAATTCTTTCAGGAGTTTTCACTCAAACCATTAAAAGAATTACAGGAAGAGAAAGCCCTTTTATTGCAGAGATAAATGGTAATAAAGGAGGAGCCTGGAATCCTTTTCCAAGTTTTTCAGAATTTGGCAAGAATACCTCGAATTACGATGCAATGCCGTCAGGACATTTAACAACCTTTGTGGCCGGAATTACTGTGATTGCAGACAATTACCCAGATGCAGTATGGATAAAACCTGTAGGATATACTTTAGCGGGGGCTTTATGCTTTCAAATGATGCAAAGTAAGGTTCACTGGGCATCAGATTACCCGTTAGCTTTATTGGTGGGATATTTTATTGGAAAAACCATATCAAAAAGCCGGTATACTTCATCAGAAGGTACCATTGGAAAAACAAAATATAGTCTCAATTTTACGGCATCCCGTCAGTGGGAATATAATATGGTAGGGGTAAAACTCTCTTTTTAAGCTGCTGAAATCTCTGTTTTGTAGAGTAAATAAGATACTTTTCACTACATTTGATCTCAAGATAAAAGGATTATCACAGCTTTTGCAACTGCTGGGATGAAACCTGTTGAATTAAAGAGAATTACTTAATATTTTTACTGAATGAAAATAATCGCTGTCATCCCTGCACGTTACGAAGCAAGCCGTTTTCCGGGGAAACTAATGCAGATTTTAGGAGAAAAAACCGTTATTACCACCACTTATCAAAACGTAGTGGAAACCGGGCTGTTTGATGAGGTATTTGTCGCAACAGACTCTGAAATTATTTTTGATGAAATCACAGCAAACGGCGGAAAAGCTGTAATGACAGGGCAGCACGAAACCGGAAGCGACCGTATTGCCGAAGCTGTACAGAATATAGACTGTGATATCGTGATCAATGTACAGGGAGATGAACCTTTCTTGAAACTGGAACCTTTACAGCAACTGATCGAAGTCTTTAAACATGATAATCAGCAGGAAACCTCTTTAGCTTCTTTAAAAATACAGCTGCATGAGAAAGAGGAAGTTGAAAATCCAAATAATGTAAAAGTTATTACAGATAACAATGGTTTTGCTCTGTATTTCAGCCGTTCTGTAATTCCTTTTCACAGGGAAGTTTCCTATGATATAAGCTATTTTAAACATATTGGGGTATATGCTTTCAGGAAAGAAGCACTATTGCAGTTTTCAAAACTCGAAATGAAACCGTTGGAAATATCCGAAAAAATTGAATGCATCCGCTATCTTGAATACGGAATGAAAATCAAAATGATAGAAACCAACTTCGTAGGAGTAGGCATTGATACACCGGAAGATCTGGAGAAAGCCAGAAAGTTAATTTAAAATAACTGAAGAAAGTAAAGCAAATGGGCAAATAAACCTTTTCGCTTTTCAGCCTTTTTGCAATTTCACATAAATCCCCCTATATTTGAATTTATAAATAAAATTAATGAAGAAGTTATTATTAGTATTTGGACTGATATTTTCGCATATGACATTTGCGCAGACCGCAAAGGAAATTATAGACAAGAACATTGAATTATCCGGAGGGTTAACCAATTGGAAATTGTTGAATTCAGTATTACTTCAGGGAAAAGTAGTATTGGGAATCAAAGATGAGTATCCGATAAGAATTTTTCAGCAGCGTCCAAATCTTACTAAAACATTGATTACTACCGGAGGAAAAGAAACCGCAATTGAAGGTTTTGATGGTACCAAAGGATATGCAATGAACTATGCGGCAAATAAGCTTCAGGAATACCCTGAATATGTACCGGAAAGTTTTGACAATGACTTCATTGATTGGGAAAATAAAGGTTTTGATGCCAAATACCTTGGAAAAGAAAAAGTAGGAGAGATCTACTGCCATAAAGTAGAACTTACCAAGAATGTCAATAAGAATATGTATTATTTTGATACAAAGACTTATATGTTGATAAAAGAAGTGAAAAAAGATGAAACGCTTGTATATTCTGACTTTAAAAAAGTTGGAAACCTTACTATGCCTTTCAGAATAGAATCTTCCAGTACGAAGAAAGACGGAGATTATGTGATGTTATTAAACAGAATTGACATTAACAAAGTTTTTCCGGCTAACATTTTTAAGTTTTAATTTAACTGCAGTCCTGCTGCATAAAATGATAAAAAATGAAAAATATTTTTTTACTGCTGCTTTCTTGTATAGCATTTCTGCAAAGCTGCACCAATCAAAAAAGTGAAATTTCTAAAGCCAAAACCATTGAACTTATGGGAAAAACAATATATGACTTCAAAGTAGAAAGTCTTGACGGGAAAGAAATCAATTTTGCAGATTTCAAAGGAAAAAAAATCCTGATTGTAAATACCGCTTCAGAATGTGGGTTTACCCCTCAGTATGCTGATCTTGAAAAGGTATATGAGGAATATAAAGATAAGCTGGTTGTAGTAGGATTCCCTGCCAATAATTTTGGAGGACAGGAACCAGGAACCAATACCGAAATTGGTGCTTTCTGCCAGAAAAATTATGGAGTGACATTTCCTTTGGCTGCTAAAGTTTCTGTGAAAGGAGATGATACAGCTCCGATCTTCAAGTATTTAACAGAACAGGAATTAAACGGAGTAAAAAACACAACCATCCTTTGGAACTTTACCAAATTCCTGGTTGACGAAAACGGAAAACTGATTGATTCTTTTGTAAGTACTACAAAGCCTACAGATGAGGCTATTACAAAATATCTGAAATAAAGAGAAAAAAGTATATTTTTACAAGTGGGTGTTTTTACATCCACTTTTTTTATTTTTAAACTTAATCTCTGCTCCTTATGAAGAAAATAATTTTTACCCTTTGTATCCTGGCTTCCTTTATGTTAGGATTTGCTTTTAAAGCCGTTACAGAAAATAAGTCTGGTGAAACGAAAAGAGTAACCGGTATCGGCGGAATCTTTTTTAAATGTAAAGATCCTAAAAAAATGAGAGAATGGTATGAAAGCCATCTGGGACTTGCTACCAATGAATACGGAGCGGTATTTGAGTGGTATCAGGGAGCAGATAATTCTAAAAAAGGATTTAGCCAATGGAGCCCTTTCAGTGAAAAAACAAAATATTTTCAGCCTTCTGAAAAAGATTTCATGATCAATTATAGGGTAGAAAACCTTGAAAAACTGATTGAACAGCTTAAAAAAGAAAATGTAACTATTGTTGATAAGATCGAGACTTATGAATATGGAAAATTTGTCCATATTATGGATATAGAAGGAAACAAGATAGAACTTTGGGAACCTAATGATATTGAATATGAAAAGTTAGGACAGAAAATGAACAGCAAAACCACAAAATAATTAGGTGATAGGTAGTAAGATTTAGAGTTTAGGGAAATTAATAAGAAGGTTTCAACTTTAGTATGAATCATATTACCTCGCATCCCGGACCCCAAATCTCCCGCCTCGCATCTTTTATTCATTGGTTTTCTCTGCAAAACAGAAAATATTTCCAAGCTTTATACTGGAGTATCCGTTACTTTTTATTTTTGAAGATTTGATCATTGCTTTTGCCAGAATATTGGTGGGCAAAGGCTTTTGGCTTTCTAATAACCCTAGTTTATTGGCAAACTTTATAATCCGGCTGCCCAGAACTTCTCCTGTTCTCTCAGAATTTGTCCGTTCAAGCATTCCCGGTTTGAAAATAGTGATTTTATTGAAATGCAGCAGCTTTACAGCTTCTTCCAGTTCACCTTTCATTTTTGAATAGAAAATCTTTGATTGCGGATTCGCACCATAGGCTGATACCAGAATATAATCTTCTACATCATTTTCTTTTGCGGCTTTCGCAAATTCATACTGATAATCGAAGTCTACTTTTTTTTGGGCTTCCTTACTTCCTGCATCCTTTAAAGTGGTTCCCAGACACGAAAATGCCACATCTCCCTTCACCATATTTTTCCATTCTTCAGGCTTTTCAAAATTCACAATATGAACTGTAAGCTTATTATTCTGAATATCGACAGGTTTTCTAACAAAAATATCTACTTCATCAAACTCTGTATCATTGAGTAATTGATATACCAGATCTTTTCCCGTGGCGCCTGTAGCACCTATTACCAGAGCTTTCATAATAATTGTGATTTTGTGAGATTATTTCTTTCTTAAATTTACTAAATTTGAATTAAAGATTAAAGAATTATATCATTTAATCACTACTAATTACTGATCACTCATTACTCATATTGAATATGGATGCCAACGAAATTTTAGATTATTGTCTTGCCAAAAAAGGAGTTACGGAAAGCTTTCCGTTTGATAACGAAACCCTTGTATTGAAAGTAGATACCAAAATGTTTTTACTGATGGGGCTTGAAAGACAGCCGCTATCAATAAATGTAAAAACAGATCCTGAATGGAGTGCAGAGCTCCGTGAGCAGTATCCTCAGGTCACAGGGGCTTATCACATGAACAAAACCCATTGGAATTCTGTAACAGCGGATGGTCTAAAAAGAGATCTGATCTTTAAACTCATTGATCATTCCTATGATTTGGTTTTTAAATCCCTGACAAAGAAAGGCTCAGAATGCAGTAAATTCTTTATAAGATAGTAAGAATTGAGGTGTGGGATTTGTTATCTACGGATCAATGAAATATATAATTTAATAGTAACAAAAATAAAGAACAAATGAGAAACTACCTTTTATTATTCGTTGCAGCAGGTACATTGATGCTGTCAAGCTGTACCAAGCCGGTAAAGAAAAATACTGCTGAAAGTTCAGCTCCTGCTGTCTCAGCTGCAGAAACTTCTTCTGATCATATTAAAATAGAATTTTCGGGAACCGAGAATTTTACCATTAAAAATCCAAAACTTAAAGTAAGCTTATACGGAGCAGATGAAAAACTGGCAGATGCACCTGCTACGTTAATTACAGAAAAAGAATATGAGCAGAAATCTGTACCATTCACTATTGATCTGCCAGTCCCTAAAGATGCTGAAAGTAAGATCAATCCAAAACCTGCAGGCCCGGCAAAATATTATGTAACAATAAGCTGGGACTCTGACGGAAACGGAAAAGCAGATGAAAAAGGAGATATTTTTATTGATTACGACAAACAGTTTCCAAACGTGAAACTAAGCAGCGAACCTCAGAAAATATACTTAAAAGTATTGAAATAAATAAAAAGGCTATTCATCACTGAATAGCCTTTTTAGCAAATAAATCTTTATATCCTAATGCTTTCTTCTCAATCAGATGCCAGGAAATATATCCCAGGAGAATGGAAAGTGGTAATGAAAATATAAATAACATAACCATGTCAAATTTAAAAAAATACATCAGCGCCTGCTGTATCGGAAAAGAATAAATATAAATTCCGTAAGATGTGTCTCCAATTACTTCTCCTACTTTATTGAGATATGGGGTAGATCTCTCGCCAAGAAGGATAACCAGTAATGGGAGCGTAATGTAGCAGGTGTATTTGAAAATATTTAAATATAAACTGATAATAAGAACGATAAAAGAAAGCAGGATGATGATGTTTTCCGTTTTTCTATTATTGAGGTTCAGATAAGTCAATACCATACCCCCTGCAAAAAAGCACATCAGATTGTAAAAATGATTACTTCCCAGTCCCATTTTCAGAAACACTCCATATAGAAAATACGGCTGAAAAATAGTTAAGATATAACTTGATACAAATAACAGGATAACAACAGTTTTTACAAAAGCTTTTTTACGGATAAAGAATAGCAAAGAGACCATTACGTACATACTGAATTCGTAGCATATGGTCCATAAACTCCCATTGATGCTATGTTTGTAAGGGTTGTTTTCAAAAACACCGTCAATACCTTTCTGCCGGAAAAACAGGGTTAAATTTTGAGGAATATAAGTGTAGACGGATTTGTTCTGTAAGTAAGGAACAGAACTTTCATAAACTGCAGGTGCCAGCAAAACGGTGAGGAAAAGTATCACCAATAAGGCAGGAAAAAGTCTTAAAAGTCTTTTCCAGTAATAATCAGCAAGACCTTTGCAGCGCAGTAAACTTTTAAAAATTAAATATCCGGAGATAATAAAAAAACCATGAACTCCAAGATAGGAGAATTCCATCTGGCTGTTGGTAAGTTGGGACAAAGGATCGCCTTGAATAGCTCCGGAAAGAGCATAGGAGTGGGTAATAATAACAAGACTTGCAAAAACAAGCCTTAGAAAATCAAAATTATTACTCCTTGAAATCATACGCCTGTGTTAATCTTTTATCCTCATCCAGCCTTTCAATCAGTTTTTCCAGACCTTCAAATTTGATTTCATCATGAAGAAAATCTCTGAAGTTTACCGTAATTTCTTCATCATAAATATCTCCATCAAAATCAAGGATATAAACTTCTACAGTGAGTTTCTCCCCATTTACCGTAGGGTTGGTTCCAACGCTCAGCATTCCTTTATATTGGTTGCCTTTTACAAATACTTCTACAATATAAGCTCCTTTTTTAGGTAAAAGCTTAATGGATTCCGTATCAATATTGGCCGTTGGATAGCCAATTGTTCTTCCGATCTTCTTCCCATGAACTACCGTTCCTGAAACAGAGTAGGAGTATCCCAGCATTTCGTTGGCCTCCTTGATATTTCCTGTTAGAAGTGCATTACGTACTTTCGTAGAGCTGATATTGTTTTCGTGAATATTGATTGCTTCCATTTGTTCAACATCAAAATCAAGCTCTTTGGATAGTTTCTGAAGAAGTTCAAAATTCCCGCTTTTGTTTTTTCCGAAAGAATGATCGTATCCTATAATAAGGTATTTAACGTTGAGCTTATCAATTAAAATCTGACGTACAAATTCTTCTCCGGTTAAATTTCTGAATTCTTCATCAAACTCCTTCAGGAACAGATTATCAATCCCATATTTTTCAACCAGCTGTTTCTTTTCTTCTAATGTATTCAGAAGTTTTAAATCTTCATTAGGATTAAAAACAAACCTTGGATGCGGCCAGAAAGTAAGGATAGCAGTTTCCATGTTGTTCTCTGTACCTACTTTAGTTAGTTCATCAATAATACTCTTGTGCCCGAGATGTACCCCGTCAAACATTCCTAAAGACAATGCTAAAGGCTTCTGTGAGGAATAATCTGTAAAATTCTTGAAAACTTTCAAAACGGAAAAATTTGACTGCAAATATAGAAATAATGTGCCAATGTATCAATATAACAATGGAGTAATACCTATAACCTTAATATTGCAGCACTGGTTCATCATTATATCGTTATAATACTAAAATAATCTATTCTCAAAAGCATGATAAAAATCTTTTTTTTACCAATTGCGGGTTTATGAAGAATCACTATATTTGCACCAAGAAAAAATTTAGCAATGGCAAACCAAATTAAAGGTAAAATTTCTCAAATTATTGGTCCGGTAATCGACGTTGTCTTCACAGATGTGGAAGCTGTTCCAGCAATCTATGACGCGTTAGAAATTACAAAAGAAAACGGTGAAAAAGTAGTTTTAGAGGTAGAACAACATATTGGCGAAGATACAGTAAGATGTATCGCAATGGACGCTACTGACGGTCTTAAAAGAGGGCAGGACGTAATTGGATTCGGAAATCCTATTATGATGCCAATCGGAGAGGCTGTAAACGGAAGACTATTCAACGTTGTTGGTGATGCTATCGACGGACTTCAAGATATTTCTAAGGAAGGTGGTCTACCAATTCACAGACCAGCTCCAAAATTTGATCAACTTTCAACTTCTGCAGAAGTTTTATTTACAGGTATTAAAGTAATCGACTTAGTTGAGCCTTACGCAAAAGGAGGTAAAATTGGTTTGTTCGGTGGTGCCGGTGTAGGTAAAACTGTATTGATCCAGGAGTTGATTAACAATATTGCAAAAGGGCACGGAGGTCTTTCTGTATTCGCCGGAGTAGGTGAAAGAACGAGAGAAGGAAATGACCTTTTAAGAGAGATGTTGGAATCAGGTATTATCAAGTATGGTGATGATTTCATGCACTCTATGGAAAACGGAGGTTGGGACCTTTCTAAAGTAGACTTAGAAGCTATGAAAGATTCTAAAGCTGCATTCGTTTTCGGACAGATGAACGAGCCGCCAGGTGCGAGAGCTAGAGTAGCACTTTCTGGTCTTACATTAGCTGAGTACTATAGAGACGGTGGAGAAAGCGGACAAGGTAGAGATGTACTTTTCTTCGTAGATAACATCTTCCGTTTTACACAGGCTGGTTCTGAGGTATCTGCACTTCTTGGTCGTATGCCATCAGCGGTAGGTTACCAACCAACTCTTGCTTCTGAAATGGGTGCGATGCAGGAAAGAATTACTTCAACTAAAAATGGTTCAATTACTTCAGTACAGGCGGTATACGTACCTGCGGATGACTTAACTGACCCGGCTCCTGCAACTACGTTTGCTCACTTGGATGCAACTACGGTACTTGACAGAAAGATTGCTTCATTAGGTATTTACCCAGCGGTAGATCCATTAGCTTCTACTTCAAGAATCCTTGCTCCGGAAGTTATCGGTCAGGAACACTATGACTGTGCTCAAAGAGTAAAAGAAATTCTTCAGAGATACAAAGCTCTTCAGGATATCATTGCAATCCTTGGTATGGAAGAACTTTCTGAAGAAGATAAATCTGTTGTATACCGTGCAAGAAAAGTTCAGAGATTCTTATCTCAGCCTTTCCACGTAGCAGAACAGTTTACAGGTATCCCAGGATCATTAGTAGATATCAAAGATACAATCAAAGGATTTACTATGATTATGGATGGTGAATTAGATCACTTACCAGAAGCTGCTTTCAACTTGAAAGGAACTATCGAAGAAGCTATCGAAGCAGGACAAAAAATGTTAGCTGAAAACGCTTAATAATTAGACATAAAGATAAAAGATACAGACATGAGACTTTAAGGTTGTCTGAAATCTGAAATCTGAAATCTTCAAATCTAAATTAAAATGAATATAAAAATTTTAACACCAGAATACGTAGTTTTTGAAGGAGAAGTAGACTCAGTATTGTTGCCTGGAAAAAATGGTGAATTTCACATCATGAAAAACCACGCGGGAATTGTTTCTTCTTTGATCGGAGGTAATGTAAAGCTTTATGCTAATTCTATTGATGAGGCTTTTGCTAAAAACTTTACCAAAGAAGCTGGAAAAGACTCTGTTTTTGCTTATGCTATCAAAAGCGGTGTTGTAGAATTTAATCATGATAAAGGTATTATCCTTTGTGAATAATTAAATGAAAAGCTAAATATATTTTCAAGAAAGTGTAACTTTGTGTTACACTTTTTTTATTTGTAAAAGTCTGATTGTATGAAGAGAGGCATAATCATATTATTTACAGTTCTGGGTGTTTTCCTTCATGCTCAGAATATCAAAACCAAGAGAGGAATTATCAATCTGGATGGCATTCCGGTAGCGAAACTGTCCAACAAATCCAGCGAATATACGTTTATGGATCTGAAGGAAACCCCGATGTATACTATAAAATTCATTGATAAAAGTATCGTTGATTCTGTTCGCGACAGTTATATCAGTATCAATAGAGTATACAACAGAGATAAGACAATTGAGATTGATTATTCATCACCCTCTGCATTCTCCGGTGAAGAAAAGTCAGCAGTCTTTACTTCGGTTAAGGATCTTAAAATAATTGATAATAAAGGTATCAATGTGAAAAACCTCGATGAGATTTTTTCAAATGTTCCCAAAAGAAAACTGGACACTAAAACCAAAGATGCTTACACTATCAGGAAGAAAATAGATAAGCTGAATATTGAGGTCAATAAAGTGGGAGAGATCCTGAGTAATGGCGTTCCGGTGGGATATTTTACCAATCTGCCTGTAAGTTTCGGTTCACAAGATACCATCATGGATAAGACATCTATAGATATTGAGATCTATGATGCCAAAAGCAAGCTTATCGGTAGATATATTACTACCACAAAGCAATTAAAAACAGCAGGCGGAAAGTCTTTCACAATTTATAAAGAAATGTCCGGCAGAGCTTCTATCCTGAAGTTTCCAACCTACAAAGCATTAGCTGAACGAATGGCTATTATGGATCCTAATTTTATTAAAATACAGGAAAAAGTATCGGTGGGTGCTGTATCAAAAGAGACTCCTAATTAAAAAAATATAAAATTTCCAATGGCTTTAGCCAAAACTTATTGAAACCTCATTAATCTTTACTAACCACCCCGTCAAAAATTCAAAGAATTTTTGCCACCCCTCCTCCGGAGGGGAATATTCTGCCGTTTCATTATGTAGTAGTCAGAAATTTGGATTTGATTCCTTTGGTATGAAAAATAGAAGATTTTGTTCTTTTAAGTCAAAATAAAAATCTGTGTAATCCGTGAAATCTGTGGGAGATTATAATTCAATAGAAACAGACGTTATTTGTTCAGAAAAAGAAAAATTCAAAAAAATTCAGTAATCTCAAAAATCCTTGAGAAAAAAACGAAAATTTTTATAAACTTAAAATCACTCCATTTTCCTTCAGTTGCTGCATTGGTTTTGAGAACCAGAAGAGCTCAAAATCATCAAAACTTTCCTCGAATTGAATCTTAAGTTGTTGAATAGTAGGTTTTTTTAAATTTTCAATAGAATTCTCTTCCAATACATTCACCAGCCATTCTGCTTTCTCCTGTTCCAGCTCAACCTTTACAATATTGGTTTTTAAGTGGAATGTAAGTATCGTATACGTACCAGAATATTTCTTTTTATTTTTTATGCGATTCTCAGCGATTACGTTTTTAGTCAGAAAGACAACTTTTGAGTTGGTCTTCAGTTGGAACTGTTCATTTTCTAAAAGACAGTCGTGAATATAATCCGGATGAATTGTTGTTCTCGGAATTTTAAAATCAAACCACTCCTGAAGCGGAAGTTCAAAATTCACTCCATGCATAAAATTGAACAAAGATTTTTTTAATCCGAAACTGAATTTGTTATGATCAATTCCGGTTTTATCCTGAAAGTCTATATCATTATTGGCAAAAAGAATTTCTTGTTTTACCGGAACTACTCCAAAATCCCCAGGGTTCATTCCAACAGGTGAATGGGCAGTCATCGCAAACTGATGCCAGAAACCACTTTGAAGAATTCCCATTTCAAACATCTGTCGAATCATTTCTAAAGAATCAACTGTTTCCTGAACAGTTTGGGTAGGGTAGCCATACATCAGATAAGCATGTACCATAATTCCGGCTTCTGTAAAATTTCTTGTTACATTGGCAACCTGTTCTACAGAAACTCCTTTGTCAATTAATTTCAACAATCGGTCACTGGCTACTTCAAGACCTCCGGAAACAGCAACGCATCCCGAAAGTTTAAGGAGGTAGCATAAATCGCGGGTGAAGCTTTTTTCAAAACGGATATTCGTCCACCAGGTAACGACAAGATTTCTTCGGAGAATTTCCAAAGCAACCTCTCTCATCAAGGCGGGCGGTGCGGCTTCATCCACAAAATGGAATCCTGTCTCACCAGTTGTTCTGATCAGTTCTTCAATTCGATCTACCAGGATTTTAGCAGAAATAGGTTCATAGATTTTGATATAGTCTAAAGAAATATCACAGAATGTACATTTTCCCCAGTAGCATCCATGTGCCATTGTCAGCTTATTCCATCTTCCGTCACTCCATAAACTGTGCATGGGATTAGCGATTTCGATAACGGAAATATATTGATCCAGTTTTAAATCCGTATAATCCGGAGTACCGATGTCAGCTTGTTTGTAATCGTGTCTTTTAGAATTATTCTTATAAACAACTTCCTGGTTTTCGAGAAGAAAAGTTCTCTTAAATTCACTTTCTCCATTGGAAGTTTCTAAATTTTGATGAAGAAGTTCAATAGGAAGTTCTCCGTCATCTAAAGTAATGAAATCAAAGAATTCAAAAACTCTCTGATCCTTAATTTCTCTTAATTCGGTGTTGGGAAAACCTCCGCCCATCGCAATTTTAACGTGAGGGTAATACTTTTTGATCCATTGTGCACATTTGAAAGCGGAGTACAGATTGCCGGGAAAAGGGATTGAAAAACAAACCAGTTTCGGCTGAACTATTTCTATTTTTTCACGAAGAATTTTTAAAGTAAATTCATCAATAAATGTTGAACCTCCGGATAGTTTTGAATACAATTCATCAAAAGAATTGGCACTTTTTCCCAAACGTTCTGCATATCTGCTGAAACCAAAATCAGCATCAATATTTTCAACAATATAATCTGATATGTCTTCTAAATATAAGGTTGCCAGATGTTTTGCTTTATCCTGAAGACCCATATTTCCAAAAGCAAATTCCATATCATCCAGCTGGTTGAAACGTGAAGCTTCAGGAAGGAAATTCATACTGCAGATCTGTCTTGCCAAGGTGGGTGTTTTGTCCTGTAAAAACAGAATAACCTGATCTATGGTTTTGATGTATTCTTCTCTTAAGGCATAGATTCTCTGAGAATTTTCAGACGTATCCTGAGGATCAATTTTTTTACTGAAAACCTTCTGAATTCCGTCTTTTGAGAATAATTCCAAAATAACATCGATCCCCAAATCTACCTGATAACTGGAAATATTTTGGGTATTTAAAAATCCTTTAATATAAGCCGTTGCAGGATAAGGAGTATTAAGTTGGGTAAAAGGCGGAGTAATAAGAAGCAGGTCTTTCAACAGAAATTTTTTGCAAAGTTATTCTAAAGTTTTTTTAGAAAAAAATTTTTTCTGCTGATTATAAACAGTGATGCACCCCACAGGAAACTAAAGTGGGATGGTAAAATAATAAATTACTTCCTGCAGAATGATAAAAGCTGAGATATCTGCTGTATCAAAATAAGTTAGTCGGTTTAACAAATAAGGCATCAGAAGGATTGGTATCGATAAAGTTTAAAAAAGAATCTTCATCAAAATATCCGTCTTCGTCAAGAATTTCGGGATTCAGCAGACCAATTTCACTAGGCTTTTCCAGGCTGATATTTTCGATGAACTTTCCGGTTTTTCCTATTATTTCGTTATGAAAACTAATTAAATATCTTGAATATATATTTCCTTCCGCAACGGTGTAATGCCCGTTTTCTGCTATGAGGGAAGTCATA
Organism: Chryseobacterium sp. HR92; assembly: GCF_045689405.1. Taxonomy (NCBI): domain Bacteria; kingdom Pseudomonadati; phylum Bacteroidota; class Flavobacteriia; order Flavobacteriales; family Weeksellaceae; genus Chryseobacterium; species Chryseobacterium sp. HR92. The sequence goes on from NZ_CP139139.1 coordinate 2,324,181, forward strand.
ATACTTCCACCGATGTATGTTTCATTATCATTGCCTGATGCTCCGAATAATACTTTGCTGGTAATATTTCCGGCACAGTAAAGTGAACCGTTGATGATGATATTTTCTGCCTGTATATTACCTGTTGCAATGAGCACGATATAGTCTTCAACAAAAAGGGTTTTGGATAAATGAATATCGCCTTCTATGAAAATGATTTTATAGCCCTCATTTTCTTCGGTAATCAATTCAAGGGAAGTGTTGTTTTCGTTTTCTATAAGCACAATCTCCGGAGCGTCATCTTCATTATTAATGTGAAGTGAAGCATCTTTTATTTTTTCTGCTGTTTCATCATCCAGCATTTCAAGAAACTCGGCAAGACTTTCTTCATCTAAAGAGCTTTCATTGAAGAAATTGTTTTCCAGGGCTTCATGAGCAATGGTATATAGATTATCGGATTTTTCTTTGAGTCTTTTATATAATTGATCTTTGGTGAGTTTTTGCAATTCTTTCATCGGCTTTTAAAAGTATATACATTAGTCTGTTCAGTGGGGGAAACACCTATTAATAGACAGATGCAATATAATCAGATAAATTTTGTTATGCCAGAAAGTAAAGTATTTATTTTTTCAAATATTTTTCTTATAGATGTTTTTTTAAGTTCAAATATTATATTTTTTCACAAATAATCTGTTTTTTGAATTTGTGTACTGTTTGATTATTTTTGATATAAAAAAGAACATAATTGAGTTTGTATTTTGATATTATTTTTTTGAAACTCTTCATGTGCATGTCTGGTTCGGTTTTTTTTGATATATTGTCATGGTGATTTATTCAGGATCTGTATAACAAGTTTTATTTACAATGTCAAAAGAAACTATTCCGCTTGTAGAATATTTTAAAAGCTATATTCCGCTTTCAAAGAAAGAAATTGAGGTATTGAACGAACGGTTTGTAGAAAGGAGAATCAAGCGAAAACAGTTTATCCTGAAAGAAAACGAGGTTTGTCAATATTATACATTTGTAGTTTCAGGGTGTCTAAAAATGTACAATGTAGATGATAACGGAGAAGAACATAATCTTCAGTTTGCAGCAGAAAACGACTGGATTGTGGATATAGACAGTTTTCATAATAAAAAACCAAGTCAGTTGTATATTGCTGCTCTTGAAACGTCTACTGTTTTGCAAATAGAAAAAAATGACCTTTGGTATCTTTATACCTATTATCCCAAATTCGACAGAAACTTCAGAGTAATTATCGAACAAAAATTTATAGAGCTTCAAAATCGGGTGCTTCAGAATATAAGTGCAACTGGAGAAGAAAAATATGAGTTTTTTCTCAAACATTATTCTCAGTTGGCCAACAGGCTTCCCAATACACAGATTGCATCCTATCTTGGAATTACACCACAGTTTTTAAGCAAGATCCGACAGAGAAGAATAAAAAGCTGATGTTATACTTTATATGAAACTAGTTTAACGATTCATCTTACCAAATGTCAAGATGATTTCTTAAACTAGTTTGCTCTTTTTTGGATAGTTTTCCTGCTAATTTTGACATAGATAAATATTAAAAATCAAAAGAAAATGGAAACATTAAAAAAAGTGGCCGTAATCGGTCTGGGAAATATTGGAAAAGCAATTGCAGGTGATTTAATTAATAACAGCCACGAGGTGATTGTAGCATCAAGAAATAATGAAGAGTCTGCTGACTTTGCCCAACAGTCCAATGGGCTTGCTCAAAGTATGGATATTGCTCAGGCGATCAATACTGCAGATATTATTATACCTGCAATATGGTTTGGTGCTTTTAAGGACTTTTTTAATGATCACGGAGACATTCTGAAAGGAAAAACTATTATTGATGTCTCAAATCCTATTGCTCCGGATGGAAATGGTGGATTTAAAAAGATTATTGGAGAAAAAGAATCTGCCGGGGAGCTTAACAGAGCTGTACTTCCTCAAGGTGCTAAACTAGTAAAGGCATTCGGAACATTGGGGGCAGAAAGTCTTGCGGGAGCTTCTAACGGAAATCCTGAAAAAGCAGTATTGTTTTATGCTTCAGACGATGCGGCAATTGATAAGGATGTTGAAGATGTTATTAAAAATGCAGGATTTGATCCTTTAAAAGTAGGAGGGATTGATCAGTCGATTCGTATTGAAGTTTTTGGAGATCTGCATGAATTTGGGGCATTGGGAAAAACGGTGAGCCTTGCGGAAGCCCAGTCAAAATTATAAGAAATGCTTGCCTAAGCAATACAAAAAGCCGGATTCATGAAGAAGCCCGGCTTTTGTATTATTTTTATATATCAGTCAATCAATATAATTTCTAGGCGTGACCTATTTTCTTTTGGTCACCAATCACATTAAGCGTAACTCCAAAAAGGATTAAAGTAATCCCGATAAGCAGATTAGAAGTGAACCTTTCATGAAACATTAAGACACTGATTAATACAGCAACAACAGGCTCCAGAGCACCTAAAATAGATACAGGAGTAGAGCCGATATATTTGATTGCATAGACAAGACAGAGGCTGGAGATAACGGTAGTAAGGAATGCAAAAATAAGGAAGTTAAGAAAGATTTCTACTGAAGGAATAGCGAACGATTCATTAGCAGCCACAGCTTTGGTCATAAAGAACATAGATGTGAAAACCATAGAGTAGAAAGTAAGCTTAAATCCGGAAACCTTCATATTCGATTTGTTAACGATAACCATATACAGCGCATAGAATAATGAACTGAGCATTACAATTCCCAATCCTGTAAAATTGATTTCCAATCCGTTTCCTTTTAAGCATAAAACAATAACTCCGGTGAATGCCAGAAATAGAGAAATAACTGATAATCTGCTAAGTTTCTCCTTATAAAAGAAAAACATAATCAAGGCTACGATAACCGGATAAATAAATAAAACGGTAGAGGCAATTCCGGCAGTAAGGAAGTCATATCCTAAAAACAGGAACTCTGAAGAAAGAGCATAGCAGACTCCAAGTATGGCCAGGATTAACGCTTCTTTTTTATTAATTTTAAAACTTTCTTTGGAATACAACAAATATCCTCCAACCATTAAGGCTGAAAAGAAAAATCTATAGAACAGAGTAATATCCAACGAAAAATGTGCCTGCTTGATAGGCAGAATAAAAATTGGAATCAGCCCATATGAAACGGCTGACAGAATCCCCAATGCATAACCTCTGAGTTTCATGTGTTGTTATCGTTATTTAAATAAAAAACCACTGAATCAATCAGTGGTTTTTTTTATTCTTAAATTAAATCGGTTTAAAACTTAATCCTTGTTCCTGCAGTAATTTTTGTTCCTGCTCTTTATAGTAACCACTTACTAATTTATCATGAATCGCTTCAAATGCGGCCAGAGTTTCATTAATCTCTGCATCTGTATGAGAAGCGGTAGGAATTAATCTTAAAAGAATCATTCCCTTCGGAATGACCGGATATACCACAACAGATGTAAAGATACCGTAATTCTCTCTTAAGTCTTTTACTAATAAAGTTGCTTCTACCGGAGTTCCCTGCATCATTACCGGAGTTACGCAAGTGTTGGTGTCTCCAATGTTGAATCCTCTTTCTTTAAGTCCGTTTTGTAGTTTGTAGACATTCTCCCAAAGTTTAGCTTTGATCTCAGGTTTAGATCTCAACAGCTCCAGTCTTTTCAATCCTCCTATTACCATTGGCATTGTAAGAGATTTTGCAAAGATTTGTGATCTCAGGTTGAACTTCAGATATCTGATGATTTCTTTGTCACCCGCAAGGAATGCTCCGAAACCAGCCATTGATTTAGCAAACGTAGAGAAGTATACATCAATCTGATCATTACAGTCCTGTTCTTCACCTACACCGGCACCTGTTTTACCAAGTGTCCCGAAACCATGTGCATCATCTACCAATAGTCTGAACTGGTATTTAGATTTAAGATCGCAGATTTCTTTGATTTTCCCCTGCTGGCCTCTCATTCCGAAAACCCCTTCTGTAATAACAAGAATACCTCCTCCTGTTTCTTCAGCTACCTTAGTTGCCCTCTGAAGGTTTTTCTCAAGACTTGCCATATCATTGTGCTTGTAGGTAAATCTTTTCCCGGAATGAAGTCTTACTCCATCCACGATGCAGGCATGAGAATCCATATCATAAACAATAACGTCATTTCTGCTCACCAAAGCATCAATGGTAGAAACCATTCCCTGGTAACCGAAATTCAATAAGTATGCTGAATCTTTTTTTACAAAGTCTGCCAATTCTCTTTCCAGTTGAAGGTGCTGATCTGTTTCTCCAGACATTGCTCTTGCTCCCATTGGATAGAACATTCCATATTCTGCAGCTGCTTTTGCATCTGCTTCTATAACTTCAGGATGATTACACAATCCTAAATAGTCATTGGCACTCCAGAAAATTACTTCTCTACCCTGAAACTGCATTCTAGGGCCGATAGGTCCCTCTAATCTTGGGAAAATAAAATAGCCTTCACCATAATCTGCAAATTGTCCAAGTGGTCCTGGATTTTCTTTTATTCTTTCAAAAATATCCAACATTGTATCGTAATTTTTAAGTAATAAAGCCTTTTTTGTCTGAACACGCAAAAGGCTTTATTGTATTGTGATTTTATTCGTTTTTATTTGATAAACTCTGTTTTGAAAACTTCGTCATAATTGTGAACACAGTTGTTGACAAATCCCTGCTCAGCCATCCATTTATCACTGTATACTTTAGTGATGTATCTGGAACCATGATCAGGATATATTAAAACAATCAGGTCATTTTCTGTAAGCTCATGAGACTGGGCATACTGCATTAATCCCTGCGTCACAGCTCCGGTAGTATAACCTCCCATAATGGCTTCTTTCAAAGCAATTTCGCGGGTCCTGTACGCGGACATTTCATCATTTACCCTTACAAATTCATCTACCTTGTCGAAAAGCAGGGCAGCGGGGATCAGGTTTTTACCCATTCCCTCAATCTGATAAGGATGTACATCTTCTTTATGGATTTCTCCTGTCTCGTGATAGCTTTTCAGTATAGAACCATCTGCATCCACACCAATAATCTTGATATCCGGATTTTTTTCCTTCAAAAACTTAGCAGAACCGGATAGCGTACCACCAGTTCCTGTACAGGCAAAAAGGTGAGTGATCTTACCTTCTGTTTGTTCCCAGATCTCTGGACCTGTAGTCTGATAGTGCGCATCAATATTCAACTCGTTAAAATATTGATTGATGTAAATAGAATTAGGAGTTTCCTGGGCGATTCTTTTAGCGACTTCATAGTATGATCTCGGATCATCTGCCGGTACATTGGCCGGGCATATATATACCGTAGCTCCCAATGCTTTCAGATAAGCAATTTTTTCAGGTTTTGTTTTATCACTTACTGCAAGAATACACTTATATCCCTTAATGATACATACCATCGCAATAGAAAACCCAGTATTACCGGATGTAGTTTCTACAACTACAGAATCTTCTTTTAAAAGGCCTTTTTTCTCTGCGTTCTCTATAATGTGAAGTGCGATTCGGTCTTTGGTGGAATGTCCAGGATTATATGATTCTAACTTGGCATAAACGGTTGCTGGAATATCTTTTGTAACAGTATTTAGCTTCACCATCGGAGTGTGTCCTATCAGGCCAAGAATATTATCGTAAACATTACTCATTATTTGTTATTTTCAATAAAAATCTGACTGCAAAAATACAAAAAAATAAATAATTACTAAACTTTTGTTTGATTTCTAGGGCATAGTTTTGTAAAAAGTTATTTTCGTATTTACAGTTTTGACACGTCTATAATCGCAAATACTACGCCAAAATTTTTAAATTTTGTTAAAACCCGCATAAAATAAGATAAAAGCCTTATTTTCGCATAATTGATTTAATACTATGAAAAATTGGACTTTTAGGCAATGGAACACCGTTTCAGGATGGGTGATTTTCGTCATTGCGTTTTTCACGTACTTGTCCACCATAGAACCCAATTTCAGTTTTTGGGATTGTGGCGAGTACATTTCTTCTGCAGTAAAACTTGAAGTAACGCACGCTCCCGGAGCTGCTTTATTCCAGATAGTGGGTGCCGTGGCAGCCATTTTTGCATTAGGGAAAGGCGAAAATTATTCTATCGTGATCAACGCGATGTCTGCATTGTTCAGTGCGCTGACTATTTTATTTTTGTTTTGGACGATCACCCATTTTGTGAGAAGACTTTTAAACAAAGATTTTGAAGAAATTACAAAACATCAGGAAATCTCTATTTTATTTGCCGGAGCGGTTGGAGCACTTTGCTTTACCTTTTCAGATACATTCTGGTTCTCAGCAGTAGAGGGTGAGGTTTATTCTATGGCTTCTATGTTTATCGCGCTTTTGGTCTGGTTGATCACCAAATGGGAAAATGAGTACAAAGCGGGAGACAGTGAAAGATGGATTATTCTTATTTTCTTCGTTTTAGGACTTTCGGTAGGAGTGCATATGATGGGTATGCTGGCAATTCCTGCAGTATGTCTGGTATATTATGCAAGAAACTATAAATTTACCTGGAAAAATTTTATCTGGGCAAATCTTATTACATTGGGGATTTTGATTATTGTTTTCAAAATTATCTTCCCTTTGATTATGACGATGTTCGGAAGACTTGAGATTTTCTTCGTGAATGGTCTTGGACTTCCTTTCCACTCCGGAACGATTGCCGCTTTTGTTTTAATGGTAGCGATCTGCTATTTCTTAATCAAATATGCAAAGAAAGCAAAGAAAAACATCTACCAGACTGCAGCATTATCTGTGGTTTTTATGATGATCGGATTCTCTTGCTGGATGGTTATTCCTATCAGAGCCAATGCTAATCCGCCAATGAACCTTAATGATCCGGATACTGCAATTGGGATGTTGGATTATTATAACAGAGAACAGTATGGTGACTGGCCTACAATCTACGGACAAAACTATACAGCATTCCTTGATGCAAATGGAATTGAGAAGAATGAAGACGGAAGCTTTAAGACACAAAAAACCGGAGAGATCTACGAAAAAGACGAAAAAACCGGGACTTACAGAAAGACCGGAGATCGTTTCAACTATGTTTTCAACAAATCTCAGGTAAGCTTAATGCCGAGAATGTTTAATGAGGATAAGGATGTAATGGCAAACTATATTTCAATGTATGGTGCTCCTGATTTTACATTTAATTATGCTAATGAAGATGTAGCAGATAATCCACAGGCTAAGCAGATCTTTGATGAACTGAGAGCGAAATATGAGGACAAGTCTATCACTGCTGCAGATTATCTGAAAGTAAAACCTTATAACCTTATCAATGTTCAGAAGCCTTCATTCCTTCAGAATATGGAGTATTTCATTTCTTTCCAGAACGGATATTACTTTGTAAGATACCTGATGTGGAACTATGTAGGAAGACAGAATGACCTTGAAGGAAACATGGAGAGCACAAAAGGAAACTGGATTTCCGGAATTCCTTTTATAGATAATGTAAATGTAGGAAACCAGGATAAGCTACCTGCTAAATTCAAAAATGAAAGTACGGTAAAATTCTTCTTCCTGCCGTTAATTTTAGGTCTTATTGGATTCTTTTTCCAGTTAAACAGAGACTTCGGAAGATTCTATGCCCTGTTATCTTTATTTATTTTAACAAGTGTCGGGATTATTTTCTATACAGGAGTAAAACCTTTTGAACCAAGAGAAAGAGATTATGCGATGGTAGGTTCCTTCTACGCATTTGCGATATGGATTGGTATGGGAGCAGGAGCCATTCTATGGTTCTTACAGTCTAAAATAAAATCAAACGGGGCAAACATAGCTTTAGGAGTGGTTTTATTAGGTGTTCCTTTCATGATGGGCTTCCAGAACTACAATGTTCATGACAGAAGCAACAGATATACAGCTTACGATTACGCGTATTCAGTTTTAAAATCATTACCGAAAAATGATATCCTTTTTGTTTACGGAGATAACGATACTTATCCGGTTTGGGCAATCCAGGAAACAGAAAGATTCAGAGATGATGTGAAGGTAGTGAACTTTACCCTTGCTTCAACTCCGTGGAACCTTGACCAGATAAAAAGAAGAACTTATAACGCTATGGGAATCCCTAGCCAGTTGACACACGAAGATTACAGAGATGGTGTAAATGACCAGATCTATATGATGAAGAAAGAAGACTGGGAAGGTGTTTTCTCTATGTTGAAAGAGCAGGGGGCTCCGGAAACAGAATTCCAGTCTTTCAGAAAGTATCTTACTCAGGATTCTTTAACATTGAAACAAGCAATTGAATTCATTAAGTTTAAATCTCCTGAAAAAGATGAGTTATTGAAAATGTATTTTGGGGAAGAGAAATTTGAAAAATATAACATTCTTCCTGTAAACAAATTCATTCTTCCTGTAAATAAAGAAAATGCTTTAAAAGCAGGAATCATCAACAAAGAAGATCTTTCAAAAGTGGCTAATCAGATCATGATTACTTACAAAGGAAATACATTGTATAAGAACAACCTGATTTTGATGGATCTTTTAGCAAACTTCGACTGGAAGCGTCCAATCAACTTCTCATCAGGAGGTATTTATGACAGTGAAAACATTTTCTATCTGAACGATTACCTTCAGTTTGACGGATTCAGCTATAGATTAATTCCTATCCAAACCCCTCCAACAGCTGATGGAGATATGGGAAGAGTAGATGCTAATTCTCTTTATAATGTAGTGAAAAATTTCAGATGGGGGAACTTCAAGAATCTGAATGCTCACTTTGATGAAACAGCAACTTCTAATATCATCAGCTATAGAATGTCCGCGAGCAGAGCTGCCGCAGCACTTGCATTAAACGGACAGAAAGCTAAAGCATTAGAAATTCTGGATCTTGCAGCAAAAGAAATTCCTGCTGAGAAATATAACGACCCTCGTTCATTAAGCTCAATTGTATCAGGATACATTATTGCTGGACAGGAGCAGAAAGGTCTTCAGATTGCTGAGGTTCTTAAAAAAGGAATCTTTGAAGAATATGATTATTATTTAAGCCTTTCCAAAGCAGATCAAAGCTACCTGAGAAGACAAATGAGAACAAAACCTATGGAATATTCTCTTGTAGTAGCTGCAGTAACGGATGCTTATACGAAAATCGGACAGAAAGAAAAAGCATATGCTTATCTGGTAAAATCTATAGAACCTATTGATAAGAAGTTCAATGTATTTGTAAAAGATCTTCAGGAAATGGGTAAAGAGAAGGCAATGAAGGAGTCTGAAAATGTACAGCAGATTACACCATTCTATCAGTATTTATTTGATGTGATGGAGCCTTATGATTCTACTTATTCAAAGGAAAAAGAAAATCAGATAACGACAGCAATTATCAAAGCAACAAAATAAAATATTTTAAAACGGAACTTCGGTTCCGTTTTTTTATTATTGGGAATCCTGAATATTAAGGTTATATTTGTGAAATTAAAAATACAGAATGGCTGAAACAAAAAATAGCAGGTTCCCTATCTATGCTGTAATTGCTACGGTTGCTTTTAAACTTCTTTTTTTATTGACACATTATATCCAGGAAGATGCATTTATTACCTGGAGAGTGGCTCAGAATCTACTGGATTACGGCGTAATCGGGTTCAATGGAGATGCTAAAATTTCTGCATCTACCACCCATTTTTATGTTTTTGTATCTTACCTTTTCAATCTTGTTTTTGGAAAAGAAAACTTTATTGAACCTCTTTTGATTTTTAATTCTATACTGTTTACGATAGGAACTTTACTGCTTTCTCATTTGGTTCTTAAAAACCGGTGGCATAAGGCAATCTTTATATTTCTGATCGGCATTTTACCACCAGCTATTAAAATTTCAATTCTCGGAATGGAGTATGGAATACTGTTTTTCCTGGAAATGGCATTGTTGTATTATGGATTTCATAAAGGAAAAAAATGGGTGTTGACTCTTCTTCCTGTGTTAATTATGTTTACGAGGATTGATACCGTGATATTTCTGGGAATTGTATTTCTCGTAGATCTATTCTGGAACAGAAAAATCAGATGGAATTATATTTTTGGAGGTGTTTTTGGTGTTTTATCTACGGTTGCTTTCAATTGGTTTTACTTCGGTGAATTGGTGAATAATACCATTACAGCAAAAAAACTTCTTTATAGCGAGAACTTTACAATCCAACAGCATATTGGTTACTTTTTTAAGAGTTTCGGAAACTTCTGGGGAATGCTGAAAGTTCCCGGAGATTTCAACCCTATGACTGTTGTAATATTGATTTTTGAGTTACTTTGCTTTATTTATCTGATCAGACAACGTGAGAAAAGAAACTACTTTTTGTGGATGATTTTTCTTTTCGGATGGACAAAACAGATTATTTTTATTTCTCAGAAAAGCTTGTTCGATTGGTATTACTGGGTACCGCAGCTGCTGCTTTTCGTTCCTGTTCTTATTTTTGTGCTGGAACAGAAAGAGAAGAGAAATCTATGGCTGTCATTGCTTGTTATTTTCTATATTTTCCCAATGCTAGTTTTCCAGACTGTTCACTGTATTGCAACTGGAAATGGTGAGTGGAACTACCGAAGAACGATTGGAACATTTTTAAATCAATTTGAAAAAGATAAAAATCAGTGGATACTATTGGAACCTGCTGGTTATGTACCTTATTTTTCAGGATTAAAAACAATTGATGAGGTAGGATTAGTGGATAAGCAGATTCAGGAAGAAATTAAAAAGGATAAAGTAAATTACTGGATCAATACCGTAAAGACAAGAAAACCGAAATATCTTCTTTCTTACCAAAATCTATACGAAGAGAGTAATACAAATTCAGAGTACTATAAAACTCACTATAAACTTCTGAAAGAATTCAGAGTAAAAGATCATCTGAAAAGTGACAATAAGATTTTAGAAAAAATTTACAACCTGAAACCTTCCGGAACAGACTATAATTTGTACATTAGAGTTGATTAAAAGATTGAAAAATTTAAAAATTGAAAGAATTTAGAAACTAAGTCCCAAAACAACTTAACTCTTTCACTCTAATACCCTCAAACTCTCAAACCCAATACAAACCCTGCAACCTAGTATCTAATCCCTAATCCCTAAAAAAAAATGAAATACTGTGCTTTTCTCCGTGGTGTCAACGTAAAAGGAACCAATATGAAAATGGCTGATGTATGCCAGGTTTTTAAAGATGCCGGTATGAAAGACGTAAGTTCAATATTAGCTTCCGGAAACATTGTATTTTCTTCAGACAAGAGTGTGGAGGATTTAAAGACAATTCTGGAAAAAGCCATGTCTGATCATTTTTCTTATGAAGCCTTTCTGTTTGTAAAATCTCAGGCAGAGACAGAGGTTTTCTGGAACAGTATTCCCTTTGAAAAGAATGATAATTTCCATATTTATAGTTTTGTTGGGATTCCAGGCGTTGAAAAAGTTCTGATGGAAGAGTTTCAGAAAGCGGCTCAGGCAGAAAATGAAAAGGCAGAAATTATCAATGATCTATTTTACTGGCAGGTTCCGAAGGGGAACACTTTAGATTCTACCTTTGGGAAAGTTTTAGGAAAGAAAAGTCTTAAAGATCAGTTTACCAGCAGGAATGTGAATACGTTTGAGAAGGTTTTAAAAAAGATGAATTAAAAAAAGCAGGTTCATTACTATATGAAGTCTGCTTTTTCAATATTTAAAATCTGTCTGGATTATTTTCGCTGCTCCAGTTGTTCCAATGCCTCATTACTTTTATGTTCAAATTGGAAATTCTGGAAATCTTTACTTTCAGGAGTTTCAAGATGGAACCTTTTTAATGCGGCTACAGATATCTTTACATTTTCCCCTTCAAAATCCAGAACATGGCCACCGGATTTTCTGTCCGACGAAATGAAATGAAAATGGAAACCCTTGATATTAATGCCGTTTAAATATTCGGGAAGATAAAAACCAACTAGAGTACCTTCAATATCTGAGAAATCAAAAATCTTCTGTTTGTCGGAAATAGAAGTTAATGCAGGAAATGGTTCTTTTTCTACGGGAGGGAAAGCTCTGGTTTTCACATGGGTAAATTTTCCTTTTATTTTAATGGCAAACATTGAATTTTTACCTGGTAGAATTTTATTGATTTCCTGTAGGGCAGATTGATGATCCACCTTACCTTCAATAGTGAAAGTATGATCCGGTCTGAAAAAAGTAACAAAAGCCAGAGAGGTTTTAAACTGATCTTCCGGAGTGATAGTCTGGCCCGTAGCTTTCGTCTGATATATCTGCCCATCCAGAATTGTAAGTTCTCCGTCCAGCATATCCGGTGCACCCAATCCGAAATCGCCTTTTGATTTTAACTCTTCCAGTGAAAGTGTTCCCTTATAAAGACCACTTATAAATGCATCTGCAATTCCATACTGATATAATTGATTGTATTTTGCTGGTTTCATTGTGTGATCTTTTGCTGTATTTGTGAATAAAGAACTGCTGTTATCCGTTTGCTGTGCATTGAAGTGATTACTTGCTGCCCATAAAATGAAATAAAAGATATTTTTCATTTTATCGCTGTCCTCCAATGGCTAAACCTCCGTCTACCAGAATACTTTCGCCCATTACAAAAGAAGCAGCGGGGCTGCTTAGCCATAAAACCAGTTCTGCCACTTCCTCAGGGGCTGCAAAACGTCCTATTGGGGCATGTTTTTTTAAGGGTTCTATTGCTTCCTCGGCGTTTTCTCCCGGAAAAAATCTGTCAAACATAGGAGTACGTATGTATCCCGGCTGAATGCTGTTGATACGTATTTCTTCAGATGCTGTTTCAATGGTCAAGGCCTTTGTCAGTCCGTCTACTGCGGCTTTACTTGCTGAATACACTGCTGATCCGTAAGATGCTCCTCTGGCCAGCCATGAAGAAGTGTTGACGATTACTCCTCCGGTTTTTTGCTTTTTAAACTGTTCAATTTCGTATTTGCAGGCCAGCCAGATGCCTTTAGTATTGATATTCATTACTTTGTCAAATTCTTCTTCGGAAGTATTATCAATACTTGAAAACTGTCCTTCAATTCCTGCATTATTGAATGCAATATCTAGCTTCCCGAAGTACCTGATAGTTTCATTAATCAGATGCTGAACCTGGTCACTTTTTGAGACATCTGTCTGTACAAAATGTACATTATGATCTATTGAACGAAGAGTTTCTAAAGCTGTATTCCCCTGTTCTTCCCTTCGGCCGGCGATGACTACCCGCGCACCGTTTTTTAAAAATAGTTGTGCAGCAGCCAGCCCGATACCTGTAGTACCTCCGGTGATAAGCGCTGTTTTTCCTTGAAAAGTTGAATGTGTCATAATTTGTTATTTAGATGACACAAAGTTCGGCTGTGCTGTCATAAAATAATTATGCAGAACAAATCAAAGGTTATGATTTGGAAAGAATTCTTTTTCTGAACTGGTTGGGGGAATCTCCGGTTCTTTTTTTGAACGAAATGATGAAATTGGAAGAATGTTCAAAGCCAAGGCAGTAAGCAATTTCGCTGATACTCCAGTTGCTGAACTGAAGCAGGGATTTTGCTTCTTTGATGATCCGGCCGGTAATCCAGTTGGAAGTTGTCTGGCCGGTTGTTTCCCTGAGTGCTTTATTCAGATGGTTAGTGTGTATGTTCAGCTGGGTGGCAAATTCATTAGCATTTTTTAATAGCATAACATTATCGGGGCTAACCGGAAACTGATTTTCGAGAAGCTCTGAAAATAATGTGCTGATACGTTCGGCAGCATTTGAATGTTGATCATACACTTGAGGTGGCTGCATTTTCATAGCCTCATGCATGATGATCTGGATATAGTTTCTGAGAAGACTGTACTTGTTTTCATAATCAGACTTCGCTTCATCCAGCATATTTTCATATATATTTCTCAACAGTTGTACACTGGTTTCATCAGGAAAAAATACATGATTTCCACCTGCTTTAAATAAGGATGATTGAGACAGGCTTTGATTTTTAAGTTCCGGGCTTACAAATTCCTCGGTAAAAAGGCAGAAATAACCGGTCTGCACTGGAGAATCAGGTTCCCAGGAATAAGGAATCAGCGGATTGAGAAATATAATGGAAGGGCGGTCAATCTTGATGAATTTATCTGCATAGCTCAATATTCCCGTTCCTTCACACATCATTGATATTTTATAGAAATCTCTTCGGTAGACAGGTTTTAAGCTTTTGCTGCACTCAAAATCCTCTCTTCGGTATACGCTGAAATGAGCATCCTGATCATATTCTTTTCCGTGCAGACTATAAAATTCTTTCAAAGTTTCTCTTGCTTTCATAGTATAAAGTTATAAAATAATAAAATATAGCCGGTAATCAGGAATGGTTAAAGCCTTCAAATAATTTCCGTTTGTGAAACTTTCTCAGTATTTTTACTGAACTTTTTAATTACAACAAAAATGATTCAGTATTTAGATAATATTTCGCACAAAGACTCAAAAAACTTTTTCCTTATTGCCGGACCTTGTATTATTGAAGGGGAAGATATGGCATTGAGAATTGCTGAAAAAGTAATCAGTATTACAGATAAATATAATATTCCTTATATTTTCAAAGGAAGCTTCAAAAAGGCCAACAGAAGCCGTGTAGACTCTTTCACAACCATTGGTGAAGAGAAATCTCTTGAAATCCTTAAAAAAGTAGGAGAGACGTTCAATATTCCTACAACAACAGATATTCATGAAAATGAACATGCAGCATTGGCGGCACAATATGTAGATGTTTTACAGATCCCCGCGTTCCTTGTACGTCAGACGGATTTATTGGTGGCAGCAGCACAAACAGGAAAATGTGTGACTTTGAAAAAAGGACAGTTCCTTTCACCGGAAGCGATGAAGTTTGCCGTTCAGAAAATTACAGATTCTAACAATCAGAAAGTAGCCATCATTGAAAGGGGAAATTCTTTCGGATATACAGACTTGATCGTAGATTACAGAGGTATTCCTACCATGAGAGAATATGCTCCTGTGATTCTGGACGTTACACATTCTCTGCAGCAGCCTAATCAAAGTTCAGGCGTTACAGGAGGAAGACCGGATCTTATAGAAACTGTTGCCAAAGCAGGAATTGCAGTAGGTGCAGATGGAATTTTTATAGAAACACACCCTACACCGGAAACCGCATTATCTGATGGTGCCAACATGTTAAGATTAGATTTATTAGAAGATTTGTTACAAAAACTAACAAGAATTAGAGAATCAATTTTGTAATTGTTAAAAAAACATTAATTTTAGAAATTCTAAAACATTTCTTTTGAAAAAACTAGTTTTACCGCTAAGCCTTATGGTCCCTATGCTGATTTTCTCCCAACAAAGAAAAAAGGATACAGCGACCACTAAAGTGACCGATATAGAGGAAGTTGTCTTCCAGAAAAAAACAACAGGAAGAACCAACGACCTTACCAATGTGAGAATTTCAGCAAAAGAAGCAAAATCTGTAGCTTCTATCAACGGTGGAATTGAAGGATTGCTTAAAACACTTCCTTCCGTAAACTCCAATACCGAGCTGTCTTCCCAATATATGGTTCGCGGTGGAAACTATGATGAAAACCTTATCTATATTAATGATATTGAGATTTACAGACCTTTCCTGATCAGAAACTCACAACAGGAAGGAATGAGTATCATCAATCCGGATATGGTTTCTACAGTGAATTTCTCTGCAGGAGGATTTGAAGCCAAATATGGTGATAAAATGTCTTCTGCTTTAAATATCTATTACCGTGAACCTGAAAAATTTGAAGTTTCAGGAGAAGCCAGTTTAATAGGAGGCAGACTGACTACAGGCCTGGCTTCAAAAAACAAGAAGTTTACGGCTTTATTTTCAGGTAGATACAGAAATACCAATCTTGTTCTTAATACATTAAAAGAAGATACTGACTTTAATCCAACGTACTGGGATTTCCAGTCTTATCTGAATTATCATGTCAGTGATAAATTCTCCATGTCATTCATCGGATATTATTCCAAGAATGATTATGAGATGATTCCTAAGGCAAAAAGTGTAACATTTGGAAGCCTTCAGCAGCCTATAACAGTAAATATAGGATACACAGGTAAAGAAAATGACCAGTATAAGAATATGATGGGTACATTTTCCATGAACTATAAGCCGACTGACAAATGGAAGCTTACTTTGGATGCCTTTGCCTATCAGAACAGGGAAAGAGAATATTATACAATATATTCAGGATACGAGCTTCAGACATTTGATCCTGTGACACAGCAGCCTGTTACCTCTTTTGATGTTGGTGGACAGATAGAACATGCAAGAAACGACTTATTTGTAAGAACATATGGAACTCAGTTCAGAGCTAAATTTTCTCCCAATGTGAATACTGACTTTGAAGTTGGATTTAAATATGAGAAAGAAAACCTAAAAGATCTTACTAATGAATGGAAATTGGTAGATTCTGCAGGATACAGTCTTCCAAGACCGGAAGTTATCGATCCGAGAACCGGAACTACAGGAGATCTTAAGCTTGCTTATTATATTGCCGGACAAAACAATATCGAACCTACAAGACTTTCAGCTTACGCACAGTATTCACAGAAGTTCTACTGGGGAGCCAGTAAAGTATTTGTGAATGCGGGAGTACGTGTTGCCAACTGGAGTTTCAATAAAGAAACTATTTTCTCTCCAAGAGCACAGTTTGCTATAAAGCCTGATTGGGAAAGTGATATGTTGTTTAAAATTTCAGGGGGTATCTATTATCAGTCTCCCTTCTATAAAGAGATCAAAGATTTAGACGGTAATTTTAATTCTAACATAAAATCGCAGCGCTCTATCCAGGTCATTCTTGCCAATGATTATGAATTCCAGATGTATGACAGGCCATTTAAACTGACTACGGAACTTTATTATAAGAAAATGGATAACCTGATTCCATATTATATGGATAATGTTAGGATCCGTTATTCCGGGCAGAATAATTCTAAAGGATATGCGTATGGTATTGATACAAGATTATTTGGTGAATTTGTACCTGGTGTAGATTCATGGTTATCTGCGAGTTATGCAAGAGTATATGAGAATATTGATGGAAGAGGAGATATTCCGAGACCTACAGATCAGAGGTTAAGGTTTGCGATGTTTTATCAGGACTATATGCCAAGTTTCCCGTCTATGCGTGTAAATCTTACTTTGGTATATGCTATGGGATTACCTACAGGAGCTCCGGTAATGTTCAACAGTAACGGACAGCCTGATTTTGGTTCAGCTTATAATTATCAGCAGACTCTTCCTGCCTATAAAAGAGTAGACTTAGGATTGACAAAGGTATTTATCGATCCGAAAGAAAAAAATAAAAGATCCGGTTTCTGGGGTAATTTTGAGGAACTGACATTAGGTGTTCAGGTTTTCAACGCATTCAACATCAACAATACTGTTGCTAACCAATGGATCACAGATTATAACAGCAATTATATGTATCCGGTTCCGGTACGTCTTACAGGACGTTTCTTTAATGTAAAACTGGAATTCAAACTATAAAATTGAAATGTAAGCAATGGCCTTCATGAAAATCTGCCTAATTTGCTTAATCTGTGAGAGAAAATAATAAAATAAAAAGCTTCTGAATTTTCAGAAGCTTTTTATTTTCCAGAATTTTATAACAACATTACCAAATTCTATAACAACGGTTTCAGAGATATTTTTACCTTTGTCTTACCAATGAAAAAGATTCTAGCCATAGTGTTTTCTATTTTCTACTTCGGGTTTTCTTCCGGAGCAGCTTTTAGCATTCATTATTGTATGAAAGAATTTGTTTCTGTAAGCCAGAAAGCAGATGACATCTGTGCAAAATGTGGTGTTAAGGAAAAAAAGGGATGCTGCAAAACGGAAATCAAAATAGTAAAAGTAGACGATTCTCAGAAATCTGATTATCTTAACGTTGATTTCTTAAGTGCGGTTTCAGATATTCCGGTGAAACATCAGTTTACTTTCATTGATAAATCTTTTTCTGCAACGAAGTTTACTCAAATTCAGATCAATGCACCGCCAGAATACCGGCCGGTACCTATTTATATCAATCATTGTAATTTTAGAATTTAGAATCTGTCAGTCGTTTCAGGTATAATACAACTTA
The DNA here is from genome assembly GCF_045689405.1 of Chryseobacterium sp. HR92. Classification (NCBI taxonomy): domain Bacteria; kingdom Pseudomonadati; phylum Bacteroidota; class Flavobacteriia; order Flavobacteriales; family Weeksellaceae; genus Chryseobacterium; species Chryseobacterium sp. HR92. The sequence continues at coordinate 2,342,241 of NZ_CP139139.1, forward strand.
TACTGTTACGGGCGACATGTCCTGACGCATTTACTGATGCGTAACCCATTATTCTTTATTAAAAATTAATTCTAAAATTTAAAACAATGAAAAAATATATCATCACAGCAGCTTTATCATTATTCTCAATCGTTTCATTATCAGCTCAATCTAAAAAAGATGCTCAGGTCTCAAAGCTGTATCAGAACTATATTGCTATCAAATCAGCTTTAGCTTCAGATGATGCTGACAAAACTTCAAAAGCAGCAGTAGAATTCATTAAAACAGCTTCTGCAATTGATTATAAAGTAGTTTCGGAAGGAAATCTCAATGTTCTCAGAAAAGATGCCTCTGTCATTTCTGAGGCGAGAAATGTTGCCGCACAAAGAGAAACCTTTTTAAATCTTTCAGACAATATGATTGCTCTGACCAAACAATTCAAACTTTCTGACAAACCAGTCTACGTTCAATATTGCCCGATGGCAGACGGAAGCTGGCTAAGCAATGAAAAACAAATTGCTAATCCATACTACGGAAAATCTATGCTTTCATGCGGAAGTGTAAAGTCGGAGATTAAATAATTTACGTACAGTTCTTTAAAATAATAAGTTGCATGGCTTGAATTATAATTAACTTTAAGCTGTGCGGCTTCTAAAAAGTTCGAAATATTATGAAAAAGCTGATAATGTTTCTGGTACTTTTGTTCTCTGTATTGAATTTCGCTCAAACTACAAAAAACGTTTATACTTGTCCGATGCATCCTGAAGTGGTGTCCTCTAAACCTGGAGACTGTCCGAAATGCGGAATGACCCTGGTGAAAAAGACTACTGCCATAAAATCGGAAGCGAAATCTATAACTGAGACAAAGACAAAACCCTCGGAAACAAAAATAAATAAGGGTAAAATTGAAAAAATAGATCATAAAAATATAAATAATGCTACTTATGCATGTCCGATGCATCCGGAAGTAGTTTCAGACAAGCCGGGAAAATGTCCGAAATGTGGGATGGAACTTGAGGAAAAAGAAGATCATTCCCATACAGATAAATCGAAAGAAGAGGGTTCTGTTTTAAAAAGAAACTCTGAAAACGGAAGAATTACTTTTGGAGGAAAAACGGTTCGTTATGATCTCTATGTAAAAGATACCATTGTTAATTTTACAGGAAAAAACAGAAGGGCAATTGCAATTAATGGTAAACTTCAGGCTCCGACTCTATATTTTACGGAAGGAGACACTGCTGAGATCTATCTGCACAATATGCTTAAAGAAAATACAGGACTGCACTGGCATGGAGTAATTCTTCCTAATGAACATGACGGAGTACCATACCTTACAACAAAACCCGTAACGCCCGGAGAAACTCATTTATATAAATTCAGAATCTCTCAAAACGGGACGTACTGGTATCATTCTCATGAAGCGCTGCAGGAACAGATAGGTATGAATGGTATCCTGGTTTTCAAAAAAAGAGAAGGAGAACCCAAAACAGAATACAATGCTGAGATTCCGGTATTGCTGGGAGATTGGAGTGATGACGATCCCATGCAGATTGCAAGAAGACTTCATATGGCCAATACAGACTGGTATGCGGTAAAGAAAAACGCTGTACAGAGTTACTGGGAAGCGATTAAATCCGGGAATCTGGGAACAAAAGCCCTGAATGAATGGAAAAGAATGGAAGCCATGGATGTAAGTGATGTCTATTATGATAAATTCTTAATTAATGGTACTCCAAGCTCAGAGTATTCTGGTCTGAAAGCTGGTGACAAAGTAAGACTGCGAGTCGCTAACGGTGGTTCATCTACCTATTTCTGGCTGAATTATGGCGGTGGAAAGATAAAAGTGGTTGGAAACGATGGTAATGATGTTGTTCCGGTAGAAGTTGACCGTCTGATTGTCGGAGTTTCTGAAACGTATGATATTGAAGTAACTATTCCAGAGAATAAAAGCTTTGAATTCAGGGCGACTTCTGAAGACAGAATAGGACATGCCTCCCTTTGGCTGGGCTCTGGTGAAAAAATTGAAGCTCCCAATCTTCCAAGGCTGATGCTTTTTGAAGGAATGAAAATGATGAACGGCATGATGGAGATGAGCGGAAATATGAAGCCGATGAATATGACGATGGGAAATCAGATGATGGATATGAACGAAGTGATGTATCCGGAATTATCTGAAAGCCAGAGAAAAACTACGGCAAAGCATATCAATGAGATGATGGGAATAAAAACCAAAGAAGATAAAAATGAAGATCATTCTCAACACTCAGGTATGGAGATGAAGGAAGAGAAAACAATCAAGAGACTGTCTTATAATATTCTGAAATCTCCTGAAAAAACCATTCTTCCTGCGGACAGCATTCGGGAAATGAAATTTACGCTGGAAGGAAATATGAACCATTATCTGTGGACATTGGATAACAAAACCGTAACAGAAACAGATAAAATAATGATCAAAAAAGGAGAAGTTCTTAGGATTAAACTATATAATAATTCTATGATGCGCCACCCGATGCACCTTCACGGTCATGATTTCAGGCTGATCAATTCAAAAGGAGAATATTCTCCCCTGAAAAATGTAGTGGATATCATGCCGATGGAAACGGTGACAATAGAATTTGCAGCCAACCAGGATGGGGACTGGTTTTTCCACTGTCATATTTTATATCATATGATGGCAGGAATGGGAAGAATCTTCAGTTATGAAAACTCAAAACCGAATCCACAGCTCCCGAACAGAAAACTGGCCTGGAAAAATTTTATACAAGATAATAAAATGACCAGTTCTATGGCAATGCTGGATGTTGCAAGCAATAAGATCCACGCAGAAACAATGACGATGTTTGGACCAAGATGGGCCAACCTGAATGAATTTCATTCCAACTGGAATTTTGATCATTTTGAAGGGAGTGCAAAAGTAGGTCGTTTTCTAGGGAAATTCCAGTGGGCATTGCCTTATGCAGGATTCAGAGTTCAGAAAAATCATGAGATCATGGAGAGACAGATGTCAGAAGATCTGGGAATGGACTTTCATGGTAAAAAGACCTGGTTTGGGCAGCAGAAAGCTTCAAAAAACAGATTTGCATTAATAATAGGGATGCAGTATGTTCTACCCATGTTGATTACGGCTGATGCAAGTGTAGACCAAAACGGGAAAGTATTATTAGAACTTAGCCGTGAGGATATCCCACTTTCCAGAAGACTGAGAGGAAACTTTAGTGTCAATTCCGACGGTGAGTTTTCTACAGGACTCAGATATATTGTACAAAAATGGTTTTCCCTTTCCGGAAACTATGATAAAGAGATAGGTTGGGGTGCTGGTGTTACTTTCACTTATTAAAAAAGCTAAATTATATTAAAAAAGCTGTCTCATTGAGGCAGCTTTTTTTGGTTAGGTAAATGCTAGTATAGAGTTTTTTTTGTAAACGCAAAGAATAGGTAATTCTAATGCTTAATTTTAGGTGGCAAAGAACTGCGACTTTGTCGCTGATGAAGCTTAAGTAATACATTCGCTTAGAAAGAATCAATGAAATTGATTCCGGCTTTGCTCCCTTAAAATATTACAGGTTAAAGATGGAACCTTTGCGTTTAAAAAAACACATAACCATTTTATTACAAAGTGTCTTTAAAAGCTTTCTAATTTTAAATATTTATTAGATAGTTATGGCTTGATGGAGCGCTGATTTTTTAAAAATAAAAACCACCTTATTTTCATAAGATGGCTTTATATAATTTATATAAATGCTTTTATTTAGAAGCTCCTGCAGCTTTTTCAGTTTTTGCTGGTGTATAAGTCACTTTTGAAATATCAACGGTCATTTCTTTCAGACGTTTTGCTACATTTTCAGGCATTTCTTTCTGATATCTTCCCCCAATTACTTCTGCAAGGAATTTTTCGGTTTCAGCATACATTGCCATGCTGTTTACAGGTTTACGGAATCCATGGCCTTCATCATCAGCAAGAATATAGTTAACCTTTTTGCCTTTATCACGAAGCGCAATGACAATCTGATCTGCTTCAGCCTGTTTTACTCTTGGATCATTAGCTCCCTGAACAATCAGTAATGGCTTATTGATTTTATCTACACTGAATAAAGGGCTTGCTTCCTGCATGCGTTTTTTGCCTTCTTCAGTTTTGGGATCACCTACCATCCCATAAAGGAAAGCGCGTGCAGCCTCCCAATAAGCAGGAACTGAATCTAATAGAGTAAAGAGGTTACTTGGCCCTACGATATCTACACCTGCAGCATATACGTCTGGGGTAAATGCTAATCCTGCGAGTGTTGCATATCCACCGTAGCTTCCTCCCATAATCACTACTTTATTTTTATCTGCAATTCCCTGATCAATAAGGTATTTTACGCCCCAGGTGATATCATCCTGCATTAGTTTTCCCCACTGAAGATCTCCGCCATTCTGGAATTTTTTACCATAACCGCCACTTGCTCTGAAGTTTGGTTGCAGTACAGCATATCCCCGGTTGGCTAAAAACTGTACTGTTGAATTGTATCCCCAATAATCCCTCGGACCTTTTGGACCTCCATGGACCAAAACAACTATAGGAACATTTTTGCCGGATGAACCTACAGGTAATGTCAGATAAGCCGGAATTTCAAGGCCGTCACTGCTTTTATAGCTGATAGGAGTCATAGCTGCCAGATACTTTTCAACTTTTTTTAATTCTGTTCTTGGAGTATACTGAAATAGCAGCTGTTTTGTCTTGGCATCGAAGAAGTAAGCTTTAGAAGCATATTTATCACCTCCCACAGCAACTAAAAATTTAGAATAGTCGTTGGTTGAACTTGAAAAATTAACTTCTCTTCCAGGGAATTTACTTTGCAGAAATTTATAGTTTGCCTCCCAGGTTTTGTCTTTCCAGTAATACTCTGTTTTATCTCCGGTATAAGAGGTATAAATCATCTTTCTGGTATTTCTGTCCAGGAACAATCCTCCGAAATCCACTTTATCTTTAGGATCGCTTTCTATTTTTGTAATCTGTTTGGTTTTCGGGTCCATCAGGAATAAGGTAGATTTGTCAAGATTTCCTTTGTTGGTTACCAGATAGAATTTAGAATTATCTTCGTTCCAGTTTGAGATATAGGCGCTTTCTGTTACTAAAGTCTCATAAATAGGAGTGAGTTTATCTCCTTCTTTATAAAAAAACTGGGTAGTTCCCTTATCATCTGTTTTGGACAGAACTCTTAATTTTTCATCCCAGTCAAATTCATAGCTTGTGATACGGTCTGTATTCTCGTAAATCTTTTTCAGTTCGCCTGTAGAAATTTTCAATGAATATAAATCATGCCATGCCTTATCACGATTGTTCAGGCCAATCATCAATAGATCAGGATCTTTTCTGCTTACCATGTAGATCTGGGCAGTTACATCTTTAAGAGGTGTTATATTCCTTGATTCCGGAACTCCGGTGGTTACTTTTGCCATGGGATCAACGGCGAAAATATTCATGTTTTCATCACCATTACCATCTTTTACATAAAGAATATACTTTCCGTCTTCTGACCAGAAATATCCATTCATTGGGCGCTTGCTGTCTGTTAGGGGGCGTGCTTTTTCAAAAGGTTCATCAATTTTTTTTACCCAGATATTCATGATGCCTCCATATTCTTTCGTAAAGGAAATCCATTTCCCATCCGGACTCAATTGTCCTCCGGAAATTTCCGGGTTACCAAAGAATAAACCTCTGTCCAGTACCGGGACCTCCTGTGCTCGTGCTGTATGAACTCCTATAAGTAGGAGCAATACATAAAAGATTTTTTTCATGTTGTTAATTTTTAGTTGTTATTAATAAAATCGAATATAATTTTTTAAATTTTATCTTTTTCTTACGATTGCAGTCTCTACATTTCCAGTTCAATTATCTTTTTAGCCATTTTCTGATTAATGCTTTCAGGAATCAGTCCCATTAGAAAATTACGGAGCGAATTTCCCTTTTCCCATTGAGAAACCTTTCCGATATTGCGACTTGTATTAACAATATAATCTACTTTTTTCTTTCTGATATTTTGGAATTTTTCAAAAATGATATTGAAATCCTGATGCTCATCCAGTAATTTTCCAATGATATAAGCATCTTCAATGGCCTGGCAGGCACCTTGTCCCATATTGGGAGTTGTAGCATGTGCGGAATCTCCAATCAGACAAAGATTTTCAGAGTACCATTGAGGAATAGGAGCGAGGTCGGAAATGATATTACAAATAATATTTTCATTCGTTGTAGCTTCAATAAGTTGTAAAACTAATGGAGCAAAATCCTTAAAGATCTCTGCAATTTCAACATGTCTTTCAAAACTTTTTTCATTGATACAGGCGTACCAGTACACTTTTTTACCAGAAATTTTTACAAATCCAAAACGTTTTCCTTTTCCCCACATCTCAAAAGCTTCCTGATGATGTTTTTCCGGCAGATCAAAATCTACCAGACCACGCCAGCATTTTTGCCCGGAGTTCCTTATGCTTCCGGTTTTCAGGATCTGATTTCGGACAGGAGATTTTATGCCATCTGCTCCAAAAACGATTTTACTTTCAATCCGGTTTCCATTTTCAAAGTCTAAAATATAGTTTTCCTCTTTTCTTATTTTTTGTAATGAATGGTTCAGTATTATGGAATCAGAATTTAAATTTTCAGCTAGGATTTTCTGAAGATCCGCCCGGTGAATGGCAACATTACAGGAGTTGTACTTAGTTTCCAGCTCCAGAATTTCTGTTTTTGAAATAAGCTGTAAGGATTCGTTAGCGATAATAATTCTGTGAATTTTATTACCTGCATTTTCAATCTTTTCTTTTAAACCCAATCGGTCAAAAACCTGCATTGCATTTATGGCCATCATAATTCCAGCTCCCACAGGTTTTATTTCGGGAGCAGATTCATAGATCGAAAAATCATACTGGTGCTGTTTCAGTACATTTCCGAGGGTAAGTCCCCCGATTCCGGCTCCGATGATTGAAATGGTGTTCATAGACATTATTCAACTTATAATGTTAAAATATAGCTTTCCGATACCTTTTTAAAACCGTACTTACTAAAAAAGTTGTGAGCGCCATGATTATTGACTCCGCTTTCCAGAAGAATAAAGCTGATATTCCAGTTTTTAGATTCATGAATAGCCTTTTCCAGAAGAGTACTTCCAAGGGATTGGCCTCTCACAGACTGATCCAGAAGCATGTCTTCCAGAATCGCATACTTTTTAAAAGGGCTGTTGATCACGTTGAAAACCATCATGCCGACAATTTCCCCATCTTCATTTTCTGTAATTAAAATATTCAGCTTGGAACTGCCATCAGAATTAAAATCTGTAATCAGTTGTTCTGTCAGAATCACTTCAAGATCAGGATTCCAGTGATGTGAATCTATAGCTCTTCCGGACATCATTTCGCCATGAGAAATATAAGAGTCTGTTTTATGGGTAATAAAAAAGTCTACGAGTTCTTTTACGCGGCTTTTATCGGTAAGCCATTGGGTTGTATATTTCATGAGGTGTAATGGTGTTTATTTTAATTTTTTCAATTCCTCCAGAAGTTGATTCTGCTTATTGATGAATTGATTGAGATTGTCTGTTTTCAGAGGATGAGCGTTTTGATATTTTTCAATCTCAGGAAGGGTCTTTCTGATTTTAAATACAATATATTGATCATAAAGCACTGCTTTATTTGCCTTTATTTTACCGATGAGGTCTCTGATAGCTTGCGTTTTTACATCATATCTTGCAGAGCTTACCTTTATTTCTTCTTCAATCTGTTTTTTGGTAATGGAATCGGTTAAAGAGCCAGATAATGTAGTAGCATCATTATAGTATGTTTCTGATTTACCAATAATATCTGTATATTCTGAAAGCACCGTTTCAGCTTCCTTTGAATATTTTCTATTCTGTTGTCTAGTTCCTGTAAGGATTTATCATTTTTTATAAGCTCCTCATAGATTTCATGAACAAGATTTCCGCTACGTGAGGAGTATCTGGTATTTTTCTTAATAGATTCTGAAACTGAAGATTCAGCATTATCAACTGCATTTTCTACCACAGGAGCTTGCCGTAATTTATTTTCTCTGCAGGAAAGTATGGATAAAGCCAGGGTAGAGGCGAAGAGTATTTTTTTCATAGTCTGTTTTATTTTGGTGTATTATCAACATCATATCCCAATAACTAAAATTAGTCAATTAGATTTTATCGCAAATGAATAGAGGATATGATTTTAATTAGTTGAACAAACGGTGAAAAATGTTACAAAATTCTACAGATTGAATGTAATTGATCCTATTTGTTGCCTTTGGAGTAAATAAAAAAAACGGAGCCTGAAAACAGACTCCGCCTATAAAATTTTTTACGCTAAAATTATTTACCCAGGTAAGATTTAAGGATCTTGCTTCTGGTATTGTGTTTTAGTCTCTTAATTGCTTTTTCTTTGATCTGACGAACTCTCTCTCTTGTAAGATCGAAAGTTTCACCAATTTCCTCTAAAGTCATTGGGTGTTTTCCGTTCAATCCGAAGTATAATCTTACCAAGTCAGCCTCTCTAGGCGTCAAGGTATTCAATGCTCTTTCAATCTCAATTTGTAGAGATTCAAGCATCAGATCTTTATCAGGACTTGGAGATTCTCCTGAACGTAATACATCATAAAGATTAGAATCTTCACCTTCTACTAAAGGTGCATCCATAGACAGGTGTCTTCCGGAGTTTTTCATAGATTCTTTGATATCTTCTTCGCTCATGTCAAGAACTTCAGCCAATTCTTCCGGAGAAGGTGGTCTTTCATTTTCCTGCTCAAGGTGAGCGTATGCTTTATTGATTTTGTTGATAGAACCAATTTTATTCAACGGAAGTCTTACAATTCTTGACTGCTCAGCCAAAGCCTGTAAAATTGATTGACGGATCCACCATACTGCATAAGAGATAAATTTGAAACCTCTAGTTTCATCGTACCTTTTTGCCGCTTTCATTAATCCTAAGTTACCTTCATTGATCAAATCGGGTAAAGAAAGACCTTGATTTTGGTATTGCTTAGATACAGAAACTACGAAACGAAGGTTGGCTTTGATTAATTTCTCCAATGCGGCTCTGTCGCCAGCACGTATTCTTTGTGCCAATTCTACTTCTTCGTCCGCAGTGATCAGTTCCACTTTACCAATTTCCTGCAAATACTTGTCTAATGAAGCAGTTTCCCTGTTGGTAACCTGCTTAGTGATTTTTAATTGTCTCATTTATTTTATCCTCAAAAAAGAGTTACTATAATATATACGTATGAAAAGGTAGAAAGGTTACACAAGGTGCAGTATTTTTTGTGGAATGTTTAATGTACAATATGTTAATGTCTTTTTTATATTGTGTAATTTGTTGAAAAACAATATGTTGGTTTTGTTTTTGGTAAAGTGTTTTTTTGTATAATGTAAAAAAGTAAAATGTATGAATGTGATTTCAATAGTATTTTAGTTTTTTTGATAATGAGTGTTTTGTATTTTATTTCGTTTAAAATTAAAGTACACTATTAAATAGCAAAAAATTAATCAAAGCAATCCTTTGTACAGATTATTGTTTCTTAGCTTTCCCTAAACCCTAAACCCTAAACCCTAAACCCTAAACCCTAAACCCTAAACCCTAAACCCTAAACCCTAAACCCTAAACAAAAAAAACGAAACCGAAGTCCCGTTTTTATATCTAAGAATATTTATTTTAAGCTGTCTTTGATTACTTAATCTACACAACTTACAATCCGTATTTAGAAAAGCTCATTTAATACTTTCGCAAGTCTCAATCCTCCGTATAGAAGTTGCCTTTCCATCGTTTCATTGAATTTATACTGATAGTCGTAAGATAATTTAGAATCGTTAGGAGTCTGTGCATAGATCTTGTTGGCAATTTTATGAGAATCATATAACCAGTCTTCCAGTGTCCCGGATTGTATCTGTGCTACTTCTTCTTTAGATTTGATATCTAAAAGCTTAGAATATTCCGTGTAACTGTATTTTTGAGAATCTACCAATTTTCCGTCCCAAACAGAGTGTAAATTAGTTTTTTCCCCGAAATAAGTAACATTGATTTTGTTTCCACCTAAATCTTCCGCTCTTCCTACGTGAAGAGGCTGTGCAAGATCTCCCATAATATGGATAAGGAAAATTAAAGCAATTTTTCTGTCTTTTTCAGAAGTGTTTTTGTCTTTGATCTGGCTAGACAAGGTGTTTACCTGAGTGTAAAGACTTGGTCCTGCCTGTGCTTTTAAATTTTGTTCAAAAGCTTTAAAATCAGTCATTGGATCGATGTTTACATAATGCCATGATGAAGCCTGCTTCCATGCGCCTGTGGTATCAGATTTGATAAAATCCGGCCAGTTGGCCCAGTAAGCCAGACGCTCTTTTCCCATGATCTTTTTAATCTCTCTTCTTGCTTTGCGGGAAAGGTGGTTTTGTGCAATGTCTGCAATAACCCTGTGTCCCGTTAATCCCCACGCATAAGAATAAAGTGAAGAGGCCATGAATGCTAAAATCAGAATTTTAGAATAAATACTTTTCATTTTAAATAACAATTTTCAGTCTGCAAAGATACGGCCCGCTTTCGGAATGAGCATGCATTATCCTGAATTTATTCCATAAGATGATGTTAATAAAATTTAATCTAAATAAAATCCCTATTTATGTTACGTTTGCAAACTTATATTTTTCAGAAGTAATTAACGAGAAGCAGGGGAGCGTAGAATTGAGAATAACAGGACGTGAGATCCTTTATATAAAAAAGGAAGCCCAAAAAACTTAATCTCAACTTTAAACCTTGAATTTTAAATTCTAAACAATTGATTCTGAACAGGTAATTTTAAATTAAAAAAAGCAAATGAACTTTCTATTTACCGTATTTTTACGGAATTTGCTTGAAATTATTCCTTTTAATGTCAATAAATTATTATTTTTAGGATAAAATTATTAGAAAATATTTTTTCAAACTTATGAGATATATTATCTTTACAAGTCATAATCAGAGGAAACACTATGTATGAGACTAATATTGTAGATATGCATTACAATAAGCTGCAGACAGACTTTAAGGCTGAAGCTGTGGCTGTTAATCTATTGAAATACCACCGTGCGGTAAGCAATATATTTATTGAGCGTGTAGGCGTGAACGACCGTGCTTACCTGAAGGATATAAAGAGCATTTCAAGCAGCTATTTAGGATTTGATGAGGAAGTATTTACCATAGAGAGTTACAGAGAGGGTATTTATGACTATCTTCCGGAAGGATTATTTCATCCGCCATCTCTTGGAGCTTCCAGAAAGAATGTAGATACTGTGGTAAGGGAAATCCGCAAACAGAAAAGGGTAGAAGATGATGCCCGTAAGTTTTTCCGTCCTTTTGAACTGGAAGTTTTTTTTACGGAAATCAGTGCTTTACTTAAAGAATCAGAATTTGATATTACAAGCAATACAGATTCTTTATTGGAAACGGTAAGTGAGCTTTGGCCTCTGATAAAGATGCTGGATAAACAGAATGCTTATATTTTTATGCATATTCTGCCGTTTTTCCATCATATTCGGGGAGACAAAAAATGGTTTGAGAGATGTATGACCGCTTTTCTACAGGTACCGGTAAACGTAACTTTTTCACCCAATATCATTGATGAGATTGAGAAAAATGATAATTCCATGTTATTGGGAAATTCAAGATTAGGAGTCACCTATATTCCAAGCGGACCTCATATGGACGGGCAGCGAAACTGGGTGGTAAATATTGGTCCGATTCCTTATGAAGACATGAAAAAATATATCCCGGGAAGTCTGTTCAGAAATGTACTTCAGTCACTGTATGATTATTTTCTTCCGGTAACAGTTGACGTGGAAGAGAATTTTGTTACAGAAAAAGAGGAATATTCATTCAGTCTTGAAGACGATGGAAGAAATGCCAGCCGCCTTGGATACTCTACATTCCTCTAAATTATTTTATTATATTTACAACTACCAACAAAGTATAAATTCGAAAAGAAACAAATGGAAATTTCTTCAGTAAAAGGTATTTTTTTAAGGTATATCTTAATGCCTTTAATCGCAATTATTATGATGGTTATACTGGGTGTAATCCGAAGAAATAAACCTGCGATAAAAATTAAAGTAATTATTATATACGTGCTTCTGTGCAGTTTATGCCTGGCCATACCGGGATTTTTCGGATTTGCCGGAAATCTCTTTAATCCGTACTGGTATCTCATCGCACAGGTTATTTATCTTATTTTTGGGATTATTCATGTGAATTTATTGCATAAGTATTTCAAAAAGCACATCGATTCTCTGGCAATGAGTATTCTGTTTGAGTCTATACTTTCATTGACGTGTATCGCTTTGGGAGGGTATCTTTTTACACTGATCTTTAACTGGATGAGTAAAGGAACAGGATATGCTGTAATGGCGGCAACAAGTATGCTGATCTTTGTAGTTCCGATGGTATTTTACTATTGTTATATCCAGTTTATCACAATTCCTTTTGATATTTATAAAACATGGAGATATTCACCAGAGCAGAAGCTGCCTGATTTCGAGGGTGCAGATTTTGACAGATTAATGGTATTGAATGTTGAACTGAGCAAAAAACTAGAAGATACCAACCGTTTCAGAATCAAAGCGAAAACACTTCCAACGGGAGTTACTTTCGGAGATTGGTTCTACAGGGTAGTAGATGATTACAACCATAAGAATCCAGGATCTGTTATTCATCTTTCAGACGAAGGAAATGAGCCATACTACTGGATCTTTTACACTAAAAAATCGTTTTTCAGCTTTAGAAAATATATAGATTTCGACCACGACATTACGACAAACAGCATCTCTGAAAATGAAGTGGTGATTTGTAAGAGAGTTATTCAGCATGAAGAGGAGGGAGTCACAAGAAAATCATAAACACAAAAATTAAAAAGTATTAAACATGATACAGCCTATTAAACATTTTGCAATCAATTGGGTGGATGGGATGAAAGTTTCCCAGAGACACCTGAATGATCAGGATAATTTCTTAATTGATACCATCAGAGATTCTAATTCCCTTGGAATTACTACATATAACTACGGACTTCTGCCTATTTCCAATGAATTTACAGACCGTACCATTTTTGATGTTCACAATACAGCAACTAATGATGTACAGCTGGTCATCAAGCGTTGCAGTGCCGTTACGATGGCAGGATACCGCATTGAACTGACAGACAGAAGAATCAGCGTGAAGTCTCTGGCGAAATCAATGAACGAAGAGCAGGCAGATGGAGAATATTATATCCTAATCTCTGTAAATCCTTTTGATAAAGTTCCATTTGGTGATATTGACCCTGAGGAAATTCCGCCACGTCACCCCAGTGCACAGCCGAATCACCATATTGAACTGCTTCCTGTAACTTCTTTGAACAGCAGCTACTCGGGAGGTAATTACCTTATCATTGGGAAAGTAGATTTAAAAGGAAACATTGCGCAGGTAGATTCCAACTTTATTCCACCTTGCACTTCTGTACAGAGTCATCCGGCTTTGGTGGAGTATTACAGCAGCTATGCAAAGTCTATCGGGAATCTTCAGCAGTATGCTTTTAAAATTATTCAGAAGACGTCTCATAAAAATCAAAATACAGCTTTGGCACAAAATGTTAAGTTTCTGTGCAGTACAATGGTAAATACATTTGGAGATATGTATTTCCAATTCAGAAATATTACCCCTTGGCAGCCACCAGTATTTCTGATTGAGTCTTTTGCAAGATTAGCCCTTCATCTATATAATTCTACACAGCTTCTTGTTCCTGCTGAACTGGAAGAAATGCTGAACTATAGTTTAGAATGGAGTGAGATTGCCCCTCATACTTTATTGAACCAGCTTTCTATTGTAGCAGAAACCAATTACGATCATCATAACTGTGGTGAGCCATTGCTTTACATTCAGCAGATGCTGAGAAGCCTTGAAACAATTTTCTCTAAACTAAGCGAACTTGATTACATCGGTCAGAGAAAAGAAAACATCATCGTTAACGAGCAGGAAGTTTCTACTAATACAAACCCTAAGAGAGGTTGGAGTGTTTTAGATTAAAATCATGTATTAAAAATAGAGTCCCGGATGAAAATTCGGGATTTTTTATGCGGGTATACAGAAAAAATTAAAAGTAAATTTGCTTTAAGGATTGATAAAAATGAATTTAGAGGTTATCAGACAGGAAACGCCGGGGTGTTCGGATAAAATATTTTTAAATAGTGCAGGCGCATCATTAATGCCTAAGGCTGTTGTAGACACTACGGTTAAATTTTTATATGAAGAACAGGAGTTTGGAGGATATGCGACTGTGGTACGAAACTCAGCCCATATAAGCAGGTTTTATGAAGAGACTGCGAAACTGATTAATGCAAAACCTTCCAATATTGCATTTGTAAGCAGCTCAACAGATGGTTACGCAAAAGCTTTGTCCAGTATTTCTTTTGTAGAGGGAGACTGTATCATTACTACCAATGATGATTATATATCCAATCAGATTGCTTTTATTTCTTTGCAGAAAAGATATCATATTGAAATCGTCAGAGTTGCTAATCTGCCTGACCACGAGCTGGATCTTGAAGATTTTGAAAATTTAATCAAAAAGCATAATCCTAAATTAATTGCTGTCACCCATATTCCTACCAATTCTGGCTTAATTCAAAATATAGAAGGAGTGGGGAACTTATGCAAACAATATAATGTTCTTTATCTTGTGGATGCCTGTCAGTCTGTAGGACAAATTGTGGTAGATGTTAAGAAAATCAATTGTGATTTTCTGACAGCAACGGGAAGAAAATTTATGCGGGGACCAAGGGGAACAGGATTTTTGTATGTTTCAGATAAGGCCTTAAGAGAAAACATGTATCCTTTATTTTTAGATAGCTTTGGAGCAAAGTGGACTTCTTTTGATGACTATCAGCTCAATGGTTCGGCTAAAAGATTTGAATTTTTTGAAAGACCTTATGCTGCTTTGTTGGGATTTACAGAGGCCTTACGCTATGCCAATATTATTGGGATAGATCAAATCGAGAACTACAATTGTACGTTGGCAGATACATTAAGGATCAATCTGCAGAAGTATGATTTCAGAGTTTTGGACAAAGGAAATAGATTAAGCAGCATTGTTACCTTTTGTCAGGCGGATGGAAAGGTCGAAAAGATTCACAAAATATTGAGTGAGAATAGAGTGTTTTTTAAAGAGAATTATAAAGGAGATGCATTAATTGATTTTACCACTAAAAATGTAGATCATGCCATTCGGTTATCACCCCATTATTTTAATACTATGGAAGAAATTGAAAGAGTGTCACAACTTTTAGAAAATATTAATCATTAGAATGATGGCTTTAAAATTAGAGAGCCCTGGCGAATGCCAGGGCTCTCTAATTTTATTTTTTGTTCAGAAGATCAAGAGTATGTTCTACGTGTCCACCTCCTTTCCATTCATCGTGACCGGGAATAATCAGGGTTGCCTGTGAATATTTGTTTTTCAGTTTTGTCATGGTTAGCGGCCATTGTGCTACGTTGGCTTCTCCGGTATAGCCAAGGTCAACTGCTGCTTTACTTTTCACAAGACATCCTCCGTCCAGTATTTTATATTTTGGAAACCAGACTACTACATTATCGGCAGTATGTCCTTCACCCAGAAAGTCTACTATAAATTCTTCTCCGCCAATGCGGTAAGGTTTTCCAGTTTTTATAAGTTCAGTAGAAGTTGCTTTTCCTTCTTTCTTTAGAATTTCATTGGTTTTCGCTGTAGCATAGGTTTTAATTCCTTTCTTGTTGTAAAAGCTTAAATCTCCGGCTCTGTCTTCGTGTGAATGGGTAGCAAATACAGCAATAACAGGAAGATTATGTCGCTTCTGAATCGTGTCCAGCAGACTTTGGTATTGTGATTTCTGCCATGGAACATCAAACAAAACAACTCCTTTTTTGGTCACCAGATAAACTGCATTGGTAGAATATTCTTTACCTCCGAATACTCCGAAAGTTTTATAAATATAAAAGTTAGGCTTAATTTGTGGTTCAATAACAAAATCTCTTACCTGAGTGGTCTGAGCATTTGCCAATGGGCTTAATAACATCGAAATAATAAAAAACGGAATGCTTTTTTTCATAATTTTTTAAGTAATAATTAAAGATTAGCGTTCGTCAGAAAGACAAAGCCTGTGGAAAGTTCTGCAAACGTAGTTAAAAATAAAATTTCAGGTATTTTATGAAAGAAAGTTTAACCGTTTTTTAACAGTATCAACATATAGATTCTGTAATAGCTTAAAAAATTAAAATCAAATATTTCTAAACCATTAAGATTATATTAGGTTGTTAAGAGTATTAAGACAAATGCGTTAAGTTTAACCATCAGAATAATTTATCTTAATTATACTTTATTCCTTAAATGCTCTTAAGAGTTTAAGCTTTTAAATGTCAAACCTAACAGGTTTTTGAAACCTGTTAGGTTTATTTTTTCAGTTTTAATGATCTATTTCTTTACGAGTATTTTCTCGGTCGCTTTTTTGCTTAAAATTTCTGTTTTGCCATCAATTTCTATGGTCATTGATTTATCAAAATTTTCAACTTTAACGATTTTCACTTTGGTATCAAGGAGCAGTTTCCTGTCATTCAGATAAGTCAGGAAAGCATCATCAGAAAGAGTAACTGAGGCAAAAGTAACATTTTCTCCAGGTTCACAATTGCTTAGTTTCTCCAGATCCTGAGAAATAATATTTCCGTCTTTATCAGGAATAGGTTCTCCATGAGGATCAAATTTAGGATAATCAAGAATTTCGTCCATTTTCTCGAAAAAAATTTGAGAATGCACGTGTTCAAGCTGTTCTGCAATTTCGTGAACATTTTCCCAGCCAAAATTCATTTTTTTAACCAGAAACATTTCGGTAAGTCTGTGTTTACGAACTACCAGAGATGCTTCACGTCTTCCGCTTTCTGTAACAATTAATGGTTTGTAGGTTTCATAGATGACCCACTTTTTCTCTGCAAACTTTTTCATCATATTATTGACGCTCGGCATTTTTACATTCAAAAATTTGCTGAGCTCATTAATCGTAACCTTTCCTTCATTGTCAACTAAATGAAACAAAGCTTTCAGGTAATTCTCTTCTGTTAGGGTTGTTTTCAAAATGTTAGATGATTTTCAATACAAATCTAACAAAATAAAATGAAAAGTTCACTCTTGTTATTTTAACTTTTTTTACTTTTACTCTATGAAATTTTCATTCAAAAACGACTATTCTGAAGGGTGCCATCCAAATATATTACAGGCCCTTTTACAGCATAATCTTGATCAGCAGGCCGGATATGGAGAAGATGAGTATTCATTAAAAGCAAAAACATTAATCAAAGAAAAAATCAACAATCAGAATTCTGAAGTTTTTTTGGTTTCAGGAGGAACGCAGGCTAACTTAATTGTTATTTCAGCAATCTTAAAGCCCTACCAATGTGCAATTTCTGCCGCTCCCGGCCACATTCTGAATAATGAAACAGGAGCTATTGAAGCCACAGGTCATAAAGTATTGAGTATTGAAACAGCAGATGGAAAATTAAGACCGTCGGATATTATCCCGGTTTTAGAAGGACATAGCAATGCACCCCATCAGGTGATGCCTAAACTGGTGTATATATCCAATTCTACAGAGCTGGGAACCATTTATCAGGCTAAAGAACTGGAAGAGCTTTCAGCATTTTGTAAAGAAAAGAAATTATACCTGTTTATGGATGGAGCAAGACTGGGACATGGCCTGACTTCAGAAATCAGTGATCTTACCCTGGAAAAAGTAGCTCTTCTGACAGATGTTTTTTATCTTGGAGGCACAAAAAACGGGGCATTGATAGGCGAAGCTATTGTTATTAACAATCTTGTTCTTCAGGAGGATTTTGCATTTAATATCAAACAGAAAGGTGCATTGTTAGCCAAAGGAAGGCTGTTGGGAATACAGTTTATGGAACTCATGAAAGATAACCTGTATTTTGATCTGGCGAAACATGCCAATCAGCAGGCTATGAAAATTAAGAATGCATTGCAGAAAAAAGGAACGGCATTTCTTTCAGATACCTATACCAATCAGATTTTTCCTATTCTGAGTAATGATCTTATTGAAGTTTTGTCTGAAAATTTTGAATTCTATGTCTGGAAAAAAGTAGATGAAAATTTCTCGGCAATACGCCTTATTACTTCCTGGAATACTGGCGATGAAGCAGTAAACCGATTTATTGAAATTATTGAAACAGAATTAACATAAAAATGAAGAGGCTGTCTCAAAACTGTCATACGAAATGCAATGTAGTGAAGAATCTCATGTAGTTGTTTATTATAGAGATTCTTCCTTCGTCAGAATGACAAAAGTCGGCTATTGGACTTTTGAGATAGCCTCTTTTTATTTTAATAATGTATTATTTTTTCAAAGCTTCGCTTACTACTTTACAGTCTGCAGAGCTTAGCTTCTGTCCATCTTTATAGCTTATTTTTTTCTCATCCGCATATTTAGACTGTCCGTCTTCCTCTTTATGATCTCCAATTCCTTCTGTTAAAGCATTGTCTTTCTGGATAAAGTAAATATCTCTTTTGCTTTTTTTCCCTTCTGAAGCAAATTCGTAAGTCAGTTTCAGCGTATCTCCGGATTTGAAACCGGTTACATCTCCTTTTGAACTGTCTTTTTCACTGTTTTTATAAGATAACTTTCCGGTAATTGTTCCTAAATTATCATCAATAGAAGCAAAAACACTGTCTTTTCCTGTTACCCCGATATAGCAGAACGATTTTGGTCCCAATGTATCTATTACAGGTTCTTCAACAGCAATGGTATCTGCAGCTGCTTTGGGAGCCGGAGCTTCAGTTTTTTTATTACAGTTGATTAAAAAAGCTGATACAGTACCCAATAAGATTAATTTTTTCATATCCTTAATTGTTAAATCAAATTTTGAAGCTCAAAAATAATAAACTATTTATAGAATAAAGAATATTGCTCATAAATAAGAATAATTTTCTAATTCTCATTAATCGGAATATTTTAGGCACGAAAAATGAATGACAATGCAAAATTGATTGTAATGAAAAAGATTACCAAAGCACTGGGATTGGGATTACTTATGCTCGGTCTGCATTTTATGTCAGGGCAGACGCCTCAGAATTATATCTATACCTCTTCCGGAGACCTTAGGAAAATAGAAAAAATGATTACTCGTCAGGATATCGGAGGAGTGCAGATTGTTTATAATTGGAGAGCTTTGGAAACCTCAAAAGATGTGTATGATTTTTCTGTGATTGAAAAAGATCTTGAATATTTAACTTCCGTCAATAGAAAATTATTTATTCAGCTTCAGGACAGGTTTTTTGAGCCACAGGCCAGATATATTCCTGATTATGTGTTGAATGATAAAGAATATACAGGAGGATTGGTTCCTCAATATGATAATCCGGGCGAAAATAAACCTGTTGGAAGCGGATGGGTTACCCAGCAATGGAATTCTGCTGTCCGTGTGAGATTTCAGAAACTGATAGGAGAACTGGCAAAGAAATTTGACGGAAAGATTCAGGGAATTAATCTTCCCGAAACATCAGTAGATATAGAAATGAAAGCAGATAAAACAGGTTTTAGCTGTGACCGATATTTTCAGGCAGAATTAG
Source organism: Chryseobacterium sp. HR92 (assembly GCF_045689405.1). Classification (NCBI taxonomy): domain Bacteria; kingdom Pseudomonadati; phylum Bacteroidota; class Flavobacteriia; order Flavobacteriales; family Weeksellaceae; genus Chryseobacterium; species Chryseobacterium sp. HR92. Next base: position 2,361,850 of record NZ_CP139139.1, read on the forward strand.
AAAATCTGAAGTTTGCGAGAGATGCTTTCCATCAATCCAATGTATTGCAGTATGTCAATTTTTTTCCATGCGAATGGAACAATGACCATCAATACATGTCCAGACTGTTTGATTTTGCGTATAAAAATAATATAGGGCTGGGAGGGCCTGATATTGTTCCGAATAAAAAAGGGCAGATGAAAAACTCTTATCCTTTCTTTAATCAATACAAAGGAAAGCTGCCTTTAGTGGCCATGGCGGTTCAGGAACCAACTTTGACCTATAAAAATCCGAAAACTAAGAAACCTTTTACCAAAGAAGAATTTGTAGAATATGCTGAAAACTATCTTGGAGTAAAAATTATCTTCTGGAGTGTGGAATCTCCCTGGTTGAGAGATTCCTAAATTATTCTGATAAAAGATCTCAGTCAATTCTCCTGATTACACTTTTAGTATTCCTCTGAATCCTCTGGCGGCATAATAAGAATCTGCACCATTATGATAGGTGAATACAGTATTATATCGTCTGTCACAGAAAAGTGCGCCTCCAAGCTCTCTTACCTGTGATGGCGTTTTTATCCAGCTTGATGTCTTTTGATCGAATTTTCCCAGTTCCTGAAGACTGCGGTATTGTTCTTCTGTTAAAAGTTCAATCCCCATTTCTTTAGCTTTGTCGATGACATTGCTTTCTGGTTTGTTGGCCTTTCGTGTATCCCAAGCCAGGTAATCATAGCAAAGACTTCTGCGTTTCGGGCTTTCCGGGGAACAGTCTGTGAAGGAGTATTCATCTGTTTTTTTATTGTATTCTACAACGTCGGGTTCACCTTCTGTAGTTTCCATTTCATATAAAGACCAGACTTTTTCAGGGCTGGCTTCCAATTTTTGCTGAATTTTTTCCCATTTTAGGTCTTTGTGACGGTTCATATTTTTTTCAAAACGGACTTTTAGTGTTTTTAAAAGTTCGTTGATTTGTTCTTGGGTCAGTTTCTTTTTCATATCAAATTTTGTTTTACTTGAATTGGTTTGTAGTGTTGGATAATCGCAAAGGTGCAAGTTTTACAAATAAGAGTTTTTTTTATGCGCAAGGATTTTATCTGCGATAAAATTTTTGATTTTTTTCTTAAAAATTATTAATCAATAATAGTGATTTTTCTGTCTGCAGGTCTGAAATACCAGGAAATAATAACCAGTACCAATAATAATACCGCCGGAAAAGTTCTTCCTGCTGTATCTCCCACGATCAGATGGGAAATTACAGCTCCTGACATGACGAAGAAAAATCCTGCATATGCCCATTCTTTTAATAACAGACGTTTTGGAATCAGGATGGCAATAACGCCTAATATTTTCCATATTCCGATGATGGTCATCAGATAAGAAGGGTAGCCCAGATTGGTAAAATTGAGCAGTTCATCTTTACTTTTCATCAGTTGTACAATTGCTGTGGAAACCATTCCCAGGGCCATCCAAAGCGTGAATATCCAATAGATGATTTTTGTTCTTTTTTGTGATTGTTGTGGTGTGTTCATGATCTGTTTTTTTATAGTGAGTCGTTTAATCCTATTCCGTCCATGATTTGTGGAATACATTTCTCAATGCGGGCTTCACGGGTTTTGGACTGTTTGGCAGAAGAAAAGTGGAGCAGATAAGCTCTTTGTCTTCCGGGAGTTAATGCTTGAAAAGCTTCCTGCAATGCCGGATTCTGATCCAGTTTGTTCTGAAACTCTTCAGCCATTTCAAATTCTTTTGTTTTCTTCATTTCAACCTTAGCACCTGATTCTTCTATTTCAACAGCTTCAAACATATAGCTGCGAAGAACATCTTCCAAATCATTGATTTGATCTACATCCGTAAAACGAACCTGTCTTGCAGCCTGTACATTTTTAGACTGCTGAATCAGGATTTGGTCCGGGTCTTTCATCAAAGCTCCTTTAAAGAAGAGAAGTGCACAATATTCTTTAAAACCATGGATCAGGAAAATATTTTTCGCTTCATAGGTATAACACGGGCATCCCCATTTTAAATCTTCTACAAGTTCGGTGCTTAGGGCAATTGTTCTTAATTTTTCAAATTCTTTATGCCATTGCTGGTTTTCATCAAAGAAAAAATTGACTTTTGGATTCATGGTGTTGTATGTTTGATGGGTTGAGAGTATTAGAGTATTAGAGTGGGAGAGTTGGGGTTGGATATAAACCTCGAACCTCGTATCCCGCATATTTCGATATAGCATTCCTATAACCTATAATCTGCTACCTGCTACCTATTCTGCTACCTAACATCTCCTGTAAACGGTTATGCGCCATATTAATGCCCTGAGCGAATGGCATTTTCAGATGCTGATCTCTGAAATCTACAGATTTATAAATGGTTTGGATGGTAATTTTGCTGGTAGTATCCGTCATTTTTTCAAATTCTAAAAACTCAATCTGAACCGGAAACGGAGTGTTTTCCATCTGAAAAGTCCTTATAATTTTCTCATTCTGAACAATATCATGAATAGTTCCGTTGGCACTGAAAACCACATCGCCTTGAGGATTGGATGTTTCAAACCGGTAACTTCCGTGTTGTTTGTTTTCAAATTTTGTCACTTTGGTGCCCATCCATTGTTCAAAAAGTTCAGCTTCTGTATACGCTTTGAAAAGCAGTTCTACAGGAAGATCAAATTCTCTGATGATGAAGATTTCCTGTTTTCCGTCTTCTGCGTGGATTTTTGTTTTAAGTTCCATATTTTGAGTTTTGGTGTTTGAGGGTTTTCTGAGTATTAGAGTGGGAGAGTTCTAGAGTTTGAGAATACAATCGTTCAAGGTTTAAAGTTTAATGTTCAAGGTTGTTATCCTGTTCACGGCCAATTGACCATTGACTTGCGAAGCAAAATTGACTATTGACATCCACAAATTAAACTTTGAAGCCATTGTCTATTATCTATCCGTCTATCATCTTTTATGCCTTATTATTCACATTCTGATACGCTTTCATTACACTTTCCAGCTTGTTGAACTTTTCATCCCACATTTTGCGGAAGGGTTCTATAAAATCGGCTATTTCTTTCATTTTATTGGGATTTAGGTGATAAATAATTTCTCTGCCGTTTTGTTCAGATTTCAGCAGTTCACATTCTGTAAGGATCTGGAGATGCTTTGAAACGGTAGGTCTCGCCGTATCAAAATTAGAAGCAATGGCTCCCGCTGTCATTGACTGTGCCGCCACCAAAATTAATATAGATCGTCTTGTAGGATCTGCTATCGCCTGAAATACATCTCTTCTTAAATTCATCGTGTAGTTATTTGACTACAAATATATATGTAGTTATTTAACTACGCAAGTTTTTTTTGAAAATATTGATATTAAATATGAATAGAATATTCTCATAAAACAGGGAAGTGGGTACAGCAATGTGGTTTTCAGGCGGGAGACAGAATATTGGTTACGGTAAGCAGAAACCAGATTATCCTGGAAAGGGAAGTAGATTATGAAGAATCAATATGATTTTTGATGGTCTCTCGCAGATTTTGCAGATGACGCGGATTTTTTTTGAATGTAACAATCTGCGCAATCTGTTTGATCAGCGCGAGATTATTTTTATATTAAACGCAAAGTTTTTATCTGATGAGGTGCTTATTTTAGGGAGCAAAGAGGGCAAGTGGACTTGCCTGATGAAGGTGGTGATAGTTTCTCACAGATTTTGGAGATGACGCGGATTTTTTTGAGTTTAATAATCTGTGCAATCTGTTTGATCAGCGCGAGATTTCTGAAGCATTAAGGGAGGTGAAGTTTTTAAGTAAAATTAAGATTCAAATAAATTTGAATGAGACATCAACTTTTATGAATGTCTGTAGATATTCCTCTTAATAATCTTAACGGCTTAATATGTTCTTAATAGTTTAAAGGTGTAATGCGCTTTTTCTAACGCAAAGTTTTCAGATGATGAGTTTTATTTTTTGAGGAGGCCAAGGATGGGCAAGTGAACTTGCCCGATGAAGCGAATGAGAGCTTTTAGCAGATTTTATTTATTTTATGAAAATTCCGATGTATTTTCCGCTATATTCTACAACGGTAGTTCTAATATTTTTCTTAGTACAAAAATCCTGATAAGCAGAATTGTCGCCAATATCATCACTAATAAACACGGCACCAGGCTTCAATCTTTTATAAATTTGTTGGTAAGCCCACATTCTTCCATGGTAACTTTTATCAGAATCATAGTGGAAAACATCAAAAGAGGAAACCTGTTTAAAAATTTTGGGTAAAGATTCTCTATCTGCAAAACGGAATAATTTCCAATGTTTTTTAAGGTTTTCAGGGACAATATAACCTACATACTGATCACCATCCTGAGCAAGATAGGGCATATCTGAGCTATAGAGTGTGCCATTTCTTTTTTGAAGTGAAAGCAATATGGCCAGAGAAGACCATCCATAAGCTACTCCGGTTTCCAGGACATTTTGAGCTTTGGTAAATTCACATGCATAATAAATAAGCTCCAGTGCGCCGGGACCACCCATTGTAATAGGGCATTGCGCTTCTTTTGCACTTGCTTTTTCCAGAATATCAGCATAGGTATTTCTGAAATGATCAATATCCATAGAGAAAAGCCAAGAAACTGCTACTTTTTGAGAAACTGCTATAGATGCAGCCCAGGCATTTGTTTTTGCTTTTCCTTTGAACGGGCTTCTTCTGCTTACCGTATTTTTAATAATTTTTCTGCCCAGTTCAGGATAAAGAGCAGGTCTTTTAAGATAAGCTACAAATGTTTTGAGAACTGTTGACATTTCACTGATTATATTAAAATTACAAGACAAATGTATTTGATTAAAAACCATATTGTATTGAGATAATATTAATTTTGACAGTCAATATGTTTATGATTTTTTAATAATATATCTGGTAATTAATCAATAATAAATCTTATATTTTGAATTAAACGCAAAGTTTTAAAGTGTGATTGGTTTTATTTTAGGAAGCTAAGAATGAGTAAGTGAACTTGCCTGATGAAGGAGGATGGATGGTTTCGGCTGCCAAAGGCGGCCGAAACCTATGCAGTTATGAGAATGGTATTGTGGGAGAAAGTTATCATCTGTCAAAGGAAAAATTTGTATTTCCTTCCTTGCCAGTGATATTTTTATAGAACACCGAGCAGATCCAATAAGGATCTGATTCTTAGTCTTAAAGGGTTTTTCTATCTAAATTTAAAATGGCCTCTTTATAGTTAAGGAAGAATTTTTATTTTTTTCTTTACAAAAATGTCTGTCCAGAAATATATGGAGTACAGTCATTAAAACGGCGATACTTTTCTGCTTTTTCACTTGGGTAGGTATTTTGCTTTTCGTTAACACACTAAAAAGTGTGTTGTTTGCAAATGTATAAAATAATTGTATAAACAGAAAGAAAAATGAGACCAAATTATTCTGATAATTTTTAATGGTCTATAACTGTGGAAAGCTATACTCGAGAAATAGCTTATCTTTGCGGTTTCGATGTTTTCTAAGCATTAATCAATTATTTGAAGATGAAATTTTTATTAGACTTTTTATTTCGTGTTTTACAACTTTTTACAGAACCTTATTTTTTAGTATTTCTTGCAGTAGTTATCATTGCTCTGCTGAAAAGAAAAAACAAACGTAAAAACCTGAGAATAGGAATTGGTATTGTGGCAGTTTTAATCGTCATCTTTATAGGAAATGGTTTTCTGGGAAAACTGACTTCCGGATATCTGCAGAAAAGCTATATTAATACTTCTGAGTTGAAGAATTCAGTTTCTCAGAAACCTGTTATTGTTGTACTGGGCGGTGGAGTTGTAGATATTAACAATACAGAAAAACTACATACGATGTCTTATTCCAGAATTGTTACAGCTTATCAATTGTATTATGAATTCAAGAAAAATAATTTACCCTGCAAAATAGTAATTTCTGGAAAGGGAAGAGGACATACAAGTGAAGCAGAATTATTCCGTGAAAACTTTAAAAAAATGGGGGTCTCAGATACTGATATGATTAAGGAAGATAAAAGCATGAACACATATGAAAATGCAAAGTATTCCAGTAAGATCGTAAAGCAGCTAGCTCCATCTGATATATATTTGGTTACTTCTGGGTTTCATATGAAAAGATCTGTTGCTCTGTTTCATACATTTGGATTAAACCCTGTTCCACAAGCATCAGATTTTATAGATACTGAAATAACACTATTTCCTAACAGCTATAATGCAGCATTTACTTTTGTGATGTTAAAAGAAGTGTTGGGAATATGGCAGGTGAAGCTGTATAATAGTTGGGGATTGAATGGATAATATTCTGGATTTTACATATATAAAATTAAATAAAAAGGCCTCTCAAGATTTTTTGAGAGGCCAGTTTTTTTATTCAAAACCGTGTGTTTGACGGTGATATTGTAAATTTGCAGGATTCAATGTATGGTGGTCATGAATTATTAAGTTGCCTGATAAACACCCAATTAATTGCAAATTATCTTTGATTGAAAATACTCCTTTGTCAAACATAATATGATGATTGGGACAAAGGCAAATAAGATTATTGGGATTATCATCGCCATTATGGGGTTTACCTAATGGCTTGATATGGGCACCTTCCGCATAATGACCTAATTTGGTAGGAATAGAAATTTGGCAAACTTGACATTTAAAATCATATAATTTTTTTATCTGCCATGCTACTTTTGTATCTCGTACAATTCTTAGAACTGTACTTTCTAAAGTTCTTTTGATTCTTTCAGAATAGTCTAATTCAATTTGTTGTACTGTTTTTTTAGATTGATTATTTCCAGAATATTCTAGACGAAATCTACAAATTTTGAAACCACTTTTACCAATTTCTTCCCAAGCATCTACAACACTATATAACCCAGCATATAAATATCCTTCTTTAGGTGAAAATTCTGACTGATGGGATGAACCACGAATGACCCTTACAGGTAATCCTTGGTCCATACTTTTTATAAGCCCAGCATTTCCTTTTTCCCAAGCTTGATCTTTTATTTGTTTTCCAGTAGTATTATCATTACCACCTGCGCCTGTATAAATAATTTCTTCTCCATAATCTAAATCATCTTCATATCCTCCAGAAAGAACGATAGCAGCAGTACCTTCTTTTGAGTTTCCATCAATTCCTGCTGCCCAATTCCTGTGAAAGCTTGTTGTCATCATTTCTCTTCTATTATTAAAATGATGTCCTTCTTCAATGCCTTCTATCTCACCAAATACAATAGGTTTACTCACGGTTATTTTATTTAAGTACAAATTTATAATTTTAAGTAAAAAAATAACCGTAAATAAACTGTTTTTAGAATGTTTTTATTTATATATCGAAGTTTTAATGTTTTTTCTTAATAGAAATCACCGTCTGTAAAACTACAGAAGCAATAATAAACATCAATCCTATATAAAACGAAAGATTCACTTCTTTGCTTTCTCCGAAAAATAAAAAGGCCATAATGATTGCGTATACGGGCTCCAGATTGTAGGTTAGGTTCACAGTAAATGCCGGAATTTTCTTCAAAACCTCGGCAAACATAACATATAAGCCGACTGTACATAAAAGCGATAAAACGCCCAAATAAGCGGTATTTTTCAAGTCAGGAACTATGCTATCCGACTGAAAATAGAGGAGATATACGGGCAAAAATGCTCCCCAGCATAAAGTACCGGCAATCATCTGGTAATAATTGATCACTTTGGTGTCAAAATGACTCACCAGACGTTTGTTATAAATAGTATACAGAGCGCCGAATGCCGATGAAAAAACTCCTAAAATAATCCCAAGCTGATAAGAAGTATCAAAATGAAATATTAAGCTGATCCCAATGATTGTCAGCATACTGAGAAGTAATTCTGAAAGCTTGAACTTCTCCTTATCAATAACAGGTTTGAATACCGCTGTAAAAAAACTTGTCAGACAGTAACATACTACACCAATGGATATATTGGCATATTTTATACTCGCATAAAAAAGAAGCCAATGTAAGGTAAGCAGTAAACCGGCTTTTGAAATCTGAATTTTTCCCCGGAAAGGAATATCAGTTGGAATTTTCAAGAACTTTACAATAAAGAACAAAATAATAGAGGAGAAGAGGAGCCTGTACCAGACCAGCAAACCTTCGTTAAGAGTGATCAGTTTTCCGAATACCCCTGTAAATCCGGCCAGAATTACGGCCAGATGTAATAATAAATATGATTTTTTCATTAGAGAACGAACTGTAAAATTGGATTAATATTTTTGTTAGAATGTGAAGCATGAAAAACCCGGCCGTTAATAAGTTAACAACATGAGTACACTTCAAATTAAATTGAAAATATTAAGGTGCCGGAGGAGGCAGACAGTTCGAGCGGTTCATATTGATCTGTTGAATGTCAAATATAGGCAAAAATATTTTGAAAATCTACATAAAGAATACATTAAACTTGTGTCCATCAGGGTCTGCAAATACAAAACCATAGTAGTTTTCTCCAAAACTTTCAGGCTCCGAAACAATGGTTCCTCCGGCATTTCTAACTTCTACAGCCCAATCATCAACTTGATTTTTACTTTCTGCAGAAAGGGTAAATATAATTTCGTTAGAACTTTGTGGATCACCAAATTTCATACTTTTCAGGTTGTTTTCTATGACATTTTTTAAGAAAAAGTGAATAATCAATTCATTTCCTGCCATAAAAAAACTTACCAGTTCATTGGAACTGTGAGGATTATTGGGTTTGAATCCCAGCTCAGTATAGAATTTCTGAGTGCGTTCAAGGTCGGTTACGGCCAGATTAGCCCAGATCATTTTAGGTTTCATATTATTTTATTTTTTGGTTAAGGTAAAGGTATTCTGTTTTTACGGAATAAAAACTGTCATGTGGCAAGATTTTGTATTTTTAGATCAAAGAGAGATTTATTAACAACTTTAATTTAACATAATATATTTGAAAAATAAATTATAGCACCCATGAATGAGAGTATTGTAAAGAAAATCAAAAAGTTAGGAGGGAAAATAGACGCTGTACGTCCTGATAAAAATTTTGCTGAAAATTGGCAAAGTGTCAGCTTCAGTCATCATCTTTATGACAAAGACTGGGATGTTTATGGAATCGATCAATATTATGAGCAGTATAAAGATTTGTATATAGAGAATCAGAAAAGTTTTTATAGGAACTTGCTGGAACATTATTTTTCCGATCATGAATTGCCGTACGGTCAATATTTTTTCAAAGATTGGGTTTTCACGCCCTTTAAAGAAAACTCTGAGGATTATGGAGAACTGGATGGGCTTGTAGAAGAATATGAAGTAAAAGAAATCGTACAAGGCAACGAGATGGATTTTATCTGTATATTTTATTCTTATGGATATCCTGATCATTTTTTTGTATGCACAACAGATCCTGATCAAAATAATCCGACGGTGTATAGTACAGATCATGAAGTTTATTTTCAGGAGATTGAAAATGAAGGAAAGCTGGAAGATTTTCTGTATAGGTTTATGACCAAGGAAGAGTTCTTAGAATCCGTTAAAGAATATTTGGAAAGAAAATTAAATAATAAGGGATTCTGGGGTGGTTAATACTCTATTTCAGTTAAATAATAAAAATCCTATAATTTATATTATGTTAAATTAAATATGGTGGTATATTTCTTTATTTTAATTAAAAGCTTAATATTTAATTAATTAGAACTTTTAATTAAGTTAAGACTTAGATATAATACTCAATATTCTTAATTAATAACTATTTGAGAATTATACAATGGTTTTAAAATATTGGATTATAATTTTGATATTATCTTATTAAATGGAGATTTTAAAATATTTTTCAATGAATTTGGTAAATCTGCTCAGATATTTATTTTTAAAAATGAGATTAAAATTCATAACCAAATAATAAAACGTGGCTGTATTAAAAAATATAAAATGGTCTATTAATTTGGATGATTTTTTTAATACATTTATTTTAAGAAAAATAATACTGTATTACAATTTAAAAGTTTGACATCTTTACAATTGAACTCCGGGATACTGGGAAATAAAATCTGCCATTCCGTGAATGTCTTCTGTTTTATAGACAGGTTTATCGGTGTGACGGGGTTCTCCCCCGCTTGCCCCTTGATAAGATGCATCTGCAGTAATTGTAATATAACCAGCTTCCACTAAACGTTGTGCATAAAGACCTGCTGTCTGTTCCTTAATACCTCCATTTGAGTATGCAACAACACTATTTAAAAGTAATTGGTTTGTGATCAATGGGCACTGACAGAATAGAATAAGTTGTTGTCCTGCCAAATTTACTCAAGCGATCCAGGACTAAAGTAATCTCTTGTGTAGATTTCAGAAACATATGTAAAAAGAAACAAAATTCTCCTGTAGTATGTACCATTTTTACAATCCCTTCTATTTCTTCAGTTTCTTTTAAAAAAGACATAATCATAATATTGGGGTGTAATTTTATTGCAATTAAAACATTTTGTATGTATTGCAATTCTGTATATTCCACAACAACAGCATAGCCTTTTATTATCCCTGCTTCTTCCAGCTTTTTTATACGTTCTGTAACAGCCGGAGCTGTGAGTCCTATTTTTCTGCCTATTTCAGCATTACTCGCTCTTGCGTTTAATTGTAGTTCGTTTAAAATTGCGTAGTGCAGTTTATCTAATTGCATATCGAAATAAAATAATTAAAAAACATTGATTCGAAAGTTTGAAGCAGCTATTTCTATCGAAATGATAGTCTGATTTAAATGTCCCCATCAGATCTTTGTAAAGATAAAAATTTAATGCAGAAACATACCTATAAGAATATGAAAGATAAAAAATTACCTGGTGATGTTAGCTTGAATCACGGAATGGCCGTTATTAGCAATACATTACGAATACATTATGCAGAAGCAGGAAATGGGGAAAATATAATTGTTCTGATACATGGTTTTCCGCAGACATGGTGGGAATGGCGATTTGTAATTCCTGTATTGGTTAATCAAGGATTTCGTGTTATTGCCTTGGATTATCGCGGAGCCGGAGATTCCTGGAAACCTGCGGATGGATATGATAAACGCACTATGGCCAGTGATATTCATCATCTGTTAAAGGAACACCTTAAGATACAAACCCCTGTAGTCCTTATAGGACATGATATAGGCTTAATGATTGCGTATGCTTATGCACAAGAATACCGGACATCCGTATCTCAGCTGGTGGTAATAGACGCTCCTTTACCCGGTACCAAAATATTTGATAAAATAAGGACAGATCACAGGGTCTGGCATTTTGCATTCCATAACGTACACAACCTGCCTGAAATGCTAATTGCTGGTCGTGAGCGACAATATTTACAATACTTTTTCAACTATCGTATTTATAATACAGCAGCTATTAATGAAACTGATATGGACACCTTTAGTCAGGCATATTCTTCAGCCGGTGCTATGAAAGCCGGACTGGAAGTTTACCGGGCATTTGACCAAGACATACTGGACAATGAAAAGAGCATAGCCAAAAATGGGAAACTAACGATTCCTGTTCTGGCAGTTGGAGGGGAAATAAGCACAAGTGGATCTTTTATGAAAGCAATGATGGAAGAAGTAGCAGAAAATGTTACATCAGTACGCATTCCTAAAACAGCGCATTGGGTAGTTGAGGAAAATCCGGAGGTATTTATACAAGAGCTTTTAAAATTTCTCAGCTAGAATCATCATCATATGAATAAACTAAAAATTAACAATTTAATTTTAATAAAGAAGCGTTCAAAAGAGATTGTATTTTACCTGACCGCCTTCTATAATTGATAATTATGAAAAATATAGTACTATCTTTTTTATTGATATATATGCAAAGTTTAACATTTGGACAGAAATTAAGGGCCAGGGATATAGGAATTCCATTTAGCGGAACCGTTGGCACATTTAATTCTATAACGGACGTAAAGGGAGTTGAGGTAGGTTATAGTACAATCATTTCCGGGAAAGGTAAAAATACAATCGGTAAAGGACCTGTCCGAACAGGAGTTACAGCTATTTTGCCAAGGGGCCGGAATAATAATCCTGTTTTTGCCAACTGGTACTCACTGAACGGCAATGGCGAAATGACAGGAACAACTTGGGTAACAGAATCCGGTTTTTTAGAAACTCCTATAATGATTACCAATACCAATAGTGTGGGAGTAGTGAGAGATGCTGTTCTCAAATGGTTTGTAAAAGAACATTGGTATAAAGAAGATTGGTGGTACACTTATCCTGTAGTGGCTGAAACGTATGATGGCTTTTTAAATGATATCTATGGTTTTCAGGTAAAAGAAAGCAATGTTTACGAAGCGTTAAATAGTGCGAAATCAGGTAGAATTCAGGAAGGAAATGTTGGTGGTGGAACCGGGATGATGTGCCTTGGTTTTAAAGGCGGAACCGGTACGGCATCAAGGATTGTGAAAACCGGAGATTCTATTTATACCGTTGGCGCTCTGGTTCAGGCTAATTTTGGGAGAAAAGAATCCCTGAAGATTGCAGGTGTACCGGTAGGAAAAGAACTGGAAAATACGGTGGGCAGCGAATTAAAACTGCCTTCACAGTCTTACCGGCAGGAAGGTGACGGTTCCATCATTGTGGTCATTGCAACGGATGCACCATTATTGCCCCATCAATTAAAACGCATTGCATCAAGAGTGCCCCTGGGAATCGGGAATGTAGGCGGCTATGGAATGAACAGTTCAGGAGATATTTTCATTGCTTTTTCAACAGCCAATCCCACAGCTTTTCAGAGAAAAGATTCTTCTACAGTGAAGATGCTCCCCAATGATTTGATTGACCCTCTATTTGATGCAACTGTACAGGCCGTCGAAGAGTCTATCATTAATGCCATGATCGCCGCCGAAACAATGGAAGGAGTCAATGGAAATAAATCCTATGCCCTTCCCCATCAGCCTGTGATTGATATCTTAAGAAAATATAAAAGAATACCATAAGGAGAGAAATTTATCTGTTTCAGTTTAATTTAATACTAATTCATTAAAATTTTTCTATGAAAAAACTATGGTTTCTAACAGTTTTTACTGTTGTTTTTGCTGCAATGAATTCCTGCAGGGATGAACAATCTATTGATGTGCCCGCCGAGCACCCGAATGCAAAAAAATATCAGCGCATCGTTGATCAGTTTATAGCATCCGGCGCTGTGGGCGTCAACGTCACAGTAATTTCTCCCGAAGGAACATGGAGCGGTTCAGGTGGACTTGCCGACAGGGAAAAAGGTATCAGGATATCTGCCGATAGCAGGCTCCGCATCGGAAGCATGACGAAAATGTTTGCCTCCACAACTATTCTGAAATTGCAGGAAGAAGGTCTCCTGAATATCAAGGATAAAATCAATAAATATCTTCCTCACACTATTACAGACCGTATTGCCAATGCCAATGAGGTAACGATTGAACAGTGCCTTAATCACAGAGCGGGAATCCGGAATTATTTACAGGATATCGCTCCCGGTGTTTTTGACGGAAGTATTGTCAATTATTCCGCAGAGCAGACCCTTCAGCTGATCTATGATAAACCTGCCGATGATCCAATTGGAAAGGGATACTATAGCAATTCCAATTATCTTCTGCTTTCCCTGATTATAAAAAAAGTAACGGGAAAACCCTCCTATCAGATAATCAACGAGAAAATAATCAACCCATTGGGGCTGAAAAATACAACAGCAAGTACTCTGCTTCCGGATCAGCTCACCCGATCCTATTATGCTGAAACCACTAATGAGCCATTGAGTGAAGTAACTCATATAGACAATAACGGAATCGGCGGTGAAGGAGCAATTGATGGTGGAATGATCTCAACATCTTCTGATGTAGCCCAATTTGTGGAGAGCCTGTTAACGAATAAAATACTTTCTCCCGCTTCAATGCAGCAGCTTCAGACTTTTGTGGATAACGATCCTGACCGTCTGGAACCAGACTTAAAATACAATAAACAGTATGGGTTGGGATTAATGAAACTGGATACCAACCAGGGAGTAGCTCTGGGTCATGACGGACACGTATTTGGCTTTGGCGGTAAATCCTATTATTTTCCAAAGCAAAAAGTAACGGTATGCATACTTCTCAATACATGGTCTCCAAAAGTGGTTGCATTGCTTAATGCAAAAGATACTTTCAACTTATTGTTCTGATAAAATTGAACGAAAATAATTTTAAAAATAAAGATATGAAAATCAATCACATTCTCACGTTCTTTTTGCTTTCAGGAATGATATCCTGCAACACCATTTCTTATACCGGAGAAACGTATAAAGCTTCAGACAAAATTGATGTTATAATAAGGAAAAAGATGTAGAATATCCATATAAAACAGTTGGAAGGATTATTACAATTGCAAGAAACAAAGACAATAAGGCAAAAGAAAAAATCATTGAAAAGGCAAAATCAGTAGGTACAGATGGTGTTGTTTTTTCTGGCATTTATTTTACCGAAGAAAAAACTGCTTCTGCTTATGAAAAAGCTGATGTTATAAAGTACACTGACTGAACTTCAATAAACCTGGTAGCAAAAAATTTGATTCAAAGGTTTTTGAGCCTTAATTCTTTAGAAAGTAAAGCATTATTAATCAATTATAATATGATCTTTACCCCAACGGTAATAGCAAGTAATTATAACAAAATCATATAAATTATAACTAAACTAAAATTTTTAAAATGAAAAAATCAGAAAACAGAAAAGTACTTTCAAGAGAGTATTTAAAAAATGTAATGGGCAACGGAATGAATATCATTATCACAGAATGTTCATATGAATGCTGCCCTCCTGCCGGAATCCCCAGATGCCCCAGCCTTAGTGCATGTCCGGCAATGGTATGCCCACAATAATTAACATATTTACTAACCAAAAAATATTACAATGAAAAATTCAAGAAATCAAAAAAGCCTTTCCAGAGAACAATTGAAAAGTATTGCCGGAGGTAATGTACAGGGAGTCTGCAGGCTTTCCAACGGTGGCTATGTTCTAAGGGACTGTACATTAAAGTGTCCAAACGGAGGATATCCCATCTGTCCTGCTTAAGGATTAATTTTTATTTAAACTTCAGCCTGCCCGGATAAACCAGACAATCTATCCGGGCTGACTGTATAAACACATTTTATATAGCTCTAATTGAGCTGGTTTTTGTTTATAGCTTTCATTATAGGGACAAATACAGTGCTATCTAGCTCATGATGTAACACTTATCATATCTCGAATGTCTTATTTAAATAGATTCATAATTAATACATGAATTGTATGCATGTATATTGCATAACAAGCTACATTGTAATACAAAAAACATAAAATATATGAAACGCCTGCTCCATTTAATCATTGTACTGAGCGGAACAATGGTAACTGCACAAGAAAAAAAAGATACGGCAGCAACAAAGAAAATAAATGAAATTGTACTGAAAAAAAATAAATTTCAGAGAAAAAATGACCGTTTTATATATGATATAGGAGCTTCTCCGGCAGCAAAAGGGGCTACAGCCTTCAGTATTTTAAAAGAAACTCCCCTGATTTCATCAATGGATGATAAGACTTTACGGATTGCTGGAAAATCAAATGCTGTAATATATATCAATGGTAAAAAAACTCAAATGGATGCTGATGCCCTGGCAGCCTTTTTAAAAAGCATGCCATCTGAAAGTATACAGAAAATAGAGATTATTACTATGCCCGGCAGTGAATTTCAAGTTGAATCTTCAGACGGGGTCATCAATATTATTCTAAAAAAGATAAGAGAAAATGGCTTGAACGGAAGCTTAAGAATGAGCAATAATCAGGGATATTACAACAATCCTGGAATGGGATTTTCTATCAATTACAGAAAAAATAAGCTCGGAATTAATTCAAGTTTTAATAGCAGTGAAAACACCAAGCGGCAGTATTATATATTGGAAAATGGCAGCAATATAGCTTCAAACCATTCGGAAGGAACCGTATCTGTTCCAAACAAGGACTATGGAGGATATCTGAATATAGATTATGCTTTAAATGACAAAAGCAACCTTGCATTGAGCTATAACACCTGGTACAACAAAAATTTCATATCGGTTACCAATTTATTTAACACTGTAAATGTATTAAACGATACCGTCTGGAAAACTGGCTACAATCGAAGCATAAATCATGAAAACACCCAATCTTATAATAATTCTGTCAATTTAAATTATGAATTAAAAACAGATTCACTTGGCAGTAAACTAAATATAAATGCAGCCTATCTAAACTTCAGAAAAAAACAGAATAGCCTCAATACAACATCAGCAGCGGATTCTAATGGAAATACAGGAGAAGATATCAGCCAGATTATTCAGGAAACGCCACAGATTATTAACAGCTTTTCTGTAACGGTGGATTATTTTAAGAAATTTAAAAATGATTTCACCCTGTCTTTTGGAGGAAATTACAGCTATACGAAAACAGATAATGATACAGAAACAAGCCTATATCAATTGGCTGCCAATGTAGTAGTTAGAAATCCAAATCATTTTTTTTATCTGGAGAATATTTACGGAGGATATTTGACTGCAGAAAAAAAAATAAGTGATAAAATTTCTGCAAAAGCCGGAATCCGCTATGAATTAACACAAAATAAAGGAAACTCTTATAATGCTCAGGATGACAATTTAAAGAATCTTACGAGAAACTATCACAATATTTTACCTTACGTAAATCTGAATTACTCAATCAGCAAAGACCATAATCTTTCATATTCTTTTTCAGGCCGTATGAAAAGACCCTCATTTTGGGAGGTGAACCCTGTGAGAACCTATTTAACGGAAACTAATTATGTTCAGAATAATCCATTTATGAAAGCATCCGCAGTTTATTCGCAGGAACTTAATTATATGTTCAAAAATTCATATTTTTTCATTGCCGGTCATAAATATTATAAAGATGTTATTCTGCAGGTACCTCTGCAGGGGATAATTTACGGTAACGGCAGCCATGTAAATATATTGAGGTATATAAGAACCAATTTTGGCAACCGTCAGGAATTAAATTTTACAATCGGTTTCCAGAAATCATTTTTTAAACAGTATTGGAATACCAATGTAAGTATCGGCTTACAGCATAATATTAATGATGGGAGTATTGATACAGATCCGTTAACAGGTGAAAAGTTTCCGGCATATATCAATACCCGAAAATCAAATGGAATAACAATTTCGACTAATAATAGTATAAGACTTGATCAGGCTAAAACATGGTTTGCCAGCATTAATTATTGGTACGTTGGGAATTACCAGATAGAATTGGGACAGTTAAGACCACTTGGCAGTTTGGAAATAGGACTCAAAAAAATATGGAATGACTGGACCTTTTCAGCAACCGTTTATGATGTTTTAAATACCAACAGAGTTATAATTGATGATCAGCAACAAAACGGGAATTACAATTATGTCAATATTTACAACTATCCGCGTCAGTTAACTGTTTCTATCTCGTATAATTTCGGAAACAAAAAAATTGAAAAAATCCGTGATTTCAATAATGCTTCTGATGAAATCAAAAACAGAACAAAATAATAAAATTGTTATCTGAAAAATATTTAAATTTTCCTATGAAAAAATTTAGTGAATACATAAGTCCAGTGAAAAATAAAATTTTAATCTTAGCAATAGTACTCTTTTCTGTTGTTGTATTTGGACAAAATAATCAAAATGATGAATATTTTAAGTCTAAAGAAATCATAAAAGAGTTAGATTCTATTGTTAATCCAAATGGAATTCAGGAAAGTTTTTTTGCAAATATTGGAGGTATAAAACAATGGATAAATGTAAGAGGGAAAGATAAAAACAATCCTATTATCATTTTTATACACGGAGGCCCTGCCTCTCCGTTAAGTGCTGTGAGTTGGACTTACCAAAGGGCTTTGGAAGAATATTTTACCGTTGTAAATTACGACCAACGTGGAGCCGGAAAAACTTATCGAGCCAATGATACATTAGCCTTAGGTAAAACGATGCACATTGATACTTTTGTAGATGATGCCCTTGAAATTACCCGGTTGATAACGCAAAAATACAAGCAAAAAAAAGTATTTTTAACAGGACATAGCTGGGGTACAATAATTGGCTTAAAAGCAGCGGTAAAAGCACCTCAATGGTATTATGCCTATATTGGTATTGGGCAAATAATCACTATGCAAGAAAACGAAAAACTTAGCTATGAATATGGTTTGAAAATGGCTAATGAAAAGAATAATACAGAAGCTCTTAAAGAATTACAATCCATTTATCCCTACCCGGGAAATCAACCTGTTACCAGAGAACGTATTATCATTGCCAGAAAATGGCCACAATACTATGGTGGATTAAGCGCTTATAGAAATAATAATTTTTATTATTTCAATGCCCCTTTACTTTATCCCGAATATACAATTGATGATGCAGAAGCCATAGGACTTGGAAGTTTGTTCACATTGGAAAAAGTTATGGATGAATTTCTAAATTTTGATTTTTCAAAAGTTAAAAGTCTTTCCATCCCTGTTATCATGTTGTTAGGAAGACACGACTATACTACCCCCACATTGCCTGTTATTAAATGGATGAATCAACTAAAAGCTCCGATGAAAAAAAATATTTGGTTTGAAAATTCCGCACATCTTATTCCAGTAGAAGAACCTGGGAAAATGCTATTAACTTTCGTAAATGAAATAAGACCGATAGTGTTAAAAAAATATTGATGAAAGCAAGTAAGGCATAAAATATATAATGAAAAAGAAAGCTTTAAAAACACACCTATAAAAGACTTTTACATTTCTTACACCAATGATAAAACCGAGCAACTAAATAGGGTTGACAATCATCGGCATACGGATAACGAAATCATTATGAACAAATGACACTGTGTATTAGTTAAATTGTATATTATTTTGGTTTCAAAGATTCACAGATTATATTAGATTTCACTATTTATCCCAGGTTGTGCTAAGCAGCTTCCAGATTATCTATGATTATCATTATAGCTCACAGTCGTTTCCTTAAATCCAGAAAAAAAGTGGCGGATTAAGGCTTAATTTAAAGATTTTTTAATCCGCCACTTTTGTAACTGCTGTTAGCAGATGTCTTCTCTATTTATTTAATTTTTCTAATTCGGGTAATTCACTTTTATATTTTTCAACATCCCAAATTAAATCCCAATTTTTAACATACTCAGAGATCGGACCTAAGCCAACTTCTGTTCTTCTTTTATCTACATTGTCAGGATCAGTTAATGGTAAAATATAGTAAGTATTATTACTTTGATTGATTCCTATCTGGCTTCCGTATATTTGTTTTCTACCTTCCCGAATTTCTATTCTATCAATTAGCAAAGCTAAAGAACCAGCACTTGCATTTCCTTTTGTTACAGCTTCTTTCATCATTGGTAAATATTTTTTTTGCGTTTGCAAATCTGAATGCTGAATAACAAGAAATAATGCACTGTTGGCTTGTGCGCCTACTTTGTCTTTACCTACCCAGCCTTTTTCATCCAATATTTTTTTTACTTTTAATAAGTTAATGGAGTCTTTCTGATTGGTTATTTTCCAAAGTTCATTCATTTCTTTAGAATCCTGACCGAATTTTTTTTGAGTTTCATTCATTTGCATTCTATATTTTTGGTCTTCTTCAAGAATTGTCAATAATTCAGCCTGCAATGGTTTGTCATAATTTGCTTCTAGTAACGCTAATTTTTTTTCTAACTTTTCAATTGTTTTCCCCCACTCTTTTTTTGAATGTAAATTTTCTAAATCAGTATCGGAATTTAAGTGCTTTAGATTTGTCCACCCTTTTTCTATTGATAAGTTCAACCATTTAAATGCTTGTTTTGTATTTCCTGCTAAAGAAGATGAGCATGCGCCATTATATAAGTGGCTTGGATTTTCGCTTTCAATTTTAAAAGCTTTATTATATAAATCAGTAGACATTTTATAATCTTTTGTTCTATATAATTTATCAGCTTCACTTATTAATTTTAAATATTCTTGAGCATTAATGCCTGTGAATAAAAATAATAATAACAAAGTATAAATAGTATTCCTCATTTTTTCTGTATTTAATTGCTAAATTTTAGATGGTTATTATGCTACTAATATAAAATTTATTTTGATGATTGGATTGTTAAGAGATCACAAAAAAAAATTATCCTAGGTTTCCGGAGGATTGACGAATTTTTTGTTTTACTATTTCTGTTTTTTCTATTAATTATACTAATATGAACAAATTACATTGTGTATTAGTTAAATAAAATATGTATTTAATTTCAATCATCTTTTCATGGTAACAGAAAATCAATTATTTATAAAATTCTTCATCAGTTACAGGTTCCAGCCACATTACTGCACCTTTGTCATTATCTGAAATTGCCAAATGAACAAGATGACTGTCTGGACTTGCACCATGCCAATGCACAACATTTGGCGGACATTTTATAACATCACCTTTATGCAATATTTTTTTCATTTGACCTTTTTCCTGATAATACCCAATACCGTCAGTTACAAGTATAATCTGCCCTCCAGGATGCAGATGCCATTTGGTTCTTGCTCCTGGTTCAAAAGTTACATTACCTATGCTTATAGTAAGTAATTGTTCATCCTGACCAAGCATTTTCAGCCAGACGTTACCTGTAAAATTGTTGTTGGTTACTTTCTCGCCTTTTGGGAAAATATAGGTCTTTCCCCCTTCTAATATGGACTTAGTACAACAACTTGATAAAAGTAACACTGATAGAAGTAATATAACTACATGTTTCATCTTAATATTAGAATTTTCATTGGTTATAAATTTTTTTCAAAGAATTCAGTTAGTTTATTCACTACTTTTTCTACATATTCTGGTCTCCAATACGTTTGGATATGCGTTGCACCGTCAATAATAAACAATTCTTTCTCTTTTGCATTTACCGCTTTTGGAAATGCTTCATCTGTCATGTACTTGGTATCTGCTTTACTGCCTGCAATCATCAATAAAGGTTGATTGATTAAATCCATATTCTCTGCAGCATCCCAAGTCATTAAATCCAATAAATTACTAGTAGGATACAAGAAAGTTGAATTTGGGTGAGCATTGGTTCTGTAGTAATATATATATCCTTCACGATACAGGTCGGTACTAATTTTCTGGATTTCTTCATCCGTAATACTTGCCACACCTGAATATATTATTTTACCGCCTGCTGCTTCTTGAGCTCTCGCATCAGAAGCTTGTTTTAATCGTTCCTGTATTGTATTCAATCCCGAATTCAGAAATCCGTTACGTCTAACCTCCCCTGAATTGAACATACTTAAAGTAGCAACCACCTTAAATCTTTTGTCAGATTGAGTGGCTTTTAAAGTGTAACCACCACCGCCGCAAATCCCGAATGCACCAATACGGTTGATATCAACTCCGGGGTATTGAGAAATAAAATCTGCCATTCCGTGGATATCTTCTGTTCTGAAGACTGGCTTATCTGTATGGCGGGGTTCCCCACCACTAGCCCCCTGATAAGAGCCATCTGCGGCAATAGTAATGTAACCGGCTTCTGCCAATCGCTGTGCATAAAGTCCTGCTGTCTGTTCTTTAACGCCACCATTTGGATGTGCAACAGTGATTGCTGCATATTTTTTTGAAGGGTTATAATTTGCCGGAGTGTAAACATTAGCAGCAATATCAATTCCATTCAATTTATATTTTACAGGGTGAATATTTACTTTTCCTGCTACATTTTCTGTAATTGCATCATCATAAGCCAATCCGAAAGGATTACTATGTTGGATCACTCCAGTTTTTTCCATTTTTGTTTGATTAATTTTTTTCGTTTGAGCATTAATACTTAAGCTTGTCGTAACCGCGATTAATGCTGCTATTGATATCGTAATCTTTTTCATTTTTTTAACTTATTTAGTTCTATTTTTTAAAACCTGGTTCAAGATCATTTTAGCTGCATTTGATTTTTCTATACTAATGGTAGAACTGATTACGGTAACAAATTCATTCAACTGCTCCGGTGACCATCCTAAGTTTAAAGAAATACCTAAATGAGATTGTAACATCGGGTCTGCATCACCAATAGCGGTGATTACAGAAATCGTAGCAAGTTCCCTTTGAACATACGTCAAAACATCTCTTTCAAAGATATCTGCGAATAAATGTTCCTTTAAAAATGTATCTATTGCTGGAGCAAAGGCTGAATAACCCGAAAGTTTATCTGGCTGCTGTGCTCGGGTAAGCTCTTCCAGAATTTTCTTTCCTCGTGCGTACTTGCTATTATTATTTCCTATAATTGAAGCTGCTTTTCCAATATTATCATTAATACCTTTTGCCTTCCTTTCCTCAAGAACTTCCATAAAACTCTGTAAGCCTCTTATACTTCTTGGAAAACCACAATAGGCATAAGTATGTATTAAAATTTCTTTTATTTCATTAATGGTCAGACCTGACTCAAGACCGGAGTTTAAGCTGCCTTTTAATTCTGGTAATCTACCTTGTGCTGTAAATGAGGAAATGGTAATGATATTTTTGTCTTTTTCACTTAAATGACTCCTTTGTGTTGTTAATCGCTGCGCTTTCATACCGGTTGTAAAAAGTGAAATACTCATTATTTGTATGATTAGAATGAAATACTTCAATTGTTTCATTATTTTACATTTAAAGGTTAATTACTTATCCAAACCTTTCTCTTTCAGCCATTTTGATAATAATTCTGCTATTTCTACATTGTTCAGATCTGACATTAGAAAATGGGTATTTCCCTTAATGCCCAATTCAGGAAGATGAACAATAGTAACATCACCACCGTGGCTATTGACAACTTTTGCCCATTGCCTTGCCATTGTCAAAACATTTCTCCAAAAATTTAGGGATGCTGCGTTGGTTTCTTCAGTTGGAATATAATCTCCGTAGTAAACTACAATTGGGATTTTGGTAAGCTTCATAAATTCATTCACTGGCACTCCCTTTCCTCCTCGGTTTCCTTCAGGTTCTTCACCTTCCGGAAAGGTGAATCCTCCAGGTTCGTTGGCAATAACGGCTTTTATATGTTCATTTTTAATGACTGTTTTCCAACCGGGAGAACCTCCTGCCGAATGTGTGAAAAGAATCCCATTTCCAGATTTATCCATAACTGAAGACATTGCATTTACAATTGTTGTCTCGTCTACATTTCCTGTATTGGGTGTCATCATACGGAAAAATTGATCCATAGAAATGCTGTCTTTTGGAAACTGAACACCCTCATTGAATTGGGGATATAATCCAATTCTAAATTGAGTGAACCAAGTCTGGTCATCTGGCGTACCGCTAATTTGTCCGGGTTTTGTAGTCTGCCCAGCCTCTCCCCGACCTGGTTGATCAACGAGATATATACTATAACCTTTTCTTAAAAAAATATTTGCAAAACCTTCTCTTCCATCCGCTGTGGTCTGCCAGCTTCGTCTAGATTGTCCGTAACCGTGAAGGAAAACCATCGAAAGTTTTTTAGGTTTTACCGGAATTTGATAAAAAACATCGGCGTGGTCTCCGTGTCTTGTTTGTCCGCCTTGGGGCACATTCCATGGTTTTAACGGATCGAAAACACCTTCACTTTTGATAACTGAGCCTCCGGCTGAAAAATTACCTTGTGATACAATAGTAATGGGTTTTTGTACCACCTTATTCTGTGCCTTAGCAATTAAATTTGATACTAAAATTAAGATGATTAAGCTTAAATATGTTGTCGTTTTATTCAGCATTACTCCTTTTTTAAGTTGAATATCAAAAGGAAAGAAAACGAGTGCAATTTTCTTTTGATACTATTTTTATTGATGAAGTTTGATTACAAGTCCAATTTTCTTTCACTTAGCCATTTAACCATATTGGGGTCTCTGTGATCAAAAAATAAGCTTGAGGCAGTGTCTAAAGTTGCGATAGCATCCATATCTTCAGAAGAAAGTTCAAAATTGAAAATATTGAAATTCTCAGCCATTCTTTCTTTTCTTACAGATTTTGGAATGACAATTACATTTCTACTCGTCAGCCAGTTCAAAATAACCTGAGCTACAGATTTGTTGTATTTTTCAGCAATTGTTTTTAAAACTTTATTATTAAAAATATCATTCTTTCCTTCTGCAAAAGGTCCCCAGGATTCAATCTGTACATTATTTTCAATTAAGAATTTTTGTGTTTCAACCTGTTGATGGAATGGATGGGTCTCTATTTGATTGACCGCTGGCGTAAATCCACTATTTGAAATCATATCTGCAATTCTGTCTGGATGAAAATTAGAAACTCCTATGGCTCTTATTTTACCTGAATGATATAATTCCTGCATTGCTTTCCAGGAACCGAAAATATCTCCGTAAGGCTGATGAATCAGATATAAATCAAGATATTCCAATTGAAGTTTTTTCAGTGACTTCTCAAAGGCTTTCAAGGTTTTTTCATATCCTGCATCCTGTACCCAGAGTTTTGTCGTAATAAAAAGTTCTTCTCTAGAAACACCACTTCTTTTGATTGCATTTCCTACCGCTTCTTCGTTTCCATAGGACGCTGCTGTATCAATCAATCGATAGCCTGTTTCAATGGCTTCAACAACTGCTTTTTCACATTCTGCTAAATCAGCAACCTGAAATACTCCAAATCCTAAAACCGGCATTTCAACACCGTTGTTCAATATTACTTTTTTCATTTTTTATCTTATTTAATTATACTTCGCAAAAACTAAAAATTGGATAATCAATTTGTTACTGCAAATTTCCAATCTATTGGCAAACCTATTGGTAGACAGATTACGGAACTTGTAACCAATATTACTGTTCTGGGGCAAAATGTAAAAAAGAGGTCATTTTTATCTTTAGATTTGCATTTGCATTATAATATGATACTGCTATGAGTCAATCAGTCTATTTTGAAACAGTGAATGATTATAATCATTTTAATAATCATGAAACACTTCACCCTTTGGTAAGTGTAATAGATTTTTCAA
Source organism: Chryseobacterium sp. HR92 (assembly GCF_045689405.1). Taxonomy (NCBI): domain Bacteria; kingdom Pseudomonadati; phylum Bacteroidota; class Flavobacteriia; order Flavobacteriales; family Weeksellaceae; genus Chryseobacterium; species Chryseobacterium sp. HR92. The sequence continues at coordinate 2,386,743 of NZ_CP139139.1, forward strand.
AAGCGCATAAAAGAACAGGATCTAAAATGTATTTTAACCTGTACTGCATTTTTTTAAAAGATGTGAAATGTGGTGATCTGAAGTATGGCCGGGCAACTTATGACTATCAGGAAGGAACATTAGTTTTTGTTTCTCCAGGCCAAGTTGTTGATGTGGAAAATAAAATAGATATCTACCAGCCTTTGGGGCATGGATTAGTATTTCATCCGGATTTAATTAAAGGGACTTCTTTAGGTAAGGGTATCTCTGAATATGGCTTTTTCGGATATCAAACCAATGAAGCGTTACATCTTTCTAAAAAAGAACAACAAATGGTTTTGGAAATGTTTGCTGATATTCAATTTGAATTGAGTCGACCAGTAGATAAACACAGTAAAAAAGTTATAACATCGAATATTGAACTTTTTCTCAATCATTGTGACCGTTTTTATGATCGTCAGTTTATTACCCGGGAAAATGTCAATAAAGGTATTTTAGAAAAATTTGAAGAATTGCTAAACAATTATTTTTCATCTGAGAAACCTAATACTGTAGGGCTTCCATCTGTGGCATATTGTGCAGACGAATTACATTTTTCATCCAACTATTTTGGAGATCTGATCAAGAAAGAAACGGGGAAAACTGCACAGGAATACATACAAAATAAAATTATTGATGTAGCCAAGCAAAGAGTATTCAATATTGATAAATCCATTAGTCAGATTGCTTATGAATTAGGTTTTAAATATCCACAGCATTTTATTCGGCTATTCAAGCAGAGAACAGGTGTTACACCTAACGAATTTCGGAATTTAAATTAAAGTTTAATTAGTCATTTTAATTCAATGATTTCAGAGTAATATTTTTTCCATTCAATCGCTAAATCAACTTTGTCCATCCGTTGTAATATACTTTCCAAATCATACTTGCTATGATTTCTTTCATCATTTAATAATCTGTTTATTGAAGTTATGACAAACTTTTTATCGTGTTCGTTTTGGGACAATAAATACCAAAACCACCCAATAATATTATTTCCTAAGTGATCTTTATAACTTGAAAAATAAGGGCATAGCTCGAAATAAAGGTCAACATAGCATTCAGAGAGTTTGTCTTTGTTAACATGAAATACAGGTTTTTCATATTCTATTAAAGTTTGCTGGATAATTACAGTTATTTCTCCTTCGCAATTATAAAACTCTGTTTTATAAGAAATATTACGCTTTCTGAAATTTCCATTCCTGTAAAAGAAATCATTATTAATAAGAATAATATTTCCATCACTATCATATTCAAAACTATCGTTTTTTCCACCTGCCCATTCTGATTTCATTTTCCCGTTTAGATACCAACTTTTATAACTTACATAATTTCCATTATCAAAATAGCTTTCTTCGGCTAATTGACCATTATCATAATATTCTACAGATTTCCCATGAGCATTGCCATTCTTAAATTGAGTTACTGTATTTTCATCTACTAATGTTCCTGTAAAGGGCTCTCCTTTATAGTACATATACGTGTAATAATCTTGAATGTTAGCATCAAAATCGGATTCATTATATTCTATAACTGGCTGCATTATTACTTTATTTATCAAGGTCTGCAATATACTCTTTAAAGTTTGATATTTTAACAACTCAAAAAAAGCTCCAAAATGCAAAGACTTTGGAACTTAATTAATATTAGGAAGCTATAACAAATAATGATTTAAAAAATCTTCGGCTGTCTTTAAATGACAGCCGAAGAGATACTATTGATTTATATACTGATTTTCACGCCTGCTGAAATATTAATTCCAGGAAGTGGGCTTAGAAATTTTAACTGAGAGTTCTGGAGTCTTGCCTCGCTGTTCAGGAGATTATTTCCAATAATATAATATTCCAGATCACCAATGCCCAGACTGCTGTCCTTATAAGAAATGCGGGCATTAAGAAGTGAAAAAGCCGGCATTGGAAGTTCAGGATTAATATTCTTTCCTAAATATTTTTGTTGTAAATAATGATCTAAACTGAGATTCAGGCTGAAGTTCTGCAAAGTCCCTTCCAGATTGAATCCAAAACGGCTTGTAGGCATATTAGGCATATAATCACCATCACTCCATTTCCTTATGGAGCTGTCGGCAACACTTATGTTTTTTACCAAATCATAATATCCGCCTATCTCCCACTTTCCTATTTTTCCAAAATCTGCTTTATAAGCGGCTTCTGCTTCAATGCCGTTGATTTCCGTATCATCGGAACGCCATTCTTTTACAAGAAAAACTTCTCTGGAAATTCCGGTGTGGGCAAGGTAAATATAATTTTTATAAGAAGTATGATACCAGTTGGCCGATACGCGGAGGTTCTTCAGGTTTAAGCCTCCTCCTATTTCTACCGTATTGGCAGTCTCTTTATCCAGTTTGTCATCACCATTTTCTTCGGTAAGAATAGCAAAATGATTGTTTCCTGAATACAGTTCATTCACTTCTGGTGCTCTTTCGGAATGGTTGTATTGTACTTTTAGATACCCTTTTTTAAAGATATTCCATTGAGCAGAACTGTGGAATTGATGAAGTGTAAAATCTCTGTCACTGAGTTTCCCCCCGGAAAGCCCCCGGCTTCTGACATACTTATTATCTGCTTCTGCCCTTCGTTGTACGTGATCGTTTCTATATCCAAGATCCAGCTGAATACTATTAAAATCAAGATGCTGCATCGTAAAGACTCCAATTTCGCGACTTATATTGTTGGGTAAATATCTCTGGCCACCACTTCCTTCCATATCCCTGTATTGTATTTCAAGACCTGTAGTTCCCATAAGAAATTTTAATTTTTGCTGTGTGATCTCCAGACGTCCATTGTGTTGGTTCACAGCAAACATGTTGGCTCGGTAACGGTCCAGAAGTTCTGCGTTTTTTGAGAATACACCCATATAATTTAGCTTGATACTGGAAATTGGAAAATTGGAAAATTTGTAACCTGATTCAAACATCGCTTTATGAGATAAACTCCTTATATTGATAGGAAGATACTCTATTTTTTGCTGTGGCTTTCCATGAGTATGTTTTGGGATTTTAGGGATTGCATAGCCCGGAACACCAAAATATGAATAAGAATTCTGATAAGCTCCTCCTGCATACAATGATTTCCCTATATAACTGGTTCCTACATAAAATGAATTACTTTCCGAATGACTATTGGGAATAACTCCATCTTTTGTCTCTACATAATCTTTGATTCCGTTTACTTCACTTTTGTAATGATCTGTAGAAGGATCCTGGCCGGGAATATACAGGTCGTTCTTTGGATTAGGATAAGTTTTACCGTCTGCAGGATTATAATAGGTGGGACTGAATGTATAAAGATCATCTTCAGACAGCTCATAGTCTATCATATGATCTTTAGCGAACTGGCTGATGTAGGGGAAAAGGCTCTTGTTGAGTACCCGTCTTGAATTTACATTTATCTGGCACAATGACTGCAAAATACTGTTGAAGCCTACCAGATTGGGATCATAACATCTGCTGTCTTTTGATTTTCCGGGAATTCTAACTATTTCCTGCTTCTGATTGGATGCTCCTATAGTCCACACCCAGTTTTTAGCAATGATACCTTTAGCAGAAAAGGCTTGTTTCTGCCCACTATTGCTTCCACCTTCCAAAAGTCCTCTGAGATTTATCTTTTTATCCGGTAATTGTCTGGCAATATAATCTGTTTCAATATCTATCGCTCCTCCAATAGCTTTTCCTCCATATAAAACCGATGCAGAGTTTTTGTAAATAGTAATATTCTGAACAGCATTCATCTCTATATCAGTATTAAAATCCGGGCTTATTCCGGAAAGATCATTAACTGCAGTACCATTTTCCAATATTTTTACGCGGTTTCCACTTAGACTTCGAATAACGGGAGCTCCAGCATTAGGACCATATCCGGAGTTCTGTATGCCAGGGATTTTGCTTAATGTTTCTCCTAATGTATTGGTTTGAATAAAATCTAGTTTTTTTCTTGAAATATTGACAGAGTTATAATTTGTTTTTCCCTGTACCTGAACAGGTTCTATATCCTTTACATTTTTTTTTTCATGGTTAATTTTCTGGGCTTTCAGAATGGAGGGTGAATAAATTAGCGAGCTTCCCAACAAAAAATAAAAGGTCCTTTTCATGTGCATATACTTTAATGATCCGGCAAAGCTAGACAATTAAATTCATTAACGCAACATAGTTGCTTTAATTAGTTTTTATAGTAAAGAACATAAGACGAGTCTAAATAATTGATTTAAAGTATTTTAAATTGTATTTTATTTTCTGTATGGATATAAAAAAATCCGCTCTGAAAAGAGCGGAATGATTTTTAATGTCTATTCTTACTGATTAGCAAGTAGAACCACACTCAAGTAATTTGATGTGGATTACACCATTTACAACACATTGTGTTTGGCATAATGCGTTAGTTACGACAGTGCTTACACCACCAACTACACCACCAACAGTAGATCCTACGCCAGTAACTACACCACCAACGATAGTACCTACTCCGCCTACTACTCCACCAACTACACCTCCTAGTCCACCTAGTAAAGTACCAATTGGATCTAGTAATCCATTACCTGAAATAGCTTTTAACTCGTTTCTGTCTAATTTTTTTAAGTTTTTCATAACTATAATTTTATATGATTATTACATCACGAATATATGAATAATAATATTACAATTGCAAATTATTTTCAATAAATTAATTATATGTTTTTATTATTTAATATTTCATTAATATATATGTGTTTTAATAAAAATATCATTTTCACTTATATGTGATTGATTTACTAAATGTTAAAAATAATAACTCAATTTGTGAAATTTAGAGTTATTATTTATGTACTAAATTCAATTTATTAATGATTATTGTTTAAACTATGCAGGGCCTTCTATATTTGTTCAAAAATCAGCTTTCAGCATGTTAAAATTGACCGTTCAGATGTGAAAATTTTTTCCTTTTTAGTGAAAATGGAGACCGAACCAGTTAAATTTCCTTATATCTTATAGTAAAACCTGCTCCGGTGGTTGGTAACGCTCGCAAATTTTGTATTTTTGCTTACATACTTTTATCAATGTCAATTTTTTCAAATAATATACGCTTCTTAAGAGCCAAGAGAAAGCTCTCTCAACAAAATGTAGCCGATGAACTGATGATCTCCAGAGTCCGGTATTCAAAATATGAGAACGGAATATCTGAACCTCCTATCGAACTTCTTATAAAAATTTCTAAATATTTTCATGTAAGCATTGATCTTATGCTGTCCGTAGATATCCAGAAGTACCCTATAGATGATATGCTGAAACTGCCGGACAACAGAATTGTTCTTCCGGTAGCGGTAGATACCCATGGAAATGATACGATAGAGATTATCCCCCAAAAAGCTTCTATGGGATATCTTGAAGGTTACAGTGATGTAGATTATATTGAGAGTCTTCAGCGTATTGCTCTTCCCTTTCTTACTAATGGAAAATACAGGGCATTCCCTGCAGATGGAGATTCTATGCCTCCATTCAGAAACGGTTCCTATATTGTAGGAAAATATGTGGAAGGAATCAATGATTTGAAACAGGGGAAAACCTATGTTTTTGTAACGCTGAATGACGGGATTACCTATAAACGTTTTAAGGAAAGAAAAGAAAACTCAATCTGTGTAAGCGCTGATAACTCTTTTTATGAGCCTTATGAAATTCCGTTTGAAGAAGTTGTAGAAATCTGGCAGTATGCTTCAGGAATTTTTCCGGAAGATTTCGAGCCTGGTGACTATGAAAGTTATAATTTTAAAGAAATGTTCCGTGAGCTGAGACAGGATATCAGAGATCTTGATAAAAAGGTTTCCGGCCGCCGCAGAAAACAGTCTTAATATTACATTATAATATGCTCCTGATTTTATAAACCGGGAGCATATTATAATGTATACTACGATCTTGCTGTTCCTGAGTTATAATTTGTCCATTAGTTCAATCCACACCGGAGCATGATCGCTGCTTTTTTCCCAGCTGCGTACATGGCTGTCTACTCCACCGGAAGCTAATCGGGGCTGAAGATAAGGACTCAATAAAATATGGTCCAGCCTTATGCCTGCATTCCTGTCATAAGCTTTATATAAATAATCCCAGAAGGTATAGACTTTTTCATCCGGATAAAGACTTCGTATTGAATCAAGCCAGCCTTTTGTCTGGAGATCTTTAAAGGCTTTTCTTACTTCTGTTCTGAATAGAGCGTCATTTTCCCAGCGTTCAGGTTTGTAAACATCAATAGGTTGAGGAATAATATTGAAATCGCCGATCAGGATGGCTGGAAGTTCCATTGTGATGAGTTGGTTTGCCCTTCTTTTAAAACGTTTGAGCCAGGATAATTTATAATCAAATTTAGGCCCGGGATAAGGATTGCCATTCGGGAGATAAAGACAGCAGATAACCATTTTATCAATGATTGCTTCAATATAACGGCTTTGAATATCTTCCGGATCACCTGGTAAAGATCTTTGCACCTCCGTAATTTCTCTGCCCTTTGCCAGTATAGCGACTCCATTCCAACTTTTTTGCCCATTCCAGATAGCTTCATAGCCTGCTTTGTTAATTTCCTGTAAGGGGAAACGTTCCTGGGGTGCTTTCAGTTCCTGAAGACAGACAATATCCGGAGAAGCTTCTTTCAGCCATTTCAGCAAAACAGGCAGCCGTCCGTTGATTCCGTTGACGTTATAAGTTGCTATTTTCATGATAAAGGTTTTTTAGTACCGAAAAATTAAGGAATTATATCTCCATTTGCTATATTGGAGATGAAAAAAAATAGTAATTGGCATTATGAAAATAAAAAGTACCATATCACCGGATATGGTACTTAATGTATAAATTCTTTGTTGTAAGTTATTAACCCTTGGAGATAGTAATATGAACATTTCTATCAAAAACCTAAAAGTAAATATTTTGATTATCAGTAATTACTAGGATTAATGCATTAATTTGTCTTTTACTGGACTTTGCAAACTTCAGAAGCGAAAACATCTCCTTCAAATTGAGTTTCAATAATAGCACATTTCCCCTCTATCTTTTTGATTGTACAAAGATAACCACCATGAGAGTTAATATACTTGTCAGTTTCGTCATGCTGGCTTTTGGTAAGATCTAATAGTAATATATATTGGCAATTACTCTTCCATAGTAACTTATAGTATCTATCCTTCAATATCTTTTTATTTGTAAAAAGATCAAAAGTTTCTTCTACTTGAAAATCATTGGATCTTTGTATAAGATATCTTTTATTTGTTTTTTTATTCAATAATTCAAATTTCCCAGATTTAAAGTCTGAACAAGTAGAATACTCTGTGCCAATTATTTTCGAATTATCACAGACAAAAAAACTAGCAAAAACTATAAATATTAATTTCACGCAAATGCTTTTATTATGAAGATCAGCATATCTTTTTGATACGCTAATCTTGAGTTATTTTTAGATTGAGAGTTATTCCTCTTCATCCTGACGTATTTCAATATTTCCATCCTTCATTAGGAATCTGTATCCGAAAGGTATTGCTAAGTACTTTAAAATATCAGGCCGAGCAAATGCAACATGATAAAAATGCACCATTTTTAATGACTTAATATCATCATTGTAATCATCAGTGATAAGGTACCATCCACTCTCATCTTGAGGTGAATCATATCTAATTCCTTCAATATCCTTTCCTTCGTAAACACCATCTGATATAACAACTGATTGATTGAAGTTTGGAAAGAAAGGAATAAGATTCTGCTGCCAACATGTTTCACTTTGTAGCCTAACAACTGATATTGCCGTATCGCAACCTTTATTAAAGTTACTACCGTCAGAGTTTGCTTCATATATATCATAGCAGTTATCTTGATCCAGTCTAAATTGCAAAAGCCACGAATAATAGCCAATATTTTGATTTTCAGATATAATTGGTTTACTATCTACAATATAATCTATAATGTACTTAATAACCTCTATATAGTTTTCAGGTTGATTATCACCAATGGTAACTCTAATTTCTTTAGAAATATAAGAATCTAATCCTTCTGTATCCACGTAAAGATTATCTACTGCATTTATTTGAATCCCTTTGTATGTTATAATATTTTCCAATCAATTATGTTTATCGAAATGATTTTTAAAAAGAAGGCATCTAAAATAGATACCTTCTTTAGTTTTTAAAACCTTAGTATTAAGGCTCAAGAATATCTATTAATTCTTCATCTCCAATTTGCTTTGCAAAGTCTAAAGGAGATTTATTATTGTTATTTTTCGAATTTGGATCTGCACCAAAATCTTTTAATAATTTCACAATATCATAATAACCTCTTGCATTAAAGACAGCAACCCAAAGTGGATTATTACCATATTTATCATTCTTATTGATTTCGATAAGCTCATTGTCTAATAGTAATTTAGTTGATTCAAAATCATTATGAGCAGCACTATAATGTAATGGTGTTTTTCCATTTTGATCAGAGTGATTAATATCTATTTGACAACTTAATAAAAACTTCACAATATCAATTGCTTCAAATGCAATTGCTTCATGTAGAAGATTTCTCCAAAATCATTAATAAATTCATTAACATTGAAAGAGTTAATTTCACTTTCAGCACTATCCAATTCGTTTAGTCTTATAAATTGAAAGACATTATCAATATTATTGCTGTTCATATTTTCTCCAGTAATTTTTATAAGTAGTATTGGCTCTTAAAATTTAGGGTATTGAAATCAATACCCTAATGTATTACCAACATATCTGAAACATTACCAGAAATCACCATACATAAGCTTCCCTATTCAAATCCCAAAGATTATCTATCTCATTTTCTTCTAAAAAATCTTCAAAAGCGTTCCAGCCCTTTTCTTTTATCAATTCTGCTTCATCTTGATAAACAGGGATTATTAAAGGAAAAACAATTCCTTTATCTTCTAGTTGTAATTCTTGTAGCTCATCGTTAAAATAAAAAGGTAATGTAAAATACAATGAATTTATTTTTGTTTCTGAAGTCATTGTAAAGTCAAATGATAAAACATCACCTCTGCATATCCCTTTTTCACCATCAATTAAATATTCTGCAAAACTCGTTAAAAAAGAAGCTATTTCATTTTCATTATATTTTGCCATGCACACAAAAATAAATTCATAATAATACTCTATAAAATAGCGGTTCATTCCAAGTGTAGAATATGTCCTAATATCTTCAAAAGGAATATTATCATATAATGCAATCGTTACATTATATTTTCTATCATCAATATCTGCACCTCTAGATATTTCACCGATGTACTTTTCTAAATGTCTATTACTTTCATCTGTTTTGAAATCTTGAATAATTATTACCTGCACTTTATTGCCAGTTTTGAAATTAAATATTTAGGGTATTGTTTTCAATACCCTAAATATCATTAACAGATTTAGATTTAGAGATTGCTAGAATGTGTTTCAGAAAGACATGCTTCTTTGTAATCTAAAACCTTATCTCCAAATTGTATATCTAAATATTTTCGGATTTTCTTATAATCCACATTTTCAGGCACGTCAACAGCTATAATATGTTGATCATCTATTCCTTCCCAAGAACAGTCCATTTTTTCAATATCATTCGTTACATCTTTTATACTTTCCGTATTAAAAAATACAATTTGTATAGTACTATGTTCTGAAGAATGAATTAAATCCTCAAAATATAACTCTCCTTCATCATTTTCAACCGATACTATATCATTATATGCCAAATTAGGTGCAAAAAAGGGTATGTTTTTTATTTGATATTCCAAATCATTTTTCTTTTCGATCCACAGCTTTTCTTCAGCGATCTCTTGATTAGCATCATAGTATACAACTGTTACTTTGCCTTTCATTGCTTCAATATTCATGTTCTAAACAAGATTCTTCATAAGACCACATATTTCCTTCACCATCATCCAAATACTTTTTAATCGGTTTGTATGAAACTGCTTGTGGTACATTCACTGCTATGATATTTCTTTCAGAAAAAACCTCAGAATCACAGCCTTCCTCTTTCAGGTGACTTCTTATCTCTTCAATTTTACTTTCATAATCATTGTATACATAAATCCTTACAGTAGTATTACCTGAATTAGAAATAAAATCTTCAAAATAATATTGTTTATCATCCTCATCAAATTCCACTTCTATTATATCACCAAGAGATACTCTTTCGGCAACGAAGGGAATATTATCTACAATAAATAAACTGTTTTCAACCTTACACCATAGTGATTCAGTCTCATATTTATTTTCATCAATTTGCTGTACAAAAAAAACTTTTGTTCTATTTTCCATGTCTATTCTCTTTTATTACTCTTTTTAATATTGCAGTCTCTACACAAAACTTGACCGTTATTAGGTGTTCCGCTTCCTCCAAGAGATTCTGCTTCGATGTGATCAACCTGTGTTTCATTCTTATCCGGTACAACTCCTTTTTTTGATTGTTTTGCTGGAACGGTTTCAACCTTACATTTTGCGCATTTTGTTTTCCCTGCATATTTATGAGCATTTAAATCAATAACTACTTTCTTGCCAGCCTTAGTAAAGGGCAAATTAGGACGTGGTTTTTGGCTCAATTTTGCAGCTCTCTTTTCTAATCTTTGAAACTCCTTAACTGATTCAAAAGCTCTTAAAGCAGGAACTTTTCCTCCTTGTACCGTCAGCATTCCTTCGGGTCCGCCACTAACAGATAGAGCTATAGTGCCCCAATCAAGAGCACCATTTACGACTTTCTCTTTAAAGGATTCTTTAGGAACACCTGTAAGCAAAGTCATCCCGCCGTCTTCATCAACTACAAACTTATTTCTTACCGCATCATTGGTGAAAAAGTTAACTGTTCTGGCGACATTGTTGGCTACCGCAGCTCTTAGACTATTGATACCACCAATAGTTAATTCTGCAAATTCTTCAGGATCGCCAGGAAGACTTACTTCATTTACTTTTTTAGGCTCTAAACCTTCTAACTCCCTAGCATCAACTACTCTGTTTCCACTGAAGGCATATAGAGACCAGGTGTTATATGATTCCGCCAGTGGATCCACATTGAAGAACCTTCCCATTGCAGCATCATAATTTCTCCATCGGTAAGAACTCCATCCTGTTTCTAACTGTTTTTCCTGTCCCTGAGAAGAGTATCCATAGCTTGGGGTTACACTCTCTAAGAATAAAACAGATAACCTTTAGATTATCTGTTTTTAGTTTACTTAAAAAGTTCTAGCACTAGATTCTACCTATTTTCAAATTTCAGACAGAATCTTAATAGTTTATAATAGGGAAAACCATCACATCAGAAAATCATTTATTATAAGCTACTATATCAAAATATAATCCATAAGAATATATTAAAAAAAACAACACATTAATTGATAAAAACAACCATTTAAAATTGTTTTTGATTTTTATTGAATCAATGCCGCCATATAAACTATATAAACCGCCTATTAAAGAAAGAGTAATCATAACATTTTGTGTCGTTAAGAATGTATAATCACTTTTAGAAAAAATTACTATTAAAAGGAAATAAGCAATATTAATTAGTAAAATTATAATATTTTTTCTCATGGTTTCTTTTTTTCTTTTGTATTTAACTCTTTTACTACAGCATTGTATGCATTATAGCGATATTTATTATCAATTTGTGTATGGGCTGCACTTACAGGTACATTTATTCCTTTTGTTTTTGAAGGATCATTAATTTCAATATCTTCTCCACCTATCCCAGAATGCATGAATCCATCATTTTTATTATAATAATTAACGGCTGTTTTAACATTAGATGGTATTTTATCATCATCAATCCCAACTCTTGGATCATCAGCTATATCTAATGTAAATAATAAATCAACTTTGATATTAGGATGTTCATTTATAAGTTCAATCTCATTGTCAGCACCCATACTATGTCCAACCATAATTAATTTACCGCTTGGGCTCTGTTTTCTAAAGCTTTGAATCGAGGATAAAATATCATTTTTAGTATTTTCCCCTTTTGAAGAGGCAAAGATACCAACTTGTGTTGTTTTGCTATTAAGATTATTAATAATTCCTATACCATCATAATCTATTCCTCCATCCTTATTTGTTTTAACAAAATTTTGAGCTTGTGTTGCCCCATTAGGTGGATTCCCTACCCATCCTTGAGTTACAATAACTAAGTTTTTAGTAGTTTTATTTATTTCCATAGGTTCTAACCCTTCAAGTTCCCTTGAATCAACCACTCTGTTTCCACTGAAAGCATAGGTTGACCAGGTGTTATATTTTTCACTTAAAGGATCCACATTAAAGAACCTTCCCATTGCAGCATCATAATTCCTCCATCGGTAAGAACTCCACCCTGTTTCTGTCTGTTTTTCCTGTCCTTGGGAAGAGTATCTATAATTTGGCGTTAATGAAATAGAAATATTCAAATCTCCTCCAAACTCTAGCCCGAAAGGATAAAAATGGTTGGTTCTGTCAATTTTCAGGTTACCGGAAGCATCTTTATAATACGCCAGTCTGATGTTTCCTACCTGATCTGTATAGTTGTAAATATACTTATTTTGAACGAAATCATAGTAGCCTTCTGAAGTAGGAACGAAACTTAATACATCATTGGTGTATTGAAATCCATCAAGATAATCAGTTTTGTCAATCGTTTCTAAGTTGGTTCTTCCTGCCCCATAGGTATGGATTTTTCTCAGCTTATTCCCAGCGGCATTATACAGGTACTTTGTATTAACATAATAAGTATTCAACCAATCATGCGATACATACTCTTTGTCAAATTTAATATAGTTAGGAAGATTGAGGTAATTATAATCAATCTGTAACATGCCTTTATCCAAATGACTTGTCATATTCCCATTACTGTCGTAGGTAATAGGATTTCCTGAAGTACTCGGATAACCTGCATAATTTCCAGAAGCATCGTTTACTGTGGTAAGTCTGTTACCAGAATAAACATAACTAAGATCATCCATCTGCTGTGCTCCTACATTTGATAATAACCTGTTTCTCTTCAGGGTCTGGGTATTTCCGTTTACATCATAGGTAAGGGATTCATTATAATAATTATTTTGAGGAACAGTAGCATTGGGTTCAGAATAGATCCCACTTTTTAAACGGTCCAATCCATCATACTGATAATTATATCTTCTGAACGTTCCACCGTCAGCAGCCTGCCAATCTATTTCCGTAATATTCCCATTGTATTTCCCGGTAGAAACTGTGGAATAAACAGGGTTATGATATTTAAGCTCATAAGCAAAAAGCTTCCCGTTTAAGCTCGTAGGATCATTCACCTTTGTAATCCATCCGCGGATATTATAGGTCTGGTCAATAGACTGTAAAGGAGTACCGGTGGTGTTGCCTGTTTTTTTATTAACAAGCTGTCCCAGGTCGTTGTAGGTGTTTTCTACCAGCAATTCTTCCGTCAGGCTGTTCACCTTGTGATAGTGCTTCAGCAGTCTTTTCTGGTCATCATACACAAACCTTTCTTTAATCACTACTTCTGCATCTGCACTTCCTTTTTTGTGATAGGTATAGCTTTCATCCACAGCACCGGAGAAATCAAGCTTAAACTCTTTTTTAGTGTAACCCCCTAAATGATTCCAGCTTTTTTCAGCTACCTTACCTCCTTTTGTGTTGTAATAGAAATAGGTTTTCGTCCAGTTATCATCCTCAATATTTTTCACATATGATGTTGTGGGCATACCTTGAGTACTTACCCCTCCGTTAACTGCTTTATCTTCATTGACAACATACTGATCGAGGATTTTTGCAGAAGGAAACTCCTTGGCATCCCTTGGATAAGAATCATAGTAATTAACAGAAAGAAGAGTCTGAAAATTAGTAAAAAGAGTATTGGTGTAATATACTACAATCCCATTTTTGCTAAAACCTGTAGCAGTAGGTGTTTCGCTGATCACAAGACTGTTAATCTGCCCTTGTAGATCTGCCCGGTTTCCCCCGTCAATGAGTCCGGTATAGGCAATACGGCCAAAGAGATCATATTTGGTGAGCAGCCATTGTCCTTTACTTTTCAGGTTCACATCCTGGGTAAGCACCGGGCGGTCAGAAGCATCGTACACCACAGATTCCCAATCGTCCCTTCCCGGCAGTCTTTTCTCTACCTGTCTGTCCAAACCATCATACCTGTACTGGTAACAAAGGCTATTTACTATATCGGTGGTAACAACATTGTTGTTCTGTTCAATTTTATTTACTGCCAGAGCAGGAATCACAAATACCTTTTGTCCGTATTCATTGTATACATAATAGGTATCTATGTTTTGTGTCCCGTCTGTTTTACGCACCAGTACGGTCTCACCACGTCCATTTTGAAACTGAATAACCGGAGTTCCGTCCTCATCGGTTACTGTATTTTTGTATAATGTTCCTGCATCATAAAAGCCACCTCCTGATGCTATAGATACTGAAGAAATTGTTTTATTATCTGCACCTGTAGTAGTATTGGTGATAAATTTCTTTACCTCTGAGGCCTGATTGACTTCATATTTAAGCTTTTGCGTATGTCCACTTGCCATCTTCCATGGATCACCCGGCTGGGCCACTTGCAATACTCTGTCTAATGGAGAATTTTCTATCTCCTTTTCTGTGTAGGCATTGGCTGCACCATAATACGAATTAGCCGTACTTTCATTCACAATTCCAGTATGTATTGCTGAATTGAGAGTATTAGCCGGAACAGGAAGAATATCCTTAACCTGTCTCCCAAACTCATCATAAATAATGGGGGTTACTAAATCTTTCCCTGTAGTGGTCGCTTTTACACTAACAATCTGCTTTGGTCGTCCTAATCCATCAAAATAGGTAATAGACTCTGTTTTTTTGCTGCAATCACCACTTAGACAGGTTTTGGATTGTATATAGTTTTCTGTGGTACTTTGTGCATAGGTCATCATTGCTGTAAACAGCAGACCTAATAGTTGTATTTTTTTCATTTGTGCTTACTGTTTATAGTTATACTTGAATTCTTTGACCACTTTGAAGCTGTAAGTTCCAGCATTGTCTCTTTCCCTTACCTGAATTTGCTTCAATCGCTTGGCACTGTCATAAACATAGAGTTCTCTAATTCCTGAAGGTGGTGTAATGGTTGTTATCCCCACCAAAGGATCGTAAGTATACTTGGTTGTCATCCCAACGGGCTGAAAGGCATCAAGAGCCAGTAACAGCTCGGCTTCTTTCGTTGGATCAGCTGCATCTTCATTGGACCTGGCTACTATCGTACTGATCAAACCTTCCACCTGGCTATATAACGCTCCTACAATTTTTGCTATCGGCCTGGTCTTGTTGTATCCCCAGACAAAGCTGACAGGAGTTCCGTCTTTTTCTCTGTATTGAAGAATATTCCCTTTTTCATCATATTTTTCGTAAGTAACATCCTTAGAAGAAATAGTAGGACTTAGGGTATCATAAGAGTATTCAGATAATGGAAGCACCAGATTTCCGGTAACCGTATGAGGCAGCGCGGTTGGATAAATAGTTTCTTCCCTTGATGTCACTTTGGTAATATTATCTACTGTTTGCTGTGTTTTTGTTTCCAGTGGAATAGCTACCATATTCTTATTAATCATCAGCTGGTTACTTTTCTCGTGAGCATACTGATACGTCTTTTCTGTAGTAGACAAGTCCGGAAAAATAGTTTTCTGAGAGGTTATCTGGGTATGTTTTGGATTGTTATAGAAATATTGGGTCTCCGTTTTCATTGCAGTCCCATTCAGGTAGTCTGTTGTTTTCTGTGATTTCAGGTACTCGAAACGGGAAATGTTTTTGTATTGTACAATATCAAGATTATCCAGCTTATCTTCATAGGTAATTAGTCCTACAGGTTTACCAAAACAGACATCATTATATGTTTGAGTGATATTTTGGGCACCTACTGCCTGACAGTTTTTATACCCATCCACAGCATTGTATTTATGAGAATGGCTGGCAGTACAATAATTATACGAAATGGTTTTTGCCACATCTTCTGCTGTACAGAGTTTTGTTTCATTCTTAGTGACAGGATTATCATAATTTTTTCTGATCGAAAAGCCATCCACCTGATATTTTCTGCTATTGTCCTCTTCATAATTCATCTCTACAGTGCGTACCAGATTACCTCCGGCATCCAGATACTTAGTCAAAAGTTCGCGCCCATTATTCCACCCAAAGTTTGTCCAGACGGAGTTTCGGATATTATCTCCGTGAATTACTTTACCAAAATCATCTGAACTAATAGAATAATTATGGATAATATTGGATTTTCCCTCTACAATTTCCTGCACCGTTTTATAAAATACATTGGGATGAGTAGCAAATAGCTGGTTAATATTAGAAGAAGTCACCATTGTATAAGGAAATCTTTCTACACCTGTAGGAACAGATCCGCTTGGTAAGTTGGGGTTATTTGTGCTACAAGTTCTGGTATAAAGAAGCTGCTCCTCAAATGCTGGAGTTCTTAATACAACAGCCTCGGTGTTTTGCTCATTCAAATCACGGTAAACAAATTTTCTTGTATTGGCTACCCCATTTTCCGAAGTATCTACAATCTTAGCAATTCGTAGCCCACCAATTGGTCCTTCTTTGTCTCCATAAACTGCCTCCTTGGTTGTATAACTTGCAGATGCTGTGGAACGGGTACAAACAAATAGCGTCCAAACTTTAAGAGTTAAAGGTTCATCTTTCTGAACATGGGCAAAAAGGCCTGCTCCATTATTGGTAGGAAAAGTAACCGAATTACCCGCATCTGTAACCACTCCAGCAGGAGTTTTAAAAAATAATGGAACAGCCTGACCATTGGACTTTAAGAGGCTCACAATTGCCCTGTGTTTCCCGGTAACCTGCTCGGCAGGGTCACAAGCATTGTTAAACTGGGCACTTCCTCCCAGAGTGATGTCTTCTGTTCGAAGTGGAGTAAAAGCCACCGTATTTTCAACATGACCATTATTATCATCTGCCGTGGCTTTAATCTGAGTTCCTGTTCTTTCCGATGGACTGAGCATTACATTTTGCTCAATTGCAGTATGGTTTTCATAGGTAAACTCCGTAGATCCTTTTGTAGGATAAATTACCTTTTGAAGTATCCCAATAGCCGTGTGCTGAGGAACGACCGATTGTGATGCTCCATTGTATGAACTCCACATAGATACCTTTTCTTTGTAAGGAACCAGATTAGTGTTGGAGGTATTGCCGTTATAATATCCCCAGCTGTCCCTGCTAAAGGCCAATCTTGGAGGAAATACATCCGGTAAGTTGTACTCAAAGCCATAGGTAGTATTTAAAACACCATCCACTACCGAAGTAAGGAACAGACGGTTATTAGCGGTAAGGTTGTAATTGAGAGTAACATCATTAATTATACTGCCATTAACTTTTTTGGTAACTTTCTGTAATCTCTTATAGTCTCCACTGCCTCCCGATTGCAGGTAATCAAAAATAATCTCTCCATAAGAAGGATTGTTACTATAAATTCTTTTAATCTGTTTTCCGGTAACAGTCTGGTTATGGCTGATCAGTTCACTTACTTGAGGGTATCTGATAAATGCCGGGTTTCCGCAACCCGATGTCATAGGACCATCATTAGGAGTAGTATATGATAAGGTCTGTGATTGGCTCATAGTACCAGTATACCCACCATCTACATTCTCAATAAATACAACTTCTCCGCTGGTAATATCCTCAATTTTTGTCAAATACCAGGCTGTAGTGGAAATTGATATGAGAGAATGTCCTGCACCAGCGGTACGGTTGGAAGTAGTTTCCTTATCGGTAAAGTAGTATCTGGTTCCATTATCTACCGTTATCGTAAAAGAATTTCCACCACTGGTTCCCTCAATGACAACATCTTTTTGGGAATAAATAACTGGTATTCCTTTTTTATCAAAGACGAATTTGATCTGCATCCCTCCAAAGCTCGCCATATATAGATCCTGCTCTGTATCTATATCATCAAAGGACGCATCCTGGAAAAATTGCATAGCAGCAGTCGTATTAGCACCCAAATCTCCAATATTGGTTGGAATATTTATATTGGATTGATTATCCTCATCAGGTAAATCTCTTATCACTCTTGTGATCACCCCTCCGGAAATAAGATTCCAACCAAGTCCCGTAGAACCGTTCATGTCATCTACTTTGATTCCATTGGAAAAATAATTAAGCCTGATGGGAATATTAATATTCTCAGTTGCAAAAGATGTTACAGGAATATCTATATTGGCATTCCCTGTGAAAAGGCTTACCGGAAGATTTCCAAATGCTCCCAGTTTATAGGATTCAGCAGATGGAGGAATGATATTTGGAAGCGTTGACTGTTTGCTTCCCGTAGTTTGCGCGAAAGCCACGCCAATAGACAAGTAAAAGAATAAGCTTGTAATATTTCTTTTCATTGTGTTTTTATTTCTTAATTAATTTGGCATTCGCCGTTTTGTTGGTATCAGTTTTTATAGTCACCAGATAAGCTCCCTGAACCAAAGCCTGTGTATTAATCTTTGTCACTCTGTTCTTGGTTTTAATATTCTGAAGTTGTCTTCCAGACATATCATACAACAGAATATCAGCACCTTTGAAATCAAAGCCGATTTCTACGTAAGCATAATCTGATACTGGATTTGGATAAATCTTAATGTCATATTTTTCAATCAGATCATTTACCTGTTTGTCTCCCAGTTTCACAACCTTCCAATTCTCTTTACCCAGTTCTTCTGCACTGGTTCCTGCCAATATAATAGAACCATCTCTATTCAGTTTTAAGTCAGAAAGTCTCTCTTCTTTTTGTCTGAATTCTCCTTTCACATGTTTTCTCAACTGTTCATTGCCATTGTGATCCAAATACAGCATCCAGAAGGTTTCATCATCATTCTGTATTCTTCCTTCAGCTTGGGTATAACCTCCTAATAGAATGCCCTTGGAAGATTTATCATCTGCGGAATGAATCACGCTCATTCCCATCAGGATATCACGGTTCTTGAAATTGTATGATTTCTGCCACTGTTCATCACCTCTTTCATTTAAAGAAATCAGCCAAAGATCTGTTCCTTCTTCAATGCCCACCGTTTTATTGCCTGATCTTTCTGACCTTGATTCTCCACCAATGATAAAGCCTGTTGACGTTAATGCAAGGGTTCTGATATGATCATCACCTTTGCCTCCGAAGTTCTTTTCCCATTCTACTTTTCCGTTTTTGTCTAATTTGACAATCCAGTAGTCTCCTTCACCGAAGTTTTCGCTTTGTTTTTGTACAGTTGTCAGATGTCGGGTGTCGGATGTATTTTGAGGACTTTGTACATTATACATTTTACTTTGTACAGCTGAACTCCTCGAATAAATTCCCAATAGCGCTCCTCCATCTTTCGTCGGAATCATTTTCTCCACTTCGTCTAAGCCTTTTCCGCCTAAGATTAATTGGGAGAGTTCTTTTCCGTTTTTATCGATTCTGGTAATTAAGACATCTTTAGAGCCATAACCTTTTGAAGAGTTTTGAACATTCCCTGCAACAAAGAATCCTAAGTCTGGAGTTTGGATTACAGCTCTGGCTTCTTCATCTGAAGAACTTCCTAAAGTCTTTTGCCACAATTCATCACCGAATTCATTGATTCTGATCAGCCAAATATCTGACCCACCCTTGGAATCTTCTTTTTTATCCAGACCTTTTCCAGAATAGGATGTTCCGGCTAATAGAAATCCACCGTCCTGTGTGGTCACGGTTGCTGATAAATAATCATGATTTTGTCCGGAAAAGTATTTTTCCCAGGCTTCTTCTCCCTGCTGGTTCAATTTTACAAGGTGAAAATCATAGCCGTTGTTTTGTTTGCTCGTTTGCTGTAATTTGTCGCTCTGAATCGAGCTTCCCGTTATCAGATACTGCTGATCGATAGTTGTAGTGACCTGGCTAAGAAAATCCTGAGTAGAGGATTTGATGTCTTTCTGCCACACCACTTCCTGAGCTAATCCCAGGACAGTGCATAAGGTAAATGCACCGAGATAGATTTTTTTCATTCCCGTATTGTTGTTTTCTGAGTTAGTGATTAGTTTTATTAAAACGTAGCGAATTTAATATTTTTTAAGACATGAAAATTACTTTAATACAGTCTGCGGTAAATCATACTATTTATTCTTTAATTCTCCTTATTTATATTGAAATTCATTTTATTCTGATGTAAAATTATCTCCTAACAGCGACAAAACATGTCGTATTAAAATCAAAAATGGACTTCTCGAAAGAGAAAAATAAAATCGTGAAATATCCATGAGTTACGATCTTTTTTATCTTCCATAGAGGTATATTATCTATCTTTTGTAGTTCTGAAATATTTAAAAAATTGAAGAATTATATCCCCATTTGTTATATCGGAGACCAAAAAAAGAAATAATTGTCATTATGAAAATAAAAAGTACCATATCTAAATAATATGGTACTTATGTTTGAAACCATTAATAAATCGAACTCATTGATTATTATTGGTTTCTTTTGAATTGAACTGTATTTTAGTGTTTTATGAGACTGCTGTTATGTTGCGCTTTGAAACGGCAAATGCTACAGCTGCATCTACATGAATCTGAATAGTATCAAATACCGGAACAGAGACATCTTCCTGTTTGATCAGAAGTGGAATTTCTGTACAGCCTAAAATAATCCCCTCTGCTCCACGGTCTGTAAGCTCCTGAATAATCTTAAGATAATTTTTTTTGGTTTCAGGATTAATAATGCCTCTGCTTAATTCATTTCTTAAAATATCCTCTATATAATCCCTGTCTTCACTTTTCTCAGGAATAAGAGGTTCCAGACCACTTTCGATTAGTTTATCCTTATAAAAATCAAGCTCCATCGTATAACTTGTTCCTAATAAACCAATTTTTTTTAATCCTTTTCGTTTAACGGCATTGGCTGTAGCCGTTGTAATGTGGATGAGTGGTAATCCTATTTTCTCTTCAATCCTGTCGGCAACAATATGGGCTGTGTTGGCACAAAGTACAATAGCTTCTGCTCCTGACTTTTTTAAATTTTCGGCGGCATTATACAGAAGTTCAAAAGTCGCATCCCAGTCGTAATCTGCATTAAATTGCTGAAAATGGTTAAAGTTGACAGAATATATAATACATTCCGCAAAATTCAATCCACCTAATTGCTGATTAATTCCTTCATTTAAAAGACGGTAGTAGTCTAAAGTAGAAGCCCAACTGATGCCTCCTACCAATCCTAATTTTTTCATATTCTTCTTATTTTTTTGTTCAGTAAAAGTAGATATCTTTATTATATTGTAACAGATACAAAAAATGAATATATTAGTATAACAGATGAAAGATTTTCAATACATAGCACTTGCAGATCAGTTTGAGATTTCCATCAATAACGGAACGTATCCCGTGGGGGCCAAACTTCCATCATTACGCAGTATCCGGCAACAATTGAAAATAAGTGTCGGGACTATTCTGAAAGCTTTCACTTTATTGGAAGATAAAGGTCTGGTAGCCGGAAAAGAAAGGTCGGGATTTATTGTGCTCCGAACCTCTGTTTCTTCTGTAAGTCTTCCAAAGCAGTCAGAAAATAGCACCCTTGCTCAAAAAATAGCGATTGGAAAAGTGTTACAGGAAGTATCATTTCCTGATTCGGAAAACAAATCTTATGTTTCATTTTTTAATGCTGTGTTACATCCGGATTTTCTACCTTTTAATGCTTTGCGGAGAAGTTTACAGCAGGCTTCCAGGGATTTAACAGGCCGGCATTTACAGTATGAGCCTGCTGTAGGAAATAGTCAGTTGAGAACGGAAATTGCTCGAAGGTCTTTCCTTTGGCAGGCTAATATGTCGGCTGATGATGTGGTTATTACGAATGGTGCTTTGGAAGCAGTCAATCTATGTCTGCGAGCTGTAGCAAAAGCGGGTGATACTGTACTTGTGCAGTCCCCAATTTACCATGGTATATTGCAGACAATAGAAAGCCTTGATCTTAAAATAATCGAATTTTCCGGTTGTCCTTTGACCGGCATCAATATTCAGGAATTGGAAGAAATCTGCAGCAAACAAAGAATTTCTGCATGTCTTTTAATTTCAAATTTTAATAATCCAAATGGAATTACTTTAAATGATGAAAAGAAATCAGCAATAGCCGCTTTTGCTGAAAAAATGGAAATTCCGGTCATAGAAGATGATATTTATGGAGACTTACATTTCCAGACACAACGCCCAACAACTATAAAAAGCTACGACCATCATGGCTGGGTTATGCTTTGTTCTTCTTTTTCTAAATCGGCTGCACCTGGTTACAGAATCGGATGGTGTGCTGCAGGAAGGTTTACAGAACAGGTGATCAAATTGAAAACTGTTACTAATGTTGCAACGGCAAGCATTGTACAGTCTTCTTTGTTGCAGTTGCTGAAAACAGGAGCCTATGACCGTCATCTGCGCAAGCTTCGGCCTGAACTGCATAGACTGATGCTACTGACTATTCAGGCAATAGAAAAATATTTTCCTCCTGATATCCGGATGAGCCAGCCCGAAGGAGGTTTGGTAGTGTGGATAGAGCTGCCTGCCCATATTGATGTGTTTGAACTTCAGAAAAAAGCCATTGATCAGTTTGTAAATTTTGCCCCTGGACCGTTGTTTTCCAATAGCGGGGATTATAGAAACTATATCCGGATCAGCTGCAATAATGTTTGGAATGATAAAGTAGAAAATGCACTGAAAAGATTGGGAGATATTATAAAGAGCATGTAAGTGAATAATGATGGATACATAAAAAACAAGGCGGACACACTCAATCCGCCTTGCACTCTCCCAAATAATTAAATATGAAAAAATATGAATGTCTATATCAAACAGGCTTTCAGCATAAGATCATGCAGGTCTGTATTTTTAATAAAAGGCTGTAAAAGTTCATTTCCAGGCCCATAAGCTGCTACTTCCACATAATCTCCCGAATGATCCATACTGATCCATCCTACTGAATTTCTGCTTTTCTGAATTTCTGAATAAAGCTTGAAAGGCAGTTTTTTATAATTATAAAGCCCTTCTTCTTCTTTTTCAAGTCCGTTGTAGAAACTCAGAAGATGTTTGGCTTCATCATCATTCAGAATGATTTTGTTGCCTTCATAGATCCAGTCTTTAATGTCTTTTACTGAATAGTCTTTCTGAATCTTGTTCAGAATATATTCGTTGGTATATTGATATTCTGAAATACTGTTAAACTTTTTGGTAGCATCAGTTCCGTAAATCGTTCCGGGATTGGCATTTCCATGATCTGTAGTAATGATAACGAATGTATTTCCGTCTTTTTCGGCAAAATCCATTACTGTTTTTACAGCCTCATCAAATGCCAGCTGATCGTGAATGAGTGCTGCTACATCATTGGCATGGGCTGACCAGTCTACTTTTCCGGCTTCTATCTGAAGGACAAAACCGGTGGGATGATCTTTCAACTGATCAATGGCGGTCTTTGCCATTTCAGCAAGAGTTGGTGTATTTTTAAATTCCGGAACATGAACTCTGTCAATACTGTAAGGGAGTGCTCCTGAATTGAATATTCCTAATAATTTCTCTCCTTTTTTGATTTCTTTCAAGTCGTTTTGTGTTTTTAGAATCCTGTATCCCTTTTTGCTGTACACAGAATAGAGATCTTTCTTGTCTTCTCTTTTTGCTGGATTGAAAAATTCATCTCCGCCTCCTAACAGCACATCCAATTCCAGGTCTGCATACATTTCAGCGATTTGGGGTTCTGCATTTCTTTTTGAAGAATTTACACAGAATCCTGCAGGAGTGGCATGCGTAATAGTAACGGTTGTCACACAGCCTGCTTTCTTTCCTGCTTTTTTATATTGCTGCCATATGGGAAGATGTTTTTCACCGTTGGCCCCCATGTTCAGGACTCCGTTCTTCACTCTTATTCCTCCTCCGAAAGCGGAACTTGCTGCAGCGGAATCAGTTACAATAGAACTTGCAGAGGCAGTGTCCATCAGAGCTCGTGTCACTTTTTTCTCATGATACAGATTGAGCCAGTTACTCCCTTTTCCCAAAATATTCCGGGAATACAGATCAGCCATTGAAAGTGTTCCAAGACTCATTCCGTCACTTACCATAAAGATGATATTCTTTGCTTTTCCTTTCCTGGGATTTTCTACAGTTTTCCCGAAGCTCCAGAGATCAGATGGTGATAAGGTCAATAACCCTGAAAGTAATGCTGAACCTTTTAGAAATTTTCTTCTGTCCATATTGTGTTGAAATAAGATGATAAGTTGTTGTATTTAGTTTTTTATCAAACCAAGTTGCATCAATTAAAGGTTAATTTTAAATATTCTTTGGGAAAGGATCTTCAAAAGGTTGTTTCTGATCAAGCAGTTCTTTTTCCTGTTCATTAATAAGGCAATGCTGGAGGTCTGATAACATTTGATCTTTATCCAGGTTCTGCCCAATAAACACAAGCTCATTGATTCTGTCACCCCAGGTTTTATCCCATCTGCTTTCTATAAATTCCTGATTTTCTGCAAACGAAGAATACTGTACCCGTTGGTTCATGGGCATGCTGCCCCACCATACCCCAGCCTTTTCCAGACGGAAAGAACCTCCGGCCTGGGAAAAATTCAAAGCATCGTCTGTTCTTGAGGCCAGCCAGAATAAGCCTTTTGCCCTTATTGTTCCTTCAGGATAATGATGATTCAAATAGTTCCAGAGTCTCACAGGATGAAATGGTTTTCTATCTCTGAAAACCAGTGAGCTGATTCCATATTCTTCAGTTTCAGGGGTATGATGTTCGGATTGTAATTCTTTTTGCCAGCCAGCTGAAGATTGTGCTTTATCAAAGTCAAAAAGCTGCGTATTTAAAATTTGCTGAGGTTCAACCTTACCAAATTCTGAATGTAGAATGACAGCATCAGGGTTTAATTTTTTAATGGCAGCTTTTAAAAATCCAAGTGTTTCAGAGTTGATAAGATCTGTTTTGTTTAGAATAATCACATTCGCAAACTCAATCTGGTCTGTAAGAAGATTGACAATTGTTCTGTAATCTCCTTCCATATCGGTAAGATCACGATCCATCAATAGTTCATTGGACCCGAAATCTTTCATAAAATTGAAACAATCCACTACAGTTACCATTGTATCTACATAGCTGAAACGGGAAAGGTCTATTCCACTCTCATCATCAATATAGGTGAAGGTTTGGGCAACCGGAATAGGTTCACTGATTCCTGTACTCTCTATCAATAGGTAATCAAAACGATTTTCGTGAGCAAGACGTTCAACTTCTATCATCAGATCTTCGCGGAGTGTACAACAGATACACCCATTGCTCATTTCTACTAACTTTTCTTCTGTTCTTGAAAGAGTATTTTGATTTTCAACAAGACGGGCATCAATATTAACTTCGCTCATGTCATTCACAATGACAGCTACTTTCAAGCCTTGTTTATTATGGAGAATATGATTGAGCAATGTGGTTTTTCCAGCTCCCAAAAAGCCACTGAGTACCGTTACAGGAAGTTTCTTCGTCATGTATTTTAATGTTTATGATTTTTAAAATTGATGATATGGCCCGTAATTAAACCTGCAGCTCCAAAATAGATCAGAGGAACATGAATTTCAAATATCAGGTCGATAAGTACAGAAATAAAAATGAGAGAAACTGATATCCAGAATAAAAGTTTCAGCCAGTGGTTGGTTATTTTTCTGGTTACCCTGAATACGACAATGGTACCAATACAAAGGAAACCTAAATCAATATAGGGATTATGTGATATTCCCAAAGGAACAATCAGTAATAACGGAAAGACTATACAATGAATCAGGCATAAAACAGCAGCGGAGATTCCTACAGCATCAAGAATTTTTGACTTCATAATAGTATGGATTAATTTTCTTATCGTAACTTTGTTGCAAAAGTATAAATAAAAATTCAAATAACGCAACTTTGTTGCATTAAAATATGAAACAAGTTAGAAATACGCATGCTAAAACTGAAATTTTAAGTCTTATCAATGACTCAGAAATAGCCCTTACCCACTCAGATATTCAAAAAAAATTGGGTGATCTATGCAATAGGGTAACGATTTACAGAGTATTGGAAAGACTTGAAAATGAAGGAGCTATCCACAAGATTGTTA
Source organism: Chryseobacterium sp. HR92 (assembly GCF_045689405.1). Classification (NCBI taxonomy): domain Bacteria; kingdom Pseudomonadati; phylum Bacteroidota; class Flavobacteriia; order Flavobacteriales; family Weeksellaceae; genus Chryseobacterium; species Chryseobacterium sp. HR92. Next base: position 2,412,827 of record NZ_CP139139.1, read on the forward strand.
ATATTGACGGGGTGGTGAATTTTGCGAAGTGCAGTGGAAAATGTACTCATGAAAAGCATTTTCATAATCATGTTCATTTCAACTGCAAAGAATGTAATTCTGTAACGTGTATTGAAAATGCAATTCCGGAAATCAGTTTACCGGAACATTTTATTGCACAGGAATACAATTTTATCATCAGCGGGATCTGTCCGAAATGTGCTGATGCTTAGAATGATATATAAAAAGCCAGGCAGATTCGCTAATTTGCAAGTCTGCCTGTTTTTATCACAATGAAATTTCAACTATAAAGAAGAGATATAGACTTCTATTTTGGTACCATCATAATTGAATGTGCCATCAGAATTTCTTTTGCCTAATACCCATTTCATATCTACAGGTACAGACCATGCAGATCCTAATGAAAATCCGTTAACAGATCTTATTTCATTTCCTTTTCCTGTTGTAACCGCTGAATGAAACCAGCTTTTATCAATAAGTCTGTAGAAACCAATAGCTTTTCCTGCAGGAATGGGTGAATATCCGTCCCACTTTTCTCCTAAAGGATAGTTAAATACAGTTAACCATTTTTGTCCGGCTGATTCTGCCAGCTGAGCAGGACTTATGGAGGCGCCACGCATATACAAAGCATAGGCTACCACATCATGACATACTCCACTGTTGTATTTCGAAATATTCTCTGCTCCTGAGAGAATAGCATGAGCAACGGGTGCTCTTTCTGATAGGGATAGCTGAGCCTTCCTGGCTCCTTCCGGTGTAATAAATGACATATAATATTTTGTTTGGTAATGTAAAGATACAGCTTTATATTTAATCACTCTTGTTGGAGAATTGGACTGGATTTTTTAGCACATCATTAGTCTTTTATAAATTCCAGTAAGCGTTGTCTTGTAATTACCTGGTTTCCTCTATAAAAATCATCATCATCCAGTCTGGCCAGTGATGCGGTGGATTGTTCAGAAAGCCATATAACAAATGATTCTCTGTTTTTAAAAACCGTTGGAACTGAAAAATCAATCCCATCATAAAGTTCTCCGTATAAAAATTGATTTTTTTCATCCATTTTCATAGCCATTCCGCAAAAATCACGGTGCCGATATCCAAGTAAATATCCTTTTTGTAGTTTGTCAGCAACAAGTTCTGCTATTCTGTAGCCCAATAAAGCAGTGTCAGAAGCTAAGAAAATAGGATCATTGATCATGAAATATAAATATTAGAAATTGAACATATTATGATTAAATATATCTAGCAATAGTACATACATTCGTAGCTGAAAAGTTTTCCCTCTTTAAAAGTAAAAATAAAGAGTCCTGCATCTCCGTTCTGGATGTAATATTCGTGTGGGGACGAAATCCAGCGTGCAGACAGCATATCACCAAAACGGGTTACAAAATTTCTTTCATCATAATGGGAATCCATACGTTCATTTCCCAAAACTAAAATTTCACCATTACTGAAAGACATTTTATAGATACTTCCGGAAACTTTTCCTTTATATTCTTCAAAAGCAATAATGATATTGGGTGTTCTGTAAAAATATTGGGGTTCCCAGCCACATTCCGACATGTTTGGAATATCTTTAATCTTCTGCATCTCCAGCTGCTTCATCTGTGCACCTGTAATTTTTCCGTCAAAAAGGGCAGTTTCCTTCCATATAAAATGTAGATTTAAAGCTTTAAGTTTTTTTTCATAAGCTTTAGCTTCTGGTTTTTTTCCAAATTGATCTGCAAGAAGAAGCTCAAAGTCAATATCTACTTTTGAGTTTTCTACATTGGTATTGGCATATGACTCTTTCCAATAGTTTAAGGCTTGTTTAAGATTTTTATCTTCCAGCCATGCCATTTCACGTAGTCTTCCAACCTGAGCCACTTCTTTTTCCTTGTCTTTACCCTTTACTGCCAGATAGTCTTTCAGAACTTTTTCGTAGGTAAGTTCAGCACCCAGATATTTCATTTGGATATATTCGGGATTTTCGTGGAAATGATCCCCAATATAGATCCAGCCATCCTGATATAAAGGCACATAATCAATACAGACCATTTCATTTAAAGATGCTTTCCTTACCGGGATGCTTTCTGTTGTAGAAGCTTTCCGTACACGCAGTTCCGATACCTGTACATAGAAATGCGGACATTGGAATCCTTGTGATCCTCTATTGAAATATTGGGCAGGTTCTCCGGAAGACTTTTTACCACGCATCGTTTTTTGTAAAGACTGGCGGTCTATAAAACCAATATCGCCATTGCTTACCTGTACTTTGTATTGTGTTCGGGTGGAATCGAGAAGGTAAACAGGTGCCTCGGTAGAAAACACTCCCAGAAGATCCTTATTATTTCCCTGATCACGGTAAAGGTGTCCCCATTCGGATGTATAAACCGGTTGTTGGCCGGGGCTCTGAGCCATAGTATTGTAAAAGCAACAATGAATGATGCTGGCTCCTAATAATATCTTTTTCAACATATAATAATTTGTATAAGGCAAAAATCACTGGTTTTAACAGGTAGATTCGTTATTGTAATAGAGTTATTCCCATCAAAAATACTGAAAAATGAAGGGTTGTCCTATACTTATTGTTATTCAGAATGGGTATAAATTCCATCCTATTCACCTACTTCCATTGGGTAGAGTAAATAAAAATACTATTTTTATCGGCCAAAAAAAATTAAAGACTAATTATGCCGACTGATGCTTCTCATAAGCTGATTCCGATGACAACTTTCGTGTTGGAATATTATTCACACGAAGGATATGCTGATCTTCAGATTTTGAATCTGATGAATAATTATGCCAATTTTTTAAAGAAGCGCCTGACTCTTGGAATGTTTGTTCCTTTAGATCGTGAAGGAAATATTCTGAAAGAACCCAAAAATTATACGGAATGGAAGTCTCTCGATCATAATGACGGGAAAAGAACAGATGTTGCAGGATTTGAAGAATATGCCGAATATCAGAAGGCAGAACAGAACTGTATGTTTGAAGGTTTTAAAGTAGACTATAACGGATATTCAAAAGTGAGAATCATTGCTTCATATGATGCTTCCATTGAATTATCTTTTAATAAGAACGACCTGATTCCTTCAGGATATCATGATGTAGAATCACTTACCGTTTTTGATGACATCTTTTTAACATCGAGCGCATTAAAAGCGATAGGAATAATAAAGAGGTGAAACTTTAATATATAATGAAAAACGTTTATCAGTCTGATAAACGTTTTTTTGTTTTGATATTTTATCTTACACATTCTCCTGAATGGCAGTGATAGCCTGAAGGACACTGTCCGTTGATACAGGGACCCGCTGCATCAGGATAGCATCTTTCATCTGCGCGGCAATGAGAATGAGGAGGGCATAAGGAAAGCAGATTTCCAAGACAGATGCCTACAGGAAGAGGAAGATTCAGCTCTATACCAATTTTTCCCACAATGTTTTTTAATGTTTTTCTGTTTAATTTTTTCATGGTTTTTGTTTTAAGGTGTTACTGTTTTTTTACTATATTTTCAAGTTCTGTTATGAAACCTTTCTGTGCCGTATTGATCCGTTGCTGTGCTTCTTCTGAAGCAAACCATTCCCATTGATCTACTTCGGGAATTTCTATTATTTTGCCGGATTTGGGTGGCCATTCCATAGAGAAGGTATTGCTGTAAAGTGCTGAAGTATCAATATGCCCCTCCAATGCCCAGGCGTAAACTATTTTTCCTCCTTTTTGCTTAATGGGTGACAACTCAATAAAGTTCCCTTTCACTGTTTTTCCTGTTTCTTCTTTAAATTCCGTTAATGCACGTTCCAATGGATTTTCATCTGGAAGCAGCTCTCCTTTTGGAATAGACCATGCTTCCAGGTCTTTATTTTTCCAGAAAGGCCCGCCAGGATGAACAAGAAAGTAATACAGACTATCTTTTTCTTTTTTAAAAAGCAAAATACCCGCACTCGTTTTCATGGGCTTAAAGGTTTGATTATTAAAGATATGAAAAATATATAATCCGGAAGGTCAGTAAGATAAACTATTCTTTTTAAACTCAGAAGGAGACATTTCTTTATATGTTTTGAATATTTTATTGAAATGACTGGCATCATTGAACCCCAGTTTATCGGCAATCTCACTGATATTATAATGGCTCTGAAGCAAAAGTTTTTCTGCAGTTTTCATTTTATGCTGTATAACATGCTGTTGTATAGAAAAGCCTGTTTGTTTTTTGATATAAATGCTGATATAATTAGGGGACAGCATAAATTCTTTAGCCAGGTTTTCAATTTTCATTTTATCTGCATCTAAAGCATTAATGTTGATATAATACAACATCTTTTCAATTCTGCTTACGTTTTGTGTGACCCAGTTTTTGGTAGTACTATTATGCATTGTATTTCGGATCAGAATAGTGATGATACTGGAAAAAAGATCGGTTGTGATTTCTTTGTTGTACGTATTTTTATGGTTGAACTCATAGAGAAGGATACGTGCAAGTTGTAGCAGATGTTCCCTGTCCGTTTTACTTTGAATCACCGATTCATAGACAAAAGAATGGTCTTCCATCAGAAGTTGGACCACTTTTTTAAGCTCATTATTTTTGTTGGACAAAAGGTTTTGCCAGATATACTGTTCCGTAAATTTTATATAGATGAAACATGTTTTACTGGTAATGGAAAATTCATGCCCGTCACTTGGTCTCAGAAGGAAAACATCCCCTTTTTTATAAGGAAAAGTAATATTATTGAGATGATGACATCCTTTTCCATTCTCTATGATAATGAGTTCATAAAAGTTATGATTATGATACTCAACATCCCAGATTTCTTTTTCGATGCTGAAAACATTAAAAGAATTGAAGTTAACGATTCGTTTCATGAAAGAATGGATTTTTACAAATTTACCATTAATTCTTACAATATATCATAATTCATTATTGACCAATTTTGCTCTATTAAATACATTCAAAATGAAATATATAAAACAATCAATACTGTTAGTTGCTTCAACAATTGTTCTGATGTCTTTTTCTGATCATGATAAGGATAAAAGGGCAAAAAAAGATCAATCTGAAACAAAAATTCTAACAAAAAAACAATGGCCGAATGGAGCTCAATTGGTGATTTCCGTTTCTATGCAGTTTGAAACAGGCGGACAGCCTGAAGACGCTGAAAGTCCTTTCAGTAGTACTCCACTTCCTAAAGGCAACCCGGATCTTCCGGCAGAAAGCTGGTATCGTTACGGAGGAAATGAAGGAATTTACAGAATGCTGGATCTATGGAAAAAATATGACATTAAAGTAACTTCCCATGTAGTGGGAACAGCAGCGGAAAAGTATCCGGAAGTGGCAAAAGCTATTGCAAACGGAGGTCATGAAATTGCAGCTCATGGTTTTACCTGGGATAATCAGTGGAATAAGAATTATGCTGATGAACTGAATTTTGTAAAGAAAGGTGTAGATGCTGTTGAAAAAATTACAGGCCAGAAAGCTGTTGGCTATAACTGTAACTGGCTCAGAAGAAGCCCGAATACCCTTAAAGTGTTACAGGATCTTGGTTTTCTGTATCATATTGATGATTTAAGCCATGATGAACCTTTTATTACCAAAGTAAAAGGGAAAAATTTTGTTGTCATTCCTTATACCCTTCGTAACAATGATATCGTCAATATTGAAGGAAAACACTGGAGCCCTGATCAGTTTTTAAACCAATTGAAATTTGAATTCGACCGTCTTTATGAAGAAGGAGCTTCCAAAAGAAGAATGATGAGCATCAGCTTTCACGACAGAATCGGTGGAACTCCTGCAATGATGCATGCTATGGAGGAATTTATTAAATATACTAAAGAAAAACAAGGGGTAGTCTTTATGAGAAAGGATGATATTGCCAAAATGGTTATAAATGATCCTGACACTCTTGTTGATAACAGTGAAGAAAAGTTTAACTAAGTAAAGAAGCGGGAAGCTGGAGGAAAGAAGGTATTGAAGTCTGCAAAGTACTTTTATGACCTGTATAATTTCCTTCTTCGGTCTTCCATCCAAAAATACCTTTATGAATAATACAAAAACAGCCTATTTTTTCCTTCGCGTGTCTATGGGAATTAACCTTTTAGGGCACGGATTGGTTCGTCTTGTAAAACTACAGGACTTTGCATCAGGAATGATGAAAGGTTTTGAAACAAGCTGGCTTCCACAGCCATTGGTACATCTGTTCGGGATTACACTCCCCTTTTTAGAATTGATGATCGGATTACTGCTGATGGTTGGTTTTAAAACCCGCATTGCCACTATAGCTGGCGCATCCCTGATTATCCTGCTGCTTTTTGGATGCAGTACGGTTGAAAATTGGGAAGCCATGGGAATTCAGATGATCTATGCAGGTTTGTTTTACATCCTGATCAGCAGAATAGAAGACAATTATCTGGCTTTAGACAGGAAATGATAAAAGAAAATTCTAAGAGCCGGGAAAGTAAAGAAAACGAAGAGAATACTATATTATTCGAACACTGTTAGCTTTTCTTTCCCGGCTTTTTTATGTCATCAGAGATTATGTTACAACTTCCATGGATTTAGCTACCTTGTTTTTATAATTATGCCCGAATTTTGCATCATAAATAATAGCGACTGAAAATATTCTATTTATTTTGAACGCAATACATAACCCTCAAAATTAGAAATGATGCAAACCATATTAGGAGCCAATGGACAGATTGGTGAAGAACTGGCAAGAGAACTGAAAAAAAATTATACTTCAGACATCCGCATTGTCAGCAGAAATGCTAAAAAAGTAAATGATACTGATACTATTTTCTCTGCAGATTTATCAGACAGAGAAAAAGCTATAGAAGCCGTTAAAGGAAGCGAGATTGCTTATTTCACACTTGGACTTCCTATGGATACAGATCTGTGGGAAAAGCAATTCCTGGTGATTTTGAAAAACGTCATTGAAGCCTGTAAAATCAATGGTACCAAACTGGTTTTTTTTGACAATACCTATATGTACCCTCAAAATAATGAGGTCTTAACGGAACAAACCTTATTCTCTCCTGTAGGAAGAAAAGGAATGGTGAGAAAACGGATGACGGAAATGCTTTTAAAAGAAATGGAAGCAGGAACAATAGAGGCTGTCATCTGCAGAGCTCCTGAATTTTATGGACCGGGAAAAACTCAAAGTATTACCAATAGTCTTATTTTCAATGCAATTAAAGAAGATAAAAAACTAAAAGTTCCTTTGAGAGACAGTAAGCTGCGAAGCCTGATCTGGACTCCTGATGCAAGCCGTGCAACAGCTTTAATAGGAAATACGCCTGATGCCTATAAACAGACATGGCATTTACCGGTAGATGATCATAAACTGAATTATGAAGAGTTCATTGCTTTGGTTTCTCAGATTTATGGTAAAGAATTTAAGTATTCTGTAATTCCGAAACTGGCTTTTAAAATAGGATCTTTATTCAACAAAAATGCAAAAGAATTACTGGAACTGCTTCCAAGATATGGGTATGATAACCTTTTTGATGATTCAAAATTCAGAAAAAGATTTCCGGAATTTCAGGTAACCACTTACAGACAGGGAATTGAGCAGATAAAAAAAGAACAGCAGACGGCAAAATAATCACGTTAAAAATGGGTAACTTAGAAAAACGAACACCACAACCGAAGGACAAAACATTCCCCTCCTATGGAAGGGCGGTAAAAAAGAAATAAAATGAAAGCTCCTGAAAAAGTAACCTCCATTACAGCATTACACAAATATCTGAAGTTGAAAAGACCTTCCAACCCTTTGATCAGTGTGTTTGATTTTAATGAAGTGAATGTAGATCCGGAAACTATTCTGAGTGCGGTGACTACAGATTTTTATGTGATTTCTATTAAAAAAGATTGTGCAGGAAGATGCAAATACGGACAGCACTATTATGATTTTGAGGATGGAATCATGTATTTTATTGCTCCTCATCAGGTTCTGCAGTTTGAAGATATTCTGCTTTCTGAGGTTAGGGGAAGTGTATTGGTTATTCACCCCGATTTCCTGCAGGGATATCCGTTGGCTTCTGTTATAAAAGAGTATGGATACTTCTCTTATTCTGCCAATGAAGCGTTGTATCTCTCCGAAAAAGAAGAAAAATCTATAACGGATATTCTGGACAATATCAATAGGGAGATTGAAGCCAATATGGATGGTTTTACTCAGGATTTATTGGTATCCAACATTGATTTGCTGTTAAAATACTGTGACAGATTCTACAACCGTCAGTTTTTAACCCGAAAAAAAGTGAATCATGATCTTTTGACTCAGCTTGAAACGTTACTCGATGATTATTTTAAAAGTGAAAAACTGTTGATCAATGGGATTCCCACCGTGCAGTTCGTAGCAGCACAAATGAATATAAGCCCTAATTATCTGAGTGACATGCTGAGAGTCCATACAGGACAAACAACGCAGCAGCATATTCAGAACAGAATGATTGAAAAGGCAAAAGAGCTGCTTTCTACCACCACAATGTCCGTTTCTGAAATTGCCTATAATTTAGGATTTGAACATCCCCAGTCTTTTCACCGCTTATTTAAAAACCAGACGGCTGTTTCTCCATTGGAGTTCAGAAAGTCTTTTAATTAATGATATCATGATGAAAACTATCTTATTAATTGTAACAAACATAGAACAATATGCCAGTGGTCATCTTAAAACCGGATTATGGCTGAGCGAGCTTACCCATATTTACCACGCGGCAAAGGAGAAAGGATGGAAGATTACCATAGCTTCTCCTAAAGGTGGAAATACTCCTATTGACCCGGAAAGTCTGAAACCTCTGGTGCTTGATGGTATTTCAAAAAGTTATTATGAAAATCCGGTATTTATGAATGAATTGGCTCAGACAAAAAGCCTTGATATGGTAAAAAATGATTCCTTCGACTGTATTTATCTTGCGGGAGGACATGCTACCATGTATGATTTTCCTGATAATACTACTTTACAGGAGATTCTCAGAGATCAGTATGAAAGCAATAAAATGGTTGCTGCGATTTGTCATGGGGTCGGAGGATTACTGAACGTAAGACTTTCGGATGGAGAATATATGATTAAAGGTAAAGCTGTTACCGGATTTGACTGGTTTGAAGAAACATTGGCAAGAAGAAAAAATGAAGTTCCTTTTAATCTGGAAGCAGCCCTTAAAGAGCGGAATGTACATTACAGAAAAGCATTTATTCCTATGACTTCCAATGTTGTAGTTGATGGCAGTTTGATTACTGGACAAAATCCGTTTAGCTCTAAAGAAATGGCTAAAGTAGTAGTTTCTGAACTTGAAAAACAGGCATTCATGTAGAAGGCAGCTATGAATATTTTACTATATTTGTTTTAATTCTATGGTATTTATGGGGGAAAGAAATGGATTATGGCGGTATATACAGGTATTTAATGTATTTTTAATGCTAGTCCATTTGGTGATCCTAAAAACTGAAAATTCCCAATTTTCTTCTATCAAAATCAAACAAAATTACAGTCAGGAAGAGACATCTCATAAAAAATGCAATAAAATTGATCTGGAAGAAAACAACAGAACTCCAATAAAGTGCAACAGTAATTATTGTTCCGGCTTTTCTCTGTTTTTTACCGCTTCTTTTCATTCTTTTGCATTTGAAAAATTTATGGATCAGGAAATCAATAACCGCTATTTTTTGTATGATGATCCACCCTATTATTCATTTTTTAATTCTATCTGGATTCCTCCCAAAATAAAAATGTAGATTTCAGATACCCGTAAAGAACACGATCTGAAATTAACAAACAGAATCCTATTATTTAATCAACATCACATGACCAGCTATTGTTCATGGTTTTGTCATGTTGATGTAATCAATCAATGAATTAAAAAAATAATGAAAACAATATTATCAAACCTCGAAAAAAATACAGTCAGCATCTACGTAATTTGCAGAATATTAATTGGATTATTCTTTTTTATAGCAGGTTTCAATAAACTTTTCCATCCTATTTTTCAGGGGTATATGTTCAATACCATCAGTACTATAGGATTTCCATTTCCTCAGTTTACCGCCAATTTTACCGCTTTTTGTGAATGTATATTCGGTTTATTTTTAATGCTGGGCTTTTGGACAAGAATAAGCTCTGCATTTTTAATTATCATTATACTTGTTGCCTTATTTACGCATGATCTGAGTTCCATTCCAAAGGAACTTATTCCTATAAAATCTGAAACCGGAGTATATGAAATGGATCCTTTTACATGGCTGAGCTATTTCCTTTATTTACCTCAGGTACTGTATCTTTTGTTCCTGCTCCTGTTCTTGTTTCAGGGTTGCACAGGATTTGGAATTGATACTTTAAAAAAAACAGATCTTAAATAATTAATTAGTTTAAGCAGCTCTTTTTTAAGAGCTGTTTTTTTGTTGGATAATCGCAAAGGCGAAAGGTGTTTTAAAATATATAATTAGGTGCAGGAAATCAGAGATTTTTAGTAAGAGATGTGTTATAAATTTTCTCGCAGATAAAACAGATTACGCAGATTTATATAAATATCTGCGTAATCTGCAAAATCAGCGTGAGATAAAAAAAACTATGCTCTATTCTACTTTATAGGAGATAAAACCCTTGCGCCTTTGCATACCTTAAACATACAAAAGCATACGGTTTAAAAAAGTATTTAAAATAGAAAAACGCAAAGTTTTAATGGTTTCAGATTTTTACTAAAAATGAGCAATGATAGTGTCAACAGACCATATCATTTATTTTCCACCTTTGATTTCTCAAATTAAAGTAAAACATTAAAATCTTTGCGTTAGATATAAGTATGCTTAGAAAAAATTAATGTAATTGATTCAAGCTTTGCTCCCTTAAAATATTAAGAATTAACACATCAAATCTTTGCGTTTAAAACCATACTTTTTACAACCGTCTTTTATGACAAAAGGGATTTTGCTATTGTAATAAGACTCATAAGGATTACTACTATTCCAACCACAACAAACATTTTCTTCGTTGGAAGTTTTGAGGTCAACATTGCTGAAAATGGAGCCGTAAAAACGCCACCTAGCAAAAATCCCAAAACAATATTCCAGTGATGAATTCCAATCGTGAAAATGAATGTAATGGCACTTGTTATCGTCAATAAAAACTTGGCCACGGTAGAACTTCCTACTACATAACGGGGAATTCTTCCCTCTTTAATCAGTGTTCCGGTCACCAATGGGCCCCAACCGCCTCCTGCAAAGGAATCAATAAAACCACCTACCAGTCCCAATACTCTGAGATTTGTTTTTCGTTTGGTTTTAGCTTGCCCCGATTTTTTATCTTTGAACGCATTTCTTAAGATATTGATCCCAAGGTATAATGTGTAGCAGGCAATAATAGGTTTTACAATATGAGCATAATGTTCGCCATAATGAGACAGCGTTAAAGCACCTATGATAGAACCTACAATAGCCAGCGGGAATAATACCCATACCATTTTTTTATTGACATTTCCCAGTTTATAATGACTGAAACTTCCGGCAGCAGTAGTAAAAGACTCCGCAGAATGGATGCTTGCACTCACAACAGGTGGCGGAACATTTAGCAGTAAAAGTATAGTGGTACATATCACTCCATACCCCATTCCCATAGATCCGGCAACAATTTCTGCCATGAAACCGGCAAACAGCATCCAGTAAAAAATATGACCATCCTTATTCAGAAAATACTGAATATCACCGGAAAGATTGAACTGGTACACCACAAGCCCAAATAACCCGAAAAGAAGCAAAACTCCAATAATTGCAAGGTAAATATTAGCTTTTCTCTGAGCGGTTTTGGTAATATTGATGAGCTTTTCAATTTCCATGTCCGGTTTTGCAGCAACTTTTCCGTCAGACAGATATTCTGTAGTAATTTTGTTGAGTTCTTTAACCTTATAATTGAAATCTCCGGTGAGCTGATTGCGAATATTCTGCATATTATCCAATACATGATCCATTTCATCTGGAATAACTTCTGTAAAGGTTTCCCTTAATCTTTTAGCAATGGTCGGGGACTTTCCGTTGGTGGAAATGGCAATTTTGAGACTTCCCTTTTTGACAATGGAACCTAAATAAAAATCACACAAATCCGGCTTGTCTGCAATATTGACCAGCACATTTTTTTTCTGGGCTTTTTCTCTGATTTCCCCTGCTAATTCAATATCATTTACCGCAATGATGGCAAGATCAGTATCATTAAAATCAAGATCATTGTAGGCTCTTTCGTGCAGAGTTATATTGGAAAACTGATTTTGTAAGGTTCTTACCTCAGGGATAATTTCCTGGGCTACCAGTTTGATGGAAGTTTCCGGTGAATTACCCAGTACGGATTCCAGTTTTTCGAGAGCTACCTTGCCGCCGCCGATGACCAGCAGTGACAGGTTTTCAAGTTTTAAAAATATGGGATATAATGAATTGCTCATCCTGATTACAGTTTTAAATCATAAGTAAAAGCGAGATAATACAGCCCTCCGATTTCAGGACCTGCTGCATACTGGAAATAACGGCGGTTCAGTAAATTGGTAGCCCCAATTTTAATATTCGCACGAATTTCAGGAAGTTTCCATGTAGCCTGAGCATCAATCGTGTAATAGGCTGGAATTGCTCCTGATGCTAAAGGACTTTCCCACATAAAGCCACTCTGCCATCTTGCCACAAGGGTAAACCCTATATTTTTAACAATTTCTCTGTTTCCTACACTTACATTTACCATCCATTTCGGGGTATTGAAAGCGGTAATAAACAGATCTGAAGAATTGTTGGAAGCAAGATCATTATATGAAACATTGGTATTGACATTATAATTTCCTGTAATATTATAACGAATCCCTAAAGACGTTCCATAGCTTTTATAGGTGTTGTTACTGTTGGTATATACCCTGTATCGGTCCTGTTTGCTTCGATCCAGCATTGCAAGAACAGCAGTATTGCTTCCTACCTGGCTGTTTTTTGGAACCGCTACTTCTACCTGCCCAAGAAATCCTTCATAAATGTTGTAATAGAAATCCCAGTCCAGTACCAGTTTATTATTGAAAAAAGTAGACTTATACCCTACTTCAAATGAATTGATCTTTTCCGGCTGTAATTTCTGCAGATTGGCTACGGTTAAAAGCTGTTGATTATCCTGAGCTGCCTGAGCCTGGGTTTTTCCGGCATCTATATCTGTATTCACTGCTGAAGTGAATCTATCAATGGAAGCTAATGTGTAGGAATTCTCCAGATAGCCTAATCCATCGTTTACTTTTGAAAGTCCACCTACTCTTCTTACATTTCCGTTGTTCACAAAAGAAAGGGCTTCAAACAACGACGGAAAACGATATCCGTTCTGGAAAGAAGCTCTGAAATTATGCTCTTTAACCGGAGAATAAACTATACTGATTCTCGGATTTAATTTGGCTTCAAATTCCGGGTTTCTGTCGATCCGTAAAGCAGCGTTGATTTTTAATTTATCATCAAAGAAAAGCTTGGTAATCTGTGCAAAAGCTCCATATTTCTGATAAATAACATCTTTCCCAAAGGTGCCGTTGGCTAAAGGAATGTTTCTTTCATTCACCGGACGGTCGAAATCAACAAAATTGTTTCCATCCGGAGTAATGCTGTACAAACGGTAATCTACACCAGCAAGAAGGTTAAAGATCTTCACAAACCTGCTGAAATCGTAGGTAAGTTCGCCCTGATAGAAACGAGATTTCTGTTCAAGCTTGGCTCCTCCTGTTGCCGGAGCTCCTGCTACGCCTCCATTGGCCGAATCCCAGTTGTTGATTCCGACAATGGTATTTTTCAACTGTTCGAAGGCTGCAGTTCCCGGTACGACTCTGTTTTTATCTGCCTGTTGGCGAGCAAGAATAAAAGCGTCATTAAGATTGGCTCCTGCATTCAGATTATTCTGAAGAGCTGTTTGGAATATATTTTTCCAGTTGGTATTGGAAAGATTGGTGAGATCAAGATTATCTGCCAAAGGTTTTAGATTATAAGAATCTCCTGTATTTTCTATCGATACATAAGCCCTGAAGGTCAATTCCTTTCCTGTCAGTTCTATTTTATGGTTCTGAACAGTAGCATTCTGCAAACGGATTTTATTTCCTCTCTGGAAAGTTCCGTCCAGTAAACCATACCGGTATACGTAAGATGTTCTCCACTGATCTCCGAAACGGTAGTATAATCCAGCATCAAACTTGATATTTTTCACATCCGGACTTACAAGATCTTTCTCAAGATATCCTGTTCTGGAAACGTTGAATGTAGTAGGTTTACCGTTGTAATCAACTTTTACGGCAACTCGGTTGTTTCTTTCATCACCGTATTTATTCCAGAGATCTTCAGCCGGATTATTGGGCAGAGCAAAATTAGGATTGGCTGTAACCAAAGATCCTGGATTCTGATCAGTCAAATTGTTGGAGATCCAGTCTGTTCCGCTGAAATAGGATGCATTAACTTTTACCGCAAAGTTTTTATTGATGACTTTTGCAAAGCGGATAGCACTTTCTCCCAGAGAACTTATTTTATGATTGACATTGTCTACATGATTCACCCCGCCACGGAAATAAAGGCTTATTCCTTCAGAAGTAAACGGATCTTTGGTCTGTAAACTTGCCAATCCGTTGATGGCATTCATCCCGTACAATGCTGAAGCGGCTCCGGGAGTGACCTCTATAGACTGGATGTCGAGTTCTGTAGGACCTATTGCATTTCCCAATGGTACTCCCAACGTTGCCGACTGTACATCTACTCCGTCTACCAGCTGCATGAATCGGAAATTATTAGGCGAATTGAAACCTCTCGAATTAGGAATTTTCAACGTAAGACTTGATGTTAAAAGCTGTAACCCCTTTACATTTTCCAATGTTTCATAGAATGAGGCTGCAGGACTTTCCCTGATGGTTTTAATATCAATTTTTTCAATGGCTATAGGTGATCTTAATATCTTTTCCGGAACTCTGGAAGCTGAGATTACCACATCATCGATGATTGTATTTTGAGGGTTCAGCCCTATCGTTATTTTGTTGGAAGGCGAAAGTATTTCAACGGTTTGACCTGTGAAACCATCTTTCTGAATGACCACCCGGAATGGAATGGTAACTCTTGTTCTGAGCTTAAAGTTACCCAGCTTATCAGTTATTGCAATGTCCTGTGTATTTTCGATCTGTATTTTTACAGAGTCAAGACTTTTGCGTGTATCTGTATTTTTGATGTTTCCGCTAAGCTCTATAAGCTGCTGCTGTGCTTCTGCCAGGTTAAAAAATAGAAATGTGAATGCGATAATACCTGCTTTTGGCAGAAAATTTCCCTGCTTTTTGTTTTTCATTTTTTCTTCATTTTTTTAGGTTGAGAATGAAGCTGTCTGAATTTTTTACTTCTATGATGAAAGTCTTCTATATTGGTTAATATTACAATTGAAGGGCTTAGAATTCCCCTCTTTTGGAGGGGTGGCGAAAATTCAAAGAATTTTTGACGGGTGGTTTAAGCCATTAATATTATTGCCGACTTCCATAATAATTCAAAAACTTCAAACAGCTTTGTATGTATTGTTATTTAAGAATCAACAACACATACACATTCGTCCGCCTAAAAGAAGAGATTGATTTTTTTTGTTTTTTTTCAGATCATAATGAAAATTAGCCATATAATTAATTTAAGGTGTGTAAATAACGGTATGAAAAATCGCCAAATGTTTCTTCTGCAAGTCTTTTCTGTACATAAATCCCGAAAAGTTCATCCAGAGTGGTAAGAATTTCTTCCTCACCAATATTTTCTTTAAATTTTGTGTTCAGTCGCATTCCTAAACGGTCTCCGCCGATGTGAAGATTGTATTTTCCGTAAGCTGTACCTACAAATCCTATTTCGGCATTGGGAGACCTTCCGCAGCCGTTAGGACAGCCGGTCATACGGATGGTGATATCCTCTTCCAAAAGACCATATTTTTCAAGAATAGGTTCTATTTTGGTAACCAAGGATGGCAGATAACGCTGAGCTTCTGCTAAAGCCAGTGAACAAGTGTTTAAGGCCACGCAGGCAACAGAATTTTTACGCAGGGCACTTGCTCCATTGGTATACTCTGAAATTCCGTGATCTTTTAAAATATGTTCAATTTCTGGTTTATCTTTTTCGTCAATATCAGCCAGGATAAGGTTCTGGTTACAGGTAAAACGGAAATTGGCTTTACCGGTTTGTGCTACTTTTAATAACCCTGATTTTAAAGGATATTCCGCTGTATTAAGGATTCTTCCGTGTTCTACAAATACGGTGTAAAACCATTTTCCTTCGTGATTCTGGATCCAGCCATAACGGTCTTTTCGCTGTTCAAACTTAAATTCTCTGGCAGGTTCAAAACTGAAACCTGTTCTTTTTTCTACTTCAGCTCTGTATTGGTCAATACCCAATTTATCAATCGTATATTTTAATCTTGATAATTTTCGGTCGCTTCTGTTTCCGAAGTCTCTTTGAACCGTGATGATTTCATAGACAGCCTTCAATACTTTTTCTTCCGTATCTACAAATCCAAGTACAGAGGCAAGACGGGCATAAGTAGCTTCATTTCCGTGGGTTGCTCCCAGTCCTCCTCCGGCAGCAATATTATAACCAGCAATTTTATCATTTTCGATAATTGCGATTAGGGCAATATCGTTGATGAATACATCCACATCATTATTAGGAGGGACTGCGATTCCTATTTTCAGTTTTCTCGGAAGATATCTGTCCTGATATAAAGGATCTTCCTCTGCTTTACGGTCTACCAGAAGTTCATCATCAATCCAGATGTCATAATAAGATTTAGTTTTTGGAAGGCACATTTCACTGATTTTTCCCGCCAGTTCGTAAGCTTCCTGTTGCAAAGGTGATTCCGAAGGATTAGCTGTACAGGTTACATTTCTGTTGACATCCCCACAGGCTGCAATAGAATCCAGATGCTGAAGATTGAAGCTCTGAATGGTAGGTCTTAAATGAGATTTTAAAATACCATGAAGCTGAATCGTTTGTCTTGTCGTTACTTTAATGGTTCCTGTGGAATGATCTTCTGCTGTTTCATTCAACCCTACCCATTGTTCCGGAGTTAAAAAGCCACCGGGAAGCCTTAATCTGATCATATAAGAATACAGCCATTCCAGTTTTTTGGAGACACGCTCTTCCCTTCGGTCTCTGTCGTCCTGTTGGTACATTCCATGAAATTTGATCAGAGTCTGGTCATCTTCCCTTATGGCTCCGGTAAATTGATCAGCAAGGCTCTCTTTTAAAGATCCTCTGAGCCCATTACTGCTGGTTTTAATCCTTTCTACGGGTGAAAGGTTTTCTTTATCATTGTTCATAATTGTTTCCTTTAATTTTTACGAGTACTTCTTTTTAATACACATCTTTCGCATATCTGCCGCTCATCTCCATATCTTCCAGATAAAGTACAGCGTCTTCTTTGCTGCGCTTTCCTTCCGTCTGGATAATCGTGAGAAGCGTTTGTTCTACATCGTAGGCCATTGGTTCTTTGGCTCCGCATACATATACAGAGGCTCCACCTTCCAGCCAGTAAAATACTTCCTGTGCTTTTTGTTCTAACCTGTGCTGAACATATACTTTCTCGGCTGTATCTCTTGAAAAAGCAAGGTCTAAATGCGTTAAGCTGCCTGTTTTAAGAAAGTCCTGAAGTTCTGCCTGATAAAGAAAATCTGATACAAAGTTTCTGTCTCCGAAAAACAGCCAGTTTCTTCCTTCTGCTCCGGTTGCATCACGTTCCCAAAGGAATGATCTGAAAGGAGCTATCCCTGTTCCGGGACCAATCATAATGATATCTTTATCAGCGTCCGGAAGTTTGAAATGTCCTGCATCCTGAATATAAAACTCTACGTATTCTCCTTCTTTAAATTCACTCAAAAAACCACTGCATAATCCGTTGTGTTTCTGATGGTCTATAAAGAACTCAGATCTTGCAACGGTAATATGAATTTCCGTATCACCATGAGCTTCCACAGAGGAAGAAATTGAATATAAACGAGGTGCCTGAGCGGTTAATATCTGTATGATTTCTTCAAATTCATCCGCATTTTTTACAGGATAAATCCTAAGGAGATCAAGAAGGCTTAATCTTACTTCCGGAATGGAATGTCCCGTTATTTTTGCATATTGTGCAACCACAGATTTAAGCAGATAACTGATGTTAAGATGTTTGTACAAGAGTTCTTTTACGGTATCCGTAATTTTTGTTGTTTCGATCTGTTTCTGAGGATCAATTCCTGTCAGAGTAATAATTTCATGTACTACTTCTTTCGAGTTGAATGGAATCACTCCCAAAGCTGCACCAGGCTGATAGGCAAGTACTTCTTCTGTTTCAATTTCAATGTGATACGTTTCTTTTTCAGACGTAATATCATTCAGATTAATGATGGCTGAAACTTTTCCCTGAAACTTCTTTCTTCCGGTAGAAACCTTTGGAACTGAAACATTTTTTGTACTCTGACCAGTATTTTTTTGAACGGTTTCAAATACATGCTCTATCCAATGAGAAGCTTCCTGCTCATAATCAATATCACATTTCTTTAACGGAATGATGCGCTGAGCTCCCAATATTTCAAAACGTGAATCTATATCTTCTCCGGTTTGGCAGAACAGAGGATAACTGCTGTCTCCCAGTGCCAGTACTCCGAATTTTAGTCCGCTAAGATTTATTTCATTTTCATAAATATAATCGTAGAATTTTTTGGCTAGAGCTGGTGGTTCACCTTCTCCCTGAGTGCTGATCACTACAAAAAAGAATTCTTCTTTAGCCAAATCTTTTGGCTTGTATTGGGAAAGATCAGTCAGTTTTACCTGAAGCCCTTTTTTCTTAACGATACCTGCCAGCGTGGTAGCGAGCTTTTTACTGTTTCCGGTCTCCGTTCCATAAGCCAACGTTATTTTCTTTACGGTATTCTGTACAATAGTATTCGTTTCTTGTGGTGGCAGAACGGCTGTAAGCGAAGATCCTCCGGCAATACCGGCAAGATATCCGCTGGCCCAGATGGCTTCGTCTCTGGAGAGGTCTCCGGATATTTGTTTTAATACGTTTAATTTAGTTTCAGACAGCATATTCAAAGAAATTTTGAGTTGTAGGGATTAGACTTCCGTTTTCCACTGATTTGAAATAAAGACCTTCCTGCTCTGCATTTTCAAGCCATGAAAACTCTTCATGGAGATTCACAATTTTACCCACAACAACCAAAGAAGGTGAAGCAAAGTTCTTATCTCCGAATTTTTCATTAAAATCATCAAATGATGATGTGTACACCTTTTGAAAAGGAGTCGTAGCCTGTTCAATGACTGCAATTTTTTTATCACCTGAAATCTGAAGTGCTTTCAATTTTTCCACTAGAGGGGTAAGATTTCCTTTAGACATATAGAAAACAAGGGTGTCATTGGTTAAAGCAAGCTCTTTCCAGTATTCTTCACTTACGATCTCTGATTTATAATACGTCAGAAAACGAACGGATGTGGAATATCCTCTTGCTGTTAAAGGCATCCCTGCAAATGCTGCTGCTCCTAAAGCTGCTGTAATTCCCGGAATAATCTCGTAAGGAATATTATTCTGTTTTAAAGCCTGCAATTCATCCAGAATGTTGGAAAATATGGAAACGTCACCTCCTTTCAGTCTTACAATGGTTTTGTTCTGAACGGCATATTCTACCATCAAAGTATTGATATGAGACTGAGGGGTGGATGCGTTTTTGCTACATTCTTTTCCTACATAGATGATTTCTGTATTTTCATTGACGTAGGTTTCAAGAATTTCCGGACTTACAAGGCGGTCACATAAGATGACATCTGCTTTTGCAATAGCTTTTACTGCTTTTACAGTAATCAGTTCAGGGTTACCGGGTCCTGCACCGATAAGGAAGACCTTTGGTGATTTTATATTTGTTTTCATTGAAGTAGGTGTTAATTAGGGATTTAGAAGAGTCCTTCTATGGACAGATATCTTTCTCCGGTATCGTAATTGATGGTAAGGATTTTAGCGTTAGGTTGTATTTCCGGTAAATGTTTGGCGATGGCTGCTAAAGCGGCTCCAGTGGAAACTCCAACAAAAAGACCTTCTTTTTTAGCGGCATTAAGGGCATACTCATAAGCCTCTTCCTTTCCTACTGTAATTACTCCGTCCAAAAGGGTAATATCCAGAATGGAAGGAACAAATCCCGCTCCTAATCCCTGTAATGGATGTGGTGCCGGGCTTCCTCCGCTTAGTACAGGAGATAATTCCGGTTCTACAGCAATTACTTTTACGTTAGGATATTTTTCTTTTACCGTTTTTGCGATTCCGGTGATGTGTCCTCCGGTTCCTACTCCTGTAATGATGTAATCCAGCCCGTCCGGAAAGTCTTTTACAATTTCCTGAGCGGTGGTTTCTACATGTACTTTTACATTGGCAGGGTTGTCAAACTGTCTTGGAATCCATGAGTTGGGCGTTTCTTCAGCCAGTTCATTCGCTTTTTCAATAGCACCTTTCATTCCTTTTTCTCTTGGAGTCAATACGAATTCCGCTCCGTAAGCTTCCATGATTTTGCGGCGCTCTATACTCATGCTTTCAGGCATGACAAGGATGAGTTTGTATCCTTTTACAGCAGCTACCAAAGCAAGTCCTATTCCTGTATTTCCGCTTGTAGGTTCTATAATAACGCTGTCTTTATTTAATAATCCTTTTGCTTCTGCATCTTCAATCATGGCCAAGCCAATTCTGTCTTTAATGCTTCCACCAGGATTGCTTTTTTCAAGTTTGATCCAGATTTCATGATCTGAATTGAAGAGTTTATTAATTTTTACGACGGGTGTATTTCCAATCGTTTCTAATGCATTCTGAAATTTCATATCAATGTACTTTTTATTTTTGTTTTTTCTTAAATCACAAAGGTTAATGATTCCGGTAATGAGCTATTATCCTTTATTTTTATTTCACTTTTATGGTAGACCAGAGAGTTGGCGGGGACATCCTGTGTTACCCACACATTTCCTCCTATAACACTTTCTCTGCCTATAGTAGTTTCACCTCCCAGAATTGTAGCTCCCGAATAGATAATCACATCATCTTCAATGTTGGGATGTCTTTTCTGATGGGCTTTTTCTTTGGAAACATTCAACGCTCCGAGGGTTACTCCCTGATAGATTTTGACATTGTTCCCGATAAAGGTAGTTTCTCCAATCACGATTCCTGTTCCATGGTCAATGAAAAAAGACTTTCCGATAATGGCTCCCGGATGAATATCAATTCCGGTTTTACTGTGGGCATATTCTGAAATGACACGGGGCAAAATTTTTACTTTCTGAGTCCAAAGCTGATGCGAAATACGATAGACATACGTGGCAAAAAAGCCGGGATATGCCAGGTATACTTCTTCCAGAGAATCGGCGGCAGGATCAAATTCCAAAATAGATGTTGCATCCAGAACCAGCTGATGATATAATTCAGGTAAAGCCTCAAAAAACTGACTGACTTGTTTTTCAGTAAGATTTTTATCTCCTGTTACCGTATTGATCTGATCAGAAAGTGTTTTCTGAAGTGCTTCAAAATTTCTTTTCAGCTGATCTTCAGTATTCTCATTCTGAGGAAGGAAAAGTGTTTCGTACAAATCCTTCACCCATTTTTTGGTCTTTATTTTATCAAAGAATCCATGAATATTATTTTGTTTGGTCTGATGAATTCTTTGTATTAATTGATCGGAAATTGCCATTTTTCTATTGAATTATGCAGGCTGCTACCGTTGAATTAGACGTTTCATCTACCAGAATAGCCGAGCCCGTTGTTTTATTATTGGTAAAGCTGTCATACACCAGAGGCTGTGCTGTACGGAGTATAACTTTTACAATTTCGTTCAGTTTAATTTCGCCATCAGTCTGTTCCCTGATCAGGGTGTTGACATTGATTTTGTAATCTACCTCTTTTACAACTGCTTTTACAAGTCTGCTGTTTTGCTGCAGAAGGTATTTATTCCCTGGCTGCAACGGTTTCTGATCTAGCCAGCATAAAAGAATTTCAAGGTCTTTTTCAACTGTCGGAACATGCTCTTCCGTGGCAAAAATATCTCCCCGGCTGATATCTACATCATGAGCAAGGTGAATCACAGCTGGCTGGCCTTCAAAGGCTTCTTCTTTTTCAACGCCATTGATCTCAATTTTGGTGATTTCAGTGGTCAGATCTGCAGGAAGAATGTGGATTTTATCTCCTTTTGTGAATTTTCCGCTTAATATTTGTCCGGCATATCCTCTGTAATCATGCAATTCTTCTGTTTGAGGACGGATGACATACTGAACCTGAAAACGGCTTCCGTTGTTTTTTTCTTCATGTAAAGTTACTTCTTCAAGATATTCCAGCAGGGAATTTCCTTCGTACCAGTCTGTTCTGGAAGATTTTGAAACAATATTATCTCCTTTCAGTGCTGAGATTGGGAAATAACTGACATCGTTTAATCCAAGGTTTTCTGCAATTTTTGAATATTCTGATTTAATGTTTTCAAAAACTTCTTCGGAATAATCTACCATATCCATTTTGTTGATGGCTACAGCAACTTTCTTCAGCTGTAATAAAGAAGCGATGATAGAATGTCTTCTGGTCTGTTCAATCACACCTTTTCGTGCATCGATCAGGATGACCATCAGGTCAGAGTTGGACGCTCCGGTGATCATATTGCGGGTATACTGCACGTGTCCCGGAGCATCAGCAATGATAAATTTTCTTTTTGTGGTTGAAAAATAGCGGTAGGCAACATCAATGGTGATTCCCTGTTCCCTTTCTGCGCGCAGACCATCCGTTAAAAGGGCAAGGTCTACTCCGTCTTCATTTTTGTTTTTAGAATGTTTTTCAAGGACTTCCAACTGATCCTGTAAAATACTTTTGCTATCGTAAAGCAGTCTGCCGATAAGGGTACTTTTACCGTCATCTACGCTTCCTGCTGTTATAAATCTTAATATATCCATCCGATTTTAATTATAAGTAATGAGTAATGGGCAATGAGTAATATTTTGCTGTTTAAGAAGTAAAAGTGTTTATCCTATTACTTATTACTCATCGCTGATTGCTTATTTAGAAATAGCCTCCTTTTTTTCGGTCTTCCATTGCGGCTTCTGTTACCCTGTCATCAATTCTGGTTTCACCACGTTCTGAAATTCTGGTTGCTACAATTTCTTCGATTACCGCATCTATTGTAACAGCATTAGATTCCACAGCTGCAGTGCATGTCATGTCTCCTACGGTACGGTAACGGATTTTTTTTGTGGTGATAATATCTTCAGGTTCCAAGAAAACGTGCGATGAATTGGCAAGCCATTGTCCATTAAAATCGATTACTTCTCTTTCATGCGAGAAATAGATGGAAGGGAGTGCGATTTTTTCTCTTCGGATATAGTTCCAGATGTCAAGTTCTGTCCAATTGCTGATGGGGAAAACTCTTACATTTTCTCCTTTGTGAATTTTCCCGTTGAAAATATTCCAAAGCTCTGGACGCTGAAGTTTAGGATCCCATTGTCCAAATTCATCACGTACTGAGAAGATTCTTTCTTTGGCGCGGGCTTTTTCTTCATCTCTTCTGGCTCCTCCAATACAGGCATCAAATTCAAATTCTTCAATCGTATCAAGAAGCGTGTAGGTTTGCAGCCAGTTTCTGCTTGGGAATTTACCTTTAGCCTCAGTCAGTTTTTTACTTTTAATAGTGTCTTCCACTTTTCTGACTGCAAGATTAACATCCAACTGTTTTACCAGCTGATCACGGAAATCCAAGACTTCCGGAAAGTTGTGCCCGGTATCTACATGCACAAATGTGAATGGAATTTTTCCATGGAAGAATGCTTTTTTAGCCAGATGAGCTAGTACAATACTGTCTTTTCCTCCACTGAATAATAAGGCCGGACGTTCAAACTGACCTGCCACTTCTCTTAATATGTAAATAGATTCGGCCTCTAATTGATCTAAATAGTTTAACTGATGTATTGACATTTTTTTCTTTTTTTATTGATGAATATGCAGACCACACTCTTTTTTATTGGCATCTTCCCACCACCATCGGCCCGCTCTGAAATCTTCTCCTTCTTTGATTGCTCTGGTACAGGGTTCGCATCCTATGCTTACAAATCCTTTTTTGTGAAGATGATTGTATGGTAAATGATGATCTTTTACATAATTTGTCACTTGTTCTGAAGTCCAGTGAAGAATAGGATGAAATTTTATGATTTTGTTATCCGGATCCCACTCCAGCTGTGGCATATTCTGTCTGTTGGCAGAATGTTCAGATCTAAGTCCTGTGATCCATACTTTATAGCCTTCCAGTGCTTTTTTTAAAGGATGAACCTTCCGTATAGTACAGCATGCTTTCCTCTTTTCTACAGATTGGTAAAATGAGTCCGGACCATTTTCTGTTACAAATTCTCTGAGTTCTTCCGTATCCGGATAATAAGCTTTGATATTTTTCTTGAAGAAAGCTTTTGTGGAAGTCCAGGTTTCGTAGGTCTGTTCAAAAAGTCTTCCCGTATCCAGGGTGAATATTTCAATATTTAAATCTTTTATCAGATGAGTGATGACCTGATCTTCATAGCTGAAACTGGTTGAAAAGATTACTTTACCTGGGAATCTTTCAGTCAGTAATTGCAGCCCATTAGTTTGAAAAGAAGCTTCAGAAGCCTCTTTTGCAATATTTTCGAATTCATTTTTCAGACTGTATTCCATTTTGAATTGAGATTTAAGTCTTGCAAATATATATAAAATTCTATAACTCCTATCAAAATAGTAGAATTTAAATAGAAATTTTTTTAATCTTTATTTATAAACTTAGTAAGTGTGGCTTCCATCATGCTTGTTCTGGTCTTCTCACGAACGATCATGAGTTCTTTTCTCAGATAGCAGACTGCTTCATCTACACAATCGTCACATGCTTCGTAAAAATTTAAAGAAACACACGGTGTAAGAGCAATAGGACCATCAAAAATACGGTAAATATCTGCTAATGAAACATCGTCAGGAGATTTAAGAAGGTAATATCCTCCTACTTTACCTTGCTTACTGTTGACAAGCTTAGCTCTTTTAAGCTCGAGAAGAATTTGTTCCAGAAATTTCTTGGGGATGTTTTCATCTTGTGCAATAACAGAGGTTGGCAGAAAGCCCTGGTTATAATTCCTTGCTAATCTGACCATTGCTTTAAGTGCATATTTGCAACGTTTTGACATCATAATTTCTGCAAGTTATGATAAATTATCTGATAAATGAAATGTTTTGTGTGGAAGGAGTTTGAAGTAGAAGTGTATAAAACCACCCCGTCAAAAATTCTTTGAATTTTCGCCACCCCTCCAGTGGAGGAGAATTCTGAGACCCCGGTTTTAAGTATCAGGATCTGTTTACTCCTTCTGTAATAAAAAGTAAGCAAGTTCTTCATTCTCACGAATCAGATTTTCAATTCTCCTGAAACCGCTTTTCAGAAGAACTTTCTGAGAACCTATATTATCAAGATCGGTTACTGCTACGATATCTTTCTGATGATTTAATGATAAACAATAATCAACAAGGGCTTTACAAACTTCGGTTCCGAGTCCTTTGCCCCAGTAATTTTCTCCTAAGGTATATCCTATTTCTAACTGGTCAGGATTATCAAGGAAAACTCTGGCAAGACACATTCCTACAAAATCGTTATTCTGGGTGTTGAATATTCCCCATCTGCTGAATGGTCCTGCTTCATAATCAGACAATGCTTTGTCAAACATTTCTTTATATTCTTCTGGAGTTTTGTAAGGAAGATATCGGGTAACGTTTTCATTTTGAAAAAGAGTGGAGAATAAAGAAAATTCTTCAGGAGAAAATTCGCGGATGATGATGCTGTCGTTTTTGTAATGCATTGGATATTGTTATCAAAGAATAAAAGTACATAAATAAAATAAAAAATTGGGCTTAAAAATTAAGCCCAATCAACTGCATATGAATACTAAACTATTATCCATATTTCTGAGAAAAGTGTTTTGTTATTTAAAAAGTTTTAAACCAGTCTGTAACTGCTTTGAAATAATAATCTGGAGGTTGATGGCCTTGCAGACCACCACCCCCAGAATATTGTCCATAAGCATATAAACTAAGCCTAACTTTAGAAGAGCCTGAATATTTTTTACTTACATCTCTCAGATTTCCAATAGGTGTTGTAGTGGTGGGATTTGGGTTTGCTTAGTTTTTTGATATCCAGAATGCAGCTTGTTCCTTTCCAAACTGAGCGTTAGCGTTTGATCTTATTTTTTAATGAATTTTTGGGAAGATTTCTCTAAAGAAGTTTCAATATCAATTAAATAAGTTCCGCTTAGGAAGTGTTTAACATCAACCTTATCACCAATAACTTTAGCATTCATTTTTCTTCCAAACATATCATAAACAGAAATTGATTTAATTTTCCCTTTTGTTTTAATATTTAATACATCAGAAACTGGATTTGGATAGATAGATGTTTCTGAGTTTGTTGTATCAACATCTGAAGTGGATAATGATGATAATGCACAAGGGGTTGTAATACTGCCATTTGGTTGTGTATTATATCCAAACTCAGTTACAGAATAACCTGAACCATTGGCCCCAACAATCAGTTTGAAATAGCCGTTAATATTGTAACCTTCGAATTGGTTTCTAAAACCAACATAAGCGGTTTTGCCAGACCAGTTAGTGTATGTAGGAGTGTATACGTCAAGTTGTCCGGGAGTCCCAGTTGGATAGCCTATATTATTTGCATTCGTTATGGTGGTACAGGCTGGAATTAAACTGATATTTCTTGTTCCTGTTTGGCAAACTAATCCTTTCCAATAGGTTTCCAATTTTAATTGATTTGCTCCATAGTACCAGGCACCATACCCTGCATCATCACTAAGCTCCGGGTTAATGATAAAATATTTCCAAGTTGCCCCGGAGTTGGTGGTTACTGTTGTTGGTGTTGGGTTGGCATAACTTTCCAGAGGAGTTCCTGTAACTATTTTATAAGGATCTTTATAAGAGAAAGTTAATGCTAAAGCTGTTGTTGATCCTAATGAAGTTACACCTCCTGTTATAGCTGGATTCAGAAACGTAATTGATGAATTCAGGACCTGACTTTTAGGATGACTGGTTGCAGCACCATTTATGGTAAGCGTAGCAGTAGTAGGGCTTGTAACTGCTATAGCTGCTGTTAGTCCTGCTGGTAATGAAGAAGTGAAATGTGTTCCTGCAGTAAGAGTTGTTCCATTTGGTACGGCAAATGTTGCTCCGTTTAGCGTAATCGTTGATGTAGGGGCAGATGCTACTGTTCCATCTAATGACACGGCTCCATTATTGTTTAAGTTCTCTGTAAATGTACTGTTGCTAAGGGTTAATTTAGGTAGAGTATTAGCAACTCCGGTTGCGGCTAAGTTGGCAGGCTGCCATAAATTCATTCGCGAAGGATGGTTTAATGCTGCCAGCATTCTGCTAACCTGTCCATTGGTAAACATTTTATAACAACCGGAAGAACCATTGTATCCCATATAGTTTTCAACGTTCACTTTTTGTCCAAGACAATTGTTACCCGCTGAACATCCTAATCCGGAAGAATTATTTTCTACAGGGGTGTCAGCAACTCCATCACCATCATTAGTTGGGTTTGCAGTTGAACATGGAACATTAAACGTGTGCTGAAGATTTAACCAATGCCCAAATTCGTGAGTAAATGTATCAGAAAACTCGTTTGAAGCCGTTGTTCCTGCAGCATTAAATATATAACGTCCATTATAAACAACTCTGGCTGTATTTACTGAAGTCATGTATGAATCCGGATACCAGGCAACTCCTGATTGATATAAATCTTTATTAGAATATAGATCATTTTGTATATACACATTCATATACTTTGTATTATCCCATGCATCTGCGCCAATTTCTGCATCATATCCACCTCCATTGCCATATCCGCCTTTGAAAGGATGAAATACCACTCCGCTTGTTGCTTTTCCGGTTGGATCAATTTTAGCTAAGCGAAATTCAATGCTTATCGCTCCTCTGATAGATTGGAAATCAGGATCCACAGTATTTGAATCCGTGTTAATTCCATTGAAATTTAAGTTGATTTGTTCCAGTAAGTCAACTACTTTTTGGTAATTTACTTTTACATTGCTTTGAGATTCTCCATAGACATGAAAAACCACAGGGATGATGTACGTTGGATTGTTGATCCTATTATTCAATGAATTTTTGTCTGATCCCATTTTTTTTACGAAATCTTGGGTGTATTTCTCAAAATTTTCATATTCAGCCTTAGATTTAGGGTGCAGTTCAAAATGTTTTTTCATCATTTCATCTGCTTTACACTCACGAGGTCTGTTTTCTTGCGCAAAACCTATTATTGGAAATAGGGAAACAAGTACTAGTAATTTAAATTTTTTCATAAATTTTGGATTTGGTTGTTAATAAATTATTTGAATAATCAAATTGTTTTTTGGCTTGATTTGTGTGTTATGTGGTGTTTTCTAACTAAATCTTTCAGGGTTGAATATCTTTATCTCAACCGTTGGCTTTTGGTCATTGGCAAGTTCTGAAACTGTTTTTCCAAAAATGGGTCCTAAACTTAAACCCATCATACCGCCGCCGCCTGCTATAATCAGGTTTTTTAATTGGGAAGATTGTCCTAAATAAGGCAGTCCATCCGGTGCGCAGGGCCTGTAGCCGAACCAGATTTCAGATTCTTTTTTGTAATGTATCTGAAAGTCAGGTAAATATTGAGGAATAGACCGGACGATACCTTCTACTCTTTTCATGTTAATTTTATCATGATGGGAAGCCAGTTCCATAGTTCCACCGAAGCGGATCTGACCATTCATAGGAGTGACAGCCACTCTTGCTTCCAGTAATAAAGCTGCATGGTTCAGGGTATTAACCGGATTTTCAGGGGTATGCATGAAAGAATATCCTTTTCCAGGCATTAATTGAATTTTGATTCCTGCTTTCTGAGCCAGTTCAGGGAGAAATGAGCCTCCGGTCATGACGAAACGGTCTGCTGTAAACTTTTTATCATTGGCAATTACTGCTTTAATCATGTTTTCTGATGTTTCAAATCCGGTTACCTTGTGATGGGTATGAAAAACGACACCATTATTTTTAAGATAAGAGATCATCTGCTTCATCAGTTTCATCGGATTCATATGGCCGTCACATTTATAATTGACCCCGCCAATAACGTCCAGCCGGATATTGGGCTCGAGTTCCTGAATTCCTTTTTTGTCCAGAATATCAACAGGTAATCCCATACTGATTGCTTTATGAGCAAGTTCTATCTCCTCTTCTGCTACTTTCTCCATTTTATAGAGCATTAAAATGCCATTTTGATTAAGCTCAAAATCAAATTCATCCTTTGAGGCAATCTCATTATACAGTTTGCTGCTCGCAAGATTAAGATCCCGGATAGCAGCTGCGGAATAATCAACATGTTTTTGGTTAGAATGTTTCAAAAACTTCAATCCCCAGGAGAACAAATCTGTATTCAATGAAGGCTTTACATAAAACGGACTTTTGCTATCAAACATCCAACGGATTCCCTGTGCAACAACTCCTGGCGCGGCTAATGGAGTAAAGTGGCTGGGCACAATCATCCCCGCATTACCATAAGAACAATTGTTGGAAAGATCATTCTGTTCCAGAATTTCTACACTCCAGCCTTTCTGTAAAAGATAATAAGCGGAGCTTAAACCAGCTATTCCTGCACCAATAATGAGTGCTTTTCCTTTATTCTGTGTCATATGTTTGTTTACATTACCTGAAATCCCTGCCAGTAAGGATCTTCATCGTCAATAATAATATGATTATAACCTGTAATTCTTGCCCAACCTTCTACTGACGGAATAATTGCAGATTTCCCGTCTACAGTATCCGTTCCTTCAATTCTTCCTATAAACTGGGATCCGATATAGCTTTCATGGATAAATTCTTCTCCTTCTTTTAATTTTCCTTTAGCATACCATTGAGCCATTCTTGCAGAAGTACCTGTTCCGCATGGTGAACGGTCCAGAGCATTCTCTCCCACTAAAACAGCATTTCGTCCACTTGCTTTGGGATCTTTGGGATTACCTGTCCATTGAATATGGCTTAATCCGGTAATGTGTTCGTTCTCAGGATGAATAAATTGGTATTTTTCATTAAGTAATTGTCTGATGATTTTTCCATAATGAATAAGCTGGCTGGCTGTAAAATCAGAAATATCCCTGAAATTTTCCTGGGGGTCTATAATAGCGTAAAAATTTCCGCCATAAGCTATATCAGCTTTTATCAATCCGAGATCAGGGCATTCCACTTCCAGATTTTCAGCATACAAAAAGGATTTTACGTTGGTTAATTTTACAGAGGTTACTTTTTTACCTTCCTGTACATAATCGATGAGAATAAGTCCTGCTGGTGTTTCAAGGCGCAGCTTTCCGGGGACTTTAGGGAAAACCAGACCTTCTTCTATGGCAATCGTTACGGTTCCTATTGTTCCGTGTCCGCACATGGGTAGACATCCACTGGTTTCAATATATAATACTCCGATATCGTTTTCTTCGCTAAAAGGCGGATACAAAATACTTCCACTCATCATATCATGACCACGGGGTTCAAACATGAGTCCTTTCCGGATCCAGTCGTATTCTTTCATAAAATGAAGCCTGCGCTCCATCATGGATTTTCCTTTTAAAATGGGGCCTCCTCCCGCAACAAGACGTACAGGGCAGCCACAGGTATGCGAATCTATACAAAAAAATGTTCTGTTCATGTTGTCTGTAATATTAATGATCCTGAATTCATTTCTCCATCTACTAGTCTGCTGATCTGTAGAGGATTTTCATTCTTAAGCTCTTCCGGCAAAAATTCATCCGGCCAGTTTTGGAAAGAAACAGGGCGGATAAACCTCTTGACCGCATCCGGGCCTACAGAGGTAAAGCGGGAATCAGTAGTGGAAGGAAAAGGACCTCCATGCTGCATGGCATAAACAACTTCTACTCCTGTAGGCATTCCGTTGAACAGTAATCTTCCACATTTATCCTTCAGAAAGTTGATCAGCATAAAATGATTCCGGAGGTCTTCATCGGTAGCTGCTACGGTAATGGTTAACTGTCCTTTCAGCTGTTGAGCAACATTCATTATTTCTTCATCCGTTTCACATGCTACAATAATACCAAATGGGCCAAAGACTTCTTCACTCAATACAGGATTATTCATGAAGTTTCTGGCATTGGTTTTTATAACGGAAGCGCTTCCCAGACAGTCTTCTGTTTCTTTATTTACTGATGCAATTAATTCAACATCAGGTTGTTCTGTTGCGATTTTTTTGTTTTTTTCGAAACTTTCAAATATCCCTTTGTGAAGCATATTAGCGGGAGCAACCTTCTGAATTTCATCTTTTAAAGTATTGATAAAGCGGTCAAGAGAATTCCCTTTCAATGCAATAAACACTCCCGGATTTGTACAAAACTGTCCTACTCCTAACGTTAAAGAAGTAATATATTCTTTTGCTAATATTTCTGCTTTGTTTTCAAGCAGTTGTTTCAGCGCAAATACAGGATTGATACTTCCCATTTCTGCAAATACGGGAATAGGATTTTCACGAAGGTTCGCAATATCAAACAGGGCTTTTCCTCCATTGAATGAACCGGTAAATGCAACAGCCCGTATATCCGGATGCTGAGTCAAATAAGTCCCAATATCATAGGATGCTCCGGTAATATGGCTAAAGATCCCTTCAGGCCATTCGAATGCTGTAACAGCAGCCGTGATAGCATCAGCCATCATTTGTGAAGTCTCAGAATGTGCCGGATGAGCCTTTACAATGACTGGGCAGCCTGCCCCAATGGCACTCGCTGTATCACCGCCCGCTGTAGAAAAAGCAAACGGAAAATTACTGGCTCCGAAAACAACTACAGGGCCTATTCCTACATTGTATTTTCTGATATCTCCTTTTTGCCAGTCAGGTTGTGCAAGATCAATTCGTGGTTCTGTATATGTTCCTGTGGCTACAGCTTTTGCATAGCTTCTCCATTGTCCCGTTGTTCTTGCTTTTTCACCGGTAAGCCTTGCTAAAGGAAGTGAGGTTTCAGCATGAGCCGTTGTCAAAAGTTCTTCTCCCAGTGCTTCAATCTGGTCGGCAACTGCGTTCATAAAGGCTGCCCGTTCTTTTACAGTGGTATTTTTCAGAAACTGATAGGCTTCGGCAGCCATCTGAATTCTCCTCTCAATATTTTGTGTTGATGTTTCTTCAATCATAGTTTTTTTTCTGAGGTTAATCTAATGCCGGTCGGTTGGCTATGCCGTCTTCAATGATCTTTTTAACTTTTTCAGCTTCCTCGCCATGTAGCTCCAGACGTGGCGCTCTTACGTAAGGACTGCTTATTCCTTCTGCTGTAGCAGCCAGCTTGATGTACTGGATAAGTTTAGGGTGAATATCGAGTTCCAGTAATGGCATAAACCATCTGTAGATTGCTACGGCTTTGTCATATTGACCTGCTTTAACGTAGTTGTACATAGCCATTGTTTCATTGGGAAAAGCATCCACAAGGCCAGCTACAAGGCCATCGGCTCCAAGCATAAGGGTTTCCAGGCAAATGGTGTCTACTCCGCCAAGGATTTTGATTCTTTTTCCAAAACGGTTAATCATTCTGGTTACATTCGCAAGATCTCTTGTAGATTCTTTAACAGCCTGTATGGTTGGATATTCAATAAGCTCTTCAAACATTTCAAGGGAAACATATATTCCATAATCTACAGGATTATTGTAAATGAGGATAGGAAGATCTGTAGCAGAAGCTACGGCTTTGAAATATTCAACAACTTCATGGCTATCAGCTTTATAACGCATTGGAGGAAGGAGCATCAGACCATCTGCACCAAATTCTTTTGCTTTCTTAGCAAAGGTTACTGCATTTTTGGTAGTATTTTCGGAAAGGTTAAGAATAACTGGAATTCTTCCCTGTGTTATTTTTTTTGCATATTTCAGCAGCTCAAATTTTTCTTCAGTTTCCAAAGCACTGGCTTCACCTAATGTTCCTGCGAGAATGATTCCGTGAACACCTGCTTGGATCTGGGCTTCTGTATTGAGAGCAAACATTTCAAAGTCTATCTCACCTTCTTTGGTAAAAGGAGTTAATACAGCAGGATAAATACCTTCCCAGTTTAGTTTTGTACTCATATCAAATAATATTTATCCAAAACTAGCAGAATTTCAAAACGGTAAATGTTAATATTTTAATAGATATTAACCGTATTTTAACAGGTTGTTTTTATTGCTCTATGGTAGCCTCTTTATAGTGTTTAAGGTATTCTTTAGGTGAATATTTCATAATGGACTTGAAAACCCGGTTAAAATTGGTAAGGCTGTTGAACCCACTATTAAAAGCAACAGAAGAAATACTGTACATGCTGCTGGATGTCAAAAGTTTGCAGGCTCTTTGTACGCGAAGCTCATTAAGATACTCAATATAAGTAATGCGGGTACGTTTTTTAAAAGAGCGGCAAAAAGCCTGAGGAGTCATACAGGCTTCTTTGGCAATAAGGTCGAGGGTAAGTTTAGTTTGGGCAAAATTCTTCTTAATAAAAGTCTGGGCATCTATAATTCTTTGATCATAGTCTGAAATATGATCAGGCAGCTTCTTTTCTGCGGATAAAGGGATGTGGAGATGCCTGTTTTGCATAAGGTGACTCAAAATCCTGATAAAATCTATGATCTGGTCTACTCCTTCTGTTTTTTGTAATGCTGCAATGTTTTCCCCGATGCTTATTTTTAATTTAGGAGTCACCTGGAAGCCTACTTCTGAATGGGCAATAAAATTTTTAAGTTCTCCGAATTCCGGTAAGTCGAAAAATGCTGCAATTTTTTTATAAGGATCAAAAAAAATAGAGATAGAATGAACTTTTTGTTTTTCATTTTTATCAAAATTGCCCCTGAAAACATGTGATTGATTAGCGCCAAGATAGAAAATGTCACCTGCCTCAAAATTAAAGAGGTTTTGTTCTATAGCCAGTGTTCCATGTCCTTTAATAATCCACATGATCTGGGTTTCTGTATGGCGATGGAAGTAAGGATAGAAATTGGGCATTATATCTTCCTGAATGCGGATGCTTTTGTTCGTGTCGGCAGGGACTGAAAACTGGAGACTCTTCATTGAATCAGTATTTTATGAGCTAATGTATTTAAAAGGTTAAAATATGACCGAATTTAAGCAAAATATGAACACTGGATATCATATTAAAATCCAAACTTTACATTATCTTTATTTTCACGAATAAAGAGCGGTCAATAGTACAAAATCGTAACTTTAAAGCTTTAAATTAAAAAGTATTCATAATATGTTTTCAACACAAACCTATCAGGATAGAAGAACAGTATTAAAAAATAATGTTGCCAACGGAATTTTATTGTTTTTGGGAAATATAGAGAACCCTGTGAATTTTGAACACAATCCTTATTATTTCCGTCAGGACAGTACTTATCTATATTATTTCGGAATTCAGGAATCCCGTATTGCTGCCATTATTGATATTGATGAAAATAAGACTATTATTTTCGGAGATGAATTAAGTATAGATGATATTGTATGGATGGGCAGACAGGAAACACTGAAAGAGAAAAGTCTGAAATCCGGAGTACAGGAAACTTTGCCCTATGCAGAACTTGCTCAATATATTCTAAAAGTACAGGCTTCCGGCAGAAAGGTACATTATCTTCCTCCATATCAGTCTTCCAATAAAATTTTGCTTGCCGATCTTCTAGGTATTAAAATAGCAGCATTACAGCCTTCTGTAGAGATGATTAAAGCCATTGTAAAGCAACGTTCAATCAAAGAATCTCAGGAAATCGTACAGATAGAACAGGCGGTGAATGTATCCAATGAAATGCATCTGCTGGCAATGCGTCTGGCTAAACCAGGTGTTAAAGAATATGAAATTGCCAATGCCATCCAATATCTGGCAGCCAATAAAGAATGTAAGATGTCCTACCCTCCGATTGTAACCATAAACGGAGGAATTCTGCATAATCATTATCGTCTCAATACTTTGAAAGAGGGAGATCTTTTCCTTAATGATTCCGGAGCGGAAACTGCAATGGGATATGCGGGAGACCTTACCAGAACGTTTCCTGTGAGCAAAACTTTCAGTACAAAACAAAAGGAAATGTATGAAGTTGTACTGAATGCTTTCAACAATGCCCAGCAGCTTCTGAAACCTGGAGTTAAGTTCAGGGATATTCACCTGAAAGCCTCACAGCATCTTGTAGAAGGTCTTATTGATCTTGGATTGATGAAAGGCAATCCTGAAGAAGCGGTACATAACCATGCTCATACCCTGTTTTTCCAATGCGGATTGGGGCACATGATGGGACTTGATGTCCATGATATGGAAGATCTTGGAGAACAGTATATTGGTTATACCGAAGAAGAACCAAAGGATACCAAAACATTCGGTCTTAAATCTTTACGTTTGGGGAAAGCCCTTGAATCCGGATTTGTAGTGACCGTTGAACCCGGCATTTACATGATTCCGGAACTGATTGACATCTGGCAGGCTGAAAATAAAAATGCAGATTTTATCAATTACGATAAAGTAAATGAATACCGAAACTTCGGAGGAATCCGTGTGGAAGATGACTTCCTGATTACAGATAACGGGTACAGACTTCTGGGGAACGGACTGATTAAAACGGTTGAAGAAATTGAAAATTACAGAGCTGAAATTAATTAAAAACTATCTATGAAGAACATAAAAAAACTAACAGCTATTGCATTATACTTCCTGTGTCTGTCACCATTGGCAGCACAAAAAACACAATGGACTCCGGATGGCAATGCCTATTATTCGTTTACTAAAAAAGGAGTTGAAATTGTTGATGTGCTGCATCCCGGAAAAGACCAGACCCTTTTAAACAGCAATGAACTGGTTCCTGCAGGAAGTTCTGAAGCACTGCAGGTACAAAGTTTTCAGGTATCTCCGGATGACAAAAGTTTATTACTCTTTGCCAATACCAAGAAAGTATGGAGAGACAACACCCGTGGAGACTACTGGATTTTCGATAAAAACACTAAAAAGCTTACCCGGCTTGGAAAAGGCTTGCCAGCTTCATCACTGATGTTTGCAAAATATTCACCCGATGGCAAAAAAGTAGCGTATGTATCTAAACACAATATTTATGTTGAAGATCTTTCAAATAACCAGCTTACCAAGATCACTACCGATGGCACAGACGGAATGATTAACGGTACTTTCGACTGGGTATATGAAGAGGAGTTTGGGACTCAGGATGGTTTCCGATGGTCACCCGACGGAAACAAAATTGCTTACTGGAAACTGGATGCGCGAGGCACAAAAAACTTCCTGATGATTAATAATACAGACAGCCTGTATTCATTTACAGTTCCTGTAGAGTATCCCAAAGTGGGTGAAAATCCCTCAGGATGTAGTATCTGGTTCTATGACCTTGCTTCCAAATCTTCAAAGAAAGCTGATATTGCAGGAGATGAAATGCAAAACTATATTCCGAGAATGGAATGGGTACTGGATTCTAAATCCGTTATTCTGCAGCAATTGAACAGAAAACAGAATCAAAGTAAAATCATCGTGGCAGATGCCAGTTCCGGAAACAGTAAAACCATTCATACGGAAAAAGATGCTGCATGGATTGATATAAAGTCCCGCTGGAATGACAATGATCCGAAGGGCTGGGACTGGATTGATAATGGAAAAGAATTTCTATGGCTTTCTGAGAAAGACGGATGGAGACATATTTATAAAATAGATATGAACGGTAAGGAAACATTGATTACGAAAGATGCCTTCGATGTGATTAAGCCGGAATTTTTTGATGTTCAGAACAAACAGATTTACTTCTTAGCTTCCCCAAATAATGCCACTCAGAAATACCTGTATAAAGTAAGTATGAAAGGAGGAAATGCCCAAAAAGTAACCCCGGCATCCTATACAGGTTCTAATAGTTATACCATATCGCCTAATGGAAAGATTGCTATGTTTACCAATAACAGTATCAATGCATTTTCCGCAGATGCAGTAATATCACTTCCGGAGCATAAAGAGCTTGTAGCTGCCAAAAGATCTGCAAAGGCTGATCCAGCTAAGTCTAAAGCTGAATTTTTTCAGATTACGACACAGGATGGTATTACATTAGATGGCTGGGTAGTAAAGCCTAAAAATTTTGACCCCAATAAAAAATATCCTATCGTTTTTACAGTGTATGGAGAACCCGCTATGCAAACGGTAACAGACGAATTTTATACCGGTTGGAATTGGTTATATGCCGGAGATATGGCTGAAGACGGCTATCTGTATGTTTCTCTCGAAAACCGTGGAACACCTGCTCCAAGAGGTCGTGAATGGAGAAAATCGGTGTATCGTAAAATAGGACAGCTTAATATCCGTGATCAGGCAATGGGTGCCAAAGCTTTGTTTGCAAAATGGCCTTATGTAGATACTTCAAGGGTTGCCGTATGGGGATGGAGCGGCGGAGGTTCATCTACCCTGAATCTTTTAGGGCAATATCCTGATATTTACCAGACGGGGATTGCAATTGCTCCCGTTGCTAATCAGTTATTCTATGACAATATCTACCAGGAAAGATATATGGGGCTTCCACAGGAAAACCGAGAAGATTTTGTCAATGGATCTCCATTGGCTTATGCTAAAAATTTAAAAGGAAATCTTCTGCTGGTTCACGGAACCGGCGATGATAATGTACATTACCAGAATACAGAAGTATACATCAACGAACTGGTAAAATACAATAAGCAGTTTCAGCTGATGTCCTATCCTAACCGTACTCATTCTATTGACGAAGGAGAAGGAACATCACTGCACTTGACTACCATGTTTACAAAATATCTGAAAGAGCACTGTCCTCCCGGAGGAAGATAAGATCATCTATAAAAAAGTCTCACCGTAATGTGGGACTTTTTTATGTTGAAGATGTTTATTTTCTTTTAAATACAATCGTCCAGGTTATCTGAAAGGGCTCTCCTTTATATTTGTCAGTTTCTTTCATGACAATTTTCATGGTTGTTTTGTCTAGTTGAGTGATTTCAAACTTTCTCTCATAATTACCCCCGTCAAATAAAGATAAGATTTTGTCTTCAGAATGTAATTCATACGAAAAATAAAGCTGTCCGCTATCAATAATGGAGCCGTCTGCATTAAACTGCATGAGGTCACTGCGGTTTAATTGATAATTTTTTACTGTCCGCTTTCCGTTTGCTTCAATTCCTTCAGTAGAGGAAAGTATAGGCTGCCATTTTCCGACAATCATTTTTTGATAAGATTGCTGATAAGGAATATTGAATGACAATGCTGCCAGACAAAAAGTAAAGATAAACAGTGTCAGATTAAAGGATTTCATCATAATTTTGCTTTTAGGTTGGGTGAATATCAATCACTCATTTCAAATGTAGTGACAATCTGTTTAACTTTATGAAAATTGTTTTTATATCCTTATTTTTAACCTGTTAAATTCATAAAACCCAATCATTTGAAACTGCCACTCTCCTATTATTCCAATCAAGATGTTCTTTTTCTGGCTCAGGATCTTCTGGGGAAAATTCTTTTTACAGCTATTAATGGTGAAACAACAGCCGGAATTATTGTAGAAACGGAAGCCTATTTCGGAGTACTGGATAAAGCCTCCCATGCTTATGGCGGCCGGCAGACAGACCGCACTGAAACATTGTATAGTCATGGTGGTATTTCTTATGTTTATTTATGTTATGGGATTCATCATCTGTTCAATATTGTAACCTCTGTAAAAGACGAGCCTCACGCGGTATTAATCAGAGCTGTTGAACCACTGATAGGAAAAGATATCATGGAATTCAGACGGAATATGCCTGCTGATAAAGCGGCTATTTCTTCCGGCCCCGGATCTGTAGCCAAAGCCTTAGGGATTGATAAATCTTTTAATAAAAAAAATATGGATGGAAATGAAATATGGATTGAAGATCACGAAATTCAATATGCTCCTGATGATATTATAAAAGCTCCCCGTATAGGTGTTGCTTATGCCCAGGAAGATGCACTTTTACCCTGGCGATTTTTTGTAAAAGGGAACAAATATGTAAGTAAACCCAATAAAGCGTAAGAGTTGCTCTTTAATACAGCCTTAAGAGCAAAAAGAAATCCCGACACAAAATAGATCGGGATTTTTTATAATGTTGAATCTGAAAATCAAATTACTGTATAAAAGTTACATCACCTTTGAAATTTTCACTGCCAGTACAATTGGTCAGCTTAAGATTCCAGGAATATACTCCGGGAATATTGACATATGGTCCAGGGTTGCCATTTGCATCAGGAGTGTATCTTCCATCCCATCTGATCTGGCCATTATAAAAACCGAGACATGTTGTTTCATATTTGTAGTAAACACGGGTTCCCCAGCGGTCATACACACTAAGTTCATACGAATAGGCATTGTATGCGGGTATGGCATATTGGTTCATCATCGTGTTATAAATAACAAATGGATTGGTCACAGACATCCCTGTAGGTTTAAACAAGCCTGGAAAAGCCCCTGTAAAAACCGGAGGAGTGATTGTTGCCGTATTCGTTCCGCAAACACTTGTGACAGTTACTGTTGAGGCTGTATTTCCTGTAACGGCAGAGGTATCACTTGTACTGCCTGTATTCCAGGAATACTTAATGCTGTTTGTAGCCTGCTGCATATGGAAGTTGTAATCAGGACCTACTTCAGTTTCATTACCGCAAAGCTTGATCCACGGATCAAATTTCACAGTGCCTGACCCTGTACAATTATTATAACTTACACAGCCAAAAGCACCTCTGACATTCTGAATAAGAGTAACATATACCCACTGTGAATTTTTACAGCCGTTATATTCAAATTCGATTCTGTATTTGGTACACTTGGTAGGAGTCACAGTGATATCATTAGAAGGAACAAATGGTCCGCCAATAGGTCCGGTAAATGATAAGCTGCCATTACCTATAAAATTCCCTGCTTCATCATACCATTTGTAACTGGTGACTGTACCATTACCAGGAGCGGTAACATTAGCCCTCAATTTAATACTTGAACCACAGCAGATGACCTTATTGCTCGTCTGAATGGGAGGAAATTCTATTTTAACAATTTTGGAAATCACTACCCAGCCACTGGTACAGTTACGAACCTGTAGGGTGACTTTATAATAATGTCCGCTTTGTAAATTTATCCCGCTGGACCGTAAGCTGTAGGTTCCTGCCGGCCCATTACGTATGACTGCAAAAGGCGGAGTTCCAATGAGGTTCCCTATGGCATCACATTCCTGGGCAAACCATACATATTGAGATTCATTGGTTGTGCGGCTTCCGCTAAAAAGAATGGGGTCATCAATATTGCATACTGTAGAAGGTCCTACAAGTACTGGTACAGGAGGTACCGGCTTGCAAAGCGCATCAATATAGGCATAGCCAAAATGTCCGCTATCTCTGCAGTCTGCAGTTGCAAAATAGATGGTCAGCTGCTGGCCGACATCCTGAGAAGGGATAGGAAGACATAAGGTCTGCCACTCCTTCCACGAGAGAGGTTCACCATTATAGCTTGTGGTTTGAAGGAATGGATCAGCTACGTTGCTGCCGTTAATTTTAACAGGTCCAATGACCAGATTACCAGGTGCTGTACTGCTGGCAAGGTCGTTAGTTCTGCTTACCCAGTAACTGAAAAATCCATTGATCATAGAATCGCTGTGGGCTCCCTGCAAAACCAAAGCATACATAAATGATATAGAACTTCCTGCTGTGAAAGTATAAGACATGATTTCCGCACCGTTCATAGCGGTAGAATTTCCTAATCTGAAAGCACTGCTGCCCTCTCCCACCATTGGTAGAGAAGCTCCTAATATGGGGTCATTGCCTATTCCCGTCACGGTATGCTGGGTAGGTGAAAGACTGGGAGTAAAGGTTGATAAATTTAGTGTTCCTGTTGTGTTGCTTCCAACATAAGTCTGCCAGTTGCTGAAATTACCCATTTCAGCATCACCGTTGGGACATTGGGCATTAATGCATGTCATGCTCCATAACATGCAGGTTAAAAGTATAATTAGTTTTTTCATAATTGACTGCATTTTATTGAACAATGATTTTTTGAGTTACAGGCGCCTGTCCCTGAGCATTGAACTGAATCAGATAGTTGCCGGCCGGAAGATTGATGTTATGCTGTGTTGTATGTTTTCCGCTCTTGATCTGCTTACCGCTGAATATAGTATCTGCAGTACGGCCATTCATATCTATGATCTGAAGACTGGCCTGGCTCTCTTTTTCCACCTGATAAGTAATATTAATCACATGTTTGGCAGGATTGGGAGCGACAAGCAGAGGAAATGTAACAAGGGATTTCCCTTTGCTGACAACTTTATACTCAGATTTTAAAAATCCTACAGTCCGGTCAATATAATATACGGTTGCAATAGTATTTCCTGAAGCATCACGGAAGAGATAATAAGCATTGTCATAGTAGTAATCAATATCTGCATCCTTTAAGGTGTACTGATCGATGATTTCATCAACCCGGATGTTCTCGTGCTTTTGTCCGTCAAAAATAACATTCTGGTTGTCATAATGGCGAACCTGAGGATTGTGTCCGGAAGGAGGTTTTGCCCCCTCATTTAAAAAAAGATCAGCAGGGAAATAGTCCTGCCCTGTTAATACCTCTTTGATTTCTTTTGACCGAAGCTCAATAGGAGCCGTATTTGCTGATCTTCGCTGAATATCGCTGGAAAAACTATTCCTTTCTTTACCATACAAAGAAACAACCTGATCAGCCGGGTAAGGTTTTTCATTCACAGGCTCACTGATTCTGGATTGTGCTCTGAATTGAGATGAGAATACCGTAATAAGGGCCGAACAGAGTAAAAATCGGTTCAGTTTTTTGAAGCATTGCTGTGGTATGCCTGAGCATAGATCCCCTGTTGTTGAATCCAATAAAACAAAATGTCTTTTAATGAATTCGCACTCTTTTGTTTTCATAATACTATTTAATGGTTTGAGTTTTAAATGTATCAAACAATCAAATATCTGGGGAGGATGAATAATTAACTGGGAGAATCAGATTAGTAAATGTATTGTTTTTTCCCTTAAGTGTGATTTTGGTGGTGTAGATGTAAAAGATAGGGTACAAAAATTGAAAAGCAGTTTTGTCACTCTCCTATTGTATTTCTGATATTGTCTGTGATGAGTTCTGATTATTTTTAATAGCCTGATAAAAACTGCTGTAACAGGAAACAAGATCAGCAAGTGAAAATCCACGGTTCAGACCGCTGGTATTCGGTAAAACCCATACCTTGGCTCCACAGAAATCTTCTTCCTGTAGCCCCCATAGAATTTCTTTCTTTTTAGAAAAAGCCTTGTAAGCAGCTTTGCCGAGAAAGACCACATATTGGGGTTGATATGCTGTTATTTTTATCTTAAAAGTGTCCAGAGCATCATCAAACTCATCTTTTGAAAGTTCGTCAGCGCGGGAGGTTGCTCTTGCGACAGCCGTTGTGAGTCCCAATCCGTAATCAAGAATAGATGTATCATTCTCTGCTTCAATTTCATAAGGAGTAAAACCTGACTGATGAAGAACCTTCCAGAAACGATTACTCTTTCCTGAAAAATGATGTCCGTCATTGGAGGATTTTAACCCGGGATTGATTCCACAAAAAATAACGTTAAGATGAACGGCAATGATGTCTGTTAACATAATTTAAATGACTGGATTTATAGAAATAAAATACTTCCTTATTTTCTTTTTATGCTATAAAGATATCAATATTAAAACTATTCAGACTTACCATTTCGTTCAGAAGTATTGAACGGTTCACAGTCTGTTTGATACACTCTATCTCTGTTTTTTGTAGGGTCACACAGTTTATTTTATTGAACGTGAACAGATAATGGTAATTTTGCAGTAGTAATTGAGATGGGATCTTTTATTGTGAAGAACTCATTTTTAATGACGGTCTTTCAATAACGGCAACATCATTAAAAATAAATAGTATGAACTGGATTGCATTAATTATCGCAGGAATTTTTGAAATTGGATGGCCTTTAGGACTTAAATTATCTCAACAACCGGAAAATAATAAATGGAGCTGGATCATATTTTCAATCGTATGTATGACCGTTAGCGGCGGATTTCTCTGGTACGCTCAGAAAAGCATCCCTATTGGAACAGCCTATGCAGTATGGACTGGAATTGGTGCTGTAGGAACTTTATTGGTCGGGATTCTGTTTTTCCAGGACTCAGCAAGTATTTTAAGATTGCTCTCTGCATTACTGATTGTTGTAGGAATAGTTGGGCTCAAAATATTTTAAAATAAGATATTCCTCTAAAAAAAATTGGCTTAAGATTATTACTAATCATT
This sequence comes from Chryseobacterium sp. HR92, assembly GCF_045689405.1. Taxonomy (NCBI): domain Bacteria; kingdom Pseudomonadati; phylum Bacteroidota; class Flavobacteriia; order Flavobacteriales; family Weeksellaceae; genus Chryseobacterium; species Chryseobacterium sp. HR92. The sequence goes on from NZ_CP139139.1 coordinate 2,456,133, forward strand.
AAGCCAATCATCATTCAACATTAGCATAATAAACTAACCACATTTATCTCATTTGGTTTTCTATAATTCCGGTGATTCTACTTTCATTCCAGACTTTTTTAATCAGGAATAAAAATATCTTTTGTCAGGTAAATTTGGATAAATTATGAAGATTTTAGGGAAAGATATATATCAACAACACGATAAAATCTACTAAAATTATAAACTGTGAAACAGAAACTATACAATTTCCATTTTCCTGAATTTTAATTTGAACGGCTGAAAATTGCCCTCTCTCGGAGGGGTGGCAAAAATTTAAAATTTTTGACGGGGTGGTTTAAACGCTTTTTAAATCTCCAACAACGGCTTGTACGTCCTCCCCACAGGAAGTTTTTTCCCATTAATCTGAATAATATTGGCTGACTTGACTTCTATTTTGCCTTTTGAAATGATATAAGACTTATGAATGCGGATAAACATTTTGGGGTTTAAAATCTCTTCTATTTTACTGATAGGCATTTTAAAAGTGAGAGTCTCTGATTTTGTATGGATATGAATGTATTCTCTTAGGCTCTCGATGTAGAAAATGTCCTGCAGAATGATTTTAACCTGCTTTTTTCCACTGTTGATGAAGATATAATCACGTTCAGACATTTCCAGTAAAGCATCCTCTGCTTCCATTAAATATTTGAACTTCCCAATGGCCGTCAGAAAACGATCATACGGAATAGGTTTCATCAGATAATCTGCAATATCAAGTTCGTAGCCTTCCACCGCATACTGATGATAGGCCGTGGTAACAATAACTAATGGAGGATTTTTTATTTTTCTCAGAAAGTCAAAGCCTTTTACAACAGGTAGATGGAGGTCCAAAAACATAAGATCAACCTCATGAATGCTTAAAAGATTACTGGCATGTACAGCATCTGCACATTTTCCTATAAGATTCAGTTCCGGATCTCTGGAAATAAAACTTTCCAGAATTTCTGCGGCAATAGGCTCATCTTCTACAATAATGCAGTTGTATTTTTTAGAGGCTGGGTGTGTCATGGAAATCTATGATTAATGTTACACTATAGCGGTCACTTTGATCTTCCACAGAAAGTATGTGTTGAGGATAAAGCAGTTCAAGTTGTCTCCGGATATTTTTCTGCCCTATTTTTGTGGAATGTGCATGAAGTTTTTCTTCTTTGGAATTTTCTATGAAATAAGTAAGAATTCCATTTTTCAACCGGATATCGATAGTAATAAATGTTTCGCCTAAACTTTCAGAAACGCCATGTTTGAAGGCATTTTCTACAAATTGTATCAAAATCAGCGGAGAGATTTCCTGGGAAGGATTGTCAATATCTTCAGTAAAGTTGATGGTAAGATGGCGGTGGCGGATTTTCTGGATCTGTATGAAATCTTTGATGTTTTCAATATCCTTGCCGAGAGAAATGCTTTTTTCAGCTGCTTCATAGATATTATACCGCATTATTTTGGAAAGCTGAAGGATAACATCCGGAGTTTCATCAGCTTTTTTCAGAGCCAGTCCATAAATATTATTGAGGGTATTAAACAGAAAATGCGGATTGATTTGTGCCTTCAGCATCGTGAGTTCCTGATCCAGTTTTTCAGACTTTAACTGGGAGATCTGTTCTTTCAGGAGATTTTTCTGTCGGGTAATTTCAACCCCGAAAATCAGACCTACCATAAAAATCAGATCCATAAAAGAATTGAATGCCACATAGCCATTGATGAACCCTGACGGATATTTTCCATCCAAAGTTTCTGTAATTCCATAAATATAGGGATAAATGATAAAATGCGTTAAAAAGCGATGCCCCAAAACAGCAGTGATCACAATAAAAATATAGAGAATGTATTTGAAAACAACATTAGTATGAACTTTTTCAAATACATACAGCAAAGCATAGGCAAGCGGTATTTTAATTAAAAGATATCCTAGCTCCAGGATCAGAGTATTCACAAGTCTTATTGACCATTTGAAATCCGGAAACTGATACCTGGACCAATAAAAGTCAAGGTAAACTTCAAGGATATAATACAATATCCAAAACAGCAAATGAATCTGCCATTTAGATATTTTGTATGATTTCAGGTGGGTCATGATTTTAAGAATACAAAGTACTATTAGTTCAATCAAATATAGAAATATATGTCGACCAAATTAAGGTAATGATCTACAAACTACACTATTTGAGTTGTATTCAAGGGAAGTTTAAATAAAAACTATTGATTTTAAGAAACCTTAAATATCCTTTTCATGTGGAAAACGGTTTTCTCTTTTTAAATAAATTTCAGGGTACACAAGGTTCAGAAAGCTGAAGATCAGCAAGACATTAAACTCTACTCCATTGGTTCCTCCTCCCACTACAAACCAGCCATTTTGCCAGTGAACGAAATAAATTCCAAAAATAAAAATGAGAATATTAGCTATAGCCACCGGCTTTATATATTGGTCAAACCAAAGTAATACCACAGAGAAAAGATGAGTAAGTTTTATGGCCCATGCTATATAAATTCCAATAGGACTAAACCCTATACTGTCCAGGTAATCATGCCCGAAATGATTAACATCTCCACTAAAAATAGAAATCACACTATGCATCAGCAATATCACTGACAACCCAAAACGAAGAAAGAAACTCTTTTTCATACATCAAAGCTATAAAACAAAGGAAAAGATTGCTTTGCATGGTATATCAATTGCTTTTAAGCGTATATGAAAAAATAAAGAGCAGTAATTGGTGTACTGCTCTTTCATATCCGTAAGGTTGTATATTCTTAATTCTGACTTAAAGTTTTCTTTAAAAACTCCTCCAGATCTTTACCATGAAGATTTTTAGCTAAAACTGTTCCCTGCCCGTCGATGATGACATTAAAAGGAAGTTCATCAATTTCGTAAAGTTTTGCTACAGGACTTTTCCAGAATTTTAAATCACTGATCTGTATCCATTTGATATTAAACCTGTCAATTGCTTTCTGCCAGCTTTCCTTATTTTTATCTAAAGAAACCCCCAGAATTTCAAACTTATTATTTTTTACCTGCTCAGAATACGTCTCGTAGAATGTTTTCAGCTCAGGTTGCTCCTCTACACAGGGAGCGCACCAGGTAGCCCAGAAATCGATCAGAACTACTTTACCTTTTAAAGCTGAAAGAGCAAATGAGGTTCCGTCTGCCTTGTTCATAGTAATTTCAGGAGCCTTCTTACCTATTTCTATTGCACTTTGGGCCATAACAGTCCCTGAGAAAATCATTAAAAATAATAGCGTAGAACCAGTCTTCATATTAATCATTTGTAGGATAGTTTTTATCCAGCCAGTCTATTTTAATGTTTTTCGGAAGGTTTAAAAGCTTAGCATTTTTAAAGCCCATTTCCATCAGTAATGTAAAAGCAGGACGTATATTAGGACATTTTACAAAAGGACAGCATCCGCAGTAGATTATAATTTCTCTGTTCTTAGGAATATCTTTAAGATAATTTCTAAGTTTTTCCAGATTTTCAGGTTCATGTGTTGGGCCAATGTCTACAGAACCTTTGATTATGGCTTCCGGACCTACTGAAATAATCACCAGATCTTTTGTTTTATGCTTTTCGATTCGGGAAGCCAGTAATGCCGGATCCATCAGCTGGCTGTCTTTCCATGGATCCTGTTTTTGCTGTGCCTGGCTGAAAATGGAGCAGATAAAGCAGGCAATGATAAACAAATACTTCATACTTCTATTTTTCACAAAGATAAAAATGTTTTATTGAGGGATCTGTTTTAAATACAGGAAAATTAGCATTCATAGGATTTTTTGGAGATATCAGCCTTTTTTTGGAGTTATATGAATCACATTAGAAGCTCCCGGTTCTATGATAAGCCGGACAGCGCTTTCCCTGTCATTCTCTCTGCCCTGAATGGCTGATCCGGTAGCGAGGGTTAATTTCCCTTGAAAAACAGGATGTAATGATGCCAGTGGAATTTCAATTTCCTCCTCCTCCAGCTGGATAATAATTGATTCTGCCTCAATGGGCTGGCGTGTTCTGTCATTTAACACTGCAAATGCCTGGTATTTATGATTTTCTTTCATTTTTCTATTCTATGCAAACAATAAAAGTATTAAGATTTTTTTAATTGTTTCATTTAAATATTTAATACATTTATAGGAAGTATCATTCAATAAAAACACCTGGAAAATGGAAGAAACATTTAAGCCTGATGCCATCATTATAGGAAGCGGACTGGCAGGGCTTACTGCCGCGATGGAGATTACCAATGCCGGAAAAAAAGTACTCCTTTTGGATCAGGAAACTGAGCAGAACATAGGTGGGCAGGCATTCTGGTCATTCGGTGGTTTGTTTCTCATCAATTCACCCCAGCAAAGAAGAGTGGGAATCAAAGACTCTTATGAACTGGCACTTCAGGACTGGAAAGGGACTGCAGGTTTTGATCGTCCGGAGGATTACTGGCCTCGTCAATGGGCAGAAGCTTACCTGAAATTTGCTTCCGGTGAAAAATATGAATACATTTCCAAATTAGGGATCAAGCTGATGTTTATGGTTGGCTGGGCAGAACGTGGTGACGGTTCAGCAACAGGACACGGAAATTCGGTACCTCGTTTTCATGTAAGTTGGGGAACTGGTACAGGCGTAGTAAAACCTTTCGTAGAAAAAGCGTACAAAGCTAAGGAAAAAGGATTGCTGGAGATGAAGTTCAGACACAGAGTGACAGAATTACTAGTGGAAAATGGAAAAATAAAAGGCCTCAAAGGTGATATTCTGGAAAACGATACTAAAGAAAGAGGAGCTGAGACTAATAGAAATGTTATCTCAACATTTGAATATACAGCTACAAACATCATCATCGCTTCCGGTGGAATTGGTGCCAATCATGAGCTGGTAAGGAAAAACTGGCCCGAAAGACTAGGAAAAGCACCGGAAAATATGGTCTGTGGTGTTCCTGCCTATGTAGATGGCAAAATGATTGGTATTGCAGAAAATGCAGGAGCTCATATTATCAACCGTGATAGAATGTGGCATTACACAGAAGGTTTACAAAACTGGAATCCCATATGGCCCAACCACGGAATCCGGATATTACCAGGACCTTCTTCTTTATGGTTTGATGCTGAAGGAAAACGGCTCCCCGCTCCTTTTCTTCCCGGATTTGATACATTGGGAACTTTACAATATATACAGGAAACCGGGTTTTCTTACTCGTGGTTTATCCTCACTCAGAAAATTATCAAAAAGGAATTTGCTCTTTCGGGTTCAGAACAGAATCCGGATATTACCAATAAGGACTACTCTCTTTTTCTGAAAAGAATTTTCGGTAAAAAAGCCCCCGGTCCTGTAGAAGCTTTTAAGGAACATGGAAAAGACTTTATTGTATCGGATAATCTGGAAGATCTGGTTAAAAGAATGAATGAACTGGCCGGAAATAACCTGTTGAAATATGAAAAAATAAAATCTCAGATTGAAGCCAGGGACAGAGAATTAGACAATAAATTTTCAAAAGATACCCAGGTTAATTATATCCGGAATACCCGGAATTATTTAGGAGATAAACTTGGACGTGTAGCGGCTCCTCATAAGATTTTAGCCCCGGAAAACGGACCTTTGATTGCTGTACGCCTTAATATTCTGACCCGAAAAACTTTGGGTGGTATTAAAACCAACCTGGATGGTCAGGTATTAAATGATAACGACAGTATTATTGAAGGACTGTATGCTGCAGGAGAAGCGGCTGGTTTTGGCGGTGGCGGAATGCATGGTTACAGAGCATTGGAAGGAACATTTTTAGGAGGCTGTATTTTTTCAGGAATGAAAGCCGGAAAATATATTGCGGGCTTAAAAATTAAATAATAGTACAAATATGAGCAGTTATTTCGATCATAAAGTGATTTGGGTTACCGGAGCATCATCAGGTATCGGAGAAGCCCTGGTAAAAAGTCTGGCAAAGAACAGCAACGCCAAAATAATCCTTTCGTCAAGAAAAGAAGAACAGTTACATTTGGTGGCTGAAAGAGCAGAATTGAATACAGACCGGTATGCGGTGATTCCTTTAGACCTGAAAAATTATAAAGATATGCCTGCCATTGCAGCGAAAGCATCAGAACAGTTTGGAAAGATTGATATTCTGATTAACAATGCCGGACTATCTCAACGTTCTTTAGCGATGGAAACAGATATTGAAGTAGATAAACAGCTGATAGATGTTGATTATATTGGAACGGTAGCCCTTACTAAAGCAACTGTGCCTTATATGATTAGTAATAAGGGAGGGCAGATTGCCGTTGTATCCAGTCTTATGGGAATATTCGGTGCTCCTATGCGAAGTGGGTATGCCGGAGCAAAGCATGCTTTACATGGTTTTTTCGATGCTTTACGGGCAGAATTATTCAGTCAGAATATAATGATAACAATTATTTGTCCGGGGTTTATACAAACAGATATTTCTGTTAATGCTGTTACCGGGGACGGTTCATCACAAGGTACAATGGATGATGCCACGAAAAACGGAATGCCTGTAGATATTTTTGCAAAAAAAATGCTCTATGCCATTGAAAAACAGAAAAAACAAAAAGCCATAGGAGGTAAAGAAGTAATGGCAGTTTATCTGAAGAGATTCTTTCCAGGTTTATTGGCAAAAATAGTCCGTAAGGCGAAAGTCGTATAATGAAAAGAGGCTGTCTCAAAAGCCAATTGTTTGACTTTTGAGACAGCCTCTTTTATATCAGAAGGTTTTTACCAGCCCTATTCCTACAATTTTATTCTGATAAAATGGCATTACCATCGTAGACGATAAGGTATTTTTACTCTTATTTTTCCCCCGTAATAAATTGTCAATTCTTGGGAACAGCCAATAGGCGAGTTCAGTAGAAAGAATTCCAAATCCGGCTCCTGCCACAACGTCCCCCAGCCAGTGCTTATCATTAAGCATTCTGTATACCCCTGTGAAAATAGCAAACGGATATCCTGAAATGCTCAGCCAGAAATTACTGTCTTTATATTCCCGGAACATAAACTGTGCTGAAGAAAATGCTGTAGCGGAATGTCCTGACGGAAAAGATAAAGTATTCGATCTGTCCGGTCTTTCCTCTTTTACAAGGTACTTTAAAGGCATTGTAAAGGCTGCCGCAATCAGTTGTGAAGAAGCATAAATGATAGTACGGTCTCTCAGGTTATGCTTCCCTTTTATTCCCGCTGCATTCAGGCCATATACTATGACTGCAGGGGCATATTGGGTATAATTATCCAGTTTTATTTGTGTAGGCTGGTGTTCATTGATCTCAACTTTTGTAGAGATATTAAGCTGCTTCAGATTATTCATTGTCAAACCTGCTACTCCATAGGCAATGAATGCTGTAGGAATGATCAGACTTTTATAATTCAGTTTGCTTTTTTGAATTTCTGTAGTGATCATACTGTCCTGTACAGGTTTCTGAACTTCAATTGTGTCATTTGTATTCTGAGCATGGATTGTGCTTAAAGCTGAACTCAAAACCAAGATATACATCATCATTTTTTGAAAGTGCTTTTTCATCCTAAATCACATTTATAATTATTCAATTCTGTATTAAAATTTATAGCTGTACCCCAGCCGGATCACCTGGGTTTCATAATAATCATTGCTGGTATAAGCAAACCCGCTGCCCTGAACAGACTTTCTGATGACCATTGTGTTGAGTAAATCTGTGGCATTTAAGAATAATTCGCCTTTCCCCTTCTGAATGGCTTTTTTCACACCTGCATCCATAGAAAACCTGGATTTTATTTTTCCCTGTGGAATAATATCCGGTGCCAGATACACCAGCGTAAATTGCATATCCAATCCCTTTGAAAAATGAAAAACGTTATTCATCTTGATATTTCCTGAAATGGCAGTCTGGCGGTCTGCAGAAAAAGTATTAGGCTTTGGATACAGGTTTTCTACGGTAAAAGCATTGATCTGATTGCGGTATAGATTTCCATTGACATTAAATGAATATAAATCAGATATCTTTTGATTCCATATCGTTTCCAGCCCTGTATTATAGCTTTTTCCGGCATTCTGGAATATGGCATAAATAAGAGTGCTGTTCGGAACAATGCTTGAAATTCTTGTTATGGTTCCATTGGCAAAGCGGTGGTATAATGCAGAATACAGGTATCCGTTATCCCAATTGTGTTTATATCCAAGTTCAATAGAGTTTGTAAACTGAGGGCGCAGTGCCGGATTTCCTACCTTAATGATTTCTGCATCATCATACTTTGGAAAAATACGGATGTCAACTTCATTAGGACGGTCTACTCTTCTATTGTAAAATACAGAGAACTTATTGCGGTCATCGAGTTTATAAGCAAGTCTGAAATTAGGAAATGGCTGCGTATAATTGTATCCATCACTTTTATATGTTGGATGGTTAGGATTTACGTCATATTGAATTTTCACATATTCCAGCCTCAATCCCAGTTCAGCTTCCCATTTTTCATTTTCAAAAACATAATTTCCGTACACCGCAGGAATGAATTCTTTATAATCAGCTTTCCCTCCTGCAGAAGCATCCAGAACAGAGTTGGCACCGGGAATAAAATTCATATTGGTAGGAATGCTTCTGTTTCTTAGTTTAATTCCGGTTTCTATTCGTCCGTATTTTAAAGGTTTTACATAATCTACATTGAAATCATAAACCTGTTCATCAGATAATAATTTGAAGGCATCAGTTCCTGTAGAAGAAGGAAGATAATTATCGTAGAAATATTTTTCATCCTCTCTATGGAAAGTATAATTGAAACCTACGTTCAGCACATGCCCGGCTTCTTTGAATTTATGCTGGTAAGAAGCAGTTCCCATTACGGTTGTTTTCAATTCGTCTTCCAGAAACTGCCACAGGCGGAGACGTTGGGACATATCTCCATTGAAAAACGGCTGATCTCCCCTGTCGATGATCTTTTCGCTTCCATACATCCCTGAAATGGTTAATGTATTTTGCGGATCAATAGTCCAGTCTATACCTGCTTTAGTGGTGAAGAAATTTGTGTTTCTGTTTCTTTTCAGCTGAGAATTGATAACAGTTCCATTATCATAAGTACGGGTTACAAACTCATTTTTATTAAGGGTTTCGGTATATAAATTATCAGCCTGTAAAAATATATTCACCTTATTTTTTCTGTAATTAACAGACAGTGATGGATTTATTTTAGGTGTTAGTGTATATTGAGGTCTTATTGTGGGAAGGTTTTCTTTTCTTACCCAAAGTGAACCTAACCCTGTTGTGAATCCTGCTTTTCCGTTCCATCCGTTCTGTTTATTCTTTTTCATGATAATATTGATGATCCCCGCATTTCCGTTCGCATCATATTTCGAGGAAGGATTGTTGATGATTTCAATTTTATCAATGGCAGAAGCCGGAATATTGTCGAGTCCTGTCTGACTTCCAAATCCGGTGAGTGCAGTCTGTTTGCCGTCAATAAGTACTGTTACTTTATCATTCCCTCTTAATTGTACTTTACCATCCTGTACGGTAATTCCGGGAAGATTCTGCATGCTTTGTAATACAGAACCACCACTTTGGCTGATATTGTCTGCTACTGAATAAGTTTTTTTATCAAGGCGGCTGTCTATTTCATTCTTTTTAGAAGCGGTAATAGTGATGGCTTCTATTTTGGTTTCATTTTCCTGTTTCTGAGCCAGTTCAATAGTGGGGATTTCAAGAAACTCTGAAAGACTTCCTATAAAAATAGGCTGTGTGTATGTATTATATCCTGTGATGGAAGCTTCCAGAAGATAGTGGTCCGGCTTTATGCCTGTAATGGAAAATCGTCCTTCTTCATTGGTAATGGTTCCGGCTGTAAAAGTGCTGTCTTTTTCTTTTCTTAAAATAATATGGGCGTAAGGTATTGCTGCTTTATCTTTATTGGTGATTCTTCCAGATGCCGTTACAGAAGCTGTCTGCGCTGAAACAAGGGAAGAAATTGCCATACAGGTTGGAAAAAATAACAAGGCTGTTTTATTCATTCTGTTAGTCTTTATTTTCTTTAAAAAGTTCGTTATAAGGGAAATATTAATTATTCGTTTTGCAAGGGTAATTCCCGGCTGTGCTGTCTTTGTGAAATGATAATCATCAAAACCATGAGGGTAAGAGATATAAGGGAAGCATTGAGTGTTCCAAGATCCAGACCTCCTTTAGCTAAAGGTTTTGTCAAAAGATCTCCAAATGTGGCACCAAATGGTCTGGTAAAAACAAAAGCAATCCAGAACAGGACAACATGATTGATTTTTGTAAAATAATGAAGCGCCACAACCACTAATATGATCAGCCCTGTAATTAAAGCTCCTGTCATATAGCCGAGTCCTAAATTATCACTCAGAAAGTCCCCAAAAGCTGTTCCCAGACTATTGGAAAATAAAATAGCCGTCCAGTAATAGAATTCTTTGTTTCTTTCAAAAATCGGATAGACCTCGAGGTTTTCATATTTTTTGTACCATAGAAATAAGGAGGTTAAAAGGCCGAAAAGCAAAATCAGACTCCCAGCCAGATATCCTGTTTTTAAAGTACGGTCGATAAAATCGGAGATTTCTGTTCCTAAAGTTGTTGTTCCTATAATCACCATCCAATAGATTGCGGGAATATATTTTTTTACACGAAGCTGTACAGATAGGATGAGAATAAAAAATGCGAGTGTAACCAAAATTCCTACAACATATCCTAAATTAAGGGTCATAGAAATAAAATCTCCCAAGGTTTCTCCCAATGTAGTTGCTACCACTTTCATAAGCCAGAAAAGGAGTGTAACGGCTGCGACTTTGTTTGCTGTTCTCATTTTGCTTTGTTTTTAGATGCCGAAAATGATATTGATTCAGAAAGTCAAATCGTTCCTGCGGATAAGGGACAATTTTTCCAATCATTTCTTAATAAAATATCACCTCAGTATTTTCTATACAAAGGTGCAATGTGATTTAGAAGAAATTTTGAATTGCCGGAGCTGTAAAATTTATTAACTATAATTTAACAGTGAAGATATGATGATTGTGTTCAAACCTATAGCTGATAGTCCAATGATGAAACCTGCAGATTTCCTGAATAATAGAAAGGCCTAAGCCGCTTCCGCTGTTATCTGTTGACAGTTTTGAAAATCTTTTGAAAAGCAAATCCTCATTCAGCTTTTCAGTACCCGAATTGGAAACCTCAAAAGAAGAATTTGTCAGTTGTATAGAGATAGAACCTCCTGGAGAAGTATGACGGATGGCATTGATGATGAGATTGTTGATCAGTATTTCTGTCAGAATACTGTTTCCCCTCACCTGTACACTGTTTGAGAGATCTTCATGAATAGAAATATTTTTTTGTTCAACATGTTCCCCGAGAATATCAATACTTTGTTGAAGCAAATGGTCAAACGAAATAATTTCTGAACTGTCAAACTGGTTATTTTCAATTTTAGCAAGCAGCAAAAGGTTTTTATTGATGCGCGAGCTTCTTGTAAGGGCCCTGTTCATATCTTCAGCGATTCTGTATTGCTGTTCAGTAAGATTCTGATCCTGCAGCAAAAGATCCAGCTTATTTTTAATAATAGCGAGCGGAGTCTGTAATTCGTGAGAAGCATTTTCAGTAAACTCTTTCTGAGTTTTATAGGTAGAAATATTACGTTCCATCAATCTATAAAGAGACTGATTAAGTTCTTCAAATTCAGCAGTATCAGAAACCGGAAATTTTATTGTATTCTGACTGTTAAGATTGAAGGTTTTCAGTTGATCCAATGTACTCCTGAACGGTTTCCAGATAGATGAAGAAAGTTTTCTGTTAAGATATAAAAGCCCGAGAACAATCACCACAAAGAAGAATATGGTGATCATCGCAATTACGGCTATCGTTTCATGAGATTCCTCAATATTCGTCTGTATGGTAAACAGATAAGGTTTGCCGTGAATATAAATTACTTTTTCAAGACATCTGTAGCGTTCCTTTTTTTGTTCTGAAATAAAAGGAAGGTGTTTTTCATAAGTATAAACGCTATCCCGTTTTATTTGTTGAGTTGAAATCTTTTCAATATTCGTTTCAGGCTGAATATGATTCCATAATTCAAGGCTTTTGTTCAGCGCTTCTTCTGAAAGTTGTAATTGGTTAAATTCATAAGCCGTTTTCTCTACAATAATCTGATTGTGCTCATCCAGTTCGCTTTTCCAGATCGTATCTACCACAAAATAATACACGGGAATACTTATCATAAGTACAATAAGTACATAGATAAGAAAGGGTTTTGTGGTTTTGGTAAGTAAAGGCTTCAACATAATTAAGAATTATAAATTATGAGTTATGAATTGTTATTTTCTATGAAAGACTATTTGTTTTTTGATGTAATGATGATGCTTCGGATTATTTTTAATATTTCTGTGGCTTCTTTACTTATGCTTTCAAATTCAGTAGATGATAAATAATCTGTATGAAATAAAAGCTCAATCCAATAAATAGATTCATCATATTATTTTTGAGCAATAGCGAGTTTATGAACAAAATCTGCTTTACTTTCTGCATTCTGTGACTCTCTTATTAAAGCTCCTACCGCTGTTCTGCTTCTTAATAGCTGTTTACTAAGAACATATTCATTCTTATGAGTTGAAAGGTATTTATAAAGATTAATAATCCTTATTGCAAAACTAAAACTCTTATCTTTCAGTACATTTTTCTTTTCACTCATAACTTATAATTCATCATTTATAATTCATAATTAATCTAGCTTTCCCATTTATACCCCGTTCCATACACTGTTTTAAGATAATGCCCGCATCCGGCGTCATACAGTTTTTTCTTAAGGTTTTTCACATGAGCATATACAAAATCATGATTATCAAGCATATCTGCGAAGTCACCGGAAAGATGTTCCGCCAGGGTACTTTTGGAGATGACTTTATTTTTGTTGCCGATAAAATAAATTAAAAGATCAAATTCTTTCTTTGTCAGGGAAATTACTTCATCATTTACCGCTACTGTTTTGGCTAATAAATCAATCTGAAGTTCATTTTGCTTCACCACATTGGAACTGCTGAATTGCTTCCTCCGGATAATAGAATATACTCTTGCCATCAATTCAGAAAGATGAAAGGGTTTAGTGAGATAATCATCGGCACCCAGTTTCAGTCCTTCAATCTTATCATCAAGAGCATTTTTAGCGGAAATAATAATTACACCGTCTTGTTTCTGTTGTTTTTTTAATTCTTCCAAAATTGTAAGGCCATTTCCATCCGGCAGCATAATGTCCAGTAAAATACAGTCATACTCAAATGCTTCTATTTTACTCATAGCTTCGCCGAATGTACTGGCAGCTTCACAGAGATAATTTTCTCCGGACAGATATTCGGAAATACTTTGAGCAAGAGCGGCTTCGTCTTCAATGATGAGAATTTTCATGTGATAAATCTATTACCAAATTTAGAAGAAATTTTGAATTTTAAATTAAAATATAAATTACAAAAATAGAAACGATAGAGCAAGTGTATAGCTCCAAAATGAGGTTTTTTGTGATATATTTCATAAATTTACGCTGCTTTATCAATCTGATGATAGTGTAAAATATTTCCAAGGTGAAAATTCACAACAAAAAAAAATACCTTAGCTTCCTTAAATTTAAAAGAGATTTCCAGAAATACGGATTGGAAAAAGCACGCAGTTATGAGCTTATTCTGCATTGGCTGAACAACAGGCTGAGCAGAAATCAGTTTCTTGTTCTTTCCGGAATTCTGGTAGGCTGTACAGCGGGTCTTGCAGGAGTTATTCTGAAAACTCTGGTACACAATATTCATTATTTCATTACCAATAAAGTTCATTTTGAATATCAGATATTATTTTATATCGTTTTTCCTTTTTTAGGAATTGTTCTCACTACGATGATCGTTCTGACAATATTTAAAGGTCAGGATCGTAAAGGTATCGGAGCTATTTTATACGAAATTGCACAGAATTCCAGTATTGTAGCCTCGGTTAAGATGTATTCTCAGGTGATACAAAGTGCTGTTACCGTTGGATTGGGAGGCTCAGCAGGATTGGAAAGTCCTATTGCCGTTACCGGAGCTGCCATTGGTTCCAACTATGCACAGACCTACAGATTAAGTTACAAAGAACGAACTTTATTGCTGGCTGCCGGTGCTACAGCGGGGATTGCATCTGCATTCAATGCTCCTATTGCCGGGATTATGTTTGCATTTGAAATTCTGTTGACCGGGGTTGTTTTTACAGATTTTATTCCTTTGGTGGTGGCTGCTGTCTGTGGAAGTTTATTGTCTAGGATTTTACTTCAGGAAGATGTTCTTTTCAGGTTTTATACAAGAGATCCGTTCAATTATAAAAATGTTCCTTATTACCTTATTTTAGGGCTTGTAACTGGTTTGTATGCCCGTTATTTTGTAATTATTTCCCAAAAAGTAGAACATTTTATAAAAGGACTTCAGCTTTCCAGAATGCGTAAAGCAATGTTTGGAGGAGCTGTACTTTCTCTGCTATGTGTTCTTTTTCCTCCGCTGTTCGGGGAAGGTTATGAGACTGTAAAGGCCTTTACCAATGGGAACACTTATTCTATTATTGAAAACAGTTTTTTCAGATATTTTGAGATCGGAGACTGGACAATTATTATATTTTTAGTTCTTGTATTGCTTTTAAAGGCATTTGCAACTTCATTTACAATCTTTAGCGGCGGAAACGGAGGTAATTTTGCCCCTTCTCTTTTTGCCGGTGGAACTTTGGGATATTTATTTGCACTGGTTTGCCAGCATATTGGTTTTACAGATGTTCCTGTGACTAATCTTGTACTGGTTGGAATGGCCGGAGCAATGAGCGGTGTTTTGTATGCCCCGCTTACAGCTATATTTCTGATTGCAGAATCAAGTTTCGGATATGACCTGTTTATCCCTCTGATGATTGCTTCCATCATTTCTTATCTTATTGCCAAATGGTTCTCTCCGATTTCTCCGGAATTAAAATCACTAGCCGATGAAGGAAAAATATTCACAAATAAACATGATAAAAACCTTCTTTTCGCTTTAAGAACTGAAGATTTTATTGATAAATATTCACAGACGATTAATGAAAATGCTTCTGTTACAGAATTGTTTGAAATGGTGAAGAATGGAGACAAAAATATTTTTGCCGTTGTGGATGAAAGCAGAAAATTGAAAGGAGTTCTTACTCTGGATGATATAAGACCTTATCTTTTTAACAAAGAAATTGATGCTTCCCAGCTCGTTGTTCAGATTATGAAAACTCCACCGGCTATACTTCACCGTGAAAATAAACCTTTGGATATTCTTCAGACTTTTGATGATACAGGCGTATGGAACCTTCCGGTAGTGAGCGAAAATAATGATTTTGTAGGCTTTATTTCAAAATCCTCAATATTGATGAGCTACAGACAGCTGTTGAAAGAATATTCTGATTAATATAACAATGAAAAACCTGAATTCCCCTCCTTTGGTGGGGTGGCGAAAATTCAAAGAATTTTTGACGGGGTGGTTAGCATCGTCAAATAATAAAAATCCGTTCAGTAATGAACGGATTTAATTTTAGTCTATAATGAAAGTTGAAAAAATTAGTTGCTTGCATTATTCAGCAGATCAATATCTTCCTGATCCAAAATAAGTTTCGGAGCATTAAATACTGTTTCAAGCTGAGAGGCACTCGTTGCACTTACAATAGGTGCTGTGATCAAAGGATTAGATAACAACCATGCCAGAGAAACCGTTCCCTGAGTGGTATTATGTTTTGCACTTACCTGATCTAATGCTTTTAGGACTTCAAGTCCTTTTGGGTTTAAATATTTCCTTACTCCTTCACCTCTCGCACTTTTTGCAAGATCTGCTTCATCACGATATTTACCCGTTAAGAATCCTGCTGCCAGAGACCAATATGGAAATACACTTAAATCAAACTGCTCTGCCAGAAGGGCATAATTTTGTTCAAAGCCTTCTCTCTCCATTAAGTTGTAATGAGGCTGTAAAGCAACATATTTAGGAAGATTATTCTTTTCTGCAGCTTCAAATGATGCTTTCAAACGTTCCGGTGATAAATTGGAAGCCGCAATATAGCGTACTTTTCCAGCTTTAATAATCTCATCATAAGCAGAAAGTGTTTCTTCTACCGGAGTGACATTATCATCAAAATGAGTATAATAAAGATCAATATGGTCCGTCTGAAGCCTTTGCAGCGATTCATCTACTGATTGTAAGATGTGCTTTCTGCTGACATCATAGCCATGCTCCTTCGTTTCAGAACCTACTTTTGTTGCCAAAACGATATCATTACGGTTGGAACGGCTTTTCATCCACTTTCCGATGATCTCTTCAGATTGTCCTCCTTTTCCGTTTACCCACCATGAATAGGTATCTGCAGTGTCTACAAAATTAAATCCTGCTTCTGCAAAGCGGTCCAGTATATCAAAAGACTGTTTTTCATCCAGCGTCCATCCAAAAACATTTCCTCCGAAATTGATTGGAGCAATCGTTAAATCGGTGTTTTTGATTTTTCTTTTTTCCATAAAAATAATTTTACTAAGTGAGCTCTAAGGTAAGGAATATTAAGCCCTGAGGATATTCAAAATAGCCATTCCTGCTATAGTTATTATAAATGGAATTGCTGATGTTTCCTAAGTTTTTTTGACTATTATTTTGTTGAAAATGCAACGAGGCAAAGAAATTTCACCTGCATTGTGCCAAAGACTTTATCTCCGATAAAATTAAACACTGTATATTTTAAAACTCTCGCAGATCCTAATAAAAAAATCTCCTCAATTTCCATAATCTGCGAGAAAATTAATCTTGCTGAAAATCTTTGATTTTTCTTGCACCTTAAATACACAATAATTTTATAAATCTTTGTGTCTCTGTATTTTCCAACAAAACCGTTCAAAAAAATAAAAACAGCCTTGTTTTGAAAGCTGTTTTTATTATCTATCAATTAAAAAATACGGTTATTTTTCAATCTGCGGAACCTCAATAGCAGTAAGCTGGAGTTTATATTCCTGTAATTGCAGGTTGATGGTTGATAATCCGTTGCTGAAGAATGATGATCCTTTAAAAAGATCATGATAATATTCTATTCCTTCAAGTACATTCTTTTTGAAAGCATTCCATTTTTTTGTCTGGGAATGGGTAATCTGTACTGATGATTCTGTAATTTCCTTTCTCAGATAATCAACATACATTTTCAGTTCGTTGATGAACATATTCGGACGTTGAGTATGGGAAAGAATATTGGTGTTTCCATAAATATGTTTTACCATTTCCGAAAGTGAAACTTCCTTATCAAAAAAAGCAATATTGGGTCCTGGACATATCACAACACCTTGCTTTTCACCTTTGATTTCAAGATTCTGTTCCATATAGGCAGCATTCACAAGTCCTACACACAGGCAGGCTTTATCGGTAATCTGAGATTTTCGTTTATTGAATTCCTTTTCTGTTAAGATTTCCTGATCGGCATATAATTCTTTCAGTTTGATATCCTGATATTTTTTGGAAGCGGTACAGGTTCCTTCCGGTGAGAATTCTTTACTTAATGCCAGAAGCTTTTTGGGGCAGGAACTGCCGTATTTTCCTTTAGCTTCTTTTTCATATTTCAATGTTTCATTGGATGTTCCTTTTACCGTATTGAAAGGCACTCCCAATGGCGAAATATTACTCAGATACAAATCCTGCTCTTTGGATTTTACAAGCAGATTCCGGGTTTCTGTATCTACCGAAGTGGCTTCAGGTACCAGTAAAAACGGAGAACCCCATCCTACACTGTCTACATGATAATTGGCCAATAAAAACTCATGTTCTTCGGAAGTTCCAACTCCACCCTGAACAGTAATTTTCATTTCCAAAGGCTCAGAAACAATACATTTTCCTTTTTGTTCCAAAGCAGCCGTCATTAAGGCATGTGCAGACTGTATCAGATCATTTTTTTTCTGCTTAAATTCTTCCATGATCGGCCCAAGAAGCATTCCTTCGGTGGCAAAGGCATGTCCTCCACAGTTCAACCCGGATTCTATTCTGTACTCTGAAACCCACAATCCTTTTTTAGCCAGAAAGTTTCCCTGGATCATTGCAGAACGGAAGTCGCTTACTTTAAGAATGATTTTCTTTTTGATCTTTCCGTTTTCATCCGGGAAAAAGTCTTCAAATTCTTCCATATAGCTGTACAGACGAGGATTCATTCCTGCAGAAAGAACCATTGATGATGATAGTTTGCTTTTGGCAAATCCCCGCAGTGAAGCATGGGCATCGTTGTACATCACAGGAAGCTGTTCGTTGTTCTGATAATTGTCTTTATCCACTTTCGTCATGATATTGACGTCAATGCTTCCGGGTCTCAGGTTGGATTCTATGAAGTTTTTAATATTGGAGCTCCAGTTCTCTTTCTGATTTATAAGATTCTGAAGACTTGTTTTAAGATCCGAAGTATTCGGAAGTATGGCTATAAAGTCTTTTAAAGCCTCTTTGTTTTTGCTGATTTCCTGTTTGAAAGATTCAAATTTTTCATTCACGATATCATCCACCATATCCAGATAGGCAGTAATTCTTTTTGCCCTGTAATCATCTGTCTTTGTTGAAATTCCAAAATAGTCGAGATTAAACTTTTTATTATAAAAGTTTTTCATCTTTTCCAGGATTTCATCGTCAATGATGGAGATCACAGAAGAAATTCCATATTGGGCAACACGGATCGGGCTGTCTATGGTGTAAGCCAGTCCCATTACCGGAATATGGAAGTTGTGCAAAGGTTTTTTTGTCATAAATTTTCGATAAAAGTTCTTTTCTTATTCATCTAAAAAATCCTTTAAAAACTATTCACTTCCTAAATGTATTATTTTAAAATGAATTATGCATTAAATAATATTTCTCAATACGAAAAACATGTCAAATATCATGTTTTTGTGATTTTTAATGCAAAGTAGCATGATTCAAATGCTTATTTTGAGAAAGCAAAGAGGTACAACTTTGTCACTGAAGAAGCTTTATGATTGAGCCCTTTATAAAACAAAAAAAGATCAATCTTTCGACTGATCCTTTGATTCTATGATATGAATTTAAATCTATTCTGCTTTGTTTTTAAGCATCATCAGAAGGCTGTAAGCTCCTTTCTGTACTATTTTCCTGTCCTTTAAAAAATCTGCTTTTAATACCTCTGTAAACTGATCATCAGAAATTCCTGTTACGACTGGAATCATTTTGTAATTTGACTTTCCGAGATCTTCAAAAACATAATTTTTGTTTTCAAAAGATACTACTGCTTCGTTAGGAAGTCCCATTGTATAACGGCTGCTGATATTTACTTCGGCATTCACGTACATTCCTTTTACAAATTCAGAATTTACAGAAGATAATTTGGCAACCGCAGTTGCAGAACCTCCGTTTTCAATACTAGGAACTACGCTGACAATTTTAGCATTTGATTTCACATCCGGATTCTGATTGTTGTAGACCAAAATTTCCTGACCCACTTTTACATCATTCACATCGTTTTCAAAAACTTTTAATTCTAAAAGTAATCTTGTCGGATTGATCAGCTCAAATAAAGTATCTGCCGGATTGATGTATTGTCCGTTGTTCACAAGAATTTTGCTCACAAAACCTGTAAACGGAGCATAAATATTGATTTTACTTCTGATATTTCCGGTACTCAAACCTTTGGCATTGATTCCGATGATTCTCAATTTTTCTTCAAGTCCTTTTAAAGTAGCATTCAGGGTAGAATAATCTGCCTGGGCGGTCTGCATGGTCTTATCACTGCTGGCTTTGCTTGTATTAAGGTCTTTCTGACGGTTAAAGTTCAGCCTTGCAGCTTCAAGCTGTGCTTTTGTCACCAGATAATCCTGCTGAAGCTGTATGAACTGTGGATCTTCAACAACTGCCAAAACCTGCCCTTTATTGAAATGGCTTCCATTAATTACGTTAATAGACTTAATGTGCCCGCCCATAATACTGGAAACCGAACTGATGTGGGACGGTGCAATTTCTGCTTTTCCGTTCAACCGTATCAGTTTTTCCATATTCCTGTTCTGAATAGTGGTTGTTGTCAATCCTACAGACTGAATCTGCTTCTCCGTAAGATGAACCGAATTTTCATTGTTTTTGGTAAATTTTGTATTTTCATAAACCGTTTTTTCTTCCTCTTTTTTTCCTGAGCATGAGGATAAAGTAAGGATTAAAGCAAGGCTGTATATTGATATATTCTTGAAATGCATGACGTTACTATTTTGAAATTAAGAATTGAAGTTCAGCACTGATCTGATTCAGTTTTTCCAGTTGATCTATGTAATCTGCTTTGGTTTTTACGGCCTGGTTCACCAATATTACCCAATCCAGATAATCAATCTCTCCTACTTCCATCTGTTTCTGTGCGGTTTTTAAAATGGTTTCGGATTTTGGAAGTTGTTTTTGTTCATAATTTTCAATGATTCTCTGTTGGTTCATATAATTATTCAGCTGTTGTCTCAATCTGTTTTTAAGTTCAATTTCTTTTCTCTGATACTGATTTTCGGAGATTGCAATTTTTGCCTGTGCAGCTTTTGCCATTGCCCTTTGTCCCTTTGTAAACAATGGAATTCCTACACCTACCTGAACTGAATTGAAACGGTTATTGTTGATGTTTTTCATACTTTGATTGGTATACCCAACAAGAAGGTCCGGAAGAAGTTTGCTTTTCTCCAGTTGTACTTCTGCCTCTCCTACTTTGATCTGTTGCTGCAGATACTGAAGCTCAGGATGTTGTTTTACCATTTCCTCGGAAATCTGAAGGCCGATATTCATCGTTGGTTTATCGGCAACAGGTTGGTAAGAAGTTTCGGACTGAAGTAATACCTGAAGCTGAAGTTTTGCCACATTCAGATCATTTTCAAGAGTGTTCAACTGTACTTTTACCTGTTCTTTCTGGATTTCAGCGGTTGATTCCTCCAGAATATTGGCTTCTCCTTTCTTTAATCTTAATCCGGCCTTGTCAGCAAAATTATTGTACATCTGGCTGATATATTCCAATACTTTTTTCTTCTCCTGAAGGACTAATATTCTGTAGAAAACGTCTGTAACTTCTTTGGTAAGCTGTGTTTTGGTCAGATTCTGATTGATGATACTGGCAGACCATTCCGCATCCAGCATTTGTTTTCTCTTTGAATATACTGTAGGAAAGCTAAATCTTTGAGAGATTCCGAATGAATTGTCGGTTTCTTCTCCCTGAATCTGCCCAAATCCTCCTGTAACTTCCAGCTGAGGAATATCCAGATAGCTGGCTTTGAGTTTTTCCTGATAGTCTGATATTAATTTTGAGTTTTTAAGGGTGCCATTCTGTTGATAAGCCTTTTCCAAAGCCTGGTCGTAAGTAATGTTTTCCTGAGCCTGAAAACTTCCGAAAGAGATCAGCAATAAGAAAACTGACAGTTTTTTATAATTGTTTTTTTTCATTTTATCTTTATTAATATTTTCAAACAAAACATAGAGAATAGGAAGTACAAAAAGGGTTAAAAGTGTGGCGAGCATCAAACCTCCAATTACCACAGTTGCCAAAGGTCTTTGCACTTCTGCTCCGGCACCGTTGCTGATGGCCATTGGAAGAAATCCTAAAGAAGCCACAAAAGCAGTCATTAAAACTGGACGAAGCCTGATTTTTGTTCCTATCAGTACAATTCTGTTGGTATTAGCTATTCCATTCTTTTTCAATCGGTTAAATTCTGATATCAAAACAATTCCATTAAGTACCGCAACTCCGAATAAAGCGATAAATCCTACTCCTGCACTAATACTGAATGGCATTCCTCTCAACGCCAGAAAATAAACACCTCCTATCGCAGACAATGGAATGGCTGTATAGATCAGCAAACTATGTTTTACAGAGCCAAAAGCAAAGAACAATAACAGGAAAATCATTACTAGCGAAATAGGAACAGCTATACCTAATCTTGCCTTGGCTTCATTCAGGTTTTCAAAAGCTCCTCCATAGGAAACGGTATATCCAGGTGATAATTTCAGGCTTTTACCAGCCTTTTGCTGAAGCTCTTCCACAATACTCTGAACATCTCTTCCTCTTACGTTAAAGCCTACGATAATCCTTCTTTTGGTATCCTCCCTCTGAATCTGGTTCGGACTGTTTTTAAGTTCCACTTTAGCCAATTGCGACAAAGGAATCTGCTCTCCTGAAGTCGTAGGAACCAGAAGGCTTTGGATGCTGGTAATATCTTTTTTATGTTCATTATCCATTCGGACAACGATATCAAACTTCTTTTCACCTTCATATAAAGCACCTGCGGTTTGGCCGGCAAAAGCCATATTGATCACTCTGTTGATATCTGCTACCGAAATATTATATCGGGAAAGTTCAGAACGGTTATAATCTATCACAACCTGCGGAGCACCTACTACAGGTTCAATATAAAGATCCTGAGCTCCTTTTACTGTATTGATGATGCTTCCTATCTTTTTTGCATAGGTGGCAAGACTGTCCAGATCTTCACCATAGATTTTGCATACCACATCCTGTCTGGCTCCGGTCATCAGCTCATTGAAACGCATTTGTACAGGAAACTGGAAACTGGTTGTCAATCCCGGAATAACGCTTAATGCCTTACTCATTTTATCAGAAAGTTCAGAAAATGTTTTGGCAGAAGTCCATTCCTTTTTAGGTTTTAAAACAATAATCATATCTCCGGAATCCATTGGCATAGGTTCTGTAGGAATTTCTGCACTACCAATTTTCATGACCACCTTTTCTACTTCTGGAAACTGGGTTAAAAGGATATTGGCTGCCTGAGTGGTTGCTTTTTTTGTTTCGTTAATATTGCTTCCCTGGAGTATTCTCATTTCAACCGCAAAATCACCTTCTTCAAGGGACGGGATGAATTCTCCACCCATTCTGGAAAGGGTAACAACAGCACCAATAAACAGTACCAAGACGCCCAGAATAATGGTTTTTCTATATTTAAGGGCCTTTATCAGGATTTTCTGGTGGCCTGTTTCCACTTTGCCCATTACGCGGTCTGAAATATTTTCTTTTTCTTTTTTCTTTCTGCTCAGTACCAGAGAGCTCATCATAGGAATATAAGTAAGGGAAAGAATAAATGCGCCAATCAGGGCAAAAGCTACCGTCTGAGCCATTGGCTTAAACATTTTACCTTCAATTCCCTGAAGTGTAAAAATCGGAAGATATACAATTAAGATAATGATCTGACCGAAAACCGCACTGTTAACCATTTTGGTAGCAGAACCGGAAACCTGGTCATCCATTTCTTTTTTGCTGAGCATATTATCTTTTCCAAAATGCTTTTTGTGGGCCAGCTGATGCAGTACCGCTTCTACAATGATGACAGCTCCATCTACGATAAGCCCGAAATCAAGGGCTCCAAGGCTCATCAGATTCCCTCCTACACCGAAAATATTCATCATAATGATCGCGAAAAGCATCGCTAAAGGAATTACAGATGCTACCAGTAATCCCGCTCTGAAGTTTCCTAAAAACAAAACCAGAATGAAAACAACAATCAAAGCTCCTTCCATCAGGTTTGTTTTTACTGTACTGATGGTGTTGTTTACCATTTTAGCACGGTCAAGAAAAGGTTCAATAACAACACCTTCAGGTAATGATTCCTGGATTTTTTCCAGTCTTTGTTTGATATTTCCAATCACTACGTTGGCATTCTCCCCTTTCAGCATCAGAACAATAGCTCCGGATACTTCTCCCGTATCATTATAGGTCATGGCGCCATACCTTGTTGCATACCCTATCTTCACAGAAGCAACGTCCTTTATATGTACCGGAATACCTTCTTTGGTTTCTGCAACCTGAATACTTCCGATATCTTCAGTACTTCCCAGAAGCCCTTCGCTGCGAATAAAAAGAACAGTTTCTTTCTTCTCGATATAAGCACCTCCGGTATTCTGGTTATTCTTTTCCAACGCTCCAAAAACATCATTAATATTGATATTGAATGCCTGAAGCTTGTTGGGGTTAATGGCAATTTCATATTGCTTCAGTTTCCCTCCGAAACTGCTGACATCAGCTACTCCCTTAGTTCCCAGAAGCTGTCTTCTGACAACCCAGTCCTGAATGGTTCTGAGTTCAGTTTCATCATAGACATTTTCATACCCTTTTTTGGCTCTTACCACATATTGGAAAATTTCCCCCAATCCGGTAGAAATAGGTCCCAGTTCCGGTTTGCCGATTCCTGCCGGGATGTTGTCCTGAACAAGCTGTAAACGCTCCTGAACCTGTTGGCGTGCCCAGTAGACATCTGTCTTATCATCAAAAACCACAGTGACTAATGACAGTCCGAAACGTGAGAAACTTCTAAGTTCCGTAATTCCGCTGATGTTACTGGTAGCCTGTTCGATAGGAAATGTAACAAGACGTTCTATGTCTGCTGCCCCGTAAGAAGGAGCAGTCGTAATGATCTGAACCTGATTATTTGTGATATCCGGTTGGGCATCGATGGGCAGCTTGGTAGTTTCATAGATCCCAAAAAGGATAAGTGCCACTGTAAACAGAGCAATGATGAGCTTATTCTTTACAGAAAACTCAATAATTTTATTTAACATGAAAAAAACTATTAATTGATAACCCGGAATGCCTTATAAAAGCTGTTGAAGTCTTTGTTTTTTACGATTGCAGCTACAGAAGAGAAAATATTTTCCTGATCCTCATGCACTTTATTGTAAATTTATCATCCTGAAAAATTTAAACAAATTATAGCAAAGACATCATAAACAGAGTTATAATGCACGAAAGGTTAAATTGATATGTAATAATAAATGGATTGCTTTAAGGCTAAAGCAATGTCAGTATAAAATCAATTAAGAAAGCCGTGGAGGCTGGAAAATCTGAGAAAGCGAATGATTGGAAAAATCTTTTTCCTTGTAGATACTGTTTTTCTTGGAAACAGTAATTTCTTTAGGCTTTTTTATTTCGAATGTAAGTTCCGGAAGCTGGGCATGTACAGTTAATACGATGGGAGGATTAATAAACGGCAGTTTCTGATCGGTATCCCAGTCAGAATCCTGTTTGTGATTATCATAATGCTCTATCACAAATTCTGATAAACTTCCGTGGTATTCCATAAAATGTTCCACAAACATAGGTACCTTCAGTACTTCCCCCGCATTGGTGGTAGCCAGCACATACATCATCGAGCATAATATGGAGAACCATTTTAACATTGGTGCAAATATAAGGCTTAAATTTTTCTTAAACAGGCTCTGGTATTAATTTTTTGATAATTTTAACCAGTTTAAAAATGGTTTAAATAAATAATAGCTATTTCTAAATAATGTTAGATTTATCAAACAAAAATTAAAGCCTGGACTTTAGTCTGCTTAGTGTTTCCTGAGAAATATTAAGGTAAGAAGCCACCAATTTGTTAGAAAGTCTTCTTACGACAACCGGATTTTCATCCAGAAGCTGGCGGTATTTTTCAAGAGCATCCTGTATAAGGAAAGACATCAGCCTTTTGGTATTGTTCACATAAGCTGTTTCCAGATATATTCTGTAAAATTTTTCCCATTGCGGGATAATTTCCAGAAGGTGATAAAAATTCTTATGACTAATATAATATACTTCTGAATCCTCCACGGCTTCAATAAATTCCTCAGAGGGTTCAGAAGTAATAAAACTGGTAAGTGCAGTGGCAAATTGATTTTCAAAGGCAAAATATCGGGTGGAATCCTGCCCTTCTTCATTGATGAAAAATATACGGAGGCAGCCATTCACTACAAAAAATGTTCTCTGGCTGTTTTGTCCATTGGAAAGGAGCATTTCATTCTTTTTTAATTGGATAAGTCTGAAATAAGAGAGAATAGTTTCCAATTCTTTATCCGTGACCGATATTCTGTTTTTAATATATGACGTTAAAAGTTCCTGCATGTAAGCAAAAATAGTAATAAATGGCTTTGCTTACTTCTTTTTATTCTGTTCTAGCTATGAGTTTTCTGCCTTCCCGGCTTTCCAGTATGAGCAAATGTATAAACCATGCGGATCCCATTCCAAGGTCGTTTTGAAGTAATTACGAAGCTCGTGTACTGTTGTATATTCTGCTGCGATATAAACATATTCTTTCAAAACACCTGGTGGAAACTGAACAGATTTAACGGCTTCTGAGAGCCGGCTTCCCTTTTCCGGATGAAGATTGTGCAGCCATTCAATTGAAATATCTGCTGCAGAACACAGGATAAGTTCATCTTCTTTGCCTGCCACCTCTAATAGTATCTTTGCCGACACATACGGAGGAAATTGTTCTGCAATAGCACAAATGACAGGTAATGCTGTTGCATCTCCCGCCAGCAGATAAAAATCTGCATCGGGAACTAAAGGTCTTGTACTTTCTTTCATTCCTATTTCCAATGAATCACCGGGATTCGCTTGTAATGCCCAGATAGAAGCAGGTCCGTTATCACCATGGGCAACGAAATCTATACTTAATTCCCGGTTTTCAAGATCTATTTTTCTGTTAGTATACGTTCTGATTAAAGGGGAGCTTACCTCTTCAGTCGGTATAAAGATTTTATTATTAGAACCGGAACGTACATTGGCTAACAGTTCAGCCTGATTTTCATCAATTTCAAATATGACACGGATAAGGTGAGGAGTAAGATATTGTTTATTTTTAATGATAAATACAGAACGTATTTTTTTCGTTTCTTTTACTTGAGATATTAGAGAATTTTCCATTTTTATTTTTTATTAAATAGTAAAATAATCATTGCAATTATACAGCTGATTCCTCCGAACAGGTATACAGTCTGATAATCAAACCAGCCGGCAATTAATCCTGCAATGGGGCCTGCCATTCCTAATGAAAGGTCAACGAATGCTACATATGCTCCCAATGCTGTTCCTCTCATTTGTGGTTTTACTTTTTGAATGGCAAGAACTCCCAAAGCCGGGAAGACCAATGAAAATCCAACCCCTGTCAATCCACATCCAATAACGGCTAATGTTTTGGAAACAGATGTCCAGATCAGCAGCTGTCCTGCTACTTCGATGATCAGAGAGATCAAAGCAATCTTAAAACCTCCGTATTTATCAGGAAATGAAGCAAAGAAAATTCGGGTAAGAACGTAACATATTCCGAAAATCATAAAGGCAAGTGAAACGTCACCCCAACTCTTTTGTGAGAAAAATAAAGCAATAAAAGAAGCAATACATCCAAATGCCATTGATGAAAAAGCAAGACTCAGTCCTTGGCCTGATATTGCACCGATGACTTTGTAAAAAGGTGTTCGCACATGATCTTTATCTACAGTAATAGAAGGAAGCTTTGCAGTAGAAAGCCAGCTTACAAGCGGAAGTAAGGCTATAAGGATAAAAGCAGGTAGTATGTTGTATTCTTTACTCAACCAGATACTTACAGGTGCTCCGATTGCAATTCCTGCATACATGGCAATACCGTTCCATGTCATTACTTTCCCGGAGTTAAAATGTCCTGCCAGCCCTATTCCCCACGTTAATGCTCCGGTAACCAGAAAACTTTCACCAACACCATGGATGATCCTTGCCAGCAACAGAAAGACAAGTGCCATCAGCGGATTAGCCTGAAATAATACTGCCAGTACATAAACAATCCCGGCAATAACAGCTAATACTACACCAGACATTTTACTTTTCTTAGCTCCTCTGGTATCTGTGATTTTTCCGGAATAAGCACGGGTTAAAAGTGTTGACAGTGACTGCAGGCCAATGACAAACCCCACAATAATGCTGTCAAAACCTAATGTGTTCTGAACAAACCCAGGAAGTACTCCCAACGCAATTCCTATGGTAAGGTAAACCCCAAATACCGAAATGATAATGGGAGTGGTTGCCCGGAAAAAATTAATAGTCTGTCCTTTTTCTAATGTTGTACTCATAAATTTTGTTTAAAATATTCGGGTGCAAATGTCCCTGTACAACAAATACTAAACTTTGATCTAGATCAAAAAAGGTAGAAAAAGGTTATTCAAAATCCAGTAAACCGTCTGTAAGCTGTTTCCATTGTATTTTAGCAGTTCCCATCATTCCTCCGGCAGCGATAACAAGATTCCTGATGGCATCAAAGAGCTTGGCATTGAGATTAGGTCTTTCATTTCGTCCATACACTGCTGCTTTTAAATGAGCAGGACTTTTTGATATCATAAAGGTAGAGCTTGCTCCTGAACTGTAAAAATGAGCAATATGGCGTTTCTTTTTATCTTCCGGATTTCTGGATGGTCTGCAGGTCATTGTTATACTTTCAGCAAAGCTGTTCTGGTAGAAACAGATATCTGTAATCTCTACCCAATCATATCCTTTAGCACCAGGTTCTCCAGGTCCTGGAATGTCAATCCTGATAAAATCTCCTTTTTGTGGCTCACGATCTACAGGATGGCCGCTGGAATTATAAAGTTTAAATGCTGTAAATGCCTCCCCACAGTAACTTTGCCATTTATTGACTGAGAAAAGCCTCTCTTTTAATGTTTCAAATTTTAGCGACATGGAATCCTGATCAAATAGTTTTCTGGTTTCTGTATCATGGAAACCTCCAATTTTTTGTTTAGGCACTCCTTTAAATTTTTTTGCACTCATACAATATGTTTTGGAGAAATTACTGCAAAGATTTTTTAGATTTTTATGAGTAGAGTCATAAAAAAGTTAAACATTTGTTTAAATAT
The DNA here is from genome assembly GCF_045689405.1 of Chryseobacterium sp. HR92. Taxonomy (NCBI): domain Bacteria; kingdom Pseudomonadati; phylum Bacteroidota; class Flavobacteriia; order Flavobacteriales; family Weeksellaceae; genus Chryseobacterium; species Chryseobacterium sp. HR92. Next base: position 2,484,720 of record NZ_CP139139.1, read on the forward strand.
TGTTTTAAAGAAGCTTTGTTTTTATAATAATTCACTTTTTACAACTTCTCTGTTTGGGGTAAAAAACGGCATACAATTCATCAGGACGCGAATTATATTTAGCAGGATATGTTTTTGTGTAAAGAATTTCGGAATCCTAAAGAAAACTAAAATCATTTAGAGAATAGTTATTTTTACTTAAAATAAATAATTTTTAAAAAAAATGAGCTTATGATGTTTTGCATAACATGATTTTTGTTTATATTTGTGAATCGAAATAATTTTTTTTCATCATTTGTGTTTTTTTAAGGTCTCCATTTGTGGAGACCTTTTTATTTTCAACAATGTCATAATTGAATATTGATTGTTGAAGTGGAAAATGTTGTAAAATGTGAATTATATCCTTCTTTTAACAAGTTAATTTCTTTTCTATAAAGGAATACTGAATGTTTTAATATCTCTATAAGTCTCTTTTTTACCATATTTTAACTGCCCCTGCAGTTGCTTTAAACGGCTATTGAATTGTTTTAATAAAATCAGTTGGCCTGAAATGCATCACAGACAGAAAACTTCTGGTGTAGGCCTGAACACTCTTGTACCCTACTTCATAAGCTGTTTCTGAAATCGTAAGATTCCCAGAACTTAAATACTCAAGACTCTTGATGATACGAAGCATTTGTTGGTATTTGCTTAGGGTAAGACCTGTTTCTTTTTTGAAAATACGTTCAAGTGTGCGGAAAGATAAAAGTGCTTTATCACTGAGGTCTTCCATTTTGATTTCCTTGCGGTAATGATTGTGCAGATATTCTATGACTTTAGTAAGGCGTTTATCTTTAGGAAGGCTGATATGAAGAATCAGGGAATGCTCTACAAACTGTGGAAGTTCATTGAACAGCGCTTTCAGGAATAGGTTCTCATTATGATCCGGAGTCATAAGTTTAGACCATTTCTCTGCATATTTTATCATTTCTTTCAAAACAGAAGGAACAGAAAATACACTCACTTCATGATAGAAAGATTCTTTGGTACTGATCTCCGCAAACATAATCATCAGTTTGATCTTTTCAGAATGGGAATTTGTTTTGTGGACGGCATTGGGAGGTATCCATACAGCATGATTTTGAGGAAGCAAATAGATTTTTTCTTCAATAGTAATATACTGAAAACCACTCTCAACATATACGAGCTGACCTTTCTGATGGTGATGAAGAACATCATCATGAACCCAGTTTTCTTCAAACCATACGAAATAAGGTTTTTTCAGTTCATCTACTTTTATGCTGTCGTTAGCGTTCATGTCGTTTAAGGTTAAAACTTTGGCAAAATTAAACAAAATTACTATGTTAATTTTGCAGAAAAGTTTTTATCATGATGAAGAATGAAGTAAAAAAGAATGCTTCGTATGTTTTATTAATCATTAACGTTGTTGTAGTTATATTAATTTCCAGTAACCTCCGTTCACCCATTGTGGCAGTAGCCCCTGTATTAGGAGAGATAAGAGATGCATTGAAACTGGATAATTTTCAGGTAAGTCTGCTAACCTCTATTCCACTGTTTATGTTTGCTGCATGTTCTGTGCTGGTAAGTAAGTTTTCTAATAAGCTTGGTATCAGTACACTTCTAATATATTCTCTTATTATTTTAAGTTTTGGTTTATTTTTACGAATCAGCGGTTCTCTTTGGCTATTGTTTTTAGGGTCTATATTCATTGGCTTAGGAATATGTATCGGAAATGTGGTCACCCCGGGATATGTTAAAAATAATTTTCCGAAGCAGATTGGCCTCATGACAGGAATTTTTGCAGTATCCATGAATCTTACTGCGGCTTTGGCTTCTGGTTTCAGTGTGAAAATCGGGGAACTCACCGGGTTTGGATGGAAGGGCTCCCTGGGAATCTGGCTGGTGATTGCAGCACTAGGCTTTCTGGTTTTATCATTGGAGTTCATATTTAATAAAAGAAATCCGAATCAGCCCAAAACGGCACTCAGTACTTCTGATTTTAATATGTTTAAATCTGCCCAGGCATGGAACATCAGTATTTTTATGGGGCTGCAGTCTTTATTCTATTATTGTCTGGTGGCCTGGCTGCCTTCATTTCTTGCAGATTTTCATATGCAGGGGGAAAGCTCCGGATGGGTTTTCTTTGTAATCCAGATTACCATGATTCCTGTGACGTTCTGCTGTCCGATTATTGCCAGCAAGATGAAAGATCAGAGACTTATGATTCTTTTTATATGTGCTCTGATGTTTGGAAGTACAATGATGTTTGTTTTCATGAAATCTCAGTGGATCTATGTAAATGCTGTTATTATAGGTATTTCTAATGGATTGTCTTTCAGCCTGTCAATTCTGTTTTTTTCTACGAGAACGAAAAGCAGTATCAATGCAGTTAAGATATCGGGAATGGCACAGTCTGTAGGATACCTGATTGCCGCATTTGGGCCTCCTTTATTTGGAAAACTTCATGATTGGGATATTTCCTGGAACAGTTCATTTTATTTGTTAAGCTTTGCGGTATTACTGATGTTGTATTTTGGAATGAAAGCTGCGAGAAATAAGTGTGTAGAAGATTAAAATTACCATTTGATAAATAAAAAAGGATAGAAATGAGTTCTATCCTTTTTTGTTTTATTTTGTATTAATTCTTTTTAAGAGCCCTTTAAATTAAAAATGAAGGTCAAGTTCTTCTCCGTCATTCAGAACAAAACATCTTTTCTCTAATCCATTTTCATTAATTTTTGCCTGAATAAATTGACGGTCTTCTCTGCAATGGCTTACGGCTTCAAGATGGGTTACCCAAACAGTGGATTCAGGAGCGTATTTGCAGACTTTTATAATATCTTCACTGGTCATGATAATAGGGTCTCCTACAGAAAAGGTGGCGGCACCTCCTGCAACAATGATGTGTTGTGGCTGATGTTGAGCAATTTCTTGAGCAATTTCATCATACCAGATAGTATCTCCTGCAATGTAAACTGATTTATTTCCTGTCTTAAAAACAAAACCATTCACAATTCCCATTTTTTCTCCGATTTCTCCGGTTCCATGCTGGCCTTTGGTTGTAGATATTTCAATATTATTCCATTGAAGCTGATTATTCACCGTAACAACACTTGTAAATCCCTGTGCTTTAATTTGTTCCGAAATAGCTTCTGAACAGATGATTGGAATATTTTTATTCAGAAGTTCGATAGCTGTGGCATCCCAATGATCAGGGTGAAGATGGGTAACAGCAACTGCATCTATTCCTCTTAATTTTTTATTTAATTCTTCTTTATTAAAAGGCAGATCTACGAGAGGGTTTAGCAATTCACTATCTGTCATAGGTATTTTTCCCATAAAGCCTTTTTCTCCAAGCATTGGATCTACGAGGATGGAAATTCCATCAATATTCAATAGCAATGTTGCATTGCGCCATAATTGTAATTTCATTTTGACTAAGTTTGTAGGGTAAAGCTATTGCCTGATTAAGGTAAAACAATCGAAGGTTACCAAAAGGTTAACCATAAATATTCAATCGACTTATGAATTTTGAAGAATTTAAAAATTGTGGATTAAGACGAAGCCTGGATATTCTTTCGGGTAAATGGAAACCGCTGATCCTGCACAACCTCTTTGAAGAAGATCAGGTGCGTTTTGTGGAACTTTGGCGAAATATGCCCCGGGTTTCCAAGAAAGTACTTTCAGAGCAATTGAAACAGCTTGAAGAAGATCTTATTATTGAACGGATTGAAGTCTACAATTTTCCGCCTGAAGTGTATTACAAATTAACCGAAAAAGGTCAAAAACTGGGTCCTATTCTTTCTGAGCTTCATTTGTGGGGTAATGGACTGAGGTAAAACTCTTTTTTGTTACTATCTGACCCTATTCTAATAAAATGTCTCTCATATAGCAAAATCTGAGTATCTCTTTACTTTTCTTAAATTTTATCATACATTTGGAAACTCAACTTAAAAATATATTATAGGGTTACATATTATAACCTCAAAATTTTTATAAAAAAACCAAACAATGAAAAAACAATTATTATTTGTGCTTACTCTCGTAGCACAAGCTTCTTTTGCTCAAATTATTTCCAAAGATCCTGCGTTTGCTTCAAACGGAATTTACAACCTTCAAACGGGAACCTCTTATCTGGGAGAGCTAACCGAAACAACCAATACGGTATTTTATCAGTCCTTTGACGCCAATACTAATCAGTTAATCATCTCAAAAGCGACAAGTTACAATGGTTCTCTTGATTTGACTTTTGGAAATAACGGTAAAACGGCATTGAATTATGCATCAGACGCTCTTGTTGGATTTATAAGACATGCCAATGATAAACTGACGTTACTGTTAAAACGATATGATTCTGCAAATAGTATTAATTATTTAGATGTAGTTCGGTTACTTTCCAACGGGCAATTAGACTCTTCGTTTTCAAATGGCGGAATAAAGGTATTAGCCAATTACTATCAGGATAATTTCAATATAAAAAATAACCTTATAGAACAGGGAAATAAAATCATTGTTTCTGGCATTGGTATAGATTCTTTCGGACACCTTGATTCTTATACTCATACATTCAGATTAAATGCCGACGGCACATCAGATAACAGTTTTGGGAATAATGGTGAACTATCGGTGTATGGGATTCCCCGTATTATTTTGGATCATCAGCTCAATCTTATTTTTTGGGGACACACTACCATAAAAAAATATACTCCTGACGGACAGCCTATGACTGGATTTGGGAACAATGGAGAAGTTTTGTTTGATGGAGTGGATGCTAATGTTGTAAAAATAGATTCGGGTAATAAAATGATATATGCAAAACTTGGAACATCCAACCCTGCTACGATAGGAAGAGTGAATGCTGATGGGACGCCGGATACCACATTCAGTTATAATGGTACACTTGGCCTTGAATTTCACGATATCTATGAGAAAAATGGTTCTTATTATGTTGCAGGTTTTGCAGATTTTAATAATGCTCCCGCTTATTATATCACTAAACTTAATCAAAACGGATCTGTTGATTCTATATTTGGAGAATATGTAGAAACCGATTCTAATTTACTCTATCATTCTGTTAATGCAATAAAGGCTTTTGATAATAATATAATTGTATACGGAGACGGACCTACAACAGAGATTGTTAAATATCTTTTAAATAATACTGCTACATTATCAACGAGAGAAGCTGTAAAAAATAACCCTGAAATTACTTTTGAAAGTCCTGTACAGCATGATTTTATTTATCAATCAAAAGAAAAAGTTGATAAAATAGAGATTTATTCTCTTGATGGAAGACTATTAAAAACTTTAATAGAAAATCATTCTGATGTTTCTGAACTTTCTAAAGGAGTTTATTTGGTAAAAGCTATTTTTGAAAATGGAAAATTTTCTACAAAAAAACTAATTAAGAAGTAAAAAAATATATTAAAAAAACTAATAACAATTCTATAAATGAGAAGAATCATTATACTGACTTCCTGTGCATTAAGTGCATGGGTGACGGCACAGATAACGCCGCCGCCTACAATTCAAAGATCAAATACCACATCCCGCGGCCTTACTGTAAATTCTAGAAAAGGGACATTAATTGAGAAAAAAATCATCCATCTGGGTAAATTTAAAAACCTCAATATTCAAAAGATTATCACAAAAGATATGTCTGATAATTCATCAGAAACTTTGCTGGGAATCATGTATGAATATGAAACCTTCGACGAAATATCTAAAAAAACACTTACGGTTGACAAAAATGAGTTGGGAAGACTGATTCAGGCTCTTCAGACTGTGGTACAGAGAGAAAATGAAAAGGCGAATCAGGAAGCAAAGTATAAATTTGTTACCATGAATAATATTGAATTTGGGAGTGTTTACCGGGAGAAGCTTTCTTCGTGGGTTAATTATATAAAAATCCCATCCAATCATTTTAATCAGAATTTACTGGATTTCAATAAAGATGAATTGAAAGAATTGATTACTATTTTGAGGAAAGCAGAACAGGAGCTCTAAGAAAATCAGGCAACTATTGCGGAAATAATACGCTGAATATAAAACCCTAAAAACCTTATAGGTTCTGGAAACCTATAAGGTTAAAAAAATTAAAAAACTATTACTTGAAGGGATCATTTAATCTCTAAACTGATCCAGAACTTCCATAATATTCTGATATACAAAATCCAATTCTTCGGAGGTAATACAATATGGCGGAACCAGATAGATTACATTTCCCAACGGCCTCATGATAATCCCTCTCTGTAAGAATTCATTGTAAAGCTTCTTCCCTATTTCATTGAAATAAGAAGTACCATTCCCGGTTTTAAAATCGAACGCTAAAATAGTTCCGATTTGTCGAACCTTTTCTACATGAGGATGTAAAGCAATTGCCTTCACAAACTCAGAATGTTGATGAGTAATGCGGTTGATATTCATTTGAGTTTCACTTGTAAGTAGTAATTCCATACTGGCAAGAGCCGCTGTACAGGCTAAAGGATTAGCCGTAAACGAATGCCCGTGAAATAAGGTTTTATGACGGTCGTCAGAAAGAAAGGCATTGTAAATCTCATCAGAACAGGTCGTGATTCCCATAGGCATGGTTCCTCCGGTAAGTCCTTTTGAAAAACACATAATATCCGGGATTTCTGTAAGATAATCTGCTGCGAAAAGCTTACCTGTTCTTCCAAACCCTGTAAAAACTTCATCCTGGATCATAAGAACGTCTTCTTCTCTGCAAAATTTCATCAGCTGGCTAAGATCTTCAGCTTTATACATTAACATTCCTGCAGCCCCTTGAACTAAAGGCTCATAGATAAAACAGGCTACTTCATCAGCAAGCTCTTTAATCTGCAACCGAAGGCTTTCCAGGTTTTCTGCATTGGGTGTGTCAATAAACACAACTTCAAACAGCATGCTTTCGAAAGGTCTTGTCCAGAAACTCTTTCCACTTACAGACATGGCCCCGAAAGTATCCCCATGGTAGGCATTTTTAAAAGCTAAAATCTTCGTCTTCTTTTTCTCTTTATTGTATGCATATTGAATGCACATTTTTAAAGCAACTTCTACTGCTGTAGAACCATTATCCGAATAAAAAACTTTCTCCTGGCCAGCCGGAAGAAGTTTGAGTAAATTTTCCGAAAGCTTTACAGCAGGTTCATGGGTAAATCCTGCGAAAATCACCTGTTCCAGTGTATTCAACTGCTCAAAAACACGTTGTGCAATATAAGGATGTGAATGCCCGTGCAGCGTTACCCACCATGATGAAACGACATCCAGATATTGTTTTCCTTCATTATCATAAAGGTAAACTCCTTTTCCCTTTACAATGGGAATAATATCATCAGCTGTTTTCATCTGCGTATAGGGATGCCAGTTGACAGCTTTATCTCTCTGTTGCAGGCTGATTTCTTTTGTTATTGTATTCATATATTGATGTAAAAAGTAATAATGAGTGATGAAATTGGATCTAATAATAATTTAGTTGAATATGTTGTGTTGAATGTTGAATTAATCGCAAATACACTAAGATTTTCTGCAAATGATCCGCTCGCAGATTTTGCAGATTTTTTTCATAGTTATCTGCTTAATTTCCATAATCTGTGAGAGAATAAAATTTACAATATCCAATTTTATCGGAGATAAAATCCTTGCGCCTTAAAATATTACTTACTACAAAAGCTTTTGCGCCTTTGTGTTTTCCAACTTATAGAGCAGTATATAAAAATTCAAAAACAAATTTTATAACAAGTGCTATAATAACAGTAATCCAACTCATCACTCATAATTTATCATTCATAATTATCTAGCAGCATGTTTCTTTTTTCATCATAGGTTTCAGCCCTAATGTCTGCAGCATCTGCATATCTTCAGAAACTCCCGGATTAGGCGTCACCAGTAAGGTTTCTCTTTCTCCTGTGAAAATAGAATTAGCTCCTGCCATAAAGCACCATGCCTGTTCTGTTTCAGACATTTCTATACGGCCGGCACTTAATCTTACCATAGAAGAAGGCATTACAATTCTTGCTGTAGCGATCATTCTTACCATTTCCCACGTGTCTACTTTTTCATTATCCTCTAAAGGTGTTCCCGCTACTCTTGCTAATGCATTGATAGGAACAGATTCCGGATGTTTTGGCATCGTTGCCAACGTCAGAAGCATTGAAATTCTGTCTCTGTGGGTTTCACCAAGTCCGATAATTCCTCCGGAACATACTGTGATCCCTGCTTTTCTTACATTATTTATCGTATTGATTCTGTTGTCAAAAGTTCTGGTAGAGATGATTTCTTCATAATATTGCTCAGAAGTATCAAGGTTGTGATTGTAAGCATATAATCCAGCTTCCTGAAGTCTGATCGCCTGTTCTTCGGTAAGCATTCCCAGTGTACAACAAACTTCCAGACCAAGATCATTTACACCTTTCACCATATCAATTACCCTGTCAAAGTCCCGGTTATTACGAACTTCTCGCCATGCCGCAGCCATACAGAATCTGGAAGACCCGGAATCTTTTGCTTTTTGTGCATGAGCAATTACCGTTTCTGTAGGTAATAAAGCTTGTACTTTAATATTCGTATGATAACGGGCTGCCTGTCCGCAGTATGAACAGTCCTCAGGGCATCCGCCGGTTTTGATAGATAACAGTGTAGAAATCTGTACTTCAGAAGGATCATGCCATTCGCGGTGTATAGTGGCTGCTTTATAGATCAGTTCCATCAGAGGAAGGTGATAAATTTCCTCAATTTCTTCTTTAGTCCAGTTGTTTCTCAATGTTGTTTTTGTATCCATTATCCTATTTTTGTTATTGTTAATTGCTTTGCAGCATTTTGTATAGATTCCTTATTCGTATTGTTGATTTCAGGAATCTTTATAATTTTTGTTTCTTTTTCGATAAAACTGCAGATCACTCTTTCTGTATCTTCGGGGAAATTCCCGTTAAGAATCAAATATTCCAGTTGTATATCTCTCTGTCGTAATGCTATGATTGATAATAAGCTATGATTGATGCATCCTAAATAATTTCTGACTACCAATCCTGTCGGAAGATTTAATTCTTCAATCAGATCTATCATGAAAGTAGTGTCTGAAATGGGCACCATAAGACCTCCGGCTCCTTCTACAATCAGTGGATTTTCTGTTTCTGGTAATTGAAAATCATTCAGATTGATGGTAATATTTTCTTCTCTTGCAGACTGATGTGGTGAGGCAGCCAATTGCAGACGGTAGGTTTCCGGATGACACACATTAGTATCTGTCCATATTTCAATTTTATGACTGTCCGTATAGTGAAGATCTCCGGACTGTATGGGTTTCCAGTATTCTGCTTTAAAATGCTGAACCAAAACGGCTGAGCAGACTGTTTTTCCGATTTCGGTTCCTATTCCTGTTATAAATAATTTCATGTTTTCGTGATTCGGGATTCGTGTTCCGGGTTTTGAAAGGTTATTTCTTTAGTTGTGTTGTTGCTTTAAATAAATTCTTTAATAATTCCTGTCAGTTTCATAATTTCCTCTTCTGTATTAAAGCTGTGGAGGCATATTCGCAGACGTTCACTTCCTTCTTTTACCGTAGGGCTGTATATGGCATAGGTTAAAAAACCTTCCTCAGATAAAATGTCCTGTAATCTTTTAAGTTTTTGATTATCCGGAATTACAATAGCTTGAACCGGACTTGTTTCTGCCGATGGAGATTGTAAATTTCGACTTCTGAAAATTTTAATATTATCCTGAAGTTTTACCGCCAGTTCATAATGCTGATCTAAAAATTCATATCCTGTTTTTATACTCATCCACTGAAAATCCTGTGCTGATGTCGTGTAAATGAACGGACTTGCAAAATTGATCAGGTAAGATTTCACCGTTTCATTACAGAGAATTATCGCTCCATGGGCTCCGAGAGCTTTTCCATAGGTCATAACTGCCGCTGAAACCTGATGTTGTAATTGATATTTTTCAATCAATCCATATCCAAAAACTCCAAATGCATGGGCTTCATCTACAATCAAAGAGGCTTTGTATTTAACTGCAATCGAAGCGATTTCCTGAAGAGGAGCAAAATCTCCTTCCATGGAATAGAGACTTTCTATCGCGATATAGCAATGACCTTCCTGTTTTTTTAAAATATTTTCAAGATCTTCAGGATCATTGTGTTTGAATTTCAATTTTTTAGCATTCGAAAGTTTGCACGCATCATGTACCGACCGATGAATCTGTTCATCCACAATAACAACATCATGACGGTTCGGAAGTGTAGAGAATAAAGCCAAATTTGCATTATATCCTGACGGAAAAAGCAATGCAGATTCAAACTGATGTTTCTGCGCAATTTCATTTTCAACAGAAACTGCAATTTCACTATTCCCACTGATTAACCTTGAGCCTGTACTTCCGGAAAGCAGCTGAGGATTATCCTTAACCTTTTGCAAGAGTAAATATTGAAGTTCTTTATTTTTTGCAAACCCCAGATAATCATTGGAATAAAAATCAATTCCATTAGATTGAAGCTTTAAACGCCTTAACGTTCCCTCCTCTTTTCTTTTGTCAAGAGATTCCTGAAAACGAAAGCTGTTGCTAAGCATAATTCAACTGAGCAATTTCCCGGGTAACAGCATTGATCCATTCTTCATGCAATTCTTTTTCTATGGTTAAAATATGTTCTGCATGATGCTTCCAGTCTGGAGCAAATTCATTGAGCTGATGAATCATTTCTTCCAGGTGTCCTTCTTCTTCAAGAATGATCGATTTTACCATAATTTTAGAAGAAGCTTCCGTAAGTACTTGCTGATATACAGGATAAAGCTCATCGGCACGAACCTCAATAGCATAGGTTACAAAAAGATAAGCTGCATATTTAATATCTACTTTATCAAGATTGAAAGCTTTCTGAAGATAGCGGCAGGCTTTAATATCCAATGAGTGAAGATATTGGCTTGTTGCTACAGGAGCCAGAAGTTCTGTACTTTCGTAAGTTTTGCAGAGTTCAGGATTTATTTTCCCGATTTGTTTTTTTAAGTAATAAGCGTGGCGGTGCTCTTCAGCGGCATGTTTCAGCTGGATCTGAGAAACCAATGTTGGATGTTCACATTTTGATATTTTCCTTGCACCGGCATTTTCCATAAAAGAAAGTGTGTTCAGCCACTTGGCGTGGGTGTTTCCTTCCTGTACAATTTTTTTTAACAGATGATGAAATTCCATAGATTTTTATTTTGATGTCAAAAGTAGTATATTGCCGGATGGTTGTATTGTGCCAGTTTTGATATTATGGATAGTCCGGTTAAGATTCCTTACGAAAGTTTTATTAAGATTGATAGAAAATCAGAGACATCTATCTATTTACAGATTGCCAATCAGCTGATTAATGCAATTCAGAGAGGATTTTTGCCTTTCGGGACAAAGCTTCCCGGAACAAGAACTTTCAGTGAAATGTTGGAAATCCACAGAAATACGGCTGTTGCGGTGTACGATGAATTGTCGGCCCAGGGCTGGACGGAGAGTTTTCCAAACAAAGGAACTTTTGTGATCGGAAAAGATCAGGAAAAACCTGTTAAATTGAACGATTTTGAGCAGAATAATCTTCAAAATTATCCTGTTTCGACTGGTTTTTCATTCAAAACATCCAATATTCTCGATAATCCTTTTGAACATTCTGACTGTGAGTATGTCTTTAATGATGGGGTGCCGGATATTCGTTTAACCCAAATCGGACAGCATTCGCGGTTTTACAGTTCTATCCTGAAACGTAAATCTAACCAAAAAGCTTTTGGACATTATAATCATGACGGAAGTGAATTTTTTAAAGAACATTTATCCCAATACCTCAATCTTTCCCGTGGACTTCCGATCTCCAAAAACAATCTGCTCATCACCCGAAGTACGGAAATGAGTATTTATATTGTTTCCGAAATTCTTCTTTCGGCTGGTGATACAGTATTGGTAGGAGCTTTGAGCTATTTCTCCGTCAATATGATCTTTATGAAAGCTGGGGTTGATATTGTTTCCATTCCCATTGATGAGGAAGGAATTATAGTGGAAAGTGTAAGGGACGCCTGTAAAAAGCAAAAAATACGGATGCTTTATCTGACACCTCATCATCACTATCCTACTACCGTTGCTTTAAGTGCTCAGAGAAGATTTGAGTTATTGGAATTAGCCAATGAATACGGATTTATTATTCTGGAAGATGATTATGATTATGAGTTTCATTACGATAAAAGTCCTATTCTTCCTTTAGCCAGTGCCGATACAAACGGAATGGTGATCTATATTGGATCTTTCGGGAAATCTTTAGCTCCGGGATTCAGAACAGGATTTATCGTTGCTCCCGAGAATCTGATGACAGAAATGCGTAAATATCTTGGTATCATTGACCGTCAGGGAGATATTCTGATGGAAAGAGCGCTTGGGGAGATGATTGCAGAAGGGGAAATTAACCGTTATCTGAAAAAATCTTTAAAGGTATATCAGGAAAGGCGTGACCATTTTTCTGTGTTGCTGGAAGAGAATCTTGGGGATTTTATTACTTTTCAAAAGCCTTCCGGAGGGCTGGCAATATGGTTAGAATGGAATATTCCGCTGAATCTGATGCAGCTGAGCAGAAATTGTGCAAAAGACAATCTTTTCATTCCCAAAACATTGCTGTATCAGAATAAAGGGCTTACGGCAATGCGTCTGGGGTTTGGAGATCTTAATTTTGATGAGATGAACAAAGGAATTGAGGTTTTTTCAAAAAATGTGAAAGAATTGGTTGGGTAATTAAATTTCTCGCAGATTTAGGGAATTTTGCAGATTTTTTATAGATACTTATAAAGTTTGTGAAAAATTATATCATATTTCTTGCGTGTTAAAAATGCATTAATATTAAAAAATTTGCGCCTTTGCGATTTTCCAAAAAAAGAGATTATTTTATTTTTGAACGCAAAGGCGCAAGTTAGATTATAACGTTTTGTTTTTAAGGCGCGAGGATTTTATCTGCGATAAAATTGATACTGGATATTTTTACTTTTGAATGAAAAAGTAAACGGGTCATCTCAAAATTGAAATCATTTAACTTTTGTCATTGACTACGTCCAATCTTCGATTTCTGACGAAGGAAGAATCTCAATAATACCATATATGAGATTCTTCACTCCATTTCATTTCATTCAGAATGACACTTTTGAGATAATCTCTTCTCTTTATCAATGATGGGAAGGAAAAATCACTTTGTTTTTCTTATGTTTTGGTTTCTTCTTTTTCTTATTCAAATAGATAATAAAACCGGTAATTGGTAGTGACAGTGCTATAAGTGCTGCCAGAAAATAGATGACTCTGGTGGTCAGTCCCAGGATGCTTCCAGTGTGAAGATCATAATTCCTTTCTCTTAATGCGGTTCCATATCCGATATTTTTGTTTTTATAAGATTGAGATTTTAAAATATCTCCTGAATATTGATCAAAATTAAAATGTTCATTCCTGTATTGCCTTCCGTCATAAGTAAGTTCAGCATAATAGGTTCCTTCTTCCGATCTTGGAAAATTGACAAGTGCTGATTTCTTGTCTTTCAATCCTTTTTCCATGGTATTTCCAATCAAATTCAGGATATCTTTACGGTTTGAAAATTCTTCGGAAGGAATTGTACTCTTAGCTTTCTTTTCTGTGGGAGTATTGCCGTTCAATGTGTTCTTTACCCATTTGTCTACATCTTCAAAGCTCCATATCAATGCGGAATAAGAGATTAAAAGTAAAGGAATAATGGCATAGAATCCCAACACATTATGAGCGTCATAGTTAATCCTTTTCCAATTGGCGGATGTTTTAATGAAAAACATTCCTTTCAGCATGGCTTTACTCATTTTTCGGGGATACCATATCACAAGCCCCGATAGAAGGATTACAGCCAATATCAATGTGGAATAACCGGTAATCGTTTTCCCGATTTTTTCACCCAACAGAAGCCTTCTGTGAAGATCCAGTACAATTTCAAAGAAGTCTTTTTTAGCGTCTTCTAATTCCTGTACTTTTCCGGTGTAAGGATCTATATAAATTCGATAATAATAAAGATAAGTTCCCCAATACGTCCATGCTTCGTCGTTCATTTTTAAGGTACGGAATACGTAGGTTCGTGAGGGATCGGAAGACATGACTACTCTTTTGACCTTTAAACCTTCGGGAAGTGCTTTTTCTGCTTTTTCCGTAAGCTCAGCTAATGAAAGTTTTTTCCTTCCGATGTTTTCAACAAAATATCTGTTGGGGTGAACAAAGTGTTTTAATTCTTCTTCAAAAGCCAGAATACATCCTGTAGCAGCCATGATAACAACTATAAGCCCGGACGTTAGTCCGAGCCATAGATGTAACTGATATGCAATTTTTCTAAACTTCAGTTTCATTCTTAAAATTTAAAGCTTACCTCAGCAACAAAATTACGAGGCATCTGAGCGACTACCACTCCCTGCCCTGCAAAATATTGTACATTGCCCAGGTTATTCATTTTAAATCCTAATCTGTATCTTTCTTTTTCAAGGGAGATGGAAGCATTCACTAAAGTATAGGCTGGGAATGCAAACTGTCCGGTAACGGTTTTGTTTCCGGTAATCTGTTTTCCAACACGGTTTACTCCAAAACCAACTCCAAGTCCCTGAAGTCCTTTGATTGGAAGGATATAACTGATCCATGAATTGAATACATTCGCAGGACCTGCAGACTCAGGGCGGCGTCCCTCTACAGTGGGATCTGCTTTTTCATATCGGCTGTGGTTATAGCTATATCCGGCCATAATATTTAATCCCTGAACAGGGTTCATGATGGTTTCAATTTCAATCCCTTTACTTCTTTGTGTTCCATCCTGAACAACAATGTTGTACTCTTTTCCGTCACGGATTACACCGCTTCCTCTCTGGATATTGTCAACAAGAATATCGTAATATGAAACAGTAAAATTAATCTTGTTTCTCCAAAGGTTTCCTTTCAATCCCACTTCCCACTGATTGGCCATCTGAGGTTTCATCTCTCCGCTAATGTCCGGAAGCTGCTGTGCAACAGGTGCTGTATAGCTGAAACCATTCATATAGTTACCATAAGCAGATAGCTGATCTTTAAGGATCTGGTATACGATTCCCACTTTTGGAGACCATGCAGTCTGGTTGAAATCACCGGTACGTTTGTTATCATTCAGGTTAAGCTGTCCTTTACTTTCGTAATGATCCATACGCAAGCTTAAAAGGGTAATCAAACGGTCTGTAATATAAGTAACGTTTGAAATATAAGCTCCATAAAGGTTTGATGCAGAATTATTTCTTACTAAAGGTGTTTTACCTGCCTGAATAGCTGTCTGAGTAAATGCCTGGATTTTTTGAAGAGCAAGATCTTTAGAAATATTCGGATATCCTTCTAAGCTTTGTCCGTTGACATTATCAAAGACTACAATTGGAGAATGGTTATTATTGATTGTCTGATTCAGATAATCTAGCCCAATCAACACCTTATTTTTAATTTTACCAATATTAAATTGTCCATTGAAGTTCTGCTGAATACTTGTAGAAGAGGCTTCTGAATTCTGCCATTGTACGTTACGTTCCAGCATGGCATCACTTGTATTTCCTCTGATAAACTGATATTGATATAAACCTTCTGTTTTTCTGAAGTTTCTTGAAAGCAAAGTCTGTGAAGTCCATTGATCTGAAATTTTGTAGTTTGCTTCTGCTTTTACATTGATAGATGGAGCTTTTAAGGTCATATCATTATTGGAGTAAGATCTTTTCCAGTCGAAGCCTAACTCGTCAGGATTGTGGGCAAAATATTGCCTTGTTCTCGGAAGGAAAATAATTGGAGTATTAGTTCCTTCATAATTATAGATCTGAGCTCCTAAGTTAAATTTCAATCTTTCATTAACCTGATAACTTACTGTAGGTGCTACAAAGAATGATTTCCTGAATTCAGAATCTCTGAATCCGTTCTGATACTGATAAGCAGCATTCAAACGGAATAACATATTTCTGGATTCTGTAATCGGACCGTAAACATCAGCGGTTACACGGTTCAGGTTATAACTTCCCATCAGATAAGAAGCTTCTCCCCCGAAATAATCTTTCGGTTTTTTGGTTACCGCATTAATCAAACCTCCAAAAGAAGTTACCGCACCTCCATACAATGTTCCTGCAGGTCCTTTGATTACTTCAAGACGCTCAAGATCGGCAGGATCTATTTCTCCGTTGGTGGTTGCAGGAACTCCGTCTACCATTGATACTTTGGTAGGAAAACCTCTAAGGCTGTAATAGAAACTTCCGTCTCCTGAACCTCTTCCCGGACTTCCCTGCATTTTTACCATACCCGGAACGTTTTTCAATACTTCCGAAATATCGTAAGTAAGCTGTTCCTTCATGATCTGCTGGTTGATGCTTGTGTAAGCCTGTGGATTTTCAAGAACTTTCAATGGCATTTTAGCCACTGAAGTACTGTCTTTATCCAAAAATTTATTTCTGCTTACTGCGTATACTGTAATTCCTTCAATCACATTATTGTGTAAAGGAGCGTAGATCGCAGGAATTTCATAGACATCTTTCTGAATTTGGATGGGTTCCCTCATCAGTTCGATATCATTTAAAACCACCTGAAGCGTATATTCTCCAGGTGGCACATTTTCAAAGTAATATTCTCCTAAATTATTGGTTTTTGCCTGATAAGACGTGTTGACAAGCCTTAAAACAGCGTTTTTTACCGGTGCTTTTTCAGACAGCATGATTTTGCCATGAATTCTGTCGCCCTGTTGTGCAGAAAGCGAGTTTGAAGATAAAGCAAGACCAAGAAGTAATATAAGGGTTTTAGATGTTTTCATGCTGTAAGTTTTGTAACAGGGGATAGTTTATTTTACCGTTTTGTGATAATGGGAATGATTCTATAAGTTCAGTGCGTACATATTGTGGGTTGATACGCAGTTTATTTTTAATGGTTTCGGTGATGATCTGAGGATCTATTTCCGGATTGTCATACAGTACCACGATTTTTTTATCATTGGCATTCAGACATACGAAGGTATTGCCCTGCATTTCATTTTTAAGAATGAATTCTACCTCATCGAGATTAAGACGTATCCCGAAAAGCTTCATGATACGTTTTATTCTACCTGTGATGTAATAAATTCCGTTTTCACCTTTTCTGGCGGTATCTCCGGTATGCAGTACGGAAGGCTGCTCATATGTGGCAAGATCCTCCAGTTTATTGGCATAACCTCCGAAAATACTCACGTGAGAAAAAAGTAATTCATCCGTTTCAGGATCAATTTTGAAGCTTCCTCTTTCTACTACATTTCCGATTGATGTTTCTTCTTCCAGCAATCCTTCTGTAGTAAGGTAAGCCATTCTTCCTCCTGCCTCCGTTTGTCCGTATTGTGCAAAGAAATCTTTTTTAAACTCGTGACAATAAGAGAAAATAGTTTTTCTCAATTCAGCGTTAATCACTCCTCCGGTATGGGTAA
This sequence comes from Chryseobacterium sp. HR92, assembly GCF_045689405.1. NCBI lineage: Bacteria > Pseudomonadati > Bacteroidota > Flavobacteriia > Flavobacteriales > Weeksellaceae > Chryseobacterium > Chryseobacterium sp. HR92. Next base: position 2,502,133 of record NZ_CP139139.1, read on the forward strand.
AATATCTAAGACTTGGCGAATCTTTTCTGAAGAATCCTATCCTGTTCAGATTTTCATAAAGGAAAGGAACTCCGCCCAGAGTACTGTAACCGTACTCTTCCATTTCATCCCAGAATGCTTTCTGCATAATGTCTTTATCTGTACACACGATTCTTCCGGCACGCATACAGTTGGTAGTGAAAATAGAAAATCCGTATACAAAGTTGATCGGAACATTTAAAGGAACTACATCCGTTCCCTGAACCGGCATGTACTGAAGGATGCTCAATGCGTTCTGATAAAGGCTTTCGTCAGATAATTTAACCAATTTCGGAACACCTGTTGTCCCTGAAGTACTCAAAAGGATTTTGATGTCAGGGTGAATGGTAACTTCACTCTTATAATCATCCTTTGCAAAGATGTTGATGTTATCTGAGAATGCTTTCAGAGTATATCCTTCAATGGCTTCTCTTTGCGGATCAAAGATGTATTTCGGACGATATTCCGCCTCAATACGTTCTTTGAATTCCTCATGCAGTTTCTGTCCCAATACCGCAATCGTGTGTGCTGTTCCATAAAAATTGAGAAGCACTTCAATACTTGACAACTGATTGTCATTGTATAAAAAGAGCAGCCCTTTTTCTACCGGGTTTAAGCCTAAAGACCGGTACAGTGTTCCCACCGGTATTGTTGTACCGGTGGAAGCATCTGTAAACCCCAAGTTCTTATTGGCAATTACATTTTCTAAAATTTTCATATGCTTAGTTTTCTACGAATACTTCGTATTTTTTCATTTTTTCGCGAATCTTTCCGACGGTTCCCATCTCCAGAATATCGTTAAAATCAAACTTGATCTGATAAAACTGTTCAAGCGCTTCTACGATAAGAAGGTGAGACATAGAATCCCATTCCGGGATTTCCTGATATGTTAGTTTTTCATCTACCAATTCTTTCTTTATTGCGATGGCAGAGGCGATAATTTCATAAAATTCTTCTGTAGTGTTCATTTTAAATTTTTATAGTTTTCCATTTTCCATTTTTAAAAATCATGAGGAATAGTACAGCCAAAACTATTTCCGAGGAAACAATAGCGGTAAATATTCCTCTCAGTTCCCACTGAAACCTTACTCCTAAGAGATAAGCCAGCGGAAGCTGAATCACATAAAACATCACGAGGTACAGCAACGTTACCTGCAAAATGTTTCCGGCTGCATTCAGAGCACGGCTGATCACCATGGTGAATCCTAACAGCAGATACGCCATAGAGACCACATGGATGTATTGAACCGCATATTTAGCAACTTCCGGTTCTGTAGTGAAAAATTTCACCACATATTCCGCAGCAATCTGCCAGAATAAGGCTACAAGTACCAGATAAGTCATATTGATGGTTCCGGCTCTCCAAACAGTTTTTTCAGCACGTTCCGGTTCTCCGGCACCTAAGTTCTGTCCTGTAAGAACTCCGGCAGCATTTCCTATTCCCCAGGCAGGCATCGTAGCTACAGAAGCAATACGCTGGGCAATGATATATCCTGCAAGCGCTGTAGTTCCGAAAGTGGAGATAATCTTCACCATAATCAGCCAGCTGGATGTTGGGATGATATATTGAACCAATCCTCCAAAAGCTATTTTCAAAATCTTTTGCAGTAATGGAATATCAAGCTGTAAAGGAACTCTGATACTGATGCTGGTTTTTCCTGTGGCAAATACAAAAGCCTGGTATAAAACCCCTAAAAGCCTTGATAAAACTGTAGCATACGCCAATCCCATCAATCCAAAAGCAGGAATAAATCCTAATCCAAAAACAAGGATCACTGCAAAGATGATATTGGAAATATGGCAGATCCAAAGTGATTTCATAGCAATATCGGCATCACCAGCCCCTCTGAAAAGTCCATTTACAGATAAACGAAGAATTACAAGCCCGATACTCAGGAAGACCAGTCTTGAGAAAGAAACACCTTCGGTTACCGTACTGGCATTGATGCCCAGAAAATCAACGATTTCTGATGCAAAAAAGCAGGAAATTCCACCAATAAGCACTGCAAAAAACAGAGCCAGCAAGATGATGTATTGGGCTGTTCTGCCCATTCCTTCTTTATCTTTTTCACCTGCTCTTCTGGCGGTCAGAGTTGCTGCTGCAATTCCCAAACCTACTGCTATGGCATAAGCAAAGTTGATGTAGTTATCTGTAATTCCCACAAGACCAAGAACCTTGTCGCCTAATTTTGCGATAATCAATAAATTGACACTCACAAAAACAGATTCCATGACAAGTTCCATCACCATAGGAATGGCAAGACTAAAGATGGAACGGTTGATACTTCCGGAAGTCAGTTCAACTTTCTTTCCGGCTATGGCTCCATACGTAAAAACCGCTCCTTCTTTTAGTATATGCAGGAATTTCCTCATACTGCTGCTACTGAATTTTTATTGGCAATCTGATACAGCGGATTAGGCAGTGCTCCGTCTTTTCTCGGAATGGCAAATGCCTTGTTTTCACTGTAACCGTTATTTTTCAGACGCAGACTGTTGATATAGAATCTTTTGAATGCAGGCACATACAGGTCATATTTTTCGTAACGTTCCTGAAGATGGGTATTCTCCGCTTTATAATTTTCTACACAGTTGTGAACCAGCTCCCAGAATGTTTCTTCATTAAAGTTGGAATAGGTATGCAAAGCATTCGACAGATATCTAAAGAAAGCATCAAAAACGCCAAGTAAAATAAACAACGGAATATTTTCTTTATTGGAAGATTGAATCAAACCGTCCGCAAGATGTGCAGGAAGTTTTTCTCTTGCTTCTGTGGTAAGTACAATATCATCCACAAAGTCTTTGATTACGATTCTCTTTGGAACTCCGTTTTTCAAAACCACCATAATGTTTTCTCCATGTGGCGTTACACATAATGAATGTGTGTAATAGATATGTAACAAAGGCGTAAGATAGGCATCAAGATAGCTTTCAATCCATTCTTTGATACTTACACCTGCTTTTTCTGCGAATGCCTGAACCAATGGAACTCCACTCTCATCTACATAAAGCAGAGAAGCCATGGTTACCATTTGCTCATCTTCTTTCAGATAGTTTTCAGCACTTTCTCTCCATAATGCGCCAAGGAATTCATTATATTGATAAGGTACGCTCGCAATAGCTCCATATTGTGGGTGCAGATAGGTGATGGCAGCTTCTTCTCCCAAGAAAATAGTTTCTTTGTTCTCAAGGTAAGCATCATCTTTAATCAAGCCTTTTACCCAATCTGTAATGGCTGGAGCAATTTTCATCTGCTTAGGTGATAATCCTCTGATATTTCCCGTACTCAGAATAGAAACAGCCGTTTTCAGGTATCTCTTTTTAGGATGATCTACATTGAATAAAGTACGGATACTTTGCTGCGGACTGTACTTATCGCTACCCTCTCCTAATTGTATTAAAAGTCCGGAAGCAATATCTCCGGCAAAATGAATCTGAAGCTTATGTTCCCACTGCCATGGATGTACAGGAATAAAATGATAATCTTCAACAACTTTTCTTTTGCTTAATAGCTGCTGCTGAAAATCATTATATAAATCCTCTCCTATTTCAGAACGGTAAAACTCATCTCTGTTAATGTGTTCCAAAGCCTGGAATGACGATCTGCTTTTATGAGAAGCCAGCCAGATTACTTTTAAATTTTCATCGGCTTCAGGGGCAAATGTTTTAAGATCTCTTGGAGAAAAACCTAATCGGCTTTTGTTTACAATCACCCACGGATGTCCGGTCATATTATGCTCTACCGTCTGATAATCCGCATCTGCAAGCTCTTTTGAAGACATTACTCCTCTTGATAAGATTAAGGCATCACAATACAAAGTATGCAGTAATTCTTCAGTATATCTTGCAATTGTATAAGGGTCTAAGTCAAAAACAGTCTGCATTTCCAGAAAGAAAGCTGCTACATCTACAGAAGACAAATCTTCACCGTTTTCTGTTTTTGTAATGCTGTCTTTATCAATATGCCAGTAATCCATCATTCTTTCCTGTCCGCGGAAGCTGTAGACAATATTTTCAACTCCGGTTTCAAGGGTAAAAACAGTATATCCGTTTTTATTTTCAAAGGTTACCACCGGTTTTAGAAGCTCTTCGTGCATCAATTCTGCGATGGTTTTGGCCATTAGGTTTCTGTTGGCCTGATTCCAGTTTTCTTGGCTTACTGTATTTTTTAAGTTGGTGTTCATTTTTTGATTAAATTTTGGCAGTTGGTAAATCAGCATATTTTTCTACATCGAAATCCTGGAAAGCAATTTTCTTTTCAATTTTATAATGCTCTCTTCCCAAAATATCATTGATGATGTAGGAATTACGGTACGCAGCCATTCCCAGATCTGTTGAAATGTAGCTGTGGGTATGAACTTCAGCATGAAGTACATAAATTTCTCCTCCGTTATGGTCTATTGAATAATTTCTATTGACATCAAACAATCCACTGGAATCTCTTTTGATTCTATCCTGAATATTCTTTAAGAATGCAGGCTCGTGATAGCGGTATCCTGTTCCCAAAATCAGATAATCAGCTTCCTGATCATAAGGTACTTCCTGTTCCAGTTGGGTAAACTCAAGATTGATGAAATCCGGATTGCTGTTGTCTACTCTATTCAGCTGACTGTTTGGAATAATTTTAAGATTAGGATCAGCATTATCGATATTCAGATCATAAATAAAGTCGTAAATATCATTGATCAGATCATAATTGATTCCTTTAAACTGAGCCTGCTGTTTGCTTAAAATGGTTTTCCTTGCAGACTCGCTTCTGTTGTAGAAATATTCTACATAATCAGGTGAAGTAAGTTCCAGTGTCAACTTAGAATATTCCATAGGGAAAAATCTGTCCGGACGGGAATACCATCCCAGTTGTGTTTCTTCATTCCTGTTTTGAAGAAGATCATAAAAAACTTCTGCTGAACTCTGGCCAGAACCGATAATTGCTATTTTTTTACCCTGAGACAAAAGTTCTTCTTTTCTATACAGATAAGAACTTGTATGAATAACACGGGAATCATCCTTCGGAATGAAAGAAGGAATATGAGGCTGTGTCCCTGTTCCTAAAATCAGTCTTTCCGTTTTGAAAACCGTAGTTTCTTTGGTTTTGGTGTGAATCGTAGTTACATAATATAAACCATCTTTATAAGTAATATCCACTACCTGAGTAGAAAAACGGCATTGTGGAAGCTGTGCAATCACCCATTGGCAGTAACGGTTGTATTCTTTTCTCGGAATGAAAAAATCTTCTCTGATAAAAAACTTATACAGCCTTCCGGTTTCCTTCAAATAATTCAAAAGGCTTAAAGGATTGGTAGGATCGGCCATGGATACGCAGTCGCATAAAAATGGGGTCTGCAGGGTTACATGGTCAATCATCAGTCCCGGGTGCCAGTCGAAACCATCTCTCTGGTCCAGGAAAAGGGTTTTCAGTTCCGAAATCGGATTAGATAATGCGGCAAGTCCCAGATTGAAAGGACCTATACCTATGCCTATTACATTGTATACGGCTTCGTTAGTCATTTTTTGTGATGTTTGTGGTGATTTGTACCTCTTTATTCTGTGGGAATTTTTCCCAGTACCATTCTCTGTAACAGAAGTTCAGATTGGCTTTTTTATGAGGCATTTCTATTACTTTATCTACTTTGAAGCCTACATGGGCTTTATTCATCATAGATGCAAGAGAGTCTACAGATCCTTCTCCTACCATTTTTCCTACCTGTGGCTGTGCAAAAACATAGTCAACCATAGATTGAGTGGATGGAGATACAAATTTCTTTTTAGGATCAATAGGTGCAATAAACTGGTGTGTTCCATAATCGGTAGGCAGTACTTCATAATAATCGCCTACGATATCTCTGCAGGCCCAATACACTTCAATATTACAAGAAGGTTCATCGTTTCCTGCAATGATATAACTGTGCGCTTCATCACTTGGAAGCATCAGTCTGTAGTAGGTTTCAAGCTCATCTATCGGCCAGTTCATCTGCCAGATTTTTACGGCATGTTCACGGTTGAACCATTCATGCAGCATTTCAAGGTCGTTTTCAAGATCTATAGGACGCATACTCATGGTTACGTCTTCTTTCTGGAAATACCTTTTAAAGAAAACTTCCGTTCCCTGCGGATTGATTAGCTGATCCGAGAAGAAATGTTTGTGAAGAAGGTTCGGAACTTTAGCATAAGAAATTGAAGAAGCATTCACACCTCCATCTACATCAGCAACCGCCGACTGAAGGTTTGATTTTACTGCCCAATATCTTTGATTCAATGCATAATCCGTTAATGAGGAAGGTTCAGTTTCATGAAGATTTTCAAACTCTCTGTACAGAATATGGATTAATCTTCTTTCTTTAACCAGACCTGTTTTACCTATGGAAGCAATCAGTGCACTCAGGTTGCTTACCAAAAGATGATGAGAAACAATATCCAGAAGACGCTCATCTCTGATGAAAAGATCTTCAATTTCAGGATAATCTTTGATCAATGATTCATATTTTCCTTTAAAACTGTCTTTGATTAAATAACCTTGTCCGTCTCTCACATAAATAGATTGAGGAAGCAATTGATTATCCAATTGTACAAGCAGATTCTGCTGATGAACTTCAGGAGCCATGCCTAATTGATTGTACAATCTGTTTAAAGGAGAAAGCAACAGGTTTACATACTTTTCAAACCAGATAATAGCTGCTTTTTCTGCATCTACACCCAATTGATTCGCAACATTCTTAAAGAAATGCGTTGTAAAATTAAACCCATCTGTAGATTCATCCTGACAAAGTCTTGCTAACAGAATCACTTTATCTTCATTTGAAAAAGGATTTTCGCGGAGCAGTATATTCAGACTGTCCATATTTTTTCCCTCATAATGAACACTTAACGTGGAAGGTTCCAACAGTAATTTAAAATTCGGGAAATTTTGTTCAAATGAAGTCTTTACATTTTGCCACCATATTGCGGAAGCGTATCCTCTGTTGAGATCTTTTAAGCTGTTTGTTCTTACAGAACCAGTCATTAAAACATGCAAAGAGAACTTTAACATCCAGCTAAAGTCCGGATTATATACTGTTCTTATAGAAGATGTTGCATAAAAATCCTCACCCAAAGGTCCGATGTGAATGATTTTCCCGGAACCCAACATTTCAGGATATTCTTCGGTTGATAAAAGATATTGTGCTTCCCATGGATGGCATGGAACTATATAAAAATCATTTGTGTTTTCAAAATCGTAGCTTTCCGGTAAAGAAGTCCATTTTTCAAAGATTTCTTTTGCTGAAATCCCTGGAAGAGATTTTTCCGTGATGCAGTCTTTGTGAATCAGGAAATAATCCAGTTGAAATCCTTTCCCGAATTCTGGACCATATAAAAGCTGTTCTTCCTCAGAGAATCCCATTCTTGATTTGGTGAAAGGATGCAGATTGTGTCCGGCAGGAAGCATTTGTTCAGATTCAAGGAAAGAATAGGTCAACAGCTGATCATCCTGAAGACAGGCTTCTGTTGTCAGTTCCAGATTTCTTAAGCTGCTTTGAATTCTTTCCACAAAGTTTCTGAAACCCGTTTCGTTTGTAGTGTCAGAAAGTTCTCTGTAAACCAGTTCAGTAAGCTTTTGATCATTCACTTCAAAAACTTCCTGATTTTGGTGATCTACCGCCCACAAAACAGGTCCGTATTCATGAAAAAGAGTTTCGGAACGATAAGAAACCGGAGCAAATAAAAACAGTCCGCTTTTCTTCATTTCAAACCTCATAAACAATGAATAATCACTGTTTTGAAGTGCTTTTGCTGTCAGAAGATCATATTTCGGAACGCCCTGATAGAATTTTCCGTTTCCCAGTTCTCTCAACATTCCGTTCAACAGAATTCTGAAAGTAATTTCCCGGGCTTTTTCTCCTGTTCTATTTTTCTGAATTAAAGTCTTTTCCATGATTTTTGATTGTGGTGAGAATTTGATGAATGTCTTCTGTAGTCGTAATCGGGTTCAGGAACGTAAACTTCAGATAGAAGTTTCCATCCACTTTTGTACTTGCTACAAGGATTTCTCCACTGTAGAACAGTTTCATCTTGATGTATTGATTCAGCGCATTCAGATCACTGATTTCCGGATTTACATATCTGAAAACAAGAACACTTAAGTCAGAATCTGAAAGAAGCTCAAAATCTGCATCTTCAGTAATCATTGCAGCCGCATCTTTGGTAAGATCAATCACGGTGTCTGTGTATTCTGCTAATTGTTCTTTACCCATCATTCTTATGGTAAACCAAAGTTTTAAAGCATCAAATCTTCTCGTACTCTGAGTAATGGATTTATTGATCTGTGCCGGAATCTCCTCTTCGTCCATTTCTTTCGGATTCAGATAATCGGCGTGGTGTTTAAGAATCAACAGTTCTTTTTTATTTTTAACAATAAAAGCACTGCTGCTGATAGGCTGGAAGAATGATTTGTGGTAATCAATCGTTACAGAATCTGCTCTTTCAATACCATTAATCAGATCACGGTATTTTTCACTTAATAATAAAGCACAACCGTAAGCTGCATCTACGTGCATCCAGATGTTATATTGTTCCGCAATATTGGCGATATCATCCAATGGATCAATATTTCCAAAGTCTGTAGTTCCAGCTGTTGCTACAATACCAATAGGAATATTTCCCAGCTGTTCTTCTCTCTTGATGTATTTTTTCAAAAGAGAAATATCCATACGGAAACGGTCATCGGTAGGAACTTTAACAATACTTTTCTCACCCAGTCCCATAATGGAAGCATTTTTCAGATTGCTGAAGTGAGATTTATCTGAAACAAATATTCTGAAACGGCTTGCCTCCGCTGGCAGACCATCCATTTTAATGTTGTGGTTATATCTTTTCTGAGAAAAACAGTCACGCATCATGACCAATCCCATTAAATTACTCTGTGAGCCCCCCGCTGTGAAAACACCGTCGCTTTCATTCGTATTATATCCGATCTGACCGGCAGTCCAGTCGATCAGTTTTCTTTCCATAAAGGTTCCGCCTGCACTCTGATCATAAGTATCCTGTGAAGAATTGATGGCACTTACAAGGATTTCTCCTGCTAAAGCCGGGATTACTACAGGACAGTTAAGGTGCGCTACATATTGTGGTAGGTGAAAAGCTGTGGCATGTTTTACATAAATATCATCTACTTCTGCCAGAAGCTCGTTATAATTGGAAAGTTTTTGATTAAGATCAATCTGTTGTACCATTCCTTTCATTGTTTTGGCTTCTATACCACTGAAAGGCTTGTTGTTTCTGTGAAGAAATTCCTGAACCAGGTCTAAAGTACTATTGACAGCATTACGATAATGATCATAATTGTCAGGGTGAAAAATATTCCCAAAATTCCCCGAAATGTGAGGTGAAGTGGTGCTTGCGAGCTCTTCTAGGGATATTAAATTGTTGTTCATAAAAGTTTTGTAATGTGATTTTTTAAATCTGTGAGTTGTTGTGGTTTTTTCGATATACGATTATATATATCTGATAGTCAGGTTTTTAATTTTTACATTTTTTATTATAATTTATTTGGTGATTACGTAATTATTACTAAATTTGAACCAGTTATTGTTATTTAGAATAATTAAAAACAAAGATAAAAATTATTACTTAACACCAAATTTTTTTTAATGAATTCTACAGAAATTTTAGATAAAGACTGTTCAACAGCGGTAAAACTGCTTCCTACGGTCATAGAAGTCACCTCTCAGGAAAGAAGAATGATAAAAGATGCAGCTCTGCACCTTCAGAAAAAGTATGACAATTATGAAAACCGTGATTTTATAAAGCATGTACATCAGCTGGCGTCTTATTTCTTACCGGAGAGAATTTTAAATATAGCGGCTGATTTTGCGAGTGACTTTTCAAAAAATCAGTATGGTGCACTGATCTTTACCGGATTAATGGATATTGATCAGGAGGATATAGGATCTACCCCTCCGAATTGGCAGGCGGCAGATTATTCAAAATTTAATTTATATGGTTTTGCGTGTGCACTTATCCATGGGGCACTTCCTTCAAAACCTGTACAATATTATTCACAGCGTAAAGGCGGTGGATTGATCCATGCCATTATTCCTGATGAAAAAATGAAGGAAACACAGACAGGATCAGGATCTTCAACAGATTTATACGTACACACAGAAGATGCTTTTCTGAAACATCAGGCGGACTTTTTAAGCTTTATGTATGTAAGAAATGAGGAACAGGTTCCTTCTACGCTTTATTCTATCCGTTCTCATGAGTCTATTGGGGAAAATTACAGACCTCTTTTTGAGCGTATTTATAAAATCCCGAAAGATGCCAACCTGGAAACGGGAGATAATGAAGAAGAGACATTGGATTCTGTACTGTATGGCAATTACAGTCTTCCGTTTATGCGATTTGATGCCGCAGAACAGCTTTTCAATTCCAGCATAAAACAATCGGAGGAAGCGCAAAGTACACTGCATGAGTTCTGGGAAGAAGCCAGACATTTGATTTACTCAGGATTTACGCCTCAGGCAGGAGACGTTATTTTGGTAAACAATCACTTATGTGCTCACGGAAGATCTGCTTTCCGTGCGGGAGTAAGAAATATTGACGGAATAGAACATCCGTGCGAAAGAAGAATCATGCTTCGTATGATGAGTAAAGTGAGCCTTATTGATATGAGGGCACATACGCTTACAGAAGATCCTTTCTTTGTGATAGAGGAACATTTGGGTAAAAACTTTCAACACTTTTAATATGCTGACCTGTTAGCATTTTGAACATCAATCAATCGAAATCCTTTTTGGGCATGGCTCAAAAAGGATTTTTTTATTTGATTTTAAGTTTTGGCTAAAGCCATCGGAATTTATATTTATTTATTAAAAAGGGCTAAAGCCCGTTCCTATTGAATATTGATTAGTTTTTATATCAATAGAAGTGGGCTTTAGCCAAAACTTAAAAGCTTATAATTTACTGTTTAAAGAATCTGTCAAATAAAGACAATTGTTCAGATAATGATCTGCTCCAATATTCCGGGACGTGTCCTCCCAAAGACTCTGTGTAGAGATGCTGGATCTTCATTTCTGTCAGTTTTTTATGAAAGTTTCTATTCATATTGATCATTTGGGTATCTTCAGTTCCACAATCGAAAATATATTGCTGTCCTGCTCCTGCCATTAACTTTATTTTGCTGTCGGTAAGGAAATTGGGATTGATAGATTCCAGCGGTCCCAGCACTTTATTCACCATATATTTCTGATAGCCTTCTCCGAAAGAGTTGAAATCTAATGCTCCACAAGAACTTCCCACGATACCAAATGTTTTATTATAAGTAACTCCGATATTGGTAGCTCCGTAACCTCCCATACTCCATCCTAAAATTCCACGAAATTTTTTCTCTGCCTTCACCGGATAGTTTTTATCAATGAACTCTACCAGCTCTTTTCCGATAAAGGTTTGATATTGTGAATCCTTAACGATTGGACTGTCCACATACCACGAACTGCAGTTTCCATCCGGAAGTACATAGATTGTTTTAAGTTCCTGTGCTTTTTTTACCAGATCCGGAATATCCTGTTTAATGATTCTGTCCGGATTGCCGCTAAAACCGTGAAGAATATAGACAGACGGATAAGTTGTATTAGGTTGGAGATCGGGGGTAATGATTACTGTTTTAATTTTTTTATTCATTTTCGGACTGAAAATTTCCTGATGAATAATTTTTTGTGCTGATAACTGAATACATGCAGTTAATACAAATACAATGTTGATAAGCTTCTTCATGCTGAAAAATGTTTAATTAATGATAATCATGGGCCTCTAAATTGTAGAACATATAGTGTACCAATGATCTTATGACAGAGCAAAATTGCGTCAGAAAAAGAGAAAAAGCCTCAACATATGTTGAAGCTTTTGTTAATTTATTTCCTGACTTAGGAATATCAGTTGATTTCCTTCTTTATCCGGCTTAGCTGTGTAGGTGTTATTCCAAGATAAGAAGCGATGTGGTGCTGTTTTAATCTATTATAAAGGGACTTATTTTCAAGCAATTGTAAATACCGTTTTTTTGCCGTTTCGTATTTTAAAGAAACTTCCAGAGGTTCTTTTTTTACCACCCAGTTTTTTTCCAGATAACAAAGATGAAAAAGTGCCAGATCATGATGCTTTTCCAGTAATTCACGATAGGCTTTTGCGGGATATTGTATCACCGAGCAGTCTTCCAGTGCAATGATATTGAAATCACTGGGTTCATTTTTAATAATAGCTGCTGTGGAAGCTACAAAGCTGTTTTCTTCGAAGAAGATTTTATAAATATTATTTCCCAGTTCATCTACTGTATAATACCCTATCAGTCCGGATTTGATAAAATAATAATACCTTGCCATGGAACCGGATTCCAGCAGAAGATCATTCTTGTGATAGTATTCTTCCGTACAGATATCCAATAAATCCTGAATCATTTCTTCGGATAAAGGATAGTACCGATTAATATGCTTTACAAATTCTGAATTGTTCATTTTGGTAGACATCATTATCTGTGAAAATCTGTGAGATCTGTGGGTAAAAAATTAGTCCAATATTTTTTTCATCATGAGATCTGTCTGTTCTTCTTCTCCCAATCTGAAAATATGCTTATCAAATTCAATGAATCCATTTTTTCTGTAAAATTGTAAAGCTCTCAGATTTTCTTCCCAAACCCCAAGCCACAGATATGATTTGTGAAGTTGCCGGGCTGTTTCTAAAGCCTGGTTATAAAGAAGCTGTCCTACTTTTTTCCCGTGATGGCTTTTCTTTACATAAATTCTTTCAATTTCAAGGCTTGTATCATCCTGAAGTTCTGTCTGTGCCTTGCCAGAATTGACTTTCAGGTAACCTACAGGATTGTCTTCTTCCCAGGCAATATAGAAAAAAGACTCGGGATTATTCAGCTCAGATTTGATCTTTTCAGTATTAAAGCTTTCTTCCAGATACTTTTTCATGGCCTCTTCCGTATTATCTTCTGCAAACGTTTCAGTGAAAGTTTGTATACCAATGTTTTGAAGTATCTCAAGGTCTTTTTCGCCGGATGTATTGATGATTATTGATGACATAGCAGAATATTTATTCTTCTAATTTATTAATAAGATTTTTTATTTCAGGTATGGTTAATTCTGTTTTTGTTTCCGCAAGTATTATATTTTTTAAAATTTTAATGTGAGCGGCCTTTAAAGCATCTTCGCTTTTTACTTCCTGATTAGGAATTACTCCTATATGTTCCCAGTTTTTTTGGCTTGCTAAAGATGTTATTTTTCCTGCCGGGACAAGCAGTAAATATTGATTTTGAATAATAAAATGATCTACAGGATTAGCTGCACCTCCTGTTTTTTCACCTATCACTTCAGCAAGTTTATACTGCTGCAAGAAGTAAGCTACTGCTTCTCCTGCGGAAAAAGTATTTTTACTGGTAAGAATATAAATTTTTTTATGTAGATATTTCTGTCCGGAAACCTCAGGCTGGGTACTGTTTAAAACAGTCTTGTTATTATGCCGGAAATATGTAGTATAAAGATCTGTTTTTTTGTCAAAAAAATAACTGCAGAAGAGAAGAACCATTCCGTTTTCTCCACCTCCGTTTTCCCGGAGGTCAATAACAAGAGCATGGGTATTGGCAACAAAATTCATAGCAGCTGCCAATGTTTTTTCACTGGCTTCAGGAGAGGCAAAACCCTTAAAGTTGATGTAACCAATATTACCCGGGAGTCTTTGAACCGTTTCAAATCCGAAGTTTTCAAGACTGTTATGTTCGTTATTCAATTTCTCTTTTTCTTTCTCACTCATCTGTTTTTCAGGCATGTAATTTTCGAGATATTTAACGAAAAAATGTTCGTCTTTAATGGTTGTTCTTAACTTTTGAGTGAGCAGCGCTGCAAATTCTTTTTTATTGAGAGCATTAAACGCTCCCTTATTCAATTCATTCCGGAATAGAGAATCTGCTTTTTTATAAGCTTCTTTATCAATATAATAGTCTTTTACTTTTTCTGTAATATCAGTAAGAACTGTGGAAGTACCACTTTTCTGGGCATTCGAGAATAAGAAAGTAAAAAGGAAAAGCCCAACGCATAATTTTTTCATTGAAATAAGGATTTAATATTTCAACAAATGTATTTCAATGAGTTTTCTATGAATTGTAAAAATGGAAACTCAGATAAATAACCAAACATTATTTTGTTCAGTATCTACATTCTCAAAGAATTTTCCGGGACTTATTTTGGTGAGTTCCTTAAAATCTTTAATGAGATGGGATTGGTCATAAAATAGATTTTCGTAGGAAAGTTCTGTAAGATTTCTGGATTTTTTATTTGAAATCAAAACCTTACGAAACCGCTGTATTTTTCTGAATTCTGAAGCTGGCTTAGCCAGATATCGCTGAGAGATCTTGTTTACATATTGTCTTGTAATTTTATTTTTCACAGCAATTTCTTCGATACTCAATTCTGTTTCAAAATCATTCAATATTGCATAAGCCAAATGCAAGTCTCTCTGCCGGAATCTGGAAAGACAATAATTTTCAAGGATTTCAATTTGTATTTTCCTGTCAGGCTCTTTTAAAACAGTATCCATCATATCTGTAAGGTCTGAAAGATTGATTTCCTGTTCCAGATCCTCGCTTTTATCAGCATTAAAAAAATGATAAATACCTAACGGCTTAAAGTAGATTGTAACTTCATTAACTGATTCCCGATAAAAAATTTCTGTAGGAACAGAACATCTGAATACAAAATCAACCACGATATTCTCGGATGAAGATCTGGTAATTTCTACCCACCCTTTATCCTGCGTAACAAATACATCCTGACATGCTGATACAATAAAGTAATTGTCTGGAAATGTAAGATATTTGACAGGTTCCTGATCATCATCTTTTTCTATAAAATAATATCCTTGAATGTAGTTTTTCAAAACAGAATGTACAGGCTCATAAAAAGTAACTTTCATAGTAGTGATGGGTTGGAAGTAAAAATACAAATAGAAAACAAAATCCTGAAACTTTGTTCAGGATTATATTATTTATGAAAACAGTATTTTTTTAAAGGCTTCAGAAGCCAGATGTACCTGTACGCTCCAATCGTCTGCTGCATCACTACCTGCATCGTCGGAGATATATTTCAGGCATAGAAACGGAATATTTTCCTTTTGGGCAATCAATGCTAACGGATAGGCTTCCATATCTACAATATTATAATCAGTTTCAGAATGGTTCATTTCAAAACTGTCACCACTTCCGCAGATTCCTTCTTTAAGAGTATCCATTCTAAGACCATATTCCAGTACAGGCGGCACTCCGGACAGCGGGGTTTCATATAGTTTAAATCCAAGCCCTCTTACATCCATGTCACGCTGAATAAATTTTGTACAGCATACCACTTCTCCTTTATGGAATCCTTTACTTCCCGCAGAACCTAAATTCACGATCAGTTTAGGTTTTCTTGCATGAATCTCTTTGGTTAATTCGATTGCAGCATTTACTTTTCCGATGCCGGTAATTAATTTATTTTTATCATCGAAAACGGTTCCTGCTTCGGAATCTAATGCAAAAACAAAAAGGGTATCATCAATTGAATAATGAGTTTCGTTGTTAATTTTTATCATTGAGAAATCAGATTTATACAGCTGGTGTTGCTGTAATACAAAGATACAAGACTCTATTAAATTAAAAACCCCAAAATAGTTTTATTTTGGGGTTTTGATATCTTAAATGCTGCATCCGTCTGCATCACAGGAAGCTCCGTTTTCACCGGAAAGATCCTTAAACGGACTTACGCTTTCTTTGTAAGTCTGCTGAAGCGCATTCTCAAACGCTTCTACAGGCTGAGCGCCGGAAACGGCATATTTACCATTCAGAACAAAGAAAGGAACTCCGGAAATTCCATTGTTTCTCGCCTCCTGAATATCCTGATTCACTTCATCATCCCATTGATCTGTTGTAACTGCTTGTCTTGCTTCCTCTTTATCAATTCCTAAGCTTTCTGCAAGAGCGATCAAAACTTCTGTATCTCCTACATTTTTCCCATCAATAAAGTGAGCAATAAATAATGCTTCTTCCATTTCATTGGATTTGTTATGCTTTTTAGCCAAATGAAGCAGTTTGTGAGCACTGAAAGTATTGGTAATTAAAGCTTTTCCAAAATTAAAATCAATTCCGGCTTCTTTTCCCATTTGAGTTACCTGCCCAAGCATTTGGGTAGCCTGAGCTTCAGGAAAACCTTTTTTTTCTCTAAAATACTGAATGGTATCCTGAGTTTCTTTCGGATCTAAACTTGGATCCAGCTGAAAGCTCTTCCACTCCACTTCTACTTCATCTTTAAAAGGAAGCTTATTCAAAGCCTGCTCAAAATTATTCTTTCCGATATAGCAAAACGGACACATCACGTCCGACCAGATTTCTATTTTCATTGTATTTAATTTTAAATCAAATTAGTAGCACAAAGATAGTGTATTTTATTTAATGTAACAAAAATTATTACAGTTTAATTCTGACAGGTGGAAAGTACCTGACTACGCTTTTCCAATATACCTTTTAAAATCATCATCAGAAATGCAAGAAGCCCGAAAAACAAACCTATCCATGGAATATACTCTACTCCTTTTGTAACGATTATCCATCCTCCGATTGTAGTTCCTACTGTTACTCCCAGGTTTCCGAATGATGTGGCAAGACTATTGGCAAATTCCAGTGATTCCGGAGCTGAAGAGATCATATAGGTAGATGCATTCAAAAAGCTGGGTGAATACAGAAATCCCCAGATTCCGATAACGGCAATCGTTGCCCATAAATTTCCATCAGAAAAATAGAGAAGAATGGGCACTAAGATAGTTCCGGAAAGGAAAATAGCGGTTGTAGCTGCTACATTTTTATTAAGCATTTTTCCGGCAACTCCATTGGCTATCACTCCAATAATTCCAAATAACAAAAGCATGTAACTCACCATTGAAGTATCCATTCCTTTGGCTTTATTCAGATAATCTGCAAAATAGCTATAGGTAGAAAACCATGCAGTAATCATAAAAAAGTTAGTCAGCGTACTCAGAATAAATGGGGGCTGTTTCAGGATTCTGACCTGATTTCCATAAGATTTTTTCTCTTTTACAGGCATCGGAGGAAGAAGGAAATAAATGACTGCTAAAGCAATCAGACTTACTACAGTCTGTATCATAAATGAATACTCCCAGGACCAAAGACCTGCAATCCATGTGGCAAAAGGAACCGTTGTGACCATTGCAATGGCAACTCCATTAAATACAATTCCCATCAGTTCATTTTTTTTCCGGTCATCCGCTTGGGAGACTGCTACAGATAATGCTGACGCAATATACACGGGCTGAAGAAATGCCGGTAAAATCCTAACCAGCATCAACAGCCAGAAAGGAGGCGAAAAAGAAGATACAAATCCTGTAATCAGAAACATGAAAATGGCTGTGAGCATTATTTTTTTACGGTCAAAACCTGATGTAAGTAAGGTCATAAAAGGTCCTGTAAGAGCGATAATTAATGCAAAAGCGCTCAGCAGATACCCTGCTTTGTCTATACTGATTTTATAATGCTCTGCAACTTGCGGGAGAATTCCAATGACACCAAACTCCGTTGTAATAACCGCTATAAATCCCAGACATCCAATGTATGCATATTTTTTCATGATACTTTTTATTCGTCAGATTTCAAATTTTGATGGGCAAAAACAGCCATTTCATCTACGGCTGACTGTACTTCTTCCAACAACTCTCCCATATGCATAAAACCGTGAACCATATCTTTGTAAAGACTTGTTGTAAGCTCAACTCCTGCATTTTTCATATTTTCAGAAAGTTGCTTTCCATCATCCAATAAAGGATCATGCTCTGCCAGAATAATTAAAGTGGGTGGTGTTTCTTTAAAATCTTTGATCAAAACAGGAATAGCAAGAGGATTCCCTTTTTCTTCTTCCGGAAGATAGCCAGCCCAGGCTTCTATACCGCCTTGTTTATTAAGAACCGGACCGTTTTCATACGTTTCCCAGGTCTTTGAATTCAATTGATTATCTACCGCCGGATAAATCAATACCTGAAATTTCAACCGTTTTTCTAATTGGGTAGAAACTGCTGTTGATAAAGCACCACCTGCACTATCTCCTATGATTCCTATTTTATCAGGATCAATTCCTAGAGATTCTGCATTTTCAAATACCCATTTTACACCATCAATACAATCATTTAAACCAGCAGGAAAAGGATGTTCGGGAGCAAGACGGTAATCTATAAAAATAACGACTGATCCGGTTTTATTGGCCAGTTTACGGACTACAGCATCATGAGTCTCATACCCACCGGCAATAAACCATCCTCCATGAATATAAATAATAGCTGGTGATTGTTGAACATCTTTTCCTTTAGGACGGTAAATCCTGATAGGAATCTGATGATTTTCCTGTGGAATATGCAGCTCTTCAATCATGTTTACTGATTCTTTCTTCCCACTAAGTTGAAGAGACATGGTTTCAAGAAATTTTCTTGCTCCGTCTAAAGAATCCTGAGGATTGAAGGGCTGTATGGTTTCTAAATGATTTAAAATCTGTGTTATCTTAGGCGTTAATTGCATTGTATTTTGATTTAAGTTGTTAATGTTTCTGCTGAGAACTTGAGCGCTATTGTTCTTCTATTGCAGTCTATTTTCTGTTTTGTTGAACAAAATTAAATCTCAAACCTTACATTTGCACTGTATACAGCTAAATGTATGGTACTAACAAATTTGTAAGTTATGGGCAAAATCAAAGAAAATTCAACGAATAATATCAACAGACAATATATACAGGGATGTGATCTGAGTTATGCAGTATGTAAAATTGGAGGGCGTTGGAAACTGATTATTTTAAACAAATTAAAGGACGGAAAACTACGCTTCAGTGAAATCAGAAACTCTATTTGCGGAATAACAGAAAGAATGCTTACCCTGCAGCTGAGAGAACTGGAAAAAGAAAGCTTGGTAAAAAGAACCGTTCATGCAGAAGTTCCACCAAGAGTAGATTATGAGCTTACAGATATTGCCAGAGAGCTGATTCCTATTTGGAAGCAGCTTGATGAATGGGGAGGAAAACACAGGGAAATGATGCAGGTACAGGAAAATGCAGAAGAATTATTATAAAAAAGTTTCGGGGGATTTTATCTGCGATAAAATCCCCCGAAACTCCAAACAAGGTAAGCATAAAACAAATATGCCCCCTTCTATGATTTATTCACTTTTTTACAAAACAGAACATGGGCAATCAAAGCCAATACGCCAAATACCGTTCCTACAAAACATACTCCACTCCACTGAGCCTTTTGCCACGCAACAGATGCCAGCCATGTTCCTAATGATCCTCCGATGAAATAAGATACCATATACACGGTATTCAGCCTGTTTACAGCATTTGATTTAATAAGGAAATAATTGGTCTGGTTCATTATGTGACTTGACTGTACTCCCAAATCCACAAGAATTACTCCTACAATAAGTCCCCAATACGTTTCTCCGGCAAAATAGGTAAAACCCCAGCTTCCAATAACAATCAATAAAGAATATAAGATAATCCGGTTAATATCCAGATACTTTTGTAATTTTCCCACTTTGGCCGCAGCTAAAGCTCCTACAGCACCTGCTAGTCCAAAGCTTCCCACTACGGATGATCCGGCATTAAAAGGCGGCTTTTCCATGTGAAACACCAAGGTTGTAAATAAAGCACACATAGACCCAAATGCCATAGCTCCACGGAATGATGCCAGCTGAAGAATTGGTTGTGTTTTTGCAAGGTGGGCAACAGAACGCATCAATTCTTTGTAAGTTCCTTTAAAATTAGGAGACAGTTCCGGAAGCATTTTATAGACAGCCAGCCAAACCAGAATCATCAGTCCTGCTGCAATACCAAACATTGCTCTCCAGCCCCACACTTCACCTACTATTCCTCCTATAAAACGGGAAAGAAGAATTCCCAGTAACAGTCCAGACATTACCAATCCGATATTGGAGGATTTTTCTTTATCTGATGAAAGTTCCGCTGCAATAGGAACAAACAATTGCGGAATAACCGATGTAGCTCCGATGAGCAAACTGGCAGCATACAACATCCACAGCTCGGTGGCAAAAGTCATCCATAAAAGGGATCCAAAAACGAGAAACAGATCTATTAAGATTAATTTCTTGCGAAAAAATTTATCACCCAGCGGAACAATCAGCAACAGGCCCAATGCATAACCAATCTGTGTAAGTACTGAAATTTTACTTGCTGCGCTTTCAGAAACCTGCAGTTCTTCTGAAATAAGTGCCAGTAAAGGCTGATTATAATAATTGTTGGCGACTACCAGCCCTGAAATAATGGCCATAAGCCAGATAACAGTCCGGGAAATACCCTGGGAAGAACTCTCCTGCATTACGTATAAAGTTTTTATTTGAATTGAAAGCTGTCTGAAAACAGATAACGATGTATACTGTCAGATTTTAAGAGATCAAAGATAATCATTAAAAAAAGAAATTATTCGTTCCATGCTTTTACATTTCTGTGAATAATATAGGATTCTCCGGTAAGTAGAATGATTTCAACACTCTGTCTGTATGATTGTTTTTATTGATGATATATATTGATGGAAAACCTTTTGAATGTTAGAAATATTAAGGAAATTTGCAGCATGAAAATCATTCCACTCAAAGAAGGTAATTTTTCGGCAAGCAAAACCAAAGACTTTACTCTTTTAACAGAAGAAAATTTTGATAAGATCGGAGGAATTAAAATGTCTGTTCAGCCGTTTCTTATTATTACTGAAAATGATTATATCCTTTTGGATGCTGGAATTGGCTGGAAAAATGAGTCCGGAAAAACGGTGGTTTCAGAAATTATTGAAAAGGAAAATATCCGTCCTGAGCAAATCACAAAGTTACTGCTGTCCCATCTTCATAAAGATCATATTGAAGGGGCTGTAAAGCTTACCGAAAATGGTTTTGAAGCTGCTTTTCCTAATGCTCAGATCTATATACAGAAACGTGAACTTGATTTTGCAATGGAAAAGAAAGGGAATCCTTCTTTTGACTTTGATATATTGGAAAAATTGATTCAGCTCCCCAATATTACCTGGATGAATGAAGATAAAGGGCAGATCACAGATGAAATTTCCTATGAAGTGGCAGGAGGACACACTCCTTTTATGCAGGTTTTCTGGATCAGAGAAAATGAAGAAACGGCTTTCTATGGAGCTGATGACCTTCCGCAGGCTTCTTATTTAAAATACCATGTAGCCTATAAAAGTGACTTTGACGGCAGAAAAGCAATGGAATTAAGACTTCAGTGGGAAAAAGATGCAAGAGAAAACAATTGGAAAATCCTTTTGTATCATGATCTGGATAAAGCCGTAGTAGAAATATAAATGTCGAAAAAATGGTTTAAATTTCATTAAACCATTTATAGATATCAAATTCAGAAGGAATATTCAGTTTTTTTCTGATCCTGTTTTTTCTGTTTTGTATTGCTTTTGGGGTAACAAAAATACACGTAGCAATTTCTTTAGTCGTCATATTGAGCTTAAGATAAATACAAAAGATCAGTTCAGAATTTTTAAGGGAAGGCTGTATATCGGATAACTTTTTAAAAAAATCAGGATAAACCAGTCTGAATTTGTTCAAGAGACGAGGGGAATTTGCTTTCGCCAACGCCATTATCTCGTCCTGTACAAGAATCTTTTGTTTTAAATCCTCTAAGTTAGTTTCAGGTTTTCTATTTTTCATATTACTTTTTCATCTCTACTTATTTCAGATGCAATAACTTTTGAGCATCAGTATAAAGCTTTTTTATCTCATCAATCTGTTTCCTGATAATGTAATATCATGAACAAAATGATTTCTATATATTCAAAAATTAATTGTTTTTTTAATGTAATCCAATGATAAACAACATTTAATTGTATTCAGCAAATGATTAAGTAAAAAAACATCACCTATAAATTTCGGTTTATTTTTATACAGGCAAAGAAAGACAAAATGATTAAAATTTTATTAAAACCGTGTACCACATAGATACCACGTTACATCTTGAACTAAAATATCATAACTGCTTTTATCAGCCCGTTTCCTCATTATCTGCTTTGCCATTTCATAATTGTAAATGTAATAGATTCCTATGTTTACTTTTTATGATCTCGATCAATGTTTTCTGCGTATTCATACCGAAATGAAAAAGAAGTATCAATACTAAAAATCCGGATTTACAATAAATCCGGATTTCAAATACATTATATAGTGTATCTATTATTGATCCAGTTCTTTCTGAAACTCTTCAAGATATTTAGCAATGTGAATTCCGTCTGCCAATCCATGATGTGCTTCAATGGAAACCGGAAGATATTTTTTGCCCTCTTTGATATTGAACCTTCCAAAAGCGATTTTAGGAACTGATTCTGTTGTATTAAAATCTGTAGGATGCAATATTGCAGTGAACGAATTCCATGGAATAGTCGTGTGTCTGATGTGGTCTTTTCCCAGTCTTTCATTGCTTAATCTCAAACCAGAAGTCTCATGTACCCCTTTTATCTCTTCCTGCAAAGAAGCATTGAATGTTTCGAAATCTTCTGAGAAAGGAGTGAATGAAAAACCGAAAGTTCCATCTGGTCTTCCAATGGTGCTGCCGGCATGAACTGTATCAAACTGTATCACCTGCCCATCAATAATTCTGAGTTTTAATTCATCTACTTTATTGACAGCCACCATAGATTTGTGATAATAATAAGCAAAAAATGAATACCCTTTTTCTTTCGCTGTGTCATATGCTTTTGTACAGTCTACTTCCGTTGTAAATCCAAAATAAGGGCTTGCCATATTAGAAAAAAATTCAAAATGTTCTTTTCTGTTCCAGTTGTCTATATCTACAATCTTCATTGATTCTTATTTGCTGCAAATTTCTGAAAGTTTCTCCGGTTTTAAAAGCTTATGGATAAAAATATAATTAAAACTTAATTTCGTAAAGTGATTGTTTGGTCGATATTTTGCTGCAAAACAGACGTGTTTTATACTTTCATCTATCTACATTCAAATAACTCCTTTTCATTCAGGAGATTGAAAACATAAAACTTAATTACTAACAAAATACAAAATAGGACAATGGAAAAAATCGGATTCATCGGATTAGGAAATATGGGCCACCCCATGGCAAAGAATATTGAAAAAGCAGGATTTCCACTTTCGGTTTACAACAGATCTCCTGAAAAAGCCAAGGATTTTGCTGAAAAATCTACTGTCTGTAATCAAATTCAAGATCTGGTACAAAACAGTGATATTATATTCACAATGCTGACCAACGACAGTGCTGTAAAAGCAGTATATGAAGAAATCCTTCCTTTAAACATTCAAGGAAAGCTCTTTATAGATATGAGTACCATTTCTCCTGAAGCCTCAAAAGAAACCGCAGCTGCTTTGAAAATAAAAGAAGCTTCCTTTATTGATGCTCCCGTAGCGGGCAGTACCCAGCCAGCAAAGGAAGGAACACTGATCATTATGGCTGGAGGTGAAGAAAAGGATATCCAGTTCGCCATGCCTTATCTTTTGAAAATGGGAAAATCTGTAAAACATTTGGGTGAAAACGGAAAAGGGATCGCAGGAAAACTCTCTATCAATTATTTTCTGTCCACTATTTATCAGGGACTGGCAGAAACTGTTTTGCTGTCCGGAAAATTAGGAATTGAAAGGTCAGATATGCTGGAAATCATTAATGAAAGTGCCAGTGGAAGCGGTGCTACCAAAGTAAAAACACCCTTATTAATAGCAGACCAATACGCTCCGGCATTTGCCCTTGATCTGATGCTTAAAGACATCCTTCTAGCCAAAAATGCAGGCGCTGATTATCCTTTATCTGAAGCCTTGATCCAGACCTATCAAAATGCCCATGACAAAGGCTTTGGTCAGGATGATGTTATAGGAATCATCAATTATTTAAAAACAATAGGATAAATAAGGAGATCATGAATTACAAAGGAAACCATTGGTCTGCAAGAAAAGTAGATCAGATTTATATAGTAAGTCTTGACAATCATTCCAATATTGTAGAAGCTTTAACGGACTTTATTCAGGATCAAAATATTCAGGCAGGAGAAGTTACCGGGATAGGAGCTGTGAGTAAAGCCACTCTCCGGTTCTTTAATCCGGTAACCAAAAAATATGTGGATAAGACTTTCAAAGAACAAATGGAGGTCACCAATATTTCCGGAAATATATCTGAGATAGAGGGAAGACCAACTCTACATCTTCATATTACATTGGGAAGAGAAGATTATACGGCTTTGGCCGGACATCTTTTAGAAGCCAAAATTCAGGGAGCTGCAGAATTTATATTCTATCCATTGAATACCAGAATTGTAAAAAGGAAAAATGAACACATAGGAATTAACCTTTATGATTTTGAAAAATAAGATCCTGGTTGCTGCTGAAAGTAGTATTTTTGATGAAATATTTATTTAATGTTTGAAGTGCTGCTTTCCCATATCGAAAATAAGGTTGATATCACAAACGAACAGAAAAATCAGGTTCAGTCTTTCTTTACCCTTAAAAAACTTCGTAAAAAACAATATCTGCTTCAGGAAGGAGATATCTGCAAATCACTGTCTTTTGTAAGCAAAGGTTTGCTAAAATCTTATTTTCTGGATGAAAAAGGAAATGAACACATCAATATGTTTGCCTTTGAAGGCTGGTGGATCTCAGATTTCAACAGTTTTATCAATCAGGAAAAATCGGTACTGAATATTGATGCTGTTGAAGAAACTGAAGTCCTGATGATTACATTGGAAAACTACGAAAAAATGATGGTAGAAATCCCTGTGATGGACCGGTATTTCAGAATCTTATACCAAAACAGCCTCGTCACGAAAGATTACAGGCTCATTGTGTCCAATAGCTATACAGCCGAAGAAAAATACCTTCAGCTGGCACAAAAGAACCCTGAAATGATCAAAAGAGTCCCTCATAATCTTATCGCCTCTTATCTTGGTCTTGCCCCAGAAACTGTGAGCAGGATCCGTAAAAAGAATTCCCTGAGTAACACTTGATCCAGATCAACCCAAACACATGATTCAAATCAAGCATAAAAGCTTCTATCCAGCCATAATTTTGTACAAGAAATTTTACAATACTTATGGAAAATATTGCATTGGTAGTAGGAGCTACCGGAATTACAGGAAGCAATCTTGCAGAAGAACTGCTTGCACAGGGTTGGATAACATACGGATTATCCAGAAACCCCAATACAAATATCCCTGGTCTTCGTCCGATTAAAGCAGATCTGATGAATGAGCAGAATCTTGCAGAAGCACTGGAAGACATCTCTCCCACTCATATTTACTTTACCACATGGATGCGCAATGATACTGAAGAAGAAAATATCCGTGTCAACAGCATGCTGGTGAGAAATCTGTTAAACATTTTATCTCCCAAAAAGTCAGTTCAGCATGTGGCTTTGGTTACAGGATTGAAACATTATTTGGGACCATTTGAGGCATACGCTAAAGAAGGAGTTTTACCTGAAACACCAGTAAGAGAAGAACATCCAAGACTTCCTCTCCCCAACTTTTATTATGCACAGGAAGACGAGGTATACAAAGCTTCAGAAAGAGACGGTTTTACATGGAGCATTCACAGGCCTCACACAGTAGTTGGGTATGCGGTAGGAAACCTGATGAATATCGGAACCACATTGGCCATATATGCCAGCATCTGTAAGGAAACAGGAAGAAAATTTACCTGGCCTGGATCTGAAGCTCAGTGGAATGGTGTTTCTGATGTAACAGATGCCAGAATATTAGCTAAGCAGTTGGTCTGGGCATCATCTACAGAATCAGCAAAAAATCAGGCTTTTAATATTGCCAATGGAGATGTTTTCCGATGGAAATGGCTGTGGAAAAGATTAGCAGACTGGTTCGGTGTAGAAGCAGAAGGCTTCGATGGTACAATAAGGCCTCTTGAAAAGGAACTTGAAAACGATCACGGAACCTGGACAGCCATTGCAGAGAAATATAAGCTAAAAGAAAGCAATCTTGACCGTCTGTCTTCAGCATGGCATACTGATCTGGATCTTGGAAGACCTCTGGAAGTGATGTGTGATCTATCAAAAAGCAGAAAACTTGGCTTTACTGCTTATACAAGCACAGAAGATTCTTTTATCAATGTCTTTGAAAGATTAAGAGCTGAAAATATGATCCCTTAATAACATGTAGGAAAACGCAAAGACATAGGAAAATCATAAATGATTGATAGATTCTCGCAGATTTTGTGATTAATCAACAATAAAATAATGCTTTGAAATATTCAGTGTTAATTTCTATCGGAGATAAAATCCTTGCGGCTTATAATCATCACATTGAAAAACTTTTCTTGCGTCTTTGCGCTTTTCCAACAGTTAAACTATAGTATAATTTGCGTTTTTTTAATGGTTAAAAGCTATACCTCTGTAGTGGTAACTCCAAATTTCTTTTTGAAAGAAGAATAAAAATGGGATAAATTCTCAAAACCCAGATCAAGATAGATCTCTGAAGGTTTTTTATCTCTGTTTTTAATTAAATAATAGGCTTCCTTTAATCTTTTTTCTTTCAGCCACTGTTTAGGTGTCATCTCAAATATTCTATTAAAATCCCTTTTAAAACCTGACAGACTACGACCTGTAAGTCTTGCAAAAGCATCTACCGATACATTGAACATGAAGTTTTTATTCATAAACTCTGCAAGGTCAATTTTATGAGGTTCAGAAAAATCAAAAAGAAGATTTTTAAGATCAGGATTACTCAATAAAAGGAGTTCTATGGCCTCTTTCACCTTTAAAACAGCTAATTTTGGCGGGATTTCCTGTGTTTTATTAATGTAAGGAATAAGAGAAGCAAAATAGCTCTTAAAAAAATCATCGGGTTCAAAAAACAACCGCTGATTCCCTGGAAAATTGCTGTTTATGGTTATCTTGTTTTCAGTGGCGTACTGTCTCAGTGTTTCATCATCAAGTGTGATTGAGATAAACTGATACTTTTCATGAGCTGAAGGATATTTAATAGTTCTGATCAGTTGATTTTTCCTGACCAGAACCACTGTATTTTCTTTAATCACCGTTTTCCCCTGTTCGTGGAAAGCATGGGTCTCTCCGGAGATCTGAAATCCCAGAAAATGATCCGGAATAAACTCCTCATGCCCTCTGTAAGATTCAAAGGCACATGAATAAACCAGTTTATCAAATATGATCTCAGAAGAATTGTTTTCCATTATACAAATATCTGAAATTTAAACAATAGCCCGCGCTCCTGCCTCAGCAATTTCTTTATCCTGCTCCGGAGTTCCTCCTGAAGAACCAATTGCACCAATGATCTTTCCGGCTGTATCTTTTAAGACAACACCACCTGCAATAGTCAGAAGCCCATCATTTGAATTCAGCATTCCGTAGCCGTGAATTCCGGTTTCTGAGATAATTCCTCCCATCAAATCACTGTCTACTCCAAACATGACAGCGGTTTTTGCTTTTTTAATGGCAAAATCAATCACTCCGTAGACACTGTTCAGTCTTGCCAATGCAACAAGGTGTCCTCCGGTATCTACCACAGAAATACTCACAGGAATATTCAAAGATAATGCCTTTTCTTTGGCTGCCTGTAAGGCTTTTTCTGCTGTGTTATAATTTAATTCCATGATATTTAGCTTTTTGCGGTCCATGCATCTGCCTGGAGCTGTTTTACAAAATCTTCAGTTTCTTTTGGATGTACATTTCTGAAATGACTCTCATCATCTAAAGCTACATTTACAATCACCTCCGCCATAGACTGTGGATTCAGCTGGTGGGCCAAAGATTCTGCCGCACCATCAAAAGCTGATTCCGGAGTGAAGTTAATTTTCGGATCATACCAATGAAAAATAGAATCTACTCCCCTGTCATTAAATCCTGTTCCAAATACTCCTGGATTACAAGTTGCAATTTTGATATTGAATGGAGCAAGCTCCGTTCTCAACCCTTCAGCAATAGATTCCAATGCATGCTTTGATGCACAATAAGCTGCCACATACGGAACCGTCCATAAACCTCCCATTGAAGATGTGAAAACAATCTTACCGTTTTTCTTCTCAACAAACTTTTTGATAAATCCCTGTGCAAGATTTAATGCACCAAATACATTCACTTCAAACATAGAACGTATAATATCTACCGGCTGTTCTGCAATCGGGCCGCCTTCCATAATTCCGGCATTGCTGACCAGAATATCTATATCATCATATTTCTTTAAGATATAATCTACATCTCTTTGGCTGGTTACATCCAGTTTATCCACCGTAATGTCAATTCCCTGTTCTTTCGCTTCACGGATTAAATCACTCATTTGAGGATAGACTTGTGTAGTGGCAATTACTTTATGCCCTTTTTTAGCAAGATCAAAAGCAGCAATCTTTCCGAATCCACTTGCTGCACCTGTAATTAAAATTGTTTTACTCATTGTATTCTTTTTTAATGATGATACAAATTTCTGAGATTTCAGGAAGTTTAATATTGCTGCAGCGTTCAATTTTATATTGCTGAAAAGTTCAGATAACCAAGTAAAAAAGTAATTTCTTGCTAAATAAATGCTCTTTTAAAATCATAAAAAAATAGAATTATCGTTAGATTTGTAGCTTTCAAACTAAAAAAACCATGTATGCTTAAAATTAAGACACTCTTTTTAATTTTTTTATCCTCCTCTTCTTTTAGCTTTGCTCAAAACTGTACTTGTGAAAGCAACTTTCAATGGGTAAAAAAAACATTCGAGGAAAATGATGCCGGGTATCAATATATGATTGATAAAAAAGGAATTCCGGCTTATCAGGCTCATAATAATGAATTTCTGAGCAAAATTAAAAATGTAAAATCTGATACAGAATGCCAACAGACCCTTTATGAATGGCTTAAATTCTTCAGATCTGGTCATATTTCTATCAAAATGATCGAAAAAGATAACCAGCAGGCCCAGCCTCAGCCAGCAGTCTCAGCGATAGACAGTAAAACAGAAACGGTAAAATTAGATCTTAAAAAATTTGAAAAAGAAGTTGTCTCTAAAAAAGACACAGATATTGAAGGAATCTGGGAAGTTGATCCATATACAATAGGAATTAAAAAATTTGGAGACGTCTACAAAGGTTTTATCATTAAATCCGGAGCAGAAAACTGGAAACCTTATGAATTAAAACTGACTTTTAACGCTGATAAAACTAAAGGAACTTATTATCTGAGAAATAAGACTGGACAGGAAATTCATAACATGAGACTTGTTGGAAAAAACTATCTGGAAATTAATGATTTTACCATGAAGAGAGTTTCCCCGAAATTTGAAAAAGAAGAAGGAATTGAAACTTACTATCAGGCGATTTTGGCTCAAAAACCTTTCCTGAAAGAGCTTAATAAAACTACTCTGCTTTTGAGAATCCCTTCATTCAATGGTGCTTTGAAAAAAGATATTGACAGTGTCATTACAGCCAATCAATCTAAAATTGAAAGTACAGAAAACCTCATTATTGATATCAGATATAATGGTGGCGGCAGTGATAACAGTTTTTCTAAAATTATTCCATATCTCTACACAAATCCTATAAGAAGTGTCAGAACGCAGCTTTATTCTACAAAACTGAATAATCAGAGAATGTTAGACTTTTATGATAATTACCAGAAATATGGAATGCCGGTTGAAGAAAGAGAATATCTGAAGAAGGCTTACGATAAATTAAGCAAGAATTTAGGCAAATTTGTAAGTCTACAGGATGATGGAAATATTGTAGGAATCAATAAAATGGATAAAATTACACCTTATCCAAAGAACGTAGGAATTATCATTAATGAAGGGAATGGCAGTACAGCGGAAGAATTTTTACTGGCAGCCAAACAAAGCAAAAAAGTAAAGCTTTTTGGAACCACAACAGCCGGTGTTTTGGATATTTCCAATATGTATTTCGTAAATTCTCCCTGCAATGAATTCAAACTCGGATATTCACTCTCTAAGAGCTTCCGTATTCCGGATATGGCCATTGACGGAAAAGGAATTCAACCCGATTATTTTATAGATAAAACAATTCCGGATTATCAATGGATTGACTTCGTAAATGATGTGCTGAATTAAAAATAAACTATACAAGCTGTTTCTATTCGAAACAGCTTGTATATGCTTTTAAATCTTGTTGTAATCCTTCCTGACATTATTTTTAACACTACAGAATATCAATAGAAATGGGCTTTAGCCCATTTAATAAAAAAATATCATCATTGGCTTTAGCCGAACCCTATTATAAATATTCATTCATACAACTGAAAGTTGGCTTGATATTTCACTTTTTAATCGATAAAAAATAAACAGTTTGTTATAAATTGGTTAAGTTTTTGAAGCTTATTCTATAAAAACCAGCCACACCATTGAAATTAATCACATTTACAAAAAAAGGAATTTACTGTCCATTGGGAAAATTCTATATAGATCCCTGGAGGCCTGTTGACATAGCGGTTATTACCCATGGCCATGCCGATCATGCCCGTTGGGGAATGAAAAAATATCTTTGTCACCATTTTACCAAACCTATTCTGCATCAGAGAATCGGAACTGATATCGAATGCCAGAGTCTGGAATATGGAGAAATTATAATTATCAATGGGGTAAAGCTTTCTCTTCATCCTGCAGGACATATTATTGGTTCTGCACAGATCAGACTTGAATATAAAGGGTATGTGACTGTTATTTCGGGGGATTATAAAGTACAGGATGACGGACTGAGCACTCCTTTCGAGCTGATAAAATGCAATGAATTTGTCACAGAAAGTACTTTTGGACTTCCCATTTACAACTGGCTTGAAGTTCCGGATTTAAATAAAAAGCTTCAGAACTGGGTACTGAAGAATAAGGAAAACAATAAAACATCAGTCTTTATTGGGTATTCTTTAGGAAAAGCCCAACGTATTATGAAGGCGGTGGAAGAATTAGGAAAAATATACGTCCATTATTCTATCGGAAAACTGAATGAAGCCTTTGAAACAGCAGGAATTAATCTTCCCGAATATACAATTGCAGATTTCAGAGAACGACCGAAAGAAATGGAACATGAAATTGTTATTGTTCCTCCTGCTTTACTAGACAGTAATATCATTAAGAAAATTCCAGATCCGGCCACAGCAATATGCTCCGGCTGGATGCAGGTTCGTGGCGCCAGAAGATGGCGGAGTGCAGATGCAGGCTTTGCAATGAGTGACCATGCAGACTGGAAGGGATTGCTCCAGACCGTAAAAGCAACGGAAGCTGAGATTGTGCACGTCACCCACGGACAAACGGAGGTCTTTTCAAAATATCTGAATGAAATCGGAATTAAAGCCGATGTTGTAGAAACACTTTACGGCGATGACGAAGAAAAATCTGAAAACCCGGAATCATGAGACATTTTGCAGACCTTATCAACGCGTTGGAAACCACCAATAAGACCAATGCTAAAATTGATGCCATCATCGATTATCTGGAACGTGCTCTTGATGAAGATAAAGTGTGGTTTATTGCCTTATTTACCGGGAAGCGACCCAAAAGAAATGTGAATACCAATTACATGAAAGAATGGGCTCTGGAAATCACAAAACTACCCTACTGGCTGTTTCAGGAATCTTATTCTTCGGTAGGAGATCTTGGAGAAACGTTATCATTAATTCTTCCGCCACCACAGGAAAAAATAGACCGTTCATTATCAGAATGGATGAACGATATTGTCAGTTTAAAAGGGAAAATAGATACAGAAAAAAAAGAATTTGTATTGCACTCATGGAATGGTTTGGACTATACGGAACGATTGATTTTTAATAAATTAATTGGCGGAAGCTTTCGGATTGGAGTATCAGACAAAACATTAATCAATGCACTGACCAAATTTTCGGGACAGGAATCTAGCGCATTGATGCACAGTTTAATGGGTAAATGGCTGCCGGATGAAGTTTCCTTCAAAGAACTTATTGATGCAGAAAATGTAAATCCCGACAACTCAAAACCCTACCCCTTCTGTCTTGCCTATCCTTTGGAAAAAGAAACTGAAGAACTGGGAAATCCGGATGAATGGCTGGTAGAATATAAGTGGGATGGAATACGCGGACAGATCATTCGGAGAAACAATGAAGTCTTCATCTGGTCAAGAGGTGAAGAACTCGTAACAGAACAATTTCCGGAGATTGCAGAAGTGGTAAAAGCCATGAAAGGCAATTTTGTGATAGATGGAGAAATACTTGCAGTAAAAGATGGTAAAATTTTAAATTTCAACGAATTACAAAAAAGATTAAACAGAAAAACTTTAACTAAAAAAATGCTGTCGGAAATTCCGATAGAAGTCTTTGCATATGATTTACTAGAGCTTGAAAATAATGATCTAAGAGAAAAACCCATCTCTGCAAGAAGAGCTTTGCTTGAAGAATTATTATTGAATGAAAATCCCCAAAACATCAAAATTTCCAAAAGTCTGGATTTTGAAAAATGGGAAGAATTGGATGCTCTTCGTGAAAATTCAAGAGACATAAACAGTGAAGGATTAATGTTAAAACAAAAAAATTCTCCTTACCATTCCGGACGAAAAAAAGGCGACTGGTGGAAGTGGAAAATCAATCCGTTTACCATTGATGCAGTGCTTATTTATGCTCAGAAAGGAAGCGGCAGACGAAGTGCCTATTACACCGATTATACTTTTGCCGTAAAAAACGGAGATAATCTGGTGACCATCGCCAAAGCCTATTCTGGGTTGACAGATAAAGAAATAATGGAAGTGAGCCGGTTTGTGACCAAAAATGCCATTGAGAAATTTGGACCTGTGAGAACAGTAAAAGCAGAACTGGTCTTCGAAATTGCTTTTGAAGGCATAGGCTTAAGCAACCGTCATAAAAGTGGTGTAGCCCTCAGGTTTCCAAGAATTGTAAGATGGCGGAAAGACAAAACAGTAGATGAAATCGACTCTCTTGAAGAAATAAAAAAATTAATACAATAATATTTTAACGCAAAGGCGCAAGGACTTTTTATGATAGCGTAATATTTTTCGATCGCAACGGCACTCTGTTCAGCTATAGAAAAATATTGTCGTTGCTGAGTGAAACGCCCTTGCGATCGAAAATTAAACAATATCAAATAAAAACTTAGCGCTCTTTTGCGTTAAAAATTTAAATAAAAATAGAATTGGCTGCTTTTGAACATACCGATGGATTTAAGATCATTCAGCAATGGATGACCGGTAAAGAGATTGTCCCTTTTAAATTTCAGCTGGAAACCTGGAAGAAGTTTGGAAATGGGTACAGCGGAATGGTAGTGGCTCCGACAGGTTTTGGAAAAACTTTTTCTGTTTTTTTAGCCTTAATTTCAGATTTCCTGAATCATCCTGAGCAATACAAAAAAGGATTGAAAATGATCTGGATCACACCTCTCCGCTCTCTGTCCAAAGATATTGCGAAGGCAATGCAGGAAGCAATTGACGACATCGGACTTGATTGGGCTGTAGGCGTAAGAAACGGAGATACTGATCCGAAGGTAAGGCAACAACAGGTAAAAAAGATGCCTGAAATTCTTGTTGTAACTCCTGAAAGTCTTCATTTACTTCTTGCTCAGAAAAATCATGAAACCTTTTTCAGAGATATGAAATGTGTAGCTGTGGATGAATGGCACGAATTACTGGGCTCAAAGCGTGGTGTCATGGTAGAACTAGCCGTTTCACAGCTTAGAAAATATGTTCCGAAAATTAAAATCTGGGGCATTACAGCTACCATTGGAAATCTGGATGAAGCTATGGAAGTTCTTATTCCGTATGATATTAAAAAAACAAAAATTACAGCTAAAGAGCACAAAAAAATAGATATTCTCCCGGTTTTTCCGGACGAAATCGAAATATTACCCTGGGCAGGACATCTTGGAAACAAACTCGCAGATAAAGTTGTCCCGATTATTCTTGAATCGAAGTCCACAATTGTATTTACGAATACCAGAAGCCAAAGTGAAATGTGGTATCAGCTTTTGCTGGATGCCCATCCTGATTTTGCAGGCCAGATTGCAATTCATCATAGTTCCATTGATGCCCATTTAAGAATCTGGATTGAAGAAAATTTAAGCTCCGGAAAATTAAAAGCCGTAGTATCTACTTCATCCCTCGATCTTGGAATTGATTTTAAACCAGTAGACACTGTTATTCAGGTAGGATCTGCCAAAGGTGTTGCGAGGTTTCTCCAAAGGGCCGGACGCAGTGGCCATTCTCCTTTTGAAACCTCCAGAATCTATTGTGTTCCCACCCATTCTCTGGAACTGATTGAAGTTTCTGCGTTAAAAGAAGCCGTAAAACAGAAAGTTGTTGAGCCCAGAGAGCCACAGGTTTTATGTTTCGATGTGCTGGTTCAGTTTCTAATGACACTGGCTGTTGGTGATGGTTTTTATCCTGATGAGCTGTATGAAAGAATCAAAAAAGTATATGCCTTCCAGGAAATGCTGGACGAAGAATGGAAAAGCATTCTGGAATTCCTTACCATTGGCGGCAGCGTGTTGAAAAGCTATGAAGAATTCCACAAGATCGTTATTATGGACGATGGCCTTTATAAAGTTACTTCAAGAAAGATAGCCATGCTCCACAGAATGAATATGGGCGTGATTGTAAGTGATGCCATGCTGAAAGTGAAATTTATTTCGGGGGGGTATATCGGAATGATTGAAGAATATTTTATTTCAAAATTAAAAAAAGAAGAAAAGTTTATTCTCGCCGGACGTACGCTTGAGGTTGTCATTATCAAAGATATGACTGTTTATGTAAGAGCAGCCAAAGGAAGAGCTCTGGTTCCCAGTTATCTTGGCGGAAGACTGCCTCTAAGTACCAATCTGGGACACTTTTTAAGAGAAAAATTGTCACATGCCTTAAACCCCAGGACTTCTGAAAAAGAGCTTAAATTTCTGCATCCTTTACTGATCAATCAGGAAAAAAATTCCCATATTCCCAAAGAAGATGAGTTTCTTGTCGAAATGATTAAAAACCGTGAAGGATATCATTTGTTTATGTATCCTTTTGAAGGCCGTCTCGTGCATGAAGTAATGGCAGCTTTGATTGCTTACCGTATCTCAAAACTGGCCCCTATTTCCTTTTCAATGGCAATGAATGATTACGGATTCGAGCTGTTCAGTGATAAAGAAATTCCGCTTAATGAAAATAATCTGCACCTGATTTTAACCAGAGATAATCTGATGAATGATGTGATTGCAAGTATCAATTCTGCTGAAATGGCGAAGAGAAAATTCAGAGATATTGCAGTAATTTCAGGAATGGTGATTCAAAACTATGCCGGGCAACAACGCTCCAATAAATCATTGCAGAGTTCTGCAGGGCTTATTTTTAAAGTACTGGAAGACCATGATTCCAATCACTTTTTAATAAAACAGGCCTATACGGAAGTCTTTAATATGCAGCTTCAGGAGCAGCGGCTGGTAGAAGCATTTAAACGGATTGAAAAATCTGAAATTATTCTAAAACATTCCCGTTCTTTTACCCCGCTCAGCTTCCCGATCAAAGTAGACAGCTTAAGGCAGACACTTTCGAGTGAGGGACTGGATGCAAGGATTAAGAGAATGCTGAAACTGTCTGATATAAATGATCTATGATGATCAATACAACTATTACTTTCTTGTATAAGTTTACTTTTCTAAAGGAAAATGTCATTAGATATTGGATCATCGCAAAGGCGCAAAAAGATTAAAATAAAAGCTTTTTTAAGGCGCAAAGATTTTATCTCCGATAAAATTTAGTCCTGTTAATCTTTTTGTGCCTTTGCGAGATTCCAAAATTTATAAAATCAAATAAAAAAACTTATCGTTTTAATCTTATTCTTAGCCTAATATTCTAAGTTAATTTTCTTGATAAGTTTAAATAATCATCGTAACTTAGAGTATACCTTCTTAGAAGTTGTAAAAAATTTAAATAATGGAAAAATTGTTCTTGGTCCGTCACGGACAGTCACTGTGGAATCTGGAAAACAGATTTACAGGATGGAAAGATATTGATATAACCGAAACCGGCATTGAAGAAGCCAAAAAAGCAGGTCTTGCGTTAAAAGGAGAAAGAATAGATATCGCATTTACTTCTGCACTGGTCAGAGCTCAGCATACCTTATCCATCATCCTCAATGAAATAGGAAACCCCAATATTCCAGTCATCAAAGACAAAGCGTTAAACGAGCGTTCTTACGGAAACCTGGAAGGATTAAACAAAGCAGAAACTGCTTTAAAATATGGTGATGAGCAGGTTCATACCTGGCGTAGATCTTTTGATGTTGTGCCTCCCGGAGGAGAAAGTCTTAAAGATACCTACAACAGAGTCATTCCTTATTTTGAAAGTCAGATAAGACCTCTATTAAAAAAAGGCGAAAATGTATTGATTGTGGCTCATGGAAACAGCCTTCGTGCACTGATCATGTATCTTGAACATCTTTCTCCTGAAGAAATTTTAGAAAGAGAAATAGCTACTGGCTTTCCTCTGACTTATGTTTTTGATGAAAAGTTTCATGTAAGCCGGAAGGTCGGCTGATTCAATTAATATAACGTAACTTTAAACATTAAATTTTCTATTATAAAGCGTGTTTATAGCAACCAAAAGCATTTCTGTCCAATGCCATACTTTCATTCTGACTAATCAGCGTGCAGCATTCTGGGAAAAAGAAAAGGCTCTTATTCTTTCTGATCTTCACATTGGAAAAACAGCACATTTCCGCAAAAATGGTATTGCTCTCGCCAATCATATTATGAAAAGCGACTTGGAAAGATTATCAGCATTGATTGAATATTTTCAGCCCGAAAAATTTATTGTAGTTGGTGATCTGTTACATGCCGGAGACAATTCTGATGTGGATGAATTCTGTATTTGGAAAAACCAATATCCCAATATACAGTTTTATCTTATTGAAGGAAATCATGACCGGATATCAGAAGTACTGGAAAAAAAGCTGTGCTTTCATCACAAATCTGAGTGGCTGGAAATAGATGATATTACTTTTATTCACAATTTTGATACAACCAGATCAGGATTCCAGATTACCGGACACATTCATCCAGGAATTGTCCTTAATTCTGCTGTAAAAAATATCAGACTTCCCTGCTTTGCTCTCAGCAGCAGCCAGTTGTTGCTTCCTGCTTTCAGTGAATTTACAGGGCTGAATACCAAAAACCTTCCTAAGAACAGTATATTTTTTGTGTTTACAGATGCTGAGATTTATGAAATCTGATAATCTAAGGTAATTCCAATAGATTTTGATGCTAGAAATGAGTTTTACTAAAAAGTTGAAAGTTTCTTTACATTGAAATCCATGTTAAGGTTTAAAACCTTGACATGGATTGATAATTCAGATAAAAATCTTAATTTTTCTTGCTTAAACGGATACTGTACACTGTAATCAATACTGTAACTAACAGAAATAAAGCCCCTATCCATGGTGTACTTTCCAATCCTAAAGATGAAGTCACAATCATTCCTCCTGCATAAGACCCGATTGCAATACCGATATTAAAAGCGGCAATATTGATCCCTGAAGCTACATCTTCAGTTCCAGGAAGTTCCTTTTCTGCAATCTGTACCACTAATAACTGAAGTCCAGGCACGGAAGCAAACGATAATGCTCCTAAAAGGAAAAGTGTAATGATGCTTAAAACCGGACTGCTTACCGTGAAATAAAACGCAAGTAATACCAATCCCTGTGCTGCAAACATCCATAAAAGGGCTTTCAGCGGGTTTTTATTGGCTACTTTCCCACCAATCAGGTTTCCAAGGGCAATGGCAATTCCATAAATCAAAAGGATAAAAGTAACGGTAGACTCCTGAAATCCTGTAATTTTCTGTAAAATAGGTGACAGATAAGTAAACACTACAAATGTTCCTCCATATCCCATCGCTGTCATTAAAAAAGCAAAAATCAGACGTCTGTTTCCCAGTACTTTAAACTGACTTTTTATAGAAGCTGTTTTTCCATTTTTCAGATTGTTCGGAACTAATAACAAACTGGCTATCAGCCCTATGATTCCAAGGATTGAAACGCCTATAAAAGTAGCTCTCCATCCGAAATGCTGTCCTATGAAAGTTCCTAGCGGAACTCCTGTTACAATGGCGAGTGTAAGCCCGGCAAACATAATGGATATAGCGGTTGCTCTTTTCTCTTCAGGAACCAGCGAAGCAGCAATGGTAGAACCTATGGAAAAGTAAACACCATGGGCCAATCCCGTAAGTATTCTTGCCAGAACTAATGTTATAAAACTGGGAGCAATAGACGCCAGACCGTTTCCAATAACAAATAGCATCATAATGGAAACCAAAAGCATTTTACGTGGAACTTTTGCTGTTAATGCCGTTAATATTGGTGCCCCGATAGCTACTCCTATTGCATAAAGGCTTACCAGCAGCCCTGCAGAAGGAATGGTTATTCCAAGGTCAGAGGCTACGGTAGGAAGTAGCCCTACAATTACAAACTCTGTAGTTCCTATTCCGAAGGCACTAATCGTTAATGCCCATAAAGCTGCAGGAAGACCTTTTTTAGCAGTCTGTGTTGCAGTATTGATCTGTATTTCTTTTTG
Source organism: Chryseobacterium sp. HR92 (assembly GCF_045689405.1). Classification (NCBI taxonomy): domain Bacteria; kingdom Pseudomonadati; phylum Bacteroidota; class Flavobacteriia; order Flavobacteriales; family Weeksellaceae; genus Chryseobacterium; species Chryseobacterium sp. HR92. The sequence continues at coordinate 2,540,710 of NZ_CP139139.1, forward strand.
ATAATTCATTGTCTTGTATTTTGTTGATATTGACAAGGCAAATTTCCGACGAATAATTGTATTATAAAAATTATTTAAATAACACTAATATATCAGAATAATGATAGTTTCATTTTAAGTATAAAATTTGTTCCTTTGTACATTAATCAGTCATTTTAATGAAGAAATCAGAAGCAACCCGTCTTACTATTCTCCAGAAAGCGTTCGAATTAATCTATGTGAAAGGTTTTCAGACCACAAGCATTGATGAAATTATTGCAACGACTCAGGTGACTAAGGGTGCTTTTTATTATCATTTTAAAACCAAGGATGAAATGGGATTGGCCATTATCAACGAACTGATGAAGCCCAATTTCAGACGTAATTTTATTGAATCTCTTCAGAATAACAAGAACCCACTGGACAATATTTATGAGATCATCTACAATCTCCTGATGGAAAATGACTTTTTAAAGGTTGAATACGGCTGCCCTACTTCTAATTTTGTACAGCAAATGGCACCATGGCATACTGCCTTTACCCAGGCTCTTCATGAACTTTCAAAAGAATGGGAAAGTGCTTTCTCAGAAAATATTGAAAAAGGTAAGGAAGCAGGAATCATTAAGAAAGATGTAAATGCCAGAGAAGTGAGCGTTTTTGTTATTTCCGGTTATTGGGGAGTCAGAAATCTTGGAAAAGTTGAAAATTCTAAAGAGGTATATCTAATTTATTTAAAAGGACTTAAGTCTTATTTTAAAACTTTGCAATAATTTTTTACTTAAAAACATACTACTTAGTATGTTTTTGTTTTACCTTTGCTCTGTTCTAAAAAATACCCAATGTATCAAACCCTTACTTTTTTACATTCTCAAACACGCTGGCTGGTTTTAATAAGCCTGATGTATGCCATTTATCGTTCTTACAAGGGATATTCCTCAGACAGGAAATTTACCGGAACAGATAACTCTGTGAGACACTGGACAGCTACCATAGCTCATGTACAATTAATTATCGGAATGATATTCTATTTCAAAAGTCCTGTGATCCAATACTTCTGGAAAAATTTTAATGAAGCCAAAGAATCTTTTGAACACCTGTTTTTCGGACTGATTCATATTTCATTGATGATTACAGCTGTTGTGATAATTACTATTGGTTCCGCTTTAGCCAAAAGAAAATTTTCAGACAAGGACAAATTCAAAACCATGGGCATCTGGTTTTCTGTTGCATTGATCATTATTTTCATTGCAATTCCGTGGCCCTTTTCTCCTTTAGCAAACAGACCTTATTTCAGATAATTATGATAGATTTATTGAAAACAAAAATCGGCAGGCTAAGAGTTCTGGCGATTCTGGAAGGCATTTCCCTGCTAAGTTTAGTATGCATTGCCGTTCCTATGAAATACTGGATGGGAAATCCTTTACTGGTGAGACTGTTAGGCCCCGTTCATGGAACATTATTCCTGCTCTTTCTGTTCAATACGCTGAGCATTGGTGTAGAACAGAACTGGAAGTTCAAAGAAATAACCTGGAAGATCATTCTGGCTTGTTTCATCCCGTTCGGAACATTTTATATTGACCGGAAAATTTTAAGCAAGCTATGAAAAGTATTCTGATCATGTGCGGCATAGCTATTACAGTATATGTTGTATATAAAATTTATCGTCTTCAGACCTTAGATAACGGATTGTCTGAACTGATTAAAAAAGGAGCCGTCATTCTTGATGTAAGAACTGAAAAAGAATACAAAACGGGACATATAGAAGGAGCTGTCAATATTTCATTAGGAACCATCAGAGAACGATATGTAGAATTGAATCCTGAAAAAACATACATCACAGTATGTTCACATGGACTTCGAAGTGTAAAAGCAGAAAATATCCTTAAAGAAAAAGGGTTCAAACATATTTATAATGGCGGTGCCTGGAGTGATCTTCAAAAAACAATCCGTCAATAAAATAAACCCTCCTCAGATCTCTGTCGCAGGAGGGTTTTTATTTTTAAACGATCTTATCATCCAGCCATACAACTTTTTGTTCAGATGAATGCTCCTGCCCTATGATATCCCTGTATAGCTCAGGTCTTCGGGCCTTAATATATCTGTATCCTCCTGCCTGATTAAGTTTTTCAGGAGTAATAACCACAGACTCAAAACTATCATCCCACGAGCGGCATTCTGCAATCACGTCTCCGAAAGGATCTATAATCATGGAACATCCGTTTTTCAGCTGGTCATCGTCCATCCCCACAGGGTTTGAAAAAACAATATAAGCTCCGTTATCATAAGCTCTTGATGGAAGCCATTTCATCAGCCAGTCTCTGCCTTTCATTCCTTCAAATTCAAGACGTAGAGACGTAGGATCTGCTATCCTGTTTTCCCAAAGATGAGGATCTACAAATCCGGCTCCCGGTCTTGTGGAAGGAGTACACATCGTGACATGGGGCATAAAGATAATCTCTGCACCAAGAAGTCTGGTAGCTCTTACGTTTTCAATAATATTGTTATCATAGCAGATGAGAATACCACACTTCCAGCCCATGATATCAAATACACAATATTCATTACCGGGATTAAGATGAGGATTGATAAAAGGATGCAACTTTCTGTACTTAGCCTTCAGTCCGGTTTTATCAACGCATACATAAGCTTTAAAAAGATTATCATATTCATCTTTTTCAAACAACCCGGCTAATATAGTGATGTCATTCTGAGCTGCAATCTCCTGCAGTTTTTGAATACTATCCCCTTCCGGAATGCGTTCCGCAATATCAAGAAGCTGTTCTTTAGAAAGTTTTCGTGCAAAAGTGTAACCTGTAATGGAACATTCATGAAAAGCAATGACATGAGATCCCTGGGAAGCGGCCTGACTGGCCAGTTTTTCTATGACAGAAAGATTATAAGCTTTATCACCGCTTTTATTTTCAAATTGTGCGGTTGAAATTTTAATATTCATTGATTTTTTTTAAGCAAAACTAGATGACTCCGCTTATCAAAAATTGTAAAAAACCGACATATTGATTTATAACTCAATGAAATTGACAGCCATTTTATTTTCTGTCTTCAAATACTGTTTGGGAGTAAGCCCGATATTGTTTTTAAATTCCCTGATAAGATGAGACTGGTCAGAATATCCGGCTTCATAAGAAAGCATCGTCATACTTTTATCATCAATACCTTTATTGATAAGGCTTAAAAAGTAATGAAGACGGGTAATATTGCCATATTTTTTAGGAGATATTCCCATATGAAATTCAAATTTCCTTTCCAGGTGACGTTCAGAATATCCTGTGAATTTTTCTAAGTCTTTAGATGACACAAGCCCTCTGTTTTGAAGAATATACTGCTGTGTAGCCACTATAACATTATGATCCGTACTCATTGTTTTGGATAAAAATTCAGTAAAAAAAATATTCAGCTCATTGATAATGGTCAGAGGATTAGTTTTCTTAAAAAGTTTTTCCTGAAATACTTTCAGCTTATCCTTTAAAATATCTTCAGCAGAGACAATATGATTTCTAATCTCTTTGGCGGAAGTTTTTAAAAGGACATTTAAAAAATAGGGCTGGAATACAATGGCAATCAAAGAAAATTTTCCTTTTGAAAAGAAATCTTTATAACCATTTAGAGTTCCATAAAAAAAAGAAAGCGGCATCCGATCTTCTGAAATACCGGAATACAGATTTATATCACCAGATAAAATAAGTCCGGAACTGCCATCAGTAAACAGCCGTAAATTTCTTATATCTCTTTCAGAATTTTCCAAAAAGATATAATGCCTGATAAAAGGGGCCAAATGTTTAGGCGGTGAAATCTGCATCCATCAAATGTACGCAAAACTTATTGGCAGAAAAAGATAACATTTATCCGTAAAATCTGCGAGAGATAATAAGCAATATCTTCTGCTATCCTTGGATTTTCAAACAAATCTCCATTAGTTTCTGAAAAGAAATCAAGCCCAGGTACCACGTTTTATTGCCTTTTGGTCAGGTATTTGAATGGTTTAGCCTATACCAACCACCTAAAATATTATAGTATGTCAACACAGAATCTCAGCCATCTTGAGGCTATTAAAAAAATCAAAGAATTGTCAGAAAGTGCAAAAATTTGTATGTTCTGTACAGAATTGGAAACCGTTCCTGTTAATTCAAGACCCATGACTCTGCAGGAAACTGATGATAATGGAAATCTCTGGTTTATCAGCAGCGGAACAAGCAATAAAAATTTTGAAATAAAAGAAGACCGAAGAGTACAGCTGTTTTTTATGAATAATAGTGATTCCCAATATCTTTCTGTATACGGAAAGGCTTCTGTTTATAAAGATAAAGCTACCATAGAAGATAAATGGTCTCCTCTGGCTAAAGCATGGTTTGACGGAAAGGATGATCCCAATGTTACCATTATCCGTGTAGAACCTAAAGAAACCTATTACTGGGATACCAAGGCAGGAAAACTAGTCAGCCTCTTCAGTTTTGTTGCTTCTGCAATAACAGGGCATAAAACCAATAATTCTGATGGTGTAGAAGGAAATGCAATAATTTAGAAGGTTCAAAATAAACCATAAATTCTCTCACAGACTATGCAGATCTTTCAACAATTATCTGCGTAATTCGTGGAATCTATGAGATATAGAAAACGGCTCAAGGAATTGAGCCGTTTATACAAGATTAATAATGCTAATTTTTCACATCTTCTATAGATGCTCCAAAATTAATATGAAGTACATTCCCGTTAGGAGCTACTAAAGCTGGCACAGATTTTACTCCTGCCTTTTCAGCGTCTTCAATTCTGTTTTTATCATTACCCAAATGGATAATTTCAACGTTTTCCAAACCTATAAGGTTAACGATGTCATGTTCTGCGCTGATACATACAGGACATCCCGCATGATAAAAAATGGATTTTTTCATAAGATTGCATTAATTAATAAGGGGGTTAAGAATATTTTTTAGTTCTTCAGTTTCTTTTTCCTGAAGAGGTTTTAAAGGGCTTCTCAAATTTCCGCCGTCTTCACCCAGAATTGTAAGTCCTGATTTTACAGCTCTTGGCAACCCTTTGTTCACAATAAATTTTAAAAGATCAAACTGCTGATAGAAAATGGCTTTTGCTTTTTCAAGATCACCGTCCTCAACTGCATTATAAAGGCTGATATTCAACTCAGGAATAAGATTTGGAGCCGCTGTACACCAGCCCCTTGCCCCTGCGGAGAATGCTGCAAGTGCCAAAGGATTAGAACCGTTATAGAATGCCACTTCTTCACCCAATTCTCTTCTCAAAGCGTGCATCCTTTGAACATCTCCTGTACTTTCTTTAATCATCGTTACATTAGGAATTTCAAGAAGTCTCTTCAACAAGGCGGGTGACATGTCTACTCCACTTGTTGCCGGATTATTGTATGCCATAATCGGGATCGATATTTTACTTGCTACAGCATCATAATGGGTTACAATTTCGTCGTCAGTTAGCTTCCAGTAGCTCATTGGAATTATCATCACTGCATCAGCACCTGCTTTTTCTGCAAACTGAGCATGGTGAATGGTTTTTTCCGTTGTAAGATTTGAAACCCCTACAAGAGTCGGAATTCTTCCTTTTACCTGCTGCAAAGTAGCTTCCGTCACTTCTTCTTTTTCTTCATCAGATAAGTAAGGCATTACACCTGTACTCCCCAATGGAGCGATTCCATGGCTTCCGGAAGCTACCAGCCTTTCTACGAGATGCTTGAAAAGAGGAATATTTACTTTCTCATTTTCATCAAAAGGTGTTATGGGATAGGCAATAATCCCTTTAAATGGAACATTTTTCATGTTTTGCTGGTTTAAAAATTTAGATAGTTAGTTAGAAGATTGAAACCATTAAGAGAGAATGCTTTAAAAAAAAATCATATCCGACATCAATAAAATGTAATCAAATATTCACTTAATGGTTTAATATATTGATATTAAAGATCTCTGCCTTCCTCTTCTCTCAACGCAACGCCCAGGTTCTGCAATTGAGGAGCATTTTCACAGGCAATATATTTGGCAGGCTCCGTATCGCTTAGGTTCTGATGTTTGTGCCATGCCCATGAAGGAATATATACAGCATCTCCCGCTTCCCAATGTACCCTTTCATCTTCTACTTCCGTCCAGCCTTTCCCTTCTATTACAAATAATACTGTTTCATATGTATGACGGTGCCTGTTGGTTTGTTGCCCGGGAGTGAGTCCGCCAATTGTCATACTTACATTCTTACTCGGAAGATCTACAAAGAAAACCGGATGTTTCCTTTCTGTCGAAAACTGATTATGTTCACCTGCATTTTCTACATTCTTATGAATTAAATGGCTTGGCTTTACATACTTTGGTCTTGCAAAAGTTTCGTGGAAATCTTTAGAACTGAATTGTTTCTTATCCATGATTTTAAAATTATTATGGTTTTGTGCTTTATTGCATGACAAAATTATTTTATATTTGGACTATTCAAATGATTCAGTTTTTACATAAATAGATAGTCCAGATGCTGCGCCCTTGGAAATTAGAATTAGAAATTGATAAAAAGCTTGATAAAGCCGTTTATCTACAGATTGCAGATACAATCATTAGCGATATCCGTTCAGGAAGATTAAAACCAGGAGATGCACTCCCTGGCAGCCGGAATCTTGCACAAACCTTAAAAATCAACAGAAATACTGTGGTAGAAGCCTATCAGGTACTGATCAATGAGGAATGGGTGATTTCAAGAGAAAGGAAAGGTATTTTTGTATCGGAAAGACTTCCTCTTTTAAATGAAAGAAATACCGAGATCCTCCATAGTTCTCAACATCAGCAAGGAGCATCTGGTGGAATTTTAATCAATTTCGATGATGGTCATCCGGACAGTAAAATTGCTCCTGTAACAGAGCTTGCAAGAGCCTACAGGCAGATTTTCAGCATTAAGGCAAAGTGGCAGATGATGGGTTATGGAGACGAACATGGAGATAAGGAATTCCGCAAAATGATTTCCCAGATGCTCAACCATCAGCGTGGAATGCATATTCATGAACATGAGATTTCTATAACACGAGGCAGCCAGATGGGAATGTTTTTAACCGCCCAGACCCTTTTTACTTCCGGCGACAGGGTTATTGTAGAAGAACCGGGATATCAGCCTGCGTGGCAAGCTTTTGAATATGCAGGAGCACAGCTTTTACCTGCACCTGTGGACAAAGAAGGAATCAGTATGGAAGTTATTGAAAAGCTCCTGACAAAGCATGAGAACATAAAGGCAATATACATTACTCCTCACAGACAATATCCTACTACTGTTACCCTGAGCTTATCAAGGAGATTAAGATTAATAGAATTATCAAACCAATATAATATTACGATCATTGAAGATGATTACGATAATGAGTTCCATTTCGGCTACCGCCCTATTCTGCCAATTTCAAGTTTTCCGGAACTTCAAAATTATGTGTATATCGGAACATTAAGTAAGGTTGTTGCACCCGCTTTGAGAATCGGTTACCTGGCCACGGCAAATCAGGAACTCCTGATGAAAATTGGTAATCTGAGAAAGATTATTGATGTGCACGGAGATGTCATTATGGAACAGGCCGTTCTTCAGCTGATAAAAGAAGGGGCTGTAAAAAAGCATATCAGAAAAGCAACTGTTCATTATAAAAACAAAAGAGATTTCGTTTTTGAATTACTGAAAAAATACATGAAAGATATTGCAGATTTCACACTGCCTGAAGGCGGACTTGCTTTTTGGATTGTTCCTAAATTACCATTGGATTGGGATGTTGTGACCGCTCAGTTATTGGAAAAAAATATTAAGATCATTCATCCGAAACAATATGGCCAGAATCATATAAATGGATTCAGATTGAGCTATGGAGCCCTTTCTGAAGCACAGCTGGAGCAAAGTATTCCTATTATTTCAGAGGTTTTTGCTAAATTTTTCTAATTTTTTTGGGAACGATTGATACAGCATAGATATGAGAAAATCTGCGGCTAAATCAGTAACCACAGATTTTTTATTGAAATTTACTCCACTTCAAAAACCGCCTGAATTTCGACAGAGGAATGAACCGGAATAGAAGATGCTCCAAAAGTAGCTCTGGCATGTTTTCCTTTTTCACCAAAAACTTCAACAGTCAGATCAGAAGCAACATTCATTAAATCTGCATGCTTTGTATAATCGTCTTTTGTATTGAAAATTCCTGTAAGCTGTACACATTGCTTTACTCTGCTTAAATCTCCTCCTACAGCTTCTTTCAGTACGGAAATAACGTTCAGCATAGTAGCTTTTGTAGCATCTTTTACCTGTTGTTCATTCACTTCAACGCCCAGTTTTCCCGGATTGAGAATTTTTCCATCCTTCAAAGCAACCTGATTAATAAATACCAGATTTCCTGAACGGACAAACGGCTGATAGTTTCCTGCAGGTTTAGGAACTTGTGGAAGCATAATATTTTTCTGTTTCAGTATTTCATTAAAGTTCTGATGATTTTCAACGATAGATGTACTTTTTTTCGGACGTGTGTCCTTCAATGCCAGTGCTATTTTTGCGAAGTTTTTCCCCTGAAGCTCAGCAATATTTCTCTCTCCTTTGGTAGGTCTCTCAACATCTTTTAAAGAAGCCATACTTGTCACGCCTAAAACTGTATTTCCCTGTGGAACAGCCTTATTCAGTTCTTCTGTCCCACGAATTCCGTTAGATACCAGTACCATGCCGTGTACAGCAAGACTGTTCCAGAATGCCTGAAGGGCAAGTTCTTTTCCTGCTCCGCTTCCTGCTGACATGAAAACCGCAGCCGGAACTCCTTCTAAAGCATGATTCGTCCAAAGCTGAACGGTTTTAGATAAAAATTCGCTCATTCCCGTACTGATATTCCCGAAATAAACCGGTGACCCAAAAGCTATTCCATCATAGTCTGTCAGTTCATCTACTGTTGCTACAGGCAGATTTTTCAGATTGGGATGTTGAGATGCTTTGACTAATTTGATATAAGAAACCGCATTATTTTCGCTTTCAATTCCTTTAGCGATCTCTTTGGCCAGTTCGTAAGTTCCACCATTGTCTGAATGGATAAGAACCAATATTTTAGCTTTATTTTGTGCCATAATGTTGGTGATATTAGATAATAAAATTAAAATAAAAAAAAGACATAGTTTTTTCATTCTGAATAAGATATAGGTTGTAATTTTTATTAATAATGTAAATATTACATTGACAGTACAAAATTACTATTGGCGTTTTTATTAAATTTGCCAAAATATACATACAAAACGACAATATGAAATGTGGCCTGACTGAAAAAACGGAAAACCAGTTTGTAGATTCTATTGAAAAAGAAGCTTACGTATGGTGCGATAAAAACTGGAAACATGATGATCATGAACATCAGCACCACCGTGCCCAGCTTACGTTTGTGGAGGAAGGGTATCAGTATTTTCACATCGATCGGAAAATTTATCTTGTTCCCCAGCATCATGTTATTTGGATTCCCTCAGAAAAAGCCCACAAAATTACCTCTGAAGCACAAACTGTAAATCTGATGCTTTTTCTGTTTAAATCTGTTTTTGAAGATGAATTCTATCAGAATGTACAGGTATTCGCTGTTCCCCCTGTTTTAAAAGAGATGCTTTTATATGCTTCAAAATGGAACCAGTCATTGGATGAAAATGAAGAACAGGATCTGTTTTTCAAAGCGATTTTAAAAAGCCTTCCTAACTTCTGCAAAGAAAGCAGCGGCCTGGAAATCCCTGTTCCTGCGGATACCAGACTGATTCCTGTATGTAATGATATCAATACTCATTTTAAATATAACCTGGACATTGATTCGTTAGCCGAAAAAGCGCAAATGTCTGTGAGAAGTCTCCAGAGAATTTTTAAAAATGAAACAGGAATTACCTTACAAAAATACCTGCAGCTGACAAGAATTTTAAAAAGTATTGAACTGATAGATACCCGGCAATACACCTTAAGCGAAGTGGCATATAAGGTAGGATATCAAAGTCTTTCCGCATTCACAGCATCTTACTTTGCGATCATGCAGACAAAGCCAAAACTAAATAAAAATTAAGATAATAACGTCCAATTAATCCCACTGAACTCTACATTTATTTTAAAATTAAAACTCTGTTGAGCTCACTTTTAAAACATCCCAAAATAAATTCTGTATAATATAGCTGGGCATTTAAAGCCTGGGTCTTGGGATGCAGTTCTAATTTTTTTGTAAGAATAATTTCTCCTTTGTAAGCAAATGAAAAATAGGCAAAAACTTTGTATCCGGAATTGATGATTGGGTTGCAATAACCGGTTGTAGAAATAGACCAGTCGGATTCAAACATCTTTGCTACATTGAGAGCCATAGTCTGAGAAATAGCTTCTGCTGCTTCGTCATGATCATCAGGCCCAGGTCTGTTTACCTTAAGGAGTTTTACTTTTTCCGGTAGTGTGTAAGCTGTCATTCCACCCTTATAGAATAAAGGAGCATTAGGCATCTGAGAGAAAGCAAGTTGAAGACAACCGGAGGTAACACTTTCAGCAATTGAAATAGATTCATCAGCAGCTACAAGAAAGTGACTTATATAATCGAGAAGGTTCTGTTGAAATTTCATATTATTTATTTTAAGAGGTATTATTTAAAATTATAATACAAGAGGTTGAAAAAAGCTGCTGAACAAATCAATACAGCAGCTTTCATGATTAATATATTGTGAGTGGTGTGAAAGGTATTTTAAGTATCTTATTTAAGTTTAAGATTTTATAGTATTGGTTATTACAACCCGTAATGGGTACAAAACGGTAATTTCAAAAATGAATATTTTGTATATCCATCTCAGTGAAGATCTTAGGAATGGTATTGAAAACTGTTATTTCAAATGTACATAAGAATAACTCACTTTTTTATGATCTGAGTCATGAAAATCATATTTAATATAAAATTTTACGATCTTTTAAAGAGAGCATGCCTTCCTTTTCCATTTTTTTTAAGTTTCTGATCACTGTTTCTACACGCAGGCCTGTAAGATTGGCGATTTGCTGCCTTGTAAATGCAATATGGAAACATTGATGGCAGTCTTCATCATGATAACTTTTAAGATAATCAAGTAAGCCTTTCAGCCTCTGCATGGGGTTTTGTGATGCCAGGCTCTGCATCATCTTTAATTTATAAAAAATTTCCTGTGAAAGGCAGGCGTTCATTTCCAGGGAAAGATCAGGATGCTGTCTGATCATTTCAAAGAAATTATTTTTGGGAAGTCTTATAATTCGGGAATCTTCAAGACATATGGCATTGATTGGATAGTCCTGATCAAGGAAAAGCATTGCCTCCCCGAAGCTCTGCTTTTTGCCTAAAATATTATGAATGAATTCTTTTCCGTTTTCATTATAATTATTAAGTTTTACTTTCCCTTCACTGATCTGAAAGTAATAAAGTGCATGATCCTCTTCTCTAAAAACCGATTCCCCCTTTTTATAGTTCCTGTCTTCTGCACCAAAAGAGTACAGAAGACTTTCATCAATATTCATGCAGCTTATTGTTTTCATATCTTCTTCAGGTTTTAAATAAAAAAATCACAAAATCATATATCTGAATTTGATTCTAATATAAAATCTTGCGGTTTTCAATTCTTACAATTTTATTTCTCTCCATATGTTTGATAGTCCTTATAGCAGTTTCTACACAAAGGCCTGTAAGACTCGCCATCTGCTGCCTTGTCAATGGGATTAAAAAAGAATAAGGAGTCAGGTCTTTTTGAGAACTTTTAAGATAATCCATCAATCCCTTAAGCCGTATAGAAGGATTTTGAGATGATAGACTCTGCATCATAATAAACTTATAATAAAGACGTTCTGAAAGAAAGCTGTTTACCTCCATATACAATTCCGGAGATTGATTAAGCAGATTGAAAAAAGCAGATTTATGAAGCCTTAAAACACTACATTCTGAAATAGCTTCTGCGTTTACAGGATAAGGTTTATCTATAAAAAGCACAGATTCTCCACAACTTTCCCCGTCTGATAAGATATTTTGAATAAACTCTTTTCCTTCCTCATTATAATTATTAAGTTTTATTTCTCCTTTAATAATCTGATAATAATAGTTAGGAATATCCCCTTCAAAGAATATAGTTTCTGAAGGTGCATAGCGTTTCGTTTCTGCTCCCGCTGAAATCAAAATATTTTCGTCGATTACCATAATAACTGTTTTTGAAATTGTCTTCTTCTTCTTAGTAAAAATATTATGGAACGTCTAAATTGTATGCAAAAACCGAACCTTAATAATCAATAAAAAGGTTAAATAATGTTAATTTTTTTATTAATTATCATTCCTTTTATTCTTATCAAACTACATTTAATAACAAATCCATTTTATATTCACTATTTCGTAATTTTAAAAGACAAAAATTTACTGCAACATTTTGATTATGAAGCTAAAAGCCTCATTTCACAGAGAAACGAGGCTTTCTATAGGCAATAGCAAAAAGATTTATACGCGTTATAATTTTAATTATTTCGCAAATTTTTTGGTTCCTGCAACACATAAGATTACCCCTACGGTCACCCCAAGCATTCCCATACTTACCTGCTCATGAAGAAGCCAGGCAGCCAACGCCAAACCAAAGAAAGGCTGAAGCAGCTGCAGCTGTCCCACAGTAGCAATACCACCCTGCGCCAATCCTTTATACCAGAATATAAAACCAATAAACATACTGAAAAGAGAAATATAAGCCATTCCAAACCACCCCTGAAAACTGACATTCTGAATATCATCAGGAAAATAAATAAAAAATAAAGGAATCATAATGGGAAGCGCTAGTACTAATGCCCAGGAAATCACCTGCCAGCCGCCTAATGTTTTTGATAGTTTAGCACCTTCAGCATAGCCCATACCACATAAAATAACAGCAAGCAGCATCAGGATGTCGCCAATGGGTGAGGCAGATATCCCTTGCGAAACTGCATATCCAATCACTAAAAGACTTCCTACAATAGAAAAAAACCAAAATACAGGATGAGGTCTTTCACCACCACGCATTACTCCGAATACAGCAGTTGCCAAAGGCAACATTCCCAAAAACACAATAGAATGGGCCGAAGTAAGGTATTGAAGAGCCAATGCTGACAAAAGCGGAAAACCAACCACACAGCCAAGAGAAACCAAGAGCAAAGAAGTTAACTGTTCTTTAACAGGACGCTTTTCCTTACCCAGCCATAATACAATAAGAGCTAATATCCCTGCCACAGCTGCACGAACTATCGTCACAAAGGTTGGACTCATTTCCATTACAGCTAATTTGGTAGCGGGCAAACCACCACTGAATAGCACTACCCCTATAAAGCCGTTGATCCATCCACTTATATTTTCATCTTTTGATATTTGTTTTGTTATCATTTTATCGAAACTTTTAATTGATGGTTCAAAATTAGAAAGGATAATTCGATAAACACAGTATCAGTTTTGTATATTTGCATGAGCACAGTTTAAAATATGAACAAAGAATTTTTATATACAGAAATTGCAGACGGAATTGCAGAACAGATAAGGAATGGTATTTTAAAGGCCGGAGACAAGTTACCTTCAGTAAGAATGCTATGTCATGAACATCAGGTAAGTATGAATACAGCCAAACGTGTTTTCCTGGAGCTGGAATCCCAGTCTTTGGTAGAATCCAAGCCACAATCCGGTTATTTTGTAAGCCAGTTATTATCCGCAAAACTTCCTTTACCGGAAGTGAGCCGTCCGTCATTGATTGCCAATAACGATGAACCGGATGAACTGATCAGTAAGGTATATGAAAATATGGGGAAAAAGGATCTTACTTTTTTCTCTATTGGTATTCCGTCCGGAGATCTTCTGCCACAGGCAAAACTGAAAAAAGAAATCGTAAACGCCATCAGGGAATTAAAAGAAGGAGGTACAGAATATGAAGAACTTCAGGGAAATCTGAAGTTGAGAAGAATGATTGCCATACGTTCTTTACAATGGGGAGGAAATCTGAGTGAAAACGATCTTATCACTACCAATGGCGGAATGAATGCTTTGTCTTTCTGCTTAATGGCATTAGGAAAACCCGGCGATACCATTGCTATTGAAAGTCCATGCTACCCGGGAATTCTACAGCTGGCAAACGGATTAGGCCTTAAAGTACTGGAAATTCCTACCCATCCTACTACCGGAATAGAAATTGAAGCTTTAAAAAAAGTAATCCCTAAAATAGATATCTGCCTGCTCATTCCCAACTTCAATTCGCCATTGGGAAGCTGTATGCCTGATGAAAATAAAAAGGAAATTGTAAAAATACTTTCGGAAAACAACATTCCGCTCATTGAGGATGACGTCTATGGAGATCTTTATTTCGGCTCTACCCGTCCGAAATGCTGTAAATCTTTTGATAAAGACGGGAGTGTTCTGTATTGCAGTTCTATTTCAAAAACTTTGGCTCCTGGATATCGTGTAGGCTGGATTGCTCCAGGAAGGTATAAAGATAAAATCATGAAGCTTAAGCTCCTGCACTCCACGTCCTCTATTTCAATTGTGAATGAAGCTGTGGCCAACTTTCTGAAATCCGGAAAGTATGAAAAACATCTCCAACAGCTCCGCAGAACCCTGCAAAACAATTATCAGAACTATGTTCAGACCATTGCGGAATCTTTCCCGGAAGGCACCAGAACCAGCCGTCCGCAGGGAGGGTTGTCTTTATGGGTAGAATTTGACAAGAAGATACGGACAACAGAGTTATACGATCTGGCCATCAAGCAAAACATAAGCATTGCTCCCGGAAGAATGTTTACCTTGCAGGAGCAGTTTGAAAACTGTATGAGACTCTGCATAGGACTTCCGTGGTCGGAAGATACACAGGCAAAGCTCAGACTGGTTGGGCAGCTTGCCAAAAAGATTTATTTAAAGGAAGGAAGATAGAGGCAGGAAGATGGGAGTTATTATAGTTTTAAGAAGAGATGATGTCAATTCTTATTAATAAGGATGTTTAAATAATAACGATCAAGTTCTTTTGTGTTTACAGAGCATCAGGCTTCCCTCTCCCATCTTCCAGCCTTTTTTATTTATTATCCGGAACGAAATTCTTTCTCGCCAGTTCTTTTCTTACACGGCTCAGACTCTCAGGAGTAATTCCAAGGTAAGAAGCAATCATCCACTGCGGAACTCTCAAAAGTAAATCCGGATACATTTTAATGAATTTCATGTATCTTTCTTCTGCAGTTTCACCTAGCAAGGAGTTGATTCTGTTTTGAAGGCTTCTGATGTGTTTCTGAAGCAGAAAGTCACTTCTTTCAATACTGTTCGGAAACTGTTCCACTAATTTATTAAAGAAATCAGGGTGTAGAAACAGAATTTCTGAATCTTCCACCGCTTCTATATAATAAATGGATTTTTCATTGAAATAAAGACTGCTTCGGTCAGAAATCAGCCAGCTTTCAGGGGCAAACTGTATAATATGCTCTTTTCCGTTTTTATCAATGGAATACATCTTCAACAGTCCTTTTTCTACAAAGAATATATGCCGGCATATCTCACCATACTGAAGAAGAAACTGATTTTTAGGAATTTTCTTTACTTCATAGTGCAGGCTGCAAGTGTTCACATTTTGAAGGGGAACATTTAAAACTTTGGCTAAATAATCATTTATATTCTTCATGATACAATCTGGCTTAAAGAAATATCCTGGTGTGACGCATTGTTTACAGGCTTTCCGTTCTCTATTACAATCAGCTGCGGACTTTCATGTCTGATCTCAAAATCTGCTGCTATCTTATTGGAAACAGGTCTGTGAGCCAATAGGTCAAGATAATATACATTGACCGGCTGGTCTGAATTTTCAACTTCTTTTTCAAAGTTCTTCAGTACAGTTCTGCTGATAAAACAGCTTGTTGAATGTTTAAATATAGCAATTCTATTCTGAAAAGAGTCTTCTATAGCTTTTGTAAGGTCTTCTTCAGACTCTATCTTTTTCCAGAATGTTTTTTGGTCAGGGGTTTCGTTTTTTCCACCGAATATTTTATCAAAAAAACTCATACATTAAATTGTTTTAGATGGTGATCAAGATGTTTGTATTCAAGAAATGTCCAGTCTTTTTCAGTCATTTCACCGAATAATCTGTGATGATCCGGCAGGTGGCTTTTTTCACAAGCTTCCAGGAATTCCTCCAGCGTTTTCATCAGATTGGTTTTTGATGCATCAAAATCACACTCAAAATTAACGATTAGTTTTTGAAAAGTAGGCATGTTTCTGGGAATTCCATTATTGAAGACATACATTTCTGCTTTAGTGAATATCCCTATCGTCTTATACGCAACATTGATACGGGGAAGTTCCACTTTTCTCAAAGCTACCTGAAGAACTAGATCACAGTGCCTTAGCATTTGACATACGTTCATTTTCCCCCACCTTCCAAGGGAATTTTCAGATAACATGGAAATTCGGTCAACAATTTCCTTATAATATATGGGATTATTAAGATGTTTTCTTACCAACCTTTTTCTATCTTCAGATTTTCAATATGAGCAAAATGATGATTACAATGCCAAACGTACAAAGCAAGGCTTTCTCTTAAATTATAATTTTTATTGTGCTCCGGATGATGAAAAGTTCTTTCAAATTGTTTATTCGTAAGGCTTTTAAGAAGCACAACCCATCTCTGGTGTGTTCCTTTCAACATCCTCATAGCCGGTTTCACAGGCATATGATAGCTGTCCTGGAGCTCAGCCCATTTCGCTTCATCATAAGGTTTTATAGTAGGGTTATCTTCTGTAAGAGCCAGCTTAAAACGTATAAAACTATTCATATGACTGTCTGAAAGGTGGTTTACAAGTTGTCTTACAGTCCAACCTCCTTCTCTGTAAGGAGTATCCAATTGATCGTCTGTAAAATGTTCAATGAGATTTTTTAGTCTGCCGGGAAAGTCTTTGATTACTTTGATGTAGGTATCCAATGTGGTATCACAGATATTTTCCGGAGCTTCAAACTGGCCTATTGGAAACTTTTTTTTCTCTAAATCACTCATTGCTCAAGGGTTTTTAATTTTTAAATATTGTCGATTTGTCCGATTAATATCTTTTAGGAACAATTTTTCGAATATCATTTTGTGTAAATTTATCAAAAATTCAAGAATCTCAGGTGAATAAAGCATTAATTGTACTTATAACAATTTATAAGGCTGAATATCACCATCCAATAAAAAGGCTTCAGTTCTATAAAACTAAAGCCTTTGTTATTGTAAAGCAGGTATTAATATCCGTGTAAATCAATACCTTCTGTTCTTTGCAGGGTTACTTTTTTCCCCATTTTCTTTTGAATCACTCTGAAATGCTGCAATTCATCATCTGTCAGAATACTGATTGCTGTTCCTTTCTCATTAGCACGTCCTGTTCTACCGATACGGTGAATATAATCTAATGGGGAACGCGGCAATTCGTAATTGATCACACATGGTAGTGATTCGATATGAATTCCACGGCCAATCAGATCTGTTGCCACCAAAATCTGGGCTCCGTTTACTTTAAACTCTTCCAGGTTATTCCTGCGGGCTCCCTGCGATTTCTGGCTGTGAATAGCCACCGCCTTAATTTTATTTTTTTTAAGCTTTTCTACCAGGTTATCTGCAGATCTTGTAGACGAAACAAAGATCAAAGCCTTTTCCACCTTTTTTTCTTTAATTAAATAACGCAGGAAAGGGCCTTTATTTTCCGGAGAAACATGATAGGCCAGCTGCTCGATATTATCAATTTCAACCTCTTCTTTTTTAATTTCGATAATAGTAGGATTGATAGACAGACGTTCTTTCATTTCAGAAACCTTATCATTTAAAGTCGCTGAAAATAAAGTAGTTTGTTTCACTACAGGCATCATCGCGAAAAGTTTATTCATTTCTTCTCCAAAGCCCAGCTGAAACATTTTATCCGCCTCATCAATCACCAAATGCTGAATTCCTGAAATACTCAATGCATTATGGTCAATTAAGTCTAACAAACGTCCTGGAGTGGCAATAAGAACTTCTACTCCAAACATTCCTTTCATCTGCGGATTGATAGAAACACCTCCATAAACAGCCATTGTACGAACCTCCCGCTTCAGATTTTCTGTAAAAGCTCTGAAAACTTCATCAATCTGTATTGCCAATTCACGTGTAGGAACCAATATTAAAACCTGAACATTACGATCTTTTTTAACTTCTGCATTCTGTAGTTTTTCTAAAATCGGCATTACAAAACAAGCCGTTTTTCCGGAACCTGTCTGTGCAATCCCCATCAGATCTTTTCCCTGCAAAATAACAGGAACCGCCTGCTCTTGTATTGGAAATGGCTTTAAATACCCTAGTTTGTTAACAGAACGAATAATATTGTGTGATAATCCTAACGATTCAAATGACATAAAATACTTATTTACTGCAAAGATAAGCTATTGATATTTGGTTTATGCCTCAAATCCCAGTACAGTTCAGACAAAGTTTAGTTATTTCAATTTTACCTCCTTCATTCAGGGAGTATTAAAAATTTACATTGCCGTTTTGTCCGATAATTTGGGTTTGGACAAATTTTTGAAGATTAGTTTTGTAAATTTATCAAAAATTCGAGAAATCAAAATATGAAAAAAGCGTTAATAATAGTCGATGTACAGAATGATTTTTGTGAAGGCGGAGCCCTTGCAGTCCCTGGATCTAACGAAATTATCCCGTATATCAATCTTCTGATGGAGGAAAATGCATATGATCAAGTGGTTCTTACACAGGACTGGCATCCTGCAGGCCACAAAAGTTTTGCAAGCAGTAATGGCAGACAGGTTGGAGAAAGTATTATTTTAAATGGTGTTCCACAGTTTATGTGGCCGGATCATTGTGTTCAGGGAACTTTCGGGGCAGAATTCCACAAAGATCTGAACAGAGACAAAGTAACCCATATTGTACAAAAAGGAAAAAATATAGAAATTGACAGTTACAGCGGTTTCCAGGATAATAATCACTTTATGAAAACCGGGCTGGATGATTTCTTAAAATATCACGATATCCAACTGGTTGAAATCGTAGGGTTGGCATTAGACTATTGCGTGAAGTTCACTGCTCAGGATGCTGTGGCTAACGGATATGTTACTTGTCTTCATTTCAACGGAACACGTGCCGTCAACGTAAAACCAGACAACGCCAGAGATGCCATCTACGAGATGATTGAAAAAGGGGTAACGGTATTGGGATAGTTCTTTTTAATGATGAATTATAAATGATGAGTTATGAATCCTGGAATTCACAACTTGATACAAAAAAAGCGCAGAATTATTTTCTGCGCTTTTTTATTCTTTATCCTTAAAGTTAATCTTAAAAAATGAATAAGTTAGAAACCTGAATCTATAATTCATTATTTATAACTCATAATTCATCATGAAATTAAAGCATTTTAAGGTTGTTTACTTCCAGTTCTGTAAGGATTCTCCAGTGTCCTCTCTTGATATTCTTCTTCGTTAATCCTGCAAACATTACTCTGTCTAAAGCTTCCACTTCGTACCCTAATCTTTGGAATATTCTTCTGATAACACGGTTCCATCCGATATGAATCTCAATTCCGATTTCATTTTTAGGTTTTCCTTCAATGTACGAAATCTGATCAACAACTGCTACTCCTTCATCAAGACGGATTCCTTCTGCGATAAGACGTAGATCTTCACCCGTAAGCTTTTTATCCAGCGTTACATGATAAATCTTTTTAGCATCAAAAGATGGATGCGTTAATTTTTTAGTCATGTGTCCGTCATTGGTCAATAAAATTACCCCCGTTGTGGAACGGTCTAATCTTCCAACCGGGAAAACTCTGTAAGGAGAAGCATTAGCTACAAGATCCATTACAGTTTTTCTGGCTTTGTCATCTTTCGTTGTAGAAATATAACCTTTTGGCTTATTCAAAAGTACATAAACAGGTTTTTCCGGAGTAATATTTTGCCCGTCAAAAACTACTCTGTCGGTTTTCTGTACCTGATAGCCCATTTCGTTAACTACTTTTCCGTTTACTTCTACCAGCCCCTGGGTAATAAGATCATCAGCTTCTCTCCTACTGCAAATCCCTGAATTGGCAATATACTTATTGAGACGGATAGTATCCTTATGAACATCTTTGTCAATTTTATTTAACCTTCTTTTTTGTACAAAAGATTTTGCTCTGTCATCTCTTTCATCTCCATTAGAGGGTCTTCTGCCATATTTCAGACTACCTCTTTCATACTTATCTCTTGTATCAAAACTGTTTCCTCCTCTTTTTGGTTTTCCGAAAGACTTTCTCTCAAAACTCTCACTTTTATTCGTGATGTATGGTTTTCTTTCAGATTTTGAACCCATTTCTTCGTTGGAACCTTCAGAGCTGTCTGTATTTCTCTTGAAAGGTTTCTTGTCAAATTTTGAGTTAGACCCTCTATGTTCCGGAGCTGGTTTACCTCCGTCTTTAGAAAAAGGTTTTTTAAAAGGTTTTGATCCTGAAGAATTTCCAGATCTGGAAGCACGAGAATCATCAGAACTTTTCTTGGTTGAAATTCTTGGTCTCTTTGATCTGTCTGAATTATTATTATCTCTGCTCATTCTAAAAATTTCTGCAAAGATAGTAATTTAGTTACGAGTTAAAAATTAAGAATCATAACTTTGCACTATAGTTTACATTTTAACTTTACAAATATTAGAAGATGATAACAATATTAAATGATAATTTTTCTCAGCTTAACGCGTTTCTTCATGAAAAGTCTTTCAGCAAAATTTTCATTCTGGTAGACGAAAACACTCATGAATACTGCCTTCCCATTCTTTTAGGAAATATGGAAACAGACCTTGGCTTTGAAATTTTAGAGATTGAAGCCGGAGAAGAAATGAAAAATATCCAGACAGCCAATCAGCTTTGGGAAATTCTTACGGAAATGCAGGCAGACAGAAAAGCATTGGTTATCAATCTTGGCGGCGGTGTGATTACCGACATGGGCGGATTTGTGGCATCTACTTACAAAAGAGGAATCCAGTTCATCAATATCCCTACAACCCTTTTATCAATGTGTGACGCATCTATAGGAGGAAAAACAGGGATTGATCTCATGCACTATAAAAATATGGTGGGAACTTTCGCTTTCCCTGAACAGATCTTTATTTTTCCGAAATTTTTAGAAACATTACCATTTAAAGAACTGAGAAGCGGGTTCGCTGAAATGCTTAAACATGGATTAATTGCTGATAAAAATCATTGGGATCAGCTGATCCAGGTTCGTAAACTGGAGGTAGAAACGGTAATTCCGCATATTCAGACTTCTATGAATATCAAGCAGGATGTTGTAGATAAAGATTTCCACGAACAGAATATCAGAAAAACTTTGAATTTCGGGCATACAATAGGTCATGCAGTGGAGAGTTTATGCTTACAGCAAGGAAATCCTATCCTTCACGGAGAAGCGGTTGCAATGGGAATGATTGCAGAAGCTCATCTGGCTTATCTGGAGAATCTTATTTCTGAAGCAGATGCAAATATGGTCATTGAAAATGTCCAGAGATACTATCCTTACCTGGATATCAATGATTTTAAAGATGAAGATATCACCGCATTATTACTGAATGATAAAAAGAATACAGACAGTAAAATCAATTTTTCCCTGCTTTCCGGAATCGGTTCTTGTACTTATGACCATCAGTGCAGCCAGGAAAATATCCTTGAATCTCTGTCTTTTTATAGAAAATTGAATAATGCTTAACTATTTTTTAGAAAAATAAAGTAGGTTTAAAAGTTAGTTTTTAACAAAATTGTCAATTTAGACCTCTTCTAAACAAATGTTTATTTAAGTTTTTAACTCACTACAAATCAATTAAATATTTAAAAAATCACTTAAACACTAAGTGATTTTTTTATTGATTTTAATCATAAAAAATATTTTTGGCAAGCAATTTGAAAGATACTCTGCGTTCAACTGAAAAATGTTGAACAAGTAGTAAAATTTAAAATTAAGAAAGAGTAAAATTAAAAAATTAAAGTTATGAAAAAGTTAATTTTAGGATTAGCGTTAACTGCAGGAACATTCGCATTCGCTCAACAAACAGGAAACACATCTTCTAATCCGGTAACATTTGGGGTAAAAGGAGGAATGAACGTTTCTTCACTTTCAAAAGACAGTGGTCTTGATGATCAGAAATCTAAAATAGGATTCAACGCAGGTGTATTTGCAAACATTCCATTGGCAGCTTCATTCAGCGTTCAGCCGGAAGTTCAGTATTCACAATATGGTAATAAATCAGATTATACGTTAGGAGGAACAAAGTTTTCAGCTTCTACTAAATTAGATTATATTACAGTACCTGTAATGTTCCAGTATAACCTGATTCCAAATCTTTATGTGGAAGCAGGACCAGAATTTGGTTTCATGGTAAGTGCTAAAAACAAGTTCAAAAATGAGTCTAACGGAGATTCTAACACTACAGATAATTACAAAGACAATCTAAATACATTTAACTTTGGTATTGGTCTTGGAGCTGGATATTATTTCACTCCGAACTTAGGGCTTACCGCAAGATATGTTGCAGGTTTAACAGATGTAGCGAAAAACAGACCTAGCGGATCTGATGCTACAAGAAACAATCTATTCCAGGTTGGATTAGCTTATAAATTCAAATAAGCACCCCATTCACTAACAAATTTTATATTCAATAGAAAAGATCAGATTAATTTTTTAATCTGGTCTTTTTTTATGGTAAAACATTGATCAAATTCGTATTGAATCGTCTTTGTTTATCATCATTTCTTTGATAAATTATTTTTTAATTCTTCTGTATATTTTTTTTTCTAAAAACAATTGCACGAAGTTCACCAGCTGAATTTTTATATGGTACTCCTTTGTACTCCTTGTTATTTAATACAGCCTTAACGTCTTCGTATTTTAGCTTTTTATCTTCTAAGAAGAAAACTATAGGTTCTTTAATTTTAAATGACCCCAGTGCATTTTTTTCTTGTGAAGTCATTTCTGTAAGGTCTTTCAAAGCATTTGTTAACTCTTGTGAATTCTGAGTCTGAGCTGAAATACTCAACGAAGCAAAAAGTAAGGAAATACCAAAGACTTTTGATAATTTTTTTAGATTCTCCATCATTAATGTTTTAGAATTAAGATATAAATATATAATTATTTCAATTACTCCTACGAAGAATTTTATTATGTTAATTAGTATGTTTTAGAACCATTATCCCTTAATTTAACAGGTACACCCACTCACTAAAAAATTTTATTTTCAATAGAAAAAAATCAGATTAATTTTTTAATCTGGTCTTTTTTTATGGTAAAACGTTGATCCTTTGATATAACATTAAACATATATCCCACACTGTTGATTTTAGTTCTGTTAAAAATATGATAAAGTCCCTGCACAAGGGGGTTCACGGCATATAGTTTGTTGCTTTCCGAACGTCAAACAATGTAGAAATAAAACTAATCTATGAAAAAGATTTTTTTAAGCCTGACACTTATTGCAGGTACTTTTGCTTTTGCGCAAAGCACATCCACTTCAACTGATGCAGCTGTTTCACCAACACCTTCTGCATCCAAAATCAAATTCGGTTTAAAAGCAGGACTTAATGTTTCCAATCTTTCAAATATGGATATGAAATCAAAAGCGGGATTTTATGGTGGTGTTTTTATGAATATTCCTGTCGCTAAGGATTTCTCTGTTCAGCCGGAAGTTTTGTACAGTGCTGCGGGAGCTAAAGAGAAAGGAGGCAGTAATGCAACGCTTGAAATAGAATATATTTCCATACCAGTAATGTTTCAATATAAAGTACTTCCTAAGCTTTATGTAGAAGCAGGACCTCAATTTAGCTTCTTAATGGATGCAAGATTAAAGGACAGTGAAGGAAGTTTACTCCTTAAAGATGCAACAAGAGGCTTTGATTTTGGAATCGGATTGGGAGCAGGTTATAATATTACCAAAAATATCGGCGTGAATGTAAGATATACTGCAGGGCTATCTGAAATTGTAAATAAAAGCCATAGATATCTGTATGGATATGACAGAACAGGATCTGTAAAGAATGGTGTATTCCAGATAGGAGTAAATTACAAATTCTAAAGCTTATTTAGCTTTTCTCGTTAAATTTTTATAATTAAAGTAAGGCCAGGCTCATTTTGAGCCTGGCTTTTTTATGCAAAAGAAAAAAATAACAAATAGAATAAGCATAAATAGTAGATTAACAGCATATTTTAACTTTGGCACAACATTTGATTCTTAATGAAATGTTAAATAAAACTTAAAAACTATTAAAATATAAAACTTATGAAAAAGATTCTTTTAGGTCTTGCCTTAGTAGCAGGTACTTTTACTTTCGCTCAGAAGACTTCAACTTCTACTGCTTCATCTTCTCCAGTTAGATTTGGTGTAAAAGCAGGTCTTAATATCTCTACTATTTCTCACAGTGACTTAAATTCAAAAGCTGGATTTTATGGAGGTGTGTTTGCAAACATTCCGGTAGCACAAGACTTCTCTGTACAGCCAGAAGTATTATACAGTGGTTTGGGTGGTAAATATAAAGGTAACGGTGATCTAAAACTTAACACGGATTATATCGCAGTACCAGTAATGTTACAGTACAACCTTATTCCTAATTTATATGTAGAAGCAGGCCCTCAATTCGGTTTCCTTATCAGTGCTAAAGGAAAAGGTAACGGTGGATCTGTAGATATTAAAGACAATTTGAAAACTTTTGATTTCGGAATTGGTCTTGGAGCTGGATATTATTTCACACAGAATATCGGAGTAAACCTAAGATATACTGCAGGATTATCTGATGTCCCTAAAAACAACCCAGGTGATGCTTCTAGAAACGGAGTATTCCAGGTAGGTTTAGCTTATAAATTCTAAAATTTAGGTACGCTTTTAAAAGCAGACTTTCAAATCAATACAAAGCCGGATTAAATTTAATCCGGTTTTTTTATTGCGTTGATGTTTTTTGGCAAGAAATTTGCGTATCAAGTAGTGATTGTACTCTATTTCGGAAATTTCCAACTTATGGTTTCTGTTTTTACAATAAAATAGGTATTGGTTCAATTGAATTTCAATACTCAAATCTAACTATTACCATTATAAACTTTTTAACGTAAACAGCATTGAGTTGGTCAACACATAGAATGCAAAGCATCATACAGAAGTGTATTTTGCTCAATAATTAGATACATTTTGATTTCAATAGAAAAAGTCAGGTTCATTAGTTTAAGCCTGACTTTTTCGCTTAATGCATGATTTTTATCACTTCTCTCCTGTGTGGCAGATATTTTGCCACGATGAAGAAAAATCAAGACTTTAAAATCATGAAAAAACTCTTTGTAGTAAAGCAGCGGCTAGCGACTTTTTTACAATGCAATGATAAAGTAAGAAATAATGCACTTCAAATTGGAGTTGCTTATAAGTTTAAATAGAGATATTTATTATTTTCAAAATTGATACCGGACCATAAGTGGTTCGGTATTTTTATTGCAGGTCTTGAAAACAGTCCGGATACTATAAAAACTCCTCCTGTTTTTTAATTTTTTATCATTTCAATTATCTACATTAAAGCTTTCTGACTCTTCAACTCTTTTCATAAAATATTCAGTTTGGCAATATGTTTATTCATTAAAAAGGGATAAATGATTGAAAAAAAACTTTCTAAAAACCCTTTCAAAACCCCTGTAAATAAGCATTTTTCAACTTTGGCAAGCAATTTGCAAAATACTTGGAGTCTGATTGAGAAATTATCCGACACACAAATAGTAAAATTAAAAAATAAAATTATGAAGAAGTTATTTTTAGGATTAGCATTAACTGCTGGTACGTTAGCTTTTGCTCAAGAGACAGAAACAAAAACAGTAAATGCATCACCACTAAAAAACGATGTTCAACCTATTAGATTCGGGATCAAGGCAGGAGGAAACTCAGCTTATTTCAGCCAGCAGAAATTCGGAATCAATAGTCAGCAATTAGGTTTCCACGCAGGTGCATTTGTTAATATTCCAATTTCAAAACAATTCAGCTTCCAGCCAGAGGTATTATTCAACCAAATGGGGGCAAAAGATGTAATGTATTCTACAGAAACTGACAATGGAGTTACAAATGTAAAGACTAAAGTACAGAGCAGAGTAAACATGAATTACATTTCAGTACCGTTAATGGTTCAGATGAGACCTATCGACAAGTTTTATATTGAAGCAGGACCTGAATTCAGTTATTTCCTTAATGGAAAAAACAAATCAGAATCTAGTGTCGCAAGTACTACAGGAGGAGTTACTACCACTACTGCAAGTTCAAACTCTCAGGATATCGACAAAGATATGATCAACAAATTCAATTTCGGATTGGGTCTTGGTTTAGGATATGATATCACTTCCAACATCGGTGTAAGTGCAAGATACGTAAACAGCTTAACCAAAATTGACAAAAGCAGACCTGCCGCTGAAAACAACAACAGAGTATTTCAGTTAGGCCTGAATTATAAATTTTAATTAAACGAACCAATTTTTTAACCCTAAGTGCAGTTATCTGCACGCATAAAATAGCCGGAAGAAACTCTTCCGGCTATTTATATTGATAGGTACAATATCTTTTAGTTATTCAAATATTCTCGGATCATCACTGATTACTCCGTCAATTCCCATATCCATTAATTCCTTCAATCTTTCTTTGGTATTTACGGTCCATGGAATTACTTTCATCCCTAATAAATGGCATTCCTTTACCAATTGGGGTGTTACAAGATTATGCTCAGGACTGTAAATAGAAGGGGTAAAACTCAGGAACTTCATATCTCCGGCTACTCCATTCAAATGATCAGGATACATTTTGAATTTTTCCACAGGAATATTTTTAAAATAAGACTGCTGCTGAGTCCGTTTTTTATCATCCACTTTTTCTACCAGTAAAGCGGTCATGATTTTAGGATATTCTTTGTGAAGGATTTCCAGGGTTCTGGGATCAAAAGACTGAATAATCACTCTATCCTGGATCTTTTTTTCTACAATAATCTTCATCATCAGATCAACAAATTCTTTCGGTTCCGGATGAAATATATTATCAGAGAAAGGACGCGTCTTGGTTTCTATATTATAAAAGGGCAATGGTCTCTTTAGTTCACGGGCATAAGCTTCACATGCATCTATAACCTCTGAAAAGAGAGGTTTCTGAGCCTTCATTTTCTTTTGATCAGGATAGTTATTAAGTTTTTTAAGGCCTACATCAAATGTTTTAATTTTTGCATAAGGCATTTCATAAATCTTATAATAAAAACCAGAATCTTTTGGAATATAGGTTCCATCCGGCTTTGTAACCAATTCCGGAGAAAGGAAAGCATCATGGGAAAGAATCACTTTTTTGTCCTTAGTGATAGCAAGATCCATTTCCAGTGTTGTTATATTCATTTTTAAGGCATTCTTCATTGCCGGGATGGTATTTTCCGGGTAAAGAGATTTTCCTCCGCGGTGTGCCTGTTTATCAAAAGATTGTGAAGCGTAAAGTTGGGTAAATACCAGAAAAATACCGGTGAAAAATGCGTTTTTCATATTCTGAAGTTTTAATCAGATAAAATTAAAACTCTATTGTATATTGTATAATACAGGAATATTAAGCTTCTGCTACATTTATAGAACAAAAGAACCGGGTTTATAGCCCGGCTCTTCCTTTTTTATTATTTCAAAATAAGAGATTAATTGAATAAATCTACCTCTTCTCCTTTTTCTACAGGATATTCTTCAGTAAAACATCCGAAGCAGTGGTTTGCAGATCCTAAAATATCTTTCAGGTTATCTATGCTTAAAAACTCTAAGGAATCTACTCCTAAATAATTTTTAAGTTCTTCTGTCGTCATATTGGCAGAGATCAGATCATCTTTAGAAGGAGTATCAATTCCCAGATAACATGGTGCAATGATTGGCGGAGAAACACTTCTGAAGTGAATTTCCTTTACTCCTGCATCTTTCAGAATCTTAACAAGTCTCTTAGAGGTTGTCCCTCGAACGATAGAGTCATCAATGATCACTACTCTTTTATCTTTCATTTCAGAAATGATCGGGTTCAGTTTAAGGTTCACTACCCTTTCTCTCATTTCCTGTGTAGGAACAATGAAACTTCTTCCGATATATCTGTTTTTAATCAAAACAGGACGGAAAGGGATTCCTGAAGCTTTAGAGAAACCAATGGCAGCAGGAACTCCGGAATCCGGAACTCCAATCACCAGATCAGCCTCTACAGGAGCCTGTTCCCAGATTTTCTCCCCAGATTTTTCTCTGATCTCGTATACATTGATGTTTTCTAAGGTAGAGTCAGGTCTTGCAAAGTAAATATATTCAAAAGAACAGATTCTCTGCTTTCCTTTTGCTTCATCCATCATATAAGAATGAAGTTTTCCAGGCTCGTTTTCATTGGTATAAATGATCTCACCAGGAAGAATATCACGTACATATTGAGCTCCTACAGCATCCAGTGCCACAGATTCTGAAGCTACTACATAAGATCTTTCATCTATAGCTCCCAAAACCAATGGGCGGATTCCGTTGAAGTCTCTGAATGCAAAGAATTTATTTCTTGTCATTCCCACTACGGAATAAGCTCCTTCGATCTTTTCCATAGTTGCTTTAATAGCGCCGCGAAGACCTAAATCAAGGTTTTTCTGGATCAGTCTCAGGATCACCTCAGAATCGGATGTAGCTCTGAAAACTACGCCTTCAGCTTCTAATTCTTGTTTTAATTCTTTTGCATTGGTAAGGTTACCGTTGTGTGCTATAGAAAGTATAATCTGGTCATATTCGTTTTTTGCGAAAAATGGCTGGAAGTTATATTTCTTTTTATCTCCTGCAGTGGTATAACGGGTATGTCCAATTGCAGAATTTCCCATAAAAGTTTCAGGTTCCTGAATGTCTTTATAAACATCTAAAACCAGTCCTTCATCTTTCATGTTGGTAATTCTTCCATCTTTTAAAACGGAAATACCACAAGCTTCCTGGCCTCTGTGCTGTAATGCAAAAAGCCCGAACTGTGAAAGTGAGAAAGTATCCAGATCATTATCCGAATACAATCCGAAGATCCCACACTCTTCATTGGGAGCATCCAGTCTTTCCTCTTCCTGAGTTCTGAAAAGATTTCTTCCGTAAGTCTGGGTTTCAAACTGTTTTAAATATTCACTTTTATGAATGTCTAAACTTTTCATTTCTATTTTTTCTAATTGTAGATCTTAGAAGTCAGATTTCAGATCAAAAGCTAACTTCAAATTTTAATTTTGCTTTAAATAACAAAGTATTTTCAGCACCAACATCTGATATCTGAAATCTGGTATCTGAAATCTTATTTCTGTAAAAGATTTTTAAGACGATTGTAGATTTCAACATAAGCCTCAGTAACTTCTCCTAAGTCTCTTCTGAATCTGTCTTTATCTAATTTCTTCATGGTATCTTTATCCCAAAGTCTGCAGGTATCAGGAGAGATTTCGTCTGCTAAGATGATTTCACCATCTGAAGTTTTACCTAATTCTATTTTGAAATCTACAAGGATGATGTTGATCTTGTCAAACAGATCGATAAGGATTTCGTTGATGTCTGAAGTAAGCTCATACATTTCGTCAAGCTCTTCGTAAGTAGCAGCTCCTAAGAAAACAGCATGGTGATCATTGATAAGTGGATCTCCCAATTCGTCTTTTTTGTAGCAGATATCGAAGATGGTTACCGGAGATTTGATTCCTTCTTCCACTCCTAATCTTTGTGCCATACTTCCTGCAGAGTAGTTTCTTACCACCATCTCCAAAGGAATGATAGATACTTTTCTTACCAACTGCTCTCTTTCGTCCAATTGTTTGATGAAATGAGTTTTGATTCCTTTTTCATTTAAGTATTCAAAAATAAGGGTTGTGATGGCGTTGTTCATTTCCCCTTTAAGATCAACCTGACCTTTCTTTTGAGCGTTAAATGCTGTAGCATCGTCTTTGAAACGTACTACTACTTCATCAGGATTATCGGTTGCAAATACCTGTTTTGCTTTCCCCTCGTACAACATTTCTTTCTTTTGACTCATAATTTTACTTTCTAAATTGTAGTTAGATTTATTGATTTATTTTATAATTATTCCTGTTAAGACAGCCAGCCCAAAACTCAGCAGTGTACCAATTAATACATATTCTGTAAGTTTTCTCTGTTTAGCCTGTGCAAGGTCGCTGAATCTGAAAACAGATTTGGCAGCCACCATGAAACCTACGCCTTCCCAATGATTCACCATGATAAAAGTGAAGACCAGCAGACGTTCTAAAATTCCGATATATTTTCCGGCACTTGATAAAGATTCGGTTTGAATAGTGTTGGGGCCATCCGGAGCAGGTGTCCATGATGACAATAAGATTTTGATAAAAATAGATGCGGGTGT
Source organism: Chryseobacterium sp. HR92 (assembly GCF_045689405.1). NCBI lineage: Bacteria > Pseudomonadati > Bacteroidota > Flavobacteriia > Flavobacteriales > Weeksellaceae > Chryseobacterium > Chryseobacterium sp. HR92. The sequence goes on from NZ_CP139139.1 coordinate 2,571,039, forward strand.
TGTCAGAAACAATGCGGCCATGATTATCTTCAAAAACTCCTGATTCTGCAAAAAGCTGAAGCTGAATTCCTGAAAATAAAAAGAAACTCCCGCAATCACCAGAACATGCAGCAGCTGATCAATGAAAAACCATCTTTTCTTAGTCTTTGCATTTTGAAATGTAAGCTTGGCGGCATCAATAATGAAGTGAGTGATCCCCACCAAAACAGCTACCCACCAAAGTTTCAGATCCCAAAGGAAAATAAAACTTAATACAGTGTGAATCAGAATGTGAAAGTATAAAAACTTACTTTTTAGTTTATAGTTTTCCTTATCTGCAACCCATGAATTTGGCTGAAGTATAAAATCTCCGAGTAGATGTGCCAATATGAGTCTGATAAAGATCATGCCTATAGTTCTGAGATTTTCTTTCTGAAATACTGGTTGGTTTCCACGATGAGCTCATAGTTGGCTCGTTTCAGTCTCTGGCTTACAGAAGACTGTGAAATAGCAAATCTTTTAGCAAGATCTTCCTGAGTGATATCCTGATTCATGATCATTTCATGAATAATCTCTGCCGTAGCCATAGTCCAGTTGTCAAAATCTTTGGATGACCATTTCAACAGGATATTAAGATCCCTGTCCACCGGGTCACTGGATGTTTTGATGGCAACGGTATGTCCGTCATTTTTAAGGTCATTAAGCAGTCTTCCAGAATGTACATAAGCTGTACCATTGGATTCTGTGATTTTCTCAGAAGAGAAACTTTCTTCACCAATACCTATGGCCATCCTTACATCTAAATTTTCCTGACTTTTAATAAGAGATTTTATGGCTAGAAACCGCCAGAAAACGTCATCAATATTACATTTGAACTGGAACTCATCTCCTCTGTAGATTTCCCATGTGCCGGGAGCGCTTCCCCATCTTTCGAGAAGATTTTTAAGTCTGGTAATCCAAACTTCAGTGTCCGCATGCTGTGAATTTATAATATCACCGGTAATAACCGCTATCATACTGCAAATATAAGCATAATTACTTATAAATAAAAAATATAAGCAGAAACACTTATAGATATTGATTATTAGTGAATCTGCTTATATCGATTATATAGTAACCATAAGGTTTTTAAGCCTTTAACAAAAAATGTAAAATTATGAAAATGTAAAAAACTGATAAAAATTTCTTATTACGTTTACTTTATAACTCTACATTTTTCACTTGAGTAAAGCGAAAAAATAAACCTAACAGGTTTTTAAAACCTGTTAGGTTTGGCTGACAGTATTTAAATCTGATTTTATTTACTTTTTAATAAACTGATGCGCTTTCTCATCAAGCTTTAAGAAATACAATCCTGTAGGAATCCCCTGCACCGAAATACTTTTCTTATTTCTGAACGGATCTTTTTCTGTGTAGATCACCTTTCCTGAAAGATCTATGATCTGGGCTGTTTTTACCTTTTCCGTTTCTCCGTTTACATAAAGATTGTCATAAACCGGGTTTGGATATATTGTAAATTCATTATTGGCAGTAATCAGCTCTGCAGTAGATAGTGTGCCACCCAAATTCTGACAGTAATTAGCCGGATAAGAATCCCATTCACTGATATTGAATGTATCTGCAGGTTTATTGATGGTGTTTTTTCTATATAAAGAGATATTCCCGTTATTATTGGTAGTATATTTTATGCCGATCGCATCTATAGTAACCGTTTTATTGTAAGCAAGTTCCACGTAATTTTGTCCTGCAAACAGCATAGGATCAGAAGCCGTTACAAATCTTGCCTGATCATTGGTATAGCATGACAAAGTAGCTTTTGGATTCAAAATAACAAAAGTTTCATTATTACCAACTTTACCTTCCAATTCATAGGTATCTCCACTGTAAATAGCTCCTGAAGAATTGTTTTTAAACTGAATATTAATTCTGTAATTATTTAAATTTACCTCATGTCCCGTTTTATTGACAATTTCAAGAGCATTATTTTTAACGAAATCTGTATTGGTTCCTGATATGTATTTTGTAATCATAAGATCCGGAGCAAACGAATCTGAAGCAATTGTTGAAGCTGTAACCGTATTACTGAACGGAGATTCCAGATAGGCTTTATCAAAAGCTCTCACAGTAAAAGTATAAGTTGTTGACGGATTCAGGTGGTCTATGCTTATAGAAGTTCCCTTTGTAACAGCTACAGGTGTTGCGGAACCATTCATATAAACTCTGTATCCTAAAACATCGGTATCAGGAGAAGCCGCCCAGTTCAGATTAATAAAATAAGCGTTCTGCTGTGTTGAAACCAATGATCCGGGAGCTGCCGGCGCAACATTATCAGGAGTTTCAGACCAGATCAGATCAATCCATTCAGGATGATCAATAAATGGATTTCTGTTTTTTTGTATCGTATAAATAGTATTATTTCTGTCAATTTCTCTTTGCGACACAGGATCTGAAGCACTCCATTGTTTCAGCATGGCAACATATGGAAGATCAACGGCTCTTTCTTCAGTTCCGTCAAGCGGGCACTGATCTGTAGCCGGTGTTATATTGGCTGATGTAGTATAAGCTGTATTAAATGACCCAAGTTTCCCCTCATATCTCACTGCAAAATACAATAACGTCCTTGCAATATCGCCTTTAAATTCATTAATAGGTTCGTAAACTCTTCCGGTATAGGGATAATTTGGAATTGCAGCATTGGATATCCTCGAAGTATTGGTAAAAATATAATGATTTGTATTGTTTCCTATTCCATAAGGATAATTATTCCTTCGCTGGTTGATATAGGCATCAACAGGAATAATGAAGTTCAGATCCGAATACATAGGATAATCACTTATAGAAGAGCTTGTACTGAATGTACTTTGCGGCATCATATGCTCTCTGTTATAGCCCAAACCTTCTCCTCCTGCACCCGCGATCAACTGATCTGCCTTATATTCATAAGCATCCGGCCCTAAAGGCTTTTCCGAATAGATATCCAGCAGATATTGAGTATTGGAAGCATCATGATCATAATATTTATCAAGATCGGTCTGATTATAGAGCACCTTCAGATCATCATAATGCCAGTTAATCATTTTATCCGAAATAATATCGTGAAGTTTCGACTTCAGAGCATATCCCGTCAATCCAACTGTTCCATCATAATATCCGGCAGGTGCCTGCGCAAAAATAAAAGAAGAAGCTAAAATGATAGGAAGTAAAAATTTTTTCATGCCTTAAAAATTGGGAACCAAAATAGTGAAATAAAAAACGTAAAAGAGTGAATATTTTATTAAGAAAACATTAATTCTGAAGATATAAAAAATTGAAAATTAAACGCATTACTGCTTAAATATTATGAATGAAATAATTTATTTTAGCATTCCATCAATTTGGTTATCTTTGGGCACTAACTATTATTATATGAATACAGAGACTATTGACAGCATCAAAATGATAGCGGAGACGGCTAGAGAATTTGCAGAAAAGAACATCAGACCGAACATTATGGAGTGGGATGAAAGCCAGACTTTTCCAAAAGACTTATTCCACCAGTTAGGTGAGATGGGTTTTATGGGAATTGTTGTTCCTGAGCAATATGGAGGTTCTGGTTTAGGTTATCATGAGTATGTTACTATTCTGGATGAAATTTCTCAGGTTGACCCATCTATCGGTCTTTCTGTAGCAGCACACAACTCACTTTGTACCAATCATATCTATGAATTTGGAAATGAAGAACAAAGACACAAATGGCTTCCTCAGTTAGCTTCCGGAAAAGTAATCGGAGCTTGGGGACTTACAGAACACAATACAGGTTCAGATTCAGGAGGTATGTCTACTACCGCTGTAAAAGATGGTGACGAATGGGTTATCAACGGAGCTAAAAACTTTATCACTCACGCTATTTCAGGAGACATTGCTGTAGTAATGACAAGAACTGGAGAAATAGGTGCTAAGAATAACTCTACAGCTTTTGTTTTAGAAAAAGGAATGCCTGGATTCACTTCCGGGAAAAAAGAAAATAAATTAGGAATGCGTGCTTCCGAAACAGCAGAATTAATTTTTGACAATGTTCGCGTACCGGATTCCCACCGTTTAGGAGAAGTAGGTGAAGGTTTCAAGCAGGCTATGAAAGTATTGGATGGAGGTAGAATTTCTATCGCTGCACTAAGCTTAGGTACTGCGAGAGGAGCTTACAAAGCTGCTTTGAAATATGCAAAAGAAAGACATCAGTTCGGAAAGCCTATTGCAGATTTCCAGGCTATCAATTTTATGTTAGCAGATATGGCTACAGAAATTGATGCGGCTGAGCTTCTTATCCAAAGAGCTTCTACCCTGAAAAACGCAAAACAGAAAATGACAAAAGAAGGAGCTATGGCTAAGCTGTATGCTTCTGAAGCTTGTGTAAGAATTTCTAATAATGCAGTTCAGATTTTCGGAGGATACGGTTATACAAAAGACTTCCCTGCCGAAAAGTTCTATAGAGACTCTAAACTTTGTACCATAGGTGAAGGTACTTCTGAAATCCAAAGACTGGTAATTGGAAGAGATATTACAAAATAAATCTTTAAATCCCGATACAAATGATTAAACAGGCACTTTTAGGTGAATTTCTGCACGAAGCTGAAAACACCAGAAAAATTTTACAGGCAATCCCTGACAGCGCACTAGACTGGAAACCGTCTGAAAAAAACTGGACAACCGGTCAGCTGGCCTCTCACATTGCTGAAGTATACAATTGGTACGAATCCACTTTCAATCAGGATACTTTTGATATGGGTGCGTACAAGTATGACAAAGGAGATATTTCCAAAGCGGAAAATATCCTGGCAAAATTTGAAGAAAATGTTGCCAATGCCCAGAAAGTTCTTGAAAACTCGGATGAAAACACTTATTTTAATGAGTGGAAAATGGAAATGAACGGAAATGTACTTTTCCCGCCATCTCCAAGAATCCAGGTAGTAAGAGGTTTTCTTTATAATCATTTGTACCATCACAGAGGTGAGCTGGTTGTTTATTTAAGATCAACCGGGAACAAAGTCCCTGGGCTTTACGGTCCTACTGCTGATGATAAATTCTAATTAAGGATTATATAAATTATAGTAAGCTGTTTCATTTTGAAACAGCTTTTTTTGTAAACAGAATGTAGGGTGTGTGGCAACATTTGTTAAAATTCAATTTACTAATATTATCCATACATAATTCAATAATTAATAAATTTTATTGTCTCATTTTAATAAATTAATAAAAAAATACACTTATTTTATTTTTTTTAAAATTAAAATTCATTTTGTCACTTTCACTTTTCTTTTATTAATAAGCTTTTTCAATTATATTTAATGTGCTGCATAATATTTTAAAGCAACATTCTAAATTTCCCTTAAAAAATTTTGTTTTTCATAATATATTTTTCATTAGCTTTGATATTCCACAATCAAATTTAGTATTTAATATGAAAAAACAATTAACGCTGATTGGAATGCTCCTTATCTCGGGTATTTCTTTCGCACAGACTGACCGTCTTTGGTCTGAAGGTTCCAGAAAAACTTCATCAGAGGTTTTTGAAAACAAAACCGGCATCAGCAATCCTAAGGTTTACAGCCTGGATATCAACGGATTGAAAAATGTTTTGGCAAGAGCTCCCAAAAGACTGGCTGTAGGCGAAAAATCAGAACTCATCATCTCTTTTCCAAATTCTGAAGGCAGAATGGAAAATTTTAAAGTGAGGGAGAATTCCAATTTTGCCCCTGAACTGGCAGCAAAATATCCGGATATCAAATCCTACGTAGGACAAGGTCTGGATGATCCTAATTCAACAGTCTATTTCAGCGTTTCTCCGCTTGGACTGTCATCAATGGAAATTTACGGTGATAAATCTGCCGTCTTCATTGAACCCTACACCAAAGATCTTTCCACTTATGTAGTGTACAGAAAATCTGACAAAAAAGATGATCTTAACAAGTTTGAATGTACAGTAGTAGATGCTGCACAGAAAGGAGTTTCCAACTCTGCTCTTGCGGCAAGACCTAACGCTGATGATGCCAAACTAAGAACATTCAGACTGGCTTTATCCTGTACCGGAGAATACACTACTTATTTCGGAGGTACAAAAGCCCAGGCTTTAGCTGCAATGAACACCACAATGACCCGTGTAAACGGTGTTTTTGAAAAAGATTTCGCAGCAAGAATGGTTCTGATCGCCAATAACGATGCTGTAATCTACACCAATGCTTCTACTGACCCTTATTCCGCAGCTTCAGGAATGAGCAGCTGGAATTCCCAGTTACAAAGCACTTTAACGTCTGTAATTGGTGAGGCCAACTATGATATCGGACACTTATTCGGTGCTTCAGGAGGTGGTGGAAATGCGGGTTGTATCGGCTGTATCTGTACAAACGGTTCAAAAGGAAGCGGATACACTTCTCCGGCAGATGCTATTCCATCAGGAGACAACTTCGATATCGACTACGTGGCTCACGAAATGGGACACCAATTTGGTGGAAACCACACCTTCTCTATGAACAACGAAGGAACAGGTGCCAATATGGAACCGGGTTCAGGATCAACAATTATGGGATATGCAGGAATTACCAGTCAGGATATCCAACCCCATTCTGATGCATTCTTCCACGCAATAAGCATTCAGCAGATCACAAATAATATCAAAGCTAAAACCTGCTCTGTCAATACCAATACAGGAAATTCAATTCCTACAGCGAGTGCAGGCTTAGATTATACCATTCCAAAAGGAACTCCATTTGTCCTGACAGGTACAGGAACGGATGCTGACGGAGATTCTTTAACCTATATCTGGGAACAAATGGACAATGCTTCTTCTTCTCAGACAGGAGCAAGTTCAGCTGCCAGCGCAACAAAAGCTTCAGGGCCGAACTTCAGATCATGGGTTCCAACAACCTCTCCTGCAAGATATTTCCCAAGAATGGCTTCTATATTAACAGGCGCAACTACTACAGCCGGATCTGAGATCACAGTAGAAGCACTTTCTTCAGTTGCCAGAACACTAAACTTCAGATTTACCGTTCGTGATAACAAAGCAGGAGGTTCAGGAAATAATTCTGACGATGCTGTAATCACTGTTAACGGAACTGCAGGACCATTTAATATAACTTCTCAGAATTCAGCCACAACGTATGCCGGAGGAAGCTCTCAAACGGTTACATGGAACGTGGCAGGAACTACAGCTAATGGTGTAAATGCAGCCAATGTAGATATCCTTTGGTCAACAGACAGTGGAAATACATGGACTACCTTATTGGCAGGAACTCCGAATGACGGTTCACAGGCAGTAACTATTCCTAATTCTACAACCACTACAGGAAGAATTATGGTAAAAGGATCCAATCACATTTTCTTTGATGTAAACAATGCCAACATCTCTGTAAATGCAGGTTCCGGAACTCCAGACACTGTTGCTCCTACAACTCCTACCCTTGCTGCTTCAGGAACTACTGCTACTACAACTAACCTTTCATGGTCAGGTGCTACTGATAATGTAGGTGTTACCGGATATGATGTATATCAGGGTGCTTCATTAATAGGCTCTACAGCCTCTACTACCTATACTGTAACAGGACTTACTCCATCAACAACGTATTCTTTCTCTGTTAAAGCAAAAGATGCGGCAGGAAATACTTCTGTTTCCAGCAATACAGTAAGTGTTACCACTCTTGCAGGAGGAACCGTTTCATATTGTTCTTCTTCAGCATCTAATACAGCTGATGAAAGAATCGGAAATGTAACATTTGGATCTATTAACAATACTTCTACAGGAACAGCTGGTTATGAAAACTTCACTTCAGTTTCTACCAATGTAACAAGAGGAAGTGCTTATACCATCTCTATTACTCCGGTTTGGACATCTACAAAATACAGCGAAGCATATGCTGTTTATATTGATTACAACGGTGATGGAGACTTTACAGATAGTGGAGAACTGGCATGGACAAAAGCTGGTTCTACAACAACTCCTGTTACCGGATCTATCACAATTCCATCTACAGCAACTGTTGGATCTACAAGAATGAGAGTAATGATGAAATATAGCTCAATCCCTACTTCATCATGTGAAGCTTTCACTTATGGCCAGGTTGAGGATTACACTCTTAATATCGTTTCTTCAGGAAAAGGAGATCTTCAGAATACAAAAGATCTGATTACAGATATTAAGCTTTATCCAAACCCTGTTAGAGATATTCTTTATGTTTCCAATACAACTTCAGAAGAATATAAAATCTTCGATATGGGTGGAAAACTAATTGACTCAGGAAAACTTCAAAGAGGCTCTGTGAATGTAAGCAATCTAATTAAAGGTGCTTATATGATTCAAATTGGAGAATCTTCCAAGAGATTTATTAAAAACTAATCTCTTTAAAATTAAACGATGTGAAAAAACTGCCCTTTACGGGGCAGTTTTATTTTTTTTTAAAATGTAAAATATCACATCAAATACATTTATTATTGTAATTAATTTCATAAAAACATTTTATTTAAAATAAAATAACTGGTATTTGAGTTTTTTGATTTAAATTTATCGCACAATAATATTCTTTTATTGTACCGTTTACCCAGTTTGTATTTAAGGGAGCTCCGGAGCCGTTTTTGAACGTCTGATGCAGTTGCTTCTTTCGACCCTATTTTGGCAGAATTGATCTTTTAACAATTTGATGCCAGAAAACTTTTATTAAATTAAATTCTGATCATTATTTTTTATTGACCAGAAAAACATTAATACTATTCATATCAGTATATCCATTTAAGATTTTTGTAAAGAATGATGTTTCAAAAAGGTAGCCCCTTCTAATACCTCTTATTTTTAAAATAATTTAAAATTTTTTATATGAAACATTTATTTAAGTACATCTTTTTTTTAACTATTGCTTCGTTCTCGGTTGCCTGTAGCTCAGACAATGATGATGTAATAAACATCAATCCCGATGTCACCACGGTATTCTACAAAAACGCTGATGAACTGGCAGTAACTTATGATACGAACAACAGCGTAAGTCAATCCATCAGAAATCAGGCATACGATCTTTACAAAAGAGGAAAATGGAGCGAGTTGGAATCGCTTTTTAAGGCCAATAATTTAAATGGCGGATGGCCGCCTGCCAACGGAGGCTACAATATCGTTGATGATGTTGCTTTACAGGTTGGGCAAAAATTTGACAGATACAGCGGAGCTGTAGGCAGTTACAACGGAACGGGTGTTCCTACTTTGGGAGGAAGTTTTACAAGTCCTATCATCAACGGATACACATATACATTTACCCAAAGAGCATTAAACCAACCTGAAGATAAGTACGATTTCTATTATGAGATTGATGTTTTGAACAATTCCATGCAGTTTAAAACCCAGACAGCAGATATCATTCCTTGGTTCAGCCAGGCGGGTAAAGGAAAGCAAACAATGTGGAAAATTCCGATTGATATCAACACAGGCTATCAGAAAACATGGAATAAACTGGCAGAAGAAGGCTACATAAAAGTTACCATCAAGAAAAGTCCAAGCGGAAAATATCCTAACTTAGTAGGCACAGTTATTCAGCCATAAACCTATTCAGATGTATTCAATATCAAAAAAAATAAACATTACTAAAAAAGCTTCTGTTACAAAAAGCACATTCCTGAACGATGAGGCTCTTCCAGCAGCCATAACCACTTTTACCTGCTGTAATTGCGGTCATGAAAATACTGTTGAAATAATACCCTACGAATCAGGATTTCCAATTTTCCAGGTGTACAATGAAGACAAAGTTGTATCCAAAGATGAGTTATTAAAACACGGAATCGTCAACGGAACTTCTCAAAGAATGCTTCATTTCGGAGAACTGACCGTTAATGATCTTCCTACTTTATACTTTGGGACAGATTGTTCTTCCTGCCATTCAAAATATATCTGCGTATTCAGCTATGGTGAAAAACAGCCGGGATTGATGATATTGAGCATCTCAGGCATCTGGAAATATGAAGAATTAAAATAATTGAATAGAATTAAAACACTTCAAAACAAAACCACAATTTTTAAATTGTGGTTTTGTGATTTTTATAAAATTTTGGCCACAAATTTTCACAGATTATTATTCATACTTTAATTTTCAAAACACAATTGAATATATCATTCTATTTTAAACACAAACACCTGTGAAAATCTGAGTCATCTGTGGTTCTACAAATATCAAATAAATAAGTACAGATATCTGACATCATAATTCTCCCCGCCTCTTTATTCATACATTTCCTTCTGGACATTTCACATTTTACAAATCCTTTTCTATCTTTGTGGGAAATAAAAAAATTCATGGATAAAATTGATAGTCTGAACCAAGTAGCAGAATTCCATACTACTTTCAAAGCCCCTATTTTAGATACACCACAAATTCCTTCTCCGGAAAGATGCAATCTCAGAGTAGAACTTTTACAGGAAGAATTGAACGAACTGAAGCAGGCCATTGCAGATAATAATATTGTAGAAATTGCAGATGCATTATGTGATCTTCAATATGTTTTGAGTGGTGCTGTACTGGAATTCGGACTTGGCAGCAAATTTGTAGAGCTATTCAACGAAGTTCAGCGTTCCAATATGTCGAAGGCGTGTGATAATGAAGAGCAGGCAAAGGAAACAGTTGAATTCTACAAAGAGAAGGAAGTAGAATCTTTTTATGAAAAGTCCGGAGAAAAATTTAACGTTTACAGACAGGCAGATCATAAAGTATTAAAAAACAAATACTACTCTCCTGCTGATTTAAAATCAATTATCGAGAAATAATATGAAAAAATTTATTACCAATATTGTTGCCTTTTCAAGCTTATTTTTAGCTGCACAACAGCTTAGCGCTCAAAAAGTAGTAGTAAACCGTGAGGTTGAAACTCAGAAAGACGGCAAAATGCTTTTGGGAAACCAACTGAAAGAGCAGTTTTTAAAAGCTCCTTATGCAGATTGGTATGTAAAGGAACATGATGAATATGCCCTTGACCAAAAAGCAGTCAGTGAATTAAAAAAAGGGAAAATCGGTACCTATGACATGATTGTTTTCATGGGAACATGGTGTGAAGACAGCCACAGAGATTTTCCAAGACTGATGAAAATATTGGAGGCCGTAAACTATCCGGAAAATAAATTAAATATTATTGCTGTAAACCGTAAGAAAGAATCTCCTACCGGAGATGAAAGTCTTTATAATCTTCAGAAAGTCCCTACCATTATCCTGAAAAGATATGGAAAAGAGATTGGAAGAATTGTAGAAATGCCTACTACAGGCTACATTGAAAGAGATCTGGTTGAAATCCTTAAAAAGAACGACTCCTCTGTTATTAAAGAAATTTTTAAATAGATTTTGAGAAATTATAGAACAATCTTATCCTTTGCAGCCGGTGCCGGTGCTATGGTGCTTCTGTTTTTTGGTCTGAAGTCTTGTCTGAATTTGGGAACTAAAACTGAACAGTCGGATTATTATATCCTGACCAATCAGATTTCCAAAATGAATAAGATGGTGGTGATGGAACAGAACACGTCCAGTATGCAGAAAACCAAAATGGGTTATGAAGTATTCGGGAAAGAAGTTTCCAGCAACAGCATTATTACGTATACAAAGACCAATGCACAGGTTTCTTATGATCTTAATAAAATGAAGATCGAAGTAGATTCCATCAACAAAAAACTGATTATAACAGAACTTCCTGATGCTGAGATCAGAATTACACCGAGTGTTGAGATTCAATCTTTAGATGATTCTTTCATTAACAGAATTTCGGAAAAAGATATTAAGAATGTCACAGCAAAAGCTAAAGAAACGGCAGAAAAATCAATTGATCAGAACCAGTTGAGAAATGAGGGCCGCAAACAGCTGATGGAAAACCTGAATAATGTTTTCGTTCTGGCAAAGGCTTTAAATTACACGATTGAGGATAAAACCGGGAAAATTGGTATTCTGGGACTTTAGAATAAAATTCCTGTTTGGCAAACCCTTTGAATGATACTATCCATATTCTTGAAATTTAAAATTTAAAGTCATGGATAAAAAAGAAAAAACCAACAAGAAAGAATCTGCTAATACTGCAGAAACCAAACAGCAAAATCAGGATTTTCAGAATATTCCTGCAGCATCGAAAAAAACCAATCCACCTGATATTGATAAAGAAGATATTCAGAAATCGTCAAAAAACAAATCAGGAAAAACGGATAATACAAAGAAATAAAAAGCTATAAGGCTTCTTTATAATTGAAAAGTTCCGTCTCATACGAGGCGGAACTTTTCTTTCTAACTATCTAACTGAACTTTTTGTTTCTATACAATGGTTGATTTTCCGATCCTGATATTTTCAAAATTGTAATATGACTTCTCGGAATATCTGATATGGTCGGCAATAAAGCTTCCCACTTCACTTGTTGAGTAATACTGTTTGGTATTAAGATCAATCGTAACATATTTGTTTTCAATAGCATGTTCTACAGACTGTCTTAATTTATCTGCTGCAGCCTGCAGATTAAGGTGGTCAAGCATCATGGCCACACTTAAAATAGAAGCAACAGGATTGGCAATTCCTTTCCCTTTTGCCTGTGGATAAGACCCATGAATAGGCTCAAATAATGCATTCTTCTCTCCTACTGAAGCAGATGGTAATAATCCGATAGATCCTCCAATCACACTGGCTTCATCAGAAATAATATCACCAAACATATTTTCAGTTAAGATAACATCAAAATGCTTAGGATTAAGAATCAGCTGCATAGCCGCATTGTCTACAAACATATAATCAAGCTGTACATCAGGATATTCCGGTGCAATTTCTTGGCACGTCTTTCTCCACAATCTTGAAGTATCCAGTACATTCGCTTTATCAATAAGAGTAAGCTTTTTCTTTCTTTTCTGAGCTTCCTGAAATGCCATATGCGCAATTGGAATAATATCTTCACGACTGTATTTGCAGACATCATAAGCATACGCACCATCGGGATCTGTGAATTTTTCACCGAAATAGATTCCGCTTACCAGTTCTCTGAAAATCTGGATATCAGCTCCTTCAATAATTTCTCTTTTGAGCGGACTTTTATCAATTAAAGAAGGATAAGTTTTCAAAGGACGAATATTTGCAAACAACCCAAGTTCTTTGCGAAGTTTCAGCAGCCCTTGTTCCGGTCTTACTTTTGCTTCAGGATTATTATCAAAAACCGGATCACCAATAGCTCCGAAAAGTACGGCATCAGATTCTTTACAGATTTTCAAAGTCTCTTCAGGCAAAGGATTCCCTGTTTTGAAAATAGCTTCTGCCCCAATCAATCCATAGTCAAAATGGAATTTACATTGAAAAGCTTCGGCAATAACATCTAATATTTTAATACTTTCAGCTATGATTTCCGGGCCAATCCCATCTCCGGGAAGAACTGCGATTTTAAAATAATTGTTGCTCATTTGTTTTTTGTGTCTTTAGTTCAAAATTTGTGATTTTCTGCTTCCTGCTGATTAAAAAATCAATATCGTCATAACCGTTCAACAGGCATATTTTTTTATAGGAATCAATCTCAAAAGTCTCCGTGGTATCTTTAAAGCTTACGGATTGTAATTCTACATCAATTGCGATCTCATTGTCAGGGTTCTCATTGATTCCTTCTAAAATTTCTTTTAAAAATTCTTCAGAAACTTTTACAGGAAGAAGTCCGTTATTCAGAGCATTTCCTTTGAAAATATCAGCAAAATAACTGGAAATGATTACTTTAAATCCATAATCTGTTAAAGACCAGGCTGCATGTTCACGGCTACTTCCACAACCGAAATTATTTCCTGCCACCAAAATCTGGCCACTGAATTTAGGATTGTTTAAAACAAAATCAGGATTAGGTTCTCCTGTCTGGATATTGAATCTCCAATCTCTGAACAGGTTTTCTCCGAACCCTTTTCTGTCTATACTTTTCAGGAATCTTGCCGGAATAATCTGGTCTGTATCTATATTTTCTGCCGGCAATGGAACTGCACGGGATTTTAAAACAACTAATTTTTGCATGTACTCTTAATCTGTTTAGTTTAAACTTTCAAAAGCTGATATTTTACCTTCTATTGCTGCTTTTGCTGCGGTAAGCGGGCTGGCAAGAATCGTCCTTGAACCCTGTCCCTGTCTGCCTTCAAAGTTTCTGTTGGAAGTGGAAACACAATACGCTCCTTCCGGAATTTTATCATCATTCATGGCCAGGCACGCTGAACATCCTGGCTGACGGATCTGGAATCCTGCATCACTGAATATTTTATCCAATCCTTCCTCATAAATCTGTTTAACAACCTGTTGAGATCCGGGAACAATCAGAGCTTGTACGGCTTCCGATTTATTTTTCCCTTTAATATACTGAGCTGCAGAACGGAAATCCTCTATTCTTGCATTGGTACAGCTTCCTATGAAAACATAATTAACATTGATACTGTTAACGGTCTGCCCTGCTTCCAATCCCATATACTGTAACGCTTTCTCTTCCGATTCATTCTGCGGAGCCGGAATAACTTCACGGATTGAAATCCCCATTCCAGGGTTGGTACCGTAAGTAATCATTGGGTAGATATCTGAAGCATCAAAGCTGAGTTCTTCATCAAAAGCTGCTCCTTCATCTGTTTTCAGAGTTTTCCAATAGGCTACTTTTTCATTCCAATCTTCTCCTTCCGGAGCAAATTTTCTTCCCTGTACGTATTCAAAAGTGGTTTCATCCGGAGCAATCATACCACCTCTGGCACCCATTTCAATACTCATGTTGCAGACTGTCATCCTTCCTTCCATTGACATTTCTTCAAATACATTTCCTGCATATTCACAGAAGTATCCTGTTCCTCCGTCGGTTCCTATTTTTGAAATAATATAAAGAATCACATCTTTAGGCTGAACATTTTCATTCAATTCACCATTGACTGTAATTCTCATTGATTTTGGCTTGTTAAGCAATAAGCATTGGCTGGCAAATACCTGAGCCACCTGACTGGTTCCAATTCCAAAGGCAATAGATCCAAATGCTCCATGCGTAGATGTATGGCTGTCACCACACACAATACTCATTCCCGGCTGGGTAATTCCTAATTCAGGAGCGATGATATGAACGATTCCCTGATATTGGTGTCCTAATCCGAAAAGCTCAATATTGTTTTTCTTACAGTTTTCTGTAAGCTGTTCTACCTGATTTCTTGAAAGAGCATCTTTAATGGGCTGTTCCTGATGTAAAGTAGGTACATTGTGATCCGCAGTGGCTACAATCTGCTCGGGTCTGAATATTTCCAGATTTCTGGATTCCAGTTCTGCAAAAGCCTGAGGACTGGTTACCTCATGAATAAGATGTTTGTCTATATAAATAATCTGAGGTCCGTCAGGAATGGTTTCTACCACATGAGCGTCCCATACTTTATCAAAAAGTGTCTTTTTACTGTTGTTCATTTTTACTTTTATCTTGATTTTAAATCAAACCTATCCTATTTTTCTGCTGAAAGAATCCATCATCATGCTCAGATCATCGTTGCCTATTTCTTTTTTAAGGTCAGCGATTTTCAAAAATTCCTGATATAAATAATCAAGCTCGTTTTTGGTAACCTCATATCCAATATGTTTAAATCGATAAGCCAATGCTGAGCGGCCGCTTCTTGCAGTAAGAATAATTGAAGAGGCATTCACACCTACTTCCGCGGGATCGATAATTTCGTAAGTTTCTCTGTTTTTAATCACCCCATCCTGATGAATTCCTGAACTGTGAGCAAAGGCATTAGCTCCTACAATAGCTTTGTTGGGCTGTACAGACATTCCCATCAGGTCGGAAACCATTGTGCTCATTTCATTCAGCATTCTGGAATTCACATTGGTATGCAGATTCAGATCTTTGTGCTGTTTCAGGATCATGACGACTTCTTCTAAAGCCGTATTACCAGCTCTTTCTCCCAATCCATTGATGGTGCATTCAATCTGACGGGCTCCATTAATCGCTCCGGCAATAGAATTGGCAGTAGCCAGTCCAAGATCATTGTGGCAATGACATGAAAGCACTGCTTTTTCAATTCCTTTTACGTTTTCCCTCAGATACTTTATTTTCTGTCCATATTCTTCCGGCAGGCAATATCCTGTTGTATCAGGAATATTCAGAACAGTAGCCCCTGCTTTGATAACTGCCTCACAAACCTGCGCCAGGTATTCATTGTCTGTTCTCCCTGCATCTTCAGCATAAAATTCTACGTCTTCCACATAAGTTTTGGCATACCTTACGGCCTCCACAGCTCTTTCAATAATATCTTCTCTTGTTGAGTTGAATTTATATTTAATGTGAGAATCGGAAGTTCCGATTCCGGTGTGTATTCTTGGTCTCTTTGCATACTTCAGTGCTTCCGCTGCGGTATCAATATCTTTTTTATTCGCTCTTGTGAGTCCGCATACTTTAGCTTTTCTCACAAGTTTTGAAATTTCTGAAACAGATTCAAAATCTCCCGGACTGGAAATTGGGAATCCCGCTTCAATGATATCAATCCCTAGCTCATCAAGTCTTTCAGCTATAATCAGTTTTTGTTCCGTATTCAGTTTACATCCCGGAACCTGCTCCCCATCTCTTAGTGTTGTATCAAAAATTTCAATTTTTTCGGAATCCATAAGTGAAGTTTTTTACTTAATTTTGGTTCAAAACTACGGGTTGCAATATTTTTCCATTTTCACTTTTTTTGAAAATTACAATATTCAACAGTTGAAAAAACAATCGTATTCATTTATTAATCAGTGTTTTAATTTATAAAAATTTACAATGGCAGAATTGCAGAAAGATTTTTTGTTTGTATTGGTAAAGTCATTGACCACCTCTGAAAAACGACAGTTTAAATTATATGTCAACCGTCTCGGAATTAATGTAGATGCCAAATTTCTGCTGCTCTTTTCCGAAATGGATAAGATGAAAGAATATGATGAAAGTATAATTATTGAGAAAAAAATCTCTACCAAACAGCAGCTTTCCAACCTTAAAGCCCATCTTTACAAACAGATCCTCGTAAGTCTTCGTATGAACCCGAGCCATCAGAATTATAGAATTCAGCTTCGTGAACAGTTGGATTTTGCCAATATTCTGTATCAGAAAGGACTTTACAAGCAGGCTCTGAAGATATTGGACAAAACCAAGCAGTCTGCATTGGAACTGGATGAAAAAAGTATTGCATCTGAAATCATAGATCTTGAAAAAGTAATTGAATCACAATTCATTACCCGAAGTATTGAAGGCCGCGCTGAAGAGCTTATTAAGCAATCTCAAGAGATCAGCAAACAGAACCGTTATACCACCAAACTATCTAACCTTTCTCTGAAATTATACAGTGAAATGCTTACCCACGGCTATGTAAAAAATGATGCAGACCGCCAGGAAGTAATGGATGTTTTTAATGCCCAGATTAAAAATATAAACCCTGAGAAGCTAAACTTCACGGAAAAACTTTGGTATTATAAAGCTCATGTCTGGAAGAACCAGCTTTTGCAGGATTATAAATACACTTTGAAATATGCTTATCAATGGGTTGATCTTTTTCATAAAAAGCCTGAAATGATTTACAGCCACCCGGTTTGGTATATCAAAGGGAATACTTATCTATTGAAGATCCTGTTTTTATATGGCAATATTGATATTCTGGAGGAGCATTTCGCGAATTTTAATAAAATGGTACATGCTGAGAATTTTATCCAGAATGAAAATCTTCAGTCTCTTATTTTCCTTACCCATTACAATACGCTGATGAATATCCACTTTGTAAAAGGCGAATTTTTCACAGGAACCAAGCTTATTCCTGAAGTGGAATTAAAAATGGAAAAACTCAGAGAAAGAATTGATGAACATCATTTTATGATTCTCTATCTGAAAATGGCTGCCATGTTCTTTGGCAGTAAAATGTTTGACAAATCGATTGAATATTCTATGAGAGTCATAGAATCTAGAGGAAACGTACAGGAAGATCTGCTTTTCCATACCAGAATTCTGATCTTAATGGCAAAATATGAATCAGGTAATGATGAAGATTATGATGAATTTATTGCTTCTACTTTAAAGTTTGCTAAAAAAATGAAAAAGCCGGAAGAATTCCACTTTGAGAGTATTCAGTTTTTTAAGAATCTTAATAATCAGGTTTTGGATCAAAGGCAGAAAGCGTTTGAAAGTTTTGATAAAAAACTGGAAGCGTTTTCTAAAAATGAATATTACAGACGGTCATTATTTTATATTGATATCCATGGATGGATCAAATCTAAAGTCCAGAACGTGGACGTGATTGAGATCATCAAGCAGAAAGTCAAGTATAAAAGAAAACATTAAATAAAATTACGTAAAATTCATTATTACAATAAATTACACTATTTTATTTAATGTAAAATTAAACATTGAAAATCGTTGGTTGAAAAAAATAATCTCTCGCAGATTGAGCAAATTAAGCAGATCTTTTTAAGTGCATCTTTGAAATCAGCTGAATCTGCGAGAGAATAAAATGATCTTAAATTCTGCTTTATTTATACATACTCTCTATAAAATGTAATGCATTTTTATGACTGATTTTTTCTACCAGTTCGGATGAAAAGCGTTTTTCAATTTCTTTATTGATTGCATTAAAAGCAGATGCGTCATCATATCCTTCAAAGAAAATTGGATAACGGGATTTATCGGGATGGTTTTTCCAAAAATAAAAATCTGCACCATAAGCAATAGCATCTTCACCTCCTAAATCAAGACCGTATTGAATATGTTCATATAATACCTCTGCATTTCTCTCATCAATACAATTACGGATAAAATTGAGGCCTATTAATCCTTTTCTTTTAATAACTTCTTTTGCCAGTTCATCTGGAAGGTTCCTCTTTTTGTCATGTACCTGTCTATAGTTAGAATGACTTGCCAAAATAGGAATCCTGTAGTTTCTTTGATCTATATAATTCAGAATTCCATAGGCAAGCTGATCACTGGTATGTGCCAGATCAATAGCAATATTTTTTTCTGAAATATAATCAAGCAGAACTTTTCCATCATCTTTAAGTCCTACCTCAGAATAGTTTCCTCCTCCAAAGCGGTTCTCAGTATGATGGGTTATTCCCAGGTAAAGAATTCGCTGTGTTTTTTCAATGATAGCTTCCAGATTTTTAAAACCGGATTCCAGGGTATCATTTTCGCCACAAAAGCCGGATGCATTTTCAATAGAAGCAATAACTCCTACTTTATCTGTGTTCTCAGAGTTTTTATAATTTTCACCATCAAATAGGAAAAAATTTTCATTCTGTAGGAAATCTGAGAATATTTCGCTCTGTCTTGCTCCATAAACAGTACTATTATCCCCTGTTGCAGAGTATATAGCCATAACCTGAAGTTTTACATTTCCCTCTTTTAAATAAGGAAGTGAACAGCCAAGCTCTTTGTCATCAATTAATGAGCCCGGTTCTAATAAATAGCACAATAAATCGCAATGCAGATCAACATTTATCGTATTCATATTGAAGTGTAATTTGTTTGTTTTTAAAGAGTTTTAAAAGGAAAACGAGTCTTAATAACAAGGAAATACATACCCGGAAATTCTGAAGTATTTTTCTGTAGTAAACTGAATCTGGAATTCAATGAGACAAAAACACCCCTGTTTTTTTTTTTAATATTAATTCTCATTTTAAATATATTGCTAATATAGTATTTTATCTAAAAATTCCGTATTTTTGCATCTTAAAATTTCTTAGTAAACAATGATAAAAATTACACTTCCAGACAATAGTGTCAAAGAATTCGAGGGAGCAGTGACTCCTCTAGATGTGGCAAAATCTATAAGCGAGGGATTGGCTAGAAACACCATTTCCGCAATTGTTAATGATAAACAAGTAGAAACTACCACACCTATAACCACGGATTCTACGGTACAGCTTTTGACCTGGAATGATGATCTTGGAAAGAAGGCTTTCTGGCACTCTTCTGCCCACCTTTTGGCACAGGCTATCCTTGAGTTTTATCCTAATGCTAAGTTGACCATTGGCCCTGCCATCGAAAGTGGATTCTACTATGATGTAGATTTCGGGGATGAAAGTTTATCTGAAAAAGATTTTGAAAAGATTGAGAAAAAGATCTTAGAAAACGCGAAGAAAGGTTCTACCTTCTCTCTTTATCCGGTTTCTAAAGAAGATGCTTTAAAAACATATGCAGACAATCCTTACAAAGTGGAACTGATCTCTAATCTTAATGATGGAGAAATCACTTTTGTAACGCACGATAATTTCACAGACTTATGTCGTGGTGGTCATATTCCGAATACAGGAATTGTAAAGGCGGTTAAAATTTTAAATGCAGCCGGAGCATATTGGAGAGGAAATGAAAAGAACCCTCAATTGACAAGAGTATATGGTATTTCTTTCCCTAAGCAGAAAGATCTTACTGAATACCTTGAGAGATTGGAGGAAGCCAAAAGAAGAGACCACAGAAAATTAGGTAAAGAACTTGGAATTTTTGCATTCTCTGAAAAAGTAGGTGCCGGTTTACCACTTTGGCTGCCAAAAGGTACTGCTTTAAGAAGAAAACTAGAGAATTTCCTTTCTGATGCTCAGAAAAAAGGAGGTTATGAATTTGTAATGTCTCCACACATCGGGGCAAAAGAATTATATGTAACTTCAGGACACTGGGATAAATATGGGGAAGATAGCTTCCAGCCGATCAAAACTCCGAATGAAGGAGAAGAATTCTTGCTGAAACCAATGAACTGTCCTCACCACTGTGAAATTTACAAAACTTCACAATGGAGCTACAGAGATTTACCAAAAAGATATGCAGAATTCGGAACAGTATACAGATATGAGCAAAGTGGAGAACTTCACGGATTAACGAGAGTTCGTGGATTTACTCAGGATGATGCCCACCTTTTCTGTACTCCGGATCAGCTTTCTGAAGAATTTGAAAAGGTAATTGATCTTACTCTTTATGTTTTCAAATCTTTAGGTTTTGAAGACTTTGTAACGCAGGTATCATTAAGAGATCCTGAAAACAAACAAAAGTATATCGGTTCTGATGAGAATTGGGAGAAAGCAGAAAGTGCAATCATCAATGCAGCTCAGAAGAAAGGTTTAAAAACTGTAGTAGAATATGGTGAAGCGGCATTCTATGGTCCTAAGCTTGACTTCATGGTGAAAGATGCTTTGGGAAGAAAATGGCAGCTGGGAACTATCCAGGTAGATTATAACCTTCCTGAAAGATTTGATCTTCATTATATCGGAAATGATAATGAAAAACACAGACCGGTAATGATCCACAGAGCACCATTTGGTTCTATGGAGCGCTTCATTGCTATTTTGCTGGAAAACACAGCAGGTGATTTCCCTTTATGGCTAAGCCCGGATCAGTTTATTATTCTACCGATCAGTGAAAAATATGTAGATTATTCAAAAAAAGTTTCACAATTTTTGGAAAATCACGATATTAGCGGTCAGATTGACGACAGAAACGAGAAAACGGGTAAGAAAATCCGTGATGCAGAATTGAATAAGATTCCTTTCATGCTTGTAGTAGGAGAAAATGAAGAAAAAGAAGGCACGATTTCTGTAAGAAGACGTGGAGAAGGAGATCTTGGAGTGATGAAACTGGAGGATTTCGTTGCTTACTTTAAAAAGGAGGCAGCCATATAAATTTAAAATTAAAAGATTGAATGATTCAAAGATTAAAAAATTACTGAATCTTTCAATTTTAAATATTTAAATCAATTAAATTAAGTAATTAACCAATAAAATTATAATACAATAGCACAAAGATTTAACAACAGGGGCCCACAAAGACGTCCTGTACAGGAGGACTTACACTTGATCAACGATAAAATTCGTGTGAGAGAGCTTCGTTTGGTGGGCGATAACGTAGAGCCAGGAATTTATCCAATTGACAAGGCAAGACAGATTGCTGCGGATCAGGAATTGGATTTAGTAGTAATTTCTGATAAGGCTGAACCTTTTATTGCAAGAATATTAGAATATAAGAAATTCTTATATGAGCAAAAGAAAAAACAGAAGGAACTTAAAGCTAAGCAAGTAAAAGTGGTTGTAAAAGAGATCCGTTTCGGACCTCAGACTGATGACCATGATTACGAATTCAAGAAGAAGCATGCTGAAAAATTCCTTGAAGAAGGTTCTAAGCTAAAAACCTACGTATTTTTTAAAGGACGTTCGATTATCTTTAAGGACCAGGGAGAAATTTTGCTTTTAAAACTAGCTCAGGAACTAGAGCATGTGGGTAAAGTAGACCAGCTTCCTAAACTTGAAGGAAAAAGGATGATTATGATGATGAGTCCTAAAAAACCGGCAAAATAATTAAGTCATTATTTTACATATAAAACCTCAAAGCAATTTGAGGTTTTTTATTTTGAGTACTTCTGGAAAACTTTAAAGATCGTGGATCCAGATTGCTCTATCGTCTGAATTAACGATCAATCTTTTAAAAATATTTATAAAACTTCACTATCCTTCAAAATCACCGCAATCATGCTCTGTAAAAAGAGATAAAGCTTTTGGGGTGGTGAAATATTTGGATACTCTTTTGTTTTTTAATTCCAGTTTCTGACCTTCTATTACTAATTCATAAACAGGTGCTTTCTTATCTATTTGAGTTATAATATATGTTCTTTCCGGTGTTTTTAAGATAGTTTTTTTTCCTTCATCAGAGAATGAGAAATCTCTGATTTCAAATGTATCTTTTTCATCGCAAACGTTTGTCCATATCATTTTATTCTTCGTAATGGATAAGCTTGCTAAATCGCATGAATAACAATTCCCTGAGAACTCTATCCCATATTTCTCATATACATTTGTGCTTTTACCATTCAATACATCAATAGGAACCAACGCTGAAAATTCACTTGGAATCTCTGATTTTACAACATTATTCTTTCCCGGATCAGGTGTAGAAATCTGAGCTGGTTTTGCATCTCGAGGCGTATTTTTTTCAAACTTTTTTTCTGTAGCAGGTGAGCAGGAAGCTAACAGTATTATGACAACTGAAAGGCTGGTTATTACGTTTTTCATTTTTTATAAATAATTTTATAATACTTAGTTTATCGTTTGGTAAAATTGTCCAAATTCTGCCATTCAATATATCCCTGTTTTCAGCCATTTATTCCCTATATCAGGCAGTTTTGTTGGCTGCCGGTCGGAATACTGATACATTTGCCAGAAAATATAAAATGAAAATTTTAAATCAAATCTTCATCTCATCTATGGTTGTTTTTGTGGGATGCAATCAGCAGAATACAAAGGCAGAAAAAAACAAGGCAGAAACTGAAGTTAAGCAAAAAAAGATAACGCTGTCCGATTTCAAAAAAATAAAGGGTGTAGATAATGTGCAGGATGTTCCGTTTCAATTATTTACCAAACTTGATTCTATACAATTCTTTGTGTCTCCGAATAAAGATGGTGCTCATCTGAAAATGGCTTATAACAAGTTCGATAATTACTACGGATTTGAAGAATTTGAAGACTTCTACTCTATTCATTACAGCATTAATAACAATATTTCAAACAGCATTGAGGCTTTTGTCCTGAAATCAGAATTTAAAGCCGCATTTGAACTGACATTACAAGGTGTAGATCTTTATGAAATCAGAAGCAGTACATTTAAGGAATCAAGTGATTTTAAAAACAAATCTTTTAAAAAATTTGGTACCATTGCAGAGATTTCAGAGCAGGAATTTAAAGCAAACTCAAAAAATAAAATGGGTGAAGAATTAGTGAGAAACTCCAATATACAATTGCAGAATGGTGACTGGGTATACACTGAAAATGGCAGAAAAGAGATCATTACACAACATGAAAATATATCTACGGAAACCGGACCTTTGGCTAATGAATATGTAGGACGATCCCCTTATTTAAACCTTGAGGTTTTCAGAGAAAATTCTGACGAAGTTGTAGATTCTTTCTATTCTTTTTACAATATAAAAAATACAGTTATGTTTGAACTGGGTACAGAAGGTTATCCGCAGATTCTTCCTACTAAAGGCTGGGTTACCTCTGTCTCATCCAATAATGATGTGGGGAGTAATTTTGTTATTTCTAAATACCAACCACAAACCAAAAAACAGGACAATCTTTTATACGTGAATTTTACCAACTTCAAAATAGCTGATAATAAAAAGGCATTCTGGACAGATAATGATACCTTTTATGCAGAAGTCTATCCGCTTAATTCATCTGCAGCCAATGGTAAAAAACAGAAAACGGCTTTTATAAAAATTCAGCTGAAAGCGAATCTGTTTTAGGAAAGTTTTTTTTAAAAAGAGTAAAATTAATTTTTTATGGCTGGAAACTGGGGATTAATCATTGCAACTTATTAAGAAATAAAAATGAATAACATTCGCCTGAAATTCTGTTATAGAACTTCAATAACTTCGCGCTCCAGCTTCAATCTTCTGCCCCACATCATTAAAAACCCCTGAAACCAGCCAGTGTATATGGTATTAAAGTCTAATATCTTTGCGGTAATATTTAAAGAGATACAATGAAAAAATTAAGTTTGACCATCCTTTTTTGTTTACTAAGTTTTATAACTTTTGCACAATCGCTGAAAGTAGTTATTAAACAGGACGGAAAAGTGATTAAACCTGTAAATGATGTCTACGACCTGAAAAATTCAACTTTCCAATTTGAGATTACGTCTTCCAATCTTGAAGGGTTTTTAGTAGGAGCCACTACAAATAAAGATATTTATGCTGGAGCTCTGGGTGTTTTAAACACCGAGGTTCCATGGTTTCAGAATACAGGTATGGCTGAGGAATTGTATAATAAGGACAAAGAAATGTTTTTAATGGATTCAGCGCCTTCGTACTGGTATTATACTGATGTGAAAGATCATAGATTCGATAAAAACCCTAAAGGTAATGCAAAACAATGGACCGCTACACGTACGATCACTCGTTTTTATGATATTATGGTGGATCAACCCATTGATTTAAAGGATTTTGACGGCAGAGTTTTCATACTAATGTATCAACCTGAATATAACGACGAGTATGATTTAATAGGAAAGAAAAACCTGTTTCAGGCTGCTTTGAGGTTCAAGGATTAATGAGTACACACCCAATTATTTGATTATATAAAAAAAGGTCTGCTTTTACGATGTAAGCAGACCTTTTTGCTGGATGAATATTTTACTCGATCACCAAACCGTATTCTATAGCCAGCTTAATAGCGGAACTCAGATTAGAGGTTTGAAATTTTTCAATAAGGTTTTTTCTGTGGCTTTCTACCGTGTGCGGGCTGATAAATAGCTTTTCTGCCATTTGATTGGTGGTAAGTCCTTTTGCTGCTTCGGCTAAAATTTCCTTTTCTCTTCGTGTCAGTTTCGGGACCTGATTTAATCCATCTCCATTTTTTTTCTCCAGAACAGACTTGGTTTGTGAGCATAAAAACCGGTTGCCGGCATATACGGCAGTGATCCCTTCAAGGATTTCGGAAACTGAAGCATTTTTTTGAATGTATCCCAAAGCACCTTCAGCAAGGGTACTGTTAATTACAGGCAGTTCATTGTGAACGCTCAGTATAATAATTTGCAGATTTCCATACTTTTTCTTCAATGGTTTTATCAGTTCGATGCTGTTGATATCTACCAGATTAATGTCGAGCAGCAGAATATCGACCGCTTGTTTTGCCAGACCTGTATTCATTTCAGAAACGTTTCTGAAACAATCTACAACATCTATCGTATTGCTGTTTCCTAAAATATTCTTCAGCCCTTCCAGGAGAAGTGGATGATCATCTGTTATGGCTACTTTTATCATGTTTAATGAATAGGAATTTGAAGTTCTATACTGGTCCCAATATTCAATTCGGAGGTGATATTCATCGTTCCTTTTAAAAATTGGACTCTTAATTCTATATTGTGAAACCCGGCTGTTTTTCTAACGTCTAAGCTTGCATGGTCGAAACCTTTACCATTATCTTCTACGATAAGATTCAACAGGTTTTCTTCTTCACTTATCTGAACAATAATTTCGGAAGTATCAGCATGTTTTATGGCATTGTTGACCAATTCCTGAATAATTCTGTATATGATCAGCTGCTTTTCTTTCGATAAGGAATTACTGTAATTGATAAATTCGGTATGGATTTCCAGTGCGCTATTGGAGATACGGGAAGCAAACTCCTGAATGGCTACTTCCAGGCCGTATTTGGTTAATAAATCAGGCATTAAATTATGTGCTACCCTTCTTAACTCTTCTACCGCTCCATCAATCTGATCAATTGATTTTGAAATTCCTTCTTCTATGTTTTCGGATTGATGAGGATTTAAATAGGACAATTGATGCTTAGTTCCGGAAAGCAATCCTCCCAATCCGTCATGAAGATCACGGGCAAGACGTCCACGTTCCTGTTCCTGCCCTTCAAGCAATGCCGTAAGGGTGGAAATTTTCGAGTTTTGTTTCTCTTTTTCCATGGCCAGGGCATGCAGTTCGTCCCTTTGTTTCATAGATTTGGCACGTTGTTTATAGGCGTAGAGTAATAAGAGGATCAGAACAATGAAAAAGATAATAAAAAAAATGTAGTAGGTATTGATCTTTTCCTTGAATGCCAATAGCTTTTTGAAGTTATTAATATCGTTGTTCTTTTGCTGGGTTTCCAATTTTGCCAAACGAAGCTGCTGTTCTTTTTTTTCTGATTCAAGTTCTGAAAATTTCAGTCGTTCCCGCTGATTTTCTTCCACTAGCTTTAAGTTGTTGTAGACCTGTTCACGTTGTGCCCGAAGGATGTTGATCAACTTAATTTCCTGTGCTTTTTTATCACTTTCCAGTTGCAGTTTTATATATTTCTGTTCTTGCCGCTCTTTATCAAACTGTGATTCTAATCTTTTGGTGATATCCAGTTTTTCCTGGTCGTAAACACTTTTGTATTGATTAACATAACTTTTATAATAACTCAGTGCTTCTTTGTAATTCCCCTGCTCTTCGCTGATTCTGGATAGAGATTCAAGGATAGACAATTCTATCATATGATTTCTTACAGGGCTTTTCCCAATTTCCATAGATGCTTTCAGAAAATAAGACTTAGCTAAATCATAATTTTTATCCTGTAATGCCAATTCTGCTAAAATTCCAAAGGAGGAAGCAATGTGAATAGCATCACCAATTTCAAGGCTCACCTTATTAGCGAGCTGGGCATATTGCATTGCCTTATTACTGTCAAACCCAGTATATAAATTCGCTAAATTGATGGCAGCATATGAAAGGCTATTTCTGCTAAGCATTACATCTTTGTTTTTATTGAAAGTAGCAATAGCCTGTAAATAATACTGTTCTGTTTTATTTCGAAACATTGTATTGGATGAATCCTGTGTATATTTTTGTTCATATACGTATCCCATCCGCATGTAAGCATCAAAGATAAGATTGGGATCATTTTGCTTGGAAGCTAACAATAGAAATTGTTTGCTGTATTTTTCTTCCAGCTGATATTCATTCAGGTCAGCATAAATGGCAGATAATTCCTTGGCTGCATTCCCCAATCTTCCATACAGTGTGGAAGTGGTTGGTGAGTTTTCATAATATTCGATAGCTTTCAGGTAAGCGGCAACAGCATCGGTCGTTTTATTATTACGGGTTAGAATCCAGCCTTTTGCATATTGTACATACCCTTTTGCTTCATTACTATTCGTTTTTAAGCTATATGCCTTTGCCATGTCAAGACTTTTTGAAGACTCAGCTGTTTTATTATCCAGCCGATAGTTCATGGCTTGTACGGCGTATAAAATTGTGGCATACTTTCCATCTGTCTGTTTTGCAGCAATGGAAATATTGGTTTCTAAAATCTGATAAGACTTAGATTTAAGATTATGAAAAAATAAAGCAGTCGCGAATTTGGGAGCCAGATTGAGCTGCTCTGCTGTATTGTTTGAAGCCTGGCTGTATTCCTTTTCTAATTTGCTTAAAACATCCTGCGCCTGAACAAAAAACGGACAAACACATAAAGTAAATATAAATAACAACCTGTATATCAAACCCTTATCTTTATTAAATTTCATTCCATTAAGGAACGTAAATATAGGTAAATCTCAGCTAATCTATTTTGAAACCATGCTTTCAGCGAAAGATCTCCATTTCTGAAATTTCTTTTCATTTTTAAATGCCGGATCTTCACCTTAATAATAATTTTTTTAAGCGGTTTTCAGGATTGTCAGTTTATTCATTGATTATCAACCGAAAGACATCAGCTATCGCTCAACTATTACTTTTACAGCTTCTTCTTCACTCAATTTATTTGGCTAGTGTTTTTACCCATACTTTTTTAGTGTTTGTTCGAAATAAGAATTTATCTTTTAATTGGGTGTGAAAAAGAAAGCTATAAAAGTTAAGAAGTCAAAATCATGAGATTTTTCACCATCCTATTTTTAATAAATTTTTGAGCCAAAGGTAGCCAAAGATGTCACATGAAAATATCCCTGATAATAGGGGTTTTTAGTTTATTTCTTGTTTAGGATGTGCTCCTTTACATCTTTTAAGGCATATAGACTACAGCCTGTTCAAATAATATTATATAACAATAAAACGCAGTTAAGACTACTCCGATAAGTCCGGAAATAAGAAATCCGAAAATATAATATCTTCCTGTTTTATTTTTCTTTAGTATAGAATTTATAATAAAAGTAATGAGCATATATAAAAATCCTGTTCCGAAAAATATAATCAAAACGGCAAGAAATAGTGCTCTTTCCAGGTGTAAATCTGCAGATGAAAGCATAATATAGTATTTTAAAATGAGTCTTAGAAGGTTTATTGACCTCTCAATAAGACTATTAAATTATTGTTCTTTATATACACCGAAACTTTATTCATTGTATTCATCAATATTAGAGAGAATTTAAAAACACTACAATCCCGATTATCAGCCATATTTTAAGATAGGTTATTAAAAACTATGTATTGGTTGATTTCATAATATCAGGATTTTTTATCAGGATCTAAAACAGTTAATTTTGAAACAGACTTTTATCAAAAAAATTAGATTTATCATGTAACCATCTTTTTTCAGAGGCGTTTTTTTATATCAATCCGATAAAATCACAGATTATAAAAGTTCGGATTGTTTTTTTTCGTATCTTTGCACACTATTATTCCTAATGTCTTTAGGGGTAACCAAAACAGATATTGATAACAAAAACAATAAAAAAGCAGAACAATGCCAAAATTAAAAACGAAATCAGGTGCTAAGAAACGTTTTGCTCTTACCGGATCTGGTAAGATCAAAAGAAAGAACGCTTACAAAAGCCACATCTTAACTAAGAAAGAAACTAAGCAGAAGAGAAATCTTACTACTACTTCTTACGTAGCTAAAGTGGACGAGAAAAGTGTACAACGTCAATTAGCAATTAAGTAGTTTTTATAAATCTATATTCGGTTTATAAGAATTCAAAACAAATTCAACATTTTAACCCTGAAACGGTGCAAATAAGAGTAACATCAGTTGCCGCCCTTTTCAAAAAAACAATTTAAATTATGCCAAGATCAGTAAATGCCGTAGCTTCAAGAGCTCGCAGAAAGAAAATTTTTAAGCAAGCTAAAGGTTTTTTCGGTAGAAGAAAGAACGTTTGGACTGTAGCTAAAAACGCGGTAGAAAAAGCAATGCAATATGCTTACCGTGGTAGAAAAGAGAAAAAGAGAAACTTCAGAGCACTTTGGATCACTCGTATCAACGCGGGAACCAGAGAGCACGGAATGTCTTACTCTCAATTTATGGGAGCTCTTAAAAAGAACAACATCGAACTTAACAGAAAAGTTTTAGCAGATTTAGCAATGAATCACCCTGAAGCTTTCAAAGCTGTTGTAGATCAAGTAAAATAATGTAGAATAGATTTTGTTATCAATATAAGTCCCGGGATTTCCCGGGATTTTTTTGTTTTATACCTTCATGTAGTTCCAGCCAAAATTCAGTTTCAGCACCAGTCGATTTTGATATATCACTAGTAACATTTACCTGTTTGAACAATAAAATATTAAATTTTCAACATGAAATAATTGAAATAATAGAAAAATATAAACAAGTACAATTCATTTAATGAATATTAACATAATAATAAACAATATAAAAAGATATATAATTATTAAAAAAGCAAACAATACCAGCAAATAATACTTGGTTGTCAATAATAAATTATGATTTATTGCTATATTTACAATTCTTAAAAAAAATTCAAAATGAAAAAAGCTGCAGTTTTTTTGCTGACTTCCATTGCACTGCAAAATATTGGTGCACAAAGTTTTATTCAGGCTTATAAAAACCGAGCTGATATGGTTACGCAAGCCAATATCAATACTAATCTCCAGGAATTTGCCGGGTTTGGAATAAAAAAAACAGGTACAACAGCTAATAATAATGCGCTGGACTGGCTTAAAAATAAATATCTGTCTTACGGGTATACAGCCAGTGACTTTTCTGAAGATGCTTTCACCTATGGAGGTAATCCGTCAAAAAACCTGATTATCACTAAAACCGGTACTTTATATCCCAACAAGTATGTCATTATCTGCGGGCATTACGATACCATCGTAGGACCTGGCGTAAGTGATAATGGCAGTGGAACTTCTATTATTCTTGAAGCGGCAAGAATTCTTAAAGATATTCCTACAGAGTATTCTATCAAGTTTATTCATTTTTCAGGGGAAGAACAAGGTTTAGTAGGTAGTAACCATTATGTAAACAATGTAGCTTACCAGGGAGGCACAAAAGTTCTGGATATAAAACTTGTTTTAAATATTGATCAGGTAGGAGGTCTTATAGGAAATAATAACAACACCATCAACTGTGAAAGAGATGAAGGCGGAATGTCTTCCAATAATGCAATGTCAAATACTATGACACAGGAACTGATGACTTGCACCACCCTCTACTCACCTCTGCAGACCAATCTTTCTCATGCTTACAGCTCAGATTATATGCCTTTTGAAGCTAAAGGATATACGATTACCGGATTTTATGAAACAATCCAAAGTAATAATGAGCATACAGTAAGTGACACGTATGCCAATATCGACCCTGTGTATGTTCTCAATGTCGGAAAAGCTGCTGTGGGAGCATTACAGCATTTTGCCGTTGCCACAACATCGAACAATTTTTTAAGCACCCATGAAGCCGCGGCACAAAAGCTATCAGAAGACATCAGAATTTATCCTAATCCTGCGAAAGATCTTGTAACAGTGGAGTTTCAGCAAAAGGTAAAACAATTCAAAATTGAAGTAAACGACATGGCAGGAAATACTGTTTTAGCTCTTGAGAATCAGGAAAAAATAAATACTGCAGGTTTAAAAAACGGAGTGTATACTTTTACGATCAAGACTGATAAAGGAAATACAACAAAAAAAATAATCATTAATAAATAATGTCAGATTTGAAATACAGATGAAGATCAGTTTTTATCCGTATTTCATGTATTACAATCATAAAAATGAAGAAAATCGCTACTCTTTTACTAGCTTCCATCACCATGCAAAGTCTTGGAGCCCAAAGTTTCATTCAAGCTTATCAGGACAGAGCGAATATGGTAACTCAGACCAATATTACGACTTACCTTCAGGAGTTTGCTAATTTAGGGGTAAAAAAAACAGGTACAACTGCTAATGCCAATGCACTGACCTGGCTTAAGAACAAGTACCTTTCTTATGGATATACTGCCAGCCAGATAGCAGAAGATCCTTTTACTTCAGGAAGTTATAACTCTAAAAACCTGGTCATTACAAAGACAGGCACAGTATATCCTAATAAATACGTCATCATCTGCGGGCATTTCGACAGTATTACCGGTTTGGGAGTCAATGATAACGGAAGCGGAACTTCTATTATTCTTGAAGCGGCCAGAATTCTGAAAGATGTCCCCACAGAATATTCTATAAAATTCATTCATTTTTCCGGTGAAGAGCAAGGTCTTTTAGGAAGCACACATTACGCTAACACAGTTGCCTATCAGGGAAACAACCGTGTTCTGGATATAAAACTGGTTTTTAATCTGGATCAGGTAGGCGGTGTTATGGGAAATAATAACAATACTGTTTATTGTGATGAAGATCAGGGAGGACTTACCTCAAACAATGCTGCTTCCACCGTTGTAACCCAGGAACTAAGAAACTGTACTGCACTTTACTCTCCTCTTCTTACAGCCGTGGATCCGGCAGAAGATACAGATTATATCCCTTTTGAACAGAAAGGTGAAGTGATTACCGGATTTTTTGAAAGAATCAGAAGTACCTATCCACATACGGTAAATGATACTTTTGCCAATACAGATCCTGTATACATTTACAATATAGGAAAAGCATCTGTGGGAGCACTTCAGCATTTCGCTGTTGCTACAGGAACATTGGGAACACATGAAGCTGTCACAAAAAATACATTGGAAACTGTAAAAATCTATCCCAATCCCGTAAAGGACATCATCAATATTGAGCTTCCTGATTCCGGAATCAAGAATTTCACTTTTGAAATTACTGACTTCCAGGGAAGATCTATTTTCAAGAGAACCAACGAAACAAAAATTAACGCTTCCGGATTGGAGAATGGTGCTTATCTTGGGATTTTAAAAGCAGGAGATCAGACTGTGGTAAGAAAAGTGATGATTGAAAGATAGCTTGCAATACACTTTCACTATATGATAGAAACCTTTGAAGCAGTTCAAAGGTTTTTCCTTTTTATCAATTATCAGTATTGTAACACATACGCCAATTTCAACGTTAAATATATTGATAACATAGTAAAAATTTAATTTTATTTTAAAACATTAAACACTTTATTGTGATTTATTTACTACATTAGTATTACCAAAATAATATTATTTATATGAAAAAAATCACAACACTTTTGTGCTCAGCATTCCTTATGCAGAGTATCGGGGCTCAAAGTTTTATCCAGGCTTATAAAGACAGGGCGGATATGGTTACCCAAACTAATATTACTGCAAATCTTCAGGAGTTTAGTAATTTAGGCGTAAAAACTACGGGCTCAGTAGCCAACACCAATACATTGAACTGGATCAAAAATAAGTATCTTTCTTACGGATATACCGCCAGTCAGATAGAAGAAAGTCCTTTTACTTTTGGGAGCACGAGTTCTAAAAATTTAATCATTACCAAAACCGGAACGCTTTATCCCAACAAATATGTTATTATCTGCGGACACTTCGATACCATCTATGGCCCGGGAGTGAATGATAATGGCAGCGGAACATCTATTATTCTTGAAGCAGCAAGAATTCTGAGAAATGTACCTACTGAATATTCAATAAAATTCATCCATTTTTCCGGTGAAGAGCAGGGATTAAAAGGAAGCAGCCATTATGTGAATAATGTTGTATACCAGGGAGGTGTGCGCAAATTGGATATCAAACTTGTCTTCAATCTTGATCAGGTAGGAGGTGTAAAAGGAAATAATAACACAACTGTATATTGTGACGAAGACCAGGGAGGAGTTTCCAGCAACAATGCAGCTTCTGCAGCAGTCACTCAACAATTGAGAAACTGTACAGCACTCTACTCTCCTCTTCAAACTGCTGTGGACCCGGCAGAAGATACTGATTATATTCCTTTTGAACAGAAAGGTGAAGTGATTACCGGATTTTTTGAAAGGATAAGAAGCACCTATCCTCACAGCTCTAAGGATACTTTCACCAATATGGATCCTGTGTATGTATATAAGATTGGAAAAGCAACTGTAGGAGCATTACAGCATTTTGCAACAGCTTCCACTACACTGAGCAAACCAGCATCTAAAAACTCATTGGAAGCAGTAAAAATTTATCCTAATCCAGCCAACAATATCCTGAATATTGAATTACCTGATTCTAAGGAAACCAACTTCAGCTTTGAAATCAGCAATTCTTTGGGAAGATCACTTTTAAAAGTAAATAATGAAAGAAAGATTAATGTTTCCGGTCTTCAGAACGGAGTATATATTGGAGTATTGAAAATGGGTGAAGAAACCCTTGTTAAGAATATTATGATCGAAAGATAAGAGATCAATCAATTTATAATAAAAGAACAGCAGGATTATTCCTGCTGTTCTATTTTAGATGAGCGTGTTTAAATGTTTTTCATTTTAAACAATTATTTTTTAATGCCAATTCTTTGACTTTAGAAACAATAGCCTCTTCATTAATAAAGCCATCTCTAATATCTTTCAATAATTCCTCCAGCGTTATTTTATAAAGATCAGCTTCATTATATGACAAAAAATGAATAATCTCTTCCAATGCTTTATCAAAATCTTTAAGTTCACAATAGGACAGATATTTTATCTGAGAAGCAAATTCATTGTGCTTATCCACTTGTAATAACCTTTCGGCAATGTCAATTGCCCAATCATATTCTCCCAATTGAAACCAGCAATTCACCATGAATAATAATCTGTAATTTTCAGATTTTGGAGATAATCCATTTAATTTTTGCAATATTGTAACAGCAGGCATATATTGCCCATTGTCCATTAGATTTTTAGCTTTTTATAACGAAGTCATGATTTAGAAGATTGATCTATAAACCTGGTTATTTTTTTTAACACATAAATTAATGATAGCCCTGCCGCAAAAATTAAAAAAGTATTCTTTAAGTCTGTAATACTAACTCCTTTGGCAGATGTATCCTGAAACAGAAAATATATAAATGGTATGATACAAATAGTTGTCCAAATGCCTAAGATCTATTTCATTTTTTTTTGTGATGATTAATAACATTTAAAATCCCTAAAATAAGTGTTTTATGAACATTCTCAATAGTTAATTTTAAACTTAAAAGCTTTTAATGGATTTGAAAGGGCTCATTTATTCCTGCTCTGAAGAACTTCCTCTATTTCTTCCAGTGAAAAACCCTTTGCTTTTAATAAAATCAGGAAGTGATACAGAAGATCTGCTGCTTCATTTTTAAAAAGTTCTTCGTTATTATCTTTTGCTTCAATCACAAGTTCTACGGCTTCCTCTCCTACTTTTTGAGCCATTTTATTCATTCCTCTTTGGTAGAGCGAATAGGTATAAGAACCTTCAGCTTTGGTGTCTATTCTTTGAGAGATTTTATCTTCAAGCTCATACAGAAACCCTTTAGCATTCTTTTCTCCGAAACAACTGAAACTTCCCGTATGACAGACCACATTTTTAGGAACAGCTTTAATTAAAATGGTATCCTGATCACAATCTATATCAATACTTTTTACAGTCAGGAAATTCCCAGACTCCTCACCTTTTGTCCAGAGTCTGTTTTTAGAGCGGCTGAAAAAAGTAACAATACCTTCCTTTTTTGTTTTTTCAAAAGCTTCTTCGTTCATGTAGCCCAGCATTAAAACCTGCAGCGTTCTGCTGTCCTGAATAACTACCGGAACAAGTCCGTTATCTTTATTAAAATCTATGTTCATCGTACTTCTATTTTTTGAGTTTTTAACTGTTGTTTTAAATCCTGAATACTTATTTCATTAAAATGGAAAATACTGGCTGCCAAACCTCCTGTAGCTTTTGTTTCATTAAATACTTTAACAAAGTCATCTGCAGTACCTGCACCACCTGAAGCAATCACCGGAATGCTGACCGTTTCTGAAACCAGCTTTGTAATCCTGAGATCAAAACCATTTTTTGTACCATCACCATCCATCGAAGTCAGCAGAATTTCTCCTGCCCCCAAACGTGCTGCTTCCTGTACCCATTCTACTGTAGAGAGTTCGGTAGCTTCTCTTCCTCCTTTGATGTGAACCAGATCCTTATCTCCCACTTGTCTTGTATCAATAGCCACGACAACGCACTGGCTTCCGAATTCTTTGGCTAAATCAGAAATAAGTCCTGGGTTTTTTACCGCTGAGGAATTGATACTGATCTTGTCTGCACCTGCCTCTAAAAGCTTTCTCACATCTTCTACAGACGAAATTCCTCCTCCTACCGTAAAAGGAATGCTAAGCTCTTTTGCAATATCCTTGACCAGTTCTATAAAGGTTTTCCTATCCTCAATAGTAGCGGTAATATCCAAAAAAACAAGCTCATCGGCCCCTTCCAGTTCATACTTTTTGGCAAGTTCTACAGGATCTCCTGCATTTTTAAGATCTTCAAAATTGATCCCTTTCACCGTAGCTCCATCTTTGATATCCAGGCATGGAATAATTCTTTTCTTAAGCATTTTCAATAAAGTTTTGAAGTTGTTGTAAGCTTATTTTTCCCTCGTAAATTGCTTTTCCGATGATTGTCCCCGCACAGCCGATATCTTTCATTTTATACACATCAGCAATCCCTGAGATTCCTCCACTTGCTACCAGCTGAACGGACGTTTTATATAAAATCTCAATATAAAGCCCTGTTGACGGACCTTCCAGCATTCCGTCTTTTGCAATATCAGTACATATGGTGGTTTGTATTCCTTTTTCCTGATACTGAAGAATAAAATCAATGATGTCATTATCACTTTCTTCGAGCCATCCTGAGGTTTTAATTTTCCTGTTTTCACAATCAGCACCCAGAATAATTTTCTCAGCACCATATTTTTGAATCATTTCATAGCAAAATTCAGGATTCTGAACAGCAATACTTCCTAAGGTAATCTGTTTTGCCCCGGAATTAAAGGCCGTTTCAATATCTTCCTTAGTTTTTAAGCCTCCTCCAAAGTCTATATGCAGCGAAGTAGAATGAGCAATATTTTCCAGAACTTTCTGATTCACAATATGCTTTGATTTTGCCCCGTCCAGATCCACCAGGTGAAGAAACTGAATGCCGAAACTCTCAAATTCTTTTGCCACTTCTACAGGATCTTCATTGTATATTTTCTTTGTACTGTAATCTCCTTTTGATAAACGGACACATTTACCGTCGATAATATCAATAGCCGGAATTATTTTCATCATTATAAATTTATAAAGTTCTTAACGATCTGATTTCCTACAATTCCTGATTTTTCAGGGTGAAACTGTACTGCATAGAAATTATCTTTCTGTAGTGAAGCACTGAATGGCAGAATATAATCACAGACAGAAGTTGTAAAGTCCGAAAGCTCACAATAATAACTGTGAACAAAATAAACATCACTGTTCTTTTCAATTCCTGAAAACAGAGCCGAAGCCTGCCCTGAAACAGTATTCCATCCCATGTGCGGAACGATATCTTTTGCCGGAAATTTTCTGACATTGATATCAAAAATTCCCATTCCTTCGGTTTCTCCTTCTTCATTTCCCTTGCACATCAGCTGCATGCCCAGACATATTCCCAAAACAGGCTGTTTAAGGCTAGGAATCAAAAGATCAAGCTCTTTTTCCTTCAGTAGTTTCATGGTGGATGAAGCTTCTCCTACGCCTGGAAAGATCACTTTGTCAGCTTTTAAAATCTGTTTGGGATCATCGGTAATAACAGAATCTACTTTCAGTCTGTTGAGGGCATTCTGGACAGAGTTCACATTTCCACCGTTGTATTTTATTATAGCAATCATATTTATAAACTTCCTTTTGTAGAAGGTAAACTGTAATTAGCATCCGATTGATTCACTGCCATTTTAACGGCTTTTGCAAAGGCTTTAAAGATGGATTCAATTTTGTGGTGTTCATTATCTCCTTCTGCTTTGATATTCAGATTGGATTTTGAAGCATCTGTAAAGGATTTAAAGAAGTGAACAAACATTTCCGTAGGTACATCTCCTATCTTTTCTCTTTTAAACGGAGCATCCCAAACCAGCCATGGTCTGCCGCCGAAATCAATAGCCACCTGAGAAAGACAGTCGTCCATCGGAAGCAGGAAACCATATCTTTCTATGCCTTTTTTCTTTCCTAATGCTTTTAAAATGGCTTCTCCCAGCACAATCCCTGTATCTTCAATAGTGTGGTGTTCATCTACGGCAAGATCTCCTTTTACTTTTATGGTAAGATCCATATTTCCGTGTCTTGCAATCTGATCCAGCATGTGATCAAAAAAGTGAAGCCCTGTTGAAATATCTGATCGTCCGTTTCCATCAAGATTGACCTCGATTTCAATATCTGTTTCATTGGTTTTACGGGAGACTTTAGCCTTTCGCATTCCTGATTTTAAGAACTGATAAATCTCTGACCATTTTGTTGTTGACAGCTCAGCTTCACTATTTAAGTTTTGATTAAGATAAATAGATTTAGACTTAAGATTTTTAGCAAGTTGCACATCAGTACTTCGATCACCAATTACATAAGAATTTTCAAGATCATAATTCCCATAAATGTATTTTCCCAGCATTCCTATTCCAGGTTTTCTGGTAGGAAGATTTTCGGATTCAAAGCTTTTATCAATTAAAATATCGCTAAAAATGATCCCTTCATTTTCAAATGCCTGCAACATTTTTTCATGGGGTTTTATGAAATTTTCTTCGGGAAAACTGTCCGTTCCCAATCCATCCTGATTGGTTACCATCACCAACTCATAATCCAGCTCACTCACAATTTTTGAAAGATTTTGAAAAACCCCGGGATAAAACTCAAGCTTTTCCAGGGAGTCTACCTGAAAATCTGTGGGCGGTTCAATAATTAGTGTTCCGTCACGGTCTATAAAGAGTACTTTTTTCATTGTTAAATACTTTTCAAAAGGTTAATTAATTTTTCATTTTCTGCACGATTTCCTACATTGATTCTGATACATCCCGGAATAGCAGGATCTCTTCTGCTGGTTAAAACTTCCTCTTCCAACATTCTTGCATATACTGAATCAACATTTTCCATTCTGATCAGGAAGAAATTGGCATCCGTTGAAAATACTTTAGAAATGCATGCAATTCCTTCAAACTGCTGTTTCAGCCATTTTCTCTCTTCCAAAATAAGATTCACATTTCCCTGAAGTCTGTTTTCTTCATCCAAAGTCTTTAAAATAAGTTCCTGGCTTAAAACATTCACATTATATGGTGCTTTTACCGTATTGATCAGGCTGATAATCTCTTCAGATGCGTAAGCCATACCTACTCTCGCTCCGGCAATTCCCCATGCTTTAGAAAATGTTTGCAGTACGATTAAATTAGAATATTGATCTAAAAGTTCCAGATTTGATTTTTTCCCAGAAAATTCAATATATGCTTCATCTACCACTACAATTCCGTTGAAGTTCTGAATATAGAATTCAATATCATCTACACTGTTTCCCGTAGGGTTATTGGGTGAGCACAAAAAGAAAATTTTCAATGAAGGATCTTCTGCAGCTTTTAAAAAATTATTTTTTACAATTTCAAAGTTTTCATCCAGATCCAGTTTCAAAACTTTATTCTCGTTAATTGCTGCATAAAAACCATACATCGCAAAGGAAGGATTCATCATCAGAATGGCATCTTTTTTAGGCTCACAGAAAATTTTAATGATAAGGTCTATCAGCTCATCACTTCCGTTTCCTATGGCAATCTGTGAGGATGAAACATTTTTAAGCCCTGCAAGCTTGCTTTTAAGCCTTTTCTGAGTAGAATCCGGATAGCGGTTGCATTCCCCGAATGGACTTTCATTGGCATCCAGCAAAACGGGAGCATTGAATTCATTGTGATCTCTGAAACTGATGTAGGGCTGTAATTGTAATATATTTTCTCTTACCAGAGTTTTGATACTGTTATTTTTCATTGTACTTCTTTTATTTTAAATCTTTTCTTAACCTTTAAGTTATTTTCTTAATGATTCATTTTTTGATAAACGTAAAGGCGCAAAGTTTTTCATCTTATGTTTTTTAGGCGTAAGAAAATCAAAGATTTTCAGCAAGGGTCTGAATTTTATTTTGTGTTTTTATATGCATTATTCAATTTTATCGGAGATAAAATCTTTGCGTCTTAACACGTGCTCCAATTATATTCTTCTTGCCTCTTTGCGTTTTCCAACAATTATTATTTTAATCTTATCGAGACTGCATTTTTGTGGGCAAACAGTCCTTCTGCTTCTGCCATGAGTTCTATTGTTTTTCCTAAATTCTGAAGTCCTTCTTTTGAAAGGTGCTGGAATGTTATTTTTTTCACGAAACTGTCCAGGGACACCCCACTGTAATTCTTCGCATAAGCATTGGTAGGAAGAGTGTGATTCGTTCCGCTGGCATAATCTCCTGCACTCTCACAAGAATAGTTTCCAAGGAAAACAGAGCCTGCATTCTGAACCATAGGGATATATTTTTCAAAATCATTAATTGCCAGAATAAGGTGTTCCGGAGCATAAAGATTGCTAAACTCAAGGGCTTCTTCCAACGAATTCGCTAAAATAAAAGAGCTGTTACCCAAAGCCTGAGCTGCAAATTCATTTCTTGGTAAGTCTCTGATCTGCTTATCAACAGCCTCTATTGTTTCTTCAAATACTTTAAGGTCTGTCGTAATAAAAACAACCTGACTATCACTCCCGTGTTCCGCCTGTGAAAGAAGATCTGCAGCACAAAATTCAGAAACAGCCTGCTCATCAGCTATGACAAGAACTTCACTTGGTCCGGCTGGCATATCAATAGCTATTCCATAACGCTGAGCATATTCTTTGGCAGCTACTACAAACTGATTTCCCGGTCCAAAAATTTTATAAACAGCGGGAATGCTTTCTGTTCCAAAAGTCATAGCAGCAACAGCCTGTGCTCCACCTGTTTTAAAGATTTCCGAAACGCCACAAAGTTTTGCTGCATAAAGAATTGCTGGGTTGACATTTCCATTTTTATCCGGTGGCGTGCAAAGGACTATTTCTTTACATCCGGCCAGATTCGCTGGAACCGCAAGCATCAGTACTGTAGAAAATAAAGGAGCAGTTCCTCCCGGAATATAAATTCCAATTTTTTCTACAGCACGATTTTCGCGCCAGCAAACCACTCCTTTCGTAGTCTCAATTTTCTGGATTTCCTGTTTTTGAGAAGCGTGAAATGTTGAAATATTCTCTTTCGCCTGTTTAATGGCTTGTTTCAGTTCATCATTAATCTGCTTTTCTGCCTCCTGAATTTCAGCATCAGAAACTTTTATTTTTTGGGTATCTGCTTTGTCAAATTTTCTATTGAATTCTATTAAAGCTTTATCTCCGTTTTTATCAACTTCTGTAAATATTTCTGCGATCAGGCCTGAAATTTCTTTCTGTTCCAAAACAGGACGCTTTACCAAATCTTTCCATGTACTCTGTGTGGGATATCTGTATATTTTCATTGTATTATTTTAATATTTTTTGAACCATTAAGCTATATGTCCCAATTTTTTTTGAACGCAAAGGCGCAAAGTTTTTAATTCATATATCTTTTTTAAGGCGCAAGAAAATCTAAGATTTTCAGCAAGTATGTGAATATTTATACGGTATTCAATTTTATCGCAGATAAAATCTTTGCGCCTTACAACAGTCTTAATTTTTATTTTTTTGCGTCTTCGTGTTAACCAACATTCACCATTATCATTTTTTAAATAACCATTTTATCAATTGGAATAATTAAAATATCCTGAGCACCATTTTCTTTCAGTTCGTCAATGACTTCCCAGAAGCGCTCTTCATCAATAACAGAATGAATACTGCTCCAGCCTTCTTCTGCCAATGGGATGACTGTAGGACTCTTCAATACCGGAAGAACTTCAGCTACTTTCTGAATTTTTTCATTGGGGACATTCATCAGAATATATTTTGAATTTTTTGCTTTTAAAACAGCTTTAATTCTGAATACGAATTTTTCAAGAATGACTTCTTTTTCAGCCGATAATTGGGGAGTTTGAGCCAAAACAGCTTCCGATTTCAGCAAAGTGACCGTTTCTCTTAATCCGTTTTTGAATAATGTGCTTCCGGAACTTACAATATCACAAATTCCATCTGCAAGGCCAATATTAGGAGCAATTTCTACAGAACCTGAAATAACGTGAATATCTGATACAATTCCTTTTTTTTCTAAAAAGCTTTTGAGCGTATTAGGATAAGAGGTAGCAATTTTTTTACCTTGAAAATAGGAGATTTCGTCGGTTTCTACTTCTTTGGGAACAGCCAGTGAAACACGGCATTTTGAGAAACCAAGTTTCTGGATGGTGGTGATATTTTTACCTTTTTCAATCAGGAGATTTTCGCCAAGAATAGCAACATCCACTACTCCGTCTTCCAGGTATTGCGGAATATCTGAGTTCCGAAGGTACATGATTTCCATCGGAAAGTTATCTACTGAAACTTTGAGTTGGTCTTTACCATTGTTGACAAAGATTCCGCAGTCTTTGAGAAGCTGTAGAGATTCTTCGTAAAGCCGGCCGCTTTTTTGGATTGCAATTTTTAATTTACTCATTTTGCCTTTTTTGGGTCCGAGCAAATAAAAACTGATTTATTGAAATTTCTGAGAAGAATTCAGGAAACAAAAAAACCGCCTATTTACTCAGACGGTTTTAATTATTTTTGATTTTAGCACATACTTATATCAATCAATTCCGCCTAACAGAGATGATGATAGTAATGATGTAATGCTAAAAATATTGGTTTCATTGTATTGAATTATGATGCAAATGTAGGATTTATTTTTAAAATGCAAAGTTTTTTCAGATAATTTTTTGATAAAAATTCATCAGCTCCTCAGCAATTGGCTCGTCATTAAACTTCTGAACAAACTCAAAACCCTTTTCCTCACGGCGTTTTCTCTCGGATTCATTTTCCCAGAGAAATTTTAGTTTGGCCCGGATATCAAGATCATTGTCAGGATTCA
Organism: Chryseobacterium sp. HR92; assembly: GCF_045689405.1. Classification (NCBI taxonomy): domain Bacteria; kingdom Pseudomonadati; phylum Bacteroidota; class Flavobacteriia; order Flavobacteriales; family Weeksellaceae; genus Chryseobacterium; species Chryseobacterium sp. HR92. The sequence continues at coordinate 2,613,580 of NZ_CP139139.1, forward strand.
CATACATAGAGTCTTTTCCTCCGGCTTCCGGCAGACAACTTGTATTGCTGGTAACGACAACCGTTTTGGAAAAAAGTGCTTCAATGACAGGAATTCCAAAGCCTTCAAAGAAGCTTGGATAGACAAAAATATCTGCCAGTTTATAAAGACAGGCAAGTTCATCCATAGAAACTCCTTCCAGGAACAATACCTGCTTTTCCATTTTGTTCTTTTTCAAGAAACGTTCTATTTTCTGATAGTATTTAGTCTTTCTTCCCACTACTACAAGAGGAATTTCTGTACCATTAATCGCTTTTACAACATTCAGAAGATTTTTTCTGTCTTCAATAGTACCAACGTTAAGTACAAATCTTTCGGGAAGTTTAAACTTCTCTTTTACAGCCATCATCAGTTGCGGTGGCTGCTGTTCTTTAAAAGCATGATGACATCCCTGATAAATAACTTCAATCTTAGCCTCAGGAATTTTTAAATATTGAATAATATCTCTTTTGGTCTGTTCTGAAATAGCAATAATTTTATCAGCCGTATCAGCGGCTTTTTTAAATTTCCAGAAATGGATTTTCCTGTCAAAAAAAGAATAATACTGCGGATATCTTACAAAGATAAGATCATGGATAGTAACAACCTTTTTAATAGGTTTTGGATCCCATTTTAAGGGAAGTTCACCGGATAATCCATGGAAAATATCAACTCCCTGTTTTTGGGCATCTTTACCCATTTTCAGCTGGCGTGACAAATTTCCTTTTGAGGTTTCAATAAAGTGAACATTTGGGCGTTCCAGAATATCTTTTCCTCTCTCCGATTTGTTTTTGTTGAGTAACAGATATTCGTTCTCCGGTTCGTATTCGGAAAGAATTCTTACGAGATCTCTCGAGTAGTTTCCCAGACCGGAGGTATTGTGGAAAAACCGTTTTGCATCAAAGGCAATCTTCATCGTTGTATCTGTTTTTGGAATTCCTGAAATGTACCGAATGTATGTCCTTTTTGTTTCAGCCATCCAACAAATGAATCAAATCTTTCTACCATATCTTTTCCTGAGTTTTTTACCGTAAATCCAGGAAGCTTAAAGGCTTCATCTTTGATTTCTGCAAATTCCCATGGATGGAAATAAATGTTCAGATATTTGTCTTTTTTCAAACTGTCCGAAGCCAGTTTTTTGTACAAAAACAAAGGAAAATTGTGAAAACTTAACCAAAACAAAGGAATTCTGAAATTGGGTGAAACCGAAGCCGGGACCTGAGTCACATTTCCTTCTTTGAAATAAGTTCTGGACACTTTTAAATTATTATATCTTCCCGGCAAAAACGTAGGATTGATGGAGGAATTGTAAGAATATCCTGCTTTTTCCACTTCTTTTTCGTTCACAGGCATCATTCTCGGCATTCTTAATCCGGTAACCTTTGTAGAAAATAATTCTTCCAGCCTTTCTCTTGATTCCTTAAGGTGTTTGTTTTCAAATTCTGAATGAAACCACGTGTGAGAAGCCAGTTCATGACCTTCATTTAATAACCTTTCGATAAGGTGTCTGCTGTTTTCTGCAAAAACTACCGTGGAAAAGAAAGTAGCTTTGGCATTGTATTTTTTAAGGATATCAAGTATTCTCTCTAATCCTGTCTGTGAAATTGAAATCTGCTTTTCAAAGGGAATTTCACCCTTATATTCTAATGGCATATCAAATTCTTCAATATCAAAACTCAATAAAACCATTCTAAAAATTTTTGTTTTTAATAATATAATTAGGTCTGTCTTTCACCTGTTTGAATATTTTACCTAAATAAATTCCCATAATTCCTAAGATAATAAGCTGAAGTCCACCAAAGAAAACAATAGTCATAATCAAGGATGCCCAACCTGATATTTCAGTTCCGGCAATAAAGGAATGAATCACATACGTTCCATATCCGATCACAGAAAGTGCCGAGAATAAAAATCCAAGGTATGCTGCCAGATAAAGAGGTTTCACACTGAAAGCAGTGATTCCTGTAAAGGCAAAAGTGAACATTTTCTTAAGATTGTAACTGCTTTTTCCTGAAAGTCTTTCTGCGGCGGTAAAGTCAATTCCTATCTGTTTAAACCCCATCCAGCTTGTCAGTCCTCTAAGGAATAAGTCATCTTCATTAAAGTTTCTCATTACATCCACTGCCCTTGCATCCAGTAATCTGAAATCTGAGCCGCCTCCTTTCGTCAAATTAACGTCTGACAAACTTGATAAAAGCTTGTAAAATAAATCTGATGTTTTTCTTTTAAAGAAAGATATTTCCTTTGGATAAGTCCTGAAAGTAAAAACCACATCATAGCCTTCCTCCCATTTCTGAATCATTTCCGGAATAAGCTCCGGTGGATGCTGAAGATCTCCATCCATCGAAATAACTGCATTTCCCTGAGCGTTATCCATTCCTGCTTTTACGGCTGGCTGATGGCCGAAGTTCCTCGAAAACTCAATGAATTTTACTTCATCATATTGACTGGAAAGGTCTTCTAGTTTTTGCTGGGTATTGTCTCTGCTACCATCATTTACAAATATGATTTCAAAGTCATAGCTGCTTAAACCATCGAAAACTTCTTTAATTTTCTGATGGATCATAGCAACGTTTCCTTCTTCGTTATAGGCGGGAATTACAATTGAAATTTTCTTCATATTTATTAATTCAGGCTGTAATTTTTCTCAAAATCTTTAGTCAGGAGCTCATAAGTCACTCTCAACCAGATCACAATACAAGGTACAGCTTTTAATGAATATTTGATGATATAGTTTTCTTTTACAAATTTCGGGAATAGATCTGAAGTCGAAAAACAAGTGAAAATAATGACAAAAACAAGCAATCCTATAATAAGCGGTGTTCTTTCTTTCTGAAGGAAAAACCAGATCAGGACTCCTACAACTGCAATAATATAAGTTGGAGATTCTGAACTGGAGCTGAACAATACCAAAAACAGTAATGTTGAAGCCAGAATCATCAATTGGAAAGCATAGTGCTTATACTGCTTAATTCTGATATAAGGTAAGGCAAAAAGTGGTAATCCACCCGCTAAAAACACGAGATTGGAAATGGATGCATCTCCTAAGACTCTTCTTACAAAGCCCATCAGCGAGATATCCTGCATATTTCCTAATACCTGATTTTCATTATTCTTCTCTACGATAGACTGAAACCAGTCTGAATAACACTGAATCACAAACTGCGGACTTGAATACGCCATTGGAAGGACGAAAAACAATACTGCAATCGCTACTCCGGAAAGAATAAATTTAGTTTTGTTTTTAATGAAGAAAAACTGTGTCAATCCTACAATTCCGTAAATTTTCACAAATATTCCTATTAAAATGGCAGTTACAGATTTTACTTCTTTTCTTTCGTAAATGTATACTGCAGATAACAGCAAAAGGCCTGTCAGCGCTACATTGAACTGTAAACTTAAAGCCGCTGTAATGTATTCCTGAAGACAAAGCAGTCCGAAAATTGCTTTTTTACTGTCTGAAAACGGCAGTTTATAAATACCATAGATGAAGATAAAAGTATTGGCAATATTCCAAAGTGAGATTCCAAGCCAATCCGGCATCATGGCAAATGGTGCAATCAATGCACTGAAAAATACGCCATAATGATTTAAATCAAAATAAAGATCGGGATAATGGATAAATAAATTTTTCTGATGAATCGTATTAAAGAATACATTTTTAAAAATCAGGTAATTATTAATCGCATAATCTCCTCTCAGGTATTTGGAAATTGCTGTAACAACCGATATAATAAGATAAACCCCAAATATATATTTAGGGTTTAATAGTATTTTAAGGAATTTTTCTTTCAAGATTGTGGTATTAGCTTACAATATTAATCCTAAACAGCTACATTATTATCTCTCAATGCGTCATTCAGAGATGTCTTCTTATCTGTAGATTCCTTTCTCTGACCAATGATCAATGCACATGGTACCTGATATTCTCCAGCCGGATATTGTTTTGTATAGCTTCCAGGGATTACAACAGAACGTGCAGGAACTCTTCCTTTGATTTCGATAGGTGTATCTCCTGTAACGTCGATAATTTTTGTAGAAGCTGTCAATACTACATTTGCACCCAATACGGCTTCTTTTTCTACGTGAACACCTTCCACAACAATACATCTTGAACCGATAAAGCAGTCATCTTCAATGATTACTGGAGCAGCCTGTAACGGCTCCAATACCCCACCGATACCCACACCACCACTCAGGTGAACGTTTTTACCGATCTGTGCACAGCTTCCTACTGTAGCCCAAGTATCTACCATTGTTCCCGAATCTACGTAAGCACCAATGTTTACATAAGATGGCATTAAAATAACACCAGGAGCAATGTAAGCACCTTCTCTCGCCACTGCATGTGGTACAACTCTCACCCCTTTTTCAGCATAGTTTCTCTTCAAAGGCATTTTATCATGAAATTCAAACGGGCCTACTTCAATAGTTTCCATTTTCTGGATTGGAAAATACATTACTACAGCTTTTTTCACCCATTCATTTACCTGCCATCCGTTTTCTGTAGGCTCTGCAGTACGAAGTTCACCTTTATCAACTAAAGAAATAACCTCTCTGATCGCCTTTTGGCTGTCTTCATTCTGCAATAATTCTCTATTATCCCAAATGTTTTCAATAGTTTGTTGTAACGACATGTTTCTTATTTAAATTAGTTTGAAAAATTATACCGGCCAAAGATACAAAAAAGTTCAGCAAAACGGTTTTTAACATTATGCTTTTAATAAAGGCTCAGCATACGATTCACCCTCTTTTTATAAGTCAGATAGATTTCTCCGTGCTCTTTTATGAGATACTCTTCTTCAAGCCTGATCTGAATCTGCATCAAAACATTTCCCATCAGTAGAAAAGAAAAAGCAATGACAGTAGGAAAAACAAGAAAAAACCCGACAAGGCTGATGGTCATTCCCAAAAATATAGGATTTCTTGAAATCCTGAATAATCCATGAGTAACCAATTCTGTTTTTGTTGTACTGTCAATTCCGATCCTCCAGGAATTTTTCATTTGCAGTTGAGCCAGAATAACCCAAACCAAAGCAACAATCATTAAAACAAATCCTATGTAATGAAAAAAGTCATATTCCAGAATATTGATTTTAAATGCATCGTACATATATTCCGGAAAAAATAAAAGAAGTATTGTATACATAAACAAAGCAAACAAAATCAGCTTAAAATAAAACCCTACCAGACCGTATGCAGAATCATCTTTGGGAAGAACATTAGGATTTTTGCCAATCTGTCTGGCTACTTTATAACTAATACCAACAAAGGAAATGATAAAAAAAAGTATGAAATATAAAGGAATAAAAAATCGGATAAAATCTGCCATAGGATTATAGTTTTAGGCAAATTTCCTAAGTTTCATAATGCAATGCTATTGCAATGATGAATGGTAGAAAGATTACAAACGGAAACATAAAAATTCCCCTCCTCCGGAGGGGTGGCGAAAATTCAAAGAATTTTTGACGGGGTGGTTAAAAAATGATTAAAGAATATAATTAAATAAGTTTTGTAAAGCCGGTTGATTTCTTGCTTTTTATTGAACGGGCTCCCTTCGTCTACACTCAGGATATTAATCCGTTCCTATTGAATATTTTAATTCCTGTTTAATCCAGAATAATAAACTCCATAGTTTTCGCAATATGCTTTTCCTGAATAATCCCCTGTGAATATGGAATATTGTGACTAGTATTATATTTTGTCAAATATGCTTCATTAATTTCCTCAGTAAGGTCATTGATATCTTGTGGAATCAGAGCTTTTATGGGATAAATCGTTTCACCACATTGGATCTCTCCGTCTGGATTTTCTAAAAATGTATTGTACCAGCTTCTTTCGGCGAGTCCCCATGATCTTGCAAATACTCTATCCTGGACAACAACCATCCAGATTTCCAGAAACTCAGATCTCTTCTGTCCTGCTTTTATTCCGATAATAGTATTCGTTTTGATGTAGTATAATGCATTTTCTTTATTCATTCTATAAGTTTTGGGTAAAACTAGAATAAGAAAACAGAAATAAAAACTTTTTTATGCGCTGGGTAAGAAATAGAATGTGGATGACTCTCTTTCTGATGTGGATGAGTTTTAAAGCATCATTTTATTGAGAGCGGAATTGAGACAGTCTTTATAGCTTTTGGCCACGGTAATCTTTAATTCGCCGCATATAAGATGATTGTCTTCAAAAGACTCTATATTGGTAAGATTGACAATATATGAATTATGAACCCTCATAAATTCTTCCGGCAGACTTTCAATGAGGTCTTTCAATGTTTTGTAATAAATATATTTTTTATGATTTGTGGTATGAACTTCTACATAATTTCCGAGACCTTTGATGACATTAATATCTTTAAAAAAAAGCTTGACCAGCTTTTTATCTGTTTTAATAAAGGCAAACGTCCGGTTCTCTATCATTTAAAAATATTTTACAGCACTCTTTGGGCATGAAGATAGGCCTTATTCCAGTACTTTTCGTTCAGGGATGAAATCATTACTCCTTTTGAGGTAGAGGCATGGATGAACTTTACTTCTCCGTCAGGACCAATATCATGAACAATTCCTACGTGAGAGACTCTGCTTCCTCCTGCGGTTGCAAAAAACAAAAGATCACCGGGTTTTACGTCTTTGATATCAATATTTTTCCCGGCTTCAGCCTGATCAGAAGATCTTCTTGGAAGGTTGAAATCGTTTTCTTCAAATACTTTTACAGTAAATCCGGAACAGTCAAATCCTGATGATGTATTTCCTCCGAATTTGTACGGAGTTCCGATGTATTTTTCAGCATCCTTCAGAATATCACTGATAGACCTCGATACGTTGCCATCAAATTTTGAATCCAGTTTTCTGAGGTTCTCAGATTTAGCAACTGTTTTCGTATTTGATTTTTTATTTGTAGCACTTTTGGAGGATCCACAGGAAACTACAAAAACAGATGCTGCCAGTACAACAACCATCTGCTTTATTTTCATTTTTTGTCGAAATAATTCCGTTCCCATACTCTTCTGATTTATAATTAATTAACAAAACACATTACAAATATACATTTTATATTTTAATTATAATATAACTATACTACAACTATATTATAAATATATGTTAAAATTTTGTTTTCAAGTATTTATTGGTATATTTGATCTCTATTTTGAAGATATGGCAACATATGAAAGTCTTATTACAATCACGGGTGCTGTAGGCGACCTTGTATTTTATAATCTGAACGGTAAAAATGTGGTTCGGAAGAAAAGCGGGTTCAATAAAGTTGCTTTTAAAAAAAGTCCGTCGTATGAGAAAGTAAGACAGAACAGTTCTGAATTCGGGCACTGCTCCAAAATTGGGAAGATAATCCGGAAAAGTCTGGAAGTATATATTAAAGAAGCAGGTGATCCCCTCCTCTACCAGAAGTTCGCAAAGGTTATGACTGCAATCAAAGATTTGGATATGGTTTCCGGAAGGGGAAAACGAACAGTTGAAAATGGTTTAAAAACTGAAGCAGGAAAAAAACTTTTGAGAGAATTTCAACTAGGCACAGTTAATAATGTTTCGGATTGTATAAGAATTGAAGGTCAGGTTCTTTATAAAAATGATCGTTGTACATCAGACCTTGCAGTGATTTTAACTTTGAAATTAGATTCTCAAAATTACAGCGTAGAAAGTAATGAAGAAATAGTCAACTGGAATCAGCAACAGCAAAGACCTTTTAAAAAGTATTTTTCTGAGGATGATCTTCTGCTCTATTTTGTAGTATTGAAAAATGAAAATGATAATATTACCCACATGGGATTTGTTTAAATAAAAAAAAGTCTGCAGTAGATTCTGCAGACTTTCTTATTTTATTTCTTCTCTCCTTTCCAGCTCCCTGACTTTGCAGGTGTAGGAAGTGAGTTGGACCAGTTTCCGTTTCCTTTTTTTTCTGTCGTTAACGTTCCTTTAAAATCTCCTTGTGAAGGAAGTCCTACTCTTGCGTTAAGATCTCCTGTCTCACTTAAATTGCCGGTAATACTATAGTTTTCATTATTAACATCGGAATGCATTGTTCCTACCACTTTACCACTCTCATCTACCACGAAGTTCCAAACTCCTTTATCATTTCCTTCATAAGAACCTGACCATGTTCCTACATAATCATAGATCGTATCATCATTAGAGCTGCAGCCGATAAATAAAAACGCCGTTAATAAAAGTAAAAAAAGTTTCTTCATAGTTTCAGTAGTTTTATAACCTAAAATCCTGTTATTCTCTATGTACTTCCCTCCTAAAAAATCCGTCACAGAGAATAGTGCTTAATATTTATTATTTTTTTGTTCCGTGCAAATCTACTAATTTTTTCATTCAAATTATCTGAATTTTAATTAGCGTCCAATATGTTTATTAAAAAGCAACATATTTCGGCTAAAATACAAATATTTTTCAAACAAATACAAGGTGTATAAATTTTGAGTTATTTAAAAAGTGATCCCTGAAACCTGATATTAATCTATTCAATATCCGTTTACAATTAGTTTATATTAGATTTCGGGTTATTTCTACCCCTATTTTAAACTTATTTCCTATATTAGTGAAAAATTTAAACTTTTCAAAAAATAACATGAAAACAAAAACATTCTTTTTGGCAGCAGTTGCTATTTGTGGGAATTTGATTGCCCAGGTTGGGATTAACACATCTACACCTACTCAAACGTTAGATGTCAATGGCCTGGTAAGAGTAAGAGGACTTTCAAATGCTGAAAAAAAAATTGTTGCGGCGGATGCACAAGGAGTTTTAATGCTTATATCTCCTGAAGAAATTTTCGCTCCGAAAGCTTTATTGAACACTTCTACTTCTTCCACTGAACAAAGGTTCACCGTTTACGAAGGAAAATGTTTTCAACCTACTGATAACGCTTCTTCCTGCACGGTTTCTTTAAATCATTACACATCCTGTACCGGATTTACCAATCCTGTAGACACCCAAATCATTGTAGGACAGGGTATCAATACAGGTAACGGGCAGTTTTTAGGTACTTGGACAGCCCGATATGTCGACAATAAAGGGTTCAGCGGAACAACTGCTGTTGCCAATCAGACCGCACCGGATTATCCGAGAATTTCTTATCCAACTGCCAATACTGTGAACTATTTAGGAAGTGGTAACTTCAATGGTCAATGTAATACTGATCTTGTAACTACGATCAATCAGACCACCGGAGATATAAAAGTAGAGTCTGTAAAACGGAACATGTTTGCACATCTTGTGTATCTTATCAACATTGCCCGTTCCAGATCTTTATAATACTCGATATTTGATTTCAAAAAGAGACAGTCACAATTCAATTGTGGCTGTTTTTTTATCCAGGACTCAAACCTTTCCGCTTAACATAATTGTTTTAATTTTCATATTCAATCAAAGACTTTAAAAATGTTTATATTTTAAGCTGTAAATAACCAATGCTATTTTTTGTGAGAGCGAAAATATAAATACATCACTTAAAAATCGTACTATTATCATATGAAACAGATACTTACTGAAGAAACTTTTTCCTCACCACAATGGTTAAAAATAATCTGTTATGTTTTCGGACTTCTGTTAGTCTTGACGGCATTTGGTCTTCTCATGCAGAAAGACCTTCCACAGGAGATTATTTTTTTAGTACCATTACTTTTACTGATTGCTGTTAGTATGCTGATATATACCCGGCTAAGACTTATCATTTCAAATAAGGATATCCGCTTTACAGGAGGTTTGAGACAGCATCAATTTCTCTGGACTGATATTACAGGAATAGATATGAAAATGGTTGGGAAATATAAGACCCCAATCTGTATTGTATACTATGGTAAAAAATCACTGGAACTTCATAAGGGTTTTTATTTAAAAAGACAGTTCAATAGAATTTTATCATTGTTGGAAATGAAGGTTTCACCTGAACTATTTACAAAACAATACCAAACGATCCGTCATCCTATTAATTGATTTGCTAAAATCATCCAACAGAAAAGCCCCATTGGAGGCTAAACTATTGGATGGATGAAAAACTTATCCCAAATGTATGAAATATTCACCCCACCCTTTATGCGTACAATCATAATCAATGACTTTCATTGCTATTATTGTTTTATATTATTAATACAGTAGTTGATAAAATTACAGGAAAACGAAAGACAAATAATCTGTCTAGTTGATGATCTCTCCTTTGCTGTCATCTAATTTTTCACGAAACCTTTGAAGATCTTCAGGATTAGGTTTTGTCCATTCTTTAATCTCTCCAATAATTTTTAAAGGCATTTCGGAACGATAAGAACGGGTAGGATTTCCGGGGAATTTCTTATCCGTTACATTGGGATCATTTTCATAAGTACCTGTTGGCTCCACAATATATACACGCTCTACTCCATCGCCTTTTGCTAAAGCAGCGGCCAGCCCTGCTCCGTTAATCAAAGCTGTAAAATAGATGTGATTCATTTTTAATTCTGACTTATAATTTGAGATTCCGCCGGCAGTCAGTAGATCACCAATCTGCAAATCGGCCTTTGTTCCATGATAAAATGGTCCTTTATCAGAAGGATGATTTTTTAATAACAATGCAAGTTCTGCGTTCTTTTCTGACATTTCCATATCTCCTAAATTCTCATGACATCCGGAAATATTCAAATAAAGAGAGGGTAATGCACTTTTAACCGTGTCATCATTTATTTTTAAAGCAAACTCCAGAGAGGTTTCAAGCCACTTCAAACGATCAGCAGCTGTTTTTTGATGACGTGATACATAATGAGCAGCCAGAAATTTTTCATGATCGTCCTCGGCTTCTTCCCAGGCTTGTAAAAACAGCCTGATTGCTTCTTCAGGCATATCTTTATCCTCCATACTCATCCCCTGAAGGCAAAGCTTGATAACATTATTAAAAGGTGAAAATTCCATGCTTTATATTTTACTTATTTCCAAATGAAGATAAGCTTTTTATCATTTCGGAAATATCAGTTTTGCAGGTAATCCTTAATTGTTTTCAATACTCCAAAACTATCGTTGGTAGAAGCTTCAAAATTAGCTATCTGCTTCACATTGGGATGGGCGTTTTTCATAGCGTAAGAATATTTGGCATTCTTCAGCATTTCTATATCGTTCATATAATCTCCGAAAGCCATCGTGTTTTCAGGAGAAATACCCAGAGATTTCTGGAGTATTTTCAGGGCATTCCCTTTATTGATATCTTTATTCATGACATCGAGCCAATGCGCTCCGGAAATAACAATTTCAAGACCCAGGTCTCCAAATTTTTTTAGAGCAGGATAAAGATGCTTTTCAGAACCATCAGGATGATAGACCGCAATTTTAAAGGCTATATCATCAATTTTTTCCGTCAGATCATCTTTTTTCATATTTTTGGTGTAGTACTTTGAGAAAAAATCCACGAACTGCTGATCATCAGTTTCATAATAAGCATACTTCTTAGCTGACAATACCGCTTTAGCTCCCGGTATTTCACGAACAGTCTTTATGATCTCAACAATATGTTTATACTCCAGGGTATCAGCAAAAAGTTCCTGATCTTTATAGATCACATAACCGCCGTTTTCAGCAATAAAACCGATCTCGCTCTCTATATCCCCGAAATAATGAGTAATCCCGGGCATCTGCCTTCCGCTTGCTGGTACAAATAAAATATTTCTTTTTTTTAATTCCTTATAAACATCTGAAAATTCAGGGCTCATTTCATGGCTGGAATTGAGAAAAGTCCCGTCCATGTCGGTAACAATTAATTTAATATGCTTCATAATACAGGTCAAATGAACAAACAACAGATCAAACTCAGATATTCATTAATAGAAAAATCAATACAGTTGAATATAAAACAATAAATATAACTTATTCAAATTCCTTTAATGAAAAAATCAATTAATGATCTCATAAAGAAAACACCTTTTTTCGGCTCCATTTCTAGAGCTAAAGATAGATTATTAAAACTGAAAAGCACCATTAAAACAGTTAATTCTAAATAAATTATGATGTGGATATTCAATCACAGGAAATAACTGTTTAATAGTTGTGGTACACTTTACAGGTCTTCCAGGTTCCCCAAACGCTTTTGTTTCAGCTGCTTATAAAATGAAGGGGAAAGACCTGTGATTTTTTTAAATTGATTAGAGAGATGGGCCACACTGCTATAGTTGAGTTTATAAGAAATTTCTGTAAGGTTGAGTTCATCATACAGCAGTAATTCTTTTACCTTTTCTACTTTATTGATAATGATAAAATGCTGGAGTGTCATACCTTTCACTTCAGAAAAGGTATTCGCAAGGTAGGTATAATCATATCCTAATTTTTCACTTACATAATCTGAGAAATTTTCTTTTGGAAGCTCATCTGAATAATGAATCATTTCTATGACTACATTTTTTATTTTTTCTATCAGGATACTCTTTTTGTCATTTAATATCTCAAGTCCTGTTTTAAGTAAGTTTTCTTTCAGAATTTGTCTTAGTTCAGCGCTAATATCCTCCAATAACTCTACAGTTCCCAAATCTACAATAGCATTTTTAATGCCCAGCCTTTCCAGTTCCTGATGAACAACCATTTTGCAGCGCAAACTTACCATATATTTTATATACAACTTCATCTCCCTTACTATTTATACTGTCAATTATTTCATTAACAGATGTTTACTCAAAGTTACTCTATTAAATCGAAAATATCTATGATTTATACAACAAATTGAAAGACAATTGCAAAGCTTTCCTTTTTTAATGATTGAAATTTACAGTTAACAAAAAATATTTCACAATGTCAAAAGAAAAAGACGGAAAAAAGAAGTCAGATAAAACTCCACCCGCGAAATCCGCAAAAGAGAAACGGGAAGAAAAAATGAATAAACGAAGAGACAGGGAAAACGAAGCCCAAAATACCAGCAACTAAATGGTATCCCTGAAAAAAGACGGAATTATACTCAGAAAAACGACATTAGACTTTGAGAGTGAAGGTGTTTTAAACCCCGCAGTTATTAAGGATAACGGAAAAATACATTTATTTTACAGGGCTCTTGCAAAGAATAATTTCTCCAGTATCGGATACTGTATACTATCAGATTATAAGACTATAGAAACCCGGTTGAGCAATCCGGTTATTATCCCCGAGTTTGAATACGAAAAACATGGTGTTGAAGATCCAAGAATCGTAAAAATCGATCATTTATTTTATCTTACCTATACCAGTTATGACGGGATTAATGCATTGGGAGCACTTGCTGTATCGGAGGATCTTACATCATGGCAAAAACGGGGCATTATTGTTCCCAAAATTCCATACAACAAGTTTAGATTTTTATCAGAATCCCAAGGTGAAATAGCAGAAAAGTACAGACGTTTCAACAAACTTCCGTCTACTCATACAAAGGATAAAGACATCTTTCTCTGGGATAAAAATGTGATATTTTTCCCAAGAAGAATTAACGGTAATCTTTATTTTCTTCATCGCATAAGACCTGATATTCAAATTGTAGGTATAGAAAACATTGAAGATCTGGATTCAGATTTCTGGAAAGATTATTTCCTTCACTTTAAAGATCATATTGTATTATCTCCCCTATATGAGCATGAAGTAAGCTATATTGGCGGAGGATGTCCCCCTATAGAAACCGAGCATGGATGGCTTTTGATATATCATGGCGTACATGATACCATTGAAGGGTATGTTTACAGTGCATGTACTGCCTTACTTGATCTTGATAACCCCGAAAAAGAAATTTCAAGACTTCCTTATCCTCTTTTCAAACCCGAAGAAGAATGGGAACAGAAGGGAGAAGTGAACAATGTCTGCTTCCCTACCGGAGCCATTGCAGAAGGAGATACACTCCATATTTACTACGGAGCTGCAGATAAAAGAATTGCTGTTGCTTCTTTAAATATCCCGGAATTGCTGAAGGAATTGCTACAGTACACTTCATAACTGACTATTCTATACAGAATGTCATACTTTAAAATAGATATCAACATGAATAAAAATATAAAATCAGATGTGGAGGAAAAGACAAAAAGACGATCTGTCCAAAATAGAAAAAACACAATTAATCATAAACCTGAAATTATCTTTATAAGTACTTTTCCTCCTAAGGTGTGTGGTATTGCAACGTATTGTCAGGATTTAATAAAATCTCTTCAGATAAAGTTCAATGAATCTTTTAACATCATCATCTGTCCAATGGAAACTGAAGAGGAGCATTATCGATACGAAGAAAATCTTGAATATCGCTTAAATATATCCGATGCTATTTCTTATTTGGAGCTGGCTGATAAAATCAACAAAAATGATAAAATTCAACTGGTTATGCTTCAGCATGAGTTTGGATTTTTCACTGAGGCCAAAAACGGATTGCTGCTTTTTCTTCAAAATTTAGAGAAAGACGTCATCATTACTTTTCACACAGTTCTGCCAAAACCAGACTGGGAGTTAAAAGAAAAAGTAAAAGAAATCGGCAGTTTCTGCAAATCTATTATTGTAATGACGGGTATTTCTGCGGACATCCTGTCTGTTGACTATGATATTCTATCTGAGAAAATTAAAGTGATCCCCCATGGAACTCACCTGTTACCATTTATCGACAAAATTTCACTGAAAACGAAATACGGATTTAAAGATAAAAAGGTACTTTCAACATTTGGTTTATTGGGGTCCGGGAAGAATATTGAAACCACTTTAGAAGCTCTGCCTGAAATTATTGCCCAAAATCCGGATGTAATGTTTCTGATTATTGGAAAAACGCACCCTGGTATTATTAAGCATGAAGGTGAAAAATATCGTGATTTTCTACAGGATACTATTAAAAGGCTCCATTTGGAAAAGCATACTTACTTTATTAATCAATACCTTCCATTAGAGGAGTTGTTAGAATATCTTCAGCTTACCAATATCTATCTTTTCACTTCAAAAGACAGAAATCAGGCGGTAAGCGGCACTTTTTCCTATGCAATTAGTTGTGGATGCCCTATTGTCTCCACTCCTATTCCACATGCCTTAGAAGTATTAAATGAAGACCTGGGAATTATTATTGATTTTGAAACTCCGAAACAGCTCGCTGCTGCCGTGAATACATTACTGAAAAATGAAAATACACAGGAAAAATTACGTTCAAACAGTTTGGAAAAAATGGCTCCCACAGCCTGGGAGAATTCATCTATTTCGCACGCCCTATTATTTCAACAACACAGCAAAGACAACATGATATTACATTATACATTCCCCATCATCAATCTTAGCCATATCAAAAATATGACAACAGATTTTGGAATGATCCAGTTTTCTAAAATCAATAAACCTGATATAGATTCCGGGTATACTTTAGACGATAATGCCCGTGCTATGATTGTAGCCTGCAGACATTACGAACTGAACAGAGATGAATCTGACCTAGATTTAATCTCAACTTATCTAAAATTTATTAAATTTTGTCAACAACCGGATGGTAGTTTTCTTAACTATGTGAATCAAAACAAGGAATTTGCTCAGCAGAATTATGAAACCAATCTTGAAGATTCCAATGGAAGGGCTATCTGGGCACTGGGATACCTCCTTTCCATAAAGAATATTTTACCTCAAGAGTTTTATGATGAAGCAGAATCAGCCATTGAAAAAAGTCTTTTATCTATTGAGAGCATCCATTCTACCCGAGCAATGGCTTTTATCATAAAGGGACTGCATTATCAAAACTCTGAGAACAATATTCCATTATTGAAAAAGCTGGCTAATAGACTGGTAAAAATGTATCAGCATGAAAAACACAGAGACTGGCATTGGTTTGAAAGCTATCTTACCTATGGAAACAGTGTCCTCCCTGAGGCTTTATTGTGTGCATGGATTACAACCCAAAACGAAATGTATAAGCAGATTGCCAATGAATCATTCAAGTTTTTACTTTCCAAAATTTTTATTAAAGGTGGCATCAAAGTAATATCCAACAATGGATGGCTGCAGAAAGAAACGGTTAAAAGTCCTGAGACAATTGGTGGTGAACAGCCTATTGATGTTGCTTATACCATATTGGCTTTATCCACATTCTATAAAGTTTTTAAGGATGAAAAATACTTGCAGATGATGAGGAATGCTTTTAGTTGGTTTTTAGGAAAGAATCACTTACATCAGATTATTTATAACCCTGCAACAGGTGGATGTTATGATGGCCTTGAAGAGAAAAATGTTAATCTCAACCAGGGAGCGGAATCAACAGTCAGCTATCTCATGGCAAGACTCTGTTTTCCAAAATAACCCCTTAATTACTCTATATTTAGATATATTTACATGGTAATTTATGGAACTATAGTAATAAAAAGGTAAATTAAAAAAATAGCGATCAGTACAATTCCCTGCATGATATTGGTTCTGCCCGTTGCCAGTGAAACGGTAATAATAAAAAGCGATAGTCCCAAAAGTATTGTTGATTTGATATCTATCCCTAATGACATTCTTATACCGGTTATTACAGATATAATGGCAATCGCAGGAATACTCAGCCCGATACTTGCCAAAGCAGAACCAAAAGCCAGATTTAATGAGGTTTGAATTTCATCACTTTTTGCAGCCCTGAATGCAGCCAATCCTTCCGGAAGGAGAACAATACCAGCAATGATAATACCTACAAGAGATCTTGGAGCACCCACTGAAACAACTATATGTTCAACATCCTTTGAAAGAAGCTTTGCCAGTAAAACGACTATTCCCAGGGATAAAATCAATAATATACAACTGATATACAATTGTTTTCGGGAAATCATTTCATTACTATTCTGTACAGGCTGGTTTCCGGATAGTTTATTTTGTGGAGAAATGAAAAAACTTCGGTGTCTAAGCGTTTGGATCATGGTAAAACCAAGGTAAAGCGCTAAAGAAATCAAGGCGATAAAAAGCAATTGGAAGGAAGTATATTCACCTCCGAGATGACTTACCGTATAATTGGGCAGAATAAGCACAAAAATAATAACAGAGGTAAGCGTAATCAGTGCAGTACTTACCCCCTGTAGAGTAAAGCTTTGTTCTCTATATCTTAAAGAACCTATCACAATGCAGCTTCCAATGATTCCGGTAAGAATTATCATCACTGCTGCAAAAACCGTATCTCTGGCAAGAGTAATGGTTTCTAAACCTTTTGCTCCTATCATGATGGAAATAATAAGCCCTACTTCTATGACCGTAATGGCAAATGCCAGAAGTAAAGTCCCGAATGGCTCCCCCAAACGTTGGGCAATGACTTCAGAATGATACACCGCAGCTAAAACGCTTCCCATCAAAAATAAGGCAAGAATCACAGAGTAATATCCTGAAGAAAAAACAGAATTTCCGACATAAGAGAACCACGCCAGGATAGGAACCAAAAACGTCCACATCCATAAATATTTTTTTATATTCATAAAAAGCATTAATAATTTTTACAATTGAATTGTCTTTTGGAAAAAATCAACAGGTTTATATTTTCCTTTTCAAAACAGTTTTATTAATGATTTGAAGCAGACTAGAGATGATGATATACCGGAAATATTAAATAGTGAAAAGAAAACTGAGAGCCCGGATCATCAGCTCAATTTAGTTATTCAGCAAGGTACGAATAATCAATCACTTATTTGAAATTATATAGTAGTATTTTAAGTTGTAATCTTTTCATCAGACTCAATAAATTCCATTACTTCATCAGAGCTACCGAATTTTTGTTGCTTATGAACAACACTATCTCAGGCACTCAAAACAATCTGTAATTTTTGTAAAAGTGTGATATCTGCAACATAAAAGAAACAATCTGTAATGCAATAGATTATTAAACACCCAACTTTGTACTGTAGCAATAAAGTTACATTAAAATCCACCTTATGGACACAAATCACAACAAAGGCGACGAGTCTTTCAAAATTCCTGGAGACTGGAATGAACAGTCCAAACAACTGAAAGAAAAATTCTCAATATTAACGGATTACGATCTGAAGTTTGAAGAGGGTAAAGAAAAGGAAATGCTTGAAAGAATCGGTAACAGATTAAGAAAAAACCGTGAAGAGGTTCTCAGTATTATCAAAGAAATTAATCTTTCATAAATTATTTTCAAGAACAGTTAAAGCCTATGAAAAAGACATATTTATCAAAAGTTTTAGCTTGAAAAAGGGATGGGATATTAGACAGTTCTATCCCTTTTATTTACAATATCTTCTATTCTTTTATGCTTAAACAGACTGTGATGAATCATAAAGAACTTGAGAAATCAAAAGTATATATTACCCGCCAAATCGTAGAATACATTCCGAATTCTATAGTCAGCAAGACAATAATGGAAAAACTAACCGGCAATATCAGTGCTTTATCGTTTGACGACAAAGAAGGATTATCCGAAAAAATTTCTCCTTTTGACGCTGTTGCACAGATTATTGAAGGTAAAGCAGAAATCATTATAGACGGAACTTCTTATTTTATGGAAGAAGGTGAATGCATTATCATTCCTGCCCATAAGTCTCATTCTATAAAAGGAAATAAACGCTTTAAAATGATAGTAACAATAATAAAAAGCGGCTATGAATAATGTAGATACCATATCAATTTTAACAAAAAAGATATTAAAAAAAACAGGTGAAATTCAAAAAGAATTTCCTGAACTGTATGACCTTTTAGACGAAACTCCATTATTTTTCTCTTTTGCAGAGAAAAATATTACGATCAGAGATTTAAGACAATATCTTATTTCCCTTATAAGACAGCAAAAATCCTTTGAAAAAGGGACGGCAAAAAAAAATAATATACAATAATCCCAATGAAAAAGCTTCCCCATTAAACATTAAACTAAATTTTCATATTATTAAATATTTTTACAGTGAAAACAATACATCTTTTCCGGTTTAACAATTCAATTTTTCGCAATATTCCTTTCTTCAAAGAAGAACATAGGTTAAAGAATGATGTTACAGAACTCGATATAATGAATATTGAAATAGTAACCGAATATATTGTTAAAACCAATGACGATTTTACTTTCGAGAACACATCCAGAAATGATCTTTTGTCAATGTGTAAAAAAGCGCAGAAAACCATTGAGCATTACTTTGTGGCTGGGCTGAATGACTATGATTTTATTTGAATTAATTGTATTTACCAATTAAGTTGTCAAGTTAATAGAAAAAATATAAAGAATGAAAACAAGACACAGCAGCCATAAGACAATACCTAAAGAAATGAGAAAGACCAGCTATATCTGTCACAGAACCTTCTTGTAGATCAAAACAAAAAAACTATTCAAAGTACAGCCCGATTATCTAGAGAATTTGACAAATATCCTTACAACAAAATAAACAGTTTTTATTTTTTAAAAGTCCATTCTTTCATCAAATTTTCTGATATTTTCTTAGATCAATATTTGATTCAGAGCACCTTTAAAGCTTCCTAAAATGAACTCAGTGTAATACAGTTGAGCATCCAGAGCCTGGGTTTTATCATTAAGCTCTATTCGTTTGGAAAGAATGATATCTCCTTTATAGCTAAACGAACAGAATGAAAAAATATGAAAGCCTGAATTCCTTGTACAAGCAGCATAGCCGGTAGAAGATATTCCCCAGTCTGTTCCAAATGACATAGCGACCTTTCTTGCCATTATATCAGCCATATGCTGGGTCTCAAAATTGTTTCCTTGTTCCTCAATACGGTTACTGTCCAAAAATCTAAGTTTTTCTGGTAATGTAAATGCTGTTATACCGCCTTTATAAAATAGAGTTGAATTAGGCATCTGCGAAAAAGCCAGCTGTACTAATCCTGAAGTTACGCTTTCTGCTATAGATACCGTCTCTCCAATTGTAATGAGTGAGGTACTAATATAATCCAGTAAGTTTTGCTGGAATTTCATGATATAAATTTTAGTGTTAATATACTTTATAAATCCTTGTACATTGCTATCATCTTAAATAACATCGTAATCATCTACTGTTGTTGCAAAATAATGCTCAATAGTTTCTTCAGCTTTTTTACACATCATTAAAATCTCTTCCCTCGGAGTATCTTCAAAAATAAAGTCTTCATGAACACGGATAATAAACTCGGTCACTTTTTCAGTGTTCATTAAATCATAGACCATTAAATCATTAAGATTATCTATCCGGCATTCTTCCTTAAAAAATGGAATGTTACGGGAAATGGAATTTTTAAACTGAAAGAGATGTATCGTTTTCATGATTCAAATATTTTGATTAATGGAGACACCCCCCTATCTCCTGGGTGGCCGTCAAGCTGCCTGTTATCTACCATCCCATTAAAGTAATAATCAGTTTCTATGAGATAGTGTTGGTGTATAAATATATCATTGCAGATATCTTATAATAAAGGAACGGAGACTATAGCCTCTCGTCCCTTTACTCATTAAAATACTAAAACAGATCTACTATTTTGATTTTAATAGCTCATTGTGTAATTGAGTATCCCAGATATTTTTCACGGTTTATGCCTTATTCCTAGTATCTATCCTTTTAGTTTATGTACCTTGTTAGCCTTGTGAAAATTTCGTTCTACAGACTACAGCATCCAGATTTAATCAACTGAATACCAGTATACAAATATGGGTATTCTTAAGTACAATATGCTACACTTATTTGGGGCATACTTACATAAATCACACTTTCCCCTGTTTGTAGGCAAAATTTATTTGACAGTAATTTAATTGTCCATTCTTTTTCTAGTTCTGATCATGTTGGATTTGTACAGAAATCGAAATATTTAAAGTTGATAAAATGTTATTATTACGCAATTTATCTTTAAACAGTCTCGCTGCATTTAGCCACAAATTGCTCAAACTTCCGGTCCGTATTTCGCATGACCGGTCCGTGGCCAAAGCAGATAATGGTTGGATTCAGTTTTGCCAGCTTTTGGAGCGATTTGATGTTGCGCTGCTGATCCGAGGTAAATATGTTTGGCGGAAGCCTCAGACCGGTCGCTGTTGTGAGCAGATTCATATTTGTCGCTACATCACCGATGATCAGTACACCATCCTGTTCACGGAATAAAGAAATATGACCTGCCGAATGTCCGGGCGTCTCTATTACCCGAAAGTTTCCAATTCTATCGTTTTCAACTATTGTCCGTTCAACTTTATGTCCCTGGCCTGCCCAGTATTTTTGTTGAAGCTTTGCTATCCAATGTTGCGGAGTTGGATATTCATTGGTTACCATACCCGTTTCAGTCCTAAAAACTTCGTCAGGATGACAGAGTAAAGATATTGCGAACTCAGCACATATCTGATCGCTACAGCCCTGATGGTCTGCATGGGCATGTGTAAGTACATGTTGATAAACAGGGATTTTCTGGAGAGCTTTCTTTACAGTTGTATACGAATTCCTTATTCCGGAATCTACCAATACACCTTCGATAATATAGCAATTGATACTGTTTCGTGGCATCAGTGAAATCTGGAATACTTCGGGAGCAATTTGACGTAACATCGTTTTTTTGTGCAAATCTACATCGCTGATCAGTACTGTATAAGGACATTTGTCCTATAATACGCTGGGCCTATGTATTTGTCCCTTTGCCCGTGTAAGCGATCGCTGCGTGATACCCAGGTACGATGCCAGATCCTGCGTCGCTATGCGCTGTACGAGCATCGGTTCGCTAGACAGAATATGCCGGTATTTATCTACAGCCGACTTATTATTGTAATTCAGCAGATACCGTTCCTTTTGGTTATACTCCTGCTCCATCACCCATTTTATAACTCCATTCCAAGCGGTCACCTTACCAAGCAGATACTCATAATCCGGGTAGCTTATCCTATAAACAATACTATCTTCTATAGCCTTTATATTCCTTCTGGATTTTTCCTGCGCCACAAACTCCGGAAACGATGTAACAAATTCATTTTCAAATTTGAAGCAGGTAATATTTTCCTTTCCATCTTTGTCGATGGCATATGCTTTTACGGCACCGCTAGCGATATATCCAATATGACGGCAGATTTCATCTTCACGAATTAAAAAATCACCTTTCTTTAAACGGATCGGTTTGAAGAACTGCTCAGAAAAGCTGATTTCCTCAGCTAATAGTCCTCCTATTGAGGATAGGTAATTTTCAAATACGTCAGTCATTTCGCAATGTTTTTGTTTTTCTGTTTTCTTCTTTAGCGTCTATGGATTACACACCAAATACAATATACAAAACTAACAATTATTGAACATTCATTAGTGAATGTTTCAATCTGATCAGCCATTCTGTTCGGAGTATTATTATTCTCTATACTTACGGTAAAATGGTTCTCCTTTCTTACTTTCGACTGCATTTCAACAGATGCTCCTTGTGAAGCTGATGTTTTTATATTCCAAAGAAAGAATACTCTGAAGACTCATTAAACTGATGATAAGATACTGAATAGAAAGTCTGATCTAATATAAAGCTTTCACAGATGAAATATTATGGCAACAAAAAAATACTGCAAGGTATAAAACCTTGCAGTAAAGCATTATGTGTTTTCAGAATCGTTGAACTTTATTATGCTAATAAGAGTTACAACATTAGTTTTGGAATTTTACAAAATCCAGATAAAAAGAAGGGTTTCCGGCATTGAAAGACGCTGGTACTACTCCATTTGTTTTACCAGCTAAGACAGTATAAGTTCCTGGTGTAGCAAAATATAGTACACGGTTTTGATCTCTTGGAAACATGAATGCAGCAGTATTTGATCCACAATAACTTCTCCAGACATCTCCAATGCCGTTGATATAGAAAAAGTAATCATTACAGTCAGAATTGATGGCAACTCCACATCGGAAAAAATACCAGCCCTTTGCCGGAATGGTTACCTGGACTCCCGTATTCAATCCGCCACCTCCGGTTCCCCCCGTAAAAGGGTTTACCAATGCTCCGGTATATGGCGTCCAATTGTTGGCAAATGCTGTAGTAACAGTTGATGACCATGTTGCTAAACCGTTGGCATCACTGGTCAGTACATATCCCAACTGCTGGGTGCCGTCTTTTATCTGAAGGGCTCCATTCGTAGTCCCGTTATCAATAACAACTCTGGCATTGGATGCTCCCGATGGTACTATATTGGTTCCCATCAGGACTTTTCCTGTACCGTTGATACTTAAATTATTTCCTGCCATTGCAATATCAGTAGCTTGTGAAAGAGTTCCTCCCAGTTTTACATCTGTACCTGATAAAGTAAGACCGTTACTCGCGGTAATATTGTTATTAATAATTGTTGTTCCGCCGTTTCCGTTACCTCCTGCAAGTTCTGTTACGGTCATAAATCCTATTTGAGGATTCAGCTGAGCTGTTCCTGCTCCTCCTAATCTTACTTTTACAGAAGTATCAACCGTAGGTCTATAAATAGCATAGGCTTCCGGCTGGCCACCTATTGAAGTTGCAGGATAATTATTTATTGCATCAACAACTCCGGTGGTACTGGAAGGAAGAACAGAATTGTTTAAAGCATCAACCCATTCATAGACCATGAAGCCACCCGCCAACGAGAACTCTGTAGCATGCACCTGACAACGAAGCACATAAGTTTTGCCTGCTTTCAAATTAAAAACACCGGCATTATAAGTAATATTATTGGATGCAATTACAGATCCGAACGTCACATCTGATCCGGTAGATACCGTTTGAATAGCATTGGGCTTAACAATAATATAATCTCCTGTAGAAGACGTCCCTTTTGAAAGTATTTCCCAAGTCGAAGCTGCTCCCGTAAGCCCAGTATTAATTAATTCTATACTTTGGTTTGCTGGTACAAGAACGTTGGGATTTCCATTAATGGTCTCAGGTGCTGCAGAATTTACTGTAATGCTAAAGTTTGTATTATTTTTAATCCTATAGATACGTCCCTTATAATTTCCAACCCCGCTGATTGCAGAAGGAAGATTAAAAATAGCATTGGAACTCCCATTATAAGAGACATGGAAGTCTGATGAGGTCAAATTATAAGAGTTTGTATTGACAGCATTATAATTTGCCGCTAATGATCCGGAGATATCCATAGTAGAACCTGGATTCGCAGTATTAATACCAACATTTCCTGCCTGGGCAAAAACAACAGCAGGGCTTAAAGCTAACACTGCAAAAAATAATTTTGTATAAATCTTAACCATTCGTTATCGTTTTATATATCTTAATTGATATTGTTATTACGGAGGTAAAGATATTCTAATATCTATGCAGGAATCTTTGAATGCTGTGGAAATACATTTATCAGCGTGTGGAAAAATATCCACAAATGTAGATTCAAAAAATAGCTTACTTTATCTAACATAATTCTATGTATAAAGGTTTATAAAAAGTTGAACTAAAAGTCTTTGAAAACAAGTCGTTACTATCTTTTACTTGCTAGTCATCAAAATACTGCAAACAATTCAGTAGAAATAAAATTGCCACGATTTTGCAACAAACGTTATAAGTTAATTTGAAAATGTTGCTAATTGAGAGAAAAAAAATCCTGCAAACTTTTAATTTTTGCAGGATTTATCAATCTTTTGTGCATTTTGAAGATTTTATCAATTACACCAGGTGGAGAATACGGGATTCGAACCCGTGACCTTTTGACTGCCAGTCAAACGCGCTAGCCAACTGCGCCAATCCCCCATGTCTTCATTTATTGCGAAGCGGGTACAAAAGTAAGTATTTAAATAAAATATGCAACTATTTTGTGGTTTTTATTTCATAAAAATTTGAAACCCTGTTATAATTCCTCATGATCATACTATAGGACAAAAAAAGACCGAATAAACGGTCTTTATTAATTAATGTACTTCTGGGTCTGTTGGCGCTTTAATTATAACACTACAGGTGAAAATACAAAGCTCGGCAGAAGTAAACTCTCCAATATATCTTGTTCCACAAGTACATGAGAACCCGCCACTAATAGATTTTAACGCGTTTCTTGATAATTTTTTCATACTATTTTTTTTGATTCTGATGTGAAATTATAATTGTATGAGAAATAAGGCAAGATGTAATTAATAAGTGTGGCTGAATAGACAATAAGTGTAATCAAATACCCAAAAATTACGAACACCCACAATAAAAAATCCCTCTTGATGAGGGATTGAATTCTAAGAATCTAGATATTCCATTGTATTCTCATTCCAATAGCACCGGGGATTATCTGATCCCGTACAATACATTTCTCTCCTTGGAAATTTTCTTTAAATTATGGAATTAAAAATCGGAGACATTGCAGATTAAATTCTGTCATCAATATAAATGTAATGATGACTATTAATGGTTATAATAATTCTTATGAAGGTTCAGAGACAATACTACAATACTGTATATTTTTCATAAAATGGAGTCACTTTTATCCTTACGATAATTAAAGTAACCAAATCATTGCATATCAAACAGGAGATAGTCATTGTCTTGTAACAATTTCTTATTGTAAAAGTGATCCAGTCATCCTTTTCGATCAATTGGTACATTTTTTTTTTAAAGTACCTTATAATATGCTCCTTCCTCTTTCCTTTTAATGAAAATAAGTTTTTCATAATCTTTGATAATCTTTATTAATTTTTTAGTTTAACAAGTTTTTATGTTATCCTTATTTCATGTATTAGTTTCATTATTCCAAACATAGTGAAATACTAGCAATAATATTATGATCAAGATCATAATATTATATTAAAATTTACCAAATCCTTTCTGCTAGGAGAATTTTTAATTGTATATAGCAGTGAAGTGATTCAAAAAATCAAGTAAAAAAAGTGTTTTTTTTTGTTGCATGTTTTATTGTTTTTTTAACAAAAATTCATTATTAGCTCATAAAAATTAAAGATATAATAATAGATAAAGTTTATTAATAGCCAATCTTAACCTCTTATAAACCAAATTAAAAAAAAGCAGCAGGATGATAACGCTATCAACAGTTGTATAAAAAATAGAGTATCTTCGTTAGAGACAGAAATTTTTATCATCATGAAGTTAGAATTATATCAAATAGATGCATTTACTGAAAAAATTTTCCATGGAAACCCTGCATGTGTCGTTCCTTTAAAAAACTGGTTACCTGATGAGGTGCTTTTAAAAATAGCCCGCGAAAATGCCGTTGCCGAAACAGCTTTCTTTATCGATAATGGCAGTACAATTCATCTGAGATGGTTTACGCCTGAAATAGAAATGGACTTATGCGGACACGCCACTCTCGCTACAGCACATTGCCTGGTCTCAATTTTAAACCATCAGAGCAAAAGAATTGTTTTTGAAACTAAAAGTGGTGAATTAACGGTTGATGTTAAAGATAACGTTTATTATATGGATTTTCCTTCAAGAATGCCTGAAGCAGCGGCTCTTCCAGACAGCATATCCAGATCGCTCAATATACAGCCCAAAGAAGTTTTCAAATCAAGAGACTATATTTTGTTATATGATTCTGAGGATGACATCAAAAACATCAGGATTGAAAGATCTGTTTTTGACCTTATCAATCTGGATCCTGGAGGTCTTGTGGTGACTGCTGCCGGTACAGACAGTGATTTTGTTTCAAGATACTTTACGCCACAGTCATCTATTCTCGAAGATCCTGTAACCGGCTCTGCACATTGCTCACTCATTCCCTTCTGGTCTTCAAGATTAGGAAAAGATATGCTTTTTGCCCGTCAGCTGTCTGAAAGAAGCGGACAGCTCTATTGTGAAAACAAAAAAGAAAGAGTGATTGTGGCGGGTAAAGCCAAAACGTATTCTATGGGACATCTGTGGATAGAATAATATAATCCCAATCAAACTGAATAGTCAAGTAGTTCGTTCTGGAGAAGGATATATATTGGAATGACAGCAAAAAAAGGCATTAACTATCTTTGGTTAGTGCCTTTTCTGTAAAAATTTGGTTCTCCAAAAGAATGCAGGCAAAAATCCCAATAAAAATTTTTTATTAAATATGAACGAAATTAAACTAGATTAATTTCAGTGAACTCAAACTGTCCTACATTTGCTAAAGAAATAAGACAACAAAAAATTATCACATAAATCAACAATTAACATTAAAAATTTAAAACTATGAGCACATTTACATTAAAAGACGGAACTGAGATTTTTTACAAAGACCAAGGACAAGGACCAGTATTAATGTTTCACCACGGATGGCCATTATCATCTGACGATTGGGATGCACAGGTTATCTTTTTCTTACAGAGAGGTTACAGAGTAATTTCCCATGACAGAAGAGGTCACGGCCGTTCAAGCCAGAATATCTACAACCACACTATTGAACAATATGCATCTGATGCTGCGGAACTTGTAGAATTTCTTGATTTGAAAGATGTTGTTCATATAGGACACTCTACAGGTGGTGGTGAAGTAATCCGCTATGTACATAAATATGCCAATGGCAGAGCAAAAAAAGCTGTATTAATCAGCGCTGTTCCTCCGGTTATGGTAAAAAGTGAGAACAATCCTGACGGTGTTCCAATGGAAGTTTTTGATGGAATCAGAGAGCAAACTCTGAACAACAGAAACCAGTTTTATTTTGATCTTACATTTCCTTTCTATGGGTACAACAGAGAAGGTGCCAATATCAAAGATGGAATCCAGAGAAACTGGTGGAGACAGGGAATGATGGGTGGAATTGTTGCTCACTACGACGGAATCAAAGCATTTTCTGAGACTGATTTCACAGAAGATTTGAAAGCCGTTGATATTCCGGTTTTGGTTTTACACGGAGAAGATGACCAGATTGTTCCTATCGAAAATTCTGCCATAAAATCAGCGAAATTATTAAAGAATGGTAAACTGATTACCTATCCAGGTTTTCCACACGGAATGCCAACTACAGAACATGAAACTATAAATAAAGATCTTTTGGAATTTATCCAGTCTTAACAGAACATATGTATATATAAAGAAAGGTGGACTATTGCAGTCCACCTTTCTATTTTTGGTCATATTATAAAAATTAAATTGCTCAATAATAAAGCTTTTTACGTTTCAGATAATTGATAAGCTCTTTCGGACGGTCGGTCTGAATAATGTTGACTCCTTTATTAATATACCAATCATACATATCAGGATTATCCAAGGCCTGATCATCATTATTTCCTGCATTATGGTGTGGCCACAATGAATTGACCCAGATTTTGACCTTTTTTTCTCTTAAAGATTTAAAATCAATCAGATTTTTTTCTGTTGTTCCTACTGTAAATTCAAAGCCGTAGATTTTATAGTTTTGAATGTAATCTGATATTTTTTTAAGATCTTCATTTTTATCTAACTGGATAATAGGCATATAATGAATATCATTTTTAATATCTCCGTACTTCTGATTAAATTCCATGTAAGACTCGTGGCCTTTAAACAAAATCTGATCAAGCATATTTCGTTTTTTCACCAAGGGATAAACCTGTTTGATGTAATCAAAACCTTTATCCAGGTTCAGAAGAATTTTACCGTCTGAGATTTCCAGGATTTCCTGTAATGTGGGAACTTTCATTTGGGTTTCCACTCCCAGCCCGTCTCTCAGATGCAGTTTTTTGATTTCTTCCAGTGTAAAATCAGACGGTTTTCCTTTTCCTGTTGTCGTCCTATTGATGGTATGATCATGCATGAGGATCAGGATACTGTCTTTGGTCATGGCAAGATCTATTTCAGCCATATCCACTCCTTTTTCAATGGCTTTTTTCACGGCCCACACCGAATTTTCCGGAGCCTCTCTCCAATCGCCACGGTGAGCTACCACCATTACTCTGTTATCAGGAAAATCAGAAAGTGAAATTTTCTTTTGCTGTGCAATGAACAGTGAAGAAAAAATAAGAAGAAATACTTGTAATAATTTATTGTTTAGCATAATTTCAAATGTTTAATTAATATCCGGGATTTTGTTTGATAGCGGGGTCTGTATTGATCTGTCCCTGCGGAACCGGCATCAGAAGATGATGGGGTTTGATCTGTGCGGTACTGTAACCCGCATTATTAGTAAAGTGAGCCATCATAACAGAAATAGCCTTTCCGGTTCTCACCAGGTCAAACCAACGATGCCCCTCTCCTACAAATTCCAGCCTTCTTTCACGGTCAATTTCACTAAGCAAAGCATCTTTTGTTGAAAGGTTTACAGCAGCAATTCCTGCTCTGGCTTTAATTTTATTTAGATATACATTGGCGTTGGTAAAGTCATTCTGTTCGGCAAAACATTCTGCCATCATTAGGAAAACATCTGCTAATCTCAGCACCACAAAATTGCTTCCTCCATCAGCAATGGTATTCGATGTTTTTACCAATTTTTTACTGAAAGGAATTCCGTTTGAAGTAAGCCCAATATATGCAGAACGTCTGGTATCTCCTGCTGAATAAAGGTTGTAAACTTCCTTGGTCGGAAGATTGTGTCCTTTGGCTCCTGAAACCGATCCTGAAGGACTGAACATCTGAAATGCCGCGCTTCCCTCCGAATTTCCGTTCAATCCGGAAGTAAACTGTACGTCAAAAATAATTTCAGCATTATTTTTATTAGTGACATCAAAAATTTTATTGACATCTGGTAAAAGCTGGTAGCCTAAAGATTCAATCTGATTCAAATAAGTCAATGATTCAGCAAATTTCTTCTGTGTCAGAAGCACTTTACCCATAATTCCCAACGCAGCTCCTTTAGTCACTCTTCCCTTTTGCGTGGTTGTTACCGGTAAAAGGTCAATAGCTTCTTTCAAATCCTTTTCTATGGCGGAATACACCTCTGCAACAGGAGTTCTTGGCTGCCCGAAATAGTCGTTAACATTCGTTGTTTCCTTTAAAACCAACGGAACATCACCATAAATGCGCACCAGATTAAAATACATCAACGCACGCAGAAATTTCATTTCGCCAATCCTAGTATTCTTCAGGGCATCCGTCATATCAGAAATTTTTCCAATCCTCGCCAGAATAATGTTTGCCTGCTGAATGCCGATATAATGGTCCTTCCACGCGCTTGCAATAAGGCTGTTATTAGGCTGAATCGTGAAAAAATCAAGTTCACCATACGTAAAGGCATCATTGGCAGGAACCTCATCATAAGTATTATCTGAAGCTAATTCTCCCAAAGCCGGCATAGCCAGCTGATACTGTCCGGTATACTGAAGCGCTCCATACACTGAAATGATACCCTGCTCAATTTCAGAGGAATTAGTATAAAATTGTGATGAAACTTTCTGTGCCTCAGGGTTAACGTTCAAAAGATCAGACGAGCATGAGCACATCACCGAAAGACTGAATATTGTAATGAATATTTTTTTCATGATTTTAAAATTTAAGGTTAAAGCCCATAGAATAAATTTTAGCTACCGGATAATAAGCCTGATCAAAGCCCTGCGTAAGAACATTATCTGAAGTAGCATCGATGTTCATTCCTTTATATTTTGACAAGGTGAAAAGATTATTTCCTACCAGATAAATCTGAGCGTTTTCTATCCCCATATTTTCAAGCATAGATTTGGGGAAATTAAAAGCCAGACGAAGCGATCTCAGTCTTACATAATCTGCATTTTTAAAGTATAAATTTGAAGTTCTGGCCTCTTTTC
Source organism: Chryseobacterium sp. HR92 (assembly GCF_045689405.1). Classification (NCBI taxonomy): domain Bacteria; kingdom Pseudomonadati; phylum Bacteroidota; class Flavobacteriia; order Flavobacteriales; family Weeksellaceae; genus Chryseobacterium; species Chryseobacterium sp. HR92. Next base: position 2,644,044 of record NZ_CP139139.1, read on the forward strand.
TGTTGTTGGAGAAATTCATATTCGGCATCCCAAAAAATCCATCAGGATTAGTTACTGCGTTATAACGGTTGTCAAAATAATACTGTGAAGCCATTCCGAAGCCTTCCCCTGATTCTAAAGTGGTTACGGCATCGGCATTGTAGATTTTCTTACCAATTTCGCTGTATAATGAGAAACTCAGCTCGAAAAGCCCATATCTGAAATTATTATTAAAACCGAGAATGTATTTCGGAACCCCGCTTCCAAAGCTTCTTTTATCATTGACATCAATTTTTCCATCGCCATTCAGATCTTCCATAATATAATCTCCGACCATTGTTCCGGTAATGTGTGGTGAATTGTTGATCTGTTCCTGAGTTTTATAGATTCCAAGGATATTGTAACCGTACATTTCACCAATTGAGCCACCTACTTTGGTTACAGAGAAGTTATTTTCTCCCGTGATAATCTGGTTCTGGCCGTTTGCCAGCGCTAATACTTCATTTTTGTTGGTGGAAAAATTAAAGCTTCCGGAATACGTAAAGTCTTTAGCGATGGTAAAAGTTTTTGACGCAATCTGTAATTCAAAACCGGAATTTTTGATCTCACCGATATTCTGAAGTGAGGTGCTGAAACCGGATTGCTGCGGAACGGGAACATCCAATAACAAACCGTCTCTGTTGAGGATATAATAATCTGCAGAAATGTTCAGTACATTTTTAAACAAAGAAAAATCAATCCCGAAGTTGTTTGATCTGGACTTTTCCCAGGAAATATTCGGGTTGGGAGCTGTTGCCGTTGTATATCCCGGCACTAAAATTCCTCCAAAATTATAATTATCAGGATTCATCAATGAAAGTGCCCCGAAATTAGGAATCTGATTATTTCCGTTGCTTCCTAAACTATATCTAAGCTTCAAATCAGTCACGATTGTATTTTCAGGAAAGAAATTTTCATTACTGATTGTCCAGCCTGCAGAGAATGCGTAGAAATTTCCCCATTTAGAATTTTTCCCGAAACGTGAAGAACCGTCTCTACGATAAGAAGCCATCAGGTTATACTTATTGTCAAATGTATAATTAACCCTGGTAAAATAAGAGAGCAGCCTCCATTTGTATTGTGTTAATGTATTTTTAAATGAAGTTCCGCCCGCAATATTTCGGATACTGTTATCAGGAAATGCTGTAGCTTCGGTTAAAAGCTGTGTATTGTCTTCCTGCTGAAAAGACTGTCCTGCAATAGCATCCACCCTATGAGAGCCCCACTTCTGATCAAATGAAAGTAAGTTTTCAATTAAATAATTTTTGCGGATATACTCTGTTCTGTTGGCAAAAGTAACATCCGGAGCTGCTGCTCTGTAAGCTCCTACCGTAGAAGGATCGAAGAAATTGTATTCGTAATTTGAATAATCTCCACCTACAGACAATCTGTATTTCAGACCTTTCAACAATTCAAGTTCAGTGAAGATATTTCCGAATGTTTTAAATAAAGTATATTTTCTGTTGGTCATTTCCTGAACGGCAACAGGATTTTCTACCAAAGCTCCGTCGGTTGCTGTATTTCCTAAGATCTGCTGAGAAATAGCAAGACTTCCGTCATCATTGTAAGGTTTAAAGAAAGGATACATTGCCGTAGCCATCTGCAAAGGATTGTAGCTTCTTGAATTTTCTGCTGCATTAATAGTTCCCGTAGCATATGACGGTGTCATTGTTACGCCCACTTTCCATCTATCTGTAAGCTCTGTCGAAAGGTTGATACTTGTGGAAAATTTTTCGTAATCTGTCCCGATAACCAGTCCTTTCTGCTTAAAATAACTCATGGTAAAAGCATATTTGCTCTTATCGCTTCCTCCCGTAATATTTAATGAAGTCTGGCTTATGGGTGCTGGTTTCATAACGGTATTCAGCCAGTCGGTATCTGTTAATCCCGGCTCCTTTGCGAGGTAAGGTGCCAAATAATCAGGAATTAATTCTCTTAAAGAAGCTCCTTTGCTTATTCTTGTGGCATTATTATCAGAAATACTTCTGTTGCTTCCTTTAGAAAGATAATTGTTATCTCTGGCTTCCTTCAGAAAAGTGGCCATATCGTAAGCATTGACCAGTTTCACATTATCACTTCTCATCTGCATTCCGTAATAAGAATCGAAAGAAACAGCCATTCTCCCCTTTTTTCCCTGCTTTGTTTCTATGATAATTACTCCGTTTGCTCCTCTGGAACCGTAAATGGCTGCGGAAGCGGCATCCTTTAAGATATCAATTTTAGCAATGGAATTAGGATCAATAGCATTCAGATTGGAACCTTCAGTTAAAGGAAGTCCGTCTACAACAATCAGAGGATTGGAACCTGCCGTCAACGTACCAATACCTCTCACTCTTATTGAAGGTGAACCTCCCGGCGTTGCATTAGCCTGAGTAATCTGAACTCCGGTTGCTTTTCCTGCAATAATATCTCCGAAATTACTGGAAGCTACTCCCTTCATCTGTTTTTCGTCAATAGAAGAAATAGAACCCGAATTATTTTTCTTACTCTGCTTCCCATAACCCACCAAAACAACCTCATCAATGTTTTTTTCTCTGGATTTTACAGTGTCCTTAATTGGATTTAAATATTCTGCAGACTGTTGAGCATTAGTTCTCTGAATTTTTGCCATCACTCTTGCATTGAGACGAACAGTTACCGTTTTTTGATCTACATTAAAATCCAGACCGACATTTTTCTTCAGATAATCTAAAGATGCTGATAACGACTGATAGTTAACCTGAGATTCATCCACCTGGATATCTTTCAGGTCTGAAACCGAATAAAAGAATTTTACGCCATGCTCTTTTGAAAGTTTTTCAAAGATTTTAATCAAAGGCGTTCTCCGCTGAATAACGGACTGTTGAAAACATTTGTTAGCCTCTGCGTAGGTAAAATGTGGCGCACACAAAAGACCCAACAACATCATGCTAATTGTTGTTTTTTTCATAGCTTTGCTGAAATTAGTTGTTATTTGACTGATTTATTTTCAATGCATCGGTAACCCCAATTACTGGTGCATTATTTTTCTAAAATGATATGATTTTCTGATTGTTTTCCTGCAGTAAGATTAAATGGAAATCCTATGGTTTTAATTACTTTATCCAAATCTCCGGTGATATCTCCGTCTACCACATTCTCTTTATACTGCTGAGGATAGGTTATCGAGATATTGTAAGTCTTCTCCAGTTGGGAAACCGCCTGCCCGAATTTCATTTCATTAAAATCAAATGTTCTTACAACATCCTGATCATAGAAATGCTTCTCAGCTCCGTCTTTGTCTGCAAGCCATGTCTCTTTAGGTAAAAGGTAGGTTGTATGACCGTTGTAATCAATTTTCACTTTTCCTTCTTTCAGATAGACTTTTTTATCTACAGATCTCTGGTCAAGCAGGAACTTTGTTCCCAATACTTTTACTTTAAATCCATTGGCATCAATGATAAAGGGCAGCGCCTTATTTTTAGCAACACTAAAAAACGCTTTTCCTTTAAAAGAAACATCCCTGGTTTTCTTTCCGAAATCATCAGTCAGTCTCAATTCACTTTCAGGTTCCAGCGTAATGATACTTCCGTCAGATAACATAAATTCTTTTTGAATCTTTTCTGCTCTGAAAACCAATTGCCGGTGATCCGAAGATTTCATGTCATTTCCAGTAGAAAACAAAGTAATCAGTGTAAATAAGGGCAAAAGAACAGCTGCAGCCCATAAAAACCAATTTGTATTCTTTCTGAATCTGATTTTATTCTCAAGCCCGTTCCAGATTCGCTGATCTGCAGAATCCTTTATTTTCTGATTTTCATCTTTAACTGATTTCCATTGATTTTCGAAATCCATATGCTCCTTTTTGATCTTTATTAGAGAATACGCAGGAAGTATGTAATCGTCAACCTATATTTTTTGATTTAACGATTTGTTCATATTGGGTTAAAATAAATATTTTGCCTATTAAAATTTAAGTTAAAACTGTATTTTTGGATAATTACCATAAAACTTACTTTTAAATGTTTGCAATTTCACCAACTGATAAAGACTGGTTTGACTTTTTAAAAAATAATGAATTCAATTCATTTGTGAACTTTTGGACACCAACCTCTTGGAATATCACAAGATTAATGGAAGGAAATAAATTATATTTCATGCTTAAATCACCTATAAGAAAGATAGGTGGATTTGGGGAATTTGTAGAGTATAAAAATATTACTGCAGAAAAAGCATGGAATGAATTTGGATTTAGGAATGGAAGAAATAGTAAATCTAAATTCATTTTATCAATTCAAAATTATTTAGACAAAAATTCAAGAGAATTTCGGGGTAACATAATAGATGTAAGTTCTCATATTATTGGTTGCATTGTTCTAAAAAATTGTGAATTTTGGGATGAGGAAGATTTTATTGATTTGAATAATTCTGATATAAAATTTGCTTCCCAAGTTGTAAAGATAAAATATTTTGATTGCGATGATCTAAATATTTTATCTGAAAATACTAAAAAAGAAAACTTTATTCTAATAAATGATGAAAGAGAAAATAATAGTCAATCAACAAAAAATGGAAGAAAAGGACAAGAACAATTTAAATCAACAATATTAAAAGTATATAAAAATAAATGTTGTATTTCAAATTGTAATATTCCTGAATTATTAGATGTAGCACATATTCAAGAGTATCGAAATGTTTATTCTAATCATCCTATGAATGGAATTTTATTAAGAGCTGACTTACATCGTTTATTTGATAATGGATTAATCAAAATTGATGAAAATTATATTTGCCATACTAGTAGTTTATTAAATGAAAGTGAATATTCAATTTTTAATGGAATACGGATAAATATCCCTGAAAACTTAAATAAACGACCATCACTTGATGCTTTAAATTATAAAAATAAGAACTTTAGAGAATAGCAGTAATCCAAATCTACCATACTTAAATTCATGTTTATAAAAAACAATCAAGAAAAATATGAATATTTAGTTTCTTAATGAAAAATTCAAACAAAAAAATTCAAATTTGCTCTTAGAAATTTCAGAACCTTGTTAACGTGTTTTTCAACGGCAGTTTTAGAAATATCATTTTCCTGAGCAATGGTAAAAAGACTGAGATTCTGGATTTTATTTTTGATGAAAAACTCACGGCTTCTTTCGGGAACCTGTTCCAGGAGACTTTCTATTTTTTTGAGCTGGTCTTCCTGCTGTACCTGTTTCTCGATGTCTGTATTTTCTTCATCCTGTCTTTCCGGAGAATTTTCGAGAGGAACGAAAATCATTTTCCTTTTACGGTAGAAATTGGAAATTTCCTGTTTGGCAGATTTAAAGATAAGTGCTTCAATTTCTGACGGAGAATGAGCTTTTGATAAATACTTCCAGACGTGCATAAAAATATCCTGAACAATTTCTTCAATATCTTCTTCTTCCGAAAGGTATTTGGCCACAAAAAAATACACCCTGTGCTTGTAACCGGAATATATTTCTTTAAAATGATCCATTCTTTAATACGTCTTTGAACTCAAAACTGGTGGTACAAAAGTATCTAAAAGCTATGGCAATCGTATTAAATATATATTAATTTTAAATCCTTAACAATAACTCATCCTCGGATTTTCACAGAAATATTTTCTGTTCAGAAAGAAAAGTTTAGCTCATCAGCAGAAGGTCTGAAATTGAAATGCATTGCTGCTGTAAAATAGTCACAGAACACCTGATGAACTGCAGAATGAACATCTGTTGCCCGGATTCCCAGCTGTGTATAAACAGTAAGAATTTGATGGGATAATTTTTGAACCAGCTCTACTCCATATTGATGAATCTCATGTTGCTGATCTTCAGAAATCTCTTTGTGAGCACCGAGGATATTTTCTACATCTCTGCCAATGGTTAATACCTTTTCTAAATGCTTTTCAACAGATTCTGCAAATCTTTTGAAATTGATCTCAGGACGAATATATTCCGCTTCTTCTATAAAATGAGAAGCCATCCCCAGATAATTCACCAAAAGTGTCAAATCCGCAAAAATCCGGAATGGAATGCTATCCAGAGTATCATTCGTGAAAAAAGTATCATACACAAAACTGTAATCTTCGCTTACGATAACATTCTCAATGATAAAAGAATAGGTACCGCTGGCTTTCATTCCCATAGATTTCCAGTTGGGGATCATTTCAGCCTGCTCTTTCGGAACGATGAATGAGTGAATGATCTCATTGCCGTCTTTATCTGTTAGGGGTATTCCGTTTTCCGTCATCTTGGCATTCAATGTAAGATGGGTCAGATGAGGTGCTCCTGTTGCAAAATTCCATAAACCATTAATCAGATAGGTATTTTCTTCTTGTTTTTCTGCCGTACCGCCAACCATTCCGCTTCCGCCAAAGCAGGTTTTAGAATGGGTAAACAGTAATTGAGCAACTTCAGGTTTGATATTTCTGGAAAAATAATTAGCTCCGGCACAAAGCGTCAGCATCCAGCCAAAACTTCCATCGGTTTCAGCCCAGTCAAATAATGCTTTAAGACCTTCTTCAAAACGATAGCCTAAGCCACCATATTTTTTCGGTACCCAGATCTTAAGGAATCCTTCTTCATGAATATGTTGCAACACTTTATCAGAAATTACAGAAACTCCATGAAGTTCCTGTCTGATGTCTTTAGTACTCAGCATTAGCTTTGGATTTTATGATTTTTTGCCATTCTATATATCCTGAAATTGCCACTAAAAACAAAAACGACGTTAAAACAGCATAGAGATATAATTCTTTATGAATCATCAAAGGGATGGAAATAATATTACTTACGTTAAGTATCACCCAGTTTTCAATTTTCCGCCTCGCCATAAGCCACATTCCTGCCCAGGCAAAAGCACTTACTAAGGAATCCCAAACGGGAACATCCGAATCTGTAAAATGAGTAAGAAAGAACCAAAATAAACTAAAGGTTCCAAGAACAATTCCTCCGGTAATCCACTTTTCAGAAACAGAGGTCACAGAGATTTGCATTTCAGATTTCTGTTTCCCGAATTTCCAGTACAGCCATCCGTAGATGCTCATAATCAGATAATAAAGATTTAAGGTAAATTCAGCATAAAGCCTGGAAATAAGCATCACATACAACGTAAGCAAAATACCTGCAATTCCGAAAAGGTAGTTGTTGACATTGTTTTTACGGGCCAGTAAGACCTGAATCACTGAAAATAAGACTCCGAACCATTCCGGTAAGGTAATTTGTTTTAAAATGTCCTGCATCATATTAATTTTAGAAATCAAATGATGAGATGATAAGTAAGCAATCCCTACGCCGGCATTATCCGGATCAGGTGTGGAAATACATTCCTGGGTATCATCTCAGCCACTGTTATCTGTAGCACCCCATTGTTGGAGGCAAAGGTGCAGCTTTTTTGTGGAAAAAGAAAGGACTTCAGGCTTTTAATTTGAAATAGAATATTTCAAATTATCCATTACTACACTTCCCGAACCAAACGGAACGTAAGATTAATACGTTCCTTCATAGAAGTCACAGATTTAGCGATCCGATGTTCCCAATGTTCCTGCAAATCTCCTTTCATAATCAGCAATGAACCATGAGGAAGTGGCAGGCTGTATTTACTCTGGTGATGATCCTTTTTCCGGAAATCAAAATTCCTTGTCTGTCCTAAGCTTAAAGATGCTATTACCGGACGGCTGCCGTATCTGCTTTCTTTATCCCGATGCCAGGCAACAGAGTCATTATGATCCCGGTAAAGATTAAGCAATACAGAATTGAACTGATAGCCAAATGTTTCTTCTATTTTTTGTTTTAAAGAAAGCAGTTCGGGAGTCCAGAGGTTATTCTCCACTTCACCATTTCCTAATGGATAATCCGTTTTCGGATCACCATACCAGGCGGTTAAGCGTGGGGTCAGAACCGTTTTATCATACATTTTCTGGGTACGTTGTTTCCACGGAGCTGTTTCAAACAAGTGATTTTTAAGGCAGTCCGCTTCATCCTTGCTCAGGAAATGCTCTCTGTATTCCAAAAGATCTTTTGGAAATTCGTACAAATCTTCTGAATCAAACAAACTGAGCTGGGTCATTTTTTTATTTTTTAATAAGAGAAAAGTTTATACTATTGAAGTAATAAATTGATACAAATAATATCTGCAAATATATAAATAATGATACAAAATAAATCAAATCCTAAACACCATTAGAAAAAACTACATCCTGTTAGATTTTTAGATGAAGTAGATCATTATTTTTATTCGTTAAAAACAATCCTCTCTTTTGCATAATTCACTTTTATAACAAATTGTAAATTAAATATCTGAAATAATTAATACATCCAAAAAAACGAGTAATAATGCATTATATGCACACAATAGAATGTCACTTCGTCAAGATTTAATACTTAATTCAAAAATAATTATCCATCTTTGCAGCCTTAAAATCAAACACGCTAGTTTATTTCATGAGCATTACTTTTAAAAAGCGACTAATTATAGCGCTTGTATTACCTACGGCTGCCATATATTATGGGCAAAGTACGAAGGATTCTTTAGAGAAATCTAAATCTATTGATGAGGTTATGTTGGTAGGTAGAAACCTTTCCCAAACAGCCAAAGAGAGAAAAACACCTGTTGCGGTTTCCAACATTAAAGCAGCAGAGATTCAGGAGAAACTGGGAAACAGAGAATTCCCTGAAATTATGAAGTCTACTCCATCCGTTTATGTGACCAAAGTAGGTGGAGGATTCGGAGACAGCAGAATTAACATGAGAGGTTTCGACGGGGCTAACATTGCAGTAATCATCAACGGACAGCCGGTGAATGACATGCAGGGAGGTACCGTTTACTGGTCCAACTGGACTGGATTGGCTGACATTGCCAGCAATATTCAGATCCAGAGAGGGTTGGGAGCTTCTAAATTTGTAGTTCCATCTGTAGGAGGAACGATCAATATTGTAACCAAAGCTACGGATTCTGAGCAGAAAGCAATGGTTAAAGGAGAAGTTGGAAATGATAACTACTCCAGAATATCAGCAATGTACTCTTCAGGATTAAAAAACAAATGGGGAACAACCGTATTGCTTTCCCGCTGGCAAGGTGACGGATACATCAATGGAACAAAAGGAGAAGGTTACTCATGGTTTTTCTCAACAGGATTTAAGCCTAATGAAAAGCATGCGTTCAATTTAATCGCTACCGGAGCTCCTCAGGTACACGATACAAGAAGATCTTCTGCAACCGGAGCCAATGTGGCAACACTGCAGCAATTTGAAACTTACGGAAGAAGATACAATCCACAAACAGGAATGCTGAATGGTTCTCAATTCAATTTAGCACCTAACTTCTATCATAAGCCAATTGCATCCCTGAACTGGGACTGGACAATGAATGACAACCTGAAACTCTCTACAGTTCTTTATGGTTCATGGGGACGTGGCGGCGGAGGTACCGGACTTAACGGTTCTATCAAAAACGCAGCCGGACAAACCATGAATTTCATGAATTATGGAGCAGGTGGAGATGGTACGATCAACTGGGATATGATTTATCGTTATAACAGAGGTGGTATGGTAACAGATTATAATGGAAATAGCTTCCAGAAATCAACCTTCACTGCACCTGCAGGCTCTCCTACTGATTATAACGGACAATATGTAGCGACTCTGAACGGAACCAATGGAATCGTAAGAAAACAGAGTATCAATGCTCATGACTGGTATGGAGTAATTGCAGACCTTAATTACAAAAAAAATAACTGGACTTTCAACGGAGGGATTGATCTTAAAACATACAAAGGAGCTTTGTATGACATTGTAACAGATATGTTAGGATCAGATGCATTGTATGTTCCTAATACTGCCAATGCACCAAAAGGATATTTTATCAATCAGACTGTAAAACCTGAACCTCTTACGAAACTTAAAGATGCTCAGAAAGTATCTATTCACAACGAAGGTTTGGTAAAATGGGCTGGTATCTATGGAATGGTTGAATACAGCTCTGAAAAGCTAAGTGCTTCTGTTCAGGGATCCGTTTCCGAGCAGTACTACAAGAGAGTGGATTATATGTTGTATACACCAGGAAACCAGGAAACAAAATGGTATCACAAAACAGGATATATCGTAAAAGGAGGTGCCAACTATAATATAGATGATCACCACAATGTATTTTTCAATACCGGGGTTATTTCAAGACAGCCATTATTCAACGCTTTGTTCCCTTCAAACCAGAATATCTATAATGATGCTAAGAATGAAAGAATCTTTTCTGTGGAATTAGGATATGGTTTCAAATCGCGTTATATCGATGTGAACATCAATGCTTACAGAACGCAGTGGGATGACAGATTTATTTCAAGAACATTCAATGCTACGGCAGCAGATGTGGCAAAATTCTCTCAGTTAAGCCTTGGAAATGCTTATTTCTATAATGCATTGAATGTAGGACAGGTACACCAGGGAATCGAATTGGAAGCAAAGGCAAGACCTTTTACTAACCTTAGATTAAGAGGAATGGTATCATTGGGTAACTGGAAATATAAAGGAAACGCTAACTTCAACATTCTGGATGTTCAAACCAACCAGGAAATAGCAGGAGCTACAGGAGTGATCAATATCAAAGACCTGAAAGTTGGAGATGCTGCTCAAACAACAGCGAGCATCGGAGCAGATTACAATATCACCAAAGCATTCAGTATTGATGCTAACTGGGAATATTATGACAAGCTTTATGCTCAGTTCAACCCGATCAACTTCCTTACCGAAGCGGCAAGAGAAAAAGGAATTGTAAAATTGCCTAGCTATCATTTATTTGATGTAGGGGCTTCTTACAAATTCACACTTGATGCGAAAAAATCTTTAACATTGAGAGCTAACGTGTACAACTTATTCAACAAATATTATATTTCTGAATTGAGCTCCAATATTTTTGCAGGTGACAAAATTGCCAATGGTCCGGATGCCGGAAAAACGTATCAGGAAGCTGGCAGAGTATATCAGGGTGTTGCAGACGGTAATACAGGATTCCTTGGTTTTGGAAGAACCTGGTCTGTTGCAGCAACTTTAAGATTCTAAAACAGATCATTCCAAGAATGAATTAAATAAACCCCGCCAAATCTTGGCGGGGTTTATATTATATGACTATTTTAAAGAAATAAATAATACATTAGACAAGGCAAATAATTAAAATCACTTAACTCTTTTCAAATGGATCACGAAACGACGGATTATATAATCAACTATTTCAGTAACCTAATGACTAAACATGAAAAGTTGGCCCTAAAACATCAAATGTCTTCTTTCAAAAGTAATGAAAATCCAAAATTCGGAAAGATAATGATAGATAAAGGCTGGATAAGTTCCGATCCTGAAATCATAAATCTATTAAAAAATGGTTATGAGGTCTTTAAGCAAAACATTATAACGCGTATAATGACTGAAACTCCTGAAAAAGTTTTTTTTAATAATTGTCCGAAATGCAACAAACTTGCCCGTACTCCACATGCAAAACAATGCAGATACTGTAGTTATAACTGGCATCATTTAGCTGTTGCCCAATTTAAGCTTAACGATGCTTTACAAATTACAGGAAGAAAATTTTTCTTAACAGGACAAATTATAGAAGGAGAAATCAAAGAAGGGCAGCTGATAGATCTGAGAATACTTGGTCTTAATAAAAAAGTCAAAATTGAGTCTATTGAATTTGTTCTTAAACGCCAGGATGGAATAGCCTGGGAAGATATTGCTCTTGGAACAAATGAATTAACAGAACAAGACAAAGAATATCTAAAAAGTATACATCCTTTCAAAAAAACACTTGATATCATTATAGAATAAAAAACAGCTATACCCGAGGTACAGCTGTTTTTTATATAACAATAATTTTTTACTTTGAACTCTTCACCTGCAATGCCCTCTGATAAAAAGACTGACTTGCAATTTTATCCTCTGCTTCATCAATAGCTGCCAGCAGATTATTCTTATTATCGGTAATATCTCCCAGAATCTGTGACATCAGCTCCCATACAGGTTTCATTTTTTCAATAAGTGTCTGGCCTTTTGAAGTCAGTTTAAACAGTCTTTTGCGCTCATCCTGTATGTCTTTCTCCCATTGTATCAGCTCCAGTTTTTCGAGTTCTTTGAGCAGGGTTATAGTGGATGGATGTGTGTACCCTATTTCATTGGCAATTTCGACAACGCTTGCAATTTCTTTTTTATAAATCGTAAAGATGACCGGAAACCATTTGAGCTCAAAATCAATTCCGAATGCTTTATAGATCAATGCTCCATCTTTTCTCAATTGTTCACTGAGGCGGTGCAGTCTGGTGGATATGGCAAGAATTCCTGCTTCGTTGATTACATTCATATTCAGTCAATATTTAAATGATAAAAAATATCATCAGCACTCATTAAAGGGAATTTTACAGGAAGATTTCCTTTTTCAATCTTCACAAAGTGATTCCTTTCGTAGAAACGCTGTGCAGCTTTCAGAACCGTTATGGTTCCCAAATATAAATCATCAATTCTGTTTTCGCGGCAGAAAGAAATTAAAACTTCCAATAACTCCTGGGCAATGTTCAGTTCTTTTCCTCTAAATTCTTTTTTAACAAACATTTTTCTGATCGCTCCTGCCCTTTCATCAAACTTAACCAATGCAATGGAACCTACCAGTTCACCTTCCACAAAAGCTCCCCAAAAGTTACCTCCTGCTTCCGTGTAAAAACTTTCAATCTGCAAAAGATCAGGTTGATCCTGGATCGTAATCGGAATATTAAACTCCTTCTGCTGAATCGTCAAAATCAGGTCTATAGCCTGTTCCGAATAAGAATTTCCTATGGGTTGTATCTGCAATTTCATAGTGATTGAATTTTAAAGTACAAAACTACGTAGTTGAATACATAAATGCAAGTTGATTTTATATTTTAAAGAATTTTAACATACAAATTAATTAAACCCTAATATCTTAATGTCTAAACGTACAATAAAAAGCGTATGCCATTACTGACATACGCTTTTGTTTTATAATATAATAAAAACAGTTATTTCCAGCCTCCGCCTAAAGCCTGATAAAGCTCTACAGCTGCTTTCATTTTACTGTATCGTGCATTGGAAATATTAAGTTCCGCATTCAATGAATTCACGCTTGCATTCAATACTTCAAGATAGTTGGCCATACCGTAGTTCACCAATTCCTGGGAATAGTCGACAGATTTTTTATAGGCATCCAGCTCTTTTTGTTTTAATTCAATAAATGAGTCCTGTACAGAGAAAACCCTGATGGCATCTGAAACTTCTTTTCCGGCAGTAAGAACTGTCTTTCTGAAGTTCAGATAAGCAGTTTCCTGAGCAGCAAGACTTACATCATAGTTTGTTTTGATCTGTCTTTTGTTCAAAATGGGCTGAGCCAGTCCTGCTACTACATTCGCAAATAATGAATTCACACTGAATAAGTGATCAATATCCACAGACTGAAGTCCTCCGCTGCCTGTCAATTTTAAAGTTGGGTAAAACTGAGCTTTAGCAGCATTCGTCAGTTCAAAAGCATTCATTAAGCTGTATTCCGCTCTCATTACATCCGGACGGTTAGCCAGAAGCTGAGTGGGATATCCCAATTTTAAATCAATTGGAAGATTCTGTCCTTCCAGTGTAGATCTTTCAATAGAATGAGAAGATTCTCCCATTAAAAGACTCATGGTATTTTCAAGAAGCTGGATCTGTGTATCAATATCAATCAATAATGATTTGGCATTGAAAACAAGAGCCTCACTCTGCTGTACCGCTACTTCAGTAACTGTTCCTGAAGTTTTTAAAGCCTTTGTAGCTTCTAAGTTTTTCTCTCTTACAGCAATGGTTTCCGTAATAATTCTCTTCTGCGCATCAAAAGTTAGCAATTGATAATAAGCAGAAGCAATGGAAGATACCAGACTGCTTTTAACAGCTTTATGAGCAGCAACAGTTCCTAAATATGTGGCTATCTGTGCTTTTTCCTGTGCCCTTAATTTTCCCCAGATATCTGCTTCCCATCCGATACTTGCCGTAATGTCAAATTGGTTTACATAACGTCTTTCTCCAATGATCTGCCCAAATTGGGTGTTGATAGACTGAGTCTGGAAGGTATAGTTAGGTCCTATAGAAAGTGTCGGCTGATAGGCAGCTTTACTTTGTTTCAGATAAGCTTCTGCAGAATTGATGCTTTGCAGTGCGATTCTGATATCAAGGTTGTTTTCCAACGCTTTAGAAATATGCCCCTGCAGTATCGGATCTGTGAATATTTCTTTCCATGAAATATTGGCGATGCTGGCACTGTCTGAAGGAAGCATATCTGTACGAAATAGTTTTTCGTCTACCACATTCTTCGGTCTTTCATATTCTTTTCTTGCCATACATGATGAGATGGCTCCGAGTATGAAAACTGAAAAAGTGATTCCTTTTATGATGTTTAATAAGCTCTTCATTATTTTTAATTAGAAGTTAGAGTTTAGAAGTTAGAAGTTAGCTTTAGACTCGTCTCAAATTTCTAACTTCTAATTTCTTAAATCTTAATTTTATTCTGCTAAACTGATATCTTCTTTTTTGATAGGTTTAATTTTCTCCTGCAATGTTTCAAAAATCACATACAGAACCGGAATCACGAATAATCCCAAAACAGTTCCTATCAATAGTCCGATTGCCGCTCCCGTAGCGATAGATCTGTTACCTACTGCTCCAATTCCACTTGCAAGAACTAACGGCAATAAACCGAAAATAAAGGCGAACGATGTCATTAGGATAGGTCTCACTCTGGCTTTCGCTGCATTAATGGCTGACATTACAATTGTTTCTCCATGATGTCTTCTCTGAACAGCAAATTCGACAATAAGGATCGCATTTTTCGCCAGCAATCCCACGAGCATGATCAGGGCAATCTGGAAGTAAATATTATTCTCCAATCCCATAATCTTCTGCCCGAAATAAGCTCCCATTACCCCAAGAGGAAGAGAAATAACAACAATCAGCGGAAGAATATAACTTTCATACTGTGCAGAAAGGATAAAATAAACGAAGATCAAACTTAGCCCAAAAATCAGAAGGGTTTGAGATCCTGAGTTTAATTCTTCTCTGGTTAACCCTGTAAATTCTACTGCATAGTTTTGATTCAGGGTTTCATCGGCCACCTGCTGTACGGCAGTAATTGCATCCCCGGAACTGTATCCGTCAGAGTTTGCCCCTGTCACTTTCACGGAAGTAAACAGGTTATAACGGCTTACAGATTGTGGTCCATATGCTTTTGTCAATGTTACAAACTGTGAGATCGGAGACATGATACCTGATCCTGTTCTGACATAAAGCTGATTCAGATTTTCGATGTTTTTTCTGTTTTCAGGAAGAGCCTGAACCATAACCCTGAACTGTTTTCCATACTTGGTAAAGTCGGCAGTATAAATACCTCCAATATACCCCTGCATGGTAGCCAGAATATCATTTACAGAAACCCCAAGCTGTTTGCTCAGCGGAACATTAATTTCCATCTGATACTGAGGATATTTAGTATTGAATGAAGTCTGTGCAAACTGAATTTCCGGTCTCTGCATCAGCTTCCCGATGAATTCATTGGTTTTAGCATCCAGATCTGCATATTCTCCACCTGACTTGTCCAGCAATACCATTTCAAAACCTGCACTGTTACCAAATCCTGGTACACTTGGCGGTTGGAAGAATACCACTTTGGCATCAGGAACAGATCCTACAATTCCAAATAATTTTTTGGTAATATCTTCAGAAGTCTGTCCGTCTTTTTTTCTTTCTTCGAATGGTTTTAGTTTCACAAAGGCAAGACCGTTGTTACTTCCGTTTCCGGATAAGAATCCTCTACCCGTAGAAATTGTTACATTCTGTACCCCCGGAACTTTCAATGCTTTTGCCTGAAGTGTTTTCAAAGCATTATACGTTCTTTCCATAGAAGCCCCCGGAGGAAGCTGAACATCTGTAAAGATAATCCCTCTGTCTTCTGTAGGTACAAAACCTTTCTTCATAGTGCTGCTTGCCCAGAATAAGATTCCTCCGGTAACAGCAAAAATAATTAAGGTAACCCATTTATGTCTTAACAAGAATACAAATCCTCTTCCGTAACGCTCAGTAGTTGTTTTAAAAGCAATATTAAACTTATAGAAAAACTTCTGTAGCAGATTTAAATTTTTATACTCTTTATGATGCTCTGCATGAGGTTTCAGGAATAGCGAACATAAAACCGGACTCAGGGTTAATGCATTAATCGCAGAAATAATGATTGCTATAATCAGCGTAATACCAAACTGTTGGTAGAATACCCCTGTAGGCCCCGTAATGAACGTCACCGGAATAAATACTGCAGCCATTACCAACGTAATAGAAATAATAGCTCCTGTAATCTCATCCATTGCTTCTACTGTCGCTTTTTTAGCATCTGAAATACCATGTTCCATCTTGGCATGAACAGCCTCGACGACGACGATGGCATCATCCACTACAATACCAATCGCCAGTACCAATGCAAAAAGGGTTAACAAGTTTAGTGAATATCCGAAAAGATTCAGGAAGAAGAACGCCCCTACAATAGATACCGGAACCGCGATGGCCGGGATCAGCGTAGATCTGAAGTCCTGAAGGAAAATATATACTACAATAAATACCAGA
This sequence comes from Chryseobacterium sp. HR92, assembly GCF_045689405.1. Taxonomy (NCBI): domain Bacteria; kingdom Pseudomonadati; phylum Bacteroidota; class Flavobacteriia; order Flavobacteriales; family Weeksellaceae; genus Chryseobacterium; species Chryseobacterium sp. HR92. The sequence continues at coordinate 2,660,660 of NZ_CP139139.1, forward strand.
ATGAAGGCTTCGATCAGGGTGTGTACTACCTTTTCAATAGAAGCTTCCAGGAATTCGTTGGTATCAAAGTTGAAAGTATACTTTACGCCCTTTGGAAAAGTTCCTTCGGCTGATTTCAGATAGGTTTTGATATTTTTAATAATCTCCTGTGCGTTGGATCCCGGAGTCTGGAAGATCCCCATACTGATGGAAGGATTGTTTCCGTTCTCCCCGATTCCTGTATAAGACTGTCCTGCCAGTTCTACTTTAGCAACATCTTTCAGCATCAGATTTTGTCCGTTTGCCAGAGATTTAATGATAATATTATCATACTGTTCTTTATCGTTGAATTTACCTACATATTTGATGATATATTCAAAAGAACTACCGCTATTCTGTCCAATAGAACCTGCAGCAGCTTCTCTACTCTGCTCATTGATGGCATTGGTAACATCTGTAGGAGTTACACTGTAGGCAGCCATTTTTGCAGGATCCAGCCAGATTCTCATGGAATAGTTTTTACCACCGAAAACGTTGGCATCCCCTACACCATTTACCCTTTTCAGGTTTGGAATAATATTGATATTCAAAAAGTTCTGAAGGTATACGTCATCCAAATCTTTATTTTCAGAATAGAAAGACATATACATCAGGGCACTGGTCTGCTGTTTCTGGGTTACAACCCCTGAACGCGTTACTTCAGACGGCAAAAGAGGTGTTGCTCTGGCTACACGGTTCTGTACGTTTACCGCTGCAATATCCGGATCTATTCCCTGTTTGAAGAAAACCTGGATCTGAGCAGAACCATCGTTCCCGGCGCTGGAAGTGATATAATCCATACCTTCCACCCCATTAATCTGCTCTTCCAAAGGTACTACTACACTTTTCATCACCGTCTCAGCATTGGCTCCCGTATAGTTTGCGGAAACACTTACCGTAGGTGGTGCAATATCCGGATACTGTGTAACCGGTAACGAGATCAGTCCTAACACACCGAGAATCACAATCAAGATTGAGATTACGGTAGATAAAACCGGTCTGTTAATAAAGTTTTTTATCATTAGAATTTCGGTTTTATTGATTGAACAAGACTATCCATTTTGATTGGCTTTGGTTTCACTGCTGTTCCCGGTTTCAAACCTCCGATACCAGCGGCAATAACTTTTTCACCTCTATTAACTCCTGATTTGATAAGCGCTAAATTGTCGATTCTGTCAATAACATTTACAACAACATTTCTGACCGTATCTCCTTTTTCTACTTTATATACGTAAACAATACCCTGTTGCTCGTAAGTAGCACTTTCAGGTACAACAAGAACATTATCATAATGCTGAGGGAATCTGATGGTTCCACTGTTACCATTACTTAATAATTTCTGCGCATTCGAGAAAGCAACTCTGAACTGGATGGTCCCCGTTGTAGGATCAATCTGACCGGTAATAGCTTCTATTTTTCCTTTTTCAGGATAAAGACTTCCATTGGCCAGCTGAAGCTCAACCATTGGTAAGTTTTTGATTTTTTCAGGCATAGAAGCTCCCGGAGATTTTTCAAGGAAATCAAAATATTCTTTTTCATTCATTGCAAAGTAAGCATAGATCCCAGACGTATCAGAAATCGTCGTCAGAGGTGTCTGATCAGACGGTCCTACCAAGCTTCCTACTTTCAACGGCAGCCTCCCGATCACCCCTGAAATAGGAGCACGAATGATGGAATATTCGATATTGGCTTCTACTCCTTTGTAATTGGCTTGTGCCTGTCTTTTGGAAGCATTGGCCTGTTGTAGCTGGGCTTGAGCCTGTGCCAGCTGAGCTTGTGCAGTCTGCAGCTGTACATTACTGATGATATTTTTCTGAACCAAAGGTTTTAGTTTATTTACTTCAACCTGAGCAGCATTTACAGAAGCCTGAGCAGCGGCAACACTGGATTCAGCAGCACCTATTCCTGCTTTGGAAGCGGCCGCATTTTCGTTCAGGATATTGGTTTCCAAACGGAACAAAGGCTGTCCTTTTGTAACATATTGTCCTTCATCTACCAATACCTGGGTAATATATCCCTGTATTTTTGCACGTACATCATTGTTTACCCTACCCTGAATGGTAGCCGGAAACGTCTGATAACCCACTATATTTTTTGACTCCACGGAAACAACAGGATACGGCTTGGCACCATCCTGTTTCGGAGCTTCTTTTTTGCAGGCTGTCAGTGAAAGCGCTGCAATGGAAAGTATAACTAGCTTATTATTCATTTTATAGTTTATTAAGAGATTCCTGTATATTTTCTATGTTTTTGTTTAAGAGTGCTTTGTAAACTTCTATTCTTTCATTGTATCCATCGTCTTTACTTTTTTTAAAATTGTTTAAATCATCTAATAGTTTCAGTTCGTCCTGCATTTTCTGGACAATTTTCTCGAATCGTATTTTTTTGTATTCATCATTGATGAAAAAATACCGCTTACGCTCATCCATTTTGTTACGGTCAACAATAAGCTGAGCATTTAACAATAATGAAATACTGGTAGAAACGGAACTTTTGCTCGCAGAGAGCACTTCAACAAATTCGTCAAAAGTAATTCCTACTTTCTCATAGTCAAAAAGAAGGTAGGAATAGATTTTTGATGCTAAAGGGGGTAAGTTGAACACAATGCCATAAAATCTTACGGCATCCTGAAATATTTTCTCATCAATTTCTATACTTTGGTGCATATATAAAAATTTGAACAAAAGTAAAAATTAGTTCAGAACCAAACGAACAAACCTGATAGAGTTTATAAATACAGGCCGGTTTAAAAATTCAATGAAAGATGATTTAACTTTTTGCTTAAATTATAATCTTCTCAAAAGCTTTTCTCATGCCGTCTCTCAAAAGAACCTCTCCGCAATAGGAATAACCTCTGCCTTCAAGGATTTTCAACATCGCAATATTATCATGATTGGTATCTACTTTAATACTCTGAATGTCATGAGACTTGGTAAATTCTTCAATGTGATCAAAAAATTTCTTCACCATTCCCTGTCCTGCAAATTTTTCATCCACAGCTACTCTGTGAACCACTACAAATTCACCATCACTCAGCCATGCTCCTTCAATGGTACTGTAAGCAGGTTCATCATTCAGAATCAATGCTCCATATACTGCAATTTCTCCGTCTACTGTCAAAACATGTCCGAAACCTTTAGCAATATCACTTTCTACTGTCCCCAGGTTAGGATATCCGTTCTGCCATTGGGTACTTCCGTCTTGTCTTCTTCTTTCAATAGATTGCTGGATAATTTCCCAAATCCTGTTTCTGTCTTCAATTTGCGATTGTCTTAGTTTGATCTCTGGGTTCATGTTGTAAAATTTGATTTAAAGATTGAATGATTTAAAGATTAAAAATCAGAACAGCTGTCCGTTCAGTCTTTGAAATGTTTGTCTTTTAATAGTTTGTAATTAATTAAAAAACCGAAAATTAATCTTAATTAATTTTCGGTTCGAAGTAGTAAAATTTAAAATTATGAAATTGTTTATTGATTTTCACTTTGTTGAAGGTAAGCATCAATAATTTCAAATGCTCTTTTTTCTTCTTCCAGATCTACCATTACCTTCAGCGAAGTTGCTGTTGGTGTAGTGGTAAACGTAAGATAGTTATTTTCAACGGTATTTGCAATTTGTGCATCATCCAATTTAGACTTAACCAACTGAATTTCTGAAGGATTATCACTTACATAAACTGACACTCTCGTACTTCTTTCCATATTCTAATTGTTTGAGTATCTAAATATACGATGTTTTTTTTAAAATTACAAATCCCGGGTTTTAAATTTTATTAATATTGCTTTCAATTTTATCTAAAGCAAGTTGGATTTCTTCTTTAGTAACATTCAAATGAGGTCTGAAACGAAGAGACTGATCTCCACAAGGAAGAATGATCAATCCATCATTGAAAAGCTCATTCATCAAATGATTTCTCTGCTCTGCAGTTGGAAGATCAATAGCACACATCAATCCTCTTCCTCTTGCATTTGAAATTTTTTCAGGATATTTTTCAGCAAGGGCTTTCAGGCTTTCCAATAAGAAATCGCCAACCACTCTTGCATTTTCAACCAGGTTTTCTTTTTCGATCACTTCCATTACCAGCTGGAAACGAAGCATATCAATAAAGTTTCCTCCAAATGTAGAATTGATTCTTGAGCTTTCTTTGAAAACGTTATTCGGAACTTCATCAAACTTCTCTTTATTGGCTAAAACACCACAAACCTGTGCTTTTTTACCGAAAGAAATAATGTCCGGTTTTGCTGTAAAGTGCTGGAATGCCCACATTTTTCCTGTAATAGCAATTCCTGTCTGAACTTCATCAAAAATAAGTAAGATTTCGTTGTCATCACAGATTCTTCTTAATCCCAACAGGAATTCGTCTCTGAAATGATTGTCACCTCCTTCTGCCTGAATAGGTTCTATGATGATACAAGCCACTTTATCAGGGTGCATCAGAATAGCCTCTTCAATTTGAAGTAAAGCAAGGTTTTCATTTTTGATTGTTTCTTCAAGGTTTTCTTCTGTAATCGGGAACTTTAATTTTGGATTTAAAATTCTCGGCCAGTTGAACATTGGGAAATATTGATATTTTCTTGGATCAGAAGTATTGGTTAAGCTCAAAGTATAACCACTTCTTCCGTGGAAAGCCTGTTTGAAGTGAATGCAGATTCCTGCTTCTGTTTCTAATCCTTTTGCAAAGTTTTTGCGGGTTTTCCAGTCGAAGCATGCTTTCATTGCATTTTCAACGCCCAGAGTTCCGCCTTCGATAAAGAAAGCATATTGTAATTCTTCAGGAATAACCACTCTTTCAAATACCTCAAGGAAATGAGCATATTCTTCCGAGTAAACGTCAGCCAAAGTAGGCTTATTTACAGCCATTCTTCCCAACCATTCTGATCTTTCTACAAGGTAAGGATGATTGTATCCGATGGATGCTGATGCAAACATAGAGAACATATCCAGGTATTCTTTGTCTGTAAGTTTATCATAAAGCCATGAACCGTGTGATTTTTCAATATCCATCACAAAATCGAAACCGTCTGCCAACACGTGTTTTCCTACTGTTTCTTTTACTTTATTTGCTTTTATATCTAATGTTTGTTCCATAATAAATTTGTAGTGTGATTTAATAAGTGAATGATTAAATGGTCCAGAGAATGAAACATTTAATCATTCAGGTTATTAAGTTTTATGTTTTTTTGAGTGCTTTAAGTAAAGCTTTTATAAATCAAATTTAATTCCTTGTGCTAAAGGAAGTTGAGCAGTATAATTTATAGTATTGGTTTGTCTTCTCATATAGTATTTCCAAGCGTCTGATCCGGACTCTCTTCCTCCTCCGGTTTCTTTTTCACCACCGAAAGCTCCACCAATTTCAGCACCGGAAGTTCCGATATTTACATTGGCAATACCACAGTCTGAACCTGCGTGAGAAAGGAATAATTCTGCTTCTCTTAAGTTCTGGGTCATGATTGCAGAAGATAATCCTTGTGGAACATCATTCTGAATAGCAATAGCTTCTTCCAGTGTTTTGTATTTAATCAGATATAAGATCGGTGCAAATGTTTCATGCTGAACAATCTCATAAGAGTTTTTCACTTCTGCAACGCAAGGTTTCACATAGCATCCGGATTCGTACTCTTTTCCAGTTAAAACTCCGCCCTCAACAACGAATTTACCACCTTCTTTTTTACATTTCTTAATGGCTTCTTCGTATTGATTTACAGCGTCAGTATCAATCAGAGGACCTACATGGTTATTTTCATCCAATGGATTTCCGATTTTCAGCTGCCCGTAAGCTTTTGTCAATCTTGTTTTCACTTCATTGTATACACTTTCGTGAATGATAAGTCTTCTTGTAGAAGTACATCTCTGACCTGCAGTTCCTACAGCTCCGAAAACAGCTCCGATAATCGACATGTCGATATCAGCTTCTTTCGTAATGATAATAGCATTGTTTCCACCTAATTCAAGGATAGATTTCCCGAATCTTTCTGCTACTTTAGAAGAAACCATTCTTCCTACTCTTGTAGATCCTGTAAAAGATACAAGCGCAACTTTTTTATCATCTACCAGTTTCTGTCCGATTTCGTGGTCTGAAACCAATACACTTGAAACTCCTTCAGGAAGGTTATTTTCCTTTATAACCTCCATCATGATATTCTGGCATGCAATAGCACAAAGCGGTGTTTTTTCAGATGGCTTCCAGATGGTAACGTTACCACAGATCCAGGCCAATGCTGTATTCCATGACCATACGGCTACCGGGAAGTTGAATGCAGTAATGATTCCTACTACTCCTAGCGGATGATACTGTTCGTACATTCTGTGCCCAGGTCTTTCAGAGTGCATGGTGTACCCCTGAAGTTGTCTTGAAAGTCCTACAGCGAAGTCACAGATATCAATCATCTCCTGAACTTCTCCAAGTCCTTCCTGTAATGATTTACCCATTTCGTAGGAAACAAGCTTACCAAGATCTTCTTTATATTCTCTTAATTTTAAGCCCAGCTGTCTTACGATCTCACCTCTTTTGGGAGCCGGGATCAGCCTAAATTCCTGAAACGCTTTTTGAGCAGTTTCAATTACTTTGTCATAATCACTTTCTCCGGAAGTTTTTACTTTAGCGATCAACTTTCCGTCCACAGGAGAAATGCTTTCTATCACTTTTCCTGAAGCGAAATATTTTCCGCCCACTGAAGTCCCTTTGTTCTCTTCTTTAATACCAAGGTTTTTGAGTGTTTTTTCGATTCCGAAATCCTTTACTTTTTTTGACATAAAATCTTACTTTTCGTTCTCTCTAAAGATAAAAATATTATGCGAACCTCAAAACTTTAATTTTTAATGTGTTTTTTATTTGGACTAATTATAAACATGCTTATCTTTGCAGGGTAATCATTTTGATAATCACCAAATGGAAAATTCACAAGAAAATAACTCAAAGCTTAAGAAGTGGTTCAAGCGTGTGGGATGGGCAGGACTTGCTTTCTTTACCATTAAAGGCTTGATTTGGCTCGTCATATTCTACGTTGGAGCAGATAGTCTTCAAAGTTGTATAAAATAAAAAGCAGAGAAAATTTCTCTGCTTTCTTTTTGGTATAAGGTGAATTGAATTATTATTTATTTATTGAAAAGCTAAAAAAAGAATCCTTTTTTATATTTTCTGTAATTTAAAAAAGAGAAGAAGTACTATCTTTTCACAGCTCTGTTCCCTGAAAAGAACATTTACACTCCTCGAATCATCTTTTTAAACTACTCTTTCTTCTTCCTCCCAGCATTAACCAGGCTTTCATGCAGCAGATATTCAATCTGCCCGTTCACACTTCTGAATTCATCGCCTGCCCATTTTTCAAGGAGTTTATAAGTAGACTCGTCTATCCTTATCACAAAAGACTTTTTGCTTTTATTTTCTGAAGAGTTTTGAGCTTTTTCCGATTTCATTTTCTAAAATTCTCTAACATTATTTCTGATTATTTTAGTATAGATAGGATCTGTACTAAAATCTGACTGTTAATCTTTCACTTCTTAATTATAAAGCGTTCCTGCATTTAATATTGGAGTCGCAGCTTTTTCACCACAAAGAACCACCATTAAATTGCTTACCATTGCAGCTTTCCTTTCATCATCAAGCTCAACAATATTGTCTTCTGAAAGTTTTTTCAAGGCAAGGTCTACCATTCCTACTGCTCCTTCTACAATCTTGGTTCTTGCCGCCACAATAGCTGTAGCCTGCTGTCTCTGAAGCATTGCTCCAGCAATTTCCGAAGCATAAGCCAGATGTGAAATCCTTGCCTCCTGAATCACAATTCCTGCTTTGGAAAGACGGTCTGTAAGTTCCTGCTCCAAAATAGAATTGATTTTATCTCCTCCTTCTCTCAGTGTAATTGGAGCATGATCATCTTCTAAATTATCATAAGGAAAGCTCATAGCCAAATGACGTACCGCTGCTTCACTCTGCATCTTTACAAAGTCCGAATAACGTTCTACATCAAAAGCGGCTTTGTAAGTATCTCCCACTTTCCATACGATGACAACTGCAATTTCAATAGGGTTTCCCATTTTATCATTCACTTTCAAAGTCTGTCCTTGTAAATTTTCAGAACGCAAAGACATTTTCTGTGACGAATACAAAGGATTGATAAAGAATAATCCGTTCTCTTTTACACTCCCAACATATTTTCCAAAAAAGTTTAACACCCTTGAGTGATTAGGCTGAATGATCATTAATCCTTTCAGAAAAAAGCAGGAAGTAAGGAAGCAAAGCATAGATATAACTACATAAGCGATACTTTGATCTACTCCGCTAACAAAGAAGTATACTGCTGCAGCAAACAAGGCCAGGCAAATGACCAATGTAAGATAACCCGACATGGGTTTTAATGTTTTTTCCATAATTGAATTTTATTTTGATATTATTTTGATATCATAAAGATGATGATAATTTTTGAATTATGAATGATGAATTTTGTTTTTTTGAGGTGCGAGTTTCGGGGTTCAGGGTTACGAGTTTCGGGATATAGGATTCGGGTATTTTAGCTAACGCAAAGTTCGCGAGGTTAATTCATTAGGATGTATTTTATTTTGTTCGCAAAGCCACTTCGTTTAGCTAAGATCACTAGTTTCTTTGCTGAGTGAAACGCCTTTGCGAACGACAACTCATCACCAAAATCATTGCGAACCTTAAAAAAAACAAGTTCTTTACATTTTACAAAACTTCTATCTTAACTAAAATGTCTTCTTCTCTTGCTGAGTAAAACGTCTTTGCGAACAATAACTCATCACAATATACATCATTGCGAACGTAGCGTTAAAACAACTCATCCCCAATCCAGCAACAATAGAGATAAAAAAATCCCGGAAAATGAATTCCGGGATTTTAATTGATATATTCAAAAATCTATTTCTTCGTTAAGGCTTTAAACTTGAAATAAGAAACAGCTGATAAAAGAATCATTGTGCCTATTCCGATGTATACCCAAGCCGGCACTGGTACAGGATCTCCTGCTGCATAGGAGTGAAGTCCGCTTAAGTAATAGTTTACCCCAAAATAAGTCATTACCATTGAGCAGAACGCAAACATGGTTGCTATATGGAATGCCCATCTGCTTCTCAATCCTGGCACTAATCTCATGTGCAATACAAAGGCATATACCATAATGGAAATGAACGCCCATGTTTCTTTCGGGTCCCAGCTCCAGTATCTACCCCACGATTCATTTGCCCAGATTCCTCCCAAGAAGTTTCCTACCGTTAATGCAAACAATCCGATAGTTAATGACATTTCAGAAACAATTACCAGTTCTTTCAATGTAGTATCGTGGTGAATTTTATACGTTTCTTTATTGGATATAATATAGAATACTAATGAGATTACAGCGATGATCATCGACAGGGCGAAGAATCCGTAACTGGATGTAATAATGGCTACGTGAACAATTAACCAATAAGACTTCAGTACCGGAACCAGCGGTGTGATCTGTGGATCAAGAGCAGAACCTCCGTGCGCAAATCCCATCATAATAACAGCTACCATAAATCCGGCTGCAGGAATCAATGCATTGGAGTTTCTATATAATAATAAACCTGCCGTAATACCTACCCAAGAGATGAAGATAATAGCTTCATATCCGTTACTCCATGGTGCGTGTCCTGAAATATACCATCTTGCAACAAGGCCTAAGAAATGACATAGATATCCTACTAAACCAACTGCAATGATTACTTTAATGATTTTATTTAAAACTTTGCTGGATTTAAACAGCTCAACAAATCCTAAGATTAAAAGAAGCCCTCCGATAAGAGTATAGAAAATTAATAATTTAAAGTTAATATCTGCTTTATTCATGAAAACCTCAAGATCAACTTTAGATTTAGCAGGAACTACTGCCTTACCCCATTTCTGCTGGTATTCTGAAAGCTTCGCCAATTCTGTATCTGCTTTGCTCCAGTCTCCGGTTTTTTGTGCGGTAAGCGCTTCAGCAAAATAAGGTCCCATCACCTGCTGAGATTCCATGTCCGGCTCGAATTTTTGATCTAACCATGAATGCCATGTATGGTTGGCGTCATTTTTCACAGGAACAATTCTCATAAACTGACCGCTGAAAAACTCATTGAAGATCTGCACTCTTTCGTTTACAGCAATTACTTCCTTATCGTAGTTTGTTTGTTCAGCTGGTTTTTTACGGAATGCAGTATTATAATCATGCTCTAAAATATAGGTTAGATTACCATTGGCATCTGCCGGGAAAAGGTTCATCAGTGAAGTATATCCATCTTCATCTGCCTTTGTTTTATTTTTCAGTTCGTCCCCTCCTTTCGTTCCTACTTTAATCATAGGAACCATAGTCCAGCTTGGGGTATCTGTATTGATTGAAAGGAACCATTGGTTAGCAGTCAGATACTTTCCGTCTGTTCCTTTGAATTTATCTTTCTTGTATAGTTTTCTTAAAACATCCAATGCTTCAGTATTGATAGGAACAATTCTTCCCTCAAAACTTTGCACCAAAAGGTATCCGAATTTTTCTGCATGCTCTTCACTGATTTTGTTTCTTGCTATGATTTCATCCGGAGAGATAGATCTCATTTTACCCATCGGTGTAGCCAGAGAATTCTGTTTTGGGGCAGCACCATCAAGAGGCTGGGCAGATGGAGCCGGAGCGTGAGAATGATTGTCTCCTTCCACATGAATATGTTCTCTGCTTCCGTCAGTAGTTCCATGAGTTTCAATCTTCTGTGCATTTAAACCTAAGCTTAAGAACACTAAAAGTATTGTTGCTGCTTTTGTTTTCTTCTTGTTTGCATCAGTCAGCATTTTATTTAATTTCCAGAAGTGAGTTCCTTTCCAGAAGAAGATCACAAACATTCCGAAGAATAAAAGTCCATATCCGATATAAGAAATCAAAGTTCCCCAATAATCATGGTTTACTGAAAGAACTGTTCCCATTCTGTCCGGATCAAAACTTGACTGGAAAAAACGGTATCCTTTATGGTTAAGAACGTGGTTCATATAGATTTTATAAGGAGTTTCTTTGCCTTCGTCAATGATTTTCACATGACTTTCATAAGCACTTGGAGATGAACTTCCAGGATAAGTTTCCATCACGAAGTCATCCAGTTTCAGGGCGAAAGGAGTATTGTATACTTTAGGTCCGAATCCTACCATAATATTTAATCCATCCATAGTAACCTGTTTGTAGGCATTAGGATTTCCTTTTTCAACAGAAAGATCTACCAACTGTTTTGTTTTTGGGCCCTGAAGCTCAACCTGAAGCATATCCGGAACATTCGCATCTTTCTTTCTGTCACCTTCAATTGCCATCAGTCTTCCTTTTTTAAGACCTTCAGGAACTACAAGCTTCAGCTCGTTGATTGTATATAAACTTCTCAATGCCAAAGGCTGGAATTCATCTTTCACGGTACTTCCGGTTGCCTGAGTAGCCATGGTCATATAGCTTGCATCTACAGGTGTTTTGATGAATAATTTTCCTCCTTCATTTTTGAATTCAACCGCTCCTTCAATAGCTCTGTTGAATGTCACCAAAGTTCCGTTGATTGATTTTGTTTCACCCGGTTTGATGTAAATATTTTGTCTTCCAGTGTTTCCGGTAGACACCAAATGAAGATACTCGGCACCATTTGGTTCAGCTACAAGACTGTCTTTTTTTCTTTGAATGTATTCCTTGGCAAAGACTTTCACTTCTTTTCCGTGGAAGTCATAGGTAGCTTTGAAATCTTTATTCAATGGAGACATCAGATAAGGAACATCCTGATAATTAAGAACATCACCTTTTTCTTCGATCTGGATTTTAAAGAAATTTTTATCCGTTACGATTTCGTTTGAAGTTTCACCTTCTCTGATGTGCATGGTTCCTTCAAAACTGATGTATCTTGTGATGGCACCTCCGATAAAAATAAAAATAAAGGCAAGGTGAAACACAAGAACCGGCCATTTCTCCCTTTTCCATAGTCTGTATCTTCCGATATTTCCTATGAAATTAAGAATGAGCAGGACCATGATCAGTTCGAACCACTTGGCCTCATAAATTAGTGCTTTTGCTGTAGGAGTTCCGTAGTCGTTTTCTAAGAACGTTGCATAAGCCATCGCAAATGCGTACACCAGCAGCAATACAGCCATTGTCCTGGTTGAGATAAGAATATCTTGGAGCTTCTTCATGATTTATTGTACTTGACATGCAAAAATAAGCATGATAAACCATAAAGAGCTTAAAAAAAGCTGTTTTTTGTCACTTTGGCCTCTGTTTTGCTTATTTTGAAACATTCTTAATAAGCCCGGAAGTATTAGGAAAAATTCAATTCCTAAAACCGAAAAAATATAGATTCATAATACCTATATTTGTGATTGAAGACTTCTATTTACATGTTCGGAAAACTTTCAAAAACAGTCCATATTCTGAGTTATTCCGAAAGTATTTTTAAATTATTTTTCAAATATTTTCTTCCTGATTTTACTTAGAAATTCATGGGTAATTCCCAAGTAAGAAGCAACCTGCTGCTGAGTAATTCTCTGTTCTAATCCGGGGTATTTTTCAAGAAATTCAAGATATCTCTTATCTGCCGTTTTACCCGTTAAGGAAAGAATTCTTCTTTGCAGTGCTACCGAAGACTTCTGGTTCATTATCCTGAAAAGTTTTTCTATCTGAGGCATGGTCTCATACAAATATTCTTTGTCTTTTTTGGAAATCATCAATACTTCACTGTCTTCAAGGGCTTCAATATTCAGAATACTCGGAACATTATTGATAAGACTGTCAATATCCGTGATCCACCATTCTTCTACCGCGAAATACAGGGTTTGTTCAAATCCGTTTTCGTTCAGGTAATAGATTTTGAAACAGCCACTCAGAACAAATCCTTCAAAAGCACAATAGTCTCCTTCTTTGAGAACAATATCCTTCTTTTTAAACTTTTTGTATTCAAATAGCTTTACAAACTGTTTAAAATCCTCTCCTGAAAGGTGTATGTATTGACTGATATTTTTAAGAAGTAAATCGAACATTGTTTTATTTAAGCAAAATAAAGGTATCAAAATTATTGACACCTTTATTGAATTAAGTTATGTTAAGTTATTTTACATAACACTTTTGTTCTTTAGATAAACGCAAAGGCGCGAAGGCTTATTATGCTTTGTATTTATTTTAAGGCACATGAAAATCGAAGATATTCAGCAAGGTGAACTGTTTTAAATTTCATCGGAGATAAAATCCTTAGCGTCTTTGCTTGCCCGGAATAATATTATTTTAAAAATTCATGAGTATTTATTACACGGGCATAAAGATCTCCAAGAGCAGATATCCCCGCCAAGAAGGATCTTTGAACTTCTTCAGCCTTTATCACTTCCCCATCCAGTTCACGGTTTCTGGTTGCTGTAGCATCTCCAATAATTGTATTATTAAATCCAAAATCAAAAGCCGCTCTGGTAGTTGCCTCTACACAAACATCTGTCATCATTCCTGTAATCACCAGGTTTTTGATTTTCTTTGACTGGAGATAGTTTATGAGATCTGTTTCCCTGAAACTGTTAGGAAAATGTTTGGTAATTACTTTTTCATCATCTTTCGGTGAAACCAGATGGTTGATTTTAACACCATCTGTATCCGGAAGAAAAAAAGTAGCCCCTTCATTGGTTGAGATATGTTTGACATGAATGACAGGAAGATTACTGCTCCTGAAATACTCTAAAATTCTCCTGGTATTTTCTCCGGCTTGCTCAGCTTTTTCCAATGTCATTTTTCCTCCGGGGAAATAATCATTTTGTACGTCGATAATTAATAATGCTGTGTTTTCCATTTTTTGTTTTTGTGCGTTCATTGTAATCAGTGAAATAAATATCAGACCTAAGGTCAGAATAGTTTTGAATCTGTTTTCCATGTGTAAAATTTCTGAGACAAAATTATAATGGTTACCAATCCTGACCTTTGAACTAGTTCAAAAAATACATTTGAGCTTAAATAATATCAATCATAATTTTTAATATTATTATTTTTTTCATTTCTCTAAATTTAAATCAGAAATTTTATTATCTTATTTAAAGAAAAACAAATATGATTAGTTAATATAATTTAACAGCATCAGATTTGCATAAACAAAAAAAATAGCCCTATTTTTATTTTATAATTGCGAACAATATTTTATAATCAAATTTTAAATAATCGTTGTAAAAAGCGGGATTTCCAAAATGTTTTTTGGAGAAAAAAGATTCTTTTAGTGTTGAAAAAACATTAAATTTGCGACATTGATATTATGGATAAAAAGACACAAAAAAAACAGACTGAATCGCCTGAAACAGGCAAAATTTTATCTAAGCCACGTATTTTTTCCGGGCTTACTTTTATACTTTTATCGGCTGTTCTTGCATTCTCATTCATTTCTTATTTAATGAACTGGAAAGCAGATCAAAGCCAGGCAGGAACGATGCTGGACAAGAGTATAAAATCTTCCAATATCTTTGGCAAGGCAGGTGATTGGCTGGGAAATATCTTTATTTTCGAGAGTATTGGTATTGCTTCATTCATCATTGCATTTTTATTTCTTGTAGTCGGCACACTGATCCTTAAGAAGAAAATCTTCAAACCATGGAAAACTTTCGGGCACTCATTATTTTTTATCTGCTGGCTTCCTATTTTTATGGGAGCACTTACTAAAGGACAAGGTGTTTTAGGAGGCGTATATGGATATCAGATTATGGATTACCTTAATTCAATTATTGGAACGGTAGGCCTATGGACCGTATTGGCAGCCAGTATTCTTTTATATTTTATTCTTGAATTTAATCTTCGTCCAAGTTCTATCAAAGCAAAACTGGATAAGATCAACGAAAATACTATTGGAAAAGTAAAATCTATGATTCCTGACTCTAATGATGATTTCGAGGCAGATGAGGAATTGAAAGAGGAAGCTGAAGAAATTGAAGAGGCAGCAGCATCCCGTGTTACGGTAAGTGATGTTACCAACAACACTTCCAATAATTCAATCAATACAATGAGAGAACCAGAACCTGTAAGCATTCCGAAAGGATTTCCAGAAGTTCCGCTTTCCTCCAATATAGAAACCATTACTACTCCTAATCACACTTCTTTCGAAGCAGAGCCAAGAGAGGTTGCCCAACCGGTAAGTTTAAATCTTTCTACAAAACCTATTGTCCCGGTTTCTACTCCGGAAGAAGCATTTGATATCAGACCATCTGCTCCGTCTTCTGCTGTAAACACTAACACTGCTGCACAGGAAAACATTAAATTCAATGTAGAAGTAGCTCCTGTAATTGACATTCTGGATGATTCTGAGAAGCAGTCACAGGAACTTGTAGAAAAACATGGTTTGTATGATCACAAACTTGATCTGGCTAAATTTCAAATGCCACCTGTAGAACTACTGAAAGATTATGGCAGTGAAGAAATTTCCATTAATAAAGAAGAATTAGAAGAAAATAAAAATAAGATCGTTGGCCTTCTGAAAAACTTCAACGTAGGCATTGCAGAGATCAAGGCAACCATTGGTCCCACTGTTACATTATATGAAATTGTACCGGAAGCAGGAATCAGAGTATCCGCGATTAAAAAACTGCAGGATGATATTGCATTGAACCTTTCCGCTTTAGGAATCAGGATTATTGCTCCAATGCCTGGAAAAGGAACAATCGGTATTGAGGTACCAAGAAAAAACCCTACAATGGTTTCTATGCGTTCTGTAATTGCTTCCCAGAAATTCCAGAATACAGATATGGATCTTCCAGTGGTTTTCGGAAAAACAATCTCTAATGAAATTTTCATGGCCGACCTTTCAAAGATGCCCCACTTATTAATGGCCGGAGCAACAGGTCAGGGTAAATCTGTAGGGATTAACGCCATTCTTACTTCCCTTCTTTATAAAAAACACCCGAGCGAACTGAAATTCGTGATGGTAGACCCTAAGAAAGTTGAACTTTCATTATATTCAAAAATCGAAAGACATTATCTGGCAAAACTTCCGGATGCAGAAGAAGCAATCATTACAGATACCAATAAAGTAATCAATACCCTGAACTCTTTGTGTATTGAGATGGATACCCGATATGACCTTCTTAAAAATGCTTTCTGTAAAAACTTAAAGGAATACAATAAAAAATTTGCTGAAAGAAAATTAAACCCTGAAAACGGGCATCGTTTCTTACCTTATATCGTATTGGTAGTAGATGAGTTTGCAGATTTGATCATGACAGCAGGAAAAGAGGTTGAACTACCGATTGCCAGACTGGCACAGCTTGCAAGAGCCGTAGGTATTCACCTTATTGTAGCAACACAGAGACCGTCTGTAAACGTAATTACCGGTATGATCAAAGCCAACTTCCCTGCGAGAGCTGCCTTCAGAGTAATCTCCAGTGTAGACTCCAGAACCATTCTTGATTCTCCGGGAGCAGATCAGCTGATTGGTAAGGGAGATATGCTTTATTTCAACGGAAATGAGATCCTGAGACTTCAGTGTGCATTCGTAGATACTCCGGAAGTGGAAAGACTTGCAGAATTTATTGGTGAGCAGAAAGGATATGCTTCAGCATTCTTACTTCCTGAATATGTTTCTGAAGATTCTACAAGCTCAGTAGGTACTTTTGATCCGAACGAAAAAGATGCTCTTTTTGAAGATGCGGCAAGAATTATTGTGTCTACTCAGCAGGGATCTACATCAATGCTTCAGAGACAATTGAAACTGGGTTACAACAGAGCTGGAAGAATTATGGATCAGCTGGAAGCCAGCGGTATTGTTGGAGGCTTCAACGGGGCTAAAGCAAGAGAGGTCCTGATCAGTGATCTACATTCTTTGGAACAGTTTTTGGAAGATCTGCGTAGTTAAGGGAAAAATTGAATGATTTAACCTTTCAAAATTTAAAATGTCTAAAGATTATTAAATAAAAAAATGAAAAATATTATTTCAAAAGTTATATTAGGAAGTTTTGTTGTAGGTGCAGTAGGTATGGCCAATGCTCAGAAGATTGATGCTAAGGCAAAAAAGATATTGGATGATATTACAGCCAACTACAATTCTAAAAAGAATTCTTACTTCAAATTTTCTTTTGGAAGCGGCCTTAACGGGCAGGTTACGAAAACAGAACCAGGTATTTATTATGCTGCGGGAGAAAAATACAAACTGAAGATCATGGACACGGAACAGATCTTCGACGGAAGCAAGATTTATAATATCAACGCGGATGACATGGAAGTAACAATTGCCAAGCCTAACGGAAGCGGTACCATGTTCTCCCCTATCAACTATCTTACAACTTACAGAAACGATTATAATGTAACATATAATGGTAAGAAGATGGTAAATGGTGTAAATGCTGATTTTATTAAACTTACACCGGTAAAAGCAAACGGAATACAGTTCGTATATCTTTTTGTAGATTCTGCTAAAAAGCAAATGGTAAAACTGGAACAACACGGAAACAACAAAGATGTGGCAGTAATTGCGATTAAAGAATACAAAGAAAATCAGCAACTGGACCCTAATATGTTTGTTTTTGACAAGAATAAGTTTAAAAATTACGTAATTACAGAACTTTAAAAAGCTGAAAGTGAATTGGCAACTAAGCAAATTTACTTTTTAAGTTAAAAAAATAACAAAATATAAAAAGCCACAAGTAAACTTTGTGGCTTTTTGATTAATTTTGGCGCATGTTAAAAATACTAGACCGATATATCATAAAAACCTTCTTTGGACCGTTTTTCTTTATATTCAGCGTATTGTTTTTCATTTTTATTGTAAACATTATCTGGGTTCAGTTAGGACAGTTTATGGGAAAAGGATTAAGCTACTGGCAGATCCTCAAACTTCTTTTTTATCTTGGGGTAAACGTCATCAGTATGGTGCTGCCACTTACCATTCTCCTTGCGAGCATCATGTCGTTCGGGGAATTTGGAGAACGGTATGAGCTTGCAGCAATGAAGGCGGCAGGAATTCCTTTGACCAGGGTTATGACTCCCTTGTTGGGAATCTCAACGGCACTTGCCATTATGCTGTTTTTCTTCTCCAATAATATTATCCCGGATTTTCAGAAAAAAGCCAAAAACATGCTTTTCAATATTGCCCAGACAAAACCGGCAATCAACTTTACTCCTGGACAGTTTATTGATCAGATTCCCGGGTATATGGTAAAGTTTGATAAAATATACGGGGAAAACGGAGAAAATATTGAAGGAGTTTTTGTCCATAAAAAAGCCAATGCTTACGAAAATCAACAATCTGTTGTAGCAGAAAAAGGAAAGTTTGTTCCGGCAGCTAATAAAAATTTCCTGAAACTTGTATTGTATAACGGATATGTCTTTGAAGATGCCTTTGCCGGAAAAGGAGATAATGTAAGACAGAAACAACCCGATCAGGCCATTAAATTCGACACACTAGTTTCACACTTTGACATCAGTGAAATCATTAATAAAGCGATCGAAAAAGAGCAGATCACGGATGACTACCGTTTTCAGACCTATAATCAGCTTGACGGAACGATAAACAAAAACAAAAAAGATAATAAGCAGTTCTTTGATAATATCGGTTCCGAGGTTCTTAACCAAACCAATTCTGTTGTAACCTATATGGATAAGGGCAACAAACATAAAGTAGCTCCAAAAACACAGATCAAACTGGACACAATAAAAGGAGACAAAAAGCTGGAAATTATTTACAACTCTTACAACAGACTGGATAATCTGAAGTCTACACTGGAGTCTAAAAAGAATGAATACAGTTCCAATGTAAAATACTTCAGTAAGGTTGTCATTTATCAGCAGAGGATTGTAGCTTATTCGGTAACCTGTATTATCTTCTTCCTGATTGGAGCAAGTTTAGGTTCTATTATCAGAAAAGGAGGAATGGGACTTCCTGTAATCATAGCCATTGTGATTTTCATTATCTTTTATGTAATGAATGTTGGGGTAGAAAACATGTCCTGGAGCGGAAAAATGAATCCTTATCTTGCAGCATGGCTTCCTAACCTTATCCTTCTTCCTTTTGGAGTATGGATGACTTATAAAGCCCTTACAGATTCACAATTATTTGATGCTGAAAAATACAAAGCATTATTCAAACCTATTACCAAAAGGTTTACCAAAAGTAAAGAACATCAGAGATATCAATAATTCTGATGTAAGTAATAAAAGTAGAAAGCTCCGATTTTTTTCGGAGCTTTTTTGTTGAATTATTCTGGATGTAAAAAATGGCCTTCTACTGAACCCTTCTTTATGACATTATTTTTTTTGTATTTTTATCAGCCATCAAACTCATTTACCTTATGAAAATCCTATTTCTTACAGCAGGTCTGTTTCTTATTTTTTCATGTAAAAATGATAAAGCAGTTCATAAAGAATCTGCTTCAATGGATAGTTTTTCCGTAAAAAAAGATACAGCACAAATCAGCGTAGCGGAAGATCCTATTGATAAGATTAAAAAAGAATATGCTGCCCTTCAGCTTCAATTGGAGGCTAAAAAGCTAAGTCAATCAAAGTTTACTTATGATTGCAATGACGAACCTTCAGGTGAAGTGACCTTTTATTCTGACAAAAATGAGATTAAAGTGATAGAACATTTTTATGCAGAACACAGCCATTTCTCAGGATCTGAAAAATATTTTATAAAAGATGGAAAACCTTTTTTTATATTCAGACAGGAAACCGTATGGAATTTTGATGGTGGTACTCCTGAAAAACCTATTACTAAAGATGATATTACAGAAACCCGCATTTATCTTCAAAATAACAAACCACTGAAATGCCTTGAAAAGAAATACAGCATAAAATCTGATCAAAAAGTAAAAACAGCGGACAATATTCCAAGTAAAGAAGTACAGTGTAATACTGATGAATTACTTACAACTTATCAATCTCTGCTACAACATAAAAATCAGAAAGGACCAATCAAATGTCTGTAAAAGCAAAAGAGGTTTCCAATGGAAACCTCTTTTTATATTCTTAAAACTAAAAATTATTCTTCATAATTCCAGCTTTTTTCATGATAAGTTTAGAACTTATAAACAAAGGCATTAATATTCATTCCCGCACCCACAGAAGCAAATAAAACCACATCATTTTTCTGGATTTTATGATGCTCCAGTTCATCCTTTAGAATCATAGTCAGTAAGGACGGAATGGTAGCCACACTGCTATTTCCCAGTTTATGAATAACCATAGGCATTATATTTTCAGGAACCGGCGTATGATACAACTGGTAAAATCTGTTAACGATAGCCTCATCCATTTTTTCATTAGCCTGATGAATAATAATCTTATTTAACTGGCTGATGGAGTATCCGCTGCTGTCCAGACACTTTTTCATAGCATCAGGAACATTGATAAGGGCAAATTCATAAATCTTTCGCCCATCCATTTTGATGTATTTTGTATCCGGACATTTATCATTGTTGTAAGATTTCCCAAAATACAGATAATCTTTCTCCTCAAAAGTATAAGAAGCTGACAAATGAGCCTTTATTCCGGAGTCATCATCATTGTTAACCTCCAGCACAGCCGCTCCTGCTCCATCAGCATAGATCATACTATCTCTGTCGTGGATATCCACTACACGGGAAAGAGTTTCCCCGCCAATCACCAAACATCGTTTTGCAATTCCGGCTTTAATAAATGCATTAGCCTGTATCACTCCTTCAATCCAGCCAGGACATCCAAAAAGGACATCATACGCCACGCAGAAGTTATTTCTTATTCCTAATAAATGCTTTACCCTTGCCGCAAGACTTGGAACCGCATCGGATTGAACTGTTCCAAAACGAACATCTCCAAAATTATGGGCAAAAATAATATAGTCTAATGTTTCAGGATCTATTCCTGCATTTTCAATGGCAGCCTTAGCTGCGATAAATCCAAGATCTGAAGTAACCTCTGTACTATGAGCATATCTTCTTTCTTCAATACCTGTAATTTTTTTTAACTTATCTGTAATAGATGTATTATTTTCTTTTAATAATATTCCCTTCTCATTAAGAAAAATATGCTTATCAAAAAATAGATTAGTTATCGTTTCAGATGGTATGTAGTTGCCTACACCAATAATCTTCGTCATCACTTTTAAAATGTTTAATTTCCTGTTTTAAATTCAGTTTGCAGGAATAATTTTATAAATATAATGAATTAACGCAAATACTCATCAATATATTATGGAATGAGACATCTTTACGATAAAGTTCTAACCCAAAAAAACTAAATACATAATCTAAAATCAATAGAACAAACATATTTAAAAGAAAAAAAGAGGCTTCCCATCGGAAACCTCTTTTTATTTTCAAAAAACTGAAAATTATACTTTCATAATTTCAGCTTCTTTTGTCTTAAGATGCTCATCGCAAAGTTTTACATATTTGTCCGTATAAGTCTGGATTTCTTCTTCCACTCCTTTTACAACATCTTCAGAAACTCCGTCTAATTTTTTAAGTTCTTTCAAACCATCCTGTCTTGCGTTTCTTACTGTTACTTTAGTATTCTCAGCTTCTACTTTAGCCTGTTTTGCAAGTTCCTTTCTTCTTTCCTCTGTTAAAGGCGGAACGTTAAGGATAATGTTTTCTCCGTTATTAGAAGGTGCAAAACCTAAGTTTGAATTGATGATCGCTTTTTCAATCGCGTTGATCGCAGTTCTGTCCCAAGGTTGAATAGAGATTGTCATTGCATCCGGAACAGAAACATTCGCAACCTGGTTGATAGGAGTCATAGCTCCATAATATTCTACCATTACATCCTGAACCATTGCCGTAGAAGCACGTCCTGCTCTAATTCTTTGAAATGCGTGATCCAGGTGCTTTACTGCTGCATCCATGTCTTGTTTTACAGATTCTAATATAAGATCTAATTCTTCCATTATTATATTAAAGTTTGATAAATTACACATATTTTCATATCAACTGATAATCAAATAGTTAAGCTTTATAAATAGCCTGTTTTTTACTATTTTTTACTATTCAGTGCTGCAAAAATAATGATTATTTCCATATTTTGGTAAGACTGGCTTCTGTATTTTCATTTGCAAATCCTTTTTCGTTAAAAAACAATACTTAATAAATTGATTATAAATGGTTGTTTTATCTCATTTGCAAATACCAAAATCGGAAGCTTCTATATCTAGATTTTGTGTCTATGTTGTTTTCTTCTGAGTAATTATAAATGTATTGCAGTAAAAGTGATTTTAGTTTAGGAAATTCTAGAATTTAATCCATCCACCATTCTAACATACTTTTCACTTTTCCATTTCTTGTGACATTCATCTTCCAAAAATTCCAGTATATTTAAGCAGACTTCATAAGATTTATACAAGTAATCAAAATCACAAGGTAAAAGCTCTCCTTCTTCAGCTCTTTTTAATTCTTTACCAACTTTCCCTGTATAAATTTCATTTGCAATGCCGACACCATGTACATAGACATCTCTAGTTGCTTTTAACTCAATATACTTCTGATATTGCTTACATTCATTAAGATCTATTCCTGAAATATTTTTAAACTCTTCCATAAAGTCTTTAGGACTTTTATATGAAATATTATTAATTAATTTTTTGGCCGCATAATGATGTAATTCTTCAAGCGTTTCGAAATGAAAAATTTTAGGAGTTTCAATTTTTACTTTATCAGCAATTTTTTTGGGGTACTCTTTCACAATCTCTAGTATTACATCTGAAAATGTTACCTCCATGATAGTTGTAAGATTTGCTATGCCATCTACAGGAATGCCTATCCGACAATCATTGTTGATAAAATTTAAATAAGAATCAATATTATGTTCGGTACTAGACCTCCATACCCCATAGTTTTCATTATATCCTATAGGATAAGTAGAAATAATAGTTTTATCAGGGCTCATAAAAATTTTGTCGTAGTAAAAATTTAATGCCTCTTCCATTACGTGCATTTTTTCTGCCAAATCCAATATCTTGAAAAGCTGGCTTTGTATTTTTTCAAAAAGTTTGTCTCCAAATTCCATAATTTTTAGTTTTTCACAAATATAACAAAAGCCTCCACAAAAGAGACCTTCATATTACTTGGGTTGTTTTTTACTTATTTTATCTACCAGTCTTTACTTGTTTCGTGTTGCTTGTTCATGGCTTCTTTTAATCCGGATATTACCTCAATCATTCTTAAATCTGTTTTTTCTTTTATATCTTGCCATGGTCCTTTTCGAAGAAAAACATCTTTTGATTTATCTGGTTTATCGCTCAATGTTAGTAGTCCATAATTAATAGCACTATTTTTCCTGCAATCTGTACCTTCGTGAACCAGTGAATGTATGACATATTTATACCTGCCATCCTTAGGATATACATTGATTTTGAAATTCACATATCCAATAGTACACAAGGCACCTACAAATATCTTCTTTGTATAATATCGCACTCTTCCACTTCCAGTAAGTTCACCATCATCTTTATCTTCTATTGTGAATAATTCTCCTTCATCTTTAAAGTTCTTGGATAAATAGGTCCTAGCTCTCTTATATAGCTCTTCCTTCGTTGCACTTGAATCAACATGTACCACTTCTTCATATTTTAGCTCCTGCGAAAAAGCTAATACTCCCACAAAAGTTGTTATTAAAATAATTAATTTTCCCATGGATATTTTATTTTTTGCTATTTAACAAGTCCCTTAAATTGAAAAACTCCGGACTTCTAATATCAAAAGAATAGCTATCATATTCATCGAACCTTGATTTAGATACTAAAATATAATTCTCATTTACCTTAAATCCTTTACCCGACACAAATTCACTACTCTCTATATTATACAACTTCAATAATGCAACAAAATGAGTAATATCAAAGACAGTAATCATTTTTTCTACTATTCTGTTTTCCTTTAAATACAAGCTATAATTTACATCATCAAGCTTAAAAACATAAGTGTAAACACCTATTTTTTCATTATACTTAACTTCGGGTTTGTCGTCAAGTAAAGTTGGTTTCTCATATTGATTTCCTAACGAAAAATATCTATCAAACATTGAGACCTCATAAGGAGGGACACTAGGAGATTTAAGGATTTCTATGTAATCTTTTACAAAGGTATCTTTTACTACCTTTTTCTTAGATTGAGCATTAAAGGGCGCCATTACCACTAATAAAGCTATAATTAATATTTTTTCCATGCATTAATTTTCCTCAAATATAGAAATATTCCAAATAAAACATTTTACGGAAACCCGTATTAATAATGAAAATGTTCTGCGTCCAGATCATGATTGTTTTGAATAATAGCTATTTCACAGATGGATTTTGTGTACTTGTCCCTGTTTTGAAAAAAGAAGATGGCTTTTAATGATCCTAAATGAAGTCTTCCGGTACAAATACCTATAGGATATTTTGGTTATTTCTACTGATTTGCAAGCCATTTTTTATGGCTTATTTTACTTTATCATTTAGTAAAGTTCTCAACAGAGATTATAATATCACACAAAAGAGAATTTTATGTAAAAGAATTCACTTTATAAACTAATTTAAACCAATCACATTATGACAAATCCATCTTTAGACGCCTATCAACAAGTTTTTGGTATGGCTGGTCTTGCCAACCGTGCCGGAGGTTACAACGGTTTGGGTATTCAACTACAGCAACAGCTTCAGTATGACTTATCTTTTTATTTTAACAATGTTCCTCCTGTTAAAATAATGAACCAAACAACACCTTCAACAGCTGATCCATCAGTGCTGCCGATATTAGGAAACTGGGATCTTGTATGGGGGCCTGCCCTGATCGAGGAAAAAAATGAAAAGGGAGTTCCTACAGGAGTTGCAGATAATGCATTATACGTAGTGAAATGTGACGCTGTTGCATTTCCGGGAGGCCCTACATTGCCTGCTTATGTTGTAGCTATTGCAGCAACTAATCCATCATCCCTTTACGATTGGGAAACAGAAGATTTCTCAGTTGCAGAAGTCGTAAACTGGACAACATACAACCCTTCCAATTTCGCTCCATCAGCTTATAATGGCACTGATCCTTATATTTCAAAAGGTACCGCTACCGGTGTAAGCATCCTTCTCGGACTTGAAAGCCCTGATTCTGCAGCTTCACCTAAAACTACACTGCAGCAGTTTCTTGCAGGCTTAAATCCGGAACCGGGTACAGCTATTATATTTTGCGGACACAGTCTTGCAGGAGCATTATCACCTACCCTTGCTCTTTATCTGAAAGAAAATAAAGATCTGAATGCATTCGGTGTAACACTTGTATATCCTACCGCAGGACCAACTCCGGGTGAGGCAGCATTTGCCAGCCTGTTCAACAGCAAATTCCCGCCATTGCCACCAGGATGGCAGCAACAATCAGGTACTTACCAAAGCTGGAATACCATGCACTGGAATGATCTGGATGTTGTCCCTCATGCGTGGCCGGTATCAGAACTGGAAAAAATTGCAACTATATATGGACAGGCCACTACCAATATGACAGCTTCCATATTAAAAGCTTTACAGAAGATGGCTATTGATGATTCTTCAAAATCAGGAGCCAGCTATACAAGGATACAAAACCAATCACTTCCGGGCCAACTGCAGCACTCAAGCAGCTCCTCAATCAGCATCAAAACACCTCCGGCAACCTTGCAGGATTATATGCTTCAGTTATCAGTACAGCATGTGGGTATGTATAATGGTATTCCTGCAACCGGATCTGATCCTCAGGTAACTGGTCTTATTCTACCACAGCCATTACCTAAACCGGGCGTTGTGAAACTAGTACCGGGAGTAACTGCTGTCACAGAATTTGAGATGATCATGAAAATAATAAATCAGATCATTGAATGGATTTTCTCCCACTACACTCTGGTTGAAAAGGAAAATGCCACACAAAATATTGAAGCAGACAAATAGGTGTTAAAACTATTATAAAAACAAAAACACCTGTCACGATAATCGTGGCAGGTGTTTTTTTATATTTTTCTACTAAAATTGATTATAAATCAACCAAAGTACCTACATTTTCTCCGTCTACAATTTTTGACAGGTTACCGTCTTTATTCATATCGAATACAATGATTGGCAATTTGTTTTCGTGGCTCAAAGTAAAGGCAGTCATATCCATTACCTTAAGGTTTTTCTCAAATACTTCATCAAAAGATAATGAATTGTATTTTACAGCATCAGCATTTTTTTCAGGATCACTGTCATAGATTCCATCTACTCTTGTTCCTTTTAAAATCACATCAGCTCCAATTTCGATGGCTCTTAGAGTAGCTGCTGTATCTGTAGTAAAATAAGGGTTTCCTGTTCCTGCTCCGAAGATCACTACTCTTCCTTTTTCAAGGTGTCTTACTGCTCTTCTTTTGATGAAAGGTTCAGCTACTTTATCCATTTCGATAGCAGACTGAAGTCTTGTTTTGATTCCTGCATCTTCCAATGCTCCCTGCAATGCCATACCATTGATGACAGTTGCCAGCATTCCCATATAGTCTCCCTGTACTCTGTCCATTCCTTTTGCAGCTCCTGCAACACCACGGAAAATATTTCCTCCTCCAATGACGATCGCAACTTCACAGCCTTTTTCGACTACTTTCTTAATCTCAACAGCATATTCCTGCAGTCTTTCGGTATCAATACCATATTGTCTGTTTCCCATTAAGGCCTCACCGCTTAGTTTCAGAAGGATTCTTTTATATTTCATCTTTTATTTTTAGTAACTTTTTATTAGTATGGGTTTCCCCAGAATTTGATTTTGCAAATATAATCATTAAAGATATTGATAAAAGAAAAATATTTAAATAGAAATAATGTAAGAAATATTTTGAAAAGTACGAAAAAGGATTATTTTTGCATTAATTATAAATTGAGTTGAAGAAAATTATCATTTTTTCATTATTTCTATCAGGAATTGTTTCTTATGCGCAAACAGGAACAAATGTTTATCCGTTCTTAAATGTACCTGTATCTGCAAGACAGGCTGCTTTGGGTGGTGATGCAATTTCGATAAGAGATTATGATGTTTCCTTTGCTATTGCAAACCCTGCCCTGTTAAATAAAGATTCTGACAAACAGCTTTCTGTAAATGCAACAGCTTATCTTGCCGATTCAAAATACGGAACTATTGCTTATGCCAAAGACTTTGAGAATGGCCATATGGCTACCATCAATGCCAGATATATGAGCTATGGGAGCACACCCAGAACGGATGAAAGCGGTTTCGAAAACGGAGAATTCAAAGCTTCAGATGTAGCTATTGGTGCAGGCTATGCCTACCAGTTTGAAGAAGACTGGACGATTGGTGGAGGACTTAATTTCGTTACCTCAAAAATTGACAACTATACTTCTTCCGCAATTTCAGGAACAGCGGGAGTTACCTATCATAATAAAAAAACTAAAGAAGTTCTTTCTTTAGTGATGAGAAATTTTGGTTTCCAGCTGAAGTCATTCAATGGAACAAGAGAAAATCTTCCTTTCAGAATTGATCTTGGGTACACCAAAATAATCAAGAACTTCCCTCTTGCGATCACTATTACAGCGCATGATCTTCAGAAATTTGATATTTCTTCAGAATATAACCTTGATGGACAGGAAGTAAAAGCCGGCAGAAAAATTGCAGACCACTTTTCATTGGGAGCTGAATTGTTTCCGGAAAAGAATTTCAATATCAGGCTGGGATATAATGTTAAAAGAGGAAATGAACTGGCAGTTGCGGATCAAAGAAACTTCTCAGGACTTTCTGCAGGATTTGGAGTGAAAGTTTCCAGATTCCGTATAGATTATGCTCATGTAAGATACCACAACTCTTCGAATGTCAATCAGATAGGAATTTCCATGGACCTTTCCAGCCATAGAGGAGAGTAATCTTTCCGGCTGAAATTTTCTTAATTATTCTGAAATTTTCTTACTTCCTCTTGATTTTTAAGAAAAAATCTTGAAATTTGCAGTATGAAAAAACCTGTAATTGCTATCGATGGGTACTCGTCTACCGGAAAAAGTTCTATCTCTAAAGTCATTGCTGATAAACTGGGACTTATTCATATGGATACAGGAGCGCTTTACAGAGGAGTTACCTGGTATGCTTTGCAGCATTGTCTGAATGAAAACGGTGAGATTGATCTGAACACACTGTCCTCTTCTTTTAATCAGATCAAACTTGAATTTAAAAATAACGACGGCACCCTTATTCTTTTCCTTAATGACACGGATATTTCTAAGGAAATCCGCACCAATATAGTATCTGACAACGTAAGCCTTGTTGCCAAACAGAAAGAGGTAAGAGACTTTTTGCTGCAGTCACAGCGCACTTTGGCAGAAAAAGGAGGTGTTATTATGGACGGACGTGACATTGGGACAGTAGTTCTGCCAAATGCGGACTATAAATTCTTTCTTACTGCCAGCATTGACGAAAGAACCAACAGAAGGTTTCTGGAACTGAAAGGTCTGGGAATAGAAGCAGATAAAGAGCAGGTAAAACAAAACCTGATAGAACGTGACAAGATTGACAGTGAGCGTGAAATAGCCCCATTGAAGCAGGCTGAAGATGCTATCGTTATTGATAATTCTGAACTAACCAAAGAAGAAACCATAGAACTTATTTTATCTCACATCGAAAAGATTTAACAATTTTTAATAGGCTTCAAGCCTCCTTTGGTATACAAATTGTAAGTTTTATTACTGTAAAAACTAATCTATTATTAATTATTAAAAAACTTAAAATGTCTAGAAAAGGAAATAATACAGCAGGTATATTGGCAGGACTTCTTGCAGGTGCTGCGGCAGGTGTAATCTTAGGAATGTTATACGCACCGGAAGAAGGTAAAGAAACCAGAAAAAAGATAAAGGATAAGGCAAATGATCTTAAAGATCAGGCTAAAAATAAATACGGAGAGGTTTCTGAAAAAGTAAAAGACCAATATGGCAATATTTCTTCTACTTTCAAAGAAACTGCAAGCAGCGTAGCACATACTGTGAAAGACGGATATGACAAATACAAAGATCAGATTGTTTCTAAAACTGCAGATTTGGCAAAAGATGTAGAAGCGGAACTGAATGATCTGAAAAAATAAGTAATTTATCTTTTTTAAGTAAATTACAGAAAGGAACTTTTGTGCGAAAGTTCCTTTTTTTGTAACTTTAAAAAAAAACAATGATAGAAACTATTAAAGAATACGCCTCCAAGAGAATAGATCTTCTGAAAATTGAAGCTACTGAAAAGTCTTCTCTTTCTGCCGGGCTCATTACTTACTTTGTAGTACTGCTTGTTGCTTTTGCTTTTTTTATTATCCTTTTCAATTTTGGAATCGCTTTCCTTATCGGAAAAGCATTGGATAATTACTCTTACGGATTCTTAATTGTTGCTGCATTCTATGCATTGGTAATGGCGTTTGTTGTTGCCTTCAAAACTAAGATTGTCAATACTGTTGCAGATCAGGTTATTAAATTTTTAAATCATTAAACTATGGGCAGAAAATACGAGAGCATAGAAGAATTAAGAAGAAAGAAAAAACTGCTTCAAGGTGAAATAAGTGATCTGGAGAATCTTCTTACCTTCAAAAACACGAAGGAAAGCCTAAGTGCATTTACCAACGGATTAAGTGACCAGTACCTTCAGGAAAAGATAGATGAAGATGGTGATGAAAAAGTGGTTCTGAGAAAGGACGTCATTGCCAAACAGCTTACCTCAGAAGTAAAAGACCTGCTGATTAACAAAAATACAGCTGTAGGAATTGCTAGTTCCGCTTTTAAAGGAGGAAATATTACAGACAGCCTCGTTAAACTAGGAGTTACTGCTATCGTAGGAAACTACGCCAAAAAGAATATGAAAAGCTCCAACTGGAAGAAAAAACTGATTGGTGCTGCATTGATTTACCTTGCACCTATAGCGCTGAAGTATGTCAGAAAAAAGATGGAAGTATATCAGAAAAATAAAAGTGTTTCCAGCATGGAACAGTTGATATAGAAATTAGATGTTAGAAACTAGAGGTTAGAAATTAGTATAAATCACTGGATATTCTCTAACTTCTAGTTTCTGGCTTCTATTTTGAAAATAACTGTCCCAGAATAATCCCGGCAGCCATTGATACATTCAGGCTTTCTGTAGACTGGGATTTTCCGAACCTTGGAATGCTGATACTTTTTTGTAAAAGCTTTTCAGTTTCCGGTCTCATTCCGTTTCCTTCATTTCCTAAAATCAGATTGATTTTTTCAGGTTTCTCAAAAGTATAGATATCCTCCCCTTCCATATCCGTTCCGATATTTATATTCTCTGTTGAGGAAAGATATTCCACAAGATCAGTATATACTACATTCACTCTGATAAAAGAGCCCATAGTAGCCTGAATCACTTTCGGATTGTAGACATCTACGGTATCTTCACTGCAGATGATCTGCTCTATTCCAAACCAGTCCGCCAGTCGTATAATCGTTCCAAGATTTCCAGGATCCTGTATTCCATCCAAAACCAACTGTATGTTTTTATCCGCTAATTTTTCTTCCTCAGCAAGATAACATACCGCTACGGAATCTTTTGGCGTTTTAAGAAAACTAATTTTTTTTAATTCATTTTCAGAGATATGGGTAACAGGAATATCAGTACGGTCCAATTTTTGTGGATCGGTTGACAATATTTCTTTAACTTTAAAGTTAGAATTAAAAAGTTCACAAATGATTTTATTACCTTCAACCAAAAACAAATTGTATTTTTGTCTGAACTTCTTTTTATCCAAAGATTGTAAAACTTTTATTGTATGAGCTGTAAGCATTATAAGAATTCTCCTCAAAAATATTATAAAATTATCTCATTTGCAACATTTGTTGGTCTCCTTTATGCTTGTAGTACAACAAAAAAAGTTCCTGAAGGCGAATATCTGCTTACCAAGAACACATTAGGGTTCGAGGATAAGAAAGAATTTTTCGATGAGGAACTCAAAGATTATATTCAGCAAAAACCCAATAAAAAGCAATTCCTTTTCATGCCATTAAGTCTTCTTCTGTACAATATGGCTGATACAAAATACGATACGATACTTAACGAATACATGACCTATCCCGGAGAGATGAGAAATCAGAAACTGAGAGACTCTTTATTCCTTAAATACAATATGAAAAGCAGTGTTGGAAAAAGCCTGCTGTTTGATCGTTTATTGCACAATTGGGGAACACCGCCGGTAATACTTGATCAGACAAGAAGCGAAAAAAGTGCTGAATCTATTAAGAAAAGACTTACCTACAGAGGATACTGGGATTCTGATGTAACATTCAAACATACTCTGGATTCTGCTTCTAAAAAAGCATCTGTTCATTATTCTATTAAGCATAATGAACCTACCCGGATCAAGGATTATTTTTACAATATTCCGGATCAGGGGATCAAAGGTTATTACAATTATAATCTGAACAGAAGTCTTGTAAGATCAGGACAGATTCTTGATCAGACCGTTCTTGAAAGAGAAGTAACCCGAATTACGGATCTGATGAGGGAGTTTGGGTTCTATAGATTCAATGCTTCAAATGATGAAGTCTATTTTGTGGCAGATTCTCTTAAAAGCAGAAAGCAGATTCCTTTGACACTGGAAATTCATAAAGACTCTCTGGATACTCCATATAAGATTTCAACTTTCGGAAATATAGATGTTGCCATTATAGATGAACCGGGTGATTATCCTAAAAATACCAAAAAAGACAGTTTAAGAAGAATAAGATTCCATACGATGAATGATAAATATAAACTTTCATCCATATGGAGAGCTATTATTCCGGACAGTAAAAAGGTTTTTGATCAAACCAAGCTTGATGTTACCAAGAGAAATCTTTTGGCGATGAACAATTTTAGCATCGTTAAGGCAAGAGACTCCCTGAGACAAGGAGGAATGGCTTCACCTAACGACAGCATTGTTGATGTATTATATGTTTTGAAACCGCTTCCGAAGTACGAGTTTAAACTGGGAACAGATATTAATTATTCCCAGGTATTAAATCTTGGTATCTCTCCTTCCGTAGACCTTACCACCCGAAACGTTTTCAGAGGGGCAGAAAACCTTTCCACAAGCCTTTCAGGAACATTTGGATCTATCAGAAGTACGAAAGATATTGATAAAAGAGTTGCCGCCTATGAAATATCAGCTCAGGCATCTTTGAATTTCCCAAGGCTTTTGCTTCCGTTTAATTATTATAAATTCATTCCTAAACGATATACGCCTACTTCATCTATTTTGTTAGGGGCATCCATACAGAACAATATCGGTTTGGGGAGATTGATTTTCAATACTGGGCTGAACTATCAGGCAAGTGTCAATGATCAGGTGTATCATAAGCTTACTTTATTTAATACTCAGGTCAGTCTTACCAAAAATAAAGATGCCTACTACGATTATTTTGTGAATGACGGAAGGGTAAAAGATGAAGTTTTCGGGAATTATTTTATGTTTAATCCGGAAACTGCACAAACCGGACAAGATTATAAAGATGGAAAACTTAGTGTAGATGAAGTTTCCAAAAAGATTATTGAGAACGACGCTTACCGTGCAAGTCTTAATCAACAAGGAACAGATCTTTTGACGGCCTTCAGAGGGACCTTAGTGAATAAAGACAGGCAGACGCAGGATGTTCTTATTTCTTCCATGATTTATAACTTTGTATACAGTGAAATCGGGAAAAAAGAATATCCAAACGCATTTTATTTCAATGGGAAAGTTGAGCTTGCAGGTAACATTTTAAGCCTATTCAATAAAAAAGATAACGACGGAGGTGTTGTTACCGGTCCCCAGAAAACCATTTTCGGGTTACCATATGCACAGTTTGTAAAATTTGATATTGATGCCAGAAAGTATTTCAAATTCAATGGCAACCAGACCTTGGTACTTCGCCAGTTTATCGGGGTGGGGATACCTTATGGAAATTCTCAGGACATGCCGATCATCAAATCATATTTCAATGGAGGTTCCAACGATATCAGAGCCTGGGTGGCATTTGGAGGATTAGGTCCTGCAGATTCTCAGGTGGATGAAAGAGTACGTACTTATATGACAGACAATGTAAAGCTTACCACCAATATTGAATACAGAATTCCGTTCAATAAGACTTATGAGGGAGCTTTATTTACAGATATAGGAAATACCTGGAGTCTTCGTAACTATAATGACGGATATGGAGATGAGTTTAAATTCAATAAATTCCTGAAACAAGTGGGTATCGGAAGCGGATTCGGATTAAGGGTTAATATCGCCTATGTAACGGCCAGAATTGACCTTGCTTACAAGATCTATGACCCGAATAAACCTGATGGAGACCGATGGAGATTCAAATATTTCCAGCCTTTCAAACCTACTGTTAATATCGCGTTCGGATATCCTTTCTAATCCGGAGAAACGCCTAAAATAAAATAGACTACAGCAATCACACGGGCGAGGATTTCTCTCGTCTGATTTCTGTAGAAGCTTTCAGATTTTGTGACATCCTGAGCATCAAATCCCAAAGCATTCATATCATTGTTTCTTGCAAAAAACAAGGCCCTCAGGTTATGATATCCCTGAGATACAATAATGACATTTTTCTTTTTATAAACATCCTTACAACGGAGAATACTTTTGTAGGTATTGAAACCTTTAGGATCTTCCATAATAATATCTTCCGGAACACCTTCCAGATAAACCAGGTAATTTTTCATTGCTCTCGGTTCATTGTAACCTGTACTCTTCTCCCCGCTTACGATAATTTTCTTGATTTTCCCATGATGATAAAGAAGAGCCGCAGCATCCATTCTTTTTGTGAAATAGGGATTAGATTTTCCGGATCTCATTTTCGGAGATGTTCCCAGAACCAATGCAACCTCTCTTGGTGGAATTTTTGAGATTTTGGTATAGGTTCTCCCGTTGGTAAGCCCGAAAACCCACACATTACAGAAACATATCATCAGAATTCCCAATTCCAATGATATAAAACCCAGGTTAAATATGTTCCTAATGACTCTCAACTAAGATCAAAGTTAAGCTTTATTTTTTTACTTTTCACAATAGACATGCAAGCCAATATATGCCCCTGCTCTTCTTCTCGTTCAGTAAGATACTCATTCTCCAGCAGTTCCACTTCCCCTTCTTCTAAAGAACATTCACAGCTTCCACAGATTCCGGATTTGCATGAATAAGGAACCGGAAACTTCTGAATCAGAAGCTGCTGCAGAATTTTATCCTTATTATCAGGAAGATAAGTAGTGTATTTTTTTCCGAGCATGGTAAATTCAATCTCTATATCTTCAATCAAAGGGAATTCTTTTTCTACAGGATAAATATCATCATTAAATTCCTCAAAAAGTTCAAAATGGATGTTCTTTTTCGGAATTCCATGGTGATAGCAGGCATTGGCCAAAGTCTTTATCATTTCACCTTTTCCGCAGATCAGCACTTCGTCTACAGCATCCCAGATTGTAGATTCTTCATCGGTATCATCCAAATGGAGAATCTGATTAATGATAAGATTCAATTTCTTGGCATCCAATCTTCCATAAAAAAACTGATCTCCAGTTTTCTCCTGCGAGAAGAAGTAAAAAATCTGAAGCCTGTCACCACACGTTCTTGCAAGATTATCCAATTGATCACGGTACACCAGATCTTCTGAACTTTTATTTCCAAAAAATAGAAACAACCGGGTTCTGGATTCTGTGTGAAGAATATTCTTGAAGTGGCTCAAAATGGGCGTGATTCCTATACCAGCTGCGAAAGCAACAATAGTCCTGAATTCACTGGGCTTGGAAACCAATGTAAATCTTCCTCCGGGTTCACTCACCCACAGATCATCACCTACATTATAGTTTTGAAATAACTGGGAAGCAGCACCTTCAGGAGAATTCATCTTTATTCCCAGACTTACTTTCCCCTCATAAGGTGCCGAAGTCATTGAATAATCATTAATAACCTCTTTACCATGGGCTTGAAATTTTATACTGACGAACTGCCCTGCTTCAAACCTGAAATTTTCTTTTAAATTCTCAGGAATATCAAACTCCAGAGAAAAAGTATTTTTGGTCAGCTCTTCCTTTTTCGCTATTTTTAACGGATGAAACTGTATCAGTTTTCCTTTATAGATTTGTTGTTCCATAACTTCAATTCAAAAATAGATAAAAAATAATTTATGAAGAAGATAATTTTATCCACGTTACTCCTTACTGCATTATACAGCTGTAAAAAAGAAGGCCAGAAAACTGAAAACACAGCAGCTGCAGATTCTCTTTCTGTAACTCAACCCACAGGTGCTGAGGAAAGTACGTATATTCCCAAAGAACTTTCTCCTGAAAATGTAAGTCAGTATTTAGCAAAAAATAATGATACTTTATATGTTACCAACTTTTTTGCAACCTGGTGCGGTCCATGCATGAGAGAGATTCCAAGTTTTAAAAGTAAAATGGAGGAACTGAAGGGCAAGCCCGTAAAATTCACTTTCATCAATCTTGACGACAAAGCTGATTGGGCTGGTGCTGTAAAGAATTTTGCAACTGAAAATAAGCTTGGGAAAAGTGTTATCTTACTTGATGGACAAAAACTGGATCAAAATTTCTTCTCTTCCAATTTCAAACAATGGGACGGAGGTTCTATTCCTTTTACTTTCATGAGAAAAGGTGATAAAACCGATGAATACCTGGGAATGATGACGGAAGATGTATTAAATTCAAAAATCGATTCTTTCTTACAATAAAAACAGACTGAACTCTTTCCGAATCATGTCAAAAAGATTTAAAATCCTGTGTTTGCTATTCCTGATTGCCATTATTATGAGCGCTGTCATCAATCTGAACACAGGATTTTTAAGTTTAAATTTTCAGGATTTCTTCCAAAGTTCTGATCATAATCAAATCGCTGAAATCCGCATCAACCGTGTTTTGGTAATGATGCTGGCCGGAATTTCAATTCCTACTTCAGGTTTTCTGATGCAGGAATATTTTCAAAACCCGCTGGCAGGACCTGATATATTGGGAATCACTTCGGTTGCCAGTTTGTCTGTTGCCTTTTATATTTTCTTTTCTCATGACATTTTACTGCCTGAGTTTCTGCAGAACAGCTTCTTAAGCTTATCAGCTATTGGAGGAAGTCTGCTCCTGATGCTGATATTATTATCAATGTCCAATAGATTTCAGGACAAATCCTATCTCATTATTTTTGGATTTCTTGTCTCTGCATTTGCTGGTGCTATTGTCTCACTGTTACAATTTTATGCAGAAAACCAGAGTCTGAAAAACTATATTTTATGGTCTTTCGGGGCGAATAATATGGTAACGAGAAACCAGATTTATG
This sequence comes from Chryseobacterium sp. HR92, assembly GCF_045689405.1. Taxonomy (NCBI): domain Bacteria; kingdom Pseudomonadati; phylum Bacteroidota; class Flavobacteriia; order Flavobacteriales; family Weeksellaceae; genus Chryseobacterium; species Chryseobacterium sp. HR92. Next base: position 2,696,863 of record NZ_CP139139.1, read on the forward strand.
TGTTGTTTATTTTAGTTTCAATTGGTATGCTTATCTGTTTCAGAGCGATAAAACCACTCATTGGAAATTCTCTGGGCAATTCCTATGCACAAAGTTTAGGTGTAAATTTGAAACAGTTGAAACTTTTAATAATCGTGGCGTCCTCTCTCCTATCCGCTTCTGTTACGGCATTTTTAGGACCTATCCTTTTTATCGGAATCATTGTTCCCCACTTTTGCAGACTGGTCTATAATCCCTCAAAACTATGGCAGCAATGGATTCTTAATATGTTTCTAGGGATGCTGATTATGCTTTTCTTCTCTGTTATTGCAGAAAAAACCCAGATTCCTTTGAATGTGATAAGTTCTGTGTTTGGAATCCCTGTGATTCTGATGATGCTTCTGAAGCAGAATAAAGTGTAAAAACATCAATGAAAATATAAATCATTAATTTAAAACTCTCACAGATTATGCAGATGAAGCATATTTTGGGAATAAATTCTTAACTTTCTTCATGAAATAAAAAAGAGAAAATATTCGTAATGTGTCATTCCGAAGGAATCTAAATCAACTTTGAAGAGATGCTTTCAGCATGATTTATTAAGTAAAACTTATATAGTTATAAACGAAACAATGAAAATTCAAATAACACAAAAACAACTAATTTCTGCACACATCATTTTGTTTGTAGTAAGTTTTGTATTTCTGGAATATTCAAAAATGTTTCGGATGAATCAGAGGTTACATTGGATTTATTCTTGGGGTCATAATTGGTGGATTATGCTTGCGTTACCTGCAGCATTCTGGGGCTGCCTTATTTTAGGTGGTTACACATTATGGAAAGTTAAAAAAAATAAATTCTTATATCTATTTTTAAGTTTTCTACCTATCCTTTTATTTCTAATACTATTGTTCTTTTAAACATGCACTTACAGATCAAACAGGCTGATATCGGCTACAATACAACCTTAATTTCCAATGCCAATGCGGATTTGAAGCTTGGTGATGTATGTCTGTTGATTGGTAATAACGGTGTAGGGAAAACAACGCTTATCAAATCTATTCTGCATCAGCTGCCTTTACTGGATGGGGAGATTTCTATTAATGGAAAAAATGTAAAAAGTCTTTCTGTAAAGGAAATTGCTGAGAATATTGCTATTGTTTTTTCAAAGTCCGTCATTCCGCAGCATTATACGGTTGAAGATCTTATTTCTCTGGGAAAATACATCTACTACCCTTTTTATTTTGAGTTAAAAAAAGAAGACCGTGAAGAAGTTGCCCACATCATTGAAGAACTGGATTTAAGCCAATATAGATATACCCTTCTGAAAAACCTGTCGGACGGAAATCTTCAGAAAGCATTTATCGGACGTGCAATAACCCAAAATTCTCCAATCATCATTCTGGATGAACCAACTACCCATCTGGATGAGAAAAATAAAATAATTATTCTTAAAACTTTAAGAAAACTGGCTAAAGAACAAAATAAACTTATCCTGTTTTCTTCTCATGACTGGCGGCTGGCCAAAGAGTTTGCAGACAAAATATGGTATGTAAAGAAAAACCATTTGTATTCTGGGATTGTTGAGGATATTTTACTTCAGCATGATGAACTCACCAATGCATCATTATTTCAAATTAATGAGACTTTTATTCCGCCTTTTATCTCTGCACCGCAGTTTCATAAGGAAATGCTGTATTCTCTGCTTCAAAAAAACTTCCAAAAAGACCTGTCTGGCCTAAATTTCGAGTTTCAGAACGACTTTTGGGTAATTACTAAAGATTCCTTAATATACCAATGTGAATCTTTTGAAGAAATCATAAATTTAGTTACAAACATTCATTAATACTGGGATTTCCTTAATTAATCCATATACTATGCATGCATAGTATTATGCTAATCATACAATTTAATCTATTTATTATCAGGTTATTAACAAAATTTAACGTTAATAAATACTATGCATGCATAATATTTACTAAATTTGGGTAAAACCATTGGCGCAAAAATGATGGATAATAATAAAGAAAAAATAGAAAACGTAGATTTAATTTTAAAACAGACCTGGTTGGCTGTTTCTAAAATGTACACAGAACTAGCTCAGGAACATGATTCCACAGCGGTACAAGCGCTTACTCTTCTTAAAATTGATCCCAAAGAAGGAACCCGAAGTACCAATCTTGGTCCAAAGATGGCTATTGAACCCACTTCCTTAACGAGAATCATCAAACTTCTGGAAGATAACGGATATATCTATAAAGAAAAGACAACCACTGATAAAAGAGAGGTTATTATTAAGCTTACAGATAAAGGTTTAAACTCCAGAAACATGTCAAAAGAAGTTGTTGTCAATTTCAATAAGAAGGTGATGGAAAAAATAGCTCCGGAAAAGCTGGATGCCTTCAAAGACGTGATGACCGAAATCATGAAAATAGCAAACGAATTATTAAACAACAGAAAATAAATTATGATGAAACCTTTGGGTATCATGTAATATTATAAAAATAAAAATTTACATATGAAAAGAAGAATCAAACATGTAACGGTTCTTGGTTCGGGAATTATGGGAAGCGGTATCGCTGCTCACTTCGCCAACATCGGTGTTGAAGTATCACTCTTGGATATTGTTCCTTTTGAACTTACTGAAGCTGAACAGAAAAAAGGTTTGACCAAAGATGATAAGGTAGTAAGAAACAGAATTGCTTCCGAAAACTTTGAAAAACTTAAAAAAGCAAGTCCTGCACTTCTTTATTCACCGAAGTTTGCAGACAGAATTAAAATCGGAAACTTCGATGATGATCTTCCGAAAATAAAAAACACAGACTGGATTATTGAAGTAGTAGTAGAAAGACTTGATATCAAGAAGTCTGTCTATGAAAAGATTGAACAGTTCAGAAAACCGGGAACATTGATTTCTTCTAATACATCCGGTATTCCTATTCATTTCCTTACAGAAGGCAGAAGCGAGGATTTCAAAAAATACTTTGCAGGAACTCACTTCTTCAACCCGGTAAGATACCTTCCTCTTTTAGAGATTATCCCTACCAACGATACCGCTCCTGAAATTATAGATTTCTATATGAACTACGGGGCGAAATTCTTAGGTAAAACAACCGTTTTAGCAAAAGATACTCCAGCTTTCATCGCCAACAGAATTGGTGTATTCTCAATGATGGATCTTCTTCATAATGTACAGAAATTAGGACTTACCGTTTCTGATGTTGATAAATTAACAGGTCCTGTAATCGGACGTCCAAAGTCTGCTACTTTCAGAACAGCTGATGTTGTAGGCCTTGATACTTTGGTAATGGTAGCCAATGGAGTTCGCCAGAGTGGTGCTGAAGCCAATGATTTCAATGATGTATTTGCCCTTCCACCTTATATCCAGAAAATGATGGATAATAAATGGCTAGGTTCAAAAACAGAACAAGGTTTCTACAAAAAAGTGAAAAACGCAGAAGGAAAATCTGAAATTCATGGATTAAATCTTGACACTTTAGAGTATGAACTTCAAGGAAAATCATCATTCCCTACTTTAGAATTAACAAAAGCTATAGACAAACCAATTGACAGATTCAAAGTGCTGATTGGAGGTAAGGATAAAGCAGGTGAATTGTACAGAAAGTCTTTAGGAGCACTATTCGCTTATGTTTCTCATAAGGTTCCTGAAATCTCTGACGAAGTTTATAAAATAGACGATGCTATGAGAGCTGGTTTCGGATGGGAAAACGGGCCATTTGAAATCTGGGATGCTGTAGGTGTTGCAAAAGGTATTGAACTGGCAAAAGATGCAGGATACGAAGTTTCAGACTGGGTGAAAAACGTAGAAACCTTCTATAAAGTAAATGATGAAGGACAAACTATTTACGTTGATAAAAATTCAGGAGACTACAACAAAATTCCTGGTCAGGATGCTTTCATCATCTTAGACAATATCAGAAAAAACAAAACGCTTTGGAGCAATTCCGGTGCTGCTATTGAAGATTTAGGAGACGGAATCATTAACTTCGAGATCCGTTCAAAAATGAATTCTCTTGGAGGCGAAGTTCTTGATGGATTAAACAGAGCAATTGATTTAGCAGAAAAAGAATATGACGGTTTAGTTGTAGGAAACCAGGGAGCTAACTTTTCAGTAGGGGCTAACCTTGCTATGATCCTTATGATGGCTATCGAGCAGGATTGGGATGATTTGAATATGGCAATCGCTTACTTCCAGAAGTCAATGATGAGAGTACGCTACTCCTCTATTCCTGTAGTAGTTGCTCCTCACGGAATGACTCTAGGTGGAGGATGTGAAATGACAATGCATGCAGACCGAGTGGTTGCAGCAGCAGAAACGTACATAGGACTAGTAGAAACGGGAGTTGGTGTAATTCCTGGCGGAGGTGGTACTAAAGAATTAACCTTAAGAACTTCCAGAGAATTCCACAACGATGATGTGAAAAATAACAGACTTCGTGATGCGTTCATGAATATCGCAATGGGTAAAGTAGCTACTTCTGCTTATGAAGCTTATGACATGGGAATCCTTGAAAAAGGTAAAGACATCGTTTCCGTAAGCAAAAACAGACAGATTGCTGAAGCTAAAAAAGTGGCAAAACTATTAGCAGAACAGGGCTATACTCAGCCAATCGAGCAAAAAGTAAAAGTTCTTGGAAAAGATGCATTAGGAATGTTCTATGTAGGAACAGACCAGATGTTAACCGGAAACTTCATCTCTGCACACGATAAGAAAATTGCGGATAAACTGGCCAACGTGATGGTAGGCGGAAATCTATCTGAACCAACAGTCGTTACAGAACAATACCTATTGAATCTTGAAAGAGAAACCTTCCTTCAGCTTTGTGGAGAAAGAAAAACTTTGGAAAGAATCCAGTACATGTTACAGAACGGAAAACCATTAAGAAATTAGATCTTTTGTAAAATGTAAAAAGTATTAATGTATTAACGATGCACAATTTTAGAGACTTAGAAGTTTGGACGAAATCAATGAAACTCTGTAAAGTATTTTACTTAGCCTCAGGTAATTTTCCAAAAGATGAAATGTTCGGATTGACTTCACAGTCAAGAAGAAGCTTATATTCAATTCCTTCTAACATTGCTGAAGGTGCAGGCCGGGATACAGATGCTCAATTTTCACATTTTCTGAATATTGCGTTAGGCTCTTCATTTGAATTTGAAACTCAAATCTTAATTGCTAATGATTTGGGATTCTTTAAAAATGATGATTTTAATATTAGTTATTCTGAAATCAAACACATACAAAATATGTTGGCAAAATTGAAACAAAAATTTAATACTCAAGCATTTTAAATCATAAATACATTTTACGTAAATACATTAATACAAACAAATGAAAACAGCATATATAGTAAAGGGTTTCAGAACTGCCGTTGGAAAAGCTCCAAAAGGAAGTTTAAGATTTACAAGACCTGATGTCATGGCGGCTACCGTTATTGAAAAATTAATGGCTGAGCTACCACAATTAGATAAAAACAGAATTGATGACCTTATCGTAGGAAATGCAATGCCGGAAGCTGAACAAGGGCTGAACGTTGCACGTCTGATCTCTTTAATGGGATTAAATACGGATAAAGTTCCGGGGGTAACCGTCAACAGATATTGTGCTTCAGGAAGCGAGGCCATTGCTATTGCTTCTGCAAAAATTCAGGCTGGAATGGCAGATTGTATCATCGCTGGTGGTACAGAATCTATGTCATACATTCCAATGGGAGGTTACAAACCGGTTCCTGAAACGGATATTGCAAAAACAAACCCGGATTACTACTGGGGAATGGGTTACACTGCGGAAGAAGTAGCAAAACAATATAATATTACGAGAGAAGAACAGGATCAGTTTGCTTTTGAATCTCATATGAAAGCTTTAAAAGCCAATCAGGAAGGAAAATTTGCCAACCAGATTGTTCCGATTCCTGTAGAATATAACTTCCTGGATGAAAATCAGAAACTACAGACAAAAAAGTTTGATTTTTCAATAGATGAAGGCCCAAGAGCAGACACTTCTTTAGCTGGCCTAGCAAAATTAAGACCTGTATTTGCCAACGGAGGAAGCGTAACAGCCGGAAACTCTTCCCAAATGAGTGACGGAGCAGCTTTTGTAATGGTAATGAGTGAAGAAATGGTCAAAGAATTAGGACTGGAGCCTGAAGCAAGATTAGTAGCTTATGCTGCTGCCGGACTTGAACCTAGAATCATGGGAATGGGACCTATTTATGCTATTCCTAAGGCATTAAAACAAGCAGGATTAGAACTAAAAGATATCGACCTGATCGAGCTTAATGAAGCTTTTGCTTCCCAATCCGTTGCCATCAAAAAAGAATTAGGTTTAAATCCTGATATCTTAAACGTAAACGGAGGAGCCATTGCACTTGGACACCCGCTGGGATGTACAGGAACAAAGCTAACGGTTCAACTTCTTGATGAAATGAGAAGAAGAGGCAACAAATACGGAATGGTTTCCATGTGTGTGGGAACAGGGCAAGGAGCGGCTTCTATTTTTGAACTACTTTAAAGCGTATTGATGTATTTACGTAAAATGTATTTATGATTCACAAGCATAAGATCATAAATACATTTTACATGAATACTTGAATACAGAATAATCAATCTAAAATAACAAAATAACATATGGCTACATTAAAAGGCGGGGAATTCCTAATCAAACAAATTCCTGCAAACGAAATTTTCAGTATTGAAGAACTGAACGAAGAGCAAAAGATGCTTCGTGATTCAGCAAAAGAATTCATAGACAGAGAGGTAGTTCCTCAAAGAGAGCGTTTTGAAAAGAAAGATTATGCATTTACTGAAGAGACAATGCGTAAATTGGGTGATATGGGATTGTTGGGAATTGCTGTTCCTGAAGAATACGGAGGTCTTGGAATGGGCTTTGTAACCACAATGCTTGCCTGCGATTATATTTCCGGAACTACGGGTTCATTAGCAACGGCTTATGGAGCACATACAGGAATCGGAACTCTTCCTATCGTTCTTTACGGAACTGAAGAGCAAAAGAAAAAATACCTTCCGGATTTAGCAACAGGAGCTAAGTTTGGAGCTTACTGTCTGACAGAGCCGGATGCCGGTTCTGATGCCAACTCAGGAAAAACAAGAGCAAAACTTTCCGAAGACGGAAAACATTACATCATTAATGGTCAGAAAATGTGGATTTCTAATGCAGGATTTGCAGATACATTTACATTATTCGCTAAAATTGATGATGATAAAAATATCACAGGTTTCGTCATCAACAGATCTGAACTTGAAAACCCTGAAAGTCTAACTTTCGGAGAAGAAGAGCACAAATTAGGTATCCGTGCTTCTTCTACCCGTCAGGTTTTCTTCAATGATATGAAAATCCCTGTGGAAAATCTTTTAGGAGAAAGAAACAATGGTTTCAAAATCGCTTTAAATGCATTGAACGTAGGCCGTATCAAATTGGCTGCAGCTTGTCTTGATGCACAAAGAAGAATCTTAAACCACTCTATCCAGTACTCTAATGAAAGAAAACAGTTTGGTGTTTCTATTTCTACTTTCGGAGCAATCAGAAAGAAACTTGCTGAAATGGCAACGGGAGTTTTCGTAAGTGAGGCAGGTTCTTACAGAGCGGCTAAAAATGTTCAGGATAAAATAGATGAATTAGTAGCAAGTGGATTAAGCCACCAGGAAGCAGAATTGAAAGGTGTAGAAGAATTCGCTGTAGAATGTTCAATCCTTAAAGTATTCGTTTCTGACCTTGCTCAGCATACAGCAGATGAAGGAATTCAGGTATACGGTGGTATGGGGTTCTCTGAAGATACTCCTATGGAAGCTGCATGGAGAGATTCAAGAATTTCAAGAATCTATGAAGGTACCAATGAAATCAACAGATTATTAGCTGTAGGAATGCTTATCAAGCGAGCAATGAAAGGTGAATTAGATCTTTTATCTCCTGCAATGGCAATCAGCAAAGAATTGATGGGTATCCCTTCATTTGAAGTTCCTGATTATTCAGAATTCATGAGTGAGGAAAAAGCAATTATTGCCAATCTTAAGAAAGTATTCCTGATGGTTTCCGGAGCTGCACTTCAGAAATTCATGATGGATATTGAGAAACAACAGCACTTATTATTGAATGCTTCTGAAATCCTAAACCAGATTTATATGGCAGAATCTGCAGTATTAAGAGCTGAGAAACACTTCTCACCTGAATCTGTAGAAGCAGCTATGGCTCAATTGAACCTTTACAAAGCTGTTGAGAAAATCATCACGGCCGCTAAAGAAGGAATCATTTCTTTCGCTGAAGGAGATGAACAGAGAATGATGCTTTCCGGATTAAGAAGATTCACGAAGTATACCAACCATCCGAATGTAGTAGCTTTAACTGAAAAAGTGGCGGCTCACTATATCGAGAAAGGAGCTTATTAGTCTTTAATAACATAAATTTGATTTAGCGTCTCAATTTTTGAGGCGCTTTTATTTTTCACCGTTGCTTATTGTTATTACCATTGAATTTACTGAGATTCAGTGGTTTTATTCAAAAAAAAATATTATTTTTATTTAAAATTAAATAACACATGAAAATTATATTATTTCCCTTACTCCTTATATCGGCCGCTTTGACGGCACAAAAAAGAGATAAATTAATATCTTTTCATAAAGCAGATACTTTAAAAATTCAGAATAAAGATTTGCTAAAAAATTTTGAACTGACTTCAACTCATCATCAGAAAGGGCTTTATAAAATATTGATCAAAAAACCTAGTGACACTATGGTCTATCTGGCTTTGCAAGACCCCGAAAAGGACTATTCGCAATACAAAATTTTAAACGCCATTACCCCAAACAAAATCCAGATGAATCCTAAAAAACTAATACCATCTAAATAATCACAAAAACTATTATCATGGGAAAATTTATTATCTCTAAAAGAACAAACGGAGACTTTCAGTTTAACCTCAAAGCAGGAAACGGACAGGTTATTTTAACCAGCCAGGGCTACAGCACAAAACCATCATGCGAAAACGGAATAGGATCTGTAAAGACCTATTCACAGGAAGATTCAAAATTTGAAAGAAATACTGCCAAAGACGGCAGATGTTATTTCAATCTAAAGGCAGGAAACGGACAGATCATAGGAACCAGCCAGATGTATGAATCTGACAACGGCATGGAAAACGGAATAGAATCTGTAAAAAACAATGCTCCACACGCTCACGTAGAGGATGAAGCAAATCTTTGAATTGAATTGAAATAATCTTGATAAAAATGTCTTATTTTTTTAAGGCATTTTTTATTTTTGTACTCTATTTTTCATTAGAAATGACAAAAGAAGAATTACTGAATAGAGCAATCAAAATTGCCGACAAAGCCCATAAAGGACAAACCGATAAATATCATGCCCCTTACATAGCCCACGTAATGCGTGTAATGAATTATGGTAAAACACTGGACGAAAAAATCGTTGGAGTACTGCATGACGTAGTAGAAGACCATCCGGAGGAATTCAGTCTGGATTATTTAAGGTCTGAAGGGTTTCCTGAATATATCATTTTTGCTATCAGCTGTCTTACAAAATTTGATCCGGAAGAAGATTATGATGATTTCATTAAAAGAACAGAAAGATCTTTGCTCTCTGTTGCTGTAAAACTGAATGATCTTCGTGACAATATGGACCTTAGAAGAGTAAACAGAGAACTTACGCCTAAGGATATTAAAAGATTCAACAAATATCTGAAAGCCTATCGTTATCTGATAGAGAAATATTAATAAAAACACATGACTAATAACCTTCCTAAAATTTCATCAGCTTATCAATCCAAGCTGGTCTCTGCTATTGTATCTATTTCGGTTTTTTTCCTGATTTATCTGATACTTATACTCGCATCTCTCCTGATGATATTCTTATTAGGATATGGGGCAATAAAGCTGTTAAGTGTTTCTCTCAACTACTTCACAGTTTTTGGTGCAGCAGGATTATTAAGTGTTGGAGTTTTTGTGTTTATATTTCTTGTTAAATTCATTTTTAAAAAGACGCATTACAGCACCCGCCACCTGATAGAAGTCAACAGATCCCACCAGCCTGCGCTGTTTGCCATTATTGATGAAATTGTAGCTGAAACCAAAGTAAAAGCTCCACAAAAAGTTTTTCTTTCACCCGACGTGAATGCCAGTGTAAGCTATAACTCTGTTTTCTGGAGTATGTTTTTACCGGTAAAGAAAAATCTGACGATTGGTGTTGGGCTTATCAATTCAACCAGTGTAGGAGAATTAAGAACTATTTTAGCCCATGAATTTGGACATTTCTCTCAAAAAAGCATGAAGGTGGGTGGCTATGTGAATCAGGCTGAAAAAATAATTTTTGAAACGGTTTACAATAATAAAGAGTATGAAAATTTTATATTGGAATTTTCGGGAGGCAATGCCGTTTTTAAAATTTTTGGTCTGATATCAGTCAGTTTCATCAATGCATTTCAATCTGTTCTTAAAAGTATTTCAAATTTTCTTTTCAAAAATCATGCATCTCTCCAGAGAGAAATGGAATACCATGCTGATGCAATTTCAACCTTTATTACCAATCCTCAAGAGCAGGCTTCATCTTTACTAAGGCTTGAATTGAGTGATGCAGCTTTTAATTATTCTTTTAATTTTTATGTTGAAAGCCAGCAAAAATATCTTCCAAAGGATCTTTATAAGAACCAGATTTCTTTAATGAAAATTTTATGTGAAAGAAATAATCATCCTTATGTAAACGGACTTCCTAAAATAGATGCCGAAGATCTTACCCGATATAATAAATCCAGAATAGAAATTGAAGATCAATGGACTTCACATCCCGATATCCTGAAAAGAATTGAAAGGATTAAAACAAATAAAACCAGAAATACCGCTGCAGACCACAGATATGCAAAAGAAATCATCAGTGGTTTTGATAATATCTGCGAAATAATGACCGCCAAATTTCTTACTTTACGCAGTGTAAAAGATGTAGGAGAAGTAATAGATGATGAAAGCTTTATAAAACTCTATCTGGATAATAATACCTATCAAACTTTCAGCTCAGATTTTAACGGATATTACGAAAGACATAATCCTATTGTAGAAAATATTGAGTCTTTAATTTCAAGTTCTTCACCTCATCAAGATTCCGATCTTTTCAGTGATAAAAAAGTATCTTTAGTCTACGAGAAATCCGGAATAGAGAGTGATATACAGACTCTGCAATACTTGGTGTCTTATCCTAAAGAAATAAAAACCTTTAGATTTGATGGCAGTCTATACAAAGCAAAAGATGCAGGAAATCTTATTCCTGATCTGGAAAATGAACTGAAAAAGGTACAAGAAGAGCTTCTGGAAAATGACAAAGCTATCTTTCAGCATTATTACCATATTTCTAATGAGGATCTGAAAAAAGACCTGCTCGCCAAGTATAAAAACCTGGCAGTCATAGATAAGGAATTTGATGATTTCCAGAAAAGCCTTAATGAGTTCACCGTATATCTGCAGTTCATGGCAGTCACTTTACCCTTTGACGAAATCCGTAAACATAGAGCTAAACTATTAAAAGCAGAAGAACCCTTTAAACAAAAAACCAGGGAACTTCTTGAAAATTCAGCTTATAAGGAAGCCTTAACCGATGAAGATAAAACCCTTTTACAGGAATTTGTAGATTCTGAATATATTTACTTCAACAAAGACCAATATCTTGAGCATGAAGTAAGTGCTGTATCTTTGCTGATTGAAAAATATAGGGCATTACTCAATGATCACTATCTTAATTCTAAACTGGATTTATTAAACTTTCAGTCAAGTTTAAATAAGAATTAATCCGCACCAGGGAAATCGTAGGTCTTTGTGTGATGATCCGTTCCATCGATGTTGATGTTTAACGCAAGATAGACGAAATGTAAATTTTTGTTTCCTTTCGCTTCAAATTCACGCTGCCAAAGATATCCGCTCACGATTCCGAAGTAATCATCAATCTGATAGCCAAAACCACCATAAACTCTGTTTCTGGCAAAACTAGGTTTCATTGGGCTTACAAAGAAGATTTCGTCATATGCATTAGCGAAGACAGTTCCTTTCTTAATGGTTTTGGAATTTAAAGGAACACTTACATTCAGACGGTATCTGTAACGCATTCTCTGGGAAGTCAGATCTGTTTTTGGCTCATAGAACCAGCTTTTTTCAACACGAAAACGGTTTTCAAACTTTACGATGCCTTTTTTAATATCAATGACATCCTGAAGCCATACTCTGAACTCCTCTCTGCTTAAGCTGTGCTCTTTATAGTTCACATATCTTCCCAATCCTACGAAAGGCTTGTGGTTTTTGGTAAGATTATACCCTATTCCCCCTTTTATCTCATAATAATCAGGATAGGTATAATCTTCGTTGCCACGCATCTGCCCTTCTGCATAAAGGAAAAATTTCGGATGAAACTTATAGGTCAGAGTCACTGCATTGAAGCTGGAAATATGTTCCTGTGCTTTAAAAAAAGAAATTCCAAGTAGTAAACCTAGGCCTATAAGACGTTTCATAAAAAATTTTTGCAAATGTATATTTTTTAACAATTTGTTAATATTAACTTTCATTAATATTGAATTAACACCTACTTAATATTAATTGTGTAAGAAAATCCAATGTGGAACCACCTTTGCGGCATTGCCACTCCAAACGCTTCCGTATAATTCGTATTGGTAATATTGTTAATTAATACATACACTGAGTAATCTTTTTTAGCAAAACTCAACTTTTCATCAACAAGATTATAGGTTCCCAGATTCACTCTTTCGTTGTAACGGTAAACAAGCTCATTGGTAAAGTTTTTCAGGAATTTCACCTCTAATTTGGAAACCAACTGGTGCTTCAGATTATCCAGAATATATCTTGAAACCAAACCATTCTTTTCTTCATATTTACTGTCAATATAAGTATACCCAATAGTATATTTCAGCCAGTCTACCGGCCTGTGGCTCCACTCTGCTTCGATTCCTTTGGTTTTGATGTCTCCTACATTTTCTGCAAACCATACTTTGTCTTTAAGGTCATTTTTAACCCAGTCAATAGAATTGCTGGAGTTCCTTAAAAATCCGCTTATTTTAGCTAAAATTCTGTTATTCTGATATTGATATCCTACCTCGGATGAAAGCGCATTTTCAGGCTGTAAATTCGGATTTCCCTGTTCCGTTCCGCTTACATAATAAAGTTCGGTAAAGGTTGGTATACGGTGTACTTTTGCAATATTTCCGTAGATTTTACTATTAGGATTAAAGTTATAGCCGACATCCAAACCAGGATAAAAGAAATTCCCTTCTTTAGAATAGTTGGCCCAGGAAATTCCCGGACTGATGTTAAGTTTCTTATCCAGTAATGAAAAATGATGTTCAAAGAAAACCTGAGATACAAAACGGTTTCTGTCGCCCAGATTACTGCTTACCAGAAATTCTTTTCTAAGTTCTACACCAATTCCGGTTGTTCCCAATCCCCATTGGTAGATGGAATTCACTTCGCCTCCTACATTATTTCCAATGTGCATGTTTCGGTAGAAACCCGGATTCCATCTGTCATAAAGGTACATATCCTGCCCTCTTCTCCAATATACGTTTGAATTAAGTTTCAACTTTCCAAAAGTCTGCTGATGAGCCACACTTACAATAGAAGCCTGCGTTTCCTCATACTGTTTTGTTGCTGCACTGGAAGCATAAAAACCATTAGCCCCGAATTTCTTTTCCGAAAAGCCGGCCTGTACTCTCACATCTCCATTTTTAATATTCAGTTTCCCCTGATAAAAGACATTTCTGATCTCATAATCAGTATTAAACATATACCCTTCTGAAGAAGCAGAATTAGCCTGAAGGGAGTTAGTAAACTTTTCATTTCCTATCTGAGCATTGAATCCAAGGCCGTAAGTACCGAAATCTCCTCCATCCGCACTGATTTTCACTTTTTTCCCAGGAACAGCTTTGGTAATAATATTGATAACACCGGCATAAGCATTCTGTCCAAAACGTCTGGCAGCCGGCCCTTTTATGATTTCTATTTTTTCTACGTCATCAAGATCCACCGGGATATTCATATTATTATGTCCGGTCTGGGAATCATTCATCCTGATTCCGTTCAGAAGCAGAAGCACCTGCTCAAAAGAGCTTCCCCTGAAACCTATATCACTCTGCACCCCATTGGCTCCTCTCCTTCTGATATCCATTCCTGGTACCTGCTGAAGAATTTCGTCTATACTTTTAGCCGGAGAATTTACAATATCTTCTCTGCTGATAACGCTGATATTCTGGTTAGCACTTTTATAAGGTGTAGAGATAAATTTTCCCTGAAATTCAATGCTTTCAATATCTGTTGTCTTCTCCTGTGCATTTACCCAAAGTAAAGATCCCAGAAAAAAAGCACTTCCTATCTTTTTGATCATAATCGTTTCCGTAGTTTTTTATAACAGATCCCAAAAGTAAGAGAGTTCACTAAGACAGGCAAATGATAGTTATCATAAAAAAAGATGCAGCATAGCGCTGCATCTTTGTGAGGGAGTAATTCTATCTTTTCTTCATTAAATGTGTAACCAGATCTCTGAATAATTTTCTCATTTCTTATTACATATTTAAGGATACAATTTTAAATAATTTTAAAATACAAAACAATAGTTTCATAAAAAAAGTTAACATAATTTCTAAAACTATACAGAATACTGTAGAATAAGCAATAAAATAAGAATAAATCACAAAATCAGTTTCATTTCACCATTTTCCAATGACTATATTTCAATTTTTTTCTCTTAATTTTCCGTTTATGATAATAATTTTTAACAATAAGATATGCATAAAATTTCCAGTAAAAATTCGTAATTTTGTGGGTCTTAATTTTACGATGAAACTATTCTTTTTCAACTGTATTTTTAAACAGTACTTTTTAATAAAATGATGTTACAGGGATCAGATAGATTGAGGAATAGCTTAAAAGTTCAATTGATGACCGCCCTGAAATATTCAGTGGCAAAACACCATTATACTGACGGCCTTAATGCTGTACAGTCACTTTTATGAATAAACAAAATATGGCTAATACAACAGAAATAGACATAAAAAAACAGATTTTTGTTAAGAATGCACATCTTAACAATCTGAAACATATAGATGTCCTGATCCCGAAGAATAAACTGATTGTTATTACAGGAGTTTCAGGAAGCGGTAAGTCATCTTTGGCCTTTGATACCATTTATGCTGAAGGGCAAAGAAGATATGTTGAAAGTTTAAGTTCTTATGCACGTCAGTTTTTGGGAAAATTAGAAAAACCAAAAGTAGATGATATCAAAGGACTTGCGCCGTCTATTGCGATCCAGCAGAAAGTAATTTCTTCCAACCCGCGTTCTACGGTAGGAACATCTACGGAGATTTATGATTATATGAAACTTCTTTTTGCCAGAATCGGGAAAACTTTTTCTCCTGTTTCGGGTGAAGAAGTGAAAAAAGACTCGGTTTCTGATGTGGTAGATTTTATCAAAGCTTCCAAAAAAGACACTTCTTTTTTATTGACAGCTCCTTTGGAATATGATGCGGACAATTTCAAAGAAACCCTGAATATTCTGAAGCTGGCAGGTTTCACAAGACTTGAAATCAACGGGAACCTAGCAGGAATTGAAGACCTGGAAAGCTTTGGATTTGCTCCTGAAAAAGGAATGGCGATCAATCTTGTTATTGACCGTTTCTCCTATGAAGAGGACGAAAGTTTTTTACAAAGACTTGCAGATTCTATTCAGATGGCATTTTATGAAGGACGAGGCTATTGTTCATTAAAAAATACAGATACTGAAAAGGTAAAAGAATTCTCCAATAAGTTTGAACTGGACGGAATGGAGTTTCTTGAACCGAATGTTCATTTTTTCAGCTTTAACAACCCATATGGAGCATGTCCTGCATGTGAAGGATATGGAAAAGTAATCGGAATAGATGAAGATCTTGTAATCCCCAATAAAACATTATCTATCTACGAAGATGCCGTTGTCAGCTGGAGAGGTGAGACTATGAGTGAGTGGAAAAAAGACTTCATCAAAAAGGCTGGAGATTTCCCTATTCATAAACCTTATCACCAATTAACAAAAGAGCAGAAAAACTTCCTTTGGAAAGGTGACGGAAAAAACAGTTTCCCATCCATCAATAATTTCTTCAAAATGCTTGAAGAAAACTTATATAAAATTCAGTACAGGGTAATGCTTTCACGCTACAGAGGAAAAACCCTTTGTCCTACATGTGAAGGATTGAGGCTTCGTGAAGAAACCAGCTGGGTAAAAGTAGACGGACATAACATCCAGTCGATGATAGAACTTCCTTTGGATGAACTGGCTCCGGTGATCAATGGGCTGAAGCTTTCAGATCACGACAAAGAAGTTGCTAAAAGGCTGATCTATGAAATTACAACCCGTCTTGAATTTTTACTAAAGGTAGGATTAGGATATTTAACATTAAACAGGACTTCCAATACCCTTTCAGGAGGAGAAAGTCAGAGAATCAACTTAGCGACCAGCTTAGGAAGTTCTTTGGTAGGTTCTATCTATATTCTGGATGAACCTTCTATTGGTCTTCACTCTAAAGACACGGAAAACCTGATTGAAGTATTGAAAAATCTTCGTGACCTTGGAAATACTGTAATTGTGGTGGAACATGACGAAGATGTAATGAGAGCCGCTGATTATATTATTGATATCGGCCCTGAAGCGGGTTATCTTGGTGGTGAACTGGTATTTGCCGGAGATTATAAAGACCTGAAAAAAGCCAACACGCTTACTTCAGAATATCTTACCGGAAGACTGGAAATTGAAGTTCCGAAAAAACGAAGAAAAGGAAAAGAATGGATTCACATTAAAGGAGCCCGTCAGAATAACCTTAAAAATATAGATGTAGATGTTCCACTGGAAAGCCTGGTTGTAATTTCCGGGGTTTCAGGAAGCGGAAAATCTACTTTGATGAAAGAAATCCTTACCAATGACATTCAGATCCAGCTTGGAATGGGTGGAAAAAAAGGAGATTATGATTCTGTAGAATTCCCGAAAAAACTGATTAAAAATATTGAATTGATTGATCAGAATCCGATTGGAAAATCATCCCGTTCAAACCCGGTAACCTATTTAAAAGCTTACGACGACATCCGTGATCTTTTTGCCAAACAGAAAGTAGCGAAAATGATGGGTTACAAGCCTAAACATTTCTCTTTTAACGTAGATGGCGGAAGATGTGATGAATGTAAAGGAGAAGGAGTTATCAACGTTTCTATGCAGTTTATGGCAGACATTGAGCTTGAATGCGAGGTTTGTAAAGGAACACGATTTAAAAACGAGATCCTTGAAGTAAAATTTGATGAGAAAAACATCTCGGATATTCTTCATATGACCGTAAATGAAGCACTGGAATTCTTTAAAGATAACAATGAAGATAAGATTGTAACGAAACTGAGACCTCTTCAGGAAGTTGGTTTAGGATATCTGCAGCTTGGACAAAGCTCTTCTACACTTTCCGGCGGTGAAGCACAGCGTGTAAAACTGGCTTCATTCCTGGTGAAAGGGGTAACAACGGATAAAACCTTATTTATCTTTGATGAACCTTCCACAGGACTTCACTTCCATGACATTCAGAAGCTATTGAAATCACTGCAGGCATTGATTGATCTTGGACATTCCGTGATAGTTATTGAGCACCAGCCTGATATTATCAAATGTGCAGATTATATTATTGATATCGGTCCGGAAGCAGGAAAACACGGTGGCGAAGTTGTATTTGCAGGAACTCCTGAAGACCTCATTAAAAATAAAAAGTCCTATACGGCAAAATATATCAAAGAAAAACTTGAACAATAAATAAAATCGGCTGTTTTAAAACAGCCGATTTTTTATTTAGATTATCTATCTTTATTCAACCATTACAAAATTATTTCTTTATGCCTTGGAATCCCGAACTATACGATCAGTACAAAGATGTACGCTACAAACCCTTTTACGATTTGGCTGCATTGATCAAGTCTGAAAGCAATATAAAAGCCATTGACTTAGGCTGCGGCACCGGAGAACAAACCTCCATTTTAACAGAAAAACTAACAGGTTCTACATTTTTAGGAATTGATTCATCAGCAGAAATGCTTGAAAAATCGAAGAAGTATGAGAATGAAAATCTGCATTTTAAACTTCAGACTATTGAAGAAACAGCACAGTCTGATCAGAAATGGGATCTTGTCTTCAGTAACGCCGCATTACAATGGGCTGATGATCACGAAACTTTATTTCCTAAAATCATTGGACTGCTATCACCCGGAGGTCAGTTAGCTATTCAGATGCCTGTTCAGAAAGAAAATATCCTGAATCAGATTTTAACGGAAATGGCAGATGAAGAACCTTATATATCACAGTTAGATCATTTCAACCGTGATTCACCGGTGCTTTCGATGGATGATTATGCGCAGATCCTATTTGATAACGGAATTCAGGATATAGAAATTTTCCAGAAGGTTTATCCTATTATCGCAGATGATTATGAGGCTTTATATGAATTTATTTCAGGAACAGCCTTATTACCTTACCTGGAACGTCTGGAAGGAGATCAGAAAGAAAGTTTCATTACTGAATTTAAATCACGCATCGCACAAAAGTTTACAAAATATCCAGCCATCTATGCATTTAAACGCATCCTGATGTATGGCCGTAAGAAATAAAATACATTAAAACAGAAACAGCTGTCTCAGAAATGTCAGTCTGTGTTCAGAATGACATTTCTGAGACAACTACTTCTGTTTATTAATAAAATAGTTACTCTTTCAGATTATACAAAAACGGGCTTTTCCTGATATACTCAGAATTTTCAATCTGAGAAGCCAAAAACTCAGCAAGATCTGCAGCACTGATACCTTCACCTTTGCAGTCTGTGAGACTTGTTTCAGCTTCAAAACTTTCTTCTGTAAGATGAATCAACGGTAACCTTACCAAAGTCCAGTCCAGATTGCTTCCCAAAAGAAGTTCGTATTCTTTTTGTTTGTCTGCTGTTGTCTCAGGATAATTCTGGTACATCCAGTCTGTTGCCATTTTTACCTTTTCATTTTTTTGATCAAATGGTGTATTCACACTCAAACCTGTGGTTACAATATAACGACTGATCCCATGATAATTCATCGCCCTGATTATATTTTTCGCAGCATCACTGAATATAGATTTCTCTCCTTTTGGCTGCCCTAAAGTGCTCATTACAATATCAGCTCCTTCAATCAATGAACGGACAGCTGTTTCATCTCTTACATCTCCTTTTACCACTTCAATTAAGGAATTTTGAGTGGTAAAATTTTCAGGATGTCTTACTAAAAGTTTAAGGGAATATCCTTTTTTCAAAAGGTTTTGAACCAGATATTGTCCGGATTTTCCTGTTCCGCCGATGATGGCAATTTTATAGGTTTTCATAATGATTTTTTTAATATTAAACATTAATAATCAACAGCAGATTAACCGCTAATGACTGTTGATACTGCAAATGACGTATTGTCTTTGCTTTTAAATATGATATAAAATGGATTGGGTTCAGAAAATTGAACCTAAGATGTTCAGGGCTAAAAATAACACCTGATAATAGTAATATGTGTTACGAGATTTTAATGAATTAAAGTTACCTATTTTCCATCATTAAAAAATCAAAAAATTTATGATTTTGACAACATTTATTAAAAGAGAAAGTGTTTAACTTTGATAACAATCTTACTATCAACATATTCCAAAAAAAAAAAAAAAACACTTACACCAAAACAAAATAATAATATGGAACCATTTACAGTAAACATTCCCGAATCGGTAATAACCGACCTGAAAAACCGTATCCAAAACACCAGATGGCCGGCTGAACCAGATGGCTCTGGCTGGAACTACGGCACCAACGAAGCTTATCTGAAAGAGCTTACCAGCTACTGGATGAACGATTACAACTGGAAGATGCATGAACAGCAGCTGAATCAGTATCCGCAGTATACAACCCGCATAGATGGAATTCTGATTCACTTCCAGTACATCAGAGGAAAAGGCCCCAATCCTAAGCCACTGATCCTTACCCATGGCTGGCCGGACAGCTATTACCGTTTTCATAAAATCATTCCATTGCTTACCGAGGGCGAACAGAGTTTTGATCTGATTATCCCTTCAATTCCGGGATTTGGGTTTTCTGATAAAACGACGGTCAGCAGTGAAAGAGTTGCTGATCTTTGGAAAAAACTGATGACGGAAGTACTCGGGTATGAAAAATTCTGTGCTGCCGGAGGTGACATAGGTATGGGAGTAGTAAAAGCATTGATTTCAAAGTATCCGGAAGTACTGGAAGCCGTTCATCTTACAGATGTAGGATACCCAACCGGTCAGGAAGATCCGGCAACAATGAGTGAAGATGAGAAACAATTCGCGCAGTTTGTCCAGCACTGGTGGTACAGTGAAGGAGCTTACGCGATGGTACAGTCTACCAAACCTCAGTCTCTTGCTTATGGACTGAACGACTCTCCTATCGGACTTGCAGGCTGGATCATAAGCTTTATCAACGCCGGATCGCCACCGGAATTAATAGAAACTGCCTTTGGAGGAAAGGATGAAATCCTCACCAATATTATGATTTACTGGGTAACTCAAACGATAGGATCTTCTGCCAGAATGTATAAAGAAGACGCTGCTGCTTTATGGAGCGGAACTCACGTTCATCACAAAAGCAATGTTCCGGCCGGAGTACTCGTATTTCCCCGTGAAGCCCAGTTTCCGAAAGAATGGGCAGAACGTTTTGTACATGTAACCAGCTTTAAAAAAATGGATGAAGGCGGTCATTTTGCCGCCCTGGAATTACCTCATATATTTGCAGATGAACTAAGATCATTCTTTTATTCTTTCAAATAAAAACAATCCATGAAGTATTTCTTTTCTACCCTTTTTGCCATTCCTATTTTTATAACCGACTGTACTGTACAAAAGAAAAACACTGAAAGTCATAATTATGAAGTAAAACTGGATACGTTAGCTATGTTTGACCAAAGCAGAAACCGTAAGATTCCTGTTGCCTTTTATTATCCAAAAGCTGATAAAAAGATTCCCGGCCAGCAGATCGTCATCTTCAATCATGGGTATGGTTTCAATAAAGGCGGAGATTATTTTGTGTATTCTTATTTAACGGAAAAACTGGCTTCAAAAGGTTATTTTACGGTAAGCATTCAACATGAGCTGACGACAGACAGCCCTTTACCAACAGAAGGAAATTTACAGTTGGTAAGAAGGCCTTTCTGGCAAAATGGTTCGGATAACATTCTGTTTGTAATTAATGAACTTAAAAAGACAAAACCGGAACTGGATTATAAACATCTGACATTAATAGGACACTCCAATGGTGGTGATATGGCAGCATTATTCGGTAATCAGCACCCTAACCTGGTGTATAAACTGATTACAATGGATAACCGGAGAATGTTCCTGCCAAGAACTTCAGTTCCTAAAATTTATACTTTACGTTCTAACGATTATCCGGCTGATGAAGGTGTACTTCCCAATGAAGCAGAACAAAAAAAGTATTCTATGACAGTACAAACAACCTCCATCAACCATAGTCACATGGACAATAAAGGCAGTGATGACGAGAAAAAAATCTTAAATGATTTTGTGTTAAAATATCTTTCTGAACAGTAATTTTAAGAAATCATATGTAAAGTCTAAAATTTGTTAATCCTTCTAAACCATTACTAAAATTTGTTAACAGAGTGTATATTTGTTGACAAGTTCTTTATTTTAGCCAAAATTAATAACTATGAAAAAATTGACCTACACTATGATAGCAGCATTTCTGTTCTGCTCAGTGGAAGCTCAAATACAAAATGCCGGTTTTGAAAACATGACAGATGGGTTACCCAATCACTGGAATATTAAAAAAACGGATTTATACGAAGGAAAGGTAGATTATACACAATACTTCGGAGGAAAAGCCTCGATGCAGCTTACAGGAAAATCTGATGATACCAAAAACTTTCAATCTTTCTCTCAAAAAGTTCCTCTTGACATTCAGGAATTACAGAAAATAGAAATAAGTGCCTATGTAAAATCTGAAAACACCCATGGAATAATCAATCTATGGACTCAGGTAAAAGATGAAAATGGTAAAATGATTGACTTCGGAAATTCAGAATCACAGCAAAAATCTATTGCTGTGAATAAAGACTGGACAAAATATTCTTTAATTTTCACTGTTGATAAAAATGTAAAAAGCCTGCTTCTTGGAGGGGTATTTACAGGGAACGGAACAGTTTGGTTTGATCATTTTGAGCTCAATAAAATTGCGTTTTCAAAGGAGGAACCTTCAAAAGTTTCTGCCAAATACATTCAGGAGTTTAGAGATATTGTGAAAAAGAATTCTATTTTTTCAGATAGATTAGACTGGAAGAATATTGATACCAATCTGAATTACCTTGCAAAAGGAATGAAAACCATTGATGATACAGATACCGCTTTAAATTATATCATCAAAAGTCTGAGAGAGGCTGGTGATAACCATTCTTTCATTGATGGCAAAGAACGTACAGAAAAGCTGAAAACCACCAATACCAATGATGCAAAGCCTGATTCCAGACTAATCGACCAGAACATCGGGTATGTTTCTGTTCCGGGTTTTGCTTCTTTAAATACGGAAGTTGGGGATGCTTTTGCCTTACAGATTCACAATATGATTAAAAAACTGGACTCTGAAAATAAGATTAAAGGCTGGATTGTAGACCTGAGAACCAACACCGGAGGAAATATGCACCCTATGATCAGTGGACTTGGAAGCCTGATCGGTGAAGGAACACTGGGGTATTTTGTTTATAATGGTAAAAAGAGTCCATGGATCTATAAAAACAGAAAGTTTGGTCCGCATAAAATTGAGGAACCTTATGAGCTTAAGAGCCGTCAGTCAAAAATAGCGGTGCTGATTGGTCCAAGTACAGCAAGCTCCGGAGAAGCTACCACCATTGCTTTTATTGGAAAGAACAATGTAAAATTAATTGGGCAGCCTTCAGCAGGATATACTTCAGCAAACAGACCTTATACTTTAAGTGACGGTAAAAGTCTTGCTTTGGCCACTTCTTACGAAATGGACCGTTACGGAAAAGTCTATTACGGAAAGATAGATCCGGACATTCCTGTAGAACCGAAAGAAGGAAAGGATATGGATATTGAGGCAGCAAAAACCTGGATTTTAAACTAGCTGCAAAGTTATCCACAACAAATTGTGGATAACTTGTGAATTTTAACATTAAATTCATATTTCGTATTAAAATAATTACTACATTTACTATGTAATAAAAATCGAAGTGGAAACTTTATTTGCTTTTCTTACTACTATTGAAATTGCAATTAAATTTGAAATAAAAATTTAAGCACAGCATTGTCGGCTGTGCTTTTTATTGTTGTCTAATTAAAAAAATGAGATGTATTTATCTACTGGATCTGCTCCTAAAGGGCAGATTCTTTTATCCATATACCCTTTTTAAATAACGCTTTCTGAAGATTATTTGACTCAGTCAAAATCTGGAAAAAAGTATTTTGTACTGCTTACATTTTGACGCAAAGGTTTAATAATATAAAATTTATATTCTAAAGGGAGCAAAGATGTAATCAACTTCGTTGATTCTTCATAAGCAAACGTATAGCTTCATCTGCGACATTGTCGTTTCTTAGCTTCCTTATTAATAATGGATTGAATTTTGTCTTTGTGTTTGAAAAAAGTTTCAGAGAATGAAGTTTAGAAAAGTAAAGACAGAGCTTCTTTTAAATCAGGCCTCATAGTTCAATGGATAGAATAAAAGTTTCCTAAACTTTAGATTCAGGTTCGATCCCTGGTGAGGTCACATATATATTTAATACTTTCCCAACAAAAAAACCTCCTATGCATTAGGAGGTAAAAAAATGTCTCTTTTCAACTAATTTGAAGTATCCAATCTCCAAATATAATACAAACAGGAATTTACGGATATGACTGTAGTCATAACTCTACGGGTATGATAAATTTTTAGAGCATGAATTAAAGTTTATTAGAAAAGAATCTGACGGCTTTTTTAGCTAATAAATAATCCCAACCTAACAGTGGGGAATATCTATTTCCCAAAGAACAGATCTGCTTCTGCCTTTCTTCTTCGGATAAGCCCATTTAATATTTTTCCGCCAGCAGCAATATATTTCGTAGTAAACCAATTTCTGATTTCTAAATCTGCTGCTCTTTTGTTGATGAGAGAAAACAAAGTCTCAGATCCTCCGGTATTGTAAGCATGAGAAACCAGCGCATCAAACTGATTCTGATTAAGTGCTATTTTCACTTTTGAATTCACGATCTTTTCATAAGTTGGCAGGACTGCAGCGAATAATTCTACTCCTTTTTCTTTTGTGATTGTCGGATCTCTCATCGTTACTTTCTTTCCTCCGGGATAGTAAGTGTTACCATATCCTATTGTCGGAATTCCTGCTGAATCCAGATAAGGCTTTGAGCTGAAGCCTTCAAATGATACAATCAGATTGATTCCTTTTTGTGATGTTTTCATGTATTTAGTTTTATGTATTATTCAGCAAAATTAAAATTGTAAATCCCAAAATCGTGAGGAAAAACCCCTATTTTAATTCTAGTGTCTAATCTTTTTTTGTTTGCTGTTTATCTTCGGCTTTTTCAACTTTATTTTCCACTTTTTTAGCGGACGTTTGTTGAATTTGCCCAATCTCTGAATGTATTGAGGTTGTAACTTATAAAAACAAAAAAACCTCCCGAGTCACCGGAAGGTTATACTGTAATTTGTCAGAAATATGAAATTTCAATGGGCCAAATATAGCAAGTGTTTACTATCACAAAATATGATCCGGATCATACTGCTATGGAAAATATTTCATGTATGCAACGAAGAATAAAACCATTAGGTTTGAAATTATCGCTTGAAAAATATCTGTTACTTTTCATTCATCATTCAATTTTTATCAAATTAAATTGTACTTTTGTTTTTTATTATGCAAAAATTTCTCAGAGTCTTTTTTGTTTTCTCTTTACTTCTGATATTTGTTTCTAATGTCAGCGGCGTAACAACGTGTTTTGATCATGCTAATCATGCCAAAAGTAAAGTGATCTATAAAAAAGGTTCCAAAGAAGAGAAAATTCCTACCTTTTCACAGGATGATGAATGTCAGTGTGCGCTCCATATGCATATGAACAATGTTCTCCTTCCTGAACCTTTGGATATGGATTTTGTTATCAATACTACGAATGACAACGAAATGCCTCAGCCCAAAGCTATTTCATACCGTTGTCTTCTCGACTTCTTCAGCTCCCGGGCTCCCCCATCTTCATTTTTCGCAGCAGCTTAATTTATACTGCTGCCATTTTTCATATACAGATTTTTTAGTCTGTACTGTTATTCCGTGGATACCTGTGTTTTCACACACTTAAAGATATCCTTTTATTAATGGGCATATTCAATGTCCGTACATCCCTGTTCATGACTACCAGTAATTTTAATTATCCGGAAATAATTCTTTGTATTTCCCCAAATTCTGTGAAACTTTTAAGTTTAAGTTTCATTACCGTATCCTCATTTCTGTATGCGCAGTCCCGCCCTGAAGATTCTTTATCTACAATGGTACAAACGGTTGAAATTATCGGAAGAAAGTCTAAAGATTATACTTCCGACTACTCTTTTGCCGCCACCAAGATTGCTATGAAAAACAAAGATCTGCCTTTAACTCTTAATACGGTTACCAAGGAATTGATTACCGACCGCCAGGCTTTTCAGCTTGGAGATGTTATGAAAAATGTGAACGGAGTCTCTCCTTCCAGTTATTACAACCAATACAACATTCGGGGGATCAGTCAAAATGAAGAAGGGCAGATTATCAATGGAATGCGGACCAGACAGTATTATTTTTTACAGCCTATGACTTCCAATATAGAGCGTGTGGAAGTTTTCAAAGGTCCTGCAAGCATTACCATGTCCAGTGTAGATCCCGGAGGAACAATTAATATGGTTACCAAAAAACCATTGTCTGTTTCCCGTCACGAGATCAGTTTATCAGGAGGCAGTTTTGATACGTACCGTGTCACCACAGATCTTACAGGCCCTTTAAATAAGAGTAAAACCTTGCTGTATCGTTTTAATGGCGCTTACCAAAATGCTCAGTCGTTCAGGGATCATGTTAAAAACAGTGGCGTTTTAATTTCTCCTTCTATCACATTTGTTCCGAATGAAAAAACATCTGTGAATATAGAAATGATTTTTAATGATCTTTATGGAAACCTGGACAGAGGGCAGCCTATTTTCGGTGCCGTTGCAGGAAAAACAGATCTGAACAGTACTCCAAGAACATTAAACCTGGGAGCACCTGATGACTTTTTTAAAACCAGGGAACTGATTATAATGGGAAGTGCTGCCCATCATTTTAACGAAGCTATAAGTTTTAATGCATCTTATATGAAGCAATACTGGAGAGAAAACCTGCAGGAACACCGAACAACCAATTCCTTTGTTCCAGATATGGATAACAAACCGGTTTCCAGCCTCGCGATGATGCAGTTTGTACAAAGAAAGCAAAATTGGGCTGTAGACAATATTAATGCTTATTTTAATTTTAAATTCAAAACAGGCGCTGTTCAGCATCAGGCTTTAATAGGCTATGACAGTCAAATCTGGGAAAAGCGTAAAGGCGGACAGCAGAATGCCGCAAGAGGTTTTCTGTTAAAGAACGGCTCTGTAGCTCCTTCTTACAAACCTGCTAACGCTGATGATTACCAGACTTTCAATTATAACGGAATACTTATTCCTAAACCCAATGTCACTCCATTTGATCTGAATCCGGGTGCAGAAAACTATCAAAATAATGATTTTAATACGTTGAATATCATAACTCCTCTTCCTTCTGCTCTTACAACTACACACGCTGCTTATATCCAGCATTTTTTCACATGGAAAAAGTTTAAAATTCTATCAGGAATACGTCAGGAATGGTTTCAGGACACCACCAATTTCAAAGAGCCCAATGAGTCTTCATTCCGAAATAATAAAGTTCTATACAGATTCGGGATTACATACAGTCTTACAGATCATATCAATTTTTACGGAACTTATCTTACCGGATTCCAGCCGCAATCCAATACGGTAACATTAATGCCCAATACCTCCAGCCTCACAGGTACCGAATCTGCAGCGCGATTTAAACCATTGACTTCAGACCTTAAAGAACTGGGGATGAAAGCAGAGCTTTTCGGAAGGTTCTTATTGAATATTGCTGTGTATGAGATTAACCAGAGAAACATTTTAATCAATGCCAACAATTCTTCAGAACCTGATGAGCTTGTACAGCGAGGTGCAGACCGGAGCCGTGGATTTGAAGCTGAGCTTTCCGGGCACATCCTTCCTCAATGGCATATTTATGGAGGTTACAGCTATATTGATGCTAAAATACTGGATGATACCAATCCTGATCTTGCAGGGAAAAGGAAAGAAAATACTTCTAAAAATTCTGTCAATATCTGGACACGCTACAATTTTTCAACCATAGAGCTTATAAAAGACTTTGGCATTGGAGCAGGGATTCTTTATCAGAGTTCAAAAGTGCCGTGGTTTACAAGAAGTTTTGAACTTCCGGCATATACTACTATAGATGCTGCATTGTATTATACTCCTGCAAAATCTGTCCAGCTGGCTTTTAATCTGAATAATATTACCAATAAAGCCTACTGGATCGGGGCTCAGAATTACCTCAGGCTATTTCCGGGAACACCAAGAAATTATTTACTAACTGCTACTTACAAATTTTAAATTATGACTATTTCAAACTTACAACTGATGGTGAGAAAGACCTGGCAAGACCTGTTTAAAGGGAAACAGAATCTGCTTATCACCATTACTGTACTCCTCTTCTGTATGCTGAGCATTGGCATCGGTTTTACAAAATACACTGATTCCTTTTCAAAAATAAAGGAATACCGGAAAGAAGTCCGGGAGCATTGGGAACAAAGACCTGATAAGCATCCGCATCGTATGGCTCATTATGGTTATCTGGTTTTCAGAATCGGACATCCACTAAATATTTTTGATAATGGGCTAGACGACTATCTTGGAAACGTCATATTTCTGGAAGCACATAAACAGAATACAGCCAATCTTTCAGAAGCCGGAAGTTCAGGTACTCTGGTCAGATTCGGAGCTTTCAGCAGTGCTTTTATTCTGCAGAGTATTGTTCCTTTGATTATTCTTTTTTTAGGGTTTGGATTAATAGTACAGGAACGTGAGAATGCCACCTTAAAAATCATCAGTGTGCAGGGCGCTTCGGGAAGAGATATTGTCTGGGGAAAAGTTCTGGGACTGTGGCTGTTTTCCCTATGTTTCCTGATTCCTGTAATTCCTGTAGTTTTTGTGGCCGCACTGCTGTCACAAACGACAGATTCAACAGATATTTTAATCCGTTTGTTGTTCCTGCTGCCCGCTTATATGATGTATTACTTTTTCATCAGCACTTTAACGGTTCTCGTTTCTGCGAACAGTAAAAGTACATCTTCAGCACTGATCAGCCTTATCGGTTTCTGGCTTCTTTTCATTATTGTTTTGCCAAAAGGGGTTCAGTTTGCTGCCCAGAATTTATATCCGGCTCCTTCCCGTATTGCTTTTGAAACCAATCTGGAAAAGGATATTTTAAAATCCGGGGATAGCCACAATCCTGACGATCCTCATTTTAAGAAAATTAAAGATTCTTTACTTGCTCATTATAAGGTAAACACCACCAATGAACTTCCTTTCAACTATGGAGGATTTGTCATGAAAGAAGGAGAAAAGATAAGTTCCAAAATTTATATCAGACATCAAAAAGAATTGCAGACCATTTATCACAGACAACAAAATCTCACTGATATTTCGGGATTAATTAATCCAGCCATTGCTCTTAAAAACTTTTCCATGATAGCAACGGGCACTGATTTTTTCTCTTATACTCAATTTCAAAAGCAGGCTGAAGAGTATCGCTATCAAATGGCTCAGCATTTAAATGATCTGCAGATTGAGCATATCAGCAATATTAAACCGGAGAAAGGAGGACCGCCTGCTGTGATAGATAAAGACAACTGGAAGAAATTCCCTGACTTTAATTATCAGTATACTGCTGTTTCAGACAGCTTGAAAGAGCAATTCATCCCTGCTATTGCTTTAGTTCTTTGGTTAGCAATATGCATTTTCGCAATTGAAATAAGTGGAAGAAAATTAAAATTAATCTAAATGAATCGTTATTTATATACCCAATTTTACCGTAACAAAGCCTACATCATTGCATTGTTATTTTTGTTCATGGCCGGGATTATGGCTATTTACACAGGGAAAAAATTTCTGGACAGGAATGAAGATATCATTTCCAAAAGCGGAGCATTTCAAAAAGAAAGCATAGAAAGGAACACAAAGTTTCATAAAGATGATCTGGGATTGGTTCTTTATTATATTAAATTTAATCTGGTGAATGAAACTCCCAGACTGGCTGCTTTAAATATCGGAATGCGTGATTTAAATCCTTCCATACAGGGAGTAACTATCCGAAATCTTGAAGAACAGCGTTATAATTCTGATTTTTATAATCCTGCCAATGCTGCTGTCGGAAACTTTGATTTCAGTTTTGTGATTGTTTTCCTTTTCCCATTGGTGATTATCGCGTTCTGTTATAATCTGATTTCTGAAGAAGAAGAAAGAGGAACCTGGAAGCTTCTTTCGGTACAAAGTGGCAATTTACAAAAGCTTCTGGATCATAAAATGCTCATCCGGCTGGGTGCGGTAACGGCTGTGTATTTCACTCTAATGATTATCGCTTCAGTTTGGATAAAAATATCTTTAGACCTTTATTATATTGCATTTGTGATCAGTGGATGGCTTTATATTCTGTTTTGGTTTGCGCTGTGCAGATGGGTTATTTCTTTTCGGAAATCATCAGCTCAGAATGCATTGATCCTTCTCATTGTGTGGGTTAGCGCTAATTTTATTATTCCGATGAGCAGTAATATCCTGATCCAAAAAACCTATCCTGTTCATGAGTCCCTTAAAGCTGTCATGGAACAGAGAGAGGGTTATCACAACAAATGGGATGAAGCCAAGCGTCCTACTATGGAAAAGTTTTATAAAGTATATCCTCAGTACAAAAATTTCAAGGTAGAAGAAAATGATACTTTTACCTGGACCTGGTATTATGCCATGCAGCATATGGGAGATCTGGAGTCTGCAAAATCTTCAGAATTGTATACCGAAAAAATGCAGAAACGAAATCAGGCAGCCGTCTATTTAGGCTATTTCCTTCCGAATCTTCATACCCAGCTCGTAGGGAGTCATCTGGCGAGAACTGATATGAATAATCAATTGCAATATGCTTCTTCACTTAAGAAATTCCATGAGAAAAAACGGTTGTTCTTCTACCCGCTTATTTTCTCGGGAAAGAATGCCGAATCTATAAACTGGGCACAGCAAACCATACAGGTATCCGGCTTGTCTGAACATTTGAAATGGGTTCAGCTATTCCTGCCCTATCTTATCTTCATTGCTTTATTCATAATCCTCTCACAAAACAAATACAGAAAACTATGTTAAAAACCATCAACTTACATAAAAAATACAACGATTTCACAGCCCTTCATTCTCTTAATCTGGAAGTAAAGAAAGGGGAAATCTTCGCTCTTCTGGGACAAAACGGAGCCGGAAAAAGTACAACGATCAATATTCTTCTGGGGCTCATTAAAGCGACTTCCGGAGATGCTTTCATAAATGGTATATCTGTAAAAGATGAGCCGCAAAAAATTAAAAAGCATCTGGCTTACATTCCTGAAACAGTGCTTTTATATCCGCATCTTACAGGAATAGAAAACCTTGATTTTTTCTCCAAAATTGCAGGATTTAATTATCAGAAAGAAGAATTATCTGCACTCCTTAAGCGCACCAGATTACAGGAAACAGCTCACCAGAAAGCATTGGGAGGTTATTCTAAAGGAATGCGCCAGAAAGTAGGAATTGCCATTGCCCTCGCCAAAGATGCAAAAGTATTGCTCCTTGATGAGCCTACAAGCGGATTGGATCCTATAGCCACCGCAGAATTTACAGAAATTGTGCGCCAGCTCGGTAAAGAAGGCCGGACTGTTTTAATGGCTACCCATGATATTTTCAATGCGGTAAGTGTAGCTTCCAATATCGGAATTATGAAACAGGGAGAACTGGTACAGAACTTACCTTCCAAAGCATTTACAGCTCAGGAACTACAGGAACTGTATCTGAAAACGATTTAATATTCAGTTACTTTCATATTAATATCAATTGGTTGATGCCCGGTGACGTTTTTGTTACCGGGCATTTTGCTGATATTATGTGAATTATGCTAATGCCTTTTTGTATTCAGATAAAGCTCTTTCACGGGCAAAAGTATGCTCTACTATAGGAGAAGGATATGCTGGCGTATTCCATTCCGGAAGCCATTTTTTTATATAAAGCAGGTCTTTATCAAATTTTTCAGTCTGAGCCGTCGGATTGAAAACCCTGAAATAAGGAGCTGCGTCACAACCGCTGCCTGCCGCCCACTGCCAGTTTCCATTGTTGGCAGACAGATCATAATCATTGAGTTTTGAGGCAAAATAGGCTTCACCCCAACGCCAGTCGATCAACAAATGTTTACAGAGAAAGCTCGCCACAATCATCCTCACACGATTATGCATATATCCTGTCTGGTTAAGCTGCCTCATCCCGGCATCTACAATGGGATATCCCGTAGTTCCTTCACACCAGTGTTTAAACTCTTCTTCATTGTTACGCCAGTTGATATTATCATATTGTTTTTTAAAAGAGTGATGTACCACCTGCGGAAAATGATACAAAATCTGCATAAAAAACTCACGCCAGATCAATTCTGAAAGCCATGTCGCATTATGATTCAATGCAAAGGCAATACATTTCCTGATGCTGATTGTTCCAAAGCGCAAAGCGATTCCCAGCTGTGTGGTATGCTGTAAAGCCGGATAATCACGGTATTGATCATAATTGTCTATAATAGAAACATCCAGAAATGGTTTTGTAAAATCAATTTCAGTTTTTTTGAAACCTATTTCCTTTAAAGTAAGAATATCAGAATATTCCTGTGAAAAGAGATTGATAAGATTTAACTCAACAGATTTATAATGTTCAGGAGTTAATGCTTCCTGCCACTTCTTTGCAAAAGGAGTGTAAACGGTGTAAGGTGAACCATCTTTTTTAATAATCTGGTCTTTATCAAAAATTACCTGGTCTTTATAGGCTTTAAAAGGAATATTCTTTTCTGTGAAAAAATAATAGACTTCTTTATCTCTCTCAATTGCCCGAGGTTCATAATCCCTATTGCAGAAAACGCCCTGAATATGATATTCTTCAGATAATTTCCTGAATATCTCTATGGGTTTACCATAATATACATTAACTCTTGAATGATACTTTTTCAATGAAATATTAATATCAATCAAAGCCTGATGGATATAATCAACCCTGCGGTCTTCTTTATCTTCCAGCTTTCCCAGAATATCAGTATCAAATATAAAAACGGGCATTACCGGATCATCAGACTGAAGTGCGTGGAAAAGACCTACATTGTCTTCCAGCCTTAAATCACGTCTGAACCAGAATAGGGTAACTTTATGTTTCATGTAATTCAAACTACTTTATCATTCTATCGTTATAATACATTTCATAACTACGGATAAAGATACAGATTTTACTAAATAGAGTTTTTAACACGTCACATTATTCAGCTCTGGTATTGAGCTATGATGAATATCAATTAAAATTTTCCGACATTTGTCAGATAAATAGATACCCGCAGCAATGGAAGAATTTGAAGTACCGGTAATCTATAAGGGTAAAGAACTGCTTTTCAACGGAAAGCTTGCTACATTCTCTTATGGATATAAATTATATGTAGATGTAGATGGAACTGAAGTTGTTATTGAACGTGATGATCACGGTGACTTAAGAGCTCTCCTTCCGGATGCTACTGCGGAAAAAAATATAGATAGAGGTCTTATAGAAGCAATTATTGAAGTATTTAGAGAACTTCAGGTTTTATGATGATCTGTTGTGAATAAAAAGTCGTCTCAATCATTAATAACCAAACACATGAGATTCTTCATTACATTTCACTACATTCAGAATGACATCTTGGAGACAATCTTTTTCATTTAATCTGTTTATTCGAAGACTACATAATTTACCTTATCTACACCCGTATTTCCCGTTTTTTCATGATAAGCATACAGCACGAGCTCATAGTTTCCCGGAGAACTGATGCTATGACTTCCTTCAAAAAGATTGGTTGAAACCAGTGACATGTCTATATTTTTTACAAATTTTCCGTCTTTTTTCAGAATTCCTTTCACTTCAATCTCATCGGAATTCCATACACCTCCTTTATCTATGACACATCCGCACATCATGACAACATTAGCCTGAAACAGGAAAGGTTTATCTTTAATACTGTTCAATGCAATATATTGATGCGTTCTAGGTTTCAGAATATCAATAATGTATCCCGGAATTTCAAGGATAATACCTTCTCCTAAAATATGCTTCCCGGGAATCAGCCATAGCTCTGTGCTTACAACCGCCTGAGCCTGTTTGCTGTTCAAAGGAGAAATCACTTCTATGTTCACGAATGTAGGTTCATCAATATCCACTGCAGCCATAAAACCTCCGGTCTGTGCGTCTGTGATTGAGTTTCCTCTGACTTTGGGCGTTTTCATAATCAGATCTGTATTTCCGGTACTTCCTGTTGTATTTCCTTCTGCCAGAATTCTTTGATTGAGTTTGTTCCTGATGATGATATGAGCCCCGCCCAATGAAGTTCCTATAAATTTGGCATCTCTCGCTTTTGCTCTTATCATGATTTTTGTTTCCGTTGCCGAAATCATAAGATTGGAAAAAAGAAATGCTGTGATGAGAATTAATGCTTTCATGATTTGATTGATTTTAAATATTCATGTTTAAACCTATGATGGAAAGATTCTTCTTTTAATTCCTGATCAATATGATCCAGATAAGTGAAAATCCCAAGATCTTCTGATAATACTTTCAGGATTGTCTTTTCACAACTGTCCCAGATCTGCTCCAACTGAGGAAGCATTTCAATGGCTTTTGGAGATAGTGAAATGATCTGCTTTCGTTTATCCACACTGTCTTTTTTAATGATGAGATAACCATTTTCATTCATTTTTTTGACAATAACTACAACTGATGGGTGTGAATATCCCAGCGGTTCAGCAATATCGGTAATTGAAATTTCACCCTTTTTTTTCAGCAGCATAAAAACCAGATACCAATTGGGCTCAACATCAATTTCAAATTCTTTATAAAATTTCCGAACATCATGGGACATCCTGTCACTGATTCTTTTCAGCCTGCTGTCCAAAGCTTTATATCCTAATTCTTTAATAAAGTCAAAATCCATCTGAAATATATTTACAACAAATATATAAAATATAAAGTCAACTATATAGTTGACTTTATATTTATTTTTACTGAATTAAAAATCTTAATAAAAAAGGGCTATTTGAAGTTTCTCCTGTATTCACCAGGTGTCACTCCCTTGTATTTCTTAAAAAGTTTGGAAAGATGGCTTTCATCACTAAACTGGAGTTCATAAGCAATTTCACTCAATCGGATGCTGCTGTATTTTAGATACGTTTCTACCAATTTTAATCTATAGTCCAGCAGATAATCCTGATAGGAAACTCCTGTTTGCTGTTTAAAATACTCTCCGAAATAATTTCCGGAAATTCCGAAATGCTCAGCAATAGTCTGAATTCCGGTTTTTTCACGATCCTTGATATGTTGTTGAATATAAGTGATGATCTTCATTATTGAAAAGGCTTTGCGATTTTCCTGAAGGTCAGAAGTTTCACTCTGAATGATATTTCGGGCAATCAGATTAAGAAGGATTGACATACAGTTTCGGATAATAAGATAGTCTTCCGCTTTGTTTTTAAATTCACGGGTGATCTGAAGAATAAGAGTTTCAGCAAAATGTTCATCATTTTTATTGCGGAAAACACATCCAGCTCTGGCGTGGTAATTATTGCTGATATACTGCAATTTGTACAAATTTTCACAACTTTCAATTCGGTCTGCTTCCAAACGGATTTTATCGATGAACTCAATTGGACACTGAATACTGATAAGCTGAGCGGCTTCACTTTGAAAGCGGTATACTTCCTGCTGCGGAATAATGAAAAGCTTACCCTGCGAGAAATCAATACTACGATCATCATACACAAGCGTACCTTTGCCTTTGGCGATATAAATGAATGAGAGAAAAGTCTTTGTTTTAAACACGGTTTCTCCCTCTTTCAATGTTATTTCTCTTACATCAATTCCTTCAAGATGCAGTCCTTTCATTACACACTGGTTTTTCCTCCAAAAGTACAATTTTAACAGAACATAAAGCGGGTAATTTTGCATAAAAAAATATGAATACACATCCGAAACGGTGGCAGGCACTCAATTTTCTGATCACAGGTGCTTTTCTCTCGCCTCTGGATTATTTTATTGTAAATATGGCTTTGCCGTCTATCAAAAAAGCATTCAGTGCCAGCGATCATCAGCTTCAGATGGTTATTGCTATTTATGGGCTTACTTATGCAGCGCTTGTTGTTTGTGGCGGACGGCTGGGTGATATTTACGGCCGTAAAAAAGTGTTTATATCAGGGTTATATACTTTCCTGTTTTCATCCCTCGCCTGTGCATTTTCTCCTGATGTTACATGGCTGATCATTTTCAGACTGTTTCAAGGGGTCGGAGCATCACTGCTGGCTCCTCAGGTACTGGCTTCTATAAAGGATCTTTTCAGTAATCAGGAGCAGCCTAAAGCAGTAAGTCTTTTCAGCTCGGTATTTGGTCTTGCTTCTGTGGTTGGACAATTGCTTGGCGGAGTTCTTTTAAGCATGCATTGGGGAAGTTTTTCATGGGAAATGGTATTTCTTGTGAATGTACCGATTACGATTATCTGTATTCTGGGTGTACATTTTACCATGAACAATGGTAATAAGAAAGAAGAGACAGGTATTGACTTTACAGGAGCTTTATTATTAATTCTGGCTTTGCTTATGCTTATCTGTCCTCTTATTTTTGGACAAAAATTTGAATGGGCATGGTGGATTTTTGGAATTCTATTTACCGGAATCTTCTTATCAATCATGTTTCTAAAATACGAGATAAAGCAGCTGAAAAAAAATCGTCCGGTACTTGTAGATCCGGCACTGCTGCAGCATAAACCTTTTGCATTAAGCCTTCTGATCATTTTCTTTTACAATTTTACCGCAGGTTTATTCATTTGCTATCCTTATTATTTGCAGCAGTTTCTTCATAAGAATTCAATGGAGACAGGATTGGCCATTATTCCATATGGGCTTGCTTTTTTCCTGGGACCTTTGATTACCAGCCGGATAAAACTGAGCGCTGCTAAAGTGATCTACGTAGGATTGGGATTGTTGATGACAGGTTTTGTGATAAGTGCAGCTGCTTTTTATTTTCAGCAAAAACCATCTTTAATCACTCATATCTCTTTGTTTATAGCCGGATTCGGGCATGGCACCATTATGCCGGTTATGATGCGGACAGCCATTTCTCTGGTTTCGAAAGATAAAGCGGGACAGGCTTCCGGTCTGGTAAGCATTGGCATTCAGATTGGCAGTGTGACCGGAGGAGCTGTTATTGGAACATTATTTTTTAATCTGATAAAAGTTCTGGGATTCTCAGATGCATTCTCAGCGTCTGTAGGAATAATAGGTATTTTTCAGGTAGTTGGACTATGGGCAGGAAACAGATTAAGAAAATTCATTGATGAAAAACAGGTTTAAATCAATAAATACTATACATTTAAAATATGAACAATACAGAAAAGATCATTTGGGAAATTGAAGAATTTCACAGGAATATTGAAAAATGGTTTCAAGGCAAAACAGAAAATCAGGAAAATCTTTATAAGGAATTATTATCCGGATTCTCTCCTGATTTCAAGATGATTAATGGAAACGGAGATATTGTTACTCTACCTATGCTTGGAGACTGGCTACCAACTGTGTTTGGAAAGTTTCCTGAACGCACTATTCGGGTTGAGAATATAGAAACAAATCATTCTGAGCATCATGGATTGGCCACTTATATTGAAACTCAGGTTACAGGAGATGTCACAACCAAAAGAAAATCATCAGCTATCTTTCTGCTGAATAAAGAAAAAGCACTTTGGCTTCATCTCATAGAAAACTGGATATAAATATCCATAATTTTATAACAGCCCTGTTTATCCTTGGATATTCAGGGCTGTATAGTTTGCTTATTCAGACCACGGCGAATGTAAAATACAGTCGCAGAAGTTTTTTCTTTGGAAATTCGGAATCATGAAGGCGCAAACATCAGCTTTAATATTTCCAAAAGTAGTTTCTGTTTTATGCTCAAAACCACCGAAAAAAGTGGGAATAATTTTCTTTTTAAAATTATTTCTCGGAAAAGCTTTGATAATTTCCTCCCGATTTCCGGTACTCAAGTTTTCATATCCTTCTCCCATCACATCCAGCCCAACTCCAGAATACATTAAGGCGACTTCATTCTCTTTGTGTTCTGCAATTCCAATAGTAGTGTGAAGCGCGATGGTATCCCAAACGAGCTGAAGCTTATCCTGGGCAATACCATGACCTTTCAAAAAGTCTCTTGCTGCATTGGCTCCGTCTACCTCAAATCTCAGATCAGGACTGCTGTAATGAGAAACAAGTCCCAGATCATGAAACACGGATGCAACATACAACAGCTCTGAATCATGCGCCTTGTTTTCCCGCTTTGCATTTAATGAGGAAAACAGGAAAACTCGCAGGGAGTGATTGTAAATAAATTCTGTTCCGTGTTCCAATAGAAGATCCGTTGCTTCTGTGGCAATTTTACTGTCCGGGATGATGATTCCCGCAACTTCTTTCATACGATTTACTGACATCTCTTTACATAATTTTATCCAAAGGTATCGTGATTACAGATGCCTGAGAATAGCAATAAATGCCGATGACATGTCAAAATTTCGGTAAAGATTAAACTCCGATATGAATGAAATTACTGCGATAGTTTGCAGGAGATATTGCTGTATTTTTCTTAAAAAAGTGGCTGAACTGTTCTGAGGTACCGAAATTAAGCAGATAAGCAATTTCTTTTACAGAATGAGAACTGAACTGAAGAAGTCTTTTGGCCTCTGCAATAATCTGTCCGTTGATGATTTCTTTTGCGCTTTTATTAGCACATCGTTTACACAGTTCGCTCAATCTCCGTGGGGTAATATTCAGCAGCTCTGAATAGTCATTTACCGCATGCAGAATATGATACTTACTGCTCAACAGCTCCATAAATTTGCGGTAAATGATATAATCCTGGCTGTCAAAAGTTTCTTCTTTTACAATTTTTACGTTAGCCAGCTTGATCATGATAATCTTTAAATAGGCAGCCAGCACATCCATTTGATTGGTATAAGATTCAACGTTGTATTCCGTTAGTAAATTTTTAAATAAGTTTAAAAATTCATTTATTTCCGTCTGATCCGGCATTAATTTTTGATTTGCAGCCGCGTTATTAAACAAGACCGCCTTGCAATTACTGGCACTGGAAGGCACTCTTTCCCAAAAACAGTCTCCGAAAGAAATATGATAACCACTAACAGAAGACACTTTTTCAAACCTGCAGATCTGGCCTTTAGCCAATAAAAAAATTTCATGAGCTGCTATATCAAAAGAATGTTCGTCTATCGTAAGTACTCCTTTACCAATTTCAATTATTACAATATGATGATAATTGAGTCTTACCCATTCTTCTGAATATGGAACATCATCCTCCAGCCTTTTTATGGAAAAAGAATTATGAATAGTAGTTTCGGTTACAATTCCTGAGACCGGTTTCATGAAAATAAATTTTTAATAAAGATAAAGAGTATTTTGAATTGCAAGATTAATCAACGATCATAAGCTAAAACATATCAAAAAACTCTTAACCGATGACAAAATTCCCAGCAAAAGAGATTCATTATGATTTTCTGAATACTTTCATCTGCCCGGCCATAACCGCCAGTAAAATCCCAAAACAGGCAAAAAGACCGTATGAATATCTGAGATCAAAACTTTCAGCAATATACCCGATAAGAGGCGGCCCCATCAGAAATCCTAAAAACGAAATGCTGGAAACAAATGATAATGCAATACTGGGAGCTACCGTACTTACCTTTCCAACTGTACTATAAACGGACGGCACACTCAGCGAACTACCAAGGCCAATAATCATAAAAGCAATGATACAGATCCACAGTTCCGGGAAGAAAACACTTAGAAAAAGGCCTCCGCTCATCAGAATACCACAACACTGCAGAACGATCTTTTTTCCATATTTCTCAATGATCCTGTTCCCGATAAAACGACCTAAAGTCATCATTAAAATAAAACTTGTATATCCCAGTATAACAAGATTTTCCGGGGCTTTAACTATAGTTTGAAAATAAACCCCGCTCCAGTCGAACATAGCACCTTCAATCGCCATACTCAGAAATCCTATAATTCCCAAGCCAACCAGTGTAGGATTCACAGCCTTGAATATTGAACGGGTTTGCGGCTCTGCCTTATGGATAATATTGGTCAGATTTCTTTTACTGTAGAACCAAAGTATTCCTACCAGAATAAAAATAACAACAAAATGGTAAAAGGTTCCTACATGAAGGTTGATCATTAATAAACCAACAACAGCCCCTGTAAGCCCCGCAAAACACCAGGCTCCATGGTAAGAAGAAAGAAGGGTTCTTTTCGTTATAGATTCTATTTCAATGGCCTGGGTATTGATTGCTATATTACACATGTTCCCGGAAACTCCAAAGAAGAACAGAACAACACCCAACGTCCAGTAAGAAGGTGATAAACCAATTAACAAAAGAAAAAAAGGATACAGCAAAAAGCATCTTTTAATAATGCCGCTGCTTCCATAGATACTGATCAGTTTTCCGGCTAAAACCATTGTTGAAAGCTGCCCTATCGGCATGAGAAGTAAAAGTGTTCCCAATTGTGCTTCATTGATGGAAAGCGCGGTTTTAATGATAGGAATTCGGCTCGCCCAGGAAGAAAAGACAAGTCCATGGGCAAAGAAAAGTAAAAAACAGGCTGTTGGCATTTTTGCATTAAAAGATTCTCTCTCGTTCATTATAACAGGATGATAAAAATTCCTTCTGCAAATTTAGATAGACACACCCATTAAAATCTAGTTCATTTTTGTCATTTTTATGTTCCATTTTAACCAATAACAGAAATGCACTAGATTATTATGGTAGAAAATCACTTTGTTTTTTGAACACGGATATTCATTTTTCATTAATTTCGATGTATAAAAATGAATCATGAAAGAAAAATGGATTCCCTATCCGACAGTTTTGAAAGGAGAAACAGTGGAATTAATTCCTCTTGAAAAACTGCATTTTGAAGAATTATATGCTGCTGCTTCAGATAAAGAACTTTGGGAAATGATTCCTACAGACTGTTCAGAGGAAACAATGTTTTATAAAACGTATGAATTTGCTTTGTCAGAAAGAGAAACCGGGAATCAATACCCGTTTATAATACGCTATAAAGAAACCGGAAAACTGATTGGTTCCACCCGTTTTTTTGAAATATATCCGGCAGACAGAAAACTGGAAATCGGATGGACATGGATCACCAAAGAATTCTGGGGAACAGCCATCAACCTTGAATGCAAATTACTACTACTCACCTTCTGCTTCGATGTGCTGAAAACAAACAGGGTACAATTGAAAACCAAAGATGATAACTTCAGATCAAGAAAAGCCATCGAAAAAATCGGTGGTGTATTTGAAGGTATTTTACGCAAAGACAAAATTCTCAGCGATGGCAGTACAAGAAATGCAGCTTATTACAGTATTTTGGATGATGAATGGGCAACTGCAAAAAACAAAATTGAAGTTTTGATAAAAGAAAAACAAAATCCTGACTAAAAACATTCAAAGTCAGTATAAAAATAAAAACACCCGACATTTGAACCGGGTATTTTTTATCTAATTGAAAGATTGCCTGTAACTCAGAGGAGTTTTATCCGTTTTCTTTTTAAACAGCTTATTGAATGACTGCGGATGCTCAAATCCTAGTGCATATGCTACTTCAGATACAGAAAAACCTGTAGTGGTAAGATATTCTTTTGCCTTTTCAATCAGTTTTTCATGAATATGCTGCTGGGCATTTAATCCTGTAAGGTTGCGAAGCATATCACTCAGATAATGCGGTGACAGATTGAGTGTAGAGGCCAGAAACTCTACTGTAGGAAGCCCTTTATTCAATGTTTCCTGCTGATTGAAATAGTTTTCCAGTACAACATCCATTTTTGTCAACAGATCACTATTTACAGCCTTTCTTGTGATAAACTGTCTTTTATAGAAACGGTTGCTGTAATTGAGAAGAACATCAATATAAGAAACAATAACGTCCTGGCTCACTTCATCAATAGCTGTATTTAATTCATTTCCAATATTATCAAGTAGTCCAGTTATCATTGTTTTTTCCTGATCAGATAAATGAAGCGCCTCATTTGTATCGTAAGAAAAGAAACCAAAGTTTTTGATATTCTTTGCTAAAGGATAGCTTCTTATAAAATCCGGGTGTACCAATAACGTATAACCGCAGTATTCCGCATTCTCATCAGTGGAAAGAACCTGTCCAGGTGCCGTGAACATCATTCCTCCCTCATTAAAATCATAATATCCCTGTCCATAACCCATTTTTCCAACAGTAGAATATTTATACGAAATTTTATAAAAATTCAGGATAAAGCTTCTCTTGAGCATATCTTTTTTAATGCTCATCTTTGTATTATCCACAAGACTTACCAACGGATGAAGCGGCTTAGGGAGCTGCAACATGTCGTGCAGTTCCGATATGGATGAAATTTTCAGAGGAATGTTATCTTTCTTTTCCATGATATAAAATTATAAATTATTTGGTTGAAAAGACAGTATAAATGTGATTTACTTTATACTGTCTTCCAAAAACCTGATTAAATAAACTGTTTGCCAAACTGCTCTCTGAATGCTTCATCACCTAATTCAAGACGCTGTGCATAGATCGCCTTAGCATCTTCTCCGGCTACATATCTCAGCTGCTTTTTACCGTCTGTAGCAGCCTCATACACTACTGCTGCAATCTGCTCAGGGGTAGAAGCAGCTTCCATCATTCCTTCCATTTTAGAAAACAGAGAGTTCGTCATATCTTCATAAGCAGGGCTGGATGCTGAGTCCAGAGAGCGGCTTACAAAATCGGTCTTGATTCCTCCCGGAGAGACCGTTTTAATATCAACTCCTAAAGTATTAAGCTCAAAAGCTAAACTTTCGCTCCATCCTTCAAGCGCCCACTTGGTAGCATGATAAGTAGAGCCCAATGGGAATGCAACAAGTCCTCCTATAGACGTTGTAGAAATAAACATTCCTTTTTTCTGTTCTCTGAAGTAAGGAATAAATGCCTGTGTAACACGTATAACCCCTAGTAAATTCGTGTCCAGCTGTTTTACGATCTGCTCATCAGAAAGCGCTTCCAAAGGTCCTATTAAACCATATCCTGCGTTATTGTATACCACATCGATTGCTCCAAGTTCAAGAGCCTGTTTTACTGTAGACTTAATCTGCTCCGGA
Source organism: Chryseobacterium sp. HR92 (assembly GCF_045689405.1). Lineage (NCBI taxonomy): Bacteria > Pseudomonadati > Bacteroidota > Flavobacteriia > Flavobacteriales > Weeksellaceae > Chryseobacterium > Chryseobacterium sp. HR92. Next base: position 2,739,563 of record NZ_CP139139.1, read on the forward strand.
TTGGTAACATCCAATGGAAGTACAGTTACGTTCTCCAAACCTGCAAGATCAGCAGCAGCTTCAGGGGTTCTCATGGTAGCGATTACTCTCCATCCATTGTTTTGAAATAATTGGGCAGTTGCTTTTCCTAATCCTGTAGAAGCACCTGTTATAAAAATTGTTTTCATTTTTCTTTGTTTAAAATTACAGGACAAAGTTCAGCATTAGAAGAAACACAGGAGTTGCCAAAATGGGGTAAGCTGTAGCCAAAACGGATTCTTAAATACATTTGTTTTTTGTAAGTTTGTCTCCATCTATTTTTATGGCAGAATATATTCTTGACAACATCAATATCAGTACACTTTCCGTATATGACCTGCTGAAACATACCTCAGACAGTGCATTTATCGGAATCAGGGATTTTCGCGAAATCTACCCTGCTGCTATTGAAAACAATACAGGAATATTTACAAAGCAATCTTCATTACAGGATTTTCCAATGGTCAGCATCAGCAAGGTTGGCAGTTCATTACTCTGCTCCTGCACGTGTGATAACCAGAAAGACCAACTTTGTTCCCATCAGGCAGAAATTATCCATTGTATTATTGAGGATAAAAATTACCGCATTTTTTTTGATGATATTCTCCGTAAAAAAGCCCTTCTCCCCAAAGCCAAAGGATATGGACTGGAAAATGAACCGGATCTGGATCAATATTTTCAGCTTGAATATAGAGAGGATAAAATTGAAATCCTTCCTAAGATCAAGGAAATGCTTCCTGTAGATGAGGTGATGCTTCAAAGAGATCTTCTTCCTCAGCTTCCTTCCAGACTGGATGAACTGACTGTGCTGGAAACAGGAAAAAAACAAATATTGGTTATCGGTAAGCACCGTTATTATAACCACATGACCTTCTCCCTAATGGAAGCTGAAATAACACAGGCAGGCAAGATCAAAAATCCTGTGACTTCTGTAGATGCCATGCAGTTAATTTGGAAAGCAGAGAAACCCGCAGACATTAAATTTTATACAGCCATTACCTCTTTCCAGAATAATTACAATGAAGATTACAACCCTTCGGAACTGGAAGCTTTAAAACTCATCGTACAGAATCCTCTTCAGCTGGAAGTCTATTATCACGACCGGGAAATTGCAGAAACGGTTTCCGCAAAGTCACTTTCTCACGTTGAATTAAATACTTTAGATGCCGAGGTTCAATTATCTGTATTTAAGAAAGATCCATTTTATGAAATAACCGGAGAATTACTGTTTAATGACATTTCCATTCCTTTCAAAAATATTGTTCTCAGAAATGAGTATTTTGTATATAACCGAAACATTTTCAGCTTTGTAGATGATCCGGACATGCTCAGAATCATCCGGTTCTTCAAGGCCAATAATGAAATTCTACTGGTTCATTCTTCAAAATATGAAGTGTTTATGCAAAACATCCTCTCTGCTATAGAAGAACGTATTCATATAAATTACAGCTACATACAGCCTGCAACAAAAGTACAGCTTAAAGATAAGAATTTTCAGACTGAAAAAGTAATTTATCTCCGCCAACAGGAAAATTATATAGGAATCACACCGGTAATGAAATACGGAGACGTAGAAGTTCCTGTGTATTCCCGGAAACAGCTTTTTGATACGGACCAGAATGGAAATCCCTTTAAAATAGAGAGAAATGAATCGGCAGAAGCCCGCTTTACTTCTTTGATCATGCAACAGCACCCTGATTTTGAAGAGCAGATGGACGGCTATCAGTATTTTTATCTTCACAGGGATAAATTCTTGGATAACAACTGGTTTCTTGATGCATTTGAGATCTGGAGGAATGAAGGGATAACGATATTAGGCTTTAACGAGTTAAAAAACAACAAATTAAATTCCCACCGGGCAAAAATCAACATTCAGATTACCAGTGGCCTGGATTGGTTTAATGCTAAATTAAAAGTGGGTTTTGGTCCTAAAGAAGCCTCTTTAAAACAGCTTCACCGGGCGATCCGTAATAAAAGTAAATTCGTTCAGCTGGACGATGGCAGCCTGGGGATTCTCCCTGAAGAATGGGTGAAAAAGATTGCGGCTTACTTTCATGCAGGAGAAATTGACGAAGAGCTCTTAAAGATTCCGAAAATTAATTTTACGGAAGTTACCTCATTATTTGAAAAGGAAATCCTGAGCCAGGAAGTTCAGGAGGAACTCACCACGTATTCCACCAAGTTCTCCAAAGTAAAAAATATTCCCAACGTCAATATCCCGGCTGAACTTAACGCTGAACTCAGAGATTATCAGCATGAAGGGCTGAACTGGCTTAATTTTCTTGACGGATTCAACTTCGGAGGGTGTCTCGCAGATGATATGGGACTTGGGAAAACCATTCAGATTATTGCTTTCATTCTTTCTCAGAGGGAAAAACGGGGACACACCACGAATCTTATTGTAGTTCCTACTTCCCTGCTTTTCAACTGGCAGGACGAGATCAGCAAGTTTGCGCCTTCTATAAAAGTCCTGCTGCATTATGGAGCAGACCGGCCAAAGACAACGACTCATATGCCTGATTATGAAGTAGTCCTCACTACTTATGGAATGCTTCTTTCGGACATTAAGTTTTTGAAAAATTTTAATTTCAATTATATTTTTCTGGATGAATCACAGGTGATTAAAAACCCAAACTCGGAAAGATATAAAGCGGCTCGGCTGCTTCAATCGAGAAACAGGATTGTACTGACCGGTACTCCTGTTGAAAACAGCACTTTTGATCTTTACAGCCAGCTTTCTTTTGCTTGTCCGGGACTTTTGGGAAGCAAGCAGTATTTTAAAGATATTTATGCTATTCCTATTGATAAATTCGAGTACAGTAAACGTGCCACTGAGCTTCAGCAAAAGATAAAGCCATTTATCCTCAGAAGAACCAAGAAACAGGTGGCTAAAGAGCTTCCTGAAAAAACAGAAACAGTTATCTACTGTGAAATGAATGCAGAACAGCGCAAAATCTATGACGCTTATGAAAAAGAGCTTCGCGAGTTTATTGCGGCCAATGATGACGATGACCTGAACAAAAACAGCATGCATGTTCTTACAGGACTTACCAGGCTCAGACAGATCTGTAATTCTCCTGTCTTGATGAAAGAGGGATATTCCGGTGAAAATGCCGTTAAAATCGAGATTTTGATGGAACAGATCCTTGGGAAATCAAAAGATCATAAAATTCTGGTCTTCTCACAATTTGTCGGAATGCTGGATCTGATAAAGACAGAACTGGAACGCTGCAATATCCAGTTCGAATATTTAACGGGACAAACTAAAGACAGAGGAGAAAAAGTATCGAATTTCCAGAAAAATGATGATATCCGGGTGTTTCTTATCAGCTTAAAAGCTGGTGGTGTTGGTCTCAACCTAACGCAGGCTGATTATATTTACCTTGTAGACCCATGGTGGAATCCTGCTGCGGAGAACCAAGCTATTGACCGAAGCTACCGTATAGGACAGACCAAAAATGTAATTGCCGTCCGGATGATCTGCTCAAATACCGTAGAAGAGAAAATTCTCACCCTTCAGAAAAAGAAAAAACAGCTGGCTCAGAATCTGCTCACCACTGATGGAAAAAAACTTCAGGGATTCTCTAAACAGGATCTTATGGATTTACTGGAGTCCGGTTCATAATATTTAAATATTTTTAAAAATAAAAACCGACAGGTAAAGGACCTGTCGATTAAAAAACAAAAATTGATATGGATATGATTTAGATATGATGTGTCTATTTCTTAATAATCTTTTCTGTGACTGTTTTATGATTCTTTGTCAGGATTTTAATAAGATATGTTCCGGGGATAAAATTGTCCATAGAAACTGTCATCGAACTTCCCTCCAACATCTTCTGCCCTGACATATTGTAAATTTCATATTTCTCCAGCCCTTCTTTCATTCTGATATTCACCGAATTTGTTGTAGGGTTTGGATATATTTTAGCATTGGCAGAAGTATCTTTAGAAACATCCACAGTGGAAAGGCTTTCCGGTTGAATATTAAGCGTATAATCTTCTGCCTGCCCTATAAACCATCCTGAAGGACAAGGAAGATTCTCCAAAGTTCCCATCCATGAACTGGATTCATATGCTTTTACCAATCTGAAACGGGTTTCTCCCAGCTGTGCTCCTGCCGGAATTGTAATAGTACCAGATGTAATTCCTGATTCTGTTGTAGTAACCGGATTGGAATTATCCAGATAACCCAGGTTAAACTTCTCATCAGCATCAAATTGATTATTATGGTTGAAATCAATGTAAGCATACACTGATACAGTATTCTGTCCATGAGTACCTCCTGTTACCGTTATAGGATAACTATTTCCGCGGTTTACAGTAAAGACAGTCGCCGTAAAATTTTCAAGAACGTCTGAATTACCATCAATGGCACTGTTTCTTACAGTTCCTGCAAATTCCACCTTACTTATTTCGCTTACCGTAAGGCTGGTCACATTTTCAGTACCACAGTAAGGAGCCGGGAAATTAGCTGTATTTCCGACAATATTGACAGTGTAATCTTCAGCCTGCCCTGCTCTTAAGCTGGCGTCACAAGCTGAGCTTATAGAATTAGCAGCTGCTGGATTTGAGTAGGCCTGGACATTTGTATTTTTGAGAACCCTCATTTTTGTACTTCCACTGGCAGCATTCGCAGGAACTGTTATAATATTATTGATCGTAAATGCATTGGCCGGATTGGCTGCTTCAAGTCTCCCAATGTAGAAGCTTTCTCCAGCATCATCAAAATTACCATTCTGATTAAAGTCTATAAAAACAACTACATCACTCGGAAATGTACTGGAAGGACCTGTTACAGATATATTATAATTACTTCCGGGTTGCAAATCTGTAGACATTGATGTAAAATTCTCATAAATTTGCGCATTTCCGGACTGAACCGGCGATGAATTATTAATGCTTCCGAAGGTAACATTACTGATCATATTGCTGTCAGCTCCATACTGGAACGCAGGCATGCAATATTGCAGTTGTGCATTTGCCAGTGAACAAAGTACAATACCAGAAAGAGTAGTTATTTTTTTCATTTTTTGATTAAATTTCTTGAGACAAATTTATATTTATTTAGAATGAATAAAAATAACAATGTAATGATATTTGTCAGTTTAGTAAAAATAGGTGGTTTGCATTCAATTAATGAATGTTAAATAATTTAATTTACTTATGGATAATCAATCTGTTACCCATAAAAAAGATCTTCCTTAAATTATTTTTCAAGAAAGATCTTTTTGCTTTAAAGAGTGAAATCTAATCGGTTAACTTACATTTTCGATGAGAACAGCAGACGCTCCGCCTCCTCCATTACAGATGGCAGCTATCCCCAATCTTCCTTTTTCCTGACGAAGTACACTAACTAATGTTGTGATAATTCTTGCTCCTGAAGCACCAATAGGGTGTCCCAAAGCAACCGCACCACCATATACATTTACTTTATTCAGATCATAACCCAAAATCTGCTGGTTGGATAAGATAACTGAGGAATATGCTTCATTAATCTCGAAATAATCAATATCGGATAAACTGAGACCTGTTTGTTCCAGCACCTTTTGAATGGCAATAGACGGAGAAGTGGTAAACCATTCCGGGGACTGAGCCGCGTCTGCATATGCTATGATTTTGGCTAAGGGTTCAAGATTATGCTGCTGTAGAGCCTGTGAAGATCCTAATAGTATTGCTGCAGCTCCATCATTCAGATTACTGGAATTAGCGGCTGTGAGTGTACCATCTGCTTCAAATGCCGGTTTCAAAAGAGAAATCTTCTCCGGAATAAGTTTATCAATATCTTCGTCTTTATCTACAATTATAGGTCCTTTCTTTCCGTTAGTTGATATCTGGATCAATTCATTGCTGAACTTACCGTTTTTCGCTGCTTCCTGAGCACGATGGTAGGAAAACAAAGCGTATTCATCAAGCTGCTGTCGTGTTAATCCATATTTCTTCACACCCAACTCTGCTGCACTTCCCATATGGAAATCATTGTATACATCCCACAGACCATCTTTGATCACACCATCCGTAAGACTGGTATCTCCTAATTTTGTTCCCTGACGAAGTTTAACATAATGTGGAACATTGCTCATACTTTCCATACCCCCGGTCATCACAATATGTTCCAGGCCAAGCTGAATCTGCTGAGCACCAATCATTGCCGACTTCATTCCGGAAGCACAGACTTTGTTTACCGTTGTTGCATCTTTATCTACGGGAATTCCAGCAAAAATAGCTGCCTGTCTTGCAGGAGACTGGCCCAGTCCGGCACTGAGCACATTTCCCATATACACACTGTCTATATGCTCCGGAGCCAATCCGATGTTTTCATAGGCATTTTTAATTACAGCTGCTCCAAGCTGAGGAGCTGTAAGCCCGGACAAGCTTCCCATAAAACCACCTACCGGAGATCGCTTTGCAGCTAATATAAATACTTCTTTCATTTGAATTAATTTTAAATACCAATCGGTATATTTATAATTAAAAAAATTCCCTTTACTTTCACAAGAGACTAATACAAAGATAATCAAAATATACCGATTGGTATATTAAATATTTTAAAAAAGTCTTACTGTAATAAGTAAGACTTTAACTTTTTATGTTCTACTCAGCTGATCCAGTTTTTTAAGCAGTGTGGGCATTCTGTAAGTGCCATGCATTTGTTCTACTTTTAATTGAACTTCATCTACATCCATTCCTTTGGCCGTCACAAAAAGTGGTGTTTTACTTTCTCCGCGAAACACATTTCTCCTTTGGGAATCCGGAGTTGTAAATTCATTTTTTGCAATCCCAATAATAGGACATTTTTCTTCCAATGCTTCATAAAGGTGCCCACCTAAACCTATTTTCCCATCATTGTCAAGAGTAACATATCCGTCAACAATGATAATATCTTCTGGTTTTAATACAATTTTCGTCAGCAAACTTAAAATGCAGGGTAATTCTCTTTTGTAAAACGCCCCGCTTTCATATCCTGAGCTTACAGCAGTCTGTTCTACAAAAACTTCCACTTCTTTTTCAGACGTCCAATCCTCAAATGCAATACATACAGTATTGGCATAATCCTCATAATAATAGGTATCAAATGCGTAAATCATATTCTATTCTCTTAAAAAAACTCGCCAAAATGCCACAAGATCCCTGAAGGATCATGCACAAAACACTCTTTTCCCCACTCCATCGTTCTTACAGGAGTAAGTTTTACATTCTCATAAACATCTGTAAGCTTTAAAGATAAAAGCTCCTTCCAGAATTCATCTGTATTGGCCACTTCCATAAAGATCATGGTATTATCAACCCAATCTTTTGTATAATAATCCTGAAGGTAAAAGCCTATTTCTTCCCGCTTAAACAGCAATAGTTTGGGCTCCAGAACAACTTCTTCAAACCCGAGATCTCTGTAAAAATTTCTACTGATCTCAAAATTCTGTGCTCCGATAAAAGGTCTGATGGATTTTAGCTTCGGTGTCATACTGTTTTATTTTTCCAATGTTCATAGGTCATTTCAAACTTGATCTCTCCTTTTCCATGGGTTCCCATTTCTTTCCATCCGGATTTTCTGTAGAAATTCTCAGCCCGTGTTCCGGGTGAAGTACCAAGCCATAGATTGTCTTTCTTTTGTTCAAAGTACCAGTCGAGCATGATGTCATGAAGTTTTTTGCCGATTCTCTGGTTTTCAAAATCAGTATGTACGAACAAAGCCCAGACATTGTTTTCTTTCAGGTCAGCAATGGAAAAGCCTACAATCTTACCTTCTGCCTCACATACCCATCCTTTTCCTCTATGAAAAAGAAATTCCTCGCAGTCTTTATTTGTAACCAAACCTGGATCTGACAGTGTGTTTTCTTTCACGGAGTTTCTCACAATCTGTATTTGCGGAATATCTTCCGGTCTTGCTTCTCGGATAATGATGTTCATGGTAATTTGTTGATAAACGCAAAGGCGTAAATATTTTTTACTCATAATCCTTGTCAAGTTTTAAAACCTTGACAAAGATTCCTATTTGGTGTAACTTAAAATCTTACGATTATTTTCTGTCAACCACAATTCTTTCTTCTCTGTTGGCAATATCCCAGGCTGTTGTAAAAATAAGCTGGGTTCTTTTTTCTAACAGTTGGTAATCAATCTTTTCAGGATCATCTGTTGGTTTATGATAATCTTCATGAATACCATCAAAGAAGAATGCTACAGGAATATCATGTTTGGCGAAATTATAGTGATCTGAACGGTAATATAATTGTTCAGGATCATTCAAATCATCATATTTGTAATTAAGTTCCAGGTTATTGGTTCTCTTGTTGGCTGCTTCGTTAATTACTTTAAGCTGAGAACTTAACATTTCAGAACCTATGACATACACATATTGTTTTCCTCTGTTGGCAGGATCATCACGCCCAATCATATCAATATTAAGGTCAACAACGGTATTGGCTAATGGGAAAACAGGATTTTCGGAATAGTATTCTGAACCAAATAATCCATGCTCTTCTCCCGTAACGTGTAGAAAAAGGATCGATCTTTTAGGCCCTTTTCCTGCTTTTTTAGCCTGCTGGAATGCCTTAGCAATTTCCATTACAGCTACAGTTCCGCTTCCGTCATCATCTGCTCCATTGTATACTACTCCATTTTTTGTACCTACATGATCATAATGTGCGGAAACCACAACAATCTCATCCGGTTTTTCGCTTCCTTCGATAAAAGCTAAAATATTTTCAGAATCAGGAAGGTTGCCTCCACCTCTTTGTCTCATAAATTCAGATGGAACTTTCTGATAGTATGAGCCTAATGCTTTAGGCCCGGAAATACCAAGATTTTTATAGTAGTTAATCATATACTCTCCCGCCTTCTTCTGTCCTTTACTTCCTGTATCACGTCCCTCCATATCATCTGCTGCTATAACATACAGATTTTTCTTTAAATCCTCAGCGTTAATCACCTTGTATGCATTGTTAAATGCCTTACTGTGTTTTCTAGAAACAGGATGTGAAGAATTCCCATCAGGTATTTTTGCCGTTCCACAACTGGTCACTACAGCCATGCCCAATAACGGGATAAGTATTTTTTTCATAAAGAATAAATTTCTTAAAAATAACAATTTTTATTGAATTCCCACATGAGATATCAAAATCACAAAATCATATGTTATTCATTATAAAATTAACAATACTTCAATTTTAAACTTAAAATAATATTGAATTTTTATTATATTTGATTAAAATACAAAATAGGTGGATAAAATTTACGGATTTACTCATTATTCCTTTTTTACGGAAATGTCCGAACTGGCAACCAGACACGGAAGCTTTGATCTTTCTCTGGGCCTTCCCGATTTTGATATTGATGAACGACTTAAATTTTTTTTAAAAGAAGCTGCCGAAAAAGAGACTTATCACTATGAACCTCTTGCCGGGAATCCCCTTCTGATTGAAAGTATCATCCGTTTCAATGCCAAAAGGGCTAATAAAATCTGCATCACAAATAAAGAAGTCACCATTGTTCCCTGTGCAACCTTTGCTTTATATACTTCCCTCAAATCAATTCTTAATCAGAATGATGAAGTAATTATTATCCAGCCGTCTTACTATACTTACGGACCTGCTGTTGTCATGAATGGTGGAATCCCTGTTTATTATGATCTTGGCAGTGATTTTATGATCAACTGGGATTTGTTTAAAAACTGCATTACTGAAAAAACCAAAGCTGTTATTGTAAACTCTCCCCAGAATCCAACCGGAAAAGTATGGAGAAAGGAAGAATGGGATCAGTTATATGAACTGATTAAGGGCCGTAATATTTATTTGATTTCTGAAGAGATATATGATACCTACTGTTATGACGAAGCTGAACATTACAGTTCTTTTATGCATCCAGAGCTTAGGGAAAAGACGTTTTGTATTTTTTCTTTTGGTAAAATGTTTCATACTTCCGGGTGGAAAGTCAGTTACATGCTTTCTTCTGAAGCTTTAACTGTAAAATTTCAATGTCATCAGCAGTATATTTCTTACAGTGCCAATGCTCCGGCGCAATATGCTATCGCAAAGTATCTGGATGTATTTGACCCGGCAATCAATAAAGGAATAATGCAGAATAAAAGAGATATTTTTAATCAGCTGATCCAGGAAACTCCCCTCCAAGTAGAGCAACAGGCGGAAGGAAGTGTTTTTCAGATCGTTAACTTCAGGAATATTTCTGCAACAATGACGGATGTGGAGTTTTCAAAATGGCTTACGATTGAGAAAAAAGTATCTTGTCTTCCACTTTCGGCTTTTTACAATTCAAGACAAAATTCAGATTATGTAAGGTTTAGCTTTGCTAAAAAGGATGAACTGATTATCCAGGCTTTAGAACATTTAAAAAGGAATCTTTGATTTTTTCTATGTATTTTTTCCCACAGATTACACAGATTTTCACAGATGATTATGGGTACTTTGTTTGCTTATTTTTTTAATACAATAGAAAAGCACCGCCAGGGCGATGCTTTTCTATTGTATTTAAATTGATTTTAAAGAGCCAGAACTCTTACATCAATCCTTCTGTTTTTCGCTTTGCATTCGTCAGTATCATTAGCTTCACATACAGGATGCTGTGATCCATATCCTTCCGCTTCTATTCTGTCTGCAGAAATGCCTAACTCAAGAAGTTTCAGCTTCGCGGTTTGAGCTCTTAGATTGGATAACTTAATATTACTATCTTCATTACCACTGTTATCTGTATATCCGCCGAGTTTTATTTTCAAATCCGGATATGCATTTAAGATTTCAGCTAAAGTATTCAACTGTAGTGCGGATTCTGCTTTCAGATCACTGGAACCTGTTTCAAAATAAAGGTTTTCAATAGTATACCATTTATTGGGGTCTAAGGCAGATTTATCTTTTTGTTTCACCACATTATAAAGCTGGTAAAGCTGGCTTCCATCTCCTATAGCAATTGTTTTTCCTCCATCCAGTTTTATTTTCTGAATATTTCCTGTTTCATATACAAAATCACCACTTTCATTAAGATGTCCCTGAACTTCACCAGGGGAAACCGGAACTGTTGTAAGATCTGTATGGCCAGCCGCTGTAGCAGATACACCGGTAAGACTTTCAATTTTCGCCTTTCTATTGGCTTCGATTTTATCTTTATGCAATACTGCTAAAGTAGGTGCAATTACCAAAGAAACGATGGACATTAATTTGATCAGGATATTCATAGATGGTCCGGAAGTATCTTTAAAAGGATCTCCCACCGTATCTCCTGTTACAGATGCTTTATGTGGCTCTGAACCTTTGTAATAAGTCTGACCATTGATATCCACTCCTTTTTCAAATGATTTTTTAGCATTATCCCAGGCACCTCCTGCATTGTTCTGGAACATTCCCATCAAAACACCACATACCGTAGCACCAGCCAAAAATCCTCCCAACACTTCAGGACCGAAAATAAATCCGATTAAAAGTGGAGAAATGATCGCTATAGCACCAGGCAGCATCATTTTTCTGATGGATGCATCTGTAGAAATGGCAACACATTTTTCATATTCAGGTTGTGCTTTTCCTTCTAAAATCCCAGGAATTTCACGGAACTGTCTCCTTACTTCTTCTACCATAGCCATAGCTGCCTGTCCAACTGCAGTGATTGCCAATGATGAAAAAATAAACGGTATCATTCCGCCAACAAATAAGCCGGCCAAAACATCTGCTCTGTAAATATCAATACCATCAATGCCTGCAATCCCAACAAAAGCAGCAAATAATGCTAATGCTGTCAACGCTGCTGAAGCAATTGCAAATCCTTTTCCGGTAGCTGCCGTTGTATTTCCTACAGCATCCAGGATATCTGTTCTTTCACGTACTTCTTTGGGAAGTTCACTCATTTCTGCAATACCGCCTGCATTATCAGCAATAGGTCCAAAGGCATCAATCGCCAGCTGCATAGCTGTAGTAGCCATCATTCCTGCCGCTGCAATAGCAACTCCATAAAGTCCGGCACACAGATAAGATCCATAGATTCCTCCTGCCAATACGATAATCGGAAGTAAAGTAGATTCCATACCAACAGAAAGCCCTCCGATAATATTTGTTGCATGTCCGGTAGAAGACTGTTTCACAATGCTGGAAACAGGTCTTTTACCCATTGCGGTATAGTATTCTGTAATAATACTCATTAAAGTACCTACAACCAATCCTACCATGATGGCACCAAATACTCCCATTTTAGTAAACTCATGCCCTCTTAAAATCATTTTTTCAGGAAGGATATAAGTTACCAGAAAGTAAGATGAAATGGCTGTAATAACAATACTTCCCCAGTTTCCAAGGTTTAAAGCATTCTGTACACTGGAAGTGGATGAACCTTCATTATCATTAATTTTCACAAATAGAGTTCCAATCATTGAAAATATAATTCCTGTTCCTGCAATCAGCATTGGTAAAAGGATTGGAGCAAAGCCTCCGAAGGCATCATCGGAAACCGTTTCTCTGCCTAATACCATAGTTGCCAGAACTGTTGCAACATAAGATCCGAAAAGGTCGGCACCCATTCCCGCTACATCTCCTACGTTATCTCCTACGTTATCTGCAATCGTTGCAGGATTTCGGGGATCATCTTCAGGAATTCCAGCTTCTACTTTTCCAACAAGGTCAGCACCTACATCTGCCGCTTTTGTATAAATACCGCCTCCTACTCTTGCAAAAAGGGCTATGGATTCTGCACCTAGAGAAAATCCGGTAAGAATTTCAATGGTCTTTTCCATTTCATGAGAATCTACTGTGGCATCAGGCGCAAAAATCTGCTTAATAATCAGGAATAATGATCCTAATCCTAAAACAGCAAGTCCGGCAACTCCCATTCCCATAACAGAACCTCCTGTAAATGATACTTTAAGAGCTTTCGATAGTGAAGTTCTTGCAGCTTCTGCTGTCCTGACATTGGCTTTAGTCGCTATTTTCATTCCGATAAAGCCGGCTGATGCGGAAAATACTGCTCCTACAGCAAAAGCAATTCCAATACTCCAATGTGAGTTGGCATTGCTTGATCCCATTACGGCAAGTAGAATGGCGACTACCACCACGAAATACATTAAGATTTTATATTCAGCCTTTAGAAAAGCCATTGCACCGTCTGCAATATGACCGCTGATTATTTTCATTTTTTCATTTCCGGCATTCTGTTTATTTACCCAGTTGCTCTGAAGAAATGTATAAAGTAACGCTACGACACCAAAAATTGGCACTAACACAAATAGATCCATAGTTTAATATTTTTTTGGTAATAGAAAATTAAATATAATAAATAATTACCATCAAAGCATTAAAAAACTTAACAGTATGATGTTTATCATCCAAAATAATCATAATTCTGCAACGAAACAATATGGATCAAAATCTATAAAAAAACGGTATTGAATAAAGGTTTCAGAGAAATTACCTGCATGAAAATTCTTTGAATAATTTCAACTATTCAGATTTAATAATTGAATAAAAAAGATTGCTTAATATCTGCCCGTGATGACAATTCGTTGTATAATTTCCGGAAAGAACTTTACTTTGTTTCAATAAAAAAGGATAAACAGAAACTGTCTACCCTTTTATTGTATTGAATTAAGAGAATCTTATCCTCCGAATTTATCTGCATAATCTGTTTGAGATGCTTTAATCACTTTTCTTGCGTGCTCAGCTCCGTAAACCTCCTGGATTCTACATTTTGCAGGCTCATCCGGTAAATTTTTATAGGTAAGGAAGTAGTGCATTAATCTTTTTACTTCAGCTTCTGGCAATTCAGAAATATCTCTGAAGTGTCCGAAAGCATGGTCGTTGATCATTACTGCAACGATTTTATCATCAGCTTCACCTCCGTCAATCATTTTGAAACCTCCGATTGGAATAGCCTCCATCAATAAACCTCCGGCATGAATATTGTGAGAACTTAAAACACAAATATCAAGAGGGTCATGATCTCCCATTGTAACATCAGTAGCTCCTGATTCTACAGCAAGTCTCATTACTTCCTTATCACAGTATGTTCTTGGAACAAAACCATATAAAGCAGGAATGATGTTAGAGAATTTCTGTGGTCTGTCTACTTTTAAGTATCCGGTTTCTTTATCTACTTCATATTTAATAGTATCTGAAGGAACAATTTCCACAAATACGTTTACAACATTTGGCGCATCTTCTCCTGCAGAAATTCCGTGCCATGGATGTGCTTTAAAATTTGGAATCATTATTTTATCTGTTATTTTTTAAGTTATTATTAAAATTTCTTTTCTTAGGTCTTCTATTGTTTCCACAATATAATCATTGCCTTCCATGTAGTTCATGATGAAAATCGTTTTAAATTCATCCAGCTGAACCTCTCCTTTCAATCCGTCATAAGTTTTGTGAAGCAACTCTATGATCGCATTTTTAGAGTCTACGATATTCTTCCATGAATTTTTTGTGATGTATAACTGCTGTGAAGAGTTATATTCAAATTCTTCATTGATTGTTTTTTCGGTAAGGAAAATAAACTCATGTACAGCCAGTTCTCTATCAAACCTCTGGATAAGGTTTGACGGCTTCATTCTGTCCAGGAACAAGGTCATTCTTTCGTAAGAATGTGCCTTATTCTCAGAATTCGACTTCACGGTAAGTAGTTTGATTTCCTGATTTTTAAGGGTAATGTACGAGTGTACAAATTGTCTGAGCAAAACCAGAAAAGGAATTGCAATAATCAATGCAAATGCATACGGTAGATATCCTGAAAGACTCGTCATAATTTTAGACTGCAAAATTACTAATTATTTTCCGTCTTCTAAAGAGTTTTTAAATATATCCACTTTAGAAATCTGTATATAAATCAATGCAAGTATAATTATGAGATAAAAGCCCGTCATCATCCTATTGGCCAAAGACGGAAAAACTAAAAATCTAAGCATAACTGTTACATAAATAACTGCAAAAAACAAGACCTGAGCCTGATTCTTTTTATTATGGAACGAGAAATGATTAGCCAGAATAATGACAATAAAGAGCAACAGAACCGGAAAATAGGAAGCATTGAACTCCAGCATTATTTTGCTTTTAATGAAATAAATATAATCTGAAAAAGAAAACGGATCAGGCTGCGAGACAGGATAAATCTGAACTTTAGTAAACTGATTCATAAATAGTGTAGACCATGAAACCTGATTAAAAGCCTGTATTAAAAAGAAAGAAAGAAACAGGTATCCGTATGATATCAATAATGGAGCTGTTTTCACCTGAAGCTTATTTCTGTAAAGATAAATAAGACCATACAGGAAAGAATAAAAAATAAAATATTCCGGCCTTGTAAGAATACACAGCATAGCAAAAATACCCGCGAGAAAAAAATTTCTTCTTACTAAAAATACATAGAAGCTTAAAAGAATCAACAGGCATGATAAAGAATCTGCAGAGACATGTCTGCCGGACTCCACAAAGGGTTTGAACAGAGAAATTAAAATCGTGATGATAAAAGCAAGACTATAATTTTTCAGGATTTTTATCAAAAAAATGAAAATCAGAATAAGAATCAGGCCGTAAGAAATAATTGAAATTAAAGAATTAGATGCTGATGCACTGAAACCCAATTTAAAGAACGACCAATTGATAAAATTATAAAAAGGTTTTACAGCAAAAAGCTGTAATTCTTCTTCATAAGCTTTAGGATTCTGTGATAATATTTTGTAATAAGTACTTTCACCTTCTGCCACTTCTCTTACCATTGGATCTACAGGACCTAATCCTGCAAAATCAGGGTTCTTTTCCCTCAATTCATCATATACTTTCTGATGAATCTCTTCAATTTTCATTTCGGGATATTCTGTTTTATAAATCAACCCCATATAAGCTTCCATATCAGTGTTGTAATAATGGTTGATATATAGGTAGTATGACATGAAGCACACATAGATTGAAAATATAAAAACAAGAATATTTTCCCTTTTTTTCATTTATTGATATTATAAGTATACAAATGTAAAAAAACTATCATTTAAACTTATAAAAAGCTTTTATAATAAAGGATTACAGTTCAAACAATGCAGGCCTTTGGGTTACTTCATGATAACAAACACTATTTTCATCAAAGAAGTGATAAACAAGACTCTTTCTTGTTCTTTTTTTATCCATATGAGGCTCACCACCGTGAAGAATGTTGGCATGCCAGATCAACAGATCACCTTTTTTTGCCTTAAAGACTTCTTTTTTCAATCCCAGCTCCTTTACCTTATCCTCCAGGAAAGTTTCATAAGCTCTGTAACTTTTCTTACCGATTTTCCAGTCTGTACCTTCGTTATCATAATCAGAATTCAGGAAATAAGGTAATTTATGACTCTTAGGAATGTAATGAAGGGCACCATTGGTTTCATCCACATCTTCCAGGGCAATCCATACTCCCAGCAATCCCCCCAAGGGATAAGTCGTCATATGAATACTGTCAGAATGGGTTTTCTGCTGGCTTCCGTTGATGAAGTTGATACTTTGAAAAAGTTTAGATTTTCCGTCCAGTAAAACAGATAAAAAGTCTAACAGTTCCTTATCATTTCCAATTTTTTTAATAATTTCTGAATGATGAATAGCAAACATCAGTTTTCCTCCGTAAATAAACTTCAGTGTACCATCTTCCATCAGCTTATCAATTTCTGTATTAATTTGATCAGCTGTTTCCGGCGTCAGAAAGTTTCTCAGAATCATATACCCGTTATCATCATACTGAAGAGCGCTTTCTCTATTTTCTCCCGTCAGCTTCTTAAAAAAAGGAGTTTCTGCAAGTTTTGCATAATCTACCTTTCTATCGCTGGCAGGAAGATCTGCAAAATCTTTACTCGAAATACTTGAAAAATAACTCTTATTAATACCGTATTTTTTATACAGTGGGATATTATGTTTTAACTTATTTTTTTTAAACAAGTTATAAAGCATATATGATAGTTTGTATTGACGAATCTGTTGTAACATAAATGTTTGACTAGGATTTTATAAAGTTACGGAATATTACTTAATTAGAACCAATCTAAACAATGCTTTTCACCATAAAAATGACTTTCCTCTCATTATAAGATAGCCTAATTTTTTAAAGAGGTTCTTTTTTGAATTTTCAATAATTCCGTAAGGTCTTAATTCCGGGCGGAACCCTCTGAAAAACTCTTCAATATTGGGTAGCTCTCCCCCTTCAAAATCAAAAATATGAGTTTCTATATTTTCTTTAATAACAGTATCAATCAACACTGATGCGCCTGATAATTTGACATAATCCTTATCATTAAAATTACCTAAAAGTGCTACCATATTACAATCTGTGTAAGTAGCAATTACGTTGACAATCTTGTTTTGATAATAAAAAGCAGTGAACTTCAGATAACCCAACTTATAAAAACTTTCAAAAATCCTCCTGAATTCATACAGATCATTGTCTTTGCTCAGCCCTATTGTGTTGACTTCTATAAAAGTCTCTGCTTTGTCAAAAGAAATGGTTTTAACTTCTGATTCTTTTAAAACTTCTTCACTTAAACGAAGTTTTCTTTTCCTTTTGGGAGAATAATTGGCACGGATTTTCTCGTAAGTATCAGGATACAATAAAAAGTTCTTCTTAATTCTGATCTTCGTTCGGAGTTGGTTTACATCATTGAACGAATAGGCCCTGATCATGTAATTTTTTTCCAGATATTCTAAAAAAGCTTCATTAAGGTCAACATCATCTTTAGTGGAAAAAACACCGAGTTGCTGGCAAAGTTTCGGATTATGAACAATTTTCATCCCATATTTTCTTACAAAAGGTACGGGCATCACAGCTTCATAATCCTTATAAACCAAAATTTCCCATGGCATTGTAGAAGTTGTATCTAAAAATTCTTTTGTAGCAGAATATTTTCTTTGTTCGGAATTATCTAAACATTGAGCATATTTTACAAAATCAATTTCATGATATTTCAATCTTCTAATCATAATAATCCTGAGTCCGAGAAACTAAAATAGGAATCCTGCGTGACAATAATATGGTCTAAAAGCTGGATACTTAAAGTATTTCCTGCTTCTTTTATTTTTTGTGTAATATTAAGATCTTCCCGGCTTGGTTTTAAACTTCCGGAAGGATGGTTGTGGGCAATGATAATACCTGTTGAAAAATGATCCAGTGCTGTTTTATACAAAACTCTGACATCTACAATAGATTGACTTATTCCTCCCTGAGTTAGTTGTGAAACATGAATCACTTTGTTGCTGTTGTTAAGAAAAATAGCCCAGAACTCTTCTGTCCTTAAGTCAGCAAGCTGGTTTTGAAGAATAAGATAAGCATCATTACTGTTACCAATCACTGCTTTTTCAGGAATTTCCTGTACCGTTCTTCTTTTTCCGATTTCTAAAGCTGAAATTATTGAAATCGCTTTTGTTACTCCAATTCCTTTAAATTTCATCAGATCTTTAGCAGAAAGTAAGCTCAACTGATGCCAACTGTTATTAACTGAGGATAAAATTTTCCGTGCTAGTTCCAAAGCATCTTCCTCTCTATTTCCACTTCCCATAATAATAGCCAGCAGCTCAGAATCAGAAAGTGAGCTTTTGCCTTTCTGCAAAAACTTTTCTCTGGGTCTGTCATCTTCTGCAAGAAATTTTATAGCCATGAAAAAAAAAAGATTATGAATTAATAAAATGCATACAGGATCACCGGTTTTGTCGACTGATCAACATATTTTGCTGTTTCTTTAAGTGCATTTACCGAAAGCATTGGACACCCTAAACTCAGGCATACAGGAGTCTGAGATTCCACATCAGGAATACATCCATAGGAATGAAGAACAATAGCTCTTTGCATTGCATTGCTGTTAGTAGAATCAAGACCTTTTAATCGGTAAGCTTTACCAAACTTTCCTACATAGCTTTCCCCAATGGCATATTTTCCCAGAGATGACTGATAGGAACCTTCAACATTACTGAATTTTAAAGCATCTGACCGTGGAATGACTGAACCTGAACCATGGGATACGACGGCCTGCTGTACAATGGTATTATTTTTCAGATTATAAATGAAATAACGGTATTTTCCGGAAGGTATCTTAAAATTGATAAAAACAGCAAGATCCTGATTATACTCTTTTCCTTTAATATAATTTTTAATCTCCAAAATCTTTTCCTGAGGCACATGCTGTAAGTTCAACTGCTGTGATTCAGCTTTTGAGCAGGAAATTAAAATTAAAAAAAGAAAAATAAAGTGTTTCATCATCTGGGGTTATATACTCCTATTCTATGATCATTCCGTCCTTCATAACGAGCTTTCGGTCTGTAATTTCTGCGAGATTCGGGTTGTGGGTAACAATGACAAATGTTTGGTTGTATTTATCCCTAAGATCAAAAAACAATCTGTGAAGATCATCTGCATTCTTGGAATCCAGGTTTCCTGTAGGCTCATCCGCAAAAATAATTTTGGGTGAATTGATTAAAGCTCTTGCTACAGCTACCCTTTGCGCTTCTCCACCTGAAAGTTGATTGGGTTTATGCTGCAGTCTTTGTTCTATTTTTAAATCTTCAAATAAAGCATAGGCCTTTTCAAGGGCTTCTTTTTCATTGGCTCCGGCTATTTTTGTTGGAAGCAATACATTTTCCAGCGCTGTAAATTCCGGAAGAAGCTGATGAAACTGAAATACAAAACCAATATTCTGATTTCTGAACTTTGAAAGCTGTTTATCATTCATATTAATAAATGATTCTCCTGCTATTTCAATTTCAGTATCATATTTGTTTGACTGGGTTGGATGATCCAAAGTTCCTAAAATCTGCAGTAACGTAGATTTACCTGCTCCTGATTCTCCTACAATAGAAACCACCTCACCCATTTTGATATGAATATCAACTCCTTTCAGTACTTCTAAATTCCCATAAGATTTATGGATATTTCTTGCTTTAATCATGATTCAAAAATAGTGAATTGCCTTCAAATAAAAAACCGCTTTTTGAAGCGGTTTATATTTTATTTTAGTTTTATTACGATTAGATTTTTCTAATTCATTTATATAGGTCTTTTCTATTAATTTTTTTAATTATTTTCTTCATATTTTGGCTATAAAACATATGTAAAAAAGTATTATTTTCTTTTTCAGAATTTATTTATAAACCTATAATGTTGTTTATGAAGCCTCATAGGTTTTATCAGTCATTTGCATTTTAATTTATCAAAAACAAAAAACCTCCCGGCTTGGGAGGTTTTACTATTTTTCATTTCAGAAAATTACAGTAACAATGTTAATGGACTTTCTAAATATGTTCTTAATGTCTGCAAGAATTGAGCACCTGTAGCACCGTCTACCACTCTGTGATCACATGCCAATGAAAGTTTCATTGTGTTTCCAACTACAATCTGACTATCTTTTACGATTGGTTTCTCAATAATTGCTCCTACTGAAAGGATAGCAGAGTTTGGCTGGTTGATGATACTTGTAAAGGTTTCGATTCCGAACATTCCTAAGTTAGAAATAGAGAATGTAGATCCTTCCATTTCGTTAGCTTTAAGACCTTTACTCTTAGCTCTTGATGCCATATCTTTCACAGATGCAGAAATCTGAGTATATGTCATCTGATCTGTATTTTTCAATACAGGAACTACCAATCCGTCCGGAATAGCTACTGCTACACCAATATTGATATTTCCTCTGTGGATGATCTTATCACCAGCCCAACTTGAATTTACCTGAGGGTGTTTTCTTAAAGCAATTGCAGTTGCTTTAATGATCATATCGTTGAAAGAGATTTTAGTATCAGGTAAAGAATTGATTTCTTTTCTTGCTTCAATGGCTTTATCCATATTGATCTCAACCATCAGATAGTAGTGAGGTGCAGAGAATTTACTTTCAGAAAGACGTTTTGCAATAATATTTCTTACCTGTGAGTTTGGAGTCTCTGTATCTTCACCCTGTACAAAGCTTACGGCAACAGGAGCAGTACTTGCTGTCGGAGCTGAAGCAGCCGGTTTGGCAGCTGGCTGATAATTTTCAATATCTTTTTTAACGATTCTTCCGTTTTCACCAGATCCCTGAACACTGTTGATATCAACCCCTTTATCCTGAGCCATTTTCTTAGCCAGTGGAGAGATTGCTATTCTGTCAGAAGATGAAGAATCTGCAGCAGGAGCTGCCTTTTCTTCTGTTTTAACTTCTGCTTTTTGTTCAGCTGGTTTTTCAGTTGATGCAGCTGCTGCTTTTGGAGCTCCTACAGCGGAAACATCTGTTCCTGCAGGGCCAATAATTGCTAATACGGAATCAACCGGAGCAGCACCTCCTTCTTCTACACCTTGCTTCAATAATACTCCATTGAATTCAGATTCAAAATCCTGTACCGCTTTATCTGTTTCGATTTCAGCAAGAAGGTCTCCTTCTTTTACTGTATCGCCTACATTTTTGTGCCATTTAGCTACTTTACCTTCTGTCATTGTATCAGAAAGTCTTGGCATTGTAATAATTTCTACTCCTGCCGGAACTTCTGCAGCAACAGGTGCAGCAATTTCTGCTTTAGGCTGTTCTTCTGATTTTTTTTCTTCAGTTCCTGCAGCGGGAGCAGCAGCTCCACCTGTCAATCCTGAAATATCTTCTCCTTCATTCCCGATAATAGCCAAAACAGAGTCTACAGCAGCAGCAGCACCTTCTTCTACACCTACGTATAAAAGGGTACCTTCTATTTCAGATTCGAAATCCTGAACTGCTTTATCAGTTTCAATTTCAGCTAAAATATCTCCTTCTTTTACTTTATCTCCTACTTTTTTATGCCATTTAGCCACCTTACCTTCCGTCATCGTGTCGGACAGGCGGGGCATCGTAATTACTTCTGCCATAATCTATATTGATTTGAGATTCGAGATTTGAGATTTGAGATTTCAGAAATTTCAAACTTCAAATTTCAAATTAATTTTTATTTTTTAGTTTTCTAATTTGTCTAGGAATGGATAGTTTTCCTGAGCATATACATACTCATAGATCTTTTCTGTCTCTGGATATGGAGAATTTTCCATAAATTCGATACACTCTTCAACAAAGTCTCTTGACTTATTATCCATAGCTTCCAATTCAGCTTCTGTAGCCCATCCGTTTTCTAAAATTCTGTGTTTTACAAGCTCGATTGGGTCATCATTTTTATGAATAGCTACTTCTTCTTTAGATCTGTATGGCTCAGCATCAGACATAGAGTGTCCTCTGTAACGGTAAGTTCTTGCTTCAATGAATGTAGGACCATCTCCTCTTCTTGCTCTTTCAATAGCCTCATAAGCAGCTTCAGCTACTTTTTCAGGATCCATTGCATCTACAGCAAGACAAGGCATTTCGTATCCTAATCCTAGTTTATAGATATCTTCGTGGTTGGCAGTTCTTTTTACAGAAGTTCCCATTGCATATTGGTTGTTTTCTACCACAAATACCACAGGAAGTTTCCAGTTCATTGCCATGTTGAATGTCTCATGTAAAGAACCTTGTCTAGCAGCTCCGTCTCCAAAGAAACAGATGTTCACAGCTTTTCTGTCAAAATATTTATCTGCAAAAGCAATACCTGCACCCAAAGGAATTTGTCCTCCAACGATACCGTGTCCTCCGTAAAAACGGTGTTCTTTACTGAAAATGTGCATAGATCCACCCATACCTCCGGATGTACCTGTAGCTTTACCGCAAAGTTCAGCCATGATTCTTTTAGGATCTACTCCCATCGCCATTGGATGGATGTGACATCTGTAAGCAGTAATCATACTATCCTTTGTCAGATCCATTGCATGTGTAAATCCAGCAGGAATAGCTTCCTGACCGTTATACAAATGTAAAAATCCTCTGATCTTTTGTTTTAGGTAAAGAGAACGGCATTTGTCTTCAAACCTTCTCCACATTGTCATATCTTCATACCACTTCAGGTATACCTCTTTAGAAAATTCTTTCATGTGTTAGCTCTTGCTTTTTTATGATGAAATAGTTGAGCAAAATTATGAAAAAAACTTTGTTTTTATTCTATACATAGATAACTTTTCGTTTTTTCTGTAAAATCTATTTGCAGGCCGAATGGATTATTCTTAATTTTCGACCCCTTGAAAGAAAGATAAAGCAGTGTTTTATCCATTATATTCTTACCGCGATATATAAGGAATCAGCCTATCCATATGGTTTTTCTGAAACAACACATAATTCGGAGATATCAAAATTCGGTACTTTTTATAATCCTATTTCTTTCCTCTTTAATTATTGTTAATATATCTTTTGGTTATTTCAAGAGCTTCTTTTCCGGGGAAAAATCTGTAAGTTTCAGGGTTCTGTCTTCAATTTCATTAACGAAATTACCATATTGTTTTGCTGTTCTGGCTTTAATTTCTTTCCATTCTTTATCTGCCATGAATCCTTCCCACGCAGTTTTCATTGCATCTTCATCTTTCCACTCAAGCAGATAAACAAATTCTGTTTTTTCCCTGAATTCCGATTCCCAAGTTGCCACAATGGTAAAACCATATTTCTTCATTATCCTGAGTGCATGATCCCGGAAACGATCCAGAAAAACCTGTTTATTCTCTTTGGGAACTTCATAAATCCTTAACTGATGCACAGGAGCTGGCATCGTAGAAATTTTTTCCTGAGAAAGCTTTTGCCCAAAAGCAAAATAACCTGCAATTATCAAGAAGACTGTGAATAGATATTTCATTATATTAATGATTAAAACCAATTAGTTAAAGGTATACATTTTCGGCAAAATTCAATATTAATTTAAAATAACTGAAAATATTTCATCATATTAAAAGTGACTGACATTGAGCCGTTTTCACATAATTCAGCACCTTTAACACCTCTGTTTTCCGTTTGTTTTTTGAGGTTATAATGGTATATTTGATTTTTAAAATTGATTATGGAAGAAAAACAGTCTTCATTACTACATAAAATTTCAAAAGTCATTTCCGACTTCTTTAATCCTCTGGTCTCTCTGATTATTTTTTTCATATATATGAGCATCAGGGAATACACTCTTAAAGATTCTATGATGTACTTCATTCCCGTACTAGCAATGATTATTATTCCGGTTGTCATTTGGCTGGTATGGAATGTGAAAACAGGAAGATATACCAATATGGACGTATCCAACCGGGTTCAAAGAAAAACACTGTATATATTTATCGCAGTATGTGTGATTACTTATCTTGTTTTCGATTACATCAGAAACGGATCTGTTGATCTTGTCATGCTTTTTATTTTAATACTTCTATTTGCTCTTCAGGTCAGCAATCTTTTTATCAAAAGCTCAATGCATACCGCATTCAATATATTTGTAGCAGCTTTATTTTCTAGTCTTGATTGGAAAATGGGTCTGCTATGGCTGGGAATTGCCGCTTTGGTCGGAATTACCCGCATTATTTTAAAACGTCATACAGTAAAAGAAGTATTTATGGGGGCTGGAATAGCTTTTTTGGTATCTTTTATCTATCTTTATTGCAATATTCAATTTCAACATTAGAGTACTCTATGAAAATAAATCATCTTACTGCCGCAGAAGAAAACTTTATGAAGCTGTTTTGGAAAATGGAATCTTTCTATCTGAAGGACGTTATGGAGCAGCATCCGGGACCTAAACCACACCAGAATACGGTTTCTACTTATTTGAAAATATTGGTTGAAAAAGGCTATCTATCCACTGTAAAAGAAGGAAGAATTTTCAAATATTCGGTGCTTGTTCCTTTGGAAGGATATAAAAAATTCTTATTGAAAGAACTTTCGCATAACTTCTTTAATAATTCAGGGAAAGAAATCCTGGAGTTTTTATTAAGCGAAAAATTAATCTCCCAGGAAGATATGAAAGGATATTTTGATTTAAAAATCGAAATAAAACCAGCAAAAGTTGAAGAACCAAAGTTTGAGATTGCTGAAGAAATCTTAAGTCCTAAAAAAGAGAAGAAAACCAAAGGGAAAGAAAAGGAAAAAGACAAAAAGAAAAAGAAGAAAAAAGATTAATCTTACTGTCAAAAACACCAAATCATGAAAACAAAATTCCAGGAAACTTTAAGCCGGGCCAATGAAGTAATCCTTCGTTATCCAATGGTTTTGGCAGTGGCTTTATTAGCTGCAATTGGTGCTATCTGCATTGCTGAAACAGAGCTTGAGGAGGTTACCACGTACATTAAGTTCACTATTTGTGCCTGTCTTGGAATTTCACTGATGTTTGCCCTGAAAATGGTATCACAGAGAATCGGGAAAGAATTACTATTACACCTATGTGGTGTTGCTTTTCTTGTTGGATTCTATTGTATTTTGCCGGATAAAAAGAATAATTTCACCGAAGTTTACGTCTATATCATTGCAGTTACAGCTCTTCTCTCCCACTTGCTGGTTTCTTTTGTTCCGTTTCTTGAAAAAGACAAGGAGCTCCAATTCTGGCAGTATAACAAAAATCTTTTTGTAAATTTCTTCCTTACTATTGTATTTACAGGAGTTTTGACCGGCGGAGTTGAATTGGCCATTTTAGCTGTTGATAAACTTTTTGATTTTCATTTTCATCACAGAATTTATACTGATACATTTTTTGTTCTGGCTATTTTCGGAAGCAGTTTTATTTTTCTTTTATTTAGTGACAAAGGTTTAAATAATCTTGAAAAAGATGGAACATATCCTGTTGTTTTAAAGTTTTTCACTCAGTTTATTTTAATCCCGCTACTCCTTATTTACGTAGCAATTCTTTATTTTTATTCTTTTAAAATCCTGATGAACTGGCAGCTTCCAAGAGGTTGGGTTTCCTATCTTGTATTAGCCTACAGCATTGTTGGGGTTCTGGCATTGCTTCTTGTACATCCATTAAAAGAAGAAAATGCAAAATCGTGGGTTAAGATATTCTCAAAAGCATTTTACTACACCATTGTTCCTTTGATCATTCTGCTTTTCACAGCCATTTTCACAAGAATTCTGGAATATGGCTATACAGAACCAAGATATTTTGTTTTTCTTATAGCACTTTGGCTGCTGAGTATTGTTATTTACTTTATTTTCAGTAGAAAAGCAACGATAAAATTTATTCCGGTCAGCTTATTTTTGTTTGGAGCTTTTGCTTTAATTTTTCCTTATCTCAATGCTTTCAGTGTTGCCAAGAGAAGTCAGAAGACAGAACTCATGAATATTTTAAATCAAAATCAGTTAATCAGTGCCGGTAAAATTAATTTTAATAAAAAAATTACGGATACAGTTCGTAATGAAATTGCTGATAAGTTTGAATTTCTGGCAGAAAGAAAACAAAGTGAATTTTTATCAGATCTTCTGAATCAAAAAGATCAATCCGAGTTATCCGATAATATTGAAAAGGGTGCATTTTATAATATTAATTACAATATTCAAAATAAATTTTCGGATGTAAATATCACCGTTAAAAATAAGCCTTATGAACTGAACAGAATTGTCCTTGTTCCTGAAAAGCAAATTATAGACATCCAAAATTATCAATATTTACTCACTTTTCATCGTTATAGCAGAGATCCACAGAAGCTGAATGAAGACCAGTTTGAACTCACTGATCAGCTGACTGATAAATCCTCATTGAGGCTGAGATTAAATTCTAAGGAAGAAGTAGATTTCGGACCGAAAATCATTCAATTATTTGAAAAAAATAAAAACAAAAACGGAACCGTAAGAGTTCCTGACATAGCAATGGAATCTGATTTGGGCAAATACCACGTCAAGCTTATTTTCAATGAAATTACAAAAGAAAAATATTCTGATAATGAACTGGCCAGCATTTATTATGAGGATGTTTACATTCTGATAAGATTAAAATAATGAATAAAAAAGACTGCCACAAGGACAGTCTTTTTTATTTGTATATAGAATATTGTTTTATCTGTTGGTTCCTGAGCTCCATAATGGAGTATAATCTCCGTAGATTACTAAGTTTCCGTCATTTTGTACGGAAAGCTTGTTTGCTCCTCTGCGGGAAGTATTTGAACTCCAGACAGCTTTATTATAAGAATCATATACAACAAGGTTTCCATCGCTTTGAAATTCAGCTCTGCTTCCTTTATTATCAGTTCCCGCTGCCCAGATTACATCACCGCTATCATAGGATAAAACTAGGTTTCCATCATTTTGGAAAGCTAAATAATAGCTTCCATTAGGAGAAAACACTTTTTCTCCCTTACGGAATCTGTGCCCTGTACTTACATTACCATTTCCACGGCCAAAGCCATTATTTCTTCCGCCATTTTTCAAATCACTTTTTGATGCCCATAAAGGATTTGAACCATTATAAATCACAAGATTACCATCATCCTGAACAGTTAATCTTTCTGCTCTTCTTCCATTGGTATTAGAACTGAAAGCCACTCCGTTTCCCGGAGTATAAACTACTAAGTTGCCATCCTCCTGAAAAACAGCTCTCACTCCCTTATTATTTGTTTTGGCATCCCACATTGAAGCACCCGCTCTATTGTATAAAACCAGGTTACCATCATTCTGAAAAATCAGATAATATCGGTTGTTACTCGCCCAATACTTTCTGTTTTGCTCTAGGGTCTGACCAGTATAAATGTTTTGTGCATTGATTAATAATCCACCAAACACCATCATTAATGCTAATAAATGTTTTTTCATTATAATTACTTTTTGATTGATTGATAATTTTCTAAAATTATGCCAAAACACCTCGATATCTCAATACAAAACTCTAATCAAATGATTTACTGGAAATTAAATTGCATAAAAAAAGCGGCTTAAAAGCCGCTCCATATTTTTACCAACGATTTCCGCCTCCGCCACGGTTGTTACCGTTACCATAGCCTCCGCCTCTATTGTTGTTGTTACCATAACCTCCGCCTCTGTTGTTATCGAAGCTTCTTCTTGGCTTCTCTTCTCTTGGCTTAGCTTCAGATACGTTTAAAGCTTTTCCGTTGAATTCTTTTTGGTTAAGAGCTTCAATAGCTTGCTTTCCTTCTTCATCACCCATTTCTACGAAACCGAAACCTCTGGAACGACCAGTTTCTCTGTCTGTAACAATTTTAGCTGATGATACGTCTCCAAATTCTGCGAATAGATCGTGCAACTCATACTCTTTAGTTGCGTAATTGATGTTTGAAACAAAAATGTTCATTTTGAATAAATTAAAAAATTAATAAAAATTTGGTATATAAAAGAAAAACAACATAAATTAATGAACAAATATTGATTCCAAATATAAACGTATGCAAGATACAATTAAAAATTTCAAATCAAAGCTTTTTTTAAATATTTCTCACATTATGTTGAATCTCTAAAGTTAAAAACAACCCAAACACAATAAAACACACTGATTTACAAATAATTATATTTAAAAATTCGTTATTATAAAATTAGTTAATTTTTTTTAAATAAAAACAATATTGGAGATCTATTACTTTGATAATCCACAAGATAGTATTTTATTTATAAGCACCCTTACTATTAAATATCAATTAAAAGTCAGAAGATGAAACAACACACAACTAATTACATCAACACCTTTATTGAAGTAGCCGAAGACTGCCCTGTTTCCCAGGCTCAGATACCTCCTGAGAAAAAAGAAAAAACAATTGCCAGTCTTCAATATGAGAAACTTATAAAAAATCCCTATCAATATTCATCAGATGATATCATTTTTGAATGTTATGCTATTAAAAATGATATTTCAGAAAGCAAAAAGCAGGAAGAAAGAGAAAAATTCTTTTCCAAAGGTCAGGCATGCCTCCGATCTTCTCCATTAGCTAAAAGATATGGATTTGGAATCCATCATAATACAGATAAGAAAATTGCTCTGTTCCTTATAGAAAGTAAAGAATATCAGGATTTATTGAATAGCACTTCTGTCACAAAAACAAAAGCCATGCGTTCCAAAAGAAAATGATTGAGAAAATGAATCATTATTTTCAGATCAATAAATGCTATTCTTTTGAAAACATCAGCTTTTAACACTAAATTTGTGGTACAAATTATTAAAAGATATGAACTACCATACCAGAAAATGGGTAAAACCTGAAGACTTAAATCCAAATCACTCTCTTTTTGGGGGAAGACTCCTGCAATGGATTGACGAAGAAGCCGCATTGTATGCCATTATCCAGTTAGAAAACACAAAAGTAGTCACCAAATTTATCTCTGAGATTAATTTCGTCAGCTCTGCTAAACAGGGAGA
This sequence comes from Chryseobacterium sp. HR92, assembly GCF_045689405.1. Classification (NCBI taxonomy): domain Bacteria; kingdom Pseudomonadati; phylum Bacteroidota; class Flavobacteriia; order Flavobacteriales; family Weeksellaceae; genus Chryseobacterium; species Chryseobacterium sp. HR92. The sequence continues at coordinate 2,768,674 of NZ_CP139139.1, forward strand.
CATTATAGAAATAGGTATTGAGGCAACTCATTTCGGGTCCTCATCCGTTACTTTAAGATGTGATGTGCGGAATAAAATGACCCATCAAACTATTATTACTGTAGAAAAAATCGTGATGGTAAACCTGGATGCGGAAGGCAACCCTGCTCCCCATGGCAAAACCCAGATTGAATTTGTAAAAGACAGATTAAACAGTAATCTATGAAAATCTTCATAAAAAATATGGTGTGCAACAGGTGCATTGCGGCAGTAGAAAATATTTTCCGTAATGCTAATGTAAAAACAAGCACCGTTGTATTAGGTGAAGCAGAAACTGAAACTGAAGTTTCTCCTGAAAAAATGCAGGCCATAGAAAAAGAACTGCTTGATACAGGCTTTGAAAGAATCATGGATTCCGCGCATCAGATTGTTGAAAAAATCAAAAACCTGATCATTATAAAGATCAGCGATCTTGATATTGCTGAAGATTTTCTGCTTTCAGAATTTTTAAGTTCAAAACTTCATAAAGACTACAGTTCACTTTCCAAAGCATTTTCACAAAACGAAAATATTACATTAGAACAGTTTTTCATTCTTCAGAAAATCGAAAAGGTGAAAGAACTTCTTCTCTACAACGAATTCAATCTTACTGAAATTGCAGGAAAGCTTGGCTATAAAAGCGTTCAGCATCTTTCTACCCAATTCCGGAATATAACCGGGTTCCCTCCTACTGAATTCAAAAAACTTAAAGAACATAACCGTAAAACGCTTGACAATCTATAAGTAAGAGAGTTTGAGCGTTTGAGAGTGAAGGAGTTAAATATTTGTATTTCACTTACAAACTCTTAAACGCTCACACCCTACAACTCTCCCACTCTAACACTCTCCAACCCTAAAACTCATCCTCTCCTAATTTTATAACTATTATCCTTAAATTTATAACAACCTTAGCATTCCATTTTGGAAATTTGTAGTATAAATTTAAGAATCATGGAACAACAGTATAAAATACTCGGAATGACCTGTTCCGGCTGCCAGAAAAAAATTTCAAATCAACTGAACAGTGTTGAAGGTGTTCAAGCAGATGTCAATCTGGAAAACAATACCGCAACAATTACTTCCAGTCATGGAGTAAAGCTTTCAGTTTTAAATGATGCTTTGGCAGAAATAGGAAAATACAGACTTGAAGACCCAAATAATCCTGAGAAAGCCTTTGTAAAACCTCAGGACCGTGTATCTCCGTCTTCAGTATACTATTGTCCAATGGAGTGCGAAGGAGATAAAGTATATTTTAAACAAGGTGAAAGATGCCCTGTCTGCAAAATGTACCTGGTACCTATTGAAGAAAAACTCGCCAAAGACCCCAATCATAAACCAACCTTTTCCACAACCAATCTTCCGGAAAACTTTAAAGACAATATAGGAAAATATTATTGTCCGATGTTTTGCGAAGGAGATAAAGTGTACGATGAAAAAGGAGACTGCCCGGTTTGCCATATGCATTTAGAACCGATAACGGAAGAGCTTGTTCAAAAAGGAAGTTCACATCAACAACATTCTCACTCCCACGCTCATCATCATCATGATCATCACAGCCATAACCACGAGGCTTCTAAAGTAACTGATGAAATGGCAGGCAGGTATTACTGTCCAATGTATTGTGAAGGAGACAAAACCTATGATTCTAATGTAGGATGCCCTGTCTGTGGTATGGACCTGGTAAAGTATCCTGAAAAGAAAACTGCAAAATATACATGTCCTATGCATCCGGAAATTATTCGTGATGAACCTGGAGACTGCCCGATCTGTGGAATGGATCTCGTAAGAATGCCGGACAGCAGTGATGATGAAGAGGATGAAACATACAATATATTAAAGAAAAAATTCATTACTTCACTAGCATTTACGATTCCCGTTTTCATTCTATCAATGGGCGGAATGTTGATCAATTTTCCTTTTTCCCATCAGATTCAGGGATTTATCGAACTTGCTTTAACGCTTCCGGTGATGTTTTATTCCGGATGGTTTCTCTTGAAAAGAGGAGGGGTTTCTTTCAAAACATGGAATCTCAACATGTTCAGTCTTATTGCGCTGGGTGTGGCTGCCGCATTTATTTTCAGTATTGTGGCTTTAGTATTTCCGGACATTATTCCGCATGAAATTCGTGGACATAATCATGAAATTCCATTATATTTTGAAGCTGTCTGTGTGATTTTAACCCTTGTTATTTTAGGCCAGCTGATGGAAGCTGCTGCTCATAAGAAAACAGGTAATGCCATCAAAGAACTGATGAATCTTTCTCCGGACGAAGCCAACCTTATGGTGAATGGTGAAGAAAAGAAAGTGTTGCTTTCTCAGGTAAAAATTGGAGATTTATTAAAAGTAAAACCGGGTGAAAAAATTCCCGTAGACGGAAAAATTACTGAGGGAAATTCTATTGTAGACGAAAGTATGATCACAGGTGAACCCGTTCCTGTTGAAAAGAATATAGATGATAAAGTTTCTTCAGGAACGATAAATGGTAATCAGGTATTCATCATGAAGGCTGAGAAAGTAGGTGATGAAACACTGCTTTCACAGATCATTAAAATGGTGAATGAAGCCAGCCGAAGCAAAGCTCCGATCCAGAAACTCACTGACAAGGTTTCAAAAGTATTCGTTCCCGTTGTAATTCTTATTGCCGTACTTACTTTTATTCTGTGGCAGTTTTTCGGCCCGGAAGGAAAAAGAACTTTATTTGCATTCGTGAACGCTGTTGCAGTTTTAATTGTAGCATGTCCGTGTGCCCTGGGACTGGCAACTCCTATGTCTTTAATGGTAGGAATCGGGAAAGGCGCCAAAAACGGAATTCTGATCAAAAACGCAGAAGCTCTGGAACAAATGAACAAAGTAAATGTTTTGATCACGGATAAAACAGGAACTTTAACGGAAGGAAAACCTTCAGTAGAACATATTGAAACCGTAACCGGAGATCAGAATCAGATTTTAAAACTGGCTTTCTCTTTAAATCAGAATTCAGAGCACCCACTTTCCAATGCTGTAATAAAAAGAGCGAAAGAAGAAAATATAACTCCTGAAAAAGTAGATCAGTTTGAGAATATTTCGGGAAAAGGAGTCAAAGGAAATATCAATGTTAAAACAGCTTATTTAGGAAACGAAAGCCTGTTAACCTCACATCAGATCACCATTCCGGAAAGTTTAAAGCAAAAAGCTGTGGAAGTACAGTCAAAGGCACATACGATCTCTTATATTGCACAAAATCAGCAGGTGCTTGGTTTCATAAGCTTTACAGATAAAATAAAAGAAAGTTCCAAAAAAGCAGTTAAACAGCTGATGAGCGAAGGAATTGATGTGATTATGATGACTGGAGATAATGAGCACACAGCCAAAGCCGTTGCCGATGAATTAGGAATCAAACATTTCAAAGCCAACTGTCTTCCGGAAGATAAACTGAATGAGGTAAAAAGGCTGCAAAAGCAAGGTAAGATTGTAGCCATGACCGGAGATGGAATCAATGACTCTCCTGCCCTTGCACAATCAAATGTAGGAATTGCCATGGGAACAGGAACAGATGTAGCCATTGAAAGTGCTGAGATCACCTTGTTAAAAGGAGATATTCTGGGAGTTGCAAAAGCGAAATTATTAAGTGAAAAACTTCTCAAAAACATTAAAGAAAACCTGTTCTTCGCGTTCATCTATAATGTACTGGGAGTTCCGGTAGCGGCAGGATTATTGTATCCATTCTTTGGAATTCTGCTATCACCAATGATTGCAGCTGCAGCAATGAGCTTCAGTTCCCTGTCTGTGATTCTGAATTCATTGAGATTAAACTCCGTGGATCTGGATATAAAATAACATTATGATAAAAGAAAATCTTTACATAGGGTGCTCAGGATTTTATAATAACGACTGGAAAGGGTCTTTATATCCTGAAAATGCCCAAAGTAAAGATTTTCTTTCTTTATACTCCAAAACATTCAACGCGGTAGAAATCAACTCTACCTTTTATAGAAAGCCAACATCAAAAACACTTTTGAAATGGCATGATGAAACTCCTGATTCTTTCAGGTTTTTCATTAAAATTCCAAAATCCATTTCCCATCAAAACCGCCTTGAAAATTCAAAGGAAGACATTGCAGCCTTCTGCAAACACATTCAAAGTAATCTGAAAGGTAAACTTGCAGGATTTCTCTATCAACTTCCTCCTTCTTTTAAAAATACAGCAGAAAATACAGAACGGATAATCAGTTCTATTGATCACACATTCCTTAATGTAATTGAATTCCGTCACAGCTCATGGTGGCAAAAAGAAATATTCGTTTTTTTAAAACAACATAATATCGTCTTCTCAGGTGTAAGTTTTCCAGGTGATCTTCCTGAAGAACTTATTATTAATCATCCGGAGATCCTCTATTACAGGCTTCACGGAATACCCCTTCTTTACAAATCTGAATACAGCGAACATTTTTTGAATGAACTTGCCGGGAAGATTAAAAACGCTCAACGAACCGCTTTTATATTTTTCAATAATACCTGGGGAACTGCAGCCATCAAAAATTCACTTTACTTAAAAAGTATTTTAAAATAACGAACAGCTGCAATTATTTGATTGTTAAAATAAAATAATTCCCTATCAAATGAAGAATATTAAAAGTGTAATAAAAATAGAAAAAGACTATCGTTTACACATTTATAAATGTTAAGATTTAAAGAAAACAAAACAATAAATCTACAATTGATCAAGCAATTGAAATCTCCTTTAAAATAAAGTTCTTAAAATAAACTTAAAAAGAAAAAACCTGCACAGCATGGCATGTAATTTGTTAACTTTCAACTGTTATTTTTAACGATTTTTAACAAATTAAATTCCATTATCTTTATGAGAAAAATTTTTGCGGGAAAGTCAACAAATAAGACTTTTCTCGGGATGTTTGCATTGATGAGTGCAACTTCGGCTTTATTGTATAGCTGTAATTTCAAGAATGAAGTGAAGAGCGACCCCGTCGTCAATTCACAGGAGCATCCTTCCGCAGAAATACCCTCCAAAATGGACGATGAAAGCATAGATCCGGATAAAAGAGTGATCTACCTTACCTTTGATGACGGACCCAATCAGGGAACCGAAAATCTTTTAAAAATCCTGGACAAAAGAAATGTTTGTGCAACTGCCTTTCTGGTAGGGAAACATGCCTATGGAAGCAAAAAACAGAAAGATGATCTGCAGCTTCTGAAGCAAAACCCTCTTGTAGAACTGGCCAACCACAGCTTTAGCCACGCCCATAACAAATACACTGATTTTTATAAAAATGCTGAGTCTGTAGTCCACGATTTTGAGATCGCCAAAGACAGCCTGAAGCTTTCCGATAAAATAGCAAGAACTCCCGGAAGAAATATCTGGAGGCTGAACAATATTAACGTAACCGATATCAAAAGTTCTACTGCAGCGGCAGATGGTCTTAAAAAAGCAGGTTATAAAGTAATCGGCTGGGATCTTGAATGGAGACCTTCCCAGAAAATGACTTTAAAAGGAAGCCATGAAGCAATGATCAAGAAAGTTGACAGTATTTTCTTTAACGATCTTGAGAAAACTTCAAGACACCTTGTTTTCCTTACTCATGATCAATATCTCAGAGATACAGACTCTATCAATGAGCTGGATCTGTTTATTGAAAAATTACAGAAAAGCAACAAGTTTGTTTTCAGAAAGATTTCTCAATATCCTAAGATCAATGAAGTTTTGAATTAATTTTCATATAAAAAAAACAATGTAAAATGTATCCATCACTGGCAACTGTCAGGGAATTTTCGGAAATTTGCATCTATGAGTATTAAAGAAAATTATAAATCTATAAAAGATCAGCTGCCATCCAATGTTCAGCTGGTTGCTGTCTCTAAAACGCATCCCGCTTCTGCAGTTCAGGAAGTATATGATCTGGGACAGAGAGTTTTTGGAGAAAATAAGGTACAGGAACTGATGGAGAAATCCCCTCTTCTTCCTCAGGATATCCAATGGCATCTTATCGGCCACTTACAGACCAATAAAGTAAAATACATTGCTCCTTTCATAGATACGATACAAAGTGTGGATTCTGAAAAATTATTAGCAGAAATCAACAAAGAGTCAGGAAAGAACAACAGGGTCATCAAGGTTCTGCTGCAGGTAAAAATTGCCGCTGAGGAAAGTAAATTCGGACTTGAAATCACTGAGGCGAAAGATCTGTTTCAGCTGTATTTTGAAGGTCAATTCCCTAATGTTGAAATTACCGGTTTAATGGGAATGGCAACATTCACAAATGATGAGCAGCAGGTAAGAAATGAATTTTTAATCCTGAAGGGTCTTTTTGATGAATTAAATCAATTAAAAACACTAAATACATTATCAATGGGAATGAGTGATGATTTCCCGACAGCTATTGAGTGTGGTGCTAACTCTGTGAGAGTTGGATCTGCAATTTTTGGAAGAAGAGACTATTCAAAATAGAATATTTAGGTACAGTTTTTGCTAATAATTGAAACAAAAAATTTAAATTTGCAACTATGCAAAAAATCCTTATAGTAGAAGACGAAAAAGCAATCTCGGGAGTACTTCACAGTATTCTTTCGGATGAATTAACCGATTATGAATTTGTTATCGCTGAAGACGGCCTTGAAGGTTACAAACAGGTAGAAAAAGAAGATTTCGCATTGGTGATCTCTGATATCAAAATGCCTAAACTTTCTGGAACTGAACTTTTGAAGCAAAGTCTCGCATTAAAACCAGAAACTACTTTTATCATGATCTCAGGCCACGCAGACATTGATTCTGCTGTTTCCTGTTTGAAAGAGGGTGCATACGATTTTATCTCCAAGCCAATTGATATCAACAGATTGATCACGAGCGTGAAAAACGCTTTGGTGAAGGAAACCCTGAAGAAAGAAAACAAAAATCTTCAGACTGAAAACAAAACCTTAAAGAGAAAAGTAAATAAAAAATACCAGATGATCGGTGATTCTCCTGCTCTTCAAAAGATTCAGGATATGATCGAAAAAGTAGCCGTTTCTGATGCCAGAGTTCTGATTACAGGACCTAACGGTGCTGGAAAAGAATTGGTAGCTCATGCCATCCACAATCAAAGTGAACGTGCAAGAGGCCCTATGATAGAAGTAAACTGTGCTGCAATTCCATCTGAACTTATTGAATCTGAACTTTTCGGACACGTAAAAGGTTCTTTTACAGGGGCTATTAAAGATAAGCAGGGAAAATTTGAACAGGCTAACGGCGGTACAATCTTCCTTGATGAGATTGGTGATATGAGCCTTATTGCTCAGGCTAAGGTATTGAGAGCTCTTCAGGAAAGCAAAGTTTCTCCTGTAGGAAGTGATAAAGAAATAAAAGTTGACGTAAGAGTAATTGCAGCAACCAATAAGAATATGCAGAAAGAAATTGAGGAAGGGAAATTCAGAGAAGATCTTTACCACAGACTTTCTGTTATTGAAATCTATGTTCCGCCATTGGATGACAGAAAAGAGGATATCAAATTGCTGGTTGAGCATTTCTCAGGTATGATTGCTGATGAGCATGGTACTGCTGTGAAAAAGTTTGATGATAAAGCTGTTGATGCTTTAAAATCCCTTTCATGGACTGGAAATATCAGGGAGTTAAGGAATGTTGTGGAGAGATTGATTATTCTTGGTGGAAACACTGTTTCTGAAGGTGACGTTGCAAGTTTTGTAAGGAAATAATAAAGCTATTATTTACGATATTATAAAAATTTGCAGTGTTACCACTGCAAATTTTTTTTTGCCCTATTTGAATTATAAACTATATGAATCTTAAAATATTATGAAATTTTTAAACAAAAACTATACGAAAGAATGCCTGACTTTGGCTCTGCCTGTGATGCTTACCCAGGTGGGGCAGGTTTCCGTAAACTTATTCGATAATATTATTGTCGGAAAACTTTTGGGTGCTGATGCGTTGGCATCCGTTTCATTGGGGAATGCTGTATTTTTCTCCATATTTGTATTAGCTCTGGGCTTTTCATTTGCTATCCCTCCATTGGTTTCGGAAGCACATTCAAGACAGGATCATGCTACAATCAATTCTGTTTTCAGTCACGGTTTTATCATCAATATGGCTGTTGGGGTGATCCTGATGGTAATCTTACTTATGGGGATGCCACTACTCTATCACTCCGGGCAGCCAGCCAAAATCATTCCTGATACAGTAGGTTTCTTAAGTATCATGGTGGTCAGTATGATCCCATTTATGGCATTTCAGACGCTTCGTGAGGTTTCCGAAGGTTTGTCCTATACCATTGGAGTTACCAAGGCAACTATTATCGCGAATATCATCAATATTGCCTTAAACTATGTCTTTATCAAAGGACTTTGGGGAATTCCTGCAATGGGTGTACAGGGTTCTGCTCTGGCAACCCTGATTTCCAGAATTTTCATGGTTGTTTTCCTGTATTTTGTTTTGGTGAAAGAAGAAAAAACAAGACGCTATATCAAAGACTTCTCTTTAAAAATTAAGGATTTCTCAAAGCAAATGTTTGATAAAATGGTGAAACTGGGACTGCCTACAGCCCTACAGATGTTCTTTGAGGTAACCGCTTTTGCCGGAGCTGCATTTATCTGCGGACTGATCTCTGCTCATGATATTGCTTCCCACCAGATCGCCTTAAGTATGGCCTCTTTCACCTTTAACTTATGTGTTGGGTTTAGTGTTGCTTCTACAGTAATGATCGGAAGAAAAGTGGGTGAACAGAATTTTGTGGAACTCAGAAAGGTAGGAATCAACAACCTGAAGATTGCCTTTATTTTCATGTGTATCTGTGGATTGGTATTTATTTTAGGAAGAAATATACTCCCAACCTTTTTCACCAAAAAAGAAGAAGTGGAAGTGATTACCCTGGCATCAAAACTAATGATTATCGCAGCGCTGTTCCAGCTTTCTGACGGAATTCAGGTAACTGCTTTAGGAATGTTGAGAGGTTTACAGGATGTGAAAATTCCATCTATTTACACTTTTATTGCTTATTGGGTAATTACCATTCCTTTGGGATATTTCTTGTGTGTAACCCTGGAAATGGGAGCATTCGGAATGTGGATTGCACTCGGATTAGGATTGACAGTTTCTGCTGTTTTCCTGGTAAAACGATTCCTGAATATGTCTGCGAAAAGAATTAAGCAGAATTCATAAAAAATAAAAATCGTAAATATTGACGCAGAGTTTTTGAGCTCTGCGTTTTTTATTGAACTTTATTATTTCTAATTTCGTAATGATGAAAATATAAGTCAACTATGGATTTAACTAAAGAAGACCTTCGAAACGATGCCCAAACTTATGATTTTAGCTTTGAAAGATTAAAGATCATCATTAATGGGCTTAAAAATGCTTTAAATTATTTATCAGACAGTGAACTTAGCATTGATTGGTGGGGAACTATGGATGAAAAGTATGAACATGAATCAATATGTAATCTGGCTATTCTTGCTTTTGAACACTATCTAAAAACAACCATAGAAGATTATAAAATCGTTAACGAAGAGGACAACTCTCAACTCTATTATTCCGAGCCCAATATTTCATTGATTTTTATCTTGGCAAAATATTTAAAAAATGAACTGGAATCTCCGCAAAAAGCTTTGAGTCATTATAATTTAAATATTCATGATTACCCTGTATACAATGGCGTTATTGCCCTAAATTCCCGAAGAGATCTAGATGAAATTGTGAAGCAGATAAAAACATGGAGAAATAAAATTATTACTATATATTATGCTGAATAAATAGAAAATAGCTGTTCAAATTTAAGACAGCTATTTTTTTATTTAAGTTATATTTTTTTAAGTTCTGTTTTTTACCAATCTATTCTCTTTCCTAAGATCTTAAGACTTCTTTCAACACCATCCAAAATTGCTACATTAGGCAGACTTCCCCAATCTTCAAATCCAAAGTGTCTGAATAACTTCAAACTGGGCTCATTATGAAGGAAAATAAGCGCTACAAGATTTTTTACTCCAAATTTTCCGGCATTATCAATACAATACTGAAGAATGGTTTTTCCATACCCTTTTCCTCTGCAGGCTTCATCCAGATAAATGCTTACTTCCACCGTTCCATTGTATGCTGCTCTCTCATGAAATGAACTGAAACTTACCCAACCAATGATCTGGCTTTGTTCATCTTCAACCACCCAAAGTGGTCTTGTCTGAGGGTTATGCTCTTCAAACCACTTTAGTTTGCTTTCTACAGAGACTTCTTCCATATCTGCAGTAACCATTCTTGAAGCGATTGTTGAATTATATATGGCTACGATTTTGTTTAAATCTTCCAACTCAGCATTTCTGAACTTTAATTTTTCCATGAATATTGGATTCAACTTATTTTAATGCAAAAATACTAAAATTTAAAATCACCCCTATAAAATTTCAATATTTTATCTAAATTTCAATATTAAAACAAAATACCCCCTCAAATAAAACACACATTTCTTCATTTCAATCAAATATAGAACTTTCTTTATTTAAAATCGCAAAGACGCAATGGAGTGCAAGATTTTGCTGTTTTTAAAGCGCGAAGATTTTATCTCCGATAAAATTGAATACCACTATTTTTACCGCTCGCAGATTATGCAAATTAAACAGATCATAATGAAAAGATCTGCAAAATCTTCTCAATCTGCGAGAAAATTAAACTACTTTTTATTTGCTGAAAATCTCACATTGAGCGAAGTCAAAATGTTCTTGCACTTTAAAGACATATAATTGTAAGATTCTTTGCGTTTGCAGCAAAATCATTTCAAATCTTTCAAGATTCTATTCAAGCTTCTTACCGCAATTCCGAGATAAGCCGCCATATTCTCTTTGGAAATCTGAATATTCTGCTTAGACTGCATTTGCAATAACTGTCTTAAAGTATGTTCCACCGTATATAACTGTTGATAGGACGCTCTGCTGGAAGTATTGATAATCCGCTCTGCAAAAGACTCTAAAAGAAAATTATTCAGGACAAGATCGTTTTTAATCAAAGATTTGAAAGCAGGAATTTTCACTGCATACACCGTCACTTCCGTGAGGGCTTCAATACTGCACAGACAGTTTATATTCTTGATAAGCTCCACTTCCCCTATCACTTCCCCACTTCCTAGGAATTCTAAAATATATTCTTTCCCGTTCTCTTCGACAAAATAACACTTGACAATCCCTTTTTTAATCAACATCACATGCGAAGGCTGATGATCCTGTACTAATATTTTATTCCCTGCAGAAAAAGATTGTAATGTAATCTCATCACTACCGTTCTGTTTTTCATACAGATCGTCAAGATAATTTAAAAATGTCTGATTCGTCCTTAACATATTCACCCGGGACAATTGTCCTTTGCTTATTTAATTTTTATACTGAATTTTGCGAACAGAAAATTACAAAACAAAAATGAATAATCATATTACTACAATCGCCTTTGATGCAGATGACACCCTTTGGATCAATGAACCCTATTTTCAGGAGGCAGAAAAAGAATTCTGCATACTGCTTGAGGATTATCTTCCACAACATTCGGTATCACAGGAATTATTTAAAGCGGAAATGCAGAATCTCCATCTGTACGGTTATGGTGTAAAAGGATTTATGCTTTGTATGATTGAAACGATTGGCAGGGTTTCCAATAACACTGCTTCGTTGGAACTGGTGAATAAAGCCATTCTGCTGGGTCAGAATCTTCTTCAGAAACCTATTGTATTATTGGATGGAGTTACAGAAACACTTGAAAGCTTAAAGGGGAAATACAGGCTGGTTGTAGCTACGAAAGGAGATCTCCTGGATCAGGAACGTAAACTGAAAAACTCCGGATTACAGAATTATTTCCATCATATTGAGATCATGAGTGATAAAAAAGAAAATGATTACAAAAAGCTTCTGAAACATCTGGACTGCAAGCCTGAAAACTTCCTGATGCTTGGGAATTCTATAAAATCAGACATCCTTCCGGTATTGGAAATCGGAGGATCAGCAGCTCATATTCCTTACCATGTCACATGGAGCCATGAACAGCATGATGTCAATCTGGAACATCCAAATTTTATGGAGCTTAAGAATGTTGATGAAATTCTGAAGTATCTTTAATATTTAAACCATTAAGATTTATTAAGCTAATAAGATTATTAAGATAAGCTTCGCTTTAAGCAATTACATCTATAAAGTTTTAATTAATATTTTTTAAACAAAAAAAGAGACTGTTTGTGATAAACAGTCTCTTTTATAATTTATTTCTTCAAACACTTTTCAAGGAACTGATCCTGTTCCCATAAAAGGTGTAAGATGTTTTCTTTAGCCTGATATCCATGAGCTTCTTTTGGAAGAAGAACCATTTTTACCGGAGCACCCAGATTTTTTAATGCCTGGAAGTATCTTTCCGTCTGCAAAGTAAATGTTCCAGGGTTGTTATCTGCATCACCGTGAATCAGAAGAAGCGGTGTTTTCATTTTATCAGCATTCATGAACGGAGACATGGTATTGTAAATCTCCGGAACATCCCAATAGTTTCTCTGCTCACTCTGGAACCCGAATGGTGTCAAAGTTCTGTTGTAAGCACCACTTCTTGCAATTCCACATGCAAAAAGGTTTGAATGTGTCAAAAGGTTTGCTGTCATAAAAGCTCCGTAAGAATGTCCGCCTACAGCAACTTTCTTTCTGTCAATATATCCCAGATGATCCACTGCATCAATTGCTGCTGCTGCATTAGCTACCAGCTGTGGGATAAAAGTATCATTAGGTTCAGTTTTTCCTTCGCCAATAATCGGAAAAGCGGCATCATCCAGAACTGCATATCCTTTCGTTGTCCAGTATACAAAAGATCCGTAATATGGGAATGTAAAGTCGTTCGGGTTTTGGGTGTTCTGCCCTGCTGTATTTTTATCTTTATATTCTGTAGGATAAGCCCAAATCAGCAACGGAAGCTTCTCTTTTTTCGCTTTCCTGTCATAATTAGCAGGAAGATAAAGCGTTCCTGTTAAAGTAACACCATCATTTCTCTTGTAAGTAATCACTTCTTTGTAAACGTCTTTGATGCTTTCAAAAGGGTTTGCAAAGTTGGTTACCGCTTCTGCTTTATTAGATTTAATATTCTTTTTGAAATAATTTGGATAAAGGCTTGGTGACTGTTGGGTAGTAAGAATTTCACCTTTTGAAGCATTAAGAATATCAATGATTTCTTCTTTGCCATTTTTTATATTGGAAGTGTAAAGTCTTTTCTTTTTCAGTGATTTCACATCCATTTCGTCAATAAAAGGGTGCTGGCCATCTTTGGTAAATCCATCTCCGATCAGGTATGCTTTTCCGCCTTTCATGTCTATTACATATCTTCCGTACTGATTTTTCGTGGTGTTAAAATGCCCCGGATCACTGTAAACATCCTGATAATTTCTGTCATCAAACACTTTAGATTCTCCATTATTGATATCTATCAGGTAAGATTTTGTATTTCTTGTATCATACCAGCCTTCAGAAACAATGGCATAATGATCATTGGTCCATACTACGTCATCATATCTCTGTTTCGTTTTGAAGAAAGATTTTGGTGCTGCTGTAAATGGGGCTTCCCAGGTAAATATCTCGTCTCTGTAGTCCGCTGTTTTAGACTGATCTCCTCCATCCAAAGCTTCAGCATAGGTAAGTGTAGCAGGAGCATCACTTCTCCATGTCATATCTCTTTTTCCGGTTCTTACAGAGGAGAATCCTTTTGGCATTATTTCGTTCAAAGGAACTTCATTCACTGTTTTTACAGCATTTCCTTTCATATCATAAATAACCGTTGTAGATGGAAATCTGTTGAGTGGAACGATATAGGAAAACGGCTTTTTAATCGTTGTAGCCATCAGATAATTTCCGTCAGGAGAAAAGCTTAATCCGGCATACATATCCTGGTCTTTCAATTTTTTCAGATTTCCTGTAAGGTCTACATTATAAATTTCAGAAGCAGTAAGCGTTTCAAAGTTTTTTTCGTCCTGAGGATTTTTCAAAAGGTCCTGATAAGTTCTGTTCTGAGAAACTTTACCATCCGCTGTTGAAACAATCGGGCCGGTTGGAAGATCTTTGCTTGCATCTATCAGAGCAGGTCGGTTTTGTGGAAGTGTTCTGATCAGGAAGCTTTGAGAATCATTATACCATACATAAGGCATTCCTAAATTGGCATTCAGATTATCAGCTGTAATTTTTTTGGCAGAAGCTGTTTCCATATCTACGATCCAAAGCTCTACTCCTTTATTTGTTGTATTGGTAAAAGCCAGTTTCTTTTCATCCGGTGAAAATGAAACATAAGCAATTTTCGGGTTGGAAGGCAGATTTTTTACCTGAATCTCATTTTTATCATTGATCTTTCTGATCTTCAGATTATTTGAGTAGGTCATACTGCTTGAAATATTAGTAACCGGGTTGATTCTAAGCCCGCCAAGTTTCATCTCATTCTGGCTGAGATCTTCAAGTGTTTTATATGTGGGACGATAAGTAAAAACTACCCAGTCTTTTTTGCTATTCATCAGAACACTTGGAGGTCTTTCATAATCTGCCAGTTTTAAAATTTCGGCAGAAGGTTTCTGATACGTAATATTTTCCTGTGCATCATAAAAATTGAGAAATGCCAGAAGGCAAATAGTCAGTTTTATCTTCATATAAATTCATTTTCTACGAATGTAGTGAATTTTAACATATTTCTAACACTAAAAAATAAGACTCTTTTTGGTGTCATATTTATTTTTTCGTTACTTTTATCTTACAAATTAAAATAATATGAAAAATTTAAGAAAATTATCAAAGAGCAATTTGAAAACGATTAAAGGAGGAAATGCTCCATTATGTGATGCAGGCTTTATGGCTTGCAGAGTAAGAGATGAAAACGGAAAGTTGATCTGGGATTGCTTACCAAATTGCAATTATTAAGAACAGAAAAGGCACTTCATTTTCTGAAGTGCCTTTCTTTTATTTTGTATTGTTTTTATTGTGAGATTACCAGTCTGAAGCTCTTTTTCTTCTTTCTATCATATGATCTACAGAAAATTTTCCAGCCCCTATTACCATAAGCAAAAGATAAACGGAAAGATAAACCAGCGCCATTTCTCTTTTCTCAAAAGGATCTGCTCCATGTACTGCAAAAGCAGCTATGATCATGGTAAAGACCAAAAAACCTAAAGAAACTCTTGTAAAAAGCCCTAATATAAGTAGTATTGAACAAACAAATTCAGCAAAAACTGTAAGAATCAGAGAGATCTGAGGCCCAAGTCCCATAAAATCGAAAAACTCGATTTTACCGCCCGCCAATAACATCTGAAGTTTCGGAAAGCCATGAGACAGCATTGCAAAACCAACAAATACTCTCACTGCTAATAAAATAACATCTTTAGGTATTGAGCTCCAATTTGAATTATTATAGTTCATTTACTAAAAAATTTATACTAAGGTAATAAAAATCTTTTAATACAACGGGATTCCAGCCGTTTTAGTTTATCGGTAACCGAAATTTTTAAGATCTCTGTCGTTCTTTCTCCAGTCTTTTTTCACTTTTACAAATAAATTTAAGTGAATTTTTTTGGTAAAGAATTTCTCAAGATCTATTCTTGCTTCAGTTCCTACTTTTTTGATGGCCTCTCCTTTGTGCCCGATAATAATTCCTTTCTGAGTATCTCTTTCTACGTAAATAATAGAATCTATAAAGATAATTCCTTCTTTCTCCTTGAACTGCTCAGTTACTACTTCTACAGAATATGGAATTTCTTTATCATAATTCAAAAGAATTTTCTCACGTATTGCTTCATTTACAAAGAATCTTTCGGGTTTATCCGTGTACTGATCTTTATCGTAGTAAGGAGGATTTTCAGGAAGCAGCGATTTTATTTTAGGTAAAATGACTTCTGTATTAAAGGCATTTAAAGCAGAAATAGGAAGAATCTCAGCTTTCGGAATTCTGTTGTGCCAGTCTTCTACTAATTTTTCAAGGCCTGCCTGATCGGTCTGATCTACTTTATTTAATAAAAGAAGTACAGGTACAGGGATTTTATTCAGTTTATCAATTAAAAATTCTGAAGGTTCCGCTTTATCGGTAACGTCTACAATAAACAGAAAAACATCGGCATCCTGTAAAGAGTCCTTTACAAAATCCATCATTTTTTCCTGTAATCCGTATTTTGGATCCAATACTCCCGGAGTATCAGAAAATACGATCTGAAGGTCATCTTCATTATAAATACCAAAAATTCTGTGGCGGGTTGTCTGAGCTTTCTGCGTTACAATCGCCAACTTCTCTCCCATTAATTGGTTGAGCAAGGTCGATTTTCCCGCATTGGGCTTTCCAACTATATTTACAAATCCTGCTTTGTGCATAAAAATAATATTACGAACTGCAAAGTTACTAAAACAAAATTGGTCTTTACAGTTAATCTCAATATTTAAAAGAAAAAAGAGAGTCATATTGTGAAATAAGGGATGTTGGAAGCTTCAACCACCCCGGCAAAAATTCTTTGAATTTTTGCCACCCCTCCAATGGATGTGAATTTTGCCTCTATTCTTTGTAATCTTGGCGATAAATAAGTTGAATTCGGGATAATTCTGATCACATTCATTACAAGATTTCTGATAAAAATTATAAGATAATTTTGTATTGCATCACCTAAAACTGATATTTTTGAATATTAGAATTCATCTTTATGAATATAGACCAGATTCTTGATAAGGTTTACCTTCTTCCTGAAGCATCAAAAAACAGTTTAAAAGAGCATATCACTGAGGTTTCTCATCCTAAAGGTTTTTGCCTGATGGAAGCTGATAAAGTGATTCCCTATCTTTATTTTATCCGTAAAGGGATCGCACGTGCCTATTCTTCCACCGCTGATAATGATATTACATTCTGGTTTGGAAGTGAGGGACAGTGTATTCTTTCTATGAAAAGCTATGTGGAGGATAAACCCGGCTATGAAAGCATAGAACTGCTGGAAGACTGTGATCTGTACAGAATGGAAACAGAAAGCCTCAGAAAACTGTTTAATGAAGATATCCATATTGCCAACTGGGGCCGAAAACTGGCAGAAGCAGAAATGATAAAATCTGAAGAACTTATTATTTCCAGACAGTTTAAAACTTCGCTGGAGCGCTATAAAGATATTATAGCCTATCAGCCAGACTTGCTTAAAAGAGTTCAGCTGGGTTATATTGCTTCATATCTTGGAATTACGCAAGTAAGCTTGAGTAGAATACGGGCAGAAATCAAGTAAATTAAAAAATTGAAGAATTTAAAGATTTAAAAATTCTGTGATTCTTTATGTATGTTTTGGTTAAAGTCAAAGGAATGATTATTTATATTGAAAGCGAATTAAAGTTCGCTCCTATTGATTATGATCACCTAATTTTTCTTCCATCTTCCAGCTCCCATCTTCCTTTCTTCAATCTTTCCACATCTTCATTTTTTAACAATTGTAAAATTTTTTCTCACATCAAATTCTGAAATTTGCAGTAGAAAAATTTAAAAAATGAATTGGTTAATATTAGTTATCGCAGGATTATTTGAAGTTGCCTTCGCATCATGTCTGGGTAAGGCAAAAGAAACATCAGGAACTGAAATGTACCTGTGGTATGCAGGTTTTCTGGTAACAATGACAATCAGTATGCTTTTGCTGATCAAAGCTACTCAGACATTGCCAATTGGTACTGCTTATGCGGTATGGACAGGAATTGGGGCTGTAGGAACGGCTCTAATGGGAATTATTTTCTTCAAAGATCCCGTAAGCTTCTGGAGAGTTTTCTTTATTGTAACGCTTATTGGTTCTGTAGTAGGTTTAAAAGCTGTGTCTTCCTCACACTAAAAAGTGCATAAACTTCTATCAATATTTAAAATGGAACCGTCTTCGTAATGAAGGCGGTTTTTTTAACATCATTTTTAGAATCTGATTAATTTAACAAGAAAGAGGAATTCTTTTATATCTTTATGGGAAACTTTTAACTCATGAAAAAAATAATACTCCTTTTAGCAGGCAGTTTATTAACCGCTCAGCAAACCTCTGAATTACTTTCCAATAGCTGGTATATTTCTAAAATGGTAACAAGCAGCGGCCAGACAACTAATACTCCTTTAATAGATAATGGAGTTCCTGCCACTACATTTAATTCGGCGGGAGGAACAAGCTATGTTATTAATTCTAGGTATTATAATACTTCAATAATGGGTTTCGGAATTATGCCCGGAAGCAACAATCTTATCAAAACATCAAGCTCATGTACTCTTTTGTTTTATAACGGTGGAAATGCAGCGCCTGTTCGTGCTTATGATCAGAAAAACTGTGACATTTATGGCTTAGGAGCTTATGCCTCCATATACAGTTACCAAATTACAACCAATGGCAATGTAAAAACCCTGGTGATGACAGATCCTTCAGGAAACAAAATCTATTATAACAATACTGCACAACTAAGCACTAAAGAAGCTGAAGCAGCCACAAAAATCTTTAAAGCGTATCCAAACCCTGTAAAAGAGGTTTTGCATCTTGAAAATATTGAAAAAGACCTTCCGCTTAAGATTTACGACTTGTCAGGAAAACTGATATTTGAAACCAGAACTAACCGCAGCAAAACTTCAATTAATACAAGCAGCCTACAGAAAGGGCAATATATTGTATCAGTGGAAAATTATAAATCTTACCCCTTTATTAAAGAATAAAATTACATTATAAAAAACCCGTTTCAATAGTTGAAACGGGTTTTTGTCTTATTTTTTGTAAACTATAGGTAAGATTTCGTTGTGTCTTAACCCATATTTTTTAATTTCTTCTTCTGAGAATTTCTGTGAATAAAAGTTAGGTTCTGTTTCAAAGCCTGCTTTTCTTAATCGGTCAAAATAATCCATTCCGTACCAGCGGACATGATCATATTGGCCGAAGTGTTTCTGGCGTTCTTTAGGGTCTTTAATGGTAAAATCTTCGTAGGTTTTTTCCAATGAATTTTTCATCGGAACCTGAAGAATCCCCCATCCGCCGGGCTTCATTACCCTGTATAGCTCACTTATTGCTTTGGCATCGTCTTCAATATGTTCCAGAACATGGTTACAGAAAATAATATCAAAACTTTCATCTTCAAAAGGTAAATCCAGGATATCAGCTTTCACATCTACAATCGGAGAGTATAGGTCTGCCGAAATATAGTTCAGGTTACTCATTCTCTTGAATTTCCTTAAAAATTCCTGTTCAGGAGCAATATGCAGAACTTTATAATTTTTAATGAAAAAATCAGTTTCGTTCTGAAGATACAGCCACATCTGACGGTGTCTCTCTAAACTTAGCGTTCCCGGAGACAGAGCATTTTCTCTTTGTTTTCCATATCCGTATGGAAGAAATTTTCTATAAGATCTTCCATCAATAGGGTCATAAAACTCATCCCCTTTGAAAAACTGATAAATAAGCGGTCTTGCCCAGATGCTCATTTTAATAAGCATAGGACGTGGAATTTTATTCAGTAAAAGCTTAGTTAACTTTTTCATTAAAAATCCAGTTGGAACTGCTTTTCTTCATCACTTACAATCCCTAAAGCTTCGTATACATAATCAAATGTTGAAAGTAATACCGGCTTACCATTGATTACAGCTACATCATGCTCGAAGTGAGCAGATGGCATATTATCCAAAGTTGTTACCGTCCAGCCGTCATTATGGAACTTCACTTTCTCAGTTCCCATGTTAACCATCGGCTCGATAGCAATTGCTAAACCGTCTTTAATTACTTTTCCGCTTCCTTGTCTTCCGTAGTTAGGAACCTGTGGGTCTTCATGCATTTTTCTTCCCAATCCGTGTCCTACAAGCTCTCTTACCACTCCATATCCTTCTTTTTCACAATGTGCCTGGATTGCATGGGAGATATCTCCTATTCTTTTTCCTCTCACACACTGCTCAATTCCTTTGTACAGAGATTCTTTGGTAACCTGTAGTAATTTTTTAACTTCAGGCTTCACTTCCCCGATTTCAAAAGTGTAGGCATGATCTCCTACAAAACCGTTCAGAATAACTCCACAGTCCACAGAAAGAACATCTCCTTCTTTTACCACATCATTGTTTGGGAAACCATGAACTACCTGCTCATTCGGAGAGATACAAAGAGAATTTGGAAATCCTCCGTACCCTAAAAATGCAGGCTCAGCACCATGATCTTTGATAAAATCATGAGCAAGTTTATCTAAATATAAGGTCGTAATCCCTGGTTTGATTTCTTTTGCCAACATTCCCAATGTTTTAGAAACCAGTCGGGCACTCTCCTTCATAAGACGTAATTCGTCTATCGTTTTTAATTGAATCATTGTTGTATAGATATTAGATATCAGATGTTAGAAGCTAGAGTACAGCATTATGTGTATTTCTATATTATAACAATCTATAGACTCTTTTCGATAAAAACAGAAACTTTGATTAGCCGTTAAAAACTAACGTCTAATTTCTAGCTTCTAATTTCTATATTCTACCAAAAAAGTCCTTTTTTCTTTTCTTTTTTAAGTTTTGAATAGGCAAGAATTTCTTTTCCTTCTACACGGAATTCTATTCTTTCCTGAATAATGTTATAGATCTCACCCCAACCTGGGAATCCTCCTAAATTTCTGTCGTCAATAAACCAATCTGCATCTAATTTTCTGGATTGAGTTTCATGATCAAAAACTTCTCCTTCAAAGCTTGAGTTTACGGCGTAAAATTCTATTCCATTTTTTTTACAGAATTCTACAGCTTCATCTAATGTTTTTCCGTGTCTGTAAGTCCAAAGAATAAGTCTGTATCCTTCAGCCTGAAGTCTTTTTAAAGTTTCGAATGCAAAAGTTTTCGGTTTTCCGATTGCCGGGTAAGCATCATCAACAATAGTCCCGTCAAAGTCAACAGCAATCTTTTTATTATTTAACATTTTGTTCTTTTTTTAGCTTTGCAAAGATAAGAAATAAAAAGAGTGCCAAAAAGAAAGGCACTCAATAACTTTTATATTTTAAATAATATTACAGATCTTATTAGCTTTTTACCCATCTAAACTGGAACTGAAGATCCGGAGTAGAAACTCTGTCTGTGATCTTCTGAAGTCTTGCAGGAAGTTTCATCAGGTATTCCTGAGCTTTTTCTGCTTTTTCTGTAAGTCCTTTTACATGCTCAATTTTCCATTCATCTAAAAGGTCTTTCATAATATTGATATAATCCTGACCTGTATATACCATACATCTTTGTGCGGCATCTGAGAAATGTCCCCAAAGTTCTCCAGCCTTTTGTCCTGACTGTCTCATCAGGTGAGCAGGCATTACAATTTTCTTACGCATCATATCTTCAAATGCAAGAATCATTTCTGAAGGGTCTACTTCAAGGATTTTAGCTACGAAATGTTTGTATGCTTTAGCGTGTCTTGCTTCATCTGCAGCAATTACCCCACACATTTTCGCCAATTTTCCGTTTCCGGATTGTTTTGCCAGCGTTCCTACTCTTCTGTGAGAAATATTAGTAGCTGTTTCCTGAAAACTTGTATAAATGAAGTTTCTGTACGGGTCCATACTTGTTCCCAAATCGAATCCGTCATTAATAAGGTATTGAGTAGTGATTTCCACTTCTCTCATATTTACTCTTCCGCACAGATAAAGATATTTGTTTAATAAATCTCCGTGTCTGTTTTCTTCAGCTGTCCATGCTCTTACCCAGTTGGCCCAGCCTAATTTTTCTTCCTGATTGATTCCATCAACTCCCATTAACCAAGATTCATAGGAAGGAAGAGCTTCTTCTGTGATACAATCCCCGATCAGTGTTACAAAAAGATCATAAGGCATTTCGCGGGCAAAAGTCTGAATTTCTTCTAAGTCGTGTTTAAATTCTTCGCTTGAAGGATCTGGTAAATAATCGGAAGGCTGCCAGATTTTTTCAATTGGCGTTAAAAATTTATCAAGAAAAGAACCTACTTCCTTTTCCAATAATCCCATTACTTCTTTCCTTACAAGCTTTTGATACATTTTACTATTCAGTTTTAATTTACAAAGATATGATTTATTTATTATTTAGCGCATAATAAAGTATGCAAGTCATACTTTATCTGACATAAATCATAAAAGAATGCCGCTATACAAGGTATAACGGCATTCTTTTGACAATATTATTGAATTTTAATCAACTAAAACATCTCCCGTCATTGCAGCCGGTATTTCAACGCCCATTACTTTAAGGATTGTAGGGGCTACATCTCCCAATTTTCCTGGTTTTAAATTCCAGGTCTGGTCTTTATCCATTACGATGAAAGGCACAAGATTGGTTGAGTGCTGTGTATTAGGAGTTCCATCCGGATTCATCATTACGTCTGAGTTTCCGTGATCGGCAAGAATAAAAACAGCATATCCGTTTTCATAAGCAGCTGTTGCTACTTTTTCAATGCATTGATCTACAACCTCAGCAGCTTTTACGGCAGCTTCAAAAACTCCTGTATGCCCTACCATATCTGTATTGGCAAAATTTAAGCAAACAAAATCAGCTGTCCCCTGTTCCAGTTCCGGCACGATAGCATTGGTGATATCATATGCTGACATTTCCGGCTTCAGATCGTAGGTAGGAACGTCTTTCGGGCTTGGACAAAGCAGTCTTTTCTCCCCTTCAAACTCCTGCTCTCTTCCTCCTGAAAAGAAGAAGGTAACGTGTGGATATTTCTCTGTTTCTGCAATTCTAATCTGGGTTTTTCCATTTTTTTCAAGAATTTCTCCCATTGTTTCCGTTAATACATTTTCATCAAAAACGACCTGTACATTCTGGAATGTTTTATCATAGTTCGTTAATGTGATATAATAAAGGTTCAGCTTTTTCATATCATATTCCGGGAAATCCTTCTGAGAAAGAACTTCTGTAATTTCTCTACCTCTGTCTGTACGGAAATTGAAGCAGATCACTACGTCATTATCAATAATTTTTGCCACCGGCACTACATTTCCTGTAGCTGTAGTATTCATTAAAATAATTGGTTTCAGGAATTCATCGGTAACATTATTATCATAAGAAGCTTTAATAGAAGCCAAGGCATCTGTTGATGGTTCACCTACTCCTTCTACAAGGGCATCATAGGCCAGTTTTACACGCTCCCATCTTTTATCTCTGTCCATCGCATAATATCTTCCTACCACTGTTGCCAGTTTTCCTGTAGTAGCATCCATATGCTTCTGAAGCTCATCAATAAATCCTAATCCAGAGTGCGGATCACAGTCTCTGCCATCCGTAAATGCGTGAACAAAAACGTTCTCATTTAATCCGAATTCTTTTGCCGCTGTTAGTAATCCTTTTAAGTGATTGATATGGGAGTGTACACCTCCATTGGAAACCAATCCGATAAAGTGTACTTTTTTATTTTCTTTTTTTGCGTATTCAAAAGCATCCTGAATCACTTTTTCCTGACCCAATGTTCCGTTCTCAACCGCCATATTCAGTTTCACCAGGTTTTGGTATACTACTCTTCCGGCTCCCAGATTCATGTGTCCTACTTCAGAATTCCCCATCTGTCCGGCTGGTAAACCTACCGCCAATCCACTTGCTTCAAGTGTAGTGTGCGGAAATTTCTGGTAACAGCTGTCTATGAATGGTGTATTTGCTTTATCTATTGCAGAAACGTTAGGGTTTGTTCCCAATCCCCATCCGTCAAGAATTGCCAGTATTGCTTTTTTCGACATTTTGTAAAACTTTTGTTAGACAAATTTACCTAATTTCCTATGAATAGAAGAATTTGAAGGACCTAATTTTATTGATTATTGATCATCAGGATGATATCGCAGATAATCCGGGAATGATCAGATGAATTTCTATTGAATGAAAAAGATCATTTTTATCATAAAATTTCATCTACAATTCCCTTCATTAGTCATTAAATCTTTTTAATTTTGCGGTATGGATTTACGAGATCAATTGAAGAATCTTTTTCCTGATCATGAAGAGCAGGATTTTGAGATGCCTGAAGAGCAGTTCAAGCAGAAAGAACCTTTGGTGTGCAAATTTGAGAAAAAAGGGAGAAACGGCAAGCCTGTAACGATTGTTGAAGGCTGGGAAGGCAGTGAGGATGACCTGAAAAAAATCTCAAAGAAAATAAAAACCACCCTGGGTATAGGCGGCTCTGAAAAGGATGGAACGATTATCATTCAAGGGGACAACCGTGATAAAATAATGAATATCCTTAAAGAAATGGGATATAAAACCAAACGTGTTGGCGGATAGATCTAGAAATAGATCTGGGTTTCCGGCAGTAAGGTTTTTAAATTTTCAATTGTAGATTTTTCTATAGGATTTCCTGTAAGAATCAAAGTTTTCAGATTTTTCAGCTGTTTGATTTCTACAGGAATATCTTTCAGATTATTGTTGGCCAGATTCATGCTGACAATGTTTTTCAACCCTTTTACTTTGGGTGAGATTTCCGAGATATTATTTCCGCTTACATTCAGAAATTCAAGGTGCTGAGATTTGAAGAGATTTTCCGGAAGCTTGTTGATGGAATTCTGCTGCAGTTCAAGATATTTTAAGTTTTTAGGAAAAGATAAATTTCCAAGGTCATTGATCTGATTATCGGAAAGGTTCAGGAATCTCAGGTTTTTGATCTGATCAAGTTTGTCTGCAATAAAACTGATCTGATTTCCCTGAAGGTTAATTTCTTCCAACGTTGCAATTTCCATAAGCGCTTCGGGAAAGGTATTCAGGTTGTTGGCATCAAAATGCACTACTTTTAAGTTCTGAAGCTTTGCAAGATTAGGATTAATGCTTGTAAGGCTATTCAGATTCATTGAAAAAGAGGTCAGTTTCTTAAGCTTGCTTACCTCATCCGGAATGTATTTAATGCTGTTTTCATTTACATTTAAAATTTCCAGCTCCTTCAATTCAAAGAGTTCCTGATCCATTTTCTCAAGCTTATTAGCCATGATATTCAGAAAAAATAATGAATCCAGCTTCACAATCTGAGGAGGAAGATTAAAAAGACCTTTCTCTCTGAAACTCATACTATAGACTGTTTTTTCACTCTTTAAAGCGTCTTCAATATTGGTAAAAGTGGGATACTTCACCGGATCAATCTGTGCTTTGATCTGAGAAAGTGACAGCAGAGAAATAAGTAAGAAAAGTTTTTTCATAAAAATAAAAGGTCTGCCAGCAACCTAGGCTGCCGACAGACAAGAATTATAAATAATTTATTTCTTTAAAAGTTTAACTGTTTTCTGGAAACCTCCTTCAGCTTCAATATTTAAAACTAAAACACGAGATCCTTCCAACTGTTGTGTAAAGTCAAGATCCAATACTTTGTTAGTTCCGTTGAACTTTTTCGTATAAACGATTTTCCCGTCCATGCTGTAAGCGGTTACAGAAATATCTTTCAATCCTTTTGCTGAATTGATTTTTACGATTCCGGAAGTTGGGTTTGGTGCTACGGTTACTGTATTTTCTGCAGTTTTAGTATCAATAGTTCCTAAAGTCCCTTCAGTTCCAAGGTTATTTTTAAGTGCAATTACGATGGTTGCTGATTTCCCTTTATAATTGATTGTATTTCCTGTAGCATCCACATCTGTAGAGATTGTTGAATCCGGATGCTGAATAGAGAAGAAACCAAATTTATGATCAGGCGTAAATGTAAGTCCTGTAGGTTCTGAACCAGCCGGCATAGAAGCAAATAGTTTTACTTTAGGGTTAGCCTGTGTATGATCCGGAGCAATGACCCAGATATAGTTCTTACCTCCGTCCTGAAGTACCCAAAGGTTTCCAAGTTCATCAAAAGTAAGGTTATCATTTCCGTCTCCCCAAGCTTCAGATTTCATTCCCTGAGCAGTATTGAAAGAATATACAGAAGAACCTCCTCCTACAAATGTCTCTACCTGAGAAGCTGTAGTTCCGTTATCCTGTAAACGGTATACTCTGTCTAATCCTTTAGCTGTAAAATAGATTTTCCCGTCTAATGGACTGATATCCACATCTTCTACTCCATTAAACTTCGTTCCTCCTAATGACAGAGCAAGTGATGCCGTATTGTTCTGGTCTGCTTTTGTTTTATTAGGAACCTGAATCCATGTTGCAGTAGTTCCTACCGGATCTCCCGCAGTTGATAATCCCTGATCCAATTTTAAAACATACAGGTTTCCTGAAGAAAGGTTATTTGGAGTATCCATCACATATTTGTACACCATGTGCGTTCCACCGTCTTCACCAAAATAAGCAGTTGTTCCTGCATTATTCACCACTACATTTTCGTGGTTCATGATTCCCATCTGCCAAAGTTTTCCTTTGGAACCATCAGTATTTTTAGAGATCACCTGAGCTGTTGCAGGATCAATTTCTACCAACCAACCGTAATCTTTGTAGCCATCATTGTTCACATCATTGGAAGTCACAGATTCTTCAGCCGTCACTACCGTTCCCCAAGGGGTAATTCCTCCAGAACAGTTTCTGATGGTTTGTACCAAACTTGGATCTGAGAAACTTACCGCTCTTGACTTTGTTAACTGCCAAAGCTTTGAAATCGCATTATAATTGATTTCTGCCATGGTAACTCCTCCCGGATTCGTTTCATGGTTTACAGAAAGATATCCGTTCGTACTGCTTCCTGCTTTTGCAACATAAGCTGTAAAGTCATTCTGACCTCCCACTAATCCTCCTCCTTCAGTATAATTGTCTCCTTCTTTTAAAATAAGCTGGTATTTGTGTTCTGCAGGGATAATCAGTTTATCGGTCTGTGCCGTAGGTACAATTGAAGTAAAGCAGCTGATATGCGTCCCGTTACAAGTTACAGGAATAGTTGTATTGGCTGTAGTTTTCAGGTATGCATCAATTCTTAAATCTGAACTGGTTGTGCTTCTGTTGTGCAATTCTATAGAAAGTCTGTTGACCCCGTTTACAAATTTTGATTTTGGAATAGAGAAAAGGTTATAAACACTTTCTGCTGCCCCATCAATAGTTGTAGATGAAAAAGTATTGAAAGTAACAGCACCTGCAGGCATATTGTCTCTTACAACTTCCTCTCCGTTAAGGTATACTATAATACCGTCGTCTCTCATTACTCCCAATTCCATATTATCGGAAAGCGTTGAAAAATCTACTGTAAAGTCTTTAGCAAAATAAGCTGTAGTAAGTCCTGAATTGATTGTTGTGGTTACAGGATCTCCATACCCTAACGGACCGTTTCCTACCGCCCATGTTGAAATATCATAGGTTTTGGCATTCCAACCGGCAGGCTGAGCCTGATTGTTATCTTTATAGCTCCATGACGCATTTTTATTGAATATCAATGTCTGCGCCTGAATACCAGAACTGGCCAGTATAGCCAAAGCTCCAACTGTTAGTAGTTTTTTCTTCATTTTTTATTTGATTTATTAGACACTGCAAAACTATTTTTTTAGAGCTTTTCCTCTGTTAATAGGATTTTAAATATAAATCAGCAAATATTAACTTATCAAAAACCTAATGTTAATGGGATTAATTTTTTGTTAAATGATACAGGGTTCGGGGTGAGAGAGTTTGAGGGTTGGAGTGTTGAAGTTGCGGGGTACGAGGTGCGAGTTGTGGAAGTTCTAGATGTTGAGTGGGAGTTTTTGAGGTGAGATATGATTAAATAAAGATAAAAAATAAGCAGCTTGCTTAAAGTTCATCAAATCCCATATTTCTTATAGTCAGCATTAAAATACATCAAAGCCTTCTCATCCTAAACCTCTCCACGACCTGTAATTCACATCCGAATCTCAAGCACTCCAACTCTCTCACCCTCGAACCCTGTAACTCTCACCCCGCCTATTTCGCTTTACTCACATCCGTAAGAGCATTCAGAAAGGCTATGATCTGTTTTATTTCCGTTTCGGTAAGGTTTAATTTATCCGGCGCAAGGGTTTGGTTTTTCATTTTTAATCCTAATCCTTCTCCGCCTCCTTCGTTATAAAAGTCAAGAACTTCTTCTAATGTATTGAAAGCTCCGTTATGAAAGTATGGTTTGGTAAGGGCAATATTTCTCACTGTAACAGTTTTGAAAGAGTAATCATAAATCCATGATTTTTCTTTTTTTACAGGACTGTTTCCTCTTCCCAGATCCTGATCAAGCTCCACAGGAAGTTGTTTGATTGGTCTGGTAGGTATTCCCAGCACTTCAGATTCATTTTCATTAAAAAAAGGCGGCACCAATCCGGAAAAGTGAGGTGTAAAATGGCAGGTTGCACAATTGGCTTTTCCCATAAACAGATTGAACCCTTTTTTCACATCATCGGAAACATTCTTTTCATTTCTCATAAAACGGTCAAAATCGCTGTCAAATGAGTATAATGAAGCTACATAAGAACTTAATGCTTTTGAAAAGTTTTCTTTACTGATCTTTCCATCCTTGAAAGCTACACGGAAAGCCTTTTTATATTCAGGTTTTGTTTTTAGCTTCTGAATAATATTTTCATAGCTTGTATTGAATTCCTGTTCATTATAAATAACGTGTTCTGCCTGCTGTTCCAGATAAAAAGCACGAAGATCATAGAAAAATCTTTTGGCAAAAACAGCATTATACAAAGATGGAGAATTTCTCAAAACCGTTTTTCCTTCTACATTGCTTTGTGATCTGGCTTTAAGATCTGTAAAAGCATTTTCCTGCAGGTGGCAGGTTGCACAGCTCATCTTTTCGTTACCGCTTAAGTTCTGATCATAGAAAATAGATTTTCCAAGGTTTCGGAGTTCCGGATTATCTTCTGAGGATTTCAATAAGGTATAAAAATACGGATCTAAAAAATCACTGCTGAAAAAGTTTTTGTTTCCTACATTCCAACCGGAAAATTCTTTAAGATCATCAGGTCTTCCGTCCCATTTTCCGAGCTCTTCGTACAAAGGCTGTACATATTTTTTATAAAACTCAATTCTGTCAAAAGTTTCAAAATCGGTATTTTTTGAAAGGTAGCTGATTGCTTCTGTTAATATTTGATTAGCCTTACCAGTATTATAATTTTTAAAATAAGGATCGTCATTAATGTATTTCTGCATCCCTGAAAAAGCATGGATTGTTTCCTCGGAAATATTCAATGAACCGGGAGTATCAAAACCCGTAACTCCGAGTGAATAGATCCTGATCAGCTCTACACGTAAAGGTAATGTCTTGTTGTTGCCTTTGCTTAAGCCGTTTTTTAAAGCACTTAGATAAAACCCGGAATAGCTGTTGTATAAAAACGTAGTAATGGTTTTGATCTTTTCTTTCTCATTGGCTGCTTCTTCTGAAAATATAAGTTCATCCAGTACCTGCAGCCCTTCAGGAGGAAGTGTATATGCTGATGTTCCTGCAGCTTCAATATGGAAAAGAGGTGCAGCGTTAAGATGAGTTTTCGTAAATTCAGGATAATGATAAGCCACATAAAATTCTATTTCTTTGAATGAATTTCTTGTACTGCTCAGTGATTTCTGTAATTCTTGTAGAGAAATGCGGTCTTCAGAGAACTTATCAACATCTGATTTCAGCTGTTCAAGCTTGGTTTTAAAGTTGGACAACCCTTTATTGACAAATGTATTTTCGCTTTCTTTTCCTTTATAAACAGGATTAAAAGACATTACTGCAAATCCTATCAAAAGGACGATTACAAGCAGTGGATAAGATCTCATGAATTTTTAGCGGCAAAAGTATCAATCTGATGTTATCTCAGTTTTAATAACAGATTAAATAATGTTTATATTTCTGATATCATATTTTTCACTAATTTTAAACCCCGAAATCAAATTCATTATTCTAAAGGAAACGGTTTTTCGAAATACCGGTAAAAATAATGGTGGGAGATTATTGGGCGAGGATTTTTTTTAATTGAATTCAACACATCAAAAAAACTAAAATAGTATTATGAAAACAAAACTATGGTTTGCTGTTGCAGCAAGTTTCCTTTCTCTGACTGCATTTTCACAGAAAAAAAAGCAACCGGAAAAACAGTCCGGAAAGCCGCAGGAAATGGCTGTATACGCTGAGAAAAAAGGTTCTGATTATTACCTGATCCGCCTTGAAAAAGATAAAGAGATTCCCAATGTTTATGTGTATTCCAACGGTGTCACAAAACCCTATAAAAATTATACGGATCTGAAAGATATTGTAACAGAATTTCCCGGAATGATGACTTCCAACAATTCAACAAAGGAAGAACTTATTTCTATTCTTAAAAAAGACGATCATTTCTACGAAATCACTTCACAGAGAAAAGATCCTAAAAACATTGAAAAAACGGTTGTTACTGTATATGAGGTAATGAATGGCCAGAAAAGGATTGTAGAAGAATACAATGATATCTACGAGGTTATGCCATCTCCTTATAAAGAAGCCATTATGATTAATTAAAAAAACAAAAAATATACATATTATGCTAAACAAACTTGCTGCCTCAGAACTTGTTCTGAATGAAGACGGAAGTGTATACCACCTGAATCTTTTACCTGAAGATATTGCTGACAAAATCATCCTTGTAGGTGATCCTGACCGAGTGGCGAAAGTTTCAAAATACTTTGATACCGTAGAGATCAAAAAAAATAAAAGAGAATTCTATACGCATACAGGAACGCTTCGCGGAGAAAGAATTACCGTAATGTCAACAGGTATCGGAACTGAAAACATCGATATTGTAATGAACGAGCTGGATGCCCTGGTGAATATTGATCTTAAAAATAAAGAATTTAAGACTGAGCACAAAGTTCTTGAACTTTTCCGTATGGGAACTTGTGGAAGTGTAAACCCTGATGTACAGGTTGACAACATGCTGGTAACTCAAAATGTAGTAGGATTAGATGGATTGATGCATTTTTATCAGGATTATAACTTCGAAAATGAATTTTCTAAAAACTTCCTTGAAAAATTCCCTTATGAAAAAATCAAGCCGATGCTTTACTTCTCAGACTGGGCTGAAGAAATGGGTGACTATTACAAAGATGCCAAATACCATGGAAATACTGCAACATTCCCAGGATTCTATGCTCCACAAGGAAGACAGCTTCGTCTGAAAGCAGTAGATGATAAATTCCTGGAAACATTGAATGACCTTGGAATCACCAATTTCGAAATGGAAACCTCTGCCATCTATGCTCTTTCAAAATTATTGGGCCATAAAGCAATTACTGTAAATAACGTTATTGCAAACAGAAGACGCGGTGAGTTCTCTGCAGACCATCATGCTTCTGAGAAAAACCTTATTGATTGGGTATTGGAAAGAATTATTAAGTAATTCATTCTGTTTACGATAAAATAAAAACTCCGGAAATATTTTCCGGAGTTTTTTATGTTTTGGCTAAGACCATTGGAAGGTTTCTATAATGATAAACGGACTGAAGCCCGTTTCTATTGAATCTGAGTTTTGATCCTTTCACAATGAATAGAACTCACCACTCACCTTGTCATTCCGCAGGAATCTAAATACAAAACTTTAAAAATAGCGTAGAGATTCCTGCGGAATGACAGAGGTGTTAAAAGAAATTCTGTAAGTAATAATCAATTAAATACTATAATTAACTATAGATGAAATGTTCGTGGATCCGGATAATGAAATGTATACTCCAGCTCTGAAATCAGTTTTGACGATAAAACCTTCTTCCCTTTTATTTCAAAATGCTCTCCTTCAGGTATATTTTTCTGTGCATTAATCACCTGGCTTTTTGCCGGATGAATCGGAGCCGTTACATTATAGAGTTTTGATTCTGTTTTTCTTTCAATCATTTCTATGATAATGGCACTGATATCAGCATAATGAATATGATTCACTGCAAGGTCCAGATTTCCCACATTATAATTTTTCAGAAGTCTGTTGTCTCCCATCAAGCCTCCTAATCTCAGGATATTAAGCTGCGGATATTTATTTTTAAGCATTCTTTCTCCTGACACACTTTCCAATGGAACATCTTCTTCTGTAAATTCTTTGGGAAGATCTGGGTAAACACCTGTAGAACTCATCAGAAATATCTGTCCTTTAAAGCTTCCGATAAAAACTGACAAATTCTGAATTCTGTTATATAAAGAACTCACACAGCAGCTTTTTTCAGAGACCGGAATGGTAATAATCAAAACATCCATATCTTTAATTTCAGACCATTGGGAAATGGGTTCTGCCAACTGATAATCCGGGAAAGAAGCCACTACAGCATTTATTCCTTTGCTATTCAAATCACTGGCTTTATTTTCTGTTGTTGTCGTTGCAGAGATTGTATATTTTCCGGATAAGGAAGAGGCTATTCTCTTTCCCAACCAGCCATGGCCGATAATTCCTATTTTCTTCATATTTCAGATACAGGTTGAGTTGATAATATTTCGTCTAAAGAATTCTTCAGCTGGCTTTTTACCTCATTGCTCAGATGCATACAGCTCTGAACAGCTTCAGGAATATGCCTCGCTTTATCTTTAAGTTTCGCACCCTCCTTTGTAAGATTGATCAGTACAACTCTTTCATCTTCTGAACTGCGGGTTCGGATAATCAGACCGTTTTTTTCCATACGTTTCAGGAGTGGAGTAAGTGTTCCATTGTCCAGGTGAAGGTGCCCGCCAATCTTTCCGATATTCATTCCGCCGTGTTCCCACAAAACAATCATGACAAGATATTGAGGATAGGTCAATGAAATTTCATCCAAATAGGGTTTATATAAACCTGTGATATACCGGGAAACCGCATAGGTTTTAAAACATAAATGTTCTGATAAAGGGATCATCTTCTTTTTTAATCAACAAAGATAATTTATTTAATTTGTGCACAATATTTTTGTTTAAAATATTTATCAAATAATTGGTGAAGTG
The DNA here is from genome assembly GCF_045689405.1 of Chryseobacterium sp. HR92. NCBI lineage: Bacteria > Pseudomonadati > Bacteroidota > Flavobacteriia > Flavobacteriales > Weeksellaceae > Chryseobacterium > Chryseobacterium sp. HR92. The sequence goes on from NZ_CP139139.1 coordinate 2,801,385, forward strand.
AAAAAATTAAATACATTTTATTTCGGATTGTATTTCAGGCTTTGATTATTTGATTATTTTAGCCCAACTAAAAACTAACCCTTAAACATGAAGAACACAAATCGACCTGAAAACAATAAACTTTCAGAACTCTCCATTGAGGAACTTACAAAAGAAGAAAAAAAACGTTCCGCAGCACATATTTCCTTTTGTATTATTATGGGAATACTTGTGGCAGCCTGTATCTATGTAACAATAAAGAAAGGCTTTAATGGCATAACACCGCTTCCTTTGGCTTTTTTCCCACTGTATCTCATCATTAGAAATAGCTGGCAAAATGTCCGCAAGGAAATCCGTTCCCGAAAGCTTCATTAAAAATATCCCTGAATTCTGAATGAAAAACAACTGTTATTTTCTGGTAAGGCAGTCTCTGATGTGGTCATTTACCATTCCGGTAGCCTGCATATGGGCATAAATTACTGTAGAACCAACAAACTTGAACCCTCTTTTTTTAAGTTCTTTTGAAATAAGATCAGAAACTTCTGTTGTAGCAGGAACATCAGCTAAAGTCACAGGACTGTTATCAATTGGTTTCCCGCCCGTAAAGTTCCAGATATAGTTGGAAAAACTCCCGAATTCTTCCTGAATTTCCATAAATCGCTGAGCATTGGTAACTGCTGCCAGAATTTTAAGCCTGTTTCTGATAATTCCTGGATTGTTCATTAATTCTTCGATCTTCTCCTCTGAATAGACTGCTACCTTTTTATAATCAAAATGATCAAAAGCGTCTCTGAAATTCTCTCTTTTAGATAAAATAGTATACCAGCTCAGTCCGGCCTGAAAACTTTCAAGGATCAGGAATTCAAATATTGTTTCATCATCATAGACAGGTCTTCCCCACTCTTCGTCATGATATTTTCTGTAGAGGTCATCTTTTTCACACCATCCGCATCGTATTGTTTCCATAATTATCAAATTTTATCAACTAAATATACTACTGATTTGGAAAAATATAACAAAAGATTATGAAAAGTTTAACAGAGGCATCCTGTTTTAGGAATGGTTATTGTTTAATTACTGATACCTAACCAAATTTATAATATTATGAACAATTCAGAGTATAACAAAGCGGAAAATGCAGTAAATAATGTAGAAAACTCTTTACAGAATGCAGCAGATAAAACCAAATGGAAAATCAATGAATTGGCAGACAAGGCCAAAGATTATATCAATGAGAAGCGGAATAATGATCAGGAGGCCAGCCAGGAAGACTGGCTTGACAGGGTAAAAGCTAATGTATCCGATGCCTGGGAGGATATTAAGGATAAAGCAGATGAGGCATGGGAAAAAACCAAAGATGCGGCAGAGGATGTAAAGGCAGAATGGAATAAGAAAACCAATTAGTATTTCAGTCATATAAATATTTTCAGTAAAATGGAGTCTTAAATTGATAAGGCTCCATTTTTTATTATGTCATAACCACAATTATTGCTACATTTGTATTATAATAAACATTAAAAAATTATGTCATACGGTTTACTTAAAGGCAAAAAGGGAATTATTTTTGGAGCCCTTAATGAACAATCTATCGCATGGAAAGTTGCTGAAAGATGCCATGAAGAAGGTGCTGAATTTATCTTATCCAATGCTCCTATTGCTTTAAGAATGGGAGAACTAAATGGTTTAGCAGAAAAAACAGGTTCTGAAGTAATAGGTGCTGATGCTACTTCTATAGAAGATCTTGAAAAACTTTTTGATGCCGCTGTTGCAAAATTTGGAAAAATTGACTTTATCCTTCACTCTATCGGAATGTCTATCAACGTAAGAAAAGGAAAACATTATACAGAAATGAACTACGACTGGTTGGAAAAAGGCTGGGATATTTCCGCTGTTTCTTTCCATAAAGTAATGCGTGTAGCATGGGAAAAAGATTGTATGAACGAATGGGGAAGTATTTTGGCGCTTACTTATATCGCGGCTCAGAGAACATTCCCGGATTATAATGATATGTCTGATAACAAAGCTTATCTTGAAAGCATTGCAAGAACTTTCGGAAACTATTGGGGAGAAAGAAAAGTACGTGTAAATACAGTTTCTCAGTCTCCTACAATGACTACTGCGGGTAGCGGAGTGAAAGGTTTCGGAGGATTCCTTGGATATGCAGAAGATATGTCTCCACTAGGAAACGCTACAGCTCTTGAATGTGCTGACTACTGTGTAACTTTATTCTCTGATCTTACTAAAAAAGTAACCATGCAGAACCTATTCCATGACGGAGGTTTCAGCAGCTCAGGGGTTACTCAGAGAGTGATCAGTAAATATGATACTGAATAATAAAAAATAACGAACTGATAAAGTTTCGTTTACCATAAAAGAAAACCCATGAAACGGATTCATGGGTTTTCTTTTTTCTATTATCCGGCACCTCATCCATTTTCATTTGGAATCAAATAGAAAAGTTTTTCAAATAGAAAAATTCAGTAATTAATTTGAATGAATAAGCTGTATAAAATAAACCCGGCGGCCTCGAAGAGGCCGCCGGATCTGTCAAAAATAATATTAATATGATATTATAAAATTACGGTCTGTATAGAGTGTGCAGGAGCATTCAGTTTGGCAGCCATTCCTTCAATCCATAGGTTTGTTTCAATATCATTGTCTGAATCATTCATAATAACAGTTACCAATTGTCCGTTTTCATTCATAAAAGCAGAAGATGTAAGCGCGGCTCTGTTGGATGAGCTGCCGATTCTCTGAGCATTCGGCTTGATATATTTTGAAACGTGGCCTATATAATAGTATTCATAGGTATAGAACACCTCTCCTGTTTTGGTATCTGCAATAATCGGGGCAAAACAGAAATTTCCTTTATGATTAGGTCCTCCGGTTTCATCCAATAGAATATTCCAGTCGGTCCATAAAGCATTTCCTTTGTTGAAATCATTCAGCATATTTTTGCTGTACAGTTCCCCCAGACTTACATCATAGATCTTATCCATACTGAACTGTTCTTTACACCCTTCAGTGAATGCCAGAAATTTATCCGGAAAAGCTCTGTGAGTTTCTGCTAAATTATCAAAAAGCTGCGTTTTATTATTCCATGTTTCATACCAGTGGTATCCGATTCCGCTAGCATATTTTGATGTTTCGGGATCACTTAAAGTGGTGGTTGCTCTTTGGTAAATAAGGTCTCTGTTGTGATCCCAGATCATTACTTTTTTATCTTTATATCCATTCTTCCAAAGCGTTGGTCCAAGGTTCTTTTTCAGGAATTCTCCTTCTTCTTCGGCAGTATAGATGCATGATTCCCAGCTTTGGGTAGCCATGGGTTCGTTTTGAACAGTCAGCCCCCAGATATTAATTCCTCTCTTTTCGTATTCTTTGATGAATTTGATATAATAATCTGCCCACGTCTGGTAGTATTGATTTTCCAATCTTCCGCCTTTATACAAGCTTTTATTTGACTTCATCCAGGCTGGCGGACTCCATGGGGAGAAATAAAATGTGAAATTATTTCCGATCGCTTTCTGGGCTTCTTTGATCATCGGAATTTTATACTTCTCATCATGAGCAACGTTGAACGTTTTCAGAGAAGTGTCATTATCTTCTACATAAGTGTAAGAATCACTGGAGAAGTCACAGGAATTCATATTGGTACGTACTACCGTATAGCCCAACCCATTTTTGCCAAAGTAAGCATCCAGGATTTCCTTCTGTTTATTTTTTGGCATTTTATAAAAAGTCTCTGCAGATGCATCTGTGATAGCCCCGCCAATTCCTATAAGTTTCTGATATTTAAAATGGGGAGCCACAAAAATACAGGCTTCTGTTTCTTTGGGTTGTCCAAATTGTTCAAATTTAACGGCTCCTTTATCCACCATCTTCTCATCCGCTTTCGAGTTAGTAAGGATCACCTTAGCTGTTTTTCCTGCATTCTTTTTCCAATAATTCTGCGCACTGACATTGATGACAACGCCTACAACAAAACAACTTACAATTAGTTTTCTCATGATTTTTTTTCTGTTTTTGGACCTCTTGTCCTCATTTTCATTATTTATTTTGATAGACTCTCACGTAGTCTATGTAATACTTCTGTGGAAAAATAGTATCATCAATCCCTTCTTTTCCACCCCAAAATCCTCCTACAGCAAGATTTAGAATGATAAAATAAGGTCTGTCAAAAGGCCATGCCTCATTATTTTTCTCTTTATTTTCATAGGTGAAAAATTTCTGGTCATCTATGTAAACGTCAATCTTTTCCGGGGTCCAGTCTGCTTTATAGACATGGAATTTTTCGCTGGCATCCTTTACAAACAAAGTATCTGTTTTCTGTGTTCCCTGGATATGATTATATTTTTTAGTATGGACAGAAGCATGGATAAATCCCTGGTTATAACCAACATGCTCCATAATATCCAATTCACCGTCATCCGGCCATTTTTTCATATTCTCACTCATCATCCAGATTGCCGGCCAGGTTCCTCGACCTTTGGGAAGCTTTGCTCTTACTTCTATGGTTCCATATTGAAAAGCAAATTTTCCTTTGGTTAAAAGTCTTGCGGAAGTATATTTTTTGTTTTCCCAGTTTTCTTTTTTAGCCTCAATAATCAGATTTCCTTTTTCCATTCTGGCATTTTCAAGCCTGTTTTTGGTATAAAACTGAGCTTCTTCATTTCCAAAACCGCTTCCTCCGGTATCATAATTCCATTTTAATGAATCCGGAAGACCTTTACCATTAAATTCATCATTCCAGATCATGGTTCTGTGAGAATCAGGTTTATGGGAAACACAATTCAAAACAGAAAAGAAGAAAGCTCCTGCTGCACATATTTTGATGATATTTTTAGCTTTGAAATTCATGTGTATTAGGTTTTAAGTTTTGGCTAAAGCCATTTTTCTGACGTTTTAATGAGCGGGTTAAAACCCGTTCCTATTGAATTGAATTTTATTTCGTCCAGTTAATTCTTTTGGTCTGCACATGTTGAGAATTGGTTCCAATCATAATATCGAATTCTCCACCTTCCCAGTCAAAATTCAGATTATCATCAAAGAATTTCAGATCTTCCGGGGTAAGCTTAAAATCTATCTTTTTACTTTCTCCTTTTTTGATGAATACTTTCTGGAATCCTTTCAACTCTTTTACCGGTCTTACTACTTTCCCGAAAAGATCTCTGATATAAAGCTGAACAACCTCTTCACCATCATATTTTCCTGTGTTGGAAATGGTAACACTAATATTCAGGGTCTGATTTCCTGTAAGGCTTGCAGAGCTTAAAACCATATCAGAATATTTGAAATCTGTATAGCTTAAGCCATATCCAAACGGATATTTCGGATCATTATCAAGGTCTATATATGCGGAAACATAGTTTCTGTCTGTATTATTTTTTGCCGGTCTTCCTGTATTATAATGATTGTAATACACGGGAATCTGGCCTTCTGTTCTCGGAAAGCTCATTGGAAGTTTCCCACCTGGATTCACAGTACCGAAAAGAACATCTGCAATAGAGTTTCCTGCTTCAGTTCCCAACCACCATGTGTACATGATTGCAGGAATATTGTCTGATGCCCAGTTGAAAATCAGAGGTCTTCCGGCATTGATCATCAGAATAATTGGCTTACCTGTTTTGGCAATTTCTTTCAACAAATCTTCCTGAACGCCTGTAAACCCAATATTACTTCTGCTTTTTGCTTCTCCGCTCATCGCGTGACCTTCTCCCAATGTCATAATAACAACATCAGCTTTTTTTGCCGTTTCAACGGCTTCCGCAAACTGGCTTTTATCCTGATCATCAACGTTACAGCCTTTAGCATATAATAAAGTAGAGTTTTTATCCAGTTGATTTTTAATTCCCTCAAATTGTGAAACGATTCTTTGATTATCGTCTTTGAATGCAATAGACCAGAATCCGTGATTTGCCACTGTTTCTTTACCGAAAGGTCCGATCAGGGCAACTGTTTTTACCGTTTTTGAGAGGGGAAGAATATTTCCCTGATTTTTAAGAAGAACAATACTTTTTGATCCGAATTCTCTTCCGAATTTTCTGTTCTCCTGATTATCGGTCTGTTCTTTCTGCCTCTTTTCATTACTGAATCGGTAAGGATCATCGAAAAGGCCCATTTCAAATTTTTTGGTTAAAATTCTTCCCGTTGCATCATCTACCAGTTTTGGATCTACTTTCCCTTCTTTCACCAGCTTTGGAAGTTCTGCCATATAGACACGGCTTTCCATATCCATATCACTTCCTCCTTGTATTGCTCTTTCTGCGGCTTCGTTAGCATCTTTGGCATAACCGTGAGGAACCATTTCTCCAATACTTCCCCAATCTGAAACCACAAAACCTTTATAGTTCCATTTTCCTTTTAGCAGATCTCTCTGAATATATTTGTTGGCCGTGGCCGGAATTCCGTTGATATCATTGAAAGAGTTCATAAAAGTAGCTACTCCTGCTTCTGCTGCGGCTTTGAATGGTGGAAGGTAAGTTTCATTCAACTGTCTGAGACTCATATCTACGGAATTATAATCTCTTCCTCCTACAGCCGCACCATATGCTGCGAAATGCTTTGCACAGGCCATTACCGCATCAAGACTTCCTAAACCTCTGCCCTGAAATCCTTTGATTCTTGCTAATCCTATTTTTGTTCCAAGGTAGGTATCTTCCCCGGAACCTTCCATTACTCTTCCCCATCTGGGATCTCTGGCAATATCCACCATTGGAGCAAAAGTCCAGTGAATACCATAAGCAGCAGCTTCTGTTGCAGCAATTCTTTCCGATTTTTCTATCATTCCCAGATCCCAGCTTGCCGCCTGTCCCAGGTTCACCGGAAATGTGGTACGATATCCATGGATAACGTCCTGCCCGAACAATAAAGGAATTTTCAGCCTTGACTGCATCGCCAGTTTTTGAAAAGCTCTGGTTTCTTCAGAGCCTGCCACATTCAGCATAGAACCTACTTTACCTTTTTTAATTTCTTCTAAAACGGCTGCTGAATTAGATTTCTGCGGCCCTGTAGCGTATTCAAACCCACTGTACTGGACCATCTGCCCTACTTTTTCTTCAAGGGTCATTTTAGACAGCAATTCTGCTACTTTCTGATCAATTGTCTTTTGTCCGTAAGCATTCAATCCCAATGCGGAAAATGCCAGTAAGAAATAAACTCTTTTCATAGTATCAAATTAAAAAATATAGGTTGCTGTAGAACGTCCTGAAATTGTTACAGCAGCGGTTTTCCCGGCAAATTTAATATTAAAATTCTCATCTGAAGGGCTATCGTTCTGCACAATTAAAACTATTTTCCCAAATTGAGTCTTAAAAGCCGCAGTTGAAAGCTTATCCGTCTGTGTGGACGCAATACGCTGAGATCCTGCCGGAACAAATTTCGAAGCATGGGCAATAATATAGTAGGAAACATTTCTTGTGAAGTTTTCGCTGTCGGAAACTGTAATGGCTCCTTTACATTCTGTACACCCGCCTTCTGTATGTGGGGCAAATTTTGGATCGTTGGCAAGATTCCATTCTAAAGCAATTTTGCTCCAGTTTCTCATAGAACCTATGATTACATTTTTGGTGTGCCAGTTCAGATCTTCGGTAAAAGTTCCTTTTGAACCGGTCCACTGCTCGGTAAAGTATATGTTTTTATCCGGAAAAGCATTATGTACTGTACTTAATGCAGAAATATCTCCTTCATACAGATGAAAAGCAGATCCGTCTATATACTGATTAGCTTCAGAATCTTTTAAAATATCAATAGCATATTCAGGTTTGTTGCAATTGTGATCGTAGACAACAATTTTGGTGGTGACTCCATTGGTTTTAAAAACCGGACCAAGATGGTTCTTAATGAAATCTCCCTGTTGCTTAGACGGCATATACAAACTCGGGTTATTTCCCGGATGTAGAGGTTCATTCTGAGGGGTTACTGCATCAATGGTAATACCCTCCTTTTTCATTCCCTGGATATATTTTACAAAATATTGGGCATATGTTCCATAAAATTCGGGTTTCAGACTTCCTCCTTTTGACTTCCCATTGTCTTTCATCCATACCGGAGCTGACCACGGTGCAGCAATGATTTTAATAGAAGGATTGATCGTCAGAATTTCTTTCAGCATAGCAATTAACACTTTATCTTTTGCCAGGCTGAAATTTGAAAGAGAGGGATCAGTCTGTCCTTCAGGCAGATCATCGTATGAAAATACTTCGCCATCAAGATCGGAAGCACCAATACTAAGTCTTAAATAGCTGATGGAGATTGAATTTTTATCCTTTCCAAAGAGTTCGTTAAGCAGCGCTTTTCTTTTGGAAGGCGACAATCTGTTGATTACCTCAACACTTCCTCCTGTTAGTGTATATCCAAAACCATCAACATATTGAAACTTTTGAGAATCATCAATTTCAATATTCTGGAAGCTATTGGTGTTATTTACAAATTTAACCGAAGTCTGCTGCTGTAATTTTACACTTTCATCACCTTTTGTAAGCCAGTACTGCACTTCATTTCCCTTATTGGATGCTACTGAAGTACACGACAAAGAAAAAAGGGCCACACCACTAAGTAGTGCGGCACCTCTAAAGAAACTATATAAGTTGTGAAACTTCATGTGTTAGTAACCAGGATTTTGTTTTAAAGCTGTATTCGGCAATTCATTGAAAGGAATTGGAAGAATTTCATTTTTATTGGCTTTAAACCCTTTGAAGGCAAGCTTAGAAGGAGCATCTCCCCATCTGACAAGATCAAACCATCTGTGTCCTTCTCCTGCGAGCTCTCTTCTTCTTTCATCTTTAATAGCCTGTAAAGAAACCGGAACCGATGGTAAGCCTACTCTTGTTCTTACGGCATCTAATAAAGCCTGGGCTCTTGCCCCTGCACCACCTAAAGCTTCTGCTTCCATCAGATAAGTATCTGCTAATCTTATAGCAATATAATTCTGTCTGAAATTCAGTTCAGCCGGACCTGGAAGTGAGCTTTTTAAAGCATTCGTAGGTAAATATTTATTAAGGAAATATCCTGTATCTGCAAAAGCAGGAGCATAAGTGACTTTACCTTCTGTCACCAGTTTTTTTGCATTGAAAACCGTTACATCCAGTCTTGGATCTCCCTGCATAAAACTTACAAAATTCTCTGTTACAGTATTAAATGCCCAGCCTGAATAGATATCTGGTGCATTATTACCCGGGACATTTTTCAGTGAGTAAGAACGAGGGCCAACCATTACATTGATGGAGTTTCCTTCATCTTTTCCCTGTCCCCAGAACCCCCAGTCGGAACTTCCTTTGTTGGTATGCATTATTTCAAGAATAGATTCTGATAAGAATTTGTATTTATTCGGATCCTGATCAGTTTCCAGAGCAACTTTAAATAAATCTGCATAATCTGCCACAAGCTTGTATCCATACTGGCTGGTTCCTCCCGGTGTGCCATTTACTTCGGCAAACTGAGCCGCTGCTTGAGGCATTTTTTTATCATAAAGATAAATTTTACCCAATATAGCTCTGGCCGTTCCCTGAGTGATCCGCCCCTTATCACTGATACTAGGTGTCATCATCAGGTCCGGAATAGCAGCAAGTATATCACTTTCTATCTGCGTATAAACATCACTAGGCTTAGCCTGTGGAATATTCCAGTAATCGTCATCAAACTTTATGGTTTTAAGAATTAAAGGAATATTTCCAAACATTCTTAATAATTCAAAATAATATAGAGAACGGAGAACTTTGGCTTCTGCAATATATCTCTTTTTAAGATCTTCATTCATATTTGCTCCCGGAACTCTTTCTATTAGGAGGTTCGCACGTGCAATTCCCTGGTAATAATCTTTCCAGTAGCTGGCAGGCATTGTATTCGGGTTAATCATATAATTGTTCAATCCCTGGATACCCGCACCATCATTTGAGCTTCCACCACCGGAATAAAAGTCATCAGATCCTGCATTAAAGAAGGTAACTGTGTTCTCGAATCCGCTGGAATATTTTCTTAAAACATCATATACGGAAATCAGTGCACTAAAAGACTGCTGCTCATTCTGAAAATACAGATCAGTATTAAAAGATCCTGAATTCTGTACATCATCCAGATAGGAATCACTACAACCTATATTGGTAAAACTAAGACCTGTCAGAAACGCAACGGCAAGTCCTTTATATATAAAATTCTTATTTTTCATTTTGTTGGTCATTAAAATTGAATATTAGCTCCTATCAGGAATGTTCTGGCTTGAGGATAATACGCTCTGTCTACCCCGATAATATCCTGCTCAGAATTATTCCTTCCTGCAATTTCCGGATCATATCCGGTATATTTTGTGAAAGTAAGCAGGTTTTCTCCTGTGATATATAGCCTTACTTTACTCATTCCAAAGCGTTTAGTAACATCCTGAGGAATGGTATAGCCTAACTGAACAATTTTCAAACGTACATAATCTCCTTTCTGAAGATAATAATTAGACATCCATGAATAGTTATGATTAGGGTCATTACGGGTAATTCTCGGATTATCATTGGTAGATCCTTCACCTGTCCATCGGTCTAAGATTCTTGTCTGGTAATTCGCATCAGGAATATCTAATCTTCTCAACCCCTGGAAAATCTTGTTACCAGCCTGCCCTTGTGCAAACATCATCAGGTCAAAATTCTTATAGCTCATGTTCACGGTAAGTCCAAAAGTATATTTTGGAATAGAGCTTCCTAAGTTTACTTTATCATTATCATCAATTTTCCCATCTCCGTTATTATCCTGCCAGATAAAGTCTCCAGGTTTTGCATCAGGTAGTAATTTTACTCCATTGGCATTTACGTAATTATCAATTTGTGCCTGATTCTGGAAAACCCCGCTATAAGTCTGCCCGTAAAATGATCCGTAAGGCTGCCCTACTGCTACTCTGGATACAGCTCCCATGGTCTGGAAAGAAGCCAGGTTGAAGTATTCAATATCATCCTCTAATCTAAGAACTTTGTTTTTTATGGTAGCAAAGTTACCATTCACCGAGATGGTGAAATCTTCCCAGTTCTTTTTATAACCTAATTCAAGTTCAACACCTGTGTTTTCCATATCTCCAACGTTTGACCAAGGTAGGTTAGGAACCCCTACATAACCAGGAATATTGATTTGTCTAAGGATATCGGTTGTTTTCTTCTTGTACCAGTCTGCGGTCAGGGTAAAGTTGTTGAATAATTTTAAGTCTGCAGCAATGTTCAGCTGACTTGTCTGCTCCCATTTCAGGTTGGGATTTTCCATTGTACTTGGTGCATAACCAATGATAATATTATTACTGGAGTTGGTATAATTACTTCCAGAAACCATGAAACTTGCAAATCTGAAGTTATCCATTTCATCATTTCCTAATACTCCATAACCTCCTCTCAACTTCAGGTTATTTACCACTTTATTCTCTGGCCAGAAGTTTTCTTTATGAACATTCCATCCTAAGGACATTGACGGGAAAGTTCCCCAGTGCTGATTCGTTGCAAATTTTGAAGAACCATCTCTACGAATTGTTCCTGTAAATAAATATTTGTCTGCATAATCATAAATAATTCTACCAAAATAAGATGCTTTACGGGTTTGAATCCCATCCCATCCTGTTGCAGTAATATTATCCTGAGGAATATTAAAATTGAAAGAAGCATCCTGCCAGTTATCAATAGGCAGATTACTGTATGTCAGACTAGCTCCGCCAGCGATATTGTATCGGTATACTCCCTGCCCTACCATAATGTTGATATTGTGATCACCAAACTTATTCTGATAGGTTAATGTGTTTTCCATGCTCCACTCAAACTTATTTTCATCTACCTTATTCAGGCTGTTGAAGCTGGTATTGTTAAAATTGGGGCTTAAATAGTATTTCGGAGTGAAAGTACGGCTTCCCCAATAGGATTTCTTACCATTTAAACTTGTTTTGAAGGTGAAGTGATCCAGAAACTTAAGTTCAGCAAAAACATTCCCTACAAAATCATCAGACCAGTTATAATTCCCTTGTTGTAGGTAGCGAAAAGCCTGAGGGTTGGTCATTTCATTGTTTACATATCTTGAAATTCCATAAGGACGTCCTTCAGAATCGCGGATGATGTAAGGATTGGTATAGCCACTTGGATCTACCATTGACCAATCTGTTACCACTACCGGAGTGATAGGATCCAGGTTAACTGCTGAAGCCAATGGACCTCCAAATTCCTCATTGGCACTTACTCCCTGAGATTTTACGTGTGTATAAGCAAAGGTTTGACCTATCGTAAGGTAATCAGTAACTTTATGGGTTGAGTTAAATCTGGCATTAATTCTTTTGTAATTGGAAATATCACTCATTACAATACCCGTCTGGTCAAAATATCCAAATGATGTATAGTATGTTGATTTTTCATTACCTCCTGTAATGCTTACTTCGTGAGAAGATTTTTCACCTGTCCCGAAAATAGCATCCTGCCAGTCGGTTCCTTTTCCAAATGATTCCGGATTAGTAAATCTAGGAGTTCCTCCATCATTTACAAAACCTTCATTGATAATTTTAGCATATTGTGTAGCATCCAGAAGATCCAGCTTTTTTGAAGCATTTGAAAAACCATAAAACCCATTATACGAAAGGGTCAGTTTTCCTTTTTTTCCTTTTTTAGTAGTAACCAGGATTACTCCTTTTGCAGCAGAAACACCGTAGATTGCGGATGAAGCACCATCTTTTAATACTTCAATACTTTCTATATCCGACTGGTTAAGCCATCCGATATTGTCTACTACAATACCGTCTACTACCCATAGAGGACTGTTACTTCCTGCACCAAAACTGGTAATACCCCTTACACGTACAGTAGCAGCAGCTCCAGGTTGTCCTGAGTTCGTCACTACAGAAACTCCGGCAGCCCTTCCTTGTAATACCTGTTCTGGCTTACCGGATGGAATATTCTCAATATCGCTGGCTTTAATACTTGCTATAGCACCTGTCACATTACTCTTTTTCTGAGTACCGTAGCCAATCACTACAACTTCGTCTATTTTGTTTTCTTTAGCAATTGTGTCCTTCGCCTTGGTGGTCTGGGCACTGAAGTTGGCCGTAAAATAGAGGACGGCAACCACTCCTACGCTTCGTGATATTCTTACATTCATATACAGTTATTGTTTAATTCTCAAATTGAGACAATAAAAATATATTTTTTTTCAATTAATTAACATTCTATTCATAAATATTTTAATTTTTCTTTTATTTTTCAGGGTTAGAAGCCCTATCTTCGCATCAATATTTCATAAATTTTCACAAAAAAACAATAAAGAAGTCTCCCAAAATGATCATCAAGCTTTCTAAAATTTCTCTTCCGTTAAAACTCACCTTTCTTATTTTTTCAATGGTTTTGAACTGTATGGGATTGATCATTCTGCAGCTGTCTGAAGAGAAAATCACCTATGGAGAATTGGGTTTTTTAGAATCATTTAAAGACTTACCCATCGCTTTTATTTCTCTTTTTGCAGTAAGTTTCATTAACAAAACGGGAACAAAAAAAGCACTGATTTCGGCTTTGATAATTGTTGGCTTTTGTTCTTGTCTGCTGCCATTTATAGAAGTTTTCTGGTTTTTCAAATTATGGTTTGCCATCATTGGAGCCTGTTTTGCCATTGGTAAAATTTGTGTTTTTGGAATTATCAGGAATAATATTTCGGATGAAAAATCGCTGGCAAAGACGATGAACAGTGTAGAAGCTTCATTTATGATCGGAATCTTTGTAGTCAATACCTGTTTTGGATGGGTGGTATCCAGTGAATATTCTGAATATTGGAAATTTTGTTTTTTATTAATTGCTTTCTTATCTGCATTAACAATATTCCTATTATCAAAAATTACAATTTCTGAGGCCAAACCTTTGGAAAACACAAGTGTATTCTCTGAACTTTCAGGGTTTGTAACTCCTTCTATAACATTATTCCTTGGGGTTATATTTTTTATCGTTTTTGTAGAGCAGGGATTCAACTCATGGCTTCCCTCTTTTTATAAGAATCATCTGAAAGTCAATTCATTTTTTGCCCTTCAGGCAACATCTTTTCTGGCGGTATTTTCTTATGTGGGAAGAACAGTAACAGCCAATATTATCCGAAGATTTTCATTGCCGGGCTACTATCTTTCATGTATGGCTTTTATCATTTCTTTATTGGCAATTATTGTAGGTGTGCAGTATTTTGATTCAGCAGATTCAAAGATAATTCTCTTTTTATTTCCGGTGATCGGTTTATTTTTGTCACCACTCTACCCTGTCATTAATTCAAAAATGATTGCACAGATGGACAAGGAAAAAGTAAACTTATTCACCTCTCTTATTGTTATTTTTTCCTCACTGGGCAGCTCTGTAAGCTCGATTATCATGGCAGTTCTGTTCGAAAAACAATTATTAAATTTTTATCCAATATATATCTTATCTTTCGTAATTCTTCTTTTTGTGACTAGTTTGGTATTTTTTAACGTTTCAAAAAGAAAATAGTTTTATTTTTACAGCCATGAAAATCAAAGACACAAAAAGTAAAGAAACACTTCGGGAACTTATCGATACCAAAGATTTTGTTGCCCATATATCTGTTGACTGTACTATATTCGGCTTTCATAATAATATTTTGAAAGTCCTGCTTTTAAAGTATCACGATCTTGACTTATGGTCACTTCCAGGTGGTTTCGTTTTCAATGATGAAGATTTAAGGGAAGCCGCAGCAAGGGTTTTATTTGAAAGAACACATCTTAAAGATATATTTCTGAAACAGTTTCATACGTTCGGAAGAATAGACCGTACAGAGAATAATGTTCATCAGATCCTTCTCAACAACAAAGGAATTGAGGTACCTGAAGATCACTGGATCTTTCAAAGATTCATCACGGTGGGTTATTGCAGCCTTATTGACTTTTCAATGGCCAATACTTTCCCTGATGCCTTCAATGAAAGCTGTGAGTGGTTTGAGGTAAGCAATCTGCCTAAGATGGCATTTGATCATGACCGAATCATAGAAACAGGATTAGAATACCTGCGGATGAACATCAATACAGAGGTAGCGGCCAGCAATCTGCTTCCCGAAAAGTTTACGATGAAAGATCTTCAGTCTCTTTATGAAACTATTTTAGGACAGAAATTCAGAAGAAATAATTTCCAGCGTAAAATTTTAAGTTTAAATATTCTTGACAGACTGGAAAAATTGTATGATGGCTCAGCCAATAAAGCGCCCTATCTGTATAAATTTAAAAGCAAGGTCCACAATTCTACCAATCAGTATCCTATATCCAATGATGAGGAGACTTAAAACACAGAATTTATCTTATAAACAAATAAAAAGAGCATTATCTGTCTGAAAACCAACTGAAATATAAGTTTTCAAAAAAATTTTCAAGACACCACGAAAAATGTTACTTTTAACCAAATCAAAAAATCATGTCATATTATCCTCTTACAAGCATCCCTGATTATTATGGAATTGATGCTTTACTTACTGAAGAACACAAACTCATCCGCCAATCTGTAAGAGACTGGGTTGAAAGTTTTGTAATGCCGCAGATTGATCATGCCGCTCAAAATCATACAGATATACCTAATCTTATGAGAGAATTGGGGAAAATCGGAGCACTGGGACCTTATATCCCGGTTGAGTATGGCGGTTCAGGATTAGACCAGATTTCTTATGGTCTTATTATGCAGGAGTTGGAAAGAGGAGATTCTGCAGTACGTTCTGCTGCTTCGGTTCAGAGCTCTTTGGTGATGTTTCCTATCAATGAATTCGGTTCTGAGGAACAGAAAATGAAATATCTTCCTAAGCTTGCTGCGGGAGAAATGATCGGATCTTTTGGATTGACAGAGCCTAATCACGGTTCTGACCCAGGTTCTATGGAAACGTATTTTAAAGATATGGGAGATCATTATCTTTTGAATGGGGCTAAAATGTGGATCACTAACTCTCCTCTATGCGATATCGCTGTGGTATGGGCAAAAAATGAAGAAGGAAAAGTACAGGGACTGATTGTTGAAAGAGGAATGGAAGGTTTCACCACTCCTGAAACTCACAATAAATGGAGCTTAAGAGCTTCAAAAACCGGAGAATTGGTATTCAATGACGTAAAAGTTCCGAAAGAAAACCTTCTTCCTGGAGTAACAGGACTGAAAGGACCTTTATCTTGTCTGAACTCTGCCAGATACGGAATTTCATGGGGAGTAATCGGTGCTGCCATTGACTGCCACTGTACTGCTGTTCAATACGCTAAAGAAAGAAAGCAGTTTGGAAAACCAATCGGTTCTTACCAGCTTCAACAGAAAAAACTGGCTGAATTCTTAACAGAGATTACAAAGGCTCAGTTACTATGTCTTCAGTTAGGAAATCTTAAAAATGCCCACAAAGCAACTCCGGCTCAGATTTCTATGGCTAAACGTAACAACGTCAATATGGCTATTGAAATTGCCAGAGAATCAAGACAGATCCTTGGTGGAATGGGAATCATGGGTGAATTCCCAATGATGAGACACGCTGCTAACCTGGAGTCTGTGATTACTTATGAAGGAACACATGACGTTCATTTGTTAATCACTGGTTTAGATATTACAGGAATTAACGCTTTCTAAAGAAAGACAAACATATAAAGAAAGAGTCTGGCCAATGGTCAGACTCTTTTGTTTTACTCACTTTGCAGAGAATTGATATTCAATGAATAATTGTTGATGTTGCAATATTTTCAAAGATTTATTAAAGTTATTACCTTAATACCATAGAAAATGTATCAATATGAGAAAAATCACAACTTTTTTACTAGGTCTTACCGCTCCATTCTACTTTGCACAGCAGGCTGGAGATGTTGTAAGTGCAGAACAGAAACTGGATTTAACACCACAGGGAGTCATCAATTTTATCTCCAATAATCTTGGTGATCAGGATGCTCCGGAATTTGCCAGCTATCTGAACAGTTTTAATGTGGGCTTAAAGGGCTACAAGATTACTTATTACACCAAAAACGAAAACAATGTTCTTGCAAAAGCTACCGGACTGCTAATGTATCCCAATGTAGGATTCAAATTATCAACAGTTGTATCCAATCATGGCACAACAGACAGCAGAAATAATGTTCCGTCTAATTTCAAAGGGGCATTAACAGCAGGTTTTGTTGTTGAATTGTCTTACGTCCTCAATGGCTATATTTTAATGGCTCCTGATTATGTAGGGATGGGAACCGGAGACGGAGTACACCCTTATGTAGATTATGCCACAGAAGCAGGCGCTACCATTGATTTCATTACCGCTGCTAATAAAGTACTGGCTCAATTGGGTGTCAAACGCTATGATGAGTACTTTTTAGCCGGATATTCCCAGGGGGCCCATGCTGCGATGTCTACTTTAAAAAGATTAAGCATTTCAAATCCCAATAATATCAAATTTAAATATGCTTATATGGGAGACGGACCGTATGATTTCTCCGGTGTGACTTTAAATAAAGGAGTTCTGGAAAAAGATATTTACCCGTTTACCTCATTCCTTGCCAATGTTCTTCACACCTGCAACAATACGGGATATAAAACATACAATAGCAATATTTCAGAAGTTATTTCTGCAGAATACCTTGATAAATACAACTATCATGTTGTACAGGATAATGGCGGACTTTTATGGGGCCCTGTAATATGGAGAAAACTCTTTACAACCAGCTTCGTAAATGATGTCACCAATAATCCCAATAACAAGCTGAGACAGTGCATGAAACCTAAAGATGTGTACGATTGGTACAACAAAACACCTATGACATTGGGGCATTCTACTGTCGATTTAGCTATTCCACCTGAAAACACTTCCAAAACCATAGATGTTCAGCGCGGATATTATCCTTGGTGGGATCTGAATAAATACAAGCTGGATTCTTTCTACTGGGGACCGCTTGGGCACGTAGGAGGAATTCTTCCCTTTACTCTAGCTTCCAATGCCAAATTCAATACTTTACGAAGTGGCGGGCTTCTTAATGAATGGGCTATTGCAGGGTCTATCTTCGGTAAGCAGTCAGCTGAGAAAACGAATGAAAAGCCTTCCCTGCTATCTTCACAGATCAAACCGGATTTGGGCAGCTTGCAATTGGTTGAAATTACGGATTTTAACAAAGAAAAAGCTCAAAGCAGAACAGCTAATGACCGCAGCTTATCAACTTTAAAAGACGGAGTTTATCTATTGAAAATATCGGAAAACAATGAAAATAAAATAATTCCATACATCAAAAACACCCCTAAAGAAGTTGCAGAAAACGAGATTGTACAATCAGCAAATGCATCGCTTTTACAATTAAAAGTTGATCAGGAAGAACTTACTGCTGTGAATATTTTTGATGAAAATAAAACGTTAGTAAAAAGCATTTCTCAAAAACAGTACCGTGAAGCCGGAGGAATCAACCTTCAGGATCTGGAAAATAAAAACTATACGTTTGAAGTAGTTACGCCATATTACAATCTTCAGTTCAATAAAGCTGTTGGCAATACTCCATCATCAGAAAGCAGTACTGATATTTATGCTCAGAAACAGCAGATCATTGCAAAATCCGCCAATGACATTAAAAACATCAGAATTTACAGTATTTCTGGTACTCTGATCGTTCAGCAGGAAGTCAATAAACCTTTATTTGAATCCAGAAACCTAGAATCTAGCGTGTATCTGGTACAAATCATGCTTTCTAATGGAAAAATTATTAATAAAAAAGTAAAACTGTAAAATCAATCACTCTTCATATCTCATTTCAAGTTAATTTTTGGCACTTCAGCAATGAAGTGCTTTTTTATATCAACAAACAACTGATATACAAAATCATAAATAACCTTACTTGCATTATTTAATTAAGATAAAAATTCTAACTGATGCTTAAAATTTAAAACCAACGCTAAAGTATATTCTTGAAAAATCAAGCTGGCTGTTTCTGGAAACATTTAAACTGATAGGACCAATAAGAGATTCGTATCCAAGGTTTACTCCATATCCAAACATATCGAAACTGTCCTTAAAAGGAGAAAGCTCCTCACTCACTTTACCATAGCTGAAGGAAGGGGTAAGATAAAGTCTTTTCATAATCCTGTACTGCAATGATATTGCTGTTTTAGCAACTGAGGTCATAGGAAGCTCTTTCTGGCGAAGACCGTTGAACTCAGGGCTTAAGAGATCATAATTATACTCACTTCCTCCAAGATTGTATTTCTGATTCAGGAAAAGATATGGAACCTTGCCTTCCTTCCCTGATCCGAAACTTGCCCCCAAAAACACATTTGCTTTGACAGTCAGTCTTCTTGTGATAGGGTAAAAAAAGTTCTCATTTAAAGTAAATGAAACGAGGTTTTCAGGTTCGTAATAATAAGATTCTTTTGGATTAAGTATCAGATACAGGAGCGGCTGTACTGTATTCAGATCATAAAGCTGGTACCTGTCACCATAATAAAATCTTGTGCTTACCTGAAGATGATTTCCTCTTGTTGTAAAATATCTTTTATTAAGATTATTCTGTTCAAACTTCAGGAATGTATTGAAATTGCTATGGTTATATAATTTCTTACTGTAATTATCCACTTTGGCCTGATCCACTTTATCCAGTAAGCTGTACATTCTTTCGGTGCTGAACTCCGTTCCCAATGATAAGTAGGCATTTGGAGTAATATTATAATTCAGAGCAATCTTTCCGGTGATATTACGGTACATATGGTTAGGAAAACGATCGCTGCCATCTTCGCTTACATCATACAATCTGAAGTTCAGATCATTACTCTTAAGATTAACCATCTTAGCTTCCAAATCCAGCCACAAACGCTCTCCGCTATCAAGGAACTGCTGATAAGCAAGTTTAGCCTTGAAACGTTCGGAAATATCTACGGTTGCCAGAAATCGGGATCTGTTCAGAAGGATATTCCTGTAAGTATAATTAACAATAATTCCTACCGATTGTTCCGTGTCATAATGCAGAGCCAGTTTAAAAGCCCCTTTTTTTGCTCTTTTCACAAAAACATTCATCACAAGACCATCATTTTCATTCGTATAGGTATAATACACCTTTACATACTGGCGCATTCCAAAGACTCTGTCTATTGCTTCATTTACGGTTTTTGCATCGTAATACTTCCCTTCCGTCAGCCCCATTTGCTTTTTAAGCACTTCAATCTCCGCGGCATCATTGATAGGAGTTCCGTCTTCTTCGTTAAAAGTAAATTTTGTAGTAGGCAGTTTCACCTCTTCAATCATCTGATGTTCATATTGGATTCCTGCTTTCCGCTGAGCTTCTGCCAAGGCTACAAACTCAGGAAGGTGTTTTCTCGCTTCTACCTCTCCAATTTTGATGATCCTCCTGAATTTGGCAAAATCCTTCGTCGTAATATCACCCAATGGATCTACAAAGTCTACCAATACATTAGACAGCTCCTTTTGATGTTTAAAATCCTCTACCGAACGGATGGCATGCGTCTGATAAATCATTTTCATCGGATTTTCAATCTCTTTCTTGGTAAAAAGCCTGAAGCCCGTATATCCTCCAATCACAAAATCCGCTCCCATTTCTCTAACCTCATTGGCTGGATAATTACGGTCCAATCCGCCATCTACCAAAAGCTTTCCATCAATATAAACGGGTGCAAAAGCCGCAGGAATTGCCAATGTAGCACGAATAGCAAGTGGTAAAGAGCCTTGTTTCTGCATCACCAGCCCTCCGTTTTCAATATCGGAAGAAGTAAGCTGAACAGGTATCTTCAGTTTGCTGAAATCATTGATATGTTTTGCATTGAAAGTAAGTGTATTAAGGACCTCTCCCATGTACTGCCCTTCAATATACGAGCCTGGAAGAGTTGGAAATCCTTTGACTACCGGAAATTCAAGAATATACTTATCATATTCGTCTTTTTCACTGATATTGACTTTGCTGTAAGGAATTTTATTGCTCAGAATCCTGTTCCAGTCCATTTTATAGATCGTATGCTTCAGCTGGTCGGCATTATATCCCATCGCGTACAAACCGCCCAGGATACCACCCATACTGGTTCCTGTGATGTAATCCACCTTGATTCCCAATGAATCGATCATCTTTAGAATCCCAATGTGTGCAAAACCTTTTGCACCTCCACCACTGAGAGCAAGACCGAATTTAGTGTCTTTGGTCACATTCTGAAGCGCAATATTCAGGGAATCATTCTTTTGCTGAGACTTGATAGTAAGAGAGAAAGCTATGGCAAAAAATATCAGGATCTTTTTCATTGTTGATTCTTGGTGTATCCGATTGAAACTTTAAAAGTTATAAAAAGTAAAGATACACAAAAAAGTCACCTGCTTTACAGACGTTTCTGCGAAGTAAATAAATGTATTTCGGTGTATTACTTTAAGAAAATAACATATTGATTTTCAAGCAATACAAACCATTGAATCAATATTAAATAATTTTAATATGCTTTTATAGTTTCAACAAAATTAACATCCGGATTCAGGATTTCAAGGATCAGACTTTTCACTGATTTCATGGCATCATCAATATTTCCTTTGTCAAACTGCAGTGATACCATTCCTTTTTTAGCATCTGCAAAGCTCCATATTCCCGTTTCGATAGGGTATCCCCAGAACTCAGGAAGATGCTGCACCACATAATGATAAATACAAAGCTGAAGCGCCTGTTTTCTTTCACTGCTATGGAAATATTCATCTACATTGTCTCCATCAATTTTCACGCTGAGATTTTTGATCTTGGCCGTTTTATAATCGATAATTCTTAAAGTCCCGTTCAGTTTATCAATCCGGTCGATGAATCCGAAAAAAGAAATTTTGTCATTTCC
Source organism: Chryseobacterium sp. HR92 (assembly GCF_045689405.1). Classification (NCBI taxonomy): domain Bacteria; kingdom Pseudomonadati; phylum Bacteroidota; class Flavobacteriia; order Flavobacteriales; family Weeksellaceae; genus Chryseobacterium; species Chryseobacterium sp. HR92. The sequence continues at coordinate 2,823,134 of NZ_CP139139.1, forward strand.
GTCAAGAGGAAAATTGATGTTTTCAAACTTTCTTTCGATATCAATAATCTCTAGTTTGTTTCCCTGTTTTATCAATTCAAGATCATGAGTAAGGATATTTTCAATCACTTTTTTAGCAATGGCTTTATGAATATAATTCATTCCCTTCTCATAGAATTCCGGCTGGTGTTTCAGTTTTTCAATGGCAATATTTATATAATGATCTATTGCTTTAACTGAATCTTTTAAATCACTTTCTTTTAAAACCTTACCTTTCAATACCTCATACACTTCTTGAAGTGAATAATGGACCAGATTTCCGTAATTTTTCACAGAAAGCTCTTCTTCAATTTCATCCGTTTCCGAGGTATTCAAAATCTTGGAAAGATAAAAATCAATCGGATTATAGAGGTAGCTTGTAAGGTGGGATGCAGATACTTTTTCCTTCCATTTCTGAAGACGTTCCTGTACAATCTGCGTTTTGGAAATTTCTATAGGTTTTGTGGTAATTGGCTCAGAAGAATTTTCGATAATCAGGTGCTCGATCTCATGCGAACTTTCCATTTCAATCTGTGTGATGAACCTGCTTTTCTCTCCAGTATTCACTCCTGAACTTAACGCATTGTACAGTAAATGAACATTCTTCGCATCCTGAATCAGCCTGTAAAAGTGATAAGCATAAATACTGTCATTTTCCAGGAAAGTATGGAGATCAAAATACCTTCGGATATCAAAAGGAATATAGGTATTCTGAGAGTTACCAAGCGGTAGTTTTCCTTCGTTCACAGAAAGTAGAATAACGTTTTCAAAATTCAGGAGACGGGTTTCCAGCAATCCCATAATCTGCAATCCTCTCAACGGTTCTCCCTGAAAATCGATACTTTCAGAATTGATATGCTGGTTGATCAGGATTTCCAGCGTTTCCATTTTAATTTCAATACTGTAGGGAGTCAGCTGATTTTTGATAATTCTGAATGCATTTTCAAAGTGAGAAACATTCTCATACTGAATATCGTCTATTTCCAGCCATTTTACCTGCTGGCAGAACGTAATCAGCATATCCAGATACCTATTTGTTCCCTCAGCTTTCTGAAGAAGATTAAAGTATGATAGCCCGTTGAGCAACTCATGAAGAAGATTTTTAGAAATATAAACAATATTCCTTTCTTCTACTTTGGCTTTAAAATCATTGATAACAAGCTCGTCTTCATCAGATTTAGGAAGCTCTTCCAGAATGGGGAAAACATCTCTGTAGTAATAGGAAGATTTGTTTTTTTCCAGTTGTTTCTGCAGATAAAACAGACGTTTCACAGCGTTGGAGAAAGATAAATTCTTCAATGGAAATCCCATCGTAATATTCAAGTTATCCACACCATGCATCACATCCAAACTTGCAGGAAGAAGGTTTTCATCCAGCAATACCACTGCTGTATTGGAATAGGTTTTATTATTGATTTCCTTAAAAATTTCAGGCAGTACTTTGGTCTGGGTTACATTCCCGGATACTTCGTATACCTTGATTTTTTTCGGTTGATTAAAGTCGTCTTCTATCCATTGAAAAGACCTGTTTTCATCAAATTCTTTCCAGGTTTTATGGTTTCTCAGAAACTTTCCGGCTTCCTGTCTTTCGTCATCGAAATAATAATGATCTGCCTGAAAGAAACATTGCGCTTTATTCCATTTCAAAAGACTTCTTACCAGCTTTTCCTCCACCGGGGTAAAGGCATTGAACCCGCAAAAGACAAACTCTTCTTTGGTATTTTCAGCAAAATCTCCAATCTTAGCTTTCGCAGCCTCATGAATCATTCCCGAAGTCGCCCAGTTCTTTTCCTGCAGTCTCTCCTTCAAAACAGGGAGAAAAACATTCATATTCTGCCAGAAATTAAGGAACTTCTTTCTTGGGACATCATCATCCTCACCAAGATCCTGAGCCCATTCTTTGATCCTTTCCTCGTCAAACATATACTGAAGAACGGCTTGATCACTGTCTGAAAATTTGAGAATGTCATCCCAATCCTTCTGCAGTGTAGGAAACCACTTCAAAAAGTCCGAAAAATCATCCCGGGGAATAAGATTCAGACTTCTATACACATCAAATGAGAAAAGCCACAGCGGAATTCCCTGAATCGGCTGCTGATCGGCAATTTTATTGATGAGTTCTTCAACAGTAAAAAAATTGGGAAGAAGCCCTGAATAATTATTTTCCTCCAGGATCTGTCGGATAAACACAATGGGACGTTTTCCGGGCAGAATGATATTAAACGCAGAAAGGTCCTGGTTTTGCGCTAGCAGTTCGTGAATGATCTTATTGAGGAATTTCAAGGGGCTTGATAGCTTTTTAAATTGTCTAGTTGTTCAGAAATCGTATTATTATATTCTGCCTGTTTTTCTTTATTGATCCCGTGACGGGTTTCTCTGTCATAGGCCATCTGGAAGTTTTGATAATCGGTGGATATCCCATCATAAATTGCTTTGAAATATTTGTTATAATCACCGGAAGTTCTGATTTTTTCAGCGACTGCCTTTCTGAATTTTCTTACAAATAATTCTGCAATATCAAAATGTTTCTGCTCGTGAAGCAGGATGTAATCATCCATTTTTTTAACATCCTTCCAGGATTTCTCTTCGTTAAATATCGTTTTAATGGTAATGGTAACCGGCGCTTTTGGATTGGAAGATTTTATAGAGGAAAATTCCCAGCCGCAATGGGTATATGCTGCTACATCAGGATTTTTTTTCCTGTTGACCGGGCTTTTAAAATTATCCCACGTCAGTTTTCTGCCTTCTTCCCAGGTAATCTTTTGCCCGAATACCATCTCAGCGGCCAATAAACACAACACAAAAGTCAATCTCATTATTCTACCACAATTGTTTTTGTAATCCAGTTATTTCCTCCGTTCCAGAATTTAAAAGTATAGGTACCTTTTCTTTGCGGGCTGAAATTGATTTGATTGGCTCCTACATAACTTCCCTGCGTACAAGGTCCGTTTGTGATATATTTGTAGGAAGTAACCGTTCTTTCAAGATTAGTATTGTAAATATAATCATAACCATAAAAGCCATCACAATGAGATGGATAGGTGGAATAAGTCTTGATGCTCTGTATCGCAAAAACGTCCATAGTATCATTGACAATTTTTACGCTGTCTATTTTGATCTTATCGATAGATTCGATTGTATGGTAATCGTCATCATTACACGAAACCAGAAGCCCGCCAAACAGTAATACTGAAAATCCAATATTTAAAAGTTGTTTCATAACCTTCAATTTTCTGATTATTAACAAATATTAGCAAAAATTATTCCTTATTTACATAAAAATCAGGAATTAAAATTACCTTTTGATACATAAACTACTTTTTTAGTATCAAAAAATTCTTCATCAAAATAGTGTTTAAGGTTGAAAATTTCACATTTAATTCCGGCCAGTTCTTCTGCAAGATCACCGCCTTTTAAATATAAAATCCCGTTATGTTTAGGGTTAAACTGTTCTTTTTCAAACTTCCCTTTCAGCCATCTTAAGAATTCCGGCATCTGGGTTACCGCTCTGCTGACTACAAAGTGGAATTTTTCTTTCAGCTTTTCTGCTCTTCCGTGGATAGCCGTTACATTCGTCAATCCTACTCCTTCTGCTACAGCCTGTACCACACTGATTTTCTTACCGATAGAATCTATCAGAGTGAATTCTGTTTCAGGAAACAGGATCGCCAGAGGAATTCCTGGAAAACCGCCTCCGGTTCCGATATCCAAGACTCTCGTTCCCGGTGCAAATTCCATCACTTTTGCAATTCCCAAAGAGTGTAGAATATGCTTTTCATACAGAGACTCCATATCTTTTCTGGAAATTACATTGATCTTTTCATTCCATTCATTATACAGATTTTCCAATTTTGAAAACTGTTCTTTCTGTTTTTCAGTAAGATCCGGGAAATATTTTAATAGTAACGATGCAGACATGTGAATTATTATAAACAGCAAAAATAAGTTTTATTTCTCTTGTATTCAAATCTACTTTTCCCGGCAGGCCCTGATCCCGGTTTTTCAACAGAGATCATCACTTCGCAATACCCGGAATTACAGGAACGTTCAGGTTCCCGGACTGGCTGACTGTCTGTACGGCAAAAATATAATTGTCTTTGGAAAGCGGAACTTTAATGGAAAGCCCTGTTGTAAATATTTTTTTCTGCCATACCGGGCTGTCTGTTTCCCTTGCCAGCACATAATATCCTGCAGGAGTTCCTGATTTTGGTTTTTCCCAATGCAACGTTGTGGAATTCGTCAATTCCTTAACATCCATTTCCACTTTCTCAGGTTTTGAAGTAGATTTTGCAAGATTGGCCAGTACTGCAATATTGGCAGCCACATTCTTTTTCAGGTATTTAAAATCTATAAATTCCGGAAGGTCACCATATTGTTTACTATTCTCTACTCTTATATCCTGGTGCTGATGATCATAATTTTCATAGTACTCCGTCAATCTTACGGAAGGAAATCCGTTATTAACAAAGCTGGTATGGTCTCCTCCACGCAAAAACCTGTCATTTCTGTAGATCAGTTTTATTTCAAGTCCTTTAACGTATTGTTCCGTAATTTCTTTGATATATCTTGCCAGCTGTCTGGATTCACTGTCGTTTTCAAAACCCAGATTCCTGATCGTCATTGCCTTTTTGTCTAAATCTCTATACGGCAGGCCTTCACTGAATACACGGAGTGTACGGGTATTGATTTCTCCTGTTTCTCCTGCTTTAGGATTGCCAATCATATCATTATTCAGAACGGCTTCCAGCTGTAAATTTTCTCTTTTAATTTTTTCTGCCAATTGTTTAGATCCCAGCAAAGATTGCTCTTCTCCGGAAAAAGCCACAAAGATAATGGAGGCTGGAAATGAAGATCTGCTTAGTATCCTTGCAGATTCAATAACGGCACTTACTCCACTGCCATCATCATTGGCTCCGGGTGCTGTGGAAGTTCTGTTCATCACATCCGTCACCCTTGAATCAAGATGCCCGCCAATCAGAAAGATTCTTTTGTCATTGGGATCTGTACCTTTCAGAAAAGCAACGGCGTTTCCCAGACTGACCGGTTTATCAACCCTTTTGCCATCCGGTTGAATATCTTCCTGCTGAAGATACACTTCCATTCTGCCTCCGGAATTTTTTGCATAATCATTGAATTTTTTAATAACCCAGTTTCTTGCGGCTCCTATCCCCTGTTTTGGATCATCTGTTGTACTTAAAGTATGCCTCGTTCCAAAACTTACCAGCTTACCAATGTATGATTTTAACGAATCTTCATTTACCTGCGTAACATATTTTTTCACTTCATCATCTTTTGAATATTTCTGAGAGAAAGCAGCACAGGAAATCAGCAATAAAAAAAGGGAATATTTCATAGGATAGGTCTTAGATTCTTTAAAGATACAAAACCCTGAGTCTCAGAAGTCATTTTTTATGATGAATTACCCTTTTTACAGATTGATAATTGCCCAACTGCAAAAAAGCATAATGATTTCGTAACAGAATACAATTGATCAAAACCTGACAAAAATCTTCAAACTAGCCCCACTTTTATTATTCCCGCAAAACGTTTTTATTATATATTTGTTAAAATTCAAAAAATAGATGGACAAACTTTCAGATAGAGTAAAAAGATTAGGATACTCACAGACATTTGTAATGTCAAACAAAGCCAGAGAAATGAAAGCCAATGGAATAGATGTGATCAGCTTAACTCTTGGTGAACCGGATTTCGATGTCCCGGACAATATCAAACAGGCAGCTTTTGATGCCATCAACCAAAACTACAGCCACTATTCTCCTGTTCCGGGATTTCTGGAACTGCGTGAGGCTATCGCTTACAAATTAAAAAGAGATAATAACCTGGAATACAAACCTACTCAGATCTGTGTTTCAAATGGAGCTAAGCAAGCTATTCTGAATGTTCTTGCATCCATTATCAATGATGGGGATGAAGTTCTTCTTCCAGCTCCATATTGGGTAAGCTATGATGAAATGGTAAAAATGATGGGTGGAGCTTCTGTGATGCTTCCTACATCTTATTTAACAGACTTTAAAGTAACTGCAGAACAGCTTGAAGAAGCTATTACAGAGAAGACCAAAGCTGTACTTTTCAGTTCTCCATGTAATCCGTCAGGCGGCTATTATACCTACGACGAATTAAAATCAATCGCTAAAGTTATCGCTAAATATCCTCACGTGACAATAATTTCTGACGAGATTTACGAGTATATCAATTACGAAACAAAAACAACTTCTATCGCACAGTTTCCTGAAGTTTATGAACAGACAGCGGTAATCAACGGAATGTCAAAAGCATTCGCAATGACAGGATGGAGAATCGGATATTCTGCATGTCCGGAATGGCTGGCAAAAGCTTGTGAAAAAGTACAGGGACAGATGACCAGCGGAGCCAACACTATGGCACAAAGAGCATCTATTACTGCATTAAAAACAGATCCTTCTGAATACAGATATATGATTGACGCTTTCAAAGAAAGAAGAGATCTTGTGTATGAACTGATCAAAGAAATCCCAGGATTTAAAGTATTACTTCCTAAAGCTGCATTCTATTTCTTCCCGGATATTTCGCACTATATCGGAAAAACGTTGAACGGAACCGAAATCAAAAACTCTGATGACTTTGCCATGTTCCTTCTGGAAAATGCTCATGTAGGCTGTGTTGGAGGATTCTCTTTCGGAAGTCCGGAATGTATCAGGTTCTCTTATGCCGCTTCTGAGGAAGATTTGAGAGAAGCTATGAAACGAATCAAAAATTTATTGGAACAATTCAATTAACAAATTAATAACCAAAAATAAAGCACAACAGCAATGAATCTGTTAAAAAAACTAACCATCGCAACCAGTATTGCAGCCGCAAGTTTTGCAGGATATGCTTTTGGCCAGGATTTCCAGTGGAAAGAAGGAAATTCTAACGGCTACAAGTACAAATACGTTACCAATGATCCTACTTCTGCAAGGTACTATACCTTAAAGAACGGACTAACAGTTATCCTGAGTCCTACGAATAAGGACCCGAGGATACAAACATATATTGCCACAAAGGCAGGAAGTAAAACCGACCCTGCAGACCACACAGGTCTTGCCCATTATCTGGAGCATATGCTTTTCAAAGGAACCAATCAGTTTGGCTCTAAAGACTGGGCGAAAGAAAAACCTCTTTTAGACCAGATTGATGCTCTTTACGAAAAGTACAACCAGACTAAGGACGAAGCTAAAAGAAAAGAAATCTACAAAGAGATTGATAAGGTTTCAGGAGAGGCTGCCAAATATGCAATTGCAAATGAATACGACAAGATGATGGCTGGTATGGGAGCTGACGGAACCAACGCCTTCACTTCCTTTGAACAGACAGTGTACACAGAAGATGTGCCGTCCAATGTTCTTGACAAATTCCTTGCTGTGCAGGCTGAAAGATTCAGAGAGCCTGTTTTAAGACTTTTCCATACAGAGCTTGAAGCGGTATATGAAGAAAAAAACAGATCTCTTGATGATGATGGAGATAAAGTTTTTGATACGATGTTTGCCAATCTTTTCCCTAACAACAACTATGGAAAACAAACAACCATCGGAACCATTGAGCATTTAAAAAATCCATCTCTGCATGCTATCAGAGAATATTACAATAATTATTATGTTCCCAACAACATGGGAATCATTATGTCCGGAGATTTTAATCCGGATGAAGTAATTGCAAAGATTGATAAGGCTTTCTCATACATGAAACCTAAAGCTATTCCTGAATATAAAGTAGGACAGGAAAAAGCAATTACATCTCCTATTGTAAAAGAAGTTGTAGGCCCTAATCCTGAAAATGTAATGCTTGGTTTCAGATTCCCAGGAGCTTCTACGAAAGACGCAAGAATGCTGAACCTTGTTGGAAACATGCTTACCAACGGGCAGGCAGGATTGATTGACCTTGATCTGGTAAAAAAACAAAAATTATTGGGAGCATATGCAGGTTCTTATGCTTTAAAAGATTATTCAGTATTACTTTTACAAGGAAAACCAACTGAAGGACAGTCTCTGGATGAAGTAAAAAATCTTCTTCTTCAGGAGATTGATAAATTAAGAAAAGGAGATTTTTCTGATGATCTTATTCAATCTATCGTCAACAACGAAAAGAAAGGTATTATTCAGAAGGATGAAAAATATTCATCAAGAGCAAGTATTCTGATGGATGAATTTACTTCAGACATTGACCACAAAGCATCGTTGGAATATGTTGATGAAATTTCCAAGCTTACAAAGAAAGACATCATGGATTTCGTATCCGAATATCTTCAGAATAACAACTATGTTGCGGTTTATAAAAGAAAAGGAGAAGACAAGAGTATCGTGAAAGTTGACAAACCAACCATCACACCAGTTTCTGTAAACAGAGAAGACCAGTCTCCATTCCTTAAGAAGATTGATGAAATGCCTGAAAACCCAATCGCTCCGGTATGGCTGAATTATGATAAAGACATTGCTAAAAACAAATTAGCTGATGTAGACATACTTTCTGTAAAAAATACAGACAATGCGCTGTTCAGAATGTATTATCACTTTGATTCAGGAAAATGGAATAACAAAATTCTTCCTATAGCAGCAGAATATCTTCAGTATTTAGGAACTAAAGATAAATCTTCAGAAGTAATCAGTAAAGAATTCTACAAACTTGCTTCAAGCTTTAATGTAGGAGCTGGAAATGAAGAAACTTATGTATCTCTTGAAGGGTTAAATGAAAACTTTGATAAAACAATTGCTTTATTTGAAGATCTGATTAAAAACTGCCAGGCAGACCAAGGGGCTCTTGATGCTTACAAAACAAGACTGAAAAAAGCCAGAGCGAATGCGAAACAAAACAAAGGAACCATCATGGCCGGACTGAGAAGTTACGCACAGTATGGAGCACAAAACCCTTTCAACAATGTACTAAGCGATGCTGAGCTTGATGCATTAAAAGCAGAAGATCTTATTAATGTACTTCACGACCTCTTCAATTTCAAACATAAGGTACTGTATTACGGTCCGAAATCAGGAAACGAAGTGGTGGCATCATTAAAACCTGTCCACAAACTTCCTGCAGCCCTGAAAGATCTTCCTAAGTCTAAAACTTTCGCTCAGATCCCAACAGATAAAAACAAGGTATTATTCGCTCATTATGATATGGTGCAGGCAGAAGTTTTCTGGGTAAGAAATTCTGACCAGTATAATCCTTCTACAACTCCTACCGTAAGTTTGTTCAACAACTATTTCGGAGGCGGAATGGGATCTATTGTTTTCCAGACGATCAGAGAATCTAAAGCTCTTGCCTACTCTACATACTCATATTTTGCACTTCCTAGCAAGAAAACAGATAAGGATATGATTATGGCATATGTAGGAACGCAGGCAGACAAATTCAATGAGTCTACGACGGCCATGAATGAGCTTTTAACAACTCTTCCAAAATCTGAGCAGCTATTCGAAACAGCAAAAAGCGGATTGAAAAAATCAATTGCTTCTGAAAGAATCACTCAGGACGGAATCATCTTCTCTTATCTGAAATCTCAAAAACTTGGAAACAGTTTTGACATGAGAAAGAACGTCTACGAACAGGCACCAAAACTGTCTTTCACAGATATCAATTCTTTCTATGATAAGGAAATGAAGAATAAAAACTACACATACTGCCTTGTGGCTTCCCAAGACAAAGTGAATGAGGCCGATATGAAGAAATTAGGTGAAGTAAAAAAACTTAATTTAACTGAAATATTTGGTTATTAATATAAACAAAAGCCCTGATATCAGGGCTTTTTTATTTAACAACACGCCAAAAACAATTATAGATTTTATTTATCAATATTTGTTTGTTCGATAGATGAATCTTTCATATCTTTGCAATAGAAATTTAAATATAAAAACAGAAAATTATGTCTTTAGTAGGAAAAAAATTCCCAAATTTAACAATTGACGCAATGTCGGAAATGGGTGACGATCTAAGAATCAACATCCTTGATGAAGCAGTAAACAACCAGCAAAAAGTTCTTTTATTCTGGTACCCTAAAGATTTCACTTTCGTATGTCCTACTGAGCTTCACGCTTTTCAGGAGGCTTTAGGTGAATTCGAAAAAAGAAACACTAAAGTAATCGGTGCATCTTGTGATACAAACGAAGTACACTTCGCATGGCTGAACACACCAAAAGATAACGGAGGTATCGAAGGAGTAACTTACCCACTTTTAGCTGATACTCACAGACAATTGGCAAACACTTTGGGAATTGTTGATCAGGATTTTGAATATGATGAGGATGGAAACGAAGTTTTCACAGGTTCTAATGTAACTTACAGAGCTACTTACCTTATCGACGAAACTGGAAAAATCTTCCACGAAGCGGTAAACGATATGCCTCTTGGAAGAAATGTAAAAGAATTCTTAAGATTAATCGACGCTTACACTCACGTTCAAAAACATGGTGAAGTATGTCCTGCAAACTGGGAAGAAGGAAAAGACGCTATGAAAGCTGACAGAACTTCTACAGCAGAATATTTAGCTAAGAACTAATTCAATTTAACAATCTAGTAATTTAACAATGTAACAATGTATCGTTGTAGCAATAGATATTTTTTATTGGTACATTGATACACTATTAAATTGTTACATTGTTAAATTTTAATTCTTAAAATTTAACCTATGTACACAGAATTAACCGAAGATACATTACAAAATATAGTTAACGACAACGAAAAAGTAGTTGTTCAATATGGCGCAACATGGTGTGGAAACTGCAGAATCATGAAACCAAAATTCAAAAAATTAGCATCTGAAAATGACTCTATTCCATTTTTATATGTAGATGCTGAAAAGCTTCCTGAAAGCAGAAAATTAGCAAAAGTAGACAACTTACCTACTTTCGCCATCTTTAAAAACGGTGAATTGGTCAACCAGGTTCAATCTAACCAGACAGAAAGTTTAATTAATCTTTTTAACGAATTAGCATAATGAAATTACCCGTAATCAGACAGTTTTATCAGAATCAGACTCCTGAAAACCTTGAAAAAACATTAGAAGTACTGGAAAGTTTCTGCGAATTCAGAGGAACAAGCGAAGAAGACTTAAATGTTGCAGGAGAATTGATTACCAACATTTGTGGAGCTTTAGAAGTTCACGCCAACGTACAGAACGGAATGAGTGAGAAAGATGCTTTAAACTCTTTTGCTCAGAAGGTTTTAGGATCAATTGACAAATAACATCTTGCGATTATTTTTAATCAAAAGACTGTAAAAACACAAAATACAATACCTGAGGTTTTCCTCATTTCTATACTTTTTCTATTCTTTAAGAATCTTTTATTTCAACTGTAGAATGTACTTCAAAGGACTTTAACCGGTCACATGAAGCTGGAAGTTGTATGAAAAATTGTAAAGAATAACCAATTAAAATCCCGGTGAGAATATCATCAGGATTTTTTGGGCTTATGGCTTAAAACACGAATAGCACAAATATTTTTGCACAAATTTCACAAATAAATATACGCAATCATCTGTGTCAATCTGTGAAATCCGTGGTTATAAAAAAATTACAATCAATATAATTTTCGGCTAATGCCATCAGAAGATAATCATAAAAGACAAACGGGCTAAAACTCATTTCTATTGAATTTGTGTTATCCGTGAAATCATTTGTGACATTTGTGTTTAAAAAAGAAATCCCGATGAAGAATCACCGGGACTATTATTTTAAAAGATAAAATTAACTTATCAATTAGTTTCTTCTGCTCATCAAAATACTCAGAATATACCAGAAAAGAAGCATAATAGAAGCAAAAAGCTGTAATGCCGCTCCTACATACTGATTCGTCCCGTATGAGTCTTTTAGTTTACTGGTCTGATATAAAATAGTAGCTGAGGCTAAAATCACCATTCCAACTGAGAACCACAATCCAAGGTTAAAACCAAAGATCATTCCTCCTACAATCAGCCCGATTGAGATAAATCCACCAATTACGATGATATTTCTTAAGAAAGAAAAATCTCTTTTAGAAGTAAATGCTACCGCAGAAATACCTGCAAACATAGCAATAGTTAAAGTAGCAGCCTGGAAGATTACATTGGCTCCTCCTTCAATATTAGTGGCAATGAAAAGCAGAGGCATAAAGATAATTGCCTCCAAAAGGATATAAAAACCTAGTCCTAAATACTGAGTAGATTTACTTTGGGAAAGCGACCATTTAGAGGCTAATACAGAAGCTAACCAGAAAACTCCAATGATTAGTAACCAAATATATTTCTGAGCAAACATCATGAAAATAATTTCTTTCGGAACAGTTTTCAATAATATCGTTTCAACCCCAATAAATGCAAGAATAGATAAAGCAACATGCAAATACGTCTTCTTGTAAAAACTCGCCTTCTCCACATCCGAAGAATGAGCGACTAAAACATCTGTCATCATAGTTAATATTTTTTAGTTAATCGAAAATAAATTTTCAATCTTATTTCGCAGGCAATACACCCAGAATTTTCCCATCATCTTCAAACACAGCCGTAATGGCTTCTTTGGAAGATGATTCTCCTGCATATTTATATTTAATACTTGGATGATTGGTACCATCCATTGTTTTATAATATCCTGCTTTTAAGATTTCAAGCTTTTTATTTGGGTCAATGCCATCTTTGACCTTTTTCAGAACATTGTCTGTCACAATTTCCTTTACTTTCTCAGAAAGTAATCCATCAATAGTTGCACGGTCAGAAGCTTGTAAAGCCTCAACAAACTTAAGAAAGTTGTCATTGTACAGACTTACTTTCTCCTTACTTATAGCAGCTGGCTGCTCTTTCTTTTGACTGTTCTCAACCTTCACACCCGTCTTCTGAGCAAACACTAACTGTCCCCCCACAAGAGCAAGTCCCAACAATAATTTTTTCATAGTATTCATTTTTGTTATCTGGTGAAATAAGTGATGGAAGATACGAAAATCAGACCAGTTCTAAAAATTTCATTGTATCCACGTTATCCGCATAAGTATCAAGCCCTGGATTTTGCGCTTCACCAAATGAAATCGCATTCAACCCGATCTCTTCTTTTGCTACTATACACTGAATATTTTCTTCATTTTCAGCAATAAAAGTTTTCACATCATCCAAAGACTCATATCTGCTGAAATTGATTACAGAAAGTGGGCTAAACAGTTTATCATCTTCTTTCAGCATCACAAAATTATTATCCCAAAATTTATCCTGATTCAAAAGATAAACCGCTCTGTTATAATCATAGTTGTTGGCATATTTATTATGATTAATGATATCCTGGAATTCTAAGAAACTTTCAAACAATCTGTCAATGACAAAATCCTGCGGAATAAAAATTCTCGTCACATTTCGGCATCCAAGTCCAAAATACTGGAAAATATCTTTTGCCAGCAGCTCCAGTTCTTCACTCGTTTCATCACCTTTCAACACCGCAACAGAAGTTCTGTTCTTACGGATAATGCTTAAATGATTTTTAAAATAATACTCCAGATATCTGGCTGTATTATTACTTCCTGTAGCAATAACTGCATCAAAATTTTCTAATTTTTCTACAAATTCAAACACTACACTCTCATTGGAAAATTCATTCCATTTCTTTAATAAAAACGGAATCATACGCTTATCCTTTGAAGACAGTTTAATAACAGGAATATGATTGCCCAAAACAACGGACATCACATCATGAAAGCCTACCAAAGGAATATTTCCGGCTAAAATAAGTCCAACTCTTTTTGATATTTTAGAGATTGAATAATTCCCAAGCCACTTCTTGATATTTTCTTCAGTTAAAAGATCTGCCCACTGCTGTAAAGCAAATTTCTGATTATCAATAGTAAACCACGGGTTCTCTATTTCAGACCTTTTCAACAATAATTCAATATCAGCATCATCCTCATTGTGATCCTCCGGTTTCTTCGCTAAAAACGCTTTTATATAATCACTTAATTTAATAAGTCCTAAAACTTGATTTTCGGTATTCATAATTACTTTAAAATTGGGGAATATTTTGTAATTTTGTGCAAATTTAAAAAAAATTAGCGATGGCTATTAAAATAACTGATGAATGCATTAATTGTGGGGCTTGCGAACCGGAATGTCCAAACAATGCAATATATGAAGGAGCTGTAGATTGGAAAGCTTCTGACGGTACGGCTCTTCAAGGTACGATTACAATGCCGTCGGGACTTACTGTAGATGCAGATGCACCACAGGAACCTGTAAGTGATGATGTATATTTCATTGTAACAGATAAATGTACAGAATGCAAAGGATTCCATGAAGAACCTCAGTGTGCGGCGGTATGCCCTGTAGACTGTTGTGTTCCTGACGAGGATCACGTAGAATCTGAAGAATCTCTGCTTAATAAAAAAGCATTCTTACACGGCGAATAAAAAAATTCCGTCTCATGATCTGTGAGGCGGTTTTTTTGTCCAAAAATTCAATTTAACCAAAAATAAAGCTGAAGGAATGTACAATCCGGAAGCAACCAAAAAATAAAAATATGAACAAAAAGCACAACTTCAGCGCGGGGCCATGTATTTTACCACAAGAGGTATTTGAAAAATCTGCACAGGCTATCCTTGACTTCAATGGTATTGGATTGTCTCTTCTTGAAATTTCTCACAGAAGTAAAGATTTCGTTGCAGTAATGGACGAAGCGCGTGCAATTGTAAAAAGACTGATGAATCTTGGTGATGATTATGAAGTACTTTATTTAGGGGGAGGTGCCAGCCTGCAGTTTGCCATGGTTCCTTACAACCTTATGAAAGTAGGTGGAAAAGCAGCTTACCTGGATACAGGAACTTGGGCAGCCGGGGCCATCAAAGAAGCAAAAAAAGTAGGAACAGTAGATGTAGTAGGTTCTTCAAAAGAAGAAAATTATTCTTTTATTCCTAAAGACTATACGATAGGTGCAGAATACGATTATTTCCACTGCACTTCCAACAACACGATCTACGGAACTCAAATGAAATCTTTCCCAGAAGTGGATACGCTGATGGTATGTGACATGAGTTCTGATATTTTCTCAAGACAACTGGATTTTTCCAAATTTGATCTGATCTATGCCGGTGCTCAGAAGAATATGGGACCTGCAGGAGTTACTTTAGTCGTGATAAAAAAAGAAATCCTTGGAAAAACAGGAAGAGAAAATATGTTTTCTATCCTGGATTACTCCCAGCATATCGCTAAGGAATCCATGTACAATACGCCGCCGGTATTCCCTGTATATGCCTCTTTACTTACTCTTCAGTATCTTGAAAAGAACGGAGGAATTGCTGCTGCAGAACAGAGAAACGAAGCAAAAGCTAAACTTCTATATAACGAAATCGACAGCAATCCCCTATTTGAAACTTTCTGCGTGAAAGAAGACCGTTCACTGATGAATGTTTCTTTCAAAATTACAGATGAAAGCAAAAAGGAAGAGTTTGACAATGCATGGAAAGCAGCAGGAATCAGTGGATTAAACGGACACAGAAGCCTGGGCGGATACAGAGCAAGTTTATACAATGCCTTACCCATTGAAAGTGTACAGGTTTTGGTAGATGTAATGAAGTCAATCAAATAATTAAAGCATTAAAAATTCAAAGATTGAAAGATTGAAAAGCAGTTAATTTAAATTTATTAATTTGCGCCTCAGTTTTAAAATTTTGAAATATTTATATTTTTCAATCTTTAAATCAAATAACTCATGAAAGTTTTAGCAAACGATGGAATCTCAAAAGCAGGAGAAAACGCTTTAAAAGAAGCCGGAATAGAAATCCTGGACAATAGAGTGGCTCAGGATCACGTTATTAATTTTATCAACGATAATAATGTGGACGTTCTTCTTGTAAGAAGTGTAACGAAAGTGAGAAAGGAATTGATTGATGCATGTCCCGGTCTCAAAATTATAGGAAGAGGCGGTATCGGGATGGACAACATTGATGTGGAATATGCCAAAAGCAAGGGTATTAAAATAATCAATACTCCTACGGCATCTTCAAAATCGGTGGCAGAATTAGTTTTTGGACATTTCATTTCACTGGCAAGATTCCTTCACGAATCCAACAGACTGATGCCTCTGGAAGGAGATACTCATTTCAGTGCTATGAAAAAGTCATTTAGCAATGCGTATGAACTTTCAGGGAAAACATTAGGAGTAATCGGCTTTGGAAGTATTGGCCAGGAAGTCATAAAAATAGGAATCTCTTTAGGAATGAAAGTAACCGTTCTGACAAGAAGCCCTAAAACAGAAGTTCTAACCCTGAATTTCTTTGACGGACAGTCTGTCAACTTTGAAATCACTTCCACCAATGATATGGATGCATTCCTGAAAAATGCAGATTTCATCAGTATCAATACGCCGAAAACGAATGAATATATTATAGATACCCCTCAGTTTGAAAAAATGAAAGATGGGGTCTATATTGTAAATACTGCAAGAGGAGGTGTCATCAATGAAGTGACACTGATTGATTTTATTGAGTCAGGAAAAATAGCCGGAGCTGCATTGGACGTTTTTGAAAACGAACCGAGTCCGGAGCTACCTTTACTGATGAACCCTGCCCTATCTCTTTCTCCACACGTTGGAGGAAATACAGTAGATGCTCAGGAAAAAATCGGTATCGAACTTGCAGAACAAATTATTAAGCTACAAAAAGAAACTATAAGATAAATATGCCTGTTTTTAAACCTTTCCGTGGAATAAGACCTCATAGAGACTTCGAGAGCACTTTCCCTACCCATCCACTGGATAATTTTACCCAGGAAGAGATCACTGAGAAGGCTCAAGTTGAAAATACTTACATCAATATGATCAAACCATATGTTGTAAGTAAATCTAAAGATATTGACCGGAACCTGCGAAAGATCCGTTCTACATTTGAAGAGCTTCTGGACGAGAAGAAATTGGTCCAGGACAATTCAGCCTACTATCTTTATGAGCAGATCTACCCCAACAAACAGGTGTTCAGAGGACTTCTGGGATTGGCAAGTATTGAAGATTTCTGGAATGGAAAAATCAAAAGACATGAAAGTACCATTCCTCAGAAAAAAGAAAAACTTGCTCATTACCTTGAAAAAGTAAACCTACAGGCAGAACCTGTATTGCTTACTTATCCTGCCAACTCAAAAATTGAGCTGCTAATGAATCATGAGGAAAAAAATGTCCCTATCTTCAACCATGTGGATACCATTGGTATCAGACACAAAATCTGGAGAATAGACAACCGCCTGAAACTACAACAGTTTAAAGAAGTAATAGATCAGATCGATTCATTTTATATTGCTGATGGACACCATAGAATTGGCTCTACAGCAATAAATGCCAAATATCATAAAGAGAAAAACAAAAAACATAATGGTACTGAGCTTTACAACTTTGTCTACAGTTTTATTGTTTCCAATCAGTCTATTAAAATTCATGATTATAACAGAGTTTTACATGACCTGAATGGTATTTCTCCCGAAGCTTTTCTAAAGGAGCTTGAACATTATTTCCTTATTCATGAAAAAGGAGAGACCTCCTACTACCCTTCTCAGAAATTCCATATTTCAATGTATATGGATGGGAAGTTCTACTCTCTTCACGTGAAGCATGATCTCCGTTCCAAGGAAATGTCTCTTGATAACCTGGATCATCATCTTATTGACAAGTATATTTTCAAAAATATCCTGAAAATTGAAGATCCGGACAGCTCTGAGCTTATTTCTTATGTAAAAGGAACATCCAATATCAACGGAATCAATCTTTTAAAAGAAAAAGTAGACAGTGGTGAAGGTAAAGTTGGTTTCGGAATTTATCCTGTAAGTTTTAATGACATGATTAAAATTTCGGATCTAAGATTAAGCATGCCCCCGAAATGTACATTTATTGAACCAAAATTGATTACAGCTCTGGTAATGTACGATATGAAACCTTAATAAATTCCCATTTTTTCCCTACTTTTATCAGAGGAAAAAGAAAGGTAAATAAAAAATGAAAAAAATATTCATTATACTTCCACTCTTTTTGAGTGGATTTTTATTTTCTCAAAAAAAGCCACAAAAAAGTCCGGCAAAAAAGACAACTCTTGCCAAATTCAATTATCATGATGAATTCAGAAAAATTTCAGATGAAATCATGACCAACGGTAAGGCTTATGATAATCTTGGAGAACTTACAAAAGGGATCGGATCACGTTTCAGCGCAACTCCCGGTTATACAAAAGCCGTAGAATGGGCTGAAAAAAAATTCAAGGAAATAGGTATTGATATGATCTGGAGACAAGAAGCCAAAGCCCCTGTCTGGATCAGAGGAAAAGAATCTTTACAGATAAAAGTCGGAAATGGTGACTGGAAAAATATCAGAATGCTTTCTTTTGGAAATTCTGAAGGAACAGGCGGAAAAGACCTGACAGGTGAAGTTGTCTTAATTAATTCCACATCCGAGCTTAATGCCATGTCAATAGGCCAGTTAAAAGACAAGATCGTTTTCGTGAATGTTCCTATGGACCCGAAAATCATCAATACAAGTGACTCCTATTTACAGACCGCAAAATCAAAATTAATTTCCGCTTCTATCATTGCTAAAACAGGTGCAAAAGCATTAATTATAAGATCACTTACAACAGCCAATGATGATACTCCTCATGCTAAAATGATTTACTATGAGCCAGATGATAAAGTTAAAATTCCAGCTTTATCCATTGGAGTAAGATCTGCAGATGAGTTGGAAAAAACATTGAAAAAGCAAAAAGTCACGGCTAAAATCAACATGACTGCTGAATCTAAAGGAGATACTACAAATCCAAATATTATTGCTGAAATTCAGGGAAAGAAAGATTCTAAAGTCATTGTTTTAGGTGCTCAGCTTGATTCGTGGGATTTTGGTGAAGGTGCCATTGATGATGGAACAGGAGTTGTTCAGTGTATCGAAGTTTTAAGAACACTGAAGGCATTGGGATACGAAAATAACCACACTATCCGCGTAGTTTTGTACGCCAACAGTGAAAACGGAGGCCAGGGCCGTGAGATGTATGCTGCTTTCGTAAAAAAAAGAGATGAAAAACACGTTTTTGCCTTAGGAACAGATGCCGGAGGTTATTCTCCGCGAGGATTTTCTCTGGATATGTCACCTCAAAGAAGAAGATTAATTTACCCATGGAAAGAATATTTCCTTCCTTATGGCGTTTATGATTTTGACCAGACAGAGGCAATTCAGGATATTTCGCCTTTAAAAAAACTTGACATCCCTTTAGCGGAACTGGTGGTTGATACCCAAAGATATTTTGATTATCACCATTCCGAACAAGATACTTTTGACAAAGTGAACAAAAGAGAGCTGCTTCTCGGAGCGGTTGCCATCACACAAATGATTTTTATGGTTGATAAAAACTGGTAATATGAAAAAGATTCTAAGTACTTCATTATTGCTTTTTGGAATGATGGCTTTTGCCCAATCTAAGGAAGATTCCATTCAGTTCAAAAAAATTTCCACAGAAATCCTGAACAACGGTAAAGGATATAATGAACTGAGAGAACTTACCCAAACGATAGGCAACCGTTTAAGTGGTTCTGAAGCTTATGAAAAATCTGTACAATGGGCTGCACAGAAGCTCCGTGATGCCGGAGCTGATAAAGTATGGCTTCAGGAAGTCATGATCCCGGTATGGGTAAGAGGAAAAGAATCTCTGCACATCCAGACATCTAACGGAAAATGGAAAAGTATTAAAATGCTTTCTCTCGGGAATTCTGAAGGGACAAACGGAAAAGATATCTCAGGTGAAATTATTATGGTAAAATCACTGGAAGAATATGACCAACTTCCCGCAGAAAAGGTAAAAGATAAGATTGTATTCTTCAACTACCCTTTTAATCAGGGAAATGTACAGACTTTCATTTCTTACCGCGATGCCAGTGCTTACAGAAGATCCACTGCTTCATTGACAGCTAAAAAAGGAGGAAAATTTGCCATCATCCGGTCACTTTCTTCCGCTCTTGACGATGTACCTCATACAGGCAATATGCGCTATGATGAAAACGTTTCAAAAATACCGGCCATTACGATAGGAAATACTTCTGCTGATGAACTGGAAATCCTGTTGAAAAAGCAGAAAGTAACAGCCAAACTTAATTCCAACTGTGGAATGAAAGGTGAAAAGCTTTCCCATTCTGTAATCGGGGAAATTACCGGTAAAAAAGATCAGAGCGTTATTGTTGTCGGCGGACACCTGGATTCCTGGGATGTAGGGGAAGGTGCCCATGACGACGGAGCCGGAATTGTTCAAAGTATTGAGGTTCTGAGAACATTTAAAAAATTAGGAATACAAAATAACCATACCATCCGCGCTGTATGCTTTGCCAATGAAGAAAACGGAACAAAAGGCGGAAAGCAATATGGCAAAATTGCCAAAGAAAACAATGAAAAACATCTTTTTGCTATAGAAACAGATGCCGGAGGTTTCTCACCACGGGGAATTTCCCTGGAAATGGATGATCCTCAAAGAAATCAGATCAAAAGCTGGGTCAACCTGTTTTTACCTTATGGTGTTTACAATTTTGAAGGTAAATATTCCGGATCGGATATTGCCCCGCTTCATGAAATGGGAGTTCCCACAGCTGAGCTTGTTCCGGATCCGCAGCGTTATTTTGATATTCACCACACAGCAGAAGACACTTTTGAAAAAGTCAACCGAAGAGAACTCTTACTTGGTTCTGCGGTAATGACACAACTTATTTATATGATTGATAAAA
Organism: Chryseobacterium sp. HR92; assembly: GCF_045689405.1. Classification (NCBI taxonomy): domain Bacteria; kingdom Pseudomonadati; phylum Bacteroidota; class Flavobacteriia; order Flavobacteriales; family Weeksellaceae; genus Chryseobacterium; species Chryseobacterium sp. HR92. The sequence goes on from NZ_CP139139.1 coordinate 2,843,861, forward strand.
ATTGGTAAACAATGAAAAAGATACTAGGAACTTCATTATTACTTTTTGGAATGGCTGCTTTTGGCCAATCTAAAGAAGATTCCATCCAGTTCAGAAAAATCTCTACAGAAATCCTGAATAATGGAAAAGGATATACAGAGCTGAGAGAGCTCACAAAAAACATCGGACATCGTTTAAGCGGATCTGAAGCTTACGAAAAATCTGTACAATGGGCTGCACAGAAACTCCGTGATGCCGGGGCTGATAAAGTCTGGCTTCAGGAAGTCATGATCCCGGTATGGGTAAGAGGAAAAGAATCTCTGCACATCCAGACATCTAACGGAAAATGGAAAAGTCTTAAAATGCTTTCCCTTGGAAATTCTGAAGGAACAGGAGGAAAAGATATTTCAGGAGAGATCATCATGGTAAAATCTATGGAAGAATACGACAAACTTCCAGCTGAAAAAGTGAAAGATAAAATTGTATTCTTCAATTATCCTTTCAGCCAATCATTTGTCGAGACTTTCAAAGCATATGGTGATGCAGCAAAATACAGAACTACAGCAGCTTCTTTAACTGCTAAAAAAGGAGGTAAATTTGCCATCGTAAGATCTCTGTCATCTGCTTTTGATGATGTACCTCATACCGGAGCAATGCGATACGAGGACAAAGTCTCTAAAATACCTGCAGTAGCCATCGGAAGTACTACCGCAGATGAACTGGAAACCTTACTGAAAAATCAGAAAATTACCGCTAAACTTAATTCCAACTGTGGAATGAAAGGTGAAAAGCTTTCCCATTCTGTCATTGGGGAAATCACCGGCAAAAAAGACCAGAGCGTCATTGTTGTTGGCGGACACCTTGATTCCTGGGATGTAGGAGAAGGAGCTCATGACGACGGAACCGGAATTGTACAAAGTATTGAGGTACTGAGAACCTTTAAAAAGTTGGGAATTCAGAACAACCACACCATCAGGGTAGTCTGCTTTGCCAATGAAGAAAACGGAGTAAAAGGTGGAATTCAATATGGTAGAATTGCCAAAGAAAACAATGAAAAACATCTTTTTGCTATAGAAACAGATGCCGGAGGCTTTGCACCAAGAGGAATTGCCCTGGATATGGATGATGCCAAAAGAAATCAGATTAAAGGCTGGTCAAATCTTTTCCTTCCTTACGGAGTTTACAATTTTGAAGAGCGGTTTTCCGGAACAGACCTATATCCTCTTCATGATATGGGAATTCCCGCCGCTGAACTGATGCCGGATTCTCAACGTTATTTCGATATTCATCATACAGAAGAAGATACTTTTGAAAAGGTGAACCGAAGAGAGCTTTTATTGGGAGCTACAGCTTTGACACAGATTATTTATATGATTGATAAAAACTGGTAACAAATATAAAAACCGTCTTTAGAGGCGGTTTTGTTTTTTTAATGGAGCTTTTCATCATTTCAACAGGAACTTACTTTAGCTCGTTTAACTTTATATGATGAATTGATTGGTCTTATTCTATTTGTGAAATTTGTGCAAAAACATTTGTGGCTTTAAGATTAAACACAAATAGCACTAATGATTTCACGGATAACACGAATTCAATAGGAACAGGTTTTAGCCGAAACTTACAATGATTTTAAAATTGCTTTTATAATCACGGATTTCACAAATTGACGCAGATGATTGGGGATATTTTTTGAGGAATGAGTTTTGAATTATTATATTGATAAAATTTGTATAAAGCTATTTGTGTTATCTGTATTTTTTACCTTTAAATTTACGTTTACACAAAAAATTTCTCCATAAAAAGCTTTTCCAGTCATGATATATTCCACCTCCGGATTCCCAATTGATATCAAATTTACTTCCTTCCCATGCATAGACAGGCATTGGAACTTTAGAATGAAACATTGGTGGATTATCTTTTACTACCGCAAAGTAATCAGTATCAAAATTTGATTTTCTGTAGTATTGAATTTCTATAATAGTTTCTCTTTTATTTGCCCGGAAAATATAAAGATTGACGTCGTAAAGGTCGTTACATTCTTTATGCAGAATATCCAGTGCTGAATCTAAAGTAAGCAATGTTTTTGAATTATTGATCCTATTCCGGGACATCCTCTGTTCAGTAGGATCCTGCTCTTTAAATTCATTAAAATCAGACAGAATGAAAAACAAGTTGGGGGAAATGGTATTCCAACAATTAATTTTCGCCAACCCTAAAAGATTGGTTATACAGATATTGATACTGTCTCTTAAACTTTCCCGGTTCATTTTCTAAACTGTTCTAAAGTATTTTAAATATAGAAAAAAAATTATACCGTAATATTTTCTTTATTTCTAACAACCTGATCTCAAAAATAGAAAATTTTTCTTTGTTTAAGGAAATAATAGATGAAAATACGTTTCAGCAGGAGCTTAAACAATCCCGTGAAACAAAGTGTTAATCGCCAAACATTCACTTTGGCATGATATTAGCATGTAAAATATTGAGAAAAAATTAAAAAAACACTAAGGATGAGAAAAAAGGTTTTCTGTGGATTTTCAGTTTTTCCACTGATTCAAATTCATATCTAGTATATGAATCCTTTTTTTTCTACGATGCCGTAACAGATACGGGTTCGTGATTAATTAACCCCCGTTGATTTTTCACAGCAATTTTGCACCCCGTATCTCACTGGTATCATCAATAACCAGGAATCATTTATTGATTCAAAAAAAACAAAAATATCCCGGACTTTCAGCCCGGTATTGCGATATAAATAAATGGCAAAGTCATCATGAACCTTAGCCCAGTAAAGGAATTTATTCTTTTTACCGTGATGAGCACGCCTTTATCTTATTTAATTAATGTATAACCCTTAAAATGTAAGTAATGATGAGAGCCTTTTTTGAAATGATTTTTAAGAGAAATGAAGATGCTGCAAAAATGAACATCTGGAGCCTATTGCTCGTATTAAGTTTTGCTGCTTTTTCTGTATTGGTATACGCCTTAAAACCAAGCTTTAACAGCTTAATTATATATCTGACGGCATTTGCCGCTTATATCGGCTTCGGCCTTGTATTCATCAGTTCCCTGACCGGGACAAGTATGAAGAAAAGATAAGAGAACATATAACTTTCAATTAATTTTTACTGAAAAAACCGTCCTGTTTGGGGCGGTTTTTTAAATTAATAAAAATATATCGTTTGTCTGTTTTCATAATTTTGATCACAAACCCTATTTTCAGCAAAAAAAGCCACTCCATCCGGAGCAGCTCAGTGATAACAAAGTTATCTTAACATCGTAAAAACTTATTCTTTAAACAGATCCTTCATCATTTCATCAAGAATCTTTTTGGTTTCTTCTTCGATCATATTTCCGGACTTTTCAACCATCTTTTCTCTGAAAGGTTCACAACATGCTTTTATTCCGAAGCCTTCATCTGTTTTAATCAATTCCGGATGCAGACCGTGTTCTTCACACGTTTCTGACTCAATTTCTTTTTTTATGTGGTCGTAATTCAGATCAAACATATTTTTATTTTGTTTCTTATAAGTGTTGGGTAAAGATAGACGTAATTGACATTTGCTGAAATCCGTATTTCTACGGTATTTGTATAAACAAAAAAACCGTCCCTTCCGGAACGGTTTTCATATCTTAAAAAGATTCAATTATTTTACTTTTACAAGCTCAACATCGAAAACCAACCAAGAGTTTGGTGGGATCACTCCTCCTGCACCTCTTTCTCCGTAAGCCATTGCCGGCGGGATCAATAATGTAGCAGTTTCACCTTCTTTCAATAACAGGATACCTTCATCCCATCCTTTGATTACTCTTCCCATTCCGATTGGAATTTCGATCGGCTCATTTCTCTTGAATGAAGAATCAAATTCAGTTCCGTCTACTAATTTACCTGCATAGTGTACAGATACGTTGTCACCAGCTTTTGGAGCTTTACCGTCAGCTGTTTTTGTGATTTTATAGTAAAGACCTGATTCAGTTTTTTGCATACCAGCTTTTAAGTTTTCAACTAATTTCTCCTGGTTAGCTTTGAATTCTTCTTCTCTTTTCTTCTTTTCAGCTTCTTCTTTGGCTAAAAAAGCCTTATTGTTTTCTGCGATTTTAGCTTTTCCTTCAGTGAAAGTTTTAGCTGCATCGTAGTGTTTGTACTCGTCACCTTTACTGAAAACAGAAACTTTTTCTAAAACGATATCTGTTTTAGGCTTATCCTGAGCTCCTTTTTCAACGTTAGCAATAGCATCAATCACATCGTTACCTTTTACTACTTTTCCGAAGATGGTGTGTTTTCCGTCTAACCAAGGAGTAGCAACTTCAGTGATGAAGAACTGAGAACCGTTTGTATTAGGTCCCGAATTTGCCATAGAAAGAATACCTTTTCCTGTATGTTTAAGGTCGTTTCTTTCGTCCTCGAACTTATATCCCGGATCACCAGCTCCAGTACCTTTAGGGTCTCCCCCCTGGATCATGAAATCTTTGATCACTCTGTGGAAAATAGTTCCATCATAGTAAGGAACTCCTTTAGCCTTAGCTTTGTTGTCAATTTTCCCTTCTGCAAGACCGATAAAGTTGGCTACAGTTACTGGTGCTTTCTTGTCTTCAAATTTTACAATTAAGTTACCTTTTGTAGTTTGAAGATTGGCATAAAGTCCGTCATTAAGACCTTCGTAAATTTCTTTGTCTACGTTCATTTTTTTATAAATTGGGGTACAACTCATCAGCGAAATACTTGCCGCTGCCAGAATTATATTCTTGTTAAACAATTTCATGTATTATAGGGCTTTTAATTTTATGATTAATGGAATGTCGTTGTCTATTTTCTTTTCGTCTCCGTAAGTTCCGTAGGCCAAAGAAGACGGTACCAAAAGCGTTACTTCCTCTCCATCATGTATAAAACGCAAAGCGTTCTCCACAGCTCTCAGTTCATCAAAGTGCCCGAATTTGGCATCTCTTCTCTCAAAAGACTGGTCATAGATTTTAGTCTCGTCAAAATCATACAGATCATAAGAATAGGAAATCAAAGTTTCATCTTTTCTTCTTTCTCTCTGATCATAACCTTCCGCCGTTACCCAGTAATTAAGCTGCGTAGGATAATACTTCACAGACTGCCCACTGATCCAATCCTGAATCTGGCCTCTTTCTATGACGTTAAGATTTTTCATCCTGTTTTTAGAAACATCCAGATCTTTTTGGCTTAAAACACCACCTACAGGAGGATGGGCCGTCTGTGCATTTCTGTTGCAGCTCAACAGGCTTATGACTGATATGAAGAGTATTTTTTTCATAAACTTTTGCGAAAATACACATTTCGCGAATCAATTACAAAACTTGACCCGGAAATATGTGAATGTAAGAATGTATCAATCTGCCAATACAACAGAACAACTGAATGAATCCTGTCATTAAAAGTCATTTTTACATTTTTACATGAATACATAAATACAAAAAAAGCCGGGAAAAACCCCGACTTTTATATAGTTTTATTTAAAAAAATATTAAACTGTTTCCAAAGCGTGATCTACCACAACTCTCCATCCGAAAGGATCTTCAGAAAGATTGTTTTGCAGATCTACCAGATCTTTCTTCAGAATAGCAGCAAAGCTTTCTTCATCAGATAACCTTGGAAGTTCAAGCTTTTCACCTTCATATCCTAAAGCCTGGAACTGAGTAGTTACCACTGCCGTACCTACTCCCCATACTTCTTTAAGAGAACCGTTCTTCAAAGCTTCAATCACTGTTTTCACAGGAATTGGCTCTACTTTTACTTCGATTCCTCTTTTCTTAGCTAACTGAATGAAGCTGTCTCTTGTTACTCCATCAAGAATTTTCTCAGAAGTTGGAGGTGTATAAATAGTATCATTGATTCTTACAAATACATTCATTGTACCACTCTCTTCAAAATATTCGTGAGTAGCATCATCTGTCCAGATGATTTGCTCGTAACCTTCTTCTATTGCCAATTGAGTAGGATAGAAAGAAGCAGCATAGTTACCTGCAGCTTTTGCAGAACCTACTCCTCCGTTTGCCGCTCTTGAGTAGTGATCAGAGATTTTTACAGATACCGGCTCAGAATAGTAGCTCTTTGCTGGTGTTGCAACAATGGCAAACATATATTTATTGGATACTCTTGCTTTCAAAGCTTCCTCCGTAGCAAAAATCAGTGGTCTGATATAAAGAGACATTCCTTCCCCCTGTGGAATCCACTCTCTATCCATATCTACCAACGCTTTTAATCCGTCTAAAAACATTTCTTCAGTTACCTCAGGCATAGCAAGACGTTTTGCCGACTTATTGATACGTTCAAAATTCTTTTCAGGCCTGAAAAGGAAAACCTGCCCGTCTTTATCTTTATAGGCTTTCATACCTTCAAAACAAGCTTGTCCATAGTTTACTCCCATCATGGCAGGGGTAAATGGAATCGGACCGTAAGGAACTAATTTTACATCACCCCATTTCCCATTTTCATACTCACATATAATCATATGATCTATGAAAGTACCACCAAATGAAAAATCGTTAGGGTCAAATGTAGAAATTCTGGAGTTTTCAGTTTTTTGAATTATCATTTTTTAAAATTTTTACGATGTTCTACAAATTTAACATAATTTTCTAAATATAAAAATTTTAGAGTAAATTTGACAAAAAAATAGCTTGAAAAGAGAAATTAAGACCACAAACGACGGCAGTAAAACATTGTTTATCAATGAATTAAATGAAAACTACCATTCTCATCACGGAGCACTTCAGGAAGCTGAACATGTGTTTATTAAAAACGGACTAAATTTGATAAATGATTGCGAAATTAATATTTTAGAACTCGGTTTTGGAACAGGTTTGAATGTTTTAGTAACAATTAATGAATATTTAAAAACTGACAAAAATCATGTCATCAATTATTTTTCGCTTGAAAAATATCCCATAAATGAATCCGAAGTTAAGGATTTGGCTTACTTTGAACATTTTGACAACCCTGAGTTTAAAAATATTTATCAGAAAATTCATCTGGCAGATTGGGAGAAGTCAGTAGAAATTATTAGTGGATTCCACTTAAAAAAGATAGAATGTGATTTTTTTGACCTAAAAGACATCGATTTGCCTAAAATCAATCTTGTTTATTTCGATTGTTTTGGTGCCAGAGTGCAGCCTGATCTTTGGGAAAAACCATTATTTGAACTGGTTTCTGACAAAATGGCCATTAACGGATTATTAACCACCTACTCTTCTAAAGGCAGCGTAAGAAGAATTCTTCAGGAACTGAATTTCCAGGTTGAAAAAAAGCAGGGGCCTCCGGGAAAGAGAGAGATGATCAATGCAATTAAATTGTAAAATGGAAGCCTGGATAAAGGTAGATGAATTCGGAAATTTTTAAAACTTCCAGCTTCGCGCTTCCATCATCCGGCTATTTTTTCCAACAAAAATCCTTACATTAGCTATACAAATTATTATACATTATATATATGATAGATAAGATCAACATTAGAGTGTATGCGTGTGCAGTAAAAGATAAACAAGTTCTGACTTTATTTGAAGAATATGCCGGCGAACCTTTAATGAAATTTCCGGGTGGCGGATTGGAATATGGTGAAGGAGTACTGGAATGCCTGCATCGTGAGTTTGATGAAGAGCTGAATGTAAAGATCAATGTCCTGGAACATTTTTATACCCAGGAAAACTTCCTGGTTTCCCGCTTCAAAGAAAACGAACAGCTTCTTACCATATATTATATAGTAGATATAGTGAATGAAGAAGATTTTATTATCCTGGATCCCTGCATCGAAAAAACAGAGTGGATTGACATAGACAGACCAGACAACCCTTTCCCTCTTCCGATAGACAAGATTGTATTTGATAAATTAAAAGAAAAATTCCTGTAAGTATTCTTACAGGAATTTATATTATTTCTTGACTTTAAAATCATTCGCTCCCGGATAAGGCTGCAGATACCCTGAATTCCAATTGGACTGAAGCAGTGACTCTACAAATTCATCAGTTCTGTTGTTATGTGGATCGTAGTGGTCTTTCAGATCAATATCGGCCATTTTTCCTTTTACATTCCACCAGAAAGCGCTCCATCCACCTCTCAGTTCTTTGATGATTTCATAGACGTTTTTTCCGGTAGCTCTGTTCATCAGCTTTGCAAAAACCTGCCCTTCGGTAGTGGTAAGATCTCTCAGTTGTTTTTCATACTGATCTGCCAGCATATTCTGTCGTTCTCTTACAAATTTTCTTTTAGCCTTACTATCCATATCATTCATATCTTTCTGGATATCTCTATACTGTTGTAGTGCAGTAACAAATAGCGGATACACTCTGTACAGTTTTTTATTAAGGAAATAATAGTAATTTTTATCTAACTGATTATTAAATCTTGGTTTATTAACCAAAACCAATTCATCTAATACAACTACAGGCTCGCCGTTGATTTCATAAATCTTGACTTTTTGCTGCTCGTCATAATAATATTTATTACCAAATTCATCCGTTTTCAAGGATTCAGCTGGATATTGATTGAGTGGTTTTGCCACTACGCCATCCTTTTGGCCAAAAACACTGACTCCAAAAAAGAAAATAAAAAGGCAGATAATCTTACTAAAATTCATTATTTTTACACTTATAACAACAAAAATTAAACGCAAAAATCATTCCTTTTTATGAAATTTGAAAAGAAATCTTTGAAATTTTTAGAGAAATATTTAAATACATCATCACCAACAGGTTATGAACATAAAGGGCAAGAAGTCTGGATGGACTATATCAGACCCTATGTTGACAAAATAGAAGTAGACCATTATGGAACCTGTTATGGAATCATTAATCCGGAAGCTGAATTTAAAGTAGTGATTGAGGCACATGCTGATGAAATTTCATGGTACGTTAATTATATTACGGATGACGGGTTAATCTATGTCATTAGAAACGGAGGTTCTGATCAAACAATAGCCCCTTCAAAAGTGGTTCATATTCATGGAGAAAACGGGATCGTAAAAGGAGTATTCGGATGGCCGGCTATTCATACAAGAACGAATCAGAATGAGCCCACTCCCAAAATTGAAAACATCTTCATCGACTGTGGTGCTACTTCCAAAAAAGAAGTGGAAGAAATGGGAATCTTCGTAGGATGCATGATTACTTATCCGGATGAGTTCTTTGAAATGAACGACAGATATTTTGTATGCAGAGCACTGGACAACAGGATCGGAGGCTTCATGATTGCTGAAGTAGCAAGACTTTTAAAAGAAAATAAAAAATCTATTCCATTCGGGCTTTATATTACTAATTCTGTACAGGAAGAAGTAGGTTTATACGGTGCAGATATGATTGCTGATACTATTAAACCCAATATTGCCATTGTAACTGATGTTACCCACGATACCACCACTCCAATGATTGAAAAGAAGAAAGAAGGAGATCAGAAATGTGGCGCAGGACCGGTAGTATTTTTTGCTCCAAGTGTTCATCATACGATCAGAGAATTGATTATTGATACTGCAAAAACCAAAAAAATTCCTTTCCAAAGAGCCGCAGCAAGCAGAGCTACAGGAACTGATACTGACGCTTTTGCCCATTCCAACGGCGGAGTACCAAGTGCTTTAATTTCATTACCTTTGCGTTATATGCATACTACGGTAGAAATGGTATCTAAGGAAGATGTGGCTAATGTTATTAAACTTATCTATGAAACGGTTCTTAAGATCAAACCAGAAATGAAACTGAAGTATCATTAATTAAAATGAAAAATGTCTTTTATCATCTCATTAAGAAACCTACTTTCATCTCTATAGTATTCATTATACTTGCAGGACTTGGAATCCATTTAATTGTATATCAATTATTTACATTCGATTCCAGTGAAAGTTTAGGAATTATGATCGAAGTCATTTTCCTGATGATTTTATTTGGACTCCTTGTGATTGACAGGTTTTTACTGATAAATATCAACAATAAAAAGTTATCTGTCATAGAAGTGATTTTAATAACAGGATATCTCACCTATTATTATTTTACCCATGACCGTTCATTTTCAATAGGATAATAAAGTAAAAGTATAAAAAGTAAAAATGAAAACGAAGCTTATTGCTCCATCCCTTTTATCTGCAGACTTTGGGAATCTGCAAAGAGATATTGAAATGCTGAACAATTCTCAGGCCGACTGGTTCCACATTGATGTGATGGACGGCAGATTTGTACCTAACATTTCATTTGGTTTTCCGGTGATGAAAACTGTTCAGCAACATGCCAAAAAATTTGTAGATGTTCACCTGATGATTGTGGAGCCTGAGAAATATGTTGATGAGTTCATCAACCATGGTGCAGACCTTATTTCCGTTCATTACGAAGCATGTACACATCTTCACAGAACCATTCATCACATTCAGAGTAAAGGAGTAAAAGCGGGTGTCGTTTTAAACCCTTCCACTCCTGTATTAATGCTTGAGGACATCATTGCAGATGTGGATCTGGTATTGTTAATGAGTGTAAACCCAGGATTTGGAGGACAGAAATTCATTGAGAATACTTACAAAAAAATTGCTGAAACCAAAGATCTGATCTTAAGCAATAACTCTACAGCACTGATTGAAATAGACGGTGGTGTGAATCTTGACAACGCTTCTAAGCTTTTTGAAGCCGGAGCTGATGTACTTGTTGCAGGAAATGCTGTTTTCTCAGCGGAAAGCCCTGAGAGAACAATTGAGCTTCTAAAGATTTAATCATTATCTTAATCATAAAAACAAAAGGCAGCCAATGGCTGCCTTTTCTCTTGTTTGAAATGAAGTCTTCTTGGTTATAAATTTTTTTTCAACATTTTGAAAATGTTAAAGATCTGTTTTGTCTTGCTAACATTACAAAGATCTGAATAAAAGCATACCTATACATCCGTAGAAATACTGAATCTACCATTAAGTATTTTTACTTATTCTGGTTCTTTTTACACTTCTCTGTTCCAAATACAGGCACAGACCACAAAAATGATGGAAATCACAGAAAAGACAGTTCTTATATTATTCAGAAAATTCCATCTGTTTTCAAAATTATCGCGCATCTGCCTGATCGCTTCTGTTGTAGAACCGGAAATATCAAACTTATCCAGCGCATCATTCATTGGAACATTCCCGGCAACCGTGACTCCAAAAACTCCAATCAAATAGGCCAGTGCTGCCAGCAGAAGAAAAATAAAAACGGGTTGTTGTCCCCGAAACAAAAAAGCAGATAGCGGAAGGAGAATCGCTGTTCCCATAAAGCTCATGAAGAAAACGGGGTTCAGAATTTCCCGGTTGATATTCTGCATGGCTTTCAGATATTCCACATCAGAGAGTTTTCCCAGCCCGAGAACTACCGAACATGAATAGGCATAGAAAAGTCCTCCTATCAGAGCAGTGAGGACAGCAGTAATGATCAATACTAATGTTGTCATTTTCATATATTTTGATTTTGGTTATCAGGATAGAATTAATAAGGATTCCACTTTTTAATGATATTCTGGGCCGTAAGAATCATTTCGGGATCCCAATTATCTGTTTTAAAATAATGGAAATCCTGATCTTTGATGACCGCTGTTCCCACATTGTCAAAAAGAAGCCTGGTAAGCCTCGACTGCTCTTCAAACAACGCCGGATCTTCAACAGGCTTTTTTGAAAATTGTATTTCCTGTTTGCTCCAGCTGCTCTTCTCTCTTTCTTTCCCACCTGAAGCTTCGATCATTGTCTTAACTTTATTGAAATCATTCAGGAAGTTTTCTTTATCCTCTTCTGTTTTCAGCGTATGTCCAAGTCTTTCAATAATAATATATTCCAGATTCTGACACTGTTCCAACACAGAGGGCAAAACAGAAAAGATTGTTTCAGGAATAACATCATCATGAGTGTCTCTTCTCACCTGCTTTTTTCCATACACACTCTCCTGCCAACTCCCTCCGGAAAGATGAATCTCTTTTACCTTATCTAAAGGGTAAAGATCAATTATCTCCTGCATTTCTACTTCAAAATTGCAGGATTGACAGTAAATATTATGAAGATCGAGAATCAGAAAACCATTGGTATCTTCTGTCAGTTTATCAAGAAAAACACCTTGTTCTTTAACATCATCTATGGAAAATGAAAAGGCTAAATTTTCTATACCAACAGGAATATCCACAGCTTCCTGAAGCCTGTACAGTCTGTCTTTTCCTATTTGTAACGTTTTGAGATGCAGAGATACCGGTAATGGTACTCCCTGGTGAAAGTTTTCAGTATTCATGAAACCGAAATGTTCCGTGATATGATTGTATTTCCTCAGACTGACTTCTTCTTTTAGCTTTTGCAGCCATTTCCCCTGCCTTTCTGTCCATCTTGCGTCAAACAGGGAATAATAAACGCCATGTCCTATCAAACGGTTATTTTCAGCATAAAAGTTCAGCAGATCACGAAGCCAATCCGGTTCATTGGTATGATAAAGGGTATCAAAAGACCATTCCAGAACATCAATAGCGTTGTTCTGCAGCAATGGCAAAACAGCAGAAACAAAATCAGCTTCTGCCATCATTGATATTCCTAATAGCGGTTTTTTCATTTTTTATCCCATTCCACAGGCCGGGCAGCCATGACCACGAAGAACCAGCGTATCTTTTTTTACGATTGGCTTCGGAGTTCCCGGTTTTTTCTTTTCAACAGTGTCGGGCGCTGTTGCTCTCTTTACTTTTTTTATAGGCTTTTTAGATTTAGCTTCGGGTTTAGTGCTTTGTGCAGAGACTCCTACCGCTAATAAACTCGCCATTAATACTACTGGAATTTTCATAGTTGCTTTTTTTCAGATAAAATTTACAATAAACGTTCCATTTATAAAAATACAACAATAAGTACCATCTTAACATCATTTATAAATAAATATTACAAACTATTTTATGCTTTCATGTTTTCTTTATTTATATTTAATGGCAAAAAAAACTATATATGAAAAGCAGTCTGATTAAAGCTGTTTTCCTTGGGTTGGTATTATCTGCTTATAATATCAGCGCACAGGTTCAAACAGTTGACAACAGCAAGAAAATGGAATGGTTTAAAAATGCTAAACTGGGTATTTTTATTCATTGGGGAATCTACTCCGTGAATGGGATCTCCGAATCATGGTCATTTTTCAACAATTATATTAATCATGAAAATTACATGAAACAGCTGAATGGCTTTTCAGCTTCAAAATACCAGCCCGAACAATGGGTAAACCTGATTAAAGAATCCGGAGCAAAATATGCTGTTATCACAACCAAACACCATGACGGGGTTTCATTGTGGAACTCTAAGGCTGAAAATGCAACCACCATTCCCGGGCAGTCTTTGGCAAAAAAAGATGTTTTAAGTCCTTTTATTTCCGCTTTGAAAAAATCAGGATTAAAAACGGGGCTTTACTTCTCTCTGCCAGATTGGAGCCACCCCTATTATAACATCAATACCCGGACAAAAAAGCGATACGAAATAAAAGATGATCCGAAACGCTGGCAGAATTTTATCAGCTACTACCAAAGCCAGCTTAATGAACTTTCCTCTCAGTACTCCCCTGACCTTCTTTGGTTTGATGGAGACTGGGAGCATACTTCTGAAGAATGGAAAGCTTCTCAGGCTCTGGAACTACTCAAGAAATACAATTCCAATATCATCATCAATTCAAGGCTCAACAATCATGGGGATTACGACACTCCTGAACAGGGAATTCCGGTAGTTCCGCCACAAAATCCATACTGGGAGCTTTGTTATACCATGAATGATTCCTGGGGATATCAGCCTTATGATAAAAATTACAAAACACCTAATATGATTGTCAGGACTCTGGCAGATGTGATCAGTATGGGTGGAAATCTTCTGCTTGATATCGGCCCCAGAGCAGATGGTACAATTCCCGAGGAGCAGATTGAAATTCTGAAGAATCTTGGCCGCTGGACCTCCAAAAATCAGCGTGCCATTTATGAAACAACCCGTGGAATTCCTTTTGAAAATTACAGAGGAAAGTCTTCTTTATCCACCTCAAAAAAATCCTTATTCCTTTATCTGGAGGAAGCTAAAAACTTCACAAAGATTTATGGATTGGGAACAAAGCCTGCTTCAGTAAAAATTATTGGAGATCCTTCGGCTGTTATTAAAACAGATTACAATGCTGAAAAAACACTGACATTGAATTTTTCCAATGTAAAATTTGATAAAGATGTCACCGTTGCAGAGCTTACTTTTGATACTTCACCTGTATTTCTGAAAGATTTTAAGAAGGAAGATCATTCTCTCACTGAAATACTGAATAATAAAAATACGCAGGAAGCAGTCTATAATATAACCAATACATTATATAATGGTTATAATCTGCCAACTTCTTCAGGACTGACCAGTGATGGTCTCGATATGAAAATAAAGAAAACACCCAACACCAATAAGGAAGCATTGCAATGGATAAGTAAGCATGCAGAGGCTCTTTATGAAACGGAAAAAGGATTACCAGATGGTCATTATTCAGGAATGAGCGCATTGTCAAAAGATAAACAGACACTTTATCTTTTTGTGGAAGGAACACCTACAGGCCCCATTGCCTTAAAAGGAATAAAAAACGGAATTGCCAGAATAAGAGTGGTAGGCGAAGGTACTATGCTGTCACATACAATATACAATAAACTTTACTGGAGCGATAGACCGGGAATTATATACATTGATATTCCAAAGGAAAAGCTTGATAAGCAGATGACCGTTATTGCGGTGTTGCTTAATAAACCTCTTGAACTGTACAGAGAAAATGTAGGGGCAATTGAAAATAATCTTTAAATCTGATTAAAGATCACATTTATGAAAAACAAAATCCGGAGAAAATTCTCCGGATCTTTTATTTTGTAAGATGATTTTCTTAGAAAATCTCTCTTCCTGAAAAATGGAACTGAGCTTCGATTAATGCATTCTCGTCAGAATCTGAACCGTGAACCGCATTTTCTCCGATGCTTCTTGCAAACATTTTTCTGATTGTACCTTCTGCAGCTTCTGCAGGGTTAGTAGCACCGATTAATGTTCTGAAGTCTTCAACTGCATTATCTTTTTCTAAAACTGCAGCCACGATAGGACCAGAGCTCATGAATTCTACCAACTCACCATAAAATGGTCTTTCAGCGTGTACTTCATAGAATTTTTTTGCATCAGCAACTGTAAGCTGAGTTAATTTTAAAGCTTTGATTTTAAAACCTCCTTCAGCAATCTTACCCAATATAGCACCGATATGTCCGTCAGCAACTGCATCAGGCTTAATCATAGTGAATGTAATGTTAGACATAAATGTATATTTTTTTAATGGCGCAAAATTACAAAAAATATCTTTGATTTTTATTTTAATTTTTTTTTAACATAAAAATAACTTTTATTAAGAAATTATGAATCAATCTTTGGCACAGTAATTGTTTATTCTATTGCGATTCTCATGTTTAATTTGAGTTTTCATGGTTATTAGTTTTTACCCAGCTTCGGCTGGGTTTTTTTATTCCCAAAAAACAATACTGTTTTTTATCAATTCGGTAATTTTAAGCACTAAATAAAAGTATATTTAATAATATTATTGCTTTTATTTCAATTAATAAAATAATTGAATTTTCTAAAATATCATTTTTTCAATCAACTAAAATATGCCAAAAGTGGAGTTATCTGCCAAATTTGTCATGCCAAAAAGTAGAGTTATCTGAAAATAGATTTTTTTTCGTAAAAATTCAACATACCAAGTATTAAAAAAAAGACAATCAATTATAGCATTTAATTTATTCTTTAAATAAAAAATATTATAAAATATATTACTAAAATCAAAGGGATAAAATAGTAAAGATCTCTTTAAACCTTGACAAGGAGTGGTGACAGGTTCAGTAAAAGAAATTTTAAAACAAAAAAGAGACTATTTAATGATAGTCTCTCTGTATATTTTATTTCTGAGAAGCTTCTTCCGCCTCATCCATCAATTTGATGTAAGTGGCATAGCGCGAATGTTGTATTTCGCCTGTTTCAAGGGCATCAAGAACGGCGCACTTCGGTTCATTAATGTGAAGACAATTATGAAATTTACACTCTTCTCTCTTTTTGAAAATCTCAGGGAAATAATGCTGTACTTCTTCTTTTTCAATATCAATCATGGCAAATTCACGAACACCAGGGGTATCGATAACATTTCCGCCAAAATCCCAAAAGTGCATCTGTGCAAAAGTTGTTGTATGTTTTCCTTTCAGGTGGGTATCTGAAATTTCAGATGTTTTTAAATTCAATCCTGGCTGCAAAGCATTTACTAAAGTAGATTTCCCACAACCGGAGTGTCCGAAGAATACTGAGGTTTTATCTTTAAGGATTTCCTCCAGCTGCTCAAGATTCAGTCTCGAATAGGATGAAATTTCCAATGTGTTATAGCCAATTTCCTGGTAGAGAAACTCTATGTCTTTCACAATTTCTATTTCTTCCCCGTGGAGAACATCAATCTTATTAAAGAGAATCAATGGAGTAATATTATAGGCTTCACAGCATGCCAGAAACCTGTCAAGGAATCCTAAAGATGTTTCAGGATGTTTCAGAGTAAAGATAAAACACGCTAGATCAATATTGGAAGCAATAATATGGGCTTCTTTTGAAAGGTTTACTGATTTTCTGATCAGATAATTAGAACGCGGCTCAATTTTCGTGATCCATGCAATATCATCCTGTTCAAGCTGAAATTCAACAAAATCTCCTACAGCAAGTGGATTGGTAAGCCTTGTTTTTATTAGTTTGAATTTTCCCCTGATTCTGGCCTCGAAAATTTTATTTGTTTCCAATTCCAAAACCTGGTACCAACTGCCTGTAGATTTAATGATTTTTCCTTTCATAGATAATACTGGTGCAAATATACGCAATTAGGGCTTAGCATTCAGGAAATAGGTTAAAAACACATGTTTCTATTCTTCTAAATCCTGAGGTCTAAGCCCTAACAAATATTTTTTGCAGCAAACAGGTAATCGTTTTCAGGAATTAAATCAAATTCTGCTTATCCTGGGTCTTTATCCCTTTACCCGTTATCTGCAGTTTATCTCTTATCGATCATAATGCTATTCTGAACTTCAATAGACTCTTCGTGAATCGCCTTGAAAACTTTTTCAATAAATTCCTGAGACATTCCGGTTTCTTTTGCTTTCTGATTAGCGTATTCCGTGATTACTTTCCAACGTTCAGGCTGGAAGATCGCAATATCGTTCTCTTTTTTAAGTTTACCGATCTTTTCAGAAATTTTCATTCTTTGAGAAAGAAGTTCAATTAACTGGAAGTCAAGATCTGAGATTAAAGTTCTGTGTCTTCCCATCTCCCCTTCAAAACCTGCAAGATTAGAGCTTCTCACTTTCAGATTACCGATAAGATCTGCAAGAACTTCAGGTGTAATCTGCTGAGAAGCATCACTCCAGGCTTCATCAGGATTGCAGTGTGATTCAATGATAGCACCCTGGTATCCTACGTTAAGAGCTTCCTGTGTAATATCAGCCAGACCAGTTCTGTTTCCGCAGATGTGTGATGGGTCAATCAACATTGGAATATTTGGAAACTGGCTCTTGAAATCAAGGGCAATCTGCCAGTTTGGGTTGTTTCTGTATTTTGTTTTCTGGTATGTTGAAAATCCTCTGTGAATGACTCCCAGGTTTTTAATATCCTGACCCAAAAGTCTTTCCAACGCTCCAATCCATAATGCAAGATCCGGATTAACAGGGTTTTTCACGAATACAGGCTTATCTGTTCCTCTTAATGCCATTGCAATTTCCTGTACTGTAAATGGATTTACTGTAGAACGTGCTCCGATCCAAAGAACATCTACATCTGCTTCCAGAGCTGCAAATACATGGTGTGCGTTTGCTACCTCAGTAGCTGTTTTAAAACCGTACTCTTCTTTTACTTTTTTCAGCCAGTTCAGACCAATTACTCCTACTCCTTCAAAACCGTTTGGTTTGGTACGAGGTTTCCAGATTCCTGCACGGAAAACCGATACATTAGCATTAGATTCTTTAATTCTCCTGGCCGTTTCAAGCATCTGAGCTTCACTCTCTGCACTACATGGTCCCGCAATCATTAGAGGCTGTGTAAGCCCATCGATCCACTCATTTTTTAAATCATTTAAATTCATTATTCTAAATTTTATTGTTTTTTTATATAATTTTTTCAATAACAGCAATAGCCCTTTGGATTATAAAATTTAATTTATAATTCTTTTCAAAAAATGCCGTTCAAAATTGTTTAAAGGAATCAGGAAAATAATAGGGCTCTACTTCTCCTGTATTTTTTGGAAAGAAATTCAGTTAACAGTACCAATAAAATCGGTAATACGTTCTGAAATTTCTATAATAAGAAGCAGAAAAACTAAAATAACCGCTAAAAAAGTAATTAGCGGGTGCAAAAAAAGACAGATATGTGTTAGTCAGTTTTTCCATTTTCTTCTGGAAATGTCTTTGTTTTAGCGTTTCTGGTTGTAATTTGTTTTTGTCAAAAACTTATTTTCGACAGAAATATTTGACAAATATATAAAAATTATGTCAAATCAAACTTCATTAAATCATCAAGATCTTTCAAAAGTGGATTTTTTTCGATAAGTTTTTCAAACATTTTTCTTTTCGTCACCACCTCAATCTTCAGATTTTCAACGTCTCTGACATATTCTACCTCGATGATATGATTCTGAATTTTTCTTTTAAAATGATTAAAAAATTCTCCACTTATTTTATCAAATTCTACTTTTGCAGAATCTGAAGGGAACAAAACTTTGATTTTATTTTCCTCAGCTTTTTCCAGCTTAAAGGTTTTTACAGCATTAAAAACAAAGTTGTCTTTTACCTGAAGCTGTTTAAGCATAATTTTCCATTCCATCTGCAGGTCTGTATCTGTAAAATGGTTTTGCGGAAGGTTTTCAGTTTTTACAACAACATTTTCTGTTGTTTCCACTTTATCTTCTTTATTCAAAAATGAATTGATACTGAAACCTGAAGAGATTCCCGGCCTTGACAACGGCTTGGTTGTTTTTGTTACTGAAGCTTCCTGAACTGTCTGAGAAGCTGCAGGTTGTTGTTCTGCTTTAGCTTCTTTCTTTTCCGGAGCTTTTTCCGGCATCTTCACCTCCTGTTTCTCACTAAGAAACGGAGCTAGGATCAGGAACTTTTTTTTTTAGTATCGCCTAAATTAGCTGTCAGTGAAGCCAGCTGCATTAATGCAATTTCAACCGTAAGTCTTGGGTTTTTAGAATTCTTATAATTAATATCTGCGTGATTGCAGATTTCAATACCATCAATCAGCTGCTGGGCGGCCCACTTTTGTCCCTGTTCTATAAATTTGGATTTTGTCTTCTCTCCCACTTCAATGAGATCAATAGTAGAAGTATTCTGCGCCATCATCAGGTCTCTGAAATGATTTCCTAGTCCGGCAATGAAAATATGGGGATCAAATCCTTTTTTTACAATTTCATTGAATGCAAAAAGCACTTCAGGAATTTTATTTTCCTTAGCAAGATCTACAATATTGAGGTATTGATCGTAATCCAGAATATTCAATACTTCGGCTGCTTTTGCCAGTGTAATATTTTTCTGGGAGAATGTAGAAAGCCTGTCGAAGATAGAAAGCGCATCTCTTAGTGCACCGTCTGCTTTCTGAGCAATCAGGTATAATGCATCATCTTCGTACTGGATATTTTCTTTCTGGGCAATATTTCTCAGGTGGCTCTGGATATCTTCAATCGTAATCCTCTTGAAGTCATAGATCTGGCAACGGGATAAAATTGTTGGAATAATTTTATGTTTCTCCGTTGTTGCCAAAATAAAGATTGCATGAGCAGGTGGCTCTTCCAAAGTTTTAAGGAAAGCATTGAAAGCGGCAGAAGACAGCATATGAACCTCATCTATGATATATACTTTGTATTTACCAACCTGAGGAGCAAATCTTACCTGATCTATCAGTTCCCTGATATCATCTACAGAGTTATTGGATGCAGCATCCAGCTCATAGATATTATAAGCAAAGCCATCTTCTGAAACCGAGCCATCTTTCTCATTGATCTTTCTTGCAAGAATTCTGGCACAGGTAGTTTTACCCACACCACGAGGACCACAAAAAAGTAATGCCTGAGCTAATTGACTTTCTTCAATTGCATGTTCTAAAGTATCCGTAATATGGGATTGTCCTACAACCGTATCAAACTCCTGAGGACGATATTTTCTTGCAGATACTATAAAATTTTCCATTGGTCAAAAATAAGAAATATAGTTTTAATTTGAAAATTAAAAGTTTTCAAATATCAACAAAAAACATATTTCTGTTTAAATCGGAAAACTTTTAATCCCTATTTTTTCTTGCTGTATGCAAAGTCAATCAACTCAACGATAGCGCCTTCAATCTCTTTTCTGCCTTCTTCAGTTTTCAGGTCAATACCGCAGAACTTGTTTGCGTTATATCCTGTATAAAGGTTAAGATAGTAGGCTCCGGAAACAATCAAAGCCATAATTGCTCTGTGTCTTGTAGCTACTCCTTCACCAAAATAAGGATCTGAGATATTCCCGAATAAAACCTCTCCTACCTCTTCACGTTGTTCAACTAATTTCTTAAGAATAGGTTTACTTTCTGAAAGCTCCCATAGGATAATCTTCTGAAGTTCTTTATTCTTCTTCAGGTTTTCGAACTGGTTGAGTACAACCATTTTGGTAAGTTCGTGTCCACCGTCAGAGAAATCCATATCAACATCCTGGTTGACCTGGCTCCAGTAATCCTGAGATTTGATATATTCATCAATCAGCTTATCAGTACTTCCAAAGTACTCATAGATCAATTTTTTATCAAATCCGGCTACTGCGGCAATTTTACTTACTTTTAGTCCGGAGTATCCTTTTACTCTTAAAATTTTACCAACTGCAGCAAGCAGCTTTTGTTTTGTTTTTTCTTTGTCCCTAATGGGGCCCTGCACTACTTTTCTAGGCATAATTATTATTTTTTTGCAATATGCAATTTTTTATTAATATCATCAAACGCGTTAAGCGTTTTGTCGAGATGTTCTTTTTCGTGTCTTGCAGTTACACTCATCCTGATACGCGCATCTTTTCTTGGTACAGCCGGATAAAGAATCGGGTTGGTATAGATCCCTTTTTCTATTAGTAGTTTTCCGGCTTCTCCTGTTACATAGGGATCTCCTATTTTCACTGGAATTATTGCGGAACAGGTAACTCCGGTATCTAATCCAAGATCGTCAAGCCCTTTTTTGAAATAATTGATGTTGCTCCAGAGTTTTTCTCTCCAGATAGGTTCTTCGTCAATTAAATCAATGGCTTTAACAATTCCTGCGGATGATGGTGGAGCTGTTGCTGAGAAAATCTGCTGACGGGAATGGAATCTGATAAATGCTGCCAATTTTTTATCGGCGATGACATATCCACCAAGGTTTCCAAACGTTTTACTGAATGTTCCTGTGATAATGTCTACTTTATCCAATAATCCAGCCTGTTCCAAAGTACCTCTACCTGTTTCTCCTAGGATACCAACGCCATGTACGTCGTCTACCATTAGAAAGGCATTATACTTTTTCACAAGATTGTAGATCTCATTAATACGGGAAGTATCACCATCTTGGGAATACACTCCGTCCACAATAACGAGTTTCGTACGGTACAGATTTTCAGATACCTTCAAAATGTGTTCCAAAGATTCTAAATTATTGTGCGGAAATGTTTTTTTATTGGTAAAAGCGCATCCTTCGTGTACACTGGCATGTACTGCCATATCTAAAATAGCAAGATCTTCTTTCTGCATTAAGCACTGTAAACTAGCGCTATTAGCTGTATAGCCGGTAGTAAATACTACAGCTTCATCTTCTGTTCTTTTAAAAAAACTTGAAATTCTTTTTTCTAAGGCATTGTGGTAATCAAAATATCCACCAATGAGAGGAGTAGCTCCTGTGCCTGTTCCGTATTTTTCTATTCCTTCAATAGCAGCCTGTTTTACTTTCGGATGTTGTGTAAAACCTAAATAATCACTTGATACAAAACTAACAAATTCTCTGTTTTGGTCTGCAATATTTACATTCAGTATTGCATTGGTTCCTGAAGTATTCTTCAGTCTGTAATTCATGTGTCCATTAGACTTTACATAGTCTAAATATTCATAAAAAATTTCAGCCCTTTGAGCCATATCATTATCTGGTATATTCTCAAAGTCTTTAATAGTTGCTGTTGTGAAATTGATGCTCATCCTTAATCTTGTTTGTTGTGTGGTTTAAAAGAAACAAATATATAACTATTTAAAGGGCTTAAGCGCCTCTATTAAGATTAAATATTATTAAAGACACAATAATTTATTCTTATTATCTGGAAACCAAAGTATTTATATCTTTATCTATCTTTTTAACGTTTTCACCTATTGAATTAATTAGTTTTTTCTTACCTAAATTTAATAAAAAAATCAAACAATAAAGAAATATTAATATATAAATAATAAAAAAAATATGATTATATTTCACAAACGGCTCATTTATAAAAGATTATTTTCCCACTATTTTAACATTTTAATTCACTAAACAGCCTTTTAAAACAGATAATCTGAACGGCCAAATCCCTACTTAAAGACAAAACCCGCCATAAATCTCCTGCCACAGCAATATTAAACAAAAAAAGTAGTCAGATTAAGTTCTTTTTAGAATTTCTGAAATTTCCGGGAGTAAAGCCAGTCATTTTTTTGAAAAATTTTGAAAAATTGGATGGGTCGTATGTAAAAACACGAGCAATTTCTGCTATTGATTTATCGGAATTAATAAGCATCTCTTTGGCCTGTTCTATAATTTTTCCATCATAAAAATAACAGGGGTGTTCTCCGGTTTCTTTTTTTATGGTATCGGTGAGGTGTTTATGGGAAACAGCAAGCTTGCCGGCAATTTCGTTCAGTTCCATAAAATCCGGAATGGTTCCGGAAATAACATCCTGAATGTGTTTATCCAGAAAGGTAAAATATTGACGGGTAATTTCTTCACTTCTTTTCATCATGTATTTTTTTTGCTAATCTATATCCAAAGTATAAAATTAATCATAAGATACAAAATAACACGGTGAACTTTTCGGATATTGAAAGCTAAGCCATTAATAAAAACTATCTTTGAAAGCTTGTGTAGAATTTTTTACTTTTAGTTTTTCCAGAATATTCTGACGGTGTCTGCTAACAGTATTGATACTTATGAAAAGTATATCAGCAATTTCTTTGCTGGCATAGCCCTCTCCCACAAATTTCAAAACTTCCAATTCTCTTGGGCTCAGAATATTTTTATAATCGAGTTTATCCTTTACAATAACTTCTCCCTTTATTGTATTAATAATCATAAAATCCGGAACCATAGGTGGAGCCAGAGCAATATTATAAAGGCAAAGAGCCAGTCTCAATCTGCTATTGGACGGTGAATACACGTAAAACATACGGTGTTTAACCCAGCGGTAGTCTTCATTTTTATCTTTCATCCTGATTTTTGACACGACACTGTATTCTGTACGCTGCTCCATTTCCATAGTATCCAGTAATTTGAAAAAACGGAGTTCATGAATATATTTTTTAAGTCGGTCGTCCGGATGGATCTTTTTCAGCATCTCTTCTTCCCAAATGGAGTCTATTTCTGTCGGATTTTCTCCCATAGTCAATCCAAGCTCTCCAGCAGCTGCAGATTTATAAATATAGCTCTTATTCGCCTGCATATCACTCAATACGCATATCGCTCCCTCCATCTGAGAATACGCAAGTGCTCTTTGCTTATAGACTTCTATATCAAGCATGCATTTTTTGGAAGCGTTATCGAGCAATTTATCGCTGAGCTGTTCACGGATTTCCATAATGGTTATTTATCAGTATTGACGCGGATAAGGTTTAATAATACTTTTGCTAAAATAATAATTTACCCTTAGAATTTATCCAAAGAGAATGAAGAAATTGATTTTAGGATTTTGTGCCGTATTCCTGATGCAAAAGCTTTCTGCACAGAGTCTGGAAAAAATGACATGGTTCAATGAACCTGAAAAATGGGAAATCAAAAACAACAGCCTTTCAATGTTTGTAACGCCACAGAGTGATTACTGGAGAGTTTCACATTATGGATTTACAGTGGATGATGCTCCCTTTTATTACACCATTTATGGCGGGGAATTTGAGGCAAAAGTGAAAATCACAGGCAGTTACAAATCCAGGTTTGATCAGATGGGGCTTATGCTGAGAACTGACAAGGAGCATTATATCAAAGCCGGAGTGGAATTTGTAGACGGCAAATATAACCTCAGCACTGTGGTGACTCACAACAAAAGTGACTGGAGCGTCATAACACTAGAGAAAACACCTCCCGCAGTATGGATAAAGGCTGTGAGAAGGCTTGATGCTGTGGAAATATTTTATTCTTTTGATGATAAAAACTATATCATGATGCGGAATGCTCCTCTTCAGGATAATACTCCGGTAATGGTTGGCTTAATGGCCGCGTGCCCTGACGGACAGGGTTTCAATGCAGTTTTTGAGAACTTTAAAGTAAAGCATCTGCCGGATGAGCGCAGGCTGAAGTGGCTTGAAGCTCATAAATAACGATTGAATTACACTTCAATATACAATCAGTTTAATTCACCTCCCGTATTTATGGGAGGTTTTTGTATGTTTAAAAATGGAATTTTTGAAATCTGACAATAAAAAAGAGGCGTTACTTTTGATGCAGCCTCTTTTGTTTTTTTTGAGATAAAACCGTTTGTGTTCTTAGAATCATTATTTATACAATAAATCTTCTTTAATTGTTGTGAAAATATTTTTGCAAAAATATGAATATTCATAAGCTCTAACAAAGATATCATGTAGAATTAACCTCAGTTTTTTGTCAAACTTTTACTACAAAAAGCAATTCAATAAAACTAAAAAATATTTATCAGCAACTCTTAAAAAAATATAAAAGCATAAATATTTATTATTTGTAAAATCCTAAAACCAATCACAAGTTCGGTACAGCACTGAGATTTATAGAAGGAATTTAAAAATGAATACAGTGTAAATTTATCACTTATTATTGAAATATTATAGTATTTCAAAAAAATTTATGTACCCTATCGTCAGTAAACCGGGATAAAACTTGTGCAAAACAGATTTTAAGATACTGATTTATCGCCATAATTTCACTATTTTTACACAATCAAAAAATATAAAACACAAAAGACCAGAAAACTTCAATGATAAAAATTTATTTTCAATCGTTCCTGCCCATTAAAAAAACATTGACTTGTACAAACACTATTATTAACCGTCTTTTGCACTAGTGCAGGAGATATAGATCAGTTTTGCACATATATGAGAGTTTGGGCATTTATATTTGCTTGCATCTATTTAAACATTTACGGACAGAGCCACACTTCTACGTGGTACAATATAGACAATGGGCTTCCGCAAAGCAGCGCAAAGGCCATCGTCAAAGATAAATATGGTTTTATCTGGATATCCACAGAGAACGGCCTTGTACGGTATGATGGTAGTTCGTTTATTACTTTTAATAATTTCAAAGTAAACAATCTTCATTTTGGTGAATTTATTGGTGATCCGCTTCTGGACAGTATTACGGTTCTCAATAACTTCCAGGAGAATAAAATCATTATTAAAAACAGGTTTCCAAAACTTTCCAGTCTTACCGGGAGTGATAAAATGGCTTTTTCCAATGGCAATACTATTATACAGCGGATTGCCAACAATATTATAACATCAAGCTTTTATAATGATATTCAGTATTTTATACAGCTTAAAAACTCAGCCTATTATTTTACAGAAAAAAATGCCATCATCTACAGAGAAGGGGAAGAACAAACAAAAATAGTAATCCCATTTACCAATAAGGACCTGAATAATACTTTTGTACTGGATAATACTCTTTTTATTAATGATCTGAAAAAAAGGAAAACCTATTCTATCCATAAAGGACAGCTTTCTGTTTCTGAAGAACCAACACTTTTTAATCATCCGGACACCAAAATTTATTGGCAACAGATTACCAATCAGACTTTTATCATCAATCATGATAACATTTATCTTTTAGAAGGTCACGAAAAGAATCTCCGTTTAAAATTTCTCATTAAGTTTGAGGAAATAGGCAATCACTCTTACTGTTCCATGTTTTTTGATAAAGACTTCAATAAACTTTATCTTGGAACGCTTAACAACGGGCTTAATGTGCTTAAGCTTACTAATTTTTATATTTCAAAGAAAGAAGCAGATTTTTCAAATAATGTCTATTATGCATCCCTTCCCTTCAGTAAAAGTACAATCATTGCTGAAGACGGAACAGAATTCGGGAAAAACGGTATTGTCAATAAACATCTTTTCGGGTGCAATGATAATTATCTGATGATGTATGACGATTCCAAGAACATTCTGATCAGAAAGAGAAATAGTATTATCAGGTATTACAAAAATTCAGGCTATAAAAAGAAGGATTCTACTTTCATCGGTAAGGGATTTGAAGCTTTTATGAAAAGCGGAAATTTTTATGGCACTACATTTACGGATCTTTCAGGTACTCAGCTCCGTCTCTATAAAAAAGACCTGTTTACCAATCCTGATTTCGTTTATAATTTTAAAAGTTTTGTCAATATTTTTTTCCAATACAGTGACCATGAAATTCTGACCGGCAATAGTGACGGCTTGTACTCAGTAATGCCGGGAAGCAGTACGATAACTCCTATCATCAAAAATATTCATGTCAAAAGTATTTTCAGAACAAAGGATAATCTGATCTGGATTACTACGAATAAAAATGGATTTTATCTTTTCAAAAACCATAAACTCATCAAGATGCCGAATGACAGAAACGGTTACCTGCAGTCGGCTCATTATATACTTGAAGATCAAAAAGGTGCTTACTGGATTTCTTCCAACAACGGCCTTTTTAAAGTTCCTAAAAAACAATTGCTACAGTACGCAGAAAACAGAAAAACACCTGTCTTCTATTATCGTTTTACCAAAAGAGACGGCTTTCTGACGAATGAATTCAATGGCAGCTCGGAACCTAATGCCTATGCTTTGGAGAATGGGGAATTTGTGTTTCCATCAATGGACGGTTTTGTATTTTTCAACCCGAACAATATCCGGACTTATTATCCGGAAAGAAACAAAATCTATATTGAAAGGGTAAAAATAGGTAATGCTGAGCCTCAGTATTTTCATCAGACCCTTGATTTGAAAAATGATTATAAAACGGCAGATATTTTTATTGATATTCCTTATTTTTCTAATCCGGAAAATCTGTATATTGAAGGAAAAATATCGGGAAAGGAAAACACTGATTGGGAGCAGATCCCAACAGGAAGCGAATTAAAATACACCATCAGCAACCTTTCTCCGGGTGAATATACACTCAGTATAAGAATACTTATTTCTCCGGATGGAAAGTATGAGATAAAGACAGTACGTTTCAACATCCAGCCACTTTTTTATCAGACATTATTGTTCAGAGTGTCTGCTTCTGTTATTATATTGATTATCATTATTATCATTGTTCAGCTCACTACCAACTTTTTAAGAATAAAGAATAAGGCATTAAAGCAAATTGTTCATAATAAAAATTCTGAGCTGAAAGAAACTTCTCTTCACCTTGAAGTAGTAAAAAGCAACCTGCAAAAAGAAACGGAATATCAGAAAAAACTGGTGGAAACCATCAGCCACGATATCACCACTCCTATCCGGTTTATTGCTATGCTTTCCCAGAAACTTCATGAGTCGGATGATGTGGAGCTTCAGAAGAAATATTTTGACAGTATTTATAAATCTTCAGAACAGCTTTATCAGTTTACCCTGAATTTAAAAGAATATACTGAGCTTTACAAAGCGGAGAATATTTTTGAAGAAAAGGAATATCCTATCAACAGAATTCTTGAAATCAAGAACAGGCTTTTCTGTGAAATAGCCAAGGAAAAGGGAACAACAATTACCCAACTTACTGAACATACCGTATATTCTAAAGTAAACGAAAGCATTTTAACCGCCATTATTCATAATATTCTTGATAATGCCGTGAAAAATACTTTTGAGGGAAATATAAGCCTGAATATTACAGAAAACCAACAAAACTCCACAATCATAATTGCTGATACAGGTAGTGGAATGTCCACAGAACAGATTGCCATTTATATGAACCTGTTCAGAAATCCTAAACTGGAAACCCCCAGCTTTAAAGGAAAAGGGCTTGGTCTGCACATGGTTATCCATCTGGTGAAAAAGATCAACGCTGAAATCAGGTTCAGTCAAAACCAGCCCTCAGGAACGGTTGTGGAAATAACACTCAATAAAAACTAATCTCTATGAATGTAAGAATTTTAATTGCTGACGATCATTATGTAGTAAGAGCAGGAACCTCTCTCGTTCTTGAAACCGCTTATCCGGAGTTGAAAATAGATTTTGCAGAAAACTATGACCAGGTGAAAAAAAAGCTTGGCAGTTCAAGTTATGACCTGCTTATTTTAGATATTGATATGCCTGGAACTCAGTATAAAAAAATGATTCCGGAACTTAAAAACATACAGAATGACCTCAAGATTCTTATTTTCTCAGGATATGATAAAGATGTCGCCATTCAGTACATCAGAGAAGGAGCTGAAGGTTATCTGAATAAACAAAGCAGCGAAGAAGAAATAAAGAATGCAGTGAAAACAGTTATCGAGAAAGGATATTTCTATCCTGCAGAGCTGATTGGTCTTATTATTCAAAACAAAAGAAACAATCCGGTAGAAAAGCTTTCATCCCGTGAATATGAAATCTTCAAACTCCTGGCCGACGGAAACGGAAATCTTGAAATTGCCAACAAGCTTAATATCCAGATGTCTACCGTAAGTACTTACAAAAAAAGAATATTTCAAAAACTTGATGTTACCAATATCGCAGAACTGATTAAAGCCTATGAAATGATGCATTAGAAAAAGGAGCCGGAATCACATAGTATTCCAGCCCCGGAAAAAACACAAATCTCATTAGATTTTTACCCGTTGGCAGGTGGCTTTATTTTTAAAATCAATGTATTTTTAGAATCATAGACAAGGGTTCTGTTAATATAACCTCTGCACAGACAGAAACAATTCTCTTGTATTATCAGCAGTATTGGAATCTGTTGTCGTGGCATCACTGCTTCCTGTTGTAGATTTGTTATCTACGCGGAATGCATAATATACTCTGTACCATCTTGGCTCTGGTTCCTGTATGGTAATATCAAAAGTTACGGTCTCATTATGGGTCTGTGTAAGATAAACGCCATCATCAAACTGTCTGTAGGCTCCTGGCGATAGTTTAATATTCCCATTGTCAGAATCACCGGTATGGGTAGACATTTCCGAAACCCAGATTTTCACATCTGAAGTACCTGCATTATAAAGTCTTGGATTAAAAGTGGTGGCGGCTCCTGTCCCCGCCGAACTGCTGTTAAATTGTGCATCAAGCCTTAAGAAACCACCCAAAACAGGAAGATCAGAAAGATAGGTACTCGCCAATGTAGTAGCTCCGGAGGTACCTGCAGGAATGCTTCCATGGTAATAAATCAGATCACCAATCGTAATATCATCATCTTTTCCTCCGAATGCAAATTTCCAGGTGGTTCCGTTAAACATATAATAACCTGCTTTATCTACTTTAGCTGTTTTCACAGAAGGCATCGTCACAGCCTGGGTTACATAGACCAATGCTCCGGTCTGTGCAGCCAGATAGACATCGTCTTTTGCCTTCAGCTGATCTCCAGTCATTCTTGGAGCCATTACACCATCAGGAACAGTTGTGACATCCGGTTTTCCTTCTACATGTAAAGTTACTTTGGGAGAATCTGTATTGATACCAACCTGAGAATATGCTGTTATTGAAAAGCTTATCATGATGCTGGCAAGAGTTAATTTTATTTTCTTCATTTTAGTTATATTTGTTTAAAAATTATTTGACTTATTTAAGGGGTGAATAAATCATGCGGGTCAATTGAAATGTCATCAATCAGCCTTTGTTGAGCTAGCTGGTGCAAAGTTATCTGCGTGGATAAATCAATTTCTTAAATAATCAATGAAAAACCGGAAACGGCTCAACAAAACACAAACAATTAATACACAACATATTACCCCAGTCATTTTTTAGTATCTGACTGTTATACAATGTATTTAAATGATTTAAAATTATCTCTTACCGCGAATGACCACCGAAAAAGACATACAAATTGAACAATACAAAAGACAGCTGGTTTATTATTATAACATTCTGATGGCTGCCATACTTGCTGTATTTGGTTTGATATATACCTTTATCATCCCTGATAAAATAATGGCCTGGTATCTTTTTGGCGGACTTTTTTTAATGGTTTACACTTACCTGATTGTTCGTAAAACGTATTCAATAAATGTAATGGTACATTCCTATATTATCATTGCTACCCTTTTTAACTTTTATATTATGCTTGCTTTCTGGAACAATTCTATAGCAAGTTTTGTCTGGCTGATCCCGATTCCGCTGGCCGCCTATGTTTTCTTCCACAGGAAATACGTCGTTATCTACAGCCTGTTTGTATTACTGAATATTATTGCGGGGTATCTTATTTCAAAAACCTTCAGCTTTAAATTTCCGATCCACAAACCAGAAGACGTGAGAGTTACAGATACCATCCTTATGATTTCCAATGTAGCTGTGATATCTCTCCTGATCTATTTTAAGGATAAAATAAAAAGAGTAGAAATTTACCATGAAATTGAAAAAAAGAACCTTAATACAGTAATCCAGCAAGCTCCTACAGTAGAAAAAACACCTTTTACAGATGAGCTATTTGAAAAAATTGAGCTTGTAATGAGAGAAAAACAGCTGTATAAAGATGTTAATTTCAATATTTCAAAGCTTTCTGCAGAAATGGATATCAACAGCACTTACATTTCAAAATCAATCCGGGTAAAGGGATATCCCAATTTCAATAATTATCTGAATATGCATAGGATTGAGTGTGTGAAAAGACTGCTTACTGAAAATGATATTGAGAAAGTAACCCTTATGTATATTTACACAGAAGCAGGATTTTCAAATCAATCTACTTTCAACAGGGTATTCAAACAGATGGAAGGTATTACCCCTTCAGAATACATCAGCAGTTTACAGCTGCACTGATTTGTTTCACCAATCAATATGATTGAAATAATGATTTTTAAATCCGAAAAATAATCAGGAAATTTACAGCACTTAATTTTTCTGTAAAACCTGTGCATTTTAATTGCAAAAAATCATGAATTCATCTGAAAAAGCCAGTCAGGGAAGCTCACGTTTCCGATATATAAAACTTTGTATTTTCTTTTCAGGACTTTCGGTTTTTGCTCAGCTTTATCTTTTCCAGCCGATGCTGCCTATGGCTGCAGAACAGTTTGGGGTATCTGTAGGTGACACTTCCCTTCTTGTATCTTCATCTACAATAGGTATGGCTTTAGGATTACTGTTTTTTGCTTTTAAAGCAGACAGTTATTCCAGAAAAGGTCTGATGGTCTTTTCACTGATTTCATCTGCTGCACTTACCATTATTTCCACCTGGATCCCAAGCTTAAGCCTCCTGATTGCTATAGGAGTACTGAAAGGTTTTGTTGTTTCCGGTGTTTCGGCAGTGGCTCTGGCCTATCTTACAGAGGAAGTGAACGCTTTGGCTGTTCCGGCAGCCATCAGTATGTATCTCAGCGGCAATACCATCGGAGGAATGAGCGGAAGAATAATGGCTACTCTTCTTGCCGGTGAATTCGGATGGCGCAATGCAGTACTTTTTATCGGGATAGAAAGCTTCATTCTGGGAGCTGTATTCTGGAAATTGTTCCCGGAATCACGATTTTTCAATCCACAAAAAACAGATTATCATCTTAAGGTAAAACAGATGAAGTTTTTCCTGACTAATCCCTATATGCTTCGTTTATATTGTACAGCCGCTTTACTGATGGGCGTTTTTGTAAGTGTTTATAATTACCTGACGTTTAGATTGGAAGCGCAACCATTTTCATTAAGCCATTTTATCATCGCTTTTATCTTTCTCATGTACATTTTCGGGGTCTTTGGTACGATGATCACAGGCCGCCTTTCCAGAAGGTTTCCCATGAACGATATCCTGAAAGGCTCTATTTTATTTATGCTCACCGGAGCCGCGCTGTTATTATCTGAAAATATTTATATCCTTATTTTCGGACTGGGTCTTTTTACCCTTTCTTTTTTTGCTGCCCATACTATGGCCAGTCAGATGACTGCATTGTATGCCAAACGTGGAAAGTCTTCAGCCACTTCTATTTACTGGCTGTTTTACTATTTCGGGTCAAGTATTCTGGGGAGTGGCACCGGCTATCTCCTTCATGCTTATTCCTGGAATATCTTCATAGGAATTCTTATCGTAGCTGTTATTATAGCCCTTCTGTTAGCTACGGCTAATATAGTGCCTAAAGGAAGGGCAAAAAACTAGTACCACATACATACCACATCCATTTTTTTGGCAACCTCTTATAATTCGCCATTACGTGTACTATTTTAACATATTATTAATTTTTTATAGTAAAAATTTAACCTAATCTTCTCTAAAACAGGATTCAACAATGTGATGCCGGGCATAATATTTGCTGTTTATTTGGGACTATATCATCACCTAAAAATCAGAATATTATGAACGTAGCAGATTTAAAAATCAGGAACTTGGTGGAGTATAATAATCAAATTTATACCATCACCGAGATCTTTCACAATGTTGAACAGGCTTATTTTGTTAAAATTGAAAATGATATTCAAAGTATCTCAGTTCCGGCAGCGTCTATCAGACCTATCAAAATAACAGAAGAATGGCTTGAAAAGCTGGGATTCTTAAGAACTTACAGTTCGGATAAGAGTATACGATATGAAAGGCCGGAACCCTTTATAAAATACGATATAGACCTTAGCTCCAGAAAAATACTGGAAGGGCTGAAAATATATGGGAACGCGATAAAGTGCAAGTACATCCATGAGTTTCAGAATATTTTCTCAAGTTTGTTCGGAAAAGAAACAGCTTTGCATTATGGTTATTTGAAAACAGAATCGTAGTTTAAATAGTTCTAAGCTGCAGAAGACCACAATTTAATTTATAAATTGTGGTCTTCTTCTTTTTAATAGGATTCAACAGATTTCCTCAAAGAGTATTTTATTTTTTTAAATTCAATCTGGTTAAGACCAACACCAGAAAGCATAAACTACAAATAATACTTTTTTTCTTGTGTACTTTACCCTACTAGAAGACTGTATTTTTCAAAACCTATTATCCGTTCGGCAGGTATTCAGCCTGCTTTATCATTACAAATTTTTAATATTTCTGTAAATTTGTGTCCATAGTGCGCCCTTACATAATCTTTGGGAAAGCACAGATACTTCATAATGGATACAGATACTATACTTTCACAGCTGCTAGAACACTTTAAGGAAATCGTTTCTTTAGAAGATAAGGATATTGACTATATCACTTCCAAATTAGAAATTATACAGCTCAAAAAGAAAGAATATCTGCTTCGTGAAGGCCAGGTTTCCAAACACATGCGCTTTATTGCCAAAGGAAGTCTGTATGCGTATCATATTGATGAAAAAGGAAAGGAAAATACTACTCAGCTAGGCATTGAAAACTGGTGGGTAAATGATTTATACAGTTATCTGAGCGAATTACCTTCAAGAATGTTTATCCAGGCTAATGAAGATACTACGATAATACAGATCAGTAAAAGCCATTTGGAATTATTATACAAAGAAGTTCCGGCCATTTCGGAATTCTGGCGCCTGAAAATGCAGTCTGCTTATGTGACGCTGCAGGAAAGAACCTTTGAACATTCAAGGGTTGATGCCTACACCAAATACCGGACATTTGTAACGACCTATCGCAATATTGAACAGCGCTTTCCTCAATACATGATTGCTTCCTACCTGGGAATTACAGTAGAATACCTGAGTTATCTGAGAAAAAAACACCTGTCTGACCTTTCTTAAGATTTCT
Source organism: Chryseobacterium sp. HR92 (assembly GCF_045689405.1). NCBI lineage: Bacteria > Pseudomonadati > Bacteroidota > Flavobacteriia > Flavobacteriales > Weeksellaceae > Chryseobacterium > Chryseobacterium sp. HR92. The sequence continues at coordinate 2,877,815 of NZ_CP139139.1, forward strand.
TAAGTTTATTCCGTTCCAGCCAGAATAATTTTGCTCACAGAATTTAATGAGTGAAATATGAAGGCTAAAATCATCGTAATAACAACTCTTGCATCTGCTTCGCTGAATCTGAATGCACAGAAACTTTCCTATACTCCAGATCTTGTTTTAGGACATCGGTCGTATACCTATATGCACAATGTCAATTATCAATTGAACAACCGATTGAAACTGAACAATCTTACTTTATTCGATACAGAATACACCAAAGACAAAGAAAACATATTCTTCATCAGAAATACCCTGGTTTATAGCTTTACCAAAAGACTTAGTGCCAACGCAGCATTTGGAATTAAAAATCCGGGAGCTTTCTTCAGCGCTTATCTGCAATACAAGATCATCCAACCCAGCTATTCTCTCTCCTACTCTATAGGAACTACCTATCAGAAAGGCTTTTCGCTGGAACAGTCCATATCATTTGAATATACTCCTTATCTGGCGGAAAACTTTAAAGGATATTTCAGTGTGCTGGCTATTGGAAACCTTGATAACAGCGGGTATCCCAGAGGGCTGCAGTTTATCAGGCTTGGTGTAAAACAGGATAAAATGATGTACGGGCTGGCCTCCAATTTTGATCAGTTTAACAACGGAAAAAAGACCCTGGAAAATATCGGGGTATTTATAAAATATAACTTTTAAATAATAATACGAAATGAAAAAGAACATTGATTTAGGAATGCTTATCACAAGAATAGCGATCGGATTTCCGATGTCTGTTTATGGAATCAGCAAACTGGTCCACGGAGTCAGGTTTATTAAAGATATGATGACCATGTACGGCTTGCCGTCATTCTTTGCTTACGGTGTATTTGCAGGAGAGATTATAGCTCCTATCCTGCTGATCATTGGATTTCGGGCACGCCTTGCAGGATTGATTTTTGCTGCTAATTGCTTTACTGCAACCATTCTTGCACAAACAGCTAATATTTTCAAACTTAATGAATTTGGAGGATGGGCTTTGGAATTACTGGCTATCTATATGCTTGTAAGTCTGAGTTTCTTCTTTACAGGAGCCGGAAAGTATGCTGTTTCTACCCAGAATAAGTGGGATTAAAATAACCCGCAAACCTTTCTATTTCTATTAATAAACCAGAATCTCAGGATTTTGGTTTATTTTTTTTACCAAATGACAATAAAACAGGCATCAGATCCCCAGTTTCATTCCGTATTTTTACAATAAACTTAATCACTCATATGAAAGAAGTTATTGTCTATCAAATCGACTCATTTACCAAAGAAAAATTTAAAGGAAATCCTGCAGGAGTTGTATTGAATGCCGAAAAAATGACGGCTGAAGAAATGCAGCTCGTTGCCAGAGAACTTAATAATTCTGAAACAGCATTTGTCTTCAAACCTAATAATCCCAACGAAAATTTCGATTATCACATCCGGTATTTTACTCCTACCACAGAAGTTCCTTCCTGTGGACATGCTACCATTGCAGCTCTCTATGCAAAAGCTCAGGAAGATTCTCTGGATTCCTGTACTATTGCAATACATACACAAATCGGAATATTACCAATTCATATTGAAAGAGAATATAATGATTATCTCATCACCATGACACAGGGAAAATTTGAGCTGAGTCCTGTTTTTGATATTTCAATAATCCAAAGAATTGTGCTTGCTCTGGGACTGACAATGGATGATCTTGATGAAAAATGTCCTGTACAAATCGCTTCCACGGGCCATTCAAAAGTAATGATCGGTATTAAAAGCAATATCACCTTAAATCGTCTGGTTCCGGACCTTGCTGCTTTGACAAAGCTCAGTAAAGAAATCGGCTGTAACGGGTATTTTGTGTTTACTTTCGATATAGATGAAAAAGAGATATTAACCAATGGAAGAATGTTTGCACCCGCTATCGGTATTTCTGAAGATCCGGTTACCGGAAATGCGAACGGCCCTTTGGGCGGGTATCTTATTCAAAACAAAATTAAAGAAACTATTGATGGTATTTTTGAATTTACCGGACGACAAGGGGAAGCCATCAACAGGATTGGTGAAGTAAAAGTACGGGTTAGTATAAAAGACAACCAGCCAGATATAATCAGGATTACCGGAAATGCAGTAAGCGTTTTCAGAACCACTATGACTTTGAAATAATTCTGATATCTATATTAAAAAAATTGTCCCCATTGAAAAGAGCTGGTCGTCATTAAGATGAATCAAAAATTTGAATACAATGAAAGAATTCTTATTAGTCTTCCGTGCAGACTACAAGTCTATGCCCAAGACATCACCGGAACAAATGCAGGCCAATACCCAGAAATGGATGAACTGGATCGCAGGAATTGCTGCGCAAAATAAACTGGCAGACAGGGGAAACCGCCTGGAAAGTACAGGACAGGTTGTAAAATCCGACGGAGTAATTTCCGATGGTCCTTACGCTGAGATTAAAGAATCAATTATGGGATACACCCTTATCAACGCAGAATCCATTGAAGAAGCTGCAGCTTTATGCAAAGACTGTCCTATTCTGTTATTTGGGGGAAATGTGGAAGTAAGGGAAATCAGTAAATTGTAATAGTAATTATGAAATTTCATCTGCGTCATCTGCTCAATCTATAGAAAATAAAATACAAAACCTTCACGTAAATTGTGCAGATGCCGCAGATTTTTGCAGAAAAATAGTAACTCCAGTGTTTCAAGCTTTCAAAACAAATATAATTACCTTTAATATAGTCTTTTGATCAGCCATGACAAATCCGAATGAAATAACACCGCATTTATTCAGAACTGAGTACAGCAAAATTGTTGCGGTGCTTTGCAGAAGTTTTGATATTAAACATATCGAAATTGCAGAAGATATTGCTGGTGACACCTTCCTTAAAGCTTCGGAATACTGGGCTGTAAACGGACTTCCGGATAATCCTGCAGCCTGGCTTTATACAGTGGCTAAGAATAAAGCCAAGGACTATTTCAAACATCTGTCCATTATTGAAAAAAACAAAGAAGAGGAAATAAGAACCGCTGAAAAAGAGCATCCAACAATAGATTTCGATACCAAAAACATCTCGGACAGCCAGCTGGAAATGATTTTTGCAGCCTGCAACCCTGTCAATTCCCAGGAAACCCAGATATGTCTGGCTCTTCAGATCCTCTGCGGTTTCAGCGTGGAAGAAATTGCCAATGCTTTCCTTTCTAAAACGGAAACAATTAAAAAACGTTTGCAACGGGGCCGGGAAGCTCTCAGAACACACCATTTTACAGTAGATTCTTTAAGTGAACAGGATATTCATCAGCGTCTGGAGACGGTATTGGCTACTTTATATTTATTGTTTAATGAAGGTTATTTCTCCAGAACAAATAATCTTTTGATCCGTAAAGACCTTTGTCTGGAAGCCATAAGACTTACCCTGATCCTTACCGATAACCCATTTACCAATATTCCAAAGACCAATGCACTGCTGGCCCTGATGTGTTTTCAGAGTTCAAGACTTGATGCAAGAACCAATGAACAAGGTGAAGCCATTCTTTTTGATGAACAGGACGAAACATTATGGGATACAACTTTGATAGAAAAAGGTAATTATTACCTCATAGAAGCCTGTGAGACCAATACTACTTCCGTTTCAAAATATCATCTGGAAGCAGGTATTGCGTATTGGCATACTTCATCTGCCAAAGATAAATGGCCGCATATTTTAAACCTGTACAATCAGCTTGTTATCATTGAATACTCTCCGGTTACTGCCTTAAACAGGGCTTTTGCTTTTTCCAAAGTGTACGGAAAAGAGATAGCTGCCACAGAAGTTGAAAAGCTTAATCTCACCGGTAACGGGTATTATCATGGATTACTGGGATATTTATATTCTGAAAACCATCCTGATAAAGCAATTCCTCATTTTGAAGAAGCGATCCGTCTGACCAAATCAAAGCCGGAAAAACAGACGTTACAGAAACAGATCAATCTTTTAAAAGAAACAAAGTAAATTTCAACATACAAAAGAGGCTGTCTCAAGAGTCAAATAATTTGACTCTTGAGACAGCCTCTTTTTTTATTATTTATCATTTACAATATTGAGAAATAAGCTCTCTTTCCCAATAAGATAAATGTTGATAAGCTCTTGCCTGTTGATATTAATGATATCACTGTTTTTAATCTTGTATTTCTTTTGTAAAGGCTTTCCGTTAAAATAAACTGTATCTGAATCAAGCAGAAGATTCAATTTAGATGATGAAAGACCTAAACATGTCCTGATAACAGTGGAAACTCTTACGTTAAAATCAAAAGAACATTGTATTTGAAACGAAATCATTTCACTGTCCATCCTGATCAGATCTTCAACAGAGATGGTATTGTACAGGATTTCATATTCTACACTTTCCATATCTGCTTCTACATTATTTTTCCGTCTTATTTCCTGTGAGAAAGCATATTCCCAGGCAATTTCCGTATTATTTTCTGAAAATTTATTAAACAGTTCTTTACTGACAGATTCTGTTCTTATTCTTGAAAAAACAGTCATGTTATAGGTGTTGCTGCATTTTATACATCGGTAAATCAACCATATATCAATATTCTTTTTTTGAGCATTCAGTCTGAATTTATCGCTGCAGTAAAACCTGTCGCTGCTACAATGATTGCATTTCTTTTTTAGTAAGGGAGTATTTTTCGCTTTTACCTCCCAAATATGTGTTGTACTCATTACTTATAATCGTGCTTGTTATTCTTTGTTGGATTTTTTCCATATTATTCACGCATTACAAGAAGGTTGATACATCTGAGACTTACCCAAAGACTATTCTTAAGGTATAATTGTAATCTGTATTCAGTCTTTGAAAATCATAATGATAAGACTAAAAACAACAGATATAGCTGCCCTTTGCAGGCAATACAGTAATAATATGATGAAATGAAAACCTGTTTGGGTAGAATTACCCAAACGAAAGAACGATCAGCCTGTGGTTACGAAGACTGATACTAAGCAGTAATAAGTTTAAGTGTTGTTCTCAAAACGACCTATTTACTTGGTTATGATAAAAGTAATCAATTTCAGGGAAGAACAAATCATTTTTTCCTATTAATTCAAAAAAGATAACAAACAGTTTGTATTTCCCATAGAAATCAGTCTCTAAAATGAGCCATACAACAAATAAAAATTGAACCTTACAGCAAACCTGTCTTTTCTGTTTGTGACGAACTTTGTGGTATTAAAATCATCAAAATGAAACAGATTAATAAAATTTACATCAACGGTGAATTTGTTACACCGAATGGAACAGAAACATTTGACCTTATCAACCCTACGACCAATCAAAAAACCGGAGAAGTCGTTCTTGGGAATGAAGAAGATACCCGAATAGCCATCGCCGCAGCGAAGAAAGCTTTTTCAACCTTTTCAAAAACAACAAAAGAAGAACGTATCAGTTTACTTAAAAAACTACATGAAGCTGTGAGCAAACGGGAGGATGAGCTGGTTTCTGTGATGGTAAATGAATATGGAGGAACCCTGCAGTTCTGCAGAATGAGTGTTCAAAATGCCATTTCAGCCTTTACAACAACCATTACGACTTTAGAATCTTATGATTTTGAAAAAACTGTAGGACATTCTAAGGTACGTTTTGAATCTTTGGGAGTGGTAGGAATCATTACTCCATGGAATGCCAGCAACAGTTTCATCTGCAACAAACTGGCTACCGCTATTGCAGCGGGATGTACTGCCGTTATCAAACCAAGTGAAATGAGTGCTGCACAAACCCAGCTGCTTACTGAATGTTTCCATGAAGCCGGTTTACCTGCAGGAATATTCAATATTGTAAACGGATTAGGAAATGTAGTAGGCGCAGAAATTACGCAGCATCCGGACATCGCCAAAATTTCTTTCACTGGGTCCACCCTTACGGGAAAAGCTATTGCCAAAGGAGCCGTAGATACTATGAAAAGAGTAACGCTTGAACTTGGAGGAAAATCACCTAATATCATCCTTGAAGATGCCGATCTGGAAAAAGCTATTCCCATGGCTGTTTTCGGAGCGTATATGAACAACGGACAAGCATGTATCGCTCCTACCCGTCTGCTTGTTCCCAAAAACCGATTGGATAAAGTGAATGAACTGGCTAAAAAAGCTGCAGAACAAGTAAAAGTAGGAAATCCTGATGAAGAAGATACTCTTGTAGGGCCTATGGTAAGCACCAAGCAGTTTGAAAGAGTACAAAGCTACATCCGCCTGGGACAGGAAGAAGGTGCTACTCTGCTTGCAGGTGGTGAAGGAAAGCCGGAAGGTCTTGAAAACGGTAATTTTGTAAAAGCAACCATTTTTACCAATGTCCGTAATGATATGCGTATCGCTCAGGAGGAGATTTTCGGGCCTGTGCTGTCTATTATTCCTTATACTAATGAAGAGGAAGCTGTTTCCATTGCCAATGACACTACTTACGGTCTCGCAGCTTACATCAGTTCTTCCGATAAAGAGCATGCAGAACGTATTGCCGCACAGATTGATGCCGGAAGAATTTGTATCAATGGGTTTTCACATGATCCTTATGCTCCTTTCGGTGGCTTCAAACAAAGCGGTATCGGCCGTGAGTATGGGGTATTCGGATTGGAAGCTTATCTGGAACCTAAAACAATTCTTGCCTGATATTGCAATCCTCAAAGTCTATGAATAGCAGGCTTTGAGGATTTAAACAATATGTAATCCATCAGTGGTACTAAAAAAGTTTTGTAAGTTTGAAAAAAGAATCGATCAAGAAATACCCGTCTGAGCTATGAGCGAAAATAATATTCCTTTACCTATCAATTACTCCTGTCACTTTTCAGAATTCAGGGAAGGAGAACAATTTGCACGGATCCACAGCCTGGGACTGGTGCTTTCCGGGGAAATGGAACTGAATGACGGGATTACAAAAACGATGTTCAAGGAAGGAGAGCTTTATTCCGCAAGGAAAAACCGTCTTTTGAAATTTGCTAAATATCCTCCTAAAAATGGTGAGATAAGAACAGTAACCATCTATTTTGATGAAGCTATTTTACGTGATTTCAGCCGTGAGTATGGATATCAGGCAGAAAAGAAGGACAATACTCCGGCCTTTATAAAACCGGATCAAAAGGCGTTAACTTCTTTTATGTATTCTTTACTGGCTTATGAAGAACTTCCTGCTTCTACAGAACTTCTGCGTCTCAAACAGAAAGAAGCTTTACTTCTGATGCTGAGCAATGATCCGGGCCTTAAAGATATTTTATTTGATTTCTCAGAGCCTTATAAAATAGATATTGAAACATTTATGAACAAAAATTTTCATTTCAATGTCAATGTGGAACGTTTTGCTTATCTAACCGGGAGAAGTCTGTCTGCGTTTAAAAGAGATTTTCAAAAGATTTTTGGTATTCCTCCAAGACAATGGCTGCAGCTTCGACGGCTAAAGGAAGCACATTTTCTGCTTACCCAAAAAGGAAGATCGGTTTCTGATATTTATCTGGATCTCGGGTTTGAAAATTTATCCCATTTCTCCTTTGCATTTAAAAAACAGTTTGGTTATCCACCGAGTTCATTACAGGCAAAATAACCTAAACTTCATCTAAAAAAAAGTATCTGAAAGCGAGAATCACCAGGATGATAACAGCTATTGTAATAATTTTCACTTTCATATCACTTTTCAAACTTTCAGGAACATAGAGCAATGTTTTAAAGGGTTACTATAATAAATCGTGCCATGAATATCATGGCACGATCTGAGAAATTGTATCTAATTATTTTAAACTATTTTAAAGTGCATATTCTACGGAAGCTTCTTTAGCTGCGGCTACCATTGCTATCAAAGCTTTTTCGGTTTCTTCCCAATGCCTTGTTTTCAGTCCGCAGTCGGGATTTACCCAAAGCTGGCTGGCCGGGATCACGTTTTGGGCTTTTCTCAGCAGTTCAATCATTTCTTCTTTTGACGGAACCCTTGGGGAATGAATATCATATACTCCGGGACCAATTTCATTCGGATATCTGAAATTTGCGAAAGCATTCAGCAGCTCCATCTGAGAACGGGAACATTCTATGGTAATCACGTCTGCATCCATATCGGCAATGTTTTCAATAATATCATTGAATTCTGAATAACACATATGGGTATGAATCTGGGTGGCATCTTCCACTCCGCTTGCTGAAATTCTGAAAGCTTCTACGGCCCATTTCAGATAGTTCTGCCAATCTGTTTTTCGTAATGGAAGCCCTTCTCTTATCGCAGGCTCATCAATCTGAATAATTCTGATTCCTGCTTTTTCAAGATCCACAACCTCATCACGGATGGCCAGAGCAATCTGTTTACATGTCTCGGAACGAGGCTGATCATCACGCACAAATGACCATTGTAAAATAGTAACCGGACCCGTAAGCATTCCTTTTACCCATTTTTCAGTCTGGGATTGTGCATATTGAGACCAATATACCGTCATTGGTGTCGGACGGGAAACATCACCGAAGATCACAGGAGGTTTTACACAACGGCTTCCATAGCTCTGTACCCAGCCATTTTTTGTGAATACAAAACCTTCCAGCTGTTCCCCGAAATATTCCACCATATCGTTACGTTCAAATTCCCCGTGAACCAATACATCTATTCCGATGTCTTCCTGCCAGTTAATCGTTCTTTGGGTTTCCTCCTTCAGTAATGTATCATACTGTTCTGCTGTCAGCTCTCCTTTCTTGAATTTTGCTCTCCAGCTTCTTACCTCCGTTGTCTGTGGAAATGATCCGATCGTAGTCGTTGGGAATAAAGGAAGCTGTAGTACTTTCTGCTGTTCTTCTTTACGGATTTTAAAAGTATTTATCCTTTGTGTATCTTTTTCAGTGACAGCATTTGCTCTTTGCTTCACCTCATCATTATGAATAAGCGAGGATGTTTTTCTGCTTGCAATTGCTTTTTTATTTTCTTCAAAAGAAGCAAGAATCTGTTCATTTTCTGTTCCGGATACCAGTTCTTTAAGCGTTACAACTTCTGTCACTTTCTGTTTGGCAAAAGCCAGCCAGTTTTTAATTTCCGGGTTAAGACTGGTTTCAAAATCCAGATCACATGGCGAATGAAGCAATGAAGAGGAAGGAGCAATCAAAATCCTTTCTGATCCTAATTTCTCAATTGCTTTATTGATGAAATATAAAGACTTTTCAAAATCATTTTTCCAGATATTTCTTCCGTCAACCACTCCCAATGAAAGACTTAAACTTTCCGGAACAATATTCAGAATATCGTCTAATTGTTCAGGATTTCTCACAAGATCAATATGTAATACATTTACAGGAAGTGATACAGCAAGTAATCCATTATCATTTAATCCTTCAAAATAAGTGGCCACCATAAATTTCAGTTTCGGGAAACGTTTTCTTATTTCGGCGTACACAAAATGATAGGTTTCTTTTGCTTTCTCCGTTAAATCCAATGCTAAAAAAGGTTCATCAAACTGAATCCACTCTGCGCCCTGCTCCTGAAGTTTAGTTAAGATCTCTATATATACGGGAAGAAGGTTTGCAGCCAGATCCAGTTTATCAAATCCTTCTTCTTTCTCTTTTCCTAATAACAGATAAGAAACCAGTCCGATAATTACAGGTTTTGCATTGATTCCTGCCTGTTTTGCTCCTGCAAATTCATTAAAAATTTTATCTGAGCTCAGTTTAAACTGCTGGTTTTTATAAAACTCGGGAACGATATAATGATAATTGGTATCGAACCATTTTGTCATTTCCATTGCAGTAATATCTAGTCCATCTTTCTGATATCCTCTTGCCATTGCAAAATAAAGATCCAGTTCAGAGTTGTTCTTTTTAAGCACTACTTCATGGTAACGTGCAGGAATCGCCCCTACCACAAGGCTCATGTCCAATACCTGATCATAGTATGAAAAATCATTACAAGGAATAAGATCTATTCCCGCTTCTTTCTGAATGTTCCAGTTTTGGTTACAGATATTTCTGCCTGTATTCAGAAGTTCTTCCAAAAGGATTTTACCTGACCAATATTGCTCGCAGGCTTTTTTGAGTTCTCTTTTGCTACCAATACGCGGATAGCCCAGAATGTGAGTTTGCATTTTTTTACTTTTTAATTAAACTTAATGGTAAAGTCTTTTTAAAATGCTTCGGAATGTTTTAACGGATAAAAATTTCTGGAATCATGATATAACAGATTGTGCATTTCCCATAAAGAAAAAACACATGAATCCGATATATCATCTGTATGACCCAAAAGCTTCAGACCGCGAAAGCATTGTCAATTCAGTAAAGGCAGGTCTCCTGACTTGTAACAGTTTCCGTCATCCTTCCCGATTTTGGCAGTGGATATACAAGGACAGAAACCTTCGGTGTTACTTACAGTTGCGCGACAGCTCGTGATTCTCACACGATTCCCTATTAGTCTACGTTAAGTAAAACCTTTCCTGTTTGATGAAGTATCTCTAAAGAACTGTACTTTTACCTCTAACAATGGTCATCAGTAAAAGTTTTTAATTTTGTGTAAAATTAACAATACAGAATAAACATACAATTAAAGTCAATTAATTAAGCAAAATAAACTTTTAAAAACATTAATAAAAGCATACAATTCTTTAAATTTGACTGTTTTTATAATCTAAAAGAATAATATTCTGTGGAACAACTCGATGATAAGGATGTACAGCTGCTCAGGCTGCTCCAGAAAAATGCAAAACTGACCGTTAAAGAGCTTGCAAAGGAAGTGAACCTCTCTACTTCACCGGTTTTTGAAAGGGTAAAAAGATTGGAACAGGAAGGATTTGTGAAAAGGTATGCGGCTGTTCTTGATGCTGAAAAGCTCAACCGCAGCTTTACGGTTTTCTGTCAGATTAAGCTAAAAATTCACGACAGATCTGTGGGGTATGATTTTGTGAAAGAAATTTTAGAAATTGAAGAAGTTGCGGAATGTTACAATATTTCCGGAGATTTTGATTTCCTTTTGAAAGTTCAGGTACGGGATATGAAACATTACCAGGATTTTGTGTTTAACAAACTTGGATCTGTAGATTCTATCGGGAGTACCCACAGTACGTTTGTCATGGCTGAAGTGAAAAACAATCATGGAATCACCATCTAATAAAAATTGAGAATTAAAAAATTAAGCATGATACCTAACGATTTATTATGTTAAGCCATCCTAGTTTTAATTCTCAATTTTCCATTCCCATTAGCTTCCTTTAAAGTCCGGGTTTCGTTTTTCTATAAATGCCCCAATGCCTTCATTGTGATCTTGTGTTGTAAACAATTCTCCGAATAAGGCGGCTTCCTGCTGTAATCCGTCTGTGATATGCAGTTCAAATCCTGTATTTAAAGATTGTTTCGCTTTTGCCACAGCTACAGGTCCTCTTGCAGCAATTTTTTCTGCCAGTTTTTGGGCTTCGTTCAGTAATTCTTCGGGAGCAAAAACATGATTGACAAAACCAAAATCTTTACAGGCTTCTGCGGAATAAAATTCTCCGGAGAAAACCATTTCTCTTGCTTTGTATAATCCAATAGCTCTTGGAAGACGCTGGGTTCCGCCAAAACAAGGCAATAATCCTAATGTTACTTCAGGGAGTCCAAATTTTGCTTTCCCGCTGGCCAGAATAATATCACAGGATAAAGCGAGTTCACAACCTCCTCCCAATGCAAAACCATTTACAGCGGCTATCACCGCAAAAGGAAGTTCTTCGATCGCATTAAAAGAAGCTTGTGCAGCAATTGAAAAAGTCTCTGCTTCTGCGGGAGTCATTTGCTGCATTGCTTTAATATCCGCCCCTGCAACAAAAGCTTTTTCACCGGAACCTGTAATAATTAACACTCTGATATTTTTATCTGATCTTATCTGGCTGGCAAATGATTTCAGTTCCTGTAAAACCTGTTTATTCAAAGCATTTAATGCCTGCGGACGGTTAATCCTCAGTGTTCCGATGTGCCCGTTTTGTTGATATAGTAATGTTTCGAAAGTCATTTTTAATTGATAGTTGATAGTTGATAGTTGATAGTTGATAGTTGAAAATTATTGAAAAGTGGTCATAGAGAGGTTTTTATCTTCTATTCAAATTTTTAAAGGTCTCTATTTAGAAATTGGATAATACTTGAAAAGTCTGTTTTTCCGTTTCCGGATTCGCTCCACATTCTGTATAAATTCAATGCGGTATTGCCGAGAGGTGTGGATGTTTTGGTTTCCAGTCCGGCTTCTGCAGCAAGACCCAAATCTTTTGTCATCAGGTCTACGGCAAAACCACCGGAATAATTACGGGAAGCCGGAGCATTTTCCATCACTCCCGGATAAGGATTATACACATCTAGAGACCAGTTTTTCCCGGAGCTTTTCTGCATAATTTCGCTTAAAGTCTGAGGGTTAAGACCATGTTTTACGCCCAGATTGATAGCTTCTGAAGTTCCGATCATATGAATGGCCAGCAGCATATTATTACAGATTTTAGCAACCTGTCCCGCTCCGGATTCTCCGGCATGGAATATATTCTGTCCCATACACTTAAGTATCGGTCTGGCTTTTTCATAATCTTCCTGTTTACCACCCACAATAAAGGTTAATGTACCCGCCTGAGCTCCTGCAGTTCCTCCTGAAACGGGGGCATCTATCATTCTGCAGCCTTTTGAAGCAGCAAGTTCAGCAACTGTACGTGCTGTAACCGCATCAATAGTGCTGCTGTCAATCAATAATGTGTTTGGTTTCAGACTGTTTATAAACTCTTCTGAATAAAGGTCAGCTACGTGTTTTCCTGAAGGCAGCATTGAGATCACTACATCAGCATCCTTAGATGCTAATACAGCAGATTCGGCAGCCTGTCCTCCCTCTGACACCAATATTTTTAGAGCTTCTTCCGAAAGGTCAAAACCCACAACATGATGGCCTTTTTTGATCAGGTTAACGGCCATAGGCCCGCCCATATTTCCTAATCCTATGAATGCTATATTTGACATAATTTCTTGATTTAAAGTTTAAGGTTGATAGTTCAATGTTCTCTATTGATGGAAAAATGCTATTATCAGATGTTGAAAAAAGAATGTAAAAACTTCATTTCTAATACTTAGATCTCCATTCTCAGCTTTTCATTTTCCATTTTCAATTCTTTAAAGTAAGAATCTACCCATTCTTCCGTAATGTCATCCAATGTTGCGGGATGCCATTTTGGAGACATATCTTTGTCGACTAATAATGCTCTTACTCCTTCTGCAAAATCAGGGTGGATACAGCACTGGCATGACAGATTCAGTTCAGATTGAAAAACTTCCTCAAGACTTAAACCTTTACCTTGTTTCAGCTGCCTGAAAATAATGTGTGCCGAACTTGGAGATCCGGCTTCAAAGCTTTTCACTCCATTATTCACCCATTCATCTTTATCATTGTGGCTGATCAATATTTTTCTGAAATCTTCCAGAGAGTTGACTTCTTCAAACTGCTTGATAAAAGACTCATGCAATGCTGCCTGAGACTGAGGAATAAGGACTTCTTTTGAAATATTCTCAAGGATATGGGATACGGTTTTATGAGATGTTCCGCTCCAGTCTGCCTGTTGAAGGGCATTGAGAACAGCTTCTTTTGAGGAGGATTCTATATAATAATCTGCAAGTCCTAAAAATTTACAATCTGCTCCATCCAGCCTTGCGCCTGTTAATCCTAAATAGATACCATAGGCAGAAGGCATTTTATTCAAAAACCAGGTTCCCCCTACATCAGGATACAATCCAATTGTAATTTCAGGCATTGCCAGCTTACTTCTTTCAGTAACGATACGGTGTGAAGCACCCACCATCAGACCAATTCCACCTCCCATTACAATTCCGTGTCCCCAAACGATAACAGGTTTTGGGTAAGTATGAATCATATAATCTACCTGGTATTCTTTTGAGAAGAAGTCGAAACAGTCTTGTGGCACTTTTGTACCGTCTGTTGTACGCTGTGCAATAATAGCATCATGTAATTTTCTTACATCACCACCTGCACATAAAGCTTTTTCACCAGCTCCCTGAAGGAATATACAGGCTACTTCACCGGAAGTTTTCCAGTTTTCCAAAACAACTTTCAGTTCTTCTATCATTTCCAATGACAGCGAATTGAGCGTTTTTTCGGAGTTCAGGGTAATAATTCCGACGTTATTTTTTATTTCTGTTATAATTACACTCATGGTATTTAATTAAAAAATGAGGGTTGAGAGTTGAAGATTGTTATTAAAAGTTGTCTAAGTTAAATGCTAAAGATTCTACATTAATGAAAAATCTATTAATCATCTTATTTGTAGAGTAGCTCCTTCTTCAAGGATCTTTCTTGAGATCACGAGTTTCATAATTTCATTGGTTCCTTCCACGACCTGATGTACTCTGGCGTCACGCATCAGCCTTTCAACCGGAAAATCCTGTGTACAGCCATAGCCTCCTAAGATCTGAAGGGCCTCGTTGCATATATTAAAACTCATATCCGTAGCCAGTCTTTTTGCCATGGCACAATAAATAGTGGCATTGGGATCTTTGGAATCAAGTTTAAATGCTGCTAACTGTACCATTTGACGGGCAGCAACCAGCTCTGTCACCATATCTGCAATTTTAAACTGAAGAGACTGAAACTGGGCTAATGATTTCCCGAACTGCTGCCTTTCATGCATATAGCGCTGAGCCTGATTAATTGCTCCCTGCGCAGCTCCTACAGAACAGGTTCCGATGTTGATGCGGCCTCCGTCCAATCCTTTCAGAGCTATTTTAAATCCTTCTCCTAATGAGCCTAAAAGATATTTCTCTTCTACCTCTACATGATCTAAAAATACAAAACGGGTCGGCTGTGTATTCCAGCCCAGCTTTTTTTCTTTTTCTCCAAAACTTATTCCAGGAGTATCTGCATGTACTACAAAAGCACTGATTCCTTTGGTGCCGGATTCTCCCGTACGGGCCATGACAATTAATATATCACTTTCACCTGCTCCGGAGATAAATGCTTTGGTTCCGTTAATACTATATTTATTTCCTTTTTTTACGGCTGTCGTTTTCAAACCTGCTGCATCTGAGCCTGAGCCCGGTTCAGTAAGACAGTAGGAGCCTAAGAGTTGGCCTGATGCCAGATCCGGACATAAGTCTTTTCTGACTTCATCACTTCCAAATTCATCAATCATCCATGAAACCATATTATGTATGGTAATATAAGCAGTAGTGGAAGGACAGGCTGCGGCTAATTCTTCGAATATAATGGCTGCATCCAGCCGTGATAATCCCAGCCCTCCGGCTTCTTCGCTGGTGTATACACCGCAGAAACCCAATTCTCCGGCCTTAACAATAGCTTCTTTGGGAAATTTCTTTTCAGCATCCCATTCTGAAGCATATGGAAACAGCTCTTTTTCAGCAAACTTTCTCGCGGCATCCTGAAATGCCAGCTGGTCTTCATTGAGGTTAAACTCCATAATATTGAATTGAAAATTTATTTGAATTGAAAATTGAGAATGAATAATTGAACGTAAAAAGTGAATGATTGAGAAGTAAAGTCCTTTTTAATGATTGCCTCCCTTATTTTAAGCTGATGGTCATATTCACATTTCCTCCCGGTACATCTTCTTCAAACCAACGGGCAGTAATGGTCTTGGTTTCGGTATAGAAACGAACGCCTTGTTTTCCGTAAGAATGCAGATCGCCAAAGAATGATTTTCGCCATCCTGTAAAAGAGAAAAACGGCAGCGGAACAGGAATCGGAAGGTTAACTCCAATCTGCCCGACTTCAATTTCATGCTGGAATTTTCTTGCAGCAGCTCCTGAGTTGGTAAAAATAGAGGTTCCGTTTCCATATGGGTTTTCATTAATGATTCTAATCGCCTCATCTAATGTTTCTGCCTTTAATAACAGCAATGCAGGCCCAAAAATTTCCTCTTTGTAGATGTCCATATCCACAGATACATTGCTAAATAAGGTAGGCCCTACAAAATATCCGTTTTCATAGCCTTCTACAGTACAGCTGCTCCCATCCAGCAGAACTTCTGCACCCTGATCATAGGCACTTTTGATCAGCCTTACCACTTTTTCCTTAGATTGCTTATTGATCAACGGGCCAAATGCAGCAGATTCATCAGACCAAACTCCTGGTCTGATTGTGCTTAAAGCAGTTTTAATATCTTCTACCCAGTTTTGTGCCTCTCCTACCAATACGGCCACACTGATCGCCATACAACGCTGCCCTGCCGCACCACAGGAAGCTCCTACCAGATTATTGATCACCTGTCCTTTATTGGCATCCGGCATGACCACCATATGATTTTTGGCACCGCCAAAGGCCTGAACTCTTTTCAGATTATCAGTTCCGGTACGGTAAACATGTTCTGCAACCGGTACAGAACCTACAAATGAAATAGCTCTGATGTCAGTATGATTCAGAATATGATCTACCTGATCTTTGGTACCGTGAACAATATTTAAAACGCCTTTAGGAAAGCCTGCCTGCAAAAACAGCTCTGCCATTTTCATGGAAGTCATAGGAGTCTGCTCAGAAGGTTTTAAAATAAAGGTATTACCACATGCTATCGCCATAGGAAACATCCATAAAGGAATCATAGCCGGAAAGTTGAAAGGAGTAATTCCTGCACAGACACCAAGAGGCTGAATGTAACTGTAAGTATCTACCCCTCTTGCTACGTTTTCTACTGTTTCCCCCATCATCAGAGTCGGAATATTACAGGCATGTTCCACGACTTCTATACCGCGCCATACATCTCCCATAGCATCTGCAAAGGTTTTTCCATTTTCCTTAGAGAGAATTTCAGCAATTTCTTTTTGATGTTCTTTTAAAAGGTGCTGGTATCTCAGGAATAGTCTTGCTCTTTCCGGAGTGGCAACTTCTTTCCATATTTTGAAGGCTTCCGCAGCTGCTTCAATAGCTTCATCTATTTCAGATAATTCTGTGAGAGGAACTTCTGCAAGGATCTCCTGTGAAGCAGGATTTTCTACAGGAAGATAGTTTTTTGTTTTACTTTCTGTAAAATTTCCATTGATTAATATTTTTATTTTTTGTGACATAGTTTTTAAATTAAAAATGGAGAACTGAAAGTTATGATCATAAAAATGAGAATGGAGAATTGATTATTTTCAAAAAAATATCGACTATTCATTAAAAACGTTTTGATATTCAATTCTCCATTTTCTTATTGATTTTAAATAACTAAAAGATCTACGAATTCATTGACGTTAAGATTGGCTAATGTGTCATATTCCAATGAATTTTCAAGAATCGTTCTCTGTTGTTTTTCCGGGAAAATACGGGCAAGGTTCACTTTATATTTCTTGATCAGTTCAGGAATACCTTCGTCTCTTCTGCGTTTGTGGCCAATAGGATATTCTACCACTATTTCGTCTAAAACAGTTCCGTCATTAAGTTCTACTGTCATCGCATTTGCAATAGAACGTTTTTCCGGATCGTGATAATCTGCTGTAAACTGAATATCTTCCACACATTCAATTTTGTCACGAAGTACATCAATTCTTGGATCTGAAGCGATGTTATCTTCATAATCGGCAGCTGTCAGTCTTCCATAGATCAATGGTACAGCCACCATATATTGGATGCAGTGGTCACGGTCGGCAGGATTATTTAAAGGTCCTTTTTTATCAATAATTCTAATAGCAGCTTCGTGGGTACGGATGGTAATTTTTTTGATATCATTTGTTGTTTTTCCAAGGTCTCTTAAAGTTGCATGTAATGTCATTGCTGCTTCTACTGCGGTCTGCGAGTGAAATTCAGCAGGGAAGGAAATTTTAAAAAGAACATTTTCCATTACGTAAGAACTATATTCTCTTTGGAATTTGAATTCATTCCCTTTGAAGGAGACATCGTAGAATCCCCATGTTTTTGCAGTCAATACAGATGGATAGCCCATTTCTCCTGTTTGTGCAATCAGGGCAAGACGTACAGCCCTTGATGTAGCATCTCCTGCAGCCCACGATTTGCGGGAACCTGTATTGGGAGCGTGGCGGTAAGTTCTTAAAGACTGTCCGTCCACAAAAGCCAGTGATACGGCATTGATAATTTCATCACGGTTTAATCCGATCAGCTTTCCTACTACAGCTGTAGAAGCGAGCTTTACCAATACAACGTGATCCAGCCCTACTTTATTGAATGAATTTTCCAATGCCATTACCCCCTGGATTTCGTGAGCCATAATCATTGCTTCCAGGACCTGTTTCATTTTTAAAGGTGCTTTTCCATCTGCAATATTTGTTCTGGATAACCAGTCTGCAGTGGCTAAAATTCCTCCAAGATTATCAGAAGGGTGTCCCCATTCTGCAGCCAGCCATGTATCATTGAAATCCAGCCAACGGATGATAGCTCCAATATTGAACGCTGCCTGAATCGGATCCAACTGGAACTGAGTACCCGGTACTTTTGCTCCGTTAGGAACTACCGTTCCTTTTACCACAGGTCCTAAAAGTTTCGTACATGCAGGATAAGTTAATGCTTCCAGACCACAGCCGATCGTATCCAGAAGACAGTAATGAGCAGTCTTCCATGCCAAGTCATTTTTAATTTCGTAGTTTAAGACATAGTCTGCAATGTCTGCTAATACCTGATCGGGTTGTGGTCTTTCGTTTGAGATGTGTGAACTCATTTTTTTATCGTTGAAAAATTTAATTAAATAAAAGTTAAAAGTGGAAAATTGAAAATTGAAAATGAATTATTCCTTTTTCATTTCCACATTCTATGTTCCATTATTTTCGGTCGTTAATGGATACAAATTCTTTGTTTTCGGGCCCTGTATAGTTGGCACTTGGGCGGATAATCTTTCCATCCTGTCTCTGTTCTATGATGTGAGCACTCCATCCTGTCACTCTTGAAATAACAAATAAGGGGGTGAACATCAGAGTAGGAACTCCCATCAGATGATAAGAAACAGCGGAGAACCAGTCCAGATTCGGGAACATTTTCTTTTCTTCCCACATGATCGTTTCCAGTCTTTCAGCAATATCATACAGCAGCATATCTCCTGCTTCTTCGGAAAGTTCTTTAGCCACTTTTTTAATGACTACATTTCTCGGATCTGAAATGGTATACACCGGATGCCCGAATCCGATAATCACTTCTTTATTGGCAATGCGCTGGCGAATATCACTTTCAGCTTCATCCGGAGAATTATAACGGCTCTGGATTTCAAAAGCAACTTCATTAGCACCTCCATGTTTTGGTCCTCTTAAGGCACCAATGGCTCCGGTAATGGCAGAGTAAATGTCAGATCCTGTTCCTGCAATCACACGGCTCGTAAATGTTGAGGCATTAAATTCATGTTCTGCATAAAGGTTTAACGAAATTTCCATTGCTTTTACCCATGACTCTGCGGGTTTCTTCCCGTGTAACAGGTGAAGGAAATGCCCTCCTATTGTATCATCATCAGTTTCTACATCAATTTCTTTTCCATTATGGGTATAATGGTACCAATATAAAAGACCTGAGCTGAAAGATGCCAGTAATTTGTCTGCAATATCTCTTGCTCCCGCCATATTATGGTCATCTTTTTCCGGCTGAATACTTCCGATAGCAGAAACCATAGAACGCATGACATCCATTGGATGGGCTGCAGCAGGAATACTCTTAAGGATATTTCTCACAGAATGAGGCAGTCCTCTCAAAGATTTCAGCTTAGCTTTATAGTTTTTCAATTGTGCTCCGGTAGGCAGCTGGCCATAGATCAAAAGATAGGCTACTTCTTCAAACTGTGCTTTCTCTGCCAGATCCAGAATATCATATCCTCTGTAATGGAGATCGTTTCCACTTTTTCCGACACTGCAAAGCGCAGTATTACCTGCTGCTACCCCTGAAAGCGCAACGCTTTTTTTAGGTTTAAATGTGGGTTCACTGTTATTTGACATTATCAATTATTTTGTTTAAAAAGGTTGTCTAATTTTTGTTCGTAGTCGTAATATCCAATGCTTTGGTAGAGCTCTTCCCTGGTTTGCATGGTATCTAAGACATTGGCCTGGGTTCCTTCTTTGCGAAGATGTTCATATACATTCTGGGCAGCTTTATTGGCAGCACGGAAAGCCGATAGCGGATAAAGAATCAGTTCTACACCTGCATTTTTTAACTCCTCCACCGTGTACATTTTTATCATCCCGAATTCGGTAATATTGGCCAGCACCGGAATTCCCGTAGCTTCAACAAATTTGTGATAAAAGCTTAAGTCAGGAACGGCTTCTGCAAAAATGAAATCTGCTCCCGCTTCCTTGTAAGCGACCGCTCTTTCCAGTGTTTTTTCTAATCCTTCATTGGCAAATGCATCTGTACGGGCACCAATTACAAAATTTTCATCGGTACGGGCATCTGCCGCAGCTTTCAATCTGTCTACCATTTCTTCTTTGGTTACCACTTCTTTTCCCGGTCGGTGTCCACAGCGTTTTGCTCCTACCTGATCTTCAATATGCAGAGCCGCAGCCCCGGCTTTAATCAGTGACTTTACGGTTCTTGCAACATTGAATGCTGAAGGCCCAAATCCGGTGTCAACATCTACCATTAATGGTACTTCGCAGACATTCGTGATACGCTGAACATCTATCAATACATCTTCCAGCGTGGTAATTCCTAAATCAGGAACCCCCAAAGAACCGGCAGCAACACCACCTCCTGAAAGGTAAATTGCATTGAAACCTGTCTGCTGTGCTAATAACGCATGATTGGCATTAATGGTACCAACAATCTGAAGCGGACTTTCTTTTCGCATGGCCTCCCGGAATTTCATGCCGGGAGACTTCAAACTTTCACTTGTAGTCATTATAATATTTATTGTTTAGTTGAAATTTGTTTACAGAAGACCATGAACAGGCACAACAGCAGCCACCATCATTCCATGTGATGGTAAAAAGGAGATCAAAAGGAAGCTGATTGATGTTAATCGTTTTTTGTAATCCGGAATTCGGAATCATTATCTCCATGCAAGCCTGTTTATTTCCAAGTCTGCTGCTTCTGCATAAATAATCGAAATCGAATGGGTACATTTTTTAACTTTTTATATTGATTAAATCTTCATAAAAAGTTCCTGGCAAACTTCACAATGTTTGTAAGAAAGAAAAATATGGAAAAGGAAAATACGATGAATACACGATAATGAAAGAGCATACTACCCCACTACTTATTTGCATCACAAAAATAACATGAGCTGACAAAATATATTGATCCCACTGTTATCCATATCGTATCATACCTGACTATAAGCTTCAGACCGCGAAAGCATCGTCAATTCGAAATAGGCAGGTCTCCTGACTTGTAACAGTTTTTATCGCCCTTCCCATATAACCAGGTATACAGTGGACCTTTATTTGATAAAAACCTTGATGTTACTTACAGTTGCGCGACAGTTCGTGATTTGCACACGATTCCCTTTTAAGACACAGCTAAGTGTAACCAGTTTCGGTTGATAAAGAAGATGTTAAGAACTCCTTGGTGGTAAATATAGGTATTTTATAAAAACGTGAAAGATATTTTATGCAAACAATAACTATTTATCTATAACCCATTGATTTTGTTGTTATTAAAAATACACTTTTCATCCAATAGGCATTATAATTTAGATGATTATGCTTGTTTTTTGTTACTAAATCCCTAAGATATGAGACGAAAAAATCAAACAAGTTTAAAGAAACCGCTTATTTACTATTGTTTTTCATCCTGTGATTAAAGTGTTTTTTTGAATTGTTTTTTTAAGGATAGTGGATCTTTATCTTTTGATATTAAATGATCTTTTTTATATCTTTTTTAGCCAGAAATTTTAATCTTTATTCTTCAATCCATTTTCTGAAAGCAACTGTGTTGCTTTGTAATCAGAGGAGTTTCAGTACTTTTTTTGGAATGGATCATTTTATACAGCCGGGTATCATTCAATACATTGAAAAAATCCGCCAAAAAGTGACGGATTTTATAGTATTTGAGATTCTGTTAAAATTAATTTGCGGCCGGATCAATCAGTCCTGTAGTAAGACTTAAAAATTTCAGCAGATTTTTATGGTCAAAAAGCAAGGTTGCATAATGTTTCCCTTTCTTAAAAACCAGTTTTGAACCTCCTGGAAATTCACTGCCTGCATCAAGTTTCTGCGTTTTAGCATTGTATTTACTGAACTTAGTTTTGCTGTCCTGCAGTGTGCTTTTATTCATAATAAGGCCAAATGGAAGCCCTTCTACCACTACAGGTTTATTCTCTGAAATGGTAAAAAACATTTCATTAACAGCATTATTTCCTCCCAAGCTGCAGTACAACTCCAAACCTGTTTTTGTAGGCCATTTTGCATATTTTTCCTCATTGGCATCTTCATAAAACATAGTTTTCACATTCAATGCTTTTGAGATTTTATCGGGAGTTTGTGGAAAAATAAATTCTGTATTTTTATCCAATAAGGAGTTGAGAACTGCTGTTTTCTGTGAAAATGCAGTGATACTTATCAGCTGAAAAAAGAGGGTTAAGATGAAAGTTAGTGGTTTCGTCTTCATGGATTGTTTAAAATTTTAATGATTTGAAAGTTAAAGGTATTAAAATTTTGATTAAAACCACATTTTAAGCAATTTTCCACACCTTCTTTCTGTCTTTTGCTATTTTCTTTCTTGTACATTAAACACGGTGCCAGCAGGATCTGTAATCCAGTGCATATTTTCAGGAAGCTCTTCAATCTCATCACAGGTTTCTACTCCGTTCGATTGGAGGTATTCTGTAGCTTTTTCTACATCAGGAACCGTCAGCTGTAACCAGGTTTCAGAATGGGTGTAATTATCTACACAGTCTAACCAGATGATATTATTCCCGAATTTTACCTCATGGGTTCTGGAAACAGTTGGATTATTAATCGGTTTTTCTTCAACATTCAGATGTAAAATATCCCTGTAAAAAGCTACCGTTTTTTCATATTTATTTTTTGGAATTTTTATGGCAATATTTATTCCTGCTTCAAATTTTGTATCCATATTGTAGGTTTAACAGTTGTAAAAAATAAAATTAATTAAGACATTATTTACACTTCAACATTCCCTGTTACAATTTCTCCGGAACGTCTGTAATTCGCTATAATGACTCCTTTTGATGTTACATGGCTTTCCGTCAGAACAAAAGCAGCCGGAACCGAATTATCATCAAACAGCTTTTTCCCTCGGCCAAGGATCAACGGATATATTTTTAGGCGAAGTTCATCTACAAGATCATGTTTCAACAACAGATGAATCAGTTCGCTACTGCCCCAAATCTGAATATCAGCACCTTCCGATTGTTTAAGTTTCCGGATATCATCCAGGTTTTTGAGAAAAAAGGTATTCTTCCAATCCGAATGTTCCATGGTTTGAGACAGAACATACTTGTTTCCTTCATTGATTCCCGGCCAAAATTCAGCATGCTGAGGCCAGTACGATGAAAAAATATCAAATGTTTTTCTTCCAAGGAGATAATCAGTCTGTTTCATTTCTTCCTGCATGATTTCACCGAAAAGTTCATCACCATATGATACAGTCCATCCGCCATATTTAAAATTTCCGGATGTATCTTCTTCAGGGCCGCCAGGTGCCTGCATAACACCATCCATTGTAATCATTGATAAGACAATTATTTTTCTCATTATATTCAATTTTATAAATGATATTCTATCTGATTATTGTAAAAAACTATTCAGGTAATTCAGAATTGTTGCGGTTTGCATCATCAGGCTGACATGGCTTTGCCCCGGAACAATTGCCAGTTGGGATTTGGGCATAGGCCCCATATCTGCAGACACTCCACCGCCTAATAATTTATAAGTTTTTGCCAGCTCGGTTTTATCTAAACCATCATTATCTCCAGCAATAATTAAAACAGGCGCTGAAATTTTAGAAATATTATCATCACCCAGGTCGAATGGTTGTCCGGCAGTAGCTATCATCTGCTCCAGAAATTTTGTCCATTTTGTTTTATCGGGCGCTACGGCATCATAAGCGGTATGCATAGGGCTGTTCATGAAGAGCTCAGGTTTCATCCCTTTAAATGCACTATTAACTTCAGGCAGCCAGCCGCTATTTTTATAAGTTGAAGAAATAATGACCAGCTTATTCAGTCTTTGCGGGCTCTGTATTGCCAGCTGATAAGCGATTGCCCCGCCAAAGCTATATCCTGCTATATCTGCCTTATCAATTTTAAGATAGTCCATGACCTTTGTCACATCATTCGCCAGATCAGTATGTGATAATTTCCGTTCTGAAAACGGAGTATGTCCATGTCCCTGTAATTCAACAGCGATTACTTTTCTGTTTTTTGACAGTTCCGGGATCAACTCGCCCCAATTCATATCAATCGTCATGAAGGCACCATGCAGCAATACAATGGGCTTTCCTTTGCCATAGACCTCGTAGTAAACTTTGATACCATTAACAGGTGCATAGCCACTTTCAGATGGTTTCACTTTTTGCCCGTAAACCTGTGATGCAATAGCGATAACAGTAAAAATCAGTAATGACTTCAGGGTTGAGAATTTGAATACACTTTTCATAATATTGTCGGATTTGGTAGTTAAACTTTTAACCAAAATTAGCAAGTCATTATGAAATTCCACTTGTCACAAGACAAGATTTTTCTTAAACGAAATCAGTTCTTATACATTCTGTTTAATAGGGTGTTTTCGCACTTTTAAACATATCAGATTTTACACAATTTCAGAAAGTTTAAGGTAAAATATAAAATAATAGCGCGATTGAAGATAAATATTTTCACAATAATTCAACAAAAATTGATAAAAATTTATTAATTTCGGATAGAACTAAACCTAAAATATTATGAAAAATTTAAAGAAAATCGAAAGACAGGAATTGAAAACAATTAAGGGTGGTATTGACTGCAGAGGCGGACAGATTTGTTTAATCGGCGGAAAGTGGCAATGCATGCCATATGACGGATGTGGTGGTGGAAACCAGCCTTAAGTTTTAATTTAATTATCTGGCTATGAAAAATTCTAAAAAAATTTCAAGAGATCAGTTGAAGAGTATTAATGGCGGAGCAATGAGCTGTTCCGAAGCATGCTGTCCTCCTCCGGGAATAAAGAGATGTCCCTGGGTGATTTGCATAGCACCATGTGAGATATTAAGCTAAAACATTGTATTCTCCAAAATAAAGACCTGTAATTCGTATGAATTGCAGGTTTCTATTTTAAATTCTCTATGTCTTTTTTTTTCAAGACTATATTTTTAATGTAAATTTATTCTTCATTCAAAAAAGTCTCCTCAATCAGATTGGGAGACTTAAAAATTACAATTAGATTGTTCAAACCTATTGAAATATCTTTACTGTTCAACTATTGTAAGCGCATTGTAAGCCCCACTTCCTGAGACATCGAATTGGCTGATTGTACCATCAAATGCTACTGTAATCCATGTAAAAGGTCTTAATTTGCTGCCTTTATTCAGGTATACACTTACTGTACAGGCTGAACCTACGGGTACTGCATTGGGACTTGCTCCGGTATCAGAAGCATATCCATTATTTGTTTTGATTCTTTGTGTAATGGTGCCGGCAGAATCTCTCACTTCCCAAATTGCTTCAGTTTGATTATTGGCCCCGGTATTAACCTGGCTGGATTGTAATGCAAATGTAAAAGTTGCAAAATAAACGCCATCACGCGGTGCTGTAAATTCACCTGTAGCCGGGTCGAAATTTGAGGTTGGAACTCCTGAATCAGAGTCTAATTTTTCAGTCCAGTTCGTTAAATAAGAAGATCTTCTTTGAACTACGCCGGATTTGGTTCCTATTTCTGAGGGAGCAGCACTTTCAAATACATAGGTATCCTGAGTTGTTTTACTTGCCATTACTATAATACGCGGCTTCCCTTTAGGAAAAAAACTGACCCAATTTGAACCGTCGGAAAATTCTAAATATCCTTTTACCCCAATGGCAGGACTTGCAATATATCGTAATGCTCCAGCCCCGGCTTGAGCAGCAGTCTTCGCTGTATTTCCAATAGCAACAGAACTATTGGTTCCACCACGCAAATCCAGAGCTACCTTGGGATTGGCAACCATAACACCTGCCCTTCCCGAACTATTAATTATAATATTCCCGGCATCCGTCTTAACTTCAAGAGGATTAGAAGGATTGGATACTCCTATTCCTATTTGACCGCTTACATATGTTACTTTCAGTGACAAAACAATAACAGCACTGATCAATTTTTTTATTCTATTTTTTCGTCCCATTATCATGTATTTTATAATTCACTAATACTTAAATTATTTAATTTGCTGTCATTTAAAGTATTTCGGGCACTGCCTATATTATGCCTGATGCTAAATTTTATAGTATTATCTTTTTTAAGGTTGAAAATAGCATTGCAATTACCACTTATGTAATTACTTACTGTACCAGCCTGAAAAGCAGGATAAGAATTTATTGTTTTAAATACAGGAATGTTATCTGTACTTTGATTGCTTTCTATTGCAGTTTCTATAAAGGTATTTTTAGGGATATTTCCATTAGCCAGCGTGATGTTGAAAGAAACCAGATAAAAACCATCACGAGGAGCTTTAAAAATTCCTGTGGAAGGATCAAAGTCTCCAGTAGCACCAGCACCTAAATCAACTGTTTCTGTCCAATCTGTAATAACCGTCGAAGCTGCACTTGGAATACTTTGTGCAGAGCCTTTACTGGCATTTACTAGTGCTTTGGTTGGAGCAGTAAGTGGCAATGCAATCCATTGTTCCCCGTCAGAATATTCTAAAAATCCACCGTTATTGTAGCGTATGGCACCTCCTCCCGCTGCAGAAGGGCTCTGTGTATTATTGCCTAAGCCAATAATTCCCTGGTCAGATGAAGACCTCAGATCAACTTTAGTAACCGGATTTAAAAGTCCAAAGCCAACCTGACCTTGTGGTGTAATCACAACATCATTAGATATTTTTGTTGCATCGGGTGCAGAGCCGTTATCTTTTCCCGCATCTATATGTAAAGGTTGTGCAGGCGTAGGAGTGAAAAACCCTATTTGTGCTGTTGTTTTAGTTGCAGAAAAAAATAAAATACAAGCAAATAGTTTATAAGTTATAATGATCTTCTTTTTCATAATCTATATCTTAATGTTCTATTATGGTTAAATTGTTAAATCCATCATCTGGATTTGCAGGATTAGAAGAATCAGTTGTAACCCTTAGCGGAATAGCGCCTGAGGTTAGATTTTGGTATAGTCTGGCACTTACCTTAGTCCCTGCAGTAAGCGTGAGGGTAACGGTACTTGATCCTCCAGCCTGCGTTGAACGTGTAGAATTTGCATCATCAGATGTGCCTGTCATAGACTGGCCGAAAGTTTTATATACACTGGCAAGAACAGTGTTTGTAGTAGGATTATAAAATTGCGATTCAACTCTGGAACCATCACTAATAACAGCTCCGTTAAAATTGAATGTTAATAAAAAAGTATACGTCCCATTTCGGGGAGCTGTAAACTCGCCAGAGCTTGGATCAAAACTATTGCTCATGTCACGTACCTCGTTCCAATTAATAATGGTTGTTGCAGAAGCAGAAGGTATAGATTGGCTTACGATTTTACGAACAACGATTACAGCCTTTTGAGGGGCAATATAAGCTTTGTGCCATACAGCGCCATCAGAGACTTCAATTTTTGCTCCTACCGGTATACTGTTTACATCATATCGTGTAGCACCCGCACCTGCTGCTACTGCAGACATCGTTGTGGTTCCTAAACCAAGAGCATTTTCATTTCCTGCAGATCTGATATCTAGCTGAACCTGAGGATTAAGCACTCCAGCACCAATGAATCCTGTTGTTTTGTTTACAATAACATCATTAGAAACTTGTATTGCCGTTGGTGTTCCCGAAGCAGGATTATCCTTAGCTCCATCTACATGTAAAATACCTTGTGGATTATTTGTACCAATCCCTATTTGCCCATTCAGTATATTGATAAGGAGGCAACAAGGCAGCATCAGTGTTTTATGTATTTTTTTTCTCATATTCTCATTTAAAAATTTGAGGTGATAGAGGTTGTTAATCCTCGCTCACAACTCAATGATAAGATTAAACAGCCTTTCATAAGTTATTTTAATCATTTATAAACCGGATTTCAAAATGAAAATAATATCTTCAACAAAACGTACATTTATTACATGAATCATCCATGTGGGTTTAATAATGTAGCAGCCTATCAATAAAAATGTTGTGTTTGAGGGATTAGGCAAATGTGTTTTTAGAATCTTGTTTTCATTGATGTAAACATCAGGTCAATAATAATTTTTTGCAAAATTGTTGATTTTTCGCAATCAGACAAAGCATACCCTATCGATAGATTTCGATATATCAATAGATATTTTATAAGTTTAAGATTCTTAAAGGATTTTAGTATTACTACTATTCGGATATTTTCAAAAAAAGAAAATGGTCAGGTTAATCTTTTGTCAGGTCGTAAATAGATCATTTTCAGATTATGATTATTTAGCACTTTGAATACCTACATAAAAACAAAAAAAGCTGTAAAATATTTTACAGCTTTTGTACTATTTAATTTAATAGTCTGCGGAGAGTGAGGGATTCGAACCCCCGGACCTGTTACAGTCAACAGTTTTCAAGACTGCCGCAATCGACCACTCTGCCAACTCTCCTTCAACTCCGGTTATACCGTTGTTTTCAGTGGTGCAAATATAGAAAGTTTTTTATTACTGACAAAATATTTTTTGAAGAAAATTTATATTTCTATGTCTTTCAACAAAATTCTATTTTTCCAGGCTGTTAAATCAGAATCATTAACAACTCAACTTCAATTATTTACCCTTTAACAAAGGTATTCAGCCTTCATCGATATTTTTTAATGCATATTTTTAACCGTAATAATATTCGGTAGTAACATCTCCGCTAAAAGCCGGATGCACGTCCTGTTTCTGCATATTCAGTTCAAATAATCTTTCACCATTTTTATTTCCTCCCCGTATTTTCAAAGAATACCATCCGTTTTCTAAGGATAAAGTAATGCTGTTTTCATCATTGATGGAAGTAATGTCTTTTAAATAGCCAATACCAACCACTTTTACTTCATTATTAGCAGTCTGAAATATCCAGCCTCTAGACTCCACCTCTACCTCATCATCATTCAAAATCTTTTCATCATTCACAGAGACCCGGAATGCATAATGGTCTTCTTCTACGCCTATTATAGGGATTGCGATTCCTGATTTTGTTATTTCATCTCCATGTTCATTTTCTACGAAATATTTTAAAATATTAGTACCCGGAAGATGATTTTCCTGCAGGTAGTTTGCTAAAAGCTGCGGGCTGAACACCACAAAACCTTTAAGTTCTGAGAATATTTTCTTCATATATATTTGGATTGGATTTGGATTAAGTTTTATCTGTTTACCATGTTATCACATGTTCAGATTGTTTTTTAATGTTTTGATCAGTCCAGTTCGGCCCGTGAAAACAAATCTTTCATTAAAATTTCATCTTCACATGCTTTTTTAAAGTTTAAAATAAAATCTTTCAACTTTTCTGAATCAGAAGAGTAAAATTATATATTAGTTTTAAGCAAAAAGGATTATAAAACCATTGTCATCTAATAAAGGATTTATTCATTAGATTTACTTATTCAGTAATTTTAATTGGTTTATCTTTTCTTTTGAAATCAAACCAGAATATTTTACTTTGCCCCATACTTTTTAAATAAAAAATCTCCTTGTAAAAAGTTCCCGCACCAGAGTAAACTCCTTTCTCATAATCAGTATCTTTCTTTAACATATTAAGCAGTGCATTAAAAAATGATTTAATATTTTTTTCAGGAGTCTTGCTTATCATTCTTAATGCCGTCTGTTCAATATTATCTCCGTCTTCTCTACCTCCGGTTCCCTCTATTGTATAACCATATATTTCATCACTATAGAAACTTATTTTCTGTGAAACATCAATTAGCTTTGTGGATAGAAAAAAACAACTATAACTTTCATTAATATCAATTTCTTTAACATTATTTTCTAACAAAGTATGCCACACTTTTCCTGAATCTCTATATTCAATATATACATAAACTTCATACTTATCTAAAAGAGGTTTAGCATACTCTATTACATTATCAATTGTATTTAAAATACTTATTTTACTTGCCATTTAATCTCTATTTACTATTTTAAATTATCTATACGCAGATGCTTTACCATATCCTTCAAAAGTAACATCATGGCCAGCATTTTTAACATCTTCCAAAGCTAGTCTTTCTCTTATTACTCCTGTTTTTCCATCTTCTAATGTTCGTCCAACATTTATGTGGTATATATCTCCATCCGCATTTTTAAATGATGCATCCATTCTTCTCACATCTTTATGCCCTCCTAGGTCTTCTAATATTATTTCTGTTTTAGAACCTCCACCAATATGCTCTACTCCAGGTTTAGCTGTTTCTCTTGCTATGATTTCATCAATTTTAGCATTATGATCACCAGTTCCTTTACTCTTCGGGCCTGGCTTTTGATAAGGTGTACCATCTTTTTTAGTTTTTCCAGCCCATCTTTGTCCAGCTAAACCAAATATATCTAAATAGTTGTTAGAATCATGAACATATGCATAAATATTATAACCTCCATCAATATCTATTGGATCTTTACTAATATATAAACCACTGTTTACATCATAATATCTTAATCTATTATAACAAAGATCAATTTCAACATCATAATACTGTCCCTGATAACGGAAAGGCACAAAATTTCCAACACCAATTTCAACTTTTATATCTCCATAAATGTTGAGTTCTCTCTCCCAGATCTTTTCACCTTTTTCAGTGTAAACCTGTATTGGCGTTCCTAAATAATCATTAACAATCGTGTAACATTCATTATCTATTATTTTTGCACTTGGTACATGACTTCCTCTTTCATACACCCAGGTTACCACATTCTCCACAGGTTCTTTTCCCTCAATGACATTTCCGTCATCATCTACAACCGTTACAGGAACTTCTTCAGCATCATAGCTCCATTCATGCAGAAGAACATTACCATCCCAAATATAACGAGTTATTTTCTTTAGGCCAATTTTTGAGGTTCTTCTTCCGAGGGCATCATACTCAAAGCTTACATTTTTGCCGTCAGGGCGTTTTACTTTGGCCAGCATTCCGTTAGCATTCCAGGAATACGCCCAGTCTCCGGAGGACCATTCCGGGTTTTGGATTTCTGTTGGAAAGTCTTCAGTTACATTGGGTAAATCAGCTCCATCAGGTAGTTTCGGGCTGTTCAGCCAATCTGAAGCAATGGTTTTATAATAAGGATGTGTATTCTCTTGTTCTTCTTTATGTTCCGGCCTGGCATTGTTGATTGGCCGTTTACTTTTTAACAATAAATTTCCTTCTTCATCGTAATGGTAAAACCAGTTTTTATCACGCATCAGCTTACCTCCTTTGTCGTAGACGCGGTCAGTCTGCCGGGTACTTTCATATAAACATCCCGTAGCATCCGGATTTTTGTACTGTACCTCCCCGTTGGAATATTCTGCCGCGACAAGGCTTCCGAAAGCATCGTAATCAAATCTCGTTCTTCCACCCGTCACCCTGTCCAGCGTATGCAGCAATCTGCTTCCGGCTCCCCAGTTGTAATCTTTATGGAAGGTAGTATTGGTTTTATTCACTGTTACTTTCTGACTTACCGGCATTCCGATATGGTCAAATTCAAAAGTGCTTTCTACCCCGCCGGTCATTTCACGGGAATGCATCTGTCCGTTCCGGCTGATCTCAAGGTTCATCTGCCAGGGTGCATACACTTCCGGAGTAGCGGCAGTTACCATTTTAAGCTGTCCCAGATCATTATAAGAATAGTCTACTTCGGCTCCTAAGCTACTTTTCAAACCGATCAGATTTGCCTGAGTGTCATATTCATATTGAATGGTATGTGCACCCTGTTTTTCACTGGTGATCTGTCCTAATTTATTTCTCTGAAAAGCTACACTGCTGTTTTCATTATCTGCTTTAACCAATAATCCTGAGGAATCATACTGATAGGCTTCCCAGGTTCCGTCGGGATAATGGGTCTGTGTTAATCTTCCGCCCAGATCATATTCATAAAAAATATCTTTTCCGTGGGGAGTTCTGGTTTGGGTGACCATTCCGTCTTTATCTCTTACAATGAACTTTTTCTGGCCGTCAAAACCTGTCTCACCGGTGACTTCGTCATTATAGTTTCTTTCAAACCGGTAAACTTCTCCTTTTTCATTGGTAATGCTCATCAGATTCTCGTAAGCATCATACCCGAAAACCAATGTTTCTTCTTTTTTATGAGAAAGAGCATTCCTGCGGACCTGACGTTTAAGCCTTCCCATCGGCGTATAGCTCATGAGCCATTCTGCGTGCCCGTCAGTAGCATACACCGGAAGATCGTAGGCATCATAACGGAGTTTTAACGGGAATTGCCCCTGCTCGTTCACTTCAACCACTCTTCCCATTTTATCTCTGTCCCAGAGGGTTCTGTTCAAAGGTCTCGGGCTGAACACCAACAGCCTTCCATATTCATCATATTTCCAGTACTGTTCGGCTCCGGCAGTGTTGGTGAGTTGAGTAAGCTGGCCTCTCTGGTTATATTGATAATAGGTAACAATCCCTTCTCTGCTGCTGCTTTCAGGAACTCTGTCACCGTCTGCATATTCATAGTATACACTTTCTTCGGCAGGATCGGTATAGTTGATCAGTTTTCCCTCTTCATCATAGCTCCATGTTTCCGAAGCTCCCGAAGGGGAGAAACGGGCAATTACCTGTCCGAATTCATTGTACTGATAATGGTATTCTTCTCCATCCGGGGTATGGAAAATTTTAATATTTCCCATTTCATCATAGGTATACCCCTGGACACGTCCTTCAGGCGTTCCCAGCATCTTTAGTTCGTTGTGCGCTGTAAAATCGTACCATGTTTCTCCACCCTCTCCATCTACTTTTTTGTAAACCAGAAAATTTTCATCATAATGATATTCCTCTGTTTTATTGTTTTGCTTTGGATAGATAACTTCTGTAAAGCCTTCCTCATCATGGTAATGAAGTTTTCCTTCCATATATCCATCTACTCCTTTGGTATGGGTTACTCTTCCTTCTGCATCATATTCCCACTGATAACTCATTCCGTTTCGGTTGGTTCTTTTTACAACCTGATTTTTTCCATCATACTCAAAGACAATTGCTTTTTTGTGAATGTCCCAGACATGAATAAGATTACCACGCTCATCATAATCATACCTAACCTGCAGATCTCTCTGTTTTTTATAACAATAATAAACTTCTGTTACTTTTTTATACTCAGGATGGATAACCGTTTCAATACTGAATCCACTTTTTACATCTTTTATACTTTTCAGGACAATATTCCGGTCTTCATATTCATATTCTCTGATCGTGCCATCTCCATATTCAATACGAATCACCTTATAAATTGTTCCTTCTGTAACATGATGGAAACGTTTATAGGTATAAATATCGGTTCCTTTGCGAATCACCCAAATACTGCTGCTTGGTCTGTACTGCCATATTTTCTGATCTCTGAAATAGGTCATTTCTTCACCAATTTCAGGTGCGGGAATCAACATGGCAATATTTTCGTCAGGATGCATCCAACCGGCAAACTTATTGTTTTCTTCAGGAAGAATAAACAGATCATGAGTATTGAAAACTCCATTTCCAAGAGGTCCAAAATCATAAGGCCGGTCGCTGTGCCAGATATTTTTCCAGGTTAAAGGTGTACTGCCCTGAATAATAAAATCTTCCCATTCGAAAACCATGGCACCGGTTGCAAAATTCACAGGCTCAAGGCCGTAATGACATAATTTTTTGGATAAGGCATTGGCCAATTTAAATTTATTAAAAGGAGCTTTTTTAAGAACACTGTTGTTCAGCTTTTTTAAACCATTAGCTCCCAGTTTTCCTATTTTCTTGGTCAGGCTTCTCATTAAAAACATCCCGGCAAGACGCATCAGCATTTCTCCGGGTGTATAGACATGGGGAACAAAAGCTCCTCCCACCAATACAGGCCCTCCCGTATTGATCTGAATATACATGCTTGAAAAGTTATTATAGAAGGCAAAATATGCCAGTGGGTTTTTCTTTGGTTTATCCGGCATTGCAGGCAGCATCGTCATTCCGAAAGGGAATCCCATACAGGTAAGAACCTGCTGCGGCTGGTTTCCACTCATTTTACTTCCTTGTGCCAAAACGGTTTGCGAACCATAATACACTTCTCCTTCGTGTGGAGCTTCCTGAGGAAAAGGGATAATGTATACCGGAATAAGTGATGTGATATGCCTGAACGGAATCACTACTCCCATTACACTTGTGGTGGTAGTTGCTTTGTGTCTTCCGTGAACGTATATTGAACCTCCCATCGGAATACTTTCCGGCAGTGAGGGCATCAGATTTCTTGCAAACTGTGGAATCGGGATGGTGATGGTAATGTAATCCATGATGTCAAAAACAATCCCGATAAAAGGATGCGGTAATGGCAGTGGAATCAGCATAAATGAAGGCGGCGGCGGGATCAGTGTCCAGTGGATATCAATGGCCAGCACAATATCAAAATGCTTACTCGTGTGCTGAATGGCAGTGGAAGGCATTGCCGGAGTATTCACTTTGATCAGCTTCACTTTACTTTCCGGAGCTGCTTTTTCGGCAGTCACAGCGCTGTCTCCACCTCCGTCGCCACTACTTTTCGCAGGTTGAGCATCGTCTCCTCCAGCTAAGGATTTAACCATAGAAACAGGATTCAGGGAATCAACATTATTTTTCATTCCGTTCTTCCACCCCTGCTTGGTTTTGTCCCAGCTCACTGAAGTAACGTCTGCGTTCACCTTCAGGGAGCGGTCCGGGTTCATATCCGGTTTTGCAACCTTTATGGGTTTTACTGTCTTTTTATTCAGATCTGCCATGATTCTTTTAATTTGAGATTACCCTGCTTTTGGTTTTTCTACACTTACCCTCCAGTCATCACCAAAATAAGTCTTCATTTCATTGTCCAGTATTGTTTTTTTATCATGATCTCCTTCGTATTTGAGAATCAACATTGAGGCTACAAACCGCAGGCTGCTCTGTTCCCGTACCGAAGGATCCATTAACTTTGCTATGTCGAGGCATTTTTCAAAATACCTTATCATTTTATCTCTTGTCAGCACAGTATCATTTAATGTTCCAATGATTCTGTAACATTCAATAGCCATTGCATGTTCACCAATCTTTTGTGCTGTTTCTGCAGCTTTTTCAAATATTTTTTCTGCCTTTGATTTTTTGGAATTTCCTAGCAGATGGCTTCCGTAATTCATATACATCTGAACTGCCAGAGGTGAATCTGGTTCTACTTCTTCAAATATGATCCTGTAAGTATCTTCTGCCCTGTCTTTTTTCCTGTCTGCTGTATACGCCTGAGTAAGCATAAAATAGGCAGAGATTTCTCCCTGTTTATTCTTTTGTTCTTTAGCCAGCTTCACTGCTGTTTTTAAGGCATGTTCCGCTTCTTTGAATCTTTCTTTACTCAAATGATTACTCGCTATAAGAATCTGCTGCTGAAAATCAGTATCCGGACTGTTTTTCTTCCGGTTTGTATGTGCTGCAGTATTCTGCATTAACTGATGAATATCCACTTCTACTCTGAAACTGTGTGCTGAAGGAATCTGTGACAGTGTTCTATGGGTATGATGTTCTGCCCAGACCAGTTTAAGATCCTTATTTTCTGACATTTCACATATTCTGCACCATTCTTTCACCCAGAGAGACAGCTCTTCTGTATCATTGATTCTGAGCGGAGCAATATAAAGGTAGATTTTTGAATCCTTAATATTGGGGAAGTTTTTCTTTAATTCCAGCAAAGGATAAAATGCTTTGTAGGCATCAGTTTTAAAAGCTTTTTCCGGATCTTTGAAGTCCCAATCCGGAATATTCTCTTCACTTTTCTTCAGCATTTCGTAGAATTCGGTCCATTCATCCAGTAAAGTCTGTCCAAAGGATTTCATCCCGTTAAATTCCTGGTAATGGAGTAAAAAAATATCATCCCCTTCTTCATCTTCGGAGAGTTTTGATTTGATAAATCCGTCAAAAAGATCGGTTTCATGTTTTTCTCCTATGCAGATCAGCATAGGTTTTTCTTCGTTCTTTGAAACGACTTTCTGCCATTGTCTTTTTAACTTTACCAACTCCAAATCTACTGGATTCATCTGCTTTTAATTCAGTTTTACAGTTCCACTTACAATATTTGTTTCACTTCCACCGCCTACATTTATTTTTCCTCCACTGCTGAGATTGGCTTCGGTATCCCCTCTCATGGAAAGGGTTTTGGTTCCAATATCCAGGGTATCAGACTTGATTCCGACTCCGGAAGTAGGATCACCATCTTCAGGACCTACTCCAACGCCGATACTAGAGGTTCCTCCGACTCCGATATTAATCCCCTGTACAAATATTTCTTTTCCTTTAATCTGAATATTTCCATCTTTATCCATATAAATAGAACTGCTTCCACAAGTAAGCGTAATAGAAATCTTACTGTCTATACTTATATTTCCTGCACCATCCAAAAAAACGGAATTTTGGTCTTTATCTCTCACGGTAATTCCTCCGCCATCATCCAAGCTCATGGTATGTCCGCTTTTACTGCTTAAGCTTTTAATATTATTTCCGGTTCCGCCACCGCCGCCAACTCCGCCATGAAACATTCCTCCCATCACAAAAGGACGGTCAGGATGCTGATGGGCAAAGTTGACCACTACCTGATCACCCTCTTCCGGAATCGCCATAAAGCCACGGTTTTTACTTACTTTTTCGCTTCCGCCACCATCGGGAGTCATCACCCGGATGTATTCTGTAGTGGTAGAGCCGTTCTGCCAGTCGAACTGAACTTTAACTCTTCCTTGATTTAAGGGGTCTGTATTAGAAATTACTTTAGCAAATTGTGCATCTGCTTTCGGAGTATGGAACTCAGGTCGTGGAATAAATCCTGTGTCAGAAGCTATTGCCTCAAATGTTCCGGTATAATATCCTCTTGCATCCACCTCGTGATACATATCTATAATCATCAGTTTGGTGAAGTACGTTGTTTCACTGCTTTCTGCTTTCCGCATTTCAATATCAGCAATACAACCCGGATACAGGAATGGTACTGTTGTAACACCTGAAATAACAAATACTTCTGAAGCTTTACTTCCTGCTGTTCCTTTCTGAGAGTTTTCTACGTCCATAAAAGACACTGCTTTTATCGGAGCTACTCTCAATGAAGGAGTTGTAAAAGTTTTTTCTGATATTTCATAAG
This sequence comes from Chryseobacterium sp. HR92, assembly GCF_045689405.1. NCBI lineage: Bacteria > Pseudomonadati > Bacteroidota > Flavobacteriia > Flavobacteriales > Weeksellaceae > Chryseobacterium > Chryseobacterium sp. HR92. The sequence continues at coordinate 2,915,018 of NZ_CP139139.1, forward strand.
CCCTTTTAGCAATATCTGAAGTATGGGTAATCTTAGAATTCCCTGCAGTTAATTTCTCATTTTTACTACTGTTATATCCATAAAATGAGGGATTTACGTGCTGGGCTTTCATTTTGATTTTTACGTCACTCACACTGCTTCCGTAAGTGAGTTTCACGGGTTTTTCCTGAGGTGGAAGTTTCCCGAAATGCAGGACTTCACCATCATAATAAAACTGTTCTCCATATGCTTCTGCTATTCTTGCCAGATAATTGTAATGGGTTTCTTCATATTGTGAGCTGTACGAAATGTTTCCGTGTGCAGCATCTACCCTGAAATCAAAGGAATTTTGTCCAAGGCCTTCTTTAATCACCTGATCTGCAATACTGTTCAGGCTTATCTCCTGTGCTCCGCCAAAACTCTGAATGTGAGGAGCTGCATCTAAAAGAACAGTAGGACTTGAACCTGTAAGAACAATATTTCCCAGACTTCCTTTTTCCTGACTGAACCCTACTTCGGTAATGACTCCTACAAAGTTTCTTTCAGGGCCGTCTTCAACGTCTTTGTATCTGAAAATCACTGTAATTCTTTTTCCCAGAAAGTTCTGAGCTTCTTCCAGATTATGGTTTTCCAAGCTTCCCAGAGTATCGTGAGCCAGCATAAGATCGAACTCGTGATGCTTTACAGCACTTTGTTTTAGCTGAAAATGTTTGAAATGTTTGATTACTTTTCCATCAATTACAATTTCAAGTTTTATCACACGGTTGATTCCTGCTACCTGATTGCCGGGGATTGTATTGGCATTATAGATTCCGGAAGTAGGCTGTTTTGACCATACTTTGTCTTCTACCAATGTGGGTGGATTAGGTTGTTTAACCTGATTCATAAACATTTGGGAACCGCTTTGAACCATTCCGGTGTAAGCTTGCGCCTGAACCATCTTTTCAGTAGCTTTTTTTATAGATCCACTCGATTTTTCCTGTACTTTCTGGGCAGCTTTACTTACTGCCTGATCTTTAAGAGACTCTTTCAGATTGTCTGCAGCTGGAATTTTATCTTTGGAAACAGGCATTTTGGGTGAATGATCGTCCTGAAACATAGTTATAATATTTTGATTGATTGGATGTCAAATTTTTTAAGGCTAAAATCTACCTGAGTCAAAAAGATCAGATATATTTTCGTTATCCGTGTTCTATTCTAAGGAATAAAATCCGGATATTGGGATCAAAACAGGGTATAATGTAATAAGTAAAAAAAGGTAAAGCAGCGTATTATATCTACTTTATTCCCCTGCTGAATTCAAGGATTTCTCCTGGGTTTATTGTGATGATTGGCAAATTTTAATCATTATTATTTTTTTGTAATTGGATTGGTGGTATTACAAAGATAAAACGCTAATCTCTATTCAAAAAATTTTCAGTAACTAATCTGAAATTTTGTAGTAGTTCTACGACTTTTCATCCATAATTCCAAAACAAATGATTAAAAAAATAAAATAAATATCTCTTTATCAGATGAATATTTAACAATTTTTAATAAATAAAAACAATAAATTTATCACTTATAATAGAAATAAACTAAAATAAAACTGAATTTCAACAATAAAAAAACCAGCCGTAAATTCATTATTTACAGCTGGTTTTAAATTTAATACAATAAATAAAATCATTTTTACGGTTTCCGGAGTTCTGATACTTTTTTCAGATAAACATCCGTCTGATCCAGAAATTCCTGATTGGTCTGTTGTACCTGAATGTGAGGAATAATTCCCTGACCTCTTTTCTGGTCGGGAAGATTCTGTGCGTCCTGAATAACATGCACAATAGAGAATCCTGTCTGGATACCGGTATTGGGAAGTTCATATACCAGCGGAAGATGACCGTTATGTTCATAATATCCTCCTACTGTTTCTTTTCCGATCACAATGGCATTGGTATAGGACTTAATCAGAGAAGCCAGATGGGAGGCTGCCGAAGCAACACGCTGATCTACTAATAAATAAAGTTGCCCTTTAAAAGTTTTGTCATTAGGCATTATAGAAGGATTTTTATCATCTGCCCAATAGTATTTCCCCTGAACGGCTTTAGGATATAATGATTTCAGGTAAGCGTTCAAACCGGTTTTATCTGTTACTCCATTCGATAGAAAAAGAGGTGTAATCACCAGTTTTTCTTCCATAGGAACTTCATTGAATTTTGTATAGGCATAGTGGCTGTCACGGAAAGGTCTTTGTGTAAGATAAGAAAATACTTTTTCATAAAGAGCTCCTGTACCTCCGGTATTTCCTCTGAGATCTATGATCAGGTTTTCTGTTTTTTCGCGTTCCAGGGTGTCCATCATCTGGTCAAGAAAAGTACTGAATTTTTTATAGGCAGGATCGTCTTTCCCGGTTGCAAAATCAAAACCTCTCAAAGATAAGCGGTAGATTCCATCTCCTTCTTTATTCAGACTGTATTTTTCAGACAGCAGTTTTTTGTCAAATGCAAGCGAATACCTTGAATCCTGAAGTTTTTTAAAGTTCTCCAACGATATTCCCGGCAGTGATATCTCTTTTACGATCCCGTTCCATTTATAGTTGATAACATAGTTTTTGTGGGTTCCAAATTCTATATAAAATTTATCCAGCATTCCTCTTTCAAAGCCTGTTGTTTCTTTGTAAGGTATAGAATATCCGTCAGAAAAATAATATTGGGAAAAGCGGCTGATCATCTCTTTTGCAGGAACTCCGTTGATGGAAAGGATTTCAGCACCAAGAGGCAATACATTGTCTTTTGAATCCTGAAGCAGACGACCGTCAATATTCTTGAGTGTAATGGGTAAATATTCCGGTTTTTGTGTAAGATAATAAGAAGCATGGTTGGAAAGGTCTGTATAGTTATGACAGCTTCCTTCAAATCCGGTAACCTTTGCAATTACTTTATAAAAATCAAAAATATTTTTACTGTTTCTCGCTTCTTCCTCGGCCTGTTGGTAAATACTGTCAATTTGTTTTTTTGTTCTGTACACATACAGTCCGGAATTTGCTTTTTCCCTTATAGAACGGAATGTTCTAAGGTCTTCTACAAACTGATCAGTAGTGAACTGACCATTAATAACAGGTACATTTTTGGATTCTGTAATGGAAACTTTGGCTGTTTTACTTTTTTCAGTATAGGATTTAGCCCAGATTTTCAGTTCATATTTTTTCCCTTTTTCCGGGGTAAAGTAGAATCTTTCAACACTTTTTATTCCTCTGGAATCATCCTGTTCTTTTACTTTTTTCCCATCCATAAACAGCGCAATACCGAGATTGGCATCTGCAGACTGTACTGAGATCCAGGAGGATTTATGAGATTGGGGAGAATACTTTAAGGTGTCTCCGGGTTTCAGATCTGTATGAGTTTGTGCAAAAGCACTGTTTAGAAACAGTACTAGAGGAATGATAAAAGGTCTGGCCATTATTATTTTTTGAATGGGCTAATATACAAATTAACCCTAATGGATTGAAATTCTTCCCACACTCCTTTTATCCTATAGTTTCACGCTCAGTTCCTGAACTTCTTCGGCAGAAAATCCGTAGATCTGTGGTGTTTTTACATCCAGAAGATTGAGATAGATGTATAATTCTGCTCTGTGATGAATCTCATGTTCTATCATGGCGCGGAGCCATTTCCAGACAGAGATTTCACTGTTGGCCGGAGTCAGGCATTTGCGGGTAAGATCTTCATCAGAAAGGCCATTGATAATTTCTAACGTTTGTCTGTGCATTTCATTGAAAAACTTCACGGTATCTTCATACCCGTCAGCCAGTTCTTTTCCACATCCCGGATAAGCACTTTTCTTGCCTTTAATCGTTTCTCCATACATATACCGTTCTATGGTGGCAATATGTCTTATCTGATCACCAATGGTAAACTTCCCGGGTTTATAAGAGTAATCTATATGTTCAGGCGGAACAACTGCAATAATGCGGTTGGTTCTTTCCCTTATTTTCTCATAATAATTGATAAATGACTGTACCGTTTTTATTTCCATATTATTGGGATTTGGCTTATCTGCTTTTGCAGGATGAATATAAGAAATCTAATGGGAGAAGTTTTGATTTTATTATAAATTATTCATAAAAATTTAAAAAAATCCCCAATATGTGATCGTAAAATTTGGAAGCTTATTAAATATCCAATATTTTAGTTAAAAAATAACCATGATGAAAATAGGAATTTGCTTGTGCATTATACTATTAGGCTTTAACAATATCACTGCTCAGTCTGCAAAAATTGACACTGAAAAGCTGCTTGAATATTATGAGACACAACGCTATGCCGATGCTGCCAAATACCTTCAAAGCATATATCCCGGAGATACACAGGATGTAAAAGCTCTTTCACAAATAGCCTACTGCAATATGATGGCCGGAAAACTTCCGGAAGCAGAGAAAAATTACATAAAAATCAATACCATACAACCGAACAGCCTGCCCACTCTATTTAGTCTGGCCAGCATCAATTCCAGACGGGGCAATGCAACCAATGCCAAGGCTTATCTTCAACAGATCATTCAGCTGGATAGTCTTAACTTCAATGCTTATAAACAGCTCGCGGCCTATGCTGATACTCCTGAAACCAAACTGAACTACCTCAAAAAAGCCAGCTCTCTGAATTCTACTGATCCTGATGTAGCCTATGATCTTTCTCTGACCTACAGTGGTCTGAAACAATACCAGCCTGCATATGATGTTTTGAAAACAGCCATTGCTTCTGATACTGGAAATTTCACTTTACAACAGACCCTATTACCTGTTGCCAATCAACTCGCCAAGTATCCGGAAGTAATTGAAATTGGTGAAAAACTCCTGAAAAACCATGCTGATGTGAATGTAATGAATGATATGGGACAAGCTTATTTTTATGTAAAGGATTATCAGAAATGCATCAATCTTTATAAAATGCTGGAAGATATGGGAGTACAAAACGAAGGTACATTATATTTCATGGCCTTAAGCTATCGGGAACTGAAAGATTATAACAATGCTGCCATCTATGCACAGAAGACTATTGATGAAGCTATTTCAGATCACACCACGCTGTATTATGCTGCATTGGCAGGTATTTATGAATCCAAAAACCAGTATAATGATGCTGTAACAGCTTATAAAAGAGGATTAACCTTTGGTACTAGCAATATTATTTATTACCGTTTAGGACTTCTTTATGATCTGAATCTGAAACAGCCAAAGAATGCAGCTACCTACTATCAGATGTATCTTAAAAACCGTCCGGATCAGGAAAAAGAAAAAGATCAGATTGCATATGCAAAAGGCAGAATTACTATTTTAAAGTAATAGAAAATTCAAATCATTTTGTGATTATAGTCACAAGTGGGACATCCAATGAAGCGCTAATTTTGTATTCAACAATAAAAACAATTTTTATGGACAAAACAACGCAAAATACAGCAGAACAATTCATTCAATATTTAAATGAAGAAAATTTTGAGAAGGCAGAAAGCTGTCTTGATCCTGATTTTAAATTTATCGGAGTATTGGGAAAAAGGGATAATGCTTCAGTTTACATCAAAGATATGAAGCAGATGAAGTTTAAATATAAAATTCTGAAAGCTTTTACATCTGGTGAAGATGTATGTTTCTGGTATACTATTGACATGGGAGAAAAAGCGGTAGAAGCTTCCGGATGGTATCAGATTAAAGATGGAAAGATTCATACCTTAAAAGTTTTGTTTGATCCCAGACCTTTATTACAAGATTAAAATAAGTTTTTACCCTAAAAAATAAAAGGTATTTCAATCGGCTAACCTGAATTTTTGCTGTTACGCTAAAATTGGATAAGTTTGAAATATAAAATTCCAACATGACGGAACACATTGAAAAAATTCAGGCACTTGTATCCCGTTTCAGCAAGGAAACTATTGATGCTCTTGACAAAATTACAACGGTAAAGCAAGTTCGAAAAGGAGAAATCCTGCTGCAGCAAAATGAGATATGCAGAAAAAGTTTTCTAATCATTAAAGGAGTTGCCCGTAAATTTTTCTTCTCTGATAAAAAGGAAATAACAACTGAATTTTTCTTTCAGGATGATATTGCGCTTTCTTTTAAAAGTTATCTCTACCAAAAACCAAGCAAAGAAGTGATCGAATGTCTGACAGATGTAACTATTGAAACCGTTGATTATACAGCATTCGAAACTGCAAAAAAAGACTTTCCGCAACTGATGGAATATGATATATTATTAACTGAATTGTACACCATTTGGCTGGAGGACAGGCTTTTTGATTTCCATACAATGAGTGCGAGAGAACGTTATGAAAGTCTTTTGAAAAAATCTCCGGAGTATTTTCATCATCTGAAACTGACACATATTGCTTCTTATCTGGGGGTTTCGCTGGAAACCCTGAGCAGAATAAGAGCCAGAATTTAGGTGATAATAAAATAAGAATTCTGTCCCCATTTTGACTTCCCATTCGTCATTCTATTACATAAAAAATAATCTGACTATGAAAGAATTTGCATTAATTTTCAGACTTAAAGATATTTCTGATTTTAAACCTTCCCCGGAACAGATCCGTGAACGTATGAATTGGCTGGGAAGCATTGCTGCTCAAAATAAGCTGGTGGATAAAGGAAATACTCTTTTACCTGCTCCCGGAGCTGCTAAAACAGTCAAACCGGATAATATTATAACGGATGGACCTTATACTGAGATCAAAGAATTCATCAGCGGATATATTATTGTAAGGGCAGAATCTATTGATGAAGCAGTAGAAATGGCTAAAGGAAATCCTATTTTTAAAATCGGGGGGAACATTGAAGTGCGTGAAGTTTTGAAGGTGGATAAGTAAGATGGAGGCAGGAAGATGGGAGTTTTAAAAAGAGATTTTCTTTATTTAATTTTTAATAAAACACTATCATTTCAAGGGATTTTCTGTTACTTTTATCTTCCTGTGCCCCACTCCTTTTTATTTTTTGACTTTTGTCAAAGGAATGCCCGATCCTATTCTTGACTTTTGCTGAAAATAATTCTTCAGTATGAAAAAAAGAATCATCGGATTCGATCTGGCACGGGCTTATGCTATTTTCGGAATGTTTATCGTGAACTTCAATATGGTCTTCGGAAATCATGATGATCATTCCACTCTTGGAAAACTGTTGGTTCTTTTCAGCGGACATTCCAGTACGGTATTTGTAATTCTTGCTGGTATGGGAGTAGCGCTGATGACCAATCGTCTTCAGGAATATACTTCGGAAGACAGAAAAAGACTTCGTAATACCATTCTCAAAAGAGCGGCCTTTCTTTTTCTATTCGGAATGCTGTTTTGTCTCTGGTGGCCGGCTGATATTCTTCATTTCTACGGCGGTTATATGAGTATAGGTGCATTACTGATATTCATAGATAAAAAATATTATCTGATAACAGCAGCCATTGCCATTGTTTTATTTCATCTGCTGTTACTGATTATCCCATTCGAAACAGGATGGAATTTTTCCACCTTTGAATACACAGATTTCTATACCGTTTCCGGATTTCTCAGAAATACATTTTACAACGGCTGGAATTCTATACTGCCATGGTTTGCTTATTTTGCTGCCGGGCTATATCTTGGAAGACTGGACTGGGCACTTAAGCAGACTCAGCAAAAGATCTTCTGCATTGGACTGGTATTATATCTTATGGTAGAGGGATTCCGTTATGCAAGCACCTTCATGGATGTCAGCACGGAAACGCGTGAATTCATCAATGCAGATTATATTCCTCCAGTATTACCTTTTATCCTGAATACTATAGGTTTTGGAATGATGCTTATTGCAGGTTTTATGTTTATCAGTCAGTATATTTCTGAAAAAAAGTGGACCGCAGACCTTGCCAGGGCCGGACAAATGACGCTTACTCACTATGTATCTCATCTCAGCCTCGGAATGGTTGTATTTGCTTTATTACAGGGTAGAAATTATTCAGATTTAATGAGTCATAAAGCTTGGGTATCTCCACTTGGTATTCTCCTGTATTCAATAGGATTCTTTGTTTTGAGTATTTACTTCAGTAAATTCTGGGGGAGAAAATTCAAGCAGGGGCCTTTGGAAATGATAATGAGAAAAATAAGCGGGTAATAATAAAAATGAAGAATTAATTGCATAAGAAACTTCCATGTCTGATTTTTAGTATCCATTTTCTATTCTTTAAATCCAGCCCACTTTTCTTCTCCAAATCGTATATTCAATATTTTGGTCATCTATTTCCGGAATGTTTTCAGGTTCTGGAATTTTGTTAATTTCTGCCAGTGCCAGTGCCGGAAGATTTACTTTTTCGCGTTCTTTGTTTAAGGTTTCTTTGTTTTCTACGGGATACACTATTCCTTCAGCGGTAAGCTGTGTTCCGTATTTTTGAGGTTTGCTCTGAAAGAACTGAATCCGGTCATATAAATAAGCTTTATGTATTGGATTAATATCATGGCTGTTTTCTTCCATCATGGTACAGCATTCTTTCATAAATTCAGGCTCACCAATAGCGTGCTGGATAATCAGCCATGCAGCATTGCTTCCCTTTTCACCGACTTTTGAGAGGGTTGGAAACCCGATTTCGGCTATAATTTCCCGAAGCCGCTGTGCATTGGCTTTATGAACCTTTTCCATTTCAGGATGGTAACCTCCGGACAGTTTTCCGGCAGCAAGCAGCTCCCCTCTTACAGTCAGATCTTTATCAGCAAGTTCAATCAGTTCTTTTTCAAATGAGAAATTGTCCATATTATTAATGATAATTGATTGGTGATACAGCATATACCTCAACTGAGCCTGTTAGTTTTAGATTTATGTCAGAACTCTGTCAAGGATAAAACTGGCCCTTTTTTCTACGGTAACTTTCGGTACCTCAATGATATTGAAGCCAAATTCCTGATAAATTTCTTTCATACACTCAAAAGTGAGGATGGCTTTTTCAATGGTTTGTTTTCTTTCCTGGTCATTTTCATAAATCTCTTTCCATGGAGGAAGAATGAAAACATTGTTATTATAAACCATTTCTCTGGCTTTTGTTATCAATAATTCCGGAACAGGAATATTTTCAAGCCTCATATAACCCAGCGTATCCCATATTCCGCGGTCAAAGAAAACAGGTTTCATATGGGTCACATTATCCATTTCCAAATAGGTTTTTACGGATTCTTCAAACATCAGATTAGCAAAAAGTTCTTTGTTCAGCCAGGGAAGCGCTTCTCCTCCGGACTCAACCTGTTCTGTAATAATTCTCCTGCCCTCTTCAGGAACTGTTGTCAAACCATATTTGTTTAATTCGTTCAACAGCGTTGTTTTTCCGGCTCCCGGACCACCCGTAATGATATATAATTTTGAAATATCCTGCTTCATCGGTTTGAATTATTTTTAAAGACAGCCCCGTTTATAACAAAATCTCAGGTTTTCTATGGGGCTTAATTATTATTTTTAATGATACTTTTATAAGTATGAACGCGATCTTCTTCCTGGTACATATTGCATAATATCAGAAGATTATCCGTATTGTATTTTTCTGCAACCTGTTGCAATCTATGCTCCACAGATTGTGGCGTTTCTATGATAATTCTTTCTAAAAAGGTGAAAAACTCATCTTCATCTTTAGTTCCCAAAATCTTTTGCTCTATAGCTTCAGGAGAAAGAACAGCATTGGGACTGACTAATTGCCGGGATTGTAAAAACTGGTAGGCCATTCCATAAGCATTCCTTCTTGCTGTATCAATAGTATCTGCTACTGATGCTGCCACTGCTACCTGCAAAGAAGGCTGGGAAAAATATTGAGTGTCGTCAAATTCTCTCAGATAAGCTTCTGTATTTTCCATTCCGTTTTCACTGTTCATAAAAGCGGCGAAAGAATATCCTGTCCCATGTTTAGCAGCTTCTTTTGCTGAAGTCATTCCTGATCCCAGCCACATAATTTCAGGAATAAATTGTACACGAGTGGGTTGTGCAATAAGTCCGTCATAAATACCTTCCTCATCTCTGATCAATTGAATGATCTCTTCCAGTTTCGTTTCCATATTTGATAAAACTACCGGTTTATGATTATTGAGTGCCATTACAGCATCTTTTAATCCTCCGGGAGCTTTTCCCAATCCGAGAATAAAGCGTTCAGGATATAGGGTAGACAGCATTTTGGTCCATTCCGCAATTTTATAGGCAGAATAGTTCCGCATCATAATTCCGGCGGTTCCTATTTTGATACGGTTGGTTTTACTTAATATAACTGCTGCTAAAAGTTCAGGGCTGGAGCTGCCATAAGCTTCTACTCCATGGTGTTCGGAATACATAATACTATGAAAACCTGTTTCTTCAGCCAATAAAGCAAGATTGATACTGTTTTCCAATGCAGAGGCCGCACTGCCTCCCATTGTTACAGGTGACTGGTCTAAGATCCCTAATTTCAGCTTCATACTATAGAATAGATTTTATGTGAAGGTATAAAAAAAGACAATACACCTTTTCATTCTTTAGGCGGAAAGACAATTCCTTCATCTTTGATCAGATCGTAGCCGTACTGCATAATGGTCTCAATAACCGGAATAGCTTTTTTCCCTTTCTCTGTAAGGCTGTACTCTACTTTCGGCGGCACTACGGGAAATACTTCACGATGGATCATGTCCTTGGCCTCCAGTTCGCGCAGCTGGCTGGTCAGCATTTTGTCTGTAATATGAGGAATATCCTTTTTAAGCTCACTGAAACGAAGAGGTTTTTCCTGCAATCTCCATAGAACAGGCATTTTCCAGGTTCCTCCGATATGACTTAACGCAAATTCAATAGGTGTATAATAGAGTCTTTTATCGTGGAAAAATTCAGGCATAAAATCGTTTTTTAATTACACTTTCAAAAAGATAAGTATATAATTTTCTGAAAGTCTATTCTGCAAATTTGCAGAAAAAATAATAAAAATGAACAGATCTTTATGTACTGGCACCAGATCTTTCTGGCACCAAAAACACAGAAACTGGAGCTATAGGTGTAAGGAAATATACAGATACTAAAATTAATACAGAAAAAATAAGACCTTCCGTTATTCGGAAGGTCTGTTTATAAAGTTTTTATGCGCATCTGATGTCAGCACATCCACCGCCACCACCATTTCCATTTCTGTAATAACATGTTGATGTAGGACAGCCACATGCTATACACTCACTCTCTGCAGGCGGGCGACCTCCTGTGATTGTTTTTAAACTCTGTCTTGCGATTTTCTTTAGATTTTTCATAATAAATAAGTTATTAGTTTGAAATCACAATTTAGTAAAAAAATTGCTGAACAGTTTTAATTTTGATTGTTAAATAATGCTAAATTTTACACCTAGAATTTAAGAGCATTCAATAGGCTGAATTCTTCTTTATCGTAGATTTTTTCAATTTTTCCATCTTGCAAAAGGGCAATTTTATCACAGGTATGAAAAAGGGTTTCGATAATATGGGAACTCACAATGACTACCTTCTTTTCAGATTTCAACTGTCTGATAATGTCATAAAGAATATGAACCCCTTCAAAATCTACTCCATTGAATGGTTCATCAAGAATATTAATAGGCTTATCCAGCATCAGCATCCCGATAAGAGCCAGTTTTTTCTTCATCCCGCTGGAATAATACTGCACATATTTTTTCAGAGGAAGATTAAATCTTTCAATGATTTCTTTGATTTCAGTTTCTTTTTTTGAGGTAAAATAGGCAAGATATTCTTCTCCCGTAATATAAGGGTAAAAATAGTTTTCGGTTTCCAGATAAGAAATCATTTCCCTTTTCAACCGTTCATTCTTCCAGCTGATCTCACCTGAGAATGGTATACTTTGGTACAAGGATTCAAACAGAGTGGTCTTTCCTGCCCCATTTTTGCCAAGCAGTCCCAATATGCAGCCTTCTTCTATGGATAGATTCAGATGATTTAAAACATTCTGATTTTTAAAATGAACATGTATATTTTTAATCTCCAACATATGTTTTAATATTTTGAGAAGCTTCTTTTATATTATTTTTCAATAGGAATACTGCAGGAATAATGGTCATACTGCATATCGTGTACTCAATAAAAACACCCATATTGTAGTAATTACTCTTTTCTTTATAATAATACTGCTTATATTTTCTGGTCAGAATCAGCATATAATACAGGTTCATAAAAGCAAAATAATAAAGTATGTATACACTTTCGGCAGGATGCAGAATCAGAAACAGACAGTAGGTTGGCAGCAGCAAAGCATTGAAAAGCAGAGAATTTCTTCTGAGTTTTTCTTTTAAAGTATATTTTTTGAAATACATTTCCAGCATTTCTTTGTTTTCGTTAGGTTCGTAAAGATGTGAGATATAATCCAATGCAAAAACTCCCGCAAGAATCAGAGTCACAAAATGGTAAGCTGAACCCCATAAAATAACAAACCCCAGTACTGCGAGCAAGGTATTTTTTCTCAGAAAGCTTTTCCATTCAAATAAATCATCCGGAATAAAGTTCCACCGGAATGTCATCAAAGGTTGGGTTCTTGGCGTGATAAAAGCCAGTAAGACAAACATTGGCAATGAAAACAACGCGGTTTTCTCCAATGTATAATGAATATTTCCGCAAAGGAGAATACTGTAGATCAATGCGGCTTCCAGTACAATGATCCACCGCCAGCTTTTGACAAAGGCTTTTTTAAGAAAAGGAATGTCTTTTCTTTCGTAATGAAACAGCAATACCAGTAGGAAAAATAAGGGTGGATAATAGCAGCTTTCGGGTAGTTTCATGACGATCAGAACTCCCAAAACAATCAGAACAGGAACGCCTGCTCTCGGGTTCAGATTTAAAAGCCTGAAACTTTGATAGAATCTGAATTTAAAATGATGTAATATTTTTTTCAATGGAGCTAACTGAAGATTGACGATTTTAGTAAAGAATCAGATTATTTGTTCCCCGTTTTAAATTTTATAACAAGTTCCTCATTTTTGAGAGAATAGCCTTCTTTGGACCTGAAACTTTTATCCGTGAGGACAAATTCATATTCTTTACCAGGCTTAAGATCTACTCCCAAAACCAAAGTTTTATCAGTATTTTCCATTCCAATAACTTTGGTGATCGGCATATATTCTTTTCCTTTATCAGAAAGGTTGAAAGAATAGTATCCTGGCATCATTTCTTTTGAAAAAGTGATTCGTATTTCTTTTACATCTGGACTTACCTCTACAGAACCATTTGCCGGATCTATTTTTACAACATCCGGCGACATCTTACGGTATTCCTTCATCAAATCACTCGTTTTTTCTTTGAAAAACTTTGATTGGGTAAGGAAATTTTCTACAGCTTTATCATTGTCATAATTCAGCTCAATAATATCTTTAACTGCCTGCTTTTTATCTTTAGCATTCTGATAATATGATTTGCAAATCACATATCCTACGTAATATCCTAAATCTGCACTTTCTCCTTTTTCTCTTCCGTTATAAAGCCAGTTCGTAAAATTACCGGTGAACATTTCTTTTTTAAATAACTCTTTGATTTCAGCTGTATGAGCCGCTCCATAAGAAAGATATTTTCTTTCCAGAGGTTTATTCATGACCAGTTCGGCAATCATATCACAGGCACCTTCTTTTATAGATTGGCTTAGAACTCTTCTACGGTCTCCGATCTGTTGGGTATGGATATATTCATGAACATTTAAAGAGACGATATTATCCAGAGACTGCATTGCAAAAACACCTTTCAGCCATTCATCTTTGAATTCTGAAACATCTGTAGAAGGAAGCCCTGTGGCAAGCTCAGCTCCTACCAACACCATCTTTCCGCTCACTGTTCCTCCGGAATTCAGCCCGCCAATAGTAAAATACATTTCGGCATCTTTTAGCTCAGGGTAAATCTGCTTCAGCCTGTCAACGCTGGCTTCAAATTCATTGGTTTTGGCCTTAATTGTCAACGTATTTGGCCTGATGGTATTCCAGAATTTAGGATACTTGTCAATAAGTTTTACATAAAGACCGTCATTATAATCTCTTGCGTTCATAAATGCTTTTAAGCCTTTTGTTGCTTTATCAGTATACAATTTCTTAATCAGATCCAGTTTTCTGGAATGATCGTTTGTGTTTTGAATGCTGTCATAAGCCACCCAAAAATTATCAATATCTGAAGTAAAAATTTTGGTTTGTTTCTGTGAAAAAGCACTTGCAAATACAAGTGAGAAAATAATGGTTGTAAAACGTTTCATGGCTATTTTTAATAGCACAATGATACACACAATTATTATATTTTGCAAATCTCATTGTATGGTATAAACACAGTACATTTTAAGACTTTAGAAACCATGAAACCGGCATAATAACTCCACCAAAAAGAAGTCAGAATCTGTATTTTTTCATTTATTTATATCAATTCCAAATAATTTTAATTCTTTCCATTTTATTGTCGCAAATATTTAATACTTTAGCTTAATAATTTGAACAAATGGGAATAATCCTTAAACCAATTGATATTGTAGATGATATTTCACAAGAAGATTTCCGTGAAAAATATCTAAAGCCATGTAAGCCAGTGGTAATCAGAAATATGGCTAGAAAATGGCCTGCCTACCAAAAATGGACGATGGAGTACATGAAAGAAGTGGTAGGCGACGTTGAAGTTCCCCTTTACGACAGTTCCAAAGCAGATCCTGCCGCTCCCATCAATACTCCAACGACGAAAATGCAATTTCGTGATTACGTAGACCTTATTCAGAGGGAGCCTACTGATCTGAGAATCTTTTTCTTTGATCCTATAAAATTTGCACCAAAACTTTTGGATGATTATGTTCCGCCAAAGAATCTGATGGGTGGATTTTTAGATAAATATCCGAGTATGTTTTTCGGTGGGAAAGGTTCTGTGACCTTCCTTCACTATGACATAGACATGCCTCATATTTTCCATACCCATTTCAATGGAAGAAAACATGTTCTTTTGTTTGAGTACAAATGGAAATCCAGACTTTATAAACTTCCATATGCTACTTACGCACTGGAAGATTATGATATTGCCAATCCTGATTTTGAAAAATTTCCGGCATTGGATGGTATTGAAGGAATCGAATGCTATCTGGAACACGGAGATACTTTATTCATGCCTACCGGCTGGTGGCACTGGATGAAATATCTGGATGGATCTTTCTCTATTTCCCTGCGTGCATGGGACAAAAGCTGGGCTGTAAAAGCACATTCTCTTTGGAATCTTGCTGTTCAGCGTAATTTTGATAACTTCATGAAAGGACGATACAAAAAAAGGTATATGGACTGGAAAGAAAGAAAAGCAGTAGAAATAGCTAATAATGCATTAAGAAAAGGACTTCCTAAATAATAAGGATTGTTTTTACGTTATAAAAGAGTGGATGATTTAAGTACAATCATCCACTCTTTTTTATTTGCAGGCTCTATTTTTGAAATATCGTCTAAAATTTAATTAAATTGCATATACGTTCCCTAATACCCGTGTATATGTTTGAAAAGTTGATCGATAGTTTTGAGAAACTATGTCTGCAGATT
The DNA here is from genome assembly GCF_045689405.1 of Chryseobacterium sp. HR92. NCBI lineage: Bacteria > Pseudomonadati > Bacteroidota > Flavobacteriia > Flavobacteriales > Weeksellaceae > Chryseobacterium > Chryseobacterium sp. HR92. The sequence goes on from NZ_CP139139.1 coordinate 2,930,483, forward strand.
ATTATTGAAATATTATTGGTTCCGGTTACCATTTTCAAATTATTTCAGGATCCCCGCCGCTGCTATGATCTTTCTGTACACGAGATGGAGAAAGAAGAGACGGAACGTTTTCAGGATTATCTTTCCCCCATTAAGCTTTCCGTTTATACCTCTGTTATTATCTCTGTACTTTTAATGGATTACGGTGGTGAACACAATATTATTTCAAAGATCAAGGGATTAAGTATGGTAGAGAAAGCCCTGTTTATATTTCTGATGAATAATATTACTGCAGTACTCTTCAGCGTTGCTTTATTATGGTACAAAAAGGAAAAAATAAATACAGCCACTTTCCGGACTTTGCTGTTTTCTTTCATTTATACCACTGTGTATACCTCTACTCCATTTTTTATATTAATCAGTTCAGCAATGTTTTTAGGACAAACCCTGAATGTAGAGGCTTATCTGGATCATCTTGGCAAGGTGAGTGACTATGGGACAAGAGATTATCTGTTTTTTCTGGTCTTTCTGGTTTTTATTATCGTTGGAATTATTGGTGTCTTTAAGCTTTTCAAAGCGCTGCATTATATTCTGAAAAATAATTTTAGTTATCATCCTTATATTGTTTGGTTTTTCACGGTACTCTTTTTTGTTGTTCAGATTTATTACGCAAGAGGATTTATTTAAAATCAATCTATCATACATCAACATACAAGTCTGTTCATATTTTTCTAAATTTGCAAAAATCTTACATTATGCCCCGACCACGAGAAAGAATACTAAGCACTGCCATGGTTCTCTTCCATAAACAAGGCTACAACAATACGGGCATCAATCAGATCATTGAAGAGGCAAATGTATCAAAGGCAAGTTTTTATCAGCATTTCAGATCTAAAGATGAGCTTTGTATTGAGTTTCTCAATAAAAGATATGACTACTGGGCTTCTGAGCTTGAGCAGTTTACGTCAGAAGCAAAAACAGTACAGGAAAAAATCCTGAAGTCGTTCGATTTTCTGGTTGATATGAATGAAAGAGAAGACTTCAGAGGATGCAGCTTTCTGAATATTTTATCTGAAATTCCTGCTGATAAAGAAGAGATTCACAAGGTAATCCGGTATCATAAAAACAAGCTGAGGGAGTGCTTCAATGAAGATATCCAAAACGATATTGCATCAGCCCATATCTACCTTCTTTTTGAAAGTTCGATACTCACCAGCCAGCTTTACAGATCAAATGAATTAATCGAAAAGTCTAAAATTATTGTGCAGGATCTATTGAGTATTCCTCAATAAACGAAAATTCCAGGTTTGGGCTAAAGCCAATAGAATTATTTGCAATTTGTAAGGCGGGCTAAAGCCCACCCCTATTGAATTTTAACAACAAGATCTTTTATCTTTTATCTTTTATCTTTCTATATTAACAATTCTTAAGAAAACCTTAATTTTCTCTTCAACACTTTCCCCAAACAGACGTTTAATTTTGTTATGATTTTTATCTTAAAATAAGAAAAGTGAAAAAAATTTTTACATCTGTTTTATTTTGTGCCTCTATTTTTTTCTATGCACAGAGCGGTTCTCTTTCCGGAAACATCAACGACGATTCAAAAATAGCTCTGCCGGGAGCCAAAATCTCTCTGACTCCGGGAAATATCTATACGACCTCAGATGAACACGGAAACTTTGTATTTCTGAATGTTCCCCCGGGAAGCTATACCATGAAAATTGATTATCTTGGTTATGGCATCCATGAATATAATGTAACAGTGGAGTCTGAGAAAAACACCCGTCAGAATATCGTTTTCGACAAAAAAGAAACGTCAATTGCTGCGATTGTAGTGTCAGGAGCTACTTTAAAAAATCAGGCAAGAGCTTTAAACAAGCAAAAAAATAACGCCAATATTACCAATGTGATTTCTTCTGATCAGATCGGGCGTTTTCCTGATGCCAATATAGGAGATGCTTTGAAGCGTGTTCCGGGAGTTACCATACAGAATGATCAGGGAGAAGCCAGAAATCTTATTATCAGAGGACTGGCTCCCAATCTAAACTCTGTTACGCTGAATGGTGACAGAATTCCTTCTGCTGAAGGTGATAACCGTAACGTCCAGATGGACCTGATTCCTTCTGATATGATTTCCACCATAGAAGTGAATAAAACCCTGACGCCTGATATGGATGCCGATGCCATTGGAGGTTCTGTAAACCTTATTACCAGAGCTTCTCCGAACGGACAAAGGATTTCTGCAACCGTTGCCGGAGGATACAACCCTATCCGTGAAAAAGGAAATTACACAGCCGGATTTGTGTATGGAAACCGATTTTTAGACAAAAAATTAGGTGCTGTATTCAGTTTTTCCTATAACAACAACAATTTCGGTTCGGATAATATAGAACCTGTATGGAGCCAGGCAAACGATCTGGCCCAAACAGTTTATGTAAGTAAAATGGGTGTACGTTACTATAATGAACACCGTATCAGGCACAGCTTTGATCTCAATATGGATTATGAATTCAATTCCAAAAACAAGATCTATGCTTCTGCAATGTATAATTTCAGGAATGATAAAGAAACAAGACTGGCTTTAGGATATAAAATAAAACCAGTCTATAACGCCGATGAAACAGAAATTACAGACTGGAAAGGAAGTATCACAAGACAGAATAAAGGTGGTGATGCTGATAATGACAACACCCGTCTGGAAAAACAGAAAGTTCAGAACTATGCTTTAAGAGGAGAACATTTATTAGGCTCCAAGATAGATCTTGACTGGTCCGTCAACTATGCAATAGCAAGTGAAGATAAGCCTCACCAGCGTTATATAGAGTTTGAAAACAGCAAAATGAATTTCTCTCCTGATCTTAGCAATCCTGAGAAACCAATGTTCAACCTCCTTGCTGCAGATAATTTAGGCAGTTATAAATTGAGTGATCTTTCGGATGCCAACAACTTTACACAGGAAAAGGAACTGGGAGCAAAAGTGAATGTACGATTTCCATTTTCAGTAATTGATGGCCAGAAAGGACGTCTTCGTACCGGTTTCCGTATGCGTCTGAAGAAAAAAGAAAGAGAAAATGATTTCTATGCCTTTACTCCGGTCAACACTATGGGAAGTCTCTTATCCGTACCTACGATAAACCTTGACGGCCAAAACTTCCAGCCTGGAAATTATGTTCCGGGAACATTCGTTGATCCATCTTTCCTTGGAGGGCTGGATTTATTCAATCCAACTTTGTTTAATGGTAAATTAAAGCCGGAGAAATATCTTTCCAGCAATTACAACGCAAAGGAGCAGATCTATGCAGGTTATATCCGTTGGGATCAGGATTTCAATGATAAATTATCAATGATCGTTGGGGCGCGTATTGAAACAACTAACATTGATTACACCGGAAACTATGTAATGAATGAAAAAAATCTGGTAGGACAAATCAATAATACCAATACCTATACGAACGTACTTCCGAATATTTCTTTCAAATATATTCCGATGCAGGATCTTGTGCTTCGTGCAGCATTTACCACAGCCCTTGCCCGTCCGAATTATTATTCACTGGTTCCTTACCTTAACGTGATTTCAGAAGACGAGATTGTTGCAGCCGGAAATCCAAACTTAAAAGCAACCTATGCGTATAATTTTGATTTTATGGCGGAAAAGTACTTTAAGTCTGTAGGGATTCTTTCCGGAGGAGTTTTTTATAAAAACCTGAACGATTTTATTTATACCTATTCCAAAAGAAATTATACTGCAAATGATTTCGCGAATGATTTTGCAGGACAGTCAAATCCAATTCCCGCGGGAGAAAGCAACTGGAAGTTTACCCAGCAGCGTAATGGGGATAATGTAGATATTTATGGTTTTGAAGTGGCTTTGCAAAGACAGCTTGATTTTATTCCCGGCGCTTTCTGGAAGGGACTTGGAGTGTATGTGAACTATACTTACACCAAATCCAAAGCAAAAGGAATCACCAATGAAGAAGGTATTGAAAGAACAGATGTAGGGTTTCCCGGAGCGGCTCCACATATGTTCAACGGGTCTCTTTCGTGGGAAAATAAACATTTTTCAGCCAGAGTTTCTATGAACTATGCGTCTCATTATATTGATGAACTGGGAGGAAAAGCTTTTGACGACCGTTATTATGACAAACAGTTTTTCCTTGATGCCAATGCTTCTTACAAGATTACAAGCCAGCTCAGAGTTTTCGCAGAAGCCAATAATCTGACCAATCAGCCGTTAAGATACTACCAGGGAATCCAGAGCAGAACAGCTCAGGCTGAATATTACAGACCTAGGTTTACAATGGGAGTGAAATTTGATTTTTAAAATACACATGAAAAACATACATTATATATTGGCTCTTTCGGTCCTTCCTTTGGTAATCAACTGTACAGGGCAGAAAGAAGTAATAGAAAAATTAAAACCGGCTGTTATTACAGAAACAGTAGTTCATGATACGGATGATCCCGCCATATGGATTAATCCACAGGATGCATCAAAAAGTATTATCATTGGAACTGATAAAGATACTGATGGAGGTTTGTACGCCTTTGACCTTAACGGAAAGATCACCCATAAAGTTTTAGGATTGAAACGTCCCAATAACGTTGATCTGGAATATGGTTTTATGCTAAACGGTAAAAAAACAGATATTGCTGCCGTAACAGAAAGAGAAACCAACAAGGTAAAATTATATACACTTCCTGAGCTGAAAGAAATTGGAGAAATCTCTGTATTTGATGGAGAATCTGAACGCGGCCCGATGGGAATTTCTTTATATAAAAATCCACAGACAGAAGAAATCTTTGTTATTGTCGGAAGAAAATCCGGTCCTGCTGACGGCTACCTTTGGCAGTATAAACTGACTGAAAAGAACGGATTCATCACAGGAGAAGTTGTTCGTAAATTCGGGAAATACAGCGGACTGAAAGAGATTGAAAGCATTGCTGTAGACGATGAAATGGGCTATATCTATTATTCTGATGAGCAGTTCGGAGTTCACAAATATTATGCAGATCCGGAAAAGGGAAATGAGGAATTATCTGTTTTCGGGAAAGGTGATTTCAAATCTGATGTGGAAGGAATTTCCATCTACCCTACGGCTAAAGGAAAAGGATATATTCTGGTTTCCAATCAGCAGAATGACACATTTAATGTCTACCTGAGAGAAGATCAGTCAAAAGGAAGAATTGCAGAAATTCCTGTTTCTACCCTGGAAAGTGATGGTTCTGAGGTAACGAATGTTAATTTAGGTCCAAAATTTCCTAAAGGTGTCTTCGTTGCGATGAGTAATGGTAGAGTATTTCACTTTTACGATTGGAGAATAGTTGAAAAAGCCATTAAATCAGCAGTGAAAACTGGTAAATAAAAATTAACATTTAAACCATTAAGGTTGATAAGGTTTTAAGAGTATTAAGTTGGGCTATACTGTCATTGCGAACCAAAGGTGAAGCAATCTCATGAGCTGAGTTCAACCTAATACTCTTCATTGTTCTTAATAACTTAACAGGACTTTAGAATTCTTCAACGCAAAGGCTGTTTTGCATTACGTACTATTTTAAGGGAGCTAAGAAAAAGCCGATTTGCAATCGACTGATGAAACTGATGCTTATCCATAAGCTTTTTAAGCAGTTTTACTGCTATACTTTACCCCCTCATATAAATTAATTACATTTAATCTTTGCGTTTTAAATAATAATGTACGCTAAACTTTTTACTGAATATGTTTCTTCAGAAATTCTGCAGTGAATGATATTTTGTTTTTCAATAGCTCCTCTGGAGTACCTTCAAACAATACTTTCCCACCAAACTTTCCTGCTCCCGGCCCCATATCAATAATCCAGTCTGCCTGTGAAATAATATCAAGATTATGTTCTATGACAATCAGTGTATTATTCTGCTCTACAAGGTTATTAAAAAAAGTCAGTAATTTTTGTGTATCACTTGGATGCAGCCCTGTACTCGGTTCATCAAGAACAATAATCTGATTGGTGTTCTTCAGCTCTTTTGTGAGTTTCAGGCGTTGTCTTTCACCTCCGGAAAAGCTATCCAGCCTTTGCCCCAAAGTCATATAATCGAGCCCCAGCTGTATCAGCAGATCAAAGTTTTTAAGAACAGTTTCTTCCTTAAAAAAAGAAATAGCCTCAGAGACTGTCAGATTCATAACCTGCACAATTGTTTTTTCGTTGTAGATATATTGCAATACATCAGGATCAAATCCCGAACCTCCGCAAACTTCACAAGGCTGTTCAATATCATCCATAAAAGCAAGATCAATTCTTTCTGTTCCCAATCCTTTGCAGTTTTTACAGGCTCCTTCACTATTTCTGCTGAACAGTTTGTCTGAAACATGATTAGATTGTGCAAAAAGCTTTCGCACAATATCTGATATCCCCAGATAAGTAAGCAGATTGGAGCGGGCGCTTGCAGCAGACAAAGATTGATCAATAATGGTCACATCAGGATAAAGCTCCGGCAGAATACGGTTAATGAGTGTGCTTTTCCCCGATCCTGCAACTCCTGTTACAACTGTCATTACTCCGGTCGGAATATTTACAGTCACATTGTTAAGATTATACCTGTTGGCATTTCTAATTTCCAGGTATCCATCAGATTTTCTGAATTTTTGTTTTATAAACGGTTTCCTTGCAAAATAAGAACCTGTTTTGCCGGCTGAACTCTTTAAGTTTTTAAATGTTCCTTCATATACCACTTTTCCCCCGTTTCTTCCTGAGCCCGGGCCTATATCAATAATATGGTCTGCCATTTTTATCAGGTCGGGATCATGCTCTACAATTAAGACAGAATTTCCTTTATCCCTGATCTGCTGTATGATGGTGATAATATTTTGCAGATCTTTGGGATGAAGACCAATACTGGGTTCATCAAAAATGTACAAAAGATCTATCAGACTGTTTCCCAGACTCCGTACCATTTTTATACGCTGAGATTCTCCCCCGGAAAGGGTGTTGGTACTCCTGTCAAGAGTCAGATACTGCAATCCGATGGTCATTATATTCTGCAATTTTGCTGAAAGTTCTTTGATGACGACTTCATATTGTCTTGAATCCAGCGAAGTAATAAACTCAAGCAGTTCGTCCACGGAAAGAGCCATACAGTCTGCAATACTTTTTCCTTCGATCTTACAGGACAGGATTTTTTCATTCAACCGTTTTCCCTGACATAAAGGGCAGGTTTTTGTGATCACAATATTCTTCAGGGCATCTTTTCTTGTGATATTTTCTTTGGAATCTTTTTTCAGGAACGCTTTTTCTATTCTTGGAACAATCCCTTCATATTTTACGGTTTTTCCCCAGTCTTTATGGGGATGTTTAGGTTTATGCTCTGGTGCATGCAGCAAAATCTCCCATTCTTTTTCGGTAAAATCTTTCAGTTTTTTATCATTATCAAAATATCCGGACAAGGTATATCTTGTTAAACGCCATCCACCCGGCTGAAAGGTCGGAAACCGGACTGCGCCTTCATGTAAGGATTTTTCACGATCAATTAAAGCATTCACGTCCAAGGTCTGAACAAAGCCCAGTCCTTCACATTCCGGGCACATTCCCTGCGGATGATTAAATGAAAAAACGTTAGAATAGCCTACAAAGGGCTCTCCCATTCTCGAAAATAATAGTCTTAAAGAAGCAGACACATCAGCCGCTGTTCCCACCGTAGACCTGGCATTTCCTCCTAACCGCTTCTGATTGATAATGATAGGAACATTCAAATTTTCAATTTTATCTACATCAGGCAGGCCATAATGCTGCAGACGGTTTCTGATAAAACTGTTCTGGGTTTCATTAATCTGCCTTTGAGCTTCTGCTCCAATGGTTTCAAAAACCAATGAAGATTTCCCGGATCCTGATACTCCCGTAAACACCACAATCTTATATTTTGGAATTTTTATGGAAATATTTCTGAGATTATTTTGCCGGGCATTGGTAATTTCTATATTTTCCATATTTAAAATACTTAACTTTGTTAATAATTAACTAAGTTAAGTATATTTATCATGAAACACACTGAAAAAGAGTTTTTTAACACATTTACTAATTTCCAATGTCTTATTCTGGCTCATATGAACCGGGGAAATATTAATGGAGTTACAGCGGCACATTATAATATCATTGAATTTATTCTAAGAAAAGAAACAGCCACAGGAAGGGAAATCTCAACAGCATTTAATATCAGCCAGGCAGCTATCTCCAAGCAACTTAAATTTCTGATCAGTAATGATTTAATTATTAAGAAACAGGAAGAAACAGATCATAGAAAATACAATCTTTCAGTAACGGATAAGGGAAGGTTTATCATAGAAAATTCAGAAACTTTCCGTAAAAACATTACCGGACAGACAGCTTCCATACTGACTGCTAAAGAATTGGAAAATTTTAATTATCTGCTAAACAAAGTCCTGAATCATGTAAAATTGTAATACCTTTCTTCTACTTATAGGTCCCAAATACCCTGTCCCAAATAGAAGTATAGAATCCAAAATTTTTGCTTTCATCCAGATGATGCACATTATGAAACCTTGTGGTTCCCACGAAGAAGTGGTCAAAAGAAGCCGGAAAAAATTCTCTGTTCAGGTGTCCTATGGTTCCCCAGATGAGATTGAGCAAAAGATAAATGGAAATGGAAATGACTGAGAAATCATAACCGATGAGTAAAGCAAGCATCATCAAACCAAATCCTATAGTTTCAAAAGGGTGCAGAACAAAAAGGCTCAGAAAATTGGTACTTACATGCTCGTGATGTTTTCTGTGCAGAATTTTATAGATAAAAGGCAGATGAGCTCCATAATGAAAGAAATACATCAGCAGATCCATCAGAAGAAGCAAGGCAATGACTTCAGCTGCTATCTCAACTCCCGATTGATTTTCTCCAAGAACAATCCATCTGTTTTTCCATAATAATGCTCCCAGCAACATGACAAAGCTGTTACAGATTATGGTAAAAAGGCTGAGGTAGAAATCGGATCTTGTAACAGGATGATTTTTTTCCTGCAGCTGACTTTTACGACAGGTCTTTTCAATAAAAACATATAAACCTATAGAAAACAGGTACAGAAAACTGTTAATGATAAGGCTGAATATCATCCACTGCGGCCAGGAAAACTGCCAGAACAGATGCAAATAACCGGAAAGTTCTGTTTGATTAAAATTCATAAACCTGTTGTCCTTCAACTTGAAGTCATAAAGGTATGAATTTCACAGTAAAATCGGCTGATAAAGTCAATTTCAGACACTATTTCTGTCTTGCCTTTCTTCTGAGCTCCCGAAGTCTTACGGTAAGGTTTTTCCGTAAATTATTATGATACTGCCGATAGTTTTTGATGCTGTTCTCAAGATTCTTTTTATTAAGCAGATATTCTTCATACAGATGACCCAGTTCTGAAATCTGTGTAGCCACATCCGAAGGCTGGCTTTCGGGATCTTCTGCAGCTTCTATCAGCAGACGGTAGTATTCAATGCGGCTGGTCAGGTTCATGTGAAGTTTCGGTTCTATTCCCTGCATGATTTTTTGATTTTATTGATTTACTGAATAGATTGAAAGTAAACTGGCAAAAAGTTAAGTCGCAAAATGGCGAAGAAATTTTTATAGGTTTTACTTTTACTATTCTATATCTTATTTTTTATTTTTCATTATTAAAATTCAGCAAATTGGCTCTTTTGCTTTTTCATCCTTTCATTCAAAATTACTTCCCTGTCACCATTGGAGGGACATCACTCTGAAATAAAATCTTAGCCTCTCCATTCTTTTCCTGACCTGCGGATTTGAAATACCCTCCGTTAAGGGCTGAAGAAATAAGAGTTTCATTAGGATCACCCAAAGGTAATAGCGGCAGCCCGGCATATTCGTTGACAATGACCTGTGGAGAAATTCCATTGCTGTATTCTCCGGCTCCATTGGCATTGAATACTTTATAAATTACCGGATGAATCTGCCAGGAAATTTTTCTTGGTTTCCGCTTGTCTTCCACTACAAATCCGGCCATATCTTTACCTAACGTAGTATCTCCGATCTGAATAACCTGCATATACGGCTTCAGATTGTTGATGACAATTTCCGCAGCAGATGCTGTACTGTTCGATGTGAGAATAAATACTTTCTGTAATCCCAAAGCATTAGCACGTAAAGTGGCAAAATCAAGAGCTTTAGGATCATAGGCAATTTGCTGTGCAAATGTTCTTTTTACTTCCCCCCCGTTTTTATTTCCTTTAAAAATGATGAATGGTGAGCCAGATGATAACCCTGAAGGAATCAGTGAGCAAAGTGCAGCAGCAGATGATACCGAACCTCCATAATTGTAGCGGAGATCCAGAATCAGTTCCTGTACTCCGGCAGCCTTAAATTCTGTAAATTTTTGATTCAGCGTTTGTGTCATTCCGTCCGGGAAATCATAGATATACAGATATCCTGCTTTTTTACCGTTTTTCTCGAAAACTTTAGATAAAATGGGTTGTTCAAAAGAGAAGCCATAGTAAACGGTAATATTTTTTTCATCAGCAACCGTTCCGTTCTGCCATTTCCCTACGGTAAGATCTACAACGGTCTGGTCTTTAATGGATGAGGCCATTGATTCAGCATTTGCTGCGGTAATAACTTTTCCATTGATTTTGGTAATAATCATTCCCCTTTCCAGACCTGCATTAAAGGCCGGAGAATTTTGAAGAACCAGCTTAATGATGGTAACAACCTGATTGCTGGCAAGCTTAACAACGGTGTAATCAAAGCCGTACATATTCCTTATAGAACGTGGATAGCTGGAAGAATCTTCAGTATTCACCATGAAAGAAAAACGGTCCTGAGAAGACAGAAGGCTCTTAAAAAAATCCTTTACAGGAAGCCTGTAATCAGGTTTCGCAGGCATCTGATCTGCCCAGTAATAATACCGTTTCATGCTGTCCTGAACCCAGAGATTCACAGATTCTGTACTCCCTTCCGGAAAAACAGGTGCGCTTTCGTCATTATTTGTGCACGAAATGAGAAGAATTGCCAGAGCAATCAGTTGAAATTTCAAAAAGTTTTTCATATACAATTACAGATATTCTGCTACATCAATATCTCCTTTTACTACCCATTCTCCATTTTCTATTTTTTCCTGAAGAACAATCATGTTTGCTCCTGTGTGCTGTTTCAATTTCACCTGAATCATTTTAGATCCTGCATAAGGTTCTGTAGTTCCCGGTTTATACAATTCCAGATATACCGGAGCTGTAGAACTGAAAAAACTATAAATTTTCACTGCGGTAAAGTTGTCTTTCCCGATATTATCAAATTCTGCCAGCACTACTCCGTTTTCTCTTTTCAGAACACCTTTTACATTTTCCAGAGAAGTCCCTGAAAGTTCGCCAAGATTGGGAAAAATAAATTCAAACCCTACTTTCCCAAGATTAACCTGAGGTTTTACAGCATAAGTCTGCAGATAAATCCCCGGAAGATTGAAAAAGTATAAGGTTTTAAAATCATTTATATTGTCATAAGTAATATTGTATTTTGCAATTTCAGTTCCTGTTTCATTATTATATACAGACAGCTTATTGGTTTCTCCCTGATCCAGGACAAACTGAAGCTGGGTTTCTATTTTATTGGTATAGGAGGTTTTTCCGTCAATGGATACAGGTGCTCCGTTGAATCTCAGCTGAAGGATATCAGGCTTGGAAAATCCTTTGATATTAACCTCTCCGGGTTTCTGTACTTTATCATACAACTCCATCGTGTTGCTGTCTGTGCATGAAAACAGTGCAGTAAATAATAGTAGTAATGCGAAGATTCTATTCATCTTTCTTCAATTATTTCATTGTAAAACTTAAAAATATTGCCCTACCCAAAGCAGGGCAATATATAATTATAAAAAAACTAGTTGGATATGTTCTGGATAGCCTTTATCAAATACTATCCATTCTTTTATATTAAAAATTATGGTATTTCTAAAAATCAGTTTCTAAGGGAAGAAGGGTTATTTTTTAATAAACTTCAACCTTTCCGTATTTTTTCCATCTGTGATTTCTGCTATATAAACCCCAGATATAAGCCCTGCTGTATGGATTGCTTTGGAATACTGAGTGGTAAGTACTTTTTGTCCTGCTGCGTTGTAAATGGTTACCACCGTCATGTTTTCTTTCAATACTGGGTTAAGCTGCAGCTGTAAAGATTCTTTTACCGGATTTTCTGCTATTTGTGTTACAATTTTGTTTCTTTTTACATCCTTAGTTCCCAAAAATGAAGTAGTGTAGATCCCCATTTCATCGATATTGATATTCTGAACGTTATTTCCGCTTGTTTTTCTGTTTGACCACATTCCGATATAGATTTTCTTCCCTGCAAAAGCAGAAAGATCTACAAGGGATTCTACAAACTGGGTAAGATCAGCCGGAAAAGGATTGGCTGAGTCACCTACCTGTATTTTGTAGATACTCTGAACGTCATTTCCATTTGCATCTACCGTCATTGCCTGGAAGTCTGATAACTCAGGAACTTCTTTCTGCGGCGTGCTTACATAGATAAAAAGCTCTCTGGCAACAATGGTATGAGTAGATCTCTGTCTTCCGATATAAGCGGCCAGAGTAACAGTTCCTGCAGTATTTGTAAGATCAATCTGAGGAGAAATAATCCAGTCATTTTCTGTACCAAATCCCGTAGCACTTCCAGTTGGAACCAAGCTGGTAGAGTGACGAAGAACGCCTGTAGTTCCATACGCCAGGGATGTTCCGTTGTGATAGATATTCTGCCCCTGTACCCATCCGTTGCCATTGTTGTTCAAATCATGGAAAGTCCATCCCTGAAGGTCAGCAGGAGTATCAAAAGAATTTCCCCATACCAGAGACTGTGCTGCAGCCAGATGAGATAAAAACAGAACAGATGATAAAATTATTTTTTTCATAATGCTGATTATTAAGGTTTTTGAAGTAAAAGCAAGGAATCAGCATGTGCTGTTCCCTGCTTTTTTAAAGTTTTTATTATTCTACAATAGAGAAATTGTATTTTGTCCAAAGTCCCTGGAAGTTTCCACAGTTTCTTGGAGATACATTCCAACCACCTTCGTTGAAGAAAGGCTGGCTCATACCCCATAGAGACGCAGGAGTACCAGTCGCAAGGTTAGCTGCAGGGATTCCCGCTGTTCCTGTACCCGTAACTGAAGTAGTAAATCCGTGGATCTGGATTGTGTTGTATGCTGAAGCTGAAGAAAGTTCAGAACCTGTACCTTCTACTTTGATTCCCACAGGGTAACCTGTAACTACAGCATTATTTAATGTTAATCTACCATGTCTTCTGATGTGGATTCCGTTTTCATACAAAGCACCTTTAGTAGAGTTCTTAGAACCAATGATCGTAAGGTTGTTGATAACCGGGTGAGTTAACAATGATGTAGAAGAACCGTCTGCGTTGTTATCAAGCTCGATACCGTTAGAATCCGGGCTTGATCCGCTAAGACTGTGTGTAGAGTTGTAATCTGCCAAAGCAAGAGCACAAGTAATAGTTCCTGTATATCCGTTATCGAAATCGAAGTTATCATCATCCGCAGCGAAAGAAACAAGGTTTGAAGCGTTTACAGTACCACCGAAGAATTCAAAAGAGTCATCTTTCCCGAAAGATACCTGAATATGATCCAAAGTAGTTCCGTTTCCTACTCCTCCTAAAGTAAGACCATTGATTTCGTTTCCTGAGTTCGGAGCTAAAAGATCGAATCCTGCAAACTCAATACGTACATACTTCAATGTTCCACCGTTGTGAGAAGCATTAGTACCCCCGTAATAGAAATCCGGACCAGATAGTCCTTCAATTGTTTTTGTGAACGGAGTGTTGGTAGGTGCATCTCCTAACATGATAACTCCTCCGAAATCACCAGGAGCAGCAGTTGTATCTTCATTTCCATCCAGCAATTTGTAGCTTGTGAAAATGATTGGCTGAGCTTCAGTACCTGCTGCATTAATTTTTCCTGTTTTAGCAATTACCAAAACTCCTGTAGCAGTATTGCTTGTATTTGGCTTAGCTTTAATGAATGTACCCGGCTGGATTGTTAGTGTAGCACCATTTTTTACCGTTACAACTCCGTCTAATTCAACTACACCGCTCCATGTTGTATTTGAAGTAATATCACCGCTTACGCTGGTTACCGGAAGAGCCGAAGCTGTAAGGTACTCAGCAGAAGTAGATTTCATTTCAAATGGAGATGATGAATCCGCCAGTTGATCGTTTTGACAAGCTGTAAGAGATAATGCTGCCACTGCAATTAGAGTTAGTCTTTTCATTGTTATAATTTTTAATAAATCCGGTCGTGTTATTTTATACCAGATCAGTTTTTTAATATTCAGGAATATCTGCCTCTCTATTCCTTCGATTTGGTTTTTAGAATTCATCCGTCACTGCAGGAGGAGCTGCATTGGGGAAGTTCCCGTAGAAACCGTTAATACCTGGGAAAAGCCATTAACGCTCGGTTTTTTTCTGAACCGGTACTGCTGTGCGCTTCATCAGTATCTTTCCAGTTTTTGATCAGGTTACCGAAACCTGTACGATGCTATCTTGAGCTCTTTTTTATAATTATAGTGTTTGGTGCACTTATTTTTTAAAAAGTATAATTCACGCTTAGGCTGAACATTCTTCCGCTGTAAGCCCGGAACATAATCTTGTCAATATTTTTATCATACCTGTCCGTTGCTCCCGGAAGAAGTTCCCAGCCTTCCCTTTCTGTTCCCACATTACTTCCCCCTCCATCTTTTGCAGCCAGATAAGAATTGAAATTGTTATAATATTCCTTTACCCTGTTGAAGAGATTTCTTACATTAAATTTTACTTCAAAATTTCTGTTACGAAGGAATTTATAAGAGATCTGAGCGTCTGCCACTGCATAAGGCCGCTGGATTTCTTCTCCTTTGTACGCATATCCTACCGTGATGTACTGGTCTCCTTTTGCGTTATACAAAAAACTCATCCCTAACCGGTTTCCGTCATAGACCAATCCAAGATTGTAGGCATAAGGAGTCTGTCCGTAAAGCGGACGTTTCACTTCATAGGTTTCATCATTATCACCAGTTTTATACAGATCTTTAAAAGCCACTACTTTGGTATGGTTATAAGTAAAGTTTCCGCTTATGAAAAGCTTTTCCATAAAAGTTCCGTCAGCAATAAAGCCTAAACTTTTTCTTACCTCCGCCTCTACTCCTATCAGCTTTGCATTTTTTGAATTTCCATTGTAAAGGAAAAGGTTTCCTTCACTGGAAATATGGCCTTCACGTTCAATAGGTCTGTCAATATTTTTGTAATACAATCCTGCAGAAAATATCTCACCGAGTCCCGGAAACCATTCAAACTTAAAATCATAATTATTAATCACTGATGAGCTCAATTCCGTATTGTAAATCAACCCATTGGCAATAGGATCGAAATACGGAAGTCCTGTTCTTTCATTAAATTGAGGACGGATGACAGATTTATTGTAAGCAAGCCTCAGGTTGATCTTATTGGTAGGACTGTACGTAAAATTCACGGAAGGCATCCACTGCCATGGCTTATCATCTATAGCTGTTCTCGTGATGTATTTGGAGTCGGAAGCATCCAGCTGCTGGGAAATCATATCATATTTAAAATATTCTGCACGCAGCCCCCAGACAAGTCTCAATTTATTTTTCCAACGGTTGTCAAACATAATATACATAGCATGCTGATTGACTTCTCCTTCATATTTGTCATTTTTGTACAATGCTTTGGTTTCCCAACCAATACCACCCGGAACATAATGGGTACCATCAAACCAGTCAGCAAGTGAACCATACATCGTCAAATAGTTCTTCTCGCTATTCGGAACGTCCCGGTTTTCGTCAACACGAAGAAAAAACTTCTGCTGTTGGTTGGTATTGTTTTTTATAGCTCCGGCATATCCGGTTTTAATAGTGTTCTTAAAATTTCCGGCATCCATATCCCATTTTACAGAAGCTCCATAGTTGTAATCTGTTTCTCTGTTTTCAATGTATCCTCTGTAAAAATCGGCTCCGGAATTGTAGATCTTATGAAAGGTTAAGATTTCATTTCCGATAAAGTCATACCGGGTAATATACTGTGTATAATCTTTGGTATCGGAAGAAACTCCTGTACGCGCCCCAAACCAGCTGATTTCTGTATTTCCTATTTTATGATTTCCTTCGATTTTATTTTGTAAAAGGGTCTGAAAAATCGGATAGTTGGTATTATCGGTATAAGGTTTGTCTAAATTTTTGATCTGAGCCGGATCATTATTGGGAATAATTCCGTGGTAGAAATAATTATAGGCTAATTCTGCATTGGCAGCCATTCCGCTCCCGGTTGAGTATTCATTCCATCCGGTTACTCTCGTCAAAGTATTATCAAAGATATGGGTGTAGGAATTACGGAATGAAATTCTGTTTTTGCCCAACTGCAGCCCGAAATTAAGCATCCCTGCTAACGTGGAATTATAATTGTAGGAAGCTCCGCTGTTTTTGAAGTTGTAAAACGGAATCTGCCCGTTTGCATCCGGCATTCCTGTGGTATCCAGCCAGTTTCCTCTTCCCGTATGGTCTATATCCAGTTTATTCTGTTCATTTCTGATGACAAATGCTCCGGCAAATCCCCATTTATTGTTGTTTTTAAGCGCATATGTTCTTCCTAATGCCAGTTGAATGTTGGATCCCATGTCACCTCTGGTTTTATAGGTGCTGAAATTGTCATTGGTAAATTGTCTGGACTGTTCAAAAAATTTCGGATCCGTCCAGTTTACCGCTTCAAGACCTTTGGGAAAATCCCTTGTCCCGTCATCATATCCGAAATAATCATACTTTCCCCGCTTGCGTGTCAGGAATTCTTTAAATGCTGACTGATCGTTATAAGAAGTTCCCATGGTTACAGTTGTAAAATTTTCGTTGGGAATATCTTTGGTTCTCACTTCCACATAACCTCCTGCAAAGCTGGCATTCATATCGGGTGTTGCAGATTTACTCACCACTACACTCTCCACCATGGCAGTAGGAATGATATCAAATGAGAAATTCTGATTATAGGCTTCTGTACTCGGGAGATTAATTCCGTCCATGGCTGCGGTATTCCATCGTTCACCCATAGATCGTACTACTACATATTTATTATCTATAGTGGTAATTCCCGTTACTCTTTTCAGAGTCCCTCCTACGTCGCTGTCCGGTGTTTTAGAAATCTGTTCTGCTGAAATACCGTCACTCATCTGTGCCGCTTTTTTCTGTTGAGCAAGAAGCCCTGCCTGGGTATCTGCTTTACGCGCTGCAGTAATCACAACTTCTTTAATATCTGTAATTTTATCAGAAGCCTTGTTCAGGGCAAATGATACGGAGTTCGTTTCTTTATTGATAACGGATAGTTTTTCAACTCTCAGTGTATTGTATTTTGGAGCTTTTATCGTCAGATTATAAGTTCCTGAGGGAAGATCTATTGTAAAATCTCCGTTATTATCTGTTACTACGGTTTTCTGGGCAATATTAATTTCTGCTCCGGTAATGGGATTTCCTACCTCATCCACTATTTTACCGGAAATACGTCCGTTTCCCGGTACAGAGATGTTAGAACTTTCATATTTTATTGAAATAAGATCACCATGCAGACGGTACACAACGGGAAGTCCATTGGTAATATCTTTCAGACAGCCATTAACGGATGTATTTTCACATTTCACTCCTTTTACCTTCAGCTCTTTAATATCTACCTTGGAATAAGCCAGCCTCATTCCCGTTTTTCCGGCAAATTCCTCCAAAACTTCAATCAACGGTCTGTTGGCAGGTACAGAAAATGTTACTTTCTGAACCAGCTCCTGTGCTTCTGCGGCTACAGTAAAAAATAAGGCTGCTATGGTAATCCCACATTTCAAACTTTTCATACTTAAAGTGTTCTCTTGATTATGACTATTTAATTTTTTGTGTAATGTTTTATTTCTTCAGGATATAGGTGTTCTCTTTTTTCTGTACTTCCAATCCAAGGATGAAGGCCAGTGATTCAATATTTTCTCCTACTGTTCCTCCGGTAAAGTCAGCAGTGATCTTCTTGTCTTCAGCATCTTTAGGATATAATACTTTTGTGTTATAGTTACTCTCAAGAACAACTACCACTTCTTTTAAAGGAACATCATTAAAGCTTAAAGACAGTATTGCAGAAATTTTCCTGGCCGCATTTTTCACCGGACTTATTGAAATGATCGCTGTAGTATGTGCAATCCCGAAATTTGTCCATTTCTGATTAGGCTTAAGGAAAGAAACCGGAACTCCGGGAGAGGATACAGCCACCTTTCCTTCATAAAGATCAACCGCTTTTTTCTTTCCGGACTGTGAGATTTTAAATACTGTTCCCAATACTTTAGTACTGAAACCATCAGCACGCACTACAAAAGGATGTACTTTTGACTTAGCCACGGAAAAAATGGCATCTCCTTTTAAATTCACAACCCTGGTAGAGGCAGGAAATGATTTATCAACAGTGAGTTCAGCGCCTGGTAAAAGAGTAACTACAGATCCATCTTCAAGATGAACAATACGGTTTTCTGATTTTGCAAGATAAACATCGGGCTTAATGAACATGGTATAGGTGAAAATACCTCCCAGCGACAAAAGCAGAATAATAACTGCTGCCATTTTATATAGGTTTGTTTTCAACCTTTTTGCAGAATGTATAGAAATAATATCTGTTTGAGAAAAATAATGCTCCAGTCCGGATAATACCCTTTCTCTGGATTCTTTTCTATGAACAGTATCCAGATCTTTTTCAGTCTGGATTCTCCATTTTGTTAAAAGTTTATTTTCCTTTTCAGAAATTGGGTCATCAGAAACTTCCCGTTCCCAAAGTCTGAAAACAAAGGCTTCAATATTTTTATATGTTAAATGTTTTTTCATAAAGTCTTTCATAGTATTCACAGATACTTCTATCTATAAGACCGTGAAAATGAAAAACTTCCCCAGGGTATTGTTAATGTTATATTCACATTACAACCAAATTGTTAATAATTTTCGTTGTTTTTCACATTTACTAAACATTAACATCTTGTTTAACCCTCTTTTTTCAGAAATATTTAATCTTACCATCCCCAAAGTTCACAAAAAGTTAATTTTCCTTTAGGTAATTTTGTAACACAATATGAGCCCAACAGACTATACATTATTAAAGAAAATAAAATCAGGCGACCGTCCTGCATTTATGCTGCTGTATGACCGATACTGGGATAGTCTATATAGCTTTGTTTTTGTGCGCACGCGGGATAAAGAAATTGCTGAGGAAATCCTTCAGAACCTATGGATAAAGATCCTTGAGAATACAGATACGATACAAACTGATGACTCCGAAAGTGCAAAAGGCTACCTTCTCCGCCATCTTCATTATCGCATCCTTGACTTTTATAACAATTATAAAAAAGCCCCTCCCACGCTGAGCATTGATGAGTTTGACATCCCTAATGAATTTGAGATATCGGATACAGAGTATTTTGAGATCCTTGAGGAAAATGAAATCAATAGTTTATTATTAATGATTGATGAAGTGGTTGCCCAGCTTCCTTCAACGGAGCAACAGGTATATGATATGAGAATCCGGAAAAATATGTCCGTTAATGAAACCGCAGAAGCATTAGGAGTAAGCAATAAGACAGTAAGTAATAAATTAAGCAAAGCTTTGGGGGAAATCCGCGAACAACTGAATCCTGAATATCAGTCGTCTAAAAAACTGGTTTCTATTCTTTTGTTGATGGAGGTGTTGACGAGGTATTGAGATGCGGGTTGCGGGGTTGGGGTTGTGTCAATGATCAATTTGCTACGCAGTCAATCGTCAATTTTTGTAGCATATATTAAAGTTCACAGCGAAGCGGATTCACTATTCACTATTCGCTACTCACCAAACACCGGTAAAAAAGCTGTATTAAAATCCAGGATTTTAAAATCGGCAAGGTTTGAATTTATGCTTTCGTCATTATTGGTGAAAATTATAGTCTGCATTCCAGCTCCTTTCGCCGCTTTTAATCCAGAGGGGCTGTCTTCAATAGCAATACAGTGTTCAGGAGAAACACCCAGTTTTTTTGCAGAAGTAAGATAAACAGCTGGATGAGGTTTTCCCTGAGTTTCAAACTCTGATGAGTGAACAGTGTCAAATAAATCACTAACCTGAAGCTTTTCAAGAACAGCATTAGCTACACGCAAAGGAGCATTAGTTGCCAGTCCTATCTTGTATTCTTTATTCTTAAGATTTTTAATAAACTCCTGCACTCCAGACATTGTACAGTCTTGGTTCTTTATCATTTCTATCACTCTTGTAACCACCTTATTTTCTAAATCAGATGCATCAAAATTTTCCCATGGAAATCTTTCATACCAGAATTCTGTTACTTCCTGAGTAGTCATATATTTGGTTTGTGCTGCAAGATCTTCTGTGACCTGCACTCCATAGGATGAAAATACATCAAGCTCTGCCTGAGTCCAGAATTTTTCTGAATCTATCAGTACCCCGTCCATGTCAAATATTACTGCTTTTAAAGCCATCTTTTGAATGATAATTATAAGTTATAAATGATGAATTAATGGCTGATTTTATAAACACAGCGCTGTCCGCCGGAAATAATATGATCTACTCTTTCAACCCTGTATTCTTTCCCAATCAGCGACTGAAAATTGGATAATTCAGCACGGCAGAACCCTTGGCATTCTGTTGCCGCAGCACATATCGGGCAATGGTTTTCGATCAGAAAATAATCTTTCCCTTCTTTTTTCCATTCTGCCATATATCCTTCTTCACTGCGTATTTTTGCCAGGGATTCGAGGCGTTGCTCCAAAGATTTTGTCTTAACAAGTACTTTTTCGTATCGCTCATGAGTATTTTTCTCACGGTCACTGATTAATAGCTCCAATGCATTTTCACCCAAAAGATTTTTCACTGATTTCAGAATCTGAACGGTTACATCTGCATGAGTATCAGGAAACTGAGCCAATCCTTTTTCTGTAAGGGTATAATAGGTGGATGGGCGCCCCACTCCTTCGCTCTTCACCGAAGACCGGATCAATCCTTCCTGAGCAAGATTCAGTAAATGTTTTCTTGCTCCTTCTTTGGTGATCGACAATTCTTCAGCAATAAGAAGCGATGTAACTTCACCTCTCATCTTTAAAAACATCAGAATACGATCCGCAGCCGGCTTCTTCATTTGACAATATTTAGGTTGTTTTATTTTTCAACAACAAATATAGTCATTTTCTATAATCTCCAAAAAAAGTAACTAAATCAAACATTTACAAACTGTTATCTTTTAAAGCAACACAATCAATAAAACAACCAAAATGTTGTTTTATTTAAATAAATTTTTACCTTTGTCCTATAATAATCAAAAAAATAAATACGATGAACCCATTTACATTACCTCAGTTACCTTATGCTTATGATACTTTGGAGCCTTTTATAGATAAAGAAACAATGACAATTCACCATCAGAAACATCATCAGGCATATGTAGATAATCTGAATACTGCACTGTCACAAACCAATGAAACCAATCCCGATCTTGATTCTTTACTGCAAAGAGTAAGTGAATACAGCCCTGCTGTAAGAAATAATGGCGGGGGACATTATAACCACTCTTTATTCTGGGAAATTCTTTCTCCACAACCTAAGCTTAATCCTGAAGGTACCCTTAATGATGCTGTCATTGCAACTTTTGGAAGCCTTGAGAACCTTAAAGCAGAAATGAAAAAAACAGGCTTATCTCAGTTCGGTTCAGGATGGGTATGGCTTTTTGTAAAATTCAACGGATCACTGGCTATCAGTTCTACTCCTAATCAGGATAATCCGATGATGGATGTTCTTTCAACAAACAGAGGCTTCCCTATTCTTGGGATAGATGTATGGGAACATGCATATTATCTGAACTATCAGAATAAAAGGGCAGATTATCTGGATTCTTTCTGGTCTGTGCTGAATTGGTCTGCTGTTGAGAAAAAATATGAAGAGGCTTTATCAAAAGTAAGATAATTAACACTTAATGTAAATAAACTATGACTGAGGAAAATTTTATCAATAAAGCAAAAGCTTCAGGTATTATTGCCCTTGATCTTTCAGATTACAAACCCACAACGGAAATTGTGGAACTGGATATCAAAGATCATCTCTTCATGGGAATGATTGTCAAGGAGAAAGAGTTTAAAGAATCAATTGCTGCGGTGGATTTTTCTGTCTATAACGAAAAAGCAGTAGGAATCATCTGTTCTACGGATGCCATTATCCCGCCCTGGGCCTATATGCTAATCATGGAAAAACTATCTCCTTATGCTTCTTATGTCGATTTGAACAATGCAGAAACAGTTCTGCTCGATCTTTGGAAACGCCGTCTCATCTATGCGGACCTGAAACATTACAGAAATCAGAAAGTAGTCGTTCGTGCAAGTACCAATCATGATCCCGCGCTCTATTTATTAGCTGCAGGACTTCTGAAACCTTTAGTAAAAACACTGATGTATGGTGAGATAGGATTACCCAAAGTAATTTTTAAACAATAAAAAATGAAAGCAATCATATTCAACGGATCTCTGGAAAGAAGAACACAATCTACTTCCGGACTGATTTCCAACTATTTTTCAGAACGTCTGAAAATACGGGGAATTCATACTGATATTTTTACTCTCGCTGATTCCGGTATTCCGCTATTTGATATTACACTTACCAAAACTCCTTTGGCTGTAGAGCGCATGACCCAGATGTTCACCGATGCTGAGCTGCATATCTGGCTGGCTCCGCTTTATCATGGCAGTATTCCGGGCGTGATGAAAAACTGTCTGGACTGGCTTGAAGTGACTGCCAACAGATACGAACCTTACCTCACGGATAAAACTGTCGGACTGGTATGCTGGGCAGATGGTCTTCAGGCCATGCAGGGAATCAATACTATGGACTCTATCGCCAAGTCACTAAGAGCATGGCCATTACCATTCAGTGTTCCTATTGTGAGATCATCATTATTTGATCCGGAACATTCAACTGAAATTTCGGAACTCTATTCCGGTAAGTTTGATAAACTTATCAGTATTGCAACCTCAAGAAAAATAGAAAGCCTGAATTCTTCAGATTTAATAAGCCCAGCAGATTAACCTGCCAGATTCAGTTTACAGCTCATATTGATAGGCTTAAGGCAGAAATTACTGAAGATTAATGATTTAAAAATAAAAATTAGCACGCTTTATGCTGCTTATTTTCAAAGAACAGTGTTGAACTGCTGTAATTAAGTTTAGCAGGGATTTCCGAACCGTTCAACGTTAAAGAAATCCCTTTTTAAAACCTTCTAAACATACATAATATGGCTATAAAAATAACGGATGCATGTATCAATTGCGGGGCCTGTGAACCTGAATGTCCCAATTCGGCCATTTACGAAGGAGCCATCGACTGGCGCTGGAAAGACAAAACAAAACTTTCAGGTCATATAACATTCCCAGACGGTACGGAAGCTGATGCTGATACTTATAATGAAGCTGTTTCAGACGAAGTTTACTATATCGTATCCGGAAAATGTACGGAATGTAAGGGGTTTCATGAAGAACCCCAGTGCAAGGCTGTATGTCCGGTAGATTGTTGTATAGATGATCCTGATCACCGCGAAACGGATGAAGTATTATTAGACCGGCAGAAGTTCATGCACAATGCTTAAAAGTTGACACTAGCGTGCATCAGTGTCATTTTGTAATTAGAACTCTGCAATGTGATCAACTGTGAATGGAATCCGGGAATTCTTAAGAAATTTCTATCTTTTATATTTAATTTTCAATAGAGGCGGGTTTTAACCCGCCTTTTTATCCTTCTTTTTCATTCGGCTTTAGCCCAAATCTATTTTTCTTTAATCTCCGTGTAGATTTTTTGAGTAAAAGGAGTTTCAATACCAAGTTCTGCCCCATATTTTAAAACAGCTCCTGCAAATAATTCCAGCTCATTTTCTTTCTTTCCTGAATGAATATCCAGCTGTAAAGAAGTCGGGGTTTCAAAAGGAAATGTAGATGCTTTTTCAAAAGTTTTATCGATGATATCGTGCTGAAGGGAAATTCCTTTTTGAACTGCAATCTGCTTTATTTCTTTCATAATTTCGGTGGCTTCATATTTTTGCTGCTCATTTGTGCATACCGCCCCGATAGATGAATTATGCTTAGCTGTTACCAATCCGAAACTGGCAATGAAAATAAATTTCGTCCAGATATCCGATAATGAATTGTCTTTAAAATCAAAATCAATTTTACTTTCATTCAACAGCTCTGTAATCCATTCTAAAGGAGCAGAAAAATGTTCATGATCTCTCCCCACAATCATTTTCCCTGCTTTTCCTTTATGCTCCACAGTTCCTCTTTCCTTAATATGAGAAGCTACATAGATGCAGGTTGGGAGAACCGTATGCTCAGGAATTATTTTACGTATTCTGTCATAGATATCTGCACCGTTCATCATAGGAAGCAATATCGTGTCTTTATTGATGACTGGCAGCAGCTGCTTACATACATTTTCAAGATCATATTCTTTTACACAAATCAGCACCAGATCAGGATTTTGAATATCACTGATGTTTTCTTCAACAGCATCAGGATGCGTTTGGCTATTGGAATGTTCGGGAGACAGCAGAGTTAATCCGTTTTCTTTTACTTTTTCATAGGTTTCTCCGCGGGCAACAAAAGAAACAGTATATTTTCCGGAAGCTTCATTGGTCTGATTTATTTTAAAACCAAAGTAACCGCCTACTCCACCTAATCCTACAACGACAATATGCTTTTTGTTCATGAAATTATTTTTAGCAAAGATCAGTGATGATTTCTGAAATATCACTTGACAAATGAAAAGAAATTAAATTTTATGAATATCTCTTCTGATCCGGCTCAGTGAACTGTCTTTGATCCCCAGATAAGAAGCAATTATCTTCAAAGGAACATGCTGAAAAATATCCGGATCTTTCTTCATCAGATTAAAATATCTTGTAGAAGCCTTCTGACTGGCCATTTCTATCAGTCTGTCGTGAATATTATAGTAATTCAGGACAAAAAGAAGTCTGCTAAACTCTCTGAATTCAGGAATATTATGGAAGTTATGCTGTACATTTTCCAATCCTGTTTCCCAGAAAACACATTCAGTCACGGTCTGGTATATTTCTTTGGTAGGCTGTTGTTTGAAAAAAGACAGAAAATCATTAACAAAACAGGGGGCTGTATAAATATTGGTGGTTATCTCCTCATTATCCTCATTCAATATATACGACCGGACATAACCTTTCTCCAGAAAGTATGTATTGGTACTGATGGCATCTTTATCCAGCAAAACAGTATTGGCTTTTAACTCAAAATGGCTGAATTTTTCAGTAATTTTTTCAACCACCTCAGCTTTGATACTGAATAAAGAATGAAAGTAGGTGTTAATTGATGATTTGTCCATGAGAATAAGAGCTATTATACATTTAGTTTTAAAAACTATCTGTAACAAAAATAGTATTTAAAAACCTTGAAGTAAAGCGCAAAAGCTTTTAATTCTAGAATATTATCCAATAAGCTTTTACATTTTTATCTTTAAATAAAAGTAATCGGTTATTATTGTACTGAAAACCTTAATGTTTGTTTTAATCAATCCTGTACAATAAAGAATATCTTGGTAGTTTATAACAAATTTTGTACTTTTTCTTCAGCAAAAAATAGCCTGCAAAAGGAAATCATTATGGACAATGGCTTCATTTATAATTTCATCGAACCTGATAAAGAGATCGCAGATTTCGTTGAAAATCTGGGAACTTTTCAGAACCTTTCAGATGAAGCTAAAGAAGTGGTGATCATTCCTGACGGAAGAATTGATTTATTTTTTTCACAATCAGCTTCAGAACCTTTTCATATTACCCTTCTCGGACTGGAAACATATCCTGAACAAAGGTACATAGCTCCCCATACAACTGCATTTATCGTCAGCTTTAAACCACTTGCTGTTGAATATATTCTGAATACTTCCATCGCAGATTTATTGAATATCGGAAAAGAACTTTCTCCTGATTTCTGGAATTTTAAAGCTGATGATATAAAGGATTTTAACCATTGCAGTACAAAAGCAACTCAAAAAATAAAAGAACTGCTTCCTCAAAAGCTTGATGAAAGAAAACAGAGGCTTTTTGAATTGGTTTATACCTCAAAAGGTGAAATGAGTGTACAAGAACTTTCTGAAAAAACAGGCTGGAGCAGCAGACAGATCAACCGCTATTTTACCAAACAACTTGGTTTGTCATTAAAAGCCTACTCTACTATCTTGCGTTTCAGAGCGTCATTGGAACATATAGCACAAGGAAGGCTCTTTCCTGAACTCAATTATACCGATCAGAATCATTTCATCAAGGAAGTGAAGAAATTTTCAGGAGTTGCTCCTAAAGAATTATCTAAAAATAAAAACGACCGATTTGTACTATTATCAGTGTTGAAAGGAAAATAAATTTGCATTGTAAAATTTAAATTAACAATGCTGATAGACAATAAATCAATCGCAATCGTTGGCGGCGGTCCCGCAGGACTTACACTGGCAAGACTTTTACAGTTGAAAGGTGCAGACGTAAAAGTATATGAAAGAGATTTCAATAAAAATGCACGGGTACAGGGCTCACCTCTTGATATGCATGAAGATTCGGGGCTGGCAGCCATACGCAAAGCAGAACTACTGGAGGAATTTAAAAAGACCTTCCGCCCCGGAGCAGACAGGATGCTGATAATGAATGAAAAGGCAGAAATATTTTTTAATGACCATGAAACAAAACCTGAAGAAGATTTTGGACATGAGCATTTCCGCCCTGAAATAGACCGTGGACCTCTAAGGAATATGCTTTTAGAATCATTACATCCTGAAACCGTAGTCTGGGACAGTCATTTTCTCACGATGGAACGTCAAAATGAAGGATGGCTTCTGCATTTTAAAAACGGTACTTCAGAATATGCAGACCTTGTTATTGCCAGTGATGGAGCCAATTCTAAAATACGGCCATATCTTACTGATATTAAACCAATTTACTCCGGAATCATCATGCTGGAAGGTAGTGCTTCAAAAGAAAAAGCACCTCAGATTGATGCCATCATTAAGGGTGGAAAAATAATGGCATTCGGAAATACCAAAAATATTCTGCTTGGCCAGAAAGGTAACGGAGATCTTGGATTTTATGCAAGCTTTAAAGCGGATGAAAACTGGCCCGCTGACAGTGGTCTTGATTTTTCTGATCATTCACAGGTACTAAACTGGTTCAAAACAGAATATTCCGGGTGGAGCCCTATCTGGGATGAATTGTTTGAAAATGCTGTAACTCCGTTTATACCACGGTTGATCTACTCTATGCCTTCAGATCAGACCTGGGAAGCACAACCTAATCTAACACTTATTGGTGACGCCGCACACGTAATGCCTCCATTTGCAGGAGAAGGTGCTAATATGGCTATGCTGGATGCCCTTGAACTGAGCGAATATTTAACAAGTAATAATTACAGCACATTACAGGACGCCATTTCCGGCTATGAACATCATATGCGCAAAAGAGCAGCCATTTCTACGCAGGAATCCCTTGAAAACGGAGAACGGATGCATTCTGAAAAGTCATTAGCAACCATGCTCGACTTCTTTAATGGTCACCTGACTTCATCATAAACAAAAGGCTGCCTCAACCAGAGACAGCCTTTTTAGGTTTAATAAACCTTTTTTCTCTCCGCGTTTTAGATCCTGATGCGGAGATTCATTTGTGTTATTTCTTGATTAACTTAGTATTATAAGTATTCTTGTCATCTTTTATAGTGATCACATACATTCCTTTTACCAAAGAAGCAACGTTGATCTTACCTTCAATTTTACCTTCCTGAACTAATCTTCCATCTGCGCTGTAGATTTTGTAATCTGCTTTACCTTTAAGGTTTTTCACTTCTACAAATGTATCTGCAGGATTAGGGTAAATAGTTATGTCTGAAGATTTGGTTTCCGCTGCTTCTCTCACAGCGAGCGTATTGGCTGTAATTTTCACGGGAAGATCCATAATACCACCTGCACCGCTTGCCAGTTCACCACATACATTAGCCAAAGCTGTCGTTGAATATTTACCAATAATTCTCATTCGTAACAACTTATCTCCGGCATAGCTAGTTGATGGAACTGTAAAGTTAATATTACCCATTCCAACATTCCCTTTAGGGGACGTCCCGGATGCCTGAGCAACTCTTTCTGATGTTTCGAAAGTTCCATTTCTATTGTAATCAATCCATACAGATAAATTTACCGGCATACCGTCTTGTAATAAATTCCCTATGTTTGGTGAAATTGTATAGGTATTACCTTGTGTCAAATTAACAATCTTGCTTGGATCCTCACTTAAATCTTTATAAGATCTTGCTGTAAGATCAGTATAATTAATATTAGCAACTGCAACTTTCAAAATTGCCCCTAAGTAAGGTGATCCTGAGTTTAATATACAATAATCTACTCCAGTTTTTAATCCTTTCGTTTTAAATGTATAATTATTAGAAAAAATCCCGGCAACAGAGTTAACTACCGCAGCAACCTGAACCTCATAATTGGTTTCATCTTCTAAATTATTCAGTACTATAGAATTAGCCTGACTAACTGCATTAGACCAGTTTGCTGTTCCCGTTTTTCTGTAATTAACAGAATAAGTAGCTCCCGGAACACTGTTCCATGACACTCGTGCAGTTGTTTTGAAAATTTCAGTATCAATAGCCGCAATACCTGTAGGAGCAGATGTATTAGATGTAGGGGCACTACCAACAGTAATTGAAGGAGATACTGCATAAAATACATTACCTACAGCTGAAACTCTTAGCTTTACAGCCCCACTTAGATTACTCGGCATTTGTGCGCTATAGCTTCCGGTGTTAGGAGTTGCTGCAATAAGATTTGTCCAGGTTGTACCATTATCTGTAGTATAATCTATTTTCACACTCGCTGTATTATAAGGCGCTGCATTCGTATTGGCAACATCCCAATAGATTTTATTTACAGCATCATTATATAACACAGAAGATGTAGTAAGCCCATTGAATTTGAAAGGCCCATCATTCCCAACTGTCACTGTAGTTGTAGAAGTTGAAACCATTGGGCGCTGAGCGTTCAGATCTCTTACCGTTACTGCATAATTCAATGTTCTTGGAATATACGATACAGTTTCCCATCCTTGCTTATCTGTAAGTGTTCCGCTCATCACAGTCTCCAACTTAGGAAAATATCTTCTTCCGGCTGGTGTACCAGGAACTGATCTTGTTAAGGTACCTTTAGGATTATATCCCCATCCGCTATCTCCTGAGATCGTAGAAAACTCATCTGTACTGTCATTCTGTTCCCAGGTATAGTTTACAGAATCATTTTCAGCATCTGTAGCAGAAGCTTCAAGATAATAAGCCGTTCCTTTAGGAATGCTATAAGCTGACAATGGATTAATTGCCGGAGCTGTATTATTAGTAATATTTTGAGATGTTCCACAGTTAGGTTTGTTCTCTAAATTAGTCAGCACCTGATCAATTGACTTGTAATGAAAATATCCATCTGCATTAGCCTGCACATTATCGTAGGTAATCCCTGCATATCCCATAATGGTTGTTCCGCCTCCTGGTTCTACATTCGCTCCCTGATTTGCATCTGTAGCAGAAGTATTTGAAAATGTGTGGTTAGCACCCAGCTGATGTCCCATTTCATGTGCTGCGGTAAAGTCAAAAACTTCACCTACCGGGATAGGCCCTTGTGTGAAAGCAGAACCTTTTTTTATATCTGTATTATTTGCAGGATCTGTACAAACAATTCCAATTCCTCCTGCATTTCCGCTTCTTTCTGCATTTTGATTAAGAACATGCCCAATATCATAGTTAGCATTTCCTACTTCAGAAGTAAGCGTCTGTTGTAGTTGAAGGTTTAAATTATTTGTATAAGGATCAGATGCAGCATCAAGATAAATAAGCTGAGGAAGGTTCTGAACTGTTAAATGAGCACCAAAATCACGTTCAAAAACACCATTTATGCGGGTCATTGTATTGTTCATTGCTGCCAAAACAACTCCTTTTTTTACATCATCCGTGGCATTAGCAGGAGTACCTGCTGCTGTTAATTGGTACTGGCTGTATTCTCCGGTAACGGACAATGCCATTCTAAAATTTCTGTATTTCGTATTGGTGGGTCTGCTCGTAATTCCAACTCCGGAAAGCATTTTTTTACCATTCGCTACCAACTTATTAATATCCTTAAAATCATGTTCTCCTGTATCACATTTAAAACCATGCTCTCCTTCATTCTTTGTTTTATAAAATACTCCATAAGTCTGTTTATCGGCACTTATCGGTTCTATAAACTGAAATACACCATCTTTAATAATCATAGACTGCATATCCGTTGGAGAAGTACTGAATCTTAAATATTTAGAAGAATCATCTACACCAACTCCCACATAAGATCCTAGCTGATATTTGTCTACAAGCGATTTATCCATTACTGGATTGCTATA
The DNA here is from genome assembly GCF_045689405.1 of Chryseobacterium sp. HR92. Lineage (NCBI taxonomy): Bacteria > Pseudomonadati > Bacteroidota > Flavobacteriia > Flavobacteriales > Weeksellaceae > Chryseobacterium > Chryseobacterium sp. HR92. The sequence continues at coordinate 2,960,935 of NZ_CP139139.1, forward strand.
GACAGCAAACCTTTCAATCTTTCCTTCTACTGTTGGTAAGGAAACAATGACAGGGCGTGCATTTTTTCCCGTTTCTTCAGCATTTTTCAGCATCTCTCTAAGAGACTTCAGATCCACTCTGTAAGAATGCTGTACATCTACTCCTTTTCTTATCTGTGAGGTTTTTTGAGAGACAGATTCCCATCTCTGAGCATTGAAAACCGTAAAACAAGACGCTAACGCGCAAACTAATAAAATTCTTTTTTTCATATAACTATTTAAAGTAATTTTGGGAGAATACATTGCAATTTTTATTGAAAGGATTATTCTGAATTGGTTTTTTAAAAACACTATCAACTATTACCATAAATTCAATAAAACAAAATATATCATATGACATTCATAATAAAACTCTTCACAAAGCTTATATTTTTTGAATAAAAAACAAAAAAAGGTAATACTACATAGATACAACACTGTTGTAAATAATTAAATATCAATAATTTATATTTTAACCATAATTATTTATCAATCTTTAAAGGTTTTGAAAAGATAAAATTATTTGAGTGTTCTTATCAAAATACTGATGGAAAAAACATTGAAAATCAGACTAAAAAACATCTTAAAAGAGTTTATTATTTAAAAACAAAAGCGAAAAAAAAGGCTTGCTTAAAATTGTTTAGTCTTTTTTTTAAAATATATCTACAAATTTAACAGAAAACATAATTGATTAATTATCAATTAATTAAAAACCCAAATATATGATGTAGTATTTGTGTAGTATAGCTTTTTTTCTTGTTTTCGTTAAAAATTTTCATATTTGAACAAGAGACCACAAAAAAATTCCAAGTGGTGAAAAGAGAATATTTCGAGTACTGTCTGACATGATGAATCAGACAGTTTTTTTTTGAGTTATTTCAAGGTATCAAAGAAATGATAAATATCTGTTTCTCCGGGAATATTCAGTTTCTTTCTTATTCTGTATTTTTTCTGCTGAACACTTCTGTGCTGAACCAAAGTATAATTTGCAATTTCTTTGGAGGTAAAATGAAGTTTCAGCATCGCACAAAAAATTAATTCAGAGGTTTCAAGGCCGGGATTGATCGTTAAAAGTCGATCTATAAATTCAGGATAAGCTTCTTTAAACCGATTCAGAAATTCAGGATCATTCTTTTTACCAAGTTCTATGATCTCTTCCTGTTTATTGTCATTCATCCTGATTTTCAGATTTTCGGCTTCTATAGTGAGTACCTCTTTTCTTTTTCCCAAAGCACTGATAATTCTCCAGGCATACAATCCCAGCAGAGAAAGACCTGCCAATGACAGAAAGATAATCCAGTATATTTTACTTTTATGATGGGCTTCATCCTGGCGAGCTCCCGTAATAAAAGATTCCATATCCTGATTAATTGTAGCCAGTAAAGATGTGTTGGTTTTATAATAAGCGTCTGTATATGCTTTCAAATAAAGGTATGCTTTTTCTTTATCTCCTCTGCGCTCATACAACATTCTGAGATCATTATAGATGTACTTGCCGTAATAGGCATAGATGCGTTTGGTTTTTTCATTGATCTTCAAGGCTTTCTTAAGTGTCTCTTCTGCCTTATCATATTGTTTGTTGGTAAGAAAATATTCTCCCATAATCGTATTGGCATACAAGGCAATTCCATCTTCTTTTCCTCTTATAATAGCTTTATTATAAGCAGTAGTTACATATTTGTATGCAGAGTCTTTATTCTTATGCATATAAACATAATCCCCTATAGCACAATCGGTAAGACCTGTATTATCCATTTTTTTTGCCCTGTGAAAATATTCGAGTGCTTTTTCGTAATTCTTTTTTTGGATAAAATAAATAGCCTGTCTGAAATAGATACTGAAAAGAAGATCATTTTTAAGCTCAGATTGACTGCTTTTCTGTATCAGGCTCATCGCTTCATTATTATATTGAAAAGCTTTGTCAACCCTTCGGAGTTCTATATTGAACCGGCCATAAACATTATAAAATCTGGCCTTATGTAAATTATCTTCTGAATGATCCAGAATTTCTTTTGCATTATCAAAAAGAATCTGAGATTTCTGAAAATTTTCTAATGAAATATTAAGTTCAGCCAGATTGATGTAGCATAGTGCTTTTCCATCCGCATAATTTATTTTATCGGCTAATTTGTAATACCTTTTATTGAGATTGATCAGAGAGTCATATTCTCCGGCCACTCTGAATTTCTCATTCTGCTTCAGCAAAGAAATATCAAATTTCTTTTCAGCCTCTTTCTTTGAATGAGAATGGCAAGAAACTAAAATAATAAGTAAAACAATAAGAAAAATACGTATCATATGTTTCTTTATTTAAGCTAAATTTCTGTATAAATTATGATTTAATAATGATCTCTCAGAATGCATTCTCTTCTATTTTTTTAATGATACTTCTGGCGAGATCAACAATAAAATTTTTTATAAAACAGAATCCGGCATCTTTTATTGTGAAGAAATATTCTTATTATGTTAAGTTTTCAAAAAAGTCATAAGTATCTGTTTCTCCGGGAATATTCAGTCTTTTTCTTATTCTGTATTTTTTCTGCTGTACAGATCTGTGCTGTACAAAAGTATAGTCTGCAATTTCTTTAGCAGAAAAACGAAGTCTCAGCATGGCACAGAAAGCCAGTTCTGAGTTTTCAAGGTCAGGATTGATTTTCAGAAGTGATTTTATAAAATCAGGATATAGTTCTTTGAATTTTAATAAAAAAGAAGAATCATTTCGTTTGGCAAGCTCTATTACTTCTTCCAGCTGCTTAGTCTCCACATGGTTTTTTAGTTCATCTGTCTCTTCTTTTAAAGAGTTTTTCTTCAGCTTTAACTTATTAATTATTTTCCGGACATATACTCCTGAAAAGGTAAGAATAGCAATAGATAAGGCAATGAATAGTGGGAGATCATTTTTATGCCAGTCCGACTCCTGTTTTACTTCAGAAATAAAATCCTCGGTTGCTTTATTCATTGCGGTAAATCTTGCGGCATCAAATCTACCTTCTTCTTCCATATACTTTTTCAGATAGAAATAAGCTTTCCCGCCGTCATTCTTTTTTTTATACAGTTCTGCCAGTGCCATATAAACCTCTTTTATATGTGAAGAATAAGTACGTCTTGTTTTAATATTGATGTCCAATGCTTTTCTAAGTGCTTTCTCAGCCTGCTCACTGTTATTGACTTCATTATAGTAGTAACCCATGGTATAATAAACCCAGAGGGATTCTACATCAGTTGTCTTTTGGCTTAGCATTTTCTCATCAGCCCGCTCAATATATATTCCTGCAGAATCAGGCTTGTGAACAAATAAATAGTATTGGGCGACCATACAATTACTATAGGCGGAGTTTTCAAGTACATTCGCTTTGGTAAAACATTTTAAAGAAGTTCCGAACCACCCTTTCCAGGCATAGTAAATTCCTTTGTTCACGTACAGTCTCGGAAGAAGTTTTCGGGCAAGACTAGTTTTTGCAGCCTGTTTTAAATAGTAAAATGCTTTATTATTACATTCAATAGCCTTATCATTTATTTTAAGATGAGAATAATACAGGCTGTAGTCATTATAGAATGTTGCTTTATGATAATTATTCTCAGAGTTTTTCAAATCTTTCTCTGCTTTGTTGAAAAAAAAGCGGGCTTTATCATAATTTCCTGCTGAGACATTCACCCCTGCCATATTCAGGTAACAAAGGCCTTTTCCGGCTTTATACTTCATTTTCGCAGCCTTTTTCAGGTATTTTATATTCAGCCGGACAAGAGCTTCATACTCCCCTGACAACTGAAGGTCTGAAGTCTGGTTTAATAAAGAAACATCAAAGTTTTCTCTTTCTTTATCCTGAGAATCATGGCTGCACGAAAGCATACATAAAAATAACCCTATGCAGATTGTACAGGCTATTATCTTTTTTATTTCCTTTGAATGTATTTTTTTATTCTTAAGAATGATCAGATTAATTCTTTCCATCAGTACCACTTTTCCCTATATCTACCTACGCATGTTCCTTTGAAACATGTTAATAAATTTCTACTGTTATTTTTATTATTATTCCCCAATAAGTGTTATAAATATACATAATTTATCATGCTTATGATGGAATAAGCAGTTAATTTTGCAAAAATGTAACATTTAAATAAAGTATCAAAATTCCCCCTTAAACAAACATTTTTTTTAACTTTCCGGATGAATATATAACCTTTTCCGATCAAAAAAATGACTGCTTTTGTTTATAATAAGACTAACTGAAATGAAATTTGTTACAAATGCATCGTTTAGTTTTAATATAATTGTTGAAATTCAACCGGCCATACCAAAAAGAAGTTCAAAATAATCTACATATTTGTATCCGGATATTAATGAAAATGATTAATCTAATGACTATGACAGATATTAATTATAGAAAACTTATCCCTGAAGAAAGTAGAATTTACAGGGCTATCCGCCTGGAAAGTCTGGAAAAATTCCCTGAATCTTTTGGAGCAACCTATCAGAAAGCTCTTAGTATTGAAAATTTCGGATAGAAAACGATATTGAAGAACAAACACCGGAAAGATTTGTATGTGGAGCTTTTGCTCAGCAGGAACTTGTGGGTATCTGTACTTTTATTAAAAATGAAAACAATACCGGAAGTATTTATCAGATGTATGTAAAAAGAGAGTTTCAAGGAAAAAATATTGGCCAGGGATTGATTGAATCTGTTATTACCGAAGTCCTTCAAAAATTTAATGGTATTGAAATCATTCTAGAGGTTATTCCCGGAAATGATAAGGCTTACAATCTATACCGGAAAATAGGATTTCAGGAAATACTGCATACTTCTTCTGAAGAAATCAAGATGAGATATGTTCCTAAGTAATTTTTTTTATTATTAAATTCCAATGATGAAAAATTTACTGTTCCTGTCTTCCTCCGCTTATTGCTTCAGAACCATTGAGCAATAAATAAAATACTGCTATGCTCATAGATTATATATAATCCATAAACCTGTCGCAGCATTAAAATGATATTAAATAGAAAAGGCGCATTTTTATGCGCCTTTTTAACTGTTTAAAACCTGAACAGGTTTTGGTGACCCGGCTGGGATTCGAACCCAGGACCCATACATTAAAAGTGTATTGCTCTACCAGCTGAGCTACCGAGTCGGCCACTTACTTTTTTTAAGTAAATCCCTTTGTTTAAGGGACTGCAAAGATAGAAACATTTTCTTTATTCACAATACTTTCCAGACATTTTATGAACCAAATTATGCTAACTTTTACAAAATCAGAGACAAAAATTTCATGCTCTATTGAAGAGCAGATCATTTGAAATTCAAATGTTATAAAATGAATAAGAAAATACAATTCCAATAAAAAATGGATTACTTAACTGAGTAATCCATTTTACTAGTGACCCGGCTGGTACAAAACTCGAACTCTTTATTGGAAGATTTAAGAAAACTAAGTATTCTTGATGATCTATATCCATCTCAATAAGTCATTTTTAAATGCGTGCAAATTATCATCCTATAAATTAAACATATTTATCATTCTTTTCAGAAAGATTCATTTATATTGAAACTCCTAATTACCCTTACGGAAAACATTGGCCAACTTTCAATGAAAGTAAAAGATAGTTCATCTTTGTTGTTAAAAATTATTGAGAACATTTATGAATTCAAAAATATAGGGTTCTTAATTGTAAAACCTTCAAAGGAAAATTTCATCAAAATAAATATTAAAATTTCCAAATTATTAAATTACTCAATTATCTAAAGCATACTTAATTTATTTAAGATTGTGAATGCCCTTCAAACTGTAATATTTCTCAACTGTTAAATTACCAATTACAGATGATGAGTACAGTGATTTGATTTGGCATAATTCAGTATATCAAGACCTGAAAAAATAATCTCTGGCCCAAGTCCAGAGATTATTAACTAATTAAAAAAAAATGATATAAATCAAAGAATTTTCATTATAGAGACAGGAGCCATCCCATGAAGTCCCTTGAAAATATTAAGAAAGCGATATTACCATACTCAAAAGGTATGGTAATACCGCTTTGAAAGAAGATGGCAAACAAAGACAACTATACAATTAACGTAAGCATGTAGCACTCATTACCTTTGATTCAAATCTGTCATCGTTATATGAATTTCATATTGTTGAAATTACTATTTCTTACTTTGAATAAAATATAGAGCAGGTACGAAAAGAAAAATAGTCCCGGATATATACACGGTTATCAAACTTAATGGAATACTTAATAGATAAAGTCCCATTGTCAACCAACTCATCTTCCGGTCAAACCGTATATTCTTTTCATTTTCTGATCGGGTAATACACTCCTGAAAGATTGCGTAGAAAAGTACAACCAATGTCGTAACAACACCATAGAACATATGGTTAGAAGTATCAAAAAAAGATTCACTTAAATGCGCTGTAGCAATAGGGATAAATGATATTACAAACAATAATCCGAAATTAATCCAAACAGAATTGATCCCTATCTTCTCTTTATGCAACGTGATACGATGATGATTAAGCCATACAATGACTACAGTCACAAAGCTCATGGCATAAACAAATATCTGATACAAAATACCAGGCAAATGTGCAAATGATAAATTTGGTATTTTGATATCCATAAGCATAAGAGTGCTTATCACAGCCATTATCCCATCCGTAATGGCATCTAATCGTTCTTTTTTCATAGTCATTAATAACTAAACAGTAAAATTACCTAATCCAATTTTCCTGTTTATTTCTTCATGGTTCAAATAAACGTTGTTAAGGGGTTCAATAATATTACTTTTCAAGAGAATATTATATATTATTCACAATGGAACATCCATCCGTTATTTCTTAACGAATACACTATGAGGTATTACAATTTCATCACCCTCTCTTCCATATTGTGGAACAATGAATCCTTTTGGTTCATATCGATTGGTTCCTGAATTATAATACCAGTTTGCACAGCCACTTATTTGTAATTTGATATGTTGGATATGATCATATACTACTTCCTGAAATTCTCCAAAATCTGGTAGAGATTTATGCAAATCATCAAGCTCCTGGCAATATGCATCATGCAGTTTCATCGCTTCTGAACAAGAGTCCTGGTATGATAGATTATACTGGTTACTCAGAATGAAGATGATGTTCAAACTTTCACTTTCTATTTCAAGCTCTTTTTTTATAGAGGCAAAATCATTCTGAATAACAATAACCAGAGAAAGTATTTCCCTGCAGCGCTGTACAATGGGATGATTGTAGAGGTGGACAGGTAACGGGGAGTCAGTGGCAGGATCTATCAGGTCACCGTAAGGCCACATTCCGATTGAGTATTTCCTGAAACTCAGATAATGGGCAAGCAAGGGATAGGTTCTATTTTCTACTTGCCTGAAAGGAATTTCCTCTGCCATGCCATACATGATGAATTCATAGAAATTGATGGAGACACGGTCTATCCAAAATTGGGGCATTCCATTGGCCAGCCATTCTTTTCTTGCCTGTGCCATTTGTCGGAGGATTCCAATCTCATCCGGATTGGGCTCATCCCCCATCATTACCTCATAAACTCTATCGGCCATAACTTTCAATTCATCTCTTGGTGTTATCCCAAAATAATCATCAAAAATGGTGATATAGATCATCAACCTTGCACAGGGGCGCATAAGATCAATACTTTTGCAAGTTGGATTCATATAAGTGGCAACCCGAGACAAAAATTGAGGTTTACATCTCTTTATTCCTTCTTCAGAAATAAAAGTATAGTCATTGTCATACCATTCTTTTTCCTCTTCATCAAAAGCATTGGCAATAGGACTCTGGACTGTTTCCCAGGGATAATAGCATTTAGGAACAATTAATTCTTCTCTGATACTCATAGGTTTATTATGTATTTAAGATTATATGATTATTATATTTCATTTAGTTTTGCCCTCAGTTCTCCGACATCCGGAAAATCCATAGCATTATATCTTCCCAACTTTGTAGATATATTCTTCCAACCACTCAAAACCATGCTCATGTAATGTACCCAATTAATAACCGCTTCCTGCCATTCACCAAAATCCGGAAGAGAGACTTGCAGTGCTAGAAATTCATTCAAGTCTTCATTATGCAGACGTAAATCTTCAAGACATGCCTCCATCAGAGACATTTGTCTTTCGTTCTGAATGACCTTCACTATGTTATAATACACGCTGTCTGTAGCTTCATCTTTCAAGACAGACTGAACTTCATTGAAATAGGTAACCAAATGACAGGCTAAAGTTTGTAAACGCTGTATTACCGGATTTGCATGAATTTCCGGTGGAAGAACGATTCCTGTTTCTACTTCAGTAAGTTGGAGAAAAGGATACAGGCAAATAGAGTTTTCGCGTAAAGCAATACACTCTACTACACTGGGATAAGTTTTGTTCTTCTTATAGATCAGCTCTGTTTTCAATCCCATAAAATATTTATCAATCATCTGTGTAAAACGGAAAAGTGATTCTTCCGGGATAAACTGTAACAACTCCTGTCTCAAGGAAGCCAGCATTTTACCCAAAGGGATTCCGGAATCTTCACCGGTAACCTCACCCCTAAGTACAGCAATTGATTGTGCATGTACATATTCGATGTTTTCAAGCTCACTTTCTTCATAGAGGTCATCATTATACAAGGTCCATAACATCAGTCTGCAAATTGGCCTCAATCGTTCAGGAGAAGCCGTAGGAAACCAATGGGAAGCAATATGTGCCGTCTTGGTCATCTTATACTTCTTACGAAGGTTGGGGTTTTGTTCGTAGAGCCAAAGATACTCTCCATCAATCCATTGATTCTCTGTTATTTCCTGCAATAGATCCGCATTAGGGTTCTTTAATGTAGGGAACGGATACTTAAATTGGGTTTTAAGTAGTTCAAGTGTGTTCATAGTCTTATTTTTTTGAATTTGACACAGGCTAATTACCATCCGAATATCCACCCAACTTGAGAAACAAATGGACAAAGGATGATGTACAAAAACTCATAAAACTCAGACTTAAAATGAGGTCTGAATATTTAGTTGTTTTATTATCGGAATGTAAAATGAGGTTGGAAGAATTAATTCCAAATCAATCACTGTCGACGGTATAAGCAATGGATTGATTTAACGTGCGGTTCTATATTAAATATAATACCTGCCTGGATAGTGAGGAGAGCAAGTTATTAGAAAATATTTTTAAAAAAAATCAAATTCTTATCAATTATTATTTATTAGTATATTTTTTACGATTGGATTTTGTTTCACTAAGTTAAAAAAAAGAAGATACATTCAATATTTTTTTCACTTAAAATTGATTTTCAATAAAAAAAATAAAAATAAAATACTAATAACTAGATAGTTAACAAACACATTCGAAACAAAAACAGCTGTAATAAATTCGGAATTTCTTTCTAATTCAACCATTCCAAACATTAACAATTCATTCAAAATAAATAATTATAATTAACAATATTAAACTACGAAAAATCAAAATAGTAACACGATCTAAAATATATCTATTTCAATACCTACATCAATATCTTTCAATTCAAATAGATTTTCTCCCTTATGTTTAAACTTCCCTTTCACTGTAAAAGCTTTATTATAAAACTCATTGTGTTTATTTCCATTTCTAACGAACGTTATATATGAAGATAGAAAACCATCATCAACAGCAAACATTCCGGAATTAAGATCAATATTGATATTCTTTGAATCAATATCTACCTTCCAATAATCACAAATATAACCTTCCGGCTGAGTATTGTTCAATACAGTATGCCATGTATTAAAATCATTACATAATAGCACTGCGAGTTGATTTTTTAAAGTATCAATTTCCATAATTAATATTTTAGGACATTTATTAGACGTAGTTTTTACAACAAACAGGTCTGATGATGGAGCTATAAGGTTATATTCTATCAGGATTACAGCAATTATAGCCGTACTTCCCTAAATGATATACCCTACATACCCATATCTGTAATTTCTACCTTTTATTAATATTGAAATGAAGAATGATGATGCAAAGAATAAAAATCATTCATCTGTTCATCACGAAAAAACAGGCCCTTGTGGAAAGGGCCAAACAACAAAGAATGGAAACAGAACTTGTGATTGAGGGAATCAAAATTCTGATTATAATATTCTTTTTCATCAGTTGTATTTTAAGTGTAAATAAAATCACTTGCATCAATTGATTCAATGGGAACAATGTTTATTATCTATTTTTCTGCAAGATTATGGGTTTATTGGCTAAAATGAAAAGAATTCATGTTAGATTTTCCGAATAAATAAGGTTATAATCAATTTAAAATCAAAATTTTAAGACACAATAATCTCTTGATCAATAGTGTGGAAATTTTGAAGTTCTATTTATAGAATTTTAATAAAAATGAAAAAAAATCACAATAAACATAACAAGCTCCTAATCTAAGTAAGGAGTTTCCAGATGTTATGATCCACTTAAAATAGCTATTGCAAATACATTAAATCTTCTTGCTTTAACTGGCTGATAAAATAAGAAGGAGTCATTCCCGTTTCTTTTTTAAAAATAACTGCAAAGACTTCCCTGGATGTAAAACCACATTCCTCTGCCAGATAACTGATTTTGTACTCTCTGTATACAGGGTTTTTATAGAGTTTATTGGTAATATAGCCAATTCTTAATCCATTAATATAATTATTGTAACTTTTTCCTTTATGTTGTTTTATAATTTCAGATAAATATCTGGGATTTGTATTCAGCTCACTGGCAAGAAATGTGAGTGTAAAATCCTTTTTGATAAATTTCTGTGAATTTTCAATTTTCTTCAGTTTTGACAAAATACTATCTACAGTATTATTTTTAATAATAAGGTTTGATGTTTTTTCATGGGGATAGACGATAATTCCAACATTTTCTATGTCCAGAGCATCAACATGAACATTCTTTTCTTCAGCAGATACAGATTCTGCTTTTTTTAAGTTTTCGATGATCCCCTCATAATTTTGATGTAAGATTTTATTTCTTCTTTTCCAATAGATCCATCCTCCTGATATTGAAAGAACAAATAAAGCTGCCCCTGTTATCAATATTCTATTCATTGAATCATGGTTATCACTCTCTTTTTCAGATAAAATATGTTTCATCGGAGTATTAATCGTTTTCTTTTCTGCATTTACAATACTATCATTCAACTTGGTAAATTTCGCCATGTATTCGGAAGACTCTTCTTTATTTCCTTTCTCTACTTGGGATTTAAACAGAATTTCATAAATATCTCTTCGGATGTATGGAAAACTGAATTGTTTCTCCATAACAGCAGCTTCTTTAGCATATTGTATAGCTTTGTCGTAGTTTTTCTGATCAAAATAAAGCCACGCAAATTCGTTTAAAACGAGTATCTCTGTTTGTACATTTATTGAGTAATTTTTATTTCTGCAAATTTCTAAAGCTTTGGTAAAATATTCTTCTGCTTTTTTAGGGTACCCCTTCGCTACATTCATCATTCCCAAATTCGTATAAACATTGGAAATCAGGTAATATTTTTTACTTACAAAGTTTTTATCAGCACTCATCTTCAAAGCTTCAGTCAATGTCTTTTTTTCATAAGACATTACAGAATCTACGGGAGCATTGATATGGGCCATATAGCTTCCTATCCCTGTATAGATAAGAGCTCTATAATAAAACTTGGAATCAGAAGATGTGATCTTTTCAGATATTTCTAAAGCTTCGGTAAAGTCTTTTAAGCTTTCATCATTGAATCCCAGCTCAGTATAGGCTGAAGCTCTGAGTCTGAAGGTATTTGATAAATCTTCCGCATTATTTAGGTTGCTTGACAGAAGTTCTGCTTCTTTGCTGATTTCAATTACCTTTTTAAAATCTCCAAGATCAAAATACCTTGCCATCTGGATCATACGGTTGTCAAGCATTCCTTTCTTATAGTCTATTTTTTTTGCCGAATTATAACTTTCTATTGAAAGTTGAATCGCTTTTCTAGGATTAGCACTGCTTAGTTCCCTTAGTTCATTAATCTCTTTGTCTAGATCTTTTTCAGATAAAGCCTGGGAATAGATACTGCTAAAAAAGAAACACAATATGAGGAAGATAAAATTTTTCATGGTTGATGTTTATAATATGCAAAATAAACACTAATTCAAGCACCTCGATTAAGTTTTTTTGTTATATTTTCGGAATCCATCACATAATAAATCACAATTAACATTCTATATTACAAATAGATAACACCATTAAATCATCGCTTTAATTCGTTACAATTTCTGAATAGAAATGAACCAGATACTTAAGATTATATCCAATTTAAGGCAATTTAAATTGAGTATTAAAAGAGCATAAGTGTTGATAACACAATCACTACCTTCAGCTTATTTTGATACTGATTCTATTTTTAAATCAACACTCTCAAGATATTGCATTAATCTATGGTGAAGCAAAGTGTCAACTGTCAACAGACCAACAAACATTATGGCAAAACCAAGTGCTAAACCTTTATAATAACCTTCAGGCGTCATCAGATATAATATTAAAGAAGTAATAATTAATATAACCCAGATTTTCTTCAGTACTAAAAAGACAGTGTGATCTTTTTTTAGTTTTTGGGATTCATTTTTAAGAGATTCGTCAGCGGATGGTTTTATATGCATTTCCACTTTTTGTCCCTGTTGATTTCTATTCATCAGTAAATAGCCTCCGTATCCAATATTAACTGCAAAAAGTAGAAAAAGCGGCAGGGTCATCCCACGCAAAATTACATTACTATTTTTCACGAGCAGTATCAGGACAGGAACCAGAAGAACCGCAGCGGTTACCATCCATTTTCCCTGTTCTATTTCACCTTTGGTCCAAGCATAATAATTTTGGAAAAAATCATTTCTCATATTTATGTAAGTCTTTGAAACTTTAATTACTCATTTTCTTTACATCATTTTTATTCGATGGTCTATTCTTCAGAATCTCTAACAAATTCAATAGAACTTCTATTGTTTTTATATTTAGTTTCTTAATTATCAAAATTAAAGCATTATATTTTTATTATTATTGGCATTTAGTCCATTATCATGTTGTCAAAAAGCTCACAGGCTTAAATAACACCTTCTAAACATGTTAGAAATTATGCCTACAGCAGTTAGTTTTAACAAACAAAAGAATGTTTCTGCTTTTATTCTTCCATATATTCACTATACTTATTCAGCCATTTGTAAAGGGTTGTTTTGGGGATCCGGTATTTACTGATGATTTCTTCTCTGGTCATCTCTCCTTTATTGATTCTTCTGATGATAAATTCAATAATTTCTTTTGTATAAATATTTTTACGAACCTGAAGCTCTTGAGTATGTACCTTTTTTTTGATTTCTACCTGGTTATATCCATTAGCATTCGGAGGAGCATATAAAACCAAATGTTGAGAGTACAACCTAAAAAAATCATATTGTAATAACTGAGACCATTTGATTAAAATATCCGTATTCAAAGCATCCGAGCTATACATCTGTTCAATCTGTTTAGCTTCGCAATTAAAAAAGCCACACAAGCTTTCTATTTTAATATGATTTTCCTTTACACTGTTCTCAAGTAATTGTCCGATATTAATTTGTTTTAAATCCATCATAAGTTCATTTGCTTTTATTGATCCATTCTATATATTTTAAGTCTAAAAATGTATATTCCAGTTCTATTTCCAGTACAACAATATGGTTTTAAGTGAATGCATAAAAAGACCTGAAGTAAAAAAAGAGACTGTTCCAGAAGTGGAAAGGGTAATTTTATAAAGCATTTTTTTTAACAATTCTTAACAAAACAACCAATTTCACATAAGAAAGGAGACTAAAAGATCTCCTTTCCATGTATAAAAAGTTATTCCATTAACAAGAATTGTTTTATTAAATCCCCATGTTATCTAAATAGAAATAGTTTTTTCCATTTAGCTACTGTATTTCTGCTTAATTTAAAGTGATTGGCAAGTTGCATATTACTCATGTTATTTTTTTTCTGATATTCCAATATTTCAAAAATGTCATTGGAATTGTAGGATCTGTGTCTTTGATTAAATCTTTCTACTGACTTATCTGCCTTTCCAAAAATTTTCTGGTTTATCTGCAATATCTCCAAAACGGACAATGTTGGTTTTTCAAATAACTCTTTAAATTCTTCTATTCTCTCTGGAGATCTATCGAAAAGGATATCATAATATATCATTTTATAATCAGGCATTAATTGTTGTATTTTTTCACCCATGTGTATAGTGTTGTTTTAGGAATTCCGTAATCTTCTACAACTTCGTTGATTTTTTTTTCTCTTTTGTTGATTTTTTCAAGAATATGATCTTTCATTTCCTTCATATAAATATTCTTACGGAATTGGGGTAATTGGGTTTCTATATTTTTATTTTGTCCTTTTTTAATCGGGTTATAGAGTATTAAATACTGAGAATAGATTCGGAAAAAATCATACTCAAGTAATTTACTCCAACGCAGTAGTGTATTAGTATCCAGATTCTCTTCGTTATACATGCTGATGACCTCTTCTTCGGAGCATTTGAGAAAACTACAGATACGGGACATTTCTACCTCATTTTGCGCTACGGTTTCTTTAATTAATTCTCCAATATTTATGTTTTTTAAATCCAAATCAAGGGTATTTTAAGTGAGTTTAAATATCAATGGAGCTTTTCCTTTACTAACCGGATTACTGCAATTGTTCACAAGTATGTTACCCACACTAAAAACACTCAGTTTTAAGCTTTACGAACTACCGACATAAAAATCTTCTTTTGTCCTGATACTTCCATGCACCACCATTTAAATTCGTACCACCTGTAAGTACTATTATCAATCTGCACCTGAAGATTTGTAGTCTCAACCTCTGCTGCTGTTGTAGTCCAATATACTACATCATTAGCATCAATCTGAAGATAACTTCCTGCCTGCAGATTGTTATTTAATGAAGTTTCATTTTCATTAACGACCGTAGCAAATGATTGATAGCTGACAAGTAAAGCCCCATTCGATATATTATATATTCGAGGGTCATAAAAACTCGGACTAACTCCCTGTAAATTCATTTCCAAGCCATCTATTGACGGTAAGGGCTGCAAACCATTGGCTACTATATAATTTTTTAAGTTAAATGTATTAGACTGAGCAGTGGCAGCAGGAACGGAATAAATTCGTGTAATAGCATCTCCTATATCCAAACCTCCACCACTGGATTTGGGTAGTCCGTCAACATATCCCAAAACTCCATTTGCATCTGCTACCACCGTTTTAGTTGCTATAAATGACTGATCTTTATTATCTGATTTCGAACCGTCTGGTTTTGTAAAAATAGAATTTGCCGTCTGATGTTTGGGAAGTATTCGTACTCTCTCATTACCATTAACATCCAATATTTCAGTTGGATTTCCAGTATTGATTCCTACTTGGCTATAGGCATTGACAAAAAAGAAAATTGCCAGGAAACTAAATTTTTTCATAATGTTTTTTACTTAAGGATTATATAATAATTTTTATTATTTCTATGACTAGGGATCATTGTAAACCCAATGAATTACTATTCAATATCTTTATCCCTTATATTAAATTGATCCGGAGAAGTAATATCCTATCCCCAGTGAGAGGGCTGGGAAATAATATTCCCAGCTATATATTAAGACATTTGTGTTTTATTTCAGAAAATACAACTGCTTGATTTTCTAGACAGGTGCAATATTAGATAAAAAGAATCCTAACACTAAAAAAAACAGTTTTCACATCTACTTTCACACCTACTTAGTTATACTCAATGTAAATAACAAACTGAATATCAGTAAATAATTAAAAGGTTTTTATAATATATAGATTCAAATCAGTTTCTGTAGGAAGATTAATTTTCTTACGAATCCTATGCTTTTTATTCTCCACAGCACGGATAGTTGTGTTAGTCGCAATTGAAATTTCCTTTGTGGTTAAGTTTAGTTTTAATAAAGCACATATTTCCAGTTCTGATGAGATGAGATTTGGGCAGACTTCTAAAATTTTTTCAAAAAACTCAGGAAACTCAGATTTAAAATAGGTAATAAAAAGTGAGTTTTTACTCATTGCTAATTCATACAATTCATTGGACGAACTTATCTTATCTGTTTTCTTTATAAAGTCATTAAGCTTCTCTTTTTCTATATAATATTTTATGATCATTTTTTCCTTCCTATGTATAATATACATCCCAACAAAAGTGCAAAAGGAGATCTCCAACGCCTTATAAACTCTTATATACCAAAGTTTTACAGGAGAGAGATTTTGATGAAGAGATGAAAATATAGAATAGTCCGTGATGATGTTGATCAGAAAAAATATTACATAGGTAATCACAAGCATAAAAATGATATACTTATCCTTATCATAGTCAAAAAAAAATGCTACAGCGATGGTAAGAGAGATATATGACAGATAGTTCATGGCTCCGTTTCCACTTATGGTATCACAATAAAAAATCACCAATCCCAGAAACCAGAAAAGAAGCATTAAAAGATACCTGTTAAACCGTATCTTATCCGGCCAAAGCAATGTACACAACATAAAAAGAACCATTCCGAAGAATATTCCACCATACACAGGTTGATTTAGAAAGAAAACATTCAGGACTACATTGCAACCAAGAATCAATACAAGTACAAGAGTATAAATATCAAAGTAAAGACTTTTTTCATACTCAATCTCATCAGCAGCCAGCTGCCTTTTTTCTTTTATATAATTTAACATGATAATTTATATAATCCAAAATAGAGCATTTTTTCACCAAAATATCTGTCATTTAATCCAAGTACATTAAACTCAAGAAAATACACCTGCAACACAGCCAATAACAACAATTTACCTCCTTGATTTAGTTGTAAGAAATTCCGAAAATAACAGATTTTTCTCGTCAAAAATCTAAATTTCACTTGAAATTAAAGCCTTCCATACTCATGTCACAGGGTAAAACCATAAAATTTTCTTAGAAAAAATTCTCTTCTCTGTAATTATTTTAAGATGCTGCATTGTTAGTCCAAGCCTTGTTTTATACTACTCAATAATTATTAATCTGAATTTTTACAATATCCTTCTAACGAAGTTATATTGTAATTTGAGAAAGCTCACCATAGCGCTCTGTTTATAGCAATGAAACAGACAAACCATATAGAGAATTCCACCAATGATAACTCCCCGTTGCAGCATTGTAGATTTCCATAAAACTAGGCATTAATACAAAAAGAAAGGTTACAGCCAAATCAGATAATTTGGAAGCAGTGTTTTTTCTAAGAGGATTTTTAACATGTCCAACTTGTGGCAGAAAACTAACCGGAAGCATTTTCTCAAGGTAAGACAAAAAATATCCCTATTATCATTGCTATGCGCGCTGTAAAACCAGGGTTAATGCAAATCTTCTCAACAATTGCTCTTTCACAGGCAAGAATTTTTTTTTGTTGTAGAAATATTGAAATTCGATGACTATAACCAATTAAAAAAAGAGTATCTAATTAATTCCAAATGCCTGAAAAGAAAATTACATGATATTAAATTAAAAAATATTAACACACAAAATCAACTATTAGGTGACAACCAGTTTGTTGATTTTTTCAAGGCTTCCCTGAATTGGACATAGCGGATAAAAATATCTCAGTAGAACAAGTCATTGCTTTATTAGCAAAAAAGGGTATTCAAGTAGATTATAATGAAATGACAATTATAGTAGACTTTCTATATCTTATGGCAAAGAATTACAAGAAACCCATAGTAAAGAAAGTTTCAAAACCTTAATGAGAAATCGAACTTTTGAAAAACCTCACGGGATAAAACAAAAAGCATTTTTTTAGAAAATTTTGTTCAGGCTTTTAAAGGATATAGTTTAAAAATCCAACTATAAATATTTCAAAATTAATACATTGAAATACAACAACATGCAGACACAAAAAAGGAGACAAACTTTAACTGTTGTCTCCTTAAGTGACCCATTGGTACAAAACTCGAACTTTTTGTTGGAGGATTTAAGAAAACTAAATACTCTTGATCACGCATTTTTACCTTAACAGGTGGTAAATCTTATAATCATTAGATAATTACATATAAATCCAAACAAATACAAATACTATTCTTTAGCGACTAAAAGAGTGTAAGAAGAATTCTTAATTCAATTTCAAACTTTTTAGTGAGATTAAATCACTGAAATATACTATTTACAAATAAATCTTGTCACATATTTAATTATTCTTTTATCTAAATTCTTCCGATAACCCAATAGGTTGTTCCATCGTCCAAAACAACAACACCTGAATACGGCTGAACAATTGAAATATCAGCCTGAGCATCAATCTGACTCTGCGACTGGACTACAATATTATTAGCCGAACCATCTGTTTTTTTAATAATTATTTTTTTACCTTTTTGAGATGGAGCCGGCAAAGTAAGATGAATACTTGAAGATGAAGTATCTGCTAAAATAATTTCATCAGCTCCGGTAATCGTATAATTTGCTGTGATTTTTTTAACAGAAGGCTGTATTTCAATAATATCTCCCTCATTATTAGTTCCGAGTCTCGATGCATTAACCAAATTCGTAAGTCTTACTCCTGAAGCACCAGACTGCTCGCTCTTCACTTCCAAAGCATTACCTGGTAAAGCTGTATTAATTCCTATACTGGCATAACTATTACCTCCCGCATTCACATTAACACCATAAATACTGTTTCCTATATTCAGCTGATTACTCCCTGAAGTATTTTTTAAGTCGATATCAGAACCAATGACAATATTATTTGATCCGGAGGATTGGTTTCGTGCAGCGCTCTTTCCTATTATAATATTACTATTACCCATCAATAAGCTTTGTCCTGCATAGGCTCCTAATGTTACATTATCCCTTCCTGATGGGAGATTACCTAAGGAAAGAAAGCCAATTACTGTATTTTCAGATCCATCATTTAAGTGTGTTAAGGCACCTTTCCCAAGAGCTGTATTATAATTACCTGTCTTGTTGCTGCCTAAACTTTGATGTCCTACTCCTACGTTCCACTTCCCGGTTCTATTCAACATTAATGCCTGATAACCTATCCCTGTATTTCCTTCACCATTATAATTTGATGTCAAACTATGACTACCAACCGCGGTATTGTCATGGGCAACCATATTTTCATTTTCTCCTTTAAGACTTTCAAATCCTATTGCTGTATTCCATCGTCCTACAAATCCTGAATTTCCTTTGTAAGATCCTACTCCAAAAGAGGTATTATAAATTCCTACCCCGCTTAATTTTCCTGCGATAACACCTCCTCTTTTGAATATCAGATCCTGATTATCTGTAGTTCCTATAAAGTTGGTACCAGGATTGGTCGCACTGTTCCCATAAGTTCCCCATGTATTTTGGGTATCTGACAACAAGGTCCAGTTATTTCCGCTCCAATAATAATACCCGGGTACAACAGCATTTGTACTGTTACCTGCTACAGCTGTATTATATATTAAAAGTCCGGCTGCCGGATCTTTAATCGTTATACTGTCCCTGATCTCCTTCAGGGCAATTCTGGGAGGTAGAAATCCTTTATTATCTCCTGCAACCTCTAAAGCTGCTGAGGCGTGGGGCTGAACAGTATTGATTCCTACCTGACCCCCAATATTTATTGATGTCAATACAGAAAGTACTCCTGTAATTATGATTTTTTTCATTACATTTTTGCTTAATGATCTACTATTTTTACTATTTAAAAAGCTTTATATAATATATTATTATAAAAACTTCCGATCTGAACTGCATAAGCAATTACTTTTTCCTTACTTTTTCTAATTTCATTTCCAGCTGGTTGATTCTATTATTGAGCATTTTATTATGCTCTGTCAATTCCTGTATGGCTTTAATCATAGGAGCTATTAAATCTGTATAACGGACAGAAAGCATTTTGTTTTCACTCCCGTCTTCCTGTACAATACCTGCATCCTGATATCCGGTCTCCTGAAGCGTGTTTTGCAGCTCCTGGGCAATTATCCCCCATTCTTTTGTTTTTGATTTGTTATTCTTACGAATATATTCTACCGGGTGAAGCTGGTTTACAAAATCCAGTCCCAATGGTATTGTTTGAATGTTTTCTTTAAATCGTCGGTCGGAAGTGGTAGTAAAGGGTACCTGACCTGTTATTTTTATGATGTCTGCATTCCCTAATTGTATGCTGTTGGATTCATTCACAAATGCCATAGTACCAATAGCAATTGTATTTTTAAGATTATTTGTTAAAGTACCTGCTCCATGACCAATTGCTATGTTCTCTGATCCCAAAGAATTTTTTGAAAGTGCATCATATCCAATCGCAACATTAAAACTTCCAGATTTATTTGCTTCCATTGTTAAATAACCGATGGCAGTATTATAGAATCCAGTTACATTAGAAGAAAGACTCGACCCACCAATTGCTGTATTAGAACTTCCATTTTTATTACTCGATAATGCCCAGCCGCCAATCGCAACATTGAAAAAGCCCTCCGTATTTTCTTTCAGCGCAGATGACCCGTTGGCAATGTTATACCGTCCTGTAATATTTTTAGTTAAAGCAGCAAAACCGATTGCTGTATTATTATCACCACTGGTATTATTTTTCAAAGCATCTGATCCTACAGCTACATTCTGTTCAGCATCATTTACCAATAAACTATTGGCTCCTACTGCAGTATTATCTGATCCGGTTACCACACCCAGTGAGCTTCCGTGAAGACTGTTAGAACCAATTGCAGTATTACGAATTCCCTGGATTCCGTTGGCAGATCCTTTATAGGAGTTCACTCCAAATGAAGTATTGTAGGTCTGGTAATCACTTAATAGTCCGGCATGAACATTTCTTCTTTTAAAAATGACATCTGTATTATCTGTGGTACCCACAAAGTTGACACCCGCAGTAGTACCGGAATTACCTGTTAAATTCCATCCGGGAGCTGCATCTGATAACCTTATCCATTGAGTCCCGTTATAATAATATTGTCCGGGAGTTACATTATAGGGAGATATTCCTGCTGTAGCGATATTATAAATAAGCAACCCTGTAGCCGGGGATGCAATGGTTGTATTGTCTGTTGTTGCTGTCAATGATATTCGTGGAAGAAGAAAACCTTTATTGTCTCCCGCAACCTCTAAAGCCGCTGATGAATGAGGCTGGGTGGTATTGATTCCTACCTGACCAAAAATATTTATTGAAGTAAATACAGAAAGTATTCCTGTAATCATTATTTTTTTCATTACATTTTTGTTTAATTATTTACTATTTTTCGCTACGGAAAAACCTTATATCATTCTACCAATTATTTTATGTTGCACCTATTTTTATAAATACTGTTCTAAGATTTAAACTTATTTAAACAAGAAAAAGGAAAAGAAGATTTCTCTAAATAAGCAATCCTTGCAGCAGACATATGAAACTGTGTATTAATATGTATTGGAAAAACTTTAGTAGATTCTCCAGTTCTTATCAATTGATCCTTAATTGACATGGCAAAAGTAAAAAGGTCTCCGGTGCTATGAAGAAAAAAAAGTAAAAAGCCTCACTGACAAATCATCAATTTTATTTTACAATTTTACAAACAGCTGATATTCTTAATATTACAAAATAAAAAAAATCAGTAACAAATCGATAAATCAATGTAACAATTTACAGTTACGGCTCTTATTTCTTATGATAAAAAATAGTAAAACAAATCTTATTCAGCATTTTTTACCGTAGAATTCTCATAAAATAATGTATAAATTTCTTAATCCATATGGGTATCTAAATTTATTCATTGCAACTTTTTTTCGGGTACTTTCGTAAAAGAGTTTACTATCATATCGATCATCTGAGGCAGTAAATTTTAGAAACCTTTAAGAACAGTCAATAACATACAAATTCCAGTTAGAGTAAAAAAAAACGGATTGAGAATTAAATTTCAATCCGTTTCATTTTTTTATTTTATCGTTTGTAATAAGCAACGATACTCGCTTTGGCTAACGTCTGGTTCCAGAGATTAAAACCAACAATTGCGGGATTTTTGTTTTCATCCAATCCTAATTTATCGGTTTTCAGGGCATAAACAGTGATAATGTATTGGTGAAATCCGTGTCCTTCAGGCGGGCAAGGTCCTCCAAACCCTTTAATTCCGTAGTCCGTTATACTCTGGACAGCACCTTTTGGAGCTAAATTCAATTTAACATTCCCTGAATTGGTTACTAGTTCGTTTACATTGGCAGCAATATCAAACATAACCCAATGCCAGAATCCACTTCCTGTTGGTGCGTCAGGATCGTACATTGTGACAGCAAAACTTTTGGTTCCCTTGGGTACATTTTTCCATGATAATTGAGGTGATTGGTTATCTCCCGAGCAACCAAATCCGTTAAACTCTTGTATTTTGGTAGTTTCTCCACCCAAATCTTCACTTAATAACGTAAATGTTTTTTGTCCGAAAAGTGCTGTTGAGAAAATTAAAGACAACACTAAAATCAAATTTGCTTTTTTCATTGTATAATGATTTAAATTTTAAGCAAAATTAGGCTGGATAATACCAAATAAATTGAGAACAATGTTCAAAAACTGTTGATAAAAGCTCAATTTTTATGATGTTGTTTTGGCGTAATACCGTATTTTGATTTATAGGCCTGAATAAAACTAGATAAACTTTCGTAACCCATTTCAAAATAAATTTCAGTTGAAGTTTTTTTCTCTTGATTCAGCAAATAATGAGCATGTTCCAGCCTTTTGTTCTGAAACCATTTGATAGGTGATTCAGCATAATGTTTTTCAAATTCTCTTTTAAAAGTGGATATGCTCATATTGCACAAAAAAGCCAATTCCTTTAATGTCAGTTTACTCAACTGATTGGTTTCAACAGTGCGGATAAATTTTTGTGTAGTATCGTTACTGTTTTCTATTAGCGAATAAAGAAATTCTGTCCCGTGTATTTCCGTAAGATATAGTATGATCTCTTCAAGCTTCAAAACAAGCAATTTCTTTTGTGTATCTCTTGAAAGTTTGGAAATATCCAACAAACTGCTTACAAATCGTTGCGTAAATTCATCGTAGCCAAATGAGTAAACGGATTTATATTCAGTGGGTTTGATTTGGTTTAGTTCAGTTTTCCGGATGAATTTCAGTAAAGTTTCGTTTGAAAAGAACAGAAGCACACTTCTATAATTCCGGATGTTTGAGAGCCTTTCGGTCATCAGGCAATGCCCGGATTTCATGATGAGGAATTTAGAATTATCTATTGACAGAGCTGAATTGTCAAAAATAACGTCTTTAGTTCCTTCGGTAAGAAAACTGAATGTATTTTGGTTTAATACAATTTGTTGTTTTGCTATTTCCTTTGAACTTTGATAATCAAAAATATGAACGGATTGTGATTGGTCTACATTGAGTTCGTCAGGAAGGGTGATGATCTTCATTTACTTTTTTCTTTGTTTGAATCCACATTTATGGAAAGTATTGCTTACAACATTTGGGCTATGCATTGCATTGATGGGAAAATCGAAATACAAATATTGTTAATGGCAATTTATCCGTTATTTATATTTTATTTTATCAATTTTACTGTTTTTAAGCTAGTCAAAAGGTCATTTTCAGACTTTATTTCCCATAAATTCTTCATATTCTTCAAAATTAAGAAAAGGTAAGAAATGAAAGTGGTTATTCATTACAGCTTTTTTCAATTTTTTTCCAGATACTTCCATTATAAAGCTTAATATCACCTTCCACGGTATCATAGATCAGCATTCCCTCAACAGGATTTGTAATCTGTGAAGTCCCTGCAATTCTTGTCATTACAAATCCTTTCGTTTTTGAGCCCAAAACAATGAAAGCGCTGTAATGCTGTGGCCAGCCATCAGGCTGATTTTCTAATGATGAAATACCTATCAGAGAGATATCTGCGGGAACTGAAGTATTACCTGGCTTGGTACATTCATTACAGTTAAGTTTTTCGACCACAGTTACTGTAGAAGTTGACCTTATTGGCCGAAAAATTTTAAACTCTGAATAATAGTAAAAAGGATAGTAAATACCTGCCTCTACTGCTGACGGATCAGCAACAGGATCTCCTCCATGATGATCGTTGGTATACCAATATAGGTTTGGAGGATTTATATTGACCCCGCCAGAAGTCCAGGGTTGAATAATACCAGGAACTGTAAGGTCAGCTTTTTCTCCCGGACAAACAGTTAGTTGAGGCATAAGGACAAACGGCTCTCCACCATTGGGAAGATTTGTACATGGTGTTGGAGGCACATTATTAGAAGAAATATTCAACCGTGGTGATGCATACTTTCTATAAGTTCCAGAAAGTTGATGATATGCTTTATTTGCATCATGGTATCCCTTGGGACCATAATAATCGATTGCCGGATCATAATAACGGGGAAAAACCGTACCTCCCCCTGAAGCATGTGGATTTGGAACTTCCAATAAATTAGTCCAATAAGAAGGATCTACAACATTAGCATTAATCTGTAAATCCGCATTAACACTACCCACCGAATACCATTTTACCACTGTTCCCGGGGTTACCATACCAGAAGCAGACGGAACTTCTAACAAAGTCAGATCAATTGGCTCACATATTGAAATTCTGTATCCCATACCCCCTGTTACAGCAGGATCATCAAATTCTGTATCAGTATACAGTCTTACCTGTGGGAAAGGAGCAATCTTTTTTATTTCCACGGCCTGCAGGGGCCCTTTACAGATTTGCCCGTTAAAATTTTGCTCATATCTGGTGTAAAAAGTTTTAGTAGTCGGGGGCAGCCCGGGGCTGGAGGGTCCGGTAAAATTTACGAGCGCAGGATTAGGAACAGGAACTGTACCTGAAGCATCTGAATACCACTTTACAGAAACACTTACCCCAACAGGTAGACGCGAAGTATCTTCCAACGCTATCAGGTTAAACGTTTGACCGAAACCAAAATACCGGGCTTTATTATTAAGATAAACCGGAGTATCCGAAAGTAATATGACGGAAACCGGATCTGAAGGCAGACTATAACAGCTGGTCGTCATATGGTAATAAAAGGCATAATAAGTACCTGTCTGAGTAATATTTCCACCATTTACCATACTTCCGGAAGCATTAGGATTATCATACCATCTTACCTCAGCTCCTTGAGGAATATCTCCTGAAATAACTTTAGTATTAATGCTTGTATTGATCCCGGGACAATGTGAAAATTCATTGCTCATAGAAAGATTTAACGTGGGAACCACTTCGTTACACTGCTGCGCCTTCATGGCGGTAAAAGGTAACATGATAATCAGCATTACCATTGCCAGTAATTTCTTTTCAATTTTTTTCATACTATTATTTATTTGCTATTTCCAGTAATGCCATTGATTACCATCAAATACTGCCAGGGTTTTGCTTATTGTATCATAACATAGAGTCCCAATAACAGGATTGGGAATATTCAGATGGGGATTGGCAACTTTAGGCAGGATAAGTGCTTTATTTTCAGACTCCAGGACCAATACTCCTATCGCAGGAGAATCAGGAGCCCCAATGATGACTCCCCGACCGGTTTCAGCAGATGGATTTATCATACGTCTATCTGAATTTCCAGGGACATCCGTTAAAGAAATCCAGTTTCCATTACTAAATACTTTTACCTTCAGATCACTGTTGTCCACCACAAAAGTTCCGGGAGATGGACTAGCAGGAAGATCAGGTAATAAAGGCAGTACAATTCCTTTTGGAGAATCGCCAAAATCCAGTATCCCGTCTCCATCCACCGATGTCTTTCCAATACCAATCTGCCCATTGCAAGGCATAAAAACAAACAAACTCACAGGAAGAAATATTCCTGCAAAATGAGCTCTTAACATTTTGCTGATCATAATTTTACTTTTCAAATAATAATAAAAACCAGTAATAAGGATATACTTCTTATTCATCAAAAACGATCAGGAGTTATATCTCTGCACAATTGCGCATTTACCAGAATAAATAGTCTAGTTACCAGATTTTATGACGGTAAAAGTACCCGTCTAGATATCGAAGGATGAAAAAAAACGTAAAAAGTATAACTGACAAATCAGCAATTGTAATTTATATTTTTTACAACACACTGGTTTAATATAAATTAAATCTTTACAGGACTTACTATAGTTATTAAGAAGAAAGAGCAAATCAGCAAAGTCTTAAGTATAATATTCATCAGTTTTTATATTCATTTCTTTCCTGAGCAATTTTTTTGCCCTCCAATAGGATCGGGTGGTGTTGAATCCGGCCATTAGGGCAAGATCTGCCTGATTTTTATCTTTATGTTTATGGCATTGCTGAAGAGACTCCATTTCTTTCAGGCGCCAGAGGTTGTTGTATTGTGAGAAATTGACTCCAAATGTTTTGTTAATAAATCCGGACATATAGGTCCTGTTGATCTTAAAATGGTCAGCCACATCATTAATTTTAAGTGTCGAATTCAGATACGGCTTATTTTTTCTATAATAAGATTCCAGTTCTTCCCCGCTGATAATAGTTTTCACCTTTCCTCCAGATGTATCTTCAGAACGAGCTGATAAAGAGATCACCTGTCCCCGGGTGATCATGATGGTCTGATTATGATAGAAAGACAATATGGTATAGTTCCTCATTAGTACATTGTATACAATAATTAAATGCTGCAGACATATCAACAGTGCCAGAAGAAAGAATGCTTCATCCCGCTTCATACGATTGAAAGCGAATACAATAATAAACAGGATTTTCAGAACAGTGATCCATTTCAGCCATCGCATATTCTTCCATTTCTCAGTACCATAATCCCTTATTATTCTTTTTTTATACCGAATAATTCTACTACATTCCAGAACCGTATAACACAGTATAAAAAAAATAGTTGAAAAGAAAATATAAGGTGCATAAACGGCTGAAATAACATTATTTTGCAAATGCTGAACACCAGTGAAGATAACCATAAAAGCAGTTGAAACCGCAAGTAGACCCAGGGGTATAATGTAATGCAATTTTGCATAAGGCTCATTCGCCTTCTGCAAAGGAGTAAGCAGATATATAAAATGATAAAACACCACTTGCATTACATGTAATACAAAACAAATCAACGGAATAAAGTATATTAAAACTGAATTATATACAGGGTACATCTGAACAACCAACCAGTAAATAACCATACAAGCAAAGTACATTCCCAACAGTTTTTTTGCTTGCTGTTCTGCTTTAGTAAGCTGCTGCACATAGGCAACAACAAACAGTATTCCGCAGGTAAGAGATGATACCATAGGAAGAGAAAGATAAATATATTCAAGCAGTTCCATTTCTAATTACATTATCATCATTAAACTTCATTGTATTTGATCCTGTTTAAATTATTATCGTAAATTTTATGCGAACTGATAATAATGATCTTCTATAAATTTCAGGTGATGAATCTGATGCCCTATTATATTAAATCCCATAGCGTCAGCAGATATAAGGTGCTTCCAATTGATTCCGGACTTTTGAAAGTCTATATCATCAAAGGTTTTATATAACTCAATTGTAGAAAATCTTACAGATTTCAACTCGTTCAGAATCCGGGAAACGTCTCTGGCATTGGCCCTGGAATGTCTGGCCATGGCTATTTCATCAAAAGAAATAATGTAGTCCCCCTCCCCTCTTACAAATCTTAGTGTACCGGAAACTAATAGTCTTTCTACATCTGCTATATGTTGAAGGATTTCAGGTATAGTCCATTTGTCGGGCAGGTAAGTTTTTAATCCTATTTTCTTCAGTACATCAACATCCAGCATATCTATCTGATGAATGCTATCATCAAATGCATCAAATAGATCAATATCCTCAACTAAATTGATATATCTGTCAAAATAATCAGGAGTAGCGACAAGCTCTGTTCTTTTCATTCAAGTATTTTTGAAAGGGTTTAAAAATAAGATAGATTATTGTAATACTTCCAGCACAGACAGGTTTAACGTTGACTTTGCCATCTCTCCATTCAATTGAACATCAGACGAACTGACAGGTCTTCCAAATGCAATTTTTCCAGCAACATGAACATTATTACTGGTTATTTCCCTTGCCCTACAGGCTACCTTCACATTATAAACACCAGTAGGCAAATTACTTAACATAGCATTTATCGTAAAAATTTTATACGCTTTGTCAGGTCCCTGAAGCAAATCAACCCGTACCCCTTTAAGTTTTTGGTTAACAAATACGCCACAGGCAAAACTGCTGTTTCCTGCCGGATATCCTACCAGGTTCATTTGTACAGCTGTCTGAAAATTAGTGTAGACCCGGTTTTCAGGATTAGAAATATTAAAATTCATTTCCAATCCCGGAATCTGGCTCCAGTTGCTACTAAGAGGAATATCTTTAGTATAAGTTCCAAATCCTGTTTTTTCTATGTAAAGACCATTCTCGTCAGATTTCTGATTAACATAGGTAAGATTCAACATTCCCCTGTATCCGGCTGGAATCATGAGTTTTGTCCACTCTGGTTTTTGATGCTCCCCATTAGATGTAATAAGGCTGTTGACGTCCCCAATAACAGGTATTCCGGCAGGAGCAAGATATAATTTATTTTTGACATTTGTATCCCCATTTATATCCATAGTTGTTAAAGGAGACCTTGTATTGATACCGAATTGGGCTGAAAAAGCAATAGGACATAAAATCAAAGACAGGAATATGTGTTTTTTCATAATATAAGACTTAAGGGGTTACTATTTCAAATTCTTCCGGTATTTCAAATACTTCAACTTTCAATGTTGATCTGGCCATAAAATCATTAAGATTGATGTTATCTACAGTTCTTCCAATGGCAAGATCATAAAAGCCTGCATTATTAAAGTCCCTAGAACGCGAACACAAAACATCTACAACATGATTACCCTTTGCAAGGCCTTCGGTAACAATAAGCATTGTAACAGTTGTAAAAGGAAATGTTAATTTTACCTGTCTTACCGTTGCAGTCCTTATTCCTTTAAGCTTCTTATCCACAAATATACCGCATGCAAAATCAGTTGCAGGAAATACCCCATCTTCATCAGCACGGAGATGGGCCACTGTTTCGAAGGTAAAATAAGCTTTGTTCTGAGTACTGCTTACTTTGAATACTTTTCCGCTTAACCCGGCGATAGATTTCCAGTACCCTGCCGGCAAATTGGTCATAAGATAATCTTCAGGCAATAAAGATGATGTCTTCTGCCAAAGTAAAACTCCTGTTTCATCTTCAAAAACGTTATTGTAGATCAGGTAATAATTAAAATCTTTTACTTCGGGAATGTTGGGTGTTTTCCATATGGGTGGATGATGATCACCCTGTGAGGTAAACACCTGTTTCGGAACTCCCGGATTTCCTTTTACAGCATCTGTTCCTCCCACATATATCTTATCCCTGATTACCATATCTCCATTTACATCCAACATTGATTTCGGTTTATTGGTATTAATACCCACCTGCCCCGAAAGAGAAGATGAAAGACCTAACTGTACAAGTAAAAAGACCGAAAAAGTACTTACATTCATTATATTCATCATAGTTTTATCTGATATATTCCATTATATCAATCTTTAGGTTTGACTTTAGCATAAAATTATTAGTGATCGCTGCAACAGTGGAAGAAGCTGTTTTACCAATAGCAAAACTGGCTGTAGGAGCATCTGTAAATGTTTTTCTGCATGCAACTTCTATGGTGTGAACTCCCACCGGAGCATTATCCAGTGTATAGATCAGGGTAAATAACGACTGATGATTAGCGGTCTTAGCTGAAAATAAATTAATTTGATCCCCCCGTACTGCTTTTAGCTGATTATCCATAAACACCCCGCAAATGTATCTCGTATGGGTAGCCCCGTTCACGTAAGACATCTCTACTCCGGTTTGAAAAAAAAGCGCCACTTTATTCTTTGCCCGGCCAACCTCAATAATAGTCTTGAGATCTGTTATTTTCTTCCATGCTTCGGTTAAAGGTTCATCCAGTATCCCGATGTAATTCCCGTCACCCTCACCTGTGAGAAAGTCAATACCCGTTTCATCTTTCACAGCATAACTCTGCTGAAGCTTTATTTCACTGTCTTCTAAAAACGGAATGTTTAAAAACTTCCATTGAGGAGGTTCATTGGTCCCCCTGGAAACCAATACTTGTCCGTATTGTCCGGGATCTCCCTGTATAAATTCATTACCGCCAACCCTGAATTCTCTCCGTAAAGAAATGTCTCCATTAATATCCAGGTCTTTTTCCGGGGTTTCTGTGTTAATTCCGACCTGACCTTTTACACAAAAACTTAAAAAAATTACAGCAACAATTGTCCATTTTCTATTCATGTCCTATGATTCATTAATAATATCCAATAATTAAAAATGCAGGAAACAGTGTTTTTTTAATCTGATATAATATGAGATCAGTAAAAAAAACATTGGCATTTTCATTTTTGAGATATCAAAATTATCGCCCTTTCTGATACAGGAAATTAAAAAAAGTACAAATGATGATGACAAATTGTAAACATAGAACTGACAAAATGTAAATGACGATGTATGATTTTACAAAACAATACATATCAAATGATTATATCATCAGGTGCTATTTAGTGGATCTACTAAGCAATCAGCAAGCCATCATATCATCATCCAGACTAATGATTTTACAAAACCCACTCAAAAGTTTCGCTTGGATTGGATAGGTATAATTATCCGCTCATATTCTGTCAGGATTTTGAATAAACCGGCAATGTCAGATTAAAATGAAGCATTTCGTTATTCATTCGGTTCGGTATTAGCAGCAGACTTTAAAATTTTCTCACTCCTTTTAAAGCTTTGATGGCTTCTGAAACCTGCAAGGTAAACCAATTCTTCCTCATCAGCCATTTTGTTTTCCGGGAGCTCTTTTAATCTCTGAAATTCTTCCAGCCTGTATCGGTTGATGTACATGCTGAAGTTAAGCCCATATGTTGTATTGATAAAAGAAGACAGATAGGTACGATTGGTACCAAAAGCAGTGATCAGATCTGTAATTTTAAGATTAGGGTCCAGATAAGGTTTCTTTACATCCATGTATTTTGAAACTACTTCATGGCTAAGAGGTTCCCTGGATTCCTTTTCCTGTTCTGACAGCCTGTCTGCTATAATATCTTCTGTAAGCAATATAAAGTTCTGTCTGAAAATATGGTAACAAGTAGTTACATTTAATAGCAATATGAATAGAAGAGGAACTACCAATCCGACAAACTTCGTATATACCTCTGATCCAATAAAATAATATAATACAGGAAATGGAATAACCAAAAAAAGCACACCAAAGATCTGATAAAGCCATGCCAAAGAAGTTTCTTCCATATTGGAAGAATATTGCACTATTTCTTTTCTGTAACGAATTACTCTGTTGGCTGCCAGACCTAAATAAATCAGACTCAGAATCAACCTTATATAAAAACGACTGTAATCAAAAAAAATAAAGCCTTTATAACCCGCTATCCATTGAATATCTTTTGCATCCATAAGCAACAGAATGCTCCAGGGTGTTAATGCAAACCATAATCCATATCCTGCAGCCAAACTCAATGGGAGTACGTAATGCCAGAATGAAAATTGCTCAGCAGTCCGGAGCCTGGTTATTTTAAAGATCAAATGATAAAACATGACTGGCAACAGCAGCATTGTCAAAAAATTAACAGGTTTGGTCTGAATAAAAGTATCTTTATCAAAATTATAAAAGAAAATAGTAATCACATAAATAATTTCAACTATATACCCACTAATAAGAAGTATAATTACTCTTTTTATAAATTCATCTTTATTCCAAAACAGTCTTATCAAAAGCAATATACTGCAAAAAAGAGCAGAAAATACAGCAATAGAAAATGACATGATTAATAATAAACGTTCAATTTCCATATTTATTCATTGTCTTTTTGTTCAACCTTTTGTTCTGCAGCTTTTTTGGCTCTCCAGTATGCTCTTGGAGTAGAGAACCCAGCCATCAGAGCGAGTTCTTCCTGGTTTTTATCTTTATGTTCAGGATGTTCCTGAAGATATTTCATCTCTTTTAGTCGCCACAGGTTATTGTATTGGGAGAAATTGACTCCAAAGGTTTTATTGATAAATCCTGAAAGATAGGTTCTGTTCGTTTCAAAATAAACAGCAAGGTCCTGCATCTTAAAACCGGCATTCAGATAAGGTTTACTCTCTTCATAGTATTGTTCCAGCTCTTCCTTGGCAAGAAGCAGTGATGCATTGCTTACAGGTTTAGCCTCCTGATTATTAAATACATCTGACAATGCAATAATCTCCCCTCCTGCGATCATAACGGTATTATGGTCACCGAAAGATATTATTGCATAATTTCTCATCAGGATATTATAGACAATGATGATATGCTGTACAGGAACAAGAAGGGTCATTGCTATCAATACAAAGTTAAGCTGCAACGGATTACATATAAACAGGATAAGAAGCAAAAATCTTACGACCATCAGTGGCACCATCCAACGCATCACTTTCCATTTTTCTCTTCCGTGTTTTTTTATCAATATTCTTTTATACCGGATAACTCTTATGCTTCCCAATATCGCATAGCAAAGCATGAAAAAGAAAACTGAAAGAGATGTATAGGGCATAAATAACGATGAAACGGCGTCGTTTGAAAGCTGATTAATTCCCGTGAAAGTTATCATAAAAATTCCTGAAACAAAGAGAAGGATCAGTGGTATAATATAATGGACTTTTATATGAAACAGATTGTCATTTTCTACAGGGGTCAGCAGGCTGATAAAATGATAAAAAATAACCTGATTGAGCTGCAATACAAAACAGACTAGAGGAAGATAATATTTCAACAGATGCTCATAGTTAAAATTAAATTGGACATATACCCAGCTTAAGATCATAAAAGCAAAATAAACACCCAGTAATTTCTTGACCTGCTGCTCCACTTTGGTTAGTTCCTGTCCGTAAGCGACGACGAAAAGCATACCACAAGTGAGTGAAGAGATCATTGGTAGTGAAGTATATATATACTTAAATAGCTCTGCCATATCAATATCTGGTTATAAGTCCTCTTTCCTGAGGCTTACAAAAATAACGATTTTAAGTCTTATTTTTTCTCAATATATCTACTTTCTAATGATATTCTAATATTTTAAGAAAGCAAGGGCAGAACTTATATTTCCTGTTTCTTATTATTATATTTTATACTGAAAATATTTTTTCCATTTTGCAATAGTATTACGGCTGATTCCCAACTCCTGGGCTAAGCCAATATTTGTCATACTATTGTCATACTGATATTTCAATATTTTTGTTATTGAATTTTTATCATAAGACCTGTGTTTTCTTTTCGTCTTATTTTTGCCAAATATGATTCTGTTTATCTGGATCACATCAAGAGCAGTAATCTTAGTTTTTTTTAAAATTATACTACATGCTTCTTTCTTTTCAGGATATTTCATTTCAAGTAGATCTTTATAGATCCTTTTATAATCAGGACTTGCCTCATTGATTAATGGATTTTTCATCACTATCTATTATGGTTATTATTATATTTTTTTATTTGCTCCGTACTCTAATATACTTTTCCTTATCATTCCGTTGGTTTTTTGTTTTCTTGTGTAAAACCCAAGATAGGATATACTTATATAGATGTCCTTTATCACTTCTTGTTCAAAAATGAGAACAAGATGATGGGCAGATTCCCACCATCTTATTTTCAGTGCATAGCTCCAGGAACGTGCAGGAAAAAAATTGAATTCACTGCCCAGCATTTCTCTCACTTCATACTTCGTAAGCCCCTGAAGATTATAATATTGATTATTTTCAGATCTTTCCATATACTTACCTAAAAAGATAAACGGATCTACTATTAGTTGTTGATCTGGCCAAAGGATTTCTATAGATAGCCCTTGCAGATAAATGAGAAGCTTTCTCTTCTTCAAATTCAATAAACAATAAAGTTTTCTTCAACCAGGAAGTATCCAGCACATAACACCACATTTCTTTTGATTGCTCATCAGGATCTCTACCCATATCACAACAAATCTGATCCCTGCTTTTCCCTAACAGATTAAAATTTTTCATACTGTTATTGATTTTCAAATACATATTTATTATTAAAATTTCGTTTATAATACCTTTTTACAATGGGTATCTATTCATAATAACCTGATAGCTATCTGGCCCCAAATGTGCACTAAAATTTTGCTCCAAAAAATAATAGATTAAATTTTGGATTTTGCTTTTTTGAAGGGATTTTACAGTGGCTATGAATATGCAAGGCCTTACACCCGCTTTAAAGTAGACCATAACGGGGAGAAAAATCTCCCCATTGGGCAGGCTATATTTGTGTATATCTTTCATGATTTTGTGTTTCATCATTTTTTATTCATTATTGTGTTTTCCGATACACCCTCAAAAGCCTGCCAGGTCTTTCTAAAAAAGAATGCACACTCGATTTAAGTTTCTATATAGCATCGAGCCAAAATGTTCAGAAACATTAATTTCTAGTATGCAATCCTACCACATCACTTATATGTATTACAATCACACTTTTAACGAAAAAAAGATTTTATTTAGAGCTATTGTTAATTGTATCCATTGCCATATTTTCTTTCTGTTTCTTCCTGTACTTAGTTATCCATTTATACAAAGTTGTTTTAGGAATTCGATAATTTTCAATGATTTCTATTTTTGTTTTTTCCCCAGTCTCAATAAGCTCCAGGATAAACTGAATAATCTCGGGAGTGTAGATGTTTTTCCTGAATCGGGGCATAGAACCTTTTCTACTCTCGGTTTCCCTGGCTCCGGCAGGAGCATACAGCATGATATGCTGAGAATATAACCTAAAAAAATCGTAACGAAGCAATTTACTCCAGCGAAGCAATATTACTGTATCTAAAGAAGGACTTGAAAGCATTTCTTTAATTTCTCCCTCTGTATTATTCATAAAAGTAGTGATCCTGTCCATGTCCATTGCAGATTCTTCAATTCGCCTTTTAATAAATTCTCCTAAATGGATATTTTTAAAATCTTCCATAACTCTCATTTTCGGATTAGGTAACACCCGATTTTAACTAAGCTTATTAATTATAGACAGACATGATGAGGAGAAATCTCCTCATCGGAAACTTTTTTAGCATACTCATTATCATTTGTGTTTTTCATCATTTGCTAATTCATCATCCATTGGACTATGCTTAGAGTTTTGTCTATCTGAAAAATTGAGATTAATCATAGTATTCAGTCGTATCATAAATAATTTTTATGCATACCCGGGTCTAAAACATCAGGCAGTGCTCTGAAACTTTGATGAGACAAAACTATAACCTCAAAAAAAAAATAAAGAAAAAAAGGTAAAAACCATAACTGACATTTTGTAAAACAGCATTTACAAAACAATCAAAACATTGATTTACAACCAAATATAAAATATTTTAAATTATTCAGAAAAGTACAGTAATTCTCATTTAATGATTTTGATCAATAAGTAATAATACCATTATAACTAAAAGGATACAAAAATGATCATTACAAGAGAAGAGAATATATACCATACTATATACAATCGCATTAAACAGATTAGGGTATAAAATACAATTGTTTTCATCTGCGCATATATTATAATTTAAGTAAATTAGCTCAGAAATAAAATATGAGAATTGCAATATTTGGAGCACATAATGTTGGTAAAACCACATTGGCAGAAGAACTTTTGGAGAGCCTTCCTGGTTATACCCTTGAAACAGAACCTTACTATCAATTAGAGCTTTCAGGTTATGAATTTTCAGAACATCTTAATGCTGAGGATTTTGTTGAACAATTTAATTACTCGGGCCATCTTATTTCCAAAAGCGGAAATGACGTTATATTTGATCGGTTTGTCCTTGATATCCTTGCCTATCTTCATGTTATTGATCCAAATAGAAATATTCAATCCTTTTTTGAAAAAACTCAAACACTCATTGCAGAAATTGATCTCTTTGTTTTTGTTCCCATTGAAGAGCCGGATCTGATGCAGAACTATCAGACAAACCTTCCAAAACTTAGAAGTAAGGTTAATGATTTACTCTACGATTGGATTAGTGATTTTGGAATAGAGGTAATTGAAGTAAGAGGTACAGTATTGAATCGCAGAAATCAAGTACTTGATAAAATTTTATAATCGCCATCCGAACTGTTTCTCTTCATTATAAAGATACTTGATCTATTAGTACTGATAATAGAAGAAAGAACCTCATTAACTTCAATAAACGAAAATGATTTCCAAAATTCAGTTTTCATTCAGATTTTAATTTTAATTTTGAGTAAAATCATTAGTTCTATGAAAATACTGGTCATTGAAGATGAAGCAGCATTGAGCCAAAGTATCATCACCTATTTAAAACAGGAGAATTACCTTTGTGAAGTGGCTAACAACTTCAATACGGCTCTTGAAAAAGTAGATTCTTATGATTACGACTGTATTCTGCTTGATATTTCACTCCCTGATGGCAACGGCCTGAATATTTTAAAGAATTTAAAAGAGAATAACAAAACAGATGGAGTTATCATTATTTCTGCAAAAGATTCAATCGATGATAAAATATCAGGGTTACAACTCGGAGCGGATGATTATAT
Organism: Chryseobacterium sp. HR92; assembly: GCF_045689405.1. NCBI lineage: Bacteria > Pseudomonadati > Bacteroidota > Flavobacteriia > Flavobacteriales > Weeksellaceae > Chryseobacterium > Chryseobacterium sp. HR92. The sequence continues at coordinate 2,997,519 of NZ_CP139139.1, forward strand.
TCCGAAACCTTTTCATTTATCAGAATTAAGCGCACGTATAGCTGCCGTAATCCGTCGCCGCCGATTTAATGGCGGCAATGTTCTGGTATTTCATGAAATCACCATTGATACAGTAGCTAAGACAGTGATTGTTCATCAACAGTCTGTTGATTTAACGAGGAAAGAATATGATTTGCTGCTCTATTTTGCGATCAATAAAAACAGGGTTCTTTCCAAGACAGCAATTGCAGAACATCTTTCCGGAGAAAATGCTGAGGTTTATGATAATTATGACTTTATCTATGCTCATATCAAAAACCTGAAAAAAAAGCTTATTGCCCTTGGATGCAATGATTATTTAAAATCTGTTTACGGAATGGGATATAAATTTGAGTACTAAATGAAATTAATCCACTACATATCGCGCCGCTATCTCATCTATTCTATTCTTATCTTACTTATAGCGATTCCTGTCTTCTACTTCTCATTACAGTATCTGATGTTAAAGAGCCTTGATGAAAATATGAATCATCAGAAAACATGGATAAAAAAACAGTTGAAGACAACGATACCTAATAATTTTATTTCCTTTGAAAACAGTATTATTGTCCGCCCTTCCAATAATTCCCAAGTCTTTGATTCCCTGTATAGTCAGCCTGTTTTTATTCCTGACGACAATGAAACGGTGATGCATCGGATTTTGCTTTCCAATACCATTGTGAATGGCAAACCTTATGAAATCAGAATTCAGAAATCCATGATAGAAGACGAAGATCTTCTAAACAGTATATTGGTACTGCAATTAGTACTGGTTATATTGCTGCTGACCGGTCTGATGATTATCAATTTTCAGCTTTCCAAAAAGCTTTGGAAACCCTTTAATGATATTGTGGATAAGCTCAACCTTTATAGAGTAGATCGTAATAAGGATGAGCAGTTTATACCCACCAATATTGAAGAGTTTAAAAATCTGGGGAATTCCATCAAAGAACTTATCAAGCGTAACCGAAAACTCTATAAAGTTCAAAAAGAATTTACAGAAAATGCATCACATGAACTCCAAACCCCTATTGCGATCATGCAAAGTAAGGTAGAATTACTGATGCAGACTTCACCCATCACTCAAGAGCAGGCAGATTTAATTGAAGATATTTCTACAGCTGGGAATAGAATGCAACGCCTCAATCGTACCCTTTTATTATTGACCAAAATAGAGAACGACCAATTTCCAGATACTGAAAAAATACAGATTAAAAATGTCATTCAGAAATTACTGAATCAGTACGAAGAACCAGCTGAGCAAAAAAACATTCAATGGAAAACTGAACTAGACAATGATATTGAAATTACAGCGAACCCTATTCTCATTGATATTCTCATTGGAAATATCCTGTCTAACGCAATAAGACACTCAGAAAACGGACATCTTATTTCTATAAAAATTTCTCAGCACAGGCTTATCATCTCGAATCCCGCAGACAAAAAATTAGATGAGAAAGAACTGTTTCAACGGTTTAAAAAACAGACAGAAAATACGCACAGCATTGGATTGGGACTGGAAATGAGCAAAAAAATTTGTGAGCTGTATCAGTATCAAATCCAATATCATTTTGTCCACAATCAGCACCTATTCAGTATTATTTTCAATTAATTTCTGTATCATCTGAAAAATTCAGAATGTCTACAGAATAACTATTCACCTTTACCTCATCAATTAAAAAATGTGTACAATGAAAATAACAACTTTTATCGTGCTATTGGCAACAGGATTCAGTGCAATGGCAGCCGCACAACAGAAAAAAGAAAAGCTTAAAATTCCTTTGGCTGTTGAAAAAGCATTTCAAAAAAGTCATCCTTCCATTACCGCAAAATGGGAAGAAGAAGACGGAAAATATGAGGCAGGGTTTAAACAAAATGGAAAAAAAATGAGTATTCTGTATTCTGCAGCAGGTGTTCTGGAAGAAAGTGAAACAGAAATTGCCATCAGCCAGCTTCCTCCCTCTGTAGCTCAATATACTGCGCAACATAAACTGGGAAATATAAAAGAAGCTGCAAAAATCACAAAAGCAGATGGAACTGTACTCTACGAAGCTGAAGTAAAAGGAGGTGATGCCTTATTTGATACCAAGGGTAATTTTGTAAAGCTTCAAAAAGATTAGTCTATAGAAAAATGAAATATTGATAAGAGGGCCAGCTGGAAACAGTTGGCTTTTTTGATGGTTAATTATTTCATAAAAATGATTGAGTCTCATAAAATTCAGAATGTCCACAGAATTCTACTTCATCTTTGATCTAACAATTTGAAATAGTCTGTATGAACACAACCTACCCATATCCGACCCGCTGGTCTATCGTTCTGATTATCCTATCATTTTGTTTTTCTGTAAAAGCACAAACAGAGCATACTCTTCCCTATTTTATTACCACAGCACAGGATAACAGCCCTTTACTCAATGATTATAATAATCAGGTGATGTCTAATAAAATTGACAGCTTAAAACTAAAATCCACCTATGGCTTTATAGTGACAGGAGAAGCCAATGCAGGATATTCTCCCAATATTAAAGGATGGGGATATGATAATACTTTGACCAACGGGCAGTCATTATTTGCAGGTGTAAGAGTCGCCAAAGAATTTATTAGCCGGAATAACCTTGATACAAGGTTAAAAGCTTATGATGCCAATATTGCCCAGATTCTGGCTCAGAAAAACATCAGCATTCAAACCTTAAATAAACAAATTACAGATCAATACATTGCAACCTATACCAGCCAGCAGCGTTATGAACTCAGTAAGGAAATCATCAGTCTGCTTAATCAGGAAGACGTAATTTTAAAAAGGCTAACGCAATCGTCTGTCTTTAAACAAACCGATTATCTCACCTTTAAAGTCACCTTGCAGCAAAACGAACTCACGCTGGAACAGCAGCAAGCTGAATGGCAAAGCAATTATGCACTCCTTAATTATCTGTGTGGTATTGTGGACATTCATTTTACTCCTCTGAATGCTCCCAATATTGATAAAAGCCTCAATCCTGTTGATTTCAAAGAAAGTATGTATAATCAATCTTTTAAAGCCGACAGTCTGAAAATAAAAAATGACAGTGAGATTATAAAATACAATTATAAACCTAAAATTATGGCATTCTCTGATGGTGGATATCAATCTTCGTTTACACAAACTCCTTACAAAAATTTCGGATTGGGAGTGGGTGTAGGAGTTTCCATCCCGATCTATGACGGCCATCAAAAGAAAATGATGCTGCAACAAAATCAACTGGCTCTACAAACCCGCCAAAAATACATGGAACAGACCGAAAGACAATACCAACAGCAAATTTTTCAGATCCAGAATCAGATGGAACAGTATTATAAAATGATAGGAACAGCCAACCAGCAGATCAATTATGCAAAGACGCTGGTAGAAGCTAATGCAAAACAGCTTCCGACCGGAGATGTAAGAATGGTAGATTTTATTTTATCCATTAATAATTTACTAAGCCTAAAAGCCAATATCATTCAGTATAATGCCACTTTGTTGAACCTGCAGAACCAGATGCAATATCTAATTATTCAATAATCATGAAACAGTTATTTTACCTGATATTAGTGAGTATCCTTACATTCAGTTGTAAGAAAAATGATCCTGTTGCTCCGGAAGAAGTGAAACCGGAGGCAAAGCCTAAAACAGAAGTAGCTGTTGCCTACCCTTCCGATACTATTCAGCTTCATAATGAGGTCACTCTGAATGCGACAGCAACCTATCTTTTGAAATCGGATGCAAAAGCCAACAGTACAGGATATATTACCCATATGAATGTAAGGCTGGGAGACCGGGTTGGACGTGGCTCTGTACTTTTCGGATTGCAAACCAAAGAAGCACGGGCTTTAGGAAATACGATTAATAAGCTGGATAAATCCTTTAGGTTTAACGGAACCACAACGGTAGTAAGCCCTGCAACAGGATATATAGTGATGCTGAATCATCAGATCGGAGATTATGTGCAGGATGGTGAAATCCTTGCAACGATTACGGATGCATCCAGCTTTGGATTTGTAGTAGATGTTCCTTATGAATATCTGCAGCTCATAAAAAATCAAAACTCCTTATCTGTAAAATTACCCGATGGAAATAATCTGCCTGCTAAAATAGCCAAAGTAATGCCTTCGGTAGATGCAGTTTCCCAGACCGTAAAGGTTCTTCTTCAGGTACCTGAAAGCAGTATTATTCCTGAAAATTTAATTGGTACCGTTACTTTTTCCAAATCAACCTCCTATGGTTTATCTGTTCCAAAAATGGCAATATTAAGTGATGAAACTCAATCTTCTTTTTGGGTAATGAAAATCATCAACGATACGACCGCGGTAAAAACACCTGTTGTAAAAGGTGCTGAAACAGACCGATATATTCAGATACAATCAGGAAATCTTACCACAAAAGACAGAGTAATTGTTTCCGGAAATTTCGGATTAAGCGATACGGCTGCTGTAAAAATTAAAAACCCTTAATCAGATGAAAAAATCATTCTTTGTCACCTACAGAAGTCCCCTGTTGATTCTGATTTTCCTGATACTTTCAGGGGGTATTTATTCGTATACACAAATGCAGTCTGCTTTATTTCCCCAGGTTACATTTCCGAAAATAAAAGTGATTGCAGATGTGGGACAGCAACCTGTCAGTCAGATGACTGTAGGTGTGACCAAAGTATTGGAAAACGCTATAAAAAAAGTACCTGATCTTGAAATTCTTAAAAGCACAACCAGCAGAGGAAGTTGTGAAATTTCTGCATTCCTGTCCTGGAAGGTTAATGTAGATCTGGCAAAACAACAGGTGGAAAGCAGTATCAATGAAGTCAGAAACCAACTGCCTCCGGAAACCAATATTACTGTAGAAAAGATGAACCCTTCTATTCTTCCGGTAATGGGATATTCTTTAAATTCTGACACCAAAGATCCTATAGCCCTGAAGCAACTTGCTCTGTATACCATCAAGCCTTTTCTTTCTCAGGTTCCCGGTGTAAGTGAAATAAGAGTCATTGGCGGACAGGATAAAGAGTTTCAGGTTTTGATGAACCAACAGATGATGGCTCGTTTGGGGATTACTTCAGCTACTGTTGAACAGGCAATAAATACTACGAATTTTATTAAATCAAATGGATATTCTTCTGATTTCAGATATCTGTATCTCACGCTTACTGATGCTCAGATCCGAAACGAAAACCAGCTTAAAAACCTAGTGATCAGCAATAATGGCAACCGAATTGTTCTATTAGGAGATATTGCTGAAATTAATATTCATCAGGCAAAACAGTATATTAAAGTCAATGCCAATGGAAAAGAAAGCATCCTCATTGCTGTCATTCAGCAGCCTAATGCAAATGTAGTGGAACTGACCAAAGCTATGAATGCTAAAATTGATGATTTGCAGAAAACGCTGACAAAAGATGTGACATTAAAACCTTATTATGTACAGGCAGATTTTGTAAATGATTCTATCAAAAGTGTAACAGATGCATTATGGATTGGTCTTCTGCTGGCGATTATTGTAGCCATTATTTTTCTTCGCTCCTGGAAAGCTAGTGCAGTTATATTGATTACAATTCCTATTACATTAAGTCTTACCATGCTGGTTCTCTATGCTATCGGACAGACTTTTAATATTATGACATTAGGAGCTATTGCCGCTGCTATCGGCCTTATTATAGATGATGCCATTGTTGTTGTAGAGCAAATACACCGTACCCACGAAGAACATCCTGAAGAGTCTTCCAAAACATTGGTTCAGAAAGCAATCAACTATCTGTTAAAAGCAATGGTAGGATCTTCATTAAGCACTATCGTGATATTTTTACCTTTCGTATTGATGAGCGGTGTTGCCGGAGCGTATTTCAAAGTGATGACCAATACCATGATTGTTACTTTAATCTGTTCCTTCTTTGGCACCTGGATATTGCTTCCGGTAATCTATTTGTTCTTTTCTTTCGGAAAAACAAAAGAGAAAAACCTGCAGCATCATGATGTAAAAGAACGAAAATGGGTTGGCTTTTTCATCAGAAAACCACTTTTCAGTTATATTTTCATTCTGTTTCTTATTATGATTACTGCTTTTATTTTACCTAATATCAGTACAGGATTTTTACCGGAAATGGATGAAGGAAGTATTGTTCTGGACTATAAATCGCCTCCGGGAACCTCACTGGAAGAAACAGACAGGGAATTGAAAATAGTGGAAAAAATAATCGTTTCCAATCCGGAAGTTGCTGCCTACAGCAGAAGAACAGGTACACAAATGGGATTTTTTATCACGGAACCCAATACCGGTGATTACCTGATTCAGCTAAAAAAAGACAGAAGTAAAACGACTGCTGAAGTTACAGATGAAATCCGTTCTAAAATAGAGTCTTCAGGACTTCCTTTAAGCGTTGATTTCGGACAGGTGATTTCAGATATGCTGGGTGATCTGATGAGCAGTGTACAGCCTATTGAGATTAAAATTTTCGGCACCGATCAGAAGGTCATTGAAGATTATTCAAAAAAAGTAGCTGACATTGTAGCAAAAGTGAATGGTACTGCTGACGTATTCGATGGAATTGTTATTGCAGGCCCTTCCATGATTGTTACTCCCAAACTCTCTGTTTTGGCTCAGTATAAAATAGCATTGCCTGATTTCCAGAGCCAGCTTCAGGCTAATCTGGACGGGAATGTTGCAGGAAACATATTTGACCAGGTTCAGTTTACTCCTATCCGTCTGCTGTACAACAGTAAAACCAATCAGTCTCTTAATGATATCAACAATAGCATGATTTCTTTACCGGACGGAACATTAAAACCTTTAAATGAATTTGCGAATGTAAGCATTACCAGTGGTTCTGCAGAGGTAAACAGAGAAGACCTTCAAACGCTTGGGATTGTAACCGCAAGATTGGATAATGGAGATCTTGGCGGAACAATTAAAGAAATTCAAAAACAGCTTGACCAGAAGATTAAACTTCCTGCAGGTTACTCTATTGTATATGGTGGTGCTTATGCAGAACAGCAGAAGTCTTTCCGGGAACTTCTTACTATTCTGGGAATTTCGTGCCTGCTTGTATTTTCTGTGATGCTTTTCTTATTCAGAAATCTCACAGTGGCATTTCTTATTTTATGTATTTCCATTCTCGGAATCTCCGGAGGAATACTTCTCTTGTACCTCACCAATACTCCTTTGAATGTAGGAAGCTATACGGGCTTAATTATGATGGTGGGAATCATTGGGGAGAATACTATTTTCACTTATTTACAATTTCATGAAAGCCTGGCTTCCAAAAGTAAAGAACAGGCTATTATATATGCGATAAGTACAAGACTCCGTCCAAAACTTATGACTGCATTAGGTGCTATCATTGCTTTAATGCCTCTTGCATTAGGAATTGGAACAGGCGCTCAGATGCACCAGCCTTTGGCCATTGCGGTTATCGGTGGTTTTCTGATTGCTCTACCTCTTTTACTTATTGTCTTTCCTACTTTATTAAATAAAATTCAATTAAAACAACCTGAATAATGAAATTCTTAATCTTCCTTCTATTGCCTCTCACAATATCTGCGCAAAATGACAGTCTCAACACTTCCATAAAAGACAGTGCGGTTGTTACTACGAATAATATGATCGTAAGAGACAGCGTGCAAGCTCCTTTTAAATTAAAGGGTAGACAATTTATCATTCCCGGTGCATTGATTACCTACGGAGTATTGGCTACGGAAACCAAATGGTTCAAAAAAGTCAACTTTGACACCCGAAATGAAATAATGGAAGATCATCCGACTTTCCGTACTACTATTGATAATTATACTCAATTTTTACCCGGTGCTGCCGTTTTTGCACTTCAGGCCTTTGGAGTAAAAGGAGAAAGTTCTGTAAAAAAAGAACTCATTGTATATGCGATGTCCATAGGGATTTCTACCGCTATTGTTATTCCTACAAAGAGATTAACTAAACAGGAAAGGCCTGATGGAAGTAATAATCAGTCTTTTCCTTCCGGACATACTGCCATAGCTTTTGCTTCTGCGGAATTCCTTCGCAGGGAATATTGGAATGTTTCTCCATGGATAGGTGTTGCCGGTTATGCCGTTGCTGCCGGAACAGGTATCCTGAGAATGTATAATAATAAACACTGGCTGGGTGATGTTGCTGCCGGAGCCGGAGTAGGTATTCTTTCTACCACTTTATCTTACTGGCTTTATGATAGGGTTCACATTGGGGGTAAAAATAAAAAAAATCAGGTATTTATATTTCCCGGTTATAGCAATAATCAATTCTCTATTGGTCTGATAAAACAATTTTAACAACTTATTTTCAATTAAAATACATAAACTATGACAACTAAGTCCTTTTCAATAACAATCATTTTTCTTGTACTTTCTCTCAATGCTTATACTCAAAATCATGCTTCCATGAAAGTCACGAAAACATTTCAAATTGGCGGAGATGATAGTGGATCCTAAAAACAATCAATTGTATGTGAGTAATGACAACCGGGTTAATATTATTGATAAAGTAACAGAATCTCCTATTGCTGAAATTACAGATACAAATGGTGTTCATGGGATTGCATTTATTCCCAATACGAATAAGGGGTATATTTTCTATTGTAAACTGAATAAGATAAAAGTATTCGACACCCAAACCAATACAATCATCGGTGAAATCCCGACCGGTAAAAATCCAGATGCTATATTCTATGAGACTTTTTAAAAAAAAGTAATTACCTGTAATGGAAGAAGTAATAATATAAGCATCATAAATCCACTAACCGACACTGTCATCAAGACCATAAATGTTGGCGCTAAAAAGTAATCAAAAAAACATTAAAAATTGAATTACAATCTGTTTTAGAGTTATTTAACTTGATTATCACTATCAGATTAATCATTGAACTAGTTCAAGTAAAAGAAAAGTATTTTCTACAATCCCGAACCCAGCATTTTTATCCAAATAGGTTTATAGATAGGGTTCTGAATTCCCTCTGTATGATATGGATTGCTACTTAGTTTTTGTTTCAGAAGAGGTTGGCTTAATGCAAAAACATTATCTGTAGGGATATCTAAAGTCTTGTTTATTTCAGCTAATTGTACAGCAGCTGATTCCTGTACATGATAAGTTGCGAAAACATTCTCACGCAGTGTGATCAATTTTTGTGAGTACCATCCAGCAATCTTCTTCATTTTTGAATTGCTGTAATCCCATCCTCCAGAAAAGCTCAATATTCTTGCTACCGATTCATGTTGGGCAATAAATTCAGCCATACCTCCGCCTTGGGATTGACCGGCTATAGCTATTTTGTTCCAAACTGGCTTATTTGTACTATGATAGAGATATTGTGACCATAAACCTTCCTTATCATTTTTTAACAAATACTGTAAGAGCTTTACCAAACGAGGTACTATAGCATCCTCGTATTGATCCGGAATAGATAAGAAGTCAATATCCCCATAAATACGTTTTCTACGAAATTCTGCAGCACAATTGATATCTTCATTCAGCTTATTTCCTACACATATCTGTGAAACACCAGGTGTACTTATAAAAGAGAGGGCTATAATTCGATAACCTTGAGCTAGTGCTGTTTTAAAAAAATTTAATGGGATATGGCTGGTTGATCCATTAGTACCCGTAAGCCATAATAATATCTTATTATTCTTGATACTTCTATCGTAATACACCACATGTACACTATCCCAATTTCGCACACTAGGATCAGTCTCGCTGGGTTTTATTTTAAGGATTTTATAGCTGGTAAAATCAATAAAAGGTTCTTTACTTTGTGCTGTCATACTGATAGTTGGATTTACAATAAGAACAAATAAAATAACTGGCACAATGATGGAGAATACAATTTTTTTTTCATTAGTATTTAGTATTAAAATCAATATATTAAATTATTTAAAGTAATTAGCACTTCGAAAAGTTTTAAAATGAAATCTATATCATTTGTGTACATCAAGGAGGTTGAATACATAAATTATTGGTCAAATCAACAATTTTATAATAAACTTATTTTCTTACAATTACCACTAGTAAACGGTTTCAAGTTGTTCAGATAAATTTCGACTCAAGCAAACTGCCAAAGGCATTAAAAAAATAAATATTAGAAAACACTGATAAATCTGAGCTCTAGATTTTGTCCCAAAATAATTTTTTCCATTTGGCTATTGTATTACGACTGAGTTTAAAATGAGATGCTACTTCCGTATTATTAAACCCATTAATTTTCTGATACAGCAGAATCTCTAAAATAGCAGTTTCATCATAAGAACGAAGTTTTTGATTAAAACTATCCGACTCGTTACTGAAAAGCAAATAATTTAGTTTAATCACATCTAATGCAGATAAAACTTTCTTTTGTAGTAATGTTTTACATTTAATCTCTTTCTCTGGATATTTTAATTCAACAAGGTCTTTGTAGATCTTACTGTAATTGGGGTATTTGTTCATTTCTGAAATTTTATTATCCATTTATACAAGGTTGTCTTAGGTATACGATATTCCTTAATGATTTGAGACTTTGTTTTTCTACCAGTTATAATCAGTTCCAAAATAAATTCAATAACCTCCCTCGAATAAATTCCTTTTTTAAAAACAGGCAGCCCCGTTTTATCCTGTTGAATTTGCAGCCCCTTAGGCGGTGAATATAAAATCAAGTGCTGGGAATAAATACGAAAAAAGTCATAGTCAGTTAATTTGGATATTCTTAACAGTAAATCACTGTCAATACTTGCTGACCCATAAATTAGCTTCAAGTCAGCTTCTGTAACATTCAAAAAACTACAGATACGGCATATTTCTATTTCACTCTCTGCAATTTTCTGTTCTATCATCTGTCCAATATGAATAATCTTGAAGTTCATCATATAATTATAAAGGCATATATGTAATAAAAACAGTAGATCCTGGAGCTGTATTATATTGTTGGCTTCCTGTTCGCAAGCATCGAGATTCTACTGTGATATCACTGTTTGCATTTAGGATAACTGTTCTTGTTACATTTGTTGTCCCATCACCTAGCTCCCATCGGCTGCCAATTAATTGAGCACTTTTTACACCCGTATCTACTTTTATTGTACACCCAATTCTTACTCCATCATTAGCTTCTGGTATAGCGGAAAATAATCCCCAAACTTCTACAGTATAAATTCCATATTTATTTACTCTAAAAACATTAGGGCCAGTCTTTGTAATATAAGCATTATCGATTTTATTAACCTCATCAAAAGCTAAGGTCCGAGGTGCTCCATCCGCGTTTCGAGTAACAGTTTGAGTACTGGACGCAAACACTCCAAATGCGGGAAGAGAGGCATCAAACTTCTTTAAAGTTCCATCACTTGTAATTCCGACATATTTATCCGTATCATTTAGAGTTCCCGAAGGAACAGCTCTGAACCGGGCATTCCCATCTACATCTAGCTTATTCTCAGGGTCAGTTACTCCAACACCTAATCTCCCTGAAATAATTCCTGTGCCCTGAACATCCAGCCTTTTAGAAGGTGTTGTTGTGCCAATTCCTAAATTACCGTTTTCATCTAGTTTCATATCAACATTTGAGGTTCCACTGGTACGGAAGTCTATGGAAGATTCGTTTCCAATTCCATTTCCCTGATAATTACTAACAATTGTTGATAAAGGAGTATTATCAACACCATTTACTCTTCCATTAAAATTAAAATAGCCGATCAGATTTCCATTCGACAAATTAGTTCCGCTGTTATTACGGATCAAATTAACGTTCGCTGGATTTATTCCGCTGGAAATAATATCAATATAAGTACTGTCAGAGTCAAACTTACCATTTCCACTTACCTCAAGTTTTTGAGTGGGAGAAATTGTACCGATTCCAACATTTCCATTATCTTTAATGACAAAATCTGAATTTGCTATTCTAGTGTTTCCTAGTGAAGAAGTTCCAAGTTTCACCATATTATTAGCCCCATCATCTATAAAAGCATCTGGAGAGGGATCACCTTTAAAAGTTCCTCCTTCCATTTTCACCCAAATACTTCCATTAAAATAATAATATCCTGCAGAAATAACATCAGCTGTTTTAATACTAACCGGATTTGCACTTTCGGTTATATATACTATTGCCCCCTTAAGATCATCAGTATATAGTGCATCTTTGGTTTTCAATTGATTTCCGGTAAGCCTTGGAGCTATTAAGCCATCTGCTTTTTTTACATCAGTTTCAAAACCATGAACATCGAGACTGGCTTTAGGCTGAGGGGTGTTAATCCCAATCTGAGAATACAGAAGCGTTCCGTAAAGAAACGCCCCTGCTTGAAATAATGTTTTTATCATTTGTATGGATTGTGTTGTGTTTTTTAATTGAAAATCTATCCAACTTCTTTTATAATTGACGATTGTACTTCCATTACAATATTATCAAGTGCAGTCCCATTTTGTAATATATAAGATTAATACCTTTCCTTTGGGATGTACTGACAAAGCTCCTCCCCTAGTAAAATAAGCTGAATAAGCTGAGCCTTCTATCTTGATAATATTTTTTTCATTTGTTTAATTTTATTTTTTTTTTGGAAAATTGCACTTCTTGAATAATGAAACCCTTCTCAGATTTCATTATTTCTATTAGAAACTCCTGCAATTATAAGTGAGGGAAAACGACAGGAGTCTGCAAACAGATCAAAGTATGCTGTAGTGTTTTTAGAATCTCTTAAATTTTATTTATTGATTTTTTATTTTAGTAGATTTTTGTATTTGTAGTAATAGTCTATCAACTTTCATTTCTTAGTTAAGTTCTAAGACAAATTTATATGATTGACAAAAAAAAATCTCTACTGCATTTATACCGCATGATATAAAATATTGATTTTAAACAATATAACTTTAGTTAAGTAAATAAAAAATTGATATAATTTAAAAATATTGGACCCATTTATAGAGATCTATATCGCGAGAAAGATTTAATTTTTTTCTTAATCTATATTTCTTAGATTCAACAGTTCGAACCGATATATGATCATACTCTGCAATTTGTTTGCTTGAAAGGTTTAGTTTGATAAAGGCACATAATCTTAAATCATTTGAATTTATATCCAAATATCTTGAAGTAATACTATTACAAAAGGATGGATGAAGATCATTAAAAATAATAATAAAAGAAGGATCGGATTGTTTAGCAAGTCGTATCAGTTCTTCATATGTACAAGATAATTTCCGTTTAAGTTCGTCCGATTCTTTTGCTTTCTCATTTATTAATTTATCTTTAATTCTTTCCCGATTTTTAGAAAATTTAAAAACAAGATATATTATAACGCCGCATACCAAACCTATGCTAAGTACGATGCAAAAAAAAATAAAATGATCACTTCTTTCTTTCTTTACTTGCTCTTTATGCATTCGATTAATAACTGTATTAATTCCAGCATCTTCTTCTTGCTGTAAACTACCATTTAAAACGGAGTATTTTATTAGATACTCATTTTCAAGCTCAGAAAGATTCAAACCTTTGTAAGCCTCTATGATCAATTTATAAGATTCCAGGGTTCGTTTACTCAAATGAGCTTTTGAAGTGATGTTTACAGAACTAAATAAATATTCTAATGCTTTATTGAAATTCTTCTTTTCAATATTCAGCATGCCATAAGCTCTAAGTACGTTAGCTTTACCCTCAATTGGAATTTTCTTAGTATATAGCAGCTCATTAGCTTTATTAATATAAAATTCAGCTGAATCTATATTCTTTAACTTAAAATGCCTTTCAGCAATTGTAATATATAGCATTGGCATAGGTGATTTCATACATTTCCGCTCATTACTGTAGACAGAATCCATAATTCCTAGATATTCGAAACTGTTTCTTTTCCAGTCATAAATGCTGTAAAGCCTATACTTTTTTTCTTTTCTGTCTTTTATCTTGTGAGCCATTACAAAAGCATCATCAAAATATTTGATTGCCTGTTCATGTAATCCCAGAGAATTATAGTTGGTACCATACACAAAATACATATATGATTTAAGGCTGTAATCATCTTTATCCCTTAATTCATTCTCTGCCTTTTCGAGCATCTGAAAACTCTCTTTATTTTTTTTCATAACACTTAGTACAGTGGCTATATTAAGATAACCTCGTATCTCACCCTTTTTATAATGTAATTTCTGACATTCTTTTCTCAATTCCGTTTCTAATTGTACGACTTTATACAATTCACCACGCATAAGATATTTATTAACTGATTGAGTTTGCATACTGTCAATTTTCGTGATGGTGATTTGAGATTTGAAATGACTTATTAGGAAAAATGACAGAACAAAAAAAATGTTTCGTAAATGAGTCATAGATATTAGAAGATAGGTTAAAATAAGTTTAGGATAAATCGCAAGTAAATATATATAGAATGTCGTTCTTATTTGTCGCTGTTATTTTTATTTAGATATTAAGATTTTAAATTATTAAAACATAAAATAACAAAATCATGTTTTTAAATAATTATTGATTTAAAAAATCATCTAGAAATACAAGCAGTTGGGAATTAGAGTGAGTATCCATAATATGTTTTTACAGTAATAAAAAATGCTTTTCATCAAAATTATGAACTATTAAAAAAATACAATTATTTCAAAAAAATAATGAGCTGTTGCCATCACAAAATTGACCTCTTTTATATTTTAAAGGCGATTTTAAAATCGCCTTTAAAATAATAGTACACTTACTTAAAGCTTTGGTGAATAAAAAAAGACAGTGTACTATAGCAACTAATTTTCATCTTTTTCATTTATATGATTATAGTTATGTGACTTTCCAAACAGTAATTGATCGGTTTTACCAAACTAAAATGCCTATTTTAAAACATTTTCATTTATAGTGCAGTATAAATAATGTGCATAAAAGACATACCTTGGGTATAGCTAGCCCCAGTAGGGCTTGACTTTGTATCACAATAAATAATATCTCCCACATTAAGCAACTTTACATAAGTTCCGGATATTATAAAAATATTTCCTTGTTGGGAAACACCGCCGAATGTCCATGCTTGGCTACCTGCATTAATATAAAGTCCATAATTTAAATCAGCAGCATTTTCCAATCGTACTCCTGCTACAATCTGATATATTCCTTTTTTGGCTACTGTATAGTAATTATTAGCAGCATTCCAGGTACCTGCCCCTGCAGTATTGATATTGACTGTCCCAAATACAACTCTGTTCGAAGCTCCACCTCCAGGTAGGGTGGTTGCAATACTGGTCGTCTGCTCAGCATTAAAAATATTATTTGGAGTTTTCAAAGTGTTAATAAAGTCATTACCGCTAATCTGCGAAACAACTCCAGAGCCATCAGAAAGCAACATATTTGAAGTCCCAAGTGTGGTTTGTGTAGGTAACAAACGAAATCTAGCACTACCATTTACATCCAATGTATTTGTTGGTGTAGTTGTAGCAATACCTACATTGCCACTTGCTGTCATTGTCACTCGTGAAGTGTTAGCACTTACTAAATTTAAATCATGCGATGTTGTTGTTCCCAGCCATGCAGCACCTGCTCCGAGGTAAGACTTAAGGCTAATCGTTCCATTTGTGTGATGGAAACCAAAATTATTATCTGCTGTATTGATAGTTAACTTAGTATCTGGTGCAGTTGTCCCGATTCCTACTCTATTATTGGAGGCATCTACTGAAAAAGTATTTCCAGCTACCGAAAAAGCATTGGACTGAGTTGCTGTAAATGCTAAGGTGTTAGCTCCCTGTGATACGACTCTGTTACTATTGAGTGCACCATTTGCTGTATAAATATTAACCGGAACTGCACCAACTGTTCCTCCATCAGTAGATATCCATCCTCCATTGCTATAAACAAATTCCAAAGCTTTTGCATTTGGGATTGTAACCCCATTCAGTGTTGCGCCAAAACCACCTGATGTATTGTTAAAAATAACAAGTCTTTGTCCCGCGTTAGGTGCGGCTGGCGCAGAAATTGAAACAGTTGCTGTAGCAGCTCCTGTAAGCCGTATCTGGCTTATGTTGGCTGGAACGGTAGCAGTATTGCTGACAACATTGACTGCTGTTTCACGGTTGGTAATGGCACCGTTAACATCAAGTGTGGTACCTGGTGTTGTCGTATTAATTCCTACATTGCCGGTTTGTGCAAATAAAGCTACACTTAGCAATGACAAACCAATTGAAAATAAATTTTTTGTGTTCATTTTGAATGTTTTTTGTGTTAAAAAGTAATTTAAATTCCTATCTATTTTAAGTTTTCTATGGTTACTAGATTAAAGTCCTTTTCATTTCGTTATTACTACTTATTTCAATACCATGTATATATCACGGCTTTCTAGCAACGTTGATATTATAGTGGTTTTTTAAACATCTGTATATTCATATTAGCCCTTCCCCAATTATAGTTCTCTCCTGTTGCACTATTCATATTAAATCTTATAATGCAAGGATTAGCAATAGTACCACTATCAAATTCTAAATATCCATTTAAAGAATAGGTCACCGTAAGATCTGTAAGTGTGTTATTTGTAATTTTCTCAGAATAGGAGCCCGAAATTGTAGATACTTTTGCTGACTGATCTGTTCTAAAAAAGGTAAACTTTCTAGAACCTTGGGGCATCTCAACCCCATCTTTCAAGAATCTTATTCCATAATACCACAAATAGTTTGCACAGGTGAAATTGCTTCCCATTCCCATAGGAACCGAATAGTTAACAATAACCAATGCATCTGTTTTTGCAGGAATAATTATAGATTGATTCATCTGGATATCGACATTATCAATCTTAAAGTTGCTAGAACTGTAGGTACCTGCAATATTCTTATCAACAGGAACAGTAGCTGTCACCGTATAAATGTCATCCAAAGCAAATTTTCCTGGAGGCTGCAAAGAACTCACTGTAACTTTTTTGGCTGTTCCATCTCCCTGTAACAGCAATACCCTGTCCGTATTGTCAAGAATAGCATTTTCAGGAACATTCCGAAAACGCACATTGCCATTCACGTCGAGTTCTTGTGTAGGCGAAGTTGTATTTATTCCAACTTGTGCTAAAGATAATCCATAAAAAAGAACTGTCAGAGGTAATAATTTTTTTTTCATTGCTTTTTATTTTTTTAATAGTTAGAAAACCATATTAAAAATTTGCAATAAAATTATAGGAATTATTTTCCACTACCCTTACTGCATTTATACTGCAAAATACAACTTGCTGATTTTCAAAATATTTTCACCCCGGTACACGAAATTGGTATATAATAATTAACATACTAAAACTTAGTTTCCCTAGGAATCTGTTAAGAAAATATCTGCTTTTTTATCTGTTTTTAACATTATATCACATGCTCTAGTGGAGAATCTACGGTATAAATGATTGACCTAAAACAGAATCTGATGGTTATTATTCTTTTTCTTTAATAATATAATGCAGCTATAATAGTTTCCAGAAGTGCTTTGTACATCCCCCCCCTTTAAGTGCTCAATATCACAATAGTGAAGTCCCTGTTAATACTGAATAGATTTTATACAAGTATATTAGATTCTAAAATTCCATAAAAAATACAAGTAATTTACTTCACAAAACATCGCTCTATCTGACCTGTTTCTGCAATTTAATTCTCTATTTTTTATCAAAATACAATCTTATTTATGGAGAAATCGATAGTATTCTTCAAAATAGAATAAGCTTGGATTTGGACACCACATTTAGTTAGTTTTAGGTATCTTTGATCAGCCAAAAACTGTTTAATTGAAAACAATAAAATTCCATAAAAGTGAATGTGGTGTTGATTTCCTTCTTAATATTCTAAGTGGTGAGGAGCATCTTCACGAATATTATAACGAAATTGATGAAGCATATAACACAGATTTCTTTGAGATACTTTTCTTTATAAAAGGCTCAGGAATATTGATGTTAAACCAACATACTATCGAAATAAAAAACAATACAGTAATTTTTATTTCCGCTTTTCAGAAAAGACAGTGGAAAATAGATCTTCAAAAATCTGAATTTATGACTCTCTTGTTTCAGGAAGATTTCCTTAATGACTTCTTTGCTGATAAATTTTTTATTACAGGACTATTGTACTTCTATCAATTAAGTACTCCTTTGACTCTTTCTCTAGCACAAGAGCAAATGAACCGATATACAATGATGCTTGATGAAATCAAGGAAGAACTGCAAACAACCAAACAGGATAGTGCACATATAATAAGATCTCTGATCTATTATATATTACAGACACTCAATAGAGAATACGCGAAAAAAAACCAGCTTTCATTAAAAAAACCAGATAATAACTACTCCTATCAGTTTAAGATTTTACTGGAAAAACACATCAAAGAAAAACAAAGAATTATAGATTATACTGATATGATGAATATCAGCAGAATTTCATTAAATAAATCTGTAAAAGATCAGTTTGGAATAACTGCGAATGATCTTATCAAACAGCGTCTTCTCTTTGAAATAAAAAATGAAATCGCATATTCAGGAAAGACGATTACTGAAATAGCTTTTGACCTCCATTTTTCAGCACCTGTACACCTCATGAGATTTTTCAAAAAAATGACAGGAATGACTACAACAGAATTTATCAATTCCTCTCACCAGCAAATGAAACTAAAAAACTCCTAAAATGGTTCTTTTTAGTTTCTATCCTAACAAATAACAGGGTAATCTTCCATACACTTTTTCTTATTGAAGTTCATTCAAATAGTAGCAACAATGGAAAAAATATTTCTGCTCCGTTTAAATACAGCTTATCAAATTGGTATAATAAATTACAGTTATGGTAGAATGTAAAATTTCAAATTCCACCAACTTTGTTTATATAATTTGATAAACAATTAAACAATAGAAAAATGACACAGACAACAAGTTTCCAATTAATCAGAAATGCTACAAATGTATTTAAATATGGGGGAAAGATATTTTTGATAGACCCGATGCTAGCAGAAAAAGAAGCATATCCCGGATTTGAGGGAACACCAAATGCTGAGCTCCGTATTCCTTTGGTTTCATTACCAGTTCCTGTTGAAACATTATTAGATCCAGATGTAATTATTCTCACGCACCTTCATCCGGATCATTGGGATCACGCTGCTATGAATCTACTTCCAAAGGATAAAACTATTTTTGTCCAGAATGCAGCAGATGCCAATACTGTAAGATCTGCAGGATTTACCAACGTATCGGTAATCGAAGAAAAAACGGCATTCGAAGGTGTTTTGATTCAGATGACAGACTGTCAACACGGCTCCAATGAAGCCTTTGCGGTTCCACAAGTAGCTGAAAGCTTAGGTGATGCATCAGGACTATATTTCAATCAATCTGACGAGAAATCAGTGTACTTTGTAGGTGATACAATATGGATCGATCAAGTGGAACAAAATCTTAAAACTCTTAAACCTGATGTTGTGATATTGAATGCTGGAGATGCACAACTCAATGGATTTGGTTCTATTATTATGGGAAAGGAAGATGTTCTTCGTGTACACAAAATTTTACCCAACGCAAAAATTATAGTAATGCATATGGAAGCTTTAAACCACTGTCTACTTAGTAGAAAAGAGCTTCGTCAATATACTATTGATAATAATATTGCCGACTTTGTATTGATACCAGAAGATGGTGAAACCATAGAGCTGTAGCCTATTTATATAGCTTTTGTACCATAAAATGTCCGTATTATACAATGTATAATACAGACATTTTTAGAGTATAATATGAATGATGCATAGGAGGAAGATATACATCTACTTTATCTAGGGTGTATTGAATTAGCAAAAATCACAAAAAATAGGGGTAACAGTTCCCATATCAGGAATCGTGAAATAGCCGTCAGCCGTAATTTCGTTGGCATAAAAAACATATACTTTTATCAATGAGGGTATATCAATTGTAATATAAGAATTATATAAGCTATTCCCGTTACTACGTATGCTGTTTTTTCGTTACAGTCAGAGAATAAATTATCAATCAAATTCAGGACTATAACACCTTTTGCCTTACCGAAACTAAAATCATAGAGCTCTTTTTGCTCCGGGTCTTGTCAAAGTCTTCTGATTCTGAAATTCTTAATCAGTTTTCCAAAAAACTTATAATAACATTTAGAGAACGGACAATTTCTCCAATGATCTCTTTTCCTGTAACTACATTTACATTCGGCTAAAATTAACTGAGTATTTTTCTAATGGCTCAGTTAAATTCACTTGTTGTATTTAAAGTGGCAGATACCATATATTTTCCATTATTTTGGTGATTTTTAATTTTCAAAAGGAATTTCAAGATATTTTAAATAAGAATCTAGCAAAGGCTTATTAAATTCAGGTTCTTTTATACCGGATCCTTTTAAGAATTCAATGACATTGGAACAGTCCCAAACATAGGTATTCTGATAAAGTTCTACAGTAGACAAACCTTCATGCATATTGTCTTTAAAAAGACTGGTCAATGGATACAACCTATTTCTACTGTCATTTTCCCACTGTTTCCTCCATTCTTTATACGAAAGAGGTTCAAGCTGATGAGAATAATATTTTTTAAGCAAGCCAAAGAAATCTTCTAATGTAAGATTAGTGTCAGGGCTTGCGATCAGGTTGAATTTCTTTCCGACAGCCTCTTTATTTTTCGTGATATGCGCCATAGATTTCGTCATATAATCAACTGTAATCAATCCTTCTCTTAATTCTGTAAGTGCAGGATAAGATTTAAATTCAATACAGTTTTTAACCAGACCAGACCACCATTGATAAGGTGCACTTGCACCGCTTTCACTGTGGCACATTGCATACCCAAGACGATAGGTAATTAAAGGTAAACCTTCTTTTGATGCAAGATCTGCTATCGCTTCCATTACATATTTACTTCTTACGTAACCAATATCTTTGCTTACTGACATTATATTTTGCTCAATATCATCAGATTCCAACATAGTCGTTTTGCCTGTAAATATATGCCCCCAACTGTATACAGAAATCGTAGATAACAAGGCGAGGCATTTGGTCTTTTCAGCTCCGGCAAGTCGGATGATTTCTCTTAGCCCTTCTACATTCGGAGCTTTCATATAAGAATAAGGCTCAATAAAATTAACAGAGCTGCCTGAATGGTAAATAAGATCAAGCGTTGTTGCCAGCTTAGTGAAAGATTCATCTGAAAGTCCTAGAGATGGTAATGTCAAATCACCTAATACTGGGATAATTCTTGATTTTTGTTGATTTTTCTGTACAATATGAAACTGTTTATAACAGCCCTCTATCTTTTCCATTGCCTGAAACTCATCCTGGGCTCTTATCAAGCAATAAATATTGGCGTGAGTGGTATCTAAAAGTTCTTGCAAAAGATGAATACCAACAAAGCCTGTAGCACCCGTTAAAAATATTGCAGAAGGGTTTTCTAATGTTTGAGGATCAAAATTTCCTACAAACACAGTCCCCGGATTTAAGTAAACATCTTGTTGTAATTCAATATAGGGCTCTACATCTTCGTCAGCAATTGCTTCTCTTTCCTCTTTAGCACGGGTAATCACCATCTCTGCCAAATTTTGCAATACAGGGTATTGATAGATATCCCGCAAATAGACTTTTACCCCTAACCTTTCTTGCAATGTAATTGCTACAATAGCGACAAGAAGAGAATTTCCTCCGATATCAAAAAAGTTGTCTGTAATATTGATCACCGGCCGTTCCAATACTTCAGACCAAATATCAACTATAATTTTTTCTGTTTCATTGGTTGGCGGCTCATTTGAAACAAGTTCTCTTGCATGTTTATCTGCTAGTTCCTTCAGTAGATCAGTATTTGTTTTACCGTTTGCAGTAAGCGGTATTCTGTCAATTGTAATAATTTGAGCAGGAATCATATAGCCCGGAAGCTCCTCTTTTAGCTGCTGCCTAATCACAGTAATATCTTTTTCTATTCCGTATTTTAATTTGATAAAGGCAACTAAGTATTTATTATTTCCTGCTGTATTTTTTGTAATGACAACTGCTTCCTGCACACTATCCAGCCGCATAATTGTACGTTCTACCTCCCCCAGCTCAACGCGAAATCCTCTAATTTTAACCTGATTATCAACCCTTCCCAAAAACTGTATATTTTCATCAGGTAACCACTTGGCAAGATCTCCTGTACGATAAAGCTTTTCTGTTTCCATAAAAGGGTTGGTAATGAATTTAGAGGCAGTAAGCTCTTCATTGTTTAGATAACCTTTCGCCAATAAAACACCACCAATATATAATTCTCCTGTAGCTCCAAAAGGTAATAATTCCATTTGGCTTCCTAAGATGTACGCCTGAGTATTTGCGATTGGTTTACCAATAGAAGAAATATATTCACCATTCACATCCCTAACCTTTTTAAAAGTAGCATATACTGTACATTCGGTAGGTCCATAATAATCAATCAGCTCATAGCTTAGCCCATCTGTTAAAACTGGTTTCAGTTTTTCTCCCGCTGTAAAAAGGTATTGTAAATCCATATCATTGTACTTTTTTGTCTGATTGATAACTTCAGGAACCAATACTGTAGGAGCAAAACCATGAGTAATATGATTTGTATGATAGTAATTTACTAAAGCAGAGGCATCTGTTCGTTCTTCATTCTCAGCTATAAACAACATTGCCCCTGCAGTGAGTGCTGACCAAGTTTCCCACACGGATATATCAAATGCTAATCCAGCAACCAGGCTTAATCTGGAAGTATGATTTACGTGGAAAAACTGATTATGCCAGGTTACCAAATGCTGTATACTGTGATGAGAAACGATGACTCCTTTAGGATTTCCCGTAGATCCTGAAGTATAGATCGTGTATGCCGAATTATCTTGATTTAATATGACCTCTGGATTTTGTATCGACAAGTTATTAAGCTCTTCTTTTTTATCAAAGTAAAAGATTTCAACATTTTTATTTTGAGGTAAAAGCAGCCCCAATGTTCGGTTCGTAATAATAATTTCCGAAGAAGTATCCGAAAGAATATATGCTACCCGCTTTACAGGATAGGTAGGATCTATAGGTACATAAGCAGCTCCGGTTTTTATAATACCCAGAATTGTAATTACCCATTCTAAAGAGCGGTCCAGCCAGACCGGAACAAATGCTCCTTCTTTTACGCCTTTTGCTATTAAAGCATTGGCAATTTGGTTACTTTTCTGATCAAGCTCGCGGTACGTCATTTGTTGGTCCTGATACACTACGGCTATATCTTCCTTATAAATATTTGCCTGCTTTTGAAATAGTGAACCTAAAGTTTCTTCTTTTTTGTACTCCCAGCTTGTTTCATTAAATTTATTCAATAGCTTATTTCTTTCTTCTGTAGCTAAAGGAATAGCTGTGGAATTTGCTGGTATTTCTGATGTTGATATTTTGTGTGGCATATTAGTATTTTGATTAAAAATGAATGTAATTTTTGTGTGGTTTGATTTTACATTTATAATAACGATACTCCATATTCAGGTTTAGAAAATTCACCAGGATTTTTGTATCTAGTAGAATTACCTTTGTGATACCATTCTCCCAATCCTGAAATCATTAGTGCCATATTATGCACAAACCTTCCCATATTCTTTTGGTGTGAACCAAAATCAGGAAGATTCTTCTCCAACTCCACAAATTCAACCACATATGAATCGTGTATATGCATTGCCTCAGCAATAGCTTCTTCCAGAGAAACTTTATACTGATTTTTTATCACTAATATAATATTGAAGACTTCCGTATCAATTACTGATTCTTTTTCTACCGAAGCAAAATCATTCTGAATGGCCATAATTCGGCACATCAACATCTTCAAACGTTTTATAATTGGATGCTCAGATATATGATCGGGAAGAATATAATTAATAGAGGGTTCCACAGGATCTCCATATGGATACATAAAAATTGAATATTCACGTATAAGTAAAAGATTACTAAGAGATGGAAATTCCCTCTTTAGCTTATAGGAGGCTTCTTCCATAATTCCATAGGTAGTATAATTATAAAAATTTTTTGCCCAGCGTTGGAACCATGTATCATTTACATAAGGTATAAATTCCTGTCTGGTTAAAGCCACCTGCCGTATTAATCCAATATCATTCGCTTTAGGACTCGCTCCCATCATAATATCGATGATATAATCTCGAATACCAACAAGCTTATGTGTCGGACAAACCTCATAATAATCATTATATAGTGTCAGCCAAACCATGAATCTTGCTATTGGCCTAATTTGCTCTTTGGTCATAGCTGCAGGAAACATATAGGATGCAGCTTCTACAAGACCATGTTTTTTATATTCATTTCTTGTACCTTCTGACATGAACTGATAATCAGTATCAATCCAATGATTTTGTTCTTCATAAAATAATTGAGAAAAAGGTCCAACTTCATAAGGCCACGGATATTGTAGAATAGGAATATCTTGTTGTTTCATTTTAATAATTATTTTCGTGTTATATTATATAATTTATTTGTGCACGAAACCATCAAGACATAACAACATTTCACAAAAAATCAAAAGGTTTTCATGCGTGTACAAATTCAGCTTCAAGAATACAACCAATCTCTTGTATATTATTCTCTAGCAAACTCTTTTTGTTTGAGTCGTTATAATTATATTACAATTGAATGTTTTAAGTAGACAATACCTATATTCTACGGATTGTATCTCTCAATTTCATCTATTTAAAGTTTCTTTATATTTCCAAAAATAATAAAGTCACTATTCAGCTAACCATTTTCATTTTTAGCGAGACAAAATAGTGACTTATTAGAGTTTGATTGGGATATTTAAAATTAATAGGGTTGTTATAATACCATTAAAATTATTCTTGACGAATGTATTTTATATCATAGTCTAAAGGCTTTTCACCTTGTACACCATATTTGGGGGTTGCAAAGCCTTCAGCTTCATAACGCTTTGTTCCTGATCGGTGATACCATTCATTCAGACAGGTAACCATCAGCTTTGTATGGTAAACATAATTCTCTGTTTCTTTTTGATATGATCCAAAGTCTGGAAGACATTGGGAAATTTCTTCCAGTTCAACTACAAAGTCATCATGGATGCCCATTGCCTTGACAAAAGCATCTTCAAGGGAAAGATGATGAGTATGATGGAGTAAAAGTATGATATTAAAGTTTTCATTTTCAGTTGCCATTTCCTTCCTTAGGGATAGGAAGTCATTTTGTATAGCTATAATAATTGATTGAAGGAATAATACCCTTTGAATTGATGGATGATTATAAATATGCTCCGGAAGTGCAGAGCCGACTGCAGGAGCAATTAGGTCAGAAAAAGCTATCTGCCCAATTGATCGGCTCCTGATTACTAAGTAACGGGCCAAAGTGGGATAGGTCTTAGTAAGCTTAAAATGGGTTTCTTCCATAATTCCATAAGTAACGAATTCCCAAAAGCTTTTTGCAATTCTTTCGATCCAAAATTGAGGCATACCGTTCGCTAACCACTCTTTTCTTGCTTGCTCCATTTGCCTGAACATTCCAATTTCATCGGGACGAGCATTATCTCCCGTCATTACCTCAAATGCACGATCCCTAAGTATTTTAACTTCCTCTAACGGCATGATTTCCACATAATCATCGAAGTAGGTTTCATATAGCAAAAATCGGCAATTAGGTATCAGCATGTTCGGATCCGTTGTTGTCGGGGACATGTAGGGTACAACTTTTATTATATTCTGATGGATGTACCTTCTCATGCTTTCTGCCCCCAGATAAGCATAATCTTCTTCTATCCATTTTTTTTCTATCTCATCAAAAGCAAACATTAAAGTGCTTTCAACATATTTCCAGGGATATTTAGGAATCGGGATGTGAAGTTCTTGTTTCATAGATTTGAATTTTATTGGTAAATGAAAATTAGTTTACAAATATTATAACTGATTGAGTTTTTCTTTCAACTCTGCTGCATTTGGAAACTCCATAGCATTGTACCGAGCCAATTTTGTGGATATATTTTTCCAGCCACTAAGCACCATACTCATGTAATGCACCCAGTTAACTACTGCCTCCTGCCAGATTCCGAAATCAGGTAATGAAGCCTGCAGGGCTACAAATTCCTTCAGGTCCTCATTATGAAGCCGAAGGTCTTCCAGGCAGGCTTCTTCCAGAGATAATTGACGTTCATTCTGAATGACTTTCACAATATTATAATAAATACTTCCTGTTGCTTCATCTTTCATCACTGATTGTACTTCATTAAAAAAAGTCACCAAATGACATGCAAGTGCCTGCAAACGTTGTATAACAGGATGTTCATGTATTTCAAGCGGTAGAACAACACCTGTTTCTACTTCTGTGAGTTGAAGGAAAGGATAAAGGCAGATGGAGTCCTCCCTTAAGGCAATACATTCCGTTATACTTGGGAAGGTTTTATTTTTCTTATATTCCAGTTCCGTTTCCAACCCAATGAAATACCTGTTGATCATTTTACTAAAGCGATGAATAGATTCCTCTGGAATGAATTCAAGCAATTCCTGTCTTAATGAGTTCAACATAGCGGCCAATGGAATTGTTGCCTCCTTGGCATTTAATTCTCCATTCAATATTGCAATAGACTGGTCTCGGACTAACTTGATTTCCTGAGGTTCACTTTCCTCATAGAGATCATCATTATACAAAGTCCATAGCATAAGCCTGCAAATGGGTTTAAAACGTTCAACAGTAGCTGTAGGAAACCATTGAGCTGCTATATGAGCTGTTTTGGTCTTTTTGTACTTTTTACGGATTTGAGGATTGTTCTCGTAGAGGGAAAAATACTCACCATCAATCCATTGATTTTCAGTAATCTCCTGCAAAAGATCTGCATGTGGATTCTTAAGAGTTGGAAACGGATACCTGAACTTGCTTTGTAGAAGCTCAAGTGGATTAAAATTCTCATTACTCATGATTTCTGTTTTTAGATTTATATTTTTAATTATATATCATTATCCTAAAAAACATATAAAGCCGCGTATAGTGAGCTATTCTAAATTAGTCTATAGCACTATATACCCAATAAATACAATCATGAAATAATACTTTAAAGATAGAAAATAATTTTCATATCATTCTAAAAATCAGTAATTTATTATTATTTCATTCCGAAAATATTTATTAAATAGAGCTATAAACATCCTACAGAAAAAGTACCACATCATAAGTTCTTAATCAGCTGACTCACATTTTCCATAGTTCATATTCAAAACAGTATACCGAACTTCTTGTATATAGTTAAACAAATTAATCATTGACCAATTATAAAAATTTAAGGTAATATCTTTTGTAATTTTAAAATTTAAAGCTATAGGCTTTTTAATGACCAAGCAATAATATTTGCCATCAAAATTCCTACACCAGAATCATTTCCGTTTGTAGAAATGGCATCACATTTAATAGGTTTCCTTCCTCTTACACCTCCAATAGAAGGAGTCATACACGCGGGTCCAACATTACTGAACCCTCCATAAAATGGAGCCCCATCAGCAATTACAAAAACATTCTTATTTTTAACCTTAAATACTCCCACCTTTGATGTTGGCTGAGGTACACCTCCTACTAATCCGTCTGCCGCAATAATCTGTACATTAGAACTAGTGCTCAGTTTGGCATAAGAAAATGAATTTGATGAAGATGCATGATCAACAAATCTATGCACACCTGCCTGTAATTGTCCAAAAGGACCATTAACAAATGGGCTATTAAGCGCCTCTCCGGTTATATAGTAACATGGCCCCAAAGGATTAGTATCTCCATTAGATCCTATAGTTCCAACAACATCACTGCTTGTCAGTGTAATATCTCCTATAAGCTGACTTAACAGGGACAATTTTCCAGCCTGTGTATAGCCCTCAGTAAAGAAATAAAGATGCTTGTTCGGATTATTGGCAAAAGTTATGAGTGCTGTAATTTCAGCTGGAGTTAAATCAACACCAGGACGATAGGAAACTCCAATAATATCATAGTCCTGAAAATTAATTGAAGAGAAATTCGTATACAATATTTTTTCGGGAACTAGAGAAGATCCATCTGTTTGGATTGTCGATGCAGGAAATGGACCAAAATTATCATATGAATTGAAAAAATCTGTAAATACAGGTGTTGCAAATGTAAATGTAGCATCCTGTTCGTAAGACAATAATTTCACACCTGAAAGAGGGGGGATTTCTGTCGTATTTCCACAAAGAGAAATCCATTTTGTACGGTTCCAAAATTCATAGCATTTAATATCTGTATTATAAATCCAAAGCCCATCAACCGAAGCATCAGATGTTCCGGGATTAATGGCATCTCTCTGAACCGTTGTCAATCTTGGAAATAATACTCCAGTATTGTTACTTTTAGATATGATATCTAAGGTAGATTTAATATTAGGGTTAGTGGTATTAATTCCCACTTGAGCAAATACAGTACAATACGAAAAGATTGTTGTTGCAAATAGTAATTGTTTTCTCATAATTAATGTAATTTTTAATAAGACAGAGCAAAATGAAAGTATATCTATAAAACTTTAAATGTTGCATCTTGACACTACAAAAATACCTGGTAAAAGCAATCAAAAGTTCCAAGTATAAACAAAATTTCACATTTCATTGAAATACAATAAAAAACTACAAATCAATAAATTACAATAGTCACATTTATAAAATGATATAATAGCTGTCAAAATATTATATAAAGGAATTTCAAAGTGTATAAAAAAAGAAAATTTATAGCACAATATGTATGGTTAAAAAATGGGCAAGAAGTTAACCTACATTTTTCAATTTAGAGAATACACAATAAAGAAAGGTATATAACAGAGTTCTATTTAACAGAAAAAAATATTGCCCGTTGGCAGGAAAATTTTAAATTAAATGGTCTATTAGATTTCAATATTGAGTCTCAGGTTCTTATTTTCGTTGAAACCAATAGAATATATATCTGAAAATGCGATTTTAGAATAGTAAAAGGTAAAGAGCCTTAAAAATAATTCCAGAGTTTTTTTTCTTAATGACACAAAAAATCATTTTTATTTGCTCGGAAAACACCGATAGTGTACGAAAACTTAAGTTTTTGATATAGTTTTTGAAAATAACAACTCTATTTCTTTTCTATAAATTTAACTCAAATCTGATCAACATCTTTTTTTAGACTAGAGATGTATTCTGTCGGTGTTATCCCTTCAATTTGTTTAAAAACCCTATTGAAAGTTGACTGGCTTTTAAATCCTGATGCTGTAAAAATATACATAAGAGTAACCTTACCAAGATCATTCTCATCGATTAATTTCTTGACATGTTGTATTCTACAAAAATTAATATAAAAGCTAAAACTTGAATATCCATTAAATTTGATTGCCTTACCAATATACAAATTATTAATTTTCAACAGGTGAGATAATTCTGAAATTGTAAAATCAGCATTCTTAAAAGAAAGCTGATTTTCAACTATATTTTGTATACTTTGAAAAATTTGATCATACTTAACCGTCACACTTTCAGAATCAGCTAGATCATCTTTTTCAACTATACATGTATCATCTCTCTTATATGACTCTTTTTCTAAATCATTAAAATTTGCAGCTTTTATTGTCTGTTCAAAATCTGCTGTAATCTTCGTCGACTTGATTTTGTCACTATAATATAGTAGTACTACGACAATTATTATGTTAGCCACCCCCACTAATACATCCGAAAAATCAGCATTCTTAATACTGTGATATTTTAAAGGAGTACTAAATGCAAATAGTTTACTTATGGTGGCAATAAAAACTATAATTAATAGAGCGTATGATGAATATATATAGACATATTTTCTTTCAAGAAACACATACGCACCAATAGGAATAGGTAATATCCATAATCCTGTTCCAACTGAATATTTCCAAAAGTAAAGCATTATAAAAGCAGCAAACAAAGGGTCAAAAACCAAATACCCATGAACTAACACTCTGATATTATATGTTTTACCTATAAGAATATATGTATATAACAATACCAAGAAATAAATAAAAGTACTTAATGCAAGCCATTTGTCTTTTACTATAAAATAAATTATGATTGAATATAGGAAAAGAGCTGCACAAAGTACATATACAATTAAAGATATACATCGTCTTTTTAAAACGTCTATAGTATTTACAGTTATATTATCAATCTCTGAATACATATAAAAAATCAATTGTATTATCTACTTTAAAATCAACGTATTACAATATTTAAACCGAATTAGAAAAATGACTTATACTTACAAATTATGATTACTATCAACAACTATCTTTGCAAGTAAAGATACACAATTAAACAATATCTATAATTAACAATATAAAAATTATATATATCTACCAATAAAAATAATTTACTTAAAATTTAACCAACATATTTAAATAAAATTTAAACATCCTTAATCTACACATTCTTTTTAAAACCTTAATTCCCTCATTATATTTCTGATTTTACTGTAAACTCTATCAGAAGTTGCCCAGCAACTATTTTAACAAAAAAACACAGATTATGAATTACATACAACAGCTGAGGTCCATTTTCTTTCCATGCAGGATGGCCTCACTGTTGTTTTTGTTATTCATTTTTAAATTTACAGGACTAAAATCCCAGATTTTCTATAATGATAAGTACACTAAAATTATTATTGGAGAGAATACAACATTTTACATTGCAGATTCAGGGATAGCAAAGATTGGGTCAAGGTCTTTCGGGGAACAACCTTTAATAAAAAATTATTCTGAAAATAAGCAAATAGGAGCTAACAAAAAGATAAAGCTAAGACGCAAAAAGAATAAAAAATTAATAAACTTAAAAAAAGATATTTTAATCTGTCATAAAGCACAATTGATTAAATCCGTAAAGCCTGATAATTTAACCTCATTTAATCACCAAGATATGGCTATTTCTGGATTAGTCATTACTCTTCAATATAGTCAGAAATTTTTCATTGAAAATACAATGTTTAACTTTTTGAATAATCATTTAAAAAAGAATATTGAAAAAATCACAAATCATAACTTTCTTTTTTTAAGTAATTATCAATTGTTTAAGTATACAACTCGTCCCCCTCCCTACTTTATATTTCAAAATCAGAAATGTATTTGAACAGACAAACATATATTAATATAATTTAAAGAAAACAATAAGGTGAAAAATAATAATATTTTATTGAGCATATTTCTAATAACAAATATACTCATGCTTGCAAAAGCCCAAAGCCCCGGTGGAGTCCCTGGATCTCAGCTATGGTATAAAGGTGATGTAGGAATAGTAACTGCAGGAAGCAACGTGATCGGATGGAGCAACAGTGCTTCGGCTTTATACAATTTGGTCCAACAAGGTGGAGCTAGTACTCTGCCCACATCAAGTCAGATTAATTTTAATCCGTCCGTAAGATTTGACGGCACGGATGATCGCTTAGCAACGTCCTCTAATATTCCACAAACTATAACAACAACGGCAGCCGCTCCTTATACAACATCACAATATGTTGTTTATAGAAAACTGGGTTCCGTAATGAACTCGCTTTACAATCATTCCAATGGTGCTGGAGGAACATGGAACGTAGGTGGAAATTCAGACGGTGGAATGCTGATTACCAATCGCAGTATTATTACAACCGCTCCATCTCTAAATGAAGTCCGTCTACAATCACTCGATGGAAATTCCAATGCAGCTACAGCGTATCTTAATGGTGCTTCAATATCATCTACATTCAACAATAGTACTGATATAGCAGGAGCCGCAAAATTCTGGGTAGGAGCCGAAGGTACCACTCCAAATAAGTTTAGTAACGCCGATATTGCTGAAATTGTAATCTATAATACTACTCAAACAACAGGACGTCCACAGATAGAAAGTTATCTTTCTTTGAAGTATGGAATCACAAAACTTGGCAACTACATTGCCTCAAACGGAACAACCAACTATTGGAATGCAGCTACCAATGCTGGATATCTTAACAATATTACCGGAATTGGAAGAGATGATAATACGGTCCTTTATCAAAAGCAATCAATGAGTACCAGACCAGGGCAGCAGATTTTGATTGGGCTTACAGGTATGGCAAATACGAATGCTTTAAATTCCGGAACACTTACCGATCAGCAGTTTCTTGTTGTTGGAGATAATGGTTTGGCAAAAATACCTTCTGTTGCAATCAATGGCATTGCCGGAGTTAATTCCCGTTTTAATTCTGTCTGGAAAGTTCAGAATACAGGTTCAGTAGGAACAGTAAGAATCATGTGGCCTCAAGGGCTTACTAATTTAAAACTTGTCCAGAATAGTTCGGATCCCACCTTTATCGCAGGGAATACATTCACTGACATGTCAGCGAATATGCAGACTATCAATGGAGTTGTTTACAACTATGCGGATGTTTCACTGGCAAACGGGCAGTTTTTTACCCTGGCTGCTTTTGTACAAGCTCCAGGAGGGGTTATAAGCAATCTGCGCGTCTGGATAAAAGCAGATGATAATCCAAATGGAAATACCACTGACAATATAGCAATTGCAACTTGGCCTAATAAAGGACTGATAGGAGGAAATTTTGTCGGAGGAGCAGCTTCTCCTAATACAATTGCGTTACAAACTACCGGACCATTATACAGAAACTCTTCTGCAATGAATGTCAACTTTAATCCTGTAGCACAATCCACCTCAACTTCAGGCCTTGGTATCCAAAATGCGTTTGCAGGAACAGGAGATGATTATACAATGATTGCACTTAACAAAAACCCAACTGTTTCAGGATTTAGAAATATGTTCCATTTCCACGGTGGTGCAAATCTAAATGCAACAAGCGGCTCCAATGAATGGTTTGGGGCTCTCGCCAACGTGCCTATTGCCTGGCCTGGCGCTGGAGGATCAGCAACATATACTGCAAATATCCCGGCAGTTACCACATTTTCAGCTACAGGTACCGGAACAATTAGCTATCAAGTAAATAGTGTATCAAAAGGCAGTGGAGTATCTCTTTCTAAATCAGGAACTGACCTACTGATAGGTACCGATGGTGATGGCGGACCTGATGACGGGATAGATATCATTATGCCAGAGAACATAATGTATAATTCGGTTTTAGGTAGCTCAGATTACAATAAAGTAGTATCTTATCTGGCTATTAAATATGGTATTACCTTAGGAAGCTTTGCTTCACCCGTGAATTATACCAATACTATTGGTATAAATGTATGGTCTGCAGCTGCTAATTCCTATCAAACCAATGTAATTGGTATAGCCAGGGATGATGCTGAAGCTCTGCACCAGAGAATTTCAAAATCACAGGACGCTGCAGGAGATATTATTACCATTAGTACCAATAATGATTTTATAAACGCAAACAGTAATACTAACCATACGGATATTACCAATGACCAATTCTACTTTATGACGGGGAATAATGGAGCAGCAACTACCTATAATGTCCAGAATATTATGAATCGTAGATGGAAAGTGCAAACAGCGGGCACAGCACAGAATCTATTCTTCAAAACTTCTGACACTCAGGCAACCTATCTTATCTATGCCGATGATGCGGGTATGACTACGAATGTTGTAAATGTTCCTCTTGTAAGTGGTGCTACAGCTGGCATCCAGATTCCAAACGGTAAGTTTTTTACATTCGCAAAATTTACTTTCTGTACCAAAGATCCGAACCTTTCTCCTGCTGATACGATTACTAAAATTGGCATTACCATTCAGACAAAACAAAACGGATGGCCGGAAAACCTTCCAAACGGAGCTGTAGCACTGGAATCCAAAACAAAAGGTTTTGTAATTACACGTTCTCAGAGTTCTGCAATTGTAAATCCTGTAGAAGGTATGCTTATGTATGACACAGTGGATAAATGTATGAAACTTTACAACGGAACAAGTTGGCATTGTGTAGTAAGAAGCTGTAACCAGTAATAATTTTTAAAATAATCAAAATGAAAAAAATAATATTAGCAACAGTCATTTTTGCAAGCTTTTCTTGCCTTACAGCACAGGTGGGCATGGGCAAAGCTTCTGTAGACGGAGATGCTATTCTGGATTTTCCATTATCCAATACAGGAATTATCCTTCCGATAGTAGAAGTTCTCCCAACCGGGATTGCGGCAAGTAACGGAACATTTTTACTTGATAAAACAGACAATACGGTAAAAATGCGCGAAAATGATATATGGGTGCCTTTGTCCGATTCCGGAAGTCTCACAGGTACAATGCCAAACACATCTGCTGAGCAAGGAGGAGGAGTCATTATTGGTGCTCCGAGCTCTCCTGCACAAGGTGTTCTTGTTCTTGAATCAGCGAGCAGAGCATTAGTTTTACCAAAGGTTAATGACCCTGTAGCAAGTATGAAAAGTCCTATTGCAGGAACGATGTGCTACGATACAGTAAGTAAAACGATGGCTGTATTTGATGGAGTAAAATGGAGCTTTTGGAAATAATAATAGTATCCAATAAATATATAAAGTCGGCATAAATGTGCCGACTTTTTTATTGTAATCAAACATCAAAAGAAATTGCTTATTTTTTTGTTTAAAATACTAACATCAACTATGAAAGTTAATCTAAAATAGGATTTTTTCATAATCTATTTTGTATAAACTATACTCTTATTTTTCTCATGATTTATGCTCATTATATATTCTGATGGTGTAATTCCTTCAATCTGCTTAAATACTCTGTTAAATGTAGATTGGTTTGAAAACCCAGATTCGGTATAAATATACATAAGAGTAACTCTACTTATATCATTTTCATTAAGGAGCTTTTTTACATTCTCAACTCTACATACATTCAGATAGTGATTAAAATTTGAATATCCGTTTAATTTGATAGCTTTAGCTATATATAAATTATTACATTTCAATACGTTAGATAATTGAGAAATTGTAACACCTGCATCTTTATAAGTTTCTTTCTCTTCTATAAGACTTTTCACCTTATTAAACAAAATATTATACTTTTCAGTATTATCACATGAATAGATAATCTGTTCTTTTTCTGAAGAATTAATTAATTCTGATTCAATTTGATCTTGATGATCTGATTCGGAATATTTAAACTGAAATAAAGCTCTTTCTATTTCAGCTTTTCTTATTTTTTCGTTAAAGTAAATAAGAAGACTAAATACCATAATATTTGAAACTCCAACAAAAGTATCAGAAACTACAATAACACTAACATCGTCTAAGTTAAAATAATCAAATGTAAACAACTTTGTAAGTATACTTACAGCAGCAATGATAAGTATAATATATGTTGAATAAATATAAATATATCTTTTTTCCAGAAATATATATGCACCGAATGGAACTGGTAATAACCACATGGCAGTAGCCGCAGAATATTTCCAGAAATCGAGCATAATAAACCCCGCAAATAAAGGAGCATAGGCAAGATAAAGATGAACCAGAAATTTTATATTATAATTCTTTCGGATTACCAAGAATGTGTAAAACATCAATATAGAATAAAGTAGAGTACAACCAGCAAAAAAAGAATCTTTAATAATAAAATAAAATACAAAAGAATAGACCAACAAAATGCCAGACATCAGATACACATACTTCAAGATAAGTTTTCTTTTGAGTGCATCTACAAGTTCATTCATAAATTCTTTTCCAGTTATCATTTGAATATAAAAAAATAACTTAACCAAAAAACTGATTATCAATAAATTAACAATATGAATCAAATTAAAAATTGTATTGATATTTAATTCTTTTGATTGTTTATATCAGTTATTTTTGTTAAATAAATTACAAATTTAACATTTAAAACTACAAGAAGAAAGCATTTTTGTAACAAATGATCTAAATGATAAAAAAAAACAAACTTTGAACAAATATAAAATGATAGCTCAGTATGCCACAGAGAAGATTTCACGCTCGATTTTTCATATCAACCTTACTGATGCTTCTGTAATACAGTAGGCTTCTCTGTCGGCATTTTTTTACAATTCTTTCAACTTAAGATATTCATCAAATGGAAACAAGTTTCTTAAGTTCTGAAAACAACATTCATTTCCAATGTCCCTAATTATAAACCTTTCCAAATGAATTTCAAGAATATAAACATCGGTTCAATAATCCATAAACGTACCTTAGAATGTGAAATAGAAATCACCAGACTTTGTAAATTTTTCAGCTGTACAGAAAAGGAAATCACCACGATGTATCAATCAAAAAGTCTCGATTCCGAAATTATTCTTAAATGGAGTAGAATTCTTGAATATGATTTTTTCAGAATCTATTCTCAAAACCTAATACTTTATGCTCCGGCTACAACAGATATTAAAAACAAAAAAACTAAAATCATTTCAAAAATGCCGCATTTTCGAAAAAATATATACACTCAGGAATTAGTCAATTTTATGCTTGAAATGATTGAAAATGGAGAAAAAACAAGAGCTCAGATTATTACAGATTATAATATTCCCAAAACAACTTTATACAAATGGATAGAAAAGAACAAAAAATAAACCAACCCTATTACAAAAAAATATATACAGATATTATCAATAACAAATTTCCGGAAAAGACTGATACATGTGAAAATATATTGTCAAAGAATAAACTTGATGTTTTGGATATTATCCTACTCAATAAATTGATTTTCGGTCATCAGGAGATTTGCTCCGGCAATCAACGTCTCCGTTCATATGATGAAAAAACTATTGTAAAGATGCTTGAATATCAAAAAAAAAATAAACTAAATAACAGTCAATTAGCTCTACATTTTAAGCTAAGTAGAAATACTATTACAAAATGGAAACGTAATTTTAAAATTTAATACCTCCTCTTCCCTATCTGTAAAAAGATATGCATAAAATATAACACAATACTTAATGAACAAAACTATTTCAACGATCCTGCTTTTCAGCAGCATCATTTCCGTATATGCTCAAAAAGCAGGAAACATAGGAATCAATACACCTAATCCCGAAAAAGAACTTACCGTCAATGGCACGATGAAAACATCGGGCATGATATTAAAAGACCCTCTCGAAAAACTTGGTGCGAATGAAAACTATTCTTTTTTGATTAAGTCCCCTGCACCCCAAAACAAGATTACATCTTACAACGAGTCTTTTGTACCTACTACTCCAGCCCCAATTAATCTTATTCAGTTCAAAATTAATTGTGATCCTTCAAATAAAGACTGGATATACGAATATGATACAAAGATCAATTCAAATAAATTTCTTGTGGTTATCTCTTCCTTCGGATTTACACAACCCATATTTACTATTATGAGCAATATCGCTACACCTATTCCACAGATTTTTGCCTATCCAAAGAACGGAACATGGAAACTCAAAGCTGATTATGCAGGATTTAAACCAGACGCCTCTCTTCCTGCTGGCATTTGGACCTTAAACCTACTGGTTTTTGACAAAGCCTACACCAGACAATTTAATCCTTCCCAGAACCTTGGAGGCTCTGGCAACGGCTCTGCAGCATCTCCCCTAATCCTTTAATTTTAAAATATAAAATGAGAAAAAAAATACTGTCATTTTGGGGACTCCTAATCTCACTACTTTTAACAGCACAGGTGGGAATAAATACAACTACTCCCAAGGGAACATTGGATGTTGCCGGAGAAACCCTGATAGAATCTTATATAATTGACACAACAAACTCTTACACAACGGGCAATTACTTACTCCTGACACGTTCCAAAGACACAACACCTACAGGAAAAGTTAAACTGCTTGATATTTCTCTTCGAGATGTAGCTCCCATCAACACGTACAATATTATACTGAGAAATGTTAGTCAAGATGATGTTTTCAGCCTCAATACAGGACTGGAGAGCAATAAATATGTCGTTGCTATTACAGGTGCTGTTTTCACCAATGCACAGTTGGCCCTAAACGCCAGTTTGAATTCTTATGGTGCATATTCAACGGAAGTTACATCCATAACAAGTGCAGGTAAGACATATAATGCTGTCAATTTAAATTTTCAGGGAGCAGGTACAGTCTCTTCTCAAAACGGAACCTGGACACTTACGTTATGCGTTTATGAAAAGACTTTGATTAAAGACTGGGGCACTTATTCCGGCTCCGTAGACAATTCATATACTGGAATTTCAACTAATACTCCAATAGGTTTACAATAAAATTATGAAAAAAAAAATTTACAGCATTATAATTATCTTTACAGGATTGTTTATCAATGCTCAAAATGGTAAAATAGGAATCAATACATCAAATCCAATCGAAACATTAGATGTTAATGGCCTAAGCTATACCAACTCCCTTTATTTAAGAAATCCTGGGGAACCTGATAAAACAGGAGGACACTTTCTTGCAACTTCTACAAACATGCTAGATCTTTATGATCCAGAACTTGAAAGCAGCGGGTTATTTAATTATATAAAGCTTACACTTACAGGAATACCTTCTTCAGGCCTTAATGACTATGATACAAAAATTGATGCCTCTAAATTTTTAGTTGTGGTACATAATTATTCGTTCAAACTCAATAATGGTTCGACTGAAGTCGCCCTTGATTATGGAAGTAATGGGATCAATGATAAGATACAAGGCTCCCCAAATATTAGTGCATTTAAAAGCAATGGAAGCTGGCACATTAGAGCCAATTTCACAAATAGTAAACTACTCGACTACACTACCGGATATCCAGATGGGACTTTTAACAATTTTACTATTGATCTATATTTGATGGCCTATAAATATCTTATTACTAAACAAAATATCAACGACAGCTCTA
The DNA here is from genome assembly GCF_045689405.1 of Chryseobacterium sp. HR92. Classification (NCBI taxonomy): domain Bacteria; kingdom Pseudomonadati; phylum Bacteroidota; class Flavobacteriia; order Flavobacteriales; family Weeksellaceae; genus Chryseobacterium; species Chryseobacterium sp. HR92. Next base: position 3,036,171 of record NZ_CP139139.1, read on the forward strand.
AGGATTTGGGTGGTACAAACGGATCTACATTACTTTTAAACAAACCTTCCGGATTTTAATATTAAATAACTCATTTTCAAAAACACTAATTATTGATACTAAACGTATAGATCTAATAACAAATTCTATATTCCAATTATTTTATGAGATTAACTAAAAAAACATACAAAAATTTCACTTAGGTTATATCATGTAAATAAAGTCATGCTATTCTGTCCAAAGATTTCCTGAAAAATATGTTTTAGCCTTTCCTGCAATTATCACTCTTTCATCCTGCTGCTGACAATATAATTCGCCTCTCCTTTCCGAAAGCTGAATTGCAAAAAGATCTTTTTTATTCAGTCTTTTTGTCCAAAACGGAACAAGTGAACAATGTGCTGAGCCGGTAACAGGATCTTCGAGGATAGTCGCTTGTGGTGTAAAACATCGTGAAACGAAATCACTGTTTGCTCCTCTTGCTGTTACCACAACTCCTCCCGGATCTAAATTTATAAGGTCAAAGATTGACCTGTCAATTCGAATGTTTTTTATATCATCCTCAGAATCATATACAAGGATATAATCCCGAGATTTATAAATTTCCTTAGGCTGAATATTTAAAGACCGGGAGATAATATTAGGAAGATCAGATTTCACAGGCATCCTTGATGGAAAATCAAGATAATATGAATCATTTTCACAAGTTACTGTAAGCTTTCCACTTTTAGTTTCAAAAACAATTATATTGCTTTTATAATTTAAAATTGAAATAAGACAATGTGCAGCCGCAAGAGTGGCGTGACCACAAAGATCCATCTCTATTTCCGGGGTAAACCAACGCAAATGTATTTCTTCTTGTCCATTATTTAAAAAAAATGCTGTTTCTGCCACAGCATTTTCTCTCGCAATATTTAGGAGAATTTCATCTGGCAACCAATCATTTAAAGGCACTACACATGCTGGATTTCCTTTGAAAAGCACATCAGTAAACGCATCAACCTGATACAGCTCTAGCTTCATAAAAAATTTTAAAGGAAAATTACTGCTTATAAAATATAAAAACAAATTATTTTTAAAAAGATGCCGGATGTTTAATAATATAGCATTTCTAAATAGAGAAAAATGTTTTACTATACTTTAGTAAAATAAATTTTTAATAATTACTTTCTGCTGAAGCTCTAGTATAGTATTTTTTTCTACTGAACTGATAACTGATGTCTTTTGAAGCATCCCTAACAATATGAAAGGATGCGCGGTAAGTGAGATCATATTGATGATAAAATGAACAGGATTATCATAACCTGTAATAATTTTCATACTAATAGCTGCCTGTATTTCTGATGAAAACAGTACAAAATCATTACGGAAATCTTCAGAATATTTGTTGTTTTCTATGAAAATAAAGAAAGGGGTTGCCTAGGCCTAGCCTGATTTTCATTTGATAGAATATATGACATACATACCTAATTCAACACAAAACATTGTCAGGCATCTAACTCTTGGCTAATCTATAACCGCTCCTTTATCCACTCTAAAAGGTTATTTGAACTTACATTCAATTCTGAAATTAATGTGGCACAAAATATCAATCCTCCACCAATTAGTAACCGATATGTAATACTTTCGTCCATGATAAAAAAGGCAGCAACAGCTCCAAAGATTGGTTCAAATAAATAAATGAGGGCTACCCTCTCTGCACTTATGTAACGTTGCGAAATATTGGAAACCGTATACATATAGGCTGTAGAAAACAAGGAACAAAAAACAATTCCCCACCAAAAACCAGTCGTGATAGGTTGCCACTTGGCATTGGCATCGATTATTGCAATGACAAAGGTAAGCAAAGCGCACATTGCAAACATTGGTACAATGGTGCTGATTAGCTTGTTTTTTACTGAACATCTTTCAACACATATCAGATATACTGCAAATCCAAAAGCTCCAACTAATGTGTATAGATCTCCCAAGCCAATCGTGAAATTATTTTTTATTGAAATTATAAATAGTCCTATTAGTGATACAAAAGCTGCAATCCATAACTTTTGGGATACAAAAGTTCTATACAATACTAACTTCAGCACAGGTATTATCACAACGCATGTTCCTGCAATAAAAGAGCATTGGGATGCTGACGAATGTTTAATACCAAGCGTCTGCATATAAATTCCAAAAACCAGAGGAATAGCTAGACCTGCACCAATTTTTATAGACAACCAATCCAAATTTCTCAAGTAACGATTAAAAATAACAGACAATACAATTGTAGCTAAAGAAAAACGATAGAATAGAAAAGTTGAAGCAGAATTCTCGCCAATGGCTATTTTAGTTATGGAAAACGAAATGCCCCAAAATGCTGTACCCAAAACCAGTAAAAGCAGAAAAATATTCTTCCGATCCATTTTAGTTATCTATACTTTGGGTTATACGTTCTCAATGGGCAGCATCTTTTTCATCATTATATCGGTTTGTTCATCGTCTCCCAATTTGAAAATATGTTTGTCAAATACCAAAAATCCATTCTTCTCATAAAATCGAATAGCTTTAGGATTTTCTTCCCAAACCCCCAGCCAGATATATGGAGCCTGTAAGAATTCAGCCCTTTGTAATGCTTTTTCATAGAGCACTTGCCCTATCATCTTCCCATGATAAGCGTTTAGAACATAAATCCTTTCTATTTCTAGCGCAGCATTATCTTGAAGCTCAGTTTGCGAGAGACCCGTATTTAATTTCAGATATCCAATAACTTTACCATCTATTTTGGCGAAATAAAATTCAGATCCTTCTTTGTTTAGCTCATCGATAAGTTTTTCTTCTGAGAACCCTTCCGAAAGATAATTTGCCATATTCTCTTCACTGTTGCTTTCCGAAAACGTCTCGAAAAAAGTGTCTTTACCAATTTTTTGCAGGTCGGCAATATCATTAAGTATAACCCTGCTTATTTCTATATTTTCCATTTTAGCTTCTTTAAAAAGTTTAATTGACAAAATTTTTGGATGCATCGTCCTAAGGATATTGCAACCCCAAACACGTGCATAATATTTTACAAAAATAAAGCATTATTTAATGCAATAAAATGCTACTTTTACATAAACTAATTCTTATTTTGCATTAATTATGAACCTACAGCAAATAAAATATTTCTTGGCAGTTGCACGTGAACTGCACTTCTGGAATGCTGCAGCTACAATGAATATAACTCAATCAGCGCTTAGCCGGCAAATTCAATCTCTGGAAACTCTTATTGGAGTTCAATTGTTTGAGCGTAACAAAAGAAACGTCAAACTAACGCCAGCAGGACAATTTCTGAAAGAAAAGTGGGAAGTTGAACTGAATAAACTAGAGTCCTTCCACAAACATGCAATCCAAATCCAATTAGGAGAATCAGGTACGATCACCATTGCACATCCTGACTCGATTTCAGCATCAATAATGCCTGATATTATTAGTAAAATAATGGTTTCTTTTCCTAAAATAAATATTGAGCTAGTACAGGTAAGGTATGAAGATCAGCAGGATTTCTTAAGGAACTATAAAGTTGATCTTGTGATAACGAGGGATATAAATAATGTCGAAAACATAATTTCAGAGAAAATCTATACTGATCATTTGGCTATAGTAGTACCTGAAAACCATGCATTCAAAAATGAAAACGACATTAACAAGGCTTCCCTTGAATCACAAAGATTCATCTTACCAGTTAAGGATGAGGGAAGTAGTTACAGTAACATTCTCCAACAGCTATTCAATTCTTTCAACTTTATCCCTAATGTCTGTGTATATTCTGAATTCGGTTCCGCAACAATAGCACTTGTCCGAAAGGGACTGGGAATCGCTATCCTACCAGACTCCTATATCCATCATGCCAACCCTGGCATACGTTTTATTTCAATGCCAATTGAAACCAACCTTTATTTAAACTGGCGATCTGAAGATCAAAATCCCATCCTGACTAATGTTTTACGATTGCTAATTGCAACCGGACAATCATGAGAACACCAATGAAATTAATAGAGGAATTTTATTCTACTTGTCCAACTTATTTAACATAGTAATCATAAAGTTTTTTGCCCACTTATCTTTCTTATAACCCAGATTACGATATAGAAACGGAACTATTCTATTGACTGAAATAATCCGACATAATGATAAATCATTATCTTAGATTTACTATGCATGTTAGCTACTTCCTTCAAAAAAGATTAGGATCTTGTGCCATGAGATTGATTGGTTGGAGGAATATCGAACACGTAATAATGGATAATGTGATATTTTAAAAGCAAATATCTTTTCGTTTAAGGAAACATCACAAAACTCGAACACATTTTTGTATTATTTAAAAACAATGCAACAAATTGAAAATCAATAAATTACACTCATAAAAAAAGGAGACGTTAAAAAATTAACGTCTCCCTAAGCGGAGAGAGAGGGATCACCACCTGCTCTTTAAATATCTTTATTAATAGTACTTTACAGAAATCGCGTTAAAACTACACACCGAATTACACACCTTGAATTTCATAGGTTTTTGACTCGTTTTTCCAACGTAAATTTAGCAAAAATTTATAATTTTTTAAATATTTTACTAAATTCAAATTATTTTGTCATCCTTTATATTCAAAATAAAAATCAAAACTAATGTCATGGCTAAAAACAATATTTATAAATAGAAACTCAATCTCTGTTATCCTCATATATAACCTTAACATTAGTGCTATCATTTATCAGACACCTCAATATTAGCTTAATAAAGTTTATTATATTTGGCTTAACTAATTCCCATATAAATTTGAAAATAACTTTTGTAGAATAATGCATTCAAATAACTATATATTTGCTATAGGTATTAATGATTACTCTTCCCATCTGTGGAAAAATCTTAATAATGCTGTACTTGATGCAGAGACCTTGACCAAAATCCTAAAAAATCGATATTCGTTCGAAGTATATCCACATAATCTATATAACACCAATGCTACAAAATCTGAGATATTTAATTCTTTGAATAGTCTGAATCAAGTAGTAACGGAAGAAGATAGCGTCATTATCTTTTTTGCGGGTCATGGGAATATGGATCCGGTCACAAAAAAAGGGTTTTGGATTCCTACGGACGGGACCTTGGACAGAAGTACATGGATAGAAAATTCAAGCATCAAGAATTTTATCAGCGACTGTCCGGCAAAGCACGTTTTGCTAATAATAGATTCTTGTTTTTCAGGTACTTTTTTAACTACCACCAGAAACGGAAATCTAGAAAGAACATATTTAGATTTAAATTCAAAAAAATCCAGATGGGTTATTTCGTCTGGAGGTGAAGAAAAAGTCTCAGACGGATTACCTAATGAGCATAGCCCGTTTGGAAAAAAAATCTTTGATTTTCTAAATAAAAATGACAATGAGAATTCTTCTCTGTCTGAACTATTTAATTATATCCAACTCCTAATATCATCAAAAAACAATCAAAAACCCTTATGTAATTATATAGATGGAGTTGGACATAATGATGGTGAATTAGTTTTTACAATATCAAATGGTATAAAATCTAAAGTTAAAAAAACGATTGGCATTCCTAATTCAGAAATTCTTAAACAAGAATTTTTAGCTAATATTTCCTCCGATAATAGATTAGCATCGGGAAAAGAAATACTAATTGTAAAGTCAATTGTTGATGACTATGACTTTATGATTATTGAAAATTTCAGATTCAATGATCAGAACGAAAAAAAAATAAAATTTATAGATAATAAAGGGATTCTTGATCTCAATGATCTAGAAAACAGTTGGGATGTAATAAGACGCTTTGCGACCGTTGATGGAATGATAAATTATATTCAGAAATACCCAGAATTCAGCGGAGAAAAAACAGTATTCCTCGGAGCACATCCGGATATTGATTATGTAGAAGAGCAATTATATAGCATATATTATAGTCAATATTTAACACAACTTTTAAATTCCAATACTAAGCAAATGCAATGTCTGCATTGTGGTGATAAAATTACTGACAATGACAATTATTTAATCGAATTTGATGACTATGGCTACAGTACGGCTGTTGGAAATGTACATAATAATTGCTTGAGACCCATCGATAGAATTTTAGGAAAAAGTATTTATAAAGATATTGCACAAGACCACTATCTCAAAAATTTTGATTTTGATAAATGGATTCAATTACTTCAGGATGGTCAAGGGCAATTAGCTTTTTTAAAAAAGCCTAAAAATTTCTATGATATTAACATAATCTCTTGGAATCCTGCAAATCATTTGAATAATGGTAGTTATTGTATAAAAATTCTATTTGACAATGGTGATACTAATTATGTAATGGTGGGAAAACAGATTCAAAGATTCACAGAAAAAGAAATTGATTCTTGGGTACAAAAATTTACAGATGCTTTGACAAGTAAACCTTGTAAAATTATACAGTCCGGAGTAAACGGCTATATTGATACAATTAAAAATATTATTGAAGAAGACCAAACCATTAGTTACGTCCTTTCCTATGAAAAAGTTCGTTATAGTAAATTATTGGAGAAAACTGAAACAACTATAATCAATGACTATACTCCACTTTGCTATTTCACTAACTCAGATGACGAGTTGTTAGAAATTGATAATATGGTACCATTTATTGCCGATCCTCAAAGCGTTGAAGATTACATCAAAAACTGGCAATCTATTGAGGAAATTGATGAAAATTATAAGATCAAAATTGTGGAATCAGATTTAGAATTAGGCAACTTAATTTCAGTGTATTATAAACAAAACATTTGTTATTAATCCCATATTCAATGTAAATATCAAGCAATTAAAAAAGGGAGCTATTATAAAGCCAATTGATCAAGTCATAGAGAGCAGTTAAAATAAAAGTCTATTTGTGCAATTGGGCAAATAGTATATTTCATAATTCCTCTATGCCTATGAATGATTTTCAGTTATAATAGCTTATTCAATACTAGTTTTTAATAGAGGGCAGTTACCAAAACTTAGATATTTTGCAAACTAGAAAACATTATAAAGAATATAAATATATGGATACCGAACTTGTTAAGCTTATTCTTACTACAGTAAATATAATTCTCGTCCCAATAGTTGGCGGGACATTGTACAATTCTATTGAGTCTTTTAAAAAGAGAAAATTAAAAATATTGCTGGAATCTCAATCGTTAACAGATAAACTGGATCAACAATTCATAACTGAGTTCATTGAGCCCTCTGTAAAAGAAACTGTATTCTATCTGCACACTGGTATCTCAACTCATGTGTCTAGTATTGATCGTTATATAGATTTAAAGAACAAGTTAGGAGGAAACACCACTTGGGAAAAAATAAATCGTGTTAAGTCGCATGTGAATACAACCTCTTCGGGTCCTCTTTTACTTCAGAAAAAAATTGAAAAATATAGCTCCACTTTAACATACTATTTTACTATTCTGGTAATGACTTTTTCAATTCTAGAAATCTCTCTATTATTATTTTTCATGAACTCAATTTCTAAAAAAGATTTTTTAGAATTGTTGTTTTATATTTTGGCACCACTTGCGTTAGTCTATATTGTTGCTGTTCAGGCTATGCCAGCTATTTCAGTAAATTCTATGATAAAGCAGTTAGAGCAACAAAACAATGAAGAACACCAGGAATCTTAATCTAATAAATATAATGAAAATCCTAGATAAGATTATTACAACTTAATTTTCGCTAACTAACTATTTAATACTTAAAAAGACTAATTTAAAGGTTGAAAACTTAGCTATAAAATATATGCTCACAGTCTTCAATCAGTTTCGATGCTTTTTTTATATTGTATGGTAATGATTTGTGGTTAACAGAAATTTCATTTACATCTTTCTTTAATTTCTTGATATAAAATAAATCTCGTCCTTTTTCCAAAATTTTATTCGTATTTATCAGCTCAAGCCCACTCAGTACCCGTTCGCAAACTTCAGAATTATTACTATTACAAATGTTTACAATAGCTTCTGTGGTAATTCTTACTGGTGAAAAATGTACATTATTAATTTGCTCTGAACTGTAGTTAATCATTGAAAAATCAAGAATTTCAATTAGATCATCTATAGAATTTTGATTAGAAAATTGCTGCCATGTTCCATAACTGAAATGGTTTTCAATACTTACGTTTTGATCAGGGCAATTAAATATTAATTCTTTGAGTTTTTTAAACCCCATCTCACTATTTGCTAGAATCAAATTCTTTATAATGTTAGTTTCTTCCATTACATTATCTTGAATTAGAATATTGTACTGATCCATCAAAAATTTCTCAACAAAACTCAGTTCTTTTTTCTTAATTAAAGCACCTAAAACAAAATCTAAAAAATGCCTTAGTGTTTTATTGTATTTTATATTGAGTAGTCCTTTTAGAAATACAACATCATCTATAAATAATAACTCAATATATTTTCTTGCATAAAAAGTATCGTTTGAAAATAATAACTCTCTAACCTTTTCCTTAATATCGAAACCTACTAAATTTAGGTCTAAATTATTTGCAGTGATATATTTTATATAAAAAAATATGCTGGACTCATCGTCTGTTTTGTTAACATTTTCAATTATTCTTTCTTCAATTTTATCTTTTGAAACATGACCTTCTATAAAATGTAAATTAGCATCTTCCTTATAACCATTTAACCAAATAAAGTTTAAAAGCAGCTCTTCGTCTAATTTAAAATTAAAATATTTTTGAAATTTATAGATAGTTTTAAATATTAGATAATCTTTCTCTTCCCAAGGATCGCCAGTAAACATATAATTACGATATACGTTGTTCATTTTATCAGTATTTTCAATACACCAATTTTTAATGTAGATTATTTGATCTTGAGATATAATAACATTTTGATCTGTATCCGAAGGTAAATTTCCATAGATATCTTTCATGATCTCAAACTCATATTTATTTATATATTTTGATAAATCATTAACGTGTAAAGAATTTGATATTTTAAAATTTTTGCGTAAGATCTTTAGCAGTAAATCTTTAGCCTTTATTGTTGCAGCTTCTCTTAAACTTTCAGTTTCGTAAAAAATTCGATCGAATTTCTCAACATCTTTATGAGATAACTGCTCCGTATTTTTAAATTTAAAGATTTCTTTCATTTGATTTTCCAGTTCCCGAATGTTAAATAGAACATCAAATTCCCTTTGTCTTTCCCTTCTATACAAGTTAAATCTTTTATTAAATTCTTCTTTATTTAATTTCTCTTTAAATTTTATACGTGAATTTGTTTCAACAAAACTTTCAAAATCTATTGCCAAATCCACACTTGAATTATAAGCTATATTTTCTCTCAAATCAACAATAAAAGTTTCATCAATTCCTTTATCTTCATATTTTGAAATTACCCTTTCAAAGCAACTCTCCTCAATAATTTCAGAAAGAAAATGGTTTTGAGCTCTTGTCCCTGTTAAGTTTTCAAAAATTTGTTCAAAAACCTTCTTTTGAATTTTGCATGCTTTAACCATTTCGACCAAAAGATCATCCTCAAAATATCTAATTTTATCATTAAGAACTGCATCAGTAATTATAAAAGCAAGTTCGTCTTTTATAAGATCCCTACTATTTTCAAATATTTTTTTTAGGTGATTAAGAAAATCAGCAATGCGGCTTTCTTTGATCTCATAGTTTTTATGCCTTTCAATCAAAAATGCATAAACTTTTAGAAGAGAATTAGGATCTGTAATTCTCTTGAAAACGTTAAAGATGCTTTCCTTACGAGAAATCAAATTCTTAGTAGAAGAAGGATTCGTCCATTTACGATCAATTGATTTTTGTAGAATATTTAAAAAGTAATCAATATTTGAAGAGATCAAGTCTTTTGGAATTGATGATATTATACCGTCAATAACATCTTTATGGTCGTAATCTTTCAGTTTATCAAAAATACTTTGAAAAAATTTTAAATCGTCTTTAAGAGTAGAATTTCTAATAAGAGAAAAACTTTCGTACAATAAATATAATCTGTCAGTATTATTCTCCTCAAATTCATCTATAATTTGAAAAATTATACTTTCTAATTCTATTATTTGATTTGGATCAAACGACATGTGAGAAAGTAAACTGATTGCGGATATTCTGGCTCTGATATGAAGACTTTTATTTTTTACTTGATCCAAAAGATAAGTTACATTCTTTGGCAAATTACTAAATATCCCTACCTCCATTGAGTTAGAAATCCAAATCGTATCTTTTAAACAATTTTGTTCGAATATTTGCCGTAGACATTTTATTTTAATCTTGTCCGATATACGATTACTGTCTGCTTCAAAAATGAAAGTCATATCGTTTGTACTAATCCATTCCACCAGTTCGTCAAAAACTTCTTGTTTTAAATCTAGATTCAGTAAAAATGAGACAACATTAATCCAAGTTGGGTGTATTTTATTTGAGTATTCATCAATTCTCAGTAAGTTAATAATTTCATTAAAATCTAACTGAGATAATACTTTTGCAACAAAGTATTCCTGAATGTTTTTGTGCTCAAAACTCCATATATCATTGTCAACAGTTTCTTTTAGAAATGGATTTTTAAAAACATCTATTTTATTTTTACATATAAATGAAATCTCACTTTTGGAAATAGAAGTTCTCTGCATCGACTCGAGCGCCAATGCAATTTTTTTTGAGGATTCCAGAATTTCAGATTTGTCAAAATTCAGATCATTGCGGAACTTATTATTTTCATCCAGCTCCAATCTGCTTTCAACGTACTTTTCAATCAGCTTTGTTTTATTTAATAAGGTTTTTCCAGTTTTTTTATAGTGCTGCCCTAATATTTCTAAATAAAAAGGATTTTCAAGAACATCTCTATACTTGTAAAAACTAAATCCTTCACTAGTAGTTATATCTAATTTAAACTTTCTAAATAGGAATCGAATTGCTGAGCCTTCCGATACTTCGTTTAAAAAGCATATATCTAAATTTTTCAAATCTTTGACACATTTTTTATAGATACTAGTTCTGCAGCTTATTATAAATTTCATTCTACTACGATTAATTAAATCAGAGTTATCTGAAATGAAATTTCGAAATTTATTAGAAAAATCTATGATGTTGTGAACTTCATCTAAACCGTCAAAGATTATAACTAAATCGTACATGTTTTTATATTCTGAAGGTAGTAAGTCCTCAATTTTAGTATCACTACTGAAATTTGTCAGAGATTGGAACTTGGGAATTTTAAAATCTTGATCCATCATGTTCCATAATTGTACAGAAAAATTTTTCAATTCCTCACTTTTACCATATCCAGGATTCCCTAAAATGACAACGCCAAGTTTTGAATTATTTAAATAATCAAGTAGATCAAAATTATAATTAGGATTTTCAAAAGAATAACGATCATTTTCCTGAAATTTTCTAAAGTTTCGAGCGATGTGGAATTCATCAATAGTATTACTTCCAATATATTTTTCTTTGTCTTCATCAAGAACGACAATTCTTTTCAGATTTTTGCTTGAAAAGATTAACTTTTCGAATTTTCTTAATAGAATTTCACGGTCTTTTTCTTCAATTATGACTTCATCGTTTTTGTAGACTTTCTTATACAAATCGGGATATAAGCTAAAATATTCTCTTATATAAGATTCGGGGGTTAAGAAATCTACCGGACACTTATCATTAATTGCTTGATAAAAGCCTTCAACCTTAGAATTTTCATTTGTGTTTGAAAAATCTTGATAAGGAGATATGAATAGAAGTAAATGAATGTTTTGATGGGTCGAGACAATATGAGGAATTTTCTCAATTGCCTGTGTGTAATTTAAGTTTGTTGAATAATCCTTACATTCTGCATAAATCGTGTAGTGTCTATTCCTATCGTCAACAATATCAATTAAATCATCATAACCATCTTGAGAACCCGATTTTTGGATCCGTTTTCTAGTCACAACGTACTTTAACTCGCTAAAAATTTTCTCTAAGAAGTCAATGGCATTAATTTCGAAATCTCCCCCTTTCTTCGACATGATTAAATAGTTTTTTTTAATTGTAGATAAATACAAATTTAATTACTTAAAAATATATTAAAAAGTTTAAGTAAACATTCCTTTACAAATTATAAAAAAGGCTGCCTTTCAACAGCCTTGTAGAGTATTGGAAAATTAATAGTTATTCATCTAGATAAATTATGAGTTCGCTCATCATATTTTCCCATGCAAACCATGTGTACCAGTTTTGAAGTTGCATTACATCAGAAGGCTTTTTAAGAACTTCACCCATTTCTTCTTCGTAAGCTGCCAATTGTTCTAAAATTAGCCAAATGTTCTTTTTTGCAAATTTTATAGTATCTGCATAATAAATAATACCTGGCACAGAACCTGTGTTTGCAGCATAATAATCATTTGGATAAAGATATTTGGAGTAAGCAATCTTATTTCAATCAAATAACGAAAATTGTCTAATAAGTACCTAGATTATTCTAAGAGTATTTACATATTTGATTAATAAAATATTCATTGTAAAAAATTTGATCTGTTTTAGAAAATTATATTGGTCAGAAGTCTATTAGAATGGCACTCGTTGCTAGGTTGATATTTATTTTCTAAACAATTTTTTATCGTCTAATACTTTCATCAAATTCTTCATATATATTTACTTTTAGCACTTTATTTATAAAAGCATAGTAATTTTAAAAAGCTTCTTAGTTAAGAAAATTTTAATTTTAAAGATACGGGACACATAATCTACAAGAACTTTATCAAGTAACTTTTTATGGTTTAGATTTAATATTTAAAATAAATGCGCAAATTGAATGCGTAGTTATTGGTTTACTTTGCATTATGAAACAACCATATTCCTCGTGAATATTATTAAAAAGATTTTCTCATTAAGTAAACACGTATACAAATTTAATTTTATAAACCGTCATAAATTTTAAAGCTTATTGGGAAAGAAAAATTATTCTTAATATTCACTATTATATCTTTTGTTGGTATTTTCATTTTATATCTATTATCAAAGATATTTTTGTGGCCCTTTACAATTGTTCTCATAATATCTCTTTTATTTTTCCTATCAAGAAAGTGGTTAAATTATAAGAGAATCTAAAATATTTTTATCTTACATTGCTTTCTACATTAGAAACTAAAAGTAATATTTTATCTGACAGTTTATAAAAAATGATTGGTTCTACCACAGAAAGGTAAAGCCAATCATTTTAATTTTAAGCCACTTTAAGACATTCGTCCCTGTTACAAACACCCCCATATACCATACTCTGCCTTACCCCTGGCAAAATACCCTGAAAATAGTTAAAAAAAGTTCCTGTACCATAGATTCTAATACGGGATGCCCACTGTGTGTAGTGCAGAAAGAATCATATATTGTCCATTATAACATATCAGGATATGCTTTTGCAATTTATTTGGTAACAGATTAGAATCACCCCCTATTTTTTTCACTCCCTCTAGTGGGCTTTCTTATCCCCTGTTTCAATCATATTCTGAAGATCCATCTGCTTTGATGAAGCCATTTCTTTACTCCCATCTAATATGACATCAGAATTTCCATTATCATCATCATAAACAAATGCAAATATAAAAGCATCAAACTTTTTACCTTTTACTTTTCATGTTTTTGATTAATGATCATTTTTTGAGATTAATTGTAAGCTGTTGAATATCTATTTTTCAATTCAATTTCTACTTCTTCAAATGGGAAACCATCTGTATATTTATAAATTAGTGGATCATCATCACCTAGTTTAATAACCATTGCTCGTTCACTAGATAAACTTTCATAGAATAAATGTAAGAATGACAAAGCTTCAGCTGAGTTATCAAAATAAAGTGAACAAAAATCACTCATTTGTATTTCCTCTGTGTATGTAGCAATTAAAATTTAATTTTTTTTCATATTATCGGTTTTTGAGATTATTTAATCGGTTTTTCGCAAATATTTTCACGAACAGTATAGGCTATTGAATCTGGCAGAAAGAAGCCATAAAAGGCCGATATTAAATCAATGTTATTTATAACTACAAGATTATCCTAATAATATCCGGAAGATTTATTAAAACTGTTTCTGATCAGCTGATGAACATCAGAAAGCTTATAATATAATTTACCGCTTATCGTATAATACGGCAGTTTTTTGTCTGACCGGTAACGCTGTAATGATCGTGAACTGATTTTAAGCATCTGAAGTACGTCCTGGTTATCCAGTAACTGCTCACCATCAATAGAAGACAGTTCATTTTGTTTTGTGTTTATTTTTTCATGAAGGATATCAAAACGAGTCATAATTCTCTCCATCCAAGCCATAAATTCTATTCTATCAATATTCATGATATTTGTTTTTTATGATTAGAACAAAGTTTAGGCTTTACATAGAAATTCCTTCGGTAGGCATTCGTAACTACCGAAAGATTTTATGCTAAAAAATAATAGAAGTCAAATTCAGCGATCTGAATCCAAAAATGCCTGATTCAGATTATCATTTAAAAGCTGAAGAAATTTGGTCCGGTTTATTTTACGGTTCTTAATTTCATGGAGGGTTTTGTAAAAATTCCCCAAACTGACATTCAGCGATCTTTCAGTAAAGCGTACTACCTCACTAAATTCAATATTTCCACCGTTAAAGCAACGTGTTTGATGAAGGGCATATAAAAGTTCAACCAATCCGGACTTTGAAGAAGACCAATCCAATGGAGACTGATCATTTATCTTTTCAAAAACATATCCTTCGGCTTCGCTTATTGATTTCAAAAGATATTTTTCCAGTCGGTCGTTAGCCAGAATCTGGGCAACTAAATGGTCATGGGAAGTGGCGAACTTTTCATCATAGTTATACAATCCCGATTCAAGCTTTGTTTTAAGGTCAAATTGGCTGCGGACAAAATATTTGTGATCCAGAAATGCCGCTTTTCTCCTGTAATACTCATAAAAGTCAATATGCTCCTGATAAAAATCTTTTATCACCTCCAGTTCACAATGATAGTACTCTTTAATACTTAATTTCCCTGCATTCGGTTTTGCTGCCTCAATGGATAGCAGTCTTGAATAATAAATAAATCGGGAAATAAAAAGAGGCTTGAGTTCTTTAAAGAAATATATTTCATCTCCTGCTGCTGAAAACTCGAGGACAATTACCATTGATTTAATATCTCTAATCGCAATATCAATTTCCATTAGCGATTTTTCGCAGCATCCTATCCTGTCTTCACTATTTTCAAACTTAATCCTGTCCAATTTTTTATCCAGCAGGGCTAGCAATTTCTCACACTTTTTAAAAAACAACTGGGTTTCCATATTTTTTTACATAAAAAGGTACAAAAATTAAATCAGCCACCTTCTAACCCTTATATTATCAACTTATTGTTCACCCCCCTGTTCGATTTTCCGGGCAAATTCAACGGGGCTCATCGCAGTCATTTCCATAAACAATTTTGAAAAATTTGATCTATTGGAGAAACCGCATTCTCTGGAAATATCATCAATAGCATATTTTCGCCAAAGAGGGTCATTGGTCAGCATTTCTTTGGCATACATAATCCTCAATCGGTTAATGTAGGTATTAAAATTACAGCCTTTATGCTCATTAATAATCGCAGAGAGATATGCAGTATTGGTTTTTAGTTTCTTAGCCAATTGACTTTGTGTCAACCCTTTTTCAAGATAAAAGTCCTTTTCTTCCATATGCTGCAGTTTATTTAAAATATCCGCAACCAGGTGTTCTGGCAATTTGAAAGATTTAACAGAATTGGTTTCCTGAGGTTCTTCATCAGAAGTTTCGATCACAGCCTGAGTACTCACCGACTCTCCTTTTCTCTTCTTCCATATTCTTTGATAGCCTACTCCAGAAATTACTAAAAGTCCAATCAGACAGAATGCTGCTATGGTATATCCATAGCGCGAGGTATTTTCTAATTTTTTCTTTGACTCAATCAGTGCTTTTGTATCATATTCCTTATGAATCTTAGTGGATAAATACTTAAAATCTGCTGATAATATTTTATCAAATTTCAACAGCTGATTCGTGTAATAAAGTTCTTTTATAGGGTCTGTATTATTTCTATAATAATCAATCAGCAGTTCATACGTTTCTCTTGTCGCAGGCAATACAAAGCTGTTTTGCTGAAAGATCGAATCTACTTTTTTAAGATAACCGATACCCTGCTGATCCTGGTTATTTCTGAGCAGAATTTTACCTTTCAAATAATAAATAACTGAAACATTCGTAAAATCATTCACTTTTTCAATACCTGCCAGTGCCGTATTAAAATCTGTTAAGGCTTCCTGATCATTTCCTTCCAGGTACCCCAGTATGGCTTTCAGTTTATAGAAGTAGCTCCTTTCGAGGTCAAAATCCTTATCATTAGCAGACTGCTGAAGACCTTCCGATACCAATGGTTCAGCATCCTTATACCTGGAAAGGAGTATCAAACATATACTCATCTGATTAAGACTGTTCAGGTATCCCCTTTTCCGGTTATGCCGGAGATTAGGCTGTGTTTCCGGAGCATCCTGCTTATTATAGTACTGGCGGCAGTTTGAAAAGATTTTATAGGCTTCTTCGTAATATCCCAGGTAACTTTTAACGACCCCTATATGATACAGATTCTTATGGTACAGGTATGAGTCTTTAGAGTTTTCCAGATAAACCCATGCTCTCAGATATTCATCCAAAGCTTTTTGGTATTTCCGCAGAGTAAAATAATAGATACTTCCTTTAGTTAGGTAGGCGTTACCAATTACATCAGAATCCCTTGTTAAGGAAGCAGCCCCTATTACACTGTCTGCATAGATAAGTTTTTTTTCTTTGCTGAAATAGACTGCATCCCGGTAAGCTTGTGAAAGTTCTTTATAATTCTTTACTTTTTTCGCCTCCCTGATGTAAACATCAACAAATTCCATGGCACGGATGTCATTTTCATCAAAATTATCATACCGTGCTCTATAGTCTGAAAATTTCTGACCATTCATTAAAACACCAATACACATGAAAAGAAATATTGCTTTTTTCAAAACAGAAAAAATTTTATTAATAAACTTTTAAGATCTGATGAATATTATTCAAAAGTACGTAAAATGAAACAGGAATAAAACTATTTCAACATACCGGGAATTTACCAATAGTAAAAATACAAAACAAACAACTGATTATCAAATTATTAAACTCAAAACACAGGTTGAATTAATTTACAAAACAGCCATAAATTATTTATAAATCATCCCCAAATATCTTTTTTTTCAGCAAATACTTGTTCTACATTCGTTCTCAGAATTCTAGAAAAAACCGGCCGGGATTATTAATTTTTAAATCCCAAATCATGAAGAACGCAATTTATATTTCTATGGGAATTATATTCTCATTACTGGTATTTTCCTGTCATCCGGACGATCTTACCTCTACTGAAGACATGGAAGAAGTAAGTGGAAACATTCAAAACTACAGTACTTTTTCAGCCAAGGCAGACAGTACTACTTATAAAGATACTGATCCGCCTAAAGACCGTGATCATTGGAGACCTCTAGGAATCGATAATGAGAGGAAATGAGCGCCGAAGTGAAATTACCTGTCACCGCAGGATCTGGACAATTATGTCCAGTCAGCGGAGTTTGGAAAAACAAAGGAACTTTTACGACAACAATAACTATTTCGGAGAAAACAACGATGCCGGATTACTGCGGAGTAAAGGTTGTATGGATCTTATTATATCAATGCTGAACTAATTACCATGAGAAAATTAATTCCCTTACTACCCACAGCGGTTACTTATTTTTTTGTATTATTATTTACCTACGCTTCGGTTAATAAGATCCTGGATTTTGAAAATTTCCAGATCCAGATTGCCCAGTCTCCACTTCTCACCGCATACGCCGGACCTATATCCTACCTGGTTATTATCGTTGAATTATTGATTGTCATGCTGCTGTTAATCAGAAGTACACGGCCGCTAGGTCTGTTTTTCTCCTTAGGAATGATGATGAGTTTTACTGTTTACATATATCTCATCTTATACTATAGTGAATCAATTCCTTGTTCCTGCGGAGGCGTTCTGGAAAAGATGGACTGGAAAGAACATCTCCTATTTAATATAGCCTGCGTAGTATTGGCCGTCATTGCCCTGATCTCTATCTATTTTAAAAGAAGATGCAGAAGTATGGTTTACTTAAAAATAGCTGTAATGATTTTTATAAGTTCACTGCTTGTTATCCTGTTATATATAAGTTCTGAAAATACGGTTAGAAAAGAAAATAATTTTACCCGCCGTTTTCTGGCTCATCCTATTATCCAGGATAAGGTCCTGGAATTGGACAATGAGCACTATTATTTTGCAGGAAACAGCCAGGGAAAAGTATTTCTGGGGAACGCTTCTTTTCCACTACTGCTCACCATTATTGAAAAAGCTTTTAAAACACCAGAATCAAAGAGGATACATCCTGATCGTACTGATTTCAATTACACCAATTTACAGTTCAAAGTATCAGGACCCCACTATTATCTCTATGATGGCAGCGTTCCTATCATTTACAAAGGAAAAATAAAAGACTCTTCAGCACATACCATTAGCTATAATGACGTATACTTTAATCAGCTGGCGGTCATAGATTCTTCTCATTTTGCGCTAAGAATCCGAAGCAGTGAAACAGGAGAATATGAGTTAGGACTGCTGGCTCTGAATAAACAGCCTAAATTCAGCTTATTTGCTGAATTACTGCAAAAACAGATTGACGGAATATTCGATGCAGACGGCCAGCTGACCGCTGATCAAAAAAGCGGAAATATTATCTATATGTATTCTTATAGAAACCAATTTCTGATCATGAATAATAGTCTGCAGTTAAAAGACAAGATGAAAACCATTGATACCATTTCAAAAGCACAGGTTGAGCCTGTTAAACTTTCAGACGGCACAATGAAGTTAAAGTTCCGCCCCTTAAAGGTTAACTCAGCAATTACTACAAACGGCCCCTTTCTGTTTAACCATTCCCAATTAATGGGAAAACATGAACCAAAAGAACGCTGGAAAAATGCAACGGTAATCGACATTTACCGTACAGGCCGGCAGGAATATGCAGGGAGCTTTTATATAGACCATATCGATCACAAACCTGTATCCCAGATTATGGTAACCGATCAATACCTGTATGCTCTTATCGGAAAGAAATTAGTCCGTTATCGATACAGAACAAGCAATGTAAAATATTTTACAACAGGGGAAGCTGAAAACCTGAACAAAGAGTAAGCAGTCATTTACCAAAAACTTCAATTATTATGAAAAAGTTTCTAATTCCTGCCGCCCTGGTAATTATGGGCACAGGAGGTGCATTAGCATCAAACATCGAAAGTTCATCCAAAGTAGTTACTATTGGATACAGAGTCGGAAATTTTGGAGAGCCTACCTGTGTAGCGGTTAAAAACTGTGAAACAGTAAACACAGGGATACTCTGCACTTACACAGATGCTACAGGTCCTCACAACTTGAAAAGAATGAGCGGCTCACAGTGTTTTGGAGATTTGTTTGAAATTTTACCGTAATTTGAAATCTATTAACAAAGAGAAGGAGGTCAGTGGGCCTCCTTCTTTAATATCTTATCCATAGAACATTTTTGAAAGCTTTAACTGACTTTTTATTTTTGACAAGTTATACAAATTGATTCTGCATCTCCTTACACTGGTTTAAAAATATAATGGATCAATAAATTAATTACGATTAACACCTTTAGCCTGTCGGACAGCTTGATTATCTTTCAGATTAAGCTTATAGACCAGTGTTAAGCGATAGCGGGCTGCATTGGGAATACTGATCTGGTTGATTTCATAGTCTGTCCCTCTTGTCACACTGCCGGATTTTCTCAGCTCAAACAGATTGCTCACGTCAAACGTCACTGTTGCTTTGTTTTTTAAAAAAGTCTTACTGCATCCAAAATCAATGCTATGTAAAGCATTTGTACGGGTTTGTGCAGTAGCATTGGCACCTCTCAGGTTATAAACAGTCTGGAAAATAAGCGTATTCTTCAGTTTCAACTGGGCACTTAACCGGGCGGTAAGCGTATTACCTGAATAATCAAAGCTTTGTGTCTGATAGGTCCCTTGCTTGGCATAATGAAATATATTAAGTTCTGTATTTACCTGCATCCATTTGACAGGGTTATAAAGGAGCGAAAGCTCAAAGCCTTGACGTACTTCTTTATCGATATTAACCGGCATACTGATGAACAGTCCATTAGCATCTTTATAGGTATAATCTTCAATTACTCCGCTATTTCGCTGGTAGTAGAATGCAGGATTAATAGTAAGGGTTTTCCAGTTTTTAAGGAAAGTGATTTCAAATACATCAGCATAAGATGGGTTTAGATCAGGATTACCAATATAGCGTGTACTCAGATCCGTTAATTCGTTAAATGGATAAATCATGTATAGAGAGGGTCTGTTGATCCGTTTACTGTAACTACCTTGTAAAGTTGTCCCTTCATTAAAACGGTAGCTGATGTTTAATGTTGGAAAAAGACGGTTATAATTTTTATCATGGGTATAGCTGTCTTTCCTGTCTTTAATCCCGATGTGAGTTAATTCACCTCGCAGACCTCCCTGATAGCTAAAATCTCCAGTCCTCCCGGAAAATTGCACGTAGGCACTCCCAATCAGTTCTTTATATAATAAATGGTTATCAATCTGGTCGATAATTTCCCATCGTTCATTATTTTGTTGTTCAGCAATAAAATCACTGGTTACACTACGATTCTCTGCCTTCAGCCCAAATTCCAATGTCGAAATACTATCCAGGGGTTGTACCATATCAGTTTTAATCATAAAATCTTTACTTCCTCCTGCTGAACTCGTTCTGATTACCGGTAAGTCAGTATATACCGGTAAAAGCTTACTGGTTGCAAGATTCCAATCTTTGCTGCTGTTCCAGAAATCATATTGTAAATCAACAGTCAATTTCTTTCCAACCCGTTCAAAAGTACGGGTATAATTTGCTTCCAGTTGATTAAAGCTTCGCTTTTCCCATGATTCTCCTTTGCGGACTAAACTGCTATCGACCAATGAATTCTTTCCTGAATACAGATAATTTAAAGTCGTCTTGTCATGGTCTTTGGTAGCATTTCTGAGGAATGCAACAGTGAATATATTTTGGCTGTTGATTTGATAATCCGCTCCCAGATAAAGTAGCCTGGCGTCATCATGTCTGTTCTCGTCCTGCCGTTGATTCAGATAAACTGGTGTATTCATAAGCCCGGTAGACTGCTGCATGGTGTACAGACCAACATAATCTGACAACCTCAATCCATAAGTACCAAACAAATTAAGCTTATTTGATTTATAATTCAGGCTGGGACTAAGGCGGGTTTCATTGGGAATACCACCAACAACCCGAAGCTGCCCGCTAAATCCTGATTTCTTATTCTTTTTCAGAATGATATTGATAATCCCTGCTGAGCCTGCTGCATCGAATCTGGAAGAAGGATTGGTGATCACTTCTACACGTTCCACCTGATCAGCAGGTACCTGCTCAAGGGCATTTCCCTGGGTTAATCCTGTACGCCGACCATCTATCAATACCAGTACATTTGTATTCCCCCGAAGACTAACCGTACCTGCAGGACTTACACTCACTGAAGGGACCCCATTCAACAAGTCAGTGACTGCTCCCGATGATGAGAGAACATCTTTACCCACATCGAAAACCTTTTTATCCAGCTTCAGACTGACAGATGTACGTTGAGAAATCACAGATACTTCTTCCAACAATTTTGCATCCGGCTCTAAAATAATTGTTCCCACCTTTACCGGACTACCGGAGCTGACCTGTACAGGCTGGATAATTGTTTTAAAACCCATAAGGCTGAAACTGATCATGTAATTTCCAGCCGGTATATTTTCCAGCCGGAAGATTCCTTTACTATCTGTGATAACCACACCGATTTGTTTTTGCCCGTTTTCTTTTAGTGTTACGGTCACATAAGGTATAGGTAAGGCCGGTTTTTCATGCACTTTACCTGTTATTTCTGATCCCTGAGCAAAGCAATATTGGACAGTAATCATTACAGCAAAGATTATTATTATCTGTTTCATAATGTAAATTTAAAGCGCGGAAACTGGCACCTCACTTAAAAACATGTGAACGGCTCAATTAGCTTTTAAACAGTCATCAGATTTTGGGTATTCCGTTGTATATTTACATTATGCATCATCTGGTATTTCTATTCACGTTTCTTGGTTTTCTAGTTCCTTCTGTTATCAGCAATGAAGATCCTGTACCTGTCTACAAAATAGGTGATAATAAGATATGGGCAGCCAAAAATTTTAATGATAAAGACTGGTCGGAATCCCGGGGAAATACTTCAGATAAGATATTCTGGTCGCGAACGCATTTAGAACTCCGTAAAGTAGAAAAAGACATCCTTCCTCTTGGTCTTCAGATAGAATCCTTTGGTGCTTTTGAAGTCTATTGGGACGGAATACTCATCGGTAAAAACGGGCAGGTTCCTCAAAATGGACGACCTGAAGTACCCGGTACCGAGAGCAGCTATTATAGAATTCCGGACCATTTGGTATCGTCTGGCTCTCATACGATTGCCCTGCGTAGTTCACAATCTTTGCTTCCGCATATACAGCGCAGCATTAGTTTTAAAATAGAAAACTATCCTACATTAATGACCAATCCATTGGTTACCATGTCCTATATGAACTTAATGGCTGGAGCCTTCCTTATTGCAGCGATCTATTACTTTTTTCTTTATGTAAACAGCAGGCGTAAACAATGGGATATCCTGATTTTCGGAACTATTTGCCTACT
The DNA here is from genome assembly GCF_045689405.1 of Chryseobacterium sp. HR92. NCBI lineage: Bacteria > Pseudomonadati > Bacteroidota > Flavobacteriia > Flavobacteriales > Weeksellaceae > Chryseobacterium > Chryseobacterium sp. HR92. The sequence continues at coordinate 3,058,919 of NZ_CP139139.1, forward strand.
TTTTTTTGCTTTACTAATAATGGAATACCTGAAATTCCATGTAGTTATCCCTTATTCCAGATTCTTTATCCGGCTGGAAATTATAGGTTGGCTGACTTTTGCCAATGCATTACTTGTTCCTTGGTATTTTATCATCCAGTTCAACGTAAAAAAAGGAGTCTGGCTCATGGCAGCTTTATTGGTAACTCTATTGTTATTGTACGGGTTTAATTATGGGCATTATGACCTGACTGCCCGGCTCTACAGTCTTGCGATGCTGGTCACAGCTTTTATTGTGGTACTAAACAGTATTATCCAAAAAGAGAAAGGAAGTTTTATTGTACTGACAGGGCTTTTACTCAGTGCTTTGGTCAACAGATATATGGTATATGATTTCGGACTGTTCATCAGTTTTACTCTGATCGTCTTATGTATGCTTTACCTGCATTCCATCCGTACCAGTATCATTGAAGCTGAGCATCAGAACTCTTTAATACTTTCTTCAAGACTGCAGCTGGAACTGCTCAAAAAAAATATTCAGCCTCATTTTTTAAGAAATACACTGACCTCCATGATGGATTGGGTAGAAGAATCTCCCAAAGAAGGGTCACGCTTCATACAGGCATTGGCAGCGGAGTTTGACATTATGAACGAAATTTCTGAACAAACCCTGATTCCTATAACCAAAGAACTTGAGCTCTGTAGGCAGCATCTTTCTGTAATGGGATTCCGGAAAGAAATCAATTATGTATGGGAACAAAATGAAATTGATGAAACGCAGCTCATCCCTCCAGCCATCATCCATACATTATTGGAGAATGGCATTACCCATAGTGAACCTCTGTCCGGAAATACTATTCAATTCGTCCTCAGTTATTCAGTTTCAAAAGAGGCCCATCAGTATGTTTTTAAAACTATCGCAAAAAACCGGCGGGTAATGACAGACAGGACTGGTGGTAATGGTTTTAAATATATCCAGGCACGTCTGACAGAAAGCTATCAACAAAACTGGACATTTAATTCAGAAGCTACAGAAAACGGCTGGGTATCTATCATTCAAATTTTACGACCATGAAAATACTGATCATTGAAGACGAAGCCCGGATCGCCCGACGTTTAGAGCGAATGACTACTGAATTTTTCGGAAATAAACCCGTCCGAATTATACTCTGTGATTCTCTACAAAAAGGGCTTGATGAGATTGCCGATCAAACTCCGGATCTACTGTTTTTGGATCTTAATCTCAATGGTGATAACGGTTTTGAGGTGTTGGAGCAGATGGTTGCAGCTTCTTTTCATACAATCATTGTTTCCGCTAATATTGACAAAGCTATCAATGCATTTGCCTATGGTGTATTGGATTTCGTTCCTAAACCTTTTGATCAGGACAGGCTTTTTAAGGCTTTGAACCGATTTATCAGTCCTGCAATAAAACAGGACGAAACCATTAAATACTTAGCCGTAAAAAGGGCCGGACAGATTCGGCTGATCAATATTGCTGAGGTCATCTACATTAAAGGCGCCGGAATTTATACAGAACTGCACCTTAGAAACGGGCAGAAGGAATTACATGATAAATCACTTGAGCTTTTGCAACAACTTCTTCCTGATCAGTTTGAACGCATCCATAAATCTTATCTTGTTAATCTTCAGCAGGCTGAAAAGGTATTGATTAGTCCTGGCTCCCGATATGAATTGCTGCTCCTGACAAAGGAAATCTTACCCATAGGGCGTTCAAAATACAAAGAGCTTAAGAAAAAGATGATCTGATTCATCATATTACGCTGAATCATGACATCCAAAATTGATTATATATCTCATTTACGCACTAACTAATACTTAATGAACAGGGATGCTAAAAAGCATCCCTGTTCATTTGTTTATTTATCCATGAAATATTTCTTTTTCCTTTCAGAAAATAATCCCACCAATCCTGTATTCTTAAAGCCAGATCTTTATCTGCTTTTGAGCCTATGGTAAAAACATGGGCTTCTCCGGGATAAAATAATGCCACGACATCTTTTTTATTCCTTTTCAGCCCTATATAAAATTCCATGGTCTGGTCCCATACAATCCTTTTATCTTCCATTCCGGTCCATAAAAGCATGGGAGCATTTACCTTATGTACATTATCAATCGGATTATTATCCAAATACAGTCTTTTATTCTCCGCGAAAGAAGCATGCATATTATACTGTCCCTCTTCAAACTGCCAGTAAAAAGGGGTTGACGAGGTCTCATTATAAGAAAAATACATTCTGGTCAGATCACTTGCTCCAGCTCCAGAAATATAGGTCTTAAAACGATTGGAATGTCCCGCTATAAAATCGGTACGGTATCCTCCAAAAGAATGACCTATCAATCCTACATTCACAAGATCAACGCCTGCATGAGTATTTAATGCATCCAGTGAGCTTTCCACACAATCTAATGCCGACTTTCCTACCCCTGAAGGTCCGTTCGCAATATCCGGCAGATATACAAAATACCCTTCCTGCAAAAGTTTTCTAATCGAAAACCCTACCGGAAAATTATTGAGTGGGGATAAATACTGATTCGGATTCCTGCTCTGCACTTCATAAATATGCACGACCATTGGATATTTTTTCCCCTCAGTGTATCCGATAGGATAATACAGAAGTCCTTTCAGAGCTGTTCCTTCTCTATTGTTAAAACTAATCACATCCCTCCTTATTGATGCTGATGTTTTATCATGCACATTACTCTGAAATACAATATTCCCTTTTTCTTTTCCTATCTCCTTGCAGACAATCCTAGGCGGAAAATGAAGACTTTCTTCTGCATACACCCCTTTTTTCAAAGATTCATCCGTTTTATACCATGTTATATTCGAAGCTGAAGAAGCCATGAGTGTTTCAAGCCTGCCTTTCTCCCATTTCAAAAAGGTTTTCTCAATCGTTCCTTTTCTGGTAACTGCCAGCAGCACCGGCACATCTACATTCAGTATACTTCTCCTAAAATTATAACCCGAATCAGGATATAAATCTGTTTCATCTTTCGTAACCACCTTTACTTCATTGTCATGATCGATATTAAGTGCGGTAACCTGTCCCTTCTTTATCTCATACTTCCAAAGATCACTGCTGCTTTCAAAATAGATCGTTCTACCATCAGGACTGAAATATGCTTTTGTCAAATCTTTTTTCTCCAGCACTGTTCTCCTCAAAGTCTCCGGATCTACAAGCACCCACAAGCCCTCTTTATTTTTAAATGTAAAATAATTTCCATAGTTTGACACTGAAACTTCTGCCTGTAGTATACCCAGATCCTCATACCTACCCTTTTTACGATCATACAGAAAACCGTGAATCAGAGGAAACAGTGTTGAATAATTCTGCAATTCCTCCCTGTTAAACATCAAAAAATAATCAGGATTATTCAGGCTTATTACTGTTGAAAAACGATCAGAAGGAACTCTCATCAACTCACTCCCATCCTTTTTCCATATCCAGTATCTATTGACAAAAGAACCTTCCTGCTTGGCTTCCAGATTACCATCATTTCCATACCAGATATCAACCGTACCCTTTTCTGCCGGAATATGAATCATTCCTGTAATCATGATGGCACTTCCGTTTTGTATTTCGGTAAAACGCAGGTATTCTTCCTTTCTAACTTTACCTATATCAGGAAACACTAGTTCCCCTCTCTTTGTATCCAGCAGCACAACTTTCTGAAATGAACTGTTTGAACCTCCTTCATCTGTTGTTTCCTCCTTAAGAATCAGGAAGCTTCCTGAAGGCGTTTCTTCCATACTGCGGATCATACCCGGCGCGGCATACACGCTCTCTACTTTATTACCGGAATATCTTACCAGCTGAGTCTCCCTGCCTGATTTTTTCACGATATATAATACAGATCCTGAACCGCTCACCCTGAAATACTGCACCCTCTCTATTTTCTCCAGCAGGGCAGATTTCGCATCATAGATATGAAGAATACTGTCACTAGTCTGCAAAAAATACTTATCCCCTTTCTGCATCACTCCACTCTGCATTACACTTACTGGTTCACTACCCTCCCGGCCTGTCTTCAGTTCTTTCTGCATCCCGGTCTGCAGATTCCAGAGCACCGCTTTTCCCTGCCCCAAAGCCAGCAGCTGCCCACCTTTTACAAAGGAGTACTGGTATTTTTTCGTCAGTGTACCAACCAGGGATTTCATCCCTGATCTTTCGGTCGTCAGCACTACTGCCGTATCATAATTATTCCTATAGACTTTTGTAGCCACCATCCACTTCCCGTCATCAGACACTTTGTTAACGGCAATATTGTAAAATTTTGAACTTTCATCTCGCACTGAATCCTGCCGAACCTGTCCATAACAGACCATCCCCATAAGAATCAATAAAAGGATTATCAGTTTATTGATATTAATAGCCATTATTCTGAGGTTTTAAATTAGGATTAAGCAACAGATCTTTCTGAGGAACCGGCCATAGGCTGTGAAAAGGTTTCCAATTTGATTTTACCGCCTGCAAATCCCCAAGTTTGTTATTTCGTTTTAAATCGAGGAAACGGTGGCCCATTTCGGTAAAGAACTCCCTCCTGTTTTCCAAAAGAATTTCACTCAGCAACACTTCTTTTGAAACTGATGCTAAAGAATTCAGTCCTGCTCTCTGCCTCACCGGATTGATATACTGCAATGCTTCCCCAACCTTATTCTGCTGAGCCAGTGCTTCAGCGAGCAGTAAATACACTTCTTCCAGACGGAACATGATAGAATCCTCCGTATCATTAATGTTTATATTCTTATACTTAGCAGCCCGATACCAGGTATTTCCTCCTACGCTAACAGGAACCATCCACTGCTGTTTTCTCAGGTCTCCCGCTTCAAAAGAACTGATCAGACTTTCAGACAGCGCATAGCCCGTAGGCGCTGCTCCTGAAAAATAATACAGCATAGCTTCTTTCACAGGATCACCGGGGTTTGCAGGTTTTAACTGCCATATAATATGTTTTGAATCCTTCTGAAACACTTTTGACAGGTCATTCTGAAAACTATACAGCGGACTTCCCAGAATTGTTTTCAGCACAGTTTCAGCCTGAGCCCACTTATGCTCCAGCATATACACTTTGGCCAGCATCAGTTCAGCTCCCTTACGGTTAGGATATACCCTTTCGGCATCCCTGTACTGATCCGGCAGCAACTCTCCACAGTGCAACAGATCCACTTCCAGTCTTGACAGCACCTCCGCAGATTCTACCCTTGACAGAGACTGATTTACCGTATAATCCGTACTTACCGGGTAAGAAACCGCTCCAAAGAGCTGCTGAAGATAAAACAGCAGGATGCTTCTCACCAGAAGGGCTTCCCCTTCTATCCTATTCTTTTCATTACCCGGCAAAGCTGATGCTCTGACGCCTTCAATTATAGCATTGGCAGCATAGATGTGCTGATAGGCCGTAGACCATACTGAATACACCGTAGAATTGGTATCGGTCTGCTGGTTGTGATACAGCGCCAGTACCCCATTGGTATCCGTTAAGGCATAAGAATCCAGATCATCCGTATAGACTCCCAGAAAAGCTCCCAATGACTCTCCTGAAAGCGGTGAGTTATCTCTCAATCCTGCATACAACCCAGCCAGCGCTGCATTAGCGGTCTGAACATCCGCAAAGACTTTATCTTTCCCGATCTGATTGGAAGGCGTTTCTACTTCCAGCATCTTCTCACAGGAGAAAAGAAGAACACAAAACAGCAGGACCAGTCCCCTGTTCCTACAGAACCTTATCAACTGACAACATTGATTTATATTGATTTTAGAATTTTTCATTATTAATTTTTTAGCATTTATTTTATAGTCTAATCAAAACCCCCATTGAATAGGTTTTTAAAGGTGGCAGATAGCCAATATTCCTGAACTCAGGATCAGGCCCGAAATACTTTGTAAAAGTCAGCAGGTTCTGCCCCTGAAAATAAATCTTCACACTTTTAAAAGCTCCTTTTACCGGAACCTGATACCCCAGCTCCAGATTCTTAAGACGGATGAATGATGCATCAGATACCGCTGCCGTACTGTTCATAAAAAACACATGGAGCTGATTCTTGATCCCATTGCTCCCTGAAGAATAAGGCATATAGGTACCCCCCGGATTCTCAGCAGACCAGACATCCATTACTTCCTGAGGCTGGTTATTCATCGTTCCCGGTATGGGCATAATATTGTTATAATTCCAGTTTCTCTGTTTCACAAACTGAAAAAGAAATGACAGGTTCCAGTTCTTAAATCGAAGGGTATTGTTCCATCCCCCAAAATACCGTACTCCTATATTTTCCACCGTCTGCCGGTCATCCGGAGCTGAGATCTTCCCATCCCCGTTAAAATCTTTGAACCGGTACAGTCCCGTTGCAGGATCAATCCCCTCATACTGGTAGACCTTTACCGATGTAATGGGCTGTCCTATAACGTAGGTATTGGCATAGGTAGAGCCTGCAAGCCCCGGAAAAGAAACCAGCTTGTTTTTAGGAAAACTGATATTGATCCCGGATTCCCACTGAAAATCTCCTCCTGAAAAAGGTTTAGCGGAAAGTTCCAATTCCCAGCCTGAGTTCTCCACTACGGCATCCAGATTGGCCAGTACACTTGAAAACCCTGTTACAGATGGAAGCTGATATCCCACCAGCTGGCTTGAAGAACAGTTCCTGTACCACGCCGCAGTCAGGTTAATCCTGTTCTTTAAAAACCCCAGCTCCAAAGCCGCTTCCAGTTTAGTAGTCTTCTCCCAGCTGTAATTAGGATTATACAGCCTTGAAGGATTCAGCCCTGCGGTATTGTTATACATGTTTTCTGAGAGATCATAGGTATCCAAATACCCATAGTCTCCTATATTATCACTTCCGGTAGTTCCGTAGCTGCTACGAAGTTTCCCAAAGCTCAGCCATTTCTTATTTTTAAGGAAAGATTCCTGAGAGAATATCCATGCCGCTCCTACAGCCCCAAAATTCGCAAACTTGTTACTGGGGCCAAAGCGGCTGCTTCCATCCCTTCTTCCGGTCACATTCAGGATATACCTTCCGGCATACTGGTAATTCACCCTTCCAAAGAAAGCGGCATACCGATACTCTGTTCTGATCTGATCGGTAATGATCTTGGTCCTTGCTGCTCCTACATTCTCTATAAAAGCATTGCTCTCAAATCCAATTCCGATCATAGAGCCCTGAGTGCCTATTTCCCGCTGAAAAGTCGTCCCAGCCAGTACATCCAGAGCATGTTTACCTTTCTTCATCTGCCAGTTCAGTTGAGGTTCAAGAATAAACGAAAACCTGTCCTGATTACTCTTATACGACTGCGAGCTTGCACTGGACTGTCCCTGATAGGAAGCAGGATTATACATAGTATTAGGTTTTAATGACCTTTCATCAAAAGTCTGGTAATTAAGGCCTCCATTAAGCTTCAGAAACCAATGTTCCAGCAGTTCATACTGCACATTCATATTGGTTAAAAACTGCTTGTTTTCATAGGAATAGAAACTGTTATAGAGTCCTGCAGGATTGTTAAAGGTATTGTTCTCCCAATTGAGACTCCCATCCGGCAGATACAAAGCAGGAGCATTGGGCACCATCAGGAAAGCCTGCCTGGTGATATCCTCACTCAAGACATTATTCTTTTGAAGCGAGAACCTGCTGGAAACACTGAGCTGAAAACGTTTGTCTTCAGAACTGTGGCTGATATTGGCAGAGAGATTATCCGCCTTATACTTAAAGTCTTTTGAAAATACGGTAGACTGCTCACTATGCCCATAGCCTACCAAAAAACTTGTTCTCTCATTCCCTCCGTTTAATGAAACATTCGCGGTAAAAGCATCTGCGGTATTTCCGATGAGTGATTTCCTCCAATCTGTATATCTCCCCTGATCCCACACTCCATTGATATCATAGGCATTAGCCGGATAGACCGTAATCCCGTCATTCTGATAGGCCTGCCTTCGCATCCTGAGATAATCCCCAGTCTTCATCATGGTAAGGTTATTAATCACAGAACTCACCGCATACGAAGTCCCCACATTTAATCCCAGATTCCCTGCTCCTCCTGCACCTGCACCAGCTTTCCCGCTCTTCCCTTTCTTCGTGGTCACCAGCACTACTCCATTCGCTCCCCTTGATCCATAAATCGAGGTGGCATCCGCATCTTTCAGAATCTCAATACTCTCAATATCCGCAGGATTAATGCTATTAAGGGGATTAATACTGCTGGCTGGCAGTACCGCTCCTGAAAACTGGGAAGCCATTTCTCCTCCTACCGGAACCCCATCCACTACATATAATGGATTATTTCCCAAAGCCCGAAGACTGTTCTTTCCTCTTATCTGAATATCATAGCCTCCTCCCGGCATTCCCGAATTCTGTACAATATTCACTCCCGCTACCCTTCCCTGAGCCGCAGAGAGCACATTCAAAACGGGCTGATTTCCGATATCTTTCGAAGACACCTTCGCAATACTCCCAGTCCTCTCTTTATCCCGAACTTTATAATACCCCGCATTCAGCACAATCTCCCCAATCCCCGTCACTAAAGCTTTATCCGTACCCACATCAGCCCCCTTACCATCAGTCCCATAATCCAGCTCAAGCGAAACATTGATCACGCTCTTTTCCACTTCATTATTTCCATTTCCCCTGCTCCCTTCTTCTCCATCCTCCTTACCCTTATCTCCCACCTTCACTCTCTTCACCAGATACCCAGCGTACCTGAACACCAGTACCGCACTCTTCCCTGAAACCTGTATCTGATAGGCTCCTGAACTTCCCGTTAATACTACCTGATCCTTTCCTTCCTGAAATACCGAAACCCCGCTCAAAGCACCTGATTTCCCTGTGACCGTACCTGAAATCTCACGTACCTGTCCTATTGCGGTGCAAGACACCAGCAATGCTAACCCAAAAGCCATTTGAACATGACCCAGGCTGCAAAAGTTTTTTTTCATACTTTTGAATAAGTTTAATTTATTAGACAATGCTCTTTCCTGCCAAGCGGTCAACTTAAAGGGAAAGGGCTTTTCTTTTTATCTTCTCTGTTTCTATGGTTATTATACCCTACATTTCTATTACTTCTTATCTATTCTATTAATTAATAATTATCCATTATTCCTTTCCTCTCTTCACACTCCTTCCATACAGCACCTAATCATCTTAAAAATAGACCAGGAACAAAAGCCCAACTGAGGTAACAGTAAAACCTACTGTCCCAGTCCATCAAAAAAAACTAATTAATATGAATATGAATAAAATTTGTGTTCCCGTGAAAGCCCTAAAGCCGCAATGGATTGTACACCCCATTGTACCGTATCAGTATACCTCTATTTTGTAAAGCGGCTTAGAATAAAAAGATAATGTAGAAAAGCAGAACTGCATCAATAAAAAACGGCATGGGACTCTACATATCTACTATTGAGGTACTGGTATACCTTACACACAGATAAGAGAGCCCACGCCTAGGTCGTGAGCTTCCTGCTTATCGTCTCGTGTGTCAAAATTACCAGTTTTCAATAGTGAGATTCTAAGCAATAGCTTCTAATATTCGTTGAAGTATCGCAAAGTTACATTTATTGTAACCCATAATACAAATATATGTAAAAAAAATCAAATGTAGGAACAAATACCCACATAAATTAATATGTTTCTGTTGAAATTGCTATTAATTAAATATTGATATGCCTACAACAATAGAAAAAACAGCATTTTTAAAAAGTTTTGGAAAAAGAATTGAAATATTACGGAAAGAGAAAAAATTAAGTCTAAGGCAATTATCCCAGAATTGCGATATTGATTATAGTGACATCAGTAAGATTGAAAAAGGATTAAGAAATATTCAAATATCTACAATAATAGAGCTTGCAAAAGGTTTAGACACACATCCCCAAGAATTATTTAATTTTACAATAGAAGGAAAAGGTTAGTCACACTTGGTTTTTCTAATCTATAAAGTAACACAAAAGTTCAACATACTTACAATAAAATATTCAGATAAACTACGTATCTTCCTTACTATATTAATACAATTAAATTTCTTCAAAAATTTGAATTTACAAACTCCTTATAACTAACCCAACTCTACGATAAGATCTGGTATACCAGATTCTTTAAGGTTTTGATAATTATAGACGCTTTTATTGACAAAAGAATAAAAAGTAACTAACAATATAGTGTTAGTTGTTCTAGTTCTATTTCTTAAATTCTTACATCCGCTATACTTTACCAAGGTGAGGCAATCGAAGAACGACTGTTAAACCATGTAATTTCGCTACACTATTTCTACACCCGTGTTATACCAGGTTATTTCATCTCAAATTGATTAAATGTGTCCACAATGAATTCACCTCCTGTTTTGTCAAGCCATTCATTTGTTATTTTAATGAAGCCAAATAATAGTTTCGAATAATCGTCTATGTGTTTTTGATTAACCTGATACAAATGGGTAGAATGTTGAACTCTGTCTTTTAATTTGATGTCACCGAAGTCAGCAACCATTAATTTATCATTGGAAAGCAATTTGCCTAAAATCATCCTATTAGGCAGTTCAGGATTATTGGAAGAGATCGTTTTAAATCCAACAGCTTCATTGCCCTTGATAAATAGATCAGAATAATTTCTCCCATTTGTAAATGCGTTATACCAATCTAACCATTCTTTAAACTTTACAAGTGAAACTAACTTTTCCTTTTTAAAATTGGAAACAGAAATAATATTATCAATTTGCTTCTTGAGTGACTGTGCGTTTGATTCAAAATTTTTGAATAGGTGAAATCCAAGTATGTCTCTGTTTGCAATGTTGTCTTTCAGCATCTCTTTTGATAGATTTAAAACCAATCCTGTATCCAATAAGAGATTGCTACTCGGTTCAGTCAAAACTATTTTTCTAAAGTGATTTGTAATAGATAAAAATTCAGTATCAATATCTCTTTTAAAATAGTCTTCCAACTCATCGTGAAGTAAACCTCTATCCTTTAAAATGGTCAAGTTTGCTTTTATAGCTACTACTATTTTTTTCTTTTCAACTTGCTTTTCTTTAGAGTTTAGATTGTATCCTATTAGTCGCCTGTGTTTAATATCAAACGGTAAATCTTCCAATAATCCGAATTCTTGATTAACGATGCATATGATTTTTTCCCAACCTAATGATTTAATTGCGTAACCGAGTTCAAATATTACGTTGGGATTAGGGGTTTTACGACCGTGGTAATCTGAGTTAATTATTGATAGGTCACAAATGAACATTCTTGAATTGTCAATCTTATTCAAGATGGTATTAATTATTTCTGGATTGCCAGGCTCTCCAGAAGTATCCTTGTCTAAAGAGAAATCAACCAGTAGCTTATTTTCCTTATTGAATTCGCCAAGTGCCGTCTTTATGCAACCTTCTATGAAATTCTTGTTGTTTTTTAAATTCAAGTCCGATTGCCAAGAGAAAAACATTGTCATTTCTTCATATTATTTTGTTTCGGTTAACTTGGTCATAACGGGAAAAGGCTTTGTGAAGGAGTGGAAAAAAGAGACTGAATCTTCATCTCTGCACGAACCAAACAAAACCATTTTTTCTTTTTGCTAAATTACAAAAAAGAAAAATGGTTTTTGCGGATGATAAGTACAAATGTTGGACTTTGCATTTAACCCGCTCTTTTGCAAAGCCGATGTTAAGTAATGGCTTATTGTAAAATGTATTTTTTTTCGTCGTAAAATAAATTTACACAGCTTAGTTCGTCTTTATAAATAAAACACTCATTTCTGAAATTCTTTCCGTAAGGACATTTTTCTACTTTGAGACTTTTAACAGTATAAAATTCTATATTATTAACTTCTTCGTCAGTAGTTAAATCATAGTTTGTTTTTGTTTTCATGAAATCAATATTAAGAATATCGTTGTTTAATATAGAATCTCCCGTATAAAAAAGTGATATAACATATACTTTATCAACATTTGAGAAAAAATCATTTTGACGTTTTTTTATTAACTTTCTAATGGTTCTACCATCATTTACGACATCAGTAATAATTAGAACCTCCTTATATTTTTTTTCTTCGTTATTGAAATTTAACTCTGTTTCTGTATAGTGATGTTCATTATGTCTGTAAGAATAAGGTAAAAAACTGTAGGGTTTATTAAATTTAATTGCTGTTTTAGTTGCAAGGATATTTCCTTCATAACCTAAACCTATAATTAAGTCTATGTTTTCAGGTTGAATTTTTGCCTCTAAAACATCAATTATGGCATTTTTAAGAAAATTAAGATTTTCTTTATTTTCAATTAATTTTGAAATATCAATCCAATTGTGCGCCCTTGATGTTTCGCTCCAATGAAAGTGTCCTGAATGGAATATATTAAGATCTTTAACTTTTTTATACAACTCTTCCGTATAAAATTGATTTTCGTAAATGTTTTTTTCATTTTCCTCTGGTAATAAAATTGAGATATCGGTTAATTCATCATTAGAAGAATTTACTTCTGCTAAAATTTCAGTTACTTCCCCTGTAATGTTTGGAATGTCAGTTGTTTTAATTTCGATTTCATCATCTTGTTTACAAAGAATATTATTTCTTTGTTCCCAATGATAAGGATTATCAAATGCACCTGTTTTAATTAATCCATAAATATTATTTTTTAATATAATATTATCAGCTATCTCAACTTCGTAAATTTTAAAAGCTGAATCATTTTTTTTGGAAGATAGAGGTCCGGAATCTGAAATTAAAATTTCACTTTGACTATGCTTTTCTAAACTACTAGTATGTTCGTTACCAGAAAATATAAAATTAATTTCAAGTTCTTGTAATTTGTTTAGGAATCTAGTTCTATTGTCAATTTTCCATTGACCTGATTTTTTATTTTCATGTACTGAAACTACATTATGATGGCAACAAATAACGCTCTTTAATTCTTTATTTAATAAATAGGACTTAATTTCCTCTTCAAATTTTTCTATTGAGATTAAACCTTCGGTTTGCTTTAAATCTATTTTGTAAGATGAATTAATGCCAATAAGTTGTAGTTTTTCATCAATGATTAGATTTTCAAAAACTACTGAATTAGGATTGAACTCTTTACCTAAAAAAGATTTATAAAAATTTTTAAAGTTATAAAACTTAGCCTCATTTATAAGTTCTAATTGGCTATTAGGATCGTCTGCTAATTGATTTTCAATTCCTCTTCTGTTTAAGTCATGGTCTCCAGGAATTAGTAATATATTTTCTTTTAGTATAGCTAATTCGCTGACTATTTTGTTGAGATACTTTTCAGCATATTCAAACTCTTTTTGTTCTCCCCAATCAGTAACGTCTCCTGTAATGAGTAAATAAATTATTTTTCCTTCAATCTGACTTTTGATGAATTCAATAAAACGCTCTATATATAACAAACTACTGTCATTTTCTTCTGTAGCAGACAAATATGAATCATGAATCTTTACTTCACCATTAAACTTTTCATCAACTGAAACATGTAGATCAGAAATATGTAAAATTATACTACTCATTAATAGGTTTGGGGTTAAGATTTGTGTATATAAAATAGTTTAATTCTCTGTTGTTTTCATTTGTAATTGAAAATATAGATAAAGTTCTATCTTTATTTTCAAGATTTAAATCCTCTCTATTTAGTGTTTCAATTTTTACTAAGGAAACATTTCCTAAATATTGCCCTCCAGAAAATTCGATTAAACTTTTTGTTATTTTTACTTCAGTACCGAGACAGACTAAGTCAGATACTACAATATACTTTCTCTTATCAAAATTGTGCTTTTCTAACTTATTATATAATTTAGTAATAGGACCAATTTTATCAAAAACTAAAATATCTAATTTTAGAAGCCTTGATAAAACAGAAACAATAAAAGTACTAGTTAGACTTTGAGAGACTAAAATAGGATTGTTGTTTATCTCATTTTTCCATTTATATCTAATCTTCATTGCTAATTTATACAATGCAAAATATATAAAAGGGTTCTCAAGGCTAATAAGCTTTTTTAAATCTATAAATGAATGTAAGTAAACGAATGATGATGAATGTTTTTTACTGTACTCAACTATATAATTCTTTTCTTTTAATATTCTTTCAAATTCTTGATGAAATAGCTTTTTTTCATCTAAATCAATCGAATAAATTTCTTCAGAATCACTTGTGAAATAATAGAATGTATCATAACCCTTCATTTCATTAGTTAAATTCTTTGGATTAACTATTACATTAATTGATAATGATTCATGTACTTCAAATGCAATATTTTTAAAGAGTAATTTATATCCTAAATCTCTTATATTAATTATTTTTGAAATAATATTTGCTTGTATATGTCTAATGTGGCGAAAGTCTAATACAATATATTTTTGTTCTTCAAATGAAGAGCCTTTTAAAAAAATATATAATCGTTCAATAGTTTCAAATTGTAAGCTTGAAACAAATATCCCGTCGTTGTTGTCTTTAATGTAATTTGAAGTAATTACCTCTTCCGCATGTAAACTAAAATATATATAGTTTACATTTTTTATTAATGAAACTATCATATTTTATTAGGGATTTCAACTTCTATATGAACACCTCTAAATTTTACATTAAAAAAACGTAAGGATGAAAATCTGTAATCATCATTATACTTATTACAAATGTTCTTATAAAGTGAAATGAAAGTATTTTTAATTTGATTTTTAATTATAACCATTTCATCTGAAATATCTTGATTCCCTCCATTTATTAGAGTTTTTCTATGTAATTTGAATAAACGTGTTCTTAATTCACTTAATATATTAAGTTCTTTTATCATTCGACTAGAAACTATTATTTGTGAATTTTCTGAATGAAGTCTAAAGTAACCATTAGAATTCAAAACAACTGAAATCATTAAATCAAATAATCCTTTTCTATTTTTTAATGAAGAAAAATATAACGTTTCAATAATAAAATTGAGATTTTGTAATATTTTTTCATTAATATTTAAACTACTGATCTTATCGATTTCATTTTTAAGTTCAAGTGGTTGATATAAAAAATCTGTATTTTTATTTTTAATTGACTCTGTAAATCCTATTCCATTATCGGAAATGGAAAATTTTGTTCCAAATTTATTAACAAACATCAATGCATATGTATTAGACTTTGAATGTAAAACTCCATTTGTTATTAGTTCTGAAAGTATTTCAATATACAGGTCTAAGTTTTCATTAGTACTTTCATTATCAAAAAGTAATTCTTGAAAATGCTCTTTTACAATATAGATGTATTCAGAAATGAGATAATCACGTTTTTCATCATCGTTTTTATATTTTTCTAGTTCTTGATAATGATTTCCATCATTTAGTGAGTAACACCTAACTTTATGTTCAGGTCTTGGAGATTTATTTATAAAATCACCCAGATATTCATCTTTAAATTTCAAGATATTTCTTCCAATTGGAAAAGATGGATTTTTATTAGAGCCAGAAACATGAAAGAAATCACTCTTATATAAAAAGTTTAGAACTTTTTTAGTAGCATGGTTATTATACAAATTAAGATTTATAGGTTTTGAATAAAACTTACTAAGTTGTTCAGTTAAACTTAAAATTAAAGGGATTGTTATTGGTTCTAAAGTATAATTTGAATCAAAAATATAATCATCTCCATTTTCAGCAAGTTTGAAATTAATATCATTATTTTTTTGTATTTCAGTAGCTACTTCTTTTAAAAATCTTGAGTAAAAAACATAAGGCGTTAATTTCTCGTTATTGTTTAAAATATTTACCATTTGATTTATACGTGATTTTATTTAAGCTTTCGCCTAACTTGTTTATATCCACTACATCATTGCACATATACACCCAATATAGTAGGAATATGCGATAATGTAGAGAGTATTATCTTTTTTACTAAAGTAGTAATTATTTCTTATTAAGTAGGGTTTAGAACATTCAATAAATATAAACTTATTTTTTAGCCTTCATGGTCTTTATTTCTTCATCTGTATGATGATCCATAATTTTAGCATATCTATAAAACCTTTTACAATAATTCCTTTATCACCATTTTAAAAATATAATTTCTAAAGGCAAAAATAAATTATTACCAGTTAATCAGATCACATATTTTTACGGATTCCCATAAAATAATCTCATATAATTATCTTATTTTAGCTTGATATGACTTCTACTAACCAATCACAAATGAATCAAGAACATTATAAATGGCTCACCTACTGGAAAAAGAATTTAGCAGACTCTCTTAATACGAATATTGAAATTGATGGTGCTCAGCATTTTGAAATTGAAGATTTCAATATTGAAGACAATTCTATTTCAGATCTTAAAAAAGTCAATACACTTATCGACTATGAGGAACGTAGGATCAATGAAAAAAGAGGGATTAAAAATAAAGATGACGAAGACTGGATCACTATAGACCATATATTTGTAGTAATTGCACCATTCAAGCTTAAGCCGGCATCAGACCATCTTGTTCATCTCAAAGACAAGAAACCCAAATTTCCTTTCTGGTACTCTGCCTATCTAGACAGAAACGGGAAACTTTATATTCCTGATGAAATGTTTCCCTTGTTCCAAAGACAATATCTGGAACCCCTTGCCGATGAACGTACTGAATTTATTTTTGCAAACATTGAAGAAGTAGATTTAGCTACTACCCTAGGAAAAGAAAATTATTCAAAATATCCTGAGTATATACAATATGTACAGGATATATTTAAAAAAGTTATCGGTCAGAAGCTATGCGAATATCAGTCAGGAGCTTATGAAACAATTTTTAATGCCATAGTACTACTTCCACAAGAGGAAATGAATGCAGCAATGGGAATCATAGAGCTGTATGAAAAAATTCTTCACCAAAAGAATCTTCCGGAACTTTTACAATCTTTCATAACCTTAAATAACAATGAGGAAAAATTACCTATTACTGTTCCTGATTTAATAAATACCAATCATTTGCATCTCGGGCAGATGGGTTTTGATTTTCCTATATCTATTTCACAAAGAAAAAGCTTAAATACACTTTTAGGATCCAATGAAAAAGTTTTTGCTGTCAATGGTCCCCCAGGTACAGGCAAAACCACTCTATTACAAAGTATAGTTGCCAATAAGATGGTTGAAAGTGCGCTTAGGGGTGAAGATGCCCCTATTATTTTAGCCTGTTCTACCAACAACCAGGCAGTTACCAATATTATAGACAGTTTCTCAAAATCAAACACAAGAGAAGGAAAATTACAGGGCAGATGGATTCCTGATGTTGATGGATATGCTACCTATCTTCCTTCAACCAGCAAAAAAGAAACCGAATTAAAAGGGATTAACTATAAAAAACTAAATGGTAACGGCCTTTTTAATGACATAGAAAATTTAGAGTTTCTACAGGATGCTAAAGAATATTTTTTAGATAAAAGTAACGAATACTTTAATTCTGCCGCTCTCAGTATATCATCTGTAGTTCAAAAATTACAAACAGAAATTTCAGACATTGAACAAATCCTAAAAGACTCCGGTGATACGTGGAAGGCTTATTTACAATCTGAACATGTTTTTACGTCTAATTACCTTCTCAATAATTCGAAAATTTCTAATTATTATCAGGAAGATTTGCTCAATGAAGATATACTCAAAAATGATGTTGAGGACATGATTAAAACTGAACAAAATATCATTATCTATTTTAACAATGAACCATTCTTTAGAAAGTTCTTTTGCTTTCTGGGAATACAATCTGCACTTAAAAACCGCGCTTCGGAAGTAAAAATAATTCTGAGAGATTCCCAAATTGCAATTCCTGAAAATTTTGCATTCAAGAAAAATGAAATTCTTGATACCATAGATTCTAAGATAAATACCGCTAAAAGGATTATTGATTCAATTGAAAAATGGAAACTATGGAAGAGTAACAATTCTATTAAAGGTAACCCTCCACGTTCAGAAGAAAGGTATTGGGAGTGTGAGCACTTAAAAATAAAAGAAAAAATAAGTGCCAACTGTTTTTATGATGAGCTTGATATTTCACTGCGCCATAAAGCATTTCAATTGGCTTTACATTACTGGGAAGGAAGGTACCTACTACAGCTTGAATCTGATCTTTTTGATCCTAAATTTAATGGAAAAGGGAAAGAGCCTATGATAAACAGATGGAAAAGACATGCTATGTTAACCCCATGCTTTGTCAGTACATTCTTCATGGCGCCAAAGTTTTTCAGTTTTTATAAATTTTTAAGGATAGGTGGAGAAGGCAACAAAATACATGATAATCCGCCTCTATTTAATTTTATTGATCTTCTTATTGTTGATGAAGCAGGCCAGGTATCTCCTGAAGTAGGTATTGCCACATTTGCTTTAGCTAAACAGGCTGTCGTTGTTGGAGATGTAAAACAGATAGAACCCATTTGGAACGTTACCCATAAAATTGATATTGGTAACCTTAAAAAATGTGAAATTATCAAGGAATATGATGATATTGTTTACGAAAAAGAATTTGATCCTAAAGGTTTTCTTTCTTCTACTGGCAGTATTATGAAAATGGCTCAAAATGCATCAGGATTTAAGGAAGCCAATTTACATGAAAAAGGGGTATTGCTTACTGAACACAGAAGATGTTATGATGAAATCATTAACTACTGCAATGTATTAGCTTATGATGGTAAACTTATTCCATTAAGGGGAAAAGCAAAAAAAGATTTACTTTTCCCCCCAATGCACTGCATTCATGTTGATGGCCAATCTACAAGAAACCCAAATGGCAGCAGGTTTAATATTGAAGAAGTTAAAACAATTATTAACTGGCTGACAGAAAACAAAACAGAAATTGAAAAGAAATATAAGTCAATTGAACATGCTGTTGGTATTATTACGCCATTTACAGGACAAAAAAACAGTTTAAAATCGGCTTTAAAAGATGCAGGGTTTAAAGTTGATGACTTTAAAATAGGCACAGTTCACGCCCTACAAGGTGCAGAGAGGCCAATTGTCTTATTCTCAATGGTCTACGGTGACGAAGATAAAGGAACCCTATTTTTCGATAGAGACAACAAACCAAACATGCTTAATGTAGCTGTATCGAGAGCCAAAGATAACTTTGTAGTTTTCGCCAATACCAAGATTCTTAATAAAAATGCTAAAACTCCTTCTGGTGTGCTTGCTAGTTTTTTAAAATATAGCGAAACAGTAAGTTAATTTATAGATGCGCGATTTTAAAGATACTTGTTACTTAATCATTAATAATTTCAGAATTTAATATCACTAATTACTGTACTTAAAATGAATGACCTCATTAAGCTTACTCGAACAGAACTCTATGATAAGGTATGGACTACACCTCTAACTAAATTATCTAAAGAATTTAACTTGTCTGACAACGGACTGAGAAAGATCTGTAAAAAATTTGATATTCCTTTGCCACCTATGGGATACTGGCAAAAATTACAGTTTGGCAAGAAAGTAGTAAAAACCCCATTGCCACAACAAGAAAATGAAAAAGAGATCAAAATTCATGTAGATAGAAATAAAAATGATCCTAATCCTATAAATTCACTCAAACAGATTGTTACTGAAAAGATTAAAAGTAATTCTGCATTGATTTTAAAAGTACCTGAACGATTAAGCAAACCTGACGAAATTGTTAGCAAAGTGCAAGCTAACCTTGAGAACAAAAAAATTCGTGATTATGCAAAAATAATAGGAACCATTCATACGGATAGTGGATTACCCAATATCGTTGTTTCACCCAAAAATGTTTCTCGTTCATTAAGAATATTGGATAATCTAATAAAGAATTTCAAAATTTTAGGCTATAGAGTAAGTGTAGATTCTGACGGATTAAAATTCGCAGCATATGAAGATAAAATTACACTATATATTAAAGAAAAAAGTAACATTAAAGATACGACGAATGAAAGAGGATGGAAAAGCAGAGATTTAATAGCAAACGGTAAACTAGCAGTTAAGATCGTACAATACGGGACGACTGAATTTGCAGACACAGATAAATTACTTGTTGAAGATCAAATTGAAAAAATTTTGATAAAAGTTGAAACTGAGTTTCAAAGAATGGCTGAAAACAGAAGAGTTTGGAAAATTGAAAGTGATAAGAGAGAGGAGCTTAGAAAGATTGAGGAAGCAAAACAAAAATTGAAGGATGAAGAGCTTACAAAATTTATTTCTTTTTATAATGATGCCCATCGATGGAAGAAGTTTATGATTCTAAAAGAGTATTTTGAATATATGAAATCCAATAGTGCTACAGACAAAGAATGGATTGACTGGGCTGAAAAAAAACTTGATTGGTACAATCCAGCAAAAAATGCAGAAGACAATTTAATGGAAGATGTTGATAAAAACTCGTTAGAAACCAAGAAGAAAAATAGGTGGGAATGGTAAAGAATAAATTAATATACAAATCAGAATGTTATATTAACACTCGATTATAGGTAACGATATACTTGAATGCACCATTGTATAGTGCGTTTTGGAATAGGTTTATTATATGATAATCCAATCTAAATTATAATATATCATATTTTGTACCGAAATTAAAGATTGGTTTATTTATAAAATTAATTTGATGATCATCTTTAATAAAGATTCAGGCGCTAGTACATTGAGGTATATCATTACCAAATATTATTGATCTGGTTTTAGGTCTAAGTAATAGAGGAATCATTATATAAGGCTTATCCGATGGAGTAAATATTTCAACCTTTTTTATGATTAAAGAGGTAGCATTCTCAAAAGCGGGATTAATGTTCTTTCATTGAAGTTTTTACCTATATTTGCGTGGTTAAATTCTGCTGAATTTCAGGATAAAACCGCTGACTCCATCGTCAAATATCAGAAATTAGTTAAATAAATAATTATGAAATATCAAGCGATATTTATCGTTTTGTTATCATCTGTACACCTCTTTTTTGCTCAGGTACTTGATAATAATTTTGGAACCAATGGAAAAATGGTTTATGACATCAATGCAAACTCAAATCTTGAGAAAATAGGGTCGATGATTGCTGTGAGCAACAGTAAAATACTGGTTGGAGGTACTGACAATACCAGCGCTTATCTTGTGAGACACAATTCTGACGGTTCTTTTGACACTTCTTTTCAGAGCAACGGAATCAAACAGCTTCCGTTTAAATCAATTGAAAAAATATTAAAGACAAGCAACAACGAGATGATCATTCTCGGAACTAAGCTTGCCACCGACGGCTATTTTAACATCATCGTCTGTAAAGTTGATGAAAATGGAAATTATGTTACAAATTTCGGTACAAACGGTATTCTGGAAATCAATTTTGGCGCTCAGTCAGATGACAATGTCTTTAACGGTGAACTGCAATCTGACGGAAAAATAATTGTGGTCGGTAACAAAAGAGGCACGAATGCATTGACAGAAGGTTACGTTTTGCGTTTATTACAGAACGGTCAATTTGATACTACGTTTAATAATACCGGGCTATTCACTATTGCACCTGTTAATCACCGCCATTATTTGAATGCCGTAAATATTGCTCCAAATGGAACAATCGTTTGTTCAGGCTATCTTTTGCTGACGACAGGCTCCAACCAAGGTAGAATGTTTATATTAAGATTGTTACCAAACGGAACTTTGGATACTTCATTTTCCACTGTAGGATACAGATATTTTAATGTTACGAATATAGGTAGCTCACTGTCAAATACCAATATTGTTTTAAGTGACGGAAGTATTTTATTGGGCGGAGAATCATTCTCATCCAGCAATAACAATGTTTCATCTAACTTTACGATAATAAAATTCAATGTGGATGGTTCTTTTGAAAATTCTTTCGGAACGAACGGTGTTGTACAGACACTTCTTCCAAGTATCGGAGGTCAGCTGAGAAATATGAAATTAGATTCTTCAAATAATATTATCGCAGTTGGTTCTACGTACTCGGCGACCAACGGTAATGAAAATTTTGCGATGATGAAATTTAATCTATCTGGGATTTTAGATACACAATTCGGAAATTCCGGTGTTGTAATTACAGATTTTTCAGGATTTCAGGATATTCCGTATTCATCGTTGGTTTTTGATTCAAAAATAATTCTTGCAGGATTGGCTTCTTCTTCAGATTTTCCCAGCAACAGCAAATTTGCACTTGCACAATACACATACAATAACTTAGGAATTGTTGAGTCTAAGAAAGCAGATAACTTCAAGATTTTCCCGACAGTTTTTTCAGACAATATTAATATAAAATGTGAAAAAGAGACCAAAGTAAGCGTTCGTATTTTTGATTATTCGGGTAAACTTATTTATGGAAAAGAAAATTTCAGATGCTTTCAGACTCCAGAACAGCTGCAACTGCCGATCTCAAAGCAAGGAGTATATTGGTCACAAATCAATTCAGGAAATAAAATTTCTGTTCAGAAATTGATAAAGAAGTAATATTGGAGTTGCTAACTTTGTTAGGACATAATTCTTATACTCTTTAACTTTAAAAGTATGAAAAAGATCAGAAAAAAGTACCCTTATTTAAAATTAACAACTCCCTAATATAAAGGTTGAAACTGTAATCCCCTAAACACTTATTTTCACCCCAAAAGCAAAAGCCTTCCCACAGAAGGCTTTCAAATCCCCCTCCCTCTCTTCTTACTCTTTCCCAGCTCCCCCTTCCACACATTCCTAAACGAAAACTCAAACTTCCCTATTCTCTTATCAAACCTCAAATACCCCTGATACCCCTTCCCATTCCTATCCACCAGTCCATCCACATATGCCACCTCCCCGTTCTTTAACTTCTCCACCTGCCATTTCTTAAGCCTCTTCCCTCTGAACACCTCCGGAACTCCCACTCCCATCCTCCTTACCTTCTTATCCGGCAAAAACTCCACATATCTTTTATCCGCATTATACTGAACCGCTGCATTAAACAGGGTCCCCCTCGCTGAAAGCATATTTTCAATAAACAGCGGTTTCCCTTCCCTAAGTATCTTTCTCTGCTCCTGATTCAAGGTCACTCCTTTGATCACGAGAGGAACCCTTACCCTTTCTGCCCTTACCTGCACCAGCTCATTGGTCAGCCTGTCCCTGCTGATAAGAGAAGGCACTGACTCTCCTGTAATCCCATGAACCAGATCCACCACCCTGCCCATATTCCCACTTACCATCAGATTCCTTTTATCCTCTTCTGAAAATACATGTCCAAAGAAAGGCTTGGAAAAATCAGGCATTCTTCTTACCGGATGAAACCTGAGCTCCACTTCTCCAAAATCATTAGCCTGAAGGGAGAGCCTCGCTTCAATCGTACCCGATATTGTCCCCAGTTCAATATGTACCGGAACAAGCATCGGAGTTTTATATCCTTTCAGCATGGGTTCCAAAGCCCCCAGCTCTTCCAATCTTTCCTTATTCCACCCCAGCTTCTCAATCATCTTCCAATCTACCTGTTCAGCCTTATATACATAACTATTTCCAGCACTCTTTCCCTTACTTATGATCCCTTCCCGAGCTTTTCTATGTGCCTCCACTACATCGATGGAGATCTCATACTTCTTTAATTCCTGTTTCACATCATTCGGAGCCTCATCCATATACCTCTGTAAGTCTAAAGCCGTCTGCTTTGCTTCATATTCCGTTACCTTAAAAAACGAAAATTCCGAAGGCTCCTTCAGCTGGTGATAAAATGTAGAATAAAACTCAGTAAAAGAATTCTCATTGCGTTCAATACTGAGCATTTCATCACCATCCAAGTCCTCAGGACTAACCTTATTTACTTCCCCATTCTCCCCCAACCCCTTAAGAATCCCTACAGTACCCGTTTCATGATGGAGCACCATTAAGGTATCACCTGTTTTCCTAATAGTAATCCATTCATCATTTTTATTGTTATCCATGACCTAAATTATTGTGTACCGCGTAAGATATAAAATCGGACAGGTTTGTTACTATAATGGCAGGGAAAGGTCATAGTTGACATTAAGATCGGCAGGGAAAATAAAAAGATTACTTGAAAGAATAAAAAAATCCCGCTTCTGCGGGATTCTCTTATATCAATTCAAACTCAAAAACTTTCCGAGAAAGAAAGGAATTTTATAAATATGAAAAGTTAATTTTATTTTACTATTTCATATCAGGTGGAATATCTAACCTTTCCACATACTGAATGGAGGGAATATCTAAATGATCTATTTTATTGGCTCTATTAATATTTTCCAATAATAACTTATTTATCCAAGCCAGAAGCAAAGAATATTCTAGATTATTTTGGGCATTGTTTTCACGGGTAAAAACTTCATTTCTCCTTCTATCATCTTCCAAAACAATTACATTATTCAACTTAGCATCTGGAGATACTTTGTTATTTTTCCTATCTTCTAAAGAAATTTTGTAAAGCAGCTGTCCCAAAATTTTACTTGTGTGCCTATCTATTTTAAATTCATAACTTCCTTTTAGATCATAGGGATAATAAATATTTGACTTTAAAACTCCT
This sequence comes from Chryseobacterium sp. HR92, assembly GCF_045689405.1. Lineage (NCBI taxonomy): Bacteria > Pseudomonadati > Bacteroidota > Flavobacteriia > Flavobacteriales > Weeksellaceae > Chryseobacterium > Chryseobacterium sp. HR92. Next base: position 3,083,318 of record NZ_CP139139.1, read on the forward strand.
GATTGACTTATCTGAACATCATATTCAAACAGATTATTATTGCTAAAATTTGTTTCTCCGAGTACATTAGAAACGTAAATATTATTATAATTCTCTTGCTCAGAAACAAATTTGTATGGCCTGAATTCCTTTAATTGATCTGCAAATATTACATTACTTTTGTTTCCCTCGGTTTTGGATATAAGCTCCATAGCTGAGGGTGTGCTATATGCTATCGTTGAAGGAGCTTCAATGAGAAATGAATACTGACCGTCATTCTTCAAAAATAGTACTTCCATATTCTCCTTTTTCTCCATGCACTGTACAACAGTACTCACTAAGGCTAAATTAATACCTAAAGCCGTCAATGCTTTTATCAATGGAATCTTTTGTAACATTTTGTTTTACAGATTTATAATATTGTTGTAAAATAGGTGATATATATTGAGTCCTTGCAGTATGATTTTGCTTTTCCTGATAGTGATCATAATATCTAACGCTCTGATATTTTTCATTTCCCGGTTTCTTTAAAAAATTAATAAGTCTATTATCATATCCGCTGCTTTGATTAAATTTTTTATCATCAGCGAAATCCTTTGCCTCGGGAAATGCATGTATAAAAGTTTCATGAGCGAATGTTTCAATCTGATTAGCCATTCTGTTCGGAGTATTATTATTCTCTACACTTACGGTAAAATTAGTTCTCCCATTTTTGTTTTCGACAGTTGTTTCACCGGATGCGCCTTGTGAAGCTGACGTTTTTGATATATTATTATCAAATGTCAGATCCATTCCCTTCTTATGGAATTCTCCGCTTTCCTTATACTTTATCCCTGCAATTACCTGATCTTTTTCTGCAAATTTTGATATCACAGCCTGACCTTCTTTAGATTTCGCAAAAAATTCAAAAGCTTTTATCTGTTGCTGATTTCCTTTCTTATAAATCTCTGATGGATCAACATGGGCCGGGCTCCTGCCATCAGGATCTGTAAACATTACCGGGTTATTAAAAGCATAATTGTAAGGACTATATCTGGTCATTTTCTCTGCCAATGGATCAATTACACCCCATCTGCCCAAATCACTCATATACATTCTCGCTCCGAAATCATGCCAGCCTGTTTCCTGCATTTCTTTTCCTCCAAACTTATAGTTATAATAACTTCCAAAGTTTGAGTAATTTGATCCTCCGATATGGTTTAACCCAAATGGATAATAATTATTGACATCCATTGTCTGAACTACCCCTGCATTGTTCTTACCAAAACTTACCCTTACATTCCCTAAATGATCTTTATAGTTGTAAATATAACGGTTTTCTGCAAAACTGTAAAACCCTTCTGGGGTACTTACAAAATCCAGTTTCCATGCCGCAAGCGGCGGAAGAACAGGTTTAAATGTTGAATAAGCCTGCGATTCATAGGCCGATTCCGTCTTGCATGTGATGCAGATCCCTCCATCATCTTCATATGAATACTGAAACCCATCCAGATAATCCGTCATTCGTATTGTTGGAAGCCCCATATGAGCCTGCTGACTGTATGTTTTACGAAGTTTCACTCCATCAGCACGGTATAAATGATTTATATTTGTTGTGCTTATATTTCCAACAGGATTAGTAAACTGCATACTAATTGAAACAGGTAGATTGATATGATTATAAACTATGGACTGGATTCCTTTATCCTTCATATCAGTCATATTTCCATTAAGGTCATAGCCAATAATATTGTTCCCACCTTCATATCCTGAGTTGTTAGGTGAATTTTCTATTACCTGATTCAGACGGTTTCCTATATATTTATATTCAAGATCATCCACCTGTGTGGCTGTAGTTCCTGATACAGGATAAGCATTCCTTTTCAGGGTCATAATATTTCCATTTAAATCATAGCTCAGATTTTCATTGAAATTATTATTATAGGGATTGGTAGCGCCGGGTTCTGTATAGATAGCATCTTTCAACCGGTTAAGAGGGTCATAAGTATAAGAATATCTTTTCAAGGCACCCTCCGAAGCATTTCTCCAATCTACCTCTGCGATATTTCCATTATACTTACCTGATGCTAAATTAGTGTATACAGGATTGTTATATTTAATTTCATACCCAAAGAGCTTTCCATTTAAAACAGCCGGATCATTGATTTTAGTCAGCCAGCCTCTTATATTATATTGGTAATCTATAGACTGTAATGGACTGGCAACATCAGTTCCTCCTACTTTCTTATTGGTAATCTGAGAAATCTCGTTATAAGTATTTTGTGCCAGAATCTCTGTTGGATTGCTGTCTACCTGGTGCTTATGTACCAACAGTCTGTTCTGGTTGTCATAATCAAACGTTTCTGTAATGACTCTTTCAGTATCACTATCCAGACGCTTATGTTTTGTTATAGTCTGCTTTGCTACCCCTGCAAAATCAAGTTTGGATTCTGTTTTAGTATATCCTCCTAAATGATTGATGGAATAAGTTCCTATCACTCTTCCTTTCTTATCATAATAGGTATAATCCTTTGACCAATTATCGTCATCAATATTCTTTACTAAAGTAAGGACAGGAAGGCTTTTGGTACTTAAACCTTCGGGTGTAGGAATAGCATTTAATGTGGGCTCTCCTAAAATATCCGTTGGAAAAGTAGGATTAAAAGTATATCCTGCAGGATAGGAATCATAATAATTAACACTTAAGACCTGTGCCAGACTTCCCGGGAGAGCCCTGTTGGTATAATAAATAGGCATTCCGCTTACGGTAAACGAGCCAGCACTTCTTATCTCAAAGGTATAAGCAGCTCCTGTAATAGTAGTTTGCAAAGACTGTCTTGTACTATTATTATTAGTAATAGCTGTAAACACCACTCTACCGAACTGGTCATACTTGGTTACCAACCACTTACCCTGATCTTTAAGATTTGTATCTTGGCTCATCACCAATTGATCGGCCTTATTATAAATCAGATATTCCCAGCCTTTTCCGGGAAGCTTCTTTTCTACTAACCTGTTCTTCTTATCATATTTGTACTGATAGCACAAATTGTCAAGAGTTACATCAGGGAAGAAGCCCGTTGTCAGACTTTTAACTGCATCTGAGGCAAGAGGAGGAATAACATAGGTAAGATTGCCATAAATATCATAAACATAATAGGTATCAGCTTTCTTCCCATCTACATATTTTCTTCGTAAAACAGTTCTATCTTCATTATTAATATATTCCTCTGAAGTGTTGTTGTTTCCGTTTGCAGAGGTCCAATCCTCATTTTTGATTACTTTTTTTATTAAGCTACCTGTCCCATAAGTGGAACTGAATGATAATTTAGGATTATAAATATCCTGAGCAACTGCCAGATCAACATTATATTTTTTTACTTCGTCAGAAACTGTATTTACATCATCAGTAAATTTTATTTCGTGTCCGCTGTTTTTCTTCCAGGCTGTTCCAGGTGCTGACTGCATCAAAACCCTGTTTAACGGAGAGGCTTCAAATACATTTTCCGAAAATGCCGGTTCACCATTGTAAACAGATGAAGCTAAACCTGAAATTGTAGCTGCATCAACTAAAAGACCATTGTTTTGCATGGTTGGAATGGGTAAAAAATCCTTCGACTTCCTTCCAAGGTTATCATACTCAAAAGGAGTCACCAAATCTTTTCCTGAAGGTGTCTCTCCTTTGGCAACAATCTGCAATTCCCTTCCTAAACCATCATAATATACGATGGATGCTTTCTTCTTTCCAGAATCTCCTTGGTCCGTAAGATAGTTTACCGACATTATCTTATTCTGCGGAGTCCAGTTAGAAAGGTACGTCGAAATGTCCGCGGGTATGGGAACTGGCGCTGTTAAATTCACAGATATGGTTCCCGAAAATCCAGTTAAAGAAATGGGCGTATTATGATAAATGGCTAACTGATTATCAACAATGAAGAACCGGTATCCTTTATCAGTAAAAAAGCTTCCAGCCGGAACAGGAATTTCTGTGTTGGGTAACGTTCCTACATAATCAGTCGGCCCTATTTTTCCTTGTTTTAAAGTGGTATCCGTAAAACCAGCACTAAAACTAAGACTGAGTACATTATTGGTGATACTCAATGTTACCCCACCACCACCACCATTGGAATACGTGGTAAGCAGATTCCAATTGTAATATTTGGAATAATTCGAAAATTGGGCTTTGATAATTGAGGTACTAAATACAAGTACCAATAAAACAATTCTATATATTGACTTCATCAGATTATTAGTTTTTAATTTCATATGTAAAACTCTTTACAAGTTTTCCATTCTGATCCTTTACATTCATCAATCGTCCAATATTATCATAGTTATAATATTCAATCACACCTGATGAATTCATGATACTGCTAACCCCAAACTCATTCTTGTAAGTGTACAATGTACAAAGATGATTAGGCAGAGCATTAATGATATTCGCCTGCTGCTGGATAATTTGGGTATAGTTAGGTGAGATTACGTTAAGCAAAGGCTTAAGCGTTGCCAGATATCCTAAAACAGTACTTTCATCTGTAATCTCGACACCTTCTATCTTCAATATCGGATATTTGTTATCGTAACCATAATAATAATAAGTATAGTTTCCGGTTGGTAGGTGTGCCTTCAAAATATGCCCGTCAGTATCATATTTATCAACGATCAACTTTTCGTCAAGTGCATTATTACCCTTAGCTTCCGATACTTTTTGAGGAAATATTCGGGAAGCCACAGCAGTTCCATTTGACGCCACTGTTGGAATAAGAGCATACTCTGTTATCGTTTTACTTAACAGCTCCTGATTGGCAAGTTTACTCGTTTCTACAACTGGGTACTCTCTTCGATTTACCATGGTTGTGTATGGCTCAGTACCATTTTTATCAAAAGAATAGAGGTAATTCTCGGATATTGATTTCCCATTGGTATCAATGAAGGATTTATTCTTCAGAAAATTATCCCCAAAGTTTCCCTGATCGGAAAAATTGCTATTTTCAACCATTTCAAAATACTGCCCGGCACTTCCATAAGTTCTGGTTTTTTTTGTGGTAAGGTTAAAGTCAGAATAGTACAATTCATATGCAGTTCCGGCAATAACAAATTCTTGTGTCTGCCCATTAGATTGAGGACAAGCAAGAAAAAATTTACCACTCAGCCCCCTAGCTGCTTGGGGAGAAGTTTCACTATAGGTGAAAATTTCCTCTTTTAACAGATCATTACTTGAATTATAAAATCTTCTTTCTTTGGGAAGACCTCTTTTATAACCGAACTCCGTATGAGGATCAAAAATGGAATTATTTTGTCCTAGTTTTCCACTATTAGGTAGATTAGGAAAATCTGAATAATTAGTAAAATTATTGACAATATATCCGTTATTCTCTGTTTTCTCAACCACTGTTGAATACTCAATCTGCGATCCCATCAAGTTGGAAAGCTGTACTACAGATCCTATACTGAACTGGGTTTGATAGTAAGGAATACCATTCTCAGTAGGAATAAGAAAATTCTTTACATAATACACATTTTTTTGAAGCAATGTTCCTGAGGATACAGTAGAGTTGGTATCAATGGTATAGCTGTAGTCTTTTACAATCTTATTTTGTGGATCACTGAAATCCGACATTCTTTTTATCCTTACCCCACCGATAATTCCATTCCCCGAAACCAGGCTGCTGTTTGAATCCAGATATTTGGAATACGTATGAGGTTCATATTCAAATGTTGTATAGCCTTTCAAAGGATATGTAATTTTTGATAAGGTTCCAAAATACACTTTTGTAGGATCTGTTTCCCTTGAAGGCTCATGAATTGTAGGTGAATTATAGTCCAGAGAAAAAGGAGTAGACTTGTAATATCCGAAATGGTCTACATTAGTAGAAAGCAAGCCCGGAAGCTGACTAAAATTATTGTATTCGAAGGTATGATCAAATTGATTATCCACCGTTAATTTTTCCAGTTTCAATCTTTCAGCTGGGGTATTATTATAGCTGAATGAAACCTGTTTCAAGACATTGTTTTGGCTGTCTCTTGCTACAAATCCATCTAATTTTCTCCATTTCAATGCATTGATATACGAGTCGAAGTGTCCTGATGTGACATTGGGATTTGGGGTAACTCCATTCTGTAATCTTTTGATATAATAGAACATCGCATTTTCATAATCTCCCGGTAGGGCCAGCCCCGCCAGATAACTTAAGATATTGGAGAAAGCACTGTCTAGAGTAGGGTCTCCATTATTGTACCTGTATTTCAGTGAATTGTTAATTGATGATGAGAAATTAATTGTTCTTGCAGATTTTGTAGTAATGGATTTCAAATAAGTAGGAATGATCAGCTGTCCAGCAGCAACGACCTGATTACTTATACTGCTTCCGCCGCTACATCCCACCCCCGGAACGAATATATTACCATCAAACTGTTTGCTATATCCGCTAAAAGAATTCGTATTATAGAAGGATGCTATATAATCTCCTCTCTCATATTCAAAGGAATAAATCTTAGTTCCTTCTTTATCATATACTTCCGAAAGATACCAAGCATTAGCAATAACTGGATTCACCAATTGATTATAGAAGTCCGGAATGGTATATTCTATATTATCCTGTATACCTCCGAATATATATTTATTGCCTTGATCATCAGTCATGGTAATTTTACCAAGAACCTTTAAAAATGGTCTCTGATTGAAATTATTGGTAGCAGGAAAGTTCATTGGTGTAATCTTATCATTCATATTGATTTCCACCTTCATATTATCCTTAGAAGATACTTTCCAAACTCCATCAGAGCCCAAAAAGAATTTCCCTACATGGCCCATAAAGTTGAAAATAAAAATATCGGGTTCCAGGTCTGCTGCTGGATAAGTACTATTGGTTATACCTCCGTTTTTTAATACTGTTGTCATATTACTAACACTATTCCACTGGGCCCCATTAAGGGCAGGTGTATAGTAATAATAACCGCTCGCTATCCCCCATTGGCTGGAGCCCATAGGAACATCATTGGTGAATTTTTCGTCGAACGAAGTACCTTTAACGACTCTTGTAATCACACCTCCTGCATTGAATGTCCAGTTTTGTCCTACCCATCCAGGGGTATCACCCACTCTCACTCCTCCTGTATCATAACTTACACTTATATCTAATGGAATACCATTTTCATTAAGAGAATACAAAGGTATGCTTACATTGGCTCTTCCCGAAGAGAGATCCATTGGTACATCCCCGTATTTCCCTAAAGAAGCAGCATTGGGAGATTGTATATTTTTAGGCAGTTGTAGTGTCTGTGCCCATATCGAAACATTCGATATTAATGGCAGTGCCATTATTAAGAATATCTTTTTCATCATTATTTTTTTATCAGTTTTGCGTTTGAAGTTTTACCCGAATCAGTTTTTATCGTCACCAGATAAGCTCCCTGAACCAAAGCCTGAGTATTGATCTTTGTCACTCTGTTCTTAGTTTTTATATTTTGAAGCTGTCTTCCACTCATGTCGTACAACAAAATATCTGCATCCTTAAAATCAAAACCGATTTCTACATAAGCATAATCAGATACAGGGTTCGGATAGATCTTGATATCATACTGGGGAAGAAGCTCACTTACTTGCTTGTCTCCCAGCTTTACAATCTTCCAGTTTTCTTTACCTAACTCTTCTGCACTTGTTCCCGCAAGAATAATAGAACCATCTCTATTGAGTTTCAGATCTGAAAGCCTTTCCTCCTTTTTCCTTGATTCTCCACCCACGTGTTTTCTCCACTGCTCATTACCATTTTGGTCCAGATATAGCATCCAGAAGGTTTCATCATCAGTTTGTATTCTTCCCTCAGCTTGAGTATAGCCCCCTAAAAGAATTCCTTTGGATGATTTATCGTCTGCTGAATGAATCACACTCATTCCCATCAGGATATCACGATTCTTGAAATTGTAGGATTTTTGCCACTGCTGCTCACCTCTTTCATTTAAAGCAATCAGCCAGAGGTCTGTGCCTTCTTCAATACCAACAGTTTTATTGCCTGACCTTTCTGATCTGGATTCTCCACCGACAATAAAACCATTTGAAGTTAATGCCAGTGTTCTGATATGGTCATCATCTTTCCCTCCAAAATTCTTTTCCCATTCAACTTTGCCATTTTTATCAAGCTTGACAATCCAGTAGTCGCCTTCACCAAAGTTTTCTGTCTGCTTACCCGTCTTATCTCCAATTACAACTCCACTCCTGGAATAAATTCCAAGCAATGCTCCGCCATCTTTCGTTGGGATCATCTTTTCAACTTCATCAAGTCCGCGTCCTCCCAATGTTTGTTCAGATAATATTTTCCCTTCTTTGTCGAGTCTTACAATCCAGACGTCCTTAGAACCATAACCTTTAGAGGAGTTCTGTACATTCCCCGCAACAAAAAATCCCTGATCTATAGTCTGGATAACTGCTTTAGCTTCTTCATTCGAAGAGTTACCTAATGTTTTCTGCCACAATTCATCACCAAATTCATTGATCCGAATGAGCCAAATGTCTGAGCCTCCCTTAGAATCTTCTTTTTTATCAAGTCCTTTTTCTGAATATGAGGTCCCAGAAATCAGAAAACCACCATCCTGGGTAGTGACAGTGGAAGATAAATAGTCGTGATTGTTTCCTGATAAATACTTCTCGAAAACCTGTTCTCCCCGCTGATTCAATTTTATCAGGTGAAAGTCATAACCATTGTTTTGTTTGCTGTTTTGTTGGAGTTTATCCGTTTGGATACTGCTTCCCGCGATAAGGTATTGCCCATCAATAGTAGTAGCAACCTGGCTTAAAAAATCCTGCGAACTGGACTTAATATCTTTCTGCCAGAGTACTTCCTGAGCAAATATCCCCATAGTAGTGCATAAGAATAATGCACCCGTGTAGAGTTTTTTCATGCTTGTGCTGTAATTAATTTTAAGTAAATACTGATTTAATTATTGTGTATATTAGAAATACACAAAATGTATAGAATAATTATTGTTCATGGTTATGTTTTTGATGACTGCAAAATTAAGCTTTTTAAAGTTTCGTCCAAAGGGAATTGATTAACATTCTTTAATAATGCAAAGATATATCCTCAAAGCGACAAAATACGACGTATTATATTTTTGCTTAAGCAAAATATGAATCTAAAATTTGCACCATAGATAATCTGGATTATCCAAGTGATCATCTACTTTAGCATATTCTCTTCCCAGCCTTTCTATGCACCTCTGTAAGTTTAAAGCCGTCTGCTTTGCTTCATACTCCGTTACCTTAAAAAACGAAAATTCCGAAGGCTCCTTCAGCTGGTGATAAAATGTAGAATAAAACTCAGTAAAAGAATTCTCATTGCGTTCAATACTGAGCATTTCATCACCATCCAAGTCCTCAGGACTAACCCTATTTACTTCCCCATTCTCCCCCAATCACTTAACAATTCCTACTGTACCCGTTTCATGATGGAGCACCAGTAAGGTATCACCTGTTTTTTAGACTGTATCAGTTCTTCGTTTATATTGTTATCCATCGCTTTATATTTTGAGTAAGGACTTAATATATAAAGACAGATAAGTTTTTTAAAAATGATGGTAGCCGAACACCATATTTGTCATCTTAAGGAGCACAAAAAAGCAGCCTCAATGAGACTGCTTTTTGCTTATATATTTTATAACCATAATTTGTTCTGACAACTGTGAGTTAAAAATAATGGTCTTAATACAACAATATCTTCCAAATCATATTTTTAAAAAATCATAGAAATGTAGATACTATTTACTTATTAGGTATATATGGACATTCTCTAAAAAAAGGATAAGTGCTTTTTAAAAATTCAGCAGTTTTACCTTGTTCATCATAGTAATATTTCTCTCTTTTGTTTCTAATTAATATCCATGATTTTAAATTGTAATCAGAGTATAATGTGTCTTTTTTTGATGTTATAAATGCATAGATATACTCTTGTAGAGTACTTTCCGGCATTTCTTTATAAGTTTCTATCTCAGAAAGAAAAGCTGCCTTATTCATAAATAAAAACATATGTTCATCATTTTGACTCCAAAATATTTGCGGATTAATATTAGAAGAATAATCATCAACTCCCATAAATCTTACAATTTTTATGGGTTTTGAAAAATCTGAGTCAGTATTTTTAATATGACATGATAATAAAAAAAACAATAGGCAAAATGAAACTAATTTTCTCATACTTATTTCTTTATTTTATTTGACAATACTCCAGTCGTTTTTACATCATAACCTTGATGGTTACTTCTTGGAGCTTCTTTTAGATTAATATTTATTTTTTTTGAAATTTCTGTAGTATATTTTTCTTCCGCATTTTTAAAATATGGAGATCCTTGTCGAGTGGAAATATCATTTACTCTTGCTGCATATTCATTTGTTGTTTTTGACCCATTTGTACTAGTGGTGAAATTATATGCATGAACCAAATCATGGCCAAAAAGCGATGTTGGCGAATTAACTTGTGAAGTTTTGGAAAATTTTCCATTTTCGACTTGTTTTTTTAGATCATTATATGAAGCATCATTAACATCATCAAATAGGGCACCTCTTGTAGTTGAAAACTTTAAGGTTCCAATACTTTTATAATCTCTATTATTATTCTTAATATCATTGATATTTCTACCATAAGAAAAAGATGTAGAACACGTTTCACAAGCCTCTACTATTGAAAGCTCTCTTTTATCAGAAATTAATGTTTCCAAAACATTAACTTGTTCCCCATTTATTTCAATATTTGAAGCGGCATATAATGCATCAAGTGCTTTATATGTATCTGACAAAAAAACATCTTCTATTTTAGAATAATCCCTATTTTTCTGATAAGTATATTCTTGCTGATTTTTATTATCACTTCCACTATAAATAATAATCTTATTTCCATCTGGATCTATAAAATAAATAGGATTATTTACTGCATAATTATATCCACTCAAATCAGTATGTTTTTCACTATATGCATCTTGCACCCCCCATCTTCCCAGATCTGGCATATAAAACCTCGCCCCATAATCATACATTCCCGTCTCCTGTATTTCCTTCCCGTTGTATTTATAATTCTTATACCCTCCCAATAATCCTTTATTACTTCCAATATGGTTCATTCCAAATGCATAATAATTATTGGTGTCAGTTATCTCTACAGCTCCAGTACTACCCTTGGCAAAACTTAACCTGCTATTTCCAAGATGATCCTTATACTGATAAATATAACGGTTTTCCGTGAAACTGTAAAAACCTTCCGCCGTAGAAACAAAGTCTAGTATCCACGAGGGCTGGATCGGCTTTAGAACATTGGTGTCACTTTCGTTTTTAAAAGCTTCCTGTTCAAATGCAACACTTGTCCGGCACCAAAGGCACGTTGATATTTCTGAATACTGGTATTGGAAACCATCCAGATAATCTGTTATATTGGTGGTTATCATTGTGCTTCCTTTACCGCCTTCACTTCTATAGGTTTTACGGACTTTTGTTCCATCAGCTCTGTAGAGATAATTTAAACCAAAACCAGTGACCACCCCAAGAGGACTGTTCTGACTGATTGTATAAGTGCTAGGTAAATTGAGATAATTGTACACAATACTTTGAATTCCTTTATCCTTCATGGTGGTCATATTCCCATTTGAATCATAATCAATAATATTATTACCCCCTTCATAGCCCGTGTCATTCATAGCCGTTTCTATTACTTTATCCAAACGGTTTCCTGTATATTGATAGCTAAGATCATCTACCTGCACAAAAGTAGTTCCCTGGGATACAGGAGCGGCATTTCTTTTTAATGTCATGATATTCCCATTCACATCATAACTCAGATACTCATCAAAATAACCGGTATTTCCTGTAGATGGTTCTTTATAGAAAGCATTTTTTAACCTGTTTAATGCATCATATTCATAATTATAACGTTTCAGGAGATTTTCCGATCCGTTATTCCACTCAATTTCAGCAATATTACCATTAAATTTTCCTACGCTCTGAGGATTTACCGGATTTTGATACTTTATTTCATACCCAAACAGCTTTCCATTCAGATTAGCAGGATCATTGATCTTTGTCAACCAACCTCTAATGTTATACTGATAATCTATTTGTTGAAGCGGAGAGGCTACAGCAATACCTCCAACTTTCTTAGATATCAACTGAGAAATTTCGTTATATGTATTTTGAGCCAGATATTCTACTGGGTTACTGTCAACCTGATGTTTGTGTAGCAGAAGCCTATTCTGATTATCATATTCAAAGTTTTCTGTGATAATTCTTTCGGTATCTGTTTCTAATCTCTTATGTTTGGTAATGGTCTGTTTGGGGAGTCCTGCAAAATCCAGTTTAGACTCTGTTCTGGTATATCCTCCCAGGTGGTTGATAGAATGTTTCCCAATAACTCGTCCCTTAGCATCATAATAAGTATAATTCTTAGTCCAGTTGTCATCTTCAATATTCTTTACAAAGCTCATAACAGGAAACCCTTTCGTACTTCTTCCGTCTGCTGTAAGAGTTCCTGTAAGAACTGGTTCTCCCAAAACAGATATAACAGATGGATTGAAACCATATTGAGGATATGAATCATAATAGTTCACAGATAATAAAGTAACCCATTTAGATGCATGAGGATAAGTAGTATCCGGATCATAAAAAACATCCATGCCCTGCCTGTTAAAAACAACTGAACTATTCCGTAACATATTTCCAGAACCATCAGCTAATATTTGCTCTGCATTTCGGTCTCCTCCAGTAGCTATACCAGTAATAACAACTCTTCCAAACTTATCATACTGGGTATACAGCCATTGTCCTTTTTCATTTAATTCAGCATCCTGAGTTCCTACAATCCTGTCTTGCTTGTCATATACCATGAATTCCTTCCCTTTTCCCGGAAGCTTTTTTTCTACCAGCCTTCCTCTCCCATCATATTTATACTGATAACACAGATTATTCAAAACCGTATCTGGAACCGGTACCCCAGGGCTTAAGTTTTTAATAAGATCTACTGCCTTAGGAGATAAAACATAGGCCAATTGATTATAGTTATTATAAACATAATAAGTGTCAGTACTTTCAGTTACACTCAACATTTTTCTTATCATCACAACCTGATCCTTACCATTTTTAAACTCTATGGTCTTATTTCCATCCTCATCCGTTACTGAACTTTTATACAATTGATTAGCTGTATAAGGAGTAGAAACAGTGATCAATGTTTCGAAAGTATTATAATTAAAAACCGCATTATATTTCTTTACTTCGCCATCAAGATTTGCATTGTATTCAAATTTCACAGGTTTTGTGCTCCATGCCGTACCTACTTGTTTTTGTTCGAAAGTCCTATCCAGAGGGGAATTTTCTAAATTTTTGTGCACAAAAGGCGTATTATCACCATAATAAGTTTGGGCTGCACCCCCTGCTCCTGATTGAATTCCACCGTTTAATGTATTCATTGGTGCGGGAAGCCAGGTATCAACCTGTCTTCCAAACCCGTCATAAGGTATTGTTGTTACCAGATCTTTTCCTGTAGGAGATGCTTTTATATTGACAATTTGTTTAGGTCTGCCCAGTCCATCAAAATACTGAACGGTTTCAGTTGTTTTAGTGGGTTGATTATTGGCATCATAATCGAGATATGTTTTACTGTAGGTATAGTTTTCTGTTGTGCTTAACTGGGCTTGTACAAAACCTGATATCATCAAAGCACCGATTGGAATTATGAGTTTCTTCAACGGTATTAGTTTTTATAGTTATATTTCATTTCTTTCAACACTTTGCCATCCATATCAACAACTTTTTCAAGCCTGCCAACAGCATCATAAATATAGCGTTCTCTGATTCCTGATGGCGGAGTAATACTCCTTACCCCTACTAAAGGATCATAGCTGTACGTAGTAATATTATAGTTTAACAACCTGAAATAAGTACGGAAAGCATCCAATTTAGTAACAAGCTGGTTTTCTGCATCTTCCGGCTGCATATTGTAAAATACAGGGTTAGCGTCTTTTTCAGAAGCTGTAAGAATATCTGCCAGCTGAGCCGAAGCGGCTTCCCCAATCTGTTCATAGGTAAGCCCTTCAACTTTAGCAATAGGATACGTCTTATTATATCCCCAAACTAAAGAAACCGGAACCCCACTCTTTGTAGTATACTGCAGAAGATTTCCTTTATCATCATACTTATCATATTTAACTTCAGTATCCCAGCTGCCAGCTTTGATATCATACGACTGAACAGAAGTCGGAAGGTAGTTGTCCTGACTATCATATTTTGTTTGTGTAAAGCTTAGAGTTTTATTATCCGAAGTAACCTTTGTAGATAACGGAATACCAGTCATGTTTTTATTAACCAAACGGGTGTTTCCCCAGTCATTGGCATAGTCATAATCTGTATAGATAATTTGGCTGTCAGAAGTTGTCAATTTACTTGTATCCAGATTTCCAGAAGCATTATATGTTAATTCTGTTTTTTTCACCAAAGCTGAGTTGCCAAAAAAAGAAGTTTCAATGCTAGTTTTAAGTCTTCGCTTGCCTGTAATGAGAGGACTCACCAAAAATTTATATTTAGTGACCGGCAGAGGATTTTGATAAGTGTCACCTGTATAGGATAATCCAATTACAGGACAGCCTGAATTAAACTGATAAGGATAAAAATTATTACTTGGGTCATAAAGCCCTGTTGATGTTTTAACAATCCCAAATGAAGGGTATACCCCATAGGTATTGGGTAAATTATCATAGTTGTTTATTTTTGAAGAGAGTTTATTTTGATTCTGATCAAAAACTTCAATCAATGTATTCTCCCCGTTGGACGGAACATCTACTTTCGGCATGCCTTTTAAGTAAGTTCCTTGTATATTGGTAAAATAATATTTTGTATAACCTTTAGCTGTTCCGTCAATAACACTGATATCTTTTTCTGTAACCTCACTATAACCAAAAGGTTTATTTCCACCTAATCCAAAATCACTGGAATTGATTGAAATGTCATTAAATATTGAAATAGATTCACTAGGACATCCTCCAGTAGTTGATGAAGGAAGAGATTTAGATGTTGCACCGCTGATAAGATTTATAGGATTAAATGCATAAATTAATTTTCCATCATTATAAGTATATTCTTTATGGGATAATAATGTATTGTTTTCATAATTTTTTAATGACTTTATTCTTAAACCACTTCCATAGGATATGGAGGTATCAATATTCGTATTATCAAAATATGAAATACTACTTGATACAATTGCTCTATGGGTTCCATCTGTACTTCGGTAATTGATACCATTCTCAACATATACATAATATTCTGTAGTTGGATCGACATCATCAACTACTGTTATTTCCTCATTCCAGGTGAGCTGGTGCGTTTGTTCAAAAACACTACCTGGAACATCTACTTTCCATTCTTTAATAACGGTCTCAACCTGTTGCCCATTAACTATCTTTTTCTTACGAAACTGTATTTTGCATTTCGCCATCTCATTCCAATCACCATAGTGAACTTCCGGATAATTTGGTCCCATATAGCCATCATATATAGTATTGTAAAACTTTATTGTTTTATTGGGAAGCTTGAAGGAAGAGCCTTTGACAAAAATAGCTCCATTTGGCTCAGCTCCACGATGATTAACGGTTTGACTTTTATTACCATTTTGTAATTGAGTAACGGTTGGTATAAACTGATTGGTAAATGTATTGGATTCATACTCAAATTCAGTACGTCCACCTGTGGGATAAGATATTTTCTTAAGGATGTTTGTTGACACATAGTTGACATTTGTATATCTCATGCTCCCCAAATAGGAACTAGGTGTCAGCCCATAGTTTTTATAAGGAGCTGTTTTGAAATAATCAAAATATGATAAATCCGGAAGAAGATTTACGCTGCCTTCCCCATTATTATAGCCGTAAAAATCTGAGCTTTTCATCTTATCAGGCATTATATTGGTTGTGTCATATTCAAAAGTATACGGAGGAATAGCTATGGGAACAGAATTACCCATTGGATCATAATTAACTTCCTGAATAGAATTTAATTTTAACCTTTTATTTTTATAGCCTTCTTCCGGTGTATTATTAATGGAATTAATTGGAAAATAATTTTGATTAAATACAAAACTTTTAATTTTCTTATTACTGTATTTCGACAGAATATCAACAGAACTTAATTTTTTGATTGGGGTCGCAGTAAAATGCGGGCGGATATCTTCCCTGTTATCCAAATTAAATTTTATCTTGGTATCCTCAGTTTCGATACCTATCAATGTTTTCTTATCATTAATTACAGCATTCGAACTACTACTTTCAGCAGGGCTACTAGAAAAATTAGTAAGATGAACAACTTGTGTAGGATATTGTTGATAGGTACTTTCATCCTGATAAGTGAATATAACAACCTTACCACTTACAAGTTCAATTCTGTTAACTTTAAAAGTATACGATAGGTCAGCTGTGCTGGTCTGATCAGTTGTTGATTTTTCAATAGCATAAAAATAAAATTTATCACCTTTGTTGGTAGTTGCTATCCAACCATCCGTATTTCTGGAGAATTTCACATCATCATTACTTTCTAAAAAAAGTATTTCATTGTTGTTTTCAGGATTATAAAAAAATCTACCTGAATATCCATAAAAATTATAAGAAAAAATATCCGGTTGTCCCTTTTTACTCTTTAAATTGGTTATAATATCATAAGAATCATCTATCGCTGGTTGAGCTCCTCCAGGAAGAAGACCGGCATTATAATCATTTGCTCCGTATTGAAGTCTATACATTGGGCTTTCCGATTGAACAGTAGAAAAATTATTTTTAAAAATACTATAACCCAAAGTGTTGGCAAAACCGTCTCCTCCTGTTACAAAGTCTTCGCTGCCTCTAATTTCCTGTGTAATGGTTCCCTCAGGCAAAAAATTCCATCCAAGGCCTACCCATGTAGCTTCATCAGCAACCTTAATACCTGAGGTATGATAACTTAAAGCTAATGGAATTTCAATATTATCTATTTTAAGAGTATAAAGAGGTATTGAAACTTCTGCTGTTCCAGTATAATGCCCCACAGGAATATCTCCAAACCGGCCTAATAATGCAACTTCAGGAGAGGTAGGAACATTTTTCACACTTGGGTCATATTGGTTGACTGTAGTTTGCCCTGAAGCATTATTTAATGTAGCTAATAATAAAATTATAGCTATTGTAGTTTTCTTCATGAAAATAATTAAGTTTTATTTTTTGATCAGCTTTGCATTCGCCGTTTTATTGGTATCAGTTTTTATGGTCACCAGATAAGCTCCCTGAATAAGTACCTGAGTATTAATCTTAGTCACTCTATTTTTTGTCTTCAGACTCTGAAGCTGTCTTCCGCTCATGTCATACAGCAGAATATCTGCATCTTTAAAATCAAAGCCGATTTCTACATAGGCATAATCGGAAACTGGATTTGGATAGATCTTGATATCATACTTCTCGATTAACTGATCCACCTGCTTGTCTCCAAGCTTTACAATCTTCCAGTTCTCTTTACCCAATTCTTCTGCACTGGTTCCGGCCAAAATAATCGAACCATCTCTGTTGAGTTTTAAGTCAGAAAGCCTTTCTTCTTTCTTCCGTGATTCTCCCTTAACATGCTTTCTCCACTGCTCAGTACCATTCTGATCCAAATATAGCATCCAGAAAGTTTCATCATCGGTTTCTATTCTTCCTTCTGCCTGGGTATAGCCACCTAATAAAATTCCCTTGGAAGATTTATCATCTGCCGAGTGAAGAATGCTCATACTCATCAGAATATCACGATTCCCAAAATTGTAGGATTTCTGCCACTGCTCTTCACCTCTTTCATTTAAAGACATCAACCATAAGTCCGATCCTTCTTCGAGGTCAACCGTTTTATTTCCTGACCTTTCTGATCTGGATTCTCCACCAATGATAAAGCCAGTTGAAGTTAAGGCAAGGGTTCTCAAATGGTCATCTTCTTTCCCTCCAAAGTTCTTTTCCCATTCAACCCTTCCGTTTTTGTCAAGCTTCAAGATCCAGTAGTCTCCCTCACCAAAGTTTTCACTTTTCTTTGTTCCTCCAACTAAACTTCTGGAATAAATTCCAAGCAATGCTCCGCCATCTTTCGTTGGAATCATTTTCTCTAATTCATCTAAGCCTTTCCCTCCTAAGATTATTTGGGATAACTCTTTTCCATCTTTATCCAGTCTGGTAATGAAGACATCTTTGGAACCATATTCTTTTGAGGCATTCTGTATATTCCCGGCAACAAAAAATCCCAGATCTGTTGTCTGTATGACAGCTCTTGCTTCTTCATCAGAAGAACTGCCTAATGTTTTCTGCCATAATTCATCACCGAATTCATTGATCCGGATCAGCCAGATATCTGATCCCCCTTTGGTATCATCTTTCTTATCCAAACCTTTCCCTGAATAAGAAGTACCTGCTAACAAACTTCCACCATCCTGTGTAGTAACAGTTGCTGACAAATAATCATGATTAGATCCTGAGAAATACCTTTCCCAGACTTCTTCCCCCTGTTGGTTTAGCTTTACCAGGTGAAAATCATAACCATTATTTTGCTTCTGGCTGCCAGCCGCTTGCGACTGGCTTTTAGACTGTATTGAACTTCCTGTGATAAGATACTGCTGATCAATAGTTGTGGTAATCTGGCTTAAAAAATCCTGGGTAGAGGATTTGATATCTTTCTGCCATACCACCTCTTGGGCAGAAGTGCCCAGAAAAGCGCATAAGGTAAGCGCTCCGAGATAGATTTTTCTCATTCCCGTATTGTTGCTTTTTTTGAGTTAGTGATTAGTTTTATTAAAACGTTGCAAATTTAACATTTTTTAAGAAACGACAAATATTTACATTTATTATAATTAAAATATCCACAATTAGCTTCATACCATATAATTTATATTTATTTCACAAAAATATATTGCTTAAACGACAAAACATGTCGTTTATAAAATATTCGGCTTCCTTAGCAAGTAGAAATTATCTTTGTAGCTATAATAATAGTAGATCCATTACTCGCTATTATTACAGAATATAGGGTCTAGAATACCACATTTAAATTCTTTTTAACTGAGTTTTTTATTTTTGCCAGTATTATCAATTTTTTTTCATCACTTTAGCTTATGGAACTGCCCCCTGAATTTGAAGACCGATACGTAAAAAAAGTTTTGTACAATACTTCTTTAAAAAATCTTCCAAGTGAAGAATGGAAATCTATTGAGAATTATGAAAACTATATGATTTCCAATTATGGGCGTGTAAAAAGTATAGAACGTTTTGTTTCCCTTCCAAGCGGCAAAGAACGGAAGATGCCGGAACTGATTATGAAACTAATTTTTGTAAAACGTATTAACAGTTATCTACAGAATTATAGCTATAGTGTCCACTGCACTTTATCATCAGACGGCCAAAAGCACAGGAAATCTGTAAAACGTCTTGTCTATTACCATTTTATTGAAAAATTTGATTATAATGACCGTTCCATTCTTATTACCACTAAAGATGAGAACAAGCTTCATATACATTGCAAAAATTTAGAGAAAATTTCGTCCCATGAGATCCGGCTCAGGATGTTTGATAAGAACAGAGCAAAAAATCGTAAAGTTATCTATATGCAGGCTGTCAGCCAGTACAGTATTCAAGGAAACTTACTGGCAAATTTTGACAGCATGTATGCTGTAGAAAAAAAGCTGGGCATTGCTACGGAAAGTATTAAGGATATTATCAATAAAGAATTTTTAACAGCAGGTGGATATCGGTGGTTTTTGAAATCTTATACACCAACAGAGAAGGATTTTATAGTAACTGACAAGCAAAACCTTCCAGGCAGACTGTTTAATACTTCTCTGTGGAAAAAATTAGGGAGGCCCGCTGTTGATCAGAATAATCCTCCCGCATGTCTGAACTCGTCATTGAAAGATCTTCCAGGAGAACAATGGAAAACCATTCCCGGCTTTGATAATCGATTTATTATCTCTAATCAAGCGCGTGTTAAACGATTGGCGGGATGGACTTCTTCCGGAAGAACTGTTTTCCTTAAAGAACAGATTCTTTCTCAAATAATGTCATCCAATACTGAATCAACCTACTCGCTTTATTGTCTGGTACATCATAAGGGAAAGAATACTCGTATTACCATTGCCAAATGGGTATATTACTGTTTTATTGAACAATTTGATATCCACAGCAAAATATGGGTCGTTATTAATAAAAGTCAGCCTTTATGGGATATTGATGTCTCAAAACTATCGTTAAAATCCATTTATTCAGTGCTTAAACAAAAAAATTAAAATTAATGAATCTGAACACCTCCGGAACCTGCCTGAAATCTCCACTCCCATCCTCCTCACATATTCTAACCCGGCTTATCCATCATCTTCCAGTCCTCCTTCTCCGCCTTATATAAATAACTATTCCCAGCGTCCCCTCCTTTACCTGCTGCCTTCCCCTCTCCAGCCTTTCATCACGGTTCAGCTCCTGAGGAATAGCCCTATTTACTCCCCCATTATCATCCAATCCCTTAACAATCCCAACAGTACCCGTTTCATGATGCAGCACCAGTAAGGTATCACCTGTCTTTTCGACTGTATCCAGTTTTTCGTTTATATTTTTATCCATGGCTTTATGTATTGAACAGTACTTAAGATATCAAGCCAGAAAAGTTTCTTAAAAGCTATGGCAGCTGAAAGGTCGTATTTGGCAGCAAGAAGCTATTCATTTTTATTTTAAGCCACTTTCAGACATTCATCCCTGTTGCAAACACCACACCTTATCCCAGGAAAGACACCCTGAAAATAGTAATAGAGTTCCTGGATCTTAGATTCTAATACGGGATGCCCGCTTGATATAGTGTCGAAAGAATCATATATCGTCCGTTGCAACATATCAGGATATGCTTCTGTAATTTATTTGGTAACAGTATCAATCAGCCCCATTATTTTTCGCTTCTTCTAACGGCTTTCTTATGTCCTGCTTTAATCATATACAATTTTGATATTCAGAATTTTCGATCCACTAATCTTACTTCTTCACCATACATTAAGAATTAATATTGTCTTAAAAAAAAGATAATATTTGGTTTCATTCAATCTTTTGACAAAGTATTAATTTCGGAAAAACATTGAAAAAGATAACCATGCGAAAACTCTACGTGAGTACACTTACTCTGTGTACAATTTTGGGTCTGTCTGCCCAAGAAGTAATTTGGCAGAAAGACATACAGTCTTCGACACAAGATTTTTTAAGCCGGATTACAACTACAATTGATCAGCAATATTTAATTAGCGGAAGCTCTATTAAGGAAGGCAGTCAAAAGGTTAAGAACCGCAGTCTGGATATAAAACCCGCCAAATTGGAAACTCCCAAGCAAAATAATGGCTATGATTTCCATCTGATAAAACTAAATCAACAAGGTGAAAAAGTGTGGGAAAAATACTTTTCCGGTAATAATCACGATTTTTTATCTGCAACTGTGAGCACCCAAGAGGGAGGCTTTTTGCTGGCAGGAACTTCATATTCAAAAAAAGGACTTGATAAAAAGGAAGATACCAAAGGAGGTTCTGATATCTGGGTTATAAAAATCAATGAATTTGGAGAAGAAGAGTGGCAAAAAACTTTAGGAAGCTCTTCAGATGAAGAAGCTAAAGCAGTTATCCAGACTACAGATCTGGGGTTCTTTGTTGCCGGAGATATTCAAAGTTCAGCAAAAGGGTATGGTTCGAAAGATATTCTGATTGTACGACTGGATAAGAATGGAAAAGAATTGTCACAGATTATACTGGGAGGAAAAGGTTTAGATGAAGTCGAGAAAATGATTCCCACAAAGGATGGTGGTGCCTTATTGGGCGTTTATTCAAGAAGTAATGGTGGAGGCACAAAGAAGACAGAAAATTTTGGAGAGGGTGATTACTGGGTTATAAAGATTAATAAAGACGGAAAGGTTGAATGGGAAAGAAATTTTGGAGGAAAAAGTGATGATCATCTCAGAACCCTGGCAGTAACTTCAACAGGCTTTATTGTTGGTGGAGAATCGCGATCGGAGAAATCAGGAAATAAAACCGCAGGCATTGAGGAAGGCACAGATCTTTGGCTGATTTCCTTAAACGAACGAGGAGATGAAGAGTGGCAAAAATCCTACAATTTCAAAAACAGAGATATTTTGATGGGTATGAGTGTTTTATATTCATCAGATGACACATCTTCAAAAGGTATGTTATTAGGCGGTTATACTCAATCTGAATATAAGATAGAAAATGATGATGAAACATTTTGGATACTATATGTGGATCAAAATGGTAATGAGCAATGGAGAAAATATGTTATAGGTGAATCAAGAAAAAGAAAAGAGAGGTTATCCGATGTAAAACTGAATAATGATGGATCTATTGTTTTAGCTGGCATTAGCGGTGATGAATTAGGAAAAGAAAACTGGAAAATTGTAAAGCTGGGAGATAAACAAGTTAATCAGTTAATAGAAAAATATGACATCAAGATATACCCAAATCCCGTATCGGATTATGCGTATGTAGAAATTGGCTTTGATTTCAAAGATGCAGATATTTTACTCTATGATATGTCTGGAAGACAGCTTCAAAATCTGAAAACAAAGAATAGAGTAACAAAGATCAACACTCAGGCTTTGGTTCAAGGAGCCTATCTGGTTGTTATCAAAACAGATACAAATAAAACCGCTAACGCCAAATTAATAAAACGATGAGAAAAAAAATAAATATTTCAATTATTATAATCATTTTAGCTACTAACTATTTGTTTTCACAGATTAAAGTCTTTACAGATAATACTCTAAAGCCATCAGTTTCTACAGAATATTTTGGAAAAACCAGCAATTATTCGACGGTAGACAATAAAGGGCGCTTTAATAAAATCATCGATATTGCGAGTTTAAAGAGCGGTGATTTGAATTACGACTTATCTGTTTCTTATTCTAGCAACGGATTAAAACTTAATGATTGGGGAGGTGCATTGGGATTATTGTGGCAACCACAATTTACATCATTGATTTACAGGGTTATTCGAGGAGTTCCGGATGGAAACTCTCAGAAAGTTGATTACCTCGGAGACTTCAACTTAAATGAATATCATACCATACGCTATATTTATGAAGCGAAAATAAATAATAATACTTCAGGTAAAGACGGTGAATGTGATATTTTTTATTACAATGTAAATAATTTAAAGGGAAGTTTTTTCATCAAGAATAATCAGGCTTATCTGCTGAATTATAGTGAAAAGGTTAAGATAGAAATAGCAACAAACCTTGAATCATTTATAATAACGGACAAACAGGGCAGAAAATATTATTATGGCCAAAATGATTGTGCAGAATATGCATCCATATCTTCATACTGCGATCCTGATTCCAGCCCGCAGCCCCCTGTCAAGACAGCCTGGTTTTTAACTAAAATAGAGGATACGAATCTTGCAAAAAGTATCAATTTCACCTATGATACTTTCTACAGTAATTATCCCGAAAATTACTCGGAATCTAAAAATATTAAAACTACAGTGTATGGAGGGGATATTCCAGCTACATATCCCTATGGTTATGATCTGGAATTCTTTTTAAGGGATGGTCATTGTGTTACAATAAAAGATGTTACCACAAAGTACATCAAAAAAATTCAATCTCCTGATTTTACTGTTGATTTTTCTTACAAAAGCAGGGATGAAATAGGCGGATTCTTTTTTGATAGGATAGAAATTAAGAATACCAATGGAGTCTTGGTAGATAAAGTAAAATTCAATTATTTGAAGGTTGGAAATTACCTTCAAAATGTTGAGATCGCAGAATTGGGGAATTCTACTCCAGTAAGATACTTTCTGCAGAATATAACATTAGGTTTAAATCAGGATGAGGTGTATACATTTGATTATAATAATCCCGGCGGTCTGGCTCCCCGATTTACAAGAGGCCAGGACATGGCGGGTATCTATAATGGATACACCAATGAAAGTTTACTGCCCAAAGAATATTATTCCCAGATTTTAGGACAGGTCAACCCTACTACCCAACAAATAAACTTTGCGACAGGTATAAGAAAAACTCAATTTCCACATTCCCAGTACGGACTTTTAAGCCGTATTACCTATCCCACAAAGGGCACTGAAGAGATTTTTTATGAGCCCAACACCATCATAAAGGATCCAGATACAATAGAGAGTATTCACTATGGGGTTCGGCCACAGAGAATTGAAATAAGTGATTTAACCGGAGCTAAAACTATTAAAACGTATTTGTATAAGAAGGCTGAAGTTAATCCTTCAACAAATAAACTTGAATTAGGTGATATTTCATCTTTTTATTCAGAAGATGATGGTTTTGGAGGATATCTGACGGAAGGTTATGTTACTGGTTACTGGCCTTGTAACCAGGGTGGATTCCCATGTTTCTACAAATACAAATATTATAAAATGAATTCAGATAAGAGGTATGACATCAATGCTTTTCAAGGAGACTTTGTAGCTTATCAAGCAGTTACTGAAATCATTAATAATACCAGATTTGAAACAAAAAAATATGCTGTATTGGAGGATTTTCCTGCTGCACCAATGTTGGGATTCAGCAATACATATCTTCCTTCCTATGCTAACCATTGGAATGCTAACCTTATGTTTAATAAAATTGAAGGAGAAATCAATAATGGGGATTATCTTATTAAGAGAGCTACTGATTACAGTTATAATTACACAAACATTTTAAATGTTGAAAATTATGTTGTTGATCGTGATTATATTCCTGAAACCTATTTTTCTGACCAATATTATTTTTTGAATTTTGACGCTTTTTCTATAAGCAGGTATAATTTAACAAGCAGGTGGCTAAATAATACTGGGCAAAAAGAGACTGTAATTTTAGATAATGGAAATAAAATTATTACCAACAGTGTAAAAGAATATTTTAACGCAGATAATTTCAACAATTTAATGAGTCAAACGACTACTTACCAGGACGGAAGCACTGATAAGGAACAATATCAATATGCTAAGGATCTCTATATTACAGGAGATCTGGTACAAAGGAATATGGTTGGCTTACCAATCATTACCACTAGTTACCACAATAATATTCCTGTTTCAAAATCAAAAGTAAGCTTTAGTAAAGATTGGCTGGGACACGAGAAATTATTTCCATTACAAAAAGAATCTGTTTCATTAAATACTATCAATGGTCCCAATGAAGTATATCAGAATGAAATTACCTATGATCAATATGATACTAAAGGTAATTTATTGCAATACACGACAAAAGAAGGTATTCCTGTAACTATAATTTACGGTTATAATCAGACTCTGCCTATCTTAAAAGTGGAAGGTATTTCTTACACGGGTTTGATGGATGTTTTGGGAATGGATGATAACATCGTCAATTATAATAATCTTGAGATTTGCCAAAAGTCAAATGGTGACATTGATAATGCAAGTGAGGATCTTTTAATTTATGCATTAGATAATATACGTCAGAACCAATTTTTAACAGGTACCCAGGTTACAACCTTTACTTATGATCCTCTTGTTGGTATCACTTCAAAAACATTGCCGTCAGGTACTAGAGAAAGATATATTTATGACTCTGCAAATAAGCTTAAAGAAATCAAGGTTCTGGAAAGAGATCTAAATAATGATAACAATTATACCTATAAGACAACACAAGAATTCAATTACCATTATAAAAACTAATAACGATGAAAAAAATATTAATTCCTATAGGTATATTATTAGTGAATGGATTTGCCTATGGACAACTTTCTCCTCTTGAAAATTATGTTCAGATTAAAACATATCTTGATTATCCTGCGGGCCAGAATGCTAAAGTAGAAGAGACTGTACAGTACTTTGACGGTTTAGGCCGATCGAAACAAATTGTTAGTGTGAAATCTGCCCCATCAGGAAAAGATTTAGTGGTCAAAGTACCTTACGATGAATTTGGACGAAAAGTAGATACATGGTTTCCCGTTCCTATGAGTTCATTAAACGGAGGAATTCAATCGGGAGTTGACGGACAGGCATCAGCTTTTTATGGGGATAGTTTTTCTTTCTCTCATTTAGATGTTGAAAAATCTCCATTAGATCGCATCCGGTCTAAAAAGAAACCAGGTGTGGACTGGCAGTCACATCCCGCTCAATACAGTTATGATACGAATGGTAATGGAGACAATGTAAAGAAACTTATCGCATTAACTACCTGGCCGGATAATGCTACTAAATCGATTGTTAAGACTTCTGATGTCCTGATCTATGCTACAGGGCACTTATCGAAAACCTCCACAACGGATGAAGATGGGAATATTGTCATTGAATTCAAAAATGGATCAGGGCAAATTATTTTAAAAAGAAAAGTATTATCTGCAACCGAAAATGCAGACACCTATTATGTTTATAATGAATATAATCAGTTATCTTTTGTTATTCCTCCCAATGCTTCATTTAAATTCTTTGATGAGATGTCGGCTGGGGGTGACGAAGAAATTCCTTCAGATATACTAAACAGTTTATGTTATCAATACAGGTATGATAACAAGAGTCGTTTAGTAGAGAAAAAGTTACCAGGTAAAGGATGGGAATATATGGTATATGATAGGCAGGATAGATTAGTATTAACTCAGGATGCCAATTTAGGTGCTGAAAAAAAATGGCTTTTTAAAAAATATGATCAATTTGGAAGAGTTGTTTATACTGGAATTTATACAAGTACGCAAAATTATAACAGCACGGGAAGATCAGCAGAGCAGGTTAATGTTGACGCCCGAGGCAGTAATAACACTTCGAGGACATATTCAAACAGTACTGTCGGCTTTACATCTACCGGTATGGATGTATATTATTATAATAATTCTGCAAGCTATCCAAATTCTATTACCACGCTACTAACTATTAATTATTATGACAGCTATCCTTTGTATAGTTTTAATCCTCCCACTCCATCTAACGCAGTTAAAGACGATTTTGTTCTTAAGAAAATAAGTACTAAAGGCTTTCCTGTAATGAGCTTTGTTAAAAATATTGAAGATGACCGCTGGACTAAAAATTATATGTACTATGATGTGAAAGGCCGTCCTTTCAGCAGATATAGTATAAATTATCAGGACGGTTATACTAAAACTGAAAGCGAACTTAATTTTGCAGGATTAGCTACCCACACGACGACGACTCACAAGTTAAGGCCATCTAATCCAGAAATCATTATTAATGAGTCTTTTATTTATGATAATCAAAATAGATTGAGTGTTCACAAACATAAGGTTGGAAATAATACCGAAGAGATATTAACTCAAAATACATATAATGATATTTTACAGCTATCCAATAAGAAAGTTGGAGGAACAACATCAGCCCCTTTACAAGATATTGATTACAAATACAATATACATGGACTTCTGGCGCAAATTAACAATATCAATAATCTAAATAATAAACTTTTTGCTTACTCCATAAAATATCAGAATCCCGAAAATAATGTATCTGGTCCATCAAAATTTAATGGATTAATTTCTGAAATTGACTGGCGTACTTCAACTGATGATACTAAAAGACGATATGGATTTCAATATGACAAACTAAACAGGCTACTAAAGGCAACATACAGTAAACCTACTATAACGACTGCTCCTGGTGAACATTATAATGAAAGTGCCACTTATGATATTAATGGAAACATTAAAACAATGTTAAGGTTTGGGGGAACCGATAACGGGAATAAAATGAGAATTGATGATATAGCGTATACTTACAGCGGAAATCAGCTAAGTGATGTTTGGGATTCCAGTGGTAATGGTTTAGGTCTTGACGGAGGAGATATGATGGGATTTGATGACAACGGAAATATGATAACAGATAATGCACATTTTATTTACAAAATAAAATATAACCATTTAAATCTTCCTTATGATATTGAAAGATTTGAAGGGGCTGTTACGTATATTTATTCAGCCTATGGAGAGAAATTATTTTCAATGAATTTTATGACTGAAATCAATGAAATTACAACTAGAGATTACATAGATTCTTTTCAATATGAAAATGGAATATTGCAATTTATTCCTACTTCAGAAGGATATTATGATTTTGTAAAGAATAAGTATATTTATAATTATATTGATCATCTTGGTAATATCAGACTGAGCTATACAAAGAATGCTAATGGAACAGGGATAGAAGTTTTGAGTGAAAATAATTATTATCCTTTCGGTTTAAGGCACGAAGGATATAATAATTTAAATGGAAATAGCAATTACAAATATATGTTTAATGGAAAAGAATTACAAGACACGAAAATGTATGATTACGGTGCTCGATTTTATATGCCTGATCTTGGAAGATGGGGTGTTGTTGATCCGTTAGCTGAAAAATATCCTGAAATGACTCCTTTCAGATATAGCTTTAATAACCCCATCAATGCCAATGATCCTACAGGAATGGTTGATGACTGGTATAATGATAGTTTGGGAAATGTTTCTTGGCATGATAGCCAAGAGGATCAAATTACGGGTAGTAATGGAGAAACTCTTAATCGACTTGGAAAGTCAGGTTCATACGTTAATGCTAATGGTGGATTAACAGTTCTTAATGAAAATGGTACTGTTACAGAAGGAGGGGTTACATCCTTATTGCTTTTACCAAGTAAAATGTCAAATGCAGCTATGGGAGGACCAATAATCAGTACAAAAGGTTTTAATGTTTTTCTTTCAAGCTTTGACACAACAAAATATGAAAAACCAGCACCATTTAGACTTCCAAGTCCTGCCTTAATGGACCCAAGCGCAAAAATGTTCCGATATTATGTAGATTATCTGGCAGGTAAATCTGCATTCAACGGATTAAGAAGTATTCTACTTTATAAGCCAGCACCTACAGCATTACTAACTGGTTCAGGAGGTGGAGCACTAGAAGGATTAGGCGTTCAAACACGAATTCCTTTGGGGACAACAAGGGTTGGACATTGGTCTCCTTTATCATCTTATAATCAGATGGTGGCATCAGGTTCAACCATAGTAGAAGATGGAGGAATGACATTTTTTGCAGTCGATGGACCTAATGGTTGGAATGCCGCTCCAAAAGGATGGGTGTATTCTGAAATGGACATACCGTCAAGCGCATTAATAGATGGTGGCCAGGCTAATTGGTTAAAAGCAGTCCACCCTGAGGCAGGAGGCAGTCAAATGTATTTACTTCAAAAACAAGGAGGCTTCGTTACTCCACCAGCTTTTAATATTACACCACCATTAATTACAAAATAATATGGATGAAGCTTTAAAGACACTTCAAAGTCTAATGGACTATATAAATAAATATAGCATTACAGAAAAATCAATTATCAAGACATTAAATACAACAATACTTGGGAGTTCAGGATTTAATTTTAAATATGAGTCTGATAAATTGAGTATTAATATTATGTTTTGGGATACGGGGGTTGTTGATATCTCATCAATTTTCGTTGATAAAGATGACTTATCCAATAGTGAGGAGATAGTTTTTGTAATATTTAATCCTAGTTCCTGGCAAAATTTAACAAAAAAAATTCCCGATGAGTCAATCTCTGTACTAAATAATAGTGTTGAACAAATTATAACGTGTTTAGATAAAAATTTATCGAGATGGTGTTAATATTTTAAGTACTTATGACATTAATTCCTGAGTGGAATAGCAATTTTTTCAGCAGAGAAATCCAATGGAAAGATCAATACAATGAAGGGTGCCTAAAAGCATCCTTCATTGTTGACAATTAAACATCTCTTTCTATGGAATTTCATATATAAGCATATTGATGGGACTTAAAAACAATTATCATCATTTCATTTGATCTTACATAAGATCGTCGAATGATTGTATTTTCTAAAACAATCTGTTATGCAGCGATCTCAGGGTTTTTATCTTGAAAACAGACGCAACTAATAATGAAGCATTAAATCAGTACTCAAACAAAACTAAGAATCAAGAACTAATCTAAATGTCAGATTAATCCGCTCTTTCATGGGAACTATTGATTTAGCGATCCGATGCTCCCAGTTCTCCTGCAAATCCCCTTTCATAATAAGCAGCGATCCATGCGGAAGCGGTAAGCTGTACTTGCTTGCATGATGGTCTTTTTTCCTGAAATCAAAGTTTCTGGTCTGCCCAAGGCTGATAGAAGCAATCACAGGCCGTTTACCATACCGCCTTTCCTTGTCTCTATGCCAGGCTACAGAATCATTATGGTTTCTGTAAAGATTCAGCAAGACTCCATTAAACTGACAGCCAAACTCCTGTTCTATCCTTTCCTTTAACGAAAACAGCTCAGGAGTCCTTTGATTCGTTGGTCTTTTTCCTTCTTCAGACCCATAATCTTTCGAATCCCCATACCACGCAGTTAACCGTGGAGTCAATACCATTTTATCATACATCTTCTGGGTACGTTGTTCCCATGGAGCGGTATTAAGCAGCGTATCTTTTAACCGGTCAGCTTCTTCCTTACTTAGAAAATGCTCCCTGTATTCCAAAAGATCCTTTGGAAATTCATAGAATTCTTCTGTATCAAATAAACTTAACTGATTCATAACTCTTACTAACAAAATTTCATAAATTATTACTGTATCTTATGTCTTGGCAGTCCAATCTCATGGGCCTGCGGATAAGGTTTTCTATAGGTCATGCTCACGTCTTCCTTAATCTGCCTATGGATATCATATTGTTTTTCTTTGTCATAGGCATAACGGGGATCAGGAATCATCGGCATCTTTGCCATTTTATGAATGGTAACGGTAGGAAAATGAAAATCAACTTCCACGGTACCCAAGAGCAAATAGCATCCACCTCCCTGAAAGTCATACTGCCTTAGGCTATCCGGAAAATGGGCCGTATCAAAATAATCTCCGTTCACATCAATCCAGGTTCCAAAATACATGGTCCCTTTCTTAGTAGGCACATGCTTTCTTGAAATCAGGTAAGCCAGCATCTTAACCTGCCGTTTATGAAACTTCAATAAATCTTTTACCAAAACAGAACCCCGGTATCGGGTCTGTAGTAGATCAAAAGGACTGCATGAAACAGGAAACCCAATGAGTTCAATTTCATCAAATGCATCCTCGAAGTGTTCCCGTTTTAATTCAGGCAGTTTAAATTCCTGAACCAGTTCTTCAATCAGCATAAGGCCCCTGTGTTCAGGCTTAAAGTTAACCAAGAGCATTCTTGCTTCTACCAGCAGCTCGTTTTTAGGCTTTCCCGTAAAGCGCAATGCTCCGGTAAAAATCAGGATCTGTACGGTTTCAATACCTATGGGAACACGTCTTATAAAGTTCTCCAATGAGGTATATAATCCATTGATTTCCCGCTCTTCAACAATGCCATGGGCAATTCTTGTTTCAAGTCCTTCCAAAAGCATTAATCCCAGGTAGATTTCCTTTCCTTTCAGTATTGTTTGATACTCGCTGGTATTAATACAAGGAACCTGGATATTTCCTCCTGACATTTTTGCTTCATGAATATAGACTTCAGTCCGATAAAATCCTCCCTGGTTATTGATCACTGACACCATAAATTCCAATGGATAATACACTTTTAAATACAAGCTCTGATAACTCTCCACCGCATAGGATGCCGAATGGGCCTTACAGAAAGAATACCCTGCAAAAGATTCAATCTGCCGGTAGGCCTCAGCGGTGAGCAGTTCTGAATGTCCCTTCTCTTTACAGGAAGCAAAGAAATTGGCTTTTACTTCCTGAAGCTTTTTAATTGATCTTCCTTTTCCACTCATAGCTCTTCTCAGAATATCACCATCTGCCAGAGATAACCCGCCAAAATACTGGGCAATTTTAATCACATCTTCCTGATACACCATAATACCATAGGTTTCTTTCAGGTGCTCTTCAAATACCGCATGAAAATATTCAAACTGATCCGGATGGTTATGCCTGAAAATATATTCCCGCATCATTCCGCTCTGTGCCACTCCTGGGCGGATAATGGAGGAAGCAGCAACAAGGGTTCTGTAATTATCACATTTCAGCCTTCTTAAAAGGCCGCGCATGGCAGGAGATTCTATATAGAAACAGCCAATGGTTCTTCCTACCGCCAGATATTCATTGGTCTTTTCTTCATCTTTCGACAGTGCCGTATCCCGGATATCCACGGTGATTCCTCTTGTCTTCTTAATAAGAGCTACCGAATCATTAATGGTTCCGAGTCCTCTCTGTGAAAGAATATCAAATTTTTCCAGCCCGATGTCTTCTGCCACATTCATATCAAACTGAACAATAGGAAACCCTTTGGGAGGCATTTCAAGGGCCGTATAATGGGTAATAGGCTCTTCAGAAATCAGAATCCCGCAGGAATGCATGCTCCTTTGATTGGGAAATTTTTCGAGCAGCCTGCCATATTTTTGGACCATCTGAACCACTGTGTTCCGGTCATGATTTTCCATAGGTTTTGCCACCAGATCATCCAACTCTTCTTTAGGAAGCCCGAATACTTTTCCCACCTCTCTGAAAATCGACCTGTATTTAAACTCTACATTGGTTCCGCAAAAGGCCACATGATCTTTTCCATACCGGTCAAAAATGTATTCCAATATCGCATCCCTGTTCTGCCAGCTCCAGTCGATATCAAAATCAGGCGGAGACTTCCGGTTAAGATTTAAGAAACGTTCAAAATACAGATCCAGTTCCAGCGGACAAATGTCCGTTATTCCCAGGCAGTAGCTCACGATAGAGTTAGCACCACTCCCCCGTCCCACATGCATAAACCCCATACTGTTGCTATAGCAGATAATATCCCAGGTTATTAAAAAGTAAGAACAGAAATTAAGCTCATCAATTACTTTCAGTTCTTTTTCCACTCTTTTTCCAGCCACTTCATGATCCTTTCCATACCGCTTTTCCAATCCTGAATACGCCAGCCTCCGCAGTAACTTTACATCATCTGCTTTTGACTTCGTGTAGAACAGCTTATTTCTTACTTTTTTAAAATCAAATTCAAAACTGCACTGTTCCAGCATCTCTTTTGTCCTTTTAACGATCTCAGGATATCTTTCAAATGCTTTTACAATTGCCTGCCCGGTAATAAAATATTCTGACTTCCTGCAGACATCCCTTTTAGTGAGCTTTGATAATAAAGTATTATGATCAATGGCTCTTAGAATTTTATGCAGTTTATATTCTTCATCGGTTTTGAACGTAACAGGATGCAGGACCACCATTCTTGAAATCAGTTTTTGATATTCGGGCCTTATCAAGAAATTAAGTTCTTCTATTCTGACTCCTATCCGCTCATTTTCCTTTAATGCCTCAGGAATATTACTCATAGGATAGACTACAAAGACATTTTCAAATTCCGGCGCTGTTTCTGAGAGCTCCATACCGTCACAGTTATGCTGAGTAATAATCGTATTGACTTCTCCTATTCCCGAAAACTCCTTTGCTACAGCAATATACAAGAGCTTTCCTTCCTTACGGACCTCAACTCCCGCCATCGGTTTAATACCGACCTGTTCACATTCTTTCTTAAAATCATAGATCCCGGTAATGGTATTGATATCCGTCAGGACCAGTTCCGTACTTCCTGATTCATAAGCCTGCTTCACGAGTTCTTCTATGGATAAAGTTCCATAACGAAGGCTGTGAAAAGAATGACAATTCAAAAACATTGCTGAAAATTTAAAGTTCTATTTTTCAAAATCAAAACCTGAAGCCCTGCCTACTGCTCCCATACCATAGCGGTTCTTCAGATAATCCATGGTCTGATATAAATTCATCTGCTCTTCAGTATCTTCAAACAGGTTCATTTGATGGTTCCCGTGAACGAGCCCTGTAAAACGCAGTCCTATCAGCCTAAGCCGCATTCTTCGGGTATACACTTTATTGAATAATTCCAAAGCCACTCTTGACAAAGTATGATCTGCAGAAGTATAAGAGACTTTGATTTGTTTGGTTTCTGTATCAAAATTGGCATACCGTATTTTTACAACCACCGTTGAAGTCAGCCATTTTTCCTGTCTCAGCTGATATGCTAACTGTTCAGCCATTCCTGATATCAGTCTTTTCAGCTCTGCAACATCCATAGTATCATTGGTAAAAGTTCTTTCTGTAGAAATGGATTTTCTTTCAGAATAAGGGACTACAGGATTTTCATCAATGCCATTCGCTTTTTTCCAAAGTTCTCTTCCGTTCACGCCAATCATCTGTTGCAATACCAACATGGGCATTTCAGATAAAGTATGAATGGTACGGATTCCAATTCTTGATAATAACTGAAAAGTCTTATCTCCCACCATCGGAATCTTTTTAATGGATAGTGGATTTAAAAAAGGTTTGATCTCCAGATCTTTAATTTCCAGCCTGCCTACCGGCTTTGCTTCTCCTGTCCCTATCTTTGAAACCGTCTTATTGGCAGATAAGGCAAAACTTATGGGAAGTCCTGTTTCTTTGGTAACAGCCGACGCAATTTCCCGGGTCCACTTATAACAGCCGAAAAACTGATCCATTCCTGAAAGATCCAGATAAAACTCATCGATACTTGCCTTTTCCATCACCGGAACTCTTTCCTGAATAATTTCAGTCACGGTATGCGATAAATTGGAATACAGTTCATGATCTCCCCGAATTACTTTTGCATCCGGGCATAACCGGAGTGCCATTCGGATCGGCATGGCAGAACGGACTCCGAATTTTCTGGCCTCATAAGAGCATGATGCTACCACTCCACGGTCACCCCCGCCTATAATGAGGGGAATCCCATTAAGTTGAGAGTTGTTGCGTCTCTCACAGGATACAAAGAAGGTATCCAGGTCCATATGTACAATTGCTCGGTTCACGTCACAAAATTAGATACTAATTGTATCTTTTTTCATATATTTGCAGATACAATTTGTATCAATGTCAATTTTTTCAGATAACATCAGGTTTTTAAGAACTCAGAAAAAATTATCCCAGCAGGAGCTTGCGGATAAAATTTTAATGAGCAGGGTCCGGTATTCAAAATATGAAGACGGACGTTCAGAAGCTCCTTACGAACTACTGATCAGAATTTCAAAGTATTTCAATCTGAGCATTGATTTACTTCTTACGGTGGATATCAGGAAATATCCCTTAGAAGATGTGTTAAGGCTCCCGGACAATAGAATTGTTTTACCGGTTGTTGTTGACCAGTTGGGTAATAACAGTATTGAAATTGTTCCCCAAAAAGCTTCCATGGGATATTTATCAGGATATAGTGATCCCGAATACATCGAAAGTCTACAGAGAATTTCATTACCCTTTCTGACCAACGGAAAGTATAGAGCATTCCCGGCACAAGGCGATTCTATGCCTCCCTTTAAAGACGGGTCTTATATTATCGGAAAATATATAGAGAACATCGAAGATCTTAAACCGGGCAAAAGTTATGTTATTGTCACTCTAAATGATGGTATTTCTTATAAAAGATTTACCTCTTCTAATGAAAAATCAATAACTGTGGCAGCTGACAATTCATTCTATAAACCGTATGATATCCCTTTAGGAGAGATCGTTGAAATCTGGCAGTATGCTTCAGGGATATTTCCGGAGGATTTTGAACCTGAACATTTTGAAAACTCTAATGTAAAGGAAATGCTCCTTGAGATCCGAAAAGATATCCAGATACTCGATGAAAAACTTTCAAAAAAAAATTAAATTAAAACAATTTACACTATTATTTACTATAACTATGATCATCTCTTATTACGATTTTCAAAACTTAGCCGACCGCCAGACACAATATGATTTTGTACTTACCCATGGACACATCATCAGTGAAAGAACTGTTTCACAACTAAGATATATTTTGTATGAAGTTTCAAATTTTTCAGTGGAACTGATCTACGATACTACTAACGATAAAATCAATGGAATGAATCTTTTTGAGAATAAGTCGCATTATAAATAGCAGTAATAGTTATCAAGTCCAGGTCGCTTTGTTTTCCAAACTCAAGGTTTAGTCTACCCTCTCTAATTTTTCTCCTTTTATATTCTGATAGAAATAGGAGTAAGTAAATTTTTTCCCAATTGTGTATATGATATTATTGCTGTTATAAACTTCATTATATGTTCTGATGCCGTCAGGTTTTTCAACCGTTATACCATCATCCATCATATATTTTTCAGGATCCGTTTGTGAAAAACAAGAAATACTCAATACAATGAATGGTATTATTTTAATAGGGTTCATTTATAAATATTTAGGCTGGTGATTGTTTCAAATATACTGCTTTTTTGAACTCAGAAACCATCACCATTTAATTCGATACTGTTCTGTGATTTACCTAAATAAAATCCTGTTTTATGAATAATGAAACAGGATTAAAAACATAAATAAAAAAATGTCTCTAGATCGAGACAGTTTAAAATTAGCTATTTTTCAGTAAAAAATGACTGTAGAAGCAAAATTCTTATACTTTTCAGTCAATTACAGCCAAATATTTCCTTTCTCTTCCACATCCAGCTGATCTGATCCTATCCTCTTAACTTCACTGTTAATTCAAAATTTAACATCATGGAAGATAGCACAAACATTCAAAATCCTGATCCCTCTTCACTCAATACCCTATTGGTTTTCAATCCCAAAACCCAAAAGATTGAAGCAGTAAAGACCGTTGATGGAACAGGAAATCTGAAAACAGTACCCAATACCAAAAAAAATCAAAATCAGTTTTTAAAAATTGATAAAAACGGTGACCCGCTCTCCAATTTTTTCTCCAATTTTCTTAGCCAGCTCAAAGATCCGACTTTATTCAATTTCTTCACCAGCCCCCTCAAAGAATCTGAAAAGATTGGAAAACAGATTCAGCACCACCTAGAGCATCCAAGTACGGAGGGCAAAGAATTTCTAAACACCTATAAAATAGTAACCCCAAGCACCAATAGTATGAGTACAAACCCATTATCAGAAAAAGAGTATCAATACTCTCCTGATCAGATTGACTGGGAAATGATGTCAAAATTTGGCCTAACCCAAGAGAAATTAGAAAAAGCAAATGCTTTGGAACCCATGTTAAGAGGATTTAAAACCAACGGCCTTCTCCCAATTAGTCTGAATCTAGGAACAGCGCTTATCCGAATAGACGCCCGCCTTTCACTGAGCACCAATGATGCAGGAGATGTAAGGATTAATCTCCATGGCATCAGAAAAGAACCCAATTTCAATTTTAAGTTTCTGGGCCATGAATTTACCCCTGAAGACAGACAGAATTTAATAGAAAACGGAAATATGGGACGTGTGGTGGATCTTATTAACCCAAAAACTGATGAAATCATTCCCTCTCTTATCAGCAGAGACCGGCTGACCAATGAGCTCGTTGCTTACAAAGTAGAGAATATCAGAATTCCTGATGAGATCAAAGGTATCAGATTAGATGAATCCCAAAAACAAACGCTGATAGAAGGCAAAGCCCTTTATCTGGAAGGAATGATCTCAACCAAAGGGGAACCATTCAATGCCCATGTCCAATTTAATGCGGATAAAAAGTATGTTGAATTTCTTTTTGATCACAAGCAGAGTCAGCACCAATCCCATTCTCATTTCCAAACCGAATTCCCAAGAACATTCAGAGGCAAGGAATTAAATGATGAGCAGTATGATCAGTTTAAAGCCGGGCAAACGATTTATCTGGACGGACTGCTGGATAAAAAGAATCAGCCTTACCAGGGATATATCACTCTTAATCAGGAGAACAGAAAGATCGATTTTTCATTTAAGAACCCTGATAAAATTCAGCAGGAGGCAAAACCCACTGAGGCGCACAAAACACAAACAGCAGTGAATTCGGAAGGCAAGACCAACGAAGCCACCAAACATGTAAAGGAACCTTTACAGAAAGGCCAGCAGTCACCGAAAGACAAAAGTCAGCAGGTCAAGCAGAACAAACCTCAGCCCCGCGCTGGAAAACGTATATAATACCAATTTCAATCTATATTATTATGAAAGTAGTATTAGCAGAGAAGCCAAGTATTGCCAGAGAAATAGCCATAGTCTTAGGAGCAACAGAAAAAAAAGAGGGATATCTGACAGGTAATGGCTATGCCGTTACCTGGGCTTTTGGTCATTTAATCACCTTGGGTATGCCGGAAGATTATGGAATTTCAGCTTTTAACAAGCAGGTGCTGCCCGTTTTGCCCAACCCTTTTAAACTGATCATCAGAAAGGTAAAAAAAGGCAGTCAGCTGATCACTGATCCGGACGCATCCAAACAGTTAAAAATAATAGAAAAGTTGTTTCGTGCATGCAGCAGTATCATCGTTGCTACGGATGCAGGAAGAGAAGGTGAACTGATTTTCCGGTATATTTATGAATATCTGAACTGTACCCAGCCATTTGAAAGATTATGGATCAGTTCTCTCACTGAAAAAGCCATAAAGCAGGGTTTTCAAAACCTGAAGCCCGGTCACCTATATGATGGATTGTTTCAATCTGCTCAACGCAGAAGCAGAGCCAATTGGTTATTAGGAATCAATACCTCTCAGGCATTGACTATTACAGCAGGTAACGGCTTATATTCACTAGGCAGGGTTCATACTCCGACATTAGCTCTAATTTGTAAACGTTATCAGGAGCATACAAATTTTAAGAGTCAAAACTACTGGCAGATTGAGCTGATACATCAAAAAGATTTTACGGAGTTCAAAAGTCTTGGTGAGTTCAGGTTCAGCGAAAGAAAACAAGCTGAAGATCTTGTCAAATCACTAGAAAGAACCCGGGCAATAGGGGTGATTTCCTCTATTAATACAAAAACAATAACAGAACAGGCTCCTCTCCTGTTTGATTTGACCAGCCTGCAAAAGGAAGCCAACAAAAGATTCAGCTTCAGTGCAGCGCTAACACTCAATATTGCCCAAAGCCTCTATGAAAAAAAGTTCATAACCTATCCACGGACAGACAGCCAATATATTTCAGAAGATCTATGGCCGGAAATTCCCGATCTCATAAGAATTCTGCAGGAAATAGCACCCTATAAGAAAACAACAGGCACAATTCCCTGGGGAAACTTCAATAAAAGTATCGTGAATGATCACAAAACTACCGATCATCATGGAATTCTTATTACTGAAAAAATTCCTTCAGCACTTACTGCAGAAGAAAATGCAATCTATGAGATGATTGCTTTTCGTCTGCTCGAAGCCGTTTCACAATGCTGTATTAAAGAAATAACAGAGATCACTGTACAGGTACTTCACCATGATTTTACCGTTAAAGGATGCAGGATATTGCAAACAGGCTGGCGTAGCATCAACAGAAACTTTTCTGAAAACCTTGAAGAGTTTCGGGAACTTCCTGATTTAAAAGAAGGAATGGAGCTAAAAATTAAAACGGTTGCTGTTTTGGAAAAGAAAACCCAGCCTCAAAATCTTTTTACTGAAGGGACTCTGCTGTCTGCAATGGAAAATGCAGGCAAAAGCATTGAAGAAACAGAACAGCGAAAAGCCTTAAGGAATATCGGCATCGGTACTCCAGCAACTCGGGCATCCAATATTGAAACGCTGCTTGAGAAAGATTATATCAGAAGAGAAAAAAAACTGCTTATTCCTACTGATAAAGGCTTACAGGTTTATGATTTAGTTAAGGATAAAAAAATTGCAGACGTTTCCATGACTGCAGAATGGGAGCTGTCATTGCAGAATATTGAGAATAACGAACTGAGTGCAGCTGAATTCCAAAAGAACATTGAAAGCTATACAAAGTCTGTCACAGAAGAATTACTGCAGATTCACCTTGAGAAACCTTATCTTCCTGTCCTTCTGTGTCCTAAATGCAGAACTCAGCAATTGATTATTAATGACAGTATGGTACAATGTCCTGATATACATTGCAACTGGCAGCAGTTCCGACATGTCTGCGGAGTCCTGATTGAAATCCCCGACCTTGAAAGACTTATCAAAAATGGAAGGACTTCATTGATCAAAGGCATGAAAAGCAGATCAGGAAAACTTTTTAATGCGTATATAACACTCAATGACAAGGCTGAAAGTTCTTTTGAGTTTGAAAGCAAGCAACGAAAAACAGCAAAACCCGTCTAGTTTTTAGCCTCTGAAAACAACTCTCCTAAAAATCATTTAATTATAATACCACACATAGACTGAAATCTCTCTCTTTATTTTAAATTTGCACCCGATTTCTCATGTTAATTGAGTTTTCATGGTAATTAGTTTTATCCCCGGCTTACGGGGATTTTTTTACTTTATCCCTTTGGTATTAAATGCTGCAGCTCCGGGTCAGCTTTAATACGCTCCATTTCATTTTCAATAATCGTTACCATATCAAGCTTCACTTTTTTATAATTTTCTTCAATAAGCTGTGCCATCTTATCTTCTCCATGTTCATTAACAAACGATAAAATCTCAGGTATCGGCTGATAGGATTTAGTTTCGGTAGTTACTTCTTTATGATTAACAACGATCTCAGCATGAAACATTTTCTGTTCGATACGTTCATCAAAATTATCAGATACAGCTCCCACAAACATTCCCTGGCTTAATGTTGAAATTTTAGAGGCCGGTATTAAACTGTCCAATTGAGTAGATATAGAGCTCGATGTATCATTTCGGTTGATGGTCAGGCTCTGCCTTTTCTGCAAAACCTTTCCAAAACGCTCCGAAAGACTTTTAGCAGTATCTCCTACCACCTGTCCGCTGAATATATTACCAATCGTATTCTGAATCACTTTACTTTCTTTGTCTCCGTAATCTCTTGCCAGCTGAGAAAAATCCTGAAACCCCAGGCATACCGCTACCTTATTGCTTCTTGCTGTGGCAATCAGATTATCCAGCCCCCGGAAATAAATAGTGGGAAGCTCATCAATAATGACTGAACTTTTTAACTGTCCTTTTTTATTGATAAGCTTTACAATCCTTGAATTATACAGTCCCAGCGCCGCCGAGTAGATATTCTGCCGGTCAGGGTTATTTCCGACACATAAAATCTTAGGTTCTTTAGGATTGTTGATATCCAGGGAAAAGTCATCTCCGGTCATGACCCAATATAACTTGGGAGATATCATCCGTGATAAAGGAATCTTTGCAGAGGCAATCTGCCCCTGAAGCTGATCCTGCGCCCCGCCCTGCCATGCATCCATAAAAGGAGAAAGATAATTTTCCAGATCAGGATAGGAAGTCAAAATGGTAAAAACATCAGAATACTTTTTATTCAGCAGTTCAATG
Organism: Chryseobacterium sp. HR92; assembly: GCF_045689405.1. Taxonomy (NCBI): domain Bacteria; kingdom Pseudomonadati; phylum Bacteroidota; class Flavobacteriia; order Flavobacteriales; family Weeksellaceae; genus Chryseobacterium; species Chryseobacterium sp. HR92. The sequence goes on from NZ_CP139139.1 coordinate 3,124,432, forward strand.
GCATGAGGAAAAGTACAGTATTTACCCTTTTCATAGATCTTCAGAAACCATATAATAGCCGCCAGTAAAATAATGGGTGATTCCACAAAGAAGTCTCCCTGCTTTTGGATCCAGCTCCGGTTCAGATTTAACATGATGGTGTATGCCGCTTCATAGGCATCTGATATATCGGTCATAAAATCAGGATTCAAAGGATTACACCGGTGGCTTCTCCGGGGATCATCAAAATTAATCACATAAAACTTCGGTTTTACTGTATACCGATCATGATATTTCAGTACATGGTTGTAGGCAATGGTCGAGAGATCATCAAACTTAAAATCATAGATATACATGGAAAAACCCTTTTCTATCTGCTGTTTGATATAGTTGTTGACAATAGCATAGGATTTCCCTGACCCTGGCGTCCCCAGAACAATAGTTGCCCTGAATGGATTGATAACATTAATCCAGCCTTGATTCCATTTTCCTTTATAGTAGAATTTAGTGGGAAGATTGACAGAGTATTCATTTTTCATCAGCCGGGTTTCCTGCATAAAGCTTTCATTCTCATTGTTGAAGACATCATCCATCAGGTTATTTTTTAATAATCTGCTCATCCATACGCCAGCCATCATCAAAAAGATATATCCTGCCGACATTAAGGACATATAAAGAATATTCCCAATACCTCCAGGCCATTTTAACAGAAAAGTATTGAAGAAAAACAATATAAACCCAATTCCCAGAAACCCACTAATCTGAGTCCATGTGATTTTCTCATTTTTTACTCCTTTTGTTCCCAAACAGCTTAAAGAGAGTAAGAGAATAGCAAAAACTTTCGTATACAAAGGATGAGAAAACAATCCCGCTGTTCTCTGAAAATTCTGCAGTATTGTATTAATAACTTCCAATATCCACCCTTTTTCCAGAAAAAAAGGATAGCAGTACCAGTAATAATGCATCAGCAGCATTAAAATACTGACCGACCGCATAAATGCCATAATTTTGGCTATTCCTCTGAGATCATCTTCACCCTGCATATCAATTTTTTTAAGTTAGGATAATGAATTTAGCGGGTGACGGAAAGTAGATTTCTACGCTGGCAGTTTCTGTCGTTATAAGGAAGTATTTGGCACCGTAAAAAAACTGATTTTCTGCTGAATCATTTAAGCTATTGATAAAGGAATTTCTAAATTTGCCCTATCACAAAATGCCTATGAAAACTATCCCATCAAAATACATAGATCTACTCGACAGTATAGGATCCGCTATTGAGGTTGCAAGACAAAACGCAATGAAAGTAGTCAATATTGAACTGGTGAAAGCGAATTGGGAATTGGTAGGCACAATGTCAGTTTTCGAGGAAAAACAAGAACAGGTTCTGAAATTCTTACTTCAAATCTCAGAAAAATGGTCGTTTTGTAATATGTTTATGCGAAATATTTTTATTACAATACTTTTTTGCGACGGTAAAACTCCGAATGTTTGGAGTATTTATAAATTATTAAACCATAAAAAACGACATTTACATTGTCTTTTAATCCTACAGTAAATTTTGTAATTTTGATAGATGATAGAGAGAACACAAGAATTCAACCAAGATCTTTACAGCTCCATTGCAAAAATTATTGCTGATGCTAAAGACCAAGTTTACAGAAATAGCAATACTATATTACTTAAAATGTATTGGGAAATTGGGCAGCTTATTATTAAAGATGAACAAAATGGTGAATTACGGGCAAAGTATGGTAAGTCTGTTTTGAAAAATCTTGCAAATCATCTATCATTGGAATTTGGAAAAGGGTTTGACGAGAGAAATCTTAATAATATGCGGGCTTTTTTCGTTGCATTTCCAATTTGGAACGCAGTGCGTACCGAATTGAGTTGGACGCACTATAGGATTATAAGCAGGATCGACAATCCAGATCACAGGATACAGTATGTGGAACATTGTGTTGAAGGAAACTGGAATACCAGAACTCTTCAAAGAAACATTGACAGTCAATATTTAGGAAGACTATTAAAATTTCCAAAAGTAGAAAGCAAAGAAATATCGAGTTATATTAAAGACCCTTATATTTTTGAGTTTTTAGGTCTTCCTTCAGATAAATCACAAACTGAAACACAAATAGAAACAGCTTTAATTACTCATCTTCAGCAGTTTTTAATGGAATTGGGAAAAGGATTTGCATTTGTAGCAAGACAGCAGCATATCGTTACTGATACCTCAGATTTCTTTATAGATCTTGTATTTTATAATTATTATCTTAAATGCTTTGTGTTAGTTGATCTTAAAACCCACAAACTGACCCACGAAGCTATAGGGCAAATGGATATGTATGTCAGAATGTATAATGATCTTAAAAAAGGAGTTGATGATAATCCCACAATAGGTATTATTTTATGCACCGAAAAAGATGAAACGGTTGTAAAATATTCTGTCATGTCAGAAAATGAGAAGTTGTTTGCAAGTAAATACAGAATATATCTTCCAGACGAACAAGAACTGAAACAGCTGATAGAAGCAGATAGGATAAAGCTTGAACTAGATAGTTTAAATTAATCAAAATACATACATCTGCCATATCTCGAGCTAATTTGGTTTACTAAAATTTCTGCTGAAGATATAGGTGTGGAAAAACAATAATTTTTAATTTCTGAATCCTTTCTTTAGATCATTGCTTTTGATAGTAGTCATACAATCCTAAAGTTGAAGGATGAAGAATTTTCCAAAAAATTCGAAAATTACTTTGGACAAAGATGTGATTAAACTGCATAAACTTAAATAATATTCCTAATAATAGTTTATTTCTAAAATATAAAATAAACTAAAGTGTGATGCATTGTATTTTTATATTTCAAAAGTATTTTATCTTAATTTTATTTGTAATTTAACAATCTGAGCTAAGTATCACATATAGAATAACTTGGTGCAAACCTGAGATATATCCATATTGTAACAAGAAAAAAGATAATTAAAAGATTGCAATAAAACAGTACCATGATAAAATCTGTCAATATCAAATTGTTATTAGTCCTTCTTGCCATTGTTTTTGCGTTTGATTTAGCGTTTATTGCTATGGATCATAGTTCTTGGCGGTTTTTTACCAAGCCACTGTTGTTACCTATTATTATCTGGTTTTATTTTACTTATTCTAAACAGGATGTATTTCGGATAAACCAATGGTTTTTGTCTGGATTAATTTTGAGCTTTTTGGGTGATGTGTTTTTGTTATTTGGATGGGGATTTATGCCCGGTTTGGGAAGCTTTTTATTGGCTCATATTTGTTACATCGTTTATTTTTTTAAGATTAAAAAGAAAAATGTATGGAGTTGGCTTCCCTTTGTTTTTCTATATTTAGGGTCATTTATTTACTATATATATCCTTATTTAAACGAAATGAAGATACCCGTGGTGATTTACGGAATTACCATTGCTACGATGCTGTATTTTAGTATCAGTACTTATTCTTTATTATTAATCCTAGGAGCTATTTTGTTTGTAATATCAGATTCTGTATTGGCCATTAATATGTTCGTACAGCATAGTACTGAGAAAGAACTTGTTGTGATGATTACTTATGTTTTAGCCCAATTGATGTTGGTGCTAGGAGTGGTTGATATTGAAAAAAAGAACAGAATTATTCAATAAAATGAAGACCTATGAAAAGAAAAGATAACCGACTTTTTCATAGTATTGGCCTGTTCTGTCCGTTGGATTTTACTGATCCTGTTACTTATTTTATTCCTGTGTTTATCTTGTTGATATTAGGGGAAATATTTTTGTATCAAATTCCTCAAAAAGTATTCACAAAAAGACTCATCAAAGATAATGTATCAAGTATCGGATTGGGGATAGGGGCGGTAATGTTAGACTTTGGGATGAAAGCTATTTCATTATCCTACTTTTTTTGGATTTACAATCATTTTAGACTTACCGATATTTTCGGGATCAAAGATTTCAACAAATTCTTCACTTTAAAATGGCATGCAGATCACTGGTGGCTTTGGTTATTGGTTATGATTGTTCAGGATTTTGGCTTTTATTGGCATCATCGATTGAGTCATAAAATCAGATTATTTTGGACAGGTCATGTCAATCATCATTCGGCTACTCATTTGAGTTTTGCTATTGCGTTGCGTCAAGGATGGTTTGAAATCATATATCGAGACATTTGGTATATCCCTTTTATCATTATTGGTTTTCATCCTATTATGATTGCTATGATGCATCAATTTAACTTAATTTTTCAATTTTGGCCGCATACCAATGCTATTGGAAAATTAGGGTGGTTCGATAAAGTATTCAATTCTCCATCCAACCATCGAGTGCATCATTCTAGAAAAGTTCAGGATTTAGATAATAACTATGGGGGCATTTTGATGATTTGGGATCATCTTTTCGGCACATACAAAGCGGAAGAAAAAAAAACGACAGATTACGGAATCTATCATAACATTCATACTTATAATGTTTTTCATATCGTCTTTGATGAGTTTGGAAATATGATAAAGGACATCCGAAATGCACCTACATGGAAAGCGAAGTTGGGGTATATTTTCAATGCTCCGGGCTGGCATCATCATGATAAAGATGAGCGGATTTCTACTTTGAAGCGGGAATTAGAAGAAAAGACGAATTGATGGTTGTCTTGCATAAAAGTGTAAATTAGCAAAGAAAACAAATACGATTCTCGTCAGATATGCAATTACAGCGCAAAGTTCAGGCTATTCTGGAGAAAGAAGGATAGCATCCACTACCATTTTCTTTTCTTTTTGCGTTTCTTTATCCGCCGGGCAAAAATTTCCTCTTCATGATCTTCCCCATCTGCCATAGGTAGCCCTAGCAACAGAACTGAAGTTTCATCATTGGAAGAGGTATCATTATCCCCATTCTTCATAAATCCAAATAAAGGATGAAGCTGATCAGACCATACATGATCTGACGGTGAAGACTTAGGCAGGGAAGATTTTAGTTCAGAAGATTTTTCCCTGTTTTGCTGATCCTTCAAAAGATCATTAAAAGCATTGGCTGAATACTCCTTTCCCAGATTTGAGCCATTCCATACAGTTTTTGAATGGTGATCAATGAATGTAATCCCATAAATACGCCCGGAGTCATTTCTTCTGACAACGGTACTAATATCCCTCGACCTTAACCTTTCAATAAAATCATCTTCCCCTTTACTATATTTGAGAACATTATCAATTCTGGTTTTTATCTCAGGCCTGCCGAAAGAGTTTAAAACTAGTTCTTTGCTTTTTAAAAAGTGTACTTCCAATGCAGCCAGTCCGGCAGCCCTCCCAATTCTGGAAGCCTTAATGGGAGGTCCGATCTTGTTTTTACTTTTATCCAATGCAAAATACACCAGGCCACGCTGAGGTTCACCGTGCAACTCTCCTTCAATTTTTTCAACCGCTATATTAAAAAGTGAAAGCAGCGCATTATACTCTCCAAGGGTCTTAAACGAATACTCCCCAGATATATTTCTGATCACGAAAGCTATCTGACGTTTAACATTTCCCTTATGATAATCAACAGGACTAAAAATCGGGCAATTTTCAGAACTCTTCTTTTCTACTGCGGGCAGTAAATTATAAGTCTTTTCCAATTTTCTGCATATTTCCATTGAACGCCTTTTCTCAAACTTATCTGAAATTTTCCGGCCGTTTCCATCGACGCATACGGAAACAATATGCACATGAACACGATCAATATCGGTATGTTTGAATACAATATAGGGCTGCTCTCCATAGCCCATCTCCTTCATGTACTCTTCTGCCATCTTTATAAAATCCATCTCACTGACCTTGTCTTTGGGATCAGGATTAAGTGATAGATGCAGGGTATGCTTTTCCGTATTTCTATTGGCTGCTAAATAAGGGTCAAAAGATTCTGCCAGCTGTGATATGGTATACCTGCCGTTTGGAGTTTCAACCATTTTATTCATGAATAAAATCTTACCTTTTTCCTGCTCTACTTTATTATGATTGTAAGCAAGCGCGCCATACAAATTACTGCTTCTTCCAATTTTTGCGATCATTATGCTGTTATTTTTTCAAGCTCCGGCTGTTAAATTCTTCAGTCAATTCAATAATTCCCCTGCATAAAACCGCCAGTTCAGCGGTATTTTTTTCCAGGTGATACAGAAATGTTGCTGCTTTTTTTTCAGTAAAATGCGTATATAATAATTTAACTACCTGATTGTAATTGACTCCTACTGCTCTGAACTGAGCATAAAAAGAAGTTAGTCTCATGTAAAAATCAACGGTTCCCTTATCTATTTTCACTGTTCTTATCTCTTTTGAAAACAGCAAAGACGTTATAAATTGAGCTTTATTATCCATTCCCGAAGCTTCAAAAAGAGACAGGAACTTATTATTGTCCTTATCATTCAGCCGAAAAACATACCGGTGGATGCAGGGATCTATCTTTGGCTTTCTTCCACCTTTACACGTTTGTTTTTTTCTCTGATCATTCATTAGACATCCATTTAAAGTTAATAACCTCGACTTTGGAGAGCGTTTCCAGGCTCCCGGCAGGGCAAGTTGTTTTGAGGCACAAAAAACAGTTATGAGGCACTCAAAACACAACTTGCCGTGTTCCGATGAACACCCAATCAACCTCATCACAAAAGTTAGCGCAACAAACCTCCAACAGAATTCAGATGTTGTATTGAGCAACAAACTCTCCCTAAAATCACTACAACAATGTATACAGAATCAACCAAATACACACACTATTATCGGCTGTCAATTACTGCCAAATCATTCCATTAGTCACCTGGAAATCAGCATCAGTTTTGATTTTGTTTTCATTTACAGTTAAATATAAAACTGATTATAAAAGGAGTAAAAAATAAAGAGGTAAAGTTTTACAAGTTTAAAAGTGTAAAAGCAATTGTAACTCTTTAAAAGCTATCATATAGCCAACAAAACAATTGCAGGTAGAAACAGAAAAGAAGGTAAATATATACAGACATTCAAAATAATACATCCATTAAAAAATATGTAAATACATACTGATCAAAAGAAAATAAAATTACAAAGCAATAATAAACAAGTACATAATGAAAGCAACAAAAAATCCTTTAAAAGTAAGTTTCTTTACCCAAAAAGGGGGCGTAGGAAAATCAACGATGACCACATTAATGGCCAGTATACTGCATTACCGATTGGGTTTTAATGTTTTAGTCATGGACTGCGATTTTCCGCAATACAGCATTAGCAATATGAGGGAGCGGGATAAAAAGGCAATCATGCTCCATGAATACCATAAAAAAGCAGCAATGAGACAGTTTCAGCTGATTAACAAAAAAGCTTTTCCCATTATACGCTGCAAAGCAGAGGATGCATTAGAGCAGACATCAAACTACATTAACCAGAGTGCTGCAGTTCCGGACATTATCTTTTTTGACCTGCCGGGTACCGCTAATACCAAAGGTGTTCTGACCACCTTGAAAACAATGGATTTCATCTTTGCTCCCATAACCGCTGACCGGCTGATAGTAGAAAGCACATTGGGATTTACAAAAGCATTCCTGGGTCTTCCCGATGGAGCGCATGAAAGTAAAGAACAAGTGATCTGGCTCTTTTGGAATCAGATTGACGGAAGAGAGAAAACAGGACTATATGAAATATACGAGAAGACTATTGCAGCACTCCAGCTGAATATCATGGAAACAAGGATTATGGATAGCAAGAGGTTTCGTAAGGAGTCGGAGGATACAGGTAACAGCATTTTCCGGTCTACTCTCTTACCTGCAGATCTTTCACTATTAAAAGCGACCAGAATGAACCTATTTATCGAGGAATTCCTACAAATCACTCCACTATAAAACTTGAACAATGAAAACGGATAAAGAAAAAAATGATTTTGAAAAACCTCATGTTGATGAAGAATACCTGATGCAGATCATCAGTGGTGATCAGAGTGCTCCAGAGGTGAAGAGCAATGAAGCTAAAGAATCTATGTATCAAAAGCCAAGGGAAAAATCAAAAAACAGTACATCTAAAAAAATAAATTATGAGGACCTATTCCTTACCAACCGGTTTCCTTCGGAACGTAATGGTAAGGTTGTTTATATAAGACCCGAATACCACGAAAGATTATTGAGAATCGTACAGCTCAGCCGGGAGGAAAGAACAACATTATACTCGTATATCGATAATATCCTTGAGCAGCATTTTCTGGAATACGGAAATGAGATCACTGAGTATTTCAACAATCATTTTAAACCCATTTTATAACCATGGAAATTCTTATTATAAGCCTATTGATCATTATCCTGCTATTACTTCATGATAAAATTGTTATTAAAAAATCCCCTTCTCCTACCATAAAAAATCAAACAAACATTAAAAAACCCTATCCTATTATAGGAGAAACCAAAACTTCAGTAAGCCACCCGGAGACAATATCCTCCCCTGAAAGACAAAAGGAAGAAACTGGGTTTGATCCCTCTAATTTAGACATAGCATATGACATCAGTGAAAATGTACATCTTCAAAATCCGCAGGAAGAACCGGAATATGGTTTTAATAGCAACCTTGATTTTACTGAAGAGGAAGAAGAATGGAAAAAATATAGAATTATTGATAAAAATGATGGTTTTGCCCAGGGAGCTACCTTTGAAGAACTAAGCGCTGTGCAGATGATCTTACAGCAAAAAGTTGGTGATCCATCTGAAAAGGAAACAGCAGCAGCGGCAGTTCAGAAAATATACGGAACCGAATTATTCATCCTATTGGAAAATTCTATAGAAAACGCTTCCCAAATCATTGCCGAGCTATTGGATAATAGTTTTACTCATGCTGAGGAAACCGGTTCTTCCACTTTGCGGACAGACGATATGAAAGATTTCAATATTGAAAATTTCACCTGATCATTTAATTGAATGAATTCCTAAATTCGACAGGAGAAAGACCGGTCTGAACCCTAAACATTTTACTGAATGACTGTGGATGTTCAAAGCCTAATTCATAGGCTATTTCAGCTACCGTCAAATCAGTAGAAATCAATCTTTCCTTAGCTTTTTCAGTGACCTTCTCACGAATGTACTGCTGGGTATTTTTCCCGATCACCGAACGTAAAACATCACTCAGATATCCGGGTGATATATTCAGCTGATCTGAAAGATACTGCACGGTGGGAAGACCCTGATGCATTGAATCCTGATCATTAAGGTAATGATCCAGGATGGTTTCTGTTCTTTGAAGAACATCGTTATTGACTACTTTTCTGGTAATAAACTGACGTTTGTAAAATCTGTTGACATAACTCAAGAGCAGTTCTATCTGCGCAATCACTACCTCCTGACTGAATTCATCAACGCGGCTATTGAGCTCCTGTTCCATAATCCTGAAAACAGAAAGAATGATTTCCTTCTCAGGGTCTGATACATGCAGAGCCTCATTAGATGAGTACGAAAAATAGCTGTACTGCTTTATTTTACCGGCTATAGGATGTCCCAGCAGGAAGTCAGGATGAATCAACAGCAAATAGCAGTAAGTTTCGCTGTTGTAATCAGTACTCCCTACCAATTGATTAGGAGCCAGAAACAGCATGCTGCCCTCATTGTAGTCGTAAAAACTTCTGCCGTATTTGAGTCTTCCCTTGTTTCTTGTAATGAAAGTAATCTTATAGAAACTCAAAAGGTTATAGACCGGTGCCATTTCCGCATTGAAAGGATTGTCTTTATTGAAATGGATAAGACTGATCAGAGGATGCTGCGGGGCAGGCAGTCCGAAGGCTTTATGGCTTTCCGATATCGATATAAACCGTATCAATTTATCCTCTTTGCTTTTCATACTATAAATGTATAAAAAACCTATGACTGTGAATCATAGGTTTGATGTTAAAAATCCTACCACGGAAGAACCTTGTCTGTTCTGCCAAAATTCGCCGGACCGGTAAAACTACCTGTCGGAAGGTCTTCTGCCAAGGCCACTCTGATCGGTTCCTTTGAACCTTCTTCAACAGAGTCTGTTCCCTCAAAATTATTAAGTGCCGTGGCCGTAAATCCCGGACTCACCATATGAACCTTGATATTGGTCTTCTCCAGTTCTATGGCTAAAGAGAGAAAAATTCCATTAAGCGCCGTCTTAGAAGCCCCATATACCGCATCGAAATGTACACGATACGGGTTTTCAGGATTGGCATTGATCGTAAGAGAACCCAAGGCACTGGAAACCGTCACAATACGTGAAGCAGGCGCTTTATGTAATAAAGGCAGAAAAGCCTGCGTAAGGGCAAGGGTTCCAAATACATTGGTATCCCATACCGATTTCAGTTCATCTATTGGTACAATAGTGGCACGCTGTGAACCCAAAATCTCTTCCATAGTACGGCCGGCTTTTCCCGCATGAGAGATCGCTGCATTATTAACAAGCAGTGTAAGATATCCGTATTCAGCTTCAATAGTTTCTACAGCGTTTCTGATAGACTCATTATCGGTAATATCCAGCTGAACCGCTATTGCCTTCCTACCTATTTCAGCTGTGGCCGCCTTACCTTTTTCTAAATCGCGGGAGCCTGCATAGACTACGTATCCGTTTTCTGCCAGCGCTTTAGCAATCTGAAATCCCACTCCGGTGTTAGCACCCGATACCAGTGCTATCTTATTTTCATTGTTCTTTATCATATTCATTGATTTAAATTTTGTACAGCAAAGTTGCAGAATACAGAAACTATACATGTAGTCAAATTGAGGATATTTGAAGCCGTATTGAGGTTTCAATGGGAATGTAACGGGATATAATTCTTACAACAGGAATCCAGCAAGATAACTTATCGATGCCAAACAATTCCTCCGGACTCCGAATTTCAATTAAGCCCCCTGCTACCCTACATCTTTGTCTCAGCACCCGTAAAGTGCGGGTTTTAGTCAACCAAAAAATCTACTATTATGAAAAGACAAAGAAAAAAAATCATGCTCACGGCACTGCTCACGGTAATCAGCTGGAGTATCGATGCTCAAGGTAACGGCTCCGCCGGAATTACTGAGGCCACACAGATGGTCACTTCTTATTTTGATCCTGCCACAAAGCTTATCTATGCGATCGGCGCTGTTGTAGGCCTGATCGGAGGGGTCAAAGTATATAACAAATTCAGCAGTGGTGATCCTGATACCAGTAAGACGGCTGCCAGCTGGTTCGGAGCCTGTATCTTCTTAATTGTGGCGGCAACCATTCTGCGCTCATTCTTCCTTTAATCGAATAATAATGAACACCTATCACATTAATAAAGGAATAGGAAGAACCGCTGAGTTCAAAGGATTGAAAGCACAGTACCTGTTTATTTTTACAGGCGGATTATTAGCAGTACTGATACTGGTGATGATCATGTATATGGCTGGTATAAACACCTATCTCTGTCTTGTTTTCGGGGGAGCCAGTGCCAGTATTCTGATCTGGAAAACCTTCTCTCTCAACAGAAAATACGGAGAGCACGGACTGATGAAATTGGGAGCTAAAAAGAAGCATCCCCGATATATCATAAGCCGTAAGTCAATCTATAGATATCTAAAATCGAACTCCAAAAAAGCTTCACCATGAGAAATCAATCAAAAGCGGCAACATTGGAAAGCAGGTTTCCACTGCTGGCAATTGAAGAAAACTATATTATCTCTAAAGATGCAGATGTTACTGTTTGCTTTAAAGTCAGTTTACCTGAATTGTTTACTATAGCTTCTGCTGAATATGAAGCCATACATTCAGCCTGGTTCAAAGCTATAAAAACATTACCGGACTACAGTATTGTGCACAAGCAGGATTGGTTTATTAAGGAAAACTACAGACCGGATCTCTCCGGTGATGATCAAAGCTTTCTATCCAAATCATTTGAGAGGCACTTTAACGAAAGACCTTTTCTGAATCATTACTGCTATCTCTTTATCACCAAAACCACTAAGGAAAGAATGAAAATGCAGAGCAATTTCTCATCCCTCTGTAAAGGAGTTTTAATTCCTAAAGAAATAAGGGATAAAGATATCATCAGCAGATTTATGGAAGCGGTGGATCAGTTTGAAAGAATTATGAATGACTGCGGATATATTTTTCTGGAAAGAATGATCGCTGACGAGATAACGGGAACTGATAAACAGTCGGGATTGCTGGAACAGTATCTGACCCTATCCAGAGAAGCCAACCTATCATTACAGGATCTGAATCTTGGCGCAGAAGAAATGCGTATCGGAAACAACCGTATCAGTATGCATACTTTGTCTGACACAGATGATCTCCCGGCAACTGTTTCTTCCCACAGCCGATATGAAAAGCTCAGCACGGACCGAAGTGACTGCCTGCTTTCATTTGCATCTCCGGTAGGACTGCTGTTAAGCTGTAATCATATCTACAATCAGTATCTGTTTATTGACAACAGCGATGATAACCTTCGTCAATTTGAAAAATCTGCCAGAAATATGCATTCTCTGGCAAGGTACAGCAGGGCCAATCAGATCAATAAAGAATGGATTGAAAAATATCTGAATGAAGCCCATTCTTATGGACTTCAATCCATCCGAGCCCATTTCAATGTAATGTCATGGTCGGACAATCCGGCTGAGCTCAAACAGCTAAAGAATGATACCGGGAGTGCCTTGGCACTCATGGAATGTAAACCCCGTCATAACACTACAGATACCACTACATTATATTGGGCAGGTATTCCCGGAAATGCCGGAGATTTCCCAAGCGAAGAAAGCTTCTACACCTTCATAGAGCCTGCTTTATGTTTTTTCACAGAAGAAACCAATTATCAGAGCTCACCATCTCCGTTCGGCATTAAGATGGCAGACCGGCTCACGGGTAAACCTATTCATCTGGATATTTCTGATCTTCCAATGAAGCAGGGCATTATCACCAACCGAAACAAGTTTATCCTCGGCCCTTCGGGAAGCGGTAAATCCTTCTTTACCAATCACATGGTCAGGCAGTATTATGAACAGGGAGCTCACATTCTTATGGTCGACACCGGAAATTCCTACCAGGGATTATGCGAACTGATCAAAGGCAAAACCAAAGGCGAAGACGGAGTTTATTTTACCTATACAGAAGATCATCCAATTGCTTTTAATCCTTTCTACACTGATGACGGCGTATTTGACATTGAGAAAAGAGAAAGTATTAAAACACTGATTCTGACTCTATGGAAAAGAGATGATGAACCACCGACACGTTCTGAGGAAGTAGCACTGTCTAATGCTGTCAGTGGATACATTGAAAAGATTAAAAGCTTTGACGGGCACTCTTCCTTTAATGGCTTTTATGAATATGTCAGAAATGATTATCAAAGAATATTGGAACAGAAAAAAGTCAGGGAAAAGGATTTTGACATCGCCAACTTCCTGAATGTTCTGGAGCCTTACTATAAAGGTGGTGAATATGATTATCTGCTGAATTCAGACAAACAGTTAGATCTACTGTCCAAACGGTTTATCGTTTTCGAGATTGATGCGATTAAAGACCATAAGATCCTTTTTCCGATTGTAACCATTATCATTATGGAAGTCTTCATCAATAAGATGCGGAGACTGAAGGGAATCAGAAAACTTATCCTCATTGAAGAAGCATGGAAAGCAATTGCTAAGGAGGGCATGGCAGAGTACATCAAGTATCTGTTTAAAACCGTAAGAAAATTTTTCGGTGAAGCGATTGTGGTTACGCAGGAGGTGGATGACATTATTCATTCCCCTATTGTTAAGGAAAGTATCATTAACAGTTCTGACTGTAAGATCCTTCTGGACCAGCGTAAGTACATGAATAAATTTGATGATATCCAGGCTATGTTGGGATTGACCGACAAAGAAAAGTCTCAGGTTTTATCGATCAATATGAATAATGATCCTAAAAGACTCTACAAAGAAGTATGGATTGGCTTGGGTGGAACTCATTCAGCAGTATATGCTACAGAAGTTTCTACAGAAGAATATCTGGCGTATACAACCGAAGAGACTGAAAAATTGGAAGTCATGGATCTTGCCATGGAACTTGACGGCAATGTAGAGCATGCCATTAAGAAGATTTCTCTTAGGAGAATCAAAACGCACAAAAAAGAACATTAAATCAATTAAAATTTCACGACAATGAAACACTCAATCATTACAACAATGATAATACTTGCTATGGTAATATCATCATTTGCAAAAGCACAATTTGTAGTTACCGACCCTGCCAACCTGGCGTCAGGTATTCTGAATTCAGCCAATGAAATTGTACAGACTTCATCCACGGTTTCCAATGTGGTCAAGAACTTCAATGAAGTGAAGAAGGTATATGAACAGGGCAAAGAATATTATGATAAACTTAAAGCTGTAAATAATCTGGTTAAAGATGCCCGTAAGGTTCAGCAGACTGTTCTTTTGGTCGGTGATGTTTCGGAGCTGTATGTCAACAATTTTGGGAAGATGCTCAGTGATCCTAATTTCAATGCGCAGGAACTCACAGCTATTGCCAATGGCTACTCTACATTACTCAATGAAAGCACCGAACTGCTCAAAGAATTAAAGCAAATTGTCACTTCAACCAACTTATCATTGAATGACAAAGAAAGAATGGATATTATTGACCGGGTATACAAAGAGGTCAAGAATTATCATAATCTGGTTAGATATTATACCAATAAGAATATCTCTGTCAGCTACCTGAGGGCTAAAAAGCAGAATAATACCCAAAGGGTCCTGAATCTGTATGGAACAGCTAATCAAAAATACTGGTAAGATGGAACCTAATAATTTACATGAAGTCCTTCGTTCTGTCTATGAAGAGATGATGCCATTATGTGCAGATATGGCAGCAGTAGCAAAAGGAGTAGCTGGATTAGGTGCATTATTTTATGTATCATTAAAAGTATGGCAGGCATTAAGCCGCGCCGAACCTATTGATCTGTTTCCGATGTTAAGACCCTTTGCTATCGGTATCTGCATCATGTTTTTTTCAACGTTGGTGCTGGGAAGCATTAACGGGGTTTTGAATCCGGTGGTTCACGGAAGCCATTCGATGCTGGAAGGCCAGGTCTTAGACCTCAATGAACTGCAGCAGAAAAAAGATATTCTGGAAAAAGAGGCCATGCTTCGAAACCCTGAAATGGCCTATCTGATTTCGGATGAAGAATTTGATAAAAAGCTGGAAGAGCTTGGATGGTCACCATCAGATCTGGTCACCATGTCAGGAATGTATATCGAAAGAGAAATATTCGCCATTAAGAAAGATATCAGAGACGGGTTCCGTGAATTTCTGGAAATACTCTTTCAGGCTGCCGCTCTGGTTATCGATACGATCAGGACATTTTTTCTCATTGTATTATCCATTCTTGGACCTATTGCTTTTGCCATATCGGTATGGGATGGTTTTCAGTCTACTCTTACGCAATGGTTAACCCGGTACATCAGTGTGTATTTATGGCTTCCTGTAGCAGATATGTTCAGTGCTGTTCTTGCCAAGATCCAGTCATTGATTATTGAAAGAGATATCGAGATGCTCGCTGATCCCGACTTTATTCCTGACACCTCCAATACGGTGTATATCATCTATATGATCATTGGAATCATCGGGTATTTTACGGTTCCTACGGTTACAGGATGGGTCATTCAGGCAGGAGGTGCCGGCAACTTTATGCGCAATGTTACGCAGATGGCACAGAAATCAGGAAATGTTGCAGGAGCTGCGGCCGGTTCAGCAGCGGGCAACATATCCGGCAGGCTTCTTAAATAATAAAATCATAAAACAATGGAATTTAAAAACTTAAGAAATATAGAAAACAGTTTCAGGCAGATCAGGCTGTTCACTTTTGTATTTGCCCTGCTATGCTTGGGAGTTGTTGGTATAGCTGTTTACAAGTCATACAGCTTTGCAGAGCAGCAGAGACAAAAGATTTATGTGTTGGACAATGGTAAATCCTTGATGGTTGCGCTTTCTCAGGATATGTCCATCAACAGACCGGTAGAAGCAAGGGAACATGTGAGACGCTTCCATGAACTATTCTTTACGGCAGCTCCCGATAAAAGTGCGATTGAAAGCAATGTGAAAAGAGCATTCAATCTGGCTGACCAGTCGGCATTCAACTATTATAAAGATCTTTCTGAAAAAGGATACTACAACCGAATCATCAGCGGAAATATACAGCAAAGAATTGAAGTTGACAGTATCACCGCAGATTTCAGCAGCTATCCCTATGCAGTAAAGACGTATAGCAGGCAGTTTATTATTCGTTCAAGCAACCTGACGATAAGAAACCTGATCACCCAGTGCTCATTGGTTAATTCTGTCCGATCTGACAGCAATCCCCAGGGATTTACAATTGAAAAGTTCAATGTCGTTGAGAATAAAGATTTAGAAACAGTTAACCGATAAAAGGAAGGAGCATGAAAAAATTAACAATAAGAATTGATCAGTGGGTAAAAAGTACGGAGGCCCAATGGAAAACATTTCCGATAAAAAAACAACGTTTTCTGACTGCATTATTTTTTACAGGATATTCACTGATGACCTTACTTATGATCATCATTCAGATAGCATCGAAAAATGTAAGCGACAGCAAAGATATGCCACCCATAAGGCATATCATTACCAAGCCTGCAGATATAACAATCAAAAATAAAGCAGGTTACCACTCTGTCTATAATTCCTCACAAAATAATCAAGATGAAAGACCAAAATAGTTCCAATATCAGAGTAACGGAAGGTGATAAAAATGATGAATCAAAAAACCGTAAGCTGACCATTGACCAGTTGAAAAAACCTGTTATTTACTTTTTAATGACCATTGTATGTGCAGGATGTTTGTATTTGATTTTTAACCCCAAAGAAGAGAAAGACCATAGTGCAAAGATAGGGTTCAATTCAGTTATACCCCAGGCCTCTGATGGCCAGCTGCAGTCCGATAAGCAGAAAGCGTATGAACAGCAATTACTGGAGCAGAAAAATGAAGAAAAGAAAAATGCGCTCACAACCTTATCTGATTACTGGACTGATTCTTCTCAAGATACCTCAGCTCCAAATCCAATACTTTTACAAAATGAATCTGGCACTGCACCTGTATCCAATCAGAATCCAACCAGCAGTTATCGGAATGCCCAGCAGGCATTAAGTTCATTTTACAGCAGGGATGATCAGGAAGTGAATACGCTTAAAAGGGAAATTCACAGACTAAAGACAGAAACTTCACAACGCGAAGCAGTACCCGCCGGCACCAGCATTAATGATCAACTGGAACTGATGGAAAGATCTTATCAGCTGGCCGCCAAATATCTTCCGGTATCCAAGCAGGAGGTGTCTGAAAATAAAAGTGACATAAAAGAAGTATCAGCTTTTGCTAAAGCCAGAATCACCGTTGCAAAGCCTATCATACATTCTGTGATTTCAAGTTTGTATAGAGATTCTGCAGACAGTATCATTTTCTGCGGTATAAATGATAAAAGATTGACCGGAATTCAAGATAAGCAGTTCCTGGAATCTTCACCCAGAAACAGCATCCGGGCTGCTATCCATGAAACAAAAATCGTCACCTCTGAAAGCATGGTCGCAATAAGGCTATTGGAGTCTATCATGCTTGGAAAAATAAAACTCCCTGTCGGAACTGTGTTGAAAGCTAAGGCAAACTTTCAGGGCGGAAGATTACACCTGAACATCTCTACCATAGCGTACGGGGGAATCATTGAACCTGTTGATATTAATATTCATGATAATGATGGACAATTGGGACTGTACATACCCTATTCCTCCGAACAAAACGCTCTCAGTGATATTGCTGCCAATATGGGCCAAAACTCAGGAACAAATATCATGATGACCCGGTCTGCGGGACAGCAGGTGACAGCTGACCTGACCAAAGGACTCATTCAGGGAGTATCCGGATATTTTCAGAGAAAAGTCAGACAGCATAAAATTACTGTCAAAACAGGACACCTTGTGTTTTTAGTTTCAAAAAATAATTAACAAATATACATATAATAATGAGAATAGCATTTAATATAAAGCTCTTAGCAGTTGTTTTAACTTCTTTCCTATCCACTGTTACAGCTCAGGATACCATTGGGTTTAGAGTACTCTATAAGGCAAGGATTGATCCACAGAAAATGCAGGTCACATATGATAAAACAACACACCTCTTATTTCCTTCTCCTATACAATATGTTGATTTAGGCAGTGATTATATTACGGCTGGCAAAACTAATGATTTGGAAAACGTTTTAAGAATTAAAGCAGCCGTAAAGGGTTTTGAACCCGAAACCAATTTTTCAGTGATCACCAAAGATGGCACATTCTATAGTTTTGATGTATTGTACAGCCCTTATCCTGAGGCTCTCAGCTATGATCTTTCAAAATTACGAATGTACACTTACAATGGAAATACTTCTGAAATCTTGTTTGAAAAACTTAAAGGCGATTCCTCTTCTGTTACAGATCACATCATGAAAACACTGAGTGAAAGTTCAAAACGCAGTATCCGGCACATCCATTCGAAAAGTGATGGTATAGAATTCATAGTAAAGTCATTGAACCTATATAATGGAAAGTTCTATTTTGTTCTGCAAATTAAGAACAGCCGAAATATTAATTATCAGGTTGATTATATCAATTTCAAAATAACTGATAAAAAAAACCTGAAGCGTACAGCTGTTCAGGACAAAATACTATATCCGCTTCGGGCATATTTTTCTACACTGAATGTCAAAAACAGGTCTACAGTTGAAAACGTTTATCTTTTTGACCAATTTACGTTATTTAAAGATCAGGTATTGTTTATTGAAATATTTGAAAAAAATGGCGGCCGACATCAGCGGATTAAAGTAAAGAATAAAGATTTAATTAGAGCAAAGCCCATAGAAAAACATTTCTAATACCAAAATAAAATTTTACTGCGAAAAGACACTTTGACTGCAGGGAGATCTGTCTTTTCGCCTGAATTTAGAAAGCAAAAACGGCAATTAAACTTGCCGTTTTTTTATTGTTCGTAAAATTTCAAAATCACTTACAGCAATCCTTCATCAGCAAATGATAGATATTCCGTAGAAGTTAAAATACAATGGTCAAGCAGTTGTATATTTAAAAACTCAGATGCATCCTTTATTTTATTGGTCATTTTTACGTCTTCGCATGATGGTTTTAAATTTCCTGATGGATGATTATGCGCAACAATAAGAGATGATGCATTACATAAAAGCGCGGCCTGCATAATAATTCTAATGTCTACCAAAGTTGAGGAAATTCCTGATTCAGAAATTCTTTTTATTCCCAGAACCTTATGGGCATGATTCAAATACAGTGCATAAAATGATTCCCTATAATCAATTTCACCACTATCAAAATGTGCTCTGAACACCTCAACGGCATCATTTGAATTAGTTATTAATTTTTCAGCATTTCCCTCCCTTGAATAGGTTAATTTAATTTCGTTGACAATATTAAACTTCATTTGTTTTGCTCCGTGTACGGCGGAGCCTTTATTTTCCCGTACCTGCTTAGTAATTAATTCCCTCTTCCTATTAAGGCTCTCGCCTTGCTGATATTTTTCAAAAGAAAAACCGGAAAAAAGAAAGCAGATCATTGTTACGGGTAAAGTGAAAGACAAAAGGAAACGGAATAAATGGAGGGCACCTTTAGGGAGGAAACCGTTTATGCCGTAGTCTTTTGGCAGGGACTAGGAAGGCTGACCGTTACAACTTGGCTGCCTTTTTACCGGTTTATTATGCAAAATAATGATGAAGGTTTTTTAATTATTTTTCCAAGACCATGTCTTGACAAACATACCATCTAAATTTATTTTTTAGCAATAAAAAAACAAAAGAATAAAATAATGATTAAATTGTAAAATATTGGTCCAAACACCAGTGTTTAAAGCCTTCTGCGCATGATTTGAAAATATTTTTAAAATAAATTAAATTAACTCATATACAATTATTAAGACAAAAAAACACACTTCATCTTAAAATAATATATTGATACCACAAAAAAAATAAAAATTTACTATTATTTATTCACCAACAGTAGATTTAACACAAACAAAAACACTTGCTAAGTACCATAAATAGGCATATCTTTGACCTGTTTAATAATTTAAATATAACAATAATCATGAGAAGAATTCTTTTTATCCTAGGTGTACTAGACTAAAAATCCCTTGGTAATTAATATCAAGGGATTTTTAACATATTGAATCTCAATTCACTAGTTCTTCTGTGTTTTCATGGTACCTAAAGTTTTATGATTTGTATAACTTCGCTATTGAACTTGCAACTATTTTTGAGACAAAATTTATATACTCTTTATGCTATATTTTTAGATTGATTAGACATTAAATTTTGATACTCTTTTATGGTTAAATTTCCTAAAGCCGAATGTCTTCTGTGAGTGTTGTAAAATGTTTCTATATATTCGAACACAAAGTTTTTAGCATGATCTCTAGTTTCATATTTATTTTGATAGGCAAGCTCAGTCTTCAGAGTTTTGAAAAAGCTGTCCGCTACAGCATTATCATAACAGTTTCCTTTTCCGCTCATGCTTCGGGTAATGTTTCTTCCGACTATTGATATAAATTCTGTACACGCATACTGTATCCCACTGTCTGAATGGAAAATCAAGCTATCATGATCGTCTCTCTTGGAGAAGATGCCTACCACCTTTTTTAAGATGTCACGTTCAAGCTTTGTTTCTTCTAGTTCCTTGCGAAGTCTCAATAACTCTTCCCTTATCGGATCAGAGGATATTTGTTTTTCCTTGCTAAGTTTACCTTCTTTGTGAAGTTTTCGCCAATTGACTAGACTTTCTTTACAGATCCACAATTCTTCGGCTACCGAGGATACATTGCCTCGCTGCTCACTTAAAGATACCGGCCCAATCTTAAACTCTAAACTGTAATTTTTTCTGATCTTTTCATACTCTTAAAGTTAAAGAGTATAAATAGTGTGTCCTAACAAAGTTAGCAACTCCAGGGAAGATACTGACTGATAAGTGATACTTTATTTTTTTATTTTAGTACATTCAAGTATTTAATTCCATTAATTTTATACAGACAGTGCAGGATAATTCTTAATCATAATTGTTTTAGATTGCGATAAAGAAAGAGATTTTTAATATTGATGTTCTTTCTTAAACTAATATCTTTCTGACATTATGAAAAAATACGCTTTAATACTTTTCGCATTAATCATATCAGCTTCCGTTTCGGGGCAATACAGACCCTGGACTTCCTCTGAACAGCCTTTACAGGAAATCAATAGATTAAAAAAAGAAATTGTAAAGCCCATCTTCAGAAAAAAAGATTATCTCATTACTGATTTTGGTGCTTATGGTGACGGAAAAACAAAAAATACGGAAGCCTTTAAAAAAGCCATCGAAAAATGCAATGCAGAAGGCGGAGGGAGAGTTGTTGTTCCAAAAGGTATCTTTTTGACAGGAGCTATTTACTTAAAAAGCAATGTGAATCTGCATGTTAGTGAAGGTGCAACGATCCTGTTTAGCCAGGACAGCAACGACTACCCTATTGTTTTCACACGATGGGAAGGAATGGAATGTATGAATTACTCGTCGTTAATCTATGCCTACGAAGAAGAAAATATAGCTATAACAGGAAAAGGAACATTGGATGGAAACTCTGATAACGACCATTGGTGGTTTTGGTGTGGTGCAAAAAAATACGGTTGGAACGAATCCCGCCCCGGAAGACAAAATCCTGCCCGCGCAAAACTGCATGAATACATGGCTCAAAAGCAAGATCCGAGAGAAAGAATATTCGGTGATGGATATTATTTAAGGCCTAATTTCGTTCAGCCTTACAAGAGTAAAAATTTCTATATGGCAGATGTTTTTGTGAAAAATTCTCCGATGTGGAACCTTAATCCTGTATTGTGTGAAAATGTTTTGATTGAAAGAGTAAAAGTAATCAGCCACGGTCCTAATAATGATGGCTTTGATCCTGAAGCCTGTAAAAATGTGTGGATTAAAGATTCATATTTCGATACAGGAGACGATTGCATTGCCATAAAATCTGGAAGAGATGAAGACGGAAGAGGTATAGGGAAACCGGCAGAAAATCACATCATCGAAAACTGTGAAATGAAAGACGGACACGGCGGCGTAGTGATCGGAAGCGAAATTGCAGGCGGAGCAAAAAATATTTACGCCATAGAAAATGTGATGGATAGTAAAAACCTTGACAGGGCACTTCGTATTAAAACAAGCTCAAGCCGGGGCGGAATTATCGAAAATGTATTCTTCTACAATACAAAAGTAGGCGCTTATAAAGAAGCTGCAGTGCGTTTCAATATGCACTATGAAAAACCAGGCAACTTCATCCCTACGATCAGAAACATTTGGGTGGAAAACCTAACTGTTGAAAAAGGTGGAAAATATGCCGTCCTTTCTGATGCCTACGAATCTTCTCCGGTAACAGATTTTACGATGGTGAATGCTAAAATTAACGGTGTTGAAATTCCTTATAAAGTTGATTTCTTAAAGAATGTCACCTTGAAAAACGTAACTGTTAACGGAGATCCACTAACTGATTTAAATAAATAAAATGCGAAGAACATCCATTTTAGCAGGGCTTATTGTTTTATGTGCCTTTTCAAACTCTTTTTCCCAATCCAGACATTGGCAGAAAAATGAAAGAGCGCTGCATTACAAAGAAGACAAAGGTGATTTTTTGCTGGTTAACGGGAAATACCGCTTCAACCGTGCTTTGTATGGTAACAACCTCGCCTCAAGAGTAGAAGCCGGAGATTTGCCGGAGTTTGCGTTGTATCTTCCCGGAATGGGTGGTAATCTTCAGTTTGTTATTCATAAAGGAAATTCAATTAAAAAATTAATTCAGGCCGATATCATTGAAACCCGTTATCGTCCGGGAATGATGTTATATACCATTAAAGATCATATTCTTGGAAATGGAAATTTAAAAATAACGGTTTTAGCACAATCTGAAGAAGAAGGTTTGATCTTAAAAATGGAGACAATAAATGTAGATCCTTCATCAAAGATTTATGCTGTTTATGGTGGAGCAAGCGGAAAAACATTCAGCAGAAATGGCGACATCGGTGCAGACCCGGAATCAGGTTTTTACTTGCTTCCGGAATATTGTGAAAATAATCAGTTTCAAATTAATAAAAACCAATTTGAGCTTACTTATTTAAACAAGAAAAAAGAAAACCAGTTCATCAGCGGAAGTTTTTCGAACGCCAATTCATTACAATTGACAGAGGCGAAAACGTTGGAAAAATTATCTGATTTTACACAAAATAAAACAGAAAAATCTCCGATCATTTACGCAGCATATTCAGCGCAAAAAAATCCGGTTTATATTCAGATTAAAAAAGGAAAATCAGATCAGAATATTTCAGACAAACGACTTGCAGGCATTTTTAATGAAGCTGAACGATCCCGTTTATCATTAATCAGCCGGATTCAGTTGAAAACTCCGGATTCGGATTTAAATAGCTTCGGAGCTACCCTTGCCGTTGCCGCAGATGGCATTTGGGAAAGTCCAACATTTCTTCATGGCGCAGTTGCCTGGAGGATGAGGCTAAATGCCTGGCGAGGAGCTTACGCCGCCGATGTTCTCAGTTGGCATGATCGGGCAAAAGAACACTTTGAAAGCTATTCCAATTCTCAGGTTTTAAAACCCGATTCGGCACCCGTTGAAATGGACACACTTTTGCATCTGGCAAGACACAAAGAAGAAATGGGAACTTCGGTATTCTCAAGCGGATATATTTCCAGAAATCCCAATGACCATTCAAAACCTCATCATTATGATATGAATCTGGTTTTCTTTGATCAGATATTTTCTCATTTCAACTACACGGGAGATGTAATTTTTTTAAAAAAAATGTGGCCTACAATGGTCCGTCACATGGATTGGGAAAAACGAAACTTCAAACGGGGCAATCTTTATGATGCGTATGCTGCCATTTGGGCGAGCGATGCTTTGCAGTATTCTGGTGGAAAAGTAACCCACACTTCTGCCTATAATTACAGAGCTAACCGTGAAATGGCAAAACTGGCCAAAATCATTGGCGAAGATCCTATTCCGTATGAAAAAGAAGCTGAATCCATTTTAAAAGCTATGAAAAACGAGCTTTGGATTAAAAACAAAGGGTATTTTTCTGAATATAAAGACGCTTTGGGGAATCAGGTACTTCACGATAAGCCCGGAATATGGTCTATTTATCATGTTTCGGATGCTTATATTTTAAATGAATTTGAGGATTATCAAAACACACAGTACATCAACAATCATATTCCGAAGATTCCTATAACAGTAAAAGGAGAAATTAATAAAGATTATTACACCCTTTCCACCACCAGCTGGCAGCCTTATGATTGGTCAATTAATAATGTAGCGCTGGCAGAGAATTTACAAACAGCTTTGGCATATTGGCAGGCGGGAAGAAATGATGAAGCCTATCGACTTTGGAAAGGCAATCTGGCCGAAAGTATGTACTACGGAATCAGTCCGGGAAATTTTGAGCAATTATCTCACTATGATGCTTTTCGCGGGGAATTGTACCGTGATTTTGCCGATCCAATTGGTGTGGCTGCAAGAACTTTAACGGAAGGTCTTTTCGGAATCTACCCCAAATTATTAGAAAATAAAATCACTATAAAACCAGGGTTTCCCAAAGACTGGAATTTTGCAGAACTAAAGCTTAAGGATTGGGAATTTAAATTTAACCAAATTTCAAAAAAAACGAGTTATTGGTTTAAATCAAATTATACCCATGCAGTTTCGCTTGATGTATCGATCCCTGTGAATCATTCCAAAATAAAATCAGTAACGGTAAATGGTAAAAAAGTGCAATTTGAAATATATCCAAATTCTATTTTACAACCTTTTGTAAGGTTAGAAACAGAGAAAGGGAAAGAGTTCACCGTTGAAATTACGTATTCGGGAGATGAATTAAAAACAGAAAAAACAGATTACATCACTTATATTTCCGAAAATTTTCAATTGAATTTTGATACAAAAAAGAAAATCAAAAATATTTATGATCCTCAGGGATTAATAAAAAATTCCCCTCTTCAGGAGGAGTGGACTCAACCAAAGGGAGAAGACGGGTTGGCCAACCACAAGTTTGAATTAAACCAAAAGGAAAGAAAAGGAACTTTTTTCGTGCAAGTCGAGCAAAACGGAACAACTTGGTGGCAACCTATAAATGTTGACATCCGATTTCCTTTGGAAACAAAATGGGCGAATAAAAAACTACAAATTCAGTCTAAATCATTCAATACAATCAATGGAAAATTGAGTATTAATAATTTAAGTACAAGTTTTTCAATTCAAAAAAATCAAAATACTTCAATTGAAATTCCAGCAAATGTTTTAAGCAGGGGAACCAACTTTATTCAGCTTGAATACAATGGAATCAGGCAAAATGTAGAAATAACAGATTGGGAAATTGAAAATAAAGGCGCATTCAATCCCGTTTCATTAGCCTCAGAATATAATGAGAGAGTAACTGAAATTTTCAATCAAAAATATCTTTCACCACGACTCCATGTCCCTACTCTACAGCTTCCGTGGCAAGGAATCGGAAACTGGTGTTACCCGCTGACCACAACTCAAATTGATGACAGCGGATTGATGAAAAAACGAAAAGACGGGAAACTAGAGTTCTTAGGAATTCCTTTTTTAATTAATAACGAAGCGAAAAATATTGTCTTTACAAGTCAATGGGATAATTTTCCTAAATCGGTTGAAATTCCTGTTACGGGAAAAGGAAAGAAAATCTATTTTCTGATGGCAGGTTCTACCAATCCGATGCAGTCACAAATTATCAATGGAACGATTACAATTCAATATTCAGATGGTTCGGTTACGGCATTAGAACTAAAAAATCCCATAAACTGGTGGCCTATAGAGCAGGATTTGTTTGATGATAATTTTGCTTTTGAAATTCCGGACGATAAAATTCCGTACCGGGTTCAGCTGAAAACCGGGGAATTGTACAAAGGAGGAAGTTTAACAAAATATTCAGAAATTAAAGGAGTAAGCAGCCGGGCTGTTGAAGGCGGTGCCGCAACCATTCTGGATCTTCCGATTGACCCAAACAGAGAATTAAAATCAATAAAATTAACAGCAGTGAGCAACGATGTAGTTATCGGACTGATGAGTGCCACTATTCTTAAATAAAAAATATGAGTAAAAAATTAGCAGTATATCTTGGATTTTTTCTGATAAGCTTTTCTTCATTAACTGCTCAGAAAATAGACCGGAAGAAAGTAGTGCAGCGTCACAATGTGGTCAACATAAAAGCCGATACCCTTTCTACTTTAACGGTTGGAAACGGAAAATTTGCCTACACAGCCGATATTACCGGAATGCAGTCGTTTCCTGAATATTACAAAAATGGAGTTTCCTTGGGAACCCAGTCAGAATGGGGCTGGAACAGTTTTCCAAATACTAAAGATTATACATTTGAGGAAACATTAAAAGCATACGATTTCAACAATGAAGGACGTAAAGCAATGTACAGTGTGCAACTTAAAGAGCCTGAACGAAATAAAGGAGCCGTTGAGTATTTCAGAGTCAACAAACATCGTCTGCAATTAGGAAATATCGGTATTGAACTACTTAAAAAAGATGGTCAGAAAGCAAAAATTTCAGACCTTACCAACATTCATCAAAAAATTGATCTTTGGACAGGAATTATAACAAGTGAATTCTCACTGGACGGAATTCCTGTAAAAGTCTGGACGGCTTCTTTTCAGAACTCTGATAAAATCGGAGTTAAAATTGAGTCTGATCTGATTGCTCAAAACAGGTTAAAAGTTTTCGCACGCTATCCTTCTCCTACCGGACAGTTTTTGGATGACGCTGCTTTTTATGGCAATGAAAACGATCATACGACAAGAATTGTTTCTTCACAATCAACGCAGGGTATCATTCATCATCAGTTGCAGAGTGCAGATTATTATACCCAGTTTTATTTTACAGAAGGGAAATTACGAGAAGCAGGGAAACATTATTTTGTATTAGAACCATCTTCAAAAAGCAAAAAAATAGAATTAAGTGTTGAGTTTTCAGCTAAAAATCCGAAAAGCAGGAAAACATTATTTGCTGATGCAGAAAAAGAAAGCGCTTTGGGATGGGAACTTTTCTGGAAAAGCGGTGCAGCAGTTGACTTTGAAGGAAGTACAGACCCCAGAGCCAACGAATTGGAACGCAGGGTTGTTCTGTCAGAATATTTAACAAAAGTACAATGCGGAGGAAGCAACCCGCCACAGGAAACAGGATTAACCTTCAACAGCTGGTACGGAAAACCACATACAGAGATGCATTGGTGGCATGGTGTTCACTACGCTTTATGGGGAAGACCTGAGATTTTAGAAAAACAACTGGATTATTATTTCAGGACTTTTGAAAAAGCAAAAAAATTAGCAGAAAGACAAGGCTACAAAGGCGTAAGGTGGATTAAAATGTCTGATAATGAAGGAAATGAAAGCCCATCTTCTGTGGCTGCATTCCTGATCTGGGAACAACCGCACATCATCTATATGACCGAACTTCTGTACCGCGATAAACAGGACAAAAAAGTTTTGAAAAAATATAAAGACCTTATTTTTGCAACAGCCGAATTTATGGCAGATTATGCTCATTATGATAAAGAGAAAAACCGTTACAATCTAGGAAAAGGCGTTATTCCCGCACAGGAAGTTTTCCCTGCAAAGAATACGTACAACCCGACTTATGAAGTGGCTTATTGGGATTGGGCACTGAAAGTTGCTCAACAATGGAAGGAAAGATTGGGGCAGCCTAGAGATAAAAAATGGGATGAGGTTATTGCAAAACTAGCCCCGCTTCCTATTCAGGATGGCGTTTATTTATCAACCGAATCTGCAAAAGATTCTTTCACTTTTCCGAAATGGATGACTGATCATCCGGCTGTTCTGGGAGCATTAGGAATGGTTCCTGAATCCCCGAAACTGGATAAAAAAATTATGAAAAACACACTGGACATTGTTTGGGAAAGATGGAACTGGGAACACACCTGGGGTTGGGATTTCCCGATGACGGCCATGAACGCCGCAAGACTGGGGCTTCCAAATAAAGCTCTGGATGCACTTTTTATGAATATTCAGACTAATACCTATCTTAAAAACGGTCATAATTTTCAGGATAAACGTCTTCGTATTTATCTTCCCGGAAACGGAGGTGTTTTAACGACTGTTGCCATGATGCTCGAAGGCTGGGACAGTTCCAAAGGTAAATTTCCGGGTTTTCCAAAAGACGGTTCATGGAAAATAAAAGCGGAAGGTTTTAAAAAGATGCCTTAAATTTCATATTCATATAGTAGTAGTAGTAGTTAGAGTCTGCCTTAGGGTGGGCTTTTTTTATGCACTAGTTTTAATTTTTTCAAATCCAAAGGCTGATAAATTCCGGCTAAACAGTTCACCGAAAGTACAGGACAGTCTGTTGATATGTTTAAACTAAATTAGCCGTAAATCAGATGAGATGGACAAACCCAGACACTTTACACGCAGAGACTTTTTACAGACTTCAGCCCTTGGGATCACAGCTGGGGTTCTGGGGTTGTCATTTACAGGTTCATCTTCCGACAAACCTTATTTCGGTTTAAAACCAATTGGGCGTACCTTTTCATTGGAGAACTATTACATTTGGTGTAATTCTCCAATCTGGGGCGAGGACGGTAAGGTTCATCTTTTTTATTCAAGATGGAAAAAAGAAAAAGGGATGGGCGGCTGGCTAAACGGTTCTGAAATCTGCCGTGCAGAAGCAGATTCTCCCTATGATGAATTCAAGCATAAACAAATTATTCTTACCCCCAGAGGCGGCGAATTCTGGGATGCCACGACCTGTCATAATCCTTTAATTACTAAAGTAAAAGATGAGTATTATCTTTTCTACATGGGTAACCAAAACGGAAAAACAAATACCAAAAGAATAGGGCTTGCCACTTCAAAAAGTCTTGACGGAGATTGGGCAAGGCCGCAAAAACCTCTGCTACTTCCCGGAGAAAAAGGCGCATGGGACGACCATTGTACTACCAATCCTGCTTTTATAAAAGGAAATGATGGAAAATTCTGGCTTTTTTATAAATCCTGGAACACCGAAGAATATGAAAACCAGAAAGGTCCGGTAAGAGGAAACCGAAAATACGGACTGGCAAAGGCTGATCACCCTTCAGGTCCTTACGAGAAAATGAAGGAAAATCCAGTCATCGATTTTTCATTACAGCCTGACAATGCCCAGCTGGAAGATGCTTTTATCTGGAAACAACATGGAAAATTTCATATAGTAGCCCGTGATATGGGGTTCTTTAACCATGAATACGGTTTACATTTAACTTCCAGGGATGGCCTTAACTGGTCCAAACCGAAAATTGCTTACCTTGATATGAAAAGTTATATTAAGGAACCTGTACCATCCAGTCATTTAAAACGATTCGGAAGATTAGAACGTCCCATGATTTTAATGGACAAAGACGGTATAACCCCTAAATTCCTGTTTGGAGCAACACAGGGAGGAAAGTTTGAAACTTCTACCTCTTTTGTCTTTGAAATTACAAGCACTAAAATTTAATTCTCAATTCCTTCTTTGTTTCTTTTACTTTTCTAATTACCATGTCAAGGTATATTATTAAGTTTTTTGCATATTGTATTTAACTTTGTATACTAAAATTCTATTTTTCCGTTATAATTTATAGTAAAACCATTGCAATTACAATTAATATTATAAATATTTGTAACTTGCCTTAGCCCGTTCGTTAACCTTTAAATTATTCTTTAAACTGAAATAAACATCTCCTACTTTAACATCATGGCAGAAACATTTGAAATAATAATCAATGAGCATTCCAGAGTTCCTAAATATAAACAGATTGTAGATTCTATTCTCAATGGAATTGATAGCGGAGAGATTAAGATTGGTGAGAAAATCCCTTCTATAAATGAACTCAGCGAGTCGTGCTTTCTTTCAAGAGATACGGTAGAAAAAGCGTATAAAGAACTCCGGAAAAGACAAATCATCGAATCTGTAAAAGGAAAAGGATATTATATTTCACGGATTAATAAAAATGATGTGATCAATATTTTCTTCCTGATCAACAAACCGAGTACTTATAAAATGATGATTTATAATTATTTCGTCAATGCAATCGGTACCAAAGGCAATATTGAGATGTATATTTACCACTGTGACGAAACACTTTTCATTAATTCTTTAAAAAAGAATCTTGGCGGATTTGACTATTACGTGATTATGCCCCATTTCCGTGACGAACAGTCTAAACATACCAGCTCAACACAGCAGGTTTTAGATATGATTGAACAGATCCCGAAAAACAAGTTGCTGTTGTTAGACAATACCAAGCCTAATATTTCCGGAGAATACGGCTCTATTTTTCAGGATTTCGAGCATGATATTTATAATGCTTTAAAGGAAGGTTTAGACAAAATAAAGAAATACGAGAAGATAATTTTAGTGTATCCCGACAAATCCATTCATCCCTACCCTTTCCGTATTGTACGGGGTTTTGAGAAGTTTTGTAAAGATTTTACACTGGATTATGAAATTCTTGACGAAATTTATCCCGATATGGAATTGCAGGATAAAGATATTTTCATCACGATTCGGGAACGGGATCTGGTGAACCTGGTTAAGCAAATCCGACAGAAAAACCTTGAACTAGGCAAAGACATCGGAATTATTTCCTATAATGAAACGCCTCTTAAAGAACTACTGGGAATTACGGTAATTACTACAGATTTTAAAGCTATGGGAGAATCTGCTGCCTATATGATTCTGAAAAATAAAAAAGAATCTGTGAATAACGTATTTAAGTTTATTCAGAGAGATTCTTTATAAATAGTTATGCAATCGATTACACGAATTATACTTTCGAATTTAGAATAAAAACACTTTTAAATACTATCAAAATATATTATTCAATTATGATTAAAAAATTAATTTTTGCCATTGGTTTTATGATGGCAATAAGTATTTCAGCACAGAAAATAAGTGATAAGGAGGCTGTAAATGCTGTTGCCGAAAAGTTCAGATTAGCGATGATAAGCGGAGAAAAATCTGATTTAGAATCTTTAATCCTGCCGGAATTAACTTACGGACATTCAGGAGGCCATATTGATGATGCCAGGGAATTTGTAGAAAAACTGGCCAGCAAAAAGTCTGATTTTGTAACGATTAATATTACCAATCAAACAGTAAGTATTGTTGGTAATACAGCCATTGTCCGTCATCATTTTTATGCAACGACTGCTGATGCCGGAAAAGCACCAGGAGATGTGACGCTGGATATCTTATTGGTTTGGGTAAAAGTAAAAAATGACTGGAAGCTATTGGCGAGACAGGCGGTGAAGGCGGTGAAGGCTGAAAAGAAGAAATAAATTTTCAAATTATCATAAAAAAATTCGCAAAGCTGTCTTTGCGAATTTTTATTTTGAAGTGGTCATTTTTTTAACTCAAAGTTTTATTTATCATACTGCCTATTGTAAGTGAGCAAAGAATGGAATCAATAAATTGATTCTAATAAAGCTAACTTCATCAGCAACTTTGTTGCAATACTTTGCTTCCTTAAATAATGCATTTTACTATTTTAAATCTTCGTTTAAAAATATTTTGGAATCCGCAAACAGAATTTTACATTTTGACTAAAGTCAATAAGAATCTGTTACAATGAAAAACGGGCTAAAGCCCGTTCCAATTGAATATTAATATAACCTTAAAGATTTTATTTCACTCTGAAGTTTTGCAAATCTTCCGGTTTTTCACAGCAAACCTGTTCCATCACCTGTCTGAACTGCATTTTAAGCATTTCAATAATATGGTCACCGCCTTTGTCACCTAAAGCTCCTATTGCATACATGAAAGTCCTTCCCATAAAGGTAAATTCAGCACCACAACTTAAAGCGCGGGCAACATCCGGGCCGGTTCTTACACCACTGTCCATCATAATTTTGATCTGACCTTTATATTTTTCGCTGATTTCTTTCACTACAGCAATCGTAGATTCACCCGCATCAAGCTGTCTTCCGCCATGATTGGAAATAATCATTCCGTCGAAACCTAAACGAACTGCTTCTGCGGCATCTTCGTCTGAAGCGACACCTTTAATGACTAATTTTCCTTTCCATTTGTCACGAATCGCCTTGATTCTGTCTGAATTCAATCTGCCGGAAAAGGTAGAATTCATAAACTGTCCTAGCTGTTTCACATTCATATTTTTATCCATATACTTATTCATCGTTGCAAAACTCGGAACACCATGTTTCAGCATCTCTAAACACCATTGCGGCTTTACCAAAGCCTGGGAAACATTTCGGAAATTAATTTGAGGCGGCATTGATAAGCCATTTCTTATTTCTTTTGCTCTGTATCCAAAAGTCGGAACATCAGCCAAAACAACAAGTACATCGTATCCGGAAGCTTCACAACGGTCGAGAATATCATCGCGCAGCCATTCTTCTTTCGGATGGTATAATTGATACCAGGCTTTTCCCTCTGTTAATTCGGAAATTCTTTCAAGACTGCTTGTTGTAACTGTACTTAATATGAAGGGAATATTATGTTTAAAAGCAGCTTTTGCCAAAATTTCGGGAGCATTGGGCCACATCAGTCCCTGTAACCCAACGGGAGAAATTCCGAAAGGCGCAGAATATTTTACTCCAAACAATTCAGTTTCCATGTTGGTTTCACTGTAATTATTCAGATAACGTGGACGAAGAAGAACTTCTCTTAGTTCGCTCGTATTTCTGTCCCGGTTTATGTTTTCATTGCAACCGCCATCCAGGTATTCGAAAGCGAAACGGGGCATTCTTTTTTTTGCCTTTTCGATTAAAAGTTCAAGCGAAGCGTAACGGGTATCAAATGGAAATGCCATGTTTTATAAATTAAGAATTAACGGTTGAAGCACTTTCATCTGATAATGCTGCTGTAAAAAAGTTTCGTCTATTTTTTTGTTCGAAATCACCATGGAAGCTCCCAATGCAGAACCCAGCGGAGAATGTGTAGACATCACATTGTAATGCTGAAAATGATGAGACATAAGCTTCATAAATACGTCATTATCAGTGAATCCGCCATCGATATAAATGTTTTCGATATCTGAATTTCCGATTGCATTTTTGATGGTATGAATCTGTAAATCCATCAGTTCTATCATTAATTGATGATATGCTTCTTCAAAAGTAGTGAATGATTTTAAATCTGTTTCACTGATCATTTTTCGTTTTAAAATAATTCCTTCAAAGCGAAAATAGATATTTTTATTTTTCATTAAGCGCAAATACAAATCCTGATCAAACTGCACTTCTCTGTGGAAACCATATTCTTTTCCGTAATAAGCACATAGTTTTTCAATCTGGATTTTGTATTCATTTCCCATGAAAAAACGGGATGCTTTTACACGTTTCCCATCAATTCGCATGTAATTCAGGCAATTATTTTCTATATCTTCATCAATTAGGCTTTCATCATTAAAAGGATTTAACGAAATACTCCAGGTTCCCGTTGAGAGAAGTAAAAACGGTTCTTTTTTGCTTAAAATATAAGGTAATAACGCTGAAGAACTGTCGTGAATCCCAACACCGATTTTAATTTTTTTATTTCTGTAAGAAGTATTGATACTCGCAGAAGTCGGCACAATTGGTGGTAATAAAGCGTCTATTTCTTCTTCATACACCCAGTCGTGATAGTCAGCTTTGTCGTAATCCCACAAATTGGTGTGACAGCCTATTGAAGTAAATTCCGACACACAAATTCCGGTAAACAAATACGATAAATATTGAGGTAAATGAAGGCTGTGACGGATTTTTCTGAATATTTCCGGATGCTTATATTTCAGCCAGAATAATTGCAGACCTGAATTAAGCATTCCAGCCTGGGGTGATGCTGTTTCACGGGCAATTTTCTGTTTGCTTCCATGCTTTTCATAAAATAAATCAAGAATTTCCTCATCCATCGGTTTGGTGTAATTGTACAATGGAGTCAGAACATTTCCTTTCTGATCCAGATGCACAAAACTTGCTCCATATGTGGAAAAATTGATGGCTTTTACTTCATATTCTTGATGATCAAGAATGGCATTAAAATTATCTTTTATCCAATGCTGCAAGGCTGAAAGGTCTTCCGCAGGATAATTATCTTCATCAGTAATGAGTGGTAATTCTGTATATTCCCGGACAACTTCTTTATAATTCTTATCGAATAAAAAGAACTTTTTATTGGTCTTTCCAATATCAAATACAATGGTTACCTTTTTTTTAGACATTTCTGGGATGAATTTTTATTTTTTGTCATTGCAACAACGAAGCGGCAAAGCAATTTATTTTTTTTGTTTTAACACAAGTGACGCTACTATCTTCACAAATGTCACAATGCTGATTTGTGATATTTGATTCGTGTTTCAATAATTTTAAATTTAGTTATTGAAACACCATTAAGGAGTGTTCAGATGATACGATGAATTAAGAAAAAATCCACTTATTTCTTAAGCAGCAAAAAGCAAGATCCTACCTCCAAACACTTTCAACCTTAATGATAAAAATATAAGGATACATATAATAAAAACTTTCGATTGCACTCAAAAGTTGAAATTATCAATTTTAAAAAAGGGTTTTATAATCCCGTTGCTTTGGTTTCTAGGCCTCTTTCAATAATTAAATTTTCTCTCACCTTTAAACTCCTGTAAGCTGCGATCGGATCTAAAGCAGCACCTTTCTGCAATCTTGCAGCTCTTAATAATGGACGAACATCTGTTCTGTAGGCGTTTTGCAAAATATCCTGCGCACCAACGACATCATTATTCAGCTGAGCTGTTTTTAATGCTTTCTGATCAACCAAAAGTGCCTGTGCATAAGCAATTAGGATAGCTTCCAGAGACTGTAATAAATCTTCCAACGGATCTTTAATATTATGGCTTGCATCGATCATCCAGGCCGGATAAGGGTTTTGAGGATTATTTTCCATTCCGTATACCAATTCATTGAAAATCAAGAATAAAGCATAAGGCTTAATGGAACCTACCGTTAAGTCATCATCCCCATATTTGCTATCGTTGAAGTGGAAACCTCCTAATTTTCCTTTGTACATCAAGGTTGCAACAATCTGCTCAATATTGGTATTCGGTAGATGATGGCCTAAATCTACCAACGTATAAGCTCTCTCACCACAAGCATTTGCCAACATAAACGAAGTTCCCCAATCCTGAATGGTTGTTGAATAAAAATTCGGTTCGTAAGGCTTGTATTCAATGAAAAGTTTCCAGTCTTCAGGCATTTCTGCATAGATTTCTTTTAAACTTTTCTCTGTGTTTGACAATGCTGTCTGAAAATTCAATTGTCCCGGAAAACTTGCTCCGTCCGCCAGCCAAACCGTTAAGCTTTTTGAATCTAATTCTTTTCCTATCCTGATCACTTCTTTGTTGTGTTCTACGGCATAGGCTCTTGAATCTTCGTTCACAGCGTTCAAAGAACCGAATTTATAAGAGTGTTTAGCGCCTGCCTGATCCTGGAATGTATTAGAATTCATGGCATCTAAAACAAGTCCGTGAGATGCAGCTACTTCTTTAATGGCCTTCACATCAGTTGGAATATCCCATGGAATGTGTAATGAAACAGCTCCTGCAGAATGTGTTAAAGTATGAATTAAACCTACATCATCTAATTTTTGCTCTAAAGAAGAAGGCTCACCACCATAAGAAAATCTTCCAAAACGGGTTCCTCCCGCTCCTAAAGCCCAGCTCGGAATAGCCACCTGGAAATCAGCAATTTTGTTGACAATCTCAGCAACATTAGCTCCTGATTTTGTTAATTTATTTTGTAGAAAATCGAAATCTGTCGTAAAGTTTTCAATTTCTGTTTTGTTATATTGTTCAATGATATCTTTTCCTATAATCATGCTTTGATTTTTTGAATTGATTTATAGATACAAAAGCTTTTTATTTTTAAACACTTTAGAACACTTAAGCTTTTAAAAAGTTTAAATCAATGAAAATAAAAAGTCCATATAAGAAGAAAATCAAAGATTTTCAAAAAACTTAGGTGCTCTTTTTTACATTTTTATAGTTAACTTAATAAACTTAAGTGTCAAAAAACGCTTTTGTGGGTACTGTTTTTAATCTGTTATCTTGGGAAAGCATTTGCCATCCCTCCATCTACATTGATGATGTTTCCTGTGGTTTTATCTAAAATAGCAACGCATGCAAAAACTCCGTTTGCAATATCTTCAGGAAGGATAATTTCGTTTAATAAATTTCTCTTTGCGTAAAATGCAGGCAGTTCTTCAACAGAAATTCCGTTTGCTTTTGCACGGCCTTCTGCCCAGGATCCTTCCCAGATTTTACTCCCTACAATTACCCCGTCAGGATTTACAACATTTACTCGGATTTTATCTGTTGCCAACTCTGCTGCCAATAATCTTGTCATATGCTGTTGAGCAGCTTTTGCAGTTCCATATGCCACGTTATTTGGGCCGGCAACCAATCCGTTTTTACTTGCAATATTAATGATATCTCCTCCCAAGCCTTGCTTTTTCATGATCTCCACCCCATTTTTAACCATCAAAAACTGACCTTTCACCAAAACATTTTCCAATAAATCCCAGTCTTTTGTAGTGGTATCTTCCAAGGATTTGGAAATCGCCAAGCCAGCAGAATGAACAATGATATCTACTCCACCGAACGCTAAAACTGTGTCTTTAAAAGCATTAGCAATAGCCTCTTCATTGGTTACGTCACAAGTAACTGCTACAGCCTGATCCTTGCTGTATTTTTCTGTAACAGAATCTAAAGCTTCCTTATTCAGGTCTGTAAAAACAACGACTGCACCTTCCTGAATCATTTTGTCAGCAATAGCCTGCCCTATTCCACCTCCAGCTCCTGTAACAACAGCAATTTTTCTTGACAATGGCTTTTCTTTAGGCATTCTTTGCAGTTTCGCTTCTTCAAGCAGCCAATATTCAATATCAAAAGCTTCCTGTCTTGGTAATGAGGTATATTCTGAAATAGCCTCTGCTCCACGCATTACGTTGATTGCATTGACGTAAAATTCGCTAGCTACACGGGTAGTCTGTTTATCTTTTGAGAAACTGAACATTCCTACTCCCGGATAAATGATAATCACGGGATTCGGATCACGCATCGCAGGGCTGTTCGGGTGTTTACAGTTTTCGTAATATGCTTTGTACTCTTGTCTGTATTGTTGGAAAAGAGGAGTTAATTTTTCTAAAATAGCTTTAGAATCACTTAAATCTTCATTTTTATCTAGAGTTAAAACTAATGGTTGAATCTTAGTTCTTAAAAAGTGATCCGGACAGGAAGTTCCAAGTGGTGCTAAACGCTCCAAATCATTACTGTTTATATATTCCAGAACCACATCACTGTCTGTAAAGTGACCTATCATTCTGCTTTCGGAAGAAGCCAGACCACGTAACAACGGCATCAACTGAGCTGCTTTATTCTTGCGCTCATCAGCTTGAAGAGATTCTACTTTTTGACCACCGAAAACCTGTCCTTTTTCTTCGATTTTTCCAGCAATATATTCAGAAGCCATTTCGATAACTTCCAAGCTGTTGATGTAACATTCATAAGAAGTATCACCCCAGGTAAATAATCCGTGGCTTCCTAAAACAATTCCTCTGATTCCGGGATTATCATTTAAACATTTTTCCAATTGTAATCCTAAGTCGAAACCCGGACGCTGCCATGGAACCCAGCCCATTGTATCACCCCAGATTTCTTTTGTAATTTTTTCGCTGTCTTTTGCGGCAGCTACCGCAATTAAAGCATCCGGATGAAGGTGGTCGATGTGTTTGAATGGAAGTAAACCATGTAAAGGTGTATCAATGGAAGGTGCTTTACTGTCCAGATCAAAAATACAGTGATTGAATAAGCCCACCATTCTATCCTCATCTGCTAATCCCTGGTACACATTTTTCAGGTTTCTTAATCTTTCTGTGTATAATCCGGCAATCCCTTTTCTTGTTAGTGTTCCGATGTCACCACCCGAGCCTTTCACCCACATCACCTCAACATCTTCGTTAGTTAAGGGATCTTTTTCGATGGTTTTGCAGCTTGTATTACCTCCTCCGTAATTGGTAATTCTTAAATCTGCCCCTAATATGTTTGAGCGGTATAAAAATAAAGCCACCTGATCATTTCCGAAAGATGCTGCTTTGCTTTCATCCCATAAATAGTCTACGTATTTGAATGTTTTTACTTTTTCCATTGGTTTACTTATATTTCTGAATTTCTATCCAAAATTAGACTGTAATATTTTTTACAGCATCCCGTACTATACTGGTAAATACTGTATTTAAAGATAAATTAATGTTTAAATTCTTGTCAGTCAATTTATCTTTATAAAACAATCCGGCTGAGGATATTTATAATTACTATTTTGTGATTAAAAAGATTGGTTTAAAATATACTTTGAGGTTAATTTGATTAATATCCGGGAAGCTGAGACAGATTTGGATTATCAACTAACGGATGACCTGCCGCCTGTGCTGCAAAAGGCAGCAATTCTGTTTTATTCGGTACAAATCCATAGAAAAGGCCGTCTCCTCCACCTTCTATCCAGTTTGGATACGTTCCTCCGTTTTCAGCTGAACCGGTTGGTTTGGTATAGATGATACTACCGATCTGAAGCTGGCCTGCAGCAGCTCCGATAAATCCGGCTGTCCTTTTTGCATTGCTGTTAAATGTACTGTTATAAGCCTGGAACATATTCGCAGGATACCATTTATCATCTGTTGTAGTGGTTTGTCCGTGTGCTACTGCAATATCTCGTAATGCGGTCTGATAATTCTCAAAGCCTGCAGAACTTGTGGGAACATTAGTAATTACTACAATTTCTGCAGGGTTCGTAATATCAATATATTTTAATGCTAAAAACGGATCACCATAAATCTGTGCATTTTTTTCCAGCTTATAAAGTCTGTAAACAGGTGTATTTGCATAGGCTCCCGTTTTGTTTGAAAGGTTTTTCATCGCTTGTTTTGTTGCATCAATTTCGCTTGCCAAACGATTCATACGAATCAAGTCTGTACGAAGATTAAACTCTCCTGCAAATTCCCATTTACGTTCCTGAACAATAGCGGCTTCAAATGCCTGCTGACCAGACGGAGCAGGTACAGAACCAATTCCTGCACGGTTTCTTACCTGCATTAAAGCAGTGGTTCCTGCAGCGGTAGGTCCGCCGTTTAGATAGTTCTGAGTTTCTGCATACATTAATAAAACATCTGCATATCTTAAAACAGGAATATTTAAATTACGGGCGTCTGCAGCCTGGGGCGCAATACACCATCCCATTCTGAATTTACCTGACAGGATACATGAATATGTAGTTCCGGCATTCACCCAGGTGTCACTTGCATTACCATTGTTTAAGAAATATACACTGTAAGAAGTACAAGAAACGTCCCTACGTGTATCTCCCTGATTAAAAGACAAATAATAACTAGGAAGAATGAATTGCAATGCCTTTCTAGATCCATACGTTCCTCCACGAGACCCTTCATTAGCGTAGACTCCGAAAGCTGAGTTTGTATTTGCCCCGTATTCTGCAACCTGCCAAAGAATCTCAGAGTTTGTGACTGAAAATTTCCTTTGGCAGAAATTGAACCACAAGGCTTCAAAACCACTTTTACCGCCCTGAGCCTGAACCAAAGAATTGCTTCCTCCGTTAATAATAGCCGCACAGGCATTATCCGCAATCTGATACAACTCCTGAATTCTGCTGTTATCACTACGGCGCGACATCATGGCTCCACTTCCGGTATTCAGATCCCAACGAAGGGAATATCCTGCTGCGTAAAGAGCAATTCTTGCCAATAGGGCATTCACTGCATGTTTTGTTAAACGTTCTGTTGTTGCATATCCACTTTGTCCAAAACCTGGAACGTTGACTACGGATTCCTGAAGATCAGCAATGATATGATCATAAATTTCGTCTCTTGAAGTACGTTTTGGATACAATGTATTCGGGTCATTCGGATCCATCTCATCCAAAGGTTTAAAAACTGAAGGAACGTCTCCGTAAACACGAATTAAATTATAATAACAAAATGCACGGATGGCCTTAACTTCAGCTAATAAAGCATCACGTTTTGGGCTTGCTTCCATTTTGCTTAATCCGCTGACTGCAATATTTGTTCTTTCAATAACGGTATACATCGCAGAGTAAATTCCTGTTACCGTATTGGGGGTATATGCATCATATTGATAGTTGGCAATATTATATTTGGAATTATTGGTAGAGCCATCTTCTGAAGAATGGGTTACTGTGTCTCCGGCTCCTAACTGATAATACATTTCTGTTGGAACTATACCTCTGTAACAACCCAGAACAAACATTTCTGCAGTATCTATATTTTTAAATACGGATTCTGTATCCAATGAATTGTAAGCGGGTTGATCCAGAAAATCGTCACTGCATGAATTCATCGCTAAAACAGCAACGAAAATTGAGGGAAGAATGACTAATTTTCTTAGAAACATGGGAGTATTATATATATTTTTCATGATTTTAAATATTACATCATTAAAAAGTTAAATTAAGGCCAAGAACATAGCTTCTCGAACGGGGATACGTAGAACTGTCGTACCCAGGTGTAACAGTCACCCCGCTTGCTGCAGAAACTTCAGGGTCATAACCTGAATACCCTGTAATTGTTGCTAAATTGTTAACAGTAAAATAGATGCGGGCATTGGACAACATTACTTTATTCAAAAATTCTTTAGGAAAAGAATATCCTAATGTCACCTGGGCAATTCTCAGATAAGAACCGTCTTCTACATAGTATGATGATGGGTAGGCAATATTTGAAGTATTTGTATTGCTTAAACTCCAAAGGCTTGAGTCTTCGTTTGGATTCAGTTCTTTTAATCTTACTAAATTGGTTGTTGCTAGCCCCGTATTAGGATCAATCAGATGATAATAATTATTCCCGAATTCTGAAGGAACATTCTGGAACATCGCATATGGGCTTAAGCTTTGTTTAGTGGCATTATAAATATCATTTCCAACGCTAAATTTCATAAATACAGCCAGGTCAAAACCTTTGTAAGAGAAATTATTACTGATTCCTCCGATAAAGTCCGGAGTACCGTTTCCGATCTTCTGCATTTTTCTTGTAAACTGATCTCCTGATTCATTATCAGCAGCAAATTTCATATCGCCCGGTTTAGGAGTTCCGGTTGCAGGTTTTACAACGCCCGGCTTTAAGGTTAAAGATCCGTCCGAATTTTGGGTAAAGTCATCCGTAGTGTAAACTCCCTGATAAATATACCCGTACATATCTCCCAGTTCTTCTCCTACCGTTGCATAGTAGGTCACCATTCCCGTTCTGCTGCCTCCTACACTGAATGTTTTATTCAGTTGTCCGTTCTCAAGAGAAAGAACTTTAGATTTGTTAAAAGAGATATTAAGATCTGTCGTCCATCTGAAGTTTCCGGATTTTACATTCACCGTATTTAATGTGAATTCCATCCCTCTGTTTCTCATAGAACCGATATTCTGGTACTGTCTCGAATATCCTGAAGAAACGGGAAGTACACTTTCGAAAAGCATTTTGCTTAC
Organism: Chryseobacterium sp. HR92; assembly: GCF_045689405.1. Classification (NCBI taxonomy): domain Bacteria; kingdom Pseudomonadati; phylum Bacteroidota; class Flavobacteriia; order Flavobacteriales; family Weeksellaceae; genus Chryseobacterium; species Chryseobacterium sp. HR92. Next base: position 3,165,964 of record NZ_CP139139.1, read on the forward strand.
GTTATTATGATACCATTCGGAAGTCAATTTAATTCTGCTATTGAAAAACGCCAGATCTACACCAATATTGGTAGTTCTCAGCTCTTCCCACTGAAGATCACGATTTCCCCAGTTTGTACTGGTAACGTATGCCGGATATCCCTGAGTATTGTTTATTGGATAATCTGTAAGCAAAACATTGGTTCTCCATAAGTTATTGGAGACACCATTGTTACCTGTTACTCCATATTCAATTCTTAATTTAAAATCATTAACGATTTTATCAATCTTATGACCCTGCCAGAAATTTTCCTGAGAAACACGCCATGCACCTGCTACAGATGGAAAATACCCCCAGCGGGATCCTTCTGCAAATTTTGAAGAACCATCCGCACGTATTGTTCCTGTAATTAAATAGCGATTATCATAATTATAATTTACCCGGGCAAAATAGGAAAGTAAGCTGTTGCTTGATCTATCTGTATTTTTATCGGCAACCGTTGCGTTGGCAATATCATCCAGTCCGAAATTAGGATATGGGAATTTTGTAAGTTTCATGCTGCTTCCCTCGGATTCTTCATACCAGATTTCGTTCCCTATTAAAGCATTTAGTTTATGTTTTTCACCCAACGTTTTATTATAATTCAAAGTATTCGTGATCTGATAACGGAATGTTTCTGCATTGGCGATATTGCCATTGATCCCTGTGTTTACAGGATCTGTGAGGAACGCACGGGAGTTTTGATCTGAAAATGATGTTGATTTGCTGTTTATCCAGCTATATTGTCCGGCAGTTCTCCATGTGAAGTTTTTCAGAAAGTCAAATTCGATACCTGCATTGGCTACGAATGTTCTGGTACGCTTGTTTGAAGTTGAAGCCTGGGTTTCTATGTATGGGTTTTCTGTATCGAAACCAGAGTCCAGCGCTGAAAAATCCGGGAAAGTCTGAGTGTTGAACAAATGATCCTGGGTAAATAATGTACCACCGGTAATAGGCTGAAGAAGAATTTTTTTCATTCCTGAATAAGCTCCTCCACCGTTTACAGAATTGTTCGTAAACATGGTATTGAAATCTACTCTTACCCCTTTATACAATTCTGAATTGATATTGGCACGTAATGAATTCCTTGTCTCACTATAGTTTTGAAGCAAACCATCCTGTTTATTGTAATTATAACTGATGAATGCCTGTGTCTTATTATTTCCTACAGAAACGTTTACGTTGTGGTTCTGAGTTAATCCCGTTCCTCCCAGCATTTTTTCCTGCCAATCTAATGCAGAAGCAGATCCGTAGCGATTGGCAATTCTCTGATTGGCTCCGGAATAGAATCCCGGTGCATCGGTTCCCAGATTATTATCAAAAACATTACTCCACGCTGATGGTTTAGACTGAAGAACTCCCAATTCGTACTGATACTTTACATATTGTTCCACATTGGAGAGCATATCCAGTTTCTTTGAAAGCATATCAAATGACATGAAAGTATTGTAGGTGATAGTCGTTTTTCCTTTCTTCCCACTTTTAGTTTTAATAACAATAATACCGTTGGAACCACGAGCTCCGTAAATGGCAATGGCAGAAGCACCTTTCAGTACATCGATACTTTCAATATCATTGGGATTAATCACATTCAAAGCGTTATCCAATTGGAACCCGTCTACAATATACAGCGGATCGGAACTTTGAGTTATGGAGGAACCACCTCTGATCGTAACGTTGGCATTGGCACCCGGAGCACCACCTGCTGTTACGATATTCAGACCTGATGCTCTTCCCTGCAGCGCCTGTAAAGCATTCATTGCCGGTGTAGCTGCCAAATCTTTTGCAGAAACTGAAGAAACAGATCCTGTTAAGTCTGACTTTTTAACTTTACCATAACCGATAACAACCACTTCCTCAATATCTTTTGTGTTTTTCACAGAATCATTTACCGTCTTTTGCCCCCAGACAAAACTTGTTGAAAGCATAAATGCCGGAAAGACGATTCGCTTTATATTTTTATGTTTAACTATTAAAGACATATGTTAATTTTTATGTTACCAAAATACACCGTTACAAAAATCCGGGCATCCTGCAATATCCTGTATTTAAATATTAACGATTTACCACAATCAGCCACGATATTTAAGTTATATTTTAAAATAAACAACAAAACAATTGTAAATCACTAATTATTTTATAAAATACTTAACTAAACCGCGAATTAAAAATCCCTCTATTTTTAATAAAAGACACTGATTTTTCAGTGCCTTTAAAAGAGCTAAAATTCTAACTCTGAAACTATATGAATGGATGAATGTGAAATGAATTTTATCGTAAAGAATTTCCGTATCCTACAATCAAAATAGAAACAAACATTACAATCATTCCGCCAGAAATGGTTATAATTGTTTTTTTGGAAACTCCTTTCCATTCATTGATGATAATTCCCCATAAATTGGCAATAAAAATGATAAAGGCCATGTGTAAAATCCATGAGCTGGCGCCATTTCCCATTTTACTTTCGCCCATACCATAAAAGAAGAACTGTAAAAACCACATAGTTCCGGCAAGTGCACAGAAAATCAAGTTACGCACCACCGGTACGTTTCTTTTGGTATAATCGGTATAAGATTTATTTTTAACAGCTAAGTACAAACACCCGATCAGATTGACTGCCATACCACCCCAAAGCACAACAATGTAGGTTACATTATTTTGAAAAAGGAATTCTCCCTGATCCGGGTTAGCTATTTTCCAGGCTTCATTGGCTGCGATTGCCATTGGCTTTCCTGCTTCCAGTCCGAAGTTAAAACATGCACTTAAAACACCGGATATGATAGAAACGATTAATCCCAACCCGAATTTATATTCCGTTTTTACTTCTAGACCATGAGGATCTGTTGAATCGGTTTGTAACTCTTTTTCTTTCATCATTCCTGCTTTTCCACTAATGATGATTCCGATGACACAAACCAGAAGTCCCAGCAAAACAAACTGTCCCCATTGGCTGGAAAACAGCAAACCGATATTGTCTTTTCCTGTTTGTGGAGAAAATTCATAATAAATGGAAGGAACGAGTGATCCAAACACCATACAAAGCCCCAAAATAATGCTGCTTCCAAGTGCTACTCCAAGATATCTAACGCCCAAACCATAAGTAAAACCGCCAATTCCCCACAAAGCACCAAACAAAAACGTCAGCCCCAATATGGAAGAGCTTTCATTCTGAATGATTTCCCAAAAACCGGGAATGGTAAGAAATGCCGCAAGAGGCGGCACAATGATCCAGGAAAAGACGCCTCCAATTAACCAATAGGTTTCCCAGGACCAGCCTTTTACTTTTTTATAGGGTAAATAAAAGCTGCCTGAAGAAAAACCTCCTAAGAAGTGAAAAAAAACTCCTAATAATGCATTCATAATTTATCTTATGGATTGAATTTGAAAATTAATACTATGAAATCGATTGCGCATCTTGTAGTGTCATGTTGTAATATTAGTTTCTTAACGCTCCTGCTTTCTAAATCGATACATTCACTCAGTGAAAATTAACTATTTTGAATATTCGTTTATTTTAATTGATACACTTCACTTGCAGCAAGCAACAGACAACCTAAACCATAATCTTCAAAATCAGGCTGCTTATCAATGGCAAGCGGCTGACCGTCTTTAGGTTCTTTTCCTGTTCCCTGAACCCAGCCTAAAAATCCATTCGGCTGAACAGAATCTTTTACAATTGCGCTCCAGGCTTTTACGAGAACGGGTAAATATGTCTTTTTATCAATCAATCCTTTATTAAGCCCATAGGCCATTCCATACACAAAGAGAGCGGTTCCCGTCATTTCTTTACCTCCGAAATTGCCAGGATCATGCAGACTTACATTCCAAAAGCCATCTTCCCTCTGAATGGGTAGCAAAGCTGATAACAGATCTTTATAATCCTGTAAATATTCCTTATAATGCGGATCAGATTCCGGGGTATCTTCCAGTGTACGCGCTAAAGCTGCAACTACCCAACCGTTTCCGCGGCTCCAGTAGCAATCTTCGCCATTGGGTTCTTTATAAGGGGGAACGAAGCTTTTATCCCGCCACCAAAGTTTGTCTTTTGGGTTATATAAACCATTTCCTCCATGCTTATATTTCGTAAAGGCATACATCTCATAATTTTTATCGAAATATTTTTGTTCACCGGTAATTCTGCCCAGCTTTGTAAAAATCGGCATTCCCATTTGGAGCGCATCAATCCACCACCAGTCATCTGATTTTTTAGAGGCAATCATACTGTCCATAGAAGCTTTGACAAATTTTATTCTTTCCGGATTTTTTTTGCCGTCAATTTCATAAAGATCCAGATACGTTTGTCCGCAAGCCTGGTTGTCTGCATTACGGGTATAAGTACCGCGCATCATGTCCCAATTGTGTTTTTGAGACCAGTCGATGGCGTAATCGTAATACTCTTTTTTAGGATCTATTTTATACAGAGCCATCAGTCCTTCATAGTAAACAGCCCGTGTCCACAAATTACTTGGCCATACTTTTTTTCCGACAACTTCCTTTCCCGCGTCCGGCCATTTGTTCATGAAATATTGATTTGCCCTGCGTGAAACGTCCAAAACTTCTTTTTTATCCGGAAGATTAACGTTTTTTGCCACCGTTTGTTTCTGAACTGAGCAGGAATATAAAACTCCAAACATCGACGCAAAAAAAACGCCTCTCATTAGTACTTGCTTCATAATTATTTTATTTTAGATAATTAAAGGATTAAGGTTGATTTAAGGTTTAACTGTATAAATATTTGGCAATGGAGCTTTTGAAACAGATTCATCCAAATAATAATCAGTATGAGGAGGCTGGTTGTAGCCTACATTTTGCCAAACAATACTCAATCGGTATTGCGGATTATGCATCATCGTATACAAACGGTGCTTCGTAGGAATGGTAGAACTGAAAACCCGAAGCTCCTGATTATCTGATGTTCTGTAAATCAGCTCTTCCCGCCAGTCTCCAAATAAATCGGCAACCAGAGAAGGATTTTTCTTAGTGCCATTGTTAGATTCGCACTGAAAATCCTTAGCATCAAAAATGAGATTGGACTTTTCTTTATTCCAATCCCATTTTGACACAGAAGTTCCGTCTAAAATTTCGCTTAAAAAATCCCCATCCCAATAAATTCCCATATTACAGACAGGATTTTTATCACTTATTTTTCTTCCTTTAGTATCGTAAATACCTTTCACACCAGCTCCTGAAGCCCACGATTCTGAACCTTGATAGCGGGGATCGATATTTAAGGACAGTCCTCTTCCCGGTCCTTGAAATTTGCCCTGTTTACTATAAATCAAAGAAGGTAGTTTCCATAAAACCTTACCCGTTGCACCTGCTCTGAAATGGGCACCCGCATCATCAAATCTTTCCTGAATATCAAAAATTTCCAATCCCGGAGAGGAAGGATCCAGATCACCAACGTGCAGTGCATCACCGTGACCAAAGCCCGTGCTGTTCAAGACTTTTCCGTTATTATCAACCGTCATTGCACCAAAAATAATTTCATCTTTTCCATCATTATCTACATCGGCAATGCTCAGGTTATGATTTCCCTGACCACGGTATTTTTTATTTTCTTTTGAACTTTCCGTATCAAAAAGCCATCGTAAACTGAGTTTTTTATCCTTATAATCCCAGGCAGCGATTGCCGTTCGGGTATAATAACCTCTCGACATAATAATGCTGGGTGTTTTGCCATCCAGATAAGCAACTGCACCCAAAAACCGGTCTACCCTATTTCCTTTCGCATCGCCCCAGGTTTCGGTAAGCTGTTCCGGAGTCGGATTCAAGCTGCCCTGAAATCTCGGAACAATATAATGAACGGTATTAATTTCTTCGCCTGTTTCACCATTAAAAACAGTCAAATATTCAGGACCGGAAAGGATAAACCCGTTTTCATTCCGGTAATCTTTGGAAGGATCCCCGATGAATTTTCCTTTACCATCTCTGCTTCCATCTGCCGTCTTCATAACGACTTCTGCTTTGCCGTCCTGGTCTAAATCATACACTAAAAATTGTGTGTAATGCGCCCCTTCCCTGATATTTTTTCCTAAGTTAATTTCCCACAAGAATTTTCCGTTCAGTTTATAAGCCTGAATAATGGGTTCATCTGTAAAGCCTTTCTGACTGTTGTCTTTGGATTGCCCCGTCTGATGAAGGATAATTTCATATTCACCATCTCCGTCAAGATCGGCAACAGAAGCATCGTTGGGCGTATATCCCACCGGAGTTCTTAAAGGAATTGAAAAATAAGGTTTTTGATTAGCAGCATACTTCGCAGAATCCTGATCAATCTCCCGTTCCTGGGTATTGGATCTTACGAAATAAGTGTAATTCTTTGTTTTGTCTGCCGTTGTATCTAAAAAACTGGTTTCGTTAAGCAATGGTTTTTCGTTCAGCTTTTTGCTTTTATTATTTTCAATACGATATAGATCAAACTGAATATTCTGAGGTTCTGTACCCAGTAAACGCCAGCTCACAAAAATTCCTGTTTCTGAAGGTACTGCAACAATTCCTCTTTTTAAATACTCCATTTGCCTTTGTGCTGAAAGGAGCTGTGAAAAAAAAATGATCAGTACAATAAAGTTATATTTTATATTCATAATTCTGAACTATTACATTAATATATAATTCAATCGATTGCGCAATTTATTTTGATATACTTTTCTTTATATGAATTCTATTTTGAAAAATATAATGGAAATAACTGAATTTGTCCATCCAATCCGGAAGGCTGAATTTTCCATCCAAAGGCATCAAAAGCTTTATAATCAATATTTACAAAATTAATTTCATGATAATTACGCCATTGAATTTTATTCTGATCCATGTAACGGATTCTATTTGCCATCAAATTGCAGACTTCAATCTGAATGGTATTTTTCCCTTTTTTCAGATATTTCCCAATGTTGATTTCAAAAGGAATACTCCAGACAATCCCAGCTTCCTGACCGTTAACAATTACTTTTGCACTTTCATATAGTTTATCGAATTTTAAAAGATAATCGTCTGCTTTTTTATTCTTCAAAACTAATGTTGTTGTATAAACACCGGTTCCTGAAAAGCTCTGTGTTGCAGAATCTTCTGAAAAGTTCGTCCAGGGTTCCGGATTTTTTAGAATCCTTGATTTTGGACGTTCGGGACCGCCTTCTTTGAAAGTCAGCTGCCATGCTTGATTTAAACTGATAGGGGAATCTATTTTTTCAATATAATTCCATTTTGCAATGGAATGATCAACAGATTCACTATTTTTAAAAAATAAAGATTGTCCGGATTTCAGTTGAATTCTTACAGAATTGTTTTGTATTTCCGCAACTCCGAAATCTCCGTTTTCCGGATTCATGATCACGGCTTGCTTTCCTGTATAGTTTAAAGGAATAAACTGATTAATGTCCTTTGCAGTATGATTAACAATGAAATAGTATTTTCCACCGTCAAACTGTCTCCTCACAAACCTCAATCCGGTTTCCGTTAATTGTTCTTTTTGTATTTTTAAATATTCCAAGCCTTTTTCAATATCAGCACTTAACACAATTTTTCCTTTTCCGAAACTCGCAGTTTTTATATTTTCTCCGTGATCCTGAAACTCGATCTGAGCCCACAATGATTTCAGTTCTGCTCTTCTTTTTTCAACTTCAAAATTTCCGGGAATATCTTTTGGCTCATTTTGAAAAATAACCGAAGCGCCATTTTGAGCTAATTTGAGAATATAATGTATCGTAGTTTCCGGCAAATAAGTTAATTCAGGAATAATTAAAACCCGGTAAGAAGATCCTTCTTTTGCAGTCTGAATTTTCTGGTTTTCCGATTTGGATTCGCCAATCATCTTGTCAGAAATCATATCAAGAGCATAGCCCATTTTGCTTAGCTTCGTTAAATTCTTATACATTGGAGTTGGCTGCAGCCATTTTTCCACGTTATGAACTTTAAACGCGATATCTTTTCCATTCGGATTAGCCCATTGGTCATAAATTGGCCAGTATATCAACAGTTCATTATCAGATTTCCCGCTCTGCAAAACACTTTGAGTACGGGCAACATAAGAATTTAATCCCATTAAATGTGGCCACAAACTGTTTTCCGGAACAAAATTAACCGAAGCGTAAAAAAGCCATCCCGGAAAAGGAACATCGGCCGGTGTATATGTTGTACCATGATAAAAAACGTGATTGATTCCAGATAGAAAAACCTGCTCCACTTCGGGTTTTGCTTGCGACCAGGAGGTTTTAAAATGCTCTGTAAGCCATGTAAAAGTTTCATTTGAAATTAATTGTTTACCTCTAACATTGGCAGCCGATGAAGCAAATTTCAGCATATTAATATCCGGTTGATCAGATTTTTGCACATCTGTACGCTCTCTTCTCAGCCCCGGAATATCAAAAACCGTACTTCCAAAAGTCTCAGACTCCGGAATATCGACTGCAGCATACAAGTCCAGTAAATTTCCTGGCGATCCGTGGGCCTGGTTGGTATTTTTGGAATTTTTGGAATGAGCCCAGTTTGTAAAATCCTTAGTAAAATTGCTCAAAATCAATTCGCTCAGGGTTTCCCTGTAATCTGACTTAATTCTACCCGTCATCTCGTTTTCTTCGTTACTGACAAGATATTTAATGTATGGACTCAAATCATATCCTCTCCTTTTTTTAAATTCACTTTTAAAATCAGGGGTCCAGTCAGCATTATAAACCTCATAACTGTCATTGAAAAAAGAACGGATTCCATAGTTTGAGTTTCCAAAAGCTTTATCGAAAGTTTTAAGATAATCTTTCGTTGCATCAGGTGAAAAATGATCTAGTGTATACCCTTCACCACCTGGAGCTGCACGTTTTACTTTTTGTAAAGTTTTGCCTGTAAAAACAGCATAAATCGTCCATTTCCCGGAATCCGGCTTCCAGTTGAGAGAGCCGTCATTTGCTATTTTATCAGTTAAAACAACTGCTTCATTTTTCTCATTGTAAGCCGTTACAATATCTAATTTTATTGTTTCTAAATTCTTCTGTTTTTCATCATTCAGAATGATTTGCTCTGAAAATTTTTCGCCTGATGAAATTGTGTATGTCTGAACAATCATTTTTGTAGCGGCATCTTCTTTGTCAACCTGCGAACCACCGATTGGCCAGCCTGTTCCTACAGCCATATCAACTCCCATGTTCAAACTTTTTGCTTTGCCTGTAGTGAATTGAAGCATTTTCATCCACTCCGGAGAAAGATAATTGATGTACTGATTTTCAAAACCTTTTGCTCCATAAATGGGAACGATTTCTATGCCACCGAAACCTGCTTTATTAAGTGTTGTCAATTCTTTATCCAATCCTTTTTCGCTGACAGCATTTCCCATCCACCACCATCGTGTCCACGGCTTTGCCGTTTCAGTGGTTTTTGGCCACGGATTTTGTGCAGGAAGATTCCCAAACGCAAAACAAAATATGCCTGCCTTTACTATAGATTGAATATTCATTTTCTTACTTTTTAGTTTCCATCCGGTTTTAAAGATTCCATGAAGATACATTCCGGCCAATGGAATTTTTCAAAAGGATCAGGTTGATTTAAGTCAAAACCTTTATATTTTTTAGAAATAAACTTAGTCAAAGGCAGCTTCTGATCGACAATACTTTTTATGACACATTTTGCCAGTTCATAAGCGCCATACGTATTAAAGTGAGTATCATCTGCCAAAGCATCCTTCTGATTGGGATAAGAATTTGCAGGATAATAGACAAATGCTTTTTTAGAATTTTCCGGTCCCAACGCTTCAAAAAGCGTTTTACTCATTGCATTCAGGTCGATTAAATATACATTTTCTTCTTTGCTAATTTCCCGCATCGCATCAGGAAAATCATCAAGAGTATTGACAATCTTATTATTCTTATCAAAAACTCTTCGATTCATTGATGTAACTAAAACAGGAATCGCTCCCAATTGTTTTGCTTTATTACTCCATTCCTGTAATCTTTTTCTATAACCAGATTTTGTGCTGTTGCCATACTTCTGATCATTATGCCCAAACTGGATGAACAGATAATCTCCAGGCTTTATTTTGTTCCAGATTTTATCAATCCGATGGCGGTCTTCAAAAGCTTTCAAAGTTTCTCCGCTTTCGGCGTAATTCGCAACAACAACTTCTTCCGGAACAAAAAAACACGGTAGCATTTGTCCCCACGAGGCCCAGGGTTCGTACTGTGCATCTACAACCGTGGAATCCCCTGTCAGGTAAATTGTTTTTGCCGTTTTGTTAGACTGAATGGTTATTGCACAAATTTTTGGGGCTTTACTGTTAAATTCAATCGTCAATAAGTTGTCCCAATGTAAATATTTTCTTTCTCTTGGTTTTAATTTTACAATTCCAATTTCAACTCCATCCTGATTACGGAGAATGCTGTCTTTAATATGAACTGTAATAAGTTTTTCAACTATTTCACCTTCTTTTGTTTTTACTTCGTCCAGCATCAGACGACGGTTTTCTACACGAGCTGTTGTTTGAGAAGTTCCTTTAGAATCACCTAAATTTAACTTAATATCATAATTCCCTTCCGGAAGTACCACCGAAAAATAGAAAGGTCTGTCGCTGGTAATATAATCTCCCGTCAAAGCATTTCCTCCTCTGTCGATTGATTTTAAGCCGGAAATATCCATGAATCCATAGCCTGCTTTTCTGTCGAATTCAGAATGTTCCGTGATGGGAATAAAACCATCCTGAACTCTGCTTCCGCCAAAATCAAATTTAAAATTGGTTTGCTGGGTAAACATCGATGAACAAATAAAAATGGTTATAATTCTTATCCAACTTTTCATAATCACTCCATTAAAAATATTGACTCCACCATTAATCCAAAAATCCTATTCGCTTGTATGCTCAGAAACCGTCCCAATCTAAATTGAGAATGCAATAATTGGGAGCATAAGCATACCACGCCGAATATTTTAGACAAAAAACTCATTTTGCAGCAATGTCGGAATCATCTTTCTTGTCATAAGACTGGTCTAGCGAGGCAACCTGAGTAACATTTACTTTAATTTTTTTTAAATTTTTAATAGCCCCCAAATTCTCCTCTTTTGGTTTTAAAGCCTTTATTTTCAGGTTATCCAACGTGAAATCTATCAGATCATACAAGTCTGATTTTTCAACATCGAATGCCGTTTCACAACTGATATCAATATTTTTAATCAGAATATCATTCGCTAAAGATTTTTTAGGCTTTTCCTCTCCTTTCAAATCGAAAAACTGGCTCCAACCTTTCACATACAAGAAAGTTTTGACATTGCCCGTGATATTTTCAACGGTAATATATTCGTAATGCTGAGGAGTATCCGGTCTCATTTTAAGGTGGAGCAGTCTGGAAGCATCTTTCACCTTTGAGTTGCGCAGAATTACGTTATAATTGTGGATTGATTCGCTGCCGCAAGTAAGAACACTGTGACAAAACCCAAAGTTGTTATCTTCGATGATGATATTTCTGTTTTCACCATTTTCAGGAGTTTTATCTGCTTTCGGACCTTTTCCACCTTTTAATGCAATGGCGTCGTCGTTCACCGACATATAGCAATTTTTAATCAGGAAATTCGTGCAGGCATCAATATCAACGGCATCTGTACTTGGTGCTTTTACCGGTTCTTTTGGTGCAAGAATTGTCAGGTTTAACAATTTTACAAATTCACTTTTATAATAATGTGTACTCCAGAAAGGAGAGTTTTTTACGGTAATCCCTTCAACCTGAACATTTTTAGAATTTGAAACATAGATGATTCTGGGTCTCATTTCGTCCATATTGGTACACTTAGGATTCCACTGACGTCTTTTCCAGAATGCTTTCCAAAAGCGCAATCCGTTTCCGTCAAGTGTTCCTTTTCCCGAAATAGTAAAACCATTTAACCCATCTGCATTGATTATTGCAGGAAAATATTTTATAGTCTGCCCTTCCATTCTTGTTTCCACAACCGGAAAATCACTGATATCATCGCTTCCTTTTAATTTCGCACCGTTCTCCAAATGTAAATGTGTTCCTTGTTTGAAAAATACCGAACTGATCAGGAATGTTCCTTTGGGTACAATAATTACCCCACCGCCATTTTTAGCTGCAAGATCAATGACCTGCTGAACCTGTTTTGTCTGAAGAATCGTACTGTCGTTTTTCACTCCATTATCGGTAAGAATATATTTTTTACCTAATTTACTGATGTCTGTAGGTTTGTTTTCTTTAAACCATCTTTGAATTATGGTGCCGTCGGGAAATTTATCCTGGCTTTTTATGCCTGATGAAAACAATAAAAGCATCAGCAGGGATAATAAAAAGCTTGATGTATTTTGAGATTTCATAATTTATTTTTTATTGTAGAATCTGATTTTTCATTAATAAAATTCAGTATTCAAAAGAATGTCAAAATAAAGGAATATCATTTAAATAAAATTTATTCGGTTTGTTTTTACAAAAAAATCAACAAATAATCTTCAACTCTATAACGAAATTATTCTTTCATTTCATTTTCATAAAAGTATACATTTTAGAATTTGACGGTATCCTGCTCTTTCATGTTGATTAATTTGCGATGATTTATCCTTGGTTAACATCTACCAAAATATAAATTAATCATTAATTTGCGCAATCGATTGCTCAATATTGGATAATTAAAGCCTTTTTTAGTTAAAGTTAATTACTCAATTTATTTAATTTAATTGGAATTAAAGCATTTAAAAAATAATTAATTAAAGTTAAAATACTGAATAACAATAATTTAATATTCAATAATGTTAAAAATTAACATATTTATAAAAATCTTCGGTATAATACATAAAATTATTACATTTAAAGCATTACAATTATTAATAATTAATGAAGTTTATAGGTTATGATGTAGGAAGCTCATCGATAAAGGCTTCCATCGTAGATGATCAGGGAAAATTAGTTGCCCATGCCAAATACCCGGAACATGAAATGTCAATAGATTCCCCAAAAGCAGGCTGGGCAGAACAAAACCCCGATGAATGGTGGCAAAATCTCCGGATTCTCACACAAAAAATAATTGCAGAGAGCAAAATCCACAAAAATGAGATTAAAGGAATTGGTATCTCCTATCAAATGCATGGATTAGTATTGATTGGAAAAGACAAACAAGTACTTTGTCCTTCAATTATATGGTGTGACAGCCGGGCTGTTGAAATTGGCGACCGGATTTTTAGTGAGATCGGAGAAAAAGAATGCATGAAAGAACTGCTTAATTCTCCGGGAAATTTCACCGCTTCCAAACTGAAATGGGTACAGGAAAATACCCCCGAGATCTATGACAAGATCTGGAAATTTATGCTTCCGGGAGATTTCATTGCATTTAAGCTTAGTGGCGAAGCAACAACTTCTGTTACAGGGCTTTCAGAAGGTATACTTTGGGATTTTGAAAAGCATAGAGTTTCAAAAACAATGTTGGAACACCTGGGAATTGAGGAATCCTTTGTCTCTGATATTGTGGAAAATTTCACTGAACAATGCTATGTTTCAAAACAGGGAGCAGAAGAAAGTGGTCTTCCCGAGGGAATTCCTGTTTATTACCGAGCCGGAGACCAACCCAATAACGCACTTTCCCTCAATGTAATGAATCTCGGAGAGATTGCCGCAACAGGCGGAACTTCCGGAGTTGTTTATGGTGTGACTGACAATATTAAATCAAAGGAATCTGTAAGAATTAACAATTTTGCCCACATTAACCACACAAAGGAACAGCCGAGAATCGGGAAAATGCTTTGCCTCAATGGTGCGGGAATTCAGTACAGCTGGCTTCGACATCAGGTGGATCAAAAAAGACACAGCTATCATGAAATTAATGATTTAGCTTCAAAAATACCGATCGGTTCCGATGGAGTTATTGTCCTGCCCTTCGGAAACGGAGCAGAGAGAGTACTGCATAATAAAGATATTGGCTCGTCTGTTTTTAACCTGAATTTTAACCGTCATAAAAGCGAGCATCTTTTCCGGGCGGGATTAGAAGGTATTGCCTTTTCTTTTGTTTACGGAACGGATATTTTAATGTCCGACGGGCTTCAGAAAGGTATTATAAAAGCAGGCGGTGACAATTTATTCCGCTCTTCTTTATTCACGCAGACCATCACTACTATTTTGGATACTGAAATAAGAATTATAGATTCCACAGGTTCTACGGGTGCAGCAAGAGCCGCAGCCATGGGATCCGGAGCATTCAAATCGCAAAATGAGATCCTGACTGACAAAGACATTTTAAAAAGCTATTATCCTGATAATAAGAACTATAACCAGTACAAGGATAGTTACGAAAAATGGAAATTAAAACTATTGCAAAATCTAAATCATTAAGAAATTTTCAAACACATTTATGCAATCGATTGCATAAATGTTATCATCTAACTAAAACTAAAATATATGGCAATTACAATGGGCAACAAAGAGTATTTCAAAGGAATTGGAAAAATTCAATTTGAAGGAAAAGAATCTGACAATCCTCTGGCTTTCAAATTTTATAACGAAAATAAAGTGATTCGAGGGAAAACGATGAAAGAATATTTCAAATTTGCAACAGCTTACTGGCATACATTCTGTGCAACGGGTGGAGATCCTTTTGGAGTGGGAACACAGCATTTTGAATGGTTAAACGCAACAGATGTTAAGCAAAGAGCAACAGAAAAAATGGATGCGGCTTTCGAATTTTTCACAAAACTAGGTGTGCCTTACTACTGTTTCCACGATTATGATTTAATTGATGAGGCGGATAATTTTAAAGAATCAACCAAAAGAATAGAATTTATAACCGATTATGCCAAAGAAAAACAGGCAGCTTCCGGAGTAAAATTACTTTGGGGAACTTCAAACTGTTTCTCCAATCCCCGATTTATGAATGGCGCAGCTACAAATCCATCCTTTGACGTATTGGCTTATGCCGGAGGACAGATTAAAAATGCCTTAGATGCAACGATTAAGCTAGGCGGAGAAAATTATGTTTTCTGGGGTGGCCGTGAAGGATACATGTCTTTACTGAACACCAACATGAAACGTGAACTTGAACATATGGCAAAGTTTCTACACATAGCAAAAGATTATGCACGTTCACAAGGGTTCAAAGGGACTTTCTTTATTGAGCCAAAACCAATGGAGCCTACGAAACATCAGTATGACTTTGATGCGGCAACCTGCTTAAACTTTCTTCGTCAATATGATTTACTGGATGATTTCAAGCTTAACCTTGAGGTCAATCACGCAACTTTAGCCCAGCATACTTTTGAACATGAATTACAAGTAGCGGCCGACAACAACGTTTTAGGAAGTATTGACGCCAACCGTGGAGATTATCAAAATGGCTGGGATACAGACCAGTTTCCTGTTGATTTATATGAAATGACGCAGGCAATGCTGGTAATTATTCAGGCAGGAGGTTTTCAGGGTGGAGGTGTAAATTTTGATGCTAAAATCAGAAGAAACTCAACAGACCTGGAAGATATTTTCATCGCTCATATCAGCGGAATGGACAATTTTGCAAGAGCTTTCCTGGCTGCAGATGCTATTTTAGAAAAATCAAAATATTCTGAGATCAGAGCTGACAGATATGCTTCTTTCAATAACGGAAAAGGTAAAGATTTTGAAGAGGGGAAATTATCTCTTACTGACCTGGCTTCCCATGCGGAAGGGCTTGGAGAAGTAGGCAGGGAAAGTGGTAAACAGGAATATCTGGAAAGTCTGATTAATCAGTATTTATAATACAAATGCCGTTAACAAAGTATCTAATTTTTAACAACTAAAACTATATGAGACTATGCAAATAATAGATTCGGGCACGAAATATTCTTCAGGAACAAAGGCAGAAATCAACATGGTATATGTCACCATGCTTACATTGGTTGCCACTTTGGGAGGGCTTTTGTTCGGATATGATACAGCCGTTATTTCGGGGGCAGAAAAGTCCATTCAGGAATATTTAATTATCCCATTGGGACTGAGTTCATTGGCTCATGGAGCCACTATTTCCAGTGCATTGATAGGGTGTGTCATCGGAGGGGTTGTTTCCGGATATTTTTCAACCAGATTAGGAAGGAAAAAATCACTGATGGTAGCTGCATTTTTATTTTTCATCAGTGCCTTGGGAGCTGCTTATCCTGAATTTTTATTTTTTAAGCAGGGTGAACAATCATTGGGTGTTTTGCTGGCTTTTAACTTTTATAGAATTATTGGAGGAATTGGTGTTGGTCTTGCTTCCGCGGTTTGCCCGATGTATATTGGAGAAATAGCCCCTGCTGAAGTTCGTGGAAGATTGGTTTCTCTAAATCAGTTTGCCATAATTTTTGGGATGCTGGTAGTATATTTTGTCAACTGGGGTATTGCCGACGGAAAATCAGTAGAATGGATCAACGATATCGGCTGGCGTTATATGTTTTTATCCCTGACAATTCCGGCTGCCTTATTCGGGATTTTACTGTTTTTTGTTCCGGAAACTCCCCGATATTTAACCTTAACTAAAAAAGATGATGAAGCGCTTAAAATTTTAACAAAAATTAATGGGCAGCTTAGAGGACATGAAATTTTTCAGGAAATTAAGGGAACTGTTGCTCAACATAAAAGTGAGCTTTTTACATTCGGGAAAACAGTTATTATTATTGGAATTTTACTTTCTGTTTTTCAGCAGTTTGTGGGAATTAATGTAGCTTTATACTATGCTCCGAGGATTTTTGAGAGCATGGGTGTTCACAAAGATGCTTCAATGCTGCAAACTGTTGTTATGGGATTGGTTAACGTTATCTTTACAGTGGTTGCTATTTTCACGGTTGATAAATGGGGAAGAAAACCATTACTGATCGTAGGGTCCATAGGAATGGCAATGGGAATGTTTGCCATTGCCATTTTCTCTTATTTGCATATTATCGGAATTGCAACTTTGGTTTTCATCATCATCTATACCGCATCTTTTATGATGTCCTGGGGACCGATTTGTTGGGTTTTGATCTCAGAACTTTTTCCTAATAAAATCAGGGGGGCAGCGATTGCAGTTGCAGTTGCAGCTCAATGGGCCGCCAATTACCTGATCTCCTCCACCTATCCTTTTATGATGGAGTTTAGCGGAGCTTTTACTTATGGTTTTTACGGAGTGATGAGTGTTTTATCACTGTTTTTTGTATGGAAAATGGTTCCGGAAACTAAAGGGAAATCTTTGGAGGAAATTGAAAAACTTTGGAAAAGTTAATTATTTTTTAGATCAATAGTTAGCCATGGGGACATCGGTTTTCGGTGTCCTTTGGTTAAACTAACCGATCTTTTTTATCATTAAATCAAATTTTTGTTGTTAATAAGCTTGATTCCAGCGAATTCGGTTTTTATTTTAGATAAAAACTCAACCCTATCTCAATAAAAATTAGCCAATTCAATATTTTTTAGGCTTAATCTGATTTTAATCACTCTTAATCTTGTATAAAATCTCAATATTTCCTTTTTGATAGACATAATTTGATTAAATTTACGACTATAATGTATGTTATCCCAGACATACCCAAAACTTCAGAAAAAGCATGTATGAATAAGAAAAATGCCACAATATATGACATCTCGAAAAAGCTTAACGTAAGTGTGGCAACTGTTTCCAGAGCATTGAACGACCATCCGAGAATAAGCCAGGCAACGAAAGATTTGGTAAAGAAAACGGCCAAAGAAATGAACTACAAACAAAATAACCTTGCCAAAGCTCTGAAAAGCGGGGAAACAAAAAACGTAGGAATTATTGTGCCTTATATTAATACCAATTTCTTTTCATCCGTAATCCGTGGAATTGAAGAAGAGCTTTCTCCACATGGTTATCATGTAATTATCTGCCAGAGCCATGAAGATGTAAATATTGAAAAAAGACACTTAAATACTTTGCTTAATGCTCAGGTTGATGGGATTTTCATGTCTGTTTCCAAAACGACTATTGATACCGAACATATTCAGAATATTCTGAGTTCCACCAATACTCCTATTATATTTTTTGACCGTAAAAAGGATATTTCAGGAATAAGTACAGTAACTATTGATGATTATCGCGGTGGTTATATGGCGACTGAACATCTGATTAATGAAGGGTACCGAAATATTTGCCATTTCTCCGGAGACTTAAATCTGGAAATTTATGAGAACCGTCTGAAAGGTTACAAACAGGCTTTAATGGACCATAATTTAAGCATAAAAGAAGAAAATATTATCACAACAGGAAGTTCAATCGATGAAGGAATTGATGCGGTTAAAAAACTTTGGGATAAAAAATCTGTTCCGGATGCCATCTTTTCATCCAGTGATTTTGCTGCGTTAGGTGCTTGCCAGGAACTGAAAAAACGTAAAATCAAAATCCCACAGGAAGTTGCTGTTATTGGCTTTTCTAATGAACCTTTTACACAATTTATGGAGCTTCCGATAAGTTCTGTAGATCAGACTCCCCTGACGATGGGGAAAATGGCAGGACAGGTTTTTATTGAAAGCGTGAAAGAGAATAATTCCGGGGTTTCTATTGAGAAAAAAGTGGTTTTGGCACCACAGCTTTATATCAGGAAGTCTTCAAAAAGGAAGTGATTTTCTTTTGTCTTGAAATCAACGATTCGACATAGTCAAACAAAAGAAACAAAAATTCAAGACCTGGAAACTGCCGCTAAAAATTAAAACTTAATCCTAAAGTTCCCAAACTTGCGCGAATTTGCTATCTGTTCTTCGGTTCAAAAATTGTCTCGTGCATCGAACAGTGGGAATTTTTTAACGGATTAATTTTTAATTTTTCTTAACGCTCTATTTTCCTATGTCGTTAATGTCTCAGTTTGCCATTCTAAAGTAATCTCAGCATTCTTAAGTTTTGGGCAAAGCCAATCGGATTGTATATTCTTAGGCGGACAAAAGTCCGCTCCTAATGATTAAAAACATTATGTTTGTTCGTGAAAATATTTGTTTCATTTGTGTTTAAACTTAATTTACTCCAAAAGAAAATGCTTCCCACATCCTGTTGAAAGCATTTTCAAATCTAATAATTTATATATAAAAACAAGAACTATAAACTTACGCCCCGTCTCCAAGGGATAAAATCGTTCTGATTGAGAATTGCCGCTTTGGTTTTTACCTGTCCGCTGGCAACTTCTATGATAAATTCTAACAATTCTTCTGCTTTTTCGTCTATTGACTTTTCCCCTGTAATCACGTCTCCTGTATTGAAATCGATGATATCCGGCATTCTTTCTGATAACGATGTATTTGATGAAATTTTCACTACGGGAACCACAGGATTTCCTGTAGGAGTCCCCAGACCTGTTGTGAATAAAACAACATTGGAACCTGAGCCCACTAAAGCTGTAGTACATTCCACGTCATTTCCAGGTGTACACAATAAATTTAAGCCCGGTTCTTTGATGTATTCTGTAAAATCGAGTACATCATTTATTGGCGATGAACCTCCTTTTTTAGCTGCTCCTGCAGATTTCATGGCATCTGTTATTAAGCCATCTTTAATATTCCCCGGTGACGGATTCATATCAAAGCCAGATCCTGCAGCAACAACTGAATTTTCAAAATCTTTCATCAATTGTAAAAATCTTTCTGCATCTTCTTCCTTTACGCAACGGTTGACAAGCTCCTGCTCCACTCCACATAACTCCGGGAATTCTGAAAGAATAGTTGAACCTCCGATTCCAGCCATTAAATCTGACAGTTGTCCTAAAACCGGGTTTGCAGAAATACCTGAGAAACCGTCTGAACCACCGCATTCCAACCCTAAAACAAGTTTAGAAAGGGATGCTGGTTTTCTTTCTATTTCATTAGCGTGTTTGATGGCTTCATAAGAATCTTTAATAATTCCGCTTAACATTTCATCTACCGTTCCGGACTTTTGCTGTTCGTAAACGATGATTGGCTTTTTATTATCCGGACTGATTTTTTCCAAGGCATCTTTAAAGATCTGAACCTGTAAATTCTGACAACCCAAGCTTAAAACGGTTGCTCCGGCTACATTCGGATTGTTAACATATCCTGCCAGCAATCTTCCCAATGCCTCGGCATCCTGACGAATTCCGCCACAACCTCCCTGGTGTGTAATGAATTTAACTACAATATTTTTAAATATTCTTGAATCCTGCTCTTCTTCAACAGCAGCTTCCGTTTCAGAATTATTGATTAATGATCTTAACAATAACTGATGTTTTGTCACTTTTTCAAACAACAGTTCTTTTTCAAAAACATCCTTTAAAATCTCAACATTTCTGTTTTCACAAAAAACCAGCGGAAAAAATAACCAGACATTTTCTGTTCCCACCTGTCCGTCGTCGCGGTGATAGCCCATAAATGTTTTATCTTTCCATTTATCAACATTGGGAGCGGTCCAGGTAGTGGTTTCTGTTTTACCTCCTACTTTTGCGCTTTGATGTTTTACGTTTTCAGTGGTAATCACCTCTCCTTTCCGGATCGGCAGGCTGGCTTTTCCCACCAAAACTCCGTACATGATAATAGAATCACCTACGGTAATATCTTCGGTCACGAATTTATGTTTCGCCTTCGTGTCTTTTATAATTTCATAAGTAAGTTCACCCAAAGTAACCGTTTCTCCCCGCGCCAGATCTACCAGTGCCACCGCTACATTATCCTTGGGATTTACTTTTAATACTTTCTTTTGCATTTTTCCTAAGAATAAAATTGTATAAAGTTGTGATACGCAATTTCTACATCGTTGTGGTCTATTTCCCACAAAGCTTTTGCTACTGCATCTTTCAGTCCGCCAACCTGAGTAAGGTCTATATCCCAGAAAGTGGTTTCGCTTAATGATAATTCTGCAACTTTCCCATAATCTCCGTTTGTCCAGATTTCTTTGAATTGAGCAACAATGGATTCTTCATCATTAATTGGCAAAGATTTTTCACCAAAATTTCCCTGATAGAATCTGATTAAGCTTGCCAAAGAGAATACCAGATTTAGTGGTAATTTTTGATTAATTTCAACGTAACCCAGCAAACTCGGAAGGATTCTTACTTTAAATTTAGAAACAAAATACAGTGCAATGCTCGCCTGATAATGCTTAATAAAAGGATTTCTGAATCTGTCAAAAACTTCTTCTGCAAAATCTTTCAGTTCCGTTTCATCAAGACCTAACGTCGGATTTACTTCATTAAAAATGGTTTCCCTTAAAAACTTCCCGATAAATGCATCGTCAATAGATTCTTTTACCGTTTCCTTTCCTGATAAAATTGCCGGAGCCAACATTAAGGTATGACCGCCATTAAGGATTCTCACTTTTCTCAAACGGTACGGCTGAATATCATCAACCACCAAAATCTGTTCATTAATTTTATCGAAAGGAATTCTCTCTTTTACATTTCCGGCATCCTGAATTACCCAAAGTAAGAATGTTTCAGAAACAACCATCATCTGATCTTCATAATCCAACTGATCTTCGTATGATTCTGCGTCATCTTTCGGATACCCCGGAACAATCCTGTCGACCAATGTATTATGGAAGTAATTACTTTGATTAATCCATTGTGCAAAATCAGGATCTAAATTCCAAAGTCGGGCATACTTCAGGATCATATCTCTCAATACAAACGCATTGTCTTCAATCAATTCGCAAGGAATAATTCTCACGCCTTTACCTGCAGCTCCGTTGAAATGTTTGAATCTCTCGTGTAATAAAACCGTTAGTTTTGCAGGAAAATTCTTGTGCGGACCAATGTAATTATTTTCTGATTCGTCATAAGAAATTCCTGTTTCTGTTGTGTTTGAGAAGATAAATTCTAATTCCTCTTCTTTCGCCAACGCTAAGAATTCATCATAATTTGTATAAGGATTAATCGACTTCTGAATCGCAGAAATTACCTGTTTTGTATCAATAATTTCCCCTTTTTTAATTCCCCTTGAGAAAAGCGTGTATAGATTACCCTGTTCTTCCAATTTATGAACTGAGCCGCCCGCTGTTGGCTGAACGTTTACAATTCCGGCATTGAATCCCGCTTCTTTATTTAATTTATCAATGACATAATCTGTGAATCCTCTCATAAAATTTCCGCCTCCAAACTGTATTATTTTAATAGGAAGTTTTTCCTGAGAATTGTTTAATTCACGATTTAATTTTTGTTTTGTCTGATTTTCCATCTTTCTAATTTGAATTAAATGATATTTTTAATTCTATAAAATTTTTAATGCAAAGTCCGCAAGTTTTTTTTGCTAACATGCTGTATACTTTTTAAGCTTCAAAGGCGTTTCACTCAGCGAAGAACGCTAATTTTAACCAAGATTTTTTTTCTACTGACTTATCACTTTATATTTTGGAACCAATATTTTCATTACTGTCCATGCGATAAGATATGCTACGGCACAGGCTGAAAATATGATCATGTAGCCCTTGTCGATTCCGTCTACAACTACTGATCCTGATTTTTCCAACTGCTCAAAAAATCCGTCGGGTAATCTTTCGTTGATGTATTGAGGGTATTTTTCCAATAAAGGAATTCCGTCAACCGTGGACCAGGCTTTATGAGCATGATCGAACAATACGCCTGAAGATTTATTAATAATGAATGAACCAATTCCACCCGCCATTCCGCCAATTCCGGTAATGGTTGCAATAGCTTTTTTCGGAAACATATCGCCTACTGTCGAAAAAATATTTGCCGACCAGGCCTGATGTGCTGCTCCTGCAATTCCGATAATTAAAACCGGAATCCAATACGTTAACGAACCTAAAGGTTGTGCTAAAAGGGCCAACAAAGGAAAAAATGCGAAAATCAGCATTGCTTTCATTCTTCCTGAGTAAGCATTCATGCCTTTCTTTTCCACAAAATATTTTGGAAGCCAACCGCCGATGATTGACAATAAAGTAATCATATAAAGAACGAATAATGGTAATGCACTTTGTGTAGAATCCATTTTGTAAACGGAGCTTAAATAAGCCGGAGTCCAGAATAAAAAGAACCACCAAACGCCGTCTGTCATAAATTTTCCAAAGACAAAAGCCCAGGTCTGTCTGTAACTGAAACATTCTTTGAAAGTGAACTTTTTTTCTTCTGCCTTCACAGTATTTTCTTCAGCAGCAAAGTCTTCCTGATCCTGCTGAATATAGGTTAATTCATGCTCGTTAACTTTATGATGTTCGTGAGGTTTTTTGTAGTAGAAAATCCATAATCCCATCCATACAAATCCCAACGCTCCAATGATGATAAATGCCCATTCCCATCCCATGGCTTTTGCAATAAAAGGAATGGTAACCGGAGCTGCCAAAGCCCCAACCGTTGCTCCTGCATTGAAAATACTTGTTGCTAAAGCTCTGTCTTTTTTAGGGAAATATTCCGCTGTAGTTTTAATTGCTGCCGGGAAATTTCCTGCTTCACCAATAGCCAATACGAAACGTGCAAAAATAAATAGCGTTACACTCGTACTGATGATGGCAGAGGTATTGGAAACTGTAGAAATCAATTCTTTAGATCCGTGAAAGCCTGCCAACCAGTTTCCGGTAAGAATTCCTGAAGTTGCAATTCCGCAAAATGCATGTAAAACTGCACCGACAGACCAGATTCCGATTGCCCACAGGAAACCTTTTTTAGTATCCATCCAATCGACAAATTTTCCAGCGAAAAGCATTCCTACTGCATAGAAAATAGAGAATAATGCCGTGATATTTCCATAATCATTATTGTTCCAGTGAAATTCCGGTGCGATAAAATCTTTCCACGTCAAAGATAAAACCTGACGATCAAGATAATTGATTGTTGTTGCAATGAACAGCAAAAAGCATATCGTCCATCTGAAGTTGCTCGGTTTAAGAGACTTAACTGAACTCATATTAATTTTAGAATTAGTTTTGTTTGAATGTTTTTAAGATGTTTCACTCAGCCAGGATCACAAGGTGTTTCCAGCTTTCTTACTCATTATTATTTTAAAGTCTGAATAATTTCCAGCACTTTTACCGTTTCATTTTCTATAGTTGTATAGTCTTTAGCAAGCATTAATTCTTTGCTTACCAATTTGCTTCCCATTCCTACTGCTGAAACACCGGCTTTAAACCAGCTTTCGATGCTTTCTTTAGTGGTATCTACTCCACCCGTCGGCATAAATTTCAGATTGGGGAAAACATCTTTGATCGCACTCATAAATCCGGTTCCTAATGCGTTCCCGGGGAATAGTTTAATGAAAGTAACGCCAGCATTTTCAGCTTCGATAATTTCAGTCGGCGTCATACAACCCGGACTGTACAACAGATCTTTCGGAATCAAAAATTCTGCAACCTCAGCTACGAAACCCGGACTGATAAAGAAATCTGCTCCTACTTTATAGTATTCTTCAGTTTGTTTTATATTTTTTATTGTGCCAATTCCCAACAGCATTTCCGGCATTTCTGCATTACGGATTTCTACCATTTTTGTAAAATTACTTAACGCAGCATCACCACGGCTTGTATATTCCACTGCACGAACTCCTGCTTTGTAAAGTGATCTCAGTATTTCCAGAGTTACTGTTTCATCAGCATTATAGTATAGAGGCAAAACCCCTTGGTTGATGATCGTATTTGTAACCAATTGAATTTTTGTCATTTTGTTGAATTACTTTGTTGAAAATAATCATTGAAGGGGTTTTATCCATCCTTTAGTATGCTGTCCCTTCAAAATTTTATCTTAATCTTTTGTTTTTAATGCGAAGGGCGCAAAGATTTTCTTTTTAGTGCTTGATGTATATTTTCAAGTTCGCAAAGGCGTTTCACTCAGCGAAGTCTACATTTTTTTAGTTTTATCAACAAGCCAATTGCCAAAAGTCAGCTATCTTTTTATTCTTCCGCCTGAACCTCCGTTCATGACTTCCAGAATATCTTCGACACTACTGTAATTGATGTCCCCTAATATGGTATGTTTTATCGCACAGGCTGCATTAGCGAATTTCAATGCTTTTTCGTCATCAAAATTGATTAACCCATAGATCAAACCTGCTGCAAAAGCATCTCCTGTCCCAATTCTATCGACCACAGGATTAACTTCCAACAATTCAGTTTCAAAATAGTTATCGCCAACTAAAGCTCTTCCCTGTGTTTGTTGAGAACTTGCTGTAACACCAATTCTTATTTTGTCGAAAATTTTATGAATAGAAGGAATTTGCTGTTTTAATTCTTTACATGCTTCAATAAAGCCTTCTTTATCTGAGGGAAACTGAGTTCCGAGAATTTCATTAATTTCATTCACTCCACCGATAAAAATCGTTGAATAAGAAATCAGTTCTTTCAAAACTTCGTTTCCGTTTTTACCGTATTTCCAAAGGTTTGAACGGTAAGCAGGATCGGTTGTAATTTCGATTCCCAATTCACGGGCTGTTTGTAAACCTTCTTTCAGGCTTTTATAAGCGGCTTCGGAAATTCCTGGGCTTATGCCTGTCCAATGGAAATACTGGCAGCCTTCAAGGGCTTTTTTCCAGTCAATCTGTTCAGGCTTACTATTGGCAAAAGAACCGTTCAGTCTATTGTAAGCAATTCTGCTGGCACGAACTGATGAGCCTACTTCTAAAAAGTACAAACCTAAAGGATGTTCATTTTTGTTGATAAATGCGGTGTCAATCCCAAAACTTTTAATGAAGGAAATGGCCGATTCACCTACAAAATCATCAGAAACGCTGCTGATATGTCTTACACCACAACCCATTGTTGCCAATGAAGATGCTACATTAAGCTCCGTTCCGCCGAAAAAGAATTCCATTTCATGGCTTTGCTTCATGGTTCTATTTCCGGGTGGTGAAAGTCGCATGATGACTTCCCCGAATGTGACTATTTTGCTGCTCATTTTTTTTATCAACCTTTAATTTTTTTAAATCATTAAGATTTATTGAAGAGATTATGTAGAATTAATTTGACTTTTTATTAATTCAGCTTAATCTTTTCAATTTATTTAATGATTTAAATCTATTTTTACCTCTTGCAAATTGAGATTATTATGTTAAAAAAACGGTATAATCAGCTCAATCTGCGAGAGATTTTTATTTAATTTGAAATTTAAAAATCAAAATAATTTTTTGCGTTATGATAACAAATATCTGAAATGGTCTTACCAATCAGTTCGATATCATCAGGTAATTCACCGTTTTTCATTTCTTCTCCGAAAAGATTACACAATACTCTTCTGAAATATTCATGTCTCGGGAAAGAAAGAAAACTTCTGGAATCTGTCAGCATTCCAACGAAACAGCTGATCAACCCCATGTTTGAAAGGGCATTCATCTGCTTGATCATACCGTCTTTCTGATCAAGAAACCACCATCCTGATCCGAACTGTACTTTTCCTTTGATGCTTCCATCATTGAAATTCCCAATCATTGTCGCAAAAATCTCATTGTCAGCAGGATTTAAATTGTATAAAATGGTTTTTGTTAACTTATCTTTTCCGTCTAATGTATTCAGTAATTTAGACAGGGTTTCAGCCTGAACGAAGTCACCTATAGAATCCCATCCCGTATCAGGACCAAGAATTCTGTGCATTCTTTCATTATTATTTCTCAATGCTCCAAGATGAAACTGCTGAACCCAACCATATTTGTGGTACGCTTCTCCTAAAAATAATAAAATGGCAGTTTTGAATTGATTCACCTGCTTTTCAGCAATTACTTTTCCTGAAATTTTATCATTAAAAATTGCGTTTACTTCCGCTTGTGAAGCTTCTTCAAAAGAAATATTATTTAATCCGTGGT
The DNA here is from genome assembly GCF_045689405.1 of Chryseobacterium sp. HR92. NCBI lineage: Bacteria > Pseudomonadati > Bacteroidota > Flavobacteriia > Flavobacteriales > Weeksellaceae > Chryseobacterium > Chryseobacterium sp. HR92. Next base: position 3,192,625 of record NZ_CP139139.1, read on the forward strand.
CGCACAATCTGCAGCCGTTTTCATGGAAGTATTCAATTCTTTTGATTAAAGCATCACATAAAGTATGATAGGAATTAATTTCAATTCCGGCAGATTCGCCTAATCTTGAAATATAATCCGCAAAGTTGTGATTTTCAATTAAAATTGCTTTATCAGGACGGAAAGCAGTACTTACTTTAATGGTGAAATCGCTTTTTGCTAGATCCTGGTGATAATTCAATAGATCTGTAGGATCTTCCGTAGTGCACAGAGATTCAACATTCATCATTTTTAATAAGCCTCTTGTTGATTTTTCAGGAGTATGAAGCTGAGCGGTGATATTTTCGTAGATTTCCGATGCGTTGTCTGCATTTAACAATTCATCAATTTCGAAATATCTTTTTAATTCCAGATGTGTCCAGTGGTACAAAGGATTTCTCAATGTATACGGAACTGTTTTTGCCCATGCCTCAAATTTTTCTTTATCTGAAGCGTCCCCTGTGATGAATTTTTCGTTCACTCCCATGGTACGCATGGCTCTCCATTTGTAATGGTCACCTGCAATCCAAACCTTTGAGATGTTATCGAAAACAGTGTCTTCCGCAATATCTTTAGGAATCAAATGATTATGATAATCAATGATGGGTTGTTTTTCCGCGTATCTGAAGTATAATTCTTCTGCGTACTTATTTTGTAATAAAAAGTTATCTGTAATAAAAGGTTTCATTCTAATCTGATTCTGTTGTTACTCATTAGCAGGCTTCCCGATGGTTGCCAAAATACCTCCATCCACGTAGATGATCTGTCCGTTGATGAATCTGCTTGCGTCAGAAGCTAAGAAAATAGCTGTTCCTGCAAGATCTTCCGGATTACCCCATCTTCCTTCCGGAGTTCTGCTGATGATAAAGTCATTAAAAGGATGTCCATCTACCCGGATTGGTTCTGTCTGAGAAGTCGCAAAATATCCGGGACCGATTCCGTTTACCTGAATATTGTGTTTTGCCCATTCTGTCGCCAGATTTTTGGTAAGCATTTTAAGGCCGCCTTTTGCAGAAGCATAGGCTACTACATTGTCACGTCCCAGTTCACTCATCATCGAGCAGATGTTGATGATCTTACCGGATCTTCTTTTGATCATGTATTTGCCAACTAATTTCGACATGATAAAAGGTCCTGTAAGGTCTACATCGATTACTTTTCTAAAGTCTTCCACTTCCATGTCGATTGCCGGAATACGTTTGATAATTCCTGCATTGTTGACAAGGATGTCAATTTTTCCATGGGCAGCTTCCATTAAAGCTACTTTCTGAGCGGCTTCCAGCTCGTCTGTCACATCAAAAAGATAACCGGTTGCTTTATACCCTTTTGAATGATAGTAGTTTAAAGCTTCTTCTAATTTTGACGGTGTTGTACCTGTGATCGCCAGTTCAGCACCTGCAGCGGCAAGACCTTCTGCCATTGCCATTCCTAATCCGTGAGTACCGCCTGTAACGACTGCTACTTTACCGGATAAATCAAATAAATTCATTGGAAAAATTACTTTAGTTCGTTAGTTTTGATACCGTCCATATCACCGTAGTCCATATTTTCTCCGGCCATACCCCAGATAAAAGTATAATTGGAAGTTCCGACTCCTGAGTGGATAGACCATTCCGGAGACAATACCGCCTGTCTGTTGGTCATAAAAATATGACGCGTTTCATCAGGTTGTCCCATGAAGTGGCTTACTGTCTGCCCTTCTTCCAGATCAAAATAGAAATAGGCTTCCATTCTTCTGGTGTGAGTATGCGCAGGCATTGTATTCCAAACGCTTCCAGGGTGAAGTTCCGTCATTCCCATTTGAAGTTGGCAGGTTTCCAGTACAGAATTTACAATCAGTTTATTGATCGTACGCTTGTTGGCATATTTCTCTTCACCCAATTCTACAATTTCGGCTTCACTTTTCGTGATTTTTTTAGTTGGATAAGTATGATGTGCGGGCGCTGAATTGATATAAAAATAAGGTTGTGCATCACCTGATTTTTCAAAAACTACTTCTTTAGCTCCTTTCCCGATGTATAAAGCTTCTTTGTTTCCTAGCTCATATACGTCACCGTCTACTGTTACTTTTCCGGCACCACCAACGTTGATGATTCCCAACTCTCTTCTGTCAAGAAAATGCTGGGCTTTCAAATCGTCCGTAGGTTCCAGCTTCAAAGCCTGTGCTAAAGGCATAATACCTCCTACAATCAGCCTGTCATACATAGAATAGACTAATTTTATCTTATCTTCATTAAATAAATCATTGATTAGAAACTCCCTCCTAAGATCTTCAGTGGTATACTTTTTTACATCTTCGGGATGATGGGCGTAACGAAATTCTGATTGTGACATACTACTTTATACTTTTCTTTTGTGGTTTTATCAAAACCTGTTAAACATTGTGTAATCGATTGCATAAAATTACACTAAAATCTGATAGAAATACTTGTGGGATAAATATATAATTATTCTTTAATTAGTTAACAAAAAATTAATTCAAATCCATAAATAACTAATTTACAGCCTATTAATTTTAAAAACAATATGAAAAATGGGAAAATATCTAGGAAATTGCATGGATAATATTAACCAAATTTAATGTTTAAACAGCGTTTTAAATATAAAACTATGCCAAAACAATATAGCAAAATTAAGATATTGATTTGATAATAATAAACCAAAACAACTATATATATTGTATACAATAAGAAAAATTAATATAAAGTATAAAATTTGATTAAAAATATTGATCTGAAAAGATGATAAAAATCAGAAATATTATAAAAAAAATATTCTTGACTGTCATTTTGGGAAATTTTCAGGTGCAAAAAAGGATAAATTTTAAGTAAAATTTAAGCTTTAAATTAATAAAGAATAAAGAAATTTGATTTCTTTCGGATCAATATCCCAAGCTAAGATTAAATGAACAAACAATTAATTTACAGCGATTTATCACATTACAACTGTCCATTATTTTGCAAATTCATTTATCTTTCAACAATCAAATTAATGAAAAAATAATATTTTTTTCTTTGCGTATTAAAAAATAATATTAGTTTAGAAGCCAGGATATTTATCATGAAAATTTACGCAATCGATTGCACTCTAAAATGTGTATAATCTTTCAGAAAATATTTGCCGCTAAAAATCAGTAGAATACTTTACAAATCCACACAAAACAAAACGATTGAAAAAAACTTTCAACCAAAAATTAAAACTATAAGGATACAAAATGGATAAAAGAGTACATTCAATAAAGTGGTTATATTTAACTGTCTTTCTACTTCCTGTCCTTGCTACGGCTCAAGAAAAAGAAACTAAAAAGGAAACCGAAAAAAACATTGATGAAGTGGTTTTGGTTGGTTATTCTAAAGTTTCAAAAAAAGATGTTACCAATGCTGTTGGCTCTGTAAAGGCTGACGAAGTAAAAGATATGCCTGTAAACAGTGCGGCAGAGGCAATTCAGGGAAGAGTTGCCGGTGTTCAGATCACGGCCAGTGAAGGTTCGCCTGGCGCTGAAGTTGAAATTAAGGTAAGGGGCGGTACTTCTATTACACAAAGTAATGCTCCTCTCTATATTGTAGACGGAATCCAGATGGATAACGCTCTGTCAATCATTTCTCCTAAAGAGATTGAATCTATTGAAGTTTTAAAAGATGCTGCTTCTACCTCTATTTACGGATCGCGAGGTGCCAACGGTGTTGTTTTGATCACCACAAAAGGCGGCCGCAAAAAAACCAGTGCTCAAATCAATTACAGCGGTTACACAGGGGTAAGAAAAATCACAAACACGATTCCTGTTCTTGACCCTTATGAATTTGTAATGTATCAGTATGAGCTTTACAATAAAAATGGTATTGCCGATGACATTACAGCATTTACAACCCGATATGGTAGTTTCAATGAGCTTGCTGAGAAATACAGAAATATAAAGAAAAGAGACTGGCAGGATGAGCTTTTCGGAAAAGAAGCATTCAACTTCACTCATAATTTAAGCTTAACAGGCGGTTCCGATAAATCTGCTTTTTCATTGACTTTAAATCATGTGGAAGAAGATGGGATTATGCTCTCCTCCGGCTTCAGAAGAAGCATGGCTAATTTCAAATATGATTATGATATTTCAAAAAAACTGAAGGTTGGATTTAATGTCCGATACAGCCGTCAGCTGATTTCAGGAGCAGGAACTTCTGCAAGTGGATCTCAGGGTACCAACAGATTAAGAAACGCTGTAAGATATCAACCTTTCGAAGGAGGCAGCAATGTTCCTATTGATGATTTTGATCCTAACTACGCCACATTAACGAATCTTGTAAATCCTTTAATTTTAAATGATAACGAAGTAAAAGAAGCAAGAACAAATGATTTATTGTTAAATGCATATTTGAATTATAACATTACCAAAAACTTAACTTTCAGAAGTGTTGTAGGATATGTTCAGAAAGATAATTTTATTAATCAGTTCTGGGGCACCGTTACCAGTGACGCAAGATCGAATAACAATCAGCCGATTGTACAGTTAACGAGAAACCAGACCAGAAGAATTACCAATACCAACACTTTAAATTATACCCAAAAATTTGGAAGTCATAAATTAGACTTATTATTGGGAGAAGAAACTGTACAGACTGACGGAGAAACCTCAAGTACATACACCAAATGGCTACCAGTATCTATTACACCTAATGAGGCTTTTGCTAATATCCAATCTGCAACTCCACCTTCAGGGATGATTCAGGATGCTCCCAAAACCGGTGCATTACCTCCGGACAGACTTCTTTCTTTTTTTGGTAGAGTAAACTATATTTTTAATAATAAATATATCATAACAGCCTCTATAAGAGCAGATGCATCCAATGTCTTCGGAGTAGGAAACAGATGGGGAACTTTTCCTGCAGTTTCTGTAGCATGGAAACTTAAAGAAGAAAATTTCCTTAAAAATAAAGAATGGCTGGAGGAGCTTAAATTACGTTTCGGGTATGGTCTTGCAGGAAACAACAGAATTCCGGCCTACCTTTATGATACTTTCTTCACGACTTCCACCGACTATGGATATACCTTCGGAAGCGGTGTAACTCCGGGAGCTACTACAGGAAATACTTTGGCAAACAAAAACGTAACATGGGAAGCTACCGTATCTAAAAACTTAGGACTCGACTTCGGTTTTTTTAACGGAAGATTATATGGTAGCATTGATGGATATATTACTGATACAAAAGATTTATTGGTCTTAGCAAAAATTCCTCAGACGTCAGGATATGAGTATCAGTATCAAAACTCAGGAAAAACACAGAACAAAGGTCTGGAATTTACACTGGGAGGACTTATTGTCAATAAAGAAAACTTTACATGGAAAACAGATTTCAACATTTCTACCAACAAAAATATTATTAAAAGCCTGGGGGCGAATGTTTCGGGAGGAAATGATTATTATCTGGTGGCTTCAGGATGGGTAAACAGTTTGTATGACTTCATTGCTAAAGTGGGAAATCCTGTAGGAACTTATTATGGATACGTAACAGAAGGACGCTATGAGATCAGTGATTTCGATTTCAACCCGACCACTCAGGCTTATACATTAAAAAACGGAGTTCCAAGCAGCAGTTCTGTAGCTAACGGTTCAAAACCAATCCAGCCGGGAGATCTTAAATTGAGAGACCTGAACGGTGATGGACAAATTACCGCAGCCGACCAGACCGAACTTGGAAATGCACAGCCAAAATTCTTCGGAGGTTTCAGCCAGACTTTCAGATACAGAAACTGGGATATGAGTTTATTCTTTAATTTCTCTATCGGAAACAAAGTGTATAATGCCAATAAAATCGAGTTTTCCACTCAATATTTATACAGAGACAACAACATGTCTGCCGATGTTGCAGACAGATGGAGATGGTTCAATGATCAGGGGGTAAAAGTTACAGATCCTACTGCTTTGGCAGCGCTAAATGCAAACACAACCATGTGGACACCGCCACAAGGAAATTACATCCTTCATTCTTACGCCATCGAAGACGGATCTTTCTTAAGACTGAATAATGTTACAATAGGATATACCCTGCCAAAAAACTCACTGGAAATGCTTGGTATCAAAAATTTCAGACTGTATGCTACGATAAATAATTTATTTACCATCACAGGTTACAAAGGATATGATCCTGAAGCCAGTACAAGAAGAAACCCTTTAACTCCGGGAGTTGATTACGCTGCATATCCTAGAAGCAGATTTATTTTAACAGGTATTGATTTAACCTTTTAATTGAAAATTAACATGAAAAAAACAATAATTATAATAAGTTGCATTCTATCTCTTACCACCATCCATTCATGTAGTGATTATCTTGAACCTGAAAACTATTCAAGTGTTGCAGAAGCTCAGCAATTCGATAGTGTATCCGACACATTTACCGCTTTAGTGGGAGTTTACAGCCAGCTTGCAGGTGATGACGGATACGGGCAGAGATTAGCATTAATATATCCGCATTCAAGTGATGATTTCAGAACTTCGGGAGATTACAACTGTAATGACAGAAGAGGTCTCGCAACATTTGGTGCCTGCCCTACCAATACAGAATTAAATAAGCCTTTCTTAAAATTATATTCAGGAATTGAAAGAGCCAATCTTTGCATTAAAAACATTCCGCTGTCTCCTGTTTACAAGACAGGTTCTGACGCTGATAAAAAATTAATGGACAGATACCTTGGAGAAGCTTTAACATTAAGAGCTCAGTTTTATTATGAACTGATCAGAAACTGGGGTGATATACCTTTTCAAGACAAACCATCTGCAGATTATGACAATCTTTATTTAGCGAAAACTGACAGGGACGTTATTTACGAAAAAATGATTGCTGATCTTGCCCAGGCTGCAACCTTAGTTCCGTGGAGATCCGAAGGAAGCACGACCAATGCCAGAATTTCCAAAGGTTTTGTAAAAGGATTAAGAGCAAGAATCGCACTAGCAAGAGCAGGATATTCTTTAAGAAGAAATCCACAGCAGATGGTGAAGGGAACCAATCCTCAAACCTATTATCAAATTGCTCTTGATGAATGTAAAGACATCATGAATCATACTGGTGAACATAGCTTAAACCCAAGCTACGAGCAAGTTTTCAAAGCTTTACATTCAAACTCGCAAGACACCACCAACGAAATCATTTTCTGTGTAGGAGCATTCGGAGGAAACGCAAGAACAGACAGTAAAATCGGTTACTATAATGGCTTAAAGCATGATGACAACTCCAGCTGGAAAGGCGGAGGAGGAATCAATGCCCTTCCGACTTATTTCTACGAATTCAGTAAATATGACTTGAGAAGAGATATGAACGTTGGAATTTTCAAAGTGAATAATTCTAATCAGGCTGAACTCGTAAATGCCATTTCTTTCACAGATTCTAAATACAGAAAGTCCTGGACCAATGTAACAGGACCTTCTCAAAATCTTGCTGTTGACTGGCCTTTACTGCGTTTTTCAGATGTATTATTAATGTTTGCTGAAGCAGATAATGAACTTCACGGAGCGCCTTCTTCAGATGCCATCAATGCGGTAAAAGCGGTAAGAAACAGGGCTTACACAGGAAATTTAGGACAAGTTGGAACAATTCCTACCGATAAAAATGGGTTCTTCAATTATCTTGTTCAGGAAAGATTATTGGAACTGGGTTGTGAAGGGATCAGAAAATATGACTTGATCCGCTGGAATTTATTAGATGCTAAAATTACGGAAACAAGACAAAAGTTAACGGCTTTTGCCAACGGAACAGGTCAGTATGCTAACGTACCATTGAATCTTTATTATAAGAAATCAGTTTACGACCCTACAAAAACGGCACAGCAAAATATTAATGATATCGATATTTTCTTTACAGGAGGAGATAAATCCCAGGTATTTTATCTGCCTTCTCAGGATGCAACTCCAGCAGGATATACTAAAATAGCGTGGAGAGCCGCAGTGTTACCAACATATATCAGCGATCCTGTAAAAGGTTTTGCGCAATATTTCCAGCCCAACAAAAGAGAATTATTGCCTATTTACAGTGATATCATTATGTCCAATTATAACCTTACACAAGATTACGGCTACTAGAAATTAAAAATACATTCATATTAAGTTGAGAATACAGGCTTGGCCTTGGCTAAGTCTGTATTTTAAATCAAATTAAACCTTTATGAAAGCTCCTCTCATTAATATAAATTTTAACTTCATTTCAATACTTTCGATACTATTGTTAAGCCTTCTTTCTTTTAAAACTGCCGATAAAACGATCGTGGTTTCAAAAGACGGAAAAGGCAGCTTTACCACCATACAACAAGCCATTGATGCCATTGAAAATGATTCTTCTATAAGGACAAAAATTTTAATTAAACCTGGAGTTTACAAAGAAAAAATTACCATTCCTGAAACAAAAGGTCCCATTGTGTTAGAAGGAGAAAACCCTCAAAACACCAACATTACGTATGATGATTTTGCTTCAAAAAAGAATGCAGAAGGAAAAGATATCGGAACCACAGGTTCTTCTACTATTTTTATTTATTCAAATGATTTCACAGCGAAAAACATTTCATTTGAAAACAGCTCAGGAAAAGTTGGGCAGGCCGTTGCCGTACTGACTTCAGGAGACAGAATCGCTTTTGAAAACTGCAGATTCTTAGGAAATCAGGATACATTGTACTTAAAAGGAGCTCAGGATTCCACTGACAAGACAAAACCATCAAGAAATTACTTTAAAAACTGCTATATCGAAGGTACAATCGATTATATTTTCGGAGCCGGAACTGCCGTTTTTGAAAACTGCACCATTTATTCTAAAGAAACGGCAAGCTACGTTACAGCCGCTTCTACCCCACAGGAAAACGAGTTCGGATTTGTTTTTATCAATTCAAAAATCATCGGAAATGCCAAAGAAAACTCAGTGTATTTAGGAAGACCCTGGAGACCTTTTGCAAAAACCGTTTACATTGATTGCGAAATCAATTCTACCATAAAACCTGAAGGATGGCACAACTGGAGCAAACCTGATGCAGAAAAGACCACTTTCTACGCAGAATTCAACTCAAAAGGAAGCGGAGCCCATATTTCCAAAAGAGTTCCGTGGTCACATCAATTAACAAAAGGAGAAAGAAAAAAGTACACTACAGAAATTATTTTAAAAGGAAACGACCGTTGGAACATCAAAAAAAGTTTGAAATAAACCTAATCCAAATCCAAAACACCAAAAAATTTTCAATCTTGAAAAAGCACTTCAAAAAAATGTTCACGATAGGGACCTTATGTGGTATTGCAATGTTGACCAATGCTCAGGAAGTCTTGAGTTTTCCGGGAGCAGAAGGTTTCGGAAGATATACAACAGGTGGCCGCGGCGGAAGGGTTTATTTCGTAACAAAACTAACAGATGATGGCTCAGAAGGCACTTTAAGATATGCTTTAGACCAAAAAGGTCCGAGATATATTGTGTTTAAAACCGGCGGAACCATTTATCTGGAATCCCCTTTAAAGATAAAGGAAGGCGATGTTACCGTTGCCGGACAAACTGCTCCCGGAGATGGAATTACAGTTGCCAATTACGAAACTTTCATAGGTGCAGACAATGTGGTTATACGTTACATGCGATTCAGAATGGGCGATCAGAAAAATTTTGAAGGCGATGCGTTAGGGGCAAGATTTGTCAAAAATCTAATCATTGATCATTGCTCTATGAGCTGGTCAACAGATGAAACAGTATCCATTTATGTGAATGAAAACACCACGCTTCAATGGTGCGTGATCGCAGAAAGTTTAAGAAATTCTGCTCACCGGAAAGGCGCTCACGGATATGGCGGAATTGCAGGAGGAAAATTTGCAAGTTTTCACCATAATCTCTATGCTCATCACGACAGCAGAAACCCGAGATTGGGAGAATATGCGGGAAGTGAATTTGCCCTGACCGATCTTACCGATTTCAGAAATAATGTGATCTACAACTGGGGACACAACAATATCTACGGTGGTGAAGGAATGAACGTAAATATGGTTAATAATTACTACAAACCTGGACCTGCAACCATGACCAGACAGAGAATTGTTGCCATTGATAAAAATGAAAAACCAGAGACAGAAGTTTACAATATCTGGGGGAAATATTACATCAGCGGAAATGTGATTGAAGGAAATGCAGAAGTAACAAAAGACAATTGGGCACAAGGAGTTTTCGCACAGATGAAACCGTCTTATAACCTGATGGAAAAAGATAAAAATGAAATAAAAATCAACAAGCCTCATGATATTCAGAATAATGTAAAAACTGATCCTGCAAAAGCAGCTTATGATAAAATTTTACAGATCGGCGGTGCCAGTTTAGTAAAGGATGCTGTGGATTTATATGTTTTAAAAGATGTAAAAAACGGAAGCTTCACTTACAGCGGTTCAAAAGGAAGTTCCAGCGGAATCATAGATTCTCAAAAAGATGTCGGCGGATTTCCGGATTTAAAAAGAGGAAAACCCCTACCCGATTCAGACAACGACGGAATGCCTGATGAATGGGAAATTAAGAATAAATTAAATCCAAAAGTTGCCAATTCCAACGAACGGAATTTGGATAAAAACTACGATAATATTGAAGTATATTTTAACGATCTGGTTAAAAAAATAACCGAAAGACAATACCAATAACCATGAAAACTTTTAGTTAAAAAAACCAGTTATCTAAAAAAAAGATATTATGAAATTCAACTTGTTTAAGATATTAATAGCAGCAGCATTTTTGAGCTCAGCATTTTCTCTGGCTCAGACTTCTGTAATTGAAAAAATTAAGAAAAATCCAAAAGCTCCCTTTTCCTATGCGGAACTTTCCGTAAAAGAAGGAGGAAAATGGGAAGATAATCAGTACATTGGAGGAACTTTCAAAAATGTTCAGGAAATCACTCTTCCTGAATCTCATACCGATCATTCTTACTATATCCGATATGAAGGTATCGGGCTGGAAAACAACCAGATCGGCTACAGATTATATCTGGACTGGAGAAACGCTACGGATATTTTCGGTAAAAAAGTAAACACTTTGGTTTTACCTGAAGTCGGACAAGACGGCTTTGAATCCTATCATCACGATGCCTTCTGGGGACAGGACATTTTGAAATCCGGACGTACAATCGGCATCGGTTCTTATGGAAGATATGATGAACAAAATGATTTTGTTGAAACTTTTAAAATTGTAAAAAATACAGCCGTAAAAGTTGTTAATGAAAAAGACCAGTCTTACGCATCTATCGATTATAAAGGCTGGAAAACCTGGGGAAATCCCATCGATTTACAGTCAAAACTGACGATTTTCAACAGAGATAGGTTTGTAAAAGTAGATTTAAACTTAAGCAATACCATTTCAGGATTATGTACAGGAATTGTTGCTTTTAAAAATATCCCGTTAAAACAGGGAATCAGTAAAAATAAGAAATGGGGCTACATTGCTTCTTACGGCAATCAAACCGAAACGAAAAAAGATGATAATCTGGGCATGGCTATCTTCTATTCTCTCGAAAGTTTTGATAAATATGTAAAAATAAAATCAACGCATACTGTAGTTTTCAAGAAAACAAAGAATGTCTCTTATTACTTTTTGGGAGCCTGGTCATGGGAACCAAACGGTTTGGTAACAGAAGAAGCATTTTATCAGGATTTAGATAAAAAACTGGAAATTTTAGATAAAAATAATCAACTTTAAAGTTTAGGATCATGAATTTCATTAATAATACAATAAAAGCATATGCGGTGGTCATTCTAGGTTCAGGAATGTTCCTCGCTTGTGCTCAAACGAAAAATGTAACCGCAGCAAAAACTTCAACAGAAACTTCAAAATCAGGAAAAATAATTCCTTCCAATTTGAAATGGTCAGAAAGAATGCTGCTTTCTGAAATGCATAGATTCCCAAAAGCGTGGATGCTTGATTTCAGTAAAAGTCCGAAATGGACCTATCCGTCAGCAATAGTTTTGGACGGTGCAGAAAAAGTATATGCAAAAACAGGCAAAAAAGAATATTACGACTATATCAGCGGTTTTGGTGAAGACCTGATTAAAGAAGATGGTACAATCCTTACCTACGACCTTTCTAAATATAATATTGACATGCTCAACAGCGGAAATGTTCTTCTTTACCTGTATGAAAAAGAGAAAAAAGAGAAATACCTGAAGGCACTTCAAACTTTACGTTCACAAATCGATGGGCAGCCAAGAACCGATGAAGGATCTTTCTGGCATAAAAAAATCTATCCTTACCAGGTTTGGCTGGATGGCCTTTATATGGGAATGCCTTTCTACACGCACTATACGAAAGATTTTATCAAAAATGCAGATGCTCAGAAAGCATATGACGATATTGTTTTCCAATTTGATTCCGTTCAGAAAAATCTTTTAGACAAAAAATCAGGACTTCTTTATCATGCCTGGGATGAGAGTAAAAAAGAAGCCTGGGCCAATAAAGAAACCGGACTTTCCCCAAATTTCTGGGGAAGAGCGATGGGCTGGTACGGAATGGCCATGGTGGATGTATTGGATTATTTACCCAAAGACCATCCGGGAAGAGCAAGATTAATTTCTTACTTACAATCTTACGCAGATGCAGTCATTAAAGTTCAGGATAAAAAATCCGGTCTTTGGTACCAGATCCTAGACAAGCCTTTGGAAAAAGGTAATTATGAAGAAGCAACAGCATCAGCTATGTTCGTTTATACGATCATTAAATCGGTTAACGAGGGTTATCTTCCAAAATCATACAAAGCTGCTGCAAAAAAAGGTTACGACGGAATTATCAAAAATTTAATCACGGTTGATGAAAACGGCGTGGTTAATTTAAATAAATGCTGTGCCGTTGCCGGATTAGGAGGAAAACCTTACAGAGACGGTTCTTACGAATATTATGTAAACGAAGAAGTCCGTTCAAATGACGGAAAAGGAACAGGACCATTCATTTTGGCAAGTTTAGAATTTGAAAAATAAATCAAGAACCACAACCTGATTCCTATTACCTAAATAATGAATCTGATTTTATGAAGACAAAAATTTTAAATATAGCAGCAATCACATTATTTTCAGTTGCTTCAACATACCTCACCGCACAGGAGAAAAACTACGTTTCCGAAGTCTGGACTGCCGATCAGGGAAAAAGTTACAGAAATCCGGTTTTATACGCTGATTATTCTGATCCGGACGCTATTCGCGTTGGTGAAGATTATTATATGACCGCTTCAAGTTTCAATGAAGCTCCAGGGCTGCCCATTCTTCATTCAAAAGATATGGTCAACTGGAAACTGGTGAATTATGCACTTCCTGATGTACTTCCAAACAACCATTTTTCCACACCCAAAAGAGGTGACGGAGTTTGGGCACCCAGTATCAGATTTCACAAAGGTGAATTTTACATCTATTGGGGCGATCCCGATTTCGGAATTTACATGGTGAAAACTAAAGATCCGATAGGAACCTGGGAGAAGCCTATTTTGGTAATGGAAGGAAAAGGTTTAATCGACTCTTGTCCGTTTTGGGATGAGGATGGAAATGCTTATTTAGTGCATGGTTGGGCAGGAAGCCGCGCCGGGGTGAAAAGTATTCTGACTCTTAACAAAATGAATCCCGAAGGAACAAAAGTCCTCGATAAAGGAGTTCACATTTTCGATGGCCACGATGCACATCCAACAGTGGAAGGTCCGAAAATGTATAAAAAAAACGGTTATTACTACATTTTTGCTCCTGCAGGTGGTGTAGCAACCGGTTGGCAATTGGTATTAAGATCAAAAAATATTGACGGACCCTACGAAGAAAAAGTAGTGCTGGAACAGGGATCAACAAAAATCAACGGACCGCATCAGGGTGCTTGGGTAGATACACCTTCTGGGGAAGATTGGTTCTATCATTTTCAGGATGTGGATACGGGCGGAAGAATCGTTCACTTACAACCAATGAAGTGGGAAAAAGACTGGCCTGTTATCGGGATCGATAATAATAAAAACGGAATCGGAGAACCGGTTTTAACCTATAAAAAACCAAACGTGGGAAAATCCTACCCTGTTGCTACTCCTCCTGAAACAGATGAATTTGATAAAGCGAAATTGGGAATTCAATGGCAATGGAGCGCCAACGAAAATATCGTGTGGTCTTCTAAACTTCCCGGACAGAAATTTTTAAGATTATTTTCAATAAAAGTTCCTGAAGGTGAAAAAAATCTATGGAATGTTCCGAATCTGTTAACCCAAAAATTCCCTGCCCCGAATTTTGCAGCTTCTACCAAAGTAAAATTAACTCCCGAAGATGCTAAAGAAGGCAAAACTGCAGGTTTATTAGTAATGGGATTAGATCATGAGTCAATTGTGATTACCAATAAACCCGATGGATTTTATATTCAGTTAAGAAGAGCCGAAAAAGCAGATAAAGGAGGTGAAGAGAAGGTTCTGTTTGAAACAAAATTAAAAGGAAACGAAGTCTATTTAAAAGTAAATGTAAGTGAGCCGAACGGCCTATGCCAGTTCAGCTACAGTGAAAACGGAAAAAATTTCACCCCAGTGGGCGATGTATTCCAGGCGAAACCCGGAAAATGGATTGGGGCAAAAGTCGGCCTGTATTCTGTAAGCACACAAAAAGCAAATCGTGGTGGCTATGCAGATTTTGCCTGGTTCAGAATTACTAAAAATTAATTTCATTTAACAATATAGAAACCTAACAGGTTTTAAAAACCTGTTAGGTTTGATAAAATTAGAGCCTAATTCATTAAAATCAATGACAAAAAAAAGATATAGTATAGTTTCATTTTTATTCGTCGTTTTGCTGTTGTCTGCATGTCAATCACAAAACAACGTCCAAAAGACAATGGCAAAACACAATAAAAAGGTCACCCATATTTATCTTATCGGAGATTCCACAATGGCAGATTATACCGGAGATTACGAACCGGGAAAAGATTATATGAAAGTCCGCTACCCGATTACCGGATGGGGACAGGTTTTTCAGCCCTATTTTACAAAAGACAGTCTGGCTTTTCTGAAACCCGCAATTACAACAGATTCTGTTGCTGTTATTGACAGAGCGCATGGCGGAAGAAGTACCAGAACATTTTTTCAGGAAGGAAGATGGAGATATGTGTATGAACATTTGCAGCCGAACGATTACGTCATTATGCAGTTTGGTCATAATGACGGTTCTGAAAAGCATACAGAGCGGTATATAAACATTGAAGGATATAAAGAATTTTTAAGATTATTTGTAACGCAGACAAAACAAAAAGGTGCAAATCCTATCATCTTAACACCCGTTGCCAGAAATTATCCATGGAAAAACGGCAAACTGGAAAATGTACACGGAGAATATGCTCAGGCACCCATTGAAATTGCTAAAGAAATGAATGTTCCTTACATCGATTTAAACAAATTATCCATGGAATATTTTACAAAGAAAGGACAGGACTTTACAACGAATCACTATTTCATGAATCTCCCTGAAAATGTATATGAAGCCTATCCGAAGGGTCAAAAAGACAATACCCATTTTCAGCAGGAAGGCGCAAAAGCAATGGCCTCCATTGTTTACCAGGAATTTAAAAAAGTAATTAAAACTCAGAAAAAATAAAATGAAGAAGTCTCTTACAATTATCGGTTTAGCTGCAGTCATGATATTTTCAGGACAAACATATGCTCAGAACCTGGATATTTATAAAAACATTGAGTTTAAAATGCCTCAGGTGGCAGAAACTTCATTTGCAGCCAACACCGTTTCTATCACACAATATGGTGGCATTGCAGGCGGAAATGTAAAAAATACGGAAGCTTTCAAAAAAGCAATTGAAGACCTTAGTACAAAAGGCGGTGGAAAATTGGTTATTCCCCGCGGAATGTGGTTAACGGGTCCCATTGAGTTGAAAAGCAATATCAACCTTCACGTGGAAGAAGGTGCTTTCATCATTTTCAGTAAAGATAAAGCAGATTATCCTTTGGTCGACGTAAGTTTTGAAGGATTAAACACCATTCGCTGCCAGTCTCCTATTTCCGCGAAAAATGCAACCAATATTGCCATCACAGGAAAAGGGGTAATTGATGGAAGCGGTGATGCGTGGAGAGCCATCAAAAAAAGCAAAGTTTCAGAATCTGAATGGAAAAATATAGTGAAATCTGGCGGATTATTATCTGCAGACGGAAAAACATGGTTCCCTTCAGAAAGTTATAAAAAAGGATTTGAAAGCAGTTCTAGTTTCAATGTCCCCGATAAAATTTCTAAAGATGAATTAACGACAGTTAAAGATTTTCTTCGTCCGGTAATGGTAAGTTTAGTCGGTTGTGATAAAGTGTTGTTAGACGGACCTACCTTCCAGAATTCCCCGGCATGGAATCTTCATCCATTGATGTGTACCAACGTTATTTTAAGAAATCTTACGGTTAGAAATCCATGGTTTTCACAAAATGGGGACGGTGTAGATCTCGAATCATGTAAAAATGTTTTGATTTACGATAATACTTTTGATGTGGGTGACGATGCCATCTGTATAAAATCAGGAAAAGATCTGGATGGCAGAAAAAGAGGAATACCCACTGAAAATGTAATTGTCAAAAACAATGTCGTATACCACGGTCACGGAGGTTTTGTTATCGGGAGTGAAATGTCCGGCGGAGCAAGGAACATCCATGTTTCCGACTGTACCTTCATCGGAACAGATATCGGTCTTCGTTTTAAAACAACCCGCGGGAGAGGCGGAATTGTTGAAAACATTTATATTAAAAATATTGACATGATTAATATTCCGACACAGACCATTGGTTTCAATATGTTCTATGAAGGAGCCTCTCCTGTGTTAGAGGATGGCCAAAAGAAGGAAGGCAACAAAGCGCCGGAAAAAGTGTATCCGGTAACAGAAGAAACACCTGTTTTCAGAAATATTTTCTTTAAAAATATCAATGCCGTCAATTCTGATGAAGCCATTACGTTATTCGGTTTAGCAGAAATGAATCTTAAAAATATAGTCATTGAAGATTCACAGTTTAATACCAGAAAAGCATTAACCATCGTAGACGCAGACGGAATTCAATTGAAAAATGTAAAACTGAAATATTCAGAAGGAACGGGAGCAACCATTTACAACAGTAAAAACATCAACCTTTCAACAGTGAAGTTTGAATCTGCCAGTAAGCCTGTTGTGAAAGTGTTAGGAAGCAAAACAGGAGCAGTATTGGTTCCTAAAGAAGTGACATCCGATAAAAATTCACTTTCCATCGGAAAAGATGTGGCAAAAAACGCAGTTAAATAAAATGCATCAAGGATAAGATAAAACCATTAAGATTGATTAAGTCTTTAAGAATATTAAGCTGAGCTTTGGTTTGAATAATACTTAAAATCAAAATGATTTTCTTAATTAAACTTAACTCCTTTAATATTCTTAATGGTTCAAAATTTTAAAATTTGATAACATGAATTTTAGCAAAAAACATACTTATATTTCTATTTTTTTTGTAGGGACAATGGCATTTGGACAGGTAAAGAGACCGAATGCCACTCCTTACACCAACGAAGGCACTTTTGAAAAGTTTAAGAAAAAATATCCTTTTATCACACCCATTGACAGACCTGTACCGCAAAATATCAAAATAGATAACGATGTAGAATATGCCAATATCAACGGAATTTCTTTAAAAGCCGATGTATACTATCCTCTCGATCAGTCAAAAAAATATCCGGGAATTGCAATGGTACATGGCGGTGGCTGGATCTCCGGAAGTAAGGAAAATGAAAAATTTATGGCGATGGAACTGGCTTCAAACGGATACGTTGTGATTGCTATCGGATACCGGTTGGCTGATGTCGCGAAATACCCTGCCGGAGTTGAAGACATTGAAACAGGTATACAATGGTTAAAGAAAAACCATTCAACATATTCATTAAACAAAAAGAAAATGGCGGTTTTGGGTGAATCTGCCGGAGCTCAGATCGCTACTTTAGTCGGAGTCAGGAAAAATATTAAATTACAGGCTATCGTCAATGTAGATGGCGTAGTTTCTTTTGTTCATGAAGAATCCGGAAAAGAAGGAACTTACGATGCCTATTGGCTGGGGTATCCACAAAAAGACAATCCAAAAATCTGGAAAGAAGCTTCACCTCTCGAATATGTGGATAAAAATACACCTCCTACCCTTTTCATTAATAGCTCTCAACCCCGTTTTCATGCAGGAAGAGACGATATGATGAAAAAATTAAAGAGTTATAATATTCCGACAGAATTTCATGAAATCAAAGATACTCCGCACTCTTTCTGGTCGGCAGAACCTTGGTTTACAGAAACTTTGAATTTAACAATTGACTTTTTAAATAAAGTTTTGAAATAGTATTAATTATGATTTTAAACGCAAAGATTTAATTTAATATTAATGAATATTTAGCGAGCAAGGATGAATCAACGAAGTGATTTAGTAAAGTTATCGTCACAGCTTCACGAAGTAAATTTTATTCGCCTTTGCTTTCTAAAAATTATGAGGTTTCATAAAAATCTTTGCATTAAAAAACAATAATCCAGTTTATGAAAAAGTTATTTTTAATTCTGTTCATATCGACGGCAAATTTTCTCTTTGCGGGAAATGATCCTTACATAAAAATTACCGTAGCCAAAGACGGAAGCGGAGATTTCACATCCATTCAGAAAGCCATAAATTCTATCAGAGATTTAGGGCCTGCAGAAGCTTTCGTTTTCATTAAATCCGGAATCTATAATGAAAAAGTGACTATTCCCTCTTCAAAACATAAAATTACCTTAGAAGGCGAAAATAAAGACAGTACCATTATCAGCAATAATGATTTTTCAGGGAAACCGGATGCTTTTAATGAAAAAATGACAACCTTCAATTCCTATACTTTACTGGTAATGGGTAACGATATTAAAATCAGTAATCTGACAATTCAAAATTCTTCGTGCAATGAAGGACAGGCGGTTTCTCTCCATGTGGAAGGAGACCATTTTGTGATAAAAAACTCAAATATTCTGGGCTGTCAGGACACCATTTATTCCGCAACCAACCATAGCAGGCAATATTTTGAAAACTGCTATATTGAAGGAACAACTGATTTCATTTTTGGACAGGCAACCGTTGTTTTTAAGAACTGCACCATTAAAAGTTTGGCCGATTCTTATATTACCGCAGCCGCTACAGAAGCCGGCAGACCGTATGGTTTTGTTTTTTTCGACTGTAAATTAAGTGCAAAAGAAGGCATCACAAAAGTTTATTTGGGAAGACCCTGGAGACCTTACGCCAGAACTGTTTTCATTAACACTGAAATGGGAAAACACATCCTTCCCGAAGGCTGGAATCCATGGAAAGGCGACAAAATGTTTCCTGATAAAGAAAGGACCGCTTATTATGCAGAATCCGGCAGCAAAGGCGAAGGAGGAGATATCTCCAAACGAGTAAGCTGGTCGCATCAGGTGACGAAAAAGGATTTGAAAAATTATACCCTTGAAAAAATTTTTGATGGATGGGATCCAAATAAATAATTGAGATGCTTCGACTTCGCTCAGCATGACATCGCTAATACCAACTGTTTTAATATTCGCTTAAATGACGTAATGTTTACCCGTGTTATACTGAGCAAAGTCAAAGCATTTTTAAGTTTAATTAAATGAATTTAAAAATGAATAAAAAGCTAACCTTACTATTATTATTTTTATCAATAATAACATTCGCACAAAAACCAACCCTATTCCTCATCGGTGATTCTACTATGGCCAACAAAGAAAATCCGGATAAAAATCCAGAACATGGCTGGGGACAGGTTTTGCCACAATTTTTAACAGGAATTGAAATTCAGAATCATGCGATGAATGGCAGAAGTTCAAAAAGCTTTCGGACTGAAGGCAGATGGGATAAAGTGGAAAAACAGCTGAAAAAAGGAGATTTTGTCATTATTCAGTTTGGACATAACGACCAGAAATTAAAAGATTCTACGAAATTCACCAATCCATATACACAATATAGAGCCAACCTGGAAAGGTATGTAAATGAAGCCAGAGCAAAAGGAGCAACCCCCATTCTGATGACTTCTATTGTAAGAAGAAATTTCAATGAAAACGGAGTTTTGATTGATACCCATAAAGAATATCCTTTAGTAGTAAGAATGGTGGCCAATGATCTGAAAGTTCCGTTTGTAGATATGCAGTTACTGACAGAACAACTGGAAATTTCTTACGGTCCTGAAAATTCAAAAAAACTTCATCTGCATTATAAAGAAAGAGAAAATCCTTACTATCCAAAAGGAAAAGACGATGATACTCATTTATCAACCTTAGGCGCAGAATCAGTTGCAAAATTAGCACTGAAGAATTTGAAGAGTTTAAAAATCGGGTTAGAGAAATATATTAAATAGTTCTTCAATCCTGATAATTAAAAAATCAGTTTGTCATTCAAAAACACAAGTTGAAGACTTACGAATGAAGTTCAGATAGATTTCTCCTTCGTCCAAATGACAAACTAAGCGTAAAAAAAATTAGTTAAAAAATCAAAAACATAAAAAATGAAATTCAGAAAAGAACCCTTCTTCGATGGTAATTCAGAGTGGGAAGATTTAGGAGCAGGAGTTTCCAGACAGTTTGTGGGGTATAATTCTCAGGTAATGATGGTGATTGTAAAGTTTGAAAAAGATGCCATTGGAGCTTTACACCAGCATTTTCATTCTCAGATCACCTATGTTGCTTCAGGAAAGTTTGAAGTGATGGTTGATGGTGAAACAAAGATCTTACAGCAAGGTGACGGATTTTTCGCGCAGCCGAATATTTTCCATGGAGTAAAATGTCTGGAAGCAGGACAATTAATTGATGCTTTCGCTCCTTTTAGAGAAGATTTCCTGAAAGATTAAAAAATCAAATCTTCAAGATTTAGAAAAGCATTTCGCTAAATTATTTTGCTATGAAAAAAATTGCGTTCCTCTTATTAATTTCCCTAACTCTTCAATTATCTGCACAGGAGAAAATTAGGGTCTGGCCGAAAGGTCAGATGCCGAACTCCAAAGGATTACCATTGAAAACGGAAGAAAAAGACGGAAGAATCATACAGATAAAAGAGACCGAACTTTTTGCTTTTCTACCTCCAAGGGAAGATAGGAAACAGATGGCTGTAATCGTCATTCCCGGTGGAGGATATTATAAACTTACTTATGATTTAGGCGGTTACCAGATCGCAAAATGGTTCAATACTCAAGGAATTTCGGCCTTTGTTTTAAATTACCGGTTGCCGACTTCTCCAGACTTGAAACAAAAAGAAATTGCCCCGTTACAGGACATTCAGGCAGCTATAAAATATCTTAGAAAAAACGCTGGGCAGTACGGCATTTCACCAGAACAGATTGGCGTTATCGGAACTTCCGCAGGCGGACATCTGGCTGCATCTGTGAGTAATATTCCTACAGATTATACGGAATTAAAAGGAGACTGGACTTCAATTCCAACTATTCCCAATTTTGCAATTTTGATTTCTCCGGTTATTGATTTAGGAGAATTTGCCCATGTCGGAAGCCGCAATAGCCTTCTGGGTGAAAATGCTTCTCCTGAAAAAATCAAAGAATATTCAATGCAAAACCGGGTAACGGAAAAAACTCCACCCACGATTTTATTTCATGCTCAAAATGATAAAACAGTTCCTGTCATGAACAGTATTTTATACTATCAGGAAATGATTAAAAACAAAGTAAAAGGTGCAATGTTTATTTTCGCTGAAGGTGAACATAAAATCGGAATTACGAATAAATCTGAACTGACGGATAACTGGAAAAAACTTTGCTCAGACTGGCTTAAAGCCATAATCAATAAGTAATAAGTAATGGGTAATTAAAATATATTGGAAAAACGCAAGGGCGTAAAAAATTATTTAGGTTATTACGTTTTAAGGCGCAAGGATTTTATCTTTGATAAAATTGATTATTATAAAAACTTACTGAAAATCTTTGATTTTCTTGTGCCTTAAAGCATTATTATAATTGAAAACCTTTACCCCTTGCATTTTTTCCAACAAATCAAATCACTTTAACAAAATATAAAAATGTTCAAAATCATTCAACATAAAATCTTTTTACTGGCTTTTGGAACGGTAATTTCAGTTTCAGTTCAGGCACAGCAAAATTTAAAACTGATTTATAACAGGCCTGGAGAAAACTGGAACGAGGCTTTACCAATTGGAAACGGAAAATTAGGTGCTATGATTTTTGGCGGGGCTTCGCAGGAGCATCTTCAACTTAATGAAGAAACAATCTGGGCGGGAGAACCGGGGAATAATGTTTCGAAAAACACATTCGACAGTATCCAGAAAATCAGAAAACTGTTGAATGAAGGTCAGTTTGAAAAAGCTCAAAAACTATCCAATACAACCTATCCAAGAGCCGCTCCAAAAGATTTGAATTACGGAATGCCTTATCAGACGATGGGCGATCTGTTTCTGGATTTTAAAGGTCATGAAAATTTTAAAAATTATACCCGGACGTTAGATATTGAAAAGGCAGTCAGTAGTGTTTCCTATGAAGTAAATGGAGTGACTTTCAGACGTGAGATTTTCTCATCTTTTGCGCATAATGTGATTATGATTAAATTATCTTCCGGCAAAAAAGGAAGTCTGAATTTTTCTATTCATGCTTCCACTCCACACTTGAAAAAATCAATTTTTACAGAGAAAAACCAATTGGTGATTAACGGAACAAGCGGTTCTTCCGATAATAAAATTGGAAAAATTAATTTTAAAACAGTGGCTTTTCCGGTTTTAAAAGGTGGAAAATTGACCTCAACAAAAGATCAGCTTGAAATTTCCGGAGCAGATGAAGTGATCATTTATATTTCCATTGCTACGAATTTTAAAAAGTATAATGATATTTCCGGAAATCCGGATGTAAGAGTTTCAGAATATATACAATCTGCTTTGCATCAGAAATATGATGCTGAACTAAAAGCACACATTGAAAAGTATCAGAAATTTTTCAAGCGTGTAAAATTAGATTTAGGAACTACCGAACAGACGAAAAAAAACACTGACATTCGAATTAAAGAATTTGGAAGCTCAAAAGATCCTGATCTGGTCGCGTTATATTTCCAGTTCGGACGCTATCTTTTACTATCTTCTTCACAACAGGGAACCCAGCCAGCCAATCTTCAGGGAATCTGGAATGATCAGCTGCATCCTGCCTGGGACAGCAAATACACCGTGAACATCAATACAGAAATGAATTACTGGCCTGCTGAAAATACAAACCTCAGTGAAATGCACGAACCTTTATTCGATATGATTCAGGATTTATCGGTGACAGGACAGGAATCTGCGAAGGAAATGTACCATGCCAGAGGCTGGAATATGCATCACAATACAGATTTGTGGCGAATCACCGGAATTGTAGACGGCGGGTTTTACGGAATGTGGCCGATGGGCGGAGCATGGCTGACTCAGCACATCTGGAATCATTATCTATACACCGGAGATCAGCAGTTTTTGAAAAAACATTATGCTGCTCTGAAAGGTTGTGCCTTATTTTATCTCGATGTCCTGCAACAGGATCCTTCGAAAAAATATCTGGTAGTTTCCCCTTCTATGTCCCCTGAAAATACCTATATGAAAAGTGTGGGAATTACGGCAGGAACAACAATGGATAACCAATTGGTTTTTGATGTTTTTAATAATTTTATTCATGCTTCAAAAATTCTAAATGAAGATAAAGGCCTTTCGGATGAAGTAAAATCAGCTTTAAATAAGCTTCCGCCCATGCAGATCGGGCAACACACCCAACTGCAGGAGTGGCTTACAGATATGGACAGAACCAATGATAAACACAGACATATTTCGCATTTGTACGGACTTTTTCCGTCGGGACAAATCTCTCCTTTCAGAAATCCTGATTTAACAGAAGCTGCAAAAAATTCGCTGACGTATCGCGGTGACAAATCCACAGGCTGGTCGATGGGCTGGAAAGTAAACTGGTGGGCAAGATTACTGGACGGAAACAGAGCTTTTAAATTAATCTCTGATCAGCTGATTCCCGCACCTATGGAAACAAAAGGTCAGTCGGGAGGAACTTATCCGAATCTTCTGGATGCGCATCCTCCGTTCCAAATTGATGGAAATTTTGGATGTACTTCAGGAATTGCAGAACTATTACTGCAAAGTTATGATGGATATATTTATATTTTGCCCGCCCTACCTGATGCTTTACCTAATGGTTCTGTGAAAGGGTTAAAAGCAAGAGGCGGTTTTGAAATCGATATGGAATGGAAGAATTCTAAACTAAAGAAACTGGTTATAAAATCTTTTCTGGGAGGAAATGCGAGAATCAGAGTTGCGAAAGATATTCAGTTTAAATCAAAGACCGGTTTAACCTCAGCAAAAGGAGAAAATCCGAATCTGTATTACCAGGTGAATGCTATTAAAATGCCATTAGTTTCAGATAAAGCGGAATTAAAAGGTTACTCAATTCCTGAAACACAAATTTTTGATTTTGATACTGAAAAAGGACAAACGTATATTTTTGAATCAAAATAATAGGTAATAAATAGTAAGCAGAAAATCTCCCGCAGATTTTAGAATTCACAGTAAATAACCTGTTTAATTCTGAAATCTGCGGGAGTTTTATTTACAAACACCAATTGATTAAATAATTTTTAATTAATAACAAAATGCAACCGATTGAATAAGTAAATTTAATAATATTATAATTATATAAATATTAATATATTAAAATATAAAACATTTAAATATAAAATATATAATTTTACAACCGAATCAAATAACATAAATCATTACTATGAAAACAACATTTAAAGCTGCCTTTCTTATGGTAGCTCTAAGCTCTACCTTTGCCCTGACTGGTTGCGGGCAGGAAGACATTAAAACAGATTTAGCGGAAAACCCAAACGAACTTAGTCTCGGAAACAAACTCGTTGCCAATGCCGTAGTTCCTTTAGCAAATTGTGTAGCTCCGGGATGGGCTTCTCAAAACGGGGGAACAACCGGTGGAGGAACAGCCGCTGAAACTACCGTGGCCACCTATGCACAATTAAAAGCTGCGATCGAAAACACAGCAGTAAAAGTCATTAAAGTGACAGGAACCATCACTATTACAACTCGTTTATCGCTACAGGATCAAACAGGAAAAACACTTTATGGGACAAGCGGTGCTAAATTGGTTTCTACGGATCAGACTGCAAGCGGATCAGGAATTATCAATATTAAACGATGCAACAATATCGTGATCAGAAACCTGATTTTCGAAGGTCCGGGAGCTTATGATACAGATGGCTGGGACAATGCCATTTTAGATGACTGCAGAAATGTATGGATCGATCATTGTGAATTCAGAGACGGTGTAGACGGGAATTTTGACATTAAAAACAAATCCGACTTCGTTACAGTTTCTTATACGAAATTTCATTATCTGAAAGCTCCGAAACCTGGCGGTTCAGGCGGAACAGACGACCACAGATTCTCCAACCTTATCGGATCAGGTGACGGGGCAACAGCAGATGCAGGAAAACTGAATGTAACATTCGTTCGCTGCTGGTGGGCTCCGGGATGCAGAGAGCGTATGCCGAGAGTGAGATTTGGTAAAATACATATTGTTAACAGCTATTTCAACAGTTCTGTAAGCAACAAATGTATTGCAGCAGGAGTTCAGGCGAATATCCGTGTCGATGGAAACGTTTTTGAGAATGTAAAAGAACCTATTAACCTGATGAGTGGTTACACAGCAGTTACGGTTACTTCCAACAATACATTTACCAATGTTACCGGAAACACAGCAGGAAGCGGTACTGCATTTACTCCTCCTTATACAATCCCGATGCTGTCCTTATCTTCTGTAAAGTCTGACGTAACAGCCAATGCAGGAGCAACATTAACAGGAAATATCTGTAATTCATTATAATTTTTAGTCAATAAATTAGAACAAGAAAGACTGAGAAATTCTCAGTCTTTTTTATAATCTAAAATTGTTATTCAGAAATTTTATTTTTCTCAAGCCATTTTGGATATTCTTTATTGATCAGCTTATCGGCAAAATCTCCAAACCAGCTGTAGCCGTTTCTTCTTTCTTCAGAAACCTCGTTATAGTTGTATTTTACGCTTCCGTCACGGTCACCGAAAAGAGGTTTGTTATTATTAATATCATAAAATCTTGCCCAGATTACAGAATTTTTATCCTCTGCCAAAGTCCGGACAGCTTTTCCGTTTACTATTGAAACATTGTAGCTGTAGCCTTTAATTTTATTTTGCTTAAACCATTTTACAGCAGATTTTATCGATTTTTCAACTTCCGGAGTTACGGGTTGCAGCATTAAAAATCTTATAATTCCTACAGATTCTCCTGTTGCCAGAGAAATCGGTTCAAAAGTTCTTGCTTTATCTGGCCGAAGCGTGATTTCGTTGTACTGATCGCCCCAGATTGTTGGGGTTTCTTTTTGTAAAACCTGAGTTTTCAAGATGCATTCAATTCCTTTTTGTACGGCTATTTTTGATTTTTCCTTTAATTTAGAATCAACAGCATCAAAATCATTTTTCCCTTCCGCCACATTATACAAAACCTTCAAAGCGTTAATCATCGCATTGTCATTGTAGGTCACCTGCTTTCTGTACAATCCGGAATTAGGATAATATTGTGGGAAACCTCCATTTTTATACTGCATTAAAAGAAGATAACCAATTCCTTTCTCTGCAGATTTCAGATATTCAGGATTTTTTGTGGTGGAATATGCTTTTATTAAGGCGTTAATTTCCCTTGACGTCGCGTTATTATCAATGGTTGCATGATCGTCACCCGTTGCCTTTATCTTTTTCAAAAGATCCTTATCGAGCGGCAAATTATAATTCACTACAGATTTATCGTCCAGCTGCTTGCCCCACCCGCCAATGGGAAGCTGATATACAAGCATTTTTTCGGCTAAAGTATCTTTAATCTGAGCAGAAAGAACGGCTGTTGTTAAGGAAAAGACAGCTGCTGAAAGTTTTAATTTCATTATTATTCGACTTTAATCATTAATGGGTTTGCAATTATCTGAGATTGTTTTTGCAATAGAGCTTCCCAATCTTTTTGTGTCTGAATCTGCCCGCTTTTCTGCCATGCAAATCCGGCATAATAAATCAGCTTATTTTGAGGTTTTGTCACAACTAACAGGTTGCTCTGGTCCGGAGTTTCGGATTTAAGGGCAACAGATTTTTCAACAATTTCAGGATCCACTACAACTCCTTCACCTACAAAAGCATCATCAATTTTTTCCCAGTGCAAATAATATCCGCTTTTGTCGTTCAGTTTTGTTTCACCTTCGTTTTTATGTAAAGTAATTCCGATTGTATAATTCGGAACCTGCTTTTCAGCCTGGAAATTGGATTCAAACTTTGAAAAATTGGAGTCCAGATCAAGAGAAATTCGTTTTGTTTCTTTTACTCCGAATTCACTCCACGGATTGTAGGTTAATTCAAAAACCGTTCTTAAAGGACCTTCCGCAATGGTTTTAGAACTTACAAAATTTTGTGACACCTGAAGCTTTTCATTAACCCAAATCCCGATTCCACCTGTTCCGCGGCTGTCTCCAACCTGGTAAGGATCATACCCCTCGCCTCTCGTATCTTTGTGATAGTACAACGGATCTGTCTGATAGCCTTTATACCATTTGTTGATCACTGGCTTATCTGTTCTTTTCAGCCAGATATCAACTCCACTGGATAGCGTGCTTCCTTTTATCCCTTCCAGTGCTTCTTTCTGACCTTTCGGGCCATAAACACGGAATGCTATTTTATTATTTTCCCACGCATAATCGTCTGCTCTTTCAGGAACTAATCTTGAATATGTTGAAGTTTTGCTTTCAGGAATTGGAATTGTAGCATCTGCAATAATGGTATAAGTATTTGCTTTTTTAGCTTCAATATTCACCTGAAAAAGCAATTCGTCATTTTTTCCGTCTCCATCATAGTCGATCCATTGGATGGGCAGAATGTTTTTACCACTATCTTTTATCCTGAGGTCAGATTCACTATTTCTACTTAGAAAAGGAGCTAATTGAGAAACAGGTATTGAAACGACTTCATTTCTTGAAAAATTCAATGTATTTTTTACCTGAATAGAATTTTGTGCTTTCAGAAAAGAACTAGCGCAAACGATTGCACAAGTAAATCCGAAAATTAAAAATTTTGATCTGAACATAATTATTCAATTGAGTTGTAAAAATCAAAAATAATGATAAGTTTCTTATGAACATCAAAAAAATAATCAAATTTTAAATCTAACAGGTTGATTTAGAAAAATATTTGAAATACCATTTATAATTAAAGAAAATCCTTTCAAAATAATTTGAAAGGACTCTTTTTGAATAGGAATGAAATTAAACTTTGGTAATTCCTTTTATTTAATAATAATTTTAAAATTACTATTCAAATCTTCTCCTGAAACATTAAGAATATAGTTTCCTGAGGCTTTTTTGTCTGCAATATTTAATGTAAAGACTCCGTTTCCATCAGCATTAATCTTTTCTTTGACAACGATTTTTCCTGTCAGATCAATAATTGTTGCTGTTAAACTGGATTTTTTATATTC
Source organism: Chryseobacterium sp. HR92 (assembly GCF_045689405.1). Classification (NCBI taxonomy): domain Bacteria; kingdom Pseudomonadati; phylum Bacteroidota; class Flavobacteriia; order Flavobacteriales; family Weeksellaceae; genus Chryseobacterium; species Chryseobacterium sp. HR92. The sequence continues at coordinate 3,221,159 of NZ_CP139139.1, forward strand.
TGGAAGCGTAATGAAAATCTGGTCTTTTGCAGGATTCGGATATACTGTTCCAACATTTTTGCTGATGCTGAATTCATCATTACCCAACACGTCCTGATTGTATAAAGTATATATTTCTGTTGGAGATAAAGCATAATTGTACAACTTAAGTTCGTCGAATGCTCCTTTATAGGGAGCCGGAGCATTGGCGGTTGACAAAAACTCAAGCTCACCTATATTCCCGATGATCAGATCACTTGCTTCACCAATACCCGTAACTGAAGTTTCATCTCCTTCAGTGATTAAAGCGCCATTGGTGAAAATTCTCATTTTATGTGCGGCAATATCCCTCTGAATCACAACATGTACCCAGTTACCAGTAAAATAATTGGCAATAGGTGATGTGATTTCTTTTTTCGTAATGTCATCATCAATAGCATATCGCAGCTGGCCTCCTTTAATTTCTATATTAAAACGTTTCCCTGTGGCTCCTGTTGCCGTATTTTTAGTGAAAGAACCTTTACATAATATATAAAGACTTGCAGATGAAGACGATGGTATCATACTGATTGGTGCCTTCATCCAAAATGAAACAGTAAACGAATGATTATCAAATAAAATATGATTCTGATGAGGAATACTGGCGATGTACATATTACCGGACGACGTTGCCAGATCAAGGGCGTTGTTTTCTTTTCCCGGTATTCTTACATTGGCATTGTCATAAGCTGTATCTAATACTCCATGATTAGCAAAAGACGTTATGTCTGCAATTTGCTCACCAGCGGAAGGAGCTTCCGCAAATGGCCAGTTGCCGACAATACCCGGAGTCAGTGCACGGAAATTCCATACATCTCCCACAGCAGTGCCAAGAGTATTGGACGCATCAATTCTCCAATGGTAATTTATTGCCGGATTTAAATTATTAAACTGGTATGCGGGTGCAGTAGAATAAGGTACAGTTGCAATACTGCTTAAATTTGAAGGATCTGTTCCAAAATAAACTGTATACATTGTTGTATTTGGACTTCCATTCCATTTTAAAAGCAGGTTTCCACCGTTCAACTCAACATTATTATTGCCAGTTGAAGGAATCGGGTTATTTGCTTTTGCCGGAGCTGACGGGATTGGTGGTGTGGTTACTGATGTATCTGATGTGTAAACTGAAGATTCTGTTGCATTTGTTGCTTTAACTCTGTAATAATATTGAGTATCAGGCGTTAAACCAATTTCATTATAACTTGTTGCATTCGCCCCCAAGGTTGCAATGACAGTAAAATTCGTACCATCGGAAGAACGTTCTACAATATAATGAGTTTCATTTGTCGCATTATCGTTCCAATTAACAGTTAAAGAGCTTGAAGGTGAAGTTCCTGTAGTTGTGATTGTATTGGTAAAATTCACATTTGTAGGCGGAATAATGAAATCCGGAGGAACTGTATTGGGTAAACTATTGATATAAACCTCAATATTCAAATACGGAGCATGTGTTGTGCTTACTGCCAAAGCATCGAAGACATTTGGATTTAGTCCATTGGCCGTTTCCCATGCATCAGGCATCCCGTCATTGTCCGTATCCAGAGGAGCCGGCGCACCGTAAACGTGCCCTGCACCACCATTAGTAAAACCAAATTGGGCTGTTAAATCAGTTTGTACATACACATAAGTAGCTGTTGTACCTTTCGACATTAAATCTGAAATCATTAGACCATCTACCTGATCACGTCTTGGATATGATGCTCCCACACTTGTAACAATATTACTGTATGCCTCCTGAGCAGTTAATGCAGGGGTTTTCATCGGATAATCATACGGAGTAGCCATTATGGCGGCCGGATCTCCGACAGGGTAACCCACTAAGCTTTGAGGAACTGCAGCTCCATCTAATACACCATTTTTATTATTGTCAAAATAATTACCGGAACCATATAAATTGAAATTGGCATTTCCTACGCTAAAAGGTGTGGTAACCGTATTGCTCGTATTGGGACCTCCGATAAAATAATTGTTAATAATATTGGCAAAAGAGCTTCCTGCCGAATCTCCTCCCATGATGTATGCCTCCCCGGATTGGGTGTGGCCATAGGTATTTCCATAATTACCCCAGTTGTAAACTACATTATTTACAAACTCGTTGATTCCTTTTATTTTATTATTACGGGTTTTATTACAGATATATAAATTCCCGATTAAGCTGATCTTCCCCCCTGGTGGAGGCTGCATTAATCCTCCCGCAGAATGATTATGACGGTGCATTCCTTGTCCTATAATAGAATTCTGAATCGTTATATTATCGGGACTTGTGCCGTTGTTATCCCAGTTAACCGAGAATACTTCATCTGTACCCCATGTAAAAGTCATATGATCTAAAATGATATTGGCCCCGTTGGCTATTCCTGATGCATCCTGATTTTGAGATGTCCCGCCATAACGGATACGAAGATATCTCGCAATCGTATTATTGGCTCCTGTAAATGATACTCTGGGTCCCAAAAATACAATTCCTTCTCCGGGAGCGGTTTGTCCGGCAATTGTAGTATTAGCCGCCACAGCAACAATTGATTGTAAGTTAACAATACCTCCCACTTTAAATATAACAAACCGACCCGGCTGACTTACCGCGTCACGGAATGAACCCGGGCCGCTGTCATTTAAATTGGTAACCAGATAGATCTGAGGATTTGCTACCCCTCTTGCTCCTGTAGTATATCTTCCAAAACCGGTTGCTTCAGGAAATGCTAATGTCTGAGCACTCAAATCAACAGTGGATAATGCTAATCCACAAAACAATAAAGATTTAAGAGATGATTTAAACAGTAAAGATTTATTTTTCATAAATATTAATTTTGTATTAACTAATCTATCCACAAAACCAATATTGAGCATCCTGCTCCATCCTGTTGAACTATATATCAATCAATTACAAAGAATCCGTAAAAAACAATGTGTACATATCAATAGGTCATGACTAAAGATAATTCATATATACTTTCTATTTTCAATAAATCTTCTTTAAAAAAATTCGAGAAATCATCCGTTGGGGCTAACAAAAATTCATATTCATTTATAGAAGGAGTTTTTATCCTTTGTTCCTTCTTAACATGAATTTAAAATTCGATTATATACAATTGCCAAATAAGACCTCCTACGGACAAACAAAATCATCTTGTAATTTTAAAACCTTTATTCTATAATTTAAGGGTAAATGGAGGTAAGATGAAAAGAGAAGAGGTAACAGAACTAACTCCTGAAAAAGTAGTTAAAGTCCTGAAAGAAAAAGGAACAATTGTAAATATCGAAGAGGCTAAGGCAATACTCAGCTTTATTAAGGCAATTGCTAATATTGCAGTAAATCAGTATCTTAGTGGACGTGATTTGGATTTTATGAATCCCAAACAATAATGCTGATGTTATGAGACAAGCTGACTTATATATACGTGTATCTACAGATGAACAAGCAGATAAAGGATACTCTCAACGAGATCAGGAAGATCGTTTGAGAAAGTACTGTGTAATCAAAGGTATCACAATAAGGAATGTTTACATTGAAGATTATTCAGCTAAAACCTTTAATAGACCTGAGTGGCAAAAGTACTTAGTAGCACTACGGAAAATAAAAAAGAATACAACTGCTTCACTATTACTATTCACAAAATGGGATAGGTTTAGCCGTAATGCTGGTGATGCGTACCAAATGATCAATCTGCTACGCTCCTTTAGCGTAGAGCCCGAAGCCATTGAACAACCCCTTGATTTTGACATTCCAGAAAACAAGATAATGCTCGCTTTTTATCTTGCCACTCCTGAAGTAGAAAATGATCGTAGATCACTGAACACTTTTTACGGAATGAGACGTGCTAAAAAAGAAGGCCGATATATGGGGACAGCACCTTTAGGCTATAGCAATAAAATAACAGAAGATAATAAGAAATATATCGGTATACATGAAGTCGAAGGACCTTTATTAAAATGGGCCTTTGAACAGATTATTCTGAACAATTACAATACTGAACAAATATGGAAAATGCTGCGCTTTAGAACAGATGGCAAATACAGATTCAGTAAAAATAATTTTTGGGTCGCTTTAAGAAACCCGCTGTATTGCGGAAAAATATTTATCCCGGCTCATAAAGATGAAAAAGCACATTTTGTTTTGGGACAGCATGAACCACTCATAACCGAAAGTATGTTCAATGAAGTTCAGCAAATACTTGATGGAAGGAAGAGAAAAATCAAGCCAAAGGTAGTTTCAATTGACAACCTACCTCTACGAGGATTCTTGAAATGTAATAAATGTGGTAAAATGCTCACCGGAAGTGCATCAAAAGGAAAGATGGGAGTCTATTACAACTATTATCACTGTTCAAGCTCATGTGGTGTCCGATTTAAAGCAGAAATTGCTAATGATGTTTTTCTCAAACAACTTAAATCCTTAATACCTAAAAAAGGAATGATTGATGTTTTTATAGAAGCATTCACTGAAGATTTTAATGCACAAACGAAAACTCAAAACGCAGAAAGAACGAATATATTAAATCAAATTGCAGAATTAAACAATCGTAAAAGGAAAGCTCTTATCCAAAAGATTGATGGTGGTATTGAAGCTGATGAGTATATTTTTCTGAAAAAATATACCACTGAAAAAATTGAACAATTAGAAGTAAGATTGAATAATTTATCTTCTGTAAACACCGAAATCAAAGACCTATTTAAGTCTGGGCTAAAAAAAATTGCTAATCTTGACATACGCTATCAGAAGGGGAATACAGAAGAAAAAAGACATATCATAAGTTCGATATTCCCTGATTTTTTGGTTTTTGACGGAACACGACATCGAACTCTAAGAATGAATTCAGCAGTCGAACTTATCTATCACGATACCAACAAATTAAATGGTAAAAAAAATGGGACAAATCTATCTTTTTTAGATTTGTCCCAACAAGTGACCCGGCTGGGATTCGAACCCAGGACCCATACATTAAAAGTGTATTGCTCTACCAGCTGAGCTACCGAGTCGGCCACTTACTTTTTTAAGTAAATCCCTTTGTTTAAGGGACTGCAAAGATAGAAAAACAGTCTTTAATTCCAAATTTTTCCGGGCTTTTTTACAATAAAATTTATAGCCAAAAAGTCAAACACCTGTTTATAAATTAATTACGTTAATTATTTTTTTTCAATAAAAATCTTAGGAATAATAGGATTTGCCAATGAAAGAGCTTTTTGAATATAAAAATTTTGAATTCCGTCAGTAATTAAAAGAGACTGCCTTATAAGACAGTCTCAGCACTCAACTATAAAATTAGCTTAACAAGCTATACTTTTCCAAATATTAAAAATTAAAAATTCTATCTAAGCTGGTGACAGTCTTCGGGATTTCAAATAAAGAGCTGTTCGGTTCAGATAGGGAAAAAGAAGAATTAATAACAATGATGCTGCCAGAAGCCAAACCATCATTTCATAATAATCCATAGCAAAACGGACATGATCCTGAACATTCATTCTTCCTATCAGCAGCTTGTTGGCAGCTTTTGCAGCCTTCCTTTCAGGCATCCCTCTGGAAATAAGCTTAGCGGTTTGCTGGTGAAGAAAATTTTTGACTGCCGGATCTATAGCACTTAAATGATCCTGAAAAGCATTATAATGGCGGCTTTTTTCAAACAATTCAAAAAAATTGATCAGCGCTATACTGATGCAAAACCCCAGATATCGGACAGCCAGAGCTGTAGCCGCCGCTGAAGGACCAATAATAGCAGGAACTGACGAGATAATAAAAATAATCGTTGGAACCATAATCAAACCTACACCCAATCCCTGAAGGAACAACGGAATATAATAATTAAACTCATCAGCCTGCACATCAAAAGAGTAATACATTAATCCATGAAAGATCAACAGCATTAAAAATCCAAAACTCCAGATGTACCGTATATTTTTCTTTTGCAAAACCATACAACAGGCGATAATAACTCCAAAAACCAATCCTGCAAGGTTAAAAATATTTATATAGGAAATATGAAACGGATCCAAATGCAGTTCTGATGCAAAATAATTGTTGACAATTCCTGATGCAAACCGGCAGATATACATCACAAAAAGGATCAGCAGACCTACTTTGAAGTTTCTGTATTTAAAAATCCACAGATCAATATAAGGTCTTTTAATGGCCTGCTGGCGGAAAATGGATATTCCTCCCAAAACAACAATTCCTATGACACTTCCAAGAATCCGATTATCTTCCAGCCAGTAATATTCCTGTCCAAAAATGGTAATATATCCTATCAGTACAAGTAGAGTACTGAAAAGTCCAAAGCTTTGCCAGTCGAGTTTATACAGATGAAATCTAGCATGAGTTCTGTAATTGCTCATGGCAAGAGTGAGGAAAATAAGCCCAGGCAGGTAAGAGAATATAGCGGTTTTATAGACAATATTAAAATTATATGAATCAATAAGATCTGCAGTGATCAGATTATTGAACGGCAGAGCACATATCAGAATTCCAAAGAATACTGAAAAACTAATTTCCCTTCCTCTTTCACTGCTCAGTCTCGTAAAAATGAGAGTCAGTGACAGATTCACGTTTCCTGCAAATAGCATTCCCTGTATGAATCGCACAGGAAACAGGATATAAATTTCACGGGTAAAATAACATACCAGACAGGCCAAAATCTGTAGCGTGGTAAACAGAAGAAAGTATTCCTTTGCAGCAAGAAAGCTGAAAAACCTTCTTTCCAGACTGTAAAATCCTACATATCCTGCATAAAACAATGCTACAGAAAATTGAATATCCGCAGGTTCACTCCCATAATATCCCGCTGCGGCATTCACATTGGCCAAAGGAAGAAAAAATATAATGATTCCCGGAAGAGTCATTGAAAAGAGAATAATCTTCACCAGCCATTCCGGAGCCCATTTTTTGAAATAGGGCATTTGTCTTTTAGCCATTAGAATGTTTTTTATCGGCATATACATTCACATTCATTCCCACTTTCAGGACATCAATATCTTTCCTTACTCCATCTACTTTTATTCTTACAGGAATACGCTGTACAATCTTCACATAATTGCCGGTAGAATTATCAGGTGGCAGCAATGAAAAACTTGATCCGGTAGCCGGAGATAACGAAATGATGGTTCCCTTAAATTCCCTGTCAGGATAAGAATCTGCTATAATTTTCACATGATCCCCGATATGCATATCCTTGATCTGCGTTTCTTTATAATTTGCAACCACCCATTTATCTGTTTCATTATTGACGATAAACGCCAGCGTTTCTCCGGCATCAATCATCTGCCCTACTTCAACAGTTCTTCTTCCCATTCTTCCATCATAAGCTGCGGTGACTGCGGTATAGCTTACATCTAATTGATGACGGTCCAGCAATGCTTCCAATCTGGCAATTTCTGCGATAACAACCGTTTTTTCCGCCCGGATATCATTTATTTTAGACATTGAAGCAGCATAATTATCCTGGGAAGATTGGTAATCACTTTCATTGACATCCAACGTTGCTTTTACATCTTCAAGCCGCTGTTTAGTAGCAGATTCTTCGTCATACAATTTTTTGTATCTGTTATAATCAAGTTGCTGTTTCCAAACTTTTGCCTTATTGGCGTCCACCTGAGCCATCGCTGCTGCAGCTTCTTTTTCTGTAGTACCTGTAGTACTTTCCAATACTTTCAATTGGGCATGGGCTTTCTGAAGGGCAGCCTGAGTCTGTTTTTCCTGAAGAACATATTCACGGTTATCTATAATCAGAAGCGTATCCCCTTTTTTCACTTCCTGGTTTTCTTCAAATTTCACGGCTACAATGAATCCTCCTGCTCTTGAAATAATAGGATTCACATATTCCTGAACCTGTGCATCATTGGTCTGTTCATACGCATAGTAATTCTTTAAAGTAAAACCGCCCCATATGGCAAGTGCGGCAACAATTAAGACTGAAATCCATCCTGTGATCTTTGTGATCAGCCTATCTGTGGGAGTATATTTTTTTTTCATTGTATTATAAAACGCCTGTAATGTTTTGTAGTAAATAATAATTGTTCTGTGCCATAATTTTTGCCGCTTCCAGTTCAAATTTTGTCTGAAGAAGCTGTATATCAGCATCCAGCAGTTCTGTAATAAGAGAAGTCTGGCTGAAGTAAGTATTCTTAATGATGCGTGCATTCTCTTTGGCCTGGGTGACATTGGCTTCCGCTACTTTTATCTGCTCAAGGGCTTCCTGATACCTCAGATAGGCTTCTTTTACCTGTTGTCTTACTTTATCCTCTGTATCCTTGTGTGCTTCTTCTTCCTTTTCAAATTCCAGTTGGGCCGCCTTCACTTTGTGAGTATTGTGATAAAGGGACGAAATGGAAAACGAAGCTTTAACTCCTACTATTCCCAATGAATACCAATAAGGATTGTAGGGATAAAGAAAAATCTGCGGATTGGCATAATAGAATTCACCATACATCCCAATTTTAGGTCTTACATTGGCTTTTACCTGCTTCAGTTTGATCTTGCTCAGTTCTGTCTGTTGTTCAGAGACATGATAATTGAAAGAATGATCCATTGCCAGTTTCAGGTACTCATTGTAAGTTGTGCTTTCATTCCATTGATTAAACGGTGCTTCAGGAATAACAGTCTGCTCATCCGGAATTCCAAGAATAATATTCAATTTCTGCATCGCGATGAGAATATCATTTTCTATAGTCACCAAAGCCATCTTCCGCTTTGACAGTTCAAGCTCAATTCTTAAAACATCGCTTTTTAAAACGACCCCGTTTTTATAAAGAGCCTGAATTTCTTTAAGCTGTGTTTTCTGATCAGCAATATCCTGCTGTATAAGGTTTCTGAAAATTAAAGTTTTCTGAAGTTCAAGATAAAGCGCTGCCGTTTTGTAATGAATATCAGAAACAGACTGTTCTTTCTGGATATCCTTAATTTTCTGAAGAGTCTGATTTTCTTTAATCTTAAGATTCAGTTTGTTTCCATTATAAATATTCAGATAAAAATCTACTCCGGCTCGGTAAAGCGTATGAATGACTTCATGCTGGGTCGGTTTGGAAAAAATTCCGTTTTCATAGATAGGAATGTTAGACGCTTTTTCGGCAGAACCTTTAACTTCTATTTCCGGAAGCCGTTCTCTTTTTGCATCTTTTACTTCAGCTTCCGCTATGTCCAGGTTGATGGTATTAATTCTGATGTGACGGCTGTTCTCTTCAGCTCTCTGCCATGCGTCTTTTAAGGAGAGTCGTAGGGTATCCTTTGTTGGGTTGCCAGTCTGAGCTGATATTGTATAGGAAATTCCCAGTATCAGCAATCCGGCGACATAAATTTTCATTTGAATTTTTGAATTATTGCACTGCAAATTTATTGGCAATCCGGAAATTTTATTTATCTAAAATAGTCAACTTTTACATGATTCCGGCCAAATCATTATATTTGCATTTTCATTGGTACTTTTATTTTTTTATGGGATTAATTGCTGCACTTCCTGATATTGATAAGGACGACAAAAGTGTATTTGTTATGCACGAAAAATCGGAAAAACTAATTCCTTTCCACAAGCATACAAAAGGACAGTTGAGCTATGTAGAAGGCGGTATTGCCTATATCACAATCAACAACAGAACATATGTGGTTCCGGCCCGGCATTTCTTCTGGATTCCGCAGGGAATGGAACATATTTTAGAGATCGGACATACGGCAACAGTTCTGCGCTCTCTTTATTTCTATGCCCATGATGATCTCTCAAATCCTTTCTACAGCAGACTGGGAATATATCCGGCATCAGAACTTCTGATCCAGATGATTAAGTATACTGAAATCTGGGATGAAAAACACGTAACTGCGAAAGACGAAAACTTTGAATTTCTGGTAGCTTTAAAAAAAATCCTGCCAAAAACTCATCAACAGCCATTACCTATTATTCTTCCTGCTACACACAACAAACAGATGATGAGAATTGTATCTTATCTGGAATGGAATATCGGGGAAAAACTTACTTTGACCAATGTAAGCAGCAGATTCGGCTTGAGTGAACGTTCTATGTCCCGGCTTTTCAAATCAGATATGGATATTTCTTTTCTTCAATATCTGAAAACGTTAAGAATCATCAAAGCCATTGAATTATTGTTAAATACGGACAAGCCTATCAATGAAATTGCTGATGATGTAGGCTACAGCTCCATTAGTGCCTTTAGTGATACTTTTCGTGAATTTACCCAGTCCAGGCCTTCAGATCTGAGGAAAAGCAATAAAACAACTCAAAATTCCATTGGATAATCTGTTTTAGATATGACCTTCATCAGTTTAAAAAAAATAAAAGATAAATTTATCTTTTATTAAAAATATCTTTCTATCTTTGCCTTATAAAACTCAGAAAAATGTTTTCAAAAACCTGTGAATATGCCTTAAGAGCTTTGATCTACATTGCCCAACAGTCTAAAAATGACAGCAGGGTCGGGATTAAAGATATTTCAAAGAGCATCCATTCACCGGAACACTTTATCGCCAAAATTTTACAGGACCTGAGCAGAAAAGGATTTGTACAATCTGCCAAAGGTCCAAACGGAGGTTTTTATATGGATCAGAAAAATCTGAACACTTCCATTGCTGATATTGTAAGAGAAATTGACGGGCATAAGCTTTTCATCGGTTGCGGACTTGGACTTGATCAATGTTCAGAAACACATCCATGCCCGCTTCATGATCAGTTCAAAAGCATCCGACAGGATCTGCGAATCATGCTTGAAACCTCAAAAATTCAAATGTTTGTTGACAATCTGGACTTACAGCTTACTCATCTGAAGGTCTAAAAAAATTTGACCAAATAAAAGATAAAAAGATCTTTATATATTAAATAATTTACAATGAAACTATTTCTCAAAAATCCTTTGGTACTACTCTTTCTCTGTCTGATGACCGGGATGTTTATGACTATCAGCTTTCTGGAGACCCCATTAAAGTTTCAGGTTCAGGGCATCCCCCTTACTACCGCATTAGGATTAGGAAAACTCATGTTTGGAATATCTTCAAAAATACAATGGGGATTTATTTTTATAATTCTTGTGTTGATGCTTATGAGCCGAAGAAATTATACAAAAACAGACTTTATAATTCTTACTGTTCTAATTTCTATACTTGCTTTAGAACAATTCTGGCTGCTGCCGGTACTTGATTCTCGTGTAGACCTGCTTTCATCAGGAAACGCATTATCTCCTACTCCATTGCACGACTATTTTATTTATGCCGAAACCACAAAAGCATTAACGCTCATAGCAGCCATCATTTTACAATTCAAAAGAAATACAGTTCAATAACAAACATTTTTTATTATGAAAATACCCGTTCAAAATACCATTGTTGCATTGACTTTAGCCACATTATTATTTTCCTGCTCCAAACCGGAAACGACTCCTATCCCACAGGCTGAACCTTATTCCGAACAACAGGTTACCCAGCCACAGCCAACAGAAAAAGTCACTGAAGTTTCTCCTTCCACAGATGTATCGAAACATGAAGGATTGAAATTAATAGAAGGAACTGATTGTCTTACCTGCCATAAAATGGATTCAAAATTAATAGGCCCTTCTTATCAGGAAGTTGCAGCAAAATATACTGATGCAGATCTCGATATATTGGCACAAAAAATCATTGACGGAGGTAAAGGTAACTGGGGAGAAATTCCCATGACTCCCCACGCAGGACTGAGTAAAGATAACGCCAGGCTGATGGTAAAATACATTCTCTCACTTAAGAAGCAGTAAAAAAATTTAAAATAATAAAGGACAAAAAAGTATTATATTATGAACACAAGAACAGATTTTATAGGAAATATGGTTGCTGAAGATTTCAGAACAGCCGTAATTTTTAAAAGACATGGAATTGATTTCTGCTGTAAAGGCGGAAGAACCATTGAAGAGGCATGCAGCAATAAGAAACTTGCTCCTGAAAAGGTTTATGAAGAATTGGAAGCGCTTCCAAAAAATGAAGGTTCAGCGATAGATTTCAACAGCTGGCCTCTGGATCTTCTTACGGATTATATTGAGAAAACCCATCACCGATATGTTGAAGAAAAAACTCCCGTTTTGCAGGCATTTCTTGATAAACTATGTAAAGTGCATGGAGGCAGACATCCAGAGCTGTTTGAAATTAATGCATTATTCAATGAATCGGCATACGATCTGGCAGCTCATATGAAAAAAGAAGAACTGATCCTGTTCCCATTTGTGAAAAATATGGTGAAAGCCAAAATATCCGGCAGCGCTCTTTCCCAGCCTCATTTTGGAACCGTAGAAAATCCGGTTCATATGATGGAACACGAACATACGGTAGAAGGTGACCGTTTCAGAAGGATAGCAGAAATCACCAATGAATATCTTCCGCCTGCAGATGCCTGTAACACCTATAAGGTAGCATTTGCCATGCTTCAGGATTTTGAAAATGACTTACATCAACACATTCATCTTGAAAATAATATCCTTTTCCCAAAAGCGGTCCGACTGGAAAAAGAGTTTACCATTGAATCTTAAAACTAAATGATAGATGTCCCGCATCAGAGATTATATTCTGTATTTCTGGGATTATCATCTGAGCAGCATTTCAGGGAGAAAATCGGAAAAGAGCTGAATGATATTCATACAGATGAGAAGGACAGTTATGAAGATGAATTCTGGAAATAAGTCTGAGTTTATTTTATTAATGTTAAAAAAGCCTTTAAATACTGAATTAAAGGCTTTTCTATTTATAATTTATTGTGTTGCTTTCATCATAGCATTGGTAATTTCAATTTCCTTTTTTCTGGAATAAGCAGAATCAAAAGGCTCCATGACATTGAATAAATACTGGTAAAAAGGAGCAATTTGGCGGATATTTTCCGATTCTTTAATCGCTTTTTCTTTCCCCATTTGCTGCAGTCCTTTTATAAAAACACTGAATTTCTTATCAATTGGCTCTATTGACTGCAAAAGATAGGCATATGCTTTTTCATTCTGTCCCAATGTTTTGTAGGCTTCTGTAACTGCGGAAACAACTAAGGCATATTCCATTGGTTTTGACCTCATCTGTTTTCTGGCAGCCGCTTTAAATGCCGGAGAAAGATTTTGATAGTAATCATATTCTTCAAATATCCCCTTCTTAAGAGTTTCTGCCAGCTGAAGACCTTTCTGCTCCTGCCCGGCAACAATATATCCGGTTACCATTGAGCTTAATGACCTTGGATCATTGTATTTCTCAACAGGAATTTCTTTTGCAGCAAGATCCAGCAGCTCTAGTGCCTTAGCTTTCTGTCCATTAACCACAAGCGCGGATACGGCCCTGCTTACTGACATTCTGTATCCTAAAATATTGGAAGTTGCCGTTTCATTATAATAAACACTAAGGTCTTTAAAATTTCCCCATCTGAAGTTTTTCACCACCTGATAAAGTGAATTGGCGTCTACCCTTCCTTTATCTCCATCCGGGCTCTGAGGGGTATGAATAGGAACCAATCTGTAGCTGAAGCCATCAAACTGCAGGTAATCATCAAGATAAAAAATATTTTCACTGTCATACATTCCGCCTGATGAGAAATTTATAGGACGCTTCCAGTCGAAATTGGCCAGCATATCCAACATCATCAGATTGCTTTTGTAAAGAGTATTCGCTTCATAATTGATTATAATCTGATCTACCGCTTTGGAAAGATCAGCCTTATTGATGATCCCTGATTTCACAGCATTTTGCTTATTTACGGGAAGGATAAATTTACTTACCGGGAGAATATTGTATTTTTCATATTGCTTTTCCCCGAAATACATCTTCAGCAATTCATCTTTTTCAGATGATTTAAGTCGAAGGAATCTTATAGCATCCTTCAGGGTCAATGAATCCTGAGTCAGATATTTTCTGAATTCCCGGAAAGCAGTGTCTGGCGCTCCCTGTTCTTTCAACATTTGGAAAAAACCTTCCCAATCCTCTTTTTTCATCAGATATACCTGATCATTTACCCCATCTCTATATTCTTCATGCGTTAATTCACCCGGAATTCCCCTTGCATTGTATGTTCTTCTTTTCACCTGATCTATATTCCATGGAGTAGCTAAAAGAGTAAAGTTGACTGTTTTCACATCATCTCTGAATCTTTCCGTCTCCTGGATTGCCCATACGGGAAAAGTATCATTATCACCATAAATAAAAATAATATCATCTTTAGGCAGCGAACGTAAAAATGAATAAGCATAATCACGGGCTGCGGTCTTTTTACTGCGGTCATGCGAAGTATAATTCTGGAATCCCATCATAAAAGGAATTCCCAACAATACTACTCCCAGAATAATATGAGCCGCATTAGATTTAAGTTTAGACTGAATCAGCCAAAGTACTGCTCCTGCTCCCAGGCCGATCCAGATGGCAAAGGCATAGAAAGAACCTACCATCGCATAATCTCTTTCCCTCACTTCAAATGGTTTTACTCCGGTATAGAAGACAATTCCCATACTTGTCAGCACAAACAGCGAAAGAATAGCATAAAATCTCCCGAAGTCCCTGTTCAGCTGAAAAAAGAAACCGATAAGTCCTAAGATCAATGGAAGAAAGAAAAACTTAACGGTACTTTCATTTTTAAATTTAGCCGGCATATGATCCTGATCACCCAACAATGCATTATCAATAAAAGAAAATCCTGAGATCCAGTTACCATTGGTATTCTCCATATGTCCCTCAAGATCGTTCTGTCTTCCTACGAAATTCCACATCAGATATCGAACAAAATAGTATCCGTTTTGGAAAGAGATGAAATAATCCATATTCTGAGCAAAAGATGGACGTTGTACCTTGATAAGATCATAAGGTTTTACTTTCAGGTAATCTTCTGCTGTGATAGAATCTCCTTCGTATTTTGCTCTCAGTTCATCAAAAATTCTTTTGGCCTCCGGATTGTCTGCCACGTCTTCATTATCATAATTGAAGGTAAAATCAGGAGCGCCATACAAGGTAATATAATTTGCAATAATCTCTTTATCTTGATTGAACATCCGCGGCATGAAACTGACATGTGATTTATTAAACACATAATTGAACTGTTCCCCGGTTTTTCTGTAGGTACCTGTTTTTTCATCTTTTTCATAAATATCTCCTGTCACATCTTTTTTATAGCTTCCGTCCTCATCTTTTTCCAATCCATTTTTGTCAAGAAATGCGGTGTAGTTCTGTCCGTAAATTGTAGGCCAGTCACCATATTGTACCCTGTTATAATAATCTCTCATTCCTATTGCAGTATCCGGATCATTAAGGTTCATCGGCGGATTGGCATTTGCCCTGATGGGAATCACCAGCCAGCAAGAGAAACCAATCATCATATACACAAGGGATAAAACGATGGTCTGATACACTTTTCTTTTTGTATTTCTTGCATATTTAATCAAGAAATAACTGAATGCCGTCATAAGAACAAACGCTACAATTGTCCCTGAATGGAATGGAAGTCCCAACCCATTCACAAAGAAAATCTCAAGTTTACCAAACATTGTCATGACCAAAGGAAAGATAATCTTGAATACAAATGCAAGAATTCCTAATGTAATCAGATTGGCAGCCATGAAGCTCTTCCAGGAAAAATTATAGTTTCGGGCGTAGTATACCAGACATATGGCCGGAATTGCAAGCATACACATCATATGCACGCCCACAGAAAGTCCTATTATAAAGAAAATAAGAATGATCCATCTCTCGCTGTCAGCAGCTTTAGATTCATTCTCCCATTTGGTGATCAGCCAGACCAACAATGCGATAAACAGAGAAGCCATTGCATATACCTCCCCTTCTACGGCTGAAAACCAGAATGTATCTGAAAATGTAAAACATAGAGCTCCAATTACTCCGGCAAACAGAATTGAGATTTCCTGATGTTTTGTAATTTCTTCAAAATCTTTATGTAAAAGCCATCTTAAAAAATGGGTAATCGTCCAGAATAGAAACAAAATGGTAAACGCACTGAATAACGCCGACATGGCATTGATCACAATAGAATAATTTTCTGCATTCCCTAGAGCAAAAATACTTGCTACAGCTCCCATAATCTGGAACAAAGCAGCTCCCGGAGCATGGGTTACTTCAAGTTTTACCGCTGAAGAAATATATTCTCCGCAATCCCAAAAACTCAGGGAATGTTCCATTGTTGAGAGATAAGTGATAAGTGCAATAGCAAAAAGGAACCATCCCAGCACGGTGTTCCACTTTTTAAAAGACCAGTTTTTCATATAATATTTTCAATATTGATATGACAACTGGGGGAAAGGGTTTATTACATCTAATAGGTATTATTTAGCCCTCCGTCCAGAGGAATACTGGTTCCGGTAAGATATCCGGCATATTCTGATGCAAGGAAGGCAACAAGATGTCCATATTCTTCCGGCTGCCCGAATCTTTTCATGGGAATCTTATTTTCTCTTGTCTTTTTTATTTCTTCCGCCGGAGCACCACTTTGCTGAGCCTCATGGGTAACAAGTTTTTGGATTCGTTCGGTGTCAAAATATCCTGTCAGAACATTATTTACGGTGATATTATGTTGTGCAATTTCATTCGAAAGGGTTTTTGCCCATGCAATTACCGCAGAACGGATAGAATTTGACAGCGCCAGATTTCCGATGGGTTCCTTAACTGATAAAGAAGAAACATTGATAATACGGCCTTTTTTCTGTTGGATCATATGAGGTAAAGCCAATAACGTTGTTTCGCAAACCGTTTTAAAAAGAAGATCAAACGCTTTCTGATAATCATCCGGCGTTTTATCGAGTGCCAAACCTGGTTCCGGACCGTTTGTATTGTTTACCAAAATATCAACCGAATGGTCATTAAAATATCCTGCTATAATTTTCTTATACTCTTCAAAGTCTGAAAAGTCAGCCACCAGATATTCATGTTTCTGTTCCGTATTAATTACCGGCATTGAAGAAACGAAGGCTTTAAGTTTTGTTTCATTACGTGCCATAACGGTAACATTGGCCCCGCATTTTGCCAGCTCTATGGCAATTCCTGCACCTATTCCCTGGGTAGCTCCACCTACTAAGGCATTTTTTGAAAAAAGTTGAATATTCATAAGATCTTTGGATATAGTAATTGGTATAGGATAAATGTAAGAAAAAACCTCCAAATTATATTTTGAAGGTCTGCCTTTTAACTCATATTTATCAATTACTTCACTACTGTTGCTTCAAGCTCAACTTTTAAAGTTTCAAACAAGCCTTTTACTTCAAGCATCGTTACGGCCTGCTGTATTTTATGTTGGGCAATCCACTTCTGAAGAATGGGAAAATAAGGCCAGAGTTCTTCAGTAGAAGTCGTATAGATATTTAATCTGACGATACCGCTACATTCATATCCCGCTGTGCTAATCACTTCTTCCAGATTGGCAATAGCCTGTTCCAGCTGCGATTTCATATCCTGATTACTGGATGTTCCATCAGGATCAATAGCCGCCTGTCCTGAGCAGTATAAAGTACATTCAACATTTTTTACCTCTACAGCCTGAGAATAGCTTCTCTCATCCTGCCATTTCCATGGGTTAACCGTTCTTTTTTCCATTGTATGAATTTGTTATATTTTACTGTACAAAATTGCAGAACAACTACAGTAAATCTCTGTGATCCTGATCACAATTATTGTGTGAGCTCCATCACGGTTTTACAGTGGAAGACGGCTTAAAGTTTCCCTGGAAACGCCTAAATAAGCTGCTAAAAGAGATTTCGGTACCCGTTGAACTAAAGAAGGATATTTTTCCAAAAGCTGGTCATACCGTTCTTTTATTCCGGTTGTCATCATGGAAATAGTTCGTTGCTGAGCGGTAATAAATCCCAGGTATGCTTTTTCCAGAAAAAAATGTTCAAGTTTTGGTAGTTGGGTACAGAGCTTTTTGTAGTCATCTAACTGAAGGCACAATACTTCTGTATCTTCAAGGCATTCCAAAGACATCGTGGCCAAAGTTTGCTGATAGTAAGCAGGAAAATCTGTTTCCCACCAATCTTCCATGGCAAAGCCGATAATATGCTCTTTTCCGGTTTCATCAGAATAAACCAATTTCAAAAGACCTTTCAGGACAAAATAATTGTAAGGAACTGATTCTCCTTCCTGTACTAAAAACTGATGTTTTTTATATTTTTTATAGATAAAACAGGATGATATCAATTCAAACTCATCATCATTAAGGGGTAGTATTTTTTCGATATGAGACCTCAGCTGATACAGCATATTCTATTTTTTAAGGTATAAATTAAGGCTTTTGTTTCAACAGTTCATCGATCTGTTTGTAAAAGGAGTCTTTACTGTAATCTGCCAGCCCCTTATGATGCAGGCGGATGTTACCTTTTTTATCCAGTACTACCGTTGTAGGCAATGACCCACTGTAAAGTACACCCGGAATATTGCCAGCTGGCACCAGAAAAGGAACTGTAAAGCCTTTTTCCTTTAAATAAGATTTTCCAAGAGCTGTGTTATCATCAAGATTTACGGTAAGAAATACGATGTCCGGATTATTTTTATACTGATCATACAGCTTCTGAACGGAGGGAAATTCTGCTCTGCAGGGAGGACACCATGAAGCCCAAAAATTAATGAAGACTACTTTATTTTGTAAATCAGAAGTATTAATGATGGTTCCACCTTCACTTTTCAGCATAAATCCGGCATAGGAAACCCTTGCTGAAGCATTCTGATTCTCTTTTGATTCTGATATACTGGAATTGAGAATTCCTGTGGAAGCAACCTGTCTCATCAGCCATGCCTTTGCATCTTTATTCACCAATACGATAATGAACAATATTGTCAGTATTGCAGTGGAACCATTTTTCCTGATCCACGTTCTTACATTTTCCATGCTCTTTCCTCTTAATTCTTAGCCAAGATAAGATTAAAATTCTGATCAAAGGTTCTGAAGAAGTTTTTTAAGTCAAAAAAGTCTTTACATCGCAGGCAGCCAATGGAAGCTCTTTAAATACTTAGGTCTATAATTTTTATAATAACCAGCAATAAAGTTCACACAACAATCGTTAATAATTTATTTTTTAACATAATTGACTAAAAAACAGTTAATAAATCAATATACAATGCATAATATTATTTTTTATGTAACAGTCTTATTTTATTCTTGCTTTTACCATTTTCAAAAACATCCTTTTTCAGTGGATTTATTTCATAATTAATTTGTTACATGTAACAAATCTCCTATTCATCTAACTAATCGTACATCATCAAAACATTAATTCCTATACAAGAGATCTACTACTTTAAAATAAACTAATGCAAACATCCTTTTTAAAAATTACCGCTGCCACCGCAGCGCTCTGTTTCAGTACCCTGGCAATAGCCCAACAAACCTATTCTGTAAGTGGAACTGTGAAAGACAAAAAAAACGGTGAGCTGTTAATCGGAGTATCGGTAAAAGTAAGTGAAGATCCTTCCATCAACGTTGCAGCCAATGAATATGGATTTTATTCTCTTTCTCTGCCTGCAGGCAATTATACCATCATTATTTCCAATCCGGGATATAAAGATTTTGAACAACAGATTACAGTAGATCAGAATATGAAACTTGATCTGCCTCTTCTGCCTCAGGAAGAGACAACAAAGGCCATTGACGAAGTAGTTGTGACCGCTGTTAAAAAGGATAAAAATTTAACCTCTGCTCAAATGGGAGCAGAAACGTTGAATATAAAAAGTATTGAAAAGCTCCCTGTTCTTTTTGGGGAAAAGGATGTGATGAAAACCATACAGCTTTTACCGGGTATCAAAAGTAACGGTGAGGGAAGCAGCGGATTCAGTGTGAGAGGCGGCGCTACCGACCAGAATCTTATATTACTGGATGAAGCCCCGGTTTATAACGCGTCCCACCTTCTTGGGTTTTTCAGCACCTTCAACAGTGATGCTCTGAAAGATGCCAGTATCATCAAGGGAAACAGTCCTGCACAGTACGGAGGCCGGCTTTCGTCTGTACTGGATGTCAAAATGAAAGACGGAAATAATAAGGACTACAACCTGAATGGTGGAATCGGTCTGATCAGCAGCAGGCTGAGTGTAGAAGGTCCTATTCAGAAGGAAAAATCATCATTCATTGTTTCAGGAAGAAGAACTTATGCCGATTTGTTTCTTAAAACCAACAAAGATTATAAAGACAACAAGTTATATTTTTATGATCTCAACCTGAAAGCCAATTATCAGATCAATGAAAATAACCGTATTTATCTTTCAGGATACTTTGGAAGAGATGTTCTGGGATTGGGAGACACCTTCAATACAGACTGGGGAAATACAACAGCTACTTTGAGATGGAACAGCATTATCAGTAGTAAGTTATTCTCCAATACTTCATTTATCTACAGTAATTATGATTATAAAATCAGTCTGAAAAACGATGATACTGTATTTGATTTAAATTCAAAAATACGTGACTGGAATCTTAAGCAGGATTTCACCTGGTTTGCCGGGAACAAGCATTCTGTACGTTTCGGCCTCCAGTCTATTTATCATACTCTTACTCCAAGCAGTGCTTCTGGTACTACGGTGAGCAGCTTTCCAAGAAATCCGAGATATTCATGGGAAAATGCGGTTTACATCAATGATGATTTTAAAGCAACAGAAAAGTTAACCATCAATTACGGGGTAAGACTTGCCATGTTCAGTGTACTGGGAGGAGATACATTCAATACGTATGAAAACGGGGTACTTACCGACAGTGAATTCTTAGAGAAAGGGAAATTCGGGAAAACGTATGTGAATCCTGAACCAAGAATTAGCGCAAACTACCGAATCAATGAAGTAAGCAGTGTGAAAGGAGGTTATTCCCGCAATACACAGAATCTTCATCTTTTAAGCAACAGCAACAGCGGAAATCCTACTGACCAGTGGATAGGGAGCAGCTATACCGTAAAACCCGAAATTGCAGACCAGATCAGTGTAGGTTACAGCAGGAATTTCAACAACAATAATTATGAATTGAATGCTGAAGTTTACTACAAATCCATGAAAAATCAGATCGACTTCAAAAACGGAGCTCAGATTGGATTTGATGCCGGATCTGATGTAGAAAGTGAACTGTTGTTCGGAAAAGGAAGAGCTTATGGCCTTGAACTTATTGCTAAAAAGAAAAGCGGAAAACTTACAGGATGGATTTCCTATACCCTTTCTAAAACGGAAAGAAAGATCAACGGAATTAATAATAATGAATGGTACAATGCCAGAATGGATAAAACCCACGATCTATCCATTGTTGCCACTTACCAGCTTAATCCAAAATGGAGCTTTTCAGGATTATTTGTTTACAGCACAGGAAATGCCGTTACCTTCCCTACCGGAAAATATGAGCTGAACGGTCAAACCATA
Source organism: Chryseobacterium sp. HR92 (assembly GCF_045689405.1). Classification (NCBI taxonomy): domain Bacteria; kingdom Pseudomonadati; phylum Bacteroidota; class Flavobacteriia; order Flavobacteriales; family Weeksellaceae; genus Chryseobacterium; species Chryseobacterium sp. HR92. Next base: position 3,242,475 of record NZ_CP139139.1, read on the forward strand.
TTCCAGTACAGCAACAGAAATGCTGACAGGATGCCTGCGTATCACAGAATGGATCTGAGTGCGACTTATGAACCTACTTCCAATAAGCGATTCCGCGGTTCATGGACGTTCGGTATTTATAACCTGTACGGCAGAGAGAATGCCTATACCATCAATTTCGAAGACAATCCTGACCGTCCCGGAACAACACGTGCGATGCAGACTTCTTTGTTCCGCTGGGTACCCAATATCACTTATAACTTCAAATTCTAAATCATGAAAAATACTTTTTATATCATATTATCTCTTTTTGCACTAACCTCTTGTGAAAAAGAGATCGATCTGGATCTGAATGATCAGAGCGGAAATATTGTCATTGAAGGGAATGTAACGAATCAATCAGGACCTTACACGGTAAAAATCACAAAATCAGTAAGTTTCTCAGAACCTAACCAGTATCCGGCTGTAACCGGAGCTCAGGTTATTTTAAGTGATGATATGGGTCAGACTGAAACCCTTCAGTATACAGGAAACGGAATGTATCAGACAACCGCTTTTGTAGGACAGCCCGGAAGAACTTACACATTGAAAGTACAGGCGGAAGGAAAGCAGTATACCGCTCAGAGCAGAATGCCTGAAATTGTTCATTTTGACGGGCTTGAACAGAGTTCTTTCAAATTTGGTGACAAAACCACTTATACCCTTCTACCGATCTTTACAGATCCACAGCCGCTTGGGAACCGTTATCTTTTTAGTTTTACCATCAATGATCTTCCTAAAAAATACATGAATACCTTTTCAGACAATGTAAATAACGGAATGCTTAACCAGCAACCTCTGATTCTGCCTAATGACGATAACAAAGGAAGAGACCATGAGGTGATTGTAGGAGACAAAATCTATGTAGAAATGCAGTCTATTGATAACAATATATTCACTTACTATAGCGCTCTGCTTCAGATTTCCGGAGGTAATGGCGGAGGTACTACTCCAGCCAACCCACCAAGTAATATCAATAATGGGGCTTTGGGTTATTTTTCCGCCCATACAACAGATACGGAAACTTTTGTGATCCAGCCTGTCACTCCATAAATTTTAAAAAGGATATTCCAATCAACGGAATATCCTTTTTTATTCTGTTTTACCTCAACTTTCTTTTTAAGGAATAATACCTGTACAACAGCTTGTCGTACCGGATTACACAGAATAATAATCCTGCAGTCATAATCAATGTTTTTAACTGGATCATGCTGTAACCAAAACCACCAATGATACATCCTGAAAAAAAGCAGGCAATAATCACCAGTTTCAGCGTAATATTCTTTTTAAGCTGCCGCTGTTCATTTTTTCTTTCCTTAAAAAACAGTTTTGAAAATTCTATTCCCAGATCTGTAAACAATCCTGTAAGATGGGTTGTTCTTACTACCGACTGTGATACTCTTGTAACCAATGAATTCTGAACTCCCATTGTAAAAAGCAAAAGTCCTGCAATTGCATGAGAAGATACAGAAATTTTTAGTTCCTCATAGCCTGATATTCCTACAAATCCTAATATCAAAATTTCGGTTATTAAAGGGATGAGATGCGGACGAACTGTCCTGTGTCCTGATGAAAATTCAACCAGGAAGCTGGAACAAAAGGCTCCGCCGAGAAAACAGATAATAAACAGAAAATAAGTAAGTGCTTCGCTGTAATGATCCAGAAGAATTTCTTCAGAAAAGAAAGCAAAGTGTCCTGTTATATTGGTTGTAAGCACTTTAACAGACAAAACACCTACAATATTCACTATTCCGGCAACGAATGAAAGTGCTGATGCCAGTTTAAGATTGTGAAAATAGGTTCTGTTTTTCCCTTTGTGTCTGAACATCTTAAATCTCTATAGAAGCTGGATACTTTTGTCAAAAAAAACAACTGGATAAAATAAATAAGTAAAAAAAAATAATTTAGAAATGTCAGCGTAAAGCTGTGAAAAACATGTCCGCTTAAATATTTATCCAGTGTTCTTTATAGAGTTACTATATCCCTTTTTATGTATTCTAAGTAATAAATTACAGACCTTACAGAAAGTAAAAACAGCTTCTCTACAGCTTTCTGAAGTCTTCTGTTTCTTAATTCAAAATCAATTTTATTACTTTTGTAAAAGTAATTCGTTTAGGAAAAAAACCTGGTGATCTGCATCAGTTTAAAATGTGATTTAAGTTAAAAAACGGAGCGTTTATTCACTAATCTGTATAGAAAAATTATGATCTCAAAATTTATTTTCAATAATCAGTATCTTTTTGATGAGCTCCCTGAATATGATAAGAACCTGCTCACAGAAGCAATGAAAACCCGGAACTATCGTAAAAATGAGCCTATATTTACGGACGGAACAAAACCCAATGGCGTTTACTACCTCAATGAAGGAAAAATAAAGAAATACAAGGTTGATAATGACGGAAGGGAGCAGATTATTTACATATATAGCTCAGGTGAATTTTTTGGTTATTCTGCCATTCTGAGTAATGAATCTTATGGAGACACTACCTCAACACTGGAAAATTCTGTTATCTCCTTTATTTCAAAAGACAGTTTTCTGGATATCCTCGGCCAGTCTTCAGTACTTTCAAGGCTACTGCTGAAATCTTTAAGTCATGAATTCAGTGTAATGGCCAATCTTATTGCTGTTTTATCTCATCGAACAGTCAGAGAAAGGGCTGCTTTGAGTTTGCTTATTCTTCATGATAAGTACAAATCCAATGATGACCCTGATCAGGAAGTATTCATTTCCCTTTCCCGTATAGATCTGGCCAATATGGTAGGGACAGCCAGAGAAACATTAGCCCGCATCATCAATGATTTTAAACAGGAAAAACTCATCAGATCTGAAGGACGAAAAATACAGATTATTGACTTTAAGCGGTTAATTCATATAGCTAATTTTTATTAGTAAAGTTATTTAGTCTAAAAGCCTTAATTTTCTACTGACAAACTGTTGTCATAACTACCTGTTACCTTTGTTTAAAATTAGTTTAAACAAAAAAATACCTTATGAAACTTACCTCATTAAGACTCATCAGCAAAGACATCAAAGCAGCAGTAGAATTTTACGAACAAACCATGGGAGCAACTGCCACATGGTATACTGAAGATTTTGCAGAACTTTCAGCAGATTCCATAACCATTGCCATAGGAAGTACCCGAACGATGCAGATGTTTTCGGAAGGTCTTACAGAATTCACAGGAACAAAATCAACCATTATTGAATTTATGGTTAAAAATGTAGATGAAGAATATGAAAGAATAAAAAGTATAACCTCTGAAATTATCCAGGAACCTACAACAATGCACTGGGGAAACAGATCTCTTCTATTCTGTGATCCGGATGGAAATCTGATTAACTTTTTTACTCCGGTAACTGTAGAAGCTGTGCAAAAATTCAGCTAAGCCTTTCTTCAATACAAAAACAACAACTCGCAGTGTATTCTGCAAGTTGTTGTTTATATGAATTTCAAAAATTAAATCTATTTTCCAAGAAACTCAATTGCTTTCGCTACAAAGGTATCATGGTATTGATAGAAAGAGGCATGTCCTGAATCCGGAAAAATCACCAATTCTGCCTGATCTAAGTTCTGAGCCATATTTTTGGCATTCTGAACAGACACAGGAAGGTCATTTTCACCATGAACAATCAATACCGGATTTTTGATCTTTTGTATCTCGGTAAGGGCATCAACATTGGGTTGAGCCCAGCTCAATACAGCGGCAAACTGTGAATTTGAAGCATTATCATTTAATGGAAGATCTCTGTCTGCTGTACGAAGCTGAATTCTTGCAAAAGCTGCTTTTCCTTCTGCTGTACTCTGAGCCGACTCTGTAAATCCGAATTTCAGGAAGGAAGCTTCAGGACTTAACCCCGCTGTTCCTGCAACAATATTAGGTAAGTTAGATAATCCGATTGCTCCCTGAGGCCCTGTTCCGGTTAAAATCACTTTATTAATCAATGAGGGATGCGTCAGCACAATTCTCTGAGCAATAAAACCACCCATGGAAAACCCCATAATATTCACTTTATTCAAATTCAACGCATTGATAAAATCGACTGCATCATCTGCCATCGCCTGAACGGTATTTGGAGTAATTCCTTTGGAAGAAGCCACTCCTTTATTGTCGAAGATAATGACTTTATATTTTTTTGCCAGTCCATCTGTCACTGCAGGATCCCAGTCATCCATTGAACCATCCAAGCCCGGCAGAAGCACCAATGGAATTCCATCTTCTTTTCCTAAAACGCGGTATGCAATGGCATTTCCTTTAACGTTTATGAATTGGGTTTTGGCAGTTTGGTGGTTTCTGTTTTGTACCTCCTGTACCGTGGGAGGTTCATTTTCTTCAGTGCAGGACACTGTTGCTACGGTAAAAAGAGTTAAGCATAATAGGCTAACGGCTGAAATTTTTCTGATTGTTTTCATTGTAGTTTATTTTTGTTTGATTATGGTGCAAACATAAAACACACAAACAGGCAGAACACTCAAAAGCTTTATCAACAGGACATTTTAGGAATTCAATTAGACATTTTTGAAGGTGAAAATTACAAGTGGAAAGTGTAAAGACAATTTTTACCCCCCTAAGCCGTTTTCAAGGCATTGAGTGTTTTCATTGCTTTTTCAGCATCTTCTTTTGCAATAAAAATATGATCGTGAAAATAAGCAGCAACTACATTACAGCTGATATTTTCATGTTTCAGGGCATTTGCAAAGGCTGCCGTGAGCCCTACAGCCTCCAGAGAAGAATGAATATTAAGAGTAATCCATGAAGCAATATAACTGTAAGTGATACTCCATTCATCTGCAACTTCTTTTCTTAAAACTATGGTAACCGCCTCAGCTTCCCGAAAGAAAAATAAAACCTTTTCTATATCCGGTATCTCACTAAGGTTTTCAACGGCGCCAAACACATATTCTCCTGTATTTAATACCAGTTCCATATTCTGAAGCAGAACGGCCAAATCTTTTTCTCCTGTCATCTTTTTGGTACAAAGCTAAGATATAGATTGCAGCAGCAGTTTATCAAATGATAAAAAACAAGAAAGAAGGCTGTGTGCCTTCTTTTTTGTTTTGTAATTGTAACCTGTCAACTGAACCTCTTTATATGTATTTGTGTTTTTTTCATTTGGCTTTTTAAGAAGCCCGTTTAAGGTTATTCATCACCACATTTAATTTCATCAGTGTTTATTAATTTCATCATTTGTGTTTTTATAACTATCGTTTATTAATTGTATAGTTATAATCATTTGTTGTTTTTTGTGTATGAAATTTAAAATCCGAATAAGCTTTCTCATTTACTTTTTCATTACTTAAATTTCACAGTACAAAGGAACAACATTACAAAATAAAATCCTCTATAAACCCCATCGATACATCTCGATTTGCTTATAGATATTTATCGATAAAACAAATTCTCTGATAATAAAAAGTGAAGAATATCCTACAGACTGCTATAATTTGTGGTGTGTTTTAATGAGGTCCACCAGTTCAACCATATTTTCTATCTTTAGTTTTTCAAAGATATTTTTTTTAATTGTACTTACTGTATTCTGTTTGATATTCAAGCTGTTTGAAATTTCCAGGTTTCCATATCCTTCAGCATAAAGTTCTGCAATCTGCAGTTCCCGTTTGGTCAAACTGTTGAGAGGGCTTATCAGATCCGGATTGTAAACAAGCTGTACCAATAAATTCCTCAAAAGGTCAGAAAAATATTCTCCCTTCTCTATAAAAGTTGTGATCGCTTCTCTTACCTCTTCCTCTTCACTCAGTTTGCTCAGATATCCGTTAGCACCCGCTTTGATAAATTTAAGGCCATGCAGATCTTCTTCAAGTCCTGTAAAAATCAAAACTTTAAGATCAGGATTTATACTTTTCATCTGAGGCAGAATATGCAGACTGTTTCCGTCCGGGAAATGAGCATCAATGATAGCCATTTCAATTCCTTTGGATTCTATCAGCTCCAATACCTGATGTAATGATGAAGTCTGATAAACTTTAGCGTTGGGAACAATATCACTGATAACAATTTCCATTCCCTGGCGCACAATGCTGTGGTCGTCTGCCAGCAGGAATATAATTTCTTTATTTTGAATTGGTGTTTCCATTATTATTAATATTTAAATTGATCCTGAATGTCACTTTCGTTCCTTTGTGCAGTTTACTTTCTACTGATATATCACCATCAAAAAGCTCTACGATTTCCTTTACAAGATTAAGACCAAGTCCCGCCCCCAGATTATCTACTTCATCAGATACCATTCCCTGATAGTAAGGATCAAAAATTTTACCAAGATCAGATTCTGATATTCCTACTCCGGTATCTCCTACCGTTGTAATCAGGGAAATTTGATTTTCTCCTATAGGTTCAGTGGCCATAACGAGATCAATCTGTCCGTTTTCTGTAAACTTGTTGGCATTCCCCAGAATATTCATAAAAATCTGGTTGATTCTGATATTATCCGAATATACCTGTACTTCTTCAGGAATCCTGTCTGTTACCACAAACCTGTTGTTTCTGGTTTCCAGATATGGAGTAATTACCTTCACAATAGAACTGATCTCATCTTTAAGGTTGAAAACCGATTTTATAAGTTCTTTTTCAGCATTCTCATTTTTAGTGTATTCCAGGATCTGGTTAGATTGCAGAAGCAGAGTACTGTTGGTAAACTTGATAGATTTAAGATAATCCTTTATTGTTTCGTCCTCTGTAGTTCTGTGGATCTTATCTATAAAAATATTAATAATTTTTAACGGGGATCTCAGATCGTGGCTCAGCATTCCCAGAATTCTGTTTTTAAAATTAAGGTTCTTTTTAATCTCTTTATTAGCAGCATCCAGTTTTTGTTCATAAACAAACGCCATTCTTGTAAAATACATGATCAGAATGGATACAATAAACATAAGAATCATTAATCCCAATACCAGATATGTTCTAATCCTGTTATTATTGGAGCTCTGCTCATTATATTCTTTTTCCAGTTCAGTTTTAAAATCTTTGATGGCATTTTCGTAGACTTCTATTAAGCCGTTACTATACACCAGCAGTTTACTGAAATTGCTGTAAAACTGCAGGTTGATTTTCTGTTTTTGGGCAGCAAGCATCTGTACTTTCTTTACTTCAGCAGCATAATGCTTATCCATAGACTTTATTGTATTGTCCATTTTAGATTTAACCTGAGAAAGATCCAGCGTTTTGTTGTTGGTCATCGTGATTACCGTACTTTCTTTCTGAACATCCACTTTACCTGTTACAGCATCTTTTAAACGGCCAAAAAAACCTTTCTTTTTAACAGTGTCTGCATAGGTTCGGGTTTGAATCTTGAAATCTTCAAAATCATTTTTATATTTGGCAGGTTCGTACTGCTTATCCTCAATTTTTGATGGTGGATTCAGGGAAGTCTGGTATACAGAATCTATCAATGTTTTCAGTTTTGCAGTCTTTAAGGTATCCTGACTGTGAGCTGCCAGATTCTTTTTCAACCTCGGACTTGTATTTTCATATTCACCAATCTTATCAAAATTGATTTTAAGTTTTCTCAACGACTGAAAATATAACTGCAGCTCTTTATTATTCTGAGTAGCCATATATTTCTGAAGATGTTCCTGGGCATCCAGAAAATCTTTCCTGGAGTTATCCGTCAATCCTCCCAATGCACGGCTCTGCTCCAGCTGGTCTTTAATAAACTTCAGCTTCTTACCGTTGACAAATTCGTTATAAAAAAATATGGCGATAATGACCTGTATCAGTAAAATACAAAGGATCAATGAGTAATGAACAAGTTTTCTCAATTTAAAATTTAAGAATTTATATTTCATATTTGTTTATCAGTTAAATTAATTTCCTGACTACATAAGTCCATTAGATATTAGCCCTCAACAATATACTATTATTTTCAACAATTTCATAATAACAGTATATCATCTGATTCGCAAAGTTAAAGTAATTTTTGTCTTCTTATAATAATGAATATTTGATAAAACTCACAGAATTTATTTTTTTTTACTATTAAAATGCTTTGTAAACATTTAGTTTTATTTACGTAAATCTATTTTTTTAGATCAATTGCAAAAGTTGATGCTCTGTAAAATATTCTGCATCTGCTTATTTTATTATATCTACTGAATAATATCTAATCAAATAGAGAATGAAAAAAACAACTTTTCACTCCTGTATTTGATCATTTTAAAGAACCATTCTTCCTCTGTCTAACAAACTTTCCGGACATTCAGTATTTCTACTCAATACCACAATTGGTAATTTACACTCTAAGAACATATATCCTCTTCTTTGTTACTTTGAAATGCTTATTAATAGTGATAATATTCCATGGAAAACCATGATATTCAGATGTACCGGAAGATTCGTCTCTACACTTCATCCATTGTATGAATGAAATTCAGAGAGTATTAAAGACCAGCAATGATGATACATTTCTACTTATTGCTGTCTTTACTTTTCTCTATTTCTACAATACGACTATAAAAAATAAAAACAAATAACCTATGATTACTGAAAACTACGACGTAATCGTCATTGGCGGAGGAGCAATAGGTCTTGCAACAGCCTATCATCTCGGTCAGCGCCAGGCTAAGACTTTGGTATTGGAACAATATACTTTTGTGAATCAGCTGGGCAGCTCTGCAGGAGTTTCCCGCCAGTTCCGGATCCCCTATCCGGATGAATATATGGTACAAATGGCTTTGGACTCTCAACCTTACTGGGATGAGCTCCAAAAAAAGACCGATACCCCATTGCTTGATAAAGTAGGCACACTCTGGTTTGGAGATCCTGAAGTACATTCTACCGAAGGAAATATTGCTGAGGCAGAGAAAGCTTTAGAAGCCTTAGGAGTTCCTTATACCAACTTAACCTCAAAAGAAATTGAAGAGCAGTATCATTTCAAAAACCTGCCGGATAATTATGTAGGTCTGTTTCAGCCTGATGGAGCCAGCATTAATTTTAAAGCAACTATTGAAACGCTTCTAAGCCTTTGTCAGAAAGAAAAAACCGTAGAGCTCAGAGAAGATTCTCCCGTACTTGAGATCAAACAAAATGGTGAACTTTTTGAGCTTACCACTCCCAACGGAATATATATTGCCAAAAAGCTGGCCATTATTCCCGGGCCTTATATCAACAGTGTGATCAATTTACTGGATTTTAAGATAGAAGCTACCTACTGGAATATGTCTTCTGCTTATTTTAAAAAGACTGATCCTGCCATACAATATCCAACCTGGTTTGTATTCCAGAATGCAACAGGAGATAATGGCAATCAGTTTTACGGTTTTCCTTCCGTTGAATGGGATCATCCGGAGTACATCCGCGTAGCACCGGATTTTGTCATCAATCCTCTGGAGGAACCAAGCGACAGAACATTGATTCCAAACCCGGAGGAACTCGCCTATACTTCCCAATGGATACAAAACCATATGACCGGGCTGAGCATTGAACCGGAATATACCTCAACATGTCTTATCGCTTTAAGCACAATTCCCAATAAAGAATTACTGATTGATTTTGCACCTTCTTATGTACCCAACCATAAAAACATTGTAGTATATGCCACAGGATGGGCCGCAAAATTCACACCCTTTTTAGGTAAAATCATGTCTGATCTAGCACTAGACGGACATACTGATTTTGACATTACCCCTTTCCGATTAGGATATAAATATTTCTTAGCACTTTAAAAAATTATAAAACCATGAACAGAGAAAACGTAAACAAAGATACTCCGCTGTATCCGGAAATGCAGCCCGATCTGAAAGTAGAAGTAGCCATTATTGGTGCCGGAACTTCCGGACTATATACTGCTTTCCGCCTGGTAGCAGACAATAAATATAAAGGTCATGAAGTCCAGATCTTCGATATGAGTGACAGATTAGGCGGAAGACTGGAATCCGTAGTTATGCCGGGAATGAACTTCTGGGGTGAGCTGGGAGGAATGCGTTATCTGACTTCTCAGGAAATTGTAACCACATTGATAGAAGGGTACCCATTGAAAGAACAGGACTTAAGCAAAAGAACCCCTGTTCTGAAAGATAAGATGACTCCTATCCCATTCCATATGGGAGAACCTGAAAAACTCCTGATGTACATCAGAAAAGAGCGTTTCAAACAGAATGCCTGGACAGAAGAACAAAAACATGACAACAAGCTGATTACCCGCTATTATCTGAATGAAGGGGATGAAGGGTTCAGTTCTGATCAGTTATTCAATAAAATCATTTACAATGTTCTAATGGCAGATGCATGGGTGGCTGAAACCTATAAAGAACTGATCATTGCAGACCCTAACGGATATGATTATACATTTAAACTGACAAGCCGCGACTGGGATGCTATAAAACCAAGAATGATCTACAATTTTCCTGGTTCCCCTTATGACAAACGTCTGGTAAATGATATTGGTTTCTGGAACTTAATAAAGGATCAGGTTTCTCAGGAAGGGTATGAATTCTTAGCCAATGCCGGAGGGTATTATTCCAATACCATCAACTGGAATTCTGCTGAGGCATTTCCATATATGGTAGGAGATTTTTCTGCCGACACCACCTACAAAACCATTGAGGAAGGATATGACAGCATTGCCTATGCAGTAGCTAACACTTATATGGAATACGAGGGAGCCCGCATCTGGTCGGAAAACAAACTGATTACTTTCACCAAAGACCATAATTTAACAGCCACTCATAAATACGAACTCACGTTCCTGAATATCCAAAGTAACAAAACATGGAAAGTGTACGCCAATTCAATAGTATTGGGTATGCCAAGGAAATCACTTGAACTTCTGGATCAGAATAACTTCTTTTTTGACGCTAACAGACATCAGGAACTGAATAAAAATATCCGCTCTATCATCATGGAGCCTGCATTTAAAATCCTTATGGGCTTTGAAGGTCCATGGTGGAGAGATCTTGATATTTATTCCGGGCACTCTATTACAGACTTACCTATGAGACAATGTTATTATTTCGGTACTGATGAAGAAACTAAAAATTCTATGCTGTTGGGAAGCTACGGAGATATGGAAACGGAAACATTCTGGAAAGCGCTTTCAGATGACAAAGTTCTGTTTAAAGTAAGAGCCGCAAGGTCTGCATCATTGGAAGAACTGCATAAGTTTGATGATGTTCAGGCTACGGAATTCATGGTAAATGAATTGATGAACCAGCTGAAAGAATTACACGGTATAGATATACCACAGCCTTATGTAACTTATTTCAGAGACTGGACGGATGATCCTTATGGCGCAGGATATCATGCATGGAAAGCAGGTTTCTCTGTGAAAGACGTCATGCCTTACATGAGAAAACCGCTGGCAGATGAGCAAATCCACATTATCGGGGAAGCTTATTCTGATCAGCAGGGCTGGGTGGAAGGTGCTTTCTGTGAAGCTGAAAAAATGCTGCAGACTCATTTTAAATTAGACTGGCCCTACTGGCTCGATCCTGAATATTATTTAGGATGGTAATCCTGAATTCATAATATTAAGATGATGTGTATCAATAAAGTTCCGGACTTTTTCGGAGCTTTTTGTTTCTATTAATCAAAAATCAGAATTCCATATAACACACTCAATGTAAGCATCTTAATTCATTTAATATTTTTTTTTTAAATCAAAATATTTGTTGGAGTATTAATTAATTTATTACATTTGCATAACTAGTTATATAATCAATTATATTTATGGATTTATTTGAAAAAACAGGAAAAATTGCATTAGGCAGCAGATTGCGGTTTATGGCTTCCAATATTACAGAAGAAGCAGCGAAGATCTATGAAATGTATGATGTTGATTTTTCACCGAAATGGTTTCCGGTATTTTTTGTTCTTTCCGAAGAAGGTTCAAAAACAATAACCGAGATTGCAGAAGAAATAGGACATTCTCAACCTTCTGTAACCAAAATCATCAAAGAAATGACTACAGCGGGATTGGTGAAGGATAACCAGAAGTCCCAGGATAAAAGGAGAAATATTGCTGCACTGACTGAAAAGGGAAAAGAGTTTTCTGCCAAAATAAAAGTTCAGTGTATAGATATTGACCATGCTATTGATGAAATGATTAGCGAAGCAACACACAATCTTTGGGAAGCTCTCGCAGAGTGGGAGCACCTTTTTGAACAGAAGTCTTTGCTCGCAAGGGTAAAAGAACAGAAAAAGGCCCGTGAAAGCAAAAATGTAAAGATCGTTGAATATGATCCGAAATACCAATCCGCATTCAAAGCACTCAATGAAGAATGGATTTCCACTTATTTTGAAATGGAAGAAACAGACTATAAAGCCCTGGACAATCCGGAAGAATATATTTTAAATAAGGGAGGAAAAATTCTTGTCGCTTTATACAATGAAGAGCCGCTGGGAGTATGTGCTCTCATCAAAATGGAAGATCCGGATTATGATTTTGAACTGGCAAAAATGGCTGTTTCCCCAAAAGCACAAGGAAAGAATATAGGCTGGCTTCTGGGACAAGCGATCATCAAAACCGCAAAAGAATCCGGAGCATCAAAAATATATCTAGAAAGCAATACCATATTGAAACCTGCTATCAATCTGTATTACAAACTGGGTTTTAAGAAAGTATCCGGACGATCAACTCCTTATCAGCGTTGTAATATTCAAATGGAATTAAATGTAAACGATTAAAATATGTATGATAAAAAAGTAGCCATCGTTATAAAAGATGACCTGTTACCATGGCAAAAACTTAATGTTGCCTCTTTTCTGGCAGGAAGTATTGCTATTGAGTTCCCGGAAACTCATGGTGAAAGATTCGTAACTGCAGATCAGGAAGAGTTTTTACCCTTTATAAAGCACCCTACCCTTGTCTACAAAGCAGAAAGTACAGAAAAACTTCAAAGAGCATTCCGCCGCTCGAAAGAACGTGATCTGGCCATTGGAATTTATACCCAACAGCTTTTTGAAACCCGGTCAGGTGAAGAGAATGTTCTTGAAATAGCAAAGCATCGTGCTGATGAACTGGATCTGGTTGGTATTATCGTGTATGGCGAAAATAAAAAGTTAGATAAGGCTTTGGATGGACTAAAATTTCATGAATAAAACCAATTATTATGTACGATAGAATACAACAAAGCTTTGACAAACAGGGAATCATGAAAACAATTGGTGCCCAATTAGAAGAAGTTCAGCAGGGACAGGTAAAAATTACCTGCAGATTTTCTGAAGACCTTACACAACACAATGGATTTTTTCATGCCGGAGTTTTAACAACAATTGTTGACAGTGCCTGCGGATATGCAGCTTTAACAACTATGCCTGAAAATGCCAATGTCTTTACAGTGGAATTCAAAGTTAATTTTATGAAACCTGCCAATACAGATCAGCTTGTCGCTATTGGAAAAGTTCTGCAGACAGGAAAAACACTTACCATTTGCGAAGGCTATGTCTATGATCAAAAAGAGGAAAAACTTATTGCAAAAATGACAGCAACGATGATTGCTATACAGTCATAGAACCCATTTTCTTCTCATCATACTACAATGCACAAATCTTTTTATTTGTGCATTTTTTATATAAATATTCATTATCTCGGTTCTAGTTAAAATATTAGCTGTTATATACTAATTCCATATCACCATCATTAGTTTTTTCTATTTCTCAGGAGGAATCTTGAGGTGATATTTTCCTAACTTTTCAGTTTGAAATAAAGAAAAAGAATACAGATTACTTCTGACTGTTTCATTGTATTATAAACTGAAATATTCAAAAGCAAATAACAGCAAAACAGATTCATCATCTTATGACAGATAAAAATTTTAATCCTCATAAAGGCTTTGTATTCACCAAACATGTGCCGGAGGAATTATCGCATTTTGACAGGGTCTTTGATGTTTTCAAAGATTTGCTCACCCATACCTCCGGAGATATTGAGGAAGCCTTTGAATGGCTTGATATGCTTGACAAGGAATATGATATTTTTGACGAGGAATATACCCTTCAGGATTTTGAAGAAGATTTGAAAAAAAGAGGTTATATCAAAGAGGAAGACCCTGAAGAAGGCAATACCGGAAGTGGAAAAGGCAAAAATATATTAACTCCAAAACTGGAAGCAGCCCTTCGTGAGTATGCATTAGATCAGATTTTTGGAAAACTGAAGAAAAATGGAGCAGGAAATCACCGCACTACCAAAACAGGAATTGGTGACGAACGTGATGGTGAAAACCGTTCTTTCCAATATGGAGACGACTTAGCAGCCGTAAACATGACTGAAAGCTTAAAAAATGCACAGATCAATAACGGAATTTCAGACCTTCGTCTTACAGAAGACGATCTTATTGTAGAAGAAACCAAACATAAGGCACAGATGAGTACCGTCCTTATGATCGACATCAGCCACTCTATGATCTTATATGGTGAAGATCGTATTACTCCTGCAAAAAAGGTTGCCATGGCACTCGTGGAACTGATCAAACGGAAATACCCCAAAGATTCCATTGATATCATCGTCTTTGGAAATGAAGCATGGCCCATTAAGATCAAAGACCTTCCCTATTTAAAAGTAGGCCCTTATCATACCAACACAGTGGCTGGTCTTGAGCTGGCAATGGATATTCTCCGCAGAAAAAGAAATACCAACAAACAGATTTTTATGATCACCGACGGAAAACCGAGCTGTATTCAATTGCCAAGCGGAGAGTTTTATATGAACAGTTTTGGTTTGGATGAAAAGATTGTTAACCAATGCCTCAACAGAGCAGCACAAGCCAGAAAATTGAAAATTCCCATTACTACTTTTATGATTGCCCAGGATCCCTATCTGCGTCAGTTTGTAGAAGAGTTTACCGCTCAGAACAAAGGAAAAGCATTTCTGACAGGGCTATCAGGTTTAGGCCAGATGATCTTCGAGGATTACGAAAAAAACAGAATAAGAAGAATATAGAGGTTGGATTTCAAACGTCATCAAAGCATTAAAAATAAAATCTTACCAGATAATTAGCAGTATAAGAAAATGAAAAACGATATTACATTCAAAGAACTAAAAGACTCCGGCTATACCCATAAAACGATTAATGAGGAAATTCAGGCGAACCTGATTGCCAGGATTAAAGCTAAAGAGCCTGTATTTGAAGGACTTTGGGGCTACGAAGACACTGTGGTTCCCCAATTGAAAAAAGCCATTCTTGCCGGCCACCACATCAATTTATTAGGTTTACGCGGGCAGGCAAAAACAAGAATTGCAAGAAGCATGGTCAATCTACTGGATGAATACATGCCTATTGTAAAAGGATCAGAAATCAATGACAGCCCGTTTCATCCGATTTCAAAATTTGCCAAAGATCTCATTGCAGAACTGGGTGACGAAACTCCGATTTCATGGGTACACCGTTCTCACCGTTTCTACGAAAAACTGGCGACTCCGGATGTGAATGTTGCTGATTTAATTGGTGACATAGACCCCATTAAAGCAGCTACTTTAAAACTTCCCTATTCCGACGAACGTGTTTTACATTATGGAATGATTCCGCGTGCTAACCGTTCTATTTTCGTTTTAAATGAATTACCGGATTTACAGGCACGTATCCAGGTTTCCCTGTTTAATATTTTGCAGGAGGGTGATATTCAGATCCGTGGTTTTCAATTGAGAATGCCTCTTGATATTCAGTTTGTTTTCACAGCCAATCCGGAGGATTATACCAACAGAGGAAGTATTGTAACTCCGCTGAAAGACAGAATCGGGTCCCAGATTTTCACCCATTATCCAAAAACAATTGCTCTTGCCCGACAGATCACAGAACAGGAAGCATTGATTTCCGCTGAAGATAAAGCACAGATACTAGTTCCTGATCTGGCAAAGGATCTTTTGGAGGAAGTTGCTTTTGCAGCCCGTATCAGTGAATATGTAGATGCAAAAAGTGGTGTCAGCGCCCGTCTGACCATCAGTGCCATGGAGAATTTAATTGCAGCAGCCAAACTGCGTCTGATTGAATCCGGGGTTGAGCGAACCACCGTCCGCCTGCTTGATTTTATGTCAATTATCCCGTCCATCACAGGAAAAATTGAACTGGTTTATGAAGGAGAACAGGAAGGTGCAGACTATGTCGCCAAAATATTGATTGACAAAGCAGTTATGACCCAATTTGAAAGTCTGTTTCCACGTATTTCCAAACTGGAAAAAGAAGGCATCAAAACACCTTATACCGATCTGATCAGATGGTTTAATAAAAATCATTTGGAGCTTAATTACAATGATACGGATGAAGAATTTTATGCTAAACTTGATAAGATAGCTCCTCTGACAACTGTAGTAGAAGAAAATGCTTCTGATTTAAGTGCTGAAGATCAAAATTTCTGCAAAGAACTGGTATTATGGGCATTGACTATCAGTAATAAAATTGACAAGTCTGAAAATCAAAATGCTTTTACTTTTGATTCACCTGGAATTGGGCAGTTTCTACGAAACTAGATTCATTAATGTCCAATAGATAATAAGAACCCTTCAGGTCAGATCTGAAGGGTTCTTATTATATTGAAATACTCTATGTTACTTTAAAGTTTATACCATATTGCTGCCTTTAAGTACGGCAGAACCAAAAGGATTGTCTACCAGCCACAGCCATTCTCCGTCTTCATTTTTTTTCATGATACAGGAAGTATGGCCTGTCATGTGTATTAAATGTCCGTCAGGGGCTGTTCCCGTCATTTCCCACTGATCAATCCACATCGCTAGATCATTCACAACGGTTACATATGGAGTTTCGCCTTGTATGTCCAGTTTTAGTCTGCAAATCTCATTCATTGCAAGCTCTATCTGCTTAAGTCCTCTCAGCTCTCTCCCATCTCTGTCTATATAGACTGCTTCAGGGTGAAAACAGCTTAATGCTCCTCTGGTATCTCCGTTTTTTATACAGTCACGGAAATAGGCTACTGCACCGGTTTCTGTTCTTCTGTCAAAATTCTCCATTATTTCATATTTCGGGATTCTATTTCCCTTTTCAATGCTTTCTTATCTTTATTCCAGCTGTTAGCTGCAAAAAAAGCAAAAATGATGGGTAAAAAGGTCATTAAGCCCAGACCATTGGCTATCGTACTATAAATAGCAATACCAGCCAATACTCCCAGGATTACAGCATTTATAGTATTTCTGCCTTCAATTGTTCTTTTTTTCTCTAAAAGTTCCTGATCTGTTAATCCAGATAAATCTTTTTCCATAGTTTATTTCAAGTTTTTTGGGTTGGTTTTAGGTTTTTAAAATGGCAAAAATTATTATTCTGAAATTTATTTTTACCGAAAGCTAAAGTACAATATTGCCGAGACATTTTTTTATTTCTTTTATTTGTAATTTATTTCATGCTGTCTATTTCTGAAAATTTCAAAGCTTATGGAAGACAACCTGAATTCTATTTACAGAGTTATCAATTTTATGGAAAAGAATTATGACCGGCCTGTTTCTGTAAAGGAACTGGAAGATATCTCACATTATTCTTACCGGAATATCCAGCGTATTTTTAAGTACAGCTGTGGAGAAACAATAGGTATCTTTCAGCAAAGACTAAAAGTAGAAAATGCTTATAAGCGGATTCTTTATACTCAGGAAAACCTTACCTCCATTGCTATTGAAGTAGGTTTTGCCAATATCTCTTCTTTTTCCAAAGCTTTTAAACAGCATTTCGGGATTTCTCCAAAAGCAGCAAGATTAAGTAAAGAAAAACTTTTGTGCGAAGACAAGATCATTCCGATAACTTCTGACGAACTGCTAGAGCCGGAAATTGTCTATCTTAAACCAATTCAGGTATATTATCAGAGCATTAAAACCTATTATAACAATGAAGAAATTGAAGTACTGTGGGAAAAATTCATGAAAAATGAGTTTCCCGATTCCGGAACAGAATATTTTGGTGTAATAGCAGATGAACCATTAATTAAAACTGAAATTAACTGCCGGTATGACTCTTGTGCTTCCGTTCAGTCTGCAAACAAAAAATTACCCTCAAAAACAATATTTGGAGGTAAATATGCCCGCTTTGCCCATACAGGCAGCTATGAAACAATAGATGAAACGTACACTAAAATCTATTCCCGCTGGATTTTTAATTCTGGCCTTGAATTTTCACACTCTCCTATCATAGAAAAATACGAAAGACATGCGGAACAGGAAAATCATCAGGAAGAACAGCTGACTTATATTTTACTGCCTTTGAAGTAAATTGTCAATTTGGGACAAGTTTTCAAATTTTTATCCATCTAATTTTGCCCTGTAAAAAAAGATAAATTATGCAAAAAAAGAAAATAATGTTCAGGTTATTACCAGCTCTTTTACTTTCATGCTCTCAGACAGAATTACCAGAACCTCCAGATACAACAAATCCCGGCACTGTTGTTTACAAGATGCCGGAAGAATCTGCAACACATGAAGGAACCTGGCTTCAATGGCCACATCAGTACCAATATGGGACCACCTACCGCAACCGGCTGGATGCAACCTGGATAGCAATGACCAAAGAACTGGTACAGAGTGAAAAAGTTCATATTATTGCTTATGACAACATCGAAAAAAACCGTATTACAGAGTTGTTAAACAGTGCCGGAGTTCCTCTTACCAATATCAATTTCAGACTTTATCAGACAGATGATTTCTGGGTTAGAGATAACGGTCCTATTTATGTAAAGGATCAAAATGGCCAGTTATTTATTCAGGACTGGGGATTTAACGGATGGGGTAACAAAGCCGATTACAGCAGATGCAATGCAATTCCTTCCAAAATAGCAGCAGATACCAATATCCCGAAAATCAATCTTAATTCGGTGATGATCAATGAAGGCGGAAGTGTGGAAATTGATGGAAACGGAGTATTGATGGCATGTAAAAGTTCCATCCTTAATAACAATAGAAATCCGGGGATGACCCAGCAGCAGGCAGAAGCCATATTTACTAAAAATTTAGGCGTGACCAAATTTATCTGGCTGAATGGAAAAGCAGGTCTTGATATCACCGATATGCACATTGACGGTTTTGCCCGATTCGCAAATTCGTCTACTATTATTACGATGAATCCTGATGATCTTAACTACTGGCAGGTTCCTGACAGCGACATTGATAAATTATATGATGCCACCACAAAAAATGGCTCTCCTTACCAGTTTGTAAAAGTTCCATTAACCAGAAATGATGTGATAACCACTTACGGAAAAAATGTAGGCCGTGCTTCTTACATCAATTATTATATCGCAAACAACCGCGTATTGGTACCTAATTATAATGATCCGAATGATGCCGTTGCCAACAATATTATCCAACAGCTGTATCCCGGTAAACAGGTTGTTGGAATAGACTGCCGTAACTTATTTGCCAATGGTGGAATGATACACTGTGTAACGCAGCAACAGCCACAATAAAATTATATTCCCAATACATAAAAGCCTGCTGATTGTTCTGCAGGCTTTATTCATCTATAACCTAAAGTATTGTTTAGCCAGATTTTTAAATATTTAACCTCGTTAAGCTCTATTTGTTAATACAACTAAAAGGCTGTCGCCAAAAAATAGCGTAAATTTGCCCTGCCCATCTTGTAAAGGATGGTTTCCAGTTTAAGTATTATGAAAAAAACAGCAGTTTCTTTATTGGCCCTTCTTCTGAATATTGTTTGCCATGCACAAAATTTTGATGTTATTCCCTTAGGGATCTATGGTGGTGAGCAGGAAGATAATTTATCTGCCTATCTGGTAGGTGCTCCGAAAGACAATGCATTTCTTTGCCTTGATGCCGGTACGGTAAATGCCGGAATACGAAAAGCTATTCAACTGAAAAGCCTTGACGGATCCGCAGAAACAATTCTTAAGGATCAGATAAAAGGATATTTTGTATCACATGGTCATTTGGACCATTTATCCGGGCTTATCATCAATTCCCCGGCAGATTCTAAAAAGGATATTTTCGCTATAGCTCCGGTCATTCAGATTTTGCAGAATCATTACTTTATCACAGATACCTGGATCAATTTTGCTGATCAGGGACAAAAACCTATCCTTGGGAAATACCATTATAATGAGCTTCAGGAAGGACATGAAATCCCGGCACCCAAAACGCCATTTTTCATAACCGGATATGAACTGAGCCATGTAAATCCCTATAAAAGCAGTGCAGCATTGGTAAGAAGAGATAGTCACTATCTGCTTTATCTGGGTGATACAGGTGCTGACCGTATAGAAAAATCTGACCGTCTTGATAACCTTTGGAACACTATAACTCCACTTGTTAAAAAAAGACAGTTAAACACCATATTAATTGAAGTTTCTTTCCCAAACAGCCAGCCTGAACATCTGCTGTTCGGACACCTTACTCCTAACCTGCTGATTGAGGAACTAAGTAAGCTGAAAGAAAAAACCGGAGAAAACAGCCTTGAGGGACTCAACATTGTAGTTACCCATAGAAAACCAACGGGTGATAACCCCGAACTGATTAAAAAAGAACTGTTGAAAAACAATCCCCTGAAAGTAAATTATATTTTCCCTGAACAAGGTAAAAAGATCAGTTTACCATAAAAACAAATCAAAAGATGAAGCATATCTCTGTTTCATCTTTTTTATTTTTGAAATCACAAATCACTAAATAAATTTAAAAACTTTAAAATCAACTACTTATATCTAAATCAGTAAAATTAATTGAATTTTTCATATTTATATCAATTTAACATCGTAATATTGCAATATAAAAATAAAGCAATGGGAGTTACTAAAACCGAAATTTACACTGAAGAACAAAATAAACTGGCTTCACTTCTTAAAGTTTTGGGACATCCGGCAAGAATAGCCATTTTGCAGTATATCATCAATCAGAAAGCTTGCATCTGTAATGATCTTGTTGAAGAACTTGGATTGGCTCAGGCTACCATTTCTCAACATTTAAAAGAACTGAAGAATATTGGAATCATCAAAGGTTCAATTGAAGGAAAATCTGTATGCTACTGTATTAATGAAAGCACCTGGAAACAATTTCAAAACGAGTTTAACCTGTTTTTTAATCAGGATGTCACAATAAAACAATGCTGCTAAGGCATTTTTTTAAACAATAATATCGTAATATTGCAATATAACACTAATAAATTTTAATCTCATGAAACTATCAGAAATCAAAGAAATTCTTCCGACACTGGAAAATGTAGAATTTCAATTGGAAAATGGCACTTTTGTTCCTGAGCATTTCCATGTAACGGAAGTGGGACAGATTGTAAAAAAATTCATTGATTGCGGCGGCGTAATCCGAAATGAGAAAGCAGTCAACTTCCAGCTATGGGATGCTGATGATTATGAACACCGCCTGAAACCGGGGAAACTGCTTCACATCATTCAACTTTCTGAAGAGAAACTTGGAATAGAAGATTCAGAAATTGAAGTAGAATATCAGGGAGAGACCATCAGTAAATATGATCTGGAATTTAATGGTAAAAATTTCGTCCTGAAAAATAAGACAACAGCCTGTCTTGCCCAGGAAGCCTGTGGAATTCCTTCCGAAAAACAAAAGAAAAATCTTTCTGAATTATCTGCAAAACCAGCATCAGCTTGCACTCCGGGATCAGGATGCTGCTAATTAATTTTATTAAAATCTCATGTATCAAGAATTATTAAATACGGTTCAATCTCTGAAATGGGAAAATATAGATACCAATAGAAAAGAGATCATGGAACCATTGATCAGTTTCATCCAGCAAAAAGTAAATGATGGAGAAGAAATCAATCTGAATTTTATCTGTACCCACAATTCACGCCGCAGCCATCTGGCTCAGATCTGGGCACAGACAGCTTCTGCCTTCTTTATGATTCCGGGAGTTTATTGCTATTCCGGCGGTACGGAAACAACAGCATTATTTCCCAGGATAGCAGAAACTTTAGCTGAACAGGGTTTTACAGTCTTCAATATTTCAGAAACAGAAAATCCGGTGTATGCTATCAAGTATAATGATAATAGCCTGCCTGTTATAGGTTTTTCCAAAAAATATAACAGTTCTTTCAATCCTGTTTCAGGATTCGCAGCAATTATGACCTGTTCGCAGGCTGATGGCGGATGCCCGTTTATTCCAGGTGCGGAAAAAAGAATTCCGATTACGTTTGAAGATCCTAAAATTTCAGACAATACTCCGGAACAAACGGCAGTATATAGAGAAAGAAGTTTACAAATTGCAGAAGAAATGTTCTATGTTTTTTCTAAAATCAAAAAATAATCATGCAGCCCAGATTAAAATTTCTTGACCGCTATCTTACCTTATGGATCTTCCTGGCCATGGGTATAGGGATTGCTTTGGGACACTTTTTCCCGGCTATTCCTATTATTATCAATTCTCAGTCTATAGGGACTACTAATATTCCATTAGCAATCGGACTCATCCTTATGATGTATCCTCCGTTAGCAAAGGTTGACTACTCTCTTCTGCCATTGGTATTTAAAGATAAAAAAGCCATCGGTGTTTCTTTATTTCTCAACTGGATCATCGGTCCGGTTCTGATGTTTGGTCTCGCGATCCTCTTTTTAAGGAATGAGCCCGATTATATGGTAGGTTTGATTCTTATCGGGCTGGCAAGATGTATTGCTATGGTCATCGTCTGGAATGATCTGGCCAAAGGAAACCGGGAATATGCAGCCCTGCTGGTTGCTTTAAACAGTATCTTTCAGGTATTTACTTATAGTTTTATGGTTTGGCTGTTTATCAATGTACTTCCCAATCAACTGGGGCTGGCCAGTTTTAATGTAAATGTTTCTATGAAAGATATTACAGAAAGTGTCCTAATTTATCTGGGAATTCCTTTCCTGGCAGGTTTTCTCAGCCGTTATTTTCTGATACAATCTAAAGGTACAGAATGGTACAACAGAAAATTTATTCCTCAAATATCACCCGTTACGCTGTATGCCTTGTTATTCACAATCGTACTGATGTTTAGCTTAAAAGGCTCCCAAATATTGGAATTACCCATGGATGTTGTTAAGGTAGCTGTACCACTGATTATCTATTTTATTCTTATGTTTTTCGTAAGCTTCATGATCAATAAAGCGTTAAAAATTCCATATGATAAAAATGCATCTATTGCCTTTACAGCTACCGGAAACAATTTTGAACTGGCTATTGCAGTGGCAATTTCAGTATTCGGAATTCATTCACCACAAGCATTTGTAGGAGTGATTGGACCACTGGTAGAAGTTCCGGTATTAATACTTCTGGTAAAAGCTGGTTTATTATTAAAAAGGAAATGGTATCATGAATAAACCAATAAACTGAAAAGAAAAGCATCACAAAAACAGTGATGCTTTTATTATCAGGATGATATTAGTCCTTATATAGTTTGTAATTTCCGTTGCTTTCATCCTTTACTACGGTATAGTGATCAGTCAATTCAAGAGTCCAGCCATCTCCCGATATCTTTTTATTCTCTATTTTCACAGGATTTGATATTGAAATTTTATCCCAATTAGGACTCATTAATGCTCCGTTTTCAACAGTCAGAATACCCCATAAATCTGTAACCCTGATATTAGGATATACCGTCCCTTTATCTTCCAGCGGCACAATATTTCTGGGATCAAAAGAAACATTCATTTTCTCAAATTTGATTTCAAAATGGGGCTGCTGGATGAATTTCAGTTTATATTCCGCAATCAGTTTCTTAGTTTTTTCTTCTCTCTCAGCTTCTTCTTTCATAATTGCCTTGCCATTATAATCTCCGGATAATTTGTCAACTGTCTTTTGCAGAACAGCCGGAATCCTGATGCCAAAACTTTTAATGAAATAATCTGTCAGATCAGTTTTTGCACTGATTTTTTTGTTCCAGCTTGGGTCTCTCTGATAGAGCAGATATCCGTAAACAGGAGTCGTATGATAAGCGAACGAACGTACAAATGTGGGATTCTTCATAAAATCCTCTATCCCGCTCAAAAGAAATGATTTTGTCTGTTCATTATTTCTTCCGCTCACAATGATTCCCGTAAACTCAGCCATTCCTTCATTCAGCTCCAATAAGTTTTCTGTGTTCCCCGAATCTTTATAAAGTATATTTCTATATTTTCTGAAAGTAAGTGCATTGGTAAGATGTTTCTGTAATTCTTTTTCTGAAGTTGACCGGACAGCCTGTTTCAGTGCTTCAAGTTCCAGCCGGAGATAAACCCTTCCCTCTTTCTGATCAAGGTGATTATTTTCTACATTGTTAAGCGTAAACCCCAATGAAGGTTGAATGCTGTGGAATGATTCATGTGCCAGCAGATTGATTCTGTTGTTTCTGTTGGAAGTGAGGGGAAGCATGATCATAGCCCATCTTTTCCCACCCCAATTGATCGCAGTATTGGCAATATTAATCTTCGCGGGCAGAATTCCGGAGTATATAGTTCCATTGTGCTTCAGAATTCCTTCTGTATCTGGCTCATTGGCATATAATTCTCTGGTTTTTGGATCTATTAAAATGATGGGACCATATAAATCTTTATTCCAAAGCTGGATATTCTTCTTTGAAGCTGCTTTCAGCTCATTAAAATAAACAGCAATGCTGTCATGGGAAATCGTCTGCTTTTGTCCTTTTATGCTCAGCGCGCACACGGAAAATAAAATTGTCAGAAGAGTCTGCTTCATGGTTGAATTCTTTGCGGTTATTGTCTATTGAGGATGGGAATACCATCCTTATGCATTGTCTTTAGTTTTTAAATAGAACTTCCATATTCTATTTGACCACTAAAATAAGTATAAATACTTAATCAATCCCATCGAATAAAGTTAACATGCCATGAATACATAATAAAACAGCCTTGAATCAAATGATTCAAGGCTGTTTTTGCGGAGAGTGAGGGATTCGAACCCCCGGACCTGTTACAGTCAACAGTTTTCAAGACTGCCGCAATCGACCACTCTGCCAACTCTCCCTAAACTCCGGCTATACCGTTGTTTTCAGTGGTGCAAATATAGAACGATTTTTAATTTCTGCAAAACTTTTCCCACACAAATTTTAACAAAACTTAATAATAGGCTAGAAATCAAGGGAATTATTTTTCCTGAAACGTCATCTATTCTTTGTCTACAATTGCTATGAAACTGTTTTTTAAAAGGCCTGATGGATATACAAACTGATCTCCATCTTCTCCCTTTACCACAATAGCCCCCTGCTCATCGTTCAGGCATTTGTCCAGCTGGCTTTTCAGTTCATTAAGTTTTCCATGAGGAGCCTCAATGATGTAGGTCCCGGTAACATGCGTTATTTTGATGACTTTTGTTTCCATATTCTTTTTTGATTAGTTGCTAAATGTAGGAATTTTCCTTTAAGTATGAGCCATTTATTACCATGAACAGAAAGCCTTTTAGAAATGATTCAAAAATATTATAACAAATCATGAATAATAAAACTATCTGATTTCCAGTTCCCGATTTTACATTTTATAATTTATATTTGTAAGAATTCATGCCAATATTAAAAACTAATAACACTATTTTTCAAATGTTTACTCAATCTTTTATTAAAAACACGGTGGTTACCGCCTCTATGGCTTTCTCCTCTATGGCTTTTGCCCAGAAAATGCCCATGTCTGTACTTCCTTCCGGCCACCTCGTAGTAGGTGCCGAAGTGGATGGCAAAAAAGGAAATTTTATCTTTGATACCGGAGGAGGAATCAATCTTTTTCTGGGAAATTTCCCCAAAGAGCTCGGCCCAAAAGAGACTTATAATTATCTGACGGCTTTCCGGGCTACCGGTGAAAAAATGACTATTCCCCTTTTCAAATCAAAAGAGATTATTTTTAATGGTAAAAAGTTTAAAGATACCTGGTACTCCACTCATGATATGGAAATCAAAGGAATAGATGGTTTGATTTCCCTGCCCATGCTTTATGACACAGAATTTATCATCGATTATACTACCAATGAACTTATCTTTCCTAAAGAAAAACTGAATGCTAAAAAAGTAATGGATATTCAACTGTCTACCAACGCAGACCAATCCATGGATATTACTACTTATGTGCTATTAAACAATAAATACAAGATTAATGTTCTCCTGGATTCCGGCTCTGGTAAAGATTCTTTTTGGCTGAGTGAACGCCTGATGAATACGCTCGACATCAAAAAAGAAACCCTGCAAATGATAGAAAAGAAAAGTGAATTCAACCCTGATCTGACCACCAAGTTTTATACAGGTAATATTGGCTCTGTTTCTACTCCTTTTGCTAGTGTTGAAAAGCCTAAAGTTGCTTTTGTGGAAGGTCTTATTTATGAAGGTAAGACGAGTATCAACTGGCTGGGGAAAAAACTGGGATTCAACCTTAAAGAGAAAAAGATCTATATTTTGGATTAAGAATTATAACAATATAGTACAACTGTCATTCTGACGAAGGAAGAATCTTTTGGATGTGTGAGATTCTTCTTTCGCCGGAAAAACAATATGGAAGATGTGTCGGAAAACCACTCCGTCAAAAATTCTTTGAATTTTCGCCACCCCTCCAGAGGATGGGAATAATTACGTCTTCAGTTGGGGTATGAGTCAGAACAGCATTTTTGTGTTTAAAGCCAGCTGGATTCCTATGAAATGACACAATTGAATGATTGTTTATCCATAACGTTTATCATTCCGCAGGAATCTAAACTTATTAAAACATTTAGATTCCACGCTTCACTTTGTCCCGCTCTGAATGACAAGCTTTACGTATATTTATTAGTACCGGATTTTCAATCACAGCATCCTCTGCTTTTTATTCCCCTGCCGGTTCAAACAATTCGATCTTGTTTCCTTCCGGATCAAGAATATGTACAAATTTTCCATACTCGTAAGTAGCCACCTCATCCAGGACGGTTACTCCTTCTTTCTTTAGCTCTTCTACCAGTGCTTCAATATTTTCTACATGGTAATTGATCATAAATTCTTTGGATGAAGGTTCAAAATATTGGGTAGACTCTTTAAAAGGACTCCATAGTGTATATCCTTTCTTATCAGATTCTGCTTCCTTCCAGTCGAATTTGGCTCCGTATGGGCTGGTTGGTAATCCCAGGTGGGTTTTATACCATTCATTTACTTGTTCCGGGTCTTTACACTTAAAGAAGATGCCTCCAATGGCGGTTACTCTTTTCATTTTTTATTCGTTTTTGTTCAGTTTATAGTTTCTTACATGCAATTCCGAGTCGTTTTGCAATTTCACAAATATATCAATGTTTTCATTAGCTTTCTCACGATTTTTCTTGAAGTTTGATGGAAGATGTTGGGAAAACGCAAAGGCGCAAGTAATAGTAAAAAGACCGTTTATAAGGTGCAAGGATTTTATCTCCGATAAAATTGTATACTGTAAAATGTCTCACGCTGATTTTGCAGATTGCGCAGATGATAGTGGAAAATCTGCGTAATCTTCTTGATCTGCGGGATACTTATTATATCTCTTGCTGAAAATCTTTGATTTTCTTACGCCTTAAAATTATACATAATAGATAGAAAAACTTTGCCCCTTTGCGATTCTCCAACAAAAACAAACGAAAAAAGCGCACCCATCGGGTACGCTTTGTATTGTATAAACTGAATAGTATTAGTGTAATTCAGCTAAATATTTTTCTGCATCCATTGCAGACATACATCCGCTTCCTGCAGCTGTAATAGCCTGTCTGTAGATATGATCCTGAACATCCCCGGCAGCAAATACTCCCGGAAGATTTGTTCTTGAAGAACCTTTCTCTGTTAAGATATATCCATTCTCATCAAGATCTATCTGACCTGCGAAGATATCAGTATTCGGTTTGTGACCGATTGCAATAAAGATTCCTTCAACATCTACTGTAGATTTCTCCTGAGTCTGGTTGTTGATGATCACAGCTCTTTCTACTAAGCTGTTTTCTCCTTCAATCCCGATTAATTCATGGTGGAATTTCACTTCAATATTCGGAGTATTTTCCACTCTGTGAACCATTGCTTTTGAAGCTCTGAAAACGTCTTTTCTTACCAATAGCGTTACTTTCTTACATAGTTTTGCAAGGTAAGTAGCCTCTTCAGCTGCTGTATCTCCTGCTCCTACTACTACTACATCTTTTCCTCTGTAAAAGAATCCATCACATGTAGCACAAGCAGAAACTCCGCCTCCTGCATATTTTTTCTCATCATCAAGACCTAAATATTTTGCTGTAGCTCCTGTAGAGATGATTACTGTTTTTGCAAGGATCTCTTTGTTTCCTGCATATAATTTGTGAACACCGCCTACTTCTTTAGAAAATTCAGCTTTAGTGATCATTTCATAATGAACTTTGGTATCAAATCTTTCTGCCTGTTTTTGCAGATCCATCATCATTTCAGGACCTGTAATCCCGGCTGGATACCCTGGGAAGTTGTCAACTTCTGTGGTGGTGGTTAATTGTCCGCCCGGCTCCAAACCTGTATACAATTCAGGTTTCAAGTCTGCTCTTGCTGCATAGATAGCAGCGGTGAAGCCAGAAGGCCCAGATCCAACGATCACACAATCTAAAATGTTTTGCTCCATAATTTACTTTGTTCGAAAAGATTTAATTTGAATTAAGACTGCTAATTTCGGAATTTTTACCGTCTTTTTAAAGTTATTTTAATGATACTTGTCAATATCTGATATGTTGAATTTCGATGGTAACTTTTGTGGGGTTCGGGGTTCGAGTTATTTGATTCGGGTAACAAAAATTAAAAACTTCTGTTTTCATTTCCCGTAATTAGCATACCCCGCATCTCGTCACCTCGCCTCACACCTTCATCTTAATCTTATCTACATTGATGATCTTATATACGAGTTCTCTGATCAGTTCCGCTTCCCCCATATTCACAGCTCCAAGCCCCTTTCCTTTCATATCGAATTCCCGTAAAATAGAAATGACTCTTGTGGCATGTTTTAAAGGATAAAGTCTGGCACTTTCCGCATAATCTTTGATGAAGTAAGGATTTACCCCCATCTGGGATGCAATTGCCTGTGGAGGCTGCCCAGCCATCGTTTGGTAGATAATAACGTTTGAAAAGTAATTGTAAAGGCTTGCCAGCATCATTACAAAAGGATTGTTCTTCGGATTCTTTCCCATAAAATGGGCAATTTTAAAGGCTGCATTGGCGTTTTTGGTTCCTAAAGCCTTTTGAAGTTCAAAAATATTGTATTCTTTACTGATTCCTATATGATTTTCAACAATGGTACCGTCAAGGATTTCTCCTTCTTTAAGAATGATCTTTAATTTGTTGAGTTCATTGACAATTCTTGACAGGTCGTTACCAAGATATTCTGCCAGAAGATGAGAAATATTGGGCGCAGTATTGATCTTAAGTTTTGTACATTCATCTGAAATCCATTTAGGAAGATTGCTTTCCTTTACAGATTCGCTCAGAAAAAGTGCTTTGGCTTTATCTAAAGCTTTAGCAGCCTTTTTCCGGCTGTCCAGTTTCTTGTGCTTGTGTGCAAAAACCAATACTGTAGAAGGAACAGGGTTTTCTACATAAGATTCTAAAATTCTGTTTTCTTCTTCATTGAATCGTAAATCCTGAGCTTCTTTCACTATAATCACCTGCTTATCTCCCATCATCGGAAACTGTCTTGCCAGAGAAAGGACTTCCTGATAAGAAGTATCTTTTCCGTAGGTAACCGTTTGGTTGAAAGCTTTTTCATCTTCTTCCAAAAAGTTATGTTCAAGGGCTTTCACAGCAACATCAATAAAGTAGGCTTCTTCTCCGTGGAAAAAATAAATAGGTAAAACTTCTTTATTTTTAATATTTTTGAGGATTAAATCTAATTCTTTCATCTTATTAATGGAACTTCCAAAACTGAATTTTCAGGAAACTTTTGATTTTAAATTCAAGAAAGACAAAGATAAGTTTTTTATTTATGATTTGGTTCGTAAAACTTATCTTCTGCTCACTCCTGAGGAATGGGTAAGGCAGCATTGGATACATTATTACCTTACTGTAAAATCCTATTCCACCTCAGCCCTGATCACCGAAAAAAAGATTGTTCTGAATGGACTGACCAAACGTATTGACCTCCTGGTGACCGAGAAAACAGAACCTATAATTCTGATAGAATGCAAAGCACCGCAGATCAAATTAACGGAAAAAACATTCGAACAGACAGCCAGATATAACTCAATTATCGGAGCCAGGGAAATCATCCTGACCAATGGACTTCAGCATATCAATGCGTATTATAAAGACGGACAGTATCAGTTTTACAGACCAGAATAAATAAAGCCTGATTTAAGACTAAATATACAATAAGTAAAAACACAAAACACTCCGTTTTCATAAATTATTACCACTGAAAACGTAAAAAGTGGCGAAAATTCATTTTTTTGACGGGGTGATTCACAGCAATATCAATTAATATGAAAATCAAGAACATTATTTTCGATTTCGGAGGTGTACTGATGGATTGGAATCCGAGATATTTTTTCAAAGATTATTTTAACGATAACGAAAAAATGGAATACTTCCTGCAAAATATCGCCCAGGATGAATGGAATGTAGAACAGGACAGAGGAAGAAGTCTTGCAGAAGGAACAGAAATCCAGGTAAAAAAGTTTCCTGAATGGGAAAAAGAAATCCGGGCTTTCTACGACAACTGGACCGTTATGCTGAAAAGTGAGATCCCACAAAATGTAGAAGTGCTGAGAAAACTGAAAAACACGGATTATCACCTGTTCGGACTCACTAACTGGTCTGAAGAAACCTTCCCTTATGCATTGGAAAACTATGATTTCTTCCAGATATTCGAGGGCAAAATTGTAGTTTCAGGAACCGAAAAGCTTATAAAACCTGATCCTGAAATTTGGCATGTTCTATTAGAAAGATACAATATCAAGGCTGACGAATCGGTTTTCATTGATGATAATCCGAAGAATATTGAAGTAGCACAGTCTCTGGGTTTCATTACCATTCAGGTTTTTCCTGATACCGATTTAGCAAAGGAATTGAAGAAATTTGGAATTGACGTTTAACTCATTTAAATATTTTCTTAATTTTAATCTGTTTTACAATCACTAATTCACAAATAATTAATTATGATACGTTCCATCTTATTAACTACAATGATCATGGCTTCAGGCACCCTATTCAGTCAGAAACTTAAAACTGTTTCCTATCAGGACGGAGTACAGAAACTGAATGGCCTGATTACCTCCAATGCAGGCAAAAAACTTCCGGGAGTTCTTATTCTCCCAGCCTGGAAAGGGATTGATGAAGAAGCTAAAACAGCTGCTCTTGAACTTGAAAAGCAAGGTTATATTGCCTTTATCGCTGATATTTATGGTGAAGGAAAAATTCCTGCAGACAATGAATCTGCTGCCAAAAGTTCAGGATACTACAAACAGAATTATAATGAATACCAGAAAAGAATTTCCCTGGCTTTGGAACAGCTAAAGAAAAACGGAGCAATTTCTGACAAAACAGCTGTTATTGGCTATTGTTTTGGCGGTACCGGAGCATTAGAATCAGCCAGAGGACATCTGCCAGTTGCAGGAGTGGTTTCTATCCATGGAAGTCTGGGAAGAGATCAGAGCCGAAAAAATGAAGCATTAACTGCTAAGATCCTGGTAGAAAACCCAGCTGATGACAGAGGAGTAACTCCAGATGATTACAATAACCTCATCAAAGAGATGAATGAAGGAAATTCCGACTGGCAGATTATCACGTATGCCCATTCTAAACATACCTTCACAGATCCCAAATCTCCGGATTATAATGAAACCATGGCCAAAAGAGCATGGAACCACACTCTGATGTTCCTGAAAGAGATTTTGAAATAAGCATAAAAAAGGCAAATTCGTGAATTAATGAATTTGCCTTTTTACTTTTATATTTTTAGCTTAATTATGGTTTAGCTTGCAGTTCAACGTCATATTTTTTTGGAGAATATTTGGTAAGAGAACCTGTTGCAGCATCGATACCAACTCCTATTGCACCACCCAGAATAATATTAAGTAAAGTTACTGCATTAAAGTTTTTTGTCAGCTTCACTTCTTTCTTCTCAAATCCTTCTTTTTCAAATGCCACCATCTGCTT
The DNA here is from genome assembly GCF_045689405.1 of Chryseobacterium sp. HR92. NCBI lineage: Bacteria > Pseudomonadati > Bacteroidota > Flavobacteriia > Flavobacteriales > Weeksellaceae > Chryseobacterium > Chryseobacterium sp. HR92. Next base: position 3,274,437 of record NZ_CP139139.1, read on the forward strand.
ACCCAAGGCTCTGGGGATTTTAGTTGTACAAGGTGTTGTACATTTTTCTATTCCTTTGTGAAATACTTTTGCGCCTTCAGGGCTTGAAGAAAAAGCTATTGAATCCTGAGTTCCTGTAAAAATAGTTGCGCATGAAGTAGTAGAAAGTACGACACCTAGTGACAGCACAATTGATAATTTGTTTTTCATGTATTTAATTAGTTCATTTTTTTAAGTCCGCGAACTTACAAAATAATTTAAAACAATTAATATCAATTTTGAAAAAACTTTAATAAAATATAGAATTCATGGGCATCTCAAAAAAATAACTCTAATTTAACATCCAATAAAAAAAGGCAAATCTATGGATTTGCCTTTTCTATATTTTAAAAATTTCCTTAATCTACTCCTTCCTCTTCCCTGTTGACCAGCTCCATAGAAAATGCTGGCAGACAGATAGCAAGGTATTCGCAAGGTTCTGAAAATGGATTACTGTAGCGGATTCTTGCTCCTTTTTCAATAAGAATACTCTGGCCTTTTTCCAGAGTAACAGTCTCACCATCTATTTCAAATTGTTTTTTTCCTGAAATAATATACGTAAATTCATCAAATTCAGGGGTCTGATGAGGCTCGCTCCATTCCGAAGGTGCCACCATATGAGCAATAGAAACATTAGAATTTCCGGTAGAGTTCCCCCAATGTTCTTCTATCAATTTTCCGTCTGTAGTAGGGACTACAAATGGTGATTGTTGAATTTTATATTTTTTCATACCCAGGCTTCTTTTGTGATTTCATATACAAAATTGGTTCTTGTAGGCTCAGCAAAATAAGCAACCTCTTCTTCAGCAATTTTTTTCCCTCCAAGTCTTTCCAATGCTGTCTGTGAACGAAAATTTTCTTTTCCGATATGAAAATGAACCTTATCTACAAACTGGAAGATATAATCAAGCATCAGTTTTTTAACCTGAGGATTGATTCCTTTTCCCCATGATTTTGTTCCATAGAAAGTATACCCGATGAAAATATGATTATCTTCTTCATCAAAATCATAATAACGGCTGCTTCCCAATACATCTCCGGAGGCTTTCTCAATAATTTTGAAAGCACCTTTACTCTCCATAGCTCCAGTAAAAAAGTTTTCAAAAACCTCTTTCTTATAACGGTCTTTGCTTGGGTGCTGTTCCCAGACTTTGGGATCGGAAGCTACTTCATATAAAGATTCAAAATCCCCTTGCTGCAAGGGAATTAATTGAAATTCTTCATTCTCTAAAACAGGCTGAACAGAAAAATTCATTGTTTAGCTCTTTTTAGTAGAATCTGATTCTATTTTCTTGATTTCTTTCAATTTGTCAGAAATCTTAATCACAGTGTCTAATTTTGATGGCTTCAAAGGAACTTCTGCCTGAGCCATATCCCATTTGATTACCAGGTTTCCTGTGTTCTCGTCTGTAGGATTCAGGGTGATTTCAAACCACTCCTGTTTGTCTGTCAGTTTATTTACTGGTACGGTAACGTCTACTACATCCTGTTTAGGATCATAAGTATAAGCTCCCCACTGTTGGAAATCTTTATTCAGAATCACTTTCCATTCTTTTTCTGTAGGAACAATGAATAATCCATAAGTTCCTGCAGGCACCATTTTCCCACCGAAATTAACGGCCTGTCCGAAAGTAATTTTTGTAGACGAGTTCGCTCCAGCTCTCCAAACCTGACCATAAGGAACCAATTCTCCGAAAATCTTACGCCCTTTCACTCCTGGTCTTCCGTAGTCGATAGAGATCTTGGACATTGAAAACTGCTGCTCCACTTTCTGACGCGGGCTTGCTGCCGGCACAGAATAATCCTGGGCAAAACTGAATGCTGAAACTGAAATGCAAACTGCTGCTAATAACTTTTTCACGTGTAAATTTTTGCTTAAAATTACAAAATTCAGAACGAAATATCTTTCCCAAACTTCGTTAATTTTTGTTTTACCGATATTTTTCTATTAACATATTATTCCGGCCAAATCCTTTTTTAAAATCAATATCAAGTCATTGAAGATTTTACTTCTTTTTAATCAGTTTTCCTTTTATCAGCTGGATTGAATGAAAAAATATTAAAAAAAATACTAAAACAAAATAGCCTTTTCCAATTCCAGTAATTTTTGTTTTCTCCAGATTCCTCCGCCATACCCCGTTAACTGTCCATTACTTCCAATCACACGGTGACAAGGTATTATAATGGATATCTTATTCAGGCCATTGGCATTAGCTACTGCTCTTACAGATTTAGGATTTCCCAGAATATCAGCCTGTTCCTGATAGCTTCTTGTTGCTCCGTAAGGAATTTTCTGTAAAATATTCCAGACTTCTTTCTGAAAAGCGGTTCCTACCGGAGAAAGAGGAACGGTAAATTCGGTTCTTTTTCCTTCAAAGTACTCTTTCAGCTCTTTTTCCAGAGTATCAAAATTAGGATTTTCTCCCTGAATAATATTAGCTTTACAATGTTCCGAGATACTTTTCAGCTCTGTGGGAAGCGCTTTTCTGTCAGAAAATTCCAGAAGGCAGATCCCGTGCTCATCGGCACATGCTATCATGGTTCCCAGCATAGTTTCTATCCTCTTCAGATCAATGATCTTTTCCGTCGTATTATTTTTAGGAGATACCCCAAAAATATTTTTAAAACTCTCATTAAAACCACTCAGACTGTCATACCCCGTATCAAATGCTACATCTGTAACCGATTTTCCCTGCTGGAGTTTTTTAAATGCTGTATTAAGTTTTGACATTCTCTGGAAAGCATGAAAAGTTATTCCATGATGTTTCAGAAACCATCTGCGGACTGTTGCAGGCTCCAATCCTCTTTTTACAAGATCATAATCTTTAAGCTTCAATGTAGGATCATTGGTAATTTCCTTCAGTAATTCCTTAATATGCGGTGGTGTTGCGTTGAGATTTTCCAGGGGTCTGCATACTTTACAGGGACGATAGCCTTTTAGCATCGCATCTTTGGTATTGGAAAAAAATTCTACATTTTCAAATTTAGGTTTCCGTGCTGTACAGGTAGGTCTGCAAAATATTCCCGTGGTTTTTACGCCCATCCAGAATATCCCTTCAAATGAAACATCTTTAGTATAAGATGCCTCGTACATTATTTTTTCTGTGAGTTCCATGATTAAATAAACAATGGTGAAAAACTTCTTTCATTTGTAATCTTCTGACTTGCTTTTTCAAGCTCTCTGTAGATATGTCTATACATAAAAGCACCTGAAGTAATTCTTTTGACGCCTAGTTTTTTAAGCTTATCAAAATCTGGTAAATCAGGAAGACACATTACATTCACAGGAAGAGAAGTAGCTTCTGTAATGGTCCTGATATCATTTTCAGAAGTCATTCCAGGAATAAAAACGCCATCAGCATTAAGCGCTTCAAACAATTTTATCCTCTCCAGAGTTTCTTCCAGCGCGTTTTCGATATTCAATAAAAAGGGATCCGTGCGTACATTGATAAAGACTTTATCTCTGCTTTCACCCAGTTTTATAAAAATATCTTTCAGTTTTTCATTAAAAACGTTTCTGTCTGTCAACTTTCGGGTTCCGTCAATAACGGATGTATCTTCAATATTAATTCCGGATACTCCTGTTTCTATCAACTTCATGATGTTGGACACTACGGTATCAGTTTCATGACCATATCCGGATTCCAGATCTACAGATAAAGGAATTGAAACAGAAGCTTTGATCCTTTTAATCATATAAAAATATTCTTCAAAAGTCATCTGTTCTCCGTCCTCATATCCTAAGCTAAGTGCTACTGCCGAACTTGAGGTTGCCAATGCTTTATACCCCATTTTTTTGTATACTTTTGCACTTTCTACATTCCATACATTACCCAATAGTAATGGTTCTTCATCATGATGTAACTGTTTAAAACTGATCATAATTTTTTTATTCAAAATTAGAAAGATTGCAGCGTGTTTTACAACCGAAAAATGAACATCTATTTTTTTCAATAATTTTCTGAATTGGAACTTCAGCTTTAAAATAAAATAGCTTTTTCAAGCTCCAGCAGCTTTTGTTTTCTCCAGATACCACCGGCATAACCCACCAACTCTCCGTTTGAACCTATCACCCGATGACAAGGGATTAGAATGGCAATTTTATTAATTCCGTTGGCTGTTCCTACGGCACGTATCGCCTTTGGATTTCCCAATATTTCTGACTGCTGCTTATACGTTCTTATTTGTCCCATCGGAATTTCACGGAGAAGCTGCCAGACTTTTTCCTGAAACTCTGTTCCTGTAGTAAACAATGGAACTTCAAAATGACTTCTTTTTCCTTCAAAATATTCTTTCAGTTCTTCTTCCAGCTGTCTGAAATGAGGATGTTCTTTCACTACAATTTCAGCTTTCAAAACCTTTGATAATGCCTTCAGTTGTTTTTCAATATTCTTCCGGTCTGTGAATTCCAGCAGACAGATTCCCTGATCTACGGCACAGGCAATCATTTCTCCCAGTGGGGTTGATATATTTTTTTGATGTATAATTTCCATTAGTTTAAAATTAAGCTTTTTTGGAAATCATAGCTTCTTTTTAATGGGGTAAAATTCTTTTTATCTGCCCAATATGTCTTAGATTGTGGTAAATAACAAAACGGAAAGTATCTCCCAGCTTAAGCTTGATCAGCTTTGAAATACTTATACTCGTTTTTATTTTTTCCAGATCAACATCCTGTGCTGCTTCCAATAATTCAAGCATTCTTTCCTGCTGTTTTATGAATGTATCTACTACATCTTTATTCAATTTGCTGTGGATAGGATTCATTGTTTTAAGCGTTTTCATCTTATTCAGTTTCTCTTTGGGAAGCATACTTTTTGCAAAATAGTTCCCAAGAATTCCAGGCTTAAAATAAGGTTGGGGAGACTTCCCGGCAGAAGAAATATTGCGGCTGATTTCAGGAATATAAAAATTTCCGTAGCGATTGAGATGTTCCAGACATTCCAATGTACTCCAGCTATCCTGTGAAGTTCTGAAGTTCAGCTCTTCTTCTGTTTTTAGGGTGAGGGTCTGTGCATATTCTAAATGCTGGCTGGTTCTGTCCTTTAATTCATTTAATAATGCTAAGGTTGAAATTTTCATTACGTTTTTTATGCAAATATCCTGAACAGATCATTCTTAAATCTTGACTGAACTCAAGATTTTTTAAGCCTTGATAAAGTTTCCGGCGACATCCTCAGATAATTGGCAATGTATTTATTGGGAACTTCCTGAAACAGCCTCGGACTTCGTTTTAAAACCCTCTCAAAACGTTCTCCCGGAGCATTGATGAGTAAATCTTTTTCCCTTTCGAGCTGCTGCAATACCAAATCTTCCAGAATATTCATCCAGAATTTCATATGTTCCTCATCTGATTGTATAAACTCATAAAAATCATTTTTTGAAGCGATTCTTACTGTTGTTTTCTTAATCGCCTGAATATAAAGATCCGAAGATTTTCCCGATAAAAAGGAATCCAGACTGACAATAATATTTCCGGTGTATCCGAAACGAATAATCCTTTCTTCATTTTCATCCATCATAAAGATCCGGACACTGCCGTTTTCAATAAAATAAATAGAGGTATCAGTACTGCCCGAAATCTTCAGGAACTCATTTCTTTTGAATTCTTTCTTCTCCCAATAGATAACGCTTTGAAGCAATTGTTCAACCATTTCATTTTATTATTTGCTTTTCCAAAGATAATAGGTAATTTTAAAGTTTTAAAACACTAATCACTGATAATGCTCAAAAGAACAGTACTTTTCATACTGCTTTCTGCCGGATTTTATGGTATGAAAGCACAACAAACCATCCCCTTCCGGATTACAAAACACAATAATATCATTGTGAAAACCCTCGTCAACAAGAAAGATTCACTGGATCTGATGTTTCAGATTGCAATGAAGGATTGTTCAATTTCCCCCGAACGAAAGCGGAAAGCGGATCATATTGTTTTTAACAAAGACGAAATCAGTGATCATAATATCATAGAAATTGGGAAAATCACTCAGAAAAATGTGCGCTTTTTTGATAATCAATTAACCGGGCATGAAGCAGACGGAAAGATAGGAACCGGAATTTTTGAAGGGAAAGTATTTAAAATTGATTACGACAACAATCAATTTGTGATGTATAATAAAATGCCAGATCTGAAAGGCTACCAGCCTGTCAATATCATCTTAGACCATGATGGGTTTTATCTTGCAGCAGATAATATTATTGACGGCGACCAGCAGCAGGAAGCATATTTTGTACTGCAATCCGGATTTTCAGGAGCAGTTCTTTACAGCAACGAATTCGCTGAAGAAAAGCATCTGGATAAAAAACTAAAGGTAACCGGAGAGAAAACGCTGAAAAATTCGGAAGGAAAAACTTTAACTACCAAACAGGCCGTTCTCCCTTTTTTTAAGTTGGGAAATAATACATTTAAAGATATTTCCGTAGGTTTTTTCTCAGGAGAACTTAAAACACAAAATGTCAGTTATCTCGGTGCCGATATGCTCCGCAGATTCATATGGATCTTTGATGCTGAGAGAAAGATGGCTTATATAAAACCCAGCAAATACTTTTCAGAGCCTTATTACAAAATGAATTAAAATATGATAAATACCCTGCTATTAAGAAAGAGAATGAAGATCAAAACTGCTGCTGCACTTTTATGTTTTCAACTCGTTATTGTGAGCTGTCAGAAAGAAGAGAAGAAAACAGCTACCACAGAAACAAAAACCACAAATGATTCTATAAAACTTACAAAAACTGAAGAGAAAATAGATTACACCAATTTTAATATTTTCAGCCTGTCTACCATTTCATCAGCAGAAAAAGATTCTGATGTGGATATTTTCATTTCTGTTTCGGATATTTATAAAGGTGTTCAGCCTATTCCTGCGGATATCATTAAAGATCAGAAGCAGATGTCTTTTGAAGAACTACAGCATTTTGAACTGGATGCTCCCAGCAGAAAGAAACTGCTTAATGGAATTCATCTCACGGAAAATGATTCCCTGTATATTTATAATTATCAGTCTAATACGCTTCAAAAAAAGCCTGTCAGCCAATTAAAAGCAGTTGCTTATTTAAGTCCTTATATGTCTGACAGTGAAGAGGTAGATCCGGACTCTTACATGCTTGGTTTTCAGGTGGAGACTCATCAAAAAATAACAGACTATGATAAATACGATAATGCCATCGCCTATTTTGGGAATAAAAACCCTTTTGTGGAAAATAAAATGAAAGCTGTAAAATGGCAAAAAGCAGGCACAGATATTCCAAAAAAATACTTTACCCATTCAAAATTGATTCAGGGAAAGACTTATCAGGCACAGTATGAAAATATGACCTATTATCTGCAGGATTATCTTGAAGAAGGAAATACTGTAGAACGTAAATTAGTCATTACCAATGATCGTAAAGAAAAGATTGCTGAGAAGACATTTAGTCTTGCAGGAAGTGATGGTGGAGAATTCAGACCTCTTTATGGAATAGATGCCGATGAAGTCAATGCTTCCCAATGGACAGGTCATCTTTTTAAAGGAAAACCTCCTGTTATTTTTGGGTTTATTGCCCAGTCTTTTGGCTGTCCTTCCATTAGTTTTTTAGATAAAACGGAGAAGGATTTTCCGATCAATTGTGATAACAGGCATTAACAAAGGGCTCTTAAAAAGAATCTATTTAGGTTTCTACCGGAATAATCAATTATACACTTAGTTGTCCATTCCGTAGGAATCTATACTCTTAATATCAACACTCTAATCCATAAAAGTCAATTCCAATCCCAAAAATGCCTTAATTCTTTTCCATATAAGGCTAAATACAGTATTTAGATTCCTACGGAATGACAAATTGGGTGGATAGGCTTTTAGAATAAATCTACTCAACCAACAAAATCTGCGAGAAAAACAATCAATAGGAACGGGCTTTAGCCCGTTTTTACTTTTCATCAACATTCCATTAGCTTTAGCCAAAACTTAATTTAGAATTAAGATATATAAAAAAAGCAAATCTGTTGATGAACGGATTTGCTTTTTTGGGTACTATTTCTTAGAATAATATTTGTTTTTCAGATTCATAAAATAAGTTTCGGATTCTTTGAAACCATTACTCTTCATGAATTTGATCACTACATTCAGATAAGTTTCTGAAGGAGTAAAATCTGCTCCCATTTTTTCGGAAAACTTTTTATAATCTTCTTCCAGCAGTTTTGGATTTTTGGATAACTGTTTTATATCTGTTCTGAAGCCTTTAAATACGAATTTTAAAGCCTCGTAATTTCCGGGATAGGAAACAGTTCCGTGAGTTTCTCCTGTGAAAAAACTATGTTTATAATTCAGAGATCCATTTTTGTCTATGATCCCTTTAAATTCTTCAATGGCCTGAGTCATATCAGAATTCCAGTTTTTCTGCTGTTCTTCATTATCTGCCTGAGAAACATATAAGGATTTCTTTGCAGGAAACTTTTTATTCTTTTCTAAATAGTCTTTTGCTTTTGAAATCGTGATTTTGTTATCCCACCATAAACTCGGATCATTAGCAACATAGGCGTTGAAATAATCAGGATGTAAAAGAAATGTATTAATGGCAAACAATCCTCCGAAAGAATGCCCTACCAACACAGAATAGTCCTGAGTTCTGTAGCCTTTACTGATGAACGGCTTAAGTTCCTCCTGCATGAATTTCACAAAATTTTCACCTCCTCCGCTGTCTGCAAAAAGAGTAAGAGCAGGATTTACGGGACTTTTCTTTTCAGATTTTGTAGGAGTAAGATCTCTTGTTCTTTCTGTATTTTTAATTCCTACTACAATACATTCCGGAATATCAGCATACGGAGTTCTGGCAATGAAATCCGTTAATCCTGTATAATATTCAAAATTGATTTCTCCGTCTAAGAGATAGATCACCGGATATTTTGCAGGGCTGATTGTATTATCGTTATAAGTTTTAGGCAGGTGAACCCAGATTTCCCTGTTTTCATTTAAAACTTTTGAAAATAGGTTTTGTTTCTCTCCTATCGTCAGTTTTTCCTGAGTTTTTCCCAATGTGAAGAGAAAAAATAATGGGAGGAATATAATTTTAAACAAATTGTTCATGGTGTGAATCTTTTCTGTGTTGATGAATATTTTTAATTTCTTTATTCTTTTTGGGTGATTTGTTTCTTCGTCCCCACCAGATCAGAAATCCGGTGATCGGGAGACTGGTACAGATTATTCCGATGATAAAGGTGAATATTTTACCGAACATTCCGCCCCAGTATCCTACGTGAAGATCAAAATTCATATGTTCAATCACTTCATGCATCTGAACTTCTTTAGGATAATCAATCTCCTTTCCTGTGTATTTGTTCGTTTCCATACTTTTCCCGTTGACAAGGCTTTTTAAGCCAATAAACTGAGCTGCAACCACATGATAGACTGTTGCTGAATCATTTCTTGGAATACTCATTCTGAACTGCTTAGCATCGGGAAACTCTTTGAATTTTCTGTCTACAAAATCAGTATATGACAAAGCTTTTTTCTCAGAATCAAATTTCGGCTCATATTTTTCTGTAATGGTATGGGCATCCACAGCCCCACCGAAAGCCTGCTGGGTAAGATTTGTTAAAACTTCATAGGCCATAATCAGTCCTGTAATGGTAATAAATACTGCCGGAAGTAATGAATAAAACCCAAAAACATTGTGAAAATCGTAGTTTTTCCTACGCCATTTTGTTCCTGATTTGATTTTAAAAGCTGTTGTTCTCGTTGTTTTGTTCCATTTTTTAGGCCACCAAAGAATCAATCCGCTGATGAGCTGGACAAAAAAGATGATTGACGCAATTCCGACAACGGTTTTCCCGAACTTCCCTGCCAGCAACTGGGCATGAATATGTGCTACAACATAGAAAAACTCGTAGCTTTTTGTAGAACCTATGACTTTGCCGGTGTAAGGATCAAGATAATGATAGGCAAATACTCCTCTTGGGCCACGACCTTTCTTCTTTGATTTTTCTGCTTTATCTGCGTTTTTATCTTTAGGCGGTTTCGTTGCCGATGCTACTCTAAAGCTCCTGTCTGCTTCTTTATAAGTATCAAAATAGAATGCTTTTCTGTCCGGAACCTGTTGATGAAACCGGGCAAGCAATTCTTCAGGTGTCATTTTTTTAGCATGAGCCGGCGCCTGAACGTATTTAGCATTTCCGCCACACAGGTCTATGATTTCATCACAAAAGACAAATACAGTCCCCGAAAGTGTAACGGTAAGCACAATGATTCCGGAAACCAGTCCGAGCCAGAGATGCAGCCAGCCAGTGATCCTTTTGGTAAGGGATTTCCCCTGCTTTTTTTTAGGATTAGTTTTTTTATTCTCCATATCGTTTTCATCTACTCAAGAATGTAATTGCAGAAAATGCAAAGGCGCAAGAAAATTTATAACGGCATGTTTGTAAAGTGAAAAGAGTTATTCCTGCTGCCATTTACTTTAGCATATTTGAAGACATCAGAAATAGGTATGTATTATAAATCAAAGCTTTGCACCTTTGCGGTTTTCATCCTTATATTTTCGTTGAGATTATTTTTTGTTTTTTAATCATTAAAATTTGAAGGCAAAATTGGCAAGGATTTCTCTTGGCTTTTGTGGCTGTCCGTAGAAGTTCCAATAGTTTTCATTCAAAGCATTATTCATTTTCAGACCGATTCTGTATTTTTTCTTGTCATAGAAAATAGTGGCGCCTACTGTTGTATAAGATGGAGCAAGAAAATGGTTCACAATGTTGATGTAAGTTTGGTCTACAAAATTAAATCCGGCTCCGAAACCAAGTCCTTCATAAACACCATCCATAATTTTGTAGCTTGTCCATAGGTTAGCTACATGTTTTGGAGTCCAGGCGATTCTTTTTCCGCTGTCTTTGCTTCGGTCATCATATTTGTTATCATTATATCCATATCCGGCAACGATATTCCATCCTCTGAAAGGGTTGGCAATAATGCCTATTTCCAATCCCTGACTTTTGATATTACCATCCTGAATACTTCCAATCCCACCCGGATCTGCAACCAGTCTGTTTTTAACATTAATAGTATAATAGCTCACCGTTGTCAGTAATTTTTTATGGAAAAGATCTACTTTAAAACCTGTTTCAATCTGATTTCCCTGTTCCGGATCCCATTTTGTTAAAACACCGACTTCATTCAGTGATGGAGCATAGTTTTTAAATCCATTCACATAATTGGCGAAGAATGAGATCTGATCTTTTATAATTTCATAAACCAATCCGAATTTTGGTGAAAACTGGGTCTGACTGTACCCTGTAACCTTATTTTCCGGATAACCGTTTTTCGTAGAAATTTCTACACCGTTTACAACCGTATCATCATTTTTATAGCTATCAACTCTCAAACTGGCCATTACCAGCAAATTATCTGTGATATTCAAAACGTTAGAGATATAACCACTGATAGTTCTAAATGTTGTGATATCAGATTCTGTGGATTTTCTTTCTTTGTTCATGAATTTGTTTCTTGAGATAGGATCCCACGCTGAAGAACTGTCGAGATTCACTTTGTCATAAGGCATGAAAACATTGCTGTATCCGTTGGCTTCATAGTATGGGAATTGATATTTTGTTCTTTGCTGGAAATAATCTATTCCCACAACGAGGCGGTTTCTTAAGCCTCCTATTTTAAAATCTCCTGTGAAATTCTGCTGGATATTATCTGTGGTCACTTTAAAGCTGTCGAAAGGGCGGATCATTCTTTCTACCTGATTATTATTAAGATATCTAAGCACTAAAAAGATAGATTCGTTTTCATTCGCTTCCCCTCTTTGGTAAGATGTTCTTGAGGTCCATTGGTCATTGAATTTATGAGTAACCTCTGCCATCGTCACAAAATTGGTTCTTTTGGAACCGATATCATTACTTGTAAAGGCTCTTTTATAGGCTACTTCCAGGTCCTTCATTGAATGTAAAGTCAGTTTTTCTGAGTTTCTTACATAAGCATTCAATGTTTTATCCGGAGCGTGGAACTCGGTATCAAGTGTTACTGTGGTTTTGTCGCTTACTTTGTACAAAACACTTCCTGAGAAAAACAATCCTTTGTTATAACCCGCATCCTGGAAAGAATCCTGAGAATATGCTGCAACATTGAATCGAGCCAATGCTGTTTTTTCTTTATTCAATGGAGTATTCACATCTGCTGTAATTCTGTTCATTCCCCAGCTTCCGGTGGTATAATTGATAATTCCCCCGAAGTTTTCCTGTGGTTTTTTAGTCACAATATTTACAACACCTCCATAATTGGCTAGTGTTCCTCCAAATAAGGTTCCGGATGGTCCCTTAATTACTTCTACTCTCTCGATATTAGCGATCTCGGACTGTACTCTTGGATTTTGGACCAGTCCGTTTCTGAAACTTGCGTTGGAACTGAATCCTCTCATGAAAATATCATTTCCACTGTCATTAACACTGTTGCTTACTACTACACCGGGAGCAGAAGCCATCGCTGTGTTGAAATCCATTGCACCCATTTCACTGATGATTTCTTTGGGAACAAAGTTGTAAACGGTAGGATTTTCAAGGTTTTCCAGAGGAAGTCTTGCAATTGATTCAGATTTTTTCGTTCTGTAATTGTGGGTTCCCTGAAGCGATACGGACTGGATCTCAGCCACTTTAATCGTATCCGTCTCCTGGGCACTCAGCATTGTTACGGCTAATAGAGCTGCAGAAATAATTGTTTTTTTCATGTTTATAATTAAGTTAGTTTGGCAAAATTATATTATTTTTATTAATTCTAAATAAAAACATGATGCAAATCATAAAACTTACTTTATTAAATAGCCCATCAATAAAGAGTTTATTAAAATCTATAATGATACAACTATTGATTATCTCTTCTGAAAAATTGTATTTCTGGTAATTAGGATTTATATTTTCCTTATCTTAAGACCTTTATATAAATCCTATTCTTGATTATAAATTACAATGAGCAACAACATCCAAGAAACCACGCAGCAATTTCTTCAGTTTCTTTCGGAAAGAAATCTGGCAGAATTAACAAACCTGTTTTCTGATACAGTAGACTGGTATATACCTGGGAATGAACAACAAGCGCCCTGGCTAGGCATCAGAAATAATAAACAAGAAGTATCCGATTTTTTTGAACTATTATGGAAAAATACAGAACCCGTTTCTGCTAAAATAGACCATATTTTCAATGATGCTGAAAATGCTGTTATTACGGGAGAATTTGCAACAAAAATGCTTGCAACAGGTAATATTGTAGAGTCTTTATTTTGTATTCAGATGCATATTCAAAATAATAAAATTACTCGCTACAGACTGCTGGAAGATAGTCTGGCAGTTTCAAAGGCTTTGGATAAGTAGTTAAAAATATTTATCTTATTAATAACAACTTATAAATCATTAATGAGACTCTTCCTGCGTCAGAATGACATTTCTGTTAAGGTTTAAAATTATCTTTTAAATCACGGCAGATGCTATCATCGACATATAATAATTGGCGCAGTGCAGAGCATTAATTAAAACAATCTCGTTTTCCGGAAAGGTTTCAAAAGCATCAGATGTAGTAATCTGGTATTCATAATTCAGGGAAGTCCATTTAAGATGGGGTTTTATAATCATCAGCTCAACCCCTTCCTGATCTGTAAGGACAAATGATTCTTTAAAAATACCTCTGTGTTTAAAAAGATAGCCATTTTTAATCCCATCAAAATAGGTCTGAACCACAATTTCCCCATTCCAGTTCATTCTGAATTTCAGAAGTACTCTTTCATGATCTTTCAGCTCAATAGTGGTTCCCCAAAAACCTTTTGGCTCTATCTGATAGGTTTGTCCACCTGCAATTTCAATGGCCGCATTAAATTTAAACCAGCTTGTATAAGTAAGTTTTCCAATTAATTTTTCTTCTTTTGTAACTTCAAAAGATAAAGAATTGCTTGATTTTGCGTAATATTCTGCCATGGTTATATTTTGGTTTGGTGGAGTTTTTATTAGTTATTTTAAATAATAATAACAGCCTGAATTTTAACGCTCTAATTTATAAATAATTCGGTAAAAATAATGCAATTTTTAAGCTGGTATAATAAAAAAGGTTAATAACTATTTGCAATTATCTTAATTGCTTTCAAATTATCATTAAGGACAGTATTCTTGTATAAAATAAAACCTCATAGATTTCAAAAATCTATGAGGTTTACAATATTTATTATAGTTCGAAATTACATCGTCTCCATTTTGAAGCTCATGCTTTCGATTACTTTTAAGATCGCTTCTACTGTATCCATTGAAGTTAAACAAGGAACACCGTTTTCTACGCTCATTCTTCTGATCTGGAATCCGTCTCTTTCAGCCTGTTTACCTTTTGTAGTGGTATTCACAACATACTGAACTTTTCCTTTCTGGATCAGGTCAATAAGATTTACACTTTCTTCTCCTATTTTGTATCCGATTTTGCAAGGAATTCCTTTTTCTCCGAAGAACTTCGCTGTCCCTTCCGTAGCCCAGATTCTGAATCCTACTTCATGGAATCTTGCTGCAAGCGCTGCTGCCTCCTCTTTGTGCTTATCTGCTACTGTGAAAAGGATAGAACCGTGCATAGGAACTTTTCTTCCAGCTGCTACCAATCCTTTATAAAGTGCTTTTTCAAGGGTCGTATCTTTCCCCATAACTTCTCCTGTAGACTTCATTTCAGGGCCTAGAGAGATATCAACTTTCGTTAGTTTAGAGAAAGAGAATACCGGTACTTTTACAAATACTCCTTCTTTGTTTGGAACCAATCCGTTTTTATATCCTAAATCTTTCAGTTTTTGTCCCAGGATTGCCTTTGTTGCAAGGTTTGCCATTGGAACTTCTGTAATTTTGGATAAGAAAGGAACTGTTCTTGAAGAACGAGGGTTTACTTCGATCACATATACATTTCCTTCAAAAAGGACGTACTGAATGTTCATTAATCCGATAACCTTCAATCCTTTTGCCAGTCTTTGTGTATAGTCTACCAAAGTGTCAATCTCGCTCTGAGAGATATTCTGTGGTGGATATACTGCGATTGAATCTCCGGAGTGAACTCCTGCTCTTTCAATATGCTCCATAATTCCAGGAATCACTACAGTTTCACCGTCGCAGATGGCATCTACCTCAATCTCCTTTCCTACCATGTACTTGTCAACCAATACAGGGTGTTCCGGGCTTGCTTCCACCGCATTTTCCATGTAGTGAGCCAGCTCTGCTTCTGCGTATACAATTTCCATTGCTCTACCTCCAAGAACGTAGCTTGGACGTACCAATACCGGGTAACCGATCTCGTTAGCAATTTTTATAGCTTCTTCTTTCGAAGTTGAAGTTCTTCCTTTTGGTTGAGGAATACCCAGCTCCTGAAGTGCTTTTTCAAATTTATCTCTGTTTTCAGCTCTGTCAAGATCTTCCAGTGAAGTTCCTAAGATCTGTACTCCGTGAGAGGCTAATTTATCTGCAAGGTTGATTGCAGTCTGTCCTCCGAACTGTACTACTACTCCCTTAGGTTTTTCAAGCTCGATGATGTTCATTACATCTTCTTCTGTAAGCGGCTCGAAGTATAGTTTATCTGAGATGGAGAAGTCTGTAGAAACAGTTTCAGGGTTGTTATTGATGATAATCGCTTCATAACCCATTTCTTTGATCGCCCATACTGAGTGAACAGTAGCGTAGTCAAACTCAACTCCCTGTCCGATTCTGATAGGTCCTGAACCAAGTACGATGATCTTTTCTTTGTCTGAAACAACACTTTCGTTCTCTTCTTCGTAAGTTCCGTAGAAATAAGGGGTTTCACTTTCAAATTCAGCAGCACAAGTATCTACCATTTTGAAAACCGGCATTATTCCGTTTTCTTTTCTAAAGTTGAAAATCTCACGCTCTTTTACATCCCAAAGAACTGCAATGTTGATATCTGCGAAACCTAATCTCTTAGCTTCAATTAATGTTTCTTTATCAAATTTGTTGGCAGCGATTACTTTCTCGAAGTCAACAAGCTTTTTCAGTTTCCAGATGAAGAATTTGTCAATTTTACTCCATTCTACAATCTGTTCCCAATCATATCCTCTTCTTAAAGCATCTCCGATGATGAATAATCTCTCATCATCACATACTCTGATTCTTCTTTCGATTTCCTCAGCAGTAAGTGCCTCAGCTTGTTTTGTTTTTAATCCTAAATGTTTGATTCCTGTTTCTAATGAACGGATGGCTTTCTGTAAAGATTCTTCAAGGTTTCTTCCGATGGCCATTACTTCACCAGTTGCTTTCATCTGAGTAGAAAGTCTTCTGTCTGCAGTTTCAAATTTATCGAATGGGAATCTTGGGAATTTTGTTACCACATAATCAAGAGCCGGCTCAAAACATGCATATGTTTTTCCTGTTACCGGATTCATGATCTCATCAAGCGTTAATCCTACAGCAATTTTTGCAGCAATTTTTGCAATCGGGTATCCTGTTGCCTTACTTGCTAAAGCTGATGAACGGGAAACTCTCGGGTTTACTTCGATGATATAATATTCGAATGAATGCGGATCTAAAGCTAACTGTACGTTACATCCTCCTTCAATTCCTAAAGCTCTGATGATCTTTAATGAAGCATTTCTCAGCAATTGATACTCTCTGTCTGAAAGCGTCTGAGAAGGCGCTACTACAATAGAGTCTCCTGTATGAACTCCTACCGGATCAATATTTTCCATGTTACAAACCACAATGGCATTGTCGTTTGCATCACGCATTACTTCATATTCTATTTCTTTGAAACCAGCAATTGATTTTTCAATCAAACATTGGGTAACCGGGCTATGCTTTAGTCCTAATTCGGCAATTTCTTTCAATTCAACTTCTGTGGAAGCAATACCTCCACCTGTTCCTCCCATTGTAAAGGCAGGGCGAACAATTACAGGATAACCGATTTCATCTGCGAAAGCAAGTGCCCCTTCTACCGTATTTACGATATCAGATTCCGGTACCGGCTCGTTCAGTTCTCTCATCAACTCACGGAAAAGGTCTCTGTCTTCTGCTCTGTTGATTGCAGAAAGTTTCGTTCCCAGTACTTCCACTTTGCATTCTTCAAGAATTCCTGATTTTTCCAATTCCACCGCCATGTTAAGCCCCGTCTGACCTCCCAGTGTTGGTAATAATGCGTCAGGACGCTCTTTTCTGATGATGTGGCTTACAAACTGTAATGAAATCGGCTCAATATATACTTTATCAGCGATTTCCACATCTGTCATAATTGTTGCAGGGTTTGAGTTGATCAAAATTACCTTGTAACCTTCTTCTTTCAAAGACAGACAAGCCTGCGTTCCTGCGTAATCAAATTCAGCTGCCTGACCAATGATGATAGGTCCTGAACCGATTACTAAAATTGTTTTTATATCTGTACGTTTTGCCATTTTTCTTTTTTTATTAGAGTCAAGAATCAAAATTCTTAAACTTCGTATTTTTACTTTTATAAGACTTACGATTGTATTTTGTCATTCCGAGGAATCGAGGAATCTAACTTTATTGTTGAGATTCTTCACTCCGCTTTCGCTTCTTTCAGAATGACAGATAGTCGTGTTACTTTTTAAAGTCCTCCATCATTTGAATGAACTCATCAAACAGGTAGTTTGCATCTTCCGGGCCAGGGCTCGCTTCAGGGTGATACTGAACAGAGAAACAAGGGTGGATTTTGTGTTTTAATCCTTCGTTGGTTCTGTCGTTTAATGCAATATGAGTTTCGATAAGATCTGTTCCTTTTAAGCTTTCCTGATCTACCGCATATCCATGGTTTTGAGAAGTAATGGCAACTGTATTTTTCTCCAGATCCAATACCGGGTGGTTTCCTCCTCTGTGTCCGAATTTCAGTTTGAAAGTTTTTGCTCCACAAGCAAGACCAATTAGCTGGTGTCCTAAACAGATTCCGAAGATTGGAACTTTTCCTAATAATCCTCTGATCATATCCAATGCGTGTGGTACATCTTCCGGGTCACCAGGACCGTTTGACAGCATAATTCCGTCCGGATTCATCAATAGGATTTCTTCTGCTGTAGTATCATGAGAAACCACAATAATATCACAGTTTCTTTGAGATAACTCTCTGATAATCCCCAGTTTTGCACCGAAGTCTACCAGTACCACTTTGAAACCTCTGTTAGGGTTAGCATAAGGTGTTTTTGTAGAAACCTCTTCTACCTGATTAGTTGGGAAATTTGTTGATTTCAGTTCTGCAGCTACTGCATTTTCATCGGCATCAGCATTTACAATTTTTCCTTTCACCACTCCGGAGTTACGAAGAATTCTTGTCAGTCTTCTTGTATCAATTCCTGAAATTCCTGAAAGGTTTTTCTTTTTAAATAATTCATCTAAAGTAATCTGAGTACGGAAATTGGAAGGAAGATCGCAAAGTTCTTTTACGATAAGCCCTTTGATGGCCGGCTCAATACTTTCATAATCATCACGGTTAATACCATAATTTCCGATAAGCGGATAGGTCATACAAACTATCTGACCACAATACGACGGGTCAGAAATCAATTCCTGATATCCGGTCATTCCAGTATTGAAAACTACTTCCCCTGCAGTTTCCAACTCTGCTCCGAAACCTTCTCCATGAAACACTTCACCGGACTCCAGTATTAATTTTTTCTTCATTTTTAAAAATTAGATTTTCTATTATTTTTTTCTTGTACAATGTATTCATGTACTAATGTATTCATGAATACTTTTCACATTTTACTTTTTACAACTTATTTAAAGGTAAACCCTTTTTCTTCCAGCGCTTCTTTTAAAATGGCCATTCTGGCGAAAACACCGTTTTCCATTTGTTTGAAGATTCTTGACCTTTCGCATTCTACAAGGTCAGAATCTATTTCCACTCCTCTGTTGATAGGTGCCGGGTGCATGATGACAGCTCCTTTTTTCATGGCTTTCTCTCTTTCTTTGGTCAATCCATATCTTTTATGGTATTCTGAAGCAGTGAAACTCATGGCAGCATCGTGTCTTTCATGCTGGATTCTTAATAATATCAGAACATCTACTTCAGCAATCAGCTCATCAACCGACATATAAGTTCCATTGATCAGAGCTCCTTCATCAAACCATTGTTCAGGTCCTGAGAAGTATACTTTAGTGCCTAATCTTCTTAATGCCTCTGCATTTGAGTTGGCAACACGGCTGTGTTTTACATCACCTACAATTCCTACTTTCAATCCTTCAAACTTTCCGAATTCCTGATAGATGGTCATCAGATCCAGCATACATTGTGAAGGATGGTTTCCTGTTCCGTCTCCTCCATTGATTACAGGAATTTTAATATTTTTCAGCTCCTCAAAGTATCGGTCTTTCTTATCGCGAATTACCACAAGATTTACTCCTATACTTTCAATAGTTTTTACTGTATCATAAAGGCTTTCCCCTTTGTTTACCGAACTGTGTGATGCATCAAACGGAACTACCTGAAGTCCCAGTTTTCTTTCTGCAAGATCAAAACTTGTTTTCGTTCTTGTACTGTCTTCGAAGAAAAGGTTTGAGCAAAAAACTTCTCCTTCAATTTTAGCAGTTTTACCATTCGCAAAAGCCAGTGCTTCTGTCAGTATACTGTTGATTCTCTCGGTGCTTAGTTCTGTAATCGTAAACATAATTCTTATTTTTGGGCATAAAAAAAGCGAAGACAACAATCTTCGCTAATAACAATAAATATCGTAAAGGGCGCTTTCGCCCGGTAAATCTAATGATATAAATGCTTTTTTATTCATTAGGTGCAAAGATACAACAATTTTATGAACCTACAAAAACAAAGTTTAAAATAAATTAAAAACTTCAGTATTTCCTTATTCTCATTTAAAATTAATATTTTTGTTACAACTCAAATTATTTTATGGATTTAAAAGACAAAATGATTCTCAGCATTATTCAGGAAGACTCTACATTATCGGTTAAAGAAATTTCCGAAAAAATTGGTCTTACCTTTACTCCTACGTATGAGCGAATCAAACAATTGGAGAAACATGGGATCATTCAGAAATATGTAGGACTTTTAAGCCGTGAAAAACTGGGGCTAAATATTGTAGTATACTGTAATGTCCGTCTCAAGGAACAATCCAAGAAAGTATTGGAAACCTTTGAGGAACATATCGGAAAATATGATGAAGTACAGGAAATCATCAGCCTTTCCGGAGAGTATGACTACATGTTAAAGATTATTGCTAAAGACATTAATTCATATAATGAATTTGCAGTGAATGTTATTTCAAACATTCCTAATATCGGGCAGTACCACAGTTCTATCGTACTTCACGAGGTCAAAAAATCTACCAAGTTTAAAATTGATCTGGAATAATTCTGCTATTTTTAAACCAAAACTGATTTAAACTTCTTGCTGAAAATTTTTGATTTTCTTGCGTCTTGAAAATAATATACATCATTATTCATAAACTCCATATTATAAGGTGCAAAGATTTTATCACCGATAAAATTAATACAGCTAATTTTAATTTTCAACTATACTCATAGTTTTAAAGTTTCAAAATCAATCATCAAATTCAAAGAGCGGAGTAAAATCAAACCATTAAGATCACTTAAGCAGATAAGATTTATAAGATTAAGGCTTTCACAACGAAAAGACAGCAGGCTAAAATAATTTTAGGAATTCCACTGATTTTTTGCTTAAGTTTTTGATGACCTTAATGGCTTAGATTTTAACCCAATAATTTATTTTTCAGTTTATTGAACTGATATTCTATTTTATCCAGACAAAGATTTCCAATACTTCCCTGATGGGTATGTTCAAGATTTCCTTGTTCAAATTCAAACGCGTTGTTTTCAATTTCCTGCCCTACTTTCACATAGGCATCACGGAATGAACTTCCGTTTTTCACTTCTTCATTGATCTTTTCTACACTGAAAAGATATTTGTACTTTTCATCTTCCAGAATTCCGTCTTTCACCTGAATATTGGGTAAAGTATAGCTTAAGATTTCCAGGCATTCTTTTAGAGAATCTATTGCAGGGAAAAGAATTTCCTTGGTCAACTGTACATCTCTGTGATACCCCGAAGGCAAATTGTTTGTCAGAAGAATCAGTTCGTTCGGAAGCGACTGGATTCTGTTGCATCGTGCACGAACCAGCTCAAAGATATCCGGATTTTTTTTATGGGGCATAATACTGCTTCCTGTAGTAAATTCCTTTGGAAAACTGATAAAGTCAAAATTCTGACTCAGATACAGACAAACATCATAAGCAAATTTCCCAAGTGTTCCGGCTAAAGTAGCCATTGCCATTGATAACATTTTCTCCGACTTCCCACGGGTCATCTGAGCATACACTGAATTATAATTCATCGACTGGAAGCCTAGATTATAAGTGGTACTTTCACGATTGATCGGAAACGAAGAACCATAACCTGCTGCTGATCCCAATGGATTTTTATTAATGATATTTTTAACTGAAAACAACATCTCAACATCATCTAACAACGCTTCTGCATAAGCTCCGAACCATAATCCGAATGAGGAAGGCATCGCAATCTGCAAATGGGTATACCCCGGAAGCAACACATTCTTATGCTGATCTGCCAATTGAATAAGAATCTGAAAAAACTCATCGGTAAGAGCTGTAATCTCACGGATCTCATCCAATAAATACAGTTTGATATCCAATAAAACCTGATCATTTCTTGATCTTGCCGTATGGATTTTCTTTCCCGTATCTCCTAATTCTTCAATTAAGATTGCTTCTACCTGAGAATGGATATCCTCAGCATCTTTATCAATTTCAAAAATCCCATCTTCAATTTGATTTAAAATAGTATTCAAAACAGATAACATCTGCTCTGATTCTTCCTGAGTGATAATACCGGTTTCTGCCAGCATTTTGCAATGTGCCATAGAGCCTTTAACGTCATATTTGGCTAAACGCTCGTCAAAGTCTAGATCTTTACCGACTGTAAACTGATTGACTAATATATTGGTGGCAAGGTTATCCTTCTGCCATATTTTTTTCATGATACAATTTGATTTAAAATATTTGTTGGTTTTAACATGCCCGGCAAGGCAATCCTTATTACTATTAACTATAAAAAAACATTTCCTTATGTAAAGCTTTCATTTCTAATTTTCTTTTTTGCATAAATCCTATTAAAAACTAAACTTCTAGTGCCTGCCGGGCAGAGTCAAAACATATATTTTAGAGATTAGAAATTAGATGCTAGAAGTTAGTTATAGCCTTTATGCGACCTTTTTCTTACTAATTTCTAGTCTCTAGCTTCTAGTTTCTCCCTTTTATAACACTTTTTCTAAAATTCTGATGTAAATTTCTATTCCTTCTTCTATTTCGTGGATATAGATAAACTCATCCGCAGTGTGAGAGCGCCTACTGTCTCCAGGACCTATTTTCACTGATGTGCATGGAATAATCGCCTGATCTGAAGAGGTGGGCGAACCATACGTTGTTCTTCCGATCTCAATTCCTGCTTTTACAAACGGATGATCCATTTCGATCTTTGAAGAATTCAGTCTGAATGATCTTGCCGTTAAAGTTGATTTCATTTGAGACTGGATGATTTCAAATGCTTCCTGATTGGAATACTCGTCTGTTACCCTCACATCCAGCGTAAAATTGCACGATTCCGGAACGACATTATGCTGTACTCCTGCATGAATTCCTGATAAAGTAACTTTAACTTCTCCCAGATATTCTGAAACCTTTGGAAATTTAAAGTCTAAAATATTCTGCAGATCCTGCATACATTTTATAATCGAGTTATCATGATTAGGATGAGCGGCATGAGAAGGAGTACCTTTCATTTCTCCATCAATCACAAGAAGTCCTTTTTCTGCAATCGCCAGATTCATCTGCGTGGGTTCTCCTACAATGGCGAGTTCTACATTGGGTAGCTGCGGAAACAGAGCTTCAATTCCATCAAATCCTGAGATCTCCTCCTCTGCCGTCAAAGCAATAACTAAATTATATTTTAAATCTTCTTTATCATAAAAATGTAAAAAAACCTGCGCCATGGAAACCAAAGAAGCTCCGGCATCATTACTTCCCAACCCAAACAGTTTACCCTCTTTTTCAATAGGAACAAACGGATCCAGCGTATATGCTTTATTGGGTTTTACTGTATCATGGTGGGTATTCAGCAAAACGGAAGGTTTAAAAACATCAAAATGCTTATTCACCGCCCAGATATTATTTTTAAAACGTTTGGTAGGAATCTGGTGTTTTTTAAAAAAATTCTCAATTTCTACCGATGTATTAAACTCATCTTTGCTGAATGAAGGAATCTCAATCAAATTTTTAAGCAATCCGACTGCATTATTCAATAGCTCTTCTTTATTATAAACAGATTTCAGTTCCTGCATGATGATTTTCTATATGGTTTTTCAATTCTGTTTCTTTGATCAGAAACACTTTATCTACATTATTTTTTATGGCTCCGAGAGCATTTTCAAGTTTGGGTAAAATCCCTTTGTGAAGCTTTCCTTCTTCTTTTAATGTGGTAAAATCTTCTTCAGTAACACTTTTGATCACAGATTCAGGATCGTTCACATCTTCCAAAACTCCTTCTTTATCAAAACAATACAACAATTCAACTTCATATTTCTCTGAAAGAGCCTGCGCCATTACAGATGCAATGGTATCTGCATTGGTATTGAAAAGATTTCCTTTTCTATCGTGGGTGATTGCTGAAAACACAGGGACAAGATCAAGCTTGATGAGTTTTGAAACCAGCTTCCTGTTCACACTTTTCTTATTGATATCTCCAACAAATCCAAAGTCTATCTCAGGATGTACTCGTTTTTTGGCTTTGATTAAGTTTCCATCAGCCCCGGAAAATCCTATAGCATTGCATTTTTTATGCTGCAGTTTCTCAACAATATTTTTATTAATTCCTCCTGCATACACCATCGTTACAATATCCAGAGTTTCTTTATCCGTAATCCTCCTTCCGTTGATCATTTTCTGCTCGATGCCCAGTTTATCAGCCAGTGTTGTAGCCAACTTGCCTCCACCATGTACAAGGATCTTTCTTTCCTGAATTTCAGAAAATTGTTCTAAGAATTGGGTTAATAATTCCTCATCATCAATTAAAGCTCCGCCAATTTTTATGATGTATAACTTTTCTTTCATTTGTCAACTTTTTGAGATCCTTGCTCTTTTTTATCCTTGTCTAATGATCCTTGTCAAGATTTTGAATCTTGACAAGAATCATTATTTGGCTTTTAATTCATCTAAAATTTCACTGAACACAGCCTGTGCAGAGAAAATACGGTTTTTGGCCTGCTGGTAGATGATGGAATGGTCTCCATCCATTACCTCGTCACCCAGCTCCACATTACGGCGAACCGGAAGACAGTGCATCACTTTCGCGCCATTGGTATTGGCTAATTTTTCATTGGTAAGCATCCAGTCACCTTTTACTTCAGGCATTGCTGCATAGTCATCAAAAGAGGACCAGTTTTTTACATAAATAAAATCCGCATCTTTCAAAGCTTCATCCTGATCATGGATTACCTTCACATCTTTTGTAAAGTTTTTATCCAGATCGTATCCTTCAGGGTTTGCAATCACCAACTCTACATCCATTTCCTGCATCCATTCTGCGAAAGAGTTTCCAACTGCATGAGCGATAGGTTTGATGTGCGGGGCCCAGGTCAATACCACTTTTGGTTTGTAGTCTTTTTTCCAGTTTTCTGTAATGGTGATACAGTCTGCCAAACTTTGCAGCGGGTGGCGAGTAGCTGATTCTAATGAAATGACAGGAACTTTTGCATGTTTTTCAAACTGACTTAAGATACTTTCATTCACATCGTCTTCTTTACTCTTCATTCCTGCAAAACAACGTACTGCAATGATGTCGCAATATTGGTTTAAAACCTCAATCGCATCTTTGATATGTTCTACAGTATCACCGTTCATCACAGCTCCGTCAGCAAATTCAAGATTCCAGGCTTCCTGTGCTGCATTTAGCGTCAATACATTCAACCCTAGATTTTGAGCTGCTATCTGACTGCTCAGACGGGTTCTCAGGCTTGAATTTAAAAATACAAGTCCAATTGTTTTCCCCTTTCCTTTTTCTGTTTCAGTAAGCGGGTCTGCTTTTATCTGTAAAGCTTTTTTTATGATTTCCTGTAAGTTTTCTACATCACTTACAGAGGTAAAATTTTTCATTTTAATTAATTTTAAAGATTTTGTTTACACATTTTTGAGAGTTTTAACGCAAGGGCGCAACGCTTTTCATTGATGCTTTTTTCGTTCGCAAGGGCGTTTCACTCAGCAATTGACGTTTGTTTTTGTCATTCTGGCGAAGGAAGAATCTTGCATTGTTATATTTTAAGAGATTCTTCATTTCTCTTCGTTACATTCAGAATAACAAACGCTGCGTTAAAGCTTTTTAACCTTTTTGCTATTTCGCCATCTTGCCTTTTAAATATTCCCAAGCACTGTTTTCAAAGCATTGATGAAAAGATCTGTTTCCTCTTTTTTGATATTGAGTGCCGGAAGAATCCTTAATACTGTTTTATCATTCGAATTTCCAGTGAAAATATGATGATCGAACAATAAGCTTTTCCTTACTTCCGAGCAGTCTCTATCGAGTTCTATTCCGATCATCAATCCTTTCCTTCGGATGGATTTAATATGTGGCAAATCTTTAATTTCATTTTCAATATATTCGCCCATCTGCTGAGCGTTTTCGATAAGGTTTTCATCTTTCATAACATCCAGAACAGCAATTGAAGCTGCACAAGCCAAATGATTCCCTCCGAATGTAGTTCCCAGCAAACCGTTGCTTGCCTGGAATTTAGGATGGATCAAAACTCCCCCCACAGGAAATCCGTTCCCCATTCCTTTAGCTGTAGTAATAATATCTGCTTCTACTCCAAATTCCTGGTGGGCAAAGAAATATCCGCTTCTTCCATATCCGGACTGAACTTCATCCAAAATAAGAACAGCGTCATATTTTTTGCACAGTTCTTTGATTTTAGATAAAAATTCCGGTGTTGGAATCATAATTCCTCCTACTCCCTGAATTCCTTCGATGATAACGGAAGAAATTTCACTTCCAAATTTTTCAAAGGTCTCTTCAAGCTGCTGCACATTGTTCCATTCTGATTTGATAAATCTTTCAGAGAAGTTAACCGGAGCAACAATCTTCGGATTATCAGTTACCGAAACCGCTGCAGAAGTTCTTCCGTGGAATGAGCCCGAAAAATAAAGCACTTTGCTTTTTCCGTTATGAAAAGAAGCCAGCTTCAATGCATTTTCATTCGCCTCAGCTCCGGAATTACATAAGAAAAGATTATAATCCTCATATCCTGAAAGTTTCCCCAGCTTTTCCGCCAGTTCAACCTGTAATTCATTCTGAACGGAATTGGAATAGAAAGAAATTTTTTCCAGCTGGTCCTTTAGCTTGTTTTGATAATGTGGATGATTATGACCAATAGAAATCACAGCATGACCTCCGTAAAAATCAAGATATTGCTCTCCTTTATCATCCCAAAGAAAAGATCCCTGAGCTTTTACCGGATTTATGTTGAATAATGGATATACGTTGAATAAATTCATTTTTGTTGCTAGTTGTTAGTTTGATGGTTGATGGCTGAAAGCTTGCAGGTCTAAAAGTTATTCTTCGCACTACTGCAACCTATCATCTGCAACCTTCTACCTTATTAATAAATTAGAATGCTATCGGTTTCAAGTTCAATCCTGCATTTTCTTCCCAGCTCATAGCCAGATTCATATTTTGAACTGCCTGTCCCGAAGCACCTTTTAACAAATTGTCAATCGCTGAGTGAATAACGACAACATTTCCACTCTTTTCAATCTGAATCACACAGCGATTGGTATTGACAACCTGCTTTAAATCAATTGCCCTGCTACTGACTGTAACGAAAGGCTCCTCTGCATAAAAATCCTGATACCATTGTTCTATTTCCTCCAGCTCCCAATCCGTCTTCATGGTGGAACTTGTAAAAATTCCTCTTGCAAAATCTCCTCTCCATGGAACAAAATTCAGGTTTACTTCTTTATTATTAAATGAAACCAGCTGCTGCAAAATCTCATCTACATGCTGATGAGTTAATGTTTTATATGCTGATACATTATCATTTCTCCAGGTAAAATGAGTTGTTGCCTGCAAAGACTGTCCGGCTCCTGTAGAACCTGTAATCCCTGTGGTAAAAACTTCACTTAACGCTCCTTTTTCTGCTAATGGCAATAAGGCCAATTGAATGGCTGTTGCAAAACATCCCGGGTTGGCAATGCTTTTTGCACCTGCCAGTTGTTTTTTATTGATTTCCGGTAATCCGTAGATAAAATCTCTGTTCCCGAAATTTCCTTCTAAACGGAAATCGTTTCCGAGATCAATCACCAGCGTTTCATCTTTAACAGGGTTCTGAGTTAACCAGTTTTGACTTTCTTTATGAGGCAGACATAGAAAAAGAACATCTACGTCTTCAGGTTTATCCGTCAAAACCATTTCACAAACTGTCGTTAAATCCGGGTACAGATCCGAAATTCTTGTTCCCGAATTCGAACGACTATATAAAAAACTCAATGTCACATGGGGATGAAAAGCCAGTAAGCGTATCAGCTCACTTCCTGTATAACCGTTGGCACCAATGATTCCTACTGTTTTCTTCATTTTGATTCTGACAGAATTTTGTTCTGCCTTTCATTAAATCGTCCCTTCGGAACTAGTTGATATTTTGGTTAATCTGGTGGTATATATTTAAAGAATTACTTACAATCTTTGTATAACCTTTCACATCATCTCCGGTCCATGCTCTGTTGGCTTCTCCATAACTTCCGAATTTATCAGACATCAGATCATGATCAGATTCAATTCCATTAAGAATAAATCTGTAAGGATGAAGGGTGACAAATACTTTTCCACTTACTGTTTTCTGAGAATCCACTAAGAAAGACTCAATATTTCTCATCACAGGATCTAAGAAAAGTGCCTCGTGAAGCCAGTTTCCATACCAATCTGACAACTGGGATTTCATCATTTGCTGATATTTTGAAAGGGTATGCTTTTCTAATAAATGATGGGCTTTGATGATTACCGATGCTGCAGCAGCTTCAAATCCTACTCGTCCTTTAATCCCTACAATCGTATCACCAACGTGAATATCACGACCGATTCCATATGCTGAAGCCAATGTTTCTATTTTTTGAATAGCATATACTGAATGTTCAAAGCTTTCTCCGTTTACTGCTACTACTTCTCCGCTTTTAAACTCGATCTCCAGTTCTGAAGGCTTAGTTTCTTTGATTTGAGACGGAAAAGCTTCTTCCGGAAGATAATTTCTTGAAGTTAAAGTTTCCTTTCCTCCTACTGATGTTCCCCAAAGTCCTTTATTGACAGAATATTGAGCTTTCTGGAATTCCATTTCATAACCATGTTCTTTCAAAAACTCAATTTCCTCTTCACGGGATAAAGCCATATCGCGGATTGGTGTAATGATTTCAATATTCGGACACATCACCTGGAAAATCAAGTCAAAACGAACCTGATCGTTTCCAGCTCCTGTACTTCCGTGAGCAATAGCATCTGCTTTTACTTCAATCGCATATTTTGCAATTTCCTGCGCCTGAATAGTACGTTCAGCACTTACAGAAAGAGGATACGTATTATTTTTCAGTACATTCCCGAAAATCAAATATTTCACACATGAATTATAATAATCTTCCTGAGCGTCTACACACCTGTATTCTTTTACTCCAAGGTTTAAAGCTTTTCTTTCCAATTCTTTTTCCTCTTCTTTTGAAAAACCTCCGGTATTTACAGTAACTGCATATACATCATATCCTAGTGTTTCACTAAGATATTTAGCACAGTAGGAAGTATCTAAACCTCCGCTAAACGCTAAGATGACTTTCTTTTTCATCTGGACTTCTTTTAATTTTATTAATTATCGAATGGAACTCACCAACGGAATTTTGTGCAGAATACCCAAAATCGGTTTGGCTCATTTCATTATATTTAGTTTCAGGCAGATTATGCACTACCTCATCTTTTTTTTTATCGTTTTCAGGAACAAATAACATGGCTGTACACAGACAGTTTTTGCGTTCCTTCATCATTAAAATCTCATAATTCACACAGTTCTTGCAGCCGTTCCAGAATTCCTCATCCTGAGTCAGTTCAGAATAGATAACCGGTTTATAGCCTAAATCGCTATTGATTTTCATCACTGCCAAACCTGTTGTTAGTCCAAATACTTTCGCATCCGGATATTTATCTCTAGATAATTGGAAAACTCTCTGCTTGATCTGAGTTGCTACTCCCCCGTTCCTGAATTTCGGTGACACAATCAGTCCCGAATTGGCCACAAACTTCCCATGTGACCAGGTCTCTATATAACAGAAACCTACCCACTCACCGTTTTCAGTAGCTACCACAGCATTGCCTTCTGAAATCTTCTTACTCAAATATTCTATGGAACGTTTTGCGATTCCCGTTCCTCTGCGCTGTGCAGAATCGTACATTTCCTGCTGTATTTCACTCACATACATTAGATGTTCGCATGAGGAAATTTCTATTTCCATTTATTTATCTAATTTTTTTGGCAAATTTAAAATATAATTTCTTTTAAATCCAAATAAAAAAGATATTTTTTTTGTTTTAAAAATTTATACAGGTAAAATTATCTTTATAGAAAAATATACATTTGCTAATTTATTATATATTTGCTAAAATAATATAGTTATGGAAAATACGTGTCCTAAATGCAACAGTACCAAAGTAGTAAAAAGCGGCATTATCAATGAAAAACAACGCTTTCACTGTAAAGACTGCAAATATTATTTCACCGTTAAAAAACTGGGAAAACAGATTGATGATTATTATGTCACCAAGGCACTTCAGCTGTATCTGGAAGGACTCAGCTACCGCGAAATTGAAAGGATTATCGGAGTTTCGCACGTTACGATAAGCTCTTGGATTAAAAAATACAATATTACAAGACCTCCCCACTCCGAATTCCATCCTGTTTATAAAATATTAAAGCAGAACGAGCTCATTGAGTATATTGCTCAGGAAGAAAACATTAAAAATTCGGGGATTATCATCACTCAATTCGCAGACAAGTATATGCTGATTAAGTGGGAAAGATTTAAGAAATAAGTAGAAAAATGAGTGCATTAGACTAAGAGATAATAGACTGATAAATAATACATTTGACACATTATTCACATCATATATATACTATTACCACTAATATATATTAAATTTTCATAAATAAATTATTAATTACAATTTGGCATTCACAAAAAACAACGCCAAAAATTGATAATTTATGAAGAAATTACTCACATTCATTGGATTAGCTTTAATCAGCAGTTCTGTATACTCACAAGGTTCTCCTGATTATGGCAATGGCTTAAAAATAAACCTCAACCCGGATGGTGATAAATTCGTCCGATTTATTTTATGGGACCAGCTTTGGCTGAGAAACACCTCTATGAATCCCGGAAGTATGGTAGGCAGTGAGCCCACAGACAACTCCTGGAGTATAGGAAACAGGCGATTACGCGCTTTAGCCTATGCACAAGTCTCTAAAAGATACATGATCCTCCTTCATTTCGGAATCAACAACCAAACCTTCATCAATGGTGGAGCCACAGGTACTTCCGGTACAGGAGGTTACGGAAACGGAAAGAAAACCCAGTTATTTTTTCATGATGCCTGGAACGAATATGCAGTTATTTTACCTGGAGAAGCGGGAAAATTCAGTTTATCTTTAGGAGCAGGACTTCATTACTACATGGGACTTTCCCGCATGACGATGGCTTCTACGCTTAATTTTCTCACATTAGATTCTCCCGTTTTTTCATGGCCTTTGATTGATAACTCGGACCAATTCGCAAGACAGCTGGGAATGTTTGCGAAAGGTAAATATGGTAAACTTGAATATCGTTTCAGTTTAAACAAACCTTTTGCAACAGATCTTATCCCAGTAAATGTAACAGATCCTTCAAAAGCTGTCGCAGTAGACAACAATGGAAATCCCAGTTTTTCAAAAGCGGGATATGTGGAATATCAGTTCCTTGATGAGGAATCAAACACGCTTCCATACAAAGTGGGATCTTATCTGGGAACAAAGAAAGTCTTCAACATAGGAGCCGGTTTCTATCATCAGGCAGACGGAACAAGAACTTCTGTAAACTCAAACATTGAGAAGCATGACATTACTCTTTTTGCAGTAGATGCTTTTGCAGATATTCCTTTGGGAGAAGCGAAAAACAAAATGGCAGTCTCTGCTTATGCAGGATATTATAACTACAATTTCGGGCCAAACTATGTAAGAAATCTGGGAACAATGAATATCGCAGCTTCAGATCCCAATTTCATCGGAAATAAAGCCATCGCAGGACCAGGAAACCTGCAACCAACCATCGGGACAGGTAATATTATCTATGCACAGGCAGGTTTACTATTACCAAGTCAAGCAGAAAAGCCAAAAATCAGAATACAACCTTTTGCAGCCTATACTCACAAAAGTTTTGAGGCTTTCGATAAATCTTCCTCACAGTTTGATGTAGGAGCCAATTGGTTTATAGACGGACATCATGCGAAAATCACGACTCAATATTCAACACGACCTGTTTATACAAGTCCTACCGAAAGTCCTTCTTCTAAAGGGGAATTTATTGTACAGTTTCAAATCTACTTGTAAAATTTAAACTATTAAGAAAAATAAAGATTGTAAGATGAATTAAGGATACGTTCCCAAAATTCAAATAATTTGACTCTTGTCATTCTGACGAAGGAAGAATCTTACTAACAGCCAGACACACATGAGATTCTTCATTACATTTCATTTCATTCAGAATGATTGAAATAACCCCAAAGCAGTGAACTTAATCATAAAGTCCTTAACGGTTCAAAAAAATCAAATTAATATCCTATTCCACTAATATCAAAAACTAATCTATATGAGCGAAAATCATCACGAAAGCTACGAAAATATGACTGACAGGCAGAAAAACCGCACCATCTGGAGCGTGATCACCGCGTCATCACTCGGAACACTGATAGAATGGTATGACTTCTACATCTTCGGAAGTTTAGCTATAGTTTTAGCAACCAAATTTTTCCCTGCTGACAATCCTACCGCTGCATTTTTATCCACCCTGGCTACATTTGCTGCCGGATTTGTTGTAAGACCTTTCGGAGCTTTATTTTTCGGAAGATTGGGAGATATCATCGGAAGAAAATACACTTTCCTTGTTACTTTACTGATCATGGGATTTTCTACTTTCCTGATCGGGTGTATTCCAAGTTATAAAACCATTGGATTCATGGCTCCGGTTTTAGTTTTAATTTTAAGATTGCTTCAGGGCCTTGCTCTGGGAGGTGAATACGGAGGTGCTGCTACTTATGTTGCGGAATATGCACAACCTCACCGAAGAGGGTACTGGACTTCATGGATTCAGACTACCGCAACAGCCGGACTTTTCATTTCACTGATCGTTATTCTAATCACAAAATCAACCCTTTCTGCAGAAGAATTTGACAATTGGGGATGGAGAGTCCCTTTCTGGATTTCCATTTTAATGGTAGCCGTTTCTTATATCATCAGAAAAAACATGAAAGAATCTCCACTTTTTGCTAAGGCTAAAAGCGAGGGAAAAACATCTAAAAATCCTTTAAAAGAAAGCTTTGGAAATAAATACAATTTCAAGTTTGTGTTATTGGCCTTATTCGGAGCTGCAATGGGACAAGGAGTAATCTGGTATACGGGTCAGTTCTACGCTATGAGTTTCCTGCAAAAGGTAATGAACGTAGAGTCTGCACAGGTGGATTCATTGATGGCTACCGCTTTATTTTTAGGAACTCCATTCTTTGTATTCTTCGGATGGCTGTCTGATAAAATAGGGCGAAAAGCTGTAATGATGACCGGAATGCTGGTTGCTATTTTAGCTTACAGACCTATTTACGACAGTATGTTCAAAAGTGTAAACCTTGAAAATAAAACGATTGCAGCGAATGGAATTACAGAAAAAAGAACTGCAAAAATCCATAGTGATATTGCGACAGACAGTCTGGTCACTTTTCACAAAGAAACTCTTTATACAGACGGAACTTTAATCAAAAAAGACAGTATCGTACACTGGTCACCTGCTGGAGCTGTTATGAAAGACGGCAAACCGGAAGAAGCCAAAGTTTCTCAAAGTTTAAAGTTAAGTGATAATACCAAGTGGTATCTGGTCTTTCTTGTATTCATCCAGGTGATATTTGTAACCATGGTATATGGACCTATCGCAGCTTTCCTTGTTGAAATGTTCCCTGTGAGAATTCGTTATACCTCAATGTCATTACCTTATCACATCGGAAACGGAGTATTCGGAGGACTTCTTCCGGCAGTAGCAACTTATCTGGTAACCACCGGAAAAGAAGCGGGACATGCGACATGGTATCTGGAAGGGCTTTGGTATCCAATTGGAGTTGCCGCAGTATGTTTGATCATCGGATTATTTTATCTTAAAAATAAGAACAATAATCTTCACGATTAGGTACTGAATCACTCAAATTTTTATTAATTTTAAAACTACTAAAATGAACGGACTAAAAAAAATATTAGGCATTGTCTGGATTGCAATTGCAGTAATTGTAGGTTATTTCGGAATTACAGTATTGGGAATCCCGAAAATAACATCCGGAAAACAGGAAGACCTTGTTTTTGGCATCATCATTCTCTTTGTATTGATGCCGATTATCTCGGGCGGAATAGCCATTTTCGGTTACTATGCCTTAAAAGGAGAATATTCTGACGATAAAATTTAAAAGCAATATAAAACAGATAATTGATGAATTTCACATTCATCAATTATCTGTTATCAATTATTAGAAAATAAAAAAATGGACATCACAATTAAAGCAATTCCCATCCCCTCCGAAGATAAAAGGGTTATTGATCTAATCCATAGATTAAATACTTCTCTTATTACAGTCTCTGGTGAGAGTGGAAGCAAAAGCGCAAACCTTGACGACTTTACTCAGGAGAAAGCTTTGTTTTTAATTGCTGTAAGTGATGAAAAAGCTATTGCCTGCGGAGGTTTTCGCCCTCTCTCACCGGAGATATGTGAAGTTAAACGCATGTTTTCTCTGGAAAAAAACATGGGACTAGGCGGAAAGATTCTCTCAGCATTAGAAATAGCAGCAAAACAATTTGACTACAAATACATTTACCTGGAAACCCGTAAAAAAAATGATAATGCAGTGAAGTTTTATCTGAAAAAGGGATATAAGGTTATTGAAAATTATGGAATTTACACCGGACGTGAAGAAGCAGTATGCTTCAGTAAAGAACTAAGATAATTATGAAAAAGAGACATGAGCAAAAACTTATCATACTGAGCGTAGGACTTATGATTGCTTTCAGCATTCCTATTTCATTACTTTTCAACAGTGAAAAGGAAGTTTTAGGTTATCCTATGATGCTTATCTACCTGTTTACAGTCTGGATGATTTCCATTGTGATTTCTTTTGTAATTGTAAAAAGGCATGATGAGTAGTTTTGCGTTGTTTTTTGTCGTTCTGTTTTACCTCGCTCTTCTTTTCTTAGTTGCTTATCTGGCAGAGAAGAAAAGGAGTAAGATATGGATCAACAATCCTTACATCTACGCTTTGTCTCTTGCAGTATATTGTACCGCCTGGACGTATTATGGAAGTATTGGTGTGGCAGCTACAAGCGGATTAAACTACCTGCCGATTTACATTGGCCCTATTATGATTATTCCGGCATGGATCTATATCAATACCCGGATTGTAAGGATTTCAAGGGTTAATAAAATAAGCAGTCTTGCTGATTTTATTTCTTTGAGATATGGTAACAGCAGAAGTCTGAGTGCTATCATTACCATAGTCTGTCTTCTGGCAATCGTACCATATATTGGACTGCAAATCAAAGCCATTTCGGAAACCTTCCACTTGGTGACAGAAACACCTATGTCCAAAGATATTCTGACTGATAATGCAACTTTTGTGGTGGTTTTAATTGCTTTATTTTCTTCATATTATGGAACAAGATATGTGGATGCTTCAGAAAAACGTCTGGGAATTATCTCTGCTATTGCATTGGAGAGCTTTTTAAAACTGTTCTTTATTATTATTCTCGGACTTTTCGTGATTTATTATGCCTTCGATGGATTCTCAGATATTTATGAGAAAGCCAGTAAATTTGAAGATTTTAAAGAAAAAAACACATTCAACGGGATTGAAGGTGCTCTGAATTGGATGATTTTATGTATGATTTCCGCTACGGCAATCTGCATTTTACCCAGACAGTTCCACACCGCAATTGTTGAGAACAGACAGGAGAAGCACATCAGAACAGCCATCTGGTTTTTCCCGCTTTATCTTTTGATTTTTACTGTTTTTATTTTCCCGATTGCCTGGGGAGGAAGGCTGATTTTTGACGGACAGAAAGTAAATCCTGAGTTCTACTCTATTCTGATCCCACAGCATTTTGATAATACTTTGATCACCGTGCTTGTTTTTCTTGGTGGATTGAGTTCATGCATTTCCATGATCATTATCTCTGCCATCACTCTCTCCATTATGCTTTCCAACAACCTCATCATTCCATATGGATTGCTTGGAAAATTAAAATCTGAAAGTGAAGAAAAAAATACAAGAAGTATTACCAATATCAGAAAATTCAGCATTTTTGCACTGATTATTATGGCCTTTGCCTTCTATAAGTATTTCATTCTGAAAACCTCACTGGATTCTGTAGGATTGATTTCATTTGTTGTTATTGCACAACTTGCTCCTGCATTTTTCGGAGCCTTATTCTGGAGAAGAGGAAGTTACAAAGGTGTTGTTACAGGACTTTTAGCCGGATTAGTGATCTGTTATTTCGGGCTGATTATTCCGCAGTATTATTTTTCGTACAATCAGGAGTTCAAAGGGGTAATCAGGGATATGTATGACGCTTTCGGCTTTTTCACCATTCCTTATCTGGGAAGAATTCCGCAAATCTTTTTCTGGTCGATGCTCGTAAATATAAGCCTGTTTACCATTATTTCCGTAAGCTCTAAAGGAAACTACCGTGAAAGAAACTTTGCAGAACTTTATGTAGATATAGACAAGTATATTCAAAATCATGAAAATGCTTTTATCTGGCGTGGAACAGCCTATATTTCAGACATACAGAATATTCTTGAACGTTTTTTAGGCAAAAATAAAACAGAGCAGGCACTCCGAATTTTTAATTTAAAATATAACATAGATTCCAAAACGGAAACAGCTGACTCAAGATTTATCAAATTCTCAGAAAATCTTTTAGCAGGAAGAATTGGTACGGCTTCAGCAAAAATATTGATCGAAGGGGTAACCAAAGAAGATAAAATATCTTTAAAAGAGGTTTTAAACATCCTTGAAGAATCAAAAGAAAACATCAGTTTAAATAAAAAACTTACCGAGCAATCTGAGGAACTGCAGAAACTTTCGGATGATCTACGAACCGCCAACGAAAGTCTGATTGTCAAAGACCGTCAAAAAGACGACTTTCTGGACTCTGTCGCTCACGAATTGAGAACTCCCATCACCGCCATTCGCTCTGCCGGAGAAATTTTAGCCGATGATGACGATATTCCTTTTGACATCAAACAGGAATTTTTAAACAACATCGTTACAGAATCTGACAGATTGAGTGAAATCATCAACGATATTCTTTATCTGGACAAATTACAGCATGGTGAAATCTCATTACATATTCAGGAAAATAATATTATTGAAACTTATAAAAAAGCACTAAATCCACTTCTACACCTGATACAGCAGAAAAATATTCATTTAAGTGAAGTTAATCTCCTGAATCATTTTATATTTGAATATGATGAAGCGAGAATGATTCAGCTGTTTCAGAATATCTGGGGAAATGCTTTAAAATTCACAGAAGAACAGGGAACAATCCAGACCAAATTATTTGAAAAAGACAATCAGCTCACCATCACCATATTCAATACCGGAAAACACATTCCGGAAGAGGATCTGGAAATGATTTTTGACAAGTTTTATCAGTCGAAAAACCAAAATATTTTAAAGCCTACAGGAAGCGGACTGGGACTGGCCATTTCCAAAAAAATTGTACAGGCACACGGAGGAAGTATAAAAGCAGAAAATAGCGGACTGGGCGTAACTTTCACCATAAGCATTCCCGAAAAAACTAAAAAAGAGATTACAGATGAAGTTGAACACCATTAAAACCTTCTTATGAGAAAGATAATCATTGCGGATGACGAACACAAAATATTAATGTCGTTAGAATACAGCTTTAAGAAAAACGGATACGATGTCTATATTGCCCGTGACGGAACAGAAGTCCTTGAATTTCTTAAAACAATGGTTCCGGACGTGATCCTTCTTGATATTATGATGCCTAATCTTGATGGGTACAGTACCTTAGACCTCATTAAACAGGATGAAAAACTGAAAGACACCAAAGTGATTTTTCTAAGTGCCAAAAACAATCCAAAAGATATTGAAAGAGGACTGGAAATGGGCGCTGATGCTTACGTAACTAAGCCCTATTCGATTAAAAAACTGATGCAGCAGATTGAGGAAATGTTTTAACATGTAGAATTAAGATCATTAAGAGATTGCTCCGCCTTTGGCTCGCAAAAAAAATCAAACACAAGATTATTGATATGGATACCGATATTTTATTTAAACAAAGTATAGAAAACAAAGAAAATTTCTGGAAAGAACAGGCCGGACAAATAAAGTGGTTTGATTTTCCTACTCAGATTCTTTCTAACGACGAAAATAATTACCCACAATGGTTTTCCGATGGAAAGCTCAATATGTGTTACTTATGTATTGATAAACACGTCGAAGATGGTTTCGGAGATCAGGTCG
Organism: Chryseobacterium sp. HR92; assembly: GCF_045689405.1. Taxonomy (NCBI): domain Bacteria; kingdom Pseudomonadati; phylum Bacteroidota; class Flavobacteriia; order Flavobacteriales; family Weeksellaceae; genus Chryseobacterium; species Chryseobacterium sp. HR92. The sequence goes on from NZ_CP139139.1 coordinate 3,312,287, forward strand.
CTATTGTCTATGATTCACCTGTCACCAATCAGAAGAAGACCTATACTTTCAACCAGGCGAAAGAGGAAATTTCAAAATTCGCTGGAGGACTGGCTTCTTTAGGTTTAAAAAAAGGAGACACAGCGGTTATCTATATGCCAATGATTCCTCAGACTCTTTTTGCTATGCTTGCATGTGCGAGAATCGGAGTTATTCATAATGTGGTCTTTGGAGGCTTTGCTCCACATGAACTTGTTGTGAGAATTGATGACTGTAAACCTAAAGTTTTAATCACTGCTACAGCCGGTGTGGAAATTGCCAAAAGAATTCCCTACCTGCCGTTGGTAGAAAAAGCGATTGAACTGGCACAAGATAAAGTAGACAATATCATCGTGTACAACAGAAAGCTGGTCGATAATAAGGATGAAATGTTCGAAGGACTGATTGATTATGAAGAATTGGCAGAAAAATCAGCTCCGGCAGATTGTGTTTCTGTAGAATCTACTCACCCGCTTTATCTTCTTTACACATCTGGAACTACCGGAAAACCCAAAGGCATTGTTCGTGATACCGGAGGTTACGCCACCGCCTTACAATTCTCAATGACTTATGTTTATGGTGTAGAACCGGGAGAAACGTATTGGGCAGCTTCAGACTTCGGATGGGCAGTTGGACATAGTTTTTCCGTGTATGGACCATTAATCAACAGAAATACAACTATTATTTTTGAAGGAAAGCCTATCATGACTCCTGATGCAGGAACATTTTGGAGAATCATTTCAGAATATAAAGTTTCGGTCATGTTTACTGCACCTACCGCTATCAGGGCAATTAAAAAAGAAGACCCGAACGGAGAACTGGTGAAAAAATATGATTTAACCCATTTCAAAAAGCAATTTCTGGCTGGTGAAAGATGCGATGTTGCTACTCTGGACTGGTTTGCAGAACATATTGGAGTTCCGGCCATAGACCATTGGTGGCAGACAGAATCCGGATGGCCTATGCTTGGATTACTGACTCATAATGAAAACTATCAAATTAAAAGAGCCTCCGCAGGAAAACCTGTTCCGGGATATGATATTAAAATTTTTGATGAAAACGGACTGGAACTCGATCCTCATCACGAAGGCTATCTTGTAATCAAACTTCCTCTCCCACCCGGCGCCATGCTTGGAATATGGAAAGATTATGAACGTTTTGAAAACAGTTACCTCTCTCAATACAAAGGTTACTATTTTTCAGGAGACGGTGCGATACAAGATGAAGACGGTTATATTTTTATCACGGGAAGGGTGGATGATGTAATCAACGTTGCGGGGCACAGACTTTCCACTTCTGAAATGGAGGAAATTGTTTCTTCACATCCGGATGTCGCAGAATGCGCTGTGGTAGGTATTGATGATGATTTAAAAGGACAGGTGCCTTTTGCTGCTGTTGTTTTGAAAAACGGTTCTGTTATTTCTGAAGAAGACATTGAAAAAGATATTATCCAGATGGTCCGCAACAAAATAGGAGCTGTAGCTTTTCTGAAAAATGCTATGGTTGTCAAACGATTACCTAAAACACGATCCGGAAAGATTTTAAGAAAACTGATCAGAACTTTACTCGACGGAAAAGATTTCCAGGTTCCTTCAACGATTGACGACGAAAAAATCATTGATGAAATTCAGGAAAAAATCAAGGAATACAAGGCTTAAGCCAGAAATTAAACATAAATTTAAAATAAATTCAAATTTCAAAAAACGAAAGGGATATGAGAAATTACTTAATAGAAGATTTACCACAGTATTTTGAAGATTATAAAAAGTCTATCAAAAATCCTAAAAAATTCTGGGATAAGGTAGCAGATCAAAACTTCGTGTGGTACCAAAGATGGAGCAAGGTTGTTAAGTACGATATGAATGAAGCGAAGATCACCTGGTTCAAAAACGCAAAACTCAATATTACCAAAAACTGTATAGACAGACATCTTACCATAAGAGGAGAAAAAACAGCTATTATTTGGGAACCCAACGATCCGAAGGAGGAAGCACAGCATATTTCTTACAACGAACTCTATACACGCGTTAATAAAACAGCTAATGTTTTACGTGATATGGGTATTGAAAAGGGAGATAGGGTCTGTATTTACCTTCCCATGATTCCTGAATTGGCTATTACAATGCTTGCCTGTGCAAAACTGGGAGCAGTGCATTCTGTGATTTTTGCAGGATTCTCGGCTTCCGCAGTAGCTTCGAGGGTAAATGATTGTGAAGCCAAAATGGTGATCACGTCGGATGGAAGCTATAGAGGAAATAAAGTTCTGGATCTTAAAACCATTGTGGATGATGCACTGGAAAAAACGCCGACTGTTGAGAATGTTCTTGTTGTAAAGAGAACCCACAACAAAATTACAATGAAAGAAGGAAGAGATTACTGGATGGCTGATTTATATGAAAAAGCATCCCCTGATTTCGTTACGGTAATTATGGATTCTGAAGATCCGCTTTTCATTTTATATACTTCCGGATCTACAGGAAAACCCAAAGGAATGCTTCATACCTGTGCGGGTTATATGGTGTATACCGCTTACACCTTCAAAAATGTATTTAATTATAAGGAGAATGATATTTATTGGTGTACGGCAGATATAGGCTGGATCACAGGACACTCTTATATCCTTTACGGACCACTATTGAATGGAGCCACCACCGTAATTTTTGAAGGAGTACCTACCTATCCTGAACCGGATCGTTTCTGGGAAGTGATTGAAAAACATAAAATCACTCAGTTTTATACAGCTCCTACTGCCATCCGTTCTTTAGCGAAAGAAAGCGCGGAATGGGTAGATAAACATGACCTTAGCTCTTTGAAAGTCATTGGTTCTGTAGGTGAACCTATCAACGATGAAGCATGGCATTGGTTCAACGACCATGTAGGAAAGAAAAAATGCCCAATCGTAGATACCTGGTGGCAGACAGAAACAGGAGGAATTATGATTTCACCGCTTCCTTTTGTAACCCCAACGAAACCTACTTATGCCACTCTCCCACTGCCAGGCGTACAACCTGTTTTGATGGATGATAAACGAAATGAAATTACAGGGAATCAAGTGACCGGAAATCTTTGCATCCGGTTTCCATGGCCGGGAATCGCCAGAACCATATGGGGTGACCACCAAAGATATAAGGAGACTTATTTCACAGCTTTCCCTGGAAAATATTTTACTGGAGACGGTGCATTAAGAGACGAAGTAGGTTATTACAGAATTACCGGCCGTGTAGATGATGTGATCATTGTTTCAGGACACAATCTGGGAACTGCACCTATTGAAGACAGTATCAACCAGCACCCTGCCGTTGCAGAATCCGCTATTGTAGGTTATCCGCACGATATTAAAGGAAATGCCCTGTATGGTTATGTAATGCTTAAAGAATCAGGAGAAGGACGTGATAAGGAAAACCTGAAGAAAGAGATCAACCAGTTGATTTCAGATCAGATAGGCCCGATTGCGAAACTGGACAAGATACAGTTTGTTTCCGGGCTTCCAAAAACACGTTCAGGAAAGATTATGCGTAGAATTCTGAGAAAAATTGCAGAGGGTGACTTCAGTAATTTCGGAGACATTAGTACGCTTTTAAACCCTGAAATTGTAGAGGAGATCAAAAACGAAAGAATTTAAATTTATCTAATTTTTTAACCAATGAAAGCCCCGGAAGTTATTTTCCGGGGCTTTCTTGTGGTATAATAGTTCTTCTTCGCTAAGCTGGATTGATCCCAACTATGCGAATTCACATGATATGAAATGCATTTTGAAAATAATAAAACATTCCCACTTTAGAGAAAGATCTTCTTCCCCTAATAACCATGATGATCCATATAATCCTGATGATATTAAAGTGATAGTAGGAAGTAGCAAAAAATAGAATAAGGAAATTCAAAAAAAAATATCGAAAATTTATGATTACATATACAATATCACTGTTGTGATTCCATCAAACCTAGTATTATTCAATTGTTAAAATTAAACACCTGTTCAATAATTATTCTTAAATATTGCTTCACTCTATTGAAAATGAAATATTAATTAACAAATTATATTGCCTTAAACACAATGATAATCAGAAAATTATTACTAACTTTAATGAGAACTTTAAAACCAATTAACTATGTCACATATATTAGCTGGAGTATTTGGTCATCACAGCGACTACAAAAAACTGGAAAGTGATCTGGAAAATTCAGGATTCGGAACTTCAGATTACATTGTATACCTTAATGATGGTTCCGGTAATTCCCAATATTTGGCAAGCGTTACCGTAAATGATCTTAACCAGATAGATCTTGCACGAAATGCATTTGTTCAGAATGCAGCATTGAAATCATATTTATTTGAAAACATGAACATCAATGAAACCAATTATGACACCATCAAAAGGTATATTGATGCAAGAAACAGAGCTGAAATCCACAGCAGTCCCGAAATTAAGATTAAAACGTCAAGTGACGGCATGAACTCTGAAGTGAAATTCTAATCGATATAAAATCTAATAGCCGGAGATCCGCAGTGTATTCTGCGGATCTTTTATGTTTGAAAAAACTAAAAAATTTCGTATTTTCGTCTTCTTATAGGCATGTGCACAAATGAGTTACGATTTAGAACAAGAGAATAAAGAGATCCTTGCAAGATATAAGGACCTGATTTCTAACACATACAGAACGTTGGATGAGGAGAATAATAAGCTCATCCGAAAGGCATTCGACATTGCATTGGATGCCCACAAGGATCAAAGGAGAAAATCCGGAGAGCCTTACATCTACCACCCTATTGCTGTTGCTAAAATTGTAGCGACAGAGATTGGTTTGGGAGCTACTTCTATTGCATGTGCCCTTTTGCATGACGTAATTGAAGATTCCGATTATACTTACGAAGATCTGAAAAAAATCTTTGGAGAAAAGATCGCCAGTATCGTGAATGGACTGACTAAGATTTCCATCATGAACCACCAGAATATCTCTGTACAGTCTGAAAATTACAGGAAACTGCTATTGACTTTATCCGAGGATTTCAGAGTTATTCTGATCAAAATTGCCGACCGCCTTCATAATATGAGGACTCTGGAAAGTATGGCTCCGGACAAACAGAAAAAAATCGCATCAGAAACGGTTTATATCTATGCTCCGATGGCCCACCGTCTTGGATTATACAACATTAAATCTGAGCTGGAGGATCTTTCCTTAAAATATAATAGTCCTGAAGTATATAATGAGATCACGGAAAAATTGGAACTTGCCAAGGAAAACCGTGAGCGATATATTAACGAGTTTACCAAAGAAGTATCGGCAAGACTTGGCGAAGAAGGCTTAAACTTTAAAATTAAAGGCCGCGCAAAAGCTATTTCCTCTATTTACAGAAAAATGCTGAAGCAGGGAGTTTCCTTTGAAGAAGTTTTTGATAACTATGCTATCAGGATTATCTATAAATCGGATGCAAAAAATGAAAAATTTCTTGCATGGAAAATCTATTCTATCGTTACAGATGTATACCACAGTAACCCGTCAAGAATGCGTGACTGGATAACACAGCCCCGTTCTACAGGATACGAAAGCTTACACTTAACGGTTTTAGGTCCGGATAGAAAATGGATTGAGGTTCAGATCCGTTCTGAGCGCATGGATGAAATCGCTGAAAAAGGTGTTGCTGCCCATTACAAATACAAAGAAGGCTACAAACAGAGTTCTGATGACAGAAACTTTGAAAAATGGGTAACCGAAATCCGTGAAGTACTGGAACAGCAGCAGAACCTTTCTACTTCAGAGCTCTTGGATAATATTAAGCTTAATTTATACTCCAAAGAGGTATTTGTATTTACCCCGAAAGGAGAAATTAAAATTCTCCCAACCAATGCTACTGCCCTGGATTTTGCCTTCTCAGTCCATTCCGACTTAGGGATGAAATGTTTGGGAGCTAAAATCAATGGGAAACTGGTTCCTATTTCCTATATTCTTCAAAATGGGGATCAGGTGGATATTCTTTCTTCACAGAATCAGAAACCAAAATCTGACTGGCTGGAATTTGTAGTAACTTCAAAAGCCAAATCCAAAATCAAAAGTTATCTGAACTCTCAGAAAAATCAACTAGTAGAGGAAGGAAAAGAAATTCTGCAAAGAAAACTGCGTCATGCAAAAATCAATTTCAATGATGAAGAGATTAATAAACTTCAGAAATTCTTTAATTTAAAATCGTCTCAAGAGCTTTTTCTTAAATTTCAAAGCAACGAACTCGATGTCAGTAGCTTGAGAAAATACATTGAAAGCAAAAACGTATTTAACAATTTACTATCAAGATTCAGAAAATCACCTAATAAAAATCAGCATTTCGAGGAGCCGAAAGAGGAAAACCTTGACATGATTGTCTTTGGAAAGGACGAAGAGAAGCTGAACTATACTTATGCAAAATGCTGTACGGTGATTCCAGGAGACAAAATTTTCGGATTCATCACCATTTCAGACGGAATTAAAGTTCACAGTGATACCTGCCCAAATGCCATCAATCTAAGAGCACAATATGACTACCGCGTCATTCCTGCCAAATGGGTAAATGCTGAAAGCTTTAAAAACAGAGTGAAAATTGAAATTGAAGGACTTGACAGAATGGGTATGATTAATGATATCACTACAGTCATCAGCGGAAGTATGGGAATGGACATGAAAAGTCTCTCTATTGAATCCAATAATGGGGTTTTCACAGGAAATATCATTCTCGAAGTTAAAAATAAAGGACAACTGGAAGAAACCTTCAAAAAACTTAAAAATATTAATGGTGTTTCAAGAGTGAGACGACTACAATCATAAACATGAATTTATCTCTATATTTTAAAAAATTTTTCAAAAACAGCCAGTCTTCAGGAATTATTCTTATTTTCTGTGTATTGGTTTCATTGCTTATTGCCAATTCATCAGCTGCAGAAAACTTCCAGCATTTTTTAGACAAGGAAGTGGGCACCCATCTTTTTGGACTGGAATACCCTGTCAGCATCTGGATCAATGACGGATTGATGGCAGTATTCTTCCTTCTGGTAGGCCTTGAAATAAAACGGGAACTTGTAGAAGGTGAACTTTCATCCTTTAAAAATGCTTCGCTTCCCATTTTTGCTGCTGTAGGCGGAATGCTTGTTCCGGCAGCGATTTACAGTATTTTCAATACCGGAACAGAATATAGCAATGGCTGGGGAATTCCTATGGCTACAGATATTGCTTTTTCACTGGCGATTATTTCGATGCTGGGGAAAAAGATTCCCAATTCTATTAAAATATTTTTAGCGGCATTGGCTATTGTAGATGATCTTGGAGCTATTCTTGTGATTGCAATTTTCTATACTGACCAAATTCACTGGAGCTATCTCCTATTGTCTTTTGGAGTAACTGCCCTGCTGTTTATTTTAAATTTTTTAAAAGTCACCAAAACTATCTTTTATATTATTCCGGGACTGTTTTTATGGTATTTCCTTCATCACTCCGGAATTCATGCTACCATAGCAGGTGTGTTACTTGCATTTTCAATACCTACCAACGCTTCCAATGTAGAAATATCGCCATTGGAAAAGCTGGAGCATCAGCTTCACATTCCGGTAAGCTTTCTGATCATGCCTATATTTGCTTTAACGAATACCAATATTACTTTTTCCAGTGAAATGGTTGCCGGCGTTACAAGTACATTAGGATTGGGAATTATTTGCGGTTTGGTAATAGGTAAGCTGATTGGTATCAATCTGTTTTCACTGATTGCTATCAAATTAAAACTTAGTTCTCTGCCTCAAAACAGTAACTGGCTTCAAATGATTGGCGTAGGTCTGCTGGCCGGAATTGGATTTACCATGTCCATTTTTATTGCACTGCTTTCCTTTAAAGGAGAAATTCCTATTCAGGATGAAGCAAAATTTGCTATTTTGATTGCTTCCTTTATAGCTGCTATTGCAGGATTTACCATATTAAGTATAAGTTCAAAAGAAAATCCTGAACTGGAAGAGAATTAATCTTTCTTTCGGGTATCTAGTTTTCTCTTATGCTCTTCATCACCATCGAAGTCAGGTTCCGTAATCTGGGTATGATAGTGTATGGTTTCTCTCTGAATTTCATCAGACAGCAGTTTTTCAATTCTGAGCTTTCTGATGGCCATATTCAGTTCATTTCCGAATAAAAGCAGATATACATTTACATTCACCCAAACCATCAGCAGAATCATACTTCCGATGGATCCGTAAAGAACATTATACCGGGCAATATCCTTTACATAAATAGCAAAGATATAAGTAGTAACGACGAAGAGTATCGTGGTTAAAATAGCCCCCGGAACCGCCTGACGGAATCGTGTAATTTTCACGGTTCCCAACCAGTAAAATAAAGTCAGAAGGATAAAGTAAAAAAGAGGAAAAGAGACGAATCCAATAATACTGGAAAGGTTATCCACCAACCAGGAAATATCATAAGCCGGTGTAAAAAGCTTCATTACAACCTCCACATAATATACCCCGAAAAGAGCTAAAAAAACAATGGTGATAAAGCCTATTGTGATAAAGAATGAAAGAATAAATTCCTTTACATCACTCAGTTTTTCATCTGTATTTTCATTAAAACCATTGATCAGGGAAAATGTACCATTCGTGGCAAAAATAAGGGCCAGAACAATGGTCAGGTTACTGATCCCTCTCATATTGGGGATAATATTGCTTTCTATATATCCCCTTACATCTCCTTCCATATTTGAAGGAAAAACATTATGCATCAGTACATCAAAAATATAGAACTGCAGTTTATCATAATGCGGCATATAAGGCAAAACGGAAAGCAAAAAAAGGATAAACGGAAACAAACTTATGGTAAAACTCCAAGAAATAGCGGCCGCTTTTCTTCCTATTTTCCCTTTGAAAATCCCCGAAATATAGATCTGAAACATCTGCCAAAGCGATATTCCCAAAACAGGAATATGGATGCTGTCAAAAAACTCTTGAATCTTTAAAATAAATCTGGGAACCTTTACACTCATCGATCTGTTTGTCTTTATACAAATGTAGGGGAATTAAATTAAATAGGGAAAAGATAGAAGGTGATAGGTGATAGGAATTAGGTAGCAGGGATTAGGGATTAGGGATTAGGGAAAATATTCTGTGAAATAGTAATACATGTCTATTAAATAGTGAATTTTGCTTCGCAAGTGAATGGTGAATATTGGTGGAGAGATAAGATTAAAGATAATGACAGCCGAAATGAAACTAGCAAACAAAAACAACCTTAAACCAAAAAGCTTGAACCTTGAACCAAGATAATGACAACTGAAATAGAACCATCAACAAAAAGAAACTAGCAACAAAAAGAAACCAACAACCAGAAACAAAAACAAAAACAACATTCAACCCAAAACTTTGAACTTTACTCCCCGAAGCCCTATCTTTGCTCTCTGAAACTTCTTACAATGCGAATCAGTTTACTTTGTATCGGTAAAACAGACGATAAAGAAATTACGTCTTTAATTAATTATTATCTCACCCGTTTACCTAAACACTGGAATTTTGAAATCACTGAAATCCCGGATGTTAAAAATGCTAAAAATCTATCTCCTGATCTTCTTAAAAAGGAAGAGGCCAAATTGTTTTTAAATCATATCGACAAAAACGATCTGGTAGTGATTCTTGATGAAAAAGGAAAACAGTTTACCAGCCGTGAATTTTCGCAGAAAATTGATACCTGGATGAATTCTTCTGTAAAAAAAGTACATATCCTGATTGGAGGCGCTTATGGCTTTTCTGAAGAGATTTACAGCAGGGCAAATGAAAAAATGTCTTTATCCAAAATGACCTTTACCCACCAGATGATCCGTCTGTTTATTGTAGAACAGCTTTACCGTGCTGATCAGATTTTACAGGGTAAACCTTATCATAACGATTAAAAGAAAAGAGGCTGTCATGAATGTCATTCTGACGAAGGAAGAATCTCACCAATACAATTTCTGAGATTCTTCGCTACATTTCTGAACTACGTTCGCAGACTTTCAGTCTGTATTCAGAATGAAAAAAGCCAAATAATTTGACTTTTGAGCTAACTTATCTCTATTTCAGTCCGATCTGCCTTTTTGCCTCACCCACTACAAAAGCAACGGAATTGGCAATATTAAAGCTCCTGATCAGTTTTGACATAGGAATTGTAAGATGATTTTCAAAACGGTCCAGAATCTCTTTGCTCAGGCCTACACTCTCTTTTCCGAACACCAACCAATCCCCATCCTGAAAATCGGTTTCCAGATATGATTTTTCAGCATGTGAACTCATCAAAAAAACACGGGACCTATCAGGGATCTGTTGAATCCATTCTTCAACATTTGCATATTCAGAAACATCGAGATGTACCCAGTAATCCAGTCCGGAACGCTTCAGGTTTTTATCATTAATTACAAATCCAAATGGGTGAACCAGGTGTAATCTGCTTTCGGTTCCTACACATAATCTTCCGATATTTCCTGTGTTATTCGGTATTTCGGGTTCTACAAGAACAATATTCAACATCTCTCTTTTTCTTTATTCGTTTTTTAAAACAGTTAAATCTGGTTTAGTATTTTAATTGGGATTTATTTAAATAATCAGGGTTCTGAATTTCAGTTTATTTTTTGCCGCATTTAGCATAGGAATCTGTCAGTAATGCTTTTTCATAGCCCAAAGCAACCGCTTTATCCAGATTTGTGCAGGCTTCTTTAAGTTTGGAAGTATCCAGCAGAATCATGGCTTTGCTCACGTAAGAGTGTGCAAATTTAGGATCTATGGAAATGGCTTTATTGGCATCGGTAAGGGCTTCTTTATATTTCTTCATTTTAAAATACACATCAGCACGGCCGTTGTAAAGCAATGATTCTGGTTTTTCAGAAATAAGTGTATTGTAATCTTTTAAAGCTCCGTCCAGATCACCATTATTCTTTTTCAGATTGGCTAATCCTGTTTTGGCAAAAATATTATCCGGTGCAAAAGTCAGAATCTGATTAAGATCTTTGATAGCAAGTTCCTTTTTTCCCTGGCTGTCATAGATTTTGGAACGGGTAAGATATAAATCCGGCGTTTCTGGATTCACTTTCAATCCTTTTTCTACATATTCCAATGCTTTTGCTTTATTCCCTTTCTGGCTGTAAAGCGATGACAGGTTCACATACACAGAAACTGACATAGGATTTGCTTTTAAGGCAGAATCGTAGGATTTAAAAGCCTGAATGGTCTTCCCCAGCCTTCTTTGAGCTGTTCCGAGATAATCATAATATTCCGACTGAAATTTTTGAATCTGTTCTTTTTCTGCCAGTTTTAAGTATTGCTCTTCGGCACACTTATAATCAGCTTTATTAAAACAGTCTTCTGCCAGTTTTTTATCCTGAGCATAGAAATTAAGAGAAAAACAAAGGGAAGTTACTAATAATAAAGTTTTTTTCATGAGGTTATAGTTTGTTTATTGATCACTTTTTTGGCGAGTGCACCAAATATCACTCCCAATAAAGTTCCAACAAACGCCCCCACCAAAATATCAATTGGGAAATGCACTCCTAAATAGATTCGGCTGTAAGAAACAACCAGAGCCCATGCAAATATAGCATAAGGAAACCATTTAATCTTCTTTTTCAGTAAAATACCTAAATAAGTTGCCAAAAAGAAGGTATTGGAAGCATGAGCAGAATAAAACCCAAACTGTCCGCCACATTTCACAATTCTCATATGATGTTCCAAAGTAGGGTCATGGCATGGTCTTAACCTCGCTACCCCATATTTGAAAATATTGGCAAGCTGATCAGAAACTACAGCTCCAAGCCCAATAAATATAAGAATAAAAACTAAAGTTCTTAGTTGATAATTTTTGTATAAAAAATAAAGAAAAATAATATAAAGAGGTACCCAGATCCAGGTACTGGAAATCAGCATCCAAAACTGGTCGAAAGATGAGTCGCCCAAATTATTAAGGTAAAGGAATACCTTTTTATCTTCCTGAATGATCTCCTCCATGATTATCTGCTTACAGGTCCTTCATAAGTCTCATCATCAGCCGGCTTCGGCTTTGGAGGTTCATTAGAAGCAAGAGTACCAGGTTCTGTAAGAATATCTTTTTCAATATCCTTCATCGGGTTGAAATCTTTGGCAGCATCTTTTACCTTTTCAATCTCACGCTTTATTTCAGAAACAGGATTATCTGTCTCCTTCATGATTTCAGTTTTGATATCTTCTACTGCTCCACGCATTTTTCTAACGCCTGCACCTAAGTCACGCGCAATCTGAGGCAGTTTATCCGGTCCGAATAATACAACGATTGCAATGGCAATGAGTGCCATTTCTCCAATGCTTAATTCCATGGCGTAAAATTACGAAAGATTATTTCATTTATGGATGGCAAACTAAAAATTTAAACAAATTTTAAGATTTTGTAAAATTTCAGAGTTTTTGAGTTCAAGGTTGCTTTTGTTTCTGGTTGTTGGTTTCTTTTTGTTGTTGGTTGCTAGTTTCATTTCGGCTGTCATTATCTTTAATCTTGTCTCTCCACCAATATTCACCATTCACTTGCGAAGCAAATTCACTATTAACCTCAATAAACCTTCACCAATATTTTACAGGGTATTTTCCCTAATCCCTAATCCCTAATCCCTAATCCCTAATCCCTAATCCCTAATCCCTAATCCCTGATACCTTCTATCTGCTACCTATCATGTAATCCCTAAAAATTATCAATTAACAAATAATTAATTCAAAACAATGAGAATTACATAACAATTCAGTATATTTATAATGCACAACCAAATAAATATTTTATGAAAAAACTATTGACTACTTTTAAAGTTTTCGCCGTATTATCGGTATTGGCATTCAACAGCTGCCAGAATGAAAACAACGAAATGAATCAGCAGGAAACAGTTCAGGCAAAAATAACCGCTGCTGATCTGAAAAAAGAGATCACTCCTCTTTCCTCTCAAATTGTTCCTGAATCAGTACAGCTTCAACTGAATGAATCAGGAAAAAACCTTGAAACCTATCTGAACAATGACCTGCAGATTGCGGAAGTGAAAGTATTGGGAAAAATTTCAACCCAAAAAGGCATTGACCTTTCCAAAAGCCTGATCACTGATAAAGACCAGTTTATTGCAACAGGGAATATCATGGATCCGTCTTCAGTAAAGATTGGAAAAATTGGAGATTTATACAGCGGAGATGATCTCACCACAGCCCAGCAGGGATTGAAAGAGGCTGCCACTGAAGAAGTAAAGTCCGGTACAAACGTTATGGAAGTAACATGGAACAGCAAAAACGGAAAATTTACTACATTGTGTTTCTACAAAGATTCAGGGATTATCTGGGACAATATTTTCGGAGGTCTTATTATGATGGATCCGCGTGGAAATACGGAAGCTTCCAACAACAATCAGGCAGCAAAAGTAGTTTCTAGCTGGTATAAACAATGGTGGACAGCAAGCTGGCTATGGGGTTCCAAGAGAGGTGAAGCCGGATATCAGATTACAATTTATTATTCCGGTTCTACAGTTTCCAATGCAGATGTAAGCGATTGGGGATATATCAGTTTAGGAAAAGCGAAAAGTGAGAGTAAGATTACCAAGAGAACAGGAGCTTACGGACAATGTCGTTATGCGCTGGGACTTTGTACTCCTACAGGTTCTTTAAGTTTTAACAGCAGCAATTTCTCGGTGTCATTCTCAGGATTGGGCAGTAATATTGTAAGTAATGGGACAAAATCCCTTTATCCATAATTTTCATAAAAATCAGATTTCAAAAAAACGGGGAGCCTGCTGAGCTTCCCGTTTGTATTTTATAGCAAGACTGTATTTGAAGGTATCAGTTTCCAGGTTTTGATTTCAATATTTCTACTGCATTTTCTTTCAGTCCGAAAGTATTCTTCAGCATGTCAAACAACTCTTCATTATTAGTAATCAAAACAGATTCTTTTCCGCCATTTTCATATCTTATATTCAGTGTATTTTGACTGAAAGTATACCGGGCTTCTTCATCTACTTTAGAAAGCACCAGATTTTTCTTAAAATTGGATTCTGGATATGTAGACAAATACCAGTTGGAAATTTCAAGGTCTACATGTTCTACCACCTCTAATGTAAAACGATAAATTGGCAGCCATTTTTCTTTCCAGATCCAAAGAAAATATACTCCTTCTTTTTGTGAAATCTTAAAGAGTCCGTTGGGTGTCTGCTGCGGTTCTTGGTTATTCAACAATAAAGGTGCGGTAAGTGTAGTCGTTCCAAAACCGCAATCTACCAGATATTTTTGTCCTTCTACATCGGCAATCAGCATCAAGTGACTTTTAGCAGCACTGCTGTTTTCTTCTCTTTTCCACACTACCCTCCCCAATTGTAATTCAACATGAAATCCCAATCTGGAAAGTACTTCCCTTAAAAGTAAATTCTGTTCATAGCAATACCCGCCTCTCAATTCTGTAACCAGTTTTTTAAAAACATCATCCAGATCCAGAGAAGGTACTGTTCCTGTATAAGGGTCGATATTCTCAAAAGGAATGTGTTTGGGATGAAGCCGATGTATTGTTTTCAATACCTCCATGCTCATTTCCGGAGTTCCGGAGAAATGAATTCGTTCGAAATACTTTTCCAGGTTAAATGTATTCATAATTTGTTTTTTGTTTTAAAAAGCAGAAAAACTACTACTGTAAAATTATTGAATAGATTGAACCCGGAACGGCATATATGTTCGGAATAGAACAAATCTATTGTTTCCGAAAATCTTTTTCTGAAGTTACATCAGCTAAATTTTTATTTTTTTTCTGAAAAGCAGAATAGGTAATCACTACACTGACAGCCATTAAAATAAATGCTAAAAAGAAAGGTGCACCGGAAAACTTAAATGGCGCTTCATCATGTGTGAAAAAGTAAAATAAATTCGTCATCATTGGAGGTCCAATAATAGATGTTGCACTCATTAAACTCGTTAATGCTCCCTGAAGTTCACCCTGCTCATTGGAAGGCACACTTTTCGTGATGACAGACTGTAAAGCCGGGCCGCAGATTCCACCTAAACAATAGGGAACCAAAAACACGAACATCATCCATCCTTCAGAGGCAAAAGCAAACAGCAACATTCCTACTGCATAGAAAGCCAACCCATAATAAATACTTTTCTGCTCACCAAGCCTTGGGGTAGTCCATCTGATAAGCCCACCTTGTACAAGACCAACCAGTAATCCTACTACCCCTAATGAAATCCCCACCATTCTTTCTGTCCAGTTGAACTTATACATCGTAAAGAAGCTCCAGTTACTCTGTACAGCATGTCCTGCAATATAAATCAATATTAAGGAAAG
The DNA here is from genome assembly GCF_045689405.1 of Chryseobacterium sp. HR92. Lineage (NCBI taxonomy): Bacteria > Pseudomonadati > Bacteroidota > Flavobacteriia > Flavobacteriales > Weeksellaceae > Chryseobacterium > Chryseobacterium sp. HR92. The sequence goes on from NZ_CP139139.1 coordinate 3,327,599, forward strand.
GATAAGTCCGGAAATTTCAGGGTGTTTACCTAAAAATTTAAATGAACCTATAGGGTTAGCACGTTTCCAGTCAAACGCTCTTCTTTTATCTTTATCCAAACTTTCAGGAAGAATGAAATATCCATACAGGAAGTTAAGCAGACATAAGCCCGCAGCTGCATAGAAAGGAACTCTGGCACCATAATGGCCAAGTACCCCACCCAGGACCGGACCTATAATAAATCCGAGCCCAAAAGCAGCTCCTATCAGTCCAAAATTCTTGGCTCTGTCTTCATCAGTGGAAATATCTGCAATATAGGCACTGGCAGTGGTGACACTTGCGCCCGTTATCCCGGCAATAATTCTTCCCAGAAACAGCCACCAGATTGTAGGAGCCAGTGCAAGAAAAATATAATCCACAGCAAATCCGAAAAGAGAGATCAGGATTATAGGTCTGCGCCCATATTTATCACTCAGGTTTCCAACAAGCGGAGAAAATATAAATTGTGTAAATGCATAGGCAAATCCAAGCCAGCCACCATATTTTGCAGCCTCACTAATATCTGCGTGAATGAGTTCCTCAATTAATTTGGGAACAACGGGAATGATGATTCCCCATCCCGTAATATCTATCAGTAAAGTAATAAATATGAAGCCTATAGCCGCTTTTTTCTTTGAATTTTCCATGATGGTGCAAAATTAATCAAATCTGGAAAATAATGATTCTAAATTGTAGTGTATTCAATAAGTATAATATGAAATAACAAAATAAAATACACAACATACATAAAAAAACCTGTTTCAGACTTATTGTTGAAACAGGCTCTCATAATTAATTAGGAATCATTTTGCTAATTGCTATTCAGCTTTGTATAAAGCACTCTGTTAGTGATAATACATTTGATCAGGCAGCTTTGTTTTAAAGTCACTTTAACCACATTACCATACAGATAGGCCGTTGTATTCCCATTCAGTACAGATCTCACGCCTCTTCGGTAATAAGTAGTTTGTGTAACTGGTGGTACATCATAAGCAGCAGATGTTGCATTGGTAATATTTGTAAAAGTTACATTATCCACCGAGCTTTGCCATTGATATTCCGCAGAACCGCTTACCTGCGCAGCCGCAGTCTGGGTGAACGCAGCCGGATCATTACTGATGTCCATACATAAGGTCTGATCCGCGGCAATAGCTCCAGGGTCATTTACAGAGTTTACAAAAAGCCTTCCTACGGTAGAAATTGCCTGGAAAGAACATGTATGGAAGCTGGAATTGGCTACTACACGGTATTGATTATTATTAAATCCTACAGGAACGTTGCTGATAGTAAGAGTGGATGAAGTAACATTGCTGTAGTTGGTACCATTCGTCAGATTGGTCCATGTACTTCCGTTAAGAATCTGCCACTGGTATGTAATATTATCCGGAGTTTCATCTGTAGGCGTATTATTGATCACTGCGGTCATCGTTGTTGATCCACCTGCAGCCACAGTTTTATCAGAAGGTTGAGATAGATAAGTCATAGGGGCAAGATAATACTCTGAAAGAATGTTATACACTCTCATCTGGCTGAATGAGAATCCGACCCCTATAGCTTCTCCAAAATCCAGCCTTATTTCATCCCATGCTGCCGTGGGAATTACTTTAATGATCCGGCGCCCCTGATTATCACCAAAATCAAAGAAGAAATGTCCATTGATACCTGTACGATAGATTTCCTGTCCATTATTGTAGAACACAAAATTTCCCCCATTAAAACTAGGATTAAAATTGAAACCATCTGAAGCAAAATCAATATACACAGGTTTATTAGCCTGAAAATCTGCTCCATTGGTTCCTACGCCTACGTACATACTACAGAAAAGACCAGCACCTGTACCCGGCTTTAAAGAGGCGAATGAATTGACATCAGTATCAGTCATATTGTTAGGATTAGCGGCTTCTTTTCCCAATCTGAAACAAAGAATACCACCATCACTTGAACTGGATGTATTTGTATCCAATAGCCTTCCGCATCCCCCGTTGGGAAGTGTTACCATCTCTTGAGCTGTCATTTTACCGGATGCAAAAAGACAAAATGCTATAAGCATATATCGTAATATTGAATTTGTTTTCATCATCAATAATTTTTAAATTAATTATACACGGGATATTCATCCCTGAACAAGGATGATCATAATGGCTGTATGCCTCTTAAATTATTTGATTACAAATACAATATTTACGAAAGAACAGGCAGTAGCCGATCCTATTACATCATAGCGAAGTATACCATTGGCATCAATGCTTACATTGCTTAAAACCGTACTGTCAAAATCAGTCACGTAATAATACAGATCCGATGCATTTGCAAAGAAAGGAATCCCACCCGGAGCTCCCGTACTAGAAACTTTAGGGGTAGAAAACTGAGCTTTATAAAGCTGGAATAAGTCTTTTGTTCTTCCTGTACCTAACGTAGAAGTATCTATACTGATGGAAGGCATGTAAAAGAATTTAACAATATTCCCGCTGATCGGGATCCAGTTTGGACTGGCAGGTGTCCCGACATTCTGTGTCAAGGCCTGTCTTTTGAGATCATAAACCAGCAAACCATTAGCTGGAGTAGCTATTGTTGTGAGATCGGAAATCCTGGGGATCAATACACCTTTATTGGTACCGGTAACATCTAATGCAGAACTTTTATCAGGGTTTGAAGTGCTAATCCCTACCTGTGAGTAAAGGAAACTGCCAGCACATAATGCTGCAGCAACGAATAATTTTTCGACTTTCATTTTTGTTTTGTTTTCAGTAAATATAAAATAATTTACCACATAAAACTCTTATTTTTTAATAATTTTTAACCAAAACAATTATTTTGTTAGAAACTCACAAAAACCCTTTATTATTCAATGATTACACGCAAATAAATTAATCTCTTAAATTTGACTTATTATACATAACTCCACTTTACATTAATTTATAAAAAATTAAATTCATAAAAATAATCATGAAAATTAAATTACAAAAACACAAATAAATAATTACTCATATAAAAAAAATAAAATAATCACAAATTCAATAAAAAATCATTCATTTACTATTAAAATATACAAAATAGCATATAGAGATGCATTATTTGCCGTTAAAAAGATAAGTTCTTCAAAACGTAGAAACATCTGGAAGGATAAAAAAAAGACCGTTTCTTTCGAAACGGTCTTTACTAATTTATTGTAGTTTGTATTACTTTGAAGCAAGCTCTTCTTTTGTAGAAGTGGTTTTTCCATGTACCTCTTCTTCTTTTCCTGTTTTAAGGAAGTCATAAGCAATTGCAGACGCAATAAAGATAGATGAATATGTACCGAATCCAATACCAATTAACATAGCAAACATAAATCCTCTCAGGTTATCACCACCGAAAATGAAAATCGCAAGGATAACAAGAATCGTTGTAAATGAGGTGTTGAATGTTCTACCCAATGTACTTGAGATAGAGTCATCAAACAGACCAGCTAATGTTAAAGATTTTTTCTCTCTCAGATATTCTCTAATTCTGTCGAAGATAATTACTGTATCATTGATTGAGTAACCTAATACAGTAAGGATTGCAGCAACGAAATCCTGATTGATCTCCATGTTGAATGGCATAAACTTATGAAGTAATGAATAAGCTCCCAAAATGATAACAGCATCGTGGAATAACGCTGCAACAGCACCAAGAGAGAACTGCCATTTTCTAAATCTTACAAGGATATAGATGAAAATACCTGCTAATGCTGCAACCACAGCAAGAATACCGTGAGTCTTGATATCGTCTGCAACAGTAGGTCCTACTTTCTCGGAAGAAATAATTCCTGAATGGTCTTTATCTGCAGATTTGAAATCTTTTAACGTCATGTTTGCAGGTAAGCTGGATTTTAATCCCTCATACAACTTCTGCTCAACAGTTTGGTCAGCTTTCAGAGATTCATCCTCGATAAGGTAATCTGTAGAAATCTTAAGCTGCTTGTCGTTACCGAAAGTTTTAGCCTCTACAGAAGAGTTTTTACCATCCTCAGTCTGGAACATTTTCACCAATTTAGCCTCAACATCTTCCGCATTTACAGCCTTATCAAATCTTACCACATAGTTTCTACCTCCTGTAAAGTCGATACCATATTTGAATCCGTGGATTGCAATAGATGCGATACAAACAACAGTTAAAATACCGGAAATGATGTAAGCATATTTTCTTTTTCCAATAAAATCAATCCAAGTATTTCTGAAAAGATTTTTGGTAGCACCTGTCCAAACAGAAAGGTGTTTTCCTTTATTCAATCTAGAGAAAATCATTACTCTTGAAATCAATACTGAAGTAAAGAATGTCATCAAGATACCGATTCCTAATGTTAATGCAAAACCTTTGATTGGTCCTGTTCCGAAAAGGAATAGTACACCTGCCGTTAATAATGTCGTTAAGTGACCATCAACAATTGCACTTAATGCATGTTTGAAACCGTCTTTGTATGCTTCAAGAATACTTTTTCCTGCGAAAAGTTCTTCTTTAGTTCTTTCATAGATAATTACGTTCGTATCTACCGCCATGGCCATTGTAAGTACAATACCTGCGATACCAGGAAGCGTAAGTGTAGCATCTACGGAATCCATAATTCCGAAAATGTAGAATAAGTTGATTATCATTGCAATTACCGCATATACACCAGCTCCACCATAGTAGAAAATGATATAAGCAATAATTACTAAGAATGCGATACCAAATGACAAAACACCAGCATCAATAGACTCTTGTCCTAATGAAGGACCTACAACCGTAGCCTGAACTACTTTTGCACCTGCAGGCAATTTACCTGCTCCTAAAACGTCTACCAATTCTTTAGCTTCTTCCTGAGAAAAGTTACCAGAGATCTGAGTTCTACCGTTCGGAATTGCATTTACAACGTTTGGTGCAGTATAAACTCTACCGTCAAGCGTTACAGCAACTGGCTTACCAACGTTTTTCTCTGTTAATGTTTTCCAGTCTTTTGCCCCTTTGGAGTCCATCTGCATATCAACTACTACTCTGCTCAGCTCATCATAGCTGATGTTTGCAGTTTCTACGGCACCGTCTACCGGAGCTTTTTGGTTGATGTTACCTCTGATTGCATACAATACTAAGCTTTCAGTATCTGTTGCTTCAGGTTTGTAACCCCACATAAACTGTGTATATTTAATGTTAGCCGGACGTAAAGACTGTCCTACTTTGCTGTTCAAAATTTTATTTACAACAGCAGTATCGGATAATTTTACATTAGCAACACCATTCGTTCTTAATTTGTCAAGCTGTAAAAGGCTCATGAAGTTCACGTTCTTTGCCACTCCCATAGAATCTCCTTTTGCAGCAACCATAGTTGTCAAGGTCTGGAAATAAGGTGCAATCTCAGGAACCTGCTGTACTTCCCAGAACTGAAGTTTTGCAGAAGTCTGAAGCATTTTTTTCACTTTATCGATGTCCTTCATACCAGGCATTTCTACAGAAATTCTAGCTGTTCCAGGTACCCTCTGAACGTTTGGCTGCACAGCACCCATTTTATCAATTCTCGTTCTGATTACCTCAAAAGCTGTTCCTACAGATGCATCAATTTTTCTTTTAACAATGCTTTTCACCTGCTCATCAGGAGTGTTGTACTTCACTTCAGTAAGTGTTGTATTTCCGAAAATTTCCGGATCTGCCAACTTAAGATTGGTACCTTTAGCTTTGTTAACTACATCGAACTGCTCGAAGAAATTATCGATGTAAGCTTTTGTAGAATTCTTCTGTGCTTCATCAGTTTTGTTTAAAGCCTCAATAAGAACAGGATTTGTAGAATAATTCGTTAAATCATTCACAAGGTCTCTCTGGTTGATCTCCAAAAGAACGTTGATCCCTCCTTTCAAGTCAAGACCAAGTTTCATTTCTTTGTCTTTGGCTTTAGTGTAATAAAGTTTTGTGAATCCTAAATTCAAAGTATCCTTAGAAAGTCTTGCGATTTCTTTTTGATACTTCTCCGGATTGTCTCCTGCAATAGCAGTCGCCTGCTTTTCAATTTTGCTGGCGTACCATGTTGGTAATAGCTCGTTTAAGCAAATCAACCCTAGTACAATAGCGACAATTGTAATAAGTCCTTTTCCTTGCATTTTGTTATAACTACGTTAAATTAAGTCGGCAAATATAATGATTTTCTTGTATTTTATGAATTTTTAACAACAGAAATGGTTTATTTTCAGATATATTGGTATTCCGATTTCTATTTAAGATTTAACAATTTTTTCATAGTATCATAATGAAGTCTTCAAAATTCGATTGGTACAAAATTTTCATTCATTATATCAACACCTTAACTATCAAAATATTATGAAAAAATTACTTTTTACCATGAGTATCTTTTCTTCCTTAATTGCTAATTCTCAAAGCATTAATTTGGAAGAATTTGCCACGGGACTTACCAGCCCGGTAGAGATTACGAACGCCAATGACAGCCGGCTTTTTGTTGTTCAACAGAACGGAATTATAAAAATTATTCAACCCAACGGGACAATTAATACCACCTATTTTCTGGATATCGGTTCAAAAATTATTTTTGGTGGAGAAAGAGGTCTTCTTGGACTTGCATTTCACCCACAATACTCTTCCAACGGGTATTTTTTTGTGTACTACAACAATCCGGCGGGCAATATCATCGTTGCAAGATACAGTGTCAGCTCAACTGATTCTAATGTAGCTGATCCTGCTTCTGAAAAAATCCTTTTAAACATTCCCAAACCATTCGACAATCACAATGGAGGAAGCATTCATTTTGCTCCTGACGGAAAACTCTGGATCATCACCGGAGACGGAGGAAGCGGCGGAGATCCGAATAATAACGCCCAAAATAAAAATGTATTACTGGGAAAAATGCTGAGAATAGATGTGGATGCTACCGGCCCTTATAATATTCCACCCGATAATCCTTTTGCAGGAACCATTGCTGGTGCCGATGAAATATGGGCGTATGGTCTGAGAAATGCCTGGAAATTTTCCTTTGATCTGACTACAGGAAATGCAATGATTGCAGACGTTGGCCAGGGAGCTATAGAAGAAATCAATAAAATGCCTATTACACAAGCCGGCTTAAACTATGGCTGGCGCTGTTATGAAGGAAATAACGCCTATAATACCGCAGGATGTGCAGCACAGTCTACAATGACCTTTCCTATTGCTGTATACGACCATTCAGGTGGTAAATGTTCCATCACAGGCGGATATGTTTACAGAGGAACTCAATATCCGTCACTTCAGGGAAAATATTTCTTTGCAGACTACTGTTCTACCCAGATCGGAATTCTGGATAGCAGTAATGCCATCACATGGACGAGTCCTTATTCGGGAAATAATTTTTCTACTTTCGGGGAAGATTATCAGAAAGGGCTGTACGTGGCCGCTGTGAACAGTGGAAAAGTCTTTAAAATATCCACAGGAACTTTAGGTACTCAGGAAAATACTTTAGGAACTATAAAAGTTTATCCTAATCCTGTTTCAAAAGAAATTTTCATTGATGGCGTTACAGATAAAAAAGCAATCCTGGAAATTATCAGTGCAGAAGGAAGAAAAGTACTGGAAGCAGACCAGATCTCTAATGAAAAAGGTATTAATATTTCAGGAATACCTGCCGGCGTTTACTATATCAATCTGAAATCCGGAGAGATGAAGTCTTACAGTCAGAAATTAATTATCAAGTAGAACGATTCTTAAACTACGTTTGTAAACTTTCAGTTTATGCTCAGTATGACAGTGATCGAACTACAAGTCGTGAGGGCAATAAAATACCTCAACTAAAATTTTAAAGCAATAAAAAAGCGGTTCAGATCTGAACCGCTTTTGTCCTATATTGTCATGGAGAAAATCCTTGTTTCGGGTTTATTTCTCATCATTCTCAGGTCAAAAACCATAGCTACATTTCTTGTGAAAGCTCTTCCGGCTTCTGTAATTTTCACTTCAGTTCCATTGATCTCCACCAATCCGTCATTTTCCATTTCTTTCAACATTTCCAAAGCGTTTTCAAGCTCAGGGAAAGAATTATTGATATCAAAAGTTGTTTCAAGCTGGCACATAAGGTTCAGAATATGTCTTCTTACAGTCAGATCTTCTTCACTCAGAACATGTCCTTTTACAACAGGAATTTCACCTTCTTCAACCATTTTCTGATATTCTTCCACGGTTTTTACATTCTGGGCAAAAGCATACCATGAATCTGAAATAGCAGACATACCAAGTCCTACCATCAGTTGGGTTTTGCTTGAAGTATATCCCATGAAATTTCTGTGAAGTTTTTTATGAATCAAAGACTGATACAGATCGTCATGCTCAAGAGAGAAATGATCCATTCCAACCTCGATATATCCTAAATCCTGAAGCAGTCTTTTACCATCTTCATACAAACGGCGTTTTTCTTCTCCGCTTGGAAGATCATTTTCATCAAAGCCTCTCTGTCCAACTCCTTTCACCCATGGAACGTGTGCATAAGAATAAAATGCAAGTCTGTCCGGCTTCAGTTCCATTGTTTTTCTGATCGTGTGCTCCATCGCTTCCCAGTTCTGATGTGGAAGTCCAAACACAAGATCATGGCTGATTCCTCTGTACCCGATTTCCTTTGCCCATTCTGTAACATTTTTTACATTTTCAAAGGGCTGGATTCTGTTGATTGCTTTCTGAACTTTAGGATCATAATCCTGAACTCCAAAGCTTACTCTTCTGAAGCCAAGGTCATATAAAGTCTGAAGATGTTCTTTCGTTGTATTGTTAGGATGTCCTTCAAAAGAAAATTCTGGATGTTCCGCAATGTCTACTGTTGAAAAAATTCCTTCCAATAATGTTTTTAAGTTCTCAGGAGAGAAAAACGTAGGAGTACCACCCCCTAAGTGTAATTCTTTCAGTTTAGGTTTTTCGTTGAAAAGGTCCAGATAAAGTTTCCACTCTTTCAAAACACTTTCCAGATAAGGCACTTCAACACTGTGCTGTTTGGTAATACGTTTATGACATGCACAGAACGTACACAAAGCCTCACAGAAAGGCAAATGGATATAAATAGAAATCCCCTCCTCTGCATTACTCTCATGAAAAGACCTGATTACAGTTTCCTTCCATTTTTCAGGTGAAAATGTTGATTCATCCCAATATGGAACGGTAGGATAAGAAGTGTAACGCGGTCCGGGAATATTATACTTATCTATTAAAGAGTTCATCTTGAAAATTAAAATTTTATAAGGGTATGAAATTTAACACCATTAAATTTCATCTTACAAAATTAACCATTAGTTATGAATTTTAACCTATGAATTATATTAGGTTCTATTTTATAATGAGTCTAAATACGTATGATCAGCCTTTTGGCAGATAGTGATAAATTCTATATCTTATATTTAAAATTTTAATTTCATTACTGCAATTCTGCTATTTCCTGCAAGGGCCACATGATTACCATCTATCCATTGGCAGACGAAGAAACCTTTTTCATCAGAAATTTTTTTCCATGTCTTTCCAAAATCTGAAGAATAACTGATATGCTTGTCTCCTACTGCAATGATTTCTTTTCCTTTTGATCCGGGCTTAATTTTTACACAGGTTGTATATCCTGCATTCTGTCCTGAAGCCTGAATCTGCCAGGTTTCTCCGCCATCATTAGTGGTTGCAATATTATTGATATTCGCATCCTGCTTTGTATAATCCCCTCCTGCTGCAATCCCGAAATGATCGTCAAAAAAATCAATAGAATACATTCCCTGAGAAGATTCTCCCTGTACAACTGGTGTATTGAAAATTTCAAACTTTTCATCTTTCAGATTCATTCTTAAAATTCGTGAAGCTTTTCCTCCTGTCGCTATCCAAAGGTATTTTTTAGATGATGAAATATTAGTATTACTGGCGGCAAATGCAGCCTCACCCTCGTTTAATTTTACATTATTTTTAAACATACTCCATTTACCCTCTTTGTATATGGCCAGCTTCAGCATCTGATCTTTATCTGCATCGCTGAAAGTATAGGCTATTTTATCGTTAACAAAATGCAAAGCATCATAAAAAGCAGTTTTTGCTGTATCTTTAAAAACAACCTGTGATTTCAGATCTTTTTTATCTATTTTAAAAAAACGTCCGGGGCTTTCAATATTGATGGCGTAGAAAGAAGTTTTGTCCTGAGCTAATGTTCTGAATTGAAGTTTCTCTTCAGATAGTTTGATCTGTTTCTGATTTTTAAAATCTTTTAGATCTACAAACCCGAATTTGGAATCTGTACCGCTATACCAGACCTTGTTGTTGTATAATTCAAGAGCTCTGATACTGATTGTATCATTAAGAACGGTTTCAAAGCTTTCCACTTGCTGGGAAAACGCTGTAAACCCGATAGACAAACATAAAATGGAAAAAATATTTTTCATATTATAGAATTATAGGAAGATAAAAAAAACCGCCGAAGCGGTTTATATTGTTATTATTCTGCGTCCTGATATTTTTCAGGATTATTAAGTTTACTATTTGATTTTCCATAAAGGAAATAGACTAAACCTCCTAAGAACAACCATACGGCAGAAAGTTCCAATGCATGGGCACTTAAGTTAAATATCAAATAAATATTGATAAATACTCCCAATGCTACCACTATTTTGTAAGCCGGAACTTTGAAAGGTCTGATTAAATTAGGTTCTTTTTTTCTCATCACCCAAACGGCAATACAAACCAGTGTAAATGCAAACAGGGTTCCGAAACTTGTCATATCTGCCAATGTTGAAATTGGAGTAAATGCTGCGATCAGTGCCACTACAATTCCTAACAAGATAATTCCTTTGTAAGGTGTTTTTGTTTTTGGATGAAGCTGACCGAAGAATCCGGGAATCAATCCGTCTTTTGCCATCCCGATGAAAATTCTTGACTGCCCCATCATCATTACCATTACTACGGAAATTAATCCTACAGTAGCGGCGATTGTTACTACATTACTAGCCCAGTGTTTCCCTGCAATTTCAAAAGCATAAGCTACAGGGGCTTTAATGGCATCAGGATATTTTCCTTCCGGATTAAAGTCTGTATAATGCATCATACCTGTTAATACCAACGATACACAAATGTAAAGCGCTGTACACACCAATAATGAGGCAATAATTGCAAAAGGAACATCTTTTTTAGGATTAATAGCTTCTCCAGCCTGTGTAGAAACAGCATCAAAGCCAATATAAGCAAAGAAAATAGCTGCTGCTCCGGAAATAATTCCTTTAATCCCATAGGCAGAAACCAAATCTCCTTCAGAATTTTTGATTTGTACCTGATCCGGAATAAAAGGTTTCCAGTTTTTAACACCATCTACAGCGTTGTAAAGATCAGTATTAGAAAAAATAATATAGACTCCTGCAATAATTACAAAGATAACGGCAGAAGTTTTCATCAAAACAATCAGGTTATTAGCCCCTGCTGCTTCTTTAGTACCTTTTACCAATAATGCAGTAATTAAAAGAACAAGAATAAATGCCGGCAGGTTCATTGAAAAACCATCTCCTGTATAACTGGCAGGATCTGATGTAAGATAGGCCGGTAAATGAATATTAAAGATTTTCAAAAATTTGTTAAAATATCCGGACCAACTCACGGAAACTGCCATACTCGCCATGGCATATTCGAGGATGAGACACCACCCCATGGCCCATGCAAAAATTTCTCCTACCGTTCCGTATGCATAGGCATAAGCTGAACCTTCTACAGGAATAATGGATGCAAATTCTGCATAGCATAATGCAGCAAAAACGCAGGCAATACCTGCTATGATGAAGGAAATGGCAAGTGCTGGTCCTGCGTGATAATAGGCTCCTGTTCCGGTAAGAACAAAGATTCCACCACCAATGATAGCACCCACTCCAATTGCTGTTAAACTCCATTTTCCAAGGACTTTCTTCAGCTCACTTTTCTTCATATCTGCCTCATAGGCACTTAGTGGCTTTTTAACCCAAATTTTCGACATGTTTTTTTATTTATTAAGGATTTACGAAAATATAAAAAATTTAGGAACTCCCACGTTTATCGTTAAACTTTCCTTATTTATTTTACATTAAAGCCCTTAAAAACCTGAACAACATATTATATAATCCATTTTAAAAAGTCTATTTTTTTGCTTATTTTTGATTACATGAATTTATATGATCTTTTTGTAAAGCCTTATGAAAGCTATGATTCTTTACAAATTACGTTGGAAGCATCAGGTGCTGTTTTCGGAATACTGAGCGTATTTTTTTCCATTAAGAAAAATATATGGGTATACCCTACCGGCATTATTTCAACCCTAATTTATGTATACCTCCTTTTCAATGCCGGGCTGCTAGGAGACTGCATGATTAATGTCTATTATACCGTCATGAGTATTTACGGCTGGGTTCTGTGGGCAAAAAATTCTGAAGATCATGTTCATGTAGAGGTTACCTGGGCTACCCGAAAAGAATGGATATATGCAAGTATTCTTTTTGTGCTGAGTTTGATATTGGTTACTCTTATTTATTATTATAAGCCTTATATTGATAATCAGTTTTCTATGGAAGGAACCAGTTTAGGATTGTATCATCTGGACTGGGCAAATTGGATGGATATTTTTACAACTTCAATATTTTTAGTAGGAATGTGGTTTATGGCCAAACAGCGCATTGAGAACTGGATTTTCTGGATTATCGGAGATATTATCTGCATCCCTATGATGATTTTTAAGGGACTTGGAATCACTTCGGTTCAATATTTGGTATTTACTATAATGGCTATCTTAGGATACGTCAATTGGAAAAAAAGTTTTAAAGAAAAAAAAGTACAATAAAGTCATGAAAAATTTATTTAAAATAGCAGTCAGTATTTTTGCTATTACCAGTCTAACATCTTGTTTAGCATATACCGACGGATACGGAAGCAATAATGGAGGTTATGGATATGGTGATCCTTATTATAACAACGGATATTACTATGCACCTTCCGGATATTACGGAAGCGGCGGATATTATGGTAATGACGGCTATTATTACAGAAATAATGTTAATTACTACTATGATAATGGAATTCCTTATTACTATGACAGTTATAATAACTCCAGAAGAAAAGTCTATGTAGAAAGAAGATCTTCTTCTTCTTCAAGACCTCAAAACGGATTCCAGAATACACGTACAACGAATAGTAACGGTTCATACAATAATAACGGAGGCTTCAATAATAATAGAAACTCCAATAGTAACAGTGGATTCAGAAACCAGAATAATGGTTATCAGAACAACCAGGGAAACCAAAACAACAGCGGATTCAGAAACCAAAACAGTGGTAACCAGAATAGCCAAGGTACCCAAAATAACAGTGGGTTCAGAAACCAAAACAGTGGTAGTCAAAACAGCGTCAGATCAGAATCTTCCGGTGGTGGATTCAGAAACAGCTCAAGCAGCCAAAGCACTAGTTCAAGCAGACAGCAGAGCGGCGGAGGCGGCTTTAGATAAAACGATTATAAATAAGGAAACGAACAGTTAACACTGTTCGTTTTTCATTTTAAATATATTAATTTTGCTTCTTCATTTAACAAAAAAATATGGAATTTTATAAATATCAGGGAACAGGGAATGATTTCGTAATGGTAGACAACCGTGATCTGCAATTTACTAAAGACAAAGGTATTATTGAAAAACTATGTGACAGACGTTTTGGGATAGGTGCGGATGGTCTTATTCTGCTGGAAAACGATCCAAACTATGACTTCAAAATGGTGTACTACAATTCTGACGGAGGAGAAAGTACCATGTGTGGAAACGGAGGAAGATGTCTTGTTGCTTTTGCTTTTTTCCTTGACATCTTTGAAGATAAATGCAAATTTATTGCAACAGACGGAGAGCATGAAGCTGAAATCCATAACGGGATTATTAAATTGAAAATGATTAATGTGGACACCATTTCACAAGATGGGAATGACTTTGTTCTGAATACAGGATCTCCACATTATGTAAAATACGTAGAAAATCTGAAGGATTACCAGGTTTATGACGAAGGATATGGGATCAGAAATTCGGAAAACTATAAAGAAAAAGGAATCAATGTAAACTTTGTAGAAAAAATTTCTGATGATGAGATTTTTGTAAGAACCTATGAACGAGGCGTTGAGGACGAAACTTACAGTTGCGGAACAGGAGTTACAGCTTCTGCTTTAACTTTTCTTCAAAAACATAATCTAACCTCTGTAAAAGTTAAAACTTTAGGCGGAAATCTTAAAGTACATGCTGAAAAAAGCGGAGATACATTCCAGAACATTTGGCTGGAAGGTCCTGCAAAGCAAGTTTTTAGAGGTAAAACAGATCTTCTTTAAAAACAAAAAACTTTTAATCAACATTTATAAGAATGAAAAAAGCTATTCTCATTATCATTCTGCTGGTTTTTGTAGCTGCAGGATTTTTTGGTTTGAGATTTTATAATAAATATTTAGGAAATAACGTAGAAAAAGACGGCTATGTTCTGATTCCTCATAGAGCAGGTTTTAAACAGATCCTCGACTCTATTGCTCCTTATATTAAAGACAGGGAATCTTTTGAAGCTGTAGCTAAAGAGAAAGGTCTTGATGCTAATTTTAAAGCAGGACGTTATCATATCCAGAGCGGAACAGGAAATAAGAACCTTGTCAATATGATCAAAGCAGGTAACCAAACAGCAAACTCTTACAGAATCGGGGATTTTGGAGATATGTATCAGATGATCGGTAAGGTGACCAAAAAAACAGAAATTGATTCGTTACATTTTATCAATGATCTGGATGCTGTGGCACAGGAGAAAGGCTATAAAAATGTTGAGGATTTAAAAAAATATTTCTTCATTGATACTTATAATTTCTTCTGGACTGTAAGCCCAAGAGAATTTTTTGCAAAGTTTGAAAATCAGTATAATGATTTCTGGACGAGTGAAAGAAAAAACAAAGAGCAACAGTCTGGCCTTACAAGAGATCAGATCTATGCATTGGCTTCTATTGTTTATAAAGAATCCGGAGGAAAAAAAGATGAGATGAAAACGATTGCCGGATTGTATTTAAACCGTTACAGAAAAGGGATGAAACTTCAGTCTGACCCTACTGTGATTTATGCAATCAATAAGCAGACTAATTTTAAAGAATCTATTAAAAGAGTATTATATAAGCATTTGTCTACACCATCACCTTACAACACTTATGCAAATGCAGGTATTCCTCCGGGACCGATCTGTGTAGTGGATAAGAATTCGATTGATGCTGTTTTAAATGCTGAAAACAACAATTATATATTTATGTGTGCTGATCCGGCAAGATTTGGATACCATAAGTTTACGGCAAGTGCTGAAGAACATGCTGTGAATGCAAAGGCATACCAGGACTGGCTCAACTCAAAGAATATAAAATAAGTTTAGAAAGCACCTAAAAATTTATACAGCTAGAAAAATAATAAACAATCATAATATTTTGAAGATCAAATTGATATGGATATTCAAAATGTTAGGGGTTATACTTTCACGATTTTATACAAAAAAATAACCTATGAAGAATAAGACAGAAATTGTCAATATTTTCACCAGAAAAACTTTAGGACTTACGTTAGTACTTTCAGCGGCGGCGATGGCTTTTGCACAGGAGAAGGCTGGAGTTTCGGGGACTATTGTCAACAAAAAAAACCAACCGGTTCCTTATGCCTCTGTAACTTTCAGTAATAAAGTGAATAAAGCATTAAGTGATGCTGTACTGACCGATGAAAAGGGACAGTATAAACTTGAGCTTGTGCCGGGAGATTATGATATCACGGTAGAAGCTATTGATTACAAAAAAAATGTAATCAGTAAAAATATTGCAATAGCGGGTAATATCGGGGCGTTATCTTTAGAACCTGAAGCGACTACTACCATTGATGGAAAAACAAAAGAAATCCAGGGTGTTGTGATCACTGCTTCAGCAGCTAAACCTTATAAAGTAGAGCTTGATAAGAAAACATATGATCCTTCACAGGATATTGTAAGCAAAGGAGGAAGTCTTCAGGATGTATTGACCAATGTTCCTTCAGTTTCTGTAGATACAGACGGAACAGTTTCTATGAGAGGAAGTACCAATGTAAAGTTTCTGATCAACGGGAAGCCTTCTGCCCTTCTGGGAATAGATGATGGTGCCAATGCTTTACAAAGTATCCCGGCAGATCAGATTGAAAGAATTGAAGTGATTACCAACCCTTCTTCTAAATTTGAAGCAAGCGGAACTTCCGGTATTCTGAATATCATCCTTAAAAAGAACAAAAAAATCGGATTTAACGGTAGTGTTGTAGGGTCTTTAGGATATTTCCCGAGAACATCACTTAACACCAATCTGAGCTGGAGAAAAAATAACTGGACCTGGTTTGTAAACGGAGGCGGCGGCTACACGGAAAACAAAACTAAAAATAATTCGGAAACTACTTATCACAATATTACTTTTCCTAAGATCCTTCCTAATACGCAGCCTAATGATGTTCTTGAGCATCAGCTGCAAAACTCCACCAGCAAAACATATAACAAAAATTATAATGTAAGTGCAGGTTTTGTATATGATCTGTCTGACAAAACATCGATCAATGTAACAGGATTGGTGAGAACTTTTGAAGGAGACGGAAATGAACTTCTGCAGACTTATGACAGTTTTCACAGATTTTTCAAAGATTCATCAGATCCAAATGGGGTTGCCGGAACATGGCAATTATTAAACCCTTACGGACAAAGAGAATCTAAAACGATATTTAATAACCTTGCATTCCAGGGAGATATAGGTGTAGATCACAAATTTGATGATAATGGTCAGAATTTATCTGTATCATTAAGTTTACAGAGAAACAGAAGTAACAATAATGCAGACATTCTTGAAACCAATGACCTGGTTCCGGATATACAGGATATTACCAGAAGACATTCTGTAAGCAAAACGGTTATCGGGAAAGCAGATTACGAATTGCCAATAGGAGAAAAGTCTAAGATTGAAGCAGGATACAGATTGGATGTGAATGATAATACTTATAATAATTTTGTAAGCAGCACTTCCAATAATCCTTATATCCCGAACTATAATAACGATACAGATTACAGAGAGATCTTCAATGCCTTCTATTTACAGTTTAAAAGTAAAATCGGAGAAAAATTTGCTTATCAGCTTGGTTTGAGGGATGAACTTTCCAATGTAAAGATTAATTACATCAATCAAAACCCTAATGATCCGCAATTAAATAAAACAAAGAACTACAACAATTTATTTCCGAGTGTATTCTTAAGCTATGATGTATCTAAAAACAATCAGATTTTAGTTAATTATTCCCGTAGAATAGACAGACCAAGATCTTTCTTCATGGTTCCCTTCCCAAATTACAGCAACAGCCAGAATATTTTTGAAGGAAATATAGATCTTAACCCATCATATGTAGATTCATTTGAAGTAGGATATAATATTACAAGAAAAAAGTTTACTATTAACCCTACCTTATACTACAGACACGCTACAGACGATACTAAAATGTTAGTCTACAGACCTGATGAAAATCTGGGCGTATTCTATACAAAACCCATCAACCTAGGAAATGACGACCGTTATGGTTTGGATCTGAACTTTACCTACGATCCTTTTGCATGGTTAAAAATAATGGGTAGCTTAGATATGTTCGGATATAAAACTACCGGAATTGCTTATTATGATGCTATTGATAAGAATAAGCAGAAGCAAACCCGAAATATGGATTTTACTGGAGATGGTTTCTCTACAAGAGCACGTCTTAACACAACATTTAAACTGGATAAAACATTAAGTGTACAGTTACAGGGATTCTATAGAGGAGCTCAGAAATCTGCCAACCAAAATACTCAGGATATGTATGCTCTGAACCTTGGTGCTTCCAAAACGATCTGGAAAGGAGACGGAACAATTTCCTTCAATATTCAGGATATCTTCAATACGAGAAGCAGAGAAGTATTAAGTTTCAATGAGGATTATACACGAAGAAACTATATGCAGTGGCAGCCAAGACAGTTTTCTATTTCTTTAACCTATAGATTTAAGCAGGGTGAAAAAGTAGATCAGCCTAAAAAGAAAAAGGATATCAATTCCAATGCAGCCGGAGACGACCAGCAAGGCGGTCCGATGTAATACAACAAAAATCCCGGAAAGTACTTTTCGGGATTTTTTATTAATGTTTTTTCTTTGGTATTGATATGTAAAATCGTAATCCATAAAATCATATCTTCATTGCTAAAAATAAGCGATGAAACCAATTCAAAGAATCCAGTTAATCCTACTCTTTTTTCCCATCTTTACATGGGCACAGACTCCTGACAAACAAAAATTAAAAGAATACATTATTCCGGATAAAGGAGATACAATCCGTTTTTATATCCATACATCAGATACTTTACCTAAGGAAAAAGTTTTTCTTTATCTGCAGGGCAGCGGTGATTTACCCATCGTCAATGGTGATGATACAGAACCTTGCTGTTTTAATAATTATCCAAAAAAATTAATGGCGGAGTTTCCAAAAGACTATGCATTTGTTTATATACAAAAAGTTGGGCTTCCTTATTACACAAAAACTTTAAATAATTACACACCCTCCCCAGCATTTATACTTAGAAATAATGTACTGGACAGAGCTGAAGCAGCCAATAAAGTGATTAATTTCATAAAGAAAAGAATCTACCCCAATGCAAAAGCAATTGCTGTACTCGGGCACTCGGAAGGCAGTGACGTGGTAGCAAAGCTGGCTACTCTCAACAAAAACATCACCCACATTTGTTTTTCAGCAGGGAATGCAACCTCTCAGATATTTAACGATATACTCTTTATCAGAAGACAAATGCAGGAATCGAAACTAAGTGCCAGCCAGGCTCAGGATAAAATTGACGAATTGATGAGGGGATACAAACAGGTTTATCAAAATCCAGATTCCGTAAAAGACTATTTCAACGGCGATACTTACAAATGGAATACTGCTATCAACGAACCTCCTATAGAAAATCTCCTAAAGTTAAAAATCCCGGTTTTCGTCACCATTGGAAGTCATGATGATAAGGTTCCGGTAGAAGCAAGTGATTTGATTACCGCAGAATTCATCCGCCACAGAAAAACAAATCTGAAAAGCAAAGTTTATCTGAACTGCAATCATAATTTTGAAGAAATAAAAGAAGACGGAACCAAAATAAGCCATTGGAAAGAAATGTTTTTTGACTTTCTAAACCTTGTTGACGAAGATTTTAAATAGAAAATATAGTTAAAAAAAGTAATTTCCGGCGGCTTCCGGTAAAATTAAAAAACAGCTGTAAAGCTCTTGTTTACAACTGTTTTTTATTTATAATCTTTGATATACTTTGCCTGGAAATTTATTTTACAGGCTCAGCTTTTGAATCTTTTTCTTTTTCAGCTTCATAGATTCTTCTTCTCAGATCACTGGTGGAAAACCTATGGTCTCTTTTGTTATAAAAGATCTCAATTCCTTTTTCTTCACAGTATTGTTTGCCTGTAAAATCTCTGTCCATATAATCATCCCCAATGATTCTTACATCAATCACAAATGATTTTAAAATATCCAGCAGATCTTCTTCCGTATAATAAGGAATGATCTCATCTACAGCATTTACTGCTTTCAGCTGAATATATCTTTCAACGATAGTCTGGCTTGGCTTATTCTTATTGGGACGGTCGTGGGAAGGGTCTATCTGAAGCCCAACGATTAAATAGTCACATACCGTTTTAGCTTCTTCAAGCATTTTGATGTGCCCAGCGTGTAATAAGTCAAAGGAGGAAAATGTAATCCCTATTCTCTGTGTCTTCATATTAATTTTGAATTAAAAACTTCACTGAAATAATGTTCTTTTAAGGATAAAAACAAAAGTTTCTGGGAAGGTGTTTTGTAATTTGTTTATATAATTCGTTCTTTAATTATTCTTTCACATGGTCAGAAAAATTTCATAACCACTGAAACTATACATTCCTTGTATTCAGATATTTCTGCCATTCCCAAACCGTTCTTAAAGATTCTTCCAGAGAGGTTTCAGACTTCCAGTTGAGCTCTTTCTCCGCCTTTTCAGCGTTGGCATACGCAATAGTGATATCTCCTTCTCTTCTGGCGCAAATCTGATAAGGTACTTCTACATTATTAGCCTTTTCAAATGCTTTCACCACTTCCAGTACAGATGAACCTTTTCCTGTTCCCAGGTTATAGGTATCAATCACAGCTTCAGCCGAAGAGTCTTCCATCAGTTTCTTTAATGCTGCAACGTGTGCTTTTGCCAGGTCAACAACATAAATATAATCACGAACGGCTGTTCCGTCCTCTGTAGTATAATCATCTCCCCAGACATTCAGTTTCTCACGTACTCCTGAAGCTGTCTGCATCACATAAGGTACCAGGTTATTAGGAATTCCTATCGGTAGTTCTCCAAGTTTTGCAGAAGGATGTGCTCCAATCGGGTTAAAATATCTTAATAACGAAATTTTACGTTGATAGGCATTTGCAAAATCAATCAGGATCTGTTCTCCCATTTGTTTTGTCTTCCCATACACACTTTCAGGTACTTTTAAAGGTGTATTTTCATCAATCGGCATTACATCTGCCTGTCCGTATACTGTGCAGGATGAACTGAAAATAAAGTTAGAGATTTCTCTTGTCTTAAATTCCTGAAGAATATTGATTAATGAGAACAAATTATTCTCGTAATAGTCCACAGGTTTTATCTGGCTCTCTCCTACCGCTTTAGAAGCAGCAAAATTGATACAGCCATCAATCTGATGGGCATCAAAAACCTGAGTAAGAAGTTCTTTCCTTCTTAGATCAAAAGGATAAAAAGCCGGCTTTTTACCTGTAATTTCTTCTATATTTTTTAAAATAAATCTTTCCGTATTGGACAAATCATCTACAATAACTACTTCAAAGCCGCTATTGATAAGTTCTACCACCGTATGAGAACCAATATATCCAAGTCCTCCCGTAACAAGTATTGCCATTTTTATTTTTTAATCTTCGTGTTTTCCTATATTTTCTATTTCGCTAACACTTTTATATTTTTTCACCTTAAACATATTTACAATCAGTAAACTCAATATCAATACAATTAAAAATTTAAAAGTAAAATGTCCTGCAATATAATATCCATTTAAAAATCCAAGTAATAAAGGATAACCTAAAATAACTATGGATAAAAATAAACTAAGATTCAGGAACAAAATAGCCTTCTCATATTTTTCAATTAAATTGACAAATGCAAATGAATTAATAACTAACGAAATCCCAATAAATAATGTTTTAAATAGACTAAAATCATTAAATATATCAAGAACCAAAAACGCTGATATTATAAAAAGTAATAAGCTGGTGATTATCGCTAAATAGTATACCAACTTATACTTAAATATCTTTTTTTTCATTATTTCATAAACTCAAGAACAGCATCGGTAATATACTTCAGTTGCTCTTCGTCTAATTCTGTATGCATTGGTAAAGAAATTACCTGATCCAACAGCTTATCTGTATTCACAAAGTCTGCATCATTACTTTCCTGGAAGTACGCTTTCTGCTTTCTTAATGCTACCGGGTAATAGATCATTGCCGGGATTTCTTTTTCCGTTAAAAACTTCTGAAGTTCGTTACGTTTTCCGTTCAGAATTCTTAAAGTATACTGGTGGAATACGTGAGTAGAATTCTCAGCTCTTTTTGGAGTCAGAATATTTGGATTTCCTTCAAATGCTTCATCGTAAAAATCAGCTGCTCTTTTTCTTGCTTCGTTGTAAGAATCAAGGTGAGGAAGTTTTTTTCTTAAAACTGCAGCCTGAATACTATCCAGACGGGAGTTTACTCCTACCTCGTCATGGTAATATCTTTCGTACATTCCGTGGTTTACAATCCCTCTCAAACGGTGTGCTAATTCATCGTTGTTGGTAAAAATAGCTCCACCATCTCCGTAGCATCCAAGGTTTTTTGAAGGGAAGAAAGAAGTTGTTCCTACTGTAGACATTGTTCCTGCCTGTTTTACAGTTCCGTCAGAGAATGTATATTCTGAACCGATTGCCTGAGCGTTGTCTTCAATAACATATAGATTGTGCTCTTCAGCAATTTTCAAAATTTCTTCCATGTTGGCACACTGTCCGAAAATATGTACCGGAATGATCGCTTTTGTTCTCGGCGTAATGGCTTTTTTAATCTGTTCTGTAGAAATAGTAAATGTATCATAATCTACATCTACCAATACAGATTTTAGCTTAAGCAGGTGAATTACTTCTACCGTTGCGGCAAAAGTAAAATCAGCTGTGATAATCTCATCTCCTTCTTTCAGATCCAGGGCCATTAAGGCAATCTGTAATGCATCTGTACCATTGGCACATGGAATCACATGTTTTACTTCTAAATAAGACTCCAATTCATTCTGGAAAGACTTTACTTCAGGTCCGTTAATAAACGCTGCAGAGTCCATTACATTCAAAACGGCATTGTCTACATCATTCTTTATTTTGTAATACTGACTTTGCAAGTCAACCATCTGAATTTTTTTCATATAATAAATATTTCTGTAAAAATAAGGAATTTAATATCCTATCAAAAATTTTATTGATTTTGTTTTTATCTTTATACAAAATAATCTTATGAAAAAACTTTTACTCTTTTGTTTCCTAACGGGTTATCTTAATGTATCCGCCCAAACAGAACTTGTGTTTGTTTTCTTTACGGATAAGCCCAATAAGGCTGCGTTTTATGCAAATCCGCTTTCTGAACTCAGCCAGAAATCACTCAACAGGCGTACAGCGTTGGGAATTCCTCTCAACGATCAGGATGCTCCAATTGAACAGTCTTATCTTCAGAATCTTCAAAATTTAGGATTTACCGTTACAGATTATTCAAAATGGCTTAACGGAGCGGCAGTCAATGCTAATCCTGCCCAAAAAACGCTGCTGCAGGCTCAGTCTTTTGTTTTATCTGTTGAAAGTTTTGCAAGAAACAGTTCAACTACTGTAAAAACATTACCTGTAAAATGGAAAGACGAGTCCAATGTCAATAAAACACTCACCACCTTTAATTACGGTTCTGGTGCCGGCCAAATTGATCAGGTTAATATCCGCCCGCTTCACCTGGCAGGTTATACCGGAACAGGAATTTCCATAGCAGTCATTGATGCCGGATTCCCAACGGTGAATACGGGAACTGCTTTTTCAAGATTATGGAACGGTAACCATATCAAAGCAGCCTATGATTTTGTTACCAAAACCGGAGATATTTATAATACAGCACTCAGTCCTCATGGTTCTGTTGTTTTAGGAGCTATTGGCGGGTATCTGGAAAACATATTTGTTGGCGCTGCTCCCGATGCCGATTTCTATCTCTACCGAAGTGAAAATGCCAATGTAGAAGTTCCTGAAGAAGAACTCTACTGGATTGAAGCTGCTGAGGAAGCAGACAGAAAAGGGGTGGAAATCATAACCTCATCACTGGGATATAATGTTTTTGATGAGAGCCGTTACAATTATACGTATGCAAATATGAACGGAAGTACTTCTTTCATCGCCCGGGGAGCAGGTATTGCTGCTGAAAAAGGAATTTTTGTTCTTGCTGCTGCCGGAAATTCCGGACTTCAGCCATGGCATTATCTGATGACACCGTCTGACAATGCTAAAGTATTTTCTATCGGATCTGTAGATTCGGCCGGAAATGCATCCGGATTTTCTTCTTTCGGGCCAAACTCACTTGGAGTGGTAAAACCTGACGGAAGTACTCAGGGAACCGCTACAACCACAGTGTATGATAATGCTACTACAGTTGTGAACGGGACATCTATTGCCACTCCTATTGCTGCCGGTGGTGTGGCATGTCTTATCCAGGCATTTCCAACGATGAACAGGGAACAGATGAGAACAAAGCTAAGACAAACCGCTTCACTTTATCCTGCTCATTCAGATCAGATAGGATACGGTATTCTTAACTTCGGAAGTTTGTATAATCTCGTTCTGAATACATCTGAAATGGTAAAAAAAGAAAAATTTTCCATATTCCCGAATCCTGTTAAAAACATCCTGAATATAGCATCAGAGCAGGAAGTTCTGTCTTTGGAAATTTATGATAACCTTGGAAGACTAATCAGAAAAAGTGACCATCAGAAATCTATAAAAGTGGAGGATTTTGCAAAAGGAACTTATTATCTGAAAATTCAGATGAAGGACAAAGTTTACTATGAGAAATTCTTAAAGGAATAATTTTTTTGTCTCTCGCAAATTACCTAGATTGAGCAGATTTATTACAACATAAACATCTGTGTGATCTGTGTAATCTGCGGGAGATATTCTTCTAATACAGCATACAATATGTTTTGGCTAAAGCCGATGGATTGGTTTAATAAAAAAAGAATGGGCTAAAGCCCATTCCTATTGATATATTGCTGTGCAATTTGTACAAAAAATTATATAAAATGGCTTATGCAGAGTTTCTGCTTGCATTAATATTCCCGAATAAAGAACGTGTTACCAGCTTTTCATAAGCTTCTTTATTTCCTTCTCCTTTCTGTATTTTCATCAGGGCATATTGTTGAATGCTTAATAACGGAAGTACGATCTTTTCACGGATCTTCACCGATTTTCTTGACAAAGGATCTTCTTCCTGAAGCATTTTGAAACCAGTGAGTTCCAGCATGATTTCTCTTGAAAGCTCATATTCATCAAAAAGAATATTCCAGAATGCACCAAACTTCAGATTGCTTTTAATATAATAAGTCAAAGGAAAATAGGACTTGTTCATACTCATCATGGAGTTCAATACTAAAGTTTTAAAGAAATCAGAACCTTTATACAGTTCCCTTACTTCTTCAAATCTTCCCTGTTCTTTCATCTTTTGCATGGCATATCCAAAACCAAAGAAACCAGGAACGTTCTGTTTCAATTGTGACCATGAGCCTACAAACGGAATAGCCCTCAGATCTTCAAACTTCAGTTCACTTCCGTTTCCTCTTTTTGAGGGACGGCTTCCGATATTTGTTTTCCCGTAATATTCAAGAGTACTCATCTCCTGAAGGTATGGAACAAACATAGGATGGGCTTTTAAATCTGAATATTTTCCATAGCTGATATCTGCCAATTCGATAATCAAAGCTCTTTCCTTTTCGGTAAGCTCTTTTTTTGCATTTTTGAATACATCATTTTCCACTCCGGCCGTCAGAAGCTGTTCAAAGTTGTATTTTGCCTGCTCTTTATTTCCAAAAATACTGGTAATGGTCTGGCCCTGGATTGTAAGTTCAATCTTATTATTGGCAATAGTTTTTCCCTGAGAAGCGTAGAAATCGTGGGTTTTTCCTCCTCCTCTGGCTGGCGGTCCTCCTCTGCCATCGAAGAAAACAACTTTGATGTTATTCTGCTCGGAAAGCTTAGTCAATACTTCTTTTGCTTTATAAATTTCCCAGTTGGCTTTTAAATATCCACCATCTTTGGTTCCATCAGAAAATCCAAGCATAATGGTCTGCTGGTTTCCTCTTTTTTCCAGGTGCTTTTTATACACAGGATTGTGATACAGTTCATTCATCACATTCTCAGCGTTGGCAAGACCTTCCATCGTTTCAAAAAGCGGAACGATATCCATATTGATATCTTCGTCTTTATACCCGCAAATCTTAAAGAATGCATAAACATTCATCACATCTTTCACTGCATCGGAATTGGAAATAATATAACGGTTCATTCCTCGAAGACCATTCAGATTCTGAATGTCTGTAACCTGTGAAACCGTTAACAATGTATCTTTCACAATGTCTTCAAAATCTTCAGCGTTTACTGTTTCTGAAATCTGAATCAGCTGATTGAATTTCTGCTCATTATCTGCATCTTCACTTCCATATACTTTTGAAAAAACCTCATCAATCACTTTCTGATGAATCCTGCTGTCCTGACGGATATCCAACGTTGCAAAGTGAGTTCCGAAAATCATTACACGATCTCTGAAGTTAGCCAGAAGATCTAAAAACAAGGAATTATGCTCATTCACTAATATTTTTTCTGCTTCTGCAGTTTTCTTTAAAATATCTTCAGCTGTAATATTTCTTCCATCAAAAATAGCAGCATACAGCTCTTCACTTAATTGGGTTAAAACTTCTGAAACTCCTCTAAAACTCAATCTTCTTCTGATGAATTTCAAATGGCTGTAATAGGACTTCAGAATGGCTGAACGAAGTTCTTCTGCTACTCTTTTCGTTACATCTGCTGTCACAAACGGATTTCCATCTCTATCTCCTCCCGGCCAGAATCCAAGCTGGATAATATCTTCATGAAGGTGAAAATGTCCGTTCCCGAAAGTCTTTTTGATCTTCGTAAACAATTCGCCAATGGTATCGTAATACACATATCTCAGGTATGAAATGATGCTCAATGCTTCATCTATAGGGGTAGGTTTTTCTTTGTTTACAAATGGGGTCTTCCCCAGCTGCTGCAGAAGCATATCAATCTGCGTAACAGAGTCACTGGTAATAGCTCCTCTTAAGTCCTGAATAATCCTTTGTACTGAACTTGGATAAAACTGAGTAGGGTGCGCGGTAAATACAACCTTTACACTGAAATCTTTTAATTTTTCGCGTACTTTTTCAATTTTATGGTCCTGAAAAGAGCGTTCAAAAAGATTGGTTACGGTACCACTGTCACTTTCAGAGTGAAGATTCGGAAAAGCAGCATCTTCAATACTATCAAACAAAACTACCTGTCTTTCTATATACTGAATGATCTTGAAAAGCAGTTCGAGTTTCTGCTCCTCGGTCTGAAGATCGGTATGGTTTTTAAAAAATTCTTCGACGATGTTTTCGGGAGTTTTTCCTGCTTCATAGCCGGTTCTGCTTTCCTCGTAAAGAAACGGAAGCAGCATTCCTATATTCGTCATTTTATCATAAGGAAGGCTCATAAATAATGAATTGTAGATCTGGAACTTATTTTCCACGATCTGCCTGAATTTTTCTGCGCGTTGGTCGTGTATCATAATAACAAATGTAAGTGATTTTGGAATGAGTTGGGTTGACAAATGACAAAAAATTAAAGGATTAAAAGCAAAAACTATATTAATTTTTATTCAGTAATTACTTAGTTTTGAAAACTATTTAAACGAACCATGATCAAATTCAATTTTAACGCCAATGTGAATATTAAAACTAACGGAACCCAGCTTGACAAAAAGGGACTGAAAACTATTTTAATCATATTTGGAGTGTTTATGCTGGTCTTTGTTTTTTCAGCAATAGCTTTTAGCTCTTTTGCTTTTGGCAGTATGGAATCAATGCAGGAAAGAGTTGATGAGTATAATAAGCAGGTAGATGTCATCCACTCATTACCGGTTCTTAAATGCACTGTTTATACAGACCAAACAATCTCAGCTCCACTATCAGGAAAAGATGCGGCATTCTATCTGCTGCGTGTGGGCACCGTCAAACGAAACAAACGATATAAAGAAATTTACGAAAAATTTGATTACGTTATGGCAGCAGGCTATCCCAAAGGGGCTCAACTTTTAATCAATGGGCAACTATATCCTATTGATTTTAATAGGTGTATCATAAAAAATCCAGATCAAAGAAACATGCCTTTTGTTTACGAAACTTATACTACCAGCGATAAAACACCTTACTATCTGCAAGATTATAAACCCAGGGGGACTCAAAAAATTTCTTTATTGAAAGATCAGCATCCCTGGATTCAGTCTTTTTTTGAACCTGAAGGGCTAAACAATCTTCTTGTCCATGAATATATTTTCAAGAATGGTGATTCGGTTTATATCAAAGGAAAAATTGAGAATAACAGAATTGTTCCGTTTGTGGAACATATGCTCGACTAATTCTTTTCAGTATTCTTTTTGTTTAAAAGCAAATTCTGAAGCTTTAGCAGGATTTCGCTACCTTTGCAGGATAATTCAACCCAATGGGCTACATCAGAGAATATTACGAACAGATCGTCAAACTGCAGGAATCGGAATGGGCATTTATAGCAGGACATTTTCACAGAAAGGTTTTTACTAAAAATGAGATCATTACCCAGCAGGGCCATACGGAAAATCACTTATCTTTTATTGAATCGGGATTGGTAAGATTTTATATTCCTGATGATGAATATGGTTATACTTTCAGCTTCAGTTTTGAAAAAGAATTCAGCTGTGCGTATGACTCTTTTCTTACGCAAACTCCTTCTGAATATGAAATGCAGGCTTTGACGGAAACTGTAGTATGGCAGATTTCTTATGATGATCTTCAGAAAATTTACAGCCAGACCAATGTGGGTAACCATTTGGGACGTTTTGCTTCTGAAAAACTGTTTCTGGCTAAAAGCAAGAGAGAACTTTCTCTGCTAAAGCTTACGGCAAAAGAACGTTATCTGAAATTATTTACCGAACAGCCGGAAATGATCAAGCGTGTTCCCTTAAAATATATCGCTTCATATATCGGAATTACACCACAGGCTTTAAGCCGAATCCGCAGACACATTAATTAACATAGGTTCATTGTATATCTTTTCTCTTCTGCAGAACTTTGCAGGAAAATGCAACAATGAATTTATCTATTCTGGCTTACGGCAATACTATTTTAAAACAAAAATGTTTACAGATCAAGGAAAACACTCCGGAAATACGGGAACTTGTAATGGATATGTGGAATACGATGGAAAATGCCAATGGCTGCGGCCTTGCCTCTCCCCAAATTGGAAAAACATTACAGCTTTTCGTTGTTGACAGTCAGATCACTTATAAAAACCTGGATACAGAGGATCAGATTTTATATTTCGGGAAAGATGATAAAGGTATTAAAGAAACTTTTATCAATGCCAAAATCACCCACAGTTCAGAAGAAACCTGGGAAGATTATGAAGGCTGCCTGAGTATTCCCGGGCTATCTCAAAAGGTAAAAAGACCCTGGGAAATTACTATTGAGTATCTGGATCAGAGTTTCACAAAACATACTAAAACTTTTACAGGATTAACTGCCAGAATCATTCAGCATGAATATGACCATACTCTTGGAATTTTATATACAGACCATCTGAAATCTCTTACAAAAAAAATGATGGAATCTAAGCTTAAGAAAATCACTAATGGAAATATTATGGTGGAATATCCGATGAAGTTTTTATAAATTTGATACCAACCATAGATGTCAATTTATAAAAATGATAAAACCTAGTTTCGGGATTGTTTTTCTAATTATTTTTGCAATTATTTTTTTAGCAACAGGATTTTATTTTCTTACACGATACCCTTTATTTTCTGTTATTTTTTTTATCGGAGCCATTGTAAATAGTATTTTATTATACAAAGAATACAGCGGTCAAAAAGACACACTCAACTTTAATAAAGATACTATTCCCGAAAGTGTTAAGATCAAATATCCTGTATCGATCACTATTGTCACTCTATTATCATATTCTGTTTTTCCGGCAGTTGCCGTTTTCGGACTTATCATTTCCAGAACACATTTTAATTTAACTGATTTTACAGTTTTCTGTATAATAACCCTGTTCATGAGTATTTTTATTATTGCATCTTATTTAGAAATGAAGAAAAAGTCCAAGACATTTATTGTGATCAGTGATAAAGGCATTCAACTGGGAACTCATCCCAATATGCAATGGGGTGAGATTCGTGAGGAAAAAATAATTACAAGACATTTTAAAGGTCACGCCCCTCGCCGCGATGGCACTACAAGTACCCAATCCTTATATTTATTGTATAATGACCAAAAAATAGAAATCAACATTGATGATTTTGATATCACAGATGATCAGCTTGCACAGGTCTTAAAAATATTCAGAGCCCGTTTTGATAGTTCAGGGTTAATATAATTTTGATTAATTTTACTATTCCAATATCCATAATCCATGAAAAAAATATTTACTTTTTTACTCATAACATTATTGTTCATCTCTTGTGAAAAAGACTGTTATAATCCTCCTCTGCCAATAGTTTTTGAGTTTGTAAATTCCAACAACGAAAATCTTATTGCCAACGGAACATTAACAACCTATTCAATTCTGGATGAAAACAATGTTAATGTACAATTAACCAAAACATCCGACAACAAGGTTATTGTAGAAAATGTAGGCGCCTATAATGGAACAAAAAATTATAAATTTTATTCCAATATTAAAAACCTTGATCTTTCAATAGAGTCCTCAGAATTTAAAGGAGCTTGCGATGGATATCAAATCAATAAACTGACTTTTACAGGGATAGATATTGAAGTAACGGATGAAAAAGGATATTATAAAATAGTATTGGAATAATTCTCTTTAAATTTGCACTGAAAAACACCTTCTCTATGAAAATCTTCATCGCTTTTTCCCTGATCCTTTCCAATCTGCTTTTTGGCCAGATCAAGGTTCCTGATGATTATAAAAAAATCCCTGATATCCTTGATACGGTAGATTATCTCTACCCCTTCATTGTTCCTGACAAGGACTATGCCTACTGGCGGGTACTCAGCAATGATACTGATTATGAAAAAGCAGTGATCTATGAAAGCCAGGCTCCCGATTTTATGACCATCAATGAACCATTTCCAGAAAGAGGCTTTTTCCAGAAATGTATAGGCAACAACTGTTTTTCATACATTCTTGCATGCAAAAATGAAAGATCTGTTTATTTTTCCAATGAACAGCAGTTAAGAGATTTTATCGGAACGGTAGATAATCTTCCGGAAGCTATTTTGCTGGCAAAGACCTATGGTTATTCAGTTGATACGAGTAACCGTTTTACGGGCGCTTATAAAATTGAGGACCGTCATATTTCTATGTACCTTATGCAGTCTAAGGGCTGTCCGGTTGTGAAAGAGTCTTTTTTGGTTAAAATCAATAGAAAAACCGGAAAGTTGGAAGCGAAAAGTAATGGTATGTATGCAAAGGATGAGAACTGCACTTCTTTATAATTATTTTTTTGGTAAACGCTAAGACGCAAAATAGTTTTCTATGCTTCACATTTTAAGGCGCAAGGATTTTATCTGCGATAAAATTGGTAATCTCATATTTTAAACCATTAAGATTTTTAAGATGATAAGGCAGTTAAGGGAAATAGCTAAAGCTTTTTCAACGATACGCCTTATTTCTCCATCAACGATGAAGCTTAATTATTCTTATTTTCTTCGCAGCTCTTAATGGTTTAATTTCTAATGTATTCGTTTATATATTAATCGCTCCCTGTCCGGATGCAATCAGATAAGCTTCCTTTAAAGTTTCAGAATAGGTGGGATGGGCATAGGAAATACGGAACATATCTTCTGCCGTTACTTCATATTCCTGAGCAATAACACCCTGAGCAATCAGATCGGCAGCTCTGGCCCCAATGATGTGAACTCCCAGCACTTCTCCGTATTTCGGATCTACCAGAACTTTTGCAAAACCTTCCATATCCATGGAGGCCCGGGCCCTAGCGCTGGCAGAAAACGGGAATTTTCCAACGTTGTAAGCTATATTATTTTTTTTCAGGTATTCTTCGGTATATCCTACTGAAGCTACTTCAGGCCATGTATACACTACAGAAGGAATCCGGTTGTAATGAATATGCCGTTTTTGTCCGTTAATGGTTTCTGCTACAAACACACCTTCTTCCTCAGCTTTATGAGCCAGCATTGCCCCGCCAATCACATCGCCAATCGCGTAGATATTGGATGCTGATGTACGGTTATTTTCATCCACTTTAATAAATCCTCTCTCGTCAAGCTTTACGTCTGTATTTTCAAGACCGAGACCTTTTACGTAAGGACTTCTACCCACAGCAACCAAAATATACTCTGCTTCCAGCTCTCCTTCTGTTCCGTTTTTATCTTTAAAAAAGACCTGGGCTGAAGAAACTTTGTTTTCAGTTTTATAAACAGCCTGGTTAAGATGGATATCAATTCCTTCTTTTTTAAGGATTTTATGAAGGCTTTTTCCCAATTCATGGTCCATTGAAGCAATCAGGTGATCGGCATATTCCAGAATGGTGACTTTGGTCCCAATCCGGTTGAAAATAGAAGCCATTTCTACTCCAATGACTCCACCACCAATAATCACCATCGATTCAGGTTTTTCTGTTAGAGACAGTGCTTCCGTAGAGGTAATGATTCTTTTCTTATCAATTTCCACTCCGGAAATACTTGATGGTTTTGAACCTGTGGCAATGATATAATGCTGCGCCGTAATTTCTTTTATTTCAGATCCGTTGACGATTTTCACAGTAGAATTATCAACAAAACCTGCAGTACCTTTCAACCAGGCAATTTTATTTTTATTCATTAAAAAATCGAGACCTCCGGTATTTTTGGAGACTACGTCTGCCTTTCTCCTGTACATTTGGGAAAAGTCAAGCTCTATCTTATCCAGCCTGATGCCATGTTCATTGAATTTATACTGTGCTTCTGTATAATGGTGGGTACTGTCCAATAAAGCTTTAGTCGGAATACAGCCCACATTGGTGCATGTTCCTCCCAGTGTATCATACTTCTCTATAATTACTGTTTTATATCCAAGCTGTGCGCTTCTTATCGCTGCTACATATCCACCAGGTCCGGAGCCAATTACGGCAATGTCATAATAATCCATTTGATTTATTAATTTTTTATGATTAAATTTACTTGCAAAATAAAAGCAAAATTAAAACAAACACTTTCAATTTGCAAGTGTTATTTTAAAATTAACAATATGAGTAAAAAAAGATCAGACTGCCCGATCAGTTGCTCTCTGGAAATGTG
Organism: Chryseobacterium sp. HR92; assembly: GCF_045689405.1. NCBI lineage: Bacteria > Pseudomonadati > Bacteroidota > Flavobacteriia > Flavobacteriales > Weeksellaceae > Chryseobacterium > Chryseobacterium sp. HR92. The sequence goes on from NZ_CP139139.1 coordinate 3,360,270, forward strand.
GGGTGATAAATGGTCCCTGCTAATCATAAGAGACCTTATGCTGAAAAAGGAATGTACGTATGGCGACTTCCTCAAGGCAGATGAAAAAATTGCCACCAATATTCTTGCTTCCAGGCTTCAAAATCTTCTGGACAATGGGATTATTGATAAAAAAGACCATCCGGACAGCAAATTGAAAATTCTCTATTTTCTGACTCAAAAAGGCATCGATCTTATTCCGGTGATTGTTGAAATCAATCTTTGGGGAGACCAATACCTTACTATTCCTGATGACCGGAAAAAATTGCTGGAGGAGATTAAAAAGGATAAGGAAAATTTTATCAAAAGAGCTAAAGCCTATCTTTCATCTGAGGCTTAATAGACTTCAAAGGGAAATATAATTCATGGTTTCAGAACCTTTAACGGTAATAGCTTTCATAAAATATAATAATAGCAATTTTAAAAGTTCGTTAACTCAATTTTCCTTTTTCATTCCGTAAATTTGGGTAAAATAAATTTAGAACAATGCTTAATTTCGAGTTTAAGAATCCAACAAAAATACTTTTCGGAAAAGGTGAAATTGCTAAAATTTCCAAAGAAATTCCTAAAGACGCCAGAATATTAATGATTTACGGGGGCGGAAGCATCAAAAACAATGGTGTTTATGACCAGGTAAAAGAGGCTTTGAAAGATCATGAAGTGTATGAATTTGGCGGAGTTCCTGCCAATCCGGAATATGAAGTCTTAATCAATGCCTTAAGCTTTATTAAAGAAAACAATATCAATTATCTTCTTGCTGTTGGTGGCGGATCTGTGATTGACGGAACGAAGTTTATCTCTGCGGCAGCTAATTATGCTGGAGAACCATGGGATATTCTGAGAAATTCGGTAAGAACTTTTGAAGGAGAAGGAATGCCGTTCGGAAGTATTTTAACGCTGCCTGCAACCGGTTCAGAAATGAATTCAGGGTATGTCATCTCAAGAAGAGAAACGAATGAAAAATTGTCTTCAGGAGGACCAGGGCTTTTCCCACAGTTTTCTGTATTGGATCCGGAAGTAATCAGATCCATTCCAAAAAATCAAATTGTGAACGGGATTACAGATGCCTATACCCACGTATTGGAACAATATATGACAGCTCCTTCTTCTGCCGACCTTCAGGAAAGAATTGCAGAAAGTATCCTGATCAGTCTTCAGGAAACCGCTCCTAAAGTATTGGCTGATGATTTCAACTATGATGCTGCCGGAAACTTTATGTGGTGCTGTACAATGGCCCTGAATGGACTGATCCAGAAAGGAGTCATTACAGACTGGGCAGTACACGCGATGGGACATGAACTGACTGCTTATTTCGGTATTGATCATGCTAGAACGCTGGCAATCATTGCTCCATCCCACTATCGTTACAACTTTGATGATAAAAAAGGAAAACTGGCTCAATATGCAGAGAGAGTCTGGGGAATAAAAGACGGAAGTGTAGAAGAAAAAGCAGAACTGGGAATCAAAAAAATGGAAGAATTCTTCCACAGCCTTCATATCAAAACCAAACTTTCTGAATATACAGAAGATTTTAAAGGAACAGCTGAAAAGGTTGAAAAAGCCTTTACAGACAGAAAATGGCTAGGTCTTGGAGAGTATAAAAAACTAACTCCGCAGGACGCTTATAAGATTGTAGAGATGAGCTACTAGAAGTTCAAAATTTAAGATAATGCTGAGTCTTTAAAATTTTGATTGAAGCCGGAGTAGCAATTAATTTATATGGGAAGCGGGTTTAGCCCGCTTCTTTTGATTTTGATGATATTCACAGGTATGGTGTTGTATGCTCTTTAATCAATTTCTTAAGTTTTAGCAGTTTTATACGATTGAAAATACTGATTCCACTTTCAAAATTATTCAATTTACAAACATTCGTTTAAAAAATCATTATTTCATTATAGATATTTCAAATTTATTTATATTTTAGCATATTCTTAAATTTGTGAAAATGAAAAAACAGCTACTTTTATTTGCCTTTTCTGCCCTGGCGCTTACTTCTTGTAAAGATGACAATCTTGATGCATATGAAATGGATATCATGAAGGGAGATTGGAAGGAAGTTAAAAGGGAAATAATTTCCGGAAAAGATAATAAAACAGTGCTTCAAAGCTATCCAAACACTGGATGTGCAACTAAAAACACTCTTTTCTTCAGAACAGATTATTACGTAAGCTATACAGCATATACAGGAGTAGGTGCAGACTGTCAAATGGATCAAAAAAGTGAAGGAAGATACACTTATGATGCTGACTCAAAAGTCTTGGGAATTAAGCTTGGTGATGAAGAAGCATCGGCAAATTACAGAGTGGATGTCTTAACAGGCAAAGAACTTAGGCTTGCCCAGCAGTTTGGAAATTTTGATCTGGATGGAGACAAAATTCCTGAAGTTACTTACGTTACTTACAAAAGATAAATCATAAAGCTCCCGTTAATCGGGAGTTTTTTATTACTTTTATATCTAATTTAAAACTGAATATAATGAAGAAGATTCTATCAGCATTTCTATTGCTGTACTTTGCTATTACCTTTTCTCAGGAAAAAAAACCAATGTTCTGGCAGGACATTCAGGAATTCAAAAAACAAGATCAGCAAAATCCGCCACCCAAGGATGCTATTCTATTTCTGGGAAGCTCATCATTCACAAAATGGACTGATATAGCAGATTATTTTCCTGATAAAAAAATTATCAACAGAGGATTCGGAGGATCCAGACTTACAGACCTTAATGATTTTTCGGAGGATCTTTTAGCTCCATATCAGCCTAAACAGATCATTATTTACTGTGGTGAAAATGATTTTGCAGACAACCATCAGCTAAAAGCAAAAGTAGTGGTTAACAGATATAAAGCTTTTTATAAAAAAATACGTGAAAGATTTCCCAATATTGAAGTTGATTATATTTCTATCAAGTACTCTCCAAGCAGAGAAGTGATCTGGCCTCAGATGAAAATTGCCAACAAAAAGATTGCTGCATTTATGAAAAAAGAACCCAATGCTGAATACATTGACGTGACTAAAGCAATGGAAGATGCTAATGGAAATGTAAGAAAAGATATTTTTGTGGAAGATATGCTTCATTTTAAACCAGAAGGATATAAAATCTGGACAAAGGTGATCACTCCTTACCTGAAATAAACTACAACCCATGATAAAAAAACCAATAACCATTTTATTTTCTGTTTTATTGTATTCTCTTTCATTTTCTCAGGAGAAACCGAATGAAAAAACAGTTCTTCAGGAACTCTCAGAAAACGCCTGTAAATGTGCTGACTCTATTTCCCTGTCTAACAGGAAGAAGGAAGATATTATAAAAGATGTTCATGAATGTATTGACAAATACACCGGAGCTCTTCAAATATCTACCCTTTTGAAAGGAGCAGAAAAACAATCTGAAAATGCCCCTAAAGTAAACGGGAAAAAACAGATCAATCTAACTTTTAACACGAATAAGGATTCACAACAATATAAGGACAGCTATAATGAACTTGAGCGATATCTGATGCAAAACTGCGAAAGTGTAAAAAGAGCTACCACCACTTCAGAAACCAGTTATGACAAGTTCTCAAAAAATAAAACCGCACTTGATTTCTATCAGAAGGCCATTGACGCATCCAAACAGGAAAACTGGAAAGAAGCTATTCAAAATTATGAACAAGCGGTAAAGATTGATCCAAAATTCATTTATGCATGGGATAATCTGGGAATATGTTACAGAAGAATTGGAGAATATGATAAAGCTCTAAATGCTTATAAACAGTCATTGGCTGCTGATCCAACAGGTAAAATGCCTTTACAGAATATAGCAATCACGTATGTTTATAAAAAGGAATATCAGAAAGCTATTGATGCCTATAATGATTTTGACAAAGTATATCCCGGTGATCCGGAAGTTTATTATGGAATGGGGCAAGTCTACTTTACTCATCTGAAGAATAACGAGAAAGGTCTTGATAATATTTGTAAAGCATACAGGATCTATTCTGAGCAAAAATCACCTTACCGGTCTGATGCTGAAAAAATGATAGGCTATATTTACAAGAGTATGAAAGAGGAGGGCAAAGCAGATAAGTTTAAAGAAATTTTAAAAAATAACAATATCCAATTTGATTAAAAATAAAAAACGATTCCTGATATGGGAATCGTTTTTATTTTATTTCTTTCTTTTCGATTTTGATATTGCTTTCTGTTGGGCCCTGTTGGCTCCAAACTTCTTAGGTGCTTTTCTTTTGGAAGGGCCACCCCAGTTTTCTTTTGTGTTTTTAGCTTTTTTATTATGGAAAGCTCCTCCTCCATCATTCAGTTTTACCTGTGCAGGGTTTTTCATAATAACCTGATCTTCTTCAGAAGCGATCTTTTTAGGATTGATTTTAACTCCTTCCGGGAATTCATTAAATTTCAATTCTTTATCCATCAATAGCTCAATATCAAGAATCAAAGTTTCTTCTTTTTTAGTTACAAAAGTAACCGCCTTTCCTTCTTTGTCTGCTCTACCTGTTCTACCAATTCTGTGGATATACTGTTCAGGAATATCCGGTGTTTCAAAGTTGATAACATGTGTGACATTTGAGATATCAAGACCTCTTGCCATTACATCCGTAGTAATCAAACCTCTGACTTCTTCATTCTCAAAGCTTTTCATAGCCTTAAGTCTGTAGTTCTGAGATTTATTAGAGTGAATCACATCAAACTGTCCAGGGAAAAGCTCATCAATTTTAGTAAAGAGCATGTCGGCATGTCTTTTATTATTATTAAAAATCAAGACCTTGGACATATCTGTATCATTCTTCAGTAAATGTTCAAGTAAGTTGATTTTAGTATTGAAGTTTTCTACTTTATAAGCAGTCTGTTCAATTTTTTCAAGAGGTGTTCCTGATTTTGCTAATGAAATTTCAATCGGACTTGCAAAGTATACATCCAGCATTTCATCTACCGCTTCCGTCATGGTTGCAGAGAAAAGAATGTTTTGTCTCTTCGCTTTCATCATTTCAAAAATATGAGTAAGCTGCGGTCTGAAACCTAAATTAAGCATCTCATCAAATTCATCAATGACCAATTTCTGAACTTCTTTAAGAGAAATGGCGTTGTCTATGGAAAGATCCATCACTCTTCCCGGTGTTCCTACCAAAATATCACAACCATCATTGAACAATAGTTTTTGAGTATTGATATTTTTCCCACCGTATATTCCGATTACTCTTGCAGTAATATTTTCTGTCAGTTTCTCAAGGATTTCGGTTACCTGTACCACCAATTCTCTTGTAGGTACAAGCACTAAAACAGTTGGATTTCCTGTCTTGCTGTATTTCCATGTTTTCAGAACGGGCAAAAGATAAGCTAATGTTTTCCCGGTTCCTGTCTGTGCAATTCCCATTACATCTCTTCCTGAAAGAATAGGTTTTAAGCTCTTCTCCTGAATAGGTGTAGGTTCAAATAATTCCAAATCCGCCAAAACATCAAGAATTTTAACCGGAAGGTCAAAATCTGCAAAAGTGAGTTTTTCCATTTTGCAAAGATAGGTATTTAATTACAAGTTAAAAATTAGAGGCTGCAGATATTAGGCAGCAGGTTGCAGGAACTAGTTATTAGGAAATGATTACCTGACTATATTTGATTAACACAATTTCATTTATACAATACGTTAAACCAGCAACAAAAACAACCAGCAATAGTCTAACCATCTAATTCACTTTTACACTATTGACCTTAATTTTAATATCATCATCTTCCCATTTACTGGAGGTAACAATAACGTACCCTTTCTTTTTCGGGTCTTTTTTGATAGGGAATTTATCTTCTTCCCACTGATTGCAATGGGTTGAAATAGATGGCAATAATGGTTTCCAGCCCGTTTTACTTAAAGTATATACATAGAACGGATGCCAGCAACTGGTACACCAATTGGGATAAAAACCAATCTCTTCTTTGCCGTCACCATTAAGGTCTCCCAGATTATACAGACTCCCTTGGTTCGCAGGGGTAATCGTTATAGGTTGTATGTTTTTATCACTGAAATAAATCGTCGTTTCACACTTTCCTTCACATTCGTCACCACAATCGCTTACTTTTGTATAAGCATATTCTTTGGTTCCGTTCCCATCAAAATCTCCTTGAAGATTCTCTTCATTTCCTTGCTGTGCAGTACAGTATGAACTGAAAAAGGTAATTGCTGTTATAACAAGTGTTCTCATTATGGTTTTTGTTTTTTTAATTCGGGTTCCGGGATTCGGGATTTATAGTTCGGAATGGAAAAATTGCAATTTTTCTATTTTTATTTCGTGCATCACTTTCTTGTAACTCTCAGTAAAAGTATTAACACCAGAATAACTGAAAAAACAAATCCTAAGACTGCTACCAAAGACAACTCACCTATTCTCGGACCGGATTCTGAACTAAAAACAATGGCTGTTGCAATTATATTCGCGCCTAAAATCATAGCCAGAATCAAATTGACCACACTGGATTTGATCAGTTGGTTGGTTTTATCTATATTTTTAATCTCACTGGAAATAGTAAACTTATTTTCATCCAGCTTTTGGAGTACGGAACGAAGCTCTTTCGGGATTTCATCCACATTATCTGTGAAATTCATCATCCTGTCCATTCCTGTTTTTAAAAGATTTTTAGGGCTGATTTTCTTGGTAAAAATTTTCTTTGTGTAAGGGTGAAGACTTTTTACAATATCCAGATCAGGGTTAATGCTCCTTCCAACTCCTTCTATCAGGCTGATTCCTTTGAATAAAAGATAGAAATAATCTGGCATATAAAGCCTGTTGTCCTTTAAAATATCCTTCATCTTGTTGATAATCACCTGCACATTGATATCCTGTAATGATGAGCTGTGAACAAAATTCAGAATATCATCTACGTCATTTTCAAACCGTCTTTCATCAGGAATTTCATAGCTTATGGCCATTTTTTTGAGTGACCGGACTATTTTATGCGAATTTTTAGCGACAAAACTTACAATAAGATTTTCAAGAATTTCTTTATCATTAGGCTGAATTTTTCCTACCGCCCCAAAATCTATGAAAACGATTTTACCATCTTTTTTTACTAAAATATTGCCGGCGTGAGGATCTGCATGGAAGAATCCATAGTCTAAGATCTGTGATACAAACAGCCTTAAACCTGCTTCGGAAACATTTACAGGGTCTATATTATTTGCCAGAAGTACTGATTTATCCGTAACCTTTATTCCATCAATGAATTCCATACAAAGAATATTGTTGTTGGAGAATTCTTCGTAGACTTTAGGAACATACGTTTCTTTATTATTCTTAAAATTGAGACGGAACTGCAGTATATTATTTCTTTCATTAATCAGAGAAACTTCTTCCAGTAATGATTTTTCAAAAGTGGAAATGGCCTGTTTCATATTAAGCTTCTCTCCTATTTCTGAATAGGCAGAAATCAGTTTTTCAATATCTTTGATAAGCAGTAAATCATCTTCAATAACAGACTGTACATCTGGTTTTCTCAATTTTAAAATCACAGGGCTGCCATCTTTCAAAACAGCTTTATACACCTGAGCAATGGAAGCTGTAGCCAAAGGTTCTTTCTGAATTTCAAGAAAATAATCTTTCACGGAAATATTGAATTCGCTCTCCAGTGCTTCTTCTACATCCATATCTACTGTTTCCACTTTGTCCTGAAGTTTCTGCAGCTCCTGAATCAGTTCCGGCGGCAATAGATCTTCCCGGTTACTGAATGTCTGACCAAGCTTCACAAAGGTGGGCCCAAGCTCTTCGAGAGCGAGCCTTATTCTTTCGTAAACGGTTCCTTTTGAAATAATCTCATCTGAATTGGGAGTGTCTTCCTGCTTATTTCCTCCATTCATCCTTGCCAGCATATCTTTGAATCCATATTTACTCAATACGGAAATCAGTCTTGCGGATCTTTTCAGTTTTCTTTGCTGCTTGTCAAACATAGTGTATCAATAGTAAGTGCAATTTACTCCAAAAATTGTTCCTTTATGAAAAGAATTATTGACAACAATACCAATCCGCAAAGTTAAAAACAACAGCACACAATCAATGTTTTAAAGAATAAATTTCATTAATAATAACAAAAACCATCATATATCATAAAAATTAATATATTTACAACGTACAAATAAAACAAACCAAAAGTATTAGAACATGAAAAATTTACGTAACAACAAACTTTCAAGAGAGCAATTAAAAGGGATTGCAGGAAGCGGAATCATTATCGGAAACTGCTCCAACCAATGCTGCCCTACAGACGGAAGACCAAGATGTCCAAAACTTATCTGCCCTGCTGTAGTATGTCCTCAGTACATGTAATCTGTCTACTCAAAAAAAATTTTAGGTAAAATAAAAAGAGACTGTCTTTCTGGGCAGTCTTTTTTATAGGATGGCTACAACTTTAAACAATGTCAAACGGCAACAGATCATAAGTTTAGGCTAAAGCCTTTATTACAGATCAATACATAATAAGCGGGCTAAAGCCCGCTTCTATTGATATAAAATCTATCTGAATTACCTTTGAGATAGGATCATCTTTATTTAAGATAGGTTTCGTACAGATCTTTTCTGCGGTCTTTCATCACCTGAACAGATCCGTTGTGATGGAGGTCTTTTAACAGATTCAGGTCTACATCCACAATCAGGGTCATTTCCGTATTGGGAGTAGCTTCTCCTTTCACTGCATTGGATGGGAAGGCAAAATCAGAAGGTGTAAATACAGCAGCCTGTCCAAACTGGATATCCATATTGTTTACCTTCGGAAGATTTCCTACACAGCCGGCAATGGCTACATAACATTCATTTTCTATAGCTCTTGCAGCAGCACAGTGGCGTACTCTCATATAAGCATTCTGAGTATCTGTCAGATAAGGAACAAATAGGATTTTCATCCCCTGATCAGCCAAAATTCTTGGTAATTCCGGGAATTCTACATCATAGCAGATCACGAGACCTATTTTACCACAGTCGGTATCAAAAACTTTAATTTCATTTCCACCTTTCATTCCATAATATCTCTTTTCGTTCGGAGTAATGTGAATTTTCCGGTATTCATCCATACGGCCGTCGCGATGAAGAAGATAGCTGACATTATACAGATCATTATTGTCATTATCAAAAACAGGCATACTTCCGGAAATAATATTCACATTATAACTGATCGCCAGGTCTGAAATTTTATTTTTGATCTCTTCAGTAAGTTTGGCTAGCTCTATCATACTGTCCCTTTCAGAAAGGTTATTGAAGGGCGCCAGTAAAGGGGTATTAAAGAGTTCAGGGAAAAGAACAAAGTCTGATTTATAATCTCCCATTACGTTTACGAAAAACTCCACCTGTTCATAAAAAGCTTCTATATCTTTGAAGTGCCTCATCTGCCATTGAACTAATCCAAGGCGGATAATGCTGTCCTGCATCGTATTTGGTTTTCTGCTGTAATAGATATTGTTCCATTGTAAAAGAACTGCATTTTCTCTCGAAGCTTCATCTTCAGGAAGATATTTTTTCAGGATTCTTATCGGAAGAAAATTATTGGAAAGCTGAAAAGACAATACCGGATCATAAATCTCTTTATCTCTTACTTTTCTGATATATTCTCTTGGAGAAAACTCGTGGCTGTATTTGTGATAATTCGGGATTCTGCCGCCCAGCACAATGGATTTCAGGTTCAAGTGCTCACAAAGCTCTTTCCGGGCATCGTACAGTCTTCTTCCCAAACGCAGTTCACGAAACTCAGGATCTACAAAAACTTCAATTCCATAGAGTACATTTCCTGTGGAAGAATGGGTATTGAATGTATAATTTCCTGTAATATCGCTGTAGGTATGATCATCCCCGAATTCTTCATAATTGACTATAATGGAAAGCGCTACAGCAGCCAGCTTGCCGTCTACCGTAATACAAATCTGTCCATTAGGGAACATTTTTGTAAGCTTATCAATACTTTTTTTGGACCAAATGGATTCCGACATCTGTGGATAGGCCCTTTTCATCGTTTCTGCCAGTTCATCATAATCCTGAAGGGTCAGGTTTCTTGTTTCTATTTGCATTTGATGTAATTTTACTTAAATTTAGTGAAAATAATTTACTTCAATCCTTATAGAAAAGCACTTCTCAATCATTTATACAAAATTTAACAGTGGATATCTCTGAAACTTTACACACAGCCGTTCATTCAAATAATTATTGGAAACATTCTGATTTCAGTGCTGTAATGGAGACACTTATACCTCATTATAGTATTGATATAGAAATGGAAGTAGAAAAAATATCTGTCCTGAACCTGGAAAATAAAACCATCGGATATATCTGTTTAAATTATCCTCTGATTTTTATCGAAAGTCAATATGCTTTACAAGTAAAAAATGTCCTTCATACATTTCATGATATAGAATACATCGTTGTTGATACTCTCTCTACCCCATATCTATCAGTAGATTCTGATATTTATAATAGCTATTTTGATTTTATGGAAAACCTGAATGCTTTTTCTGCTGAAGATTTTTATTTTTACAATGTAAATTAAAAACAAACAGTATTAATATTTTTATGAACTGATGAAACCATACGCAGTAACTTTACTCATAAGTATCACCATTATTTTTATTTTAAGAATTTTTTATTCAGACTCATCACTCAATATTTCACATAATTTAAACTTGTTTTCAGCATCTGAAATAAAACCTCGGGAAGCAAAAAGTTTTATTTACTTTTATTTAATGGTGACAATGTTTTTAAATTATCTTATTTTCCATAAGCATATACTTTTCAAACTGGTATATTGCTTGTTAATTGCTTTAAATATTTTACTGATCATTTCTTCATTAAAACAGTTTTAATAAATTTCTCCAAATAGACAACATTCATATTATAAATTATGGAAGAGCTGATTGAGCAAAAAATTCGGGAATATGATACAGAAATGGGAAATTTTGAAATTTCATTTACAGATCATACCTTACCAATAGATGATTTAATTAGTTTATATAGATTTAGAAATGAGATCGCAAAAACTGAAGATATAAAAAAGAAACTAACACAAAAAGTTCATGATGATTTCTGCCTTATAAAACAGCAATCTCATGAAAATATCAAGTTTGTCATTGCAAGATATGATGGAATGGCTAGAATGTTCTTTTTCAATGAAGATTATTCTACAATTTTCTCAGATCATCAATCTTAACAAAAAAATCCCACCCAAAAGGGCAGGATTTATATGTAAAATTCAAGTCAAAAATTATTCCCACTCAATAGTTGCTGGTGGCTTGCTTGAAATATCGTAAGCTACTCTGTTGATTCCTCTTACTTCATTGATGATTCTGCTTGAAACAGTATCAAGGAACTCGTAAGGAAGTCTGCTCCATGTTGCTGTCATAAAGTCGATAGTGTTGGCAGAACGAACTACAGCGGTGTACTCGTAAGTTCTTTCGTCTCCCATTACTCCTACAGATTTTACCGGAAGAAGAACTACAAATGCCTGAGATACTTTTTCGTAAAGGTCATTTTTGTATAATTCTTCGATGAAGATATCATCAGCTTCCTGAAGGATTCTTACTTTCTCAGCATCTACAGCTCCCAATACTCTGATTCCAAGTCCAGGACCTGGGAAAGGGTGTCTGTATACCATGTGATGAGGAATTCCTAATTCTTCTCCAACTCTTCTTACTTCGTCTTTGAAAAGCTCTCTTAATGGCTCTAATAACTCGAATTCCATATCTTCAGGAAGTCCTCCCACGTTGTGGTGAGACTTGATTACTGCAGATGGTCCGTTTACAGACTGACTTTCGATAACGTCAGGGTAAATAGTACCTTGTGCAAGGAATTTAGCACCCTCAATTTTGTGAGATTCTTCGTCAAATACGTGGATAAATTCGTTTCCGATGATTTTTCTCTTCGCTTCAGGATCGTCTACTCCGGCTAATTTTGTAAGGAATCTATCCTGAGCATCCACCATTTTAATGTTCATATGGAAATGCTCTCCATACTGATCCATTACTTTCTTGCCTTCATCCTTTCTCAATAATCCCGTATCTACGAAGATACAAGTCAGCTGGTCACCGATTGCTTTGTGAATCAAAACAGCCGCTACAGAAGAGTCTACCCCTCCGGAAAGTCCAAGGATTACTTTGTTGCCTCCTACTTTCTCACGGATTTCCTCAACTGTTTTTTCAATATAGTTAGTCAGTTTCCAGTTTTTCTCTGAATTACAGATTCCGAAAACAAAGTTTTCAAGCATTTTCCCTCCTTCTTCTGTATGAGAAACTTCCGGGTGAAACTGAACACAGTAGATTTTACTTTCTTCGTTAGCAATAGAAGCAATTACTCCTGATTTTGCGTTCAATTCAAAACCTGCAGGCAATTCTCCTACTTCGTCAAAGTGGCTCATCCAAACTACAGAGTTCTGAGTAACTCCTTTCAATAAAGAGCTTTCTTTAACGATCTCAAGGTTTGCTTTACCGTATTCTCCTTTTTCTCCTTTGTTTACTTTTCCTCCTAAAAGGTGAGCTGTCATCTGCATTCCGTAGCAGATTCCCAATACAGGAACTCCCTGCTCGTATAATTCTTTTTCAACCAGGTGGGCATTTTCTGCATTTACAGAGCTTGGTCCACCGGAAAGGATGATTCCTTTTGGCTGTTTTGCTAAAATATCTTGTAATGGTGTATTGTAAGGTAAGATCTCAGAATATACCCCCATCTCACGGATTCTTCTTCCGATAAGCTGGTTGTACTGGGATCCGAAATCTAAAATAATAATACCGTTGTTCATTGTTGATAATTGATTTGTTTGAAAGATATCAGATATCAGATTTCAGACATCAGATTTCAGATTTTGGTCTGAAGCCTGGAATCTAGTATCTGAACTCTTATTTTTAATATTAACTGCTTTACAAAAAAAGACTTGGAATGGCTCCAAATCTTTTTTCGTGATTTTTATTAAAACTTTCCGATGTCGTCTCTATAGAAGCCGTAATCGAAATGTACATGACTTGCGTCTTCATAAACCTTTTTGCGGGCATCTTCAAAAGTAACACCTGTAGCTACAATGTTCAGAACTCTACCACCGTTGGAAACTACTTTGTCTCCTTTGCTGATAGCTCCTGCGTATAAAAGTTTGCTATGTTTCAGTTTATCTTCTCCTGTAATTTCGAAACCTGTTTCGATATTTCTTGGATAACCTCCTGAACACATTACAAGACAAACTGCTTTTTCGTCTTTAAATTTAAGTTCAATGTCTTTTCCTTCCATACAGTCCTGGATCACATCAAGAAGATTGTTTTCCATAAGTGCCATCAATACCTGAGTTTCAGGATCTCCGAATCTCATGTTGTATTCAAGAAGGTAAGCTCCGTTTTTCGTAACCATCAATCCGAAGAAAATGATTCCTTTGAATCCGAAACCTTCTGCTTTAAGCCCTGTAATGGTAGGCTCTAAGATATTTTTCTCAAAATCTGCATAGTGCTCCTGAGTAAATTCCGGGCTTGGTGCTATAGAACCCATACCTCCTGTATTAGGTCCGGTATCTCCATTTCCGGCTTTTTTATAGTCTTTTGCTGCTACACATGGGAATAATTTATCCCCGTTAGAGAAAGCAATAATAGACGCTTCAAAACCTTGTAAATATTCTTCAATAACTAAACGGATTCCTGCATCTCCATAGATTCTTCTGATCATGAAGTCATGGATGGTAGCTTCAGCTTCTTCAAGGTTGTCACAAATAACAACACCTTTTCCACCTGCTAAACCACTGGCTTTGATCACCAAAGGATATTGCTGTGTCTGCACATATTCTTTAGCATCGTTGTATGAATCAAATACTACCGCCTTAGCTGTTTTGATATCATAGGTCTGCATAAATTTCTTAGAGAAAGCTTTACTTCCTTCAAGGCTTGCTACTTTCTGAGTAGGACCGAAAACTTTAAGATCGTGTTTTTTAAATTCGTCCTTGATACCCGCTACAAGAGGAGCTTCCGGACCTACGATCGTAAGATCAATCTTTTCTTTAATGGCGAAATCTCTAAGTTCTTTGATTTCCGATAAATGAACATTTTTCCCTATTACATCGGTAGTAGCATTCCCGTTGGCAAAAAACATTTTAGAAATTCTTGAGTCATTCTGAAGCTTTGCCGCTAAAGCAGATTCTCTACCGCCTTCACCTATGATTAATATTCTCATACTTTATATTATTATCTAGTCTTATTTTACAAATATATAATTTTGAATGCTAAAAATACAATCCCTAATTATTTTTTAATTCTATTTTAATTAGTGGAAAAAGTGTCTAACACCTGTAAACATCATTGGGATACCGTGCTCATTTGCAGCCTCTACGCTATCCTGATCTTTTACACTTCCACCTGGCTGAATAATCGCTTTGATACCTTCCTGAGCGCAGAAATCTACCACATCACGGAAAGGGAAAAATGCATCTGAAGCCAATACCAAATCTCCGGAGAATTTTTCTTTTGCTCTTTCGATAGCCTGCTGAGTCGCCCAGATTCTGTTTACCTGTCCGCCACCGATACCGAATGCCTGAATTCCGTTGGAAACTACGATTGCATTAGACTTCACATATTTTACCACTCTCTGAGAGAAAAGTAAAGCTTTTTTCTGCTCTTCTGTTGGCTGTACTTCTGTAACTACTTTGATATCGTCTGAGAAGTGAGTATCATTATCCTGAACAAGAATACCGCCATCTACCTTCACCCAGGTCTGCTTATCAGAAACAGGGTTTACGATTTTGATAATTCTCAGGTTTTTCTTTTTTCTTAAAATTTCAAGAGCTTCTTCATCAAATTCAGGAGCCATTACAATCTCAAGGAATGTTTTGTTCAACTCTTCCGCCGTTGCTGCATCTATTTTATAGTTCATTGCAACAATTCCGCCAAAGATAGAAACAGGATCACATTCGAAAGTTTTCTGGTACGTTTCCAAAGCTGAAGTTCCGATCGCAACACCACAAGGTGTAGAGTGTTTTACAGCACAACAAGCCATTTCTTCTTTAAACTCAGTGACTACTTTCCAGCAAAGGTCCATATCACGAAGATTGTTGAAAGAAAGCTCTTTCCCTCCAAGCTGTTCAAAGTCTTTCATTGCTCCATTCTCGAAAGTGGAAACATAGTAAGCTGCTGTCTGGTGAGGGTTTTCTCCGTATCTTAAGTCAGCCACTTTTTTATAAGAAGCATTAAGATAAGTAGGATATTCTTCATCTAAAAGCATTCTTGAAATAGCTGCATCATACGCAGAGGTAAGGTTGAATACTTTTCCTGCAAGCTTTTTACGGGTTTCGATGTAAGTATCACCGTTTTGCTCCATTTCAATTTTCACTGCTGCATAATCTTCTACATCTGTGATTACTGTTACAGAATCAAAGTTTTTAGCTGCAGAACGAAGCATTGAGGGACCTCCGATATCGATAAACTCTACTTTTTCATGTAAAGAAATGTCTTTGTTTACATTTTCAAAGAAAGGGTAAAGATTTACGATCACCATGTCAATCAGACCAATTCCGTGTTCCTGAACGGTTTTCATGTGCCCTTCATTGTTACGAACAGCCAACAATCCACCGTGAACTTTCGGATGTAAAGTTTTCACTCTTCCGTCCAGCATTTCAGGGAAATTGGTTACCTCATCGATCTGAATAGGATTTAAACCAGCGTCTTTCAAATGTTTGAACGTTCCTCCTGTAGAGATCAACTCATAATTCTGGGCCTCCAAAAACTGCGCGAATTCTATTAATCCACTTTTGTCAGAAACACTGATTAAAACTCTCTTTTTACTCATTTTACTTTCAATTTTTTACTTTTTACAGCTATTTCAAACTGTATCCGGGTCTTTCACCTCCGAATTTACTTTTATTTTACTTAGATTTTTTTTATCAATGTAATAATCTAGCAATGTAACAATACCTTTAATATTGGTAAACTTTTACACTAGTACATTGTTATATTTATTAATTTCCCAGGACCTTATTGATCGCTATCGGAAATATTTCATATTCAATCTGGTGAACTTTCTGAGCCAGGGTTTCAGGAGTATCGTCAGCTGTTACTTCAAAAGATTTCTGAAGAATAGCTTCTCCCTCATCAATGCCTGGTGTCACAAAATGTACAGTCGCCCCACTCTCTACTTCTTTAGCTTCAATGACTGCATTATGAACGTTCATTCCCCACATTCCTTTTCCTCCGAATTTCGGAAGCAAAGCTGGATGAATATTGATTATTTTACCGTTCCAGTTTTCACAGAATTCAGATTTTAAGATGGATAAAAATCCTGCCAATACAATCAGATCGGTATTTTCAGGGATTACTTTAGCCAACTCACTGCTGAAATTCTTTCCTCTTGGAATGAGTATATTTTCTATATTGTGATTCTTTGCTCTTTCCAATCCGAAACATTCTCTGTCAGCTACTACCAAAGATACTTTTGCATTCTGGATTTCTCCAGCATCAATGGTATCAATGATTCTCTGCAGATTGGTTCCTGAACCGGATACGAGTACAACGATGTTCTTCATATTTTTGTAAAATGTAAAAAGTATTCATGTATTAATGACTTAAAAATCAGAAATACTTTTCACGTTACTACATTTATAGTGATAAATTGATTTTTTCTGCTCCCTCTGTGATTTCTCCGATTTCGTAAGCGTCATCTAAAAGGTGTAATACTTTTTCAGCATGTTCAGCATCTACAACGATTACCATACCTACACCCATATTGAATGTTCCGTACATTTCCTCACGTGTTACTCCTCCTCTCTTTTCAAGCTCAAGCATTACGCTAGGGATTCTCACTTTAGAACCGTCAATAGAAGCACAAAGTCCTTCAGGAATGATTCTTGGAACGTTTTCGTAAAGACCGCCTCCAGTAATGTGGGCAATTCCGCTTACTTTTACTTCTTCCAATACTTTATGGATATCTTTGTAGTATAATCTTGTAGGAACTAAAAGGGTTTCATATAATGGTTTTCCTTCAAACTCTTCTTCAAAGTTCGGGAATACTTTTCTTACTAAAGAGAATCCGTTTGAGTGGAATCCTGAGCTTGGTAATGCAATAATTTTGTTACCTGCTTTGATTGTAGAACCATCAATAATCTGATCTTTTTCTACGATTCCTACGCAGAATCCTGCAACATCATAATCTCCAGGCTGGTACATTCCCGGCATTTCAGCAGTTTCTCCCCCAATCAGCGCACAGTTGTTATCTTTACAAGCGGCTACCATTCCTAAAACAATTTCTGCTGCGATTTCTGAATCAAGCTTTCCACAAGCCAGATAATCCAGGAAGAATAAAGGTTTTGCTCCGTGACAAAGAATATCATTGGCACACATTGCGAAGCAATCTACCCCGATAGAATCATATTTTTTGGTATCTAAAGCTACTTTCAGCTTTGTTCCTACTCCATCTGTTCCTGATACAAGAACCGGATTTTTGTATCCACCGATCTCATAGAAAGCACCAAAACTTCCCAAGTGGTTCAGTACATTGGAATTGTGGGTTTCACCGACCGCTTTTTTGATCTTGTCAACCGTTTTGTATCCTTCTTCTTTGTCTACTCCTGCTGATTTGTAAGTGTTGCTCATGTCTGCTTAGATTTTTAGATATAGGATTTCAGATCTCAGATTTCAGATGATTTTTATCTTGTATCTGACGTCTTGCGTCTTCTTATCTTTTAATATTTCAATTACTTTTATACTCGATTTTAGAAAACAAAAAAGCCGACAATCTTTTCAGATTATCGGCCGTTATTTTATCTCAGAATTTCAGAGCCCACAATTTTCCCTTTATGAGAAAAACATTGTTTATAGGAGGTCTGAATTTTCATCTCTTTTCTTTTTGCAAAAATAGTAATTTTAAATGAATATTCAAATTCTATTTTTCAAGGATTGTTTCAATGGCTGCAATCTTCTTTATTTTTTCTTTTAACTCACTGTCCTTCTCTTCATTAGATATCTTTTGACCTGCTTTATCAAAATTATCATTAAAGAAAGGAAGAGAGAAAGTTTCCACCACATTTCCTCCATGGAAAGGAAAACGCTTCGATGCTGCTTCCAAAACTCCAGCTCCACCTCTGCCTCCTGGAGATGTAGACATCAATAGCATTGGCACTTCATTCCAAACTGTTCTGTCTTTGATTCTGGACACCCAGTCGAATACATTTTTGAATGCTGTAGAATATGTTCCGTTATGCTCTCCTAAAGAAACCAATAATAAATTTGCGCCATCAATTTTTGCTGCAAAATCATGAGCTTCCTGAGGAACACCACCAGCCAATTCTCTTTCATGCTTATAGATTGGCATTTCAAAAGGATTCAGATCTATTACTTCTACTTCTGCATTTTCAAATAATGTTGATGCATAGGCTACCAACTGTTTGTTCATTGAAGCTTCGGAGTTACTTCCTGCTATTGCTAAAATTTTCATATGTGGGGTTTATTTTTAAGATTACAAATTTAGTTTTTTATTTAAGATAAGATGGCAGTTCCATTGGTACTTCCATTAATAATACTTCGGTGTCTTCCACGGCTTCTATATTAAAGCTCTGAGTATCCCAGATTCCTAATCCGTCTCTTTCATTCAGGACACGGTCTCCTATTTTTGCACTTCCTTTTAAAACGAATGCATAGACTCCATTTCCTTTTTTGTTGAGCATATAATTTTTACCATTTCCTTTTTTAAAGTTCGCCAGGTTGAACCATGCATCCTGATGAATCCAAACTCCGTCATCATTTTTATTGGGAGATAAAATCTGTTGGAATCCATTGATTTTTTCACCTTCTTTGATACTTTTCTGATCATATCGTGGTTCAACATCCAGTTCTCTTGGAAAAACCCAGATCTGTAGAAACTTTACCTCTTCATCTTTATTTTTGTTATACTCACTGTGCTTAACACCAGTTCCGGCACTCATCACCTGAATTTCTCCTTTTCTGATTACCGCTGTAGTTCCCATTGAGTCTTTATGTTCCAAATCCCCCTCCAAAGGAATAGATATAATTTCCATATCCCTGTGAGGATGTGTTCCGAAACCCATTCCCTGAGAAACGGTGTCATCGTTCAATACTCTTAAAACACCAAAGTTGGTTCTGTCTCTGTTCTGATAGTTGGCAAAACTGAATGTATGGTAAGAATTTAACCATCCGTGATTGGCGTGGCCTCTCGAATCTGCTTTATGATATACTGTTTTCATTTTCTGTGATTATTTATAGTACAAATGTACGGTATGCGGGTATTTTAAAAGTTGATGTAGGTTAAGAAAGGAAATTGGGGAAGTAAAAAAGTTGAGAAAGTGAAAATATCGGCTAGGTTGGATTACGCAAAGATGCGATTTCTTTACTTTCAATATGTTTTTTAAGGCGCAAGGATTTTATCTGCGATAAAATTTCATGCCACGAATATCCTTTTTTCCGAAGATCGAGCAGATATGAATAAACGTAAACATCTGTGTTATCCGTGAAATCTGTGTGAGGCTAATAGATTCTGAATAGTAATTATAGATTTAAGTTTGGACTAAAGCCAACTCCTATTGAATTTTATTGTTATTATTTTTTAAATAGTATTGTAGTATAATCCGTATTATAAGTTCTTGTTTCTATATTGAGTTTATTTAAAAGCATTTCGGCTTCAAGTCTTATATTTTTCCATGTTTCATGTTGGTCTAAAAAGTCCCAGTCCCAAATTTCCACAGGAATATCATCTACTTTCTTTTTAAATTGCAGCAAATCTTCTTTAAATGATTCATCAATCCGTTTATTTCTAAAGACAGAATCAAACAAAACCGGGATGAATGCATAATCAAGCTCCTCATACAGTTCCGTCAATGGATCTATTAAAACGGGAGTCATTTCATCCAATTGGTTTACATTATAAGTATAAAGAATCAATGAGTTGATGATATTGGCATAATAGAAATCTACATGTTTATCGTATTGAAGCATTTCTTCCTGAAGTAATTCTTCTTCAGTAAACCCACTATCATCAGGATCTTCAATAACAGCCTCATTTTTCTGCTTCTTACTTTTTTTATTTGAAGGAAAAAGTTTATTTAAAAATTTAAATTTCATTCATATATAAATTTTAATTTTAAAAAAATTGTGAAAAAAGATAGGTTTTGGCTAAAGCCAATTAATAAATACTGAAAGAGAAAGCGGGCTAAAGCCCGCTCCTATTGAATTTCACTATATTATTTTAGATTTAAGGTAAAGTTTTCGGCACAACTTCTAACTTCTAACTTCTAGTTAAAAATGCACCTGTTTGATCTCCTCTTCAATTTCCTTAGGGGTTTCATCTTCTGATTTAACAAAAATCATGGTCACTACAGCTCCTATCAGCATGCAAACACCTCCTACCACAACATAATCCATCGCCTGTTTTCCGAAAACACCGCTTACAACAGGACCTCCGAATAATCCATTGATGATCTGAGGAATAACAATAAAGAAATTGAATATTCCCATATAAACTCCCATTTTTCTCTGTGGAATTACTTCAATAAGCATCGCATAAGGCATTGCCAGAATACTTGCCCAGGCAAAACCTAACCCGATCATGGAGATCCATAAATTGTTGACATCTTTAATGAAATACATTGAAACAAGTCCCAAACCTCCACATAGCAAAGCCAAAGCATGAGTCTGTTTTTTACCAATCAGTTTCGCGATAGGTGTCAATAAAAAAGCAAATGGGATTGCCCATAAATTATACATTCCGAAAAGCTTTCCGGTTAAGTCCCCGGCATCATTAAATGCTTTGGAATGGGTATCTTCCGGAGAAAGTCCAAAATGATGGGTAGCTAATGCGCTGGTGGTAAAAACCCACATGGTAAATAAAGCAAACCATGAAAAAAACTGAACAATTCCCAGCTTTTTCATCTGTACAGGAATTGCTGCAAAGTCTTTGAAAATATCTGAAAACTTAGATTCCTGCCTCTCAACTTCTTTTCCATCTTCAAAATCAGCAAACTCCTGTGGAGAGTATTCCCTGGTTGTCATTATAGTGTAAAGAATTGATATGATAAGTAAACCTGCTCCTATATAAAAAGAATAAATCACATTATCTGCTACAAACCCTGCCGGGGCTTCATTGGAAATTCCCATTTTTGTTAACCAATCCGGCAAATAAGAACCCAATACAGCCCCGATTCCAATCAGAATTGTCTGTACTGAAAATCCTATTGTGCCCTGATGTTTCGGGAGCATATCTCCTACCAATGCCCGGAAAGGCTCCATTGCGATGTTTACAGAAGCATCCATCATGGCAAGGAATATTACAGCTAATAAAAGAGCATTGGCAGCGAACATCTGAGTCACAGAAGCTGCATTCGGAAGAAGCACCAGCCCTATAGCACATAAAACAGCTCCAATTAAAAAATATGGCTTTCTTCTTCCCAACGGACTCCAGGTATTGTCGCCCATATGCCCAATAATAGGCTGAACAATGAGTCCTGTAACAGGAGCAACCAGCCAGAACCAGGATAATTCGTGAACATCCGCTCCTAAATTACCTAAAATACGGCTTGCATTTCCATTTTGTAATCCGAACGCCATTTGAATTCCAAGGAATCCCATACTCATGTTAATAATCTGAAGCATGGATAAGTCTGGCTTTTTTCTTTTTCCAAACGGTCCCGTATTATATCTCCCCAACATTTCTGCCATTATGACTTCAGTTTTTGGATTAATGCATCCTCGATAGGTGTTTTTTCTATCACCACTTTATCCACTACCTCATTAGGAACCGTCACAGAAAGAACGTATTGTTTTACCTTCCAGCTTCCGTTGATTTTTTCTACCACTCCGGAACCTCTGCATATTTTCATCTGGGTATCCAATAGTTCATCGAACCACGCCAGTTTCCCATCTTTGCTGAAGTAAATATTTCTTTTAAGTGCCTTAAAATCCCAGGTTTTCTTTTTGTCGAAATGAGGTTTTGCCCATACCATGAATTCTTTTTTATTCCATATTTCGGTAGCATCTGTTCCAATAAAGGTAGATTCATCTGCAAAGAAATTAAAATAGGTATTGTAATCTGCTTTTGCCGCAGCTACGTTAAATGCATCAAGCATGGTACTGATTTCCGATTTTTCTTTCTCAAATACGGGTTTCGACTGTGCATTCAATAAAGAAAACCCCAGTACAAAAAGGATTAATGTATAAGCAGTCGTTAGTTTTTTCATATGTATTAATTATTTTTCAAGTTCAATGATTAATGGCGTTTTTGCAGAAATATTGATCGTATTTTGCAACATAAATTCTTTTCCTGAAATAACCTCTTTCCCTTTTGTAAATCCATTAAGCGATTCGGCAAATCGTTTCAGGTTTAACGTCTGATCTTTTTCATTATTGTTGATGACCACCATTACTCTTTCTTTTTCATTGTATCTGAAATACACAAAAACGCCATCCTGAGGAACGAAATTTTTAGTTTTCCCGTTATGAATCACATCTTTGCCCTTTCTCCAGTTCAGAAGTTTTTGAGTAAACTGGAAAAATTCCTTTTGCTCCGGAGTCTGAGCAGATGGATTGAAAGCATTCTGAGAGTCAGATTTCCAGCCTCCCGGAAAATCTCTTCGGATATCTGCATCACCTCCCTTCGTCTTATCTCCTTTCATTCCTATTTCTGATCCGTAATAGATCTGAGGAATTCCTCTTACGGTTGAGATCAAAGCAAGTCCTATTTTGTAAGCATCAGGATTTGCATTAAAGATTTCATTCCATCTTTCTGTATCATGATTTTCAAAGAAAACCAGTAGGTTATTGATATCCGGATAAAGAAAATCGCTGGTAAAGGAATCGTAAATGCGGATCATACCTTTATCCCAACCTTCTTTTTCTTTAAGAGCTTTAGGCATGTTTTCAAACAACATAAAATCCATTACCGAAGGCAGGTTTGAATTGTACCCTTCTATGGCTCCTATTTTAGAATTTTTCTGCCAGGCTGCAATTTGTGCTGCTGTATAAAGCCAGGTTTCTCCTACAATATTGAATTTCGGATATTCATCGGTAATGGCTTTAGCCCATTTTGCCATGGCATCTTTATCATTGTAAGGATAGGTATCTACCCGGAATCCTCCCAATTCTGCATATTCTATCCACCAGATTGCATTTTGAATCAGATATTTCAGAACCAATGGATTTTTTTGATTAATATCCGGCATGGTAGTATCAAACCATCCGTCCAGTGCATATTTTTTATCAATATCTGAAGCATTGGTATCAAATTGCGTTGTCGTTTTATAATTGGAACGTTTAAATCCTTTTTCTCCTTCATCAAACCAGTGTATCCAGTCTTTTGAAGGAAGGTCTTTGATCATCCAGTGTGAGCCACCCCAGTGGTTGGTGACATAATCCATCACCAGCATCATCTTCCGTTTATTCAGTTCTTTGGATAAAGTTTTGTAGTCTTCATTGGTTCCGTAGCGGCCATCAATTTTATACAGGTCTGTCTGAGCATACCCGTGATAGGAATATACTTTTTCATTGTCTTCATTTACCGGAGTCAGCCATACAGCTGTTGCTCCCAGGTCCTGAATATAGTCAAGATGATTGATGATACCGTTAAGATCTCCGCCATGTCTTCCATTAGGCAGATTTCGATCAGCTTTTTCTGTAAGTTCCGGTGTTGAATCATTTTTTTCATTACCATTGGCAAAGCGGTCCGGCATGATCAGGTACATGACATCTTTTGAAGTAAAAGATTCGCGGTTGGCAGATCCGGGATTCCTTTGCTTCAGTTCATATGCATAAGAACTCAGGTTTTTACGTCCTTTTTTAATAGTAATAGTAAACTTCGGAACATTTATTTCATTGGTATTTACGGTAATAAAAACGTAATTCGGATTATCAACTTTCCGGATGTCTTTGATCTGTATTCCATCCGAAAGTACAACCTCGTTATGGGCAACGTCTTTTCCGTACACAAGAATCTGAAGTTCAGGGTTTTTCATTCCTTTCCACCAGAAGGCCGGTTCTATTCTTTCCAGTACTTTTTGGGAAAAGGCTGCAGAAGCTATTGAAAGGGCTAATGCGGCAAATATTGTCTTCATATTAGTGTTCAATTTAGCATTTAATTTTCATATAGACATTCAAAATATAGCAGAATGTCCTCTTTTTTTCATCCTCATACCTACAATTTTTCAAAATTTGGCATTCATTTTTTAACTTATATAGAAAAAACTTAAATTTTTCATAAAAAATTCATCTTAAAAGTTAATTTATCCCCCTTTTTATCTTTAGTTTTACAGAAAAAATGTTTGATTTCAGTAGTATGTTCCACGCTGAGGGTCCGGATGTTGTTTACACATGGACTATCCCTGTTTTTGCGGTAATTATTTTCGCAGAAATGGCCTACAGTCACTTCAATAAAGAAAAAATTTACGAAACCAAAGATGTAGCAACTAATGTCCTTTTTGCATTGCTCAACTATGGGTTAGATATCATCATGAAAGGCTTCTCTTTATTTGTTATGATGTTTTTTTATCATCACCGTATTTTCGACTGGCAAGAGGGAATCTGGTATTGGATTGCTGTATTTCTCGCTCAGGACTTCGCTTATTATGTTCATCATTATGTAGATCATCATTCACGTGTCTTCTGGGCCGTACATATTACGCATCACAATTCTGATTATTTCAACATCAGCACAGGATTCAGAAGTCCTGTATTTCAACCTTTGTACAGGTATTTATTTTTCTCTCCGTTAGCTTTTATGGGCTTTCATCCATGGCATATTCTGGTAGCGTATTCTGCGATACAGATTTATGGCACTTTTGTCCATACACAGTCTATTAAAAGTATGGGATTTTTAGAATATATTCTGGTTACCCCTTCTCATCACAGAGTACATCATGCCTGCAACATCAAATATCTTGACCGTAATATGGGAATGGGGCTGATTATCTGGGATAAGATTTTCGGAACTTTTGAAAAAGAAGATCCAGAGGTGCCTGTGAAGTATGGTGTCTATCCAAAAATAAAGTCCAAAGATCCTGCAACAATGCTTTTCTATGAATGGAGAAGAATAGGAAAAGATATCAGACAGCCCGGACTTTCTTTCAAAGACCGTATAAAGTATCTTTTTTATTCACCGGGATGGAGACATGATGGAACCGGAAAAACGGTAAAGCAGTATCAGAAGGAATATAAGCACAAGGAAAAAATGAAAAATGAAAATGCATCCTTAAAGGAGCAGACACCTGATACTGACTATCAATACTCACAACTGAACCAGCCAGCAGGGGATAAATAATCTGTCAAAAAAATACCCCGGACATCGAAAAACCGATGAACCGGGGCACCTTAGTGTCTCTTTAAAATTATTTTACAGGCTTGATAGAAATTGCGAAACCACCGCTTCTTGCCATTTTAAAATTAATTTTTGATTTGCCTGTAATCTCTTTCTTGTAGATATTATAGCTTTGAGGATTATCTATATAATCAGCATCTTTTCCATCTTCATAGATCGTTGCTTCATATTTCTTTCCTTTATCCAGGAATGAGAAGTCTACAGTATACTCACGTTTGTTTTCATCAGTAATACCTCCTACAAACCAGTTTTCAGTACCTTTTGCTTTTCTTGCTGTAATTACATAATCACCAGGTTCTGCAGATAAGATTTTTGTATCATCCCAGTCTGCTGCTACATCCTTGATAAACTGGAATGCATCCATATGCTTTTTGTAGTTTTCAGGAAGATCCGCAGCCATCTGAAGCGGCATATACATTGTTACATAAAGAGCCAGCTGTTTTACCAGTGTAGTTTTTACGAAACGGTTATCTCCAGGGAAATAATAATCTAACTTCGTCTGGAAAATACCCGGCGTATAATCCATAGAACCTCCCATCCATCTTGTAAACGGAAGGACCGTCTGGTGATCAGGCTTGTTTCCTCCGAATGCTTCATATTCCGTTCCACGTGCTGCTTCTGCAGAAATATAGTTCGGATAGGTACGGCTTTCTCCTGTAGGTCTTACAGATTCATGAGAATTGACCATAATTTTATAGTCGTTTGCTTTTTCTGCAATTCTATAATAATGGTTAATTGTCCATTGAGAGTAATGATGTTCTCCTCTAGGAATAATATCTCCTACATATCCTGTTTTCACAGCATCATAGCCATATTTATTCATCGTTTGGAATGCTTTGTCTGCCCATCTTTCGTAGTTCGTTGCAGAACCTGAAGTTTCATGATGCATAATCAGCTTTATTCCTTTTGAATGGGCATATTCATTCAACATTTTGATATCGAAATCCGGGTAAGGGGTAATGAAATCAAAAACATATTCTTTTGAGTGTCCGAACCAGTCTTCCCAACCGATATTCCATCCTTCGATCAATAATCCCTGGAATCCGTTTTCTGCAGCAAAGTCAATATATTCTTTAACTTTTGTATTGTTGGCTGCATGTTTTCCGTTTGGAGTTAATTTTGCAAAATCTGTTTTACCTAAATGAACATTTTCAGCT
Organism: Chryseobacterium sp. HR92; assembly: GCF_045689405.1. NCBI lineage: Bacteria > Pseudomonadati > Bacteroidota > Flavobacteriia > Flavobacteriales > Weeksellaceae > Chryseobacterium > Chryseobacterium sp. HR92. The sequence goes on from NZ_CP139139.1 coordinate 3,386,722, forward strand.
GTAGAGTACGCCCACTGAGATTTCCCAATAATCATTTCCCACCAAACTCCCATGTATTTTGTAGGGTGAATGTAAGAAGTATCAGTATATTTTGTAGGCTCATTAAGGTTGAAGATCATTTTAGAATCCATTACCTGTTCTGCTTTCGGAGCTACAATAATCGTCCTCCAAGGTGTAACTGACGGAGTCTGAATGTATCCTTTTGCCCCCTGTCTGTCAGCAGTTAAATGCGTTTTGAATTTATAATTCTGAGCATCCACTTCCAGATGTGAAGCCGGATAATCTAATACAGCAGCTTCAGCAACGTTGATATACAATGGTTCTTTTCCTTCTTTTTTAAGCATTAAAGGAGACTGAACTGCATTTTTCACCAATGACTGTGAAGCGTTCGCATCGTATGCTTTATCCCATTTTGCAGGAATTTCAGATACTTTTGTTTCCTGATACTGGTATTCCTGAGAATCATAATCTGCAACCATCCACCACGCCTTCATATCGGTAGGAAAATCAATTTCAGAATCTTCTTCCCTGATGACGAAATAATTAAGGTTTTTCTGTTGTGGAAATTCATATCGGAATCCCAGACCATCGTTAAACAATCTGAACTTCACCACAATACTTCTGTCTGTAGAAGCCTGGTTCAGGGTAACTGCCAGCTCATTGTAGTTATTGATATAGTTTTTCTTTTCTCCTAAAACCGGCTGCCAGGTTTCATTTTTGGAGTCTCTTTTTTCATCTGTCTTTGCAAAACCGTTGTTCAGATCGTATTTTGCATCTTCTGGTTTGGCAATCTCAGAAGCGAATTTTATGGCTGTGTCTTTAAATAATCTCAATCCCAATTTAGAATCTTCAACTACTACTGTACCATTATATTTCAGGTTATAGTAAGGTACTCCTTCTTTCAGCTGAAAGCTCATTTCAAACTTCCCGTCCGGAGATTTTAAAGATTGGGCTTTCACACCTGTAAACATCATTGAGAGCAAAAGCGCTCCAACTGTAATTTTCTTCATAATGACTATTTATTAACTTAAAAATAGATAAAGTGCCGCTGTAACAGCACTTTACCCATTTATTATTCTTTAATTATTATAATGCTTCTATTTTATAAGTCCCTAATTTCAGATCTACAGAAATTTTATAGCTCCCTCCAGTACCATCAATTTTAATATTTCCATTGCTTCCTTTAGGAGCTATAAGGCCTGAGTTTCCATCTCCAGAGATGTTTCCCCAGTCAAGATCTCCCCAGCTCTGCTGACCCAGGAATTTAAATTGAGAACCTGCAGAAAGTATAATGGTATGCTCAAATTTACCTCCGCCTAAATTGGTCATAGCTATAGCTCCAGCAGCATTCCATCCGTTGATCGTACCTACCATATACAGATTAGCAGGGTTCCAGTTATTGATTGCGGAAGGAACCACATCTATTGTTTTTTTGGCAAGATCAGAATCAATTGTAATCTTGTACATTCCTGAAGCTCCTGTAAACTGCATATTTTCAGGTGCTGCAGCTACCAGATTGGAAGACCATGTTTTGAAATATTTATTAGCATCCTGCATTCCTGCTGTATCTAAACTATAGTTCAAAGGACTCCAGTCTTTCTGTCCTAAAAATCTGAATGCTTTCCCATTTTCCAGATAGGTATAGATTGTAGAAATATTTTCATTTTTATATAATACCTGAGCAGCTCCTGCATTCCATCCAACAGCAGATGCCTCTCCCACAATATAAAAAGAAGGATATTCCGTTAGATACGGGGTAATACTCATTGGAATTACGTTGGAATAAGATGCAGCATTTCCTACTGAAGCTTTCATTCTTACTTCAATATTTGCTGCAACCCCCGGAAGAAATCCTGCATCAAGAATAATTTTATTTAAATCTTTAACAGTATAAGTTTTGGACAGATCATTTGCTGTTAAATCCGCACTTTTAGCATTTGCGAAACTGGTTCCTGCTTTTGCAAACTCAAGAGTGTTACTATTAACAACAGCAAGATTAAATGTGGGATTTGTCCAAGTAAATTTTACTGCTTTATCATTTTCATTAGCTTTAAGCAAAACTAATGTGGCTGCATCTCCTGTTAAAGTAGGGTTTTTGGTTACTTCAAGAACTGCCTTATCTTCATCTTTCTCACAGGAAACCATTAAAATTCCGATAAAAACAGCTGCCAATATTTTGAATAGATTTTTCATTTCAAACGTTTTTAAATTAATACCCAGGATTTTGAATCAGATTAGGATTGGCTACGATATCTTTAGCAGGAATAGGGAAAAGGTTTCTGTAGCTCTCTACAGCTTTACCATCTTTCACATTTCCTTTCCATGGCCATAGATAATCTCCTGTAGTAAACTTGTTGAAACGGATAAGATCACTTCTTCTGGTCATTTCCCAAGATAATTCTCTTCCTCTCTCATCTAAAATAAAGTTGAGATTGATTGAAGATACATTTCCACTTGTATTTCCATACGCACGTTCTCTCAGCTGATTAATATAACCGATTGCTGTGGCCTGACTTCCACCAGTACCTCCTCTCAATACAGCTTCTGCATACATCAGATAGATATCTGCTAAACGGTATAAAGGAATATCTGCCTCAACCCAGTTAGTATGTGCTCCAACAGATCCGTTGCTTTTAACATTTTTAAACTTGATAAATGCATAACCATCTGTAAAGGACCCTAAATCATTAATTTCTAAATTTTGCCCTGAAGTAAAGAATCTTCCTCTTTTATCACTTCCATTAGTAGGGAATAAGCCTACAAATGCTTTTGTAGTTCTTAAACCACTCCATCCGCCATTCACTCCAAAATCAGCAGCTTTCATATCACCACCTATTGCAGCATGTACCAGATAAGTAGTTCCTCCATTGGTCTGCGTATTGATTCCGTCAAAATTTACACTTAAAATCTGCTCCGGATTATTGATGTTATTATCAGCAAGGAACAAATCATCGTATTTCGGTTTTAAAGAATACCCTGCCGCAATCACTTTGTTACAATAAGTGATACAGTCTGTATTTCTCTGTGTTCCGGTATATACTTCTGCATTCAAATATAATTTTGCCAATAATGACCATACAGCGGCCTTATCTGCTCTTCCGTATTCATTGGTTTTAGGGTCTTTCAATTCACCTGCTACAGCAAGCAATTCGGACTCAATAAAATTAAATAATGCTTTTCTTTCTATTCTTTGTGGTGGATTGACAGAGCCCGGCAAGTAGGATTCATCTACAAAAGGAACATTTCCGAACATATCGATCGCATGATAATACGACTGCGCTCTCAGGAAACGTGCTTCAGCTCTCATTAATTTAGCCTGAGCAAGATTATCCCCGGTAATATTATTGGAAACCAATTTTTCATCTGTTACATTTCTCAGAAATTCATTACAAAAAGCAATTTCTGTATATACTCTATAGTACATTGCAGCGATGAATTCATTAGATGCATCCCAGCTCATTTTGTGAAGCGTATGAAGATTTCCGTCATTCCAGCCAATCACAGCTTCATCGGTGGTAACCACGTTCAGGGTGTACATCAATCTGGTATATTGAGAAAAACCACCATTGATGCCGTTAATATCACTATCCGGCTGATCACCGTCTCCACTGATCTGACCTCCCATAGCAAGTCCTCCGTAAAGTTTTGCCAGAACATTCTTATAGTTGGCAAAATCCTTATATATACTGGCTGAAGTAACATCTGTGATCGGTTCTCTTTCAAGATCTTTCACACAAGAAGCTGCTGTCAATAAAAATACTGCTGAAAGAGGCAATACTATATTTTTAAGTTTAATTCTATTTAGTTTCATTGAATTCTTATTTAAAATTGGAAGTTAAAACCTAAAGAATAAATCTTAGGCATTTGGTAGTAACCGTTATCTATTCCACCGAAAACTTCAGGATCTACTCCTGAATATTTAGTAATTACAAAGACATTCTGTGCCATTGCATATACTTTCAGATTACTTCCTTTAGTGAAAATTTCTCCGAAATTGTATCCTACATTGATATTATCCAGTCTCAGGAATGAAGCATTCTCAACATAAATATCAGATTTGTATTGAGGAACGGCAAACTTATACTGAGGTGCCGTAGTGAATACATTCTGAAGATATTCGTTGGTAGATGCAGATTGCAGTGAACTATTTGAAGCAGCATTATTATATACATAGTTTCCTAATACTGCTCTTGCGCTTAACGCAAAATCCCAGTTTTTATGAGATACTTTAGTAGAGAAACCTAAAATTGCATCAGGTGTTGTAGATTTGTAATAATACATATCTTTTGTACTGATCACACCATCACCATTTCTGTCTACAAAAGCTCCATCCACAGGCTTTCCATTAGTATCATATACCTGTTGGTATACCCAGAATGAGTTAGGTGCATATCCTACTGCATGAGCCTGAATTCTGTTTCCAGAACCTCCTTCAATACCTCCTACTTCCATATTAAATGATTCATCCGCTCTGTCTTTAAGCTTCGTGATGACCGGCTTGTAATGAGTAGCATTAAAGCTTACTTCCCAGGTTGTATTTTGGTTTTTAACCGGAATTACTGTAATACTTCCTTCAATCCCTTCATTTTTCATATCACCCACGTTCTGCCAGCTCGCATTACTTAGACCTCCTGCAGGTTCATCAGCATATACAAGAAGATCTTTGGTATCTTTTCTGAAGACATCTATTGATCCTGTGATTCTGTTTTTATTAAAACCAAAATCTAATCCTAAGTTCTTCGTAGTAGTTGTTTCCCAGGTAAGATTCGGGTTATAGTTGGCAGGTCTGAACATAAAATAGAATTCATTTCCAAACTGATAGCCCGCTCCCTGATAACTTGGGTTGTATGCTGCAAAAGCAGGATAATTATTAGGTTTATTACCGTTAAGCGCAGGTAATTCCTGTTGACCTGTTTTACCCCATCCAGCTCTTAGTTTTAATGTGCTGATTGAGGATATATTTTTGATGAAATTTTCTTCATTAAGCTTCCATGCTAAGGAAACTCCAGGGAAAACTCCCCATACATTATCTCTGGTTCCGTTGAAAAATCTGGAAGAACCATCTTTACGAACCGATCCTGAAATAACATATTTATTAGCTATGGTAAAAATAGCTCTTCCATAAAATGAAATCAGTGTATTTCGAGTTTTGAAGTCTAAATCCTGCGAGTTAATTCCTGTTCCTCTATAAGTGATAGCACCTGGAAGATAAATATTGAAATCCTGATAAGAATACCCTGCAGTAATATCCACACCAGTATTAATAGCACTGATGTTTTTTACATAATTGAAATAGGTTTCCAAAAGCTTGTTTTTCTTTTCCATAGAATAGAAATTAGAGCTTCCCTTATCTTCAAAACCTGGTCTCAGACGGGCGTCTTTAAATTTGTGTCCATCACTTTTTGTATAATCGTATCCGGCGTTCACATTGAAATGAAGGTCCGGAAGAAAGTGAAACTTATAATCTAACTGAATATTTCCCAATCCTCTTAGGACAGAAGACACATCTCTTACTCCATTGATCAGTCCAAGCGGATTGGAGTTGGCATTTACATTATAACCTGTTGCAGATCCGGAATCCAGCCATTCATAATATCCTCCGTAATTAGAGTTTCCTGAATATACTGGTTGTGTAGGGTCAAAATAAGTAGCCGCTTTAATTACTCCACCATCTACAAATCTATTATCGGTAAATGTTCCTTTTGCATTCACATTTACGGATAAATGGTTATCTAAGAATTTAGGATTTAAGTTCAATCCTACAGAAGTTCTGCGGAAAGAATTTGATTTTACAATACCGTTCTGCTCATTATACCCTAATGATAAGCGGTATGGAAGACCTTTAATACCTCCTGAAAGGGCAACATTATTATCTGTACCCCATGCTGCCTGGTAAATTTGATCTTGCCAGTCGGTATCAGCATTCCCAAGTTTAGTTTTATAACCGGCAGGTGCGTATGTATTAACAAAATCTCTGAATTCCTGAGCATTTAATACATCTACCTTTCCCATTTTAGTAGAAACTGAAGTTACCGTTGAAAAATTCAACTTAAACTTTCCTGCCGTTCCTTTCTTGGTAGTAATAAGGATAACCCCGTTAGAAGCTCTGTTACCATAGATAGCAGTAGCCGAAGCATCTTTAAGAATATCAAATGTTTCAATATCATTCGGGTTAATTAATGATAAAGGATCAGAAACACCATTCATTCCTACAAAGTCCTGAGGAACTCCATCTATTACAATCAAAGGAGAGTTTTCACCACTTAAAGAAGAGGTCCCCCTGATTCTGATTTTGGTTCCGGAACCTGGTGCTCCACTGTTATTGGTAATCTGCACCCCTGGAGTTTTCCCCTGGATCAGCTGTCCGGCAGAAGTTGCCCCTCCGTTGAAGTCTTTTGCCGTGACGGAAGTTATAGAACCGGTAAGATCAGATTTTTTCTGCTTTCCATATCCAATTAATACAACTTCCTCAATTTTCTTCTCCTGAGGAACAGAGTCTTTTTTCTGCGCATGCATTATTGTGCTGGCCAATAAAAAAGCAGGCGCAATTTTCAATACTGTTGTAAAATTATTCACAATCATATTTTTTTATAGTTTCGTTTTTTCAGTCTTAATTCGGCTTGTAGCCAGACTCGCAATTTAAAAAAAAAATAGAATTATCGTAATTTTAATATAATTTTAGTTAAAATTATGTATATTACGAAACACTTTTTAGTTAGTTTTTTAAATTTCAATAATTTACACCGTCTTATGCATTGCATAACATTTGAATTAATTTAATATTTAGTTAAACAACTGTTTAACTTAAATTCATATTCAACCTTCAAAATTTGCTTTCTGCAGCATAATAACACCACCAATAGCGGTATTCAACAGATATTCCTTATCTTTGCAGTTAAAACTTTACTATAAATGTCAAACAGAAAGATGATTACGGCAGCTTTGCCTTATGCAAACGGGCCGGTTCATATAGGACATTTGGCAGGTGTTTATATTCCTGCGGATGTTTACGCAAGATTTCAGAGAAGATTAGGAAAAGATGTAGCGTTTATCTGTGGTTCGGATGAGCACGGAATTCCTATTACCATAAGAGCTAAAAAAGAAGGAGTAACTCCTCAGGATATCGTTGACAAATATCACGGGATCATTAAAAAATCTTTTGCTGATCTGGGAATTTCATTTGATGAATATTCAAGAACAACGTCTAAAAACCATTACGAAACCAGCCAGGATTTCTTCAAGGTTTTATACGAGAAAGGAAAATTTACTGAAGAGATTTCCGAGCAGTATTTTGATGAGCAGGCAGGAGAATTCCTTGCTGACCGTTATATTGTAGGAACGTGTCCTAATTGTGGTAACGAAAACGCTTACGGAGACCAGTGTGAGAAATGCGGTTCTACCCTTTCTCCTTCTGAGCTGATCAATCCGAAGTCAATGCTTAGCGGAAATGTTCCTATCCTTAAAGAAACAAAAAACTGGTATCTGCCATTAAACGAATACGAAGACTTCTTAAACGAGTGGATCATTGAAGGTCATAAAGATGACTGGAAGCCTAACGTATACGGACAGGTTAAATCCTGGTTGAATGACGGCCTTAAACCCCGTGCAATGACCAGAGACCTTAACTGGGGTGTTCCGGTTCCACTTCCAAATGCGGAAGGGAAAGTATTATACGTATGGTTTGATGCTCCTATCGGCTATATTTCTTTCACCAAAGAATGGGCAGAGAAAAACGGAAAAGACTGGAAAGACTACTGGCAGAGTCCAGAAAGTGATCTGGTACATTTTATCGGAAAAGATAATATTGTATTCCACTGTATTATTTTCCCTTCGATGATGAAAGCTCACGGAGATTACATTATGCCTAAAAATGTCCCTGCTTTTGAATTCCTGAACCTTGAGAACGATAAGATTTCAACGTCAAGAAACTGGGCAGTATGGGCTCATGAATATGTGGAAGACTTCCCTGGACAGCAGGATGTTTTAAGATATGCTCTTCTTTCATCTGCTCCGGAAACAAAAGATAATAACTTTACATGGAAAGATTTCCAGACGAAGAATAATTCTGAATTAGCTAATATTTTTGGTAACTTCATTAATCGTGTTGCAGTATTAATTAACAAAAACTTTGAAGGAAAAATTCCTGAAGGAGATGTAAATGCACCAGAATTACAAGAAATCAGCAAAAGAGCTGTAGAAATCAGAAACTCTCTTGAAAATTATGAATTCAGAAATGCATTAACAGCATTTATGAATCTTGCAAGATTTGGAAATCAATACTTGCAGAATGAAGAACCTTGGAAAACGGTTAAAAATGACATTGAAAAAACCAAAAATACATTATTTATTGGAGCTCAAATTTCAGTTGCACTAGCAAATTTAGCTGAACCATTTTTACCTTTTACAGCACAAAAATTATATGAAATTTTTAATGTAGAACAAAAAACATGGTCTGAAGTTGAGAATTCAAAAGTATTAATTGAAGCTGGTCATTCAATAATGGCTAATGCTCCAATTTTATTCTCTCAAATTTCGGATGATGTAATAGAAGCTCAGATCCAAAAGCTTGAAAACACAAAACAAAACAATAAAAAAACAAATCCTAACGCAAACCCTATGAAAGAAGAGATCACATTTGATGACTTTACTAAAATAGACCTTAGAACAGCAACCATTTTAGAAGCTGAAAAAGTAGAAAAAGCAGATAAATTATTAAAACTTACTGTAGATACAGGAGTAGATGTAAGAACTGTTGTTTCCGGGATTGCAGAAAGTTTCACTCCTGAAGAATTAATCGGGAAGCAGGTAATGATTCTTCTGAACCTTGCTCCAAGAAAAATCAGAGGAATTGAGTCTCAGGGAATGTTATTATTAACAACAAAACCAGACGGAAAATTATCTTTCGTAACACCGGACGACAGCAATGTTGAAAACGGTATTGAAATCGGATAATTAAAATCCTTATAAAGATAACAGGCTGTTTCACGAGAAGCAGCCTTTCTTTTATAGACAGCTTATGGTCAATAAAAATGTTTTAAGAAAACTTTCCAATCAGGAACTAGAGGGATATTTAAAAGAAGGCAACCGCTTTGTTCCGGAGGCCGTTCAGGCAGCTTTTGAAATTCTGGAAGAAAGAGGACGGGTTTTCAGCGAGCAGGAGAAAACAGCTGTTCAGCAATTAATCCAGCAAAAAAAGGAAGAAGAGGAAGCAAAACGTACAGAAGAAGTAGAAATCTGGAAAGACCATATTACAGAAGATCCGGAGGCCATAAGGCTTTATTCACGGATGACAATTTTGGTCACCAGTGTTTTTTTCAGTACGATTCCCGGAGCAATTTTACTGTGTTTTAATCTAATCAAACTCAAAAAATACTTCCCTGCCTTCCTTACACTTGTATTTGGATTGCTGTTTTTTATATTTCAGAAGTATGTTCTGCTTTCCCATTTTGACTTTGGTACAACTTCCAGATACAGTCCCGAAATTGGAGTTATTTCAATAGGAGCTTTAGGTTTACTTGTCATCAGTGTTCTAGCAACTCCAAAAAAACTTCCTTACCGTGCAGAATCTTATATTCTTCCTGTTGTTTTATGTGCCGGAACCGCGGTTCTGATGTATTTTTATTCCCAGGAATGGTTCTCTTACTATCCGTTGGCAAAGGCCATCCATCTATTCAAACAGTAATAAGGAGCTTATTCCCGCTATCCACTTTTACTCCTCGCGCCTGGCCAAAGAGCCAACCGCATGCTGTGGGGTAACCGTTTCTATCGGGGCTAGAAATAGTACAAAAAAAGTCATTCCGGCGTACAGAATGACACTATATGAATTCATGAGATTGCTTCGCTTTCAGCTCGCAATGACTTGTTGTAAATTATTTCTTAGTCAGTTTTGCTAAGTAAGAATCCTCATCTTTCAAAACTCTTTCTATTTTGAAGCCATTGTTTTTGGCTGCATTCTTCAAGGTATTGAAGTCAAGATACAGCCAGGTAATCGGTTCCTCAGATTCTCCTTTATAATGCACTACATACTCCAGTTCTCCGTAATATCCACCAGCCGGAATATATACTCCGCCATCTTTATCACGGTCGAACATATAAAGAATATCTGTACTGTCAATCAGAACCTGTCCGCCATCGTTCAGTAAAGTCTGCAGCTTCTGAAGGTAGGTATCAATTTTCGCAAGGCTTTCAAAAACTCCGGTACCGTTCATCAGTAATAAAATGGTATCAAAAGTTTCTCCTGAAAAATCAAGCATATTTTCACAAACCGCTTTTTTAACCCCTCTCAGCTTGCAGATCTCAATTGATTTTGGTGAAATGTCCAATGCTGTCACATCAAGATTTCTTTCATTTTGAAGATATAAAGAATGAGAACCAGCACCTGCTCCAATGTCCAGAATTTTTCCTTCGGATAATTGCAGTGCTTTCTGCTCAATATCATTCATGTCTTCAAAATCTCTGAATAAATAATCCACCGGAAGTTCATCCAGCTCAGAAATTGACGTTTCAGTCTGCAGATCTTCAGGATTGTCATTGTGGTAATAATCCCAGATCGCTCTGCCCATTAAATCTTTCATGGTGCAAAGATAGTAGTTCAATGTTCAATGTTCAAAGTTTTTGGTTGAATGTTGCGGGTTACGAGGTACCGGTTCTCAAGTACAAGATACGGCGTACCTACAACTTTAAACCTTAAACTTTAAACTCTCAAACCCTCCCACTCTAAAACTCTCAAACTCAAAATCCCTTCCATCTACTCCATCGAATCCTTCTCCTTATGTCTATCTGCCTGCGACTCATTTTCTGCTACACCTGCTTTCCAGTAAGAATAAGCATATAATTCCTGAGGGGTCCAGTTTTTTTCTTTTCTCAGATAAGTACGGATTTCTTTCACGCTTGAGAATTCACATGCAACATAGCCAAATTTTGTAGTCTCAGGAAGATCAATACTTTTTACAGCATTTGAAATTTCACTGCTGATCTGAGGCTGCGCATTGTGTAACCATTTAAAATCAATTTGGGCTTTCGTTTCAAGCAGCTGCTCGTCTTCTTTTCCATGAACTTCAATAATGCATGTACCTCTTGCCGTTTCAGGAAGCGTTTCCAAAATAGCACTGATCACCGGAATGGCCGTAGCATCTCCTACCAACAAATACCAATCTGCAGCAGGGTACAACTCCTTACCTTCCAAACGCATCATCACTCCCAGTTTTGAACCTGCTTCAGCTTCTCTCACCCATTTAGAAGCCGGACCGCCGTCTCCATGATCTACAAAATCGATGATTAATTCATTTTTTTCCAGATCAATTCCTCTGTGGGTATAGGTTCTGATGGCCGGAGCCACTTCTTTTAACGGATACACCCACTGATGATTTTCGTCCAATGTCGGAAAATGAATCTCATTCAGTCCTGCCGGAGGAACGGCAATTTTATTATTGTCTCCCACCATCGTATTTTTGAACAACTGAACTTCTGGTGAGTACAAATACACTCTGATAAAATGGTCAGTAATGTATTCTTTTCTGGTAACTTCGGCAACGATCTGCCCTGTTGAAATTTTTGCCATAACTGATTTTTTTTAAGTTAAAATCCGGTTTCCGATTAATTCAGAAACCGGATTTGAAATACAATATGTTTTCAGATCAAGGCATTTTTACCTTCATCTTATTTTTAAAATTCAAAAGTGTAAGACAGATTAAATGTTCTTCCTCTTCCTTTATAATTAAACAGTTCCGGAAGTCCGTAAGTAGAATACAGTACCTGAGAACGCTTGCTCCATATCGTCTGATAGTCTGTATTGAATAGATTCTGGATTCCTAAATTGAATTTTCCAAAATGGAATCTGTATCCTATCATCAGATCTGAAGTATTATAGCCTTCCACCACATTATTAAGCTCGTCTTTCTGTTTGAAATTCTGCAAAGACTGGAATCTGAATGACCAGTTTTGAATATTATATCCGATATAGGTTACCAATTTGGAAGGAGAAGCATTGTAAATCTCCTGTTTCTGCCATTCTCCTTTGTTATCTACCTCAGATTTGATCAAAAGTCCGCTTGCCCCGAAATAAACGCCATTATTTAACGAATAAGAAACCTCAGCTTCAATTCCCATATTTCTTAATTTCAGATCATTCACAAGAATCTGGAAAGTCTTCTTATCTACAGCAACGGTTTTGTCTGAATTACTCAAAAATCCGGCAATCTGAGCTCTTAAACCGCCTCTGTTGACACGGTAACCTACCTCAAATTGATTGGTTTTGATAGCCTGAAGAGGCTGTTCTTTCACATTGATACTGGATACTACATCCCAGTTTGTTCCTACCAATTTATACTGTCCGATTCCGTAAAATTTAGCAGGATCTGCTAAGCTTGCTCCCTGGGAAAAAGCTCCCCAAACCTGATGCTGCTCATTGAATTTGTACAACAATCCGGCATTGGCTAGGGTCACATTATAAGAACTTTCACCTCCGGGAATTGCCGATGCTGAACTTCCATAACCCATAGCAATCTGTGTCTGCTGTTCTGAACCTACAAAATCATCCATTTTTACGTTGATGTGCTGATAACGGATTCCGGCATTCAATTGTAATTTTGGGAAAACATTGTACTTTGCCTGAACATATCCTGCGTAGCTCTGTGAGTGATTGGTTGGGTATCTTCCCAGGCTGTATTTTGTTTCATTCACCAAACCTCCGCTGGACATTGTTTTGGCAATATCATAAACGGATTGTGTTCCTTCAAATTTCTCAAAATCAAAGTCTGCTCCATAGGTAACATTCAATCCTCGCCATGATTTTGATAATAAAGCTTTAATCCCCGAATAATAGGTATCCTGCTGTGAAGAGGACATATAAGGTATTTTTCCTGTTTGTAAAGTAACATTTCCCGGGAATGGATAGAATCCTAATTTTTCACCACGGGTAGCCAATTGTACATACAAATCCTGTCCGCCTAAAATTCCGTTGCCATTATAAGCTACGGTTGCCATATAACGCTCTGTTCCTACATTTTTATCGGATGAGAAACCATCTCTCATTTCGAGTAATGAAGCATTTTTTGTAGTAAATGCACTTAGATTTTCACCTAAAAATAAACTTCTGTCTCCATTAAATTTAGAATTGTAATACTGAACAGAGGCTGTTATTTTATGTTTATTGTTAAACTGATATCCTCCTGTCGCAAGGATATCTATTGATTGATTATACTGAAGGTCAGTTTGTGTAATATCTGTAAAAAGCTGTTTCTGATCTGCTCCATATACTCCACCATTCTGCTGATAAGCCACTCCCAGTCTTCCAAAGAACTTATCTCCTTTTGCAGCAATAGACTGAGCAGCACGGAAATCATGGTCATCTTTTCCCATAAATCCTGTACGTACCCCCAATTCAGTTTCGCCGCTGATCCCTTTTTTAGAAGGTGTTTTTGTAATAATATTAATGATTCCACCGGTAGCATTACCTCCATAAATTGAGCTTGCTCCAGAAAGTACTTCAATTCTTTCGATATTAAAAGGATCTATTGCATCCAGCTGACGGCTTATCGCACGGATACTGTTCAGAGAAACGCCATCTATCATTACAAGCGCTGAACGTCCTCTCATATTCTGTCCGTAATTGGTTCTTCCCTGCGGACCGATATCCATAGAAGGTATCAGAATCGATAACATTTCTTTGATAGGAACTCCACTTTTAGCCTGTTCCTGAATCTTTTCTTTCTGTACGACCCAAACCGTTCCCGGAACTTCAGAGATTTTTGTAGGTTTTCTGGAGGCTACGATCACCACATCTTCAATACCTTTAGAGGCAATAGAATCTTTCACGGTCTGGGAAATCATCAATCCCGAAACCAAAAGACCTATGAACGCATACTGCTTTTTCATTCTTTCTACTTCAAAGTTTTATAATTTCACAAAGATAATTCTTATTTAGAAAGAATAAAAATAACAGCGTATGAGATTTTTTCTTTTTTATAAAAAAATGGAAAAATGAAGAAGGGAGTGGGAAGTTATAATAACTTCTTTTGGAGTAAAGATTTTAAATAAAACAAACAGCTATAAACCGTCTTTCACTACTTCCTTCTTCCAGCATCCAACTTCCTACTAAAAAAACGTAAAATCCCAGCCCAACGAAGGGCCAGGATTTTACTAGTGAAAAACAAGGTATTTTTTATATTGCAGGCCCTGCTGCATCTTTTATTTCTTCTAACAGTTTTCTTCTTTCACGGAGTCGTCTTCTTGCGATAACGGATTTACCTCCCAAAACTCTTATAAACCTGAAATACTGGAAACGTTTTGCTCCGAAATGATGGGTAGCAACATAAATCAGCACTCCAAATCCAACTAAAATAATATATCCGAATATCTTCTTGGTGGCTATGATAATGGCATTGAGCTGAATGGCTTTCATATTGGCTGCTACATTCTGAGGAGTAACGGTCATTCCATCCATATAAACAGCAAGATCACCAATTGCTGTAACCTGAAAACGGTACTGAAACCATGAATAGAGTGTTGAAAAAATTCCTACGGCAAGAAAAGTTCTCCAAACCAACACAAGCCCGATGGCTGCCAGCATTTCATCCATTTCAAGCTTATCCAGCGTATAAAACCATACGGAGATAAACAGTGAACACATTCCGTAACCTTTTAAAAACATAGGCAGATACCAGTTGTCATAACTGAATTCCAATACCATAGAAAAGTACATAATAATGGCATATCCAATCATTGCAGAAAATCCGGAAAAAATATACATTTTCAAAGGCTTTTCTTTTTTGAACCAGAAAATGGCAATGACTCCGGCCAGGATAATCCCGGGAATCATCAGTAAACTCAGTCTGGTATTGGTCACCTGATCATAGCCCAAAACTCCCACCGCAAAAGTATTCTGAATAGAAGCTGTTCCTAAAAACATTCCCAGCCAAAACAGCATGAATAAACCGTGCTGTACATTATTTTTTGTAAAAATTTTGAATGAAAGGTACGGTCGCTTTAAAGTTAGCTGACGGATAGAAAGCAGTGCAAAACTCACAAAAGCAGCAATACTTCCATATATAATATTCTTAGAATTGAACCAGTCCTGCTGTCTCCCAAATGAATACACATACGCCGAAAACATGAAAGTTGAAATGAAAAGTAAAATACTTAGCCAATCAATATAATGCAGGGGAACTTTTAATGCAAAATATTTATTATGCATTAAAATCCAGTGTATTAATGCAAGTGTAAAGCATAAAACCGCCGTGAACACATAAAACTGCTGCCAGTTGTAGATAAGAGCAAATTCAGCCGCATAATAAGTAGCCACCTGATTCATTACAAGAACGAAGGTATAGAATGCTCCGTAAAACATTCCCCGGTTTCCAATCATGGCCATCAGTGGCAGAAACAGTTCTATGGTGACCATCATTTTCATAAAGCCTATCACTAAAGAAGTAAATATGAAGATCATTGGCTGTAAAGTAGTTCCGTTTACATAACTGAGCAATCCTAAAAGCACCAGAAGTAAAACCATCTTATCCCTTACTTTGAATCTCATTTTGATTCTGAGAACAACAGGCATACAGGCTCCCATCCCAATGGTAGTTGCATAGTTAGCCCACATAAAATATTCTGTCATGGCACCGGTACCGCTTACCAGAGAACTGATATTTCCGGTATACACTCCACCGATGGGCATTACCACGGCAAGCAGTAATACAATCAGCAGCAGCTGTACGGGTTTCGGTACCCAATCGCTATATAATCCTTTGTTGTACATGATGAATTTAGAAATTAGAGGTTAGAAACTAGAAATTAGTGGCTGAAAGTTTTCCGCTTAACTTCTATATTTTTCCAATCTTTTAATCTTTCAATGATTAAATCTTTAAATTACTGACCGATATTCACATTCATATTCATTCCGGCGCTCAGTTTATCCAGATCTTCTTTTTTATTGGAAGCTGTAAATTCTATTCTTACAGGAATTCTCTGCTGTACTTTAATGAAGTTTCCGGTAGAATTATCGGTAGGTACACTTGAATATCTTGATCCGGTAGCTGCAGAAACCGCTGTTACAACTCCTTCAAATTTTTTCCCTCCTAAAGCATCAGCTGTCATGGAAATTTTTTCTCCTACTTTGATATTTGGCATCTGGCTTTCCAGGAAATTAGCAGTTACCCATTTCTGCCCGTTCAGAACGATAGTTGCAACCTGTTGTCCCGGCTGGATCAACTGCCCTTCAGAAATTGTTCTTCTTCCCATTACTCCATCATAAGGTGCTGTAATAACCGTATACGAAAGATTGATTCTCGCCATATCCAAGGCAGATTTTGTTCTTTTAATTTCAGCATCATTAATCCCCAATCTGCTTTTCACTTCTGTAGTGGAAAGGTTTGCAGATTGTTTTTGATTCACTAAGGTTTCATAAGCGGCCTTTTGCGCATCATATTCTGTCTTCACCTGATCATATTGCTGTCTTGTAACCGCTTCGGCTGATAAAAGATTTTTATATCGGTTTAAATTCTGCTCAGCATTCCACAATCTGGCTTTTGCTCCCGCAATATTAGACTGCATCACGTTGATATTGTTGGAAACCGTATTCACAGAAGAACTTGTTGCTGTTTTTTGCGCCATTGCATTCTGATAAGCAGCTTCTGCCTGTCCCAATTGGGTAAGAATTTCACGTTCATCAAGGATTACCAACGTATCTCCTTTTTTTACACGTTGATGTTCAATGAATTTAATTTCTTTGATGTATGCAGAAACCCTTGTATTGATAGGATTGATAAATTCTTCTACTTGTGCTGCTTCCGTATAGGTTTTACTTCCGATGTGGAAATATTCACGTATTAACCAGAATAATCCGAAACCGATCACCAGAAAAACAATGATATTAGAAATAATAGCTCTGATTTTATTGGTTTTATTTTTCTTTTTCTTGTTTTCTGCAGCAGATGCTGCCGGAGTTGGTGTTGTATTTTGAGTAGTTTGTTCCTTGTTTTCCATTGTGTTGATTGTCAGTTTTAAAAATTAAAGTGTTCCTGTAGATTTCAAAAGGTTGTAGTACTGATACAAAACATTGATTTCTGCATTGGCATAATCAAGTTCTGACTGTAGTTTCTGGTTCTGAGCATCAAGCATTTCTGCCTGTACAGCCAATTGATTCAGATATTTGGCCTCCGTAATCTTGTAGTTTTCTTCCGCCAGTCTTTTGGAGTCATTCAGAATATTCGCCTGCTGAATTGCTTCCTGATATTTTGTATAGGCTGCATTCACTCCCATATCTACATTCTGCTGTACCAGAGTCATGGCATCATTCGCCTGATTCTTTTGCAGCTCACCTAATTTTACTTTTTCTTTTGTTTTATAAAGAGTGTCTATATTATAACTCAAAGAAACCCCGGTCTGCCAGCCTCCTGAGTACATATCTAAAACAGGATTTCTTGTCGTAATCGGTCTTTGGAGTGTATATCCTCCAAATCCAGCTAATGTAGGTGCATTATCCGTTTTGATAATCTCAATATTCTTATCTGCTACCGCAATATTTTTTTGAGCTGATTTCAATAATGGATTGCTTTCATGGGCAAGATCTGTATAATACTCCATGCTTATTCCGGATTCTTTATTCTCTAAACTTTCTGTAGGAACAATCTCCGTGTCAGAAGATAACCCTAAAGCAATATTCAGGTTATAATTAAGAATTTTCTTATTGTTGGTAAGAGTAAGAATTCCCTGATCCAGGTTCTTAATGGCCAATTCTCCACGAATCACTTCATTTCGGGTTACCATTCCCTGCTGGTAGAATTTCTGAATGTTTTTAAGACGTTCCTGAGCCAGTTTTTTATTATTCTGAAATACCTCTTCCTGATTGATAATTTTATAGACATCCAGATAGTTGGAAATCACTAAAAACTTCACATCCTGCTTATTTTTCTCTAAATCCAGTTCCGAAAGCTGCTCACGAAGCCCCGCCATTTCAATAGATTTATTCACCAATCCTCCTTTGAAGATTAACTGTGTTGCCTGCACCGCGTACGAACTTCCGTAATGCGGCATTGGAACATTGGTAGAGTTTGAAAAGTCTTTATCGATAGCTACTGCGTCCCCTAAATAGAACTGGCTTGTAGAAGCCGTGATCGTAGGAAGTTTCTGAAGCTTAACAACATTTGTATTTTGTTTTGCAATACCAATGTTCTGTGCAGAAACCTTGAGCTGCTGGTGATTTTGAACAGCAAGCTCCGCTACCTCACCTGCGGTCATCTGCTTAATCTGTTGTGAAAAAAACAGCGCAGGAAAAGCTGCTATCAGTACAGATAGTGCTGTTTTTATTTTCTTTGTCATTTTACCTTGTTTTACAGATGCAAAGTTAGGTCAATAACAAAATCAATCAAATGTTTGATTTTTGGAAAAAGATGTTCAAATGTAAGATTTTAATTTTCAAACTGATGCCTGTACTGGGAGGGGCTTACTTCCAGATGCTTCTTAAAAAAGTGAGAAAACGAGTATTGATCACTGAATCCGAGAATAGAAGAAACCTCTGAAACCGGTTTATTGGAGGAGTTTAAGAGTACTTTTGCTTCATTGATAACAATTAAAGCGATGATTTGGCTTGCAGACTTTCCTGTAATGGTCTTTACCACAGAAGACAGATGTCTGGTTGTAATTGACTGCCGTTCGGCATAAAACTCAACGGTTCTTTCTGTAAGATGATGTTCTGCAATATCAGTAAGAAATACAAATACAATTTCTTCCTGTCTGGACATCTGATTCATAGAACTGTTATCCTCTTTGGAAATGATTCCTGCCATCTGATAGCAGAAAACAGAGAAAAGATGTTCTACCATTTCTTTCTTGTAAAGCATTTCTGTTTCAGAATCCAGGATATACTTCAGGAAATTGACGCTTTTCCAGACGACTTCCATTTCGTCCTCGGGAAAAGGAACTCCCTTATTCATCTGCTGCCTGAAATAACGATAGGTAATGAGGCGGTTAAATTTCAATGACAAAGCTGAAATAAATTCTCTTTTATAGGAAACCATCCTCGACTGAAAATCATCAGTCACTCCCACCACTTCATAAATGGTCTGTGGATCAGTTACCATAAACATATTAGCAGAAACTTCCAGATCACTGAAATGCTGGCGAAGTTTTATAGTTCCTGATTTAATAAATATAAAAGCTGGGTTATCGGGACGAAACGGTTTACCCACAGCTATTCGCTCGAAAATATTACGTTCCGTGAAAATATCAACTCCGAATTTTTCTAGGGCAGACATAAGGCAAATGTAAGCAATCTTACCAGTGATTACAAAATTTTATTATTTTAGCATTAATCCAATTTCCCTTCAGTATGAGAAAGGTTGATCTATTATTTGCCGAATACAGTAAAAGCCATAGAAATGCGGCCAACAAGTTCATTCACTGGATTTGTGTGCCTTTAATTTTCTGGTCAATTCTCGGCTTTGCTTCCCTGATTCCCTCCCCTCATTTCTGTGCTTCTTATTTTGGATGTGTCAGTATCATAAGCCTTATTATGATTATTCTGATCACCCTGTTCTATATAAGACTGTCTTTTTTGATCTCATTTATAATGATCATAATAATGCTTGTCATGGAGCATTTTATCTATCTGACCAATATCAGTTTCGGAAGGCAATCATGGATGGTTTATTTTTCTGTATTCATTATCACCTGGATTTTCCAGTTGATAGGCCATAAAATAGAAGGACAAAAGCCTACTTTTCTCAAAGATCTTAAGTTTCTTCTGATAGGACCTATCTGGTTATTAGGCTTTATTCTTAAAAAAATCGGAATCAAATATTAATCTTCCAAAGCATACACGGCAAAACTTGCCAGCCAGTGGTCTCCGCCATAATTTCCTTGAAAAAGCAGTGGCAACCCATTATTTAGAAATACATCTGCCGTTTTCCTGAATTCTTTTTTCAGTGGATGGCTGGCGGGAAGTGCGTTTGAAATTCCTTTCATACACCATGCTTTTGAAAAGGATAATCCCACAAGGTGAACGGTCTGATAATCGCTGAGATCACTTACCACAGGAATTTTTTCAACATTTTCCAGGCTTCTTTTTTCGTAGAAAGCATTCAGCCACTGTACAAATTCTTTTTGAGGAAGAACTCTGCGCATAAGATCTGCAATTTCAAGACTTGGCGAAAAGAAATCTGATCCGTCAGGCTCAAGATAAGCAGGTGTTTTCTGTTCTTTTAAAAAGAAGTATTTAGCCTTTTCCATCAGCTGGTTTTCAAACTCCTTATCTTTATTTGCCCTAGCCCAGTCTATGGCAAAAGACATTGCAAATGCCGTATTAGGGTGAACTCCAGTTCTGTTGGGATAGGTTTGTTTGGGAAGATATGTTTTCCAGGACTTCAGAATCTGGTTGGTTAACGGTTTCAGGTTTTCGTGCCATATTTTAGCTTTCGGATGATCCCAGTTTGTCAGCTCTTCATCTAGCTTTAAGATCCACGCCCAACCATAGGTTCTTTCAAAAGTTCCAGTCAACTGATATTTTGTAAAATAATCTGCTTCTGTCTGCAGCTTTTCTTTCTGAAATGATTCATCCAGAATTTTTTCAATGTCTTTGGCATTAGACAGATTTGGTTTTGTTTTTAAAAGTCTTGTCAGCATCCAATGTCCATGAACAGAGCTATGCCAGTCGAAACAGCCATAAAAACTAGGGTGAAGATCTTTGGGAGTCAAAGGAACTTCTCCTGCATTGTTGATGATATGGGCCGTTTTATTCGGATATTCCTGATTGATACAATGAAGTGGTTTATCAGATAATTTCATCGCCATCTCGTCTGTAAGTTTCGGAACTTCCTGGGCATACATCAAAAATGGAGAAAACACAAATGCTAAAAGACTTTTTTTCATGAATTAAAAATAGAAATAATTTACTGTTTCAACAATTTTCAGGACCTATTTTAAGTTCGTTCTCTTCATTTTTTTGCTTTTCAATATGTATTTTGATCTTTTGTTTAAAAATTTTAAATAAATCTGAAACATAGTCACTTTTAAGCACGCTTTTTGATTATATCCATGAAAAACTAATTAACCCATGAAAAAAATTATTTTTCTATTATCAGGTCTTATCCTGATCAACTGCAGCAAATCTGGTGGTGAAAAACAGGAAGTGAAAGCCGATCTGATGGAAGTTCTGACCGAAGATAAAGCACCTTCTGCAGCAGCAGCACCTATACCTCCATCATTTTCTGTTTCCGAAAAACTTCTTCCTGATGAAAATGGAACAAACAAAGAAGCTTATAAATCAAAGAAAACAGATACGATCTCCAAAAAAATCATCAAAAAAGGAGATATGAAGATTCAGGTAGGTGATGTTAAAAAAACTCAGAACCAGGTCAATGAGATCATCAAGAAAAACAATGCTTACATCCAGAAAGAAGAGTTCCAGAATATGGATATGGATGATAACCTTACTTTGATTATCCGTGTACCCCATAAAAATTTTGATGCATTAATTAATTCTTTTTCAGATGGTGTAGGAACCGTTTTGTCTAAAAACATTTCATCTAATGACGTCACAGAAGAATATACCGATATAGCCATAAAGCTTGCCAACAAAAAAATATATCTTGAAAAATACCGTGATATGCTTAAAAAGGCTGCTACCACGAAGGATATGTTAGAAATCCAGGAAAATATCCGTGAGCTGGAAGATGAGATCGACATTGCTGAAGGCAGTCTTCGTTTTATTGATGACCGTGTAAATTACAGTACTCTGAATTTAAACTTATATAAAGAGAAAGTAAGAAGCTCAACTACCTCAAAAATTGGATTTGGAAGCCGGTTTGTAGATTCTTTGACTGAGGGTTGGAACAGTTTTGTAAGTTTTCTGTTGGGAATGGTTTCATTATGGCCGTTCTTCTTGCTCATTCCTGTTATTATCGTTCTTTGGAGGAAATGGAAATCAAAGAAAAAGATTCAAAATTAACTTATTAAAAATCCGGGCATCTTCGATGCCCGGATTTTTACTGCATTATCAACAATTTATACTGTTTCCAGTAAGCTGTTAAAAACAATAATAATGCAATAGCCATGTTAAGGGCTGTTAAATATTTTCTAAGCGAAAGGTTACATTGTAAAAAGGCAAAATGATCCGTTACAAGCAGCTTTTTACTATCATTTTTATTTTACCATATATTACTATTTCCCAAGCACAAACACTGCAGGTATTTTATGAAGTTCCGGCTTCTGCTTCTGCCAATCTTTTATAGATTTTGTCTTAATGAATTCATGCTCCGGATCATTGATATTGGCAGCAATACACAATTTGGTATTAGGTGATAAAAACTTGCACAAATCTTCAAAAAGCTGATTGTTTCTATATGGTGTTTCCATGAAAATCTGTGAATATCCTGTTTTCTGAACAAGGTTTTCAAGATTCGTGATGTGTTTCTTTTTCTCTCCTTTATCAATAGGAAGATAACCATGGAAGGTAAATTCCTGTCCATTGAATCCGCTGGAAATCAAAGCAAGTATAATGGATGAAGGTCCTGAAATAGGGATTACTCTGATGTTTTTCTCATGACACCATTTCACAATCAGGTTTCCGGGATCTGCAATACAAGGCAATCCTGCTTCTGACAGCAATCCGAAGTCCTGCCCTTTCAGCATCAGTTCCTGAGCTTCTTTGATATCTGCGTTTTCTGTGTATTTATCTAATAAAAATAACTTCAGATCAGCCTGTTTTTTTTCAGGAGCAAAAAATTTAACAACCTTTCTTGCTGTTTTTTCATTTTCCACAAAGAAATAGTCTGTCTGCATGATATAATCCTTCAAAACAGGTGAAAAGTGATTGATAGAAGTATTTTCTGATAAGTAAGCAGGGAGTAAAAAAAGCATTGTATTATTTTTTTAGTTCTTTCGTTAAGTTATGGTTGCGGGAAATATTTTGTATTTTCACGCTTATCATTTTGATATTTGGTTCTTAATAGCATTACATCCTCTATCCAGAAGCTGAAAGACCTTTTCAAAATCGCTCATATCTCCCCAATAAGGGTCCGGAACTTCAGCATTTTTATGATCTCCCAATACTTCCAGAAACAAAGATACTTTCTGTCGTTCTTCTTCATTCCTGGTTTTAGAAACCACGTCTTCAAATACATCAATATCCATGCAGTAGATCTTATCAAAGGTTTCAAAATCTTTTCTGGTAATAGGTCTTGATCTCTGTTCTGAGATATCAATATTATGGTTAGCGGCAGTTTTAATGGCTCTTTTGTCTGGATGCTCTCCTTCATGCATTGAAATGGTTCCTGCTGAGTCTACCACAAAATTTTCCGGTACTTTTGCTTTCATAATCCCCTCTGCCAGCGGACTTCTGCATATATTCCCCAGACAAACCATTAATATTTTCATATTCTGTTTATTTAAAAAAGAGTCTTTTGTCCCAACAAAACTAAATAAAAAATGAAGAATAAAACTATCCTTCATTTCAATTTATTTTTGTTCAGCAATACTATTGCTTGATTCTTTCAGTAAGGTCTTTAACGTATTTCTTGATTTCTTTGTCAATTTTCGATACATCTTTGATAGTATCACATGCATACATTACTGTAGAGTGGTCTTTACCTCCCATTTCTTCGCCAATTTTAGTAAATGTAGAATTGGTGAATTCTTTAGAGAAGTACATGGCAAGCTGTCTTGGCAATGCAATCTCTCTTTTTCTTGTTTTTGACAGCAATTGTTCTTTTTTGATTCCAAAATAATCACATACTACTTCCTGGATGTAAGGAATGTTGATGATCTTTTTCTGGTTGGCAGCAATCCTGTTGATAGTTTCCTTAAGCAATTCAAGACTAAGATCTCTTTTGTATACTGTAGAGTAAGCGATTACAGAGTTAATTACTCCGATAAGTTCTCTTACATTGGTTTTCGTTTCCACAGCAAGGAAATCAAGCATATCTCCAGGGAGAACAATTCCGTCTCTGCTTAGTTTATCTTCAATGATTTGTCTTCTTGTTGATAGATCCGGAGATTTGATTTCTGCAGAAAGCCCCCATTTGAAACGGGAAACAATTCTGTCCTGAATATCCATAATATCAGCAGGAGCTTTATCTGATGTAAGAATAATCTGTTTTCCATTCTGATGCAGATGATCAAAAATATGGAAGAAACTATCCTGTGTTGCTGATTTTCCGGATAAGAACTGAATATCATCAATAATCAGTACATCCACCATTTGGTAGAAATTTGCAAATTCTGTCTGCTTGTGTGCTTTGGCAGCAGAGATAAACTGCTGGATAAACTTTTCAGAAGACAAATAAAGAACTACTTTATCTGGAAACTGGTTTTTTACTTCAAGGCCTACAGCTTGTCCTAAGTGGGTTTTTCCAACTCCGTAACCTCCATATAAGAATAACGGGTTGAAAGCTGTTGCTCCAGGTCTTTTGGCAATAGATCTGGCTACAGTGGCTGCAAATTTATTACTTTCTCCTTCTACATAACTATCAAATGAATAGTCTGGTTTCAGGTTAGAATCTATATTTACTTTTCTAATTCCAGGAACTACAAAAGGGTTCACAATATTAGCAGAGAATCCTTGTGGCATTGTTTCCTGTGTTTTTGGAGTAGGAACGCTTTGTCCCTTGATGTTCATGGTAACTGGTTTTTCTTCACCTTTTGGTCTGTTTTCCATCACAGAATACCATAATTTCACTCCTTTTCCAATATTTTTCTTCAGGGCAGCAGAAAGTAAGGACAGATAATTATCCTCTATATATTCCTTGTAAAAATCACTCGGTACGATCAACGTAAGGTTGTTTGCTACTAATGAAAGCGGCTGAACCTTATCGAATAACATATCGAAAGATTTTTCAAGTTTTTTCAGGTCAGAATTGTCTTCAGCTGCGTTCAGGTTATCACGCATAAACTGAAGGCATTTCTGCCATATCATCATTAAATTGTCATCCATTTTTTATGCCCCGATTATTCTTTGTTTGTACTGTGTTTAGAAGGAAGACAAAGGTCCAATTTTTTCTTTTCAAAAAAAAATATTGCAGGTATTGATTATTTAAAAATATATTTGTATGTATAATTTAGCACCTAAAATGATACACACAACACACTCAATACGAGTACGTTACGCAGAAACAGATCCTATGAAATACGTATACTACGGCAACTATGCAACGTACTTCGAAGTGGGGAGAGTTGAGCTCTTCAGAAGCATAGGAATTTCATACGATGAAATTGAAAACCAAGGAATTTGGCTCCCTGTTTCGGACTATAAAATTAAGTATATCCGACCAGCTTTATATGATCAAAAATTAGAAATTCATACTTATGTTAAAAAAATACCTGGAGTAAGGATCGAATTTGAATATGAAATTTACAATGAAGAGCATATTAAAATAACAGAAGCTTCTACTACCCTATTCTTTCTGGATGCGAAAACCAATAAGATCATCAAGTGTCCCGATTTTCTGATGGAAATGATAGAGAAGAATTGGGAGGAGATCAGGTAATAGGGATTAGGTTGCAGGGATTAGGTAAATTTTCTGTGAAGTAGTGATCAAAGTTTGTAAAGGTCAATAGTGAATTTTGCTTCGCAAGTGAAGAGTGAATTTTTTAATGAAGCCAAAATATTTATCTCCAACTATCAACCAACTAAATAAACCAGCAACGATAACCCGCATCACAAAACCCGAAACAAAACTAAGCCACTACATTAAACTTTAAACATCGAACTTTGAATCTTATTTATGAATTAATTCGCACCTTTGTACCTTTATTTTAATCATCCCTTATATATTATATTATGAAGATTGCATTTTTGGGACCTCATGCCAGTTTCACCCAGCTTGCCGCAGCGCAGCTGTTTCCTGATGAAGAGTTATTACCACAGGCCAGTATTCTGGATTGTTTTAATGCTGTTGAAAACGGAGAAGCAGTAAAGGCTGTTGTACCTTTGGAAAACTCTATTGAGGGAACAGTTTCTATGACGCTGGACTATTTATATAAAACCCCGTCTATTAAAATTGAGGCAGAAGCGGTAATGCCTATTGCTCATCACCTGATGATTCACCCGGAAAACTCTATTGAGAATATTGAAAGAATATATTCACATCCACAAGCGCTGGCTCAGAGCTTCCATTTTCTGGACACCCATTATAAGGAGATTTCAAAGCAGGACTTTTCTTCTACGGCAGCAGCTGCAAAATTTGTTTCAGAGAACAGGGAGACCGCTATTGCTGCAGTGGCCAACCAGTTTGCCGCCAATTTATATGGGCTGAAAATTATCAACCGTAATATTCAGGATTTCGAACAGAATCATACCCGGTTTATCATTATCTCTAAGCAACAGGATACATACCAAAATAATAACCTGGAAACTTTGGGAGAAAAAGCAGGAATGCTGATAACTCTTCCGGAAGATCATCCGGGTGGATTACATCAGGTCTTATCGGTTTTTGCATGGCGGAAGATGAACCTCAGTAAAATTGAATCCAGAACATTAAAGACCGGACTGGGCAATTATTTCTTCTTTATCAACGTGGAAGGACCCTGGGAAGAAGTCTTACATGGAAATGCACTCAAAGAGCTTGAATCTATCAATGCTAATGTTGATTTTCTTGGAAACTATAAAGAATTCCTCTTAGAAAGCTAGAAAAAAGTCAATAAACACACTAAAAACACTGCTATTAAAGCAGTGTTTTTGCTTTTAAACCGACTAAAAACCGAAAAAAACACAATTTTTATAAAAAAATATCCGGCGTCCAGCACCTTCCTTTTACAATAAAAATAACCCACACATTGGGGAGAAATAATTTTCCTTAAACACCTTATAAACAGACGATTAATTATAAGATAAATATAATAACTCGTAATTAAATTATGTAGTAATATTATATAAAATATAAACATATGTTTAAATATATTACACCATATTAATATTAAAATTATAAATTTCACAATGGTGAGTGTAATTTTTATTGTATATTTGCTTAGCAACTAATTAAAAATCTTGATCATGAAAACTAAACTTTACAGCTTAATGTTAGCATGCGCAACCTTACCTTTATTTTCACAAGTTGGAATCAATACAGCTACTCCATCTGCAACTTTAGATGTTAATGGAACACTGAAAGTTAGAGATACACCCGCAGCTACAGCATTACCTGGCTATCAGGTTTTAGCAATTAACCAGGGAAGCACTCAGGTTTACACCGTAGACCCAGCATTATTAATAGCCGCTTCAGGAACTAATACTACCGTATATTCTGCAAAAAAAAGCACCGGCATCAGCCTCCTTACTGTAGGTGTATTGGGAGATTTCAAACCTGTTAATTTTCTAGCAGCCGAAAGAACCATAGGTAGTGCAGCTTTATTCAATGATGCCACTTCAGCTTATACAATACCATCAGATGGAATATATGCTGTATCATATTCATTCCGTTTTGGAACAGGACTTCAAGCTTCTTTATTAAGTGGTGGTACCGGTATTGGAATCACCAGAACAAGAGGAGCCGGAGCCGGCGTTACTACATTAATAGACTCCCGTATTTTCAGTGGTGTCAATCTTATTGTGGCTAGCTTAACTATCTCGGACAGTTATATTAATGCACTATATTCTTTCCAGGCAGGTGATAGAGTAAACTTTGGATTTATTGATCCAGGTATCAGCTTATCGCTATTATCAACGAGTACTACATCTTTCTCCATTTACAAAATATCAAACTAGTAAAACATATTGTTAGTTATCTATACCATTTAACCCACCACTTATACTGTGATGGGTTAATTTTTTTAAATAGCTTTTCAAACATTTCTTTATATTTGATAAAACTAATGAAATGAATGAACTTGTTGCTGTCATCATATTTATAGTAATCTTCATCATTTTCAACAATCTGAATACCAAAATCAGAAGACTTGAAAAGGAAATCACCGACCTTAATTACAAAATCAATAAGGCCCCGGCTCAATCTGAAGTAATCCATAAAAAAACTTCAACAGAAGAAACTATTGTTCCTCAGCAAGTACAACCTCATCAAATTGTTCCTGAAGAAGTAAAACACAGGGAAGAAAATAAAGAAATCCCACCATCAGTTCAAAAAGACTGGCTAACTCCTGTTTTTGATTTCCTAAAACAAAATGCACTTACCATCATTGGTATTTTTACTCTTGTTCTCGGAATCGGTTATTTTGTGAAGTATGCTATTGATAAAAACTGGATTGGAGAAACGGCAAGAGCAGGAATTGGTTTTTGTACCGGAGCTGGAATCATCATTATAGGACATTTCCTTAGAAAGAACTATACAGTATTTGCATCTATTATAACCGGAGGTGGAATTGC
Source organism: Chryseobacterium sp. HR92 (assembly GCF_045689405.1). Taxonomy (NCBI): domain Bacteria; kingdom Pseudomonadati; phylum Bacteroidota; class Flavobacteriia; order Flavobacteriales; family Weeksellaceae; genus Chryseobacterium; species Chryseobacterium sp. HR92. Next base: position 3,415,028 of record NZ_CP139139.1, read on the forward strand.
CATATTGTATTTCACCGCCACGATTGCCTTCCGGGAATATCATCTTTTTACACAGAATACATCTTTTGTAATCACCGTACTGATTACGGCAGCATCTATTATTTTATCCTACTATTATAAAAGTGAAGTCTTAATCATTTTCTCATTAATAGGAGGCTTCAGCGCTCCTTTGATGATCAGCACAGGGCAAAGTAACTACCCTTTTCTTTTTATTTATCTCACTCTTTTAAATATTGGAATGCTTGTAGTCTCTTTTCTTCAACACTGGAAAAGTGTTGGATGGACTGCCTATATTTTCACAACCGCTTATCTTTTTTATTGGACAAATGAGAGCACGGAACTCTTAAGCATTACTTTTTACATGATAAGTTATGTGATTTTCTATCTTTTTGCCCTGCATGATTACATCAGGAAAAACATACTTTCAACATCTGATATTCTAATACTTGCTTTTGCTAATTTTTCGAGTATTCTTGGACTCCTCTATATTTTTGATACTTTAGCCTATGAACCTCCAATTATTTTTCCACTTATTTTCGCAGCAGTCAATTCCATTCTGCTCTTTAAAGAGCATGGACGAAAAAACTTCGGAGTTGCTTATTCTGTATTTGCAGGACTTGTTACCAGCCTTATCACTACAGCTGTAGCCATTCAGTTTAAAACCCACCTTATTACCAGTATCTGGGCAATAGAAACCACCCTGCTGCTTTTCATCTGGAAAAAAACAGGTCATAGCATTTTCAAAACCTTTTTCTATCTTTTATTTCCAATGGTCATGATCGCTCAGATTGTAACCTGGACAGAATATTTTGGAACCAGCGACTTTAATATCATCTTCAACCCTCCGGTTATCACCAGTTCATTTACAATAGCTTCTATTATTGCCAATTTATATTTATTAAGAAATACAAAACAGGAATCAAACGAAAAAACCAATAACTTTTTTGAGGATCTTATTACGGTAGTAAGTTATGGGGTTATTTATATCACTTTTCTTCTTGAGATCACCTACCACATTTCAGACATGCCATGGACAGCAATTGCTGGTGTAGGATTATTATTTACTATTTATTATATCTTTATATTATTACTTATCAGAAAGCAACTTCATATCATAAGTGATATTCATACCGCTCTGATTTATCTGTTTTTTATCCTGGCAACTGTTAACCTATCTGTTTCAGTCTCATCAATTGTCCCTGATATTTTAACAAAAAGACTGCATTTAAGTTTTTATTTACTTCATTTGCTTCAGTGGATTCCTTTTATATATATATGTTTCAGGATTATCCCTTCATCGGAGTTTCATAAACGCCAGATTTCTTACTGGATAATGTCTTTGGCATTTATTATTTGTGCAAGCTGTGAACTTCATCATTCCTATGTTTTAATGGCTTCTGATGATATTCCTCATTCTTATGAAGCAAGCGAACACTTCAATATTCTTTACCTTCCTATTGTATGGACCATTCTTGCCAGTATTTTTATTTATACAGGTTTGAAAAAGAATATTCAGGAATACAGCAAGATTGGTTTTGTATTGGTAGGGCTCATGGTTTTAAAACTCTATAGTTATGATGTATGGCAAATGGATAATATTTCCAGAATCAGCGCCTTTATTGCTCTCGGAATTATCTTGTTATTAAGTTCTTTCGCTTTCCAACGTCTGAAAAACATCATCAGAAATATGATGGATAAAAAAGATAAAAGTGAGGAAACCACAGACTGATAATCAAGATAAAAGTTTTTATTATAATTAAAATGTAAAACAATCTAAGATTTCATTCACATTTTATAAAAAATAACTATATTTATCACGTTTTTAACAGTTACATATTCTGATTATGAAAAAATTACTCTATTCTTTTTTAATACTATCTTCTGCTACTTTATTTGCACAGCAAAAAAATCCTGCTGTAAGGTTTGCAGTTGCTGACAACGCTATCGGAACAGTAGAATTGTTCAATGCGAAAAAGAACGTATTGCAGGTTTCTAAAGTATACAATACTCCGGCAAGCCTTCCCCAAAGTTTAAAAAAATACAGTTCTGTTTTTACAAAAGGGGTGACTGAATACAAATTCAAAAACGGAGAAAATATATTTGACAGAATGTCATTATCCAACTTCAATGCACAATATAATCTTCCGGCAGACAATCCGGTATTTATTGAAGGCTATGAATTTACAGATACCAGCACAATGATTTATCCTGAGATCAAGAAAAGAGCGGAAACAAAAGATTACAACGGTAAGAAAACATTATTTATTTACACTACCGAATAAATTATTGAATACAATAAAAGAAGGATGCCGTTTTTCAGCATCCTTCTTTATTTTTAATATTTATTGTTCCATTTTTTCTTTAGTTCCTCATAAATCTTCTTTTCCGTAGCATTATTTCCGGGTTCATACAATTTCACATTCCTGATTTCTTCAGGAAGAAAGTCCTGTTCTACAAAATTCCCTTCATAAGAATGTGCATATTTATATTCTTTTCCATAGTCCAGGTCTTTCATCAGTTTTGTAGGAGCATTTCTCAAATGAAGCGGTACCGGCAGATTTCCGGTTTGCTTCACTAAAGCCAGCGCTTCATTAATGGCCATATAAGCAGAATTGCTTTTAGGAGAAACCGCAAGATATACGGCTGTTTCACTTAATATAATTCTCGCTTCCGGATTTCCGATCACATTGATCGCCTGAAAACAATTGTTGGCAACCACCAGCGCATTCGGATTAGCCAGTCCCACATCCTCAGCAGCCAGAATGAGCATTCTACGGGCAATAAATTTAATATCTTCTCCCCCGGCAATCATTCTTGCCAGCCAATACACCGCTCCATTGGGATCACCACCACGCATTGACTTGATAAAAGCTGAAATAATATCATAATGCTGCTCACCGTTTTTATCATACAGCGCCATTGTTTCCTGAAGAACTTCAAGAACATCAGTATTGATGATTTCTGTTGTGTTTGAATTTTTATATTGATTCAAAACCAACTCTACAGAATTGATTAACTTTCTGGCATCACCGCCCGAATATTGAATGAAGGCTTCTTTTTCAAGGATTTTAAAATCAGTTCCTTCATCTTTATTATATCTTTCAGAAGCAATATCAATCAATTCCTCCAGTTTTTCATAACTCAGGGCTTTTAAAATATAGACCTGACTTCTTGAAAGCAAAGCTGAAACTACTTCAAAGCTTGGGTTCTCCGTAGTCGCTCCTATCAGAACAATCCAGCCTTTTTCTACTGCATGCAGCAATGAATCCTGCTGAGATTTATTGAAGCGATGAATCTCATCAATAAATAAGATGGGTGATTTTCCTGAAAACAGATTCTGTTTTTTAGCATCATCAATGACATCACGAACATCTTTTACTCCGGAAGAAACCGCAGAAAGTTTATAGAATTTCCTTCCTGACTGTTCTGAAATAATTTCAGCCAATGTTGTTTTCCCGGTTCCTGGAGGCCCCCAAAGAATCAGCGAATTCAGGGTATTATTTTCAATCATTTTTCTGATTGTTCCTTTATCGCCGGTAAGGTGTTCCTGTCCCAATACATCATTCAGGGTTTTGGGTCTTAATTTTTCAGCTAATGGAATATTTTGATTCAAAGTAATTCTATTTTTTAAGATCAATGTTCCGGATTTTTGATCTCCGAAACTTATAACAAAATTAAACTAATTTTCATTTTTTTACCCTATTTTTGCATTGTTTTGAAACTTACATTCAATAAAATCATTACATTTCCGCTGGTAATTTTGATAAAATTTTACCAATGGTTCATCTCGCCCTTACTTCCCAAAAACTGCCGCTACGAACCTACCTGTTCTCATTATATGATTGAGTCTCTCCGGGTTCATGGGATCTTTAAAGGTTTCTGGCTGGGATTTAAAAGGATTTTAAGGTGCCATCCATGGGGAGGCAGCGGTTATGATCCCGTTCCACCCAAACATAAATGTCAATAATCAAACTATTAAATCAATAGAAAAATGAATACTATTTTTTTCAGAATTTATCTTGTGCTGTTGGCGTTCACAACGCAGCTTCTTTTTGCACAGGAATACCCTGGAGGTTTATCTGACGGAACTTTAGATATCAACGGAAGCAACGTTCCCGTGAAAATCTATTCTACTACAGAAATGGGAGACCTGACAGCTTTTCCGGACAAAGCCATTAATAATAATGTTGTGGTTATTCTGAATGGATCAAGCCTTGAACCTTCTTATTATAATTATGCAGCTTCAGCATTAGCAAGATTCAAAGATTCCAAATACCAGTTTTTTGATAAAAACTTTAAGCTGATCAATACTCCTGCTACTCAAGAAAATGTTACAACGTTCAAATATGCAGTAAAATCTGCAAAACCTATCACAGATTCTGATAAAGTAGAACTTGAAACTCCATTTAAAATATGGGACCCTTCAAAAGGACTTCATATCGGATCATTTACCCTTCACTTTTATAGTTTGATGTTTGTATTTGCATTTGGTTTCGGATATGTTTTAATGACCAGAATTTTTAAGATTGACAATATTAACCAAAGATATCTTGAACCTCTTTTCACATGGACATTAATTGGGACAATCCTTGGGGCAAGATTAGGACATGTTATTTTTTATCAGCCTGAATTGTTTAAAGAGGATTTCTGGAGTGTATTTTTACCAATCAGTACAAAGAATGGATTAAAATTCACCGGATTTTCAGGACTGGCGAGCCACGGTGCTACTATCGCTCTGATTTTCACCACCCTTTATTATTCATTTAAAGTCATCAGAAAAAATCCATTCTGGGTTTATGACAGATTAGGTATTGTAGTAGCTTTAGGAGGTGCTTTCGTAAGAATGGGGAACTTTTTCAATTCTGAAATCGTAGGTAAACCTGCAGATCCAAATTCTCCTTTTGCCTTGCTTTTCCCACAGCAAAGCAGTGAATATGGTCTTACTGTGCCCCGTTATCCAAGTCAGCTATTTGAAGCTGTAGGATACGTTCTTCTTTTCATTTTATTATGGATACTTTACAGAAAGACAGATAAAAAATATCAGCAGGGATGGTTGTTCGGTTTGTTCTTTATCATTCTCTGGGCCATCAGATTCTTTGTTGAGTTCCTTAAAGAGCCGCAAGGTGACGAATTCATCCAGATTGGCGGCCTGAATACAGGCCAGGTACTTTCTATTCCGTTTATGATTGCAGGAGTTGTTATCATGATCGTTTCTAAGAAATTTAAGATCACTCCGGAAGAAAACGAGAAACCTGAATACATTGAAAAAGCGTAAGCACATACGGGAAATTGAAAAACTCCGGTTTTAAGATAAAAGAGGCAAATTTGTATCACTACAGATTTGCCTTTTTCTTTTAATTCTATTTTAAAGAGCCATTATTTGTTCTATTACAAACTCCTTGCAACTTTCCTGTTCAGCTCCTCAAAAACATTTCCGAATTCACCAATAACATCCGTAGGGAGCATAGATTCTTTTGAATGCCTTTCTGAAGCAAGATCGGCAGATCTTCCGTGAAGCCACACTCCTAAAATACAGGTTTCTTCTTCAGAATATCCTTGTGCTGAAAGGGAAGTCAGAATTCCGGTAAGGATATCTCCACTGCCACCTTTTGCAAGACCTGCATTCCCAGTTATATTGTAAAATACATTTCCCTCCGGAGTTATGACTTGTGTATGATGATCTTTCAATACAATATAAATATTATGTTCTTTTGCTTTTTCTCTGGCTAATTCCAGTCTTTTAAAAGAATTTTCTGTACTTCCGAAAAGTCTTTCAAACTCTTTCGGATGAGGAGTTAGGATTGATTTTTTGGGTATTAATTCCAGATTTTCCGGATCTTTTGAAATAATATTTAATGCATCGGCATCAAGAATGAGTGGAATTGTATAGTTTTTAAGAAAACCCAGAAAACTTTTTTCAGTATCTGAATGAGTTCCCAGTCCGGGTCCTATGCCACAGGTAAAGTCTTTATCAACCTCAAAGTTTGTTACAAACTGTTTTCCTCCCGCTATAAACATGGCTTCCGGACATGAGGTCTGCAGTATCTCATATCCACATTCCGGTGCCAGAGTGAATGTCAGACCAGCTCCTGTTTTTAAGGCGGATTGTGTAGCAAGAACAGCAGCTCCTATTTTCCCATAACTTCCTCCTATGATAATGGCCTTCCCATAGCTTCCTTTATGAGAGAACTCGTGTCTGGGCTTGAATATAGATTCTATCAGCTGATCATCAATAACAAAGTATTCCACGTTGGTTGTATCAGCATAGGTATTGCTTAAATCAATATCCAGCACTTCTACTTTTCCGGTATATTTTCCTGTTTCAGGATGGAGAAAAGCTCTTTTCCAGCATTGAAAAGTCAGGGTATAATCAGATTTCAGAATAATGGGAGCGTTATCAAAGATTTCATCAGCAGGCAATCCGGACGGAATATCAACGGATATTTTAATATTTTTTCTGGCGTTCAATTGCTCAACAAGTTCTTTGTACTCACCTTCCAACGGTCTGGATAAACCTGTTCCGAAGAGAGCATCAATAATGATTGTTTTATCATCAAAATTATAGTGTTCAATCTGATCAAATTTTCTGACCGAAATTCCTGATATATCACGAAGCCTTTTCAGGTTCACCAAAGCGTCTTCCGAAAATTTCCGTTTGGAATCACCTACAAATACATCTACATCAAAACCTTTCAGATACAGTATTCTTGCTACTGCCAATCCATCTCCTCCATTATTTCCGTTACCACAAAATACAGCCAGCTTTTTATGATTTTTACAATGTTCCGAAATCCAATGCGCCGCTGCCATCGAAGCCCTTTCCATCAATTGTATGGATGAAACCGGCTCGTGGGAAATCGTAAACTGATCCCAGCTGCGTATCTGTTCTGCAGTAAAAATTTTCATAGGTAAAACAAACTTTTAAGCAAATTACAAAAGATTTTTCATTATGATGCCACGTCAATAACAAAAATAATGAGACCTCATTAATGAAGTAAAGTATCTGTAAAAAGCTGAAATATTCATTAAAACAAATTCTAAGAATTCATCATAAAATTCAATATTTTGGGAATAAAAAACTATAGAAATTAGTGTTTTTTACATTTTTAAATTATATTTTTGTGTATATACTAATTAAAAAAATATAAATTATGGGATTTGTAAAAGAATTTAAAGAGTTTGCCTTTAAGGGGAATGTTCTCGATCTGGCTGTCGGTGTGATCATTGGTGCAGCTTTTGGTAAAATTGTTTCGTCTTTAGTGGAAGATGTCATTACCCCTCTGATACTCAACCCGGCATTGAAAGCCGCCGGTGCAGAAAACATTGCAAAACTTTCATGGAATGGTGTTGCTTACGGAAATTTTATTTCAGCCGTAATCAGTTTCCTTTGTATTGCTATGGTTCTTTTCTGGATCATTAAATTCGCCAATAAAGTCAACAAAAAAGAAGCTCCGGCTCCTGCAGGACCTACAGAAGATCAAAAATTACTGACAGAGATCAGAGATTTGTTGAAAAACAAAAATATATAATCAGTAAACCTGATAACAGTCTACAAAATAAAAGCACCTCCATGGAGGTGCTTTTTATCTTTTGCTATATCATTCCAGACTATTGAATCTGTAAAATACTCGAAATCTGTTCAGCCAGGGAAAGTCCTATTCTGTCCTGTGCTTCAAGAGTAGAAGCTCCCGTGTGAGGGGTAAGAGAGATTTTAGGGTGATTAAGGATATCTTTAGAAGGTGTTGGCTCATTAATGAAAACATCCAATCCAGCAAATCTTACTTTACCAGAATCCAATGCCTGAATTAAAGCTGCTTCATCAATAACTCCTCCTCTGGAACAGTTGACAACAGCTACTCCGTCTTTCATTATTTCAAATTCATTCTTGCCAATCATATAGCCGTCTTTCTGAGCCGGAACATGGAGTGTAATAAAGTCTGAATGTTTTAAAACCTCCTGTAATGGTTCTGTTTCTATATCAACATTGATAAACTGGTTGTTGTAAAACTTTACTTTAATGCTTGCTTTTCCTACATTATTATCAGCTGCAACCACTCTCATCCCAAGACCTAAAGCAATTCTGGCCACTTCCTGCCCGATTCTTCCCATTCCTACGATACCAATTGTCTTTCCTCTCAGTTCAATACCGGCAGCATATGCTTTTTTAAGACTTCCGAATTCAGTATCACCTACCAGAGGCATTTTTCTGTTGGAATCCTGAAGAAATCTTGCTCCGGAAAATAAATGAGCAAAAACAAGTTCAGCCACCGATTCCGAAGAAGCAGAAGGAGTATTGATCACGTGGATCCCCTTTTCTCTTGCATAATCCACATCAATATTATCCATACCTACTCCACCTCTTCCAATAATATCTATAGATGGGCAGCCGTCAATAATATCTTTTCTTACCTGTGTAGCACTTCTCACCAATAGAGTACGGATTTTGTGCTCGTTAATATAATCTACCAAAAATTCCTGTGGAACTTTTGTAGTAATCACTTCAAAGCCTTTTTCTGTCAATGCGTCTATTCCAGATTGATCCAGGCCGTCGTTTGCTAAAACTTTCATAAAATATCAAGTATATTAAAAAAATGAAAGATTTAAAAATTAAAGGAACTGGTTCACATTTAATCTTTAAATCTTTGAATTATATTTTTATTCGCCGTCTTCTTTGAATACTTCAATGGTTACTTGTTTTTCTACCAAATCCGTAAATCTTCCTTTGTATCTTGTAGCTCTTACCAGGTGATTGTCTATCCAGTGATAATTTCCCCCTCTTGGTTTTCCGCAAAGTACGCTGTGGTATTTGAAACCATGCTTATCCAGCCAGTCTATGGTGATTTGTTTCAGATTTTCGGTTCTTGAAGTAAAAAAGCAGATCTGATGCCCTTCATCATACCATCTGTTGACAGTTTCCAATGCATCAGGATAAGGTTCGCAGGTAACCATTCTTTCCGGTTCTTCGTTGGGAACATCATCTGTAATGGTTCCGTCGATATCTATTAAGTAATTTTTTACGCCATCCTTTAGAATAGGACTAATGTGTTCAATGTATTCTAATTCCATTACTAAATATTAAGTAACAAAGTTAGCGTTTTTACAACTATCAGGCACGTTAATCTTAGTTTATGTTAAAAACATACCATAAAAACTATTATTTAATGAATATTATTAATATTTTATTAGTCATTTCATTACAAATAGTTAAAATTTTTCGTTTTGATATTTCTTTTTATGAGTATTATAATAAGAATCTACAAAAAAGACAAAGTGAATTTGCAGATTTACTGATCAACATTCACGGCCTTCTCAACATTATTACAAAAAGCATGATGTTTATCTAAAAATTTCCAAAATACATTTATTACTCTTACATTTGTAGGAATGGAAGAATTTGTAGTTTTAGTAAATCCTGAAGATGAAGTTTTAGGGCTGATGGAAAAACAGCAGGCTCACATCAATGGCCTGCTACACCGTGCTTTTTCTGTATTTCTGTTCAACAGTAAAGGAGAGATGCTTCTTCAGAAAAGAGCTTCAGGAAAATACCATTCTCCCAATCAATGGACCAATGCAGTGTGTTCTCACCCCAGACATGGGGAAACTTATAAGGAAGGAGCAATACGCAGGTTAAAGGAAGAACTCGGAATTGAGGCAGAACTTTCGGAAAAATTCAATTTTATTTATAAAGCAGATGTAGGTGGCGGCCTTTGGGAGCACGAACTGGATCATGTATTTGTGGGAAATCATGAAGCTGATTTCAATCTAAATAAAGAAGAAGTGGAAGATGTAAGGTTCATTTCCCCGGAAAATCTGGATAAAGAAATCTCAGAACATCCTGAAAACTTTACAGAATGGTTCAAAATCATCCTCGAAGAATATAAACACCATTTTTAATGATGAAAAGAATATTGTTGTTTTCTGCAATTGTAACAGGAAGTCTGTTTTTTGCCCAAAAAGCAAAAGTATATGAAAATTCCAACTACTCTATTCAGGTTCCTGATGGCTGGAGATCTACGAATGACAGTGAGATCATCAATATTTTTCCTACCAGCCAGATCGGTGCTATTACGATTTCTGAGTACCATGATTTAGCACTTTCAAAAGATGAAGTTAAAAAATTCATCCTGGCACTTTATCATTCACAAGACCAAGAGTCCAAAGTAAAAGATAAAAGAAGCCAAAAAGGATATACAGAATATCTCTATGAACACTTTGATGAAAAAGAGAAGCTGTTCTGGATCACCAAAGTTTTTCAAAAAGACAAAAATTTATATTTGGTTTCCATCAACTGTGGCCAGAAATTCTGGAACGGAAACTACATGACCCAATTTAATGAGACTTTTAACAGTTTTAAAATAAAGAAATAAGAATTAAATATGAAGAAAACAGCCTTGTACAACAAACATGTTTCTTTGGGAGCTAAGATCGTACCTTTCGCAGGTTTTGAAATGCCTGTTCAATATTCAGGGGTTACAGAAGAGCACTTTGCCGTAAGAGAAAAAGCAGGATTATTTGATGTTTCCCACATGGGACAGTTTTTCATCGAAGGGCCAGGTTCAAAAGACCTTTTACAGTTTGTAACTACCAATAATGTAGATGCACTTGAAAACGGAAAAGCTCAGTACTCTTGCCTTCCGAACGAAAACGGAGGAATTGTAGATGACCTTATCGTTTACAAAATGGAAGATGACAAATATTTCGTGGTTGTAAATGCATCCAACATTGACAAAGACTGGAATCATATTTCAAAATACAATACTTTCGGAGCTAAAATGACCAATGCTTCTGATGAGATGTCATTATTGGCAATTCAGGGGCCTAAAGCTACTGAAATCCTTCAAAAGCTTACAGAGGTAAATCTTTCAGAAATTCCTTACTACCATTTCACAGTGGGAAGTGTTGCAGGAGAAAATAATGTGATTATTTCAAACACCGGATACACAGGAAGCGGTGGTTTTGAGATTTATTTCAATAACGAAAGTGCTGAAAAACTTTGGGATGCAGTAATGGATGCCGGTAAAGAAGAAGGAATCATTCCTTGTGGATTAGCTGCCAGAGACACTTTAAGATTAGAAAAAGGATTCTGTCTTTACGGAAATGATATTGATGATACTACTTCTCCTATTGAAGCTGGTTTAGGATGGATTACTAAGTTTGATAAAGACTTCGTTTCTAAAGATACTTTCGCAAAACAGAAAGAAGAAGGGGTTACAAGAAAATTAGTTGGTTTTGAGCTTACTGACAAAGGGGTTCCAAGACATGATTATCCTGTAGTAGATGCTGAAGGAAATGTGATTGGAAAAGTAACTTCGGGAACACAGTCTCCAATGAAAAAGATTGGTTTAGGTCTTGCTTATGTAGACAAGCCTCATTTCAAATTAGGATCTGAAATCTTTATTCAGGTAAGAAACAAGAACATTCCTGCAAAAGTGGTAAAAGCTCCTTTTGTATAATTGTTCAATAAGATATTATTAATAAGAGAGGCTGTAAATAAAATTACAGCCTCTTTTTTACATTTAATTACAGATACAGCAGACTTTTCTATCGGGACTACAGGCATCGCCTACTCCCGGTGTATTGGAAATCACTCCACCTGCGGGTCCGCATAAAGTAAAGCAGTTGGCAAGAGGAGGTATTAATCCACCGTTAATTTCCTTTAAGGCTGATCTTTTCAGATTCTTTGTTTTTGAAAAGTTTGTTTTCATATTGTAAATTTTGGTGATTACAAATATAAAAATTAAAACCAAAAACTAAATAATAATCAATCACTTACGAATTAATAACACTTCAATTAGAATAAAAAATGTCCTGCTCAATAATGAGGAGTATCATTACTGAGCAGGACAGATTAACTATTTAAAATCTTACGAGTTAATTTACTCCAAAGAACTTCTGCAGTTCTTCAACGTTTTTCTTATCATTTCCTACGAAGATCTCCTTATCTGTAATAAAGACAGGTCTTTTCAGGAAAGTATAATGATCCAGTAGTAATTCTTTAAAATCTTTTTCTGTTAAGGATTTTACATCCAATCCTCTCAATTTAATCTGAGTAGATTTTTTACTGAACAACGCTTCGTATGATTTTGTTTTTTTATGCATTTCAGCCAGCTCTTCTTTGGTAATCGGCTCTTTTTTGATTTCGCGAAGTTCCCAGTCTGTAAGATCAAATTGGGCTAAAATTTTTCTACAGGTATCACAGGTGTTGAGATAAAATACTTTCTTCATTACTATTTCTAAATCTGTTATTTGTTAAAATTCCCTTTCATTGAAAGTTTCGTCTTTCAAAAGTAGGATTTAATCTAAAACTTTGGAAATTATTAAATAACTTTATTCAAATTTTATAAAGATGCAGAACAAGCCTATTACTTTTCAGTTTATTTCGGAACCTTCAGATGTTAATTACGGAGGAAATGTACATGGAGGAAGTGTTATGAAATGGATTGACCAGGCCGGTTATGCATGTGCGACTACCTGGAGTGGCAATTACTCTGTCACCGTTTATGTAGGCGGAATCCGTTTTTATGACCCCATCAAAATCGGGGAAGTAGTAAAAGTAGATGCTCAGGTAATTTATACCGGAACTTCAAGCATGCATATCGCCATCAATGTCTTTTCAAGAAACCTGAAACAGCCAAATTTTGAGAAAAAAACTCACTGTATCATCGTTTTTGTTGCCGTAGATGAAAATGGCAAAAAACTGCCTGTACCCAAGTGGACACCAGAAACAAACGAAGAAAAGCAACTGGAAATGTATGCAAGACGCCTGATGGAACTGAGAACGCAGATTGAGGATGAGATGAAACCTTTTTTGTAAGGGATGCGAGGTTCGGGAGTTTGAGAGTGGGAGTATTTGAGGGTTTGAGGGTTTAATGTTGTGGGTATATAACTTGCAACTCGAAACTCATAACCCGCAACGAATATAACTCGTAACTCGAACCACAAAACACAAAAACTAGCAACAAAGAACAACCAGCAACCAGCACAAAAAAACAACCAACCACATTATATGAAACGTATTTCCACCTTAATGGCATTGCTTATTTTAGCTTTGGTCCAGGCTCAGACGCATCGGTTTATTTATGAACTGCAATATAAGATGGATTCTACAGAAACCACTTATGAAAAACTGAATATGATTCTGGATATTACCCCAAAAGAGGTTAAGTTTTACGGAAGAAATCTGATCACAACAGATTCTTTAAATAAAAAATTCGGGACGAATAACAGCCATACCGACATGTCAGGGCAGGTAGTGAAAAGAAAAATCAATTCTTTTGATAACGAAAATTTCATCAATATCAAAAACGGATATTATTCTTTCAAAACCACAGATAAAGTAAACTGGACCATTTCCAATGAAACCAAAAAAGTAGAAAATTACACTTTACAAAAGGCAACTACCCGATTCGGAGGAAGAAACTGGACCGCATGGTTCTGTAAAGATATTCCTTTTAATGAAGGACCTTTTAAATTCCGCGGATTACCAGGTTTAATCTTTGAACTGTCTGACACAAAGAAAAATTTCATTTATCACCTTATCAAAAGTCAGGAACTAACACAAGTTTACCCTACAGATGATTTTCTTGAATCCAATTTCGGAAATAAAGCTATTTCTATCAATGAAAAGCAGAAGTATAAACTGATCATGGAGTTTTATAATGATCCATTTGCTTTTGAAAGAAACAATTTCAACAAAGCTAACAATGATCTTAAAATTAATATCAATGGAAAAGAAATTCACACCGTGGATGAGCTGAACACCCAAACCAAAAACATGCAGGAAGTGATAAGAAAATACAATAATCCACTAGAGATTGATAAGGCGGTTCATTATAAAGAATAAAATTTCAACACAAAAGCCACAGATATTTCCTAAACAGCACAAAACAAATTAAAGTTCAATATTAGATTTGTATTTATTTTTCTTTTTGAAAACAAATTCTTTTTATATTTGCAGTATCAAAGGAAATGGTGTTCTTCCTTACCCAACCGCTTTACAAAAGCTGATGACGCCTGATTAAAAGATTATTAACAAATAACTAATCAGGATTATTATGTCAAAAAGTCAAAGAACACTTGGTAAAAAAGCAGTTTTTCACACTCATTTTTTCTTCAGAAAATTTCCGGCTCTGCTTTATATTTTCAAATGGCTGCTCATCAGTATTATTGTTGGTGCTTTGGTAGGAAGCGCTTCAGCAGGATTTTTGCAATCATTGGAATGGGCAACGAATTTCAGGGAAAATCATCTCTGGCTGATCGCACTGCTTCCGGCAGCTGGATTCCTGATAGGACTTATCTACTATTATTTCGGAAAAGATATTGAAGCAGGAAACAACCTGTTGATTGATACCATTCATGAACCCAAAGGAATTATTCCGTTTAAAATGGCACCTTTTGTTTATCTCGGAACGATGGTAACCCATTTCTTCGGAGGTTCAGCAGGCCGTGAAGGAACAGCTCTTCAAATGGCAGGTGCTATTGCTGATCAGTTTACAAAACCTTTTAAGCTTGACAGAAATGAAAGAAAAATATTAATCATCGCTGCTATTGCTGCCGGATTTGGTTCTGTTTTTGGGACTCCACTGGCAGGAGCAGTATTTGGTCTTGAGGTCTTTCTTATCGGAAGAATTCGTTATAATGCCATTTTTCCTGCATTTGCTTCTGCAATTCTGGCGGACTGGGCTACCAATCTATGGAATGTAAAACATACCCATTATCATATTGATTTCATCCCAAAACTTGAGTTTTTACCAATTCTCTACAGCATTCTGGCAGGAATCGTCTTCGGAATCTGTGCCGCAGCTTTCAGTAAAACTATCCACTGGATGGGTTCCGTTTTCAAATCAAAAATTACATATCCTCCGCTTCGTCCTGTAGCAGGTGGAGTTATCATTGCCTTAGCTGTTTTTGCGATGGGGACGACCCGATATATCGGATTGGGAATTCCCGTGATTGTAGAATCTTTTGAGAAGCAGCTTCCTTTGTATGATTTTGCTTTAAAAATGATTTTTACGATTGTTACACTTTCAGCTGGATTCAAAGGTGGAGAAGTCACTCCCTTATTCTTTATCGGAGCTACATTAGGCAGCGCTTTGTCTCTCTTTATTCCTTTGCCGTTCGGATTATTAGCAGGAATGGGATTTGTAGCCGTATTTGCCGGAGCCACCAATACTCCTTTAGCCTGCATGCTGATGGGAATTGAATTATTTGGAGCAGAATGCGGCGTATATGTAGCCATTGCCTGCGTAGTATCTTATCTTCTTTCAGGGCACAACAGCATTTACTCCAAACAGAAAATCGGAGAAGCAAAAAACAGAAGATTTGAAAGCCAGCAGGATAAGTCTGTTTCGGATTTTTTATGAGGTGTTGCGAGTTGCGGGATTCGAGATATAAAGTTTAAGGTTCTGAGTAACCAGCAACAAAAAAAAACAGCATCCAGCAAAAAATAAATAAACAAACAACTACCAACTCGTATCCCAACCCACGAACCCAGAACCTCAAATCCCATCACCCTCAAACCCTCCCACTCTCAAACCCACCAACAACCTTTCTCCATTTCCAACTATAATTCGTAATTTTACCGCATGTTCGATTACAGATTAAAAGTTTTCCATACAGTGGCTTCCCGGTTAAGTTTCACTAAAGCTTCAGAAGAGCTTCATATTTCACAACCCGCTGTTACCAAACATATTAAAGAAATTGAAACTCAGATAGGCGCCAAGCTATTTGACCGTAAAGGAACTTCTATTCAGCTGACTCAGAGTGGAAAAATTCTGTATGAACATGCAGAAAAGATTAGAGGTATCTATCGTGACATCGAATTTGAGATCAGCCAGATCAATCAGCAGCATAAAGGAAAACTGATTATCGGAGCCAGTACAACCGTTGCACAGTATATTTTACCTGAAATTTTAGCTAAATTCAATTCTTATTATAAAGATATTAAAATTGAGCTTCTTACTGGAAATACGGAAACGATCTCAACTCTTTTAAAAGAAGAAAAAATAGATCTGGGTATCATTGAAGGAGAATCACAGTCTTCTTATTTTGAATACAGGACTTTTAAGCCTGATGAAATTGTTTTGGCAGCAAAATCAGATCATCCTCTTGCTCATAAAACTTTAAACTTAAAAGATCTCTATCATTTGGATTTGATTTTCAGAGAACAGGGTTCCGGAACTCTTGAGTTTATACAAAACAGACTTAGAGAGAAAGAAATCAACATTCATGAATTGAATACCGTCATGCAGCTGGGAAGCAGTGAAAGTATCAAAAACTATCTTCTTCACTCAGATTGTATGGCATTCCTATCCATCAGCACCATCCTGAATGAACTTAAAAACAATGTACTTGCTGTCATTGACATTAAAAGCTTCAGCATTGAAAGAGATTTTCATTTTATTCTGCCTAAAGGAGAACAATCTGAACTGATTCAGCTTTTTTTGAGATTTGCAGAGTAGGAGATTTGATGTACAAAGTATTAATGTAAAGAGTATTAATGATCTGACTGCTGTGGTTGATTATCCAAATTACATTTTACATTTAATTATAACTTTTAGTTATCCAATATAACAAAATACAATTTACTTTGTAATACTATTTTCCGGAATTTTGATGCAGATTTTAAAAGTTCGCATTATGAAAGATTTCATCCAAAATGAAATGACCCGGAAAGTATTTTTTATTGTATTGGCCGTTCTCTGTCTTACTCCGCTTATATCTTCACCAATTGCTCTGGCATTGGGATTTGCCCTGGCTGTTTTTATAGGAAATCCATTTGAGAAACACCTTCATCACTATATTCATTTGCTACTGCAGATTTCAATTGTCGGTCTGGGATTCGGGTTAAAATTGGATGAAGCTCTTCATGCCGGAAAAACAGGATTGATGTTAACGGTGGTAAGTATTGTTACAGTAATGGTATTGGGATATTTCCTGGGAAAAGTATTTAAACTGGAAAGACCTTTATCTTATCTTCTTTCTGCAGGAACAGCTATTTGTGGAGGGAGTGCCATTGCTGCAGTGTCTCCTATTATCAAACCGAGCACGAAACAGATTTCACTTGCACTGGCTATTGTTTTTACATTAAATTCTATTGCATTGTTTGTATACCCTGCCATAGGGCATTTGCTGAATCTTTCACAGGAACAGTTTGGACTTTGGTGTGCAGTGGGAATTCATGATACAAGTTCTGTGGTGGGTGCCGCCAGTAAATATGGAGATGAGGCTTTGAAAATTGCCACGACTGTAAAACTGGCCCGTGCCCTATGGATCATTCCGGTTTCATTGATTACGATGTTCATTTTTAAAAGTAAAGATTCCAAAATAAAAATACCGTGGTTTATTGGTTATTTCATCATAGCCATTCTTCTGAATACGTATTTCCCGTTTCTTGACCGCTTCAGTACTTCAATAACTGTTTTAGCAAAATCCGGACTGAATCTGACCCTGTTTTTCATTGGCTCTACTCTTTCTCTTCAAACCCTGAAATCAATAGGATTAAAACCTTTACTAACCGCTGTGCTCCTTTGGATTACTATAAGTATTGGCAGCCTTCTTTACATTATTCATTAAAATGAGCAGAACCCTTTTGATACCAAAAGGGTTCTGCATATTAAATGTGGAAATGTTTATTTCGTATTGAAATAATTTTCTTTAGATTGCGGCTTCACCACAAGTATACACCTGTGGACAACCTATATACTGTACGCAATACCATGGTCCTGTTACTGCTCCTGAGCAGCTGCATCCGCAAAGAGATAAATCAGGGTTTCCACTTATTCCTCCAGCGATGTTTTTAAGGTCTTGCTTTCTTAATTTTTTAGCATTTTTCATAATGTTCATGAGATTTAGTTTGATTAAACAATATAGTTTTTAGTTACCTTCCAAAGTTAAACAAATATTAATTACACGCAATAAAAATTAATGCAAAAATTAATAATTTATTGATTATAATGTGATTATTATATTCAAAATAAGGAATAGCACAGCCCTATTATTTAAACAGTTTAAATTATTCCGTAAATTCCAGGTCTCTGTCGTGGGTTTCCGAAATGGTAAGCGAGGAATAAAATGCAAGTCCAAATACCACCACTCCCACTATGGCTGCGCTTTCTATAACTGGAAAATGACCTTTAAGGGAGTCAAAAGCAAAAATCATAACCGGCACCAATCCTCTTACCATATTGGGAACGGTTGTCGTTGCTGTATTTCTGATATTGGTTCCGAACTGTTCTGCTGCCAGTGTCACAAACATAGCCCAATATCCTGTCCCGAAGCCAAGCCATACACAAAACAAATAGTATTTTGTTTCTGTATTGGTATTGCCAAAAAGCATAATCGCCACTCCGATCAGGGTAAAGATCAGCATATAGAAGATAGCCATTTTACGGGATTTTAAAGCATGGGAAATAAATCCACTTAATAAATCACCGACAGAAATCCCTACATACGCCCACATAATTGCTTTTCCGGGGTTGATCTCTTTAATTCCTAATTCAGGAGCAAACTGATTGGCTAAAACAGCCAGAATCCCTATACAATACCATGTAGGCAATCCTACAGCAATGCATTTTAAATACCTTGTCAATCTGTTTTTATTGGTAAAAAAGGATAGAAAATTTCCTTTTGAAACGTTTTTGTGCTCAATATTCTTATAAATTCCGGATTCGGATACACTTATTCTCAGTATCAATAACATAATTCCCATAATCCCACCGATAATATAAGAAATATTCCAGCCACCAGCCAGTTCTACTGTAAGCTGAGCCACTACAGCTCCCATTAATCCAAAACCGGCAACAACCGAGGTCCCGATTGCTCTTAAACTCTTCGGCAGGCTTTCAGAAACCAGCGTAATTCCCGCTCCAAGCTCTCCGGCCAGACCTATACCTGCAATGAACCTCAAACCGGCATATTGGTATAATAAATGTTCTTTTGGAAAATAAGGAAGGAAACCACAAGCGATATTAGCTAAGGAATACACTAAAATAGATCCGAAGAGTACGGAAAGCCTTCCTTTTTTATCTCCGAAAATTCCCCAGAAAACACCTCCGATGAGAAGTCCCACCATCTGACAATTCAGAATAAAGGTTCCGTCAGCATCCGGATTAAGTCCCAGAGCTTTTAAACTTGGTATTCTAACGATTCCGAATAAAAGGAGATCATAAATATCTACAAAATAGCCTAAAGCAGAAATAATAACGGGAATTGAGAAAATGTACTTCAGTTTTGAAGACATGGACAGTTCTTGCATTTTTAAGTTTTGATAAAAATAAAAAACCTTTCAATTTCTTGAAAGGTTTTTATCAAATATCTTTTTCTGATTATTATCTGGCAATATTCACAGCTCTCGTTTCTCTGATTACTGTTACTTTTACCTGTCCCGGATAAGTCAGCTCATTCTGAATCTTCTCAGAAATATCGTAAGAAAGCTGAGAAGCTACTTCATCGTTCACTTTTCCGCTCTCTACCATTACTCTTAGCTCTCTACCAGCCTGAATTGCATAAGCACTGGATACTCCATCAAAGCTTAGTGCAGCAGATTCAAGATCTTTCAATCTCTGGATATAAGATTCCAATACTTGTCTTCTTGCTCCCGGTCTTGCTCCTGAGATTGCATCGGCAACCTGGATGATCGGAGATAATAACGATTTCATTTCAATTTCGTCGTGGTGAGCTCCGATAGCGTTTACTACTTCAGGGTTTTCACCGTATTTCTCAGCCCACTGCATTCCTAAAAGCGCGTGTGGTAATTCTGATTCCTGCTCAGGAACTTTACCGATATCATGTAAAAGACCTGCTCTTTTTGCTAATTTTACGTTTAATCCTAACTCAGCAGCCATAGTTGCAGCAATGTTTGCTACTTCTCTTGAGTGCTGTAGTAAGTTTTGTCCGTAAGAAGAACGGTATTTCATTCTACCAACGATTTTGATTAATTCAGGGTGTAATCCGTGAATTCCTAAATCAATGATAGTTCTCTTACCTACTTCAATGATTTCCTCCTCAATTTGTTTTCTAGTTTTTTCAACTACTTCTTCGATTCTTGCCGGGTGAATTCTACCATCGGTAACCAATCTGTGAAGGGATAGTCTTGCAATCTCCCTTCTTACAGGATCAAAACATGAAAGAAGAATTGCTTCCGGAGTATCATCAACAATAATTTCTACTCCTGTTACGGCTTCTAAAGCACGGATATTTCTACCTTCTCTACCGATAATTCTACCTTTTACTTCATCAGACTCGATATTGAAAACTGATACTGAGTTTTCGATGGCCTGTTCAGTTCCGATTCTCTGAATCGTTTGGATAACGATTTTTCTCGCTTCGTTTTTGGCATTCATCTGAGCTTCTTCCATGATGCTCTGAACGTGTGCCTGTGCTCTTGTTTTTGCTTCTGCTCTCATGGTTTCTACCAATTCTGCTTTAGCTTCATCAGCTGTATAATTAGAGATTTTTTCAAGTATTTCTACTTTCTTAGCGTTAGCTGTATCTAATTCCTGCTGTTTTCTTTCAAGGATTTCGGTCTTCTTAGCATAGTCTGCAATCTGCTTGTCCAGATCTTTTTCAAGTTTCCCAGTCTTGCTAAGTTCATCATTCAGCTTATGCTCCTTGTCTTTCGTTCTCTTTTCAACTTCCTGCATTTTCTTTTCGCGGGACTGAATGTCTGCATCATGCTGAGATTTCAGTTCCAGGAATTTTTCTTTTGCCTGAAGGTTCTTTTCTTTCTTTATGGATTCAGCTTGTACATTAGCTTTTTCTATAAGGTTTTCGGCGTTTTTCTTAGCATCATCTATGATGAATTTTGCCTTAGTATTCAGAGAGCTTTTTGAGAAAAACATTCCCACTACAGCCCCGATTACTAAACAAACAACACCGACTATAACTTCTATCATAATTTATATTGAGTTTTAATTGTATTCATATCCTTGTTAAATAAAAAAAGCCCACAATAATCCAGAGATTGAGAGTAAACTCCTAATCAACACGATTTGAACTGATTTCCACTGTCTGTAATCCGGAAATCCGGCACGCCATTCGATGGACATTTGTTCGGTAATTGTTTAGCGTTGAGTTTACCTTTAATGTGTTAGAATTATTGTAGGCAGTAATTTTTCAGGAAAAAAAATCTATTTCCCGATTTCATTCAACGACTGATTAATCTGCGTTAACCTTTCGTTGGTAGAATTAATATTTTTTTCGTAGTTCAGAGAAACTACTTCTGCATTGGTTCCCAGTTTCAGGGCACACATAGCTAAAGCATCCTGTTTATCTCTTACATCGAAGTTCTGTTCAAAATCTTTAATCATATTCTCGATCTGCTTCCCTACTTTACGCAAAGTTTCTTCCTCTGCTGCCGGTACGTTCAGCGGATACACTCTTCCTGCAATGTTGACGGTTATTCTCCTTACCTCCATTATAATCCACTGTTTTGAAGCTGAGCAATACAGAAATCAATTTCTTTCACCAATCTGTTGATATGGTTTTTCATTAATCTATTGTGTTCAGGATTTCCTGATATTGCTGAATAAAGTTTTATATTTTTTTGTTCTTCTGCTAATACCTGATTTTTTCTTCTTTCCTCATCATATTTCTTCTTCAACTCTTCATGCTCAATATTTAATTCTTTTAAATTTTCCGTAAGATTTTTATAGTTCTTTTGCAGAGTCGAAATCTTTCTCTCTAATTCTGAAAAATTGTTTTCTAAATCTTGAAGCATTTCAGGTTTGTATATTCTAACTAAAAGCAAAAATAAAAAAATAATAACACTAACAAAAATAAAACACTCTATATTTTGATATAACAACAAAAAAGGAGGTGCTAATGCACCTCCGGTCTATTTTTCAATGAGATATTTTTTATTCAAATTTCAGAACAAACATTACGGCTCTTGTCTGTAATGTAGAAATAGCAGATGCCCAGTAAGGAGGTGTAGTAGCATTATCTGCCACTTTCTCATTGTTCATGAAGAATGTTCCTCGGATGGCAGGAGTCAGTTTAAATTTGTTGAAATAAAACTGAATTCCCATTTCTGCAGACCATGCAAAGTTATGGGTAGTTGATCTGTAGATCCCCTGCATGTTATCATCTGTGGAAGTTGAGTTAGACTGAAGGTTAACAACATAGTTTACCCCCGCCGCAACGTAAGGTCTTGAATTGTACCATCTTTGTCCGTGAAGTTCCAACATTACTGGAATGTCAATTAGTGTAGATTTAATTTCTCTTACTTTATCCTTTTCCTGTAAAGGGAATGGCATAAAAGGAGGATTGGTTAAGGAACCACCTGCATAAATGTCATTGGATTGAGTATTAAAAGTCAACTGTCTTTGAGCAAACTGTAAACCTGGTTCTACCCTTACATCAAGATAATCATTCAGTCTCCATTTTGCAATAAGCCCGGCACCGAAACTATAACTTTCCTTGGATGTAACAAGGTTTTCATTATCATTCATCCCGTACTTTGGATGCAAAACAATGCGGTAATCCAGTCTGTTCCCGTTCAAATAAAACCCCCAACTGAATTTCTGTTCGTCGAAATCTTCCAACTTATCCATTCTGTTTCGGGTTCTGAATTGCGCGTTTGCAAAAACGGCAACATTTACTGAGGTTAAAACCAGTGCTTTTAATAGAAATTTATTCATAGGTTACTTTGTTGCTTTATAAATTGTGGCTATACCTAAACTTAATTTTTTATATTCTACTTTCTTAAATCCCGTATCTAAAAGAATTTGCTTCATCTTCTCCCCGAAAGGAAAAGCATTTACAGAATCCGGAAGGTATGTATACGCCCTATTATCCTTAGAAACCAATCTGCCAATGGCAGGCAATATATTTTTGAAATAAAACATATAAAATGGCCCCATGAAACCCTCAACCTTTGAAAACTCCAGTATATAAACACTTTTGTTATCTTTAACTACTCTTCTTAACTCTGCTAAACCTTTGGTAAGATTCTCAAAATTCCTTACTCCAAATGCAACGGAAACAGCATCAAATCTATTGTCCTCGAAAGGTAAATTTTCTGCATCCCCTTTTTGCATGGAAATTTTGCCGTCTAATTTAAGTTTTTTTATTTTAATAACGCCAACATTCAGCATTTGTTGTGATAAATCTAATCCAACTACTTTAGAACCGGTTCCTTTTTCAATGGTTATTGCCAGATCTCCCGTTCCTGTAGCCACATCCAGCACTTCCTGCGGATTATCATTTTTCATCCATTTTACCAGTTTATTTCTCCACAGAATGTCAATTTTCATGGATAAAACACGGTTCAGAAGGTCGTACTTCGGTGCAATATTGTCGAACATATCCTCTACTTGGCTTTTTTTTGTAGCCTCTGAATTGTAGGGAGTAACTTTGGTGATATCTTTTGTCAAAACTTAAAACTTGTAATATTCTTTATAATAATTTAGGTAATCCTGCTTTCTGAAGATTTTAGATCGTGATTCCACTTTCTGGATATTCTTAATCACTTTGTCATAATCTTCATCCACATTGTAATAAAAATCTTCTGTGTAAAGCTTATTGAAGCGCTTCGCTCCTCCGTAATAATCCTTTCCGTCAATAACGGTTTTATCAAGGTTCGCCAGCAACGAATCTTTCTTAAGATTGTATCCGTAGTACTGATCATTTACATAGTAATCCTGGTGTGTAATATTAATCAGACCACGAAGTTTATTCACCTCAAATGCTGAATCATACAGCATCTTTTTGTTCTGATCAAAAACCTGAATAGAGTTTTTCCCTTTATTCAAATCCACATGCACATACTGCCCGGCAGAGATGATTCCTTCAGATCCGTTATTGATCTTAAAGTAATACGTATTCGGGGTAGGATTATCTACAACATAATAATTCTTCTTGGCTAAAAAAAGGAAGTAGATCCCAAAGGCAACGATAAACGCCACAGCTGCAATAAGTAAGCCTTTTAAGGACGAGTTGTTTTTCATAGATTGTAAAGTACAATTTTTGCAAATTTAATAATATTTTTAATTCTCCGTTATTAATATTAATTATTAACTTTGCATCTTTAAAAAAATCATATAAACGAATGCCGAATACGATCATTATTGGCTCTGGATCTTATATTCCGAACAGAGTTATTGGTAGAGATTACTTCATGAATTCCGAGTTCTATACTGAAGACGGAGTAAAGATTGAAAAGCCTGTGGAAGAGACCATTGCGAAATTTGTAGAGATTACAGAAATCGAAAACAGGAGATTCATTGAGGATGATCTTTCCAACTCACAAATCGGTTATGAAGCTGCAAAAATTGCCCTTGAGGATGCAAAAGTAGACGGTGAGGAATTGGATTATATCATCTATGCAAGCAATTTCGGAGAAGTTACTGAAAACGGATATGCTGATTTTATGCCTACAATGGCAGCTAGAGTAAAGAATAAGCTTGGGATCAAAAACAGAAAATGCGTAACGTATGATATGGTTTTCGGATGTCCTGGGTGGGTAGAAGCTATGATTTTGTCTGATAATTTAATTAAAGCTAAGGTTGCCAAAACCATTCTTGTCATAGGCGCTGAAACTTTAAGCAGAGTAACAGACCCGCATGACAGAAACAGAATGATCTTTGCTGACGGTGCCGGAGCAGTAGTTGTAAAGGCAACAGACGAAGAGAATGTAGGAATTATTGCCCACAACACAATTTGTGACAACGGACCGGAATTAAACTACCTTGAAAATCAACCTTCCATCAATAAAGAAGTAGACCAAAAGCGCCTTTATGTAAGAATGTTAGGAAGAAAAATTTACGAATACGCTCTTAAAAATGTACCGGATGCCATCAAGGACACCATTACAGATGCAGGCCTTTCTATTGAAGATATAGACAAAATCTTAATTCACCAGGCTAATGCTAAAATGGATTACGCTATGATTGAAAGACTTCACAGGCTTTATGATGTGAAAGAATACGATCATGCGATCTCTCCTATGACAATTCAGGATCTAGGAAATACTTCTGTAGCAACAATTCCTACCATGTATGATTTAATAATTAAAGGAAAAATGGCAGGTCAATCGTTTAAAGAAAAAGGTAACGTTGTGATGACTTCGGTAGGTGCCGGAATGAACATTAATGCTATCGTTTACAGATTTCCTTAAATAAATATTTAATAAATAAAAAAATATAAAAGCACAGGGAAGTTATTCTTTGTGCTTTTTTGATCAGAACATGCAAAAGAATTTTTTAATCATTGCGGGAATCTTCCTGTTTTTGGAAGTTTATATTTATCAGGCTATCAGAACACTCACTGATAATTCATGGATAAGAATCGGATATTGGGTACTCTCTCTAGCCGTGTATGGAATTTTCGCTTACGAAGTCACTCACTTCCAAAAATCAGACAGAAGTACGGTAAGAGCTCAGATCATGATCTCTTTATTTTTGATATTCATCCTTCCTAAAATCTTCGTAGTTCTGTTTCTATTAATTGATGATATCATCAGAACCGGAGGATACCTGATCGGCTTTACCCAGTCTACGGAAAATTTCTTCCCGGAAAGAAGGAAATTCCTGAGTATTGTAGGCCTGGGAATGGGAGGTGTTCTTTCCGCTCTTTTCATAGATGGGATTACTTTTGGCAAATACCGTCACACCGTAAGAAGGGTAAGAGTAAAATTCAACAATCTTCCGAAAAGTTTCAAAGGATACAAAATCATTCAGATTTCAGATGTTCACAGCGGAAGTTTCTCCGATCCTGGTAAATTGCAGCATGCGATTGACCTGATCAACGAGCAGAAACCTGATCTGGTATTATTTACCGGAGATATGGTGAACAACGTTGCTGATGAGTTCAAACCTTTCATTCCTTTATTTTCAAAAATCCAGGCTAAAGATGGCAAGTTTGCGGTATTAGGAAACCACGATTACGGAGATTACGTAACCTGGGCATCACCAGCAGCTAAAAAAGAAAATCTTGATACTTTGATCGGTTATGAAAAACAGGCTGGTTTTGATATGCTGAGAAACGAACACAGAGTTATCGAAAGAAACGGAGAAAAGTTATATATTCTTGGCGTTGAGAACTGGGGATTAAAACCATTCCCTCAATTCGGAAAAATAGACGATGCCTTACAAGGAGTACCGGAATCCGTCACAAAGATCTTAATGAGCCATGACCCCACCCACTTTGATTATGTGGTAAAAAAGCACCCTGCAAACATCCACCTGACCCTTTCAGGACATACGCATGGGATGCAGTTTGGATTAGATCTTAAAAATGTAAAATGGTCACCGGTTCAATACCGATACCCAAAATGGGCCGATTTATATGAAAGCGAAGGGAAACTATTATATGTAAACAGAGGATTTGGCGTATTGGGATATCCGGGAAGAGTGGGTGTATTGCCGGAGATTACACTTTTTGAACTGAGCTAGAAGTGCGGGGTTCGGGATGCTAGTTATTAGTTGCTGGTTGTTTGGTTGCGAGTTAATTTTGTTTTGGGTTTTAAGTTGTTGGTTTCTTTTTGTTACTAATTTTTTGTTGCTGGCTACACACAACCTTAAACTTTAAACTTTGAACCTTAAACTTTGAACCTTGAATTCTCCCTAATCCCTGCAACCTACCACCTAAAAAATATAATCTTTCATACGGGAAGTAGCCATTTCCCGGTCATTAAGAAAAGTAAGGAGGGCATCTAATTTGTCCTCCATTTTTTTTCCCGAAAATAAGCTTCGGTAAAAAGGAATATCAAAACGGTGTTTCTTAAAGTCTGTAAACTGCCATGTGTTCAGATAAATAAGAACAAATTCCTCATTCTGCAATGTTTCCAGAACCATATTCTGATAATACTTCATCGGCAGGATCTGAAACACAAAATCATTATAGGGCAATTGGCTGTAAGGAGAGATGCTTTCAGGAACAATACTCAGCCCGTCCTCTTCTGTAATTTCTGTATCTCTTTTAAGCCTTTTGAAAGGAAAAAGAATATTGGCATTATCAATGTTCGAGACATAATTAAATTCCATCAGCTTCAAAATTTCCTGAGAAACTTTTACATCTTTCTGACGGATTCCCCTGATTTGTTTTTCCAGCAGATCCTGAATATTCTTTTTGGCATTTTCAATTTCTTCAGGATTTGAGTCTTTATTATAAAAAGCAATTTCATGCCCTTTGGATGAAATTGCTTTTATTAAATTTTGAAGTTTTCCGACAAGAGAAACCTCTACGAAAAAACTTGATTTGATATCATGAATATCTAAAATCCTAAGAATTGCTCTGGTATTATTTTCTATAATTTTCAATCGTTCATCATCAGTAATTTGAGAGCCATTTTTTACTTCAGCTTCAATACAAGTGATGTTAAAAGTTAATAATACCATTTAAATTAAAATTTATATAAATTCTATAAAATATTAAAAATCAGACGTTAAAACAATTATTAATTAAAGTATTACTTTATATTATTAATCCTTGCTTAATTTTACTTTCAGATTCTTGATCATGTCCTTTGTCATTTCAGAAATTCCGAAATCATAAGTCAGTCCCCAGTCTTTTTTAGCTACAGAATCATCAATAGAAGCCGGCCATGAATCAGCAATTGCCTGTCTGAAATCCGGGTTATAGTCGATAGCAAAATCCGGAATTTCTTTCTTGATTTCTGCCGCCAGTTCTTTCGGAGTAAATGACATTCCACCCAAATTATAGGAAGAACGAACAGATAAACTTTCTTTAGGAGCGTCCATTAATTTCAAGGTTGCATTGATGGCATCATCCATATACAACATCGGCATTCCTGTATCTTCGGAAATGAAGCTTGTATATTTTCCATCTTCAATTGCCTTATAGAAAATCTCAACAGCATAGTCAGTAGTTCCACCACCTGCCGGAGTTTTCCATGAGATCAATCCGGGATATCTGATACTTCTTACATCTACACCATATTTATCGAAATAGTATTCACACCACTTCTCCCCTGCCATTTTTGAGATCCCGTAAACAGTTGTTGGGTTCAACACTACATCCTGTCCTACATCATGCTTTGGAATTCCTTTTCCAAATACAGCAATAGAACTTGGCCAGAAGATCTTTTTAAGAAGCCCTTCTTTCGCCATTTCACAAAAATGAAGCAGTGGCTCAAGATTCAGTTTCCATGCAAAAATAGGCTGCTTTTCCGAAGTCCCGGATAAAAGCGATGCCAAGTGATACACTGTAGTAATCTCGTAATCATGAATCACCTGTCTTACCAATTGTGTATTGGTAACATCCATTCTTTCATAGTGTCCGGCAGAAGTAATTCCTTCCTGCCATCTGTCCAATCCTGAAGCAACAACGTTCTCCGCTCCGTGGATTTCAACAAGTCTGTTCGTAAGTTCGGTACCAATTTGTCCCAAGGCACCTGTAATCAGTATTCTTTCCGTATAGGATTCCATTTTTCAGATTTTTTTAGAATTGTACAAAAGTAAAAAAAACATGCCAACCATAATAAAAAAGGTGTATTTAAAAACACTCCTCTAATAATGAATACGGATATACTCAATTCAAACAGGTAAAATTCTCCTTAAACAATAGAAAATATCAAATGCATTGATCATACCTCATGATTAACTTAAAATTCAATAATTTTGTTTCAAAGAAAAAACAATCATATGAAGAAGATTTTAATTGCTTCGATTTTGCTGGCCAGTCCGCTTAGCTGGGCTCAGTTTACCAATTTCAATATCATCAAGGAAGCACAGGTAAAAAATAAAGGTGTTGTAGTATCTGCACATCCATTAGCCAGTGAAGCTGGAGCCAAAATCTTAAAGATGGGTGGAAATGCCTATGACGCTGTTACAGCCACACAATATGCCCTTGCTGTGGTGTATCCTCAGGCCGGAAACATTGGTGGTGGCGGATTCTTGGTAGGTGTAAAAAATAACGGGGAAAAATTTACATTGGACTACAGAGAAACTGCTCCGAAAAAGGCTTCCAGGGACATGTACATTGATAAAAAAGGAAAAGCAGATACAGATCTTTCCCAAAACGGAAGACTGGCAGTGGGTATTCCTGGAAGTGTGGCAGGTTTTTTTGCTACCCTGAAATACTGCAAACTACCTATGGAAAAGATTATTCAGCCCGCCATTGATCTTGCAGAAAAAGGATTTGCTATTACGGATAAGGAAGCAGAAATGCTGAATAACCAGAGAGAGAAATTCCAGAAACACAATAAATCTTCTATCATTTTTGTAAAAGATACTCCATGGAAAGCCGGAGATCTGCTGATCCAAAAAGACCTGGCCGAAACCTTGAAATTGATTCAGAAATTGGGAGCAAAAGGCTTTTATGAAGGAAAGACTGCTGATCTTTTGGTGGCTGAAATGAAAAGAGGTAACGGAATCATCACGCTGGAAGATCTTAAGAACTATAAGGTTGCGGAAAGAAAAGCCCTTGAATTTGAATACAAAGGAAACAATGTGGTAACCATGCCCCTGCCATCAAGCGGTGGAGTTCTTCTGGCTCAGATGCTAAGAATGGCAAGTTTTGAAAACCTCGAAAAATATCAGCAAAACTCTACAAAAGCTGTCCAGATCATGACTGAAGCGGAAAGAAGAGCCTTTGCAGACAGAGCAGAATATATGGGTGACCCGGATTTTATCCAGGATAAAACTTCTTACCTGATCTCTGATGACTATCTGAAAGGAAGATGGAAGAGTTTTAGTTTTGATAAAGCTACACCAAGTGCAGAAGTTGGCAAAATCATAGCACAGCCTCAGGAATCTATGCAGACTACTCATATTTCCGTATTGGATAAGGATGGAAATGCTGCTTCTGTAACAACAACTCTTAATGGTTACTATGGAAGCAAAGTTTTAGTTTCGGGAGCCGGATTCTTTTTAAATAACGAAATGGACGATTTTTCTATCAAACCCGGTGTACCGAACATGTTCGGGGCAGTGGGCGGAGAAGCCAATTCTATCCAACCTAACAAGAGAATGCTCTCTTCCATGACTCCAACTATTCTCCTTAAAAACGGGAAACCTTATATGGTGGTAGGAACTCCTGGAGGAACCACAATCCCTACTTCAGTATATCAGTCTATTGTGAATGTTGTGGATTTTAAACTGAATGCCAATATGTCTGTGAATACACCAAAATTTCATCACCAGTGGCTTCCGGAAACCATTACAGTAGAAAACAACTTTCCTGAAAGCACAATTTCTGAACTGAAAAGCAAGAATTACATCATTGAAAAGACGAAATATATCGGAAAAACAGAAATGATTGTTCTTGATGAAAACGGAAGCATCCATGCAGTAGCAGACGGCCGCGGAGATGACTCTGTTGCAGTGGAATAATATCCTATACCTATATTATAATACAGCTCCGGCTTCATTCTAAAAGGCTTTTGCCTTTTTACGAATGAAGCCGGAGTTTTTTATTCATCAACCCACTGCCCCAGATCTTTCCAATGACTTTTGTCATGTTTTCAGATAAATTTTCTTAATTTTCGCCCTTAAAAAAACAAAACGACTGTTCTTTGAAAGCAAAAAAAATACACAATCAGCTTTATTTCCAAGTGATTATAGCCATTGTTGCCGGTATTCTTCTTGGAAAATTTTATCCTGAATTAGGAGAGAAAATGAAACCTCTTGGAGATGGGTTCATCAAATTAGTCAAAATGATTATTGCTCCGGTAATTTTTATTACCCTTACTTTAGGAATCGCCCATATGACCGATTTGAAAAAGGTAGGCAGAATTGCTATTAAAGCAATGATCTATTTTTTCACATTTTCAACTCTTGCACTTATCATTGGATTACTGATAGGAAATATCTTACAGCCGGGTCATGGTTTAAATATAGATCCTTCTACTCTTTCGGGTGATGTTTCACAATACCAGGCAAAAGCTCATGAATCAACACTTACGGGTTTCATTATGAATATTATTCCTGAGACTTTATTCAGTCCTTTGGTGGGTGATAATATTCTTCAGGTTCTGCTGGTTGCTATTTTAATGGGAGTAGCTTTGGTTTTAACAAAAGAAAAAAGTCAGAAAGTAACTGATTTTTTACAGGATCTGTCAACTCCGGTATTTAAAATCGTTCATATGCTTATGAAACTGGCCCCGATAGGAGCTTTTGGAGCAATGGCATTTACTATTGGAAAGTATGGGCTTCATTCTGTACTGAATCTTATATTTCTGGTAGGTACCTTCTATATTACCTCTATACTATTTGTTGTTTTGGTATTAGGAGCTGTGGCATGGTATAACGGATTTAATATTTTTAAACTTCTTTTTTATCTTAAAGAAGAACTTCTTCTTGTTTTGGGAACCAGCTCATCAGAATCTGCTCTTCCAGGAATCATGGAAAAGCTTGAAAAAGCTGGCTGCTCCAGGGCTATTGTAGGTCTTGTAGTACCTACAGGATATTCCTTCAATCTTGACGGGACCAATATCTATATGACACTGGCCTCTCTGTTTATCGCACAGGCATTAAACATTCATCTTCCCATCGAAAAACAGCTTATGCTTCTTCTGGTAGCAATGTTGAGTTCAAAAGGTGCAGCTGGTGTTACCGGTGCAGGATTTGTAACACTGGCAGCAACTCTGGCAGTAGTTCCGGAGATTCCAATTGCCGGAATGACATTAATCCTCGGAATAGATAAATTTATGAGTGAATGCAGAGCCCTGACGAATGTAATTGGGAATTCTGTAGCTACTGTAGTGGTTGCCAACTGGGAAAAGCAGCTTGATAAAAAACAGCTTCAATATTGTCTGGATCATCCTGCTGATGTTGAGAAAAAGCTGGAAGTATAAGCAGGTAACAGATCGTAGGTTGCAGGGATTAGGAGGTATTCTATGAAATTTCAGTGGAAGTTTATTAAGGTCAATAGTCAATTTTGCTTCACAAGTGAATGGTGAATTACTTAATGCGTTTAAGATATTTATCTCTATTTAGTCAATAACAAAAGAAACCCGCAACTCGTAACCAAAACAACCAGCAACCAAATAAACCAGCAACTTGTAACCCGACCCCTCAAAACAAAATTAACTCGCAACCAAACAACCAGCAACTCGTAAACTCGAAACCCGTACCCTAGAATCTAAACCAAAATACTCAAACTCGCTGGCTGTACTTTCACATGAACCGGTGATTTGATCTTATTGAATTCACCGTCCAGGTGCCAGTTTTTGGTATTGACTTTAAATGATATTTCGGAAACCGGAAGATAAGTGACATATTCATCATCTTTCAGTCTTTTGGTGAACATTCTGAAAGCAAACAGCGCAGAATAGGTCAGAGGAAATTTTTTCACCAAAACCATATCCACCAGGCCATCACTTTTGCTTGCTTTCGGAGCAATGTAAGCGTTGTTGCCAAACTGACGGGTATTGGCAATATTCATCATCAGATAACGCCCATTGTACTGTTGGTATTCTTCATCAAAAAACTTTACTTTGATGGGTTTGTAGTTGAAGAAGGTTTTCAGGGAAACTTTGATATAGTTTTTGAATCCACGGCTTGTTTTTTCAAATTCCTTAACAACTTTACCGTCAAATCCTGTTCCTGAAACATTGATAGACAACCTGTCGTTCACCGTAAAAGTATCAATCTTTCGGGAATTTTTGATTTTTATTTTTTCTAAAAGCTCATCCAGATTTTTACTGAACTGGGTTTCATTAGAAAATCCGTTTCCTGAACCCGCCGGAAAAATAGCCAGAATTTTTTCTGTATTAATCAGATTTTTGGCTACTGTAGAAATGGTTCCATCCCCTCCAATGGCCACAAAAATATCCACTTCTTCAAAATGGGCCTGGATAAACTCATCTGTTCCGGGAATAGATTCTGATACATAATACAACGGGTTGTTTACCTTTGTTTTAAGTTCGTTCAAAAACGGCTGATAGTTTTTTTTGGCCGAAAAAGGGTTGATAATAAAAGCTACTTTTTCCATTAACGCAAAATTAAAAAATGCTTCCTGATCTGGAAGCATTAATTTACTTAATTTTCATTCTTTCTTTAAATTCAGCATTTAAGGTCCCTTTAAGATCTTCCCATGAAACTGGAATTGTGATATCTCCTGCTGCAAAAGCGGCAATTTCATAAGGACTATAATGGAAATACAGGTTTTTATCATCAAAATAGAAGTTATCAGATGCTGGAATTTTCTCAACTAACAGCATTTCCGAGTTTTTCACTTCTCCGTCACCATCCATTGTTCCACTGTTAATTTTATCGATATTTTTCATCAGAATTGCTTCAATTTTATTTTTAGGCATTGAAGTAATATCTTTCAGTTCTAATTTTTTACTGTTTTTAAGATCAAAAACTCTTTCTGAAAAACCATAATTGTCATGGGCTCCCCCTTCATATCCGCTTCCTAAATACTGAATATGCATATAATTGTTTGTATTGGAAATCAAATTCATATGTGAGCTTGAATACCAATTCTGGGCATAAGTAACATCTGAAACCCAATCTTTATTATCATTTTTTATAGAATTGAAATAATCATTCTTTTCTTTATCAAGATAAGCCTGAAGCCCTGCTTTGGAAAAGTCTTTGATTTTTTCATTCTGGAAATAGATGCTGTCTAATAGCTTTTTATCTTTTAATGAAGGAAAAACCAACAGTTTTGAAGTATAACTCACTTTTAAAGAATCTGTAATCTTTGTAGAATCATTCACTTTCACAGAGTCTACCACAAATCCTTCAGCGGTTTTATTTTCTGTTTTTTCTGCCGGCCCTGTCTTTTCATTTTTTTTACAGGCCGTCACTGCAAGGAAAGAAGATAATGCTATAACAGCAATTGTGTTTTTCATAATTCTGATTTTTGATATCAAATACAAAAACCATTCAAAAGATGAATGGTTTTTGAAAAAACTTTATTTTTTTGTAAGTTTTGCTTAAAAACTCTTAAATATTACTTCTTAACAAGGCTTATTACCTGATTTTCAAACTTAGAAGCTACTCCCCAGATTTGTTTAAATGCAGGGTAATATTCTTTCGGATAATCTGAACTGCTGACTTTTGTTGTGGTAGTTACTTCCAGTTTATTTCCTTTTTGTTCTACAGAATAGGTATACGCTATTTCTTTATCTTCTGTAACGATTCTTTTTTCTTTAGGCATTTCCTCAATTACATATCCTTCAGGAATTTCGAGAATAACTTTTTTCACTTTGGTGATAGGCGATCCAAAATCAATGGGATATTGTCTTACTTCCGTCTGATCAAATTCATTGGAATTTTTATTTAAAAACAACATTGGATTGATGATCATTTTCTTTCCTACTCTATCAATAAGGTTCATTGAAGAGAATTTCATACTGCTTTCAAAATCTCCATTTTCCAAAACTTTTGAATCAATATCCGTAAAGTCCATAGAAAAGTTTTCTTTATATTGCTTTTTATATTTTTCTGCGTTATCATCATAGCTGTCTTTCACATACATCGCATAGGCACCCGTATCTCTGTCTGAATAAGTTCCGGAAATACTCCCGTCATCATTGATCTTACCATTCACGGTAAGGA
The DNA here is from genome assembly GCF_045689405.1 of Chryseobacterium sp. HR92. Taxonomy (NCBI): domain Bacteria; kingdom Pseudomonadati; phylum Bacteroidota; class Flavobacteriia; order Flavobacteriales; family Weeksellaceae; genus Chryseobacterium; species Chryseobacterium sp. HR92. The sequence goes on from NZ_CP139139.1 coordinate 3,449,500, forward strand.
AAGTGTTGCTGGATTTTATATTCGCCATTTGAATCTGCAGAGTCTTTTCCTTAGTGACCAAAATTCCATATTGATTCCAGTTTTTAAGAGGTATTTCATCCAGAGAAGATTGTTTTGAGGTAGCATCATAAATATGCAGCTGGTTATCAATATTAATTGAAGCCAATACAAAATTCATGTTGGAAATATTGGGCGACACCAAATTAATCAATCCATTTTCCACGGTAGAAATTACCAACGGATCAGCTTTAAGGCCCGCCTCGCGAAGCATCATTACCAGAAAAAGGTTGATTTCTGCTGCATTCCCTACTTTGGTTTCCAACAATTTTTTGATACCATCTTCTGTATAAATCCCTTTATCTTTATTCCAGGTAAAAGTCTTCTGGACGTAAGAAAAAATAGCATTTGCCTTTTCGAGATCGGTTTTCATTTCTGAAACTCCTGCCGGCATGTTTTCTTTTGCCAGTTTTGTTCGCTTCAGCTCTCCTCCAAAATCATCGCTTTCATAAAGTCTTTTCCCAATCTGATCCCATGATGATGAATAGAGTTTAAGCTCACCAAAATTAGTAGAGTTCAACTCTGCACTGATTTTCGTCCTGAAGTTTCTGTCATTTCTTACAAACTTTTCAGTTTTAAAGCCTTTTAGGTTTTCATAAGCAAATCTGAAGGTTTTATACTGGGCACCATACAGGTTCCTTTCCTCCATTTCCCTGTATTTAGGTGAAATCCCTCCGGTATAGTTTACATTATATGACATATTAATAGGTGTATCAAAAACATATTCTGTGTTCAGTGAAGGAGTGTCAGATTCTATCAATACCTCTGGAATCATAAATCGGAACGGAGAAATAATTTCATACTGATATTCTAAAACTGATCCATTTTTCACACTTGGAAAAGCAAATTTTGTCAGAGTAACATATTTATTCTCCTTACTTCTATATTGTGAACTTTTTTCCACTTTCACCGGAACTGTGTTTCCGTTTTCAAGATTGTATGTAAAAGCCTTGAATTTACCCAGTGATTCTCTGTTCGTTCCAACATTATAAATAGGGATTTCAAGATTCAGCCAGTCTTCAGCCTTATCTTTATCATAAATCTTAACTCTGTAATAATATCTTTTGTGCAGATTCCCTGTATTTGCATCCACCATAAAGTAAGCAGATTTATACAGAATTTCTGCAGGAGCATTTTCATCCAGTAAAGATTTTGGCTTAGACAAATCTGCATCATTAAATTTCGGAGGATTCAGAAATTCGTATTTTTTCTGAGCATTAATCATTATGGTATTGGCAGAGCAAAGGACCAATACTATTAGTTTTTTCATGGTTATATTTTTGTTATTAAAATTTTTGAATTATCCATGTTCAGAATTTTCTTTCTGAAACTGATGTAATCATTGTATTTTTCTTTTGGGTACAGACCTTTATTGATCTGCATTTTTCTTGTCACTTTTATCTGATTATCACTTTTAACAAAGCTTAGCTTGTAGGACCCGAATTCAGAAGTGATGTTTGAATTATCCGGAGTTTCATCAACTTTATAGCCCATAGGAAGAATAAAAGCAATTTCATATTCATCTTCAAAGGACATATTGACTTCAAAAGGAAGTTCACGGTTCTCGTCTGTTTTATAAATAACATCAGAAAAAATGGGTACAGATCTGAATAAAAGGCTGTTTCCTGCTTTTTTAGAGAAATTATTCGTTTTAAAATCAAGATCATAGGTAATAACAGCATTATCTCTGTTGTTGTTAAAGTTTTTCATTTCCACTTTTTCAAAGTTCAAAATGTCAAAGTTGGCTTTTACCGCATCATTTTTCTCTTTTGGATTTAGATTTGCGAACCTTAAATTATAATCATACTGATTTCCTGTGTAGTAAAAGTTCCCTGTTCCGGTAATACTGTTATCCTCGTTAAGATTAACTCTCAATACCTGCTTCTCTTTGTTCTGCTCGGCTTTATACACCGGCGTATTGATAAGTTCGATTCCTTTTGGGGTCACGGCCAGCGCATTTCTATCAGTTGTACTGTAGCTTAAATGGTTAAAAGCGATCTGCTGAGAAGTATTTTCAAGCCAGATATTTCCTTTTTCAGTCGGAACCATCAGAATAACATGGTTTCCACCCATAGAAGGAAATTCAGGATCAAAGGAAACCTGTGAACGGCCCGAGGTAATGATACAATAATTGGAAGGAATTCCTGCCTCATTCAGAAGGACTTTCATATAATTTGTAAGTCCCTTACAGTCTCCATAACCTTTTTTCTGAACCTCATCCGGCATCATAGGCTGCCAGCCACCTATTCCTAATGCCACAGCAATATAACGGCTTTTGTTCTGCATGTACTGATAAATTTTTTTCACCTTATCTTCTACAGATCCCTGCAGTTGTAAAGAGGCCACTTCAGCCTTGATAGCAGGGGTAGAAGCTGAAACAGGTACCAGAAGATCATTATAAATCCAGGTTCCGAAATCTGTCCAGTTATTCAAAGTTCCCTGCTTTCCTGCCAAACTGAATTTTGCCAGGGCAAAGTTTACTGCAGGTAATATTTTAATGGGCTGCGGAATCATAAAAGCATCATCTATAGCAGGTACGTTTTTATATGAATAAGTTTTATCATTTACGCTGCCACTTTCTATAACAGAAGCATAGTTGTATTTTGACGGATAGATCTTAGTACGAAGCTCAATTCCTGAAGTATTAATGATTTTAAACTGTGCTTCTTCCAGTGATGTTTTGATAGAAGTAAATGGCATAAAGTCTGGGATGAAAACTGTATTTTCATCGTCAGTCTCATAAGAAAAGTCAACGGTATAAGGATATTGAGCCGGTGTATAAGAATATACTAAAACTCTGTTATCTGAATAAAAAATTCCCTGAGGGTTATTTGCTATATCCTGAAAATCAGACTTTGAAACACTTTTAATCTTTTTTCCGGCTTCATCGTAAATAGTCACTTTTACATTTGAAATACGCCTTGCCTTATCATAAGGAATATAGGCTGCGGCCTGATCATTACCGTCTTTGTTTAGAACTGTAGTAACCGTATTATACTGGTATTTTATCTGATCAACTTTATTTATCTGAGCCGTTGTAAAATCTTTTCGTATAACAACATTTGCATTTTTCTTTAAATTCTCAGGAATTGCAGAAGCAGGATAGCTTTGTGCAAAATATAATGAGGCTACAGAGAAGGCCCCTAGAACTAATATTTTCATCATAGTTATTAAAATTAAGCAAAAATAAGAAAATCTTAATAACTGTTAAAAAAAATATAAAAGGCTTCAACATTGTGAAGCCTTAAACCTAATACTTAAAAAGTACTTTTTTAGATGTACTTATAAGGATATGAACACATTATCAACTTTTCATTTTTAAATTCTGAAAAGTTAAAACAGAATATTTATACTTATTCTAGATATTTATTCTGTGCATGAAGTGGTAAACTTCATATTGTCTGCGTTTCAAATTTAAAATAAATTATGATTTATATAATTCAAAAGCTGTAGAATTAATAACAAACAGAAGTACAATTAATTCTACAACATAAAGAACTGTTCATAAAAAAAGACCTCATCTCTGAAGTCTTTTATTTTTTTAATTTTGTTTTTAATCATTTGGGATCAACTTACTATCATACTGATCACTTCCAAGTGCCAATACAGGAATAAAGATAAATCCCAAAAAGAGAATCAGAATGGTATACAGAGGAGTCTCTTTGGAGAAACCTTTGGCTAGTCTGTCATATACAACCCAGCACGCATAGATATTTACCAATGGAATACAGAAAAGAATGATCCACCATATGGGTTTCTTCACGATTTCCAGCAACACTATTAAATTATAAATTGGGATAAAAGCAGCCCAGGCATCTTGTCTTCCTGCTTTCTTAAAGATTTTGTACATGCAATATCCATAGAAAATATAGCATAGTAAACTGATGAACATTGTTCCGATCCCTAATCCTGCAGCGGCTGCACCAGATACTGCATCTGTCCCATTATAAGGGTCTGTTTGTAAAAGAGTTAGCATATTATTGTTTTTTTGGTTTATCCAAATATAAAAAAAGCTTCTAAATAATTAGAAGCTTTTTTTATTATATTTTAAAAAACGTTATGCATCAATTTTTGCATATTTCGCATTTTTCTCGATAAATTCTCTTCTCGGTGGAACTTCATCTCCCATTAACATTGAGAAAACACTGTCTGCTTCCACTGCATTATCAATGGTTACCTGCTTCAGAATTCTGTGTTCAGGATTCAGGGTTGTTTCCCAAAGCTGTTCAGGGTTCATTTCCCCAAGACCTTTGTAACGTTGCACTTCTACTCCTTTCCCATCCGGAGACATCTCTAATGTAAACTCTTCACGTTCTTTTTCATTGTACGCATACACTTTTTTATTACCTCTCTTTAAAAGGTATAAAGGCGGCTGAGCAATATAGATATACCCGTTCTCAATAAGTTCCTTCATATATCTGAAGAAGAAGGTAAGAATAAGTGTAGAAATGTGAGATCCATCAATATCGGCATCGGTCATAATCACGATCTTATGATATCTTAGCTTAGCCATGTTCAATGCTTTGCTATCTTCTTCCGTACCTACAGAAACTCCAAGAGCGGTATAGATGTTTCTGATTTCCTCGTTGTCATATACTTTATGAAGCATAGATTTCTCTACGTTCAAAATCTTACCTCTCAGAGGAAGAATAGCCTGGAAGTGTCTGTCTCTTCCCTGTTTAGCCGTTCCACCTGCGGAATCTCCCTCTACAAGGAAAAGTTCAGATTCAGCCGGGTCTTTGGATGAACAGTCAGAAAGTTTCCCGGGAAGACCAGAACCTCCCATTGGAGATTTTCTCTGAACCATTTCACGGGCTTTTTTCGCAGCTTGTCTTGCCTTGGCAGCTAAAACAACTTTTTGAACGATTATCTTCGCTTCATTAGGGTTCTCTTCCAGGAAGTTCGTAAGCATTTCCCCTACAATCTTATCAACAGCACCAGAAACTTCAGAGTTTCCTAATTTTGTTTTGGTCTGCCCTTCAAACTGAGGTTCCATTACTTTTACAGAAATTACTGCTGTTAATCCTTCACGGAAGTCATCACCCGTAATTTCTACTTTTTCTTTTGCCGGAAGCCCCAATTCATCTGCATATTTCTTTAAAGTTCTTGTTAAAGCTCTTCTGAAACCTGCAAGGTGAGTACCTCCTTCGTGGGTATTAATATTGTTAACATAAGAGTGAAGATTTTCGTTGAATGACGTATTATAACGCATCGCCACTTCAACAGGAATATCATCTCTTTCACCTTCCATGAAAATCACGTGCTCCATGATAGATTCACGGCTACCATCGATATAAGCAACAAATTCTTTCAATCCTCCTTCAGAATGAAAAATTTCTGAGCGGAAAGAACCGTCTTCCAATTGTTCTCTTTCATCAGTAAGCGTAATCGTAATTCCTTTATTAAGGTAAGAAAGTTCTCTTAAACGGCTTGCTAATGTATCATAGTTGTAAATCAGTTCCGTAAAAATGGTATCATCCGGCTGGAAAAACTGCTTTGTCCCTCTTTTCTCACTATGTCCGATCTCTTCAACCTGAGTCTGTGCTTTTCCTTTAGAATAAATCTGTTGATAAACATTTCCGTCTCTGTAAACAGTAGTTACCATTTCGTTGGAAAGTGCATTCACACATGATACCCCAACTCCGTGAAGACCTCCTGAAACTTTGTAAGAGTCTTTATCAAACTTACCACCGGCTCCAATTTTTGTCATTACAACTTCAAGGGCTGATTTCTGCTCTTTTTCGTGGAAATCAACCGGGATACCTCTACCATTATCACTTACTTCAATTCCGTTTCCTTCCTTGATGCTAACGAAGATCGTGTCGCAGTATCCTGCCAATGCCTCGTCAATAGAGTTATCTACTACTTCATAAACCAAATGGTGAAGACCTCTTGTTCCTACGTCACCAATGTACATTGAAGGACGCATACGAACGTGCTCCATTCCTTCCAATGCCTGAATACTACTAGCTGTATATTGTTTTTGACTCATATTAAATATTAAAAATCTTGCTATATGCAAAGACTTACAAATATCGTGATTTTTTTCGAGGTATGAAAGTTAAAAAGTGTCAAAAAAATGTAGAGTTTTCTTATTGAAAACATAAGGAATAGGATACCAGGTCAAAGAATCAAAATTAAAATCTATTGATGAAATATCAACTGTCGTAAATCATATTCAACATCAATAATTTATGCGTAAATTTATTTACTGAAAAGTTGATATTATGGATGATTTTATAGCAGCACGCGCTCAGATGGCACTCTCTCTGGGCTTTCATATCATATTCTCCTGTGTGGGTATGGTGATGCCTTTTCTGATGGCTTTTGCCCATTGGAAATACCTAAAGACCAATAATGAAGTATATAAAGGATTAACAAAAGCATGGAGCAAAGGGGTAGCTATCCTTTTTGCTACAGGAGCCGTTTCAGGAACAATGCTTTCTTTTGAACTGGGGCTTTTATGGCCCGGTTTTATGAAACATGCCGGTCCTATTTTCGGAATGCCGTTTTCACTTGAAGGAACAGCCTTTTTCATTGAGGCTATTGCCATCGGATTTTTTTTATATGGCTGGGAAAGATTCAACAAATGGTTTCACTGGTTTTGTGGATTTCTGGTTGGGGTAAGCGGACTGGCTTCCGGAATTCTTGTAGTAGCTGCCAACTCATGGATGAATTCTCCAACAGGTTTTGATTATATCAATGGACAGTATATTAATATAGATCCGATCAAAGCGATGTTCAATGATGCGTGGTTCCCCCAGGCTCTTCACATGACGGTTGCTGCATTTTGTGCGACAGGATTTGCAGTAGCCGGAGTTCATGCCTTTATGATCATGCGGAAAAGAAATATTGAATTTCATACCAAAGCGTTTAGAATTGCGGTAGGTTTTGCCCTTATCGGAGCATTCGGAGCACCTTTAAGCGGTGATATTGCGGCAAAATCAGTAGCAGAACGACAGCCTATTAAACTGGCGGCTATGGAAGCTCATTTTGAAACTGAAAAAGGGGCTTCTTTTATTGTCGGAGGAATTCCTGATGAAGAAAAAGAAGAAGTGAAATATGCTGTGAAAATTCCAAAGGTTTTAAGTTTTCTGGTGAGTAATGATTTCAATGCTGAAGTAAAGGGTCTTAAAGATTTCCCAAGAGATGAATGGCCACCGGTTGCAGTTGTTCACTATGCCTTTCAGATTATGATCTTTTTCGGGGTGGTAATGATTGGTATTGGAATCGTTTATTTATATTCTTTTTTCTTCAGAAAAGAATGGCTGAGTAAGCACTGGCTGTTAAAAACCTTCTTAATAGCAACCCCTTTTGGGTATATTGCTCTGGAAGCAGGATGGACAGTAACCGAAGTAGGAAGACAACCATGGATCATTTATGGAGTAATGAGAACTATAGATGCGGTAACCCCCATGCCTGGAATACAGTATTCATTCTATTTCTTTACTGCTATTTTCATATCATTATCATTGATTCTTGTTTTCCTTTTAAAGAGACAGATCCAAATGGTACCGAAACTTTATGATCCTACCGACTCTCAATTTAACGATAAAAACAAAAAATCATGATCTACGTTGTAATAGGTTTTCTCTGGCTTTCTATCTGTCTTTATATTATTTTGGGAGGAGCTGATTTCGGAGCTGGTATTGTGGAACTTTTCACTAATAAAAAAGCCAGACATAAGACCCATGAAATCATGTATGAGTCTATTGCTCCTGTATGGGAAGCCAATCATATGTGGCTGATTATTGCCATTGTAATTCTCTTTGTAGGATTTCCTGAAATTTATACCACCATGTCTACCTATCTTCATATTCCTTTGGTATTGATGCTTGTGGGTATTATTGCAAGAGGAACCGCATTTACCTTCAGACACTATGATGCTGTGAAAGATAACTGGCAGGTTTTATACACCCAGATTTTCTACTATGCAAGTCTGTTAACGCCGTTCTTTTTAGGATTAATAGCTGCTGCAACGGTTTCCCACTCTATCAATCCTGATGCGGTAAGTTTTGTAGATTTATATATTTTTAGCTGGCTGAACTGGTTTGGGGTTTCTGTGGGACTATTCACTGTTGCATTGTGTGCCTATCTTGCTTCTATCTTTTCATTAAGAGAAACCCGTGATAAAGTGGACCTTTTACTGATGATAAGAAAGTCCAAGCAGACAATGATTTTTGTTGTGATTACAGGAATATTAGTGTTTGTGACTGCTTATATTTCAGATATTCCTCTTTTGATGTGGGTATTTTCCAAACCTTTGGGTATTATGGCAATTGCTTTTGCAACCATTGCCCTATTACTTATTTTAAGAGCTCTGAACCGTCAAAAACTACTTCCTGTACGTGCATTGGCAGGATTCCAGATGGTTATGATTTTAGTGGCCGCAACGTATCAGCATAATCCGAATATTATTTTATTAGGAAACGGACAACATCTTTCATTACTGGAACATATGGCCCCCGAAAAAACCATTGCAGCATTGGGATGGGCTTTGATGCTGGGCTCCTTATTTATTCTTCCGTTTTTATTTTATCTGATGGCTTCTTTCAGTAAACTGAGAAAATAGATGAAATATGCAGAACTATAAGGATAAAACAGAGCTCATTGAGGAACTCAAAAAAAGATATCTGCTGTATGATCAGGAATTTGATACTATAAAAGAAGAGGAAAAGGATCTTCTACTACCGGGAATTGACAAAACTCCATCACAAAATATTTCCTATCAATTGGGCTGGACACATCTGCTTTTACAATGGGAATCTGATGAAAGCAAAGGAATTGATGTAAAAACTCCTACGCCTGAGCATAAATGGAATAATCTGAAAGGACTATACCAATCTTTTTATGATCAGTATGACTCTTATAGTTTACAACAGCAGAAAGAACTGCTGCGAAATCAGGTTAATGAAATTATTACATGGATAGAAAGCCTTGATGATAAAGCATTATTCTCTCCCGGACAGAGAAAATGGGCTACAACACCCGCTCAGTGGCCAGTTTGGAAATGGATTCATATTAATACTGTGGCTCCTTTTAAAAACTTCAGAACACAGCTTCGGAAATGGAAAAAAGAAAAAGGTACAGAATAGCTCTGTACCTTTTATATTTATATTTTCTGAGAAATCTTAAGCTAGTTTCATCAAAAGATTTTCGTCAATTTTCTCTACTTTCACAATATTATTCTTTGTCAGAGTTTTGGAAGCTTTATCCCATTTTTTACCGGATAACTGGCTTCTTTCTTTTACTTCAGCTAAAGACATTGCTTCTTCCTGAGAATTAAGAATTTCAAGGATTACCTTTTCATCTTCTCCCAATTCAATCTGTGGAACCGCTTTTTCCGGTCTCATCTGAGGGAAGAATAACACTTCCTGGATAGATGCATTATTCGTCAAGAACATGATTAATCTGTCCATACCGATTCCTAACCCTGAAGTTGGCGGCATACCATATTCCAATGCTCTTAAGAAATCCTGATCGATAAACATTGCTTCGTCATCTCCTCTTTCAGATAAAGTCATCTGTGCTTCAAAACGTTCTCTCTGATCGATAGGATCATTAAGCTCTGAATACGCATTGGCAATTTCTTTACCACACACCATTAATTCAAAACGCTCTGTTAAGCCTTCTTTGCTTCTGTGTTTCTTTGTAAGCGGAGACATTTCGATCGGATAATCTGTAATGAAAGTCGGCTGAATGAAGTTTCCTTCACATTTTTCACCGAAGATCTCATCAATTAATTTTCCTTTACCCATCGTTTCATTCACCTCAATACCGATAGATTTGGCAAAATCATATAATTCTTTCTCAGTTTTTCCTGTGATATCAAACCCTGTATATTTCAGGATCGCTTCCGTCATGGAAACTCTTGGATAAGGAGCTTTCCAATTGATAGTGTGCTCACCGAAAGTAGATTCTGAATTTCCATTTACCTGAGTGGCACAGAATTCCAGTAATTTCTCAGTGAAATCCATCATCCAGTTGTAATCTTTGTACGCTACATAGATTTCCATAGCGGTAAACTCAGGATTATGCGTTCTGTCCATCCCTTCATTTCTGAAGTTTTTAGAGAACTCATATACTCCGTCAAAACCACCTACGATCAATCTTTTCAGATATAATTCGTTGGCAATTCTTAAATATAATGGAATATCCAACGCATTGTGATGCGTAATGAATGGTTTTGCTGCAGCACCACCAGGGATTGACTGTAAGATTGGAGTTTCTACTTCAAAGTATCCTGCATCGTTGAAGAATGTTCTCATGGCATTGAACAATTTTGTTCTCTTCACGAAAATTTCTTTAACCTGAGGGTTTACCGTTAAATCTACATAACGTTGTCTGTATCTTAATTCAGGATCTGTAAAACCATCGTGTACAACACCGTTTTCGTCAGTTTTAGCCTGAGGAAGAGGACGTAAAGCCTTTGTAAGAAGTGTAAAGTTCTTTACTAAAACAGTCATCTCTCCTACCTGCGTTGTAAACAATTCTCCTTCGATACCGATAATATCACCGATATCCAAAAGGTGTTTGTATACTTCATTATATAGTTCTTTATCTTCACCCGGACAGATCTCGTCTCTGTTGAAGTAAACCTGAATTTTTCCTTTAGAATCCTGCAATTCTGCGAAAGAAGCCTTTCCCTGAATTCTGCGGGACATCAATCTACCAGCGATCTTCACCTGTTTACTTTCAGAAAAGTCCTGTTTTATAGATTCTGTAGTATCTGTAATGGTATACTCATCCGCAGGGAACGCATTAATCCCCATTTCAGTAAGCTTATTCAGCTTTTCTCTTCTAATGATTTCTTGTTCTGATAATTGCATTTCTTATTTTTCTAAAAGCGTACAAATTTAGGCATTTTTGAGTTGACCGTCAATTGATTTTTTCAGAAATTTTAAAATGTAAAGGGGAATAGTGTTGAGAGGCGGAAAACGGGGTATTGAGATTCGGGATCCGGGATGATGCCAATAGTGAATTTTGCTTCGCAGGTGAATAATGAATTTTGATAGAGAATCAAGATAATGATAACCTAATAAAACCTGCAACAAAAGAAATCTGCAACCAACGACTAGCAACTTTAAACATTGAACATTGAACTTTAAACCTTGAACTTTAAATAAACCAGGTTTTTCTGTCTTTTTGAGGAATAAACGTCCACGCCAGCATTCTGCTTACCTTTTGTCCCTGAGCCATATCAATGGTTTTCACCTCTATTACTCCTACTTTCTTTAAAAGACTGGTGAGCTTATTGAGATTGTCTTTTTTGGAAACCAGGCAGGTAAACCAAAGAACCTGTGATGAAAATAATGCACTTTCATTAATCATCTTAGTGATAAAAGCCAGTTCACCTCCTTCACACCAAAGTTCCGACTGTTGGCCGCCAAAATTAAGCAAAGGCTGTTGGGAGTTTGATATTTTAAGATTTTTTGTTTTTCTGATATTCCCTTTCAATGCAGCTTCCTCAGAATCATGAAAAGGAGGATTGCACATAGTAAAAGTAAATCTGTCTTCAGGACCCATAATATTTTTAAAGATGTGCTCAGCATCGGGCTGACTTTTCAACTGAATAACGGATGAAAGATCCGGATTTTGATCTAAAATATGCCGGGCATTGGTCAAAGAATCCTGATTGATATCTGTTCCCAGCATTTCCCAGCCATAAGATCTGTGACTGATTAAAGGATACACAAGATTGGCTCCTGTTCCTATATCCAGACCTTTCACAGAGTTTCCTGTTGGAATTTTGTCCAGCTGTTCAGCTAAAAGATCGGCAATATAATGTACATAATCTGCTCTTCCGGGAATGGGCGGGCAAAGATTGGTATCCGGAATATCCCAGCCTTTAATATGATAAAAATGTAAGAGTAAGGCTTTGTTGAGCAGTTTCACCGCTTTTGGAATGCTGAAATTGATGGTTACCGTCTGATAAGCATTAATGAAAACATAGTGTTTCAGTTCCGGCACACAAGAAATAAGCTGATCAAAATCATAGGGATTGCGATGCAGATTTCTTGTGTGCAGACTGGATTTTTCAGCGGACATATTTTATTTCTTCTGGCTTAAAATATATTCCACCATTTTTTTGGCATCTTCTTTAGATACCTGTGGATGGGCTGCCATAGGCACACTTCCCCATACCCCACTACCGCCTTCTATAATTTTGGAAGCCAGCAATTCGGTATCCTTTTCAGAATACTTTCCTGCAATTTCCTTATAAGAAGGTCCTATCATTCTCTCATTTACAGAGTGGCATCCTGAGCAATCCAAGGTTTCCATGATCTGATCACCTGAAAGATTAGCTGGTGCTGGTTCTGAGACAGCTGCTGTCTCAGAAGAAGCTGCCACTTCTGCTGTATTTTCTTTTTTAGAACAGGAAATGATCAGAAGACCCAATGTTCCTGCCAAAAGTATTTTTTTCATTATTTCTTCGCTGTAGAATCTGTTTTAGCAGCTTCAGGAGCTGGAGCAGCTGGAGTTGCAGCAGCAGGAGCAGCAGTTTTTGCCGTAGAATCTACAACAGTCGTTGCTTCTGGCTCTTCCATCATAGTGTTGCTATCCTGTAAAGAGTGATCCGGCTTCTTTTTGCAGCTTGCTACTAATAAACCTCCGATAAATGCGATTGCTAATACTTTTTTCATTTTTTTCTAATTTGGAAGCAAAAATATAAAAAATAAAGTTTTAAACTTATGACAAATGTTTTCTTTGATAAATATTTTTTTTAAGGTTTAATTGCAATCAGGTCCATAAAAAAATAATTCAAACACTAGGGAAATTTAAAAACAGCTTGTTATTTTTGTATCACGGATGATCCGAACCAAAACAATCTATTAATTGAAAAGTTTATGACTAAAAAAAATCTATTGGGTATAGCTTTCTTTGCTGTACACTCTTCCCTGCTCCTTTCCTGTGATAATTCATCAAACGAGCCACAATCAGAATATTCTGATAAAATTGAATCAGTAACACTTTTAAAAACGACAAAGTCCTGGGATGGAACTGTATATCCTGCTTATCCTACAACACAGCCTGAAATATCAGTTCTGAAAATTGCTGTCCCTCCCAACAAAGCTCTGGACTGGCATAAGCATCCTGTCATTAATGCAGCTTATGTGGAAAAAGGAGAAATACAGATCGAAAGAAAAGAAGATGGCAAAACACAGTGGGTAAGGAAAGGCCAGGCGTTACCTGAAATGGTCAACATTGCCCACAGAGGAAAAACCGGAGATAAAGGAGCAACACTGATTGTTTTCTACAGCGGAACTCCTGACATTCCACTTTCCGAACCGGTACATTAGATATTTTTAACGTCCTGCCCGCTAGATCACCGAGTCAAAATCTTTGCGGGTATGATGTTGAATTTAATATAAATAGGCTATAATAAATAAACATTGTCCCTTTTATATTTTTTTGATAAGTTTAATCAGATTTTATATTAAAAGATAATCCGGTTATGATTTTAATTTCAGAAATTCTGTTTTTCACCAGCCATCACGGTTTTTACACGGTGATCCTGCTGTTTGTGTTCTTTGGACTTCTTTCTTATCTGACTAAAAAAGCGTGGTTTCTGATCCCTATTATTCCTCTGGCTATATTAAATGGGTTTGGAGGACAATTTATAAACGCATGGTTTTTAAACAAATACGGAGTAGAAAGTACCGCTATTATCACGTCTGATGTAGAAACCAATTCTACCCTAAATGAAATGTATATTCATGATTATGAAGCTATTGTAAAGAAACAGGACGGGAAATATATTTCAACATTTTTCTCTACTACAACTGCTTCTATCTATCCGATTGAAAATGCAATCAGAATCCCGCAAACAGAGGTTTCTTTTCCCGTAAAATACATTCCGGGCTATGAAAAAAACATAGTGATTCTCTATAACCAGTCTGATGAAGGACAGGCTAATCTTAAATATTCAAAATTGGCTCCTGTCAATTCTGCAAAAATCAAATATGAAGCAGACAGAACCAATAAGGAATTCATTGAAGAATATATCGCGGCATTGGAAGAGTATGTAAAACATTATGATGATGAAACTTACAAAGAAAAAATCAAAGAGTTACAACTTGAGCTTAAGGAGCTTAAATAGGAGATTTTTATATTAAGTTTTTTTAATTTTTACTTTTTTTAGTTTTTGTATTAAAAAAATTTCTAAATTTGTCCCATGTTTAAAATGAGCAACAATATTTGGTGGTGGCTTTCAAACTCTTCGTCGGGTCTGAAGGTATTGTCATGTTGCTAATCATACAGCAGAAATAATCAAAAAACAATATATAGGCTTTGACGGATACCGTTGAAGCCTTTTTTTATTCTTTAATCTTACAAAAAAACAAAATGCATACTGACACCATTAAAATAAAAACTGTTTCGAAAAAAACACTGGGAGACCTTCATACTCCCATGAACATTTACCTTAAGATCAGGGATAAATTCCGTGATACCATTCTTCTGGAAAGTTCGGATTCAAAAAGTATTGATAATAACTTTTCCTTCATTGCAGTGAATGCCATTGCAGGAATTGAAGTGAAAAACCTCAACGAATATGAAATCAAGCTTCCTGCTTCTGCTCCTGTAAAGCAATTGATGATGGAACGCAATATCACAGATATTTTTGAAGAATTCCGGACAATTTTTACATGTGAAGAAACCAACGACCCGATAGAACAAACGGCTCAGAGTCTTTTTGGCTATACAAGCTTTGAAGCGGTACAGTTTTTCGAAAACATCAATCTTAAAGCACAAAGCAAGGAAGTTGAAATCCCTGTTCTGAGATACAGATTATACCAATATGTGATTGCAATCAACCATTTCAATGATGAAATGCATATTATTGAAAACTCTGTTGATGGCGTAAAATCTGAGTTTCATCTGTTGGAAAACCTTATTAAAAACCAGAATACTCCGGTATATCCTTTTGAAAAAATAAGCGGGGAAACATCTAATATTACAAATGAAGATTATATTGAACTGGTAAAAACAGCCCAAAAGCACTGTATGCGCGGAGATGTCTTCCAGCTGGTTCTGAGCAGAAGATTTGAACAAAAATTCAAAGGTGATGAATTCAATGTATACCGTGCTTTAAGAAATATCAATCCTTCTCCTTACTTATTCTATTTTGATTACGGAAATTACAAATTATTCGGATCAAGTCCTGAAAGCCAGTTAATTATAAAAGACAATAAAGCCATTATTCACCCGATTGCCGGAACATCCAAAAGAACAGGAAACTTTGAAGCTGATCTTCAGGCTATTGAAGAATTAAAGGCTGATCCCAAAGAAAATGCAGAACATACGATGCTGGTTGACCTGGCAAGAAATGATCTGGGAAAGCTCGGAAAAAATGTAACGGTTACCAAACTTAAAGAAATCCAGCTGTTCTCTCATGTTATTCATATGGTAAGTGAAGTGACAGCGGATGTTTCCACTGATATCAATCCTCTTGAAATGGTATCTGCAACCTTTCCCCAGGGAACACTAAGCGGTGCACCAAAGCATAGAGCTCTCCAGCTGATCAACCAATATGAAAAAGATTCCCGCGGATATTATGGCGGCTGTATAGGAATGATCGGTTTGAATGGCACCTGCAACCAGGCTATTATGATCAGAACTTTCCTAAGTAAAAACAATACACTTTTTTACCAGGCGGGTGCCGGTATTGTGGCAAAATCAGTTCCGGAAAATGAACTGCAGGAAGTTAATAACAAGCTGAATGCTCTTAAAAAAGCAGTTGAAAAAGCAGAAAAAATAGTTGAAAAATAAAACAAGTCCCAACAACTAGCAACTAGCAAAAAAACAACCTAACAAAAAAAAGAAATGAACAACAATATAAACACTCAGCAGCCACCACTAAAAGTTCTCGTTTTTGATAACTATGACAGCTTCACTTACAACCTCGTCCAGATTATCGAAAGAATTCTGAATCAAAGAGTGGATGTGGTAAGAAATGATGAAATTACTTTGGAAGAGATTGGAAAATATGACAAAATCATTCTCTCTCCAGGACCTGGGATTCCTGAAGAAGCAGGTATTTTATTAGACCTTATTAAAGAGTATGCTCCTACGAAAAGTATTCTTGGAGTATGTCTCGGACAGCAAGCTATCGCTGAAGCTTTCGGGGGAAATCTTATTAACCTGACTGAGATCTTCCACGGAGTAGCAACAACTACTGAACTGGTAAAAGAGAATACGAAATTATTCAAAGATCTAAGCTCAGGACTGGAAGTGGGCAGATACCACAGCTGGGCAGTAAATCCCGAAGGTTTCCCGGAAGAACTGGAAATCACAGCTGTAGATAAAGACGGTATGATCATGGCTTTACAGCACAAAACCTATGATGTACATGGAGTACAGTTTCACCCAGAAAGTATTTTAACACCTGAAGGAGAAGTAATCATTAAAAATTTTCTATTGTCATGAAAACCTTAGAGATCCCTTCAACAACAATAAAAACTCCACAAATGAAAGAAATACTGCAATATCTGTTCAATCATAATACGTTATCAAAATCAGAAGCTAAAGCTACCATGATTGAGATTGCACAGAATAAATTCAATGCCGCAGAGGTTACAGCCTTTATCAGTGTGTTCCTGATGAGAAATATTACCCTGAAGGAAGTGGAAGGCTTCAGAGAGGCTCTGCTTCAGATGGCTGTTCCTGCACACATAGATGCAAGTAATGCCATTGACATTGTGGGAACAGGAGGTGATGGAAAAGATACCATCAATATATCAACATTAGCAAGCTTTGTGGTGGCCGGAGCCGGACAGAAGGTAACCAAACATGGAAATTATGGAGCTTCCACTACTACGGGTTCATCCAATGTGCTGGAAGAACTGGGATATCAGTTCAAAAATGATTCAGAACAATTGAATGAAGATCTTGAAAGAGCAAACATCTGCTTTTTACATGCACCTCATTTCCATCCTGCGCTGCAATCAGTTGGATTATTGAGAAAATCTTTGGGACTAAGAACATTTTTTAATCTTTTGGGGCCATTGGTTAATCCTGCAAAACCAAGGTATTCAATGATTGGAGTGTACAATCTGGAAATTGCAAGAATTTACCAGTATCTGCTGCAAAAAGAAGAACGTGAGTTTATCCTGGTACATGGTCTTGACGGATATGATGAAATAAGCCTTACCGATGACAGCAAGATCATTACAAAAAACGGGGAAGAAATCTATTCTGCAGAAGATTTAGGTTTCAAACCGGTAACGCTGGAAGATATTAAGGCCGGAACCTCCATCCGGGAAACGGCAAAAATATTTATGAATATTCTGGAAGGAAAAGGTACGGAACAACAAAATTCCGTGATTTTGGCAAATGCTTCGGTAGCTCTTCATAACACTCATCAATTCGGAACGTATGATGATTGCCTTCTACTGGCTAAGGAAAGTCTGCAAAGTGGAAAAGCATTGAAAAGTTTTAATCTTTTGATTAATTAAAATTCACCATTGATTCAATTTAAACACAAAAAATGACTATACTGGATAAAATTATTGAACGAAAAAAAGAGGAAGTTGCAGGAGCAAAATTACGTATATCTCTTGACCGATTAAAAAGCACAGCCTTTTTTGAAAGGCCTACATATTCTCTGAAAGAATCCATCATAAATAAAAACGGGATCATTGCTGAATTTAAAAGACAATCTCCTTCCAAAGGGATTATCAACAATAGTGCAGAGCCCTTAGAAGTGGTTTCAGCTTATGAAAGTTTTGGAGCCAGCGGAATTTCTATCCTTACTGATCATGATTTTTTTGGAGGAAATTTAAATGACATTCTAAGTGTAAGAAATGATATTAAAATTCCGATTCTCCGTAAAGATTTTATGATTGATGAATACCAATTCTATGAAGCTAAAAGTATCGGGGCTGATGTCATTTTACTGATCGCTTCCTGCCTTTCACCTGCTCAGGTAGAGGAATTCACAGCACTTGCCCATGAACTGGATATGGAAGTTTTACTGGAAATCCATTCGGAAGATGAACTGAAACATTGTAATTCAAAAATTGACCTTGTGGGAATCAACAACAGAAACCTTAAGGATTTCAAAGTGGATCTGCAGCACTCTGTTCAATTGAAAAACCTGCTTCCAAAAGAAGTTTTATCTGTAGCAGAAAGTGGTATTTACAATCTTGAAGATTTTCAGTTTTTAAAAGAAAAAGGATTTGACGGCTTCCTGATGGGAGAATATTTCATGAAGAATACGAATCCGGCTAAAGCATTTGAAAACTTCTCAGTACAAATTTAATCTATCAATAATATCTGATCATGAACCAGCAACCTTCCAGCACTCCTAAACTCAAAGTATGTGGTTTAACACAATTGAACCAGATTCAAGAGCTGATGGCCATGAATGTAGATTTCCTTGGTTTTATCTTCTATGAAAAATCACCGAGATATGTTTTGCATCATCTGAGCCTGGAAAAGATATCTGCTATTGATCATCAAGGGAAAACCGGGATTTTCGTAAATGAAAAAGCAGACATCATTCTACAGATTGTTCAAAAAGCAGGATTAAATTTTGTCCAGCTTCATGGCGACGAAAGTGATCGTTTCATTGCTGAATTAAGACAAAAACTGGATCCTGAAGTCAAGATCATTAAAGTAATAAGGATAGGAAGCAATGATTCAGAAACCAAAAACAGAATACTGCAAACCTTCAGTCAGCAGCCTGCAACCTGCAACCTACAGCCTATCACCTACTATCTGTTTGATACAGATGGGAAAGCATTCGGTGGAACGGGAAAACAGTTTGACTGGAATATTCTGAATGAATTTAAGATTCCACTGCCCTACTTTTTAAGTGGTGGTATTTCAGAAGAAAACATCGGAAATATCAAGGCTTTGCAACAGCAGCCTTTTGTTTTAGATATCAATTCAAAATTTGAAACGGAACCTGGAAATAAGGATATTGACCGTATAAAAAAATTTAAAAACCTATATCAGTAAAAGATATAACAACTAAAAAAACACAATGATGAACATACACTTGCTAAAAAAGACATTTTATAAAACCTTATTTCCTCCTAAATTCGGGAATGAAAAAATACAGGCTCTGTACCATTTTGTTGCTCAGAATGATGGCAATATAGAGCATTGGGAAGTTGGCGGATTATTGTCTGAGTTCATTGATATTATTAAAGATTTTCAGGAAAGTGATATCCAGTATTTTTTTGAAAGAATCAGTTTATGGAACAGCTACTATCTTGTTGTTATTTCAGATAAATTTCTGGAAAACCATGTAAGATCAGTTATCAAATATGACTTAGGATTGATTTATGCTAAAATATTTCTGCTGTATGAAGACTCTGATTCTTATTATCTGATTGACAACCTGGAAATTGCAATTACCATGTACCAATCCAAAATAGATAAAGCAACCTTAATTGATTTAATGCATAAAATAGAATTATTACATTATAAAAAACTGATTACCAAACAACAATACGATTATCATCTTACATTTATTAATAGTTTAAACCCATGAAATATCAGATAAAAGAAACTAAGGATTTAACGGAAAAAGAGATCGAACATATCTTGCTGCTTTGGGATATCTCTGCCTGGAATACCATGAAGTCTGCCTATTTCCGGACTTTTTTCAAAGATTCGGAATTTCATTTTATGCTGGATACAGATGAAAATATACTAGCAGTTATCCGTGTAAATTTTGATTTTACGTTAAAAATAGCTGGAACCAGCTACTCCTTTGCTGAAGCTGTAGGACTTGTTTCCACTCATAAAAAGAAAGGGTATGGAACTGCTTTAGTCCGTAATTTCAAGGAAAATGCGATTCAGAGAAATAAGGACACTATTGGATTTTGTCATTCGGATCTCCGTCCTTTTTATGAAAAGTGTTCAATTGAAATTCTTCATGACAAAGCCAAAATGATCAAAGAAAGTATCGGTTCTGAATGGGTGAATTCTGAAGATGATGATATTTTGATTTTTAATGCTTCACAGGAAACAAAAGAACTGCTCAATCAGCTAAGCGCGCAGAATAATGCTTATTTAATTACTAAAGAATAAAAAAATGAATTATAAAAACCCCGATGAAAACGGATATTATGGAGAGTTTGGAGGTGCTTTTATCCCCGAAATGCTCTATCCTAATGTAGAAGAATTACAAAAAAACTATCTTGAAATTATAGAATCTGACGATTTTCAGGCTGAATATCAGGATTTGCTGAAAAACTATGTGGGCCGTGCCACACCGCTATATTTTGCTAAAAACCTAAGTCAGAAATACCAGACTCAGATTTATTTAAAACGCGAAGACCTCAACCATACCGGAGCTCATAAGATCAATAATGCTCTGGGACAGGTTCTATTGGCAAAACGCCTTGGAAAAACCAGAATTATTGCTGAAACCGGAGCCGGACAACATGGTGTCGCTACTGCTACAGCATGTGCTTTGCTTGGTTTGGAATGCATCGTCTATATGGGAGAAATTGACATCCAGAGACAAGCTCCGAATGTTGCAAGAATGAAAATGCTGGGTGCAGAAGTTGTACCAGCCACTTCAGGATCAAAAACCCTTAAAGATGCCGTGAATGAAGCATTAAGAGACTGGATCAACAATCCTCTGACAACTCATTATGTAATCGGAAGTGTAGTAGGACCTCATCCTTTTCCGGATCTTGTAGCGAGATTTCAGAGCATCATTTCAAAAGAAATTAAAGAACAGCTTAAGGAAAAAATTGGTAGAGAAAACCCGGATTATGTGATTGCCTGTGTAGGCGGAGGAAGCAATGCAGCAGGTACTTTCTATCATTTTGTAGAGGAAAAAGCAGTGAAAATCATTGCCGCTGAAGCCGGCGGTCTGGGAGTAGATTCCGGAAAATCTGCGGCTACTACATTTCTAGGAACTCTGGGTGTACTTCACGGAAGTAAAAGTCTTGTAATGCAGACGGAAGACGGCCAGGTGATAGAGCCTCATTCTATCTCCGCAGGACTGGATTATCCGGGAATCGGGCCTTTTCATGCCCATTTATTTAAAGAAAAAAGAGCAGAATTTTTTAGCATTAATGACGATGAAGCTTTAAAATGTGCTTTTGAATTAACCAAACTGGAAGGCATTATTCCGGCATTGGAAAGTTCTCATGCTCTGGCTGTTCTGGACAAGAAGAAATTTGGAGAAAACGATGTTGTTGTTATTTGCCTGAGCGGCCGTGGAGATAAGGATATGGAAACGTATCTGAAGAATTTGTAAAATGTAAAAAGTATTAATGTAAAATGACTTTAACAGATAAAACCTGATCATAAATACATTTTACATGAATACATCAATACAATAAAAAAATGAAAAAACTAAATATATACTTCACAGCAGGAATTCCGCAATTGGAAGATACTGCTGATATTATACAACTTATTCAGGATTCCGGGGCAGATATGATCGAAATCGGAATGCCTTATTCTGACCCTGTGGCAGACGGACCGGTGATTCAGAAAGCTCATGAACTGGCTTTACAAAACGGAATGACCATTGAAAAACTGTTATCCCAATTAAAAGCCATCAAAAATGAGATCAGAATTCCGATTATTCTGATGGGTTATATCAACCCTGTACTGAGTTTCGGGTTTGAAAAATTCTGTGCAGCATGTTCTGAAAGCGGTGTTTCAGGATTGATTCTTCCCGACCTCCCTCCTATCGAGTTTGAGAAAAATTATCAGTCTGTCATAAAGCAGTATAATCTTAATTTCACCTTTCTGGTCACTCCGGAAACTTCTGATGAAAGGATGGTGTATCTGGATTCTTTAAGTTCAGGTTTCCTGTATGCGGTAAGCTCTTCCTCCACAACGGGGAATGAAAATGCAGTTTTAAAAAATGAATCCTACCTTTCCAGAATAGCATCTCTTCCGCTTAAAAATCCTGTGATGATCGGATTCGGAATTAAATCGAAAGAGGATTTTGAAAATGTAACAGAAAAAGCGGATGGCGGTATCATAGGAACAGCCTTTGTGAATATTCTGCTTCAGGATAGAGACTGGAAGAAAAGTGCCATAGATTTTATCCATTCCATCAAAGCCTAAAATTCACTAAATTTGTATATCAAAAATTGAAATGAATACAAATCAAAATAAATCAGTAGAATTTGAAGATTTAGGGGTCAGAGAATATCAGCCAGCCTGGGATTATCAGGAGCAGCTGATGAAAAACATCATTGACACCAAAATAAAAAACAGGGATCTTCCTGTGGAACAACATATTACTACTCCCAACCACCTTCTTTTTGTAGAGCATCCTCATGTGTATACTTTAGGAAAAAGCGGACATGAAGAAAATATGCTTGCCGGTATTGATAAATTAAAAGAAATTGATGCCACTTTCGTAAAGGTAAACCGTGGCGGAGATATTACGTATCATGGTTACGGGCAGGTTGTAGGCTATCCTATTCTGGATCTTGAAAACTTTTTTACAGACATTCATTTATATATGAGGAATCTGGAAGAAGTGATTATCAGAACCATTGCCGAGTATGGCATTAAGGGAGAACGCTCTCCGGGAGAAACAGGAGTATGGCTGGATGTTGGAAAACCTTATGCCAGAAAAATGTGTGCTATGGGTGTGAAAGCTTCACGATGGGTTACCCTTCATGGTTTTGCATTGAATGTAAATACGGACATGCGTTATTTTGAATACATTATTCCATGTGGTATTAAAGACAAGCAGGTTACCTCCCTGAAAAGAGAACTTGAAAGAGAACTTACTCCTGAAGAAATGGAAGAATTGAAAGCAAAAATCAGAAAACATTTTGCAGACGTTTTCCAGGCAGAACTGATTTATAAATAATCGGTACAGATTAATATATAGTGATCATAAAAACCAGTTTCAGGTATTGAAACTGGTTTTTTAGTTTTATGATGATTTATTTTTATTCGCTTAGACTATCCACAACGTTTGTCATTCCACAGGAATCCAGACACAGAAAGCTTGTGATAATAAATGAGGATAAAATAAAAGTTTAGATTCCTGCGGAATGGACAATATAGATGGATAATCTACCTTAAAATACTAATGCTTTAGTACATATCATTATTAGCCTTGTTCATTCCGTAGGAATCCACCCCCCATGAAAATCAGAAAACTCACAATTTTAAAAATTTCTTATTTCTCTGAATTCATCATCATAATCATTAGTTTTTCATCATTTTCAATATCATAAAATTAAAAATATAACATAATTATGTGTTTTTTTGAAAAAAAGCCTTGCATATATTTTAATTTTTATTACTTTTAATATCACAAAATAGTGAACTATCATCATTATAAAGTTCACTACAAATTAACACCAAAATATAAAAACTATGAAAAAATTTCTGTTATCCATGATGGTATTCGTGACGATGCTGTCATTCAATGCCTGTTCAGATTCCAATGCCAATCAGGATCCTAATCTAGTAGCTAAAGAGTCAAACGAAATTGCAATGAAAGATTTCGGCAAAACTGTCCCGGTAGGGATTGAAAAAGAAGATGGAAAGTTTAAAGTTTCATTTATGGTTTCGGCTCAGCCGTATCTCATTAAAGATACTAAGGAAAATGCGGGATTTATCTCCATGATCCAGGATGCTGTAGAAAACGAAACTCCCGTTCATATTTTCCTGAAGGCCAATTCTAACGAAATCGCAAAAGTAGACAAAGCAACAGCTGATGACATCCGTTATTTCAAGTCTGTATTCAATAAAGAAGAGAGAGGTGACAGCAAAAAAGCAGTCAGTGTTATTCCTAATCTTGCAACGTTAAACAGTCTGTTTACCCAAATTAAAAATCAGGCTTGCGGAACTTCTACAGCTTCTTCCCCTTGTATCACATTCAGATACCCTGTGGATGGCTGCTACGCAAGAGCTCACAAGATGAGACAAATACTATTGAATGCAGGATATGATTGTGAAAAACAATTCGTGTATGGTAACCTGAGAGCATCTACAGGAACATGCTGCGTATCATGGGTATATCATGTAGCGATATTGGTAAGCTTTAAAAATGCTTCCGGAATTGTTGAGAAAAGAATCATTGATCCATCATTATTCTCCAGCGGACCGGTAACTGATACGGCATGGAGAGCTGCATGTACAAACACAAGCTGTGGATCTGCGTCTGTATCTTCTTTTGCCAATACAGCAGGAAACGTTTACTACAGAAGTCCATCAGGTTCTTTACTGTATGATAACAACTACGTAAATACCAATTGTGTATTAAACATATTCTCATCCCTTTCCGGATGTTCTCCTTCTCCTGCACCTAGCGTAGGAAGCTGTGGATTTTAACTAATTTATATAGAGCTCCTGCATTTATTTTGATACATTGCAGGAGCTTTTTACTTAATACTTTTCCTTATGAAAGCCTGGTCCTATCTATTATTACTTTTTATTATGATTACATCCTGTTCCGGTAATTCCAGTTCACAGAATTTAACCTGGTATAATAATGCCACTATTTCAAATATCACTGAAGATCCGGACAAGCCGAATGAAGTGGTACGTGTCGCCATAGGGATCAGTGCTCAGGTATTTTATATTTCAAAAAAATCACCTGATTACAAGACTCTTATAGAAAAGGCAACTCAAAGCTTTAAGAAAAGCAAGACTTATAATATTGGTATTGAAAATAAAACCAATATCATCAAAGAAATCAAAGAGGTCAAATAATCTTTAATCTCTCTAAAATAGTCTGTCATTATCTGATCACAGAAATTCCGGCATCTACTTTTACTTCAGCTCCATGAATATAGGAAGCATCTTCTGAAGCAAGAAACAGAACTACATTGGCTATTTCTGATGGTTCTCCTTGTCTTTTAAAAGGAATCGTAGGAATAATATCCTCAATGGCACTTTCAATCTGTTCTCCGGTTAATCCTGTGTTATTAAAAATATTGGTTTTAATATGTCCCGGACTCACTCCGTTGACACGGATACCGCGTTCTGTAAGTTCTACAGCAAACGTTTTAATGAAAGACTGCACTGCTGATTTGGCCGCAGAATACACCGAAAAATTAGGCATTGCAATCTCTGTCGCTACAGAAGTATTAAAAATAACAGAGCTTCCCCTTTTCATCAATGGCAATAATTGCTGTACTGTAAAAAACGGACCTTTTACCAGTAGATTAAAAAGATCGTCAAATTGGTTTTCATCCACATATTCTACAGGAGCAAATTTTCCGTATCCGGCATTGGCAAAGACAAGATCAATATGTTCAGTATGTTTTCTGACTTCCTGCTGAAGATTCATCAGATCTTTTATATTTCCTGCATTAGAAACAATTCCAAAAGCATTTTCTCCAAGTTTTTCCAGGGCAATGTTCACCGTCTCTTCACTCCTTCCTGTGATAATGGCTGAGCCTCCTTCTTCGATAAATTTCTGAGCAGTGGCCAAACCCATTCCATTGGTTCCCCCGGTAATTAAAGCGGTTTTGTTTTTAAATCTCTGCATTGTTTTTAGTTTAAATTTCTCCTGCAAAGATTGGAATAGAGACAGTCTTAAAAAATCCGAATCATGCGGAAATGGATAAAAGAAATTTTTTACTTTCTTCCCTATTTTAGTTTATCAATAATTCTCATAAATAAAATCTTTCAAAATTAAATTGCGCACAATTTAATTGTTTATACATTTGTACTGTTATTTTACTTCAACATCAAAAACAGGAAGTTCAATAACCGTCAAGTAGTTTAATTTAAAACAAAAAGAAAAATGTCATTAATAGAAAATCTAAACTGGAGACATGCTGTAAAAGCTTATGACCCGAACAAAAAAATTTCACAGGAAGACCTTAATACTATTTTAGAATCAGCAAGACTGGCTCCTACTTCATCCGGATTACAACCATTCCGAATCATTGTGGTAGAAAATCAGGAACTAAAAGAAAAAATGGTAGCAGGTGCTTTAAACCCTGAAGTAATGAGAGATTCTTCTCACGTTTTGGTATTTGCAGCATGGGACAGCTATTCTAATGAAAAAATTGACAAAGTTTATGATTATCATACCGATGTAAGAGACCTTCCAAGAGGCCGTTTCGGAAGCTATACTGACAAAATCAAAGAAATGTATGGCGCACAGACCCCTGAGGAACATTTTGCGCATACTGCCCGTCAGACTTATATTGCCTTAGGAATCGCTCTGGCACAGGCAGCAGAACTTAAAATCGACAGTACTCCGGCAGAAGGATTCAACAATGCTGTAGTGGATGAAGTACTGGGATTAAAAGAACTAGGATTAAAAAGTGTTAGTCTTTTATATCTTGGATACCGTGACGAAGCTAATGACTGGCTTTCTTCTATGAAAAAAGTCAGAATTCCAATGGATGAATTTATCATAAAAAAGTAATACCTTCATCGAATCTTTCGTACTCAAACTTATGGAAAATCCGAAAACACCCAAACTAGAAAATCAGATTTGCTTTCCGCTGTATGTGATTGCCAAAGAGATTACAGGACTTTACCGTCCTTTTCTCGATGAACTGGACATAACGTATCCACAGTACCTTGTTATGATGGTATTATGGGACGGAGACGGGCTTACAGTAACCCACATTGGAGAAAAACTGTTTCTGGACAGCGGTACTTTGACACCTCTTCTTAAAAGACTGGAGTCTAAAGGATTTATTATCAGAAAAAGAAAAAAAGAGGACGAAAGAGTGGTTGAAGTATTTTTAGATGAGGCTGGGAAAAAGCTTCAGCAAAGAGCATGTGAAATTCCGGGAAAAATTCAGGAAAGACTGGGTATACAGCCGGAAGAACTGCTGCATCTTAAAGACACAGTACTAAAAATATTAAACAAAATAGAAAAATAAATGAAAACGCTATATACCACTCAAGTAACTGCTCAAGGAGGCAGAAACGGACATGTAAAAAGTGAAAACGGAGTTTTAGATCTTGAAGTAAGAATGCCAAAAGCACTGGGAGGAGCCAATGATGATTTTGCGAATCCTGAAATGCTTTTTGCAGCCGGATATTCAGCTTGTTTCGACAGCGCTTTGAACAGAGTAATCAGTCTTTCTAAAGTGAAAACCGGAGAAACAACAGTTACTGCACAGGTGAGCATTGGCCAAATTGAAAATGGAGGTTTCGGATTGGCAGCAGAACTGGATGTGAACATCCCTGGAGTTTCTATTGAAGAAGCTCAGGAATTAACAGAAAAGGCACACCAGATCTGTCCTTATTCTAATGCAACCAGAAATAATATGGAGGTGAAGCTTTCAGTAACCAACAACGATTAATCCAATTTTTTTAAGCATAGTTATAATGAAAGGAGCTGTTTCTACTTGAAACAGCTCCTTTTTTAATTTTTAACCACAGATTTCGCAGATGGACACAGATGATTGAGGATATTTTTAGTAACAGTTCGTCATCATTCATAATTCATTATTTATAATTTATAATTCATCATCATCTTCTGTCTTTATTTACATCACTTTTCTGATAAGCATCTACTTTTTTATAAGAATCATTTTTCTCTTTTTCTTTTTTATCGGAAATCAGAATACCGAAAAGGTGATCGATCTCATGCTGGAAAATAACGGCTGTAAATCCTTCTACAATTTCAGAATATTTCTGGCCTTTCAAATCCACATACTCCAGCTGAATCACCTTACTTCTGTAAAACTGATCTCTGAAATCCGGAATAGAGAGATCTCCTTCAGGGCCAAAATTCTGTAGATCGGAATGCCATACAATGACCGGATTGATGAAGTATTCCAGCGGGGTTCCTTCTTTGTCAAAACGCTGTACCCAAATGATCTTTCTATTGATACCCACCTGAGGCGCTGCAATTCCTACTCCACCGTCTGTTGAAAGAAGAGACTCTTTCATTCTTTTTACCAGAACAGCTGTATTCGGATCCAGAGGATCAATTTCTGAAGAAATATTCAGCAATGTCTTATGCTGATTGGTATCTGTAGTCTGATAGATTGGCAATGCGGTATTTGTATCACCTTGATTGATTACCGAAATTTCATTAGAAGTAAGTTTCTGGGCATTGATCAGTCCGATAAAAAAGATTAGCAGAATGGATATTTTTTTCATGTTTTTGGAATGTTATACAAAGGTAAATAAAATGATTATTTATCCATGAATTTTAAGTTTTGGCTAAAGCCGATGGAATTTTGA
Organism: Chryseobacterium sp. HR92; assembly: GCF_045689405.1. Lineage (NCBI taxonomy): Bacteria > Pseudomonadati > Bacteroidota > Flavobacteriia > Flavobacteriales > Weeksellaceae > Chryseobacterium > Chryseobacterium sp. HR92. Next base: position 3,477,676 of record NZ_CP139139.1, read on the forward strand.
TAAAAAAAATGAACGGGCTAAAGCCCGTTCCTATTGAATTCAATATAAGTAATTGATTTTTGTCATTCTGAAAGGAATGCAATGGATTGAAGAATCTTATAATAAATTAACAGTGAGATTCTTCCTTCGTCAGAATGACATTTTTATAAGATTAAAAAGTCTTCGTCATATCTCCCGGAATAATCAGATTAAAATCTGTTGGGATATAGTCTTTTGAGGGAACTTTCAATTCGGGATCTTCTGATTCAAAAACGGAGATCACTGCCATTTTCAGATTAGGATTTTTCTGTTTGATATACCAATAGATTCCTCCAAATTCTTTACTGTGATAGTTTCCGTTATAATGGATAAAGGTTTTTCCGGCCTGGAAGTTTTTCAGAATAGATTCTGCCATGGTAGCATCTTTCGTTGCCTGGGCTGAAATAAAATTCATCACTTTGGTTCCTTCTGCATGATCTCCCATCATCGCTTTCATTTCCGGATATCCTGGAGTATCTAACGTAACTTTTATAGGTAACTGAGCAATATAAGTTTTCTCTTTTTCACTTAATTTATTCAGGGATTCAAGACCTTCTTTAGCGGTTTGGGAAGCATATTTCCTTGGGATATTGGTAGCAATAAAATTCAATTTTTTGTTTTTAGCAAAATCTACCAAAGGCTTGTAGTCTGTTGCATAATTGCTCCATAAACGGGCAGAGTCCTTGAATGTTTTAGCATCAAATTTTCCGTTTAAATATTGATCCAGCTGAGTCTGATTGTCTCTTTCAAACATTTCAGCTCCTAAAATAAGCTGTCCGTTCTTTTTAGCAAACAGCGCTTCTGTAATTTTAAGCTGAAGCCAGTGATTGATAGAACTGTTATGGTTTTCACCAAAAAAGACCACATCATAATCGGCCAGTTCTTTCACCAGTTTTTCCGTTTTTACTTCCTTTCCTTTTTTATCATAAAACTGATAAGCTTTAAAGTCCTGTGCCTTCAGAGAACAGAAACCGGCAAGCAGTATCGCTATGAAAATATTTTTCATTTTATTTTATATTTAATCACAAATTACACAAATATTCCGGCACTGCAGATCACTTGTCATAAAAAAGACCGCTTTGAATTTTACAAACAAAACGGTCTCATTCAAAATCATCTAATTATTATTTTTCTAATCCTGCTACAAGGTCCTTCCACTCCTGAAGCTCAGGAATTCCAGGTTTTCTTTTTCCAAAGAACTGAACGATAAAGTCTCCTTCTTTGTTGAATACCTCGATAGCTGTTACTTCTCCGTCTTCAGTTGGTTTTTTAACGATCCATGCTTCTGCAATTTTCGTTACATCAAGGTGTAAGTTGAAATCAGGATCCATTACGTTGAACCATTGCTGGTGCCAAAGTGTTTTCTTCACGTTCCCTGTATGAATCTGAATAATTCCTCTGTTTCCAACGAAAACCATGATCGGTGTATTTTTTTCAGAAGCATCCTCAAGGATGTTGACCACTTTAGCATTATCAATTTTCTTAGCAAATCCTTCCGGAGCTAATCTTAGTGCCTGTGTTCTGCTTACACCATATTTTCTTGTCATCATGAAGAAATCATGAGTATCTTTCAATTCTGTCCAGGCTTTTTTGAAGCCTTCCACATCTATTTCAGTATCTGCTTTTTCAGCCTGTTTTGGAGCCGCCGCTTCAAATACAAAAGCCTGATTCTGATCTTCTGCTTTGAACTTCCCAACCAATGCATCGAAAGCTTCTTCGTTACTGTTTTTTGTCAGATAGATCTTGTGCAATGCCAGACCATCTTTTCCAAAAAACTGAAGACTCTTCTTATCTCCTTCCACTACTGCAAAAGCAAACTTCCAGTGGTTAAGGAAAATTCTAAGATCAATGTCTTCTCCAACAAAAAGCTGTGCGTGCGGGCTGCTGAAATCTCCATTCAGGTAAGTTCCTTTTCTTTCGTGAACACATTCATCATTACGGGTAAGAGCCATTACTTTTCCCAATTGCTCAGCTTCTGTAAGAATTCCCGGGAAATCTGCGTTTAAAACAGTTACCTCTTCTCCTACACTGGTCAATAATAATTCTGCTTCACTTACCCCTAACTGTGCAGCGGCATTTCTTATTCTTATGTGTGGGTTTTCTGCTTTCAGAGCCTCCCATTTTTCCTTTAAATCATTAACTAATGTGCTCATTATTTTATTTTTTTATGGTTAAAATTGTATAAATTCTTTGTATTGTTTCTTCTCCTGTTTTACTTTTTATTTCTTCTTCTTTTTCGGAAATTTTCATTCTTTTAAAATGGCTTTTGGAAATCAGTTCTTCCATTTCATTGTTGCTGTACAGGGTGAAATCATATTCTGTGAACGGAAGTTTCTCCATGAAATCTCTTTGCCCGAATGTAAGAACGAATGTTCCGTCATCTTTTAAAACCCTGTAGATCTCATTTAAAAATTCTACCGGATTTTCCCAGAAATAAACGGTATTGACTGTAAATATTTTATCGAAAGTTCTGTCCTGAAAAGGAAGCTTCTTACCTTCATACAAGACAAATTCTGCCTGTCTTTCAAATTCTTTATTGAGTCTTTTGGCCTCATTATGCATGGTTTCAGAAATATCAATCCCAGTATATCTGAGGTTTTTAGCAAGACTCATGATACTTTTCAGGTGCCCGGCATTGCCGTGTCCTATTTCAAGGATATGCTGATCGTCTTCCATTACAAGGGTTCTGATGCTTTCTAGCGTCATGCTGATGTTTGTAGCATTCATCATCTCACCAATCTCAATACCTTTTTCGCCCTGAGGATTGGCAAGATTCTGTGCAAGGATTTTAAGTTCTTCTTTTTCCATAGTTATCCAAAAATGATCATTGGGTTATTCGTAATGGGGTGTCCGCAGATGGTACAGGGAAAATTATAGGCTTTGCTGATGTTTTCTGCCGTAAAAACTTCTTGTGGAGTTCCAAAGGCGGAAACTTTTCCTGATTTCATCAATAAAATCTTGTCTGCAAATTGTGCGGCAAGGTTCAGATCATGTAAAACAACAATGGCGCTGTTGGCTTTTTTCGTAAAATTTTTGATAATTTCCAACGCCTTGTACTGATGTTTTATATCCAAATTGTTTAATGGTTCATCCAGAAAAACCAGCTTATGGATAATCTCGTTCTGTAATTGTGCCATTACTCTTGAAAGATGTACCCGTTGCTTTTCTCCTCCGGACAGGGTGTTGTAATCTCTGTCTTTCAGATGAAAAATATCTGTTTCATACATCATATTATTCATGGCCTCCAGATCTTCTTTACCGGGCTGAGCGTCAAAATAAGGATATCTTCCCATCATGACTACATCTTTTACCTGTAAAGGAATTTCATTGGAATTGTGCTGCGAAAACTTGGCTTTATGCTGAGACAGCTCTTTTACTGCCCAGTCTGCAATAGATTTTTCTTTGAATACAATATTAGTTTTTCCTTCTTTTACTTCATTTGCCAAAACACTTAAAAGACTTGACTTCCCTGCTCCATTCGGTCCAACGATTGCTAAAAACTCGCCATACCCTAAAGAGACATCAACACTGTCAAGAATTTTAAAATTCTTGTGCAGATAATTAATTTGATGTGCTTTTATCATTAGAGTGATTTTTTAAATTTAATTAAAATAGCAATAAAAATAGGTCCTCCGATCAAAGAGGTTAAGATACCGATAGGCAGTTCTGACGGTGCCACAATACTTCTGCTGATGGTATCGGCAATCAGAAGCAAAATACTTCCCATAACTGCTGACAACGGCAAAATGAACACGTAGTTTGATTTAAATAAAAGTCTTAAAATATAAGGTACAATAAGACCTACAAAACCAATTGTTCCTGAAAATGCAACGCATGTACCTATCATTAATGAAGTGATAACAACAATCTGTTTTTTCAGTTTCTCTACATTGATTCCCAAATGCTGAGCATCTCTTTCTCCCAACATCATGGCATTCAAGGCCTTTCCTTTAGGAAGTAAAATTGCATAAGAAATAACCATAACTACTGTTAAAACGATATTTTTTGTCCATGTGGCAGCAGCCAGACTTCCCATATTCCAGAATGAAAGGTCTCTCAACTGTTCATCTTTTGAAATATAAATAAGGAATCCTGTAATTGAAAACCCTATGGAGGTAATGGCAACACCACTTAAAAGCATCATCACCACATTTGTTTTTCCTGCACTTGTAGAAATTCTGTACACCAGCATCATCGCCAGCAAAGCTCCTAAAAAAGCCGAAATCCCTACCAGGGAAAACTGTACAATTTCAGGAAGATACTGCTTAAAATGCCCTCCCAAAACAATAGCAAATGCAGCCAATAATGTTGCTCCCGACGTTAAACCAATTGCTTCACCAGTTGCCAGCGGATTTTTAAAAAGTCCCTGCAATGTGGTTCCTGAAACGGCAAGCATGCTCCCTACCAGAATAGCCATAATAATTCTGGAAGTTCTTACTTCCCAGATGACATATTTATCACTTAGCGACAGATCCGGATCTCCTTCAATAAACTTGCTTAAAACCGTGAACGGTGATACCCCGTTAAAATCATAAACGCCGATATAAAGTGCCACCACTGCCAGAATACCCAGCAATATGGCATTTATAATAAGATAAAAGTATAGTTTACTTTGTGTTTTCAATTAAAAGTTTGTTTAATCCTACTGCTGCTTCTCCTAGTCTCGGTCCGAAACCTGATACTAAACCTCCGTCCATTGCTATGATCTTTTTATTTTTCCCGGCATTGGTTTGGGAAACGCCCGGCATTTTAAGAGCGCCTTCATTACCTCCTGCTCCCTGTAAGCCTGTTTCAAAGAAGAACAATACATCAGGATTAGCTTTTACCACGGCTTCAGGTGTTAATGGTTTGAAATCTTCAAAATCAGTAACGGCATTTTCACCTCCTGCAAGAGTAATCAATGAAGCCATTGGTGTATTTTTGCCACTCACCATCAGCATATTTCCTCTGGCGTAGATGAACAATACTTTTGGTTTTTTAGCAATGGGCTGTACTTGCTTTAAGTCAGCATCAATTTTATCATTTAGTTTCTGATAATCTGTATTTCCGATCGCTTTTGCTACTTGTTCAATAAGTTTTTTAGTACCTTCTACTGTATATTCCTGTTTGAAAACTTCGGTTTGAATTCCTGAAGATTTGATTTTCCCCATTAATTCCGGATTGATATCTTTATCAGAAGCCAGAATCAAAGTAGGATTAACAGCCATGATGGGCTCAATCGTCATTGATCTCATGTGCCCTAAATCTTTAGCCGTAGCTTTTAAAGATGCGGGATAGGTACTGGTAACATCCGTTCCTACAATTTCTTTTTCATGGCCTAAAGCAGCTACGATTTCAGTAATTCCACCGTTTAATGTTACTATTTTATTGTTGGTTTTTGGTGCTTCAGAAGTAGCTTCTGTTGTATTTTCTTTCGTTGATGCTTCTGCTTTTTTGCAAGAATATACTGCTACAAGTACAGAAGCTGCAAGGATGAATTTTTTCATGATATACTATTATTTGATTATTTATAAAGGTTCAAATTCAAAATTGGTGTAACCACGGTTTCCGTTTTCGTCTTTCATTTTGTTGAATCTCAGTTTAAAGTAGAAACCTTCAGCGTCTTTCAACACAAAGAAGCGGTCTGAATACACAAAAGGAACCGGATTGGTTGCTGTACCGGTAGTAGTTCTCCACTTATCTCCAATGGCTCTATGGTCATTAAAAACAAATTTGGCAGGCTCAACGTCTTTCAGTTTAAATGCAGTGTAAGCCTGATCCAGACTTCCTGTAACGCTTACCTGGTAAGCACCTACTCCATTCAATGTATTAGTAGTTACAAAATCTGCGTAGAAGTAGCTTCCTGCACTAGTTGTAGGTCCCATGAATACTTCATTGGTAAATGTTGTGAACGCGATGTCCCATTTTTTCTTCTTAGGTTGAATTTTTACCGGAGTTCCTGTTTTCAGGTTGAAGAACGAAAAGTTGTATTCTGTATCTTTAGTAATGATATATTCTTTGATATCAGCTCCTGTTGCATTCACATCAGCATAACGGATTTTATATCCATTCTGAGCTCTTAGAATCTGAATTTTTTTCCACCCTCTCGGATCACCGGACAATGAAACGGAACCTGCCCCGATATTGGCTGCTGAAGGTATTTCCCTTCCAAGATTGATCAGATAAACAGGATTATCAGCATCATTTTCTTTGATGGCATCAATTCCTGAAGTCTGATGCAGAAAATCTCCATTGGGGTTGTCAACATATTTCATATTGGCAGCATCAAATGTTCCCACCTGAGCAATTTCTTTCAAGCTTGCTGTATCAGTATCTTTTACTTTACTGATATCGGTAGCATCTGGTATTTTAATAACCGTCATAGCAAGAGATCCGTTCATAATTACACGAAATTCATCTCCTGTATAAAAACCAAGATCCCAATCTGTTCTGCTGTTAACAGCCGGATTGGTGTAATCACTCAGATCAATCCAAACCTGATTAGGTTCTGTAGGGCCACCGATTTTTACATTCACTTCTGATCCGGTCATAGGAGGAACCGGAACCGGATCTTCATCTGCAGAGAGGCAAGACTGTGTGGCAGCCATGATGGAAAGAACAGATAATATTTTTAAATACTTCATAACAGTAACTTATTTAAAATTGAAACATTAATCGGGCAAAATAGCTTCTGCCATAGTATAGATTAACAAACCCATTCGCTGCTGTATGGGCTGAGCCGGCAACTGCTGTAGAGTTTAATCTTGTTACATCAAATATATTTTTTACTCCGGCGGAAATTTCAAAATGCTTATTCCAGAAAGGCTGGCTTACAATGAAATCCATCATATGGAAGCTGTCTACTTTTCCAAGACGGAAGCCGCTTGCTCCGTCAGATACATAAATTCTGTCCGGACCTGTGAATTTGTAGTAAAGAGCAAAATTGGTATCGGTATTTTTAAGTTTATAGGTTGCTGAAGCTCCTGCCTGTACCAAATACTGGAAATCTGTAGGAGAAGAAGATGTTAATTCATTCATTGATACCGACGTACCGTTTACAGAACCTCTTAAAGACAGGGCAAACTGATCTTTTCTAAAATCTACGTTGGCTGAGAACAATAGGTTTTTATAGGTATTAAGGTTCATGTATTTGTAGGTAGAAGGTTGTTTTACCACTACCATTTCAATCCTGTCACGTACATCCAGATATAATGCATCCACTCCGTAAGCGATTTTCCAGCCATTATCTACAGAAAAGTTCTGATTCCAGAAAAGTCCTGCTGAGAATCCTTTTTCAGGATTTAAATCCGGATTTCCTTGTACATCATGGTTAAGATTTACAAAATAGGTGTACAGCTCATCATATTTAGGAAAACGGTTTGCAGATCCCACGATGGCTCTAAGATTTGAATTCTCGGAAGTTTTATATCTTGCTGATAAAGAGTAGTTGTACTGATTGTTAAAGTTCTCACTAAGGGAAAGCCTTACTCCCGGTCTTAAAGAAAATCTGTCTGAAACGTTCCATTCTGCAGAAAGGAAATTGGAATAGGTGAATATCTTTCTTTTCACTGCTTCACCAAAGAAGTCTCCGGCGATCAAAGCAGCATAACCATTAGTGTAATCCAGCTCATAACCCAACTGGAAATCAAAAACTTTACTATCCAGAAAATTACTGAACATTCCTCTTGAATAGATAACATCTGTTTTATAGTAAGATTTTTCGTCCTGACGGCTCTTTATCGCTCTGTTTGGAATATCGTAATTGTAGTCATAATATTTTCTGTCCTGATTCTGATAGGAGAAATCTCCCAGGTATCGGATATGTCCCAGATTGGTCTGAATATTAAATTGGTGCACCCAGCGGTCAGTATTGTACTTTCTGTCTCTGCTCTCATAAGATACTCCACCCATCCCGTCATTAAGCGGATTACGACTTACTTCCGGGTTGTAGAAGTTAAAATTCTCATTAAGATAGGACAGTTTGTAGAAAAATGTTGTTTTATTTTTTGTATACCTTAGCAACGCAGAGGCATCATACTGGTCTTTCGGGTTCCACTCATACCCTCTTTGGTTATCCTGTCCGAAATACTTGTAGCCTTTGCTTTCTCCTTCATATCCCATAAACTGGTTATGGTTGAAATTGATGCTTGCAAACCATTCGTTGCTGATATTATAATCTATATTCAGGTTCTGAATATGTCTTCCGTTCCCTCTTTTCTTAAGATCGTAATTGTCTCTCACTGTTTCTTCCTGTACGGAGCCTCTTACACTTACTTTTTTTGTACTGGTTTTCTTTGTAATAATATTGATTACCCCGGCAACAGCACCATTTCCATATTCTACACCCATACTTCCTTTTACAATTTCAATTCTTTCGATATTGCTTAAGGTAATTTTGGTAAGGTCAATATTGCTTCCCAGTCCTGTATCTCCTACTACCGGAATATTATCTATAAGAATTTTCACATAATCTCCATTAAGTCCCATGATATTGGCGGTGGAATTTCCTGAACGGGTATCCGGAGTGATCTGTATGTTAAGACTTTGATTTAAAACCTCGGCAACATTAGTGGCTGCCATATTTTTAATCTGTTCTGCATCAATGACATCAACCTTATATATGGATTTGTTAATAGACTGCTGCATGTACTGTCCTGTAATAACAACTTCTTCAATTTTCTTTTGATTAAGAGAATCCTTTTCTTGCGCATTCATCCATATGACTACGGATAATGATAGAACGGAAAGCACTTTCTTCTTCATAAGGGTACAAATTTTCGACAAATATAAAACTTTATTTAGACTCATTAAAAATAAATATATATTTTTGTGGAATAATTCTAAATAAAAATAATCTCATGAAATTAAAATTACTTTTAGGAACTCTGATGTTTACAGCCTTAGCAGCGAATGCTCAGGTATCTAACATCAATGAAAATTTCAATAATTTTACAGCAGGGAATACTACTTTCCCTCAGTTTGGATGGTCTGCCATAGTTGCACCAATAACCGGCGAGTTTCCTCCTGTACCTCCAAGAATGATTGTAGCAGGAGATTCCAACAGATTCGTTCAGTCATATGCAGGAAATAATGCAACAGGTTCTTCTTACCTGATTTCTCCACAGGTTGAAACTCCAACCGGAAATAAAACCTTAACTTTTGATACTACTTTGGTATCTCCATCTCCCGGTCCGGGAAGTATTCAGATAGGAGTAGCATCCAACCCTGCGGATATGTCAACATTTGTTCCTGTAGGAAGTCCTATTAATGTAGCCACTATTGGTACAGTACAGAATATCAGCGTAAATATTCCGGCATCCACAGGTTCATATATTGTATTTAAATTCACTCCTACTGCTACACACGTTGCAATTCAGGTTGATAATGTAGTCTATAATACTACAGCTTCTTTAGGAGTAAATGATCACAATAAAGTAACAGAAAACATCAGATATGCATTAAATTCTGATCAAACAGCATTGGAATTTATATCAAAAAAAGACCTTAAAAATGTAATTATCTACTCTGCTGCAGGACAAAAAGCAACTGAAGGAAAACCCAACGGACAAAAATTCGACATCAGTACTCTTCAGACTGGAGTATATTACATGAATATTGAAACTGCGGAAGGAAAACTGATCCAATCAAAATTCATCAAAAAATAAGGTTTATTAGACTATTATTTGCCTTTTTTAAAGCCGGCCGGATATCTCCTTCCGGCTTTTTTATGCTCTTATTTTCCCTTAGCCAATAGATGATTAAAATAAAAACACGATAAAAATCATGTTTTTATTTAGAATCATTAAAAATAATTATATACTTTTGTGGAACCATTCTAAATAAGGATTTAAAAAATAAGTTATGAAAACAAAACTATTATTGGCTTCAGTATTGGCAATGTCTGTTCAGCAGACTGTTTTGGCACAAACTGACGCACAGGGATACTCACAGGTAAATATGACAATGGGGAGCGGATACCAAAACAGAGTGTTCGTAAACCTTGCAGATGGTAATATGGTTTCTCAGCCTGCCAATACCTGGGATGTTGCTTTTTATAGAAATTCAAACTACGCATTCGGATCAAGAATAAATGATGCAAAAGATATCGAAGTATTCACTGCCTCAACCAATTTAGCTGACTGGGACAACATCAGCATCAGCAACGAAGCTTCATGGGGTGATCCGCTTTATAACCCGGACCAGACAACTGACTGGAGCCAGGGAGCTTTTGAACAAGGGCCTGTAACATCACCAAACCCTAATATCCCTTCAACAGGATGGGGAGTTTATAACCCAATCAATCACCATATTCAGGGAAAAGCTATTTTTGTTTTAAAATACCCTTCAGGAACATACATCAAATTTGCCATTGAAGATGCTTTTGCAGGTTATACTTTTAAATATTCAAAATGGAACGGTACTTCATGGGGAGCTACAGAAACCAGAACAATCGCTAACGGAACGGATGATTCTTATTTCAATTATTTCTCATTTGATACAGGAGCAAAAGTTCCTGGTCTGGAGCCGTCCAGAACTGCATGGGATTTCATATTTACTAAATATTACACATTCTATATGGGTGTACAGATGTATCCGCTTTCAGGAGCAATCCAGAGCCCAAACATCAAAGTGGCCATGGTACAGCCGGAAACTCAGGCTACAACAGCTTATACAATTCCTGCCACAGCAAGCTTCTCATCAGCTATTACTACTGTAGGACACTCATGGAAAGGGATCGGAACCGTTAAAAGTGATGTTGTATATTACGTCAAAAAAGGAAATGATTACTACAGAATGTACTTCACTACAAACGGCGGTGCAACTACAGGAAATATGTATTTCAAATACAAGAAGATTACTGAAACATTAGGTATTACTGAAGTTGGAAAAAAGGCATCTTTTGGAATCTATCCTAACCCGGCAACAGCTGATAAAAAAGTAACGGTTCTTTTTGATGTTAAAGAAAAGGCAAGCAACAAAGGAAATGTAGAAGTTTATGATCTTACCGGTAAAAAGGTATACTCTGCTGAACTTACCAACCAGGCAGGATTCTACAAACAAGATTTGAATCTTTCTACACTTACATCAGGAAATTACCTTGTAAAAATTACTTACGGAGGCCATTCGGAAACGAAAAAGCTTATCGTAAAATAAATATTTTATTTTAATACTTTCTATTTTTTCTAATAAAAAGGCGGTTTCAGAGTATTGAAACCGCCTTTTATTTTTCCAGCTATGAGTGAACTTAAAGATTCATGAAACGAATAGTTTATGCACTATCCATTAAATCTTTCAATCTTTCAATCTTTAAATTTTTAAATTCTTCTATAGCATTAATATATTTTAAACCCTTTATAAACCTCTGCAGAGCTCTCCATGATTTTGGAAGCATCTTTACGGAAATCCAAAAGGTGGTCTTGGCCATTATGTCTGTTGTGATGTTCTACACTTTCCCAAAGCTCAATCAGGAAAAAAGTTCCTTTATTATCTTTATCTTCAATAAGGTCATACTGCAGACAGCCCTCTTCTTTTCTTGTTTCTTTCACAAGGTTCTGAAACAGCTCTACGGCATCCATCAGATAATTTTCATTAAACTTAAAAAGTGCAATGATATGTAAATTCATGTTCTAATATTTAGTGATGTAAAAGTAAAATATTTTCAAAACCGAATATCTTTTTAGACCCTTTATTTTTCAATACAATGCATAATTTTTAATTAAAAACTGATTTATAAATAGTTATAGAGCTCATCACAATCACCAATGTTCCGATAATCACAAACATTTTCTTCACAGGAAGTTTTGCAGTAAGCATCGCTGAAAAAGGTGCCGTAATAATTCCGCCTATCAAAAGGCCGAGAATGATATTCCAATGCTGAATTCCCAGGGTAAAGAAAAAGGTAACAGCAGCTGTTATGGTGAGAATAAATTTGGCTACGGTAGAACTTCCTACAGCAAATCTTGGAGTAAACGCATTTTTAATCAAGGTTCCGGTTACCAGAGGGCCCCAGCCGCCGCCTGCAAAAGAGTCTATAAAACCTCCTATCACTCCCAGCCTGGTAAGATTGGTTCTTCTTTTCAATGCTTTACTTTGTTTTTCTTTAAAAGCATTCGATAAAATCTGAATCCCTAGATATAAAGTATAAAAAGCAATCAGCGTTTTGGTGATCTTAGCATAATATTCTCCAAGGTAAGTAAGACTTATCGCACCAATAATGGCCCCAATAACTGCTGGTACTGCAAGTTTCTTCACTAAACTTTTACTTACATTTTTCAATCTGATATGGCTGAGACTTCCAGCAGCCGTCGTAAAACTTTCTGCCGAATGGATACTTGCACTCACAATATGCGGCGGAATATTCAGAAGCATGAGTGTGGTGGTACAGATCACACCATACCCCATTCCCATTGATCCTGCTACAATTTCTGCAAAAACTCCTACCAGAAGCATCCAGTAAAAAATGTAATTATCTTTTGCTAAGATGTCCAGGAGTTCATCCAGATATCCCAGTTCATACATTGAAAAAACAGCAATAGATATAATGACAGCTGTCACAAAAAGGACATTAAGCCTTACCTGAATTTTTCTTGAAATCACCATATCACAGAATCATTTTAGAGTATACTACTTCATTATCAAAATCATCGAGAATAAAGACATTTAACAATTGTCTGCCAATCGCATTTCTGCAAATAGATTTTTTTTCAGATAAAGTGGATGCAGCAGCTGTATTCACTGTTGTATTGAAAGGTGTAAGCTTTTGTAATCGGTGTGCTTCTTCTTTTGAAATCATAATTTCTTCCTTTGAAGTATTGCAAATATCTGATAAAAATATTTATTCTACAAAATAAGTAGACTAATAATTCAAAAAAAAGGACCAGGTCAGTCGACCAGATCCATTAAAGTTTTTTTCTCCAGAATATTCAGTGAAGCATCCCGAACTTCTATCAGTACATCATGAAGTCCGCAGTGGTCTTCATTGCAGTCGTCACATTTTTCATAAAAATTCAGACTTACACAAGGAAGCATAGCAATAGGTCCGTTTACAAGACGAATGATTTTGGCCAGTTTCACATTTTCAGGTTTTTCCTTCAGAAAATATCCTCCGCCTTTTCCCTTTTTACTATCAAGAATTTCCGCTTTTTTCAGTTCAAGCAGAATATTTTCCAAAAACTTTAAAGGAATCTTTTTGTGTTCCGCAATTTCAGAAATAAGAATTGGACCTTCATTTCTTTTTTCTACAAGATATGAAAGTGCCTTAAACGCATATTGAGATTTTTTTGAAAGCATTACAGCAAAAATAAGAAAATTGTTTAACATTTAAAAAAGACAGATAAAGCGGAAAGATAAATTGCAAATTTAAAGTCTGTCTTTACGTATTTCTGCTTAGACGGCTTATCCGTAATTTTACGGTTTCAGTACCAAATTTTTGCCTTTCTCCTATTAAATCATTATGTTTGCCATATGTTCAGCAAACAAGAAGCACAGCAGTTAAAAAAGGAATTTTGGACAGCTTTTGGAAGATCATTTCCCAGAAAATGGATTCTTTATGATACCAAAATCAAGGATATGGCATTTAAATTTTCTGCCGACAATAAAAAAGCAGAAGTTTCTCTGGATATCGAAATGAAAGACGAAATTTTCCGAAATGCTTATTACGAAAAGATCTGGTCATTGGAAGATATTTTAAAAGATTTCACCGGAGATTTTCAAAAAGAAGAATACTTTACTCTTGATAACGGTAAGATTATCAGCAGAATATGGATAGAAAAACATGGTGTTTCTATTTTCAACAAAAATACATGGCAAGAAATTTTTGAGTTTTTTGTGGACAAAATGGATGGTTTCGAAAGGTTTTACTATGAATATGAGGATTTTATAAAGGATATATAGAATACTTACGAAATAAATACTGTTTTGCACTTCAAGCTTAGATAAAAAAGAAAACTTATCTTTGTAGCACCACTTAAACTAATAGATGAAACTAAATAACATGATTAAAAATGAGAAAAGTGTACAAAAACATTTTTGGAGAAATTATCTCCAAAAGTAAAGCTGTGAAGCTAAACGAATATCATCTGTATTATTATGAGGAAGGTTCCGATTTCCTAAAAGAAATTGAATTCATCAATGAAGACAGTGTTTACAACATCAATTATTTTCTAAGTGACGAAGAAGACGAAACGCAGGTAGTAGATTATCTTAAGGAAAAATCTGACTTTTTTGATATTGAAAAAAAAGAAACAGGCGATGGATTTATTATTTCCACCAATAAACTCTATTCCTTATCCGTAGATGAGCTACCCTTAATTTCTAAAACCGTTTTCAAAGCGGACGATCCTGAAAACTTTATCTGTTCACAGGTCATCGATAACGAAACTTATGAACCCCAGCTCGAAAGAACCGTGAAATGTTGGTATACACAGGACGAAAGCGGTGAAAAATATGCAGCTATAGAATGCAGCTACCAGGAAGACGGAAAACTGGAACTGGCTATAGATAAGACTCCTGATCCCGACCATGAAGAAAACTGGGTTCAATATGATTATGATACTTTTCAGGATCTTCAGGCACAGATACCTAGTGATATCAGCTATTATAAAACTGCTGCTTTGCTCCCAAAAGAAGCTTACCAGCAATAATCTATGCTATTAAAAACTATAACCTTAAATATTATTGAATATAGATGTGAACTCAACTTTTTTATTGCCGGAAAATAACCTAAGTCCAGCATACAAAAACATCCAGACTTAAAAATAAATTTTCCTGCATTGGAAAATTTATAGAGAATAGTATATTCTACTGGTTGATTTGTTTTTAGCAGATTAGTCTTTAGAAAAAATAAATAGAGTCTATTTCAGGAGTGATAGACTGAATTGATTCTAAACAGGATTAAATCGTATTATAATAAAAAGTCCGGAAGATTTTTTCTTCCGGACTTTTTATATTCTATCCAAATTTCTTTTTCCTCAACCAGAAGAACAATCCTCCGATAAGGCCGATAATTACCAGCGGAAGCAGTAAATTCAGCCACTGCCATGTAGATTTCTCTTCAGTAATTCGTTGTCTGTCAAGAAGTCTCTCTTCAATATTTCTGTTTCTCAGCTCCATCAAGTTGCTGTCATCCAACAAATAATCTAAAGCATTTCTAAGGAACTGCTCGTTTCCAAACTGCTCGTTCGTCAGCAGATCTACACCCAGTGGAAGCGGTTTTCCTTTGATCACTTTATTTCTTCCCACATCACCGTCTGCAATGACGATCATTTTGTTTTCAGGGCTTGAAGTTTTGAAACCAGGATACGATTTTCTTTCAATTCTGGATGCATAGGCAGAATTAAACTTTCCTTCCAATGCCACAGCAAAGATCTTTGGCGTACTTGGTTTTTCCATTTGTCCAAGACTGTCTACGCTTGCAATTTCTTTCAGGTCTACATAGTTCGGAACCTGTTTCAATAATGTTCTTTCACTGGATTCAAAAAGAACTTTTGTTTTGATATTCTTTCTTCCTCCCAAAGTATCAATAGAGGTCGGAAATTCAAATTTTACAGGGTTAATATTTTTTGTAACCGGATTATTATTTTCAGCAATTCCAAGCGGATAATAAGGCCAAGGTAAGCTTGTGTATTGTGGATTTCCACTCACCTCTCCCGTAACCAGTCTTAACAGGGCAAACTTTTTAACGTCTTTTACCAAAGCAGGATTAATTCTCAACCCATAATTGAAAAAGAAGTCTGTCATATTGATGTCTACCGGGAAGGGCATTACTTTTTTGGATCTTGTTAAGGTATCCATTTCAGCATTTACCGCATCAATCATCCAAAGGGTTTTTCCTCCGTTCATGATGTATTGGTCAAGAATTACTTTTTCGTTATCTGTAAAGGCTTTTCTTGGTTTTGCAATCACCAAAGCACTCATTTGCTTTAATAAAGGAATATCTTCCAATGAAAGCTCAGTCTGATTTTTAGGAATAATAGGTCCTGCATCATAATTTTCCATTGCAAGCTGCACAAATCCCTGGAATTCATCCGGGTTCAATTCATCATGATTGATCAGAATTCCGATTTTCTTTCTCTTTGCTGCTGCAATATTTTTAATGTTGGAAACAAGGTTATACTCCAATCCTTCAATAGATCTTGTCAGCTGCTGATCGGCATCAATTCCTGCCTGTTGAACTACTAAAGGTATAGAAGCTCCATCATTTCCATATTTGATCACAGCGTATGGGAAAAGCGTAATCTGTGAAATCTTTCCATCTTTTACATCCGGAAGGATAGACGGCTGCATTCCCATTGCCATCAGGGTGTCCTGGGACATTTTTGTTTTTATCGGATCGATAAATTTAAAATCAATCTTCGGATTAACTTTTCTGAATTCTTCCAGCATGAATTTCGTCTCGCTCTGAAGCTGTTTGAAACTTGCCGGAAAATCCCCTTCCAGATATACTTCAACAGTCAGAGGCTTTTTAACGGACTCCAGTACTTTGATGGTGTTATCAGAAAGAGTATATCTTTTTTCTTTTGTTAAGTCTAATCTGATTCCCGAATACGTCAGGATAATGACTAAAGGAACAATCGCAAATAAGAAAATTCCCAGTGGAGATTTAGCATTGATCTTCTTCATAATTCTACTTCTTTTTGTTAATAAAATGATTGGACAATACTAATGAAGCTCCTATAATAAGGACAAAATAAGCAATATCTTTAAAATCAATAAGGCCTCTTGTAAAACCTAAGAAATGCTGATAGAAACCTATATTCTGGAGGATAAAATCTGCTCCTCCCAATAGCTTATAACTCGCCAGCTGCTCGATTCCGAAATACATGATAAAGCACATGAAAACTCCCAACAGATAAGCCATAATCTGGTTCTGTGATAATGAAGAAGCCAAAATTCCCACCGCAGCAAATGCCGCAATTAAAATAATCAACCCAAGGTAACTCCCCAAGGTCATTCCAAGATCAATATTTCCTGCAGGAACTCCCAGCACATATACTGTATAAAGATAAATCAGTGAAGGAATAAGGCATAAAATTCCAACAATCCATACGGAAAGGAATTTTCCGGTTACCAGTTCTGAAACTTTTAAGGGTTGTGAAAAAAGCCAGTTTAAGGTTCCGGTTTGTTGTTCTTCCGCAAAAGTTTTCATAGAAAGGGCCGGAATGATAAACATCAGCAGCCATGGAACCAATACGAAATAGCTCTGAAGCGAGGCCATTCCGATCTCAAAAATATTAGAATCGTTGTCGAAAAAGAACAGGAAAAGAGTGACTATCAAACTGAAAGCGGCAATGATTACCCATGCACTCCAGTTTCCAAAGTAACTCCAAAGTTCTTTCTTTAAAATTGCAATCATAGTTTTTTTGTAAGATGTAAAAAGAAGGCATATTCTCAGACATACGCCCTACTCCACAATTATTTGTTTTTTTTATTTTTATTAACCAGTTTTACTGTCATCATGATCAGAAATACAAGAACGAAAAATCCTGCAATTAATTGCCACCAGTATTCGATCACCATCGATTTTAAAATAACGGTAAATACCACCAGAAACAGAATAAATGTAGCAATTTCATTGGCCTGTCTCAGTTTGATATTGGCAGTTGGCAGTGTGTTTCCATTCAACGCCTTCAAATGAAGCACTTTTTTCCAGCACCAGTAATGGTAAATAGCAAGTCCGATCAGGAAGGTAAGTTTTAAATGAAACCACGGCATTTTCATCAGCCCCGGATTTAAAAAGATCATGACCAATCCGCATACTGCCATGATTACCCCCGCAGGAACGGTGATAATATTCCACAGTCTTCTGGCCATAAAGGTGTACTGCTCTCTCAGAATTCTCTTTTTCTCTTCAGAAAATTCATCAGTATCCTTATAGTAAACGAAAATCCTCACGAGATAAAAAATTCCCGCAAAGTAGCTTACCATAAAAATAATGTGCAGCGCTTTGATTATTGTATAAAGCATTCAGAAAAAATTAACAGCAAAGATAAGCTTATTATATAATTGTTAAAAATAAATTTATTTTGATCAGGAAAATATAAGTAAAATGGGTTTCTATAAAAAATAGTTCGGCTCGGGGCAGCAAAGCTGCCCGAGCCGAACATTATATTTTCATTGTTGTAACCAATTCAACAATTAAGAGATCACTCCTAATTCTTTTCCAACTTTTTCAAAAGCAGCAATCGCTTTATCCAAATGTTCTTTGGTATGAGCAGCAGATAGCTGTACTCTGATTCTCGCTTTTCCTTTTGGTACTACAGGATAGAAGAACCCGATTACGTAAATACCTTCATCCATAAGTTTTTCAGCCATTTTCTGAGAAAGAGGTGCGTCATAAAGCATTACCGGAACAATAGCAGCATCTCCGTCAGGAATATCAAAGCCTTTCGCTTTCATTTCTGTTCTGAAATATTCTGCATTTTCCATTACCTGATCACGAAGAGAAGTGTTATCAGAAATCATATCCAATACTTTCAAAGCAGCTCCTACGATTCCAGGTGCTAAAGAGTTGGAGAATAAATAAGGTCTTGAACGCTGTCTCAGCATATCAATAATCTCTTTTTTACCGGAAGTAAACCCTCCTAAAGCTCCTCCTAAAGCTTTTCCTAATGTAGAAGTGATGATATCCACTCTACCCATTACTTCACTAGCTTCGTGAGTTCCACGACCCGTTTTCCCAATGAAACCTGTTGCGTGAGAATCATCTACCATTACCAAAGCGTCATATTTGTCAGCAAGGTCACACACTCCTTTTAAGTCTGCCACAATACCATCCATTGAGAACACTCCGTCTGTTACAATAATTTTGAAACGGTGGTTCTTTTCAGAAGCTGCAATCAGCTGAGCTTCCAGATCCTCCATATTATTGTTTTTATATCTGTATCTCGCTGCTTTACAAAGACGAACACCATCAATGATCGAAGCATGATTCAACTCATCTGAAATAATAGCATCCTCTTCAGTAAACAATGGTTCAAAAACACCACCGTTGGCATCAAATGCTGCAGCATAAAGGATAGTATCTTCAAGACCTAAAAAGTCAGCGATTTTTTTCTCCAAATCCTTGTGAATATCTTGTGTTCCGCAAATGAAACGTACCGATGACATCCCATATCCATGAGATTGAATCATTTCCTGAGACGCTTTCATCACTTCCGGATTGTTGGATAATCCCAGATAATTATTTGCACAGAAGTTCAAAAGCTTTTTTCCGTTAGCTTCTATTTCTGCACTTTGCTGAGACGTGATGATTCTTTCTCTTTTGTAAAGTCCGTCATTCTCAATATTCTGAAGTTCATTCTGTAAATGTTGAAGGTATTTTTCAGAGATCATTTTTAGTAATTTTTTAGATGTGCTAATTTACTAAAAAGGCAGTAAAATAAAACCTTTTATACGTTTAATTCTAAAAAATCAATTCAGTTTCGAGTTTTAACACTATTAGTCTATAAATTTAGTAGGATAATATTTATATTTGTTTAAAATTTGAAAGAATGAGATTAAAGCCGGTAGAAAAAATAAAGGCGAACAATACAGAAACCTTTATTAAAGACCATATGAAGCCGAGAGTTCCAATTATTATTGAAGATTTTATACATCCGGAAAGTCCTGCCTTCAAAAAATGGAATTATGAATATTTCAAAGAAATTGCAGGAGATCATAAGGTAAATATTTATGGCAGTGAACTTGATTCCCTTGACAGAGTGGCAAGTGATCCTATAGCCCAAAGCACATTTTCAGAATATCTCAACCTTATACAGTCTGCTCCTACAGAACACCGCCTTTTCTTATTTAATTTATTAAAAATAAAACCCGAACTTAAGAATGATATTATCTACAATGATGTTACAAGTGGTAAAATACTGAAATGGCTGCCTTTTATGTTTTTTGGAGGTGAAGGTTCAATAACCAGAAACCATATTGACATTGATATGTCTCATGTTTTCATTACCCAATTCCAGGGAATCAAAAGAATTTGGCTCTTCCCCTGGGAACAGTCTGATTTAATGTATAAGCTCCCGTACAATTTTCACAGCCTGGCTCAGATTAAAAATCCGGATTACAGAAAATACCCGGCTCTACGCTATCTAAATGGTTATGAAGCAATTATTCATCCAGGTGAAACACTTTATATTCCTTCCGGATGGTGGCACTATATTCAGTATGATACGGAAGGATATTCTATATCTGTAAGAGCACTTCCATCAAGCCCGCTTGAAAAATGGAGAGGGTTTAAAAACTTAGTCATCACAAGACATTTTGATAATTTCATGCGCAAACTATTCAAAGAAAAATGGTTTGAATACAAAGTAAAGACAGCCCGGAAAAGAGGAGCTAAAGCTGCCAGAAAAGAAAGAAGCTTTCAGATCTGAAAGCTTCTTATTATTTTATCGTCAATGATAAGCAAAGTATTTAGTCATACTTCCCGATCATTAATTAATTTAATGCTTGATAAATTTGATGCTTTTTTCATCAATCGTAATAAAGTAAGTTCCCGGAACCAATTCTGAAATCCCAATCGCTTTACCTGGCTGATAAGTTCCTTTTCCTACCAGTTTTCCGTCTACAGCATGAATCGTAAAATCCTCAGCTCTGTTTATTCCTTTCAGATTAATTTCATTTTTTGCAGGGTTCGGATAGAGTCCAAAGCTTTCCTTCTCAACAGAAGAAACACTTAAGGTATTATCCTGAGTAACGGTAGAGTTTTTCTCCAGAATCTGGTACTCATAATTGAACTGAACACTTGCAATGGGAAATGGTACAGATTCTAAAAAACTTTGGTTATTTGAAGTATTGTTAAGGACCAGATAAGCAGTTTGTCCTGAAGTTCCGGTTACTTTTATCGGTAAAGGCATTTCGAAAAAGCTTACGTTAGAACTGCTTTGTGTCTGAGAAACTTTAAATAAAGCCTGATTACCGCCCTGCATCCATTTTATAGTATACGTAGGATATCCTTCTCCATACACCCAGTCATTAAAAAATTCCGTAAAATCTGTCCCGGTAGACTGAAGCAATGAAGCATTAAAATCAGCAGTACGTGCATAGCTGTATGCCAGATTCGGTCTTGCGTGATAGTCTTTGAGTGCCTGATAAAAAGCAGCATCCCCTAAAATCCACTTCAGCATTCTCAATACATATCCTCCTTTGGAATAAGATAATCTGCTATCAAATATTCTGTTGATGCTGGAAAGTCCGGAATCTGGTACATATACACTTCCTGTTGTACTTGCTGTAATGTAGTTGGACTGACCTTGCAGATAATTCAGGAATTCGGTACTGGTCATCAGTAGTTTTTCATTGGCAAGGTGCTCTCCAAAAGTTGCAAAACCTTCATTCAGCCAGATATCGTTCCAAGCTCCACAAGTTACTTTATCACCAAACCACTGGTGGGTAAGCTCATGAGCAATAAGCTGTTTGCTCCAGCCTCCCATAGAAGACATCGTCTGATGTTCCATCCCTCCACCATACATAAATTCCATATGACCATATTTTTCATTACGGAAAGGATAAGCCCCAAAATAGGTCTCAAAAGTATTCATAACCTGCTTTGTCCAGTTAATATTTGCTATACTGGTGGCATTTGAATTCGTGGATGGATAAATATAATTCACAAAAGGAAAAGGTGGATTTCCTATTGTATCGGTAAGTTTAACAAAGTTAGTAATAGATAACGCAATCAGATAAGCCGGTGTAGGATACATCGTTCTCCAGAAAGTAAGCTTCGTTGATCCCGTAGGAAAAGTTTCGGACATCAGTTTTCCGTTGGCTGCAACACTGTAATTAGAGGGTGTTGTAATTTTGAAATCAAATCTTTCAATTTTATCATTTAAGCTTTGTTTTGTAGGAAACCAGTCCTGTGCACCGTAGGGCTCATTCAAAGTAGAAAGCACAGGAGTTCCGCTCTGAAGTGCCGTTTTAAAAGCATCATTACTGGTAGAAGGCGCTCCTGCATAATAAATGGTAAGAGAATCTAATGTATTGGCAGGAATAGAAGCAGGAAAATCAATTTTCAGTTCTTTTGAAGGAAGCTGCTGAAAACTTGTGATATTAGTCCCATGGTATTTTACCTGAGAAACCGTTAAAGAATTGGAAAGATCAAAATAAATACTTCCCATACTTTGATTAGGTTTAAAGTGAGAAGTTACAGATCCTGAAATATTATACACCGCAGGATCCAGACTGACATCCATTCTCTGGTACTGCAAGTCATAATTCAGTGTATTGGGGTTCGTATTCCCAATATTCATTTTCTGAGTAAAGGATTGTTTCTCTTTTTCGATCAACCCTTTCATATCGGTATTTTGCCCATGCTTCTGGCCATAAAATTGTTGAGATAATAAAAATCCCAACACCAACAGGTACAATTTTGTCATGTTTAGAAAAATTTAATCAAATATAAAAAAAACCTTTTAATCAATGATTAAAAGGCTGTTATAATATATAAAATAAAAAATTTTTAAAGATCCAGTGCAGGTTCAAGAATTTTCTCCATTCTCTTTTTCACCATATCTACAGATCCGGAATAATTGTTCACCATTAAAGAAAACACTAATGTTTTTCCGGAATTTGTTTTCAGATAGCCTGCTAATGTTTTTACTTTATTTAAAGTTCCTGTTTTAGCAAAAACCTGTCCGTTACCTCCTCCGATGAACATTCTTTTTAAAGTTCCGGATTGTCCTCCGATCGGTAAAGAAGTCAGATAAGATCTATAGTATTTCTGATCCATCAAAGAGGTTAGAAATTTCGCCTGAGAAATAGGCGTAACATTATTGCTTCTTGAAAGCCCGCTTCCATCCATATAAGTAAGACCATTCATATCAAAACCAGCATCCTTCAGGTGATTGGTCACTACAATTCTTCCTGATTCTGAAGTCTGGTCACCCATTTTCTGATAACCTACTGTTCTTAATAAAGCTTCTGCCAATGAATTATCACTGTGCTGATTGGTATAATAAATAATGTCACTTAAGGTTGGAGATTTATAAGCTGAAAGCATTTTTCTGCCTTCCGGAGCTGAATCTGTCATTTTCGGACTTACTTTTCCGGTAACAGGGATTCCGCTTTTTACCAATGTAGTTCTGAAAGAATTGGCAAGATAAGCCGGAGCATCAGGAAGTTTTGTTGTTAAAGCTCCGTTTCCTTCATATTTATCAGCATATACCATCTGATGATTGTAAGGAGAAACGTAGAAAAATTTCTTATCTGTAGAAAAGCTTCCTTTTTTAACAATCAGTTTTTCGTTAGCTGGGTTAATATCCCGGGTACTTCCTGCAGGCAGGTAATAATTATTGTTTTCCAACCATACAACATTTTCCGGAAGCACTGAAATATTACCTTTGAAAAGCGCTGTCTGAATGATAATATCACCATTTACCTTTTTGATTCCCTCTCTTGAAACTCCGCCTACGAAATCTGAAATAATATCTCTATAAGATGAAGCACCTGCTTTGTTGGTTCCCAAAGAAGGGTCACCGCTTCCTATCACATAAAGATTTCCATTTAAAACTCCATTTTCATCTATAGTTCCTGAGTACTCCAGCTGAGTCATCCAACGGTAGTTTTCACCTAGCAGGTTTAATGCTGTTTCCGTTGTAAGCAGCTTTGTAGTAGAAGCAGGTACTAAAGGGGTATTTTCATTGTACGAAGAAATTACTTTCTTCGTTTTCGGATCGTACACTACGAATCCCCAGCTTGCATTTTTCAGCACAGGATCCGCCATCATTGTGTTTACATTAATGTCTACAAGTTCTTTTGCTGACAACACAGTTTTCTCCACCATCGTACTAACGGGTGAAGGCAGGTTTAAGCTGCTTTTCTGACTGTCATAATTCTGAGAATAAAGAACGGTAGAAACGGTAGATTGAGCCAGGAAAAGACCAGAAGCCAACACCGCCGCACTTGAAATATATTTTCTGAAATTTACCATCTATCTTCTTTTTGTTCTATAGTTTTGACTCTATAAAAAATGACAGGTTAAATCATTCAAGAAAAGAGCCAAACACTTAATCAACGTCCAAAAGTAGAAATTATTGTTATATAACGAGCCACCGTCACCCTATAAAAGAGTGTAAAGTTTGTTAAAAATTGTTAAAAATCCACAAAAACATCTTTTTTAATGCTTTGATACGCAGTGATTTCATCAAATTCTTTTAAACTTACTAAAACCAGATTTTTGAATTTTTCATAGTTTTTCCCCCGGGGAAGCTTAAGCATAATCTGAAACTGATATAGATTATTCAGCCTTGCAATCTGAGCTCTTTCAGGACCTAAAACACAATCTTCCGGAAGATACTTTCTTAAAATGGAACCCAGAAACTGAGAAGCACGGTCTACTTTATCTTCCTTTCTGTGTTTCATTTCAATCATAATGAGTTTCGTAAACGGAGGATAATGGAATTTCTGACGTTCAGTAAGGATATATTTATAGATCTTTGCAGGATTATTCATCTTGATCAGCTGAAATACAAAATGATCAGGATTAAAGGTCTGAATGAGGATTTTCCCTTTTCCTGAAACCCTTCCGGCTCTTCCTGAAACCTGTGTAATCAGCTGATAGGCTCTTTCTTCTGCTCTGAAATCCTGTACATATAATAAGGAATCTGCTTTTGGAATTGTAACAAGTTCAATATGATCAAAATCCAGTCCTTTGGAAATCATCTGAGTTCCTACGATGATGTCTGTTTCTCCGTCTTCAATCTTTTCATACAGCTTTTCGTAGGCAAATTTCTTACGCATAGAATCCACATCCATTCTGTCCACCTCATTTTCAGGAAACAGCTTGGAAACTTCCTCATGAATCTGCTCTACTCCGACTCCTCTTTCGTTCAGCTTTTCGGAATTACATTTTGGACAGGTCTTCGGTTTTGAAGCTCTTTGCCCGCAATAGTGGCACTTCATTTCATTGGCTGCTTTGTGATAGGTCATCACCACATCACAATTGGAGCAGTAATTGACATAACCACAGCTCTCACATTCTATTACATTGGAATAGCCACGACGGTTATGCAGAACAATAGCCTGTTTTTTTTCATCCACCGTTTTCTTAATCTCTTCAACGAGTTTCAGGGAGAAATTTCCGGAAACCTTTTTAGATTCCAGGGCTTCTTTGAAATTGATCAGTTCATATTCCGGCAGATTCACATTCCCGAATCTCTCATTCAGGAAAATATATTTCATTTTATCTTTTCGGGCTCTGTAGTAACTTTCAACAGAAGGAGTTGCTGATCCTAAAATCACACCTGCATTATAAAATCCACCTAAAACCAATGCTGCATCTTTAGCGTTAAAATAAGGAGAAACTTCTCTTGGTCTGTACGCTGAATCATGCTCCTCATCAACAACAATAAGTCCAAGGTTCTGATAAGGCAAAAACAAAGCATTACGGGTTCCTATCAGAATACGGATATCATTCTGTTTGATTCTTCTCCAAACTTCTACCCTTTCAAAATCAGTCAGTTTCTGGTGATAAAATCCTAGTTGCCGTCCGTATTTTTTTTCTAATCTCTGCGTAATTTGTTTGGTCAGGGAAATTTCAGGAAGTAAAAACAAAACATTTTTTCCTTCTTTGACACATTCTTCAATTTTTTCTAAATAAATATGTGTTTTTCCTGATGAAGTTACCCCATGAAGCAGGACATTTTTCCCTTCTTCAAAAGCTTCATCAATCTCAGATTTAGCAATTTTCTGCTGTTCTGAAAGTTCTTCCAGTTCTTCAATCTCCCCTTCATAGCTTTCAATTCTGTCTTTCTGCATATAATATTCCTCTACAAGACCTTTGTCTGCCAAAGGCTTGAAATGGGAACTTCCGAAATAACCATCCTCAAACAGTTCAGACTTTTTGATAGGAGCATCAGGATTTTCGGTTTGTTTTTCTAAAATAAGGAGGAACAGATCTTTCTGCTTTTGAGCTCTGTTTAGTTTTAAAAGAATATCTGTAAGGTTCTGATTGGCTAAAACCTCATCATTAATTCTTACATATGCTACTTCTTTAGCCTTATATTTTTCAGCGATTTTTTCGTCAATCTCAATATACTGAAGATCAATCAATGAGTTGATGGTCTTGATGATGTCTTTTTTAGGAATAAAAGCCTCAATATCTGTCAGGTTGATCAGCTGCCGTACTTCCAATGCCTGAATAAGATACATTTCATTGACATCCAGGTTTTCAAAATCAACCACCGCCCCTGGTTTTAATTTTAAATAGGTCTCACTTTCCAGTTTCAAAGAAGAAGGAAATGAAAACCTGTAAATTTCACCAAGGCTACACAGATAGTACCCGGAAAGCCAGTTCCAGAAACTGATTTGTTCTTCAGGAAGAATAGGTTGATCATCCAGCATGCTGATGACTTCCTTAGCTGCAAAGTTTTCCGGTGCATTGTCATGAAGCTCAAATACTATTCCTGTATAGATTTTCTTTCCTCCAAACGGTACCAGAACACGCATTCCGGGCTGAATTTCGGACATCATTTCTTCGGGAACTTTATAAGTGAAAGATCCTTTGAGGTTCAGTGGTAAAACAATTTGAGCGTATTGCAAGGGAAATATTTAAAGTGTAAAATTAAATTTTTCTTCAGAGAATTGCAACTTTGCAGAAATTCTTTCATAATCTTTAACAGAACTAGAAACTAAGGCTGTTGTATGTTTTTGCTTCCTCTTTTGTCCATTCCGTAGGAATCTAAACAATCAGATATTTTTTAATGTCCATAATTTTATTGATCAAAAACAATGGTATGAGAGGCTGGATTCCTACGGAATGACAAAGCGTGTGGATAAAAGAACAGCACAAATTCGAAAGTATCGAAGAAAGAATTTATGGATAACTAAAAAAAGTATTCTGTCATCTCATACCAAAATGCGGAAGTAAAAAACCCTACAATAATACTGACTCCAATGATCAGGTTGGTTAGTTTTGTATTCAGTCTGAACTGTTCTGCGATAATACTTGAGGTAACCAATGTAGGCATTGCTGCTTCAAATACAGTAATTTTAGCCACATCTCCTTTTATTCCAAATAGCAGAGCCATTCCCAGAACAATTGCCGGTGCCAGAATAAGTTTATAAAGCATTGACATCGACATCTGTGGAATCAGTTTTTTCCATCCGTTGAATTTAAGCTGTAATCCGACTGAAAATAAAGCTAATGGACTTACTGTGGCAGCTAATTTATCAAAAAATGGTTCTGCAGCAGTAAAATCAATGAACTGCGACAATACCAAAGCAGAGATACAGCCAATTAATGGTGGAAACGTGACAAGTCTTTTTAAAATAAACATTGCACTCACTTTTCCTGATCTGCTTCCACCTTTCACAGCAGCAATAATCCCGAGTGTAGAAAGTGCAAAAAACATCGTTTGGTCACAAATAATGGCAATACTCAGAAGTCCTTCTCCATAAAAGGCACTGATTAAAGGAAATCCTATGAATGAAGTATTGCTGTAACCGCTTGCCAACTCTAAAGTACTTCTGGAACGCCTTGAATATCCCCTGCTCTTGCTGTAAAACATCATAAAGAAGAAACAGAACACAGAAATTAAAAATGTGGCTGCAATCGGGAACAGCATCTCTGTTGTCCATTTTACTTTAGGCAGGTATTTAAATGAAACTGCCGGAAGAGCAAGATAAAGAATCCAGGTGTTGATACCTTTGTGGGCATCGGGGTGGATAGATTTTGTTGCTTTGAATATCATTCCTGCAATGATACACACTGCAATCAGAACAAAATTTACCATAATTATAAAGAAATATGCTGCAAATTTACGGCTGATTTTTGAGTTGGAAGGGTAAAATTTATATTTTTTTTGGTAAGATTTCTAATGTGAGATAAGACTTATTAAACCATGTCAAGGTTTTGAACCTTGACATGGTTTGACTACCTGATAGAGTTTTTCAGAAGATATTTTAATTTTTCATTACATCCCAAAGACTTATTACCTCAGTTTTTTCCAAAGGTTTTGAAAGGATAATTCTTTTTGAAGTTCCCGGTAACAGATCAAAGAAATTATTGCTGAAATGAGCATCTCCAATCAGATAGACATCTTTTGCCAGGACATCTGTTGATATTTCAATTTCAGTTGGGGATACTTTTCTGATTTTAATCTCAGGTTTTGAAAGTTTTAATTCTTTAGGTTTATTAAAAAAGAAAAGTTTTTCAAATTTTGTATCCTTTTCAGCACTGACCTTTAAAACAGTTCCGGATAAATCAAACTCTTCCAATTCTGTTTTACTGATGCTTTTAATTTTTTTACTTACATCAGCATTGATAACATCTGACTGATTGGCCTTCCAAAGTATTTTCCCTTTAAAATCAATCAATTCAAACTTTATATCAGCTTTCAGTTCTTTAACAAGATCGCTTATCAGATAAACATCATAGTTTTTTTCGGTCTCTGCAACTGATACCAATACAGGTTCAAAACTTCTTTTTGCCTGGTAATGGAAGGCTTTCCAGTTTCCGAGATAATCAATAGACGACCATGAAACTACAGGCCAGCAGTCGTTAAGCTGCCAATATAGCGTTCCCATATTATAAGGTTTTGCGCGACGGTGAGCTTCGATAGCGATCTGCATTCCTCTTGCCTGCAACAGCTGTGAAACATAATTATACTGTACAAAATCTACAGGGACTTTATAATCACGTTTCAGATATTCATTAATGATATCCCAACCTCGGGCATGCTTTTCATGTGCCTTGATTGTTGAGCTTTGCAGATTTAAGTCCGGAGTTCCAGAAAACATTGATTTTGTAGTTTGAAGGCTGGGTGTACCCTGAAAACCATATTCAGACATGAAACGTCCTACTTTTTCATTGTAAACTTCAAAGGGCTGCTCACCCCACCAAACTCCCCAATAATGAGAATCTCCTTCTGTAAGACTTTCCTTATGTCCCCAGCCGATAGACGGAGAACTTGGCCAATATATATTTTTATCTGATTTCAGATTTTCTGCCAATGTATTAGGGATCACATCATGAAACAACTTTTTATAGTCTTTCCAAACCTGCAGCGAATCATTTTCTGAATATTTGAACTGTTTCTGATATCCCCAGTTGACAATAGCTTCATCAATTTCATTATTCCCGCACCACAAGGCAATTGACGGATGATTCTGAAGTCTACTGACCTGATCTTTCACTTCTTCTTTTACATTGTTTAAAAACGCTTCATCTGCCGGATAAAAGCTTCCTGCAAACATAAAATCCTGCCATACTAAGATTCCGTTTTCATCACAGGCCCTGTAAAATTCGTCATCTTCGTAAATACCACCGCCCCAGATACGAATCATATTCATATTGGCATCTTTAGTATCTCTGATCAGTTTCTGGTATTTTTCCTTGGTCATTCTGGGTGAAAAGCTATCTCCCGGAATCCAGTTCGTTCCTTTGATATACAATGGTTGCCCATTGACTTTAAAGTAGAATGATTTCCCTTTTTCATCTTTTTCCTGAACCAATTCGACAGTTCTTAAGCCTATCCTGATATTTTTACCATCAATATTTTTCTGATCTTTTGAAAGCTTAACTTCAAAATTATAGAGATTGGCTTCCCCACGTCCGTTTGGCTGCCAGAGCTTCATCCCGCTTGTATTATAAGGTACCGTAATTGTATTAATTCCTTTTTTTAAAGTTATCTTTTGGCGGGTTTTATTAAGTTCCAAGGTATAATCTCCGGCATTTTGAGCATAAATTTCTACGTCAAATTGTAAATTACCAGAAGTGTTAGCAAATCTGTTCTGAATATCTCTGATATTTATAATTTTGGCATTATTCCAGAATTCTAACTGAACGTCTTTCCATATTCCTGCTGTCACGAGTCTCGGTCCCCAATCCCAGCCAAACTGATATTGTGCTTTTCTCACAAAACTTCTTGGTGATTCCGGCATTGTAAACGGAACTTTTTTCGCTAATTCCTTTCCCGTATTTACCGCAGATGTAAACTTAATCTGCAATGTATTATTTCCCAATTTCAGATACTCTTTCACAGGAATATTCCACTTCCTGAACATATTATCTGTTTTCTTTAAGAGCTTATCATTAAGATAAATTTCTGAAAATGTATCCAATCCGTTAAAAACCAAATCAATATTATCGTTCTTTAATTCCTGGAAAGAAACAGTAAATGCTGTCTGATAATCCCAATCTTCATTTTCTATCCACTGTACTTTCTTTTCATTTTCATCTTTAAAAGGATCAGGAATAATCTTGTTATCTATTAAATCCAGATGAACTGTTCCCGGTACTTTCGCAGGAAGCCAGCTATGATCTTTTGAATTTTTGAACTGCCAGCTCTCAGAAGACAAATTTCTTTGGGAAAACTGTGCAGAAAGGATATTCTGCGTGAAAAGGAAAGCAAAAAGGATCGTTCTATTCATCAATAAATTTGTTTTGTATCATTACAACACCTGTGATTTTGTCATTCCGAGGAACGAAGGAATCTCTACTTTAAGAGTTTAGATTCCTCGCTACGCTTGGAATGACAAACTGAGCGCATATCATTATTTTATCTATTCTTCAACGCAACCACCTCAGCCGGATTCGCAAAAGCACCACCATCAGTAATGGCCGAAGAATGGAAGTAACCTGCACTGGTAACGGCTCTTATTCCTTCAATATTGGATGAACGAAGTCCGCCTCCAACAAGAATTTCTATTCTTCCATCAGAGAGCTCAACTAATTTCTTAAGGTTTTCTTTTCCTTCTGATACATTGGGTTTCTGGCCAGAGGTAAGAATGGTTTTAAAACCACACTCAATTACTTTCTCTAACGATTCTTCCAGGTTTGCAGCACGGTCAAAAGCACGATGGAAAGTACATGGAAGTGGTGCAGCTAATTCAACTAAAGCTTTATTCTGTTCTATATTCACCTCATCATTATCATCGAGAATACCGAATACAAAACCGTCTGCTTGTAATGATTTCAGATGAACCAAATCTTTTTTCATCTGTTCAAATTCTGAATCCGAATAGGTAAAATCTCCTCCTCTTGGGCGGATCATTACAAAAATCGGGATATTCATTTTTTCACGAAGCCTTTTCATGGTTTCAAAATCCGGGGTTGTTCCACCTTCACTGAGACCGTCGCATAATTCTATTCTATCCGCTCCGTTTTCAAAAGCAATCATTGCTGATTCAGGATTAAAACAAGCTATTTCTATTTTTGACATTGTATGTATCTGTTTAATTCTATTTTGGCTCATCCTGCAAAACATCTGCAATCAGAAATGAACCGTTTTCTTTTATTACTTTTATCACTGACGGATATTGAGCTTTAAAACTATTATCAGTCAACACTACATTAAAGATATATTCATCTTTTGAGGAAGATTTTAATTCACAGCTTCCGACTTCAATTTTATCCCAATCCTGTGCTGAGATCAGAAAACCAACTCCAATTCCTGCTTTACTGGTATCAAATTTCGATTTCCATTTATCCTGGAATTCTTTTTCAGTAAGGCTTCCGTCTACATCCAGATCTACATTAGTTGCATCCGTTTTATAATCGAAATAATCTTTGGTTGTGATCTTCTGCATATTCTTTTCTTCATTTCCGATATCAGCTTTAAAATAATCAACGATGCTTGTCTTCAGCCATTTTTGGGCTTCTTCAGCTTCATTGGACTCATTATGCAAAACTACTTTTTCTTGTATCTGCTGTGTTTTAATCTCCTTCTTTTCTTCCTTGCATGCGATAATGAGAAATAAAGAAGCGATAATCGTTCTTTTCATATTTTATGTTTTGGCTAAAGCCAATAGGTTTCATTGATTTGTTTAAATGGGCTAAAGCCCATTTCTATTGAATTTTTAATTTTCGTTGTTGGAATAATGCAAAGGCGCAAAGATTTTTCTTCTGGCACTTCTTTAAGGTACAAGGATTTTATCTCCGATAAAATTTATATATAACTCTGCACTTTTACAATGTTGCTTCTATCATATACTTATTTCAAAGCAAATTCCGGTTTTTCAAGGCGGTTTCCTTTCTGGTCATATACCGCAAAGTTGAATCCGTCCTGAATACAGTAAGATCCATATTCTCCCTGTTTATTGATCGCAATAAAGCCTACCTGAATATCTTTAAGGTTTTTATTTCTTCTCTGATTGATTTTTACAATTCTCTCTACTGCTTCTTTACAGGCTTCCTGAGGATTTCTGCCTTGTCTCATGAGTTCAACTACAAGATGGGTTCCTACCGTTCTTATCACTTCTTCACCATGACCTGTAGCTGTAGCTGCTCCTACTTCATTATCTACAAACAGGCCTGCTCCGATAATCGGGGAATCTCCTACTCTCCCATGCATTTTAAAAGCCATTCCGCTGGTAGTACAGGCACCGGAAAGGTTTCCCTGTGCATCCAGCGCAATCATTCCTATGGTATCGTGATTTTCAATATTGGCGATGGGTTTATACTGGCTGGTTTTTAACCATTCTTTCCATTCTTTTTCGGATTCCGGAGTAAGAAGGTTTTCTTTTTTAAACCCTTGTGAAAGGGCAAACTGCAATGCTCCGTCACCTACCAGCATTACGTGGGGTGTTTTTTCCATTACAGCTCTGGCAACAGAAATCGGGTTTTTCACATGCTCCAGACATGCTACTGAACCAATATTATAATTTTCATCCATGATACAGGCATCCAGTGTTACTCTTCCATCTCTGTCCGGACGGCCACCATACCCTACACTTCTTTCTTTAGGATCTAATTCTACAAGACGAACTCCTTTTTCAACAGCATCCAAAGCTTTTCCTCCTTTTCCGAGGATTGTCCATGCTTCTTCGTTAGCTTTTAATCCGAAATTCCAGGTAGAAAGGACAATCGGTTTGTTGATAGCTTTGACAGTAGGTTCGGGTAATTCGGCAGCCATCAGATCCAATGGGTTTACGGCAAGTGCGGCTGTTGCAATTCCCAGTTTTTTAATAAAACTTCTTCGGTTATTGTTCATGGTATCTCAAATTGTATAATACCCACAAATCTAAAAAAAACTTCTATGAAATCCTCATGACGGTTCAATGAATATCCGTGTATTATTTTTATTTATCTTTACTGCCGTGATGGACTCATTCAAAACTTTCAGAAATATCTCTTTCTTTCAGGAACTCTCTGATGAAGAAATTGCTATTTTGGTCAATATCAGCACTCCAAAACTGCTTCAAAGAAAAGAGAAGCTGGCAGAACCTGGTAAGTCTTTCAATCAATTATTTATTCTTTCCCATGGATTATTAAGATTTTTCTTTGATGATGAAAACGGGGTTGAAAGCAATCTTTTTCTCCCATCCGAAAAGGAGGCTGCCATTATGGAAAGACCGGAGTCTTATGCTAATGAAAATGAAGGAAAATATACTATAGAAGCCGTATTGGAAAGCCAGATTTTCCTGTTCAATAAAAATGAATTTGAAGAAGCTGCATTTCAGAACAGAGGTATTTATAATGTATATCTCAAATCTTTAAAACAAATCATCAGTATATTAAAAGTACGTACAGAACAGTTTTGCTCCACTTCTCCGCATTCCCGGTATGAAGAGTTTCTGGAAACCCGTCCTTTCACTTCACAAAATGCCAACAGAAAGTATATTGCCAATTTTCTGGGCATTACTCCGAACTCGCTTTCCAGGATGACAGCCCGTATCCATAAAAAAAGGAACGAAAGAAAAAAATAACTTAGGAATACTTTTTCTCACTTTGTTCATCCTATTTTTGCTTACTGAAAATACTGTTACACCAACAATTAAAAGCAAAATGAGAAAAATATCATCTAAAAAAGCACCTTATTATTGAATCATCTTTAATCTTTCTTAAGATTTATAGTAACCATGCGGGTCTATACTGACGGCCGGTTACAACCTTGTTTACACTTCATTATTACCTTATACAATTATTTTATGCAAAGAACATCCTTACTTCTTTGCCTGTTATTTTCATGCAATTTTGTTCAGGCATCAACAGGCAATTTGGAAGACAATATAGCTAACGCCGCATCATGGTTAATCTTATTGGTTTTACCTATTGCAGGAATCTATCTTTTCTGGAAAGTTCATATTTACCCGGAAAAAGTAGCAGAAAAAAAGAAACACCCTCAACTGAACGCCATAAAAAGTATGTGCCTCCTTTCCCTTGTTTTTGGAGGCCTTTTATGGCCGGTTGCTTTAATCTGGGCTAACTATGATTATGGCAACCAAAATGTTCCTGACAAAGAAACAGATAACACGAACCTTACTGAAGAAGAATTTAAAACAATCGAAAATTAAAAAAACATGCTGGAATTACTAGTTGCAATATATGCCGGAATATGCTGGCTTCTTATTAAAAAATTAAAACTGATCCCCTGGACGTTCACCACACAGGTTGTTGTCTATTCATTACCTATCTTCGGATCTATTGCTTTGATATTAAGCTTAAATTACTACTGCCCTATTACTTCTGATGTAAAGGTAGGAAACAGAAGTGTGGATATTACCACTCAGGTTTTGGGGAAAGTGAAAAAAGTATATGTCAGCACCAATCAGGAAGTAAAGAAAGGAGATACCTTATTTGTACTGGACAGAGAGCCTTACATACAGGAAATAAAGTCTCTGGAGGCTAAGCTAAGCAATATGAAAGCTACTGTAAGTTCTTATGATACAGACATCTCAGCTTCCAGAAAAAATATTGCAGGTTTACAGTCACAGTTGGAACTGGCTAATAAAAGAGCCGCTCAGTATAAAGAATTGGTGGAAGCAGGAGCAGCCAATAAGTTTGATCTTGAGCAGGCAGTCACCAATGTACAGGATCTGCAGTCCAGAATCAGTGCTGCACAATCACAGCAGCAATCTTTGGAAACGAAGTCCAATGCATCTTATGGTGGAGAAAATTCTTCAGTATCTGAAATTCAGGCAAAATTGGACCAGGCGAAATGGAATCTTTCGCAAACAGTTGTTCTGGCTCCTACTGATGGTGTAATTCCTAATGTTCAGCTGAATGAAGGAGCTATCATGGCACCTTTTAAATCTGCATTCGTCCTTATTCAGAAGCAACAGTCTGTGATTGGTTTTTTTGCCCAAAACGAACTGGAAACAGTAAAAAACGGTGATGAAGTGGAGCTGGCTCTTAAAACGGAACCGGGAAAAGTGGTAAAAGCAAAACTTGAATATGTAATAGATGCTACCAGCCAGGGAATCATGAATAATGCAGGAGGAATGCTGGGAGGTAACGGTTCTACAGCCGGGCTTCCAGACACGGCCAGACAATTGCCGGAAACAGATGGGAAACTTATTGCCAAGTTTGTATTGGAAGACAGTCAGAAACAGCTTACAGTCGGGGCAAGAGGAACAGCTGTCATTTATTCTGACCACATCAAACCGCTTCATCTCATCCGAAAAGTAATGGTGCGTGTCAACAGTAAAATCAACTATCTGATTCCTAAACTTCATTAACATGTACAAGAAATTAATTTTATTGGGTGTACTTTCCGTAAGTTTAAGTTCATGCATCGGTTATAAAGAGCCCACAAAGGAAAATATAGACCAGCTTAAAGAAAAGAGTGAAATCGCTTCCCACATAGAAATCCCGGATGAATGGATCTTCGACAGAAAAGCAAATGCAAGATCAATTTCCTATGACTGGATCAATGATCTTAAAACACCTCAACTGGAAACCCTGATTAATGAGGGGATGCTTTTTAATGCTGATCTCATTATTGCCAAGGAAAAACTGAATCAGGTTGAACTGGCAATGGAAATTGCAGGAAGTGATCTTTATCCCAGTGTAAGCGCAGTAGCCAATACTTCCAATAATTTAGTAAGCAATACCCAGATTCAGCGTCTTGCGTTAAAAGCTAACTGGGAGATTGATCTTTGGGGAAAAAATAAATCTTCACAGATGGCAAGCACCAGCAATTACTTTTCTGCTAAACATCAGAATATCCTGCTTCATCAATCTATCGCAGGGATGATTGCTAAGGCTTACTTTCTGAATATCGCAGGAAATATTCAGGAAGATAAGATTGAAAGTTATATTCAGAAGTCTAAAGACCTGGAAAAGTTGTATGTCATTCAAA
This sequence comes from Chryseobacterium sp. HR92, assembly GCF_045689405.1. Lineage (NCBI taxonomy): Bacteria > Pseudomonadati > Bacteroidota > Flavobacteriia > Flavobacteriales > Weeksellaceae > Chryseobacterium > Chryseobacterium sp. HR92. Next base: position 3,513,687 of record NZ_CP139139.1, read on the forward strand.
AGAAAGTTGGAACGGCAAATGCTCTGGATATCTCCAATATCACAGCAGAGATTATTTCCCTGCAAGGTTATCTGGAGAAAATAAAAAACGCGAATAAACAATCCAGAAGATCACTGGAACTGCTCACCGGAAAGTATCCGGAAGGGAAACTGGCGACTCAGAATTTTTTCAATCCTGCAGAGAATAGTATTCCTGAGTCTTTTCCTCTTGAACTCTTAGAAAACAGATCAGATATACAGGCGGGTCATTTTCAGATTGAAAAGGCTTTTTATGAAGTACAGCAGGCAAAAGCGGCAAGACTTCCTTCATTAAGCATCAGTTCGTCTCTTGGCTCTGCCGGAAGTAATGTGGAATCTATTAATTCTTTATTTTCCAATCCTTTATTAAAAGTAGGCGGTGGATTAGTTTCACCGTTATTCAACAGCGGAAAACTAAAAAAGAATGTGGAGATAAAAAATTCTCAACAGAAACAGGTTGTTGAAGAATATTCAAAAGCTGTTCTGAATGCCTTGAACGAAGTGGAATCTTCTTTAGCCAATCTCCGTTCCATTGAAAAGCAGATTACGTACACTACTAACGCTGTCAATGAACTGAAGAATAATATTACCCTCACCGAGAAACAAATAAAGGTAGGTACCAACAACAGCTTTGTACTGATCCGTAAACAGAGGGATCTCCTGAAAAATGAAATGAACCTTATCAGTCTGGAACTTCAGTACAGAATAGAGCGTATTAATCTTTATATGGCTCTAGGCGCAGAGAACTTCATTTATTCATAATTTTATACTTAAAAAGACTGCAGATTATTTTCTACAGTCTTTTTTTAAGGTATTAATGAGGTAATTTGTCTCTGAAATATCCATATACCCATGTTCCTGCAACAGCACTCAGCAGCGTAACAGATACTGCCAAAGCCCCTGTTCCGATCTGGGCAAAAAGAGGTCCTGGACAAGCTCCGGTAATGGCCCAGCCAAAACCAAATATCAATCCTCCGTAAATCTGACCTTTGTTGAACTTCTTAGGGGTCAATGTAATGGGTTCGTCGTATATTGTTTTTATTTTGAATTTTTTAATCAGCCACACAGAAATCATTCCTACCAATACAGCACTTCCGATGATTCCGTACATATGGAAAGACTGCAGACGGAACATTTCCTGTATTCTGAACCAGCTAATCACTTCTGCTTTCACAAATATAATCCCGAATATAACTCCTGCAGCAAGGTACTTCAGGTTATGATACCATTGATGAGTAACCGTATTTTCATTCACACAAAAAGTATCCTGCTGATGTATGTTCTGTTCTTTTTCTTTTATCATTATTTCAGATTCATTTTAAAAATTAAACTTACAGGGAAAGGATCACTGGCAGAATAAGATTGGCCATTAAAAAGCCACCTATCATAAAGCAGATTGTTGCTACCAAAGAAGGCCACTGCAAATTGGAAAGTCCCATGATAGCATGTCCGCTGGTACAACCTCCTGCGTATCTTGTTCCAAAACCTACTAAAAAACCGCCAACAACCATTGTGATAAATCCTCTCAAGGTTAACAAACTTTCAAAGCTCATCAGCTGTCCCGGAACCAGATTACTGTAATCTGTGATTCCGTAGCCTGCAAGTTCGGCTTTCAGACTGGGATTTACTGTTATTGCATTTGGATTAAGCAAAAAATTGGCAGCAATCATTCCACCGAAGAAAATTCCCAGGACAAAAAATAAATTCCAGGCTTCTTTTTTCCAGTCGTACTTGAAAAAATTCACATTGGCAGGTATACATGCCGCACAGATATGTCTAAGCGATGAACTGATTCCAAAGGATTTATTTCCCATCAATAATAAGGCTGGAACGGTAAGTCCAATCAATGGGCCTGCAATATACCATGGCCACGGTTCTTTTATAATCTCCAACATTTCTTCTTTTTTTAATCTAATTTATTTAAAATTTTAGTCTGACACACAAAATCACTTGTAGGAATATTTGTTGTGGATGCAATGGCTTTAAATCCTCCTTCAATTTCTGTAAAATTCCTGTAACCTCTTGCCTGAAGAATACTTGCGGCCATTATGCTTCTATACCCACTTCCACAATGCATATAAAAATGCTCTTCTGTTCGTAATCCGTTAATCCATTTATTAATATATGCTAAAGGCATGCTGTAGGCTTCATGAATATGTTCTGCATTATATTCGCTTTCTCTTCTTATATCAACGATTTTTACTTCCTTTCCTTTTATTTCGGTTTCAAACTGTTCTGCAGAAATACGGTTGACAAAGTCTGTTTCTTTTCCACCCTTTTCCCAGGCTTTAAAACCACCATCCAAAAACCCTAAAATATGATCGAATCCTACCCTGCTTAATCTTGTTACAGCTTCTTCTTCAGTTCCTTTTTCTGTTACAAGCAGGATCAATTGGTTCACATCTGCAATTAAAGCGCCCACCCAAGGGGCAAAATCACCATCCAGACCTATATTTATTGATTGGGGGATAAAACCTTTGGCAAATTCACTGTTGTTTCTTACATCTAAAATTAAAGCTCCTGAAGCTTCAGCAATTTCCTCAAACTGTTCCGGAGACAGTGCATGTAGTCCCTGTGAAAGCACTTCATCAAAGCTGCTGTATCCTTTTTTATTCATCATCACATTCATTCCAAAATAAGCAGGAGGAGGTAAAAGTCCATCTGTTACTTCTTTTATAAAACTCTGTCTGTCTTTTTGATTCAAAGCATAATTGGTCCTTTTCTGATTTCCCAGGGTATCTACCGTTTCTTTCTGCATATTTTTACCACAGGCAGAGCCGGCTCCATGAGCAGGATATACAATAATATCATCATGTAAAGGCAAGATTTTATGGTACAAACTGTCGTATAAAAGTCCTGCCAGTTCTTCCTGAGTCATATTCGTTCCCTTCTGTGCCAGATCCGGACGGCCTACATCTCCAAGGAATAAAGTATCACCGCTAAAAAGTGCTTTTTCAACGCCATTTTCATCAATCAGGAGATAGCATGAGCTCTCAAGAGTGTGCCCAGGTGTATGAAGAACTTTAATTTTAATATCACCTATTTCAAATATCTGCTCATTTTCTGCAATAATAGCTTCAAACTCAGGATTTGCGGTCGGTCCATACACAACCGGGGCACCTGTTTTATGGCTTAAATCAAGATGCCCGCTGACAAAATCAGCATGAAAATGGGTCTCAAAAATGTATTTCAACTGTACTCCATCTTCTTCTAATCTGTTGATATAAGGTTGTGTTTCCCTTAAAGGATCAATGATGGCCGCTTCTCCGGCTGAAGTGATATAGTAAGCTCCCTGTGCCAGGCATCCTGTATAAATCTGTTCTATTTTCATATTATTTATTTTTTGATATTGTTATCGGATACAAATCTCCTGCTTTCTTTTTCCCTCTACAGCTACTTTTGTTACACAAGAGATTTAAAAGAATATTTCTTTGGTGATAATATAAATACCCATGATCAGGATAAACCATCCGAATGCAGGTTTCAGCTTTTTGCCATCTACCTTTTTTGATAATTGTAAGCCTATTATAATTCCTGCAATGGCAATTGTGGCAATAGAAATCAATAATTTCCATTCTATTTTTACGTGATTTACGGAAGAAAAGAAGCCTATTAAAGAATTGATGGAGATAATGACTAAAGAAGTTCCAATCGCCATCTTCATTGGAATTTTTAAAAGATTGACCAATGCCGGAATAATCATAAAACCACCTCCTGCACCCACCAATCCGGTTAGAATACCTACAATAGAACCCTGCCCAGCTGCCAGCAAAGCATTATTCTTATCTGTAGTCCTTTCTGAAACATTGCTTTTTATCATTTTATAAGAAGCCAGAATCATCAGTCCAGCAAAAATCAATAATAAAAAAATGTCTCTGGTGATGGTAAAGTTCTGTATTTTAATTACCTCTTCCGGAATGAAAGGGAGAAGATATATTCTGGTCAGAAAAATGGAAACCACAGAAGGAATTCCGAATATCAACGCCATTTTAAAATCGACCAAACCTTTTTTAAAATATGACATTGATCCCACCAAACTGCTTACTCCCACTATAAAAAGGGAATATTCCGTTGCCAGAAAGACATCAACTCCAAAGAGATAAACCAGAACGGGAACGGTGAGAATACTTCCTCCACCTCCGATCAGACCGAGTGACACCCCAATTAAAACTGCTGCTGCATACCCTATAATTTCCATTTCACTATTCAAATAATTCTGATGCAAAAATGGGAAAGTGAATGAAAGTATACAGCTACTTTTGTTACATAAGGGAAGATTTAACACGAATGAACACTAATATGTTCACAAAGGGCACAAGGAAATTATCCGAGGTTGGTTTTCCTTTGGTTTACAAATGATAGGTTGACCACCCCGTCAAAAATTCTCTGATTTTTTGCCACCCCTCCAGAGAAGAGGAATATGTCTACCTTTTATGAAATTGAGGTAAATATTATGAATTGAGGGTTTTCAGGAGGGTAATTTTGTTTCTGCCAAGCTTTAGTTTTCCGTCTTCTTCCAGTTGCTTGAGAAGTCTGGAAACTACTACTCTTGCCGTTCCCAATTCATTCGCAAGCTGTTCATGAGTTGTGTTGATGGTTTCAGAATGGGTAAGTTCAGATTTTTTCTGAAGCAGATTCAACAGTCTTTCATCTACTTTTTTGAAAGCAATGGCATTGATGATATCCAATAGTTCTTCAAATCTTTTATGATATAATCTGAAAATATAGTCTAACCATTCCGGGTGTTCCTTGATAAATAAAGACACTTTGTCTACAGGAAGAAAAAGGATTTCAGCATCTTCCTCAATCTCGGCTTTTACAATGCTTTTTTCATTATGCATTCCTCCAAGAAAAGACATGATACAGCTTTCTCCCGCTTTGATGTAGTATAGTAAAATTTCACGTCCGTCTTCTTCAGTCCTGATAACTTTCAGCATTCCTTTCATAACAATAGGAATGGAACGGATAGAAGCATTTTCATCTAAAATAATATCTCCTTCATGGTAGTTTTTGGTTGTCCCATATTGATACAGCTTTTCTACCAGGTCCGGTGATGATGAAAATTCTGAAGAGAGTATGGTATCGTCCTGCATTTTTTTCTAATTAAGCTAATTTACGCCAATTTCATCTACAAACAACCATGCCTTTGAATCCGCTCCCGGGTTTCCAGCCGGAATAATCCCTGCATTTTCAATACTTACCTTCAGATATTTTGCATTTTGGGTTCCTACATTCAATCTGATTTTTCCTTTGGCATTTTGGATCTCTGCCGTTCCGATTTCTTTAATCATTTTAAAATTCCTGTTATCATCAGAAACGAAGATTTTTGCAGATTTAGCAAGGTGAATCCAGCTTCCTTTATTTTCAAGGGTATTAAAATAAACTTCTGAAAAGCCTGTTTTCTGGCCAAAATCTATGGTTGCTACAACATCTTTTCCCTGGAAACCGAGCCATGTTTTACCAAGCTGCTTTACATTTCCGATAATCCCGTCTACCAAGGTAAAAGCCCCTCCAAAAGAATAATTTTCACTCGGTTGCTGCTCTAGTGTTATGCTTTTCCCTGTGGTTTTTGAAATGGTAAACTGCTGTGTAGAAACAGCGCTTTTCAACTGACCGTCCTCAAAATAAGCAGATTTTATCGTTAAAGAATTAGGAATATGAACTGCATTCTGATACGTTTTAGAACTGATAGAAGGATCTGTTCCATCCAAAGTATATCTGATCCCATTTGAATTCTGTGATGTTGACAATTCGTAAGCAATCCCGTTATTTGACGGAATTACTTTTCCGGTGATATTATAAATACTTTTTGCATAGTTCACCTTCATATTATCCAGAACTTTAAACTGGCTGATTACTCTGTTTTCAAATTCTTTATAATTTTTAGGGTCTGATGTTCCCCACCCCACTTCAGAAAGTGCCATTAATCTTGGGAAAATCATGTACTGTACCTGCTTGAAGTCTAAAATATATTCTGTCCACAGATTAGCCTGAACTCCCATAATGTATTTGGCCTGCTCTGCATTCAGTTCGGAAGGAATAGGATTGTAAGAATATACTTTGTCTAAAGGAGTAAACCCTCCAAAAGCATTAGGCTCAGACTGCGGATCGCCCTGATAATGGTCGAAATAGCAATATGCACCCGGTGTCATTACGGCAAAGTGTTTTGATTTTGCAGCTTCAATACCTCCGTTTACACCCGTCCAGCTCATTACAGCGGCATTAGGGGCCAATCCTCCTTCCAAAATTTCGTCCCAGCCAATAATTTTTCGGCCTTTGCTGTTGACGTATTTTTCAATTCTATGAATAAAATAGCTTTGTAAGCCATGCTCATCTTTTAAATTGTTTTTCTTAATCAATTCCTGACAGTGTGCACATTCTTTCCATCTCGTCTTCGGACACTCGTCACCGCCAATATGAATGTATTGGGATGGGAATAACTTGATCACTTCATCCAAAACATTCTCCAGGAATGTAAATGTTTCATCTTTCGGGCAGAAAACATCATCAAAAACACCCCATTTTGTAGCAGGTTCAAAAGGCCCTTTTGTACAGGCCAACTCAGGATATGCAGATAATGCGGCTAAAGCATGCCCCGGCATTTCGATTTCCGGAACTACTGTGATATGTCTGTCCTGAGCATATTTTACCACCTCTTTTATTTGTTCCTGAGTATAAAAATAAGGTCCGTAAGGCTTTCCGTCAAATGTATTGTCAACATAAGCCCCGATCATGGATTCTTTACGTTTTGAACCTATCTGAGTCAGTTTTGGATATTTTTTAATTTCAATTCTCCATCCCTGATCATCTGTTAAATGCCAGTGGAAAGTATTCAGTTTATACATCGCCAGATAGTCGATATACTGCTTCACCTCTTCCACCGTGAAAAAATGACGGCACACATCCAGGTGCATTCCACGCCAAGCAAATTTTGGCTGATCTTCAATTGTCATTGCTGGAATTTTCTTACCATCTTTATACTGTTCAATAATCTGAATTAAAGTTTGAAGAGCCAGAAAATATCCTTGTTTAGTATAAGACTTAATATGAATTTGCTTTGGAGAGATTTCTATTGAATAGTATTCTTTCTTCTGCTCAGTTTCTGCTTTCGAAGCGGGAGGAATTATCGAATTCGTTAAATGAATCCCGCCACCCTTCTGAGCATATTGAAATTCTAAGTGAGAGCCTATTTGTTTTTTGAAATATTCTGTCTCCTCTTTCGGGAGATCACCACTTAATACAAAAGTTTTAGGGATTACAAACTCTCCCTGTGAAAGTTGAACTTTTTGAGGGTAAGGAATTATATTCAATTTATTTTGAGCAAAAATTACGTTTGAAATCAATACAAAAAATACTAAAAAAGTCCGTATCATTGGATGGAATTAAGGTTTGAGCTAAGATAATTAATTTTCAAAACTCCTGGAGTCTTTTTAAAACAAAATTTAGACATTTTCAATTGTTTAAATTCTTGTGAGTGGACAATTTACAGTTTGCCAAATTATTTTCTTAGATATTGTTCTATTATATTCTGTACACTATGGTTTATTTTTTGATCAACTTAAACGACTTAAAAAAATTAAAAGATTTAAATTTGTAAAAAAATACGATGAAAAAAAACTTTTTTCTTATAGCCGGATTATTATTCTCAATGTCTACACAGGCACAACTTTTAGATATCATAAAATCTACCGTTAAAGATAAAACAGGCGTAGACCTGAATGTTCCTGTAAAAAATAACGGGACTAAAACCACTACCACGACAACAACTTCCAGCCAAACCCCTAAATCTTCTGCCAATCTGGGAAACCTTACCTCCACCCAGATTTCTTCAGGATTAAAAGAAGCCTTAAGCATGGGAGTAACGGATGGAGTCAAAAAACTGGCAATTACAGATGGTTTTTTCAAAAATGAAGCAGTAAAAATTTTAATGCCTGAAAAATTAAGAAAGATCGATACCACGTTACGTTCTATCGGTATGGGAAGCCTTGCTGATGAAGGCGTAAAATTATTAAACAGAGCTGCTGAAGATGCCGTAACAGAAGCTGCTCCTATTTTCACCAATGCTATTACTTCTATGACCATTACGGATGCCAAGAATATTTTATTGGGCAGTAACAACGCAGCAACAAGTTATCTTCAGGGAAAAACCCAATCTCAGCTGTTCAGTGCTTTTCAGCCTAAAGTAAAAGCATCATTAGGAAAAGTAGGTGCTGATACACTTTGGAAAAATCTGATTTCAAAATACAATACTTTTACAGGACAGTCTGTAACCACAGATCTTAACGAATATGTTACTACAGAAACCATCAATGGTGTATTCAAAATGGTAGCCGATAAAGAAAGCGGCATCAGAAATACACCTGCAATGAGAACAACGAGCATTTTGCAGAAGGTGTTTGGGGCGCAGGATGGGAAATAAAATAAGAAGTTAGATTAACAACTAACTGTTAAAATATAAAAGCTGTTTCATTGATGAGGCAGCTTTTTTGGTTAGGCTTTAAATTTCTTTTGTCTTGAAATCGAAGATTCGACGGAGTCAAACAAAAGAAACAAAAATTCAAGACCGGGATCTCTCCGCTAAAAATAAATCCTGTTCTCTAAAAATTTTAAACTTGCGCGAATTCTCTATTTCTTAATCGGTTCTAAGTTTGTCTCGCTCTTCGGACAGGAGAATTTTCTTAACGTTCATAGGAGTTATTTTTTTAACGCTGCGATGTCCTATGTCGCTTATAATAATTTTCGGCCTCACTTTGTGAGGCCGAAAATTATTTATTGTAATAAGATTAGAACTGCATTTCAGGAATTTCTCCCTCAATGATCAGATCTGCTTCTGTGGCTTTTATAATATCTTCTACTGAAACTCCCGGTGCTCTTTCCACCAGTTTGAAACCTGCCGGAGTTACATCCAGAACAGCTAGTTCAGTAACTACTTTTTTCACACAGTTTACACCAGTTAAAGGAAGTGTACATTTTTTAAGGATTTTGCTTTCTCCTGCTTTGTTTACGTGCATCATTGCAACGATAATATTTTCAGCAGAAGCTACAAGGTCCATAGCACCACCCATTCCTTTCACCATTTTTCCGGGAATTTTCCAGTTGGCAATATCTCCGTTTTCTGAAACTTCCATTGCTCCAAGGATGGTAAGGTCTACTTTCTGACCACGGATCATCCCGAAACTGAAGGCAGAATCGAAGAATGAACCTCCTTCCAGAATAGTAATAGTCTGTTTTCCGGCATTGATGATATCAGCATCTTCTTCTCCCGCGAAAGGGAAAGGCCCCATTCCCAAAACTCCGTTCTCACTCTGGAATTCTACGGAAATACCTTCCGGAACATAGTTGGCAACCAAAGTAGGAATCCCAATTCCCAGGTTCACATAATAACGATCTTTCAGTTCTTTTGAAATTCTTTTGGCAATTTGTTCTTTTGTAAGCATAATAAAAACTTAGACTGCAATTTAATTATTTTCACTTGAATACAAAAGAGCTTTGTTGTGTTCAATAATTAACACTGTTAGTTAAAATAATATCTGTAATTTTGCTCTATTATTTTAACAGAATGAAAATACTTTTCAAATATCTTAAACCTTATCAGTGGCTGATTATCATTTCTTTATTTTTGGCTACGATCAATCAGGTTTTCTCTTTATTTGCCCCGGCTATTACAGGAAATATTCTGGACCAGCTGGTCACCCACCCCAACTTTTTTGATAAAGAAAAACTATTGCCCAGAAACCTGAATGAGTATTTATATGGAAGCTCTGTATACCACGGTGCTTTTTATTTCCTTGGGCTGCTTATCGGAACGGCTATGGTGAGTAGAATTGCCAAGGCTTTTCAGGATTATGTGGTAAGTGTTATTACCCAAAAGTTCGGAGCAAAAATATTTACAGACGGTTTAAAGCATTCCATGGCATTGCCTTTTCAGGAATTTGAAGATCAGAGGAGTGGTGAAACCCTATCCATTTTAACAAAAGTAAGAGAAGACACTGTAAAATTTATCACAAATTTCATTAATATTTTCTTCGGAATTCTGGTGAGTATTATTTTCGTTTCGGTATATGCAATCCGTTTGCATTGGTCTATTATGCCGGTTTATATCTGTGGGATTTTCTTTATCGCCATTGTCACCAATTTATTGAGTAAGAGAATAAAAGTGATACAGAAAAATATTGTTTCAGAAACTACAGCTTTAGCCGGAAGTACTACAGAAAGTTTAAGAAACATTGAAATTGTGAAAAGTTTAGGATTGACAAACCAGGAAGTGATCCGTTTAAATAACAATACTTATAAGATCCTTGGTCTTGAACTGAGAAAGGTGAAAAGCATCCGTTCTCTAAGTTTTATCCAGGGAACGATGGTGAATTTTCTTCAGCAGATGATTACCCTGACTTTATTGTATTTAATTTTTAAAAATATTGTGACTCCGGGGCAGTATCTATCCTTAATGTTTTATGGTTTCTTTATTTTCGGGCCGATGCAGGAAATCGGGAACATCATTATTTCTTATCGTGAAGCAGAAGCTTCTCTTCAGAATTTTGACCGTTTAATGAAAAAGGAGGTAGAAGAAAAACCTCTTCACCCAAAACAAATTGGTGCTATTGAAGAGCTGGAATTCAAACACGTTTCTTTCAAACATCAATCTGCTCAGTATAAAGCTCTAAATAATATTTCTTTTGATCTCAAAAACGGAGAAACTATTGCTTTTGTAGGGCCTAGTGGTTCCGGAAAAAGCACACTGGTAAAACTGCTGGTTGGGCTGTACAGACCTCAGGAAGGGAATATCTTTTACAATGGAATTAATGGGAAGGAATTTGATTTTGATGAGCTGAGAAATCAAATTGGTTTTGTAACTCAGGATACTCAATTATTTGCAGGAACTATTAAAGAAAACCTTCTTTTTGTAAATCCTGCGGCTACTGAACAGGAACTGGCTGCTGCTTTACAGAAATCGAGCTGTACAGCATTGCTGGAAAGGGCAGAAAAAGGAATTGAAACAGTGATTGGTGAAGGCGGTCTGAAGCTGAGTGGCGGTGAAAAACAAAGAATTGCCATTGCAAGAGCTCTTTTGAGAAAACCTCATCTGTTGATCTTTGATGAAGCAACTTCCGCACTCGATAGTATTACGGAAGAAGAAATTACCACAACTATTAAAGATATTTCCAAAGAAAGAGAACAAATCACCGTTCTTATTGCACACCGTTTAAGTACGATTATGCATGCCGATAAAATCTATGTTCTTGAACGAGGACAGGTTGTAGAAACAGGTTCCCACGCCAATCTTATTGACGAAAAAGGGCTTTACTACGCTATGTGGAGACAACAGATCGGAGAAAGAAAAACACTGACTCCCCAAGCATAAAAAAAGCGCTGAAAATATTTTCAGCGCTTTTTTTGTTTATTATTTGAACTTATTCTTTAGTTCTTACTGTTCTCTGCTCAATTCTTTTTTCAAATTTTTCTCCCTGGAAAATTCTTTGAATCATGATTCCCGGAATATGAATTTCGTTTGGATCCAATTGTCCCGGTTCTACCAATTCTTCTACTTCGGCAATCGTGATCTTCGCAGCACCTGCCATAGGATGATTGAAGTTTCGTGCAGAACCTTTGAAGATAAGGTTTCCGGCGTGGTCTCCTTTCCATGCTTTTACGATAGAAAAATCTGCATCATACGCATGCTCCAGGATATGAGGCTTCCCTTTGAATTCTTTTACTTCTTTTCCTTCTGCTACTTCAGTTCCGTAACCTGCAGGTGTGTAAAAAGCCGGAATTCCTGCCTGAGCAGCTCTGCATTTTTCAGCTAAAGTCCCTTGCGGAGTAAGTTCTACATCCAGTTCACCTGAAAGCATCTGTCTTTCAAATTCAGCATTTTCTCCTACATAAGAAGAGATCATTTTCTTAATCTGTCTTTTGTGAAGCAATAATCCTAATCCGAAATCATCTACTCCTGCATTGTTTGAAATACAGGTAAGATCTTTCACATCGCTTTCTACCAAAGCATTGATTGAGTTTTCCGGAATACCGCAAAGTCCGAACCCGCCAAGCATCAGTGTCATTCCATCATTAATTCCTTCGATGGCCTCCTTTGCATTTTTTACTCTTTTATCTATCATGAAATATTAGATTTTTCTGTTGGCTAAATTTAATAAATTTTCTTGTATATCCGATGAAAGGAAATGATACGGAATTTCATCTCTTTTTGAGCAATCTATTTCTATCATTTAAATCTATAATAATCAAACACTTATTTATAAAAGTGAACAAGTCTGTTCATTTTTCGTGGTATTTTCCATCAATTTGATTTATATTTGAGCCTTCAAATCCAGAATCACAGCCTGTTTTGCTGTTTCAGGATAGTAATTATTTAAACACAATTCTAATGTAGAAATTATTTCACGGCAGACAATTACCTGCCCTTTTCGCTCCATTCGATCTCTGCAGAGATTTATTTCAACACCTGCCACATTAATCATATATAAAATATCAAACTTTAAATAAAAACATGAAAAAATTATTTACCTCAGCATTACTTGCCCTGGTACTCAGCATCAATGTGTATGCACAAGAAAAAACGTATTTCGATGAAAACTGGGAAAAAACCACTCAGGATAACATGGAATATTACCGTGAAACAATTCCTAAAGGAAAGCTAACTCTTATCAAAGACTTCTATAAGGATGGAAAACTTCAAATGGAAGGTCTGGCTTCTGACATTACTCCAAACAGTGAAGTTTTTGACGGAAAAGTGACCTGGTATACCCCTGAAGGAAAGGTTCAGAATTTTGCCACTTATTCTAACGGTCTGCAGGTTGGCCCGGCTCAGACTTATGATACAAAAGGCAGGCTGACAGAAGATGTGGTATATAAAGCTGACGGAAATTTTTCAGGAAAGATGTTCAGCTATAAAGATGCGGGGGACGGAACTGATTTTAATATTCTGGTTGATTACGAAAACTCAACACCTGTAAAAACAACCGTTTATGATGATGACATTAAAGGAATCAGAAATGAAACCATCATTGATAAGGATAGTAATACTGAAACGAAATATTATGGTGAAAAAGGAAAATATCTTGGCAGCAGTACTACTTCCGGCTCAGGAGAAAATATGATGGTGGATTACTATTCCAGCCCCATGAAGATCTCAAAAATTGAGAAATACAGAAAAGACGGCAGTGTAAAAGAAGGTGTAATCTATAGCAAGAGCGGGAAGATTTTACAGGAACAGAAAATGAACAAAAAAGACGGTTATAAAACCACTTATGACGAGTCTGGTAAAAAAATAGGGCATCTTGTATACCAATATGATAAAGAAAATGACATTTACAATCCCATGGATGGAGAAGATTACATGCTGGCCTATGAATATACACAGGTTTCATCTATTGACACCTATGAAAAAGGCTCAATTGTAAATAGTAAATATTTTGATGAAGACAAAAAATTATCATCTGAGAAGTTTCTAAAAGATGATGTCATACAGGAAATTAAATATTATTCCCCGGATGGAAAGCTGAAATCTACATTGACCTACCAGGATGGTATTCCATATAATGGTACCACTTATGAAGGCTTTAATGAAACGCTCTATAAGGATGGTGTTATAGTAAATATCAAAAACTTTTATGAAGGTCTTAATAAACTGAATTATGAAAAAAAGCTGAATGCCAAGCAAACAGGATATGAAGCAACTGTTTATGATCCGAAAGGCACTGTTTTGTATACTTTTACCCAACCTTTCAGTGAAGATGGTGAAGATTATTATTTCACAGCACAAATCACACAGTATGTAAAAGGCAAGCCTTCCAATAAATCTTCTGTAAAAGCCGGTGTTATTCAGTCAGGAAAAATCAGGCTGAAAACATTTGATGGAGTTAAAGAGCTTGAACGCAACGGAAAATGGATCCTGTTAAAACTTTATAATACGGATGGAAAACTTATTCAGGAAATAAAGACGCTAGCTGATGCACAGGATGAAAGTGCTTCTACAGAAAGTCAGGCTCAACTCAATGAGGATGATCTGTACTATCCATTTGACTAATTACCATATCTATATATCAAAAGCGGTTTCATTTTTTTGGAATCGCTTTTTTATTTAGCCACAGAAGACAAAGATTTTCACGATGATTATGGTAAACATTATGATTATTTACAGTCAATAAAAAAGAGACCACTATTTCCAGCAGTCTCTAAAATTATAATTGTATTTCGTTTACCTTACTGAATAATCAGTTTTAAAGTAAATAGTTTTCTTCCGTGTACTTTTACAAAGTAAACACCTGCCGGAAGATTCTCATTCACCAAAGAGAAACGTTGGTTATTGATATTTTTCGATACATAAAGCAGTTCTCCTGAAGCTGAAACCAATTCTATTTTTTCAATCGGGTAATCACTTTTGATAAAAGTAGGCTGTCCCGGTTTGGTTGGGTTCGGATATAGCACTACATTTTTCTCTGTACTTCTTGTTTCTTCCGTTCCTAATGTTGGTGAAGTTACCTGGAACTGTACTCTGTTTGAAACTTCTGTATAGGAATCATTGGTAAACATTACCATATAATAGTTTCCTGGTGTAGCAGGTACTGCTGTTCCCTGGATGGTTTTTGTTCCCTGAGTTACCCCGTCAAAATAGGTATAAGAAACGAAGTTGTCATCCGGAGTCTGAACACTTTGAGGATAAATTCCTAACCAATCTTTGATGATTCCCGGAGAATCTGTCCATGAAGCTGTAATATTTTCTCCCAAAGTATATACCGGTTTGTTGATCCAAAGATCCGTAACGATATCTCCTACTTTAAAAAATACCTTCTCCCCGATTCCGTTATATCCGTCTTCCAATAGATACTGCGCGTAATAATATCCTTTCGGAAGTCCCGTGAAATTAAGGGTTCCTGATGCAGTTGTTACATAGCTCCATTTGATAGAAGCTGTAGTTCCGGGAGTCTGCCCCATTTTATAAATTCCGATCCAGTCTTTCTGTAAGTTAGGCCCGTCAGTAAAATTAAGGACAACTGTTCCTCCTACCGGATAGGTATCAGAAGTAGTTTGCAGCTGAACTTTCGGCCCTACATAGAAATTTTTTCTTGGAGTGATTTCTGTATATCCGCCATTAGCAAAGAATCCGGCAAAATACTGACCTTTATTAGCCATACCATTATTAAAAGTAACCGTTCCTGCTACCTGTCCGTTAGTATAACTGTACACTTGTGAAGTAGTACTGGCCGGTGTTTGTCCTTTTTTATAGATTCCTACCCAATCCTGCTGGTTTCCGGGACCTCCGGTGAAAGTAGCGGTAATGGCTTCATTTTGGGCATATTCTGTTTTATTTAAAGTAAATGTAGGGTTTGAAACTACACTTCCGGTGATTTCAAACTGTTTCACATCACTCCAGTCACTCCACTCCAGGTTTCTGTCTCTGTAACGGGTTTTCACGTAATAAATTCCATTTGGAATAGAGTTCGCAGCTAAGGTGGCTTTTGTAATGTCTACTCCATCATTTAGGTTTTTGGTTTTATCAGGAGTTCCGTTTCCGTCTTTTCCGAACCAGTTTTCAAAATCACGGTAGAATTCTTTTTCAATCACAGAAAAATTAGATGTCTTACTGATCAGGAACTGTGTAGTGTTCAACAGTTCATTATTTGAAGAAGCAAATGCACTTCCATTCAATGTCAAAGGTAAAGTGATAGCCCCTGAGAAATTGTTTGTAATGGATGGTTTCGCTGGTTTAGGCTGATTTTTATACCTATGGAAGGAATCTACCAGTACATTATTTTTCTTGTTGTAAACTCCACCGATGGAATAACATTCGATATCCACTTTTCCGGTTGGAATATCTACTTCTACAATCTGATAGGTCCAGTCTGTCAAAGTTTTCTGAACATCATCAAAATCTTTTTCATTAGACATTCCCCAATACTGATCCCAGGCCGTTCCTCCGGAGATAATCTGATAGTTCGGTGTATTTTTCAGCTGACCTCTGTGGTATAAGTGATGGTGAGCTCCAACGTGCATTAAGTATTTATCAGAGGTTACCAGAAGCGGTACCGCATTTTCTCTTACCCATGTAGAGATATCTCCTACATATTGCTCAGCCTGATAAGGTCTGTGGCTCAAAGAAATAATCCAGTCTACTGTAGGATCATTGTTAGCTGCTGTTAAGATCTGCTGAAGCCAGGTCTGCTGTGCTGATCCCGTATGTTCAGAGCTTAAACTTACGAATAATACATTCCCAGCCTGCTGAGCATAGTAATTTTCATTTCCTGAGCTTATCCCTTTATAACTAATTTCATCAATATAAAAATGAGCATAGTAAGAATTCATTCCCATCGTTCCATAGGTTTCATGGTTTCCTACTGTTGTCTGAATAGGCAGATAAGGTGATAACTTGATGTTCTTTTTAAAGTGAACATTCTCATAATGATCCAATGTTCCTACATCCACCTGATCTCCCACCATAAAAGTAAGGGCAATATTATCAGACGGATCCGAAGCAGCTCCGAATTTTTCCTTTAGTTTTTTATAAGCATTCAGCGTAAGCGTATCATATCTAGGTTCAGCTTTGATCTGATTGTCACCCATAATAAGGAAACGGATCTTTCCATTGGCAGTTACAGCCTGTCCCGGCAAAGGAAGTGTTCTGAAATTGTAAACGGCAGACTCACTGGTTCCCGTTTTTATCTTATAATAGTATTTGGTATTCGGCTGAAGATTGGTAACCTTTGCCGTGTGATAATAGTAATTGTTGTTGTATCCGGTATCAGAAAAGATATTGGTGGTTCCTGTTACTGTCACATTCAAATTCGTTGGAGAATCTCCGTAGATCACGGTTGTTTCATTATTGGAAGCTGTTTTCCAATTGACGATCATAGAATTCGGGGTTGGATTTTGTAAATAGGGAAACAAAACCTGTCCGAAAGCCATCTGGACCGCGAAACAAAAAAAGAAGAAATAATGTTTCATAATAGCTTTAGTTTTAAAATATCATATAGTTTTAAGTTGTGAATCAGTAATTTAAAAAAACGTTGTCCGGATTTTTACTTCGGGCAAAAGTAGAATTCCCATATAAACTCTGTCTGATGGTATTTTAAAGAAACCGTTAATTTTTTAGCAAAACCGGAATGAAAAAATTATAGTTTTTAGTACATTAATTATTTGGCATATTCAAAAACTATTTTGTACATTTGCAACCTGTTATTCAACCTCTGACGAAGAACGTGTAAGTTGCTTAGCTTTAACATTTTATTTTATTAATAATGGATTTATTAAAGTACGTACAAGACAAGTACATTGCTAAAAAAGAATTCCCTGAATTCAAAGCAGGTGATACAATTACTGTGTATTACGAAATTAAAGAAGGACAAAAGACAAGAACTCAGTTCTTCAAAGGAACAGTTATCCAATTAAGAGGTACTGGTTCTACAAAAACTTTCACGATCAGAAAAATGAGTGGTGATGTAGGTGTAGAAAGAGTATTCCCTATTAACCTACCTGCGCTTCAAAAAATCGAGCTTGACAGAAAAGGTAGAGTTAGAAGAGCTAGAATTTACTACTTCAGAGACCTTAGAGGTAAAAAAGCAAGAATCAAAGACGCTGCTTACAAGAAGAAATAATTCAGACAACAATACATACAAAAAGAGGCTGTTTACACGTAAACAGTCTCTTTTTTTGTTTCAATATTTTTCATTTTTTGTAAGGATTTCCGGTTCCGGTTTCCAGAAAGAGTTTCAGACTCCCGATAAATTGATTCCAGCCACCGGAACAAATAGTATAACATGCCACAGTCGGATTTAAACCCACATGGGTAAGCTGCAGCAAACTGCTGTTCTCCTTTTGTTCCATTTCCCAGACGATACTTGCCCCAATCCACTCTGTCTGATTTTTTAATTCAGGTATAGCAATCAGTGAATCTTCAACAGACCAGATCAATCTTGAGTTGGATATTGCTTCTTTTATCCGTATTGTCTTATGAATATGGTCTCCAAATCTTACCGTAAATACATCTCCTTCCTGTGCTGATGCTCCGGTAAACAGTTCAGACCACCAAAGAGGAATCTGATGAGAAAGAGCCTCATAGATATTCTCTGCCGAAGCTTTGAGTTCGATTGTAGTAGTATAATTGTTCATATCTTTTATTTTTTATTTAGCTATTCTATTGATACATCCAATGTTAAGCAAATTACTTTTCAATAGACTTTGCATAAGACAAGAAATTTTTACTACTATGTGTACCATGTCAAGGTGTAAAACCTTGACATGGTACACAACTTAAAAGAATATTTAATTTTTTCTTTGGTTACAAACATCATTTTCCCAATTTTTTTCCTTGATGGCTACTCATTTTTCATGAGATATTGCAAAGGAGTGGAACCCGTCTGTTTCTTGAAGAAATCTATAAAAGCACTATCTGATGAAAAGTCTAAAATATGAGAAACTTCTCCTATTGAATTACCTTCCACCAAAAGTTCAATCGATCGCTGCAACCGCCACTGCTGTCTCCATTCCTGATAAGATAATCCTGTTTCTTTTTTAAAAATACGGCTGATTGTTTTCTCCACTGCCCCAGCTTTTTCTGCAAGATCTTTCAACATCGGCGGCATGGCATCACGCAGAGTCCATTCTTCTGAAAGCTTCTTAAAACGCTTGTCCTGTGGTATTTTAAGCTCCAGCTTTTCTTCCGGAGACTGACTCATTTCATCCCAAAAAACTTTTAAAAGATTAGTCTGATCATTATCAAGCTCCAACCATTCCCAAAAACAGATCCTTTCTATAATTTCTTTTAATAAAGAATTTACATGAAGAACCTTGAGACCAGCTTTCATATATTTTTCAGAATAACTTTCATCAAAATAGACAGATCTATAAGCTACGATATTCCGGAAATTCACACGATGAACCGTGTTTGCAGGAATCCAAAGCATTCTGAATGGAGGAAGAACAAACTGCATGTCAGAAGTAGTAACTGTCATACAGCCAGAAGGTGCATATAGTAACTGAGTTTTCGTTGTATGAAAATGAAAACCGGAATCATGCATCACCATATCAGAAGCTATTCCAATTACTTTTTTCTGAATAGAATCTGCATCAAACTCTTCATTCTGTTTCAATACCGCCATGTCCTATTTTTGATGTTTTTTGTTTTTATATCATTATAAATATACATTGAAATTTTGGAAACTTTGCAGAAAAAAATGAAAAAGACGAATCCTATCTGGCTGCTCACCGTACTTGTAATGCTTCCTCAGTTTGTAGAAACCATTTACAGCCCGGTTTTACCAATGGTTCAGGAACTGTTCCGGGTAAAAGAAGAATCTGCTACCCTGACAATCAGTTTATATTTTATAGCATTTGCTCTGGGAGTAGCTTTTTGGGGAATACAATGTGACAGAATCGGAAGAAAAAAATCCCTTGAATATGGGCTTATCACCTATGGAATCGGAACACTGACCGCTATTTTTGTACCCAATTTTATGATTCTCCTTAGTGCCAGGATTATTTCTGCATTTGGAATCTCCGTAGGATCTATTGCAACACAGACAATTCTAAGAGACACTTACGATCAAAACAATATCAGCAAAGTATTTTCCTGGATTGGAATCGGTTTATCAGTAAGTCCTGTAGTAGGAATGATTACCGGATCAGTATTGTCTTCTTCTGTAGGACATCAGGGTGTTTTCATAACATTATGTCTGCTTGCGGGATTATTTTTTATTCTTTCCCGTAAAAAAATTTCTGAAACTCAACATTCAGTAAAAGAAATCAACATGGGTATTTTAGTAGGTTTATTAAAGAGAATGCTCTGTGATCAGGCGATCATAAAATGCTGTTTATTGATTATGAGTTTTAATGTCTTACTGTTTTCTTACTATTCATTGGCGCCATTTATTTTTAAAGAGTATCATTATTCTTCATATGCCTTCGGATACAGTAGTGTTATATTGGCTGGCGGGACATTTGCAGGAGCAAAACTTAATAGATTTCTGTTATTGAGGAACATACAACCTAAACATTTAGTTAAAGTCAGTGTTATTTCAGCATTTGCTGCTTCTATTTTTGTATGGATTCTGACAGATACAGGAATATATTTTTTAATTCCTTATTTCTTCATTGTAATGGCGTTCAGCATGGCAATCCCGAATATTTTAAGTACCGCACTTATCCATTATAAAAATGAAACCGGCAGCGCGGGAGCTTTGTTGGGGTTGATCTATTATATATTGATCGGCTTAGGGTTGGTAAGTATTGGATTTATCCAGAATCTAGGACTTTCCTGTGTGCTGTTTTCAGGAATTGGAGTTTGTACTTTGTTATTCTTTAATAACAAACAAAATTAATTTTGAAACATTAAGTTTAATAAAGAGATAAGAATAGTTAAGGTTCATCAAAGATGAAAAATTAAGCAGAATATATTATTTATAATCACTTACAAAAACTTAATGTTTCAAATATTTCATTGTATAAAATTATACAGAGCTTCAAAGAATTGGGGGTATACTTCGATGTGTGGAAGATGTCCTACGTTGTCAAGTTCTACAAGCTTTGAACCGGCAATTTCGTGTTGAGTTTTCTTTCCTAACTTCTGATATTGTCCCATTTTCGGCTGAAGTTCCTTGGGAGTTCTGTCTTTACCAATTGCAGTTCTGTCTCTTGTTCCTATAATAAGCAGCGTGGGAACCTTGATGTTTTTAAATTCATAGCATACCGGCTGATTGTAGATCATATCTGAGGTAAGAGCGGCATCCCAAGCTACCTGAGGGTAATCTTTATGAAGCGTCCACCCTGCAATCAGATCAAGCCACGGCTGATATTCTTCTTTCCATTTGTTATCATAATAGAATTTCAACTGATAGTTTTTATAGGTTTCCGATGTATTTTTAAGTTCAGATTGATATGCCTGATCAATGGTCTGGTAAGCCGCAAATGTTTTATAATCTTCAAGCCCGATTGGGTTTTCAAGAATCAGTTTTTGTACTTTCTCCGGATACAACAAGGTAAATCTGGCCGCTACCATCCCTCCCATTGAATGCCCTAATACTATTGCTTTATCAATCTTTAATTCATCCAGAACTCCTTTTGTATTTTCTGCCAGCTGAGAAAAAGAAAACTGGTATGCATGAGGCTTTGAAGACTTTCCAAATCCTATCTGATCAGGAATCACTACTCTGAATCCTTTAGCAGACAAATCCTTTGCTGTTTTCTCCCAATACGCTCCGTTGAAATTCTTTCCATGGAGAAGCATTATTGTTTTCCCATTGGGCTTTTGCGGGTGTACATCCATATAGGCCATTTTCAAATCTTCACCCTGAGACTTAAAATTGAGAAAATGAACTTCATAAGGATATTTATAGTCGGAAAGCATTGCATCCAGAGGCTTTGCCTGTGAAAACATAAAACCGGACACCATCAATGCAAAAGCAGCCGTTATATTTCTGAAATGTTTCATGAAACTTTTATTTAAAGGATTAAAATTAAAAAAACCGCTCCAAAAGGAACGGTTTCAACTATTATTTTATTTAAATATTTTTTTAGGACAATTCTGCTATTGAAACTTCTTTTTCTTTTTTTGAAGGTAAATTCATCAAAACGATAGCAAAAAGGATGAGGGCAATTCCTATCCATTGGATCAGAAATACTTTCTCACCCAATAAAACAAAGGCCATCGTTACAGAAACCGGAAGCTCCAGTGATGAAACAATACTTCCCAGACCCAATCCCGCATTTGGGAATCCGATATTGAATAAAATTGGCGGAATAATGGTTCCAAAAAGAGCCAGTACAAATCCATACGTCAGGAATATTGAATAATTAAATGAATGAATATGTTCTGTATTATCTGTAAAATTCAAGTATAATGATTTTAAACCATCAAAATACATAGGTCCGATCTGTGCAAAGAATAAAAATGCAAAAACCACTACAGAACCACCTGCCAGCATAATAATACTTTTTCTGAAAACCGGAAGATGCGTAGCCAGTGTATTGGAAGTGAACATCGTCAAGGTATATGAAGCAGCTGCCATCAGTCCCCAGAAGACTCCATGCCAGTCCAGCTCTATCTCCATATTAATAAGATTGGTTGCCAGAACTGTTCCCAGCAGTACGATAACCACAGAAACTACTTTTCTAGCATTGGGTAGTTTTTTTGTAAGAATACTTTCCACCACCACACTGAACCATACCGACTGCATCAATAGTACAATAGCAATTGAAACATTGATATACTGTACAGCAATATAATAGAATAAACTTGTTCCTCCTAGAGAAGTTCCTGCAAGCAACAGCATTCTGACTTCTTTAGAATTTGGCAGCGATAATTTCTGTTTTGAGGTTAGGGTCTGAATAAGATTGAGGATCAAAAGTCCCGTCAAACCTAAAACAAACTGGGAAGTCGTTACTTCCGAAGTGGTGAAACCATCATGGTAAGCCATTTTCACAAAAGTGGCCAACATACCGTATATACTAGCTCCAATCCCTACAAATAAAACACCTTTTAGTATATTTTTCTTCTTCATAATTTTTTTAACAGCCTGCAAAGGTACAACATATAAATTAAACCTATCTGAAATGTTATAATGATGGATAAACAAAATCGCCACAAGCAAGCTTGTGGCGATTTTGAAATTAATTAATAAGTAAATTATTTTTTAACCATTACTTTTGAAGCGGCTTCAAAACCAAGTCCTTTGATTTTAACCATATAAGTTCCGTTTACCAAATTGCTTGTAGAAATTGCTTTCTTAGCATCCGGTGAAATTTTATCTTCAGAAGAAACCAGTTTACCAGACATATCATAAAGTTCTACACTTACTTTTCCAAGAGTATTGCTTGGGAAGTTGATATAAAACTCATCTTTAGCCGGGTTTGGATAGATAGAAATGTTCTTGTTCTTATCTCCATTCACTTCATTGGTAGCTAATAAACATTGTTCCGGTACATTAAAGTCCTGAACCTGATCATTAATATTATTCTTAACTCCTGCAGATGCATTCACTCCTAAACCTCTTCTTGCGAAAACACCCCAGATCATACATTTGTCAAGACCTCCGGTTGTTGCTAATTCTGCTGCTAATATTGCATTTCTTCCATCAATAAAGCTAGGGTTACATGCCTGAAGTTTCAGAGCATCTGTTACCAGCTGTAATACTTTTGTACTTCCGTTAGGTGTTGTGGATAATACATCTGAAGAATATCCGTATTTTTCAACATATTTCCAATGAAGATCCCATAGCATAGTAGCCCAAACGAAACCAATAGAGTGTACATCCGGAACAACTGCTGACCCGTTATTGTATTCCATTCCATTGGTATCTCCATATGTAAATCCGTTAACAGCAAGACTTGTTGAATATTTTGCTGGTCTGATACCAGCACCTGTTATCGCCTGACCTAACGCATAAGTACCTGTACCTCTTGCTACAGTAGCATTATCACCTGCTTTGTTTGTAAGCATTAAAGCAAAGAAATCAGACCATCCTTCTCCCATCTGTTCTTTACTCACTCCTGAATTCAGACAGTTATACCCTGTACCTGTCATTCTGTTGGATATTCCGTGACCATATTCATGAGTTACGATTCCGTTATCAAAACTTCCATCAGGAGTCATATTACCTTTCAAGGTAACATTTACCGTAGTACTTGCTGCCATTTGAGTTTTGATATATTCTCCTTCTGCATTGGTAATAAGTACTGAAGGAATTGTAATTGTCGGATCATTACCCGCCATATTCCCCAAAGTAGAACCATTTACTGCATTATTATATACAATAGCCGCTTTTGCTCCGGCATCCTGAAGGTTTTTCACTTTAATAGCAAAGGCACATGTCCCTCTCTCAACCAGTCCTATTTTATCAACCAATGAACTTGCAGGTAAAGCTGTACAACCATCCAAAACTGATGAAAGTGCTACATCTCCTGTAATACCGCTCATAGGTAGTGGATTACCAAATTGCGCAGTTCCTGCTCCCGGTGTACGGGAAACAGCTGCAGTAGGTGCATTATAGTAAAATACCCTTCCAACTGGAGACCAAAGGTACATCTGCATTTTACCATTATAACCATCCTGTCCTGAAGAGAAATTTGCATTATTTAATCCGCTGCCATCCTGCGCCTCTGCATATACAGAATCATCATCTCCTCCTACAGGTCCATTACCAAAATTGTTCTGCTGGAAGTTTCTGGCAGATTCTGTAAATCCAAATTTGTAGAAAACATCATGAATTCTATTATTCAGATAAAATAAATTCGTAATGGCAGCATTCCTATTATTTGCCGGAGTTTCATTGATATTAAAAGGAAAATCAAAATTTCTTGTCGCTCCTCCGTCTGCCGGAGCTCCTGTAAGATAATCAGGTGCGGTTAAAGCTGTTCCTGCCACATCTTCATAGGCAAAAACATTATTTCCTCTTGTAACAGTATAATGATTAGTTCCATCAGAATGCCAACCTTCAGGGGAAGCACTTAATATCCAAGGATTAGTAATTATTGATCTTGAACCAAAAGTAGGTGCTTCAATTGGCAATGGAAATACATTATAGGATGCATTATCTGGTAAAAGTAACGGAATGTTATTCTCTGCTACATTATTTTGAGGGCCCATTAGGGTATTTTCAAAATGATCAGCATGGCTGTACTCAGCATCTGAACTATAGGCATCATGATGGAAATTACAAGATAAAGTCAGATTATTTTTTAACAGGATATTTCCATTATTGGCATCTACTAAAATATTCCAATAATTCGGAGTCTTTGGTTCCGTTAAAGTATATTCATAGGCCAAACGTAGGTTTCCGTTCTCGTCATTGGTATATACAAGTCTTTGATTGGCTGATGTGGCTTTTTTTTGAGTCTTTTCAAGATATTCAAGAATCGTAAAATTTGCAATATCAGGGTTTTTCAGGTCTTCAGCAATCTTTTGAAGAGCTGTATTTTTATTAATAACAGCTGTGCTCGATGTAGATGCAGTATAGTCTTTTACAAAATTATCTGTATAATAAACAATTTTACTGTCTTTAATCAATGCTGTTCCTACAGAGCTGTATATCGGTAATCCGTTATATGTCTGTAAAAATTTAACAACATTACCATTCAATGATTTTGACGGATCTACATTATCAACAATGATATTATTAAGATCAGATTTTTTATATTCTCTTATTTTATTTTGAGAAATATAATCTTTAATCAGTTTTTCATTATCCTGTCCAAACAATACTGTTGGAAATGCAGAAAATACTGCAAACAAAAGAGGTAGAGCTTTATTTTTCATATCCATTATTAAAGCCGCTAATCTACAAATAATTCACAAACTTTCAATATTTTTTTTACCTAAAATCTAAAAATAAATAAATACCCGCAAAATTATCATCTTAATATTGTTTTGCATATTTCTCAATAAAGAGAACCTCATCATAAATTTATGCCTACCACATTATATTTAACTTATTTTTAAATCTTTATGATATAATTATTTCATTAAATAAATCACATATTAACGAATTTGTTTTAATGATTATCAAATTTTATATTTATCATATTTAGATAAAAAAAGCCGCTCAAATGAGCGGCTCCTTATGTATGAATGGTTCAAAGATTATTTACCTTCTTCCATTTTTCTTTTCAACTCTGCTAATGCATCGATGTCTCCAAGAGTAGATCTTTCTTCGTTGTTTGAAGAAGAAGATACGTTTCTAGAAGAAGATTCTTTAACGTTTTTCTTCTCTTCATCTCTGAAGATACCTGTGTGAGATACTACTACTCTCTTGAATTCTTTGTTGAATTCGATTACTTTGAACTGAGCATCTTCACCTTTTTTGATTTTAGATCCATCTTCTTTCTCTAATAATCTTGAAGGGCAGAATGCTTCTACTTCAGCATCTTCGAATTGAACAGAAGCTCCTTTATCGTGAACTTCTACAGCTTTACCAGCGTGGATAGTTCCTTCAGCATATTTAGTTTCAAATTTATCCCATGGGTTTTCAGTCAATTGCTTGTGACCTAGAGATAATCTTCTAGCTTGGATATCTAATTCAAGAACTACAACGTCTAATTTATCACCTACTGCGCAGAACTCAGATGGGTGCTTGATTTTCTTAGTCCAAGAAAGATCAGAGATGTAGATTAATCCGTCGATACCTTCTTCTAACTCTACGAATACACCAAAGTTAGTGAAGTTTCTTACAGTTCCTACATGCTGAGATCCTACCGGATACTTAGCTTCGATATTTTCCCATGGATCTTTAGACAATTGCTTGATACCAAGAGAAATTTTTCTTTCTTCTCTGTCTAAAGTTAATACTTCAGCTTCTACTTCATCACCTACTTTTACGAAATCTCCAGCAGATCTTAAGTGAGTAGACCAAGACATTTCAGAAACGTGGATTAATCCTTCTACACCTGGAGCGATTTCTACGAATGCACCATAGTCAGCAAGAACTACTACTTTTCCTTTTACTTTGTCACCTACTTTCAAGTCAGCAGAAAGAGCATCCCAAGGATGAGCTTCTAATTGCTTCATACCTAATTGGATTCTTGTTTTCTCATCATCAAAATCAAGGATTACAACTTTCACAGTCTGTCCGTCCTCTAGGATTTCAGATGGGTGGTTCACTCTAGACCAAGAAAGGTCTGTAATGTGGATCAATCCATCAACACCTCCTAAGTCAATGAATACACCGTAAGAAGTAATATTCTTAACAGTACCTTCAAGAACCTGACCTTTTTCAAGCTGAGCGATGATTTCTTTTTTCTGACCTTCGATATCTGCTTCGATCAATGCTTTGTGAGATACAACTACGTTTTTGAACTCAGGGTTGATTTTCACAACTTTGAACTCCATAGTTTTTCCTACGAACTGATCGTAATCTTTAATTGGCTTAACGTCAATTTGAGAACCAGGTAAGAATGCTTCGATTCCGTGAACGTCAACGATCATACCACCTTTAGTTCTTGATTTAACAAAACCGTTAACGATTTCTCCAGTTTCGTGAAGTTCGTTTACTTTATCCCAAGCTTTAAGTGTTCTAGCTTTTCTGTGAGATAATTGTAACTGACCAGTTTTGTCTTCTCTCTTGTCAACCATTACTTCTACCTCATCACCTACTTTTAGGCCTTGGTTGTAACGGAATTCGTTAAGAGAAATAACACCTTCAGATTTGAAGTTGATGTCTACGATAGCTTCTTTGTCAGTTAATCTTACAACTCTACCAACTAAAACGTCATTATCGTTTAGGCTGTTAAGAGATCCGTTATAGATTTCTTCTAAATCGCTTTTTTCTTTTCTCGCATCTGCATCAAGACCTGATTCGAAAGAATCCCAATCAAATTGTTCTGGTGCTACGTTTTGGTTTAATAAAACCTCTGCTGAATTTGTCTCTTTTGACATTTTCTAATAAAAATTTGTATTCCTTCTTTTTTAACGGTTTGAATAAATGCGGATTAAAAAATACGGAAGTAATTAATTTTAAGTAATTTACCCATCAAACCTTTTCGCCACAAAAGTGGGTGCAAAGATAGGAATTTTATTTGAGATAAACAATAGATTTACCTTTGTAAATATTATCACTAAACAACTGAATGTCAGCATTTATTATTAAAATATTAAAGAATTTAAAAATTGAAAAATCAGACGGTTCAGAAAAACTTATTTTTTTTTTGATCATAAGAGCAGGAATACAAATATGAGATTTTTCATTTCGCTGCACTTCATTCAGAATGACAGTAACGAAGAGTTAAAGAAGAGTAACACTTTCCTATCCCTATCAAACTCTCCTACTCCCAAACCCTCCAGCCCTCAGACTCTCCAACGCATCACCCGCTTAAATTCACTACCTTTGCACCATGGAACTACAATCAATCTACCAGAAACTGCAGATTCAGGATATGAATCAGATGCAGAAATCTACTTATAATGCGTCTGAAAACAACACAGACATTGTTTTACTCTCTCCTACAGGATCTGGAAAGACTCTTGCTTTTTTATTCCCGGTTCTTAGGAATCTGAAAAAAAATGTTCAGGGAGTTCAGGCATTGATATTGGTTCCGGCCAGAGAACTTGCTTTACAGATTGAGCAGGTTTTTAAAGCTATGGGAACAGATTTTAAAGTTTCTGTTTGTTATGGCGGACATGATAAAAAAATAGAGGTTAACAATTTAATTGAAGCTCCTGCGGTTTTAATAGGAACTCCAGGAAGAGTTGCTTACCATGTGAGAAATAATAATTTTGATCCGAAAACGATTAAAACACTCGTTTTAGATGAATTCGACAAAGCTCTGGAGCTTGGCTTTCATGAAGATATGGAGTTTATTGCAGGTTCATTAAAAGGTCTTTCACAAAGAATTTTAACTTCTGCTACAGCGATGGATGAAATTCCAACGTTTACAGGGTTAAAAAATGAAAAAACCATCGACTTTTTAAAGCTAAGTGAAATAAAACCAGATATACAATTACGAAAAGTAATGACAATTTCTGAGGAAAAGCTTGACACTTTGTTTAATTTAATCTGCAAAATAGGCAATAAAAGGACTCTTATTTTCTGTAATCACCGTGAGGCTGTTGACAGAATCTCTGAGCTTCTTAACCAGATGGGAATCGACAGGGAAACCTTCCATGGCGGTATGGAGCAGGACGAAAGAGAACGTGCATTGCTGAAATTCAGAAATGATTCTGCAAGAATTCTTATTACTACGGATCTTGCTGCCCGTGGACTTGATGTTCCGGAGGTAGAATCTATTGTACATTATCAGCTTCCTCCAAAAGAAGATGCTTTCATTCATAGAAACGGACGTACTGCAAGGATGAATGCCAAAGGTTTTGTATACCTCATCATGACAGAGGAAGAAAATTTCCCGTTCATTAAAAACAATACCCCTGAAGAAAGTGTTGCCGGGTTTACTAAAGTTCCGGAAAAAACACCTTTCCAGACTATTTACATCAGTGCAGGAAAAAAAGATAAGGTCAACAAAGTAGATGTGGTGGGCTATCTTATCAAAAAAGGAGAACTTCAGAAAGAAGATATCGGTTTGATTGAAGTAAAGGATACGACTTCCTATGTTGCTGTTTCCAGAAATAAAGTAAATGCTGTTTTAAGAAAGCTTCAGAACGAAAAACTGAAAGGAAAGAAAGTAAAAATGGAGGTTGCTTATTAAAGCTATAATCCCATTTAGATTAACAATAATATGTCATTGCGAGGAGCATAGCAACAAAGCCATCTATACTTCTCTCAATGACATTTCTTTTTATTTATTTTATTCCCCTTACTCTGGTAGGAAAAGTATACACAGATTTTGAAGCAGTAATGAAGAGTATATCATTATTTTCTCCGCCAAAAGTTACATTGGAAGTCCACTTTTCAGGAATAGAAATATGATAAATTTTCTTTCCAAAACGGTTAAAAATATGTACTCCACCTCCTGTTAAATAAAGATTCCCATGCTTATCCAGTTCCATTCCGTCTGAACCCATTTCACAAAACAGTTTTTTCTCAGATAGCTTTCCATCGCCCAATATATCATACACATAGGTTTTTCCGGCATCAATATCAGAAATATATAATTTCTTTAATTTTTCACTTCCTACAATTCCGTTAGGCTGAGTGAAAGTATCAAGTCTGATAACTTTTCCGGCTTTATCTCTGTAATAAAGACTTTTATGCTGAATTTCCTGTTTAAAGCCAACCCAGTAATCTCTTTCATACAATGGATCTGTAAAGTACATTCCTCCGGCTTCATCATTCCATACATCATTGGGACCATTCAATCTTTTTCCTTCAAAGCCTTTAAGCAGAATTTCCACTTTTTTGTCTTTGGAAATTTTCCAGATTTCTCCCTGATCATCTGAGCAGGTAATCAAATACCCATCTTTGTCAAAGTGTGTTCCGTTTGCCCTTCCCGTCTTGTCTAAAAACTCTATTATCTTGTTGCTTTTCCAGTCCCAATAATAGATTTTATCGTTGGGTTGATCGGTAAAGTAAACATTCCCCTCTTTATCTGCTGATGGTCCTTCTGTGAAACTGAACGTGTCTGAAACCATTTCCGGCTTTACTCCTTCATAAAACATTTTACTATAATTTACTGATTGGCAGTTTACCAATGCGAAAACCAAACCAATCATGCTTATTTTCAAGATATTCTTCATACTTCATTTTTAAACCTGCAATTTACAATATGACCTAGAGGTTTCAAAATATTTTCTCGTTTTGATACAATAAAAAAACACAAATATTAAATGTCCTAATTATCCTATTTTTGAAGCAGATCATATTAGTAGTGAAAGAATATAATCCGGAGCTTTGCAGTAACAGGATCGAGCACTTTTTTCAATAAAAAATCAATTCAAAAAAGAGGGTGATCCTGCTGAAAATAGTACCAAAATACTTTTATAGCATACAACAATGAGCGCAGAGTCCAACAATATCAAATCTTTAGAAATTGAAAATGAAGATTTCCGAAATTCAGTGGGAACAATGGATGAAACCGGAAAAAGGAAGTGGATATTCCCAAGAAAGCCTAAAGGAAAATACACCAATTACAGAAATTACACCAGCTATCTTCTTCTTGCGTTATTTTTCGGACTGCCTTTTGTAAAGATCAATAATAATCCTTTTCTGCTCATCAATGTTATCGACAGAAAATTCTTTATCCTTGGACAACCGTTCTACCTTCAGGACTTTTTTATTCTTGCATTGGGAGCGGTAACTTCGGTCATTTTTGTAATGTTATTTACTGTAGTTTTCGGAAGGATATTCTGTGGCTGGCTTTGCCCTCAAACCCTTTTTATGGAAATGGTTTTCCGTAAAATAGAATATTGGATTGAAGGAGACCGAAATAAACAGATGAAACTTGACAGACAGGAATGGGATGCTGAAAAAATCAGAAAGAGACTTACAAAATGGTCCGTATTTATTTTGATTTCTCTAATTATCTCTACTTTCATGTTTATGTATATCGTAGGCTATGAACAGGTTTTCCAGATTATGCTGGAAGGGCCTTCAGAACATCCTTTAAAGTTTGTTACGATGATCTTTTTCACGATGACTTTCTATTTCGTTTTTGCCTGGCTTCGTGAGCAGGTATGTACTCTGGTTTGCCCTTACGGAAGACTTCAGGGAGTACTAATTGATAAACAGACAATCAACGTATATTACGATTTTAAAAGAGGGGAAGGCCGTTCAAAATGGAGAAACAATGAAGACAGAAAAGCGGCTGGCAAAGGAGATTGTATTGATTGTAACCAATGCGTTGTTGTCTGTCCTACGGGAATTGACATCAGAAACGGGCAGCAACTGGAGTGTGTGAATTGTACAGCATGTATTGATGCCTGTGATGAAGTAATGGAAAAGGTCGGCCTACCTAAAGGATTGGTTCGTTATGCTACAGAATCAGAAATTGAAAACCGTGAAAAATTCAGATTTACGCCAAGAATGAAAGCGACGACTGTTATTCTGGCATTGCTGATCGGATTCCTTGGATTTTTAATGTACGACCGTGGTTCTATGGAAGCGAAATTTATCAAACCGGCAGGCTCTACATTTTTCGTTAAAAACGGTAAAATTACCAATACCTTTATTTATACTCTTCTGAATAAGTCTAATGAAAAGAAGACATTGAACATCAAAGTTATCACCCCATCAAATGCTGAAATCACTTATTTCGGTTCTGAAACCATCATCTTAAAGGGAGACCAGATCCTGAAAGGGAACATTAATATTTCCTTCCCTGAAGAAGAGATTAAATTCTCAAAACAAAATATGGTCATCGGAGTTTTTGATGAGAAAGGAAAACTGATAGATTCTTTTGAAACGACTTTTGAAGGACCGTTTAAGTTAGCTTTGTAGGTTGCAGATGGTAGGTTGCAGGGATTAGGGAGAATTCAAGGTTCAAAGTTTAAGGTTGTGTGTAACCAGCAACTAGTAAACTCGAAACAAAAGAAACCCGAAACTCGTAACCAAAACAACCAGCAACCTTAAACCTTCAACTTTAAGCCATAAACCTTCAGCTCAGAACCTTGAACTTTGAACTCATTAAGCCTTATATTTCCTCATAAACTGCGTGGGAGTCATTCCGGAGCTTTTCCGGAATACTCTTACAAAGTAGGAATATTCTTCATATCCTAATCTGAATGCAATTTCAACCAGACTTTCATCCAGGTACATCAACATTCTTTTGGCTTCCAGCACTACCCTTTCTGTAATAATATCTGTAGCTGTTTTCTGGACAACAGCCTGTACAATTCTATTCAGGTGCTTGGATGAAATTCCTAATAATGAAGCGTAATGGGCAATCGATTTATGTTCTGCAAAATGCTGTTCAATAAGATTTTCAAAATCCTGATAATGTTTAAAGTAAGAAAGTCCAGCGGCAGAATCATGTGTATCAAAATCTCTGGAAAATAACCGGGTGGAATTAATGAAAATCCTGGACATTAACGCCAAAATAAGACCTTCTTTCATTATATTTTTAGCCTGATATTCTTCTCCCAGTTCCTGAAATAAACTAATATTCTTCTTTAATTCCAGAGCGTCCAGCTGAAGTTTTCTCGGAAAAGATACAGATCCAAAAAAGGGAAAATTTCTCAGCTTCTGATTCACATAATGCATTTCATAAAATTCCTGGGAGCAAAAGAAAATATAACCTTCTATATCTTCCGAAAGTTCCCAACTGTGAATCTGCCCGGGTGACAGAAAGAAAAGGCTTCCTTCCGAAACGTCATATTTTTGGAAATCGATTTCATGTATCCCTACTCCTTTGGTAAAAAGAACGGCTGCATAGAAATCATGTCTATGAGGTTTTTCTATATGACGATGCCCTACCACCAAATGATTCTTCATTGTGTTAAAATAAAAATCTGAAGTATTTTTACCTGCCTGGAAAAGGTCGATATGAAGAACAGAAATAGGATTCATCATTTATATTTATATGCCTTGTAAAGATTCACAAATTTAGATAAAAAAGAACTGTTATATAGTGTTTCTTAATACTCCGTTACAACAAATATGTGTTATTTACGATAATTTTACTGCTATAAATCTCCTTTGAAATAAAGTCTGACCGCACTTTTTATCATATATTTTGGATGAAACTTTAAAAAATTTTTATCTTTGGAGTTTAGGAGTCGTAAAATGAAAATAAATTTAGCTGATAAACTGTATTATTCTATAGGAGAAGTGGCAAAAGCATTCGATGTAAACACCTCATTAATACGTTACTGGGAACAGGAATTTCCTATTATCAAGCCTAAAAAAAACAGGAAAGGCAACCGATATTTCACTCCTGAAGATATCAAAAACCTTCAGATGATCTACCATCTGGTAAAAGAAAAAGGCTACACCCTGGACGGAGCCCGTATCGCCCTGACCACAAACAGTAAAATCTCCGAAACCATCACCCTTATTGACCGCCTGGAATTCGTAAAAGCTGAGCTTATTAAGCTGAAAGAGTCTTTGGGAGAAAGGGATGCTGAATAAGTTTTATACAATATATTAAAATCCGCTGCAGTAAATGCAGCAGATTTTTTTGTTTATAAAGAAAACCTCCGTATTTGAATAAAAATAAACCAATGCTCACACAATGGTTTTGTTTTATTTGTGGATATGACAGCTGAGGAATCTTAATATAAAATATTTCATTTTACTACTTGTAAATTTTTATTGTACATATCATAAATTACTTTACTATTACCTTTTTTATAAACAGTAAAGTAAGTAACATCTTTATTCTTTACTATAGAATCTCCTATTTTACTTAATGAAATTATTTTTAAATCTTCCAAATAAATCTTATTACCATCTGATGATTTGACAATATTGAAATGAGTCATAAGGTCATATGAGTTTGAAATAACTCGTCCATTACAGTGCTGATTAAAATATTTATATTTAATAAGTCAGGATCAAGTATTTTTTTATAATTATCCCACAAAACATAATTCCGAAAATTAATAGAATAACTTTGTTAATATTTTTTTTTTAAATCCCATACAGATGTTTTAGATCGTTTATAAAAAGCTCCTTGCGCCATATTCAAAGAACCCTGTTTCCTGAATGCCTTACCATTGTACTTGTAAGAATAATAACCTCCGAATTGGGAAGTGCTCAATGATCCTGAGATATGATTTAATCCAAATGCATAATAGTTGTTGGTATCTGTAATTTCAAGAACGCCTTCGCTATTTTTTGCAAAGCTTACCCTGGTATTTCCCAGATGGTCTTTATATTAGCTTTGGAAGAAAGAAAATAAAAACCACTGCTATTGTAATGGTTTTTATTTATTCTACCATGGACACGAGCGAGACGCTCACGCCAGCGGGGGGAAATAGGAAAATAATTTTCATTATAATTATCTAATAATCCCCAACGTCTTATATCTGCCATGTAAAACCTCGCTCTATAATCGTATATCCCAGTCTCTTGCAGCTTCTTACCATTGTACTTATAGTTGTAATGTTATTTAGGAGGAGGTGGCGGGTTAGGAATTTTAGAATCTAGCAAATCTCGTGAAAACTCATGATAATGAATTTCTTTAAGTCTTTTATCTTCTTTTAGTAAAATCAAGTCCTCAATAATTTCCTGTTGCCTCTTTGATAATTCGTGTGAATAAAATCTAAATTTGAGATTCTTCCCATTTAAATAATAATTTATCTGTCGTGGTTGGGCATCAGGAGTACTTTTAAATTGAATTGAATCATAAAAAGAGTTTAATATTCTTTTTTTGTAAGAAGCAAAATCAATCTTTTGAGTTGATTTAAAATATTTATATTTTACTCCATTGTCAACTGACATTAAATCTTCCTTACATACATACAAAGAGTCTTTCTCATTTATGAGGATTCCAATCCTTGGTTCATTAGGATTCATACTAAATCCCAATGATACTTCAATATACTCTTGCTTTTCTTTATGACATGAAAGCAAGAGTATACTAATCATTATAATACTAATTAATTTCATACAACTATTGATCTTTATGTTTGAGGTTTCCATTTTTATCTACTTTTATCATAGACCCATTAAAATTCCACATTTCAGTTTTTATCTGAGAATTACCTAACTTTAATTTTAAAGCTTCGTTTGCTTGCTTAAGAATTTGAAACCCCTCCTTAGTGTATGTATTTACTTTTTTGTTTGTAGGATCTTTTAAATACTCATTCTGGATATAATAATGTTGCCCATGTTGAGATTCCCAAGTGTCATATTTTCTATATTCTTTTGGAATGCTACTTGAATTAACATAGCCATCATCTTGAAGATCATTAGCTTCCAAATCAGCGTGAACAAAAGATTCGTGAACTATCTGTCTTAAGGTATTAAAAAACTGACTGCCAGAATCACCATATGCTTTATTTGAAATCAAAATCGAGACATTCTTCTCATCTCCCTTAATTTTGCCTGTTGTAGACCCTCCTACGGATGAGTCTGTTTTGACTCCATATGATAGATCTATCCCTTTATTATGATACTCTCCATTAGCCTTGGCTTCAAAAATAGTCTTTCCTCCATATTCAACTTTTTGTCCTTTCTCCATATATTTAGATAAAAAAGCTTGTCCTTCTTTTGTTTTAGCAAAAAACACAAAAGCTTTATATTGCTCTTCATTACCTTTCTTCATTATATTACTCAAATCTAATTGCATCCCATCAGGATCAATATAAAGAATAGGATTATTTGCTGTATAATTAAATGGTGATATATTAAAATATTTCTCAGCCAGCGGATCTACAACACCCCATCTACCCAAATCCGGCATATACATTCTAGCGCCGTAATCATACATCCCAGTCTCCTGTAGTTCCTTACCATTGTACTTGTAATTCTTATAACTTCCCGGTCCATAGAATGCATTTCCAGTCTTCAGATGATTCATCCCAAATGGATAATAATCATTAGCATCTGTGATTTCAAGAGCACCTGCGCTGTTTCTTGCGAAACTTATCCTTGCATTTCCAAGATGATCCTCATACTGGTAAATATACTGATCTTTTCCGTAATCATAAAATCCTTCTGCTGTAGGAAAAAACATAAGCTGAGGAGTCTTAACTGTTGTTATTCCTAAAGGAGTATTCAATTGCTGGTTCTCTGCGGTGACAATTCCACTTTCTACACTGTAAGCCTGCTGTTCATGGGCATATTTCAACTTTTCAGACATCATACGGAGTCCTTCAATACCACCTCCGCCATTGTTATCGGACTCACTGTGATAATACTGAAATCCATCGAGATAATCTGTGATTTGGGTTACAGTATAACAGTTGATAATTCCACATTCAAACATAGGAAGCTTTTTCTGAACCTTAATACCATCCGCCCTGTACAGATAATTATGCATCCCCGAAAGTCCCATATTCCCATATTCTATTTTATTGGGAAGGTTCAGATGGTTGTAGGTGATTTTGGTGATGTTTTTATCAGGCATCTGCCACATGTTTCCATTAAGGTCATATTGGATAGTACTACCTCCGCCTTCGTATCCTGATGGATTATTTTTGTGGTCTTTAATGACAGATACCTGATTGGTCAGATTATTGGATCCGTAAATATATTCCAATTCATCAATGACTGTAGCGGTTGTATTACTTCCTTCCAAAGCAGCAGTACGGTAAAGGTTTTTTATATTCCCATTCAGGTCATACGCTAAGGATTCTGTATGTTCTTTACTGTAAGGGTTCACAGGATTTTGATAATATCCTGCTGACAGTCTGTTCAACGCATCATAGGCATAACCGTATCTTTTAGGTTGTATAGGGGGATTGGCTCCTATAGATTCTACGGCTCTCCAGTCTACTTCTGCTATATTACCATTGTATTTCGCCTTTACATTTTTCCCGGAAAATAATGCCTGATCAGGATTCTCTATTCCATTCATCTGATTATATTTGATTTCGTAGGAAAATAGCTTTCCTCCTAAATCAGGAACTGTCATCTGACCTTTATTAATATGGGTCAGCCAGCCTCTGATATTATAATTATAATCAATACTTTGCAGATTATTACCTACTTTTTTGTTTGTAAGCTGTGAGATCTCGTTATAGCTGTTTTGTGTCAGGATTTGTTCCGGTTTATCATCTACCTGATGCTTATGAACCAGTAATCTGTTCTGATTATCATAGTCAAAACGTTCTGTGATGGTAACTCCAGGTTCATTCGCTAATCTCTTATGAAGAGTAACTGTTTTCTTTGGTATTCCGGTAAAATCCAATTCGGATTCTGTTCTGGTATAGCCTCCTAAATGATTGATGGAATGAGTTCCAATAACCCTCCCTTTTTGATCATAATAAGTATAGTTCTTTGTCCAGCTATCATCTTCAATATTTTTTACAAAACTCATCACAGGTAAGCCTTTGGTACTTCTACCGTCAGGGGTAGGGGTTTCCGTTAAGACGGTCATATCAGGTGTATTCGCTGGCAGTGCAGGATTAAAACTATATGCAGGATAGGTATCATAATAATTAACGCTTAAAACCTGGGTAACACCAGTAGGAGTCGAGAGCTTAGTATAATATACCGGCATGCCATTTAAGGTCAGCCCCGCAGTCGCAGTTCTGGTTTCATATAAATTAGCATTGGCATTAACACTGTTTTGCATTGATACCCTGCTGGCAGCATTATTTGTGATCCCAGTGTAAACAGTTCTTCCAAACTGGTCATATTTGGTAAAAAGCCATTGCCCTTTTCCTTTAAGCACTGTATCCTGGGTCAGGATAAGCTGATCTGCTTTATTATACACCATATATTCCCAGCCTTTACCAGGTAGTTTCTTTTCT
Source organism: Chryseobacterium sp. HR92 (assembly GCF_045689405.1). Lineage (NCBI taxonomy): Bacteria > Pseudomonadati > Bacteroidota > Flavobacteriia > Flavobacteriales > Weeksellaceae > Chryseobacterium > Chryseobacterium sp. HR92. The sequence continues at coordinate 3,551,448 of NZ_CP139139.1, forward strand.
ACTAAACGGCTTCTCCCGTCATATTTATACTGATAACATAAATCATTAAGGACAGTATTGGGATCTGCCTGTAGAGAAGCTATGGGAGGGATTACATAAGCCAGTTGGTTATAATCATTGTAAACATAATAGGTATCTGCATTTTCTGTAGCGCTGATTACTTTTCTGACCAATACCACCTGGCCTTGTCCGTTTTTAAACTCAATGGTCTGGTTTCCGTCTTCATCGGTAACTGTATTTTTATACAGTTGTCCTATTCCATAGGAGCCGGATAATATCAGGCTCGCTGTAAAAGTGGTATAGTTAAAAGTGGCTGTATATTTTTTAACCTCGCCATCTGCATTGGTATCATATCCAAACTGTACAGGTTTGTTATCCCAGGCAGTTCCCACTTGTTTTTGTGCTAAAACACGGTCTAATGGTGAGTTTTCCAGAATTTTTTCTGAATAGATTTTCTCTGAACCATAGAGGGCTGGCTGAGTGGCATTGCTTAATGGGGAAGTATAAATTATACCATTCTGAGTTCCCTGTTGTGGAACGGGAAGATAGTCTTTCACCCGCCTCCCGAACTGGTCGTATTCTATATGGGTAACAACATCACTTCCCAATGGGGAAGATTTTATACCTACAATTTGTTTAGGCCTTCCCAGCCCATCAAAATACTGAACGGTTTCTGAAGATTTTGTGGGTGAAGTGCCATTATAGTCCAGATAAGTTTTGGTCTGAATATAATTTTCAGTATTAGGAAGTGAGGAAAGCTGGCCATATGTTAAGTTGGATAATAGCAATACTCCTATTGGAATTATAATTTTTTTCATCAGTTTTAGTTTTTGTAATTGTATTTTATTTCCTTCAAAACTTTTCCGTCTACATTAATCACTTTTTCAAGCCTGCCTGCAACATCATAGATATAGTTTTCTCTGATTCCCGATGGTGGGGTGATACTTCGTACACCAATTAATGAATCATAGGTATAAGTGGTTATCTGATAGTTTGGCAAACTATTTCTAAATGTATTTAGTACAGATAAAAGGGAGGCTTCATCATTATTTGGAGCAGCGGAAGTATCTGTATTGGAAGCTGCCACAATAGAATCAATTAATGACTGCTGAATATCTGCTAATTTTGCTCCTTCTATTTTAGCAATAGGCTGAGTGAGATTATAGCCCCAGATAATCACCGTTGAAATACCATCTTTTGTAGTGTACTGCTGAAGATTTCCTTTTGAATCATATTTATCGTAAGTAGCTTCTGTAGTTGCTGAAGCAGGGGTTTGAAGATCATAAGATAATACAGAAGTAGGTAAAACCAATCCTGATGTTTTTGTATTGGCTTCAGATTGATTTAGTGGATAAATCGTTTCTGATCTTGACAGTGTTTTGGTAGTCGTTCCTATAGTTTGCGTGGCAGTTGTTTCCAATGGAATACCTACCATATTTTTGTCAATCATCAGCTGATTGCCTTTTTCATGTGCGTAATTATAAGTAGACTCATACGTGGTCAAGTCAGAAGATATTTCTTTAGACTTGGTCAGCATATTATGGCTAGGATTGTCATAATAATAATTGACTTCAGTTTTTAAAAAAGTATTATTAAAATACTTTTTGGTTACATTAGAAGTTATAAAGTTACTGTAATAATAATTCCTTAAAGGATTCAGCCATGCCGTTGATATATTCATTGAAACATGATACTTATCTAGCCTCGACGGGTCTTCATTATATAAATAGGTCTGTTCTTCCAGAAGTTTTCCTGATTCATCTTTAATAAGTCTTTTAGAGAGTTTATCTCTTTCAATACTTCTGTTTGCAGGCATGAATAAAAGATTCTTAACAGCTGGCATTGGACTGTAATTACCTGCTGTAAGCAGTACTGAACTATCAAAATAAACATCCGGCCTATCTATATAACTTGTAAAATAATCTGTAGTACTACCATTACCTGAGAGTTTTTCAATGACTTTTGAATAAGTGATAACGGCTCCTTCCGTTAAACTTCTTGAGTAACCTGAGGCAGTCTGAATATATTTTGCACCATCAACCGTGTAAGGCATACAGTGAAGAAAACCACCTCCTCCGGAACAGAGTGAACCGTCATACTGGTAATTATATGTAAAAAAATATCTTGGCCACTCGGTAAGGATACCTGAGGGCTGATCAAGATCATTGGTGTATATAAATTCCCTTATATTTTGATTTGCATTAAGATCGTAATCATAAATTTTCTTCAATCTTGTCCCCCCAGCGACACCGTTTACTGAATAAAGCTTAGGAAGAAAACTATTATCTGATCTTCTTTCTAATCTAAAGCTATAGGTATGTGGTTCGTAATCAAAGAAAGAACTTCCCTTAGTAGGATATTTGACACTTTGCAGGGCATACATCTTTGAATAAGAAAAGTTGGGTTCCCTTACATCTGAAGTATACTGATAATCTCCATTACTTGAATAATTAACCGTAGGAAAGATAACAGGTATACCAGCATCGTTAGACGTTTTTCCATTATAATACCCCCAGTAATCAACAGCAAAAGTGATAGGACTTGGTGTATAAGCAGTACTACTGTTATCATACGAAAATTCATATGGCTCTTTTCCTGTTTCTTTTACAGTTTTAAGGAATATTCTTGGATATTGGGTGTTGTATACTTCATATCCGAAATCTATTGTATTGATCAGATTAGTTTGATTATATAACTGTATTTTATCCAGTTTCTTTTGAAGTACTTTTCCAAACTGGCTACCAGTAATGGCTACATTTTTATAAAGATTATCCTGATCAGAATACGAGAACATGATTTTATAATCCTTATACTCAATATTTGAGAGGTAAGCTTTCTTTACTAAGTTATAAACTTGCTTAAAATTGCTATCACCTATAGTATGAAGATCCAAAAACTTTTTCAAATCACTATATTGTGCCAGATTGCCATGCCAAAACATATTGTCATTCATAATACAAAAACTACTATGAATATTATAGGGAGCAATATTATCCTCCTGGTAATTATATTTTAAAACATCCCCGTTCTGATATTCTGTTTTATATTGGTACCAACTGCTGATTACAGGAGTTTGGGCACTATTCCCTGTTGCATTTCCTCCTAAAAAAACATTATATTCTAAATTTTTACTTTGTTTTCCGAAATAGTATTTATTTCCTACCTCATCCGTTATAATGATTTCGGATTCATTTAACGGACTACAGACACTGGTATAGGGTTGAGAGCTCATTCCTGAAAGGTCTACTTTCAGTTTATGAGGCTCATTGGTTACTACTTCTACTTTTCCATCAGGAGCTATAAAAAAACTCCCTGAAATACCATTGAAATTAAATGAATATTTATCTGATGTTGTTTCATACCGAGTGGTGTTAGCATTGGGATAGCCATTTAACCTTACCTCAAAGAACTCATCGGATTGATTGTCTATTGCTACAAATAATTTACTTGGATTAAGTGTTAATAAATCATTATCTGTAGGAAGTGCAGAGGTATTGGAACCGAACTGTCTTATTCCCACTAAGTATCCATGCTCATAATGACCATTATAGCCGTTAAGAGTTTCAGGTGAACCTATTTGGTCATCTGCTGCGCCTACTACACTTCTTGTAACAACTCCTCCCGACATCAAATTCCAGTTAAAGCCTACAATACCGGATTTTTTATCAGGGATAAAACCCGAAGCATTATAACTTAATCCCAATCCTATCTTATCCCCGTTTTGAGTAGGAATAGATAATAAAGGAATGTTTAAATCAAGTTCTCCAATGTTCTTTTTGATAGGGATATTACCATATCGTATAAAATCTGTAGCCTGAGGGCTTTTTGTATTTTTATTAAAAGGATTGGTAAGGTCTTTGGCAGATTGGGCATTGCCTAAAATACCAGACAATGTAATTGCTAATAACATGATCTTCTTCATTATTTCTTGATTAATTTGGTATTTGCTATTTTATTGTTATCAGTTTTTATAGTCACCAGATAAGCTCCCTGAACCAAAGCCTGGGTATTGATCTTAGTCACTTTGTTCTTTGTTTTTATACTCTGAAGCTGTCTTCCGCTCATATCATACAAAAGAATATCAGCATCTTTAAAATCAAAGCCGATTTCTACATAAGCATAATCTGAAACAGGGTTTGGATAGATCTTGATATCATATTTTTCAATTAACTGATCAACCTGTTTATCTCCCAGTTTTACAATTTTCCAGTTTTCTTTACCCAGTTCTTCTGCGCTGGTTCCTGCCAGAACAATAGAACCGTCTTTGTTCAGTTTTAAGTCAGAAAGCCTTTCTTCTTTTTGTCTGGATTCTCCTTTCACATGCTTTCTCCATTGTTCATTACCATTCTGATCCAAATACAGCATCCAGAACGTTTCATCATCCGTTTGAATTCTTCCTTCTGCCTGAGTATAACCTCCTAATAGAATGCCTTTGGATGATTTATCATCTGCGGAATGAATCACACTCATTCCCATCAATACATCTCTGTTTTTGAAATTGTAGGATTTCTGCCACTGCTCTTCTCCTCTTTCATTCAAAGAAATCAACCAAAGATCTGTTCCTTCTTCAATGCCTACAGTTTTATTTCCTGATCTTTCTGATCTGGATTCTCCACCAATGATGAAACCATTTGAAGTTAAAGCAAGAGTTCTTATATGATCATCACCTTTCCCTCCAAAATTCTTTTCCCATTCTACTTTTCCGTTTTTGTCCAACTTGACAATCCAGTAGTCTCCTTCACCGAAATTGTCGCTTTGTTTCGAGTTTCGGGATATGGGATTCGAGTTTTGAACGTTTGACACAGAACCCGCACCTCGCATCTCAGAACCCTTTTCAGATCCCGAAACCCGAACCTCGGAACTTCTGGAATAAATTCCCAATAACGCTCCTCCATCTTTCGTTGGAATCATTTTTTCTACTTCGTCTAAGCCTTTTCCGCCTAAGATTAGTTGGGAGAGTTCTTTTCCGTTTTTATCAATTCTGGTAATTAAGACGTCTTTGGAACCATAACCTTTTGAAGAGTTTTGAACATTCCCTGCAACAAAGAATCCTAAATCTGTAGTTTGAATCACAGCTCTTGCTTCTTCGTCTGAAGAGCTTCCTAAAGTTTTCTGCCACAATTCATCACCCAATTCATTGATTCTGATCAGCCAGATATCTGATCCACCTTTGGAATCCTCTTTTTTATCCAACCCTTTTCCTGAATAGGAAGTTCCAGCTAATAGAAATCCACCATCTTGTGTGGTAACTGTTGCTGATAAATAATCATGATTTGATCCCGAGAAGTATTTCTCCCAGGCTTCTTCTCCCTGCTGGTTCAGTTTTACAAGGTGAAAATCATAACCATTGTTTTGTTTACTTCCAGCCTCCAGCTTCCCGCTTCCTGACTGTATAGAACTTCCCGTGATAAGATATTGCTGATCAATAGTTGTGGTGACCTGGCTAAGAAAATCCTGAGTAGAGGATTTGATGTCTTTCTGCCACACCACTTCCTGGGCAGATATACCCAGGACCGTGCATAAGGTAAATGCACAGATATAGAATTTTTTCATTCCAATGTTGTTTTCTGAGTTAGTAATTAGTTTATTGAAAACCACGCAAATTTAACACTTTTTAAGACATAAAAATCACAAAGATGCGATTTAACATACATCCTACTATTTATTATTAAATTATTATCATAAAGTTTTTAATTGGTTTTATTCTAATGCAAAATTATCTATGGATAACGACAAAACATGTCGCATTAAAATCAAAAAACATATCAACCTTAATCTGAACACTCAGGCTCAAAAACGAAATTATATCATATAAAAGATGATATTCCTGATTGCATCATAAGCATTAAATACAATCAGCATATTATATTTAACCATTTCATTATCAACTATTGACACACTTTATTCTTATTGATATTTTTACTGTATGATGAGAAAAAACTATTACCAGAAATTGGCATTTATGGTCACATTACTGACTATTTTATTAGCCTACCAGAAGTACACCAGCCGAGAAAAAGAACCTTTTCCTGATGTAAAGTTCATTACTACTCTACCAAATTCTGCAGATCTATCAGATTTTGATCCCAATACACTGGACAAAGATCAATGGCAGAAACTTGGATTTTCAGAGAAGCAGACTGCTACAATTCTCAAGTATAAAGATATTGTGGGAGGAAAATTCACATCAAAAGAGCAGTTGAAAAAATGTTACGCTATTTCTGAAGAGAAATTCAGTGAATTGAAATCTTTCATTTTACTTCCTGAAACATTGAAAAAGGGAAATTCTAAGGAGTATAGTACAATGGATAGGAAAGAAATTACCATTACGGGAAAATTCAATCCTGATCGGTATTCTGCCAATGACTGGCTCAAAATGGGCTTCAGCGAAAGACAGGCAGATGCTATTTTAAAATACAGAAATTATCTTGGGGGAAGTTTCATCAGCAAAGAGAAGTTTAAAGAATGTTTTATCATTTCTCCGGAAAATTATAGTAAACTTGAACCTTATTTGCTTCTGCCAGCAAAAACTCCCGAAACTTTCAAAAATTCAGCGAAGAATAATACAGTAAAAACTAAAATTAAATATCATTCTTTTGATCCTAATCAACTGGACATAGAGGACTGGAAAGCCTTTGGATTTTCAGAAAAACAAGCCATTACCATCATTAATTACCGGGATAGAAATCTACGGGGAAGTTTTAAAAGCCCGGATGATCTACAGAAATGTTTTGTGATTTCTGCTGAGAAATTTCAGGAAATGAAACCTTATATCAAACTCCAGGAAAAGCAACAGGAAAAAACAGATTTTTCAAAAACAGATCTCAATACTATTACTTTCAGACAACTTATAGAATTTGGTCTGGATGAAAGAAGCGCCGGTTCTATCATTGGCTTCAGAAAAAAGCTGGGTGGATTTATCAATAAGCAGCAGATTTTAAGCACTTACAATATTGATCAGGATCTTGTGCAAAAGCTAATTTCAACAGCACCGCTGAATACTTCAGATGTGCCCAGATATTCATTAGTGGAAGCTCCGGAAGAATGGCTTAAAAATCATCCTTATTTCAAATATTCAGCAGACAAAATCATATTCTACCGGATCAGTAATCCTGATGATAAAAAAATATGGAAACTTTTAAAACTGAAACCTGAGTATGAAGAAAGAATGAGATTATATATAAAATAATTCAAGCCAGATAAAAAATAAACGAAACTATTCCAAAAAATAATTTTTGGAATAGTTGATTATCTGAAACAATATTTTAAATTTTAGTGATGCATATAATTGCTGGGGCCACTGGTACCTTCGATAGATTCCGGCAGTATTCCATAACGGTTACGTAAATCAACTGTACCTAGGGTTTTTCCTGTGTTGATATCAATGACGCTAATGGTTCCGGAGTTCAAGTTAGGGAGGTCCAATAAATTATTTTGTACTGCTACAACATCTTTTCCTGATTTGGTTTTAAAGAAAGCCATATGATGCGCTCCTTTATCAGCATCAAAAGTCTTCAAAAGTTTTAGCTGGGGAAGATTACTTAAATCAAAGACAAGTACTTTTCCGGGATCTGCAAAACTCACATACAACCTGTTTGAATCATCAATATACATTTCGAGAGCCCAGCCTAATCCTTGCGTGCTTCCATCAAAAAGCTTAGTAAAAGCATCATACTTTTTGGTTGTTGTATTGTATGGAGCAATCCAGATATCACCCCCGATCATTGTTGTAGAAAGTGCGTATTGCGGAAATTTTCCACGCAAAAGTAAAACCTCAACAGGAGCGGACATGTCTGTTGGCGAGTCTGCCACACGATATGTTTCCTTTATCTCATAGGTATTGAGATCTAATAAAGTACAAGTATTTCCCAATCCTGAAGTAAGATCTGGGTGGATGGTTGAGGTGACCATCATTAATCCTTTTTCTTCATTAACTGAAATACCATGCGGATACATTATAAATTGGTTGGGATTAGCCTGAATGGGTGCTTTAATTGTTTTGATAAGCTGATTATTATTAGCATTAAAAACACCTACACTGCCATCTTTCAGCCCTCCTGCTCCTCCCATAAAGGTCATAAAATATCTTCCGTCATTCGTGAAAAATAAATTTTCGCCTACTGTATTCTCACCAGTATCAATAGGTGTTGCATTTATTAATTTTGGCAGTCCATTTTGGTCTTCTCCCGTTTTTATCTCATAAAGATAACTGCCACCCAAAGCAGTCGTAAACATTTTGGTTGCATTTTGGTTGTAATAAATATGATGTGGTAATACCCCAACACCCAATTCCAGCCTGCTACTGATATTTCCAAAATCCGGAGCTTCAGGATCGAGTTCTATAACGGCAATTCCGTCTGGTAATCCTTTCAAGCTTCTATAATCAATGTAAAAGGAGGAATCATGTGAATGATCCGGATCGTGCTCATTTAGACAACTGGTAAAAGTTATCAAAGTCACAAATAAAAGGGCTGCAATAAATTTTAATTTCATGATTTTCAGGTTATAAGTGTTATTGTTATAAATATAATATATTTCTTGTGAAAAATAAAATATATTACACTAATATGTGAAAAATTATGAAATAAAAATAATTCATTTGTATTTCCAGTAGTTGATACTGGAAAATATAGGGAAACCGTTAAAGTATAGTATAAGTTTTAGTCGAATGTTTTACTGGAATCTGTAAGCATAGAATTCAATGCACTCAGTTCATCTTCTGTAAGATCTCTCCATTTTCCAATCGGGAGGTCTAGTTTGATGTTCATAATACGGATTCGCTTCAGTTTTTTTACTTCATATCCGAGGTATTCACACATTCTTCGGATTTGTCTGTTGAGTCCCTGAGTAAGAACAATTCTGAAATTCATATCATCAATCTTTTCTACCTCACATTTTTTTGTAACGGTATCCAGAATAGGAACACCATTTCGCATTTTTTCCAAAAATCTTGGATTAATCGGCTTATCTACACGAACTATATATTCTTTCTCGTGATTGTTGCGTGCTCTCAGAATTTTATTAACGATATCCCCATCACTTGTCAGTAAGATTAGCCCCTCACTTGGTTTATCTAATCTTCCGATAGGAAAAATCCTTTTCGGGTGGTTGATATAATCTACAATATTATTTTTTTCACGTTTTGTATCTGTAGTACATACAATTCCTACCGGCTTATTAAAAACGATATACACCGGCTTTTCCTGAGGTTCTCTGATAGGTTTTCCATCTACCTCTACAAGATCTTCATCGGAAACTTTTGTTCCCATCTCCGGAATTTTTCCGTTTATTTTGATCCTGCCCTCTTCTAAAAGTTTATCTGCTGCTCTTCTTGAGCAGTACCCTACTTCTGATAAATATTTATTGATACGTGTCTTTTCCATTAGTCTTTTCCGTAGCCGGTATAATTTTTATTACTGAAAATAGTAATTCCATAGCTTAATCCTATGAAAAACCCATCAGCGTCATCTTTCAATTTATGTGATTCAAAAACAATTCCTCCTTCCTGACTTAATCTTTTTGAATAGGAAACCTGCATTCCCAATCTTCCACCCCAAAACTCTGTTTCTGAAATAGCAGAATGATTAAGTTGCTTTCCATAATTAATGTCTATATAAAAAGGCCGTTCCCCAGGAGAAAAAATAATCTTAGGCTGAATAATCCAATAGATCAAATGATAATTATCCTGTATAAAGCTGTATTTGAATCCGGTTCCTATGGCAAAGTTAGGAAGAAAATTATATCCTCCGATAGCAGTGATACTATAAGTAAGATTTCCTAGTGAAGATCTGCTCTCAATATACTGCGAATTATTGGTTTGATTTTTCTTATTAATATTAAAACCTGCATTAAGAGAAGGATTGAAATAAAAATCCATTTTTGATTTTCCAGTTTCCGTATTCTGGGAAAACGCTTTAACAAAAACAAGCACCAATAAGAAAAAGGATAGTTTTATTTTCATAAACTTTCAAATCTGTACTCGTTATTCAAGAACTGATCTGTAGCATTTTCAATAGCATAGTCACCGATTTTGGTGCGTCTTAACTGAGTCAGATAGGCTCCTACTCCCAACTCCTGCCCTATATCATGTGCAAGACTTCTGATATATGTTCCTTTTGAACATCCTACCATGAAACTTACTAAAGGAAAATCTATTTTAATATCCTTAATGTAAAGAATGGTTGTTTTTCTGGCCTTCATTTCTACTTCTTCCCCAGCTCTTGCAAGGTTGTAAGCTCTTTCACCATCAATTTTAATGGCTGAATAAATGGGTGGTTTCTGTTCAATTTCGCCAACAAATTTTTCCAGCACTTTTTTTACCTGTTCTTCGGTAATATGGGAGATATCCTCATGAAGAATTTCAGGCTTTTCAGTATCATAGGATTCTGTCTGTACTCCAATCTTAATCTCCGTCCAGTATTCTTTGGGAGCATCCTGGATTTCAGGAATTTTCTTGGTGAATTTTCCGCAGCACACAATAAGAAGCCCTGTTGCTCTGGGATCTAAAGTCCCTGCATGCCCGATTTTAAATTTTTTAGGAAGATCAAATTCCCTTTTAAGTTTGTATTTCATTTTATTGACAGCCTGGAAGGAAGTCCAGTCCAAAGGCTTATCCAATAAAAAAATGTATCCTGATTTCAGTTCTTCAGCAGTCATGAATGGGTATAAATGAGTAATTTCTTATTTAAAGAAATAAAAATAAATCAACAGGGCAACTCCAACAAAAATACGGTACCAGCCCCAAGGTTTAAATCCGTATTTATTAAGCACTCCGATGAATGCTTTGATAGCGATAAGTGCTACGATAAACGCGACAACATTTCCTACTACAAAGATCATAATGTGATCCTGCGAAGACATAATCATTTCATATCCTTTCTGTGGGTTTGGAGTTTCTTTTCCCCAGGTTTTAACAAAAACTGAATACACAGTTACTGCCAGCATCGTAGGTACAGCAAGAAAGAAAGAAAATTCTGCAGCAGCTTTTCTGGTAAGTCCCTGTGCCATTCCTCCAATAATAGAAGCCGCACTACGGCTTGTACCCGGCATCATCGCGAGACACTGCCAGAAACCAATGGTCACTGCATTTCTTATGGTAATTCCTTTTTCATCATCAATCTTCGGATTTTTAAACCATTTGTCAGCAAACAGTAAAATGACACCTCCTAAAACCAAAACTGAAGAAATAGCGATCTGATTTCCAAGTACAGCTTCAATTTTATCATCGAATAAATATCCTAAAACCAGTGCAGGAACTACGGCAAAAGCAAGTTTAAAATAGAACTGAATATTATTTAAGTCAAAAAACTTTTTCCAGTATGCCACTACCACCGATAAAATGGCTCCAAACTGAATGGATACCTGAAACATTTTTAAAAATTCTGTTTCTTCAAGCCCCATCAGGTTAGCTGTAAATCCCATGTGTGCAGTAGAAGAAATCGGAAGATATTCTGTCAACCCTTCTACGATGGCAATAATAATTGCTTTGATTAAATCCATATTCTTTTAAAAAATTAAAAAAGATTAAAAGATTTAAGAATTAAAAAGACCAGCTGATTGGCTTAAATCTTTCAATACTTAAATTTTTTAATCCTTAAATAAAATTATTATTCTATTATTTTCTTTTTAAGATAGCGTATACTTCTATTACAAATCCTATAACAACAAACAGAGGTGCTATCCTGATTCTTCTCATAGAAAAGATATCATCATTCCATGAGTTTGGGTCAAATTTACCATCTACCGTATTGGCATCCGGGCCCATCATCAGTAGAAATCCTACGACAATAAATGCCAGTCCTATCAGCATCCACTTGAAATTCTGCGGTCCGAAATAGAAAGCGTTTTCCTGTGGTACTTCAGCTTCATGTCCAAAGTCTGAAGCGGAAAATTTATTTGTTTTTTTGCTCATTGTTAAGAGTAATATAAATCGTCAACGTTTGATTTTAAGAACCTCCATGTAGCGAAAATTGTACTTAAGACAGAGATAAAAACTCCTACTCCCAATACCAGGATCACTAACCAGAAGTACTGGTTGTTGTCCTGTACGAAAGCGGAACCAATCTGGCTCGTGAAATAATACCAGACACCACCTAAAGCAATAAGACCAATTACAGAACCAATAGCTCCTAAAATTATAGCTTCAATGATGAAGGGTTTAAGAATAAATCTTCTTTTCGCTCCTACCAGCTGCATTGTTTTAATAATAAATCTCTTCGAGAATATTTTCAGACGGATAGAGTTGTTGATCAATACAACCGCCAATACCAGAAACAGAATTGAAAATCCTAAGATCCACTTTAAGATTCTGCTCAGGTTATTGTAAACATCCACCATCAAAGTACTGTCATTTTTAACATCGATAATCCCGGGAACTGATTTGATCTCTTTGATAGCTTCATCAATTTTTGCTGGATCCACAAATTCCGGTTTTAAAGCAACTTCAATAGAAGAAGGGAAAATATTTTCTTCAAACAATGCATCACTGTCAATTCCCATACTTTTCTTGGCTTCTTTTGCAGCCATGTCTCTTGAAATATAGGTTGCTTTTTTTACTGGAGCTAGAGTCTGTACCTTTTTAAAAGTTTCTTCCTCCAGTTTTGCAATTTTTACAGAATCTTTAGCATCATAATTTTCATCAAAGTAGGCGTTCACCACCAATTGTTCTTTGATATAGTCAGAATATTTCTGGGCATTAATTAAAATAAGCCCCATTAATCCTAACAAAAATAACACTAAGGCAATACTTATCACTACTGTAATATTGCTGGACCGAAGCCTTTTCTTATTAAATTCATCTACAGATTTAGCCATTAATATTAAAATTTTTGGCTAAAATAGAAAAAAACTTCCGAAATTTGGGACGAAATAAAGAAAATCATTGTTAATAAAATCATAAAAAACCTTGAGTGTAAAAGCAAAAAAACATCTTGGACAGCACTTCCTGACAGATGAAAACATCGCAAGAAAAATCGTAGAAGGTCTTAGTTTTGAGAACTATAATAATATTATGGAAGTAGGTCCCGGAATGGGAGTTCTTACCAAATATCTTCTTGAAAAAGATCAGAACATTTACCTTGCAGAGATCGATACTGAGTCTATCGAATACCTGAAAAAAAATTATACAAAGGTTACTGAAGAGACTTTTGTGGGAGATTTCCTGAAACAGGACTTCAGTTTTATCAAAGATGATCAGATTGCCATCATTGGTAATTTCCCCTATAATATCTCTTCTCAGATCTTATTTCAGATTGTAGATCATTATCAACTGATCCCGGAAATGGTAGGAATGTTCCAGAAAGAGGTGGCTGAGAGAACGGCAGCTGTTCCGAGAACTAAAGATTACGGTATTCTTTCTGTTCTGATACAGGCTTATTATGATGTATCTTATATGTTTACGGTACATGAGAACGTCTTCAATCCACCACCAAAAGTAAAATCAGGGGTAATCCGTCTTACAAGAAATCCTAAGGAAGGCCTTGCAGGCAACGAAATTCTTTTTAAGCAGATTGTAAAAACAGGGTTCAACCAGAGAAGAAAAAAATTGTCTAATGCATTGAAATCCTTAAATATTCCTGAAGCTTTAAAAGGTCATGAGTTTTTAGATAAAAGAGCCGAAGAACTTAGTGTATCAGATTTTATACACTTTGCCAATCTCTGGAAAGAAAATCAATAAACTTCAATAATAAAAGCTTCTTATAAAGGAGCTTTTTTGTTGGATTAATAACAGCCTTTATTCCTAAAAAGCAGAAAGCCTTTCAAAATAAATCTGAAAGGCTTTCTTTTATATTACATTATCAATTCTAGTTTCTGTTTTTCAGCATAATCCATCCTGACCAGTTCATCTGAGCTTTTGATCTTGGATACTCAAAGTTGAACTTATACCAGTATGTTGCTGTAGGAAGTCTCTTACCTCCAACTGTTCCGTCCCAGATAGGATTTTCTTTTGAGAATCTGAACATCTCTACTCCATATCTGTCATACACAGAACCTGTAAAGTTTTTAAAGTCTCCAAGAGCTTTAAGATCCAATACATCATTGATTCCGTCTTCGTTCGGAGTAATAATGTTGTTGATCTGTAATGTAAAGAATTCTAGAGATCCTACGCAGTGTGTACCTACTCTTCTTACCAAAACTGTATAATTTGTATTGTCTAAAAGGTTGGTAAACACGTTTGAATCCTGCCAGCTGATTCCGTTGTCAATAGAATATTCCAAAGTACTTGGCATATTGTTCATCGGAGGGTTTTCAGCCGTGATCGTTACTGTTTTCTTGATGCTTTCATAGCTCAATGCAGTCACAAAAGGAGTAGCAGCACCCATTACTTTAGCTTCAAAAATTTTCTTACAAATTCCGTTATCAACTTCCACAGAATAGATACCCCATTGGTCCACATCAATTTTCTGTGTTGTTGCCCCTGTACTCCAAAGGTATTTAAAGCCCTGTCCTGCACCTGCGTCAAGAGTCACTTTATCACCGATACACATTTCAACATCTTTTAATGGTGAAGTGATTTCAGGAGTAACTTCAATTCTTATTGTTGCCGGATTAAGAGATTTACAACCTTTTGCTCCAATGGCATATACTGTAAATGTTGTTGTCTGATATAAAGTAACGGTCTGCATATTTCCTGTTCCCATAAAGTTGCTCCATAGGTAAGTATCTCCACCTTCAGCAGTAAGGGTTACAGATTCTCCCGGACAGATTTTTATTCTGGAAGCTTTTACTTTAGCAGTTGGGGTTACTTCTTTCAGTAATTTCAATTCAACCATTTTACTACAGAATCCTCCATTGGAAACCACAACATAAAGAATCTGTCCATCATTACCGTTATAGTTTAACGGAGTCTGGATATAGTTATCATTCTGTGCTATTGCATCTGCCTGATTCACATAGAACTTAAAAATAGCTCCCGGTGTCGGGCTGATGGTAGAGGTAATTGTACTTAAATCAAAAGTGGTAATATCCGGCGTGGTACAAAGCAGTAATGTAGCATCCTGAGCCTGCGGAGTAGTTCCTCCATGGATCTGAATAGTAGCTTTACCCGGACATGGATTCCCCGGAACACTTACTTCAATAGTATAAGTACCCGGCTGTATCGCTGTAATTGTGTTGGTAGTAGCATTAGGTACCGGTGCACCATTATAATACCACTGATAAACAAGGTTAGGGTCATTTACAGAAGCCGTGATTACCTGAGGTACATTATCACAAACGTTGATATCAGAAGGTAATTTTGTTCCTGCAGGGTCTAAAAGGTCTACTCCAATATTGAAAGATCCTCCTTCCAGAAATACTGCAGAGTCATAACTGTGGTCACTATAATCGGCAATTACCATTTTGAAGTGGTACTGCTGCCCTGCTACTACGGTGGCTGTAGCTGTCAATGGAATTGTTCTTCCGGCAAAATTGGTTTCCACGTTACCTGTGTTATATCCGGCAAAATATTGTTCATTTACCGCTCCACAGCTGCCTGGTACTGCAGGGTGGATATTCGTAATACTTACAGGTCCTGCACCTCCGGGAAGCACAGCCATATTCACATAAGGTCCACCCGAAGTAGGTTTCAATAAGATCGCAAATGCATCTGCAAAGGTACATGGAAATGAACCTGTGTATTCTTCGGATGCAATCAGATAATTAAATTTAATCTGACTTGTCGTAGGAACGAAGTCAAATTCCAAAAGAACAGCATCATTCAATCTGTTTTCCACTACTCCAATCACCTGTGCAAGATCAGCATCTGATCCTCCACCGTTGACATCACTCAGTCCACCTTCAAAACTGTTACCAGCTCTTCTTGCGTAACCTGTGGAAAGAATAAGCCCGTCTTTAAAAGGGAAATTGGTTGTCGCCTTATGAAAATAACCCCATGCTCTGTTTGCATCACTTGCAGCATGATTAGGAGTAATCTTCACATTGGTTACATTGGGAGTAAGACAGGTATTGGTCCCGGATGAGATCAATACATCTTTAACCATTTTTTCAATAGTGTAAGCAGTTTCAGGGTACTGCGGAGCATTCACGTCAATAAAAACACCTGCTCTTCTGGAGGCTGCTGTAGGAGTTTCCTTTAGAGGTTTCCTTGGTGGCAGATCTTGTGAAAATAAAAAAGTCGAGATGACTAAAAAAAATAAACAAAGCGGTAGATATCTTCTCATAATATTTTTGTTTCAACAAATTTAATTTTTTTTTAAATATCTCACATACATATTTATATTTTTTACCATAAAAAAACAATATATGAACCTTTTAAAGTAAATTTTCGTTAATCAATCCCTATTCGTACAAACCATGAACAATGTGGTAGCATCGTGTTACAAATTGTTTTAACATATTTATCCTCTATTTAAAATAATTCACAAAACACGATAACGTTTATGGTATAAAACAACAAAATCTTTCATTGCTGAAAGATTTTGTTGTTAATTTTTTATTCTAAATATTTAGTTTCTGTTTTTCAAGAGAATCCAGCCTGAGCGTTGTTCCATTTTCTTACTGGCCGGGTTTTCCCACTGTACTCTATACCAATAAGTAGCAGTAGGAAGATTAATTCCTTTTAAAGACCCTGTCCAGATAACATCACCTTTCGCAGCTTTGAATACCTCGGCTCCATATCTGTCAAAGATAGAAGCTGCAAAATCTTTGTATCCGCTGATTCCTGTGAAATCTATAGTATCATTTACACCGTCCATATTAGGTGTAATAGCATTACTGATAACGAATGTAAAATAGTCAAGTGAAGTACCGCATTTGGCACCTTTTACTCTTACCATCAGAGTATACATTGTATTATTCAGTATACCGGTAAATATATTCGACGGCTGCCATGTCAGCCCTCCGTCTATTGAGTATTCTAAAGTACCTCCTGTTGGATTGCTTGCCGTAAGGGTAAGAATATGATTATCATATACAACGTTGGTAAACTGTGGCAGATCAGGATTAATCAGCTGAGCAGAGAACGTTTTAGAACAAACTCCGTTACTGATGATCACAGAATAAGTGCCGGCAACATTAGTCGTTATTGTCTGAGTGGTTGCGCCTGTATTCCATAAGTATGTATAATTTGGTCCAGGACCTGCATCAAGAGTTCCTTTATCTCCGGCGCAAACAAATACATCCTTCAATGTAGAAACAATTGCAGGAACTACTTCGATAGTAACTTTAGCCGGATTCACAGAGCTACATCCATTTCCTCCCAGTGCAAATACTGAATATTCTGTTGTTACAGTAGGAGTAACGACCTGTGTATTTCCATTTCCTGTAAGTCCTACCCAGTTATAAGTAATTCCTCCTGTAGCCGTCAATGTTACAGATTCTCCTTCACAGATTTTTAATTTGGATGCAGTAAGTCCTGCGATAGGTGGGCCAACCTGAACTGTTACACTTGCTGCTGTTGCAGAAATACAACCATTAGCTCCCACGGCAAATACCGTATATGTTGTCGTTACAGTAGGTGAAACAACCTGAGTATTTCCGTTTCCGGTAAGGCCATTACCCCAGTTATAGGTTACCCCTCCCGAAGCTGTCAATGTTACAGATTCTCCTATACAAATACGAGGTACTGATGAAACAACAGCAGCTACTGGTTTTACTTTATCTTCCAACACAGTTACTGTTGAAGTATAGGTACAGCTCAGGTTTCCTGGTTGTGATATATTAGTAACCGTTAAAGTATACGTTCCGCCAGCGCTTACAACAGGGGTAAGTGTATTCCCTCCGGACACAATAGTTCCTCCCGTTGTTGTCCAGACGATAGTGGATCCCGCAGGTACTACAGATGCCGAAGCATTAATTGTAATCTGAGGGGTTGTACAGGTAATCGTTTGTGGCGCTGCAATTGTAAGAGTAGTTTGAGCTGTGCTTAATAATTGCAGAGATACTACATAGCTGCAGCCTCCGTTACTTGCCAATACATAAATAGTCTGGCTTCCTCCCGGTGGTGTATATGTTGTAGGCGTTGCAATAGAGTTTCCGTTAGCAGCATTGGCATCAGCCTGATTGACATAGTAAGTGAAAGTAACTCCTCCTGTAGTTGTGATCTGAGGCTGAGCTTCTGTAAGATTATAAGTTAATCCTGGCTGATAACATTTATGCAATATTGCATTTTGTGCTGTAAAAGGTTCTGATACTTCAATTGTTATGGTGGCGGGGTTTTGAGACACGCATCCGTTAGCACCTACTGCTGTTACAGTATAAGTAGTTGTAACAGTAGGAGAAACAACCTGTGTACTTCCATTTCCGGTAAGGCCATTGCCCCAGTTATAAGTAGCACCTCCTGAAGCAGTAAGTGTTGCAGATTCTCCTTTACAGATTTTTATTTTACTTGCGGTAAGTCCCGTAACTGGTGGAGCACTGTTTCCTGTTACGGTCACATTGCCCACTGCTGTACAGCTGATATTTCCGGGCTGATATATTTTTATTATGGTTAAAGTATAGGTTCCGGCAGCATTGATAACAGGATTTAGAGTTGTACCCCCCGAAACAATATTTCCGCCTGTGGTTGTCCAGTTGAATGTAGCACCTGCCGGATAAACGGAAGCCGATGCATCCAATGTCGTCTGAGAGTTAGCACAGGTAAGTACTGCCGGAGGAGCAATAGTAGGCGTCATTTGTGGTGCTTTTACCAATTGCAGTTGCGCTACTTTAGCACAAAAGCCATTGGCTACTCTTACATATACTGTTCCTCCTGCACTTTGGTAAGCTGTGGGAGTTGAAATTGTATTTGTATTTCCTGCATTAGCGTCTGTCAGGGTCGTATAATATGAAAACACAGCTCCCGGAGTGGTACTTATTGAAGCCTGTGCTGATGTTAAATTAAATGTAGCATTTCCGGCAGCATAACAGGCCGTTAATGTAGCATTCTGTACTGTAGGAGATGTTCCCCCTACCACGGTAATGGTAGCCTCTCCCGGGCAGGTATTCCCCTGAATATAAACTTTTACAGTATATACTCCCGGTTGAGTTGCCGTATAGCTTGCATTGGTAGCCCCAGCAATCGGATTGGTACCTGAATACCACTGATATGTAATATTGGGACCCTGAACAGAAGCTGTAAAAGTTTGTGGTGTATTGTCACACATATTTACAGATGCAGGCAGCTGTACTCCAGCCGGGTCCAAAATTTTCACTCCAATATCGAATGATCCTGCTTCCAAAAACACTGCAGAATCAAAGTTAGGATCCTGATAGTCAGCAAGAACAATTTTAAAATGATACGTTTCTCCTGGTATTACAGTTGCTTTTGCTGTCAGAGGAATGGTACGCCCATTAAAATTGGTTTCAATCTGAGCAGTATTTGTACCACCGTAATAGGCTTCATTTTTAGGTCCGCAGTTTTGATACTGCGGGTGGATATTGGTAACACTTACAGCACCCGCTCCTCCCGGAAGCACTGCAAGATTGGTATAATTAGGATCAGATGCTTTTTTTAGAAGCAAGGCAAAACCATCTGTAATGGTACATGGAAAGTTTTGCTGATATTCTTTTGAAGCAAATAAATATCTGAAAGTAATTTCAGTAGAAGCTGCTACAAAGTCAAACTCTATTGAGGTAGCATTGGTCAGGTTATTATTCCCGATTCCCAAAGCATTCGCAAGATCTACATCTCCTCCTGTTCCAAGGTCATCACTTAAGGTTCCCTGAAAAGTATTTCCTGCTTTATTGGCGTATCCGGTAGAAAGTATAATCCCTTTACTAAACGGAAAATTGGTATTTGATTTATTAAAATATCCCCAGCTTCTGTTCTGATTGGTAGCAGGTAAGTTTGGAGATACGGTTACATTGCTTACGCTTGAACTGGTACAAGTGGTACCTCCTGATATAAGAACATCATTGATCAGCTGGGTTATAGGATAGCCTGATTCCGGGTAACTTGGTGCGTTCACATCAATAAAGACACCCGCTCTCAAAGAAGCAGCTTTAGGTTTTGCAGCAATTTCTACCCTCCCTTTATTTTGAGCCAAAACAAAGTTTCCTATGAAAGCCAGAAATAATGCTAAAAATAAATTTCCTCTCCTCCTATTTAACATTTTATATTATTTTAAACAAAAATACTATTTTTTTTGATTGAAATTCAAGTTAACACAATTTACATTATTACTAACGCAAATTTATTTATGTTAGGATATCAACTCTATTTATTTTAATATAATAAAAAAAGACTGACAAAATAGCCAGTCTTTCGATTATAATTTTAATTATTCTATATTTTTAAGTAATATCCATCCTGTTTTCACGGTAAGTTCCTTACTCGCAGGATCTTCGAAGGTTATCTGATACCAGTATGTGGAAGTAGGAAGTTTTTTACCCTGGAAATATCCGTCCCAATATGGCCTCACTTTTTCAGCTTTGAAGACTTCTCTTCCGTATCGGTCAAAAACCTGTCCGCTGAAATTTTTATAATTAATAACTCCACTGAAATCAATACTATCATTAAGGTTATCTCCATTTGGAGTAATCACATTTTTCATAACGAATGTAAAGAATTCAAGGAAGCCTACACAGCTTGTAAATTTAACTCTTACCCTGATTGAAATGACTTTATTTTTAGGGACATTGTTAAATACATTTGAAGCCTGCCATGTAACTCCGTTATCCACTGAATATTCCAGAATACCGTTACTTGGATTACTTGCCGTAAGAATCATTGTTCCGTTATCATTATAATCCACTTTTATTACTTCAGGAATCACTGCTTTAATAACCTGTGTCTTATACTCTTTTGAACATACCCCATTGCTTATCATTACTGAATATTCTCCCGGAGTTGCAACAGTAATACTCTGACCTGTTTCTCCATTACTCCACTGATAGGTATATCCAGGGCCTGAACCTGCATCCAGAATGATTTTATCTCCCTGGCAGATATGTCCTCCTTTTAAGTTTGAAACGATAGCCGGTACTACTTCAATCGTAATACGTGCCGGCTGCAAAGATTTACATCCCTGTGCTCCGATAGCATATACCGTATATGTAGTGGTTTGGGTAGGACTTACAGTTCTTATTCCGCCAGTAGTGGCTGCAGAATCACTCCATTGGTATGTCACTCCACCGGTAGCTGTTAATAATACAGATTCACCTGCACAGATTTTTAATCGGGGAGCTGTAAGCAATGCTGTTGGAGTTTCCTCTTTTCTTAAAGTTAAGGTTGCAATTTTACTACAGAAAGCACCATTGGAAACCAGTACATATAATACCTGCCCATCTGTACCGTTGTAGGTTGTCAGATTGGTGATGTAACTATTATTTTGAGCCTGCGCATCAGCCTGATTGGCATAAAAACGGAATACCGCTCCCTGTGTTGTACTAATCAGAGGTTTTGCTGTTTCTAAATTAAAGGTACTGAGTGCTGGTGTTGTACAAAGTTTAAGTTCAGCATTCTGTACTGTAGGGCTTGTTCCTCCGACAATGGTAATAGTTGCTTCACTAGGACACTGATTGCCCGGAACCATTACTTTTACAGTATATACTCCTGGCTGGGTAGCAACATAAATAGCACTGGTTGCTCCCGGAATGGCAACTCCATCTTTATACCACTGATAAGTCATTCCCGGAATGGCTGCTACCTGTGCTTTCAATTGTTTCGGTGTATTGTCGCACATGTTGATGCTGCCTGGCAAAACTGCTCCGGCCTCATCTACAATTTTAATTCCGACATCAAAAGATCCCCCTTCCAAGAAAACAGCAGAGTCATGGGAAGGATCCTTCGCATCTGCCAATACCATTTTAAAGTGATAGGTTTGTCCCGGAATTACATCTGCCACTGCTGTTAAAGGAGTTGTTCTCCCAAAATAATTAATAACCAGATGCGGATTCGCCAAAGCTCCAAAATAAGTTGCATTGATAGGTCCACAACTGAATCCATTTCCTGCAGGAACAATATTGGTTGCACTTACAGGTCCTGCACCACCTGGTAATATGGCAAGATTAGTATAGGTAGGATCTCCAACTTTCTTTAATAATAATGCAAAAGCATCAGAATATCCTGTACAAGGATAGTTGGATGTATATTCATCAGAAACGAATATATAATTAAATTTTACCTGATTTGAATTGGGTACAAAATCAAATTCAAGTGCTACAGCATCCGTTAAGCTAACGTTGGCTCCGGTAGCTGCCACAAGATCAGCATCACTTCCTGTTCCTACTGATTGTCCAACAGCTGATACATAGTTATTACCAGCTTCCGAAGCGTATCCTGTAGTAAGGACAATACCATCAGTAAAAGGAAAGCTTGTTGTTCCTTTATGAAAATATCCCCAAAATCTATTGCTGTTAGTCACATCATGATTAGGAGATACTGTAACGTTCGTCACATTGGCTGTTGTACAGTTGGTACCCCCATTGATCAAAATATTCTTCACCAATTGCTCGGGTGTATAGTTTGAAGGTGTGTAAGGCGGTACATTCACATCTATGAATGCTCCAGCTCTAAGACTGGCAGCAGAAGGCTTTATCTTCTCTGATTTTCTGACTGGTCTCGTTTGAGAAAGTGCAGAAACAGAAATCAATAAAAAAGAAAAAAGGAAAAAATAGTTTTTTAGTCTATAGATTAACATTTTGTTTTCATTTGTTCAAATGTAGCAAAAATAATAATAACAAATCAGCCTTTAACATTACTATTTTTCAAACAAACACCTAGATTCATAATATTTTTTTCTTATTATTACGTTTTCCGCAAATCATTAGAATAAAAATCCACTTATAAAAAAACAGATCAACCCAATTGATCTGTTTATATTTCATTATCATTATTCAGTTACAACTATTCTTCTTTTTTCAATTGCTCAATTTCATTTTTCAGCTGAGAGATAATATCTTTTAATGCTTTTATTTCGTTTTTATTAGAGTTTACATTACTTCTCAATATTACGTTTTTTGCTCTTTCATTGTGATCTTCTTCTTCCTCTTCTTCATTAATCTCTTCAATGTCTTCCTGGATATCTTCTATATCCTCATTGATCTCTTCAATGTCTTCGCTGATTTCTTCGATATCCTCACTGATCTCTTCGATATCTTCCTGAATGTCTTCAATATCTTCACTGATCTCTTCAATATCTTCCTGGATATCTTCAATTTTCTCGTGACTTTTATTAACCGACATTTGGATAAAAATAGCCAGATAAATAGCTTCCAGAGAAAGCACTGTAGTAAGAATCAGAAGCATCTTATCAAAATCCACTATATGCAGCATTGGAAGCAAAAACGAAGTAAGAAACAGCAAAGTATGTACAATCAGAGACTGAATAGACCCTATCCATGATGTAATACTATCCGCTATTTTTTCAAGAACTTCTGTTTTTTCGTTATATTTTTTCATCCTTTATATTTTTATAACAGTTCTTTGGTTACCCCTAATCCAAACAATGCAAAATCATATTTTGCAGGATCTGCTTCATCAAATTTTCTAATGGCAGCATCCAGTTCTTCTACCGTTTTCCAGTCATTCTGTGTTCTGGAAACCAATCCCAATTTTCTGGAAATATTTCCGGTATGCACATCCAAAGGAATGGAAAGGTTTTTCTGATCTATATTTTTCCAAATTCCAAAATCTACCCCCCGCTTATCTTTACGCACCATCCACCTCAGAAACATAATAATCCTTTTGGCAGAAGAGTTTTTGTAAGGCGAACTGATGTGTTTATGACTTCTGTGTTTTTCTGTTTCTAGAAATCCATTCCTGAATCGTTCTATAGCGTGGAGAAAATTATTCTCCGGCTCTTTTACTTCAAACAGACTTTCCAGGCTTTCATTTTCTTTATAAATCCTGTTGAACTGTTTGATGAAATAGGAAAAGTCCTGTCCATTGAAAGTTCTGTGAATGCTTTTATCCTGAATAGCTTCCAGATCTTTTTCTGAATAATTCATCACAAAATCATAGGGAGAATTTCCCATAATATCAAGCATCTTATCCGCAGAATTAATGATTGATTTTCTGTTTCCCCAGGAAATTGTGGCTGCCAGAAATCCTGCAATTTCAATATCCTGTTTTAAAGAAAAACGATGAGGAATCTGTATGGGATCATTTTCAATAAAATCAGGAGTATTATACTGATCTGCTTTTTCGTTGAGAAAATCTCTGAGTTCTTCAAATTTCAGCATATTCATTCTAAATCTTTACACTTTCCAAAGCTTTTGGTAAAAATGTATTGGGGAAAATATTTCTTGCTTCATCAGTAAACACAGTCAGATCAGCATATCTGTTGGAAAAATGTCCTAAAATTAATTTTTCAACCTGAGCTTTCTGGGCAATCGTTGCCGCCTCCAATGCCGTAGTATGTCCTGTATAATCAGCCATTTCCTTCAAATCATGTAAAAATGTTGATTCATGATAGAGAACGGTAACATTTTTAATAATCGGAATCACACTTTCAAGGTAACGCGTATCGCTGCAAAATGCGTAGGATACCGGCGGAGCAGGTTCAAGAGTCAGAATTTCGTTTTTAAGAACATAGCCATCACTCAATACAAAATCTTTTCCTGCTTTTATATTGTGATAATCACAGGTTTCAATCTCACTGTATTTGGCAATTTCTTTCATATTAAGATGTCTGTCTTTCGGCTTTTCCTTAAAAAGGTAACCGTTACAGTAAATCCTGTGATCCAGCGGAATAGTATATACCTCTACTCTGTTGTCTTCATATATTTTTTCGGAATAATCTTTATCCAGTTCATGGTATACCACTTCAAAACCGCGGTGTGTTTCCGTAATCTGGAAAATGGTTTCCAGCATCTTCTTAATACCTTTCGGACCATAAACATGCAGCGGGGTATCTCTTCCTAAAAGACGGAAAGAAGCAATAAGTCCCGGAAGCCCAAAACAATGATCCCCATGAAGATGGGAGATAAAAATATGATTGATTTTTGAAAATCTTGCTTTTGCTTTTCTCAGCTGTACCTGTGTACCTTCTCCACAATCAATAAGGAAGAGCCTTTCTTCCATTTCCAGCAGCTGAGCTGTGGGTGATGTATTGATAGTCGGAATTGCTGAGTTGAAGCCTAATATTGTTAAATAAGTACTCAAATCAATAATTTATTATAACAAATGTACGACAGAAAATCTAAATGGGTAGTTCACCCTGATATTTAAACTTAATCAGTCACTTTTAAAAAATCCATAAATAAATCTAAGGCCTGCTTACGGTGGCTGATTTTGTTTTTGTCTTCCGGATCCATTTCTGCAAAGGTTTTTTCATATCCTACCGGAACAAAAATAGGATCATACCCGAACCCTTTGAAACCTTTATTTTCTGTCAGTAAATTTCCGTGAACTCTTCCTTCAAAATATTGCGCTCCGTTTTCATCATAGTAGCACAGAACAGTAACGAAATAAGCCTTTCTATTTTCAATTCCTTGCATTTCCTCCAGCACCTTCTCAATATTTTTCGCAAAATCGTGATCTCCGGCGTAACGTGCAGAGAAGATGCCAGGTCTTCCATCCAAAGATTCTACTACAAGTCCGCTATCATCTCCCAAACTTGGAACACCTGTTTTTTCGAAGCAGTATTTTGCCTTGATCAGGGCATTGGCATGAAAAGAGTCTCCATCTTCCACAATTTCTTCGTGAATATGATAATCGGTAAGACTTTTCACAACGCAATCACTTCCCAGGATCTGTTGAATTTCTTCTTTTTTATGTTCGTTGTGTGTAGCTACTAATAATTCCATTTCTATATTCATTTTCAATTTTACTTTTTTAACCTGGTTACTTACATTTCAGCATAATGCACTTTATACTTTTTCATAAAAAGATAATAGAATAAAGAGAAAAGTATAATTCCTACAGCCAGTACAAGCCATTCTGAAACATTAAGAACTTTTGCAAAACTTTCATCTTTACCATAAAGTACCAACAGCGACAGGGTTAAATTATTAAACGCATGCAGCAGTATGGGCATTAGTAAAGATTTTGTTTTATGATATACCAATCCCAGCACACAGCCCAGCATCACTGCACTGATAAACTGCCATGGATTTCCGTGAACCACTCCAAAAATAATGGAAGCATACAAAATTGCTTTCCAGGGTTTTACTCCTTTATTAATCAATCCTTTCTGGATAATCCCTCTGAATATAATCTCCTCAAAAATCGGAGCCATGATTACGGTCATGATAATCATTACCACCGGATTATCTGTCAGCTGGCTCATCAACTGGGTAAAATATTCATAAAAATCACCAAAGAAAGGTCCTGTAGTAGGAATCTGAGCGGCAATAAATTCAGAAATAAACATCATTCCCGCCATCATTGGAAAAATAAGGAGATAGGTAGAGAAGTTAACGGATGATAAGTTGAAGTTAAGCTTCTTTTGGGTAGTGCGCCTTACGATGAAAAAATCAAAAAAGGCAATAGCAGTAAGGAATCCTACAGAATTTGCAACCATAAGGAACCAGTCTTTCAATTCTATATTTTCCCTGAAAACAACTTTCCAAAAAGTGCTGAATAAAGAAACAGCCATTGTTCCTACAAATAATCCAACCACCAAAACAACACCGCCAAACCATGTGAACGTAAACTTCGGATATTTGCTATTTTCCATCCTTTCTCTGTAAAAGTTTATTAGAAACAAAGATAATTTTTTTGAATGCTACAGGCAACTAAAAAAGGAATTTCTTATTTATTTAATGACGTTATAACGGTCATTTGTAAACCGGTCCCAAACTCTACTATCCCCCCACTCCCTATACTGATAAGCATTGTTGTAATTTAAATTTGAAAACCTCGCAAAAAATCCCGATTTTTGCAACTTCAAAATACGATATGTCAGACTTAATCAAAGAAATACAAAAAAGAAAGACCTTCGGGATTATTTCCCACCCGGATGCCGGAAAAACAACTCTTACGGAAAAGCTGCTTCTTTTCGGTGGTGCTATTCAGGAAGCGGGTGCGGTAAAATCCAACAAAATAAAAAAAGGGGCTACCTCCGACTTTATGGAAATCGAAAGACAGAGAGGGATCTCTGTAGCAACTTCCGTATTGGCTTTTGAATATAGAGACCACAAAATCAACATCCTGGATACTCCGGGTCACAAAGACTTTGCTGAAGATACCTACAGAACTTTAACGGCTGTGGATTCTGTGATCGTTGTTATTGACGTTGCAAAAGGGGTTGAGGAACAGACTGAGAAACTTGTTAAGGTTTGCAGAATGAGAAACATTCCTATGTTGGTTTTCATCAATAAATTGGACCGTGAAGGGAAAGATGCTTTCGATCTTTTGGATGAGGTAGAACAAAAATTAGGACTAACAGTTTGTCCGCTTTCTTTACCAATTGGCATGGGGAGTGATTTCCAGGGGATTTATAACATCTGGGAAAACAATATTCAGTTATTCTTAGAGGAGAAAAAACAGAAAGTTGGAGATTCTATCAAGTTTGATGACATCAATGATACTTCTATTGATGAAGTGATTGGTGAAAAAGCAGCCAAAACTTTAAGAGAAGAACTTGATCTTATTCAATCTGTTTATCCTGAATTTAATCGTGATGATTATATGAAAGGTGATCTTCAGCCTGTATTCTTCGGTTCAGCTTTAAATAACTTCGGAGTACGTGAATTACTGGATGCTTTCATTGACATTGCTCCAATGCCGCAGCCAAAAGAAAGTGATACGCGTCTTGTAAAACCTGAAGAAAGCACTTTCACAGGATTTGTTTTCAAAATCCATGCGAATATGGACCCTAAACACAGAGACAGACTTGCTTTCGTGAAGATTGTTTCAGGGACATTCAAGAGAAATGAGAACTATTTATTGGTAAGAGAGGGTAAAAAAATGAAATTCTCTTCTCCTAACGCATTCTTTGCAGATAAAAAAGAGGTAGTGGAAGAAAGTTTCCCTGGTGATATCGTAGGTTTACATGATACCGGAAGTTTCAGAATCGGAGATACACTTACAGGAGGAGAAAAATTGAGCTTCAAAGGTATTCCTAGTTTCTCTCCTGAACATTTCCGCTATATCAACAACAACGATCCGTTGAAAGCTAAGCAATTGGCAAAAGGTATTGACCAGCTGATGGATGAAGGGGTTGCACAGCTATTTACGCTTGAAATGAACGGAAGGAAAATTATCGGAACTGTAGGAGCACTTCAGTATGAGGTTATCCAATACCGTCTGGAACATGAATATGGTGCAAAATGTACTTATGAGCCTCTATCTATGCACAAAGCATGTTGGGTAGAAGCAGATGAAAAATCTGAAGAATTCAAAGAATTTGCAAGATTAAAGCAAAGATTCCTGGCAAGAGATAAATACAATCAACTGGTATTTCTTGCAGACTCATCTTTCACCATTCATATGACACAGGAGAAATTCCCGAATGTGAAATTACATTTCATCAGTGAGTTCCAGGAACACTAATTAAAAGACAAAATTGCTTACAATATAGATCCGTAGAAGTTTTCTGCGGATTTTTTTATTATGTATTTTCAAAACCACCCCGTCAAAAATTCGTTGAATTTTTGCCACCCCTCCAGAGGAGGGGAATTTTTAGGTTACTGAACTAATATTTGGCGGAATGACAAAGTGTATGGATAAATTTATCGCTCTGTTTGTCATTCCGCAGGAATCTAATCTAATAAAACTTTGTTATTAAACACTCCAAGAACACATATCCTACTCTTTTAGTATCCTAAACAGGGAAAACTACTTTGTAAATCTTTTGTAAAACAAATACAAAACACTGAAAATAAAACAGTTATCACTTTACCAGCACAATACATTCTATTTACAATCTTTACAAGAACTTCCCTCCTAATTTTACTTCATCAAAAAAATTAATGTTATGAAAAAGTTCATATTACTTATTGCTATATCAGGCACCTTCATTATGTGTAAAAAAGGAGAAGCTGCACAAAATAAAATCAATGAAGTTATTAATACAGCCGACAGTACTGCTACTGCTGCTACAGAAACCATTGACAACGCAGGTAAAACAGCAAACCAGATCATGGATTCTGCCAGTATTAAAATAAAAGATTTTGAGAGTACTAAAAACGACATCCAGCAAAAAATAGAAAACACCTCGAAGATAGTGGATTCCTTATCTGAGAAAATAGCCACTACAAAACTGGAATCCAAATTAGAGAAAAAAGATTCTGCTGAAAAACCATCTGAAAAAATAGCAGTAAAAACTCCGGCTCCAAAGGTGATTAAAGAAACCAAAATCATTTATAAAGACAAGCCTAAAAATGACAGTTATGAACTGAATATGCCAAAAGATAAAATGGTAAAATCAGGGTATCTTGTTATAAAAGCGGAGAATGCAGAAACGGTGAAGGAAATCATCAGAGAAGAGGCCCAAAAAAACAACGGCTACATCAAAAGTGAAAATCTTTCTTATGTAGAATCTGCCAGGCCTTATGGAGAGAATCAAAAGACATACAACCTTGATATCAAAGTTCCAATCCAGCATTTTGATGGTTTAATGGATGCCATCAACAATAATGTTGGAGACATAGATACTAAGGATATTCAGGTTTCAGGGCGTAATTATACAGACAATACAATCTGTACGATCAATGTAAATATCAGTGATAAAGCTCAAACAGAAAAGGAACCTAAAACTTTCGGTGGAAAATCATTGGCAGCCATTGAATCAGGCTGGGAGGTAATCACTTCTATTTTCCTCTTTATTCTTCCGTTATGGCCTTTATTTCTTATTGCCGGTATTGGATATTACTTTTACAAAAAGAAAAATAAAAATATTCCTCATAACGACTCTCACTAAGTTTAAAATCCATCTTCAGGGTGGATTTTTAATGTTTTTTTAATGAGGTTTAGAATTGAAGTTCAATTCTAATGTCTAATTTTATCAAATATTCAGTAAAACAGTTTGCTTATCTGGAAAATTCCTCTTAACTTTAAATAGAAGCAAAATGTAATGAATCTTTGTTGTCAAACAAGATTCAAAATAAGTTTGGAAATTTTTATTTCATATATTAATATTTTGTGATTTGGTGTAAAATAAGGCCCTCAGATTGAGAGCCTTATTTGTTTTATTTCATATTCACTACTTTGTCTACGACAAACTTTGTATTTCCTCTCCATGGAAGAGCACCATTGTATTCTTTGTAATGCAGATCAAAGGTTTTACCGCTGTTGGTTTCCAATTGTTTGAAAATCTCAGGATCATCTACAGAAAACTCAAACTCATAGCTTGTAATTGTTCCTGTTTTTCCTCTCCCGAAGCCTTCCTGAATCAGCTTACCTTCATAGGTTTTGAAGATATAACCTTTTTTCATAGCATAGTTCAGGTATCCGGATTTCACCCCTTCTCCGAAAACAAAATAGTACTTATACCAGACAAATACACCTAGTAACAACAGTACAACACCGAGGATGATCCACAAAGATTTTTTCATAGGTAGTGTGTTTTATAAAATGTTATTTTGAGATACTTCTTGAGATCACAATTTTCTGAATTTCAGAAGTTCCTTCGTAGATCTGAGTGATTTTTGCATCTCTCATTAATCTTTCTACATGGTATTCTTTCACGTATCCGTATCCACCATGGATCTGTACTGCTTCAATAGTAGTATCCATTGCTACCTGAGAAGAGTAAAGTTTCGCCATAGCTCCGCTTTCAGAGATATCTTTTCCTGCATCTTTTTCACATGCCGCTTTGAAACATAACATTCTTGCCGCTGTGATCTGAGTTGCCATATCAGCCAATTTGAATGCAATAGCCTGGTGGTTAATGATCTCAGTTTTGAAAGCTTTTCTTGTTTTAGCATATTTCAATGCCAGTTCGTAAGCTCCTGAAGCAATACCTAAAGCCTGAGAAGCAATACCGATTCTTCCTCCGTTCAATACAGCCATTGCAAAGTTGAACCCGAATCCATCAGCACCAATTCTGTTTTCTTTTGGAACTTTTACGTTATTAAAGATCAAAGAGTGTGTATCACTTCCTCTGATTCCTAATTTGTCTTCTTTCAATCCGATTTCAAATCCTTCCCATCCTCTTTCTACGATGAAAGCATTGATCCCTTTGTGTTTTTTCTCAGGGTCTGTTTGTGCAATTACGATATAATAAGTAGCTGTTCCACCATTGGTGATCCAGTTTTTGATTCCGTTTAAAAGATAATAATCTCCTTTGTCTTCAGCAGTTGTTTTCTGAGAAGTAGCATCAGAACCAGCTTCAGGCTCAGATAATGCAAATGCTCCTATTACCTGCCCGCTAGCCAATGGAGTAAGATATTTTACTTTCTGTTCTTCAGAAGCAAATTTTTCAAGACCGGCACAAACCAATGAGTTATTTACAGACATTACAACAGCTGCAGAAGCATCCACTTTTGCAATCTCCTCCATTGCCAGCACGTAAGAAACGCTGTCCATACCTGCTCCTCCGTATTGTGGATCTACCATCATTCCTAAAAGGCCCATTTCTCCCATTTTTTTCACCTGTTCTGCAGGGAATTTCTGGTCACGGTCTCTTTCAATCACTCCAGGTAATAGTTCGTTCTGTGCAAAATCTCTTGCTGCCTGCTGAATCATCAGCTGTTCTTCCGATAAATTAAAGTCCATAAAAAAAATAATTAGATAGCCGTAAATTTACACTTTTTAAGCAAATCTGAAAAAATAAATTAAAGACAGGAAAAACGCACAGAAAAAGGGAGTTGAAACAGATTCTAAGGTTCAAAGTGCCCACAAATGACATCCCGGTTCACCAATCGGGAACACCATCCAATTCAGGAGGGAAAGTAAAAACAGCAGGTTAAGGTATACCGGATCTGTAATGAGCCCTCGGAACCACCCTTTAAAGGCTTCCAGCCCTTTTTTTGATTCAATATATTATGGCAAGCATTTAACTAATTCCTAATTATTACATTCCTATGTTTTCAATTAAAAAAAATGCTTATATTTAAATTTCTTTATAAATTATTTAAAAAATCATGACGATCAAGAGATTATTCGATATTCCGCACTACGCTTTAGAAAAATATCCGAAAACGGATATGTTTGTAACTAAGTATCAGGGTGAGTGGAAAAAAACTTCTACACAGGAGTTTATTAATGAGGGAAATAAGATATCCAGAGGGTTACTGAAGCTGGGCATAAAACCGGGTGATAAAATCGCTTTGATTACTACCAATTCCCGTACTGAATGGGCAATTATGGACTTTGGTCTTTCTCAGATCGGAGTTGTTTCTGTACCTGTTTATCCGAGCATTTCACCTGAAGATTACGAATTTATCTTCAACAATGCTGAAATTCAGTACTGTTTTGTTTCTGACAAAGAGCTGTTGACTAAGGTAATGAAAGTAAAACATAATATCCCAAGTCTACAGGGAATATTTACTTTCGACAACATCAGCGGTGCTGCCAACTGGAGAGAAATTCTGGATCTGGGTAAAGATGAATCTACACAAATTGAAGTAGACGACCTTTCCAATGCCATCAATACAGAGGATCTTGCGACTATTATTTATACTTCTGGAACTACCGGAAGACCTAAAGGAGTAATGCTTACCCACAATAATATTGTTTCAAACGTATTGGGTGCTATTCCAAGAATTCCAAAGAAAAAGAGCTTGGATTATAAGGAAACAAGAGCATTAAGCTTCCTGCCAATCTGCCATATCTTTGAAAGGATGCTTTTCTATCTCTATCAATACAACGGTTTTTCTCTTTATTTTGCTGAAAGCATCGAGAAAATGGGGGAAAACGTGAAAGAAGTGAAGCCCCATTATATGACTGTAGTCCCAAGGTTGGTAGAAAAGGTATATGATAAAATTTACAATACGGGATCTTCTGCCGGAGGATTAAAATCAAAAATATTCTTCTGGGCTTTGAATCTGATCAGCAAGAAAAAAGTAATCTCGAAACCATCCGGACTTCAGGAAATCATTGCAGACAAACTGGTATTTTCCAAATGGAGAGAAGGTTTAGGCGGTGAAATTGTGACATTGGTTTCAGGATCTGCGGCATTATCTACAAGACTTAACTTAATGTTCCAAAATGCAGGAATTCCAATTTTGGAAGGTTATGGTTTAACAGAAACTTCCCCGGTAATTTCCGTAAACAGCTTTGAGAAAATGAAGGTAGGAACGGTAGGTATTCCATTGGATAATTTAAAAGTAAAGATCCAGGAAGATGGTGAAATTACAGTAAAAGGACCATCTGTTTTCAAAGGGTATTTTCAAAATGAAGAGATGACCAAAGAAGCCTTTACGGAAGATGGGTTTTTCAAAACCGGAGATATCGGACATATTGATAGTGACGGGTTTTTACAGATCACTGACCGTAAGAAAGAAATGTTCAAAACTTCTGGTGGAAAATATATTGCCCCACAGACGATTGAAAATTTAGCAAAAGCTTCTAAGTTCATAGAACAGATCATGGTTGTAGGTGATGGTGAAAAAATGCCATGTGCTTTGGTACAGCCTGATTTTGAATTTGCAAAAAGCTGGGCTATGAGAAATAATCTGAATATAGGCTCTACACCAGAAGAGATTGCAAAAAGTACTGAGCTGAAGCAAAGGATTGAAAAGGAAATCGAAGGAATCAACGAACATCTTGGAAACTGGGAAAAAATTAAAAAGATTGAGCTTACTCCTGAAGTATGGAGCATTGAAAGCGGATTGCTTACTCCAACTTTAAAACTAAAAAGAAAGGCAGTAAAAGAGAAGTTTATTGCTTTGTATAATAAGATGTATGATCATCATGAGTAAATAATATCAACCGCTTCATTTTGAGGCGGTTTTTTTCTGTTTTGGCTAAAGCCAATAGGAAGATTTATTTTTTTAGTTAAACGGGCTAAAGCCCGTTTCTATTGATTCACCACCATTGATTTTTTTAATCTAATTATAGCACAACCTTTGTCATTCCGTAGGAATCCATACTATAATCAAAAAGTAGAGTTGAGATTTTTGCGGAATGACAAAGACACCGCAAAAAATACATTATGCTAAAAGTTTAAACGGGCTAAGCCTGTTCCTATTACATATACACAAAAAAAGCTGTTTCATTTCTGAAACAGCTTTTGTATTGTTTTAAAATCAATAATTAGAATTTAATTACAGATTTCATTCTTTCGTTTTCTTCCATTACCAGTTCGTCATCAACAAGGATTTTCCCTGAATGCTCATCAATAATAATTTTCTTTCTCTGAGCAATTTCCATTTGCTTTTGAGGCGGAATGGTGAAGAAAGATCCTTTTGGAGCTCCTCTTTCTAATCCTACTACTGCAAGACCGTTAATAGAATTTGTTCTGATTCTGTTGTAAGAAGCCAATAATCTCTCATCGATTTTACCTGCATATTCTTTAGATTGCTCTAAAAGATATTCTTCTTCTTTCTGAGTTTCAGAGATAAGACCATCTAATTCTTCTTTCTTGAATTTCAAGTGGCTTTTCAAATCGTCGATCTTAGTATTCAGTTCACTTAAAGTTTCGTTTTTGTGAGCAATTTTCACTCCGAATTCTTTAATTCTTTTTTCAGCAAGCTGAATTTCCAGATCCTGGAATTCCATTTCCTTTCCTAATGCTTCAAACTCTTTATTGTTTCTTACATTATCCTGCTGAGATTTGTACTTCTCAATTAAAGTTTTAGCATGGTTAATAACTTCATGCTTTGTTTTGATCTGATCGTCCTGATCTTTGATATCAGCATGAAATTTTTCAGCTCTTTTTTCAAGACCTTCAATCTCGATTTCAAGATCTTCAACTTCAATTGGCAATTCTCCTCTAGTATTTCGGATTTCATCCAATCTTGAATCAATGATCTGTAAATCGTATAAAGCTCTTAATTTTTCTTCAACTGAAATATCGTTGGTTTTTGCCATATTTAAATGAAATAATTTACTGGGTTTGTTTTTTCAATAGATTTTGAAATTGCAAATGTACTAAATTTTTGTGATAAAATTTCAAATAATTGTTGGGTAACAAATTGTTCCGATTCATAATGGCCAATATCACAAATCAGCATTTTAGACTCAGCTAAAAAATAGTCGTGATATTTAAGATCTCCGGTAAGATAAGCATCACATTTCCTGGAAGCAGCAGATCTTATTCCACTCGCTCCGGAACCTCCCAGAACCCCTACTCTTTTGATTTTTTTATTGTTAAATGAAGAATGTTTTATCACCTCAAGACCAAACTTTTCTTTTACAAACCCCAGGAAATCTTTTTCATCCATTTCTTCTTCCAGGTCACCATACATTCCCAGTCCGGCATGATGGTTTTTATTATCCAGGCTGTATATTTGGTGAGCTACTTCTTCGTAAGGATGTGCGGCTTTCATCGCTCCTACAATCTGACCTTGTTTAAAGCCTTCAAAAATTACAGAGATCATATCTTCATCTGCATTTTCACGAATGCCCTGCTGTCCTGAGAATGGATTTGAACCCTCTACCGGTCTGAATGTTCCGTTACCATTGACCGTAAAACTGCATTCGTCATAGAAACCTATATTTCCTGCTCCTGCTGAAAACATAGCTTCTTTTACTTTTTCGGAATGCTCTTTCGGAACAAAAACCGTCAGCTGTTTTAAATTATTTTCTTTCGGCTGAAGAATTTTCATATTCTTTAATCCCAACTGACTGCAAATTCCATAATTAACCCCAAAGAAATCATTATCAAATGCTGTATGAATGGCATAGATCGCCACTTTATTTTCGATAGCT
Source organism: Chryseobacterium sp. HR92 (assembly GCF_045689405.1). Lineage (NCBI taxonomy): Bacteria > Pseudomonadati > Bacteroidota > Flavobacteriia > Flavobacteriales > Weeksellaceae > Chryseobacterium > Chryseobacterium sp. HR92. The sequence continues at coordinate 3,587,068 of NZ_CP139139.1, forward strand.
TTTAAAACAGCTCTTTCTACATAATTTTTCCCTGTTAAAGATTTGAGTCCGGAAAATATAATCGGATGGAAACATACAATAAGATTGCAGTTTCTTTCAATAGCTTCATCTACAACATTTTCCAAAGCATCATGACAAACCAGAATCCCAGATACATCACGATCATAAACACCACACAACAGACCTACATTATCAAAATCTTCTGCCTGTCTGATACTTATTTCCTCTTCAATCTTTGCAATTACAGTTTTTAGCTTCATTAATTTATATTTTACAGTTACAGCGAAGATATTAATTTTACTAAAAATCCAAAGCATATTTCTGATTCAATAAAAAACCGGCTTTCATCGGCCGGTTTGAATTTGATATTAAAAAAATAAATAGACACTGTTAATCTTTGAAAAGCGATACTCTTGTAAAGGATTCCATTACCACACTACAGTTGATATCGGCTTCCATAAAAAGCTGATAACCTCTTCCCGGATCAAGACTCGCAGGATCTGCAATGGTATAGAAATAGAACGTAAGGATGTTACCTGATCCACTTGAACCACTTGGCAGCAACTGGATAGAGTTAATTTCAAAACCGGAATCAGGGTTTTTAAAAGTAGCTTTTACGGATCCTGAAGAGTTGGACCCCGGAGTAATCGTAGCGATAGCCCTCCAGACATGGACCTGTCCGTTAATTTCATTCTCCCTCCATTTACCCGTAGCAGCAACATAAATATTGGATGTAACTCCCGGAAATGGAACTGTGGTTTCCGGCCAGCTTGTAGTAGGACTTGCTGCAAAGACTAGCGGTGTGGCATAAAGCACCTGTTGTCTTGGGCCATACCCGCTTCCTGCTGCACTTAAACTGAATGAAGGTTTTACATTTGCGTTTCCAGAATTTATTTTAACGACACCGTCGTTACCAGCCTGAGAAGATGTGGGAACAAAAAGCTGTCTCCAGAGGGTACCATCCCAATACTGGAAGTTATTCGTTGTCGTATTAAAAATAAGTGTTCCTGCAGTAAGGTTAGCATTCGCAACACCTGCAGGCGGTACTGTGGAAGCGTTATTATCTGCCAGGTATGTATCCCGGTCAGTATCAGTAAGACGAGGAATGAGAATCCCTTTCTGGTTGGAGACTATATCCAGTACTGCAGCACCATTGGGTGTTGAAGTATTAATCCCAACCTGAGCATGTACAAAACTGCTTATGAAAAACAGAATAAACAAGGTTAAAATTTTTCTCATGATATAAAGCTTTTGTTGGATAAAATTACAAACTTGAGTTAGTATTATGTTAAAAAATAAATTTTTATATGTGATATTTTATTCGTATTTTGTATGTTATAATATATTGAAAATCATTAAATTAAATGTTAATAATTCACTTTTTAATGATAGAAATACTTTTAACATTTGCAGGATTCTTTTAACAATCATATCTTTACCCTATACTTTATAGAAATTACTAACTTCGCTGTGAAATAACCTATATAAATGGAAAGAGAACATAATCTTGTTCCTGAGGACAAACTTTGGAAAAGATTCCTTTACCGGATCATTTATCGTTCCGATACCAGGCTCGGAAAACTGTTTGATATCATCTTATTATCTTTAATTCTTGCAAGTACTGCTATCATTATGATGGAAAGTGTACCTCAGCTTGATAAAAGGTTTCATTATACCTTCCTGATTCTGGAATGGGTGATTTCAATTTTCTTCACTCTTGAGTATTCTATGCGTATTGCAGTGGTAAAAAATAAACGAAATTATATTTTCAGTTTTTTCGGAGTTATAGATTTTCTTGCACTGGTTCCTTTTTTCCTTAGCTTTTTCTTTCCTATCACTAAGTATTTCCTGATTTTCAGAATGCTGAGAATGTTGAGGATTTTCAGGATTTTCAACTTACTGGATTTTATGAATGACGGCTACCTTATTGTAAGGGCTCTGAAAAACAGTTCGAGAAAAATTTACATCTTCCTTTTATTTCTGATTATATTCTCCGTGATTGTAGGATCACTGATGTTTATGGTGGAAGGCGGGCGGCAGGGATTTGAAACCATCCCACAATCTATCTATTGGGCGGTGGTTACCGTAACTACTGTAGGATATGGTGATGTATCCCCAATCACACCTTTAGGAAAGTTTTTTGCAGTTGTTCTAATGCTGGCCGGTTATTCTATTATTGCAGTTCCTACCGGTATTGTAACGGCAGAAATGAGAAACAAGAGACAAAACCTGGAACTGATCTGTGAACGCTGTGGTAACGAAGATATTGATGATGATGCAAGGTATTGCAAGAAATGTGGCAAGAAATTAGCTTGATATTGAATATCAATATAATTTATTCACCAAATACCAGAAAATCATGGAACCAAAAAAGAAAAACAAACCGAATAGTCTAGTGATCATTCTTTTTGCACTGGTGGTGCTGATGATCATCGTCTACTTTATATTAGTAATGTTCTTCCCTACTGTTTTTGACCTTATGAATAAGGGAGAGATACAACCGATACCCAACAAATGATGAGTAATGAGCGATGGGGAAATAATTTATAATCAACTAGAACTTTAGTACAAAATAAAAAAGATGAGTGAAATATTTCGCTCATCTTTCTTTTGATCCATTGATTGTCAATGTCATTATAATAAAAAGGACGGATCATCACTGACCCGTCTCTTTCTTTTTATTTAAATGATAAATTATTTTTTAATGGCTTTAATGGTCTGCTTAGATCCGTCTTTCATTTCTAAAGTTACTAAGTAAACGCCCTGCATTAAGTCTCTTAAATGTATTGTAGATTCAGGGTTTGCAATAGTTTTCACTAATCTTCCTGCAACATCCGTTACTGATACATTTTTCACATTTTTCACATCAGAAATATTTAATACATCCGTAAATGGATTAGGATATACTTTGATACTGTTTTTCGCTGCAGAAACTTCAGATGTTGCCAGATTCGCATTGCTGATGCTTATATCATCTACATACAGATTAAACTGGTCTGCATCTGAATAGGCATTAAATCCAAAGAAATACACTCCGGTAACAGGAACTGTAAACGTTATAGACTCTGTATGAGCCATTTCATCGTTGATTGAAGGATAATCTGCCACTGAATTTGTCATCGCAGATTCAACCGGTGAAGTTCCGTAAGCTACTTTTAGTTTTTCAGCATAGGTTGATGAATTATTCCCATATTTATAGCTGATTGTATACTGTACTCCTGCTGTCAGATTCAATCCTTGGGTAAAGAACCATGCATTGGCAGCATTGGAAGAATTATAATGATACCTTAGCACATTGGTGGTAAATCCCTGGCTATCAGAAGGTGGGTCTGAAGTTTCCCAGTCGTTCCCCGATCCCATATTGGTATTCATCGTACAACCAGGAAGATCCGGAGTAGTAACACTCTCAAAATCTACAAGATAAGGAAGGTTCGCACTTGAACATAATGTAGTAAATGTAACAGGATCGCTCCATGCACTTTTGCTTGTTGCACTACATGCGGATCTCACCCATACATAGTAGACAGTGTCAGGTGCTAAACCTGGAATGTTATAAGTAATTGCTGTAACTCCTGTGAAATTTGGTGTACTTGCCGCTGTAGGAGCTGTATTGGTTGTGCTGTAATAAATGTCATATCCGTTTGCAGGTACGGGAGTGGCAGCCGTCCAGGAAACCGTAGCTCCTCCGGCAGTAATATTTGAGATAGCCAGAGCAGTTGGCTCACTACAAGCAGGTGCGACATCTACATTAATATCATCTACATACAGCTTGTTCATGTTAGCATCAGAATATGCCTGGAATCCAATATAATATACACCTGTAGTTGTTGGTGTAAAGTTCACAAAAGCACTTGTTGCAGTACTGGTAACTACATTCGGGTGATCTGCCAGTGCATTGGTCATTCCTGCACCTGTGGCTGAAGTTCCGTAGGCTACTTTTAATTTTTCAGCATATACAAATCCTTCTGCATTTGCATATTTATATTTGACTCTGTAAGTAACTCCTGCTGTAAGGTTGATTCCATTAGTGAAAAACCAGGTATCAGCATTATTGGCATAGTCATAAGAATACTTAAGAACATTTCCTGTAAATCCTTGAGCGTCCAGATCGCCAGTTTCCCACATATTTCCTGACCCATCATTCACTACTGAAGTACAATTCGGCAGATCAGGAGGAGTTACACTCTCGAAATCCAGTGCGTATGGCACACCTACAGAAACACAAGCTGTCATAAATGTTGCCATTTGAGACCATGCACTCTTATCTGTAGTACTGCATGCAGAACGTACCCATACGTGGTAAACAGTTGCCGGAGCAAGTGTAGACAAATTAGCCGTTAAAGCATTACTGGTTCCGGAAACTACAGTAGCCGCTGTAGGATATGTATTGGATGTTGAGTAATAATATTCATAGCCGCTGCCCGGAGCAGAAGCTGGTGCCGTCCACGCAATCTGAGCTGTATTTGTGGTAACTGCTGAAACCGTTAAACCGGTTGGAGCAAAGCAGGTAGGAACCGCTCCTATTACAACTGTATAATCATGTGCTTCTCCATAGCCAGATATATTGCAGGGGATAGGATCACTGGAGAATCTATCTCCTACTCTCATCCTGTAAGTACCCGGAGTTACGGTAGAAGGAATTGTTATAAGCCCTGAAGTAATATTGTTTGCTCCTACAAGGGTACTGCTTGCTGAAGCTACAAGCTCTGGAGCTGCATCATCAAAAGTTCCGTCATTATTAAAATCTATCCAGATCCGTACATTCTGATCACTATAACCATGTTTAACGCTAAAATCATAGTTTAAACCTGCATTAAGGTTAATTGTCATAGAAGTAAAATCTCCATACGAATCAACAGAACAGCCTGTATCTGCATGATCAAATCCGGCGCCCGGAATGGTAAAAGAGTCTATCATATCCCCTCCACTACATCCGCTAGCAAATGCCGGCGTACAGTAAGTCTGTGCGGAAGATAAAAAGCCAGTTATTAAAAAACCAACGAGTAAAAAGTTTTTCATATAAATCAGTATTAGTTACTCAAATCTAGTGAAAATCAGCAACAAAAAAAATATTTTTTTCATCATATAACAACAAATACCACTTTTCTTTTAACATAAGGCAATTCCGTAAAAAAAAGAGCGACTGCCCAAATTGAGCAGTCGCTTTTTTTATTTTTTTAAGAATTTATTTATCTTTTAATTGCTTTAACGGTTTGTTTAGATCCGTCTTTCATATTCAAAACAACTAAATACAATCCTTCTTTCAGATCTCTCAATTGAAGTTCAGAAGAAGGTTTTTCAATTGTTTTAATCAGTCTTCCGGTAGAATCCAGAATGGAAACTGATTTTACTTTATCTGGTTTTGCAATATTCAGTACGTTTGTAAATGGGTTTGGATACACTTCTATACTTTCCGTATTTTGGGAAACCTCAGAAGTACCAAGACTGGTTACTTTTTCTATAGTAATAGTAAAAATACCTTCTACTGTATCGGTATAGTAATCCCGATCTCCAATATTTATATAATAAACGGTTCCCGCAACAGTTGGCAAATCCATAATAACTGGGCTTGAACCAGTAAAATCTACTCTTTTTACACACGTCAAGTTTCCACAACTTCCTTTATATGCACCAATACCAAAATTAAATCTGCTATTTAAAGGTCTTGAAACTGTAATCTTATGCAGAAAACCATCACCCACGAAAGTAAACCATGTTCCGTCATTCATTGCAGAATTGCAAGAGTTTATAAATCCGTTATTATTGGTAGTATGCTCAGCATCAATCTGCGTATAAGTATATGGGAAATTTGAAACCGACAAAGCACCAGTACAATCATCATTAACAGGAGGCTGCAATGTTCCTACACATATATTGAATTTGACAGCAATACCAATACCTGTACTGTATGCCCTTATATAATAGGTTTCACCCGCAATCAATCCTGAAACATTATTAATATAACTAGAACTATTAACGCTTCCACCACATTTTACACTTGTTAAAGCCCCGCAGCTACCTTTGAAAACCTCAAATCGTATATCTTGTTGTGTACCACTCACTCCAACATCGATAATATTTTTAAAACTAATTCTGTGGCTGGTTCCTGTGGCAACAAATTTAAACCAAACATCATTCTGAACCCCGATTCCGGCACACGAAGCTGCTGGTAACATCGCTGAAACTGTTGCTCCCAAAGTACTTCCTTCAAGTCCCCCGACACAGGTCAAATCCGGATTAACGACCAAAGAGACCGCATTTGCACATTCGTCATTTGCTGGAAGCGGTGTCAAATCTTTTGTAATACATAAATCAAAATTGAAACCCGATTGGGGTGTTCCTTGTACATCAAATACTCTGAGATAATAAGTTTCTCCCACCGTAAAACCAGTAACAAGTCCAACAGCCCCTCCTATTCCTACACATACAGGATTAGCACAACTGCCACCAAGCACATTAAAATTTAATCCTCCCAAAGAGTTTGGTTCTCCCACAGCAACTTTATTAATCAATTTAATGATATGCTTGGTATCGGTTGCTATAAATTTATACCACACATCATATCTGGAGAAATTGTCACAAGATACAGCAGACTTCGTTGATGATAAAGTCGTTCCGGAAGTAACATTGATACAATCCATCCCAGAATTCACAGGAACACTTATAGCATTGATACAATTATCATTGGATGGCGGCGGTGGAACTGTTCCTACACATATATCAAATTTATGAGATGAATAGCCTGATCCACTAAATACTCTTATATAATAGGTCTCTCCTACAGTAAGGTTATTAACAACAGAAACAGGACAGGATGCACTTGTCACATAACCACATCCAGAACCAGAACATAATATACTTGTCAAATTACCACAATCACCTTTTAAAACCTGAAAATAAACATACCCACCTCCTAATGGTACAGAGGTTACCTCCTTAAGATTAACTGTATGCGTAGAAGAAGTAGCTGTAAACTTATACCATACGTCACCAGTACTCGTACTACATGATGATGCAGGAGACGATACAGTTGACATCACAGTAGTTCCAGAAGTAAAGTCAATACAATTCAGATCTGGATTTACAGGCAGAGTTATAGCATTCATACACTCATCATTGGAGGGTATACCCGGCACTGTTGTAAATTTCTGATTAACACAACCGGAAGACTCTCCTACCGGCCCTACTGCTGTTATTTTAAGATAATAAACTGTACTTGCCAAAAGTGGAGATAACGGAGTAAAGTTTGTTGTCGTTACCGACTGTTGATTAACAATATCTGTTCCTCCTGGAGTTGTTCCGACAGAAACTTTATAACTTGTAGCTCCCTGTACAGCAACCCACGTAAAATTAGGAAGAACCGGTACAGACGAAGCATTGTTTGCAGGATAACTGATGATCGGACAATCCGGTAATGGATTAGGAACTAACCCCATAAGACTCACCACAGGCTTATAAGGTAAAAAATGGCCAATTGGAGGATTGGCAGGGTCCGGATTAACAGTATTACTCTCAGTATAAAGAGCCTGCTCCATAGTATTATACACAAAAAACGGATTATTTGAATTAGAATTAAATCCATTTTCATCTACTGCAACAACCAAATTTCTTGCATTATCATATGGGAAAGGGGTCGTAAATGTCACCTCTACAACTCCGTTTACATTTGTCACTGTACCTGAATAAACTTGTGTCATTTCTGCAACAGGAATCCAGCCTGTCTGATAATCTAAGGAGTTTTTTGTGGTGTGCCCCAAATACACTACCCAGTTTGATAAATATGCAGGGTTTGCAGAAGACGTTAAGTAAAATTTAAGCCCGGTAATATTCCCGGCTGTATCAGCATTGATTTCTTGTTTTGTATAAATCTGCTGAGAATAAGAGAAGGTAAAACCACTATTGACCGGAGCATTACCCGTGTCTGTACTTCCTGCGCCTAATTTGATTTGAGCACTTAGTACAATACTCACCATCAGTAAGCATAAAAATAAGATTTTCTTCATGTATAAGTTTTTGGTTATTAATACGTCTACGAATTTACAATAATTTAAAACACTTTTTCAGAATGTTTAAAAATAAAAAAACGACAGCTGTTTAGCTGTCGTTTCATGTTATATAATTAATACATTTTATCTTTTAATCGCTTTAATCGTTTGCTTAGATCCATCTTTCATATTCAATACTACTAAATACATTCCTTGTTTCAGATCTCCCAGGTGAAGCGTAGAAGAAGGATTGTCAATAGTCTTCACTATTCTTCCCGCAACATCAACTACAGAAGCAGATTTTACTTTAGAAGCATCTGAAATATTCAGATCGTCTACAAATGGATTAGGGTAAGCTTTAATTTCATTGTTTTTCTTTTCAACTTCAGCTGTTGCAAGCCCTGAACATCCTTGTGTAACAGAAATGCTATAATTACCAATTCTAGATGCAGCATATCCTGTAAGTAATACATAATAAGTAGTACCCGCAACTCCTGTAAATGTTAATGTCGGAGCATTATAAAGAGTATTGGCACAACCGGCATCAGCATATCCTACACCTGAACTGTTGCTGAAACAAGTAAGTGAACCACAGGTACCTGTATACACTCTTAAATAGGCGTCATATTGTGTACCACAAGCATCAATAGTAATAGGACCATTTTCAGTAGCTTTTACGGTATACCAAACACCTTTATAAGATGCCGTGCTTCCAGAACTACCACATGTTGAAGCAGGAAGTGTTTCATCCCCGGCAAGAGCATTAACACCCTGAGCAGTTCCATTACAAGCCAGAGCAATAGCTGTATCACAAGTATCATTAATTACAGGTGAAGGAGTGGTTACAGCAATCTGGAAATTGGATGTTGTAGTTGCAGTACTTGTAGAAGAATACACTCTAACATAATACGTTTGTCCTACTACAAGGTTTTGCAATAATACACTGGAATTTCCATAAGCACCATCAAAACAAGTCATAGCTGTTAAAGCTCCACATGTTCCAGAATAGATCTGTGTACTTGTCGCATTATCAGTATATAAAACATGTACAAGATGTGTTGCACCTGTTGCAGTAAATGAATACCAAACATCATCATTGATACCTGATGCACTACATGTAGGTGCTGTAACTCCTGAACTCTGAGTAGCACTCACAGTAGAACCATTCACAGCATTCACAAAAGCATCTGTACTGCTTACAGAAAGAGATGTAGCGTTTGCACAATCATCATTTGCAGGCGGCGGCGGAGGTGTACCAATACAGATATTGAAACTATTAGCATATAGTGTACTACCATTTGTATTGGAATTATAAACCCTCACATAATAAGTCTGCCCTGGAGTAAGACCAGTAAGCGGTGTATTTACTGCCGTACCACATTTAATACTCGTCAAAGTACCACAAGCCCCACTGAAAACCTGAGTATATACACTCGTTGATGTAGAAGTTCCAACCGCTGTAACGTTTGAAAGCAATACTACATGATCAGTACCTGTAGCTGTAAATTTGTACCAAACATCATCATCTGCTGTTCCTGTACACGGACTTACCGCCAATCCTGAATTAGTTGCACTTAAAGTTGTTCCGGATACCGGTGAAGCACATGTAAGTGTTGGGCTCACAGATAAAGAAACAGCAGCAGAACACTCATCATTAGCAGGAGCTGCAGGAAGCGTTCCCATACAGATATCAAAAGAGTTTGCATAGAAACTTGCCCCTGAATTAGAATCATAAGTGTATACTCTTACATAATAAGTCTGACCTGCAGTAAGACCCGTTAAGTTTGTAAAGTTTGTATTTGAACTGATACAATTAGTACTTACCAAAGCGCCACAAGCGCCACTAAATACCTGGGCATACAAAGATGTTGTAGAAACATTTCCTACAGAAACTATATTTTTCAGCTGGAAAGTATGACCTGTTGATGTTGCAGTAAATTTATACCAAACATCATCGTCAGCTGTTCCTGAACAAGAACCAAGAGCAACTCCCGAACTTGTTCCTCCCAATGTAGTCCCTGCTGTAACACTAGCACAACCCATATCAGGGTTAATAGTAATAGCCACCGCGTTTGCACAGTCGTCATTAGCTGGTGGTGCCGGTGGTGTACTTACACAGATGTTGAAACTTGCATTGGCAGTAACAGTAGATGAATAAGTATATACTCTGATATAATACGTCTGACCCGGAGTAAGACCGGTAACAATATTAGTATCAGCATCAGAACACAGCATACTTGTCATAGTACCACAGCTTCCTGATAATACCTGGAAATACATATCTGAAATCCCTGTTGTAGTTCCCGTAGAAGTTACATTAGAGATCGCTATAACATGACTTGCAGCTGTTGCAGTAAATTTATACCAAACATCATCATTTGGACTTCCGTTGCAAGCACCGGCAGCCATAGATTCTGTAGCCCCCAATGTATTACCAGGAGTTGTAGCAGTACAAGCCAAAGAAGGATTTACTGTTAAATTTATAGCATCTGAACAGTTATCATTTGCCGGAGGTACAACAGTAGTTGTGAAATTTCTTTCAGTACAACCTGTTGATACAACACCGCCATTATAAGCTGTAATAGTATAATAATACTGTGTTGTAGGGTTCAGCTGCTGTGCAGGAGTAAGGGTGTAAGTAGTAACGTTACCCATATTAAAATTACTCAAAACATTGGATGAACCTGCAGATGTTCCAATACTTAAGTTGTATCCCAACGCTCCACTTACTGCAGGCCAGGAAAAAGTAGTCAACACAGGTAAACCAACCTGAGCAGCTGTAGGCGCACTCACAGACGGGCATCCCAAAGTAGCCATTGTAGTGAAAGATCTTTCTGTACATGCAGCAGAAACTCCGGTAGAATTGGCAGCATATACTGTATAATAATACTGAGTATCAAAACTCAAAGAATTCGTTAAAGTATAGGAAGTTACATTTCCTACATCCTGCATGTTCATCACGTTGGTGGCACCCGGCGTTGTTCCGACGCTGATCTTATATGATGATGCAGAGCTTGCAACAGCCCAGCTAATGGTAGGCAATACCGAAACGCCCGTTGCAGCAGCGGCAGGTGCAGAAACAGCAGGACAAGCCGGAACTCCCGGAGTAAGCCCTAATAAATTTGTAATAGATTTCGTTGTTGTTCTTGTTCCCGTAGGTGGCGAAGCCGGATCCGGATTGGTTGTATCGCTTCTATAATACAAAGTTGAATTGGAAGCTCCTGTAAAAGTATAGAACCTGTTTGAAGTTGCTGTATAATCTGTAGTATTCTCATCAACAGCAACAACAAGGTTATCCGTATTATTATAAGTAAAAGGTGTGGTAAAGTTTACAGTCACTTCTCCTCCGGAAGCACTTACTGTCCCCGAAAACACCTGAGACAAACCAGATGTAGGAATCCAGTCTGTAGTACTGGAAAAAGATGTTTTAGTAGTATGGCCTACATACACTACCCAATCTACTGATTTTGTAATATCAGCATTATTTGGTAAATAAAACTTCATTCCGGTGATATTCCCCGCAGCGTTAGCATTAATTTCACTTTTAGTAAAAATCTGCTGCGTGTAGTTGTATCCGTAGTTGACATCAATAGGAACATATCCGCCCTGGGTAGTCCCGCTTCCCAGCATTATCTGGGCATTGGTAATGGAAGCTATTAAAAATAGACTTAATAGTAGTAATTTCTTCATAAATAGTTAATAATAAAAGTTAGGGCGATAAATGTATAAATATTAATTTAAATTTTAACTAAAAAATCAGAAAATATCACAAAACAATAAACAAAAACAAATAAAAGCAGCAATAAAATACAATAAAATCAAACGTTTATTTAATTTTAACAGATATTTCGCAATACATTGAAAAATAATAAAACACTAATAATCAAAGATTTAAATTACTATATAATTAAAATAGACTTCAGAATATTTTTCTATTCATTGCAAAAAAGCATTTAAAATTTTTCATAAATATTCTCAATATGTAAACAAAAAAAAGAGTGACCTAAGCCACTCTTTTTAAATAGTATATTTTACTTTAATTTAAATAGAACTCATATTTATTCAATAACTGAATTTCTTTAATCAAATCTCCATTCAGATCTACCGAATGCTTCATAGACTGCACTTCGATATGAGAGTCATCCTCAAGATTTCTGATAAAGAACTTCAGCTTTTGATTTCCTTTATTTCTATCAAGCACCGTTCTGAAAAAATCCAGATCTTCAGCTCTTACATCCATAACGTCCATGACCAAAGATATACTCTTCGCAAACCTTTCAAATGCTTCCTGTAGTTCTATCACATCATTTACATTAACGAAGACTCTTCCATCCTTCACCTGAGCAAATTTTATTTTGAAAATTACAAATCTCTGAACCTCCAGCTTCTCCTTCAGCCTCATATAATCCCTGTCTCCCAATCTGAATGAATAGGATCCAGAATAATCTTCCAGCGTAACAAAAGCTACTTTTTCACCGCTTCTGAAACCATCTTTTACCACATATTCCGTAATCAGACCAGCGACAGTATATTCTTTTCCGCCACCACCGTTTTCTCTTTCTTTCTGTAAAGTTTTCCAGTCTTTTTTCTTTTCTTCAAAAAGTTCTTCCTGTTTATTGGCGAAAGCCTGTTCTTTATAGGCATCCACTTCATCAAGATTCAAAAAATGAAAAACCCCTTTTGGTTCAGCTTTTTTTATAACTTCTTCTATAATCTCCTCTTCTTCACCGGCAACGATGTCATCAGAAACAATTTCTACAAGATCAGCAACCTCATCAATAGAATCTTTTTCCAAAATAGGAGCTTCATCTATAACTACTTTTTCCTCATCCTTTTCCAACACCGCCTTTTTAGAAAGCTGCCCCTGCATAAACTGATATTGGTATTTAAATTCATCCAAAGGGTGTGCAGAAAGATAGAATCCTATCGTTTCTTTTTCTTTATTAAGTTTATGCATGTTTGGCCATTCCGGGCATGGTGCCAGTTTCGGCTGCTCAATCTGAACTTCTTCTGCAAAATCCGCAAAAAGAGAGTGTTCCATTTCATTTTTACTCTCCTGAAAGCTTTGTCCGTATCTGATCAATCTTTCAAGATTTGTTCTTCCAGCCATATCAATATCAAAATACTGACCTCTATGGAAAGAATCCAATTCATCAAAAGCTCCTGCAAGCACCAAACTTTCCGCTACTCTTTTATTCATTTGCGAAGGCAGAATTCTTTCAAAAAAATCATAAATATTTTTGAATCTTCCGTTCGCTCTTTCCCGTGTAATTCCTTCACTCGGACCTTCTCCAATCCCTTTGATTGCTCCCAATCCGAAACGGATCTGTCCTTTTTCGTTTACAGAAAATTTATATTGAGATTCATTCACATCCGGTCCTAATACATCCACTCCCATACTTTTACAATCCTCCATAAACATGGTAATTGAATCCGTATTGTTAATGTTATTACTCATCACACTTGCCATATATTCCGCAGGGTAATTGGCTTTCAGATAAGCTGTCTGGTAAGCAATAAATGCGTAGCAAGTGGAGTGAGATTTGTTGAAGGCATATTCCGCAAAGGCTTTCCAGTCATTCCAGATTTTCTCCAGCCTTTCTTCATTCAGATTGTTTTTCCTACCTCCTTCAATAAATTTCGGGTACATTTTATTAAGAACATCGATCTGCTTTTTACCCATCGCTTTTCTCAAAGTATCGGCTTCACCTTTTGTAAAATTAGCCAGCTTCTGAGACAAAAGCATTACCTGCTCCTGATAAACAGTAATCCCGTATGTTTCTTTTAAGTACTCTTCTGTTTCAGGTAAGTCATAAACGATCTCTTCAATTCCGTGCTTTCTGTTGATAAAGTTTGGAATGTATTTAATCGGACCCGGACGATACAAAGCATTCATTGCAATAAGGTCGGCAAAAACCGTTGGCTTAAGCTCCCTCATGTATTTTTGCATCCCGGGACTTTCATATTGGAAAATTCCTACTGTTCTTCCTTCTTTAAATAATTGATAAGTCTTCGTATCATCAAGCGGAATAAGATCCGGATCAATATCTATATCATATCTTGCTTTCACCAGCTTCAATGCATCTTTAATGATCGTCAAAGTTCTCAACCCCAGGAAATCCATCTTCAGAAGACCTGCACTTTCCGCCACGGAGTTATCAAACTGTGAAACCAGGATATCCGCATCTTTTGCAGCAATAGTCACCGGAACCAGATTACTTACATCTTCTGGTGTAATAATCACCCCGCAGGCATGAATACCGGTATTTCGGATACAGCCCTCCATTTTTTTTGCACTCGCAAGTACATCATGACGGGCATCATCCGGACTGTTCAGAACATATCTCATTTCATCAACAAGCATCTGTTCTTCCGGTTTTAATTTATCATATTTAGATAAAGCTTTTGCAATGTTCATCCCCGGACTTGGCGGAATTAATTTTGCAATATTATTGGTATCAGGAATCGGAACATCCAGCACCCTTCCCGCATCTTTAATTGCAGATTTCCCTCCTAAAACCGAGTACGTAATAATCTGAGCTACCTGGTTTTTACCGTATTTTTCAACTACCCATTTAATGATTTTATCACGTCCCTCGTCATCAAAGTCAATATCAATATCCGGCATAGAAACCCTTTCCGGATTCAAAAATCTTTCAAAAAGCAAATCATATTTAATAGGATCCACATTGGTAATTCCGGTACAGTACGCTACGGCAGAACCTGCAGCAGAACCACGGCCCGGACCAACCCAAACGCCCATTTTTCTTGCTTCATTACAAAAATCCTGTACAATCAGGAAATAACCAGGGTATCCTGTATTGGCAACTACTTCCAGTTCAAAATCCAAACGTTCTTTAATTTCGTCTGTGATTCCGGTATCTGCATATCTTTTTTTCGCCCCTTCATAGGTTAAATGAGTCAAATACGCCATTTCACCCCGTTTCCCTCCATCAATATCATCTTCAGCATGAATAAATTCTTCCGGAATATCAAATTTTGGAAGCAATACATCTCTTTTTAATGTATAGGGTTTGAATTTTGCAGTGAATTCTTCATAAGCATCAAAAGCATCAGGATAAGCTAAAAAAGCTTCTTTTATTTCATCAGAATTTTTGATATAATATTCTCCTGTAGCCAATCCTCTTCTCTTCCCAAAGCCTTTTCCGACAGGAGTTGTCAATTTTTCACCGTCTTTGATACAGCTTACAATATCCTGAATATTAGAATCATCTTTATTGGTATAAAAAGTTTCGTTCTGTGCTAAAATCTTAACATTATATTTATCTGCAAAATGCAGTAAAACGTCATTTAAATGCTCTTCTTCAGGCAGTTTATGATTTTGGATCTGTACATAAAAATCATCTTCAAAAGTATCTTTCCACCATTTGAAAAGCTCCTCTCCTTTTTGTTCACCGGTATTTAAAATAGCATCCGGAACATCTCCCAGAATTCCGGAAGTCAGAGCAATTAACCCTTCTTTATATTCAGCAATCAATTCACGGCTGATTCTGGGAACTCCAAAATAAAATCCTTTTAAGAATCCAATACTTGAAAGTTTTGCTAAGTTTTTATATCCTTCAAAATCTTTCGCCAGCAAAACCACCTGTGTTCTTCTGTCAGGATCATCTTTGGTAAACTGCTTCTGTTCGTAACGGTCTGAAATATAAAATTCACAACCCACAACAGGAATTAAAGGTTCCGAAACAGGTTCAGCCTCATTAAATTCTTCTCCATTTTCTTCGGCTTCCTGTTTTTTTGTTAAATATTCTTTATGTTTTTTTGCACGGTCACCATTTGCACCTTCAATTGCTGAAACAAATTTAAAAGCGCCCATCATATTTCCCAAATCCACCATTCCAACGGCAGGGAAATTATCATCCGTAGCTTTTTTAATTAAATCATTAATACTGGAAGTGGCCATTAATGTTGAGAAAACACTATGATTGTCAAAATTGAAATATTTACCAAGATCAATTTCATCAATACTTCCGAAATCCTGCTGCTTTTTCTTGTTATGAAAATCCGCAACCTGCCTTCTGATAACAATATTAAAAGGTTTTATCGGATCAGGATAAAGGCTCTTGAAATATGCAAGCTGATCCTCAGAAATCTTCAATGTTTCTGCGGGAACAACTCCTATTCTTATCATTTCAAAAAAAGCTCTTGCCGTAGCATTTACGTCGGCAGCAGCATTATGCGCTTCATCAAACTTGCTTCCATAAAGCTTTTCGTAAAGTTCTTCAAGTTTCGGAGATTTGTATCTTCCACCCCTTCCTCCGCCTAACCGACAGAAGTCGGTTCCCAAAATCATGGTATCCGCTCTGGGTTTTTTCTGTAGGTTATCTTTAAGGTTTTTTCTGTAAAATTCTGCTCCTACGATATTGTAATCGAATTCCACATTATGTCCGGAAACGACTCTTACTCTATCTAAAACTTCAGCAAATTCTTTTAAAATTTCTTCAAGGTCACGTCCTTCTTCATTGGCAATTTTCGTTGTAATTCCATGAATACGGGCTGCATTGAAGGGAATATCATACCCTTCAGGCTTTATTATATAATCCTGATTTTCAACTAAATTCCCATCATCATCATGTACCTGCCATGCAATCTGAACCATTCTTGGCCAGTTTTCCGAATCTGAAAGCGGAGCGTTGAAATTTTTTGGTAAACCGGTTGTTTCTGTGTCAAAAATTAAATACATATAATGTTCTAACTTTTTAATAAAAAAGAGAATGTAAAGTTACTTCATTTTTTCCAATTATTCTTTTAAAGCAGCAATACATATAATCAATTGTACAGCTACAATGAAAGAATAACAGAATAATTACGTGAATAAGTCCATAGATTTAAAATT
Organism: Chryseobacterium sp. HR92; assembly: GCF_045689405.1. NCBI lineage: Bacteria > Pseudomonadati > Bacteroidota > Flavobacteriia > Flavobacteriales > Weeksellaceae > Chryseobacterium > Chryseobacterium sp. HR92. Next base: position 3,603,910 of record NZ_CP139139.1, read on the forward strand.
CAGGGATTATTATGACAATAATTTCCATTATATGCTTCCAAAACACCATAAAAAAAAACTACTTACTTATCATATTCGTAAAATAAAATAAATGAAAATTTGAAAATATAATTAACGAAATAAACGAAAATGCAATTAAATTGCATTAACGAAGATAAGTATCCATATTATTTATACATTTGAAAAACACAACAATTAATAAATAATAAAAATTATGAAGAAAATCTTTATTTCGATCAGCACTTTAATTATTTCATTAGCAAGTGCTCAACAAAGTAACGAGAAATTAATGAATGAGTTTGAAAAGCAAAGAATAGAAAACAATAAAAAGTTTGACAATTATGTTGAAAAATTAAAAAGAAACAGAAAGGATGAAACCCAAAAGGCTCCAAACAAACTGTTAGAAGAAATTACAAAGAATATTGAAAACAAAAAAAGCAGCGTTGCAGGATTTACTCCCGACGGATCCCCTTATTTTCAAAAGTTAAATGATGTAAGACAGATTAAAAACTCTAATGCTGACCAAATTCAAAATGGACAAATTAATGGTTTATCAGGTTCATTCAATGGAGAAAATATCAAGTATACTGTTTTTGATGGCGGCCGTGTTTTAGAATCTCATCAATTATTCAATAATTTGCCAAATCGGATTATCAATAAAGAGAATCAGGATAGTATAGCATATCATTTTCACGCAACTGCCATATCAGGATTTATAGGAGCTAAACCTTATAGTCTTACAAAAACTTTTTATAATCCAGATGGAAGCGTAAATGCTACTTTCAATAATTTAAATCTTGCAGGAGTAGCAAAAAGCTCAACAATAGATTCCTATTTTATGAACGCTTCCACCCTTCCAGGAAACACAACTCAAAGTAATATTTTTCAAAAGATATTAATTGCCCAACCTAAAATCTCAAATCATTCATATGGAATCACTGCCGGATGGGAACCTGTAGAAGTATCACAGGGCCAATATGCTTTAGTATGGCGTGGAGCATTCTCAAGCCCAAATAACTCAGCTAACTTAAATGGAACATACTTTGCAGAAGATCAAAATTACGATAAAATTGTATATAGTAATCCCTCCTATATTATAGTAAAAGCTGCAGGAAATGATTATGGAATGGGGCCCACAGCATATAATTTTTTACCTGCTTTTTATCTCAATAACAGTGGGCATCCGGTTCAATTTTCTTCTACCGATACTAAACCAGCAGACAACTGTTCTCAAGGTTATGATTGTATAGGTATAGGTTCGTTAGCAAAAAACATTATTGTTGTTGCTAATAATACCGTCATTAACAATAATGAAAACAGATATACAGCATCTGCTGATGTCATTCATTCTGCCAGCAGCAGTGCAGGTCCGAGAGACGATGGCGGTATAAAACCAGATATTACAGCAACAGGAACAGATGTTGTATCTGCCAGTGTAAATAGTGCAAATCAGGAAGATTATGAATATGGAACCGGAACATCATATTCAACACCCATTGTTACTGGAATCATTGGACTTTGGGCACAAATCAACCAACAGCTTTTTGCCGGTACCGAACTTAATGCAGCTTCAGCAAAAACATTAATGGTTCACTCCGCATTAGAAGCCGGAAATATTGGCCCGGATCCACATTTCGGGTGGGGTTTAATTAATGCAAAAAAAGGAGCTGAACTGCTGGTAGGAAAAGCCAATAATTCTGTTATTTTCAGCGACCAGACACTAGTCAGTGGAACAGCATATACAAAAACCGTCACGGCTTCAGGAACCGAGCCCCTGAAGGTTACCATCTCATGGATTGATCCTGCATATAATGTAAATACAAATACGACATGGGCAGAAGCATATAATAATAAAAATTCAAGATTAGTCAATGATCTGGATCTAAAAATCACAGACACCACTACCAACACCGTGTATTATCCATGGAAATTGAATGCCAACAACCCAATGACTCCGGCTACCAAAGGAGACAATACTGTAGATAATGTGGAACAGGTTGTGATTGACGCTCCAGTTGCAGGAAGAACTTATAAAGTAGAAATCACCAATAAGGGGACACTTAAAAACGATTCAGGTGGAAATGCTCCTCAAAACTACTCTATTATTGTAACAGGATTTACTGAGTTATTAGGTACTAAAGAGGCAGCAAACCCTCTTAACAATCTGGCAATTTCTCCTACGATTACGAAAGACTTTACAAACATCCTGAAAGCACCTAAAAAATCCACTTTTAGTGTGTATGATCTTACAGGGAAAAAATTACAAAACGGAATCATCAACAATGACAAAGAACAGATAGATTTATCTACATACACTAAAGGAATTTACATCATTGAAGTAAAAACAGACAAAGATGTTATTTCTAAAAAAGTGATCAAGGAATAACCTATATAGACAAAGATTTCACACAGGATACTAACAACTGCTAGTATCCTGTTTTTTTTGCATATTAACTTTCATTCCACAAAAAATCCTCAAGATAAATCACCAACTTCTATTACCCCCCTGATACATTAAAAATTGGCATTGTGAGTTACAATTAGGCTTATTTTACTGATTTTCAATCTATCTATAAAACGACCATACAACTTAAACCATTCCTGACCAATTTTCCGAGTTTGAAAGCGGAACGTTATATTTTTGACAACCGGTTGTTTCTATTTCAAAAATTAAATACATATAATGTTCTAACTTTTTTATAAAAAGAGAGTTACTTCATTTTTCCCAATTAATATTTTATGTTAAAAACACAAGAAAACAGCAATATTAAAAATAACAAAACATGTACATCTTATTAAAAAAATAAACAATCAAAACAAACATAAAATAAAATATTAAAATATTATTAAAAAAATTAGAATTATTTACCAAAACTAACTAGTTATCAGTTTTTTGATATAAATTTGACTAACTATAATTTTTACAATTTATTACTCAAAAATGAAGAAACAACTACTTTTAATCAGCACATTAGTTATTACATTAACAAGTGCACAAAACAACGAAGAATTAAATAGAAAATTAGAACGACAAAGAATAGACAACAATGAGAGGTTTGATTCTTATGTATCTAAACGATATGGCTCTAACAAAACTCCCGAAGTTTCAAAAGAGATCGAGCAGCAAAGAACCAATCTGGCAGGTTTTTTACCTGATAACAGACCTTATTTTTTTCAAGCTCACGACATGGATCAGATTAAAAACTCCAATTCTGATTTTTTACAAGGAGGAACTATTACAGGTTTAACGGGATCGTTTAATGGGGAAGGTATTAAGTTTACCATTTTCGATGGAAGCACCTCATCCGGCGTAGCAAGAGTATTTGCTGGTCACGTTCTTTTTAACAATCTGCCTAATAGAATAACGAATAAAGAAAGCAGCACTGTCAACTACGGTGATCATGCAACAGCTGTTTCCAGTTTTATTGGCGCAAAAAATTACCCCTACACCTTTACATCTACGAATGGCACAACAAGACAGGTTAATTTCAAAGGGATTGCACCCAACTCTACAATAGATGCTTATGCTTTCGGAACTTCTATATTGGATGGAGAAACAGTACAAAGTACAGTATTTCAAAAAATTATTAAAGCCCAGCCTAATGTTTCCAATCATTCTTATGGAACCAATCAGGGATGGGCAGACCCTCAACTGATTAACAATGAACCTTCATGGGTATGGAATGGAGCCTTTACCAGTCCGAACACCTCTTTTGACGCTCAGGGAACTTATCATACAAATGACCGTGATTATGACCAGATTGTATACAACAACCCTTCATATATCATTGTAAAATCTGCCGGAAATTCATTTGGTGGCGGGCCTAGTGCTGCTACAAGTACTTATAAAAAGTATTACAAAGACAATTCGGGTAACTTAGTTGAGTTCACGGCTAATGACACATTACCTCAAAACAATTGCGCACAGGGATATGACTGTATAGGAATTGGTTCTTTAGGTAAAAATATTATTGTTGTAGCTGCTGCTGACAGAATTACAACTAATGACGGAAGATATACCGCTTCTTCAGATGCTATACATTCCAGCTACAGCAGTGCAGGACCAAGAGATGACGGAGGTATTAAACCGGATATTACCGCTGTAGGAACAGACGTTGCCAGTGCTTGGACTGATAATAATGCCACAGGAGGAAGTAAAGTCACTATAGGAGACGGCACTTCTTATTCAGCTCCCGTTGTCACAGGAATAGTAGGTCTTTGGACTCAAATTAACAAACAATTGTTTTCCGGAAGCTTACTCAATGCTGCATCGGCGAAAACCTTAATGGTACACTCAGCAAAAGAAGCAGGTAACATAGGTCCTGATCCACAGTTTGGCTGGGGCTTTATTGATGCTAAAAAAGGAGCTGAACTTCTGGTTGGAAAATCTAACAATAGTATCATTTTCAATGATGAAACCTTAAATAGCGGGGTTGCCAATGTAAAAACAGTAAAAGCATCAGGCTCAGAACCATTAAAGGTGACCATATCCTGGATAGATCCTGAGTTTACCAACTTCACAAATCAATGGGGAAATATTTACAATAACAGAAACTCTAAACTGATCAATGATCTGGATCTAAAAATTACAGATACCACTACAAACACCGTGTATTATACATGGAAACTGGATGCCAACAACCCAATGACTCCGGCTACCAAAGGAGACAATACTGTAGATAACGTGGAGCAGGTTGTCATTGATGCTCCGGTTGCAGGAAGAACTTATAAAATAGAGATCACCAATAAAGGGATACTTAAAAATAACTCAGGCGGAAATGCTCCTCAAAACTATTCTATTATCGTAACAGGATTTACTGAGCTATTAGGAACTAAGGACACTGCAAACCCTCTTAATAATCTCGCAATTTCCCCTACGATTACGAAGGACTTTACAAACATCCTGAAAGCACCTAAAAAATCTACTTTCAATGTATATGATCTTACAGGGAAAAAATTACAAAACGGAATCATCAGCAATGACAAAGAACAGATAGATTTATCCACATACACCAAAGGAATTTACATCATTGAAGTAAAAACAGACAAAGATGTTATTTCTAAAAAAGTGATCAAGGAATAACCTATATAGACAAAGATTTTTTACAAAATACTAACAGTTGTTAGTATTTTGTTTTTTTGTGTATATTTGCTTCCTATGGAAAATGCACTTCACGAAAAAGTTTCTCAGGATATATTGCTCAAAGCGTATAATCACATGATGCTGGCCAAAGCAATGGCTGATATTTACGAAGAAAACAGAAATATCTGTAAATACGTTCATAGTACTTCAAGAGGCCACGAAGCTATACAGCTTGCAACAGCCTACCAGCTAAAGAAAGAAGACTGGGTTTCTCCTTATTACAGAGACGAAAGTATTCTTTTAGGAATTGGTTTTGAACCCTATCAGTTAATGCTTCAATTACTGGCTAAAGCTGATGATCCTTTTTCAGGAGGAAGGTCTTATTATTCCCACCCTTCAAGCAGGGACGAAAACAAACCCAAAATTGTTCACCAGAGCTCCGCTACGGGGATGCAGACTATCCCTACTACAGGAATAGCTCAGGGAATCAAATACATACAGGACTTTAATCTTCAGGAGTTCGAAAACAACCCTGTTGTTGTGTGCAGCCTTGGAGACAATTCTGTTACAGAAGGTGAAGTGAGTGAAGCTTTACAGTTTGCCGCATTACATCAGCTTCCTATCATATTCCTGGTTCAGGATAATGAATGGGGAATTTCCGTAACAAAGGATGAGGCAAGAACCTGTGATGCTTATGATTTTGTAGCAGGATTCACCGGATTAAGCAGAATGAGAGTAGACGGAACAGATTTCGTGGAAAGTTTTGAAGCTATGAAAAAAGCGGTGGATTTTGTAAGAACCGAAAGAAAACCTTTGGTTGTCTGCGCAAAAACTGTATTGATCGGGCATCACACTTCCGGAGTAAGAAGAGAATTCTATAGAGACGAAGAAGATTTAACAAAACATAGAGCTAAAGATCCGGGAGAAATTCTTAGAAAACATCTACTGGAAACAGGAACTGATGAAGATCTTTTAAAGCAAATCACTAAAAAGGCCCGCCTTGAAGCAGAAGAAGCTTTTGAAAAAGCTAAAAATGCAGAAGATCCGAAACCTGAAACCGTAATGCAACACGTTTTTGCACCTACTCCAATTACAGAGGAAACAGGAACACGTGAACCCGCCAACGGAGAAAAAATTGTAATGGTAGATGCTGCTATCCACGCGATACAGGAATTGATGTGGAAACACCCAGAAGCTCTTCTTTACGGGCAGGATGTAGGAGAAAGAATTGGTGGGGTTTTCCGTGAAACAGTAACGTTAGGAAAAAAATTCGGAAGCAAAAGAGTATTCAATACAGCGATTCAGGAGGCTTATATCATTGGATCTACAGCTGGGATGAGTGCTGTGGGACTGAAACCAATTGTTGAAGTTCAGTTTGCAGATTATATTTATCCGGGAATCAACCAGTTAATCACAGAGATTTCAAAATCAAGCTATTTAAGTGGCGGAAAATTCCCTGTAAGCAATATCATCCGTGTACCGATCGGGGCATATGGAGGCGGCGGCCCTTACCACAGTGGAAGCGTTGAAAGTATTTTAGCCAATATAAAAGGAATCAAAATAGCATATCCAAGTAATGCAGCCGATTTTAAAGGATTATTAAAAGCAGCTTATTATGATCCGAATCCGGTAGTAATGCTTGAGCACAAAGGATTATACTGGAGTAAAGTTCCGGGAACCGAAGATGCTAAAACAATAGAACCAGCTGAAGACTATGTTCTTCCGTTTGGAAAAGGAAAAGTAATCATTGAAGCTGATAAGGATGAAACTGAAAAAGGCAGAACCTTACTAGTAGTTACTTACGGAATGGGAGTTTACTGGGCGAAAGAAGCTGCTAAGAATTTCAACGGAAGAGTTGAGGTGATTGACTTAAGAACTTTAATTCCTCTTGATGAAGAACTTGTTTTTGAAAGAGTGAAAGCTCATGGAAAATGTATCGTTCTCACCGAAGAACAGCTTAACAACTCTTTTGCAGAGGCTTTCGCACACCGTATCTCTAAAAACTGCTTCAAGTATCTTGACGCACCTGTAGAAACAATGGGATCGCTGGACGTACCTGCTGTTCCGATCAATCTGGTACTGGAAAAAGAAATGCTTCCAAATGCTGAAAAGCTCAGCAGTAAGATTGAAGAAATGCTGAAATATTAATTCTATATAAACTTAAAACCTCTGAAAATTTTCAGAGGTTTTTTTATGCAATTTTTTCACTACTTTTATTTAAGATTATCAATCTCAATTCTAGACCATTATAAACCAGAAAACTTAATTATCCATTACCTGATAGACATTACAAAAGCAAAACACATCAAAGTTTGGTATTTATTTTGTCTCTACACGCAAAACACATTCATTCTTATGATCACAACCAAATACGTCAATTATAAACAGGTTCTCAATCTTGCCGGTGTTCATCTTATCCTCATCTCTATCTGGTGTACATTGATTGCTGTTTTCTTTTATTTCTTCAACTGGCACTGGATGACGATTCCCTGGGTTCCTGTTGCACTGATTGGTACAGCAGAAGCGTTCCTTGTGGGCTTTAAAAATAACCAGGCGTATGACAGACTTTGGGAAGCCAGAAAAATCTGGGGTGGCATTGTGAATTCCAGCCGTTCGTTTGCATCTATGGTGTATGCCTTTGATACCAAAAATGAAAAAATTGGTGTTTTTGATCTTGAAGACCGTAAAAAAAGAATTGTTTATCGTCATATTGCGTGGCTATACACTTTCCGTGAACAGCTTCTGGTTCCTACAGAATGGGAGCATATCAGTACGGAAAATAATAAATTCGGGAATATTAACCTGAGAAGAAACAGATTGATTAAAGCCGGGTTTCCGGATTACGGAAGAGCCCCTATTTTCCTCCACAAATATCTTTCGGAGGAAGAATATGAACTTAAAAATGATTATAAAAATTTTGCCACTTACCTGGTATCTCAACAGGCAAAAGACATCAATGAGCTGAAAAATATGGGAGCCATTACGGAATTCAACCAGACTCAGCTGCAGAACGCCTTGAATGAATTCTATAATTTTCAGGGACAGGCAGAAAGAATCAAAAAATTTCCTTCCCCAAGACAGTTTGCCAGTACAGCCTTTGTTTTTAACATCCTGTTTATCATGCTTCTTCCTCTGGGATTAGTCAATGAGTTTGCAAAACTTGGCGATTGGGGAATCTGGACTTCTATTCCATTCTGTATCATCATCGGATGGATCTACATTATCATGGAACTGGTGGGAGATTATTCTGAAAACCCTTTTGCAGGATTAATGTTTGATGTTCCTATGCTTTCTATCTGCCGAACAATTGAAATTGATCTTCTTCAGATGAGCGGAGAAACAGACCTTCCTGATCCTATTTCTTCTAAAAATGGTGTATTGGTATAATTTTTCACTTATCCTTTTTAATAAAACCGAATTTCAGAATCTTTCTAAAAAATAAAAATATTCGGTAAAATATATTTTAAAAGTTCATTGTTTTTCATAATTTAGAGGCATTGAAAGCATTGGCTATGTTGATCCATCCGGATAGATTTGGCTTGTACTTTTTTCATCAGCTAATAATTTATCCCTTCTTTTTAAACAATGAGATCCAAGCAAGTACTGCAGGTTTTGACTATGCTATGTCTTACCTTATTCTGCCCTAAAGTGAATTCACAGGTTGCCTTTAACAAAGAATTACCGAAAGAATTTACAGACCAGTTTACCAAAGAAATCACTGATAGCATTCCTTCTCTGGGATCTTTTATGGTTTCGCAAAACAATAAGATAATTTACGAACACTATTTTCACGGAGCCAACAAAGAGACCATCTTCAGTATAAAATCTGTTACCAAAAGTATTGTCTCTGTTCTGGCAGGTATTGCACAGGATAAAAACATCCTACCCAACCTCAACACTCCGGTTTTAAAAATTCTTCCGGAATACAATGTCTCAAGGAGCAGATTTAAAAATATTTCCAACATTGAAGGAAAGGTAACTCATGATTCCATTAGAAATACATTAACATTAAAAAATCTACTGACCATGCAAGGTGGTTTTGACTGGGTTGAAAATTCAAAAATCTCAACAGCGATGTCTTTTTCCGGTGATCCCGTAAAATTTGTACTGGATCTGCCTTTTGAAGAATATCCGGGAACAGTTTTTAATTACAACAGCGGTGAAAGCCATCTTTTTGGGGCTGCTTTGGCAAAAATTGTAAAAACGAATCTGAAACAATTTGCTGCAGAAAATCTTTTTAGACCTTTAAAAATGAATATTCCTCGATGGGATACGGATTCAATGGATAGAAACTTTGCAGCTTCAGAGCTTTTTATGAAACCTGAAGATCTGCTGAAATTCGGTATTATGATTCTGAATAACGGAAAATTTAGCGGCAAACAGATCGTCTCTTCAAAATGGATTCAGGAATCTACAGCAGAGCATGTAAAACTGGATTCCTGGGATGTAATGCCGGATGCCAACGGATATGGCTATTACTGGTGGCGAAGGAAGACCAACGGACATCAGGCTTTCGTAGCAACAGGTTATGGCGGCCAGCTCATATGCGTCATTCCAGACTTAAAAATGGTTATTGTGACCACCTGTTTTTTGAATGATAAAAACAAAGGCAGAACCGAGATTAAAAAACTTCATTATTTCATTGATAAAATGACAAAAGGAGATCTATAACAACCAATATAAAACTAATACCAATTGAAGAACACAAAATTCTATTTAGCTTTTACTTTAATCTTTATTGTAAACCTGTCTTTCGCGCAGTCCTCCGAAAACATCAAAAACGTAAGAGAAAAACAGTTAAAAATACAAAATCAAAAGGAAGATTTAGATTTTAAAAGAATGGAAGAAGAACTCAAAGTAAAGGGCAAAGATTCAGGGCCCTTTACATACGGTGTATTTCCTTATCCTATCTATGACAGTATTCAGAAAGACGGCTTTAAAGGAGTGGGAACACTGGGAAATTTTTTCGGATTAAAACTTCAGGGCAAAAGGATTGTCTATACAAGTTTTCTTGAAAACAACTGGGGAACTCTAAATTCACATAAGGTCAAAAATAAAGACAGAGTATTCTTTACGATTCTTGTTCTTACAGATTTCATTGATGACAAAGAATATACATCCAGTAAAATGAATATTGTCTCAAGGAACTTTCCGGATGTAATCGGGCAAGGATTTATAAAGACTTCTGATAACAGAATCGACTTCTCAGCCTTCACCACTCTTGAAAAGGAAGACTTTGCCATTGTAAACATGAAACTTTATCATCTGAAATATGGCAATATCATTTTGATTACCCCACAGAAAGACGGAAGCCTCCGAAGCATACAGATCAATAATACAACTGATCTGACCTCTGAAACCTTAAAATCATATCTGGAACAGCTGATACAAAAGCCGGAAGTAACAGCTTTTTTTATTAATGAAAAAACGATCTGAACCGATCGTTTTTTATCATAAGGTAGTCCAATAATCTATAATACGATCGCCGTTGTATTTTTTACTTCAGAAATCATAAATGAGCTGTGTGTGCTTGCGATGTGCTGAAGCGTCGTAAGTTTTGTCAGCATAAAACTGCGATAATCTTCAATATCTTTTACGCCTATTTTAAGGATATAATCATAATCACCGCTTACATGAAAACACTCTGTCACTTCCTGCAGATCCATCACCTCCTTTTCAAACTGAAGTACAAATTCTTTTTTATGCTGGCTTAATTTCACATGACACAGAACGATAAAATTTTTCTTAACTTTGCTTTTGTCCAGCAAGGCTACATATTTTGAAATAACGCCTGAATTTTCAAGCTTTTTCACTCGCTCATAAACAGCTGTAACAGATAATCCAAGCTTCCCGGACAACTCTTTGGTGGTTTGTTTGCAGTCTTCCTGTAGAAAAAACAAGAGTTTCTTATCAGTTTCGTCAAGTTCCATAGATATTTTTTTGGTAAAAGTTTAATAATATCGAAGATACTAAATATTTTTTCTAAATAAACAATATTTTACAGTTTTATATTCTATAAATTCAAATTTATGTTGTAATAATTAGCAAATTAGTGCAAATTGTGACAATAAAATAAAAACAAATATTTATGGAAAACTTTAACGCAGCCAACGAGATCCAGGATCTTCAGTATTTTGGTGAATTCGGAGGAGTGAATCCTTCTATCTCTGACAGCTCTACCTATACGTTCCTTTCTGCAAAGACTATGTTTGATACTTTTGAAGGAAATGCGGAAGGATGCTACCTGTATTCCAGACATTCATCCCCGATGAACCTTTATCTGGCTCAGGCTCTTGCCAAGATGGAAAACACTGAATCTGCTAACGTTACAGCATCCGGAATGGGAGCTATTACTTCTGTTTTGATGCAGGTATGCAAAAGTGGAGACCATATTATTTCAAGCAGAACCATCTACGGAGGAACTTATGCTTTTCTTAAAAACTTCATGCCTCAGTTTAATGTAGCAACCAGCTTTGTTGACATCAACAATTTTGAGGCTGTAGAAAATGCAATTACTCCCAATACTAAAGTGATCTACTGTGAAAGCGTAAGCAATCCACTTCTTGAAGTGGCAGACCTTAGAAAACTTTCCGAAATCTGTAAAAAACACAATCTGAAACTGATTGTAGACAATACCTTCTCTCCTCTTTCGATTTCGCCGACAGTATTCGGGGCAGATGTTGTAATCCACAGTTTAACGAAATTCATCAATGGAAGCAGTGATACTGTAGGAGGTGTATATTGTGCAACACAGGCATTTATTGACGATACTAAAAATGTAAATTCCGGAGCATGTATGCTTCTTGGACCTACTATGGACAGCTTAAGATCATCAAGTATCCTAAAGAACCTTAGAACATTACATATCAGAATAAAACAACACAGCCACAACGCGATGTATCTTGCTGAAAGGTTTGAGGAAGATGGCTTAAAGGTATCTTATCCGGGATTACCATCACACAAGAACCATGAATTAATGAAAAGCATGATTCATGAAGAATACGGATACGGAGGATTACTGACTCTGGATGCAGGCACAACAGAAAAGGCGAATGAACTGATGGAAATTATGCAGGCAGAAAACCTTGGCTACCTTGCAGTAAGCTTAGGGTTCTATAAAACCTTATTCTCATGCTCAGGAAAATCTACTTCATCTGAAATTCCAGAGGAAGAACGTGCTTCCATAGGGATTTCCGACGGATTGATCAGATTCTCCATCGGCCTTGACCACGACATTAAAAGAACTTACCATAAAATGAGGGAGTGTATGCTGAAAGTAGGTGTTCTTAACCACCATGAAAACATTTCTATATCCTAAATTTATTATTGTAAAAAGGCTGTTTCGTTTGAAACAGCCTTTTTTTATTTTGGTTTAAATTACAGCTTCTGATTTGGATTCCTACGGAAAATAATAAGCGTTGTGTATAATATTTTCTACTTAATAAGTAGTGAAAAACAATTCAAAAGGAGTGGGCTTCAGCCCATTTATCAAAGAAACAAAATCCTCCAACAGCTTTAGCCAAAACTTAAAATTACTTCTTATAATAATGATGTGGAAAAGCTTCCTCGGGTTTCATTCTGAAAACATTCAGTAGTATCCAGGATTTTAAAAACCCATATCCATAAGAAAACATCTGAATATAAGTGGAAATAACTGCCATACCAGCAATACCGATATTTTTAGTCAGTAATAAAGCGTGAAACAACACCAAAAAGGTATACAATCCGTAAAAAGAAAGGATAACCCCTCTTCCCATTATAAAATACTCAAGAAAGCCCATTCCGTATCCTAGCATAAATAAAGTAGGAAACGCAAAAGAAATCTTCACATAGTTAGGGTGTCTCTGATTAAGAATTGGTCTTGCGCAACCAAACTGATAAACTTGCTTGGAAAATTTTCCAAAATCAACTCTACGTTTATGATATACGGCAATATCATCAAAAAAAGCAGTAGTAAAACCGTTCTCCCAAAGGGTCATGGAAAGATCCGGATCCTCACCTATTCTCATTTCTGAAAATCCACCTACTTTTTCAAAAACAGCCTTTTTCACACCCATGTTGAAACTTCTGGGCTGGAATTTAGAAACAGCTTTCTTACTTCCCCTTATTCCTCCGGTAGTAAAAACAGAAGTCATAGAATAAGAAATAGCCTTCTGCATCAGATTAAACCCTTTATGCGCCTTATCTGCTCCTCCAAACGCGTCACAAGGAATGGTAAGAATATCGTTTTTAATATGTTCAATATAATCCTTTTCAACGATGACATCACTATCTACAAATACCAGCCATTCATTCGCTGCTCTTGCCGCACCGTAATTTCTTGTCAATCCGGGCCCTGAGTTATCCTTTCTGAAATATTTAATATCTAAACCCTGTTCAAAGTTTTTTATGGTAGGTTTCAGATCAATCAAAGAACCATCATCTACGATAATGATCTCGAACTCCTTATCTGTCTGCTGGGTAAGAGAGGTCAGCAGCTCAAAAAGTTCATCTTTTCGGTTGTAAATGGCAACGACAATGGAAATAGTAGGCTTCAAATTGAAAATTTTTCAAAATTACTTATTCACAGAACAACCTACAAACAGTTTAACAGCTTATTCAGAGAAATTAACGATATATAATTCTATTTGCTTTAATACATGGAGATTACAAATGAAATTCTGAGCCAAGTTATTTGACATTTTAAACAAAATGAAGACAGGGAATCCATCCTAATTTTGCTATAGAAATTTAAAACAACAAACAAAATGGAACCAACTATCAGCTCATTGCAGCAACCTATTCAATCTGGCTTTAATGCGTTTTCAACAGCTCAGGAAGTTATTCAGGGAATTGATCTTACCGGAAAAAACGTTATCATTACGGGAGGATACGCAGGTATCGGCCTTGAAACCACAAAAGCCCTTACTTCAGCCGGAGCACATGTTATTATTCCAGCCAGAGATATTGAAAAAGCAAAGAAAAACCTTACAGGAATTGAAAATTTTGAACTTGAAAAAATGGATCTGATGGACCCGGCATCTATTGACGTTTTTGCAGAAAGATTTATCTCGTCCGGCAGAAGCCTGGATCTTCTTATTAATAATGCAGGAATTATGTGGGTTCCTCTCCGCAGAGACGCCAGAGGGCTTGAATCTCAACTGGCAACGAACTATCTGGGACAGTTTCATCTTACCGCAAAGCTGTGGCCGGCTCTGAAAAAAGCAGATGGAGCAAGAGTCATAAGTGTTTCATCCTACGGACATCAGATGGCTCCATTTAATTTTGAAGACCCCAATTTTCAGAAAAGAGATTATGACACCCTTTCAGGATATGGCCAATCCAAAACAGCCTGTAATTTATTTGCGGTAGAGCTTGATGAGAGAGGAAAAGAATTCAATATCAGAGCTTATTCCCTTCATCCGGGTTCTGTATATGGAACTGATCTGGGAAGAGAAGAACCTATTGAACTTTTTAAACAGCTTGGAACCCATGATGAAAACGGAAATATCAAACCGGAAGTGGAAGCAAGACTGAAAACCTTATCACAAGGAGCTGCAACAACAGTCTGGTGTTCTGTAAGTCCTCAGCTCAACGAAATAGGTGGAGTTTATTGTGAAAACTGTGATATTGCAGAGATCGACAGAGGACAGATTGAGCACAGGTTTGATGAGCCGGCTACCATCCGTGGAGTACAGCCTTACTCTATTGACAAAAAAAATGCTGAACAATTATGGAAACTGAGCGAAGAGATGTTAGGATTCAACTTTGAAACCAAATAAGTGTTTTTTAAATACATTTGTAATGAAAAAATTTTGACAATGGATTTCCAGATACAATACCTCACACCGGATATTAAGCTTTCCAGCTATGATGACAAGCTGTTCAAAACGGAAACGGTTTTTGAATATCATATGCTGGTATGGTTTATATCAGGGGAAACGAAAATTATTCAGGCCGATAAAACCTATTTGTTCAAAGCCGGAGATATTTTTCTGATCCCGAGGAATCATCTTGCCACGATTATCAATTATCCAAAGGACGGGCTTCCTCATAAAGCAGTAGTAATGCACCTTACCACAGAACGGTTGAAAGCATTTTACAGCACTGTAGATAATCAAAAGAAAACAGGATATCGGGAATCCAGTATTTATAGCTTTAGCAGTCATCCGCTTCTGAACAGCTGCCTTGCCTCTCTTATTCCTTATTTTGAAATGGAGGGTTCTCTTCCCGAAAATATAGCTCATTTAAAGATCACTGAAGCCATCAGTATTTTAAGGGAAATTGATCAGAATATAGATGCTGTCCTGGCTGATTTTGATGAGCCGGGAAAAGTGGATATGATAAGTTTTATGGAAAAAAATTATATGTTCAACATGCCTTTGGAACGATTCGGGTATCTGACGGGAAGAAGTTTATCAACATTTAACCGTGATTTCAGAAAGATTTTTCAAACCACTCCACAGAGGTGGCTTACTCAAAAGCGTCTTGAACTGGCCTATTATCATTTATCTGAAAAGAATAAAAAACCTTCCGATGTTTTTCTGGAAGTAGGCTTTGAAGACCTGTCCCATTTTTCACATGCCTTTAAAAAACAGTATGGTTTTGCTCCGTCACTGGCACGATAAACAAAATAGGTTGTACACATTTGTACAACCTATTTTTATTATTTCGATTAAACTAATAATCTGTTACACTTATTTTTTCTGTGAAACATCTGAATCTTTTGATTCTTTCTTTTGAGATATTACATTATGATTCAGAGCCTTTTTTTTAGGTTTTGAAACTGATGATTTTGATCCGGAACTAAACAGGCCGAATGCATCCAAAACTATATCAAATATATCAAAAAAATTCCAGGACATTTCTAATCGCTATTTATCTTCCAATTTATGCATTTTCTTCGCTCCTTCATACTATTTTGTCCTTTTTATATAAACAATCCCGACCTAAAGTAGAGATATAATACTGCAGAAATTAAAAAAACAATTACTGAACAGCTGAAAAGAATCAGTTTAAACAAGGTTTTAAAATAATAAAGTTCCAAAACATGCAAAATAAAAAATGCTATACATGAAATACCAATTCCTATTAAAGAAGCTATCACTAAAGTTTGTGTATAATTTTGTGCAGGTAAAGGATCTTTAAAAACAATAAAAAAAGAAAATGCTGCCAATACCAAAGCTACAGCACTTACTTTCTCTGTGAAGTATTTTGATCTGTTAGATACTTTCTTTTGAGGTTTCTCATCGTAATTCAGGCTCTTTCTGTCAGAACTTGAACGCGATGATCCCGAACCAGACTGAAACAATCCGGATACACTAAATAAAGTATCTAACAGATCAAAAAAACCTCCTAACATTTTTCTCGTTATTTATCTTCCAGCTTATGCACTTTCTTCGTTCCTTCATACATTTCGTACTGTAAAAATCTCGTTTCCAGCTTTCCGTTGAAAAGTTTGATTTTTCGTGAAGGTCGTAAACCGATTTTCTTCACGGCTTCAAGATCAGAAGAGATCAGCCATGCTAATGTATTTGGATAATGGGTCTTGAAGGTATCTCCGATTTTCTTGTAGAAATCATCATCATTAATGGAAATTCTCTCATCATACGGAGGATTGAATACCATTAATAACGGGAACAATTCTTTTTTGGAATCAAAGAAGTTCTGTTTCTTAATCTCGATAACGTCTTCCATTTCTGCTGCTTCTACATTCATTCTTGCAGCATTCAGCATTCTTGCATCAATGTCATACCCAACAATTTTTCCATCAAATTGTCTGACTCTGTTAATTCTGAATTCTTTAATTTTCGAGAACAGTTCTGCATCATAATTATTCCAGTTCTGGAATCCGAATCTCTTTCTGAAAATCTGAGCCGGAAGATCCATCGCGATCATAGCCGCTTCAATCAATAATGTTCCGGAACCGCACATAGGATCAAGGAAATTACCTTTTCCGTCCCAGCCTGCCAGCTGAAGCATTCCGCTAGCCAGAACCTCATTGATAGGAGCTTCTCCCTGTTCTCTTCTGTACCCTCTTTTAAACAAAGGATCTCCTGAAGAGTCCATTGAAATCATCACCAATTCTCTGTCAATATGAAGATGGAATTTGATATCCGGATTTCTTGTTTCTACATTCGGACGTCTTTTGAATTTTTCCTGAAAATAATCCACGATGGCATCCTTCATTTTTAAAGTCACAAACTGAGAATGTTTGAATGTTTCTGAGTTTACCGTTGCATCAATAGAGAAAGACTGATCAACATCCATGAAGTTTTCCCATTCAAATTTGAATAGTCTGTCATAAAACTGATGCTGGTTGAAAGCCTTAAACTCATGAATCGGCACTAAAATTTTCAATGCTGTTCTCGCAGAGTAATTGATCTTGTAAAGAAAACCAAGATCTCCTTCACAATTTACCGCTCTGTTTTTAATTTCAACATTTCTTCCGCCCAGTTTTTTGATTTCTTCTGCCAGAATCTGCTCCAATCCGAAGAATGTCTTTATCTGTATTTTAATATTTTCTGTATCCATAAGTATGAATTAAAAGATTTAAAGTTTTAAAAATTAAAAGATTAGCTATCCAACTTCTTGTCCAATTGAATTTTTCAATCTCTTAATGTTGTAAAATACTTTGCTTTTAACCGCACAAATTTAGTTATTTTTGCATTATGGAATGGTTTGAATCTTGGTTTGATACCCCTTATTATCATTTGCTTTATAGCAACAGAGACTATACTGAAGCAGAAAACTTCATTACAAAGCTCACTGCGGACCTTCAGTTGCCGCCTCAGTCGAAAATCATAGATCTTGCCTGTGGAAAGGGAAGACACTCTGTTTTCCTTAATAAATTAGGGTATGATGTTTTGGGGCTTGACCTTTCAAGACAAAGCATTGAATCTGACAAACAATATGAAAATCAAACATTGATTTTTGAAGTTCATGACATGAGAAATCCAATTGATGCAGATCCTATGGATGCGGTATTCAACTTATTTACAAGTTTTGGATATTTTGACAATGAAAATGATGATAAAAAAGTATTCCAGTCTGTTTACAATGCATTGAAGCCCGGAGGATATTTTGTACTTGATTATCTGAATGAAGAATATGTAAGAAATACTTTAGTTCCGGAAACAGCAATCACCCGTGGTGATATAGACTTTAAAATCCTGAAAAAAATAGAGGGCAGACATGTCATCAAAGATATCCGTTTTGAAGCAGACGGTAAACCTTTTCATTTCTTTGAGAAAGTAAAGCTTCACACACTGGAAGCCATCCATGCTTATGCTTCGGAGTGTGGTTTTGAAAGAATAAAAATATGGGGAGACTATCAGCTGAATGAATTTAATAAAGAAAATTCCCCACGTTGTATCAATTTATTTAAGAAAAAATAATGACAACAGTACTTTTACTGATTTTAAGTGTAATAACTGGAGTATTTCTGGGAAAACACTTTGGTAAAAAAGAAAAACTGGCCAAAAATCTACTGATACTAAGTGCTGGTTTTTTGATTACAATCTGTCTCAACGAAGTCTTTCCACAGGTTTACACCTCTTCTGGAAACAGTAATCTTGGGATATTTGTAATTGCAGGAGTTCTTCTACAGATGATTCTGGAAGCTCTTACCAAAGGTTTTGAACACGGACATTTCCATCATCATAGTGAGCATAATATTCTTCCCGTTGCTTTAATGGTTGGATTATTCATCCATGCATTTATTGAAGGGATTCCTCTTGCCAATGAAGAGCAAGAGATGTCTCCTTATCTTTGGGGAATTGTATTTCACAATCTTCCTATTTCATTTATTCTGGGAGCATTTTTATTCAACAGAAAAGGAGAATCAAAAAGTTCTTCATCCTATCCCTCTATTCTCATTGTAGCTTTATTTGCCCTTGCTTCCCCAATGGGAATGCTGCTAGGAAACTATTTCAATCCTGATCTTCAGCCTTATTTCCTGGCGATTGTAGGGGGAATTTTCCTTCATATTTCATCGGTGATCATTTTTGAAAGCAATAAAAATCACAATATTGACTGGGTAAAGATCGGACTGGTTGTTTTAGGAGTTTCACTTGCATTGATGATGCATTTCTTCCATCAACATCCTGTTGCTCATTCTCATTAAAAAATAAAAAAAGCTCCGAAAATCCGGAGCTTTTTTATTGTATATAGCTTATTAAAGCTTAGAACTTCCATCCTACTGTAAGGAAGAAATTGTTTCTGTTATTTTTAACCTCACTTGCCGCATACGAATCACTTTCGAAGATATTATTAGCAGAATAATAAGATGAATCTGAATTACCATCCATATATCCTCTCATAAAAGGGTTGGTATACTTAGATGAGATATTCTGATAAGATGCATCTACATAGAATGATTTGAAATCATACCCAATACCGAAAGAAAGTGTGTTTCTATCGCTTAGCATCATGTTGCTGTATGATTGATCTCCTACGCTGCCTGCATCATTAAATCTGCTGATTGTAAGCGCATCAAAAGGACTTGACTGGTAAGCATAACCTCCTCTCAGTCTGAACTGCTGTACTCTATACTCAGCTCCAACTCTTACTTCAGAAAGGTTTTTATAATTCTCTTTAAAGAAGTCATTCAACACACTCTCTGCACCACCATATACCTTATAATCAGGTTTTGTAAGTCCAAGGGTATAATCTACGTTTAAAGAGAAATTTTTACTTGCTACAAATGCAGCACTCACTGTTGCTTTAAGAGGCGAAGTAAATTTTCTGTTTTCAGCACCCATATCGTCTCCGTAAACAGGATCATTATAGAAATAGTAATTTCTGTCTATCGTCCAGAATGTAGGAGTTTCAAGAGATGCTCCCACTCTGAAATTAGGACTTAGCTTTCCGATCACCCCTAATGAAGCTGAAAACCCTGAAGATCTCTCTGAGTAAGGAGTATCCTGCTTACTGAATCCTTCTGTAGAATTATTGGTAAGATTTCGGTAAAATAAGGTATCATATTGATCAACTGAAGCGTTGAAAAAATTGAAACCTGCCCCTAAATATAAATTATGATTATAATTCGCTCCTACCCCAAAGCTCATCTTTGACAAATTACCATATCTTTCATAGATATGTCCTGCCAATGCTGCGTCCTTGGTTATATCATCCTTATCAAAAGCGTAAACAACATTGTTATTACCCGGTGACTGGATTACATTATCAAGAGTCTGATTGGAAAAATTAATACCAATATTAATAAACTTCCAACCCGTTTCTGTCATCAGTGGGAAAGCAATGATACCGCCCGCATTTCCAAGGTCTCCCTTAGTTTTGCTATAGTCTATAGTAGATCCAGCTAAAGAGCTGCTGTTTTTATTGCCTAAAATAGATAAAGTTCCTGAAACCTCTCCTGAAATAGCTACCCCTAAACCTGCCGGGTTGGTAAGCAAAGAGTTTGCATCACCTCCCAGCGCACCATTAGATCCTGCCATTGCATTGAATTTAGCCGATCCCACCATAGGAGTACTTGAGTAAACATCCACGGTATTTCTTATCACAGAAACATCCTGAGCCTGCGCATAAAATGCAGCAGAAATACTCATTAATACTAAAGATTTTTTTAACATTATTTTTTAATAGTTTATTCGTTTGAAAATTATCTGAATCCACCTCTGCCTCCGCCGCCGGATCTCATTCCGCCACCGCCGCCAGAAGAACCACCTCTGAAGCCGCCTCCACCGGAGTTGAAGCCGCCGCTAGATCTGAAACCTCCTGAATCATTGGATCTGAAACCTCCATTGTTTCTAGGCTGTGATTGCTGATAATTATAATTAGGTCTTGTCTGTGGTGCAGTATTACGGAATCCTCCATTTTGCTGTGTATTTCTGAAACCTCCGGAATTACCGTTTCTGAAGCCTCCGGAATTACCGTCTCTGAAACCGCCATTATTATTTCTGAAGCCTCCGTTTGAGTTAGAATCTCTGAAACCACCATTGTTTGTGTTTCTGAAACCACCATTACTATTTCTGAAGCCTGAATTAGCCGTATTAGTTCTGTATACTGCGTTGGCTACACCTGTATTCTGGAATCCTCCTCCACTGGTACCGCTTCTTCTATAAACAGGTCTGTTGTAGTAGCCACCACCCCAGTAACCGCCTCCGTATCCCCAGTAAGGGTTTCCGTAACCGCCCCAGAATGGATCATAATATCCACCATATCCCCAGTATGGACTTCCCCATCCGTAAGAGCCTCCCCAGCCCCATCCGAATGATCCGCCCCAACCCCAGGACATACTAGCACCCCAGCCCCAGCCACGGTTCATGCCCCAGCCCCAATATGGGCTATAACCACCATACCATCCCCAAGGAGATCCCCAGCCCCATGAGTTGTCATAATAGTTCGTCTGAGAACCTGCATAAAGCCCCCAATCTGAATCTGTGGCGTTGGAGTTCCAATTCGGATTGGTACCACTCCAGTCATTATATCTGTTTTGCTGTTCTCTGGAATTCGTCTGTGCATTTTGAATGACATTGGAATCCTGATAATAGTCATAATATTCTCCTACTCTGTTTCCGCTATCATTGATGATAACTCCTTCAGGTAGCGTATCCTTATTGGGGTCGTAATACACCCCATCTGTCTCGCTATACCCTCCCATCTGAGCACCACAAGACACAAGTAATAATCCGCCTGATATTGCCAACACCCCTTTGGATCTTAGCAGACCAAGCAAATTTTTATGTATATTTCTTTTCATGATAACGTAAAAATTTTTAATTTAAATTATATTTGCAATCTGTACCAAAAATGTACCAAAATACTGGTAAAAAAATCTATCAAAAATAGATTTTTATTTTTAGATAACAATAATGTACAAAAGTTAAAAAAATTAAAAAAAATAATGGCAAAATTAACCTCAAGAAGCGAAGATTACAGCAAATGGTATAATGAGCTGGTTGTAAAAGCTGATTTAGCTGAAAACTCAGGTGTGCGTGGATGTATGGTGATCAAACCGTATGGCTATGCAATCTGGGAAAAAATGCGTGATGAAATGGATAGAAAGTTCAAAGAAACAGGTCACGTTAACGCATACTTCCCGCTTTTTGTGCCCAAGAGCTTGTTTGAGGCAGAGGAAAAGAATGCAGAAGGTTTTGCAAAAGAATGTGCTGTTGTTACTCATTACAGATTAAAAACCGATCCGGACAATCCGTCTAAACTGATTGTGGATCCGGATGCGAAACTGGAAGAAGAACTTATCGTTCGTCCTACTTCAGAAGCTATTATCTGGAATACATACAAAAACTGGATTCAATCTTACAGAGACCTACCGATATTGATCAACCAATGGGCGAATGTTGTACGTTGGGAAATGAGAACCCGTCTTTTCTTAAGAACGGCAGAATTCTTATGGCAGGAAGGTCACACTGCTCATGCTACAAAGGATGAAGCTGTTGAAGAAGCAGAAAAGATGAATAAAGTATATGCAGATTTTGCAGAAAACTTTATGGCGATGCCGGTAATTCAGGGATTAAAAACTCCATCTGAAAGATTTGCAGGAGCTGATGAAACATACTGTATCGAAGCATTGATGCAGGATGGAAAAGCTTTGCAGGCAGGAACATCTCACTTCCTAGGTCAGAATTTCGCAAAAGCATTTGACGTAAAATTCACCAATAAAGAAGGAAAAATAGAACATGCATGGGCTACATCATGGGGAACATCAACCCGTTTGATGGGAGCTTTGATTATGACACACTCCGATGATTTCGGATTGGTACTGCCTCCTACTCTGGCACCGATTCAGGTGGTGATTGTTCCGATCTTTAAAGGAGAAGAGCAGCTAGAGCAAATCAGTGAAGTTGCTTTGGATATTCAGGCTAAACTGAGAGCAAAAGGTATTTCTGTAAAATTTGATAATGACACACAGAACAAACCAGGCTGGAAATTTGCAGAATACGAATTGAAGGGAGTTCCTGTAAGAATAGCAATGGGACCAAGAGATCTTGAGAACAAATCTGTGGAAATTGCCAGAAGAGACAATCTGACGAAAGAAGTTCGTTCTATCGATGGTTTAGATACTTATATCGAAGATCTATTGAAAACAATTCAGCAGGATCTTTACAACAAAGCTTTAGAATTCAGAAAAGATAATTTTACAAAAGTAGATACTTACGAAGAATTCAAAAAAGTTCTTGAAGAGAAAGGTGGTTTCATCTATGCTCACTGGGATGGTACAGCTGAAGAAGAAGAACAGATCAAGGATGAAACGAAGGCTACTATCAGATGTATTCCTTTGGATGATGATGTAGAAGAAGGAATTTCATTGGTTTCCGGAAAACCATCTAAGAGACGTGTATTATTCGCAAAAGCTTATTAATAATTTTAATGATTAAAAAATAAATCGTCAATTTTTAAAGAAATATTCAAAAAAAAATGACATTTGGACGGATTTTTGTTTAAATTTATCTCAACATTAATCAAAAAAATTTATTATTATGTCTTTAAATGTCATTGATTTAATTAAAGGACAATTAGGTCCCGCTTTAGTTTCACAGGCTGCATCGCAGTTTGGAGAAAGTGAATCCGGTATTTCTAAAGCAATTGGCGGATTATTACCTGCTGTAGTAGGCGGATTAGCTAATAGTGCAGATAAGCCTGGCGTTGTGGATGCTATTACACAAGCCTCTTCAAGTGGAATTTTAGGAAATTTATTAGGCGGATCGTCTAGCAATCCTATTATTTCTACGTTGTTGTCTTCAATTTTTGGAGATAAAGTAAGTGGATTAGTCAATTCCATTGCTAGTTTTTCAGGAGTAAGCAATACCTCTGCAGGTTCTTTGTTAAACCTGGTGACTGGAGCTACAGTAGGCACGGTTGGAAAATATGCAGCAGACAATAATTTGGGCGCTTCAGGTATTTCCAGCTTACTGAGTGATCAGAAAGGCATTATTTCTTCCTTATTGCCGGCAGGTCTTTCTTTGGCTTCCTTTGGATTAGGAGCTGAAAATTGGTTTGGCCAGGCTAAGGAAACAGTTTCTTCGGTAGCTTCTACTGCTAAAGATAATATCTCAGAAGGTGTTGCTACGGCAAGAGAAAATGTTTCTGAAGGAGCAAGAGAAATAAGAGAACAATTTAACGATAATAATAACAATAATCAAGGCGGAGGCTCAATCTGGAAATGGTTGCTTCCGCTTTTACTGTTATTGGCAGCCGGATATTTCCTATGGAAACAGTGCGAGAAAAAGCAGACAACTACTACAACTACCAGTACGTCTGACTCTGCAGCAACCAGTTCTACGACAGATACAGCTGCAACAGGAACTGCAACACCTGTTCCGGCTACCGCTAAAACCGACGAAAACATTGATCTTAATGGTGTAATGTTAAAAGGTTATAAAGGTGGTATGGAGGATCAGATGATTTCATTCCTGAAATCTGGTGGTTACAAAAATGCAGCTGATGATTCTGCATTGAAAGATAAGTGGTACGATTTCGACCATGTTAATTTCAAAATGGGAAGCTCTACTGAACTGGAAGCAGGTTCACAAGGACAATTGGATAACCTTGTAGCTATCCTTAAGGCTTTCCCTGATGCAAAAATCAAAGTTGGAGGTTACACTGATAAAACAGGAAACGAAGCTTCTAACGTAAAATTGTCAAAAGCCAGAGCTGAATTTATCAAAGCTGCTTTAGCTAAAGCTGGCGTTGGTGCACAGGTAATTGCTGCAGACGGTTACGGAAGTCAATTTGCAAAAGTAGACGCAAAAGCTTCTGATGCAGAAAGAGCTGCTGACAGAAAAATGTCTGTAAGATTTGCAAAATAATCTTTAGATTCAATAAAAATTAGATCCCGGGAAATAATTTCCGGGATTTTTTTGTGCCATGATTTCTTTGTTTACATTTATTTAATTAAATTTGTTAGTCATTTCTAACATTTATGAATTTCAATATAAAAAGCGCCTGGCGAAAAGATAAAACATCTCATTCCTTATCAGAGGTTTATTCATCGATCAAAGTTCCTAAAAATGCAAATTTCTGGAGGAAATATCTTGCATTTGCCGGACCGGGACTGATGATTGCTGTAGGATATATGGATCCGGGAAACTGGGCTACGGATATCGCTGGAGGAGCCCAGTTTGGATATACCCTGCTTTCCGTAATTCTTATTTCCAATATTTTCGCAATGGTTCTGCAGCATTTATCCGTGAAACTAGGAGTTGTTGCAGAAAGAGATCTTGCGCAGGCCTGCAGAGATCACTTCAGCCCTACTACCAATTTTATTCTATGGGTATTTTGTGAAATAGCCATTGCCGCCTGTGATCTCGCCGAGGTCATTGGTTCTGCCATTGCATTAAATCTTTTATTTCATATTCCGCTCACCTGGGGAATTGTCATCACAACAGTGGATGTTTTAATTATCCTCTTACTTCAGGCCAAAGGTTTCCGATGGATTGAAAGTATTGTAGGAGGTCTTATATTCATTATCCTGACCTGTTTTGTCTATGAAATCATTATTTCTAAACCTGCTTTCAATGAAATTCTGGGAGGATTGGTTCCTCAGAAAGAAATCATTCAGAACCCTGCAATGCTTTATATTGCCATTGGGATCTTAGGAGCTACAGTAATGCCCCACAACCTGTATCTGCACAGCAGTATTGTACAGACCAGAGATTATACCCGCGATACCGAAGGAAAAAAAGAAGCTATAAAGTTTGCCACCCTGGACAGCACAGTTTCATTGATGCTGGCATTCTTCATCAATGCTGCAATCCTTATTCTTGCAGCTGCCACATTCCATACAACAGGAAATGAGCATGTTGCGGACATTCATGATGCTTATAAAATGTTGACTCCTATTTTAGGAGCTTCTATGGCAAGTATTGCATTTGCTATTGCTTTATTGGCATCAGGACAGAATTCTACATTGACAGGAACGCTTGCAGGACAAATTGTAATGGAAGGTTTCTTGAATATCAGATTAAAGCCATGGCTGCGAAGACTTATCACAAGACTTATTGCTGTAATTCCTGCCCTTATTGTCGCTATTCTTTATGGCGAACAGGGAACGACCGAATTATTGGTTTTAAGCCAGGTAATTCTCTCCATGCAGCTAAGCTTTGCTGTTGTTCCACTGGTGATGTTCACCAATGATAAAGCCAAGATGGGAGAATTTGTCAATAAGCCGGTTCTTAAAATCTGCGTATGGGCAATTTCTATTATTATCATTGTTTTAAACCTGTACCTTCTGTACCAGACGTTTGCAGGAGAATAGAAAAACGCAACTTTAGTTTTTTAATTGGACATTGTTAAAGTCAATGGTCAATGGTCAGTTTTTGCTTCGCAAAGTCAACTTTTAAAGCTTACACTACGAC
This sequence comes from Chryseobacterium sp. HR92, assembly GCF_045689405.1. Lineage (NCBI taxonomy): Bacteria > Pseudomonadati > Bacteroidota > Flavobacteriia > Flavobacteriales > Weeksellaceae > Chryseobacterium > Chryseobacterium sp. HR92. The sequence continues at coordinate 3,630,310 of NZ_CP139139.1, forward strand.
AAATTCATGAGCGAAGCAAATTGATTTATTCACTATTCACCATTACTCATTTTTCTGCCTTAATGTCCTGATTTCAGATTTGGCAGGCTCTTTGTCAAACAATCAGTAAATAAATATTGAATTATGGAAAACCAGGATATTAACGAAGAAAGCATCAATAATCAGGAAGAAAACAATGTTCAGAATGACGCAGCATCTCAGGACAATGTGACAGTTGCTCCTTCACCAGAAGAACTTTTGGCAGAAGAAAAAGACCGTTACATCAGATTATATGCTGAATTCGAAAACTATAAAAAAAGAACGAGCAAAGAGAAGATGGAATTCTTCCAGTATGCCAACCAGGAAATGATGGTTTCAATGTTAGGCGTTTTAGATGATTTTGAAAGAGCATTAAAGGAAATCGCTAAGAACGGAAATCCGGCTGACCTTCAAGGGGTGGAACTGATCTATCAGAAATTCAAAAATAAACTTACCGAAAAAGGCTTACAAACAATGGAAGTGAGAGCTGGTGACAGCTTTAATGTTGATTTCCATGAAGCGATTACTCAAATCCCTGCTCCATCAGAAGATTTGAAAGGAAAAATCGTAGACGTTATTGAAACTGGATATACTTTAGGTGATAAAGTAATCCGTTTTGCAAAAGTAGTAACAGGAAATTAAAATTCATAAATGATAAATGGTGAGTGATAATTGATGAATGTTTCACTTATTAGCTTTACAATATCTTTTATCATTTATCAACAATCAATTATAAAATTGTCATGTCAAAAAGAGATTATTACGAGGTTCTTGAGATCAGCAAATCTGCATCGGCCGACGAAATAAAAAAAGCATACCGTAAAATGGCTATCAAATTTCACCCGGATAAAAATCCTGGTGATAAAGAGGCTGAAGAAAAGTTTAAAGAAGCAGCTGAAGCTTACGAAGTTCTAAGCGACGATCAGAAACGTGCCCGTTACGACCAGTTTGGTCATGCCGGAGTAGGTGGAAACGGCGGTTTTGGAGGCGGAGGCTTCGGAGGCGGAATGAACATGGAAGATATTTTCAGTCAGTTTGGAGATATTTTCGGTGGTGGTTTCGGAGGATTCGGTGGCGGCGGTGGCGGCCGTCAGCAGGTGAAAGGTTCTAATTTAAGAATCAGAATCAAACTGAACCTTGAGGAAATGGTAAACGGAACTCAGAAAACCATTAAAGTAAAAAAAATGAAGATGGCAGAAGGTGCCACTTCAAAAATATGTCCTACCTGTAACGGTTCCGGTGTTCAGCTTAAAGTAATGAATACCATGTTTGGTCAAATGCAGACTCAGACAACTTGTAGTACCTGTCAGGGAATTGGAAAAGTTGCTGACAAGATTCCTGCAGGAGCCAATGCGCAAGGTCTTATCAAAGATGAGGAGGAAATCACAATCAACATCCCTGCAGGAGCAAGAGACGGCATCCAGCTTAATGTAAGAGGAAAAGGAAATGATGCGCCATTTGGTGGAATTCCGGGAGATTTATTGGTGATCATTGAAGAGGAAGTAGATCAGGTAATCAAGAGAGAAGGTGATAATCTTCATCAGGAACTGTATGTTTCATTTGCTGAAGCTGCTTTAGGAACTAAAAAAGAAATCCCTACTGTTGGAGGAAAAGTAAAAATTACCGTTGATCCGGGAACTCAATCCGGAAAGATCCTAAGATTGGCCGGAAAAGGACTTCCAAGCATTGACAGCTATGGAAAAGGAGACATGTTCATCCACATCAATGTATGGACACCTCAGAAGCTTAATAAAGAACAGAAAGATTTCTTTGAAAAGCAGATGTCCAGCGGAGAAATGGTTGCAGAACCATCCGGAAAGGAAAAAACTTTTTTTGATAAAGTAAAAGATTTATTCAATTAATATAAAAAAGCCGGTTTTAAAAGATTAAAACCGGCTTTTTATTTTCAATTTATTTTTTAATAACCTTTATGGTCTGTTCCTTCTTATCATATTTCAGACGAAGCAGATAGGTTCCAGACAACTGGCTTTTAAGATCAACCTTTATCTTACCATCTTGTCTGGTGTATTCCAGATTTTTAACCAGTTGCCCCTCCATACTGTATAAAGATATATTTTCCAACCTGCTTTCAGTGCTTAAATCAATATATAGAAAATCTGTTACAGGATTTGGATAGAATGAGGGTACTTCTTTTTTACCTATTTCAGCGGTATTTAAAGTTTCATTATTTAAAATAATTCTTGCCAACGCAAATTGTCTGTCACTATGAGAAGAATCTCCTGAAATCAGGATTCTTTTATTGTTATCAAATTTCATTGCAGCTATTCGTCTCAAAGAGTTATAAGTTGGAAGCCTGAACAATCCATTAGTTCCAAAAGATAAGTCCGGAGTTCCATCAAAATTAAATTTGGTCATATACATCCAGTCGCTTTCATAATAGTTTCCAGCAAAGAAGAATGTTCCCCCCACATAGATCCCATTATTACCTAAAAGGATAGAATTAGAGCTTTCACGTTCAGCATCCGGAATATTAACAACCTTACGTTTCGCAATACCATTGTTTCCAAAGTTATTGACAAACTGCCCATCAGAGCTTATTTTCGCTACCCAGGTTTCTCTGATGTTATTTACATATGCAGATCCTGTGATATAAAAATTTCCGTTGGTGTCCTGAATCATATTTCCAAATTCAAGGAGATTACCCAAACTGAAAATTAGTTTCCCACTGGTTCCAAATGTAGTATCATAAGTTCCGTCCAGATTTAGCCTTACTACGAAAATATCATTAGAGCCGTTTGTAGCCTCTGTGGTATCGGTAATTCTTCCTATTCCGGCAACAATTAGTTTATTATTCACTGCAAAAATACTCATAGCACTTACTCTTTCTTGAGAAAGTCCGGTATTTATAGTAAAATAAAACTTTCCATTGGTACCAAAGGTTGTATCCACGGTACCATCCTGATTCAATCTCAATAAACATGCTCTTCTTTTAGGATATCCATATTCAGCACCTCCGCATATGATAATTTTCCCATCAGGTAATTCAACAGCGTTATAAGCTATATCAATGGTCTCAATAGTTGCTGGATAGCCCATATCAACAGCAAGTCCTCCACCGTTTCCAAATGTTGAATCTAAAGTACCGTCAGTATTAAATCTTTCAATAAAAAAATTCTGACTATACATATAACCTACATTTCCGACCGTTAAATATTTACCACTGCTTAATTTAATTATTTTATAATGTGAAGATTGATTTTGGGTGATTTTAATTCCTGCATTTCCAAATGAAGTATCCAGATTCCCATTAGGATCAACTTTATAGATAGCTCTTTTTGCTCCCGGGCCAATGTTTCCAAGTACAACGGCACTGTTATCTGACTCTACAAAAATATCACCTGACTTGTCAAAAGTTGTAGATGGATTATAGAAATTGATTCCGTAAGTACTGTAAGAAGCATCAAGCATCTGTGCATTTGAAAAAAATGAAGAGAATAAAAAGCTTACATAGTATAATTTTTTTGTCATGTTTATTTTTTTTTGCAAAGATAACCTTTGCCCTGAAAGCAGCTGCAACAAAACTAACATTTACATTGCATTTTCCATCTATCAAAGACTTTTGTTGCAAAATTTCAGAAAAAAACTTAATAAAAAATCCTGCACTCTTTCGGGTACAGGATTTTTTGGTTATTTAATTCTAATTCTGTTTTATTTTTTTGTCGCTAAGGAATAGATCCCTTTTCCTAAAGTAAATACGGCAACCGCTACCAATCCGCCAACAACACCAAGCGTAAGCTCTTTCAAAACATCTGGCCAAGTTGGTAATATGCCATGGAAAAATTCAATCCTATGCAGAAAAATTCCACCAGCAACCATTATTAAAGCAACTGTTCCTACGACTCCTAATATTTTAATAACAATAGGTAAAGCCTTCACTAATAGATGTCCAAGCCTCCCGAAAAAACCTTTATCGTTACTTTTCTTTATTAATTTAAACCCTGCATCATCCATTCTTACGATCAAAGCTACAATTCCATAAACTCCAACAGTAGCGATAAATGCAACCAAGCTCGTTACTAAAATCTGCGTAATGAAAGGGTGACTTTCTTCCAATACGGTTCCTAAAGCAATAATAACGATCTCTATTGATAAAATAAAATCAGTTGTAATTGCCGATTTTACTTTCTCTTTTTCTATTTCTTCAGAACTTTTCTCGTCTTCTTCAATTTCCTCTATAACTTCATGACCCTTTTTGTCACGGTGAAAAAGAAATTCTATTACTTTTTCAACGCCTTCAAAAGCCAGATAGAATCCTCCCAGGATCAATACATAATTAATAGCTGGAGCATACAACCAATTAAGTAAAAAAACAATGGGAAGAATAATCAGTTTATTGATAAATGATCCTTTGGTAATTGCCCATAAAACGGGAATTTCTCTTGAGGAAAGAAAGCCAGTGGCTTTTTCTGCATTTACAGCCAGGTCGTCTCCTAAAATCCCTGCTGTCTTTTGGGTAGCAACCTTACTGGTAACCGCTACATCATCCATCAATGCTGCAATATCATCTAAAATTGCAAAAAAGCCTGATGCCATATTTTAATAATTTTTTAATCTTTGTTAAGTTCAGCAAAAATAAATATTTAATTCCGTTTTTGGATTCATAATCTGACAATAATTTTGAAATTTATGAGAATAATTAAGCAATGCTCACTTTCAATATTTTATATCTTTGTTTAAAATCTATTCAATGGATCAAAACTGGGAAAACCAATTACAAAGTATATGGCTGCAACTTGGAACAATAAGCAGTGAGGAGTTTATCCAGCAGATTAAAAATCATGTAGAAAGACTTACGGATACGGATTCCCTGGCCATAGCAGATTTTGAAAGAGCCTGCGCTTTTGACTCTACCGGATATGAAAAGGAAGCGGAACCTTTGTACAGATCGGCATTAGGTAAAGGATTAACCGGCTTACGAAGAAGAAGAGCAAGAATTCAGCTGGCAAGCACCTTAAGAAATAACGGAAAAATAGAAGAAAGCATCCATATTTTAAGGGAAGAAAAGGCTAATTATTCTGATGAGCTGAACGATGCGGTAGATTCTTTTTTAGCACTGTCTCTTTCTTCAGCAGGAAAGCACAAGGAAGCGCTATCTATAGCATTAAAAGCAATATCAAAATATCTGCCCAGATACAATAATTCTTTGAGCCGTTATGCTGAAAACCTATAATCCTAAACACTATCAATAGTAAGCTTAATTTTAACCGTTTTTAAAACCTGATACCTATGCGACGTCAATTTCATATTTTAACTTTAGGATGTTTGTTTTGTTTGTTCAGTACATTCTGTTCTGCTCTAAAAGCTCAGACAGAATCTCATCCCAACAATGTTAATCAGGAAAAGAAAAAAGAAGAAATAGACAGCATTATAAAGGCATTTGCTGGTATTAATAAATTTAATGGAACTGCTTTGATCCATTATCAGAATAAAAACATTTTTGAAAGATCATACGGCTGGCAGGATGCGGAAAAAAAGATACCCAATCAGAACCAAAGTGTGTATCAGATTGCTTCTTTAACGAAATCTTTCACGGCTTTGATGATTGTAAAGCTAAGCGAAGAAGGGAAACTTTCTGTTAAAGACCCTCTTTCAAAATTTATTCCCGATTATCCAAGAGGAAATGAAATCACTATTGAGCATCTTCTTACCCACACCTCGGGAATTTATGAAGTATTACGAAACAAAGAATATTTCAGCCTGCTTCACACCGGAAAGACCATTGCTAAAAACAAAGAACTCTCTTTTTTTAAAAACGAACCTCTGGATTTTGAGCCCGGCACTCAATTCTCTTATACCAATTCTGGATATATTTTACTGGGAATGATCATTGAAAAAGTAACCGGACTTTCTTATGAAGATGCTGTAAGAAAAACCATCTTAAACCCTCTTAAGATGACTCATACCGGATTTAACTATATAGCTCTGAAAAGCCCATACAAAACGGTTCCATATTCTTATATCTCAAAGACAAAACAGGAAAAAACGCAAGTATGGAATTCCACCTTAACCGGTCCCGCAGGACAAATCTACAGTACTGTTGAAGACCTGTTCAATTACTATATTGGATTGAGAGATTATAAAATTGTTTCTAAAGAAGCATTTAAAAAAGCTACCACACCCTTTTTGAGCGGCTATGGCTATGGTTGGTTTATTGATGATCTTTATGGGAAAAAACTTATTAACCATGGGGGAAATATAGAGGGTTCTACAAGTTATTTTGCCATGCTCCCTGAGGATGATCTATGCATTATCCTTCTGAACAATATCACAAGTAAAAAGCTGGAGAAAGCAGGTAACACTATTTTAGCAGCTCTTTTAGAACAGCCTTATACTCTTCCACAACCTAAAAAAGAAGCAGTGTTAAGTGCTGATATACTTAAAAAATACGTGGGTGACTATCAGCTTTCTGATGACAGTGTGATTCATATTTTGTACGAAAACGGCCAGCTTTTTATACAAAACAATAAAGATCCTAAAATAAGAATGCTGGCTGAAAAAGAGGATATATTCTTCCTGCAGGATGATGACACCGAGATTTCTTTCATTTTCAAAAAAGGAGAAAAAGACATTATTACAATCAAAAAAGGGCTTTCGTCAAAAACAGCAGAAAAGTTATAATCAAACATTGACTGCGTCATAATCAATAGAATTTTTTGTAAATTTAAGTAATGAAAAAGCTCATTCTCCGGTATCATTTTTTTGTGATGGGATGCTTCAGTTTTCTGTTGCAGTCCTGCAATACGAAGTTCAGAGTCTGGGTAGGTCCGGGAGGCCAGCAGAAAATTTATAATTTAAAATATGGTGAACACAAAAGGCAAAAGATGGATGTCTTTCTTCCCAAAGATTATGCTGAAAATTCTCCCGTAGTTCTTATCGTTCATGGTGGAGCCTGGACTTTAGGCAAAAAAGAACATATGATACAGGTTCAGAAAATGCTTTTTGAAAACAGGATTCCGAGTATCAATATGAATTACAGATTAGTTTCTGCAAAGAAAGAAATCACCTACAAAGAACAACTTGAAGATATTGGCCTGGCCATTGAAAAATTCAATTCCTTAACGGAAAAGGCAGAACTTCAGCCTAATAATTATATTCTTCTGGGAGAAAGTGCCGGCGGGCATTTGGCATTGCTTTACGGATATCAGCATCCTGAACAGATTAAAAAAATTATCTCTTTAAGCGGACCAACTGATTTTTACAGCTCTGAATATCTTAAGTCTTTTTATTCCAAATATACTTCTCCAACTTTTCAAAAGGTGGTAGGCAGTAAATTTGACCGGAAAAATGTTTCTGAAGCCTTCAAAGAAGCCAGCCCTATTGCAAATATTACCAATGTTCCTACCTTGCTGTTTCAGGGAAACAATGATTTTCTGGTCAATCAGCATCAGGGAATAGCCATGGACTCAGCGCTTACCCAGATGAATATTCCGCACAAGTTTATCTTTATGAAAGGAGCAGGCCATGCACCAAGGTTCTTCAGTAAAAGAAAAAGAGACAGCATCATCTATCCGAATATTCTGGAATGGGTCAAAAAATAAAAGTTTATAGCTTTTTCTATTAAACGCAAAGGATAAATAAGTCGAACGTCTTATTTTTAAGGAAGCAAAGAGAAGTGACTTTGTCACTGATGAAGCTCACGAATATACATCTGCTTAGAAAGAATCAAGTTCATTGATTCCCTTCTTTGCTTCCTTAAAATAGTTTATTATAAAATGAATCTTTGCGTTAAAATACAGGCTTATCATTTTCATAAGCAATAAAAAAGCCGACTCATACTTGAGCCGGCTCTATATTCTAATTGATTTTTTTATTTATTCAAAATCCTGGTCTTCGTATTTTTTAGAAAGATCTTCTTTTTTTCCAAAAACAAACTTAAAGATTACCGGAAGTGTTGTTACCAATACAATAACGATGATAATATATTCCAGTTTTTCTTTTAAGTTGATTCCAAACTGCTCCATAAACAGTTTATCCAGATAATGCCCGGCAAAGATCAAAAGAAATGACCATAATACAGCACCAATAATATTATCTCTTAAAAACTCCTTTTTATCCATCTTCACAATTCCTGCTACAATTGGGGTAAAAGTTCTTACAACAGGTAAGAATCTAGCCATAATAATAGCCAGAGCTCCATGTTTTTCAAAGAAATCATGCGCCTGGTAAAGGTATTTTTTCTTGAAAAGCATTGAATCCGGTCTTTTATATAAAGCAGGTCCTGCCTTTCTTCCAAAATAATATCCTACTTCATTTCCAATAATAGCGGCAAGAGCTACTCCCGAAGCTAATAATGTAGTATCTAAGAAATCACTCCCTGTAGAGCCAAAAGTCTCTTTGATGATTTCAACGGCATAAATTCCTGAAACGAACAAAAGTGAATCTCCCGGCAGGAAAAACCCTACAAAAAGTCCTGTCTCAGCAAATACAATAAATAAAATAAGCCAAAACCCTCCCATTTTAATATAAAACTCCGGGTTTAATAAATCCTTCCAGCTATTGAAATCTTCCATAAATATCGATGAACAACAAAAGTAGGTCTAAAATGTCTGAAACAAAAATTAATTATAAGATTTTAACTAAAATTCAAACATGATTTTTATAAGTCGAGGTCATCATCGGAAACCGCGGTTCCATCGGCCATTAGAAATGCTTTTAAGAATGGAGTAAGATTTCCATTCATTACAGCATCTACATCTGAAGTTTCATGACCTGAGCGTACATCTTTTACGAGTTTGTAAGGATGCATTACGTAATTTCGGATCTGGCTTCCCCACTCGATCTTCATTTTGTTGGCTTCTATCTCGTTTCTTGCTTTCATACGCTCTTCCAGTTCCATTTCGTATAGTCTTGAACGAAGGAGCTGCATGGCTTTTTCTTTATTCTGAAGCTGGGAACGGGATTCTGAGTTTTCAATAATAATTCCTGTTGGCGCGTGGCGAAGACGTACAGCGGTTTCCACCTTATTTACGTTCTGCCCTCCTGCTCCAGAAGACCTCATCGTTTCAAAAGAAATATCAGCGGGGTTAATATTAATTTCTATAGTATCATCTACCAAAGGATAAACATATACGGAAACGAAGCTGGTATGACGTTTCGCATTACTATCGAAAGGCGAAATTCTTACTAAACGGTGTACTCCATTTTCACCTCTTAAATATCCAAAAGCAAATTCCCCTTCAATTTCCAGGGTAACCGTCTTCACACCTGCTACATCACCCTCCTGAAAGTTCAGCTCACGGATTTTATACCCTTGTTTTTCTGCCCACATCGTATACATTCTCATCAGCATGGATGCCCAGTCGCAGCTTTCTGTACCTCCAGCTCCAGCGGTGATCTGAAGTACGGCAGAAAGCTCATCTCCTTCATTGGAAAGCATGTTTTTGAATTCAAGGTCCTCAATTTTTTCAACCAATTGCGGAAATGTCTCATCCAGTTCCTTTTCAGAATCCGGATCTTCTTTAGCAAAGTCCACTAAAACCTGTATATCTTCAAACTGCGTCTGAATTTCATCGTAGCTTTCTACCCATTTTTTCTTGGAACGAAGCTGTTTTAAAAATGCTTCAGCAGTTTTTGGATTGTCCCAAAATTCGGGTGCCGCAGTTTTTTCATCATCATTGGCAATTTCTATCTTCTTTTTTTCAATCTGAAGATATCTGTGTAAGTCTTCAATCCTGGATTGAACTTCTTTTATCTGGTCGTTGTTAATCACGATTTTTTTCTTTTTGCAAAAATAAGGAATTCTTTTAGAGTGGAGTGTTCCGAGTTCCGAGTTTTAGGGATTCGGGTTCCGGGGTTTAAGGTTTGGAATTTTGACTTTTAGAGTTAATAAAGATTTCAGAAATTGACTTAAAAGTTACGATTCCTTTATTATTTCAGCTTCAAAGCTTTTTCTGAGGTATTCTTTCGATTTTTTACTTTCCATTTTGAAACCCACCATTGTTAAAGCATACACAAATAACAACATCAATAGAGGTATGAAAAATTCTACTGATATCATTTTATTTCCTATATCTCTCGCAGTAATACCTAAGAAGAAAAATAAGGCAAATGAACACCAGACAATTAAAAAAAATAATACAAATACATGTAGCGACATGGTCACCTGTATTTGGGTTCCATTATTTTCATTTTGAATTCTACCATTTATCTGAGGAAGAAATGAGTTTCTGTACTGAATAACTTTGCTTATTTCAAAGCTATTATTATTATTATTATTATTATTATTATTATTATTATTATTATTATTATTATTCACAGTTCCTTCATATTCTTTTATATAATTTTTTCCCAAACCAAATTTTTTAGGTTCTACAAAGCCTGAAAGTCTTGTTAAAACTTCCTGTTCAGATAAATTTGTTTTGTAAGTAATGCGTTCGTAGGGTAAGTATTTCATTGGTACACCTCTTTATTTTAAATCATATCAGCCATTATTTCGCCTATCTTAGGAGCCAGTGCAACGCCCATTCCTGAAAGTCTTACAACACAAAACTGCCTTTCCGAAAGCTGTTTTACAATAGGTGTTTTTTCTGGCCCCATAGCCATAATTCCTGACCAGCGAAGTGCAATTTTAAAGTCATTTTGAGGGAGTATCACTTCTTTTAAAAAATTTTCCAAATGATCTTGCAGGAACTCTGTCGTTTCAAAAACAGTTGTTTCTTCTGTTTCAAAATCCTGATTTCTTCCACCACCCAACAGCACCTGGTTTCCTACATTCCTGAAATAGTAATATCCTTCATCATAGTGAAAAGTTCCTTTCAGCTTTAATCCATCGATAGGTTCTGTCAGAAGAACCTGTCCACGGGCAGGAATGATATTTTCTTTTTCCAGGAATTTTGAAGTGAATGCATTGGTGCAATAAATAAGCTGGTCTGTTATTACAGAAAGATCAGTTGAAAGCTGAACCTCAACCTGGTCTGTTTCTTCAATATGCTGAACTTCCGTACCAAATAGAAACTCAATTTTCAGTTCATGACATTTTTCCAACAATTTCTTCAACAGCTTTCCCGAATGCAGACTTCCTTCACAAGGGTTTTCAATCAGAAAAGCAGATTTCCCTAACCCAAATTGCTGTATTTTATCCTGTTTCAGAGTATATGTCTGATCCAGACCGGTTATTGTTTTCAGTTTTTCATTAGCGGTATCAATATGGGATAAAGGTTCTTCATTATTTAAAATCTCATATCCTCCATTCAGCTCAAAATCAATTTCACTATTTTTAAAATAATGCTGGATTTTCTGAAGTCCATCAAATCTCATTTTAACAAGCTTCAGCGTTTTTTCCCAGCCCATTTTCTGTGAATCGGCAATGACTTCGGTGAGACTTCCGAAACAGGCAAACCCGGCATTCCTCGTTGAAGCTCCCAGAGGAATGGTATTCCGCTCAATGATTAAAATCGACTTTTCAGGATATTTCTCTTTGATAGATATTGCTGTCCAAAGCCCGGAAAACCCGGCACCAATGATGATGATATCTCTTTTCCTGTAGAAAGTTTCCAGTTCCCAGATGCTGTTCATGAGTGATTTTTATAAAATGTATTTATGTAAAAAAGTAAAATGTATTCATGACAAATTCATATCTGGTAAAAGTTGGATCATAAAACCAGAAACTTTAAACCTTGAACCTTAAACTTTGAACTTTAAACCTCTTTATCCTTTGTCTTTGTCTTTCTCCTCCTCATTATGTTGAAATCCGATGGCTCTTTGTGGTTCTTCAACAACTCTATAAGTTTCCAGTTCGGTCTTCAATGCCTGAATTCTAAACTTAAAATCATCAAAATTGTTGATAATAGCATCGGCTAAGAACCTGGCCACCTGATCAAGGTATTCTTCGGTAAGCTTGGAACCGGCATCCCTTAAGGCGCCACTCAAAAGATTCTGATCAATTTTCAGCTTCTCATTTCTGGTTCTTTGATAAAGGTTTTTAATTCTTTTCTTTAGACTTTGTGTAAAATCTATCAGCATCGTATTGCTGAAGGCTTTCATCTTTGACGATATTTCATGCCAGAAAGGAACTTTATCTGCTTTGTTATTTTTCAATATTTTATAAAGTAAGGAATCTTCTTCCAATCCTCTCGTCATGGCATATAAAATGATTTCTGACCGCTCTGAAGCATTGGGAGGAAAGATCGGGATCATCACATCAAATCTTCCCGGAGCAAGGATTTCTTCATCAATTTCTGAAACAGAATTAGCAGAACCAACCATCAGAACGCCTTCTTTTTCAAATTTTCCGATATAATGAAGAATAAGCTCCTGAGCTTCAAGATTACAGGATGCAACATCTGTTTCTGCTCTTCTCTGCATCATAATTTCATCAAAATCGTCCATGAAAAGCAGCATTTTGTTTTCCTTCATCATGTTCAACAGAAAATCACTGAAGTTGATTTCATTTCCGTCAATCAAGGAAGTTCCCAAATAATGTTTTTTGACTTCTTTAAACTGATAGCCAATAATTTCAGCAATTTTATTGGCCCAGAATATTTTACCGCTTCCGGGAGGGCCATACAGGATAATTCCTGCAGGCTTGTTGATCCCCCAATCTTTGATCTGCTGTGGATTCAGGAAGGGTTCCAAAACAGAAGATGTATAAAAAAACAGATCTCTGTATCCTATAAAATCTCTTTGCTGAAGACTGGTTTTACTACCGAAATAATCATAAACAAACTTATAGTTTCCGCCTAATTTGTTATCAATTCCGTAGCTGGAGATAGAAGATTTGAAAAAACCGTTATCAAAGATATTGAGGTTATTATCTTTAATTACCTTTTCTACCTTGTCTTTAGGCTGATTGATTACTTTGGCAATCTGCTCCAGGGTTTTATTTTTATCCAGATCTTTCTCATATAATCTTAAAAAGTCTACATTTTCGCGGGCAAATTTTTCAAAATCTTCCTTTACCTCAAAATTCGTACTGACACAGTCTACCAATTCAAGATCAAAATCCTGTATAAACTGTTTTATGGCTTCTGCAGATACATTCAGTTCTTCTGCCAGTTCAATTAGCTTCATAAGTATTGATTAATTCTATCAAATTTAATGTATTTACAAATAAATTGACATTGATTTATGATAATTCTGTAACATTATCTAATTTATATAGACTACTACTATGTAAAACAAATTACATGGAAAAGATTTTATCAGTAAAAAATTTGACAAAGAAATTCAAAAGAGTTGTGGTCAACAATATTTCTTTTGATGTCGAAAAAGGAAATGTTTATGGGCTTTTGGGTCCCAATGGAAGTGGAAAATCCACCACTTTCGGGATGCTGCTTTCAACGATTAATCCTACCAGCGGAGATTGGTTCTGGTTTGGAAAAAAAGGTACAGATCCGGAAACTTTAAAAAAGATTGGAGCGATTATCGAACAGCCTAACTTTTACCCTTATCTCAGTGCAGAAACCAATCTTAAGATTGTAGCTGAAATCAAAAAAGCACCTTATTCAAGGATTGATGAAGTTCTGAAGACCGTTAATCTGTTTGAAAGAAGAAAAGATACTTTCAAAACTTTTTCTTTGGGAATGAAACAGCGTCTGGCCATTGCTTCGGCTATGCTGAACAATCCCGAAGTAATGATATTAGATGAACCTACCAACGGACTGGATCCTGAAGGAATTATCCAGATCAGAGAAATCATCAGCAATATTGCCAAGCAGGGAATCACGATCATCATTGCCAGCCATCTTCTGGATGAAATTGAAAAAATCTGCAGCCATGTTATTGTACTGAAAGAAGGAAATTCCATTTACTGCGGAAGAGTGGATGAAATGACTTCCAACAACGGATATTTTGAACTAAAAGCTGACAATAATACGTTGCTTTTGAATGCATTGAACGAACTTCACTGGTTCTCTTCCATTAATCAGGAAGGTGATCTTATTAAGGCCCAGATCCGCGATGATGCTTCTATTTCAGCTTCAGCGATGAATCAGAAACTGGCAGAGAAAGGGATTTATCTTTCCCATTTGACCAAGAAAAAACTGTCCCTTGAATCTCAATTCCTTGAACTTGTAAAAAACACCAATTAGTCATGATAAAATTATTAAAACTGGAATACTATAAAAACCTGAACTACAAACCGTTTAAGGTTTTCACAATACTTTATTTCGCCATTCTTATCGCATTGCTTTTCATTGGACTGGTTGACTTTGATGTTTTTGGAGGAACGATTAACTTAAAGGAACAGGGAATTTATAACTTCCCGGAAATCTGGAACTTTACCACCTGGATTGTGGCTTTGCTGAAAATTTTCCTGGGATTGATTATTGTCTTCTCCATTTCACAGGAATTTAGCAACCGAATGTTCAAGCAGAATACGATTGATGGATTGAGCAGAAAGGAATTCATCACTTCAAAATTGCTGACGATAAGTATTTTTACTATTGTTTCAACAGCTATTGTCTTAGGAATTACTTTATTTCTTGGATATCAATACTCGAATACAACAGAGTCTGTAAAGGTTTTCGCCGAGATTTTCTTCATTGGAAATTATCTGGTAAAATTATTTACGTTCTTCTGTTTCTTAATGTTCCTTTCTATTTTATTGAGAAAATCGGTGTTTGTATTTCTGGCCCTTTTTGTTTTCTGGATTGGCGAGGGAATTTTAACCGCTCTTGAAGTTTATTCAAAAGTAAAAGGAATGCAGGGCCCGCAAAGAAATGAGGTTCTTCAGAATGATTTTTTCTTAACACATCTTTTACCGCTGGAAAGTATGTCCAACCTTATTCCTAATCCGATGATGAGATTAAATATGGCCAAAATGATGGGTGTAAAATATGAGTTCCACTACCCTACAGAAAGCCTTATTGCTTGTTTGGTGTGGTGTGCTATTTTTATATTCGGATCGTATTGGATTCTGAGAAAGAGAGACTGGTAGATGTCAATGTTCAAAATTTAAAGATTGAACAATTAAAATATTTAAAGATTATTTTTAAAGTGGTTCGTTTCGGATCACTTTTTTTGGCTTAAAATTTTCATTAGGTATTGCCAAAAACTAACTATGAAAAAAATATACTATTTTCCAGGATTGATCAGTGCTCTACTGATACCTCTTTTGTTCTGGCATTATGGAAGTCAGAGAGTTCAGCCAGAATATACAGTAATGGATCTTGGCCTTCCTTCGAAAGTAAGACCCAATCAAACTTTTGATAATACTTTTGAGCCTTACAGAAAATGGAATTACAAAAAGATAATTGTATATCCTAATACTGCTCTTCAAAATCAGGGACTTTATGTTTCAGAGCTAAAAAAAATGCAGACAAGAAATGAAAAAAAATCTGGTATTGAGTTTGTGATCAACGATAAAAATAATTATCAGGATTTCATTGCTATTATTGACGCTATGATCCTATCCAAACAGGACATGTATAGCGTTGATATAGAAAAAACAGGACATTTTTTTGCACTTCATAAATATAAAGATCCGGATGAAGAAATTCGTCCTATGTGCGGCGGAACTGTGGGAAATACCAATTACAGAGAAAAGCAAACTCTAAACTTAATAAAGCCGGAAAGTTTTATAAATCATGTTCCTCAACAGGCTTTTTATATCATTTTTGGTTTTTTGTTTTTCGTAAATATTTCCATGTTCAGCATTAAAGAAAATCTCCAAATCCAAAGAAAAAGATTAGTATGAAAAAAATATACTATTTTCCAGGATTGATCAGTGCTGTGCTGATACCTATTCTATTCTGGTATTACGGAAACCAAAAGTTTGAAGATATTAACCTTTCTGTAGTAGATATTGGACTTCCCGCCAAAGAAAGAGAAGGGATTAAAAGAACTTTTGCAAGTTTTGAACCTGTAAGAAACTGGAATTACAAAAAAATAAATGTATCCCCCGGTACTGCCAAAGAAAATTCAAAATCATATGTTGATGAACTGAAAAATCTCCAGAAAAGAAATGAGAAAGAGTCTGGTATTGAATTCATTTTAGATCAAAATAATAGCTATGGCGATTTTGTCTCAGTTTTGAATGATCTGGCAATCGCCAAACAGGAACAATATGCCGTTGATCTGGAGAAAACAGGACATATTTTTGCTGTTTACAGTTATATTGACCCTAAGGTGCAATATCCTGAATATGAATGTTTGCTTTGTAATGATGTTATCAGACCAGAATATAAACCTGATTTTTTTGAAAAAATACAATTGCTTCTCACAAAACTTCCAAAAGATACTTATTACTTTATTTTCGGATTTTTTATATTTCTGAATATTTCCATGTTCAGCATCAAAGAACGGTTTCAATTAAACCATTAACTCAAAATAAAAAGGCTGCCATCTGGCAGCCTTCCTTTCACATTACTTTTTATCTAACAACGGAAGGTATTTTCCATATCCTTTTGTTTCCATTTCAGCTTTTGGAATAAATTTTAGCGAAGCACTGTTGATACAATAACGAAGTCCGCCTTTATCTGTAGGACCGTCTGTGAAAACGTGTCCTAAGTGGGCATCACCCGTTTTGCTTCTTACTTCTACTCTTGTCATTCCGTGGGTACGGTCCATTTTTTCATCAATCAAAGCCTTTGTAATAGGTTTTGAGAAACTCGGCCACCCACACCCGGATTCAAATTTATCTGTAGAGATAAACAAAGGTTCTCCTGTGGTAATATCTACATAAATTCCTTCACGGGTTTCATTCCAGTATTCATTCTGGAAAGGTCTTTCGGTACCGTTTTCCTGAGTAACATTATATTGTTCTGCAGTCAGTTTTTCTTTTAAAACTTTTTTATCCTGTTTTTGATAGGCTGGCTTTGGAAGCGGGTTGGCTTTTTTTGCCATTTCAAAAAGTCCCGGTTCAATATGGCAGTAACCTCCCGGATTTTTATCCAGATAATCCTGATGATAATCTTCAGCTCTGTAGAAATTTTTCAATGGAATGGTTTCTACAAGTAGGGGCTTGCTATAGTTTTTCGCCAGCTTCTGAACTTCATCTTTTACCACAGCTTCATCAGTTTTATTGGTGAAATAGATTCCTGTTCTGTATTGGTTTCCTCTGTCATTTCCCTGCTGATCTTTGCTTGTAGGATCAATGGTTTTAAAATAAAGGTCAATTAACAGCTTCAGATCTACCTGCTCGGGATCATACTTCACTTTCACTGTTTCAGCAAAACCTGTTGTATGGCTTACCACCTCTTCATAAGTAGGATTCTGGGTATTTCCGTTGGCATAGCCCACTTCTGTTCCTACAACCCCACGAATCTGTTGAAAAAAATGTTCTGTCCCCCAGAAACATCCCCCTGCAAAATAAATCTCTTTGACGTTTTTATTATCCATAATTTTCTCATTTTCCTTTTTTACTTCTGCTGCATCAGGCTTACTTTTTTTGAAAAGCCCGGATCCCGCAGCAAATACTGCTATACCCAGAATAATCCCGAGTACAATTAATATATTTTTCATTTTTATCTTTTTTTTCATTACTTATTATTTTGAACAAGCATTAATCCAAATCCTAAAAGCATAAGGTCTTTTAAAATAAAGAAATCTGTTACAGGCACTCCATCCACTATTTTCCAGATTCCCGGTGTTGTCAATAAATAGCTTAATGTCATCAGAAAAGTCACTATCATTCCTACACCAGCGTACTTCTTCAGTACAGCAAATTTCGCACTAAATATCAGGAGTAATGCAATGATAATTTCTATCGCTCCGATAAGATTTGACACTGCCTGAATGCTCATAATCTTATATACGAAAAAAGTTAAGAAATGGTTTTCCACCAAAGGTTTTATTGCAGAAGCTTCTGTAGGGGTAAATTTGAAAATACCAATCCACAGCAAAATAAGAGTTGCTCCGAAAAGTGAGACATAATACCCGGTCCGGGTCAATTGATTTTTAGATTCCTGTACTGTTCCGACCATGTTTTTAAGATTTTAAATGAATACTTTATTGTTTTCAAAAGTATAGTCGGAGCTATTTTAAAATCCTGACATAAATTTTCCTAGAAATTTAATTTATTGATTATTTTATTTTTAAAGTCCTGAATTTCAGAATCATTAATTTCAGTTTTTTGTTCAGAAAACTTCTTTTTAAAAACTTTATCCAGAAGTGCCAGCTTTTCATTGTACATTCTGCACCATTTGCAGATCATCAGGTGCATGCTCAGCATCCTGTTTTCTCTGGAAGAAATGGATTGGGCATTCCTCTTTTCCATCAGTAAAGTAGCTTCACTGCAGGGTAAAAATAATTTATGTAGTATTCTTCTTATCATTTCTCTTATGATTTTGAAAACCAGTTAAACTCCAGACATTCTCTCAACTGCATTCGGCTTCTTTGCAAAATCTTCCAAAGATTAGTCGTAGAAACTTCTAATTCCTGACTGACTTCTGGTGCTTTTTTTTCTTCGATATAATACATTTTAAGCAGAATCTTCCATCTGGAGGGCAATTCTTCAATACATTCTTCCAATGTTTTATTAAATTCTGTACTGTCTAAAAGTTCATCTCCTTCGCCCGGTACATTCCAGTCATTCAAAACATCATTATTTTTCCACGATCCGGTTTCATCAAAAAAATGATCAAGTCGGATATTGGTTTCAGATTTATATTTTTTCCGATAAAAATCTGCAACCTTTCTATTCAGAATAGCCATCAGCCAGGTCAGTGCCTGACTTTTTCCTTCAAAAGAATCATAGGCAGAATAGGCTGCAAGAAAAACTTCCTGAACCACATCCTGTGCATCTTCTTTATTCGAAAGCACATACAGTGCTCTCTTCAAAAGTGGTCCTGAATATTGTTCTATCCAGTCTTTCAGCTCTTCATCTTTTGTCATTGGAAGGATTTTTTTGTCTTATTTCAGATCACAACGAAGGTAGTAAGTTAAACGGAAAATTGCAAAATTAGATAGATTATTATTGATTATAGTCATTACCAAACTGCTATTACAAACCTTATAGGTTTTGAAAACCTATAAGGTTTACCACACATCCGTTAGCCAAAGTCGTTATCATTCAAAACATAGCATAAAATTATTACAAATCGCTTAAAAATCTTAAATTTGCATCTTATCAAAAATTTGATATTTAAAAAAGCAAAAGCAATACTATGACATCACAAGAGATACGTCAAAAATTTTTAGATTATTTCAAAAGTAAGGAGCACTTAATCGTTCCTTCAGCTCCTATTGTGCTGAAAGATGACCCTACCCTTATGTTTTCCAACTCCGGAATGACCCAGTTCAAGGATTTCTTCCTTGGCTACAAAACACCTACCGCCCCTAGAATTGCCGATACCCAAAAGTGTCTTAGAGTTTCAGGGAAGCATAATGATCTGGATGATGTAGGTAGAGATACTTACCACCACACCATGTTTGAGATGTTAGGAAACTGGTCTTTCGGGGATTACTTCAAAAAAGAGGCTATTGCTTTTGCCTGGGAATTACTGACTGAAGTATACGGAATTCCAAAAGAAAATTTATACGTAACGATTTTTGAAGGGGATGCTTCAGAAAATCTGGACAGAGACCAGGATGCTTATGATTTCTGGAAATCTCATATTTCAGAGGACAGAATCATCAACGGAAATAAAAAAGATAACTTCTGGGAAATGGGTGAAAGCGGACCATGCGGACCGTGTTCAGAAATCCATGTTGACTTGAGAACACCAGAAGAAAAAGCAAAAGTTTCAGGACTTGAGCTGGTAAATAATGACCACCCTCAGGTTGTTGAAGTATGGAACCTGGTTTTCATGGAGTTCAACAGAAAGGCGGATAAATCTTTAGAGAAGCTTCCTGCTCAGCATGTAGATACGGGAATGGGCTTTGAACGTCTTTGTATGGCGCTTCAAGGAAAGTCTTCCAACTATGATACAGATGTTTTTACTCCGCTTATTTCTAAAGTTGAGGAACTTTCAGGGAAAAAATACACCGGAATTTTAGAAGATGAAAAAGATATTGCTATCCGTGTTGTGGTAGACCACATCAGAGCGGTTTCTTTTGCTATTGCTGACGGACAATTACCTTCAAACGGAGGTGCAGGCTATGTAATCAGAAGAATTTTAAGAAGAGGAATTTCTTATTCTTACCGATTCCTGGATATGAAAGAACCTTTCCTTTACAAATTGGTTGCTGTTCTGCAGGAGCAGATGGGACCTTTCTTCCCGGAGCTTGAAAAGCAGGGGAAATTGGTTTCTGAAGTGATCAAAAGTGAGGAAGATTCATTCTTAAAGACAATTGAAAACGGTCTGATCAGAGTTGAAAAGCTAATTCAGCAGACTATTGCAAATAATCAGAAAGTATTGCCAAGCGAGGAAGTTTTTGAGCTGTATGATACTTATGGTTTCCCTGATGATTTAACAAGAATCATTGCTGAAGAAAAAGGATTAACTATTGATGAAGAAGGTTTCAAAGCTGAGATGGAGAAACAGAAACTTCGTTCAAAAGCTGATTCTGCTCAGAAAGTATATGACTGGGTAAATCTTGAATCGAAGCCTGAAACATTTGTAGGCTATGACCAGACTGAATCTGAAACCTATATTACAAGATACAGAAAGGTAGAAAACAAAGACGGAGAATTTTACCAGGTGGTATTAAGCAGTTCACCTTTCTATCCTGAAGGAGGTGGACAGGTTGGTGACAAAGGGGTTCTTGAGAATGCTGTTGAGAGCTTTGAAGTACTGGAGACTAAAAAAGAGAACGGATTGATTATTTCGTTAATCAATGGTCTTCCAAAAGATGCAGGTGCTGTTTTCTATGCTAAAGTAAATGCTTCCGAAAGAAAAAACTCTCAGGCTAATCACTCTGTGACTCACCTTCTGCATGAAGCTTTAAGAGATGTGCTAGGAACTCACGTAGAACAGAAAGGTTCTTATGTAGGTCCTGATTATCTTCGTTTTGACTTCTCTCATTTCAACAAAATGACTGAGGAAGAACTGGCATTAATTGAAGAAAAAGTAAACAAAAAGATCAAAGAAAGTATTGCTTTACAGGAATTCAGAAATATTCCGATTCAGGAAGCTCTTGAAAAAGGAGCAATGGCTTTATTTGGTGAAAAATATGGTGACAGTGTGAGAATGATCCAGTTCGGAAGTTCGAAAGAGCTTTGCGGAGGAACTCACGTAAAAAACACCAGCGAAATCGGTCATTTCAAAATCACTTCTGAAGGTTCTGCAGCAGCTGGAATCAGAAGAATTGAAGCCATTTCTGGAGACAAATCTGAAGAATATTTCAACAATCTTGAAAAACAGATCATTGAACTTTCTCAATTATTAAAGTCTAAAGATGTGGTAAGATCTATCGAAAAACTGATCGAAGAAAATACATCATTAAAAGCTGAGGTAGATGCTCTTAAAAAAGAAAAAGCAAAAGGAGAAATTGGAGAATGGAAGAATGCTTATGAGCAGAAAGGCAACAAGCAGCTTCTTGTAAAGAAAACTTCTCTGGATTCAGGTTCTGTGAAAGACATCGTATTCCAGTTAAAGAGAGAAATCCCAACTTCAGTAACGATTATTCTTTCTGATGCAGACGGAAAACCAATGATTACCGTTGGAGTTTCTGATGATCTTTCAGCAGATTACCAGGCTGGAGCTATTGTAAAGGATCTAGCAAAAGAAATCCAAGGCGGTGGTGGTGGAAACCCTGGCTTTGCAACGGCTGGTGGTAAAAACCTTGAAGGGCTGGAAAATGCTTACCAAAAAGCTTTGAATATCTAAAATAGAAACATCTATTATAAATTTTGGCCCCGGCTGTCTCAGAATTGAGACAGCCGGGACTTGTTTTTACCCTGTATGATAGTTATATTTTTATTAAAGCTTACTATTTTTTCAGGAGATAAAGAATTGAATCAACTTCATTGATTCTTACCAGGATATGTAATATTTATTCTCAGATCAAACAGATTACGCAGATTCTTCCCCAAACATCTGTGTAATCTGTGAAATCAGTGGGAGATTAAAATAATTTTAGAAAACTACTAATAATCAAATAGTTTCACCAGAATAATTATCGCTTTCTAAGCTGCCTTTATAAAACAGTCTTGAAGGATTAACCTTTTATGTTCAAAGAAAAGCACAGAAATTTAAATCATTGAAAATAAGAGTATTTCTTATTTATACCCGTTCTAATTATTGACCTTATCTTAACAAATCATTACCTAATATTAAACTATTTGTTTTATCCTCTTAAAACTTAGTTAACAATAGACCTTTAGTTTTGTCTTAATCGAAATTCAAAAAATATAATTATGAAAATTAACCAAACTATTGGAGCTCTATTCCTTGCAGCTATTGTTTTTCAAGGCTGTAATGATGATAATAATGGGGACTCGAATACACCTGTCAATGACAAAATCAAACTTGAAAATTTTTCTAAAGAACCGGCTTTCGTTTATGGAATGCAAGGTTTTGAGAATTTAAATATTACAACCCTAATCTCCAGTTCTGATGTTCTTTCAGGTTCTCCTGATTTTGTTTTTGGAGGCCAGCCGGACGGAATGGGAATTATGAAAGATCCGAATTCTGACGGCTATCTGATGATTACCAATCATGAGATCAAACAATCGGTATCAAGAGTATATCTGGATAAAACATTTAAGCCTGTAAAAGGAGAATATATCTTAAATGGAACAGGAGGAATGACAAGATTATGTTCCGCTACACTGGCAACTCCTGATACTCATGGTTTCAGTGCTTTTCTTACTGCCGGAGAATCTGGTGAAGAAAGTATGGTTCATGCTTTGAATCCATTGGCAGCAGTATCTCAGGCATCAGACAAAACAAGAGTAAAACCAGCATTGGGAAAGGCTTCCATGGAAAATGCAGTTCCGCTTCCTAAGGATGTTTCCAATGGAAAAACTTATATCATCATTGGTGAAGACCAGTCTTATTCTTCTTCCCACCAGTCTGCAGGACAATTAATCATGTACGTTGCCGATACACAGGGAGATCTTGATAACGGAAAGTTATATTCTTTAAAAAGAACCAACAGCAACTATACTGAAACAGATATGACTAAGGGAAGCAGCTACGATGTAGAATTTGTAGAAATCCCTAACGCTAAAAATCTTACAGGAGCTCAGATTAACCAGAAAAACATTGATAATAATGCCATCCGTTTTTCAAGAGTAGAAGACGTAGATTACAGAAAAGGAGCTGGAAAAGGAAGAGAAATTTACTTTACCGCTACCGGAGAATCTTCTGACGGTGTGAATCCGAAAGCTGGATTAACAATGTGGGGACGAGTGTACAAACTTGTTTTAAACTCCAATAATATGCTGACAGGAAAACTGGAAGTAGTTGCAGAAGGAGATTCCAATCCGGGAAATAATCTGATTAATCCTGATAACTTATGTGTTACTGAAAATTTTGTATACATCCAGGAAGACGGAGATTCTTATTACAAAAATGCCAACCACGATTCTTATATATGGCAGCTGAATATTGCTACAAAACAATATAAGCCATGGCTGAACATGAAGCACAACAGAAATGACACTGCATGGCAGACTGCTTACAACCAGTCCGGAGATCTGCAGAAGTTCGGTTCTTGGGAGTTCGGAGCAATGGTTGATATTTCAGACATCATCGGAATTCCGAATACATTCTCTGTGAATATCCACTCACACACATGGCAGCTGGATAAATTCAAAAACCCTGATGGTTCCGGAATCAACACCAATAAAGAAGGTGGACAAATTGTAATCATCAGAAACGTAGAAAAATAGTTTTAATTTCTTCATATCAAATTAAAGTATCAATAGAAAATCTCTGTTGATACTTTTTCATACCTATGCATAAACTTTCAAAATACCCGATACTCCTTTTCTTATACTGTGCAGCAGCACTCTTTACACTCTATTATTGTAAGAATGACAAGCAGCAACCTGTGTATGAAGACCTTGGCTCTGTAAAAAACAGAATTATCAAAACCAATGATGATTTTGAAAAACAAATCAATGAACTGAAAACCCTGGTTTCAAAAAATTCTGACGAAAAGCTCCTTCAGGGAAAATTTCAGGATATCAGAAAAACTTATAAAAAAATGGAATGGGCCGTAGAGTACTTTCTGCCCCACTCTGCGAGGTTTATCAATGGACCTGCCCTTCCTGAAATTGAAATGGATGAACATACAGAAATAGAGCCCGAAGGACTGCAGGTTTTGGAAGAGATGTTCTACCCGTATGATAAAGGAAATAAAGATGAGGTGATCAGAATGCTTAATAAGCTCATCAACAAAAGCAATACAATAGAAACCAACTTTCAGGTGATAACTATCAGTAAAGATCAGGTTTTTGATGCTTTAAGACAGGAAACTTTCAGAATTTCAAGTTTGGGAATTGCAGGTTTTGACACTCCTGTTTCCGGAGTATTTTTACAGGAAATACCTTCTGCGCTGGAAGGAATCAAGGAAACATTGAAACAAATTGCCACCGACCGGTCGAAAGGCAGGGCATTAAAAAATATCATTGAAGAAATTAATTCAACCGTTGAAGTTCTGAAAAAAAACACAGACAAAAATACGTTTGACTATGCCAGTTTTATCCCTGATCATTTGAATAAGATCACTACTCTGATGCTGGATTTTAAAAACCAGGAGAAAATTCCGGATGTTGAGGTAACCACTGCTTTAAACAAAAATGCAGTTACTTTCTTTGCTAAAAATGCTTTTAACCCTAATGCTTTCACTCCAGGAAAAGAATATGCATTCTCCGAAGAAAAGGCAGTTCTCGGGTATCAGCTTTTTAATGATAAAATCCTTTCCAATAACAATAACCGAAGCTGTGCAACCTGTCATAGTCCTGAAAAAGCATTTACTGACGGGCTTGCAAGATCTATATCCCTGGAAAATTCAGAGCTTGCCAGAAACGCTCCTTCTCTCAACTATGCAGGCTATCAGCACGGTCAGTTTTGGGATATGAGAAAGGATGACCTGGAAGGGCAAAGTTCGGATGTCATCTCCAATAAAGAAGAAATGCATGGTGATCTGAATGTGATTCTGGCAAAAATTAATCAGGATAAAAACTATCAGGCGGCATTTAAAAAGATTTATCATTCTCCAAAAACGGAAGTGTGGCAGCTTCAGAATGTGCTGGCAAGCTATATTCGTTCTTTGTCAAAATTCAATTCTGCTTTTGATGATTATATGAGAGGAAATAAATCAGCAATGACGGATAGCCAAAAACGTGGATTCAATCTTTTTGTTGGAAAAGCCCAATGCGCAATATGCCATTTTATTCCGTTGTTCAATGGTACAGTTCCTCCTAATTTCAAGAAAACCGAACAAGAGGTTTTAGGTGTGGCAATCAACGGAGAAAACAAAACACTTGACAATGATCCGGGAAGAGGTAAGTTTCATGAAACAGTGCCTTCATTACAGCATTCCTTTAAAACTCCTACACTTAGAAACATCAATAAAACAGCTCCTTATATGCACAATGGAGGATACAAAACTTTGAAAGAAGTTATGAATTTCTATAACAAAGGCGGTGGAAAAGGTTTTGGATTGAAAGTAGAAAACCAGACACTGTCTGATGCTCCGTTACAGCTTACCGATAAGGAAATAGATGATATTATTGAATTTATGAAAGCTCTGGATGATCGATAAAGCCATTTACAAACAAAATAAAAAAATTAAAACTCCTGAGGATCATTTGTTCAGGAGTTTTTTTATTGGAAATTCTGAAAAAAGGCAGAAAGACTATCTGAGTCATTTCATTATTCAGTTTTATAAGGTACAAAGTCCATAAAAACATTAGATTAAATCAATGTTATACTCTGTTAAAAACTTTTTTACAACAATAAATATCATTAATTTTGACGTAGTTTTTTTACATGAAAAGGGAATTACTGTTATTATTTTTTCTGCTTAGCTTTTTGGGGTATTCACAATCAAAGATTAAAATTGTGGATGACGCCAGTCAGAAACCTGTTATTAATGCAAAAGTATCCTGTGACAATTCCATCATTGGATACACTAATGAGCAGGGCGTTTTGGAATTTAAAACAGGATGCAAAAACATTGATATTGATGCCGATTCTTACCAGAAAGAAACCATATCAGTTGAAAGCAGCATGGAAATTTCCCTGCTCAAAAAAATTTCAAAAACCACCAGTATTGAAGCTGTAGTTATTGAAGATAAAAGTGATCCCAGAGCTTTGGAAATTCTGAAAAAAGTAAATAAACTGTTTAACGAAAACTCTCCAAAAAGTTTAGGCTCTTATTCTTACAAATCTTACGAAAAAATTTCCCTGGATATTGATGAGGACAGCCTTTCCCAGTTTAATCAGTATTTTAATGATTTAAATATTTTCAAGAAAAAAAGGGAAAAAGACTCATTGAATAATATTTCCGCAAGAAAAGTATTTTCGAAAAGTAAACTCTTTCTCTGGGAAAGAGCCCAGGAGTTTTTATACTCAAAAAAATATGGCGAAAAGATCAATATTCTGGACAACAGAATTTCTGGTCTGAAACAGCCTATCTATGAAATGATCGCTCTCCAGCAGAGTAACAGAGATATTGTTCCTGAACAGGTGAAGCCCGAAAACAGAGGACTTTACAGGTTCTTTCTTTCGGATACTGTTACCCTTGACGGGAGAAAAAACTTTGTAATCCGTTTTCGTGAAGTGAATTACAAAAAACCGGACAGAAAACGAAAGTACAATGGTGCCATTTATATAGATACAGAGACCTACGGAATCAAAAAGATTGAAAATTTCAGTAAAAATAAAAATGACGGGATCATCACCAGCACATGGGTATTCTACAATAACAAATGGTTCCTTGCCCATGAAAAAACCAAGCTTAAAATGGGTAAAATGGCCATGGACGACAAGGAACATACTGATGATAAGAAAGCTAAAAAAAGCTTTGGAACCTATGCTTTTCTTACCTCAAAATATTTTGATTTCGAAGCTCCCATAGAAGAGAATCCTAAAGATTTCAAAGGGTATACCTTTTCTGTAAAAAATATTGACGGTCATTCTCTGGACCGTTACAGAACCGAACCTCTTACCGAAAGAGAGCAAAATACCTATAAGACCATCGACAGTTTAGGTAAAAAATATAAAATAGACAGCAAAGCCCAGATTTTATCAGGATTACTGAACGGACAGATCAGAGTAGGTTCAGTAGATTTCGCGGTGGATGAAATTGTCAATTATAACTCTTATGAAGGCTTCAGATTAGGTTTAAAAGCCAAGCTTAATGAAAATTTCAATCCTTATTTTTCGCCGGATTATTATTTTGCATACGGTGTAAAAGACAGAAGATGGAAATACGGAATGGGACTCGATATGAAAACCTCGTTGGAAAAAAATTCAATTTTCAGATTTGAGGTGTATGATGACGTAACAGCATCAGGAGAATTCAACAGAAAACTCTGGAACTTCAAAATGAGAACGATGAATTTCGGGAATAACCTAAATAATGATAAATATTTTCACTTCAAAGGAGCTTCTTTATCATATATGAATGATGTGACCAACGGTCTTACCCTCGCGCTTGCCGTAAGACGAAATACGGAGGAGGCCGAATTTGATTATCAGTTCAGAGACAGAGGTACTTCATACAGAAATTTTAACACCCTTTTTACCTTAAAATATTCTCCGAATTCTACCAATATTATGACTCCTCAGGGAAAGTCTCTGATTGACCAGAAATATCCTGAGCTGTATTTTAATTATGAACAGAGCTACAAACTGCTGCAAGGGAACTTTAATTATTCCCGTTTTGATGCCCTGTTTGTTCATAATTTCAAGACCCCCATCGGGACCACCGGTTTCAGATTATATGGAGGTGTTGTTTTGGGTGAAGCTCCAATATGGAAAAACTTTACCATGAACGGACTTGCTTCTCCCGGTAAAGATTTCAATTTCAACCTTACATCTTACCTTGGATTTGCTACACTGGAGGGAGGAAAATATTATAATGATAAGTTTATAGCCTATTACTTCACTCACAAGCTGCCATTGTATTTTAAGAGTTTCGGACACAATGTTTCCAGCTTTGATTTTGTTCTGAGAGGAACTGTCGGAGATATGAAGCATCCGGAATACCATCAGTTTAAGTTCAGAAAACTGGACCACCTTTATCAGGAAGTCGGTTTGGAATGGAACAATTTCCTTTCCAGCTACTTTAACCTGGGCTTATTCTACAGGGTGGGTTATTATGCAACCCCTCATTTCAAAGAAAACTTTGCCATCCAGTTTAAGCTAAAGTTTCTGGAATTTTAATATTTCCGATCTTTACAGCAAAAATTTTACATTTTACATTTTACATTTTACATTATACATTATACAAAAAATATCATGCAGAAAATCGAAATCAAAGCAGAACAGTTTTTTGAATTATTAAAATTAAAAGACACTTCAATGTGGGCCATTTTCTCACAGATGATGGACGGAAATGAAAAGGAAATCATCTTTTTAGATAATGAAGACAAGATTCTTTTTAATTATATTCTGCCTTCTACACCGGAAAAACTGGAGGAAGACAGAAAAGAGTTTTCAAAACAGTTTTCAGAAAAATTGACTAACTTCAATTAAAAATTTTGATGAATAAAAATTATGTTTTTTCTCTGCTAAGTCTCTTCCTGTTTACTATTGGAAATGCTCAGAATTATAAAAAGCCTTTGGTTTCCGCCATCAAAGAATCTGATCTTCGTACCGATATGTATCAGCTTGCAGCAGACCAATTCTGGGGCCGTGAAGCAGGAACTCTGGATGAACTGAAAGTTTCTATGTGGCTTGCTGACAAAGCCAAAGAAGCCGGAATGAAGCCTGCCGGAGATAACGGAACTTTTTTTCAGTTTTTTGATATGTACAGGCATCAGGTTATTCCGCAAAGCAGCCTGAAAATTGGAGAGAATAGTTTGAAGCTATGGAAAGATTTCCTGGTAGCAGAACCTGTGAACGCTTCTATAGATGCTGAAATAGTGTATGCCGGAAACACAGAACCTGAAGATCTGGCAAAATTAAATATCAGTGGTAAAGTACTTGCCGTAAATGCTTCCGACAAAAATATATCAAAAGATATGACTCTTTTTGTAAGAAGATATCCTGGATTTGTAAGGAATAAATATTATGACAAAGCTTTTCAGCTGGGAGCTAAAGCCATTATTTTCATTACGGATGATATTTCCGAACAAAGCTGGGTAGAAGTGCTGCCTCAAATGACAAGAGGAAGCTACGGTGTGGAAGGATTAAGAGAAAAAATCACGAATAATATTCCTGTTCTATGGATCAAAAGAGAAAATGCCGGCTGGGTAAAAAACAATCCTAAAGCATCTCTGAACCTGATCACTGAAAGTTACAAATATCCATCCGTTAATATTATCGGGAAAATAGAAGGTACAGATCCTGTTCTTAAAAACGAATATGTTTTGCTAAGCGGACATCAGGATCATGACGGCATCAGACATCCCGTAAAGAATGACACCATCTACAATGGTGCTGATGATAATGCAAGTACCTGTGTTGCTATGCTGGCAATGGCGAGAGCTTATAAAAAACAGCCGGGAAAAAGAAGTATCCTGTTTGTTTTCCATGGAGCTGAAGAGAGAGGATTACTAGGTTCAAGATGGCATGCAGCTCATCCGGTTGTTCCGAAAGAGAAAATCGTAGCTGTTCTGAACGGTGATATGATCGGGAGAAATGACAATAATGAAGCAGCTTTATTAGGAGGAAATGCTCCTCACAAAAACTCTGAAGAGCTTGTAAAAATGGCTGAAGATGCCAATAACGAGAGTACAAAATTCAAATACCTGAAGGATTGGGATTCTCCGAGCCATGCTGAGTATTTCTATTTCAGAAGTGATCATCTTCCTTATGCTAAAATTGGTATTCCTGCGATATTCTTCACCAGTGTACTGCACGATCAGTACCATACGCCTCAGGATGAATCTGAAAACATCAATTATAAAAAATTGTATAAAATGACGGAATGGATGTACAGAACATCCTGGAAAGTTGCTAACGAAGCAGAACGTCCAAAAGTAATTTCAAATTTTTCGCTTGAAAGATAAAAAATAAAAAAGCTTCACAGATTGTGAAGCTTTTTTTCATCATTGTGTTTTTAGAATCTGCGAAAATAATATCTGTCATTGTTCTTTTGCCTTGAAGCAAATGAAATATTTCTCTTTTAAATAAGAAGATTCATCAGAGAAGGGTCATTGTTCAGATAGTTGACAAAAAAATCATATTGTTTCATTTTATCAATCAAAGGGGTGAAATCTTTGTTTTGCTTCAGAGCAATTCCCACTACTGCAATTCCTTTTTCTTTTGAGTTTTTTTGGGTGTACTCAAAATAGGTAATATCATCATCAGGGCCCAGCACATCTATCACAAAGGTTTTCAATGCTCCCGGACGCTGTGGAAATCTGACCAGGAAATAATGCTTTAACCCTGCATAAAGCAATGCTTTTTCCTTGATTTCTTCCATACGGGTAATGTCGTTATTGCTTCCGCTGATGATACAGACTACATTTTTACCTTTTATTTCATCCCTGTATTTTTCCAATGCAGCTACTGAAAGCGCCCCTGCCGGTTCTACTACGATAGCATCTTTATTATACAGTGACAATATGGTTTCACAAACAAGTCCTTCATCTACCGTAGCCATATCGTACAGGATATTTTTACAGCATTCGAAAGTGAGGTCTCCTACTTTCTGTACTGCTGCTCCGTCTACAAAACGGCTTATTTTTTCGAGAAGAACAGGTTTTCCTCTTTCAAGGGCTTTTTTCATGCTTGCTGCTGCGGAAGGCTCTACTCCAATAATTTTTGTTTGCGGAGACAAATGCTGAAACACAGTACAGATTCCTGCTGCCAGCCCACCCCCACCTATAGGAACAAAAAGATAATCAACAATACCTTCTGCCTGTTCCAGAATTTCCAATGCTGTTGTTGCTTGCCCTTCAATAATCGCCGGATCATCAAAAGGATGAATAAATACGCTGTTATGATCTTTGCAAAACCTCATTGCAGCATCTTTTGCCACATCAAAAGTATCTCCGTAAAGAATAACATCTATGTACTCTCCTCCGAACATCTTTACCTGTTCAAGCTTTTGTCCGGGTGTTGGTAAAGGCATAAAAATAGTTCCTTTTACTTTCATGGTCTGACATGCAAACGCAACACCCTGCGCATGATTTCCGGCACTGGCACAAACAACTCCTTTTGAAAGTTCTTCCTCAGACATGGTTGCCATCTTATTATAGGCTCCTCTTATTTTATAGGATCTTACCCTTTGAAGGTCTTCTCTTTTAAAACGAATGTTCGACTCATAAATAGCTGACAAATTATTATTGACAGCCAAAGGTGTTTTTACCACTACATTTCTTAATCGTTCCTCCGCTTTATAGACATTCTCTAAAACGGAGGAACTTATTCCCTCTTTCATCATCTGTTTGGTCATTAGTTGTTTTCTGGTCTCAGGCTTCGTACCGTCTTACCAGCTTTCCACATTTCGCTTTCTCTCAGCTCAGTCAGTTCGGCTTCCAGTTTTTCACGATAATCCGGCTTGCTGTTGCTGTCAATCGAACGTTGTGCTTCATTTCCTTTCGCTACATTGTCATATAGTTCTTCAAACAAAGGCGAAGTAGCATCTCTGAAACGCTTCCACCAGTCTAAAGCTCCTCTCTGAGCGGTTGTACTGCAGTTGGCATACATCCAGTCCATTCCGTTTTCTGCTACCAAAGGCATTAATGACTGAGTCAGTTCTTCTACCGTTTCATTAAAAGCTTCGGAAGGGCTGTGTCCATTTTTTCTCAATACATCATACTGAGCGGCAAATATTCCCTGTACAGCACCCATCAATGTTCCACGTTCTCCGGCAAGATCACTGTATACTTCTTTTTTAAAGTCTGTTTCAAAAAGATATCCGCTTCCGATTGCGATACCTAATGCTGTTACTCTTTCTCTGGCTTTTCCTGTAGCATCCTGATAAACGGCAAAACTGCTGTTCAAACCTCTGTCCTGTAGAAACATTCTTCTCAATGATGTTCCTGAACCTTTTGGTGCTACCAGAAATACATCTACATCGGCTGGAGGAACAATTCCCGTACGCTCGCTGAATGTGATTCCGAAACCATGAGAAAAGTATAATGCTTTTCCTGGGGTAAGATGCTGTTTTACTTTTGGCCAGTATTCAATCTGTGCGGCATCACTCAAAAGATAACAGATAATAGTTCCTTTTTCTAGTGCTTCTTCGATTTCAAATAAAGTTTCTCCCGGTACAAATCCGTCTGCTACTGCTTTATCCCATGATTTGGAGTTTTTTCTCTGTCCTACAATCACATTGATTCCGTTATCTTTCTGGTTCAAAGCCTGTCCGGGTCCCTGTACTCCATATCCAATTACTGCTACGACTTCATCTTTTAATGCTTCCTGAGCTTTTTCCAACGAAAATTCTTCTCTTGTTACTACGTTCTCTTCTACTCCTCCAAAATTCAATTTTGCCATTTTTTTTGATTTTATTTATTATTGATTGTGATGTTTAATTTTTGTTCTTAGCTGGCATATTCTACTGCCGTCAGGTATGGATTTCTGTGATAATGTACTTCCAGAACATCTACCTGTTTTTCCATTTGTCTGCTGATCTTCTGAACAGAGTCTTCAGTTTCTCTGATAACGATGACAAACTTTTTTACTTTTTCTATTTCGGAAGGACCTACATTGAAGGTCACCATAGAAATTCTTCTTCTTGAAAAAATAGCATTAATCCGGCCGATCAACCCTAAATAATCTTCTGTATACGCTGTAATGGTGTATTCTTTATGATCTGTTTTCATCTTTTTATTTTTAAGCTTTATTATTTAATACAATCTCCGAAACACTTTTTCCTTGTGGGATCATCGGAAATACGTTGTGTTCTTTTCCCGTCATCACTTCAAGGAGAAAAGCCCCTTTATGATCGAGCATTTCACGGAGTGCCCATTTCAGATCTTCTCTCTCAGATACTCTGTTTCCCGGGATATTATATCCTTTTGCCACCTGAACGAAATCGGGACTCTGAATATCCACTGAGGAATATCTTTCTTCGTGAAACAATTCCTGCCACTGCCTTACCATTCCCAGATAGCAATTATTCAGAATTAATATCTTTACTTCCGGATGGTACTGCATTATAGTTCCCAGTTCCTGAATATTCATTTGAGCTCCACCATCTCCCATGACAGCAATAACAGGACGACCTGTCTCTGCATAGGATGCTCCTATTGCGGCAGGAAGACAGAATCCCATTGTTCCCAGCCCTCCACTTGTTACGTTGGTTCGGGAATGTTTGAAGTGAGAATAGCGGCAAGTTGCCATCTGATGTTGTCCCACATCGGTTACAATCACTGCCTCACCTTTTGTCATCTCATTCAGGTGGCGGATTACTTCTCCCATTGTGATTTCTCCTTCTTCAGGATAAAGTTCAGTATTGATTAGGTTAATACTTTCAATTTCATGACAGTTTTTAAATTTCTCATGCCATTCCGGATATTCTCTTTTTACAATCCATTTTGTAAGAAATGGAAGCGTATGTTTGCAGTTTCCAAGAACAGGAACATCAACTTTTACATTTTTATTGATCTCAGCTTTATCTATATCAAGATGAATGATTTTCGCCTGTTTCGCATACTGATCCAATCTTCCTGTCACGCGGTCATCGAAACGCATTCCGACAGCAATCAGAACGTCGCATTCGTTGGTTAATATATTCGGACCATAGTTTCCGTGCATTCCTACCATTCCTACAGCTTGTGGATGATCGGTAGGAATGGCGCTCATTCCTAAAACCGTCCATGCCACCGGGATTCCTGATTTTTCGGCAAACTCTAAGAACTCTTTTTCAGCTTTCCCCAACATAATCCCCTGCCCTGCAATGATGAATGGTTTTTCTGCCTCATTAATCAACAATGCAGCTTTTTCAATACTTTCAAAACATGGATCAGGATTTGGTTTATAACTCCTCAATGAATAACATGGAGAATATCCTTTATAATCAACAGATTGCAGCTGGGCGTTTTTGGTTACATCAATCAATACAGGGCCAGGGCGGCCTGATTTTGCGATGTAAAATGCTTTTGCCAATACTTCGGGAAGCTCATTAGCATCGGTCACCTGATAATTCCATTTGGTAACCGGACTTGTAACGTTCATTACATCTATTTCCTGAAAGGCATCGGTTCCGAGAAGGTGTTCAAAAACCTGCCCTGTAATACATACTAAAGGGGTATTATCCAATAGAGCATCGGCCAAACCAGTTACGAGATTAGTTGCGCCCGGACCACTGGTAGCCAATACAACCCCGACTTCTCCAGAGACTCTTGCTAAGCCCTGTGCTGCATGTACTGCCGCTTGCTCGTGACGTACAAGTATATGATTCAGATTCTCCTGATAGTCGTAAAGGGCATCATAAATAGGAATAATAGCCCCACCCGGATATCCGAAAACGGTTTTCACTCCTTCCTGAAGAAAAGCTTCAAGAATGATCCGACTTCCGCTAAGTTGTATTTCTGTTGATAAATTCAGATTTTCCATATACTTTTATTGAGTGATTTCGTCCGTTACACAGCCTTCTGCCGCTGATGATACTGTTAATGCATATTTATAAAGCAATCCTTTCTGTACTTTAAGAGGTGGTTTTTGCCATCCTTTCTTTCTTCTTTCTATTTCATCTCCTGAAACTTTGAGCTGTATGGTGTTGTTTACAGCATCAATTTCAATCAGATCATCATCATTTACAAAGGCTATCAGACCTCCTTCATGAGCTTCCGGAGTGATATGCCCTACTACAAAGCCATGGGTTCCTCCGCTAAACCTTCCATCTGTAATCAAGGCAACACTGCTTCCCAAACCTGCACCAATCAGTGCACTCGTAGGCTTCAGCATTTCCGGCATTCCTGGAGCTCCTTTCGGACCCTCATGACGGATGACAATGACATCGCCATGCTGTACGGTTCCATCCTGAATTCCTCTGATCAGATTTTTTTCACCATCAAATACACGGGCTTTTCCTACGAAACGCTCCCCTTCTTTACCTGTGATTTTGGCGACACTTCCTTTTTCAGCAAGATTTCCATATAATATTCTCAGGTGTCCTGTAGCTTTTACAGGTTCTGACAATGGTTTTATGATTTTCTGTGTATTAAAATCCAGATCGGGAACATGTTCTAAATTTTCAGCTAACGTCTTTCCGGTTACTGTTAAGCAATCACCGTGTAATAATCCCTGGTTTAGAAGATATTTCATTACCGATGGTATTCCTCCGTGTTCATAAAGATCCTGCATCAGGTATTTTCCGCTTGGCTTTAGATCTGCCAGCACAGGAGTTTTATCACTCATCTTCTGGAAATCATCCTGAGTAAGCGGCACTCCGACACTTTTTGCCATGGCTATAAAATGTAAAACTGCATTGGTACTTCCTCCGAGAATAACAATCATACGAAGAGCATTTTCGAAAGCTTTGCGGGTCATGATATCCGAAGGTTTGATATCTTTTTCCAATAATACTTTCAGGTATTTTCCTGCTTCAAGACACTCTTCCTGTTTTTCTTTACTTAAAGCAGGGTTGGAAGAAGAATACGGAAGACTCATTCCCAATGCCTCAATAGCAGAAGCCATTGTATTAGCAGTATACATTCCACCACATGCTCCAGCGCCTGGACATGAATTCTTTACAACACCATCAAAATCTTCTTCAGTGATTTCTCCTGCAATCTTTTTACCCAAAGCTTCAAAA
The DNA here is from genome assembly GCF_045689405.1 of Chryseobacterium sp. HR92. Classification (NCBI taxonomy): domain Bacteria; kingdom Pseudomonadati; phylum Bacteroidota; class Flavobacteriia; order Flavobacteriales; family Weeksellaceae; genus Chryseobacterium; species Chryseobacterium sp. HR92. The sequence goes on from NZ_CP139139.1 coordinate 3,666,004, forward strand.
GCAGAAACAATATTAAGCTGTTCACCTTTGTAGCAGCCGGGAGCAATCGTTCCTCCATACACCATGATGGATGGTCTGTTCAGCCTTCCCATTGCTATGATGGTTCCCGGCATATTTTTGTCACAGCCTGGTAATGCAATCAATCCATCATAGTATTGTGCTCCGCAGATCGCTTCGATACTGTCTGCAATTACATCACGGCTTACCAGAGAATAACGCATTCCATCTGTTCCGTTGCTCATACCGTCACTTACTCCGATTGTGTTAAAAACCAATCCGGCCAGCCCATGATTCCATGTTCCTTTTTTTACCACCTGAGCCAGATCATTCAAATGCATATTGCAGGTATTTCCGTCATACCCCATACTGGCAATCCCGACCTGAGCCTTGTGCATATCTTCTTCTGTAAATCCTATCCCGTACAACATTGCTTTGGCTGCGGGTTGTTCACTGTTCTGCGTGAATATTTTTGAATATTTATTTAACATATTTTTCCTGCATTTTCTATTCTTTTCTTATCTATAAAATGGAGTTCTTTACTAAATTTTGATCCAAAACTACATTTTGTAATATTCTTTTCATTTTCGGTTTTTCTAAAAACTACAATACTCAACCGTTTGAAAAATAGATATACTTAATTGACAATCAATTATTTAAATTATTAAAATTTACAATGACAGAACTCTTACCAATTTCAAATATGCCTGCTGTACTTTCCCACTTGCAGTCTCTTCCCAGTTTCTGGTGAAAGGAACATCATCAAGGGAATCCAGGGCAACAATTTCTGCTGCTGTACCACAGAAAAAGCCAGCATCTGCACCACGCATTTCTTCCGGTTTAAAAAAGGTTTCTTTTACAGGGATATCAAGCTCGTTACAGATCTCCATAACAGTTTGTCTTGTGATTCCCGGAAGGATACTTCCTTTGGCCGGAGTATATAAAACACCATCTTTTTCGTAGAAAACATTGGCACCTGAGCTTTCGGCAACATTTCCATTTTCATCCAGTACCAGCGCTTCATCATAACCTTTATCTTTGGCATCCTGACAGGCTAATATGGAATTTACATAATGACCTCCTACTTTGGCTTCAACCTTGAAAGCTTTAGGATTCGGACGTTGAAAGGGAGAAGTCATAATTTTCATTTTATCTGCCAGATAGCCGTTATTCCATTCCCAGGCAAGAAGTGACAGATAAGATTTTTGTCCTTTTGAAAGTGACATATTGGGTGAACATGTGACCAACGGACGGATATAAGCATCTGTGAAGCCGTTACGTTCCAGAAGTTTATAAGTAAGATCAGTAAGCTGTTCTACGGAATAATCAAAAGGGATATGCATCAGTTCTGCTGATCTTCTCAATCTTTCATAATGTTCTTTTGCTTTGAAGATTTTGGTTCCCTGATCTGTGCTGTAGGATTTAATTCCTTCAAAAACAGAATAACCATAGTGAAGTGACTGCCCGTAGAGATCTGTTCCGGCCTCTTTCGCTTTCATAAATTTTCCGTCAAAGTAGATGGTCGTGTCGTCGTTGTAATACATGTTATAAGGTTTAAAAAAAATTAAAATGGGAATAAAAAAAGCCCTCTCACGTTGTGAGAGGGCTCAATATATGTACAGTCATACACCTTCCTTCTCACAGACGTAAGGGAATAATAATGACGATAATAATTACTGATAATAACTGATACATACTCTTGTACTCTAAAAAAAATTAAAACAAAAAAAAACCGTTTCATAATTTGAAACGGTTTTATATATAATTTAAATTAAAATCTATTTAAAATGCCGTTTCCTTCCTGTTGCTAATGACAACAGCAATAATAGAAATGACAATAATATTTTTCTGATTCGTAAAATTCATATTGCAAATGTATAAACTTTTTAATTACTCACAAGTTTTTTTTCACACTTTTTATTTTTTTCGTAAAAAACGAGTCAATGTTTCCTTTGTTGCAGCCACATCATGAACCCTTACAATCTTTGCTCCCTGTTCCAATACTTTCATGTGAAGTTTTTGCGTTTCTTCATTGATGTCAAGAGGTGATTTCCCCAAAGGTTTATAGATAAATGACTTTCTGGAAATGCCTATTAAAAGAGGGAATTTTCCAAATCCCAGGTATTCAATCTCGTGAATCATTTTCATCTGATCTTCTACTGTTTTTCCGAAACCAAAACCGGGATCAAGAATGATATCATTCACTCCTTTTTCTAAAAGTTCTTTTGTTTTTTTAGAAAAATATTGGTTCACTTCCAGCGTAATATCTTCGAATTTTATTTTATCATGCATGGTTTGGTAGGAAGGATTTACATGCATGAGAATGTAAGGAAGCTTCGTTTCAGCAGCTGTATCAAACATTTTTTCATCATACTGTCCACCTGAAATATCATTAATCAGATCTATTCCTTCGTTAAATCCGAATTTCACTGTTTCTGCATAAAAAGTATCAAGGGAAACAAGGGCTTCCGGAAATTCTTTTTTGATCAGAGAAATGAGAGTTCCAATTCTGTTTATTTCTTCTGCAGCACTTAAGAATTCTGCATTTGGACGTGTAGACTGAGGACCGATATCCAGTATTTCAGCTCCTTCTTTCAAAAGTTTTTCTGCATGTTGCAAAGCTGATTTTTCATTATTAAATTTTCCACCATCAGAGAAAGAATCCGGAGTCAGATTCAGGATTCCCATGATTTTTGGAGTATCCAGTTGTACCAATCGGCCATTGCAGTTGATTGAGTAGGTTGGAGCGTTGGAGGGTTGGAGAGTTGGAGGGTTGGAGAGCATGAGAATTTATTATTGGCGGGTGAGAATTAATAAATGATAATTGATTTTGTAGTGCAAAATTAGTGATTTATGAGGTTTAATGAGAGATTAGAAGCTAGAAATTAGAAATTAGAAATTAGTGGATGAAAGCCAGAAGCTGGAGAATGGAAGTTAGAGCCTACACTATCAATCCCAAAACCCGGTAAATCTAATCTTGAAACTCTTTCCTCAAAACACTCTCTAACCCTAAAACCCTCTTACTCTAAAACCCTCTTACTCTAAAACTCAACAACTCGAAACCCAGACCCCGAAACGCTCCCACGCTCAAACTCTCCCACCCTCAAACCCTCTCACACACAAACTCAGCTCATCAAATTCAAAAATCTAAAACCGAATTCGTATATTTGGAAGATTAAGAAAATTTATGCTAAAAACATCAGTACAGTTCGAGAAAGTTATCAGTCAGTGCCGTGATCTTTTCGGTAAAAAATTACAGGATTATGGTGCAGCATGGAGGGTTTTAAGACCAAGTTCCATTACAGATCAGATTTATATTAAAGTTAATAGAATCCGTACGCTGCAGATGACTGATAAAAAAATGGTGGATGAGAGCGAGGAAGATGAATTTATCGCCATTGTGAACTACTCTATCATTGGGCTTATTCAGCTGGAGAAAGGTCTTTCCAATGATTTCAATGAAAATAAAGAAGAAATTTTAGGTCTGTATGACAAATATTCCAACGAAGCGAAGGCTTTAATGGAAAGAAAAAACCATGATTATGGTGAGGCATGGAGGGATATGAGAATCTCTTCGATCACGGATCTTATTTATCAGAAAGTATTAAGAACTAAACAGATTGAGGACAATCAGGGAAAAACAATCGTTTCGGAAGGGCTTGATGCCAACTATTTCGATATGCTGAATTATGCTGTCTTCTGCCTGATCAAGTTCTCAGAAAAAGAAAATCAATTCGAACCCAAAAATATTTAATATGCTCAAAGGTTTATTACGCTTTATTATTGCTGTTATTTTTATCCTTTCAGGCTTTGTGAAAGCCGTGGATCTGGTAGGTTTTTCTTTCAAAATGGAAGAATATTTTGCTCCTCCTGTTTTCAACATGCCGTTTTTAGAAAAGTTTGCCCTGCTGTTTTCCATTATTGTGGTGGTACTGGAGCTTTTCCTTGGATTTATGATGCTGCTTAAATTAAAGCTTAAATTTACCTTATCTATATTAATAGCACTTTGTGTTTTCTTTGGATTTCTTACATTCTATTCAGCTTATTTCAATGTGGTAACAGACTGTGGATGTTTTGGAGATGCCATCAAGTTTACCCCATGGCAGAGCTTTCTTAAGGATGTTGTGCTTCTTGTAGGACTGATTATCCTTTTTGTTCTGTACAGAAAAGATTTCCGTAAAAAAGATGAGTATGGAATTACTCAGAAAGAGTCTTCCAATACATTCAAATACATCCTTCTAACGGTCTTTTCCCTGGGTATGATTTACGTTATGGCACAAGGAATTATGCATGAACCAATCATTGATTTCCGTGATTATAAAATAGGAACAGATATTAAAGCTGAAAAAGGAAAAATTGAAAAAAATCCTTCCGAATATAAAACTTTTTACTCTCTGAAAAATCAGAAAACAGGAGCTGTTATAAAGGTAAATCAGGATGATTATATCAAAAAAACAGAATACTGGGCAGAAGGTTCTCCATGGAAAATTGAAGAAGGAAAAAATGAATCTGTACTGATCAAAGAAGGTTACAAATCTGAAATCGTGAAATTTAAGATTGAAGATCCTACAGGAATGGAGGTTACGAATGAAATTATCAACGCTCCAAAAGCTGTTTTAGTATTCTCCTACCATCCAAAAGATGTTCCTGCTGATCTGCTTCAGAAGGTGGAAGCTAAAGTAAATACGCAAAAAGGAGCTCTTATCTATGGAATTTCTACTTATCCAAATACTTTTAAAACCATTAAAAATGCCATGATGGACGGAACTGCCATCAAAACCATAGCAAGAAGCAACCCATTTGTACTGATTCTTGAAAATGGAAAAATTATAGACAAACAGCCTGCGAAGGACTACGTTAATTAATTATAAATGATAGAAGGAAGTATTTACGAGAAATAATCGCAGCTCAACTATCAACTATCAACTATCAACTATCAACTATCAACTATCAACTATCAAATTTAAACATACAACAGCTCATGCAAAAATCAAATAAATCAATCGCCGGATATCACTTATTAATGATTCTTTCTTCTGTAGACGGAGAGTTTGCTCCTGAGGAAGGAATGCTGATACAGCAATACATGGCGGATGAATTTCCGTTCAGAATGAATCTTGACAATGAACTGGAGACACTGGCCCTTTTACAGCCTGAAGAATGGAAAGACCATTTTGAATTCCATGCAAGATGTTTCCATGAAGATTCTACAGAGGATGAACGTGTAAAGTTTGTTCAGTTTGCTAAATCACTGATTAAAGCTGATAACAAAGTAACTGAAGAGGAGCATACGTTTTACGTTCTGCTGAAAAATCTTTGGGGATTATAGCATAAAAAAACAAAAAACCATGAAAAAAATTTATCTAGGACTATTAGTAATGAGTGCATCAACATTTCAGTCTCAAAAATTTCCGGATTTGAAAGGTCCTGTTGCAGAAAAGCAGGAACATATCAGAGAAATCCACGGAGACAAAGTCAATGATCCGTATTATTGGATGATTGATTATTTTAAGAAAGGAAAAGATTCTACCAAGGTCGTTGATTATTTAAAGGCCGAAAACACGTATTGGGAAGGCATGATGAAAGACACAGATCCTTTCAGAGAAAAGCTTTTCCAGGAAATGAAAGCCAGAATCAAAGAAAAAGACGAATCTGTACCGGTTTTCAAAAACGGATATTATTATTATAGCCGTACGGAAGCAGGAAAACAATATTTTAAATACTGCAGAAAAAAAGGCAGTCTTACTGCCCCTGAAGAAATTCTTCTGGATGTAGATAAAATGGCAGAAGGTCATTCATATTATGCTGCTTCAGGCTTTAGCATCAGCCCGGATAATACCAAAATGATCTATGGAGTGGATGATATTTCCAGAAGACAATATAAATTGTTCTTAAAAGATCTTTCTACAGGTAAAACGACTGATCTTGGCATTAAAAATACAGGAGGTTCTGCAACATGGGCTAACGATAACAAAACCATTTTCTATACAGAGAATAATCCGGAGACCCTTTTATCTGAAAAGATCAAAAGACATACGCTGGGAACTGATTCCGGTAAGGACGTAACAGTGTATGAAGAGAAGGATAAAACCAATTTTATTTCGGTATATAAATCCAAGAATGAAAAATTTATCCTGATCCACTCAGGGTCTACCACTTCTTCTGAAACAAAATACCTGAATGCTGATCAGGCTGATGGAACATTCAATGTTTTCCAACCAAGAATGAAGAATGTTCTGTATACCGTTACACCACTGGAAGATAAATTTTTGATCAGAACCAATAAAGATGCTCTTAACTTCAAAATTGTAGAAACGCCTTTAGACAAAACAGGTGTTGAAAACTGGAAAGATTTTATTCCGCACAGGAATGATGTTCTGATGGAAGGTATTAATGCATTTAAAAACTATCTGGTTTTCAATGAAAGACAGAACGGGCTTTCTCAATTGTCTGTCTACGATAGAAAAACAGGTAAAAAGGAATTCCTGAAATTCGATGAGCCCGTATACACGGTGTATTCATCAGGAAATCCTGAATATAATACCGATAATTTCCGTTTTGGATATACTTCCATGATCACGCCAAGTTCTCAGTATGAGCAGGATTTGAAAACAGGGAAAAGAACTCTTTTGAAACAACAGGAAGTTCTTGGAGGTTATAACAAAGACAATTATACTACCGAAAGACTTTTTGCTAAGGCTAAAGACGGAACAAAAATTCCGATCTCTATTGTTTATAAAAAGGGATTCAAAAAAGACGGAAACAGTCCACTTCTACTCTACGCTTACGGCTCTTACGGAAGTTCTATGGATGTCACTTTCAACAGCAACAGATTAAGTCTTTTGGACAGAGGTTTTGCTTATGCTATTGCCCATATCCGAGGAGGCCAGGAAATGGGAAGACAGTGGTATGAAGACGGAAAAATGATGAAAAAGAAAAACACGTTTACCGATTTCATTGATTCCGGAGAATATCTGGTTAAAGAAAAATATACTTCACCTAAACACCTGTATGCTCAGGGAGGAAGTGCAGGAGGTCTTTTGATGGGTGCAGTGACCAATATGAGCCCCAATCTATGGAATGGTGTTATTTCACAGGTTCCGTTCGTAGATGTAGTAAATACGATGCTTGACACCAGCATTCCATTGACGACCAATGAATATGACGAATGGGGAAATCCGAACAATAAAGAGGCATACTTCTATATGAAATCTTATTCTCCATATGAAAATATTGAGAAGAAAAACTATCCGAATCTTTTGGTAACAACAGGATTACATGATTCTCAGGTTCAATATTTTGAACCTGCTAAATGGGTTGCTAAACTTAGAGATATGAAAACGGATAAAAATGTATTGTTATTAAAAACAGATATGGCTTATGGCCATGGTGGTGCTTCAGGAAGGTTTGATTATCTGAAGGATCTGGCTTTGGTGTATGCTTTCATGTTTAAACTAGAAGGGATTACTAAATAGAAAGCCTCGCAGATTTTGCAGATAACGCAGATTTATATTAATAACAGAAAATGAAATTTCATATATTATACGAAAGTGTGTTTTCAATGTATATAATCAGTTAGGCCCTGGTTTACTTGAATCTGTATATCAAAAAATACTGATTTACGAACTGGAAGAAAATGGTTTAAGTGTCAAATCTGAAGTAGTACTTCCGGTATATTATGACAATAAAAAATTTGATATTAATTTTAAAATTGACATTTTAGTAGAAGATAAAGTTATTTTAGAACTAAAATCAATAAAAGAGTTAGATAACGTTCATTATAAACAATTATATACTTATTTAAAATTATCTGATAGAAAATTAGGACTACTTATAAATTTTAATACTTCTAATATTTTAGACAATATTAAGAGAGTTGTAAATAACCTATAATATGTAATTAGGTTAAATTAATCTGCTAAATCAAACAAATCTGCGAGAATAAAAAAGAGCCTCGCAGATTTTGCAAAAGAAAAATTAAAAATAAATAAATCTATATTTAAATCTTATGAGAAGAAAAATAGTTGCAGGCAACTGGAAAATGAACAAAAATGTAATTGATGCACAACAATTGATGATTCAGTTACTAAGCTATAAAAACAACAATGCTACGAACTGTGAGGTTTGGATTGCTCCACCTTCATTATATTTAATGATGGCAAAAGACATCTTTGAAAAGGACGAAATCGGGGTATTTTCTCAGGATATGAGTGAGCATGAAAGTGGTGCTTATACAGGAGAAATTTCTGCAGATATGTTAGAATCTATTGATGCTACCGGTTCATTAATCGGACATTCTGAAAGAAGACAGTATCACGGAGAAACAGATTCCCACTGTAACAGAAAAATCAAATTAGCTCTTGACAAAGGTCTTATTCCTGTTTACTGTAACGGGGAAACTCTTGAGCAGAGAAAAGCAGGACAACACCTTGAAGTAGTAAAAAATCAGACTGAAGTAGCACTTTTCACACTTTCTGCTGAAGAAATTAAGAAGGTAGTGATTGCTTATGAACCGGTTTGGGCGATCGGAACAGGAGAAACAGCAACTCCGGAGCAGGCTCAGGAAATTCATGCACACATCAGAAGTATCATCGCTGCAAAATACGGACAGGAAGTTGCTGATGAAATTTCAATCCTTTACGGAGGGTCTGTAAAACCAGACAATGCAAAAGAAATCTTCTCTCAGCCGGATATCGACGGAGGTCTGATTGGAGGGGCAGCTTTGAAACTAGAGGATTTCTCTAAGATTATTGAAGGTTTTAATTAATATTAAAAATAAAAGGTTTCGGATAAAGTCTGTTCCTATTGATACATAAAAACGGCGACATCGAAGATGTCGCCGTTTTTCGTTAAAAAAATCTAATTATTGAATATCGACTACATACATAGTTCCTTTGTCTACTTTACCTGTTTTAGGTAAAATTTTGGCTTTAGGATTTCCGTTTCCATCATCCACTACTCCAAAGTCATCATCATTGAAAACAGCCAGTTTATTATTTCCTAAATAAACAATTCCCTCAAATTTATCATGTTCGTAGCCCAGTTTTGCAACCAGATCTACGGCTAATGTTTTTGAAACAGCTTTTATCCCTGCATTGGTAATTTCATCCCATGAACACTGTTCTAAAGCTTTCCCATTAATTTTCATTCCGTCTACTGCATTGATATCCGCTCCGTTCACATCGGAAGCATTGTTCAGATTGATTCTGTATACTTTTTTTATTCCTCCCTGAGATCCGAAATTTCCGTCTCTTTCTATCACCAGAAATTCATTGTTACTTAATGCTGTAATATCACACACCGAATCAGAAGCCCCACCATCCTGCTTGTATAAAAACTGCTTGGTCTGCCCTGTAATAATATCAAATGTGACAATTCTCGTTAAAGTAGTATTGGTAGCCAATGTTTTACTAGGAACAAACATCATCGATTGCATTGTACCTACCAATGTTCTCCCATCCGGAGTTATACAAAGTCCTTCCATTCCTCTGTTGGCTCTTCTTTTCGCTAAAACGGCAGGCAACTTTCTTGGTCCGGTATTTACACCTATCGGGCTTATTCTTTCCATCTCCATCCCGTCAGCACTATAATGTACGATGTGCGGTCCATATTCATCAGAAACCCAGAATGTACCATCAGCAGCTGCCACAATACTTTCACTGTCTAATCCATATTTATCTGTTCCTAAAACATTTCCGGATGCATCATAGGCTATTTCCCCTGTACTTCCCATTCCGACAGGGTTTGGAAGTCCTGTAATAGGTTGTCCTGATGGATTTTTAAGTTTAATATATTTGATCACCTCTACATTTCCATCAGCATTGATTTTAAAATGCATAATGGTAGGCGTAAAATTAGGAGCAAGAAATTTTTTCCCGTTCTGGAAATCGGTATTAGGTCCTCTGTCTGTAATGACATAGAATTCGCCTTTTCTTGTAGGATGAGCGGCTGCTCCGGAACCAAATCCGCCATTAATGACATCTACTCCGTTTATGGTAGCCAGTTTTGTAAAGGGAAATTCCTGTGGTAGTTTGGAATAATTAATATCCTGATTAATTATTGTGGTATCATCATCACTTTTACATGAAGCCAATACTGCCAGCACTACAACAGACAATAGTAATTTTTTCATATTCACTTTTATGGCTGCGAAAATAGAGATTGATTATAAACTGATGTTGAATATAATAATAATTGTATTTTAACAATGGAACTACAAAATGAATTGAATATAAACAGAAAAAACAGAGAGTTTAAAGGCGAAAACCCAATAATCTTATTTAATCATTAATTAATTTGAAAATAGATTTTTGGGACATCCGAAAAAAGATACAACATGCGCAGATCTTCAATCTGTATCAGAAATCGAAGATTTGACGCAGCCAATGACTGCGTCTTTTTTATGAGGACATGGAAAACCACCCCGTCAAAAATTCTTTGAATTTTCGCCACCCCTCCAAAGGGATGGGAATTCTTACGTCTTCAGCTGAGAATATGGTCTGGATTGTAGATTTTCTCTGATGTATTTCTTCATTAGTGATGGTGGCTGGATTCCTACGGAATGACAAACTGTATGGATAATACATTATTCCAATTGTGTCATTCGTGGGAATCTAAACAGTCAATACAGTTTAAAATCCAAAATTAATTCAACAAAAAAACCGCACCAAATTAGTGCGGTTTCTTATGATTTTACAATCAATTATTTTTTCTCTGTAGATCTTTGTAAAACCTCATCTACCATCCCGTAACCTTTAGCTTCTTCAGAAGTCATCCAGTAATCTCTGTCAGAAGATTTTTCTACCCACTCGTAAGTTTGTCCTGAGTGGTGACCAATGATTTCATAAAGTTCCTGCTTCAGTTTCAGCATCTCTCTCAAGTTGATCTCCATATCAGAAGCAACTCCCTGAGCACCTCCTGAAGGCTGGTGAATCATTACTCTTGAATGCTTAAGCGCAGAACGTTTTCCTTTTTCTCCTGCAACCAATAATACAGCTCCCATTGAAGCAGCCATACCCGTACAGATTGTTGCTACATCCGGCTTAATGATCTGCATCGTGTCATAAATACCTAAACCTGCATAAACACTTCCACCAGGAGAGTTGATATAGATCTGAATATCTTTTGACGGGTCTGCGCTTTCCAAGAATAAAAGCTGTGCCGTAACGATATTTGCCACCTGATCATCAATACCTGTTCCCAGGAAGATAATTCTGTCCATCATCAGACGGGAGAAAACGTCCATCTGAGCAACGTTTAATCTTCTTTCTTCCATGATGTACGGAGTAAGATTCGTTGGGCCATACATTCCCATATACTGATCGGTAACCAAACCGTTGTTTCCTAAATGTTTTACAGAGAAATCTCTGAAATCCTTTTTAATGTCCATATTTCTATTATGTATTATTTTTATATTATTCTCAAAGTTTAAATTACAATATTTATTCCTAAAATTTTATAGGACTTTTTGTCACAGAATAGTAAAAAAACTGACTTAAAAACTATCTTCTCCTATCTCCATAGATCCCTTTGATAGGTGAATATTCGATGATATTACTCAATCGCATCGAAGCCTGTTTCAATAAGGTAATTTTCTTGATAAGCTCATAGTACTTTACTTCATCACTATCCCTGTACACGTCTAGCTCTTTATCTGTTTCTGTGATTAAGTAATCAATATATCTGTATTTATGCAATAAAACATCTCCCTGGATCTGATCTGCCACTTTATCCCCGTAATTGGGAGGATAAATATTTCTGGAAGCCCAGTTTTCAAGATCATCCAAAGGAATCAAAGCATCCACAACCTTTGTGGTAATCTCTTCATCCATAAAAGATACAAAAAAGTTTCCACTTCTGAGCTCATCTTTCTGAATTCCTTCCCTCACCTGAGTGATAATGATTTCATTGCCTTTGACTAAAAATGCATACTGCTCTTCTTCAAAATGATGAAGAATTTCCTCAATGACTGTAATCTGATATTCCTCACCTTGTTCATTTCTACGTTTCAGAATAATATCCCCAAATGCCAGCATGTGTTCAACAAGTTTATTCTCCATAAACAGCACATCAAATAGGAAAGGATCCTCTTTTTCTTTTTCCAGAGGAACAATTTCCATCTTCGGAGCTGCTGCTTTTTCCTTCTGCTGTTGCTGAACATGATGGGTCTGATTCTGTGTAATCTGCTTCTGAACATCAAGCTCATTGAAAAGACTTTGCTCAGAAAGTCCGAATTTATTGGAAACCTCCTTAAGGTAAACTTCTCTTTTCAGTGCATTCTGTACAAAGGAAACAGATTTTACGATATCCCTTATCGCTTCTGCTTTTTTAATAGGGTCATTGCCAACATCCCTCAACAGAATTTCCGCTTTGAAGTCGATAAAATCCATCGCTTCATTTTCTATATACTTTTCTACATATTCCTGCGGATGTTTTCTTGCAAATGAATCCGGATCATCTCCATCAGGGAAAAGCAATACACGGATATTCATTCCTTCAGTCAGCAGCATATCAATACTTCGGAAACTGGCTTTGATACCGGCATTATCACCGTCAAAAAGAATGGTTACGTTTTCTGTAAGTCTCTTAATCAGCTTGATCTGCTCCGTTGTCAAAGACGTTCCGGAACTGGCCACCACATTTTCAATTCCAGACATATGAAGTGAAATCACATCCATATATCCTTCCACCAAAAGACAACCGTTCTTTCTTAAAATCGCCTGCTTACTTTGGTTTAATCCATAAAGAACATTGGATTTATGATAAATCTCCGTTTCCGGCGAATTGAGGTATTTTGCAGTCTTAACATTATTTTTAAGAATCCTTGCCCCAAAACCCAAAACCCTTCCGGAAAAACTGTGAATAGGGAAAATCACACGTTCCCTGAAGCGGTCTACTCCTGCAGGTGTATTTTCAGGGAAAATAGAAAGTCCGGACTTCTCAAGAATATCTTTGTTATATCCTTTTTCCAGCGCATAAGCAGTAAAGGCATTCTTCTTTTCAGGAGAATATCCCAGCTGGAACTTTCTGATAATATCGTCCTTAAGCTCTCTTTCTTTAAAATAAGAAAGACCTATACTTCTCCCTTCCTGATCATCCCAAAGAATTTCCTGGAAATAAGTATTGGCAACCTCATGAATTTTATATAAAAGATCTTTTTCGGTCTGTGCATTCTTTGCTTCTTCAGAAATTTCACGCAGATCCTCTTCAATTTCAATTCCATACTTTTTTGCCGCATGGCGAAGGGCTTCAGGATAAGTAAAGTTCTCAATTTCCATCAGGAAAGAAATTGCGGTTCCTCCCTTTCCGGTTGAGAAATCCTTCCAGATCTGTTTGCTTGGTGAAACCACAAAACTTGGAGATTTTTCTTCATGAAACGGACTGAGCCCTTTAAAGTTAGACCCTGCTCTTTTCAACTGCACGTATTCACCCACAATCTCTTCAACGCGGATCGTGGAGAATATTTTATCAATGGTCTGTTTGGAAATCATGCTGTAAAATTAAGTATTTTTATGGAGAAGTTGGATGAGTTTGAGAGTTAGAGGGTTTTAGGGTTAGAGAGTGTTTGAGGAAAGAGTTTCTACGGTTACCTCGTGTTGGGGTTTGATAGTGTGGGCTCTAACTTCCAGCTTCTAGCTTCTAACCACTAATTTCTAATTTTCAGCTTCTAATCTCTCATTAAAAACTCATAAATCATTATTTTTGCAAAACAAATTAGCATATGCAGTTCACTATACATACAATCGAAGACTGGCAGGAAGTTGTTGATAGCATCATTCCGGAATTAAAACATAATATCCTTTTATTAAAGGGAAATCTGGGAGCCGGGAAAACTACTTTTACACAATTTCTGCTTAAAAATATGGGCAGCAAAGATGAAGTAAACTCTCCTACTTATTCTATTGTGAATGAATACAATACTGAAAAAGGAAAAGTATATCATTTTGATCTTTACCGCTTAAAAAACATTGAAGAAGTCTATGATATCGGGATTGAAGAGTATCTGGACAACTCTTTTCTATGCATTATCGAGTGGCCGGAAGTGTATGAAGAGGAGCTTTACGGTCTCAACTATCACACAATGAGTATTGTGAACACGGGTGAAAACAGAGAAGTTTCATTCGATTAAATATTATGTATCTTTGCTCATTAATTGAGTGTAAATAACAATCTGTAAGACATAATTTAATTTAAGGATGAGTACAAATATTTTTACTCCTTTCACAGAAGAAGAATTAATGCCGAAAGAGGAAAAATTGGAGGTTATTAAAAAGGGGAAACAGTTTAGTATTGGAATTCCTAAAGAGACCTGTCTCAACGAAAGGAGAACCTGCATTACTCCTGACGCCGTACAGGTGTTGGTAGAACACGGCCATGAGATCATTATAGAATCCGGGTCCGGGGAAGGTTCGTTTTTTACAGATTTACAATATTCCGAATCAGGAGCAAAGATCACTAATGATCCTAAAGAAGCTTTCGGGCAGGATCTTATTCTGAAAATCAACCCTCCTACTGAAGACGAAATTGAGTATATGAAACCTAATACTTATCTGGTTTCGGCACTTCAGATCAACCTTAGAGACAAGGAATATTTCTTAAAGCTTGCAGAGAAAAAAATAAATGCCATTGCTTTTGAATTTATCGTTGATGAATACAAACAGCTGGCACTGGTAAGATTAATCGGGGAAATTGCAGGAACTGTTTCTATTTTATATGCTTCAGAGTTATTGGCTTTATCAAACGGATTAATGCTTGGAGGGATCACAGGAGTGAGACCTGCAGAAGTAGTGATTCTTGGAGCCGGAATTGTAGGTGAATTTGCTACGAAAGCTGCCATTGGCTTAGGAGCCAGCGTAAAGGTTTTCGATAACTCTCTATCAAAGCTGAGAAGACTTCATACGATTGTTGACAGCCGTGTACCGACTTCCATTATTGATCCTAAAGAACTCAGCAAAAGCTTAAGACGTGCTGATGTAGTGATAGGAGCTCTTCCAAGATTGAATATGACGCCTATCGTCACTGAAGATATGGTGATGAAAATGAAAAAAGGAAGTGTCATTATTGATATTACCATAGATAACGGTAAAGTTATTGAAACGTCAGAGCTTACTACCATGGAAGATCCTTATGTCATCAAACACGGTGTTATCCACTGCGGACTTCCGAACCTTACCTCAAGAATGCCGAGAACCACTACGAAGGCAATCTCGAATTTCTTCCTTTCCTATATTTTAAATTATGACGAAGAGGGCGGCTTTGAAAACATGCTGATCCGCAAAAACGAAATGAAGCAGAGCTTATATATGTACAAAGGAAGACATACCAAGAAGATCATCTGCGACCGTTTCGGACTTACGTACCACGATATCAATCTTTTAATTTTCTAATGAAAAAACTGAAATTTTATGCAATAGGCTTCATTCCGGGGCTTTTACTTGTATTTTTTATTTTAAACAAAAAAGGGGCAAGCTGCAGCGGCTATTTACCTAACAGCCGTGTCATTGCTGAAAGTCTTTCCAAAGAATTCAAATATTCTGAAGAAGCTAAAAATGCAATGGCAGCCTACAAGATTGATGAGAAGTTTATAAAAGACAGTATCATTACCAAAGGGAAAGTAGATTTTGACCGCAGCCATGCACAACAGAAACCTTGTCCAAGCTATCTTTTAACCTATCCTGAAAAAAATCCGTCTTACGAAATCACTTATGAAAAATGTGAAGAAACAGTGATGGTAAACGGTCTTAAAAAGCTTAAATAGTTTTAATACCATAGTATGGACGGCAATTACTACATGATTCATGATTATCTGATATTCATCGGAGTTTTTGCCATTTTCCTGTTTCTCACCACCAGTATTTATCTTTTCAGCCAGAATCAGAAGCTGAAACAGAGAAATACCAAATTATCGGAAACCAACAAACTTATTGAACAGCGTCTAAATGAAGTCCGGCTGGAGCATATTGGGACAAAGCTGAACCCTCACTTGTTTAAAAACATTCTCAATTCGGTTCAGTCTCATGCTTATCAAACGTATATGTCGCTGGATAAACTGGCCAATGTGCTGGACTATATTTTATACGAAAGCAACAATAAGTATGTCAGCCCGAAAGAGGAGCTCAATTTTGCTTTAAGTCTTATTGAAATTAATAAAATTAAGATCAATCCTCTTTTCGATTTCAGAATCAAATCAAGGATCAACAAGTCTGATTCTCTGTATGAAGAAAAGGTATTTGCTCCGCTAATTTCTGTGGATCTTATTGAAAATGCCTTCAAACATACAGATTTCCTGGCCCAGGACTCTTTTATTTCCATTTATATGGAGCTTGAAAACGGAATTTTCACAATGAAAGTAAGCAATAAAGCTTCGTTAAAGAATATTTTGGAAAAGGAAAAAAGCGGTTTTGGAAGCCAGTCTTTTGATCAAAGGCTTAAGATGATTTACAGCACTTACTACCAGCTGGAAAGAAGTTCAAAAAACGGAGTCTTCACTGCAGAATTAAAAATCAATTTAGGAGAATTCTATGATAAAATGCGTTATTCTGGATGATGAATTACTGGCCATCAGCTACTTAAAACTTCTATGTGAACAGATCGACAATGTAGAGGTGGTAAAAGCATTCAATGATCCCAAAATTTTCCTGAATGAAATAGACAGCATCGACTGTAATCTGTGTATTCTGGATATTGAAATGCCCGGAATGACAGGTCTTCAGGTGGCTGAAATTATTTCAGGCTCAAAAAAAATAATCTTTACCACCGCTTATAAAGAATATGCAGCCGAAGCTTTCGATCTGAATGTGGTAGATTATGTAAGAAAACCTATTAAAAAAGAAAGACTGATCCAGGCCTTTGAAAAAGCCAAAGAACTGGTGGAAAACCCTCCTAAGAAAGACTTCATTGAATGGAATACCAATATCGGAAAAACCGTCATATTCACTGAACAGATCTCTTATATCAAAACTTCTGAAATTGACAGCAGGGATAAAGATATTATCCTCAGCGACGGAACTACCATCGTATTAAAAAACCTGAATTTTAAAAACCTTCTGGAAATGCTTCCGGCCAAAGATTTTGCTCAGGTCAACAAAAAAGAGATCATTGCACTTTCTTCCATTAAAGTATTTTCAACCAACGAAATTATCACGACAATCACCACTGAAGACCACACTTTTCTGAAACTTCAGATTGGAGATACCTATAAAAATTCTTTGATGGAGCTATTCGGGAAATAGATCTTCTTCAAATCTTCAGGGTTTCGTTACAGGATATAAGCTCTTCATTACAACTCCCCTGTTTCAATAGGTAATCCCTTTAACTTTGCATAGAATTAATTGATTTTATAATGAAAAATTGTTTCTATGCTGCAGGACTTCTCATATCCGGTTTGTGCTTTTCTCAGGAAACCTCTTCAAAATTGAAGGTCTCATTTTTTGACGGAATAGCAGTAGCCGGATATGTAGATCATGGTGCTTTCCTCAACTTTACAGGGCCTAACATAAACCTTACTCACAAAAATGTAAAATTTATATTGGGAATGCTTCCTTCCCTGAGAATTAAAGAAGACCATTCTTCCGGAACCAAAAACAGTCCTATTACGCCTACTTTGGGCGCAGGTTTTGCAGTCGTATACAAAAAGATAGCCTTCCAAATCCCGGCTTATTACAATACTAAAACAGCAGATCAGAATGGGAACTGGAGAATAGGCTTCGGACTCGGCTATTCATTCAAATAGATTTTATTACATTTTTTAGAACATTCATTACATTTAAAAAAAAAGAGTATTTAACATAACTATATTCTTATCAACTTTGCATAAAATATTGGAATCATGAATTTGGGGAAATACAAAAATTTAATTTTCTACATTACTACCATCGCAGTCTTTTCGTGTCTGATGTATTATTTCATTATCGAAGGACAGACATTGGAAGTAAAAGAAAATATCGTTGCTAAAACCAGCAGCGGCTCTACCTGGGAGAATTTCCTGGAATCATTTAAAACCAACCTTCACCATCCGCTTGCATTATTATTGGCGCAAATCGTCACAATTATTATGACAGCAAGGCTTTTCGGGTGGATTTGTATGAAAATAAAACAGCCCACTGTAATCGGAGAAATGATTGCAGGTATTGTGCTGGGGCCATCACTCGTGGGAATGTATTTCCCTGAGTTTTCAGCATTTCTTTTCCCAAAAGAATCATTAGGTAATCTTCAGTTTCTGAGTCAGATAGGTCTTATCCTTTTCATGTATATTGTAGGAATGGAGCTGGATCTGAGTGTATTAAGAAAAAAAGCTCATGATGCTGTAGTCATCAGCCATGCGAGTATTATTATTCCTTTTGCTTTGGGAATAGGACTTTCTTATTTTGTTTATCAGGAATTTGCACCGGAGGGTATCCAGTTTACTTCTTTTGCCTTATTCATCGCTATTTCTATGAGTATTACAGCGTTTCCGGTACTGGCAAGAATTGTGCAGGAGAGAAACCTACAGAAAACCAAACTTGGAACTATTGTTATTACCTGTGCGGCTGCAGATGACATTACTGCATGGTGTATTCTTGCTGCAGTAATTGCCATTGTAAAAGCAGGTTCTTTCGCCAGTTCTATCTATGTAATCATTATGGCAATTGCCTATGTATTTTTAATGATTAAAATTGTCAGACCTTTTCTGAAAAGAATTGGAGACCTTCAGGCAGGAAAAAATACAATCAGCAAGCCTATGGTGGCTATTTTCTTTCTGACACTGATTTTGTCTGCATATGCTACTGAAGTAATTGGTATTCATGCGTTATTCGGTGCTTTTATGGCGGGAGCTATTATGCCGGAGAATACGAAATTCCGTACGCTTTTTATTGATAAAGTAGAGGATGTGGCCTTGGTGCTTCTGCTACCGTTGTTCTTTGTATTTACAGGACTTCGTACCCAAATCGGACTTCTGAATGACAGCCATCTATGGATGACGGCAGGATTCATTATTCTGACCGCTGTTCTCGGAAAGTTTGCTGGAAGTGCTCTCACTGCTAGATTTGTAGGGATTAACTGGAAGGAAAGCTTAACGATCGGAGCTCTGATGAATACAAGAGGCCTTATGGAACTTATCGTACTGAATATTGGATATGACCTAGGAGTTTTAAGCCCTGAAATTTTCGCAATGCTCGTGATCATGGCGCTTTTCACCACTTTTATGACAGGGCCTGCCTTAGACTTTATTAATTTTATTTTTAAATCTAAAAAAAATCAAGACGAACCCATTCATGAAAATGATTCCAAGTACCGTGTTCTTCTCTCTTTTGATAAACCGGAATCAGGAAGTACTCTCTTAAAACTGGCTCACAATTTCACTCATAAAATGAATGGCAACAAAAGCATCACCGCCATGAATATTGCTCCGGTAGATGAAATGCATGCCTATGATATCAACGAGTATGAGGATTCACAATTTCAGAATGTGATTGAAACCTCTCATGATCTTAATCTGGAGGTTACTACCCTCTTCAAAGCCTCTACTGATATTGAAAGTGATCTCACTAATATTACCAATAAAGGGCATTATGATCTTTTGCTCATCATGCTTGGAAAATCCATGTATGAAGGAAGTTTATTGGGTCGTTTGCTAGGTTTTACAACGAAGATCATCAATCCAGAAAAACTTCTGAATACGGTAAAAGGTAAAGGAAACATTTTCAACAATTCTCCTTTTGACGATTTTACGCTTCAGATTCTGGACAAAACCAATATTCCTGTGGGAATTTTGGTGGAAAAAGATTTTAAAGCAGCAGATAAAGTATTTGTTCCGATCTTTAATCTGAGTGATTTTTACCTTCTTGAATATGCTAAAAGGCTTATCAACAATAATAATTCTCAAATTATCATTCTGGATGCTGCAGGACAGATCCGAAACAATATTGAGGTGAAAGAACTGATCAGAAGTATTGAGCAGGTTGCTCCTAATCATATCACTCTGTACAATGAGAAAAAGATTGAGAAAGAGTTTCTGAATTCTCAGGATCTGATGCTGATCAGCAGTAAAAGCTGGAAAAACCTGATTGATACAAAAAGTCTTTGGCTTTCTGATATCCCTTCAACATTAATAATTTCAAACCCATAACCCAAATAACACACCGATATTTCTATTTCTACAAGAAGCTGTAAATATTATTCGTTGTCTGTAAAGAAAAAACGGGTATATTTATAGCTTCAATTTCTTGGGACATGCTGATTAACAGTGAAAATGGAGTTATAGAGCTGAAAACCTTCAATACACAGCTTTATCGGAGGATGAGTCTTGATCAGCTGAAGCAGACTGATTTTTATAAAGAAAAGTATCACAACTTCCAGGATGTAAAAACCGGGTATTTTTGGTATTATTTTCACCCTATAGAAATAAAAGGATATCAGGTATCTTTTGGTTTGTGCTTTTTCGGAGATCAGCTGGACACCATCCATATGAACACATGGGAAAATGGTGATGCCAAAGACTGGAATGAATGGACAGAGGAAAAAGAAATGAACGTTTTTCACAGAAACAACACCTTTCTCACCCGGATCCTGGAAATCCCTCCAACCCAAAAAAAGAAAAAACCTTACCCAAGCTGCACCTTCAAGTTTCCCTGGGGAAATGTATGGTCGGTATATGATCCGCGAAGTGCCAGCAGCCTGATGGGAATCAGTTTTAATGAAGAGGATAAAAACAAATAAAAAATAACTTATAACCAAAGAATAAGATCATAGTATGTGCCGATACTCCATGATGGTTTACAAAGGACATTATGCCTGTTTCAACTGCCAGAAAACTTTCAAACGCCGCCACCTAAAAGATGTGGACCGGGATACTAAAACCTCGGTAGAAGCCAAGTGCCCCGAATGCGGAAACCTGATGGCCAATATGGGACTCGATTTTAAATCCCCTCCCAAAAATGACGATAAACAATGGGCTCACATCCGCAATTTGTATACGGTAGGAATCACTTTTCATTCATGTGGATGCTCTGGTCCCGGATATATTCCGCAGGACCGAAAGGCTATTATTGATTATCTGGAAAAAGTTCGTTCAGAGTATATGAAATCTCTCGTATTCTGGAGATACCGGATAGAGCCTGAAAATAAAAAGGAACGGGAACTGGATTATCAAAAGAACAACTCACATCTATGGGCCGTAAGCCGTAATGCTTTCAAAGAAACAGTGACCAATCAGGAAGGAATCAACTATTGGCTCAAAAGAATCAATGAGGTTGAAGAAAGACTTAATATTATCAAAGCAGATAAACCATAGCACTCTTTTAATCCATAAGTTTCAGAAGCCTTTTAAAATCTTCTTTGATCTTTTTCTCCTGCTCATCGGGATAATCCGCACTGAAATTATATCCGCGTCCCGTAGTAGCATTGATTAAAATAACATTTCCGTTTTCAAAATAATTTCGGGTCATTGTAATTTTTGATTTTCTCAAATCAAATGCTTCCGTATCATTATTTTCTTTCATTACTTTAGCATCATAGAAAAGCGGTCGGTTATACCTGTAATCTTTCTCGAAAACAAACGATAGCTGTCCGTTCAGAAGATAATATTCTATCAGTTCCTGCCCCATTTCGCCATAATTTCTGGCAATAACTTTTTCCAGTCCTTTATCTGTATAATAAAATGCAGCCTCCCCTCCTTCTGCCGATTCTCCTTCAATATTTTTCTTTTGAACAGAGGTCCATTTTGTCATGGAATTGATCCTTTTAAAATTGGCCTGAATAGGTTTCAGCCTGTTTTTTAAGCTCTTACTGTTTGTTGTATCCTGTTCGTTGAATGTTTCGTTGATTCTTACAGTATCCTTTGCCTTTGTGGTGAAAAAAACAGATGACTGAGCATTGGACTTCTGAGCATATGCAGAACCCAAACTGATCAATACAATGAAAACTCCGTGTAAGAATCTATTTTTCATGTTTATTGTTTTTTTATAGCTTTAAAATTAATAATAACTTTTGGTTGTACTATAATATTATGAAACCACAAATTCACAAAAGTTTTTATTTGCCTGTTATAAGTTACAAATAACTGTTTTAAAAGTACACAAGCTTTGAAACCCTTATAGCAGCTCAAATTACTACAATACACAATTGGAATGATCAATCTTACCCACACAGCTTGTCATTCTGTAAAGTCTTAGGCAACGATAAAGGCTATTCAGATTCCTACGGAATGACACAATTGCAAGGACCGTCTATCCACACAGTTTGTCATTCCGTAGGAATCCAGCCCGTATTGCATTATTGAAGTATTGGAAAGTCACAATTCTGACAAAAACCTCAACTGAAGACGTAACATTCCCTTCCTCTGGAGGGTGGCGAAAATTCAAAGAATTTTTGATAGGGTAGTTTTGCGGATTGCTTTAAATGCATGTCGTAATTCTACTACAATTTTTAAAATTTAACCCCAAAAATTAATTTCAAATATAGTTTTTTAATAGCTTTATGCGATAATTCACATTGGATGGAAATTGATTTCTTACAATATCAGGTACGAAATGGAGACACGCTGACCTCTATCGCTTCCCGGTTGGGTATGACTGGTGAGGAATTAAAACTGTTTCACAATTCCTGTTGTAAAAGCATGGATAAAGTTTGGCTTGAAAACCTTAACGATGTTGAAAGTATCTTTGTTCCTATCCATTTTAAAACGGAGACAGAAAAAGAACAGGAAAGAAAAAACAGTCTTCCTGCTCAGTTTTCAGATTCATTTCTTGCTAAAACATATGCTGTTAATGAAACTTTTGAAACTCCGTTTGAGTCTCCGGTTAGTATCGATTATATCATTGATCTTAATCTTCGCAAAGAAAGAAACACAGCCCGGCACATTCTGAGCTACAGTCAGAATGATTTTAAATCTAATGGAAATACACCTGATGATAAAGTAAGCAGTTTATCCATTGCCTGTATGAAAAGTATTATGCCTTTTGAGTTTGTGATTGATGAACAGGGTAAAATCACCGGATTTGCAGATCACAAGAAAATTACGGATACTTTTTCCAAACAACGCAAAGAACTTGAGGATTTTTACATAGGTGAAGCTTCTCAAAATTTTATGGATGTATTTGAAAGGAATATTCAGGATGAATCGTTTTTTTTACAGCAGCTTAAGAGTACACTCCTGTTTCAGACTCTGTTTCCCAAAATAGATTGGTTCCAAAGGAAAAAGAATTGGAAAGAACCTTTTTATTTTCTGCAGAATTCATTTCCGGTACAGTGTGAACTCAATATTGAACAGTCAAATGATGATGATGATGATTCTGTTTTGACTATTCTAAACGGTAAAATCACAGAGTTATGTACTTCACAGGAGATCTTACGTGGTATTAAACTTAAAGAATCTGTGTCTGAACCTGCACAGGGAAACATTGTATTAGAATACACTACTCACACAAACAATAAGAATCTTCTTCAGGCTAAAGCTTCGGTTTTACTCAGCCATGAAGAAGTATTTATTCATCAACATCACATCACCATAACACAAGGATAATATGAAAAATTATGTCACACAAAAAGGCGATACCTTCAGTTCACTGGCCCGGCAGTTTAAGCTGAAAAATGAAGGCGTTTTAAAAACCTATCATAATCTCCACTGTCCGCCGGAAGATATCATGCAGGAACCTGTTCCTGGAAAAGCGATTCTTATCCCGGAAGACCCACAGCTTATGGCTGAGGAAACAGAACCTCAGAATATATCTGCATCTTCTCAGGAAGAGTCTACAGAAGATAACATTTCTGGTGAAGAAAATTCCACAGAAGAACCTTCACAAAATGAAGAAGAGTCATCCGGAAAAGCAGAACAAAAAACTAATAAAGAAGAAAAGAAAGGTAAAAAAGAAGACAGTGGTTCCAGCCCTCATGAAGGAAAATATTTCGTTGTGCAGAAAGGAACTGTGCAATGCAATCAGGGATTTAAATTCCCAAAATTTAAAGTAACCAGCCACCAGAAACATTACTGGAATGACGGAGAAGGACAGGCGGATTATCTGGCTGTAACAGAAGATGATCTTCAGCTTGATCCTGCGGCACAACCATTCGGACAGTGTAAACTTAAACCCACTTCCGGAGGATACCTTCCCTGTGCTTACGCTCCTGCGGGAAAATGGCAGAAGACTTACGAAAAAGTAAAAGTCATGGAAAAAAGCTGCCTTACAGAAATTTCAGAACTTATGTGCAGTACAGGAGGAAAGATAACTATTCTCAAGCACGGACAGCAAAGTGAGACCGGAAAAAGCCATGTTGCAAAAGCAAACACACAGGAACAGCAGGTTTATAATCCCGTTGTGGATTTTGATGAATTCAAGGAAGATACAAAAGGAACAGATGAACCCTATTACAGCTAAGCCATGACAGGAAATATTATCGGGAATCAAAATCCTCTGGTAGGAACAACTTACTCCTACGAAGTAAAACCTTCCATCCTATCATTTGGACTGAAAGGTGAATATGAATGGTATCTTTATAAGAAACAAAAAAACGGGATCTGGAAAGACATCACCAGCCAACCTAAAAAGGGCGAAAAAGTAACCTACAAATTTGGAGAAATAGCGCTGGGAATAGAATTTCAAATGAAAGTCTACGAGACTAAAAAAGGTATTTTACCCGGACTTCCCACAACTAAAGAATTGGTTGCCAATATTATATTAATACCTACCAGTAATAAAGTTTCAAAAATAGATAAAGTAGTGCTCTTCAACAGAGGAGGAACGAACGTCAACAAAGCCAGTTATCGTGATACCCTGATTGCTCAGGCTCACTGCATCGCTATGTTTAATAAAGAGATCGAGTTTCATCTTTGGGAAGATGATGCTCCTGGAAAAGGTCATGATGCTGTCATCAATAAAAACAATCGTCATACACGCAGCTACAAAGCTTTGGTCAATGCAAAAGGTATTGCAGAAGTACAGATACCTCTGATGTCTGATGAAAAAATCCTTCGTCAGGTTGCTAACCAGTTTGTAATGAAAGGTGACAAAGGTGAAGGTGCCAACCATGAATATTATGTAACAGCCACTTACTCCGGAAAAATCCAGGGAGCCAGTCAGGTGAATGTAGATGTGGCCAATCCTGATTATAAAGGACAGCCTCAAAACCAACCCAAACCTAAGCCTCAACCCGGCACACAGACCCCAAAATTTCCTACAAAACAAGGAGGTGGTCCCAAACAACCTGATCCTAAGGGTAATATTATAGAAGCTGTTTTCATTGATGATACCGGAAATGAACTCTCCAAAGTAGCTGTAGGAGATAAAATAAGAATAAGAATCCACTCCAAAAACATGGTGGAGAAGCATATCCAATATGTAATCTGGGAGTATGATACGGCTTCCAACGATGAAGTATTCAGAAGTGGGAATATTAAAATATCAGCCGATATACATGATACTTCAGGATTTATCATTACCAAAGATATTTTTGGAAAAGGAGTAGACTCCCCTATCGGCGATCCGGATTCTGATAAACAAAATTATTTTATAGAAATTATCTCCAAAGATCTTTCTGCAGAATCTCAGAAATTTGGGGTAAATTCGGAAGGGCTGATGGAAGTGGAGAAGGTGAAGAGTGCAGCGGGGGTGCAGAAGACGCAAGATCCGAAACCAGAAACCGGAAAATGCCCGAATTGTGATAAACCCGTAACAGCAGATGATTTAAAGACCATCTTCCCTAATGCCTCGGAAGCCAACAGGAAAATTGTTGCAGACACGTATACCAAATATATGAAGGATTTGGGAATGAATACATGTTGGAACAAGGCTCATTTCTTCGCACAGGCAAAAATAGAATCAGGTGATGCTCTATCATTGAAAGAAGGAGAAGGTTTCAATTATTACTGGGAATCTTTAATTGGTACATTTGGTGCATTTAAAACTAAAGAAGGTAGAGAAAAAGCAAAACTTTGGGGGCGAGCAATAAGAGATAGAAGAGATCCTAAAGCAGTTGATGTTCCAAGAGAAACACAGATAAAAATTGCAAATTATGCATATTCTCCTCCAGCGGCCAAGGCTAAAGAGCTAGAAAACACAGACCCAAATGATGGTTGGAACTATAGAGGTAGAGGTTTAATACAGGTTACAGGAAAAGGATTTTATAAGTATTGTAATCCTTATACATTAAAATATAATAATATTGACGTTATAAAAAATCCTGATGCTATTGGACAAAGTATAGATTTAGCAGTATCAAGTGGAATGATTTTTTTCAAATGGAAAAGTATCAATACACTAGCTAATACTACAAAAGATGTAAAAGGTAAGATATGCCCTTTAGTAGGAAAAAATGCTGATAAAACCATTGGAAATAAGAAATCTACAAATTATGATGAAAAACAAAAAGCATTTACTAACATTACATCATTAGTTTTTAAAATTGATTCCTGTAAATTTGGTAAAGGTGATGAGCCTAAAAAACAAAAAGGAAAGTATGCAACGTACGATTCAAAATATACAGCTGATGATACAACAATTTACATTGATGTAATAGTACCAAGTGATAGAAAAAAAGAAGGACTTCTTGTCTTTTTCGACAATACTGGTATATTACATAAATGCTATGTTTTAGGCTTAGGAACTGGTGGAGAAGATAGATACACTAATGGTGGATATGGAAACGTTCCTAATGGATTGTGGAAAACTAAACAAGAACTGAATGAACCTAATGCCAATGGCCAGCCATATCCCAACTCTGGTGTTTCTTTTGGAAATCATGGAACAATTCGCCTAAGTCCAAAAGCAGGAGATGCACTAAATGCCTCTAGTCGCTCAGGAATTTTATTGCATTGTGGACATACAATCGGTGATGGAAAAAAGGGATTAACAGATAATGGGGCTCTTATGGTAACACATGGATGCTTAAGAGTTTATAATAAAGACATGCCTACCATTCAAAAGATATATACAGAGCAAGCTAAAAAAGGTAAGACTATATATATATACGTAGAAGAAACTACTGATTTAAAAGCAATGTTTACCAATTATGGTACTGTACCAGATCCAAAAGATACAGTAATTAGAAAAAATAAAAAATATGATCCACAATAAAAAAATCAGAAAAACAGTATTCTTAACTATGTCAATACTGACAATTAATTCCTGTCATTCACAAGAAAAAGAAAATACAATGGATAAAAAAGAAACTGAAATAATTGAAAGTTATTTCACCCATCATAAATTCAAAAATACCAAGGAAAATTTTGATAAAATAAACGTCGATCTACTTGGCATTAAGCCTGATAAGCTTCAAGACGGATATAATGATATTTTAATATTCAATGAACCTACAAATTATCAGATATCAAAGGAAGGAAAATATATTAAAATAGGTAATGATATTCTACCTGATTTAGATAATGTCAAAGCAAGTATAAATAGTAATCAAAAACATCCTTATTTTGATGAATTATTAACTCTGAATAAAATTATTTATCAGAATGATTTGACATCAATCTTGAATATATCATCTAAAAATCCGGATCTTGCACTCGATTTAGTAGTTATGTTTAACTATGAAAAAAATGAAGCCCTTTTTAACTCTGCTGTTAGAAATATCCAAAGCTGGGATGATATCGAACAAAGTTCTAGACTATCATTTGTATTCTATAATAACACTACGAATTCATTTAAAATTAGAGAAAAGTTATTAGAAAGTTTAAAACCCAAAGATTCATTTCTGTATGCATTAACATTTTATTTAGCTGATAATAAAGACAATATCATAAAAACAAATGGTATTACACCTACTTCAGTAGAAAAGGCTATTGCCTATCTCTTACAACTTGGTTTTACCGGTAAGGAAAATGTTGATATTCAATCCGACAAATCATACTTATTATTAAATAATGTCTATGTTTCTCATCCAGAATTAAAGGACTCTTTTCAAAAAAACAAATATTATGGTTATCCATCTCTTGAAAAATATTCCAAAGATTATGGACTTTTACAAGAAGATAATCAAGAAAAAACATATTCAATAATAATAGATCCTGATGGTTTCACTAACCTAAGAAAAGAAAAAAATACATCATCTCAAATTCTTCAAAAAATTAAAACCGGAGAACAGGTTGAAGTTTTAGACTCAAACGGAGATTGGTGGTTGGTAGTTTCTAAAGAAGGTAAAAAAGGATATGTTCATAAAAGCAGGATAAAATCTGAATAAATAACTTGACCAAATAATGAAATCCTTTTCGACCTTATTATTTATGATATTTTCTCTCTGTGTCTGCAAAGGTCAAAAAGAGAAAGATAATTATATAAATTTTCTGGATGCAAAATATCAAACAAATGGTTTCTTCATTCCAGATATCTCCAATCCATATCCAACATATACCTATTCAGATAAAAAAATAGGTGTTTTTAGTGTGGATTTTATAGGAAAAAAGTATGAAACTCAATATTTTTGGAGCCCTAATAATTCAAAAGGTTATTTTTCAAAATCTACCAATCCTGAAAATGAGGCCCAAAACTCAAATGCTATAAAGAATCTTATTAAAGAAAATGATTACTATGTAGTTGCCTCATATCTACCAAATAAATTCATTACTTATACAGGAGGACAAGATGGAGAATTTGAACCAAAACAAAATGCAAAAACAACTTTCTATTTATATGAAGACAGAAAATGGAAACAAATAGGAGAAATAGAAACTTCAAAGATTCCAGAAGATATTTTAGCTTTTGAAACTAATCTTATTAAGAGATTGCAAACTTCTAAAAATAAATAGTTAGTCCTTTAACAAAACCAATTAATCTCATCTATATATAATTTAGAAAAGAAATTTCGTTTCATTTGAAAAATATTTTTACCTTTGCTACGTGAATTTTAACAACGGAACATATTATTATAGAATTTTTACCTCAGCTCTGGGATAGGGATTCTTATGAATATAATTTAAAACCTCGTCCTAGGGACGAGGTTTTTTTATTTAAAAAATAGAGAAAGATGAAAATAAGTATTATTGGAGTAGGATTAATTGGTGGTTCGATGGCTTTGAAATTAAGAGAGAAAAATATCGCCAACTTCATCTACGGAATCGATAACAATACACAGCATATCAGTGATGCATTAGAGCTTAAGATTATTGATGCCGGAGTAGATCTTGAGCATGGAATTAAAAATTCGGATCTGATTATTCTTGCCATTCCTGTAGATGCTGCCAGAAAACTGTTGCCTTCTGTTCTTGATCTTGTGTCTGATCAGCAGACTGTAATGGATGCAGGTTCTACGAAAGCAGGGATTGTAAATGCTGTAAAAGACCATCCGAAACGCTCAAGGTTTGTCGCTTTCCACCCGATGTGGGGAACAGAAAATAACGGTCCTAAATCCGCTATTGCAGAAAGTTTCTCCGGAAAAGCTGGTGTAATCTGCAACAAAGAAGAATCCGCAGAAGATGCGTTGAACATTGTTGAACAAGTGGTTAACGCTCTTGATATGCACATGATCTATATGGATGCAGAAGATCATGATGTCCATACCGCTTATATTTCCCATATTTCACACATTACATCTTATGCCCTTGCTAACACAGTATTGGAAAAAGAACGTGAGGAGGAAACTATTTTTCAGCTTGCTAGTTCCGGTTTTTCAAGCACGGTACGTCTTGCCAAGTCGCATCCTGAAATGTGGGTTCCTATTTTTAAACAAAACAAAGAAAATGTGCTGGATGTTCTGAACGAACATATTTCCCAGCTCAGAAAATTCAAATCTGCCCTTGAAAAAGAGAATTATGAATACCTTGAAGAGCTGATCACCAATGCCAACAGAATCAGAGGAATTTTAAGGTAAGCAATTCCACACGATACTAAAAGCCCGACGGTTTTTACTTTTATTTTATTAAGAAACCCTTAGACATTACTGACTAAGGGTTTTATTTTTAACACAGTGTTATTTATATTAACATTCCGGAACGTTGACTGCGATTGCCAGCCCGCCTTCCGAAGTTTCTTTAAAACGGTCACTCATGGACTGAGCAGTCTCCCACATCGTAAGAATCACCTCATCCAATGTTACTTTTGCTTTGGTAGGGTCACTTTCCAGTGCAATATTGGCTGCAGTAATCGCTTTCATAGCGCCCATTGTATTTCTTTCAATACATGGAATCTGCACCAGCCCTTTGATCGGGTCACAGGTTAATCCAAGGTGATGTTCCATTGCTATTTCAGCTGCCATCAATACCTGTCCTACACTTCCACCCAAAATCTCCGTAAGTCCGGCTGCTGCCATTGCGGAAGACACCCCGATTTCGGCCTGACATCCTCCCATCGCTGCAGAAATAGTCGCATTTTTCTTGAATAATGTCCCGATTTCTCCTGCTACAAGCAAGAATCTTATAATATCTTCTTCACTTGTAAAGGGTGTAAATGCCTGAGAATACATCAATACTGCCGGAATTACTCCACTCGCTCCATTGGTAGGTGCAGTAATAATTCTTCCGAAACTTGCATTTTCTTCATTCACTGCCAATGCAAAACACGCAATCCATTTGTTGATATTGGTGAAGTTCTCTTCAGCGTCTACAACCTGCTGGAACCATTCATCCTTATTCTTATAAATTTTATCTCCCAACAGCTTTCTGTTGATTCCTGCGGCTCTTCGGGTAACATTCAGCCCGCCCGGAAGAATTCCTTCTTTATTAACACCTTTATAAATACATTCTTTGATCTGCTGCCAGATGTAAAGCGCTTCCTGTCTCGTTTCTTCCTGAGTTCTCCAGCTTTCCTCATTCATGAAAATCAAATCTGAAATTTTATCAAATCCCAGCTTTTCACAATATTTTGCAATATCCGAAGCCTTATGACAGGGATACAATGTACGTACACACTGCTTTTGAATTGAGTTTTTTTCCTGACTGGCAATGAAACCACCTCCTACAGAATAAAAATCCTGCACCAACTCTGTCCCATCTTCAAAAACAGCTCTGAAGATCATTCCGTTCGGGTGAAAATCAAGGCTCTTTTTCATATTTAAAATCAAATGATGCCCGTAGATAAATGGAATAATTTTCTCCCCTCCCAGATTAAGGGTTTGAGTACTTTTGATATATTCTATTTTCTCATCAATTTTTGAAGTGTTGATCGTCTTAAAATCTTCTCCATTCAAACCAAGCATTCCGGCAATATCAGTTCCGTGCCCAATTCCCGTTTTTGCGAGTGAGCCAAAAAATTCAAGAAAAACCTCTTTAACTTCTTCGATTGATCTTTCTCTTTTTATAATCCTGATAAATGCAGCAGCTGCATTCCAAGGTCCCATCGTATGCGAACTGGATG
This sequence comes from Chryseobacterium sp. HR92, assembly GCF_045689405.1. Classification (NCBI taxonomy): domain Bacteria; kingdom Pseudomonadati; phylum Bacteroidota; class Flavobacteriia; order Flavobacteriales; family Weeksellaceae; genus Chryseobacterium; species Chryseobacterium sp. HR92. Next base: position 3,697,269 of record NZ_CP139139.1, read on the forward strand.
GGCCTATCCCTACTTTAATAATCTCAAAAACCGATATTGATTCCATAAATGATTCGTCATTTTCCTCAAAAACAAAGATACATGATAAATCCTAATATATGCATAGCAAAATCCCAGATTTATTTGGTTTTGGCAGCCCATAAAATAAGTATTTTTGTAAATGAGCTGATCCTGTGAATTTCAATCAAATATATCATTACACAGTTCTTTTTAATCATTTTTTTAAATGGAAACATTAATTAAAAACATTTTACAACATGTCAAACTAAGTCCTGAAGAAATAGCTGCCTGTAAAAGTTTCTGGACAGAAAGAACATTGGAAAAAGGTGATTTTCTATTAAGAAACGGGGAAATCTGCCGCTATGACAGTTATATCATTTCAGGTGTTTTAAAAGCTTTCTGCATCAATGAAGACAACGGAAATGAAGAAATTCTCTTTTTAGCCATTGATCATTGGTGGGCAACAGATATTGCCAGTTTCTCAAAACAAAAACCTTCCATTTATAATATACAGGCGGTGGAAAAAACAAAGCTCTTACAGATCAGCCACCAGTCTTTTCAAAAAATGCTGAAGGACATTCCATCCTTGGAAAAATACTTCAGAATTATTCTGGAAGGCTATCTTGGAACCCTTGAAAAAAGAGTTGTATTCAATCACATGTACAAAGCCGAACAAAAGTATTATGATTTCCTGGATACTTATCCTGATATTTCATCGAGAGTTCCTCAGTATCTGATTGCATCCTATTTGGGAGTTTCTGCAGAATTTATCAGCAGAATCCGGAAAAAAAATAAATCCTCTTGAACTAGATCAATTTTTCAGGATTAAATAATCAGGAATTTTGCTGGTATAAATTCTTAACAAATGAAAATACTGATTATTAATGCCAGTGTAAGAAATGAAAGATCTTACAGCAGAAAACTGACCCAGCTTTTCGTTGAAAACTGGACAACCAAATATCCTCTTGATACTTTCACTTATAGAGAAGCCGGAACTGATACGATTCCTAATATTGATGAATCCTGGATCGCAGGAGCATTTAAAAAATCTTCAGACAAAACCGAGGAAAACCAAAAACCTTTGCAACTCAGTAATGTACTGGTCAAAGAGCTCAAAGAACACGATGTATATGTCATCGGAACTCCCATGTACAACTGGTCCATTCCGTCCGGATTAAAAGCTTATATTGATCAGGTAATGCGGATTAATGAAACCTGGAAATTCAGATCCGGAGTTCCGGATGGCGATTATGTAGGGCTTCTTGAAGACAAAAAGCTTTTTATTCTCTCAACCCGTGGTGATACCGGATATGGAGAGAATGAAAAGAACGGACACGTCAATTTTCAAACGACTTATCTAAAACATATTTTCGGAATTATGGGGGTGAATGATGTTACCATTCATTCCTTAGATAATGAAGAATTTGGCGGTGAAGTCTTTGAAAATTCTAAAAACAAAATCTTTGAAACGATTGAATCCATTCAATAAATTATTTTTGATTTTAATTAATATAATTCAGGACATTAGGTATAACTTAATGTCCTTTCTGTTAACTGAAACTTTCCTCATGTTGAGAAAGGTCAAGCCCTTTATTTTCGGACTCTTCAGAAACTCTGAGCGTAATAATAGAATTGGTAATCTTATATAAAAGCAGCGAACCGAAGAATGTAAAAGCAGAAACCAAAACCAAGGCTGCCATATGATGAAGAAAAACATCAATTCCTCCATGAAGCAGACTCGCTTTCTCACCATGTGCAAAAATAGCAGTAAGAATCATCCCCATAATCCCTCCTACTCCATGGCAGGCAAAAACATCCAGCGTATCATCTATCTTCTTTAAGACTTTCCAGTTGACCATCACATTAGATACGATCGCTGTAATAAACCCTATGAAAAGGCTTTCCTGAATACTTACAAAACCACATCCGGGAGTAATCGCCACAAGTCCTACTACTGCTCCGATACACGCACCCAAAGCGGAAACACTTCTCCCGTTAATTCTATCGAAAAAGATCCAGGTCATCATCGCTGAAGCAGAGGCTATTGTAGTTGTTCCGAAAGCAGTGGCTGCAGAAGCAGAAGCACTCAATGCAGATCCCGCATTGAAACCAAACCATCCGAACCACAGCATTCCTGTTCCCAAAAGCACATACGGAATATTGGAAGGCTCATGATGCGGATTTTTTCGGTTTCCAACCACCATGGCTCCCGCAAGTGCTGCAAAACCGGCACTCATATGCACTACGGTTCCACCTGCAAAGTCTTTTACTCCAAAATATTTGTTTAAAAGGCCGTCGGGATGCCATACCATATGACAAAGCGGTGTATAAATAAAGATGCTGAAAAGAACGATGAATAATAAATAAGAAATAAAACGAACCCTCTCCGCAAAAGATCCGGTAATTATAGCCGGAGTAATAACGGCAAATTTCATCTGAAATAAAGCAAAAAGGATAAACGGAATAGTAGGAGCCATCATTTTATGAGGCAGATTTCCTACCCCGTTAAAAAAGGGATAACTGAGAGGGTTTCCAATGATACCATAATGTTTCCCGGCAATAGTAATACCCAGAGATTCACCGAAAGACAAAGAAAAACCTACAACTACCCAAACCATAGAGATGACTCCTAAAGCGATAAAACTCTGCAGCATGGTAGAAATCACGTTTTTTCTTCCAACCATTCCTCCGTAAAAAAAGGAAAGACCTGGTGTCATCAGCAGAACAAGTCCTGCGGCGGCAAGAATCCAGGCGACATCAGCCCCTACAATTTTATCTTCAGTTAAAAATTCTCCTGTATCAGGAATATCCGCAGCCGGATTCCAGAACAAACCTCCGATTGCTACGAGCGTGATAACAGAGAATGAAACGATCCATTTTAATCCTATTTTCATAAAATTTATATTTAACCCTATCAAATTTAAATATAAATTCTATAAAAATCATATTTTTCATCAAAACACCCCCATAAAAAAACCATTTAAAACATAATTTATTAATTTTCACAAAATACTTCCTTCAGTATTTTGGAAACTTCTTTGGATTTCGTAGCCGGAAAAAGATGTGTTCCTCCTTTTACCACATAATCCGGTTTGGAATAACGGATGGGAAAAACAATGTCTTTATCACCCAGGATCTGAATCACATGAGGATTTTCTTCAAACTTCCATTCTGAAACTTTTTCTACAGACCATTTCAGATAATAAGGATCTCTTACTTTAAAATATTGCAGAAGTTTTGGGTTTTTAGGATCAAAAAGCTTTCGGACAACAGCATATACATTGGCGGCTTTATCGTTGAACAGGCCTACAGGTAATATTCTGGGGATTTTGGTAACCTCTCCTGTTTTAATGAATTTTGATTTTTCCTTGTCAGATTTTATACTTCCAAGGATCACTACTTTCTCAGCAGGTTTCAATTTATCAATCTCCTGAACAATTATGCCTCCAAAAGAATATCCCAGCAGGCAGAACGGCTCAGAATCATCTACTTTATCCGCCATTCTTTTGACATAGGCATCGAAAGGCTCATTTTTTTCAGGAATAAGCCAGTCTATAAAAATCAATTCACAGTGTTTGGGAAACTCTATTCTTTCAAGGACTTTAAAGTCTGCTCCCAGACCGCTAACGATATAAATTTTCATACTACGAATTTATAAAAAATACAGAGAAACAAGGAATGGCTTACCACAAATCTTCGGCTCAACAAAAGCATAAAAAATGAGCAGCTCTGATGAACTGCTCATTTTTGTATGGATTGTATATTCAATCTTATTTTTTCTTCTTCGGAACTCTATTCTCGTTATCCAGCATTTCTGTAGTAACTTTGAATTGAATATCCATTTCGTTCTTAATGAAATAATCTTTCAATGAAGACTGGTAGAATACTTTAAAGTCTCTTCTGTTCAGAGAGAACTTTGCAGACTCAATAGATGTGGTGAACTGAGTAACGTATACATTCGCAGGGAAAGAGATTGTTTTTCTCACGCCTTTAAGGGTAAGGTCACCGTACACTGTAGAATTGTATTCACTGTTTGCTAAAGGAATAATTTTAGTCAAATGGAATTTTGCAATAGGGAATTTTTTTACTTCAAAGAAGTTTGTGCTTTTCAGGTCGTTGGTAAGCTTGATCTGATCCTCATCAGAAACATCTCCCGCCATCATACTTCTCATATCTATTACAAACTCTCCATCTACCAGAACCGTGTGGTCAAAGTTGAATTTTCCGCTCTTTAGCTTTACTGTTCCTGAGTGGGAAGAAGCCTCGGTTTTCACCACCTTATACCCCCACCATCTGATCTCTGATGAAGTCACTTTTGCAACCTTATCAAATTTCTTTTGGGCAGAAACAAATGATATACTTGCGCACACCATAGCAAACAATAGTAATCTTTTCATTCTTTTTTATTTACAATTCAACAAAAATAAAAAAAAGTGTAGAACTTCTACACTTTTAATAATCTTTTTTTGATTAATTTATTGAGCAGTTACCTTTACAAGCATATCAATATCATCTTTCACAAAAACATCCTGCATAGTAGACTTGTAAGCTACATCAAATTTCTGTCTGTCGAAAGAGAATTTGTTTGATACTAAACTTACTACTCCTTTGCTGTAAGAAATTTTAGCAGGGAAAGAGATTGGGCTTGTTTTTCCTTTTACAGTAAGGTTTCCGGTTACAAGAGAATTATAAACTTTATCGTTGTTTTTCTTTACTCCTGTAATTTTGAAGCTAGCAGTAGGGAATTTTTCAACTTCAAAGAAATCACCATTCTTAAGGTGTCCGTTTAATTTCTGCTGATATTCTCCTGTAAGGTCAGTAGAGCTGATAGAAGTCATATCCAATACAAAGCTTCCACCTACCAATTGGTTTCCTTTCATTACCATATCTCCAGACTTTACTTTTACAGTACCGTCGTGAGAGCTAGCCTCAGATTTTGCTACTTTATATCCCCACCAGTGTACATCAGACGCTACTACTTTTTTTGACTGTCCGAAAGCTAAACCACCAGCTAAAACTGCTAATAAAAATATTTTTTTCATTGAATAGAGTTATTTACTTATTTAATGAGGCAAAGGTAGGCATCTTATTCAATAGATTTCATTGATGTATATCAATAAAATTTATTATTTTCATGAATAATATCATCTCAAAAAAAAACTCCGAATTTCTTCGGAGCTCTGTTTTATACTTGATAGTAAGCCGTATAAAGCGCTATACCATTTAATGCTGTATGATTTTGCTTGACCAGATAGATCGGGATATTTTTAAGCATTCCCTCCATTTTATCACTGATCTTGAATTTTTCATAGAATTTTGCTTTGTCAATATATTCTCTGACCATCTGAGGGATATCCCCGGCAATCAGTAATCCTCCGGTGGCTTTTACTTTTAATGTCAGGTTGTTTGCTTCTCTTGCCAGAAACTCAAGGAAAGTATCTAAAGCGATTTTGCAGATTAATACATTCTCTTCGATTGCCGCTTTATAAAGTTCTTCCACAAAATTTCCCTGTGCAAGACGTTCTCCCAGCCATTCCGGTTCAGGATGCCTTTTCACATCTCTTAAAAATCTATAGATATTGAATAACCCTGACTTGGAAAGTACATTTTCCCAGCTTACAATACCGTAGATATTATTTAAAAACTGGTAAAATTCAACTTCTACATTGGTTCTTGGTGAAAATTCTGAATGTCCTCCTTCTGTAGCGAAAGGTCTCAGGTATTTTCCGTCAAAGAAATATCCGGCTTCACCCAGTCCGTTTCCGGGAGCAAGAACCGCTACATTTCCTTTTTCAAGATGTCCGCTTGTATAAATAGCTTCCAGATCGTTATCTTCAAGAAGAGCCATTCCGTAGGCAGAAGCCTCAAGGTCATTCAGCATGTCTACTTTTTCAAACCCAAAATCACGGGCATATTCTTCAACATCTAAATTCCAGCCCAATCTTGCAGGACTGCTTTTTCCGTCAAGTACAGGACCTGGCACTGCCATTCCCAGACGTTTTATATTTTGCAATTGGTTATCCTGAATAAACTTCTTTAAAATATCTGAAAAAGAAGCGTATTCTTTGGTTGCATATTTATTTTGTACTTTTATCTCAAGACCTCCGTTCCCGGAAACGAAATAGCCTAAGATTGTTATATCTTCACGGAGGCTTGCCCCAATGATAGAAACATTATCATTATTACTGTTCTCTACTCCTGGTAAATAAAGTGGAAATTTTGGATTCAGAATCATAACCTCAAATTTTACCAAATATAATAATAGTTTTTGTAAATCCTGCACAGAACAAAAAAACCTTTCCACTTTCGTGAAAAGGTTTTGGTTAATAATTGTTTATATATTAAATCTAACTACTTTCCTAATGGAATATTGTAACCGAATCCTACACCGATATTCCCCACATTATAGTCCTGACCTGGCAAATCTCCTTTTGTTCCTACAAAAACCTTTTGGTATTGTACGAAGAAATTCCAGTCTCTGTTGTGGTAACCGATCTCCGGTTTAAGGTAGAAACCTCCGCTTGCTCTTTCAACATTGGTGTTGGATGCAACCGTTTTATCTCCTACTAAGAAACCATATCCTAAGTCTGTTCCGAAATAAAAGCCGGTTTGTTTTGGATAAATTCTGATTAAAGCAGCTACAGGAACTACCCCTACATCATTATTTTTATATCCGTTGTTCTCTTTTCCAAAGTAGTGAGTATATCCTGATGCGATACCTAATCCAAATCCTGGTGTAATCAGGTTTTGGTAAGCTACATCCACTCCTACTGCAGCGGAAAGATTATCAGCGGGAACTGCTAAACCAACATTTGCACCTACTTTGATCATATTATTCATTTGAGAACTTTGGGCGCTTGCTATACCTGCTGTTAAAATACCAGCCAGTACTATTGCTTGTTTAAACATTTTCATAACTCTAATTTTAAAATTTTACTAAACAAGAGGATGTAAAAATCATGCCAAGCAAGCATTTTTCTTTGATTTTAACACCATTAAAAAACATAAAGCAATGAATATCAATATATTATTTTTAACAAAATTTAAATATTTGTTTAACAAAAATTATCAAAAAATTGATCCCAAAAAGTGAATTAAAGAAAAAGAAAGGAAGCAAGAAGATGGAGCCCGGAAGTAATATCCTGTTATATAAAAACCCACGTCTGTTATAATTAAAAGAAAAGAAAATTTCTCCTTCCTGCAGACATAGCTTCCAGCCTGACACGACAATATTAACAATCCTTAACCCGTTATCATTTTAACCTTTTTCTTCAAAATACATCAAAAAATAAATTCTCCACGATGGCTGATTCATTATTAAAAAACAAGCATCTTCTTTGGCGGGCAGGTTTTGGTGTTGGTATTAATCAAATTGATGATTTGAAAAATAAAAACATTAAAACGTTAATGAATGAATTATTTAAAGAAGACCACTTCAGCGGAATTTCCTATGATACACCTGATCCGGTTTCTGTGGCAGATTACATGAACAGTACAGCTCCTGCGGAAAAGAAAAAAGAAATGCAGCGGATCAACAGAGAGCAAAATAATGAACTGAATCTCAATTTTCTGAACACAATTGTAAACAGCACGGAACAGATGAGAGAAAAGATGGCGTTTTTCTGGCATGGGCATTTTGCATCCAGAGTACAAAATCCAAGGTTTAACAAACAGCTTTTGAATACGATCAGAAAAAATGCGTTGGGCAATTTCAAAGATCTGCTTTTTGAAGTAAGCCAATCGCCGGCTATGCTTAATTTTCTGAATAATCAACAGAATAAAAAGGATCATCCTAATGAGAATTTTGCCCGCGAGGTCATGGAACTCTTTACCATGGGAAGAGGCAACTACACTGAAAAAGACGTAAGAGAAGGTGCAAGAGCTTTTACCAGATGGAGTTACGATAAGGAAGGAAATTTTAAAGAAAGAAGAAACCTTCATGATGAAGGCAGCAAAACCTTTTTAGGCAAAACAGGCAACTTTGATGGAAGCGATGTTCTCAATATTATTCTTGAACAGAAAGCAACTGCACTCTTTATTACAACAAAGATTTATAAATTCTTTGTCAATGAGAAACCAGATCAGGATATCGTCAATAAGCTCAGCACCAGTTTTTATAATTCCGGATATGACATCAAAAAACTGATGACTGACATCTTTTCAAGCACATGGTTTTATGATCAGAAGAATATTGGCAACAGGATAAAATCACCTGTAGAACTGATGGCAGGTATCATGCGAATCCTTCCTATGCATATTCAAAATCCTGAAAACCTCATTGTTTATCAGAAATTATTGGGACAGATGCTGCTTTATCCACCCAATGTTGCGGGATGGCCCAACGGAAAATCATGGATAGACAGTTCTACCCTGATGGTAAGGCTTCAGATTCCACAGATCTGGTCCGGACTTCGGCCTTTGGAATACAGCCCCCGACAGGATGATGATATTGATATGGGAATGAAATCCCGGGAGACAGCTTTAAACAAGAGCTTTAAAAACCCGAATATTACCATCGACTGGGAACGTATTGAAAAACTTTTTAGCAATAAAAACTGTGAAGATTATCTTCTTCAGAATACCCAAAGTCTTGATATGAACTCTGTAAAGAATTTTTCTGATAAGAGTATAAAAATGAATGTCATCAACCTCATGTCTACCCCGGAATATCAGTTAATGTAGGGAGAAGGCTGTAGGTTGCAGGTAGCAGGTAATAGTTGTTGCAGTATAGCTTTGCTACCATTTATTTTTAATAAACGTTAGTAAAAATGCGGCCCATACAATTTAAAGCGGCAACTTACAACCTGCTGCCTACCACCTGTAACCTTTTATCCTAAAAACAAAATTATGTTAATCAAAAGAAGAGAATTCCTTAAGATAAGTTCACTGGCTACCGCTTCTATGCTGATGCCCAATTTCTTAAAAGCCATGACGCTGGACGAAGCTTTGAATCCCAATCAGAATATTCTGGTAGTTCTTCAGTTTACAGGTGGAAACGATGGTTTGAACACCATCATTCCGGCTAAAAATGATATTTATTTCAGAGAAAGAAAAACTCTTGCCATTCAGGATTCAATACCTTTGACTGATGAAGCAGGGATCAATCCGTCTCTCTCCTATTTTAAAGAACTTTTTGATAACGGAGAACTGTCTGTAATGAATAATGTAGGTTATCCTAATCCCGACAAATCCCATTTCCGGAGTATGGACATCTGGCAGTCGGCAAGCAGAAGTGATCAGTTTCTGGAAACAGGCTGGCTGGGACGTTTTCTGGATGAAGAATGCTATCGCTGCGACCATCCTACCCAGGCGCTGGAAGTGGATGACATGCTAAGCCTTGCCCTGAAAGGAGAAAATAATAAAGCTTTTGCCTTTAAAGACCCTAAAAGGCTCTATCAAACCAGCCAGGAAAAATATTTTAAATCTCTTTACGACCACCATCATGATGATGAAACAGTCTCCTATCTTTATCAGACATTAGGTTCCACGATTAACAATGCAGATTATATTTTTGAGAAAAGCAAAGCCAAAAAGACAGAACAGATTTATCCTAATTCACAGTTGGGAAAAGACTTTAAAACCGTAGCTTCTTTAATAAAATCCGACATCAATACACAGGTCTACTATCTTTCAATCGGAAGCTTTGATACCCATGTCAATCAGAATGACAGGCAAAAAAAGTTATTCAATGACATCAATGAAGCTGTAAAATCCTTTGTTGCCGATATGAAAAGTAACGGACTTTTCAATAATATTCTGCTGATGACATTTTCAGAATTCGGGCGCCGTGTTGCTCAGAATGCCAGTAACGGAACGGATCACGGAACAGCCAATCAGATGTTTTTTATCAGCGGAAATCTCGAAAAGAAAGGCATTCTGAATGCTCCTCCTGACTTACAGAATCTGAATGAAGGTGACCTGATCTACAAAGAAGACTTCAGAAAAGTATATGCTACAATCCTGAAAAACTGGCTTAAAGCGGATTCTTCTAAAGTACTGGGATGGAAAGATGGTATTTATGATTTTGTATGATTTATCGAACCACAAAAGCGTTTGAACACTTAAATTATTTTAAGATACTACTAAATACTTAAGAAGTGCGCTTAAGTTTTTACCTTAAACTATAATAAAACTGTTTAGATTCCTACGGAATGACAAGGTGAAGGATAGACCATTATTCCAATTGTGTCATTCCGTAGGAATCTAGCCCATGTTATCTGTCAAAAAAGTATCAAAGCTATATCCATAAACATGTTTGAGTTGAAAACGTAAGAATTCCCTTCCACTGGAGGGGTGGCGAAAATTCAAAGAATTTTTGACGGGGTGGTTTTCAATGTTTCTTCCACATTCCTTACAAATAACAAAAAAGAGACTGTACATACTCATGACAGTCTCTTTTTCAATAATTTTAAATTTTAACTACTTTTACTTTAAGCTGTAATCTGCTTTGGTTCTTTTTCATTCTGATCTTCTTTTTTATCAAGTTTCTCAGATATTTTTTTAACAATATATTCTATCGCTATAGGTGCCAGGATTGCAATTAATGCTTTAAATATTCTCGATTTCATAATATGGTTTTATTAGGTTATTAATACAATTTCCAAGCCAAGATAAAACCTGAAAACAAATTATCTTTTGTAGTCCACTGCAAATAGTGCATTTAGGTTAGTTTTCATCAGGAACAACCAGATTCTGATAATTTTTACTTCCTATTTTAAATTTTTCTTCCATTTTCACTCTTAATTTCCGAGGTTTATGAACAATCAAACTATCCCCAAACCCAAGCAGCAATCTTTCTAATTCAAAATTGATCTGAACACATATTTTGAATAAAGTACCGTCCTTATCTTCCCTGATGATCTCCTGGCTTTTATGCAGCGGCTTGGTCTTCACATAAGGCGCATTTCCAGAATCTACCCAGAAAACAACATTTCTGGGATCCATTGATTCCGAAACGGTAACTCCTACAATATCTTTGAAATATTCATCTCCATCCAGATCTTTATCAATATACGGAAGGCTTTCATCTGTTTCAATATTTTCCATTCTGTCCAGGGCCAGATTGTACATTTTCTGTTTATAAAGACAGATCAGAAACCAACGGTTATTGAATTCCTTCAATAGCTGCGGATGCACAGTAAATACATTGGATTCTCTTGCCGTAAAGCTTTTGTAAAGAATCTTCAGTACTTTTTTATTCGCAATACTTTCATACAGAATATCAATATGTTCCAGCCCTTTCAGCTGTTCATTTTTATCCAGATGAATAATCGATTTCTGGCTGGTTGACTGGATTGAGTCTTCCAGTTTCTGAATGACGCCATTCATCTCTTTGAACATAGAGAAGTCTTTGAACTGTTTTAAAATCTGAACTGCATTGTTCATAGCTTTCAGATCACTTTCATTCACAGAAATATTATGAATACTGTAGTCAGGATCACTGTAGCGGTAATATTTTCTTTCATAGACTTCAATAGGAGCTTCATATCCGAATTTCTCACTCCGCATATTCTGAAGATCGAGCTGAACCGTCCGTTTACTTACATAGGATTCTTTTCCTTCAAATTCAAATAATGCTTCCGAACATTCATCAATGAGATCTTCCAGCGTATATTTTCTGTATTTGTTTTTAAGACATTTGTCTAATGTTTTATAACGGATCAGAGCGTTTTTATTGGATGACATACCTTAGTGTTTAATGATTGGTGTTTTTTTAAATAAGCTCTTCACTTATTTGTTTTTGCTCTTTTCTAAAAACTATTTTTCCTTTAAGGCATTTTCGTCAAAAGTAATTCCCTCCCAGCCAAACTTCATAAAGTTTCGGATATTCTGATGATCACTTCCTTCAGGGTTTTTCAAAACATCTTCCCTGTAGAATTCTCCAAAGAGCCAAAGTGTTTCTTCTTTAGTCAGATCCTGAATGCTCGCAAAACTGAAAACTTTACACGAACCATTGTTCTGTCCTGCCTGATTGGTTGTATCCCCATTTTGAAAAGCTGTAGGAGTAAACTCATAATGATGATCAATGTACGCAATAACGTCACCAAACTGGATGGTTTCCGGGAAATGTCTTAATTGTTCTAATAGTACCATAACTGCAGATTTTAATTTTGTTTTATATTGTTTCAGGCTTATTTGCCAATGTATGGATCAGCTTTTTCGCCTTTTTTATAACTTTTTTGTAAAAATAATTAAAATTTCTTTATCTACGCAAAACTATTGCGCAATAATGATATTACTTTGCATCATCAAAATGAAACAAAATGGAATTTAATGGAAATCATTTAATCGAATTAGGATATAGACCGGCAAAATGGTTTAAAGATGCCATTAGCTATATCAACGAGAATAATCTGGATGAACATCAGATCGCAGAATATCTGGTACAGTTCAAACAGCCGGATCTTATTCCGCTTCATGAAACCGCTAAAGATTTTATGATCAACATACGTGCAGAACACGAAAGTGAAAATGATAATGTAGAAAAAGTAATCAGAACCATGAAAGTGCTGATGAAAACCCCTACACTAATTGGTGGAGCTATAATGCCTGATGCCTGCCCTACAGGTCCTGAAGGTCAGATTCCGGTAGGAGGTGTGGTTATTGCCAGAAATGCCATTCATCCGGGATTTCATAGTGCAGATATCTGTTGTTCTGTAATGCTGACAGATTTTGGAAAAACAAATCCTAAAGATGTTCTGGATGCTGCGCATTCTGTAACACACTTCGGGTATGGAGGAAGACCAAGAGGAGAACAGATGCCGATGTCTCAGGAACTGATGGATGCCTTCAGAGAAAATAAATTCTTAAATGATGAGAAACTGATCAGCATTGCCCGTTCTCATATGGGAACTCAGGGAGATGGAAATCATTTCCTGTTTGTAGGAATTTCCAAAAATACCGGAAATACGATGATGGTAACCCATCACGGATCCAGAGCACCGGGAGCAGCATTATATGATAAAGGGATGAAGACTGCCAACCGTTTCAGACAGGAAATTTCTCCTGAAACATTGAGAGAAAATGCCTGGATTCCTTATGATACTGAAGAAGGTAAATCCTATTGGGAGGCACTTCAACTGATCAGACAATGGACAAAAGAAAACCATACGTCTCTTCATGATGCCGTACTGAACAAGCTGGAAATGGAAAAGGAAAACAGATATTGGAATGAACATAACTTCGTTTTCAAAGATGGAGATCTATTCTATCATGCAAAAGGAGCTACTCCGCTGGATGATAAATTCATGCCTGATATCACCGGACCAAGACTGATTCCGTTGAATATGGCAGAACCGGTACTGATTGTTCAGGGAAAAACAAATGAAAGAAACATGGGTTTTGCACCGCATGGAGCCGGAAGAAACTTCAGCAGAAGCCAGCATAAAAGATCTTTAGCTCATAAAACAACTGAAGAAATTTTCAATGAGGAAACAGAAGGATTAGATATCCGTTTCTACTCTAATGAGGTTGATATTTCTGAACTTCCGAGCGCTTATAAAAGTGCTAAGAACGTAAGAGCTCAGATTGAGGAATACGGACTTTGCGAAGTTCTGGATGAAGTGATGCCTTACGGATGTATCATGGCCGGAGATGTTGAGAAGAATGCTCCATGGAAGAAAAAGAAGAAATTCAGAAAAGCATAATTTTTAATAATTAAATCCATAACTAATAACCAACCTTACGGGTTTTAGAAACCCGTAAGGTTTGAATAAAAGCAATAACCCAAATTTCACAGCACTAAAAAGTTATTTTTAAAGAAAAAATTAAAGGCAAAGAAAGTTCCTATATTTCCAGATTTACTTTCCGCCTTTTTACAAATTTTAAGGCAAAGGGAGTTCCTATATTTTTTTGGATAAATTACTCCCCGCTTTTTATAAACTATAGGTAAAAGGAGTTCCTATACCCTTCACTTTTAATGAATCTACTCCTCACTTATTTTTTTAAATTAAAACAATGAAAACACTACAATTATTCAATGCTGTACTGGCTAAAGAATCGAATGAAAAGCCATTTATTTCTGATGATGGTTTTATCATTGAGCCTGATGCTTTATGGGCGAAAAATGAAATCATCTCTTATTATGCAAAGGAAAAACTGAATGGAAATGATTTGAATAAAACGTTCCATAAATCCTGGGAGAAAATAAAAAATACTTCCAGAATTGATTTGTTTTTTGAACAGATCAGACATTATATTTCAACCTATGGAAGTAACTTTCAGAGTGAAATTTACATTCCTGCTGAAATACTGAATGTTCCTGATATGAAGCTGGTTTTTAAAGTCATTAAAGCTTATACAGCAGAAGAAATGCAGGAAAAATGCCTTTCTCTCCTAAAGTCAGGAATTGCTTTGAAAGAAGAAACCATTGATGATTTGCTGTATATTCTGCATACGGAACTGGAATATGATTTCACAGGAAAAGAAAATATCAGAAATAAGGAAGCCATTATAAAAATAGCTGATCTATACGATATTTATCCAGAAAATCCAGTTGAGTTTTTCCGTTATGTTATTTATAAAACGACCCATACCACACTTTTAATCAAAAACGATGATTTAATTGGTTTAATTAAGCAAAGTAATTTTAACCCAACCTATCTGTTTGAAAGCTTTGGTATGGAAAAAATAGCAGAAATTTTTAACAGATTTAAGCCATTATTCCTTGCTTATAAAAACAGAGCACCAAAAGCAATCAATAAAATTTCAAAGCTATCTAAAGTACATCATAAGCCATTGATTTCAAATCCATTGAATGATGCTACAAATACATTACTGGAAAACAGTGATTGGCATTGGCTGGAAAATGCGACACCGTTTGCATTATTCAAAGCATTGTCCGCATGTTATTCAAGAATGTATGGCCAGGATACGTTTGTTTACAGAGTCAGAAACGGAAAATCGTGGGTGAAAAAAGGTAAGGAAACTTATGTGAATCAGTTCAACTATGATTTTATTTTAGATTTTCTGAAACTGAAATATGAAAACCTTTCCGGAAAGAAATTCTATTTCCCGGAGAATGTAGAATTTGCATTACCAACTTCTGAAAAAATGTTTGTTGGAAATATTCCTACCGGAACCCGTTTTTATGGTGAAAGACTGGCCGTTGGTATTTATTGGGAAGATAAATGGGGCGCTAATGACCTTGACCTTTCAGGATTGAATATCGATGGAAAAATAGGCTGGAATGCGGCGTATAATCACGGTGATGGACAATTGATGTATTCAGGAGATATGACTTCTGCTCCCAACGGGGCTGTGGAATATCTTTACGCCAATAAAGGGCAATGTGCACCAACACTTGTCATGAACAACGTTTTCAGCGGAGATGCTAATTGCGGATATAAAATCGTGATCGGAAAAGGAGATAACATTTCTTACGACTATATGATGAATCCGAACAGTCTGTTTGCTGAAGCCAGGTGTAATTCTGTTCAGAAACAAACGATTCTGGGAATGCTGGTGACAAAAAACGAAAAGCAATGTTTCGTACTGTTGAATTTCGGAGCCGGGCATTCTCATGTTTCAGGGAATAGTAAGGTTTCCATGATGGCAACGAGTGCACTGTATCAGCAATGGTATGATGCTATGCCTTTCAATGAGCTTGTAAAAGAGCTTGGAGCTGAGATTACGACAGAAAAACCCGAGGCTGACTTTGATTTTTCATTGGAAAGCCTGGAAAAAGATAGTTTTATCAGGATTTTTAAATAAATTCTTTCACGTCATCTGATTGTATCGGGTGGCGTTTTTTGTGGCTTGGGTTACGAGAACGTGGAAAAACCACCCCGTCAAAAATTCTTTGAATTTTTGCCACCCCTCCAAAGGAGGGGAATTTATACGTCTTCAGTTGGGATATTGGCCAGCACTACACTTTACGAATAAAGAAGGCGGGATTCCTACGGAATGACAAACTGTGTGGATAGACCGTCCTTGCAATTGTGTCATTCCGTAGGAATCCAACCTTCAAAATTTAGAATTACCTTATGTATTCTATTACAAAAGGTTTAAGCTTTGGCTAAAGCCCTTTGTAAAATTAATATTTATCAAACGGACTAAAGTCCGTTCCTATTGAAGATTGACATTGCCTGGATTCCTGCGGAATGACAACTGTACGGATAAAACCCTATTGCTATTGTGTCATTCCGTAGGAATCTAAACATCACATTATTCATAGTATAGCGTTTTCACACTCCCTATACGTTCATCTTTTTAACAGAAAAAATTCCTTCATTTACATCAATAATCACTTTCTTCCCATAATCAATCTGAATACTGAACATATTCTCCAGTGGAAACTGAAGTACAGTTTGAAGGATCAGGCGAATGACTCCGGCATGAGTAATGATAAGTGCTTTATTTGTATCTTTTTTTTCAATCAATTCATTCCAGAAACTGACAACACGGGCCTGCATTTCAAGAAGATTTTCACCGCCAGAGGCATTTACATAAATAAAATCTTTGTACCAGGGATTAATTTCTTCTTCGGGAATATCGGTCCATTTTTTCATTTCCCAGTTCCCGAAATTCATTTCGCGAAGCCTTTCATCTGTTTGATAATCAAATTTTAAAAAATCAGCTAAAAGATGGCAACGCTGAGAAGGACTTGAAATAATCATATCATAATCCTTGTCTATGTCCAACGTTTTAAAATCTTCAGTATAACCTTTCCGCAAAGGTATTTCAGCAAAACCATAACATAGGTTTTCAGGATTTTCTACAGCAGTATGACGGATTACATGAATTTCCATATGATGATTGTTCCTAAATAAAATAAAACTTCACAAACCTGCTGTACTGAACCCAGACAGTCGCCTGTATAACCGCCAATGTGTTTTTTAAAATACCAGCCCATATACATTTTCCCTGCATAAGCCAGAGCAAATGCAAAAATCAAACGCCAGTCCGGAATCAGGGTAAAAGCAATTAAAACACTGACGAATCCTACTAACAAAGCCATTCCATCTAAAGGTTTATTGGCCAGAGGTTTTGATTTGCTGGCATCAATATCGGTAACATATTGATGGGTATAAATCATCGTTCCCGAGATAAACCGGCTTACCGTATGTGATAAAACAATAATGCCCAGAACCCGAATTGCATCAACACCAGTACTTCCCAAAGCCTTGATACTGTAAAACTTCAAAGCAAAAAGAAGGATAATCCCGATGGTTCCATACGCTCCTACCCGGCTGTCTTTCATTATGGTCAGAATTTTTTCCTTTCCATATCCGCCACCGAAACTATCGCACATATCTGTAAAACCATCTTCATGAAAAGCTCCGGTCAACAAAACACTGGAGATCATCATGAGCACAATCCCAATTTCAAGATTAAAAAGCATCGTAGAAAGATAAAGAACCACTGCATTAATCAATCCTATGACCAGCCCAACCCATGCAAAATATTTCTGAGACTTATTCATGATCTCACCGGAATACGGAATGGTAAACGGAACCGGAATTCTGGTGAAAAACATCAGTGCAGTTGCAAAGTAGATCAGTTCATTTTTTATGGCTTTCATTTAGTCCTTATTTGATACATTTGCCCCTTCAAAACTAGACATTTCATTCAGGAAATTAACGGCACTCTGAATAATCGGATATGCCAATGCACAGCCTGTTCCTTCTCCGAGGCGCAGATTCAGATTTAAAATAGCTTTTTCTCTCATCAATCCCAGCAGCTGAGGGTGAGCATTTTCATTGCTTACATGACAGAAAATACAGTTATTCAACACTTCAGGATTCTTTTTCCAGACAGTGGCTACAGCTACTGTTGCAATAAATCCATCTACCATGATCAGCATATTGTGATGATAAGCTTCTTCTATAGCCCCAATCATTTGGGCAATTTCTAATCCCCCAAAAGTTTGGGCAATTTCATCCTCGGTCATTTCAGACGGATATTTTTCTATGGCTTCTGTTAAAATGCTAATCTTATTCTGTAATTGATGGTCATTCAGTCCCGTTCCGCGTCCTATACAGTTTGTAATTGGAATGTCAAACAGTTTGCTCATCATCAATGAAGAAGCGGAAGTATTCCCGATTCCCATTTCTCCAAAACCAATAATATTGCAGCCTTTTTTCGCTATTTCAGATACTACAGACGATCCATTTTTAAGAGCCTGCTGATATTCTTCGGGAGTCATGGCTGGTTCTTCCAGAATATTACGGCTGGATTTTCTGATTTTTTTGTCCACCAGATTCAGACCCTCTGGGAAATCAAAATTGACTCCGGCATCCACAATTTTAATTGTAATATCATTCTGTCTGCAAAAAACATTGATGGCCGCACCTCCACCCAGGAAATTCATCACCATCTGATAGGTCACTTCCTGTGGGTAGGCACTTACCCCTGCTGTGGCAATCCCATGATCGGCAGCAAAAACCACCATATGAGGATTCAATAACTGTGGTGAAGTGGTCTTCTGAACCATCCCGATTTTGTGGGCAAGATGTTCAAGATGTCCTAATGCGCCCAGCGGTTTTGTCTTAAAATCAATTTTATGCTGTAATTCTGATGATAACATGAATGTTGATAGTTATGTTAAATGGAAAAGTGCAATATTAGTGAAATGGGGAGGATTTTGTATAATGTACAATGTAAAAAGTAAAATGTATTGAGGATAAGGGCTGGAAGTTGGAAGCCGGGAACTGGAAGTTTAATAATCCTACTTTTAAGCTCTACAACTCTTAAGTATTCAAACTCTTCCATTCTCAAATCTTTTCACTCGGCTCTCTTACGCAAAAACTTTCCCCCCTCACCCACTTACCCTCTTACTCTCTTACTCTCTTACTCTCAAACCCTGCAATTCGCAACGCGAATTCCGCAACAAAAAAATCCTACGTAAGAACATTGCGCACCTTATCTTTTCCTTTGCATTATAAATCAAAAACAATGACACCAAAAATACTAGAAAAAATAAAAAAAGTTGAAGCGGCAAAAGGTGTAAAAGTCCTTCTTGCTGTAGAATCAGGGAGCAGAGCATGGGGTTTTGCGTCTCCTGACAGCGATTATGATATACGTTTTATATACCGTCATGAAAAGGATTGGTATCTTTCTCCTTGGGATAAGGATGAAACGATAGAATTCATGACAGAAGATGATCTGGACGGTTCCGGCTGGGATTTGAGAAAGACCTTTCATCTTTTACTGAAGTCGAATGCGGCCTTGCTGAGCTGGTTCTACTCTCCTATCGTCTATAAAGCAGATGAAGCGTTTGTAGAGCTGTTCAGACCTTTGGCTGATGCCTGCTTTTCTCCGATAGCGGTTTCTTATCATTATTTAAGCATGAGCAAGAAATATCTGGAAACCTGCAGAAGTAATGAAGTAAAATTAAAAAGTTATTTTTATTGCTTACGAACAGCATTAACAGGAAAATGGGTCATAGAAAAAGAAACTGTTCCTCCTGTATTGTTCAGTGATCTGCTTGTTTTAACAGATGCTACAACAAAACGAAAAATAGAAGATCTTGTTACACTAAAAGCGTCCAAAGGAGAATCTTATTACCATCCGAACGATTGGGAACTGTTTGACTTTCTTGAGAAAACGATAGCAGATAATGAAGAAAAATCAAAGAGTTTATCAGGAGGAAATGCGGATAAGGTTGAGATGGAGAGGGTTTTTAGGGAGATATTAAAACTTTAAGGAAAAATAACATGAAAATATTTAACTTCTTCAAAAAGAATTATATTCAACCCCTTCAAAAGGAGATTGAAAAATTGATTCCCAAAGAGAAAGAAAAAATACATGAATTTGTTGAAAGATGCAATTTTTAAAGGAAGAAATGGGGATTGAAGTTCCTCTGTCAGTGATCGAAACTTTCCAAAGATATGATCTTCCCAAACACAATTATTTTTATAGTATTTTTTGGAATGTTGATGATGATAGTTTTATCATTTTCTATACGGAAACTTTTATTGAATTAGTTGTTACCCGATACAAAGAAATTCACGGAAATGATGCAGATTTGACTACATTGTTACTGCAGCTTGATGATGCAGTTTATGAATTCCGTATAAAAGAAGATTGTTTTGACAGAACAAATCCTTCTTTTGACTTTATCAACAACTGTTATGAAGAGTTCAAAAAGTCTGGAGAAGAACTGATTATCGCCATGGACCTTGGAAATTATGACAATCTCGTTCTCAATAAAGAAGAAAAAGGCAATGTGGGATATAATTTATCATCTTATAAAACAACTGCAGGAATAAAATATAAATTTCTTACACAATTCAGACCTTTACCGGAAGTCATTAAAGAAACTTTTGATGCACTTTAATTTTTGAAGTTCACTTAATATACCACGATTACTCCGAAAAAAAATATAAAAATCATGACCATCCAGGACTTAAAAAACAAAAACCTCCTCCTCTTTGAAGCCATTTCCGGAAGCAGAGCTTTCGGGCTGGCAACGGAGAATTCTGATACGGATATTCGTGGGGTATATTATCTGCCAAAGGAAGATTTCTTCGGACTGAACTATATTCCGCAGATTTCCAATGAAACAAATGACATTACATATTATGAAATTGGGAGGTTTGTAGAACTGCTACAGAAAAACAATCCCAATATTCTTGAAGTTCTGGCAAGCCCTGAGGATTGTATTCTGTACAAACATCCTTTGATGGATCATCTGAAAACTGAAGATTTCTTGTCAAAACTATGTAAAGACACCTTTGCAGGCTATGCTGTTTCACAGATCAAAAAGGCAAAAGGTCTCAATAAAAAGATTTTAAATCCGATAGATAAAGAAAGAAAATCTTTCCTGGATTTCTGTTTCATTCTTGATGGACAAGGTTCTGTACTATTAAAGCAATGGCTTTGGGAAAATGAAAAAATTCAGGAAAAATGCGGATTAATAAACATTGACCATACAAAGGGAATTTTTGCATTATTTTATGATAAATCGGGAACTTTGGGATACAAAGGAATTATTCAGAATGAAGAAGCTAATCAGGTTTCCGTATCATCCGTTCCTAAAGATGAAAAACCGGTCGCTTATCTGTTCTGTAACCTTGATGCCTACTCTGTTTACTGCAAAGACTACAGAGAATACTGGAAGTGGGTGGCTGAGCGTAATGAGGACCGCTACAATGTCAATCAGACTCACGGACAGAATTACGACAGCAAGAATATGATGCACACCATCAGGCTGCTGCAGTCCTGCGAACAGATCTTTAGGAATCATTCGCTCCAAATCCGTGTAGACAACAGAGATGAATTACTGGATATTAAAGCCGGAAACTGGTCTTATGAGACTGTCGTGGAAAAAACAGAAAACCTTATTGAATCCATTGAGCATTATCATTCCGTTTCTCTTCTTCCTGAATCACCTGATCTGGAAAAAACAACCAAGATTCTGGTTCAGATAAGAGAACAATTATACGGGAAATCATAAGCAATGAACAATAAATAATGAGTAATGAATAGTGGGAAGCTACAACAGTGGTCGCCCACTCTCATACTCTAATACTCTAATACTCTAATACTCTAATACTCTAATACTCTCCCACACTCAAACTTACTTCTTCTTCGAAGCCTTCGCCAACGGATTATAATCAAGACATATTTTGATCCAGTATTCAAAATCATCTGCTTTTTGGAAACCAATGGGTTCTACATAGCAATATCCGTTTAACTGCTTCCCTTTCATTATCATTGGCAGAAAACCTTTCTTTTCCGAAACCTCATCTTCCAGTTCCGGATTATAGCGGCACATCAGATTATCATGACTGATGTTAATACACATCTTTCCGTTCACCAGAAAAGACAGTCCGCTGAACATTTTCTTTTCCTGGACATCCATATTATTTTCCATCGAAAGCCGTTCACGTACCCGGTCGGCAAGTTCAGTACTGTAAGCCATGATTTTGATTTTTTTGTTATTTAAAATTACTTAAAAACTGTGATTATCGCACTATTTCTTCCGGATTATCGATAAATTTAAAATTCAGAAGAATAAAATTTTATTTAAATTAATTATTGTTTTACGATAATTAATTATACATTTGCAATATCAATTAAAGTTTGTACCATGAACCAGACCAAAATTATTTCAAGGATTTTATTTTATATCTGCTCCTTACTTTCGGCCGGATATTTAATCACTTTTGTGTATTCCTTATTCTGTTTGATCACTGGATTTTCGATTACACCTTATAAAGAAGGACAGTTCCTTCATATCAATTATCCGTTTACAGAACAACCGTTTCTGAATATCGAAAGCAATTATCCGTATATGATCTTTTCTTTTATACTGGTACTCATTACTTATGGAATCTTTTTCTGGTTATCTGCCAGGGTTTTCAAAGTATTTTTCCAGCAGAAACTGTTTACTCAGGAAAATATCATCCGGCTTAAGAAATTTTACCTGTACAATATTTTCATCCCGCTTCCGCTGGTGATTATCGCGAGTTTCTTCGTGGAAGTAGAAAGTATGATATGGGGACTGGTGTTTATTCACTTTATGCTTGGAATTTTCTGCCTGTTTCTTGCGAATATCTTTAAGCAAGGACTACATTTGCAAAACGAACAAGACCTATTTATTTAAAATGCCAATTATAGTCAACTTAGATGTGATGCTTGCCAAACGAAAAATGCAGAGTAAAGAATTGGCAGAAAAACTGGGTATCACACCCGTGAACCTCTCTATCCTGAAAACCGGCAAAGCCAAAGGTGTCCGCTTTGATACCCTTGAAGCCATCTGCAAAATCCTGGAATGCCAGCCGGGAGATATTCTTGAATTTAAAGAGTAGTCGGAATACGGGGTACGAGTTGCGGGGTTTGAGAGTGAGAGCGTTTGAGAGTTTGAGAGTGGGTGTGTAAAGATTCCCCATCTAACTTCTAATTTCTAACCTCTAATTTCTAACTTCTAATTTCTAATTTCTAAAATTGCTGCCGAAAGGCCGCCTGTCCTTCTATTCCCTAAACACAACACTATGAATACATTATCTATCAACAATCTTAGTCTTACCTATAAAA
Source organism: Chryseobacterium sp. HR92 (assembly GCF_045689405.1). Taxonomy (NCBI): domain Bacteria; kingdom Pseudomonadati; phylum Bacteroidota; class Flavobacteriia; order Flavobacteriales; family Weeksellaceae; genus Chryseobacterium; species Chryseobacterium sp. HR92. Next base: position 3,720,249 of record NZ_CP139139.1, read on the forward strand.
ATGGTTTCCAGGCTATTAAGAACATTTCTCTGGACATCAAAAACGGAATGTTTGGACTGCTTGGTCCGAATGGAGCTGGAAAATCGTCTTTGATGAAAACCATTGTGGGGCTTCAGAAACCAACATCAGGAACCTTGGTTTTCAATGGAGTGGATATTATTAAGAATCCCGATTATATTAAACAGAATCTCGGATTTCTTCCTCAGGATTTTGGAGTATATCCCAAAGTTTCAGCCTATGATCTACTAGAACATATTGCCATTTTGAAAGGCATTACCGACAAAAAACTACGTAAAAATCAGATTCTGGGTCTGCTTGAAAAGGTCAACCTTTCTGATTTTGCTAAAAAAGAAGTACACACCTTTTCAGGAGGGATGAAACAACGTTTTGGCGTTGCACAGGCATTATTGGGAGATCCAAAAATTATTATTGTAGATGAACCCACCGCAGGACTGGATCCCGAAGAACGAAACCGATTCAATACATTACTCAATGATATCAGCCAGGATGTTATCGTCATATTGTCAACTCACCTCGTTGAAGATGTCCGAAATCTGTGTTCAGAGATGGCAGTAATGAACCATGGACAGATTCTCAGAAAAGGGAATCCGGGAAAATTAATCACAGAACTGGAAAACAAAATCTGGTCAAAACCTATTGACAAAACCGAACTGGAAACGTATAGTTCCAGCTATGAAATCATCAGCAGGCAGCTTCTCGAAAGAGAGCTTCACGTTACTGTATTTTCTGAAAACTCTCCTAAAGATTTTAGTTCTGTAACTCCTTTACTGGAGCACGTTTATTTCCATACACTCACCCAAAAACCTTAATCATGAACATCATATTTTTATTCGAAGCCGGGCGCACTACCAAGCACTGGCTCACCTATCTTGTGGCCTTACTTTTAATTGGTCTCGGTATTTTTTGCGGAAGCCAGTTTAATCTTTCGGTAGGAGAAGGAATTTATTTAAACTCACCTTACACCATCGGTTTTATGACCGGAATGCTGAGCCTTGCCGTTATTTTTTTTGCCACGGTTTACGCCTTGCAACTGTTGTTTAAAGATCAGGATTCAAAATTTGACCATATTCTGTTTTCATTTCCATTTTCAAAGTCCGCTTATCTGAAAGGGAAATTCACTGCTTATTTTCTTCAGACATTAGTAAGCTTTTCATTTCTGATGACGGGATTTCTCATAGGACAAATCATGCGAACCGGAAGTGAAATGCAGGAAAGTTTTAATATCCTACATTATATCTACCCATTATTGATCTTCGGGTTTATCAATAGCTTGTTTGTCTGCAGTTTTCTTTTTCTCATTTCATTAATTATCAGGAAAAAACTGCTGGTTGTAGTAGGCGGACTGCTGCTGTATGTATTTTATATGATTATTTTACTGTTTTCCAACTCTCCTTTTATGGCAGGAAGCTTACCTCAGTCCTTAGAAACACAGCAGCTTTCAGCTTTGATTGATCCTTTTGGTCTGTCTGCTTATTTCATTCAGGCCCTTGATCTTAGTTCACATCAGAAAAATATTCAGATGGTTCCTTTTACCGGTTATCTGTTATTCAACAGGCTCTTATTTATCCTTCTATCAGCGGGAATTCTTCTCCTTTCACTCAGGTTATTTTCATTCTCCAATACATCCGGAAAGAAAGTAAAAACTTCGGAAAATATTCAGTCATTATCTGAAACGAGTACATCAGAATACTCAACTGTTTCTACTAATTTTAGAAGGTTGGCTTCTTTTCAGGCAGTATTTTCTTTTGTGAAAACAGATCTTACCTATCTCTTCAAAAGTGTTGCTGTTCCGGCTGTTACTATTCTCCTGTTATTTTGTGTCGGCATGGAAATGTATGCCGAGATTGAAAAGGGAATCCGTCTTCCTCAGAAATATGCCGGTTCGGGACTTATGGCAACAACCATTTCAGAGAACTTTCATCTGCTTGGCCTCCTAATTTCAGTCTATTTTCTGAATGATATATTCTGGAGAAGCCGGTCTTCCGGATTTTTCCTGATTGAAAACAGTACTTATTACTCAAAAAACAGATTAACCGGGCATTTTATTTCAATCAGCCTTCTGCTGTTTTTCTTTACAGGAATTCTAATTGCTCAGGGAATTGTCTTTCAGGCCGCTTATAAGTATTTTCATATTGACTGGAATGCTTATCTCAGTGTTTTCCTGTTCAATACTTTTCCTCTGATTTTATTTTCAGGATTGATTTTGTTGATTAATGACCGGATTCCCAATAAATTCATTGCACTTGGTATTTCTATTCTTGCAGTTTTTACATTGTCAGGCCCTGTTTCCGGCAAAATTATCTCCTATCCTCTTTTCAGGATATTTTCAGATTTTAAAGGTACTTACAGTGATTTTAGCGGCTATGGAATCTACGAAAAAGCTTTTGCTCAAAGGCTTCTGTTCGGTGTTGGTATCGTCTGTACTTTATGGGTACTTAATCGTTTAATAAGGATTAAAAAAATTTCTATCATCGCTTCCGCACTCTGTATTCTTCTTCTGATTTCAGGGATCTTTGCCGGGATATTGTTTATGAAAGGGTATGTTCCTAAAGATAAAGACCAGGCAATCTTAAGTTCTGTAGAATATGAAAAAAACTTCCGGAAATATGAAAATCTTCCACAGCCTGACATCTCTGATATTACAACAGAAATTAAGCTTTATACCTCAAAAAACGCGTATCAGATTGTAGGGAAATACACCCTTATCAACCAAACCAGTCAGCCCATCAACACAATACTCATTAATTTCAATGAGGATTTAAAGCTTGAATCCGCTGTATTAACTTCTGATAATGAAGCAAATAAAATTGATAAAAACATTACAGAAGTCTCATTAAAACAGGCTATTCAGCCGGGCGAAACTGCTTCCCTGAACTTCACACTCTCTTATCAATGGGCTGCTGTAAACGGTCATCAATCCTTTAATGCTATTATTGAAAACGGATCTTTTATGAGAATCAGCAGGTATTATCCCACCATCGGCTATCAAAAGGATTATGAAATTCAGGATGAAAAGCAACGCAGCCAATTCAAACTGGGAAAGCTTACTGAACTGAAGAAACCTGAAGCTCCTGAAGTGGTAAAAAAAGATTTTATTAATCTCAACATGATGGTTTCTACTGATGGCGATCAGACGGCCATTGGCACAGGAGATCTGGTAAAGAAATGGACAAAATCCGGACGCCATTATTTCCAGTATAAAGCAGATCTGATTCCTTTTCGGTTTGCCGTTTCATCAGCTAAATATGAAATAAAAAGTGAGAACTATAAAGGAATCACCATCAATGTCTTTTATCATAAAAAGCATTATGAAAACGTAGATCATCTTCTTGAAAATGCTAAGCTTACTTTAGATTACTGTCAGCAGAATTTCGGGTATTATTCTTTTAAGACCATCAATTTTGCGGAGATTTCCTCTTTTACCAGAGGTTTTGCGGCTACAGCCTATCCTTCTGCAGTCTTTATGCCGGAAGATATGGTGTTCCATGCCAATATACAGGCAGATAAGAAACAGGATGTCATCAATGAACTGGCAGGTCATGAGCTTTCCCATCTCTGGTGGGGGAACAGCCAGATTAATCCCGATGACAGAGAAGGTTCTGTAATGCTTACCGAAACTCTGGCTATGTATACGGAAATGATGCTTTACAAGAAAATGCACGGCAGAGAAAAAATGATGGAAAGAATCAAAGTTCATCAGCAGATCTATGATAATGAAAAAGGATTATCCGAGAATGTTCCCATCTATAAAGCTACGGGAGGTGTTCCTCATATTTCTTATTCCAAAGGAGCTGCCGCAATGGTTGAATTGAGCAATTTAATTGGTGAAGACAAGGTAAATACAGCTTTAAAAAGTTTTCTCAACAACAATCAATATCCTAGGAAGCCTACTTCACTGGATCTGATCAATGAATTTTACAGAGTTTCTCCTGATATTTCTACCAGAAAACAAATCGACAGACTATTTAAGACCACAGAAAATATAACTTTTACTTCAGGGTCGAAAAACGCTTCTACAAAGGAAAAACATAAATAACTCACAGACCATTTTTAATTTTTTTGAAAATATTTTTTCAGGAATTGTAACAAAAGAAAAAGGGATTCTACCAATTAGTTGATATATCAATAATTGATAAGTCATTTTAAATTTGAAATATGGAAAAGTTAAATTCAATTATATTCTACAACATAGACAAAGCAATCAGAGCCTATAGAAACTATGCTCAGCGACAGCTGAAGACCCATGGTTATACGATCACAATTGATCAGTGGCTTATCATCAAAGCGATTCTGGAAAACCCGGGAATTACCCAGAATGAGATTGGTGATCTTGTTTTCAAAGACAATGCTTCTGTCACAAGGATTATTGATTTAATGGTAAAATCCGAATACATCGCAAGACATGTTCATCCTGAAGACCGCCGAAAAACCAATCTGGAAGTAACAGATTCCGGAGTAAAAGTAATCAGAGAGGTTCAGAATATCGTGGAGAAGAACCGTAAAACGGCTTTAAAGGGTATTAAAAATGAGGAACTGGAAGTCATGTATTCAGCTTTACTGAAAATTTCAGAAAACTGTCTTAACCCCAAAAAGTAAAAAGCTATGACCAGAATACTCTCATTTATTTTTATCTGTATACTGATTTCGTTCAGCAGCAGATATTCTGCCCAACAGGCTGCACAGAGTTTATCCTTGTCCGGAAATATAAAATCCGGCAATGCCGAGCAGATGGAGATCAATCTCTTTAATGCAGATCATCAGTTAATCAAAACAGAAATTGCTGATAGTAATGGTAAATTTAATTTTAATGATTTAAAAGAAGGAACCTATCAGGTAAAGATCAATAGGAACGGTACTGAAGTCTATCATTCGGAAAATATTTCCTTGGCTGAAAATATGACGCTCCCTTCCATAGACCTGAATGTAAAATCTATTGAAGGCGTAACGATTACCAAAACCAAACCTCTTATTGAAAGACAGGACGGAAAAATGATCATGAACGTTGAAAACAGTATTGCCAGCACCGGAAATTCTGCTTTTGAAGTCCTGGAAAAAGCTCCGGGAGTGAGTATTGACAATAATGATAATATCAGCCTCCGCGGAAAAGGAAATCTTCTGATTCAGATTGATGGCAAAAATACACCGATGACCGGAAGCGACCTTGCCAATTATCTTAAGGGAATTCCGTCCTCTACCATTGAAAAGATAGAATTCATTACCAATCCTTCTTCCAAATATGATGCAGCAGGATCTGCAATCATTAATATTAAGCTTAAAAAAGAACAGAGAAAAGGAACCAACGGAAGTGTTTCCACGTCTTTAGGAACGGGTAAATATGTGAAAAACAATAACAGTTTCAGCATTAACCACCGAAATAAGAAAATCAATATTTTCGGAAATTACAGCTTTGCCTACAGAGAAGCTTACAACGGTCTTGTACTGGACAGAAACTTCTATGAAGACAACAGTTTTAAAAAAGCATATGTACAGGATAATTATCTTAAATTTAAATTCAACAGCCATGTTGCCAAGGCAGGAATGGATTATTATCTGAATGATAAAAATGTACTTGGGTTTTCTGTAGGGCTGGTTTCCAACAAATTCAATGTGAACGGAGATAATTCCAATGTGACTCTGGGAAGCAACCATCTGCCTGAAAGCTCATTCACTACCGTCAACAGATCAAATGACCGCTGGACCAATCTTTCATTCAACCTTAATCATAAATACACGATTGATTCCTTAGGCTCTGAAATCTCTACTGATTTTGACTACATTAATTATGCAAATTCTTCGCTGCAAAGTTTTGATACCCAAACGCATGACATAGCCAGCGGAACGGATAATCTGGATATCATAAAAGGTGATATGGATGGAAAACTGAATATTTATTCTTTAAAATCTGATCTTACCAAAAATTTTAAACATGAATGGAAGTTGGAAACGGGAATTAAAACCAGCTTTGTAAAAACAGATAATGACCTGAAGTTCTTCAACGCAAGTTCTGGTACTCTCATTCCTGATCTTTCCAAAACCAATCATTTTATTTACGAAGAAAATATTAATGCGGTGTATGGAAATGTCTCTAAAAAATGGGAAAAGTTCAAAGCAACAGCAGGATTAAGAATGGAAAACACGAATGTAAAAGGAACCCAGCTTACCACCCATCAAATCAACAAAAGAAATTACACACAATTGTTTCCAAGTGCCGTTTTTTCTTATGACCTGACAGAAAAAAGCAACCTGGAAGTTAATTTCAGCAGAAGGATCACAAGACCCAGTTATAACCAGCTGAATCCTTTTAAATTTTATCTTGATCCTACGACACTTAAAGCAGGAAATCCTGATCTGAATGCACAAACTACAATGAATTATGAACTGACTTACAGCCTGAGCAACAAATATTTTGCAACATTAAGCTACAGCAAAACATCTAATAATATCACAGATATCCTTAAACCTGTGGTAGAAAACGGACAGGTGGTTACAGTACAAACTATTGAAAATTTAAATTCTGTATCTTATTTCGGCTTAAATATTATTGCTCCTGTAAAGGTGACAAAGTGGTGGGATATGAACAACAGTGCTAATTTCTACTATGGATCATATACCGGAAATGTTTCTGGAACTCAAATCAACAACAAGGGGAATTTCACATTCAGTATCAACAGTATCAATTCTTTCAAACTAGGGAATGGCTTCACTGCTGAACTCACCGGAAATTATAAAGCAAGAGAAGTGTATGCTTATCTGGATATAAGTCCTAACTGGTATCTGAATATCGGGGCTCAGAAGAAATTCAAAAACAACAGCACCCTGAAATTATCTTTCACCGATATGTTCTTTACAAGTAATATAAAGGGACAAACCGTTTATAATGATTATCTCGAAAACTTTGCCGTAAAAAGAGATACCCGTGTGGTGACGCTTTCTTATACGTACAATTTCGGTTCTTCTAAAAATGGACAGCCCAGAAAAACAGGAGGTGCTGAGGATCTGAAACAGAGAGTGGGAAGTTAATAACTATAGTCATTGCGAGCCGAACGTGAAGCAATCTCAAAACTTAACTTTAAATTTCCAAAAGTGAAATCGCTTCAATTCTTTGCATTTCGCTATGACATAAAAAGCAAAAATCCCTCAAATTGAGGGATTTTTTATGTTTAAGAATGAATCTTATTAAGCTTCGTTAGAAGGAGTTTCGTTTTCCACTGGTCTTTCACCTTGTGGTTTTTGTCCTTCAGGTCTTCTTTGTCCCTCAGGTCTTCCCTGTCCTTCTGGTCTTCTTTGCCCTTCTGGTCTACCTTGTCCTTCTGGTCTCGGAGGTCTTGGTAAAAGAACTTTTCTTGAAAGTTTCATTTTCTTACGGTCATCATAACCCATGAACTTCACTTCTACTTCATCACCTTCAGCATAAGGAACTTTGTCAAGACGAGCCCATTCAATTTCAGAAATATGAAGAAGCCCTTCTGTACCTTTAGCAATTGCTACAAAAGCACCGAAGTCCATTACTTTTACTACTTTACCTTTGTAAACTTCTCCTACAACCGGTACGAATGTAATTTCGTTGATTTTTGCAACAGCAGCATTGATTTTCTCTCTATCTGTTCCTGCAATTTCGATACGTCCAATTTCACCTACTTCTTCAATTGCAATAACCGTATCTGTATCTTTCTGCATCTGCTGAATGATTTTTCCTCCAGGCCCGATTACAGCACCAATGAAGTCTTTAGAGATCTCCATTACCACCATTTTCGGAGCATGTGGCTTCACATCTGCTCTTGGTTCAGAAATAGTTTCAGTAATTTTATTTAAGATGTGTAATCTTCCGTCTCTGGCCTGCATCAATGCTTTTTCCATGATGTCCATAGAAAGTCCCTGGATTTTAATATCCATCTGACAAGCTGTAATACCATCTGCAGTACCTGTTACTTTAAAGTCCATATCTCCAAGGTGATCTTCATCTCCTAAGATATCAGAAAGTACAGTGAATTTACCAGACTTTGCATCTGTGATCAATCCCATAGCAATACCAGAAACAGGTTTTGTGATTTGTACCCCAGCATCCATTAGTGCTAATGTTCCTGCACAAACTGTTGCCATTGAAGATGAACCGTTTGATTCAAGGATATCAGAAACAATTCTGATTGTATATGGATTTTCTTCAGGAATAACAGCCTGTAATGCTCTCTGAGCAAGGTTACCGTGCCCTACTTCTCTTCTTGAAGTTCCTCTTAGAGGTCTTGCTTCACCTGTAGAGAACGGAGGGAAGTTATAATGTAAGAAGAATTTCTCGTCGTGCTGCGTAATTACGCTGTCTACCATGTTTGCATCTTTCACAGAACCTAAAGTTACTGCTGTTAAAGACTGAGTTTCACCTCTTGTAAACACTGCAGAACCGTGAGCTCCAGGAAGGTAATCAATTTCTGACCAGATTGGACGGATCGTTTGAGGATCACGGCCATCAAGACGGATATTGTCTTCAAGGATCATCTGACGCATTGCTTCTTTTTCTACGTCATGGTAATATACTTTTACGAAAGGAGTTACTCTTTCCAGTTCTTCTTCATTATCAGCGTATTGAGCAAGGAATTCTTCACGAACCGCTTTGAATTTTTCACCTCTCTCCTCTTTTCCGGATGGAGTTCTTGCTACTTCATATACTTTATCGTAAGTTTCTTTCCATACTTTTTCACGAATTTCTTCGTCATGAGTTTCGTGAGAATATTCTCTCTTAGGGAAAGCTTTTCCTACTTTTTCTGCTAATCTCTCCTGAGCTTCAATTTGCTTTTTAATTTCAGCATGACCAAAATTAATAGCTTCTAACATTTCCTGCTCAGAAATTTCTTTCATTTCTCCTTCTACCATTACGATGGAGTCTTTGGTAGCTCCAACCATGATGTCTAACTCAGAATTTTTCAATTCTTCATAGCTTGGGTTGATAGAAAGCACTCCGTCAAATCTTACAACTCTTACTTCAGACATTGGTCCGTTGAAAGGAATATCTGTAATAGCAATAGCCGCAGAAGCTGCCAAACCTGCTAAATCATCAGGAATTGTTTTTCCGTCATAAGAAATTAATGAAATCATCACCTGAACTTCAGCATGGAAATCTTCAGGGAAAAGCGGACGTAAAACTCTGTCCACCAAACGCATCGTTAAAATTTCCTGATCTGAAGGTCTTGCTTCTCTACGGAAGAAGTTTCCAGGAATTCTTCCACCTGCATAGAATTTTTCTCTGTAATCAACTGTTAATGGTAAAAAATCTACACCAGGATTTGCTTCTTTATTGGCTACAACAGTTGCTAAAAGCATTGTTCCACCCATTTTTACTACCACAGATCCGTCAGCCTGCTTGGCCAATTTCCCTGTTTCGATAGTGATTTCTCTGCCATCTGCAAGAGTAATCATTTCTGTAAACGCTTGAGGTATACTCATAAATTTGTCTTCTTAATACTCCGTATTGAGTATGAATTAATATTTAAACTCTTTAAATTTCGTGTGCAAAGGTACTATATAATAATGAAATATTAAATTTTTCAATTGCATAAATAGACTGTCAAAATACAAAAAATTGGCTATCAGTTGATGAAAGATTCAAAAAAATGTACCCGCAATTACTGTTTATTCATCATTTGTGAAAATAAAAAAGTGTTTTTTGAAGATAATGCATTGAAAAATCCTGCTGTTTTTGTATTATTGTCTCAAAAAATGAAAATAATATCTTAATGTGGAAAAAAGTATCTATTTCATTTTAAAAATTATTAAAATTATTGCAAACCAATAGGCTGATCCCTATATTTGCCCTACTTCACCAATTACAATGCTGTAGGTTTAAAAAAGTTAAGGAATTATCCTTATCCAGATAAATAAATGTTTATGATTAATAAAGAAGTACCATCGCAAAGCAGGAATTATACGGTTCCGTTGATTACCATCACCCTGCTATTTTTTATGTGGGGATTCATCACCTGTATGAATGACATTCTGATTCCCTATCTGAAACAACTTTTCAATCTTACCTTTTTCGAATCCATGCTGGTGCAGTTCTGTTTTTTCGGGGCTTACTTTATCGGATCACTGATTTATTTCCTGATCTCTATTACGAAGGGAGATCCAATCAATAAATTAGGATATAAAAAAGGGATCCTGTTCGGAATTTTTCTGGCAGCTTTCGGCTGTGTTCTGTTTTATCCGGCAGCTACTTTCTCGTATTATCCGTTGTTTTTGGGAGCTTTGTTTATTTTGGGACTAGGCTTTACGGTACTTCAGATCACTGCCAATGCGTATGTTTCGTTACTGGGAAGTGAAGAATCTGCTTCCAGCCGTCTGAATATGACTCAGGCATTCAATGCATTCGGAACTACGATTGCTCCTGTGTTAGGAGGCCACCTTATTTTTGAATTTTTCTCGTCTCCGGATGGATCATTCAGTGCAGTAGCAACAAGAATTCCATATCTTATTTTTGCGGGTATTCTCCTGCTGGTAGCCTTATTGATTTCCAGAGTTAAACTTCCGTCATTCCAGATGGGGGAAGAGGAAATTGTAAAAGGTTGGGGAGCTCTTGAATTCAGCCACCTGAAATTTGGTGTATTTGCTATGTTCTGCTATGTGGGTGGAGAAGTAGCGGTGGGTAGTTTTATCATTAGTTTCCTGGAACAACCTCAGATCATGGGTTTTAATGAAATCATCAGTAAAAATTACCTTTCCATGTATTGGGGTGGAGCGATGATCGGCCGTTTTCTGGGGGCTATCTCTTTAAATCAGTCCTTAAGCCAGAGCAAAAAAGCTGTTTATATGCTGGGAGCAGCAGGAGCTGTTTTCCTTGTGATCTTCAGCATTGTAAATCTTACTTTCTCTCAGATCAGCTTTTTCCTTGTATTTATTGTTCTGAATTTCATTGCCTTTTTCATTGGTAAAGCAGCTCCGGCAAGAACATTATCCATCTTCGCAGCCATCAATGTAGTATTATTGATTTCTGCTATGGTGAATCATGGTGAACTGGCAATGTACAGCATTTTAGGAATCGGAATTTTCAACTCTATTATGTTTTCTAACATTTATACATTAGCAATTTCAGGACTTGGTAAATATACCAGTCAGGGATCTTCTTTGGTGGTAATGGCTATTCTGGGAGGCGCTATAGTCCCTATCTTCCAGGGGTATCTTGCAGATCAGTTTGGAGTACAGCACTCATTTATCATTCCTGTATTCTGCTATCTGGTTATTCTGATATTTGGTGCTTACTGTACCAAATATCTGGGTCATGTGGAAAGCACCGAAGCCAAATCAGGGCATTAAAATAAATTATATCAAAATATACAAAGCGGAATATCTCAACATATTCCGCTTTTTTAAATCAATTCATGTAACTTTCTCCTGAAATAAGAAACCTATCCTAAACCTAATGCAATTACAATGAAAATACAGTTAAAACTTGAATACACAGCATTTATGTTATTGGGAATCTATGCTTTTGCCCAAACAGGATATTCATGGTGGTGGTTTGCAGGACTATTCCTTGCACCGGACATTTCAATGCTGGGATATACTGTTAATAATAAAGCAGGGGCTTTTTTCTATAATCTCTTCCATCATTTTGGAGTGGCTATCATTGTTTATTTTGCAGGAACAGCTTTATCCCTTCCCTATTTACAGATGATTGGAGCCATTTTATTTTCTCATTCCGCTTTTGACAGAATTCTGGGCTATGGATTGAAATATCCGGATAATTTTCAGAATACGCATTTGGGAAAAATTGGGAAGAAGGCTGAGTAGGAATGTTGTAAACCACTCTGTCAAAAATTCTTTGAATTTTCACCCACTCTCAAGGGAGGGGAATTTTCGCACCTTCGGTTGATATTTTTGTGAGGATTGAATTTCTGTTGATGCTTTTCTTGTTAGATTAATGTCTCTGGATTCCTATGGAATGACATAATTGTGACGATAGTCTATCCATGCAACTTCTCATTCCGTCGGAATCTAAATATTCTTTTATTATAACATGAAAATCAAAGACTTTAAGAAATTTAAGTATACTTCTCAACCATTTAGTAATTTCTTAAAGAAACTTTTGTTCTTTTACGGTTAAAAATCCCTTGTTATGTAAAAATAAAAAAGCAACCTCTTTCGAAGTTGCTTTTTATTTTGAAAATCTTTATAGATTATTTTCTTAAACCTAATGCAGCAATAATAGCTCTATATCTTGCGATATCTTTCTTTTTAAGGTAATCTAATAAACTTTTTCTCTTACCTACCAATTTCACTAGAGATCTCTCTGTGTTGAAATCGTGACGGTTAGCTTTTAAGTGCTGAGATAAGTGGTTGATTCTGAAAGTGAAAAGAGCGATTTGTCCTTCTGCGCTTCCTGTGTCCTGTGCAGATTTTCCATGTTGTGCGAAAATTTCCTGCTTTTTGTCTGTTGTTAAGTACATTCCAATATTGTTTAATGATTATTATGTAACGGGTGCAAAATTACGACTATTTTTTGATTCTGCAAACATTATTGATTTCATAAATCAAATTTGATAGAAAAAAATGTTAAAAATTTCTTAATAAATTTTATGCAATCCAACGAAAAGGCAGTAATTTTGCATTCGGATTACAAATGAAAAAAATTATATTCTTTACAGCAATTACTACTTTTTTATTTATCGGCATTACTTCGGTAAAAGCTCAGAAAGCCGCTGATGACAAAATAAAAAAAGTTCTGTACTTCAATCCCGAGGTAGAGCCTGATATTGATGAGATAAAAGATCCTACCAACAATGCATTCTTTGACGCTGTTTCCGATAATTTCAGCAGCAGAAGAAATAAAATGCTCCGGGCGGAAGTTCAGGTTCCCTTTGATAGCATAGATAAGCAGACAATTGCAGATTACTGCATCAATAACGATGCTGATTTTGCGATTGTTTCCAAAGTACGCTATTTCAAAGTAGGTCTGGGAAAATATGTTTTTTCCAATCAGGTAGTTGTCAGCATGAAACTTTTTGGTTCCGACGGCAATCTTGTTACGGAAACAGACTATGACACTTACCGAAAAAATATGCGCCTGCTGGGTTCAACAGTAAACTCCATTAAAATAGGAACTGAAGGAGCCATAAAGGGAATCCTAAAAAAACTGAAAAAACTGAAGCCAACGGAAGCTGAGCTTTGAGTTTAAGGTTGGAATATAAGACTTTTGATGATCAATGGTCAATTTTGCTTCGCAAGTCAATTGTGAATTTTTGTGATGTGCCCAATGTACATACCAAACAAATTCATAATTCATAATTCATAATTCATAATTCATAATTCATAATTCTTTTATAGACGTCATCCTGCAGATTATCTACATGTATATCAACACTTTGAACACTTTCATTAGTTTAGTTTTATCTTAAATCTAAATGATTATGAAAAATTCAAATTTAAAAAGACTGAGCAGAAACAGTCAGAAAGAAGTCTTAGGAAGTATTGTACGTCTTCAGAAATGTCAATATCATTTTGAATGTCCGGGTGGATCATGCTGTCACAGAGTATGTGTAGCTTATCCATGTCCTGAATTATAAATATTTTCATGTTAAATAAAGCACTTGTTTATACTTATAAACAGGTGCTTTTTAATGCAAAATACTTTATAAACAACTGATTAACAATTAAATATTTTCACCAAATAAGGAATTAATAAATATTTTTTACTATTTTAGTTCAATATTAAAATCTAAATCTCATGAAAAATCTAAAGAAACTCAGCCGGGAAAAATCTAAGCAAATCAATGGAGGATCCATTGAAAGATGCAGTGACAGTAATCCATGTGCCGTAGGATATTGCTGCTATGGCATTTGCTCACCATTCATCTGTCTTGAATAAAAATATAAAACTTAACTAACTCACATAAAATCAAATTTCATGAAAAATCTAAAAAAACTCAGCAGACAAGTACAAAAGGAAATTAAAGGCAGCGGGCCTTTCAAAAGATGTACGGAACATTACGAATGTCCGGGCGGATCATGTTGTCATAACATCTGCGTTCTAAATCCATGTCCCCTGGAATAATATATGATCATTACAGACACCTGCATTTGTAGGTGTTTTTTTATTTAAAAAAATAAATAAAATATTGATTTATAGCAAAATATTTTCACAACAAAATGAATAATATAAAAATATTTACTATTTTAGTTTCACATTAAATCCAAACTATATGAAAAACTTAAAGAAACTCAGCAGAGAAGCTGCAAAACAAATCAATGGTGGTATCGGCCCCTTCAGATGCAGTATAACAAGACCATGTTCTGTGGGATATTGCTGCAATGGAGAATGTCTTGATCATGACTGTCCGATAGAGCCTTAATCTTAACTATATTTGATCACCATGAAGAATTCAAATCTTAAGAAGCTCAACAGGCTGGAACAAAAAAATATTAAAGGAAGCGGAGTAAAAAAGTGTGGTGACAATTCTGATTGCGGACCATACCAATGCTGTACAAACGCTGTCTGTACATACATTCCTACTTCAGAATGTGAACCAATTTAAAGAATATTGGAATTTTAAATTTAATTTTTGACATCCGTTCCGACGGGTGTTTTTTTGCTCTTATACTGAAGCACTAAACTTTAATTAATCCTTAATTTTCCCAGTTTATTGCTTAGTCTTAAAAATTTGAATTATTTTTGCATATCCAAAAAAATTCACGTTTTGAATTCTAGAGACGAACTTATCTTCAACCCTGCCGATATTGCCGAAACTCTCAGCGAACTTCCTGCTGATGAGAGGCTGCTTGCGTTCCTGAAGGTTCCGAAAGAGTACAAAGCAGAAGTTTTTTCACACCTTGACCCTGATTTTCAGGAAGATACCATCAGAAGTATCGGAAGCGATGAAGTTTCTGAAATTCTGAATGCAATGACTCCGGATGACAGGACCGCTCTTTTCGAGGACTTCCCGGATGAGCTTATCAAATATTCCATCAATCATCTTAACCCGCAGGAAAGAAGAATTGCTTTAAAGCTTCTTGGCTACAACTCAGATTCTATTGCCCGTCTGATGACTCCTTATTATATTCAAATCCGTAAGGAATGGACGGTAAAAAGGTGTCTTCAGCAGATCAAAAAGGTAGGAAAAAGAGTGGAAACCATGAACTATCTTTATGTGGTGGATGAAAGAAACCGCCTGATTGATGACCTTGCTATCGGAACTTTACTGTTGGAAGAGGAAGACACGCTGGTTTCTGATATCACAGACAATCATTTCGTGGCGATTACCACTACAACTTCCAAAGAAGACGCGGTGACTTATTTCGAAAAGTATGACCGTGGCGCTCTTCCCATTATTACGGAAGCCGGTGTGTTGGTAGGAATTGTAACGATTGATGATATCCTCGATCAGATTGAACAACAGAATACGGAAGATATTCAGAAGTTCGGGGGATTGGAAGCATTGGATCTTCCCTATACACAGACCTCATGGACTGAAATGATCAAAAAAAGGGCAACCTGGCTGATCATCTTATTCGTTTCGGAAATGCTGACAGCTTCTGCAATGGGATATTTTGATAAAGAAATTGAGAAAGCTGTTGTGCTGGCCTTATTTGTTCCGTTGATTATTTCCAGTGGAGGAAATTCCGGATCGCAGGCAGCAACGTTAATTATTCGTGCAATGGCGCTTCAGGAGATCAGTCTTAAGGACTGGTGGTATGTCATGAAAAAGGAAATTATCTCCGGATTATGTCTTGGGGCTATTTTGGGAGTAATTGGTTTTATAAGAATTATGCTTTGGCAGCAGATTGGCCTTTTTGATTATGGCCAATATTGGGTTTATGTCGGATTAAGTGTTTCTGTTTCCCTGATTGCCATTGTATTGTGGGGAACACTATCCGGTTCTATGATCCCGTTTGTCTTAAAGAAATTAAATCTTGACCCAGCTACCTCTTCTGCTCCTTTTGTAGCAACATTGGTGGATGTTACAGGACTTATTATCTATTTTACTGTAGCCGGACTTTTCTTAACCGGAAAACTTTTGTAAATTTAGGCATCATCTAACATGCCAATATGAAAATTGTTTCACTTGTGCCCTCTATTACTGAGGCTTTATTTGACCTTGGACTCACCGAAAATGAAGTAATCGGGAGAACAAAATTCTGCATTCACCCTCAGGATAAAATAAAAAATGTATCAGTAATCGGCGGGACCAAAAATATCAATATTGAGAAAATAAAAATGCTGCAGCCGGATCTCATTCTTGCCAATAAGGAAGAGAATGTAAAAGATCAGGTAGAAGCTTTGATGGATGACTTCAAGGTAATGGTCACCAATGTAGAAACGATTGAGGACAATTATTACCTGCTTAAAAGTCTTGGAAAACTTTTCGGAAAGGAAGAAAGAGCCCAGCTTTTTAATCTTAAAATATATGAAATCCTGAGCCAGGCCAAGCTGGAAACACCTGTGAAAGCAGCCTATCTTATCTGGAAGAACCCTTATATGACCATTGGTTCAGATACGTTTATTCATAGGATTTTATCAGAGATTGGCTTTGAGAATATTTTCAAGGATAAAACCCGTTACCCTCAAATTACGACTGAAGATCTTGCAGATGCAGATGTCATCATGCTTTCTTCTGAACCGTTTCCGTTTAAAGAAAAACATATTGAAGAACTGCAGGCTTTCTTTCCTGATAAAAAGATAATGATCGTAGATGGTGAAGCATTTTCCTGGTATGGAACTCATATTGCGAAATGTGAAAATTATTTTAAAGACCTTCTTGCTGAAATTCACCTGATGCAGCAAAGCTAATTTTTTGACCATCAACTTTAAACCTTAAACTTTAAACTCACATGTCTGATACAGTTATATTATCTGAAGGAGCAGAATTCGATCACGTTATTCGGGAAGTTTCAAAATACATCAATCTTTACGTAATGGCATTTGAAAAGAATGAACGCACCATTACACAAATGGATAAACGTGAGAATATGTATGGTGGAAACGGAACTGTATATATGCTGCAGATGTTTGATCAGAAGGAATTAGCTCATAATCGTCTGGCTGCTTATATGGTTTTGTTGAATAAAGGTGATGAATCCGGATTTCATACGCATAATCAAAGAAATGAGCAAGAACTGTACGTAGTAGTGCATGGAACCGGAGAATATCGTGAAAGAGCTGGTGTTGAGGGGCCTATACGAAAGAAAATTCTTCAGAAAGGAGATATTACGGCTATTAATTCTATAGGTTATCATTCTATTGAAAATACGGGAGATGAGCCTTTAATCATGTTTGTTATTACCACTTATAATCTATAGTTTATGAATAGTAAGGCCGGGAATCTCCGGTTGTATACTCTATTTCAAAACTCATAAAAAACTCCGACTATAAAAGCCGGAGTCTATATTATATTCGGATTGAAATTCAATTACAAAACTTTAGAAACTTCGTTACAAAGCCATTCCAATAATTCACGGTCTTCCTTAGTGAAAGGATCTACCGTATGGGAATCAATATCAATCTGGCCGATGTTTTTTCCGTCTTTAAAGATAGGAACTACAATCTCAGCTTTTGTATCAATAGAGCAACTTAAATAATTGCTTTCTTCGTTCACATCAGGAACTACAAATGTTTCATTGGAAACCGCAACCTGTCCGCAAATTCCTTTACCGTAAGGAATAATGGTATGATCTGTTGGCGCTCCTACATAAGGGCCTAAAATTAATTCTTCCTTATCTCCGTTTTTGAAATAGAAACCTGTCCAGTTGAAGTAAGAGATTTCCTGATCCAACAAGTGACAAACTTTTTCAAGTTTTTCTTCTGTATTATGTTTAGGACTTTCAAGAATTGAGGAAAGTCTTTTCTTTAATTCTGACATTGTATATATTTTTTTAAGAGAATTGTTTTAGGGAAAGCTCTTCTTTATATCCGAACATTCCGCGCTCTTTAATCATTTCTGCTACACCTTCAGGAACCTGAGTTTCCCAGCCTTTCACACAACATGCTATTTTTCTCAAAATTTCTCTTGAATAGATTTCCAGAAACTCCGGATTATAGTTCGTAATATCTACAATACGATTGTTGTGTTTGAAATATTTATATAGTTCTTTCAGGTTTTCTTCTACTTTCAGGTTTGAAGAATCCAGCAACTGATGCGTTTCAGGATCTTTATAAGGATACAGATATACTCTCATCCCGTTTCTGAAAAATTTTCCGAACGCTTCAAGGATTCCGCCAGACATATTTTTATAGTACTTCTCGTCAAAGACCATCAACAGGTTATTTACTCCCATTGCTACTCCAATATCCCCGCTTGTATAAGATGCAAAATAATCAATCAGTCTGTAGTATTCAGAGAAATTGGAGATAATAACAGTGTATCCCAGTTTAGCAAGAATATCAACCCTGTCAAGGAAATCTCTTTCATCAATATCTCCGTCTGCTCTCAGATTGGAAATGGTGATCTCGATAAGAACTTCTGTTTCTTCATGGGTACAGATGGCATCTTTGAAAAACATATCCATCCCGTTTTTAAGCATATCAATGTTTACTTTCGTTACCGGTCTGAAACTTCCTCTTACCGCGAAAATATTTTTCTTGTACAATACATCTGCCGGAAGCATATTGCTGCCCTGAGAATTGAAAATCACGGCATCGGTCATTCCATTTTTAACCAACTGAAGAGACATCAGCCTGTTGTCAACATAAGCAAAAGCAGGCCCGCTGAAATCAATCATATCAATTTCCAGATTGTCTTTGGCAATATCATCGTATAAAGATTCTACTAAAGTTCTTGGATTGTCAAAATAATTGAACGCTCCGAAAATAAGATTCACCCCCAGGTTCCCTAAGGTTTCCTGCTGAAGGGTAGCATCATTTTCTTTGAATTTTACGTGAATTACGATTTCATTGTAATCTTCATTTTCTTTGGTCTGAAAACGAATTCCTACCCAGCCGTGGCCTTTTACCGTTTTGTCAAAATTGATGGTTGTTACCGTATTGGCATAAGAAAAGAATTTTCTGTCGGGATTATTATCTCTTGAAATTCTCTCTTCAATCAAAGCTACTTCATACCGAAGCATTTTGCGAAGCCTGTTCTGGGTAACGTACCTGTTTTTTACTTCCTTTCCGTAGATGGCATCACTAAAATCTTTGTCATAAGCAGACATTGCCTTAGCAATAGTACCGGAAGCTCCCCCTGCTCTAAAAAAGTGGCGAACAGTCTCCTGCCCTGCTCCAATTTCTGCGAAAGTACCATAAATAGTAGGATCTAGATTAATTGTTAATGCTTTTTGTTTAGGAGTTAGTTTCTGATACATTAGGACATGAAATTTTTTGTAAATTTACCAAAATTAAACCAACCTCAAAACAAAATGAAGTTGAAATTTTTAGGAACCGGTACTTCACAAGGTGTACCCGTTATAGGCTGTACATGTGAAGTGTGTACTTCTAAAAATCCCAAAGACAATCGTTTGCGTTCTTCCGTGATGGTGACTACGGAAGAAAATAAAAAAATACTGATCGACTGCGGTCCGGATTTCAGACAGCAAATGCTTACCAACCACGAACATACCGTAGATATTGCGTTGATAACTCATGAACATAATGACCATGTAATCGGGCTTGATGATATGCGGCCATTGATTTTTAAGAGTGGAAAAGATGTTCCTCTTTATTGCTACTCAAGAGTTGCTCATGAAATAAAAAACAGATTTCCTTATGCCTTTGCTGATGTAAGATATCCCGGAGCACCCGCTTTTGAACTTCATGAAATTGAAAATAAACCTTTCCAGGTACTTGATACGGAAATCACTCCTGTAGAAGTGATTCACTATAAAATCACTGTCTTCGGATACAAATTTAAAAACCTGGCCTACATTACAGATGCCGGATTCATTTCTGAAACAGAAAAGGAAAAACTGAAGAATCTGGATGTGCTGATCTTAAACTGTATCAGAAAATTTGACCCCCATCCTGCCCATTTTATTCTTCCGGATGTTATCAAACTATTTGAAGAGCTAAAACCAAAGAAATTATTTTTAACACACATCAGTCATCATTTAGGACTGCATGATATTGAAGATAAGCAGCTTCCACCCGGAATGCACCTTGCCTACGATGGTTTGGAACTCAACTTTTAAAAATTTTTCTTCAAAAAGCTTTTGAACATTGAAAAAAGTTCCTATATTTGCACACCAATTTGAAACAAACATCACGTTTGCAGTAAACATCAAGCCCAGGTGGCGGAATTGGTAGACGCGCTGGTCTCAAACACCAGTTCTTAGGAGTACCGGTTCGATCCCGGTCCTGGGTACAAAATCTCGGCAAACTAGCATCCACACTACGTTTGCCGATTTTTCTATTTCATTCTCTAATGCGCTCAATTTTATTAACGTGTAAAAAATCGTGTAAAAATGAAACCGCATCACTCACCTATCAAAGTTTATCCTACATCTTGGGATAAAAGAAATCAAAGCAATCTTAAAAAAGATTGGGAAATAAGATACTCTTATTTTTCAGACGAATTTCCTAATGGTAAAATCATTAGATTCAAAGGCATGAATCATTGTAAAACATTAAATGAAAAACAAGATTGTACAAAAATGTTAATCGAAAAAGAGTTATTTGCTCTTTCTAAAGGATTTAATCCTGTCATTAGAGAGTATGAAGTAATTGACGATAGCCTTATTTCACCCTCAACTCCATTCATTAAAGCTCTTGAAATTTCATTAAAGTCATTTAAAGGAGTGGATTCCACTCTAAGCGACTATGACAATTCAGTTAAGCATATAAAAAAGTATGCTTCAAAGCTAGGCATTAATCATAAAGACCTCAATACAGTTAGTAAAGGTGATATTAAGCAACTTTTAATGAAAATGTCAGAAGATGGCTATTCAAACTATAGGGTCAATAAAACTAGATCACACTTATCAAGATTCTTTTCTCATTTTGTAGAGTTGGATATATTTTTAGTTAATTTTATAGAGGGCATAAAAAAACTTGAACACGAATCCTCTGTTCGAAATATAATTAGAACATCTGAAGATTGGAAAAAATTTCATTCTATATCTAAAATAAATCATCATGAATATGCTTTTGCTTATATATTTTTATTCTCCGGATCTCGATTCACTGAAATGGCTGGAGTTCGAAAATGTGATGTTGAACTTGAAAAAAGTATTTTTTGGATTAATCTTAAAAAAGGAGGAAAACACAAAAGAGTAATGAGACCCATCAATATGGAAGTTTGGAGATACTGGAAAGAATATTACGAAATAGCTGCAACAGATGAATATTTGTTTTCAGAACATAGGATTCCTGGAGCTCATCCTGTTAAGGCACGCGCTTTAAATGAAGCAATTACAAAACACCTTAAGCTTGTAGGCTTAAAAATGAAAGGTTATGATTTGAAAGCAACATTTTTAAATCTTGTGTCTAAAGAACACGGAATTACGAAAGCAAAAGAGTTGGCTGGGCACACAACAGAAAGAACCACAAGAATTTATGCAATTGATTATGAAGAGCATATGGTAGAGCAGAATAGAAAATTAAAAATTAATACTCAATAATAAATTTAAAGGCGTATCTAAAATGTTACGCCTTTTTCTTTTAGTTCAAGAATTCGTCTTTCAATAATATCTTCTGTTAGGTCTTGATGAAAAACATGGTGCCATACATAATGGAGATAAGCAAAAATATCTTCATCAACTAACGCTGATAGGAAAACGTATAAATCTCTCCGGTCTTCGTCTTCAAAATAATCTTCGTCAAACTCAAAGATAGTGTCTGAGGAAATTTCCCAGCGTTCTCTGAAGTAGCCATCAAACTCAATATTCTTATCTGCTGCTGCGCCTCGGATTAAATTCATTGCATCATCATAGAAGTTTACCATGTCGTTCGGATCTTCCTCGATATAATTTGCAAGTAGCTGAAATATATGTTTATGATCTTCCATGATTAAAATAATGAAGGTGGTGGTAATTTATGCGGTTCCAGGTTGACAGCAACAAGTGCTGGATCATAAGCCGGAAATACAAACTCTTCTATCGGCTCGTCCTTCAAGAATCTTTCAGCCATTCTCGCATCCAAACAAATAGGCATTCTTAGTTTTGAATTATGGACAACGCTCATTAATTCATTTGCTGCAGTAGTAACGATTCCTACTCCAATTTCTTTATTTTCCCAAACGTCAAAGAATCCGGCCAAATACATATGATCAGCATCTTTCCAGAAGACTTCATGCTTTACTTTTGCTGGAGTTTTCTTCCCCGGAATTATTACATGTTGGAAATCGTAGAATCCAGATATTGGGACTACACATCTGTTGTGTTCAAACTTTTTGTAAAATGTATGTGTTTTTTCTGCAGTTAGGTTTAGTCCCTTGGCAGGTTTATCTTTTGGTATCTCAGCATATAGTCCCCAGGTTCCATGGGTTAATTTACGTCCGTTATGTTCTAAGACGATTGGCAAGGCTGGTCTGGTAAAGGCAGAAATGTTTTCCTCTTGAACATAATCACTCTCATAATTTTCTGCATTCAATTCTTCAGCGATCTTTTTTAGATCAACTGTTTTATTACTGAATGAGTAGCACATAGAATATTTTTAATTGAAAAGATACAAAAAGCGTACAAATTATTACGCTTTCAAAATAATCGAGTCGTAAAAGCTTGTAGAGTATTTAGGAGAAAGATGTTTTTGGTCCATTTTCCAGGTTCTTTGTATATCCTGAGAAGCTAATTTTATCTTTTGTTTTCCAAGGCGATTATTCATTAAATCCATTGCATTCATTAGCGGTTTATGCTTTTCATGAAAATCCGAGTCAAACATACTTGTCATTCTTTCGGTTTCCGGGACAAAAGTACTTGTGATCACCCCTGCTTTACGATATTTTGGTCCATTAATAAATATTTTATCCAGCGCTTTTTTAGCAAATTTGGAAATATCAATACTTGAATTACTCGGATTGGGAAGCGTTACCGTGAACGAGTCTGAATATTGAACCTGGTTTTGTTTGAATCGGTCCGTCATGATGAAAACCGTCACGTGTCTGCAGCAAGACTTTTGCTCCCGGAGCTTCCGGGCACATTCCGCCGCGAAAGTTGAAATTCTTTCATGTACGTAATCATATTCAGCGTGTCCGGTATCGAATGTTCTTGTAGTTGAGATCATCTTTTTAGGTTCAGGGATACTCATAGTATACTGAGCTTCTCCCAGAAGTTCCTTTTTCATTCTTACTCCTAGAATTCCCATTTCGTTACGCAGGAAATCATCCGGAAACTGTGTAAAATCCCACGCGGTATGAGCGCCATAATTTTTAAATCGATCGTGATACCTACGGCCGATACCCCAAATATCCTCCAGCGGAAACCATTTTAATGCTGCTTCCAGTTTTTTGTGAGTATCTATCATGTATACAGATCCGGTTTTTTCCGGGAACTTTTTCGCGATCTTATTAGCAACCTTAGCTAGGGTTTTACTCGGAGCCATACCAATACTTGTTGGAAGGTCTAAACCCTGCAGCACATCCTTGCGTAAATCAACCATCTTTTTATATTGGTCCATATATCCATCAAGGAAAAGAAATGATTCGTCAATAGAATACACTTCAATATCATTGCAGTATCTCCGGGTGATTTGCACTACTCTATTGCTTATATCTCCGTACAATACAAAGTTTGCCGAACATACGATCAGACCATGTGTTTTTTCAAAGTGTTTTAGCTTAAAATAAGGTTCACCCATCGGAATACCTAACGCCTTCGCTTCGTTGCTCCTAGCTATTGCACACCCATCATTATTAGACAACACAACAACCGGACGGCCCCGCCATTCGTAGTTAAAGATTCTCTCACAACTTGCGTAGAAGTTGTTACCGTCAATAAGTGCTATCATAATTTTCGCCAATTTTTAAAAGTCCATGTAACGACACCCCACAAGAAAAACTCTGTTTCGTCCGTGATGTCAAAATCTGAAAATTCAACGTTGGCAGATTCCAGTTTCAGTTCTTTAATTCTGTTGCCTTTTCCGTATTTCGGCCGGAATCTCTTAATGAAGAATTGATTCTCAATAATTGCTGCAACCAAATCATTTGGCCGCGCTTCGATGCCTTTTTGTATCAAACACCAATCTTCATTTAAAATACCAATATCCTTCAACGAGTCTCCGGAAACCCTTCCTGGGAATGTTGTAATAGGATCTTTAACCAAAAGCTTTAAAAAGTCTATACTTTCATCCGGAAAATCAAGCGCAGCACTCGGAAACGCACCATAACCACCAGCATGTAAACGCTCTTCTAAAGGCGTCAATACCACAGGTTCTGTGTTTTCCAAATTAAATAACTCTAAATTTCCGATCGTTTTCATATCGCAAAGTTATGTACATTTTGAACCAAAACATATCAAACCGCTGTTAAATTTTCATAAGGCAAAGCAAAACCCGCATGGCGACAGAACTTGACGCATTAAAAAGTTATCCACAAAAAAGCCTCCCTAAGGAGGCGGACATAAATTAAGTAGAACTTTAAAGTTCAAGTTCTGTAAAAATACAAAATCCCCACTATTAGGTGGGGAATCTATTTTATTTAATCCTTTTAATTAATTATCAAAAAAACGATATTTCTTTTTTATTTTTCCTTTTATAATAGGGTTTTCCTTAAATGCTTTCCTAAGATAATGCAATTGCTCATCAGTTAAAGTATAAACTAAACATTTGTCATCTTTCTTAAACTCTTCTTCTAAAGAAATTTTAGTTTTTGGGAAATGCTCACTCAAATTTAAAAATGAATCATATTTTAAGAAGGGATATTCAGCCTTTTTTAAAACAATGTGTAATTTCTCTACTTCTTGATTTTCAACGAAATTATAATTAATGGTTGTATTCACATAAAAAGTAGCGAACAAATAACTATGATCGTCTTCACCAAGCACAATGAAGTATTTTTTCTTTTGAAATTCTTCTATAAATAAAAAAAATACCGCACCAATACCTATCATTTTGAAAAAGTTGTAGAATTTTTTAAATTTTCCATGTGCTTCATGTAATTTATCATGTCTTGACTTGCCCCTCCTGCTCTTGCAATTAAATATTCATTTAAGGAAAATTGCGCACTTTCCCAAGCCCTGTCATGTGATTTGTCAGTTAACTGTGTAAAGCTTAAATTAATATTTTCAGATATTGACTCATCAAGACACCACATGTCAGTTTCAGATAATTCATCTTCATCATATGTACATAGAGCTTCTACTTCATACCTACCAATAATTTTAAAATAATTGTGAAGGGACGACTCGGAATTTCTATTCTTTTTTATCATATTTAGAATGTCATATGAAGCAGAAGGCACAGGTCCATTTGGCATTTTTACATAATAATCTTCTGTAATCTTCCTACCGTATTTGCTTAAATGCTTTTGATCCGCAAAATACATTATCTTAAATAGTTTATGGAAGTCTAAGGGTTTGTTTGCTTTATTAAGAACATAAAGCATAATGTGCGATGAATTGTAATATAATTCAGTTAATTCATTCATAAATTTAGAAAAGCCATCAGTTTTCATAGGCAAAATTAAACAAATTTTATTCCCTTGTACTATTTTCTAGACAAAATTCATACAAATTGTTGCAGTTTGCAACAATAACATATAGTACAAGGAAGTTTTACACGTTATTGATTTTATCTATATGTTACAAACTGCAACACTAAAGTATAAGCTAAGAACGTCAAAACATGACGTGTTTTATTTTTAATCCTATTTAAAAACAACCTTGTAGTACTTCAGTTTACTTTGAAAAGAACAAATCAGCCTCTGTTTTTCTTCTGCGGATGAGTCCGTTTAAAGTTTTTCCTCCGGCTGTAATGTATTTCGTGGTGAACCAGGTTCTGATTTCTGACTCTCCTGATTTTTTATTGACTAAAGAAAACAATGTGTCAGAACCTCCGGTATTGTAAGTGTGTGAAACCAAAGCGTCAAACTGATTCTGTGTTAAAGCAACTTTCACTTTCGAGTTCACTATCTTTTCATAAGTTGGCAGAACTGCAGCAAACAATTCAACTCCTTTTTCTTTTGTGATTGCAGGATCTTTCATCGTTACTTTCTTTCCTCCGGGATAGTAAGTATTACCATAACCTATTGTCGGAATTCCTGCTGAATCCAGATACGGCTTTGAACTGAATCCTTCAAATGATGTAATCAAATTTATTCCCTTTTGTGATGTTTTCATTGCTGTAAATTTTATCTATTTTTTAACCATATGAGTCCAGCAGTTCCTAAAACCGCAACTGAAACTCCTCCAATCTTGACTCCATTCCAGAATCTTTTTCGCTGTTTAATCTCAAATTCTTTTCTTGTAACTTCCAGTTGATTCTTCAAATATGAAATGTCAATATTTAACTGATTTTCTCGTTCTTCAGCTGCAATTTTATCTTGTTTGGAGATTTCAATTACAGTCCCCATTGCTTCATCTTTTGCCGTTAACAAACTCTTACTAACGGAAAGAGCTTTATCTTGTTCATTGATAAGCTGGTTCGCACTGGAAAGTGCGGTTTCAGTTTTCTGAAGCCTTGTCTTTAGATATTCGTTTTGCTTAAGCCCTTTATATACCTCAGGGATTTGGCCCTCCGGTATACTCCTTGTACTTGTATTTTGAGATAAAATCAAATTGCTCACTAATAGAAGCAGAATTAATGTGATCGCTTTCATTTTGTAAATTTTTAAGGTCAGTAAAATTTTTATCATACATCGTTTTCATATTAAGAATACTATTATTCATATTCTTAAAATTATCGTTCAGAATACCAATACCAATGTTTTGCTGTTCTAAAACACTTTTAAAAGAATCACTTTTATTATTTGCTGCTTTTTCCCTTAGTTCTGATTGGTATTTTGCATCATTTTGCGCTTCCTGGATCTTCCTTAATTCAGTAAGTTCTTTTTCGTTACTTTCTTTGAATATATTGCCTACTACAGAGGCAAAAACCGAGATAAGTAATACAACCAAAAAAGCGTATAATAAGTCTTTATTGATTTTCATTTTCGGAGTTTTTATCGTTAGATTCATCTTTATCATCTATTTTAATTCCGGCCCGCTTAGCTGCAGTGTCGAATATTTTTAAATACCTCTTGTCCATCCAGTCTGTCAAATACTGCCCGGCAAATGCCACCATGGGTAGTGAAGGATTTCGCCACTCGCTCCAATTGAAAGCTTTTAAAAGCTCTGAGGCGACGTAGGTCAGGCATAGGTTTATCAGTAGAACCGCCATCACGTATGCTACACTTATCTTTTGCTTGTTTTTTATGTAAACAAAAGAAATGTAAGCCCCCGATCCTATCAGTACCGACATGATTAATGCGATTATCTCGCTGATATTGTAGTTTAGATTTTCCATTCATTTTTTAAAGATTAT
This sequence comes from Chryseobacterium sp. HR92, assembly GCF_045689405.1. Taxonomy (NCBI): domain Bacteria; kingdom Pseudomonadati; phylum Bacteroidota; class Flavobacteriia; order Flavobacteriales; family Weeksellaceae; genus Chryseobacterium; species Chryseobacterium sp. HR92. The sequence goes on from NZ_CP139139.1 coordinate 3,747,631, forward strand.
TTATTTACCCTATAAAAAGTCCGTTTTGGAAATAACAAACGGTGCCTCCAATTGTTTTTTGACCTGAAAAGCCTTCAAATAATTGCCATCCTAAAGCCTGCACATATATTTTAAACCCTTTAAACCCACTTCCACTTGTATTATTCAAAAAGATAAACCCATCATTCACTGTCAGCGCATTATTAACCCCTGATGCTCCCGATGCGCTAAGCTCCAATGCTGTATTTCCAACATTATTTCCTGATGCAGAAATTGTAGCTCCAGTGTTTATGACATTCCCAGCATCTTTAGAAGAATTAATCATGAAGTTCCCAATATACTGGCTGTTCGGGTAAACATCATTAGAAATCATAAGTCCATCAGTGAGATCACCATTAGTATTCACTGTACCAAAAAGAATTTTACCGGTCGTACTTGTAAGTGTTGATGTTGTGATTTGCCAACCATTAACCCCGCCTATTGTGCCGGTTTCTGCTTCGATTACTCCTTTAATATTTGCATTTTGAGCTATCAACTTACCATTCTGCAACACTTTGAACACAGCGTCATTCTTATGCGCATAATCTGCTCCGGCTCCAAATCGGATACTATCTGAACCGGCATCTGTTACTGAAGAAATAAAGGCGTTTCTTTCTGTGTTATTTCCGACTTCAATTACCTGAGACATTAGTAAACCATTATCAATAGATGTAAATCCGTCTGAACCGTCCGTGAATTTGATCTTTCCCTTTATTTCCTGTGTATCCAGGTTGATTGTCATTTGGCCGTCAAGTGATGAAATAATTCCTGTCCTGATCAGTCCGCCATTTATGGTGGTTGTTCCAACAGTGATTGATAGAACTCGTACATTTTCAACTACAGAGTGAAGAATACCTATCAAGAAATAGTAATCATTCGCATCTGCATCGAACTTGATTTGGTCCTGGCTGAAAACGATTGATCCGGACTGATCGGTTTTAGAACATTTCCCGTACACATATCTAAACTGATCATCTGGAACTATTTCCACATTCTCCGGAATATTCCATTCTTTATCGAATGTCTGAGAATAGATGATTCCGGGATTTACTTTGACTTTATTTTTATTGTTCTCAAACATTACGTAGAAAACAACACTGCAGCTTATCTGCTGACTACGGGCACCAACAGAAATCATATTCGTTTCGATAGAATTCGGACGGATGTTCTCAGGATTAAAATAATCATCCGTATCAAAAACAAGGTTCTTAAGCTCCTCAGTAGTTTTTAAGCCTAATTTCGAATAGTTAATCTGTCCTAAATTGGTAATAGATAAAACATTTTTTATTTCCTTGATTTGAAGCTCTACTTTAGAACTATACGCAATTTCATATGAATCTGCAATTACAATTTTTAACCTAAAAGGATTGTAATCATAGGATTCAATAAAGCTATTCGTAATCTGATTTACTCGCAAAACTTTGTCAATACCTAAGACCGGATCATAAACCTGAATATAGTCACCAATATCGAACTTCCCTACTCCAATTTTTTCCATGTAAGCCGGATCGACATTTAGATCATAGGAAACTTTAGCCTTAAGATTAAGATTGAATTGCTTTGATCCCTCAATAAATAATTCGTTTTCAGCATTAGTCTCATATGTTTTTGGCATTACAATATCAAGTAGCACATATTCATCACCTACAGAAAACTGAAAGGCGGTTGAAGCCTCGTCTGGGAAACTTTGCCCCTGATCGTTTTTGAATGGTATAATTTCAAAACTTTTCGTTGTGTGATTATACCCGCCTTTTTTTATTTCAAATTCGTAACCCGCCAGATTGCCAGTATTGAAATGCACTTTTGCTGAAGTTCCAGCAATAAGGTATTTTGTTGTCACTCCATCTGCTTCTTTTTCATTCAAGTCAAAATCCATCGTGGAATCTGAGAACTTGAATTTAGTTTCGCCTAATGAAGTGATTTTACCAGTTCTTTTTGGATAAATTTCATCAAAAGTAATTGAGCCCTCCTTAAGTCCGAAAGCTGTAATTGATCCGGCGTCTTCCAGATAATCCGCATTAGGCAACTTTAATCGCTTACTGAAGTTTCTATATTCGTTGGGAATATTATTGGTACCACCAAATACATAAAGCCTGTTTACAATATCGTTATCATCAACATTATTCCGAGATAATGAATACAACCCCTTCCCTTTTCCGTACTCAAATTTAATAGGCACTTTTTTGCCGTAATCTCCGGTATGAATTACGAACTTTCCGTTTTCATATTTAATCCAGAAATCTGTTTTAAATTCATTGCAAATCTTCTGCATAGCAGACAAGCATGTATCATCGCCAAAAGTAATTGTTTTAGTTTCCCCGTTGGTAAAATTTCCCAGCTCCCAATTGGCAGCAAAACGCTTCATATTGTTTTTTAAAGCCAGCAAGAAAACCTCGATGGTTCCGATCAAAGGAAATTCCAGATCAGGACCAAATCCGGTTGCATCTGCATTGAAATATTTGCAACGCTGCATATCGAACATTAACCCCTGAGCGGTAATATTATACTCGTATGAAGTATTGCTGTTTTTCACCAATGCCGGCAATGTATTGATGCGGTACACAGAATCAAAAATGACGAAATAATCATTAATGAGAATATCCAGCTTTTCCCGAGAATTCAGTTTAATAGAAACCGAATCGTCCGAAAGCATAACCCGGTTAAGAGTTGCAGATTCTACAGAACGTTTCCCTCGCTCAATTAAATTAAACAAGGGTGATCCGTTTCTGTATAGTGTTATATTATTCAATTAAATTACTTTATTAATTGCGTTCATTACGATATTCGCTATTCTTCTGTAGCCCTCTGAAAACTGATGTACACCCTCATAAGTCAATTGTTGAATATTGAGAATGTTTTGATTGCATTCATTAAATAAGTCTGCTAATGGGAAACTGTATTTTCTTGATACAGTTCTAATCGCTTCTGCATAATCATTTAAATCACAATTAACAGCGTTTTTAGTAAATGAGTTCCGCGGATTTGTAGTCGTAAACGGAAATGTGTTCACCTGTGTAGGCGTACACATTATAATTACAGCTTTATTATTAAGAGAATACACTTTGTTAACATATTTTCTTAATTCAGCATAAAAAGTCCCGTTATTAGTGTCATTATCAAAGTCAGCCAAAACACCCAATGGAGTCGCCAGCCTGTGATCGTTAATTCCAATTAATAGCGAAAAAATGTCATGTGAAACCCAATTAGTTGAACTTGCATTTAAATTCGCTAATGTAAACCCTCCTGTCGCATATGTAGTTGATGTTTTGAACTTCGCTGATTCCTGAATAACAAGTTGAAAACCTTTACCGTAAGTTTGATCCAATCCATATCTTGTAATAGAATCACCGCAATAAGCTATTGACGTGACTTCCAAATCAAGCCTATTTGCTGATAGCATTTTTTGTCTATACGATAATGTTAAAATTGCACTACTATCGTTATAGAATAGATATTTGTCAGCATACGCCGGTCTAGTATCTGTGTTTATGTATAACGTACCATTTACTGTTGGTGTGTAGTTTCCATCATATGGTTCGGCTACACTCGTACTCGCAGCTCCGGCAGAAACCACAGTAGCTACCGAACTCGCGTTTACGAAAACAACATTAGGCACAGTACCGCTGGCTCCAACATTGTATCCTTTATAATAAGCCGTAACTCCTGCCGTCAACTGAATTTCAATAGTTTGCCTGGTTCCTGTTGACGTAGTTATAGTCCCATTTGGTTTAATATACTGTCCGCTTTTTAGAATACCATCAACTCTAGGTGGTATCTCAAAAGTCTGGTCAAAAGTATTATTTCTAATAATTTTATCAGCTACTGTACTGATCGTTTTGTTACCTACTGAATTCTCACTCACCTTACTTAGTATACCATCTGCTTTATCTACTTTAACCCAAATATCAGAAGTATAAGAAGGAATGTCTGTTGCTGTTGCAGTTTTACCTACTTTGACTTGCCATATCGTTTCCTGATAAACCGATTGTGTTCCAGCGGTGACTGGAAATTGTAAAGCCTCAAAAGCTGTTAAATTTTGCGCTGCCTTAGCCATTTCCTCTTCTGACTTCGTCCATACTGTCCCCTTTTTATAGAACATCGTTGAAAACCCTTTTATGGCTTTCAGGTTCCCGGCATTAGGATAATTTGTTCCAGGATCTGCTGAAGAAATAGAAGGCTTGTAACTGCCGTCTTCTGTAGGTGTTGGATCAGTTGGGGAAATCACTCCCTTAAAATCTGATTCAACTTGCTCTTTTATTTCAGCAAGCTTTTTATCTTGTTCCTCCTTGCCTTTCTCGTACTGTTCTTTGGATACGGCGTTACCTATTAATTGATCTTTATCAATCGTAGCTATGTTAGCAGGTGGTATTAAATCTTCGATTATAATCGTTACTTGTTCGTCCATAGTTTTATATTTTTTCCCAAATTGTTTCCGCTGGTGTTTGAAGGTTTTTTAAATCTTCAATATTTCCCGCGATAATTATTATCTTTTCTTTTCCTAACATGTTTTGCCACTCTCCTACAACCTCAGCGGTTTCAATACGTGGATTGTCATATTCTATCCCCGGAATTTCATTTCCACCTGAGTCCAAAACTTTATAAATGAATTTTCCGTAGTCCGGAATATTAACTTCCTGAATTACTGATATTGTATTTTTACCCGTAACGCCTTCATAAATTGTACTTATTGCAACCGCTTCATATGTGTTGTTAGGCTTCCTACCGATTACGTACAGTTTTATGTTTTTCGGAGTTTGAAGAGTCACCTCAACTGAGAATTGATAAGCGTTAGATTTTTCCGGAACTAAGTACACCTCGAAATATTGATCATTCGCACCGCTTACACTTACAAGCGATAAACCGGAATTCTCATATGACGGTACTGAATAGTTTTTGGTAAGGCTTACGTTTCCGCGGCCGGTTTGCTTGGTTCCATCTCCGAAGAAAATCTCTGTTTCAGAATCTATTTCGTAAGAAAGTTTGAAGGCATCAAGAGTAGTTTTAATAATCTTTTTTATAGGGTTAGGCTCAATTAACTTAAGTGTAAACGAGCCATACATTTGTCCCTTTCTAAATTCTTTTGTAAGCTCAGCCGGGCCATTAAGCAATACTTCATATGCGTATTCTTTATTGCCGAAAGGTTCAATAGTAAAACGCTTTGTGGACCTGGTATCGAATAAGGCTAAAAATGAATTGAAATTTTCCGTCAGCCTATTAGAATCAGATGCTATTAGCCAACATTGAAGTTCCATTTCTCGCGCTTCAAAATATGGCTTAGATAAATCAATTTGTTTTCCGTGGTATTCAGCCCAGGTGTAAGAGTTTCTTTCTCGCGGCTTTAATTTATCAAGAACGCCTTTAGACTCTGAAACATTAATTCCAAACTCCGCAAAATCCCTTCCATTAATTGACCACTTTAATCCCATCTTTTTTGCTTTACCACACAATCTCCATTAACTGCTCCTCCATATTGGTAAACAAATACCTCAGCATTTCCAATCCTTTCTATATTCACTTTTGACTCATCTAAAACAGTCACAAATATTTTAGAATATCCTGAAGCTTTTATTTTAACATTAGATTTTCCACGAATAAAAATCTCTGAAACATCAAATCCTGTGAATTCTATTTCAGATTCACTATCAAAGATAGCCAAATTAACAGCCTTGTTTATAGCGCTTTGCCTATAGTACACCCCGTAATTTTCATAATAACCACGGTATTTTTCAAGTACTTCTTTTGATGGGAAATTTTGCTTCAAAGCCCAGTCAGAATTTGTAAAAAACAATTCACAAAGGTTTTTAATTGAAGTGTCTTTATAAGCTTTTTCAAAGCCCTCTTTACAAGGGCTGAAAGTTTTCATTTCTTTTAAAATATAGTCTGTTTTCATTATATTATTCCGGCAAGTCCGTTTTTTACTTTTGCATTAAGCTCTTTGATCTCTTTATAAATTCCAGCAGTTGGTCGAGTATTTATCTCAATCTGTGACTGTACTAACAATTGACTTCTCATTACTTCTAATCCGTCTTTGAATCGCTTCAATGCCTCAGCCTGCATAATTCGCATTGCATTAATCTGACCTTCTAAAGCACCGGCAGTCTTTTCAGTAATTCCTTTGATGTCGCCTTTTAAACCTTGGGCGGCTTCAATAGTAGTATCAAAAACTTTATCGATACCCTTCAAAGCTTCCATAAGCTCCTTGATCCTTGGGTCATTTTTGTAATCTTTCAGTTGTTTGATTTCATCAGGAGTCAGACCGTCAAATACACCATCAATTTCAAAATTTGCAATTTGTTGTTTCAAATTGTTAAGTTTTTGCTGAAGCAAATACTTTTCATGCTGTAGCGCCTTTACTTCTTGGAAATTTCCAGAACTATCAATTTTTTGCTGCACTTTATCTAGTTCTGATTGAGTTTCTTTAATGGACTGCTCAATGCTTGCTGTATTTCCCTTTCCATAACCTAATGATGAGTAAAGTTTGTCAACCATTTCTTGGGCTACAGGTTCTAAAAATTTAATTCTCAAAGCATTTACCACAGCATTTTTCATTACCTCATCAACAACTTTATCAAATGATTTTGCAGCATCCTCGCCTTGCGCAAAGGCCTCTATAAGGGCATCAGCTAGTTTTTGTGATAATTCTTTAAATTCAACAGTTGTAACACTTTCTTTGAATTTTGATACGAGATCTTCTACTTGACGATTAATATCATTAATCTGATCTGTATATGAGGCAACTTTATCTTTGTCTACTTTTTTCTTACCTAGTTCTGTATCTCTCATTTGACTAAGTGTATTTTGCTGTGCTTTTAAATTCTCAATAAGATTTCTTTGTTGAGAAAGTGAAGCATCACCTGCCGTCTTTTCAATTGCTCTTTGTAGATCTGTATAGGTATTCTTTAGTGAATTAATAGCCCTTTCCCATTCCTTTATTTGCTTTTCACGTGCATTATCCCCTCCGACCAAGCTAGATATAGACATTACCATCTGAACAATACCTCCGGCCATTTGCGCATAGTTTTGTTTAAAATACCCCTGAACAGCATTAGACACCCCTTCAACTAATTGTTCTACATCTTTTAGAGCTTGATTTGAATCATCAGAAAGCATACTTAATGCATTCCCTAAAGAAGATGCAAAACCTATAACTCCATTAATAGCATTTCCGGAAGATTCAAAAATACCCGATAAAGAATCTTTAGTTACCTTTAACTGATCATTATATTCAAGACTACTCTTTCCAAACTTTTTTTCCGCATCGGCAAGTTTCCTTTTTTCTGAAATGTATTTTTTTATAGAATCACCTATTGTTTCAAATGGATTTTTTTCAATTGTATCCCCTATTTTTTTTATCTGATCTTGAATAATTTTTAATTGCTCAACACCTAGTTTTTGTCCATCAGCAGAATTAAGATATTCTTCAAGAGCCTTTTTAAGCTTTTTAAGTGTCTTAGGCCCTACTCGTTCTAAATCTCCAAAAGCTTTGATAAACAAATCAGATTTCTGGAAAACTTCTAAAGAAGCTTCAGAAATGTCTTTTGCTTCATTTTTATATGAAATCCCTAATAATCTTAATCTTTCTTGATCTGAATACGATGAATTTTCACCTATTCGATTTCTTATGTCTTCATATTTTTGCTTAATTTCAACAGCCTTTTGTTCGGCAGTTTCCTGTTCATTAACAAATTGAATTGCAATCTCCTTTTGTTGTTGCAATATTGCTCTTTTTCTTTCGTCTAAAAACCTTTTCTGACTAAGGAACAGATCAGAATTACCACCTTCTTTTTGGTAAGCTTCATCAATTGCTTTATCAATAGCTTCAATTTGATCGACATACGAAGGCATTAATTTTAGAGTATTTTCAAACTCTCTTTTAAAGACTTCTATAGGTTCTTCAATCCCCGTTAAAGTATTTTTAGCACTTTTAAGGTTAAGTAGGTAATCATAGTCAGATTTAGTTAATCTTTCACCTGCTATTGCACGATCATTCAATGCAAGTATTTCATTATCGATGTACTGTAAAAAACTATTAGAGCCCTTGAACAGACCTTGATACATTTTATCCGCTTCATCTTTTCCGAAATATTCAACCGATTTATAATAGTTTTCCCATTGCTTTTTCGCTAAATCAAATTTCTCCTGTGATGTCTTGTAGGAAATATCATCGTATTTTTCTTGAAGCGCTGCTCTTCTCTTATTTGCGTCTTCCAATGAAATAATTTCACCTGTTAAAAATGGATTTCCTTGCTTGTCTTTGTCATGTCCATACTTATCCAACTTTCTGATCTTTACTAAACCATTTTGCATTACTGCGATCGCATCATCTAGCAACTGCATTTGTTGTTGAATTTGTTTTGGAGATCCTATAGGAAATAATTCAGCAATCTGTTTTTCTTCTTTCTGTTTTTTGGGACTTACAAGATTTCTAATTCTTTCGATTTCAGCCCTGTATTCATTCCATTTTTTAGAACCAACAACTTGCTTTTTCTTTAAAGCATCTAATCTTTCAATCTCCTGATCATACCATTCTTCAGTAAATTTTGCAGGAGAAAAAGGCTTTTCTTCTTCAGCAGAACTTCCGCCATTAATATCTAAACCCTCTTTAACCGCCTTTTCAACGTCTTTTTTAGCTTCCGCTATGGTCTTTTTTAAGGCTGCAATCTTCTCCTTTTTCTGATTTTCAGGATTTGTAGACCAATAATCATCATTAAATGGATTAAAAGCCTGTCCAAATGCTTCGCCCCATGAAAATGTTTTAACATCTTTTTCAAGACTCTTTAATTCTTCTTCCCATCTGGCAATTTCTTGCACTTTAAGCATAGCTTCTGCATTTCTGTACAATGTTTTTGTATATGCTTGAACAGCCTTGTCAGCTTCACCAGTTCTTATCGCTTCAACAGAAAGACCTTTGATTCTATTTTCAGTAACCTTGTTCAGTTGGTCAACCATTTTCTTGGCATCACCATCTGATGTTGTCTTATCTTTTATCGCTTTTACAAGCGTCTCAATTTTCGTTTTCTGTTCATTAACAGATTGGTTTGTCCTTTTTAGATTTTCATCGAATTCTTCTTGAATCTTTTGTAACTCAGATGTTGCAGAAGCTGCCTTATATATACTGTAAGTCAAAACACCCAACAATACAATAACAGTTGCGTATGGATTAGACATTAAGGTCGCATTTAAGAAAGCTTGCGCTTTTGCTCCTGCTAAACTTGCAAGAGTTTGAATTCTTTGAACCACTGTTAATCTTGTTGTTGCTATAGCATTGGCATTTTTAGCCGCTATCTGAGCCGTTTCTGCTGCTGTTGCTGCTGTTTTTTCAGCAATGCCAACTGCTTGTGCTGTATTTTCTAATTGTTGTTTCGCTGCATTGAATTCTGTAGCAGCCGCTAAAGCTCTTTTTCTAGCTATAGAAGCAGTTTCCTGTGTTGCAATTACGGTATTTTGAGCCGTTACTACTCTCTTCTGCGCAATCTCAACTTCCCTCGCTGTTCCGTTCGCTTGCACGGCTGTTAGTTCCATTCTAGCCAACGATAACTGTACTCTTGCTTCCTGGGCTTTTGCCGCTGCTGTTATTCCAGATTGAATCGCAGATTGTTTCTTAATTGCCAAAGAAGAAACTTCAGCTTGTAATGCAGAATATTTAGCTCTTGTATTTGCAAGTTCAGCGGCAGCTTCTCTTGCAGTAGCTTCTGCCTGCCTTTGGGTAACCAATGCCCTACCAAGCTTCATTTTTTCGGAAATTCCAAGAAGTGCTATTTCTGACTGAATTGTCATGTTGTACATTCGGGCAAGTGCGTCAGTTGTAATTACGGCAGCCTTGTACAAACCATATGTAGCAACAAGTTCAAGAATTGATTTACTAACCTGTTGATAATTTTCGACTAAGTGCGACAGATAGTTTATACCTCCTGATAAAGCGGCTTCATTATTTGAGCCTATTTCATTTAGCATTAATTCAAACTCATGCTTAAGCCTATTAACAGCCCCTGTAAGTGTTGTTGCCTGTTTCCCAATAAGGTTATTAAATTTTCCACCTTCTGATGTTAAGTTGTTCATTGCTTTTTCAACCTCAGGAAACCCAACTTTACCTGCTTCAATTAAAGCCTTCATTTCAGAAACACTAACGCCCATCACTTTTGCAAGCTCACCCATAATTGGGATACCACGCATAGTAAACTGTAAAATATCTCTAGTGTAAGCTCTACCTTGTGTCTTTAAAGTTCCGTATACATAAGCAATATCTCCAATAGGAGCAGAAACTCCAGCAGCTACATTCCCAAGCATTTCAATATCATGAGTAACTTTATTCACATCGATACCGTATGCTAATAATTGCTTGCCAGCTTGGCCAATCTCAGAAAGTCTAAATGGAGACCTTAGGGTAAGATCTTTCCATTCAGCCATTAATTGGTCCATTTTAGATTTTGATCCAGTAATAGTTTCAATAGCGTTTTCCATCATTTGGAATTCCCCACGAACTTTAATCACTTCAAGCGTAAAGTCTTTAATAGCATGAAAAGAAAAATAGCTTGATACACCAACGGCAAGATTCCTAAATGATGAATCCATTTGTGTTGTTTGCTGCGCGGTGAAATTATTTAAACCTAATAAGTCCCTGCGAATCTGATCAACATTCCTCCTCCATTCGTTTAAATTCAACGTTGCATTGAAATTTAAAGCTCCTCCTACATTATTCATTCTTCATTATTTATATTGCTCCAACTGTGATAAAAAACTTTCCTGAGATAATTCAGAATAATTGAATGATTTCCCTTTTTTAGAGTCTTTTTTCACATCTTCATCTTTGTCGTAATCATAAGAAGGTGCATCAATAAGCATTCTTTGTAAGAAAGCATAGTCCACCTCTTCTAGTAAATAATCGAGTGTCCATCCAAAGTGGTGACATAGTTGACCACATAGGCCATAAATAGTTTTTAGGCCGTTTTCTCTACCTTCATCGGATTCGTCACTCTTACTGCGCTTAGTAATGTGGTAGAGATTGTAAAAGACTGGTAATCGTTCATTGAAAGAACGTTCTGTGTAAATTCAAGTAATTCTCTTGAATTGATATTGCTGAATAAATGCTCAGTTAAAAGTTTTCTGAAAAGCCAGTTATTCCATTTAGTGCCCAATATTGTAATAGCAATAATTTCAGCGCATATCTTTGCGTTATCGGCTACTGAATTAAATTGTGAGTTTAATATTTCTTGGAAATCATCGTTTTCCTGTTTCTCCTGGCTAACTTTAAGTTTGAAAAAACGGTAGCTTTGAGCAAACATTACTTTCAATGGTATTTTTTTTACCTTCCAAGTGATCTCTTTACCCCAGAATGATGTCTTTACAGTAAACCCTGCACTATTTAAAACCTTCAGCTCCTTTTCTTCTGCAATTATTTTTTCCTCTTCACTTAATATTCTCTCTTCTTCCATAATTGTAAATTTTGTAGTTAAAAAAAGCGCACCCACCTAAGCAAGTGCGCTAAAAAGAAAAATATTAAGGTGTTACTGGATATTTAACCAATTCAAACGAAGGTGTATTTTCTTTTGTTGGCCTCAGTACCTTTGCATTTACCGAAACTCCAAGTAGATTATCTTTACCCATATCAGTAGTAAACTTGTATGTGATAAGTGTTCTTACCACATCAAACCCAAACCCGATTTCAGGTGTAATTTTTAAAGATCTTTCAACGGTAACGTTTCCAATAGGAGGTGTATAATTTCCGTCAGTATCTTTTGTTCCAGCCCCAACCTCAACCAGCGTATCAGCGTCCGGATTAGCAACATCAAAGTCAAAAGACATTGCTCCTTTTGTAGTTCTTGTAAAAATAGGATCATCATATTCCTCAACATTGAAATCAGTAGTCGTACCGTCTTCCATGTTAATTTTTAATGTTCCCAGCATGGTTTCTCCTAATTTTTTAAAGACGGTGCCCATTCCCCCGTCTGATGCAACTGGTGCTAATTCAATTTTCGCTACACCATTGTTAATCTGTCCTGCCATTTTATTGAATTTTAATTATTATTAAATGCGTTTAATTTTAGTCTGAAATTGATATAGCAATCTTTGTCATCCATAATTGTTTGCTCAAACTCTATATCAACATTGTATTTGTCTGTGAATTTTCTTTCCAGAATTGGTTTTACTTTATCGGAAACAGCTTTTAATCGAATTTCGTTCGGAACGTTTTGATCTATTGCGTTGATCTTCACTTTTAGATAAGGTACATAGCAATTCACGTTAAATGCACCTGACTGAAAAAAAGTACTGTTAAGTGTAATTGCATTTATAACAACATCCTCTTTGATGCTGCCGGCCGGCCTAAAGTCTTTATACAGATCTCCTGTAATAATAGAACCAACACCTCCATTTTTCAACTCATTATAAATCCACTGTTTGGCTTCTATTACTGAATTCCTCACCGTATGTTATTTAAAAATTGATTGAGTTTTAATTTTGCCTTTAGTTCAGCACTAGTAAGTACATTACGACCTCTACTTTCTACTGTTGAAGCGTAGTTCATACCAGCAACAATAACCAATGCTATTTCCGGAAGAGCTTTAGCAATATCAATAGCCAAATCATATCCTATTTTCCTTCCATCTTTGGTTGCTGGTTGTGGTCCTTGTACTTTCTCGAAATCTTGACCAACTATACTACCGTTCAAGGTGATAACATATCCGATTGATGATCTTAAGTTTCCTGTGACATCTTGCCAATCTTTGTCTTTTGCGTAAGACCTAGCCTCGTTTATAGCATCTTCACCGACCACCCGCATAATCCTGATGATGTTCTGAATCTTTGCATCCAAAGCATCATTGAGGTACTGATTTAAACCAGGCATGTTAAAATTTGCTCTTACACCCATATTCTACTGTGTAGTTGATCGTATTTTACTCTTAAAACTTCTCCCTCAAGTCTGGTTTCACCTTTCTGTCCAATAACCCTAATGCTTGATCCTATATCAATAGACTTTAGTTTTTTAGGGCATTGAATGAGCCAGGTATATTCATACTTAATCTGATCATTAGAAATAGTCTTAGTACTTGAAAGGCTGTCTTCATCACGACATTTACCGAAGTCTTGCCATTCTTCAGTTCCTGGAATCCAGTTTCCATTTTCATCTTTAATAGCATCTGTTTTCACAAATACTTCTAGTTTATATGGATATTGTAATGCCATTTACCAAAGATTTGAACGATCACGAATTTTGTTTCTTTCCAAATTGTTTGGAAGTCCTAACTGGTCAGCGATCATACGGTAATATGCAAGCATTGCATCTTTATCATATTCGATTGTAAACTGTCCTTCTGAAACTCTTTTTGGAGATAATAAAAGCTTAGGGATTAAATTGTAAAACAGCGTATTAGTTTTTACTTCTAATTCGGGTTCGTATTCAGAGTCGCCATTCAATCCTATATTAATCAATTCTGCATCAATAAGCGAATCGGACACTTCAACCGACCATAACTCAAGATTTGCTGACAAATAATCCCTAACTTTCATTTATTATGCTAGTTTTAGTTTTAAGTGATAAACAGCATCGATTGCAGTTAATGCCGGAATAGCATGTAATTGTCCTCTTGTGAACTCATTCATTGGCTCAGTTTTGGACCACTTAGCGATCTTAACTTTATCAACGTTTGCATATGAATGTCCAGACACTTGCATTAAGTCTCCTTCAACCACAAGACCATTCTTTACAGTCCCTAATTGCCCCTGAGGAACAAATACAATCACATCATCAGCAAATGCCTTGAATGTGGTAATATTTCCATCCTGTTCAAGTCCAAACAATGAATCTTGAAGTTCAATTTCCGGCAATCCGTTAGAAGTAAAGAAATCATTTACTCTGGCAAGTGTTACCAGCGCATAATTATCTTTATTTGAATTTTTGAAAATTGCCTGGATTTCAGCAGAGTCTTTCAGTTTGTTGAAAGTAGGTCTGGTCATCAGGATTTTTGCGAAATCTCCGTTTCCTTTTGCCTGTGCTGCAGCAATAACCTTTTCAAAATCATTTGTTGGCTTTGCTGTTGGATCAGTCCAGATTTTATCAGCTGTAAGAATGTTATCAATCGGAAGCATCATGTCGATTGGGCCATAAGCCACACCGTCAGGGTTGCCCGCAACGCTAAGGTCAATTTTACCAGTTGACAATGCCTGTAAGAACATAACATCTACTCTAGCGGTACAACCGTCTGCAGCATTTTTCACATCATTGAAAATAAGATCAATGATTTGTTTTTTCTTTGTGTCATCAGAAACGTTATTTTGATTCTGTAAAGTAATGTAGTTTCTGTAATCAGAAGATTTCATCAAGTACTTATGAGAAATAGTTGGAATTTTACCCTCTAGCTTCTCAAGTCCTTGTCTGCTTCTTACAGGAGATACGGCATCTTCACCAATTACTGATGCGATAGCTTCAATTCTGCTTCTACCAATGACATCTGCAAATGAAAGATCAACCTGAGGAGTGTCCCAAGTAAGATACTTGGTAAATTCTCTGGTTTTGAATCTATCCATTCTTTTGTCGATGATAGCCTGCAATGCTCCACTTGTTCCGTATTGTCCGAATATTGATGTTACAATTTCACTCATAGTTTTAATTATTTAGAAAGTGAGAAAATGATTTGTGGCATCTTAGCTTTTAAAGCATCGGTCAACGCTGGAATTCTGTTTGTGTAAACAGTTCCTCTAAGAACAATATCAACAGAAGTTGCAGAATCAATAACTACATCTTCATACAGTAATCCCTTTGGATTCGTTTGATCAGGCTTTGCCATTCTCGTTGCTTCATCATACGAAAATGCAGTGCCCGCAAGTAACTTATCTCCAACAGTAAGCCCTGTTGTATCTAATACGAAACCACCTAAAGCGGTTTCAAGAACGTGAGCGAAAATTGTCTTATCTCCCGCAACTACCGTCTTCTTTAATCCTAATTTGCTCATTTTTGTTTTCGATTTTATCCTAACCTTTCAATGTCTTTCAATACTTGATTGTTTTGGTCGGCTCCTCCGGTTCCAATAGGTGGTTTTCCACCCTGCGCCCCTTCAGTTGCAAAAGCCTGTTTGAAATCTTCAAATTCAGTCTCCATAGCCTTCACTGTATCTTCTTCGGAATACCCTTCTCCATAGTCTACAATTGTCAGGAACTTGTTGTAGTACTTTTCCGGAATGTTTTTAGCCGCAAGTGCTTTTACAAGATTTCCTTTTTTGTCGTCAGCGGCTGTTTTGGTTACTAATGCCTGAACTGATTGAGTAAGAGCCTTAACCTGTTCAGCTAAAGTTTGATCTTCTGGCTTAACATCATGTTTCTTTTCCTCCGGCTTTTTCTCAGCAGGTTTTTCAGGTTGCTTTTGTCTTGCCTTATCCAAGCTTGATTGAATAGATTTTAATACCCCCCCCACACCGTCAATAACCCCATTAATGGTTTCATCAGTTGGCTTGTTTGATAAAATAAAATCTGCTTGCGACCCTAAAATTTCATCACTTAACCCTAAATCAATGTATTTAGTTCTCAGCTTTTCAATTATAGTTTCTCTTGTCATATTAAAAGGTTTATTATTAATTACCGTAAATTTCGTCTGTAAAACGTTTATTTTCAATAGCATTTGTTGCTTTTACACTTTCATTTCCGTAATTTTACTATTATAACCACGGTATTATTTTTATGAGGGGAGATTTAGGAAGTATGAGAACGTCGGATATGACACTGAACGAACTTTTAGTAGCTTTTAACAGGCTCTCTATCGTTCAAAAAATCACAATGGATTTTTCGGAGTTTTGCGAGGTAACAGGAAAGGGGCAAAAAGAAGTATACGCACTTCTTCGATGCCAATATTATCCTGATGAATTGATCATAGGAGGCTATGAAGGAAGGAAAAGGAAGAAGAAATTATTGTTTGACACGGAAAAAGTATTGGAATGGATGAGAAGATGAAGCATAAGGTTATTACCAATGAATTAATGAAGCGGAATTTCTATATTTCAAAAGCAGATCGTGAAAAGATCATTGCCATGGGACAGAAAGCAATGGATGATTACAATAAAGCTTTGCATGTGTATAACATAGCAAGCTATTTGTGGATAACCCCTAACAATCACCTGATTGACAAATTAACTATCCAGTATTATGTTATAAATTTGAATTGAGATGAATGAATATGAACTTAATGGAAGACTTATGGAAATTTCGATTGCATTGGATTGCGAATTTCTATATCTGATTCAAGTGAAAGAGCAGATTAAGAAATCTGGCTTTACTTCTGATGATATTAAACGATTAAAAGAATTAGGTTTTCCGGGAAAAATTGAAGACTTTGAAAAGGCTGTATTTGATTTTAGTGAAAAGATTGGTTTCATTTCTTCACATAAAATCAACACCCTGGGCTTTAAAATGAAGGACCTTTCAGATAAAATAATATTAAAACGAGTGCAAAGAAATTAATATGGAAGCAAATATGAGCAGTAAAACAACAGATGAGATTAAAGAAGAAATTAAGGTATTAAAAATAAACCTTAAAAGAAATATCAACGAATTTCTAAGAGCTAATCCGGATTTAGAACTGAATATTGAAATTGAAAAAGAAACATTCGGCTTAATAAATGGTAATGCCGTACCTACCTATAATCCAAAAATTGAAGTAATTTTGAAATAATGGAAGCAAACGAAATGAGAATAGGGAATTTTGTATTCGACAAAGGCGGAAACATTGAAATTGTTCATGAAGTTTCTAAATATGGAGATCTTTACAGAATTAATGAACGTGATCCAGACTATTTCAGTCCCATCCCCTTAACCGAGGAATGGCTAAATAAATTCGGTTTTCAATTAGATCAATATGTAGAGATAGAATCCTTGATTGATGAAGTTGACGGGCGTGAAATGTATTTAGAACTTGAATATGGCGAACGTGGTGCTGTAATTTGTATTAGCGCTGATGATCCTGATGAGTCGATGAATATTCGTCTAAAGTATGTTAAATATGTCCACCAACTCCAAAACCTTTTCTTCGCACTTAAAGGAAAAGAGTTAATTTTAAAATAAAACAACATGACTAGATTAAAGCACATTTCAGGAGTTACCGGTACTTATTTAAGAGAAATTCCATCACGTCAATTTTTCCCTTGGACAACGTGGGTTATTAAAACGGATGATGGTCATGAATATTTTGCTCCAAAAAGTGAATTTTCGATTATACAATAAAGCCCCAATTAAGGGGCTGTTTTACCTTTTGTCTTTATTTATTTTTGGGACTTGACGTATAGTTTCTTTTGGCGTTGAAGTTACGCCTCCCTGTTTAACCGCTACTGGGTTACCTGGAATGACCATTTTAGGGTCAACTTTTGGTTTTTCTGACATTTTTTTAGAGTTTAAATAGTTAATAACTTCTTTGTAATTTTTTAAATCAAATGAGGTGTTTTCTTTCCTCTTTTCAAATATAACAAAACTTGATATAAAAACATACAATACAAGACACAGCAAGATTATATTAAAATTTTTATAGTATAGACCTCTCTTTTTTCTATAAGCTTTTATATTTTTAGAAAGCGCAATTTCTTGCTCATCAAGATAGGTCAAATTAACATATTCATTTAATATATATTCATCATCACTGTTTAATTCATCATTGTAGTTGAGTTTAGTTTTATATTCATTTAGCTTATCAATGTAAAAATGATTTGGTTCATTAAGGTAATGTATATCAACTGGCTTTTGTAACAAATATGTGTAATGTAAAGAGGTCCCTAAAAAAACGAGAAATACTATAAATAAAATAATAAAAACAGCATTAGTTAATGTAATATCAGCATCAATAAAATACTTAAATAATTCAATCATATATATAAACATGAAAGAGTAAATAACAACCAGAAAGGAAAATTTAGTTTCTAGTTTATCATACATTTCATAATAGAATTCTAACTGTTTATTATTCACTTCTATTTTACTTTCAACATCAAATATTTTCATGGTTATTGTCTAATATATTTAAAAAATTCTGATCTAAATCTAATCTCAGGGGTGCTTTCTACAATCTCTTTCCAGTACTCAATATTTTTCTTCTCGTATTCTGGCTGTCCTGAATGTACTAATGGTTCACGGAGTACAATAAGGGCGTTAGACACGTTATCTGATAACATTTTATGCTGCTGAACCTGCTCCAACATATTTACATGGAACTCACAAAGACTTTCATACTGTCTTTTCGTGTACGAATACGAATGAAAGTGATAGCAGATAAACGGTAATTCCGGGTGAATTTCTCCGCTAAGGTTGCAGTTTTCAACCATTGTTAAAAGCTTGTCCGGAAGTGGCATAAAGTTACAGCCTTCCGTTAATTCATCATATAGTTTTTGTTCTTGGTGCGAGATCATGGATTTTTATAAAAAAATAACAGCAAACTTCTACAATTACACGGCAGGGCTCGAACCTGCTTACGTCATGCGGACTTATCCCGATGGCTATTCCCACAATAGCGCAACTAATTGTAAGATTCAGCGTCCTGAATGAGTTTACTGTTATAGCAAATTTACTAAAATCAAACAGTAAAAAAAAGTGATTACAATTTAATGCAATCACTTTATTCATTTTTTACTGTAGCAAGTTGAAAATTACTCACAACGGCAATGCAAATTTAATACTTCTATTTGATATATCCTTTATTATCCACCATAAAAGACGGCTGAGTTTTCCAGCCTTCCATTTTTGCCTTGTTTTCGTCCATGTATGTTTTAAATTGCTCCGGAACATCGGAAACATAGTTTTCTGAGCTTGAAGGAGGTAAATTAACCCCTTTGTTGATTTCATCAATAATTTCTTTGTCTGTTTTACGGACTGTATATCGTTGACATAAACACCCGATATGCCAGCCTTTCCAGATGAAGTTTTTAGGATAGAAACCTTTAAGATCATCACAGATGTCAACGATCTTATGCGCGTTGCTAAGCTCGATTCTATAACCTACAATATCATTATTCTGCATGATACGTAATTGATCAGACACTCTGTAGCCTAAATTATTTTCTTCTTTCGTTAATCGTACAGCATTTGCCATACTACTTCGATAAACTCCTTGTCCCGGTTTATAGGCCTTAGCATTTTTGCTCAATATCAAATTACCGTGCTTATCTCGCACTCTTCTATATAGCCTGTCCGGTTCTCGCAGGTACTTTTTTATTTCCCTGGCTAACTGTTGAGCGCTTCTTCCTTCTGATAACCCCAAATCAAGCGCAAATTCCAGTTCTTTCTTTGTGTTTTGAGTAATTGACCAGACACGGTCTGAAATAGTGAATTTGCCAATCTTACGCTCTTGAAACGCCTTTAACGCTTCAGCATTACGAGGCATTGGTGCTTCTTTGAGCTTATTTAATATTTCAACCGGTATTTTCCCAGAAATACTATTGAGGGTAGCAAGTTTTAAAGCGTCATTCTTAAGATCTCCAACATTCCAAGAATATGCAGTTGAAATAGTTATCAGTTCTCGTAAATCGGAGTTAAATTGTTTAAAAACCTCTTCTATATGCTTGGTAATTCGTGGGTACTTCCGGAACTGAAAAAGCCCTTCCTTTAAAGTTGCTGGAAGGGATGAAAAAACAATACTTTCAACAAGGTCATTGAAAAGTTTTTCAACCCGCCTTAAGTACTGCTCTACTCTTTTTCTATGTTGTTTGTCGTAGTCCATCGAAGAATTTTTCTATTTGATCAAAAAACCAACTTGTCATGTAAGCCTGAGCCTCATCGTTTTCAATATCTAACTTTTGACCACGGTCTTTGAACAACTTATTGACAAGATGAACGCACTCGTGAGCAATTACACTATTCTTAGGCCGGTATTTAAAGCATACAACGTACCTTGAATATCCCATATGACAATCATCAAAAACAAATGCGACGTCTCTTTCATCTGCTGGTCTATCCCATTGCATACGTTGTTGGTATATGCCGTTTACATTATTCCATTCTTCCGAATCTAAAATGATTATCAAATCTCCATGATAGATTGGTATTTTAATAGTTTTCTTTTTCATGCATCAAACTGATTTTACTGATATAAATTAACTTTACAAGCTATTCAAAATCTATTTTCATTAAAGGATGTAATTCCTCCCAGCATTCAGGACAAAACCAATTTGAAATATCATCTTGTTTCATGTTTTTAATGTAAAATTCATTTTGACAGCTTTCACATTTTTTAAAACAATCCCTATTATTCTTGTCTATAATTGTGGGCGGACAAATGTCACTAGGCGCAAATCGTCCATACAATGCACTATAAAATTCTTTTTCTTCCAACAGTTCTTCTAATTTCATGATGTATATTTAATCAATTATTATTTGAATCATACTCCAAACGTAATCGAGTTCTCTGTCTCCGCTGAATATTCGTTCTCGTCTCGAATCCTTTGCATTTCTTCCACCGGATCATCAATGCCTAAGTTTCGCATTGCAGTTTCAACCGACATGATAGCCTGTCCACCTGTTGCATCCATCAAATAACTGATCTTCTCTTTCATATCGTTGATCATGTACGGGTTGTAGACAATATCAACCTCAAGCTCTTCTAGTTTTTTAGCATTTTTAGTGCTGAGTACTTTTGCAAGGAACGCTTTGACAATATTGATACGTCTAGCCAGGTAATCATCCCATATTTCACGTTTCATTTCAACTTTAAGGTGAATATCCATGAAGTAATATTGTGCAGCAACTCCGGAGATCGCGCCCATAGACTTAAGCTTGTCAAAGGAAATATCTGGCGTTTGTGTAAGTTTGAAAATAATATTCCAAAGGTTATCAAATTCAAGCTTATAGGATTCTGTGTTTTGATTCCATGTTAAATAATCAAGCTCCGCATCTTTATCAAGTTCCAGAATTGAACCCTTCTCGCCTTTTTTAGAAAACCCTTTAATATCTCCTTTGGCCTTTATCTTAGGCGCAACGTGGTAATCGTTAATTTCAGCATGACCAGAAGCGAGTTCTTCTAATCGTTCAATCAAAGGTTGAACAATATCCCATTCTGTTTTCTTTTGGGAACCGTAAACAACAGGTATTTTCCCTATTCTATTTACCTCTCGACTTTCTTCAATCCATTGCGATTCTTTTTTAAGAACAATCTTTTCTTCTGCTGTGTATATCTCCATGTATTCAACCTCCTTGTCATTTTCGTCTTTAACTGTGATCTCACGAACAAATGCTGTCATGTCTCCGTTTTCAAATACCGGATAGAAAACATCACCTTCTGTTGGTAATAACTGTTTTACTCGCAATCTATCAGCTTCCGGTGTCAAGTACCAAATCTCAGCACCTTTTGTGGCTCCGTAGATCTGTCTGGCAATATTCCTGGTAAGCGATACACTTTTATTTTGGTCTAAAACCGATTGAACCAGAGGCCAAACATCAGCATCTGTGGGAATGTAAGAAACAGGCTTACCAAACCCAAAAGCAACGATTTTATCAACAATCATCTGCTGTATAGCAAAACCAATTCTATTAATAGGCTGTGAGATTGTTCCTTCTTCAATTTCCACCAGCTTATCCGGGTATTTTGTTTTATCTGTAAATATTTTGTGTGTTTCCACGTTGTACTGCAGAACAGCTTTAGATAAATAGTCCGTGTTTGGTCTTAATTTATCCAGTTTCTTTACTATTTTCTCTGCATCTAATCCTTTCAAATCCATATATAGTATTTTTTATTATCCTAACATTCTGCCGAGCTTTTTAAGGTCTGTCTTGTTTTTGACTACAATTGGATAGAAAGTATTTGCTAGTGCATCAAACAAGTCAATAGACCGGCCCAGACGTTTTTTTATATCTTCTTTTGATTCTATTTGTATTTCTCCATTACTCCGAAAGAACCATTTTATTTCAGTCGCTTCTTCTTTAAATAAATCATTCGGAGGAAGCATGGCATTGTGTCCGTTTTTTGGATTTAACCAATCACGAACGCACCAGAATAGATAAGCTCGCATATTTAAGAACTCATATTGTTCCGTAATGTCTTTTAGAGGCTTATCATTTAGAGAAGCCTTCTCTGAATACTTACAAGAAATTAATCTTTCACCAAAATCAATCTTTTGTTCTTTCCCAACTTCTATTATTCTTGAATATACTCCCGCTCCCTCTCCAATAGTATCAATAGAAGCATATGCATTGGGATTTGATTTAAGTATTGAGGCTAATTTACCGGCAACTTTCATGTGATCGGCAACTCCCGCTGAATTTGACACTTCGAATTTGTCCACGAAATTACCATAACGGAATACATCGACACTATTATCACGCCCCATTCCAGCAATATCTGATCCCACAACCAAACGTCCAGATCTTCCGGCTTCTTTATGGTTATTTTCAATCCATCTTTTATTTGCTTCATCAATCCATTGTTCCGGAATAAGGGAATCCTCAGAAACTTTTGGAAATTTACCCAACACCTTAATCCTGAAAATATCAGTTGGTCTGTAATAAATTCCATCATGTACAAAATCATCTTCTTCTGTACTAAATTCATGAGGTTGAATAATAGCGCACCAGTTATCAAGCTTATCCTGAATCCAGTTGTGATCAACCTGCCCCGGAATAATCTCTTTTTTTGCAATTACATTAGGCGCATCAAGACTATTTAATCGGTGTTTTGACCAACGTTCGCCCTTTTGGCTCTTTGCAGCATAACCAATAGTAGTGTTTGGATTGAAAACAATAAGTATCCTAGAATTCCCCTGAAGATTTCCTTCGATCGCCCCGAAAGTGTCGTCAATTATACCAGTTGCTTCGGTTACTGCAAACATTGTATTTACAGCATGAAAACCTGACCACGCTTCATGGTTGTGCTCATCAGCTTTAAAACCTGTTAAAAACCATTCATCATAATCGGTTCTAATACCATAAGCATTTAATTTCCCAGGTAAACCTCCGATAAGTTTTTTAGATTTATTAAATAATCGGGATATTTCCGGCATCATGATATTTTTTACCTGCCTATCTGTAGGAGCTGTTAAAGCAACTTTAGTATTTGCAATCAATTCCCCTGCATTATTCCATCGAGGCGTCAAATACATAAAGGAAACAGCTGCAACGGCTGTAACAAAGTCTTTCCCCCTTGCGGTTCCGGAAGCAACTGAAGTTCTTGGATTCCATTGAACTGATTCTAGTATTTTCTGTTGTTCTTTATCTAGATTTACCCCTAAAGCATCAGAGGCAAACTTATTCCAGTCGCCTCTCCATTGTATAATTTGTTCAATACCTTTTTGTTCTATTTCTTTATACGTAGCCATTAAGATTTCATTAAAAAAGATCCGAAAGAAAAAGGTGCATCTTGGTCTTCTCCAAGTTTAAGACTATCTGCCCACCCCATGTTTTTTAGAGCAAATACTACCCCTGCTACCTTGTCACCCCATAGTCCTTTTTCGTAATTATTCTCAATTTGAAGTAGTGCTTTTTTTATAGGGTAAGAAAAACCGTCTTTTTTGCCATAGTCATATAGTGATTGTCGACTTTCAAATCCAAGGTATATAGCAAGCCCAGTCATTGTTGGCTCTTCCGGATCTCTGATCCAAACTTTAGTAGGTGTTAATATTGTTGTAGTTACCGCGTCTTTGCCACTACCTTTAGTGTTTGTTGTAACAATATCGTGTATTTCATATTCCCCTTTAATCCATTCGAAGTATTCAAGAAGCTTTTCAGCGAGTTCTTCTCCGTTTGCATAAACAGGTGTTCTGCCAGGAGAAAACTTGTTTCCCTCTGCAAACTTGCCGTCCGACTTCCTTCCTTCATTATCTTCACTCTTCTTCTTTGCCATTTCAAACTGATTTTAATCTAAATGTGTCTTTTCTGCTTTTGTCCGGATGGTTTTGAACGTACCCAAGACTCAACATTTTTTCAATATCCTTTTCATGTACATTTACGAAAGATTCGGCTTTATTATGACCGCAGCAACATCCATGTGTTTCAATCCCCTAACTCCAAAGCTCTTTAACCTCATCAATGATACATGGATCAATACAAATTTTATCGGATAATCCTTCTTTTAGTCTTGCATGCTTATACCCTTCCATATGTGATGGAATATCAACCATTATTTGTTGAGCGAAATTTTCCTCAGATCCAAAGTCTATATCTTTACAGTTGCATGCCATAGAAAATAGATTTTATTTATCTTCAATTTCCATTTTATAAAGTACTGCAGTGACTCCACCAATCATTATTGCTATAGACGCCAAAACAGCTTTAAATATTTCATTCCATAATGCACTGTTAAATGTTCCATTTATAAACGCACCCACTAAATAAAACACTGTTAAAACGCTAACGAATGGTATTATTAAATTTTTTATATTCTCCATACTCCCTAAATTAAAAACCCCGCTACCTATTACAGCAGCGGGACACCAAATCACAAAATATTAATATGAAAAATTCCTACTGCATTAAATCAATCTAAAAAGAACAATATGGAAGTCCGCAAGCCTATGCATCAACTTTCAGGAGCATCCTTCCTCAGACCTGACACTGATTGTTCTTTATTGTGGAAAATGGAGGGACTCGAACCCCCGACCTACTGATAACCTCCGTTTCTGGATTCGTCTTCCCAACTCAATTAAGGCATGTCAATCGCTCTAGCCAGCTGAGCTACTTTCCCATTTCCACGGATTTTACCCCGTGGCTTTGCTTTTTCCACCATTACAAATCTAATCGTGCACAATCCAGATGATCAGTCTGTTTTCTTTGTAAAGTCGTAAGGTCGCTCTTACTTCTATCGTCTTAAAATTTTTGCTAATGCTCCCGGGACCGACCCGTGATTCTCTACTCTCCTTCACTGCCTATCCACGGCTGTAGCGCATTACCTATATGCTAGCATCACGTTTATTTTTCTACAACTTCTTTTAGAATTAACTCATATTGAACTACCATCATTTCGCATTTATCAATAGAGTCTAAATTATAATCACCTCTATGGTGTCCAACAATCATTTTCGCTGATCCTTCATTTGGGTAAGTTATTATGTCTTTTTGTTTCTTTGGTATGTCAAAATACCTCCCAGTTGAATTTCTGCACAAAAACTTAGTTCGTTCTTTATTTGTGATTAAGAAAACATTTTCCATTTTAAATTTCTTTAAAAAACACCAAGCACCCTCCTTCATCAACCAACTATCCACCCCTTCTGCACTCATCATCTGTGCTTGGTAATTCAACAACAATCATATCTTACTTAACTAAAACAAGTTTCGGCACAACTCCTCCAAACTGCCTATTTCCAATATCTTCAAGCTGTGCCTCAGTCATTTTCCACTTCAACATCCAATCCCTTGTTTCAAAACCTTTAACCTCGTGTAGTTCTACTTCATCTTCTTTCGTTACAACACAGAAATCTACCTTATACTTACATATAAGTTTTTCATTACAATAAAGTTCTAATGATTTTTGTTTGACGATTTCTTTTATATCCCCCGCCTTCAATCTCCATTGTAGTTCAATATAATAAGAAGCCTCTTTTTTAGAATCGAAAGTATATCCATCAACCTTTTGCTTAACCGCTTTATACTTGTTTCTATTTTGATACTGTTTACTATACCCCACACTCATAAGTCATTGCTTTATAGTAAAGTTACGAAGACCAAAGTGATAAAACAATAGTTAATCTAACTTTTTCTATAGTTTTTACTAACAATTTTAATTTTATAGTCTAACATTGAAATTTTGAACAAAAAAAATACCCCTGTTAATTCAGGGGCTTTATTTTGGTAGCGTAATTCTAACTGTGTTTAATGGCTTTAGGTATGCTATCTTTTTTTCGGCTACCATTTTTTCAAAGAGTTTATTCCTTTCAGGGATAGGCAGATTTATGATCTTGTCTAAATCGTTTATATCAGATCCGTTAGCTCCACCATTTATTTTATGATCTGCCCTTACTTTTTCAAGTATTTTAGCTTCTATTTCTTCCATGTTTTCCATGGAGTAAAGATACTAAAATAAGGCCCAGTAAAACAAAGCAATCATTCCAATTATGCTAAGCCAGGATACAACGCCTATAATTCGCATCTGCTTGTCTTTATGTTTAAAAAGCATGCAGTCGTTAATAAATTCTTTCATTTTACTAATTTACTTTTGTTGGTTGGTTTTGTATTGTGGGTTTCCGTAATTACCCACGTTTAATTCCAAAATATTTCTTTTTTAAAGACAATTGTAGATTCATGATTCTTTAATTTTAAGTTCTTCACCAAAAAGCGAGTGAAAAAGGTTCTGCAGTTGGTGGACTGTTTTCATTTCAAAATGACCATTCAGGTAAAATGGATATTTTGGAAGATCGTCTTTTATTGGGTCTTTAATCCATATTAAATAAACTAAATAATCATGTGTAACCGGATTAAATCCGTAACTATATTGATGTGACACAGACCCATCATCATGCTTTTCAAACCCAAGCTTCAAAAGCCAGTCTTCTGTTAGCTCTATGGGCTCAAACTCTTCATAGGATTGACTTAATTTGGAGAAAGGCATTTTTATTGTGCATTTCTTTTCTCCTATGGTTAATACTGCTCCAATTCTTCCGGATTCAATATCTCTTATTAAATTATTCTGTTTTAGTTCTTGTGGTGCTATCATGAGTTATTTACTTTATTAAAATTATTTTTTGCATGATTTATATATATTAATTTTCCAAATGTGTCTACTGATGCATAAGTATTAATGTCCATTAGAAAAGCTTCCCATGTATTATAATGAGCTAATTTATCATCAAATACTTTGTGAAGGTGTTCTGTAATTTTATTTGATAAATCACATGATGTTTTTACGAGCTCTGCGTACTGTTTTTCTAGAATTTCAATTTCATTATTTTCCATAATTATTGTATTAAGTGCCACCCTAAGATGGCACAGGGTTAATCAATAAGACCAAAGAAAAGGAGTTCCTTTTGGCGTTGTTAGTCTATAATCATCCAAAATGAAAGGGTCTTCTTCTGAGTTATGAACCTCTGTTAAGTCCTTTAGAGTACCTGAATCATCACTATCATCGATATTAAAGTAAATATCTTCCTCTTGAAAAAAAGGCTCGTTTAGCTCTCTTGCTGTCGACTCGTCTTCAAGCATTATGTGAGCTTTGTTATTTATAAATTCTTCGGGAATAGAATTAACAAATTCTTTTAATTCTTTCCAGGTAATAACTTTTGGTTGTGGGATTTGTAAATTTTCCATTGTATAATTTATTTATTGGTTAAAGTTGCTTTGTCGATGTATTCGGATTCCGGAAGGTTGAAGACGTTGAAATGATGCTTTAACAAGATCTGAATTATCTCATATGGCTGTCTCATCATATTCTTCATGCTAATGGTGTGAAAAACATATTCTTCATCAAAATCTAATATGATCATATCATCATTTTGAATTATGGAAAAGCCTTGATCTTTACTGATTACATCAGCTATTTCATTTATCAAATAAACACCTCCTTCTATTGGTTTTGTTAGACAGGATAGATCGTAGAGAATAGGCCTCCAGTCAAAACTATCTTTTCGATGTGGAAACAAGCAACCTAAATCTAAAGGCTCTAAAGGCTTGACCCAACTTCTCAATACAGTTTCTCCATTATGTTTAGCTTTTTCATACTTGTGTTGAAGTTTCAAATCATACGGCAGATAAGCTGAGTAAATTTTTAAAAGTTCGTCTTTATTCATTGTTTTGTTTTTTCTTGTTGTCGTTTCCCCGATGTCAGGAAGACGTTATTTTTTTTATCCCGGGTTAGTTCTTCTAGTTCTTTCATAAGCCTATTTGTTTTAAAGCGGAATGGGTTAATTCAATTCCAAAACCTAAAGTCAATAGCCATTCAACATCTTCATTAATTGGGAAATTAAGATTCAATAGTAAAGTCCCATTTTTGGAAACTAGATCAAAAAGACCTTTATGCTTTGGCGGTTGCATTTCAAATCCTTCAAACATTACTTTTTCTTTGGCTTTCCAATATTTTTCATGTCTTTCATAATGTTCACTTCCTTTTGAAGCAAAACAATATTTAGGCTCTTCTTTCAAAACACCCCCCTCTTCATCTACAGGAACAAACATTCCCAATGTGAGAGGTTGTTTTAAGAATTTGGCATAATTTGTTATGTCGTTAAAGAACATTTTGTAAAAGTCATTTAACCATTTTTCTCTTTGTGAAGAATCTTTCGGGACATAATGCTTTGATTGCTCCTCAACAAAAGCTGTCATTGATATTAGTTTCATTGTTATTGTATTTTGTTTTCGGGATTAATGATTTTGTCAACAGGAACTCCACTGAAATAAAAGTCGTCACCGGAAATAGTTTCTTCCTTCTCCGATATTCTTTTCTGTTGTTCCTCCTGGACTAGATCGCAGGCAGCGAATGTATGGTTCAGTAGTTCGTAATTATTACAGGAGTTTACTAAATGCATCCAGCTAATAAACACTTTTGCTTTTGCATACGCATCAAATATGCATTGCTTCTCTTGGTGGTTTTCCATTTTGGTTTTTTAAAGGTTTAAAATGCCCCCGAAGGGGCTTTAATGATTAGCCACAGCTACAAGATGATACTGCAGTTGCAGAGTATGACATTTGAGCAGGCTCATTCGATCCAGGTTCTTTTTGAGCAGGACTCCATCTAACCTGATACATCTGTCCATTAACACGAACACATGCAACACCCCAATTGTCAAAATAACTCGTATGGCATTCAATAGAAGCTTCTGGCTGTGCAGGTCGTCCAGTGTTTGATATTGAAGGGTCTTTACTGTCTATCTTCACCGCATTAATCGCCATTTCAGCTCTTTCTTCAACTTTTGGAGTTGATTCTTCTCTTTCGTTTTGGCACGCAGCCAGTGTGATCAGTGCTAATGCACCGATGAAAATTGATTTTTTCATTGATAAAAAGTTTAAATTATTTTCCCGGAAAGAACGGTCCGGTTTCCGTTTATTTTAGTAGTTAAATAGGTTTATTTCTTCACCTATTTTACTTTGCGTACAATGTGTAAATTGTTCCAGTAATAAATTTGCTTTGTCTATTGCTTCTTGATAATTTCCACACAGAGTAGCAGGATCTAATTCTGAAATCAATTCTTTAATAACATCTGTGATAAGTTTGTTTTTCTCGTGAAGCATGCACTTTATTACCGCTTCTTCTTGTCCAGATAAATTATGAAGGAATACATATCTACTTTTATACTCATTAAGAATATCATCTATATTCATGGTTATATTATTTATATTTCACAATAAACATCACCGTAAGTATATTTTGTTCCCCAAGAATACCACCCGCCACCTTCGCAGATTTTACATATTTCGGTTTTTACTAATGCTCCTGTTTCATTAATGATTTCATTTAAGCCCTTACTTCTAATGACATATATGAAATCGAATTCTTTTAATTTATCATTGTTCCTTTGGTATGGATTAAGCATGTAAGGAAATTCATTTCCAATGGCATCAACTATTATAGCGTCTGCGGAAGACGAAATTTTCTTCTTACCATTTTTGATTGGAAATTGACTAAAAAAAGTTTTATATTTTTTTGTTCCGTCAACCCCAAATTCTAAAGCTATTTTTTTAACAAACTCAAATGGATTTATTTCTCTCATGATTCTGTTTTTAGTTTGGTTAGTAATTCTTTGATTTGATTATTGATTAAATTCCCGTTAAAATTGTGATGTGTATTTATTCTCAAAACCTTTTCCAGCATCTCCATCATCTCCTCCTCATAGTCTGGAACTTCGATAAGCCAGTATTCAATGTTTTCTTTGAAATAATTAACTTTTTCCAGATCATCGGGCTCAAAAGTTGATTGAAGAAACGATCTAAAACCTTTGTGATAAATTAAATATCTTCCTTCTTCCTCCGGCTGTCGATCAGCTGTCGACACTTTTATGAATTTAGTGTTGTTCATAATATTTTGATTTAAATTTTTGTTTGAAATAAAACCGGGCGACATGATGGATCAAAACGCCACCCGGAAAAACTAACCATGAGAGCCTTTAATGTAATTATACGCTTGTTCTTTTGCGTGATCTGCAGAAATAGAACTGAAAAAACTTTTATACTCTCTGCCTTCGTGTTTTTTTGTGAAGGGATTAAATACCTCAAAAGTTATCGGACAAACATAAACGTAATAATTACAACCAAAAGACCGTGTATGTCTAAAACTGCCTGTATGTTGAATTCTTTGTTCAAGTCTAACAGCTTTACAATTCTTTTTAAATTGTTCTAAAGTAGTATTATAATTCATTGCTGAAGTGATTTAAAATCCAAAGTCTATTTTCTTCATACTGATCTTTTCTAAGCACCGAAGGGTTGATATACATCATAAAGCATCTATTGTTGTATAAAAGCGTTTCACTTCTATTATGACTGTTAGCGTAATAAATAATATGTTTCTCTACTTCCATGACGTTGTAATTTTAATTGTTTATAAAAACTGAGCGAGCGAACCCGCCCAGTAAAAAACTAATAACCATGTAGCCGTTATAGGTGGCCAGCCTTGTTAAACACTTCTAAAGTTCTCCGTCTGCTGCTTTTATTAGCAATTCAGCGTCTACAACTATTCTCTTAAGATCTTCTAAGGTGATGTAAAGTGTTCTTCCTTGAATTATACCACTCTCTGTTGCTACTCTGAAATACTCTTTTGTATTCTTCCCTCCTTTTCTTCCAAATCTTACAAATTCTAAAGTGATCTTCTTTTTTAAAGGCTTATCAGTTGAATTAAACTTTGTCTCTGATTGTGCTGTTAATTTTGCCATTGTTGTTGATTTTAATTGTTGTTCGTTTTTGCTTTTTCAAATGTAATACTATTGTATCACATAAACAAACTTTTTTGTGATATTTTTTTATTACATTTTATTTTTTAACTTTGCTTTATGACAGTTGAAGAATTTTTAAAAAGCAATCCGCCAGTTGAATTAGGCTATATCGCGCAAAAGATGTTCCCTAACAATAGGTATGCAAAGCAATATTTAAGCAATAAGTTAAATAATAATGATAATAGAAAATTCACTAAGAAAGATGCTGAATCAGCATTAAAAGCCTTAAAAGAGCTTTCTATAGAAATAATTAACTTGGATCTTGAATAATAATACAATGTGATAATTTTTTATCACTTTTGCATTAAAATAAAAAGTAATGTTTTGTAGTATTTTTAAAACTTTTGATGGCGCTTTCAATGGAAATTGTATTTATTTTTTAATTGAAAATGGAAACATGATTTACCTTGGAAAAACGGACAATCTGAAAACCAGAATTAAAAACCATGTTTTCAAAAGAAAAATAAAATTCGACTCAGTTAAGTTTATTCAAATTGATAAGAATTTCAATTTTAATTGGCATGAAATAAAACTTATTCAATTTTTTCAACCTGTCTCAAACATTAAAGACAATCCATTGTACTACCATCTAGATCCATTAAGGCAAAGGAAAGGGGTTTTAAAGAAGTGATTTTCTTTTCAACTCCTTATACATTTCACCCACAGTCTTAATAGGCTTCTTTGGCTTTTGGGACTCAACAAAGACCTTAATCCATTCCGTTTTTGACTTTGCTAAATTTTCGATGCGTTGCTGGTAGTTCTTTTTGAAATCATCCAGCTCACTAGAATGGATATTCTTCATCTTGGATTATTTTTTTATCGTTAGCCGGAGCGCCAAATGCATCTGAAAGACTTCCTAATGGAACCGGATTTTTATATTCAAACTCTTCTTCGATAGGGTAAAACCTTTGATAATCCCCTCTAAATTTCATTCTTTCAGTAAAAACTGATCCGCCTCTGAATTTCTCCACCATTAATTCTACTTGACCTTTAGTATCAGTTTCTGCTCCTTCCGGATCATTATCCCATTTTTCAATCTTATAATATTCAGGACGGAAGAGAAATCCAACAACATCAGCGTCCTGTTCAATAGCTCCTGATTCCCTCAAATCTGCTAATTGAGGTCTTTTACCAGGTCTCTGTTCTACAGATCTGGATAGCTGAGAAAGTGCAACAATCGGTAAATCTAATTCTTGGGCAAGCTGTTTCATTTTTCTTGAAATTGTAGAGATAATTTGCTCTCTATTCTTTCCTTTTTCTAATCCGGCCACCTCAGTCAACTGAATATAGTCCCAAATGACCATTTTAAGCCCTTTCTCCTTCTTTAAAAGCCTCAGCTTAGCAATTGTTCTATTGAGTTCAAAATTGACGGTTTTTCCCTCTATTATGTAAAGCGGTAAATTTTCAAATGTTGAGCATTGGTAAATTCTTTGCCAGTCCTGATCTGAAAGTTGACGATCCCTAAACTTAGTTCCATTGATTTCAAGTTCATTTGCCATCTGTCTTTCTTGCAGTTCAACAGCCGACATTTCAAAGCTTACAAACGCAACCGGATTCCCCTGTTTAGCTATTCCTAGCGCTTCATCAAGAACAAAGGCTGTTTTTCCCATGGCAGGCCTTGCGCCAATAACAACTAATGATCCATTTCTCCATCCGTTCATTCTGAATTGAATATCTCGGTTTTTACAAGGAACTCCCGGAATAACATTCTGTTTTTGCTGCTCTATTACCTGCTGGAACAAGTGTTGAGCGGTTGGTGTTTCTTGTTGTGCTGCAATTTCTTCTTCAATTTCAAAAACTTTTGTTTGTAGTTTAGTGAAAATATCAAGAGTTGATTCAGAATTACTGTAAGATTCTTCTATCAGATTCCCACAAATGTTTATCAACTTCCTGCGGAGATACGACTGCCATACTGCCATCACATGATAATCAAGGTGAGCAGAGGAACTAATTCCCATTGTAAGGTTGATAATGTAATGATCACCTCCGGCAATTGTCAATTTATCCGTTCTTTTCAACTCCTGGATAATAGTCATCATGTCAATTGGAACATCAGACTCTTTTAATTTTTGAACTGCATAATAAATTTCAACATGTCTAGGATCGTAAAATACTTCTGAATTACGCCCCAGTCTTTTGATGCACACATCTATTGCTTTTTTGTCTATTAACAGAGTTCCTATGATCAATCTTTCAAAGTCAATTTCACTTGGTGGCAATTTGGTGCTTATCTGTTCCATTGGCCTTCTTTATTTTTCCAGGTTATTAATCTTCTTTTAGTTTCCCAAGTATCTTGCTTTTGAAACTTCATTTTACCTCTTGAGTCTTTTTCAGACCAGTAATTGAAAAAAGCGGAAACAGTTGGTTTTGTAAATTCATCCACAAAAGGTTTTAATTCTTCATGGAACTGATCAATTGTAATTTTTTTAAAATTGGGAGGGGGAATGTTTTTTTCTCCTTCCCCTTCTACTTCTGTTTCTACTTCTGTTTCTACTTCAGGCGGACATGTCGCGGTCAAGTCGCGGTCAACTTGCTGACAAAACGCTCGCGAATATTCTTCTATCACATTTTCAGGCACTTGCGGAAAACATTTCTTCATAGATCGTAATCTTTGGTTGAAATTGATAATATTTAAGTAATCTTTATTCTCGGCAGTATAAAACACGATCAGTCCGGCTGAAGCTAACTCTTGTAGCCAACGGGAAATGTCGGATTCCCTAATATCTTTTAGCGGAAAACAATTACCATTTATCAATTTTGGTTTTGCGAAATATGAACCGTAGTCATCGGCTTTCATGATCAAACGTGTAAAAAGAACTTCTGCCTGAAATGATATTTTGTCAACTAGATCAGAGTAGGTCCAATCTCGTAATATTCTATTAGGCATATCTTCATTTTAATTCTTATAATTCAATTTGGTTTTACCCATGCTAAAACATCACTAATGCATGGTAGTTTTTTTAAAGCTTATCAATAGCTCTTTGGATTCTATATCTTTCAATTTCTTCCGGTTTGAAAAAGAACCTGCCACCAATTTTTTTCCCTTTAATTTTTCCGGCTTTTCTGATAGCATTTAAGTTGCTTGCTTGGACTTCGAGAATTTTAGCTGCTTTTGCTGTAGAAATTAAACCGTCTTCTGGTTTTGGCGATACGGTCTTTCGCCCAATTGTATACTGGCATTCTCCCGGTTTGGCAAATCTGGCTTTACGTTTTAGTGTTTTGGCGTAAATTAGTGTGGCGGTGGCATCAAGCATACCTAATGCTTTTGAAACATTACTGTTTGGGATTTTATCACCTGGCAGATAACCTAATTCTTTACTTAAACTAGCCTTAATGGCTTCAATTTCTGGGTTTGTTTTTGGGTTTTTCATTGGTTTTCTTTTTGTCGTTGTCGATTCGGATTAAGCGTTTTTCGTTCCATTTGAATAGGCTGTTGGAATCACGGCCAGTCCAGTATCCGTCTTTTTCTTTCATCAGGAAAGTTTTTGAATCTTCCAGGCAACTATTGAGTTGAAGTATTTTGTTTCGCCTAATGGAGAAGTCCATTCTCTACCTCGGATATTAATTCCGATACTTACATTATCACCTTCTTTAACCGGATCCAGAATATCAATCTTATCACCCATTACTTCAATACTGACTGGCTGTGGATATTGTTCTGTTGTAAGTATTACGAATTCTCTTTTTTGAAATCCTGAACCAAATGTTTCTGTTTGTCCGATTCTCTTTATTGTTCCTTGTAGTTCCATGTATTAACTTTTTCGTTTTCTAAAATGTTTTTAATTTTCGCTTTAACCATATCCATCACAAACTCAATTCCTTTGATAATTTTATCGTCTCGGTCAATTCGCAGAATGTTTATCTGAAGTTCATCTATCAGATCCGGATCATAAGTTATAAAGTCACACCATTTACGCCCTGTAATCCATAAGTACCCTTGCACCTGGTATTCATAATCAGTATTGTAAATTTTACCCGTTAACATTGTTTTTAAATGATTACCTCCGTTGTATGGGCATTTTATTTCAATCAATCCATCTTCTCCTACAAAACCATCTGGTGTACCTCCTATAAATTCATCTATTGCGAAATACTGATTATCAGATATAACCTTATTACCTGTCTTCTTTTCGTATAGCTCTCTTGCGTGGGATTCCCAATCTGAACCGTGATTGGTTTCTTTTGAATTTATTTCTAGCCTCCCAAGACCATTAGAAACGTTTCCTGATTTAAGCAATCTCTCCCATGCTATTTTATAAATCAAGGTTTCTGCTGTTGAAGAAGAAGACAACGTGTACCCTCCTTTTTTGTCTTTCACAACTAGCTTTCCGAAATTAGACCCAGTTATGCTACCCAGTCGATTTTTTTTCCACTCTAATTCTTCATCGACAAACTCATTATCTGATTCTACTACTTCATCTTCATAGAAATCATTTCCTATTTCATCTAACCAATCCATTATATTTCGTCTGTTTTATTTAGCTGAGAACCGAATACCCTTCCTATCTTTGATGCTGCATTCTTGACAGCATATGCCATCGCTGCAGGAACGTTTTTATGAAGAGCATTACCTATTATATTTGAAAAATCTGTCGGATTGCTTCCTGACTTTACTTGAATAGGAACCGCTCCTGTGCCTGCGTATGTTAACCATTCACTGTAAACCGGGTGATAAACTTTTAAATGAATAGATACAACAACAGAGTTACCTATTAATTTAACTTCTCCAACCTGCTCAATTTGCCACATCGGGAAAATTTTATTTAATAATTCGTAGTAGATACCAATTGGTATGTACAAAGCATTATTTGCTTGTTGGTTTGTCTTTAACCACTTTTTTCTAGGGTTGGAATTAATCATTGACATGTAGTCAAGATTTGCTTTTTCTGGAAGAGTATTACTTACGGTTTCTGCAACCTCAGTATTTAATTGTTTTTCCATTTTAATTAATTGTTTTTGTGTACACGGCATATGAAGTACGACCGAGCTTTTTTGATGATTTTTGATAGATTTTTTGCTTTGCTTTTAGCCCAGTTTATTTGCTATGTCTAAAGTTGAGCTAACCCCGTCTACTTCATTTAAAACCCTATCCTGCATTTTGGGAATCATAACTTTTACTTGTTGAAATGCGAGTTTGGAATTTGCGTTATCCCGCCCCCGGCTGTAGTCTTGAATATCCATATCTTCATTTTTGCTTTAAATTAAAAAGCAGTTTTAAGACATGCCCAGGTCAGTTTTTTAATCATAGGATTTTTCAAACATTTTTGCGAATGGATTGTAAACCATTTGGCAGGTAATTAAACCCTTTTCATCCTGAATTAAAGTTGTGTGATTTGATGTAATCAATTCGGCAGGTTCTTCTACTAAAAAGGTTTCATTGACGTTATCTAGGTTGATAACTTTTTTAGTTTTAGTAATGTAGTGCCCGCTTGTTGAAGATGGAGCAATGTTGATTTTTGTTTCTGTTTTCATTTTTATTGATTTTAAAATTCGTATGTCATTTTTGAGAAATATTCTTCACCTGTAATAGTTGAATATTCTGTTATTTCTTTTGTTGATTGTAATTTTTGGTATCCTTCTTCAGTAAAAGAAGTGAAGAACCGTTCTCCCTGTCTTGAGATATTTTTAATGTCGTTTTTAACGATAATAGGAACTCTGTACAATGAAGCTATAGCATCTTTAGCATTTGTAAATTTAGGTTCAACTCCAAGGAAAAACATTCTATCAGTTGAGGGGCAATAACATTGCACATACGCAATTTCGTTTTCATTAATTTCCCCTTTGTATAAAGTGTAAACCCCTACATTCATACTTCCAGTTGTTCCTTTTAAGAATTTTTCTTCTTTTTTGTCTACATATGAATCAGCTTCTTTTAAATTGTCTCCAAAAAACCTCACTAAGAAAGAATCTCCATGAACTAATTGCATCATTTCAATAGCAGCTGATTTAATTTCCTCATTTGATTCTTTCAAAAACGTTTCAAGTAAATATTTTGATTCCTTAATTTCATTGAATATGTTTTCAGGCAAATATTTTCCATTTACGTAGTTTATCCCATATCCGTCATTGAATGAAATCGCATATCCATCTAAATTATGTAGGTCATTTTCTACATTGCGTAAAATTTGTGAAGGAAAATTGGAAACTACACAAAGCCCATCAAGTTGAATTGACATAAATGATGACTCTGACCAATTATTCCATTTTTTAAGATCAACATTTAGTGTTAAGTTCAGAACTTCATCCATATAATTGAAAAATGAAAGAATACCGAAATCTGTATAATTTATGTAGTATGAGAAGGTGTAATATGTAAGATCAACCTGATTCCAAACCTGATTCTCAACCTGATTCCTAACCTGATTCCCAACCTGATTCCAAACCTGATTCCTAACCTGATTCCTAACCTGATTCCCAACCTGATTCCAAACCTGATTCCCAACCTGATTCTCAACCTGATTCCAAACCTGATTCCCAACCTGATTCTCAACCTGATTCTCAACCTGATTCTCAACCTGATTCCAAACCTGATTCCAAACCTGATTCCAAACCTGATTCCCAACCTGATTCTCAACCTGATTCCTAACCTGATTCCCAACCTGATTCCAAACCTGATTCCAAACCTGATTCCCAACCTGATTCTCAACCTGATTCCAAACCTGATTCCCAACCTGATTCTCAACCTGATTCTCAACCTGATTCCTAACCTGATTCCTAACCTGATTCCCAACCTGATTCCTAACCTGATTCCTAACCTGATTATCTTCTTTACAAAGCATATTTGCTGCTATTTGGCAAGCCATGGGAGAATCTAAAAACAATACTAAAGGCTCATTTAGATTACAGAAAGAATAAAGATCTTTCATTTGCTTCATAGTATTCTCAAATGATGCTTTTTTATATAGATCATAGTTAAATACCTTATCAAGCCATTTACTTTTTATTACTTCAAGTTGCTTTTCTTGTTCGGTGGATAGTTTTTCTATTTTAGACATGATTATTGATTTGATTGTTTAACTTTTGATTTGATGTTTCTTTCGATTTGGATGGTTACGGTTTTATATCCTTTGTCAATACTGAATATCTTTCCGTAAATCTTTTTCTTTTTACCATCCTTACCCCGTCTTGTAGCATATGAAGTGTCTCCCGGTTCTTGATAACTCAATCTATCATCCCAAAACCAGAGATCGTATGATTGTTCGATTAATTCTGTTGGCATGTTTAGTAGAATTTGTTTTTATACCAGTATTGAGTGTGATACTTTCGGGTGTTGACATTTAGAAATGTTACTTTTTCACCGAATATTTTTGCGATTATTCTTTTCATGATAAAGTATTTTGAATGGTTTCTAAAAACTGTGAGAACTGAGACTCACTTTCAATCTTAATGTCTTTTTCCCTACCTGTACCGATGCGGATCGAAGCAGAATTATTGTAGACATATACTATTACTGAAGGTTCTGAACTTGTGATTTGAGATTCGTAGTAAATTTCATCTGAAACTTTCTTTGTGAATCCATTTGTCATTAAGAATTCGTGTGATATATTTTCCATGATTATTGTTTTTTAAGTAAGTATTCAATTAAGTAAATGAATTGCTGAAGAAACCAGCACTTGAGAAGAAATAAAGCTTTCATGAGGCTGTAAAATAATGGTTAAACGATATTCTTCCTCTTTGAATCATCTTAAGCCTCAAACTATATTCAGCCTGTTGACACGCTTCTCTAAACGTTGATACTCTTTCTTTGAAAAATGATTTACCGCCTTTTCTGTAGGTTTGAAACCATCTTGCAATCATTCTCTTTATTTGCTTATATCCCGGATTCGTTTTTAAAACCATTCCCGAAACTTGCCCTAACTTATTAATGATTTTAAACTCATTAAATGTAACTTGGATTCTTTCCCCATCTTCCAGCCACACAATTCCATGTACTCTTTCTCTGTTAATTCTATAATCAAGCATCTTGTAAAAATTAAAGCCCTTGATCTTTTTTCCTAAAATTGTTTTTTGTAAGTTTGCCATGATGTAGTGATTTTATTACTATTTCGTTTTTGCCGAGTCGTTCTGTTACAGCAGTGCGACTCATTTTATTTTCTGTAGCCTCTTCTATTTGCAACTCTTAATAAAGCAACCTGGACACTTGGATTAATTTCTCCGGCATCCACTCCGGATTCATTCTCTAATGCTAATTTTTCTAATAATTTGATCCTGCTCCAAACTTCATCATTATCCTTCTCCTGTTTTTTCTCAATGCCAAGCTGCCTCATTTTTAAAGCCTGAATCTCTTTTTCCAAAGCGCCCATGGTTGATTTAGTTTTATGATTGAAATATTTGTTTATCTTTCAAGCCAGTATGCTTTTTGATTGCATTTACTGCGAAGTAGTTTGAAACTTTTTCTGATTCTCTGTAAGCCCAATTTGTTACTGTAGACTCTCTACTTCCTGTTTCCTCTGCAATTTTCTTTAATAAAGTGTAATCATCTAGAATCATTCTAAATACTTCACCTTTTATTTTTCGAGGTTTTAGTATATTTGCTTGACTTTTCATTTTGTTCTATCATTTTGATATAGCAAATATAGAATATTATTCTGTATATTCAAAATAAAAACCAATAAATATTCTGTATTTTCTATTTCAAACATGTAAGTAATTGATTTTCAGATATATTATTTTTCATCTGAATTTCACAAAATAGAATTTTAATAGAATTTTACCGTAAAAAGACGGTTTTTATTATGAGTAAATAGTGGTTATTTTGCAATCCAATTCAACAACAACATGAATAAAACAGAAAACACAGAGTTACACTCTGTGAAAAATAGATTAATTCACTTTATCAATAGTAAAGGATTATCTCAGTCAAAGTTTGAAAAACAGGTGGGTTTATCAAACGGATATGTAAATAATATAGTAAATACTATTTCCGATAAAACATTTGATTACAAAATTTCAGCTACCTTTCCTGAATTAAACAAAGTATGGGTTTTACATGGTGAAGGCGAAATGTTATTGGGTAAACAGGAGGAAAAAATATCTAAAACAACCTCTGCTTTTTTTAAAGATCTTCCAATTGGAGACCAGTTAAATTTACTACATAAGGAGATTGCTGATTTAAGAACCGAACTAAAAAAAGAAAAAGATGAAAACGCTAAAAACACTGAAAAAATAATAGACTTTGTTGAAGAATATTTTAAACCGGTATTTGACTTCATGACGGAAAGTATGAAACCAAAAAAAAAGGATAACAAAACGTAATCCTTTTTTAGTTTAAATTGTATTTTACAATTAAAATACCTTTTCTAAATTTCTCTATACTTTCATCTAAATCAATTGCCACCAGATAATCAATATCAATCTTTTCCATACTTGTAATTGACAGTTTAAGCTTATTTATAAGCAATAAATGATTTTCAATGTATTCAGGGAAATCTATTTTCCCTTTTTTATAATGCCGTCGGTTTTTATCAAGCATCTTCTTTAATAGTAAATACTCATGATCCTTCATATTATTTTGTTTCTTGGTTTAGTTTATTTTTCAGACGATCATTTTCTGCGCTAAGTTTTTCTATCTCTTCTATTAAATCTTTTTGAAAGTTATCTGACGCCCCCTCTTCGAGCCTAACTCGTCTGATATATTTCAATAACCACATATACAAAATAGTTCCAATTACAGATACTGTGAAAAATGTCCAACTATTAACTTTTAAAAAATCTACTTTATTTCCGATAATTGGGGAAAAATAAACCGTACCACTGTAGAATGAAGTTAACAAAGGAAAAAAATACAATTTTGGATTGGGTTTAAAAGAAATTGCTAATAAAATTAAAGCTGGCGATATAAACAATGTTACAAGCCATATATCTACAGTCACAAGTACCCCCTGAGAATCCTTTAAAGTGTCCATTCCAGGAACATATCTTTTAAAAATAACGTCAATACAAGGTAAAATGGCCGATACTATTAAAAGTACCGACCCTATTTTTGCTGATTTTGACTTCTTTATTTTACTTTCTTGGAGGAACGTCCTTTGGGTCGCCTTCATTTACTGGATCTAGATTTGTATCTGGATCGTCCGCCATAGTTGCGTTTCCACTTTTGACAATGATCGTATCATTGACTGTTTGCGGATCACCATCACGGGACTGCATTCCAGATTTGTTTAACTTAATTTTTCCTTGGTTACTAGCTTTGACCTTTTCAATTGCTTCCTTTCTTACATCTTCATCTCGGTCGTTTGAACATGAGTAAAGTAAAGTAACTAAAGCAATTCCTGCTAAAATTAGTTTTAATGGTTTCATTTTGTTTATTTTAAAGTGAACTCAAAAATACTAATTATAAAAAGATGTTTAGCTAACTAAACCTTCATCATGTTATTGCGAATATAATATTTTATTTCAATAAACAATGACTTTTACACATCTATAGCAAAACATTTTAATTGTGCAATCCGTATAAATACGGGTTTCCGTAAAATGATAATATTTTTTAATTTTTATATTTGCGGTAAAAATTAATCATGAAAAATATATTATCCGGGTTCCTTTTATTTTTATCATTATTTTATTTTTCTCAAGAACTGAAATTTGAAGACGTTGTTAAAGTTGACTCACTTACAACCAAAGACGAGCTGTATAATAGAGCAAGAAGCTGGTATGCAGATACATTTAATAGTGAAAAGGATGTAATGAGTATTGACGATAAAAATTTAGGCGAAATTTCAGGTAATGGAGCTATAAGATATGAACCAAGAGGATTTTATTTTGGAGCATTATGTGCGACTGGATATATATCTTATAAAATAAATATATATGTAAAGGATGGAAGATATAAATATAACTTCCATACATTTATACACGAAGGAACAAGATGTCCAGGAGGTGGAGGCTTAGTTTCATATGGTATTTTAACACAAGAAAAAGAGCACCCGAACCAACCTAATAAAGGGTGGAAAGAAGTCAAAGAATTAGCAAATATAACTGCTGAAAGGTTAATTTCCTCTTTGAATGATGCTATGAATAAAAAACATGAAACTAATAACGATTGGTAAAAGCAGGATTAGGGCTTGTTGTCGCATTTTCTTAAATCACTCTCAATCGTATCTGCTATTACTCTCTGTAATGCGTCTGCTTGGTCTATATTTTTTAAATCAATTAGGTAGTTTATTTTTTCGTCAAAAGTCATTTCTTCTGAAATTAGTTTAAGTTTTACTGCAGCGTTCAGCATTAGTGTAACTACATTAAGTTTGATATAATTATTTGAGAATAATAAATAGTCCTGCATTGATTCAAAAGATGAGTTATCTATTTTGATACTCTTTAATTCTTCCGGATCTGTGAGCTCAGAAAAATATTTTTCCAAATATTCGACGGATATATTATCTTTAATAAACTGTTTACGGTCAGCATTAAAAGGAAGATTTGATATAAAATCTTTTTTAACTAATTCGATTACCTCTGATTTTATAATTGTATTTTTCATAACATAAAGTTACGGTTTCTAAACAAAAAAGCTATGGCTAACCCGCACGAAAGTAATAACAACTGGTAAAAATAAAGCCCCAAACGGGGCCTTTTTTATAATACGACGAGTTTTGTCGCTACCCTTTGGGATATTTGTTGAAAAGTAATGAGAATCAAATGTTTGTTTTTTTGAACGAAATAACTACTTTTGCAAACTTTTTGCTTTTTGAATAAATAATTGTATATTTAAAAAAAATAAATGCTATGTATAACTGCTTTGATGTTGCAAAACAATTTCTTAAGTTAGCCAAAGAAGACGGTGTTGGCATAGAGCCAATGAAACTTCTGAAGTTGACTTATATTGCTCATGGCTGGCATTTAGGTTTCTTTGGTAAGCCATTAAT
The DNA here is from genome assembly GCF_045689405.1 of Chryseobacterium sp. HR92. Classification (NCBI taxonomy): domain Bacteria; kingdom Pseudomonadati; phylum Bacteroidota; class Flavobacteriia; order Flavobacteriales; family Weeksellaceae; genus Chryseobacterium; species Chryseobacterium sp. HR92. Next base: position 3,790,313 of record NZ_CP139139.1, read on the forward strand.
TTCAAATACGATTGAAGCATGGAAATATGGGCCTGTAATCCCAGACCTTTATCATGTTACTAAAACATTTGGATTTAGCAATGTAGATATAAACACATTTCAAATAAGATCAACTACTGAATTAAAAGAAGACGACGCTAAATTCTTAAAAGTTATTTGGGATAATTACAAACAATTCTCAGGTCTTGATCTTTCTACTAAAACGCACTTAAATGACACTCCTTGGAAAGAAACATATGACGGTTCTTTCAATAAAGTTATTGATAATGCTACTATTGAAAAGTATTATAAAAATTTAATTGCGAATCCTCCAAAAATAGAAACTGCAGAACATGCCTAGTATTAACGATGTTCAGAATTATTTTAATACTAACCCACGTCCAGTCTCTAGTACAGGTAATGACGATGGGCAATCTATCAATGAAAGAAACGCATTATTTGGAATAAGTATTGAAACTTTAGGAGCCGAGCATATAGGTCTTTGGGTTCAGTACATTTCAAATAGTGATAAGCACTATAGAAAGTATGAAAATTTGATGGCTGAGATCCATGTTAAAAAAGAGGAATTAAAGCAAAAAACTCTTAATAGCGAGTCAGAAAGGACATTAAGAGAAAAAAATGCAGTATTAGCTTTTAGATTCTCTGCTTTATGGGCGAGTTTTATTGGTCTTTTTATACTATTACATGGAATAAAATTTATTAAAGTACCTTTCTTTACTAAACTTGTAACAATACCATTTACATTATCAGAAACTGAATTTATTTTTGTTTGTGGAACATTGACAGCGTCTATTTTAATTTTCTATCTCACTGTAATAAAAAATCTATTTCCTAACAAAATTGAAGACAAGCAATCTCAGGAAAAAAAATAAAACATGGCCTATTAATGACGCTTTTTTTATTTAATTTTTAATATATTCGCATCATAATTACCGTGTAAAATGCCGTGTAAAAAGGGTGTTAAAACGTGTTATTTCAACAAAACAACAAAAACGAAATATCTAACAATCAATGTGTTAGAAAATGAAATATACTGTCAGGCTGGTCTCAAACACCAGTTCTTAGGAGTACCGGTTCGATCCCGGTCCTGGGTACAAAAAACCTCTGAAATCATTTGATTTTCAGAGGTTTTTAATTTTTATGAGATCAAAAGGAAGACTTTTTGCACTCCCCTATTCTTTTCGTAATTAATAATTCTTCACTTTTATCAATTACAATTCATACCATAAATAATTCCGGGTTTAGTATTTCAAAGCGCAACAAATGGGGCTGCACTTTTACTCCTGTGATATTATTCTAATTTTTTCCAACTATTAGAAATAATTTAAACAGATTTATTAATAAAAGTTAAGAGTGACATTATTTTTTCACGGCTTCGTATTTTACTTTACTTTTGCGGAAAATATTTTTATGAAGATAAGATTTGAGTTTCTTGACGGGATCAGAGGAATTTCAGCATTATGGGTCGTTTTGTATCATTCTTTATTATTTAATGGCTATTCTACCGCTCACGATATTAAATGGTCTAATGATCTTATTCTACACTTTATACAAAAATCTACATCAATTGGTCATTTGGCAGTATCCATATTTATTGTTCTTTCCGGTTTTTGTCTTGCCATTCCGGTAGTTAACAATAACATGGAAATCAAAGGTGGGTTTAAAAGATACATCAGCAGAAGAGCTAAAAGATTAATTCCGCCATATTATATTGCCTTATTATTATCAGGATTAATGATTTTATTGTTCCCTTTATTACAAACAGCACAAAATACAGCCTGGGATAGTAAAATACCTGTCACTTTGGGGTCGGTTATCAGCCATATCGGGTTAGTTCATAATTTAGATTCTTCATGGATTTATAAGATCAATGGAGCTCATTGGTCCATAGCTACAGAATGGCAGATTTATTGGCTTTTTCCTCTCATGCTTATATTTTGGAAAAGAATTAATATGTATGTATCATTTATTCTATTCGTTATATTGGCATTATTGTTAAAAAAGCTGATTCCGATGGCGAAACCTGAATTTATAATTCTATTTTTCATGGGAGTTATATGTTGCTATCTATCATTTAAAAGAGCAACAATCAATAAATTTTTAATTCCGTCAGCGGTAACTCTTTTCATAGGAAGTTTAGTAGTATTCGCGTTGTTAGATATTAACGGTTTTTTAATGATATTGATTACAGGGGTAACTTTCTCTTTTTTACTGTATGCATTAGTCACTTATAAAAAATTAACAGGAAAAACAATTGTGATTCTGGAAAACAAGCCATTAGAATTTTTAGGAAAAATATCTTACAGTTTATATCTTATACACGGTCCGTTCCTTGCATTAATAAACCTTTATTTATTAAAAAACTTTGAACTCACAAACGATGCCCGGCAATGGGTTATCTTTGGATTTATTTTCATTTTTATAATCCCTGTAACAACTATTTTTTATCATCTGGTTGAAAAGAGATTTCTAAATAAGTAATAATTATCTTCAATTAAATAATACAAAAGGCCATCTGCGTTTTGCAGATGGTCTTTTGTATAGCTCAGACAGAAATATTTTTACGCTACATTGACTCCGAAAATGTGTCCTACAAATGCTGTAATTCCCATTGCAACGGTTCCCCAGAAACAAATCCTTAATACCGCCACTTTAATGCTGGAACCTCCCGCTCTTGCAGAGATTGCTCCCAAAAGCATTAAAAATATAATTGAAAATCCGTATTGAAAATATACCATTTGCTTAAGAGGTGCCAAAAGAGAAACGCTAAACGGCAATAAAGCACCCACTGCAAAAGAACTGAATGAAGCCATCGCGGCCTGCAGTGGTTTCGCCTGTGTTATTTCATTAATGCCTAATTCATCACGGGCGTGTGCTCCCAATGCATCATGTTCTGTAAGTTCAATGGCTACCTGCATCGCTGTTTCTTTGGTACAGCCACGTTTTTCATACACTTTGGCAAGTTCTCTAAGTTCTATTTCAGGCATTTGCTCAAGTTCACGTTTTTCACGAAGTAAATCTGCTTTCTCCGTATCTTCCTGTGAACTCACGGAAACATATTCTCCCGCTGCCATAGACATAGCCCCGGCAATCATACCCGCCAGCGCCGCAAGAATAATGATATGCCGGTCTGGTTCAGCAGCGGCAACCCCGATGACAATACTTGTAGTGGATAACAAGCCGTCATTCGCTCCCAATACGGCTGCCCGAAGCCAGCCTACCCTGTTTACATAATGTTTTTCCAACTGATGATGCATAGCTTTTTGTTTTGGTGGTACGTTAAAGTTACCAAATGTTTCATCAAGAATCATTTTAAATTATGTTCATTCTTATCACAGGTAACGACCTATTCTCCTCAGAAATATAATTTTATCTCTTGTACGAAATCCATCCATAGCATTCTGAAAATCAAATTGAAAAATCCAGGAATACGGCCATTCAGTTCAGAAATTCCTAATTTCTTATCTTTGCAGGAATGAATTTATTATATATCAACTGGGATGTCAATCCCGAAATCGTCAATATCTTAGGATTTCCTTTAAAATATTACGGACTCCTATTTCTTGCAGGACTTGTTTTATGTTTAAATATTTTAAAACGTATTTATAAAAAAGAAGGTCTTAGTTCGCAGGCTCATGAAGCTTTATTCTCTTATGCATTGATAGGAATTCTATTGGGTGCCAGACTGGGACATTGTCTTTTTTATGATTTCGATTATTATTCCCAGCACCCGCTTGAAATATTGCTGCCGATTCAGAAAGGAGTGGACGGAACTTACCACTTTACAGGATTTGCAGGACTTGCCAGCCATGGTGGTGGTATTGGGTTGGTGATCATGCTTCTTATCTATGCAAGAAAGTTTTCTATTCCATTCATGACGATTTTAGATGCTATAGCGATTGTACTTCCGTTGGGTGGTACTTTTATAAGGCTGGCCAATCTTATGAATTCTGAAATCATTGGAATTCCTACGGATGTTCCATGGGCTTTTATATTCCGTCAGGTAGATGATCTTCCGAGACACCCAGCCCAGCTTTATGAAGCTATTTCTTATTTTATTATTTTCCTTTCTGTGTATTTCATTTATAAGAAAAACATATTTAAAATCGGAAAAGGATTTTATTTCGGAATCAGTATTCTGTTGATTTTCATCATGAGAATTCTGATCGAGTTCATCAAGGTAGACCAGGTAGAATTTGAGCACGGAATGAGCCTGAATATGGGACAGCTGCTGAGTATTCCTTTTGTTCTTCTCGGTTTATTCTTTATCATCAAAAGTATATTGGAAAAAGGAAAGGTAAAAACCACTTAATTTCCTGATTTCTTCTACAATAAAAACTCACTGAAAGCTGTTTTCAGTGAGTTTATTTTTTATGGATTATCTGATAGATTATCTTGTTGTATATCCTCCGTTAGCAAAAATAGTCTGCCCGGTAATCCACCAGCCTTCTGTTACCAGAAATTCTACCAGCGGGGCAATATCTTTAATATCTGTAAGCCCTCCCAATGCTGATGCTGATTTATGGTAAGCCACAGCATCATCAGTTTCCTGTCCATAGAAGAAAGGAGTATCCATTGGTCCAGGTGCTACAGCAGTTACCGAAATTCCTCTTGCTCCGAATTCTTTGGAAGCCGCTCTTGTAAAATGCTCTACCGGTGCTTTTGCTCCTGCATAAGTAGAATACAGACCTGTATAAGCAGCCAGCAATGAAGTAACAATAGTACAGATTTTTCCCTGATCGTTCAGCTTTTTACCGGCTTCCTGCAAAAAGAAGTAAGCTGATTTTGAGTTGACATTAAACATGGTATCATATTCTTCTTCTGTAGTTTCAGCAAATGGCTTTTTAAGTACCATTCCTACAGTATTAATCGCAATATCAATCCCTCCGAAACGGGAAATTGCTTCATCAAAGAATTTTGTAATATTATCTACTTTGGTAAGATCTCCCTGAAACAAAAATGCTTCTGCTCCTAATGCCTGTACCTCAGCAAGTGTTTTTTCGCTATCTGCTTTTGAGCTTTCACTGTTGTAATGTATTGCCAGTTTTGCGCCTTTCGCTGCAAAATCTCTACTTAAAAGTCCTCCCAGGTTTTTTCCCCCTCCGGCAATTAAAACAACTTTTCCTTTTACATTTTGTGTTGACATTGATTTTATATTTAAATGTTAATGAAGCAAAGATGGATAATAAAAATGGCCTCAACATGGTGAAGTTTTCGGGAATTGTATTAAATTCAACAGGGTTATCAGCTGTTTTTCTGATTCTAATTTTAAAATAAGAGAGAAATATTTATATTTTTTATATAAACAATATTTTTTAATAGAGTACTATTTACCAACCAGATATGACTTGATATAACCCTTTTACATTAAACAAAGCAATATAATTCACTATTACGCATCAATTTTAGGCATAACATTTGATGCTTTTCCAGCCATATTATACACCACTTCATTTTTATAATATATTTTTTTACAATCCTCAGTATTCTGGGGATTTTTTTTATGCCCTTGTTTTAGCTCTTATTATCGTCTTACACTCAGACTATAAAGTATACCGACAGAGGTTCCGTAAAAACCATTTCTGATAATCAATCATTTAAAACCTGATAATTCATTTTATTGTTGTATATTTGTACATTAAATAACCAAGTCAATACTTTGTTTTCTGTAACGACCTGAATATTTTTTATTCAGTCTTTGCTTTTTGAGCAGCCATATTTTAAACTTTTATTCTTCTACTAAGAACAATACTTGTCGGAATTTTAAAGCTCTGTATGATTGGGATGATCCAAAACAGAAAACATAGCCAGGCTTTATAGGGGTCTAAAACAGACCAGATTGAACCAATTAATTTATAGAAACTAAATACTAAAAATAATTTATGGCAGATTCTTTTTCTAAAAAGGAAAATTTCAAGAAAAAAATTCAAAAGCAAAAAGAAAAAGCGCTAAGACGCGAAGAACGTAAAACTAACAACAACAAAGGAGCGGAGGATGTTTTCATGTATGTAGACGAATTCGGAAGATTAACTTCTACTCCACCTGAACAAAGACAGGAAGTGAACCTTGATGATATTCAACTGGGTGCTGCTCCTATTATTGAGGAAGATCCAAGAAAAACAGGAATTGTTACTTTCCTTAGTGAAAAAGGATATGGTTTCATCACTGAAGATAACTCTAAAGAAAATATCTTCTTCCACAACAACAACTGTGCAGAACCGGTAAAAAAAGGAAACAAAGTATCTTTTGAAAAAGAAAAGTCTCCTAAAGGATTCTCTGCTGTTGAAATTCATCTTGTTAAATAATACTTACGCATAAAACATTCTGCTATATACAGCTATGTTTTAAAAAATACAGAAAGAGACTGCCCTTTGGACAGTCTCTTTTTTTAATCATATAAAATATCTCAACTTATTAAAGTTAGATTCTCACGCAGACAAATGAGGTGACCATCTGTAAACTCAGGATCCCAACATTCAATTTTACACCATTGTCATTGACTACCTCGAATCTTTGATTTCTGACGAAAGAAGAATCTCATGTAAAGCTTAGATTCTTCATTTCACTGCGTTAGTCATAATAATTAAGATAGCAGGATTAATGTAAAAATGTATATAATTACCATTATTTGTCAGATGATAAATATCCTGGAATTATTTCAATGATAATTACGGAAATCCGTAGAACAGGATAAAAAATAAAAGAAGCTGCCTAAAAGACAGCTTCCTTCATCGTAAAAAAAAGTAAAAATCAATCCAGTTTCCCTCCCAGTGCTTTAAACAGCAGGACGTTATTTCTGGTATTCTGGTGCTGGAACTGCAATAAATCCAATTCAGCAGTCAATTTGCTCTTCTGAGAGTTAATCAGTTCAAAATAATTGGCATATCCTGTCAGATACAGATCGTTGGAAACCTCTACACCACGGTCAAGGAAACCTACTTCTTCTGATTTAAGCTTCAAAACACGTTCATAGATCTTAGTCTGTTTCAGAATCGATTGAAGCTCGTTAAAAGCAGTCGTAATACTTTTCTGATAGTTTAAAAAAGCAATTTCCTGCTCTTTGCTTGCTACTTTAAATTCGTATTTCAGCTGTCCTTTATTGAAAACAGGAACCATCAACCCTCCCAACAACTGCCCTGCCAGAGAACTTGGTTTAAAGAAGGTCTCTACAGAAAAAGAATTCATTCCGAAACCTGCACCAAGATCAATTTTAGGATAAAAAGCGGCTCTCGCAGCCTTGGCATCAGCCTGAGAAGCTTCTAAAACATAATAATTAGCAGCAACATCCGGCCTGGAATGGATGACTCCTTCCACATTAATGGTTTTATTTAATACTTCCATATTGGTAGGCATCAATAGTTTCCCGCGTTTTACATCTCCGCCGTAGCTTCCTGTCAACGTGGTAATAGCCTGTTCTACCGTAACTATTTCTACCCTTATATGTTCGATCTCAGCCAGCCAGTTGTTATTCTGTGCTTTGAACTGCTGTACAGCCAATTCTGTTGCCTTTCCTACTTCACGCTGTGCCAGAACAATTTCAAATGCTCTCTGCTGAAGGTTGTAATTCTTCTGGTAAATAGCAAGACGATTGTCTAAAGCTACCAACTGGTAATACAGATTAGCAATATCAGTAAAAAGCTCTACCTGCAACAGTCTCAGCCCTTCTGTGGAGGCCAGATATTTCTTCTGGGCAGCAATTTTTTTGTTTTTCAGCTTGCCCCACGCATCAATTTCCCAGCTGCTTCTTGCTCCCAGCCAGTAATTAGGAGTAAAATTTCTGTTGATCTTCTGATCTTCCGTAATATTGGGAGAAAGGTTAGTATCATAGTTCCCTACTCCTTCCATCGTATATTTTCCATATCGGTTTCCGGAAGCCTCCACCCCTACTTCAAGGGAAGGCAATAAATCCATTTTTGATCTTTGAAGAAAACTATTCGCAATTTCCACTCTTTGCTGGGCAATCTGGAAATCAGGATTGGCCTGAACCACTTTATCAAAAAGTTCAAGCAGCTGCGGATCTGTAAAGTAAGCCTTCAGGTTGATCTGCTGAAATTCATCCGAAGTTTTATTTTTACCTGTTTTGATAATTTCAATCGGTAGTTCCTGGGCTTTTTTCAACTCGGTTACTTTGGGAACAGCACATGAAATAAGGCTCAGTGATGCTATTCCATACAATATATTTCTATGATTTAATCTTTTCATCTTTCTTCTTATTTTCAAGTTTTGCAAAGAATATATACAGTCCCGGAATCACGACCAATCCGAAGATGGTTCCGATTAACATTCCTCCAGCTGCAGCGGTACCAATGGAACGGTTCCCGATAGCTCCGGCTCCTGATGCAATACATAGAGGAATAAGTCCTGCCACAAATGCAAAAGAAGTCATCAGAATAGGTCTCAGACGCTGTCTCGCCCCTTCAATAGCTGCCGGGATGATATCATAGCCCTGTTTATTTCTTGCTACGGCAAATTCCACGATCAGAATCGCATTTTTAGCCAAAAGTCCGATCAGCATCACCAATGCTACCTGTGCATAAATATTGTTATCCAATCCCATTGCTACCAATGCGATATAGGAACCGAAAATTCCTGTAGGAAGACTCAATAATACAGGCATTGGAAGAAGAAAGCTTTCATATTGTGCCGCCAGTAAAAGATAAACGAACAGCAGGCAGATCGCGAAGATATAAACTGTCTGGTTTCCTGATAAGATCTCTTCTCTTGTCATCCCCGACCATTCAACATCAAACCCTCTTGGCAGTGTCTCTTTGGCAACACGTTCTACAGCAGCAATGGCATCTCCGGAGCTGTAGCCGTCAGAAGGTTCTCCATTGATCATGGCAGACATGTACATATTGTACCTCGTCAGCACTTCAGGTCCATATACCTTTTCGATAGTGATGAATGTGGAGAACGGAACCATTTCACCTTTATCATTTTTTAAATATAAATTCAGAATGCTTTCCGGGGTATCTCTGTGCTCCGGACTTGCCTGCACCATCACTTTGTACATCTGACTGAAACGGATAAAATTCGTAGCATAATAAGATCCCAGCATCGTCTGTAATGTAGACATCGCGTTATCTACAGAAATTCCTTTTTTCGCTGCCATATCATAATCCACATTAATCATATATTGCGGGAAAGTGGCATCAAAACTGGTAAAACTGTTTTGTAACTCAGGAGCTTCATTTAGTTTTTTAACAAAATCCTTAGTGATTTTATCTGTATTCTCAATGGTTCCTCCGGTTCTGTCCAGCAAACGAAGTTCAAAACCACTTGTATTACCGAATCCCGGAACTGTAGGTGGTGCGAAGATCTCAATCTGGGCATCTGCTATGCTTTTTGTTTTATCAGAAAGCTCTGTGATCAGATCATTCACTGAAATATTTCTTTCTTTCCAGTCTTTAAGATTGATCATCGCCATTCCATAAGATGAACCTGCAATTTCTGTTACAATACTGTATCCCGCAAGCGTGGTCACATTTTCTACTCCTTTAATCTTTTTGGCAATAACCGTAACTTCATCCAATACTTTTTCAGTCCTTTCCACCGTTGCTCCCTGCGGAGTGGTCACACTTACATACACCATTCCCTGATCTTCCATCGGAATAAACCCTGTTGGCAGGAATTTGCTGGTTACAAAAGTCAATCCCACAAATAAAAACAACAGTCCGAAAGTAACAGTAGTTCTTGTAGCAAATTTTGATAAAATACCTACATACCCATTGGTCAGCCTTTCAAAGCCTGTATTGAAACTCTGGAAAGCTCTGTCGATAATGGTCTTCTTTTTATCATGATTATGGGGTTTTAAAATGATAGCACAAAGCGCTGGGGTAAGCGTCAATGCATTCACTCCGGAAATCACAATACTGATAGCCAATGTCAATGAAAACTGGCGATAAAATACTCCTACCGGGCCATCAAGGAACGCTACAGGAATAAATACAGCAGACATTACAATCGTAATCGCAACTACAGCTCCTGCAATTTCTTTGGTAGCACTGATGGTAGCATCCATCGCATTCATTCCTTCTTCCATTTTCACGTGAACGGCTTCAACAACGACAATAGCATTGTCGACTACGATTCCGATCGCAAGAACCAATGCAAAAAGCGTTAAGAGGTTCACTGAGAAGTCCAGCATATTCATGAAGGCAAAAGTTCCTACCAATGCTACCGGTACAGCCAATACAGGGATTAAAGTGGAACGCCAGTCCTGAAGGAAGATAAATACGACAATTCCTACCAGAATAAAAGCTTCAATAAGGGTTGTCAATACCGCACTGATGGAAGCATCCAAAAATCTGGAAACATCATAAGCCATATTATATTCCATTCCGGGGGGAAAGGAAGTGACTTTTAATTCTTCCATTTTTGCCTTTACGCTTTCAATAACCTCTGAAGCATTGGAACCGGGGCGTTGTTTCATCATGATGGAAGCGGATGGTCTTCCGTCTGTTTTGGAAACCATTCCGTAGTTCATCGCTCCGAATTCAACTTTAGCAATATCTTTAAGTTTTAAAATTGTTCCGTCAACATCCGATCTGATGGGAACTTCTTCATATTGTTTAGGCTCAAAAAACTTCCCTTTATATTTGATGACATACTGAAGCTGGCTGGAGGTTTTTCCAGATGTTTCTCCCACTTTTCCTGGTGCTGCGGAAATATTCTGCTTTTGCAGGGAAGTGATCACTTCATCTGCAGAAATACTGTAAGCTGCCATTTTCTGCGGATCCAGCCATACTCTCATTGAGTATTCTTTCTGTCCCATAATCTCAGCACGCCCTACTCCGTCAATACGTTTCAGCTCCTGAAGGACATTAATATCCGTAAAGTTATAGATAAACTGCTCATCCTGGCTTGGATCTGTACTTGTGATATTGAGGTACATCAGCATACTGTTCACCTCTTTTTCAGTGGTAACTCCGGCCCTGATCACCTCTTCAGGAAGTTCGTCAAGAATGGTTGTTACCCTATTCTGAACGTTTACCGCTGCTACATCAGGATCTGTTCCCACTTCAAAGAACACCTGAATAAGGGTAAGACCATCATTTGAAGTAACCGTAGACATATATGTCATTCCCGGCACTCCATTGATCGCCCTTTCCAGAGGCAGCGCTACTGCATTGGCAGATACTTCGGCATTAGCTCCTGTATATTTTGCCGTAACGGTTACTGAAGGCGGTACAATATCCGGAAACTGGGTGATCGGCATCTTCAGTAATGCCATAATTCCCAGTAATACAAATAATATGGAAATAACCAACGAAAGAACCTTTCGTCTTATAAACATTTCTACCATAGTAAATAGATTTAAAGATTATGAAAGGTTAATACTTCTTTTTGATTTTGATGATATCGCCGTCTTTCAAAGACTGAGTTCCTTCATAAATGATTAAATCTCCTTTTTTAAGACCCCTTTCTACCATATAAGAATCCCTTAAAGTAGTTCCGATCTTAATGCTGGTCATTTTCACTTTATTCTGTTTATCCACTACGAAAACATAGGTCTTATCCTGAATGGAAAAGGTTGATTTTTGTGGGATAAGAATTGCTTTACTCTGTTGCTCAGAAATAATAAGCTTTCCGGAAGTTCCGTGTTTGATCAGACGGTCCGGATTGGGGAACAGCACTTTATAACGGATGGAACCTGTGGCTCTGTCGATTTCCCCTTCAGCGGTTTTCAAAGCTCCGTTGAACTGGTAATTGACTCCGTTCGGCAGTGTCAGTTCAATCTTTTGGTGACTTCCGATCTTATCGTTGGCCAAAAGCTCAAAGTATAAGTTTTCAGGGATGGAGAAATACGCGTATACCTCATTCAACTGAGACAAAGTAGTCAGCAAAGTGCCATTTTCCACCAAACTTCCGTCTTTATGGGGAATCACATCAATCACCCCGTCAAAAGGTGCCGTGATCTTTGTAAAGCTTATTTTCTGAAGAACCGTTCTCTTCTCTGCATCAGCAAATGCATGTTTTGCTTTGGCAGAGGACAATTTTGCCTTCACCATTTCCAGTTCGTTATTGGCTACAAATTTTTTAGCATGAAGACTCTGAATCTGCTTCAATTCTACTTCTGCAATACGGACATCAGCTTCTGTCTGCTTTAGTGCCGCATTAGCTTTCAAAAGTTCCATCTGCAGCTCGGCATCATTGATTTTGAATAAAGCCTGCCCCTGATGCACAAATTGTCCCTCGTTTACATAAATATGCTGTATAATACCTCCAATTCTGGAACGCATTTCAACATTTTTTTTAGCCTGGATATCAGTGACAAACTGGTTGCTCACCAATGTATCTCTTTCTTTGATTTCCAGTACGGGAACTTCTTTATCTCTTTTATTATTTTTCTCCTTGTCTTTACTGCATGACACAGCGAATAATGTTGCCAGAAGGCAAATTATTACAGTTTTAAAATACATTATTAAATGTTTAAGTTATAAAATTTCGTTAAAGTAATTTGATTTTCAATAACTTAAACCTAGTACAACTGGAGGAGATGGAGAAAGGATTTAACCCCACAAATAGTAGATACAGCAATCTCCGGAAGTGTGATTTTGGGAATAACTTTTAATATTCCTGAAAAATCTGCAATTGCGGGATCATTTTTTTTAACGGAATGTTTGACAATTTTGGCAGCAGCAGGTAATGCATGTGTGTTCATATCTGCCTCTTCGTAAACATCCAGAAGATAAATATTGGTTACATGGGGAACATGAGGAATATTCTCCAATGATTTTTCTGCCCAATTCGAATTGAAAAGGGAAAAAACCAGTATGATATAGAATATGAAAAATGACCTCAGACCTGCCATGTCAATCAGAACACATTAGTTTTTTAGTAAAAACGATATTCCTGCAAAAATAGGCATTTCTACTGGAAAATCCGGTCATTGAACTGTTAAAAAAACTTAAACAATGGATGAATAATTCCATCATTTAGAATTTGGATTCCTACGGGATGACAAATACACACATAAACTTAGCGGCCTGTTTGTCATTCCGTAGGAATCTAAAATAAGTCATTAAAGATTTGGCTAAAGCCAGATGAAATTTTGATTATTATTTTAAACGGGCTAAAGCTCTTTTTTATTGAATGATTAAAACAGTTTACTGAGAATTCTGAAACGGTAATCAAAGATATGTTCCAGTTTCTTTTTGACGAAAAGACGATGAGCAATTTCTCCTAAAAATCCCATAGGCAGCTCATAGTCTATGGTATCTCTCATCAGAACTCCTTCGTCATTTGGAATAAATTCATGATGGTGGTTCCATAATTTATACGGGCCTTTTTTCTGGAAATCAATAAAGTTTTTTTGAAAATCAACGTGGGTAATTTCTGTCTGCCATTTCATTTTAATACCAAACAATGGAGAAACATAATAGTCGATGAGCATTCCTTCATAGATTTCATCATCTGTCATTTCCGTCAATACAATAAAGCCCATGTCTTTCGGAGTAATTTCTGAAAGGTTATTGGCAGAAGAAAAAAATTTCCAGGCAGTTTCTATATCACAATTTAGCTGTTGTTCGCGGAAAAGGGTATGTTTCATAAGAGGGAATCAATTTACATGATGGTTACGAAACAAATGTATAACAAAGATTTAATTATATATCCACATCAGTACAGGTTTTCCTGATTTCTGAATCATCGGATCAATTTCCTTCATGGCGTTGTTGGAAATGGTGGGACAACCCCAACCTTCTGGAGATCCGTTCGGGAAAACTTCAGTATCACTCATCATATTCCAGGAATGAAAGACAATAAATCTTTTTAAAGCATTGCTGTTTGTTTCTTCAAAGCCGTGCATCAGATATTTAATATTGATTCCCCAGTCGCTGTAACCTCTGCCCTCAAGCTTATATTTTCCTAAGGAGGAAAGGTGGCTTCCGTCTTCATTACTGAATCCCGGATTTGCTTTAGAATCATCTTTACTCCATGAATTGGAACCACAGCCATGACCTACCAGATACTTTTTTGAAATCTTATTATTTTTAAAATCCCAGACAAAAAAGCGGTTAACACCTGAATGGAGACTCATATCAATAAGGATACAGAAATCATTATTAAGATCCTTTGAATTGCAGAACTTCAATGCTTCTTCTGCTTTTATTTTTAATTTGGAAAGATCGGCTTCAGGTCTTTTTTCTGTAACCAAAGGCGGTTCCATTGTTGTTATTGTATTGTTTTTTTTCTCCTGAGAACATGAACACAGCCAAAGCGCAATGAAAAACAGATAAATCCCTTTCATGAGTTATTTATAGTGCTGAAAAATTCCGAAATCCGATGGAGTCCAAAGTGCTGCTTTCTGTCCTGCAGCCTTTAAAGCATTATTTGACCAGGTATTACAAGTGTAAAGAAAGCTATAGGTACCTTTGGCATCATAAAAGGCATCATTATCACTGTACACTGCATTTGTAGGAATTAACATGAAGTTACCATTCTGATCTCTGTCAAATTTATCTTCTACAAATTTTACCAGGTTCTCATACTGTTTTCTGCTGACCATGATCATTTTACAATCGTCACCCTCTTTCATAGTATTATAATAGGTACAGTGCATTGCTGAATCGCTTAGCCAGAATGCAGCTTTCACAGCAGTTGAAAATTTCAGATCAGCCCATGTGGGAGTATCAAGATAGAATCCTTTATCTCCCCAGCCTATTCCGATATACTGATAATCTGTTTTTTTTGATTTTGTATTGGCAAAAGGAATTTTCAGGCTCCAGTCCTGAAGGTCGTTTTTTACAGGCATTACGATATCAGTATGTACTCCGTTGGTATATATATAGATTGGAATTTCTTTCTTCTGTCCATCATCTTTTGCAGAAACGGGGATATAAGGAATCAATAACCCAAGGATTACATAAATAATCACAATTCCTAAAATAATTCCTATCACTTTCAGAAGATACATTAATATAGTTTTCACGGTCATGTTTTTTAATAAAATTTAATCTTTAATTTTAGTAAAAGTATTTGTTTTAATCGAAAAATTAGCTATATTTAGTTACGAAATATTCACAAATATGCGTAAAAATACTAAATCCCAAAAAAGGTTTAAAGTAAGAGTAAAAACTGCTCCTAAAAGAATACAAAAAAAACGTTGATTTTCGGTGAGATTCTGATCTCCTGAAAATCTTTTTTTCTTTATAGGAAAGGCTTTTCAAGAAACTTATTGATATAAATCTTTACCTCCTTAAAGCTGAAAATTTAAGGAATGGTCGATTATCAGCTCTGGTTTGGAACTATGAAAAATTCCAAAGGAGGGATTGTCACCGAAAGTTCAGGGAAAAATCAGTCAGAAGACTTCTGTAAAAACTCAATATTTCTCTTGAGCCCAGCAAATTTGGTTCTTTTCACAGGGGATTTTCTGAAGATTTCCGAGAAAATTTCCTGGGTAATTTCTTTCCATTCTCCTTTTTTGAAGTTTTTCAAGGCTTCATTAGGTTTGAAACGGCTTTGTTTATTGGGCGCTGAGAAACGGTTCCATGGGCAAACATCCTGGCAGATGTCACAGCCAAACATCCAGTCTTCCATTTTATCTTTAAAATAGTCCGGAATTTCATTTTTGAGCTCTATGGTTGCATAAGAAATGCAGCGGCTTCCATCAATAATTTTCTCAGAAACAATAGCATCTGTGGGGCATGCATCAATACATTTTCTGCAGCTTCCGCAATGGTCTGTAGTGGCATGATCAGCAATCAGTTCCAGATCACAGATAATTTCAGCCAGAAAGTAAAAAGACCCGTTTTGTTTGGTAATAAGATTTGCATTTTTTCCCACCCAGCCAATTCCGGATTTTCTGGCCCAGCTTCTTTCCATAATGGGTGCAGAATCTACAAAAACACGGAATCCGAACTCCCCTATTTCCTCCTGCAGCTCTGCCACCATCTCACGGAGAATTTCTTTGATTACTTCGTGATAATCTTCTGCATAAGCATATTTTGAGATTTTATAATTCTCTAATATTGAAATTTTTTCCTCGGGAAAGTAATTGTATGAAAGTGAAATAACAGATTTGGAACCCTCTACCAAAAGCCGTGGGTCAAGTCTTTTATCGAAATGATTTTCCATATATTTCATTTCGCCGTTATAATTGTTCTTAAGCCATTTTTCAAGATGGTGAGCATCTTCTTCCAGAAAATCAGCTTTAGAAATGCCACAACTCTGGAATCCAAAACTTTTTGCCTTGGACTTTATCAGTTGGGAATATTTTTCAGCGCCTGCATTCATAATTTCACACTGCAAAATTAAGATTATTTTATCAATCTTCTGGCTTCTGCGGAGGTTCATCTGAACTCCTGTTTCTATCCTGCTTCTTTTCTGAAAAAATTATGTTTTAATTAGGATTTTTTTCAAAAAAAAATTGCGTAATTTCGTTACTTATTTAATGTTTAAACCCAACAACTATGTCTTTAATAGAAGTAATACAATCCGGAAACTATGAATTAATTGACGTTCGTGAGCCAATGGAGCTTGAAATGGACGGCAATATAGATGGTGCTAAGAATATTCCTCTGGGTGAAGTAGAAGATAGACAGGATGAGATTCTATCTATTGAAAAACCGGTAATCTTATTCTGCAGAAGCGGAAACAGAAGCGGAAAAGCATTGGATTATCTTAACAATCAAGGATTAAAGGACGGTTATAACGGCGGAGGCTGGGCTGAGCTAAAGGCTGTTCTGGAAGCAAATCAGGGAACTTTTTAAAAGTTCCTTTTTTTATACCATTATCTCTATGAATCTGAAAAATCACTTTAACCAGCTTTGTTCTCCATTCACAGAAGATCAGCAATTAATCAGCGATCTGTGGAAGGAGATTGAAACCAGGTATTCTGAAAAAGGCAGGCACTATCATAATCTTCTTCATCTTGAAAATATGTTTCGGGAGCTTGACGCAGTGAAAATGAATATCTCAGATTTTACAGCTCTTTCTTTTTCTGTATTCTATCATGATGTGATTTATGATGCAACTTCCAAAGCTAATGAAGAGAAAAGTGCTGCTAAGGCAGAAAAAAGACTTGCTGAACTTCACGTCAATCAGGACAAAATTTCATTAATTTCTGAGCAGATTCTTGACACAAAATCTCATCAGCGTTCTGATCAGGAAGACACGAATTATCTTTTGGATGCTGATCTTTCTGTATTGGGCAAAGATTTTAAAACCTACCTGGAATACACTCAAAATATCAGAAAAGAATATTCTATTTATCCTGACTTTCTTTATAAATCGGGAAGAAAAAAAGTGCTTAAGCATTTTCTGGAACTTGAAAGTATTTTTAAAACAGAATATTTTAAAGAAAAGTATGAAGCTCAGGCAAAGGAAAATATTGCTAAGGAACTTCAGTTACTTTAATTCAACAGTATATCTTTAAGTTTTCCCATTGAAAAAGACATCCTGATTACAAGATGTCTTATAAATATTGTTACCGCTCATTATGTGTTAAAAAAATTTACTGATAAATTCTGCTGCTTTCTTCAATACAAGCTCCGGAGCTTCTTTATGCGGTGTATGTCCAATACCGGAAATAATGTATTTTTCTGCACTTCCACTCACTTGGGTCACGGTTTTTTCAACCTGGTCTAATGTTCCATATTCATCAGCTTCTCCCTGGATGAATAACAATGGAGCTGTGATATGTTTCAAAAGGTGTTCAATATTCCAGCTTCTGTAGTCATCCCGCGTCCAGGTTTCTGTCCAGGCTCTGAAAAGCATTTCTACTTTATCCCCATGATATTTTTGTAAACGTTCTGGAAGATTAGTCGTTTTATAAGCATCCCATGCGTCATAAACACCTTTCAACGTTACGTCTTCCACAAAGATATGTCCCGCTTCACAGATAACGGCTCTTACCCATTCCGGATAAACCGCTGCCATAATCAGGGCGATTGTTCCTCCATCACTATGTCCGAATAAAATAACATCCTCAATATCAGGTTCAATTTCAAGCAAGAGTTCATTCAATACATGAGCTTCTAGTTCCATATAATTCACAGGTCTTACATGAGTAGGCATGGGGTCTGATTTTCCATAACCTAAACGGTCATAAGTAAGTATATTGCATTGTGTAGCTTCGGATAATTTGGCCGGAAAGTCTCTCCAAAGCTGTACTGAACCGAGTGAATCATGCAGAAAAACAATGGTTGGCCTGCCCTCAAACGGATTATGGTGTTCTATATATAATTTTTTACCCTTTACATCAATTATTCTTTCCTCCATTGAATAAAATTATATTTAAAAAGTTGGCATTCTTACGTCTTCAAATTCTTTTAACAGATGACTGAAAACAGCTTCCACCGGGAGAATTTCATCAATCAGGGCAGAAACCTGGCCTATTTCCAGTTCTCCATCTTCCATATCTCCTTCAAACATTCCCCGTTTTGCTCTGGCTCTTCCCAATGAGGCCACCAAAGCATCTTTATTTCTTCCAATCTGATAGATGTCTTCCAGTTCGTTGAAAAATTTATTTTTAACCATTCTTACAGGTGCAAGTTCCTTCAAAGTAAGATGAGTATCTCCTTCCTGAAGTTCTGTAATTTTCTTTTTCCAGTTTTCATGGGCACTGGCTTCTGTAGTGGCAGCAAAACGGGAACCTATCTGTACACCATCTGCTCCAAGAATCATTGCTGCTTTAATCTGTGAACCTAAAGCAATTCCTCCTGCTGCAATTAACGGCTTGGAAATATGTTTCTTTACGTTTGGAATAAGACAGAATGTAGTTGTTTCATCTCTTCCGTTGTGGCCTCCAGCTTCAAAACCTTCTGCAACGACAGCATCTACTCCTGCGTCTTCACACTTTACAGCAAATTTGGTAGAAGAAACTACATGAGCTACTTTTATTCCTTCTTTCTGAAGGGTTTCTGTATAAGTTTTCGGGTTACCTGCTGATGTAAATACAATTTTGACTCCCTCTT
The DNA here is from genome assembly GCF_045689405.1 of Chryseobacterium sp. HR92. Taxonomy (NCBI): domain Bacteria; kingdom Pseudomonadati; phylum Bacteroidota; class Flavobacteriia; order Flavobacteriales; family Weeksellaceae; genus Chryseobacterium; species Chryseobacterium sp. HR92. Next base: position 3,809,230 of record NZ_CP139139.1, read on the forward strand.
CAAGAATGATCTGAATGATCTCCTCAATATTAGGGTATAACATGGGTACATTTACCCCGAAAGGTTTATCTGTAGCCTGTTTGCATTTTTGGATATTTTCTCTTAAGATATCAGGATACATGCTTCCTGCTCCAAGTAAGCCCAATCCACCACAATTGGAAACCGCAGAAGCAAGCTTCCATCCGGAATGCCAAATCATTCCTGCCTGGATAATGGGATATTTGATATTAAAAAGATGTGAAATTCTATTTTGGGTGGTCTCCATATCATGAAGTTTTTTTGCAGCGTTGAAATCTATAAAATTGCTCATGTGTAAAAATACTAAAAACAACGATTTCCAGAGCCTTCCATGATTAAAAAATATGCAGAAAACCTCATATTATCATTTTTTATACCGTTCCAAAATATGGTCAATAACAGAACTTATTTTGAAAAAATTCTGAGCAAGTTCAGCGATATTCTTTTCTAAATCATCTATATTTAATTCTATCCAGCCCTGCATTAAAGTCAGTGGACCATAATCTACACTTATATTAGGCCAGTCTTCCCGGTGTTTAAGAAATTCTTCTCTAAAGGCCTGTGCAAAATCTCTTGCAGGTATTTTATAGTCTTTCAAAGTTCTTAGTTTAAGAGCATGAATGTTATAATAGATCTTATTTTCGCGGATAGTCTCATCATTTACCCAAACCGAAAAGAAAATCCGTCCCTCGGCGTCTAAAGGTGACAATAGATCTCCGGACCATTCCGGTTTATAAACTTTAAATACAACAGATTCTAAAATGGTATCAACCGATAATTTCAGTCTGTATTTACTAAGTGTTTCTTCAGAAATTTCAGATGCTGCAAGATGAAATTTTTCAAGGTAAAGCGTATTATCCATATGCTCAGTTTTTGTAAATATATCAATAAAAAAACCTTCAGAAGTTCTGAAGGTTTTTTTATTATTTTGCCATGGATTGTTTCTTCCAGTTAGACTTGAAGCTACAGTTGTCGTAGCGTCCGTCAATGGAGATAAAAGTTGTTGGTAACTTAGAGTTGACAAACTTTTCAACCATTTCACTTTTCTTTTTATTCAGTGCCATCTGCTTGATTCTGCTGAAGTCTGTTTCCAGTGTAATCTGGTGAGAAGGAATCACATCTTCAATTTTAATGATTTTAATCTGCTTTCTCTTGTTTTCTTCATCTTCAAAAGCGGTAGTCATGTCTCCTTTGTTCAATCCTGCCAATTCGTAGCTGATTGTACCTGGGATACTTTCTCTTTCAATTTTATCAGAACCATCAGCCCCAGGAATCACCCCTGCGTTGAACTTTGTTCTTTTATCATCTGAGAATTTAAAAGCAGCATCCTTAAATGTCATTTTACCATTTAGGATAAGACCTCTGATGCTGTCTAGTTTTGCCTTTGCTGTTTTAAGCTCTTCATCAGTAGGTACTGCTTTTAACAGGATATGTCTTGCATCATATACTTTACCTGATCTTTTCAACAACTGGATAATGTGGAATCCGAATTCTGATTCAATAGGATCTGAAATTTCATTTTCCTGAAGGTTCAAAGCTGCAGCTTCAAATGGCTTCACCATCTGCCCTTTATTGATATTTTTATATAATCCTCCGTTAGCGGCAGATCCTTCATCTTCAGAATAAATTCTGGCCTGGCTCTCAAAAGTCTCCCCTCCAATAATATCCTGCTTGATCTTTTTCAACCTGTTGATAAGCTCTTGTTTGTGTGCTTCCGTTAATGTAGGATAGATCATGATCTGAGCTAAAGTAACTTCATCTTTTACCTGTGGCAGCTGTGATTTATACATATTGTAGAAATCAGTCACCTCATTTGGAGTAACGTCAGCTTTATCGGTAACTCTCTGGTATTTTGCCTGTCCGTAATACTGGTCTGTATCTATCTTTTCGATAGCATTTTTCATCTCATAAGCGTTTCTGAACTTATAAGCGGCAAGCAATGTTTTTTCATCCGGAAATTGAGAAAGCAACTGACGGTATTTTGCGTTAGCCTGTTCTTTGATTGCTGCAGAACGGTTTTCAATTAAGGTATCTTTTTTTGCTTCGTATACAAGAAGCTTGTTGCTGATAAGGTTTTCCAGGAACTCACACTTATCTGTGTTGGCAGCTCCCTGCTGTTTCCCATAATTCATTTGTTCAAGTACATCAGATTCCAAAACAATCTCATCCCCGATAACAGCTGCAATACCATCCACCAAATCTCCTTGTTTTAGCTGGGCATTCATCATATTTGAAGAGAATATCATGATGAAAATCCCAAGAAGAAAAGTGATTTTTAGTTTATTTGTCATTTTACTATTTTAACAAGTTGCAAATTTAGAATTCTTAACGAATTTCACTCAATTTTTTATTATAAATATTTCTTAAAAAGACTTATTTACTGCAGTTCAACATCAAAAGTCGTTAATTCTTTGAATTGTCTTAATCTGCTGAACATATCTGCTTCGCTCACTTCCTCTATTCTTTCTGTTCCAAACTTCTCCACAGTGAATGAAGCCATAGCAGATCCTACGATAAGAGCTGATTTCATTGTATCAAAATCTATTTTCTCTTTTTTAGCAAGATATGCAGCAAAACCTCCTGCGAAAGTATCTCCCGCTCCTGTTGGATCGAAAACATCTTCCAATGGAAGTGCCGGAATAGCAAATACTTTATTGTCATGGAAAAGTAAAGCTCCGTGTTCTCCTTTTTTGATGATTACGTAATCAGGACCCATTGTGTGGATCTTTTTAGCAGCTTTTACTAAAGAATATTCTCCTGAAAGCTGTCTTGCTTCTTCATCATTGATGGTAATAACGTCTGTTTTAGCAATCATATCCATCAGGATATCCCATGCAGAATCCATCCAGAAATTCATGGTATCAAGGATTACCAGTTTAGGACGGTTGTTCATTTTTTCAAGTACAGATAACTGAACTCCAGGGTGTAGGTTTCCAAGTAATAAAATTTCGGCATCCTGCATTGAATCCGGGATTTTCGGATCAAAATTCTCCAAAACGTTTACTTCTGTAGCCAAAGTATCTCTTGTGTTCAGATCGTTGTGGTATTTTCCAGACCAGAAAAATGTTTTTCCTTCTTTTACGATTTCAATTCCTTCGATATTTACATCTCTGTCTGTGAACATATCAAGATGTTCTTGTGGAAAGTCTCCTCCTACTACAGAAACAATTCCGGATTTAACGCCTAAAATTGATGAAGTGATTCCGATATAAGTGGCTGCACCTCCTAAGATTTTATCCGTTTTACCAAATGGTGTTTCAATTGCATCAAATGCAACACTTCCTACAACTAAAAGTTTCATATATTTTTCAATGTATATTAAAAGTAATTATTTTTTCCATTCAAAAGTGTCCAGCATATGTTTCATATCATTTTTGATATAGTTCACTGCAGGCGCAAGAGAGTCCGGTTTCGGTCTCGTATTAAAGTATAAGTAAGCAGTAACGAAGTGTTTCGTACTGTCTGTAATGTAAAACTGAAGGTTGGAAGCACTCTGTCCTTTCAGTTCATAGAAGTTCCCGTATACTTTCTTTTCAGGGTATTCAAAGGATTTCGTATCTATGGAACTGGCTTTGATGGTATGCTCATATACCATTTTTTCTGCTTCTTTGATATGGTCTGCAAAGTCGTTTTGTATAGGGTAATAGGTAACGAAAAGCTTTGCCTTCATTTTAGGATAATTCACATAGAACCAGCAAGGTTTTTTAGCAGGTGCAATAGAAGCAAAGTCCGAGTACTCAAAGGTATAGGCACAATCGTTTTCAAACTTTTGGTATTTCGGTGCAGGATATTCAAGACGCAGTTCTCCATAAGGTTTTGGGGAAGGGTCTTTTCCACATGAAATTAAAAGCAGTGATACAAAAATAAAAATGACTTTTTTAATCATTTTGCAAAAGTACAAATTAGATTTCAGATTTCAGAAGACAAATTTCAGTCTTTCAGAGAGTTTTGAATGTAATTTTCCAGGGGTTTCGGAAACGATTTTTCATGAGAGCCTTCAACATCTGTAATCAGGTATTGATTTTCAGCGATAAAATCATTCCATATCTTTTCTGAAGTAACCTCAACATTCAATATTTCAATACTTAAATTCTTATGAGTAAGTTTATGATTCACTGTTTTTGAACCTGTAATGAATGCTTCCATTTCTGAAGAAATAGTCTCAGGAAATTCAAACAGTTTTTTCCAAATGAAGTCATCTTTTCTCTGACGGATTAAAAACTTTCCGTTTCTGTGAACAAAATAATAGGTTAAAGCAAGATCTTCTGTTTTTACTTTTTTTGTTTTTACCGGATAATCTGAAATTTTCTGCATAGCAAATGCAAGGCAGTCTTCATTCACAGGACATTCCCCACACAATGGATTTTTGGGTTTACAGATTTCTGAACCGATATCCATCATCGCCTGGTTAAAGTCTCCCACATTCTCAGGCATCACCAAAGCAGCCAGCTCAGAAAAATAAGTAAACGCTCTTGAATTTGAAATATCAAAATCATCCGCAAAAAGACGGCTCAAAACGCGGTAGAAATTCCCGTCAACTGCAGGCATTCTTCCACCAAAACATATGCTTGAAACAGCTGCTGCAGTATATTTTCCTACTCCTTTTAATTTCAGAATTTCTTCATACTGATTGGGAAACACACCCTGATAATCATTTATGATCTGACGGGCAGCTTTATGAATATTGATGGCTCTGGAATAATAGCCTAGTCCCTTCCAATAAAGTAAAACTTCGTTTTCTTCAGCTTCTGCCAAAGTTTTTACATCGGGAAATCTTTTGATAAAATTATTATAGTGATTCAATCCCTGACTGATCCTCGTCTGCTGAAATACAATTTCACAGATCCAGATTTTGTACGGATCTTTTGTCTGTCTGAAAGGTAAATCTCTTGCATTATTGCTGTACCATCCCAGAATTTTGCTGCCAATGTGTAGAAAATCCGAATTTCTGCTATCCTTCTTCAAAAATTTTTGTTTTGATTTTTAAAAGATACTTAGTGAACTTCGTTCGTGAACTTTCAGTTTATCCTCAGTATGACATTGCTAATACTAATTGCTTTCCAAAGGTATTCACATTTTCATAACGAACATAGTTCACGAAGCATCTTATATATTATGCAAAGATAAAATTTATTTATCAGCTTTTACAGAATATACGGGAGCTGCTTTTAGCCATTCATATTTAAGGTTTCTGTCTTTAGCTATAAAACGGTATCCTTCCAGTTTTTTAAGGTAAACATACATGGAATCGGTATTTTTCATTTTCAATTTATATTGGGATAAAAACAGCATTGGCATTTCTACGGTGGAATCTCTTACTGTTTTCAGTACTTTTCCCGATCTTACTTTGTAAAGGAAGAATGATTTTCCACGGCCTTTTGAGCTGTCTGCCAGTTTTACCTCTGAGCTTGCGATAACCAGCTCACTGCCATCAAAGCATTCATCTCTATTCATGATATATGCTTTTCCTTCCTGATGCTCGTCTGCAAAAAGATCGTTTTCGTATTGTCCGGGACTTTGGTATTTTTTTTCACAGCTTATCAAAATCACCATTAATATAGCAGGTAAGCTAATGATAAGTTTCTTATTCATATTAAATTTCATAGGTGTTGGTTGAAAAAAAACCGATGTAAAATTGCATCGGTTTTTGATATATAAAGTACGTTTATGTTACTCCTGAGTGTATTCTGCATCCCATTCGTTACCATCATCTCCTTTGTGTCCGTCAAGTTTAATAACGAAACTTTTTGTAGGGAAATAAGGTGTCATACGGATATCCAGCCATACTCTGTCTTTGTTTACTCTATCCTGCTCGAAACGAACAATTTTGAATTTTTCGATCAATTTGTCCGGTCCTTTGATATTATCAAGGAAGGTTACGATCTGTCTTCTCAAATCATCTTCGTTTTTAGCATTCCAGTTTTCAAAAGCTCTTCTGTTAAGGAAGTCAAGCAATACTTTGGTTACATAGTCGAATACACGAACTACGGAATACGTCTGAAGACCGATATTGTCTCCTGTAAATAATGTCTTCGCTGAGAAGGCCATAATTTTTCCGTACTCGTTTACCATTGGTACAAGACCCATTTTTTCCAACTGAGAAATTTCACTTTTCTTCAATTCAAATTTTACAGCGTCTACTTCGTTGATGTTACCATGTTTTTTACCTGCTGCTACCTGAGACATCAGGGTTTTATGGATTTTTCCTGCTAATGAAGTGGAAGGTGGAAGTTCTACGTTTTCTTCTTCTCCTACTTCTTCTGCTTTACCACGTCCTACCAGCCAGTTACACGTCATAATAACGTTACTTCTGTGAAGTTCACCTCCTGTAAGATTGGCAGAGTGGAATAAGTCTACCACATCATCCGGCTTATCAAGGTTGGCGAAGTCTGTAACCATCATTACTTTGTTTTCGTTACAGATTTTTGCCCATTTCTCGATGACCTTATTGGATCCTAAATATCCTGGTATTGCAAGGATTGAGTAGTTATCTCTAAGGTCAAGACGGTCGTAATAATTTTTAAATTCTTCTGAGATTGCATCAATAAACAGAGGATTATCCAAATCTGAAACCTGTTCGATGCTTGCGTTTACAATACTTACGTTGTCCACTTTATCCAATTCTGTATTTTTGTAGAATTGAGCTACTGTTCTGTAGTTGGTTTCCAACAGACGAACGGCATCCAGTGTATTTTTTAAGTTTGTCTTTAAGTTTTGATCGGCCTGCTGTGCTTTACTTTTGCACGTATCAGCCATTTTATCTGCAGATTCGCTGCCTTCTAAAAGGTTTACCCAAAGATTGATCTTCTGAAGAAGTTCTTTTCTTTCATCTGCTTTATTGCTGTCATTCAGGAAGATTTCTTTTCTTGCCTTTCTTGTTGGGTTCATATTGGCAATACCGTCTACAACGGATTCAACAAAGCCAAATCCTCCCATTTTATTGAGCTCTGCAAGCGGGTTGCCTTTCGGTTGTCCCGAGTGCTGCTGCTGACCCTGCTGCTGGCTTTCTTGTGCCTGTAATTTGCTATCCATGATTTAATGTAAGTCTTTAATTATTTTTCAAGTTCTTGTGCCACTTCTTTCAATACCTCTATGAACGCAGCTCTTGTCTGATCGTTCTCCAGCATATTGCGTAGAATTTTGTTTGTTTTAAGCTGACGTACTATTTTATTGTACTGCTCCTGCTCCATGCTCAGCTGCTGCAGATAATCTGACTTCTGAGTAAGGCTTTTAGGGGTAAAGTCTCCAAGGTTTTGAAAACGGAATTCTTCTTCTACCATTCCTCCGTCTTCTGTTTCGTGTTGTACCGATATTGAAGGCTGAAAATGTTTGAAAACGTCTTCCACTGTTTTTAATCCTGTTACGATTTCAGGGGTATAAGACTCTTCTGTTGTAAGCTGGCTTACTATCAGTGATTTATTTTCCTGTATTTCCTGAATAGCTTCATTAGCGTCTACTTTTACTTCGTTTCCGCCAACACCATAATTAAACATTGCCATATTATTGTTATTTTGAGATTTCTTATTCTGGTTTGGATCTGTCTTTGAGTAATTTACAGATGAATCAAATAAATTACCAATCCAGTGTTTAAATTTAAAAAAAAACTGTAACATAAAAAATTTTACTAAGATTTTTCTTGAATCATCTAAATTTATCTACATTTATTCAACATAAAATCACCATATTACGATATCACTAAGCTATGAAAAAATAAATAAAAAAATTCAAGAAAAAATAAATAAAATTTTTGTTCGCTTTATTCTTATACAAAAGTATCCAATGAATGTTAAAATAAGGATTCCTCAGTTATTACAAAAAATATTCTTTATATTTAATCAAAGTGAACAGTGTCATGAAAGATGTAAAAATAGCGTTCAGAAAACCGATATTTCCAGTTTCAGAAGCATTACAGCAATATTTGGAAAAATATAACAGAACTACCAAGATTAAGTTTTTGTATGAAGACCTTCTAAGGTTCAGTGACAGTGTGAGTATTCTGGATAAAGACGGAAAAGATACTTTGTGGCTTGGGGTATTGTATCCTGAATTTGAGTTTAAAGAAATAGAAGCCAATTTAAATAAGATTTATACTCTACTTCATTCTGATGGAGACATCGCTACTTTACCTTATCTGAAAGTGGATACAATTGACTTTTGTACCTTCGGAAATTCTAAACCTTTTCGGGTTCGGGTAAGAAATATCCTTAACGATAATTATACTTATTTTTATATTAAGCAGGCGGATGCTTCCCGAATATTCGGGCTGGAACTTGAAGATTTGCTTTCTCCCAACCGGATTAATTTTCTGGTTTACAAAAACACTTTGATTGAAGAACATATTTTGGGAATTCCCGGGGATGTTTTTATCCAAAAGCATATGTTCAACTGTACGGAATTGGAAAAGGCACAGATTTCCAAGGAATTTGTGAAATTCAATGAGCGCTGCCTTATTGGACTTCTTGGTGATATGCGTTCTTATAATTATGTGATTATTCCCATACATGATTTCGACCAGGTAATTTACAGAATTCGTCCTATTGATTTTGACCAGCAGTCTTATGAGGGAAATCTGAAAGTCTATCTTCCACAGTATTTCAAAGAAAACAGTCAGATGGTGAATATGGTATTAGAAAAGCTGAAGCCCAGTTCTATAGAGCAGTACCGTAAAGAGGTACGCTCACAGATCGTAAAAAGAGTAACGAGCAGCCAAAACAGATTTGATGAACTCATTTCTATTATGAAAAAAGATAATATTGCGCCGGAAGCCAATGTTAAAGAACTAAAGACCGCTTTACAAAAACTCACTTATGATGTGAATTTCAAGTATTGTACAACCATGGGAGATATTATAGAAACCGGAATAAAATTTGTTCTCCGGAATTATAAGAAAGAATATTAAAAAAGAGAATCCGCCTCATATTGAGGCGGATTCTTTCTTTTCTAACAATTTTCAGGTAAAATTACCAGATTTTTATTCTGTCCTGAGGAGCTTTGTATAGTTTATCTCCCGGCTTGATATCAAATGCTTTGATAAATGAATCCTGGTTTACCAGTGGTCCGAAAGCTCTGAACATTCCCGGAGAGTGCGGGTCTGTTTTCACCTGATTGATCATATACTGATCGGTAGCTTTAGTTCTCCAAACAGTAGCCCAGCTCATAAAGAATCTCTGATCCTGAGTGAATCCGCTGATCTTACCTGGATTTCCTTTGTCTTTTAAATACATTTGAAGGGCATCGTAAGCAACAGCTACTCCACCTAAGTCACCGATGTTTTCACCGCTTGTAAATTTACCATTCACAAAGCTCCCTTTTACAGGCTCATAAGCACTGTACTGAGCTGCCAGCTGACCTACTTTTGCATCAAAGTTTTTACGGTCTGCATCACTCCACCAGTTATTAAGGTTACCATCTCCATCGAAACGGGAACCACTGTCGTCAAATCCGTGAGAAATTTCATGACCGATAACGGCACCAATTCCTCCGAAGTTCACTGCTGCATCAGCTTTAGGGTTATAGAAAGGCGGCTGAAGAATAGCTGCAGGGAATACAATTTCGTTATTTGATCCGCTGTAATAAGCATTTACAGTTTGTGGAGACATTCCCCATTCTGTCTTGTCAACAGGTTTTCCTACTTTATCTAAACTTCTCTGATACTGCCATGCTGCTACATTCTGAAGGTTAGAATATAGTGTAGCACCTTCTTTTGGAGAGTCTACTTTCAATTGAGTATAATCTTTCCATTTATCCGGATATGCGATTTTTACGGTAAACTTGGAAAGTTTTTCCTGAGCTTTTACTTTAGTTTCAGGAGACATCCAGTCTATGTTAGCGATATGTGTTTTGAATGATTTTAAAAGGTAATCAATATAAGTTTCCATCTGCTTTTTAGCTTCCGGAGTGAAATATTTGTCTACATACAATTTCCCGAACGCTTCTCCAAGAACGCCATTCACAAGGGTAAGCCCTCTTTTGTTCATTGGACGCTGCTCTTTCTGGCCCTGTAAATATTTAGCATAGAAATCGAATCTGATCTGCTCTAAGCTGTCATCCAGATTGCTTGCATTTCCGTTGATAATATGATATTTCAGATAATCTTTCAGCAAAGGAAGGTTTTTCTGTGTGATGAACTGATCCATATTCTGATAATATTTCAGTTCTCCTATGATTACTCTGTCTGTATTTACACCTGCATCTTTCAGGTATTTTGCAAGGTCTACATTCTTAACAACACCAGATAACTCAGATACATTTTTAGGATTGTATCTTAAATTGGCATCTCTGTTCTGCTCAAGTGTCAGCAAGTAATTGGCAAGCTGTTTTTCAAAATCAACGACATTCTGTGCAGCCTGAGTAGAGTTTTTATATCCTAAAACTCCGAATAGTTTTCCAATGTAAGTCTGATATTCTGCAAGTGTTTTAGTGTTTGCTTCGTTTACTTTCTGGTAATAATCTCTTCCCAATCCCAGATCCGGACCGCCAAGATATACCGCATTCATATTGGAATTCTTCATATCAGCGCCCACTCTCCATCCATAGAAAGAGTTGTCTCCCAATCTTGTAGCTTCCAAAAGGTATTTCTGAAGGTCACCAAGACTTTTAATAGCATCTACTTTGGCAAGATCAGCCTTGATAGGCGCCAGACCTTCTGCATTTCTCTTATTGGTATCCATAAAAGAGGCATACAAATTCTGGATTTTCTGCCCTTCAGATCCGGCAGGATATGATTCTGTAAGGATTTTGTTTAATATATCTAATGAAGCATCATCCACATTTTCTCTCAACGCATTGAAAGAACCCCAATTGGCTTTATCGGAAGGAATCTGAGTAGTCTTAACCCAATTTCCGTTCACATAGCTAAAAAAGTCATCCTGTGGACGGACACTGGTATCCATATACGATAAATTGATCCCCTCCTCTTTTGCTTCTTCTTTTACCGGTTCAGCCACTTTTGCTGTAGCTTCAGTTTTATTCTCTGTCCCTGCAGTCTTAGCTGCACCACACGAATTAAGAAATACAATACCTGAAAGGGCAAGTATTCCAATATTTAGCTTTTTCATTAAAGATAATTTTTGATTTTACACAAACTTATCAAATATACAAACTTTAATGATATGTAATGAATGATAATTGATATATGGGAATGTAAGGTTAAAAATTTAAAGTTTTGAGTTTAAGGTTTAAGGTTTAAGGTTTAAGGTTTAAGGTTTAAGGTTTGAAGTTAATGGGTAGACCACCCCGTCAAAAATTCTTTGAATTTTTGCCACCCCTCCCTCGGAGGGGAATGATAAAAGCCGTTATGACAAAGGTACTCTTCCGATTCCCTAATCCCTAATCCCTATAACCTTTTACCTGCTACCTATCACCTGCTACCTCCTAAAAAACAAAACCGCCCATTGCTGAGCGGTTGTTATTTTTACCAGATTTTGATTCTGTCTTCCGGAGTTTTGTATAGTTTGTCTCCTTTTTTCACATCGAATGCTTTGTAGAAGGCATCAACGTTGATAAGCGGACCAAAACTTCTGAAATATCCCGGAGAGTGCGGGTCAGTTTTCACCTGATTCACCATATATTTCTCACTGGATAATGTTCTCCAAACAGTTGCCCAGCTTAGGAAGAATCTCTGATCCTGAGAGAATCCACTGATTTTTCCTGGGTTTCCTTTATCTTTTAAATACATTTGAAGAGCATCATAAGCGATGTTTACTCCACCTAAGTCAGCGATATTTTCACCGTTTGTGAAAGTACCGTTTACAAAAGTTCCTTTTACAGGCTCATATTTATCATACTGAGAAGCTAGAGCTTTTGTTGCTTTTTCGAAGTTCGCTTTATCTTCAGGAGTCCACCAGTCTACTAAGTTACCATCTGCATCGAACTGTGCTCCTGAATCATCAAATCCGTGGCTCATTTCGTGACCAATAACAGCACCAATACCTCCGAAGTTTACAGCAGCATCAGCTTTAGGGTTGAAGAATGGCGGCTGAAGGATTGCAGCAGGGAATACAATCTCGTTGTTTACCGGGTTGTAATATGCATTTACAGTCTGTGGAGTCATTCCCCATTCTGTTTTATCTACCGGCTTACCAATCTTAGCTAAGTCTTTGTTGTACTGCCATTCTCCAATGTTCTGAAGGTTTTTATAAAGGTTTCCACCATTTGCTTCAGAAAGGATATTTAACTTTGAATAGTCTTTCCATTTGTCCGGATAAGCAACTTTTACAGTGAACTTATTCAGTTTCTGCATTGCTTTTTCCTTAGTTGTAGAAGACATCCAAGCTAAGTTATTGATGTGAACGGCGAAGCTTTTCTTTAAATAGTCGATCAATTCTACCATCTGAGCTTTTGCTTCAGCAGGGAAATATTTCTCAACATATAATTTTCCGAAAGCTTCTCCCAAAGAACCGTTGATCAGCTCAAACCCTCTTTTGTTAAGAGCTCTCTGTTCCTGTTGTCCTCTAAGGTATTTACCATAGAAAGCGAACTTCATGTTTCCTAAGTTTTCACTTAAGTAAGAAGCACTTCCGTGGATCATGTGGAATTTCAGATAATCTTTAATTACAGGAAGATTCTGAGCATTTACTAATTTATCGAAATTCTTATAGAATCCTAATTCACTGATAATTACTTTGTCAGAATTTACTCCTACTTTTTTAAGATATCCCGGAAGATCAACATTTTTTACCAAAGCAGAAAGTTCAGCCATCGTCTTAGGATTGTACTGAAGTGTGTTATCGCGGCTCTGCTCGTTTGTCAGGTAAGTTTGTGCGATACTTTTTTCATAATTTACGATACCTTTTGCTGCCTCATCAGCATTTTTGTATCCTAATTCTTTTAGCATAGAAGCTACATATTTCTGATATTCAGCAATGGCTTCTGTATTTTTTTCGTTTACTTTCTGATAGTAATCTCTTCCTAAACCTAGAGAAGCATTTCCTAAGTAAACGGCATTCATTTTAGAATCTTTAAGGTCTGCATCTACACCCCATCCGTAGAAAACATTTTCTCCTTCTTTGGTTACCGATGTAAGATAAGTCTGAAGATCTGCCATATTTTTAATGGCATCAATTTTATTCAGATTTTCCTGGATAGGCTTGATTCCGTCTGCATTTCTCTTCTCCATATTCATGTAAGTAGCATACAGATCCTGAATTTTTTTACCTTCGCTTCCGTCAGCAAATTTATCTTTCAGAAGAGAGTTCAGGATTGTCATGGAATTGTTATCCGTATCCTCAGCCAGTTTATTGAAACTTCCCCAAGTTGGTTTGTCAGATGGAATTTTGGCAGTTTTCATCCATGTTCCACTTACATAGTTGTAAAAATCATCCTGAGGACGCACTGAAGTGTCCATCAAGCTAAGGTCTAAACCTTTGTCTGTGTTATTTACTGCTACTTTAGCAGCTTTAGCTTGTGCGCTCATAGTCGTCTGAGTACAAATCCCTGCTATTAAAAACAAAGAAAGCGTTATTTTTTTCATTATGATAACAATTTTTAGAATATGTATGATTTATTTCTTATTTGTTACTTTTTAAGCAAACAAATTTAAACAAATAACATTACAGCATTATAAAAATTTATAAAAGATGAAAGCTGGGAGAAGGAAGCTGGAAATTATGAAAATCATACAATAACTTCCAGCATCATTCTTCCGGCTTCCCGGCTTCTTAAGAAGCTGCTATCTCTTTTACATTCCCGGTTCTTTTCAGGAATCCCCAGGACTGCATTTCGCCTTTCAATGCTTTTCTTAAACTTTTAAACAATACAATATACATCAGCCATCTATACCCGAATCTCTGCGGAATAATATACAACAGGTTGATTAATTTTTCTCGCTGCATGATGAATGCCACTAAAGCTAAGGAAGCATCCACCAAAAGGAAGATCAGATAGTAGGTAAATATTTTATCACCGTTTCCGGACAGAATTCCAAAGAACATAATCACATCCGCCAGCGGTGAGAAAAATGGTATGATATATTGGAATAATAAAATATTCGGCATTGCCCAAAGTCCCAATCCTTTATATTTGGGGTTAAGGAAAGTCTGTCTCTGTTTCCAGAACATCTGCATGATCCCATAGGTCCAGCGGAAACGCTGTTTTAAAAACTGACTCGCGGTTTCCGGAGCTTCAGTAACTGCAACAGCTCTGTTTTCATTGGCAACCGTATATCCTGCTTTTAAAATCTTAACGGTAATATCACAATCTTCTGCTAAGGTATCGGATGAATAGCCTCCAGCTTCCATGATCACAGATCTTTTGAATGCACCGATAGCTCCCGGAATGACAGTAATCGCATTGATATTCGCGTATGCCAGCCTGTCAAAATTCTGACTTGTCGTATATTCTATAGCCTGCCATCTGGTGAGCCAGTTGACTCTGTTTCCAACTTTCACATTTCCTGCTACTGCTGCAATTTTTTCTTCCGGATCTGAGTTTAAAAATCTTGCAATCAGATATTTTACAGCATCCTGCTGCAGTTTGGTATCAGCATCAATACATACTACATATTCTGCATCAGTTTCTGAGATTCCGAAGTTTAAAGCTGTGGCTTTTCCACCGTTTCTTTTGGTGAAAATTTTCAGTTTCGGGTGATCCGGAAATGCTTCCAATGCTTTTTCATAAGTAGAATCTTTACTTCCGTCATCTACCATAATGATGTTAAAATTAGGATAGGTCTGCTTCAACAGATTATGCAGGGAAGAAACAATATTCACTTCCTCATTATAAGCAGGTACAATGATGGAAACTTTCGGATAGGATTCCAAAATCGGAAATCCGCCCAGTTTTTTTTCTTTTTTTCTTTCTTTAAAAGCCCAGTACGCCATTAATACCAGTCTGATTAGTCCTAAAACAATGAAAATGGTAAATAATGCAACCAGAAAATGACTTATTCCATAAATAATGGTGGCCAGTACAAGGTTAAGCTGCATGATATAATATGACTTTGTTTTCGGAACCTCAGGCATCAGTTCATTTCTGGTTTTATGCAGAATACTGGTCAGGTTTGTAAAATGATAGCCCTGTTTCTGAAGTGTAGGGATCAGAATTTTTAAAGCTTTTACCGTTTCTTCTCTCGTATCTCCACCAGCATCATGAAGAAGGATAATATTTCCTCTCTGTAGTTTGAGCCCGGCCATTACCCGTTTTACAATTTCATCTGCTTTTATTCCCGGCTGCCAGTCCTCAGGGTCTATATTTTCCCCGATATCCAGATAGTTTTGCTGTCTTGCCAGTGCTACCGGAATAATCTCTTCTGAAGTGGTAGGCTCAGAGTCTGCGTTATAGGGAGCTCTGAACAGAATAGTACTGTGCCCTGTCACGCATTCTATCAGTAACCTTGTCAGTTTCAGTTCCAGCAAAGCTCTTTCCGGGCTTACTTTCGCTACATTTTCATGGGTGAAGGTGTGGTTTCCGATTTCGTGTCCTTCACGATAAATTCTTTTAACAAGCGGAAGGTTCTTTTCTGCATTTAATCCTACTAGAAAGAATGCAGCCGGAACATGGTATTTAGACAGCACATCCAGTATCTGCGGAGTATAGGTCTCATCCGGACCATCGTCAAAAGTAAGCACCAGTTCTTTTTGTGGGGCACTTCCATATTTTTTCACCTCATAAGAGCTTGGGTAGGTAATATAATTTTCGTCTGTGATTATTTTTTCTTTCGGATCAATTTCCAGTGCTATTTTTCCGTCATGAGGAGTATTCAGAACATCCAGCACTTCTCCATCACCGATATAATCCACCATGGTCTGCCCTTTTACATTTTCCAGGGTTTTCAGATTCAGCTTGGAAAGACCACCAAACGTAAGGTCTTTATCATAAAAATTCCAGACTCTGCTGTCTTCACTTCCCAGTCTCCAGAGTGCTGTTCCTGCCAATGGATATTCTGAGGAAAAGCGCATTGTATTGAAAATAGAAGCCGCATCATTGAAAAACACAGTGTGGGTTAAATTTTTAGAATCAGTATAAGAATAATTTAAATTAAACGTATTGTCATTAAAATCAATGACAGCTTTACTGGCACTGGCTTTTGTAATCGCCTGCATGTAGGTAACAGAGGTGTTATCATCTGTATTGGAACTCCAGTCGTAGCCATAAGCTCCCAGGCCCAGTATAATTTTTTGCGGAGAGGTTTGTTTTACAATTTTTCCTGTCTGTTCTTCTATCCATTTTTGAGAAGAAACCGGACCGGCATCACTTCCTGCAGAATATTCGTCATAAGCCATCAGCACAAAGTAATCTACATAAGGATTCAATCTAGGAATGTTGTAATCATCATTATCCGTCATGATATCCATCGTCACCAGCAGCTGGTTCTTTTTGAAAGTTTCTGAAAGCTCTTTCATAAAGGCAATCAGGTTTTCATCAGAATTAAGGTTCATATCCTCAAAGTCAATATTAATTCCTTTGAAATGATATTTTTTACACTGCTGGGTAATTTTTTGGATCAGATTTGTTCTTTTCTGAGGATCATTAAGCACTTTCACTAATCCTTCCGAATGAAATTCCTGGTCAGAGTTGTTACTCAACATTGGCATTGCAGCAACTCCTGTTCTTTTGATCACTTTATATCCTTCCGGATCCACATTGGTTTTCAAATCACCTGTTTTGGGATCAAGGAAAAACCATTCCGGGAAAACCAGATTAACGTGTCTGATATTTCGTTTCAGAGACATCAGAGACTGGGGATCCCATGCTACATAAAATGCAGACCGGATTCCTCCTGGAAACTGAGCCCAGTTTCTGTTCTGATTTTTATATCTTTCTGCTCTCGCCTTCTGGATTTTGTCGAGATTGGTATGGATTGTTTTTTCTGAGATAAAGCTTCTGAAACCTTTATATTCTTTGGAAATTTTATTCTCCTGAAGATAGGGTTTATTGGCCGTAATTACAGCTTTGTAATCCTCTTTAAAAGGAATTTTAGGACTTCTGTCCAGAGTCATCATCAGCCCCAAAGCAAGCAAAAGCAGAATTCCTACAAAGATAAAAATACGGCTTCCCCATTGTACACTTTTCCAACGTTTCTTGCTGTTGGTCTGAAAAATCTGATTGGAATTTTCCACGATTTTGAAATTTATTGAATGACTCTCAAAAACTGTGAAAAACCCTACTAAAATTAATTAAAAAAAAATTAAAAAACAGAAATGTATCTAACTGTTTATAAGAAGGCTTACAAGATCCTGAATCACCTTTTGAGAAACGAAATCCATGAAGTCTACTCTTTCCAGATGCGGCATATATAATTTGGAGGTTACCGTTTTCTCATGAATTCTTATTGTGTAGTAAACCGTCCCAATATCTTTACCGTCTTCTCCTTTTCCCGGGCCGGCTACACCCGTTGTAGAAAGGGAAATATGGGTTTCAAATAATTCCTGGCAGCCTTTTGCCATTTCCTGAGCTACCTCTTCACTTACCACAGTAAAATGATCTACGGTTTCTTTAGAAACATTCAAAATTTTAATCTTCTTTTCT
The DNA here is from genome assembly GCF_045689405.1 of Chryseobacterium sp. HR92. Classification (NCBI taxonomy): domain Bacteria; kingdom Pseudomonadati; phylum Bacteroidota; class Flavobacteriia; order Flavobacteriales; family Weeksellaceae; genus Chryseobacterium; species Chryseobacterium sp. HR92. Next base: position 3,826,714 of record NZ_CP139139.1, read on the forward strand.
GTAGCATAAGCCACCATTCCACCAAGGAAATATTTTGAACTGCCGGAAACTGAAGTAATCATTTTTGCCAGTTCCCCTCCGGTACAACTTTCAGCAGTGGAAATTGTCAAGTTTCTTTCCGTAAGCATTTCTGCCAGAATATTTTCAATTTTATCTTCAGATACTGCTATGACATGGCCTTCTACCAAGGGAAGCAGCTTCTGAATTTCTTCTTCTGTTCTTTCTTTCAATAATTCTTCATTATCACCGGAAGCCGTCAGGCGGAGTTTTACACGAGTGCCTACCGGAAGATAAGACAGTGCTGTATTTTCCGGAAGTGCAAGTTCCCAATCTTCAATTTTGTCTGCAAGGATACTCTCAGGAATTCCCACTACGGAAACAATTCTGGTATGAATATAATGAAGGCTGAATCTTTGCTGCAAATAAGGAATAATCTGATCTTTAATAAGCGGTTTCACCTCGTAAGGAACTCCCGGAAGACTATAGCACAGCTTTCCGTCCTGCTCCATCATCATACAGGGTGCCGTTCCGTAATGATTCTGAAAAACAATGGATCTGGTGGGTACAAAAGCCTGTTCTTTGTTTCTTTCGAGAATATCTGCCCGTCCTCTTCTTTCCATATAGTCTTTAAGATGGTTGAACGTTACCTCATCCAGGGCAATTTCATCATTGAAATATTCAGCCAGTGCCTTTTTGGTTTTGTCATCTCTGGTAGGCCCCAGCCCTCCTGTTGTAATGACTAAGTCGCCTGCTTCAAAAGCAACACCGAGTGCCTCTTTAATGGTTTCAATTTCGTCTGAGATCGTAAGAATCTGAGTAACTTTTATTCCTATGTTTTTAAGTTCAGCAGCAATAAAATTAGAATTGGTATCTACCGTATTTCCCGAAAGGATTTCATCACCAATCGTAATCAGAACAGCTTTTTCCATATGCTTTTTTGTTGAAAAAAATTCTATGCAAATGACGGAAAATTATGTGGCAGCGACAATATAAATTGATTTTTTCTATTTTTGACGAAATTTATTTAAAACAACAATAAGAATTATGTCTAAATATGATGATGCTTCATGGCATTATGGTGGTGATTTTCCTGAAGGACTTCCTCAGAAAAACGGAGCAACACATACAGGAATGTTCCTGAACTGGTGCATTCAGAATGATCTGATTTCTGATGAACTGAAAGAAGATGGTAAAGAGGAAATTGAGAAATTAAAACGAAGAGAAATTACCGTTGCAGAATTCATTATGGATTCCTGCGACGGGAAATTTTCTGAATATGACCTGAATGAGCTGGGAAATCTTTTTGCAAAGGATTATTATGCAGATGATACCGATTTCGGAAACAGACACAGCTCATTTGCTGATGATTATGTAAATATTTTTGATGCTAAAGCAGAGGAAAATGACTATGAATATGAAACCTTCTATCACATTGAGGATACCTATGAAAACTATGATCTGATGAAACAGGTTATTGATCACCGTTTTGAGGAATGGAAAGAGTATATTAAAAACTAAAGAGCGAGAGAGCAAAATCACTGAAATCCATCAATTTTTCTACGATTTTGCTCTTTTACTTTTTATTGATTATGCTTCACCCAGATCAGTTCATCGGTATTATAACCTATTTTTTTTGCTTTCTGAATGAAACGCTGACGAATGCTTTCCGGAATATTTGTTGTACGGGAAAGAATCCATAAATATTTTAAACTGCTTCCCGCCACCAGAGCATATTGATAGTCTTCATCAATATCTATGACATTGTAACCAGCCCAGATTGGTTTAAAAAATGAAACTTTCAGGCGGGCTTCCGTAGTATCTTTTACAAATTTTGCTTCCCCAATCGATTCATTCCATATTTTTTTTATGTAGTCGAACCCTTTATTTCTGACCTGAACTGTTCCATCCGGATTCTCCGTATATTCAGCAGTAACATTATCCATATTTTTTTCAAACCTGTAATCAAAACGGGCGATCTCATACCATCTGCCAAGATATTTTTTAAGATCAAAATTCTTTACCGCAGATGCTCCTCTGGGAATTCTTGCAGAATAGGAATTAAAAACGATAAGCCCTAATGCTCCCAACGAAACGGGGAGTATAATTTTATGAATAGTTTTCATGACAGAAATATTTTTGTGTGGTTCTTATAAAAACTTCAAAAATAATGCCTTAAAGCTGTTAAGGAACAATAAATTCTATGAAAATACCTTCAGGAAATTATCTTTAAAACTACCTGAAACTTCAATTTCTGTATCGTCAGACAACATTACAGTTCCGCTTTTATGATAAGATTTTACGAAACCCGTATTGATAATATGGGAACGGTGAACTCTCACAAAAGGGCTTTCCAACAGGTCATCAAAGTGTTTTAAAAACCGGCACACCATTTTCTTGGAACCGTCGGTAAGATAAACCTGTGTAAAGTTTCCATCAGCCTGAAGTCTCACAATATCTTCAGTCTTTACGACATCAAATCCCTGCAGGGTTGGAAGAATCAGCTGCTGCTTTTCTGGTTTTAATTTCAGGTTTTCAAGCAGGATCTTATTCCGGTTGAGTTCTTCTTTTTTCTCAAGGCTTTCCACCACTTTATTCACCGCAAGAATCAACTCCTGAATATCAATAGGTTTTAAAATATAATAACTTGCCGATTTATTTAAAGCCTGCAAAGAGTATTGTGAAAATGCAGTAATGAAAATGGTTTCATAGGAGAAATCTTTGGTGGCTTCCAGAACGTCAAAAGCATTTCCAAAAGGCATTTCTACATCGAGAAAAACCAATTGAGGCTGCTTTTCAGCAATCAATGGTACGGCTTCTTTAATATTTTCAGCTTCACCAAGAATTTCCACCTGCGGGCAGTATTTGGTAAGATAGCTTCGTAAAACTTCTCTTGCTATGAGTTCATCATCTACAATGACAGCTTTTATTTTCATTACATCAGATTTTAGGTGGAGGATAATAGGTTGCAGGTGCAAATTAGGAATATTTAATCAACCTTACAATCTTACCCAAACCATCTGTGGATAAAGGCTATACTTTCTTCCAGCACCATGCGTACTTTACGATTAATATTGTAATGATGCATTCTACCATTGCAAGGAAAACATAAAACAAATACCAATCCGAGAAGGAAATAACACCAATAAACAACATAACCAAAGTAAAAAATGTACCAAAAATGATGTTGAGAATTCTGTTGATCACTGGTTTCAGGATCAGAGAAAGAAATACCATCACCGCTGGAATTGTCAGAACAACAGAAGCAAGAAATAATTTCGGCGGAGAATCTAATAAATTGGTTCCTTCCACCAGACTGCGTGCTTTCCCCGGAGTATAAAGCTCGAAATAATCACCGTACAGATAGCACAGAGTAACTGAAGCCCAAAGACCTGCCAATATGATTTTCACATTGATCTGTACATCTTCAAATTTTGTAGAATTGTTCATGGTTATGATTTTTTAATTTATTTTTTTATTTCGTATCCCAACCAGCAGCAGCCACAAACAGGTTCCTATCTCTCCTATTGTTGCCGGTAATGTAATATAACCTGATATCAGGTAGTCTGAAAAATGAGGAACTGCAATTCTTCCAAAAACGTTGATCAGATATCCAAAACACCCCAACATTAAGAAGATGCCTAAAACTTTGGGTAAGAATCCTGACTTATACACCAGATATCCAAAAGGGAAAAGCCATAATCCCCAAAAGATCTGTGCAATTAAAAGTCCCTTGTTATAACTGCTCAGCAAGAACATCATCTGGGCCTGCAGCTGCTTCAGATCAAATATTTTCAGATAATCAGCTCCTTCAATAATAGTAAGAACAGAAAATTTGTTTTGGAGATTGATAAAGGAAATAGGAATACTGATAAGGGCAAGAATAACCATCAGTTTTGCATAACGATCATCTACAACTTCCAATAGTTTATACAAAACTAAAGGAAGTAAAGTAAAAGCAATATAACAAATAATGCTGCTTGCTATACTTACTCTGAATAACTGCACTGAAGACGAAATATTTTGAAAAGTCAATGCAGAATTTTCCCAGACGATCAGCTTTGACGGAACGTACATTAAACTGAAAAATCCGGTTATAATCACAATGAGATAAAAAAATCCCGCGAGTCTGGTTATTTTAGGAGTTGTAGTCATTTTGGGTTACGTTTTTATCTGTTAAGACAATAACTTGTTCAAAATGGTTACAGATTTTTTAAGGTGGGAGTAAAAGATAATAGGTAAAAGACTATTTTCAGGGGTTTATGGTATTTTTATTTTTATAGTAACCAAAACTCCATTATCATTTTCCTTATCTTTTACAGAACAGGTAATATCTTTTTTATACAAATCATTCAGAAGCTGAATTCTTTCCAGCGTATTTTTCATTCCTCTCCCTTCTCTGTTTTTTTGATGCTGGGTTTTCTGCTTTTTACTTTCTTCAATTCCTATTCCGTTGTCTTCGATAAGAATTTTCAGATGTGATTCATTTTTTTCAAAGTTTAATTTTAAAAATCCTTTTTCTGTTCTGTAGCGGAGTCCGTGCCATATTGCATTTTCCAGAAACGGCTGTATCAGCATTCCCGGAATCTGCAGGTTCTGCATATTGAGGGCTTCATCTACAGCAATCTCGTAATCAAATTTATCAGCAAAACGCGTTTTTTCAAGAGCAAGATAATTTTGGAGAAGATCAAGCTCTTGTTGGAAAGGAATAAAATCTTCGGTAGAATTTTCCATTACACCACGCATCAGCTTAGAAAACTTTGTCAGATACTGGTTAGCCTCCAGTTCATTATTGGTTGCTATAAAATGGTTGACACTATTTAAACTGTTAAAAATAAAATGCGGATTCATCTCTCTACGCAGCGACTGAAGAGCAATTTTCTTATTTTTCGTCTGAACCTTTTTCAGCATTCTGAAAATAAAAATAACTAATCCGGTAAGCAATATTAAAACTCCGATCAGACTGTAATTAAAGACATTTTTCTTTCTGATAAGTTCGTCTTTAAGTTCTCTTTCTTTTTCCAGCTGTGAGATTCTCTGCTCTGTATCTTCCAGAATTTTATTATCAACGAGGCTTCTGTCTTTGGAAACCAGGTTCGGTAGTTTTCCCAAAAAATCTCTGTACAATTGAACAGAGGCATCAATATTCCCTGAAATGGCATACAAGCTGTCCAGTTTTTTTACGCTTTTCTGTGCTTCTAGTGTATGGCCTTTGTCCAAAGCAATTCCGTAGGCATTTTTCAACAGATCTACGGCTTCTTCCGGATCATTTTTCTTAATATAAATATTCGCAAGCTCCTGGATCTGGTTAACTTTTTCCTGAGAGTTTTCTTTTACAAAGTCTTCTTTCAGCACCTTCTTTTTGGCTTCAATAGCTTTCTCAAAATTTTTGTTTTCAACGTAGAGATCTGCGAGTTTTTGATTGATGGCCAAAGCTTGCTTCGGAGCTTCTTTTTTAGAGATTTTATAAGCTGTATTCAGGTTTTCTTCAGCACTGGAGACATCTTTCTGTTTCAGATTGACATCAGCCAGCTGGCTGTAACTTTCTGCAAGGTCTCCCTGTTCGTTTTCCTTTTTAGTCAGATTGATGTTATTCTGAATTGCTTCTGCTTTCAGTTCGGGTGTAGGAGAAGAAAGTCTTGCCGCATCATTAGAATTCACGGCTTTACTTTTTTCGCTATAACTCACTTGTGCTGCCATGCTGTAATTGCTGATGGCAGGTGTTATTTTGTTCTGTTTTTCCTGTGACTGGGCTAGTCTTCGGGTTGCTTTTTCAATATTGGATTTGTCATTAAGTTTTTCATACAGCTTTTTTGCTTTTGTATAATACTCTTCACTTTTCGGAAAGTTTCCGCCATTGAAAAATGTTTCCCCGATATTATAATAAGAATCTGCCTGGGCAGGTTCATTTTTTGTGTCCATTGCTTTTTTCAGCTTCTTCGTTTCTACCTGCACTTCTTCCACAGCAGCACTGCTGTTATTAGTGGTTTGGGAATACATTATATTTCCAAAAAGCACCAGTAAAAAGATAGTAAAGAGTTTAAGCATTTTCATAAAACAAAGATATACATATATATAGTCTGCTCAAAAACTATTCACCAAGTGAAGTTTCCCATTCACCAAGTTGAGTCTCTGATACTGTGACCGTAAGGCTAAGTTTGAGGCAAAATAATTCAAATTTAAAAATCATGAAAAAACTAACATTTACATTTTGTATCATCACTGCATCTTTTTTTAATCTTTCAAAAGCACAGGTTGGAGGAAACCAAATCTACAAAGACAGAAATAACGCCGATTATTCCGCTCCCAGAAATCTCACTGAATTTAACAATACCAATAGTTATTTCACCAACGACTCTACACTGATTGTTAATGTAAAAATATTGATGAACAAGCCTGCAGACCGTTACAAAATCACACTCGGACTGAATGAGGAAGCTGACACTCCAAAAATTGCACTGGAGAATATCAATAAGAGAATCAATGGTTTTATCAAAAGGATATCTTCAATGGGAATCAAAACTGATGATATTTTTGTGGATTTTATTTCACAAACGAAAGTCTATGATTACAACATCAATAAAGACTCACAGGTAACCACCCAGAAAATGGATGGATTTGAAACTAAGAAAAATATCATTATTACAGTAAACAAGCACTCAATGATTGAAAAGCTGATCTCTGAAGCTTCCGATTTCCAGATTTATGACGTTATCAAAGTAGACTATATCAGCAATGATATTGATAAAATTCAGGAAGATCTACTCAAGGAAGCATATTCTGTTTTTGACAAAAAGAAAGGAAACTATTTTAAAATGTTTAAAAAGGAAATTATCGGAAACCCTACAGCTACATCCGGTTTTACATATGTTTTCCCTAAAAGTCAATATCAAAATTATACAGCTTTTGAAAGTGCGAATGTCACCTATGGATATGACACCAGGTATGTAAAGAAGGAAGAGAGAAAGTCAAAAACCTTTTATTATGACGGTACAGATTATATCGATTTTGATAAGGTCATCAATAATTCTGATCCTGAAGTGGGCATACAATATATCATGAACCTCAACGTAAAATATGATCTGAAAAAGAATAAAGAGAAATAAAGTAAAAACATCTCTTCATCATCTTAATAGCTTAAAAAATCTAACAGTTTAAAAAAGTCTTTTTTACCTCATTCTTCTTTTTACAAAGGCTCACCAAGTGAAAGCTCCATTTCACCAAGTCTTCCGGAATCCGGTAACTGAACTGTGTAATTTTACATCAGTAATTAAAAATTTAAAAACAGGAAATTATGAAATTGAAACATTTTTTATTAATCGGAATTTTAACCCTTGGAAGCTTTGTAAATGCTCAGGAAGTAAAGAAAAATGCAATTGAGGTAACAGGTGTTGCCGAAATGGAAGTAGAACCGGATGAAATTATCTTCAGCATCGGAATAAAAGCAGATAACAAAAATGATCTGGCAGATAATGAGAAGAAGTTATTTGAAACTTTAAAGAATGCAGGAGTAAAGAATGAAGACATCAAGTTCAAATCTATGTATCAGAATATTTATTCTAAAACAGCTAAGTTTTCTAAGAACTATCAGTTTAAAGCCAGCACAAAATCAAGTCTTAGCAAAATTTTTGAAGACCTGAACCAAAAATGGGTAAGCAGCCTGAACATTACAGAGGTAAAGAGTACTAAAATTGCAGATTTCAGAAAAGCAGTTAAGATCAATGCTTTGAAAGCCGCTAAAGAAAAGGCAGATTATTTATTGGAAAGCATGGGTAAAAAGACAGGAAATGCTCTTGAGATTGTAGAGATAGAAGATTACACCAGTGATATGATTATGCCAGCAGCTTACAAAGGAAGAGCAAGCAATATTCAGTTGGAAATGGCTGATGCTCCGGTAGATTATTCTTTTGATAATATTGAAAATATCAAGCTGAAATACAGCATCAAAACCAAATACGAAATCCTTTAAAATAACAGATTAAAAAAAGACAGCTCCTCTGGAGCTGTCTTTTTTTGCGTGCTGCCAAGTTCACCAAGTCAAACTACTGATTCACCAAGTTTCCCAGTTTACAGCCATAAATAGGGATAATTTTACTTTAGGAATTCAAAATAATAAACATTGAAATCCTATTACCTAATTACAGCAGACAACTTATAAAAAATAACAATATGACAACTTTAAAAATCTTAGCACTTGCAGCGGGTACAGCTTTTTTAAGCTCTGGTAATATTCCGGACAACCGCTCTACACAAAATAATGTTGACAGCCATTTATCTATACAGAAAACAGCATTAGTTCCGGCCAGTTCAACTTTAAAGGACAATAAAATTCAGGTTGCTCTTTTACTGGATACTTCCAATAGTATGGACGGGCTGATTGATCAGGCAAAATCGAGACTCTGGAATATTGTGAATACTTTGACAACTCTAAGGTACAACGGAAAAGCTCCCCAGATTGAAATTGCCCTGTATGAATATGGAAACGACGGAATCCGTGATGAAAATTATATCCGTCAGGTTGCTCCTCTCACTCAGGACCTTGATCTCATTTCCGAAAAATTGTTTGCATTAAGAACCAATGGAGGCAGTGAATATTGCGGTGCTGTTATTCGTGATGCTTCTGCCAACCTGAACTGGGACAGCAATGATAAAAGTATGAAGCTGATTTATATTGCCGGGAATGAAGCATTCGATCAGGGAAAAATAAATTATAAAGACGTGGTTTCAAAAGCAAAGGATAAAAATATTTATACCAACACCATTTTCTGTGGAAGCCGGGAAGAAGGAATCCAGACTTTCTGGCAAAACGGAGCATCATTGGGAGGTGGGAAGTATTTCAATATCGATAGTGACAGAAAAGTAATCTATATTGAAACTCCTTACGATATCAGAATTTCCGAATGCAATGCAAAGCTGAATGATACGTATATCTATTACGGAAATCATGGTTCGGAATACAGATTAAAGCAGATCACACAAGATAAAAATGCAGAAATGCAGTCAGCATCCAATTTAGTGGAAAGAGCCGTGGCAAAATCTAAAAAGAATGCTTACAAAAATGATCACTGGGATCTGGTAGATAAAGCGGAAAAGGATGCCAGATTTATTGCTAATGTAAAAGAAAGTGAACTTCCTGCCGAGCTGAAAGGAAAAAGCAAGGAAGAAATTCAGAAAACGATTACGGCAAAATCTGCTGCTCGTGATAAAATTCAGAAAGAAATTGAAGAGCTTTCCAAAAAACGGCAGTCCTATATTGATGGAGAAATGAAGAAACGTGGAACTGATGATTCTGACGATCTTGGAAAAGCCATTGAAAGTTCTATTCTTGAACTTGCAAAAAAGAATGGGTATAGTTTGTAGTTGAACAGGCAGTCTTTTTGTGACTGCCTGTTTTTTTCTAACCACCCCGGCAAAAATTCTTTGAATTTTTGCCACCCCTCCAGAGGAGGAGAATTGAGCCCTTTCTATCGAAGTATTTGTCAAAGTATCTTTTACTACATTTCTTTAAGTAATTCAAGTAGGATTCCTGCGGAATGACACAATTGGAACAGCGTTTTATCCAGGTAGTTTGTCATTCCGTAGGAATCTAAATAAACTTTTGTGTACAAGATATCTGCAGAATCTGAAGTTTAAAATGAAGCACAAATTTATCTCCCAAATTTAAAATACCTTGATAATGGATGTTTTTTGTTCTTCATAAATAGAGAAGCCATCTCCATCCCTGTTACTGAAAAAGTAATTCCGTTTCCTCCGAAGCCCAATACGAAATAAGAGTTTTTAAACTTTTCATGTTTGCTGATATAAGGTAAACCATCTTTCGTTTCGCCAAAAGTTCCAGCCCATGTGAAATCCGTATAAAAATGATAATCAGGTTTTATTTTTTTTAGATTTTTAAGGATCTCTTTTTCTTTTTTATTGAGGAGCGCGTCCCGTTTTTCAGCGCCATAAAAATCTTCGTCTCCTCCTCCGATAAGAATTCTTCCATCATCGGTAGTCCGCATGTAGAGATAAGGATCATCGGTATTCCAGACCAGTGTACTGCTGATATTTTTAAACTTGTCTTTGTCTATTTCAGAAACGACGGCATAGGTACTTTTGAGATTAACAAAGTTTTCTTTCAGCAGGTTTTTACTTTCATAACCAATGCAGTAAATGATCTTTTTTGCCTTGATCTGAAATCCACTGTTTATGGTAACCAGATTAAAACCTTTATGTTCAACTACTTTTATCATTTCAGTCTTATCAAATACCTTCAATCCTTTCTTTACATTATGCATAAAAAGTTCATGAGCAAACTGAAAAGCATCAATACTGGCTCCCTGCCTGGATAATATTCCGCCGTATGCATTCTCAAATTCAAATTTTTCCAGAATATGCTCTGCTTCCAGCCATTGTACTTCAAATCCGTTTTGTTTTCTCGCTTTATATTCTTTCTTCAGCCATTCTGAATCTTTCTTTTTTGAAGCAAAATACAAAGACTTTTTTCGTTTAAAACCTGCTTTGGACTTGATCAATTTTGTAAGTTTTTCTATCGAATCAATCGCATCACTGCAGGCTTTATAGCTTAAGACAGCTCCTTTCTCACCTATTTTTTCTATCAGCTCATAAAGAGGAACATCTATTTCGTACTGCAGCATTGAAGTGGTAGCAGAAGTGCTTCCATTACAAAGCTCTCTTTTATCAATAAGGATTGTATCATACCCGTCTTCTATCATCTGATGGGCTATCAGACTTCCTGTAATACCGCCTCCCACCACAAGAACATCACATTTTTCATTTGATTTTAAAGACGGATAAGATGCCATTAACCCATTTTTTAAAAGCCAGAAAGGTTCATTTGATTTGAGATCCATATTAATATTTTATGTTGAAAGTAACAATATTTATACCTTTTTTAACAATTTTTCATCAAATTCTGGTTTAATTATTGTAGTTCTTTTAAACTCAAACCACCATAAAATATTTATTATGATAACAATTATTCCAGAAGCCCCGGAAAATGTTGCAGCATTCAATGCAACGGGAGAAGTAACGAAAGAGGATTTTGAAAGACTGGTTATTCCGCGTGTAAAAGAGAAGGTAGAGCAATTCGGTGAGCTGAATTATTTATTGTATTTGGATACCGATCTGGATAATTTTACCATGGGTGCATGGCTCGAAGATTTGCTGTTAGGATTGAAAAATCTTACCAATTGGAATCGGTCAGCCATTGTTACTGACAAAGAGGGTATACGTGATTTTACCAGTATTTTCAGTGTTCTGATGCCGGGAGAGTTTAAATCTTTCCCCAAAGAAAATTTATACAATGCCCTCTACTGGTGCAAAAATGGAGATGAAGTGGAGGCATAAAACTTATCTTATAAAAAATCGCCTGTTTCACTGAAACAGGCGATTTTATTTTTAACTATGGCTCATTTATTTATCACATGATACACATTCAGCAGCCACTTCTTCTTCATTTTGAGTTTTTGAACCGTACAGGTATATATATCTTATACTTATCACCACTCCTATAAAAGTCATCCCTACACCTACCAGCGATGGATAGTTGAATGAATAGCCATATTCCAGAGGAATTCCCCCCAGGAAAGCTCCCATTGCATTGGCAATATTAAAACCAGCCTGCATAAAAGCAGCGGCCATCATTTCGCTTTTTGGAGCGGCTTTCATCATCATAATATTGATAGGTGATGCAATAGACATGGATAAAGCACCACACATAAAGGTGAGTACCAGAGCAATATTTTTATATTCTGCAAGGAAGAAAACACCTCCAAGAGAAATCATCATCAGGAAAATGAGAAGAGCACAGGTTTTTTCAGGTCCTAATTTATCTGAAACAATACCTCCCACCAGATTTCCAACTACCATTCCGGCTCCGGCAAGAACCATCACATAGGCCATCTGGCTGCTCTTAATTCCGGCAACAACGGTCATCAATGGTGTAATATAGCTTAACCATGTGAAAAGACCTCCAAACCCTATCGCTGTAATGGCAAGAACCAGCCACGACTGTTTATTTTTAAGGAATTTCAGTTCTTCCAGGAAGTGTGTATTTTGGTTGGATTCCATTGCAGGAAGCCACAGTTTCAGAAATAATATGGCAAAAAGACCAATCGCCGCTACGATAGCAAAGTACAGTCTCCAGTGAAATGTATGCCCAATATAAGTGACCAGTGGAACCATAGCCAGATTGGCGACCGTGAGCCCCGTAAACATCATCGATATATAAAATGCTTCTTTCCCTTTTCCTGCCATTTTTGAAGCGACTACTGTTCCTACTCCAAAGAATGCTCCATGAGGAAGCCCGGACAGAAAACGAATAATCAGCATGCTGTTATAATCGGGAGCAATAGCAGAAAGTCCGTTAAATATTGTAAAAAGGATCATAAAAGCTATCAAAACTTTCTTCGGAGGAAATTTTACTGAGTATCCGATCAGAATCGGAGCTCCGATAACGACTCCCATAGCATAAGCAGAAATTAAATGCCCGGCCTGCGGGATTGTGATCTGTAATGTTTTTGCAATATCCGGCAACAGTCCCATCACGGTAAATTCCGTAGTTCCTATTCCCAAACCACCTATAGCCAGTGGTATTATTCTTTTATCAATCTTCATTGTATCTAAATCTTTTTTCTGAATTAATTTCTTTCAAATTAAAAATACCTGAGTGTCTTCATTTTGAAAGTGCAAAAATCGAAAGAAAGTTTGAATTTCACTCCTCTTTGAATGATAAAAATTTGCTCCATATTAACCTTTTTATTTAATTTTATATTCAGAAACAATCAAATGAGAACAAGATGAAAATCCAGAAGGAAATTATTGAATTTGAAAAAGGGAAATCGTTCAAACTATTTGCCCCTTCTCTGAAAAACTGTTTTTTCTGGCATTATCATCCGGAAATAGAACTGGTATATGTAGAAGCGGTGAACGGAATCCGGCATGTAGGGAAAGATATTTCTGCCTTTACAGACAGTGATCTTTTATTGATTGGATCTAATGTTCCCCACCTTAATTTTGATTATGGTATTCAAACAGAGTGTCAACAGCTTGTGTTGCAGATGCGGGAAAGCTTCCTTCAGGATATTATTCTTCCTGTCCCGGAATTTGAAAATATTAAAAATCTTTTGGAACGTTCATATCTTGGGCTTTCATTTTCCGGAGAAACCAAAAATACAGTAGTTGAAAAACTACAGGTCATTAAAGATAAAAACTCTTTTGAATCATTGGTAGGATTAATTGAAATTCTACAGATCCTAGCCGATTCTACTGAGGTAAAAGAACTCAATAAAGAAGATACCAGAATCAAATGGTTTTTGAATGATAAAATCAGAATGGGAACTATCTACGACTATATCCATGAAAATTATGACAGGAAGCCCAATGTCAACGAAATTGCAAAAATTGTAAGCCTGAGTACTCCTGCCTTCTGCCGTTATTTTAAGAAGCAGACGAATATGACCTTTACAGACTTTGTTAATAATTACAGGATCAATCAGGCTAAAATATTCCTGTTGAAAGATTATTCTGTGACCGAAGTTTGTTTTCAGGTAGGATTTGAAAGTCTTTCTTATTTTAATAAACTATTCAAACAGCATACGGGAGAAACCCCTTCTGAATTTAAGAAGAAACATTTTAAACCGATTGAAATCAATGGCCGGATTGGTGTGATCACAAAGGAATCGGCTTGTAATAAATAGGAAATAAAGTCTGGAACGTAAGATGTGGAATGTGGTAAACCACCCCGTCAAAAATTCTTTGAATTTTTGCCACCCCTCCGGAGGAGGGGAATGATGGCAGCCGTTATTGTAAATGGAATTTTTTCAACTCCCTAATCCCTAATCCCTAATCCCTAATCCCTACAACCTGCTATCTCCCATCTGCAACCTTCTTCCTTCTAAAAACAAAAACCGCTCATTGCTGAACGGTTTATATTTTAATGAATATGTTTTTCTGCGTGGTAAGAACTTCTTACAAGAGGAGAACTTTCAACATGTCTGAAACCTAAACTTCTTGCAAAATCTCCGAATTCATCAAATTCTTCAGGAGTGATGAATTTTTTTACAGGAAGATGTTTTTTAGTTGGCTGCAGATATTGTCCAAGAGTAATAACATCTACATTAGCGTTTCTGATATCTTCGATAGTCTGGAAAACCTCATCTTTGGTTTCACCTAATCCAAGCATTACACCCGTTTTGGTTCTTCTTTGTCCGGCTTCTTTCAGGTATCTTAATACTTCAAGGCTTCTTTCATATTTCGCCTGAATTCTCACTTCTCTGGTAAGACGTTTTACAGTTTCCATGTTGTGAGAAATCACTTCCGGAGCTACTTCTACCAGTCTGTCAAGATGTTTTGTGATACCCTGGAAATCAGGAATCAGAGTTTCCATCGTAGTTCCCGGAGAGATTCTTCTTACAGCATTCACTGTTTCTCCCCAAAGGATAGATCCCATATCTTTCAGATCGTCGCGGTCTACAGAAGTAAGAACGGCATGTTTGATCTTCATTAATTTGATTGATCTTGCTACTTTTTCAGGTTCATCCCAATTTACATCAAGGGGTTTTCCTGTTTTTACGCCACAGAATCCACAGCTTCTTGTACAGATATTTCCTAAAATCATGAAAGTAGCTGTACCTTCACCCCAGCATTCTCCCATATTCGGGCAGCTTCCGCTTTGGCAGATTGTATTTAATTTATATTTATCAACCAAAGTTCTCAGCTCTCTGTAATTCTTTCCGGTAGGAAGTTTTACGCGGATCCATTTTGGTTTTTGAACGGTAGTGTCTTGAACTGAATTTTCCATTTCTAAAATTGAAGTTCAAAGTTAAGAATTTTTTAATGGAAACCATCAACCGGAGATATTGATGAAACTGATAATTCAAAATTTCATTTGTATATTTATCTCTTCAAAATATTTCTATGAGAAAAATAGTCTTTCTTTTATTCGCAGTATGTGGAACATTTTGCCTTGCTCAAAAACAATTCCAGCCGGCAGGTTCTACCCTTCTCGAAACAGTAGACGGAGATCTTGATGGTGATAAAATTCCTGAAAAAGTAATCATCTACACGACAAAAGATGAGGGTGAGCTGGGAAAAATCCGTGAAATTCAAATTCTGAAAAAAATCAGTGGAAAATGGACAATTCTTGAAAAATCAAGAAACGCGGTTATGGAAAGCAGTGCCGGCGGTATGATGGGTGATCCTTACGGAGAAACTAAAATAGAAAAAGGCATTCTGATCATTTCTCAAAATGGCGGAAGCAGCTGGAAGTGGGATGTTACAGACAAATATAGATTTCAGAACGGACACTTTGAACTCATAGGAACCTCCTCAACTTCAGGAAGACCTGGAGATTACTGGAAGGATATAGATTTCAACCTTTCAACAGGGCAGTTGAACTATACAAAAGAGGTGGAAAATACAGCTGAACATGGTAAATCTTTGAAGGAAACCTATATTAAAAAAGGACTAAAGATTAATCTGCAAAACAGAAATCAGGAAAAACAGCAAAAAATAGTTCTTCCGAAAACAAAAGAAGAAGTTTATTTTTAAATAAAGGTTTTAAAATTTAAGTTTTGGCTAAAGCCAATTGAATTTTATTTTTTTAGCAAACGGGCTAAAGCCCGTTTCTATTGAATATCCTGTATTGATTTATAGGCTTAATGATCATCAAACTCATTATTCTTCAACAGTTCGGCTAAGACTTTTTTAGCACGCATGACCCTTACTTTGGTATTAGCTACAGAAATTCCCAGTTCTTCAGCAATTTCTTTGATGCTTTTTTCTTCAAAAAACCTCAACTTGATAATATCCTGATAGTTGGCATCCAGAGATTCTATGGTTTTGATGATTTTCTTCTGCTCTTCTTCCGAAATCAAAAGTTCTTCCGGAGACTTTGCATATTGATTTTTAACTTCATCAAGATTTTCAACAGCATCTTCATTCTCCCGGTTCTTTTTTCTCCAGAAATCGATAACAGTATTTTGAGCAATAGTGAGAATCCAGGTTTTAAACTGAAAATGAGGATCAAACATATCGAGTTTAGACAATACTTTTGAAAAAACATTTACGGTGATTTCATCGGCATCGTTTTCATCTCTTACCTTTTTCATGACAAAGGAGAAAACATCCACCCAAAAAACGTTGATGAGTTTAGTCTGGGCCTTCTGATCTTTATCCTTGGCCTTCTGTATGAGCAGGAATAGCTGTTCGTCATTCATTAATAACAAATATAGCGTATTTGGGGCATAATTGCAAAAGGGAAAACAGCGAATCTGCTTCTGCTTGCAAAGTTCTCATCAAAGCATTTTCAGGTTTCCACGAATTTGCTTATTTGCGGTTTCTGCTTTTTCTCTTCCTTCTGAATTTACTATCTTTGCCTCTTAAAATTTTAAAGTTAACAATCAATGAATTCCTTTATAGAAGAACTGAAATGGCGTGGTCTGTTTGCCGATATGATGCCAGGAACCGATGAACAACTGAATAAAGAGGTAACTACTGCATATATTGGTTTTGATCCTACTGCCGATTCTTTACATATCGGAAGCCTTATCCAGATAAAAATTTTAGCTCACTTCCAGCAGCATGGCCATAAGCCGATTGCTTTGGTAGGAGGTGCTACAGGAATGATTGGAGACCCTTCCGGGAAATCAGCTGAAAGAAATCTACTGGATGAAGAAACTCTTTTACACTATGTTGACTGTTTAAAGAACCAACTTTCAAAATTCTTGAATTTTGATGGAAATGAACCCAATAAAGCGGAATTGGTGAACAACTATGACTGGATGAAGAATATTTCTTTCCTTGATTTTGCTAAAAATGTCGGGAAAAATATTACCGTCAACTATATGATGGCTAAAGATTCAGTAAAGAAAAGACTTTCCGGAGACGCAGGTGTTGATGGAATGAGTTTTACAGAGTTCACCTACCAGTTAATTCAGGGATATGATTTCCTTCACTTGTACCAAAACAACAATGTAAAATTACAGATGGGAGGTTCTGACCAGTGGGGAAATATCACTACAGGAACAGAATTGATCCGTAGAAAAGCTCAGGGAGAAGCCTTTGCATTAACGGTTCCTTTGATAACAAAAGCTGACGGTTCTAAATTCGGAAAGTCTGAAAGCGGAGAAAACTATTGGCTTGACAAAAAGAAAACATCTCCTTACAAATTCTACCAGTTCTGGCTGAATGCTACTGATGATGATGCTGAAAGATTCATCAAGTTTTACACTTTCCTTGGAAAAGAAGAAATTGAAGCTTTGATTGAAGAGCATAAAACAGCTGCACACGAAAGAAAGCTGCAAAAGAGACTTGCTGAAGAGGTAACAGTTTGGGTACATGGAAGAGAAGAATATGAAAAGGCACTGAAGGCTTCCGAAATTCTTTTCGGACGTTCTACTGCTGAAGATCTGGTAAGCCTTGATGAGGAAATATTCCTTGAAGTTTTTGACGGGGTTCCTCAGAAAGAAATTGCAAAAGCTGATGTTTTAGGGGTAAATATTGTAGATCTTCTTTCTGAAAAATCAGGTTTCTTAAAATCTAAGAGCGAAGCACAAAGAGAGATTAAAGGAAATGCGATCTCTGTCAACAAGCAAAAAGTAAATGATACTTTTACGGCTAATGAAACTGATCTTATTGACGGTAAATTCTTATTGCTGCAAAAAGGTAAGAAAAGCTACTTTATTGTTAAGGTAGATTAATCTTAATACCATAGTAAATATAAAAACAGGCGCAGAGATGAATCCCAGCGCCTGTTTTATGTCCTAAAAATTTGATATTAAAATGTATAGCTTGCAGAAGCTGATAAATACTGTCCGCTGGAAGTTCCTTCTTTCTTAAGCTCTCCGTCTACCCAGATCTGAACCTTCAAAGTAGCAGAAGCATCCGGCCCGATAGCATTTACTGCAACATTGGCACTGTATGCTCCCGATTCTGATGTCACCTCAGGGCTGCTCCACGTTGATCCGCTAAGACTTGATGCTGTAGTGGGGTTACCGTCAATTCCGTACACCGCTACATCAATATTACTGCCTGATGAAGCGATTGCCTTAAAAACTACTTTATGACTTTTTCCTGCTCCATTCACATTGTCATCATCATCTTTACTGCATGATGCTGTAAATCCAATAAGCATTACTGCTATTACTGCAACGAATGCTCCTCTTAACAGTTGATTCATTCTCATTTTTTTCATAATCTTTTTGTTTAAATTTTAGTTACTATATTGAATATTCTATGATTAATGATTTGATGTCTGCAAAGCTATGAGCATCACTTATGTCTATCAATCCTGAAAAATCAGTAATTTTTTCTACCTAAATTCAGGTATTTTTTATGCTAAAATTTTTAATTAAATTGAGCGTTTAAAAAAAATATTTTTCAGATTTGATTTATAATGAAGAGATTACTTGCCCTACTAAGCCTATTCTTATTTTTTAAATTGCAATCCCAGCAAATCATTCCGCTTAATGAGAAATCTTATATAGACAGCTTACAAAGCATTACAAAGGGAAATCTTCCGGATACTTCAAAAGCAACGGCTTTTTTTCTTTTATCTAATTATTATAGAAACAGTGATTCTGTTTTGAGTAAAAAATACCTTGAAAATGGGAAGATACAGGCCCGAAACAATCCTTTCTTTTCAGCAAAATATTATTATTACGAAGGACAATACAACCTGGACAGAAACAAAAGGAAAGCGGGTATTTCTTATCAGCAGGCTATCAAATCTTTATCTAAATTTAAAAATGAAGAATCCGATTTTTTTCAGGCACTGGCCTGGTATAGCTATGGAGTTACCCAAAAAGATAAAGAGGGATATATTCCTTTAGTCAAAATCATGCTTGAAAAAAGTATTCCCCTGGTTGAAAAATATGAAAACAGTAGAAATTTAGGTTTCTTATATACACAGCTTGCAGTGATTCTTACTTATAATGCACAGTTTAAAAAGGCAGAAGATTATAATAACAAAGCATTGAAAATTCTTGAAAAACAATATCCGGAGTCTGCCGAATTATTTTTCACTTACCTCAACTCTGCCAACAATTTCTGCTATCAGGCCAATGGAGATAAAGCTGAAAAGTTTTTATATAAAGCAGAAAAACTCATCAGCCCCTATCCGGAATCTTCCTCCAATGCATTCTATTATTACAGTAAAACCCTTTTGTATATTACCCGCCAAAAAAATGCAGAAGCACTCCCGGTGATAGAAAAAGGGATTTTTTATGCAAAAAAATTCAATCAGAATCTTCTGGCTCAGATGTTTTATTTCAACAAGTATGATATTTTAAAGAAACTTAAAAGGTATAAGGAAGCCAAGACTACCCTGGAGGATGTTCTAACGGAAAAGTCTTTAGCGATTGATCTTAACAACAGGAAGACTTTTTATAAGCAGCTTTCTTTACTCAATGAAGAAACAGGAAATACCAAAGAAGCACTGCTATGGGAGCAGAAATATTCTAAACTTAATGACAGCCTGAATACCGAGAATGTAAAACTTGAAATCAACAAACTCGAATCCAAATTCAATACGGCTGAAAAGGAAAGAAAAATAGCGACTTTAAATGCCGAAAAAAATCAAAAGGATCTGGAAGTAAACAAGAAGAACTCTTATTTATGGGGAATGGGTCTTGTTTTACTGCTAGCATTAAGCCTTCTGGCCTTTCTTTTTATCATTTTCAGAAAAAATAAAAAAATAAACAAACAGAAAATAGAGGATATTAAACAAAAAGAAGAATTATCCCTTACCAAAGCTATTCTTGATGGTGAAGAAAGAGAAAGAGAGCGTATTGCAAGAGATCTCCATGATGGTCTGGGTGGAATGCTCGCAGGGGTCAAAATAAATTTTTCTACATGGTCTTCCAATCACCTGCATCCTGAAAAGGATCAGGAATTTTATAAAATCTTAGGTCAGCTGGACAATTCGGTAAGCGAACTCCGCCACGTAGCAAGAAATTTAATGCCTGAATCTTTGCTTAATTTTGGTTTGGAAACGGCCATACATGATTTATGTGAATTTTACAGCAGAAAAAACCTCGACATTGATTTTCAGGCTATTGATATTAGTAAGACATTACCTGTAAATATTCAGCTGAATATTTACAGGATTGTACAGGAATTATTAGCCAATGCCATAAAACATGCAGAAGCCAGCAGCATCTTGCTTCAATGCTCACAATCTGGTGAAAATTTTCTAATCACGATTGAAGACAACGGAAAAGGGTTTGATAAAAATATAGAGAACACTACCAAAAGTATGGGACTTCGTAATCTGAAAAATCGGGTCAGCTATCTGAAAGGAAAAATGGAAATACATTCAGATGATCAGGGAACAGCCATTAATATAGAACTCAACATCCATGGAGAATGAGAAAATTAATATTATCATCGTAGACGATCATCCTATTGTCATCGAAGGTCTAAGAATGATGCTACACAGCCAGCCTATTTTTAACGTAACGGGAAGTTTTACTTCCGGTACAGAAACGATCAGCTTTATTCAATCGCAGATGGTAGATATCATCCTCCTTGATATTACCCTGCCCGATGCCAACGGAACAGAACTATGCAGAGAAATAAAGAAAATTTCTCCGAATACCTCGGTGATTATGTTCAGTAACCGCTCTGAACGGAGCATCATCATGCAGTCTATACAAAATGGGGCAAGCGGCTATCTTCTCAAGAATACTTCTATTGATGAACTTGTAATATGCATCAAAGGTGCTCTTTCCGGAGATATTGTTTTCTGCAATGAGACAAAACAAATCATCAGCCGTCCTTCCCAACATGATCTGCCAACACCACGGCTTACCAAAAGAGAAAAGCAGATCCTGCAGATGGTAGCGCAAGGGAAAACAAGTAATGTGATTGCCGAGGAGCTGTTCTTAAGCCCGCTTACTGTAGATACCCACCGGAAGAATCTGCTTCAGAAGTTTCAGGCAAAGAATTCAACAGAACTTATCAATCTTGCGGTACAGCAACAATTGATTGAAAAATAAAAAACCGCTCTGGGAGCGGTTTTTTTGTATATAAATATGGTGATATTTTATGGTTCTAAGAAACTGTAATCGATAGAAGCAACTAATACTCCTTTTCCTTTTTTCTTAACAGTTCTTGCAACTTCTCCATCTATGTAAAGATTGATCGTTAACTCAGAATTATCATCCGGCATTGACGCGTTAGCATCAAGATTCAGCTGTGCCTGGCTGGAGTTCACAAAGAATTCCCCACTTGTCCATGGTGAAGTTACCGGTGACTGCGGAGTATTGTATATTGTGTTCTGAGCCGTGCCCACCTGTGTTACAACACTTATAATGTTTCCTCCTGTAGTGGTCTTCACTTCAAACTGAACTACATGATCCTTAAATTCTTCATCATCATCTTTTTTACAAGAACTAACAATGGTAATTACAGAAAATAATAAAACGAATAAAAAAGAAAGTCTAAGTAAACTTTTTGAATTGTAAAATTGCTTCATTTCTCCAAATAGATTTTTTAATGTTTCAAATATAAGTTTTTTATTAATATAAAAATAATTTTTATGAAAATTTTCCAATAAAGATTTCTAAATAATATCAAATCAATAAAAAGAAAAAGTCTCCTCTAAAGTCCAAAAATACACTTCAAAGAACCAATCCTTACACATAAAGCACCATCTGCCCAAAGTTCATTGTATGAATAATAAAAGTTAAGATTCTGAGTGTAATTTAATTATCTTTGCTGTATGAATTTAGATTATCTAGTAAGGGAACCGGAAAACATTACTTCCAATACCCCTATTCTTTTTATGCTTCATGGCTACGGCAGTAACGAACAGGATCTTTTCAGCTTTAGGGAAACGCTTCCCAATGACTGGATCATTGTAAGCTTCAGAGCTCCGCGCGATACTCAATTTGAAGGATATTCCTGGTATGATATTAATTTCAACGATCCCGAAAACTTTATTGACGTTCCACAGGCAAAGGAGTCTTTAAATGCTGTATTGGAAAGTATGCTTAAGATCATCAACCATTATGGACTTACAGAAAGTAAAGCTCATCTGTGCGGTTTCAGCCAGGGAGGAATTTTGTGCTATGCTTTGGCTTTAAAACATCCTGAACTTTTCAATTATGTTGCTTGTTTAAGCAGTTATCCTGAAGATAAAATTCTGGACGGTATTGTAAAAGATAAAAAGAAACTGGAAGGGCTTCGTTTCTTTATTTCACATGGTACTGATGATGCTGTGATTCCACTTGAATGGGGAAGAAAAGCGGCAGATCTTCTGTATGATCTAAGCTGTTACTTCACGTTCAGAGAATATATGAGCGGACATGGCGTCAATCAGAAAAATTATATGGATCTGATGGAATTCTTTTCCAAATAACCACAACCCGATTTGACATAAATTCAATAAAAAACATCACTTCATTGTAGTTTATATAAACATTCCTGCTTTTGGAATGTTTTTTTTTATCATAAAGATAATTTCAGTAAATTCAGTAAATGAAATTTAAATTGTTTTTACTGGGATTATTTCTAAGCATTTTTGTAAATGCCCAGAATTCTTTTGAGTTGATTAATACAAAAAAAGCGGTAATTCCTTTTCAGTTTATCAACAATCTTATCTTTATTCCTATCAATGTTAATGGTGCGGAGCTTACCTTTTTGCTGGATACGGGAGTTTCGGAGACTATTCTTTTCAGTCTGGAAAATAAAGAACTGAAACTGAGCAATGTTGAAAAAGTTAAGTTTTCCGGTCTTGGAGGAAGTTTAAGTATTGATGGTTTAAAATCTGAACGCAATTTAGGTAAAATAGGAAATGAAATTGTCAATACTTCTATGGCTCTTTATATCATTATTGATGAAGAATTTAATATTTCACCTCACGTAGGAATTCCTGTAAATGGGGTTATCGGATATCATTTTTTTAAAGATCATCTTATTTACATCGATTATGCTTCAAAGAAAATAACTGTTTATGAAAATGCGGACCTTCTAAAAAAGAAAACCAAAAGATTTGAAGAGTTTCCCATCACAATTGAAAAAGATAAGCCTTATCTGTATGCCGGTGTAGAAATGACAAATGAAAAGAAAGATTCAAAACTGCTGATTGACCTTGGCAACAGTGATGCTATCTGGCTCTTCCCTACCCTGATTAAAAACTTCGTCTACAACAGACCGAATATTGATGATTTTCTTGGACGCGGATTCAATGGAGATATCTACGGCAAAAGAAGCCGGATTCATAATTTTTATCTTGGAAGCTTTAAATTTGAAAAGCCTCTTACTGCTATGCCGGATGAATTTTCTATCCAGCATGTCAAATTGGTAGAAAGCAGGAAAGGTTCTGTGGGAAGCGAAATTATGCGGAGATTTACCGTAATTTTTGATTATCCTAACCAAAAACTGTATCTGAGGAAAAACAAATATTTTGACGATCCTTTTCATTTTAATATGAGCGGCCTGGATTTCAAACAGGATGGCCTGGAATGGCAGGAAGATAAAGTAAAAATCGAGACCCAAAAATCTATGATGGTAGCAACCGAAGTTTATAAAGACGCTTTCCAGTATAAGTTCAGTTTAAAACCAATATTTTCTATTGCAGGAGTAAGAAAAGATTCTCCCGCTTATGCAGCAGGATTGCAAAAGGATGACAGAATTCTAAGTATAAACGGAGAGCAAACCTCAGATATGACTTTGGAAAAAATTGTAGAACTTATGAAATCTAATGAAGGAAGAAATATTACCATGGTTATTCAAAGGAAAAATCAAAAACTGACCTTGAGTTTCGCACTGGAAGATCCCATTCCTTATCAAGAATAAAAATATGAATACTGAAGAAAGCACCTTAGACAGAATAAGAACCCGGCCCAGATTTAAAATGTTTACTCATCTTACTAAAGAAGAGTACGCTGAAAATCTGAAAAAATATATGGATGAGCATAAAGATGAGTTTTCTGGCAACATCAATAAAGAAGTTGCTACCATCTGGGTGAAAACAGAATATGACAACTACTGGAAACCCCGCCTTGCACTGCGGGTAGAAATGGAAGATGAACATATAGCGATACGTGGAGTATTTGGACCTAGTTCAGCGGTGTGGACATTCTTCATGTTCCTGTATTTTTCCTTTTCTATTCTCTGGATGACTTTCTTCACGATGTACTACGTAGAGAAGCAAATAAAAAGCGCTGAATACCCTTGGGCACTGAGCGCTTCTTTTATCATGTTATTTTTTATTCTTCTTACTTATATTGCTGCAAGATTCGGGCAGCATAAGGGTAAGGAAGAAATGCTTAAATTGAGAAGGTTTGCTGAGGAATCTACTCTGCAGTTTGAAAAGAAAATCAATTAGACTGAGGTTCTATAGGCTTTTCATTCTGAATAGGGGTAGCAGCTGCTTTTGCCGCTTTGATAGAATCCACCACTTTTTCCCTGTTGCTTTGCTCTTTAAGCATTCTTGGAACATCTGGTTCAAGAAGCTTAGTCAGTTCCTCAACAGATATATTATTGGCATTAGGATCATCCAGAAGCTTTCGCCAGGGTTTTCTACCGCCCCACTTATAATCTCCGAATACCATTACTGCTGTACCTTTAGCTTTGGTAGTAGCACCGCCAGGATTCAGAATCCAGGTATCTGCATAGGAATACAGCCATTTCGCATCTTTTCTCAGCAATCGCAGACAGGAATGTGAAGCAGGATATCCCGGAAGTGTATATTCATGCCATCCGATTCCTCCAATATTGTGAATATTGAAGTTATAAGGAAGTTTCCATTCACTGCTCACCGTAGAAATGGCCAGCTCTTTTTTCCAGTTGGCAAAGGTAAGTCCTCTTGTTGTCTGAGCGGCTTTTTTACCCATACTTGTAGGTCCCCATTTCACAAGACTTCCATTGGAATATACCGCAAAAGCCTGTATAGGATAGGAGAAGATAACGAACTTTTTCACCCCGCTTAATACATCTAACTGCATTGGGAATGGTGAATAAGCCATCAAAGTTGTATCTATTTTTGCTGGAACTACCAATGTGTCAGCATTCCATTTACTTTTAGAGTCAAGTCTGTTTAATGCTAAAATAGCAGTACGCTCTCCTACGCTGTATTTCTTACTGTATTCGGCATAGATAGAATCACGCATCTTTTTATCCTTTGGAAGAACAAAAGCATTATAAAAACCATTTTCCTGCATTACAGGTGGAACAGATTCTTTCTTTACCACAGGAACAGAATCTTTCTTTATAGAATCCTTTTCTACCTCCTGAACTTCAGAAGAAGAAACAGTATCTTTAAAAGTATCGCTTATTTTTTCTATTTCCTTTTTACAGGAAACAAGGAAAACTGCGCATAAACATGTATAAAGAAAGGATTTTTTCACAGATATGTTTTTCATAAATAAATCGGCCATTTAGTTTGGCTACCCAGTACAAATATCAGACCTAAAATTGAATCACAAAAGACATTATTAAAAATACCGTAAAAAAACGGAGATTTTATCACTGCAAATGAGGAGTTATAGATGATAAATTCCTTAAGTCTATTGACTTCAAAGGAATTTTCACATATTTAAAAGAAGATTATTCTTCTGTCTGTTCTTTCGTGGCAACCCATTCTAAGGTTCCTTTTTTACCGAAGCGATAAATATCCTGATGCCACCTTGCTCCACCCCTGCATCCTGTTTTTAAAAGTTTCTTATCTTTTTCTAAAGTCACATCACAAAGGCAGGAACAGCTTGAATGGGAATAATCAGGCTCTTTAAGTTTTTCAAAACGTTTATTTTCCGGATGGTACAGATAAATATCAAACATCCTGTACACACCCATTCCATCATCAGGAACGGAGAATGCAATATCATCATAACCGTCAAAGTTATAATCTTCAATAATACTCTGCCTGGCAAAAGATGGTTTATCCGGAGCCGGAAGTTCTACAGCTGTCTTTTCTCCATCAGGGTAAATAATGGTGAAGTGGTTATTATAAAAATGATTAAACGAAAGTAAAGCCCCGTGCAGGAGATATTTGCCGTTTCCATCGTATTTTTTTTCATCCTCAACCATTTCAAGCGAAAACTTTCTGTTGTCTTTTCCTCTTGTATAGCTAATGTTTGAAGCCTGATGATGCATGATTTCAAATTTGTATACTCCATTTATTTTCCCACCGATCATTTCATTCCAGATATAATATTCAATATCCGGCTGACCGTCACTTCTCCCGTCTGTATCAACTTTAAAACTTTTTACCTGTAAAGGAATGATTTCTTTCTTCCCGGAATACTGCACAAAAGCTCCTTTTCCCTGAGCTCCGTAATAAAGAGTCAGCCTGAACTCTTTTGCTTCTCCGGTAGATTTCAGGATAAAAGGCTGCGCAGAATATACAGCAGAGAGCATCATAATACAGAATAACAACAATTTTTTCATAGAAGTAATTTAAACAATCAGATTAATCACAAATCTTACCATCCATAAGGGTACAATCAACAGCAATATTGAAAACTCAACTTTATTGACATTTTTATTCCCGAATTTCCTTACAAGAATCCGGTCTATGATAATCACCAGTAATACAGGAATTAAACCGAACAAAATATACATTCCAAATAATCCATCAGAAGCAGACACTCCTGTCATTAGAATAATAGAAGCAGCCACACCAGCAATTATGGCAGTAATTCCTACAATAGAAAAGAGTGTCCAGTTTTGAAATTGTTTTTTCATGAATAAATAGTATCAGTTGTTGATTATATTAAAATGGACATTGAATCTATAATAATAAAACATCCAGAAAGCCAGCCAAGGCAGATTCATAATCAAAAAAACGATGACTTTCCCGCTTCCAATATTTTCATCTGTAATCGTGAAAAATGAAAAAAACAGAATCAGAAATCCACAGGAAACCCACATGGAGATCAGCCAGGTTTTAAGTATTGAGAGCAAAACAAATTTCCTTTTTGACATCCGAATTATGTTCACTAGCTAAAATAATAATATCCGCTCAATATACAAAACCGGAAAAAATACCTGTCAGAATTGATATCTTAATTATTGTCTGTTTTTCTAAATTGATATTTAATAATTTGTTAAAGATGCCATGCCCATATTATCTATAATTTTGGCAAAATATCAGTTATCATGTTATACATCATTATGGTAGTTGTACTACAGGCACTTATCACGCTTACTCTGCTTATCTCGCTTATCAAAAACAGAGAATCTGTACTGAATATGCTGCTATTGTATATTGGAGTGGTCACACTGGATATGGGATATGAGTATTTCATCATTCAGAAGTTCGGTTATGAATCTGTTCTGTATGAAATTCCGGGAAGTCTTCGTGTTTTTAAAGGGCTTATTTTTCTTTATATCACTACGCATTTAATTCATGCAAAATGGAGAGATAAACTTAAATACCTGATTGTTCCGTTAACATTGGTTGTTATTCATCATGCCATTGCCCTTTCTGCGAAGATGCTTGACATTTCCTGGGCAGATCTGGCTATCAGATCTTATAAATCCTACTTCGTTTATTACAGCTGTTATTGGATTGCCTGCCTTGTTCTATGTATTTATTTACTGACAAGATACCGCAAAAACATCACCCATCCTGCAGCCGGTAATTTTCGTTATCTGGTTTGTTATGTATTACTGGGAGTATTGATTTTCTGGACGGTCTATCAATTGGGTTGGGATACTCTGATCTATCAGAAGATTTACAGCCTCCTGTTTCTTTTTCAATTCGGATGGATTTTGTACGTTTATATTTTAACGTACCAGCACAAACTGCAGGAACAGCAAAATACTGCACAATTTTCCGCTCCTAAAGAAACCTATCAGTATAAAGATCTTTCAAAAATAGATTTTGAGGCTGTACAAAGTGCCATTACCTCTTTCTATCAGGAGAGTCATGATTATCTTGATGAGGAATTTACTTTAGACCAGCTTTCAGGTCATCTGAAAATAAACAAGGCGGATTTAAGCATCACTTTTAATAAACATCTCCATTCCAATTTCCACGAATATACCAACAGAAGCCGTATACAGCATTTTAAACAGATCTTATCAGAAGATCCTTCAGCAAGTGTTACAGATCTTGCGTTTCAATGTGGTTTTAAATCCAAATCTACTTTTTATAAATATTTTAAAAAAGAATTTGATTGTCTTCCTTCTCAGCTTGTCCATTAGTTACAATTATTTAACATTAGTAACTAACTGAATTACAACACAGTTCACCTCGAACTCAACAGAAGAAGTTGCATAAAATTTAAATGAACCAAAACTTTTGAGGGAGCTGACATCTTTGCACCAAACTTTATAAGGATGTCACGAGAAAGACTTTTTTTAACAAAAGCAGCATTTTTTCTTCTTGGGCCATTGGCCTTTGCACAAACCACCGTTCACGGAACTGTAGTAGACAGTCAGGGAAACCTTCCCAATGCCCTTGTTTATATTGAAAACAGCGGACAGAAAGTAACTTCCGATACCGACGGTTCTTTTGTTCTTAATAATGTTTATGACGGCAGTTATAAGCTTGTTGTAGAATATAAAGGATATGATAATGTTTATATTCCTTTCACCATTACGGATAAAAAGGAGGTAGATCTTGGCTTAATTAAATTCGGAGCTAAGTTTAAAGAAAACAATCTTCAGGAGGTAGTGGTTACCAATGTGTATAAAGCATCACAGGCCAGAGCGATTACCATGAAGAAAAACTCCAATACGATTACAGAAGTACTCTCTGCCGATGCCATCGGGAAACTGCCAGATCGGAATGCCGCAGATGCCGTACAGCGTATGCAAGGTGTTTCTATTGAAAGGGATATGGGAGAAGGACGTTTTGTAGCAGTAAGAGGAACACCTATACAATGGACTGCTTCTACCCTGAATGGCAACAGAATGCCGAGTGCCAGCGGTGATAATGCCAACCGGGGAATTCAGATGGATATCTTCCCTTCGGAACTTATTCAGAATGTACGTTTGTCTAAGGCTTTAACTCCCGATCTTGACGGGGATGCCATTGGCGGAAATGTGGATTTTATCACAAAAACCTCACCCAATAAGGAGACTCTGGCTCTAAGTATGGCTACAGGCTACGTCAATATGTCTAAGTCTCCTACTTACAATACATCTATCGTTTATGGAAATAAAATTACCGATAAGCTGAAATTCATTACCTCAGCAGTGATCTGGGAGCGTTCTACCGCTATTGACCAGATGAGAAATATTTACAACTATGGACTGAAAGATAAAACAGCTTCTTATTCCATCAATCAGTTTCAGCTTCGGGATTATCTTGCAAACCGCAGAACTTTGGGATTCAATATGGGACTGGATTATGAGATAGACAGCAGGAACAAATTATATGCAAAAGCATTATACAGCCAGTACAAAGACGGTCAGTCCGTAAGGGAGACCTATTTTAATTTTGACAGTAAAAATGTTCTTCTTCAGGCTCGTCATGCAGATTATCTTACGGATCTGTATTCTATGCAGCTGGGTGGTAATCATCAGGTGGGGCAGCGTATGGAGGTAAACTGGTCCTTATCCAAAGCGCGTTCTGAGTTTAAATTCAATTCTCCTGACAATCTTGAAAAAGATCAAAGAGGTTACCCTATCATTAATTTCACACAAGCTATGACCTATGGAAATCTATCCGCTGACGGAAGAAAATATATGGCGATGGATGCTCCGGATGGTATTGGTGATACCGGAAGATATTCTCTTCCTTATAACCAGCAGGCTATCACAGCAGACAAACTTAGATTGAATCAGATTATCCTGAGCCAGAACCATAACAGTGAGACAGACCTCAGAGGGCAGATTGATATCAAATATAAAGCAGCAGATAATTTTGAAATTAAATTCGGAACCAAATACAATAATAAGAATAAAATCGTCGACAGTTCTGTGCTGGTCTGGATGCCAAAATCATCATTGGGGATTCCCGGAACTCCGGTAACTTTTCTGAATCAGCTTGAGCGTGAAGCTTTTAAGTACAAAGGAGGTTTCATGAACCCATTAGGTAATCCTTACAATGCAGTAATCATTGATCAGATTACCAATGCACAGATCGACCAGATGTATAACCCGAGTACACAAAACAGCCTGGGACTGATGCAGGTAAGCAGTAAGGACAGCAATTCAAATGTTACAAGCTCCTACAGAGGCACTGAAAATGTATGGGCAGCATATCTGATGGGAACCTGGAAAATTTCAGACCAGCTTCAGGTATTGGGAGGTTTCAGAAATGAATATAATGACGTTACTTTCTGGGGCAAAAAAGTAATCTCTGATAAAGACAGTAAAACGGAAGACATTAAAGACAATAAAACCTATAATGTAGTACTTCCTATGGTCAATATGAAATGGAATATCAGTAATGACCGGATCCTGAGACTGGCCTACACCCGTTCTTTTGCAAGACCGGATTTTAACGATCTGAACCCCGGAACCATCGTCAATGATATTACCAATACCATCACCCAGGGAAATACAAAGCTGGATCCTACATTTTCAAATAATTTTGATCTTATGTTTGAAAATTACTTTGGAAAACTGGACTTGATAACAGCCGGAGTATTCTATAAAGATATCACCAATCTTATCTACAAAGATCAGTCTGTAGTAGATCTTGCCGGAAGAACTTATACTTTCACAGCCCCTAAAAATCTGGAGGGAGCTAAACTCTTCGGCTTTGAATTCGGAATATCCAAACGTTTTGAAAACCTACCCGGATTTTTGAAAAACATCGGTTTTGAAGGAAACTACACCTATATCTCTTCCAAAATGAATATGCCGGTGTACGAAAACGGCAAGCAAACCGGAACAATGTCTACCACAATTCCCAATCAGGCAAAACATATTTTCAATACCATTCTGTTCTATGAAACCAGTAAGATGATGATCCGTCTGGCAGGAAATTATAAAGGAAATTATGTAAGTGAAATAAGAGCTGCTGCAGGTGCAGATCATTATCAGTATTTTGACAAAAACTTCACGGTAGACCTTTCCACTTCTTACAGCCTTACAAAAAAGGTTCGTCTGTTTGTAGAGCTGAATAATATTTTTAATGAACCCAACCGCTATTATATGGGAACAAAAGACCGTGTAGAAAATATTTCTTACTCAGGAATACGAGGGCAGCTGGGTTTCAATTTCAATTTTTAATCAAAAGTTTTTTTTATTCATATGAAAAAGTATATATATGGAGCTGCATTTTGTATGACAGCACTACTGCAGGCACAGGATAAATGTCAGAATATAAGAATCAATCAACTGCAGGTTGTAGGAACTCATAATTCATACGCTCAGCCGGCTGATCCTAAAGTACTGGATCTGGTAACACCTATCATCAACGGAATGATGCAGAAATACAGCAGTATGATGTCTGAAGAACAAAAAGCCAAATTTAAAGAGTATCATCCTTACGGAATGGACCTGAAAGAGGGATTGAATTATAATCACCCTGACTTCACTGAGCAGCTCAACGCCAATCTGAGAGGCCTGGAAATAGATGTCTATTATGATCCGGAAGGCAGCAGATTCAGTCATCCCGCCACGTATGAGGTATTAAAAACCAAAGGAGTCACTGACCTGGCATCTTTCAGTACAAAAGGCATGGATCAGCCGGGTTTCAAAGTACTGCATATGGCAGATATCGATTTCAGAACTCATTATCCGACTTTGAAAGATGCGCTTACTGCTCTTAAAATATGGTCAGATCAGCATCCCGGACACTCTCCTATTTTTATGATGATCGAAGCAAAGGATTCAGGATTTCCAATTCTTGAAAACAGCACAAAAGTCCTTCCTTTTGATAAAAAAGCCTATGATGATCTGGATGGAGAAATTGTAAAATACCTTGGTAAAGACAAGATCATCACTCCAAAAGAGGTTCAGGGTAAATACCATACGCTCAAAGAAGCTGTAACTCACAATAACTGGCCTAAACTGAACGATAGCAAAGGTAAATTCATTTTTATGCTGCTTCCCGGAAGTGCCGGAACTTTATCTTCAAAAAACAATCCTTATCTCATAGACGGTTCATTAGAAGAAAGAGTCATGTTCCTGAGCAGTGAGCCTGATGATTCTTTTGCAGGATTTATCTTACGGGATAATGCCATCGTAAGACAGAAAGAGATACAGAATCTGGTAAAACAGGGTTTTATGGTCAGAACCAGATCAGATATTGAAACCTACGAAGCTAAAACTAATGATTTTACACGTTCTAAGGCAGCTTTCAACAGTGGTGCCCAGGTTATTTCCACTGATTTTTTCCGTCCGGGAAATACATATGAAACCCCTTATTTTGTACAGCCTCCCCAAAGGAAAGATTATCTTAACAACCCTCTAAATTCTTCATGCAAATAAATAACAAGCCGGTTCTGAGCAGAACCGGCTTGTTACTTTAAAAATAACTTTCCACTTTTATATCAAACCTTCCAATTGTTGAAAAATGGGAATCAATGCTTTTCCTTTTTTAGTAAGATTATATTCTACGTGTAAAGGCTTTTGCCTGATGACCACTCTCTCCAATAAATTCATTTCTTCCAGTTCTCTCAATGCAATGGATAATGATTGTTTATTAGATCCTTCTATATCACGCAGCAAACTGCTAAAACGCAAAGTTGACTTAATTGCCAAACTCAGTATTTCCGGTTTCAATTTCCCTGAAATGGATTTTAAAAGCTTTTGAACAGGACATATTTCTTTACCCTCGGCTGAGGTTTTATTAGTCAGATTTTTTTGACTCATTGTGTGTTTTTTTTAATATCGTATATTTGCAAAAATAATGGTTATTAACAAATTAATACAATTTTACACCCACATTCATTAAAAATACTATAAAAAGCGCAAAAAAATCAATAGAAAATTCTCATTAATATAATATTTATTTTATGATATTTCTTTCTGATTGCCACGGCTGTAAATTTGCATAATTGTATAATTGATTATCCATTATTTTTTATAAAAGCTAAGAACCTAAAAACACAAACATGAAAAAAAAATCTTTATCCCCAATCCGGGCTGCAATATATCCTATTCTACCAGCCTATACTCCGCTACAAAACCACACGTTGCAGACCTGCAATACTCATTTATATCAGAAAACTGTATTGTTTAAAAACTGACCAATATAATCCGGGTTCTCTTATTGTGATTTCGTAATGAAAAAGAAACGGGGTTGTAAAGAATAATCGGCTCTACAAGCCTGACATAACCAGCAATCCTTTGATTTTCAACCACTGTTATTTTAAAGTAGATATGCTTTATTATACTCTTCTATATCTATGATGGGGGAATCTGCAATTACTATAGAATTGAATATAAGTTATTCATAAGATCAAATATTAATCTAAAAAACATGCGTATGAGAAAAAAAACTTTCTTATCAATCTGGGCTGTATTATGCTCAGCAGCATCCGTGTATGCCTTTCCACGAGGTGATACGGATTGGCATTTTAGTAATGCTCCCATTATATTAGGAAGTTACATTCCTGTGACGACCTACAGTTTTGATCTGGATCCTTTAATTGTAATTTCACAAAATGTGAATGAAAAAGGAGCTGTTGTTATGAGCGGCCAGCTCCACAAACCTGTTACCACCAGCGACATTCTGATTTCCGTCAAATATCAGAATGCTCAGGGAGAATGGATCAGTGTGTGGTGTAAGACATTGTATGCGAGCAACCAGTATGATGAAAATCTTAATGCAACATTTGAATTGCCTGCTTCTGTAAACAGTACATACAATTTAAAAGTTGAGCTAGGCTCAGACACAAACAACTTTTCAGACATCACATGGAATAAAGCTGTGAGCCATTACAAATTCGGAGACTATACTGCGGCAGCTTGTGAGCTGGATGAAAATGAATACACAATCCTTTTCACCCCCAAAAAAAGCGGAACAGTATTGTTTAATCCTAACGGAACTGTTTCCGGTGTAAAAGACAGGGTAAAATCACAGCATCTGACAAAGAAACTGGATAATATTGTTCTATCAATCAATGCGAACGGTACGTTAGATAACACTAATGCCAATGCACCAGTCATCAACATTGAAAATCCTGATAATCTCGGTACGATTGCCAGCTCACAGAAATATATCTACCAGGGCAGTGATACAAGCCCTTTTGAGTTTTCTTATCATGATCCTGTTTATGTATTTGCCGGTAAGTTTTCAAGTTCGGGTTTCTTTATTAACTTCAGTAACTGGTTTTTACCTCCTGAGGAGGGTGGAGAGCCCTGGGGCAGAGGATATTTGGATTTCACAAACCCTAATGCTTTAGTTAACAGGTATTACAACCTTTACAATTACATCAACGAGAAACTGACCGACATTATTTCGGATCAAGAGCCTGTAGTTATTGTTGTAAGCAAAATAACAGGTTTCAGGGTATACAAATCTACCGGACAGTATATCACGGTCAATGCATTAAGCAATTATAATACAGTGAATGATTTCGGCTACCCTCCTTTATATGACAAACAGAGAGGACCCGGATCTGAAAATTTCTTTCTGAGCAATACTCCTCAAGCTTCTTTATATGGTATTGGAGCCATCAGAAACAGAAAAGTACGTGCTGACTGGAACGGACCAATGAGACCACTTCCGGAAGTAGAAGCCGAAATCAAAAAATTCATAAAATACGTAGGTATTTTTGGAAATTCAACAGCATATGATTCAGCAGATTGCTCAAATAACTGTTTTGTAATCAACGCCGGAGCACAGCCTGACCATACAGTAGCAGACTGGACCAAAGCCCCCAACAGTTATATTTTTACAGGTAAAGATCAGGATGGCAATAATGTAGACGGATTATACATTCCTGTAAAAAAAGCCTATGAAATGTGGCGAAACGGAAATTATATGAAAGGTATCGACGTACCTTCCGGAACAGTAACAGCTGATGTTTTATGGGAGGATAATATGGGACTGATAAAATCTAAAGAAAATTATACTTTGGATATTATAGACTCAGGTGAAAATGCAAAAATAAAGGTACCTGTCAATAAAGTAAAAAAAGGAAATGCATTGGTTGCTTTTAAGGTAAATGGTGAAGTTTTCTGGTCATGGCACGTTTGGGTAACAGATGACCCAACAAACGGATCTACCTATAAAAGCTATGATGATGTAAAAAGACAATTAAGCGACGGAACTGTGGAAACTATCCCTAATTCCGAATGGGGATGGATGGACAGGAACCTTGGTGCAATCGGAAATTCTTTAACCGGAGCTGGATGGAACAGAAGCGGCGGATTGTTATATCAGTGGGGAAGAAAAGATCCTTTTCCATCGTTAACAAATAATGATGCCAGTTTCTATCAAATAACCGGCAGCTTAGGAAAAATTGTATATGACGATGCAATATCAAGATTAAGATTTACTAACAGTCCTTTTAATGATTATAAGAATTTTAATGAATTAATAAAGTTTGTCAATAAATCAACAGCCAACATAACAGATAATATCAGAGTTTCAGTAAAAAATCCTCTGAGTCTGATCTATGTCAATGACAATGGCACCAATACTTCTCCCCTTTCTACATATGGCACTATTAATACGGTTCCTTATTATTACAACTGGTTTGGGCAGGTTCCGGGGTTACAGACTGATGAACTAAGCAAAGTGAACTTATGGTCTGATAATTCACAGGGAATACAAGCAGTAGATTATACAGTTTCACAACCTTACAGAAATAAATCTTCTTTCGATCCTTGTCCTAACGGCTGGAGATTACCTTCAGTGCTGGTTGCATCATCAACAAAAAATGTAAGAATGGATTTTACGCCTTTCGGGCCTAAAGTAAACAGCCCGCTTTCAGCTTTAAATCTCGGCAGATCAAATATTTTCCCGGGGTTATCTAATCTGAAAACATATCTTGCCGGTATCAAAATATATCCTCAATATGGTTTTGACATGACGAATGTAGGAGGTAACAATATCGGGATATTTCCAGGAACCGGCTGGATAGGCAGAGGAATAAGCGGAGATACCAGATATCATACTAAGGCATCATTCACAGATCAGCTTGAAACCTATTTGTGGACTTCAACAATGACTACGGTTTCTGGTTATTCCTCAGTAGCCAGTGCATTAAGGTTAATTCCATCTTCAGACCAGATAGTGAATGGCTTCAGACCGGATGAAACCAATTACCCGGATGTTTATGGTGTCTACAGCTACAAGCCATCTGATGATTATCCAACTAATAATGCACATGCATGCCGATGCATTAAAGATCCGCTATTTGTAAAAAATAACTACGACTTCAAAACCACTTTCTTCAGTGAATCTGAAACATACAAAGCCGGACTAGATAATCCTAATAGTTATATGATTACAAAATCTACAGCAGATCAGATAATTTCAATTCCGGTGAGTAAAGCTTTTTCTGTACAAAGTAATTATTTAGGCAATACTCAGATTCTGGATACTACAAGTTTTAATGATTTAAAAGCGAATATACTTTGGACAGATAATCCTGCAATGGTAACACAATTGACCTTGGATAATCCATCTTCCAAAGATGGCAATATCAATGTGAAAGTAAACGCCAATCAGTCTGGAAATGCAGTAGTTACTCTACATAATGGTTCAATAAATAATCCTGTTTACTGGAGTTGGCACATTTGGGTAACCAATACCTCTGTAAATTCTTTTACTCATGTAAATGATACTCCAATCGCAACGGATAATTATATGAACTATACTCAGAAAGGAATGATCATGAAAACAACCATCATGGACAGGAATTTAGGAGCTGTTGATATCATGCCGAGCCCTTATAATCCGGGCGCAGCAAATGATGTTAATCAACTTAATCGTTCGCAAGGATTACACTATCAATGGGGTAGAAAAGATCCTCTGCCAATATTTAATAATATAAACGGGACTAAATATAATATATCACTGGGTACTACCAATAATGGCGTTGTAACCTATTCAAACTTTACCGAGGCGAGCTATAATTCAAGTAATATAGTAAATTATGACACTTATAAAGGCAGCATTAACACCAATGATAAAATAGATGTAAGAATAGAAAAAATTCTGGGATATTCTACAGCAAACCCTTTAAAGCTTATGGTACCAACAATTAAGCATCCATCGCGTGGAGCTAATTATGCTAACTATAATCTTGCTTCAGATTGGTTGTTTGATACTAATTATCATGGATTATATGCTGAACGATGGGGATTAGGTGATAAAAAATCTGTTTTTGATCCTTGCCCGAATGGATGGAGAATACCGGAGACTGGTACAGGCCCTATTTATAAACATCCGATTAGTGGTTCTTCTACCATAAAAA
Organism: Chryseobacterium sp. HR92; assembly: GCF_045689405.1. Taxonomy (NCBI): domain Bacteria; kingdom Pseudomonadati; phylum Bacteroidota; class Flavobacteriia; order Flavobacteriales; family Weeksellaceae; genus Chryseobacterium; species Chryseobacterium sp. HR92. The sequence goes on from NZ_CP139139.1 coordinate 3,863,994, forward strand.
CCTCCCCCTGGAGTTTTAAAGAAAATTTTGAAACACCAGCGTATAAAGATACAAACGGTGTAATAAAATCCGGTCAGATTGTAGGGAATTCAGAGGCTGGTTATTATGGGGCAACTATTTATAGTAATCTCGCCAGTCCTTATGGTAAAACAGTAGGATTTGTATTTAATAACAGTCTGTATAATCTGGGAAATTATCCGAAAAGTCTTACAAAAGGAGGCAGAAGTGTAATGTATCCTGATGCAGCCATTACATTCCCTTATTCTGGTATTGGTACTTTATCAGGAGGAATCTGGTATGCTAATTTAAATGGAGAATTAACAGGCAGAGCTACTTATATGTCTTTTGATAATTTCTCCAGAATCATGGTAAAAAATGCTGATATTGATCCTTTTGCAGCAATGAGCTGCAGATGTGTGAAACAGGAAGATGATGATACTCCAAGAGGACCGCTGCCAGGTATTCCTGTAACACCAAACACAGGTCTTCAGGCCAGAACGGCTTTCAGTAAATCGGTTATCGAGGAAAAAGTAAAAGATGATAAGCTTGTTTTATATCCTAATCCTGTAAAAGATATCCTGTACATTGAAGCAAAAGACAATAAGGATTATTATTATCAGATTTATAATATGTCCGGACAGCTGATGAAAGAAGGTAAATTTATCAATAAACAAACAGATATTACTTCATTATTGACCGGAGCTTATCTGGTGAGAATTAACAATTCTGAAACTATTGTAAAAATTATTAAAAAGTAAATTATACAACATTACTTTAAAACAATGATGGCTGGAATTTCTTCCGGCCATTTTTATTTATGTTTAGATATGTAGAAAAGTTCTTACCTTTTTGATGATCCTAACTTTTATCAAAGGAATAAATAAAAAAGTCTTCTATTTCTAGAAGACTTTTTGCGATCCGGACGGGACTCGAACCCGCGACCTCCGCCGTGACAGGGCGGCATTCTAACCAGCTGAACTACCGGATCAATTTTTTTTTTTTAAGTAAATTGACAAAACTTCTGCAATCCGGAAGTATTTCTAATTTTAAGAAAAGTCCTATCCATCTGCTTTAAGCTGCTCTCTTATTTACTAAGTCACTTTCGTAAACAATCTAAGAGCGTTTGTTTTTAACTGGTGCAAATATATAGCTTTTTTTAGTTTTTCCAAAGAAACCTATTCCTTTTCTTTTAAAGCTATTGGTAAAATACACATTTTCAAATATAAAAATTTCAGATACAACTGCTGTAAATACTTTTTTAACAGGTTGTGCTGAGAACATTTAAGAAAGTCGACTATAAAAACACACACAAAATCAACATTCTTATTATTTTAAAATACTCTAAAGCACACGCACTTTATTAAATCTTAAGCACGGAATTCTCTTTCTTTAATCAGTTTTTTATACTCGCTTAATATGGCATTCCAGATTACAGACTGCTCGAATCTATCTTCAATCATAGGTCGTGCATTCGTTTTTAATGCCTTGTAATACTCTTTGTCCGAGATCATTTTCTCCATTTCTACCCTAAGGCTCTCACTGTCTTTTACAGGAACAATTACTCCATTCTGATTTTCTACAATGATTTCGTTACATCCATTGATATCAGAAACTATACTTGGCAATTCCATTGCTCCGGCCTGCATCACCACATTCGGGAAGCCTTCACGATAACTAGGGAAAACCAGTGCATCGGAAATCGCAAAATAAGGACGAACATCCTTCTGAAAACCTACAGAGATGATATCCGGATTGTTTTCAATTTCATTTAAAGTATCTGGATTTAAAGGATCCAGCTCTTGTTCCAGGGTACCAACCAACAATAATTTTGAACGCTGCTGATTTTCTTGTTTATTGAAAGCAGAAAACGCTTTTATCAGTTCATTAATTCCTTTGTCTCCCACCAAACGTCCTACAAAAACAAAAACGAAATCTGTGTCTTCTATTTTTAATTCTTTTTTTAGAAGTGTTTTTTTATCTTCTGAAACTTGTTCGGGTGAAAAGAATGAGGTATCAATTCCGTTTGAGGAACCGTTTCCGATTACCTTAAGCTTGTATTTGTCTGCATATTTGTGCTTGATGATATAATCAGACAGCCCTTTTGAATTCGGATATACCTGGGTTGCAGAAGCATAGGTTAATTTTTCAACAAGATCTAAAACCTGACGTTTCATACCCGTTACCTCCATCAATGGCAACCCTGCCACAGTATGCAGCCTGTGAGGAACCCCAGCCATTCTTGCTGCCAGCATCCCTACAATACCTGCTTTAGGAGTGTGGGTATGAACAATTTGCGGTTTCTCTTTTCTTAAAAATCGGTAAGTACTCCACAAAGATTTGATATCCTTAATGGGAGTAATCTTACGAGACATATCAATCGCTATTACATCTATTTCTTCATCTTTTTTCACTTCATCCAACTCCTTCCCTGGTGATGAAACGCCTATTACATCAAAATGTTCTGACATAAACCGATGCTGCCCTTTCAATAAAATCTTCAAAGAAAGCGGCACTGTTGTAATTCGTACTAATTTAGTTTTCAACTTCTTTCATTTTTTTATTATTATTTCTATTAATCCTAGAACTAATTAATAAATTTTTCATAAATCTTTTGTGTGTTGTTGTTTTTACTCATTTATTTACATTTCACTTATTTGTGATTTTTTTTAAGACAATATCATTTATTATGAATCCCTGTTCATCCAAAAAATTGTTCAAACCGAACCAAGTTTTGGATTGACATTGCATCATTTCCAGGAAAATCATTAATTCTCCTGTTTGTATACGTGTTTTTTGAGATTTGATAGCTTTTTGTGGCAGAGATCAATGTGCATCATCCTCACATCTTCGCCAGCTATTTATTGGTAATTGTATACCTTGATATCATCTACATGATATAAAATTTGATTAGATGATTGATTTCATTACTATTTTAATTTACTAATCTCTTTTAAGATCATTAAGGAATATAAATTCCGTATTTATTATACAGAATATTTCAGTGTCAAGTTTCATAAGCAATTTCATTATATTTTAATACTTCCAGGAATATTAAAAAATTTCCATTTCAATTTTTAAGTTTTTTTTAAGCAATAGTATGATAGCAAAAATCTTTCCATTATCACTTTTTTGGGAAAAATTAATATTATTTATAAAATAAATATATTTTACACATTCCTTTTATTTTTTCCAAAGCAAAAGTAATTATTGATTGTATTTTATCTTTTGCTGTGAAAATTTTTGCAGATCAGTTACAATTCCTTTATTATCTTTATTATCTGATTTAAAGTCATTTACCTTCAAATTAATATTATCCAGGGATGAGTTCTTGTATAAGAAATTAAAAGGTATTTTATTGTATTTCAAGTCAATACCTGAAAAAACAATATTCCCCATCAGTTTCTTTTTAGAATCATTTTTCTGGTTAGAATAGGAAATTCCACTTTTTGAATAAAAATCCTTATAGTTTTCAATAACTACATTAACGTTGTTGGCGTCACTATCTCCTCTTAGTCTGGCTAAATAAAAGGCAAGTCCGCTTACTTCATTATTATAGGTTATAATTGATTTTAATGAAATATTTACTTTTTTGTTATCCGGAGTATTAGGTTCTATATCTATACCTGTTTTAGGATTAGCTCCATTCGTATTGGAAACCACTAAATTCTGCAGCAAAATATTGTCACCGCTTATCACAGAAATTCCGTTTCTTCTGTTATTATCAATAAGCCCTCCTATTACAGAAATATTATTGGAGAAACCATTTCCTCCTATATAGATCCCATCTCCCCAACAGTCTTTGATTATAGGATTATAGATTTTAATATTTACAGCATCCTTAATATTTATTCCCATACCCCATTCTCCTGTTTTCCCCATGTGGACAGATCTGTCTCCTATAAGATTAGGATTATATATACTGACATTTTTCTTTCCTGTAATATCAATCATAGCATAACCTTGGCTGCTTGATGCTTTTAATTTTAACTGAGATTTATCATCAAACAACAAAGTAGAATTATCCTTTAGCTGAAGTCCCTTATCATTAATTAAAACAGGAAAATTGGGCAGCAATACCGTTGCATTTTCATTGATTGCTTTTTGAACGTATGCTGTATAATCTTCTGATCCGTCTTTTTTGTAATTATTGGGAAGAAGTTTTACAACTTCAAAAGATTGTGCTTTTAAACTATTGAAAGACGAAGTGACTTCAGTTTTTTTAATATAAGCATCAGGAACATCTTTATAATTAAATTTCCCCTGCGCACACGATAGATTAACTATAAGTAAAAAAATTAGTAGGCTTCTCATAATGTATTATATATTTCACGATAATATTTGGCAATTTCTTCAATAGAGAAATTTGTTGATCTGGAAAGACATTTTTCAGCAGTTGTGTTATAAAAAGATGAATTTGAGTGTAACTTTTTAATTATATCAGCTAAATCCTTTTCTTTTCCTCTATCAAATAATATTCCATACTCTGAAACCACTTCTGAAAGCCCCGGCACATTTGAAGCAACCACAGGCTTATTACAGGCCATACCTTCTACTGCTACGATACCAAACCCTTCATAATGTGATGATACCACTACTACATCGCTCATTTTGATGAGTTCTGCGATATTAGCCTGATTACCTAAAAAAAAGGCTCTATTCTCCAATCCATTATTTTTAACGAGCTCTTTACAGTTTTCTAATTCCGGCCCATCTCCTACGAAAATCGCTTTTACATGAGAAGGTAACAATGAAAGTGCCCTGATCAGGGTAGGCTGGTCTTTTGCAGCTCGGAAACTTGCTACCTGAATTAATAAGAAATCTTCATCAGATACATTATATGCAGCCCGGGAACTGGCGTTTGAATTATAAAATTTATTCAGATTAACCCCATTATTGATAACCTTCATTTTAGATTTAAATTCAGATCCTAAATGTTGAATAAGGTTTTTTTCTGTGGATTCTGAAATACAGATAATAGAATTTAATCTTGAGTAAATAAATTTTTCTATTCTTTTTAAATACCATTTAGATCTCCTGTTGTTTTCGGTACTATGTTCTGTAAATACTACTTTTTGTTTTCGAGAAAAGAAAAGCTTGTACAATACTCCCCAGTATAGTGTAGGAAATAAATGCAAATGAATAATATCTGCATCTGCCACTACTCTATTTATAAAAAAAGGTATCCGGATGTCATACAGGCTTTTTGAAGGAATTACTTCAATCTTTATTTTTCCATTACTTTCTACTTCTTTTTTTAGAGAAGTATCAATATCGTCTAATAATAGCAAATGTATTTCGTCTGAACCTTTCTCAGATAATTCTGCACAAAGGTCAACTACTAATCTTTCAGCACCGCCAAACCTTAAACTATTTATGATGTGATATACTTTCATTATTATTGAGTGTTCCTATAATTAGAATAAGCGGGATAATGATATAATGTGTATTGATAAATGATGCATGAAAATTTCCTCCTACTAGCATCAGTAAGAAAAGGAAAAATAAAATAGGCTGCTTTTTTAAGCCTTTAAACCATACAACAATTACAAATAATAATAGCAGTAAAGTAAAAACGACACCATACTGCACCAGAAAATCTAAAATAAAATTATGGGGCAACATAGATTTTGAAGTCTCACTAAATCCTAAAAATCTGGCGCCAAACCAGAAGTTTTTATAAAAATAGTTCAGGGCGTTCAAATAATTGTCCAGACGTCCGGAGTCATTGGATAGATTGGTTGTTCTGTTTAAAGAATATATATATAATATGGTCTTAACCAGGGGAAAACCTGCAATTAATGATATCACAATTATTTTGATATTCCTCAGGTAAATAAGCAGAAAGAAAATGGCAATAAAAAGTGCTGCTATACCCGATCTTCCAGAGGTTAATACACTGGTTCCAATAGTAAAAAACAACAAAATAATACTCCATTTATAATTAATGATATACTGCTTAGTTAATAATCCATAACATAAAATTAAAGAGACACTTGATAAGTAGATAGATGAAATACTATAATCATAAAACAGACCGGCAAATCCGGTTCTGGACTTACCAAATTGATTCTGAACACCCAGATAATTTATTCCCAGAAGTTTAAAAGACAGGTATTGAATTAATACCATTAAACCAGCTACTGATCCTGCAAAAACATAGAACTTCATCATCGAGGAAACAGTTAATGTGGACATCTTCAACTTGATCAACGCTACTATAATTATTAATAAGAATAACAGCGTTTTTATCAGTGTTTCTACCAAAACTTTCGGATAGTTGGACTGATTAAAGAAATAGACTCCCAAACAAAACAACAATAACCCAAGCCCCAGGACTTGAATAAGCTGATTTTTTTTTGAAGAAAAGCTACTTGTAAGTAATATACAGATAAATAAAAACTGAATAATAATAAAAAGGCTGAAGAAGCTGCTTCCCACCAAAGGGCTGAAACTGAAAGGTAAAGTTAAGATTAGACAAACAGTAAATGCTTCATTAAGGGTAGACTTTTTACGTATACGATTAAAATAAAAAAGAAATAACAGAATAGATAAACCTCCTACTACAATCTGGTTTAAATTAAACATATATAATATGGAAATCACAAAACACATGGATGTACCCATAAGGTAATCTGATTTTGTGAATTTATCTATAGTATTATTTATTTCCAATCTTTTCATTTATCAATTCATATATTCCAAAAAAAGTTGATGAACTCAATGCTAACTTCATTAACTGAGTAAATGGCAACCTTTTTAAATTAAATAATAAAATTTTAAGATATCTTTTACCTAAAACACGATTAACATTGAATTTATTATTCGGGTAATTTGATTTTAGTTCTAAAGACAGTTTCTTAAAAAAGGAAAGAATAAAATCCACTGAAAAGTCTTCAAAACTGATATTTCTAATCTTATCCGATAAAGACAGAATATAAATAAAATCTAATTCTTTTTGATCTAAAACAATATTCTGCTGCTGTAAAGCCAGCTGCTGAATATTGGATATTGTTCTCTTTCTCTGTTCTAACTGGCCGGCACCAATATTGGTTTGGCTATTGGGGGTATCTCTATAATACAACAAAGGCATTCTAAAATTGTACCCTTTACCATATTGCAGAATTTTGATCCACAATTGATAATCTTCAGCATACTTATAATCCTTTTCAAAAAAAAGCTTATTCTCTTTAATAATACCAGCCCTGAACATCACTGCCGGATGGGTAAAAGGTGTACTAAAAATTGAATGTATTCTAATTGAAGTATCATCAACAGGAAGTACACTAAGGTGAAAATGAGAAATAGAATGAGAAAATTCCTTTCTGGATGAACTGCAGATAATATATTCCGGATTCTTCTCCATGAAATCTATCTGCATTTGAAAGCGGGATGAATGGCATATATCATCGGCATCCATTCTGGCAATATATTCACCTTTTGATAATAAAATCCCTTTATTCAGTGTTTCTATTAATCCTAAATTCTTTTCATTTTCAATGTATCTTATCCTTTCATCATTGTAGCTTACTATGATTTCTTTTGTAAAATCTGTAGAACCGTCATTAATAACCAACAATTCAAAGTCTTTAAAACTTTGTGCAAGTATACTGTCTACTGCTGCTCTAAGATACTTTTCAGCATTGTATGCGGGTAAAATTACCGAAATTTTAGGACTCATTCTTTACATAAAGTTTAACATTATTAAAATTCTTCAGCCAGGCATCGTAAAAATTTTTACTTTTCCCATAAACATTATCCAGAATAACAACCTCTTTATCCAATAAGATACTAAGGATTAAACCATGCAAACGGGTGGTATATACTTTATGATATTGATTGATAAACTCTTTTCCGCGGTTGATATGCAGATCCATTCCATTCTTCTTTTTGAATCCATAAGCATTATCAATGATTAAAGAAGAGGCAGGCAGATACTTGATGACTTTTGAAAGCTTACCGTCCAGAGCTTCTACATAATTGGTAATGGTATTCATTCTCTTTGAGGAAGAATTATAAGTTGGCCAATCTTTTATATCATATTCACCTTCAATAATATTCTGAAAAGAATCTTTAATTGCTTCTGCATCAGTTCTGTTCAGATATAAGTTCTTTCTCGTTTCAGGGGAGCTGGTTTTAATATCAGCATCAAAATCTAAAAAGAAAGCCATGTCCGGTGCTAATTTTAATTTTTCTTCATTAAAACTGGCCTTTAAAGTATCATATGAAGGCAGATCTCTTACCAATACATAAAGATCACGATGAGCGTTGAAAACAGCAAAATCTCTTTTTAAATTTTCTTCGCTATTGTAATGCACCGTTTGAGGTAGAACAATAATCCTGTTGTTAGGAAAATTTTCAATAATAAATCTTTTAAAACTTTGGCTTGATTCATATATATCACCAAAGTTTCCTCCTCCATGCAGCAGAATAATTGTCTTTTCAGATTTTATATCACTTTTTTTGAAAGTATATCTGTTATACTGCCCAACACACTTATGTGCTAATGTTTTAAAAAATTCTAATTCTCCTTTCCAAATTAAAGAATCTCCAATATTTCTATGATTAGGTATATCCAGCAGGATAAAATCATTATCAATGAGTGGAGTAAGCTGAGTAGATATTATATTCTTTAATTGTCTTATATTTTCTTTATTGGAATTCATATTTATTTTTTTAGAGAATTTAATTTATTAAAGACTTTTTTAAAAATATCTTTATTAAAATAACCGAACAGTAATAAGGACAATACCGTTAATGATATTGAAATTAAATGACTGCTGTTTATGTATAACAGAATAATTATACTTAAAACCACCAGCATCTGTATGATGAAAGACTTAATATCTATGTCTAATTTCAAAATCTCAGCAGTCTGTCTGTATCTTATAACAAACATAACAAAGAAACTGACGAATGTCCCTAAAGCAGGTGCGTAAAGACCAATATACTTAATAAAAGCCATTGAAATAAATACATTTATCAATGCTCCTATCATACTTGTAATAAAAATCCCCTTCGTTGATTTGGTTTTCAGGTAAATAGCACCTAAAAAACCTGAGATGGACGAGAAGCAGGAGCCAATATACAGGAGGGTGGCATATTTCCAGGATTCATAAAATTTTGAATCAAACAGAACTTCTGTAATTAATGGAGTAGCTGCTATTAAAATGGTTGATAAACCAATATTTACAGCGATATATTTATTAAAAAGCTTTGAAAAAAAAGGGTTATTAGGGTCATTTCCAGCAATTGCCATATCCTGCCAGGCCAGCATAAATACAGTATTAAAAATTGTCAGAATAGCGGGTAATCTTGCAGAAACAGCATAAATACCATTATCTTCTATTGTTAAAAATTTTAAAATAATATATCTGTCTGATGCATTAATAACCCACCAGCTTATGGAATTCAATATTAATGGAAGTGAATAAAATAAGATCTGTTTTTGTAATGAATAGTTGATTTTTATACTGACATATTTCTTAAACAGAAAGCTTACTTTAAACAACATTAATAAAATTGCAATAAAATTACTGATAAAAAGTGCATAAAAGATACCTTGTACCTTATCATGAAATATATCCGTCAGTAAGAAAAGTAAACTAAAAGAAAATATAAAAAAACTATTTATAATTCCTATAAATGAATAGTATCTCGTTAATCCTAACCCTCTTAATATCTGCTGAAAAAAAGGCAATAAACATGAGCTTATAATCAGCAGTGACAATTCTTTCTGGTAAGGAATATGATAGAAAAGCCCAGCCAGATAAAGCAATAATTCAAAGCTGATAAAGGAAATCAATAATAAGATACTACATTGCTTAAATATATTATCTATATAATTTTCTTTTTCGTTTTCTTTGTCCAGAAACCAGCGATAAATTGCCTCATTCATCTGTAAAGAGACAAAAGGAACCAATAAATTGACACTTGTCAGCACTAAGTCATATTCTCCTAATTCTTTTCTGGAAAGGTAGTAGGAGTAAATAGGAATTAATAGAAAAGATAAAATCTTAGATCCAAAATTACCAATTGTATATATTAATGTACTTTTTATTAAAGTATTGCTATTCATTATTATAGTAATAAATATTATTTAGTTCATATTTATTTATAATCTTGAATGGCTTTCTTCTAAGATTCCTTTTACGTCATAAATGATTCCATTTTCTTTTAAATGATTTTTTAAATCCAGATCATTGAATTGTTTATGTGCAACTGTAAGGATAATAGCATCATATTTTTCCTGTGGAATTTCATTCACGACCTCTAATCCATATTCGTGTTTTACTTCATCAGGATTAGCCCATGGATCAAAAGTTGTAACCTGCAAAGCATAGTCTTCAAGCCCATGAATCACATCTACCGCTTTTGTATTACGTACATCCGGGCAATTTTCTTTAAAAGTTATTCCTAAATTCAAAACTGTGGCACCATTGATGGTCACCTTATTTTTAATCATGGTTTTCAATAACTGAGAAGCTACATATTGTCCCATGGAATCATTAAGACGACGTCCTGCTAATATAATTTCCGGATGATATCCTTTTTCCTGAGCTTTCTGAGCCAGATAATATGGGTCAACACCAATGCAGTGTCCTCCTACAAGCCCTGGTTTGAAGGGTAAAAAGTTCCATTTGGTTCCTGCAGCTTCCAATACTGCATGAGTATCAATATCTAAAAGATTGAATATTTTTGCCAATTCATTTACAAAGGCAATATTAATATCCCTTTGCGAATTTTCGATTACTTTGGCAGCCTCTGCAACCTTAATTGTTGGAGCTAAATGAGTCCCCGCAATGATTACAGACTGATATAAATTATTTACTATTTCCCCGATTTCTGGTGTTGAGCCCGAGGTAACTTTTAAGATCTTTTCAACAGTATGCTCTTTATCACCGGGATTAATACGCTCAGGAGAATATCCTGCAAAGAAGTCCTGATTAAATACCATTCCTGAAACTTTTTCCAGAACAGGAATACATTCTTCTTCAGTAGCTCCTGGATATACAGTAGATTCGTAAATCACTATATCACCTTTGGACAATACTTTTCCTACAGTTTCTGAGGCTTTATACAGCGGAGTAAGGTCAGGACGGTTATGTTGATCCACCGGAGTCGGAACAGTAATAACGTAAATGTCTGCATCCTGAATATCCTTGATATCAGCTGAACAATATAATCCTTTTGCAGCATCCTGATTAAAAGGATTATCCTGAATTAATACAGATTCCAATACTTCATTTTCCACTTCCAGAGTACTGTCAACCCCTGTGTTTAATTCCGCAATTCTTTTCTGATTAATATCAAAACCTACAACCGGATATTTTGTGGCAAACAACCTGGCTAAAGGCAAACCTACATATCCTAATCCTATAATGGCAATTTTATGTTCTTTCTTCATAAAGATTCAATTAAAAAATGTTTACTTTAAATTTGTCCAATACCAGTTAATAGCTTCCTGTAAACCTTTATCTATATTATGGCTAGGTTTATATCCTAATAATTTTTCTGCTTTTTCAACTGATGCCAGTGAATGTGGAATATCTCCTACACGGTTCGGACCATGGACAACTTCCACTTTACCAATCTTTTCGTCAAATTCACTTAAATATTTTTTAAGATATCCTACCAGATCATTCAATGTAGTACGGTCTCCTACTGCTGTATTATAAACTGTGTTCACAGCTTCAGGGTTTTCAGTAAGCATGGCCAGTTCATTCATCTGAATAACATTGTCGATATATGTAAAATCACGTGAATAATCTCCTGTTCCATTTATTGTAGGAGATTCGTGGTTGATCAGCTGTTTTACAAATAAAGGAATAACAGCAGCATAAGCTCCATTAGGGTCCTGTCTACGTCCAAACACATTAAAGTATCTCAAGCCGATGCACTCCATTCCGTAAGTTTTCCCGAATACATCTGCATACAATTCATTGACATATTTGGTAATGGCATATGGAGATAATGGTCTTCCGATAACATCTTCTACTTTAGGTAATGATGCAGAATCTCCATATGTGGATGAAGAAGCAGCATATACGAAACGTTTTACTTTGGCATCGCGTGCGGCAACCAGCATATTTAAAAATCCTGAAACATTCACATCGTTACTTGTAATAGGATCTTTAATTGATCTTGGAACTGAGCCTAGTGCAGCCTGATGCAGAATATAATCTACATTTTCCACTGCCTTCTGACAAACTTCCAAATCACGGATATCCCCTTCAATGAGTTTATAGTTTGGATTTTCAAGGAAAGGTGCAATATTATGGCGGTGTCCTGTTGCAAAATTGTCTAAGCACACTACATAATAGCCTTTTTTTAAAAAATACTCCGTTAAGTTAGAGCCAATAAAACCCGCTCCACCTGTAATTAAAATTTTATTCATTTTTATGATTTGAAAATTTTACTCCACCAACTTTTTTTATCATTTGTTTGGCTGTAGCCATATCCATAGCTATAGTTATATCCGTAACCTCCTGCACGTTTTGAAACATCATTAATGACAAAAGATACATTCTTCAACTTAGAATCTTTCACCAGATCATTAGCAAAATCTATCAAAATATTTCTTGATACTCCGGATCTTACTACATATAGTGTTGCATCTGCTGTATCTACAATGCTAAGCGTGTCTGAAACAAGCATAAGCGGTGCAGAGTCTATAATGATATAAGCATATTGAGAAGACATCTCCGCAATAAGTTTCTGATACCTTCCGTTAGAAAGCAGTTCCTGAGGGTTAGGAGGAATTGCTCCGGCATAAATAACATCACATGAAGGATTGGTAGTGGATGTATGGATAAGTTCTTCCACGTTTACAGAATTATCATACAAATATTCTGTAAGCCCCTTTCTTTTGGTTGGCTCACTATCATATCGCTGAATCTGAGGATTACGAATATCTGAACCTATAAGAAGAGCTCTGGAATTTTTATTGGCAATGGTAAGTGCAAGATTCACAGAAACCAGGGTTTTCCCTTCTCCTTTTACCGAAGAAGTTACCATAATTACCTTAGCAGAATCTTTTACAGGTAAAACAAATTTAAGGTTTGAAACAAGCACTCTGAAAGCTTCCGCCAGTTCAGAAAAATCATTTTTCTGGATCAAGTGGTTTTCATTATCCTTAAGTGAAGGTATATCTACCAATACCCCCAATTCTGAACGTTCTTTAATATCATCTCTGGTATAAATCTTATCATCCAGCATGAAAGCGAAGTATAAAACAGCAAAAGGAAATAATAAACCAAGCAATATCGCTCCTAAAAAGATAATATCTTTTTTAGGGGATACAGGTATATCTTCTGTAAATGCAGGATTTACAATTTTAGCTTTCGGTACATTTACCGATAGATTGATTGCATTTTCTTCTCTTTTTTGAAGAAGAAATAAAAACAACTGTTCTTTAAGAGTTTGCTGACGTTCAATTCCTCTGTAGACTTTAGACTGTCCGGGAACTTTTTCAATCATACTATTGTTAGAATTGATCTGGTTCTGCAGCTGAGAAATACCAGTCTGCACCGATTGCTTCTGCTCCTGGATATTATCACGGATAACTTCCTTTAAAGAAGCAATTTCTCTGTTCATTTCTATAACAGCCGGGTTTTCATTGGTTGCCTGCTTAAGGGTTTTATTCCTATTGATAATCAATGAATTATACTGAGATATTGATTGTTCCAGAGAAGGATTCAAACCAAGATTGGATGGCATAAGCTGGTTATTGCCTTTTGAAGCCTCTCCTGAAAGGGAATTTAAAAGATCAAGCTGAGCTTGCTGCTGAAGGAGAACTTTAGTATTATCACTTGTATTCTGTAATGCCAGTTGCGCCTGTGCCTGAATATCTACAATACGATTACGGTTCTCGAAATCTTCTTTTTGATTTTCTACCCCTGAAAGGTCTTTGGTAATTACTTCCAGTCTTTTATCGATGAATTCCTGAGTATTCTGAGCTTGTAAATTTTTATCTTTCTGTCCATCCAGATTATACTGCCTGGTCACCTCATTAAGAATAGCTTCCGATTTTTCAGGAAGAGTTCCTATCAGGTTAATCTCCATTAGCATGGCTTTTTCATCTGGTAAATTTACCTCTATCTTTTTTTCTAATTTTTTTACTTTCTCAATCGGATTCCAAAAAACTATTTTATATTTTGATTTAAAAGCAAAAACAGGATTTCTCTGAAATACCACGCTCCCAAAATCCAAATTTAGAGGAATATTAAATTTACCTTTAAAGGTCTCTTTTTTTTTATCCTGAAGCGTAAACTGATCTCCCTTTAAGTCTATCATCGTATATTCAGAAAATATAAAATTCTCATTATTATTATATGATAATATTTTTGCAATCACAGGGACTTTACTAAACAGCTGCGAATCTTTAATTTCTCCTGTATTGAAATATTCTACACTGAGATTAAGATTTTTTACAACCTCCATAAGGATAGGTCGTGAGGTGACAACTGCTCCTTCACTTTTCAGTTCATCAGCATTGCCTAAACCCATACCTAGATTCTCCAGATCGGATAATGCCGAAGAAAGATTACTTTGTTTTTTATCAAATTTAAGGACTGTTGTTGATTGATACTGAGGTACACTGTATCTAAGATAAATGTAAGCTCCTATTACAAAAAACAAAATAGAAGCAATAAACCATGGCCATTTATATAGGTACTGAGAGATAACTTTTTTTAGGTTCAAACCGTCTTCCTTTTCCTGAAATTCTATCTTCTGCATATTTTATTTTCGTGTTAAAGCAATAATAAGCGTACCTGCTGTTAATAATGCACCAATAATCTGGAATGTAAGAGCTCTGTTCGGGTTCGAGTTAGCCTGAACCTGTTTATTTTTGTCCGGCTGTACATATAATATGTCGTTTTGTTTCATATAATAGTATGGTGAACTTACTATATCGGATCTGGTAAGGTCCACATTAGCAATCTGATCAGTTCCATCATCTCCTGTACGGATAAGTTTCACATTTGTACGATCTCCGAAATCTGTCATATCCCCAGCTAGACCTAATGCCTGAAAAATGTTAATCTTTTGAGACACACTTTCTTTCTGTCCAGGGTTTTTTACTTCACCTAAGACGCTTACATTGAAATTTTTTAGAGTAATGCTCACCATAGGGTCTGTAAGATATCTCTTAAGTCGAGCCTCCAGATCTTGTTTCAACTGTATCTGAGTCATCCCTTTAGCATATATATTCCCAATTACAGGAAAATATATATTTCCTTCTTCATTTACCAAATATTCACTTGGCTGCGAGTATTGATTTATTCCAGTATTAGAATTGCTTCCTACTTTATTTGTCGTATTGAGGTTGAAAGGTTTTACTGCAGCTTCATCAAGTGCAGATACAAGAATTAGCAGTACATCACCTTCCTGAATATGTAAGCCCTGGAATTTTGCTTTTGCAACTTCTTCTTCCATATTATGCTTTGATATATATACCATATTCTGTTTCGGTCTGCATGATAATAAAGTAACCGATAACAATATTATATACGCAATAATAGTTTTATTCATATGTTTTTATTCTAAATCTACTTGTGTTGTTATTCTAAAATCTACTTGAGCTAACTTCAATTTTATTAAGATACTCTTTTTGAAAAAAAGTTAACCTCACATATTTTTCCATATTTATTAGAAGATTTTTTTATGTGAAATGTATTTTAAATTTATAGATTTTAGATTAATTCTTTCTCTAGCAATTTTCATTCCGTTTAAAAACAAAAACAGCTAAAATTACTACTTTCTATTAAATTTCGTTTATTTCATTTTTAAATTTCATTCATATATACTTCACGTTCAGATATTCTATCCAGAACTTCAAATTCCGAATTATTGCTTATAAATTCCGGCACAATGACTTTTAATATTTTCACAATTTGTAAACTATCCTTACTCACTGCTGACATAATAATCTGCTGACACAAAGCTTCTATATCTTCAAACTCCATCACTGGATCTCTGGAGATCATAATTTTCTCATGATGTGTAGGAATAGTCGTAGAATGATCTGTTAGAAGTTCTTCATATAACTTTTCACCAGGTCGTAAGCCTATAAAATCAATCTTAATATCAATACCTGGTGTATATCCTGATAATTTTATCATTCTTTCTGCTAAGTCCAGGATTTTGACAGGTTTCCCCATATCAAAAACATAAATCTCTCCCCCTTCTCCCATTGTTCCTGCCTGAAGTACCAATTCACAAGCTTCCGGAATCGTCATAAAATAACGGATAATATCAGGATGAGTGATAGTAACCGGACCTCCTTTTTCAATTTGTTTTTTGAAATGTGGTATTACAGAGCCATTGGAGCCTAGTACATTTCCAAAACGCGTTGTAATAAATTTTGTTGTATTCTCCGAAGAATTTTGTAAAGACTGTACAAAAAGTTCAGCTGCTCTTTTAGAAGCTCCCATTACATTGGTAGGATTTACAGCTTTATCTGTAGAGACCATCACAAAACGATTTACACTATACTTTTTCGATAAGAGCGCCAGATTTTTAGTTCCTCCGATGTTTACAAAAATAGCTTCATGCGGATTGTCTTCTATTAAAGGGACATGTTTGTATGCAGCCGCATGGTAGACAATTGAAAACTGATGATCATTAAACAGTTTTTCCATCCTGGAATAGTTTGAAATATCCGCCAATACAAATTTGAATCTTTGGTTCGGAAATCTCTCTAATAATTCAAGCTGTAGTTCATATAAAGGAGATTCTGCCTGATCAACTACCACAATAAGTGATGAGTTCAATTGAGCAACCTGCCTTACTATTTCGCTTCCTATAGACCCGGCTCCTCCGGTTACTAAAATAGTTTTATTTACATGAAAACTCCTCACCTCTTCCCCCTCTATTTTAATGGCCGGACGATTAAGTAAATCTTCAATCTTCAGCGGACGGATACCTTTTACAACATCATCTTCTTTTATTATCCTAGCTATAGGTGCTTTTAATACCTTTAATCCATTATCCAATGCAAGGGTAGTCCATTCTTCCATTTCCCGTTTTGTCATCCTATCCTTGATTAAAACTGCATCAAACTGTTCTTTCAGATTATCGCTTTTAAGAAACTGCTTCTTATTATATATTTTATGACCTAGCAGCATTGCTTTCTTAGAATCTGACCTGGCACTAAGAAATCCTGCCAGCTGATAAGGATAATCGGGATTATGAATAATAGCATTCGCTAACGAAACAGAAGCATCACCTATCCCTACAACAGCAATCCTTTCTTTGGATAAAGTATCTTTAGGATCCATAAGTAAACCGAAAAACTGTTTGGTTATTATTCTGAAAAAGAACATCAGAAAAATAGAAATAAAGAAAAATAAAAACAGAACCGGATATAAAAAAAGAGGTTTACCCAACACCAGTCCAGATATAAAATTCAGTCCTAATAATGCAATAAGAGCACTACCCGAAGACCACAAAATTTTACAGAAATCTAAAAAAGTAGAGTGTCTTATGATTCCTGCATATGTTTTGAACAGGAGTATAAACAGAATGTTAACAATAATTACTGAAAATATTTTTTCATTTTGGTACTCAATAAAATTCAGCTTTACCTCCAGGCTTTTTAAGAACACATATGAAACTAAAACAGAAAAGAAAATGACTGAAATGTCGATAAAAAAAACCGACCACCTGGGTATATACCTTAACTCCCTGATTTTAAAAATGTCCCCCATATACAAATAAACCTAAAATATCATTTTCATTAATTCAACACTCAGTGGCTTTTATTATTGGGCGAAGGTAATAATTATTATTAATATTTTTAGTACTACATGCCAATTTTTATTTAAAATATAAATTAACATTTGAAACAAAATTCCAAAAACAAAACTATTAAAAAAGCCCGTAAACCAAGCGTATATACAGCTATTGTTTTCCATCCCATTTTTGCACCGGATCGATTTCCACTTTTCGAAATACACCTAAAATAAAAAAAACTGTAAAACATATGTTTTACAGTTTTATATCACTTTCATATTGCAGTTGCGATCCGGACGGGACTCGAACCCGCGACCTCCGCCGTGACAGGGCGGCATTCTAACCAGCTGAACTACCGGATCAATTTTTTTAAAAAGAAATTGAGAAAACTTCTGCGATCCGGACGGGACTCGAACCCGCGACCTCCGCCGTGACAGGGCGGCATTCTAACCAGCTGAACTACCGGATCAATTTTTTTAAAAGAAATTGAGAAAACTTCTGCGATCCGGACGGGACTCGAACCCGCGACCTCCGCCGTGACAGGGCGGCATTCTAACCAGCTGAACTACCGGATCAATTTTTTTAAAAGAAATTGAGAAAACTTCTGCGATCCGGACGGGACTCGAACCCGCGACCTCCGCCGTGACAGGGCGGCATTCTAACCAGCTGAACTACCGGATCATTTTTTAAA
The DNA here is from genome assembly GCF_045689405.1 of Chryseobacterium sp. HR92. Lineage (NCBI taxonomy): Bacteria > Pseudomonadati > Bacteroidota > Flavobacteriia > Flavobacteriales > Weeksellaceae > Chryseobacterium > Chryseobacterium sp. HR92. Next base: position 3,882,418 of record NZ_CP139139.1, read on the forward strand.
GAACGTCGTTTCTTTTTCGTGGTTGCAAAATTACACCTTTTTTTGTTATCTGCAAATTATTTTAAAAAAAATGCCTCCCAATACTGGAAGGCATTCATTATCAAACTTATTTTTTTATAAGTGAGCGCTTAATTTTTCAGCGATTACCTCTTTTGGAGCTACACCTACTAATTTATCTACCACTTCTCCGTTCTTAAAAATAAGAACTGTAGGGATATTTCTAATACCATATTGCATAGAAATCTCCTGGTTGTTGTCTACATCTACTTTCCCAACTACTGCTTTACCTTCAAAATCTGATGCTACTTCTTCGATGATTGGTCCTAAAGTTCTGCATGGTCCACACCATACTGCCCAAAAGTCTACTAATACCGGTTTGTCAGATTTTAAAACTGTATCCTGAAATGAGCTGTCTGTAATTTCTAAAGCCATTTTTGTTTCTTTTATTTTAATTAATATTATTTTCTTTTAATCCTCTATTTGGATGTTCAAAATTACGATTTTTAAAGCACAAGACTATCTATGCTCAACATTAGTTTTTTCTATAGTGTAATCACTGGAAATTTCTTTCAAAGCCTTCACTAATGTATCAATATCTGATTGGGTTGTCATATGGCTGAAAGAGATACGCAATGGTGTACAATGATCCATTTCGTCTTCAGAAAGCACCATCATCATAACCATTGAAGGTTTTGAAGCTCCTGATGAGCACGCACTTCCCTGAGAGATTGCAATTCCTTTCATATCCAGCTGAAGTCCTATCAATGAATTTTTATAAGGTAATAAAGCACTTAAAACTGTATAAAGACTGTTTTCCTTCTCTGCACTTCTTCCGTTGAACTTAATTCCTTCAATTTCGGCAGAAAGTCTTTCAATTGCATAATTTTTAATATCCTGCATATGGTTGGTATATTCATCCATATGATTCAGAGAAAGTTCTAACGCTTTCCCCAGTCCTACAATACCGCTGACATTTTCTGTTCCGGCTCTAAGGCTTCTTTCCTGAGGTCCTCCGGTAATAATTCCTTTTAAACCTGTTGCTTTTCTGATAAATGCAAATCCAGCTCCTTTGGGTCCATGAAATTTGTGGGCACTACAGGAAGCGAAGTCTACAGGAATATCCGAGAAATCAAGGTTCATATGGGCCATTGTCTGTACGGTATCTGAATGGAAAAGTGCATTATGCTCTTTGCATAATTGGGCAACCTTTTTAAGATCGATTATATTTCCGATTTCGTTGTTGGCATGCATTAAGCTTACCAGTGTTTTTTTATCTGAAGCTTTTAAAAGTTCTTCTAATTTTGTAAGGTCAATATCTCCTTTTTCATTCGGACGGATGTAGTTTACTTCTACCCCTTTTCTGTTTTTCATGTCCAGAATACTTTCAGAAACACATTTGTGTTCCAAAGGAGAGCTAATGATTCTTTCAACTCCAAGGTGTTCTACCGAGGATTTGATGATCATATTGTTGGATTCAGTTCCACAGGAAGTGAAAATGATTTCAGCAGGAGTTACATGAAGATAGTCTGCAACCTGTCTTCTTACATTTTCAATAAGTATTTTTGCTTCCTGGCCAAAGCTGTGCGTTGAAGACGGGTTTCCGAAATTCATCTTCATAGTGCCCACCATTGCATCTATAACTTCTTCTGCAAGCGGAGTGGTTGCGGCATTATCTAAATATACTTTATCCATTATTATTTTGAATATTTTAATTCTACGGAGGTAAACTTGTAATCTGCGGGAACAGTAAAAATAAACCATGGACTGGAGATCACCTGAATTTCCATTCCACCGGAAGGTTCTCCGGCCGGAACTTCTACATAGAGAATCTGATTTTTCACAGATACACTTTTGACTTCTTCAATTTTGTGACTTCCTGATCTGAAGGTTCCTAAATTGTATAAAACGACTTTTTTATTTTTCGGAAACTGAGGGTATTTGATATAAGATTCTTTTCCAAGATCCTCAATGCCAAAACTTCCTCTGATACTGTTTCGGAAATCTTTTTCGTCATTAATGATTCTAAAGCCGGGCATATCAGTTCCTCCCTGAGATTCAGAAACAAGGAGTTCAGTATTTCCCTGCATGGCAGAAGGCTTCTGAGATGAAGTGCTTGCACAGCTCATAAATATTACTGCACATGCAATTAACAGGCTTTTCATTTTTTACAATTTTATCTCCCAAAATTAGTGAAAAAATTGGTAATGTCCCTCATTTGCCCATTTCAACATTGGCCGATCTCCTGAAGTATCCCCAAATGCAATAATTTTATCGTACTTAGAATTGTTTATTTCTTCTTTAATTCTTACCAATTTTTCTTTCCCATTGCAGTTTTTCCCTACAAAATTCCCTGTGAAAACTCCGTTCTTAAACTCTGCCCGCGTAGAAACAAGCTCCATTTTAAGTTCCTCAGCGAAAGGCTTTACCCAAATATCTAAGGATGCAGTCACCAATAAGCTTTGTGTATTATTCCTATCGATATTTTTAATAAAGTCTAATGCATTTTCCCGCACAATTTTAGGATAATGAAGCTCAAAAAATTGTTTAGACTTCATTTCAATTTTCTCCTGAGTCTGTCCTTTTAAAATAGACCCAATAAAACTTTTTTTCACTTTTTCCGTTTCGGCCAGTTTCAGCTTTAGCAGAATAAAGAGAGGTACATGTCTTAAAAATTGTATCCGGTATTTTGTAGAATCGTAGAATTTAAGATACATAAACATGGTATCCTTATATGTCAAAGTTCCGTCAAAATCAAAACAATACAATTTTTTCATTTTTCTTTAAAGCTTTAATTTTTTGAATATAAATTCAGGGATATTCCTGATAATCATCATGATAACACTCCAAACCGGCAAAACATATGCCACGTTTTTTTCCTTTTTGAAGGCTTTATAAATACATGCAGCAGCCTGTTTCGGTGTTGCTGTCAGTTTCGGATTTAAAGGCAGACCTTCTGTCATTTTGGTTGCCATAAACCCAGGTTTTATGGTGAGAACGTGTACTTTTTTATCAAAAAGGTAGTTTCTCAAACCACTCAAATAGGCTGTAAATGCCGCTTTAGCACTTCCATAGATAAAATTACTTTGTCTTCCCCTGTCTCCTGCTACTGATGAAAGCCCGATAATCGTTCCGGATCTTCTGTTTTCAAATTTATGAGCAAAATAATTCATTACAGGAACCAGTTTTGAATAATTAATGTCTATGATACGTTCCGTATTCCTGTTGTCATACAGTCCTTCTTCTGTTCCTTCTCCTAAATATCCTACGGCACAAAATAATACATTTGAATTGATATTATCAAATCTGTTGTAATCAATTTCTTTAGTCAGATCCAGTTCAATGACTTCTGCCTGCTGCAAAAATTTCACATCAATATGTCTTGCAAACCGTTCTGTTGTTTCTTTATTTGAGGTAAAAAGATAGATTTTTTCAAACTTTTCTCCTTCCTGAAGTGCTTTTTCCACAAAAGCCTGTGCCACTTCAGATGTGCTTCCCAGAACTATCATTATGAATTGTTGTTTATGATTCTTTTGTGCTGTAAAGACACAAATTTAGGATTTTGAATATTTTTCAGATAATTGGTAAGTGATGATCTGCTCATGCTGTCCTTTGTAAGGTAAATCCTTCCTCCGAACTCCTGAACAATTGCATCCAGCTGATCTACCAGTTTTTTCAGTTTTGAATTGACTTTAAAATCCAGTGCCAGCGTATACCCTTCCACGGGAAATGAATTGTAAGCCTCCGGATTATGTTTCCCAAAAAGTTTTAAAACCGCTAAGAATGATCCGTTTCCGCTTTTCGCAATCGTCTCAAGGATTCTTTTCATCCCTTCTTTTCCTTCTTCCTTAGGAATCACCATCTGATATTGTATAAAACCTGATTTTCCGTAGATTTTGTTCCAATCATTAATAGCGTCCAAAGGATAAAAAAATGTTTCGTAATCAATAAAATTCTTAACTTCCTTCTTAGACTGTTTTTTAAAGTAAAGCCAGTTGAATATTTTTACTGTAAGTGCATTCAGGACAAATCCCGGAAAATAAAAAGGAACTGTAGGTGATAATTTTTTCTTTAATCTCAAAGGTGTTTTAGAAAACTTCTGGGGAAGCTCATGTTGAAAAGCGTGCTCGCCTCTCATCAGGATACTTCTTCCTATATTTTTTCCTTTCTGAAGACAATCGATCCATGCAACGGTATACGTCCAGTTTTCACTTTCATCAAACAGTTTAAAGATTTCATCCAGGTTTTCTGCTTTGATGCTTTCCTGGCGAATGTATGCAGATTCAATATTTTTAAGCTTAAATTTTGCCGTAAGAATAATCCCTGTAAGTCCCATACCACCGATCGTTGCCCAGAATTTCTCTGAATTTTCTTCTCTGGAACAAGTAATAATCTCCCCGCTCTCAGTCATGAGCTTGAATTCGATTACATATTCTGAAAAACATCCTTCTGCATGATGGTTTTTTCCATGAACATCGGAAGCAATAGCTCCTCCCACTGATATAAACTTTGTCCCCGGAGTAACATACAGGAAGTATCCCTGTGGAACAGCGATTTCCAGAACATCTGAAAGCAGTACTCCGGATTCGCATTCTATCACTCCGTTTAAACGGTCAAAATTGATGAACTTATTTAATTTTTTGGTTGAAAATATAGATTCTCCCAACGAAGCATCACCATAGCATCTTCCGTTTCCTCTGGCAATAATCTCGTTGTGATTGAGTACAAATTCTTTTATTTTTTTGAAACTGTCCTCCGATCTCATTTCTTTCTCTATTACCGGGAAATTACCCCAGTTTGTAACTTTCTGTGTGAAATTAGGCTTCATTTCTTAAAATAAATTTGAATTAAAAATGCAGCTACCCAAAGTACTAGGGTAACCTGTATATAGCGGTCCCTGTACACAATTTTTGTGGGAGATTCTGTTCTGTTATAAACCAAGGTCTGCTGAAGGTATCTCAATAAGGCAAAAACCACGAAAATTACCGTATAAAAAACTCTTTCATGGAATCTTTCCTGAACTTCCGGTGACAGGGTAAACATCAGGTAGCACACAATAGCCAGTGTAATTGAAATGGATAATGCAATATCTGCAAACTGAACGTTATATCCATCTAATGCCCGTCTTGTTTTTCCTGAAACCTGAGCGTTGATAAGCTCTCCTCTTCTTTTTCCAATTGCCAGTACGAGTGCCAGCACAAACGTTAAGAGAATAGCCCATTGTGAAATACTGATTCCGGTAATATAACCGCCAGCCAATACACGAAGTACAAATCCTATTGCAATAATAAAAATATCGATGATAGGAACGTGCTTAAGTCTAAATGTATATGCCAAATTCATCACCACATAGAAACCTATTATGATCGCAAATTTCCAAAGCAATTCATGGAAGTAGAGCTGTGTGAAAAATACAAGAATAATGTCTGTAATAACCAGACCGATAAGAATTCCTATGGCCTTTGCTTTTGAAATAGCACCGCTAGCCAAAGGTCTTCTTCTTTTTTCAGGATGCTTTCTGTCTGCTTCAATATCATTATAATCATTCAGAATATACACAACACTTGCCGCAAGCGAAAAGATAACAAATGCGAAAATGCTTTTGGTAAGCAGATCTATGTTGGTAATATTACCTGAAAAGAAAAGAGGGACAAATACAAAAAGGTTTTTCACCCATTGCTCTACGCGGAGCAGCTTTAAATATTTCTTCATTTATGTTATTTCAAGTACAAAAATAATAAATTCAAAATTTCTAGCATAAAAATACAAAAAAAACCGCCGGGGCGGTCTTTTACGAAAATATTTATATGTAAAATTAATTACTGCCCTTGCTTGGCATCATTAATCATTTTTTCATTTGCAGTGATTGCAAACTCTACTCTTCTGTTTTTAGCTCTTCCTTCATCCGTATCATTGCTTGCAACCGGCATATTTTTACCTTCACCTTTTGTGAACATTCTGCTTGATGCAATTCCTTTTCCTACTAAATAAGCTTTTACAGCATCAGCTCTTCTTTGAGAAAGTGCCATGTTGTAAGCATCTTTACCTACGCTATCTGTATGTCCGTAGATATTGATATTGGTATCAGGGTTGTTTGCCAATACCTCACCTAGCTTGTCAAGGTTAGTCTGTGCAACAGAAGTAAGGTTTGAAGAGTCAAATGCAAAGTTAACGATGCTTTCATTCATTGTTACTTTAATACCGTCTCCTACTCTTTCTACCTGAGCACCCGGCAAAGTTTCTTTAATATCTCTGGCCTGCTTATCCATTTTGTTACCGATAACATTACCAGCTACACCACCGATAATACCACCTAATACTGCACCAATAGCTCCGTTTCCTCCTTTCCCTACATTGTTCCCCAAGATACCTCCAAGTACTGCTCCTGAAGCAACACCTACTGCTGTACCTCTTTGTTGGTGATTTGAATTCTGAACCGCTTCACAGCTTGTCAATAATAATGCTGATGACAAGAAAAGGGCTCCTACGTATGTTTTATTAAAATTCATTTTTTTGATCTTTTATGTTGATAAATTATTTCATTCCTGCTCTCTGGAAGTTGTAAACTACTTTTACATTGCCTCCTTCAAAAGGAACATCTTGCTCAAGTGAAAACTGATCTGTTGTCTGATTGATCATTGTAAGACTGTATCCTACAGAGTTTTGTTTTGCTTTTGTACCTGCAGCAATTTTTTTAAACATAAACGTGTTACCGTCTTTTACTTCAAACTTGATAGGCTGTGTAATTGCCGGGCAATCTCCACCTCCGTTTAAAGTATATGCCCCTGTCCAGTTGTTAGGAATTAATCTCCAGTGACTTCCTACAAAACATTGTGCGTCTGCACCTTCGTCAAAAGGCTTGATTTTATATCCTTTTTCGTAATCTATACTTACGATTTGCCAATCTCCTTTCATTTTCAGAAAGTCTGCTCTTTGATTTTGAGACGTAGCTGCTTTGTTAACAGAGGAACACGACACTGCAAAAAGTGATGTTCCCAACATCCCTGCAAGTAGTAACTTTTTCATTTTGTTGTTTATTATTTTGTTACTATAAAGTTACAAAAAACCGTGCCAAAATTTAAAATAAAAAACAAAAAGTCCGAAAAAAATTCGGACTCTTTATGGTTTCTCCTTAAACACAGAGAGATAAATTATTTTTTAACAGCCTTTTTTACGGATTTCGAAGGCTTAGCAGGGCCTGACGGCTTTCCTTTGTAGAAATTGGTATAGGCATATTCTGCGGCTTTTTTCAAATCGATAACTCCTCCTGCCTGCGATTGATCTGTAAATCCGTCTGCAGTGCTTGGATTGCTGCTTTTCACAAGTGCTTCAATGATCTGATAAGGTTTCAGATCCGGCATATATGCTAATAAAACGGCCGCACCTCCAGCTACTACAGGGGAAGCCATAGAAGTTCCCTGAAGATATTTGTATTCGTTTTTAGGAACGGTAGAATAGATTTCTTCACCCGGAGCGAAAACATTTACCATTTTTTTATTATAGTTAGAAAAATCAGCTCTCAAAGCGCTGTTTTTATTGGTACTTGCTCCTACTACAAGAACATTGCTCACAAATGGTTTCTCGTCAGTAACATTTTTAAAGTTGGTAGGAAATGCCAAATGTTCTGCTACATCTTCATTTTCGTTACCTGCAGCTTTTACTAAAAGAACCCCTTTATCTTCAGCATATTTAAAAGCATCCCAAACTACATTTTTACCTGGAGAAACGGGTTTACCAAAGCTCATGTTCAAAACTTTTGCTCCGTTATCTACTGCATATCTGATAGCGTTTGCAACATCTTTATCTCTTTCATCACCGTTTGGAACCGTTCTTACAGACATGATCTTAGCAACTTTTGAAGCTACCCCATACTGAATTTCTTTTCCTTGCGGAAGCCCTGCAATGATTCCGGCTACGTGAGTTCCATGTTCTGCATCCGGTCCTTCATAATGATTGTTACCATAGTTTTTTTCAGAATAGTCATCATAGTTATCTCCTACAATTTCTTTTCTGGTATCGTAAGAAAGATCATACTGTTTTGCTGCCGGAGCAAAATGGTCTATTGCCTCCTTCATTTCTTCCTTCATCTTTTTTTCAAATTCAGCGGAAGATTTCCCTTTGAATTCAGGACTTTGAGAAATCTGCCCCAGGAATTCCAATGCGATTGCATCTTTCTGGTCTGTAGGAGCTTTAATTGCGGAAAGTGTTTCAGCTGTTACAGGCTTACCTCCCAATAATTTTACCATATTAGGAATCAGCTCATTCAGCATAGAATAGGTTTTGAAATTCTGTACAGCCTCGATACTTTTTTTATTGAACATATCTTTGGCCTTCATATACATATCAAACTCTTCTTTCATCTGAGCCTGATTAGCTTTATTCTTAGTAGAATCACTTCCTTCAAAAACAGGTTTGTATTTGGCAACAACTCTTGTCACTTCCATGTTGTCAATATCAACATCACCGTTTTTACCTCCTATGAAGTTCCAGCCGTGTACATCATCAATATATCCGTTTCCGTCATCATCTTTACCATTTCCGGGAATTTCATTAGGGTTTGACCAAAGGTTCTTTACCAATCCGGGGTGGTCTACCTGTACTCCACTATCCAAAACTCCCACCACAACTGTTTTAGGCTTCAGCCCTTTAGATTCCAAGTATTTATAAGCATTTGCCGTATTTACTCCATATACCTTTGAAGTTGCAAAATCTTTATGATACCAAGTCATCAGATCTTTATCTTCATTTGGATCAATACTTTTAGCTTTAGATTCCTGTGCAAAAGAAAAACTAAAACCTGCTAAAAAAACTGCAGCTAATAATACCTTTTTCATATGTTGAAATTTATTTTTTAAAGAGATATACCAATCGCCAACTTTATCTGTTGTCTGTTGAAAATTTCATGGATAGCGATGGTATGCTAATATGGTTGTTTTATATTTTTTATATACACTAATGACTCCGGTCCTTTATTGCAAATAAGATCCAGAACCGACAGGTCTTCCAAAAAGCCTAATTTATCAGAAAACGTCTGGTAATACTCTTCCATTTGAAACTCTGAAGGAAGCTTTGCCGAAAACTTTTCTCTGAAATTGATACTTTCAGGATTTTTGATATATTCTTCATTCAAAGAGTGTGCCTTTTCTGTTTTCAGTATCTGTTGGATGATTTCTATCCCCTTAAGGTTAAAATCAAGAAGATACTTTTCCTGAAGATCAAATATCTTTCTGAACTTATCTTCATAATATTCAAAATAAGGAGAACTCTGATATGCCGTTTTTATTGATTTCCAATGAAGGGCTCTCCAATCTTCACGATAAGAGATCTCAACATCTTTAAATTCTCTTTTCCCGTTATGATGGATAGGAATTATTAAGGACAACTTTCCGTTGGCTCCATAGATGTTTGCTCTGTTTCTATAAGTCTGTTTGGGAAAACTTTCAAACTGTTCCAATGTAATTTCATTCTCAGGATTTAATAATACTGAAAACCATGAAATTGGGGGCATATAAAATGCCGGTAATAAAATATTTTGCATAATAATATAATCTAGTTTCTAGGGTAAATTACTCGTCCTACAGCATCTTTCTCATCAATAAAGCCTAAATAACGGGAATCTAAACTTGCATTACGATTATCTCCTAAAAAGAATAATTTTCCACTTGGAACTTTTATTGGTCCAAAGTTATCTGCATTCCAATCTTTATGATAAATTTTGCGAATATCCTGATCTGTATTTGGATTTATAAACCTTTCATGAAAGAAATTATTATTAAGTTCTTTATCACTTAACTGAGTAATGAAGTAATTATCATCAATCTGAAAGATTTCACTTTCTTCAGTTCCTTTAAATAGGAGGTCATTTGCATAGCCTCTGTCTATTTTATAAGAATGCTTCACATTAAACTTACCTATCAATGTATTATTAACGTATAATTCTCCATTCTTAATTAAAATCTCATCATTTTCCGTTCCTATTAATCTTTGCACATAGACACCTTGAGGGTAATCTAAATTATTCTGATTGTATGCAATCATTTTAAACTTGGCATAAGGAAGGATGTTAGTCATCACAATAAATGACTTTTTTTTGATGGTAGGTTCATTGCCTGCCGTTGGTACAAAAGCATATTGCAAAACCCCGGAGAGTTTTGCAATAAAAAAAAGAGTTACAATAAAGCTACCTATTAAAAGGACTCTATTAAATATTTTACTTTTAAACACTATTCTTCAGTTTTTTTCTTTCTGAATAATTTCACGAAATATTCCCATCCGAAGAACAAGATCAGGATCATCGCTGCAATCCACCAGTAAGAGGTTTTATTAGCTTCTCCTGTATTGGTTGCTTTAAACATTCTTTCCCAACGGATTTTGAATGGTGCCTGATAAGTAGAACTACTGTCTGCAAAAGCACCCTGAAGGCTCATCCATGTAAACATCGGCTTTCCTACAATATTTTCTTCCGGAACGAAACCAAAGAATCTTGCATCTAACGAAGCATCTCTGTTGTCTCCTACCATCATATAATAATCCTGCTGAATGGTATACTGGCTCGCTTCTTTTCCGTTGATAAAGATCTTCCCGTTCTTTTTCTCTAAGCTGTTGTGCTCATATTCAGAAATAATCCACTGATAGGTTGGAAGTGTTTCCTGGTTGATGGCTACAACGTCTCCTTTTTTAGGGATTCTAAGCGGTCCGTACCAATCCTGATTCCAAGGTTTATTAATCGGGAAGATAGATTGTGTAGTATCAATCTTCGTTTTGGCTTCATCTCTGTAATATACTGCAGCTTCTCCTTTTGTTGAAACTTCTTCTTTCATATCAAGAACATGAGGAAGTTCTTTAATTTCTTTGGCAGTTTTATCCGTTAACCCCTGAAAGCCATAAATAAACCCTCCGTTATCCTGTTGAAACTCCTGAACCGGTAAAAATCCATAAGCTTTATATAAAGTTGGGATATCTAATTGAGCATCTGTGGTTACAATATATCTGTGCTGCACTTCCTGGTCTCCTAAAACTACTTCCGGCTTTCCGTTAACGAAAAGTCTTCCGGCTCTCATTTCAAAAGTATCTCCTGCTGTGGCAACACATCTTTTTACGTAAGGATCTTTTCTATCGATCGCTGTATGTACAGAATCCTGAGGATAGTTGAAAACAACCACATCATTTTTCTGTGGCTTGTTGAATTGTAAAATTCTTGTGTAAGGAAGCTTTACTGCATCTACGTAAGATTTCGGATCATCTTTCGGGTTGCCTTTCTGTCCTGTATCCATAATTGTTCCCTGAAGGAAAGGTATTGCTACCGGACGCATCGGAAGTCTGTAACCATAGCTCCATTTGTTTACAAAAAGGAAGTCACCCACCAATAATGTTCTTTCCATAGATCCCGTAGGAATACCAAAAGGCTGTGTTACAAAAACGTGGATGATGGTTGCAAAAACTACCGCGAAGGTAATTGAACCTACAAATGTATCTTTCTTTTTATCATTCTTTTCTTCGTCTGTAAGAAACAGGTCGTTTGCATTTTCATCTTCTAACTCTACATCCTTAGAATAGTTGATTACTGCCATATAAATAAAGGGCAGAATCACGGTAAGAATCTGATCTTTGAAAAGGGTTTTCCCAAACTTTTTCACTAAGTAAAGGTGAAAAACAGACATCATGATTGGCCCTACAATCGGAAGATAGGACAGAATCGCCCACCATTTCGGATGTTTTGTTTCTTTCAGAATAATGAAATAGTTATAGAAAGGGATAAAAGCAAATAAAGGGCTATAGCCCATTTTCTTGAACAGTTTCCAAGATGAAATGCCCATCAATACGGATAGTATGAGGACATATACGGTATAAGTTAAAAAATAATTCATAAATTTTTTGTGCCTATTCTTATGATAAAAATGATGAGCAATAAATGATAAAAGCAGTCCGCTGTTTACAATTCACTATTCATCATTTTTTGTTTATTGGTCTGCAATTTACAGAATTTGTTACAAATTAAAGCCCCAAAACATCTTTCATTGCGAAGTTTCCTTTTTTATCTTTAATCCATTCGGCAGCTACCACAGCTCCCAGGGCAAAACCGTTTCTGTTGAATGCAGTGTGCTTGATCTCAATTTCGTCTACTTCACTTCTGTAATATACGCTGTGAGTTCCCGGAACTTCATCTTCTCGTACTGCAAAAATACCCAGCTGTTTCCCTTCTGTTTCTTCCAGCTTCCAGGCGTCAAATTTCGGATTATTTTGGATGATTCCTTCTGCAATGGAAATAGCAGTTCCACTTGGAGCATCTTTTTTGTGGATGTGGTGAATTTCTTCCAGCTGGCAAGAATATTCATCTACATTTTTCATCAGATCTGCAAGTTTTTCATTTAGAGCAAAAAATAAATTTACTCCTAAACTAAAGTTGGAACCATATAAGAATGCTGTACCGTTTTCTACAGCCAGTTTTTCTATTTCTTCCTTTTGATCCAGCCAGCCTGTAGTTCCACAGATTACCGGAATTTTATTTTCAAGACAAGCTTTGATGTTTTCAAATGCCACTTCCGGCAATGAGAATTCAATCACAACATCCGGATTATTAAGATTCTCAGCAGTTGGAGTTTCCTTAAGGCGGGCAACTACTTCATGACCTCTTTTCTGCGCGATCTCATCTATGATCTTACCCATTTTACCGTAACCAACTAATGCTATTTTCATATAATCTTTTTTATTTTTAAATACTGCTTTCAACCGGAGTCTTCTGCAGATATGTTGTCTTCTAAAATCTATAACTTAAACTGAACCCTGTTTTCGGAGCGCTGTATCCATACTGATCCTGAATAACTGATGGTTTAAAAACCAAATCCGGGTCATGACGGCTTTCATAAAGGTGCGCATCTACTACAGCATCTACAATATTCAGAATATAAATAAGTCCTGTAATGGCAATGGCGTAGTCTCTTTGCCTCTTTGCTCTGTCCTGAGCGTTCCCCAATGCTCTTTTATCTAAAAACGGGTGGCTGTCCACAAATTCGTTAGGAGTACCATTAAGTTTAGCGATGTAGTATTCGCGGTATTTTTTGTATTGGTTATCATTCCATACAGCAATACCTACTCCGGCTCCTACCGCACCCCAAACAATAGGAATCTTCCAGTATTTTTTGTTATAAAACTGTCCCAATCCCGGTAAAACAGCAGAATACAATCCTGCTCTGGTAGGGTTCAGCTTTATGGTTTTTACTGTGGGACCATTAGCTTTTTCAAGATCTTCAATGATCTTTGCTTCTGTTTTGCCAGGTTTTACCACACGGGATTCCTCTTTCGGAGGAGTCTGCATCCGAACGGTATCAATAGGTTTCACTTGTGAATAGGCCAATGCAGCAATACACAAGAAAAATGTGAAAAATATTTTCTTCATTATTTAATATGGGATAAAATATATTCCAGTTCTTCTTCATTTTTGAAGTCCAGGACAATTTTACCTTTTTTACCATTTCCAGAAGATTTGATCTCTACTTTTACCTCCAAGATATCAGCGATTGTCTTCTGGGCTTTTTTATAGTTATTGGAAAGCTCCACTTTTGCTTTTTTTGCAGCAGGAGACTTTGGATTCTTCAATGCAGCAGCTGCCTGCTCTGCCTGACGAACGTTTAATTTCTCTTTGATGATAAGCTCGAACAACACCTGCTGATCTTCTTCACTTTCAAGACTGATGATTGCTCTTCCGTGTCCTGCAGAAATCTCACCGCTTCTGATGGCATTCTGAATATCCGGGTTTAATCTTAATAGTCTGATAGAATTGGTAATGGTACTTCTATCCTTTCCTATTCTCTGGCTCAGATTTTCCTGCGTAAGACCTATTTCCTCTAAAAGCCTATGATAAGTAAGTGCAATTTCGATGGCATCAAGATCTTCTCTCTGAATATTTTCAACAAGAGCCATCTCAAGAAGTTCCTGATCATTCACTAAACGGATATAGGCAGGAATAGTCGTTAATCCTGCAATTTTGGTGGCTCTGTAACGTCTTTCCCCGGAAATGATCTCAAACTTTTCACCGTCTTTTCTCAGGGTAATCGGTTGGATTACTCCCAGGTTTTCAATTGACTGTGCAAGTTCGTTTAATGCTTTTTCATCAAAATAAGTTCTCGGCTGCGTCGGGTTCGGATAGATATCTTCAAGTGCAACTTCTACAATATTTCCAACAAACTTATCTGCTCCTTCATCAGTAGCTGAATTGACAGTTGCTTTAGATTCTGCGCTTAAAATGGCGCCCAATCCGCGTCCCATAGCTCTTTTTTTGTCCTTCATAGATATAATTGATAAATGATGTTTGATAAGTGGTGGCTAGCATCCACCTATTGGCCATTTATTATTAATTTAATTCTTTATTAAGTTTTCGTTCCTCAAAAGAACTTCTTCAGCTAACTGAATATACTGAACAGCTCCTTTACTTTCTGCATCATAATTCAGGATACTTTCTCCAAAACTTGGTGCTTCACTCAGCCTTACGTTTCTGCTGATAATGGTTTCAAAAACCATTTCCGGAAAGTGAAGATTCACTTCTTCCACTACCTGATTGGATAGCCTCAATCGGCTATCATACATCGTAAGAAGAAGACCTTCAATTCCAAGATCTTTATTGTGGATCTTCTGAACATTTTTAACGGTATTCAAAAGTTTCCCAAGTCCTTCTAATGCAAAATACTCACACTGGATCGGAATAATTACAGAGTCTGCTGCTGTAAGAGCATTAACTGTAATAAGGCCTAAACTCGGCGCACAGTCGATAATGATATAGTCATAATCGTCTCTTACACTGGCCAGTGCTTTTCTCAGCATATACTCACGGTCCTCCTTGTCTACCAATTCAATTTCCGCAGCTACCAGGTCGATATGCGACGGAATAATATCCAGGTTCGGAGTCGCAGTTCTTTTGATGCAAACCCTTGTTTCTGCACTATGCTCCAAAAGATTATATGTAGAATACTGAACATCTTCAACACCCAGGCCGGATGTAGCATTCGCCTGAGGATCAGCATCAATGATTAATATTCTTTTTTCCAATACTCCTAATGCTGCCGCCAAGTTTACAGCGGTGGTAGTTTTACCAACGCCTCCTTTTTGATTAGCAATACCTATGATTTTTGCCATTATTAGAACTTTAAGTTTCAAAAATACACTTTTTTCTTTGCTCTCGGTGAGTGGGGAAAATCAAAATTGAGTTAAAATATTGTTAATAAGCAATTTAGCGATAAAAAAAATTATCCACAAAAAAAAATCTTTGTGGATAACTATTTAAAATGTGTTTTTTCGTATTAATTATCAAACTTCATTGAAATAGGAAATTTGAAATAACTTCTTACGAATTCTCCTTTTTTGTTTTTGGCTGGAATCCATTTTCCTTTGCTTGAGATGTTTTTAATTGTTCTCATGGCCTCACTGTTAAAGTCGGCATTGGTTCCATTAGCTTTTACCCCTGAGATGGTTCCATCCATTTCTACAATAAAGGTAACTGTCGTTTTTACAACATCTTCTGATTCAAATCCTGAACCATCGAAGTTGTTCATTACTTTATTTCTGAAGGAGTCTATTCCACCCGGATAAGCAGCTTCTACACCAAGTTCTCCTGGTTCTGCAATTTTATTTTTGTCTACCGGATCAGAAATTACTGGCGGCGGTGTATTAATTACAGGACCTGTACCTACTGATACTGTTGGAACATTAGGTGTATTAGGTGTTACCGGATCTCCTTTAAAGTTATTTACAAAACCTGCTACAGCATCATCCGGTATAGGATCTTTTTTTACATCATCTTTAGCATCACTTGATGGTGTAGGTACCGTGCTGTCAAACGTTTTTGTGTTTGGAGGTGTAACAGTTTTTACAATCTGTGCAGGGGGATCTTTTTCAGGCGGTTCAACAATTTTTATTATTCTTCTCTCGCCATTATCCTTAATTCTACCCACTGGTACATCTGATTTCAATACAGAAATTACAAACGGCGTAAGGGATACTGCAGCCATTAAACTTGCTCCGATAAAAAGCGCTTTGGTTAATATTCTATCTGATTCGTTTCTTAATGCATAGGCACCATATTCTTTATTGCGGTGCTCAAAGAGAACTTCGTTAAAACGAAATTCCTGGTTTTGATTATGTTGTTTCATCACTACTACTATTTAAACTGTTAAAAATTTTGATTATTAGTTTTGTTAGCTCTTATCGATAAGCAATGTTGTAATATCAAAACATCTGCCAAAATTTTAGCAAAACAACATAATATTAGAAAATTTTATGATAATGCTTAAAATTTAACATTTATAAATAGAAAGTGTACACAGATAAACAAACCTATTTTTGATGAAAATAAATAAGAATAAAATACACAAATAACAGAAAACTAGCTTGGTATAAGCATAAGGAGAAGAGTAAGCGGTATTAATAATCCCAGCGTATTAATAATAATGAGAATAATAGAACTGATCTTTGTTTTTGAATAACTTTTAGCCGCAAAATAAATAGCACCTATGCTAAAAACCAAACTGCAGACAATAAAAAGTATCAATAAAAAATCTGAACTTACGTTGAATGGCAGCCATAAATACACAATAAATAAAACAGCATAGGCAATGGTAAGATATAAGCTGATCACAATATTGTCCAGAAAACGCTGGGGTATTTTATTTTCTTCCATAATTTTTCTTATTTACACTTTTGCTTTAATACAAAAGTATACAAAAATTCAAGACTGGAATTAAGCATCTTTGTCAAGGTTTAAAACCTTGATAAGAATGTGATAAACTGGTAAAAGAAATTTTTAAACAAAAAAAGAGACTACCCAATGATAGTCTCTTTTTTATTTTATGTCTAAGAATATTAGAATAATTCTTTTCTGATAATGTTCTGACTTCTTTCAGGACCTACAGAAACCAAGTATACATTGATTCCTAAATATTTCTCAATAAACTCGATGTATTTCTGAGCGTTATCAGGAAGTTCATCATAGCTTCTTGCTTTTGTAATATCTTCGCTCCAACCTGGCAAATCCTGATAGATTGGCTCATAGTTGTATAATTTCTCTGTAGATGAAGTGAAATAATCAATAACTTTTCCATCTTCAGTTTTGTAATGAGTAACGATTTTAAGGTTTTCAATTCCTGTAAGAACGTCAAGCTTCGTAATCACAAGGTTGTTGATTCCGTTGATCATACAAGCATGCTTCAAAGAAACAAGGTCTAACCAACCCGTTCTTCTTGGTCTCCCTGTTGTTGCTCCGAATTCACCACCGATCTGTCTGATTTTTTCACCCAGTTCGTTATCCAGTTCGGAAGGGAAAGGTCCGTTTCCTACTCTTGTACAGTAAGCTTTTGCTACTCCGATAAGGTTCTGAAGTGAAGTTGGCGGAACACCAGCACCTGTACAAACTCCTCCTGTAGACGGAGAAGAAGAAGTTACATATGGATATGTACCAAAGTCGATATCAAGCATTAACGCCTGAGCTCCTTCAAACAATACATTTTTACCGTCTCTGATCGCTTCGTTCAATTCTAATTCAGTATCAACGATTCTGTCCTGAAGCTGCTTTCCGATTTCCAAATATTCGTTGTAGATTTCTTCAACGTCTAAAGTTGGTTTTCCGTAATATTTTTCAAAAAGAGAGTTCTTAACTTTTAAGTTTTTCTCAATTTTATCTCTTAAAATTTCAGGATTTAAAAGGTCTACCATTCTAATCCCGACTCTTGCAATTTTATCTTCATAGCAAGGTCCGATTCCTTTTTTGGTAGTTCCGATCTGAGTTCCTCCGTGTTCCTCTTCACGGTAAGTATCCAAAAGGATGTGGTAAGGCATGATTACATGCGCTCTTCTGCTGATAAAGATATGATCTGATCTCAAGCCTTTGCTCTCAATCTGACCAACTTCTTTAATGAAAGACTTAGGGTTTACCACTACTCCGTTCGCAATGATACATTTCCCTTTGCATTGAAGAACTCCTGAAGGAAGAAGGTGTAGAACGAATTTTTCATCACCCACATAAACCGTGTGACCAGCGTTGTCTCCACCCTGGAAACGTACTACATAGTCCGATTTTGCTGATAAAACATCCGTGATTTTTCCTTTGCCTTCATCTCCGTACTGAAGACCTACAACTACATAAGTTGACATATTTTACTTTTGTTTTTAGATTCGTGCAAAATTACTTTTAAAAAAAATGACGACCAAATTATAGAGGATATTTATTTTGAGTTGGGGTGAAAATCATGAGGTTGACATGACCTTTTTTCCGCTATTTTTACTTTCACACCTATATAAAATGGATTATATTTACTTTATAAATTATACATAATGAAATTTAAAATTCTGATTCTATTTTTAATCGTTCCTCTATTTTATATAAAAGCTCAAAATAAGGTAAATGATTATTTAAGTGTATCTGGACCTATTAATTTGAATCAAAAAGAATATAATTTAGTGTGGAGCTCTCATCCCAATGAAAATTATTTCAAACAGGAATATTTAAACCCAAAAGAAAACATCAATCAATACAACAGCATGGTTTTAATTGAGTTTGTAAAAGGAGATTTCATTCTTAAAGATATTATTGATCAAAAAGTGAGTGAACTTCAGGAGATGAAAAAAACTAATCCTGTTGTTAATTATCAGGTTCTTGAAAATAATGGAGAATATATTTTAGACTTTCTTATTAGTGAAAACTCAAAAGATGGTAAGGAAATACTGATTGCAGAAAGAAATATTTACCGTTATAAACTTATCAATAAAAACAAAAATAAAGGAGTTCTTCTTTTTGCCGTAAGTGAAAGAGGATATGAGAAAAATATGGACGCTTTCTTTGGTAATTTAAAAGCCAACCCTTCTCAATTAATTGAAACTGTAGGAAACTATAAGCTTCCTGACATTGAGATAAAATAACATAAAAATCTACTTATTATGCCAGTAGCCCAAGCATCAGCATATCTACCCTCAAAAATAAATGGTAAATCCCAGCTTTTCCACACACTGTTTTCCCCGGAAACAACAAAAGCCACCCTTCTCATTGTTCACGGCATGCAGGAACACAGTGGAAGATATGCTGAAATTGCAGAATATTTTGCTGATCATGGGATTGCTGTATTGACGTATGATCATTTGGGACATGGAAAATCAGTAAAAGACAAAAAAGAGATTGGTTTCTTTCAGCTTGAAAAACCGGATGAAAGATTGGTTGCAGATGCAGAAATGATGGCGGATCATCTTGCTGAGCAGTTTCCAGATGTTCCTCATTTTATTTTGGGACATTCTATGGGATCTTTTATTACCCGCTGTCTTCTTCAGAAGGCAAGCAATAAATTTTCAGGAGCTATCATTACAGGAACCGGCGGACCTTTACCGGGAATAGATGTATTAAGAGGTTATTTATCATTAGCTACAGCCATTGCGCCTCGTCACCGTACTTTCTTGAATTCTGTTTTTACCAGTGTCAATAACAAGCATTTTAAAAAGGATAAAGATTTCAGTGATACCTGCTGGCTGAGTGTAAATCAAAAAAACCGAAAAGCTTTTGAACAGGATGAACTTTGCGGAATTCCGTTCACTCATAATGCTTTTTATACTTTATTTACCATTTATAAAAAAGCTACAGCAAGGAATTGGGCTTCTTCTATTTCAAAGTCATTTCCTTTTTTATTTGTAAGCGGGCAGAATGATCCGATTGGTGATTTTGGAAAAGGCGTAATGCATACCGTCAATCATCTAAAAACTGATGGATTCCAGCATGTAGACGTGAAGATCTATCCGGATATGCGTCATGAGATTCTGAATGAGGAAATACGGGAAGATGTGTTGAAGGAAATCTCTAATTGGATTTCAAAGTATTAAAAATATCTCGCAGATTATAGAGATTTCGCAGATTTTATAGAATAAAAAATCATGAGAATACATATTTTCGGAGCTTCCGGTTCCGGGGTTACCACTTTAGGAAAGACTTTGTCTGATAAACTCAATCTTGAATATTTTGACAGTGATGATTTTTTCTGGCTAAAAACTCAAAATCCTTTTACAGAAAGACAAAATCCTGAAACGAGAAATTCAATTGTTTCGGACAAACTTCATGCGGCTGAAAACTGGATTTTTGGCGGCTCAATCATTCATTGGGGTGAAAATATATTTCCGGCATTTGACCTGATTATTTTCCTTTATCTTCCTCCAGATGTACGACTGGAAAGACTCAGAAAAAGAGAGATCGAAAGATATGGTGATGAAATTATTACCAATCCTGAAAGAGCAAAAAAATTCCAGGAGTTTATGGATTGGGCTAAAGATTATGATCACAATACCGGCATCGCCAACAGAACTTTAAAAGCCCATCTGGAATGGCTGTCTGAAATGAATACTCCTTTGATTGAGCTTTCAGGCGATTATTACCTGCCTCAAAAGGTGGATATCATTATGAATAGAATAAAACAGGGAAACCTGCAGTCTAAATAGAGATTGCTTCGATTTGTCCACAATACCTGAGGCTTTCAAAAGGAATTGCTAATTTAGGACACTGAAAAAACATAATCAATCACCGTGACTATAGAAGAACTTATAAAAGACAAGACTGTAAAATCAAAAGAAAAGGTTGATATCATCAGCAAATGGATTATCGACACCTCCTTACCTGCCGATGAGCTGATTGCTTTCACTGAAAAATCAAAAGATCCTGTAAAAGCAACCTGCATTGAAGCGATAGAATATGCTACAAAACAAAATCCCAGCCTTGCGGATGAAACCGTGTTTTCATTTGTCACCCAAACGCTTACTGAAAAAGCACCGAGAATAAAATGGGAAAGCGCCAAAGTGATAGGCAATACAGCACATTTATTCCCAGAAAATCTGGATCAGGCAATTAGCAACCTTTTGGGTAACACAGATCATGAAGGAACTGTGGTACGGTGGAGTGCTGCATTTGCATTAGGGGAGATTTTGAAACTGAAAACCCCACACAATTCTACCCTGCTTCCTATCCTTGAAGGTATTAGTGAGAAGGAAGAGAAAAACAGCATCAAAAAGATTTATCTGGACGCAATTAAGAAAACAAAGAAATAGTTTTTAAAATGTATAGAAAATAAAAACCTGGAAATTGATTTCCAGGTTTTATTATAATAGGTTTGGGCTAAAGCCAATGGAATTTTATTGATTTTGAAAGACGGGCTAAAGCCGCCCCTATTGAATATTTCCTACATTATACATTATTCATTCGCAGAAAATAAATAATTAGCATTTCGTGGAAACCACATAATATTTAGATTCCTACGTAATGACAAAGTCTGAATATAGCTCTTAATCCAACAAAACCTCACTCCCAATCCCAATCTCTTCCAGAAAAACTTCGTCATGCGAAATAACTAACAAAGTTCCATGATAATCTTTAACGGAATTGGTAAGAATTTCCACATTCTGAAGATCGAGATTATTGGTGGGTTCATCAAGGATGATCATATCCGGAGCTTTGTTGCTGATGGAAAGTCCGCATAGAAGTAACCGTAAACGCTCACCTCCGCTCAGTACACCACATTTTTTGTCCCAGGTATTTTTACCGAATAAAAATCTGGACAGTAATGTTTTCACTTCGGATTCCTGCATTGCACCGTCATTGAAAGTCTGTACAAAATCATAAAGAGTAGAGTCATTATCAATCAATGAATATTCCTGATCAATATAGATGCTGTTAAACTCAGCCCTGTCTATTTTCCCTTCGGAAGGTTCAATATTTCCCAGCAGAAGTTTTATCAACGTCGTTTTCCCTGATCCGTTTGAACCCTTAACTGAGATTCTATCTCCACTCCGCACCTCAAGACTGATATTTTCCTTCCAGAGTTTTTCCTTCCCATAATTGAAGTTGATATTTTCAGCGTCAACAAGAATCTTTCCCGAATGCAGGTTGGAATCATTAAAATTCACTTTCATCTGTTCAGCATTCTTTAAAGAGGAACGTAGATCTCGCAAATCACCTGAAATCCCGCTGATTTTCTCAGTGTGTACACTTTTCAGTTTTGAACTGTTTTTTTCAGCATTATTCCGGAGCGTATTCATCATAATTCTCGCTACTCCGGATTTTTCCTGCTTTCCTTTACCTCTTGCATCCAACTTTTGTTTCCGCTCCAGGGTTTCCCGTTCTTTTTCTTTTGCTTTTTTTAATGCTCTCTCTTTTGAATGGATATCATTATGCAAAGCTTCCTTCTCCACTTCTTTTTGTTCTGCATAGAAATCATAATTCCCGCCATATGTCGCAGTTCCTTGATTACTTAACTCAAATATGGTATCAACAAGATTAAGCAGAGTTCGGTCGTGGCTTACAATAACTACTGATGCATTTGTTTTATCAATAAGGTCATACAGTAACTTTCTTCCCTCAATATCCAGATGATTGGTTGGTTCATCCAATATGATAATATCAGGTGGATTGATCTGAATTCCGGCAAGAAAAACTTTCGTCTTCTGGCCGCCACTCAGGCTTTCCAGCTTTTGAGTCAGTTCAAAATTGTCAAGTCCCCAATATTCTAATGCCTGCTGGCAGCGCTCTTCAATATCCCAGTCGTCATTCAGAATTTCAAAATAAATTTCATCCACTTCTCCATTAGTGATTTTTTGGAGAGCATTCAGTTTCTGATCTATTTTCAGACATTCAGCAATGGTAAGATGATTGAAGTTCCCAAACATTTGAGGAACATAAAAGATATGACCTGGAATAGTACTATTTCCGCTTAAAGGCTGTATTTCGCCCGCAATAATTTTCAGCAGGGTTGATTTTCCCGTGCCGTTACTGCCCACCAAAGCAGATTTGGTGTCAGATGGTATTGTTAAATTGGTATTATTAAATAGAAGATCTCCTCCCGGAAACCCAAAGGATATATTTTGCAGTAAAATCATGATTTCTTTCTTAAAAAACGGTTGAACACCAGTAACATCTTGGTTACTGTTTTTATGAATCTGAAAGAAATGATATCCTACATGTCTGTATTTTTGGGTTTTGAAAGAACAAAGATACTCATTTTCCTCAATATGTATTTTTCATAAATTATCAGGATATTTATCATCTCTTTTTTCTTCTGTGTCTCAAACACCAAACATTTATTTACTTTCAAAGAACTCATTTTTTGAGGCTATACCATTCTATATCGTTCAATCACTTATACTTATTCTGATTTAAACAGACTTCATCATGATACTCCATTCCGTCACTCCTAAACCGTCAAACTTTCAAACTCATAAAAACAGGAAAGTATTTTAATCAAAAATCCGTAACTTTGCCTCCTACTAAAAATTTTATGGAAAGCATTAAAGTTCACGACAAAACTTTCGTTCCTTATTTAAAGGATGCCGAAATTCAGGAAATTGTAAAAGAGACAGCGTTAAGAATTTATGAAGATTATAAAGATGAAGTGCCTGTTTTCATTGGCGTTTTAAATGGGGTGGTGATGTTCTTCTCAGATCTTTTAAAATATTACCCGGGGGAATGTGAAATTGCCTTCATTCAAATGAGTTCTTATGTAGGAACTGAATCTACAGGGATTGTTTATCAGAAAATGGAACTTACCAAGGATGTGAGAGACCGTCACATCATTCTTGTAGAAGATATCGTAGATACAGGAAACACTGTTGAGAGTCTTTTCAAATATTTCAAAGAAACGCAACGTCCTAAATCTGTAAAACTGGCTAGTTTCCTACTGAAACCTGAGATCTACAAGAAAGATTTCAAGCTGGATTATATCGGAAAGGAAATTCCAAACAAATTTGTACTTGGATACGGACTTGATTATGATGAATTGGGAAGAAACCTACCTAATTTATATCAATTGGAAGACGGACAAATCAACCATTAATTATTGTCATTAGCTACTGGCTATTGGCTGTTAGCTTTAAAATTTAATCGAAATAAAAGTAAAATATTAACTTAAAAAAGCTAAAGGCCAACAGTGTATTGCTAACGGCTGAAAGCGTATCAACATTATGATAAACATTGTTCTGTTCGGCCCTCCAGGAAGTGGAAAAGGAACACAAGCTCAGAATCTAATCGAAAAATTTAATTTAAAACAGGTTTCAACAGGTGATCTTTTCAGATACAATATGAAAAATGACACTGAACTTGGAAAACTGGCTAAGTCATACATCGATAAGGGAGAATTGGTTCCGGATCAGGTAACAACAGATATGCTGATCGATGAGATCAAAAAACCTACTGATACCAATGGTTTTATTTTTGACGGATATCCAAGAACAACTGCTCAGACAGAAGCTTTGGAGACTATCGTTAAAGAAGTACTGAATGACGATATTGACATCTGTCTTTCATTGGTAGTAGAGGACAAAATTTTGGTTGAAAGACTTCTGAAAAGAGGTGAAACCAGCGGAAGATCAGACGACAGCAATGTAGAGATCATCGAAAACAGAATTAAAGAATATTATACTAAAACAGCAGAAGTTGCCGAGCTTTATAAGCAGCAGGGTAAATATGTAGAGGTAAACGGTGTTGGAGAAATTGATGAGATTTCCCAAAAACTTTTCGCTGAAGTAGAGAAAATTAAATAATCGGGATACGGGTGCGGGATAGGAAATTTCGTCCCGTAGCCTGTAACTCGCAACACAAACTATATGTCTAACTTTGTAGATTACGTAAAGATCCATTGTAAAAGCGGACACGGAGGTGCTGGTTCTGCCCACCTTCGCCGTGAAAAGTATATTCCTAAAGGTGGTCCTGACGGTGGCGACGGAGGTCGTGGCGGACACGTCATCATGAGAGGAAATGCTAATGAATGGACTTTGCTTCCACTCCGATACACCCGTCACATAAAAGCTGAACGAGGTGAAAACGGAGCGAAAAACCAGCTGACAGGAGCTGACGGTTCTGATATTTATATTGATGTTCCCATTGGGACTATCGCTAAAAATGAAGAAGGTGAAATTATCGGAGAAATTCTTGATGACAAGCAGGAAATCATTTTGATGCAGGGGGGAAAAGGAGGAAAAGGAAACGAACATTTCAAATCTTCTACCAATCAGACTCCAAGATATGCTCAACCCGGAATGGATGGTGAAGAAGGCTATGTGGTCTTTGAGCTTAAAATTTTGGCCGATGTAGGACTTGTTGGATTTCCAAACGCTGGAAAATCTACACTTTTAGCATCTGTTTCTGCAGCAAAACCAAAAATTGCCAATTACGCTTTTACAACCCTGACTCCTAACCTTGGAATTGTAGATTACAGAAATTACAAGTCTTTTGTAATGGCTGACATTCCCGGAATTATCGAAGGAGCAGCGGAAGGAAAAGGATTAGGACACAGATTCCTGAGACATATTGAAAGAAACTCTATCCTGTTATTTTTAATTCCTTCTGATTCTGAAGATCACTTCCAGGAATTTAAGATTCTTGAAAATGAGCTGAAGGAATATAATCCAGAACTTTTGGATAAGGATTTTATTATTTCTGTTTCAAAATCTGACCTTTTGGATGATGAACTGAAAAAAGAAATTGCAGCGGAATTCCCAGAAAACAAACAGCCTCTGTTCTTCTCAGGTGTTACCGGAGAAGGCCTTATGGAACTGAAAGATGCTATCTGGAAACAATTGCACGGATAGAAAAACATTGATTTATTAGTTTTATTTTAAATAGAACTGCATCATAAAAAACAGCCTCGGGAGAACCTGAGGCTGTTTTTATTTATAAAATTACAAATGAAAAAGAACTTTCTATTCCTGGCCACTCATCAACACTTTTATATTTAACATAAAAACAAAAGAAAATTTTATCTTTTGGAACAATTATTGGGAGACCCTCTGAAATTGAAAAAACTATGAAATATTTACTGGGCCTTTGTGCATTTATATTCTTACTTTCCTGTACTTCTCAGAAAGTAAACTCCAAGTATTCTAAGATTGAATATGAAGCTACTCCCTGTTTTGGATTCTGCCCTGTTTTTAAAATGACAATCAGTCCGGATAGAACAGCCATTTTTGAAGCAGAACATTTTAATTTTAATAATAAGCCTTCAAAAGATGAGTTTTCCAAGCCGCGTGAAGGAACTTTTAAAGGAACCATTAAAGAAGAAGATTATAATAAATTAATCAGTTTGCTTGATGGCTTAAATGCAAAAGGTTTAAGTGATAAATACGGAGAGCATAATATTACTGACCTTCCAACCTCTTATTTAAGAATCAAATTCTCTGACGGAACTTCAAAAAACATTGAAGATTACGGAAAAAACGGAAGTGAAAAGCTTTCAGAAGTCTATCAATTTTTTGAAAACTTAAGAAAGAATCAACAATGGAATAAAGTGAAATAGTTTCACTAAAAAAATATTTAAATTATCTTTGCAACAGTAATTCCTTCATTTGAAGGAATTATTTTTTATAAAAACTATTAACCATTTAAAATCAATATGAAGAAGAACATTTTTTTCATCGCAGTATTTGCTTTCTCAGCAATATTTAATGCACAAGAAAACACAAAAGATCCGGCATCTATGAGCTTTGGTGTAAAAGGAGGATATTCCTTATCCAATATGAAGTTTTTTGGAAATGGAATTGATTCAAAATCCTATTTTTACGCAGGTATCGTAGCAGAACAACCCTTATCTTCTAAATTTAGCTTGCAGGCTGAACTACTGTACACTCAATTGGGTGGTAAAGATGCTTATCCCTGGTACCAGTTGGTAGGCAGTGAGGTGGTAGACATGGGTGATATGCACTTTGATTACAAATTCAATCAGATACAGGTTCCTATTTCAGTTAAATATTATATTGTTCCGGACCTTTCTGCTTCTGTAGGGATGAACTTAGGATTTAACATATCATCCAAAGTAAAAATGAATACTGTTTTTGGAGAGACTGAAACCCACAATTACGAATCTTTAAAAACCTTGAATTTATTTCCGTTCCTGGGTGCAGAATATAAGATTAATCAAAAGTTTTTTGTTGACGCCAGATACAATTTTAATTTTATAGAAATAAATAAAAACAATTCAGTTCCTATTAAAATTGGATTTCTACAGGCTGGTGTAGGATATAGATTTAAATAAAAAATAAATTTCACATCGATAAAATGACTACTCAAATCCGGGTGGTCATTTTATTTTACATGCTTAGAAATGTCTTTACAAAGATGCAAAACGCTAAAATAATATCTTAATTTTTTTTAAACTACCTTTGCAGAATGTAATTCTTTCAGACTGAAGGAATTTTTATTTAAAATTTTAAAATAATTCATTTGAATTTTACAGACTTAAACTTAATAGAACCTATTGCAAAAGCAATTCAGGAGCAGGGATACACGACTCCTACTCCTATCCAGGAAAGATCAATTCCTGATATATTAGATGGCAGAGACTTTTTAGGCTGCGCGCAGACAGGAACTGGTAAAACAGCTGCTTTTTCTATTCCTATTCTACAGAATTTATCCAAAAATAAGATTCCCAATAAACATATAAAAGCATTAATCCTTACGCCAACCAGAGAACTGGCCATTCAGATTGAGGAAAACATTAATGCTTACGGTAAATATCTTCCATTAAAACAACTTGTTATTTTCGGAGGGGTAAAACAAGGAAACCAGGAAGCTGCTTTGAGAAAGGGAGTTGATATTCTGGTAGCAACACCTGGAAGACTTCTGGACTTTATTGCTCAGGGAATTATCAGCTTAAAAAACCTTGAGATCTTTGTTCTAGATGAAGCAGACAGAATGCTGGATATGGGTTTTGTACATGATGTAAAAAGAATCATTAAACTTTTACCTCAGAGAAGACAGACTTTATTTTTCTCAGCAACAATGCCGGGGGAAATTCAGAAGCTGGCTAATTCTATCCTTAATAATCCTGTAAAGGTAGAGGTTACTCCCGTTTCTTCTACAGCAGATACTATCAAACAATCCGTTTATTTTGTTGAAAAGGAAAATAAACTGAATTTACTAACTCACATTCTTGAAAATGATATTTCAGATTCAGTACTGGTATTTTCAAGAACGAAGCATGGTGCAGATAAGATCTCAAGAAAACTTCAGAAAGACAATATCTCTGCTGAAGCCATTCATGGCAACAAGTCTCAAAATGCGAGACAAAATGCTTTGAATAACTTTAAATCCGGGAAAACAAGAGTTCTTGTCGCTACGGATATTGCTGCAAGAGGAATTGATATTGACGAATTGAAATTTGTAATCAATTTTGAGCTTTCCGATGTTTCTGAAACGTATGTACACAGAATCGGAAGAACAGGAAGAGCAGGAGCTGAAGGTAATTCTATATCTTTTGTAGATGGTCTTGATCTTTTGAATCTAAAGAATACAGAAAAGTTAATCGGAAAGAAAATCCCGGTAATCAAGGACCATCCGTTCCATACCGATGATCTTGTTGCCCAGAAAAGGGATTCCAATAATAAACCTATGCATGCAGGTGGTGAGAAACCTAAAACAGGCAGTAATAATTCAAGGCCGAATAACAACCGCAAAAAGCCTTCTGCAGGAGCTTCAGTAGGGTTTAAAAAGCCTAAGAACAAGAATTTCACAAGAAAGAAATAAAAACAACCCCTTTCAACATTGGAAAGGGGTTTTTATTTATCTTAAAATTACAGTTTCACTACTTAAAAAGATTCTTTGCATTTTCTGTCGTGATGCGGTCTATCTCAGAAAAATCTTTCCCATAGATATCCACCAGCTTACCAGCTACAAGATCAAGATAGGAACTTTCATTTCTTTTTCCTCTGTGAGGAACCGGAGCCAGATAAGGAGAGTCTGTTTCCAGGACAATTTTATCCAGAGGAATTTCGTTCAGAAACTGGTCTATTTTTCCATTTTTAAAGGTCACTACTCCACCGATCCCTAAAATAAAATTAAGTTCAATAGCATGCTTTGCCTGTTCCAGATTTCCGGAAAAGCAATGGAAAATACCTCTCAGTTTCGGATGTTTTTTTCTTTCTAATACTTCAAATGTCTCATCAAAGCTTTCTCTTGTATGAATCACAATCGGAAGATCTTTTTCTATTGCCCAGTCAATCTGCTGTTCAAAGGCTTTCACCTGAATATCAAGTGTTGTTTTATCCCAATACAGGTCAATTCCGATCTCTCCAATTGCTGGAAAGTGTCTTTGATCAAGATAATTTTTTACAATTTCAAGTTCTTTTTCCCAAGATTCCGGTTTTACGTAACAAGGGTGTAATCCCATCATTGAAAAAATATGTTCCGGATATTCTGTTTCCAGCTGCAGCATCTTCTCATGAGATTCAGAATCGATGGCAGGAAGATAGAATTCTGTAATTCCTTTATCTAAAGCTCTCTGAATAGTTTCTTTTCTGTCTTCATCAAATTCTTCTGCGTACAGATGTGTATGTGTATCAATCATTTTATTTAAAATTTCAATAGATCTTCGTAAGGATTTTCAAGTCCCAGCAATATTCCGAAAGCGGGTTCTGTCTTTATCCCCTGTTTTTTAAGTTCTATTATTTTTTGTTTAAATTTTTCTCCTTTTTCCTGTAATATTTTGTATTCGGCAACCATATGAAGGTATGCATTCTGCTGTGTTGTAGGCTTATTCTGTCCGAAAATCTCGATGGGGAAACCTTCAAGCATAAAGTTTAATGTAATACATTTCTCACCGTTTACAATGGGATACTCCACTTCTGCATCGTGAGAAATAAGCTGACTAAATATTAAATCATCCAGAAAATCTTGTTCATATTTTAAATCCACTTCGAAAATAATATCCAGATCGCTTCCTTTGATGTCAATTTCTATAGGAACAGTTCCTGCTAAAATGGGAGAATAGTCTTTCATTTTCTCAAAAACGTGATACTTTGTCAGAATTTCGTAGGCTTTTTTCTGTCTTTCATTTCCGCTTTTCAGATAGTCAATTTTTGTAAAATCAAGCATTTAAAATATTTTATGTTTTACTTTTTTACGCTGGATTTCAATTCTTTGATCTAATTTCTCCCTGAATTCTATAAACTTTGGATCTTTCTTATCACTCGTTTTATGCTCCAGAGCCTTCATAATCTTGAAGTTTTCTTTAATAAAATTCTGGGTATCACCTGAAAAATAGGCATTTCCAAATTTTTCAAAAATATAATTAACCGCCTGTGTGCTGGGATGAATCATGTCTTCTTTATAAAAACGGTAATCCCGGAGGTCGTCCATTAAAATCTCATAGACCGGCAGGTAATGACAGTCTTCAAACATTGAAATAGACTCATGGATAGCTGTAATTAATTTAGATTTACTTAACTGGTTTTCTACCATTCCATCTTTAGTGTGTCTTACGGGTGAAACGGTAAAAAGGATTTGTACTCCTTCTTTACAAATATCTTTAAGATCAAGAATCGTCTGATAAATTGAGCTTGTCAGCTCCTGATGAGAAAGCAGTCTTTTTTCAAAAAACTTTTGTGGAATTTTGTGACAGTTGGCCACCAGTTTGTTCTTGGGAAGAAATTCATAGATAAATGAAGATCCATAAGTGATAATGATCCAGTCAGCTTCCTGAAGAAAGGCATTTCCGGTTTCAATAGCTCCATTTATTTTATCAAGGGTCTGATGAATATACCGGGTATCAAAACTGGTGTGATGATCCAGAGAAATATATTCTTCATTATAGGTAATCAGCTCTTCTTCTTCGTAAAATGAAGAATCATGTAATCTATTAATTGCGTTATTGATTGAAAAAGGGTTAAATATCGTCCCAAAGGGGTTGTTAAGGGTCTGAAGTTGTCCATCATGAAGTAAACCTGTCATTTCAGAGGCAAAACATGAACCTATTGAAAATATTTTATTTTCAACTTCAATCTTCTTATCTGAGGCAGGAATATCAACTTCTGTTCTGAATTTCATTTATAAGGGATTAGGATTTAGGTATTAGGGCTCAGGCTGTCTAATTCCTAAGCCCTAATTCCTATAACCTTATTTAACTTTCTCTTCTCAACAAATAATTTGCCAGTTCTATAAAAGGTTTTTTCTTTTCTTCAGGAACATCTATTTTCTGAAGATAACTTTGTCCGATTTCATTATGTTTTTCAATCAGACGTAAAGCTTTTTCGTCTACTTTTGTTCTTCTGAATATCTTTTCTACGCCATAAACTTTATCAACGTTTTCCGTCTTTTTAGAATACCAGTAATCCAGTTCTTTTCTTTCTTCATCGGTAGCATGTTCTCTTGCTAACAAATACAGAACGGTTTTCTTGTTTTCGTAAATATCTCCGGCATGTTTTTTCCCAAACTGTGCCTGATCTCCGAATACATCAAGATAATCATCCATAATCTGGAATGCGATTCCGATATGTTTTCCGAAATTGAAAATAGCTTTGGCATCTTTAAAATCTGCTCTTGCAATTAAAGCTCCAATTTCAAATGAAGAAGCACTCAAAACTCCTGTTTTATAAGTAATCATTCTGATGTAGTCATCAAAAGTAACGTCTTTCTGTGTTTCAAAGTTGATATCATACTGCTGCCCTTCACATAGCAGAAGCCCGGTGTGGGTAAATATTCTGATACATGCTTTAAAGATTTCAGGCTCAAGGTCCTCAAAAAATTTATAGGCTTTAAGCATCAGCCCGTCTCCGGAAAGAATTCCTACATTAAGACCATGTAAAGTATGAATGGTAGGCTTGTTTCTTCTTAAAGGAGCTTCATCCATAATGTCATCATGGATCAGCGTGAAATTATGGAAAAACTCGATAGCCAAAGCCGGCTTAATTGCCTGCTTAAGATCTCCGCCGAACATCTCACAAGCCATCAGCACCATAATAGGACGAAGACGCTTCCCGCCATGGGAAATAATATAATTCATCGGGTCATACAGCTCCGAAGGTTTATCTTTAAAAGTATATTTAGTGATGGCGTCCGCAACAATCTGCTGGTATCTGTCTAAAAATTCCATAAAATCTTTTAATTTGAACAAAAATACGATTTTTCGGGGCTTTATAAAACAAAAAACTTTGCCCAAACGGACAAAGTTTATATAATTGTATGATTTGTTTTTTAGAAAAGGAAGGTTACCACAAGATAGGTAATTCCTGCTACTATTGCAGAGATTGGAATGGTTAGAACCCAAGCCCAAAGTAAGCTTACCGTGATTCCCCATCTTACTGCTGAAATTCTTTTCGTTAATCCTACCCCGATGATAGAACCTGTAATCGTATGTGTAGTAGATACAGGAATCCCGAAGTGATCTGTAATAAATAAGGTAATAGCACCCGCAGTTTCTGCACTTACTCCTTCTAATGAAGTTACTTTCGTAATCTTCGTTCCCATTGTTTTGATGATCTTCCAACCCCCACTCATTGTCCCTAAAGCAATGGCAATAAATGATACTAAAGGTACCCAGATATAATGCTGTGCAAAATAATCAAAACGTCCCGCAGAAGGAATATTCAAATACTGTGCATCCTGAAGCATATTGACGTGATAATAAATTACCGCCGCTCCAATGATTCCCATTACTTTCTGAGCATCATTCAAACCATGTCCTAAGCTGAACAGAGCTGATGAAGCCAACTGTAATCTTTTGAAAGATTTGTCTGCTTTGTGTGGATTTGATTTTTTATAAAGGTGTACAATAATCAATGTGATAATGATGGAGATAATCATCCCTATGATTGGTGCCATGAAAATGAACAGGAAGATAGGAATAACTTTATCAAACTTTACCACACCCTGATGAGTTACCTGGCTGAAAGCTTCTTTAATA
The DNA here is from genome assembly GCF_045689405.1 of Chryseobacterium sp. HR92. Classification (NCBI taxonomy): domain Bacteria; kingdom Pseudomonadati; phylum Bacteroidota; class Flavobacteriia; order Flavobacteriales; family Weeksellaceae; genus Chryseobacterium; species Chryseobacterium sp. HR92. The sequence continues at coordinate 3,915,087 of NZ_CP139139.1, forward strand.
GTGCCCCAAATTCCAAGTTCCGGCTGTGCTGCTGCCACATCATGATAATCCATCATGAAAGCATGCATAAGAGCCGCTCCAAGGAAACCTCCGATCAGCGTATGTGATGATGACGAAGGAATTCCGAACCACCACGTAAGCAGGTTCCAGGCAATAGCTGCCACAAGACCGGAAAATATAACTTCTAAGGTGATAAAATTCTCGTTAACTGTTTTGGCAATTGTATTACCAATTTTGAATTCTCCAATAATATAAGCAGCAATAAAGAAGGCTGCAAAGTTCCAAAGCGCTGCCCAAAGTACAGCCTGGAATGGAGTTAAAACTTTTGTAGAAACAATAGTCGCAATTGAGTTGGCTGCATCATGAAAACCATTGATATAATCGAAGATCAGGGCCAACGCAATAATAACTACAAGTAAAATCGGAAATTCCATTTTTTGCTATGTATTAGGCGTATTTAATCATGATGTTCTCGATTGTATTGGCAACATCTTCTGCTTTATCCGTTACAATTTCAAGGTAGTTCAATACAGATGAAACTTTAATAATGTTGATTGCATCATTAGTTTCAAATAAGTCTACCATTGAATTGGAAAGCAAATCGTCAGCAATATTCTCAATAGAGTTCACCTTAATACAAGCTTCTTTCACCTGTTCCATGTTTTTGAACCCTTTAAGGTTTTTCATTGCATTCTGAATTTCAAGACATGCTTTATGGATCAATAAAGAGAAGTCTGAATAAGCCTTCATCTCAGGTGATTTGTAAAGGAAAATATATTTTGTGGAAGCGTAGATATAATCAGCGATATCATCCAATCCTGTTGCCAATGTGTGGATATCCTCACGGTCAAAAGGTGTAATGAAGTTTTTCCCTAATTCTACGAAAATTTCGTGAGTAAGTTCATCATTCTTGTGTTCGAAGTCACTCATTTTCTTCAGCATAGAATCATCATTAAGATCGAAATCCTTGATTCCTGTGTTGAAATCTTCTGACATTGCAACTAGATTTTCAGTTACCTTTTCGAAAAGTACAAAGAAGATTTTATCTTTTGGTTGAAAAGCGTGGAAAATATTACCAATTCCCATTTTTTAGTATTTATAATTCGTGTGCAAATTTCTTAAAAAAGGATTGCACGTGAAACTATATGACATTAAGTTTTGTTAACATTCGCTTAACCACTGATTATCAAATAAAAAAACCGGCTTTAAAGCCGGTTTTATATAGTAATTGATGAGATTTAGTTTGCAACTTCAGCTCTCATATCTTTTCCTTTGAACTTCATTGATTGAATATTGCTCAAGACATTGTCTTTAAACGATTTTTCAACCTCAAAGAAAGAGAATTTTTCCAGGATTTCAATATCCCCGATTTCAGCTCTTTTCTTGGATTTTCCATCAGCAGTAGCCTTATTGATAATATCCAGAACATCAAGCTTCTTCAAATGGTCTTTTTTCCCAAGATTAAAGAAGAATCTTACCATACTCTCATCTCTTCTTCTTGGTTTTCCACCACGATCTCTGTCTCTTCCGCGATCTCTGTCTCTGCTGTCTCTGTTATCTCTATCACGGCCTCTATCTCGGTCTCTATCACGTCCACGGTCTCTTCTTGAGTAATCATCATCTCTGCTGCTCAATTTCTGCTCAACAAGATCGTGTTTGTCTTTGTAATATAAAGCAAGATCCTTCAATTGGAACTGTAGCAGCTGGTGCACCAATTCTTCTTTTGTAAATTTGCTTAGATCCGGAATTAGGCTGTCATCAAATTCGAAAAGATCCTCGTGCTCCGTCAATAATTTTTCGAATACACCTCCTACCTGAGCTTTGATAATATCATCACCAGTAGGAATGAATTTTTCGTTGATTTCAATTTTTGTTGCAGATTTGATCTGTTTCAGTTTTCTGCTTTCTTCAGGCTTTATCAAAGCCATAGAAATACCGTCTTTTCCTGCTCTACCTGTTCTTCCGCTTCTGTGAACGAATACTTCAGGATCATCTGGTAAAGAGAAGTGAATAACGTGAGTAAGAGAGTTTACATCCAATCCTCTTGCTGCAACGTCCGTCGCCACAAGAATATCAATGTTTTTCAATCTGAATTTCTTCATTACCGTATCTCTCTGTGCCTGAGAAAGGTCACCATGAAGAGCATCTGCTGCATACCCGTTCTGCATCAGGAAATCTGCTACCTCCTGTGTTTCCATTCTCGTTCTACAGAAGATAATGGAGTACTGATTAGGGTTAGCATCGATCAATCTCTTCAACGCTTCTTTTTTCTGACGGTACCCTACTACATAGTATTCGTGAGTAATGTTCTTCTTCACTTCGTTGATAGAACCTACTGAAATACGGTGTGGTTTTGTAAGGTAATTTTTGGAAATTCTTTCTACCTCTTTATTCATCGTTGCCGAGAATAAGAAAGTTTGTTTAGTTTCCGGAGTTTCGCTTAGAATGGTTTCCAATTCGTCTTTGAATCCCATAGAAAGCATTTCATCGGCTTCATCTAATACCAACCAATGAATAGCAGAAAAGTCAAGTGCTTTTCTGTTGATAAGATCAATTACTCTTCCCGGAGTTCCCACAATAATCTGTGGTTTATCCTTCAAAGATCTCATCTGATCTACAATACTACTTCCACCATAAACTGCTGTAGTTTTGATGTCTTTCATGTACTTAGAGTAATTCTTTATGTCCTTCGAAATCTGAAGACATAATTCCCGTGTCGGACAAAGCACCAATAATTGGATTTTGCGACTCGTATCGTCAATCATATCCAAAATCGGAAGCGAAAACGCTGCTGTCTTGCCTGTCCCTGTTTGCGCAAGTGCGATCAAGTCGCGAATATCTGAAAGAATAAAAGGGATAGTCTGTTTTTGGATTTCTGTTGGGCTTTCGTAGCCCAGTTCGCCAATTGCCTTAAGGATATCAGGACTTAAATTGGTTTCCGTAAATAAATTCATTAACTATTTTAAAATTTTTGCAAAGATACAATAAATATTTGACTTGTTTTTGAATAAAGTTTTAAATATACAAACTTAAATTCAGAATCTTTTAATATATCTTTAATTTTTCGAAAATTAAATGTAAAAAAAACACCCTTAGGTTAAAAACTTGTTAAACATTATTTTTTTTTATTAAATTGGATTGATTTTTTCTGTGTTATTTATGAATTTTCAAAAATAAAACCATGGAACGTAAATTTTTCTTTTTGATATTCTTATGCATAGCCTTGGAAATATTTTCCCAAACGCCCAATTATCCGGCTGCCTGGACGCTGGATAATTGTATTGAATACGCAAAGGAGAATAATATTTCTATTAATTCTCTAAGGCTTTCAAAAAATGCTGCACAACAAGATCTCCTTCAGGCAAAAGATGCAAAATACCCCAACTTAAGCGGAACTGTTTCACAAGGATTATTTGCCCTCAACGGAAGTGACGGACTTCATCTCACAGGTGCACAATCTCAAAATATCGGAGCCAACTCTTCTATGACCCTGTACCATGCCGATTACATAAAAAACAATGAAATATCTAAAAATATATTGGTACAAATGGCTGATCTTTCCGTACAGGAATCACAAAATAATATCACCCTGAATATTACTCAGGCATATCTGAATATTCTGATGAGTCAGGAAAATATCATCTCTCTTGAAAATGTACTGAAAACAACTCAAACTCAATTAAAACAAGGAGATCAGCTCTATAAAGCAGGAAGTCTTTCAAAGTTAAATTATCTTCAGATCCAGTCACAGGTTGCCCAGGATCAATACAACCTCACGTCTGCTCAAAATAATCTGCGGACCAACACGGTTAATTTAAAACAAATTCTTCAGCTTCCTTCTCATTACGATTTTCAGATTGTAAAACCCGACAGCATTATTGTAGAGGATCAGTTGAAACCATTAGAGGATATTCAAAATATAGCACAAAACCAACGCCCCGAAGTAAAATATAGTGAACTGAACGTAGAAAATTCCAATACGAACCTTAAAATAGCTAAAGCATCTGTTCAACCCACACTGAGCCTGGTAGGAAATATCTCTACCAATTACTCAAACGGTAATGGAAATTACTTTAATCAACTCGGAAACAATTTTTATATGCCTATCGGATTAAGTCTGGGAATCCCGATTTACAATAACAGAATCTATAAAACACAGATTGAGAAATCAAAAATCGCCATTGAACAAGCCAATCTTGATTTACAAAATACCAAAACCATTCTCAATCAACAGGTGGAACAGTCGTACATCAACCTTCAGAATGCTTTATCCCAATATGATTCGGCTTTAAAACAGATGGATATCAGCAAACAGAGCTATGATATTGTAAATGCCCAAATGAAACTTGGCAGTATTGATTATGTGCAGCTTCAGCAACAGAGACTGCTTTATATACAATCTGTTCAGAATTATCTGCAGGCCAAATACACTGCAGTTCTCAATAAACAGATCTACGAATTTTACGCAGGTAACCCTATAAATTTAAAGTAAGCTATGAAAACAAAGAATAAAAAATGGTTGTACTGGGTTGTGGGCAGCATCATTGCTATAGGTGCAGTCTGGTTTTTCTTCATCAGAGAGAAAGAAATAAAAATACAGCTGGAAACTGTAAAACCTGAAATGGGAGAGATTTCAAACTCTATTACCGCTACGGGAACCATTCAACCAGTAGATACTGTTGCTGTAGGTACTCAGGTGTCCGGAATCATTAAAAATATTTACGTTGACTTTAATTCTACAGTGAAAAAAGGGCAGCTTCTGGCAACTTTAGATCCGGATCTGCTTCAGTTTCAGTCACAGCAGATCAAGGCCAATCTTCAAAATGCAAAAAGTAATCTTGCTTACAATGAGATCAATATCAACAGACAGTCACAATTATACAAAGTTGGAGCTATCAGCAAAGCGGATTATGATAATGCCACCAATCAATACAATGCTGCAAAAGCACAGGTAGGTTCTGTAACCGCCCAGCTTTCTACGGCCAACAAAAACCTGTCTCTTACGAATATATATTCTCCAATAGATGGAACCATTCTTAACAGGAACGTAAGTGAGGGGCAAACCGTAGCTTCAAGTTTCAGTACTCCCACCCTTTTCAGTATTGCTAAGGATCTTACTAAAATGAGGGTGCGTGCTTCTGTGGATGAGGCTGATATTGGAAATGTAAAAGTAGGCCAGAAAGCAACGTTTACAGTGGATGCTTTTCCAGATGAGACATTTGACGGCCAGGTCTCCGAAGTCCGCCTCCATCCTACCGTTTCATCAAATGTAGTCAATTATACTACTATCATCAACGCAGATAATTCAGGTTTAAAACTGAAGCCGGGTATGACAGCAAATATTACAATTTACACACAGGTTGTTGAGAATGTTATGAAAATTCCGGCAGCGGCAACCAGCTTCAGACCAGATAGTTTGGTTATCAAAAAATATAAAATAAATTCTCCATTTGCTAACGGTAAAAAACATGAAAAAGGCCAATGGAAACAACAGAACAAAGGAGCTGAAAAGAAAAATGAAGCCGCCGTCTGGATCATTGAAAAGGACAGCACCATTTCCCGTAAAAAGATAAAAACCGGAATGGATAATGACACTGAAATACAGGTTGTCTCAGGATTAAATAAAAATGAAAATATCATCACCGGTTATAAAGTTTTGTCAAAAAAATCTTCTGGCGGACAGGCTAAAAGCCCATTCATGCCTCAAAGAAGAGGTGGTGGAAATAACAGAAACAGTGGCGGTGGCGGCGGACCAAGATAACCTAAATTGTAAAGGATTATCAAACCCAACCAGACTAACCAGCAACCAGCAACGAAACAACCAACAACCAGCAACTAATAAAACAAAAAAGTCATGACAGAAAAAATTCTGGAGATCACGAATCTGAAAAGAGAATTCAGAATGGGCGAAGAAGTTGTTCATGCACTGAAAGGCGTCACATTTACGGTGGAAAGAGGTGAGTTTGTAACCATTATGGGAAGCAGCGGCTCTGGAAAATCTACCCTGCTTAATATTATTGGCTGTCTGGATAAACCATCGGATGGAGACTATATCCTGGATGGTGTTAATATTAAAAACCTTGACCGTGATGAACTTGCAGTTCTGAGAAATCAAAAAATCGGTTTTGTATTTCAGTCTTACAACCTTCTTCCCAGAACCACAGCAAAAGAAAATGTAGAACTTCCGCTTCTTTATAACTCAAAAATTTCTACGGAAGAACGTCACAAAAGAGCTCTACAAGCTCTGGCAGCAGTAAAACTTGAAAGCAGAGTTGATCATCTTCCCAACCAGATGTCCGGAGGGCAGCAGCAAAGAGTTGCTATTGCACGGGCTTTAGTGAATGAACCTGTAATGATTCTGGCGGATGAAGCCACCGGAAATCTGGATACCAGAACTTCGTATGAAATTATGGCACTTATGCAGGATCTGCACAAACAGGGCCGAACCATCGTCTTTGTGACCCATGAACCTGATATTGCCACGTTCAGCAGCAGAACAGTAACCCTCCGGGATGGAAAAGTAATTAAAGATGTAAAGAATGATAATATAAAATCTGCCAGAGAGGCCCTTGATAACCTTCCGGTAAATGATGATTACAGATAGCTTTAAACTTAAAAAACCATTGCAATGAATCTCTCAAACCTCTTCAGAATTGCCTGGAAAGCCCTTTTACGGAATAAGCTTCGTGCATTTTTAACCATGCTCGGTATTATTATCGGTGTGGCTTCAGTGATTGCAATGACTGCTATTGGAGAAGGTTCAAAAAAAAGCATCAGCGATCAGCTTTCTTCAATGGGATCCAATATGATTACCATACGTCCTTCCAGCAACGTAAATGTTTCCGGAGGAGCCAGAATAGGAGCTTCGGGGTTACAGACTTTGAGACCGCAGGATGCTGATGCTATTTCAAAGGGAGCGCCAGATGTTTCTTATGTTTCTCCTGCTGTGCAGACCAACGGACAGTCTATCAACGGTCCTAACAACTGGCCTACCCAGCTGCAGGGTGTAAATGAAGAATATTTCAATATCAGAGACTGGAGCATTGCAGATGGCAACCTTTTCACCAGAAAAGATGTGACCTCATCCAATAAGGTCTGCCTTTTAGGACAAACGGTTTACAACAGCTTATTTCCTAACGGTGAGAATCCTGTAGGAGCCGTTATCAGGTTCAATAAAGTTCCCATGAAAGTTATCGGAATACTGGCTCCCAAAGGTTCCAATGCGTTCGGGCAGGATCAGGATGATGTTATTATTGCTCCTTTCAATACTGTTCAGAGAAGATTTTTAGGAATCACTTATGTTCAGACAATTTACGCAGCTTCTTCAAATGAGAATACTTCACAACAAGCTACGGACCAGGTTTCAGAGATTTTAAGAAAACAGCATAAACTACCTTCTGACGGAAGCAATGATGATTTCAGCGTAAGAACTCAGGCTGAACTTATTTCTACCATGAGTTCTACCAGCCAGCTTTTAACGGTACTTTTATCGGCCATTGCCGGCATTTCTCTTATTGTAGGAGGAATCGGAATCATGAATATCATGTACGTATCAGTTACGGAACGAACCAAAGAAATAGGACTGAGAATGTCTATCGGTGCCAGAGGAAAGGATATCCTGTATCAGTTTCTTATTGAGGCTGTACTTATCAGCATCACCGGCGGAATTCTTGGGGTACTTTTAGGCATTCTGTCTTCGGAACTCGTTACTTTTTTCCTTTCGTGGCCTACTTTCATTACGGAATCCTCCATTATCATTTCCTTTATCGTGTGTGCTGTGACCGGAGTATTTTTCGGATATTATCCTGCATTGAAAGCTTCAAAACTTGATCCTATTGAGGCATTAAGATATGAATAGTTTTTGTACATTTGAATAGTGGGTTTTAAGTTTTGAGGTTCGGGATTCGGGGTTTGGAATTGAGAAACTGTTTCAAATCCAACTTAGCAACAACAATAAAACACCTTACACAATATGTCTGCAAGCATTTCTTCCAAAACATTTGATTTTTTAAACAAATTAAATAAAAACAATAACCGAGAATGGTTTAATGAACATAAAAACCTGTATACTGAATCTCAGCAAAACGTTATTACATTTCTGGATGAACTGATTAAAGAGATGTCCGGTTTTGATGAAGAACTTGCTAAAATTGACAGTAAAAAAGCCTTGTTCAGGATTTACAGAGATACAAGATTTTCAAAAGATAAATCTCCTTATAAAACCAATTTCGGAGCATCTCTGGGAATGGGAAAAGGGAATCAGAAAGGAGGTTACTATCTTCACCTGGAACCTGGAAAATCCTTTTTAGCCGGAGGTATTTATATGCCAGAGTCTTCTGTTCTGAAAGAAGTTCGTAAAGAAATATCGGTATATGGTGATGATTTTCTTAAAATTCTCAACAATAAGGATTTCAAAAAGCACTTCCCTGAACTTGACCAGGATGACAAACTGAAAAAAATCCCCCAGGGTTTTGAGAAAGAGGATCCTATGGGAGAATATCTGAAACTTAAAAATTTCATTGTAGTATATTCTTTAAAAGATGAAGAAGTACTGGATAAAAATGCAGTGAAAAATATGAACAAAGTTTTCAAGCTGATGAAACCTTTCAATGATTTCCTGAACACTCCTTTTCTTTGATGCTCTTATCGTCAATGAGTTACCGGTTTCCCCATCCACAGTAGACATAGATTTCACGGATAATTGTGTACATCTATTCTGGTCGGAATTACACTTCCACACAATGTTTTAAAAGAAATATTCGTAGGATGCAGGTGCCTCTGTGACAAATTGAAAATACGTTAAATTCAACAGGTTACAAAAACAAATTTTAAATATTCATATTGAGAATCAGGTTATTATAATTAACATTTTTTAAGAAAAGTTTTACATTTTTGCTTATCTTTGCTGTTCGTCAAAACGCATACGATGTCTTTATACCAAAAAATCGCAGAAAAGCTACAATATATAAGCCCGAATTTCTATAAAAAAAGATATTTCAAAACGTTAAATAATCTTAATAAAAATAATTTTTCGGAACGCAATGTAGAACCGGAGCTGGTATGGATCAAAGAATACCTTCCTAAGAATGCTGTTATATTGGACATTGGTACGAATGTAGGAACTTTCCTATATCAGTTGGAAAACACTTTGAACCACGATAACATTTATGGTTTTGAACCCAATAAAAAGCTTTACCGTCGATTAAAAAGACTGTTTCCGGCAATGCATATCTTTCCTCTGGCTCTTTCTGATGAAAATATAATTGCTGAGTTCAAAGTACCTGTTATTAACGGAAAAACAATTGCTTCCCGTGGCACTTTAAACACTTCTTACAAAGAAAAAGGAGAAGAAAAAAGCTATACGGAAAAAGTAAAAGTGATCAAACTGGACGAATGGGCAGCACTGGAACATTTCAAAAGGCTTGATTTTATCAAAATAGACGTCGAAGGAAATGAAATAAAAACGCTTTTCGGAGCAAGAGAAACCATCCGACAGTTTACGCCGACATTAATGGTCGAGATGGAGCAAAGACACCATCAAACTCCTATATGGAATGAAATATCAGAAGTAATGAACTGGGGATATGAAGCAAAATATCTGAACAGAAAAAGCTTTACTCTGGAAAGTCTTACAGAGGACATTATAACACAAAATACAAACGACGAAAAAAATAAAACTCAGTACATCAACAATATTATTTTTATACCTAAAAACATTTAAAAAAACTTATGAGTGTAGTAGCGAGACAAGGCTTCAAATATTCCATTATCGGTTATATTGGGTTTTTGCTGGGCACAGTTTCCGCAATATTCATATTTCCGAATGATTTTGAATTTTATGGAAAGCTGCGCTACATTCTTCCCACTGCAGAAATGCTGGTTCCTTTTGTAGTATTGGGAATTTCCTATTCAAACGTGAAATTTTTCCACACGGTAGAAAGAGACGGTAAAAAACAAAACATGCTGTCATTGTCGCTGCTCACTGTTTTTATCAATTTTCTTATTTTCACGGTTGTATTTTTTATACTTCCTTATTTTTATCCAAAGTTCAGGCACTCAGAAGCATGGAAGATCAAAGAAATGATTCTTCCTCTGATTTTAATCCTTTCATTTTGTGCTATTTTCAATAAATATACTTCCAATTATAAAAGAATTGTGGTTTCCAATATTTTCGACAATCTGTTTCCGAAAATAGCAAACCTGGGAGCTTTCTGCCTTTTTTTCTTTGCCTTATCACAGAATATTACCGCTGCAGCATCGCAGAAAATAGCTTTTGCTTTCTTTTTTGGAATCTTCTTTTTAATGCTTTTGGGGTATATTTATTACACCAACAAACTGGAGAAAATCAAGCTTGATTTTAATACGGATTATTTTAAGAAGAATAATTTCTGGAAAGAGTTTTTCAATTACAGTTTCTTCGGATTCCTGGGAACTTTTGGAAATTATCTGGCGATCAACAGCTTTATGATCGGAGAATTTATGGGAATGGAAGAGGTAGGAATCTATTCTGTTTTATATGCCCTGATCTCATTAATCTCTATTCCACAGCTTGGATTGTTTAATATATCTGCTCCTATCATCAACAAAACGCTGGCAGACGGAGATATGGTAGAACTGGACAGATTTCACAAGAAAACATCTTTAACATTATATTTCCTTGGCGCTGTTTTATTCTCATGCATTATGGTGGGATTCCCTTATCTGACACAATTTATGCCCAAAAACGGAACGATGCTCAGAGAATATGAGCCTGTAGTCTGGATCTGGGGTTCTGCTGTACTGATAGATCTCGCAACAGGCTTCAACGGAAATATTATTTCTCTTTCAAAATATTACAGATTCAATATTCTGGTGATGCTTTTACTGGCTGGGTTAACTATTGGGCTTAATTATTATTTCATTAAAAATACAGATCTGAAACTGATCGGAATTGCTTTATCTACAGCCATTTCTCTTACTATTTACAATGTTGTAAAAATCGTTTTCAATTATATTGTATTTAAGGTTTCGCCTTTAAGCATTGAAATGATTTTCGTCTCTATTATCTGTACTTTAGCTATTACAGTGGCTATTGTTCTTCCCAACTTCAATAGCAATCTGCTTAACCTTGTTTACAAACCTGCAGTTGTTCTGATACTGATCTATATCGGAAATTATTTCACTAAAATATTCCCGGTTGAAGACTATCTGAATGTAAAATTTATTAAGAGTATTTTTAAGTTTAAGTAAAAAAAATACTACATTCGTAAATATTATATAAATAGATTAACCGGGTATTATATAATATGAAATCGGTATGACTCAGAAACAACAACACACATCTTTTAGTGATAAGCATCCTAAGCAAGATTTTCAGGTAGAGCGCTTAGCTTTTTTTAGTGATGCAATTTTTGCTATTGCTATTACCCTTCTTATCATAGAGTTTAAAATTCCGCATATAACCAAAGAAACCACTTTTGATAATGCCTGGGAACAGTTAGTTGAGCTTAAGTACAATTTTTTTGCTCTTTTACTGAGCTTTTTTCTCATTGTAACCTATTGGATGCGTCATCATTTTCTATTTAAGCATATTCATAATTACAATAAGCAAATTGTAATAGCCAATATGATCATGCTGCTACCCATTATCTTCTTTCCTTTTACTACTGCTTTTTTTGCTGAGAGTGTGGACAATAAGAATGTTGTTATATTAGCATTTAGATTTTTTCTGTTAAATCATATTCTTGCGGGGCTTGCTATTTACATCCTTTATTGGCTCGCCATTGTAAAACACAAAGAATATTCTTTTGAAATGACTTTAGTGGAAAGAAAAAAATTCACTTCTGACCTGCTATTCACAACAATTACCTTCTCAGTTATATTTTTAGTAACTTTTTTGACTAACAATGTTCAGACTGTTTTATTCGTATTTCTTGTATGTGGAATATCAAAAAAAATATTTGATACATTCGTAAAAAAAATAATCAGAAAAGCGTAATTATTTAATATGATTATTCAAAATATTTTCCAGGTTTTTTAAAATTTCCTTTTTGCTATATTTTTTTTGAAAATCAAAATCGACCGCTGATAATTTACCCCATTGCTTAAGAATGTTTTCTTCTTCCGGAAGAATAAATTCTAAATTTGACAGATAGTTTTTTGGAAAAACAGCCAGTTTCCCATATTTAATGGCATCCCCAAGATTTCCCGTCATTTTCGTCACTCCATAAGTTTCTTTCATGCTAAAAAACTCTGTTTCCTGCTGAATGGGGCACCAAAGAATATCCGCTTTCTGCATCCATTTATCAAAATCTTCAGTAGAAACTCTTTCAGAAAAATAAGTAATGCTGATATTTTCAGGCAGCCGTTGAGACAGTTGCTCAAGCCGTTTTAGTTCATGATCCTTAGCTTTTCCAAGGAATACAAACTCACAATGCTGATCTGTCTTTACATTCTGAATAGTCTCAAAAATATAAGCATAATCTCTTCTCTTCTGTGAAACTCCACCTGGAATTACCACCACAAGGTTTTCATTTTTTGTTTTATCAAAATCCCTGGTATAAAACAGCGGCAAAAACTGATACCTATCCGAAATCAATGCTTCATCCAGCACGAAAAGTGATCCGGATGTCTGATAAACTTTAGTTTTGTAAAACAACCCTTCTTTCAGCCATAGTTTTAATCTGAAGATAATATCTCCTTTGAAAACACTTTTCATCAGATCCAGCTTTGAAGCGTTTGTAAAATTAAGATTATGGACAATGACTGCCGTATTGTACTTTTTTGTTACCGCCAAAAATGTATTAAAATAACGATGAACAGTTCCTATGACCACCAGATCGTACCCTTTTCCCTTCAGCTGATCCAGAATCATAGAACTATCTGATAAAAATACAGCTTCATCGCGATGACTTACCTGATCTTTGATCCTTTTTGAAAAATAATAGTCTACTGCAAAATCCTGAGATCCTTCCATAGCATCCATGAAAGCCTGGGCGATTTCTGCGTGGGTATCTATTTCTATGTAAGCTATTTTTTTCACGTTTGGGAGTTACATCTTAAGTTTTGGCTAAAGCCGATGGATTTTTTATTTTTCATTAAACGGGTTAAAACCCGTTTCTATTGATGAACATTTATAATATATAAGATAATTTATCTCCTACATCTTCAGCCATTTTTTTTTCAGCATTCTCCAACGCTGATCATTAACCGCTTTTTGTTCTTCTTTTGTAATTTTGAGCTCCATTTTTTTTGATCTGCAATTTTCATAGGAATTGATAATATCAAAGAAAAATGATGGAGATTTGCTTTTCATGGCTTCTTTTGAAGAAGCTATATAAGCCAGAAACCTGTTAAGACCTAAGAAATAAAAGTACCTGCCATAATAATCTGCAGGACGTATGGTGTAATCGGCTCCTTTTACTTTTATCAGCTTCACATGGAGTTCCGGAAGAACAACTTCCTTCCATCCCAGATTTTCCAACAATATGGAATCAATATTATCCCAGCCCAATGTTTCCCTTAAGCCTCCGATCTGGATAAAACATTCTTTACGGTAAGCCTTCATAGGCCCTCTTACGTGATGTTTATTAGAATTTCCTTCATAGACCCAGTTTCCTTCTTTTTCTATATACAGAAGACCTCCTACGAGTCCATATTTCGGATTATTGGTAAAAGCTGTTTCTACTGTGGTCAGATAGTTTTCGGGAAGGATAATGTCAGCATCAAATTTACAGATGACATCAAAATCATCCATAGATTGAGTCCGAAGACCATTTTTAAAAGCATGAACAACTTTAGATCCGGGCTGATGTTCAGATTTCTGAAGGTTGATCGTTTCAAAACGGGAATCGATTTCTGTATATTTTCTGATGATTTCAGGAGTTCCATCTACAGAACCGTCATTCACTACCACTACTTTAAAATCTTTGCTGCTTTGCTGCTGTAAAGAATCAAGTGTAAAGGAGAGATTGTCTTCTTCGTTATGAGCAGGAATTATGATTAAAAACCTCACGAATTATGGTATAAATGATGAATAATAAGTGATAAATGACCACTAGCAGGATCATTTACCACTTATTGTTTTTTTATTATTTATTATGCGGTTTCAGCATATTTTTCGGATCAAGGATTTCATCCAGTTTCTCCTGGGAAAGAATTCCCTTTTCAAGAACAAGATTGTAAACACTTTTTCCGGTTTCTAATGCTTCTTTAGCAATTTGTGTAGATTGTTTGTACCCGATATAAGGGTTCAGAGCCGTTACAATACCGATGCTGTGCTTCACCATATTCAGACAGATTTCTTTATTGGCCGTAATTCCAACCACACATTTATCGCGAAGAGTATCTAAAGCATTGCAAAGGAAGTTGATATTTTCCATGATGGCATGAGAAAGTACCGGCTCCATTACATTAAGCTGTAATTGTCCTGCTTCTGCTGCAAAAGTTACGGTAAGATCATTCCCGAATACTTTGAAACAAACCTGGTTTACCACTTCCGGAATTACAGGATTTACTTTACCAGGCATGATAGAAGACCCAGGCTGCATTGGTGGAAGGTTGATTTCAAAAAGACCGGCTCTTGGACCTGATGAAAGTAATCTTAAGTCATTACAGATTTTTGATAATTTCACTGCAAGACGCTTCGTTGCTGAAGAGTAAATCACATAAGATCCTGTATCAGGTGTTGCTTCCACTAAATCCGGTGCAGAAACAATCGGGTAACCTGTAATCTGAGCTAAGTTTTTAGCACAAAGTGTAGCATATCCTACCGGAGCATTTAATCCTGTTCCGATAGCTGTTGCTCCCATGTTTACTTCTACAAAAAGGTTTGCATTGTTATTCAGCTTAGAGATATCTTCTTCCAATGTAGCTGCGTAAGCTTCAAACTCCTGCCCCAAAGTCATTGGAACAGCATCCTGAAGCTGTGTACGGCCCATTTTGATAACATCATGAAACTCCTGTCCTTTTGCACGGAATGCAGCAATAATTTTTTCAAGTCTTTCTACCAGACCGATGTTCATCTGCAGCAATCCCATTTTGATAGCTGTAGGATAAGCATCATTAGTAGACTGTGAAAGGTTGATATGATCATTAGGTGAACAGAATTCGTATTCTCCTTTATTTTTTCCTAATTTTTCCAACACGATATTGGCGATCACTTCATTCGCATTCATGTTGATGGAAGTTCCTGCTCCCCCCTGAATCATATCTACCGGAAACTGGTCATGATATTTCCCTTCTACAATTTCATCACACGCTTCTGCTATTTTAAAATACAGGTTTTCATCTAGAAGTCCTAATTCATAATTGGTTTTAGCAGCTGCTTTTTTTACAAACGCCAATCCTTTTATGAAATCAGGATATGAAGACAAAAGCTGTCCTGAAATTTTGAAATTGTTGATAGCTCTTTGTGTCTGAACCCCATAATAAGCATCTAAAGGCACATTCAGTTCGCCTAATAGATCACTTTCTTTTCTGAAATTTTCCATTACAGATATTTTACTGTTTTTGATCGTTTAAAGATAGCAAAAACGCATCTAACCGATGCGTTTTAATTTGAATTATTTTACTGGATATTTTTGATTTAAAGCTTGCAGGATTGCCCATGTTTCAGCATCCATGATTCCGTCATAATTCTGTGGACGGAAGTGGTACTGGAATGCTTCAATTGTTTTTTTGGTAGCATCATCCCATGTTCCGCTAAGATCCAGTCCGTATCCAAATTTCTGTAATGAATTCTGAATAAGGAAGATAAAGCTGGGTTCATTATATTTTGCACTAATGTCTGCCTGTGCCGCCTCAAGATAAGTCTGCTTTGCTGTCTCATCATACCACATCCCAATCTGGTATTCGTCATACAGCTTTTTCCATGGGAACATAGGCCCGGGATCCTGCTTTCTTGTTGGAGCAATATCTGAATGAGCAAGTACATAAGTAGGCTGAATCTGATATCTTGCCACAATATCTTTAACCAATGCGGCCACTTTTTTTACCTGATCATCACTAAAAGGAGCAAATGTTCTTTTACCTGCAGCATCTGTAGTGTAACCGGCATTTACAATTTCAATCCCGATAGAAGTATCATTAAGATTTTTATCATTTCTCCATGAACTTACTCCTGCATGGTACGCTCTTTTGTTTTCATCTACCAACTGATAGATCTCGTTATCTCCTGTATTATTTACCAGATAGTGGGCACTCACCGCCTGCTGGGTAAGAACGGTAATTGATTTATCATCTGCAAGAGCTGTATAATGTAATATTAAGTAACGTTGTCTGAAGTTTTGGGCTACTGCGGGGAAATAAGTCTTTACAACTTTGTATCCTCCTGGTTTTGCAGATACAATAGAACCGTAACTTGTTGTATTATCATTTTTTGTTGGGTCTGCTATATTAGTAGTAAAAAAATCTACTCCATGATCGGAGACTACTTTTGGTTTTGGAGCCACCGGAGTTGTTGTCTGAACCGTCGGTTTCGCCTGTGTTATTGGGGTTTTCGGTTTGTAAGTATTTTTTTTCACATTTTGCTGAGAAGTACATGAAAAAACAAAAGTGCTTAATCCGATGATATATAATGTCTTACGCATCAGTTTGGTTTTTGGATGATTTATTACTTCAAAAATACACAAAATTTTCTTGAATTTTATTTGGTAAATAAAGAAATCTGTTCTATATTTGCACTCGCAATAACGGAACAACGATCATTAAAAAATAAACAAAAAGGAGGGTTGCCGGAGTGGTTAACGGAGCAGTTTGCTAAACTGTCGACGCGAAAGTGTCGCAAGGGTTCGAATCCCTTACCCTCCGCTCTTCTTATATATTCGGGGCGTAGCGTAGTCCGGTCATCGCGCCTGGTTTGGGACCAGGAGGTCGCAGGTTCGAATCCTGCCGCCCCGACTGTTTTAGTAGTTTTCTCAAAACTACTTTATGGGTGCGTAGCTCAGCTGGATAGAGCATCTGCCTTCTAAGCAGACGGTCAAAGGTTCGAATCCTTTCGCGCTCACAAAAACCTCACAATTTTTATTGTGAGGTTTTTTGCTTTTTAAGAGTTGTTTTCATTGATAAATAAATCGTATTAATGATTTAAAAGTCAATAATCCTGAAAAAAGCATTCAATCCTTGATAAGTTTCTTTATTTCATTCTGATATTTCTTATTCTGCTTTCTGATCTTCATAACTAAATAGGAAAAGATACTTACTATAAAAAGTCCAACAATTATCATCCCTGCAATAAAATAATTATACCGGATGGTTAGCTTCTCACTTTTCTTTTGAGTTTCTATATTATGAACATCAATAGCATGATTAATGGAGCTCAATTCGCTTTGTTCTCTTTTAAATTTTGTTTCAAAGTATTTTCTGCTGTAAACCTGATAAAGGTTGGGATTTCCCATCGCCAGATAATTATCCGCCATTTCTTTATAAATTCCTTCATTAAGTGACAGATCTCCTGCTTCCCTGCCTAAGTTTTCAGCTTTTATTAACAGTTTCAATGCTTCCTGATTCTGATGTTTTTGTTTGTTTATCTCTGCCAATCCTTTTAAAGCAAACGCTTCCAAACTTTTTGCTTTTATCAAACCTGCAAGATTCATAGATTTCATGAAAGCTTTTTCTGCATTGTCTGGTTGATTCAGACTGAGATAACAATGGCCAATATTATAGTAAATAATACTCTGATTAAAGTATGTTTTCTCTTCTTCTTTTATTTTTTCAAAGTTTCTGATAGCAATTAAAAATTCCTGAAGGGCGATTTCGGGATTCGACTGGCTTTTATAGATCATTCCGCGCAGGGCAAAACTTCTGGCTGTTTCAAAATGCTTCAGATAGGAATCTTCAGGCAGTTTTACCAAATACCCATCAGCTTCGTCCAATGTTTCGAGACTTTTGCTAAAGAGTTCCATCTGCTGGTATTGTATAGCTGCTGCAATCAAAAAACTGGTCTGGATCTTGGGATCGTTTGTTTTCTGAACCAACTCTCTTGCTTTCAGAATATATTGCAGAGATTCGTCAAAGTTTCTCTTGGCAATTCCTGCTGTGGATAGAATCAGATAGATTTTAATGGATTTATTGAGGTCTTTTTCTTTTCGGAGCAGTTTCTTTACAATATTTATGGCTTTATCCGGATTGTTATAAATTTCCTGATTGGCAATCTTCATCAGGGAGTCATCAGAGATTTTCTGCCCGGCAAGAGGTGCCTGGAAAAACAGAAGACTCATCAAAATGATATGGATAAAGTGTTTCATCAGTTTTTATTTTTTATAATTTCCTGGATATAGGTGTTTGGTGACATTCCTGTAATAGACTTGAATACGTTTGTAAATGCGCCATGAGATGAAAATCCAGCGTATTCTGCCAGATAGCTTACTTTATAATTCAGATAAGCCGGATCTGTTTTCAAAAGGCGCGCAATATGATCAATTCTTAACTCATTAATGTAGCCGTTAAAGTTCTTTCCTTTATTATTATTGATGACTTCAGACAGATATTTAGTATTTATCCCTGTTTGGGCAGAAAGAATAGCCAGTGACATGTTTTTATTCAGATAGTTGTCGGATTTTTCCCAGTCTTTGAGCTTCTGTAGAATCTCTTCCTCTTTTTCTTTGGAAATTTTAGATGGATCCTTTTCCTGACTTTTATTCTCTTTTGCTGTCTCATCTTTCAGCATTTCAACTTCAAGACTTATAGGATCTTCTTTTATTTTCAGTTTCTCAAAAAAATCAAGCTGTTTTTTGAGATGTCTGCTTCTTGATGATTCACTCAAAAAATAAGCAATCATTCCCGCAATAAGAATTAAAATAACAATACCAGTAGTACTAAACAGTTTCTCCTTATGCTGCTCCTGAAACTCAAGGTTTTTATGATGATATGTTTCAAGCAGTTTTACAATATATTGTATGCCTTCCTTTTTATTGGAATCCAGTTTTGCTTTTAAATCTGTATATAAATTATTGTAATAATAATATTTTTCATCATTATTTAGGGCCAGATAGCTTCG
Source organism: Chryseobacterium sp. HR92 (assembly GCF_045689405.1). Taxonomy (NCBI): domain Bacteria; kingdom Pseudomonadati; phylum Bacteroidota; class Flavobacteriia; order Flavobacteriales; family Weeksellaceae; genus Chryseobacterium; species Chryseobacterium sp. HR92. Next base: position 3,934,063 of record NZ_CP139139.1, read on the forward strand.
GGCAAACAATTCATAAAATATGATTTTCAGATCATTATAAGGAAGGTTTTCAATTTCGGAAAATCCTTTCTCCAGTTGTTTTACAGCTTCATTGTAATCACCTTTCAGAAAGTAATATCGGGACATACTTTCATAGGCAAATGCAGAGATAAAAGCATTATTCCCATGTTTTTCAATATCCTGAATAACTTCATCAAGTAATTTCTTTGATTCTTCAAGCTTATTCTGCGGCATCAGGAAAGCAGACCGGAAAATCATATTCTCCCATTTGATAATCCTGTTCTCTTCATTGTTATTATTAAGGTAAGAATCACTTTTATCAATATTCAGTAAAGCAGCATTATAATTTCTATCAATTCCGGCATTGATGCCCTGAAGCTGAAACAGTTTAGCAATCACCATCCGTTCTTTGGGATTATTGCTCTTTAAAAGTTCCGGATCTTTTAAGATACCTGCAATGATCTTTTTTGACTGCCCGTACAACCCTAAATTCTGATACTGATCCGCCAGGTTATAATCATCAAACAACTGTATAAAATGGGAAAAATTCCCTTTTTTGTCATCATCCTCTTTCTGATTGGAAATACTTACAGACTGCACATAATTCCCCTGCAAGGCATAAGCCTGGGAAATAATATTCCGAAGAATCACTTTATGCTCAATATTTTTGTCACTCATCAGAAGGCTCTGTGAATAGCTGATACATTCTTCAGGATTCTGATATAGTTTCTGAAAAGCTTTATCGGTTAAAATACTGAAATCAGGAGCAGCCTGCCCATTTATAAAAACCGGGCACCACAGAATGAAAAACAATATTGATATATTACTTTTCAGTATTTTTTTTAACATAAGGATCATTTCCTCATTGTTTTTACCTGATATTCCTATCATTACTCCTTTTAAACCAAATAAATACAATTGATTGATTTACAATATTTTAAATTTTTAATTCTTGTAAATTCAACGAATTATGCAAGCGTATTCCTTGACGAAGGGCAAATATAACGCTAATATTGTTCAAACCTTTAAGTCGATTCAAAATATTAGACTTATTCTCAAATTTCAATGAAACCATCACACGTATTAAGCATTATCATTATAAAAAATTAAAGATAATCTTACAATCATCTAAGATATGATTTTTAAGATACAATTCAATGGATCAATATTCATTGATGTAGGAAAAGAAGTTAGAAAAACGTACTGCAACAATTAATTCTACCGCTCAAAATCTGACAATAAAGCGGGTATATCAACCCTTAAAAAATAGAAATAAAATGAGAAAACATTACTTATTATGGATGATTTTCCTCTTTTCGGTTTATCATCTGAACGCTCAGACCTATTGCATACCTACTGCGGGTGCGACCAGCCAAAACAATTATCTGAAAAATGCGACATTCTCTGATCAGGGGGCATTGTATTATAATGCTACAGCATATCAGGCTTATACTGATAATTCATCAAGCCAGATTGTAACATCTTATCCGGGAGGAACAGTGAATGTTCACCTGGACTTTGCAGGATCAGGTGTCAAATCTTATGTATGGATTGACTGGAATGCCGATGGGGATTTCGATGACTTCTATGAAAATCCGCTGACTCCATCCGCTTATACATTTGTTGATGATCAATTCTACATTCCTCCATCTCAGGCAGCAGGAATTTACAGAATCAGAGTACAGAGCGGAACTTCATTTCCCAATCCGGTAAGCCCATGCGGGCCTAATAATTATGGTAATTTCGTGGATTTCAGCCTGAAGATAGATCCAACACCATCATGTTTTGTTCCTTCAGCACTTACATCCAACAATCTGACAACCAATACAGCAACAATTTCCTGGACACCTCCAACAGCAATACCCGGAAATGGTTATGAGTACTATTACTCTTCATCCAATGTTGTCCCGAATGCTTCTACTCCTGCATCGGGAAGCACAACTTCTACTTCTGCTCCGCTCAGTGGCCTTGCATCATTTACTACTTATTACTATTATGTAAGATCTGTTTGCAGCTCAACAGACAAAAGTGCATGGTCTTTAAGAGGAACTTTCACGACCAAATGTGATCCACAAACAACTATGTTTGAAGATTTTGAAAATGCTACAACAAGTGCAAGCTACACCTTAAACTGTTGGGACAAGATTATTTTAGGAACAGGCTATCAGGCTATTAGTACTGGTAGTGGCGTTAACAACTCAAAAGTAATGTATCAAAGTGCTAACGGTCCTGCCAATATGGTAATTGCTGTTCTTCCTTCATTTAGCAATGTGAACGCAGGAACTCACTGGCTAAGATTTAAGGCAAAAGTAACAGGAACAACAGCAGGGGTATTAGACATTGGTTATGTAACAAACGATACAGATGCTTCTACTTTTGTTAACATACAGTCTGTTAATATCAGTAATACTGTATTTGACGGATATGAATATTATGTAACAATTCCTACTACGGTTCCGGCTACAGCAAGATTGGCTGTAAGGCACGGAGGTGTACCTGCTACTGCTATATATTGGGACAATGTGTACTGGGAACCCAAACCAACGTGTTTCGCTCCAAGTAATGTCATTTTATCTAATGTAACCAGCGCAACCGTAACTGCAGCATGGACAGCCCCAAGCATTGCCCCTGCATTAGGATATGATATTTATTACAGCACAAGCAGCACTCCACCCACCTCATCTACTCCACCCAACCTGACAGGAATAACATCAAATCCTTACATCATCCAAGGATTAAATTCTGCAACAACCTATTATGTCTGGGTAAGGTCAAGATGCAGCGCTACAGATCAAAGTGTATGGAGCAATATTACATCTGTACTAACCCTTTGTGCGCCTGTGACTACTTTATCCGAGAATTTTGACTCTTATAATGCCGGGCTTCTTACCAATGCTCCATGTTGGGGAAAAATTACAACAGGAATAGCCAGTCTTAACATTAGCGGAAGCGGAGCGCTTTCCGGAACAAAACATATATTACAACGCAGCATATCTGCAAATGATGTAACCATTGCTGTGCTTCCTGAATTCTCTAATATTAATGCAGGAACTCATTCTTTGAAATTTAATGCCTACTGCAGTGTCAATACCGGAAAGCTGGAAGTAGGGTATGTAACGAATCCTACGGATGCTTCTACTTTTACAGTGATTCAGCAGTTGAATATTACAAATACATCTTATACTCCGGCTACAGGAACCAGCGAATATACTGTTGATATTCCGGCTACTGTTCCTGCAGGAGCCAGACTTGCCATCCGTAATACTTATGCCACTTCAAGCAACTCATTGTATTATTGGGATAATATTTCATGGGCTCCTACACAGTCTATGGGGGTAAGCGATACGGTTATCAAATCCAAACCAAGCATCTATCCAAATCCTTTTACTGATATCATTACTATTACTGACAGTAAAAACATACAACTGATAAGCATTTATGATACTTCAGGTAAAGTGGTAAATGAGATCAAAAACTTTGATACTTCCATTTCATTAAGAGATTTGCCTTCAGGTCTGTATTTAGTAAAAATGATCATGAAAGACGGTACTGCTCAAACCGTAAAAGCAATAAAAAAATAAATGTTGTCTCTGTCATCAAAAGCGGTGAAAATTTGCACACCGCTTTTATGACAGTTTTTATCCCCTTAAACTTATTCAATGAAAGACTTTTACTCTGTTTATAAACCTGCTTCTGATACAACAAAGCATTTCCTTTCTTCCTTCAAAAAATTTCTTTTTGCCATTTTACTTTTGTTCATTGCCAGCAATCAACTTTACTCCCAAAGAGATACTGAACATTGGTTTGCCCCTATGATGTCCAGGACCAATGATTCCAATAAACAAGCTTTGTTTTTGTCAACAGATTCTATGATACCGTTTCCAGTCACTATTTATAACAATAATACAGTGATTGGAACTGTGACGATCAGTAAAGGAAATCCGCAGTCTTTTGATATTCCGATGGACAATATGATTACCGGATCTCAATCGGAAGTATTTAAGGTAACAGGACGAGGTCTTTATATAAAAGGAGAAAAACCTTTCTTCTGTACTTTCAGGTTTTCTACCAAAAGTCATGGGGAAATTCTTACCTCTAAGGGAAAGGCAGGAATTGGAAATAAGTTTTATGTGGCTTATGGACCTATTTCTAATTCTTCTTCTATCAATAATTTTACTTGTGGGGTTCTGGCAACAGAAGACAACACGGTAGTAACTGTTTCCAATTATGATTCTTCTGTTCAGTTTTCCAATGGTAATTCGGGAGCGTCTTCTCCTTCAATGACCTTTACGCTGAATAAAGGACAATCTTACATCATTGAAGGCAGAGGAAATCAGACAGGAAATCAAAATGGTTTTATTGGGGCAAAAATTGAGTCCAGTAAACCTGTAACAGTTACTAATGGAAATTTTAATGGACAGATCATCAACTCCAGCAATGGTAGTGATATTTTAATGGATCAGTCGATACCGGTAGAACGTTTAGGGGATGATTTTGTCCTCGTTAAAGGCATGGCTCCGATTGCATCAAATGTAGAGGGTGCTGTAGTAACCGCTACGGAGAATAATACACAGGTGTATCTCAATGATGATGTGAATCCGGTTGTCACACTTAACGAAGGACAGTTCTATCGGATCGGCTCTTCTTCTTACATGAATCAAAATAGTACCGGACATTATAACATGCACATCCGGACTACCAAAAAAGTCTACGTTTATCAGTTGATGGCGGGAACAGCAACGTCATTTGTTGAAATCACCATCGGTGCCAATTATATTCCTCCTCTCAACTGTTTCCTCCCTAAGAAAATAGATGAAATAGGAATGATCAATGTATTACCTTATTACACAGCCATCACTCCTGCTGTCAAACTGAATATTATCACTGAAACAGGAGCTACAGTTACTGTTAACGGAATGCCTTTAACAACTGCACAGGGACCGTTTCCCGTAACCGGAAATGCTAATTGGGTTACTTACTCTGTCCCGAATGTTACCGGAAATATTACCGTAGAATCTACTAAAGCGGTGACAGCTGGTATTGCTGCAGGTGAAGGAAATGTAGGATACGGAGGGTATTTTGCCGGATTCTCTTCCATTCCCGTCATTTCTAAAAAGAGTGGAGAGTGTATTCCCGGAATGGTACTGGAAGTAGATGACAGCTATGTGTCCTATCAATGGAATTTCAACGGCTCACCTATCCCCGGAGCAACAACCAATAATTATACACCAACGCAAGCCGGAAATTATACTGCAACAGTGTCTGTAGGAGGAACGTGCCCTCCTGCAACAACACCTGTTTACAAAGCATTCAGCTGTTTGACAAATACCACTAAGACTTTAACAGTTTGTTCAACGGGAAATCCTACCATGATCACTCCTGTGTTTTCCAATTCTTCTCAAACAATATTACCAAGCAGCGTACAAATCATTACTCCACCAGCCAATGGAACTCTGACTGTAAATCCTGCAACTGGTATTCTTACCTATACAGCTAATACAGGAGCTACTATTGATACATTTACTTATAAGTTCTGCGGAAATGTTCCGGAATTTGCAGACTGTGAGCAAGTAAAGGTAAATATTACCATACAGACAATAACCACAGCAAATACTATATTAAAAGCATGTAGCAATAATGGGTCAGGAGTCTTCGATCTTACTTCGGCTAATGTTGGCGGGCCTGCGGGGGCTCAGAAAAAATATTATCAGACACCCGCTGATCTTGCAGCCGGAACCAATGAAATTACATCAGCCAATGCCTATGTATCTGTTGCTCCAAAAGATGTTTATGTAAAAGTATCAAGTCCTGAAGGGTGTTTTGCTCAGGCAAAAATCAGTCTTCAATTCAATCCGTCCCCACAAGTTCAGAATGCTTCTTTAACTTCATGTTATATAGATGCTGCTCCGGATAAGGGAAGTTTTGACCTAACCAAGGCAATGGTTACCAGCGAAACAGGAATTACCAAAGAATACTATAAAACTCAACAGGATGCAGTATCAGGAATCAATGCTATCCCGAACCCTATTGTCTATATTTCTTCCAGCGGAACAGCATATATTAAGGTGGTTAATACAACAGGATGTTTCACCATTGCAACAGTAAATCTTACTGTTACATTACCTCATCCTTCTTCTCTGCTTAAAGATCAGTCTATTTGTTTTAATTCTACCACAACACTGGATGCCGGTCCGGGTTATCAATCGTATGAATGGAGTACGGGAGCTACAACTTCTTCTATCTCCAACGCAGGTGTAGGAGATTACTGGGTGATTTTAGGACATGACAATTGTTTTACAAAGCAGCATATTTCTGTAAAAAAAGCACCTGAAGCTGTTATCAGGCAAATTGATCTCGACAACAATAAGGCAACACTTACTGTAACCGGAGGGAATCCTCCTTATTTATATTCCACTGATGGAGCCAACTGGCAAAGTTCAAATGTATTTACAGGGCTGCCTAATGGTCAGAATAAATTTTATGTAAAGGATTCTTACAACTGCGAACCAATACAGGTAGAACTGACGGTGATCAATATCATCAATGCCATTACACCTAATGGAGACAACATGAATGATATGATCTCCTACGCAGAACTTGCTTACAAGAAAGCGCTATCCTTTACAGTACATGACAGATATGGAAACAATGTTTTTACAGGCACACGTTTCAACAATTATACATGGGACGGCATGTTCAATAATAAAAAACTGTTCACAGGAACTTACTGGTATGTAATCACCTGGAAAGAACCGGCTCTGAAAGACGCTATTATCAAATACACAGGTTGGATCTTACTGAAAAATTAAAGATTAATCTAAACACAATCAATCAATTGTAACAAAGCTTGCTTTCATGAAAAGCTGCATGCCTTATTTAATCTAATCTTCCTTAAAGCTTATGAAAAGGATCTTATTTATCTTTATATTACTATTTGTCTCATCATCTGTTTGTGCACAAAGGGATACAGACCATTGGTTTGCACCTATGATCGCGAGTTCTTCGAACGGCTCACCCAAACAGGCATTATATCTTTCCACAGACAGCAATACTCCTTTCCCTGTCAGTATTTACAATAACAATACGGTGATAGGAACAGTGACTATCAGCAAAGGAAATCCACAAACATTTGATGTCCCGATGAATCTGATGATAGGACAAAATACTACCGATGCGATGAGTGTAAAAACAAGAGGACTTTATCTTCACGGAGATCTTCCTTTTTTTGCCGCATACAGGTTTTCGGAAATCAATCATGGAGAAATTCTGACTTCCAAGGGAAAAGCCGGAATTGGTAATAAGTTTTATGCTGTATACGCCCCATTGATGAACAATCAGCCTTCGCAAAATTTTTCCTGCGGTATTCTGGCAACAGAAGACAATACCCAGATCAAAGTTTCGGGATATGGTATGACAACATGGTTCTATAATAATTTTAACGGACTTACCCATCCCAGTATTACAATCACCCTGAATAAAGGACAATCCTATATTTTTGCCGGATTTGCCAATAAACCGGGCAACAAAGACGGGTTTATCGGTGCTAAAATTGAAGCTACCAAACCTGTATCTGTGACCAATGGAAATTATCATGGTCAGTTTGGAATGACACCTCCTTATAACGGCGAGGATATTATCATGGATCAGTCTGTTCCGGTAGAACGTTTAGGTCAGGAGTTTGTGCTTATTAAAGGAATGGGAAATCTTATTCCTGAAATTGAGGGAGCTATTGTTGTCGCTACAGAAAACAATACAGAGATCAGGCTTAACAACAACCCAACACCTGTGATAACGCTCAACGAAGGGCAGTATTACAGGGTAAGTGCAATGAATTATGTACTCAATGGGCCTTCTCATCACAATATGTACATCAAAGCTTCAAAGAATGTCTATGTCTATCAATTGTTATCAGGTATTGCAGACAATGATGCTACGGAAGGGTTCAATTATATACCGCCTCTTAACTGTTTTCTTCCTACTGTTATTGATGAAATAGGAAAAATAGGAGAACTTCCTTATTATACAACTTTCAATCCACCGCTTTTTGTAAAGCTTAATATTCTTACCCAAACAGGAGCCGGAGTAACAGTAAACGGAGTAACTCCTACCGCAGCAGAAGGACCTTTCCCTGTCTCCGGAACTCCAAACTGGGTTTCATACTCAATTCCCAATATCTCTGGAAATGTTACAGTGACTTCTACCAAAGCAGTTACAGCCGGTATTATAGGAGGTAGTGGAAATCTTGGCTACGGAGGATATTTTGCAGGCTTCAATTCAATTCCGGTGATCAGTAAATCTGCAGGCGAATGTGTTCCGGGAATTACTTTAGAAGTAGAAAGCGGCTTTGATCATTATCAATGGAACCTCAATGGAAATCCTATTCCGGGAGCTAACGGTAATACCTACACTCCTACTCAGGCAGGAAATTATACAGTATCCATCACGAAAAGCACGTGTACTCCTCTTACAACTTATCCTTACAAGGTATACAGCTGTCTTGTCAATACCGTAAAACCAATGAATGTCTGCAGTGCCGGTACACCTACTACCATCACTCCTGCATTCTCCAATTCTACACAGACTCCGGTACCTGGGACGGTGCAGATTATTACCCCACCTGCCAACGGCACTTTAACGATAAACCCAACAACTGGAATTCTTACCTATACAGCCAATGCAGGAACTGCCACAGATACTTTCACTTATAAATTCTGTGGAAATGATCCTGACTTTACAGATTGTGAACAGGTAAAAGTAAATGTAACCGTTCAGCCTCTGATTTTAACGGATACTACCGTAAAAACCTGCGAGACCAACGGAACGGGTATTTTCGATCTTACGACAGCTGCTGTAGGAGGACCGGCCAATGCCATCAGAAAATATTATCCTACCATGGCAGATTTAAATGCCGGAACCAATGAAATTACTCCTGCCAATGCCTATCTATCAGCAGTTCCTGCCACAGTGTTTGTAAAGGTAACCACTGTTGAAGGCTGTACGGCAAATGCTAAAATAACCCTTCAGTTTTATCCAGCTCCAAATGTGCAGAACGCAACTCTTAACGGATGTTTTGTTCCAAGCAATCCTAATACAGGAACTTTTGATCTGACTACTGCTCTTGTCACTACCACTACTCCTGTGACGAAGAGATATTATCCTACTCTTACAGATGCCACTAATGGAACGAATGAAATAACCTCTCCTACTGCTTATATTTCTCCAAATACAACAGTTTATGTGAAGGTAATTACGGGTAATGGCTGTTTTGATTTCGCCCAAATTACTTTAACGGTAATTCCACCCAAGCCCTCTCCTCTTTTAGTGGATCAGTATATATGTCCTGATGCAAGAACCACACTGGATGCCGGGCCGGGTTATACCTCTTATTTATGGAGTACAGGAGCAACGACACCTTCTATCATTGCTTCCATAGGTAGTTATTGGGTAATCCTGACTTCCAACGGATGTGAAACGAAACAGTTTGTAAAAGTAATGTCTGTTCCCATTCCCAAAATCAAGAAGATAGAAACTACAGGAAATACGGTTACCCTCACTGTAGAGGGCGGCACACCTCCATATCAGTATTCAAGGGATGGAATAATATGGCAGAATTCTAATGTATTCACTGGTCTTCCAAGAGGTAAAAATATTTTTTATGTGAAAGATTCCAGCAACTGTACTCCTGTAGAGACTCAGATCCTGGTTCCGAATCTTATTAATGCCATTACTCCTAACAGTGACGGCATCAATGACACCCTGGATTATTCTGAGCTTGGATTTTTGAAAGATCTGAAGTTTGGTATTTTCAACCGATACGGACAGCTCATTCATTCTTCTGATAAGAATAATAATTTAAAATGGGATGGTACCATCGGCGGTACTCCCGTGAACAGTGGTACTTACTGGTATGAAATAAAGTGGATGGATCCGGATACCCAAAAGCTTGTTTCCTATACTGGATGGATTCTGGTAAAAAACAGGAATTAAATCAGATACAACTTCCTTATCAGGATTGTAATACTTTTTGTTTAAAGAGACTGTCTCATTTTTTTGAGACAGTTTTTTATTTTTTAATCCATCATCAGACTTATATATTTCCCGGAACCAGGAAAAACAAGACGAATTGACATCATTTTTCGCATGGCATTATTTTCGACCAAAGAATAAACAGTTTTCATATAAATCTTTTGTTTTTTATTAAATTTAAAACCAAATAACAAAGTGAATATACATTTAGCAACTGGGTAATTTTGAATGGATGAAAAAAATACTTTACACTTTTATAATTTCTGTCATTGCAGTTTTAATCCTGAATAAAATTGTTTTTAAAGATATTCCCGAAAAAGAAAAACAGGAACTCCTGAACGACGTCCAGCGGTACAAACATCCCATAAAAAGCATTTCTATGATCTATCCGGACAATAGCGATCTGAAGGTTCTGGACTCTGTGCTTCAAGAGAACAGGATTCTAATGCTGGGAGAAAACATCCATTATGACGGAGCTACCATGCAGGCCAAAAGCAGGCTCATTAAATATCTTCATGAGAATATGGGGTATAATGTTGTGCTCTATGAAGCAGGACAATACGATACATGGATGATGAATGAAGAAATGAAGAACCACAATCTGAAAATTCCCTCAGCTTCTATAGGAGGAACGGGACTTTTTGATTTTTGGTGGAATAATAAGGAAACCCAGCCTTTGATCAGTTATTATCAAACAACTAAAACTTCAGCTCATCCGATAGAACTGGGCGGGTTTGATATTCAGTTTTCCGGAGATGAACTCTATGAAAAACGCGGTAAGCTGCTGAAGGATTTTTTAAGCAAAAATTCGATTGAGCTTAAGCCATTTCCTCTTTTAAACAAGAACCTTAATCAGATCTCTAATTTTATGTACAAAGGGTTTGCCAGTAAAAACTTACCCGGCAATCAGAAAAAGGATATTCTGGAGGAAATCAGCAGACTGGAACATGTGGTTTCAAAATTGAAAAAAGATCCTGAAAACATTATGTATGCACGGTATTTACATGACATGAGGAACAATTTCGATAAGATATGGAAATACAAATCCGGATCTATGCAGAGTATGCAGTTCAGAGATTCTTTGATGGCTAAAAACCTTATTCATCAGATTGACTCCGTTTATCAAGGACAAAAATTGATTGTCTGGTGTGCAAATTTACACACTTTTGCAAGCCGGTACAGCAAAGATTATTTGCCTTTGGGCGCTTATATCAAAAGTAAATACGGAAAGGCTTCTTATATGATTGATTTTTCATCCTACGCCAAATACAATAAAACCAGAACATTAGTAGATAAACCGGGAAAACTTGCCATCGAAAATACATTTCACGCAACGAAGACCCCTTATTTTTTTATCAATCTCAGAAATATCCCGGAAAGTTCCGTACTGAAGAAAGAGTTTGTATCCACCATCAACCAGGGAACAGATCAGAAAAAAGTCTGGAGCCGGTTTTTTGACGGAATATTTTATATAGACACCAATACTTCTTTAACACCCATCGAATAATGGAAAGCATCACTACTAAAAATCTCAGCTATACCATAGGTTCTAAAACCATTCTGAACAATATCAACCTCAATATTCCCGAAGGCAGTATTTATGGCTATCTGGGAAGAAACGGAGCAGGAAAATCGACCACGATCAAACTCCTTTTGGGACTTCTGGAATCATCAGGTGACAATATTTTCATTCAAAATAAAAGCTTAAAGCAGAATAGAACAGAAACTCTCGCCAACACAGGAAACCTGATTGAATCTCCTTGTTTTTATACCAAGCTCACTGTTTCTGAAAACTTAAAATACCTGGACATTATCTATGGTAAAGGAAACAAAAGGATTGATGAGGTTCTGGAACTGGTAGATCTTCTTAACGAAAAGAAAAAGAAGGCAAGCGCCCTGTCTATGGGAATGAAACAGCGTCTTGGAATTGCAATGGCTATTTTTCATGACCCGAAACTTCTGATTCTGGATGAACCTCTCAACGGACTTGATCCTCAGGGAATCTTTGAAATGAGAAAACTCTTCCAGCATCTGAATGAGCTGGGAAAAACCATTTTCCTTTCGAGCCATATTCTGAGCGAGCTTGAAAAAACGGCGACCCACATCGGAATTATAGAAGGGGGACAAATGATTTTCCAGGGAACAAAAAATGATCTTCTAAGCAAAGTGGAAAAAGAAGTTGCTTTAAAAGTTAATCCTGTTGAAAAAGCATTATCTCTGCTCCAGGGCACTTTTTCCGCAACGCTGAATAATACAAACAAAATTTCTGTAAGAATCAATGATGATAAAGAATTCAACGGACTTCTCACAACGTTGATCCAGAATGGAATTGAGATCTATGACATAGAATCTCAAAGCACCAATCTTGAACAGATCTTCATTAATTTAATTGCTAAAAAACATGACTAATACCAATACTTTTTTTAAGGCCTTTTCATCAGAGCAGTACAAGCTCTCCAAGAACAAAGAGATTTTCGGAATTCTGCTGATCCCGGTTTTGATCATTTTTGCCGTTGATTTGTACATTTCCTATGATGTACTGCGCTCCGGAATTCAAGAGTCTGAGGGAACAATAAATCCATGGAAAGCTTCATTGGGAAGAACTGTATTTATGTTTTTTTATCTGCTGTTTCCTATTCTTGTTTCTCTTTTTGTACAGGCCTGCTGTGATGTGGAATACCGGAATAATAATTATAAAATTCTGTTTACACTTCCTGTTTCCAAGACTAAAATATTTTTCTCGAAGGCTTTATTTATCCAAATTACAGTTTTCCTGTCTGTTCTTTTTTCATATCTGGCATTACTCTTAAGCGGATATTTACTCAGTATTGCTTTCCCACAGCTGGGTTTTCAGAATTATGATTTCAGAGAAGTAATATTTTATACCTTTCTGAAGTTTTTCATTACGCTTTCTGCGATCTCTATGGTACAGCTGACTTTGAGCCTTCTTTTCAAAAATTTTATTTATCCTATTGGCTTTGGAGTATTCATGCTGCTATTTTCTACGATCGTTAATGAAAGAGAATTTTCTGATTTCCTGATTTATACCGGAGGTTACAAATCGATGTTGAATTTTATGAATGAAAATATTGTATTTGAAAGGCTGGATTACTGTAATATTGCAGCTATTTTCATCTTTATGGCCACAAGCTTTTATATTTTTATAAAAAAGAAAGGGGGATAAAAAGATGGAAGCTTGAGGATGGAAGTTACTAGCAGACCTATCAATGAATGATAGACTTCCCTTTCCCATCTTCACGCTTCCTTACCTAATATTTACGCTACTGCTTTTACTTTTGTTCCGTTCTTAGCAGCTTCAATTTTCTTATTATTTCTAAGCTCACGTTTCATTTTACGGTAATCCCAGGGAGCGAGAGCATTACTATCCTGCCAAAGCCCCATCCTTTTAAGCTTTGCAGTTTCCTGCAGTTTCCCTAAAGAATCATCTTTGGAATAGGAGTAATACCACCATCCCATTCCAGCTTTGATAAGCTCTTTGGAAAGGTATTTCCCGTCATCATAATATACTTTCGCAATAGACCTTCCATAGCGGTCTGTAGTGGTTTCTACAAAACTTACCGTTTTCCCGAATACCTGAGCAGAAGTAAACTGTTTTGCATTTTTCCCGAACGCCTGTCCACTTTCCGGACAATCGACTTCAGCCAGCCTGATTTTTTTTTGCTGGTTTCCTTTTAACAGTAAAGTAATGGTATCTCCGTCTGAAATTTTGATCACTTTTCCGGTAGTCTGTGAGAATAGGAATACAGGGAAAAGTACGTACAGCAGCATTAATCGTTTCATGGAGCAAATATAGGAATTAGTGGGGCTTGTTTAATTAAAAAACCTCGCGTTTTGCGAGGTTTTTTTTAATATTGAATTAAGTTATTTGATTTTTTTGCCTCAAAGTTGGGAGACTTTGAGGAGCAGAGGATACTAAATTAAAAACTATTAATTGTCTAACCCAAATTTATCTTCATAATCAAATTTTTCAATTTTATCAGAGTTTTTAATAACTATCTCTAAAGAGCCTTTTGGTTTTAGTATCGAATCTCCAACAGAAACCTTATCCCACCAATCTCTATAAACCACTATACTATCTTTATTGCCATATACCAAGAATGGTATATTGTGATTATCAGAATTAATATACTTTTTGCTAACCATTGATTTTATATCTTTATCTCTAATCTCATCTAAAAAACTACCTTTGTTTTTTGAAGAAAATATCAATTTGTATAAGAATACTAAAGTAATAATAACAAATATGATTATCAACTCTCTATTTCTGTTCATTTTTCCTAATTAAAAAACATTAATATTCAAAAACCAATAATAGAAAAATAAAAGCAATGAAACAGACGACCAGAGTCTCTGACTGATTTTCATGAATTATAATTTTAAATTCTAAAATATCTTTCATTATATCTATTATTTATTCTATTTGCCATACCAAATTATACACTTCTTTTTGTTTTAAAAATTGTCCTTTACTGACCTCTTGTACCTTGTATTGTTTTACATGATAATAGTGAATATTTTTAGGAGTTGAATATTTATTTTTATAATTATTGTTTATGAATTTATTTCCTTCTAAACTTGATATGGTAATAATTTCATCTTGTTTTATATATACATCTAAAACACTTGAAACTATTAAACTATATCCATGTTCTTCTTTACGCATTAGATTATATTCTCCGTTAATATCTACTACAAAATACTTATCAATAATATGAACTTCATGCTTATTTAAAGAAAAGTCTAACAGAAAAACTTTTACTATAAAAAAAGATCCCAATAACAATAGTATGAATACAAATATTTTAAACTTCATTTACAATTAATTTTGAATTTTGATAGTATTTTACGGATTGAATTTAATGGTGTTAAAGATTTTTAAAAACAGCTCTTTATTCTCTTCACTCAAATCATTAATAATAATTGCCATCTTATTTTTGTGAACATCTACACTATCAAAATGAACACCGATAGATCCTTTATCCATTTTCTTAGGCAGCATAATCTGAGCTCTGTGCCGATTGATGGTATCGTAGTAGTAATAATTTACATTATAAATTCCATTTCTGTAATCTCTATCGGAATTATCTGACAAATAAGCATTAAGCTCAATATTACTCTTAAATTTTTCAAAAATTTCGGGTTCTGAAACAACCATATAATTATCCTCTTCAAAAGGTTTATAATCACCATAATAAACATATCCGAGATGCTTATTTCCAATATTGATACTAAACACCTGAGAATCTTCGGCAGGTTCTTTTTTAACAACAAATGATTCGGGTAAACTAAAAGATATATTGGCAATTTTATGGATTACAAATTTTTCATCTCTGCAACAAGAATACATCATCAAAAGGCAGCTGAACAGAAGAAAACGAGCTCCTGTTTTCACGGTTATTCTTTTATACTTTGGGATAAGAATGTTGAATGTGAATAAAAAAAGCGAAAATTTTTTCATCATTTTTAAAGCAGGCTAAATCAATGGTTATTAGCAGGCTAAAGGTAATAAAAAAGGTTTCATGAAAAATTACACCTCATTTTCTTTTTTTATTAAAAAAAGAATTGCAAATTTGCAACCCTAAAAACGGAGTAAAATTCGTTACTGATGACACCTTCGGGGCGTAGCGTAGTCCGGTCATCGCGCCTGGTTTGGGACCAGGAGGTCGCAGGTTCGAATCCTGCCGCCCCGACTGTTTTAGTAGTTTTCTCAAAACTACTTTATGGGTGCGTAGCTCAGCTGGATAGAGCATCTGCCTTCTAAGCAGACGGTCAAAGGTTCGAATCCTTTCGCGCTCACTGAAAGACTTACTGGAAACAGTGAGTCTTTTTTGTTTTTGCTCAGTTTTGGGTAAAGGTCAGCCATTTTAACAAGTGACAATAAAAAAATATAAGACTATGGTTTTTAAATAAGTATGACTAATCAAAAAGTCTTCACTAAAAATTAATTAAAAATTATTCTTAATTTTATTTTTTTATTTAAAAAAATATTATACCTTTGCAACCGCAAAAACGAAGTAAAATTCGTTACTGATGACACCTTCGGGGCGTAGCGTAGTCCGGTCATCGCGCCTGGTTTGGGACCAGGAGGTCGCAGGTTCGAATCCTGCCGCCCCGACTGTTTTAGTAGTTTTCTCAAAACTACTTTATGGGTGCGTAGCTCAGCTGGATAGAGCATCTGCCTTCTAAGCAGACGGTCAAAGGTTCGAATCCTTTCGCGCTCACTGAAAGACTTACTGGAAACAGTGAGTCTTTTTTGTTTTTATTACTTATCGTTAAATTTAAACTATAATATTCTATCGTAAGTACAAAATCTATTTTTTTAGCAACATTATCTAAGGGAGAACAAAGAGTTAATCTATCTCATTGATTTTTTCTAAGCGAACACATAGCAGAAGTTTTATTCTATAGATCCGAAGAATAAATCATCTATTTTTTTACAATTTGACAAAATTTGTTTTTTTGTCAAAAATAATTTAATTTTGCACTCATAATTTCAGATAATTTTAAGACAATGTCAGCTCACACAGAACAAGACCAGCTTTCACAACAAATCCTTGAGACCGCTTCAGGACTGTATTTAAAGTATGGTTTAAAGAAGGTGACAATGGATGATATTTCAAAAGCAGTTGGAAAAAGCAGAACTTCAATTTATTATTATTATAAAAATCGTGAAGAAGTCTTTCAGGCGGTTTTGGATAATCTGATCAAAGAAGTTATTTCTGAGATTGATTCCAATATGAGAAAGAAAAATACGTTTGAAGGAAAAATTCAGGAGTTTTGTATGGCTAAAGTAAAAACATCAGAAGAAAGATCATCATTTTTCAGAGCTATAGAAGCAGGAATGGACAATGAGGAGAAGTCAAAACACATCACCGATGCCCACAACCGAATGATGGAAGCAGAAAGAAATCTTTTGCTTAATTTATTTTCAGCGAGCATTAACAATGGTAACATTCCAAAAGTTGCCATCGAAGAACAGGAAACCATCATCTTTATTTTACAGAGTAGTATCAGGGGAATAAGGCGCGAGATGAGTTTAAAAAACAATTTTGAAAACTTAAACAATACAGTGAACACTCTAACCTCTATGGTTACTAAACATATTGGGTAAAAATTTTTTATTTCAATTTTGACACTTTTACATTATTTGTCAAATAGTCTATTTAAAAAAAATGAACAAATTAAGTAATATCAGTACATTCCGGGCTTTCAGAAGCACCAATTACACGTTGTATTTTTTCGGGCGTTCTGTCTCTCAATTTGGAACGTGGATGCAGCGTACAGCCGTAGTGTGGGTTGTATACAGCATGACCCAGTCTGCCTTTATGTTGGGACTCACCATTTTTGCAGAACAATTCCCTTCATTCTTATTTTCAGCATTCGGCGGGGTTGCAGCGGATCGGTACAACCGGTATAAAATTATACAGATCACTCAAATTTTATCATTAATTCAGGCATCTCTACTGGCTTTTTTGGTAATGACGGGACATCAGAACATATGGAGTTTCATTATACTCAGTGTTTTTCTAGGCATTATTAATGCTTATGACATTCCGGCCCGGCAGGCTATGATTAATGAAGTGGTAACGGATGACGAAGACCTTCCAAGTGCTCTTTCTCTGAGTGCAGCTATGGCAAGCATCGCTAAATTGGCGGGTCCTGCCCTTTCCGGAATCATCCTCCAAAAATTCGGGGCTGGAACCTGTTTTCTTATCAATGCAGCCAGTTTTGCAGCGGTAATGCTTTCAATTTCTATGATGAAAATAAAGATCATTCCGAAAAAATCAGCTAAAAAAGGAACTTTTACAGAATTAGCTGAGGGTTTCAGGTATCTGAAAAAAGAACCATCTATCAGTCTGGTCATCATCATGCTGAGTATTACAGGTTTGCTGATTTTACCTTATGATACTTTAATTCCCGTTTATGCAAAGGAAATTTTCAAAGGTGATGCTAAGACATTCGGCTATATATCCAGTTTCATCGGGATCGGAGCGGTTCTCGGAACGGTATTTCTGGCTTCGCTGAAGAAAGGAGCATCCATGAGGAACATTCTTATTCTGAGTACAGTTATTCTGAGTATTGGACTGATCTGTTTTTCATATGCTACCAATTTCTACTGGTCTATGTTCTTTGCTGCGCTCACAGGATTAGGTGGTGTCGCACAGTTTACGACCTGTAATATTATTGTCCAGTCTGAAGTAATTCCCGAAATGCGTTCAAGAGCGATCAGTATTTTATTGACTGCCATATTCGGGATGCTGCCTGTGGGAAGCGTGCTCATTGGATTTGTTTCAGAGAAAATAGGAGCACCAAAAACCTTATTGATGGAAGGAATTGCAGGAATTTTAGTTGCTGTTGTCTTTAGACATTTATTATTTAAAAAGAACAAGATAAAAGCAGTGAACAAACAACTTTTAGAAGAATCTGAGGAACAATTTATTAATAAAGTGTAATGAAAATGGAAAACATAAAAACAGCATTATTGGTGATGGACATGCAGTCATCAATACTAAGTAACGTACATGATACACAAGAACTGTTATCTAATGTCAAAGAGGCTATTAAAATTGCCAGAAACCGCCAAATTCCGGTTATTTATATTACAGTAGGGTTCAGACAAGGAATGCCGGAAATAAGCTCCAAAAATAAAGCATTTTCAGTAATTAAACAGCATATGGCAGATGTGAATATGAAAGACTGGATTGCTATTCATCCTGAACTTACTCCTGAAGAACAGGATATCGTGATTACCAAGAGAAGATTCAGTGCTTTTACAGGAAGTGATCTGGAAGTTATTCTCCGCGGACTTGATATTCAGCACCTGGTATTGACAGGAGTATCTACCAGCGGTGTTGTTTTATCTACAGTAAGAGAAGCTTCGGATAAAGATTATCAACTGACAGTGATTGAAGATTGCTGTAAAGACAGTGACAAAGAAGTGCATAACATCCTGATGAATAAAGTTTTCCCAAGACAGGCCGACGTTATTACCGTAAGTGATTGGATAAAATAAATAAGAGAAGAATACCATCATTTTATTACTTATTTTGGCTATCTTTAAGTAAAGAATACAAGGACGATCATTAAAATGGAGAGGCTTATCAATAATACAGATCAATAATTTTTAAAACTTAAAAAATATGTGGTGGGTATATGCAATTCTTTCAGCTTTTTTTGCTTCATTAACCGCTGTTTTTGCTAAGATCGGAATCACCGGGGTTAACTCAAACCTGGCAACAGCCATAAGAAGCGTTATTATTTTACTGGTCGCCTGGGGAATTGTGTTCGTACGAAGTGAATACAAAGGAATCCCGGCGCTTTCCAGGCATAATCTTATCTACATTGCCATTTCCGGAGTTGCAACAGGACTTTCATGGATATTTTATTTCAAGGCTCTCCAACTCGGAAAAGTAACGCAGGTTGCTCCGGTTGACAAACTAAGTGTAGCATTGACGATTATTCTTTCTGTTTTATTTCTTGGGGAATCCCTTACCCTAAAAACAGCTATAGGAGCTTTATTGATTATTGCTGGAACTGTTCTTTTAATTTTTGAATAAAAGAATATACCACATACCTATTCCATCCGCTTCACTGGCTGAAAATTCCGTTTCACCTATCTATTTCGCTGAATCAGTTTATCTTTTAACTTAAGAGATGCGAAGACCTATTACTTTTATATAGTAAACGCAGCCGAAAGGTCACTTAGTTAGTTTTAATTAGTATCAAGGAAACATTGATTAAGGATCAATAAAAATCTTTTTGTGCTTTAATTCCTTGTAGCCTTTATGGCTTAACTATACACTTAATCATGTTTGGGTAGGATTGGATCGGTTTGTTCCAATCCTATTTTTTATGGACTTTTATACAATAAAAAACCGCTGTAGCTACAACGGTTTAATTTATTTTGAGGATATTATTTTAGCTTATAAGAACTTCCGTTCCAAAGATAGGTTTTGGAAGAGCTTTTCTTCTTCTCTCTGTCTTTTTCATCCACTTCCATGTCTTCCACTTTTAGGATAAATGCGTTGGAAATTCCTCCTTTATCATTAGGAAAAACATATTCTTCGCTGTGATAAAAAGCTCCTGCATCACCCACATTCGTTAATTGCGGAAGGATCATCAGTTTTTTATCCTTAAAAAGAACATACTGATCATAGCTTGCGATTCCACAGGTTTCACCGGAAACCATTGCTTTCAGAGTCAATTCAACATTCTGCAGTTTGTGGCCGCTTTCTATATTAAATGCCGCTGAATTCAACTCCTCTCCTCTTCCTGTATCAAAATACACCTCATCAATGAGTGTATTTCCTTCCATTACTTTTATTCCTGCAATGTTCTGTTTTTCGATCTCATTGTATTCTTTATTCTTCCTGTCAATTGTTTTGGAAAGCCCAAAAAGGAAATCATATCCGTTTTTGTTACGGTATCCTATACAAAGATTACCTCCCCAAACATATCCTTCCAATGTACTCTCTCCCTTCTGATAAGAGATTTTATACCAATTGGCTGCTCTTTCTCCCAACTTCAGCACAGTTTCTTCTTTTTTAAGAATCACCACCTGCTGATTGGTCTGTAATGAATCTACAATCTGAGTATTAACACCCGGATCCAATCTCACGCGGGTCCAGTCTGTAAAGATTTTCTGCGTTTTATTTTCTTCAAAACCAAAGACTCCATCTGTATATACTTCACTTTCCTGTGCTGTAAAGAACTGCAGCATCAGTAGAAATAAAGCTGTCCATAAAGTTTTCATATTTGTATTTTGTTTTTTGGTGTTATTTTTCAAGAAGTAAGCTTACCCATTCTTCACGTTGTAGCTGCTTTTTCAGCTCAAGTCCGCTTTCTTTACATACTTCCAGAATATCATCTACGTCAAAGAAACATAGTCCTGAAAGTAATAGTTTCCCACCGTCATTCAATACTGAAACATAAGTCGGGATATCTGAAATCAGGATATTTCTATTGATATTGGCTAAAATAACATCAAAATTCTCTTTTCCTAAGTTTTCAGCAGTTCCCTGTTCAATATCCAGTTCTACATTGTTTCTTACTGCATTTTCTTTTGAATTTTCTACCGACCATTCATCAATATCGATAGCTTTTGTATCTCCTGCTCCCTGTTGTTTTGCATAGATTGCCAATACAGAGGTTCCACATCCCATATCCAGTACTTTTTTACCATTGAAGTCAATATCCATCATTTGCTGGATCATCAGGTGGGTGGTAGGGTGATGACCTGTTCCAAAAGACATTTTAGGCTGAATAATAATTTCATGCATTCCCGGTACTGATTCGTGGAATTCTGCTCTGATCAATACTTTATCATCAATATTGATTGGAGAGAAATTCTTTTCCCATTCTTCATTCCAGTTGATATTAGGCATTTCTTCGAAAGTGTATTCGATTTTTACGTTTTCGTTTTCAAAGATCGGAAGTGCTTTCAGCTGATCTTCCTGAAACAATTCTGTCTGGATATATCCTAAAATTCCGTCAATTTCTTCTGTAAAGCTGTCAAAACCTATTTCTATAAGTTCTGCCATTAAAATCTCATTCCAAGGCTGCAATGGAGAAATTTTGAAATTGAATTCTAAATAATTTTGCATGTGACTAATTTGCTGCAAAAATACTAATGTTATTATTGTTAAAAAAATGGTGGAGGAATTTTTGGCTGAAACCGGGGAGTTTTTTCTGGTTTTTCCCACAGATTACTCAGATGACACAGATCTTTTGAAATGTGAAAATTTCTAAGTTTTGGCTGAAGCCCCAAAAGTTAGCCAAAGAGAAAGCGGGCTAAAGCCCGCTCCTATTGAGTTTCATTATTCAAGGCAGATTAACAGTTCTTTGCCGACAGCTTTAAACTTTAAACTTTGAACTTTAAATTTTAACCTCTTATGGATTTGTAGAGAAAATAGAACCATTTGCAATTAATGCTCTTCTGTTCATTTTCAGGATATCTCTTACCCATTCTGCAAAGTCTTCCGGCTGTAATACTTTATCAGGATTTCCGTCTGTAAGTCCTCCCTGGATACTCATATCTGAAGCAATGGTACTTGGAGTCAGGGTGATCACACGGATATTCTGTTTTCTCCATTCTGCCATCATTGACTGTGATAAAGAGACTACTGCGGCTTTTGAAGCGGCATATGCGGACATATTCGGACCTCCTTTCAGACCTGCTGTAGAAGCTACGTTTACGATATCACCATCTCCTTTAGCTTTCATAAATGGATGAGCTGCTTTGGCTGCGTAATACACTCCGAACAGGTTGGTCTTAATAACCTGCTCCCATGTTTCAGAAGGCATTTCTTCAATACTTCCGAAATCTCCGATCCCTGCATTGTTGATCAGAATATCAATACCTCCCAATTGTTCTGCTAAAGATTCTATTCCAGCTTTTACCTGAATTTCATTGTCTACAGAAAAAACTGCATATGCTGAGTTTACTCCCAGTTTCTTGATCTCTTCAACTGTCATTTTAAGATTTTCCTCGTTTCTTCCTGTAATGGCAACGTTTACTCCTTCATTGGCTAAAGCTAATGCTACAGCTTTCCCTAATCCTCTTCCACCACCTGTTACGATGGCATTTTTCCCGTTTATATTCATAGTAATAATACTTTTCTTTATACAAAGTTACGAAAGTACATTTTTATGAAGCGGTGAAAACATGGATTTAATTTATATTTTATTAAACCTCATCAAAAATTAAAACCGGCTCATAAGAACCGGTTTCAAAATCTAAAAAAAGGTATAGTAAAAAAAATAAAATGCTTAAGGAATCTGAATTGAATTCTGAACTTCAAATTCTTCTAAAGCCGTGAATTCATTTCCGTACATGTCAACAGCTTTTACCTCAACTTTATGCTTTCCTAATGATAATTTTTTAGGAAAATCTGCTTCCCAGATGTGTTTTGACATTTCAGGATTGGAAGGTCTTCTTCCCGGAAAAATTTTCTCTGTAGAATCCCATTTGAAAACAGAAAGAGCAAAATTCGGATCTATGGTTTCATCATACTCCATTTCTTCCCATTTTCCATCATCTATTCTGTATTCTACCTTATCTTTTTTGCTTCCCATAAAGAAGTTGGCCAATACTTTTGCAGAAGTTCTTGATGTAGGAATCACTTTCGGAACATATAGTTTGATCTGATAATCATCCGGTTTTCCCGCTGTTTTGTATTTAACTTTATACTGGTTGTTTGCAAAGCTGATGAATGAATATCCTTTTGCCGTTCCGTCTCTCATTGTGGAAGTAGGAAGTCCTGCATCGTCAGGTGTTCCTGAGTACCAGTCGCCACAAGTAGTTCCCACATTATATTCGTGTAATTCTTTGTTTCCGTTCCAGCCTGCTTTTTTACCGTAGAAAATCTGCTGCTGGATGTGCGTATGTGCTGATAAAAGCAATACATTCTGGAAAGGATTTAAGAAATCAAATAATTTCTGACGATCCGCATTTCTGAAACTGTCTTCGTTGTTATGTTCTAAAGGAATATGGAAAGATATCACGATCAGTTTATTTTTATCAACCAATTTCAGGTCATTTTCGATAAACTGAAGCTGGTCTTCACGGAAACCACCCCAATAGCCTTTACCATCTCTGGGATCGGGGTAAAGTATATTATCCAGAATGATAAAGTGTACATTACTATAGTTGAAAGAATAATTGGCAGGACCAAAATTAGACTCAAATGTTTCATCTGAAAGACGGTCTTCCTTCGCATCGTAATTCATATCATGGTTCCCCATTACATTATACCAAGGCAGCCCCACTTCTTTCATTACATCTGCGTAAGGCTTTTGAAGGCTTAGATTATCTCCTACCAGATCTCCTAAACTGATTCCCAATACTGCATTCTTTTTGGTGTTCTTCACTTCATTTACAATTCCTCTTTTGAAATAATCCAGTTCTTTTTCTGTGTAAGGCTGTGGGTCTCCAAAAACAAGGATATCAAAGTTTTTGGTTTCGTTTTGCTTATAAAGCGGAAAGTTCAACTCTTTAGGAAGATCTCCTGTAGCAGCAACTCCTTTGTATTTGAAATCTGCCGGAGATCCTTTTGGTTTATGATGGTAATAGAACTGTGGAAGGTTGTTCGCATTTAAAGCAGTCTGATATCCTGAAGGCTTGATGACAAAAATAGTCTGATCTTCCTGAACCGGAAGACTGTACCGCCCGTTTCTATCAGTAAGAACTACCTGAACTCCATTGGAAACAGCTACACCTTCAACTCCTTTTTCGCGGTTTTCTTTCTTTTGATTTTTATTGCTGTCTTCGTATACATATCCTGAAACAGAAGTTTGCGAGAATGTCATTGCTGAAACCAGGATGCAAGGCACTAAAAATTTTATATTGATACTCATTATCTTTTAATCTTTAAATTATTTTCAATTTTTAAATTCAGTTTATTATTTATTCCACCACATTTTCACATTGATGTTATCTCCTCCCATGGATTGTACCGCTGCATTATAATTATCTGTATTCATCACTTTTGTAGTGGTAGGATACATGAATCTTACAGGCATCTGTCCTCCGTTCTGAAGTCCTCCGTTATTGGGTAATGCAGGCAGTTTTGTACGTCTGTACTCATACCATTGCTGATGGTCTACAAAAAACAGGGAAATGTATTTTTGAAGCATCAGTTTCTGAAGAGAACCATCATAGGCTACATTATTATTACTGAAATAATTGGCAGGAACTGTTGCTCCCCATTGTTCAATAATTGACTTTACTCCCGTTTCGTAATAGGTCTGCTGATTTCCGGTAATAATTCCTTTGTTCACGAGTTCTGCCAGAATAAACTGCACCTCAGAATAGGTCATGATTAAGATTTTCAGCGGTGCTTTTGCCAGGTTTTGGTTAAGGTTAGAAGGCTGATAGTTGAAAGCTGTTCCCAAAGCATATCCTGATGGAGCTCCTTTATAGCCAAGATCTTCTCCAGTGGTTGCTTTCGCTTTGGTAAAAAACATACTCAGCCTTGGATCATTATTATCTTTCATAGCATTTACAAAGAATTCTCCTGCTGATCTGTATGCTGTAAAATCCTGAGGGCGGGCAATTGGCGGCAAGTATGGAGATACTCCTGAAAGTGGCAGCACTGCACTGTCTGTATTATTCTGGAAAACAGGGTATTGTGCAGGGTTATTAACGATTTCCTGAATTCTTTCATGTACGTTCACTTCACCGTTTCTGCTCAAAATCCTCGTTAACAATCTTAATGAAAGAGAGTTACAGAATTTTTTCCATCCCAAGATCCCTGTCTGGCTATTGGTATTGGCATTGTAAAATAAATCTGTTTCAGCTAATGCCTGGTTTGGGTTGAATAGTGAATTGGCTGTTTTCAGATCATTTAAAAGCTGGATATAGATATCTTTCTGTTTATCATATTTTGGTCTCAAAATATTCTCTTCAATTTTCACAGCTTCAGATAAAGGCACATCTCCGAAAGCATCGGTAAGATTGGAAGCGATCCATGCATTCAGGACCATTGATATTGCCAGATAGTTATTATTCTGTTCTTTCGTGGCATATTTTCTAAGGTCGCTTACCTGCTTAAGCCATTTATAAGAGGTATTCCAGTATCCGTTACCACTTTTTTCGTCCATATAGTATCTGCTGTACGTATTTCCTTCATTTGGAAAGTCTAAAGCGATCTGCATGATATCAAAGGTAAAATCATCTGCTCTGTTATATCCGTAACTTCCCATTTCATACTGGATGGGTGCAAGAAGACTTCCTACTGAAGGATCTTTTATTTTGCTGGTATCTGTATTGATTTCTTCAAAGGTTCTGTCGCAGGACTGAAGCATAAAAACAGAAGCAGCCAATGTCAGATTTATGATTATTTTTTTCATTTTTTTAGATTTTAGAATTTAAGATTTAACTGAAAACCAACTGTTCTTGCCGTTGGAAGCTGTCCCATTTCAACCCCTGGAGTAATGGTTGCATTATCCAGCGTAGCTACTTCAGGATCAAAAAGTGGGAACTTCGTCCACATCCACAGGTTCTTTCCGAAAATGGCAATGGTAAGATCATCCAGACCTAAAGATTTTATGGTCTCTTTCGGGAATGAATAGGCAATTCTTGCATCTCTCAGCTTAATAAAATCTGTACTGAAGCTGTTGGTTTCCACATTGGCTCTTCTATAGTAATCTCCATAATAAGAAGATACCAATACTCCTTTTGTATTCGGGGTGAAAGATCCATCAGGATTCTGGACAACTCCGTCTCCTACAATCATTCCGCCAGGATTATCTCTTCCCGGAAGGGTAGATTTCAGTTTCCCTTGTTCAGACATTTTATGATGTGACTGTGAGTAAGCAATACCTCCGTACTGACCATCAAATGAGAAGCTTATTGTAAAGTTTTTAATCTTGAAATCATTCTGAAGGCCTGCTCTCCATTTCGGGAATGCATTTCCTACTTTTTCAATATCTGCAGGTCTTCCCGGAAGTCCGTTATCTCCGTAAATTACTTTTCCGTCCGGAGTTCTTAATAATTTAAATCCATACATATCTCCAAGAGAACCTCCCACTTCCATTTTATAGAAGACCACATCACCTACGTTGGAAACGATTCCGTCAAATCCTTCAGGTAAAGTCATCACTCTGTTTTCGTTGGTAGACCAGTTTCCACCTACTTTCCATGAGAAGTTTTGACCTTTTACAGCTAAGATATCTGCTGAAAGTTCAAGACCTCTGTTACGGATTTTTCCTGCATTGATCACTCTTTTGGAATATCCGCTTTCGGAAGGTAATGAAACAGGAATAATCTGGTTTTCACTGACGTTCTGATATGCGGTAAGATTCACATTCAACCTATTTTTGAAAAGGCTGAAATCCATACCTGCTTCAATATTGGTGTTTTTCTCAGGTTTAAGAGAAGGATTATTAAAAGTTGTAGGTGCCACCACACTTCCGGTAATATTGCTTGCCGAATAATAGTTATCCAGAAGATAAGGATCACTGTCTATTCCTACTTTTGCCCATGAACCTCTCAGTTTCCATAAGTTCAGATTATTACTTTTCAGCTTAAAAATATCTGATAAAATGAAGCTGGTACTTACTGAAGGATAAAAGAATGATCTGTTCTGTTTTGGAAGTGTAGAACTCCAGTCGTTTCTTCCGGTAACATCTACAAATACTTTATTGTCATATCCCAACGTAAGTAATCCGTAAACACTGTCTACATGTTTATCTCTTGGTGCAGGATATTTGACCGGAATAGAAAGAGCGTTGGTAAGGCTGTATTCGCCTGCTGTTTTCAATCCGATGGCCTGATAATCAGTCATCAGATATTCATTATAGCGGATACTTCCTCCTGCTGATGCTGAAATACTGAATTTATTCCAATCTGCTTTGTAAGAGAATAAAAGGTCATTGTTATATTCCTGATTTTTGATAAACTGTTCTCTGTAGAATCCCTTCAGATAGTTTGCAGAGCTCCATGGTCTTTTGGTGGTTCTTTTTTCATTCAGAATTTCAATACCTGATCTCAACATTAAGCTGAAATTTTTATTAAACTGATAATCTGCCGTAATGTTTCCTGTAATCGTTTTCTTTCTGACCCCATTCAGCATTTCGTAAGCGATCATATAAGGGTTGTCAATAAAGGAGCTGAAAGGATGGATCTGATCAACCTGTTCCTGACCCGGCTTCCAGATCGGCTTATACCATTCAAGATCCACATTAGGATTCTGGAAGATCATGAAATAGGAGATCGACTGGTTGTTGTATCCCGTCGCGGGAAGATTATCACTGGAAGTAGTGTTGTAGGCAAATTTTGTAGAGATTTTTAATTTTTTGGTAAGCTGATGGGCAAAAGATAGGGCAAAATTGAATCTGTCAAAGCCGGTATTCGGCATCATCCACTCATTATTAAGGTACGTAAGTGAAGATCTGAAACTTGTTTTGTCGTTTGAGCTTTCTACTGAAATACTGTTTGAATAGGTAGAACCTGTTTGCCAGAAGCCTTTAATGTTATTTTCATAAGGTCTCCACAATTGTCTTTCTTTGCTCTGTCCCAATACATTAGGATCATATTGAAAATAATACTGTCCGGCGAATTTTGGCCCGAAAGCACTACTTGTACCGCCCGTACTTGGTCCATCTGCGGAAAGGCCGTAAGAATAGTAAAAATTGCCTGCCGTATTGGTTGCCAGAGTTCCCTGTCCGTATTCATACTGCCAGTCCGGCCATTTCAATACGGAATCAAAGCTTGAGGAAGAATTAAAAGTCACTCTCAGTTTTCCGTTCTTTGTTTTACCGGATTTTGTAGTGATCATTAATGCTCCGTTAGCAGCACGGGATCCATATAATGCAGCTGCAGAGGCTCCTTTCAATACAGTTACAGATTCAATGTCATCCGGGTTGATGCTGTTCAGTCCGTTTCCAAGATCAATCGGAACATCTCCTCCGGAGCCCGCTCCATAAGCTGCCGTACCGGAACCTGTAGTAGAATTTCCCAATGGAACGCCATCCACTACAATAAGAGCATAATTATGATCCATCATAATGGATTTCTCTCCTCTCAAAGTAATTCTGGAAGTTCCAAGCGGCCCTGCTCCGGCAGTCTGAATTTTAAGACCTGCCACTTTCCCTTCCATTGACTGCGCCCAGTTGTTATTCTGGGTTTCTTCAAATGTTTTGGCTTCTACTTTTTCGGCAACATACCCCAAAGCCCTGTCATGTCTCTTGATCCCTAAAGCAGTTACTACTACTTCATCAAGCCCTTTAATCGTGTCTTTTGTAACTTTCTGCTGAGCCGCCAGATTAACGCTAACCAATCCTAACAGTGACAAAACCAACAGTTTTTGTGTCTCTTTACGCATTTCCTTTTTGTTTGCGCAAAATTAAAGCGACATTATAAGGATGATCTTAACACAGTTTTAACGTTTCTTAAAAATTTATTAAACGATATATTAATCTACCCTTAACAACATTGAATAAACATTTAATTATCAGACATTTAATCAATTAAGTCTATTTAATACCATTCTACAATTGTATTTACGTATCTTTATTGTCTTTCCTTGAGATAATACCACACGAAATACACAACAAATTGATTTACATACATATAAATCATACTTTTTTTATATCTCAGAAAATTAAGGAGTAAGTTCATAAAAAAAGAACAGTCTGCCTCCTTTAAGGGACAGACTGTGTAAATTATTAATTATTATTGAGGTGGTTGGGAAATACCTTAAACCACCCCGGCAAAAATTCAAAGAACTTTTGCTACCCCTCCGGAGGAGGGGAATATTTCGTCCTTCGGTTGTACTATTCGTGAAGGATATTCAATCATTATTTATTCTTTAACTGATCCGGAATATTGGTGGTTACGAACCCAATTCCTTGTTTTTTCAGCTCATCGTATACAGCAACGTCATTTACTGTCCATGAGTTGGTAATTAAACCTAATGCTTTTGCATCAGCAATCCAGGTAGGATTTTTCTGGAAAACACTGTAATGATAATCCATACCATCCAATCCTTCTTTTTTGATCTGCTCAGGAGAAAGTTCTCCGTTCAGGTACTGAACTTTAAAGGAAGGTTGCTGTTTTTTGATCTCTTTACAGATATTAAGACTGAAAGAAATAAACTCACTCTGAGATTCCAGCTTCATATCCTTAATCATTTTGATCGTTTTCTGCGTGATCTCATTTTCAATTTCCGGAGTTTTGGCTGGTTTGATTTCAACGATCAGCTTCAGAGCTTTATCTTTTTTTCCCTGTTTCAAATAATCTTTTAATGTGGGAAACTTTTCTCCATTGGATAATTTCAATGCTTCCAACTCTTTAAATGTAGCTTCTGAAATTTCCATTTTACCATGGTGTTCATCGTGATTGATTACCAATACACCGTCTTTTGTCATTCTTACATCAAATTCAGACCCATATATTTTTAATTTCTGGGCATTTTCCAAGGACTGTAACGAGTTCTCCGTTGTAGGAGGCTGAGCCTGGAAATATCCTCTATGGGCAATGATCTGGGTTTGTGCTTTCATCATAACTGTACTTAAAACTGCTAACCCTAAGATAAAATTTTTCATAATATAATTTAGATTATTAAAAACAAAGTCCTGAAACTTTCTGATAAAGGTAGTTATTAAAATATGGAAACCACAAAGGCATAAAAGATTTTCTGGCTAAAATTAAGGTTCAATGCTCCTTAACCTGCCGTTTCAATTTCTTTTATGTCTTCTGTGGTTTTAAAAACAGATATTAGAAGGAATACTTCGCTCCGATCTGGATCTGGTATGGATTTCCTGACATAGGAACCAAACCTCCTCCACTTACGTTTTTGGTGTACTCATACTGCATGGTATCCTTATTAAATTTGGTTACTTTATACAAGGATGTATTTCCATATGAGTTATTTACACCCCATTCTTTATTAAGCAGATTCGCCACGTTGAAGATATCTACAGAAAGTTCAAAAGCTCCTACTTTATCAAATTTAATTTTTTTCGCTACACGAACATCCCAAACCCCATAGAATCCATTTTTACCTCCGTTACGTTCTGCAATTTTTCCGTTGTATTCGCTGATGTAATCTTTCAGAGCTTGTCCTACCTGTGGATCATCCAAAATCGATTTGGTAAGGTTCGGGAAGATAAAAGCAAGGTCATTGGAATCTACGAAGTCACCATTGATATTCCCTCCTGTTGTTGCTGAGAAACGCGTTCCTCCGATTCCTGAATATCTGATTCCTAAGGTAAATCCGGCAATTGTAGGAGAGTTACCATAGATAACTACTTTATTACGGAACTGGTTGTCAGAATAAGTCATTCTTAAATCTCTCGGATCACTCTGAATCATGGTGGATAATGTGGCAGAGTTGGCTACGTTTCCGTTGTAAGAAGTATTGTCTTTAATGTCAGACCACGTATAACTTGCTGTGATTTCCCCATCTTTCCAGTAACGGTAGCTTGTATCAATCACGAATGAGAACTGGTTTACTTTACCATCACTTACCAACTCCAGTACTCTTCCGAAATTATTATTGATTCTTCCCTGTTTCCAGTCGAAGCTTACACTGTTATTGGCATTATTGGTAATAGCACCTGTAGGGATAAATACTCCTCTTCCACCTTCATTAGCCAGGGTAAAGAAAGGATTGGCTACCATGTTTCTGTCATAGTAATAGTAGTTATTTCTACCTAAAGCCATATATCCTGCGATTCCCGCTCTGAACCTTTCATTGAAGAAATGGGTATAAGATATATTCGCTTTATAAACGATTGGAATTTTTGCGTCTTTACCGGTATAGTTAATGGTTGGAATCTGATACTGGGAAAGCGACGGAACCGAGTTATAATCATTTCTGTAGCTGTTGAAATCCGGGAACGGAACATCTTTACCTGTTACATCTACTGTAGCAAGGTGTCTTCCATCAAACACCAGGTTATTGATGATCATATAATTGTTGATATCTGAAGAGAAAATTCCGGCTCCGAACTTCAGGAAGTCTTTATTTCCTTCATTGATATTCCAGTCAAACTGGAATCTTGGCTGAATTACGAATGATTTGATCTGATTATCTGTTCTGATTCCCATTTCATCAAATAATTTCTGGTTGAATTCTGCCTTTGGATAACCTCCGTAATCTAATCTTAAACCGGCCATTAAATCTAGACCTTTTGCGATTTTCGTCTGAAACTGCCCATAAATACCAATGTTCCATATATTTGATCTTACAGACGGATCTTCCATCAAAGGAACTTCTCTGTAGAATCTGTAAGGCGTCATTGCATCAAAATTACTCATTCCCTGAAAATGGAATCTTCCGTTCACCTCACTTCCGTATACCGATTTTGCTGTGGTATACATCAGATCTGCTCCGAAAGTATATTTTACTTTATCGGTATTGTAATACAAATTATCTACAATCTGAAATACATTGTTTCTAAAACTTTCCTGAGCAAAACGATGCCCTCCGATCTGAATATTAGTAGACCCCGCACTTGAAGACACCCCTTCCACAATAGCTCTCGGAACAGGTTTCCCCAATTGATTGTTCTGGTAACTGTCCTGGAAAGTATAAAGGTACTGCGCTTTCAATTCATTGGTTAAATTAGGCTGCAGGTTTGATCTTAAAGTCAATAACAAGCTGTTATCAAGATTTTTGTCATTTCCATAAGATTCAAAGAAATTGATATTGGTATTATCACCAAGACCGTTTTTGTTAAGGTCATAGGTAAAATTATTTCTTAATGTCAATAGATTCTTCTCATTGATCTGCCAGTCTAAACGTAAAAATCCGGCATCCGAGTTTCTTACTTTGTCAAAACTTCCAAACTGAGGGCCGCTTCCTACCCCATATTTTGCTCTGGCAATATCCACAAACTGATTAAGCGTCTGCGTGGTAGTATTGAACCTCTTCTCATCATCAGGAGATTTGATATCTGCAATCACCAATGGTCTAGAATCCAACTGATGATCCCATGCTACGAAGAAATGTAATTTATTTTTAATGATGGGTCCACCCAATGAAAATCCGAACTGAGAAGTTGAGAAATCATTGTCTCTTTTGTTTCCTCTGATGTCATATGGACTGGAAAGCCAGTTGGTTCTTAAATATTCCCAGGCACTTCCTGAAAATTTATTGGTTCCTGATTTGGTAACAGCACTTACCGTTCCTCCTCCGCTTCTTCCCAATGTCACATCATATTGGTTGGTGGTAATTTTGAATTCACGTACTGCTTCAATGGAGATAGAAAAAGGGGCGCCGCTTCGGCTGGTAGTAGATCCTGCAGAAGTTGGATTTTTTGCAGTCATCCCGTCAATGGTAAAGTTGGTAGAAGACCCTAACTGTCCGGAAAGGTTTCCGCCTTTTCCACTTAACGGTGACAGTTCAGCAAGGTTGGTAAAGTTTCGTCCGTTCACCGGAAGCATGCTGATATTTTTTGCAGAGATTGCCGTTGCTGCTCCAAGGTTTCCGATTTTGTTTTTAAGGTTTCCGGTAATTTTTACTTCTTCAATGGTCTTTTCGTTCCCCAGATCCATATTTACAGTAACCTGATCTCCGAAGTTCACATTGTAACCTTCTTTTTTATCATCGTTTACAATAACTGTATAAGGGCCTCCAAGAGGAATTTCCTTAAAAATATACTCCCCTTTTGAGTTGGTTTCCGTTTCCGTTCTGAACCCTGTAGATTCATTCACGATCGTTACTTTCACTTTTTCCTGAGCCGTACTTCCCGGCCCGGTAACTTTCCCTACAATAGAAGCCTGCGTGGTCTGTGCATACGCCATTGTCCCAAGCCCTAAAAACAATAATCCCAGTACAATCTTTACTTTTTTCATTTCTTCCGAAGATCTTTATGATTAATTTTTTGATGTTCACCAGTAAACCTCTTTGATTTTCATGTCAATAGATCACGTTGAGGTTTCTTTCAATCAGATGTGCAAAGGTATTTTGACTTTAAGGGCGGGGTGTTTAAGAAAGCTTTAACATTTTTTTAATTAAATCAGAACGTTATGTTAAATTACTTTAAACATATGTTTTATTTCCTACACAATCAGTTCGTTAAGGCATATTACGCATTCTTAATTTTCCTGTACTATTTAATTCTGTTATTTTTTAAATGCAATTACTTTAGTTATTTTTGCTCAAAAGATAGAAAACCAATGTCTGAAAACATTCAACAAAAGATAGAACAGCTCCGCAAAGAGCTTCACCAGCATAATGAAAATTATTATCAACTGGATACACCCACCATTACGGATTTTGAATTCGACATGCTTCTGCAGGAGCTACAAGATCTGGAGGCCAAGTACCCGGAATTCTATGATGAGAACTCGCCTACGGTACGTGTAGGTGGTGGTGTTACCAAAGTTTTCCCAACCATTCAGCATAAATTCAGAATGTACTCACTGGATAATTCTTATGATTTTGACGATCTGGAAGACTGGGAAAAAAGAATTATCAAAACCATTGAAGATCCTGTAGAATTTGTTGCTGAACTAAAGTATGACGGTGCTTCCATTTCTATTCTTTATGAAAACGGAAAGCTCTCGCAGGCAGTTACCCGTGGAGACGGCTTCCAGGGAGATGAAATTACTCCGAATGTACGTACCATTTCAGATATTCCTTTGACTTTAAAAGGTGATTTCCCAGCTCAGTTTTTTATGCGTGGAGAAATTTATCTGACCCGAAAAAACTTTGATAAAATCAATAAACTGCGTGAGGAAGAAGGTCTTGATCCCTTCATGAACCCAAGAAATACAGCCAGTGGAAGTTTGAAAATGCAGGACAGCGCTGAGGTAAGAAAACGCGGACTTTCTTCTGTACTGTATCAGTTTATCTCAGAAGATATTCCTGCGGAAACGCATTGGGAACTCCTTCAGAAAGCCCAAAGCTGGGGGTTCAAAACCTCTCAGCAGGCCAAATTGTGCAAAACAATGGCTGAGGTACAGGAGTTTATCACGTTCTGGGATACGGAGCGTCATAATCTTCCTTTTGAAATTGACGGAATTGTTTTAAAAGTGAATTCATTACAGCAGCAGAGACAGCTTGGATATACAGCCAAATCTCCCCGTTGGGCAATGGCTTATAAATTTAAAGCTGAAAAGGTAGAAACAGAACTTCAGAGTGTTTCTTATCAGGTGGGAAGAACGGGTGCCATTACTCCGGTTGCTAACCTTAAACCTGTTTTATTAGCCGGAACTATCGTAAAAAGAGCTTCTCTGCATAATGAGGATATCATCAAAAAACTGGATCTTCATGAACATGATTTCGTGTATGTAGAAAAAGGAGGTGAAATTATTCCAAAAATCGTAGGCGTAAACACAGATAAAAGGACAGAGGAGAGCAAAGAAATTGAATACATCAAACATTGCCCTGAATGTGGTACTGAACTGGTGAAAATTGAAGATCAGGCGATTCATTTCTGTCCGAATGAACTTCACTGCCCTCCACAGGTAGTTGGAAGAATGATTCACTATGTTTCCAGAAAAGCTTTGAATATTGACAATCTTGGAAGTGAAACCATTGAACAGCTTTACCGAGAAAAACTGATTGAAAATCCTGCAGACTTCTATGTTTTGACAAAAGAGCAGCTTCTTCCGCTGGAAAGAATGGCTGAGAAATCTGCTCAGAATATCATTTCAGGAATTGAGAAATCCAAAGAAATTCCTTTTGAGAAAGTTTTATACGGAATCGGAATTAAGCATGTGGGGGAAACAGTTGCTAAGAAACTTGTCAAAAACTTCCCAACGGTTGAGGAACTAAAGAATGCAACTCTAGAAGAGCTTTGTCAGGTAGAAGATATCGGTGCCAAGATTGCGGTAAGCATTGTTGAGTTCTTCCAGAATTCTGAAAACGTGTTGATGATCGAACGTTTAAAATCTTACGGAGTACAGCTTGAAAAAGGAGAAAGCACAAATGAAGTATTATCCAACGTTCTGGAAGGGAAAACGTTCCTTTTCACCGGAAAATTATCTTTATTCACCAGAGAAGCAGCTGAGGAAATGGTAGAAAAGCATGGCGGAAAAAACATTTCTGCGGTTTCTAAAAACCTCAACTATCTTGTGGTAGGTGAAAAGGCAGGAAGCAAGCTGAAAAAAGCTCAGGATATTGGAACAATCCATATTCTGGATGAGCAGCAATTTTTGGATCTGATTGAGAAACAATAAGTTTAAATAATATTTTCACAAAAAAACCATTGATTTTTTTCAATGGTTTTTTTATATTCTGTGAACATACTCAATGTTTTACTTAAAAACAATAAGGGTATATGGAACACTTTCCCCTGCTTTAGGCAAGATCAACCTGATATGCTCCTTATTCCTGTAGTAATCTGTGTAAGGCTCTTTGGTAATAATCTTCCCTTTCTCAGTTTCTTTATATCCGGCTGTCAATATCAGTTTAAGATATTGATCATATTCTTTTTTATCTTTAAACTCAAATTCAATTCTATCTTCTGATTTTTCTTCTTTGTATTCAAACTTTCCGATTTTCGAGGTGTAGTCAGCGGAATCATATTCGGTTAAAAGAAAACCTAAACCTTCAGTTCTGTCATAAAATTTGAACTGAAGCTGTTTCATTTCCTTTTTAAACTCATCCATGGTAAGTTTATTGAACCCCTTAAGCTGTTCCAATGTAAAAGTCTGTGCAGAAATCTGAATACTTAGCAAAACTGAAAATAATAAGAGTCCTAAAGTTTTCCTCATTTCTATTTTTGTCGCAAATATAAAATAATCCTTATGAAACCGGCAGTCTGAAATAAAATGTACTTCCATTATTCAGAGAACTCTTCACTCCTATTTCTCCGTGTTGCTTTTCAATGAAATTTTTTGAAATGGCTAAGCCTAAGCCTGTTCCATTCTGATGCTCTCCGGGAACCTGAAAATAGCGGTCAAAGATCTGACGGTGGTATTTTTCATCAATTCCGCTTCCGGTATCAATGATACTGAACTGAATAAACGAGTTCAGTTTTTCAACTACAATCTTAATATTTTCATCCTGAAAAGAGTGCTTTACCGCGTTGGTCAGGAAATTATTCATTACCCAGACTGTTTTATCAAAATCTGCGGTCACTGCATCACTTTCTTCCAGAAAATATTCTGTACTGATGGAAATATTTTTCTGCTCGGCAAGCTTTTCAACATTTTTTACAGCAGTCTGTACGATTTCTTTAGGAGAGCATTTTTCTACAGTCAGTCTGATATTTCCGGATTCTACCTGAGAAAGATTCAGCAATTCTCCTGTGATATCCAATAACCGCTGTCCGTCTTCATTGATACTTTTCAGTAATTCCTGCTGCTGCTCATTCAGTTCTCCGAATTTTTGGTTTCCAAGGAGCTGAACACCCATTTTGATGGCAGAGATCGGAGTTTTCAATTCATGGGAAATGGTTGCAATAAAGTTGGTTTTAGCAAAATCCAGTTCTTTAAAAGGGGTAATATTTCTCAGCAAAATTACCTTTCCGATATACTTCTTTTCTTTTTCGCCTGTTTTTACAATATTGATAGGAATAATATCCTGTTCAAAATAATTTTCCTTGTTATCGCGGACAATCTTAATCGGATCTTTTACCGGGTGATCAACATTTTTTAACAATTCGCGTATCAAATCATTGTTAATTGCTACTTCATGGGCCGTTTTTCCAATAATTTCTTCTTTATGTAGGTTTGTTATCTTCAGCGCTTCATCATTAATCATATAGATAAAATGATTTTCATCTAAACCAATAACCGCATCATGCATATTGTTGACCAATGTTTCGATACGTTTTTTATCCATCAGCTGTTTGGAAAGTGTACTGCTTTCGTACTCCTGAAGTTTTTCCGCCATGGTATTGAATGAATCTGCCAGACTGCTGAACTCTTCACTTCCTTTAAAATGAACTCTTTCATTATAGTTTTTATCAGCAATCTGTTTGATACTGAAAGTCAATTGATTGATAGGTTCCGCAATGGTTTGGGGTAAATTGAAAAGCAGGATAAAAGCAATCAGAAAACATACGGTTCCCAAACTTACAATCCAGAAAGTGGCATTTTCTGCTGTAATGATCGCGATATCACTCTTCCGTTCTATACCTTTCATATTCAAAGACATGATCTTAGCCAGATCTTCACGGATGAGTTTTTCTTTATGGATATCCGGTGCTTTCAGATAACTGCTGAAATGCATATTGAGGTTCTGAGTGGCTTCTTTTTCTCCAAATTCTGTAAGATTCTTTTCCTGCAATTTATTATTTTTCCTAAAATCTGCTATTGCAACAGTACTGTCTGTACTGATATTATCCAGCGCCAGAAGCATATTTTTGGAAAATTCAAGACTGTTGTAATTAGCAGTAAGGATCTTTTCAGTATCGGATTTTAATTTATTGATATACACAGAACCTATCACTGAAAGCAGAACGATCAGCAGAAATAAAAGGCCAACGCCTAAGGTAAGTTTCGTTTTAAGTTTCATTATTTTTATGATAAAATAATAATATCTATCTGTCTTTCATTCAGCCTGTTCATGAGGGTATAGATCCAGCTGTACCCCAGCATCCGCTGCCAGAAGCTGGCGTGAGGTTTACCAATGCAGACCGTCGTGATATTATGAGCAATCACATATTCCAGGATTCCGTTATGAACACTGCTTTCTTTGATGCGGACAACTTTGGCACCTAATTCCTGTGCTAAATTAAAATTATTAATTAAATACCGCTGTTTATCGAGTGCAATTTTTTCCGGATTTTCGGAAGGTTTCTGAACATACAAAACAGTCCATGGACAGTTATAATAACTGGCTAATCTTGCTGTTTTCCGGATAATTGTTTTAGCAATTTTCTCGTTGCTGCTGATGCAGGCCAGGAATTTTATGGGTTTAAAATTTTCAGTTTTGATCTCAGTTTCCACCTTCCTTTCCACATGAGTGGCCACTTCTTTTAAAGCTAATTCACGAAGCTGGAGAATATGCCCGCTTTGGAAGAAATTACTGAGTGCGGTCTGAATTTTTTCCTTTTTATAGATTTTTCCTTCTTTTAAGCGCGTCAGCAGTTCATCCGCAGTAAGGTCGATATTGACAACTTCATCGGCCAGAGCCAGTATCTTATCCGGAACCCGTTCTGCCACTTCTACTCCTGTTATTTTCTTGACTTCTTCATTCAGGCTTTCAATATGCTGAATATTCATGGCACTGATGACATTGATCCCGTTATCAAGGATTTCCAGCACATCCTGCCATCTTTTTTTATTTTTAGAACCTTCTACATTAGTATGAGCAAGTTCGTCCACCAAAACCACTTCAGGATGTTCATTAATGATAGCCTGAAGATCCATTTCTTCAAGATTTTTTCCTTTATAAAAGACCGATTTTCTTTCAACCTCAGGTAGTCCTTCTGCCAGCTCCACGGTTTCTTCCCGGCCATGGGTTTCTATATAGCCTATCTTTACATCAATGCCATTTCGCAAAAGGGAATGTGCTTCCTGAAGCATACGGAAGGTTTTTCCTACACCTGCACTCATCCCGATATAAATTTTGAATTTTCCTTTACGGGATTTCTGGATAAGTTCTAAAAAATCTTTTGCTGATGACATTGATTTTATTCTTTTTAATTTTACTTTAAACACTTTTCACTGTGGTTAAGCTGATTACTAAAACCAGGCTGAAAGACTTGTTGTAATGAAGAAATTTCCTTTTCTGAATTCATCGTTTTTCGCAAAAATGGCATCTTTAGCAGTAAAACCTCTTGCCTCTGTACGGAAAACCACATTTTTAAAGATAGCGTAATCTACATTGAGAGAATATCCAAAAGTCTGAAATCCATTGGGAGTTTCTGTATTGATAATCACACCGTTCTTATCATTGTAATATTCTAATCTTCCTGCCAATGCCCATTTGTTGTCTAATTGATATTTCATTAATACATTTGGGCTGTACCAGATATTATACTGTTCGCTTCCTTTTGACTTCTGTTCTGCTCCGATATCAAATCCTAATACTGCAGAAAACTGATCTGTTAGCTGAAAGCTTCCATACAAATCATGGAAATAGCGCATTCTTTTATCTTCTTTAGCTTTATCATTCCCGATAAATGAGCTGCTGTTCAGGGTAATTTTATCATTGGGTTTATAGGTCACCTGATGTCCGAAAGAAATACTCTGGTTTCCTTCCGGTTTTGCAATTCTCTGCCAGCCATTCAGTATTAATCCGCTTAAAAACCATTTCCCATTATCTGAGGTGTAAGAAATTTTGGCACCTGTTTCAAAATAGGGAGAGTTTTCTGCAGCAAAACTTCTGGTAAGATTGATATTATCTTTTCCTATAGCACTTTCCCAGCCGATATGAGACGGCATGATCCCTGCATCAATCCACAGGTTTTTATTTTTAGAAATTTTGATCCCGATATTGGCTTCGTTGACATAGCGCAGTGCATTCTGCTCAGCAGCCATATTATCCTGTGCATAAGTTCCAGCCATTAAAGCTACATTGGCCCGTAGATTTTCACTCTGATAGTTCGCTTTAACCAATCCAAGATTAAGATTCATTTCATTATGTCTGTTGTATGAATATAAAAAGTTTTGACGCATATGATTGCCCGGCTCATTAAAATCATAGGTATAAAAGAGTTCTGCATAAGCGGAAAATGTCACTTTATTCTCTGTTTTCAATGAATCTGATGATTGTGCTTTGGCTAAAAATAGTCCTGATAGCACACATATAGCTAGATATTTTTTCACTATTATTAAGGTATGTTAATCATATCAAAGTTTAAAACCTTAACATGATTATCGATTATTAAATTTATTATTTTAATTGATCCAAAGCGATATTAAGCTTCAGAACATTTACTTTTGATGGTCCGAAAAGTCCTAAGAAAGGCTTTTCTGTCTGATTATTAATTAAGCTTTTAACCTGTTCTTCTGAAATATTTCTCACTTTTGCAATTCTCCTTGCCTGATACAATGCTCCTTCTTCAGAAATATCCGGATCCAGCCCACTTCCACTGGCAGTTACCAGCTCTACAGGGACTTTCACACCTCCCATTTCAGGATTGTCCATTTTTAAAGTGTCAATTCTTTTCTGTACAATTTCCAGATATTCCTTGTTGCTTGGACCTTTGTTGCTCCCTCCACTTCCTGCTGCATTATAATTAACAGAGGAAGGACGGCCGTGAAAGTATTTTTCAGATTTAAATTCCTGCCCGATATTGGCATAAAACTTCTGTCCTTTATCATAGACAATTTCTCCATTTCCTTTGTTGGGAAGTATTTTAGAACCTCCATATACTACAGCCAGATAAATTCCTGTTACTATCAACATTACAAGTGTTAATCTGAATGCTGAGACAATATGATTTTTCATTTTTTAAATTTTAATAGAATAAACTGATTACCAGGTCAATGATTTTGATTCCAATGAACGGAACAATTACTCCGCCAAGGCCGTAGATCAAAAGGTTTCTTCTCAGTAATGCGCTTGCGCCAATTGGTTTGTAAGCCACTCCTTTCAACGCCAGCGGAATCAGGAAAGGAATAATAATTGCATTGAAAATAACTGCTGATAAAATGGCTGTTTCC
Source organism: Chryseobacterium sp. HR92 (assembly GCF_045689405.1). Classification (NCBI taxonomy): domain Bacteria; kingdom Pseudomonadati; phylum Bacteroidota; class Flavobacteriia; order Flavobacteriales; family Weeksellaceae; genus Chryseobacterium; species Chryseobacterium sp. HR92. Next base: position 3,975,125 of record NZ_CP139139.1, read on the forward strand.
GGACTGTGAAGATTCATAATATTTAACTTCTGAAGAGAAGGAATAAAAGTGATAAAGAGCGCCGGAATAATGGCAAAATACTTAGCAACGTCGTTCGCAATACTGAAAGTCGTCAAGGTTCCTCTTGTCATCAGCAGCTGCTTCCCGATCTCCACAATTTCGATTAGTTTTGTCGGGTCATTATCAAGATCTACCATGTTACCGGCTTCCTTAGCAGCCTGTGTTCCGCTGTTCATCGCTACACCTACATCTGCCTGGGCCAGTGCCGGAGCATCATTGGTGCCATCTCCCATCATGGCAACCAGCTTACCTTCCTGCTGTTCCTTTTTAATGTAATTCATCTTATCTTCAGGTTTGGCTTCGGCGATAAAATCGTCTACTCCTGCTTTTTCAGCGATAAATTTTGCTGTCAGAGGGTTATCTCCGGTTACCATTACCGTTTTTACACCCATTTTTCTCAGTCTCTGGAAACGTTCCTGAATTCCGGTTTTGATAATATCCTGAAGTTCAATAACGCCCCATACTTTTTCATTAACGGCTACTACCAAAGGTGTTCCTCCGTTTTCAGAAATTTTGGTCACCGCATCCTGGGTTTCCTGCGGGAAGATATTCCCGGCTTTTTCAGTCAGTTTTTTTATAGTGTCATAAGCTCCTTTACGGATTCTTGTGTCGTCAAAATCAATCCCTGAAGTTCTGGTTTCCGCTGTAAAATCAATATAAGTAGGATTAGGAACCAATAAATCCTCAGATTTCAAAGCGCTCAGTTCAATGATGGATTTCCCTTCAGGTGTTTCATCGGCTACAGAACTTAATGCAGAAGCTTTAATGAATTCGTCTAGCTGAATTCCATTAGAAGGATGAAATTGAGTTGCTTTACGGTTTCCAATAGTGATTGTTCCCGTTTTATCAAGCAGCAGAACATCAATATCTCCTGCTGTTTCTACAGCTTTACCGCTTTTGGTAATCACATTCGCTCTCAATGCTCTGTCCATCCCCGCAATCCCGATTGCAGAAAGCAGACCGCCGATGGTTGTCGGAATAAGACAAACGAAAAGAGATATAAATGCCGCAATAGTAATCGGAGTCTGCGCATAGTCTGCAAAAGGCTTTAAAGTGAGGGTAACAATAATAAATGTAAGGGTAAATCCTGCTAAAAGTATAGTTAATGCGATTTCGTTAGGTGTTTTCTGTCTTGATGCTCCTTCTACAAGGGCAATCATTTTATCTAAGAAGGATTCTCCTGGCTTTGTAGTTACTTTTACTTTAATTCTGTCTGAAAGTACTTTCGTTCCGCCTGTTACAGAGCTTTTGTCTCCTCCTGCTTCACGGATTACCGGTGCACTTTCTCCTGTAATTGCAGACTCATCAATGGTTGCAAGACCTTCAATAATCTCACCATCCATAGGAATCTGATCTCCGGCTTCACAAAGGAAAATATCGCCTAATGTCATTTCTGCAGACATCTTCAGTCTTGTTTCAACCTGAAATCCTGGTTTGTTATCAAGCACTAATTTAGCTGGAGTTTCTTCCCTTGTTTTTCTAAGGGTATCAGCCTGTGCTTTTCCTCTTGCCTCTGCAATAGCCTCTGCAAAATTGGCAAACAGAACAGTGAAAAATAAAATAATAAATACTAAAAAGTTATAGGAAAAGCTTCCCTGGGTTTTATCACCAGTAAGACTGAACATGCTTACGATAAACATGACAATAGTTCCGATCTCCACCAGGAACATTACCGGATTTTTAAACATAATTTTCGGATTCAGCTTTACGAAGGACTGTTTGATCGCTTCGTTTACCAAATCTCTCTGAAACAATGTTTGTGACTGATTTTTCATTTTTTTGAAAGAGTTTATATCATTGTAAATCAATAATAACCATCAAGGTATACCAAATAATAAGGAGAGATATGGATAATATAAGTGAACGTTTCAGTAAGTGTAAGACTAGCTTTCTCAAACTTTTCGGCTTCCTTAATGGTTGAATATTGATTGTAATTTTTAATGTTCACATTTATTTTGAGAAATACTGAATCTGCTCTGCAATAGGACCTAAGGTCAATGCAGGGAAGAAAGATAATGCTGCAATCAGTAAAATCACCGCAAGGGTCATGAATCCGAAAGTAGCTGTATCTGTTTTCAATGTTCCTGAACTTTCAGGGATATATTTCTTCTGTGCCAATAGTCCTGCAATCGCTACCGGGCCTATAATCGGGATGAATCTTGAAAGTAACAGTACAATTCCTGTTGAGATATTCCACCAGGGTGTATTATCTCCAAGCCCTTCAAATCCGGATCCGTTGTTCGCCGCAGAAGAGGTAAATTCGTAAAGCATTTCACTGAAACCATGGAAACCTGGGTTATTCAATGTTTTTGTTCCAAATTCCGGTAAATAAGCCGTTAAAGCTGTTCCTGCAAGAATTAAGAAAGGGTGAAACAAAGCCACAATCATCGCAATTTTCATTTCTTTGGCTTCAATTTTTTTACCCATAAATTCAGGGGTTCGCCCTACCATCAGACCACTGATGAATACAGCCAGAATGATGAAGATGAAATAGTTCAGAATTCCGACCCCGCAGCCTCCGTAGAAGCAGTTGATCATCATGGCAAGCAGCTCATTCATCCCCGAAAGAGGCATTGTACTGTCATGCATAGAATTCACAGATCCCGTAGAAATAACTGTGGTTGCAATACTCCAATAGCCGGATGAAGCACTTCCGAAGCGTATTTCTTTGCCCTCCATTGCTCCCAGGCTGCTATCTGCTCCCATGTGTGTAATCAGAGGGTTTCCACTTGTTTCATTCACAACATTCGGAATGGTAAGAGCGAGAAAACCGACTGTCATTACGGTAAAGATAATCCATGACAGCTTTCTTTTATTCAGATAAAAACCAAGGGCAAATACCAATGCAAAAGGAATAATCATTTGAGTAACCATTTCTGTTATATTGGTGATATAATTAGGGTTTTCAAGCGGATGTGCTGAGTTCGCTCCGAAAAATCCACCTCCATTAGTTCCTAAGTGTTTGATCGCTACAAATGCAGATACAGGACCTCTGGAAACATCAGCTTTCTGACCTTCCAATGTGATGATATGATCTTTTCCTTCAAAAGTCATCGGACTTCCGTTGATAGAAAGAATTAAAGCAACAATTACACTGATAGGAACCAGGATTCTGATCATTGATTTTGTGAAATAATCATAAAAGTTACCTAATTCTGTACTTGTTTTTTCTTTAAAAGCTTTGAAAAGAACCGCCATTGCCGCCATACCTGTTGCTGCTGTTACAAACTGTAAAAACATCAGATAAAGCTGGCTCAGATAGCTTACTCCCGTTTCTCCCGAATAATGCTGTAAATTACAGTTGACTAAGAATGAAATGGTTGTATTAAAAGCCAGATCGGGTGACATATTCGGGTTTCCATCAGGATTTAAAGGAAGCCAAGCCTGATTCAGTAAAAGAAGAAAACCTATGATGAACCAGATCAGATTGATCGCCAGCATGGCATACATATTCTGTTTCCAGTTCATCTGGCGGGCAGGATTAATTCCCGATATTTTATAAATTAACTTTTCAATAGGTTCAAAAACCGGATCAAGAAAAGTTTTTTTGTATCCATAAACATTAGCTATGTATTTACCTAAAAATATTCCGATAACTAACGTGACAGCAAACATTGCTATAATGCCTAAAATTTCTGTATTCATGACCAATTAAAATTTTTCAGGTTTAATTAAAACATAACAGATATACACAAAGGCAAGTATTGAGAGGAAAAATAAACTCCACATAATTTATATTCTATCAAAAAATTCAACTGATTTATATAAAAGCCAAAACAACACTGCAAAAAGCAGAATTAAACTTATAAACATCATATCTTAATCATAAGGGTTAAAAGAGTCAACAATACATACGATACAATCAGCAGACTAAAAGTTGAATGCTCCCGTTTTTTAAACGTTTTTCTTGAAATTGTCATTTTTAAATATTTTATTCAAGGACTATATGCCAAAAGAAAGTCCATTTTGAATAAAAAACATTCAAATCATTAAATAACAACACATTACAACAAGGCAACAATTGTTATAAAACAACAAAAGCCTATCAAAATGATAGGCTCTTTATTAAAATGATAAAAAATTTATTTCAATCCGTATTCTTCAAGCTTTCTGTACAGTGTGGCAATACCAATCTCAAGTAATCGGGCTGCTTCTGCCTTATTTCCTTTTGTGTACTGTAGTACTTTCTGTATATGTATTTTCTCCAGCGAACGAATGCTCAATGAATCACTTTCCGGAGCTGCTTTTTCAGAATAATGAGGAAGGCTATCAGCATCAAGAATATTATTATCCATTAAAATCAAACTCCGCTCTACGGCATTTCTCAGCTCACGGATGTTTCCTTTCCAGTCATTTATCTCCAGAGCTTTATAATAATCCGGACTTACCTGAACAGAAGACAAGTGAAGTTTGTGAGAAAAAAGATCAATAAAGTTCTTCGCAAGTACCTTCAGATCTTCTTTTCTATTACGCAGAGGCGGAAGACTGATTTCAAATACATTCAATCTGAAATAAAGGTCTTCTCTGAAGTTTCCATGCATTATTTCATCTTCAAGATTTCTGTTAGTTGCTGCTATTAATCTGAAATCTGACTTTGAAACTTTCGTCTCACCCATTTTGATAAATTCTCTGGTTTCCAAAACCCTGAGCAACTTAGCCTGAAGTTCTATCGGCATCTCACCAATTTCATCCAGAAATAGTGTTCCTCCATTAGCTTCTTCAATCAGTCCTTTTTTATCTTTCACAGCACCAGTAAAAGCCCCTTGTTTATGACCAAAAAGCTCACTTTCCAGAATCTCCTTACTAAATGCTGAACAGTTAATTGCCACAAAGCTATTTTTCTTTCTGTCACTCCCTTCATGAATAGCACTGGCAAAGACTTCTTTACCCGTTCCTGTTTCTCCCGTAAGAAGAACGGCTGCATCTGTTAAAGCCACTTTTTCTGCCAACTTTTTAGCCTGCAGAATTAAAGGTGATTTACCAATAATCTGATCTAAACCTTTGGTAACAACCTGCTGAACCATTCTTGACTTGTTATCTTTTACCTTATCAAGAGCTTTATACACCAATGGGATAATTTTCTCATTATCGTCACCTTTCACCAGATAATCGTAAGCGCCATTCTTCATGGCTTGTACCGCATCCGTTATATTTCCAAATGCAGTCATTAAAATAATTTCCAGTTGAGGATATTTAGTTTTAATCGACTTAACCAATTCTACCCCAAAAGCATCAGGAAGACGAACATCACTAAGAACAACATCAAAATCATATTGCTCCAGCATCGTCATCGCTGAGCGTGCTGTAGAAGCTTCTTTTACATTAAAATTTTCTTGGGAAAGGATCATTCCTAGCAATTTAAGGAGTTTGATCTCATCATCGATGATCAGAATATTTCCTGACATTATAATTATTTTTGGAAAACTGCTACAAACTTATTGAATTTATTCGAGTAAAACGGGTTTCTACAAGGAAATAGTTTATAGAACAGCTAGTGATATTTCAGGAGCATTCACCCGCTATCCATTCATACTCCTCACGCCATTGCGCTCCCACACTCAAACCCACATGCTCTCTAACCCAAGTTGCGGGGTAGCCATTGCTATCGGGGCTAGGCTAAAACAAATTATGAATTATGAATTATTAATTATTAATTATGAGTTATAAGTTGCGGGGCCCATCCAGATTAGGAAGAGTCAATTTTACATAGTAAGATCTAATATCCCAACTATGTCATTCCGTAGGAATCCAGCCACATTTATTAGGGTCTAAAGGATTCAAAGGAATATCGCTACAGTTTTTTTTAATACTTAAGTGATTTGGTAATCTTAGATATGGTTGATGATAGAACTTTAAAATTGGTTGTTTAGACTCCTGCGGAGTGACAAACCGGGGGTGATAAACGGTAATGGAGACAACAAATAAGAAGTCAGCAGGAAGATCAGGAAGAGAAAAGCAATAATGGGTAATGAATAATCAGTAATGAGTAATGGATGATGAATAGGTAATAATAACATCTGCGATGACATAGTGATGAGTGATGACTATTGTTTATTACTTATTGCTCATTACTTATTGCTCATTACTTATGTTTTTGGGATGTAGTTGCTTATTTAGCTGGATTAGGTATATAACAAAAAAAATCCTTTATCATCAGATAAAGGATTTTTTAAAAATAAAATAAAAACTGGCGGCGGCCTACTCTCCCGCTTTCGCAGTACCATCGGCGCTGGTGGGCTTAACTTCTGTGTTCGGAATGGGAACAGGTGAGCCCCACCGCTAAAACCACCCTAAAGAAGGTATATAAGGTTGCAGGATGTTGGTTATAGGTGACAGGCATTCCTGCTCCCTGATAGCTACCATCTGCTACCTGTTTTAAGCGATAAAAACTTTCACAAAGACAAAACCTTCAATGCACATAAAGCACTTGGTTTATATTAGTAACCATAGACTATAAATCTACGGGTAATTAGTACTACTCGGCTATGACATTACTGTCTTTACACCTGTAGCCTATCAACGTCGTCATCTCCAACGACCCTTAAAAGATGTCTCATCTTGAGGCGAGTTTCGCACTTATATGCTTTCAGTGCTTATCTCTTCCAAACGTAGCTACTCAGCGGTGCACCTGGCGGTACAACTGATACACCAGAGGTTTGTTCAATTCGGTCCTCTCGTACTAGAATCAAGCCCTCTCAAACATCTAACGCCCGCAATAGATAGAGACCGAACTGTCTCACGACGTTCTGAACCCAGCTCGCGTGCCACTTTAATGGGCGAACAGCCCAACCCTTGGGACCTTCTCCAGCCCCAGGATGTGACGAGCCGACATCGAGGTGCCGAACCTCCCCGTCGATGTGAGCTCTTGGGGGAGACTAGCCTGTTATCCCCGGAGTACCTTTTATCCTATGAGCGATGGCCCTTCCATACGGAACCACCGGATCACTATGTCCTGCTTTCGCACCTGATCGACTTGTAGGTCTCACAGTCAAGCACCCTTATGCCATTACACTCTACGCACGGTTACCAAGCGTGCTGAGGGTACCTTTGAAAGCCTCCGTTACTCTTTTGGAGGCGACCACCCCAGTCAAACTACCCACCACGCAATGTCCTTCTAAAAGAAGTTAGGCTCCAAGTAAGTAAAGGGTGGTATTTCAACGTTGGCTCCACCTACACTAGCGTGCAAGCTTCAAAGCCTCCCACCTATCCTACACATTACTTACTCAAAGTCAATACGAAGTTATAGTAAAGGTTCACAGGGTCTTTTCGTCCCATTGCGGGTAATCGGCATCTTCACCGATACTACAATTTCACCGAGCTCGTGGCTGAGACAGTGCCCAGATCGTTACACCATTCGTGCAGGTCGGAACTTACCCGACAAGGAATTTCGCTACCTTAGGACCGTTATAGTTACGGCCGCCGTTTACTGGGGCTTCAGTTAATGCCTTCGGTTTAACCCTAAGCACCTTCCTTAACCTTCCAGCACCGGGCAGGTGTCAGACCCTATACAGCATCTTTCGATTTAGCAGAGTCCTGTGTTTTTGATAAACAGTCGCCTGGGCCTCTTCACTGCGGCCACCATTGCTGATGGCGTCTCTTCTTCCGAAGTTACGAGACTATTTTGCCTAGTTCCTTAGCCACGACTCACTCGAGCACCTTAGGATTCTCTCCTCGACCACCTGTGTCGGTTTTGGTACGGGTTGCTTCACTTCGGCTTTTCTTGGATCAGATTACACTACAGCAGCTTCGCCCGAAGGCTAGGCCTTGACTATTCCGTCAGTCTTTAGCAGCTACATCCAACCGTCCCCTTTTTAGTGTGAGCAAGTATGGGAATATTAACCCATTGTCCATCCACTACCCCTTTCGGGTTCGCGTTAGGTCCCGACTAACCCTCAGCTGATTAGCATGGCTGAGGAAGCCTTGGTCTTTCGGTGAGCAGGTTTCTCGCCTGCTTTATCGTTACTTATGCCTACATTTTCTTTTCTATCCGCTCCACAATACCTCACGATACTGCTTCGGCGCAAATAGAATGCTCTCCTACCAGATATATCTAAAATATAAATCCATAGCTTCGGTAATATGTTTATGCCCGATTATTATCCATGCCGGACCGCTCGACTAGTGAGCTGTTACGCACTCTTTAAATGAATGGCTGCTTCCAAGCCAACATCCTAGCTGTCAATGCAGTCCAACCGCGTTGTTTCAACTTAACATATATTTTGGGACCTTAGCTGTTGGTCTGGGTTCTTTCCCTCTCGGACATGGACCTTAGCACCCATGCCCTCACTGCCGTAGAACATTTATTAGCATTCGGAGTTTGTCAGGAATTGGTAGGCGATGAAACCCCCGCATCCAATCAGTAGCTCTACCTCTAATAAACTTATATACGACGCTGCACCTAAATGCATTTCGGAGAGTACGAGCTATCTCCCAGTTTGATTGGCCTTTCACCCCTACCCACAGGTCATCCGAAGACTTTTCAACGTCAACCGGTTCGGTCCTCCACTCTGTGTTACCAGAGCTTCAACCTGCCCATGGGTAGATCACAAGGTTTCGCGTCTAATCCTACTAACTATCCGCCCTATTCAGACTCGCTTTCGCTCCGGCTCCGGTACTTAATACCTTAACCTCGCTAGTAAAATTAACTCGTAGGCTCATTATGCAAAAGGCACGCCGTCACAGCTTAATGCTGCTCCGACCGCTTGTAGGCGTACGGTTTCAGGTTCTATTTCACCCTTCTATTCGAAGTGCTTTTCACCTTTCCTTCACAGTACTTGTTCACTATCGGTCTTTCAGGAGTATTTAGCCTTGGAGGATGGTCCCCCCATATTCAGACAGGATTTCACGTGTCCCGCCCTACTCATTTATCATCAATATATGCCTTTCATATACGGGGCTATCACCCTCTACGGCTGTTCTTTCCAGAACATTCTATTAAACATATAACGACTTTTGGGCTAATCCGCTTTCGCTCGCCACTACTTACGGAATCTCTTCGATTTCTTTTCCTCCGGGTACTTAGATGTTTCAGTTCTCCGGGTTTGCTTCCCCTAAGGGATGACTGGTCTTCAACCAGACGGGTTGCCCCATTCGGACATCTGCGGATCAATTCGTGTGTGCCAATCCCCGCAGCTTTTCGCAGCTTACCACGTCCTTCTTCGCCTCTGAAAGCCTAGGCATCCGCCATACGCCCTTAACGATTTCTTTCCTATTGGTTACTCAAGCGCTTTATGCGCTCGGTTTTCTCTTTGTGATGTCTTTACCGTTAATGTCAATGATCTTAATATCTTCTTGTCCAATTGATGAACAGATGTTGTTTTTGGCTCCATCCGTAACTTTTAAATCAATCTTCCAAAACTGTGGAGAATAAGGGAGTCGAACCCTTGACCTCCTGCGTGCAAGGCAGGCGCTCTAGCCAGCTGAGCTAATTCCCCCTCTAGTAGTTGATAGTTGTCTGTTGCTAGTTCATACCATTTATATGCTATTCCCTAATATCTGCAACCTACATCCTAACTCCTTTAATTAGTAGTCTCGGGCAGGCTCGAACTGCCGACCTCTACATTATCAGTGTAGCGCTCTAACCAGCTGAGCTACGAGACTTTGTATGAGTAATGGGTGATGAGTAATAAGTTATTCCTTTTCCTCTTCTTCATTTCTCAATCTCTTTCCCTATACTAATTTCTAGTGGGTTTTGTATTTTTTTTATATAACCAACCAAACAAAAAACTAAAGCTTGAACTTTAAGCAAGTGCTTTGTACTTGCGTACTAATTTTGTTTATCGTCTAATGACGCTCTAAAATGAGATGTTCCAGCCGCACCTTCCGGTACGGCTACCTTGTTACGACTTAGCCCTAGTTACCTGTTTTACCCTAGGCAGCTCCTGTTACGGTCACCGACTTCAGGTACCCCAGACTTCCATGGCTTGACGGGCGGTGTGTACAAGGCCCGGGAACGTATTCACCGCGCCATGGCTGATGCGCGATTACTAGCGATTCCAGCTTCATAGAGTCGAGTTGCAGACTCCAATCCGAACTGAGACCGGCTTTCGAGATTTGCATCACTTCGCAGTGTAGCTGCCCTCTGTACCGGCCATTGTATTACGTGTGTGGCCCAAGGCGTAAGGGCCGTGATGATTTGACGTCATCCCCACCTTCCTCTCTACTTGCGTAGGCAGTCTCACTAGAGTCCCCAACTTAATGATGGCAACTAGTGACAGGGGTTGCGCTCGTTGCAGGACTTAACCTAACACCTCACGGCACGAGCTGACGACAACCATGCAGCACCTTGAAAAATGTCCGAAGAAAAGTCTATTTCTAAACCTGTCATTTCCCATTTAAGCCTTGGTAAGGTTCCTCGCGTATCATCGAATTAAACCACATAATCCACCGCTTGTGCGGGCCCCCGTCAATTCCTTTGAGTTTCATTCTTGCGAACGTACTCCCCAGGTGGCTAACTTATCACTTTCGCTTAGTCTCTGAATCCGAAAATCCAAAAACGAGTTAGCATCGTTTACGGCGTGGACTACCAGGGTATCTAATCCTGTTCGCTCCCCACGCTTTCGTCCATCAGCGTCAGTTGTTGCTTAGTAACCTGCCTTCGCAATTGGTGTTCTAAGTAATATCTATGCATTTCACCGCTACACTACTTATTCCAGCTACTTCAACAACACTCAAGACCTGCAGTATCAATGGCAGTTTCACAGTTAAGCTGTGAGATTTCACCACTGACTTACAGATCCGCCTACGGACCCTTTAAACCCAATAAATCCGGATAACGCTTGCACCCTCCGTATTACCGCGGCTGCTGGCACGGAGTTAGCCGGTGCTTATTCGTATAGTACCTTCAGCTACTCTCACGAGAGTAGGTTTATCCCTATACAAAAGAAGTTTACAACCCATAGGGCCGTCGTCCTTCACGCGGGATGGCTGGATCAGGCTCTCACCCATTGTCCAATATTCCTCACTGCTGCCTCCCGTAGGAGTCTGGTCCGTGTCTCAGTACCAGTGTGGGGGATCACCCTCTCAGGCCCCCTAAAGATCGTAGACTTGGTGAGCCGTTACCTCACCAACTATCTAATCTTGCGCGTGCCCATCTCTATCCACCGGAGTTTTCAATATCAAGTGATGCCACTTAATATATTATGGGGTATTAATCTCCCTTTCGAAAGGCTATCCCCCAGATAAAGGCAGGTTGCACACGTGTTCCGCACCCGTACGCCGCTCTCTCATTTCCGAAGAAACAATACCGCTCGGCTTGCATGTGTTAGGCCTCCCGCTAGCGTTCATCCTGAGCCAGGATCAAACTCTCCATTGTATGTTTGTCTGACTCACTCAAAGTTTCTTAACGCTTTAGTTTTTCCTTACTTGGTTGTTATATTGTATGTCAATGATCTTTATATCTTCCGCTTTTTAACGAAGCAATCTCTCTGTCAGTGTCGCTCCGTATTTGCGAGTGCAAAAGTAAAACTTTATTTTTAATTGACCAAATGTTTCTGAAGAAAATTTTAAAGTTTTTTAAGTAACCTTAATCTCTTCATTAACCTCAATCCATCAACTCCTGCGCTCCCTTTATTTGGGACTGCAAAGATACAAACTCTTTTTAATCTCACAACTTTTTTTGTCAAAAGTTTTTAAGTTTTTTTTGCTTGTTTCTTTTTGAAGTTTCTAATGTTCCTGCCTATCTAAAGGCTCTTCTGCGCTACTGTTATACTCTCGTTTTTCAGTGGGGCAAAGATAGAAACTTACTACACACTACGCAACTTTATTTAACATAAATATTACATTTTATTCATATTTAATCCTAATCACCTGGAACGCAGTGAGAAAAATTTTAAACATTTGTTTGGAGGGTTGGGTGAGTGGGTGGGAGGGTTGGAGAGTTGGGGCGTTGGAGAGGGGGTTCAAGTAATGAGTAATGAGTAATGAGTAATGAGTAATGAGTAATGAGTAATGAGTAATGAGTAATGGAAGGTATACATATATATAATAGTAAAGTTTTCTTAAAGCAGATTATTTAAGGTTGGGATAAAGCCCATTTATATTGAATATAGAGTTGAATAGATAAGGTTATTCTTTGTTGTGAGTATGGTAAACCGCAGATAACGCAGATCTTCACAAACGTTTTTATATAAAGATAGAGTAAAAGTGATCTATATATTATTATACAGTGTAGGATACAAAAGGGTGTTAATTTTTGTTATATTTGCTTGCTAAACTAAAAACCATCAATGCAATTCAGAAATAACAAAATTGTTATAAAATAGTTTCTAAACATTAGTGCTTTTCTACTTTTCCAATCATTATAATAGATGTAATTGTCATAAAACCGGCCATCATCTTTTTTTGATTCCTTACATTTGTAGTGCATTCCGGATTCTAAGGAATGAAATGAGTTTTATATGACAGACAGAAAATATAAGGAAACGGTTCACACAGATAAAAACCAATACGAATATATTACAATAGCCCACGACGAAAATAAAGTCAGAATCTATACTTTGAAAAATGGGTTGAAAGTTTTTCTTGCTCAAAATTTTGATGCTCCGAGAATACAGACTTTCATTTCTGTAAGAACAGGAAGTAATAATGATCCTGCAGATAATACAGGGCTGGCTCATTATCTCGAGCACATGATGTTTAAAGGAACTTCTCACATCGGAACTCAGAACTGGGAAAAGGAAAAAAAGCTTCTTGACCAGATCTCTGCTTTATATGAAGAGCATAAAGCAGAGCAGGACTCTGAAAAGAAAAGAGAAATCTACAAAAAGATCGATGAAGTTTCTCAGGAAGCCAGTCAATATGCTATTGCCAATGAATACGACAAAGCTATTTCTTCTCTGGGAGCTACGGGAACGAATGCCCATACCTGGTTTGATGAAACCGTATATAAAAACAATATTCCAAACAACGAGCTTGAAAAGTGGCTGAAAATAGAGAAGGAAAGATTTTCTGAGATTGTACTTCGTCTTTTCCATACGGAACTGGAATCTGTATATGAAGAGTTCAACAGAGCTCAGGACAATGACACTAGACTTGTGAACTACGAACTAATGGATGCTCTTTTTCCTACTCATCCTAATGGACAGCAAACGACACTGGGAAAACCGGAACACTTGAAGAATCCTTCCATGAAGGCTATTCATAAGTACTTCGATGAATATTATGTTCCTAATAATTATGCTATGGTACTGGTTGGGGATCTTGATTTTGAGGAAACCATTCAGTTGATCGATCAGTATTTCGGGACTTTACCTTACAAAGAGCTTCCTAAAAAGACACCGATTATTGAACAACCTATTACAAGAATTGTAACAAAAACGGTAAAAAGCCCTACTACCCCACGAACTCAGCTTGCATGGAGAACAGAAAGCTATGGAACAAGGGATGCTATGCTTGCAGATGTTGTTGCCAATATTCTTAGTAACAGAGGCGAAGCCGGATTACTGGATCTGCATATCAATCAGACTCAAAAAATGCTTTGGGCTCAAGCATTTTCTGTGGGCTTAAGACAATATGGATATTTTTCTATTGTAGCCGTTCCTAAAGAAAGCCAAACTCTAGAGGAAGCAAAGAACATGGTCCTGGAAGAAATTGAACTGATAAAGAAAGGAGATTTCCCGGATTGGATGCTGCCAGCTATCATCAATGATTTCAAACTTCAGAGAATGAAGGGGCTCGAAACTGCAGAAGGACTTGCTACTACTCTTTATGATTCTTATATAAAAGGAAGAACCTGGGAAGAGGAACTGAATGAGATGGATGAATACGCTGCTTTTACTAAAGAAGATGTGGTGAATTTTGCTAATGATTTTTTCAAAGAAAATTATGTGGTGGTCAACAAAGAAAAAGGTGTAAACGACAAATTGATCAGGGTTGAGAATCCTGGAATCACTCCTGTTAAAATAAACCGTGATGCCCAGTCTGAATTTTTAAAAGAGATTTTAGCAGATAAAACGGAGGATATTAAGCCTGAATTTATCGACTATCAGAAAGAAATTGCCACTGATCAGCTTAACGGAAAGAAATTGAGTTTCGTCAAGAATAAATATAATGATATTGCACAGCTGCATTTCATCTTTCCTTTTGGAAGTGACAATGACAGAGATTTAGGAGTTTCCACTCAATTGCTGCAATATCTGGGTACGGATACTCTTTCTCCAGAAGATTTAAAAAAAGAATTCTTCAAAATAGGAATCAGTAATGATTTTAAAACTACGAATGACCAGTTGATCATTTCTCTAAGCGGACTGGAAGAAAATATAGAAAAAGGAATTGCTCTTCTACAGCACTGGATGCATGATGTAAAACCAGACCAGGAAATCTACAATCAGTTTGTAGGAACTGTACTGGAAAACCGACAGGCTATCAAGAAAGATAAAAACCGTATTATGACAGCCCTTACCAATTATACAAAATTGGGAATTCACTCGCGTTTTACGGATATTATTTCTAAAGAAGAACTGGAAGACAGCAATTCTGAAGTCTTCACAGACAGAATGAAAAAGCTTTTCAAATATCCATATCAGATATTCTTCTATGGCAAAAGTTTTGAAAATTTCAAGACATATATTGGTCAGTATATAGAAACTGAAAGTCTTCAGATCCCGGAAGCTAAGCAATATCCTGAGCCTGCTACCGGAGGAAACGTAAATTTCATCAATTATGACATGGTTCAGATGGAAATGAGCAAGATAGGAAAAGGAAATCAGGTGAACCCACTTCATTTTGGAAAGATCAATGTATTTAATGAATATTTTGGGCGGGGATTATCATCCATTGTTTTCCAGGAAATCCGTGAAAGTAAGAGTCTTGCTTATTCTGCTTACGTTTCGTATGCAGCGAACTCTGAACTTAACCATCCTGATTATGTAACGACTTATATCGGAACTCAGCCTGATAAACTGATGATCGCTGTGGATACGTTGAATGAACTGATGAACGAGCTTCCTGAAGTACCTATTCAGTTTGAAAATGCCAGAAATGCGGCTCTGAAACAGATTGCTTCAACAAGAGTTACCCGGAATAATATATTTTTCAATACATTAAGATTGAAGAAACTGAATATTTATCATGACTTCAGGAAAGACATCTATAAGCAGATTCAGGATCTTAAATTTGAAGATATCAGACATTTTTATCAGACAGAAGTCAAGTCCATAGATTTTAATACAGCCATTATCGGTAAAAAAGAGAATCTTAATATGGAAGCCGTTAATAAAATGGGAACATTTAAAGAAGTAAGTCTGAAAGATATTTTCGGACATTAAAAACAAACCGCCCGATAACTTTATCGGGCGGTTTGTTTTTATAAATGATGAATTATAATTGATCAGGGGATAATTTACAATTCATCATTTATAATTTATAATTTTTTTACGTCATCATACAATCCCCGTCCCCATCCTGATAGTTGGGGTTAAAATTGTCCGGAAGTAATTCCAACAGCTGTTTATGAAACAGGTATTCTCTTTTAAAATCACGGTCATAGATATGAGAAAATGTTTTTGATTGTTGTATTTTCTTATTCAATACAGTTTGATAAGAGGTAAAACCTTTTACTTTATGAGTAACAATAAAATAATTTAAAACCCGGACAACCTCATCTAAATTATCATCCGCAAAAAGGTAAGGGATTTTAAGATAGCCATCACGGAGCTGCAACAGAAAACAAGATGTAAGTTTATTATTCTGATCCCAAATTTTAATCCAGAAATATTTAAAGCTGTCAGCAAAACTTGAAAACAGGTATTTCTCATCTTTTTTACCTTCCAGGACCCAGGGGTTTTCTATAAAAGTATTAATTTCATCTGCATTACGTATCCCTGAAAATCCATTGATAAAGTCTGCACTTTCTTTATCAATACGATAAAGAACTTCATATTTGAAATCCGGTTTCTGTACCGGTAAGCTCTTTATTGAGATTAATAAATTGGCAGCAGCATCCAGAGTGTGAAAAAGAGGTTTCAATGGTTTTGTTCCCGGTTTCTTTTCAGGAATCATTTTAGCAGCATCGGTTCTGAAATAATAGCGTTTCCCTTCTTTAGGAAAGACATATTCAAAAACACCCATAATATTGTAGAGTGCTTCTGCTTCTTTGGTGAATTCTGTGATGGCAATTCTGCCTTCGTATTCTTCAAAAACTCTTTTCAGTAATGCTTTCGCCGGCCTTTTCTTTCTGTATTCCGGGTTTACATACAAGGTACTAAGCCAGGCATAGCGGATTTCCTTTCCATCAACCTCAAAGCAATCCGGAAAACATCCTACATAACCAATAAGCTTTTCTTCAAAAAATGCCAGAATAAGAAGGGTGTCTTCCTCTGTCGCCTTAGGATTCTGAATATGTGACAATGCACGATGTTTTGTAATAGGAAGAAAATCATATTGCTGAAAATCTCCGGAGAATATAAAATCTTCCAGCTCTTTTCTGTTGAATGTTCTCAGCACTATCATTTTCTCAGAATGGTATTTTTATTAATCAGTCTCTTCAGTTTGAAATAAGCAGTTTCTTTTTTCAGAATCTGTTCTCCGCTCTCACCCATTTCCATTGGAATCCTTTGAAAATTTCTCTTTACACTGTCCAGTTTTATACCAGCGCAACCAAAGCTGCAATAGATTTCTTCATTTTTAAAGAGCTCATCAAAAAAATCTTTCCTTACTTCAAAATCTGTAAACGGAAATGCAAAGCTTTCATAGAGGAAACTATTTTCTTTTAAATAAGCAAAAGTTTTATCCGTAGTTTCCATCTGGTCTTTCAAAGATAAATCTCCATATTTCGGGTGATCCCAGCTGTGAGAAGAGATTCCAAAACCTTTTCTGGTAAGCATTTTTAGTTCTTCTGTACTTAAATAAGGTTGATGTTCTTTTGAATACGCTTTAAAATCTACCTCTAACTTTTCAGCAAGCCTATCCAAAATATCTTTTCCCTGATAATTTATAGATAAAATCTTCTTTTGTAAACCGCGCCTATCAATATTTTTCAATGATAGGATAAAATAAATTTCAGGATCTATGGTTTTCATTTTTTCAGCAGCATCGGCAAGAAGGCTCGCTTTGCATCTGAACATCATATCTTTATTGTCTATGAAAGCAGGATTGATAAAATTGCAGGCATAAATTCCCTTTCGTTCCAAAATGGGAGCTACAACATCATAGAATTCTCTGAAGCCGTCATCAAAAGTAAGCAAAGCAATCTTTTTCTGAGATTTGAAATTCCCGGACGTAAATTCTTTAAACTCCTGCCAATCTACAAATTGAAAATTCTTTGCAATATGATCCAGATCGTCTTCAAACTGTTGAGTCGTCTTATAACGGATCACATGTTTTAAATGAGGAAGTTCTTTGTCTGAAACACTGTGATAAAGCGGCAGACAATAATCCAGCGGAAATGATTTCCCGATATTCTCAGATTCAAAAGCTGCCAAAACATTGATGATCCTGTCTTTCATCCTATTTTAAATAAAAAAGAATCTATTCAAAATTAAATTCAAATAGATTCTTAAAGGTATAACTTTTAAAATTATTTTATGATCTTCATTTCATCAACAAGCCACCTTGAATCAGCGAACTTCTCGATGATGAAAAGAATATATTTTGTATCTACCATGATGTTTCTGCTGAAACGTGGGTCATAGTTGATATCACTCATTGTTCCTTCCCACTGTCTGTCAAAATTCAATCCTACAAGGTTTCCGTTCGCATCAAGCGCAGGACTTCCAGAGTTTCCTCCTGTTGTATGGTTTGTTGCAGTGAATCCTACAGGAACATCACCCGTTTTATCCTTATAATTTCCAAAATCTTTTTTGTTATAAAGATCAATCAGTTTTTTGGGAACATCAAATTCATAATCCCCAGGAACATATTTTTCCATTACTCCTGCCAGGTGAGTCTGATACCCGTAAGAAACTGCATCTCTAGGAGCAGACCCTTTTACTTTACCATACGTTACACGAAGCGTTGAGTTAGCATCCGGGAAGAATTTTCTGTCTTTATCCGTCTGCATCTGCTGAGCCATAAACTTTTTCTGTAATGCATCAATTTTTGCCTGCATTGAAGTATACTGAGGATCTGCAGTTTTCATGTACGTTTCTTTCATAGCAACATACAGCTGGTAGATAGGATCTTTCTTTAAAGTCTTGATCAGTTTATCCTGGTTAGAAAACGCTTTATCAATATCTGTAGTCAATGTTCCTCCATTCACAGCAGTTCTTCCTGTGATGATAGAGTTTTTAGACATATCTTCTATTACAGGAATATTCGGGCTTTCATCTTTATATTTGCTGAATCCTGCCGGCAAAAACTGAGGTGCCGTTTTATTAACGTATAAAGCCAATAGCTTTGCAGTTACCTTAGCATCAAGCTCTGCACTGTAGTCTTTATAGAAAGAAGTTAATTTTGTTTTTAACTTTGAAAGTTCCTTTTCATCCATTCTTCCTGCTTCTACAGATGCTATGAAATCATAATAATCACCTGCAAGTTTCAAAGTCTCTGCATTTCTGATTACTTCTGTGTAGTAAGCATTGTTTAATGCATAAGGAGCCTGATCATTGTAAAGTTTATTCAGCTGGTCCAAAGTAGTTTTGATCTCCGGATTTTTAGCTACCAAAGAACCTTCATACATTACTTTCTTTTCTACAGCATTGGATTTTTTCAATCCTTCTACTTCACCGATCCATTTTTTCCAATAGTTGGCTACTGAAGCGTATTTTGAAGCATACTTGATACGTGTTTCATTATCAACACGCATTTTTTCGTCTAATGTTTTTAAAGCCACATCACGTACAGCAATTCTTGCAGGATCAATATCCTTCATGATTTTCTCTACACCTACTGCAGGAAGATATTCTGTAGTTTTTCCCGGGAATCCGAATACAAAAGTAAAATCGTTTTCATTTTTATCTTTTATAGAAACCGGTAAGTAGTGTTTTGGAACGTAAGGTACGTTGTCTTTTGAATATTCTGCAGGCTTATTATTCTTGTCTGCATAGATTCTGAACATAGAGAAATCTCCGGTATGTCTAGGCCAAACCCAGTTGTCTGTATCACTTCCGAATTTTCCGATGCTTTGAGGCGGAGCTCCTACAAGACGGATGTCTTTATAAGTTTCAATGGTGTAAGCATAGTATTTGTTTCCATAATACATAGGCTTTACCATGATCGACTGGTAAGATTCAATTTTCTGAGAGTTTTTGTAAACCTCAATATTGTTGTTGATCCTTTTGGTAAGTTCCGGCTCCGTTAGGTTGTCCGTACCTTCTAAAATCTGATCAGTAACTTCTTTTATATCTACAATAAAATCTACTTTTACTCCCGGATTAGGAAGCTCTCCTTGTGTATTTTTTGCCCAGAATCCGTTTGAAAGAAGGTCATTCTGAACGGTAGAATGTGCCTGGATCTGACCGAAACCACAGTGATGATTGGTTAAAAGCAATCCTTTAGGCGAAATAATTTCTGCAGTACATCCGCCGTTAAACTGTACTACTGCATCCTTTATGCTTGGTTTCTGAGGGTTGAAAATATCTTTTGCAGAAATCTTCATTCCCAAATCCTTCATTTCCTTTTCATTCAGCTCTGTAGGAATCCACATTCCGCCATATTGTTGCGCAAATGCCATTGCAGCTGGCAAAAGAAATACAGATAAAAGTATCTTTTTTGTCATAATCAAAATTTTGCCCCAATTTACAAAGAAAAAAGGAAATGAAATTGGAAATCTGGAGTGATCAGGTATTCGTTTTTATCGAATTGGAATACTGAGGAAAATTTGTTAAAAAAAACATATATTTAACTCACAATATAACAATTTATAAATTACACATTATTATTATATTTGATTGATTTATTGAATATTTGTTTGAAAATTAAAGATTTATTTACATTTTAACAATTATTAAAATTAAACTAAAGTCTTCAGAATGGCTTGTTTTTTGTTAAAGAATTAAAACTTAATTATTAATATTTAAAATATTCACAAATGAAACAAATTCAAATTTTAGGATTCGCAGCAATTGCGCTTCTTGCTTCATGCTCAAAAGCAACAAAACAAGAGGTATCAACAAGTACCACTGATTCCACAGCAATTCAGGCAACTGCAGAGCCAGTATCTGCAGACAGTGCTGTAACAGCAGTTAAGGATTCCCATAATTCTAAGACTTCTTTGAACTGGAATGGTACTTATGAGGCTACTTTACCTTGTGCAGATTGCCAGGGAATCAAGACAACCATAACTTTAAATAAAGATAATACCTTTAATTATGAAGATAAGTATATTGTTGCTGCCGGAAAGCCCAAAAATGAAAATAAAGATAAGGGTACTTTTGAATGGGATGCTGAAGGAAGTGTAATTACTTTGAAAGGAAAAGAAGTAAAAGGAAAATACAAAGTAGGAGAAAATAAACTTATCGCCCTTGATCTTGAAGGAAAAGAGATTGACGGACCCAACAAAGACTTCTATATTTTCAAGAAAAAATAAATAAAAATAAAGGCTTCAGCCTTTATTTTTTTGCTCTTACGTCATTTAAAACTGATAGGCTGTAATCTTCGGATCATCCACCAGACGTTTGATAACTTCTTCATGATGGCTGTTTTTTCCGGTAAGTCTCCAGATAACAGTAAAACTTTCCTGTGAGTACTGTTGTTTAAGCATCTGGTATCTTAAATGGTGTTCTTTAAAGACAGTTTCACAATATTGAACATCTTTGGAATTTGCCAGAGCAATTTTGTATTCCCTTACTTTATTATAATTATCAATAAAGCTCTGAAGGTAGGTAAGAGCACTCAATACGATCAATACCAAAGCGGTTCCCAACAGGGCAATGTAAACATACCCGGAACCTACCGCCATTCCTATTGAAGCTGTTGCCCAAATGGTGGTTGCTGTAGTAATACCTTCAATTTTATTGTCTCCTTTGAAAATCACTCCTGCTCCCAGAAATCCAATTCCGGTAATGATATTGGCTGCAAGACGGTCCGGATTTGCCACTCCTATTTTGATGGAAAGAATCGTAAACAAACAGGCTCCGAAACACACCAGAATAAAAGTTCTGAGACCGGCAGATTTATTTCGGTATTCGCGTTCAGCACCAATGAACAGTCCTAAAATAACAGAAATAAGAATGAGCAGCAATTCATTTTTGATAGCGTAATGGTCCTGAAGAAAATCCATTTTTTTTACAATTTAAATGTAGAATAAAATTACGATAAAAAATTTATCCTCGGGGCTGTCATTAAACTTTGTTTAGGGCAGGAAGATTTTATTGGACTGAAAAACTTTCGTAATATTACAGATTAAATGGAAAAGGCAAGTACAAAAGTTATGAAACCTACATTTTTTTCGACAAAAGAAGAGTTCAGAGAATGGCTTGAGAAGCACCACGAAGATGCGAAGGAACTTTTAACAGGGTTCTACAAAACCGGAAGCGGAAAACCTTCTATGAGCTGGTCTGAATCTGTAGATCAGGCTTTGTGCTTTGGCTGGATAGATGGTGTGAGGAAGTCAATAGATCATGAAAGTTATTCTATCCGTTTTACGCCAAGAAAACCTTCCAGCATCTGGAGCAACATCAATATAAAGAAAGTTGAGGAGCTCACCAAAGCAGGGCTGATGACTCATTCAGGGCAAAAAGCATTTGATCTCAGAAAAGAGCATAAATCCGGAATTTACTCTCATGAGAAAGCGGATGTTTCTCTTGATCCGATTTATCAAAAACAGTTTATGGATCATCAGGCTGCCTGGGATTTTTTTGAAGGCCAGGCTCCATCCTACAAAAAGGTGATCATACACTGGATCATGAGCGCCAAACAGGAAAAGACAAGGCTTTCACGGCTTGAAAAGGCTATTGATATAAGTAAACAATCAAAAAGATTAGAATAAAAAATAGTATTATGGATAAAGAAATTTCACACTTCTGGTTAGGATATTTCAAGAATGAAGAAGACTTTTATGAATTTGTAGAAGAGGATGAAAATTATTATATAGAGGAAGAAACCGACGATCAGTATGTTTCCAAATTTGCAGAATCACAGAACATCAAATGGTTTGATGATGATTTTATAGAATATGGCTTTGAGGATGAAAATCTTAGTCTTTATGACAAGTTTGCAGAATATTCTTATGCTGACCAATGGCTTCCAATCCTTGAAAGAAAGCTGAATGAATTAAGTCTGGACACTCCTGTGAATGCCATTATTTTCGCAACAAGATTTGTGATTCCTAATCCTGTTTCTGTAGAGAATGATGATTATTCACTTCATTATGTGGGTGAAATAGAATACGATATTTAAAACTGAAAACAAAATTGTTTTCTCAACACTGGCAACAGTTGGTTTCATTGTACATATGAACCACTTGTTGCCATTTTTTAATTAATAAGGACAAAAGTAATGAGACTATATCTTGAAAAATAGACGTATTTTTGCATCTGATGAATTTATATTCTACCCTACAAATAGGAGATTATCACCTTAATCATTGTGAAGATGATCTTCTTATCAAAAAAATCAGTTCGGATAAAGTTGTATGTGCTGTTATGGATGGATGTTCTACAGCTATGGACAGTCATTTTGCTTCAACACTCATTGCAAAACTTTTACGTAAAGTCATTATTGAAGCTGGTTACAGAGCATTATACGAAAAAGACAACCAACACAGTTTGGAAGAGGAACTCAAAAAAATCATAAAAGGGTTATTTAAAGAAATCATATTTGCTAAAAATCATCTGATGCTAGATGAAAAAGAGTTGTTAACCACTCTTATTATCTTAATTTATGACATCACAAAAGATGAAGGATTAGTCTTAGCCATTGGTGACGGAGTTGTTTGCATCAATGGAAATATCACAGAATTTGATCGTAATAATAAACCCGATTATTTAGCCTATCATCTTCATGAAGACTTTGAAAACTGGTATTCTGTGCAGTCTCAAAAAAAATTTTTTGATCATTTAGACGATGTTTCAATTGCTACTGATGGTATTTCAAGCTTTTCACAAATTAAAAAAACAGATTCTGATGAAGTCATCAACTTTGTTGAATATCTAATGATTAATCAAAACAACAACGATACGGAAGATATGCTCAACAGAAAGCTTAAACAACTGGAACATCAATATGGGGTAAAACCTACAGATGACTTGGCTATCATCAGAATCATAAAATAATTCATACATTCTGAATATCATGGAACAATCTAAATCTCATCGGTTCTACTCAGTTCTGAAAAGGCTGTCTGTCAACGCTGTCCTAATTTCCGTCATCACATTTGTACAATTTTACTGGTCAATGGGAACCTTTTCAGATCGTATGTCAAGCGGCTGTCTGGAATGTTGGTTTGTTGAAGATGCATTATTTATGTCAATGATAACCGGCATTTTTCTTTCTGTGATTTTTTCTTTGTTTTCCTTTATGAAAAGAATGTTGGTCAAAATGAGCATTGAGTTCTTATTGCTGTCCTTTGTCTGGTTATTTTGGAATTATTCCATATTTGTAGACAGAGAATCCTCATGGAGTACTTATGAATTCAATACAGAGATTCAATATACACTATCGCTTTCTTTTCTTCCGGTTATCTTTCTGGGATGTTTGTGTGTTTCACTTTTACATTATCAGGAAATAAAAGCTAGATTTGTACCTTATAAAAACAAACACCATTGAAAAAAATCATTTCTATTTTACTTCTGTCTTCTTTGGTTCTCTATTCTTGTGATAAAACTAAAGCAGATGCTCCGAAAGATTCTTCGACCATTATAAAAAAGGATTCAGCACAAAATAGTATACAAGTTCAAAACGAACGATCACCAGCAGGAAAGCATATCTCCGATTTTGTTTCAAATGACTATGAGATTCAATATGAAACCGAAGGTGATCTCAACCAGGATGGTCTTCCTGACAAAGCTTTGGTTTTAAGAAAAAAAGAGGACACTTTAGCACAGAGAGAAACTATCATTCTTTTAAAAAATCCTGATAAAACATACCGGTTATTTAAAAGTTCAAAAACTGTTCTTCCTGAAGAATACAATGAGTCTGGTTATAAAATGCACGATACAGAAGACATCAGTATTGAGAAAGGAACATTAAATATCAATCTGTATGATATCGGGCCTAACGGCAATCAGTTCAGTAAGTTCAAATATATTGGTGATCACCTAGTTCTCAGTTATATTGAAACTTATAATATGGGAGCAGGCTCTCACTCTGCACTCTATTACGAGCCGATGAAAGGTAAAATTACACTTGAGGTCATTAGTACTATGGAAGAAGAGATGCCGTCAACTACTCAAAAAGCTCAAGTAAAAAAAGAGAAATTTTTATTTGAAAATATTTCTCTGGACGATATCGTCAGTAATGCATACAATTTTGTAGAAAAAAAATAAAGGTCTCCTAGCCCTAATAAAAATAAAACTTCCGCCCAAAAGACGGAAGTTTTTTATTTAAGATATAATCTCCTGTATTGATTAATGTGCTTCCAGCCAGTTATCTCCTACTCCAATCTCTACTAATAACGGAACCTGCGTTTTTAAAGCATTTTCCATTTCAGTTTTGATCAGTTTTGAAGCGGCTTCAATCTCATCTGCCGGAGATTCAAACACCAATTCGTCATGTACCTGAAGCAGCATTTTTGTTTTAAGCTTTTGTTCTTCAAGTTCCCTGTCTATTTTGATCATGGCAAGCTTTACGACATCTGCTGCACTACCCTGAACCGGTGCATTCACGGCATTTCTTTCAGCATGTCCTCTCACCACGAAATTATTGGAATTGATATCTTTCAGGTGACGTTTTCTTCCCAAAATAGTTTCCACATAACCTTGCTGACGCGCTTTATTCACCTGTTCTGCCATATATTCCTTCAGCTTCGGATAAGTTTCAAAATAAGCTTCGATCATCTGTTTGGCTTCTGTACGGGATAGCCCGGTTTGTTCTGCTAATGCAAAAGCACCCTGTCCGTAGATGATACCAAAGTTTACGGTCTTAGCCTGGCTTCTCTGGGTCTTGGAAACTTCTTCCAAAGGAATTTTAAACAGTTTTGCTGCTGTAGAAGCGTGAATATCTTCTCCGTCCTGGAATGCTTTGATCATATTGTCTTCTCCCGATATTTCAGCTATTAAGCGAAGTTCAATCTGTGAATAATCGGCAGAAATAATTTTCTTTCCTTCTCCAGAAACAAAGGCTCCACGAATCTGTTGTCCTCTCAACGTTCGGATCGGAATATTCTGCAGGTTCGGATTTACACTTGCCAGACGGCCTGTAGCAGCTGTAGTCTGTGAGAAATTGGTGTGTACCCTGTTATCTTCTTTATCAATCTGTGAAGGCAGAGCATCTACATAGGTTGATTTTAATTTCTGATAAGTTCTGTATTCCAGAATATGTTTAATGATCTCATGTTTTGAACTTAACTTCTGAAGAACATCTTCCGAGGTTGCATATTGCCCTGTTTTTGTTTTTTTGGCTTTCGGATCCAGCTGCATTTTTTCAAACAGAATTTCTCCAAGTTGTTTTGGTGAATTCATATTGAATTCTTCTCCGGAAAGTTCAAAAATTGTAGTTTCTAACTGTTTTAGGTCATTTTCAAGATCTACACTTTCCTGTGCCAGCCATTTTTCATCCAGAGAAATACCTGCTAATTCCATTTTTGCCAGTACTTCCATCAGAGGCATTTCTATATTGAAGAAAAGCTCTTCCAGATTTTCTTTTTTCAGCTGTGGTGCAAAAAGCTCATACAACTGGAAGGTGATATCTGCATCTTCTGCTGCATAATCTGTCTGTGTTCTCAGATCTGCATCTCTGAAGCTGCCCTGTTTTTTCCCTTTTTTCCCAATGATGGTTTCTATGGATACCGGTTTATAATTCAGGTATACTTCTGAAAGGTAATCCATACCGTGCCTTCCGTCCGGATTCAACAGATAGTGGGCAATCATGGTATCAAACATCGCTCCTTTTACGGTAATGTCGTATTGTTTTAAAACTTTGTAATCATATTTCAGATTGTGAGCAATTTTCAGCAGGTCTTCTTTTTCAAAAAACGGTCTGAAAATCTCTAACGTCTGCAAAACTTCGGATCTGTCTTCAGAAAGCGGAATATAATAAGCAAGCCCTTTTTTATAAGAAAAACTCATTCCTACCAATTCTGCTTCCAACTCGTTTAATGAAGTGGTTTCTGTATCAAAGCAAACAACCTGTTGCTGCAGGAGATTATCTACCAGTTTTTTCTGTGCTTTCGGATTATCGATGAACTGATAAAGATGATCGTTCTGCTCAATTGTAGATTTTGTAGAAGTAGCCTGTTCCAATTCTTCGAAATTGGCAAAAAGATCAAGCTGCATTACCTGTCCTTTTATTTCTGTTCCTGCAGGAGTCTGCTTCACTTCCACCTCGCTTACCACTACTGTTTCTGCAGGAGCGGGAGCAAAGGCTCTGTAAAGGTTTTCATACAGTCTTCTGAATTCTATTTCATCAAAGACTTCTTTTACTTTTTCAAAATCCGGAGTTTCCAGGTCATATTGTTCCTGATGGAATTCTACCGGAGCATCACAAATAATGGTAGCTAATTTTTTGGACAAAATACCACGTTCTGCAGAAGCTTCTACTTTTTCCTTCAGTTTTCCTTTCAGCTTATCTGTGTTGGCCAATAAAGTTTCTATGTTTCCGAATTCTTTCAGGAATTTCATAGCAGTTTTCTCTCCTACTCCTTCCAATCCAGGGATATTATCTACTGCATCTCCCATCATAGCAAGAAAATCGATAACCTGTTTAGGATCTTCAATCTCGTATTTTGCCTTTACTTCATCAACTCCCAGAATTTCGATGTCACCACCTTTTAAACCTGGTTTATAAATTTTAATTTTATCTGTTACCAACTGTGCAAAATCTTTATCCGGTGTTACCATGAAAGTGGTATACCCTTCTTTTTCTGCTTTGCATGCAATGGTACCTATTACATCATCCGCTTCATATCCTTCAACTCCCAAGCGTGGAATATGCATGGCTTCAAGAATTCTGTGGATATATGGAACAGCAATTTTAATGGCCTCAGGAGTTTCGCTTCTGTTGGCTTTGTAATCCGAATAGTCATCAGTTCTTACACTGGCCTGTCCTACGTCAAAAACTACTGCCAGGTGGGTAGGTTTTTCTCTTCTGATCAATTCGATCAAAGAATTGGTAAAACCAAAGATCGCAGAAGTATCCAGCCCTTTACTGGTAAGTCTCGGATTCCTGATTAATGCGTAATATCCTCTGAAAATCATCGCATAGGCATCGATGAGAAACAGCCTTTTATCTTGTGTTGCGTCCATATTTTGAATAATGAACAAATATAAGAAAATAGGAGTAAAAGTTGGTAGTTTGAGGAAGGGTTTCAGGGTTCAGATGATGAATAGTGAATGGTCAATTCGCTTTGCTTGTCAATTTTATGCAGCAGTAATCATTCACCATTCATTTTCTAGCAGTCATGGTTCTCGTAGTTCACTTGTTCCATTTTATTTTGGTAACCTTCCATTTCTTTGCTGCTTATGGTTACTTTTTTTAATTGTACTGGAAGCTGTCTTTTACCATCAGGACTTATCCAGATTCCATTCATCATATCACCTTCTTTTTTTATAATCATTAATCCGGTAAAGTGTTCTTCTACCATTGAAAACTGTTTTTGAACACCTTCTGTAACATTTAATTCAAGCCAATTGCTCACTTTTTCATATTTGTACATTGCATTATAGTAAACACCACTTCCACAGTCACTGTCTACAGACTGAAAGAACAATGTGATTGGCATTTTCCCGTTAATAGTTCCCTTATATAAAGTGGAACTGTTTTGCGCTTGCAGAGAAAGAAAAGTCATGGTAAAAACAAGAATAAACAGAATTTGTCTGAACATTTTTTTGTTATATAAATGGTTATTAATTATGGATAAAAACAGAACAGCATACCAATGGTATACTGTTCCTTTTTTCTTTAAGTAATATTGGATTATTTACCTGTAGAAGGCCATAGTCCAGCGTACTGAGAAGTACCGTAGTCAATAGTTTCAGCACTGATTACGAAGCTGATCAGCATACTGTTGCTGTCTACTGCGTCGAAATCTACTTCGTGCTGAATTACATATCCGTTTTCCCATTTCAAAGTAATTAATGTTCCTTCTTCGTGAGATTTGTTGAAAGTGATTTCTCCTACTGTTGGCTTGTATTTACCGTTTAACAAGCTTTCAAGGATGTCTGACTTTTCAGTAGCTTCTACTGTAACCTTGATCAATGCGTTAGAAGGATCTGATGCTACACGTCCTGATACGTCTGTAGATCTTGATACACTGTAGTTCATTTTTAACAGTTTCTGTCCTTCACCGTTGTTGAATTTTAAGATTCCTCTTGAATTTCTTTCTGCCATGATTGTAAATTTTAGTCGTTAGTAATAAATTGTTATTCAATAATTATATAACAAAGATAGCTCCCCTGGTTTTGAAAAAAAAGCATTTGAACAGAAATATGAAAAAGTGTAGTAATTATACGATTTGATGTCGTAGTTCTACGATTTCATGTCGTAATTCTACGACAAAAGACTTAAAACAAATTATAACACATTATAAATAAACACATTAAATATTATTAAAAAATAAGAAAATTTTATTAATTATTCCACCAATAAGAGAAATAAAATGTTAAAAATGAAACTTTATAGGAATTAAAACCATTCTATTTATTCACTATAAATATGTACAGGTTGAGACTATAAATATTTGTCATTTCATTCCGTTTTTCATAAGCAGCTTGCTCCTATATAAAAAAACAGAACAGTATACCCGGATGGGTGTACTGTTCTGTACCAATTTTATTTTTACTAAGATGATGAATAGGCTTAATTACTACCTGTAGAAGGCCATAGTCCAGCGTACTGAGAAGTACCGTAGTCAATAGTTTCAGCGCTTATTACAAAGCTGATCAGCATACTGTTGCTGTCGATTGCATCGAAGTCTACTTCGTGCTGAATTACATATCCATTCTCCCAGTTCAAAGTGATTAATGTTCCTTCTTCGTGAGATTTGTTGAATACCACTTCTCCTTTTGTAGGCTTGTATTTACCGTTTAACAAGCTTTCAAGGATGTCAGATTTTTCAGTAGCCTCTACTGTTACTTTGATCAATGCGTTAGAAGGATCTGATGCTACACGTCCTGATACGTCTGTAGATCTGGATACACTGTAGTTCATTTTTAACAGTTTCTGCCCTTCTCCTCCGTTGAATTTTAAGATTCCTCTTGAATTTCTTTCTGCCATGATTGTAAATTTTGATCGTTAATATTTTGTGATTCGGTGATTGTTTAGCAAAGATAGAGGCTCTTTAGTGCTAAAAAAAACTTTTCAATATAAATCTGAAAAATTGTAGTAGTTCTACGATTTCTTGTCGTAATTCTACTACAATGGATTTAACAAACCCACTTAAAACGCCATCAGTAAAGGATTTTAACTTATTGAAAAACAACAAAAAAATGAAAAATTTTCCACATGAGTGAGAAATATTAAGATTTCTTTAGTATAAAGTTGGCCTATTTTAACAGATCAATTCTCCAAAAAAAATAGCAATCCGTTAAAAACAGATTGCTATTTTTTTGTATTTAAGATTATTTACTGCTGAATGCTTGCTCCTTCTTTGATGGAACGAACCAGTATTTTATTTTTTCTCAGCAGAAAATCAGGCATCAGGTCAACCGGAAGATAGAAAGGACTTTCTCCTTTTTTCTGCAGTTCTTCCACAATACCGGGATTCCAGGTGAGGATTTTATCCATGTCTACATTAAGTTCATCAGCGACAACTTTCAGGTTGAATCCGGCATTAATTTCCGTTTCTGAAAGAGCTTCAGTGGCGGCTCTTCTGTTTCCATCTTCAAAGAAAATTTTGTTGATTCTTGAAGAATTATAGTTACTTAAAACACTCTGAAGTTCTCCGGTAGCATAGCATGCATTGAGGTATTTC
The DNA here is from genome assembly GCF_045689405.1 of Chryseobacterium sp. HR92. NCBI lineage: Bacteria > Pseudomonadati > Bacteroidota > Flavobacteriia > Flavobacteriales > Weeksellaceae > Chryseobacterium > Chryseobacterium sp. HR92. The sequence continues at coordinate 4,005,129 of NZ_CP139139.1, forward strand.
TTCACATGATTAATGGTTTCTCCGGGAAGGTATTTAGAAAATTCGTGATATTGAGAGGACCCTGCAGCTTCCATCGCTTTGGCAATATTTCCTTCACCACAGTTATAAGCTGCTACAACGGTTACCCAATTGTTATATTTTTTATAAAGGTTTCCTAATGAGATGACAGCTGTTTTTGTACTTTTATAAACATCGGTACGATTTTGTTCTGTAAGTCCGTATTGGTTAGCATGAGCAGTCATCAACTGCCATATACCTACTGCTCCGGCTCCGGAGGTGCTATTTCTGTTGAAATGGGATTCTATCAGTGCCAGGTTTCTTAAATGCTTGGGAAGACCTTTCTGAAGAAGTAACTGTTCAATAAATTCTACAAGATCTTTATTGGCATTAATGATGCCCTTATATTTTCTCACACTGCTTTCCGAAGTATCTGAAGCGGCAAGAAACTGTCCGTTTACACTAATAACAGTTCCCAATAATAGTAAGCCTGTAAAAATATTTCTGACAATGGTTTTCATTTTATTTGTATTTATAAGCAAAAAGGCAAATTTATTTTTTTGCCCTTTCGCTTCCTAATTAATCTACTTTCCAGCTGGTTTTTTCTTCCTCATTATTCCAATCTACATGAATAGTCTGGCCGGATTTTACTTCTTCTCTAACAATCATTTTAGAGATCGGTCTGGCAAGCTGTGCACGGATTACTCCTGAGATCTGTCTTGCTCCATATTTGCTACTAAATCCTCCTAATGCGAGATTTCTTACTGCATCATCACTGATTTTTAAGGTAATTCCCAATCTTGTCAGTGAGGTATGAAGTGATTTCAGCTGAATATTAAAGATTCTTTCTGCAATAGATTCCGTGATCGGGGCAAAAGGAATAATCTCTGTAATTCTTGCTAAAAACTCAGGTCTGAATCGTCCTGAATTTGACATAATCTGCATCAGGGAAGATGATTCCGGAACTTTTCCTTCTTCAAACTGTTTTACAATTTCTTCGCTTCCTATATTGGAGGTAAACAGGATTAATGCATTGCTGAAATCTCCTTCTTTCCCCAATTTATCATGAACTTTTCCTTCATCCATAATCTGAAGAAATACGTCAAAAACTGAATGATGGGCTTTCTCAATTTCATCAAATAAAACAACGGTATATGGCTGTTGTCTGATTTTATTGACAAGCATACCTCCTTCTTCATATCCTACATATCCCGGAGGCGCTCCGTAAAGGAGAGCGGCAGAATGTTCTTCCTTAAATTCTGACATATCAAAACGCACCATGGCCTTTTCATCATTGAAGAGTAGTTCTGCCATTGATTTTGCCAGCTCTGTTTTACCGGTTCCGGTAGGTCCCAGAAGGAAGAATGATCCGATAGGCTGTCCCGGTTTATTCAATCCGCTTCGGTTTTCAACAATAGCATCAGAAAGGATTTTTAATGCGTGATCCTGTCCTACTACCCTGTTTAGCAGAAGGGATTCCATATTCAAAAGTTTTTCTTTTTCCTGAGCCTGGATCTTTCCGATTGGAATATTGGTTTTGGCTGCCATTACTGCTGCCAGCTCCAGTCTGTCTACTTTTTCTCTTTTCTTCGCTGCATGCTGTAGAAGTTCGGCATACGTATCTTCAATAATCTGCTGAATCTGATCTACCGGCATAGAATTGTCAATAGCAGGCTGTTCACTCAACGAACCCCAAAGGATTGGGCTTATTTTATCTCTTAACAAATTGTAAGTCCAGATCAGCTCGTCTGCTTTATCTTTACTGTCTGTATATTCTTCTGTTAAAATAGCATCATAGCTTTCTTTCCAGCTGTTGAGTTCTTTTTCTGACAGTTCATCCAGCATTTTGATGGCTGCCATTGTTCTGTCTAATAAATCAATAGCGGCATCGGGCAGTTTTTTACCTTTTGCATATCTTTTAGCCAGGCGTACACATTCCGGAATGGCTGTTTTTTCTACTTCAATGCCGTGGTGTTTTTTGTAACCGTCAAGAAGTACGTCAATCATTTTCACACAGGTCTTTTCATCCGGTTCGTGCACTGTTAAAACTTCAAAGCGACGGTTGAAAGCCTGTTCCGGTTCTATAATTTTTCTGTATTCTTCCTGGGTTGTAGCTCCAATTACTGTAATTTCTCCTCTGGCAAGCTCAGGCTTCAAAAGGTTGGCAACGTTTCCAATGCTTCCTTTAGGATCTAAAAGGGTATGAATTTCGTCAATGAAAAGAATAGCTTTTTCAATTTTCTTGCATTCATTGATTACTTTTTTCAGACGGTCTTCAATTTCGCCTTTATAAGAAGTTCCGGCTAATAATGCTCCGGTATCCAACTCTAAAAGGGTTCCATTTTTAAGCATTTCAGGAACATTTCCTTTGATGATTTCAGTAGCAAATCCTTCTACCAATGCTGTTTTTCCGACTCCTGGTTCACCAATGATGATTACATTCGGTTTGCTTCTGCGGCAAAGAATTTCTACCAGCATTCTGAGTTCTTTGTCTCTACCGATGATATTTTCAATTTCTCCTTTTCTTGCCTGTGCTGTTCTGTCTACACAGTAGCTTTTAATGGAAGGAAAAGAAGAATCTGAATAGTCTGAACCGTTATTTGAAAATAGTGACGAAAAATCACCGTCTTCTGAAACGGTAAACGGTGTATCTTTTCTGTACAGATTGAAAATCTCATGTTCTCTCAACGGAAGTGATTTCAGCTGCTGAAGTGAAAATACAACTTGTGGTTTTACAATGGCTGTAAGTATACAGATGGGTGTGATCTCATCCAGTCCTAATTTTAAACGAATATCATCTGCTTCTTCTACAAGGGTATCCACAGCATCATCCTGGCCTACTTCATCTGGAAGATGGTTGGTTTTGGGATATTCTTCAATGCGGACATCTGCCCATTCATAGAAATAACCGGGATCTTTATCTATACTTTTAAGGAATTCATTTAGTCCGATATCTTTATGCATCAAAGCCTGCAGAATATGCGGGCCTCCATAGGTTCCATTATAATTTTCCTTCGCTATCGACTGAGCAATGTGAAATAGCTGCTTTACGGTTTCGTTGGTTACTAGTACTCCCATTTATAATTTTCTTATATTAATAATTTGCGTTCTGTTGTATGTGTTTCAGATTTGATGGTATTGATCTGTATTTTTCTTCCCTTTCTCTCAGAGAATCAAAAGTCCTTCTTTTTTGTGTAGCTAAAATTAATTATTTTATTCTAAACGAGATAAAGATAGTTAATTCTTCAATTAGAGAAGTAAGAACGGTGTTTTTTTGTTTTTAAACATGATTCTGTTGGTAAAGTTTTGTGACAAATTACTAACCTAAACCTTCTTTTTTGTTTTTATATATTCAAAAAGTATAATAAAATCAAACTGATCCATTGAAGCCCTATGTAGATATAGAATAACATCGCCGAAGGTTCTGCCAGTTCATGCAATTTTTGAATCAGAGTAGTTTTTATAATTTCGGAAAAGTCTGCATTTTCGTCTCCCAGGTTCAATTCATCAAACTTTATTTTATTTAAAGCGTAAGATAAAATCCGTTTGAGTATTTTGTTTTCTGAACTATTTTTGAATTCATTCAGAAGTTTTACTTTGGCTATTGCAAAATCTGCACTTGTACGGATAACGGTTGGCTGTTTGGCTTTAAAAATTCCAATCACCTTATCAATAAACGGGATTACAATTGTTTTGGAATGATCCTGAAGCAGCTTGCTGATCACTACAGACATCGCATATTTTGAGGCAAAGACAATGGTTAAAAATGGAGCCATAATAATCAGTAGATAAAAAATACTTGCTGAAACAGGTTTAGCCTTAATTGTCGTTATCAAAAATGCAATAGCTCCTGTATGCCCTATTGATGGGCCTAAACGATCAGATAAAATATAAATTCCCAATACCAAGGTAATGATAGTAGAAATAAGCCCTATTGCATAAATTTTAAATATACTGAGGATGAATGCTGCGGATAGCTTGGAGAAATATTTCAGGTGATCCGTGATTTTATTCATTGATATTGAAGGTTATTTAGTTTTATGAGATGCTTTTATGAAAAGCTGTTTTTATATTGATTATTTAATAGTTAGAGTTGTTGAAGATATATATTTACAGAAATCTAATAATAAAACACTTGTACTTCCGATGTGTTTTTTTGGGTATTATTAATTTCTTTCTGGGTTATTTTTCCGTTATGATCCAGTGTAAACTTGATTTTTTCAGCGTTGGTAAGTTCTTTATTTACTTCTGTTTTGCCATTTTTAAAATGATTAGAAAAATTGTAAGTATTAATTTCTATAGTAATCGCTTCTGGTTCGTATTTATATTTTTTTTCAATTCCTGACAGCGGTGTTTCAGATTCTTCTTTAAATTTTTTCCAGCCTAATATTTTCTGTTGTTCAACAGTTATTGGAGTCCATTTTTTATCTACAAGAACTGAAGCATTTACAATCGTATATTCATACTTTTTCTCTTCGGTAATCTGATCTTTAACATACCTATAGGTTGTCTTCGTAAAGTGATTCACCCATTTTTTAGTATCAGATTTATCTGAAGCTCCATAGTATTCAACAACACTCATGAGGACATTACCTGTCAGGTCATACTGAAATTCAATAATATGATTTTCATTTTCAGTATATTTCCTTACGATTTGCCCTTTATTATTATATTGATAGAGTAAGGTATAAGCTTCATCCTTTACTACTTTTCCATTAGGGGCTATTTCTTTTTCTTTTATGTTTTCTTTTAGAATATGATCGTTTTTATCATAAGCAAATTCTCTTTCTGACTGTATATCTTTGGTATCTTTCTTTTGAGAAATAAGTCTTCCGTTCTCGTCATAAGTATTCTCCAGCAGGATTTTGTCAACCATTTTATCTTCAGCTATTCTCAGTAACTGCCCATATTTATTGTAGTGATATAAATATTTGTTTTTAGCATCGGGGAGATTTTTTTCGATACTTTTAATGAGTCCAAGTTCATTAAATTCTATGAGTGTAAAAAAATCACCTCCTGCCGTTCCGCTTCTTCCAATAGGATATTTATAAAAGGTAGAATACTTTTTGGGAGAAAAATATTTGAGATGGTTAATCTCCAGCAGATCATCCGTATTTAGAAATTTTGAATTTTGTATATCAAAAATATCCGATTTAATATCAATCTTTGCATATATTTCATGCAGCTTGCCAGGTGTATAAAACAGTACAACATCTCCATTCTTTTCATAAGCAATCTCCTGGTTTGGGTACAGTTCTTTAGTATTAAATTTCTCAACCTCTTTATTATATTCCTGCATATTTTGACTATTTGAATGACAACTTATTACTATGCCAATAAAAACTAACATCTTTAAGATGATTGACTTCTTATTTTTCAGTTTCATTTTTTTTCGATTTATCTATTGCTTTCATATCATCTGTGTCCTTATGAATTCTATCCCATTGCCACTTCCAAAAAGTGATCAAAACATCTCCATAAATATAATCCATTACATTCTCTGTAGTTCCTTTTTTAAACATGTGTCCTGGTTTGAAAGCATCTTCAACAAAGCCAGCAAATTTATTTGATCCCATATCAGGAAAAGAATGAGCCAGACCTAACGAGTGAGCAACTTCATGAGGGATCGTTATCCAATCTTTTTTCGCCATGATGGCAGGCCCTACAATTACATTATCAGCACCTGCAAATATACTTTCAGATTTACCAAATAAATCATCTATATCAAAAGGAACAAAAAATACAATGGTATCTTCATAATCAGGATTATTTTTTCTGTATATTTTTTCTAAATAGTTTTGAACATATCCTGCATCTCCTTTATCAGAAAATATTCCGTCTTCCATTAATTCCCAGGTAGCACCATTTTTTTTCAAATATAAGTCATCATCCATATCATCAAAATCTACCTCCATATACTCATCCTTATCGATTTTGAAATGACTTAATGTCTGAGCAAAGGTATCTTTGATTTTTTGTTCATAAATCTTCAAAAATGAACTGCTGAATTTAGTTTCTAAAGTATTAAATTCATAGGTATTCAACTCCTGGTTTATTTTTAATCTCGCTTTATTTTGAATATCAATTTTAAGAATAGCTTCATTTTTTTCTGCAATTTTCTTCAACAATGTTTCTTCGCTACTACTGAACCAGCCTGTTTTACCACTTTGCACCTCTGCCAATTCGGCTTCAAGATCTGCTTTTTGTTTCTGTAGCTTCTGCTGTCTTTTAATAATATCTTTATCTTCAAAATAATCAGGTGTGGCAGTACCGTTTCTTTTTGACAGATATATTTTCTCATCATATCCATCCACTTTGATCCATCCTTTAAAGTGAACTTTTACATAACGGACATTTAAATCATATTCGATGCTGTTGTTATACACATTAAGCACTCCCATCAATTCTCCTGCAGTTATATAAATAGTTGGCATTGAATTCACTGTTTTCCCTGCAGCCTTGTCTTCCTTCCATTGCTTTTCTTCGGCTTTTTCCTCCTCAGACTTTTTATGAAACGTAATGATTATACATGTATTTTCCGTTATATAATCTAAAAATGTTATTTTAATATTTTTACTAAACTTGTTTGGAGTACTTTCAGAAATTTCAAAACCAGAACTACCTTCATCAGTAAATTCTAATTCTATCCCTTCATTCCCGCTATCTATTTCGATTCTTCCTTCAACAGGTTCTTCAATATTGAAAAAAACTTCAAGTTCATAGCTCTTGTTATTATCAGATTCGTCCTTTGCAAAACCAGAAAACCAAGGAACATAATAAGGTTTTCCATTTATGTTTAAACCAGATTTTCCACTGTTAGAACCTGCATTAATATAACCAAACTCTCCTAAAGAGATGTATTTTAAATAAGGTGTATATTCTTTTTTAAGGCTATCAACACCATCCAATACCAGACTTTCGTAATTAAGCGGTTCAGTATAGGCTGTCTCGTAATTTTCTCCGGCATACCAATCAAACCCAAATTCCGGTTTATTAGCATAATTAATTTTTCTCCGAAAAATAGCCAGTCCTTTTATTGAATTTTTAACTTTTCTTTCATCTCCCGGAGGATTTGCGTAAGTAACCCCTGCCTGATCTCCTTTTTGTTTAACGAATCCCGAAGCAAAATTGCTTATAAAGTTTCCGGCATTATTTTCAATCTCCTGGGTTGATAATTCAGATATCTTTCCGCCTGCTATTTCTGTAATATTTCCCATAATATCAGATTAATAGTTAGCTCCTTTTTCTCCGCTATTATTTTTAACTTCTTTCTGGGCATTATGATGAATGGTACCTTCAGCAGAAATAACTTCTATATCTTTAGTTGCATTTCTTTTCACATTTGTTGATTCAGAAGAGATATCACCTTTTGCTACTTTCAAAATATTAGCTGCCATTAAAGAATAATCCAATACCGCATTCTGCATCATCATTCCTCCTGCGGTACTCATATGATTTACTCCGGCTCCTTCGGTAATATTTAGCCCGGCAGTAGAAGTAATATTCTCTGAAGCACTTATATTTATATTTTTTGCATTAATATTAATTGTCTCCGGTGCTGTAATGTTAATATTGCTTCCCGTTGTATCCAGATGAATCTCATTACCACTTTTATCTGTAATAATGATGCTTTCATCTTCTGTAAAAACGATTCTGTGGCCGCTTCTCGTCTGAATAGACTTTACCCGGTTCTCTGCACCTCCTCCAAGGCCAATTCCTCCGTGGAACATTCCTCCCATAACGAAAGGTCTGTCAGGATGGTTGTGTACGAAATTAACCATCACCTGATCTCCAACTTCAGGAATGGCTACATACCCACGGTTTTGAGTGATCTGATCCGTTCCTCCTGCATCAGGGCTCATTACACGGACAAAATGGGTGGTATCATTCATCTGCCAGTCAAATCTTACCTGAACTCTTCCCTGCCCTTCCGGATCGGTATTTGAAATTACGGTGGCGATCTGTGGCTGTGCTGCGGGAGTGGTAAATTCCGGTTTGGGTAAGAAACCAGTATCTGCAGCAATAGATTCAAAGGTTCCTGAATAATGTCCGATCGTATCAATTTCGTGAACGGCTTCTGTTACCATCACTTTGGTAAAATAGGATGTTTCATTGCTGTCCGGCTTTCTCATGTGGATATCCACAATACATCCCGGATGCAAAAACGGAACTGTTGTAGATCCGGAAACAGAAAATACGTTTACTGCTTCACTTCCTGATGTACTTCTTTGAGAGTGCTCCACATCCAGATGGGTTGATGCTTTAATAGGGGCAACCTGAAGCGCCGGAGTTTTATATATTTTATCGTTATGGCTGTAAGCTGTACGGGCAAGGTCGCCCAGATGATTTACAGGAGTTTCTCCGGAAGTCAGTTTTTCATTTTTACTGCTGTTGTAGCCATAATATTGAGGTTTTGTATGTACGGCCTTTAACTCTACTCTAATATTATCTGCATTGCTTCCATAAAGCAGTTTGATAGGTTTATTCTGTGGAGGAAGTTTTCCGAAGTGCACTACCTCGCCATCATAATAGAATTGTTCCCCATAAGCTTCTGCCATTCTTGCCAGATAATTGTAATGGGTTTCATTGTATTGGCTGCTGTAAATAATCTGGGAATAATCATTTGCGTCAATTCTTATATCAAATCGTTCTTTATCAATTCCCTGTTTGATTACTTCTTCAGCGATAATCCCTATATTAACGGGCTGCCCGCCGCCAAAACTCTGAATATGCGGAGCTCCATCAAGTAAAATCGTTGGGCTGTATCCGGAAAGCACTATATTTCCAAGACTCATTTTTTCCTGGCTGAATCCTACTTTGGTAATGATACCCACAAAGTTTCTTTCAGGGCTTTTCTCAATATCTTTGTAAGAAATAACGGCAGTAAGGCGTTTTCCTAAAAATTTATTAGCTTCTTCAAGGGTGTGGCTCTGCCTGTCTCCCAATGCGTCGTGGGCAAGGGTAAGGCTGAATTCATGGTGGTGGCTGGCTTTCTGTTTAAGAGTGAAGTGTTTGTAGTACTTAATAATTTTACCTTCCACAACCAGTGACAATTTAACCAGCCGGTTGATTCCTGCATGATGATTCTCGGATATTCCGTCTGCATTCTGTGACGGGCGGAAGGAAGATCCTTTTGTCTTTGATTCGGTTTTCATATGCTTTGTGTTTGATTAAAGATAACAATATTTTATATAACAGATAGTATATAAATATGTTAGAGTAAAATTTTCTGGTATAAGTTTTCTCATCCAGGCAAAAAAAGACCGCCTTATAAATAGGGACAGTCTTTTTTCTTATGAATGTTGATAATGTGTGTAAATTTTAGCTGGATGGCCATAGACCAGCGTATTGAGAAGTACCGTAATCAATTGTTTCGGCACTTATTACGAAGCTGATCAGCATGCTGTTACTGTCAATAGCATCAAAATCTACCTGATGCTGGATTACATATCCGTTCTGCCAGTTTAAAGTGATTAATGTTCCTTCTTCGTGAGATTTGTTGAATGTAATCTCTCCTACAGTCGGTTTGTATTTACCGTTTAACAGGCTTTCAAGGATATCTGATTTCTCAGTAGCTTCTACTGTAACCTTTATTAATGCGTTAGAAGGATCTGATGCTACACGTCCTGACACGTCTGTAGATCTTGACACACTGTAATTCATTTTTAACAGCTTCTGTCCTTCACCGTTGTTGAATTTTAAGATTCCTCTTGAATTTCTTTCGGCCATGATTAGTAAATTTTAATCGTTAGTAATATTTTGTGATTCGGTGATTGTTTAGCAAATATAGAGGCTCTATTTCGCTAAAAAAAACTTTTCAATATAAATCTGAAAAATTGTAGTAGTTCTACGATTTCTTGTCGTAATTCTACGACAATAGATTTAAACACCACATCACAACACCCACCAACACAGTATTTTAAATTAAATCCCATTTTTAAGATAAAAAACAGTTTTACACTATTAAGAGAGATAATTGGGAAATTATAGGTAAATTGTGAATGGTCAATTCGCTTTTCTGTGAATTTTGGGTTCAAGGTTCAAGGTTGATGTACTTCAACTTTTCATTTCCGGTTTTTGGACACAAAAAAAGCAGAAGTATGTACTCCTGCTTTTGATATTATAAAAAATGAATTTCTTAATGCTTTGTGTATTCCGGTTGTTCCGTCGGAATTCTTGAAGGTGTAAAGTATTCATTAAGCCAGTAGAAAGTCTGCCCGTTCTGCTGAATCTTTACAGCTGGATTATTTCTGTTGGCAAGCATTCTGTCTGCTAAATTTTTGTAGTGATAGAAATAATTTTTCACGGTTTCACTAGGAACAACCTTCGATTTTTTCCAACCTTTCAGTTTGTACTTAGCCATCAGTTCTTCTTCAGAAAGATCAAATCCTGTACTCATTCCAATAGCATAAGCCATTGGCTGCTCATAAAGATCTCCTTTATCAAGGAATTTTATAGTCGGGTTATATTTCTTCAGCAGCTTCACATACTCTTTTATTGCTCTTGACTGATTAAAGTCCGGACGGTCTGCCTGAGTATTCCTGTATACTTCGGTATAGAAAGCTTTTAGGTTGTCATATTCCGCTTCAGAAATAAGGATTCCTTTTTCTATTCCCGGAGTATAATCTTTCAGATCTTTCGGAATGTATCCTTTTACAAGGAATGGGCTTCCGTAGTTGATCAGCTGTGCTGCAATTCCTGCAGATACCGGATTGGTAAGACCCGGATACAGATATTTATATTTTACATCAACATCTGTTTTTCCTGCTCCCACTGATGAATGGAAATATTCATTAAGCGATTTATCAATATTCTGGTTGTCTAAAGTAACCTGCGAAATAAGGCTGTCAACAGATTTTTTCAGGAATCCTGGAGTTGTAATATCCCCTTTTTTAGGGAAGATAACGAATCCCTGAGACATACTCTGTTTAGGATATGCCAATGAGAAGAATCCTGCATCTCCCTCTACCAGGCTGAAGTTATTCTTAGTAAGAACATCATACTGGTTGATGATTTTTTGTTTTTTAAGTTCAGCAATATTTTTGGCTGTATTGGTAACAACATTTTCTGCCATCAATACGAAATCGTTATAGGTATCAGATGATCTTGCACTGGTCTGGAACATAATCAGTCTTGCCTGAGCCTGAGTAAGTGAGCTGATCACACTGTACATATTTCCGCTTTGGTTGGCAGAAGTTCCTACAGTGACTACAATATTGGTTTCATCAGGTACGTTTGAAAGAAGGTTTCCAGCTGCAGTAAGAGCTTCTCCTACCGGCTGATACCCGCTAGTGCTTGCGCAGTTCATTTCATTCGTTTTCTGATCAATAAACGTCGTCATTTTGCTGTAGTCCGCACTTAGGTTCGATACAGCAATATTTTCCCCGCAAGGATTATTTTTATATAAAACCACTCCATATTTAACATTGTTAAAATAAGATGGTTTTTCGAATCTAAGCTGAAGATCCTGCAGTAATGATTTTACAATGGGTGCATAAGGTGCATTTCCTGCACTTACATCCAATGCAAAAACAATATTAATATTTTTGTCTCTTTCTGTGATCTCCCTGTAACGGTCAAAATAAATAGGCTCACCCAATACGTTCGATACAAAGTTCTTGCTGTAATCTAAAATATTGGTAAAATATTTTGTTTTTGAATCCGGAGTTGGAGCCTGTTCCAATGGAAGGTTTACAGGAAATATATTCTCAAGCTGTGTTCTTTTGTTAACATCTGTAAGAAGAATGGCTTTTTTATTTTCGGCATCTGATCCCGATCCTCCCGGATATCCTTCATAGATACCTAACGTAGAATCGTTGATCCCTGTGGTATTTTTCAATTTAATAGCAGAACGCTCTCCCCAGCTGGAAATCACGTTAGAACTTACCCATCCGTAAAGTCCTTTGCCGATGCTGTCTATATCAATTGAAGGTTTTTTACCTACTAAAAATCGTTTATTGTTTTCAGCCTGCTTGTAGACATATACAATTTGTCCGTTTGGAATCTTTACATTGGCTGTTTCAATAAGACTTGGTGAATTAAACACCATAATAGAGTCATTCTTATAGTATCTTTCAGCGCTTTTGATAACTTCGCTGTTACTTGGTACTACGGCTACTCTTACAGGATACCCTGTTTTTTCACTTTTTAAAGCGTTGTTCCAAAGAAGAAGGTCAGATTCCGGAATCCATCCATATGTTTTGATGGATTTTGACGAAACTTTTTTCATTAAAGCATCCGGAACATATTCCGCTACTTTTACCATTCCGTCTCTATGTTTTAAAACCATTAAAGGTTCAAGGAATTTTACTTCTTTGTAAGATTTCTCATCATCTTTATCCAGGTAAGCCGTATTTCTCGATCTGTCTGAAATAACGATCCATGGGGCTGATTTTTTAGGATAACCGTTAACGACAGGGGAAGCATCCACCTGCCCATACTGTGATGGCTCTGGGGTTTTCTTTGACGGCAGTTTTACCTGGCAACTCGTCAATAATACTGATAACCCTATATAATATGCTGCTAGAGGAAATTTATTTTTCATCCTATTTTATCTTTAATGATTGGCGCATCCGTAAAAGCCGGATGATATTATTTGCTTTGGTTGATTTCTACTTTAGTTACACACTCCTGTTTATCATCCAGATTCACTTTTACAGTCTGAATTACCGTGTTTTTGTCAAACTGAAGACCGGCACAATACATGTAGAAATTGTTTACCTTGCTGTCATTTACCTTTACTACTGTATTTTCATTATTACACAGATAAGTTTTCAACAGGTAATTGTAATGCATATTGAAACTGTTTCCATTGGCGATCTGCTGCAGGTGATATTTGAAATCACTATCTACTCTAGCATAAGAATCTTCTACTGACACTTCCTCTTCTGCAAGAGCATCATAAGCCGGAAGGATCTTGATATGGTGATAGATAGGTTCCTGACTTTCTTCAGTGTATAACGTTACCACATAATCTCCGGGCTTTTTATAAGAATAGATCGTAAATTTATCTTTAGAATCTGTATTTCCTGTTTCTCCGAATTTCCATGCAAACACTTTTGCATCAGAAATGGCACGGAAAGATACACTTTCATTTTGCATAGCCTGAGCTACAGCCTCAATAGTAGTTGCACTTTTTGCAGTATCTCTTGCTTTCTGAATGCTTCTTGCGCTTACCATTACAGGGAAAGATTTCGTATACTTATTGTCAACGATCAAACTTACCTGATAATACCCCGGTTTATTATAGAAGTGAATCCCACTGTTTTTATCTGAAGTTGTACCGTCTCCGAAATTCCATCTTTTGGTTTTCGCAAACTGGGTTTTGTCTTCAAATAAGAGTGTGTCACCTACCGCCAGTGAAGACGGATAAACTACCCCAACAATATCATCGGCAGAATGGATAACTTTTTTCTGCAGCCATAGAGCAACCAATGCTGCGATGAGCAAAGTTGCAACAACACCGATAATAATGTTTTTCTTGTTCTTTTGAAAATAATTCATAGTTAATAATTGTGATGTGTTTTATGTAAAGTTCCTAGTATTTAGTATTTATTGTACTCTCGCCTTCAGATCCTGCTCACGCTGATAAAGCTTATTTTGTTTATCCTTGAATCCGATTCTGCATTCATCCACCTGCTTCTGAAAAATTTTAATGTCTTCTGAAGTAGTTGAAATAACTTTTTTGTCATCATAATACATTTTATAGAATTTTGCAATCTGAGGATAGGCATCTTTTCTGATATCAATAACATCGGTACTGCTAAAATAGCTGTTGATATCATTAACCCCTAACTGAATATTATTTTCTATAAAAGGCTGTGGACTGTCATCGGTAAGCTTTGTGATCATCGTATAAGTACTGTCCATGATAGGAATAACAATTTTTTGATGATGCTCAAATTCAGCTTTCTGTTCAAGATTCTGAATCCCTCTTACATCTTCATCAGAAAATGGAGATACAAAACCTTTTAAAAAGATTACTCCCAAAAATAACATGGCAGTCACAAGCATCAGTATTAAATAAAAAAACTGATAATGCCTTTCTTTCTTTGATAATGTGATTTGTCCTTGCATATCTTTATTTTTTATCTTCTTCTTTTACTTCCTGTAAAATTTCTTGTAGGGTCTTTTCTAAGCTCATTATTGGTTACTTTTATTTTACCCATACATTCATCCAGATCCCTTAAAACGGTTTTTTTCTTATACTCTACCTCAATGATCTTAGCCTTTAAGGTCATCATAGGCACTATCTGCTTCATCAGTATGGCATAATGTTTAAAGTTCTGCACACTGTCTTTACCCATAATATTTTTGGCATCTCTCACGTTATCCATAATGCTGGTTCTGAGGAATAACTCGTTCTCCACCTTATTAATACTAAGCTGGTTCATTTTGTCATAAATATCATCAATGTGATCTTTCAGAACGTCACTTCTAAGCATCAGTTCTTTATAGGCTTCAGCTTCCCGGCTGATCCCCTCACGTTGTATATCATAACTCTTAAAGAAGAGAAATAAGCACGTAAAAGTGACAACCGACAAAACAACAAAAGACAGAATAAACTTCCAAATGCCTATTCTGACGTCAGATTTGTTTAATTTTTTTTCCCTGTTAGAAGACATAATTTGCGATTTGTTTGGCCTGTGAAAATATAAAAAAAAAAATTCATGCACAATACGTAGTTTCCCCAGACCTGTTTCGTGAAAACCCTGATTAAATTAATATTAATTTCCACTTTGATAAGTTTTTCATAAATTAGACCTCTAAATTTTAAATATCATTCGCCAAATCGATATTAAGAATGAGTAAAATATTATCTAATACCGTACGTTTTTCTATTGCTGACAGTGATTTTTATTTTAAAAAAATAATGATCAAAACCCTCATGGAGAATCCTTTCTATATGCTTCTGAATGACTGTAACAATGGACACGAGCTGGTAAACAGAATTTACAGGAGACAGGAGGATGTGTTCATTATTGAGTTATTTATGCCAGTATTAAGTGGAATTGAAGCCATCAAATACATCCGGAAAAACAACACAGAAACTCCTATTATTACCTATTCCGGCACTTATCAGGAAGATATGGCTGAAATTCTTTCAAAAATTCCTAATATCTATTACTGCCAGAAAAAAAGCACCATTATAAAGGATATTATTAAAGGAAGTATTGCTTCCGAAGACTTTGATTACCAAACGTATTCTAAAGAATGGGAGCAGCAGCCTCTTGCGGTGCAGGAATATATGGACAGACAGAAAAAGGGTCAGGAAGAGCTTTCTCCGGCTGAAATCCAGCTGATGAGATTCTGCTATGAGGGATTCAGCAATAAAGAAATTGCAGAAAAACTTAACCTGAGCACAAGAACTATTGACACTTATATCAACCGGCTTACAGAAAAGCTGGGACTGAAAACCAAGCTTCACCTTATACGCTTCTGCGTAGAAAACGGATATTACAATTCCAGTTTATAAAAATTCTGATTTAAGATTTAAAATTTAAAATTTCGGATAACTGATGGAGACTGAGCAGGGGGATAAATACTTAATATAAAGTAAGAAAACCCTGCAGAACCTATCGCTACCGGCGTTTATTAAATTTTGTTCATTATTTTTTTTGTACCTTTATACCGCTAGATTATTTTATTGTTAAATTATTATAATCCTGCCTTAATATAGCATATACATTAAAAGCTCAACGATTTGAATAAAAATATTTTGCCACTAATTTGCTAGTATTCAATTTTTTTAACTAAATTTGCACACCTAAAATTTAAAATTAAAATAAGGAAATGACAAAGGCAGAATTGGTAAACACCATCTCAAATAAGTTGGGAACAGAAAAGAATGAAACACAGAAAGTTGTAGAAGCTTTTATGCAGGAGATCAGAACTTCTATGTATAATGGGGATAACGTTTATCTAAGAGGTTTTGGATCTTTTATCATTAAAACAAGAGCTGCTAAAACAGGAAGAAATATTTCTAAAAACACTGCAATTGAGATTCCTGCTCATAACATTCCTGCTTTCAAACCTTCAAAATCTTTTGTTGAGAAAGTAAAAACTAAAGTTGCAGTAAAATAAGAACATTAACTGAATATTAACTAGTTACTAAAAAATTAAAATTATGCCAAGCGGAAAGAAAAGAAAAAGACACAAGGTTGCTACTCACAAAAGAAAGAAAAGAAGAAGAGCAAACAGACATAAGAAAAAATAATCTCTTCTTCTCGAGATTTACAATATAATAATATAGTTGGTGGATTTAAATTCTTAAAGTTCACTAACTATATTTTTGTTTGCAACTATAAGATTCCGCGGAAAGCAGATGGTTTCAAATATTATTTTAATAAACATATAATGGTTTTCATTCAAAATCCTTATATTTAATAGATTAATTAATCGAGAAAAACATCCAATTCCTATAATCTTAACAATTTTATCTTAAAAAAATGAAGAAAGAACTAATAGTTTCGCATGAAGATGATCTTACAAAGATTGCATTACTGGAAGACGGAAGACTATGTGAACTTCATGAGCAAGAGGACAAAAGCGATTTTATAGTTGGAGATCTGTTTATAGGAAAAGTAAAAAAACTCGCACCCAATCTGAATGCAGCATTCGTCAATATCGGATATGACAAAGATGCATTTCTGCACTACCAGGATTTGGGACCTCAGTATCTTACATACAGAAAGTTTTTAAAAGATACTATTTCTAAAAAACAAAGCACTTCAAGCTTAAAGAATTTCGAGATACAACCCGAAATAGACAAAAATGGAACGGTAGATAAAGTGATCGCCAAGGATGATATCGTTCTTCTGCAAATCACTAAGGAGCCAATTTCTACAAAAGGCCCAAGAATCTCTACCCAAATCTCTCTGACAGGACGCTTTCTGGTTCTGATCCCTTTCGACAATAAAGTTTCTATTTCTAAAAAGATCCGAAGCTTTGAAGAAAAGGAAAGACTGAGAACCCTTATCGACAGTATTAAACCTGAAGGTTTCGGAGTTATCATCAGAACGGTAGCCGAAGGAAAAAAAGTAGCGGATCTTCATAATGACATGAACCAGCTGGTTCAGAAATGGGAAAGCACTTTTAAAAACATCCAGAGAAATAAAGTTCCGTCCAAAGTTTTAAGCGAAGAAGACAAAGCTTCAGCTATTTTAAGAGACAATTTTAATCAGGATTTCGTCAATATCATCTGCGATGATGAGCAAATGGTAAATGAAATGACTAATTACGTGGAAGTAATTGCCCCTGAAAAGAAAAATATTGTCCAGTTTTATGATTCCCATATTCCTCTTCTGGAATATTACAACGTTGAAAAACAGCTTAAACAGAGCTTCGGAAAACACGTAAATATTCCGAGTTCCAAAGGCGCCTATCTTGTTATTGAACACACAGAAGCACTTCACGTCGTTGACGTTAACTCCGGTAACAATATTACCACCGGAACCGCTGTCAATAAAGAACATGCACTAAAAGTGAACAAAATGGCTGCTACTGAGATCGCAAGACAACTTCGCCTCCGTGATATGGGAGGTATCATCGTAATCGATTTCATAGACATGCCGAATTCTGATCACAGAAGAGATCTCTACGAGCATCTGAAAGAGGAAATGAAGCGCGACAAAGCCCGCCACAAAATCCTTCCTCCAAGTAAATTTGGTCTGATCCAGATCACCAGACAAAGAAATCGTCCGGAAAAGCAGATCGACACCAAAGAAGAAAACCCGAACAAAGACGGAGAAATTGTAGCTCCAATTGTGATCGTGGAAAGAATGGGTGAAACCTTAAGAAACATCCTGCAGAAAGAAAAAGGAAAAATCTACCTGCATGTGCATCCGTTTGTGGAAGCCTACCTTACAAAAGGTATCAAAAGTATCCAGATGAAATGGTTTATCAAATACAAAAAATGGGTAACCATCGTTCCAAGGGATTCTTTTAAATACCTGGAATACAAAATCTACAATGCTAAAAAAGAAGAATTAATAGAATTCTCTAATTAAAAAATTTAAAACCTTCAGTTGTACTGAAGGTTTTTTTATTTTGCATTGATAAGCATAGAATATGATGTATAATTTAAGTTTTGGCTAAAGCCCGTGAATTTTGCATTTTTTAAAGGCGGGCTAAAGCCCACCCTTATTGAATTTTAATAACAATATCATTCATCATTCATCATTCATCATTCATCATTAATTATTTATCTTTAAAACATGAAAAATCACCATTACAAAATCACCACCCAATGGACAGGAAACCAGGGAACCGGAACTAGTGGATATAGAGACTATGAAAGAAGCCATACTATTTCAGCAGAAAACAAAGCTGTTATTGAGGGTTCATCCGATCCGGCATTCCGAGGTGATAAAACAAAGCATAATCCGGAAGAGATGTTTTTATCCTCACTTTCTTCCTGTCATATGCTGTGGTATCTTCATTTTTGCTCCGAAGCTGGTATTATAGTGACAGATTACACCGATGAAGCAACAGGTATAATGGCAGAAACAACCAGCGGAAGCGGACATTTCACAGAAGTAACTTTACATCCTGCAGTAACCGTTGCAGAAGAATCTATGAAGGAAAAAGCAGAGGAGCTTCATCATAAAGCCAACGAATATTGCTTCATTGCCAACTCAGTTAGTTTTCCGGTAAAGCATATCCCTACCACGTTAGTTATATGATACCACATTTGAAAATAAACTTCAAAAACAATGATGAATAAAACGTTTTAACAGTAATAACTCCAAAAAACTCCACAAAAAGAGAATTATTTGCTAAATAATTAATAAAAACAATGTTTTACCACTAACAAAAACAGCATAAATTAAAATTATTTAACAATTTTGTTTAAAATATGAAGTTTTTTTCATATTTTTATATAAACAAAATAAACCATGATGAAACCAAGATTGACCATTTTTGATGAGCCCATGCTTTATACCGAGGGATTATCAAGACTGCTTACACAAAGCAAAATTTTTAGTACCATTGACATTTGCAACTCTTTAGAAACCCTCTCCAAACACTTAAAAGAAGAACCATCGGAAATGCTTGTTATGAGCTCAAACATGCTCATGCTTACGGAAATCTGCAAATTGGTAGAAAGCATTGTTTCTGAACATAAAAACACCAAAATCATTGTCATTGGAAGCTCTTATGACGTGATAGATATGCGGAAGCTCTTCAACAAAGGCATCAAAGGTTATTTGGACAAAAACTGCACCTATGACGAGTTCCTGAAATCCATTAATGTTTTGCTCCTTAATGAAATCTATATCAGCGATCATGCTAAGGAAAAAATGATGAATTTCATCAGCAGTGAACAAGAAAAACAAAATCCTCACATTAAAGAACCTCTCACCCGCCGAGAAATGGAAATCCTAAAACTGATCTGTGATGGGTGCAGCAGCAAAGATATCTCTGAAAAACTTTTTATCAGTATCAATACGGTAGAAACACACCGAAAAAGAATTCTTTTGAAACTCAATGCGAAAAACTCAGTCGGAATTGTAAAATATGCTATTGAGAATCATATTATCGACTGAAGTTCTCCCATGAAAAACTCAAAAATTCCAGACTTTACAGCCTGGAATTTTTTTATGCTTGAATTCACTCTTATGATGTGTATCAGGCGCAACTATTAATAATCCTTATTCATTCTAAGGTTAGAAGTGAGGCATAGAGATCAGAAATTGAACTATGAAAAAGCTTATATAACTTTGACCTTATTGTTTATCTGTAAACAACTCAAATCTCTAATCTCCGGCTCACAACTTGGAACTTTAAAACCCTGAACTTTAAACTTTGAATTTTATTCATAATCCGGCATCTCAGCATTACTGAAAAGTGCAGTTCGGGTAAGATCTGTCAGACTACTGTTAAGATCAATTACCATTACATTTCTTTGCGAAATATTATCATTGGAAGTGTTCATAAAAATGATCTGTGCATTATTAGGTGAGAACCTTGGGTCAAGATCATTGGTTCCCATCACTTTTTCGCTTTCGGCGGAAATATCACTTACGACATCTGTGACCAGATTGTAGATGAAAATATGAGAATCCAGCTGTCGGTAATTTCCACTACCATCCAGGTACCCTGAAACATCCCGGGTAAAGAGAAGAAGTTGTCCGTCTACGGAGAAATTCAATCCACCGCTGGCTCCCGGAGAACCGGATAATACGGTTTTAAGGACAGTTCCCGTCATGTCTATAACATAAACTTTAGTGTTATAACCATTATAATCGTTGGTTTTCAAAGCTATTTTACTACCATCATAGCTCCAGTCACATTCGGATATCATACTTCCGTCTGGAGTGGTATATACCAGACTCAGCCCGCTGCCATCTTTATTAATCCTGTATAATTTATTGAAATTAGAATAAATAAGCTCCTTACCGTTTGTACTCCATGCAAAATCCATTTCATAATTATTAAAACCTGCTACAGCCACAGTGGTTACTTTAAAAGGATTGGAGCCGTCAGGATTGGCAGTATAAATATGAGTACTTCCACCTTCTGTACGAAGGAAAGCAATGAGACCTGCATTATTGTTCTTGCGTGGCCGCCAGCTGTTGTAGGAGGAATTGGTAAACTGGAAATTATTTCCCTGATCATCACTGGAGATGATAACAAAGTTCCCATTCTGTTTTTGTGTATAATGGTACCTGTTGGCCGGCACTGTATTGGTGGTAAATTTACTGATAGAGCTTAAAACTGGCTGGTGAATGCCGTCCGAAACAGACACCTGCCAGAAGTAACTTACACCAAACTTCAGATTTGAAAGCGTATAATGATTAGCTGTCAAATCATTAACCTGAATCACATTAGTGTCAAGATTATTTTTAATTGCCAAACTGTATTTTAAAACATCCGCTGTATCCGGATCTGTTGCGCTCCAGGTTAATTCGACGCTCAAAGGTTGATTTACTGCGTTATCTATCGGACTTAGCAACTGTGGTGTAGCAGGAGGAGAATTCAATGATGTGTCATCATCCATTTCAAAAACTGCTGTTACCACTTGATTTTGATTCTGTATATTGACAGACTGAAAGCTGGTAATATATCCTGAAAGTTCTGCTTTTACAGAATAATTTCCTACCGGCATGGCTGCGATTTCAAAAGAACCGTCTGTACCACTGAAAACCGTTTGTGTTGTAGGATTGGTAAAGATTTTCACATTAGAAAGCGGCACATTACTGCCTCTTTTTACAACTTTTCCTTTTAACATTCCTGTTTGAGCCTGTTCTACAAGGTCTTCATTGCATGAAAACAGACAAAAAGCAAAGATGAATATGCTGAGTATTTTAATTAAAGTTTTCATAATTCGTGTTTTTATTTGTTTCCGAAGTAAAAATTGATTCCTATACCAAAGCGTAAAGCCTGATCTTTCCTTTTCCCATTCACAAGGCCTTCCCAGTTATCTTTGAAGCCCAGATCATATTGAGCCGAAGCTCTCAGTGAAACATTCCGGCTGATCATATATTCCAGCCCTCCTCCGAACTGAGCTTTATATTGAGGTTTATATTTTGAATACATAGCTCCTGCTCCACCATAAATGTATGGGCTGAATCTATATTTGGGAAAAGGCACATATTCCAGGTTCACTTCGGGACCGAAATAGTTTCTTTTCACAATATTTGAATTTTCAAGAGTAAAATAGCTGCCATTCACTTCTACATTCAGGTAGGGAGTAAGGAAATATTTGAATCCTATTTTGCCTCCAACATTCATTTTAGGGCCTACATAATCATCTTTCACTTTCTGTCCTTCAACGTTGGCAAATATGGAAACTTTCTGTCTGTAGTTCTCCGGATATTTGCCACCCACTGCTCTTCCGTTATTTTGCTCCTGCTCTCTGTTATATTCATTGATTAAAGTCTCGTATCCTCCATTGGTATCCACTGCTTTCCCCCATATTTTGTCTCTTATTCCTTCTACGATAAGAGATTTTACAGCTTTTTCAATAGCCTCTGTTACAGCAAGCTGAACGGGCTCATTCTGGGTGAGACCAACCTCAGCTTCAAGAAGCCTTTCTGTATCAATATATCTGAAAAAACTTCCGTTGACGCTGGTGGAAAGGATAGTTTTAGAGGTATAAACTGTTTTAAGAATTTCTCCATTAAGGGTAGAGACAGCACGAAGGTAAATAGTAATTCTGTCCTGACGGTATTGTGTAGAAGCACCAATTCCGAAATACCTTGCTCCAAGCCCTCCGGTGAGAATATTGCTGTCATAGGAGATTACGCCGCCTTCAAGAAGAATTCCGGCATACAAAAGAGGAGGAAGTGCCTGACTGTTCTTATCTGCATCCTTTATATATTCCTGTCGTGTGGAACGGATGATTTGTCTTTCATTGAGAAGATTCGCAATATTTTCCCTTTCAATAGGGATAAACCAATGGCTGTCTTCCAGTGCTTTGATAAGAATGGTGGTGGTTCCCTGAGGGACTGCCGTGCTCCAGTTGTTTCCGTTTTCAGAAGGTTTATACTGGCCGGTCTGGTCCCGGAATTTGTAGACCCCTATTACAATTTTCTCTTTGGGAAGGGGAAGGTTTTTCAATTCTGCGGTAGAGGAAGTAACCTCACCCATTGTTGGTTTTTCGGGATCCGAAGGTAAACCAAATATTGAACTACAAGCCTGCAGAATGCATAGCAGGAAACTACAGAAAAAGATTCTGGTGTAAGTGTAGGTTGTCATGGTAAGTTTATTTTTAGTTATTCCTATTTCGGAATTACGATCTCGGACTGATCGCCATTACTGGTATCCAAAATATTGATTAAAAGTCCCTGATTAGTATTGGTAATCTGTAAATAAAGCGATCCGAAAAGATAATTTCCGGGTTTTATATTTCCGTCACCAAACTGTTCATCAAACAGTTTTCTTGAAAGTTCACTGAGAATCTGTCTGTTGAGACTCTGGGTAAAGCTGTCAAGAGAATTTACACGATCCAGCAAATCGCTGAAATCATTTTTTTCGTCAAATTGGTTTTGTGCATTGGCAGAGCTTAAAAGCCACTGGTAATTAAATGTATCTCCTCCAAAAGCCGGATTGACCGGTTTGTAGACGAGCTGCTGAGATTTTCCGTAGAAAATACCCGCAATAAAGGTCAAAATAATGATAAAAGTTTTCATGGCGGACATTTTTAGTAGATAAATTCATTTTTAATAAGGTTTTTCTTAGCGTTAAATTCTTTGATATATTTTAAGCTGTAGACAAGCTGCTCTTTTAAATAATCTTCTGCAGGATTGGTCATAAAACTGTAAATAATTTTATCCTCAATCTGGATATTGATCTGGCCGCTTGTTCCGCGAAGGGGAAGTTCTGTAATCGTAACGGCACTGCTGCTTTTATCCGGAAGCTGGCTGTATTGCATATAAAACAGATCATAAAAATCTTTTCCAACCTTGGTTTTGGTTTCATCAATCGTAAGTCCTCTCAGTTCATAAGCTGCATCTTCTTCAACCTTTGCTGTTTTCTTTTTAAAAAGATCACTGTTAAGCTCCAGGCTGTCTTTAGCAACCAGCTTTTGTGTTTCCTCATCTCTGATATAAAGAAACGCCTTCAAAGCATCTTTTGATTCAAGATTTACACTGATCTCCGATAATATTTTGACTTCATTGGGATTCACAGAAAATTTACCATTCTGCTGATTGTTTGAAAGGTTCCCGCCGTTTCCTTTTTTAATAGAAACCAAAAGATAATTCAGTTCCTTATAAACAGGGGTATTGTTCATTACAATTGCTGTCAGTATAACCTGATTTTCAAGGAGGCTGCTCTCTATCCTTGCGTTTATTTTTTTATCTTCCTGCCCATAAGTCCATACAGACAGGAAGCTAAAAAATGTGCTCAGGCTAAGGGAATATAAAAGTTTCATCATTTGTGTTTTAATAGTTTCTCATGAAAACTGTTTTATTGTCTCCCTTTACATTGATCTGAATTCCATCCGAAATACTATTGCTTCCCGTGACATCAATAATATTATTGTTTCCTTGTGCAGTAATGGCAGCTTTAGTTTCTTTATCTGTAAATGAATTGATAAAATAAAGCGTATTAAAGTCTCCCAGTTGTTTTACAGCAACATTAGTTCTGGCATTAAGAGAAAGCTCGGCATTGTTATAATCACCCATTTGAATGATATTGGTTCCGTATGAAGTCTGATCAATCTGCTGCCTGGCTATAAGATTAAAGATTGTATTGCTGTTGATCTTATCCCAGTCTATTTCCTGTGCCTGCAATGGCAATATTATGAAAAGAGCAAAAACACTCCATCTTAAAGTAAACATGGCCTCTATGTATTAAAGATACTGATGTAAACCAAAGAAAATTGGAGGTAAAAAAGGAGAAACCCTGTAGTTTCTCCTTTACAATTTCTAAGATTTACAGTATGTGTTATAGGGCTTAATTGGATTGATTCACAATCATTGAGTTTCCGTTACCCACCTGAGCTCCTAAGTGGAAATGACCAGTACCGCTTTGAGCTACCCAGGTAAAGTTACCATTACCCATCTGAAGGTCAATAGCTGTATTGGAATCTCCTATCTGGAATTGATAAAGCTGGTTGGCACTACCTATCTGTAATCCAGCAGATGTATTATCATCTCCTACCTGAACTGAAGCGGCAATATTACCTGATCCCACTTGAGCATGAGTAGCACTGTTATCATTACCATCCTGATACTGAACAAGGACATTGTTAGCTCCTATCTGAAGTCCGCTGGCATCATTTCTTCTTCCCAGCTGAATTTGATAAGCGTCATTACCACTACCTAACTGAATAGCTGAAGCATCATTTCTTCTTCCGTCCTGATATTGAAAAACTGAGTTACCTAATCCTACCTGTACCGAAGAAGCATCATTTCGTCTTCCAATCTGAGTTTGCTCTGTAGAGTTAAGAACTCCAAGCTGCCATGTTGAAGCAGAGTTTCTGTTTCCCATCTGCATTACTTCATTTGAGTTTCCGATACCCACCTGATCTACATCTATAGAGTTTCTGTTTCCGATACTTTGTGCAGTATTAACGTTCAAAATACCTACCTGATCTATGTCTGCAGTATTACGATTCCCTGTCTGTGTCAAAGAGTTGATATTCAAAAGACCAGTCTGATCCACAGTAGCAACATTTAAGTTTCCTGTCTGGGTAGTCACATCAATATTGAATTGTGCGAATCCGAAACTCATGGCGAATAGTGTAAGTACACCTGTAAGTAAATTTTTCATCTTAGTAAAAATTAATTGGTTAATAGTAAGGCAAAGGTAGCCTCTAAGTCAAAATGAAAAACCACCACCAAAGTGTAAATTTCAAAAGTCACTGTTTATAGTTGCAAGGGTCACTATTTGCCGTTGTACGAAAGTCATTGTTTTCAGTTACGGAAAAATACGGGAGTCTTTTTCAGAACTGTAAACAGCTCATTTAGTGGTGAATATTTAATTTTTCCCGGCCACGATTTTCACTCATTTTTCCAAATTCACCATGTGCATTAAAACTTCACAGTTCCGGGTTTTAAATGCTTTACTATTATCATCTATCCACTTTTCACCCGTGAACTAAAATTTACCACAACTCATCTTTTCATATTAATATTACATGGTTAATTAATGTTAAGGCCCTTATTTCTTCAAGATATATTGTTAAATTTGAGGTATGGAAAATTTTGGAAAAGATTTATTACGAAAAATAAAAAGTGTAGAACTTCCCGGTGAGCATGCCCATGGAGTTTTCTCACCTCCCTCCCGCCCTGTTTTTACTTATGATGAAGTATTGGCAAAGAATCCCAAATTTGCAGCTGTCAATATCGTTCTGTATCTGAAAGACAATGAGTGGTATTTTCCATTAATTCAAAGAACAATTAATGAGCACGACAGACACAGCGGGCAGATTTCGCTGCCTGGAGGAAAACGTGAAGAGATGGACAGAGATTTTGCGGAAACCGCAGTTCGGGAAACTTCCGAAGAAATCGGAATAGACAAGCATTATGTAAGGATCATCAGAGAAATGTCTCCTATTTACATTCCACCGAGCAATTTTTATGTATATCCCTATATTTCTTATACTAAAAAGAATCCCGCCTTCGTTCTTCAGCAGACGGAAGCTGTGGAAACCATAGAATTTCCAATCACTTCCTTTCTCAACCTGTCTGATACCCCCGAAATCATGGCACTGCCTAATGCCAACGGATATGAGGTTCCTGTGATCAATTTCAACGGATACATTATCTGGGGTGCCACAGCGATGATATTAAGTGAATTCAGCCAGTTGCTGAAAAAAATGTAACTTTGCAGTACCGTGTTTAATTGAGAAATGGCGAAGAAAAATATTTTCACCGATGCATTCGGAACACCTTATTTTTTGAAAAGGTTTATTATTTTTATTTTAGGAGTTGTATCATACAGAAGATTCAACGGCTTTAATAAGTTAAAAATAACCGGAACAGAACACCTTGTGGATCTTCCGGACTCTAACGTGCTTTTTGTATCCAACCATCAGACTTATTTTGCAGATGTGGCAGCAATGTACCATGCTTTCTGTGCTGTAAATAACGGATATCTGAACACGATAAAAAACCCGATCTACTTATTGAACCCCAAGATCGATTTTTACTATGTAGCAGCTGAAGAAACCATGAACAAAGGTATTCTTCCTAAAATTTTCAAAATTGCGGGTGCTGTAACGGTAAAAAGAACATGGAGAGCTGAAGGGAAAAATGTCAACAGAATGGTAGACATGAGCGAGGTAGACAATATTATGAAAGCATTGGACAATGGCTGGGTAGCGACTTTCCCTCAAGGAACTACTTCCGCTTTTGCACAGGGACGAAGAGGAACTGCCAAATTGGTAAAAAATCAGCGTCCTATTGTAATTCCAATCAAAATAAACGGATTCAGAAGAGCTTTTGATAAAAAAGGACTCCGCGTAAAGGTAACCGGTGTAAAACCTACGATGGAATTCAAGGCTCCTTTGGATATTGATTATGATAATGAAAAAGCACCGGAAATTTTATTGAAAATCATGACTGCCATTGAGCAGACAGAAGATTTCAACCTATTACACAGTTATGATGAAGAACTTAAAGCTAAAAAATTAGAACAAAAGGACTCAAATAATTAAAGTAATGACAAAAATTATGAACAAAATACTTGGAATCTTATTCGCAATCATAGTATTAGTTTCATGCAACAGCCAGAAAGTATATTCGGATTTTGATATCAGCTATTCGAAAAGCGGAGGCTATGCTCCTGTATATGAAAATATGCTTATAAAAGGGAATAATGTACACTACTCTTTTGAAGGGCAGGGTAAAAAATATAAACAGGATTTTAAAATTTCTGATGAAGATTTAAAGAAACTGGATCAGGTTCTTTCTCAGAATAACTTCAGAAGAATACAGGAAGACCGCAAAAAATTGTACGACAATATTTCAACTTCCATCAACGTCAAGAAAGGTCCAAATGAAGGAAGTAAATCAGATGCCAGTCTCATTATTCCGAATTACCGGACCAACTGGAACAACATTCTTGAAGCTTTCCAGCAGATCATTAATACTAATGTTAAAAAACAGTAAATACAATTGAAAACCCACTTCATTGCCATTGGCGGAAGCGCCATGCATAATCTTGCGATTGCATTAAAAGACAAAGGATATCAGGTGACAGGTTCTGATGACGCTATTTTTGAGCCTTCAAAATCCCGATTGGAAAAGAAAGGAATTCTGCCTCAGGAAATGGGCTGGTTCCCGGAAAAGATCACTCCGGATATTGATGCTGTTATTCTTGGGATGCATGCCCATCAGGACAATCCCGAGCTGGCAAGAGCAAAAGAACTGGGTCTGAAAATATATTCTTATCCTGAATTCCTGTACGAACAGTCCAAAAATAAAACCAGAGTTGTCATTGCAGGATCACATGGTAAAACAACCATTACTTCAATGATCCTTCACGTTCTGAATTTCCACCAGAAAGATGTGGATTTCATGGTAGGGGCCCAGCTTGAAGGTTTCGACTGTATGGTAAAACTAACTCAGGATAATGATTTCATGGTTTTGGAAGGTGATGAATATCTTTCTTCTCCTATCGACCTTCGTTCTAAATTTTTACTGTATCAGCCGAATATTGCTTTAATGAGTGGTATTGCATGGGATCATATCAATGTTTTCAAAACATTTGATGATTATATAGATCAGTTCAGAAAGTTTGTGGCAAGTATTACAGCAGGTGGAGTTCTGGTATACAATGAAGAAGATGCTGAAGTAGTAAAAGTAGTGGAAAATGCAGAGAACTATTTCAGAAAGATCCCTTATAAAACTCCTGAATACGAAATCAATAATGGTAAAGTGTATTTAAAAACTGAAATGGGAGATGTTCCGCTTTCTGTTTTTGGAGCACACAACCTGTTGAATATGGAAGGAGCAAGACACATCTGCCGACAGCTTGGCATTATGGATGAAGACTTTTATGAGGCTATTATGAGCTTCAAAGGAGCATCCAAACGTCTTGAAAAAGTAGAAAGAGAAGATAAAGGAACTCTTTATAAAGATTTTGCCCATGCACCAAGCAAGGTGAAGGCAGCTGTAAAAGCATTCACCGAACAGTTTAAAAATGATAAGAAATATGGATTTCTGGAGCTTCATACCTATTCCAGTTTAAATCCTGCTTTTCTTGAGCAGTATGACCATGCAATGGACGGCTTGAATGAAGCTATCGTTTTCTACTCTGAAGATGCTTTGAAAATCAAAAGAATGGAACCTATTTCTCCAGAGTTTATTAAAGAAAAATTCAAGAATGAAAATTTAAAGGTTTTCACGAATGCTGAAGATCTTCATGCCTATTGGAATACATTGGATAAAACAGATGGTGTTTATCTCATGATGAGTTCCGGAAATTTCGGTGGTCTTGATTTAACAAAATAAACAAAAAGCTTCAGAATATCATCTGAAGCTTTTTTATTAAGCATTATTTCTAATTATTCAATCTTTTGTTGTTGGTCAACTCAATACTTTTTATAGATCCTACCGGTGAAATTTTTATTGTTTTGTTTCCTTTTGCCAGATAGATATAATACATGCTATTCGATCCAATCAGATGAACCTGTTCAAACTTATCATCGCCATAATCTATTTTATAATCATATTTAAGTCTGTTCTCCTTTATTCTTTTTGTTAATGTCATGCCTTCCCCCCATCCTATTCCTACGAAGAAAGACAACAACATCATCGCCAGGAATCTTACAAACATATTGGTAAAATGATTCTCAATTGCCTCTTTACTCATATTTTCATGTTCTTTAAGGGAAGCCATTTTTTGTGCCCATTTTTTATTTTTATTGCTTTGTTTTGATAAATAAGATGGAAAAGCAAATGAAAATACGATTATAACAATCAGGGCAATGAGGATTACCGGATGAGCAGTTAAGGTGGCAATCGGGCTTATCAAAATATCCATTATCGTTGAATATTTCAGAATATTAATGCCTATCTGATAGTAGAAGACACTCTCTTTTAGTATTCCCATTACAACAAGAAACAGATAGCCGAACGGGAGTGATCTTTGAATTCCTTCTGAAAATTTCATTTATATTTTCGTTGATTTTAGTTTTTATATTTCACGAAAATAGAAAAATAACAGCAAATTGAAAGTATATTGATCTATCTTTCACATTCTTTGATCAGATTTTTTAAAATTTCTTCTGTGAAAAGTTCACTATACTGATGAATAGACTGTCCAACCCAGATTCCTACAAACTCTGGATTTTGCAAAGATTTTGCTGCTTTACGTAAGGCATTGGTCAGTTTGTTCTGATAAGGATAGGGTAAAATATATTCTGAATTTTCTACGGTTTCTATAAATTGATTTTTCACTCCTCTGGCATATCTTCCGGAAAAACTTTTTGTTAAAACAATCTCTTCTTCTTTTACTTTTTTCAGTTTTTCCTTTTCAAAAGGCTGTAAAGCACTTTCCTGAGAAGCCAATAAAAGATTTCCCACCTGAAAGCCCTGTGCTCCTAAATCCTTAACGGCTTTTAATGTTTTAGCTCCATAGATTCCTCCTGCATAGATCAAAGGAATATTCACATGATCATACACCTGTGACAGCAAAGATAAGCCTCCGATCTGCGGAATATGCTCTGCCTCAAAACTTCCTCTATGACCTCCCGCTTCTATTCCCTGAACACAGATAATATCAATCCCTGATTTCTCAAGTTGCAAAGCTTCATTCACACAAGTACAGGTTCCGATAAGGGTAACTCCGTTATTTTTCAATTTCTGAATACTCTGATCATCCAGATTTCCAAATGTGAAACTCAAGATCTTACAGTTTTCTTCAATGATGGCATCCACCTGCTCATGGTAACCGTTTATGCTGATTGCTTCAAGATCAGGAAGGTTTACGACAATATTATTTTCTCTGGCCAGCTGCTCAAGAAACTGCTTTGCTTTGACAAACTTTTCTTTTAAAGCATCGGTCACTTCAGGAATCTGATGTACAAATATATTGGCTGCAAAAGGTTTATCAGTCAGTTTTTTCGTTTCCCTGATCAATTCAACAGACTGGTCTGCAGAAAGATCTCCCAGCGCTAATGACCCCAAACAATCTGCTTTTGCAGCAGCTGCCACCATATGTACCGTACTTACTCCAAACATCGGAGCCTGAATAACAGGATATTTTATCCCTAGTTTTTTACTGATTGTATCTGGCCAAAACATAAGAATTATTTTTATTAAAATGTACGAAGAAAGCAGCAATGAATATCATTCAGTATTATGATATTGCTCAGAATATGGTTTAAAGTTCAAGATTTAAGGTTGTTGATAAACATCCATTGTACATAATACAAAGCAAGATTTATTTTGCTTTCCTGAGTTCTTTATAATGTAATTTTGATGCTGGATCGAGCTTTTCTGCTGCATAAGAAAATGTAGCGGCGGGCATTGTTTTCACATAAGTAGTGAGAAAATGATGTAATTTTTTTTTGTCTTTTTTTCCAGCTTCTCTTATCCAGCTTCCCACAGCTTTATTCACCAGCTCATTCGGGTCATGAACAAGAATTTCAGCAATGGCAAAAGTATCCTCCGCATCATTTTTTCTGATAAATGCATGAGTGCTTACAATAGCTGTTCTTCTTTCCCATGGACTTTGGGAATAAGCAAGCTTGTATAAGATGTCCCTGGGTTTATCTATGAGATATTCCCCAATAATATTTCTGGCCGCCCTGTCCACAAAATCCCAGTTATTCAGACGATCATGGCGGTTCAGATACAGATTAAAAAGATCTTTTTTCTGATCTTCAGTTGTTTTTTTACTTCTGGCCTGAAAATCCATGATACTCACGGCTCCCATTCTCACTTCATAAAAATCACTGTCAAGAAGTTTATTGACCTCATCCAAAGACATCGCAGAAAACTCTTTAGCAATAGTAAAGACATCTCCGAATTTCACTCCAAAGCTCTTTGTAGTTCCATCATTTCCTTTGAAAAACTTCTCAACTTTATTGAGTTCTTTTTCATTTTTAAATAATGAAAGTGTTTCTATGAATTCTGCTGCAGTCATGAGTATTATTAATTTAAAATCCCACAGGTTTCACAATAACTCAGATTTCTGATCTGTACATTCATGAAAACTGCGGGAGTTACTCTGTATTTCTTAAATTAAATATCCGCTACGGAATTCAACATTTTCTGTTCCCAATCCGGATCTTTAGGATCAAAGAATAATCTTTTCCCTGTATCTAAAGAACGGACAACATTCATTTCATCTTCCGTCAGTTCAAAATCAAATACATTAAAGTTTTCTTCAATTCTCGATGGCGTCACAGATTTTGGAATCACTACAAACCCTTCCTGAAGATGCCATCTCAGAATTACCTGAGCTACGGTTTTACCATATTTTTCAGCAATAGCCTGCAGGTCAGGATTGCTTAAAAGCTGGGCGTTTCCATTTCCAAGCGGACTCCAGGGCTGTGTTATGATATTATTTTCTCTGTCATACACCTGTAATTCTTTTTGCTGGAATACAGGGTGCAGCTCAATTTGGTTGATTACCGGCAGCACTGTTGAATTAGCTTTTAATTCTTCCAGTTTCTCGATCGTAAAATTACATACACCTATAGCTTTGATCTTTCCCTCCTTGTATAATTCTTCCAAAGCTTTCCAGGTTCCTAAAAAATCTCCATAAGGCCAGTGGATAAGGTACATATCAAGATAATCCATCTGCAATCTGTCTAATGTTCTCTGAAAAGCACTTTTAGCTTTTTCATACCCATGATCCTGAACCCATACTTTTGATGTGATAAACAATGCTTCCCTGTCTACTCCGCTATTTATTACCCCAGCACATACTGCAGTTTCATTCTGATAAATAGCAGCAGTATCAATCATTCTATATCCGCTCTGAATAGCTTTTATTACCGCATTCTCACATTCTTTCAGGTCTTCCATCTGCCATACTCCAAAGCCTAAAGCAGGAATATCCACTCCGTTATTTAAGGTTACCACAGGCTGTCCTGTATAGGTTTTCTTTTGCATAAGTCTTTATTTTAATTATTAATATAAAGTGATAAACAAATTTGCAACAAAAATTTGAAAATTCTGCCTACCAATTTTACTGTTTCATTTAAAAAATTGTGATCTAATTCTAGCTTTGCTGGTTGCTAGTTACTTGTTGTTGGTTGTTGGTTGCTGGTTGTTGGTTGTTGGTTGTTGGTTGTTGGTTGCAAATTTATGGCTCAGCTGGCATCCCATCGCTATTTTCTCTATTTTTGTTTAAATTTAAAAATCATGTCACAACACATCAGACTGGCTAATGCGGGAGATTATTCAAGAATTATGGAAATCTGGGAATCAGCAGTAAAAGCAACTCACGATTTTCTTGCTGAGGAGGATTTCAATTTTTTCAAAGAAGTTATCCCAAGAGACTATCTTCCTCATCTGGAAGTTTATTTAATCACTGAGGACAACGAAGCTAAAGGATTTGCCTCCGTTGCAGAAGGTAACCTGGAAATGCTTTTCATTCACAATGATACGCGTGGAAAAGGTTATGGTAAAACACTGTATCAGTTTATGAAAGAGAAAACCGGGCTCACCAAAGTGGACGTCAATGAACAAAATCCACAAGCGATAGGGTTTTACGAAAAAATGGGTTTTAAAAAGATCGGAAGATCGGAAAAAGACGGTTCAGGAAAGGATTATCCACTTATTCATATGAGTCTGTAAATGGAAAATTTTTCGTTCAATCAATTGCATCCTGATTCGGAGATACCTTATCATTTGCTGCTCCTTGCGGATGAAACCCAGGAGGCTATTGATCAATATATTTTCAAATCTGACATCTATCTTTTACAAGATGGCATTGAAAGCATTGCTGTAATGGCGTTATGCAGAATCAGTGATACAGAACTGGAAATTAAAAATGTTGCAGTGATTGAAAGCTACAGAAGCAAAGGCATCGGAACGATCCTGATGAATAAAGCTAAGGAAATTGCCAAAGAAAACCATTATAAAACACTGACTGTTGGAACGTCGGATACCGGCTTCCAACAGATCAGATTTTATGAGAAAAACGGTTTCATCAAAAGTGGAATTCTGAAAGATTTTTTTATTGAAAATTATCCGGTTCCCATCTATGAAAACGGTTTACAAATGCGCGATATGGTTGTATTAACCCATCACCTGACGGAATAAGCCTTTAATATGCTCTATCTCGGTTTGATAATTCGTTTTCTTACGACATCCGAAATACAGTGTATTTTCCAGCTTTTTCTTTCCTTCCCAGATCAGCTTTACTTCACCGCTTTCAATATCATTCTTACATAGGAAATCGGGAACAACAGCTAATCCTGTTCCTCCTTTCAGACATCGGATAA
Source organism: Chryseobacterium sp. HR92 (assembly GCF_045689405.1). Lineage (NCBI taxonomy): Bacteria > Pseudomonadati > Bacteroidota > Flavobacteriia > Flavobacteriales > Weeksellaceae > Chryseobacterium > Chryseobacterium sp. HR92. The sequence goes on from NZ_CP139139.1 coordinate 4,038,982, forward strand.
TTGAATTCAGGTTGGGTACTATATAATTCGGACGGAAATTCGGTTTATGACCAAAATTCAGGGTCCAGAACTGGAAAAGGTGTTCCATATCTCCGGTGGTTCCGTACCATTTTTCGTTCTTCAGCCACTCTTCAATCTGTTCTGCATCTTTTGTTTTTAAAACTTTACTGAAAGCTGCAGTATCTACATTCTTTCCTCCTACCAGAATGATCTGCTCAGAAGAGAAAGCTTCATGTTCTATATTGGGTGAAGATCCTTTTTTCGGGGTGATAATAAGATCCAGAATTCCTTTATCCAGTTGATCCAGCATTTCCGGATATTCTCCAAAACTGATAATCAGATTAAAAGGCAATGAAGAAACATATTGTTCCAAAGTCGTCTGAAAAGTTTCAAAACACATTCCAACACTAATGGTAGGCGTATGTTTTTCAGTAGATTTCTGGAAGTTTTTTTCTACATCTTCCAGTTTGGCAATAGGTTCAGCAACGGCATTAAATAATACTTTCCCACGTTCTGTCGGAATCATTTTTCTACCGGTCCTGTCAAATAATTTGTATCCTACATAAGCTTCCAATGAGCTCAAATGTAGGCTCACTCCCGGCTGTGATATGAATAAAGCATCCGCAGCTCCCGTCAATGTTCCGGTTTTATATATCGCCTTAAAAGTACGATACCATTCTAAATTGACCATGATTTAATTATTAATATTCTGATACAAAGTTACAAAATAATTATAATATTAATACATTTTCATTCTTTAGAAATAATGCATAATAATCCGGAATCCCGCTTTCCTTTATCTGACGGGCAGTTTCCTCAATCGGATAGGGTAATTGTACAATTTCAGGTGTTATTTTTTCTTCATCTAAAGTCAATATGACATAAGAAGCCAGTCTGTTTTCTTCTTTAGAACGGCCCACGGAGCCACAATTAATGGCCCATGTCTTATTTTCAAACTGCTTTTTAAAAGATAAATGAGTATGTCCCATCACAATAACGTCAGATTGAGAGTCTTTCAGCATATTAGTAAAAATATCATCCTTTTCTGATTCATACAAATAGGTATCATTACTCGATAAACTGGAATGAACCAACTGAATATTCCAGTGCTTCTTTCCAACTTTATAGTTTAATTTTAAATGAAAAGGCAGCTCTGATAAAAACTTTTTGTTCTCTTCTGTAATATGTCTTTTAGAATGATCAATCGCTATGAATCTGGCATTGGTTTCTTCTTCCGAATGTTTGGACAAAGGAACAACAGGAATATCAAAAGCAATTCTTTCATCATGATTTCCCATCAGACAAAGAATGTTCAGGCTTCTTATTTTTTCTATCACTTCATTTCCCCAGGGTGCAAAATCCACCAGATCTCCCAAACAGAACTTCTGCCTGATTCCTCTCTGTTCTATATCTTTCAACACTACTTCCAATGCAGGAAGATTTCCATGCACATCACTAAAAACAGCTACCTGTATCATTGTCCTTCAATTTGTTAAACAAATTTACATGACGGAAAGGAATTTCAGTCCGGATATGATATGACATTTTACCATGAAAGGGAAATAGTCAATAGTCAATTTTTGCTGCGCAAAGTCAATAGTGAATGATTAACTGCTGATTAGAAATACCTGTTATATATAAACAAATCGGCTGCACTCAATCCCGAACAACGCACCCCAAACCTGTAAAAAATTCACAAGCGAAGCGAATTGACTTTTCACCATTCACAATCAACAAACCTCGGATTACGCACCCCGAACCGTGTAAAAAATTCAAAAGCAAAGCAGATTGCCCGCTCACTCTCAACCTTAAACTTTCAACCAAAACATTGAATCAGATAAACTATAATTTAAATAATACTTCCCTATAATTTATATTATTTTTATTATACAAACATCCATCCTAACTTTGCAGAGTAAAATTTAAACAATCATAAAAAAATGAAAAAAGTACTAATCATCAACGGAGGACAGAATTTCGGACATTCCGGAGGAAAATATAATCAGACTATTGCAGAAAATACATTAGAAGCTCTTAAAGAATTTGATAATGTAGAAGTAAAGATAACCAATGTAAGTGAAAACTACGACAAAAATGAAGAAGTGCAAAAATTTGTATGGGCAGATTACATCATTTACCATACTCCTATCTGGTGGTTCCAGCTTCCGAACGGATTGAAAAAATATATTGATGAAGTTTTCACAGCAGGCCATGCCAAAGGAATTTATATGAGTGACGGAAGAAAAGCTGAGAATCCGGAAATCAACTATGGAACAGGAGGAATGCTTGGCGGAAGAAAATATATGCTGACCACAAGCTGGAACGCTCCTGCAACTGCTTTCACACTTCCCGGAGAATTTTTCAGTGAAAGAAGTGTAGATGATGGACCGTTATTTGGTTTCCATAGAATGAATGCCTTTGTCTCATTAGAGAAAATGGAAAGTTTCCACTTCCATGATGTGGAGAAAAATGCCAATATAGAGCGTGATATGAAGCTTTACAGAGAACATGTAAGAAACGTATTTGAAAAAGAATTAAAACAAGAATTAGTATCATGAAAAAAATACTGATAACAGGTATTACCGGCTATATTGGCGGAACTATCGCAAAAAAACTGCTTGACAGAAATTATGAAGTGACAGGATTAGTTCGTAATGAAGCTCATGTACAGGAACTGGAATCATTGGGAATCAAAACCATTATCGGGAATATTCACAATGAAGATTTAATAAAAACAGCCGTTAACAGTGTTGATGCGGTAATCCATAATGCTGATTCTGCAGATGATGCCTATGCTGTGGATAATTTTATCAAAGCAATGGAAGGAAGCCATAAAACATTCATATTTACTTCAGGATCTGCTATTTTCGGGGGTAAAGAAAATGGTAAAAGAAGTGATTTTGTTTATACGGAAGATTTTCCTTTGACTCCAAGACTGGAAATGGCATCAAGAGTGCTTATTAACAATTATGTTCTTCAATCTGTTCAAAAAGATATAAGAAGTATCATTATTGTTCCTACCATGGTTTACGGAGAAGGTCTGGGGATAAAAAAAGACAGCATCCAGATTCCGGCTTTGGTTAATTTTTCTCAGAAAAAAGGGGCCGGTATTTATTTTGGGGAAGGTGAAAACATCTGGTCCAACTTACATATTGAAGATTTGGCAGATCTGTATGTACTGGCCCTGGAAAAGGCTAAAGGAGGTTCCATCTATTATGCAGAAAATGGTTCTTCCTCTTTAAAAAACATCGCAGAAGTTATCAGTAAAAAATATAATCTGAAACCAGCACAATCTTTAAGTATACAGGATGCTGTTGACAATTTCGGACCTGCAGGCGGCTACTTTGGTTTTGCATCCAACAGCAGATGTAATGCAGACAAAGCAAGAACAGAACTGGAATGGAAACCTATCTATAACTCAATTGAAAATTTTATTTAATATGAAAATTCATCTTACAGCAATTATAAAAGCCAAAGAAGAGCATCAGGCAGAAGTATTGGAAGTTCTTCAGAATATGGTAAAAGAAACAAGAAAGGAAGAAGCTTGCGAGCTTTACAATCTTCACCAGGGAATTGAAGACAAAAATCAGTTCGTTTTCTACGAAATCTGGAAAAGTGATGAAGGGCTGGCTCAGCACAATCAACAACCTTACATTCAGGCTTTCGGAGCTTTGGTGGATGAAAAACTTCAGGAAAAACCACAGATTTATACCACCAATATCATTTAATATGAAAAAATTAGCGTTTTTAATGCTGGCGATCCTTACGATAGGATTCGCTCAGGCACAAACCAAAAAATCAAAAAATATGAAAAAGAAAATATTATTCGTGGTAACCAGCCATGATAAAAAAGGAAGTACCGGTGAAGATACAGGATATTATTTGGGGGAAGTTTCCCATCCATGGGAAGTTCTTCACAAAGCAGGATATGAAATTGACTTCGTAAGTCCGAAAGGCGGAACTCCTCCTGTAGACGGCTTCGATTTGACAGATCCTGTAAACAAAGAGTTCTGGGAAAACCAGGAGTACAAAAACAAGATTGATCATTCTATGACCCCATCACAGGTGAACCCGAAAGAGTATTCAACGATCTTTTATGCGGGAGGACACGGAGCCATGTGGGATTTTGCAGACAATAAGGAACTGGCAGATATTGCTTCTAAAATTTATGAAAACGGAGGTATTGTATCGGCTGTATGTCATGGTCCTGCAGGTTTGGTGAATATCAAACTCAATAATGGGAAATATCTTGTAGACGGAAAGAAAATCAATGCTTTCACCAATGAAGAGGAATCTGAAGTAAAATTAACAGACGTTGTTCCTTTCTTGCTGGAAAATAAGCTGAAAGAAAGAGGAGCAAAATTTGAAAAATCAGGACTTTGGCAGAATCATGTGGTAACTGATCAGAGAGTGATCACAGGACAGAATCCACAATCTGCAAAAAGCGTTGGAGAAGCTATAGTAAAAGAATTAAATAAATAACAGACAATTTTTAACCACAAAAGTCACAAAAGTTTTTTAGACACTAGTAAAAAGTTGAATGCAAAAGAGCATTTAAGTTCTTAAAAGTGTCACTATTGAAACAGCGAGAATTCCCCTCCCCTGGAGGGGTGGCAAAAATTCTTTGAATTTTTGACGGGGTGGTTAATAAAAAAATAATTAAGTATAAAACAAAATGGAATACAGAAAATTAGGAAACACTGACTTAGAATTATCAACAATCACCCATGGGGCTTTTGCTATCGGCGGAAACATGTGGGGCGGTAATGAAAAACAGGATTCTATCAACTCCATTCATGCATCATTGGATCACGGAGTAACTTCTATCGACACAGCACCATTCTATGGTTTCGGATTGAGTGAAGAAATGATCGGTGAAGCCATCAAAGGAAAAGACCGTTCAAAAATCCAGCTTTTAACAAAATTCGGACTGGTATGGGACGGAAGCAACAATGGAAAAGGCGAATTTTTCTTTGATGCAGAAGACGAAGGAAAAACTCTTCCTGTTTATAAATTAGCTTCCAAAGAAAACATCATCAAAGAAGTTGAAGAAAGCTTACAAAGATTAGGGACAGATTATATAGACCTTTTACAACTTCACTGGCCGGACAGCACTACTCCTATCTGTGAAACTATGGAAGCTATGGAATTATTAATTCAGCAGGGGAAAATCCGTGCTGCAGGGGTAAGTAACTATAGTGTAGCTCAAATGGAAGAAGCTAACAGAACTTTAAAGCTTGCCAGCAACCAGGTTTCTTACAGTATGCTGAACCGTGCTATTGAAAAAGATCTTGTTCCTTATTCTTTGGAAAACAATTCAGGAATTATCGTATACAGCCCAATGGAAAGAGGTCTTTTAACAGGTAAATATTTTAAAGAAACCCAATTAAAAGATAATGACCACAGAAATGGATATTTCTCACAGTTTGATTTGAATAAAGTGAAAACTTTTTTAGAAAAAATTGAACCTATTGCTCAGGAAAAAGGAGCAAGTCTTTCTCAACTGGTATTAAGATGGACTACTCTGCAACCCGCAATTACAGTAGTATTAGCCGGAGCAAGAAATGCACAGCAAGCCATCGAAAATGCAAAAGCAATATCTATTGACCTTTCTCAGGAAGAATTGAACTTCATCAATTCAGCATTGAGCGAAATTTAATATAAAGGCTGGAAGATGGAGGTACGAAGATGGAAGTTCTATTAGTGTATTGATAATTAGCAGGCTTCTATTGTACTATTCTGGATATAACAAAGAGATTCCTCCTTCATCGGAATGACAATTGAAGTTGAATTCTACATCAATCACAATCAATACAATTCCATCTGTTATCCGACTTTAATAACGTCCCTCTCCCATCTTCCAGCATCCCTCCCTTAACCCCAAACCTCATAAAAATGAAAAATAATCTGATCAAAATGTTCGGGTTAGCTACTCTGCTGACGATAAACAGCATGAGTTTAAAAGCTCAGACACTTGTCAATCCGGAAGATCAATCTTGGTATCCTTCTGCTTACGGAGCACAGGACGAAATAGGAGCCGCCAATTTATTGACTCCTGAAGTTGTAAAACAGGCTCTGGGACTCGTGAAACAGGGTAAAACGTTAGCACTTGCCGTTCCTATTGACAAAAACCTTCCGGCTTTCAGACACAGAAGTTTCAATTTATATAATATTCAGCCTGGAGAACAGGGCGGAAAAAGTATAGGTCCCAATAAATTTACATTCAATGATGAACTTGTAAACGGATGGACCGGAGTAGGAACACAGTTGAACGGTATCGGACACATCGGTATTGATAACACCTACTACAACGGAAACAAAGCTGCAGATTTTGTAACCGTAGAAGGCGTGAAAAAACTGGGCGTTGAAAAAGTACCTCCTTTTGTTACTCGTGGTTTAGTCCTTGATATGACGGCCCATTATGGAAAATCAATAGTACCCGGAGGAACAGAATTTACCGTAGAAGATATCAAATCTGTTTTAAAGAAACAGGGACTTACCCTGAAAAAAGGTGATATTATTCTTTTCAATACCGGATGGCTTGAATTGATCGGTAAAAACAATCAACAATTCTTAGAAACAGAACCGGGAATCGGAATGGATGCTGCAAAATGGCTTGCCGATCAGGGAATCGTAGCTTTTGGTGGTGACACATGGGCTTCTGAAGTATATCCTAACCCGAAAAGTAAAGAAGAATTTCCTATCAACCAGTTTATGCTGGCTAAAAAAGGAATTTATAACCTGGAACTTATTGACAGCCGCCCATTGGTGAAACAAAAAATCTGGGAATTCTTATTCGTACTGGGACAGCCTTTATATGTAGGTTCTACTCAGGTGAATGTGAATCCTGTCGCTATTTATTAAATTAGGGATTGGATTACAGATTTACACTAAATTTTAAAATCATCACTTTATTTTATTAATTATTACAATTAACTATTGAAAAGATATTGCTTATCATAGAGATAATAGTAAAGATGATGATAGGGATGATACTAAATAGAGAGCTTATTGATAGTACTTAGGATAAAGCAGTGGAAGATACTATAGATGATCAATAGATAATAACAATAGACAAAGATAGACAGCAACTACTGATTTAGTTGTTGTTGTTGTTGCAAGACAACAAAAGAGTTTGTAACTTTGCAAAAGAAAATGACCCAATAAGCCTTGTAACTTATCGGGTCAGTAATGAATATATTCACTCCAATGAATAGTTCATTCAAGTAAAATAACTACTGAGCGTAGCTATGTATATTACTTTTTAGTAAATGTTTTATACACTTCAAGAAGTAAGTATAAAATTGCTATTATATCTGATATTCCCATGATGGTAGTATTAGTTGTTAATAAGTAATAAAAAATCAAACATGCTTTGATTAAAACCAAAGCTGATACTCTACGTGAATAGAGTATTAAAATGCCAAAAGTACGCAAGCACGTACTGTTTTTAAACAAAAATTCATCCTGCTGGAAATAATATTTTCCAAGATGGATGTATAATTGAGGAGTCTATAAAAGCTTTAGAGCTTACTGGTTTAAAATTTGATAATTAATTCATATTTTATCTGGTTTTTTAAAATTAAACATTATTTTTCCTTCCGATAACATTCGGTTAGGGAAATTCTTTATTTGGCGAAGGTACAAAAATTATTCCAAACTATGTAAAAATGAAACTTTAATTTTTTTCACATTTCTTTGATTTTTTTAATTGTATTACAGCAACTATACAAAAAAGTGAATAGTAAAATGATTTATTTTTCCTTATAGTACTAAAATAAATCCAAATACAGGGTAAAATAAAAACATAAAGACAGCAAAGTGCTGTCTTTTTTAATACATAAAAGGTGTAACATTGTATCTTAGTTCCTTAAATTAAATGTTTACAGCATGAGGCTATTTAAACTTTTATATTCATTATTTTAACCACAAAAGGTACAAAAGTTTTAAACACTTAAGTTTTTTCAGAACCAGGCCTTATGCGTAATAAGTACACCTAAGTTTTGTGAAAATCTTTGATTTTCATCTTGTGTAAACTTTTCTGCAGTATCATTTTAAACTTACTTAAGTAAACTCAAGTGTTTTAAAATGAAACCTTTTGTGACTTTTGTGATTTGGTAAAATTCAAACAAATTTTATATCCGAGAAACAAAGAGACAATGTAATTCCGGTTTAAAAAAATAAAATTAACCTTAGAATTTATTTTTAGAATTAATACCCAAACTGTGTTACACTGCCACTTTGCATCTTGCATTAAAACGGCCTTTCAAAATTTGAAAGGCCGTTTTAAATAAAGTAAACATCCGTAAAATAATGCAGTTTCAATCAACCTCCATCTTCCAGCACCCTGCTTCCTTACTTCACTATTTTGCAATCGGAAGATGAGTACTTACTGCAATTCTGTTCCAGGCATTGATGGTAATGATCGCCATGATGATCTGAGCGATCTGGTTATCATCAAAGAAAGACTTCGCTTTCTGATACGTTTCTTCTGTTAAACCTTTATCGCTGATCAGTGTAATTTCTTCTGTCATTGCCAATAGCGCCTGCTCTTCTTCAGTGAAAAATTCTTTTGCTTCCGTCCATCCGTTAAGAATAAAGATTCTTTGAGGATTTTCTCCGTATTTGATTGCATCTTTTGTATGCATATCAAGGCAGAAAGCACATTTATTGATCTGTGAAGCTCTGATCTTAATCAGCTCCTTCTGAATGTGTGTTAAAGAAATAGTTTGTAAATACCCTTCCAATCCCAGCATTGCTTTATATGCTGCTGAATCTACTGTTGCAATATTTATTCTTGCGCTCATAATATTATTATTTTTTGATTAATTGATCTATACTTAAAGAATAATGTTGTTGTACTGCCAGTAAAAGCGCGGCGGCACTTCCCACCCATACAGAATAGTTCAGTGGGGCTTTTGGTCCTGATGCAATGGTCATGGATATGGCAAAAATCAACAGCAGGATACTGCTTCCATAGGCTGCAAACTTTGTTTTAAATCCAAAGATCAGCATCAAAGGAAAAAGAATTTCAAAAAAGGTAGCGGCATACGCTGAAAACGTACTCAAAGACTCCGGAAGGAAAAATGTAAGCTGTCTTGTGTATTCTTTAAAACTCTCCATATTTCCCCATGATGAGTTTTCTTTGCTCCATAATCCAAACCGGTCTGCCACTGCAGAAAGCATGGTTACACCAAGAGCAAGTCTTAAAAATAGCTGCGGAAATTGATTTTTGGTCTCTGTCATTGTATTGGCTTTTAATAACATGACAAATTTCCGGTTTCTGATCCGTAAAAATCTTAAACTGGTTTAAGATCGTAATTTTGCCCTGATTTCGCTTAAATATTCCGGAGTAAAACCTAAAAAGGAAGCAATTAAGTATTGCGGAATTCTCTGTATAAACCAAGGATACAACGTACTGAAATGCACATAATATTCTTCTTTCGTCATCTCATAAATATAACGGATCCTTTTTTCGGCAGCAGCATAAGCCGTTTGATACACCATTCTGAAGTAACGTTCCATAACGGGATGTTTTTCCAGCAAAAGCTCCTGAGACTGAAAATCAATGGCCAAAATTTTGGAATTTTCTACAGCCTGAATGTTAAAGCTCGATTTAGTCTGTTTTTCAAAAGCAAAAGTATCAGACATCCACCAGGTTTCAATAGCAAATTCTGTGGTTTGTTCTACCCCTTTTTCATTTACAAAAAACTTTCTCAGACATCCTTCCAATACGAAATATTTAAATTTACAGATATCACCTTCAACCATCAGATTTTCTTTCTTCTTCACTTTTAAAACCTGAAAAAAAGATATGATGGAAGCAAATTCCTCATCGGTTATGGTAATAAATTTATCTAAATGTGCCTTAAAAGTTTCCATTGTAATATTTAGTAATCAAACTTAACTTTATTTTTTTAGTTTTACAATGAGAAAAATATTGAATCATGGAAATTGTTGCTAAAATTCTGATTGCCATCGTTGCACTGGAGCACCTTTATATTCTTTGGATGGAAATGTTCGCATGGGAAACCAAAGGAAAGGAAGTTTTTAAAGCGGCTTTGCCTGCAGAAATGTTTAAACCAACCAAAGGACTCGCTGCCAATCAGGGACTTTATAATGGTTTTCTGGCTGCCGGACTCATCTGGTCTTTTTTGATTAAAGATCCGCAATGGCAGACCAATGTGGCATTATTCTTTTTAGGATGTGTAGCTGTAGCAGGAATCTATGGAGCAGTTTCTGCCACAAAAAAAATATTCTTCGTACAGGCACTGCCAGCAATATTGGCAATTATTTCCGTTTTACTGAAGTAATTCTTATCGCTCATATTTGTAAAAATCTCCTTCAGAATATTTACCATGTCAATATGCTCTTATCTTTAGTGGTAAGGGAAAAATTGCTCTGTCTATCACATTCCATAACCAGACTTAAAACCAGCTTCTTACGTACCAAAAAAACCATTTAATATAAAATTCGTAAATTTGCATCGTCATAAAAAATTGATATACAGGTTTTTTATGCTGTTCTGCATTCTGATGAAATGTAGAAATTCAAGTTGTTCAGTACACATATCTGTAATTACCTCATCCGTAATTTAATTGTAGAATTTATGTAGAAGATTAATCTCTTTTTACATACTACACTCTTTTTCTAGAGTATAATCTAATTGAAATATTTAAAAATAAACATAAGGCCCAATGGTCTGTATGCTCTTATTTTTTGTTAAAAGCTTTTATCACTATAAGCTCTGCAAATTATTTTGCACTATCGTCATCAGCAGAACAACATAGATTAAACGTATATAATGAATTGGTGTACAATTTTTTATATCATTTATTAATTCAAAAATTCTGAATATGGAAAAAAATGAAAACAGTAGAAAAGTAAAACTTAAAGTTGAAGACCTGACTATTATTTTTGGCAAAAACAAAGAAAAAGCACAGGAACTTTTAGACAAAGGCTTTTCCAAAAAAGAAATTCTTGAAAAAACAGGATGTACCATAGGAATCAACAAAGCAAGCTTTGAAATCTATGAAGGTGAATTCTTTGTCATCATGGGATTGTCAGGAAGTGGAAAATCTACACTGCTGCGCTGTCTTAACAGACTGAATGAACCCACTTCCGGAAAAGTATACATCAATGATGATGATATTACAGGCAAAAACAATAAGGAACTTCTGGAAGTAAGAAGAACGGAAATGAGTATGGTATTTCAGAAATTCGGATTGCTGCCCCATCATACTATTTTAGATAATGCAGGTTTCGGACTGGAAATCAGAGGAGAAAGCAAAGCTTCCCGTGATGAAAAAGCACAGAAAGCCCTGGATATTGTAGGATTGAATGGCTTTGAAAATCAGTACCCTTCCCAACTTTCAGGAGGGATGCAGCAAAGAGTAGGATTGGCAAGAGCTTTGGCAAACGATCCTGAAGTATTGCTTATGGATGAAGCCTTCTCCGCACTGGATCCTTTGATAAAATCTGAAATGCAGGATCAAATGCTTGAACTGCAGAATACCCTTCAAAAAACCATTGTCTTCATTACCCACGATTTGGACGAAGCCATTAAAATCGGAGACCGCATCGTCATTATGAAAGATGGTGTCATAGAACAGATAGGAACAGCCGAAGATATTTTAACCAATCCTGCCAGCGACTATGTGAAAGCATTCGTAGAGAAAGTAGACCGTAAAACAATTATCACTGCCAGATCCTTGATGTTTGATAAAGCCACGGTAGTACGTTTCAGAAAAGACGGCCCTGAAGGAGCTTTAAGAAAAATGAGAGCTACAGGTCTGGAAAACTTACCTGTAGTAGATTTTCAGAATAAATTTCTGGGATTTGTCACCCTTAATGATGTTGTGCGCATCGCCAAAAAGAAAGAACCTACAGTGGAATCCATTATCAACAGTAATGTCCCTTCAGTTTATCCGGAAGTTACGGTTGAGGAAATGTTACCATTAATTTCCGGAAGTAAATCAGCCATCGCTGTGATTGATGAAGACAGTAAGTTTCTAGGTCTTATTACCCAGCTATCACTTGTCATAGAAGCTACCAAGTTTAACGAAGAAGAGATCATAGAATTAAAAGAAATCGCAAACAACCAATAAGATGAATAAAACTATAGATATAGGTCAATATGTAGAAACTGCAATCAATTGGCTCACAGAAAATGGAAAACCTGTATTTGATGTCATAAAACATGTAGGAAATTCCTCTATCATGGGGATTGAATGGCTTCTTACAAACACACCCTTTTATGTTATCATTCTCTTTTTTACGCTGCTGGCATTATGGAAAGCCGGAAAAGGCATTGCTGTAGTCACTGCAGCCGGGCTGAGTTTAATATTTCTAATGGGACTATGGAAAGAAACGATGGAAACTCTGGCGCTTATTTTTGTATCCACCATTACGGCCCTTATTTTTTCTATTCCTCTGGGAATTTTGGCTGCTAAAAGCAAGATAGCAGAAAAAATCATTCGTCCTTTACTGGATTTGATGCAGACCATGCCCGCATTTGTTTACCTGATTCCTGCCGTACTGTTTTTCAGTATTGGTAAGGTACCCGGAGCTTTTGCAACGATTATTTTTGCGATGCCGCCTGCGGTTCGATTAACTACATTGGGAATTGAAGCTGTTCCGAAAGATATTGTAGAAGCAGCCAGAGCCTTCGGTGCTACCAACCGTCAGATCCTGTTCAAGGTTGAGCTTCCTTTAGCGATGAAAACCATTTTAACAGGAATCAATCAAACCATACTGTTATCCTTATCCATGGTTGTTATTGCAGGAATGATTGCCGCAGGTGGTTTGGGAGAAAAAGTACTGGAAGGAATTAATAATCTGGATATCGGATTAGGATTTGAAAGTGGTTTATCCGTAGTGATTTTAGCCATTATCCTGGACCGTATTACTCAGGGATTTGTAAAGAAAAAGCAATAAGATGAAACAATTAAAATATCTGTTTTTCCCCGTTTTAATGTTGATATTTATAGCATTAAGTTCGTGTGGAAACATAAAAAATTCAAAATACATCACCATAGGAATGGTAGACGGCTGGGCGGAGGATGTTGCGATGACGCATGTTGCAAAAGCCATTCTGGACAAACAGGGTTATCATGTCATTATTCAAAAAGCATCTACGGATATGATTCTTGCTTCGATGAATAATGAAGATACAGATCTTTTCATGGGAGTCTGGCTTCCTTACACCCATGCTAAAAAACTGGCTAAATTCCCAGGATTAGTTCATCTTGGAACCAATTATGATAACGGCCGTATAGGATTGGTTGTGCCGGAATACGTTACTATTAATTCCATTGAAGAACTCAGTCAGCATCCGGATCAATTCAATCACAGAATCATTGGAATTGAAAAAGGAGCCGGATTAACCACCGGAACAGATAAAGCTATTATTGATTATAAGCTGGATTATCAGCAGATCAACTCCTCTACCATTGCTATGATCACCGAATTACAGAATGCCATACAACGAAAAGAATGGATTGTAGTTACCGGATGGCAGCCACACTGGATGTTTGGAAAAATGAAACTTAAGTTTCTGGATGATCCTAAAAAGATATTTGGCGAAGCAGAACAGATTAAAACCTATTCCAGAAAAAGCTTTGGTAAAGATTATCCGGAGCTGGCAAAATTCTTTTCCAAAGTCCATTTTGATGATGAAAACATGTCTGATCTTTTAATGAAAATGGAACAGAGTAAAAACAAAGAAGCTACTGCCAAAGAATGGGTGGAAGATCACGCTGAACTGGTACAGTCATGGTTAGATAAAAATTAATAAACAATTTGGTATTATTAAAAAATCCTCAACTCTACAAGAGTTTGAGGATTTTTTAATCAACATAGATTATTTGATCTTTTCTCTATGAAGCAATATTGATTAGTAATCGCAAAAGCGCAAAGAAATTTAATAACATACTGCTTTAAGGCGCAATAAAATTAAAGATTTTCACCAAGTTTATTTCAGTTAAATTCAACAGAATTAAATTTTATCAAAGATAAAATCCTTGCGCCTTAAGGCATATTTAAAGGAAAATTCTTGCGTCTTTGCGTTTTCCAATATCTCATAACTATCCCATTGATTCTTTGATTTTTTCCCGATGGATTATTCCCCAATTCACCAAAGTTTCCGTCACAGGAAATACTGATTTTCCATATTCCGTCACGGCATAAGTTACAGTAATAGGTTTTGTATCCTGAATCGTTCTTGTGACCAGGAGATTGGTTTCCAGCTCTTTTAATTCCTTACTCAGCATTTTAGCGGAAATTCCTTCGATACTTCGTTCTAACTTTTTAAAATGAATCATCTGATCAGGTCTGTTTGTCAGATACCGTAAAATCATCAGTTTCCATTTTCCTCCCAATACATCCAGGCTGTCCCGCATTGCGAACAGTTCTTCCGTACAGCTGGCTTCTCTTTCGATGCCATTTTCTATGATTTTTGCCATAATAGTTTCATGAAGGTTACTAGTAACCATTAGTTAACTAGTAGCAAATATAAACTATTACCGCTTTACATTTGTGTATCAAATTTTAAAGTATGAAAGCAGTTATTTTAAATAAAAACGGAAAGCTGGAAGACGGATTTGCAGAACAGCCCCAGCCCAAAAGCAATGAAGTTTTAATCCAGATTAAAGCAAGCGGTTTCAATCCCATAGATTACCAGATGCTGGAAAATGAGCTTGAACGAAAACTGATCAGTTCCCCGATCTTAGGAAGAGAATTGTCAGGAATTGTAGTGGATAAAGGTTCAGAAGTTACAGAATTTAATATTGGTGATGAAGTCTATTGTGGCAGCGGTTCCATGGGAAGCAACGGTACCTATGCCGAATATATTGTTGTCCCTGAAGCTATTGTTTCTTTTAAACCTCATAACATCTCGTTTGAACAGGCCGCTGCTATTCCTTCAGCAGGCCTTACTTCTTTACAGATCTTTAATCGTCTAAAACTAAATCCAGAAAATACAGTTTTGGTAACAGGAGCAACAGGAGGCGTGGGTTCATTTCTGATTAAACTTTTATTAGCTCATAATATCCGGAAGATCACAACAACTGTTGGGAGTGAAGAAAACAGACAAATTCTTCTCAAGCTGGGTTTAAAAGATCATCAGATCATCAATTATAAAGAAGAAAATCTGATTGAGAATATTGTAAAAGCCAATAACAATCAGCCTTTCGAATATGGAATTGATCTGGTTGGAAATTACATGTCGGAAGTGACAGCAGAAGTTTTAAAAATTAACGGAACATATGTGGATGTGACAGCTTTGGTCACTAAAGATGCCCATGAAGCTCTGTTCAATAAAGGAACTCTGATTATGAATATCTCCAATTATACTTATGGAATGGTTAAAAAGTATGAATATTACAAAAACAGTTTGCTTGAAATAAAGAAACTTATCGAAAATGAAAAGATCCTTCCTCCTCAACATAAAATAGTAGGAACTCTTTCTTTAGATACCGTTCTGCAGGCGCATTCTATTTTAAAGAACAATCAGGCCCAAGGTCATAAACTTATCATGAAACATTAATCTATGAACACAATACCAAGACGAATCGTAACAGGAACGAAAGACGGAAAATCTGTTATTACAGAAGACCAACAGGTAGAAAATGCTGTGGAACATTTCCCGGGATTAATAATTTCAGATGTGTGGAATACTCAGACAATGCCAGCAAGCCAGGATTTTGAAATCAAAATTCCCAATACCGGATTTCCACAAACTCCTAAAAATGGAACTTATTTTCGATATGTAGTCGTTCCTCCTGATAAAGACTTAGGGATAGAATGGAAAAAGAATGAATCTCATCCGATGATGCACCAAACGCCCACACTGGATTATATCATTATCCTTTCCGGTGAGCTTTACCTCGTTATGGAAGAAGGGGAAACGCTTCTGAAACCAGGAGATATTGTCATTCAAAGAGGAACTAATCATGCATGGAGCAATCGTTCTGATGAACCTTGTATTCAGCTGGCAGTGTTGATCGATGCAAACACTTAATAGTAACAAATTTCCCACAGATCACCCAAATACCACAGATAAAAACTCACGTAGATCTAGCAAATTTTACAAAGATCTGCGTAATCTGTGTGATCTGCGGGAAACAAAAAATTAACCAATTTTTGCGACTTAAAGCAGAAGAAAGAAAAAAACTTTGCGCCCTTGCGTTTTTCCAACAAAAACCTCCAATTTACAAAGCAGAAATTTCCAACAGTTTCTGCTTCATTTTTTCAGGGGTCATCTGCCCTTCCTGATAATACACCAGATTCTGATGCTTATCCAGGAACACCCACAAAGGATAAACAGGCTGATTTTTATTCTTTGACAAAGCCAGCGCCAACTCATGAATTCCGGAATTTCCGTTCTGCAGATATTCAAACTCCTGATTCTGGAAATGAATTTTCTCCTTCGTTTTTTCCGCCTCGAAATTGACAAAATAGAAATGATCATTGATCATATCAACCAGCTCTTTATCTTTACTCATACGGAAAGACTCAATCTTACAGACCACACACCAATCTGTATAAAGGTGAATAACAACCGGTTTTGGATTTTCTTTCTGCTGAACTTCAAGATCAGAAAAAGTGCCTGTCTTCATCTGAGACAGATAAAAACAGGGCACTAACATTAAAAATAAAGTTATTTTTTTCATTTTAAAGTATATTTTACTCCCAGGAAACCTCTGATTCCCTGCATCGGTGCATAACCGTATGCTGTATCAAAAGTATAATGATTAGGATTATTGATAGGATCATCAACATGTTTATCAAAGGGATCAAATGGTCTCATTAAAGGATCTTTAGGTCTGAAATTGAATAAGTTTTTCATTCCGCAGTACACTTCAAATCCAGATTTGAAACTCTTGGACACCTGAATATTAGCCAGAGAATAAAAGGGTGAATATTCAGGGCGGTAGTCGTTCACTAAAACAGGAAGTCGCATTGGTCCGTAGAACTGTCCTGTAAAATCGATGGTCAGGTTATTCTCGAATTTATAAGTCAGGTTATAAGTACCACTCCACTTCGGGGCATGCAGCTGTTGTGTTTTTTGATTTTCATTATCAAATTTCTGATAGACATCCAGATAAGTCACTCCAAGATTGACACTCAAAGGAAACTGAAAACTAAAATCCACATTCAAGGAAGCTCCTCTTGAAATTCCGTATCCGTGAAGATTATCATAAATAATTTTATTAGGATCAGAATCAAAATCCCCTACGATTTTATTGCTGAAATAAGTATAGAATGCAGAAGCATCAAGATTCACAAGACGGTTTCCTACTGGGATTTTCCAGATATAATTCAGATTTCCATTCACTGATCTTTCCGGTTTAAGATCAGATTTTACCACTACTTCCCTCGAACCTGTCAATGCAGCATGATCTTCAGTAAATAAATTCACCACTCTGAAGCCCGTTCCAAAATTGAAACGCAGCGTATGATACGGATTGGGTGAAAACTTCCAGGCTAACCTCGGTGAATGTACAGAATGATGTACTTTATCATAGTCATATCGGTATCCAAGCAACAAAGTATTTTTATCATTGATTTCCCACTGATCCTGAATAAAGGCACCCCAGATCGGAGATTTCATTGGCGCATTGGTGATCCCGTCTGAGGCTAATGTTCCGGGTGTATTGTCATCGTAAAAAGTCCTTTTAAAAGTAAGTCCGGCAGTAATATCATGCTTTCCGAAGCTTCTGTCCCAATACGTCTGTACAAAAGCTACTTTTTGTGTGGCATTGAACGGATTGGATCCGTAAAATGAGTTCTGGTCATGATAATTGTAGGAAAACTGAGTCACGATATGTTCCTTCAAAGGCCATTCATACAATCCGAAAACCTCTGCTCTATTGGTATAAATACTTTCTCCATATACCTGATCACTGCCTCGGTAAGATTTGTTCCACTGCATTTCTCCTCCAAAACGGTCTTCATACAGATATCTCATCGCAAAACTCGCCTGCCTGTTTTCTTTTCTCTGAAAATTCCATTTGTTAAAAACTGAAATCCTGCTCTGTAAAGTAGCATCGGTGAAATTATCTTTATTCTGATCTATTCTTTCCTGAAAACTAAAATAATTTAAACTTAATAATGAAGCGGCATTCTTTCCTACATTGAACTTGGTGGAAAGATCCAGATTATTCTCACTCCAGGTACTCGTCATCATATCTACACTTAGCCTAGGAGCGGTCAAAGCATTTTTAGTAATAATATTTATCACTCCTCCCATTGCTTCAGAACCATAAATAGATGATGCAGGGCCTTTTACCACCTCTATCCGGTCTACCAGACTGTTTGGGATTCCACTCAAGCCATATACTGTGGAAAGTGAACTCACAATGGGCATTCCGTCAATCAAAATCATGGTATAAGGGCCTTCCAGACCATTGATATGGATATCTCCTGTATTACACACAGAACAATTCAGCTGAGGTTTTACTCCATTCACCATAGCAATGGCTTCAAAAATGCTGGGAGTCGGATTTTTCTGAAAGAATTTCTGACTGTAGATTTCAACTGCTACAGGACTTTTTGACCTGCTCATCGGTTTTATGGTACCGGTAACTACTACATCTTCGATGTTACTCGTCTTGATTTCCCTCTTCATAACTTTTGCAGAATCCTGACTCTTAGTATGTTGTAAACTCAAACTGTCTGTCTCCTGCGCAAAACAATAGGTTGATAAAAAAGTAATAGAAAATAATATTCGCTTCATGAAATTATAATTGTTAGACAAATCTAACAATTATTTTTCAAATACAAAACTTAATCCAAAAAATATAGATTGAGCCAATTCATGAAAAATGATTAAATTTGAGAAACTACATAAGAAAGTAAAATGAGATATCATCTAGCGGGAAATATCCCACCAAAAAGACATACGATCTTTAAGTCTCCGGAAGATAAATTTTACTATGAACAGCTCTTCGGTACAGAAGGCTTCCATGGTATTTCTTCCCTGTTATATCATATCCACCGCCCTACACAGATTAAATCTATCGGTGAGCCGAAAGATGTCACGCCAAAAATAGCTGTGGAAAAAAACATCGCTCCAAGAATGTTTAAGGGGATGAATGTGACTCCTGAAGACGATTTCATGGACAGCCGAAAAATCCTTTTGATGAACAATGATTTGAAAATGGGATTGGCTAAGCCGAGAAAATCAATGGATTACTTCTACAAAAATGCGGAATGTGATGAGCTTTTATACGTTCATAACGGAACCGGAATATTAAAAACTTTTGTAGGAGATCTTGAATTCGTTACCGGAGATTATCTAATTATCCCGAGAGGAACCATCTATCAGGTAGAGCTGAAGTCTGATGATACTGTATTTTTTGTGTTGGAAAGCCACTCTCCTATTTATACTCCGAAGAGATACAGAAATGAATTCGGACAGCTTTTGGAACATTCTCCATTCTGTGAGAGAGATATGATTGCTCCTACTTATAAAGAACCTGTGGACGAGAAAGGAGAATTCCTTATTAAAGTAAAAAAAGAAAACCAGATTACAGATTTCATCTACGCTACTCACCCGTTTGATGTAGTAGGCTGGGACGGATATTTTTATCCTTATAAATTCAATATTAAAAACTTTGAACCCATTACCGGAAGAATTCACCAACCACCGCCGGTTCACCAGAATTTTGAAGGACACAACTTCGTTGTTTGTTCATTCTGTGCAAGAATGTATGATTATCATCCACAGGCAATTCCTGCACCTTACAATCACTCCAACATTGATTCTGATGAGGTATTGTTCTATACAGAAGGTGATTTCATGAGCCGTAATCATATTGATCTGATGGACTTTACCCTTCACCCTGGAGGAATTGTACACGGACCTCACCCAGGCGCTATGGAAAGAAGTATCGGAAAAAAATTCACGGAAGAATATGCTGTAATGGTAGACCCTTTCCGTCCTTTAAAAATCACCGAAGAAGCTTTAAAAGTAGAAGATCCTTCTTATAAAACTTCATGGCTGGAATAAAACAGTAAAATTATCAGAAAAGTATTACTGAATACATACAAAAGACGCTTTAAATCCTTTATTTAAAGCGTCTTTTTTCGTAAATTTGTAAGGTATGGTTAACATATTTAACCATCATTATTTTTCATGACGCATCCTAAGTAATGGTGGTTTAAAACAAAATCAATATTACATGTTAGAAAGAATCAGATTAGAAAGTTTACACCAAAAGGTAACCACAGCGGAAAACGCTGTAAAAATCATTAAAGACGGTATGACCATCGGGTCCAGCGGCTTTACAAAAGCAGGTGACAGCAAAGCCATTTTGCCTGCACTTGCAGAAAGAGGAAAAACAGAAGACCTGAAAGTCACTTTGATGACAGGAGCTTCACTGGGGCACGGTACAGACGGAAAGCTTGCAGAAGCCAATGTTCTAAAGAAAAGAATGCCATTTCAGGTAGATCCTATCTTAAGAAACAAAATCAACAATGGTGAAATTCTCTTCATCGACCAGCATTTAAGTGAAAGTGCCGAACTTCTTCACACTAAAAATCTTCAGAGCATTGATGTAGCTATTATCGAAGCAGCCTATATTGAAAGAGACGGGAGTATTGTTCCTACAACTTCTGTAGGTAATTCAGTGACATTTGCAGCTTTGGCTAAAAAAGTGATTATTGAAATCAATACGGAAGTTCCTGAAGAAGTATACGGAATTCATGACATATACCAGGCTGAAGACTATCCTTACAGAAATGTGATTCCTATTGTAGCTCCATGGAATAAGATCGGAAGAAAAAGCATTCCGGTAGATCCTGAAAAAATTGAGGCTATTGTTTTCACCAACCGTAAAGACAGCCCGGCAGATATTGCAGAACCGGACGAGAAAACAACGGCTATCGCCAAACACCTTCTTGCATTCTTTGAAAATGAAGTTCTTTTGGGACGACTTACTGACAGATTACTTCCTCTTCAGGCAGGTATTGGTAAAGTAGCCAATGCTGTTCTTACAGGATTCAAAGACAGTAATTTTTATGACCTGACGATGTTTTCCGAAGTGCTCCAGGACAGTACATTTGACCTGATAGATTCCGGTAAGCTAAGCTTTGCATCTGCATCCTCCATTACTGTTTCTCAGGAATGCTATGAAAGAGTCTTAGGAAACCTCTCAAAATATAAAGAAAAGTTCGTTTTACGACCTCAGAATATTTCCAATACTCCGGGACTGATCAGAAGATTGGGTGTAATAGCCATCAACACAGCTATTGAGTTCGATATCTACGGAAACGTAAACTCTACTCATATCGGAGGAACAAAAATCATGAACGGAATCGGAGGTTCCGGAGACTTCGCAAGAAATGCTTATTTAAGTATTTTCGTAACTCAGGCAGCATCAAAAGGCAACAATATTTCTCACGTTCTTCCAATGGTTTCTCATACCGATCATACAGAACATGATGTAGACATTCTGGTAACCGATGTCGGATTGGCTGACTTAAGAGGATTGGCACCAAGAGAAAGAGCACAAAAAATAATTGATAATTGTGTTCATCCGGATTATAAGGAAGAATTACAATCATACTTTGACAGAGCTTGCGAAAAAGGAGGTCATACCCCTCATTTACTGCATGAAGCATTCAGCTGGCACCTAAGATTCTCCGAAACAGGAAGCATGAAACAGAAAACAGCTGTTGAAACCTCCAATTAAGATTTTCGATAAAATAATAAATGATATAAAAGGACTGAATGCGAATGTATTTGGTCCTTTATCTTTTAAACTGTCTCTAGCTTATTTATATGATAAAAGTCTTTACAATATCCTCAAAATATTTATATGGATATAAAATTATAAAGATTATCTTTGAAAGAATAGAAGCATTTTATGCAATAAAAATACTCTTAACACCCTTCAAAAAAGACAAAATATGAATAACTACATCAGTGCAGAAGAAGCAATATATACAATAAAAAGTGGAAACCGAGTATTTTTCCATGGCAGTGCATGTACCCCGAATTATCTGATTGACGAACTAGCAAGACAGTCTGCCCGATTGCAAAATGTAGAAATGGTTTCCATCACCCAGCAGGGCAATGTGGAAATTGCAAAACCGGAATACAAAGACAGCTTTTTCATCAACTCTTTATTTGTTTCCACTCCTGTTCGTGATGCTGTGAATTCTGACCGCGGAGACTTTGTTCCCGTTTTCTTAAGTGAGATTCCTATTTTATTCAGAAAGAACATCCTTCCTTTAGATGTAGCTATTGTCACCGTTTCTCCGCCAGACAGACATGGTTTTTGTACTTTGGGAACTTCTGTAGATATTGCAAGAGCAGCTGTAGACACAGCGAAAATCATCGTTGCCATCGTCAATCCCAGAATGCCAAGAACCCATGGAGACGGAATGATCCACATCAGCAGAATCCATAAACTGGTCTGGCATGAAGAAGAGCTTCCTACCGTAGATTATGGTTCAAAAGTAGGTCCTGAAGAAATGCTTGTAGGAAAAAATGTGGCTGAGCTTATTGAAGACAAATCTACCCTTCAGATGGGTATCGGAACCATTCCGGATGCTGTTTTAAAATGCCTTACCAACCATAAAGATCTGGGAATTCATACAGAAATGCTGAGCGATGGTGTTATTGACCTGATTCAGGATGATGTAATCAACAATAAATACAAAGGGTATAATGATAATAAAACCATTACAAGTTTCTGTTTCGGAACCAGAAAACTCTATGATTATGTGGATGACAATACCGTATTTGCTTTCAGAGATGTAAGTGAAGTAAACTTTCCGATCAACATCATGAGAAACAAAAAAATGGTAGCCATCAATTCTGCCATTGAAATAGATCTGACGGGACAGGTATGTGCAGATTCTATCGGAACAATGCAATACAGCGGAATTGGGGGACAGATGGATTTTATGCGTGGTGCTGCATTAAGTGATGACGGAAAACCTATCATAGCCATTACTGCAAGAACGAAAAAAGGGATTTCCAGAATTGTTCCTTTTCTTAAACAAGGTGCGGGCGTAGTCACTACAAGAGGCCACATTCATTATGTAGTTACTGAATATGGAACTGCTTATTTGTATGGGAAAAACCTTCGTCAGAGAGCACAGGAACTCATTAGCATTGCCCATCCGGACGATAGGGAAATGTTGGAAAGAGCTGCTTTTGAAAGGTTTAAACACTGATAATCAAATCATAAAAATTTCAAAACTGTGTTTTTACTTGAAACCTTAAAACAAATTTTGAAATCATCACTATAAAATGATAAAAATACATTAATATTTTGGCAGTATATTTGATAAAACTCATTCAAAAACATGGAAATTGAAAACTATATATAATTCGATACGAGAAGAAGTGGTAAAACATTCCAAAGTAAGGAATTCTGTTTTGGGGAATGTGAGTGAATGGAAGAGAAGCCATTATATTATTCTTTCCGAAATTATTAAAGATGAACTTTCTGGAGCTGAGGAACTGAAGGGAGGAAAAAAATTTGAAATTGGAAATACCATTTCACATGTTACCCTGCAGCGTTTTTTTGAAAATGATTATCAGGATAAAACCCATAGTGATCTCAGGTTTCTGAAAACACTTGATAAAATCTGTATTTTCTTAGGATACAAAGATCTTAACGACTATATACTTGCTGTAAGATATAAAAAACAAGATGATAAAGATATTGATAATCAATCATATCTTACGCAGATGGTTTACGATTACTGTGCAACAGCATTTGAGTTTTATAAACTGTTTCCCACTCACAATACTGAACTTTTAAAAGATCTTGTATTTGATGATTCTCCTTTCCTGGAAAGAGCATCACAATTCAGCAAAGAGCTGTGCGACAAAGATTTTCATCTGGTTACTAAAAACAACCGATCCAATTATGAAGTTTTTGATATTCATATCGTTACAGATGAGCCTGACAAGAAAATACTGGAATCTCAGGAATTCTGGAATCTTCTGTTCAAAGTAGGAGAAACCGGAGAGGAACATTTTGTCAATCAGCTGAGTACTCAGATTTATTTTATCAGAAAAATAAATAATACCTGGAAGATATGGGATAATTATAATCCAGATGCCGGAATGTTAAACAGAAAGATCGAAACAATATAAAAAGAAAGCCGCAGAGAATCTCTACGGCTTTCATGTTTCGAAATATTTTTTTCACTTGTCTTTTGTATTACAAATGTAAGTAGCCGATTTCAAACGTAAGAAACTTAAATATACTTAAGTAAACTCTTCTTCAACTTTATGTTAAATATATTCAATGAATCCAAGGGAATATTTTCGCAATGTCTAAGTTTTTTGTAATTTGCATACCAATAAAATAAAAGTAAAAGAGAAAATATGTCAACACTTACATTTGCCGAGAAAATAGCTCAAGCAGAAAATTTCTTACCAATTAATGGTACAGATTACATTGAGTTTTATGTAGGAAATGCAAAACAGGCTGCCCATTATTACAAAACCGCTTTCGGTTTTCAGTCTGTAGCTTATGCGGGTCCTGAAACAGGAGTAAGAGACCGTGCATCTTATGTGCTTCAACAAGGAAAAATCAGATTGGTATTGACTACCGGACTTAAATCTGACTCTCTTATCAGCGAACACGTAAAAAAACATGGTGACGGAGTAAAAATTTTGGCACTTTGGGTAGATGACGCTTATGCAGCTTTCGAAGAAACAACTAAAAGAGGCGGTAAGCCATATTTAGAGCCTGTAACTTTAACTGATGAGCATGGTGAGGTAAGAATGTCCGGTATCTACACTTATGGAGAGACCGTTCACATGTTTGTAGAAAGAAAAAATTACAAAGGAGCTTTCATGCCTGGATATGAAAAGTGGGAAAGCAACTATAAGCCTGAAGAAGCAGGTTTATTATATGTAGACCACTGCGTAGGAAATGTTGACTGGAACAGAATGATCCCGACTGTAGAATGGTATGAAAAAGTAATGGGATTTGTAAACATCCTTTCTTTTGATGACAAGCAGATCAATACAGAATATTCCGCATTGATGTCTAAAGTAATGTCTAACGGAAACGGATTTGCAAAATTCCCTATCAACGAACCTGCTGAAGGTAAAAAGAAATCTCAGGTAGAAGAATATCTTGATTTCTATGAAGGTGAAGGCGTACAGCACATTGCTGTTGCTACGAAAGACATCATCCATACCGTAACTGAATTGAAAAAACGTGGTGTAGAGTTTCTTTCTGCCCCACCAGAAGCTTATTACGACATGGTTCCTGAAAGAGTAGGTCATATTGATGAAGATCTTAAAAAACTTCAGGATTTAGGTATACTTATTGATCATGATGAAGAAGGATACTTATTACAGATCTTTACCAAGCCTGTAGAAGACCGTCCTACTCTATTCTTCGAAATTATTGAAAGACACGGTGCTCAAAGTTTTGGTGCCGGAAATTTCAAGGCTTTATTCGAAGCATTAGAAAGAGAGCAGGAAAGAAGAGGTAATCTTTAATTTTACATTAAAAATATAGGTTTTGTCAGAATACAATATTCTGGCAAAACTTTTTTATAAAACACAGTATATGAGAAAACTTTTAATTGGGATTTCCCTTTTAGGAACTCTGGGGCTTAAAGCTCAATATGGTTCATTGAATGAAATCCTTAACCGACTTGAACAAAGAAAAGGCATTAATCAGCATCTTGAAAATGTAAATATTGACAACAAAAAATTTATTTTCATCAAAGATGAAGCTGATCATACGGAACGGGACTTTATTATTATCAAAGGGAACAACGCCACTTATGTAGAAGTTTTCGATGATAAAGCTACAGGAGAAAGCAGCTCTAATGTTTTCACCGGTGATATCGTCAGGAAAAAAAATATTATTTCTTTAAGAGCAGATATGCTTGAAAATAAAAAAATCCCAATGCCTGTTACGAAAACGTTATTGTTGACCCAGCAGGATAATATTCTCTATCTTATCGATGTCAATACCAGAGACAGATGGATAGATGAAGCATCTTACTCAAAAAAGGCAAAATAAATATTCTGAGGAAAAACTCAGCAATATTTTAATCTAACTAAAATCTAAACTTATGAAATCATTTGTAGACTATTCCTCAAACTCGGATTTTTCTATACACAATATTCCTTTCGGAGTCGCAGTTTTTAACAAAGAATATATCGGATGCTGCACAAGAATCGGTGATCAGGTAATTGATCTTGCTACCTTGTACGATCTTGGTTATTTTGAAGATATTGAAGGATTGGACGACAATGTTTTTGAAGCTTATACCATCAACGAATTTATCGAGCTGGGTAAACCTGTTACCAATGCTGTTCGTACTAAAATTCAGACATTATTACAGGAAGGATCAACATTATCAAAAGATCAGAAAACCATCGAAGAAGCCTTCTACGACCTGGATAAAGTAAAAATGATGATGCCTGTTCACATCCCGAACTACACAGATTTCTACAGCAGTATCGAACATGCTACCAACGTAGGAAAAATGTTCCGTGATCCTGCAAATGCTTTATTACCAAACTGGAAACATTTACCGGTAGGTTACCACGGAAGAGCATCTTCAATTGTTGTATCCGGAACAGAAATCAACCGCCCGAAAGGTCAGATGAAACCTGCAGAAGCAGACAAGCCTGTTTTCGGGCCATGTAAACAACTGGATTTTGAATTGGAAATGGCCTTCATTATCAATAAAAATACGGAGATGGGAGAAAGTATTTCTACAAAAGATGCAGAAGATGCCATCTTCGGAATGGTAGTTTTCAATGACTGGTCTGCAAGAGATATCCAATCATGGGAGTATGTTCCGCTAGGGCCATTCCTTGCGAAAAACTTTGGTTCTTCTATTTCTCCATGGGTTGTTACACTTGAAGCTTTAGAGCCATTCAGAACAGCATCTCCAGTGCAGGATCCGGAAGTCTTAGATTATTTAAAATTTGAAGGTGATCAAAACTACGATATCAACCTTGAAGTCTATATCCAGCCTGAAAACGGAGACCAGAACCTGATTTCCGAAAGCAACTATAAACACATGTACTGGAATATGACTCAGCAGCTTGCGCACCACACGGTAAACGGATGTAATGTGGAAGTGGGAGATTTATATGCCAGCGGAACCATTTCCGGAAGCGATCCAAAATCTTTCGGTTCTATGCTTGAATTGACATGGAGAGGACAAAATCCTTTATCATTAATCAACGGTGAAGAAAGAAAATTCATTGAAGATAATGATACGGTGACCATGAAGGCATGGGCTGAAAAAGATGGTGTAAGAGTAGGTTTCGGGGAAGTTTCCGGTAAAATTATTCCAACACTTTAATTTTTTATCTGGGTTTTAACTCTGCACAATAATAGTATTAAACCTTATAGGTTTTAAAAACCTATAAGGTTTAATGAATAACATCGCTATGCTATACAGCAAACAAAACATATAGTATTAGTAATGTCATGCTGAGCGGAGTCGAAGCATCTTTTTAATATCATTTGAATACTTAAGTTAAATTAAGTGTTAAAAGCAAAAACATGAAAACAGTAATCCCTTCCGAGATAACCTCCGTACAACTTCAGACGATCATGCAGACGGCTGTTTCACCGCGTCCGATTGCTTTAGCGTCTACAGTAGATAAAGATGGTACAATTAATTTATCTCCGTTTAGTTTTTTTAATATGTTCAGTACGGTTCCTCCGATTTTGATTTTTTCACCATCGAGAAGAGTCCGTGATAATACAACCAAACATACGCTGGAAAATGTTCTTGAAGTTCCGGAAGTAGTTATTGGAACTGTGAATTTTCCAATTGTACAGCAGATCTCTTTAGCTTCTACAGAATATGAAACCGGAGTCAACGAGTTTATCAAATCCGGACTTACCATGAAAGAGGCGGATCTTGTACAGCCAAAACTGATTGAAGAATGTCCTGTCAACTTTGAATGCAAAGTTTTAGAGGTAAAATCATTGGGAGATCAGGGTGGTGCCGGAAATCTTGTGATCTGTGAAGTACAAAAAATTCATATCAGAGAAGAATATCTGAATGAAGCCGGAAATCTGGATCAGAAAAAACTGGATATGGTAGCCCGATTAGGCAGTAACTGGTATTCCAGAAGCAATGAAAACAGCCTTTTTGAAGTTCCAAAACCCCTGGTAACAAAAGGAATCGGCTTTGATCTATTGCCTGATGCTATTAAGTACAGTAAAGTATTTACAGGGAATGACCTTGGAATGCTTGCCAATACAGAAGTATTACCTACAGGTGACTTCCATGCGGATGACAATATTCACATGGATGCCCAGAAACTGCTTCTTGAAAGTAAAGTTGAAGAAGCATGGGTTTTACTCACTATACAATAAAAAAGCGGCCTGAAATTTCAGGCCGCTTTTTTATTGTAAGCTGGAAGCTAGAGGCAGGAGGCTCGAAGTTTATAGAGCCTTAAAGTAACCTTTGGCTAGTTTAACAAACTATTTATTTTGATTTCAATAGATATCGAATGCCGTTCATAACTTCCCGCTTCGATCTTCCCGCTTCCCTTCTTATATCTTTACTTCGCTTTCAATGTTTCAGAAACCGCTATTTTCTCTTTTTCAGCAAAGTCTGTTACCTTTCCGTTTTTATCAATAGAAACATTCAGATTATCATTCTTGGCATCGTAATAAATATGTGTTGCATATCCTGGGCAGTCATGCTGCTTGCATCCTGACAGTTTGTAAATTCCGTTTTCTGTTGTGACAGGACTTTCTACATTGAAATTCTTTACCATTTCATCATATTGGGTTCCTGCAAGCTTCTTTAATCTTTCTGTGATACTTTTATCTTCAAACAATTTGATATCATGTGGATATTTACCCACATTTTTAGTGATAATATTATCCGGAGCCGGTGCAGAAGGAGGTGGTGATGCTACAGAATCATTTTTTGTAATTACAGAGTCTTTAGGCATTACTGTAGCCAAAGTATCTGTGCTTGCTGAAGATTCTGTTTTTGCTTCTTTTTTACACGAAACAACACATAATGAGAGCGCGAATACGCCTGCAATAATTCTTTTCATAATTATACTGATATGGTGGTTAATTTATAATAACGCAGTTTTAAAGGTTTTATTTCAATTTTTCTTTGATAAAATCAATACATTTTTCGGTTACAGTATTCAGGTCTTTTGGTAAATCCTTTTCTGCCCATGGTTCTTTTGCTCCAAAAGTATGATTGCCATTTTCAATCAGAAACAGTTCAGAATTTGGGTGAAGAATATGGAGATGTTCGGCCTGCTTTACCTCTACAGCTTCATCATCTGTTCCATGAATAATCAGCATATGAGTTTTTGCCATTTCCGTTGCCCGTTCTACATCAAAACGGTGAACATTCTGCTCATAATCTTCATAAAACTGATAATAGTGGGGCATTTCCTGTTGGGTACGTCCGTTCAGTGCATAATACACTCCATTACTTTTCCAGTTCTCAAAAGCTTCTCCTTTTGGAAAACGATCTAAAGTATCTACACTCGCCAAGGTAATCAACCCGTTGATTCTTTCATCTTCGGATGTTTTAATAATAGAAATTCCTCCTCCTCTGCTATGTCCGACTAGAACAATTTTTTCATCATCCACATGCGGATCTTTACTAAAGTGATCAATGACCACTCCAAGATCAGAAAGCTCTTTAGAATAATTATTGTTCCCGAAGGCTTCCAGATCTCCAAAGTTATGTGGATCTTCCGTCGTTGTTCCGTTATGGGAAAAATTAAACTTGACAAAGAAAAAACCTGCTTCAGCAAACTTTTCAGCCATCAGATTCCAGGCTCCCCAATCTTTATAGCCTTTATATCCATGAACAAATATTACCAGTGGAAGCTTTTTTTCAGTATCCGGATAAAAAATATCTGCAAGAAAACCTTTTGTTTCTTTATTTTCTAAGTATATATTCTTTTCATTAATCAAATTCATAAAACAAATGGGATTTATTTAATATTATTTATATTTATAGGATCATTTTAAATTGAAATTTATGAAAAAAACTCTACTTTTTTTATTTTTAATTACTTTTTCTTTTATCCTGAGTCAGACGACCAAAAGGGTGTTCTTTATCGGGAACAGTTATACGTACGTTAATGATTTGCCTAACCTCATCCAAAGTATTGCTGCTTCTAACGGCGATGTACTCGAGCATCACAGCCATACACCGGGAGGGTCTACACTTCAGGATCATGCCAACAATCCGGATGTGATTTCAACTATCAATCAGGGAAACTGGGATTATGTTGTATTACAGGAGCAGAGCCAGCTTCCTTCATTTCCGGATTCTCAGGTTCAAAACCAGGTATATCCTTATGCACTCCAGCTCTCAAATCTGATTAAAACATCCAATCCCTGTGGAAATGTAATCTTCTATATGACCTGGGGCCGCAAAAACGGAGATGCTACGAATTGTCCGGGACTCCCCTCTGTGTGTACCTATCAGGGAATGGATACTCAAATTTATAACCGCTATATGGAAATGGCAGCTGCCAATGAAGGTATTGTTTCCCCAGTAGGTAAGGTATGGAGAACAATCAGGGAACAAAACCCGGCTATTGAGCTGTATGATCAGGATGAATCACATCCGAGTTACATTGGATCTATGGCTGCTGCGTATACATTTTATACTATTTTATTCAAGAAAGATCCTACACAGATCCCTTTTAACGGGAATCTTAATCCGGCACAGGCCCAGTTAATCAAGGATATCGTTAAAACAGAAGTTTATAATCAGCCTGCCAAATGGTTTGTAACGAGTAATGATGTTCACAGCAGATTTACCTATCAGCTTACCGGAGCCAATACCGTGCAGTTTACGAATACAACACAAAATGCGGCTAATTATTCATGGGATTTTGGTGATGGTACGACTTCCACTCAGGAAAATCCGGTACATACCTACCCTGCAGGAGGAAATTATAATGTAAAGCTGACAACTGATGCCTGCGGAGCCACTACCATCAAAACCAAACTGGTTGTCGTAAACACATTAAATACAGCAGAAGCTGCTATTGAAACTCAAGTTCAGATTTATCCTAATCCTGCCCAACATCTAGTTAACATAACTTCTAAAAAGAAAATTGAAGTACTTTCACTTACAGATGCTTCCGGAAGAATGGTTCATTATCATTTGAGTAAAACAGATTCAGGATATATTCTACCGCTTCAGCATTTGGCCAGCGGAGTTTATTTTTTACAATATAAAGCAGGTGAAAAGGAATTCACTAAAAAGATTATAAAAAAATAACCTTATTTTTGCTTCATGCAGAATTTAAGAACTGTAACCGTGATGCGTTACATTCTGCCACTGAGAGAGGGAGGATCACTTCCCGCTCTGGCAGAAGCTGATGATGATTTCAAATATGTATTAAAATTCCGTGGTGCAGGCCATGGCGTAAAAATGCTTATCTCTGAACTTTTGGGTGGAAAAATTACCGAAGCATTGGGATTAAAAATTCCTGAACTTGTTTTTATCAATGTTGATGCTGATTTCGGAAGAACGGAAGCCGATGAAGAAATACAGGATCTTCTGAAATTTTCTGAAGGTCTGAATCTTGGTCTGCATTACCTTTCCGGTTCTATCACTTATGATCCGGGAGTAAGTGTAGATCCCCTTCTGGCTTCAAAAATAGTATGGCTGGATGCCTTCATTACCAACATTGACCGTACTTTCAGGAATACCAATATGCTGATGTGGAATAAAGAGCTTTGGATCATTGATAATGGTGCTTCGTTCTACTTCCACCACTCCTGGCAAAATTTTGATACAGCAGCAAAAACACCTTTCAAATATGTGAAAGACCACGTACTTCTCCCTAAAGCAAAAATGCTTGACCAAGCAGATCAATTTGCCCACGAGGTACTGAATGATACACTTTTCAGAGAAATTGTTAATACGATTCCTGAAGACTGGCTGCACTGGAATGATGCTGATGAAACGCCTGACGAAATCCGTGAGATCTATTTTCAGTTTCTGAAAACCAGATTAGAAAATTCTCAAATCTTTATAAACGAAGCTAAAAATGCAAGAGGATAAAATATATGAATATGCGGTAATACGCTTAGTACCTAAAGTTGAAAGAGAAGAATTTTTCAATATCGGGCTGGTAATGTTTTCCAAAAGGGAAAAATTCATCAGGGTAGAATTTTATTTGTGTCCTGATAAATTTAAACTCATGCACAGTAAGCTGGACTATGAAGATATCATCCAGAATCTTGAAAGTTTTCAGAAAATTGCCAACGGTGATAAAGACGGCGGTCCTATTGCCCTGCTTGATATTCCTGAACGTTTCCGCTGGCTGACAGCTGTAAGAAGTGCTGTAGTGCAGACTTCCAGACCTCATCCTGGAAAATCCAAAGATTTAAATAGTACTTTTGGTAAACTTTTTGAGGAGTTAGTAAAATAACACACCCTCTAAAAAAATTTATTATGAAATCATCTATATACAACATATCAATCTACAGGTTTTTCACAAACCTGTTTTTTGTTTTATTTTTAAGTATTTTTACTTTAAGTTTTTCACAGAACTTTTCACAAGTACAGGTGAAGACTGCACCTATAAAAAGTACATTACTTCCGGAAATAGCCAATCTGTCTGAAGATATTATATATAAAACCAATAGAAAAGGAGATGCTGTCAAACTGGATGTTTTCACTCCTAAAAATGCTGCTGAAGACAGGCTTCTTCCTGTACTGATCTATGTTCACGGAGGTGGATGGATAGAAGGTGATAAAGTGATTCACGCAGATAATTATCTGGAAACTACCATTGCAAAGCTGATGGCAAAACAATATGCCGTAATCAGTATTAATTATACACTTTTGAATGACAGTACTCATTTTCCATCACCTTTGGAAGATACCAAAGATGCAGTAAGATGGGTAAGAAAAAATGCAGAGCAATATCATTTTGACACCAACAATATTGGGCTATTTGGAGCTTCAGCTGGAGCTCACCTTTCCTTGATGGCCGCCTATACTCCAGACAATACTTATCTGGGTAATCCGGAACTTTCGTCTTATTCTGCTAAAGTAAATTATGTAATTGATCATTATGGCCCTGCAGACCTCAACAAACTTTTCCACACAAAATTAGGCACGATTCCGGTAGCACTGATCGGATTAATGTCAAAAAAAATTGTCGGTTTACAGGAAAATCTTGTGAAAGGAATTTCTGGATATGATATCAGGAAAGATCAGGACAAAGCCATTGATTATCTAAAAACCATATCTCCTGTTAATTTTGTTTCGGAAGGAGTCCCTACTTTAATTGTTCAGGGGAATAATGATAAAATTGTCCCTTTAAGTCAGTCTAAAAAGCTTCACAGAAAATTAAACAGAGCCAAAATTCAGAACTCTTTAATCATTGTAGAGGGCGGAGTCCATGGATTTGGGACGACTGATAAGGCTTATCTGGATAAACTGACAGATGAGATGGTAGATTTCGTTCTTTCGCAAAAGAAATAATATACATCTACGTTTTTAAATACAAATCAAAACACTACAAATCAGCATAATAAATATAAAATCAACAACAAATTTGCTAAATTGATATACATATCCATATTTTTTAATCGAAAATTAATTACCTTGGCTATTGTTTAAATTATTTTTAACAAAACAGCCAATAAATTAATCATTCATTAAAAAAAATACGCAATATGGATTCTTTGAATAATATCAATGCGCTTACGCTCATATTTGCATCTGTTCTTATTTTTGCAATAGCTTACCGTTTTTATGGTATTTTTATTGCCAATAAAGTTCTTAGGCTTAACGATCAAAATATTACCCCTGCTGTAGAATTTGCAGATGGTAAAGATTATGTTGCTACTAATAAAAACGTACTTTTTGGACATCATTTTGCAGCTATTGCAGCGGCTGGACCTTTGGTAGGACCAGTTCTTGCTGCGCAGTTCGGATATCTTCCGGGTGCATTATGGATTCTGATTGGCTGTGTATTGGGAGGCGGAGTGCATGATATGGTTGTACTCTTTGCTTCTGTAAGGCACAAAGGACAAAGCCTCGCGACAATTGCTTCAAAAGAAATCGGAAAAGCTACTGGAACTGTGGCAGGTTTTGCTATTCTTTTCATTCTGATTCTTACGCTGGCTGGTTTATCACTGGCTTGTATCAATGCGATGCATGAAGCCTCATGGTCTCTTTTTACAGTAATCATTACTATGCCTATTGCCATTATCATGGGACTGATTATGCGCTATAAAAAGAACAGTGTCTTGTTTGCAAGTATTTTGGGAGGAATCCTTTTGATTGCCGGCATCATCGGAGGTCACAGTCTGATGCAGAATCCTACCATGAATAATTTATTTTCCTGGGATATCAAAACAATTTCTATTGCCATTCCTCTATATGGCTTTATTGCTTCCGTATTACCGGTATGGCTGCTTTTAGTTCCAAGGGACTACCTTTCTACTTATTTAAAGATAGGAACTATTATCATGCTGGCTATTGGGGTAATTGTTATTCACCCTACCATACAGATGCCTGCCATCACAGCTTTTGTCAATGGTGGAGGACCTATTATTGGCGGTCCGGTTCTTCCTTTTATCTTCATTGTAATTGCGTGTGGTGCAATTTCCGGTTTCCATGCTGTAATTGCCACGGGAACAACTCCGAAAATGCTTAATAAAGAAAGAGAAATACTTTTCGTAGGTTATGGAGCCATGCTGGTGGAAGGTTTCGTAGCATTGATGGCACTTATTGCTGCCTGTACATTGATGCCGGGTGATTATTTTGCGATCAACACTCCCAAAGAGGCTTATGATTCTTTTCTTGCGGCACATCCATCTTTACACGGTGTAGATATCGATTATTATTCACAGAAAATAGGGATTGATCTGTATGGCAGAACCGGAGGTGCGGTATCTCTGGCAGTGGGAATGGCTCATATCTTTAATAAAATACCATATATGGATCAGCTGACGGCTTATTGGTATAATTTCGCCATTATGTTTGAAGCTGTATTTATTCTTACTGCTATTGATGCGGGAACAAGAGTGGGACGTTTCTTTTTGCAGGAAATGCTGGGTTCTGTAGTTCCAAAATTCAATGATAAAAACTGGATTCCGGGAATTATCATCAGCAGTCTTCTTTTCACTTTTGCCTGGGGATATCTGGTGTATACCGGAAACGTAAACAGCATCTGGCCGTTATTCGGAATCAGTAATCAGCTGCTGGCTGCCTGCGGACTTATCGTCTGTACAACAATGCTGATAAGGATGAACAGGGGAAAATATGCTTTATGCTCAGCTGTTCCGGGAGTTTTCATGGCTGGAATTACCTTCTGGGCAGGGTATATCCAGGTAACTGCTATCTATATTCCGAAAGGACAGTACTTACTGGCTGCATTGGCGGCAACGGCAATGATTCTGATGCTTATCGTATTTGCAGGAGCTTTCAGGAAATGGTATCAGCTTCTTCAGATCAACAAAACAGAGATTGATCATTATGGAGAACCGGTAAAAGAACTTGTGGAAAGATAAGATTCACATTCTATCAATTAAAAACCATTAAGAAGGATTTAAGAAATAAAGTATAGTTAAGGTGAATCATTCTGATTTTTAAGCTTAAAGCGAAGCTTATCTTAATACTCTTAAACTCTTATTAAATGCTTAATGGTTCAAAAATAAAAGTTCAAAAAAAAACAGTTCAGAAATTCTGAACTGTTTTTTTATAAGCATTATCTTTTGTTTTATTTAAAAATTGAAATTAAGTCTTGCAAAAACATATCTCCCATTTTGTCCAAACTGTGAAGTGGAACGTGAATAAATAAACTGATCGTTATTCGTAGAAGCAGTAAGGTTCTTTGTTGGATAAATATCAAATAAATTGTTCACTCCTAAAGTCAGTCCTACATATTTGGTAAACTGATAAGCAGCGGAAATATCGGTAATGATCTTATCTCCTATCTGCTGGTGTTCATTAAAATCTATGATCCCGTCCCCATTCACATCAATAATATCAGCTCCTGTTACTTTTCCGAAATAGGTATTTCTCAGATAGAAAGTAGCACTCTTCCATGAAAGCGTATGAGAAAGACTGGCTTTCACTCTTGGAACAGCTTCTTCCAGATATACTCTTGATTTTTCCGAGAAGTATACTTTCTCCAATTGTGGCGACTGAAGAAGTCCTGCAGAATGGATATCACCAACCTGTTTTGTTTTATTAAGGTTAATAGCAAAGTTATTATCTAATTTAAATCCTGAAAATCTTGCATTGTGTGAAATTACCACATCCAAACCTTTTGTTTCCGTATCAATGGCATTGGTAAAGAACTGAGCTGCATTGATTCCCAACTGATCATAAGCTTCCTGTGCTTTCTGAGGAACGCTTGCTCTTAAGAATTGGTCGGTAAGGATAATACGGTTATCAATTCTTGTGAAATATCCGTCTGCAGTAAAGCTAAGTCCCACCGAAGGAATTCTGTAAGTAAATCCTACACTTGCAGATTTAGAAGTTTCCTGCTTCAGTTTTGGCATATCCAACAATCCTGCCAGCTGAGAATCATTACTGAAAGTTCCCACTTCCAAAAGCTGATTATTTGTGAATAATGTAGACGTTACATTATAATAAATCTGGTGGATTGATGGTGCTCTGAATCCTGTAGATCCTGCAAATCTCACATTGAAATTAGGAGCAACCTTAATTCTTGAAGCCAATTTATAATTGAATGTAGACCCGAAATCTGAATAGTTTTCATATCTCGCTGCTGCATCTACCAATAACCAGTTGGTAAAGTTGAATTCAACATCTGCATAGGCTGCTACCGACTGTCTGTTTTTATCTACAGCATTTTCAGGCTTAAATCCATTGAATACCTGTGATCCTCCAGGAAGTGCTACTCCGAAGAAATCCGTAGGCCTCACAGAGTTTCCGTTCCATACATTTCCGGAAGCATCGTAGGTTGCATAAGAAGCTTCTTCACCCTGAGTGATTTTAAAATTCTCATAACGGTGCTCAGCTCCGAATGCTACGTTGATTCCTTCCCATACATCATATTTTTTAGAGAAATCTAAATTGATGGTATTTTGAGAAAATCTTAGTCCACCTGCATTAAATTCTCTTGGTGAATCAAAACGCAAAGAGGTATTTCCTGTATTCTGAATGTTATAGGTAAATGAATTTTGTCCATATGTATTACTGAAATCAATATTCCACCCGTCCCATTTTCCTTTGATTCCGGCAGCCAGCGAAATATCCTGAATATCTGTTCCAATCTGAGGAAGATAACCGTTAGAATATAATCCTGTAAAAGTTCTGCTTTCACTTGGTCTTCTGTAAAATCCTCCGGAGGTTCCGTGTCTTAAACTATATCCACCAAAAGTATACACTTTCCAGTTGTCACTTACAGGGATCTCGGCATTCACAAAAAGCTGGTGATTGTTAAGCTTAGATTGCCCTACCTGCATATTGAAATCTTTTCTCGTTTGTCCTCTGTAAGCCAGCTCCTGATCTGTGATATAATTAAGCTGATCTCTGGTGAAATTTGCAGATTTCAAAACATTCTGTAATGCGGAAATGGTATTAGCTCCCTGAATATCGTTTTGTAAACCCTGAGAAAAATAGCTTACATTCTGAGCATATTGATGAATGTAATTTACAAGCTGCTGTGAGTTGGGAGTATTGTTTATATTCGTAAAAAGAGAAGAAAGGTTCACACCGTCATTCAATGCTCGTTGTTCAATAGCATTGTAAGCATTGTAAACCGGACCACTTTCTGTTCCCGCTCTGTAAGTTGGGTTTCTGAATTGTGAAGACCAGGTAATATTAAAGAAACCACCTTTGGTTCCGATTTTATTCCCATAGTTCAAATCCAGCTGAATATTCTGTCCGTCAAAATCCCCGGTATGATCATTAGCTGTTGGCGTAAGATTTCCTCCGTAGCTGATCTGTCCTGCCAGTTTTCCTGTATCTCTTTTCAGATCAAGGTTGATCACTCCGGCAATGGCATCAGATCCGTATTGGGCAGCCGCTCCGTCTCTTAATACTTCTATTCTGTTCAAAGCGAAAGAAGGAATTGCATTCAAATCTGTTCCTACAGTACCTCTTCCCGGTGTTCCGTTTACGTTTACCAGTGCTGATGTATGTCTTCTTTTCCCATTCACCAAAACCAGTACCTGATCTGGCCCTAAACCTCTTAACTGAGCAGGATCCAAGTGGTCTGTACCATCAGAATTGGTTTGAATAGTGGAAGTAAATGAAGGTGCTACAGCATTCAGAATTTGTCCGATATTGGTCTGTGGAAGTATAATTGAAGATTCTTTTACATTGAATACATCTACCGGGACCGGACTGTCTACTTTAGATCTGGCTCCGGCTCTTGAACCTAATACAACCACTTCTTCTACATTATTGGTTTTTATGGTATCCTTATTTGTTTTGATGCTGTCTTTTTCCTGTCCGTAAGTATATACGCCAAGAAAAAATAAAGCAGAGACCGAAAGAATAGTTTTTTTATTTTTCATATAGTTTAATTTGATTGAACATTTATGTTTTTACAGGGTGCAAATGTAAAATATATTTATTAGTCCACAAAATCAATAGACTTTGTTTTTATAAAAAACGTTTATTGTTTCTTTCTATCCCTCATTTAAAGTTATGATAATTTAAGAACATTTCCATAAAAAACATCGTTTTATAGAATGTTAGATCTAAAATAAAAACGCCATGATCGCAAAGAAACTTGAGCTTATTAGTCTGATGATCGCAATGCCACTTCGTTTAGCAAAGAAAATTTACTTCGCTGAGTGGAACGTCATCGCGATCGAAAAATAAACACAATATGATATTCACTTTGCGAACTTCGTGTTAAAAAAAACGGATCCAAAATTGAATCCGTTATCTTGTATGTTTAAATATTTGCAATTAAATCTTAGTCAATTTAGCATATTTCAGAATCAGATTTTTCTCTCCTTCATGGATGAAAATCACTTTTGCTTTGATATTCTGCGGATCTGTTCCATCCAGAAAACTAACCTCTCCGATACCGAAACGGTCATGTCTCACTTTATCTCCTACTTCAATATCCTGGGAAGAAGCTCCGCTTGGGTTAATAATTTTGGCTGTACTTACAGGTTTCAGTTTTCTTACTTCCGGTGCCGGTTTTGAAGTATCTCCTCTGTCAATTGTTTTTTTCTCAACCTTTTTGAAAGATTTCATTTCGGAAGGATGTTCATCAAAAATATTGGACTTCACCCCTGAATTATTGATAAACCTTTTTTCCAAAGCAGGATTAAGGAATTCAATATATTCATCATCAATTTCACTTAAGAATCTTGAAGGTTCTGCATCTGTGATTTTCCCCCATTGGAAACGGGAAACAGCATAAGAGAAAAAGACCTGTTTTTCAGCCCTTGTCAATGCCACATAAAATAGTCTTCTCTCTTCCTCAAGATCTTCTCTGGTTGCAGAGCTCATAAAACTTGGGAAAAGGTTTTCTTCAAGGCCTACCAGATGTACTACCGGGAATTCCAATCCTTTTGAAAGGTGAATCGTCATCAAAGAAACCATATCATCTTCCAGGTTTTTATCCTGAGTATCAGCAGAGAGTGCAATATTTTCAAGGAAGTTGGAAAGACTCGGATCTCCGTCTTCAAGCTGCATCTGTTCTTCAATAAACCCTTGCATAGAGTTCATCAATTCCTGTACGTTTTCTACTCTGGAAATTCCTTCAGGAGTCTGATCATCTTTTAAGAATTTGATTAACCCGCTTCGTTTTGCCACTTCCATAGCTACGCTGTAAGCCGTTTCTGTTTTCAGCAATACCTGAAAAGCCTTGATCATGGACCAGAAATCGTTCAGTTTGTTCAAAACTCCGTTGTTCAGCCCTAATTGCGGTGCATACATCGGAAGATTTTCCAATACTTTTGAAACCGCAATATTGTGTGCATCTGCAAAAACGATCAGTTTATTCTGTGTTGTTTCTCCTATTCCTCTTGCAGGATAATTGATAATTCTCATCAATGCTTCAGAATCATTTTCATTAATCAGAAGACGCAGATAACCAATAAGGTCTTTTACTTCTTTTCTTTGGTAGAAAGAAAGTCCCCCATATACTTTGTACGGAATATTTTTGCGTCTCAGCGCATCTTCAAAAGCACGTGTCTGAGAGTTTGTTCTGTATAAAATGGCAAAATCGCTGTATTTTCTCTGGTCACGGTTACGGAGTTCCCAGATATTTCCTGCTACGAAATTGGCTTCATCAGCATCGGAAAGAGAGCGGTATATTTTAATCTTGTCCCCTTCTTCATTATCACTGAATACATTTTTCTTAAACTGCTGTAAGTTTTTTGCAATAACTACATTAGCTGCATTTACAATATTCTGTGTAGAACGATAATTCTGTTCCAATGATACCGTTTTGGCATCCGTATAATCTTTTTTAAAGTTTAAGATATTGTAGATATTCGCTCCACGGAAAGAATAGATAGACTGTGCATCATCCCCTACCACGCAGATATTCTCAAATTTTGAAGCTAATGCTTTTACGATAAGATACTGAGAATGGTTGGTATCCTGGTACTCATCTACCATGATGTATCTGAACCTGTCCTGATATTTTGCAAGCACTTCTGGAAAACGTGTCAGCAGCTCATTGGTTTTCAACAGCAGGTCATCAAAATCCATAGATCCGTTTCTGAAACACTGATCCACATATTTCTGATAAATCTGCCCGATAAATTTCATATTTGCCTTTTCATCCGCTTCCATCAGTTCCGGATTGTTGAAATAAGCTTTTACCGTAATCAGATTATTCTTATAGGTTGAAATTCTTGCCTGAACTTTTTTAGGTTTATAAAGATCCGCATCAATATTCATATCCTTTAATACTTTTTTGATCACATTCAGGGCATCCTGCTGATCATAAATGGTAAAATTGGAAGGGTATCCTAGATAATGAGACTCAATTCTTAAAATTCTTGCAAAAACAGAGTGAAAAGTTCCCATCCAAAGGCTTCTTGCATTGCTGTCTCCTACTACTTTTGCAATACGGTCTTTCATTTCACGAGCCGCCTTATTGGTAAAGGTAAGTGCCAGGATATTGAAAGGGTCTATTCCATTATGTATTAAATGAGCAATACGCATGGTAAGTACACGCGTTTTCCCGGAACCTGCTCCCGCAAGTACCATCAAAGGGCCTTGTAAAGAGGTAACGGCTTCATATTGTGATTCATTGAGTCCTTTCAAATAGTCCATACAGCAAAAAAATTTTGGGAACACAAAATTAATGTATTCAGAGGAGAATTCAAACTTTCATAGAGAAGTTCGAGATTTGAAATACCAGGATTGGGTTAATAGTCAATTTTGCTTCGCAAGTGAATGGTCAATAGTGAATGATTAATCGCCGAGTAAAAACTTATCTACAATAATTATTCGTAAGCTCAAACCACGCAACCCGAATCCCATAACAAATTCACAAGCACAGCGAATTGACCATTCAATCTTGGAGTTCCAATAGTCAATTTTGATTCGCAAGTGAATACTCAAGGGTGAATGATTAATCGCCGATTAGAAAATTTGTCTACAATAATTATTCGTAAGCTCAAACCACGCAACCCGAATCCCATAACAAATTCACAAGCGAAGCGAATTCACTATTCACCATTCACTTTTAAACCTCTTAAAATTATTCCCCTGCAATCATATATTTCTATAAACTTTGTAACATTTAATTCACTTTTCGTACTAATTGATAAACAATTTCTAAATTTTATGAAAAAGCGACTTCTTTCTGCTGCTGCCGTAGCTTTCTTCGGGCTAATGCTGAATGCACAGCAAATCAAATTCGAAGAGTACGACCTTCCCAATGGTCTTCACGTAATTCTTCATCAGGATAATTCGGCGCCGGTTGTAACAACAGGTGTAATGTACCACGTAGGTGCAAAAGATGAAGTAAAAGGCAGAACAGGCTTTGCTCACTTCTTTGAACACCTTTTATTTGAAGGAACTCCTAACATCAAGAGAGGAGACTGGTTTAAGATTGTTTCTTCAAACGGAGGACAGAACAACGCCAACACTACCAATGACAGAACTTATTACTATGAAACATTCCCTTCTAACAATGAACAGCTTGGACTTTGGATGGAGGCTGAAAGAATGCGTCATGCTGTCATCAACCAGATTGGTGTAGATACACAGAGAGAGGTTGTAAAAGAAGAGAAAAGATTAAGAATGGATAACCAGCCTTATGGAAACCTTTTCACGACAATTCAGAAAAATTTATTTACCAATCACCCATACAACTGGCCGACAATTGGTTCTATGGAAGATCTGAACTCTGCTAAATTAGAAGAATTCCAGGCGTTTTACAAAAAGTATTACGTTCCGAATAATGCTACTTTGGTTGTTGCAGGAGACATCAAACCTGAGCAGACTAAAAAATGGATCGAAACCTACTATGGAGGAATTCCAAAAGGAACATTATATCCAAAAGATTTCCCGAAAGATACTCCTATCACTCAGGAAAAGGAAGTGACTGCAATAGATCCGAACATTCAGCTTCCTGCTTATGTTTTCGCGTACAGAACTCCGGCTAATAAAGAGAAAGATGCTTATGTTTTAGATATGCTTTCTTCTTATTTAAGCAATGGTAAGTCTTCAGTTTTATATAAAAAATTAGTAGATCAGGATAAAAAAGCACTTCAGGTAGCTGCTTTCAACCAGGGACTTGAAGATTACAGTATTTTCGCATTCTTCGCGATTCCAATGGGACAAACTACGAAACAGACTTTACAGACTGACATTGATGCTGAAATCAAAAAAGTTCAGACTACTTTAATTTCTGAAGAAGATTATCAAAAGCTTCAAAACCAATACGAAAACCAGTTTGTAAATGCTAATTCAAGCATTCAGGGAATTGCGGCTTCATTGGCAACCAACCACGTATTGATGGGGGACACGAATTTGATCAACAAAGAAATCGACATTTACAGATCTATTACCAAACAGGATCTTCAAAATGCTGCTAAAAAGTATCTTAATTCCAACCAAAGAATAATCATTAATTACGTACCTGAGAAAAAGTAATCATTTCAACTTTTTAGGTGACAACATGATTATTAAAAATTAAATTTTTACAAATGAAAAAGCAATTAACATATATAGCTGCAGCATTTTTCTTTACAGGAATGGTTTCAGCACAAAAAATAGATCTTAATGCAATGCCAAAACCGGGACCAACTCCTGCGATTAACATTGCCAAGCCAAAAACTTTCCAGCTAAGCAATGGTCTTACAGTAATGGTAGTTGAAAACAACAAATTACCAAGAGTAAACGCAAGTCTTTCTATGGACAGACCTCCATACCACGAAGGAGCTGTAACCGGAGTAAGCGAAATTATGGCTGAACAGTTCGAAAACGGAACAACCAATATCAGCAAAGATGATTTCAACAAAAAAGTGGATTATCTTGGAGCGAATCTGAACTTCTCTTCAGGAGGTGCTTCTGCCAATTCACTTTCAAAATATTTCCCTGAAGTTTTAGGTTTGATGGCTGATGCAATCATTAATCCTAAATTCTCTGCCGAAGAAATTCAAAACTCTAAAGAAAGAGCAGTCGAAGGATTAAAGTCTGAGGAAAAAAATGCTTCTTCTATTGCTGAAAGAGTTTCTAATGCTTTGATGTATGGAAAAAATACGTCAAGAGGAGAGTTTGAAACTGTGGAGTCTATCAACAAAATTCAGCTTGCTGATGTTCAGAATACTTACAAAAAATACTATGCTCCGGACAATGCTTACTTAGTAATTGTAGGAGATGTAAAATTTGATCAGGTAAAGCCTTTGATTGAGAAAGCCTTCAGTGGCTGGAAAAAAGTGAACACTCCTATTGCTCCGTTAGAACCTGCTTCCAATGTAGCTAAAACGGAGATCAACGTAGTAGATGTTCCTTCTGCAGTACAGTCTGTTGTTTCATTAAACAACCTGAACAACCTGAAAATGAAAGATGCTAACTACTTCCCTGCAACAATCGCCAACTACATTCTTGGTGGTGGTGGAGAAGCAAGACTTTTCATGAACCTTAGAGAGAAAAACGGATTCACTTATGGAGCTTATTCAAGTATGGTTGCCAGCAAGTATTCTCCGCAATTCTCTGCAAGTGCAAGTGTAAGAAATGAAGTTACAGACAAAGCCGTTAAAGAATTCATGAATGAACTTAACGCAATCTCTACAGTAAAACCAGAAGAATTGGCCAATGCTAAAGCTAAGCTGAAAGGATCTTTCATCATGTCTTTGGAACAGCCGGCTACTATTGCAAGGTTTGCTTTAAATCAAAAAGTTCAGGATCTTCCAGCTGATTTCTACACCAATTACTTAAAATCTATCGATAAGGTAACTGCTGCAGATGTTGCAAATGCTGTAAAAGCTACTATTTTACCTA
The DNA here is from genome assembly GCF_045689405.1 of Chryseobacterium sp. HR92. Classification (NCBI taxonomy): domain Bacteria; kingdom Pseudomonadati; phylum Bacteroidota; class Flavobacteriia; order Flavobacteriales; family Weeksellaceae; genus Chryseobacterium; species Chryseobacterium sp. HR92. The sequence continues at coordinate 4,083,379 of NZ_CP139139.1, forward strand.
ACCAAAGCAGAATTTTCATTGCAGGTAAAGCATCTGATATTTCTGAAGGATTGGAAAAACTAGGTTATCCTGTAAAATATTTTGATAAGGATGCCAACTCTGTTGCAAAACCAACTGTACAAAAAGTAGATGCCAGTGTAACGGTTGCCTCTATTGCAGATAAATACATCAATGCTATCGGAGGGAAAGCTAATTTAGCTAAAATCACTTCGTATACCACGAATGCTTCAATGTCTATGCAAGGACAAAACATCGATTTTAAAATCGTTAAGGCACAAGGCGGAAAGGAGCTTACTACTGTAACAGCAATGGGACAGGTTGTTCAGAAGCAGGTATTTGACGGAAAGACTGGTTATTCTATGCAAATGGGACAAAAAGTAGACATCACACCGGAAGAAATTGCTGAAAAACAAAAGAACCCGGAGCTTTTCGAAGAATTAGGTTTTGCAAAATCTGCTGATTATAAATTAGGAGGAATTGAGAAAATTGGTGGTGAAGATTCTTATGCTATTAAAGGTGGAGATACTACGTATTACTACAGCGTTGCAACAGGATTAAAAACCGGAGAAACCAAAAAAGTAAAAGCTAAAGGTCAGGAAATGACAATCCCAACAACATTCTCGAATTACAAAGATGTAGAAGGGGTAAAAATGCCATACACCATCTCTGTAAGCCAGATGGGAATGGATATGACAATGAATGTAAAGTCTTATGAGATCAATAAGGCTACTGATGCTGATTTTAAATAACAACATCCAATAATAGAAAAAACGGCAACAATTGTTGCCGTTTTTATTTTTATCAACATTTGACGACATCTTTTTTTGTCATTCAGTAAAAAAAGATTAAATTTGCCCATTCAAAAAGATATAAGAATTAATGGATACTATATTTACACTATTGATGGTTCTTGTTATGGTTGCCAGCGTTTTATTGGTAATTATCGTTATGGCACAAAACCCAAAAGGAGGAGGCCTTTCCAGTACATTCGGAGGTGCATCATCTGCACAGTTCGGAGTACAGAGAACCAATGATTTCATGGAAAAAGCAACATGGACTCTAGGCGGAACTATCATTGTTCTTATCCTTTTAAGCGTTGTTCTTACAGGGAAACCATCTCAGGTAGCTCCTACACAGAAACAGCCAGTGAAGAAAGAAGCCCCTGCAAAACAGTCAGCTCCTGCTTCTTCTACAACAACTCCGGTAAAAGCTCCTGCAGCACCGGCAAAATAAGAAGAATATCATCTTATATAAAACAAAAGCAACTCAAATTGAGTTGCTTTTTTATTTTAACTTAATCTTTTCAATCTTATGGCGCAGCATCAGGCCTGCTTTTAAAAATGAATATTGTACAGGCTTCGATTCTTTATAATATTTGTCAATAAAGATCTGCATAGCTCCGTAAAACCTGTTGAGGTATACTTCATTCTTAATGGTGCTTTCTCCTTTGTGATGAAGAATTGAAACTTTACCATAATAAAAGTTTTTATAACCGTTTCTTAAGAATGTATAGCACAGATCAATATCTTCTCCATACATAAAGTAAGCTTCATCCAACCCTCCTATTTTTTCGTAAATATCTTTTTTAGCCAGTAGAAAAGCTCCTGTCATCACTTCTACTTCAGCAACCGCATTTTCTTCAATATCGTTTCTGTAATAAGACTTAGAGTTATTCTTTTTGAAATTCGTAAACAGCTTTTCAAAAGAGTTAAACATATCCGGAACAGAACGCTTACTTTCAGGAAGAAAATTCCCTTCTGCATCATGCATCCTCACTCCCAGACATCCGAATAAAGGCTGAGCGTCTGCAAAATCCAGAAGTTCCTTCATATAAACCCCTTCAAACTCAGTATCAGGATTCAAAAGTAAAATATACTCTCCTTTTGCTGTTTGGACCGCCTGATTATTGGCTTTTGAAAAACCACCGTTTGTTTCAGAGGTAATAAAGTGTACGCCGGGAAATTCAGGAATAAGATCTTTCCAGGAACTGTCTGTAGAAGCATTATCAATAACAATCACTTCATAGTTGATCTCCTGTATATATTTCTGAAGTGACAGGAGACAGCTTCTGAGCAGTTGGGTAACATTATAATTAACAATAATAACAGACAGCTTCATATTAATCCTTTTCGTTATATGGCAGCCTGTTGATAATGGATCTTCCTAAAGAAATTTCATCAGCATATTCCAATTCATCTCCTACTGAAATTCCCCTTGCAATGCTTGAAAAATTCACATTGAAACTTTTAAATTTCTTGTAAATGTAATATGCTGTTGTATCTCCTTCCATAGTAGCACTCAATGCAAAAATAAATTCCTTCACCTTTCCTTCATTCAATTTCTTTTCAATGCTTGAAATATTTAACTGCCCGGGGCCCACTCCTTCCATTGGAGATATTTTCCCGCCAAGGATCAGATATTTTCCTGTGTATTTTCCGGTATTCTCAATAGCAATCACATCCCGCACATCTTCAACGATGCAGATCAGTTCACCATTTCTCTTTTCATTGCTGCATATTTCACAGATGTCAAAATCTGAAAAATTGTGACATTCTTTACAGTACTTTATTTCGTTGACAAGGTTAATCAGGGAATTTCCAAGACTTACAGCTCTGGAATTGGGCTGCTTCAACAAATGTAGTGCTAACCTCAAAGCCGTTTTTCTTCCAATCCCGGGTAACCCCGAAATCTCATCTACCGCCTTTGCCAATACTTTACTTGGGTAATCCATAGGTACAAAAATAAGGATTAAAGTTGATAATTGATAGTGAATGGTGAATTGTCAATTCGCTTCGCTTGTGAATTTTTATAAAGTGATTATTGACTATTGACTTTGCACAGCAAAAATTGACAATTGACCACGAGATTAATGTCTCAAAACGATATTTTAAAATTCTCCCATACCTGAGAACTCTAAAAAAACCTCTATATTTGCGGCTTAAATTAAATATGAAAAAAATTAACTAACATGGTACTTAACAATCTCAATTATCCTCTGGATTTCAAATTCAAAATCACTACTTTAGCAAGTGACTTCAATATTACTGACAGAAACGGAAATTATGTGGCGTATGTTCGTCAGAAAATGTTCAAGTTAAAAGAAGATGTTATCGTTTTCAATGATGAGAGCAAGTCTAAGGAGCTTTTCAGAATCAGAGCTAATCAATGGATTGATTTCAACGCTTCGTACTCTTTGAATGATCTTATTGAAAATAAAAACTTCGGGAGATTAGCCAGAAAAGGAATGCGTTCTATATGGAAAGCAAGCTATGATATTCTGGATGCTCATGATCAACCTAAGTTTAAGATTCAGGAAGACAGTGCATGGGTAAGATTCTGGGACAGTTTTGTAGGAGAGCTTCCTATCATCGGAATGTTCACAGGTTACTTCCTAAATCCATCATATACTGTGACAGGTATTGACGGAAAAGCTTATTTTAAACTAAAAAAAATGCCTTCATTCTTCGGAAGAAGATTCCAGCTGGACAGGCTGATTGATATTGATGATGAGGAAGAAAGTTTAGTAATTTTATCCTTATTAATGATGACACTTCTTGAAAGAGCAAGAGGGTAAGAAAAATAATAAAACCACAAACACATGAAATATTTAATCATTTTATTTTCCGCATTTTTATTGGTAGCCTGCAAAAAGGAAAAAGAAACGGTTTCAGGTTCTGCTTCTGCTGACACTTTACATATTGCTAAAGATTCTGCTTCAACAGGTTCTTCTTCCGGGAATATTCTGGTGGGAACTATTCCGTTTCCTAAAGAAATCAAAGAATGTTCCTGCTATTTTGCTGTAAGTAAAGCTGATTTTGAAAATGAAAGATACATCTACGCAGATGATGCCGGAAAAACAGCTTATATGATGCTGGACGGCAAAAGACTGGCTCTTAATCTTATCTCATCAAGTGATATGGAGGTAGATGAATTGCTAACCAAGGAAATAGAAAATGATAATTACAAAATTTCTGTAAAAGGTAAAAAAATAAAAAACGAAGAAGCTTTACTGTTTGAAGGTACTCTGACTATTGAAAAACCTGATGGCACCATCTTCACTACTCCGATCTATGGAGAATGTGGATGCTAATAAAAGCGAAATCATACAAAAATGCTTCTGTATCTCACGGAAGCATTTTTTATTTCGTAAATTTGAGAAAAATAAAATTCAATGGAATTATCTAATATAGAACCGCAGATTATATGGAAGAATTTCTCCAAATTAAATGCTGTTCCAAGACCTTCAAAAAAGGAGGAAAAAGTAATAGCTTTTATCAAAGGATTTGGTGAAAATTTAGGACTGGAAACTACGGTAGATGAAGTAGGAAACGTTATTATTAAAAAACCTGCCACTGCAGGAATGGAAAACCGTAAGTCTATCGTGCTTCAATCGCACCTTGACATGGTTTGCCAGAAAAACAATGATGTGAATTTTGATTTTGAAACTGAGGGAATCAAAATGGAAATTGACGGTGATTGGGTAAAGGCAAAAGGAACTACTCTGGGAGCAGACAATGGTTTGGGAGTAGCAACTATTATGTCTATCCTTGAAAGCTCAGATATTCCACACCCTGCATTGGAAGCTCTTTTCACTATTGATGAAGAGACGGGAATGACAGGTGCTTTAGGATTAAAACCAGGACAGCTTACAGGACAAATTCTATTGAACCTTGATACTGAAGAGGACGACGAAATTGATATCGGCTGTGCAGGAGGTGTAGACGTGACGATCACACAAACTTATGCTGCAGAAGCTTCAAAAGGACAAATTGTAAGAATTGAAGTAAAAGGCCTTCAGGGAGGACACTCCGGAATGGATATTCATAAAGGTTTCGGAAATGCAAATATCATTTTGGGAAGACTTCTTTACAGCGGATTGGAAAACCAGAATATTGAATTGGTTTCTATCGACAGCGGAGGTCTGAGAAATGCAATTCCAAGAGAAGGTACAGCCATTATTTCTGTGAGAAATGCTCAGGAATTTATAGAAAATGTAACTATCCTTAAGAAAGATATCTTAGAGGAATTTGCAACTGTAGAGCCGGGAATTCAGATCAATATTGAGAACTCCACATCTTCTGACAAAGCCATTTCAGAAGGAGATTCCAAAAAGGTAATACTTACTTTAAAAGCCCTTCACAATGGAGTATATAGAATGAGTCCGGATGTGGCTGATCTTGTAGAAGCTTCCAACAATGTAGCAAGAGTAGAACTTAAAGGCGGAGAACTTAAAATCTTAAATCTTACGAGATCTTCTGTAGATTCTTCTAAATATTCAGTGGCAGAACAATTAAAATCTGTAGCAGAATTAGCTGGAATGAATGTTGAATTCAGCGGATCATATCCGGGATGGAAACCAAAACCAGGCTCAGAGATCGTACAGCTGATGGAGAAACTTTATACAGAGAAGTTCAGCGAGAAACCTCATGTAGTAGCTTGCCACGCAGGTCTTGAATGCGGTATCATCGGTGCCAACTATCCTGAAATGGAAATGGTAAGTTTTGGACCAACCATCAGAGGAGCCCACTCTCCTGATGAAAAAGCGAACATTACCTCGACTCAGAAATTCTGGGGCTTCCTGAAAGATATTTTAGCGAATATTCCTCAGAAATAAATAAATTAAAAGCTATGATCGGAACCTGGAAAGGAAAATATAAGTACAGCATTAAAAAAAGCTCTGAATTCTATGATAAGGAAGTTGAATTTCTATTAAGAATAACAGAGTTTGATGGTATAAATTTTACCGGAACAGTACAGGATAGCGATCACAATTATGGAACCAGAGGTGTAGGAAGCATCAAAGGAAAGATTAATAATAGCTCTATAGAGTTTATTAAACAAATGCCTATAAAAACAATGGTGTCTACGAATGGGAAAAAGACGGAAAATGAAAATGAGAGTCATACACCAATCTTTTATACCGGCATTTCAAACCTTCAAGATTCTTACTCCGGAAATTGGAAAATGAAAGAAAGTGGTTTTATCAACAGATTGCTTTATCTTTTTTTTGGAGTAAAAGGCACTTGGGAAATAACCAAAATAGAATAACTAAGCATAAAATTGCTATATTGAATATCCAAAGTCTTATGATTTTGGATATTTTAATTTTTAAATAGGATGAAAAAAATATTATTTATACTTTATCTGATAATCTGTATTAAAACTTTCTCTCAATCACAGAAATTAAAAGGTGAATGGATTTTAGATAAAATTGTACAACCTGACGGAAAAAAATTAGAAATAAATAATTCCAAATATTCCTTCAAGCTTTTTTACAGAATTAATCAAGATGAATTGGTTATTTATAATCAAAAGTTCAAAGCAAAATTTTATAATGATAAGATAAATCTTGAAAATCGTATGTTCAAATACTGGTTTGAGGACAATTATCTGGTGTTGCAAGAAGGAAATGAAATATCATTATTATTAAAAGAAGAAGATTTTATAAAAAAGTATCCGGAATTTAAACCCAAAATTGAAGTTAGAAACAGTGATAGCTTATTGGTTGCCAACCAGGTAATTCGTCCAATATTTAACCATGAAAAAACTTTTGATGACTTCATTGTCCCCTTAATGAAGCAAGAAAACTCAAAAGATATGGATGACTTATATTTTAAAATTGAATATATTTTAACAAAAGATAATAAGATTACTAATATTAAAATACTTGACAAGCGCACTCCTCAATATGATACACAATTTGTACAAGCATTAATGCGGGCAGAAAAATATTTTAAAAATCCATATGGAGTAAACATGTTAGTAACCGAAGAAAAACATTTTTTAAAATTTTTCCAGGATTTGAGTGACAAGTCAGAGAAAGATTTATACCACATTATTGGAAATGGTTTTGAATACTATAATAACAACCAATTTGATAAAGCGATTGAAAACCTCAGCAAGCTGGATAAATTACAAATTAAAGACAACCGCTTCATTTCAAGATTTCGTGACGGATATATTAAACTAGGAATATCATATCTTGCTGTTGGAAAAAATGACCAGGCATGTTCCAGTTTCAGAAAAGCTGGAGATTTAACCGATTTTAAAGTTAGAAATTATTTAATTGATTTTTGCAAATAATATGAAAAGTATCACCGTATTCTGTGGTTCAAGTTTCGGCACAGATAAAATTTATGAAGAACAGGCATTCCTGCTTGGGCAAACCTTAGCAAAACAAGATATACAACTTGTTTATGGCGGCTCGGAAACCGGCTTAATGGGAACAGTAGCTAATGGAACTTTAAGTGAAAATGGTAAGGTAATTGGGGTCCTGCCGCAGTTTTTACAATCCAAAGAAATTGCCCACAAAAATCTGACAGAGCTCATCATTGTGGAAACCATGCATGAAAGAAAGACCAAAATGAACGAACTGTGTGATGGTGTTATCGTTCTCCCAGGAGGTTATGGAACATTGGAAGAACTTTTCGAGATGATCACATGGGCACAGCTCGGCCTTCACAAAAAGCCTATCGGGATTCTGAATATTGACGGGTTTTATGATGATCTGATCAAATTGGTTCAGACTATGGTAGATAAAGGATTTTTAAAGCAGGTAAACAGTGATATGCTTCTAATAAGCAATACCATTGATGATCTGCTGGAAAAGATGAGAAATTATCAGGCTCCTACGGTTGGAAAGTGGATTTCTAAGGAAGAACTTTAAATTAAAATTATTAAATTAGATTTATAAAAGCTATATATATTGAAATCATTTTTAAAGGAACTAAACTCATTACTTTGGATAATCGCAGGAGCTACGGTAGTATTATCAATTCTTACTTTTTTTAAAAATGAAAATAATCTTTATATTTTCTTCGCAATAATACTTAGTTATATATTTCTTCTTGGGTTATCTTTTTTCTTAAGCGAGCTTTTCAAGAAAAATAAATTACTGAATAGTGTATTTCGAATACTAATGATTCCGTTTAATTATATAAAAATTTTCCTCGGCTTTTTGTTTCTTTCGACAACAATATTAATACATTTAATTTTTTATTTAGCTATCTGTATAATAATTCAAAAGGGTATAACATATTTTATTAATATCTGTGACTCGAATAATACTATAAGTTTCGATAACTATAAATATTTAGGATTAACACTTACAGCCCTATTAGCCGTTCTCTTAAACAATCCCATAAGATATTTGATAAATAAAATTCTTCTCAAAATTGCATTTCCACACTCTAAATATGATATCATTGAAAAAGTAATTAAATTTATTTTTAACAAGGAAAATATTAAATTTTTAATAAATATGTTCTATGCTTTCATTTTAGCATATTCAACTTTTGCAAATTTCCAAAATGAAATAGTTCCTATTTTTCAATTAAAAAGTGAAGTAATAGTAAAATCTTTCGTGACATTTATTGCTTTTGATAAAGCATTTGATCTTTCAATAAAGTTGGATTTTCGTCCTTCAAAGTTTGTAAATCTCTTTAAAAATTACTTTGAATAATGATTTAAACAAAAACCCCTAAAGAAAATCTTTTGGGGTTTTATATTAAGATTAAAAAATATTTTCTAAGGATAAGGAGCTATTTCTACTTCAAGCCCTTCCATGGCATCGGCAATATGCAGCTGACATCCTAATCTGCTGTTGTCTTTCACGTGGAAAGCTTCACCCAGCATAGCATCTTCTTCATCTCCCATTGGTTCCAGACCAGGATCATTAATTACATATACCTGGCATGAAGCGCACATCGCCATTCCTCCACATACCCCAATAGTACCTTCTTCTGCCAATTCATAGGAACGGATAATTTCCATTAAGTTCATGGACATATCCGTAGGAGCTACGACATCATGGGTTACCCCTTCTCTGTCGGTAATTTTAATATTAACATCTGACATAATTCTGCAAAATTAGTCAATTTTTTTCACAACTGCCTTCTCTGCTTCTTTACGGCTTCCGTCGAATCCGTCAACACCACTTACCGTTGTATATTTCAATACGAATTTTTTACCCGGATTTAATCTGTTGTAAACACTCTGACACATTAAAGTAGCCTCGTGGAAACCACAAAGAATTAATTTCAGTTTTCCAGGATAAGTGTTGATATCTCCAATTGCGTAGATACCATCAATATTTGTCTGATAATCTAAGGCATTATTTACAACGATTGCATTTTTCTCGATATTTAATCCCCAGTTTCCGATCTCCCCTAGTTTTGGAGTCAGTCCGAATAATGGAATAAAGTAATCTGTTTCAATATCGTAAGCTTCCTCACCGTCAACCTGTACCGTAATTGCTTCTACTTTTCCATCACCTTTAATAGCTGTAACTTCAGCCGGAGTGATTAGTTTAATTTTTCCCTGATTCTTAAGATCCTGAACTTTTTCTACAGAATCCAAAGCTCCTCTGAACTCATTTCTTCGGTGAATCAATGTAACTTCGCTTGCAACATTTGACAGAAAAACACTCCAGTCAAGAGCAGAATCACCACCTCCGGCAATCACTACTTTTTTATTTCTGAAATGCTCAGGCTCTTTCACAAAGTACTCAAGCCCTTTTTCTTCATAATCTGCAATATTATCCATCGTAGGTTTTCTTGGTTCAAAAGTACCCAAACCACCGGCAATGGCAATCGCTTTACATCTGTGAACAGTTCCTTTGTTGGTAATTACTTCAAACCATTCATCATCCACTTTGGTATAAAAAACAGCTGTTTCTCCCAAAGTAAATCCAGGCTGAAACTGCTTGATCTGTTCCATCAAATTATCCACCAACTCTCCAGCATTCACTGAAGGATAACCAGGAATATCGAAGATAGGTTTTTTAGGATAAAGTTCCGCCAACTGCCCTCCCGGCTGTGGAAGTGCATCAATGATATGGCACTTCATTTTTAACAAACCAGCTTCAAAAACTGCAAAAAGTCCTGTAGGTCCCGCACCTATGATCAATATATCTGTGGTTATCATAATATTTAAGATAATTTAATTATACATGTAACTGCAAATTTACTAATTTTAATGCGAAGCATATTTAATTGATTCTAAATAAAAACCTGAGATTTGTCAAATATCTATTAATTAAGTTTTTAAATTTGGCAGTGTTTTTGTAAATGTCTTGTTATGAAGAAAATTTTAGTCCTTTTTGCAGTAATTATATTCTTTTTAGGCTCAGCCCAGATTGATAACATCGCGGACGGCGAATCCATCACTCTCAGGATCCATTATGGCTTCCTGAATGCAGGAACAGCCAACCTTACTACAAAACAGACCAATTATAAAGGAGTTCCTCACCTGTATGTAAAAGGTACAGGGCAGACTACGGGTGCCGTAAAAGCATTCTTCAAAGTGGAAGATTTATATGAAAGTTTCATCAATACCCAAACAGGATTACCAAGTTTCTATGTACGAAATGTACGTGAGGGCAGCTACCGCCAGCATTTTGAAACGGTTTTTAATCACGATAACAACACTTTAATATTAACTGATAAAAAAACTCCGGCCAATGGTTCTAAGGTTTTAAAATCAGTAAAAGGAGTTCAGGATATGCTTTCCTGTTTTTATTATTTAAGAAGTAAAAGCCCGGATGAACTGAAGGTGGGAACAATCATCAATATGAATGTATGGATTGATGATGAGATGTTTCCTTTCCAGCTAAAAGTAACAGGAACAGAAAATTTAAAGACAAAATTCGGAACCATCAACTGTTTAAAGATTATTCCGTCTGTAAAAAGCGGAAGAGTATTCAAAGAAAAAGAAGGCGTAACCATGTGGGTTTCCAATGATGCCAACCACGTTCCTATGCTGTTGAAAGCTGAGCTTGCAGTAGGATCACTGAAAGCCAGCATTGATGATTACAAAAATGTAAAATATCCTTTAAAATTCAGCAAATAACAATAATAGACTTTTCTTAGCTAAAACTAAAAAGAGGCTATCTCCTATGTTTGTTTTTATCATCAAATGTAGAAGATAGCCTTTTTCTTTATGAACTTACATGTAATTCAAGTAATTTAATTATAATCAACCAGTTACATTAAAAAAACTTGGTGATTTACTGAGAAAATTGTAATTTAAACATCATATATTACAACCATGACAACCTGTAAAAATGTAACCAAAACACTGGACTTCGGATATCGCTTCACCAAAGTTTTTTTTATAATAGCATGCATAACAATACCATTCTCATTTTTTCAATCGCAGGTCACAAAATTAGATTCTTATTTTTCTGCAAAAGCTAAACAAGGAGACTTTAACGGTGTTATTCTTGTTGCTGAAAAAAATAAAATACTATATCAAAAAGCTTTCGGTTTCGCAGATTTTGAAAACAGGCAGCCCAATACTATACATACACGTTTCCCGATAGGATCTATAACCAAATTGTTAACGGCAACAGCTGCTCTTCAGTTAGTAGATAAAGGACTTCTTGAACTTAACCAATCTGTAAAATTTTATCTGCATGAATTTCCTTATCCGGACATAACTTTAGCTCACCTTCTTTCACATACATCCGGATTACCTTCCTGGGATATTGTATTTGGAAAAGCAATTAAAGATCACCCTGATACTGTATTTAGTAATAAAGACATTTTAAAAGAATATTCAGAACAAAATATCAATTTGATTTTTAGTCCGGGTTCAGCACATGAATACAACAATGCAAATTCAGTATTTGTAGCCCTGCTTATTGAAAAAGTTACTGGTCAGACCTATGAAGATTATATGAAGCAGTATATTTTTATACCTGCCGGAATGAAAAATACTTTTATTCCTACAACACCTTTTTTTAATTATCTGCCGGCAGAACGGAAAAATATAGCGAAATTATATATAAGCCATATGTATACCCCGTTAAAGGAAAATACAGAGACCATACAATCAAATAAGGACTACTGGAAAAAGTTTAATTTTAAAGGTTTCGGAGAAATCATTACAACTGCAGAGGATCTATTTCGGTTTAATACTTTATTAACAACAGGAAAAATTCTTAGCCCTATTGTTTTGAAGACAGCGCAAGAAGCGATACAGCTTAACAATGGAACAGTTCTGCCTAGAGGTATGGGATGGCAGGTTGAAAAGGATAATATTTTAGGTAAAATAGTTGGTCATGGTGGTGGACTTACAGGTTTATTGACCAGTTTTGTTTATCAGGTAGATACACAAAGATTAGCTATTATACTGGACAATACCCAACAGAACGCAGAAGATCTTAGTGTAGATGCACTGATGATTCTTGCGGGGCAGCCCTTAGCCCTTCCGGGAAAAGATTTAGCCCGGATTTATGGGCGTATTTTATTAGAAAAGGGAGCAATATCAGCCAAAAATGAACTGTATGTATTAAAAAGAAATACAACAGAATACTTTTTGTCCGAGCAACAGTTCAATAAACTTGGTTATGATTTTCTCAGGTCAGGAAAAATACCTCAGGCCCTCGAGACTTTTCGTATAAATACAGAACTATTTCCACAGAGCTATAATACATTCGATAGTTATGGTGAAGCTCTTCTTAAGAATAATCAGAGAGAAAAGGCATTAATAATGTATCAAAAATCGGTGGAATTAAATCCTGGTAATGAAAATGGAAAAAAGATAATTCAGGACTTGATAAAGTAACAATCTATTGGGAAATATTGCTTATTTCAATAGGGTTCGGAATATTTCAACAAAATTTCCCAGAAAATAAACACTATCTATCCATTACACCATTTCATATTCTTACTATATACTGTTACCCTAACTATAGCACTTTCATTCTTAGAAGGTGTTATTGTGTTACGATAGAGGATGCCAAATCATAGACTAATTCAGCATCTAAAAAAATTAAAATGATATATAGCTGTAATAATTTTCAGTTTTGAATTGTCTTAATAATAGAAGCAGACAAAAGAGCTGCAGCATGTCAATACTTCATTTCGACAACAGTTGATCCGAAGTATAGACATAAGAAACAGACACGTGTAAATTTTTCAATAAGATCAGTTTTTAATTACGTTTTGTTTCTTAGGTCAGTAATTAAAAACAAAAAACCTCCGGAGCTCCGGAGGTTTGATTTTTTATAGTGTTTTGAACTGTTCCAGTGTTCTGATATCATTTTCAAAGAACATTCTGATGTCACTCATCTGGTAAAGAAGCATTGTAATTCTTTCAATTCCCATTCCGAATGCATATCCTGAATATTTCTCAGAATCAATATTCACATTTTTCAGTACGGCAGGGTCTACCATTCCACATCCCATAATTTCCAGCCATCCTGTTCCTTTTGTAATTCTGTAGTCTGTTTCAGAGTTTAATCCCCAATACACATCAATTTCAGCACTTGGCTCTGTGAACGGGAAGAATGAAGGTCTCATTCTGATCTTAGATTTTCCGAAAAGCTCAGTAGTAAAGAACTGGATTGTTTGTTTTAAGTCTGCAAAGCTTACATTCTCATCAATATACAATCCTTCAATCTGATGGAAGATACAGTGAGAACGTGAAGAGATTGCTTCATTTCTGAAAACTCTTCCCGGAGATAGAATTCTGATTGGCGGCTGGTTTTCTTCCATAAAACGAGTCTGTACGGAAGAAGTGTGTGTTCTCAAAAGAATATCAGGATTCTGCTCAATAAAGAATGTATCCTGCATATCTCTTGCCGGGTGATATTCCGGAAGATTAAGCGCCGTAAAGTTATGCCAGTCATCTTCAATCTCTGGTCCGTCTGCTACTGCAAAACCAATAGATTTGAAGATTTCAATAATTCTGTTTTTTACCAGATTAATCGGGTGTCTTGAACCCAATTCCAATGGAAATGCAGGTCTTGTAAGATCTTCTTTTTCTACGACAATAGAAGATTCAGAAGAGTTTTTCAAATCTTCTAATTTCACAGCAACAGCCTGCTTCAAAGTATTGATCTTCTGTCCGAATTCTTTCTTTTGGTCGTTAGGGACTTCTTTAAATTTTTCAAAAAAATCATTAAGAACCCCTTTTTTACCGTTGTACTTGATTCGGAAGTTTTCGATATCTTCCTTAGAGGTAGCATTGAAGCCATTTACTTCGACCAGTAATTCTTCTATCTTTTCTATCATTGTTTTACCCTTTCAAAATGTTTTGCAAAAATACGATTTTAAGTTGAATAATAAGTCCGTCAAAAAAAAATCTGCCTCTTTTTCGGGAGGCAGACTTCAATCACTTATTTCACTTAAATAAAAAAATTATTTCTTTTCTAAAGCTTTAACGCTGATCTGAAGAGTCACCTCGTCTTTAATCACACCGTTTTCAGCAGGAGCCTGGAATTTTACACCAAACTCTTCTCTCTTGATATCTTTCGGTTCAGTAGCTACACTTACCACTCCATCTTTCACAGAAACATTAGCTTTAAACTGAACGGTTTTTGTAATTCCTTTAATCGTTAAATTACCATCTAAAAGAGTATTGTAATCACCTTCTGTGGCCGGAGTCACTTTTGTAATCTCATAAGAAGCTGTTGGAAATTTTTCAACTTCAAAGAAATCACCGCTCTTCAGGTGGCCATTTAATTTTCCTAAATCTTCCGGGCTGTCTTTCAAATCCACAGAAGTTAATGAGTTCATATCAGCAACGAATTTTCCGCTTTCCAGTTTTCCGTCTTTCACCGTTACATCTCCACTTTCAAACCTGATGGTTCCAAAATGGCTCGTATTTTCAGATTTAAATACTTTGTATCCCTTCCATTCAACTTTACTGTTTAGCGTATCCAAAGTGAACTGGCTACCTTCTTTAGTAGTCGCCACCTCATTACTCTCACTGGTTAGCGGTTTATCTTTTTTACAAGAAACCATTACAGCAGCAACGAATAAAGCAGGAATCGCTATCGAAAACAGTTTTTTTCTCATTTTTGATTTATTTTTATTAGTTCCGCTAATATAATAAAAAAAATTATGTTTTCATAAAAACCTTACATTTGTAATATGCTATTAGAAATAAACAATTTATTTTTCTCTCATAACAAAGAAAATCCCCTGTTTCAGAACCTTAATCTAAGGTTTGAAGAAAACAGAATCATAGCTCTTGCGGGAGAAAGCGGATGCGGAAAATCCACTCTTCTCAGCCTTATTTATGGTCTTCTTGATTGGGAAGGCGGAGAAATTATTTTTAACGGAACAAAGCTTTTGGGACCGAAAGGAAATCTTGTTCCCGGAGAGCCGGAAATGAAATTCGTAGCACAGAATTTTGATCTTATGCCTTACGCTACGGTTGCTGAAAATGTAGGGAAATTTATTTCTAATATCAATTTAAAACAAAAAAAAGAAACCGTAACGGAACTACTGGAAGTGGTAGGTCTTCAGGAATTTGCCCATGTACTTCCCAAATATTTAAGTGGCGGACAACAACAGAGAGTGGCTATTGCCAGAGCATTGTCTGTGCTTCCAAAGCTCTTGATTTTAGACGAACCATTCAGTAATCTGGATTTTCCGAGAAAAATTGAGCTTAGAGAAAGACTTTTCAGATATGTAAAGCAGCATGGAGTTTCTTTAATCATCTCTACTCACGAACTTCAGGATATTATGCCATGGCTGGATCAGATTGTTATTCTTCAGGACGGAAGACTGATTCAGAATGACAGTCCGGAAGAAACCTACAGACACCCATACAACTCTTATGTTGCGAAATTATTCGGAGAAGTGAATATTTTCAGTGAAACCGAAGCCGAAGATTTCCAGCTTCCCAAATTCTCTTATTATCCTAAAGAAATCAAAATTACAGAAACCGGTATCGAAGCCGAAGTTCTTGAAAGCAGATTTGCAGGAAATTATTATTGGAATAAGCTAAGAACAAAGGAAAAAGAACTTGTAATTTATACGGATGAGAGAATATCCGGATCCATAAATATTTCATTTATTTAAAGGCAAAAATGTAAGACTATTATTAGAGATAAAACACTTTCCTCTTCTTTATGCTTTGCATAACTCCTACATTTACTTACACTTATCTACAAAAAAAATACAAACATAAGAATCTGTTATTCAAACTTTTTCTTACATTTGTACCTTAAAAGCTTAAGGAAATTTTTGGTTATTTCTCTTTCTGCCTTCCAGACGGACATTAGCAATCTAGCAATTAAGTCTTAGAAAGATTACACTGTCCAATTTTTTCCTTTTCTTATTTTCAGGGCATAAGAAAACAGCATTTTCTTACGCTTTCTTTACAAACTCTGATTTAAGAGCCATTGCCCCGAAACCATCAATTTTGCAGTCAATATTGTGATCACTTCCTGGTCTAAGACGGATATTCTTCACTTTGGTTCCAGCTTTCACCGGTTTTGGTGCTCCTTTTACGGGAAGATCTTTTACTACAACTACAGAATCTCCATCCTGAAGTTCATTTCCGTTTGAATCCAATATTTTTCCTTCATTGGCCGCTTCAGAAGCCGCTTCTGCAGGATCCCATTCGTAGAAACACTGGGAACATACCATCATATTATCGCTTGGGTAAGTAAATTCCGAGCTGCATTTAGGGCAAAGTACTGTATCACTCATATTTTTATTTTTTGCAAAGGTAGAGCTTTTTGGAGGTTGAAGTCAAGAGATAAAGATCAGTATAGTAGATGATAAGCATATATTGATTTTACACAACCTTGTGAATTAATACAAATTAAATAAACTTGCCGCAAAGAAAATAAAGTATAATAATGAACAGTGTATATTTTGTCAGCAAATATTTTTCATTAAGCAAAAACATAGATTTATTCGTCTTAAAGGGAAAGGCTGTTGTCAACAAATAAAAAATATAAATATTCGGAAAATCTCTACAAATTCAGCATTAAAATTCATTTCTATCATTTAAAAAATTAATAAACAGATTGACCATTCACTGCTGAATCTCAAATTGTCAATAGTCAATTTTTGCTTTGCAAAGTGAATCGTGGATGCGCAAACTTCCATTAGAAAACTGATCTCTACAATATATAATTACTCATAACCTCTCAACCGGAAACCCGAACCCGAAAATTCACAAGCGAAGCGGATTCACCATTCACTATTCACCATCCACGAACCCCTTCACCTCTCCTATTCTCAAACTCTCCCACCCAAATCCTCAACTCTCAATTAAAAGTCGTATTTTTGCAGATTCAAACAGCGAAGCAAACTTATGGAACTTATTCACAGAAACTTGGCAATCGGAATTCACGATGCCTTACAGGAGACATTTTTTGAGAAAAACAAATATGCAGATAAAGTTATTGAAAGACTTTTGAAAGCAAACAGAAAATGGGGAAGCCAGGACAGAGCCGTTGTTTCTGAAATTTTTTACAATATCATCCGTTGGAAAAAACGCCTTGAATACTATATGGGTGAAGGGGTGAAACCCAACAATATCTACAAACTGATCATTGCATATTTACTTTGGAGTAAAACCAATTATAAAAAATTTGAAGAATTTGACGGAATCAAAATTGCCGACATTCTTACCAAGCTTAAAAAAAATACAGTTCCTACAAAAGCAATAGAACATTCTATCCCTGAATGGCTTGCTGAAACACTTGAAAAAGAACTTGGAGCCAAATGGGAAAGAGAAATGACTGCTTTGAATGAGCAGGCGCCCACCGTTTTAAGAGCAAATTCTTTAAGAACAACAACAAGGGAACTTATTTCTGACCTTTCTGATGAGGGTGTTGTAGCTTTCCCTATTAAAAATTATCCTGATGCTGTTCAATTAGAAGAGAAGAAAAACGTTTTTCTTACAACAGCTTTTAAAGAAGGATTATTTGAAGTTCAGGATGCTTCTTCTCAAAAGATCGGTTATTTCCTTGATGTACAGGAAGGACAAAGAGTAGTAGATGCGTGTGCAGGTGCAGGAGGAAAAACACTTCACTTAGCAGCGTTAATGAAAAACAAAGGTCAGATTGTTGCCCTGGATATTTTCGAGTGGAAACTTGCTGAATTGAAGCGTCGCGCCAAAAGAGCCGGAGCTCATAATATTGAAACCCGTATGATTGCTGACAATAAAGTAATCAAACGTCTTCATGAAAAGGCTGACAGACTTCTGATTGATGCACCATGTTCAGGTCTTGGAGTTTTGAAAAGAAACCCGGACAGTAAGTGGAAAATTGATCAGGACTTTATTGACAGAATTAAAAAGGAACAACAGCAAATCCTTCAGGACTATTCTAAAATGCTTAAAAAAGGAGGAAAAATGGTATACGCTACCTGTTCTATCCTTCCATCTGAAAACAATCTTCAGGTAGATGAGTTCATCAAAAACAATCCTGGGTTCAGAATGATTAAAGATGAAAAAGTAATGCCTAGCGAAGGTTATGACGGATTCTACATGGCTTTGATTGAGAGAGTTTCTTAATCTAAATCCAACGACAATACATTAAACTACTCTATTTTCTGGAGTAGTTTTTTTGTTCACAATATTTCTAAAAAAAATGTAACATTTTTTGTAACATTTAAAGCATATTGTCTACTAACTGTATAGATTAAACCGTTTTGATGCTGTGGAAACTTTAGAATAACTTTGCAGCAAACTCATTTTATTTATGCACACAAGAATTGTTTTCAATTTTCTCGCTGTTTTTTTATACTGTCTGTTTTCTGCACAGACCTATGAAATTCAATATACCAGTTCATATAACGGAAAAACTACTGCTGATCAACCCTCCACCATCATTTGGGTTAATGAGAAAGAAAATTACATTCTCAACAGTACTATCAAAGAGCAAAAAAGCAGCTTCCCTTATGAAATCACTAAGGTAGAAAAGCCTTCAAATACAATTATTTCATATGCTTTTTTAAAACCTGAATCCATTATTTCAACATCGGATGCTGAGTCTGTAGGGAAACAGGATTTTGAACTTACCAATGAAACCAAAAAGATTTTAGGATATAACTGTAAAAAAGCAGTTACCAAGGTCAATTCAAACACCATTGAAGTCTGGTACACTAATGATTTGAAGCTAAAAGGCGGGCCTTCTGTTTTAGGACAGAATTTAGGATTGGTTCTGGAAGTCGAAAGAAATAAAAATTCCTTGATTACGGCCGGTTCAATCAAAAAAATTAAGAATACGGGAATTGAAAATATTCTAAAAGGAAACATACAGACAACAGATCAGTTGGGGTATAAAGATTTACTTTGGAAAAGCAGATTTACTACGCTGAATGTTTTTGAAAATGAATCCATTAATTTCTCTGATGCCTCAAAATCTGATGACCAGATAAAAAGATATGCCAACGGAACCATCATTCTTAAAAAAGTAAAATTCCCTGCGATTACAGAAGGAGAAAATATTTTTGTAGAACTGAAACAACAGTCGAACGGAGATGCCTATGACAGAACCGGAACTGTATTTTTCATTCCTCAGGATAAAGAAAAATCTTTTTTTGATGGATTGGAAAAAGGAGCCAAAACACTTCCTGTCTACGAAAATGGAAACGGAAAGCAATATTACGGAGTAACAACCACAGACAGTTATAGCCCTGCCATGGAAATGATGAGATTCTTTACCGCTTTTGGAATCCAGAAGTTTAATCATATTCAGCTTAAAGGAAAAAACTGGCAGACCATCAGCCCTTACCGACAAGATATCACAGAGCTAAAACCTGCATTATCAGGAAAAGAACTTTGGGTGGGTACATTTATTGGCAACTATGACAAAGGAGGACATAAAGTGAGTCTTGACATCACCATTCACAAAAGTGACCAGACAGTTAATAAAAACAATACAGCGATACCCTTATTCAATACTTTAAACATTATGGAAATGGCCGGACAGGACTACTCTACGATGTTCAATCAGGATAAAGGGCTTCTCGTTAATTTCACTTTAAATAAAGATTTAAAAAACGCTCAGCTAAGATATACCACTACCGGACACGGAGGTTGGGAAAATGGGGATGAATTTGTTCCTAAAGCCAATTCTATTTTTGTTGATGGAAATCTGATATTTTCATTCACCCCATGGAGAACAGACTGCGGTTCATACCGTTTGTACAATCCGGCTTCAGGAAATTTCCAGGACGGACTTTCTTCATCAGATCTCAGCAGATCAAACTGGTGCCCGGGAACGGTTACCAATCCTAACTTCATTCCTCTTGGAGACTTGAAAGCAGGAAAACATACAGTTCAGATAAAAATTCCTCAGGGAGCTTCCGAAGGCACAAGTTTCAGCTCATGGAATGTTTCGGGAACGTTACTTGGGGTACAATAAAAACAAAACCTTCTTGCATGAGAATTGCAAGAAGGTAAAAACACAAATGATGAAAAAAAATTATTTCGAGCCACAAAGTAAGGGTTAAAATTCATATAATTAATTACCATAGATTAATAAATATGTCATTTTTATTTTGTATGGAAAAACCATCAATTTTGGCTCAACGAAAAAAATTAATCAAAAACATGTTAATTTCAAGAAATAGTTAAAAATTTTAACTTTAAAATATTAATTGATTAAAAATTTTCGTTTTTAAATATTTTTCATTGTTATTTATAAACATCCCTTCTACTTTTGTTCCATAAATAATAAAAATCATGTGTGGAATTGTATGTTTATTTGATGCCCAACAGAAAACTGAAGTATTAAGACCTCAGGTTTTGGAAATGTCAAAAAAAATCCGTCACAGAGGACCGGATTGGAGTGGAGTTTTTCAGGACGAAAAAGTAATTTTTTCTCATGAAAGACTTGCCATTGTAGATCCTACTTCTGGAAAACAACCTTTATTTACAAAAGACGGAAAAGTAGTATTAGCCGTGAACGGTGAAATCTACAACCATAGAGAATTAAAAGAAGAATTTCCTGATTATGAGTTTCAGACTCAATCTGACTGCGAGGTAATCCTTGCACTTTACAGAAAGTACGGAAAAGATTTCGTTGAAAAACTGAACGGGATTTTCGCATTCGCATTATATGATACTGAAAACGACATCTACCTTATTGCCCGTGATCATATGGGAATCTGCCCTCTTTATCAAGGTTGGGATAAAAACGGAAACTATTATGTAGCTTCCGAATTGAAAGCCCTTGAAGGAGTATGTAAAAAAATCGAAACATTCTTACCGGGACATTTCGTTTACAGTCCGGACGGCGCTGAGCTTCAGCAATGGTATACAAGAGACTGGGACAGCTATGATCATGTGAAAGAAAACGAAACAGACATTGCAAAATTAAGAAAAGGTCTTGAGGATGCTGTTCACAGACAACTGATGAGTGATGTTCCTTATGGTGTACTTCTTTCCGGAGGTTTGGATTCATCAGTGATTTCAGCGATCACCGCAAAATTTGCCCGCCAGAGAATTGAAAGTGGTGATACACAGGAAGCCTGGTATCCAAGACTTCACAGTTTTGCTGTAGGACTTGTAGGTTCACCAGACCTGACTGCTGCTCAAACAGCTGCAAAACACATCGGATCTGTTCATCATGAAGTTAACTTTACCGTTCAGGAAGGGCTGGATGCTGTACGTGATGTAATTTACCATCTGGAAACCTATGACGTAACAACAATCAGGGCGTCCACCCCGATGTATCTTCTCGCAAGAGTAATCAAGTCTATGGGGATAAAAATGGTACTTTCAGGAGAAGGTTCTGATGAATTATTCGGAGGTTATTTATATTTCCATAAAGCTCCGAACGCAAAAGAATTTCATGATGAAACAGTAAGAAAGTTAGGGAAACTTCATCTTTACGATTGCTTAAGAGCTAACAAAGCGCTAATGAGCTGGGGAATTGAAGGCAGAGTGCCTTTCCTTGACAAAGAATTTATGGATATTGCCATGACTCTTAACCCAAAAGATAAAATGATCAATACAGCTGAAGGGAAAATTGAAAAATGGGTATTGAGAAAAGCTTTTGAGGACCTACTTCCTGATTCTATTGTCTGGAGACAGAAAGAACAGTTCTCAGATGGTGTGGGATATTCATGGATCGATACTTTAAAAGAAGTTGCTGAAAAAGAAGTAACGGATGAAATGATGGCTAACGCAAGATTCAGATTCCCTTTGAATACTCCTCAAAATAAGGAAGAATACCGATACAGAACTATTTTTGAAGAACATTTCCCAAGCGAAACAGCTGCGGCTACAGTACCATCTGTTCCATCTGTAGCATGCTCCACACCTATTGCTTTAGAATGGGATGAAGCATTCAAAAAAATGAATGATCCGAGCGGAAGAGCTGTGAAGGTACATGAGACTTCGTATTAGAGGGGTTGATTAGTGAATAGTCAATGGTCAATCCGCTGCGCTTGTGAATTTGTGGCGTGGTTCGGGTTGCGAGATTCGAGATTAAGAACACTCAATACGGAGGTATTTCTAATCTGCGGTTAATCATTCACCATTCACTTTGCGAAGCAAAAATTGACTATTGATATTTAATTTCATCGCTTGAAACACCTAACTTCCTCAGTTATAATTTATCAATCCTGTAGCAATACAGGATTTTCTTTTGAATTAACAATAACAATATGGCATAATTTAACTGACAATCCAAAATAATATCTAATAAATAATTATATTTGGAAAACGAAAATATCAATTATAAAAAAATGAGAAGAAACCTTACTGTTTTATTTGCCTTATTAGCCATAAGTTTTGCTTTTGGACAAGGAAAATATGGCAAATATCTGAATTCAAAGAAGCTTGCTTTGGCTTATAAGAGTGTGAAAGATCAAGATAAAGATGATTACTACCAACAATTCTACTGGCTTGTAAAAGCAGAGCAGCTAAAAACGTATCCTCACCTTAAAGATATAAAACCAGTTGTTTTATATGAATTTGTAAAATATGTAAACCCTCAGAATCCAACAAAGAAATTGGATGACAGAGGCAAAGAACTTAGAGCAACTGCAGAATTATCTTTGAATCAGTATTTTAAAAATAAGAAATTTGAAAACAATTCTGTTCTAATGTATAACCTTGAAACCTATGTGGATCCTTCAAAAGGCCAGTACTACACAAAGGTTGATCCAGAGAAAATCAAGGAACTTGTACCGAAAGAATTATTTGCCTTCAACTCTTTCAACAGAAATATGGGAGAAGAAAAGACTTACTACCTTTGGATTGATAAGAAAAAAGATGATTTGAATATTGTAGATATTATTCCTAGCGAAAAAGAAGACAAAGCTTTCTACGCAAGGCTGAAACAATATCTTCCAAGCTACAAGTTTTCAAAATATGTTCCTAGTGTAAAAAAAGGAAACAAATCTGATAAGACAGATATCGAATATTATTACATTATGCCATTTGAGCAGAACACTGATAACATCGAATACAAAACAAAGGATTTCAAAACTTTCACTTTAAGCCAGTATAGAAAAGCGGGTGATGAATGGAAAGGAGTAGAAAAACCTAGAAAATAAATCAAAAAGTCCTGTGAAATCTCACAGGACTTTTTTAATTTTATATGGATTTCTTTATCTAAAGATTAAACTGCTTAAAGCAAGCAGGTTCTTCAAATAAAATAAGTCTGGACGTTTTTTAAAGGTTCAGCCTATACGAAATGACAGAAGCAAGCACACCACAGACATCCATAAAGAAAATATTACCTCTGATTCTGGCTACCGCTATTTTTATGCAGATGCTGGATTCAACCATTCTGAATACTTCCCTGCCTTCTATTGCAAAAGATCTGCACGAATCTCCGCTTAATATGCAGAACGCCATTATCAGTTATGTTCTTACACTAGCTGTTTTCATGCCTGCCAGTGGATTTTTGGCAGACCGGTTCGGAACCAAAAAAGTATTTATTTTCTCGTTGATATTATTCAGCTTAGGTTCATTATTTTGCTCCCTGTCTCAAAATCTCACTCATTTGGTTATTTCAAGGGTTATCCAGGGAGTTGGAGGAAGTTTAATGACTCCTGTAGGAAAGCTGGCACTCATCAAAACATTTGATAAAAGTGAACTGCTCAAAGCGATGAACTTTGCCATTATTCCGGCACTTATTGGTCCTGTACTGGGGCCTTTAGTCGGTGGTTATATGGTAGATTATCTTTCATGGCACTGGATATTTCTGATCAATATCCCAATTGGAATTTTAGGAATTCTTTTAGGATTAAAATTCATGCCCAATTATAAATCTGATGATGTTGATTTTGATTTAAAAGGCTTTTTAATTTTTGCAGCTGCCTCTCTCCTGCTTTCCGTTTCACTGGAACTTTTTGGAGATATGCAGAATATCACTCCTGTTTTACTTGTATTTATTATGGGCTTCCTATTCCTGTACTATTATTACAAACATGCAAAAAGAGGAGGAAATCCGATCTTCCCGTTAAACCTTTTTCAGGTAAGAACTTTCCGGGTTGGTATTGTGGGAAATCTGGCCACCAGATTAGGAATAAGCTCTGTTCCGCTATTACTTCCCCTGATGATTCAGATTGCGTACAAACAATCTGCAGTAACTTCAGGCTGGATCATTGCTCCCATGGCTTTAACGGCTATCTTCGGAAAATCTTCTGTGATTAAAATTCTGGATAAATATGGCTATCGCCAGACTTTGATGATCAATACATTCATCATCGGAACACTCATATGCCTGCTCGCCATACCTGATATACACACCTCATTATATTGGTTTATTCCCATTATCGCGGTATTAGGCTTTTTCAACTCTATACAGTTCACCTCTATGAACACTATTTCTATTGCTGATCTCCGGAATTTCCAGACCAGCAGCGGAAACTCTTTAATTTCTGTGAATCAACAGCTGGCTATCGGTTTCGGAATTGCTTTCGGATTGATTGTTTTAAAGTTGTTTGAAAATACAGATCTTATTAATGGTGAAATCCACAATGCTTTTCGACTTACATTTCTCTCGGTAGGAATATTAACAATTTTATCAGGATTTGTTTTCAGAAGACTGCACATTTCGGATGGAAAAAATATGAAGTCCAAGGAAGATTAAAGAATAAAGCTTAAAAGGGTCAATTTATAGTTTCGCTCTTTACATTTTGCCATTCTACCCTTCCTACGAACTTAACACAGATCAATGCTTTTCGCATATAACTATGGTAATTTTGTTTACATAATCAACAATGTGATGGCAACTAAAAAAATAGAAATCGTAGTATCTCCAAGACCTGCACACTTTGTAGGCGATGGATTCAGGGTTCACAATTTCATTCCGGGAGTACCTGGATTGGATATGAAAAGAATGGACCCGTTTATTATGCTGGATTACAATTCAAAATTTCATTTCAATGGTTCCGACAGGCCAAGAGGTGTGGGAGTTCATCCACACAGAGGTTTTGAAACAGTAACGATAGCATATAGCGGAAAAGTAGAACACCATGACAGCGCTGGCGGCGGCGGTGTTATCGGAGAAGGTGACGTTCAGTGGATGACTGCTGCAAAAGGAGTTCTTCATAAGGAATACCATGAAACGGCATGGGCAAAAGAAGGAGGAATTTTTCAGATGGTTCAGCTTTGGGTGAATCTTCCGGCAAAAGACAAGATGAGCTGCCCGAAATACCAGGCTATTGAAAACTCTACAATGGAAAGAGTAGATTTAGGTGAAAATGGTTTTGTGGAAGTAATTGCCGGAGAATATGATGGACATAAAGGTCCTGCAAGTACTTTTACTCCGGTTCATATGATGAATGCCAAACTTAAAGCAGGTGGAAAGGCTGATTTTAATTTTCCGGCTCATTTCAATACCGCAGCTTTGGTTATTGAAGGAAGCATCATCGTCAATGGTGAAGAAAC
Organism: Chryseobacterium sp. HR92; assembly: GCF_045689405.1. Classification (NCBI taxonomy): domain Bacteria; kingdom Pseudomonadati; phylum Bacteroidota; class Flavobacteriia; order Flavobacteriales; family Weeksellaceae; genus Chryseobacterium; species Chryseobacterium sp. HR92. The sequence continues at coordinate 4,108,987 of NZ_CP139139.1, forward strand.
AGTGAAAACTGATCATCTTGCATTATTTAAAAACGAAGGTGAAACTTTTACTATTGAAGCAAAAGAAGATACTGTTGTTTTAATCATCAGTGGTGAACCAATCAATGAACCGATCTATCCCCACGGCCCTTTTGTAATGAACTCCAGAGAAGAGATTATGCAGGCTTTTGAGGATTTTAACACCGGAAAGTTCGGGTACCTTGAAGATTAAAAGAATTAAATTTATCGTAATCTTTAATTATTCCTTTTTTATTAACTTTATATGATGGCAAACAAACCTTACAGGTTTCAGAAACCTGTAAGGTTTAACTATTATAATGAATACGCTCTGTTTATTCCATTTGGAAAACAGACACCTCTAATGCAAAAAAATTATGAAACCAGAATTTGAAAATATACCTCTTGTAAAAGCCGAAAAAAGATTTGAAATAGAGTTCAACGGATATTATGCATTCATAGATTACCGTGAAACAACGCATCAGATTGCTTTGGTACACACTGAAGCAGATCCTGAACTGGCAGGAACAGGTGCAGCAGCAGCTGTAGTAGAGAAAACCCTGAATTATATTGAAGAAAGCGGAAAAAAGCTTCTTCCATTCTGTCCTTATGTTTTTGCTTTTATCAAAAAGCATCCCGAATGGAAACGTATCGTAGATGAGAAATTTGAAGGATATGACAAACTTTAAACCTTCAGCAGAACCACTCAGTTTATTTAAATAACATTTTAAAAAGTATCACATCATCATGTCAAATATTGGACTTATCATTGAAGAAAAAGCAGCAGATATCGGAAATTTCCTGGTAGGAAGACTTCTTCCTTTCCGTGAGAAAAGAGCAGTTGGCCCCTTCGTTTTTATTGATCATATGGGACCTTCAGAATTGAAGGATTATCAGAACCTTGATGTTCCGCCACATCCGCATATTGGTTTATCCACATTAACGTATCTGCTGGAAGGTTCTATTTTCCACAGAGACAGTATTGGAAGTGCTCTTGAGATAAAACCGGGTGCTGTCAACTGGATGACTGCCGGAAAAGGAGTTGTACATTCAGAAAGAACGCCTGAATATTTAAGACACACAGATAAAAGACTTCACGGATTCCAGATCTGGGTAGGACTTCCGAAGCACCTAGAACAGTCTGAACCTACGTTTCATCATATCGAAGAAGATGAGATTCCGGTTTGGGAAGAAGATGGTATTCAGTATAAATTAATTGCCGGTGAAGCATTTGGCAGAACATCTCCGGTTCCTGTACACAGCAAGTTATTTTTTATCGAAATAAAAACAAAAGAAGCTAAGAAAATAAGCATAGGGAAAGATCTTTATGGAGAAGCAGCAATGTATGTTCTGGACGGAACAGTTACCACAGAAGGAAATTCCTATGGTTCAAAACAGCTGATGATTGCTAAAGACACCAAACTTTGCGAATTCGATATGAGCGAAAACGGAACAGTTTATCTTTTTGGTGGTGAGCCATTCGATGAGGAGCGTTTTATATTCTGGAATTTCGTTAACTCTGATAAAGAATTACTGGATCAGGCAAAAGTAAACTGGAATGACCAGAATCACGAAGCATTTCCTTTGGTCCCGGGAGATGAAAATGAATATGTTCCGCTTCCTAAGGCTATTTTAAACAGAAAATAATTTCAGTTCAGAGTATCAACCATGAAAATATTAGCATTTGCCGGAAGTACATCTTCCACTTCTATCAACAGGGAACTGGTAAAATTTGTTCTGAAAGATTTTCAGGACGAGGAAATCAATCTGATTGACCTCAACGATTTTACCATGCCTGTATTCTCTGTAGATCTTGAAAAGAAAGGTTTTCCGGATGAAGCCCATCATTTTTTAAAAGTTATTGAAGAATGTGATGTGATCATCTGCTCTCTTGCGGAGCACAACCGTTCTTACAGTTCAGCGTTTAAAAATGTTTTTGACTGGTCTTCAAGGATCAATGTAAAAGTGTTTCAGAATAAGCCGATGCTTTTGATGAGCACCTCTCCGGGAGGCTATGGCGGAGGCAATGTAATGAATACGGCAAAAACATTTTTCCCACAGTTTGCAGCAGATATCAAAGATACTTTTTCACTGCCGAAGTTTTATGAAAATTTTGACATGGAAAGCGGAGTCATCAATCCGGATATGCTGAATGATCTGAAGGGTAAAATACAAAACTTTAAAAATCAGGTTAAAGCGAATGACTAAAGGAAGATTAGAGGCATTCAGTGATGGTGTCCTTGCTATTATTATCACCATTATGGTACTGGAATTGAAAGTACCGGAAGGAAATAGCTGGGCCAGCCTCAAACCTCTCCTTCCTAAGTTTCTGGCTTATATTTTCAGTTTTATTTATGTAGGAATCTACTGGAACAACCATCATCACTTGTTTCAGACGGTAAAAAAAGTAAATGGCAGTATTCTTTGGGCCAATCTTCATCTGCTGTTCTGGCTTTCTCTGATGCCTGTTGCTACGGAATGGATCGGAACAACCGGTTTTGCTAAAAATCCTGTTGCAGTATATGGTATCGGGCTCATTATGGCTGCAATTGCTTATACCATTCTGGAACATGTCATTATCCGGTGCGAGGGTGAAGATTCAAAGCTGAAAGAAGCTATTCATTCAAAATATAAAGAATATATCTCTATTGTATTTTATGTCCTGGGAATCGCTACTTCATTTTTTTATCCTTATATTGCCATAGGTTTTTATTATATCGTGGCTCTCATATGGCTGATTCCGGACAGAAGAATCGAAAAATCATTAAAAGAAAATTGATATGGAAACACACGAATATCCCAACGGTAATATCACCGTCATCTGGCAGCCTCAAAAGTGTATCCACTCGGCTGTATGCGTAAAATTGCTTCCCAAAGTCTACAATCCTAAAGAAAGACCTTGGATAAAAGCTGAGAATGCAAGCCCGGAAGAACTCAGAACACAGATAGACCAATGCCCTTCAGGTGCATTAAGTTATAAATTCAATACAGAAAAATAATGGCGGTAACGGTAAAAGCAAGTTTAGGAAAAACAAAATATTATACAGAAGTAACAGCCGGCGAAAATAAAATCATTACGGATGAACCGATTGACAAAGGCGGACAAAACAAAGGTCTTAATCCAATGGAAATTCTGGCTACGTCACTGGCAAGCTGTACAGCAGCTACCTTGAGAATGTATATTGAAAGAAAGGAATGGGATGTAGAAAACATCAATGTAGAAGTAGAGCTTGAAAATTTCCCATTAACAAAAAGAGCGGTTTTCAAAAGAGATATCAGCTTTGACGGAATTCTGGATGATGAGCAGCTGAAAAGACTGCACACCATTGCTGATGCATGCCCAGTTCATAAAATATTAACCAACGACATAGAAATACTAACTAAATTCTCATAACATGATCGAAGTAAAACAAAACAACGACGAGAAACACGGAAGTTTTGAAGCTTTCATAGATGGAAAACGCGCAGGAATGATGACGTATACCTGGGCCGGAGAAGAAAGATTTATTATAGACCACACCGAGGTGGAAGAAGCTTACAACGGAAAAGGTGTAGGCAAGGAAATGCTTCTGGCAGCAGTAGATTTTGCCAGAAAAAATGATAAGAAGATTATTCCCCTCTGCCCTTTTGCTAAGGCAAGTTTCCAGAAAAGTGAGGAACTTCAGGATGTTTTAGTGAATTAGTCACTGTATTCTAACCTTACCATACAACCCTTCCAGAAAAATTCCTGGAAGGGTTTTTATTTTTATACAAAATACAGACTGTAAAGCAAATTTATAATCATAATTTGTTTTGAAACCAACAGTATTTTAAATTCATGATTCACGACTGATCTTTTTTATATATTTGCTAAAATTTAAAAATCAAGCATGAATTCAGGAACTATCCTTTTGCTATTTGTTTTCATCTATTTTATCGGCCTTTTGGTGATTTCTTATTTCACCAGCCGAAATTCTGATAACCAGTCATTTTTTATCGGTAACAAAAAGAGTAAATGGTGGCTCGTTGCATTCGGGATGATAGGAACCAGCTTAAGCGGGGTTACTTTTATTTCTGTTCCGGGAACGGTAGGAAAAATGACCGGCTCCGAATATATCTACGGAGGTTTTGAGTACTATATGATGGTAATCGGTTTTTTCATCGGATATTTTATTGTGGCAGCAATATTGCTCCCGCTTTATTATAAGATGAATCTGACGTCTATTTATACCTATCTGGGAAAAAGATTCAATGTAGAAGCTCACAAAATAGGTTCTATCTTTTTTATTATTTCAAGAGCTATTGGTGCTACGGCAAGATTATATCTGGTAGTTAACGTTTTACAGATATTTTTACTTGAAGGACTGGGAGTTCCATTTTGGGTAACGTCTCTTGTTCTCTTGCTGATGGTACTTCTGTATACTTTTGAAGGCGGTGTAAAGACGATTGTCATTACAGATACACTGCAGACTTCTTTTATGATTATCAGTCTTGTAGCATGTATTGTTTATATTTTATCAAACCTGAATTTATCATTTGGGGAAGCTTATACTATTCTGGAACAGAAAAACTACACCCATTTTATCAATTTTGATCCGAATTCCAAAACCTTTTTCCTGAAAACAATTCTGGGTGGAATTTTTATTACAATCGCTATGACAGGACTGGATCAGGAAATGATGCAAAAAAACATCTCTGTAGATAATCTTAAGAATTCAAAGAAAAACATGCTGACTTTTGCAGGAACACTTCTTATAGTAAACCTTGCATTCTTATTCCTTGGAGGATTATTATATCTTTTTGCTTTGCAACACGGAGCAGAATATGGAACTCTAAACTCTGAAACGATAACTAATATTTTCGGATTTAAAGATGCTGCAGGAAATATTAAAAATGTAATGGGAGACGACCTTTTCCCAGCCTTATCGCTTCAGGGATATTTCCCAATGATGATTTCCGTTATTTTTATTATCGGACTGATCTCAGCATTATTTCCTTCTGCTGACGGTGCTTTAACGGCTGTAACAAGTTCGTATTGTGTAGATTTATTAAATCTTAATGAGGATAAAACCAAAACTGAAAAAGAGAAGAAACGCCTTCGTATGAAAGTACATTTGATTTTCACAGTAGTTTTCTTTATCCTGATCATGGTTTTCAAAACATTAAATGACAAATCTATTGTTTATCTCATCATGGAAATTGCCGGATATACTTACGGGCCGCTTTTAGGGCTTTTTGCTTTCGGAATTTTCACGAAGTTTCAGATCTCCAGAAAATATTCCATCCTTGCAGTGACTATTTTAGCACCTGTACTTACCTATCTGATCAACCTCGCGGTTACCACTTATACCGATTACAAAATTGGTGTAGAACTGATTGTTCTTAACGGATTGCTGACCTTTATTGGTCTCTGGCTGGTAAAAAATAAAAACTATTTAAGAGTTGTTTAATCTTTATAAAATAAAAAGGCTGTCCTCTATTGAAGACAGCCTTTTTTATTTTTAATGAATGGATTTTTTATTCTTTAATCCACTTGAATGTTTTCTCTAAATTTTTAGATTTAACTTTGATCAGATAATCACCTTTAACCAATTGTGACAAATCAAAAGTACCTACTTTATCATGGTTCAATTTATTATTGGCTTGAGTGAATACTAATTTTCCGCTTACATCATATACCGTCATATCATACACTTCATTTGAATTGGTAAATTTAATATTCAGAAGTCCTTTACTCGGATTAGGGTATACAACGAATACATCTTTGTTTGAAGCTGTTTCGCTCACTCCCAATGTCTGAGTGATGGTAAAGTTAATAGGGTTAATATTGTAAAATACATTTGTCTCTGCTGCCACCATAATTCTGGCCTGTGTGGTCGTTACATTAGGAATGGTAACGGTCTGTGAGCCATCGTTCGGAGTGGAACCTAAAATAAGCGTAGGGTATGTAAGACCTCCATCTGTAGAAAGGAAAATATTTACCGTAGCACAATTTACAGGGAAGGCAGTTGTATTGGCTACATCCCATGTTATGGTCTGAGTAGAATTACCCGCCCAGTTTACAGCTGTAGTAGGTGCAGTGACATTGAACGGCCCTGAATTTCCATCAACAGTAATGATAGCATCATCATTAGTAACTCCTGCACAACCTGCATTATTATCTCTTACAGTCAGTCTGAACTCCATGGTTCTGGCATAGGATGGTCTAACTTCTCCTTTGGATACAGTTCCATTGATGACGTCTGTAAGTTTCGGGAAATATCTGTAAGGAACAGTTACAGGCACATATGATCTGAATATAGCAGCATTACCTGTTGGGGCATTCCAATCACCTGCCGGGCCTACATCATTCTGTTCCCAGCTGTAAGTAAGTGGATTGTTATCTATATCTGTAGCTGACCCTTCTAATCTAAATGGTGTACTCTTAGGTATAGTATAATCACCTCCGGCATTTACAGAAGGCGGAAAATTATTAGAAGGAATTGTCACCTGACATGTTGTTGACTGAACTTTCGCTGTAATAGACTGGAATGATTTGGTGTGGAAAGTAGGAATACTGTTAGCAGCTAAGTTATTGGTACTTCCACAAATTCCTGCGTACGCCATAATGGTAATTCCGCTTCCAGGTTCTACAGCATTGGTAGCACTTCGGTTTCCACCTCCGCAGCTTCCTGTAGTTGCATTAAAAGTATGCGGACCTCCAAACTGATGTCCTACTTCGTGTGCTACATAATCAATATCGTAAGGGTCGCCCACCGGGTTAGGGGAACCGGTAATTCCTCTACCTTTATTGGAATTGTTACAGATTACTCCAAGGCCTGCCAATCCGCCGCCTCCGGTACTGAATGTATGCCCGATGTCATAATTGGCATTTCCGATCAATGCATCAATCTGAGTCTGGCTTTCATTAATTAATGTACCAGCGGCATCATTTCCGGTAAAAGGATCTGTTGCAGAATTTGTAAAGATGACATTGGTTTCACTATCCACTAATACCAATCTTGAAGCTACTTCCTGTTCGTATACTCCATTTACTCTGTTTACAGAAGTTACAATTGCTGACAAAGTCTGGGCAACAGTAGGTGTTGCTGAGCCCGTCGCTGCTTTTGCATACTGATTGGTACAAGCCACAGCAAATCTAAAAACTCTAATTTGAGTTCCTACGCTTGGACTTACGGTTTTTTGAGCGTTTTTTTTTCCCAATGGAGAATCGTCCTCGTCTTTTACTCCGCACGATCTTGGATTTTTATCAATTAAGTCACTTTTTTTATAAATAATATAATTGTTAATATCCTGTTTTGCATAAGGATCAATGTAAGTATCACCTGCTACCACAGATTTTATCTGCGCGTGAAACCCAAGTTCGGTAAAATCAAGTTTTATAGTAGCATATTGGTCATCAACTCCCTGTCCTGTAAAAGTAATGATCTGTGGAAACTGGCTGGCCAATCCGGGAGCCATTACTGAAGATTTCCAGATTTTGAATTTCGCTTTCTTACCGTCAGGCATTGGCAGCACAATAATGGGTGCATTATCTTTACGGTCGTTGTCTTTCAATTCCGGAACAGAATTAAAATAACTTTTCATTCCAGCCACGTCCAATGTATAGGTTAATGCCTTTTCCGGTTGTACTGTCCTGTTTTTAGGATCTGCTTTGATGGACCTCTCACTGATCACTGTAAAAAAGTCCTGTGCTTTCAATGAGGAAACAGATATAACCAGTATCCCCAAATAAAATAATTGTTTAATTTTCATATATAATGGTTTGTAATTTTTATTAATTCAACTAACAAGACCAAAAACTAAAAAACAATCAGTTAAAGGTTCATAAATCAAATAATATTGAATTATAAAATTAGTTAAATTTATTCAAATATTATATATGAAAATTTAAAAAAAGTATGTTTTTTTTGCACAAACAGCAACAATCAAGCTACCACAAAGCCTTCAACTCAATATGTAAATTTTCTTTATTTAAATAACTAATTTTATAGACTTTTTCATTTTAATTATCTTTGATGAGAATGATATAAATTCATTCAAAAATTTAATAAAATAAAAAGAAACAGAAATTAAAAAACTATGAAAAAAATTATCTCAATCTTCATGTTTGCATTAACATTTAGTTACATGAATGCTCAGGAAAATTTTGAAGTCTCAACATTAAGAATCGGGCCGTTTAAAGTTTTTATGCCCAAGGTTGAAGCTGAAAAAATAGCAGGAACAAAACTTACGAACTCTGGTGGAGAGAAAAAAAACAGCGTAAAGTATAATGGGGAAACAATCCAGATTGATCTTTTCGACAATTATATCAATGAAGCCAATCCGAGTGTTCCTTCCATTACTTACATGACAACAGCGAGTAAAAAGTTTAAGACCAAAAGCGGAATTGGAGTGGGAAGTACGAGAGATGATCTGATCAATGCTTACAGAAACTACCCCAATTTCAGTGTGCGCCCGGATTGGGATGACAATAGCAAACCTATCAAAGATTCCGGTTATTTTAATATCGAAGACAGTCAGGCAGGAACGCTGTTAAGCTTTAAATTTGTTAATAATATTGTTACAGAAATATCCGTTTACCTCAATGAGGGCTGTTAAAAGCGGAAAAATATTCAAATCAATTAAAATCCGGATTTTTAGATCCGGATTTTTGCATTTCCATAAGCCGGTAAAAAATTGTAAATTCGCGTGCAAATAAATCAGACATAATGAGTAAAAGTATTGAAGAGCTAAAATCTCTTACTACGCAGATCAGAAGAGACATTTTAAGAATGGTTCATGCTGTAAATTCAGGGCACCCGGGCGGAAGCTTAGGTTGTACAGAATACTTCACAGCCCTTTATGGAAAGGTAATGAACTATAAACTTCCTTTCACAATGGAAGGCAAAAATGAAGATCATTTTTATCTATCAAACGGGCATATTTCTCCGGTATTCTACTCTACACTGGCAAGATTCGGTTTCTTCCCTGTTCAAGAGCTGAGCACTTTCAGAAAACTAGATTCAAGATTACAGGGGCACCCGACTACTCATGAGGGACTTCCAGGGGTAAGAATCGCTTCAGGTTCTCTTGGACAAGGACTTTCTGTAGCTCTTGGTGTGGCTCAAGGTAAAAAATTAGATGGCGATCAATCTCTTGTTTACTCTCTTCACGGAGACGGTGAACTTCAGGAAGGTCAGGTTTGGGAAGCATTAATGTATGCTGCTGCTAAAAAAGTAGATAATATCATCTCTACAATTGACTACAATGGTCGTCAGATTGATGGGGATACAGATGATGTATTAAGCTTAGGAAATCTTCATGCAAAACTTGAAGCATTCGGATGGATTGTTTTGGAAGAAAAGAACGGTAATGATCTTGAAGCTGTGATTGCAATCCTTGAGAAAGCAAAAACAGAAACTGGGAAAGGAAAACCGGTAGCCATCCTTCTTCATACAGAAATGGGTTACGGAGTTGATTATATGATGGGATCTCATGCTTGGCATGGTAAAGCTCCTAATGATGAGCAGTTAGACACAGCATTCAAGCAATTGTACCTAGAAGCTCCAGCTGATTACTAATATCTTAACATCTCGATTAATACAATAAAAATGAAATATACATATACAGAAAAAAAGGACACTCGTTCAGGATTCGGAGCAGGATTAGCAGAACTAGCTGACAAAAATCCTAATGTAGTAGCACTTTGCGCAGACCTTATCGGTTCTTTGAAAATGGAGAAATTCATTGAGAAGGCTCCGGAAAGATTCTTCCAGATAGGGATTGCAGAAGCTAACATGATGGGGATTGCTGCAGGTCTTAGCATTACAGGAAAAATTCCTTTTACAGGAACTTTTGCTAACTTCTCTACTTCAAGAGTATATGATCAGATCCGTCAGTCTATCGCTTATTCTAACAAAAATGTAAAAATCTGTGCATCTCACGCAGGTCTTACTTTAGGAGAAGATGGAGCTACTCATCAGGTTCTTGAAGACATTGGTATGATGAAAATGCTTCCTGGAATGACGGTTATCAACACTTGTGACTACAACCAGACTAAAGCTGCTACCCTGGCGATTGCGGATTTCGAAGGTCCTGTATATTTAAGATTCGGAAGACCGGTAGTTCCTGTTTTCATCCCGGAAGATATGCCTTTCGAGATCGGAAAAGGAATTATGCTTCAGGAAGGTACTGATGTAACAATTGTTGCAACAGGACACCTTGTTTGGGAGTCTCTTGTTGCTGCTGATGAGCTTGAAAAAGAAGGTATTTCTTGTGAGGTAATCAACATCCACACAATTAAGCCTCTTGATGAAGAGATCATTTTAAAATCTGTTGAAAAAACAGGTAAAATTGTAACGGCTGAAGAGCACAACTATCTTGGTGGTTTAGGAGAATCAGTTGCAGGTATGCTTGCAAGAAAAAGACCTACAAAACAGGAATTTGTAGCAGTAAATGATACTTTCGGAGAATCTGCAACACCAGCAGAACTGATGAAGAAATATAAAATTGATGCTGCAGCAGTGAAAGAAGCTGTAAAGAGAATTTTAGCGAACTAAGAATTAGCAATAATAATAATATAGCCCCGGCCGGTTCTCTGAACCGGCCGGGGTTTTTGTTGACAGAATATAAAATTTTTTTTTTTATTGCGTTATAGACCACCCCGTCAAAAATTCTTTGAATTTTTTCCACCCCTCCGGAGGAGGGGAATGGCTATACAACTGTTTATCGTAGTATTAGTTTTTACCCTGTATTGTTATTGTTCTGATAGCTGATTTAGGGGAATTCCAACCGCGATCAAAATAGGGCATAAGATTCTTTCGATACACTCATCTTCCCTTCTATTGGATGCTTTTGAACCAGAAAAGTAATGGCTTATTCTATAGTTTTTCACAAACTGATTTCTTTTTTTTCCGATTGAATAATAGTATCCCCCTCTTTCATCATTGATAAAATAGGTCATTTCATTAAAATTCATCAGCTTTTTAGACAGTAAAAGTTTTCTGTAGATGCACTTCTCTGATTTATCAAAAATAAATTTCACAGGAATTCTGAAAAACAGATCAAACAGGAAATAGACCATATAAATTGCCCACAATCCCAATGCAATTTTGAACTGGTCTCCGGACATTTTATCCATAAAATAATATATAATCGTGGGAAGAACAATTACCCCCAATGCCATCCACCATACCAAAGTACGCAGGAAACTGTAATTGGGCATGAAGCTTATTTCACTTCCATTTTCTTCAAACTTATAACGGTCTTGGATGTCCATTCTCAGGATTATTAATATTCATAATATCCTCTGTTTCATTCACCATCTTCTGTATCCCTTTCTGAGTAAGCGCCTGGCCTATTGTAAGCTGTTTTTCTTTACCATCTACTACAAAATAAACAGACAGCATTACATTGGTGGTGATAAAGCCCATATACTTTGTTGCCAGCACATGAAAGTTGCTGAAATTCTCTATCGGATAGGTTCTGGCCGGGACAAAAATGGTATGTTTCCCTGTAATCGTCATGCGATCCATATCAATGATAAATTTCTTAGTGAAAAAATTCACCAGAATAAGTGCTACCACGGCAATGATTACATAGCTAAGAGTCCTTACACTGTTAAAGAGTAATCCAGCTACAATCAGGAAGATAATGCAGAGCACCGTAATAAACACTGGCTGATTTTTAAAAATATATTGGTTTCCTTCCTGTTTGTAAAATTTGTAGTTATTCATAATTAATGTAATTGTTGTTTAAATTTTAGTTTTGGTTTGATGGTATAAAAAACGACTTATAGGACAATGATTTATAAGAGGCATCTGAGACAATTATTTTATCGGGCTTCATATGTATATATTTAAAGTGTTTTTTTAATTCGTCATTCTTTTAATTGCCCCAGGTAGCCATCCAATTCAGATATTCACTTTTGTATTCATTATTGTTAAGTTTGGTGATAAGGTTTTTCAGTTCTTCTTTCTCAAACTCATAATCAGAAACTGTGAAAATCAGGAAAATATCTTTGCCTGTGATCTTTGCGAAAAAGTTTTCATTTTTAAGTTTTTCCAGTACTTCAATACAAATGGAATACAACTTAGCCTGAAAACTTTCAAACCATTGATCATCGTCATCATGCTTATCCAGTTCTGCTCTCAGCTGAGTACAGATTTTATTGAATTCTTCATCGGCTCCTTCCATTTCATAGGCCCATTCTGCCGGTTCATATTTATAATAAAGAGCATCGTCCTCATCTGCTTTCTCCATTACTTTCAATGTATTGGCAGCAGGGCAAACCGTCATTGCCCCCTCATCACTATACAGTGCAAAACTATAAATCCCCTCTGCTCCATGTTTTTCATACACTTCTAAAAAAGCTTTCTTGGCTGCGTCTTCAATCCGCTGTTTCAAAATTTCAAAATCCATACTTCTATTCTTTTTTAAAATGGGCGGTAAAAATACCTTAATCCTATCAAATCAGAACATTATATTCTTTAGAAGTACAGCCAAATTCATGATTATAGCTATTGTATTTTATAATTTCATGATCAGTTGTTTGGGGCATTCCCACATATAGCCCCTGTTTTTGATTAATCCACAATGCACAAGACAGAAAAGTGTAGAATGATAAAATATCCATTAAAAAAGAAGTTTAGTTCAATGAAAATATGTTTTTAGACTTTTTCAAGAGTATTTTATAAATAAACTCTGACTGCATTTACTTTTATACTTTAAATCACTAAAGTTTTTCTATTTAGGTCAAAAGCTTCATTTTTATGACTTATCATAGCCACTTAGATACGAGTAAGTGTAAAATAAGATTTTTTTGTGAAAATTTATACGATTTCTAGATCGTTTTTTATTCAAAACCATTACTTTTTTGCCAACAACATCATTAGAAATATACAAATTTCTTTAAAAATGAGTTCGTCAACCTCTTATTTTCAGTATAAATTTGCTTATTCTTCTATATTGTACAATAGAAAATATTACCATACAACCTCCGGTTAAAGACTGTAGTTTTCTTTAGATAATCATCATGTAATTTATACTTTTTCAAATTTCAAATATTTCACCAAAACTCAGCTCTCATTCATAGCAAAATTTGCATTTGTGTATAGAGTAAAATACAAATCATTTACACATTATATCCCATTGAAGTGATGTGATATTTTTTAGTTTTGAAAACATCAACGTTGACGAAAAGATTCTGCATGTTTAAATTGTATGTGTACAGTATATGATAAACAAAAGAATTATTCACCCCAATGTCAGGGTTTGTATGGCAAAAATGATTTTATACAACACAACAAAAATTATCAAAATGAAAAAATTAAATGGAATGAAGGGCGGCTTCTCTTCTACAGAAAACAAAAAATTACAAAGAAAAGATTTAAAATCTATTTTAGGTGGAGATGATTATAAATATGTAGAAACAGATTGTGGTTCTACATGTTATGATAAAGAGACATGGAAAGATGGAGTTCGTATCAGTACTTTAAAAATAGATACCAGTCTTAATTAATATTATCACAGATAGAGGGCCACCCCTCTATCTTTTTTATCAAATTGTATTCCTTAGAAAATTTATGAAAAAAGATATTTGGAACTATACTTCATATGCTTTAATAGCTATAATCTTTACTCTTACAGCTTGTAAGAGCAGAAATTTAAACTATATAATCTACTATAATAAAATCAATGAAATCGACAGTATATTTCGTTTTCAAAAGGATACAATATCTGCAATCAAACAATACAAAAAGATATTCAGACAATATCCTCCCAAAAACCAGGAACGGAGAGAAGAATATGAAAATTACATAAAGCTTGCAGATCAACATCACAAAAATTTCGGAGGGAAGAAAAGTCTTTACAAGCTTATTCCGTTAGTTGCACCTAATTGGAAATATAAAAAGGAAGACACCAGCTTTATACAACTTTATCAAAAATATGGTATTGGCAGGCAGGAAATGGAATGGAAAGTTGAAGAATGGAAAAAAGGGCTTAATCAAAAACTTGCAGATTCTTTTGCTGTAGCATTTAAACGTGATCAGAGTAGCCGAAATGATCTAAATTATCAGGAAATCACTAAAAATGACAAAAAAAATGTTGAACTCCTAAAATGGATGTTTGAAAATTATGGTTTTCCAAGTATGCAAAAAATTGGTTTGTTAAATGGTGATTTTTTTATGCCTTCAGGACCTCTATTACTACATATGGCAGATTATGACGAATACCATCAATATTTTAAAACCAAAATATTAGAATATGTAAAATCTGGTGAGTGCCCACCAAGAGACTACGCTGCTATGATAGATAGAAATAATTTACATCATAAAGTACCTTATACTTATGGCGTTTATCAAGGATATGAAAATATAAAAGATTCTGCAACTGTCAATCGTAATCGCAAAAGCATAGGGCTGCCAAGCTTAAAGCACGCTCAGTTGATCACAAAAGATTTCTTTAAAAAAATAAAAAAGAAAAATTGATACTTATTATTTCTCAAAAAAACGAAATAACCACAACAGAAGTCATTAAATGGCTACTAAAATTGGGGAAAAGCTTTATCCGGGTGCATGAAGATGAAATTTTTGATATTAGAATCAAAGAAAGACGGATTTATCTAGAAAGCCCGAGAAATTGTTTTTTTATTGATGAAATTACCAGTTTATGGTATAGAAGAGGTGGATTGAATTTTAACCGCCTGCATTATAAAAATAAAGCAATTAATCTAAATATGAATGAATATCAACACTGGCTGGAAGATTATGTAATAAAGGTTTTAGAGTCAAAAAAACATATTAATAAACAAAGCAATAGTGATATCAATAAACTTCTGGTGCTTGAAGAGGCGCAAAAGGCAGGATTAGATGTTCCGTATTATTTTCTGGCTGACACTACAGATGATGTTACTTTAAATAAAACAATCATCAAAACCATTGGTGGAAATCCGCGAATGGAAAGCATACTCAAAGATTCCAGTGGCATGATGTATACAACAGTTGTTCAAGAAAATGAAGATGAAAATTTTTTTATCACTTTCTTTCAGGAAAAAATCGAAAAAGACTTTGAGATCAGAAGCTTTTATCTAAATGGTAAGGTTTGGTCTACAGCCATTTTTTCACAAAATGATAACCGAACTAAAATTGACTTTAGGAAATACAATGATGAAAAACCAAATAGAAAAGTACCTTATAATCTTCCGAAAAATATTGAACAAAAAATACACCTGCTAATGCAGTCATTAGATCTTAATTCCGGTTCTCTTGATTTCATTAAAAAAGATAGTAAATATTATTTTTTAGAAGTCAATCCTGTAGGTCAGTTTCTGGGAATGTCAGTAATGTGTAATTATTTATTAGAAAAAGAAATAGCTGATTATTTATGAAAAGAGATTTTACAAACAAAGAAAAACATAAACTTCCTCTCACATTTAAATATATTGACGTTGTAAAAAGTAAAAGCCGTGAGAAAAAGCATTTTAGTGTTACCATTCCTTGTGAAAAATATTATACGGATTCTTATGCTAAACTTAATCCTTATAAATTTCTGACAAGGCTATTATGAGATATTTTAATCTATTCTCCACTATCCTGATCACCAAAGGAGCCAGCAGAATTCTCATTTCGGATCTACAGAGAAATATATCTGAACTATATCCTCTGGAATTGTACGAGATTGTAGAAGATATGAAAAATCATTCTCTTGAAGACATTCTAAAAGATTATGATGAAGAATCCACAGCAATTGTTCATGAATATATCAATCTCCTGCTGGAAAAAGAATACGGATTTATTACTGAAAACGATTGGGACAGGAACTTCCCTCCTCTTTCTTATGAATACCATGAGCCCAGTATCATTACAGATCTCTTTATAGAAATGGAAGATATTGTGTTGCTGAAAAAAATAAAACCATCTATAGAAAACCTTGGCATTAAACATTTGGTTATTTACAGTTTAAAACCATTAACAATAAATGAATTCATAGAAATTGATGATGTATTTAAAACCTCCGTGCTTTCGGGAATAGAAATATTCTCTCCGTTTCATAAGGAAACCAATCTATCTTTTATACAGGCTCTTCAAAAAAATACAGTCAGAATATACAGTCTCATTTTTTACAATTGTTCAAAACCTCCTTTCAAAGCTAAAGATGAGTATAGATTCTCGCTGAATTTCCTGAAAGATGACCTGAAAATATCTGCCTGTGGAAAAGTGGAACTGAAATATTTCAACACCAACCTTCCAAAAGTACTGGAAGCGATGAACCATAATTCCTGCCTGTATAAAAAGATAGGTATTGACCGAAACGGCAGCATTAAGAACTGTCCGCTGATGGCTGAAAGCTTTGGAAACATTCGGAATAACAACCTTGAAGAAGCTATCACCCAACCTGATTTCAAAAAATACTGGAATCTAACCAAAGACAATATAGAAATCTGTAAAGACTGCGAGTTCCGTTATGTCTGCACAGACTGCAGGGCGTATACCGAAAATGCAGAAAAAAACAAAGAAGGACTCAATATATCAAAACCTCTGAAATGCGGCTATAATCCCTATACAGGAAACTGGGAAGACTGGACAAAAAATCCTTTGAAGCAAAAAAAATTTAATTCGCTAGAACTCAAATAGTATTTCTCATCCCCCTTATATTCAAAAACGGCTTTTAAATAGAATTTAAAAGCCGTTTATTATTTTATTTATAAAGTGATTATTCCTTATTTGAAAAACTTCCATTTCGGGATAATGGCAAGCATTCCGAATCCTGTAAACAGAAAAAGGTTGGTAACATCTGTATATAAGAATGTAGACAGGTAATAATTGTGCATAAAGAAGTGCATCACCAGTAAAGCCGGAAACATGAAGATTCCTATTTTTCTGTAGAAGAACATCAGTACCAGCCCGATCATCATCAATACATCAATTGAAAAAATAACATAGAAATACCACCTTGGGATCTCCAGATATTCATGCTGCAGATATTCATCCACATCTATTCCAAGTCCCATTATAGTAAACAACATTAAGGCTGCAAATGCCAGTACAAATCCCCATCCTTTCTTCGGATCTTCGTCAAAATAGCTGTATTCTTCCATACCTACAAAAATAAAGAACTTATGAGAGATTTCATAAGTTCTTTTATAATTATTCGTTTAAAATTTGACTTATACAGAGATAGCGTTGATCAGTCTGTTTTTGTCACTTAAGAATTCTTCCATAGAAATCATACTTTCAGTTCTCATTACGTCCTGAATGTCATCTATCTGATAAATAATTCTTTTAGCATCATCCGTATTCTTAGCTCTTACTTTACAGAAAATATTATATTTCCCTGAAATAACGCTAGCTTCAATGACGTTAGGTAAAGTTGACAATTCTTTCAATACTTCCTGAGTACGGTTTGATTTTGTCAAAAGGATCCCTATGAAAGCTGTAAAGTGATAATCCAGCTTACCATAATCGATATTAAGAGATGATCCCAAAATAATACCTGCATCTTCCATCTTTTTCACTCTTACGTGAATTGTTCCAGCAGAAACATCCATCTGCTTTGCAATTTCAGTAAAAGGCATTCTTGTGTTTTCTACTAAGAAATCAAGAATTTTCTTGTCTATTTCGTCCAGTTGATAGTTCATATTAGTTAAATTACAATTTCTTTAAAAAATCTATGTATTTTTTGCAAATTTACGAAAAATAATTTAACTAAAAAATATATATCAAATATTAACAATAATTAACACAGATGATAAAAATCATTAAAATATTCTAATTATTTACTATTCGATTTTATAGAATCTGTTTTTATTTCACCTTTTGCATCTGAAGTTTTTTTGTCTTTTTTCTTCTTTTTAAACAAAGAATTGAAGCTTTTACTCCACACAACACCTCCTCCATAGGCTTGATTTGCAGAACCGTTTGTACTCACCATTCCCATACCGATATTGGTAGGTTTAGAATACCCTCGTATGATCAAACTTCCATCATTCTTTTTAGAAAGGTCATATTCTACAGATCCTTCTCCGGAAAGATAGTTATTCTGTGTGTTATCTGTTTTCGATAGAGGAATTCCCAGTCCGGTTTTAATATTAACTCTAGGAGAAAGTGCTACACTTACTCCTGCATTCGCTCTGTCACCAACTGTCGAATTCTGATCTCCTTTTACGTAATTAAGGTCAATCTGGAATTCATTACTCATTGTATTAAGAACAGATCCCAGCTGTTTAAGAAGCATATTATACCCTTGTGATTCTGCAACGTTACCTACATTTACTTCTACTCCACCACTATTGGATACGTTAAAGGTACTCAATAAAAGAACCGAACCGAATTGAAGTACTTTCTCACCTTCCTGACTCATTTTAGCAGCCAGCGTTTCTCTTACCTGGCTGGACACATCCATAGCAGTTACATTCAGATCAATCTGAGGGTCTACCAAAGATTGGGTAATATGAGCTTGTAACAAAACACTGATAGGCTGTAGTTTTCCCATACTCAGATATTCCCCAACATTGGCCACCATTCTTATATAATTGGCATTAATGTCTAATGCAGGCTTCATAGCATCACCATCCCATCTGATACTACTGTTCCTTTCTATCTGGAAAGTTTTATTAAGAATTGCCTTAGAGACAAATGTTCCGTTATCTACTTTATAAGTACCGCTCATGGCGATATTTCCCTGTCTGTTCATGTGGAACCTCAACGGATCTGCAGAACCTTTTACGGTAATATTTCCTACATCATCTCCCACCAGTACATTTACGGTAGTTCCTTTATCTACGGCCAGATTGAAATCAATATTCATATTGGCTCCTGTTTTCTTCTTTTCTTCCAGTGTAATAAGACCATCTTTTCCTTCTTTGAGGAACCTCAGCATCTTGAACTCTTCGACATTAGATGTAGAACTGGAATTAAAGGTAAAGGTACTTCCGTTAAGGGCCTTCATATTAGGAGTCGTAATACTTAGTCCTGAAACAGGTCCATCTACATAAAGATCTCCCTGCCCGTAAACTCTTCCCCAGAACAGGTCAAAATCTTTTTGAGTAGTATTAAGCATCAACAGATTGTCTGCCCTCATTACGAGAGATACCCCCATTGAAGAGAGAGTCTCAAACTGGATCGCCCCGGAAACATTTCCTTTAGAATTAGTCCTTCCATCATGCACCTCAATATTGTTGAGAATGGCTAGTCCTTTGGTCAGCTGAATCACAGTATCATCAAACGAATAGTCTACTCCGGTAAATAAAAGCTTTAATCCAAAATCTTTTAAAGCTATATCACCATTATAATCCAGATTATTGAGCTTTCCATTGATTTTAAGATCTCCGGTTGCTTTTCCTCTAAGATTTCCGAAAATAGTCTGTACAAACTGCTGAGTAAATGAAAGATCAAAATCACGCATTTCCGCCGTAAGATCAATGATGGGAGAAGAGGTATTATTATTAACGGTTCCTGTAAGGTTAAGACTGTTATTTCCAAGGACTCCTGCAGAATGAACTTTTACATCTATATCATAAACGTTAAGTGAGAAACCATTGGTAGCAGAGATAGAGATATCCCCCATATCGTTGCCGTTCATCTTGATATCATCAATAGTAAGATCTACCAGTGGCTGAAGAGTGCTTTTGTCCATTTTGATCTTGACACTTCCATTGGCAAGGCCTTTTATACCCATTGTATTTCCCCCTGACTGCATTTCCAGGAGTTTTTCTACAGAAAAATCATTGATATCAGCATCTACATAAAAATCTTTCGCCGATTTAAATTGTGCTTCTTTAATAAGCAAAGCACTTTTATCGGAATAAACCCTCAGGTTTCTGATATCAAAATCTCCTGTATTCCTTCTATAGGTAATGGAGTGATTCAGTTCCGGACTTGTATCTATAGCCCAGGTCACTTCATTGAATTTCACTTCGGTAGGCTCAAATCTGAATACATAATCACCCGCTGCATCGGTAGACTGATCTACATTAATAGCATATTCTTTAAGCTTTTCATTAATTTCATCATCAGGACTTCCATGCTTAAATACGGTAGCTAAATGAAGAGTATTTCCATTCTCATTATTTCCTTTAAGCTCAAAGTCTTTGATTACATTTTTGTTATAAACTACCCTGTTAATCTTTGCATACAACTGCTGGCTAAGATCTGCTGTGTTAATTCTCACTTTAACACTATCCACCATTGCACTGTCTCTGTTAAGATTTTTCCGGTCATTAACTTTATAATCAGGATTGGAATCTGCCAGCGCTTTATCAGCATCTGTAATTTCCTCTTCCTTCGTCATTATATATTTCAAAGAAGCAGCATCCAGATTCAGAATAAGGTTGTTTGAATTTCCGTCGTATTCTCCTTCCACTAAAGCTCCCTGTGGCAGTTTAAGTTCCGGTAAAAAGTAATTTACAAGCCCCTGCTGAACATCAAAATTCAAAGCAAAATTCTGTCCACGGTATAATTTTCTCGGTGGTGGCCCCACCAATATTCTTCCCACTCCGTTTTCTACCATGCCTGCGAGATCTGCAAGGCTGTATCTTCCCGATATTTTTCCTGTAGCAGCTCCCGGAGCATCTACATCAATCACACGGCCTCCCGCTTCCACGAATGTCTTTAATTTGGCATTCGGAATAGTATATTTTTGAGTTGCCGTAGCAAAATTCAGATTATTGGCATTGACATCTAAAGTAAGATCATTAATGGAAGACATGGCCATCTTTCCTTCTACCTGACCGCTTACCACCTGACTGCCAGGTTTATTGGTAAAGTAATTCATGTTAAGGTAGGTGACATCCGCGTTCACATCCATAGCAACTCTTGAAGTACTGAAATCTATTAATCCTTTAATCGTTGCTTTTGCCTGTTCATCATTAACAGTAATAAGTCCGTTATATTTTTTATGATCCAATAATCCGTCCAGGTATAGATTATTGATCGTTTTATCCATAATTTCAATGCTTGCAATCTGAGATTTAGTTGTCAGACGCATGGTATTAACATCAAAGCTTTGACCATTAAGATCAAATTTACCAGAGATCAAGCCTACTGTTTTATTCTTTGTAATAACAGATGTATTAAGGTCTTTCACATCAAGATAACCGGAATATTTAGGCATTGCAGTGCTGTAACCGGATAAGGTAAGTTTGGATATTTTAGCCTGCCCTATTCCCGTCATTAAATTTCCACTCTCTACATAGATCTGATCCGGATTTACTTTTGCTGTTCCGTTATACTTTAATTTCCCGAAATCATCTGCAAAATTCTTCATCTTTTTGGAGATAAAGGAAGGCATCATTGCTTTTAAATCCTTATAAGTAAAATCTGCGGAAAGATCTTTTGTCTCAATGGCAAAATGTCCTTTCAGCAGGTTATCAATCTTCATTGTTTTGGTTGCAATATTGACGTCAGGATTTCTGATCAGGAAATTTTCCAGATGGAATTTGTTCAGAGGCCCTGTCATTTTCCCCGCAAGGTTGAATGGCTTGATATTATCCCAGTTCGTCACAAAATAACTGATGTCATAACCGCTAAGTTGACTTCCCTGCTGGATATTCATATCCCAACGCACTTTGTCTGCAAAATCCGCCCAGGACCCGTCATGAAGATTAAATTTAATATCTCCCTGAAGTAAGCTATGATCTGTATTGAGCGTAAGGTCTTTTAACGACAAAAACTGCTTCGTTAGAGACAGTTCTGTTGAAAAAGTATCGACAAAATGAGATTTTCCCCATCTTGAAGTCACAAAAGACATATTATTGATCAACGCCGAAACATTCGGTCCATTGACTTTTACATTAGGTGCTTTTAAGTTGAATTTTGTTGCCGTAAGCCACTTCCCTTGTTCTCCGGGAGAATTTTCATTGATAATGGAAACTTTAGAATCAATAATCTGAATTCTGGAATTCAGCTGAAAAGGAGGTTTTTTCGGGTCTCTTTTCTTTCCGTTATCGAAGAGGTCAACAAATCTTACAAAGTTTGATATGCTGTCTCCTTTATAAGTAATCACTTTTACATCAGCATTTACCAGAGCCAGGGAGTTAAAACTTAAAGAATTACTGTTTCCTGAGATGGCATTTACAGCAAGAGATATCCAGTCTGAATCTGCACGAAACTCGCGGGCTGTGATAAAATTAAATCCTTTATAGTCTTTTACTTTTAACCCTTTTATTGTTACATCACCGAAGTAGTTTACGTCTACACTTTCTGTAGAAAAATCAGATTTAAAATCATTATTAACAAGCTTTAGCGCCTGATCTGCTGCCCATTTTTTCGTTACCGGAAGATTGACGGCAATAAGTACTCCTCCTACAAGAAAAATACCCAGCCAAAAGAGAATTAAGAGAAGTTTTGCCCACCAGGTATAGCTGGTAACATCCTTCACAGCCTGTTTCCCAAACTCTTCAGCCGTTTCCACAGGATGATGTATGGCATCTGAAGCCAGCTCAGATGCTTCTTTTACTGTCTCCCGAACTTTTTCTTCTACATTTTCGACAGTTTTCTGTACCTGATCACCTAGGTTTTCAGCTACTGATTTTTTATTCTCATTCTCGTTATTATTCTCTAACTTTGCCATTATTATGAGCGACTCTATAATTTTAGGTATTGAATCGTCCTGCGACGACACCTCAGCAGCTATCATCAAGGGAAATTCTATTCTTTCAAACATTGCCGCGAACCAGGCCATCCACAAAGAATATGGTGGTGTTGTCCCTGAATTGGCTTCACGAGCCCATCAGCAAAATATTATCCCCGTTGTTGAAAAATCTTTTTCTAAAGCAAATATACAACAAAATGCTATCTCTGCTATAGGATTTACTCGCGGACCGGGACTTTTAGGATCTCTTCTTGTAGGAACATCATTTGCTAAGTCTTTGGCTATGAGCCTGAATGTACCTTTGATTGAAGTAAATCACCTTCAAGCCCACATTCTGGCCCATTTCATCGAAGATGCAAATCCTGTGCCGCCTACTTTCCCATTCTTATGTCTTACGGTAAGTGGCGGACATACCATGATTGTACTGGTAAAAGACTATTTCGATATGGAAATCATCGGGAAAACCATTGATGATGCCGCAGGAGAAGCTTTTGATAAAATCGGAAAGATTTTTGACCTTGACTATCCAGCAGGACCTATTATCGACAGATTGTCGAAAGAAGGGAATCCTGATGCGTTTAAATTCAACAAACCGAAGTTGGAAAACTACGATTATTCTTTCAGTGGTATTAAAACTTCCGTGTTGTATTTCATCCAGAAAGAAGTCAGACAAAATCCGGATTTCATCAAGGAAAATCTTAATGATCTTTGTGCTTCTGTACAGAAATCCATCATCGAAATTCTGATGAATAAGCTAGAAAAAGCGGCCAAAGATCTCAATGTAAATCAGGTGGCTATTGCAGGTGGTGTATCGGCTAATTCTGCCCTTAGAAAAGCAATGGAAGACAACAAAGAAAGACTGGGTTGGGATATCTACATTCCAAAATTTGAATATACAACAGATAATGCAGCCATGATTGCCATGGTAGCGAAGCTGAAATTTGAGCGGGGAGAATTTACAGATTTAAGAACTTCCGCAACGGCAAAATACGATTTATGAAAATACTCTTAGAAGAAAAAGTACTGGGGACACAGTCTAAAAAGAATTCAAAATATTACTGGGTATTAGAAACTGTCACAGGAAAGCACGAGGGATCAGAAACTTTTTCAGAGTTTACCGGAGGAAGTTCTGAGACAGGATATATTCAGGATATAAAAGATGAAGTTTTAAAATTAATCAATTCTGAACATCTTTTTAGTTTTCCTTATACTCCAAAAGAAGGAGATTATTTATCAATCAAAAATAATTTGAGAAAACAGGAATATTTAAATCTGATTTTTATTAATAATATCTGGATAGAAGAAATATACATGTGTTCTTACAGGGAGTGTGATACAGACATATACACAACCATTAAAACAGGAGTTGCATTTATAAGTCAGGATATATGAAATTATTTTACGGAGAAATAGCAGATCAAAAAGTGATCATCAACGATGAAGAACAACAACATATTGTAAAAGTTCTTCGTATGAAAGATGGTGAAGATATTCATGTGACGGATGGAAAAGGAAAGCTGGCTTCCGGAAAACTTATTATAGAAGGGAAGAAAGCAGGTATTGAAGTTTCTGAGATCAAAGAAAACCTGCCAGAATTCAATCCGAAACTTCATATTGCGATTGCTCCCACCAAAAATATAGACAGAATCGAGTTCTTTGTAGAAAAGGCTGTGGAAATGGGTGTTTCTGAGATCAGTATTATTGTAACAGAGAAAACAGAACGTAAAAATATCAATATTGATAAAATCAGAAAACAGGCTGTTGCCGCGTCTAAGCAAAGTCTGAGATTTCATTTCCCGATCATCAATGATGCTGTAAAACTAACGGATTTTCTGAAAAACGTTGATCCGGAACATACTTTTGTAGCACACTGTCATGAAAATCTGGAAAGAATTGATCTTAAAAACATTCCCCAAATGGAACAGCTTACGTTTCTAATAGGCCCTGAGGGTGATTTTTCTGAAAAGGAAATTGTATTTCTGGCAGAAAATAAAGTAAAAGCGGTCTCCCTTGGAAATCAAAGACTGAGAACTGAAACTGCAGGCGTTTTTGTAGCCGCATGGAATTATTATAATATGATATAGATAACAAAAAGAGAAGGCCAGAAACCTTCTCTTTTTTATTTCTGAATATTATTTCCAGCCAATATTATTTTCTCTCAGATATTTCTCAAAAATCTGCTGTCCGCTTCTCATGGAGTTGACCGCCCAAAGGATTTTCATTCTTAAAAGCTTTTCTTCATTCAGTTTATAATCAATATCAGATTTTATCAGCTTCTGTTTCAATTCATACATACAGATTGAAGCGGCTACAGAAACGTTGAAACTTCTCGTAAAGCCATACATCGGAATTGCCAGCGTTTCATCTGCAAAATCTAAGATTTCCTGAGAAACCCCTTCCATCTCTGTTCCAAAAACTAAGGCAATGGGTTCTGTAATTTCATATTCAGGCAGCATTTTAGCATTATTTTCCAATGAAACCACCACAATTTTGTATCCTCTGTCTTTAATACTCTGAAAGGATTCCATATTTCGGGGAAGCTTTTCTACTTCAACCCAGGTATCTGCACCCTTTGTTACCCGAAGATTCGGTTCAAAACTGTATTCTTCCTGCAAAGCCACTACTTTATGAAAACCACAGGCTTCCACAGAACGTACAATTGCTGCTGCATTTCGAAACTGATAAACATCCTCTACAACAGGAAGTACAAAATCTGAACTTTCCTGGGAAAAATGTTCAATTTTCGCGAGTCTTTCTTCGGTTAAAAACTGTTTTAAATATTCAAAAGTTTGCGCTAAGTCTTTCATCCGCATTCAGTTATTTTTTTCAATAGCCCCATAAAACGTCTGCAATTTCCATTTTATTTTTATAAAATTTTAATCTAAGCGTTTCATTCATTTTCAAATCTTTGCAAATTAACGTAATTTTGACCTATGAACCCTAATCGGGCTCCAATTCTTAATTAAAAATAGTACATGAAGCGAAAAGTCCTGCTCATCTATACCGGTGGAACCATCGGAATGGAAAAAGATTATGAAACCGGAAGTCTCCGTGCCTTTGATTTTGGTAATATATTTGAAAAAATGCCTGAAATGAAGCTCATGGAATGTGAGGTTTTCGTTCATCCTTTCGCCAAACCATTAGATTCCTCAGATATGGGACCTGAAGAATGGAGAGTAATCGCCAATTATATTCAAAAAAATTATAATGATTATGATGGTTTTCTGATTCTTCACGGGACAGATACTATGTCTTATACTGCATCAGCATTAAGTTTCATGCTTAAAGGATTAAGAAAACCGGTGATCATGACGGGTTCTCAACTGCCGATTGGTGACTTGAGAACTGATGCGAAAGAAAATCTTCTGACCAGCCTTTATTATGCCAGTCTTTATGAGAATGATGAAGCAGTGATTCAGGAGGTTGCCATATATTTTGAATATAAACTATTAAGAGGAAACAGAACCTTGAAATATTCTGCGGAGTATTTTGATGCGTATGCAAGTCCGAACTATCCTATTTTGGGGCAATCCGGAGTTCATTTGAATATTATTAAAGATAATTTGTTCCGCTGTAATCCGGAGGTGGAATTCCATGTGGATGAACATATTTCCGAAGATATTTTATTCTGGAGAATTTTTCCGGGAATGCACTTAAGCCACTTCAGAGAAATCCCTAAAATGAAGGTTCTTATTCTTCAGGTTTTCGGTTCAGGAACTATTTTCAGCAGTGCAAAAACTCAGGAAACACTTCAGGAAATCAGAAATAACGGAACGGAAATCGTAGTGGTAAGCCAGTGTATTTCAGGAGGTATCACATTTGGGAAGTATGAAAACAGTAATATTTTCTCAAGGATCGGAGCAATCAGCGGAAGAGATATGACTGCGGAAACAGCGATTACCAAAGCAATGCACCTTATTGATAATCCAAGCTACTCCGGAAGCTTTGCTGATAATTTCACCAGAAGCCTTTGTGGAGAAATTACGGATTAAATTGCAAGAATAATTTGGATATTAAAGAAATTACACTATTTTTGCAATCTCAAAAAGAGAGGTGTCCGAGTGGTTGAAGGAGCTACCCTGGAAAGGTAGTATACGGGTAACTGTATCGAGGGTTCGAATCCCTTCCTCTCTGCAAGAAAATAAAATCCTGTGCTTACATTAGCACAGGATTTTTTAGTTAAAATACTTCGCCTATTTTCTCTAAGTATTTCTACTCAAGACAACAATTGGTAATTTATACTATAAAATATAATCTCTGTTCTTCGTTACTTTGAAATACAATCTAACCATCTAAAATCCAAATCAATATGACATCAACAAGTGTAAATGCAAATTCTTCAGGTCAGCTGGTACTTGGAAACGGAGCACAGTTCTGGGTGTATCTTTCCCCGCAAAATGATACATCTAAAATGATTTCTACATGGCGTGTAACTTTTTCTCAGGGAAACTGGAGCGACTTCATCTCAAGTGAGAATCCTACCAAACAAATTCAAACCCCTAATCTTTCAGGGATATTTGAAATTAAAGTAGAATTATTAAGCGGATCTACCGGTACATGGCGTCAGATTCCACCACAACAGGGAAGTCATAATGAAATAGGCTGTAATTCCAACTGTGCTTCTATGGTAGGCATCGTTGCAGACAGTACAAACCCTCCTATCGGAGCCATTAATGCTCATTTTTGGACAACATGGGATGCTATGTGCGGAGTAAGACAGAACTAAATGTAAATAACAGTCCATAAAACCAGATTGCCACAGTATTTTATATATTGTGCCAATTTATTATTCCTGCGGAGAGGATCAGTACAACACTTTTAAAATGAGCAGTGGTCAGAAAACTATTAATTCTAAGAATTTGTTTATTTCCTTTTTCACTAAATTCGCTTATTCAAATATGATTCCTCAATATGTATAAATTCCGAACAGTATTCTTATTGCTGTTATTTTCAGCTTTCTTTCTATTTCCACAATGGGCAAAAGCCAGTGCTTACTGGATGGAAATTCATGGATCAGGAAAATTAAAAGATCCTGTCAAAGTTCAGGTCTTTTATGGTTTTATTGATGATCTTAGTGAACGTCACCGGACTACAGGACCAGAATTTCGGGAGATCAAAAATTTCCGTTTCTTTATTCTTAATACCAGAGGAGAAAAATCCACACTTGAATTGAAAATGGAGGGAGATCACTGGGAAGCAACTTTTACCCCTAATAGTGAAGGAACTTACCGGATTTTAGGCATGAATGACCAACTGCCTGTTCTTCTGCGTTCTAAAAATCCTGATGAAAATGTACGCCCTATTGATTTTATGTGTGGTGCTTATCATGTCGGGAAACCTTCGGAGAGTATGTCACCAGCCCAGTTCATGGATATTATTCTTCAGGAAAGGAATGGTGTCTATACCGTTTCTCCATATCGAAATATGAAACCCGTAGAAAAGGGAGCTCCAATCAGAATATTCAACCCCGAAAACTGGGAGAAGAATATTTCTATTGATGAAAATCACCAAGCTGTTTTTAAACCGACCCTCCCTGGGCTGTATGTAATCCGACAGGACTGGAATGATACTACTCCGGGAACTTTTCAGGGGAATTCTTATGGAAAAATACGCTACCGGAATAATTACTGCCTTTGGATCAACTGATCCTATCTTTCTAAAAAATAAAAATCCCAGACTTACGTCCGGGATTTTCCAATTATTATATATTCTATTTAAAACTTTAAAGAAACACTTCCAAGAAAACGTGCCGGAGCCTGTGGTGTCAAACGTACAGACCATGCTTTTTCATTAGTGATATTGTCAAATTTCAATCCTACTCTATATTTCGGCTGATCATAGAAAATTCCCAGATCAAACATTTTATAAGATGGAATAATCACTTTTGCTGTTTGTGTATTGGTTTGGTAGGAAGATGATCCCATATTTCCACCTCCACCTATTCCAAGTCCTTTTAATTTACCTTCAGAAATACGGTAGCTGATCCAAAAATTATACATATTGGCAGGTCCTGACAATGCAGGTCTTAAACCATCAACAGAAGGATTGGCATTGGTATATTTACTGTCGTTATAAGCATATCCCGCCACAATATTAAATCCATCAAACGGATTGGCAGTAATTTCAGCTTCTATCCCTTTGCTTAACTGTGTTCCGTCCTGTATCGAATAATTAACATCATCAGGATTGGTTCTTAAAATATTATCCACACGGATGTTATAATAGCTTAATGTTCCTACCAATCTGTGATTGAAAATATCTGCCTTCACCCCAAACTCCAACTGATTGGCATATTCCGGTCTGAATGTATTTCCGTTAATATCCACACCGCTTACGTTATTGAAACCATTCATATAATTTCCAAATAAGGAAACTTTATTTTTTAATATTTCATACACGATTCCCACCTTGGGAGAAAAAGCAGTCTGCCCATAAGGTCCCGACTGGGTTCCGCTATTGCTTAATCCTCCTTTAATTTCTCCTGTAGTGATATCATAAACTCCTTTAAACTGAAACCGGTCTACCCTCAAACTGGCCATCACCATAAGCTGGTCTGTGATATTGAATACATCTGATACATACGCAGCATAGGTATTATCACTATTATTTTCTTTTCTGAAAGCAGAAGTTGCTGTAAGAGCATCAATGATATTCTGATTAACTCTAAAATCTGCTGAAGGGTGAACAAAGTTGAATACTTTGGTATTGGTATGATAACGGTCGAAATGATTGGAATTGTTATAATAATCCAATCCCACCACCATTCTGTTTCTGAATCGTCCGATATGGAAATCTCCGATGAAATTCTGCTGGATATTGGTAGCAATAAACGACGTTGTCCCTACCATTACCTGAGCACTTGCTGTAGAATCTGTCTTTCCATTAATCGCAGAAATGTATCCTTTGATTGTTGATCTTGCACGGGATAATATGGTCTGGGATGTCCAGTTTTCTGAAACTTTATAGTTCAGTTGGGCAAAGATGTTCATCATCTGGGTTTCGTACGCCAGATCATCACCTAAGAATTTTTTATAATACGGAAACTTCATATCTTCAATAGACTGAGTTTTATTGCTTCCTGTATAAGGATTAAAACGGACAACAGATGTTCCTTTTGCCTGATTAAACTCTACGTCAAGAAGGAGCGACATACGATCATTAATCTGATAAGAGAAACTAGGCGCAATTGCTAAAGAATTGGTAAACCCAAGATCCTGGAAGCTCTTTTCAAAAGTTCCAGCTGCATTAAGACGGAAAAGAGCAGTTCTATCTTTGTTTACGGGAGTATTCACATCTACTGTCAGCCGGTTATAGCTCCAGCTTCCTCCCACGTAGCCTACTTCGCCGCCAAAATTGTTATAAGGTTTTTTCGTTACCCTGTTGTAGACTCCACCGTAGCTGCTGGCTACACTTTTCCCGAATAATGTAGCTGACGGTCCTTTAATAGCCTCTATACGTTCAAGATTTACGGGATCAATCACTGAGAATGCTGCTCCTGCTACTCCATTTCTCGCATTAGGTTCTGTTTCAAATCCTCTTGAACGGAATGTTACTCTTCCCTGGTTGGCAATCATAGGAACTCCCGCTCCCGGTACATTTTTAGAAATGCTTCCCAGATCTACAGCTACCTGTTCCTGAAAAAGTTCTTTTGTAACCGTATTGTATACTTGAGGGTTCTCTAAGTTTTTCAGGGGTAATCTTGCTACAAATCCGCTTTCTTTCTTGGAAAACCTGTTTGTATTTTTCATAATAACAACTTCCTGTATCGCCTGAATATTTTCTTTGGTAAGCTGATAGTCTAGTTTTGTGTCCTCACCTATTTTAACCTCAACAGGAAGACGGATTTCTTTACTTCCTAGAATTTGTAATTTTAGGGTATATGAACCTACATTAAGGTTTTCAAAATGATAATTCCCTTCATCATCCGTCAGAGTTTGGCGATCTGTCTCCAGCAATGAGACTGATATTGCTCTCAAAGGCTGCCCGTCGACCATACTTACTTTCCCTGTTATTCCTCCATGTACATCCTGGGCATACAGAGTTGTAAAGCTCAGCAACGAGAAGAAAAGGATGAGTAATTGTTGAGACCATTGTATGTTGTGATGGATGGATATAGCATTCTGTGTAGTCATTCCAGAGTGATTCATATGCCCTGAAGAGAGCATACATTCATTTGATTGTATCATTTTTTTCAGCCTTATTTAAAGTGATTATAAATAAAAGTGCAAAATAAGACAATAGCAAACTCTCCCACAACATTAATTTGAATTATTCTAAATAAATTTTAACCAATAGTTTTTTCATCCTGAAAATTGAAATATTAAAACAATAGTGTACAGCCGACTGTAAAAGTGATTGAATACAAAATTAATAATGAGTTATCCACTTTTCCACAAGTTATACACATTTTATTAACAATGGATTTTATTCCTAAATCTATCCTAAATCAGATGTTTATTTTGTCATGTTTTTAAACAGTATTAAAAGATTTTGAATAAACATTCTATGAACAAAGCTTATAATTTTGCGATCACGAAATATTCTCTCTGCGTTTCAACGGTATTTTTTTCCATCTCATGGTTTCGCAGTCATTTAACAGTAACAGTAAAGCAGCTACCCATCATGTTGAGCACGAAAAAAATTTTTGCAGCATTATTTTTATTAGGATGTATAGGAACATCTGTCAAAGCACAGATCAGCCCACCGGGATTAGGTGATGCCAATACTGCATTCTGGGGAGCCTTTGGAGTAAAACGACAGCTGGATTCTTTGGGTAAGAAACAGGCTTTGAGCTATATTGCAATCGGGAGAAAAAGCAGTCCGGATGATCATAATTTATTTTCAAAACAGGCTATTATTGTCTTGAATCATGAAGTTTACCATTCCTTTGCTCCGCACCAGCAGTATAGCTATGCCTTGAGTTACCGTCGGCAGCCACAATACGAAAATACGGCTCCTTATGATAAGGAAAATACGGAACAGGAATTCAGAATTTACGGAAGATATGCCTATACTTTTGATCTTGGAAAAAATTGGAAACTGAAAAATACAGTACGACAGGAATTCAGAAAGTTTTTCGATACAGACTTTCATAAGGTAGAAGAAGATTTTCAATTGAGAACCCGTATCAAAAGCCAGCTGACCTATAATTTATCTTCTAAAAACAATCAGAAACTGGCATTGAGCGCAGAAGCACTGTTTTCTATAAGTCATCTCAATGAACCAAATTCCGAGTGGGGTTCGTTCGGGTATCGTGAAATGCGGATTGCAGCCTACTATATGTTTACAATCCCTAATTCACCTTTTACCGTAGATGTAGGATATATGGATGATCTTATCCGAGACAGCAGAAGTATTCATCATGGTGGTGTTCATTATCTGGCAGCGGATCTGATCTGGAATATTCCTTATAAAAATAGGTAGACAATATTCTTAAATGAATTTAAATACAAAATCCCGATCATTGCTGACCGGGATTTTTGATTGAAAAACATAAGTTTTTCCGCAATATAATTAAGTATGAATGTTTGGTGTAAAATTTTAGTTGCACAACGTCAAAAACTGCCGGCTCAACTGCACATTGAATTTCGCTTCTGCTTTTGAACGGGCGTAAATGGTCTGTTTAAAAGCATGTACCGTTTTCAGTTTCTGATCTATGAATTCAGCAATCTGGACAACAGAAAAAAGAAAATCTCTGTATATTGCCATATTGACTGTCTGGCCATAATACGGAAGATAAGCTTTTAAAAAAGGAATTGCTTTCTGATGACGGTTGTAGCTGATACAATACCCTACTCCTTCCATTGAGGTAATAATAGTATAGTTGTTAATATAATCCTGAATATTTCTGGTACCGTCCAGAGCATGTGCATTTTTTGAACAGAACTTATTGATCTTATCCAGAATATGCTGGGCATACTCCATCATGGAAATATTTTTAAATTCAAAAACCTGATTCATGCCATTGGCTGGTAAAGCTCCGTTTTCACAATCAATACAGAAAGAAATCCCGATTTTTTCATGATAAGGAAAAAAGCAGTCTTTCACTTCAATGGAAGCATCCGGCTTTAGCATATCATCAGTAAAATTATAATAAACATACGGACGGTAAAGCTCAGCAAGAGCATTCAGATAATCTGTTTCGCTGGTGTTATGATACTCTTCAAACCATTTTTCAAGGTTATCATAATAATTACTTTCAAAGTCGTTAAAGTTTAAGTAAAATGGCAATTCCATAGCTCTGTAATTTTGATATGACAAAGCTATATCCGTAATGCGTCAAAACTTGACGCAATATATTTTTTGTAAAAAGATTTTTGATCAATAGTCAATTTTTGCTTCGCAAAGTCAATAGTGAATATGATTTTAACGCTAAGGATCGCAAGGTTTGTTGGGTAACGTTTTATATTTTGTTCGCAAGGGAACTTCGTTCAGCCAAGACCTTAGTGTATACATTGCTGAGTGAAACGCCTCTGCAATCAAAAAAAATAAACATCATAGAAAGCTTTGCGAACACTGCGTTTAAGAATATGCTCACTTTATATAAAAATTTAGTTATATGCATTAAATCACAAGCGTAGCGAATTGACCATTCATCATTGACGTTTATTTGTCATAATTCTTCATGATGTATTCAAAATAATGAATCATCTTCAGGTAGTTTTCAATACTGAGATATTCATTGGTGCTATGGATACTCTGTTGTTCCGCACTGTTGATTTTGATCGGCATGAATCTGTAAACATTTTTACTTACGATCTCATATTTCCCGGCATCTGTTCCTGCCATGGTAAGATATGGAGTAACAATCGCTGCGGGATGTATTTCTTTCACTCCGGCTTCTATCATCTTAAAGGCTTTTGTATTGGTAGGAGAAATCGCAGAGGCTTCTCTTGTATTGTCAATTTCTTCCACCTCAACGTCGAAACCTTCGGTCGCTTTTGCAATATGATTACGTACATCTTTTACAGAATTTCCGGGAAGTAATCTGAAATTAACAACAAATTCCACTTCAGGAGAAAGCACATTGGTTCCGTCGCTGCCTTTCATCATCGTCAGGGCTGTGGTTGTTCTTACCAATGCATTGGTTGTATTGTTTTTGGTGAGCTGTGAAATCAGAACTGGTTTTAAAAGCCATTGATTGGCCAGGGCCATTCTTGTCGTAAAAGGCATTTCACCTCCTATATTATTAAAAAATTCTTTGATCAACGGAGTGATCACAGGTTTCATCTGATCATCTTCCAAACGCTGCATAATAACCGCGGCTTTCCCGATGGCACTTTCCATAGGAGGCATAGAAGAATGCCCGCCAAGTCCTTTTACTTTTATTTTTGCGGAAAGAAAGCCTTTTTCAGCACATCCAACGACAGCCACATCAGTATCTATCCCTGCAACGTTTCCTTTTCGCATAATCAATCCGCCTTCGTCATAAACAGCATCGAACTTTAATCCTTTTTTCTTAAAATAATCCGCAATCTGAATAGCTCCTTTTTGCCCGCCTACTTCTTCATCAAAACCAAAAGCAAGATAAATATCACGCTGCGGAATCTGTTTGTTTTTAATCATAGAATTCATAGATTCCATTAGGGAGAACAGCATTCCTTTCATGTCTATTGCTCCTCTTCCATAGATCCTTCCATTGGCAACAGCTCCGGAAAAAGGAGCAAAATCCCAGTCTTCCGCCACTTTTGAAACGGGTTCCAGTGGCTTATCATCCGGCCGGAATATATTTTCTTCATTATTTTTGATATCAGCGTCTCCTGGAGGAACAACATCCATATGAGAAAGAAATAAAATGGGTTCCAGAGCAGGATTGCTTCCTTTAAGCCTGAACACGAGCCCATATTGGTTTACCTCAATATTTTCTGTGTTCTGATAGACTAAGGGGTAAGAAGTTTTTAAATAAGTTTTAAACTGATCAAACGGTGCATAGTCAAATTCCCCTAAACTACCTGTAGAAACAGTTGGAACTTTTATACCTCCGGAAAGCCTCATAACTGCAGAATCATTTTTGATAGGTTTCCATCCCTCACCTGCTCCGATATTATTTTTCTTAAATGGATAGGTGTAGGTTTTAATCAATACTACAGCAGCCAGAATAACAATGATTCCCAAAAGGATTAAAAGAACTTTTTTCATAGCAGATAAGTTTTGTGAGGTGGTTTGATCCTATAAATATAGCAAAGTATTTGATCATTAACAATTTTAAAACGGCTTTGCTTTCTATTTAAAGCTAACTAAAAAGGCTGTCTCAGAAGAAACAGCCTTTATAATGCTAACACAAATTTATGATATGAATTTATTTTTTACCCGCAGTATCCAGTGAATAATATCACCCAAGACAAGTTCTGTATTTCCAATATTACAGTGGTTTTCAGCAGAATCACTTTTCGTGTACATTTTATAGCTGAGTGATTTTACATTAGGCAAAGCATCAATCACTTTTTTGTACATCTCCACAGGAATAAAATGATCTTCGTTAGAGCCCAGCAGTAAAAAGTCCTGAGTAATCTGATGCCCTATACTCTGCATTTCAAATTTTCTGGTATTTTGAAGATAATCGTACGGAGTATCTACATTCATACTGAACATTCCGTGTTGAATCGCCCATTTTATCAAAGGATCAACTTTCATTTTAGCCTGAATTAAAGTGTTTACCTGATCTTTTTCTTCAAGATCCATTAACAGTCTTAGCTGTTCAGGCACTTTACTCAATACTACTTCATAAAAATCAGGTATAATTCCCCATGCTACCACTCTTTTTATCCGGTTTTCAAATGCAGCAGCCCTTGGAGCAAGCATTCCACCTAAAGATAATCCGATAATAGTCACATCATCCAGCTGATAAGCATCTAAAATAGCTTTTACAGGCTTTTCCCATTCATGGGTATAATAAATTCCAGATTCTCTTAAAGCTCCACCCTGACCAGGACCATCAAAAAGATAAACAGCAATTCCCTCTGATAAAAACTGCTGAACCAATGGAAGAAATTCTTCCATATAAGAATCATTTCCTCCATGAATAATAATGGTATCCTTCACTTCTGTTCCTGGCAAACCTACCCAAACAGGAAGTTTTCCATTATCATATTCTACCTCATCTCTTCTGATTTTTGTTTTAAAAATCTCCTTATATTCTTCGTAAAACAGGGATTTCGATTTGGTGTAAAGTTCTGATTTGTCCGGTGATCCGTCTGCTTCAAAGAATTCTGTCATTCTATAATATCCAACTGCTTTGGATCTCTGCTGAGTGGCTTCTGCTCTTTCTGCAAGAGTCTTCATTTCCCTTACCCAATCTTCCGTTGTACGGATTGTCGGAGCAATACTTCTGAGCTCTTCCAAATCTCCTCCTCCCCACATTAGGGTACGGTTCAACTGAAAGTTAAAATTGGCTTCACCGTGTAATTGATACGTTCCTTTTTTCATTATGATTATTTTTTGGTGAAAAACAAGATGCCTGCACTTTTTACTCTATACAGACATGCCTTTATTACTTAATTTTCATCGAAATTAAGTTGATAGTTTAGCTTTTCTTTTAATCTGGATTAAAAAAGAATCAGGAACGCTGTGCTCTTATTTTACTGAGCTGCTGCTGGGTCATTCCCAGATATCCGGCAATATATCCGAGATTAATTCTTTGAAGTAAATCTGCATGTGAAACTACGAAATCATGGTAGCGCTGATCTGTAGATTTTATCTGACGGTCTATCAGCCTACCCCCCATGGTGATTAAGCTTTCAGTAAAGAGATCTTCCATCAGCTGTTGTATTTCCTGATTTTTTGATTTTAATTCCAACAGCTTCTGATAAGGTAAACGAAATATCTCACTGTTCTCTTCTATCACTTCAATTCCAAATGGTACCGGTTTCGCTGACAATATACTTGAAAAAAGGCCAATAAAATGATCATCCGAACTGATCCAATGGGTATGGTCCATCGCTTTATCATCGTAATAGAAAATACGGGCAACTCCTTTTCTAATGTAAAATAAATCGCGGTGAACCTGCTCCACATCTACTATTATTTCTTTTTTTCGATAGATATGAGCTTCAAATACCTGAGTAAGGGTTTCAATGGCTTTGGAATGTTTCTGGCTGATCATAACTGATTCTATTTACAACTGACAATGATCATTTAAAGGTACTATTTATCATCAATATACTTTTGAACAATTATTCTTAATTTTTTGTCCCCTTCCATAAGTTTTGATCGTCATGAAGAAAAAATTTTATATTATGAAGAATATTCTGCACATTACTTCCAGTGCAAGAGGAGAATTGTCTTATAGTAAAGGGCTGAGTTCAGCGATCGTTGAAAAAATCTCTCAGGAAAACGCTATTAGTCAAATTAGGGTACGTGATCTGGTGAAAGATACACCGCCTCATGCAGATGAAGTGTCCATCCATGAGTTTTATAAACATCCGGAACTGTATGATGAACAAAGCAAAAAGCTTCTTTCGTATGCCAATACAATTGTGGATGAAGTACGTGAAGCCGACATTATTGTCATTGGAACCCCTATGTTTAATCTGGGGCTCTCCACTCCTTTGAAAGCATGGCTGGATCAGCTGATCCGGGCAGGGGTTACTTATGTTTTTGATGAACAATGGAATCGTGTGGGACAGTTTAAAGATAAAAAAGTATATCTCGCGATTGCTTCTGGCGGAAGAAGTATTAATGGGGCTCCGGATTATATTTCTGCTTATCTCAAAGATGTTTTCAGAAGTTATACAGGAATTACAGATGTGGAAACCTATCGTATTGAAGGGACTATGGAAAATGGTTTTACAGCGGATTATGAAGGTATTTTGAAAGATTTTTAACCAATGTAAATGAATTATATAAAGTAGATTTTTTAAACGCAAAGGTTTCTATTGGCAATACTGAATATTAGGAAGCAAAGAAGGAATCAACAAGTTGATTGATGAAGCTTTGTGATTTTAATGATGCTTATTATTTTGTTTTTAACGCAAAGGCGCAATGGCTTTTTATTCTGATACGTTTTTAAGGCGCAAGAAAATCAAAGATTTTC
The DNA here is from genome assembly GCF_045689405.1 of Chryseobacterium sp. HR92. NCBI lineage: Bacteria > Pseudomonadati > Bacteroidota > Flavobacteriia > Flavobacteriales > Weeksellaceae > Chryseobacterium > Chryseobacterium sp. HR92. The sequence goes on from NZ_CP139139.1 coordinate 4,146,566, forward strand.
AGCAAGGAACTTGGGATAAAACATTGATCCTTTGCGATTTACTTACTATGAGATAAACAATCTTAGTTTAATTCAAAATTCCGTTCATTTCGGTTAAAATGATAGGTTTTCCATCAGTGATTACAATGGTATGTTCGTGCTGAGCCATATAGCCGCCTTTATTTCCTACCATTGTCCACCCATCTTTCAATTCTACTGCAATATTGGAATCAGTGGAAATAAAAGTTTCAATAGCCACCACAGAGTTTTTCTTAAAACGCCTGGAATCAAAACGGTTTTTGTAGTTCAGTAATTCATCAGGCTGTTCATGTAAACTTCTGCCTACACCATGTCCGGCAAGATTTTTAATAACCTTAAGACCTCTTTTCTTCGCTTCTGTTTCCATTAAATGTCCTATGTCTGCTATTTTCACACCACCTTTTATATTGTCTATAGCTTTTCTTAAAATATCTTTGGAAGCCTCCACCAATTTCTGATGTCCATGAATATCTTTTCCAATGACAAAAGAACCTCCGTTATCGGCCCAATATCCGCCCAGTTCGGCAGAAACGTCAATATTGATAAGATCACCTTCTTTCAAAATCCTCTGATCGGTAGGAATACCGTGACAGAATTCATTATCCACGCTGATGCATGTCCAGCCTGGGAATCCGTAGGTCAGATAAGGAGCAGATTTTGCCCCGAAATCTTCCAGTATTTTGGCTCCATACTCATCAAGGTCTTTTGTGGTCATACCTGGTTCAGCATACTCCATCATCTTTTTCAAAGTATAGGCAACAGCTTCACTTACTTTTTGCATTCCGATCATCTGATCTTCGTTAGTGATTGACATAGTTTTATTTTGATTGTTATTGAGAACTACAAAGTTAGGAAATTAAAATATTCTGATACGATTTGTTTTAATTCCTAAAACTCGTGTATTGAAAAATGAAATTATCAGGTACTTTAATATCCTTCTCCCCACTTCACCCCCCCCTCTACCCCCTTGAGTAAGGGGGTATATCCTGTTATATAAGGGGCTAAAGGGTGTTCATTAACGGTCTCCAGCCACTTTGATAAGTGGGTAAAGGTACTTATAGAACGGTCTGGAGACCGTTAATGAAGTAGTTGGAGGCTGTTCCGAAGGGGGTCCAGCCACTTTATAAAGGGGCTGAAGATACTTACTATAGTGGCTAGAGGTACTTTCCAGGTGGCTGACGGGTGTTTATAAAGTGGTTTATGGTATTTTGATAGGATGTACGAGGACTTTTTAAAACAAAAACCACTGCAAAAGCAGTGGTTTTTTATTTTATTCAAGGACACGAGCGAGACGCTCGCGCCAGCGGGGAGAAATGTAAAATTATTAGCCGGGTATTTGCTGTAATATCGCACAATACTCCTTTTGTGAATACTTGTAAGTTTGCTTCTTAAAATTTTAACATTTTTCACTTGCTTTTTGTCATAGAATGCACCAGCAGGGAATTGGTATCAATAATTTCAGGAGCGCCTGTTGTTTTTTGCAAAACTCACCTCTATAATCGAAGCTAGCTTTACTCATATTTTAAAATTAGAGTATTGAAATCAATACTCTAATTTACTATCAGAACATATTACATATTAATTATTTATATTATTCTTTATTAGTTTTTTTATGAAAAAACCTATAATAAATATATATTACACTAAATAATACAATAGAAACAAGTGACACTAAATTGGTATTGTCTAAATTAAATACTACATTAATGACAAAAAATATCACAAGATAAATTACTATGAAAGTAATTATAGAACTTATTAATAATCTCATATTTTAAGGTTTAATTGCTTTAATGTTTACATTTGAATTACTTGGATCATTTACATTAACATATCCAGTAAATTTATATGGGAACTCAAAAATTGAAAACCCTCCTGAAACTCCGTTTTTAGAAAATGAAAAGTCTAATAATTTCAAAGTTCCATAAGTTTCGAAAAATATATAATTTCCTCTTACTGTATAAATAGGCTCTTCCTCCATACTCCCATTTACATTTTCACTCCACGAATCAAGTGGACTCCATTTATCATTAAGGTTTGTATGCATTTTAATATCAGAAACTATAGTTTTGCCATCTTTTACTTCATAATCATATGATATTGAAAATTTCCCAGTAAAATTTTTACTTTTCCCTGAAAGGGTTACTTTTTGTTGACTTTTTTCTTTATCCCCAGGTCCTCCCTTATCAGAACTAAATTCTGTAAAATCAATTTCTTTAAAATAGTTAGTCTCAGGATCATTAAGATAAGCCATTATATCTTTATAAGTTTGTGTTTCTCCAAAAGTTTGTGGAGCCCCCCCGCCAGTTCGTTTACCAAGTCCAGAATTTTCTACATAGTCAGGCGTAAAACTTCCGTTCATACCGGCAAACCAATATGAGCCCTCAGGAACATTACTGATAATTCCTCCATCATACGGTACATTTCTCATCCCGTCCGGATCTGTAAACATAACAGGATTATCTGCCCCATAATGATAAGGGCTAAATCTTCTAAATGCTTCCGCTAAAGGATCTGTCACTCCCCATCTTCCAAGGTCCGGCATATACATTCTTGCCCCATAATCATACATTCCATTTTCCTGCAGTTCCTTTCCATTGTATTTATAATTATAATTTAGATTTCCTACGGATGGATTTGCTATTCCATGTTTTAAACCAAATGGATAATAATTACTTTCTTCAAGGATCTCTATTCCGGTTTCATTTTTATAGTAACTTAATCTTATATTTCCCAGATGGTCTGTATAATTGTAAATGTACTTATTATTTTCAAAATTGAAATAACCTTCCGAAGTCTGAGCAAATTTTATGCTTCCTTCCGTATATTGAAACCCATCAAGATAATCAATGTTTGATCCTACTGGTCCTGATTTCTTAATTTTAACTCCATCTGCCCTGTAATAATAGTTAATGACTTTAGAGTTTTGTGTAATCTGCTTAGGTAGGTTTAAATAATTATATTGGATGGAAGAAATTCCTTTATCCAACTGGTTAATCATATTTCCATTATTATCATAACCAATTTGATTTCCTCCTGTTGGATAACCATTAAAATTCTGTGTTATATCGGAAGCTGAAGTAAGTCTATTTCCTGAATAGGTGTAATAAATATTATCTATATATTCTGATGAATTATTATTTCCTTTCATATTTCTCTGAAGCCGGGTAATATTTCCGTTGGGATCATATGCTATTTCTTCATTGTAAAAATGATTAACCGGAACAGAAGTTGTAGGCTCCTGATAATATCCTGCTATAAGCCTGTTTAATGGATCGTAAGCATAAATATACCTTTTCAGAACATTATCTACAGACGTTTTCCAATCTACTTCAGAAATGTTGCCATTAAATCTTTTATACGAAGAATTATCAGGATTCTGATATTTCAATTCATATCCAAATAATTTACCATTAAGGTTAACAGGATCATTGATCTTAATAAGTGAGCCTCTGATGTTGTAGGTATAATCAACAGTCTGAAGAGGAGAAGCTGCAGCTATTCCACCCACTTTCTTAGATTCCAGTTGGGAAAGTTCATTATATTTATTCTGAGACAGGTATTCAAGAGGATTGCTGCCAACCTGATGGGTTCGGGTGAGAATCCTGTTCTGGGAATCATAGGTGAATTTTTCTACAACAGCCTTTTCAGGATCTGTACCGAGCCTTCTGTGATAGGTGTTGATTTGAAGGACAACTCCGGCGAAATCAAGCTTATTGTTGATCACAGTATAGCCTCCCAAATGATTGTTGCTTCTTGAACCGATGTTTCTTCCTTTGGTATCATACCAGATAAAATTCTTCGTCCAGTTGTCATCTTCTATATTCTTTACAAAAGAAGCTGTGGGAAGTCCTTTAGTTGTCCTTTCCTGAGCAGGATCATCCGTAAGAAGAGGTTGGGAGAATACATTGGTAACTGCTGGCGAACCTACCGGATAAGTATCATAATAATTAACGCTTAAGACCTGCGTAACACCGGTAGGAGTTGAAAGTTTAGTATAATATACTGGCATACTATTTAAAGTGAATCCTGCTGTAGCAGTCCTTGTTTCATATAAATTAGCATTGGCGTTGGCACTGTTTTGTATCGATACTCTGCTGGCAGCGTTATTTGTGATTCCAGTATAAACGGTCCTTCCAAACTGGTCATATTTAGTAAAGAACCATTGTCCTTTTTCTTTAAGGGCAGTATCCTGGGTTAGAATAAGCTGATCAGCCTTATTATAAACCATATACTCCCAGCCTTTACCAGGTAGTTTCTTTTCTACCAGCCTTCCGAGATTGTCATAACGATATTGATAGCAGAGATTATCCAATGCATTTTGATCTACTGTGGTTGTAGCAGCTAATGGAGTAATAACAAAGATCTGCATTCCAAAATCATTGTAAACGTAATAAGTATCTACATTCTGTGTTCCATCATTTTTACGAACAAGGAGGGTTTGCCCGGCGGTGTTTTTAAATTCAGTTGTGGTATTGCCATCACTGTCTGTGCTAGAAATTTTCATCAATTGATTAGCACTGTAAGTCCCATTTTCAATCAGTTGCGAAGAAGTGGCTTCATTTACCCAGGAATTGATAACCGTAAATTTTTTCACCTCTCCGGCAATATTCGCACTATATGCCATCTGTACAGGATGCAGTGCCCAATCATTTCCTAAAGGAGTTATCTTGTCAACTCTGCTTAAAGGAGAATTTTCAAACTTTTTTTCGGAATAGATTTTCTCCTGCCCAAATACTGAAGGAGCATTGGCTAGCGGATTTGAATAAAAAGCTCCATTCTGTGTGCTATTTTGCGGAATCGGAAGATATTCTTTCGCGAGTCTTCCAAATTCATCATATTCAATATAATTAACGATATCTCTTCCGGATGGAGTTGCTTTGATTCCTACTGTTTGTTTTGTTCTTCCAAGTCCGTCAAAATATTGTATTGCTTCTGTCTTCTTGATACAGTCTCCGTCAAGACAGGTTTTGGTGTATACATAGTTTTCAGTAGTTGTAGCATTCAGAGTCTGTGCATAAGAATGTCCTGATATCCATAAAATACTTAATATATTTAAAATTCTTTTCATTGGTATTAGTGTTTATAGTTATACTGGTATTCCTGTAGTGTTTTCCCGTCAGAATCAATAGTTTTTATTAATCTATTAGCTTCATCATATACATAAGTTATTTTTGCACCATTAGAAGAAATAGTCTGAGTGGTACCAATCAACGGGTCATAAGTATAAACTGTAACCGGATTAGATTGTAATGCGGGATCTCTACGAAGGTTTTCCAAAGCTTGTAACAGGGATGCTTCATTGGCAGGATTATCGGCATCAGCATTAGATGCATTTACTGCAGCAAGAACTGATGGCAGAGCAGCTATCTGACTGTAAGTAACTCCTGTAATCTGGGCAATAGGCTGGGTCTGATAATATCCCCATATTGTAGTAGTAGGAATACCATTTTTTCCTGTTATTTCCACCAGATTTCCTTTACTGTCATATTTATTAAATGTCATTATTGTAACAGGTGCCAGGTTTTTCAAATCATAGGTAACAACAGAGGAGGGATTGAGGTACTCAGCAGAATCATATTTTGTTTCTCCTTTGCTGGTGATGCTTCCGTTTATCTTGGTTTCTAAAAGAAGAGGAACAGAAAGCATATTGGCATTGATCAAACGGGTATTCGACAGATCAGAAGGGTATTTTATACTTTTTTCAGTAATTTTTCCTTCAGGAGAAATATTCTTTGTATAAGCTGGTTGAAAATTAGAAGCGTTAAAAACTGTCTCAGTACGATCTTCCAAACTGCTTCCGTTGGCATAGAATGTTTTAGATGTTACTGTAGTTGATTTTAACCATGCGCTTTTAGATTTATAAAAACCACAGATAATATATTCCTGTACCCCATTGATTTCATCAAGCACATAATCTGTACTTTCACTGGAAAGCATCTGATTTTGCTGATTATACATTTCTTTTTTCGTCAAAAGGCCTGTAGAAGTAATATTATAATAAGGCTTATAGAGATTGACAGTAATTGTATAGTCATCCGGAGTCTTAAAATAATATTGGCTATAGCCCAGATTCCCCGAAGTTCCCTCATATATTTCTCTTACATTTTTATATAATATTGTTTCATTTAGATTTCCAGCTTCCTCATTGCATACTTCACCGGAAAACAATTTACCACTTGAACCGCTGTTATCAAATAAATCATATTGATAAGACATCGCTTTTTTTACGGTGTTATCTGCATCATAATATTTTATATTGGCAATGCGGGCTCCTGTTTTTGATTGAGAAGTGTTTTTATAGGGAGCAGATAAGTTAGTGATTGTATAATTTTGAATACTTCCGTTTCCATTCCCACTGATTTGGAATGTATAGGTTCCTGGCGTTAAATCATAATATTTCACATTTTCTGAGCAGCCATTGGCCGCTCCTGTAACCTCACTTCCTGATGATCTTAATAATTTATAGGTTGGAGGAATAATAATATTGCCATGGATATTAATGATTTCGTAAACCTCATCAATCAAAAGCTTAATAAAAAATCTTTTTGTTGTTGAGATCTGGAATGTGTAGCTTCTACTGTTATTTGTATTGTAATTTACTGTATTAGCAGTATTTAAATACTGTAAAGCAGGATCGGTAATCTGATTTGTATTAAGTTGGGGGTTACTTTTATTCTCATATACTTCATTAGCTTCAAAATTATATACAACATATCCGCCTTCTGGTAAAGTCATTTTTTTGAGTAAGCCTAATGTGTAGGTTTTGGGATTATTTTTTGTGTTATCAGGACACAGAAAATTTCCATATTCATTAGGGTTTGGAGAAGCACCATAATTAGTTTCTGATCCAACTTCGTCATAAGTAAAATTTCGGCTTTCTATTACAGATTGATTCTTATCTAGTTTTTGAACTGACCGCAGTGTTCTTTTTCCCTGATTGACATTGGTTGGATAAGTAGGACTGGAAAAACTCTGATAATCAAATCTGTATTTAGCAATAAGATGAGATGATATATCAAATAAACTAAGGCTGTTTACAATATAAGGATCATCATCACCAATACCTGTATAAATATTTTCAAAAGTGATTTTTCCATAGGAAGTAGTAATACTTTCCATTTTACAGTTCTGGTAAAGGAGGATAATGGTAGTACCTACATTTTTACTATTTTTCTGATAGTTGAAAGTGGCTATTGTAATGTTATTTTCATCGATCACCTTTGTTAAATAGAATGCAGATTTGTAATTAAAGCCTTTATAGCTTGTATCATATCTTGCTATACTGTAATCTTCAAATACGTATTTAAATCCTTTGCTGTCGGTTATTTTAAAAGAGTTTAGAATAAGCGTCGCTGTATTGGAATCTCTTGTATATTCTATTTTAACATTACTTCCTGAAATATTATTCACTGTAAAAGTATTGTTAATGGTATCTCTGACAAATTTGAACTTTCCTGAATTACCAGGTAAATCATAGTAGTAAATATCATCAAATAAATTCTTTTTATAACTTGATTTCGTAGCATCATAGTTACACTCATCTACAGAACCATTAATTATCCTTGAAATGACAGCCCCACTTTTAAATAATGACCAGCCAAGACCTACTTCACTAGCCGGCTTATCTTGCCCTGTATTGTAGGGATGATAGCTTAGTGAGGTAGTAATTTCAAAGTCTTTATTTCCCGTTGGTAATGACAATAAAGGGATTCCAATGCTGGGAACTCCGGTAGATAATGAGACAGGGGTATTTACATACGATGAAAAGGATGATGCTGAAGGCACAGGCTGAGCGGTATCCCCGTAGTTCCTTTCAATCTGAGATTTTCCCAAATTAAAAATCAGGAAAATAAAAATTAAAATAATTCTCTTAAACATGTTTTTTATTTCTTAATTAATTTAGCGTTAGCTGTTTTATTATTATCAGTTTTTATAGTCACCAGATAAGCTCCCTGAACCAAAACCTGGGTATTAACCTTTGTCACTCTGTTCTTAGTTTTTATACTCTGAAGCTGTCTTCCGCTCATATCATACAAAAGAATATCAGCATCTTTGAAATCAAAACCGATTTCTACGTAAGCATAATCTGATACTGGATTCGGATAGATTTTGATGTCATATTTTTCAATTAACTGATCAACCTGTTTATCTCCCAGTTTTACAATTTTCCAGTTTTCTTTGCCCAGTTCTTCTGCACTGGTTCCGGCCAATATAATAGAACCGTCTCTATTCAGTTTTAAATCTGAAAGTCTCTCTTCTTTTTGTCTGGATTCTCCTTTCACATGCTTTCTCCACTGTTCATTTCCGGTCTGGTCAAGATATAACATCCAGAAGGTCTCATCATCGGTTTGGATTCTTCCTTCAGCCTGGGTGTAACCTCCCAATAAAATTCCTTTGGAAGATTTGTCATCTGCTGAATGAAGAACACTCATTCCCATCAAGATATCACGGTTTTTGAAGTTGTAGGATTTCTGCCATTGTTCATCACCTCTTTCATTTAGTGAAATAAGCCAAAGATCTGTTCCTTCTTCAATTCCAACCGTTTTATTTCCTGATCTTTCCGATCTGGATTCTCCCCCAATGATAAAACCATTTGAAGTTAATGCCAATGTTCTGATATGATCATCTCCTTTGCCTCCGAAGTTCTTTTCCCACTCTACTTTTCCGTTTTTGTCTAATTTGACGATCCAGTAGTCTCCTTCACCGAAGTTTTCAGTTTGTTTCGAGTTTCGGGATACGGGATTCGAGTTTTGAACGTTTGACACAGAACCCACACCTCGCATCTCAGAACCCTTTTCAGATCCCGAAATACGAACCTCGGAACTCCTCGAATAGATCCCTAACAATGCTCCTCCATCTTTCGTTGGAATCATCTTTTCTACTTCGTCTAAGCCTTTTCCGCCTAAGACTAATTGGGAGAGTTCTTTTCCGTTTTTATCGATTCTGGTAATTAAGACGTCTTTGGAACCATAACCTTTTGAAGAGTTTTGAACATTCCCTGCAACAAAGAATCCTAAATCTGTAGTTTGAATCACAGCTCTTGCTTCTTCGTCTGAGGAGCTTCCTAAAGTTTTCTGCCACAATTCATCACCAAATTCATTGATTCTGATCAGCCAGATATCTGACCCTCCTTTGGAATCCTCTTTTTTATCCAATCCTTTTCCTGAATAGGAAGTTCCGGCTAATAGAAATCCACCGTCCTGCGTGGTAACGGTTGCTGATAAATAATCATGATTTTGTCCGGAAAAGTATTTTTCCCAGGCTTCTTCTCCCTGCTGGTTTAGTTTTACCAGATGGAAATCATAGCCGTTGTTTTGCTTATTTCCTGGTGTTTGCTGCTTATTGCTTTGAATAGAGCTTCCCGTAATAAGATACTGTTGATCGATTGTTGTAGTGATTTGGCTAAGAAAATCCTGGGTAGAGGATTTGATGTCTTTCTGCCACATCACTTCCTGAGCAGATACGCCCAAGGCTGTGCATAAAGTAAATGCACCGAGATAAAGTTTTCTCATTCTCGTTGTTGTTTTTTGAGTTAGTAATTAGTTTCTTAAAACTTCGCGAATTTAACACTTTTTAAGACATGAAAATCAATTTAATATAACATACTGTAAATCATACTATTTATTGTTAAATCCTCTTTAAAACATATTAAAAATTGTCTTATTATATTGCAAAACTATCTTAACATTGCGACAAAACCTGTCGTATTAAAAACAAAAAAGGGCCAACTCAAAAGAATTGACCCCTTCCAAAAAACATTAACTGTTTATTGATAGAATTATGATGTTTTATTTCCAGCCTCCACCTAAACTTTTATAGATGTCAACTACTGTGCTGAGCTGTTTCTGTTTTGCCTCAATAAGTTCCATTTTTGCATCCAGCGCATCTCTCTGATTCAAAAGAACCTCAAGATAATCTGCTCTTGAATTACGGAACAGCTGATTGGCAATATCAATAGACTGATCCAGGGCTTTAGTTTCCTGTGATTTCAACTGATAATACTGATCTATATTTTTAACCTTCGACATCAGATTGGCAACATCCAGATAAGCATTCAAAATGGTTTTATCATATTCATACAATGCCTGAACCTGTCTTGCATCTGCTGTCTGGAAATTCGCTTTTATGGCACTTTTGTTAATAAGCGGTCCTGCTAATTCACCTGCCAGATTATAAGCAATTGATTCGGGTAATTTAACAAGATAAGATGGTTTGAAAGCCTCCAGCCCCAATGTCACAGAAATTTCCAAAGAAGGATAAAACTCTTTTCTTGCTGCTTCCACATCCAGCTTCGATGCTTTTAATTCCAGTTCCGCCTGCTTGATATCGGGACGGTTTGCCAATAACTGTGATGGAATTCCGGTATAGACTGTGGGAGGAATCGTAGACATGAAGTTTCCCTTTGTTCTCACAATGGGCTGTGGATATCTTCCCAACAGCGCATTAATTCCGTTTTCCTTCTCAGTGATCTGTTGGCGGATTGTATATTCTGCAGCCTTAGATTTCGCCAATTCTGCTTCAAATTTTTTCACTGCCAGCTCTGTTGCAGCTGCAGCTTCTTTCTGAATTTTGGAAATTTCCAATGCTCTTTGCTGAAGTTTGATATACTGCTGTATGATATCCAACTGATTATCAAGAGCCAGTAATTCATAATAATTGTCTGCAACTTCTTCAATAAGATTAGACAGAACAAAGTTTTTCCCTTCTACTGTAGAAAGATAATGAGCTACTGCAGATTCCTTTTCAGTTCTGAGTTTTTTCCAGATATCAATTTCCCAGCTTGCATTTAATCCCGCTTCAAAATTCCCAAGTGGATCTGGCATTTCTTTCCCAGGCTCTATTTCTGTAGTAGCATCTCCAGCCCCTTCACTGGTATAGCGGCCAGCTTTTTTTAGCCCGGCACCTACTCCTGCTGTAACAGTGGGAGTAAGTCTTCCTTTTTTAGCTAAAACACCACTTTTCGCAATTTCAATCTCCTGAAGGGTAATTAATAGTTCCTGATTATTTTTTAAAGCAGTTTCAATCAGGGTTACCAGGTTTGGATCCGTAAAGAATTGTCTCCATGGAGTTGTTCCGCTATTGTTATTGGCATCCTGCTGCTCTTCCTGATTAAAGTTCTGAGGAATATTTTCTTTTACTTCGTCTTTTATGACAGTCGCCATGGGTGCCTTACAACTTGCAAGAACAAGTGATAAGGCAATGGCTGTGATTATATTTTTAGTCTTCAAATTTTCCATCATGTTCATAAGGTTCAGTTTGTTCTGTTAAAGGATTCTCTTCTTCATATTTCGCCAGCCTGGACTTGTCTGCAATCGTTCCGAAGATATAATACAATCCTGGGATAATCATCAATCCGAAAATGGTTCCGATCAACATCCCTCCTGCCGCTGCAGTACCAATTGTCCTGTTACCAACTGCTCCCGGCCCTGTGGCAATAACCAATGGAATCAAACCAGCAATGAATGCAAACGATGTCATCAGAATCGGACGGAAACGAATGGCAGCTCCTTCAATAGCCGCTTTTGCTACAGGAATTCCTTCTTCTGCTTTTTTCTGTACGGCAAACTCAACAATCAACACCGCATTTTTACCCAAGAGCCCGATGAGCATGACCATGGCCACCTGTGCATAAATGTTATTTTCCAATCCTAAAAGTTTTAAGCATAAAAACGCTCCGAAAATACCTACCGGAAGGGATAAAATTACCGGAAGCGGAAGGATAAAACTCTCATATTGTGCAGAAAGAATCAAATAAACAAATCCTAAACATACCAGGAAGATAAATACAGCTTCATTTCCACGACTTACTTCATCTTTTGAAATACCCGCCCAGTCGATACCAAAACCTCTTGGAAGTGTTTTATCTGCGACTTCCTGAATAGCCTTAATCGCTTGTCCACTACTATATCCGGGTGCCGGAGTTCCACTCACCTCTGCAGAGTTATACATATTATGTCTTGTGATCTCAGACAGTCCATATACCTTTTCCAATCGCATGAAGTCTGAGTAAGGAACCATTTGATCTTTATCATTTTTAACATACAGTTTCAACAGATCTGTTGGCAGAGCACGGTATTGAGGTCCTGCCTGAACAATTACCTTATAAGGTCTGTCAAAACGGATGAAACTCGTCTCATAGTTGGACCCGATCAATGTAGATAAGTTGTCCATTGCTTTTTCAATGGTTACTCCTTTTTGTTCTGCAAGATCATTATCAATCTTGAGCATATATTGTGGAAAACTCGCGGAATAGAATGTAAATGCCGATCCAAGTTCCGGACGTTTTTTAAGCTCCTTCACAAAGTCATTACTCACCTGCTCCATTTTATGATAGTCACCGCTTCCTGCTTTATCAAGCAGACGAAGTTCAAACCCACCGGCGGCTCCATATCCCGGAACAGAAGGCGGTTGGAAAAATTCTATATTGGCACCTGGGATATTCTTCGCTTTTTCCTCAAGTTTTTCTATGATTTCAGCGGCGGATTCTTTACGCTCTTCCCAGCTTTTAAGGTTGATCAGACAAGTTCCAGAGTTGGATCCGGTACCTTCTGTCAAAATCTCATATCCTGCCAGAGATGAAACAGACTGCACGCCGTCAATATCTTCAGATTCTCTTAAAAGTTCTTTAGCAATCTGATTGGTTCTTTCTAATGTAGATCCCGGAGGAGTCTGGATAATAGCATAGATCATTCCCTGATCTTCAGCCGGAATAAATCCTGAAGGCAAAGAGTTACTCAGGAAGAATGTACAGGCACAGAATGCTAGCAGTAACGGTAATGTGATTGTTTTTTTCGTCACTGTTTTATTCAGCATCTTCTCATATTTCCCTGCTCCTTTTGTAAAGATGTTATTGAATTTATCCAGGAAAATCGTAACCGGAGTTTTCTTTTTAGGCTTTCCGTGGTTATTTCTTAAGATCAAAGCACACAATGCCGGTGTTAAAGTAAGTGCCACAACTCCGGATAAGATAATGGATGAAGCCATTGTAATAGAGAACTGACGGTAAAATACTCCTACAGGTCCGGACATAAATGCAATCGGAATAAATACGGATGCCATTACCAATGTAATTGCGATAATTGCCCCACTAATCTCATGCATTGCCTCTTCTGTTGCCTTCAATGGAGAAAGATGTTTTTCTTCCATCTTGGCGTGTACGGCTTCAATTACCACAATCGCGTCATCTACTACAACCCCGATCGCCATTACCAGTGCAAAGAGCGAAATCATATTCAGGGTAATTCCAAAGGCAGACATTACAGCGAATGTTCCTACCAGTGAAACCGGTACAGCTAACGCCGGAATCAATGTTGAACGCCAGTCTCCAAGGAATAAAAATACCACAATAGCAACCAAAACGAAGGCCTCAAATAAGGTATGGATTACTTTTTCCATAGAGGCATCCAGGAATCTGGAAACGTCATAACTGATATCGTAATGCATCCCTTTAGGGAAGTTATTCTTTTCAAGATCCTTCATCAATGCTTTTACGTTTTTGATAACGTCACTTGCATTAGATCCGTAGGATTGTTTTACCGTAATTGCCGCTGATGGTTTTCCGTTCAATGTGGAATAAATATCATACATGGAGCTTCCGAATTCTATGTCTGCAACATCTTTCAGTCTTACAGATTCTCCATCCGGCTTTGCTTTTAAGATAATGTTCCCATAATCTTTTTCGTTATTGAAACGTCCCGGATATTTTAATACATATTCAAATGACTGAGAGCGTTTTCCTGAACTTTCTCCCGTTTTACCCGGAGAAGCTTCCAAACTCTGCTCATTCAGAGATTCCATTACTTCATCAGCTGAAATATTATAAGCTGTTAATCTATCTGGTTTAAGCCAGATACGCATTGCATATTCACGGGTTCCCAGGATATCGGCAAAACCAACACCGCTTACCCTTCTCAATTCAGACATTACGTTAATATCTGCATAGTTGAAAAGGAATTTCTGGTCAGCTTTAGGATCATCACTGTACAGGTTAATATACATCAACATGTTCGGTTCCTCACGAGTGATCTTTACCCCTTCACGTACTACAAGAGGAGGAAGTTTATTCACCACTGAAGATACACGGTTCTGAACGTTTACTGCAGCTACGTTGGGATCTGTTCCCAGGTCAAATACAATCTGAATGGAAGCTTCCCCATCATTTCCGGCATCCGAGGTCATATATTTCATACCCGGAACCCCGTTTAATCCTCTTTCCAAAGGGATAACTACGGATTTAATCAACAATTCGTTGTTAGCTCCGGGATATTCTGCGGTAATATTTACTTTAGGCGGAGAAATGGATGGGAACTGCGTCACGGGAAGTTTTACCAGTGATAATATCCCCATAAATACAATAATCAATGAGATTACTATAGACAGAACTGGTCTGCGAATGAATTTCTTAAACATACTACTTCATTTTAGAGACCACTACTCTGCTTTTAATTTCAATGATTGAAGAACTTTCTTAGGGTCCTGGAATTTTGTTTTCACCTTTTGGTCATCCTTCACTTTCTGAACTCCTTCCAGAAGGATCTGATCTCCTTTTGATATTCCTGAAGCTACTACATAAAGATCCGGAAGTTCATAAGCTATTTTGATATTTCGGGATTTCGTTACTCCGTTTTTATCAACCACAAATACATATTTCTGATCCTGAATCTCATAAGTAGCTTTCTGAGGAATAATTAATGCATTATGAACAGGCATTGACATCTGTATTTTTCCTGTTTCTCCATTTCTCAAAAGCTTATCAGGATTCGGGAACTTGGCACGGAACGCAATATTACCTGTTTCGTTATCAAATTCTCCTTCTATGGTTTGGATTTCACCTTTCTGCGAATAGGTTTCTCCATTCGCTGTGATCAGGGACACTTGATTGCTTCCTCTGTCTGCAGCGTGAGTCTGATAACTTAAATATTCCGGTTCAGAAACGTTAAAGTAAGTATAGATACTTGTGTTATCTGACAATGAAGTCAGCAAATCACCTTCATCTACAAGACTTCCAAGTTTCAAAGGAATTCTGTTGATAACACCAGAGAATGGTGCTTTGATATCAGTAAATGAAAGATGGATCTGAGCCAGTTTCATTTCAGCATTAGCAGCATCCAGCTTGGCCTTTGCCATTGCTTTTTCATTTTTAGAAACAATATTGTTTCCTGCTAATGTACTTGCATTTTTCAATTCGATAGAAGCCTGTTCTACCTCTGCTTTTGCTTTTAATAATTCTGCCTGGTATAGCTTAGGCATGATTCGGAACAATGTCTGTCCCGCCTGTACGTATTGTCCTTCATCTACAAAGATTTTTTCAAGGAAACCTTTTTCCTGAGCCCTTACTTCAATGTTTTTTACAGATTGAATCTGGGCTACGTATTCTTTGTTGATTACAGTGTCCATTACTACAGGAGATGTCACCGGATATACGGTAACTTCTTCTTTTTCTTCTTTTTTCTTATTGCAGCCAACCGCCAACAGAAGGGCACTCAGCGCAATTCCCGAAGCAACTCTCTTTATCATAATTCTAGAGTTTATATAAATCGTTAATGTTTTGATAGAAATAAAAACGGTAATAAAAGGGGTACGATGTGATGATTACCAGCATACACAACGCAAAGTATTTCTACCCGGAATCAGGTAGAAAATGAGTAGATCGATGAAATTTTAAATTCTAATAGAACGGATAAGAATAAATCTTTTGGTGGCAAAGCCAAGAATAAAGCCATGAATATCAGGTCTAAACCTTTTATGGCTTTTTAACCCAAAAATATAAACCAGGCTGAAAACTCCTGCAAAAACAACAATAGCCTGCCATACATCAGACAGCTGGAAATCATTTTCTGCAAGTTCTAATGTGGAATTGTCTACGGTATCGGCCATCTGCTGAACAGAAAGTTTTTCAAAAGTCTGATTAAGACGGTTGGCTCTTTTCGGCAGATGATGAGAAACATGACCTGAATAGTCATTTCGAAGAGTTTTAACGTTGAGTCTGCTTTCTACTACAAAGAGCAGAAAAAGACCAGTTAAAAAGTATACTATAAAGTTTCTCATTTTGAAGTTGCAAATGTACACCCAGATTATGATATTATCATCATGGATTAACAAAATTTAACTCTTCTTTAAAATACCTGAATGTAAAAAGGTAATAAATATTAAATTTCTCTTTTATTCAAGCATAATTCGGGCAATCCTGATATCTAATCTGTGCAGGTTTCAATTTTCAAAAACTAAGCCACTTTTGTTGATTTAAGGAAATTTTAATTTTAAAGCTGTTGCGTTTTTGAACATTTAAGTGACCTGGTACTCTATTTTGAAAGTTTCTATACTCTAACCTAAACTTTATCATAAATTAGAATTATTAACATTTACTTATTGTTACTCTCTTCTTTTTGAATTATTTTTGCCGAAAATTTACACAACAAATGATAAACGAAAAAAAAGCACTTTATACTCTTGAGAATAAGATGGTTAAAAATCCCGCATTAACAACCATTATCCCCACTTTTCTACAATAATTATTACTTTCAGTTTTGTGAATAATGTTTCAAAAAACAGTGAGTTAAAATCAAACAAATTTAAAATTACTGTTACTTTATGTAAAATTAACATATATTTATTAAAAATATTTGTAAATTTATATAGTATTAATATCATAATTCATGAAACACTTTAAAATCACTTATCACTATGAAAAAATTATTAACACCAATCCTTTTGGGATTGACCATTCTTTCCCTAACAGCGTGTAAACATCCCGGAAAAGAAGCTGAAACCATTACCGCTGCTACTCCCGAAAACACAGACGAAATTTTCAAAGATGTGTATGTTGACAGCTATGGAGAAAAGATAGAAGTAACCATAAACAACACTAAAAATACCGCAACAATACATTTAAACGGTAAAACTTTTGACCTTAAAAAAAGCGATGCTTTACCTGAGTATACAGCCTCCAATGAAGAGTATCAATATTCTGACATTAAAGGAAATATAACTTTCCTTAAAAAGAATGTAGACATGGTGCTGTTCCATCTTAAACAGGCAAAAAAAGAGTCTGGACCGGCAAAAATGGCATCGTATTAGCATAAGGAATAGCATTCAACTAAAAAAATAAACATTATGAAAAGTTTATATTATTATTTATCGGCACTTGTTATCGCAACATTTCTTGTTGTTTCATGTAAAACACAAAACGCACAAAAAGCGACTACTGATATTACTGGAAAAACATGGAAACTTACAGAGCTTAACGGGAAACCAATTGAACTTAAAAACCCTAAAAACAATCCTCATTTCAAACTTAATATGGATGGAATGAGATATGAAGGTCATGCCGGATGTAACGGATTTGGAGGAACTTTCGAGATCAAACCTGAAATCATGAGAATAAAATTCAATCAGGGAATGTCTACGATGATGGCTTGTGAAGATCTGGATATTGAAAACCAGTTTACAAAAGCAGTCCTTGCTGCAGATAATTACTCTGTAAATGGAAATACGCTTACATTAAACAAGGCAAGAATGGCTCCTTTAGCTAAATTTGTTCTTCAGTAATTGAATCTTTTATAGTAAAAATATAAAGACACCTTACCAAAAAGGTGTCTTTTTCATTTATATAGGATTACTCTTTTTTATTGTACATTATATAGCAAATCAAAAGGCTTATATTCACAAGAACTGCAAATGAATTTGACAAAATAATTGGCAGCTCATCTTTTTCAAAACCATACCATACCCACAACGAAAGTCCTGAAATAAGGACCAGAAGCATGAGCAGAGAGATATCTTCTACATTTTTTTCTCTGATCACCTTTACAAGCTGCGGAATCATCGAAACCGAAGTAAGAAAACCGGCAATGATTCCTAATATATTTTCGTCCATTTATTTTACAATTTTGAATATTTATGCCAGGAAATGCTATTGAAACCTCTTAGATGAAACTTCTTCATGCAACGGAGTACCGTCTTCAATAAAACGGAATAAATCCCTGGAAAAATAGCAGCCATTGAGAATACCGCGGGCGCCCATTCCATTAAAAACATATAAATTATTCCATGTTTCATGTCTTCCGATGATTGGCCTTCTGTCTTTTACAGTAGGACGGAAGCCAAAATGTACTTCCTCGACTTCAAAATCATAAGGATAAAATTCAGAAAGCCCGTTGACCAGTTGAGAGACTGCAGAATCATCAATATGGTGGTGAAGCTGGTCTCTGTCGTAAGTTCCGCCATAAAAATAAAGTCCGTTTCCGGTTGGAAATAAGAAATGTTTCTTTTTAATGGTGATGTTTTCCGGAATCGGTTGGGAAAGTTTCACTTTTATATGATGTCCTTTATTGGGAACCACCGCTGTTTCTGAAAAGTATGGATTATCTTTCACTCCCATTCCTTCGCAAAAAATAATATTTTTGAAATAAAAATCTTTATAAACGGATTCGGAAGGGTTCAATTTGGTATAATCGAATCTTTCTTTTACCAAATGATCATTTTTTTCCAAATAATTGAATAAACCGCTAAAAAAACCATTAACATTGAGTCTGGCAGACTGATTCACCTTTCCGGTCTGAAAATCGTTTTTTACCCCGTTTAAACGATCGAAATTTTCATCAAGAAAAGCAGATAATTCTTCATTTCCTGATTTCTTTAACCAAAGATTCTGTTCATTCTCATCATGAAAAATTCTATGGATGGGAGCATTGATCAGATAATTTTCTCCGGTATAAGATTCTATTTCTTTAAGACTGTCTTTAAGATAGTCTATTTGTTCCTGTGCTTTCCAGAATGTGGTAAACTTTTTAAGAACAACGGGATTGATAATTCCGGCTGAAATCTGTGAAGCACTTTTTCTTCCTTCAGAAAAGATCACAAACGATTTATTGTTCTTAATTAGCTGATGAGCCAGGAAAAGCCCTGCATATCCGTCTCCTACAATAATATAATCTACATTTTTCATGAGAAATTTCATTTATTTAAAGGTCATATGTAATCGCCAATGTCATTTATTATTGATCGGCAATAAACAAAGGGTGATTTCATAATAAAAAAACCTGAGTAAAAATACTCAGGTTTTCTATAAATATCAAGTGAAATCTAGTAATTCCACATATCATTTTCCATATCAAGAATCTGCGATTTGATTCTATCGCTTTCTTCCAGCTGTTCTTCAGCATTTCTAGGAATATAGTCTTTGATTGTACCATCTCCTAAACCGCTTGAAGACTTGTAGATAATAGAAGAGAATCTTCTTGCATTGATGATATCATCAAAAGATAGGTCTGCAGAAGAATTTTTTCTATTGAAAACATAATTGTTTGCTAAAATATCACGAGCACTTGGATAATAGATCCAGAATAAGTCGATCAATTCATCAGCACCAGCTAAAGGCTGACCGTCAGGACCGATTCTTCCAACAGATGTAGGATCTGGTCCCATAGCTGCGATACCCAAAGGTCTGTATTTCATCTGACCGTCTCTCTTATCGATGAACCACATACCCATCACTTTAAGAACTTTCACTTTATCAGTTGTTGTTCTGATGATATCTGTTAATCTTTTTTTCTCATCTTCTGTAAGGGTTCTTCCAGAGTTAAGAATATCAATTGCTTCTTCGTCAAGTCTTACACTTTCCAATCTTTTCTGAATAGCTTCAGGTGAAAGTCTTGTCACAAAGTTTTCGTCATCATAAACTTCCTTAATGTCTCCTTTAAGAGCTCCATCAAGTAATAACTGATATAAAGATCTTGTAGAACTTGAAAGAAGACCATCCGGATTGTCATAATAGAATGGCTGGTTGATCTTATCATTCATATCAATGATTTCCCAAACAAACATACTTTTGTAAATATCTTTGTCATCAACGAAACCAT
Source organism: Chryseobacterium sp. HR92 (assembly GCF_045689405.1). Taxonomy (NCBI): domain Bacteria; kingdom Pseudomonadati; phylum Bacteroidota; class Flavobacteriia; order Flavobacteriales; family Weeksellaceae; genus Chryseobacterium; species Chryseobacterium sp. HR92. The sequence goes on from NZ_CP139139.1 coordinate 4,166,446, forward strand.
ATTCAAGAGGCTTTACTTTATTGCTGATAACAGTATCCCCTGCTTTTCTCATTGATTCAGATCTCATTTGTCTAAATTCCTCGGGAGAAGCAGCATTCAGAATAGTCTGGGAAAACGCGAATCCCGAAACTAAAACCAAAAGGGTGCTAATATATTTTTTCATAATATGATTTTACAAATTAACCTTATTGTACATTAATAATTACAGGTGAAATTTCCTTAAGTCTCTGGTTACCCAATCCTGTAGCCGTTGCCTGAATATCATAGATCTGAACTACATCACCAGGTCTTAGGTTTCTAAGCATACCTTCTGCTCCTGATAATGAGCTACCTTGAATCAGAGTACCTGCTTTTCCTGGAAGCTTGATAATGAAGCTGTTCACAGTAAACGAAACAGGGAAGTCAAAGTCAGGTAAAGTAGCTGATACAATCTGGTTAGGTATAGAACCTGCCGGCATAAAGTTTACAGCCTTACCTCTGATCTGACCCTGAGGTCTAGGAATATTCTTAATTCTGTACTCAAATACCTGAGAAACTGTCTTACCATATGGATCTGTTCCTGATAATGTTAACTTCACTACATTTCCTGTAGTAGGAGTTACATCCCATTTACCTGGACCTTTACCTTTCACAGTAGCACCTGCAGCAGATAATGAAAGTTTAGAATTGTCAGCACCTAAGATTGATCCTGAAACAGGGTTCTCAAGTCCTCTATACATTACATTCATTTTATCGGCAGAAAGCAATAATCCTTTTTCAAGTTTTACTTCTCTAGGTCCTGCGATTACATTATAAGTATGTGTCCAAGGGAAAGATTGCGGCTTACCTGAAGCATCTGTTAATGTAATTGTACCTCCTAATTTATGTTCACCAATTCCAGAACCTGAAATTTGCGTAATACCTTTACCATTCTCCACTCTGCTTACACCAGAGATACTGATTTTGTTACTGTTAGAATATGTTCCTAACATTACTTTTACTTCAGCCTGTTTTCCTGCCTGGATATCAACCGGACCTGAAACAATAGGCTCGTAGCTTGAGAATTTAATATTCGCATCTACTTTTTCCTGAAGCAATAGAGCTAATGCATCAGATTGTACGTTTCTGGCATCATTTTGGATAATCTCCAAATTAGATATTGCAGCAATTAGCGGCTGATGATAAAATTTATTCTGGAACCAAGTCTTTTCATTTGGAGATGTCCCTTTAGGATATTCCGCAATAAGAGACTTGTTAGCTCTTGCCACTAAATCCTGTAGCTGAGCATTGCTTCCAAAAGTAGTATTGATGTAGTTTCTTACATCATCAATTTTAGCTTTCAGATCTAATGCATTCTTTGAAGGAGTATTTTCATCACCTTCTTTGAAGAAATATTCAGTAGTTGCTTCGTTGTTGTTAAGTGCAGCAAAGTTTTCACTTACATCAATATCTTTTCCTGTTTTAGGATCTTTATCATGAAATTCAGATTGTTTTTTCAACAAATCTTTAACATCCTGAGCAGATTTCACTAACGCATCAATTTTGGTTTTCAATACTTTGTACTGAGCCCAAGGCTGCGCGTAGGTATCCGGAACTTGCTGAGCCTTAGCTTCCAATGTTCTTTCAAAGATCTTCTCGTTCTTTTTTTCTGTTAAAGTTCTGGTTTCATTCAATGCTCTGGTAGAGTCATAGTATGATCTGATGATTTCTGCATCAATATTTAGGGCCATCATCGCGATGAACACCAAATACATCAGGTTGATCATCTTCTGACGAGGGGTCTGTTTTCCTTGTGCCATTCTCTTTTCTTTGTTTTTTGATTAAGTAGTTAAATTTAGAAATGGTTAGGAATTAAGACTTCATAGCAGTTAACATACCACCATAAACTCTATTTAAGTTATTAAGATTAGAAGTTAAACCTTGTAGCTCTTGATTGAATTTCTCAGATTGCTCTGCGGATTTCTGCATATCTGCTACATATTTGTTAGCAAATTCTGATTGCTTTTTACCGCTTTCAAGTTGCATTGCATAAAGAGCATTCATGCTTTCCATATGCTGAGCAGCTTTATTTAATTGGTCATTATATTTATGAGTAGAAGCAGACACGTCAACAGTTTGATTGATCTGATCTACAGAATTTGAAAATTTATCAATTCCTGTTCTTAGTCTTTCAAATAATTGAACATCTAATCTAGCGTCTTCAAGCATTTTGTCCAATTTGGTAGAAAGAGAATTTTCTAATTCAGCAAATTGAGCTGCAGCGTTGTTATTTCTAGAAGATACATTAGAGTGTAATGGGTTAGGATTAGCATGCTTATCTAATAATTCAGGATAAACATTTTCCCAAGCATAAGACTCTTCAGATTTTGGAGGGTCAAATGCAAAAATGATAAAGATAATCGCCTCAGTAATAAGCCCCACGGTAAGAGCGATGTTACCGTTAATTGGTCCCAAGGTAATGTGAGTAATTTTAAGCCAAGCTCCAAGAATTACAATTGCAGCACCGAATGAATAAAAGAAATTCATCCAAGCATCTTTAGTCTTAAACATATTGAGTTAGTTTTTTTAATGTTAAATAAAATTGTTATTGAAAAATTGTCTGATTAATTTCTGTTAACTCTTCTTGGTTTAACAGCTGCTTCAGGGATATCCTGTACAGTTCTAAATCCGATATAGCTTCTTGCGGAATCTTTTCTTTCCCAATCTCTAGCACCTGTCATTAGTGCATATCCTATATCTTTCCAAGATCCACCTCTTACAGATTTCTTCGTATCCTTTTTATCTTTAGTAGAAGGATTTAATGTAGAAGTGAATCCAGCTGATGAATTGTTAAACGAAGATAATGTCCATTCAGAAACGTTTCCAGCCATATCAAATAACCCAAACCCATTTTTCTTAAATTTCTTAACTGGAGCTGTATATGTATAAGTACCTTTTTTCTCATCTTCCATATAGTTACCTCTCTTCGGTTTGAAGTTGGCAAGGTAACATCCTCTGTCATCCATTAAATATGGACCTCCCCAAGGATAAGTAGCATTTTGCATTCCTCCTCTGGCAGCATATTCCCATTCTGTCTCTGTTGGAAGACGGAATACTAATGGTTTTTGTTTTTTTCTTTTTAAACTTTCGTTGTAATCAGATTTCAATTTAGATCTGAAGTTACAATAAGCCCTTGCCTGATCCCAGGTTACCCCAACAACAGGATAGTCTTTGTAAGCCTTGTGCCAGAAGTACTGTTCAAACAATGGCTCATTGTAAGCAAAGTGGAAATCTTTTACCCAAACTGTAGTATCAGGATAGATCGCGATACTTTCGCTTTTCAGGTAATTAGCTCCTCTTTCGTTATCTGCAACTGCAGCGTCCATATCTCCCCAACGGTAAGTATATTTAAGCTTGCTTACATCTAAAATTCTTTCGTTTCCAATTCTGGAAGAAGAAGGCAGATACATAGATTCTAAAACTTCTGCGTATTCTACATCCGGATATTTTGTTGTGCTCCAGTGCAAAGGAATTTTCCAATCTAATCTTTTGCTGGCATCATAACTTCCGTCTTCCCGGCCGCCCTGGCCTTCCATATATTCTTGATAAGGTGTTAAATTTTCTTCTTTTTTAGCAAGGTATGCATAATCCCCTATGCTAGCTCCTTTACGTCCGCCTTCATCACCACCTTCTCCGGCAGCTTCAGCAAGTAAAGTTCTCGCAATAGAGTCTCTTACATAGTTGATAAATACTCTGTACTCCGAGTTGGTAGTTTCTGCTTCATCCATGAAGAAAGAAGAAACAGTAACTGTCTTCAATGCTGTTTTTTCAGGAGTATTTGTTGGATCCTGGTCTGCTAAACCAGCAACAAATGAACCTGCAGGAATTGCGACCATTCCGTATGGTCTTTCCGCAACAAATGATTTAGTTTTTTCTCTTGGTATCAATTCTCCTTTTGTTCCTGGCTTCCCTACAGAAGAGCTGCCACCACCTGAACAAGATACCGATGCTACCGACGCAGACAATAATAAAAGAAATATCCTTTTCATGTTAATTTTTATAATTAAGCCGTAAATATATAATTTTTTTAAGAAACTTTTAAGATTTTTTTTGAAATAACGGAAGAAATCTAAATTTATTTTATTTACAACTACTTTTTATTCCACGGTAACAGATTTTGCAAGGTTTCTCGGTTGATCTACGTTTGCCCCTCTATATACTGCAATATAATAAGCAAGCAGTTGCAGAGGTACGGAAGCAACGATTGGTGAGAAACATTCTGAAGTTTCAGGGATTTCAATAACATAATCTGCCATTTCACTCACCTGACGGTCTCCTTTATTCACTACAGCGATAATTTTACCTTTTCTCGCTTTAATTTCCTGAACGTTACTTACAATTTTATCATAGTGGCCTTTTTTAGGTGCTATAATTACAATTGGCATGTTTTCATCGATCAGGGCAATTGGACCGTGCTTCATTTCTGCAGCCGGGTATCCTTCTGCATGGATGTAAGAAATTTCTTTTAATTTTAATGCTCCCTCAAGGGCAGCCGGATAATTGTATCCTCTTCCTAAATAAAGGAAGTTTGTAGCTTTCACAAAATCTTTTGCAATATTTTGAGTCAGCTCATGGGTCGTACTCAACACTTCTTCAATTTTCTTAGGGATAGCATCAAGCTCAGCAATTAAGCTCATAAATTCAGCGTTTCCTAAGTTTCCGTTGTGTTTTCCTAATTTAAATGCGATTAAAGTAAGAATAGTAAGCTGTGCTGTAAATGCTTTTGTAGAAGCAACCCCGATTTCAGGACCGGCATGCGTATACGAACCGGCATCAGTAATTCTTGCAATTGAAGAATCTACAACATTACATATACCATATATAAATGCACCTTTTTCTTTTGCCAGTTTTAAAGCAGCCATCGTATCCGCTGTTTCTCCGGACTGAGAAATGGCAATCACCACATCTTTATCCGTAATGATTGGATTTCTGTATCTGAATTCTGATGCGTATTCTACTTCAACAGGAATTCTTGCATATTCTTCTATAAGATATTCTCCGATAAGACCAGCATGCCATGAAGTACCACAAGCAATAATGATGATTCTGTTGGCATTTTTAAACTTTTCAACATGATCCCAAATCCCTGCCATTTTAATCACTCCTTCATCTACAAGAAGTCTCCCTCTCATTGTATCGTGTACAGACTTAGGCTGTTCAAAGATTTCTTTAAGCATGAAATGCTCGTATCCACCTTTTTCGATCTGCTCAAGGCTCATTTTAAGCTCCTGAATTTCCGGCTCAATTTTAGAGTTTTCATTGATGGTTCTGATATCTACTCCATTTTCAAGAGAGATTGTTGCCATATGCCCTTCTTCAAGGTAGATGGCTTCTTTTGTAAATTCTACGAAAGGAGAAGCATCAGATGCAATAAAATATTCTTTATCTCCGATTCCGATAGCAAGAGGAGAACCTAATCTTCCTACCACCAATACTCCAGGATAATCTTCATGAAGTACAGTGATTGCATAGGCTCCATATACTTCATTCAATGCATATCTTACTGCAGTCGGGAAATCAGTTTCAGGATTAATATCCATAAAATACTGGAAAAGGTTTACCAATACTTCTGTATCAGTTTCTGATTTGAAAGTAAATCCTTTTTCCGTAAGCATTGTTTTAATAGTATCATAGTTTTCAATAATACCATTATGTACAACTGCTATTTTTCCATTGTTTGACAAGTGCGGATGGGAGTTTCTATCGCTTGGAACTCCGTGGGTAGCCCAACGCGTGTGCCCCATTCCAATTTTATATTTCCCTTTTAATTCTTTCGAAATATTCACCAAATCCTCAACCTTGCCTTTTGTTTTTTCTACTTCAAGTTTATTGTTTGAACCTTCTAAAACAATTCCGGCACTGTCATACCCTCTATATTCTAATCTTCTAAGACCATTAATTACAATTTCGTAAGCGTCTTGAAAACCTGTATATCCTACTATTCCGCACATATTATATTTTGTCTAGTGTATTTTGTATTTATTGTATTCTATTTTTTCGTCGCATAAGTCACCAACAGCTGGATTCTTTTTGGATTGGTATTCGCTTTATCTATACCTGTCAGAATAATTCTGTTCATATCAAAAGCTCTTGTTGTATTACGAACTCCTAAAAGGGTTCCTGTAGCATTTGCAGCGAATGTTCCTGCACCGATCACTAATGGTTTATTAACAATTGGCACATCTTGTCCATTAACTGTTTCCTTTTTTTCTTCAACAAGATCCTTGATTGTTTTTGTTACTATAATATCATAGTAATCTTTATCCTTGTTGTAGTTATATAAACCAAGTCCTGTTGATAAGTCTGATGTATAAGCTAATTTGGAGAAATCAATAGTACCATTACTATTTAATGTATTGGTTAGAATTGAAAATCTACGATCTTCTGTTGAGTTGGTATTCTTCCAGCTTAAAGGATCTACATATACTCTTATCTTAGCACTTAAAATACCTGCTTTCTTTTCAACATAGATCTTCCTAAGGTCTGCAATTGTCTCATCTTTAATTTTCATTACTACAGAAGGACCACCCATTCCCTGAATATAAAGCTTTTCATCACCTACAGAAGAATTGCTTGCTGCTACTGCATTGGCCGCAGGAGTCCCGGCATTGTTATATTCATACAGTCCGATATGAGCACTAGCACCTCCTAAGTTGAAAGCAAGATTTGTTTGTGGCCTTGTTGTATTCCCGTTCTCTGTTTTATCATATTTATAATACATGATAAGCTGAAGGTCATTTGGAGAGAACTGGTAAAGATATCTATCAGTTTCATCCACAGAAATCTTTATCCCTTTGAAATATCTGATAAAGTTAGAAGCATCCTGAAGTTCAGGTTTTCCTTTTTTATCAAGGATATGAGTCTGGAAAAAGTTTGTATTGCTTAGTTTCATTCTGAATCCAAGGTTTCCTGTAAATACAACTGAATTATCGGATTTCTTGGTAACAGATATAGAATTAATGTTACCATCAAACACTCCTGATCCTAATAACTCACCAGTACTTATACTCGTACCCGCATTGGAACGTTTGAACTTATCATCATTTGAATCTAAGAACGTAGTTACTTCGTGTACATTGATTTTCATTGATTTTGAAGCCCCTCCTATTTTACCGTATTTACGAACAGGATAAGTTTTCTTCTCAATTGAAACGGCTGTAGCCACTCCATCTACCGGAAAATCACTTTTCTCAAATGTATTTGTTTTTATGGAGTCACTTTCAAAGAAATAGGTATTAGAAGCAGTATTCGCTGGTGGTCTCACTACAAGAACAACGGAGTCTACTTTTGGATTGGCACCATTAAAGTCATAATTATCAACCGGCATTCTTAGCTGAGTAACATAAGAGGCTCTCTGCATTCCAAACTGACTTTCAGTAAAAGCTCCAAGAACACCAACAGTAGAGACTGCCCCCGTTTCGCTCAGTCCGCTGATTAATCTGGCAGCATCACTTCTGATTGAATCATTGTTGTTATAATTGTATGCGATAACTGGATATGCAATTTCATTACCTTGTGCTGCATCATCATTGAACAACTGTTCACCAAGAGAATCCGGATCCGGTTCACAGTTATAAAGGATTGTACTTCCGAAAATCGCCAATAAAAGCATGGCGAAGGTCCTTTTAAGATTATGAGTCATTAAAAATGTGTTTTTAATAAAGTTGATTTATAGAATCTATGTCAAGATATTCCGACTTCTCAGTAGCGGTTTCATTGAAAGCCTTATCCAGGTCTTCATCCAGAAACTCGTCACCTTTCACAACAGCATTTACATAGTTCATACTTTCGATAACAAAACTTTTAATTGTTGGGTTATCTAACGCTTTTAATCCTGAAATATTATCAAACTGTAGTTTTTCGTCGATCTTTTTATCCAAGTCCGCATCTTTCTCATTGTAAAGAGAAAGTACAATTTTCGCGTCTTTGAAATAAGTATCTGATTCGTAGTAAGTTTTAAGATAAATTGGAACAAAAGAAGCCATCCATCCATTCAAATGGATTACGTCTGGTACCCAATTCAGCTTCTTAATGGTTTCAATAACTCCTCTGGCAAAGAAAATAGCTCTTTCGTCGTTGTCTTCGAAAGGATTTCCTTCATCGTCAAAATAGTATTGTTTTCTTTTGAAGTATTCTTCGTTGTCAATAAAGTAAACCTGAAGTCTTTCCCCCGGAAGAGACGCTACTTTAATGATAAGAGGCTGGTCCAGGTCATTGATAATAATATTCATTCCTGAAAGACGGATCACCTCATGAAGCTGGAATTTCCTCTCACTTATTTGTCCAAATCTTGGCATAAAAACTCTTACATCATTGCCTTCATTGTGCATCTTAAGTGCCATTTTGTTTACCACTGCAGCCATATTGGTATCTTCCTGATATGGATACATCTCTGTAGTAATGTACAGTATTTTTTGATTCGGCATAAACTTTCTATCTAATTTTTGTAAAAATGCTTTAATGTGCAAAATTACAAAAAAACATCCAACATTATTTTAATTAACATTTTTTTACGAAAATTCCCTTTTCCAAATTATTAAAAGTGCATATTATTATACGATATTTTTACTATTTTTGAAATAGCATTAAAATAAACTATGGAAGTTATAAAAAACAGGAAGATCCTTCAGGATTTCATTGAAAGACAGAAAGAAATGGGGAAAAGAATTGGCTTTGCACCTACAATGGGGGCTTTACATAAGGGCCATCTTTCTCTGTATGAAGAGGCAAGAAAAGAAAATGACCTTGTTATTTCTTCAATTTTTGTAAATCCAACCCAATTTAACAATTCTGAAGATCTTGAAAAATACCCAAGGGATGTTAACAGAGATATTCTTATTCTTCAAAATTCAGGACTTGTAGATGCTGTTTATATCCCTGAGGTAGCAGATATCTACCCGGAGAAGACTGAAAGCCAGCACTATGATTTTGATGGATTGGAAAATGAGATGGAAGGAAAATCCAGACCGGGACATTTTGATGGTGTAGGAACTGTTGTAGAAGAACTTTTCAAACAGATACAGCCCGATCATGCTTATTTTGGAGAAAAAGATTTTCAGCAGCTTGCTATTATTAAAAAGATGGTAGATAAAAAACATCTTCCCGTTAAGATATCAGGAGTTCCTATCTACAGAGCAGAAAACGGATTGGCATTAAGCTCAAGAAACCAGAGACTTCATGAAGACCGAAAAGAAGCTTCTAAAGTCATTTATGAAACGTTAAAAAAAGTAAACGACTGGTTCAGAACCGTTACAATACCGGAAATAAAGGAAAGGGTAACAGATATTTTCGACAACCAGCAGGGAATGAAGCTTGAATATTTTCTGATTGCCGATGAAAACACTCTACAGGAAACTGATTTCTTCTATAAGGACAGAAAATTCAGGGCCTTTATTGTAGTAGTTGTAGATGGCGTAAGATTAATAGACAACATGCATTTGGATTAATATAACATACATGTATTCTTTATAAAACAAGAACTCTGATGGCGACGTCAGAGTTTTTTGATTTATTGTAATAAGAATTAACTAAATAATTACGGGAGAGAAGAATAATATAACAAAGAATATCTCTGTTACAATATTTATAATATTTCACTTTCTACTGTAAGAAATAACAGGCAAAGAATTCAAAACCCATTATGAAATTCCCGCAGACATCATTAGATGATTAAATACAAAAATCAAAGGCCTCCTGAAGGAAGCCTTTGAAACACCAAATCACAAAATATTAATATGAAAAAAATTTACTTTTCAGTAAACTTGTGACCCGGCTGGGATTCGAACCCAGGACCCATACATTAAAAGTGTATTGCTCTACCAGCTGAGCTACCGAGTCGGCCACAATTAAAATGAAATAAATTTCAATATTAATTATAAATTTTTCTTTGCAGTGCCTGCGACTGGACTCGAACCAGCACATCCTTAGGAAACCACCCCCTCAAGATGGCGTGTCTACCAATTTCACCACGCAGGCAATAAAATTACAAAATTCAGTAATTTTTATTGCTTGTGACCCGGCTGGGATTCGAACCCAGGACCCATACATTAAAAGTGTATTGCTCTACCAGCTGAGCTACCGAGTCGGTCACTTACTTATCAAGTTTTCATTTAAGTAATGTCCCTTGTTTTAAGTGGTGCAAAGATATGACTTTTTTCTTTATCTCAAAACTTTTTCGCAAATTTGTTTAAAAAAAATTCATGGTAATTTCATTGATCGGATACATGGGAAGTGGCAAATCTCACATTTCCAAAATATTAAGCGAAAAAATCGATTTTAAATTGATTGATCTCGATAAAGAGATTTCCAGAAGAAATAAATTAACCATCCCGGAAATTTTTGAAAAGAAGGGTGAGATTTACTTTAGAAAGCTGGAAAGAGAGGCCCTGGAAGAGATATTGGCTTCGGAAGAAAATGTAGTTTTAAGTCTTGGCGGAGGAACTCCTGTTTATTACAATAATATGGAGATCATCAATCATAATTCCAAAAGTGTTTTTTTAAGAAGCTCTGTAGGAACATTGGTTGAAAGGCTTTCAAAACAGAAAGAAAAAAGACCGTTGATTGCCAATATATCTGATGAAGACCTCCCGGAATTCATCGCTAAACATTTATTTGAAAGAAACCAGTTTTACAGTAAAGCCCAATTCACTGTAGGTACAGATTCCAGGGAACCGGAAGATATTGTCAACGAAATAATAGAAAAGCTCTATCTCTAGAGCTTTTTTACTTTTATATTAATCTTCTTTTTCATCTTCATTACCTGTCTCTCCAAAGAAATCATCCCAGTCTGTAAAGTCAGAGTCAATATCATTTCCCACGTAGTCATCCATCTCCCTCCTATCCTTCTTCGTAGGTCTTCCTTCTCCTTTATTTCTGTAATAGTCTTGCGACATTTTGCGAAGTTTCAGCAGTTCATATTGTTCTTTATCTGTCACGTCCTGGATATGAAGTGACACCAATTTGGCTCCTATTCTGCTTTTAGGAATCTGAATTACTTTTATTTTATAATCAATCTGATTCTTACGGATTTTAATAGTATCTCCTTCTTTTACCTCTTTAGATGACTTTACGGCAGACGTTCCTATAGAAACTCTGTTCTTTTTAATCTCCTCTGCTGCAATACTTCTCGTCTTATAAAAACGAATGCTCCATAAAAATTTATCTATTCTCATAATTTTTTATACTTTTGCCGTTATATTATTTGTAAAGTAATTAAAGTTTTTTGAAATGAAAAAAATATTTTTATATATCCTTGCAGGATCTTTGTGTTTTTCTGCTTGTAAGAAAGATGATGATGTGTCACCCTATGTGGAACCGGAAGACGTTACTACACAAAACACGTATGATGATCAAGCCATTAAGAAGTTCATGGATGAGAATTATCTGGATGCACAAGGTAATATAAAGGCTTTCAGTTCTACGGATACTGCGGACGACAATGAAAAGAAATTATCTGAGCTGAATCCTGTAACACTTCCTTCAGGAACTATTTATATCATGAGAAACGGAGCACAGCCTGTTAATCCCACCCCGGAACAGACAATTACAAGCACCGATATTCTTACTGTAATGATGAAAGCTACTACTTATCTAGCAATTAATACAGATGGAAAATCTTCATTTACTGCTGCTACGGATTTCATGAATACAATAAACGGAACCGGAATTCCTGCAATTGATCCTAAATTCTACTATATTTCTGATGTAGAGGGTAAAAAAGATCCATTGATCGAAAATGCAACTACTGATGCTGCAAAAAAAAGAAGTTACTATGAGATCGAAGGGTTTAGTGAAGCTTTGCAGAAATTTAAAGCATTCAAAGACTACTCTAGCGGATCACCATATAATTTACAAGGAGTAATTATTGTTCCTTCAAGAGCTGCTTTTGCAAGAGATCCTTATTTCCCATACAATTACCCAGGTTACGGCCAGGTGATCTCGTTGAGAAACAAAACATTTGTTTTCAACTTCCAGGTATATGGCAGATCAACAAGACCATAAAAACAAACATAAAAGTTTAAATAAAATAATAAAAACCCCACAATGATTATTGTGGGGTTTATTTATATCTATACGGTTATCAGAATTAGGTTCTTGCCTTCTGTTTCACATTTCCTAAAATATCTGGAAAGTAAAGGTCTGCAAGGTGGTCAAATTCATCTCCTCTCATAAACATGGTAGCATCTACTTCTTCATAAGAACTTCTTCCCGCTGCGGCAATCAGTTCGTTGCAGGTATGAAGTGTATTTTTATGGAAATGGTATACTCTTTCTGCCTTATCCGTTACATCAAGTCCTTTAATAAGCATTTTATCCTGTGTAGCAACTCCTGTAGGACAGTTGTTTGAGTTACATCTCAATGCCTGGATACATCCTAAAGAGAACATAAATCCTCTGGCATTATTACACATATCTGCCCCCATTGCAACAGCTCTAAGAATATCTAAGCTCGTAAGAACCTTACCACTTGCAATAACTCTTAATTTATTTCTTAAATTATAGTTATTAAGTGTTCTGTTCACAAATATCAAAGCCGGTTCTAATGGCATTCCTACTCCATCTGAGAATTCTGGTGGTGCCGCTCCTGTTCCTCCTTCAGCTCCGTCTATGGTAATAAAGTCAGGATAAATCTTCAATACATTCATTTGGACACAAACATCTTCAAATTCTTTGGTATCTCCTATACAAAGCTTAAATCCTACAGGTTTTCCTCCTGAAAGCTCTCTAAGCTGCTGTACAAACCTCAGCAATCCTGCAGCATCAGAGAATGATGTGTGTGATGGTGGTGAAATAACAGTCATTCCTGGTGTTACATGACGGATCGCTGCAATTTCCGGAGTATTCTTTACCCCCGGAAGCACTCCTCCATGTCCTGGTTTTGCTCCCTGTGATAATTTAATTTCCACCATTTTAACATTAGGAAGTGTAGCATATTTTTCAAAAAGCTCCGGATTGAACTTTCCTTCTTCATCACGACATCCAAAGTATCCTGTTCCGATCTGCCAGCATAAATCACCTCCTTCCATATGGTGGGGTGAAATTCCTCCTTCTCCTGTATTGTGATAAAAGTTTCCTTTTTTGGCGCCTCTGTTCAGGGAAATCTGAGCTCTGTCGCTCAATGCCCCGAAACTCATAGCTGAGATATTAAATAAAGAAGCGTGATAAGGCTGTGTACATTGCTCTCCTCCTACCCATACTCTCGGAAGTTCTTCTGATGGTGATTTTGCATAAATAGAATGCTTGATCCCTTCGTATTTTCTGTGATTCACCTCCAGCTGTGTACCAAAAGCTACGGTATCACTTAAATTTTTTGCACGTCTGTATACCGCAGAACGCTGATTTCTTGGAAATGGTTTCCCGTCTGTCTCCCTCTCAATAAAGTATTGCTGCATTTCAGGTGAAATACTCTCGAAAAAATACCTGAAGTATCCCAATACAGGAAAGTTCCTCAAAATAGCATGTTTCGACTGGTAAGCATTGTATACACCTAATGCATAGATTGCGGATAACAGCGTTGGTATCCAGTAATGCGTTCTGATCAGCAGTGCTATAATCCATGTAGCAACTACTAATACAATTCCCCAAGATAAAAACTTATCTCTCATGAATGTAGTATTTAAAGTTTAAAAATAAATTTAGTGGAAATTTTGCAAAGAGCCTATGCTTTTGCTAAAAAATTTTGGTAGGAAGATTGCACTGAAACCGTGCCATCTGACAGGATTTTTTCTAAATTTAGAAATTCGATTTTGTTTACTGATGCAGGATCAAAGTCTTTCTGAACTCTCACATAGTTTTCTGTGAAGCCAAACATTTTCCCGTCTTTATTTTCGTGCTCCCAAAGAACAGGAAGCGATTTTCCAAGTTGTGCCTGATAGAATGCCATTTTCTTCTTTTCAGAAAGAATTCTAAGCATTTTATTACGTTTTTTTCTTTCAGCTACCGGAACAACACCTTCCATTGCAGCAGCCTCTGTATTTTCTCTTTCAGAATAAGTAAATACGTGAAGATAAGTAATAGGAAGTTCATTAAGGAAATTATAAGTTTCCATAAATTTCTCCTCTGTTTCTCCCGGAAACCCTACAATAACATCTACACCAATAGCCGCATGAGGCATTACCTCGCGGATCTTATTTACTCTGTCATTATACAATTTTGTCAGGTAACGGCGTTTCATCTTTTTCAAGAGATCATCGCTTCCGGACTGTAACGGGATGTGAAAATGTGGAACAAAGCTTTTACTTTTAGAAACCAGTTCAATACTTTCATCTTTCAAAAGGTTGGGTTCAATAGAAGATATACGGATTCTTTCAATCCCTTCTACTTTATCCAGTTCTGAAATAAGATCAAGGAAAGTATGCTCGTGTCTTTTATTTCCGAATTCTCCTTTACCATAATCACCGATATTCACCCCTGTAAGAACAATTTCTTTGATGTCTTTTGCAGCAATTTCAGTGGCATTTCTGAGAACGTTTTCAATAGTATCGGAACGAGAGATTCCTCTTGCTAACGGAATCGTACAATAGGTACATTTATAGTCACAGCCATCCTGTACTTTCAGAAAAGCTCTTGTTCTGTCTCCAATAGAATAACTTCCGATAAAGAAGTCTGTTTCTTCAATTTCACATGAGTGAACTACTCCTTCACTCTCAGATTTCTCTAAATCGTCAAGGTAGCTTAGAATATTGAATTTTTCTTTTGCTCCTAAAACAAGGTCAACACCTTCAATTTGTGAAATTTCTTCAGGTTTCAATTGCGCATAGCACCCAACAATAACGACCAGCCCTTCCGGATTGGCTTTCATTGCTCTTTTTACGTGCATTTTACACTCACGGTCAGCATTTTCTGTCACGGAACATGTATTGATAACATACACATTCGCTTTATCATCAAAACTTACCTTATCATAACCTGCATCTGTTAATTGACGGGCAATAGTAGATGTTTCTGCAAAGTTCAATTTGCAGCCAAGTGTATGAAACGCGGCAGTTCTATGAAAAGTAGACATTTGTTACTCCTGAATTTTATGGGTGCAAAGATAGTAATTTTAATAAGAATCCAAGATTGATTCAATCTATTGTTTATATTCATCCCTTACTTCAGGACTGTTTTGAAAGCAGACGGGGGACGAATTGGTATCCTGTTCACTGCTTAAAAACTTAGTTTTCATTTCTGTATTAAACTCCTGAGAACGGTTTCGGGCAATAGACAGTGTATTCCAATCTTCATTTTTTATCATCTTCGCGATATAAACCATCTGACCGATATGGTAGGGATAGTGAGCCAGCTGGCGGAGAACCGCATCTATAACCGGGTGAGCTTCCCCTCTGATATAAGTTGTTGAATACATATTATCATCATTTATCTTTTCAAGAGCATCAAAAAAACATTTCCATCCTTTTTCCCAAAAATCCAGCACCTGTTCTTTTGTAGTAAATGTATTGACAAACTCTCCATCTCGGTTACGCCATGATTTTTCTCCGTCTTCAGTCAGAAAATTGGTCCATCTTGAAAGCATATTTCCTGCAATATGTTTCACAATGACGGCAATAGAATTACTCTCCTCATTATACTGCCAGAACATCTGTTCATCAGTAAGCTGATCAAATGTCTTATCTCCCAGGGATTTATAATATTCAAAACGTTTTACAAACAGATCTTTCATTTTTTCTATTTTGATAACTAATTTAAAAACTTTTAAAAATAAAAACCACTTCGTTTGAAGTGGTTTTATCTATGTATTATATTTATTGTTATTCTCTGTTTTTTACCAATACCCAACCTGTAAATTTGATTGCTGTATTATTTTTATCATTTTCATTCCATGTAATAGAATACCAGTAAGTTCCGGTAGGTACTCTTCTTCCTCCCTGGGTACCATCCCATTTATAACCATTTGATCTGTCTGCCTGGAAAATTTTGTTTCCATAACGGTCAAAAACATTCATGATCAGGTTTTGCTTATTGGCCAATGCAGAATAGTCAATCACATCATTTATTCCATCTGCATTAGGAGTAATTACATTGATTAAATTAGGAACAACAATTCCTATTTCTATAGGATCACAATCATAAGCATCTTTTACATATACTTTATGATCACCTCTCGAAAGGTTATTAAAAATATTGGAGTCCTGCCAAATGATATTGTCTATTGAATATTTATATGCCGGATTCCCTCCTATTACAGATACAGTAATTGTATTATTCGAGATATCAATTCCGGAAACAACCGGCTGTTCAGAAGGGAGTACTTTTACCGTTTGTGTTGCAATACATTCTCCGGTTTTAAGTTTTACCCAATATACACCAATTCCTGCTTTGATCGTTTGGGTAGTGGCTCCTGTACTCCATTCATAACTTTTGAATCCTGCACCTGCATCCAACGTGGTCTGATCTTCTGCACAAATGGTTACATCTTTAAGAGTAGCAGAATATACCGGCTCAATAACTACTAAGGTAATTCTGGCTACTGTATAGCATCCCTGAGCATTGGAAACTCTTACATATACAAATCCATTAGGGGCAATATAATTATTGGCATTCAGAATCTCGTTAGTCTGATTGACAGCATCCGTCATTGAAGGATAATATTTTTTGGTAGGATTCGTCTGACCTGTTACTGAAGCATTTACAAGATTGAAAGATGCAGTGGATGGATTACCCTCTATGAAACATGATCTTAATGTCGCTTCATTCACAACGACTACCGGATAAAACTTCAAAGTGATCTGTGCAACCGCGGTACAGCCAAATTCAGAAATGACTTTTACATAAATAATCCCTTCTGCAGAGACAAATGCCATAGGGGTAGTAATCTCATTGACTCCGGCATTGAGGTCTGCCATCGTATGATAATATTTTTTAGTGACATTCGGGTTTCCAATGACATCTGCTGTGGTTAAATCAAATAAAGCTGTACCTGCATTATTATTGTTACATTGGGTTAATGTTGCATTTTTAACCGTAATAGAACCGTCTTTGAATTTAAACGTTCCAACCTGTTTACATTTATTAAGCGGATTGGTGGCATTGGTAGGATCGGTATAATTGATACTGTAATAGTAAACAGTAGTTGTATTTACTGTAATAGGAGCTGTAATAGGATTATTCCCTGTTAAAGCATCATTCTGACTCAGATGATAACTTACATTAAAGTTTTGATTTCCATTAAGAATTCCTGCAGACAGTGTAGAAAAATCAAACAGAGCTGTACTTGAGCATATTACCACTTCTCTTGGATCGGCAGGATTAGCCGCCGGAATTCCAGGAGGATTAAATGGCTGCGTCTGGATATTAGGGTCTGTAAACGGTGAAGCCAGTGTAGCAGTTC
Source organism: Chryseobacterium sp. HR92 (assembly GCF_045689405.1). NCBI lineage: Bacteria > Pseudomonadati > Bacteroidota > Flavobacteriia > Flavobacteriales > Weeksellaceae > Chryseobacterium > Chryseobacterium sp. HR92. The sequence continues at coordinate 4,183,792 of NZ_CP139139.1, forward strand.
CACCCCATGTCAAAGAAAACGGAGCGGTTGTAGAGCTGGTACTGCTTACCCAGTTATCAATAAACAAATAATACGTTTGTCCTGGTAAAACATCCATATATCTGCAGTAAGGAGTCAGAGAACCTCCGGCAGCACTTAAAAGAGTACTTGTCATATTTAATCCTGTAGCAGGACCAGGCCCGATAACTGTTGCTGCATTACAACGTATTGGTGAGCCTAAGCTTCCACAGGTTACATTAGGGCCAAAAATTGCCCAGTCATAATCGGCATCCGGATTATTCGGAACCAGATCAAAAGTAAGGGTGCCTCCAGTAGCAATCGTAATTTTGTACCAGATAGAATTGTGCTCTCCGGTAAAGTCTATACAACTTCCGGAGTTTACTAATTCTTTTATATTACCATATCCCGTGGGACTATAAGTGATATTTGAGTTTCCGCAAACGGACAATGCGGTAGCACAATCTGCCTGAGAATAATAAGTATGAGAGATGCACAGAAGTATAAAAAGTAAAAATTTTCTCATAGATTACATGTTTTTATGGTTTATTAGTTATACATCGTATTGATATTCAACGTACACCAAATATACCCATATTTTAATTACAAACAATAAAATCCAGATAATTTTAAACTATTTTAAATTAAAGTCCTAAATAATTCAATATTATTCATATTATTTTAGATTAAAGAAAAAAATAACCAAACACAAAATTTTATTTTATACTTGTAATATTACCACACAGATTTTCGAGGTGAAATATTTTGTGGAAAGGGCTTTTCACTTCTGTTAAATGCTCTTTATCCTGAATAAAGGTATATCTTGAAGCAATAGAATTCATATCTGATACAATCACCAGCCAGCATTCATCCACCGAGGTATCATAGTAAGGAAATTTTTCATTTTTCTTTTCAATGAGTTCCAGTATTTTTTCCGAGCAGAGTTCATCAAAAAGGTTCATGTTGTATTCGTGGGTGATGAAGACATTTCTACGGTGAAAAGATTTTCTTATGCTTTTTACACAGCCCACAGTTTTATTTCTTTTGATGCTTTTATAGATATTAATGATATTTTCCTGCTGTATTTCAAGATTATCAAATTTAGTTTCCGGGTGGAATTCTAAAAAATAAACACCACGATATTTCGTAGTGTCTTCCTGTTCTAATAATATTTCTGCCTGACGGAACATCTTGTTCAAAGTACTTTCCACTTTCTTCATTTCCAGATGGTTGATTACTTCAGTCAGTTCTATTCCGATTTTTTTGTCGTTTAGCTTTGCGATAAAGTCCGGACTTTCGCAGGTAAGGTTTTCAAATTTAACATCGGGGAAATGATGCATAAAGGAATTGAGAAGAAGAATCTCAGATTTCTTTCTGTATTTTTCACGATCATGAAGCGGAGATTCGTCTATGGTACGGTGATACTTTTCCATGGGCTTTTTTTTCAAATGCCTGTTCAGGTAATATAAGCTCAGATTCTTTATCAGATCTTCCTCAGAAAACGTCTTTTTCATGTGTGATATTTTTATTTAATTAAGAACACATGCGGCCATGGGCTTTCATCGTTAAAAGTTTTTGATAATCAAAATTTTACACACTTAAAGGTAAGTAAAAAAACAATTCAACGCCTAGTTTTAAAATTAAATTATCTGTTAATTAATGTAAAGTTTATTTTCATAATTAATACCTTTGTCTTTTTCTAACACAAACGCACATTTATGGATTTTAGGAATTTCAGAATACCCTACAATATCAATCCTCAATATTCCAAAAAAACCGCCTATTTCTCGATGGAGTTTGCTCTTGAGCAAGTACTTAAAATATATTCGGGAGGACTTGGCTTTCTCGCAGGATCTCATATGAGAAGTGCTTATAACCTTAAGCAGGACCTTATAGGAATCGGCATTCTGTGGAAATTTGGTTATTATGATCAGGCAAGAAATCATGATCAGACTTTACAGCCTGTATGGACGAGAAAAATGTACAGCTTTCTGGAAGACACCGGAATAAAATTTCAAATCGAAATCCACAGTGCTCCGGTTTGGGTAAAAGTATGGTACCTTGATCCTGAAACTTTCAATACGGCACCTATGTTTTTTCTTTCCACAGATGTTCCGGAAAATGATCACGTTTCCAAAACAATCTGTCACAAATTATATGACGCCAATGAGTCTACCAAACTTGCTCAATATATTTTATTAGGAAAAGGAGGAGCCAAGCTATTGGATGAATTGAATATTGAAAGAGATGTTTACCACCTTAACGAAGCTCATGGACTTCCTGCAGCCTTTTACCTGTTGAAAAAATATAACGGTGACCTCAATAAAGTGAAGGAAAAGCTGGTTTTCACCACGCATACTCCTGAAGAAGCAGGAAATGAAAAACATAGTTTCAGATTATGTTACGATATGTCCTATTTCTCCGGCTACAGCATGGAAGAAGTAAAAAAGATTGAAGGTTCAGATGATGACCGTTTCAACCATTCTCTTTGTGCATTAAGGATGGCCAGAATTGCCAATGGAGTTTCTCAGCTTCATGGTGTGGTTTCCAGAGCCATGTGGAATAAATATCCCGATATCTGTGAAATTACATCTATCACGAATGCGCAGGAATTTAAATATTGGTCTGATAAACCTTTGTACAACGCCAAAGACGAAAATGATGCAACCGTTTTTGATTACCGTAAAAAGTATTTAAAGAAAAAACTGTTCAGTATTGTTGCAGATCAAACAGGAAATTTATTTAACCCTAATATCTTTACCATTGTCTGGGCCAGAAGATTTGCAGGCTACAAAAGAGCGGAACTTCTTTTACATGATAAAGAAAGGTTTTACAGGCTTCTGAACAATCCGAAATATCCGGTGCAGATCATTTGGGCAGGAAAACCTTACCCAATGGATTACTCTGCTATTTCCACATTCAATACTTTGGTTGAAGAAAGTAAAAATCATAAAAATATAGCTGTTCTTATCGGGTATGAACTTTCTTTAAGTAAATCGTTAAAACAAGGTTCAGATCTATGGCTTAACAATCCCAGAGTTCCAAGAGAAGCTTCAGGAACGTCCGGTATGACAGCTGCTATGAATGGTTCAGTGAATTTATCCACTGATGATGGCTGGATCCCGGAATTTGCCAAACACAGAGAAAACTCTTTCGTCGTTCCGAAAGCAGATTATATGAATATGAGCATTTATGAACAGGACAATTATGATTTAAACAAATTATATGAAATCCTTGAAAACGAAATTCTTCCCACCTATTATGATCATCCTGACCAATGGAGAAAAATCCAGCATAATGCAATGAATGATGTGAAAGATCATTTCAACAGCGACAGGATGGCAGATGAATATTACAGAGTGCTTTATAATGAAGCGAAATAGAGAGAATACAAAATTCTACATCTCATAAAAAGCCTGGAAAAATTTCCGGGCTTTTTTATGGTTTATTTACTTTTTCTTTGCAGGTACTTTCAGTCCTTTTTCTCTTGCTTCAGAAATACCGATGGCTATGGCTTGCTTTCTGTCTGTCACTTTCTTTTCGGAAGAAGATTTCAGTTTTCCTTCCTTGAATTCGTGCATTACTTTTCCTACTTTGTCCTGAGCTTTGTCTGAATATTTCGTTTTGCTCATGATCTGATTTTTTTAAGATTTTGGCAGGGAAACCCCTAATTCATAAACGCAGGCATGTTTCAAATACTTTGAACGCTCTCTCGATGTTACCGATTCAAAATGATCATTTTTGATCACAATAATCGGGTCTTCTATATTTTCAATTTCAAAATTGGCAAAATACCGCTCATCCGGGCTGGTTTTATCATTTCTTGCTTTAATTTTCTGCAGTTCATCCGCATATTTTCTGAATCCCGGATCTGAGGAGTGAATAAATTTGTATTCATCGCCTGCATACACATGGTAATGAATTTTTTTCTCTATCAAACCTGCTTCATCAGTAATTTCAGGGTTATCATTCCCATCTCTAAACACTACTTCCACCAATGTTCCTCCTTTTTTATGAGCGCACTCTTCTGCGTCATTAAAACTGGAAAAACCTGTATAAACAATCTGATCGTTTAATACATAACGGTTCAGTTTCTGGTTGTATGCATTCGTTTCCATAATTATCATTTGATTTGATTTATACTTATTATATATTCAATTTTTTTGCCAAATTGCCTTTTTTAACAAATTTCATTAATGAATATTTTTTAATACCTTTTCTGTGTTCCTGAAGGCTATTATCCGCCGGAAACAGAAGATCCGGGAACAAGGCATGAAGCTTAATTAAAATACAAAATCAGGACTTGCTATCCTGATTTTGTATTTTATATGGTTATGTAAGTAAGAATTATTAAATTTGGAATCATTAAAATTGAAAATGAAAAAACTCCTATTAACTCTTACTGTTGCTGCTATATTCCAAAATGTATCAGCACAGGATATTACTTTAGATAAAATATATTCAGGATATTACCGTGGAAAAGGAATCGCAGGAATTACTTCCATGAAAAACGGAGAAAACTATCTTGTGATTGAACCAACTGGAATTGCAAAATATTCTTATAAAACTTCACAGAAAGAAGGAAATCTTGTGGACGGAAGATTTGAAAGCTATATTTTTTCTGATGATGAATCTAAAATCCTTTTACAGACAGGAAGCCAGCCTATTTACAGACATTCTTTCTTAGGAAAATTCGATGTAAAAGATTTAAAATCCGGAAAAGTAATCAGCCTCAATGAAGGTAAAACAGTTCAGGAGCCCACATTTTCACCTGATGCTACAAAAGTGGCATTTATTTCTGACAACAATTTATTCTATCAGGACCTTAACTCAGGAAAAATCACACAGATTACTACTGACGGTAAAAAGAATTCAATCCTGAATGGCTTGGCAGATTGGGTTTATGAGGAAGAATTCGGACATGCAAGACAATATGAATGGACGAAGAATTCTGATGCAATCGTATTTGTAAAATCTGACGAAGGGCAGGTACCGGAAATCTATATTCCCATCTACGGAAAAAGTCTTTACCCGGCTGAAATGCGCTATAAATACCCAAAAGCTGGCGAGAAAAACTCTGTGGTTTCAGCACAGCTATACCGTCTTGATAACGGGAAAACAATGCAATTGAACTTAGGTTCTTTCAAAAACTACTATATCCCGAATGTATTCCAGACTGCAAAAGCGGATGAAATTGTTTTAATTACTTCTGAGAGAATTCAGAATGCTTCAGATATTTTAAAAGTAAATACCAAAACAGGGGCAGTTCAGAAATTATTTACTGAAACGGATGACAAATGGATCGATACGGACAGCCCTACTCTGGAATTCCTTGAAGATGATTCTTTCCTTTGGGCTTCTGAAAGAGACGGAAATCGCCACCTTTACTGGTATGACAAAGATGGTAAGCTTAAAAAGCAGATCACAAAAGGAAACTGGGAAGTAACAGACTATTATGGTTTCAATCCAAAATCGAAAGAAATCTTCGTTCAGACTACTGAAAAAGGAAGTATCAATAAGGTTGTTTCCAAAGTAAATATTGAAAACGGAAAATCTCAGCTGATCTCCAATGCAGAAGGAAACAATTCTGCCAATTTCAGCAAGAATTATAATTATTTCATTGAAACTTCTTCTACAGCAGCAAAACCTTACACTTATGTTTTAAAAGACGGAAACGGGAAAGCGGTAAAAGAACTTCAGAACAACAATGATCAGTTACAGAAATTAAAAACAGATAATTTTGTTGAAAAAGAATTCATCACCATTCCTAATGCTGTTGGTGATCAGATGAATGCATGGATTATGAAGCCTAAAAACTTTGATCCGAATAAAAAGTATCCTTTATTTATGTTCCAGTATTCCGGACCGGGCTCTCAGCAGGTTACCAACTCATGGGATAACGGAAATGCAATGTGGTTCAATCATCTTGTTCAAAAAGGATATATCGTAGCTTGTGTAGACGGCCGTGGAACCGGGTACAAAGGAGCAAAATACAAGAAAGTAACGTATATGAATTTAGGAAAGTATGAGATTGAAGATCAGATCACTGCAGCGAAGTGGTTTGGAAACCAAACTTATGTTGACAAAAGCAGAATCGGAATGTTCGGATGGAGCTTCGGTGGTTATATGACCAGTCTGGCAATGACTAAAGGCGCAGATGTTTTCAAAATGGGAATTGCTGTAGCACCGGTAACCAACTGGAGATATTATGACTCCGTATACACGGAAAGATTTATGAGAACTCCTCAGGAAAACCCTGATGGATATGATAAAAACTCTCCTACAGAATATGCAAACCTATTGAAAGGTAAATTCCTTCTGATTCACGGAACTGCAGATGACAATGTTCACTTTCAGAACTCTATGGAATTCTCTGAAGCTTTGATTCAAAATAAAAAACAGTTTGATTTCATGGCTTACCCGGATAAAAACCACGGAATCTATGGAGGACAGACGAGACCACAGCTGTATCAGAAAATGACGGATTTCATCCTGAATAACTTATAAGGATTATAATTATATCTAAATAAAAAAACCTTTCAGAAGTTCTGAAAGGTTTTTTTAGTGGGATTCGTTAAGGATATTTTACAGCTTTATCCAGTTCTATAGGATTATTAAAAGATTTTATTTTTTTTCTTTCGTTGGCTTCGGCGGGTTTCAGCTGTTCTTTGGTTAGAATGGTGCCGTCTTCAAGTTCTAGTTTTTTTCCTTCAGTCAATACGAGTCTTCCATTCATTATATATTTAAAAGGACTCTCATATAATTCTAATTTCAATTTATCCAGTTTAGCCTGATTAACGGGAATTGCTCTGGAAATAGAGTTTTCTAACGAAACCTGTTTATAATCCTCTGTAATCTTTTCGCTCTTTATAATTTTGAAATGGTAGTCTTTTTTTATGTCATACAACTCTACAATGAGCCCTGGTAATCCATAAAATTTATAGGGACCATAAGGAATGGGGATATCCTTAGAAAACCATGCTACCCAACTTCTTCCTCCAAATTGGGTTGTTGCCTTTTGAAGATGAAGTTCATCAACTATCTTGATACTATCAGTAATTTTCCAGTTCTGTTCAGCCTTTCCATCAATTTTATAAAAATTCACATCTCCTATATATTCATAGTTTTGATATTCATTAGTATTATTTTTTTTAATCAGAAATGAAGTCTGTTTATACCCTTTAAATCCATATTGATTTTTAGTCGCAAATATTGAATCATTGATATAATATATTCTATTATAATATTTCATTTCATCTTTAGAAATATCCAGATTAAAATTTTCTTTGATAAGATTTTTTGAAGTGGAGTCTTTCTTAGATACAACATCATATACAAATCTGTTGCTTTGAGCAAAACAGGTGAATGTTCCCAATAATAAAAATAATAGTTTTTTCATAGTTTAATTTAGTCAATCATTTCAGATAAGAAATATTCTAAATCGGCTCTGTCATATTCTATAGGAAATTGATAACCATTGATAAAAATATCCGGCGTAAAATTAATATCATTAATATTCCTCCATTTTTTCTGATTGTTCAAAATAGAAATAACATTATCCTGATTATTGAACAAATGAGAGTATTTATTATTCCAATTATTAATTTCTTTTTTATCAGCTCTTGTAGTATACCAATCTTCCAAAGCTACAAAAAAAGTTGTTTTGTCTTCAGAGTTTTGATAAATACAAGCTAAATGTATATATATAGAACGTAATTCTTCAGTAAAGTTATCTAAATCTGCATCCAGTACAAGACGAATATTAATTTTAGTACTATAATTGTTTACGATTCTCATGAATGTTGGATAAAACTCTTTGCAATATTTACATGAGGGGTTTGTAACTAAAGTTAATGTTAGAGTAGAATCAGTATTTCCAAAATTAAAAGAATTCAAAAAATCATCATTAAGTGTTTTCTTTTGGATTGAAAGATTATTTCTAAAAAAAGAATAATTTCTTTTAAATTTTGAAATTTTAATAATATCTTCTTTCAGTTTATTAATCCATGTTATTTTTTCCTTCAAATAAAGAAGAAACAGTGCAGCAGCTAAAACAAAAAGCAGATATAAAACTGCAGAAAAAGGATTGATCTCTTCTAATGATTTTGGTAAAAAGTATAAAAGTCCTAATTGCGCATACACACAAAGTATAATTCCTATGCAAACAGGACAAAGTTTTTTAATAACAAAAACCTGATAGTACATTGAAACAAATGAAACAGGAACAAACAAATAAAATATATACTTATAAACAAAATAATAAAAGTTTAAATCTTTATATATTGCTAAAACAATGAATGTAAGAATTTGAGAAAAAAAGAACAATAAAGAGACTTCCGATATATCAAAAGATTTCCATTTCTTATAATTAAATACATAATCACAATCTGTCTTCAAAACTTTATTTTTACATACACCCAATGGTATTATGGTTCCTTTTCCATGAGTTTTTTTATATGCTTCATAAGAAAGAAAAACTCCTAAAAATGAAAATGATAAAAATAGTACACCTATATAAAAAATAGAAAATTCTATCGATAAAATAGAAAAAACAAGAGCTCCTAATAGAAGCAGGCTCCATAAAAAGAAATTATTTTTCTTTTTATTATTGTAAGAACTTTCCGATTTATCAACTAATAGAACAACTTTAGAACTTGTAATATCATAATTTTTCTTTTCTTCTAATTTAAAATCCCCCTCATTAATTGAAAGAAAATTTTCAGGTAATAAATCCACATCTTCTTCTTCTATTTCATAAATTGAGCAATCAATATTAAAAAAGTGGAGTGTATCAGAAAAAGACAGAATATTAGGAAATTCTGGATGACCATTTAACTGATATTCAAATTCGGTTTTATCAATATGAATATCTATAAGATTTAAATAGCTATTTAGTATATTAATATTTTTCTTCATAAATACTTAAAAAATAATCAGCAATGAAAATTCATTGCTGATTGTGATTTTAACAACATCCTCTTCCTCCACATCTTGCACTCCCGTCTCCAGGGCAACCTGCTTGTAGACATCCACATTCTGCTCCTCCATCAATTGGATCTTCAGGTAATCTTCCTCCAGTTAATGTTCTTAACTCATTTCTTGAAAGGCTTGCTTTCTTCAATTTTAAAGCGTTCTTTTTCATAAATTTTTCTTTTAATATTCCGGTCATTATTGACTTTTCAAAACTATAAATTAAAATCTCTAATAAGAGAAATATATCAGGCGATTTTTTGGCAGATTTTTTGCAGAAAATGTACATGTTTTGCATATTTGCAATAGACATTAGAACCATGAAGCAAGAAAAACTAAAAAACCTAAGGAAACTCAAAGGCATCTCTCAAGAGAAGATGGCAAGAATTTTATCTACTGATCCTTCAAATTATTCCAGAAAAGAACGGGGTGAAGTAAGGATACATGAAGAAGAATGGAAGAAAATAGCTGAGGCTCTCAACGTTCCTATTTCTGAGATTAAAGAAGAGGACGAAAGACTAGTAAGTAGTAAAAATTCCACTTTCAAAGACACATCTCAATATCAGTACACACAAAATCTCAATTACTCATTAATTGAAAACTTACAAGACTATATTGGTTTTCTAAAACAAAAGATTCACGAATTAAAAGAAGAAAATCAAGTATTAAAATCTCAAAATGGTTTTTAGGTGAGATTTATATTATGATTTATGAACAATTAACTTCCCTTTCAGTTTTCCTGAAAGGGACTTTTTTATTTATTTCATTAATCATTTAGGCAAGTATTATTTATTTTATCAATTAAAATTAAAAACCTATTTTTGGGAAATTTGAAAATTGAATATATGAAGACTAAACATCCTAAAGGGCTTCCCTTCCTCTTTTTTACAGAAATGTGGGAGCGTTTCGGGTATTACCTGATTCTTGGAATCTTTGTTCTGTACGTTATTGAACCTACGGGTATGAAAGGCGGACTTGGGCTTCCGGATAAAACTGCTGATGACATTTTCGGAACTTACATTGCCTTAACTTATCTGACTCCCTTTATTGGTGGATTCCTGGCAGACAGAGTTTTAGGATATATTAAATCTATTTATCTGGGAGGCTTTTTAATGGCTGCCGGATATATAGGAATGGGTGTGTTTAAAGATTTGCCTCTGTTTTATGCTTCATTGGCATTAATTATTATTGGAAATGGTTTCTTTAAACCTACTATCTCAACACTATTAGGGAACCTTTATTCTGAGGAACCTTATAAAGCTAATAAAGATTCCGGGTATAATATTTTCTACATGGGAATTAATATCGGAGCATTTATCTGTAACATTATTGCTGCATTTATGCGTAATAAATTTGGCTGGGGTGAGGCTTTCATCACTGCCGGAGTGGGAATGCTTATCGGTATGGTGATTTTTACTATCGGAAGAAAACATTATATCCATGCTGCACAGATGAAACCTGTACAGGAAGGAGATACCAAACTTTCGGAAATTATGCTTAAAGTATTTGTTCCTGCCATTATTGCCGGAGCAATAGGCTGGTTTGTTCCTAACAACATTTTTGGAAGTGACAGTACAGATGCCTTTATTTTTGCCTGTGTACCTGTAATTTACTTTTATGCCTCTCTTTACTTTAAAGCTAAACCTGACGAAAAAGCTTCCATTGGAGCATTACTTTCTGTTTTCCTGATCAGTATGTTCTTCTGGGCTGTTTTCAAACAGAATGGTACCGCTTTAACGAGATGGGCTAATTATTATACGGACAGAAGTGTTCCTGCTTCTCTTGAAAAACCACTGGAAGGAATTTATATGGTGGATGGCAAGAGCTATGAGGACAAAGAAACACCGGTTTACGATAATCAATTCCGTTCCCAAAAAGATGATAATGGAGAGACTAAGAAAGAAATGGGGAAAGATGTTTATTTCAAAAACATTTCTCCTGAACAGCGTGCTGCTCTTGAGAAAAACCCTGAGAATAAGGTATACCTGTACAATACAGAACTGTTCCAGTCTATCAATCCGTTCTGGGTTATTGCACTCACTCCGGTGATCGTTGGGTTCTGGGCATTGTTGAGAAGAAAAGGAAAAGAGCCTTTAACGCCTACCAAGATTGTTTTAGGACTATTTATTTCCGGACTTTCATGTCTGGTAATGGTTTTAGCAGTGGTAGCGGGAGATAACGGAGCTGTAAAAGTATCTCCTCTATGGCTTGTTGCCAGCTATGGAGTAATTACCATCGGGGAATTATGTTTATCTCCAATGGGGCTTTCCTTTGTATCCAAACTCTCTCCTGCAAGGATCACCGCGTTGATGATGGGAGGATTCTTCCTGGCCAACTCTGTGGGAAATAAGCTTTCCGGAATCCTGGCAAGTACGTGGTATAATTACGAAAACAAGACGAATTATTTCCTTGTAAACTTCGGTTTGTTAATATTTGCTACACTTTTAGGTCTTTCTATGTTAAAAAGACTGAACAAAATTATGAAGGAAAAAGGACATTAATCCTTGATATTATAAAGATTAGCAAGCTGCGGATTAGTTCCGCAGCTTTTTTATTTAAAAATAAAATTAAAACCTTGCCAAAAACCCAAAATAAACTATATTTGTCAGTCTTAACAAAAATTAACAATAGAAATGGATAATATTGAAGCATTGAGTCCGAAACCGGATGAATTTGTAGAGAATAAGAATTCCAGGCATCCTAAAGGATTATGGGTTCTTTTCGGAACAGAAATGTGGGAGCGTTTCAACTTTTATGGAATGAGAGCACTTTTGACGCTCTTCATGGTAAATTCCTTATTAATAAAAGAAGCTGATGCTGCAATCATCTATGGTGGATTTCTAGCGTTATGTTATTTAACACCTCTTTTAGGAGGATTTATTGCTGATAAGTATATCGGAAACAGATTCGCTATCATCATTGGTGGATCATTAATGGCTATTGGCCAGTTTTTATTATTTATCAGTGCTTCAACTTTCTCAGCAGACATTGGAAGTGCTAAACTGATTATGTGGCTGGCATTATTCGTTATCATTTTTGGTAATGGATTCTTCAAACCGAATATTTCCTCAATGGTAGGAAGTCTTTATCCAAAGCAGGAAAAATCTAAACTGGATTCTGCTTTTACCATTTTCTATATGGGGATCAACATTGGAGCATTCTTGGGTCAGTTTATCTGTCCATACGTAGGAGACGTAAAAGATGCTGCAACCGGAGTAAGAGATATCTTCGCTTTCAAATGGGGATTCTTAGCTGCTTCTATTGCGATGGTAATCGGAACAATAACATTCTTTATCCTTAAAAACAAATATGTAGTAACCCCTGAAGGAAGACCTATCGGAGGATTGCCAAAAAATAATACAAGTGCAGATTTTGAAGAAGGAGAAACTCAAACAGCAAAATTCTCAGGGATGTCCTTAGGAATTACTGTAGGTATATTTGTTGCTCTATTCTTTGTATTCAGATATTTACTTGTAGGAGAACTTGGGTTCAACTCAGTGGAAATGGGACAAATGATCAAAGGAATTATTTATCCTTTCATCTATTCAGCAGGTATTTCTCTTGCCTTCCTGATTATGTCTTCTGCAGAAAACAAGGTTGAAAGACAAAGAATCTGGGTAATCTATATCGTATCATTCTTTATTATTTTCTTCTGGGCAGCATTCGAGCAGGCAGGATCTTCATTAACATTTATCGCAGATAACCAGACTGACAGAAACATTTTCGGATGGAATATGCCTCCTTCAATGGTTCAGATCTTTAACGGAATTTTCGTAGTTCTATTAGCTGTTCCTTTCAGTTTGTGTTGGGATAAACTAAGAGCAAAAGGAAAAGAACCGGTATCTCCGTTCAAACAAGCAATGGGATTGGCATTAATCGCTCTTTCTTATTTCATCATTGCACACAATGTAAAAGATCTTGGAAACTCAGGATTATTAGCAATCAAATGGTTAATGTTACTATATTTCATCCAGACTTGTGGTGAGCTTTGTCTTTCTCCAATTGGTTTATCATTGGTTGGTAAGCTTGCTCCGAAAAGATTTGCTTCATTATTATACGGTGTTTTCTTCATTTCTAACGCAGCTGGTTATGCATTAGCTGGTTCATTAGGAGCACTGATCCCTGCAACAGGTGATAAATTCAAGAAAGCTGAAGAACTGGGAGTTAATTTACAGGATGTTTTGGATAAAAAAGTAACACTGACAGCTGATCAGGTAGCAGCTTTCGATAAAGCCCAGCTTCCATTACATAACCCTACTTTTGTAGGATTTGAAATTCACAATCTATTTGAATTCTTCATGGTATTCGTAGTACTTTGTGGTATTGCTTCTGTAATTTTAGGTTTAATTTCACCTATCTTAAAGAAAATGATGCACGGTGTAAACTAATTGTATCAACAAAATATAATAAAACCTCTGCCAAGTCAGAGGTTTTTTTTATTTTCGTACGATGGAAATCTCCGAAGATTCTTTATTCCAATCCGTAAAGGAAATCATTAGACAGTCGCGCGAAAAAGTTTTTCGGATAGCGAATTCTACTCTACTGTTCACTTACTGGCAGATTGGAAAACTTATTGTTGAGGATGAACAACAGGGAAAAGAACGGGCAGAATATGGAAAATATACGCTCAAAAGGCTTTCTCAGAAGCTTACTTTAGAATTTGGAAAAGGGTTTGATGAAAGTAATTTAAGAAATATGCGCTCTTTTTATCATGTATTTCCAATATGTGGCGCATTGTGTTACGAATTGAGCTGGACTCACTACAGACTGTTGATAAGGTTGGATAATGTTGATAAAATGAATTATTATATCAACGAATCCGTTCAAAATAACTGGAATTACAGAGATCTCAAAAGACAAATCAATTTCGATTTTGAATGATAAAAACAATTTATTTGCCGGCAAATACCTGCTGTACCTCCCCAAAGAAGAAGAATTAAAACAAATTATTGACCAGGACAGAATCCGTTTTGAACTGGATCAGAAAGATAAAACCCTTAATTAGAACTTAATCATATATCATTATGAGCTTAACTTTAGATGAAATACAAAATTTCAAAGGAAAATATCCCAGACAGATCTGGAGCCTGTTTTTCTCTGAAATGTGGGAACGTTTCTGTTTCTACGGAATGCGTGGAATGTTGGTTTTCTTTATGATCTCTCAGCTTAATTTCCATGAAAAAGAAGCCAACCTTCAATATGGTGCAACCCAGGCCTTCGTTTATGCTTTTACTTTTGTAGGAGGTCTTTTTGCCGATAAAATTTTAGGATTCAGAAAATCCCTGTTCTGGGGTGGTCTTCTGATGATCATAGGAAGCTTAATTTTGGCTACCGATCCACACAAATTCTTTTTCCTGGGAATAGCATTCACCGTAGTAGGTACAGGTTTCTTTAAACCTAATATTTCATCTATGGTGGGACAACTTTATAAACCTAATGATTCAAGAGCTGATGCAGGCTTTTCGCTTTTTTATGCGGGAATTAATCTTGGAGCATTATTAGGTGGTTACTTATGTATTGCTATTGGTAAAGGAGAATTCTTAAGTAATATTATTGCAGAAGAAATGAGATGGCATATTGCTTTTGGACTGGCTTCAATAGTAATGGTGGTGAGCTTGATTAATTTTGTATTTACACAAAGAACACTAGGTACTATCGGTTTACAGCCGGGACATCCTTTAGCAGAAGAAAAAACCGCTCCAATACCAAAATGGAAAGAATATGGAGTATACGTTTTGTCATTGGTTTTTGTCCCAATTATCATGACCATGGTTGCTAAAACAGAATATACAGATTATTTTATGTGGACAATCGGGCCATTAACTTTAATCTATCTATTCTATGAAATGTCTAAAGTAACAGCTTCAGAGCGTAAAAAGCTTTGGGCAGCATTAGTATTTATTATATTCTCCATCATATTCTGGGGAATTTATGAACAAAGTGGAGGTTCTTTAAGTATTTTTGCCGCTAAAAATCTAAATAAAGACCTTTTAGGATTAGACCCAAATGGAGTGAATAATTCAGGAGGAGCTTTCTTCATTATTTTCCTAGCTCCATTGATCGGGCTTCTTTGGATCTGGCTGAACAAAAGAAAAATTGAGCCCAACACAATTATCAAATTTGGATTAGGATTTATTTTCTTAGGACTGGGATACTATGTTTTATTTGCTACCCGCCTCTTTGCTGATCTTCAGGGAATCACTTCACTGAACTTCTTCACACTGGCATTACTAATCATTACTCTTGGCGAATTATGCCTCTCTCCTATCGGATTATCTATCATGACCAAGCTTTCTACCAAGAATCTTCAGGGAATGATGATGGGAATGTGGTTCCTTGCTTCGGCCTATGGACAGTATGTTGCAGGAATTATAGGAGCCAGTCTTGCTACCGCAAAAAAAGGTTCTACCAACTATGATGAATTGATCACTTATACTGATGGATATAAACAATTGGGTTTATATGCGGTAATTGCCGGAGTGGTATTAATTTTGATATCTCCGTACGTGAAAAAATTAATGCAAGACGTAAAATAAAAAATAAGTAATTATGCTTATTTTTAACCTAAATATCACAATATGAAGAAAATTTTAAGCATAATACTCTTATTTTTATTAAATTTTAGTTTTGCTCAGGTAAAATGGATGACCATTGAAGAAGCCTTAAAAGCTCAAAAGGAAAATCCTAAAAAAATACTTATTGATTTTTATGCAGACTGGTGCGGTCCATGCAAAATTATGGACAAAAAAACTTACGGACATTCTGTGATTGCTCAGAATCTGAACGAAAATTATTATCCTGTAAAGTTTAATGCAGAAGAAAAAAAGAGTATTGAGATCTTTGGAAGAACATTTTCAAACCCTAATACAGAGCACAGAAAAGGAAAAAATTCACTGCATGAATTTACACAGTATATGAATGTAGGTGCTGTTCCAAGTACTGTATTTCTGGATGAACACGGAGATCCTATTACCATTCTTCAGGGAGAATTATCAGCCAAAGAACTGGAACCCTATCTGGAACTGATCTCAAAAGATTTGTTCAAAAAGATTAAAACCAGAGAACAATGGGAAGACTACCAGAAAAAGTTCAAATCTAAAATCAAAGATTAATGTAGAGATCCGGATTTTCGTATTTAATGCTAAAAATTTACCATACAGACTTCCAATTTTTTGGAAGTCTTTTTAATTTTACCGAAATTCGAACCTTTATTTCTTTTGTCACAAAATAAGGATCAAAAAATTCAAAAACCCGCATCCTGAAATCTGAAAATGAATCTCGAAACCTCCATAGAATACGTAAAAGGAATAGGTCCGGAAAGAGCCAAACTCATTAAAAGTGTATTGGGCCTAACCACTGTTGAAGATATGCTGAACTTCTACCCTATCCGTTATCTGGATAAAAGTAAAATTTATAAAGTTTCTCAGCTTCAGGAAGAAAGCAGCCAGGAAATACAATTGAGAGGAAGAATCACCCATGTTCAGGAAATCCAGACCGGGAAGACTAAAAGATTATCTGCAAAATTCAATGATGAAACAGGCAGTATGGATCTGGTATGGTTCCAGTATTCTAAATGGCTGAAAGAGCAGCTTCCTATTAACAAGGACGTTTATATTTTTGGGAAAATCAATGTTTTCAACCGTCAGTTTTCTATGCCGCATCCGGAAATAGAAGCTGAGGAAAATAAAGAAGGAGATACAAGGCTTAAACCTATCTATCCGAGTTCAGAAAAGCTGACTAAAAGGGGATTAAATCAAAGATTTTTTCAGAATGCCCTGAGAAATATCTGCAAAGAAATTCCGAATCTTATTGAAGAGAATTTTCCGGAATATCTGATGAAAACCTTCAAGTTCATGTCCAGACAGCACGCTTTTCTGAATGTTCATTTCCCAAAAGACAAAGAGCATTTTGATAAGGCTGATTACAGATTAAAATTTGAGGAATCTTTCTTTTTTCAATTAGGATATGGCTTGAAAAAGCTTCACCATAAAACACAGGCTTATGGTAACCCATTCCCTATTATTGGGGACCACTTCAACGATTTCTATGAAAACCATCTTCCTTTTGAGCTTACCAATGCACAGAAAAGAGTATTAAAAGAAATCCGTCTTGACATGAAAAGGCCAATTCAGATGAACAGGCTTTTACAAGGTGATGTAGGATCAGGGAAAACGATGGTGGCATTGTTAACCATGCTTATTGCTATGGACAACGGTTTTCAGAGCTGTCTGATGGCTCCAACGGAAATTCTTGCTCAGCAGCACTATAACGGAATCAAAGAACTCTTAGAAAAAACAGAAATCAATATCCGTATTCTGACTGGTTCTACCAAAGCGTCAGAAAGGAGAATTATACATGAAGAACTGGAAAACGGTTCGCTTTCAATTTTGGTAGGAACTCATGCTGTTTTGGAAGATAAGGTTAAATTTAAAAATCTGGGATTAGCCATCATTGATGAGCAGCATAGATTTGGAGTTGCTCAACGGGCTAAACTTTGGGCTAAAAATAAAATCCCACCCCATATTCTGGTAATGACTGCTACTCCTATTCCAAGGACTCTGGCAATGAGCTTTTATTCAGATCTGGATGTTTCCGTGATTGATGAAATGCCAGTGGGAAGAAAACCTATCATTACTGCTCACAGACGTGAAAAAGACAGACTATATGTTTATAATTTCTGTAAAGACGAAATTAAGAAAGGCCGGCAGGTCTATTTTGTATATCCACTTATTGAGGAATCAGAAACCTTAGATTACAAAAATCTGGCGGAAGGCTTGGAACATGTCATGGATTATTTCTCAGAATACAATGTGACCATGCTTCATGGAAAGATGAAACCGGATGAAAAAGACGCTGCAATGGCCTATTTCGCTTCGGGGAAAGCTGAAATTATGGTGGCAACTACAGTAATTGAAGTAGGCGTAAATGTACCCAATGCTTCTGTAATGGTCATTGAAAGTTCAGAAAGATTCGGACTTTCCCAGCTGCATCAGTTGAGAGGACGTGTAGGAAGAGGTGCTGAACAGAGTTACTGTATCCTGATGACTTCAGATAAATTGTCTAAGGAAAGCAGAACGCGTATCAGGACAATGACTGAAACCAATGATGGCTTTAAAATTTCTGAAGTGGATATGCAGCTCCGTGGCCCGGGAGATATTCTGGGTACCCAGCAAAGTGGTGTGGTAGATTTTAAGAGATTAGACCTGATAAATGATTCGGTGATCATCAAAACGACAAAAAATACGGTAGAAAAAATTCTGGAAGCTGATCCGATGCTGTCCAGACCTGATAATCTGATCATTAAAAACTATTATATCAGATACTACAAAGGAAAAAACAAATGGAGTAAAATTTCATAAAAAAACCGCAGAAAATACTTCCTGCGGCCCCCTTATAAAACTGTTATTTAGAAGAAATTACTTTGATATGTTCAAAAAAATTTATTTAATAGTTAAGGCTTAATATTTTGTGATGTGGTGTGAAAATATCTATATAACAATATAAGATTTGGATAAGCTAAAACCTTAACTATTAAAATAAATTATGAAAAACAAAATGAATTATTTTTTTCCAACTTGCTTATTATAAAAACTAACTGAGTTTCGGTGGAGATGAGGGAATGAAACGAATAAAAATATCTCCAACTACTTTTGAGTTTTCATGATTGTACCGTTTTGTTTAAAGATCTTCTGTGCTTTAAAATTGGAAAATTAGTATAATTCATTTTGTTAACTAACATCGTGATTTATATAATTTTTGTTTTTAGAAACAATTACTTCTCATTCATCTGTATCTTCTACTATATAATGAAATTTGTGTCTCAGATTACTTTTACAAATGTCAGTATATTAATTCAGATCCTTTTTATATTATTTTAATTATTAGTTATAAAATTTTCACTTATTTGTGAATAGTATGCATCAAATACGATTAATATTCTCGTAACACAAAATTAATAACTCCTTTATTCATCACACTTTAAGAATAAAATGGTCTTTATTCAATCCTGAAGTATGATACTGCCAATTGATTGTAATAACTTCTGTAAGCACCTTTTTCAGACTCTCAAAAGACTCTGGTTTTTTCATGAAAATATTGGCTCCTTTTACAAAAATATCTTCAATTTCATTTTCCGGAATCGGTTCCGAAAATATGGTGGTTACCATGTTATTGAATTTTGAATTTGCTTCAATTTCTTCCAGGCATTCCATACTGTCTTTTCCAGGGATAGTGTATTTTATGAAAACAATTTCCGGCACTACGGCATCATCATTATTCAGATATAGCATCATATCTTTTCCGTTACAGAAACATTGAACTTTTATAGAGATTTTCAACTCTTTCAAAATATTTTTAAAAAAAATCAAGGTGTTTTCATCGTTATCTGCTACTATTACGTTCAGAAATTCTTTATTCATACTGCATTTTAGGGTTTATTACCGTGCTTTGAGCTCTTCTCCGTTTTCCAATAATTTTTTGGAACTGGGAGGGAGTGATTCCTGTTGTGTTTTTAAACTGGGTGCTCAAATGCGCCACACTGGAGTAATTCAGCTTATGGGCTATTTCTGTAAGGCTTTGTTTATTTCTTATGATCAGGGCTTTCGCGTGCTCTATCTTTTGCAGAATAATAAAATTCTCAATAGATGTATAAGCGACTTCGGAAAATAGGTTGGAAAGATATCCATAGCTGTGATTCAGTTTCTCAGAAATATATATGGATGCTTTTACCGGTATGATCTCATCAGAAAAGACCAGTTCTACGATAACATCTTTTATTTTCTGTACCAACGCAGTCTTTTGACTTTCTATGATTTCTATACCATAATCTTCAAGATTTTTCTTAAAAAGACTGTGCTGTTCTTGTGTAAGGGGCTCATAAAATTCCACTTCACCGAAGTTCAGCAACCTGTACTTCAGCCCGTGTTCTTTAAGTTTTTCGTCCAATACCTTCTTGCAAAGGGCATTGAAATCAAATTTAACATACATTTTCATCCTAGTATATATAAGCCTGTTTTATTTAGTAAATATAATAATTTATTTCATTTAAAAGTGAAATAGGTGTAAATTTTTTATTTTTACCAAATAGACGCAAAAACTCCTGTATTTAAGAATACAGGAATTTAAACACTAAGGATGAAAAAAATATACTGATAAAAAGCTGTGTCAGCTCAAAACCAAGCATATGAATGTATTGTTATAAGTGATTTGGTTCTGAAGCAAAGATCATTCAAAAAAAGAAGTCACTTGTTATAGAATTACAGGATAAAGTTACAAAATTTTAAGTCAATCATGAGTGAATTAGAAACTCCATCATATAATCATCCATCACAAATCCATTTCCAATATCAAAAACACCTTCCCCATAAACCTTGTATCCTTGGGATTCGTAGAAATTTCGGGCAGAATTATTTTTATTTACATTCAAAATAATTCTTTCATTTCCACTTTCAGAAACTTTCTCATGCAGAAAATGAAGTGCTTTTTTACCGAATCCTTTTCCTTTACTTTCCGGAACAAGATAAATACGGTGCAGCTTAGTTGTTTTCTCTTCGTAATGATGTTCATATCCTATAAACCCCTCGTAAGAGTCATTATTTTCATCTTGAATAAGATAATAATGGTAATGAGGATTTTCAAGGTGGTTCAGAATTTCTGTTTCAGAATACATTTCGGAAAGCATAAATTCCATCTGTTCTTTCGAAAGAATGTCTGCATAGGCATTTTCCCATGATCTTCTTGCCAGATCCTGAATTAAAGGAATATCCACAGCTGTTGCCTGTCTTAATTTCATGATTTATTGTATTAATATGATTAAAAAAAGTGAAAAGCCTAAACTTTTCACCCTTTATATTTTTCCATGAACTTCTGAATTTTAAAACCATTTTAAAATTCAATTCATTATTAAATGTTGGCCATTTCAGCTTTAATTTTTGCATGAAGGCCTTCTGAAGCAGCCACTAAAGGAAGTCTTAAGAAGTTTTTAATGATTCCTTTTTCAGCCAGTATTACTTTAATACCGCAAGGGTTTCCTTCTGCAAAAATCAAGCGGGTAATATCTACCAGCTTATTATGAATTGCGTAAGCTTCTTTCACTTTTCCTTCAAAAGCTAACTGTACCATGGTAGAAAATTCTTTAGGATATGCCTGCCCGATTACGGAAATCACACCATCTCCACCTGCCAATGTTACCGGTAATGTATATTCATCATCTCCGGAAACCAATGAAAATCCTTCAGGTTTCTTTCTCAGAATATCAAAATACTGTAAAATATTGGGTGAAGCTTCCTTAATCAGGAATAAATTAGGAAATTCTTTGGCAAGACGAAGAGTGGTATCTGCCTCTACATTCTGCCCGGTTCTCGAAGGAACATTATAAATAATAATATTCTTCCCTGTCGAAGCTAACATTTTATAATGTTGGTAAAGACCTTCTTGGTTCGGTTTATTGTAATAAGGAGATACTGAAAGTACTGCTTCAAATGCAGAAAGATCTGCTTCTTCAATCTGTTTCTTAACGTCAAGAGTATCGTTGCCGCCAATTCCCAAAACTAAAGGAAGACGTTTATTATTCACCTTAATGATATGCTCAATTACCTGTTTCTTCTCTTCTGCAGAAAGCGTTGCGGCTTCTGCCGTAGTACCCAATACTACCAAATAATTGGTTCCGTTTTCGACATTGTATTCAACAAGTTTTGTTAAACTGTCGAAGTCAACGGATAAATCTTCATTAAAGGGCGTTACCAATGCAACACCTACTCCTTTTAAAATGCTCATCTGTTAGAATTATTTTTGTCAAATTTAATAATTTACAGTAAGAATTTGTAATAAATAATAATGTTTTATTATACATATAGTTATATTTGCATATACTAAAAGATATTATGAAAAATAAATTCTTGTTAATAGGAATTGCCCTGGCAGCCCTTACAGCATGCAAAACAGCTTCTACGCTGCAACTTGCGGATGTAAAATCCCAGAAAAATATTTCTATTAATAATGAGCTAAAAAATGATGAGGAGTTTGTAAAATTTATTGAGCCTTATAAGCAAAAACTGGATAAAGAAATGAACCAGAAGATCTCTCATACGAATGTGGATCTTACAAAGCAGGGCGATAACAGCAATCTGGGTAATCTTTTAGCTGACTATACGTTTGAAGGAGGTAATGAGTGGATAAAAACTCATCTTAAACAAAATGTAGATGCTGCATTGATCAATATCGGAGGAATCCGTACCACCATTGGAAAGGGCGATATTTTACTGAAAAATGTATTTGAAGTAATGCCTTTCGAAAATGAGGTGGTTATTGTAAAAATGAAGGGAGCAGATTTACAGGGGCTTTTTGAGTATTATGCAAAAACGCAGGTCAACAACCCTGTTTCTCATTTATACATTGAAACAAAGAATGGACAGATCATTAAATCCTTAATCAACGGAAAGGAGGTAGATCCGGCTAAAGACTATTATGTTGCCACTTCAGACTATCTTGCACTGGGAGGAGACAATATGAAATTCTTTGCAAAAGGAGAATCAATCTCAACAGGAATTAAAATGAGAGATCTGTTTATCGATTATTTTAAGAAGACTCCTGAAGTTGTAGTAAATTCTGATGTTCGTTTAAATTTTATCGGGAAGAAGTAATGGATAGAAAAAGTTTTTTAAAAGCAATAGGAGGCGGATCTTTAGCAATGGCTTTAGCTCCCAATATGATGATGGCGGAAGAGTTGAAAATTCTTGACCTAAAATCCGCAAATAAACTGACTATTCTTCATACCAATGACCAGCATAGCAGAATAGAACCTTTCGATGCAAGCTATACAAAAAACCCTAACCAGGGAGGTTTTGCAAGAAGGGCTAGCTTAATTCAGCAGATCAGAAACCAGGAAAGCAATGTACTGCTTCTTGATTCAGGAGATATTTTTCAGGGAACTCCCTATTTCAATTTCTTCGGAGGAGAGCTGGAGTTCAAATTAATGTCCATGATGAAATATGATGCCTCTACCATGGGAAATCATGATTTTGATAATGGTCTTGATGGATTTTTAAAGGTACTTCCTAATGCAAAGTTTCCTTTTATCTGTTCCAATTATGATTTTAAAAATACTGTTCTTGACGGGAAAACTTCCCAGTATAAGATCTTCAACAAGAATGGAATCAAAGTAGGAATTTTCGGAGTGGGAATTCAACTGGACGGCCTTGTAGGTAAAAAACAGTATGGAGAAACCGTTTATTCCAACCCTATTGATGTAGCACAGCATTATTCAAATTACCTGAAAAAAGATCAGAAATGTGATCTGGTGATTTGTCTTTCACATATTGGTTACGATTATAAAGATGAACCGAATAAAATAAGCGACAAAATTTTAGCGGCCAGTACAGAAAATATTGATATTATCCTGGGAGGCCATACTCATACATTTTTACCGGAACCTCAATCTTATACAAACAGACAGGGCAAAAATGTTCTTGTCAATCAGGTAGGATGGGCAGGTCTTCTTTTGGGTAGAATAGATTTTTATTTTGATACAAACAAAAACGTACAGCATATTTCCTGGAACAATCAGGTAATAGACAGCAGCATAGCATAACCGCATAATATGAAAAAACTCTCTATAATTTCTCTTGGTATTTTAGCATCCCTGCAGTTTACAAAAGCTCAGGTCATTTCATCAAAAAAATGGGCAGATCTGTTTTCCTATAACAAAGTCTTAGCAATGAAAGAAGACAATGGGAAAATCATTGCAGCTACAGAAAACGGAATATTCTATTATACAATATCAACAGGAGAAATTACGAAGTTGTCCAAGGCCAATGGCCTGCATAATGTTGGAATAACAGCCTTCGATTATAACCCACAGACGAAAACAGGACTCATTGGGTATGAAAACGGCTCTATGGATGTTATCACTCCACAGGAAATCAAATATATTGTAGATATTCCTATTGCTACCGGCTATAACGGAAATAAAAAAATCAATCATATTTCCATAACAGGAAATCAGGCTGTCATTTCTGTAGGCTACGGACTTTCCATATTTAATCTGAATAATAAAGAATTCGGAGATTCTGCATTTTTCCTGAATGGAGGGGTTTATCAGGCAAGTAATGAAGCCACTATATTCGGAAATAAAGTATATTCTGTAACGGATACAGGATTGAAAAGCCATCAGATGAATACTACCTTCCCGGTATATTCCACATGGACAACGGAAGCTCCCGGAGCATTCAAGCATATAGATTCAGAATCTGAGCTGGTATATTCATCCGCTACAGCTGCCTATTTTTATAACAACGGTACTCCTACCCAGCTTCCTACAAACTTTGATAATATCCATGATATCGTTGTTACATCCAATAATATTATAGTTACTGATAACAGAGTATATACTTATGGCATTAACGGAGTATCACAAAATGCGGTGAGCCTTGGAGAGGAATGCAACACTGCTATAACAGCTGGTGGAAAAATCTTTGGAGGAACTGTATTATCAGGGATCAAAGATGAAAGTAACAATACTTTTAAGCCATTAGGCCCTTACTATAATTTTGCCTATAATATTAATCTTTTCGATAATAATCAACTCTTGGTTTCCACTGGTGCCAGAGCAAATAATTACAATCACCCGTCTATTATTCCGCAAGAACCAGGATTTTATTATTTCAACGGTACGGATTGGATCTATCCTTCTTTTTTCAACAAAAGTAATCCAAATCGTCCAGTCTTTGTCAACGTATTGGATGCTATTATAAGCCCTTATAACAGTAATGAAGTTCTCTTTACTAATTATACAATGTTGTCTCACGGAGTATATAAAATGAAATATAATGCTACAAGCAAAGATTTTGAGCTGGTAAAGTATTATAATCTTGGCGCTGAGCCTTACTACAGACGCCCAGTAGGATTGACTACAGATACTCAGAACAATCTTTTTGTTTCCTTCGGATTTAATGACGGAAATCCTTCCATGGGGATCTATGATAAAGCCGCTGATGATTTTATCATCAAGAAAATCGTTTTGGCCAGTGATGGTATACAAAAGGCCGTTTTCCATGAAAATATGTTATGGACTCCATTGCCGAGATCTAATAACTTTTGGGTATATGACTATAAAAATGCAACCAACCTTTCCGATGATACAGACTATATTCTTGGTTCTGCTAATGGATTTAACAGTTCAGGAGGAATCCTATCCGTAGCATTTGATAAGTCCGGAGATGCATGGATCGGTACAGATGGAGGCTTAAGAATTATGCCTAATGCTGCATCTGAAATAAAAAAACCACAGCCTGAAGTAGAACCTATAGTAATAGAACAAAACGGGCTGGGTGAAGAGCTTTTCAGAGAATCAGCTATTCTTCAGATTGCAGTAGATGAAGGAAATTACAAGTGGGTATCCATTGATGGTGGTGGTGTATATTATCTGTCTGCTGACGGCCAGAAAACCATAAAACATTTTACTAAAGAGAATTCACCTCTTCCTACAAACAGCGTTACAGATATAAAGGTTGATAAGAAAACCGGGAAAGTATATTTTGTAACGTATAATGGTATTGTAACCTATCAGGGGGATGTTGCTGATGTAAATTCCAATTTCGGGGATGTTGTGGTATATCCTAACCCTGTTGTATATTCCAATTTTAAAGGAAAAGTTACCCTTAAAGGCCTTGCTGAAAAAACGAATATAAGAATTGTAGATGCAGCAGGAAATGTTGTACATTCTGCAGTGGCAAGAGGAGGTTATTATGAATGGGATCTTAATAATCAGAAAGGAGTAAGAGTAGCATCAGGAATGTACTTTGTCCTGATGACCAATGAAGACGGGTCTGATAAAGCTACAGCCAAAATAGGAGTAGTCAATTAATTAATGAATTCACAAAACGGTTTTTTACTTTCGTTTATAAAATACGGAGAAAATGATGCTGTATTGCATTGTTTCACTGAAGAAGAGGGTTTTCAAAGCTATTTTCTAAAAGGAATTTATTCTAAAAAAAATAAAAAGAAAGCCCTGCTGCAGCCGCTGAGCCAGCTGAATTTTTCAATACATCCACCCCGTGGCAATGGTATACCAACCGTTTCAAAGTTTGAACTGGTAAAAAACAATGATATTTATACGGATATAAGAGTTAATACCGTCATTTTCTTTATTTCAGATTTCCTGAGCCATATTCTGAAATATGAGGATAAAAATATTCCGATCTATGCCGGTATTGATCACTTTATCAATGAACTGACGAACAGAAATTATCAGGCACATCTTCTTTTTTTACTGGCTGTTTTAAAAATTCAGGGGGTTGCTCCACTGTTGAGTGATGGTAAGTTTTTAGATCCGGAAACCGGCACTTTTTCTTTAGGAATCAGCCATCAGCAGTTCAATGAAGAAATTTCTGCATTATGGAAAGAGGCACTTTGTGCTGAAAACCTGTATGCTACAAAAATCCATTCCTCATTAAGAAAAGATTTCCTGGACAGCCTTCTGGTGTACTATCATTATCATATTACGGATTTCAAAACACCTGCTTCACTGGAAATTATCCAGCAGATATTTGAATAGACGGATTCATGATTGGCTGATCTTTTTTTACAGTTCTTTTGTTTTTTCAATATCTTCAGGCATTTCGGTTTCAGATTCTGCAATTTCTTTTTTGGAGAATCTTGGCTGCAGAATTTTTGCAATAAGTCCCGTCCAGCCTGTCTGGTGGGAAGCTCCTACTCCACGGCCATTATCCCCATGAAAATATTCATAGAATAAGATATAATCTTTAAAATCCGGATCGGTTTGAAATCTTTCATACTGCCCGTGAACAGGTCTTTTTCCATTTTCATCTTTTAAAAAAATCTTTGCAAGCCTTTTGTTTAAAGCATCTGCTATCTGATCAAGGTTTAAGTAATTTCCACTTCCCGTAGGATATTCAACTAAGAAATCGGGACTGTAATAGAAGAAAAAGCGCTGAAGACTGTCGATAATCAGAAAATTGATAGGAAACCATACAGGGCCGCGCCAGTTGCTGTTACCCCCGAACAGTCCGCTGTCACTTTCTGCAGGTGTATATTTTACACTATAATCCGTTTCATTCAGAGTTAAAGTATAAGGATTATTTTCATATTCTTTTGATAATGCTCTTACTCCATAGTCACTTAAAAATTCATCCGGATTCAACATTCTGCTTAACAATCTTTTCAGACGATGCCCACGAAGCAAAGACAAAAGGTGTTTGGAATCCTGGCCTTTGACTTCCCATCTTGAAACCAGAGAAGCCAGTTCGGGTTTATTATCCAGTACCCATTTCATTCTTTTCTTAAAATTGGGAAGATTTTCAATCATTTCATCATCTATAACCTCAACGGCAAACATCGGGATCAGCCCTACAATGGTCCTTAATCTCAAATACATATGCGTTCCGTCATTAGAAGCTATGGCATCATAGAAAAACTCATCCTGCTCATCCCACAAACTGAATTCTTCATCACCCATATTATCCAATGAATTGGCAATCGCCAGGAAGTGCTCAAAAAACTTCATCGCCATTTCTTCATACACATTATTGTAAAGGGCCAGTTCCAGGGCGATCCGCATCATATTCAGGGCAAACATAGCCATCCAGCTTGTCCCGTCTGACTGTTCCAGCTGTTCTCCGTTGGGTAAAACAGCATTCCGATCGAAAACACCAATATTATCAAGCCCTAAGAAACCTCCTTCAAATATGTTGTTGCCATTGGTATCTTTTTTATTGACCCACCAAGTAAAGTTCATCAATAG
This sequence comes from Chryseobacterium sp. HR92, assembly GCF_045689405.1. Classification (NCBI taxonomy): domain Bacteria; kingdom Pseudomonadati; phylum Bacteroidota; class Flavobacteriia; order Flavobacteriales; family Weeksellaceae; genus Chryseobacterium; species Chryseobacterium sp. HR92. Next base: position 4,211,516 of record NZ_CP139139.1, read on the forward strand.
TTTCTGGAAAGCACTTTCTAAAAATTCCAGGTCGGGCTTATCTTTTAAATATTCATCAATTTTAAATACTCTGAAAACAGCCCAGGCATGTACCGGAGGATTCACATCACTAAAGTTCCATTCGTAGGCGGGAAGCTGCCCGTTTGGATGCATATACCATTCAAACAGGAAAAGTTTCAGCTGATGTTTTGCAAAATCAGGATCTATCAAAGAAAAACTGATGGTATGAAATGCCAGGTCCCAGGTGGCATACCACGGATATTCCCATTTATCCGGCATGGAAATAATATGTTCGTTATTAAGATGCTTCCAGTCATAATTTCTGATTTTATCCCGCGACTTTGGAGGAGGCATTTCAGCCGGATCACCTTTCAGCCATTTTTCAACATTGTAGTGGTAAAACATTTTATTCCACAACATTCCCGCAAAAGCCTGCCTTTGCACCAGCTTTTCATCTTCCGAAGCAATTCCTTTCTGGATTTCAGCATAAAATTCATCTGCTTCTTTTTGTCTTTCTTCAAAAAGAGTTTCAAAGTCTTTAAAGGGTTCCCGTAAGTCCTTATCTGATATTCTGAATTCAAATATTCTGGATTCTCCGGCCTTGAAATCTTCATCAATAAAAAAAGAAGCTTTCGTTCCTGCATTCTTTGGATTCACTGACTGAGAATTACCTGTCATTACAAAATTATTAATCCCGTCTTTGCAGAATTTTGACTCATTTTGAGACTGGTAAAGTCTTTCATTATTGGTTTCATTGTTACAGAACAGGGTCTTTAAAGATTGTTTTGCGTAGACATTTTTGATCTCAATATCCTTATGGTTCACTTTAATACGGTCTGCATCTTCGGCAAATAACTGAGGTTCATAGTCATCATATCCCCAGTTCCAGGTATTCCGGAACCAAACTGTTGGTAATAGTATAAGAGGTACTTCTTTTTCAGATTTGTTGACAATCGTTAGCCGGACCAGAATATCATTCTGACTTTCCTTTGCGTATTCAATAAAGATGTCAAAATATTCATTGTGATCAAAAATTCCGGTATCAATCAGTTCATATTCCGTTTCATCCTTACTTCTTAAAGCATTTGTTTTCACGAGGTCTTCATAAGGAAAAGTATTTTGAGGATATTTATACAGCATTTTCATGTAAGAATGGGTAGGTGTAGAATCCAGGTAATAAAAATATTCCTTTACATCTTCACCATGATTTCCCTGTCCGTTGGTCAGTCCAAAGAACCGCTCTTTCACCATCTTATCCTTTTTATTCCAGAATCCCACAGAGAACACAAGTTTCTGAAGGTCATCACAGATTCCGCATATGCCTTCCTCACCCCAACGGTATGTTTTGGCTTCTGCCGTATCATGACTGGTATAATTCCAGGCATCACCGTTTTCACTGTAATCTTCACGAACAAGCCCCCATTCCCTGTTGCTTACATAAGGACCCCATTTTTTCCATGAAATATCTGAAATTCTCTGTTTTTCTGACATAGATAAGATGTTTTGTACAATTGTAAAATGTATTCATGTATTGATGACCACAAGCTCAAAACTTTAAACTTTAAACTTTAAACCTTGAACCTTGAACTTTAAACTACTATCCCCCCGTAGAAAAACTCTCAAACGTAGTCATTCCACCATCAACGAAAATGCTGGTTCCTGTGATATAATCAGCAAGATCACTGGCAAGAAAAGCAGCTAAATTTCCGATATCCTGCGGCTGTCCGATTCTGTTATAAGGAATAAGGGTAAGTAGAGAATTAAGTGCTTCAGGAGTATTCCATGCATTTTGATTAATAGGAGTCTGAATTGCTCCCGGGCAGATAGAATTGACCCTGATTTTGGCTGCTCCATATTCCTGAGCAAGGGTTTGCATCAACATTCTGATGGCTCCTTTACTGGATGCATAATTGGCATGCCCCGCCCATGGTATGATTTCGTGTGCAGAACTGATATGAATAATCTTTCCACAGGCAACAGAACGTGAAGGATCTATGCCACGTCGTAGAAATTCTTTAATGGCTTCTCTGGCACATAGAAACTGTCCCGTAAGATTGACACCAATGACAGCATTCCATTGGTCTATTGTCATTTCGGTGAATTTTGCATCCTTCTGAATACCTGCATTATTCACCAGAATATCTACGGTTTGAAATTCGGAAACAACATCCTGAAACATTTTGACTACCTGATCTTCTTTGGAGACATCACATGCGTAAGTAATTCCTTTTCCTCCGGCATCAGTGATTTCTTTCAAAACAGCTTTGGCTTCTTCTGCAGATCTTTCTGAGGAATGATTGACAATGACTGTTGCTCCAGCTGCAGCTAATGATTTGGCAATTCCTGAACCTATTCCACTGGAGGCTCCTGTAACCACAGCAACCTGATTTTGAAGTGATATTTCCATGTTTTGTAATTTGATGTTACTCAAAGTTATGGAAAGATATCAGCAGATAAAAAATTATGATTTTAAAATTTTATTAAAGTTTTTTGTGCATCAGATATTGAGGTCCGCTCCTTCCGATTCTGGTTTTACCATCATAAATGTATCCTGCCTGAAGATAAATATGGTAAGCAGAATTATTTTTCTGGTTTACCGCCAGTACAATTTCGTTGCACTCCCCAAAGTGGTTCTTTACAAAATTCCCTACCTCCAGCATAGCTATTTTCCCTATTCCTCGTCCCTGCATCTGAGGATTTACAGATAAGGAACGTAGTAAAACTGATGTTTCATCATCGGTAAGTTCAAATTTATCTTTCCCAAAATCAAGTACAAAAAAACCTGCAACCTGATCATTTTCAAATATAGTCACCGGAAATGCATCGTCATCATCCCGTTCACTGATACGTTGCAAAGCCTGTTGAGCTGTCGCAGTAAATTGCATCTGGTTTTCATCCAAAGCATAACTTACTCCGGAAAGATCTTCTGGTTTATAGAATTCTAAATGTATCATGTCTTAGTGATGGTATATATCTTCATACATTACTCCTGCACGGATTTCCACGGGAAGTTTATTCTCCTCAGGAACAATAGGGCAATTGTAATCGTAAGCATTATATGCACAAAAAGGATGATAAGATTGATTAAAATCAAGTACAATAGTGTTCCCTTTCGGAATTTTCAAATCCATATATTTTCCTCCTCCATAGGTTTCCTTTTCATTGGTAGCGTCACGGAACGGAAGAAAAAGGTAATCTTTGTATTTTTCCTGTTTAATTAAAGCCAGACTTTGGTACAATGTTACAGTATATGGCTTACCATCCAATGTAAAAGTTGCTTTTCCATATTCCTGATATGACTTTGTTTTCCCTGAAGAAGTGGGAAGTTCAAAGGGCTTTGTATCTTTTGATTTAACAAATTCCGCCATTACTCTGTATTTGGCATCAAAAGGAAAGAAAGGGTGTCCTTTAAAGTTTTTAAAATTATCTCCCCTTAATGGAGTCTCTTTTGAATTGAAGTATTCAGCATTAAGTTCTTTCTGAAATTTCTGAACATCTTTCTCTTCCTTTGAAACCGTTTTCTGAGAAAAAGCCCATAATGGCAGGAGTAAAAAGAGTACTATATATTTTTTCATGAATATAAAATTATAAATAAAACTATGAATTTTCGGAACAACAAAAGTTAAAATTCTAATAAAAAATATAATCTGTTTTAAATAAAATAAGCCCCTGCTGATCTAGCATACTTTTTGAAAAGCAAAGCTCATGGACAGAAAAAATTTCATCAGAACCAGTGTGTTGGCGATATCAGGTTTCTATTTTCTTCAATCTGAATTATTCCGGGCTGAGGAAAGAAAAAACAGCCAGATCAAAGAAAATACTGATGTTCCCATTATAATCATCGGCAGCGGGTATGGAGGTGCTGTATCTGCATTACGTCTTTGTGAAGCAGGAAAAAAAGTAGTGATGCTTGAAATGGGTCTTAACTGGGAAAAAGCAGGAATTCCGTTTTCCAATCTGCTGAAACCTGGGAAAAGCTCGGCCTGGCTGAAAAAGAAAAGCATTGCACCTTTCATGAATATTTTTTCTTTGACTCCTTTTACCGGAGTATTAGACCGTCTGGATTTTGATCATATCAATATCTGGGTAGGAAGAGGCGTTGGCGGAGGTTCTCTTGTGAATGGCGGAATGGCTGTTACTCCCAAAGAAAGTTATTTCAAAGAAGTTTTTCCGGATCTTGATGCTGAAAAATTCTACAATCATTACTTTCCTCTGGTACGGGAAGAACTCAAAGTAAATGTGATTGACGAGCAGTTTCTGAAAGACTGTCCTTATTATAAATTCACACAGGTAGGTGAAGAAGAGGCTCATAAAGCTGGTTTTAAAACCATGAGAGTTCCGAATGTATATGATTTTAAGTATATGGAAAAAGAATTCCGGAATGAAGTTCCCCGCTCTGCCCTTAATACCGAGGTCATCTATGGCAACAATCACGGAAAAAACAGTTTGGATAAAACTTATCTCAGAAAAGCACTAGAAACCGGAAACTTAGAAATTCTTGACCTTCACCGTGTTCAAACAATAAAACTCAATGATGATAAAAGCTATACATTAAACGTCCATCAGATTGATACTTCCGGAATTCCGGTTGCTGACAAAGTTTTCAACTGTAAAAAGCTGATTCTTTCTGCGGGAACAATGGGAACTTTACAGCTTCTTTTACAATCTCATGCAGAAAACAATTTTCCTGTTCATGAAAAGATCGGAAAAAAATGGGGAAACAATGGAAATTTTATGACCGGAAGAAACTGGGTAAAACCTTTGTCAGGCGGTACAGGAGCCAAGCAATCTACTATTCCGGTAGGAGGAATTGACAACTGGGATGATCCGGAACATCCGTTTTTCACAGAAATTGCCCCTTTACCGATGGGAATGGATGTTGCTACCGCTTTATATCTGCTGATCAACAGAGTCGATAAAAAAGGGGAAGTTACCTACAATAAAGCCAGCCAATCCCTGACTTTGAACTGGGACGAAAGCAATACCGCCAAAATGAAAGAAAATGCCCAATATTTTATCCGCAAAATGAATAAAGCCAATGGCGGAACCAGAAGCCATCTGCTTTTCAATAATGGTTTCGGAGCTGATATCTGTTATCATCCGCTTGGAGGATGTGTTTTGGGTGAAGCTACCAACGAATTTGGAAAGCTAAAAGATCATGAAAACCTGTATGTTCTGGACGGATCATTAATTCCCGGAACCATTGGTGTCAATCCGTTTGTCACCATTACCGCTATTGCAGAATATTGTATTGAAAACCTGATTAAACAGAATGAATTTGTCTGAAATCAGGGCATTGAATGTACTTCTGTAAGATAGTTCCGGATATCATCTTCCAGCTTTACCGGATAGATAAAATGAAGCTTTTCAGCCAAAGAAGTTCCCAGTTCATGAACCAGATCCGCACATGTAAGCAGAGCTTTCCAGTTTTCTTCAATATCATTTCCGGAGAAAGTGCCTTCCACTTTATTCCATAATTCCGGGGATAAATATTGTTTGAAGAGCCTTCCGTGTTTATTGGTTGTAATAGTATCCCAGTCATGATTTCCGGCAATATACCATTCGATCAAAGGAACGAGATAATCTGTACGCAGGACATTTTCAGACATAAATTTGGCATAAAAAATATCACCGCGTTTAAGGCATTTTGCTACATAGGTTGTATCCCACCAGAAGTCATTGATCAGCTGTTGAAATTCTTTTTCCGCAGGCTGATGGATCATGATCGACTGATAGGTAGGTGGTTTCATATTTTTTGTCAGATGATCTTTATCTATTAAAACCTGATATCCTACATCCCAATCTTCGGGAAGAGTTTCTTCATTGACTTCTTCAATAAATTCAGACACCTGATACAGCTTAAAGTCAACTTTCACATGGTCTTTATACAAAACCATTTTCATAGCATGTTTTCCCTCAAAAACATGGTCATCTTCTTCAATCATGGAAATAGGATCACCAAAAAGCCTGGTCCATTCATTTCCGGATTCATAAGATGCTCTATTCTCAAAAACAAGTTCTACATCAAGATCACTAAAATCATCTACAGGAGCATAAGGGTTTACCAATGAACTGGTAAGAAGAACAGCACGGATGTCCGGATTGTTTTCAGCCCAATGAATAATATGTTTCAGTTTTTCTTCCCTTATTTTCATATTTATCAGAATTCTGATATTTTTACCCGATACACATCGGAAGAGTTTCTTTTAATTGATTCTACAAAAAAGCCGCCTTCTTCAGGGATAACTTCTTTCAGATCAAAACTTTTGCAATCTTTCGGAAGCCCTGAAAATATCAGGGTAAACCAAAAATCTTTCATAAAAGGAACCGGCGTCCAATAAGGAGAAATTGAAATATTTTCTGCATGAATCAATTTGCTTCTATGCTCAGACTGATTGTCAAAAAGATAGGTCGAATGCCAGATCCTGATGAGATTTCCCAAAAACGGCGATGCTGGAAAACAACAGTGTACGATCACCTGTTTTTCTTCTTCCGTTTTTGCCTTAAGAGATTCCAGGATTTCCTTTGCAATAACAGGTTTTACAATTACTTCTTCCACCTTTTAATAAGTAATAAATAATGAGCAATGAGTAATAGATCTTCTACTCATTGCTCATTATTGGTATTAATATTCTAATTCTAATTTTTCTTTTGTATAATTCCTCACCTCATTGGTCAGTTCAGGATTTTCGGCCAGCTTTTGTCCATAGGAAGGAACCATTTCCAGCAGTTTTCCTTTCCATTCACCATGAAGTTTTTCCGGGAAGCATTTTTCCAGTACGTTCAGCATGGCATATACTGCTGTGGACGCACCTGGTGAAGCTCCCAGCAGAGAAGCAATGGTTCCGCTCTTGTTCACTACCACTTCAGTTCCGAACTCCAGTTTCCCCCCTTCTTTTTCATCTTTTTTGATGACCTGAACCCTCTGGCCTGCTACTTTCAGCTCCCAGTCATCTTCTTTAGCATCTTTGATGAATTCTCTTAAATGCTGCATCCTCTGGGATTTTGTCATAGCAACCTGCTGGATAAGGTATTTCGTCAGAGGAATATTGTGCCACCAAGCTCCGAAAAGTGATTTCAGGTTTTTGGTGTTTACACTTTCAGGAAGATCAAGATAGCTTCCCTCTCTCAGAAATTTGGTGGAGAACCCTGCAAAAGGTCCGAAAAGAAGTGCTTTTTTCCCATCAATAATTCTAAGGTCAAGGTGCGGAACAGACATCGGCGGAGCATCTACTGTAGCCTGTGTATATACTTTAGCCTGATGTTTTTCTACCAATTCCTGATTATGGCTTACCAGCCACTGTCCGGAAACCGGAAAACCTCCGTAGCCCTCACTTTCTTTAATATCTGAACTGTCCAATAACGGAAGCGCATATCCTCCTGCTCCAATGAAAACAAAGTCTGCAACAACTTCCTGTTTGTGACTATGAATTCTGTCTTTTACCTTCATTCCCCATTTCCCATCTTCTCTTGGATCTATGTCTTTCACTTCGTGGTATAAGAAAACTTCAACATTGGAATCTTCCAGAAGATGTCTTCCCATTTTTCTTGTCAGTGTTCCGAAGTTCACATCCGTCCCCATATCCATTTTCGTTGCTGCCATTACTTCAGACTGATTTCTTTTGCTCATTACCAAAGGAATCCATTCTCTCAGTTTCTCATGATCTGTAGAAAATTCCATTCCTGAGAAAAGAACAGATTCTGCCATTTTATCATGGCGTTTTTTAAGATATTCAGCATCTTTTTCCCCGAATACCAGGCTCATATGAGGGCAGGAATTGATAAATTCTTTTGGCTCATGAATATAACCTTTGGTGAGAAGATAAGCCCAGAATTGTTTTGAAATTTCAAACTGTTCTGCGATACTTTCTGCCTTAGTGATATCAATAGACCCATCTGGTTTTTCCGGGGTATAATTTAGCTCACAAAAAGCGGAGTGCCCTGTTCCGGCGTTGTTCCATGCTGCTGTACTTTCTTTGGCAAACCTTCCCAGTCTTTCAAAGATTGCAATTTCAAGATTTGGATCAAATTCATGAAGCAGCGTTGCTAAAGTGGCGCTCATGATTCCGCCGCCTATCAGTACAACGTCATATTTAGGTTTCGGTGTTCTGCTTGTAAGCGATTGTGACATAATTTTAAATTTTACTTCAAATTTCGGGAAAAGTTTTAAAAACAGGAACGCGTTTAACGATTTTAACACGTTATTTTTTGCAGCAAAAATACTTCTTGAGTACACAACAAAAAGCTATGGAAAATTTCAATAAAACACCATTGAAATGATTGATAATATCACACCGTTATTATCCCTGGATCATCAAAATGAAGCACAAAAAAACTTAAGCATTGGATGCTTAAGTTTCGATTAATTTTATTTTTCAGCAATAAAGCCTTGTTTTTAGTTCAATTTTGCGGTCAGTTTTTTAAACTGTTTTTCAGCATTTTTACCTTCATAAAGAATAGCATATACGGTATCTATAATTGGTAGTTTAAGATTTTTCTGCTTTGCTGTTTTATAAATAGAATCGGCAGCATAATATCCTTCAGCTACCATATTCATAGACTGAATAGCAGATTTTACGGTATATCCTTTTCCAATAAGGTTTCCAAGGTTCCTGTTTCTTGAGAAAAGTGAATAAGCAGTTACCAGCAGGTCACCCAGATAAGCACTTTCATTCACATCTCTTGGTGCTTCATAGATGGCTTCCAGGAAAGCTTCCATTTCACGGATTGCATTGGAAACAAAAACAGCGGTAAAGTTATCGCCATACCCTAATCCACTTGCGATTCCCGCTCCTATCGCAAAAATATTTTTAAGAATAGCACTGTATTCATTTCCTAAGATATCTTTACTTGTATGTACTTTAATAAAGTCTGAACTGAAAATTCCTTCAAGTTTTTCAGCCGTTTCATCTTCTACTGCCGCAATGGTAAGGTAAGAAAGTCTTTCCATTGCTACTTCTTCTGCATGACAAGGCCCAGCAATAACTGCCTGATTTCTGAACCCGATTTTAAATTCATCACGCAGATAATGGGCTACCACATCATTTACTTTAGGAATAATTCCTTTAATTGCAGAGATAAAGATCTTATCTGAGTAATCACAGGTCATCTTATCCAGTGTATCAGACAGGTAAATAGACGGGGTTGCCAGAACAATAACGTCACAGGCAGAAACCAGTTCGTTAATATCCGTTGTTAATTTTAAGCTTTTCAGATTAAAGTGAGCAGCTGTAAGATAAGTCGGGTTGTGTCCACGAAGCTCGATGGCTCCTTTTACAAATTCACTTCTTACGCACCAGTGTACAACTTTACAGTTTTCAACAAGCATTTTTACAATAGCGGTTGCAAAACTTCCGCTCCCTACAACTCCTACAGAAATATCCTTTTTATTCTTTTTTGGATTCGAAGATTCTGAAATAATTTTCTTTTTAGCCATAATTGGAATGTGAACTGCAAAGATATTAAAACAAAGACGTAACGAAGGCTTTGAAACTATGATAAACACCATTTTCTGAAAAAATTAACATTCCAACACAATTAAACAGCTAATTAACCGTTAAATACAGAAAAAACTGAATTTTAATTAAAAATAACCCTCAAAGCTTATTTTTAATTAAATTTGCAGCTTCAAAACCGTTTTAAATTTTACTAAGAGAAGAAATATGAAAAAATTTCTAAACAGCAAGAAGAACGTAAACATTCTCCTGGGAGGACTTTTGCTAGTAGTTTTTGCACAAGGTGTCTTCATTGCAAAGCTCTTTTCTGAAAGAGACGACAAAACCTACGAAGTTAATCTTGTAAAAATAAACACTGAAAAAGACAGTGTAGATTATCTAAAAATGAAAACTGATCTTACTCTCGTAGATCAGACAGTTGCTCAGCTCAACTCCTTCCTGAAGTCCAAAGACATTACCAATGAAAAGCTGATGATGCTCAATCAGGACAGTATTTCAAATTCTATTTATCTTTCCAAACAGGCCAACCGATACAGCCAGTATCTGATGGATCTTCAGAAAAAACTGATGCAGGTTCCTTTGGGTATGCCTACAGACGGATATATTTCCTCTAATTTCGGAGTGAGAAAAAACCCGATTCCGTTCAAAACTGTTTTCGCATCGGTAAAAACAAGTGCAGCCACAGAAACAAAACCTGTAGCGGTTGCAGCCGCAAAACCTGAGGTAAAAGCTGAACCTGTTGAAAAAATTGTAGAGCTTACAGACAGTTATGGAAATAAAAGAGAAGTAAAAGTGATGGTTACCCCAAAAGCTACACCTGTGGCTGCCTCCTCTGCTCCTGCGACTACAAAATCTGTTGCCGGAACTACAACAACCAAAACTGTCGCTGCTGAAAAAAACAATCCCCCTGCCGAAGCTGATCAGATGCAGTTTCACAAAGGGCTGGATATTGCCGTTGCCTATGGTTCTGATGTAAGAGCTGCGGCTGCCGGAACAATTATTTTTTCCGGACAGAAAGGTGGCTATGGAAACTGCGTAATTGTTTCTCACGGAAACGGACTGGCTACGCTGTATGGACACTTATCTCAACTTATATCTAAAGTGAATGATAAAGTAAAAGTAGGCCAGGTAATTGCTAAATCCGGAAATTCAGGACGCTCTACAGGTCCTCATCTTCATTATGAAGTACACAAAAACAATACTCCGATTAATCCGAAATTGTTTATGAATCTATAAAAAATAAAGGCTGTTCACATAGAACGGCCTTTTTATTTTTAATGTTGATCTGTCTGATTTTATGGAAACTCAATATTCAAGAGTTTTTTTGTCTTTCTGTCGAATGCCATATTGATAAAAGGAAAAACTTTATCTCTTACTCCTACTTCTCTAATGACAACAATGTGTCCCAAATTGGAATCTTCAATGAATTCAAATCCCTGGAACTGTGTTTTTTTAATCGGTCCGGCTATAGAATCCATTCTGGAAAGGACCTCTTTTGCCATTTTCTCTTTAGGTTTAAATTTAGGATCAAACATTTCAAGAATTCCGCTGTAATCTTTTTTGAGCAGAAATGAATTCACCTTTTCTACTTCCGGATATATATCTTTTACTTCCTGCAGTTCTTTTTGGGTGAATGATTTTGTAAAACTGGCGCCATCAGATAAAAGTAATTTTGTTTTGATAACATCATATTCTCCAGGTTTCTGATTCTGAAAAACTATAAATGCAATATTGGCGGCATTGGATATCGCTCTTTGAGGCTGGCTATTGATGAGTTTACTGTCTTTAACCTCCACTTCAAAAAAATCGCTGGATTTTCCATTCAACGTTTGCACTCCTTTTAACATTTCAGCATGGCCCCCATAAAATTTAAGAATTTCGTCGACAGATTTTTTATCTTCGGATGTAGTCGCTAGTTTACCACAGCTAAATAAAAACAACAGCAACAGAAAAGGCAGAATTTTAATTGATTTCATGAGTTATTATTTGATTTTAAAAATAAGCTACAGATCTTCTTCTCTTTTTAAAAGAATGATTTTCTGCAAATCAAATATAACAAAAAGTACATGCAAAATTTACATGTACTTTCAATTCTTACCATTATTTCAAAATTTTAAGAGTTCCTTTCGGATGGGTAAACGTACCGTCAGGGCCTGCAATATTTGAATAGATAATATTTTTATTATAATCCTGAATATGGGTTACATTGAAGCCCAGATGCGGCTCGTGCCAATATACCATAAAAACATTCTTTGCTACTTCTACAGCTGTATATTCTACAGTATCTGTACTGTTTTTTGAACTTCCTGCTATCCCGGCGAAGGTCATTGTTTTATTATCTTTAAAATCAAGGAGGAATTTTACGGCTCCAAAGTCTACTTCAACCTTACGACCGATGGCCGGGTATGGAGATTTAAGATCCCAATCCATTTCTTTAAGATACACTTTAGCTCCCATTCCCAGTTCGTCTTTTCCCGGAAGGTCAGGATATTTTTTAACCATAAAATCTACAATGGCATCCGAAGTTTTATTTCCTGTCACTGCCTGTTTATAGTTTTCCAGATAGCTTTTCACAAAATCAAGAGATTGTGGAGACATTGATAATTTTACAAAATGAGAAGGAATTACCTGTTCCGGTTTCAAAGCTTTCATTGCATCAATCTGCCCTATCCATTGATCAATTGCTTTTGCATTCTGGGTGTCTGCCATCCAAAGATGTGAATCTACAGAAACTGAAATCCCACCGGCAATGGTTTTAATGGAAGGAATCCAAAGAAAACTGTGTGCCGGATCTTCAGGATTTTGCCTGATTTCTATTTTGTTTCCTTCAAGATCAGGAATTGAAACAGCTGCTTCCGGAACTATAACTTCCGATGGTGCATCTGCTTTCAACTGCGGTTTCCATACTGCAAGTTTATCATCTTTTGAAGCTGATATCAGATAGGCTGTCTGCGCTGTTGAAATAATCTTTGCATTAGGAAACGCTTTTCTGATTACATCCAGTCCAAAATAAAAATCAGGATCGCTGTGAGAAATAAAAACTGTTTTAAGGTTTTTGCCTGTTGCTTTTATTTCTTTCACAAGTTGCTCTGCATATTGTTTCTGAAATTGGGCATCAACAAGTATGGCATCTTTATCTCCATAAATAATGGTGGAAGTAATCGGGAAAATAGCTTTGGTTCCCGGATTATATACTTTCACTTTAAGGTTTCCAGCAAATATGCTGATAAATCCCAGCAGCGTCAATAATGACAATAATTTCTTTTGTATCATTTCTGTCTTTTTATCATTAATAAGCTGCTGTAAAACGTTCTCTGATATGATTGTTCTGTTCCAGTTCATCTACCAAGACTACAGCTACATCTTCCACAGACAGACGGCTTCTTCCGTTTTCATCAAATACCGGAGTTTCTAATGAAGTTCTGTATTTCCCCGTTCTTTCTCCTACATTAGCCTGGTTCATTTCTACTGCAGGGCTGAAGAATGTCCAGTCCAGCGTTTTGTTTTCTTTGATTTTGTTCAGATAATCTCTTGCTGCTGTAGCACCTGGTTTGTAAGCATCCGGAAAATCAGGAGTATCTACGATCTGCACATTGTCCGGAGTATAAAGGCTTCCTGCTCCCCCTACTACAATAAGTCTTTTTACCCCAGACTGTTCTACTGCTTTTTGAATACTCTCAGAGCCAGTCAAAAAATCATTGTAAAGATTGGGATTCGTCCATCCTGCGTTGAAGGTACTGATTACAGCATCGCTTCCTTTTAATACTTCAGCCAATTCATCTACATTGTTTACATCAATACTTTTTGCCGTTACATTCTCCTGTGATTTTACTTTAGAGGCATCTCTTACCAATGCTTCTACAGCATATCCTCTGTCTGCTAATTCCGCTACTACGTGTGCTCCTACAAATCCTGTTGCACCAATTACTGCTACTTTTTTCATAATGTTTTATTTTTAAATTAAATTGTAATAAAATTTGTTACATTTGAAGTTAAAAAATTTTTATTCGAACTGGTCAGCGAATTCCTGTAATGACTTGTCTCCTAAAAACTTTACTACCAAATGATCTGTTTCTTCAAATAATGTATTTAAATGAATGTTAATTTCCTTACCAACACTGCATGCCGGATTAGGATTCTGATTTTTTTTACCTAATACTTCTGTATTTTTTACTGCTTTATAGATTTCCGAAATCGTAATCAATTCAGCATTTTTTCCAAGCTGACTTCCTCCTTCTTTCCCTTGTCTGCTGTTAATCAGACCTACTTCTCTCAATACGCTGATCTCCTTTCGGATAATCACCGGATTCACATTGATACTACCGGCTATCCACTCGGAAGTAAGCCACTCCTGAGGGCTCTTCGCCAATAATGTCATGATATGTATTGCCGTAGCAAATCTTGTATTGTTCATTATAATTACATTGCAAAGGTAAGCATTTTTTTAAATGTAACAAATTTTATTACAGTTAATTTTTTCTTAAAGGATTAATTTATCCAGATCAAGCAGCAGATAATTGATATTCTGATTGATAGTACGGGTTGCAGACTGCATCTGATTTAGCATGGCAGCACGGTTATTAAGATCATCTGCTCTATAAAATCCTCCATCACTAAAAATCACAGACTTATCTGCAGCTTCTTTTACATCATCAAACTGATAGTGAAGCCATCTTTGTTTCATATTTCCGATAATAGAGTATTCTTCTTTGTTGGAAAATTTTTTCTCAGTATACATATACCAGATAAAAGGAGGAAAGTTGGGAGACTCCAGTTTTTCTCTCCAGATATCCCTCAAAAGATTTCTCTGGTGGATAAATTCTACTTTTTTTCCTTTGGGATTAAGGGTTGCCAAACCAAACCCTGCTCCTAAAACACCTCCCCCAATACCTATGGCATTATCCCAGCCGTCACTTTTCACAATTCCTCCCGCAATGGATGAGGCTGCTCCGGCAATGATGGAATATAAAATCAGTTTATTGTTTCTGGATGCATTCAGATTATCCACATAACTTCCGATCTGAGCCACCCGCTCTCCTTCACAGTCGAATTCCGCCGCTACGGCATCAAGCTCTGTTAAAGCAATAGTAATTCTGCTGTTAATTTTGGTTTTAAGCTGCAATATTTTCACCTGTGAAGTGAGAGAAGAATCCTTTTTAAGTTCGATAATTTTGTGTACATCATCAAGATTACCCAATGCATTTAAAATTAAAATACTTTGATCAGTAAACATTCCACTGAGTTCTTTATTCGCTGTTAAAATAGAATCAGAATTATAAGAAGGAAGTTTATTATTGTAATTGTATTTAAAGGGAGCTTTACAGTAACTGTCCTTAAGGGTAAGAATATTCTGCTGGATCGCCTGGTTTTTTTTGGAAACACAGGACACCAGTAAGCTAACCACAGCGAGAAAGTAGAAGAGTTTTTTCATTCAGTCATATTTTTGTGTAGCCGAAACAATTATAAAACAAATCTTTTTCTGCCACCTTTGCTTTACAATTTACCAATACGAATATAGTACAAATAAAAAAAATTACCTGAAATCAGATAATTTTTTAATTTATTTTTAAGAAGGACTATTTAATGTCCAGCAATTCTACTTCAAAGACAAGTGTACTGTTTGGTCCGATTTCTTTGCTGATTTCCTGATCTCCATAGGCTAAATGCGGTGGAATAATCAATCTCCATTTACTTCCAACCGGCATTAGCTGAAGTGCTTCTGTCCAACCTGAAATTACTCTGTTTAAAGGAAAAGATGCAGGCGTGCCTCTCTTTACTGAGCTATCGAATACTTTACCGGAAATAGTGGTTCCGTGATAGTGGCATTTTACCGTAGACTTAGGCCCTGGTTTCTGGCCATCTCCTTCTGTAATGATCTCATACTGTAATCCGCTTGGTAACTGCACAACGCTTTCTCTCTTACCATACTCTTCCATATATTCTTTACCATCTTTCAGGTTCTTTTCTGCCAATTCTTTTTTACGTTTAAATAACATATCTGCTACTCCCATATTATAATTTTTTTACAAAGATAAGGCTTTTTAGGGTTGGAAGATGGAAGCACGATGAGAGAAGGTTAAAAATCCGAAGCATTTTCCTACCAAACGATATGTTTTTAATTCATTCTTATTAAAAAAAGCTAAACACTAATAATCAATAAGTTAAATAGCTTATTTTTTAATATTCATTAATCATATTGTCTTACATTCCCTTATTTTCAAACATCTTTTCCACAAAATTCAAATAATTGTAATACTTACGTAACACAGATTTCGAAACTTGGCGTTATAATTGAATTTTAAAAACTAAATGCCAAATCCATTAAAATATAATAAGAAGTTTGATGAACTGAATGAGGAGGAAAAAAAACTTCTGGAAATCAATAAAAAAACAATTGCTGATTTTGTTGAGCAGTCCTCTTCCATCAGTGACGTCAATTATGCAACCCGGAATGCCCATGCTAAAACATATGCTGTAGCAAAGGGAACGTTCTGGATTGAACCTGACATCCCGGAGTCTCTGAAACCTTTCTTTGACAAAGAAAAATTTGATCTGACCATCAGGTTTTCCAATGCTCAGCTGAAAATTCAAAATTCAAAAAAAGATATTCCTGCTTATGGGTTTGCTGTACAGATAAGAGATGAGAACGGCGGATTGCTTGCCAATTATCCATTGGTGAATTTCCCTTTGTTTCCTATCCATTCTGTTTCTACTTTTCTGAAGTTGTTTACTGCTGTCAATAAGTTTTACATCAAAAAATGGAGCAGTTTGTTTCCAATGCTTTTTCAGATAGCTAAAATAATTCCTTCATTATTAACAAGTGATATGGTTCGCAATATGATCAGACTTATTGGGAAAAGAAATGATTTTATCCTGTCATTTGATTATTATTCTGCAGGAGCTTACCGTCTGGGAGATCAGGTTATTAAAATAAAGCTATGTCCTCAATCTGTGGATAAAAATATTGGGAGAAAGCAAAAGATCAAGGATTCGTTAAAAAATTACCTTCAGATGCATGATTTTGCAGCAGATGTTCTGATACAGATTTGCTATGATCTAAAAGATCAACCGATCAACCGACTGAATGTTGAATGGAAAGATTCTCCATTTATTAAAATTGGTGAGGTAAGAATCAACAAAGACTCCTTATTAGATTCACGCAATTGTACGAACGAACTTCTTTCATTCAATCCTTTTGAAAGTAAAATCTTCTTCCAGCCCGTAGGAAAAATACAAAAACTGCGTGATGAAGCTTATAAAGTTTCTGTACAGACCAGGAGAAAGATTAATAAGCTGCTGCATGGGAAAAACGGGTAGAATGAATAATGATGAATTATAAATGATAAATTATGATTTTTTGAATGTAAGGTTAAAAGATTTTATTCAACTAAAAATTTAAAGACTGTTGTAACAACAGTCTTTAAATTTTATCTGAACTTTCGATCTTCTTCTTTAATGGCCAAATCATTAATGCTTGCATATCTTTTCGCCATCAGCCCGTTTTCATCAAACTCCCAGTTTTCGTTTCCATATGCCCGGAACCAGCTGCCATCTTTTGTCTGATATTCATATTCAAAGCGAACAGCAATGCGATTATCAGTGTGTGCCCAATACTCTTTTTTAAGCTTATAATTAAGCTCCTTTTCCCATTTTTTCTGAAGAAAAGCTACAATTTCTTCTCTTCCATTCACAAATGTATCTCTGTTTCTCCATTCGCTGTCGATGGTATATGCTTTGGAAACTTTTTCAGGATTCTGAGTGTTCCAGGCGTCTTCTGCCAGTTGAATTTTCTCCAGTGCCGTTTCAAGGGTGAAAGGCGGAAGCGGATGTTTTTGTTCCATAACTTATTGTATTAAATTGGTTGCTATTTTTTTTGATTTTTCAATTAATTCATTAGATCTGAAAAGCTGACTTTCTATAATACTGCTTTCAAAAAGCATATAGACATGATCGGAAAGAGTATCATCATTCAGCAATTCTAAAAAAAAGTTTCTGAGATCTGATTTATGAGACTGAATAACAGTCAGGATTTTAATATTATCCATTGGGATTTCTGATAAAATATTCAGGAAGCTGCATCCCCTGAAGTTTTCCTTATCGTTCATATAAACCAGAAAATCGAAAGCCTTGATAATTTTAGAATTTGATTTTTTTTCTTTTGCTAAGAAGTTATTGAGTTCATTGAACCAATATTCATGTCTCACCTTCAGAAATTCTACACACAAATCTTCTTTGGATTTAAAATGCTGATAGAAGCTGGCTTTGGCTACTTCTGCTTCAGAAATAATCTGGTTGATTCCAGTAGAATTATAGCCCTGATTGGCAAACAATTGAAATGTAGTTTCTATGATTCTTTCTTTTGGAGACTTCATTTTGCTTTCTTTTATGAAACAAAGGTATGAAAAAAAACAAAGAACAGACCAGTCTGTCTTTTTTATTTTTGAAAATATTTTTTTGAGAATTTTGGAAAGCGCAAAGGCGCTAAATTTTTAATTGGTAAAGCATAGTAAGGACGCAAGGATTTTATCTCCGATAAAATTTAATACTGCTAATAATATAACTCTGAATAATATAAATAATTTATAAACCTCCTTGCCATGGATCTTTGAAGTTTTAATCCTCTCTTCGTTTTAAAATTCAACATTGTTGAAAATCTTTGATTTTCTTGCGCCTTAAAAACATCATTAATATTAATCTTTAGCGCCTTTGCGCTTTTCTAAAAAAACAAAAAAGCCTCCAGAAAAAGATTCCAGAGGCTTTATAGTATATTTTAAGTATGATTATTTTTCTTCTAATTCTTCTTTCTTCTCTTCTTCTTTTTCAGGGAAGATAATGGATAAAAGAACAGAGATTACCAATACTCCACCTACAATTCCTAATGAAACCGGAGATGAAATATGAATCCATGGTGCAATAAGCATTTTAACTCCAATGAAGGATAGGATAATAGCCAATCCGTAAGGAAGTTTGCTGAACATATGAATAAAGTTCGCCAATAAGAAATACAGTGATCTTAATCCTAAAATCGCAAAAATATTTGATGTATAAAGGATAAATGGATCATTAGAAATTGCGAAGATCGCCGGAATGGAATCTACTGCAAAAAGGACGTCTGTAAATTCAATAACACCCACTACTACCAAAAGAGGAGTTGCCATTTTGATTCCGTTCTGGATGGTGAAGAACTTATCTCCATCATAGTTGTCAGAAACTTTCCAGAAACTTTTGATCAGTCTTGCTCCTGCTGTATTGCTGTAATCTTCATCGTCATCATCGTCACCATCACCCCAGGATTTGATTCCCGCATACACAAGAAATAATCCAAACAGTGCCATCACAATGTTGATTTTCACTGCTTCTCCGAAGATATTCATTTCAGGAAGATACGTCAGATTGATCAATCCTACTCCTGCAAAGATGAAAATAGCTCTGAAGATCAGTGCTCCAATGATTCCCCAGAAAAGAACCTTGTGATGAAGGTATTTCGGAACTTTAAAAAACCCGAAAACCAGGATAAATACAAATAAGTTATCCACCGACAGTGCCTTTTCAATCCAATAGGCTGCCTGATATTGTGTAAATTTCTCTATTGCCAAAGCATGGCTTTCAGGACTGCCATCTGTATTGAATACCCAATACACCACTCCTGAAAAAACCATTGAAAGCGAAATCCACACGATAGACCATATGGTAGCTTCTTTGGAAGAGACTTCATGACTTTTTTTATTAAATACCCCTAAGTCCAGGAGCAGCATGATAACGACCGTTACTGCAAATCCCCACACCAGACCTGGGTGCAGTTCTAAAATACTTTGATGTTCCACTTGAGTTATGTTATTATATGATAAAAGCAATAGATGTACTGGGTACAAATATTGCTATTTTATTTATCTTTTGATTTACAATTGATTATAGGTAATTCATCTGAACTGTCTGAACCGTCTGCTCCAGCTTTTTGTCTGCAGTAGGATCTCCGATCGCATTGAATTTCCACTCTCCGTTTCTCTTATAGAAAACACCCATTACCATGGCAACATGTCCGCTGAAAGAAGCATCATTGGCAATATCATATTTTGCAAAAACTTCTCTTACGTTGGTAGGGGATCCTTCATAAATACGGATAGAAGCAAAAGGAATTGTTCCGAAATCCTGGCCTCTGTAGCTGTTCAGTACCATTGCCACATGCTCTACATTTGGTTCCAGCTGGCTGAAATCTACAGTGATCACCTCGTTATCCAATCCGTCATCTCCATCTACGTCACCGGTAAGGTCATCTCCACTGTGTCTTACAGATCCGTTTCTGGATTTAAGGTTTCCAAAATAGATTACTTCTGTAACATTTTTGTTTGAATCATATAAAATACAGCTTCCATCTAAGTCTACTGCTTCTTTTTTAGTTCCAAAAAATCCTTTTTTCTCAATTGCTCCCCAGTTGATTCCAACACAAGCTTGGGAAAGCTCAGCTCCATTTTCTTTTTTAAGGTTGATTCTCTGACCTTTTTGTAAGTTAATAGCCATCTTTGTATGTTTAGTTGTTATTTACTATTTTGCAAAAAAGTGTATCTTCTTTGCTTTTCAAATTTCGTCTTAGTTATTATTCAAATTCAAATTAAGCATTGCCCGCAGAATATTTGTTTCTTCATCGAAGTCAAATATTTTGCTCATAATATCCATATTTTCCAGGTTTTTGATATAGTCTTTCAAAACACCTTCTACTTCTGGTGGTAATGTACGTTTTCTTTCGTTCATACTGTATTCCAGTTGTTCATTTTTACTTCTCAGCTGATCGATAATAGAACTCTGATTAGATTGATTTTCAGAAATATCAAGCTTATCCAATTCTTTGTCAAAAAGATACAATTTCTTTTCGTCTACACTGAAAATAAAATGATCATCAGACTGAAAGATTTTGAAAAGCTCATAATCATGGGTTCCTATAAGGTATCCACAAACAAAACGGACTTTAAACCCTTGTATATTGAGTCTTCCCAACAGTTTTCTTTCAATTGAATAATCTTTATACTGATAAGCCGGAAAAGAACCGGATTTCAGCAGCATTTCATCTGCATCTGTCCTGTAAAATTCCTGGGCATATTTTTTATGAAAGTACAGTACATTATCCCAATTGGCTGTAAAGCTGTCTTCAGTAAGATCTTTATACAGTCTTTTCAGATGTTGGGAAAATACACCGCTGTACATTTTCCTGTCGGTCTGAAAGCTGTCTACCTGTCTTTCTTCAAAACCTGAAATATATTTACTGTTGATGTTAATTTCATTGATGACCGCCAGCATATCATTTTCTTTCTGCTTTTTAATTTTAGTCAGAAGCTCTATGAGGCTATCCGTATACTGCAGGTGAAAAAGCTCCAGTTTATTGTAATCTAAAGCCGTATTTTCCTGGAACAGATTGTGGATAATATCTGTTTTGATATAAATTGATATTATGTCAATATGTTCAAAAAAATTCGCGAGAAGCTTAAGCTTTGTTAATCTTCTTTTGCTTTGCGACAATATGGTTGCTGCATCATCCCCCACCTTAGTATCCTATAAATTAACCTCTGACATTAGCTTTAAGTTCATGCTCCAATGTCTGAAGATCCTGATCCAGTTTTCTTCTGTTATCTGCTCCCTGTTTCTGGATTTGTTTCACTTCATTCAATGTATTGATAAGCATTGATGTTGTTTCTTTCAATGTTTCTACAGATACAATAGTCTGCTCATTAGCTCTGGCAACATTTATTGAGTTCTGACCAAGTCGTTCTGCATTCTTTCTTAAGATTTCTTCAGTAGTAGAAGATACTTTCTGCTGAATTTCAATATTCTGCTGTTGTCTGTACATCGCTACAGCAAGTGAAAGTTGGTTTTTCCAGACAGGAAGTGTAGTAGTAAGAATCGTCTGTGCTTTTTCAGCAATAGAAACGTTGTTATTCTGTACCAGTCTGATCTGTGGAAGCGACTGCATCATGATCACACGTACTACTTTAAGATCTGCCATTCTTCGGTCTAACCTTGCAATGAAATCTCTCTTATCCGCAATCTGGTAATCCTGAAAATTCTGAGGAGCAGTTTCCATTTGAGCTAGCTCTACTGCAGCTCTTTCCATTCTGATATTTCCTGCAATTACAAGGTCTTCAATTTGTTTAATAGAATTCACATTGCTTTCAAAAATAGTCTGAAGTACCGCATTATCCTTTGTAGAAGTAATAATACCTGCATTTACTTTGTAAGAAATCTGCTCAATATTATTGATGATCTTGTCATATTTTGCAAATAAGTTTTCCACCTGAGTAATTACCTTCTTCATGAATGGTAATTTACTTAGAAAGCTTTTTACTTTATTTCCGTTAAGCTCATCTACATCTACATAGTTAAGCTCTATCAAAAGATCATTGATAAGACCTCCTACTTCTCCTGAGTTTGATCTTCTTACGTTTCCTAAGAAGCTGTCACTCTGATTGGTTAATGTTTTCTGAAGTTCTGCCCCGAAATTAACGATGGAACCAGGATTGGCTTCATCAATAGAGTTCGCAAGAACTTCATATTTCTGGCGTTCTTCCGACTGCAACTGAGTCAGATTCACATTTCCTTCTCTATCCACAAGAACTGCCGGCGCTGCATTCTGAACAGGCTGAGCCGGAGTTGGAGGAACCATTGGAGTAGGTTCAAAGGTTTTAAGAGGTTCTATTGACCCTAGCGGATCTATGGGTTGATTTTCCTGATTGTCCATGATTACTTCTGATAAATTGATACAAATTTCTCAAGGCCGTCTCTCTGCCCTGCTCCTACAGCCTCAAATTTCCATTCTCCGTTTCTGTTATAGATTCTTCCGAATTCTACAGCCGTTTCGATTGAGAAATCTTCATCCAATTCATATTTTAAGATCTCTTCATTCGTATCTGTATTGAAAATTCTGATGAAAGAATTTCTTACCTGCCCAAAGTTTTGTTTTCTCGAATCTGCTTCGTGAATAGTTACTACTACAGTAATTTCTTTGATAGCATCATCAATCTTTGTAAGATCAATTTTGATCTGCTCATCATCTCCTGCTCCTTCTCCTGTAAGGTTATCACCTGTATGAATTACAGATTTGTCCGGAGACTCAAGATTGTTATAGAAAATAAAGTGATTATCTGAAACTAATTTTTTGTCGTCCCCAAGCAAAAACAAAGATGCATCAAGGTCAAAACCTGTTCCTGTAGAAGTATTATTGATATCCCATCCTAAACCTACAGTAAATTTAGGTGCGTTAATATTTTCTCTTTGTCCTTTTTGTAAGTTAATAGCCATAATATAATTCCGTTTGTGTTAAAGTATTGATGTTATTTTCGTATTCTTTTATTAAATGATAATTGTTGCTGATGGCCAGCTCTAAAAGCAGATCCATCTGTTCTTTTTTTACTTTAGACGTAAGATAATCAAAATTACTTGAATCCAAGCCTAAAATATATTTTACAATCCTTGTATTAAACTGAAAACTTTCTTTATTCATCACTTCTGCAACATGTTTTACATTTTTCACTGCATAGTAGTTGAAAAAGTTTTCAATTTTCGGGTCAAGGTCAAAATTCATCAGTTCTGCATAATACATGAACATAAAGTCAGCCTCCACATTATATTCATTCAGGATTCTGTTGACTGTATATTCATGACTTCCCGTGATCTTTATATCGTCTATAAAAATACAAAGTTTTCCTCTCAAAAAATCTTTATCGATATAATATGTGTCATTCGCGATCAGATTTTTACGGTCTTCAAAATTAAGATTCCCGTAATCTGTGATGTAAGTATGATTACGATTGATTTTAGATAAAACACTGGATTTCTTTCCTTTTTGAAACAGATAAAAATCCAAATGTTTCTTAAAATAAAAACATAAAAAATTAGATGCTGTAGGAATCGCCATATACGGGCTTGGCAGCACAACAATTTCTTTATTCGTATTTAAAAGTTCTTCATTTTCGGAAATAAATCCATCGAATAATTCTCTTGCAAATTTTTCAGCATACGATCTATCGCCATACTTGAAATAGCTGTATTCTGCAGGTGAGAATGTAAACTCATCTGCGGAATGAATGTGGTGTAAGCTGTATCTTATATTCATGTTTATTTTTAGTGTTTAAGTAAATAGGCACTGAAACCGAAGTCTTTTGCTCCTTGATAATCCGCTACAGGATTATCT
The DNA here is from genome assembly GCF_045689405.1 of Chryseobacterium sp. HR92. Classification (NCBI taxonomy): domain Bacteria; kingdom Pseudomonadati; phylum Bacteroidota; class Flavobacteriia; order Flavobacteriales; family Weeksellaceae; genus Chryseobacterium; species Chryseobacterium sp. HR92. Next base: position 4,235,150 of record NZ_CP139139.1, read on the forward strand.
CCGATGTGCAGAATCCGATTTAGAGGCAAGTCCTGATCTTTGATCTTATTCTTCACTTCCTGAAAAATAAGCGGGTTTGGTTTGGAACAGTTGATTTCATCAGAATAGATATGAAAATCTATATACTGATCCAGATTTTCATGAATCAGAAATTTTCTCATTGTTTTCCCTTTGATAAATCCTGTGTTGCTCAGAATATTAATAGTCTTTCCTTGATTTTTGATATCATCAAAAAATCCATGAATATTTTCAAAAATCACAACTGGTCTGTATTCCAGAAACAATTCTTCACTTTTGTTATAAAACTCATTGAGTTTTTCTTTATTCAATTGCTTTACATCCACCCCCAGGGAACCAAGAATCATCAGATAAATCTCAAAAGTGTCTATATTTCCTCCCGTTACTTCATTGATGGTATTACAAAGATCATCATAATATTTCACAGTTTTCGCAACTTCATCTATAGGTTTATCTACATTGAAAAATGAGGAGAACAGCTCAACTCTTTTTGTTTTAAATTCAGGATGAGATTTGATTAAAGTGAGCCACAAATCAAAGGAAAAATGACAGTGGTTATGAATGTCGATATCTGTTTTCAATAGGTTTTAAGTTAAAAGTTTTTATTTAGCTTCTTGAAAAAGATTTAAAATTTTCTAATCATCAAAAAGTGTTTATAATACTATTCTTCCCAAAGATAAAATATTTATCATAAAAGCATTACGTTAGTTATCTGTTTTAAGATATTTTTATGAAATTCTATAAATTTGAAAGACTCACAGAAGATGATTTCAGAAGTGTTGAATATTCGTTCACAAAAAAATATTTTCAAAAATTCTTTGAAAATCAAAAAAAAATTATAATTTCGCAACCGATTAAAAATCAACAATGTCAACAAAAATGATAAATATTATAACTTTAAGCAATCCTGTCAGAGCTGTGTTCTTTGGCAGCACTGAATATTTATCTGAATAGTTCTATAGATCTTTTATACTAAAAATATATTGAAGACCTGTCTATTCGGATAGGTCTTTTTTGCTGCCCTAATTTCAGACTTTAACAATTCAACGAATTTGTGTTATTTGTTAAGATTTCTGAAAATTTTCCTTTGATACAAAATACAAAAAATGTTTTGCCGGCTTTACGAGACCGGAGTGTATTTTGTGCTCAATTTTTTCAGAAACTTTTCTAAGCACAGATCTAAAAATCAACAATTTAAATCAAACAAAATGAAATACAACACACGAAACATAGGGATTATAGCACACGTAGATGCAGGAAAAACAACTTTATCAGAAAGGCTTTTGTATTACACAGGACTTATTCATAAAATTGGTAATGTAGATGATGGAAATACCACCATGGATAAAGACATCCAGGAAAGAAACAGGGGTATCACCATTTCATCAGCTGCAGTTTCTACACAATGGAAGAAAGACAATACCGTTTATAATATCAACATTATTGATACGCCGGGACACATTGATTTTGCGGTAGAAGTAGAACGCTCTCTAAGAGTTCTGGACAGTGTTGTCGCAGTTTTCTGTGCTTCTTCAGGAGTTCAGCCGCAGACTGAAAATGTTTGGTTCCAGGCAGAAAAACACGGAACATCCAAAATCTGTTTCATCAATAAAATGGACAGAATTGGCGCAGATTTCTTTGCGGTTCTCAATGAGATAAAAACTAAGCTGAATGCTGTTCCTCTTGCTCTTCAGATTCCAATTGGCGCTGAAGTACATTTTGAAGGAGTGATCGATCTTGTTAAAATGAAAGCATTATACTGGACTGATGAAAACGGAGAGACTATCGTGGAAAAAAAAATTCCCGATCATTATATGGCTGAATCTGATGAATACAGGATAAAATTAATGGAAACCCTGGCAGAAAATGACGACACGTTCTTTGAAATCTTTATGGATACAGAACAAATGGTCACCATCGAAATGATATCAGAAGCTATACAAAGGGTCTGCAGATCCGGATCAGCTGTTCCTGTTCTTTGTGGTTCTGCTTTTAAAAATAAGGGAATCCAGCCTCTTCTTGATGCTGTGGTAACTTATCTTCCGGCTCCGGATCAGCTAACTGACCTTCAAGGAAGAAATCCTTATACAGAAGAAACAGTAACATTGGGAAGAAATGAGGCAGCTGCTTTTGCAGGGCTTGTTTTCAAAGTCGTTATTGACAAACATATGGGAAGGCTGGCCATGCTTCGTGTATATTCCGGAAGAATAAAATCCGGTAATACAATACTGAATGTAAGGACGGGTGAAAGCTACAGGATTTCGAGAATTTTACAGATGCGGTCGGACAAAACTTTATCCATGGAAGAAGCTAAAGCCGGAGATATTGTTGCTTTAACGGGAATAAAGGATGCCAAAACCGGAGATTCTTTATGTTCTCCAGACAAGGCAATATTACTGGAAGCCATTACCATTCCGACTCCTGTGATCAGAGTTGCAATTGAGCCTAGAACCAATGGTGATGAGAAATCGTTCGGTTTGGTGCTGGCAAAAATCCAGGAAGAAGACCCTTCTTTGGTGGTTGAAAAAGACCCGCAGACCGGGGAAACTTTATTGAGTGGATTAGGAGAACTTCATCTTGAGGTTACATTGGAAAAAATCCGTCTTAATCATGGTATTGAAATCAATCAGGGAAAACCTAAAGTTTCTTATCGTGAGATCTTAACGGAAACTAAAGTTCACAGAGAAAAGCTTTCCAAGCAAAATGGAGGAAGTGGTCAGTTCGCTGATATTACTTTTGAAATCGGGCCAGGAAATGATCATGAACATGGATTGGAATTCATCAATATGATCAAGGGAGGAGCTATTCCCACTGAATTTATTCCTTCTGTTGAAAAAGGATTCAGAGAAGCTATGGAACATGGACCATTGAAAGAATATCCTCTGGAAAACATGAAGATCACTCTTCTGGATGGTTCTTTCCACGCTCAGGATTCCGCAGCATTTGATTTTGAAATTGCGGCAAGAGAAGGATTCAAAACGGCAGCAAAAGGATGTAGTCCTAAACTGATGGAACCTATCATGCAGGTGGAAATCCAGAGTATTGAGGAATATACTGGTGCTGTCACCGCGGATATCAACAGAAGAAGAGGAATCATTACTTCTATTGATGAAAAATCAGGAAGAAAGATTTTTGCAGCGGAAGTTCCGTTAGCTTCAACTTTCGGGTACATTTCTGATCTGAGAACACTAACGAGTGGAAGAGCTTCTATCAGCATGAAATTATCACACTATGCTTTAGTGCCAGATTTTATTGCGAATACATTAATGACCTAAACTAGCAAGGACTGTAGATTTTTTCTTACAGTCCTTGTCTGGTTTATGAGGAGGTTTATTGTGAATGGTCAATCGTCAATCCGCTGCGCTTGTCAATTTTTTACAGACAATAAAAATTCACTATTCACTTGCGAGCCAAAATTCACTTATTGCCTCCTTCCCTATTTTTCCGGCATCACCTTATACGTCGGATCTTCCTGGATATTAACTTCCACTACAGCCTCTGCATTTTTAAGTATTTTTCGGCAGTCTTCGCTGAGATGACGCAGATGTAAGGTTTTATTATATTGCTTATAACGTTTTGATAATTTGTCCAGAGCATCTATTGCACTCATATCTACAATACGGCTTTCTTTAAAATCGATAACCACCTGATCCGGATCATTCATGGGATCAAATTTATCCGTAAATGCTGTTACTGAACCAAAAAACAAAGGTCCGTATATTTCATAGTACTTTACTCCGTTTTCATCCACATATTTTCTCGCTCTGATTCTTTTCGCATTATCCCAGGCAAAAACCAACGCTGAAATGATCACTCCAATCAACACTGCTAAAGCCAGATTATGTAAAACCACAGTAACCAACGCTACAGTAACCCCTACAAAAATATCCGATTTCGGCATTTTATTAACAATTCTGATAGACACCCATTGAAAAGTACTGATGGCCACCATCATCATCACTCCTACTAAAGCTGCCATAGGAATTTTCTCTATCACAGGGGCTCCACACAGTATAATGATCAAAATAAGCAGAGAGGCTATAATTCCGGATAATCTTGCTCTGGAACCAGCATTCAGATTCACTAATGTCTGTGCTACCATTGCACAGCCACCCATTCCACCAAAGAAACCATTGGTAATATTGGCCAATCCCTGAGCTACGGATTCTTTATTTGCACTTCCTTTGGTGTTAGTAATTTCATCTACCATGGATAATGTCAGAAGAGATTCAATAAGACCTACTCCGGCCATAATTAAGGCATAAGGGAAAATAATCTGCAAAGTTTCCAGGGAAAAAGGAATTTTGGGGATATGGAAACTGGGAAGATTTCCACTGATATGAGCAATATCTGCGACTGTTTTGGTTGGAATATTAAATCCGAGAACTAAAGCAAATACGATTATAATGGCAACCAGAGAGGCAGGGACAACTTTTGTGATTTTTGGAAAAAAATAGACTACGGCAATTGTAAGTACAGTTAAGCCGGCCATGATGTATAAAGGCACTCCCTGAAGCCACTGTACAGCTCCATTACTATCTGTAATTTTGAACTGTTCTACCTGTGCCATAAAAATAATAATGGCCAGCCCGTTCAGGAACCCGTACATAACTGGCTGTGGAATCAATCTTACAAATTTTCCTAATTTAAAGATTCCCACCAGCATTTGAAGTATTCCGGCAAGTACAACCGTGGCAAAAAGATATTCTATTCCGTGAGATTGTATCAGAGCAATCAATACAACGATAGTTGCTCCTGCTCCACCGGAAACCATTCCCGGACGGCCTCCCAAAACAGCTGTTACAAGCCCCATCATAAAGGCTGCATAGAGTCCTGTAAGCGGAGACAAACCGGCAAGGATAGCAAATGAAAGAGATTCAGGAATCATTGTCATCGCTACAGTAAAGCCAGCCAGCAGTTCATTTTTGTAATTGATTTTCTTCGAAAAATCGAATAAGCTTATAGTATTTTTCATTGATTTGCAAAGGTATGGACTGTCTCAATGGTATACAATTTTTTCTTTTTATCATTTTTCTATGATGAAGTCTATTACCTGTAAGTAATTTACAAATCAATTCTTATAATATGTTAATTTTAATTAAAATAAGCAGATAAAGTACGATTTTTACATTTCTATCTCTTTTTACTTCTTATTTTTGTTTACATTTGAAAACGAATAAGCAATTATTTGGTACTAATTAAAAAATTCAACGTGTAAAAAGCTGTATATCAATTCATCTACAGCTTCAACTCATAGAATTGTATAAAAACCTTAATAGGTCATATATTATTTACACAAATGGCAGGAAGAGAGTTTGAAAGAGAAGAAGAGGAAACCCATTGAAAATAAAGAATATATCTCAAGTACATTAAGGTGACTCCTACCCACCTGTTTTTAAGATATTTGGTAAGTTACAGATCCGTTTTTTAAGATTCATCATCTTATTAAACGCGATTTAACATTCTTACATCATAATTTCCATTTTTTATCAATTTCAAATTGAAGCGAATTATTCCCCATCATATGAAATAATATATAGATCCTATTTTCGTTTTTTTGATATATAAGTTTAAACAAAAGAATAATATTCAATAAAAATGTTATATAAAGAAATCCATATTGGAAAGTTTATTAAGGAAAGAGTAGATGAAAATGAAATAACAATAGAAAGGATATGCAAATTTTTAGGCAAAGATGAAGGAGCTATCGAAGGTATGTACGAAAGTAAATCGATGGATACGGATCTTCTTCTAAGATGGAGCAAATTATTGGAATATGATTTTTTCAGACTTTACAGCTCACATTTGATTTTATATGCACCTCCTTCTGCCATTAACAAAAACCAGCAGAAGTCCGAAAAAACGCCTTATTTCAGGAAAAATATTTACACTCAGGAAATCAAAGATTTTATTATGAAAAGAATTCTTTCCGGTGAAATGACCCAAAGTGAAGTCATCAAAGAATATTCTATTCCTAAAAGCACCCTTCACAGATGGCTTCAGAAGAGCGATAATGTAAACGGATAAACAGATAAGACATGCGCCCCAATTACAAAAAAATTTATCAGGATATGCTCAGGATGGAATATCCGGAAAAGCTAAAGGATCCGAAAATCAAGGAACTTCTTGAAAAACTTCATACCAGCGAAGATGTACTGAAGTTCAACGAGAAACTGTTCAAGCAGTCCAGAGAAAATCAAAAACTCAAAACCTATGACAGACAGACAATGCTAAAATTGCTGCAGTATCAGAAAAAGCACGGTCATTCCACAAGCTATATGTCCAGAAAATATAAAATAAGCAGAACTACTCTTTCAAAATGGAAAGTCATGTTTGAAGAAGAGCTTGAAGATACAATGAAGAGTGCCGGTAAATAATCTACCGGCACTTTTTAAAGGTAAAAGTAAGGAAAAAACAGGGCTAAACGTTTGCCGGAGTCGAACCGGATAGCCTTGCCGGGGTGACCGACTTCGCTATTCCTCCCATAATTGTGTTACGATGAATTTTTTCCTAACGACACTTTAGAATGGTAATATTAAGAAGCTGGAAGTGGGATGAAGAAAGGGGTTAAAGTCTGAAAATCTCTCTGACTTTATAGAAAATTATATACAAAGATATCTTTCAACACCCCACTTCCGGCTTCTAATATGAGAAAAACAAGGCTAAGATCGAATAATGCAGTCGTGCTCTAACCAGCTGAGCTACTCTTCCTATATAGATCGTGTTTTTTGTTGTGGAAGAGACGGGATTCGAACCCGTGACCCCGTCGTGATGAGCGAAGTAACATTTTTCTACGGCACTTGTTTGTTTTAAAATAAAAAGAGGCAAGATTCGAAAAGACTTGTACAAGATCATTTCCATGACCTTATGGAGTCGAACCAAATTAAACCGAAGTAGGCCTTTTCTACGGCACTCTTTTACAAATCAAGGTAATATTTTTCAGAATCTTCCGTGCATTTGCTCTACCTGCTGAGCTACCTCTCCTTTTCGAGGGAAAAGGCAGGATTCGAACCTGCGACCCAATGTTTACTCAATCTCGAAGTATGATTCTAAGACGACACTTGATTTTTATGTTTATTCATAATTATTAGTTTTCTTTTTACAAATCTATATTATTGCTGCGCATTCTTTTTACGCAGTTATTTTTTTATTAAAAACCAAGCAAATAAATAATAAGAGTAAATGATATTCAATTGGAAGTTGATGATGAAACTCTTATCTACGGCATTGGTTAGCTACCGGGCAAGCTGATGAAAGACTCTGTCAGTTTGGAATCGAAGTAGGTCTTTCTAACGGCACCAGTATTATTAACACTGCAAAATTATGCTGTATGTACGCAATCTTTTTACGTAGTTTGATTTTTATTGAGAAAATGATAATAAGATCATTTCAAGTTCCTATTCAATTCTATAAAATAAATTTCCCATAATCTTTCTTTCCTTATTTTATGATGCAATCTGATTCATCATTAATCGATTTGAAATGTGGATTTCCAAACAAAGATGTCATAAAAGCTGGAAGCATTAAGTTTATTAATCTTTTCCAGAATTTCTTTCAGTCTTTCCCGTTGTATTGTTTTCAATTCTGCTTTGGATAAATCAGCTTCACAATATTCCTGTATAAATTTTCTAAAATCAGAGGCAGTTACAGAACGACACATTTTTTCCATGACCTGCATTCTAACAGTTAACAATAATTCATCATCCCAATCTTTTTGCTCTTTTTGGATATATTTCGTATCATAGCTTTCAAACACAAAGGGAGAGAAACTTGTACACCAATCACCCCATTGATCCTCATCAAAATTTCCTGTAAATATTTCCATAGCATTTCCATCAACTGTAATGACAGAATTCATATTAATATGATCTGCTTTTATAGCGCTTATCCATTCTTCAACATTTTGAATTATGACTCCTTGAATATTTACAACAAAAAGATCCGCCGCATGATCAAAACATTTTGATTTCTTAAACTTAAATTGGAAAGATGTATCTCCAAGCTGTATAATATCTGAAAATACAGGATATTTATTGATAATTTTCATGGGTTTTGATTTACTAAATTACATTTGAATTTTAAAAGCAGTGCCTGTTACAGCACTACTTTTTGAATCATTTTTACAGCTGATTTTTTGTCTTCCAACGCATTCAGTACATCGAAAATTTTGTCTGACCAACCTGCAATAAGATGTACATCATTTTTTCTGACATCAAGCGGCTGTCTTCCATAACCTGCCAGGTCAAAAATATACAGTTTTGCATGAGGAGCGATAGCTTTGTACTTTTCCCATACATCTTCAAAGGAGTTTCTGTTCCCTGTGCTATCCCACATCTGGGTATCGGTGAAAAGCATTACTTTATCTACCAATTCTCTTCTTTTGATAAGATCTTCAATCACCAGATAGCCATTTGTAGAATATCCTGCTTCACCTTCGCGTTTGTAGAATGCATCTACATTCCTTAAAATTCCGTTTTTAGGCATTGGAACTCTCAGCCAACGGTCACCGAAGATACCTGTCACCACATTTTTACACTGTGACTGAAGAATCATCGACATCAGTAAACCGATATCATACAGCAAAATTTTACTTTTGTTGGAAACCGCTTTCTGCATAGAACCGGATACATCCGCAGCGATTACTACCGAAGTATCAAAACCAAAGCCTTTGATATTTTTAGCACTTACTACCACCGCATCTTCCAATGCTTCCAATACTGAGGACAGATAAGGAGAATCGATATTTTTTAACTCTCTATAAGCTGCAAGGAATCGGAACGGGAGCTGTTTTGAATTGGAAACAGCTCTTTCATCAGAAAGGTATCTGCACACTTTGTTCATTGCATCAGATGATACTCTCGTTTCCAGAATATTCCTCAGGTTTCTCATGGTTGCCATATAACCCAATTTATTGCTGAAGATCAGTTCTTCCCATTTGTTTTTGAAGGCTAAATTTCTTTCTGCATCATTTGCAAATTTCGTCTGACCTAAAACGGAAAGTTCTACTTCCCATGTATAAGGAGTTTCCAATGTGTTATTGGCAATTTTGTTGAAAACAGCTTGTTGGTTTTCATCCTTAGCTTTTGGGTGAACCAGGAATAATGCATCTCTCAGGGTTACTTCTGCTTTTCTGTTGTATTTTGCAAACTGGTATTCATCGAATGTATTGAATGATCTTACCAGACCTTTTTGAATCTGCTTTGACAGTTTGTTCAATTTTTTGGTATCTGTTCTATTATTCGCAAGTTGGTAGTATGCCAGCAATTCTGTGATTTCATCTGCTCTCTGGACCACACCTTCTACCGTTTTACTTACCAGATCCGTACCGGAAACCTGCTTTGCCAATTCGGTAGTCAATACCAATGGGATGGAGCGCAAATACATATCTTTTCTTGCATACACTGCCAGTTTAGCTACAAATTCAGGATCATTTTTTTTGATCAGAGACTGGATTCTTTCCAATCTGTCGTTTCCTTTTTCATAGTTGGCATCGGACAGTCCTGTTGTAACAACAGCACTATACAATTCTTCTGCAGGTGTCATGGCATATGCTTTTGCACCTTCGTAGTTCAGGACTACTTTTTTATTTTCTTTTTTTAAAAAATTAAATTTCATGGTTACTGTTTTTTTGTTAAACATGGAGAAGAATTGATATTTCCTCTCTGATTTCTGATGCAAAGTAAAAACAGTATTGCGCAATCTTTTTGCGTAGAAAATTTTTCTTTAATTTTTTTTAAAATTTTATTTTTTTAATGGGTTGAAAGGAGATTTTATAGAGGATATCTCAATTGGATAAACATTCAGGATTTGCGGATTACACAGATTTAAGTTTCGGCTAAATGGTAACTTATAAGGTAGGTTAAAAACCACCCATTGAAAATAAACATAGATCTTTAATGACAATCTAATTCCTAATTCCTAATTCCTAATTCCTAATTCCTAATTCCTAATTATAAAATCCTTCTATCATTCGTTTTCATTAAAGAAATCATCTCTGATCTGTTTTTAAGAAAGGGTTTTCTAGCTTTGCTATTATTAAAATTAAGCTATGATTAAGGGAATATATGAGACTCATGTACAGGTAAGCAATCTGGAAAACGCAATACAGTTTTATACAGAAGTGTTAGGATTGAAACTGGCTCACAGAGATGAAACCAGACCTATCGCTTTTCTATGGGTTGGAGAGGGAAAAGAATTTATGTTAGGACTCTGGGAACAGGCGGAAAATCTCCAGACTAGGCATTTTGCTTTTTCAAGCAGTAAAGAAGATATTTTAAATTATTCAGTAGAATTTTTGAAAAATAAGAATTTGAAACCTTACAATTTTCTAAAAAACGGAAGTACTGAACCTATGGTATTTGCGTGGATGCCCGCACTGGCCATTTATTTTAATGATCCTGATGGAAACCAGCTTGAATTTATCTCTATTCTTGAGGGAGAAAGCAAACCGGAATTAGGTGTGCTTAGTTATGAGGAATGGATGAAATATAAATAGCATTACAAAAATATTATCCACGAAACTAAATTTGGATACATAATAATTCTTGGCATGTTTTAGATAATTATTTATTGTATACAAACGGTAAAGCTTTTTAGTTTTCCGAAATTGATAAAAAATTAAAAAGAACCATCCAGTAGTTGGATGGTTCTTTTTATAAATTAGATTATTTTCCCTTTTTAATATAATACGAGATTATAATTGCAATTGGTCCAAGATAAGGAATAAAAAAGATGATAAAATAGTCTAATATTCCTGATTCTTTTTTTTGCAAAATTATAATTGAATGAATGTAGATATAAAGAGATACTACAGTTGCAAATATTATGGTATAAGGAGTAACTAACATAATTGATTATTATGGACAACACCAAGCTTGAGTTGCGTAATGCACTACTCCTAAACTTGTGCTTTCTGATAAGCCCAGACTTCTACAACCTTTCAAATCACCGTCATTAACATCGGAAATAATATTATGTAATAAATTTGCTTGTGCAGCAGCAGCATTCATCCCTACTCCAACATTGTATACTGTATTGAAGAAAGAACATCCTCCACCTGCAATTCTAGATGAATAATCATCAAATGTAGTTTTGTTTAATGTCGGATCCGATGTTACTTCACCTAAGAAAATCATAAGCACGTTTAACTTTCTATCTTCATTTAGGTTTTTTTGATCAACATCTTCAAGAAGACCTTTATAATATGGAGTTTCTACATAAAACGTATTGTCTATAGAATAAATCTGATATGATTCATCTTTTGAAAAACTTAATGTGTTATCAATATAATCAAAACTGTAATTCTTTAAATTATCACGCATTCCTAATAAATACAAATCCTTAGAAGTACTAAATGTATAAGTATTATCATTTTTAATTAATTCCTTCGCTCCAAAGTTCATTATTGTTTCTGATAATAAACCTGTCGTTTCTTTTATCGTTACAAAGTCATCTTGACCTGCCTGTCTTGCTGCTGATTTTTCTGATTTTTGCTTTTGTTCTAATTGAGTTGTTGGATTCTCTGTAGTATCTTCACCACAAGAATGAAGTAATGCTGAAGTAGAAAATGTTAAAGCGATTAACGCTAAAAATAGTTTTTTCATAAAGTTTAATGAATTTTTAAAAATGTTATTAATTTTTTATTGCGCAGCAAATATGATAAAATATTGTGAATGAAAATATGTATTTGATACATAAAGAATGCATGTAATATTTTGTTTTTTTTTTTACTTTTGCCAAAACTATGAACATGAAAATCAACATTGATAAAATCAGAAAACAAAGGAGAGATAAGGACTTTTCACAAGACTATATGGCAGAAATTCTAGGTATTTCACAGTCACAATATTCTAGGATTGAAAGTGGCAGATGCAAAGTAGATTTGGAAAAGATAAATACTATTGCTAAGTTTCTAGAAGTAAAACCAGCTGATATTATTGACCATCCATATAGTTTTATACTTGATAGTTCTTTACAACAAAAAATTATAGGCGGCGGTAATGAATATCTTACAACAGAAAGAGAAACTTACCTTGCTTATATACAAGAATTGAAAGACGATAAAGAGTTTTTAAAACATGAAAATCTATTACTAAAAAAAACATTAGAAAAACTGAAAATATGATTACGCTATTGTTAGTAAGGGCAAAATAAAATTCATTAATTATTATCTGAAAAAAAACATTAAGTTACAAAAAAATAGAAATGGGCGGATATTACATTATCAGTCCTTTTTTATTTTTAACCGCTTACAAGTTTCTTCACTGCCAGCACGTGCTTACAAGGACCTCTTTCTCCCTGATATTTACTGAACCATGCGCAGGTACAGCGTTCTTTTTCTTCTTCAATGATTACCGTATGATGTACATCAGTTCCTTCTACTCTGGCTTCTGTTCTTTCTTTGTTGTTATTTAAAATTTCTACTTTTCCGCCTTCTATCAACTTTTCGGCATTTTTTATACGAGGATTGAGGCCAATAATACGGCTTAATTTAAAAGGAAGTCTGCGGTAGAAAAATTCATGATCATCAAGATCATACCCAAGTAATCCCATTGCAGCGAGTCTTCCTGTAATATTATCAGCTTTGCTGAAACTCAGATCTTCCTTCAGAGCAAGTATAGCTGGATCAAAAGATTGATTGGCATAGGCATACTTATCCAAAGCATCAATCCACTCATCAGAAACCTCAGAAATAAGGTTTTCCAATACAGCACCTTCTCCTGAGAAACCTCTCCAGCACTCTCTTGACAAAGAAAAGCTGAATCTGATATGTCCCATATAGAGCTGCCACGTTGTAGACTGCATATTAGAATGTGGAAAAACCTGCATACAATCAATATAAGGAAGCAATGGTTCTAAAAGACGAAGCCTGTGAAGACCGCCTATACAAACAGCATCCACAGATTTTACCGGAGAAAAAATGGGTTTATTTCCTCTCACAATCAGATAATAATCCAACTTTATGGTTCCTTTCGGCATTCCCTGGAACAGCTGCTGTGTCTGAATTTTATTAAAAGTATGCCGTTTTTCAGATTCTGATAAATAAACCTGAACAGTTCCCAGTCCTTTGATCCATTTTACCGGTAAAGGAACCTTTTTTTCTATTACCTTTTCCTCTTTTTTGTACAGGCCCACTTCTTTTTCACCCACGGAAAGTATAATTTTTTCATTTGGGCGGATGCTTCCCAGGGCGTTTATCATAGGCTGATTAAAATCAACATTGGTAGTTCCGTTTTCCAGGAACTCACCTTCCAGACCATCAGGCAGTATGTCAACTCTTGCATAGACTCCGGCACAGTGAGAAAAACCTTCAAAGCGTAATCTTTGATTTCCGGCTGTTACTATCGGATCTTTGAGAAATGCCATCTGAAACGGAGACAGATTAAAGCTGGATTTCACAATATTGGAAAGTGTAATCAGGCAACGTGCTAAAATAAAAGGCTGCCTGACATTTCCCCAGAAAAAACACGGGACATCGGTATTTTTATGGACCTCACTGTATTTAGCAAGAAAAAGCTCTTCAAGCGCATCTTTCCTTACTAAAGAGGATGCTTCTGAATAGTTGTAAATAAGTGTATCCTCCATAATCTATTTTTTCAGAAGAAGACTACATATTTTTTTCAGACTCGAGTTTTCTTTCCAGCTATCTAGTTTTATGATTATCTCTTTATGTGCTTCTGAGTGATTCAAAGCCAATACTTCATGGTATATTTCCAGAATCTTTTTCAGATTGGTTACCGGTGTTTCCATTTGAAGCAATATATTGGAAATTAATTCTTCCAGGGCAATATTATGATTCTTACTGACATTCAGCATATGATGCTGCATGAGATCTGTTAGTCTTTTAACAGGTGCCCATTCCAACTTTTCATGCAGACCAATCACTCTACCTAACCATGCATTATCCATGGTTTGGGAAGAAACGTGTTCCAGCCAAATTTCAGCTGCTGTACCGCGGATCGTCTTATCGCTGTCCAGGAAAATAGTTCCTAAGAACAGATATCCGATTTCATCCAAAGGTTTTTTAACCTGATAAAGCGCATTTGCTGTATTCAAAACCAGACTTCTTTCATAAACTTCGGCAATTCCTGAAAAGAAAAGACAGTGCTTGATTACTTTTGCCAAAGCATTTGCCGGAGTGTTCGGAAAGCACAGCATCAAAGCGGGAATTTCGGTAAGTTCTTTCTGTTCGGCAACGAAATACTCCACGAATAAAGGTTCTTTTCTTTTTACAAGATGATATTTAGGGATAACAATCTTCAGCTCTACAGGGTAGTATGAGTTTTTCTTATTATCAATGGTTTTCCATTTGTAAGCCCCTGAAAAGAATTCTACAGGAATATCATCATACCCGAAACTGCTGAATTCTTCAAACACTATTTCCGGTGAACGGGTAATTCCCGCAGTCATCCACCATGAAGGGTGTTCAAATTTTCCTTCCGGCTTAACATTTTTGCCAAAGAAGAAAAGTAACAGTTCTTTATATTCTCCTTTTAATCTTCTTTCAACTTCTACAACAGCTTCTGAAGTATTGTCTAAAGCACAACGCTGCAATGCCAGCTGAATATCCAGATGATGGGGTTCAATATTATTATTCTGATAGCTCTCCAGTCTTTCCACCAGTGTAATAGGGGAAATCCAGCATGGAGCATGGGTAACAGGGAACAATAACGGGATTTTATCTCCTGATTTTATTTTTTCATATGCATGGATAGCAAGCTCCTTAAAAGCTATTCTGGCAGGGCAGTCTGCTCCCACATTTTCAATTGGCCCCAATTTTTTCTGATAATTGGAGTAAGATTCTCTTGCTGTTTCCTCTTCTTTGGTCTTATGGTAAATTTTTTCCAGATTTTTAAGCTGAATAGGATATTTTTCCAGTAAACCCAAGCCATAATTGATAATAGCATTGCACAATAAAACATTCAGATAGGGAACTTCCCACTTCGCAATTGTTTTACAGGCTTTCAAAAATACCGGTTCTATTAATTTCACAGACTCAGCGTTTACATCACCGGCAAAATGGATAAATCCAGTCAAAGCAATATCACAATGCTGGCTGTATGGATCATCCATAGCCAAAGGAAGATAAAACATCAGATCTTCAAAGTTCTGAAGTACTCTCACCGCATTTTCCTCTGTAGTCAGGGATAATTTTTTCGACGCTATTGCCTCCAGCTCTGGTTGTGTTTCTTCAATATATTTTATCAGAAGAGGACGTACATTAGTCAGTATATTATCTGAATAATGGGAAAGAGCCTCTATGATATTTTCTGAAGCTGGAATATATTTAAGGATGATCTTCGCAGCTTTTGACTGTACACCATCATCTTTGCTGACAAATGCAGTACTTAAAGCCATTCCCAGCATTTCAGGATCTATTTTCTTTCTCTGGAATATTTTTTCGGTAAGTACCAGACTGGAAACAACCACCGTTTTTACTTCCGAACTCAGTAAATTCGGAAGGTAATGGGAAAATTCATCATTTTTAAAATTAGGAACTCCCACAATTTTTTTCAAATGTGATAATATGGTATTCACAGCTTTTGACTGTGAGGAAGCCAGCCCTGCAAGCAATTCATCCTGCAACTCAGACAATTCTTCTTCTGTTGGTTTTAATGATGTAAACGCATCCATAAACCAGCCTGTTACATTTTTATTAAAATTTCTGTTGGAAGCCAGAAGACATTCTTTCAAAAACCTTTTTCTTTCAATCTTTTTTTCCGTGATGAGCTTCTGAACAATAGGAAACCATTCTTTACGGAAGGGTAAAGATTTAGAAGGATATTCACATAGATACCAAAAATGGGTATTAAGGGTTTCGGGATGGCGGTCCAGTTCAGCCGGGTAATTGCTCAGATGATGTCCCAACAATTCCGGTTTGGGCTTTACATAGCCTTTTTCTGTCCATCCTAAAATATCTTTATAGTTAAACGCTGTAAATTCAGCTTCTACAGATTCATTGATAAAGTCTGAAAACCATTCCGGGCAGCCCCACTCCAGGATCTGTTCGGTTTGTTCTGCATTACGGAAAAGACTCCAGTAGTTTTTACCGAAGTTCTTTTTGTCCATACAGACAAATGAAGCAATATCAATAATGGAATGCTGGCTTACAGATCCTGCCGTATGGTAGGAGTTTTTAGTCATTACAATTTTACTGATCTCCCTGTCCATTTTCTTTATAGAGGGCACCAGTGTTTTCCTTTCTTCAATGCTAAGTTCTTTTAGAAAAGGGATAATCTCATGTATTTTTTCCTCATTAAGGATCTCATAAAGTCTTTCTTTCATGTGCTTCTAATTTGATGTATAAATTTGTTTCAGGTTATTCATTTTTTCCATTCTTCTAACAGTCCGATAATGGGCTTGGTTCGGTTCTGCTTTATCAGGTCATAACAAAACTTGGGGAGCTTTTAACATTAAAAACTGATTTCTCAACAGCTGAAAGAATGGGGATCAGCAGTTTTCTGAAAGCGATATTACAACTAGTAATCAGGTTGATAAATTTTAAAACTTTGTCTGTAAACTGCTTTACAGATGGCCATTCAAAACTGATCTTTTTACCAATTAATATTCCCAGTGTCTGTTTCTTAAAATCATCCGAAACTGCCTTGTTTAATAAGGCTTCAAAAGCCGTACCAGAGAATGTTTCGTATTTATTAAACAGTCCCAAAGAGAGGAATAAATAATGTATCTGCTGCGAAGATAAATCCAGCTTCATCCAAACATCCGGAAACACCGTTTCTTCTTCGGTATTATATTGATAAACAGCACTTGATGAAATTTTATTGCTTTTCATTGAAAAAAAAGAATCTGAAAAACAAAGTTTCTTATATAAAATTCCGATCAGGCTATTATGATAAACACTATGGTAAAGATGGAATACATTGTTCAAAAAAGAAGCATTTTCAAGAAAATAATTTTCAAAGAATTCGTCGACAAAATAAACCGGTATCACATCATATCCGGATTTGTCTTTGTACTCATTTCCCGCTTTGCAGCCAATCAAAGAAGCTAATACAGAAATTGTATTAAGGCTCAGTTTTTTATTATTATGTTTTTTTAAAAGAGCAACAACTTCTTTTTTATCTTTTGGTGTAAGCTTTTTAAGAAAAGGAGCCATCTCCTTTATTTTACAGTTTAAATACATTGTCTTAAAACCTTCATCAATAAACATAAATTCATTCTTATCAGCTAAAATAAAAAAAAATGGCTGACAGACAGTAAATTATCCCATTAAAGTGAATTTTTTAACAAAATATTAAGTTAATAAAACAACTACCAGTATCACTTTGACACTCTAAAAACAATTCCCTGTTTAAGGATATATTAACAAAAAAGTGGTTAAAGACTCTGTACTTTGACATTTACACATTATTTAGTGTCTTAATTTCGGAATTTGTACTCTTCATGATTAAGTCAATATATTATACAGATACGTTAATTTTATTTAAAATATTAAAATCAGGATTGTAATTCATTAAATTTTATATATTTGCCAAATAAAAATACTTGATAACTCAAACACTTTTCAATGATAAGTACCGAATTATTATTTTTAATAAACATTAATAAGCTGCAGTCTGTAATCGCCAGAAAATTTGATTCTTTGAGCGTTCATGGTCTGGGATTCAATGACTTTGTTATTCTTTATATCCTTAATTCTTCATCTGAGAGCAAAATGAGAAGAATAGATCTTGCTGAAAAAACAGGTCTTACAGCATCTGGAGTAACCCGATTATTGAACCCTTTGGAAAAAATTGGGTTGATAGCCAGAGAAACCAATGAAAGAGATGCCCGTGTAAGCTATGTGGTCATCACTTCTAATGGTAAAAAGATCTTTGAAGAGGCAAAGCGAAGTGCAGAGCATATTACAAAAGAAATTCTTTCTTCAAAAAAGAATAAATCTTTAAAGATGGTGAATCAATTTTTATTTGACCTGGGAGGAAATATACAATAATGAAAACATGAAAAATGCATTAAAAAAACAGCTTAGAGAAAAAGCTAAAGATCATAAAACAACAATGGGAGTTCTTGCTGTTACAAATACTTTAAATGGAAAACAGTTTATCCAGGCTTCTTTAAATCTGGAAGCGTTGGTGAATAAGATGAAATTTCTTTTAAATGGCGGGTTATTTACCAATTCTCAATTACAGAAAGAATGGACAGAATCGGGAAGTGATCTTTTTACTTTTGAATTTGCCATGATTGTACCTGATCAAAATAATGAATATATCAACTACCGTCTGGAGATACAGAAAGCTGAGCAGAAAGTAATTTCAGAAAGTACCACTGAATTGTATTAATTTCTATGGAAACGATTCGCATACAAGATATAGATTTATGCTACGAAATTTTTGGTGAAGGAAATTCCAAAAATTTAGTCCTGATCTCTGGATTAGGAAGCCAGATGATCCGTTGGGATAGTAAATTCTGTAAACTTTTGGCTGAAAAAGGATTCAGGGTAATCCGTTTTGACAACAGAGATTCTGGAAATTCTGTTTTTAATGCAAAAAAAGAAATCCCTTCAGATAAAAGTATTGAAGAAGTTTTTGCTGTGATAAACAAAGAAGGTATTCCTTATACTTTGATGGATATGGCAAACGATGTTATTGGCATGCTTGATCATTTAAAGATTGAAAAGGCTCATATTGCAGGACGCTCTATGGGGGGAATCATCGCACAGATTTTAGGTTCATACTATCCTGAAAGAGTTTTATCATTGACGATCATCATGTCAACTTCCTTAAAACCTGCCCTCCCTAAACCAGATCCTGAAGTAATGGCTATGATGACACAGGTATCTGCAGATCCTTTTCTTTATAGAGAAGAGTATTTCAGGGAGAAACTCCATTTTGCAGAAAAAATATCAGGTTCCGGATATCTGTTTGATCCGAATCAGGAAAAGGTTTTGCTTGAAGAAGAACTTACCCGTTCCAGAACGAAAAACGGCATCATCCGGCAGCTTCTGGCTATGGGTTCTTTTCAGTATAATCCTGACATGCTGAAAAAAATAACTGCTCCGGCTTTGATTATTCATGGAACAGATGATCTGATCTTCCATCCTGATTGTGGAAAAGATATTGCGGATTCTATTCCCAATGCTGAATGGCTTCTCATTGAAGGGATGGGACATTCTATTCCTGAGGAGCTCTATGGTTTTATCAATGGCAGGATCTCTGATTTAGCAAAATAAAAAAAGGCTGCCTCATCATTTGAGACAGCCTTCATTTTTAAATGGATCTATTGTTATTTAAGATGACTTAACAATTTTTCATGCACCAATGCAGAATCTTTGCAATGTTTTTGGCATCATCCACTCCTCTGTGATGTGTACCTTCAAGCGTAAGGCCCAATTCACCCAAAGCTCTGTTCATTCCTACACTTTTCCTGATGGTAGGATGAATTTCACCAAATAATGTTTTCACATTGATATGGTCATCACTCATAGGATAATCTGTATAGAATCTTCTTGCCTGATTCTGAAGCATATTCAGATCATAGTTTCCGTAGCTGGCCCATGTCAGTTCTTCTGAATCATATTCTGCTCTCAGAATATCGAAAGCATCATCCAGCATGATTCCTTCATTATCCAGCATATTTTGGGTAATGGTAGTAAGCTCCGTACAGAACGGGCTTACTTTTGAATACTGGGGTTTTATTAAAATCCCTTCATTTTTAGAGATCTTACCGGTCTTTGCATTCATGATACAAACACCAATTTCGATGATCTCACTTTCCTGGCCTCTTGGCGGTCGGTTTTCCCAACATGTTGCTTCAAGGTCTACGATTAATATATTTTCTGTTGTTTTCACTTGTTTAAAATTTGATTGTTATGGAGGAAGATGAATGTGGGAAGAGGGAAGTTTTACAGTATCTAATTTACTTCCAGCCTCCTGCTTCAGGCTTCCAGCCTAATTACTAATTACAGAATCTTACTTAAAATTCTGGCTGTGTTATAAGCATCGTCTGCTCCGCTGTGATGAGTACCTTCAAAATCCATGTTCAGATGACCAAGAGCTCTTTTAAGGCCTATTGATTTGTACAGTCCGAAATGTCTTTTAAATTCAAACATCACATTCAGATAATTTTCTGAAAAAGGATTTTTTATGCCGAGCCAATCACATTGTTCTGTGATCTGTTCTCCATCAAAGTTTCCATATCCTGCCCAGGTAAGCTGTTCAGAATGGTATTGATCTCTGATTATTTCACAGGCTTCCTCAAAATAGATTCCTTTTTCTGCTATCAGCTACGGGGTAATTCCGGTCAGTTTTGTGCAGAACCTGTTGATTTCCGATCTTTCAGGAATTACATAAATGCTTTGTTTTTGGGAAATTGCTTTTGATGTTAAGTTTAATTTGCAAATCCCTATTTCTATAATATCGACTTTCTGTCCGATGGGAATTCTGTCGTTTTCCCAACACGTAGCTTCCAGATCGATAATTATGATCTCGTTGGTTGTTTTCATTATTTTTTTAGAAATTAGAAGCTAGAGGTTAGAATTTAGTTAGGTTTCTACTCCTCCTACCCTTCAACTTCCTTTCTATTGTTAATTGTTAATTTCTTGGAGCAAATGGAGGTGTCCATTTTTTCCTTTTCATCAATTCTTTGACTTCCTCGTAGGAAACCGGATAAAAGTTGTGGCAGTCTACCCCAACGTCAAAACTAAGTGCCATCTCATCATCCGGCAAGGTTCCGTGTGAATGACCGTATAATTGCCAGACACCACGGTGTGAGCCATTCCAGGTACGCATCGCGTAGTGGAAAAGAATGATTTTCTGTTTTCCGTTGTTTTGATCCGGTTCATCAATTTTCAGTTCATGGTAATCTCTGATGGAAGCAAACCGCTTGGGATAGGTTAAAGCAGCTCCTTCGTGATTACCTTTGATCAGATGGATATTACCATTTAACCTGTCTAAAATTTCCTTTGTAAAATCCGGTTTTCCTAAACTCATATCTCCTAAATGGTAGACTGTATCACCGGGTTGAATTTTCTCGTTCCATCTTTTAATGAGCTCTTCATTCATATGGTCCAGAGATTCAAAAGGTCTTTCTGAAAATTTTATAATATTCTCATGACCAAAATGATGGTCTGCTGTAAAAAATATATTGGGTTTCATTTTTTTAATTGTTTGAATGTTACCGTAAAAATCATATTACTTTACGGTTAAGGTTATACATAAAAAAGTTTCGGTAAAAAAATTACCGAAACTACACTTTAAGAGTCATCAACTCTTCTTTTATAAAATCAATTACTAAAGAATTCAATTTTTTATTGATCCTTTTCTGCTCATCTTTTTCAATAGCTGGGAAAGCTGCCGGAAAATCTTTCTGGAAATCCTCTAAAATATCCTGTGAAAAAAGACCAATGACCTTACCTATCATTTTAGGTTCGAATTCGCCGATTTTGCTGACCACATTATGTAATCTGTTGACTGTAACATATTGTTGGATTTCTTCCCAGATTTCCTGAGCTTTTTCACTGAAATGAATCTGTTTTTGAACAGTTTTACCTTCTTTTTTAACCATTTTGGACTTTTCTACCCATTTTTCATTCTTATTTTTCAGAATGACTCTGGCTCCGTTTCCAAAATATTTGGTTTTCAAAGTTTTCACGATGGTACCTTCACACATATTGCTCTCCAATTCAGGTAATCCCAGCCAAGCCGGAATTTTTGAATTGAAAACATTGGGGAATTTCAAAGCTTCTTCCAGAGTTCCCTGAAACAAAATTTTAGCATAGAAAAATCCTGTCTCTTCAAAAATCTGATTGACAACTTCTGTATCCAAATAGGTAATCCCATTCAGTTTAATATCGAAAGCGTAAAATTCATTATAAGGTGCATATTCAATACCTTTCTGTACCTTCACAGCATCTTTTACGGGTTCCACTTCTTTATGTTTGTAACCACCACCGAACAATTCACCGTAGATTACTACAGTTTCTACATCCGGGTAAATGGCTTTCACTTTTTGAAACACTTCTATTACATTTTCTCTGTAGCGTTCCAACATCTGATGTGCATTGAAAAATTTCTCATCTTTTTCGATGAAAGCAGTTCTCTTCGCGATTTTAATTTCCTTTCCGTCGGTAAAGAAAGAGAAATTAGCTCCGTGAACTTTTTCCTGTACTATGAAAACCTCATCCCCAAAACCCTGTATTCTGATCTGCTCGATCACGCGGGCTTGGTAAGCATTTTCTATAGAATTATATGTTTTGAAAATCATTTTGTTTTAGTTTTTAATCGTTTCTGATTCGTTTTTCTTCATCTGGGTAATATGTCTTTGAGCATGAAGTGAAAGAAAATAAATATATTCGTATACATTAATTTTCCCCAGTGCATTCACCGTCATTGTTGTTTTATACAAGAGACCTTCGCCGTTCTTCATGAGTTCCAGATATTGTAAACACTGAAGATATTGCTGAGTAATTAAGCTTCTGATTTCATCCAGACCTAATTGTCCTTTCGGCTCCATATGTTCCGGCCTTATCCATTCAAAAGCGCCATGTTCACCTACCTTGTCAAAGTTTTCTTTATTGAAGCTGTAATTTTTCATTTCAGATTCCAGATCAAGATGTAAAGAATTTTTCATTGCTTTTTTGGAACCTTTTTCAATAAGGATCAACAAGTAAAAATTCGTAAGATAAATGTGTTCTAAAATCTGCTGAACGGTCCAACCTCTGTTTGAAGGTTGATGGTTCAATATTTTATTATCTTTTTCAAACCATCCATCCACTTCATCAAATGTGAACTTCAGATGTGTTTTAATATCCTGAATATATCTAAAAATATCCATTACAGTTTTTTAAAATATTTTATTAAAAAAAGATTACACCATCATATCAGCACAGTTGGAACTTGCGAAGGCGTAAGGTTTTGCTTTAAACACATATCCCATTCCCAGAATATATCCCATTGCATCTTTTAATGCTACATTGGATTTAAAATCGGGATCGGTATTAATGTCTGCGTGTACCTCCATTTCCACACCATAAGTATCCAACACAGAGCAGATAGCGTATGCAATCTCAACGGATTTGTTGACCTCATTCAGCATTCGCTCCTTGATACTGATACTCTGTATTTCTCTTTCTTTTCTGATAAAGGTAAACGCTCCTTTTCCCTCACGAATAAATACTACTGCCGTAGCATAACTGATGGCATCTCCGTATACATGAGAGTCTGATCCCACACATACTTTCAGACGGTGTCCGTTGGCCTGTTCGCGGATGATGGCTTCTTCTACCAGCTGTGTGATAGAGTTTTGAAAAAATTTTCCATTCATATTCTGCCATGTTTGTTGTTGCGTTTCCATTTTTTCTACATGTTTTAAATTTTGTTTTAAATTAGTTTGAATTGTGAATCATCAATTTTTTTAAATTCATTTGCAAAGCAAAATTCAATATTGACTATTCATCTTTTGCACTCCGAACCGGACTCGAACCGATACCATCAGTTTTGGAGACTGAGATGCCGCCATTACACTATCAGAGTAAATACTGTTAATTCATTAGGACTCGAACCTAAACTACAAGAATCAAAATCTTGTGTGCTGCCAATTACACTATGAATCAATTTCATGAGCAATAAGTAATTGGTAATGAGTAATACAGAAACTAGTCAGATATCAATGATTGCTCATTGCGTATTACTTATCATTCATGCTTTTTGTGGAACAGACAGGAATTGAACCTGTACCTTTAGTTTTTCAGACTAACGTGCAGACCTTCTACACCACTCTTCCGGCTATTTATAAGTAATGAGTAATTGGTAATGAGTAATATTTTCTCTTTTTATTATTACTTATTGCTCATTGCTTATCATTTATGTTTTGGTACGGGAAAAGGGACTCGAACCCTCAAAAGCTTGATCCTAAATCAAGAGTGTCTGCCATTCCACCATTCCCGCAGATTTTTCATTAGTAATAAGTAATATAAAAATCTATGGTTATTACTTATTGCTCATTACTTATTGCTCATATCTTGTACCTCTCCCCAGATTCGAACTGGGACTTTACGGGGTTTAAAGCCGTTTTCTCTGCCAATTGGAATAGAGAGGCGTAACTTATTAGTAATGAGTAATCGGTAATGAGTAATATTTTCTCTTTTTATTATTACTTATTATTCATTGCTTATTACTCATATTATATCTAGGTTTGAGAAAGCTCTGTCTGTTAATAAATTATGCCTGCTAGTATTTGTAAAGATCTTCTGCGCTTGACAAACCTTTCTCATTTCCTAATGTATTTTGTTAAAAAAAAGTGAAAGGCTGTCTGTTTTTATTGACTAAAGATCTTCTGCTCTTGACAGACCTTTTCTCTTTTCTTCATTTTTTGTGTGAATGGTAACTGGCCAATTTTTTTTAAAATCTGAACTTTCATGGTATTATATCAATTCAATATTGACCAGCTATTCACATCCAGTACTCTATAAGGGAATCGAACCCTTATTTTCTGCTCGAAAGGCAGACGTCCTCACCATTAGACGAATAGAGCATTACCCACTGACCAGGAATCGAACCTAAACAACAAGAGTACATTTCCTGCATGCTGCCATTACATTACCAGTGGTTGGGTGGAAGTAGTAGGATTCGAACCTACTCAGCTATGAAGCAACAGATTTACAGTCTGCCCCGACTCTCCAACTTCGGCGTACTTCCGGATTTTTATGAGCAATTAGCAATGAATAATAAGTAATTCCTCATTTTTCCTTTCAAAAAAGGAAAAGGTCTGTCTTTATATTGAATGTTTAACTAAAGATCTTCTGCGCTCGACAGCCTTTTTCTTTTATTAATAAAGGATATTTCTTAAGAGTGATGATATTTCATCTGTACTATCTTTTCTAATATCTCCTCTTTCTTTGAGATGGTTATGGGATTCAAACCCACTCAGTTTACACAACGGTTTTGCAGACCGCCCCGACTCTTCCACTTCGGCGAACCATCAGATTAAAAAAATAA
This sequence comes from Chryseobacterium sp. HR92, assembly GCF_045689405.1. NCBI lineage: Bacteria > Pseudomonadati > Bacteroidota > Flavobacteriia > Flavobacteriales > Weeksellaceae > Chryseobacterium > Chryseobacterium sp. HR92. Next base: position 4,260,121 of record NZ_CP139139.1, read on the forward strand.
AGTCTGTCTTAATTTATTTGATATAAGAACTTCTACGCTTGACAAACTTTATTTTTACCTAAAAATTTATAAATGATATTCTTTAATTTCTAATTAATCCGGAGAGAAGAAAAGTCTGTCTGTATTTTTCGTGTTTGGCGTAAAGATCTTCTGCTCTCGACAAACTTTTACTTTTTCTCCTGAAACAATTAACAATTAGTTACCTGCGATTCTGGAAAGACTCGAACTTTCAACTTCCGGTTTAACAGACCGGTGCTCTGCCATTGAGCTACAAAATCATTGTAATTCCGGAAGGACTCGAACCTTCAACCTTCGGCGTATCAGACCGACACTCTAACCACTTGAGCTACGAAATCATTTGTATTCCATAAGGGGATCGAACCCTTGTCGTTCGGTAGAAAGCCGAATGCACTTACCACTATGCTAATGGAACAAATTGTCTGGAAAGCAAGATTCGAACTTGCGACCTCCCGCGTCCAAGACGGGTAAACAACCACCGTTATCTTTCCAGCTTTGGGGTCCATTTCTGTTTCTTTTCCGGGAGACAGCCGGATTGGAAATTTTCCATGAACCTTTTTTGTGATTCCGAGAGGATTTGAACCTCTAACCCTGGGTTTAGAAAACCCATGCTCTATCCGGTTGAGCTACGGAACCGTTTTTGTAACCCCAGAAAGATTTGAACTTTCAACCCCCGGTTTAAAAGACCGGTGCTCTAACCAATTGAGCTATGAGATTTTATATCTGGGGTATCTCCGGGGATCGAACCCTGTTCTCCGGTTCCACAGACCGGCGCTTTACCAAATAAGCTAAAGAAACCATAAAAAAAGCGCCTCTTTTCGGGAGGCGCTTCATATATTTTAACGTAAGAGATCATTAGCTGACCCACGTATATAAGCACCTTTTATCCACAATTCCACTTTCAAGAATACACGCAACACCTGTCGGCTCTTGCCCGAATAGTCTTGAATAATGATTGAATATGTTGTGTAACTGTTTCATTTTATTTTTGTTTGTTTCTAAATTATTTTTAATTGAATCCTGAAAACCTGTTGCTTTCAATTTTCGGTTGCAAAGTAAATATGAATTTTTGGAATCTGCAAATAAATTTTCAAATCAAATCATTGATAATCAATCTATTACAATTAGTTTTTAGAATAGAGAATTTCTGTCCGCAATATTTTGCAGATATCTTAATTACCTAAATGACTGTCTCTCACCGGGTTGCTTATCACTCTATTTTATCGTATTAAAGTTTCATTCTTTGTTAAAAAATTTTCATGTTTATAGTTATTTTTTTTCATTCTAAATAATTTCTGACCTAAAAAACAAAAAACGCCTCGATTTTTCGAGACGTTTCTGTTGTATTTTGATTAAATTTTTACAAGTTTACAGTAAATAATTTCCAAAGTCAGCACATTTCGCCTCATTCCATATCATCTCATCATACCCGAATAACCCTTTCGTAGAAGGACTTTCGCATAGTTCTGCATTGATATGTGCTCTTTGTATTGTCATAATTTTCTGGGGCAAAGATAAATCTTTTTTGATATTATTTTATCATTTTCACAAGGAAGGGTAATAAAAAGGGTGTTTCTGATACTTATGTATAATGCTTTTTTAAACGCAAAGTTTTAAGTTCAAGAGTTTCTTATTTTTAGGGAGCTAAGGGGAATCAATTAACATTGATTTGATGAAGCAGAAGTTTTTCTTTAATTTTTAAATTCTTCAATCTTTAAATATTTAATTCCTGAACATTTTATTTCTTCCTGTTTTAAATCTCGAAATATCTTTGAGAATTACCTCATCATCGGGATTAAAAAATTTCAGTTCGTTTACAATTTCGGAACGGGTAGCTACTTTTTCAGCAATGATCTCATAGGCGATATTTCTGGTTGCCATATGCAATTTAGGATCTTTTTTGAATTCATATTTCAGAGCCTCCAGAAAAGTAATCTTTTTGTGAGCCGGAGTTTTTTGATATAAATGCTGGATCTCAGATTCCAGTTTTTTAATGTCAAAGATATTGGCAAAGTAGTTATTCAAACAATTGAATGCATCTTTATCTTCTTCCCAGCCTTTCAACAGTACTTTTTGTGCTTCTTCCGTTTTCTCCATTTTTTTACGGTATACCAAGGAAGCTTTCACCATCTGATTATTGACGGTGTAGTCATCTGCAACCATCTGATAATAATTGTGGGCGTTTTTAAGATCGTTGATTTCTTTATAGAGATCACCTACTTTTTCTTTCTGCTCCATTTCTTTATAGAGGTCAATGGCTTTTTTGTATTGTTTGGCTTTTTCATAGCAGGTTGCTGCATCGGATTTATTGTTCAGCTTTTTAAGATAGACTACGGCTGCTTCATTGTAGAACCCACCATTTTCCAGCGTTTTTGCGCCTCTGTAATTATCCTGCAGCAGATTCATATAGACTCTGGCTGCTTTTTTGTAATCGTTTTCAGCAATATATTTTTCGGCTAGTTCTTCATATTTGCTTCGGATTCTGTCAAAAAGTGAATTTTCCAGATAGAAACTGCTGCTTCCACTGCCTTTTCTTCCTGCTGAATTTCTGTTGTTTTGCTCTTTATCTTTTAAGGAAGTGATCACAAGAAGGATAATAAAGGCTACGATTAAAAAAATAGCCAATGTTCCCACTACGCTCCAAAAGCTTTCATGAAATAACTGGGCAACGATTCCGATAACCTTAAACATGGCCAGCAGTACAAATGCGGCCATAAACTTATCTATAAATTTCTGTTTATTCATCATCATCGGAGTTTAAAATGGTTTTATCTTCCCGGAAAAGACGATAAAGGAGTAGCATTACACAAATCACCAGAACCCATACAAACCAGTTGTACCCAAACGTTTTTACCAAAGGATAAAATAAGTACACCAGCATCACCACAAGGATTGCTATTAAAATAAATTTCACCCATACAGGTACATTATCACCGCCAAGGTTTAATGATTTATTTTTAAATAAGAACAAATACAATCCTACTCCTGCAATCATGAGGATAACCATGTACATAACATCTGAAACCGGGGCTTTTTTCTCCAATGGAGATCCTTCCGGTCCTATTCCTTTCACCTTGGATTTGTCAGTTAAAGCAGAAGAAGGGTCTACAATATCCAATGTCCCGTAAAGTTTTCCCAGAGAATCAGCCATCAGGGCCTTTCTCTTTTTAAGCAGAAATTTTACGACTTCTCCGTTCACAGGTTTTCCTTTGGTATACTGCTTGAGGGAATCTGAAATTTTACGTTTCAGTTTTTCTGTATTTTGTTCCAGATGTTTTGTGATCTTTTGGGTATAAATAGTTTTAAGAGAGTCTCTGCTTTGTTTTTCTTTATTAACAAGTTTTTCGATGTCACTTCCTATTTCACTTACATCTCTTCCACCGGCTTTTTTATAATTTTCTTTGTCTTTTTCTGTTTTAGATTCTATAATCCCGGCGTGAATAAGTTCTTTGGACAATACTTTTCTCTCCTGATGATACATAGAGTCTATCTTCAGATCAATTTCCGAAGTTCCGGACTGGAAAGCAACCATATCAGAAGGTGCTTTTACAGCATTGTCTGCAATTTTTCCCGAAGAGGCAACATTTTCTTCCTGTTCGGAATCATTTTTATCTGAAGGTAATGCAATCTTTAGGACTATAGCCACAATAATAACTGCCCAGAATATTCTTCGAAAATTCCTTGTTCCTGCACTTTCGGTTTTACCTCCTGCACCTCCGCCAAATAATCCTTCCAGCCATGTAAATTTTCCTAAGCCATCTCCTCTGGAAGTTCCCATAACGTCAAGTGAAACACCTAATTCTACTGCCCGTTCAGGATATTTTTCAATATATTGTAAATACTTTTCTATTTCTTTTTTATTCCCGGCCATTACTTTTTTAAGATCAAACGGCAGGTTATTCATCCATTCTTCTTCCGTTTGCTTTGGCTGTAATGCTTCCATCACTTTTTCATCATCTATTTCAACTGTATAGCTTTCAATTTTTTGAGGGATTGAAACTCCATTCAGTGGTTTTCTGATGCTTTCATTTATAATACCGGGCTGCTGAAGTAATGAAATCCAGTCGATTTCTTCAGATAATTTTACCAGTCCGAATTCAGGATGCATAATCAGAAAACGGGAATCAAGCTGTGCCCAGTCTTCCGGGTTTATTTTGGGATAAAAAGTAGTATTTTCAGGGATAAAAAGTTTGTTATCTACACACTGGAAGTAAGAATTCCTACCTATTTCCTGCGGGGCATCATTAGTAAAAACAAGGAAACAACCGTACAGCACATTGGGACTGTTGCCCGGAATTGCATAAGATCTTACCTGACTTAAATTAATTCCAAACATTTCCATTTCCTGAAGCCATACCACAGGTGAAGAGCCTCTGATCAAAAGCCCCGTTTTGGGATAGTTATTTTTCGGGAAAGGTTTTATTCTAAGCTCCATAATCCAAAATCTGTTCTATAAACGGTTTTAAAAACCTGTCGCACATATCATCCATTGTTCTTACTTTCAACAGGGCGTGTTCCGGAAGATAATATTCTGATCCTCCAAATTCAGCATAAGTTGCCAAAGAGAGGAATCCATGAGCTGTGGAAGGAATGAAAAATTCTTCAATGCTCTTGTTGCTGCTCCGGAAAGCCAGCATTCCCCGTGAATCTGTAATGATTTCGCTTCCATCGGGAAATGTAAATTTATTTTTATTTTGCTCAGCAAAAATTTTAATATCATACTTATTTTTGGAAAAATCCAGTGTATTTTCTGCAGAACTGTACAATTCATGTCCGGAAATAACCAGATTTTCATATTGATTGATTCCTATTTTGTTGAAATTATTAATAATCTTCAGTCCGCTTCCCTTCAGTTTGGCAACTTCCGCTTCGGCCTTTATATTATTTTTTTCAAATTCTTTATCTTTTCCGGTAATAGGTTCCACAGAGATATTTCCATCTCTGTTTATTTTATAGTGAGTAGAATTATCCGGGTGATGCAGGTAAAAACTTCGTCCAAAATAAAGCAGTTTGTAGTACTCCGGAATATTCATCCCTGTAAGATTCTGCTCAGAATATTCTCTTGTATTAAGATTAAGCTTTGATATTAATTTTTGGTCAGACTGATACTGGCAAAGAATAAAGTGCTGCTGTTTGTTTTTTGCAAGCGCAAACTGTCCCTTGGGTTTTATGGAAATATTGTCAAATAAAACTTCACAGCCATGATGTGTTTTATAGTAATCGTATGAATGTTTGTCGTAATAGTTATCAGAAAGATACGTCTTCAATAGCTGCTTTTTCGAACTCAGAATGAAAAACTCTCCTTCATATAAAAACTTGGCGATCTTATTAACAGGTGTTGGAAATAAAATCGGATAGTTTTGCGGAAGATCTGTTTTCTTTCCGTTAAAGTTTTGAACAGATTGTTTTTGCTGCGGCGGATTGGCCCACAGCTCCTGCAGTGGAAGCTTTATTTTCTGAATATGTTTTCTCGCTCCTTTGTGATGCTTGTAAAAATTAATCTCACCATCTGAAGTGGTAGTCACCAAAAACTTCAGTTGATCTCTGTTCTGATGTACAACCCTCTGAATTTTTTCATCATTCATATTATCCTGATGCGTCATGAAGAATACTTCAATATCCTTTTCTGAATGGTTTTCATTAAAAAACTTTTCCAGGGCTTCTGACACTTCCAAAACCGGACTTACCTGATTCAGGTTTTCCACTACTTCTTCCACTTTGCTAAGTGCAATCGGAACACCTGCCTGTCCTAAAGCAAAGACTTTACATTCAGAATGGGCTTTCGGATGTTTGATAATGGCTATTGCTGAGGCAAAAGCCAATACTTTTGGTGTTCCCCAGTTTCTGAGGGAGGTATCAATAAGGATAATTCTTTCAAAAATATTTTCTTCAGGTGGAATCTCCCTTTGAATATAAAGCGCTTCATTATTGGCAACACGATTCATGAAGACATCATCTTCATTCGCAAATTCGGAGAGAAGCATCCTGTGAAAATCACCTTTGTTGGTCATATCAGAAATTCCTCCAATGGGTTGTTCTCCGGGAGAAAGGTGGCGCATCGGAATTTTCAGACCGCTCCATATTCTTTTGATGAGACTTCCAACCTGAAATGTCTTTGGTTCTTCAATTAATTCTTTGATGAAATCTTTATCAGTATCCGCCGTTGTTTCTTCTTCTACCACCTCATCATCCAGCTCGGGTTCGTCAACCAGCCCCTTCACAGCATCCATGATAGATTGTACAGTAGGAAACTTTTCATTCAGATCTAAAGCGCTAAAATCTTTGTTTAAAACAAATGGAGCAGCATCCTTTTTTTCTGCGCTGAAAGCCAGCTCATGTGGCCGCTTATAATAGATTCTTATATTAGCTTCAGAGTTCAATGAAGATATTCTGTTGTGGCTATTGTTGAATAAGGTCTGCAACAGTACAATTCTGTTCTGTTTTTGCTTGTAAATTTTGGGAAGCGCTTCTATTTTTTCAAGAAATTCAATTTGTTTTTCCACATTGAATTCAAAATCTTCTCCGCTATAAAACTCAGCTGTACGTCTCAATGGGCCGGCAAAATCAATATAGCCGTCCTGCATGGCATACAAAACCATAAGCAAAGCTCCAAAAGGAGGCCATCCCTGTGGCTGAAGCTCTTTAAGAATCTCCATCACATAAGGCCTGTAAGCTATCGCTCCCACACCTGGAACTGAGAGGAGATTATTGTCATGGTATCCGGAATCTCCGGGAACATCTTCATCAGTTTTCCATTCCCAGAAGTAATTTTCATAGGACTGGAAATAGAACTTTAATTCCATTCTCTTGATTTTTCTGTAAGACGGAATGAGCTTACGGACAATGGGCGGAAATCTGTTTCTTTTATTAAAAGGTAATCTCCATTTTCATCCCAAAGCAACCATCCTTCCGGTTTTTTATTATATTTCTGCTGCAACAGCGTACTTACATTTTTAAATTCAAAATCCAGACCTGCCGGCAGTAAATGTCTGTCTTTGGTCCAGTATGTTTTTCCGGGAAAGCTTAGCAGAGGAGCTCCTATAAACAGAGCTTTATCTCCCAGCAAAGTCCATTTTATTTTTTCCAGTTTAAACTTGGGTAATGCTGCGATGCTTTCTTTAATATCAGCAATATTGCTTAATAAAGCAATTACGGGCTGCTCTTCATTGCTTTCTTTTAATCTTACCAGAACCTGTTCCTGAATTCCAAAATAATTTTGATTGAAAGGTGAAAAACTAAGCTGCAATGCCTTGTCTATAGGTATCCAAAGCAATGCTGTCCTCATTTTTTTACTCGGAACCAAAGCTTCTTTCCTGAATAAAAGACCATCCCTAAGTTCATACAGGATGAAGTCAGGTAACTGTTGTATTTCCGGGGCTGCGGCCTGTTCATCGGTAAAGTCTTTCAGCCAGATTGTGTCATCATCTACAGCAATCTGAACATTTTTCCAGTCTCTAATTGAGCCTAGAAAATCTTCATCAGCACGGGGAAGCTCCGCCCAGAATTCTTTTAAACGCTTTGAAGAATCTTCTGCCATAAGCTTTCAATTTCTTGCTGGATATACTGTTTCTGCTCCGGATTTCTGATCCAGTCACAGCGGGTCTGTAAGTATCTCAGTTTATCTTTAATCACATTCTGTTCTTCAAAGCTCAGCATTCCGCCATTCCATTTTTCCACAAGAATTGTCACATCTTTCATGACTTCCTCTGGATTAGGTGTTTTGTTCTGCATCGCTTGTGGATGAGAATCCGGGTGATCATCTTTCTCGATCGTTCTGTTGATAATACCTTCCAGAATTTCAATCTGTTCTTCTGTATCCCAGATATGTTTCAATACCCAAAGATCGGAAAGTACCGCTTCTTTTCTTCCACAGATCAGGGCACTTGCTGCGATCAGGTTCTGAAGTTTTACTGCTCTACGGTCTGAAATGGCAATTCCAGTATTCCTAAGGCTCATAATGGTATTCAGATAGACTTCATATATGGGTTTAAGGTCTATTGCTCTGCACAGGTTCTGAAGCTGCCTGATCTCATCAGCGTGAATTTCCGGAATTTCCACTTCTTCATCATTTTCAAGTTTTCTTCCGGCTAAAAGCACCTGCTGTAATAGTTCAGGTTTTACGTAATCTACATTGATTCTCACAAGAAAACGATCAAACAATGCGTTCAACGCTTCATCTTCCGGAAGAACGTTACTTGCTCCTACGAACATCAATGTGGGTAAATGCTTGGTTTCTTTTCCTCTTTTAAAAATCTTCTCATTGAGTGCCATTAAAAGTGAGTTCAGAATAGCAGAATTGGCATTGAATATCTCATCCAGGAAAACCATGGAAGCTTCAGGCATCATTCCTTCTGTATTGGTTAGAAGTTCTCCTTCTTTCAGTTTTCTGATATCAAAAGGTCCGAAGATTTCGTTCGGTTCTGTAAAGCGGGTTAATAAATATTCAAAGTTTTTCCCGTCTTTCACTGTTTTTGCCAGAGTCCTGACAATAGCTGATTTTGCTGTACCCGGAGGCCCGTACAAAAAGGCATTTTCTCTCGCCAAAAGGCATATTCCCAATAGATCTACAACATCATTTTTGCCTACAAAAGTTTCTTTTACGTAGTTAAGAACTGTATTGAGTTGATTTATATTTTGATTCATTGATTTAAAAAATTAAAATTTCCACCATTTTTTCTTTTGAGCTTTCTCTACATCTTTACTTTCCGCCTGCTCATTTCTTTTGCTGAACGAAAAAGCAAGTCTATGATAGGGATCTTTGATGTCAAAGTACAATTGCGTTCCATCATCCAGGGTAAGCGCATCCATGATTTTAGCTCCATCTTTGACCAGATTTTGCGATACATCCTGTTTATTGAGATGATGTCTGATCAGATCTCTTTCATCGGAAATTCTTGTAATAATATAGGGAGAATCTTTAGTTCCGTTTCCTGTCTTCTCAAGGCATTCAAAAATAATCTGAGTGATTGTCATTTCAATACTCCTCCCTTTTTCATCGCCCAGTTCCTTGTACGCAAAATATTTATAGATATGTGCTCTCGGACTTAACAGAATATTGACATTTACATATTGTATAACCTCTTCAAATTTTCCTTCATTGAGTAAATTCTGGATATTTTCAATATCTTCGGAATAAGGATCATATTCAGGATCATTGATTACCAGCTCACGGCACTTCAGGAAGGTTTCTTTTGTGGGGTCAGTTAAAAATTCAAATACTTTCTCATACGTTTTCATTGTGGTCTTCGGTTATCGTTTTTAGTTCTCGCCAGAATGCGTCTTTGTATATTCCGAATTCAGCAGTTATTAGTTTATTGATTAACGGAATTTCCGCCAGTTTATAATCTTTTTTTTCAACAATTCTTTCCAGATATAGTTTTCTGTAGGTTTTGTCTTTCAATTCTTCCTTCCAGTTTACATTTTTCAGATCGAGATCATACCCTATTCCTGAATAGTGAAACTGTGCCAGAATATCCTCCAGTCTTGCAATCAGCGGATCTTCAGGATCAACCGTATTTAAGGCAACTATTATCTGCGGTAAAAACCTCAGTGATAAATCTGCGGATAAGATAGAAGAAATGTCCCGTGTTCCTTTGAATCCGGGAATAAGATTTTGAATATCTTTCTCTGTATTTTCTCGGATCAGGTAAAGCTGTGTGCTATGGTAGAGAACTTTTGCCGCCCAAACAGCAGCTTCTTTGCTGCAGGTGAATTGGTCTGACAAAAACTCAAGTCGCTCTTTTTCGAATTCTATTTCAAAATAGTCTCCGGCTTCCGCCTCTTCCTGAGGGGAAATTTTCTGTAAGCTTGAAAAAAGAGTAATACATTCTTCTTTACGAAGCAAAAAGATCGTGTCTAAAAACGGTGACTTGGTTTCCATGATCTAACAAAAATAAAATTATTTCGTTGAGAATAAAATTTTTATGGAGAAGATTCATGTTAAATATGGATTATTTATGGTAACTATAGGGTTTAAAACACAATAAATTAAATATTTTCAGCAAATCTATTACTTACTTCAATTTTTATAAGTATCTGCTTAATCTTCAAAATCAGCGTAAGTTTAAAATAAATACACAGTACCCATTAAGGTTTGTGTCTTTGCATTTTCTAAATCATTCAATTATTCTTATAAAGATTACTTCGTTGCTGAAACTTTTCGCAAGAACGACTTAGGCCACGATTTCAACAATATTGTTTTCCGGGTCAAGAATTACGCTTTCATAATAGCCGTCTCCGGTTGTACGAGGTTCTCCTGCAACCGTGTATCCATCTTTTCTCAAAATCTCTGTAAGTTCATCTACTTTTTCTTTACTCCCTACCGAAAATGCAAGATGAATGATTCCATACTGCTGAGATTCATAAGAATTTCCATTTTCTTTGAGATCCGGTTTAGTCATTATTTCAAGACGACAGCCATTCTCAAAACTTAAAAAGTAAGACTGAAAATTTTTGACAGGATTATGGTATTTTTCATTGGAAACAGCTCCGAAATATTTCTGGTAAAATGCTCTGGATTTTTCAAGGTCTTTGACCCAAATAGCAATATGCTCTATTTTCATTTTTAAAAATTTTGTTGTTTTACTTCTGCAAAACTAGTCTGACCGATTTCACCATACCTGCTCCACATTATTCTTTTATTGTTCTGTATTTACCATATTACGTTTTGAATTCTACAAAAGACTGCATATATAAGATTATTTAAGGCATTTATTGATAACATCTTATATATTCTGTTGATATGAGATGGCTTCATTGTTTCCATTATCGTAATCACGGAGACAATCTAAAAGTTATTATCTTTGCTCCATTCAAAATAACATTATGAGTATTCACATCAGTGCAAAAAAAGGAGAAATTGCTAAAGTAGTATTGCAGCCGGGGGATCCGCTTCGTGCACAGTATATTGCTGAAAATTATTTAGAAAATGCTAAACTGGTAAGCAAAACCAGAGGAATTTTTTATTATACGGGTCTTTATAAAGGGAAAGAAATCACTGTAGGAGCCAGTGGAATGGGATTCCCAAGCATCGGGATCTATTCTTTTGAACTGTTTACAGAATATGAAGTAGATACGATCATCAGAATCGGGACTTGTGGTGCTTACAATACGGATCTTAAACTTTTTGATATTTTAAATATTGAAAATGCTGCCAGCGAAAGTACTTATGCCAAATATGCATGGGGAATTGAAGATGAAATCCTTCCTCACCAGGGGAATATCTTTAGTACTATCAATGAAACAGCTAAAGAATTATCATTAAATGCTAAAGCAATCAACATTCACAGTAGTGATATTTTCTACAGAAAAGATCCTGCTACTCCTGAAATTGCAACAAAATACAACTGTCCTGCAGTAGAAATGGAAGCATTCGGTTTATTTGCCAATGCTCAGCATTTAGGAAAGAATGCAGCGACTATTCTTACGGTAACGGATATCATTCCTACCCATGAGAAAATCTCTGCTGACGAAAGAGAAAAAGCCTTAAATCCAATGATGGAACTGGCTTTGGAATCAGCAATAAAGAGTTTGTAAAAGACGAAGACAATTCTGCTTATAAAAAAAGAGCTTTACTTTATCAGTAGAGCTCTTTTTTATAGTCTGAAAAAATTTCTGGCCGTTTCTGTAGTCTCGTCTGCGACTTCGGAAATGCTGATCTTCTTCAGGTAGGCAATTGTTTGTGCTACATAAGGTAAAAAGGATGGTTCATTCCGTCTGTTCTGCATTCTGGGCATATTCTTCGGAAGCATAAAAGGGGCATCCGTTTCAATCATCATTCTGTCAAGAGGTGCATATTTTATAACGTCTTCAAGGTGTTTAAATCTTTTTTCATCACCGATGGCTCCGGTAAATCCTAAATAAAATCCTTTATCGAGATAAATCTTCGCTTCATCCAATGTCCCGGTAAAGCAATGTACAACGGCTTCGGGCAATTGAGAAAGATATTCATCTGTGATCTCATTAAACCTTTTAAATGCTGATCTTTCATGAAGAAAAAGCGGTTTATTGACTTGTATTGCGAGTTCCAGGTGGGCCTGATAACATTTTTCCTGTATGGGTCTCGGAGAGAAATCACGGTCAAAGTCAAGTCCGCACTCTCCTACTGAAATTACGTGATCCTGCTTTAACAATTTTCTGAGTTCGCTGATGCTTTGTTCATTAAAAGATTTGGCATCATGGGGATGAATTCCGGCTGTTGAAAATAAAATTTCCGGATATTCTTCTGCAATCTCAGCGGATTCTTTGCTTCCTCTTACGCTGGTTCCCGTGAGGATCATATGTTCTACACCCTGTTCCAAAGCGCGGTTGATAATTTCGTCGTGTTCATTATAGAACTGTTTATTGGTCAGATTAATGCCAATATCAATGTAAGTGTTCATTTGTTTTTTTACTTTTTTATTAAATGTTGTTTTCAAATATAAAAAATGGAAGCTGGCAGCATTCTGTTCTGAAAAAACCTACAGCTTCTATTTCATGTTTGCAAAACTACAAGCTTAATACGCAATGTTTTTACGTATCAGAAAAAAACAGAAAACTTAAAATAAAAAAATCTGTTCAATCTGCCTTATTTGCTAGTTTATTTCTCGCAGATGACGCAGATGTTTATGTTTTATTCATTGATGAATTTTTCCAGAAAACCGATCAGTTTTGTTCCTCCGTGGCTCCATCGGATTCCATGGCCTTCTTTTTCGCGAACTTCAAAAACCAGTTCATGTTTATAATGGAAGAAAACATTCCACCAGGTTCTATTGTCAAGAATCTCATGAATTTTTGTCATTACTTTTTCTTGTTTCTGCTGGTTGTTTCCTTTGATTTCTCCCCAGAAATCGTCATCCATTCTTCCGATATGTTTTTCCCAGGCTCTCTGTGCAATGGTAATTTCGCTATTGAAAGGTTCCTCACAAGCTTTGATCAGAGTTGTTTTTAAAGGTGGAATTGCATTTTCATCACGGATACTTGCTGAGGTTAACCTTTGTCCTAAAATATTCAGCCAATGTTCAAACGGCATCGTTTCCAGAGATTCTGTTTTCACCTCATCTGACTCCTTACTTTCCAGAATATCAATAAACTTTTCAAAGCTTTCTTTCCTGTCAATGATTATTTCTTCATTAAAGTATGGCAGCTGTAGTTCCAAAGTATTTTCCTTACCTCTCTGAAGATTTTTTTCCAGAGTTTCCAGATGTTCTTTCACTAAAATACTTTGGTATTTGTCTTTCCATTCTTTAGAAAACAGGGAAATATAGGGATCAAACAGGTTCATATTTTACAGCATTTTAATCAGATTAACAGGAAGTTTTTCTTCTCTGATCAAATAGCCGATCAGATTAAACCATTCTTTACAGTGATCCAGAATCCAGGCATCTGAGGAAATGATAAGTTCTGAGCTTTCCGCCAGAAATTTATCGGGATTGTATTGCAGACCGCCTTCCCAATTGAGCTGTTGCTGCTCCGCAAATTCAAGAATAATCTGTTTAATTCGTCCACTGTTGGAAACCGGTTTGTCAAAGATCCAGACAAGCTTCTGAATCTGATTTTTCTGATAAAAGGCAGCAACCAGTTCTACCGCTCTTAAAGTCTGATTTACTCTTTTATACGTTCCATGAACTCCGGAAAGGTCCCGGATACAGCCATCCAATCCTTCAAATATATAAGCTTCAGAAAGCAGACTTTCCAACAGGATCAGGACATTAAAGCCATCGAGATAAACTGTTTTTCCTTTTAAATCTAAGGTTTCCACGTGTTTCAACCGTCTATTGTAAAGTTGTAAATCTGATGCAGACGCCCCTCGCAAAGCTTGTATCTGACGGGTTTTCAATCTATATCTGTTTCCAACAAGTTCAGAAGCTGCTTTTTCCGGATATTCTCTAGTTAAAAGATACCGCATGTCCTCAACAGCTAGTTTCAGCTTGCCGATCTGCTTCTCTGAACCAAACAGAGTGTCATCTCCTGTATTTTTTCCGCGGTTTCTGTTATTCATATTCAAAAATAGAATTTTTGGTGAATTTTTAGGGTAAGAAATAGATTTTATTGGCAATGTAAGAGACTTCCCCGTCAAAAGACAGGAATTGTGCTCATTCAATAGTAATGCTTATCAAGTCAGCATCTTAAACAGAATTCAAGATTAACATTGTTTCTTTCATTCCAATTCCTGATCTGTTATGTTTTCTACAACAAAAGAGATATTTTGTACAACGTTTTGATATTTATTACGGATAAGTTTGCAAAGACTTAAAAAATACCCTTATGAATACACTGAAAAAATTATGTTATCTGTCTGCATCCATGCTGTTATCAGCATCTTTCGTTGCATGTTCAAGTGATGACAATGAAATTATTATTGAACAGCAGACTCCCTCACAGGTACTATCTTCCACTCCATGGGAAACAACCGGAGCCAAGGATAAAAGTGGAAATAATGTAGCACTTACAGATGCCAGTGTGGCTGGATATGTAGGTTTTGCATATTTCAAAGCAGATGGGAAATTTGCTATTTACAGTCTTACAGATGTACTGAGATCTATGGGAACATGGTCTGTAGATGCACAGGGAAAAACAAGAACTATAGCCGCATTGAACCCGGATGGAACAACTATTTTCACCCGTGATGTTGAAATTCTTGTTTTAAACAGAAATGAGTTTACATACAGAATCCATCCTAATTCCAGCGATCCGTCAGTTTATTATGACATCATCCATACGAGAACTTCTCATGCAGAACCAACTAATGGACAGCTTACACTAGCTTCTACGCCATGGGAAACTACCGGTGCTAAGGATAAAAGTGGAAATAATGTGGCACTTACAGATGCCAGTGTGGCCGGATATGTAGGATATTCTTACTTCAAAGCTAACGGAACTTTTAAAATTTTCGGATTAAATGATGTATTGAGATCTGAAGGTACATGGTCGATTTCTCCGGATGGAAAGAAGAGAACACTTACCACGCCTACTTTTACCCGTGTTGTGGATATTCTGCTTCTGAACGAAACAACATTCACCTACAGAATTACTCCTGATGCGGCAAACCCAGCTGTATTCTACGACATTATTCATACGAAGGTAAACCATAAAGAGCCTTTGTAGTGATTATTTTTTTATAATAAGGAAAAAACCTGCTCAGTGATGGGCAGGTTTTTATTTTTAAAATTAAAAAAATGGATTGTTGGTAATTCATTACATATATTCTTCCCACCATTTTTTCCAGGTTATGGTTCCCAACTGATCGAGATCTACTTTTTCTCCTATCATTGGAAGAGTAATCGGTACATTGTTTTCTTCTGCATGTTTTGAGGCAAGGGTTAAAGGTTCATACCATGCATGCTGTGCCAGCTTGAATTTAGAATTATGTACGGGGATAAAATTTTTGGCTTTCAATTCTTTAATTTCTGTGATAAGCTGATCCGGCAAAGTGTGAATATATGGCCACTTTTCGTTATACTGTCCGTTTTCCATGATGGCCAGATCAAACGGTCCGTATTGATCTCCAATTTCTGTGAAATGATTTCCATAACCGCTGTCGCCGCCCAGAAAAAGTTTTTTCGTGGGTGTTTTTAAAACAAATGAAGTCCATAGTGAGATATTACGGTTCAGCAGTCTTCCTGAAAAGTGTCTTGCAGGAGTAAGTGTGATTCTGAAACCTTCTGCAATGTCTATGCTTTCCCACCAGTTTTTTTCGATGATTTTATCAAAGCTCCAGCCCCAGTATTCAAAATGCTGGCCTGTACCCAAACCACAAATGACTTTTCCTACTTTATCTTTTAATTCCTGAACGGTTTTATAATCGAGATGATCCCAATGGTCGTGGGAGATCAGCAGAAAGTCTATCTCCGGCATATGTTCTGGCTTGTAATAATCGGCTCCCTGAAAGGCTTTGATGGAACCCGGCATCGGAGAAGCATTTCCGCTGAAAACGGGATCTATCAGAAATTTTTTACCATCTACCTGTATAAAATAGGAACTGTGCCCGAACCATACCAAAACATTTTCTTCGGGCTGAAGGTTCTTCAGATCTGTTACGATAAATGGAAGTGCTGTTTTTGGTGAAGTATTTTCTACTTTGCATAAGGTGTGGAAAAGAACCTTGGTCATACTTTCCCCTTCCAGTAAAGCAGGTGTTGTCAATATATTCTGAAATCTCCCATTGAGATAATTGGGAAGTGTATTGAAATATTCTTTTCTTTTTTCGTCGGGAAACTGCCCGAGCTGTTTTTTTAAATTTTTCATTCCCTTAATTTTTTACATTCTGAGCCTTTCTTCTTCCAGATCCAGCCTTGTTAAATAATGTCTTATATATTCTTCGTCAATATTCGGGTTGCGTCTGTTTTCTTCCCGAAGCCAGATTCTTTGCTGCTCGATGGTTTCAAAATAGATTGCTTTCGCTTCATCAGACAGCTTATGAATAGAGTCTTCTTTATCTTCCTGTTCCCAGCGGTCCATCAGTTTGCTAAAATATTCATTTTCGCTTCTTCTTTCTTTATAATTTTCATCCAGATGTCTGAAAGCTACCCGCCGCATTTCTCTTCTCAGAAAATGTTCAGATTCTTCTTCGGACATATATCCACCTCCTACGTCAGATACATTGAGTTTTTTGATCA
The DNA here is from genome assembly GCF_045689405.1 of Chryseobacterium sp. HR92. Classification (NCBI taxonomy): domain Bacteria; kingdom Pseudomonadati; phylum Bacteroidota; class Flavobacteriia; order Flavobacteriales; family Weeksellaceae; genus Chryseobacterium; species Chryseobacterium sp. HR92. Next base: position 4,276,734 of record NZ_CP139139.1, read on the forward strand.
GAGCAGGTAATGTAAGCCCCTGAATAATTAAAGTAGCAAGAATCACAATGAAGGTAATGAAAAGTATGAGATCACGATGCGGGAAAGGCTGCCCGTTTTCCATCACTACAGGAATAGATAACGCTGCTGCAAGAGAAACTACCCCGCGCATTCCCGTCCAGCCCATCAGTATTGGAGCTTTCATTCCCGGATTTCTGTCTGCCACATTAATAAAATTCCGCATAATCAGAGTCACAAAAACTGCACCAAAGGATGACAGAAAACGCACGAGAATCAGTACTGCGGTAATCAATACTCCATAACCGACAGCATCGGATAGACTTATTCCTTCTTTGTTTAAACCTACCATAATTTCCGGCAGATCCAATCCGATGAGTAAGAACACAATTCCATTGATCAGAAATACAAAACTTTCCCAGACATTGGAACCTCTTAATCTTGATTGTGAAGTTCTGAAAATCTCATGTCTTCTTACGGAAAGGAACAACCCTCCACTCACCACAGCCAATACTCCCGAAGCATGAACTTCTTCTGCTGCAATATACATCACATAAGGAGCAACCAGGCTAAGGATGGCATCCATATTGACATCAGTAGGAAATATTTTTTCAATTTTAAGGAATACAAAAGCCAGTACAACTCCAATTCCCAAGCCTCCAAAAACCATCCATCCAAAACTAGAGGCTGCATCCTGCCATATAAACTGTCCTGTAGCCACTGCCACCATGGCAAATCTGAAAATGATCAGCGAGGAGGCATCATTGAATAAGCTTTCCCCTTCCAGAACGGTAGACAGATTTTTAGGAACTTTTACAAATTTTAAAATAGCCCCTGCACTTACCGCATCAGGTGGCGACACAATTCCCCCCAGTACAAAGCCTAACGCCAGTGAAAATCCGGGAATATATGAATTAGCTACCACCGCTACAGATATTGCGGTAAGAAAAACCACAATGAAAGCGAAGCTGGTAATGATCCTTCTCATTTTCCATATTTCCTTCCATGAAACGGCAAAAGCAGCTTCATATAAAAGCGGAGGCAGGAAAATAATAAAGATCAGTTCAGGGTCAATTTTTAACACCGGCAATCCGGGAATAAAACTGATAAGAAGTCCTGCAACAACCAGTATGATAGGATAGGCTACTTTCAAGCGGTTAGCCAGCATAATGGCCCCGATAATGACAAGGACCAGTCCCAGATAATAAATAAAATTTTCCACCATTGCTTTTTCAATTAATTTTAAATTAAGTCTCTGTTTATTGGATCACAAAATTTAAAAGAAAATTAAATATAAGCATAAGATTTTGAGATGTGAAAATAAATTTGATCAGCTGTAAAATTTTTAACCAATGATTGTTAATGCAAGTAAATCTGGTCCTTAGAAAGCCATGTTACCAGTCCCAACATAATAAGTCCCAATATTGAACATAATAGAATAAATACAGCTAAAGTCTTTGCCAACTCTGTCCAATACTTCTTTTTATCGAAAGTAAAATCTACTGGATTGATATTATATGTAGTATAAACGGAAGGGCTTATACGCAAATCCGGCCTGAAATACACAATTCCCTGAATATATCTTCTCTGTAAAGCTTTGAGATTTACAATGTAACTGTTGTAACCGGCATCAACTCCATCAAAATCTACGTCTGTTACAGAGTTATTGTATTTTACCTTCAATACATAGATTTTATTTCTGGGGCTAAGGCTTACATCATATTCATTTTCAAGGTGATATTTTTCCAGATCATCGTAAAGAATACTGTCTATTGTTCCATTTTTTCTTTCATAGTGAACCCCCTTATCATCCACAACAATCCTTTTAACTTCTCTTTTTCTGGCTGTCTTCTGGTAAAGGATAAAACGGTATAAACCAAAAACGAGAGCCGGATAATACAATATGGCGACTACAACAAGCACCACAATATTTTTACAAATGATAACAGGTAGTGCCAACAGCACCAAAAACATCACCAATAATAAAAGTACTGCCAATGTTCTGGTCAGCCAGGTCATGAACCCCCATGACTTAGAAACTAATGGCAAAAAATCTTTTCTTACATCCTCTTGCATCTGTTCAAGATACGAAAAAAGCTAATACTATAAAAGAGCCATAGTGGCACACCATGACTCTTTTTACCAAATTGAAAATAAGATATAATTAAATTGAAACTATGAAATCGTATAGGTTTTTTCTGTTGTTGTATTATATGTATCGGAGATAACATTGTCTACAAATCTCCATTCTGCTACAGAACTTCCGGTAGTAAATTTCACATGCAGATAACCTCTTTTATAGAGATTGGCGTAATCAAGATCATCAATCAGTAATGAAAATGCCTGAGCCAGCTCTATGGCTTTTGCAGGATCAGACGTGATTCCCAGGTAACCTTCCAATCCTGGAGAAGAAACTGAACTGCACGCCAGTTCAGTTCCGATAAATTTTCCTTGGGCATCTGTCAGTTTTCCTAACCATGCATTGTGGGTATCTCCTGCCAATACGACTACGTTTTTCCCTGCAAGAACAGAATACAGCTGTTCTCTTTCCATGAAATATCCATCCCAAGCATCTAAATTATAAGGTAAAGTGGTTGTAATTCTGGCAATTTCCTGTGGCGTTAATGTCGGATCCTGCTGTTGGTATCTTGTCTTAAGAATAATCAATTGTGTGATGGTATTCTGAAGAGCCTGCATGGTGGCCGGCTGTGCACTTCCGTGCTGTTTTATTTCTGCTAAAATCTGGTTCAACAGCATCAGAAGTTCTGCAGGAACCATCATTTTGGTCATTAAAATCTGCTGTCCAAGTACTTTCCATTTTGCAGTATCCCCGTTGATCTGAGAACCCAGCCATGACATCTGCTCGCTTCCGATCAGTTTTCTGCTGGTACTCAGGAAGTCTGTTTTAAACTGTACCTGATTGAAGTTTCCTGTACTATCAAGATAATCGGAATATTCCATTTGTTTATCCCTTGCAATTACCCTTGTATCCATCATATAAAGGGAAAGTATATTTCCGAAGCTGAAGCTTCTGTAAATTCTCATATCCTTCCCTGTTTTAAGAGGAATATACTCGCTGTATGCCTGGAAGGCGGCCATTTTTCTTACCTGGAAATCACCTTCATTGGGCTGATGATTTTCGGCTCCGGTTTTATAGGTATCATTGGCAAACTCATGATCATCCCAAACACAGATGAATGGTTTTTTCTGATGAAGAAGCTGAAGGTTTTTATCACCTCTGTACTGTCTGTAACGTTCTCTGTAATCGCTGAGATTAAGAATTTCCTTAGCCGGCTGATGAGCTCTTCCCAATTGATTGGTGTAAGGATTTGTTCCATATTGCCCGGGAGCATATTCATAAATATAATCTCCAAGATGTACCACTACGTCAGCTTCAGATTTTGCAATCGCTCCATAAACATTAAAAAGTCCTGCTGGAAAGTTAGAACAGGATACCACCGCCATCTTTACTTCGTTTACAGCATCTGATTTTGAAGGTAAAGTAAGGGTTTCTCCTGTCACACTCACTTCCTTGGTTTTGCTGTTATAGAATCTGTAGTAATACTTTGTGTTGGAAGAGATATTCTGTACATCTACCGCTACCGTGAAATCATTCACTGCCGTTGCATTAACCTGTCCTCTTCTTACGACTTCTGAAAAGTTGCTGTTTTTACTGATCTCCCATGTAATTTCTGCATCAGTTCCTTTGGAATATCTTGTCCAGATAATGATTCCTGCTGCACTTGGATCAAAACTCGCCACGCCGGATTCAAATCCTCCGTTTTTAAGATCGTCAGGAGCATTTCCGTTTTCAGTGAAATCATCGCTGCAGCTTTCGATTAAGGGAGCAATGAAAATCCCTCCGGCTGCCAATAATGAATTTTTAAGAAATCTTCTTCTGTTGAATTGGTTGTTGTTTTCCATCATTACTTTTTTTGCAAAGCAACGGTATCTGTGGAAGAAGGCTGTTAACTGAATTTTAAATGTATTTTATGGTTTTTTAAACAAATGTTTAATGTTATGCATAGGAAATTTGAAGAATTAAAATGTCTCTTTTTAAGAAAATAAGAATAGGAATCTATGTAAATATTTTTAAAAGTTGTTCTGCTTTTTATTACATTCACCAGGCTAATAATTATGATTAATGATATGACTAAAAAAATCATTCTTTCGCTATTTCTCTTAATAACCGGATATTTTTTCTATAATCCCATGATCATAGCCTTAACAGCTGTGAAAGATCCTAAATCTATTCACTTTAAACCTGATCAGGTATTTAAATTAAAAGATATTCCTGAACTGAAAAGTTCTCAAAATATGGCTGTATATATTACTTTAACTCAGGGGCGACCAAAAAAATCTCAGCCCCATAATTCCTAAATGGAAAATTTTAAAGTCTGACAATACAGCTTTGATACACGATCTGCTTAATTGTAATTTCAGATATAACAACTCAGATACCTCAACAATACAAAGTAAAATGTATGTATATTCCGACAATGTATTAGTTTTTGAAAGTGAAATTTCTCTTGATACCAATAGTTTAGGACTTCAAAACAGAACTACAGGCTGGACAACACCTGTGGATAATAATCATTTGCTTACTATTATAAGTCAGTTTGACAGATATAATCTCCCGGTTTTGATTCTTAAGTAAATCTTTGATAAATAAAAATTATTTGAATTCTGTAAAAAATACGTTCTATACTAAAACTATATGTATTTTATTTTAATGTGAAATTGATTTCTCAATCTCTTTAATATAGATAGACGGAGTAGTTCCTGTCTTTTTCTTAAACGCAATCGAAAATGCCTGTACGTTATTATAACCTATTTCTTCAGCAATAACAGGTAATTTATATGAACGGAATTTTTTATCTTTTACAAGTTGATCTAATACATAATCAATGCGTAAATCATTAAGATAGGTTGTGAAATTTTTACCTTTATGATTGTTAATGATTTCTGACAGATAGCCAGTATTGGTTTTTATATTTTTTGCCAGACTTGTTAATGTAATACCATTTTTTAAAAAATGAAGCTTGTTTTCAAAAGTATCCAAATCCTTTAAAATAGATTGAACAACCTCTTCGGGAAGAGTTTTATTTGTTTTGCTGCTTTCAACTTTTACCGGCTGATATATTTCTATTTGTTTTCCGTTTTGATGTTGAATGGTTTCTGGACTTCTTTTTTCAATTAAATGAATTAAATCCTGAGCAATTTTTTGATGTTTTCTCTCACCTTTTTTAGATTTATAATAAAAATAGGTAAGAAAGAATAATATTAGTGTTAAGATACTGACAGAAACATACAAAAATGTTTTTTTATTTTTCAATTCCTTTATTATATCTTCTTTTTCCTGCAGAAGATTTGGGGTATCATATTTTTGGTGCAACTCTGTTGATAAGTACCGAAATTGTTCATCGAGTTTTTTGTCAACTTTTAGAAAACGGTCAATATAATAGAGCTGTTTTTCTTTATCACCACTTTCCCTATAATAATCTATTAGAAAAGTATATACATCTGCTAATTCCGGAAAGGTAATCTCCGTTTTTTTGATATTGGAATCTATTTCAGTGAAATATTTTATCGCCTCCTGTTTATTATTTAATTCATCATAACATTTTCCAAGGCTATATAATACATAATTTTGATTGTTATCATTAATACCTGAAAAATAAGCATATGCCTTTTTTAGCTCAGCAATAGCGGTCTGATAATTTTTAGTTGCAAGATTGAGCTGACCAGATAAATATAAATATTGATTCGTATTATATTTATTCTTTCGCACAAAAGGAGAATTGAGCCCTTCCTGAATGAAAAAACCGGCAGAATCAATTTTATTTATTTTAATATAGCAGTAGACAAGACTTACCCGCATTTGATCATGCTGATATTCATCTGTTATATTTTGGGAGTTCAATAAATGATATCTAAAAGTTTTTGCAGCTTCTTTATTTCTTCCCATATAACTATTCAAATAGGCAATATTCATATTTGCATAGGCTATCTGCTTTACATTTTTTTGCTTTTTTGAATACTCTAAACCTAAAATATAATTATCAAGGGCAGCTTTTAAGTTACCATACTTATAATATAGGTTTCCTTTTATGATAAATGTTCTGGCAGGGTATATATCTCCTTTTACATTTTTTGTAATCATGGCCAGACTATCGATATACTTTAACGCCAATGGGAAATCTTCAGTTAAATGCATAAGATTATAACCTTCTGCAATTTCAAGGATATTTTTTTCCTTTTTTGCTTTTGTTAGATAATATTGAGAAACAGCTCTAGCTTCTAATCTCTTATTATCTTCATCATAAATGGTAAATTTATTTTTTAACTTCTCATAATTCCATAGTCTTAAACTATCAATTTTGTTTTGAGTAAAAAATAGACTGTAAAGGAAGGTAAATAAAAGTAAAAATATCTGTTTCATTAATTTTTCTATACTCTACAAAAATATTCATTTACCTTTAAAAGAAAATAAAAAAGCACCTACATTTCTGTAAGTGCTTGATTTATTGTGGTCCCACCTGGGCTCGAACCAGGGACCACCTGATTATGAGTCAGGTGCTCTAACCAACTGAGCTATAGGACCTCAAAACTTGGTTAAATTTTGTGTTTGCAAAAATAGTAAAATTTCTTTCACTACAAAATTTTTTATTGCTTTTCTTGGCAAAGTTCTACCAGCACGCCGTTTGTAGACTTTGGATGCAGGAAGACAACTAATTTATTATCAGCACCTTCTTTCGGTTCTTCGGAGATAAACTGAAATCCTTCTTTTTTCAGTCTTTTCACTTCTTCCACGATATTTTCAACGCCAAATGCCAGATGATGGATGCCTTCGCCCTTTTTATCGATGAATTTTGAGATCGGACTTTCAGGATTACTGGCTTCCAGCAGCTCAATTTTACTTTCTCCTGTTTCATAAAAAGAAGTTACCACCCCTTCCCTTTCCACAGATTCTTTTTTATAGGATTCTTTTCCTAATAGTTTGGCAAAAAGCTCATCAGAAACACCTAAAGACTTTACGGCAATACCAATATGTTCTAGCTTCATAAATACTAATAAATATAATTAAATCGTAAATTTGATACTCCAGTTGAATTTCAAAGTATCAATTCAAACAAAAGTACTAAATTTGCAGAAATTATGGAAAGTAACAGACAAAGAAAAGTAGCACAGATTATTCAGGAAGACTTCGCAGAGCTTTTCCGCAAACAGGCTGCAGAAAGCAAACAGAGTATTTTAGTATCTGTTTCAGATGTGAAAGTAACTGCTGACTTAGGAATTGCCAAGATCTATTTAAGCATTTTCCCACAGGAATTCCGTACCGCTGTGATGAAGGAGATAGAAGAAAACAAACCTCAATACAGAAACTTCATTGGACAGAAAATGTCAAAACAGGTACGTATCATTCCACAGCTTAACTTTTACCTTGACACTGCTCTGGATGATGTTGAAAAACTGGAAAGAGAATTAAGAGGCGAAGGCGACAATCCTGTTTTATAAATCTTGAAGAATATTGCATTTTACATAGCATCCAGATACCTTTTGGCTAAAAAAGGCAGCACCGCGGTTACGTTCATTACGTGGCTGTCTGTGGGTGCCATGACGGTTGCTGTGACTGCAATGTTCGTCATTATTTCTGTTTTTTCAGGCCTTGAGGACCTGAATAAAGACCTTATTTCTAATCTTCATGCAGACCTTACTTTAAAAAGCACTTCCGGAAAAACCATTAAAAATCTGGATATCGTCAATAAAGTATTGGGTACCCATAAAGAAGTTACCAGTTTCTCCCGTGTTATTGAAGAAAAAGTATACATTAGTTTCAACGGAAAAGGAGATATTGCCTATTTAAGAGGTGTTGATTCTGCTTACACCAAAGTAAACCCTATCAATAAAGATGTTTTCTACGGAACTTATCCAAGCTTCAAATATTCCAATGAAGTATTGATGGAAAATAGTCTGGACAACAGGCTTTCAATTCCTGTAGATTCTTCCAACCATTATGCGACAGTCTTTATGCCCAAACCGGGAACAGGGATTATCAATAAAGAAGAAGACATTTATAATAAAAGAGATATTTCGGTAACTGGTGTTTTCCCTGGAAAAGATCAACTGGACAATTATATTATCTCTCCTATAGAGCTTGCGGAAGAATTACTTAATCTTCCCAAAAAGTCAGCTTATCAGATTGTTATTAAACTAAAAAATCCGGAAAATGCAGATGCTGTAAAACAAAGCCTGCTTTCTTCTCTCGGAAAAAATATTGAGATCAAAACCAAGGAAGAAGAAAATGCTGCTTTCTGGAAAATGATCAACACTGAAAAACTTTTTATTTACCTGATTTTTGCCCTGGTTATCTTTATTACTACCTTTAACCTTGCCGGAGCAATCATTATCCTTCAGCTTGATAAAAAGGAACAGGCAAAATCATTGATATCACTCGGCTTTCCTTTAAGTCATTTGAGAATGACCTATTTCTACACCGGCCTCCTGATTGTTGTTTCCGGAGTGATTACCGGATTGATTCTTGGAACAGCACTGTGTTACTTCCAGTTCTACACAGGATTCTTCAGAGCCAATGAAGCACTACCATTCCCGGTAAAAATTGTAGGAAAAAATTATCTTATTGTAGCCCTTACAGCTTCTTTGTTTGGAATTACTATTTCATGGTTCTTTTCAAAAATCAGCAAGGAATATATTACTAAGAACTAATATTCTAAGTTTATATATTACATTAAGTTAATATACTTCAGTTTCATTTTTTCGTACCTTTACGCCCCAATTTTAAATAAATGAAACAAATTTTATCTTTTTTGCTGTTAAGTATGGCATTTATCGGCGGTTTTGCACAGGCTCCCGCAGGTTATTATACTCCGGCAGCAGGGCTTACAGGTGCAGCTCTTAAAACAGCTCTTAAGAACATTATCAGCAATGGACATGTAGATCATGGCTATGGTGGTTTATGGACAGGTTATGCTACTACTGACCGTGATTATTTTTATGAAAATGACGGAACTATTCTGGATATTTATTCTGAAAATCCAAATGGACCGGATCAGTATAATTTCATCCTGGGAACCAATCAATGTGGATCTAACGGCTATTCTAATGAAGGTGACTGCTACAACAGAGAGCACGTGATTCCTCAGAGTTTATTCAACAGTGCTTCTCCTATGGTAGCTGATATTCACTTTATTCGTGCTACCGATGGAAAAGTAAACGGAATGAGATCCAACTATCCTTTCGGAGTTGTGGGTGCTACTTCTTTCATCTCTAAAAACGGATCAAAACTAGGTACATCTGTATCTGCAGGATATTCAGGTACTGTATTTGAACCCATTGATGCTTTTAAAGGAGATATTGCCAGAATGTTCTTTTATTTTGTAACAAGATATGAAGGCCAGCTTCCTAATTTCTCTTCCGGTGATATGCTTGGAAACACAGCTTTCCCTGGACTACAGCCTTGGGCATTGAATCAATATTTAGCATGGAATGCAATTGACCCTGTATCTGCGGAAGAAATTGCAAGAAACAATGCTTCTTATACGTACCAGGGGAACAGAAACCCTTTCATTGACCACCCTGAATATGTTACTCAAATCTGGGGATCTCCGGTAATTGATAACCAGGCACCTACAGCAGCAACCAACGTTGTTGCCAACAACCCTACTTCAAATTCTATTGCTGTAAGCTGGACTGCCGCTACAGATAATGTAGGAGTAACTTCTTATCAGGTTTATGCTAACGGAGCTTTAAAAGCTAATGTTTCCGGTACCACAACATCTACTATTGTATCCGGATTAGCTCCACTTACTCAATACACATTCTATGTAATTGCTAAAGATGCGTTCGGAAACTCTTCTCCACAAAGCACAACGGCTACAGAAACTACTCTTGACGTACCTGCCGGAGGCGGAAGCTGTGGAACAGAAGATTTTGAAATGATCACCGGTGCAGCAAATACTTATCTGACAGCGACCTGGACGAACAACGGAATTTCATGGACTGCTACAGACGCAAGAGTTGATCAGACCATCAACAATAAAGCCATTACCATCAGAAATGGTTCTTTAACAAGTTCAACACTATCAAGCGGAATCCAGAATTTAACGTTAACAACACAGCTAAAATTCTCTGGAAGCGCAGGATACTTCAATGTTCTTGTAAACGATGTGAATGTAGGAACTATTCCTTACAGTACTGTTGCTACTACAACTACCATTAATAATATCAATGTAAGTGGAAATGTTGTTATTAAACTGACAAACTCTTCTACTACCAACAGAGTTGCTCTGGATGACCTTAGCTGGGCATGTTTCGGCACATTAGGAACTGCAGAAACCCAAAAAGGTAAATCAGAATTCACTATCTACCCTAACCCGGTAAAAAACAATGAATTATTTGTAAAAGGAGAAAGTCTGAGCAAAATTTCAAAAGCTGACATCTATGATCTTTCCGGAAAATTGATCGAGACTATTGTTAATCCTTTCAAACATTCAAACAAGATCAACCTTAATGGTGTGGTAAAGGGGACTTACATCCTGAAAGCAGATAATTTCTCTACTAAATTTATTGTAGATTAATTATTAAAAAATATTTCAAACCAAGGCCGGATTTATCCGGTCTTTTTTTTACTTTTGATATATGGATTCCAATAAAAAATTAGGATTGATAGGAAAAAACATTTCCTATTCTTTTTCTAAAAAATTCTTCGAAAATAAGTTCCAAAAGCTCATGCTGAAGAACTTCTCCTATGATATTTTTGATCTGAACGAAATCAATGAAGTGGAAAACCTTTTTGCTTCTCCGGACCTTTTAGGATTCAATGTTACCATTCCCTACAAAGAAAAAATCATTAATTATCTTGATGAATTAAGTGATGAGGCAGAGAAAATAGGTGCCGTAAACTGTGTTCTTATTCAGGATGGCAAAAAAACAGGCTACAATACGGATGCTTACGGATTTGAAAAGACCCTTCTTTTACACAAAATCCCTTCACAGGACAAAGCATTGATCTTAGGAAACGGCGGCGCGGCAAAAGCCGTAAAATATGCTTTAGATAAACATAACATTCCTTCTATAACTATTGCCCGAAGTACAGAAATCAATTTTGAAAACCTTGATAAAGAAACCGTTGCTGAGCACAAAATAATCATTCAGTGTACACCGGTAGGGACTTTCCCGAATGTTACAGACTGTCTGAATTTTCCTTTTGACGGGCTTTCTTCCGGACACCTGGTCATCGACCTGATTTACAACCCCAACTATACCCAATTCATCATCAATGCTTCAGAAAAAGGAGCAAAAACAGTGAACGGATATTATATGCTTGAACAGCAAGCAGAAAAAGCTTGGGAAATTTGGAATTTTCAAAAAAAATAACATAAATTAGTGCTTTAATTGGCCTTAAAGCTATATTTAAAGGATATAAACGCCACTCACATAAAAGATTTGCTATGACTACAGAAAACAATCTTTCTGAAAACGAAGAAAAGAACAATCCTAACGAAGTATCTCAGGACACATCAGAAAACACAGTTTCTCATGATGCAAACCCACATGAAGATGATGCAGAGCACCTGGAAGAACATGAAGAGGTAGAAATTTCCCTTGCCGATGCTTTAAAGGAAATGGAAAAAATCATCAACACTCCCAACGCCGGTGAGAATTTCAAAAGATTCAACCTGTTGAAGGAAAAAGCAAGTCACTATATCCATGATGAAGTGGAGGATAAAAAACATGAATATGTAGAAGCCGGAAATCCTGCTGAAAACTTTAGTTATGAACATCCTTCCCAGACTAAATATTCAGCATTGATTAATATTTTCAAGGAGAAACATGACAGCTTCCAGAAAGGACAGGAAGAAGAGCAGAAGAAAAACCTTGAACACCGTCAAAGTATTATTGAAAGACTTAAAAATCTATATACAAGTTCTGAACCGGGAATCAATCTTTTCAAATCCATCCGTGAAATTAAAGAAGAGTGGTCAAAAGCCGGACAGGTTGCAAAATCTGAATTCAAAATTCTTAACAACAACTACTTCCACCACCTGAACCAGTTTTATCAGATGCTGGATCTGAATAAAGAATTTCTGGAGCAGGAATACAGCCACAATCTGGAAAAGAGAGAGCATATTATTGCCCGTGCTAAAGAACTGGAAAATGAACCTGTAATTCAAAAGGCTTTAAACGAGCTTCAGTATCTTCATAAACTTTGGAAGGAAGAAGCTGAGCCTGTTGCAGAGGAATTCCGTGAAAAAACATGGGAAGAATTCAAAGAAATTTCCAACAAAATTCACGAGAGAAAATCTGAGCTTTCCGCATCTATTGAAAAAGAACAGACTGTAAATCTTGAAAAGAAAAACGAGATCATTGCTGAAATCAAGAAACTTTCCGAGCCATCAGAGACTCCTAATCACAACTATTGGCAAAATGCCATCAAAAGAGTTGAAGATCTGCGTTCTGATTTCTTAAAAACCGGAAGCGTTCCAAGAAAATTATCCAACCAAAACTGGAATGATTTCAAAACAACACTGAGAGGTTTTAATACGACGAAAAACAACTATTACAAATCGTTGAAAGGTTCACAGCAAGCAAATCTTGAAGAGAAATTAAAACTGATCCAGACAGCACAGGACAATATGAACAATGAAGAATGGGATATCGCAGTTCCGTTATTCAAAAAGCTGCAGGAAGACTGGAAGAAAATAGGCCACGTTCCAAAAAGCATGACCAATAAAATCTGGGATGAATTCCGTGATGCATGTAACGCATTCTTCAACAACTACAGAGAGAAAAGCAATACTTCTACCGATAACTGGAAAGAAAATTATAAAAACAAAAAAGCCCTTCTTGATGAATTGAAACTGGTTTCCAATGAAGAAGGAAGCATCGAAAGAATTGAACAGATCAAAACTTCATGGAACAACATTGGAAAAGTTCCGAGAGATAAAATTTCAATCAACTCTGAGTTCAACAAGACATTAAGAGAAAAATTGAAAATAAACAAAATCAACGAACTTGAACTGAAAGAAGAAGGTCTGTCTGAAAACCAGCTTACTGACAAAGCAAGAAAGATCAAAAACCAAATCTCTGATCTTGAAGCTGAAATTGTAAAACTGGAAAACAACCTTTCTTTCTTCAACAAACCATCAAGGGAGAATCCTCTTTTAAGAGATACTTACAACACCATTGATGAGAAAAAAGCTCATCTGGAAACATTAAAGCAAAATCTTCACAGCATTATCAGCGGAGATTAACAGATAACAAATTAAATAAAGGCGGAGCAAAGCAATTTGTCTTCGCTTTTTCTTTTTATCAATATGAACAACGACGAACTGTATATCAAAAGATGTATTGAACTGGCTAAGAAAGCCCTTGGCAAAACCTATCCCAACCCTCTTGTAGGAAGTGTGATTGTACACAACGGAAAAATCATTGGTGAAGGATATCATCATAAAGCCGGGGAAAACCATGCTGAAATCAATGCCATCAATTCCGTTAAAAATAAAGATCTTATTCCGGAATCCGCCATCTATGTATCCCTGGAACCTTGTGCTCACTTTGGAAAAACACCTCCTTGTGCTTTAAAGATTAAAGAATTAGGATTTAAAAAAGTGGTTATTGGCGCTATGGATTCTCATGACAAAGTGAATGGTAAAGGAAAGAAAATCATTCAGGATGCAGGAATTGAAGCTGTTTCAGGAATTCTTGAACAAGAATGTATTGAACTTAACAAAAGGTTTTTCACCTATCATGAAAAGAAAAGACCTTATATTATTCTAAAATGGGCAGAATCTGGTGATGGCTTCCTGGATAAGGATTTTAAACCGACTGCTGTCTCCAACACATTGGTGAATCAGTTTGTCCATCAGTTAAGAGCTGACGAACATGCCATTTTAGTAGGAACCCAAACTGCTTTAAATGACAATCCAAGTCTTACTGTAAGAAATGCAGAAGGAACAAACCCCGTCAGAATCCTGATCGATTTTGATTTAAAAGTCCCGTCCAATTTCAACATTTACAATAATGAAGCAAGGACATTGGTTTTAAATGCTGTAAAAGAAGGCACCGAAGGATCTGTTCAATTTATTAAAACCAACAAAAATAATTTCCTGCCTGAGCTTATGGAAGCACTGTATAAAGAGCAGATACAGTCTGTCATTATTGAAGGGGGGCGTTTTACACTACAGCAGTTTATCAATGCTGATCTTTGGGATGAAGCCATTGTCATCAGAAATGAAAATCTAAAGCTGGAAAACGGAACAAAAGCGCCGGAATTTAATCATACAGCAGATACCATTGAAAACTTCAGAGACAATACAGTTTCTTTCTTCAGACTAAAATAAAAGCATTTTATCACCAGCAAATGAAATAATTTCTTTACATTAGGTACACAAAAAAATTACTATGAAAAATTTAAAGAAAGTTTCAAGACAGAACTTAAAGAAAGTAAATGGAGGAAATGCTCCTGAATGCTGTTCATTCTATCCACCATCATTACAGCACTGCTGTGCAACACCATCCAGCATGAGCTGTCCACCGCCTTGGGCAGATGGAACATTCTCTTGTTAGATTTTAATGTAAAACAAAAGCTAATATCATGAAAAATTTGAAAAAAGTTTCCAGAGCCAGCATGAAAACCATTAAAGGAGGTGTTTTTGTAACATGCATACTACCTAATGGACAACCTACAAGATGCAGAGATAAATGCCCTCAGGATTTTTGCGGCCCAACAAGTTATATGTGCCTGATCCCAATGGATCTGTGCGGAGATGTGATGTAAGAACATTATTTTACATCCCAAAAAATAGATAAGCCGTCAAATTCTGACGGCTTAATTTATGATCATGATGCAGATTACTAAAGCATTTAATATTTTTGCATCATTAAAGCCGGAATATACAATGACGTTTGAATACAAAACCATAGAAAAACCCATAGAAAACACCCTTTTAAAGGAAAAAGGAAGCAAGTTTATAGGATTTGCATTCCCGGTAAACAATGAAAAAGAACTAAAAGGCGCACTGGAAAAAATAAGGGAAGAACATCCGAAAGCTACCCATCACTGTTATGCCTTCAGAATGGGATTAAATGGTGAAAACTATCGTGCCAATGATGATGGTGAACCTTCCGGAAGTGCCGGATTACCTATTTATAATCAGCTGTTAGCAAACGAGATCACCAATATTCTTGTGATTGTAGTCCGTTATTATGGAGGAACCAAACTTGGAGTTTCGGGATTGGTAAAAACTTATAAGGAATCTGCAAAGATCACATTGGAAGAAGCCCAGATCATTACCCGTGAACTGGAAACAGAGATAGAGATTCAGTTTAATTTTAACCAGCAGAATACTATATTCACCCTGCTTTCAAAATTTGATGCTAAAGTTTTGAATTTCGATGCTAACGAAAACTGTATCCTTACCGCCTCCCTGAAGCTTGCACAAAAAGAAAACATCTCGGAAAAACTCTCCGAGATGCAATATGTTTCATTTGAATTTAATGATTAATCTCTTCTTCCACCAAGAAGCAATGATCCCCAGTAAAGAAGCTGTGCCAGGGACCCTAAGGCTGCTACCACGTAAGTTCTTGCTGCCCATTTCAGGCTGTCCTGTACTCCTACAAATTCTTCTGCAGTTACAGTTCCTGTATCTTTAAGCCATTTCATCGCTCTATTACTTGCATCATATTCCACAGGAAGCGTTACAAAGGCAAAGAGTGTTGTCACCGCAAACATTGCAACTCCAATAGCAAGAACGGTTGTATTTCCATTAGGGTTTTCTATCGTTCTTGATGCAGCCATTACCGCGATACCCGCAATAAGGACAAATTGCATCAGATTGGAACTTATATTAACAATAGGAACCAGCTTTGAACGTAAATTCAGCATAGAATATCCTACCGCATGTTGTACTGCATGTCCGCATTCATGAGCTGCTACTGCCGCCGCCGCTGCATTTCTCTGCATATAAACTCCTTCAGAAAGGTTTACTGTTTTATCTGCCGGATTATAGTGGTCCGTCAACTGCCCGGGTACTGATATTACCTGAACATCATTTATCCCGTTATCTCTCAACATCTTTTCCGCTACTTCTTTCCCCGAAAGGCCATTTCGAAGGTGTACATTGGAATAATATTCAAATTTCGATTTCAATCTGGACGAAACCCACCAGCTCACCAACATTGAAATACCAATAATGATATAATAACCCACCATTTTATATAAATTTTGTGTTTAATTTTACCCATAATGATATAAAAACTGTGCCAAAGTATAAGATATTATTATTTATATTTGTCCTTAAATTACCATCAAAAATTATGTCTAAGGTTTCAATTATTGAAGTAAAAACAGCCGGTCAACTCAAGCAATTCGTAAAATTTCCGATGGATCTGTACAAAAATAATCCGTACTATGTTCCATCCTTTATCAAAGACGAAATGAAAATCTGGGATGCAAATGAAAATCCGGCGTTCCACTATTCCGAATCCAAGCAGTTTCTGGCCGTAAAAGACAGTAAAGTAGTGGGTAGAATTGCCGTAATTATTAACCATAAGGAAGAGAAAGAATTAGACATCAAAAAAGTACGTTTTGGCTGGATAGACTTCATAGATGACACTGAGGTTTCCAAAGCGTTGATTCAGACTGCCATTGATTATGCCAAAGAACATAATATCAATAAAATTGAAGGACCCATGGGATTCACAAATCTTGACAAGGCAGGAATGCTAACAATGGGTTTTGACAAGCTGGCAACAATGATTGGAATTTACAATCATGCTTACTACCCTAAACATCTTGAAAATCTTGGACTAGCCAAAGAAAAAGAATGGGTAGAATATGAGATGAACTTCCCGAAAGTTCTTCCTGAAAAAGTAGAAAAATTCAGTGGCCTGATCGCTCAAAAATATAAGCTCAGCGTTCTTAAATTTAAATCAAAGGAAGAAATTCTCCCTTATGTAGAACCAATGTTCAAGTTATTGGATGAGACCTATAAGCATCTTTCTACTTATACTCCAATTTCTGATGAACAGATCAAAACATACAAAGAGAAATATTTCCCATTCATCGATAAAAATTATGTGATTTGTGTTGTGGATGAAAATCAACAGCTGGTTTCTTTCGCAATTACAATGCCTTCTTATTCTAAAGCCCTGCAAAAATCAAAAGGAAAATTATTTCCTTTCGGATGGTGGCATTTCTTACAAGCCGGCAAAAAGAATGACAGAGCCAATTTTTACCTTATCGGGATTCATCCTGAATATCAAAGACGCGGCGTAACGGCTATTATTTTCAAAGAAATTTTTGTACGGTTTACCAGCATGGGAATTAATTTTGCAGAAACCAACCCTGAACTTGAAGAAAATAAAAGTGTTCAGCTCTTATGGCAGGATTATAATCCGGTAAATCATAAGAGAAGAAGAACCTATTCTATGGAAGTAAATAAGTGATATTGTATTTTGTATAAGTAATAACCGAATCCAGACATAGGAGAAAAAAACGAATAACCGAATGCCAGTTATCAGTTATTGACTTGGAACTTTAAACATTGAATTTTTAAACTCTCAGTCTTTACTCTCGTACCTTTAAACCAAATTCACAACTCCATTTACTTGCTACCTGCCTCCTATAACCTGTTACCTAAAACCTATAAATCCCTATCTTTACATAATGAAACCGCAGCTTATCATTTTCGCTATTTTAATCGCTGGATTTATCAGTTATAACTTCTTTTTTCAGTCACAGGATGATAGAACGAATACCGTCATCAACATCCTTTTTGCCAGTATTCTTTTCGGATACATCTCTTTTATGGCATATTCTGTTCTAAGGAAAATGAAGAAATAAATACAAAACCAATTTTTATTAAATCTGCATATCATTAAGTTAAAATATCTCCAATACATACGATGAGATCTATTTTTGTGATGCAGGGACAAAAAAAGGAGAAAAACACATCAAAAAAAACAATCATTAAGATCTAATTTTTATTGATTCTAAATTACCGATTTAGCTCATTTTCATCCGACTTTTAAGCTGATAAATTTCATGCTTTCTTGTTTATTCGCTAAATTTGCAAATTGAGATAATAATGCAAAAATGAATTTACCTGAAAGTTATATTCCAATCCTTATCCAGGCTGGTGTAGCAGTAGGATTTGTAGCTGTTTCTTTGCTTGGGGCACATTTCTTGGGGCCACAGCAGAAAAAAGGAAACTCTGTAAAAAACCAAAGCTGGGAATGCGGGATTCCTGTAGAAGGAAATGCTAGAACACCGTTTTCTATCAAGTACTTCCTGACTGCGGTATTGTTCGTACTATTCGATATTGAAATCGTATTCTTTTATCCTTACGCAGTAAACTTTAGAGAATTCGGCATGGAAGGATTTCTTGCTGTACTTACGTTCGTTGCAATCTTCTTCGTAGCGTTTTTCTATGTTTGGAAACGCGGTGCGCTGGATTGGGATAAATAAATTTTAACATTAAAAGATTGAATTTATTTAAGTAATTTAAAGATTGTAAAGGTCTTGTTTTAATCTTTAAATATTTTAATCTTTAAATATTTACTAAAAATGTCAGATAAAAAACCAGTAATAAGAACAGATGCACCTGCTCCCGAAGGATATGAAGGAGAGGGGTTTTTCGCAACAAAACTGAGCAGTGTAATCGGGATGGCAAGAAAGTTTTCACTTTGGCCGTTACCATTTGCTACCTCTTGTTGTGGTATTGAGTTTATGGCTACCCTAAACCCAACGTATGATGCTTCAAGATTTGGTATGGAAAGAAACTCTTTCTCTCCAAGACAAGCAGATATGCTGATGGTTTGCGGAACTATATCAAAGAAATTAGGACCAGTCCTGAAAGAAGTTTATACTCAAATGGCAGAGCCGAAATGGGTAGTAGCAGTTGGAGCTTGTGCTTCCAGCGGTGGTATTTTCGATTCATATTCTGTGCTTCAGGGAATTGATAAAATTATTCCGGTAGACGTTTATGTTCCTGGATGTCCTCCAAGACCTGAACAGATCATTGAAGGGGTAATGCAGGTACAGGCTCTTGCAGAAAGCGAAAGCATCAGAAGAAGAGACATGCCTGAATATCAGAAGTTATTAGATTCTTACAACATAAGCAACTAAACGGAAATGACAAACGAATTTGTATTAGAAGCAATCACAAGAGAATTTCCGGAATCTGTCATTTCAAGCTCAGAACCTTACGAAATGCTGACAATTGAGGTGAAGAAAGAAGATATTAAGAAAATCATTCACTATCTTAAAGATTCATCATTGGAATTTAATTTCCTTACGGATATCTGTGGTATTCATTACCCTGAATTCCCTGAAAAGGAAATAGGCGTTGTATACCATTTGCATAATATGATGGCCAATTTCAGATTACGCCTGAAAATATTCATGTCCAGAGAAAATATCGAAGTAGATTCTCTTACTGAACTCTATGCCGGAGCTAACTGGATGGAAAGAGAAACGTATGACTTCTATGGGATTAAATTTAAAGGACACCCGGATCTTAGACCTATTTTGAATATGGAAGATCTTGGATACCACCCCATGTTGAAAGAATATCGCCTTGAAGACGGTACCAGAACCGATAAGGACGATAATATGTTCGGAAGATAAAAAATATAAATGATTACTGATGATTGGTTCATAATCAATTGTCGTTTATCAATTAATTATATATTATGAAAGATAACTCATTATCTAATATACTAAACCAATACGAAAGTAAGGAACAGATTGACGGACAATTATATACCCTCAATTTAGGACCTACCCACCCTGCTACTCACGGGATTTTCCAGAATATCTTAACGATGGACGGAGAGAGAATTCTTCACGCTGAGCAAACGGTAGGATATATCCACAGAGCATTTGAGAAAATTTCTGAAAGAAGAAACTACTCTCAGATCACTACCCTTACTGACCGTATGAATTACTGTTCTGCACCAATCAACAACTTAGGTTGGCATATGACAGTAGAAAAACTGATTGGTATTAAAGTTCCAAAGCGTGTAGACTATATGCGTGTTATCTTAATGGAACTGGCAAGAATCGGTGACCACCTGATTTGTAACGGGGTAACCGGAATGGACTCAGGAGCTATTACAGGTCTTACTTATATGTTCATCGAAAGAGAACGTATCTATGATATGTATGAGCAGATCTGTGGAGCAAGGATGACAACCAATATGGGAAGAATCGGAGGTTTTGAAAGAGATTTCACACCTAAGTTTCATGAGTTATTAAAAGACTTCTTAAAAACGTTCCCACCAAGATTCAAAGAATTCTGTACCCTATTGGAAAGAAACAGAATTTTCATGGACAGAACCATCGGTACTGGAGCAATTTCTGCCGAAAGAGCATTAAGCTACGGTTTCACAGGTCCAAACTTACGTGCAGCAGGAGTAGATTATGATGTAAGAGTTGCACAGCCTTACTCTTCCTATGAAGATTTCGACTTTATTATTCCTGTAGGAACTTCAGGAGATACTTACGACCGTTTCATGGTTCGTCAGCAGGAAATCTGGGAATCAATAAAAATCATCAAACAAGCATACGAAAATCTTCCGGAAGGACCATTCCATGCGGATGTTCCAGACTTCTATCTTCCTGAAAAGGCAGATGTATATCAGAAAATGGAAGCATTGATCTACCATTTCAAAATTGTAATGGGAGAAACTGATGTACCGAAAGGAGAAGTGTACCACGCTGTAGAAGGTGGAAACGGAGAATTAGGATTCTATCTTGTGAGCGACGGAGGAAGAAGCCCTTACAGACTTCACTTCAGAAGACCATGTTTCATCTACTATCAGGCATATCCTGAAATGATTACAGGCTCTGTAATTTCAGATGCCATTGTAACGATGTGTAGTATGAATATTATTGCGGGAGAATTAGACGCATAATAATTGTAAAAAGTACCATTGTAAAATGTATTCATGATTTTACAATGATCAAATAAATAAGTCATTAGTACATTGTACATTGTACAATAATACATTAAAAAAAATGAGCGAAACAATAGCTTTTAAACCGGAAAGTTTAGCACAGGTACATAAAATTATCGCAAGATATCCTGAAGGAAGACAGAAATCTGCTCTTCTTCCTGTACTTCACTTAGCACAGAAAGAATTCGGAGGATGGTTAGATGTTCCTGTGATGGATTATGTTGCCGAACTATTAAGTATCCAACCCATTGAAGTATATGAGGTGGCTACTTTCTATACCATGTTTAATATGAAGCCGGTAGGTAAATATGTTTTGGAAGTTTGCAGAACAGGACCTTGTATGGTTTGTGGAAGCGAAAAAATCCTTGACCATATCAGAACCAAACTGAATATTAAGGATGGAGAAACTACTGAAGACGGCATGTTTACATTAAAGCCTGCTGAATGTCTTGGAGCATGCGGATATGCACCAATGCTGCAGTTAGGAAAATTCTTTCATGAAAATTTAACAATAGAGAAAGTAGACGAAATCCTTGAACTTTGCAGACAGGGACAACTTGCTTTAGACTAATAAAGATTTTGAATCCCGGATTTAAAATCAGTTAATTTTTAAAATAATTATAAAAAGCTAACGGCGACCAACCAATAGCTAAAAGCATAATAAACAATGAGTAAAAAACTTTTACTTAAAGACGCACATATAGAAGGTATTCGCTACTTTGAAACTTACCGTAAACAGGGAGGTTATACAGCAGCTGAAAAAGCCTTGAAAATGACTCCTGACGAAATTCTTGAAGAAGTAAAAGCTTCAGGATTAAGAGGACGTGGTGGAGCCGGATTCCCAACAGGAATGAAATGGAGCTTTTTGGCAAAGCCGGAAGGTGTTCCAAGACACCTTGTTGTCAATGCGGATGAATCTGAGCCTGGAACATTCAAGGACAGATATCTGATGGAGTTCCTTCCTCATTTATTGATTGAGGGAATGCTGATTTCTTCTTACTGTTTAGGTTCCAATACTTCTTATATCTACATCCGTGGAGAATATTCATGGATTCCGGATATCCTTGAAGAAGCTATTGAAGAAGCTAAAGCAGCAGGGTTTTTAGGTAAAAACATCCTGGGAACAGGTTTCGATTGTGAAATTTATGTTCAGAGAGGTGGTGGAGCATACATCTGCGGTGAAGAAACTGCATTGCTTGAATCCCTAGAAGGAAAAAGAGGTAACCCAAGATTAAAACCACCATTCCCGGCTGTAAAAGGACTTTGGGAAAGACCAACGGTAGTAAATAATGTTGAATCTATTGCTGCAATAGTTCCAATCATTGATATTACTGGTGCTGAATACGCTAAAATAGGTGTAGGAAGATCTACAGGAACAAAATTGATTTCTGCTTGTGGAAACATCAACAAACCGGGTGTATACGAAATTGATATGACGATCACTGTAGAAGAATTCATCTATTCTGATGAATATTGCGGTGGTATTAAAGACGGTAAAAGATTAAAGGCTTGTATTCCTGGAGGAAGTTCTGTTCCGATTGTTCCAGCTAATTTATTGTTAAGAACAGTGAATGGAGAGCCAAGATATATGAACTATGAATCATTAGCTGATGGTGGTTTTGCTACCGGAACAATGATGGGTTCAGGAGGTTTCATCGTATTGGATGAAGACCAGTGTATTGTAGATCATACCATGACGTTGGCAAGATTCTACAATCACGAAAGCTGTGGACAATGTACTCCTTGCCGTGAAGGAACAGGATGGATGTACAAGATTTTAAAGAAAATCGAGAAAGGAGAAGGAAAAATGGAAGATATCGATCTACTTTGGGATATCCAGAGAAAAATCGAAGGAAATACGATTTGTCCGTTGGGTGATGCAGCAGCTTGGCCGGTTGCAGCAGCGATCCGTCACTTCAGAGATGAATTTGAGTGGCACGTGAAAAACCCGGAATTGTCTCAGACACAAAACTATGGATTGGCACATTATGCAGATCCTATCCCGGCTGTTGAAAAGAATGCGTAGATAAGATGAAAAAATTATTGGTTGTCGGCTTAATGATGTCGAATCTTGTATTTGCACAGAACAAGAAGAGTGATACAGCAACTTATAACAGATCCGTTGAAGAGGATTTGTCATATGTAGCAAGTGAGAAACAACAGATTAAAGCTGAAAAAAAGGAAAAGCCTTTACCATTAAGCAAAAAAGGTCAGGTTTTCGTATTTTATGGATGGAACAGAGCTGCTTATAGTAATTCTGATATCCATTTTACCGGAAACGGGTACGATTTTCAATTGAATAATGTAACTGCACAAGACAGACCTACAAAATTTGGAATTGTCTATTTTGATCCAAGCTGGTTTACTGTAACACAGTATAATTTCAGAATAGGATATTTCATTAAAGACAATTTAGCACTGGTACTTGGGATAGACCATATGAAATATGTAATGGATCAGAACCAGACTGTAGGTTTCAAAGGACATATTTCAGATCCTGAATATGCAGCAATGGTTCAGAACGGGCAAGTGAATCTTGCAGATGAGAAGTTCCTTACTTTTGAACATACAGATGGACTTAATTATGAAAACTTAGGTCTTGAGAAATACAAAAATCTTGTTCACAAGAAAAATATAGATTTAGTATGGTCTTATGGAGCCGGAATCGGATTTATGTTTCCAAAAAGTAATGTAAAGCTTTTTGGTAATGAAAGAAGTGACCGTTTTCACGTTGCAGGTATGGGAACCGATATCAGATCCAGTCTTAACTTGGTTTTCTGGAAAAACTGGATGCTGAGATTAGAAGGAAAAGCAGGATACATCAATATGTGGGATATCAAAACCACATTGAACAATAAACCGGACAAAGCACGTCAGGACTTTGTTTTCGGACAGGTTCTGGGAGGAATTGGATATACATTTAATACAAAGAAATATAAATAACAAAGCCTATTGCTTAACGCATAAAGCTTAAAGCATATCATATGAGCGAAGAAGTTAAAAAATTCAAAATAACTATAGACGGACAGACTACTGAAGTGATGCCTGGTACTTCCATTCTGGAAGCTGCAAGACAAATCGGTGGAAAATCTGTACCTCCCGCTATGTGCTACTACAGCAAGTTGGAAACCAGTGGAGGAAGATGTAGAACATGTCTGGTAGAAGTTTCTAAAGGATCTGAAGCAGATCCGCGTCCTATGCCGAAATTGGTAGCAAGCTGCAGAACGAATGTAATGGATGGGATGGAAGTAAAAAACCTTACTTCTGAGAAAGCTCAGGAAGGAAGAAAAGCGGTTACCGAGTTCTTATTGGTAAACCACCCGCTGGACTGCCCTATCTGTGACCAGGCAGGAGAATGTCATCTTCAGGACTTAGGATATGAGCATGGTGTAGACAGTACAAGAACAGAATTTGAAAGAAATACTTACGAAGCTGATGATCTTGGACCGAACATCAAATTGAACATGAACCGTTGTATTCTTTGCGCAAGATGTGTATTGACAGCCAACCAGCTTACAGAAACAAGAGAACACGGTATTCTTTTCAGAGGAGATCACGCTGAAATTTCAACCTATCTAAATAAAGCTTTAGACAATGACTTCATCGGAAACGTTATCGACGTTTGTCCGGTAGGAGCATTAACAGACAGAACAGCTCGTTTTGCAAGCAGAGTATGGTTTACAAAACCAATGAACGCTTCTTGTAAATGTGATAAGTGCTCCGGAAAGACTGTAGTATGGATGAAAGGTGACGAAGTTGTAAGAGTAACTGCAAGAAAAGACCAATGGGGTGAAGTGGAAGAATTCATCTGTGATACATGTCGTTTCGAAAGAAAAGCATTATCAGACTGGAACATCGAAGGTCCTAGACATATCGACAGACACTCTGTCATTTCATTGAACCACTACGAAAAACCTAAGGATGAGCTAAGAGTTTTAGACAATCCTATGGCTAAAGAAATCAGTGAAAAAGACGAAAAATTATCATAAATTATAAATTTTAAATTATAGATTTTGCATTCATTTAAAATCTATAATTTAAAATCTAAAATCTAAAATTCAGGATGGATTTACTTACATTTAAACTTATACTTGTACTAGCACTTTTCCTGCTATCGCTTACGATTGCAGCCTACTCTACCTGGGCAGAAAGAAAAGTAGCCTCTATCATGCAGGATAGAATTGGTCCCAACAGAGCCGGACCTTTCGGATTGCTGCAGCCTCTTGCTGATGGTGGAAAGTTTTTCTTCAAAGAAGACTTTACGCCGGCCAATGCAGAAAAATTCCTTTTCGTATTAGGACCTGCTTTGGTAATGTTTATTTCATTGATTACGGGAGCTGTTATTCCTTGGGGTAAAAGTTTAAATATTGCAGGTACTTCTTTTGATCTTCAGGTTGCTAACATTGATGTTGGTGTGCTTTTCATCATCGGAATGGCTTCAATCGGGGTTTACGGAATTATGATCGGAGGTTGGGCTTCGAATAACAAATATTCATTACTAGGTGCTATCCGTGCTTCTTCTCAGATGATTTCTTATGAATTGGCAATGGGATTAGCACTTCTTTCTATCATTATGATGACAGGAAGTTTAGATTTAAAAGAAATTACAGAAAGCCAGACCACTGGGAAATTATGGGGAGTTATTCCTTGGGTTTCAGGGTTGAACTGGAATATTTTCTACCAACCAATAGCTTTCCTTGTTTTCTTTGTAGCAGCATTAGCAGAAACCAACAGACACCCATTCGATTTACCTGAGTGTGAATCTGAATTGGTAACAGGATATTCTACAGAATACTCTTCTATGAAATTAGGTTTATATATGTTCGGAGAATATGTGAACATGTTTATTTCTAATGCATTCATGGTAGTTCTTTTCTTCGGAGGATACAATTATCCTGGTATTGAATGGGTAACTCAAAACTGGGGTGAGAACACTGCAGGAATCTTGAGTATAGTAGCATTCTTAACAAAAACTGTAATCGGAATTCTGATCTTCATGTGGATCAGATGGACACTTCCAAGATTCAGATATGACCAGTTAATGCACTTAGGATGGAAAACTTTAATCCCAATGGCATTGGTAAACCTATTAATTACAGGAGCTGTAATTTTAGCGTTTGGAAATTAAATTATCTAAACCTAACAGGTTTTAAAAACCTGTTAGGTTTGTGTAAATATTGAATATTAAAAATTAAGATAACAGACAAGATTAGTCTAAAATCTGGTGTCTAACATCTAATATCTATAATTAAATGAAACTTACAAACAGATCAAAAGTTGTTTCCAATAAAGAAATGACCCTTGCTGAAAAAATCTACCTTCCTGCAATCTTTACAGGGATGGGGATTACATTTAAGCATGCTGTAAGAACCGTGATAAAGGGTGCTCCCGCAGTATATTCGTATCCGGAAGTACAGAAACCAAGAACCACCATCTGGAGAGGCCAGCACGTTTTGAAAAGAGATGAAGAAGGCAGAGAAAGATGTACAGCTTGTGGACTTTGTGCGGTAGCTTGTCCTGCAGAAGCCATTACGATGACTGCTGCTGAAAGAACTAAAGAGGAAAAAGGTCTTTACAGAGAAGAGAAGTACGCTTCAGTATATGAAATCAATATGCTAAGATGTATTTTCTGTGGTATGTGTGAAGAAGCTTGTCCTAAATCTGCAATCTACCTTACTGACAGATTGGTAGACGTGGAAACCAACAGAGGTTCTTTCATTTACGGAAAAGATAAATTAGTTGAAAAAATAAATGAAAGGATTGATATCACGACAAGACAATCCGAGAAACAAAAAAATGCGGTAAAATAATGGATCAGTTTTTATTTTTCTTGGTGGCGTTTTTAGCAGTAGCAAGTGCAGTTTACTTTGTATTTGCCAGGAATCCTCTCTATGCTATTTTGTCATTGATTGTTACGATGTTTTCAATTGCAGGTATGTACATTCTTTTAAATGCACAGTTCCTTGCAATTATCCAGATTATAGTGTACGCAGGTGCTATCATGGTACTTTTCCTTTACATCTTAATGATGCTTAACCTTAATAAAGGAGACGAAAGTAAGAAGAACAATACTTTAAAGTTTGTTGGAGTTTTTACAGCTGGACTTCTTTTAGTAGGTGTGCTTGGAGTTTTCAGAGGAGTACAGGACAACCACATTGTTGTTGAAAATGTAGACAGAGGTATTGGTCTTACGAAAAATCTGGGTAGACTTTTGTTTAATGAATATGTTTTACCGTTTGAGCTTGCTTCCATCCTAATTTTGGCAGGTATTGTAGGCGCGGTATTAATCGGTAAAAAAGATTTATAAAATTATGGGAGAAGTAAATACATTTATACAAAGCATCCCTTTGGACTACTTCATCATTCTTTCATCAGTATTGTTCTGTTTGGGAGTAATGGGAGTATTGCTTAGAAAAAATGCTATTGTGATTCTGGGCTGTGTAGAGCTTATGCTGAATTCTGTAAACCTTTTATTGGCAGCTTTTTCAGCGTATAAAGGCAACGGCGACGGACAGCTTTTAGTTTTCTTCATTATGGTAGTGGCTGCTGCAGAAGTAGCAGTAGGTTTGGCAATTATTGCTATGCTGTATAGAAATACCCGTTCTGTAGATGTGAGTATATTTAATAAATTAAGAGGATAAGAATGGAGAATCTAGTATATGCAATAGTACTTTTACCACTTTTAGGGTTTCTTATTAACGGTTTATTCGGAAAAAATCTTCCAAAAATATTGGTTGGATCTTTGGCTACGGCAATGGTTTTCGGATCATTCTGTATCGCTGTAAGTCTTTTCATGAATTTCAATTCTGAAAGCCAGCCTGTAATCGTAAAAGCTTTTGAATGGTTTAGAGTAAATGGGGTTCAAATCAATTTTGGATTCCAGATTGATCAGCTTTCTTTAATGATGGTAATGATCATCACGGGTATCGGTTCACTGATCCACTTATACTCTATCGGATATATGAGTCATGATAAAGGGTTCTATAAGTTCTTTACTTACCTGAATCTTTTCATCTTCTCTATGTTACTTTTAGTAATGGGAAGCAACTACCTTATCTTATTCATCGGATGGGAAGGTGTAGGTCTTTGTTCTTACCTGTTGATCGGATTCTGGTATACCAACGAAGAATACGGTAAAGCAGCAAGAAAAGCTTTCATCATGAACAGAATTGGTGACCTTGCGTTATTGATCGGTATCTTCATGATTGCTTCTCAGACCAATGCTGTAGATTATCTTTCTGTAGCAGAAAACGCTTCAAAATTTGAATTAGATGGAACAGTGATTATCTTTATCACAGCGAGTTTATTCATCGGTGCTACCGGTAAATCTGCTCAGGTTCCTTTATATACATGGTTACCGGATGCGATGGCCGGACCTACTCCTGTATCAGCGTTGATCCACGCAGCAACGATGGTAACTGCAGGGATCTATTTGGTAGTAAGATCAAACTTCTTATTTACTTTAGCACCTACAGTACAGGGAGGAATTTTATTCATCGGGTTCTTAACGGCTGCTTTGGCAGGATTCTATGCACTACGTCAGAACGACATCAAAAAAGTATTGGCATACTCTACCGTTTCACAGCTTGGATTTATGTTCATTGCTTTAGGTCTTGGAGCTTATACAACGGCTATGTTCCACGTAATGACACATGCATTCTTTAAAGCTTTATTATTCTTAGGTGCAGGTTCTGTAATCCACGCTATGAGCAACGAACAGGATATGCGTTTCATGGGAGGTCTTAAAAAATACATTCCTCTTACGCACGCTACATTCCTTATCGGAACACTGGCAATCTCAGGTTTCCCTTTATTATCAGGGATGATTTCTAAAGATGAAATTTTAGTAGCAGCTTTCGCTAAAAATCCAATCTACTGGGTAATCTTATTTGTTTTAGCGGCAATGACTGCAACGTATATGTTCAGACTGTACTACCTGACATTCCACGGAGAATTCAGAGGTACTGAAGAACAGAAACACCACTTACACGAAAGCCCGTCTAATATGACATTACCATTGATCGTATTGGCTATCCTTTCTGTAATCGGAGGTTTTATCAACCTGCCACACTTCATCGGTCACGGCCACTATGCTAAACTGATGGAATGGTTAAAGCCAGTTCTTACAGAACAAAGCTACAGCCAGATGGAAGCTACTCTTTCAGGAGTACCTTTCAATACTGAAATGATCTTATTAGCAGCTACAGTACTTATGTTCTTCACTGTATGGTTCATCGTTAGAAATACTTATGTAAGTAAGAAAAAGATGGCTGTTGCAGAGGAAAACTATACCGGATGGGAAAAGCTTTCTGCTAAGAAATTATACGTTGACGAACTTTACAACGCATTGATTGTAAAAACTGTTGAAGGATTAGGACGCGGAGGAAAAATGTTTGATAAGGGTATCTTAGACCGTTTTGTAAACTTTGTAGGTGATGGTGCTGAAGACAGCGGAAAAGCTATGAAGCGTGTACAGAACGGAAATGTAGAGACATATATCCTTATCATGTCTTTAGCTGTGGGAATTATATTAATTGTTAACTTTTTATTACAATAATAATGTCTTGTTTATTATTAACATTATTACTATTACCTCTAGTAGGTTCGGGATTAGTTTTTGCGTGGAAGAGTAATTCCAGCAAATATTTGGCGCTTGGAATCGCATTGGTACAAATGCTCCTTACGTTTTATATACTTTCGGATTTTGATTTTACTCCGACAGTAGACAGCGTATTGCAGCATGAGATCAATTATCCATGGTCACAATTTATGAAGAGCTCTCTTCACTTCGGTATCGATGGGATGAGTATGCTTCTTTTATTATTGACCAACATTCTGGCTCCAATCATTATTTTATCATCTTTCAATGAAAGTGTAAACTACAGAAATACGTTCTACGGACTGATTCTGTTGATGCAGTTTGGTCTTGTAGGAGTGTTCACTTCTTTAGACGGATTGTTATTCTACATTTTCTGGGAAGTAACTTTGATTCCAATTTGGTTCATTGCCGGACTTTGGGGACAAGAGAATAAAAGGTTCGAGTTTACTACGAAATTCTTCGTATATACATTCGTTGGATCATTATTTATGTTAGCCGGATTGATCTATGTGTACAACCACTCTGCATCATTCGCTTTAACAGATTTATATAATGCTCAGCTGAATGAAGTACAGCAGACTGTGGTATTCTGGTTTATTTTCTTTGCATTTGCAGTGAAATTACCGGTATTCCCTTTCCATACATGGCAGCCTGACACTTATACCTACTCTCCTACTCAGGGATCCATGTTATTATCAGGGATCATGCTGAAGATGGCAGTATATGGTGTAATGCGTTATTTGCTTCCAATTACTCCCCTTCCGATAGCAGGAATTTCAGGACAGATCGTAATTATTCTTGCCATTGTAGGAATTGTTCACGGTGCATTGATCGCTATTATCCAGACGGATATGAAGAGAATCATTGCCTATTCATCTTTCTCTCACGTAGGATTGATGGTAGCAGGGATTTTTGCTTCTGCAGTAGTTACTCTTAGAGGAACTTTCAATGTAGAAGGTGCTGAAGGAGCTTTGGTACAGACTTTTGCCCACGGTATCAACGTAGTAGGTTTATTCTACTGTTGTGATATTTTATACAAAAGATTTAAATCAAGAGACATCAGACAAATGGGTGGTTTAGCTAAAGTAGCTCCTAAGTTTGCTGTGTTGTTCTTGATCATTATATTAGGTTCAATGGGAGTTCCATTAACCAATGGATTCATCGGGGAATTTATTTTGTTGAAATCTGTTTATGATTTTAACGGAACAGCAGCAGTAATTGCTGGTCTTACGGTAATTCTTTGTGCTGTATATTTATTGAGATTCTATGGAAAAGCAATGTTTGGAGAAGGAGATCAAGCAGTTTTAAGTACAGCAAAAGATTTGTCAGGAGTAGAATTTTCTGTATTGGCAAGTTTAGCGGTTTTTGTGATTTTACTAGGTATTTTCCCACAACCGGTAATCGACATGGTGAGTAGTTCGGTGAAGTTTATCTACCAATCAATGGTAAGTTAATTTGATATTTTAAGAAATGAGTGTTTTAATTATTGTTTTCCTAACGGCAGTTATTGCGTTATTTTCAGGAGTTTTTGAACAAGGAAAATTCGCAAGATACATTGGGATTTTGGGATTAATCATTGCATTGTATGTAAGTTTTATGCCGGAATGTTCGTTCTTCGATCATTACAAGCATATGTATGAATACAGTGACAATACCGCATTATTCACTAAAATATCAATCGTAACAACTTTATTGTTATTCTTCCTGGGAGGTTTTGCTTTCAGCAATCACAGAAGCCACCAGTCAGAATTATACGCATTGATGCTATTCGCATTGTGTGGAGGGATCATCCTTTTCGGATACCAGAACCTGGTGACGATGTTCTTGGGAGTTGAAATCCTTTCTATTCCATTATATGTAATGGCTGGAGCTAACAAAACTGATCTGAGATCCAACGAAGCTTCTATTAAATATTTCCTTATGGGTGCGTTTGCAACAGGTTTTTTACTGTTCGGGATTGCGTTTATCTATGGAAGTGCAGGAAGTTTTGATCTATACAAGATTCATGATTTTGGAGTAGCTAATTCAGGGAATGTAATGTTCATTTTAGGAGTATTACTGATTCTTTGTGCATTGGCATTCAAAGTTGCTTTAGCACCTTTCCACATGTGGAGCCCTGATGTATATGCAGGTTCTCCTTCATTAATCACAGCTTTCATGGCGAGTGTAGTAAAGATCTCAGGATTCTTTGCGCTATTCAGATTGATGACGCTTGGCTTCGCTGGGGTAACTCACGAGTGGATCAATGTTTTAGGTGTATTCTTAATCATTACTTTACTTTTGGCAAACGTTATGGGTCTTGCTCAGACGAATGCAAAAAGAATGTTGGCTTACTCTTCAGTTTCTCATGCAGGATATATCGGATTGGTATTCTTCGGAATGACAAGCCTTTCTACTTATAACCTTGCATTCTATTTATTTGCTTATTCTTTATCTACAGTAGGTGTTTTCATGTGCCTGATCTGGGTAGAAAAGTTAAAGAGAGAAACATCTTTCGGAGCATTCAAAGGATTGGCGAAAACTGAACCTTTATTAGCAACAGCAGCAGCAATCTCTATGCTTTCAATGGCAGGAGTTCCGCTAACAGCTGGTTTCATGGGGAAATTTGCTTTATTCTCCCAGGCTATGAACGGTGCAGCTTTCTTAGTATTGGTGGCTGTATTAGGGTCTGCCCTGTCTATCGCTTACTATTTAAGACTGATTATCGCAATGTTCTTCTTTAAAGAATCTACATTCAAATCATCAGAAAAAGTAACATTGACTTACAACATCATTGCAGTAATAATAATTGCTCTGATTATCATCCTTGGGGTTTTCCCGGATCTGTTTGCAAGAATGTTCGGATTGTAAAATCTGAATTTTAAGATATAAAAAAGCACAACTTTTCAGTTGTGCTTTTTTATGGTTAATACTTTTCATATTCAAATAAAAACGAAACAGGAAGATTGATTTGATTCATCCTACTGATGATAAAATTTATTAATCAGTAATCCAATAATCTGTCTTACCAAAAAATATCAATAAATTATAAAATACATTGCAAAATTTCCGAAGGCACAAGTAAATTATATACAATAAAATAAAATTTTCACCCTGCCGATATTCTCCTTTTTTCATAACTTTACTTTAAATTTCAGCTTTGGCTAATCTCTATAAAAAAGACTCTCCTTTTCAGGTTTATATTTCATTCAAAAAATATTTGGATGTTCTGGAGCATATCCGACATAACGACAGACTGGAATATAGAGTCAACTATGCAGAATCTTTGATCGAAAGCATCAGAAATTTTAAAGAGCTCAGAGAAGGGTTTCAGGATACTGCCCTTCTTGAAAAACATGAAGACCTCATCAGGGTGCTTCTTGCAGATCTTTTCCCAACCGGGCTTACCAAAAATGAGATAAAAGCGGCAAGTATTCCTCTTTCAAATATCACTTTCAATTACACCGAAAGGTTTAAAGATATTCTCAAAGATGCAGGAAAAGACTTCGAAATAGAACTCAGAAATATTTCAGATAATGAGTTTTATGTATTTTGCTGCTGCCTTATTCTCCAGAGCTATTTCAAAAAAGATATTAAAAGTACAATTCCTTTCTATTATGATATCCCCAACAAGCAGGGGATTATGAAACATTATAAGATTACAGTCAATTCAGATTTTACGGAAATTGCCCCTACAGAAGATGCTAAAATCCCATCTGATGATGTTCTGGATATGCTGTTGGAAAACCTGGATGATTTTAAACTCTGGAAAAAACATTTCCCATCGCAATCCTGGATACTAAAAGGATTTACCATTATTTCACTGGTAGACTGTACGTCTGAAGTAGCCCTTTCTGACCTGAAATCAAGCATGATTGAGATTGATCCCGAAGATTTGAATCCCAATGAAAATCTGACTGAAATTTTCAAATCCTATTTTGATGTTCCGGAACTCAGCTTCGGACTGATGACTTTCAACAAAAAAGAACAGAAACTGGATAAACTTCCAATTTACGACAGTCTTCTGACCAATCATATCCTCGATTTCTGGATCAATGCTTTTGATGAAGAAACCCGTAAGAACACTTTTAATAATTTAAATCATAATTCAAAACCAGTAGTTGTTTCAAATGTAAATAACCTGGACGAAAATGTCAAACTGCTTCCTTCCTTCAGTATTTTGAAGGACAATAATGTCAACAGCTTCATGGTAATTCCTATCATGAAAGATGGCGAGCTCCTTGCGATCATGGAATTCACCTCTCCTATTGCCGGCAGTTTCAATGGTTTAAAGCTCAAAAAATTAGAGTTTTTTACCGATATGGTTCTTTTTTCTTTAAGCAGATTCTACTTTGAGAAAAATTATCAGATAGAAGCTATTATCCAGCGTGAATATACTACCATTCACGATAGTGTGGTGTGGAAGTTCAGGAATGAAGCTGAAAAATACTTCACTGCATCACTGGGGAAAAAAATATATACTTTAAAGCAGATTGCTTTTAAAAATCTTACTCCTCTATTCGGGGTTTCTGATATCCGTTCTTCTTCAGAGAAGCGTTTTAATCTGATGCTGCAGGATCTTAATCAGCAGATTGAATGGCTGAATGAGATTTTTCTACTCACCAATTCCGATTCAGAAAAATTCTTACTGGCACTGGATATTTTTGAGAATGAATTAAACAATGAAATCAAAGCGGATACGGAACAGCGTTTTCAAAGATTATTAAGGGAAGAAATTCATCCTTTTTTACAGGGGAAACTGGAAGTAAGAACCTCCAGAGAAATAAAAGCAAAGATCAAAGATTATTTTTCACACATCTTTGCCCCTACAGATCTGTTTTATCATCACAGAAAAAACCTGGATGATTCTATCACTCTGGTCAACCGAAAACTGGCAGATTTACTGGATGAAAGCCAGATAAAAGCGCAGGAAATTTTCCCGCACTATTATGAGAGATTTAAGTCTGATGGTGTGGAGCATAATCTGTACATTGGTCATACTATTGCTCCTGAACTGCATTATACCTCAAAAGTTGTCCACAAACTGAGATACTGGCAGCTGAAAACCATCTGTAAAATGGAACTTGAGTTCCAGTTGTTCAAAAGAAATCTTCCTGTACAGCTGGATATTGCTTCATTGATCTTTGTGTATAATGAAAAAATAGACATTCGTTTCAGAATGGATGAAAAACGATTTGATGTAGATGGAGCTTACAATTCCTATTACGAGATTATCAAAAAACGTCTGGATAAAGCACATGTGAAAGACTCTTCAGAACGCATCACTGCTCCCGGAAAAATCACCATTGTATATTTCGGAATGGAAAATCAGAAAGAATACCTCGACTACATTTCAAAACTTCAGAAGAAAGGAGTATTACAGTATGATATAGAATTTTTGAAAGTAGAGGATCTCCAGGGAATTACCGGATTGCTGGCGCTGAGGGTTTCTTTTACACTTCCTGAGGAATAGAATAAAAACAATTTCTAATCCACAAAATAAGTATCCGGCTTCTTCAGCTCTCCTTGAGGAATTCCTGCCTGTTCAAAAATAGAAAACTCAATTGTGCGGCAAATACTGTTCAGGGCAAGGTCATTTTCTTCTTCACCAAAAGGTTCACCAATCTCCTGAATAATGGCATCCAGAGCTATAAAGGTATAACTGATCAACAAAACAATTAAAGGCATCATCCACCCCAAAGAATCTACTAATCCGAAAGGAAGCCAAAAGCAGTAAAGATATACAGTACGATGCAGAAGGACGCTGTAAGCAAATGGTAACGGAGTGTTATAAATTCTCTCACATCCTCCGGAAATATTAGAAAACTGGTTCAGCTGATGATCCATAGAGGTCATTACAATGGTATCAATATTTCCTTTTTTATTCTGTTCGTTCAGCCAGTCTGCAATAAATCCAAGAATAATACTGGGAATAAATTTTTTATTCTTCACCTGTCCCAATTGTTCAGGAGAAAGAAGTCTCTCAAGGTGTTCTGTTCCGGATTTATCTCTTAGCTGAAAGTTCAGTGACCAGGAAAATGCAGAGATAAGCTTAATGATTTTCTGTTTTTCTTCCTGAGCTCCGGGAGAAGAATCATTCACTAAGGATAAAATCTGTCTCGTCAAAGATCTGGTTTCAATGACAAGTAATCCCCAAAGCTTCCGCCCTTCCCAGAAACGATCGTAGCTCGCAGAATTACAGAACCCCATAAATATAGCAAGAGCCAATCCTATCAATGTAAAAATCGTAGGATTCAGATGCACTTTATAATCAAAGATTCTCCCTTTGAAAATATAGATAGCCAGGGAAAACAGCGTAATGATACTAAGCTGAACAACAATTTTCTTTAATACAGAACCTCTCCATATAAATAACATTTTCAGCCAATTCGTTCGCTGTCTGACTATCATTTGTGTATATTTTTAATTAAAGACTAAGAAATGCATACCCAAAAGATAAAACGGAAATAATAATCCCTGCCATAAAGATCTTATAAGTGATGGATAAAAGCTTGTACTTCCTGTCCAGAACTTTCCCAAGATAATACAGGTCTTTTACCATAGAATCATAAATATAGTCTCTGTCTTTGATAAGGTCTTTCATCGCATTGTGATAGTCATCAAACAACATCTGCTGAAAGTTTCCAAAGAACAGCAGGTTTACTTTTCTGTTCACAATATCCTGAGCTGTAAATGTTGTTTTGGTTACATTGGGTTTTGTAGACAAAATAGCAAATATAATGGTAAATACACTTGATAACAGCAATATGAAACTCGGAAGAATCAGATGTGAATTTTTAGGAGCATCTAACTTCGGAACCAATACAGAAAGACAAACGGAAATAATGATTGCATTTACAGATAAAAGGATATTGGCCTTACTGTCTGCAATATCACTCAGTCTGGTATGGTTGTTAAGTGTTACTCTGAACAAAGTATCTACACTTCTGTCTGATTTTTCTTTTTCCTTTTTGCCTTCTGAGTTTTCCTTTTTATTCTCTTTTTTTTCTTCTTCTTTCTCCAGCTTCTTTTCTATCTTTTTAATGTTTTTCTTTTTCAGAGGTTCCCAGTTTTCTTTAGCATAATCCGTATAAAAAGTATGCTTGTTTTTCAGCATATCCAGATTTCCGGCATTCCATTCTTCATTAGAAAAACATTTTACATTGGTAAGTTCCCATTCTTTTCTCAAAGCATCGGAAATATCGCTATAATCGTGACCTGCAAAATGACTGAAATCAGCATCTTTTACAATCTTTTCAAGCAAATTCTGAGGTTCATAATGTATTTTCGTCGCCAGAATCAGTTTTTCAACATCCGCGATATAATTTTCGGGATAATTTTCCTGCTGTAGAAAGGCTTTCATCACCTCCACACTCCTCTCTTCATGGTTCAGGGCACACTCTATATACCCGGTATCATGAAACCATAATGCTACGAGTACTTTCTCCTGATCCTCTTCTGAGACAGGAGTATTTTTCATGATTTCCTCAGCCTTATTGACCGTATAGGCAGTATGGATAAAATTATGGTAAAAATATACCGAAGATAACTTATCTTTGAATAAGATTTCAACATAATTTTTAGCTTTTTGTAGAATGCTCATTCCTGAATTTTTGTTAATGTAAATTTATGAATTTATCCTTTAAAACTCATCTAAAAAATACTTCTATTG
This sequence comes from Chryseobacterium sp. HR92, assembly GCF_045689405.1. Lineage (NCBI taxonomy): Bacteria > Pseudomonadati > Bacteroidota > Flavobacteriia > Flavobacteriales > Weeksellaceae > Chryseobacterium > Chryseobacterium sp. HR92. The sequence continues at coordinate 4,313,963 of NZ_CP139139.1, forward strand.
TTCTTCGAACCGTAATGTCCGCAGGAGTCCTTTATTCCTGTGCTACCTATAACGTACAAAAGGGCAAAAACTTATTTGAAGTAAAAGATTCTGAGATAAAATCTGAAAACGATTTTAAACTTTTTCTCATTGGAGATGCAGGAAACGCAGATGAACCTCAGGCTCAAAAAACACTGAGTTTACTGAAAAGCAAACTGGATTCTGCAGACAGCAACTCTATGCTGATCTTTTTGGGAGACAATATCTACCCAAATGGTATGCCCAAAGAAACAGATAAAGAATATGCCTCAGCTAAAGACAAACTGGAAAATCAACTTGCCATAACCAAGAATTTCAAGGGAAAAACATTGGTAATTCCCGGAAATCATGACTGGTACAACGGACTGGAAGGATTGAACACCCAGGAAGGGCTGGTAAAAAAATACCTTGACGACAAAAAAGCCTTTCTGCCTAAAAATGGATGTCCAATTGATGATATCAACGTTTCTAAAGACATTAAGCTTATTGCTGTAGATACGGAATGGATTATTGCAAACTGGGACAATTACCCCGGAATCAATAAAAACTGTAATATCAAAACCCGTGAGGATTTTTTCACAGAGTTTAAAGATCTTATCATTAAAAATCAGGGTAAAAAAATCATTGTTGCTTTACACCACCCTATTATCAGCAGCGGAACCCATGCAGGCTTTAATTCTGCAAAATCACATCTTTTTCCTTTAAAAAGTAAGATTCCTGTTCCCGGTGTTGCAAGTTTAATCAATATATTAAGGAGTTCTTCCGGAGCCAGTCCTGAAGACATCAATAACCAGCATTATGCAGATCTGGCCAACAGACTGAAAAGCATTGTTCAGGATAAGGAAAACATTATTTTCGTTTCCGGACATGATCATAATCTTCAATATCACGAAGATGGAAACTTAAGACAGATCATCAGTGGTGCAGGTTCCAAAACAGACCCGTCTACCATTATAGAAAAAACAGATTTTTCTTACGGAGGAAGCGGTTTTGCTATTTTAAATTTCAGAAAAGACGAAAGTACAGATGTTGAGTATTTTTCTACAAAAGATGCACAGCTTCAAAAACTGACCCATATTTCAGTAATTTCTAAACCGGATGTATTTGTGAATAATTTTCCAAATTCTTTTCCACAGACATTCTCTTCCACCATCTACCCGGTACAGCTTACTCAAAAAAGAAAATTTTACCGCTGGCTTTGGGGAGATCATTACAGAAACTATTACGGAATTCCGATTGAAGCTCCGACCGCCAATCTTTCTGAATTAAACGGCGGATATATCCCTTTCAGAGAAGGTGGAGGAAACCAATCTAACAGTTTACGTTTGAAATCTACAGATGGACAGGAATTTGTGATGCGTGGAGTGAAAAAAAGCGCTATCCGTTTTCTTAACAATATGGCTTTTACAAAAAGTACATTGGGTGAAGAACTCACGGATACTTTTCCCGAAAAATTCCTATTGGATTTTTATACCACCAATCATCCGTTTACTCCGTTTACGATTGGAAATATGTCAGAAAAACTGGGTATTTTCCACAGTAATCCAAAACTGTATTACATTCCTAAGCAGCAGGCTTTGGGAAGATATAACGAGAATTACGGAGATGAAATGTATATGATCGAAGAACGTTTTTCTTCTGATCCCAAAACATTGGCTTATCTCGGCAATGCAAAAGATATTGTTTCTACAGATGATGTATTAAAGAACCTCAGCAAAAGCAGCAAATATTCTGTTGACAGAGAATCCTACATCAGAGCCAGATTATTTGATATGCTTATCGGAGACTGGGACAGACACTCAGATCAGTGGAAATGGGCAGAATATGAAATGGGTGATAAGGTAGTCTACAAACCTATCCCTAAAGACAGAGATCAGGCATTCAGCAAATATGACGGAGCTGCATTTAAGCTTATTATGAATGTTCCGGCAATCCGCCATATGAAAACCTTTACAGAAGACATCAGCAGTGTCAAGTGGCTTGCTATGGAACCCTATCCAATGGATCTGGTCTTTTTAAAAGGGTCAGATCAGACAGAATGGGAAACACAGGCAAAATATATTCAGGAACACCTTACTGATGCAGATATTGATGATGCTTTCCATAATCTTCCAAAAGAGGTACAGGATGATACCATTGCTGAAATTCAGAGAAAACTGAAAGTAAGAAAAACAAAACTTCAGAGCTACGCCGCTCAATACTATGATGTATTACAGAAAAAAGTATCTCTGGCAGGAACTGTAAATCCTGATAAGTTTGTCATCACCAAAAACGGGCATTCAGTGCTGGTACAACAATATAAACTGGGCAAAAATAAAGATCAGAATGAACTGGTTTTTGAAAAAAACTATCATGATTCAAAAACAAAAGAACTATGGATATACGGACTTGAAGATGATGACGTCTACGAAGTAACAGGAACGGGAAATCCAAAGATGAACATCCGGCTGATTGGTGGATATAATCATGATACTTATAATGTTGCAGATGGAAGGAAAGTAAAGATTTATGATTTTAAATCTCAGAAGAACACTTATAATGCCGGCAATGCAACCAAAAACATTACGGATGATTATGACATTAACAGCTATAATTATAAACACCCGAAATACAATTCTTTTGCAGGATATCCAAATTTGGACTACAACCCGGATGATGGTGTCATTGTAGGTGTTCTGGCCAATTATACAGTTAATAATTTTATCCGTGATCCTTATACCCAAAGACACAGCTTAAAAGCCAATTTTTATACTGCTACTGCAGGATTTAGCCTTACATATAAAGGAATATTTAAAAAGGCAATCTCAGGTTGGGATTTCAATCTGGATGCATTTTATACTACTCCAAGATTTTCTCAAAATTTCTTTGGATTGTCCAATGAAAGTGAATATGACGAAGAAACTACAGAAAGAGAATACAACAGAGCCAGAATTTCAAAATTCAACTTTGCGCCTTCTATCTCTCAGAAGAGCTGGATGAATCTGAGTCATCAGTTTCAATTAACTTTTGAAGATAATAAAGTCCAGCGAAAAGCTGACCGTTTCATCAACCAGTCACCGGACGTAAGACCAGGCGTATTTGACAGCCAGCAGTTTGTAGGAGCCAATTATACATTTGGCTATAAAAATGCTGATAATACAGCTTTCCCTACTCTTGGGCTGGAATTTATGCTTAATGCTGATTGGAAAGCAACTCTTTCTGATTTTAACAGAAACTTCCTGACTGTAAAAGGAAAGCTTGCCATTGATCATAGAATTGATAAGAAAGGAAAATTTGTTTTTGCCAATTCCAGTAACGTAATGTGGATTAATAATAACAATTTTGAATTCTATCAGGCAGCGGCTATTGGAGGGAATAATGGTATGAGAGCTTTCAGAAATGAGAGATTCTCAGGAAGATCTTATTTTACCAATAACTCAGAAATACGATGGGATTTTGGGAGAGTAAGAAACAATATTATTCCTGCAAATATGGGAATCCTTATCGGATATGATATTGGCCGTGTATGGAATGACAATGAAAATTCCAGAAAATGGCACCAATCTGCCGGTGCAGGTGTTTGGTTAAGTATTGTAGAAATGATGTCTGCAAGACTGAATTATTTCTATGGCTCAGATGGCGGAAGACTTTCTGCAGGGATAGGAATGAAGTTTTAAGCTTTTCCATTCAAAATAAATTATCCTTCATTTTTGTAATTAGCATTGAAATTTCAGAGCAAATACAAAATACTGTTTAGCAGTCTATCAACTCATTAAATTGAATTTTCAAAAAAAACCAATTTAAATAAAATTTAATATTTCAAATTTTTTACTCGCATTTTTTAATATGGCTTTTAAATAAAAGCCATATTTTCAGCTATATAAGTCAAAATCAAACATAGTTCAATATACTTATCAATTCTTTAAAAAATGGACATTTAAAAAACATTTTATATTTGCTGCAACAAAAAATCAACAAATGATGAAAAAGAAGCTATTGTATATGGCATTATTTATCATGTTTACACACGTACATGCGCAGATAGGGATTAAAACATCAACTCCTCAAAATACTTTACACGTCAATGGTTCCCTTCAGGTTGTTAAAGATCTTAATGTAGGTGGAGATGACAGAACAAAGGGAAATTCAGGTAACAAAGGTGAAGTATTAATGTCAAACGGGGCCGGAAATACTCCGGTATGGAAAACGATTGAATCTGAAAACTTCTTAAAAGTAGTGTATGTCGGAAACAAGACAGATATCAGTCCATCTAACGGCAGCTATACAGGAACACATTCTACTCCGGTTAATACGCATGAGAGTTACTCACAAACTTATATCTTCAATATAAGTAATAAGATTGATACCGCTTACTTGACTTATAACTCAACAACAGGCCTTTTCACGGTAGTAAAACCTGGATTCTACAATATAGTTCCTTATGCGACCTACGATCTCAATTTAAATCCATCTGGACAAACTGCAGGAACAGCTAATTCTTATATCCAAAAAATGTCTCCGGCACTTACCACGCTTGCAGGCATATCTACAGGACATGGAGAACGCACTACAGGATTGAATCATAATCTGTCATCTATTAACTTTTTCAATACAGGAGAAACCTTCAGGATACGATGCCGTTATACCCAGGATTTCCGATTGTCAAGTGGTAATATTCATATATCTTACCTTACTCCATAAGCAATAAACGTCAATCACTTCATAACATTCATATATTCAAAAACCCCACAGATTTCTCTGTGGGGTTTATTAGGTCTTTTATGGTACCGGAAAATATAATAATACTTGTCCGTTAGCATCATATTTATAATTCCATGTTTTTGTTGATGTTTTTGGAGGAATATTAAGAACTAAGTTTACAACAGTAGTTTCTTTTTTTCTGAAATTATTAACGGATAAACTTTTCTCAAAAAAAGTATCATTGATCAGATAAAGTTTTTTAAATGGATTTGGAGCATTATCAAAATCAGAATATATAGTGGTGGTCATCTTATTATCTACTCCATTTATTCTTTCCAAATACTCGCTTTTAGTAAGATTGTTGCTGTTATAATAATAGGTTGTGAAATATTCGTAGTTTCCAGGACCAGGAAATACCAAATGGACACTTTTTAATTTATCCTGTTCATAAGTATAAGTTCTTTCAAAAGATAGAGAACTTATACCAGTACTATTATTTACATAATAATGTTCTTGCTTTGAAGGTCTATTATTATCCATTATATAATGATATTCGTTATGCCCTACAGCATTTGCCACATCCAATTGACTTACCACTACTTTATTATTAGTATAAGATAATTTAGTAATATGATCAGCAAAAAACAAATTTTCAAATTGTACATATAGTGGATAAAATCTGCCTTTAATATTAGTTAACTTATCATTTTCAAATGTAAATTCATAAAACTCTTTAGGATTAAGAGTTCCAGCACCATCTGAACAATATGCGTAAGCTTTTTCTGTCTGTATAACCGGAGGCGGTGGTGGAGTGTCTGCTGGAATATCGTCATTACTGCTGCATGAAAACAGACTTAATGCGAGTGAAAGGTAAAACAATTTTTTCATGGTTAGTTAGTTAGTTAGTTAGTTAGTTAGTTAGTTTATTTTTTATAAAAAATATAATTTATTTTAAAGAAAACGTATACACATTTCCACCTTCATCTTTTCCTTTCTCATCTGCAATCATTAATGTTTTATCATCAAGAAAAACAATAGCTTCTTTTTGCGAATTATGATTTAATGGGATTTTCTGAATTTTTGCTGAATTAAAATTATCTGTAGTAAATCCGGTAAGAACATGTACATTTTTATGGGTTAACAACACAATTTTATCTTTCGTACTGTTGATTGTCGCAGATGTGATAGCAGCATCATTGTAACCGCCCTGAAGTTTTAATGTTCCTATTAATTTTGCTTCAAAATCCCCTTCTTTATTAGGCACCTGGAATACAAGAAAAGTTCCGTCAAAACCTTTGCTTCTGTTTTTGGTGAATAAGTAAAAGTTACCATCCATCTCCACAAAAGCTTCACAATCATATAACAGGTTAGATTTTTTCGGTGGAAATTCCGTCTGCCCCTGATAATGGAATTTTGTAGTCTGAACAACTTTTGTCGTTGTCTGTGCAGTGCTGGTAAGATCCGTTTTTAAAATCGCAAGATCGGTACGGTTATTATCATTATTTCCAAAATCTCCAATATAAATATTGCCCTGAGAATCAGATATAATATCCTCCCAATCTGTATTTTCTGTGTTTTCCACAGGTACTTTTGCCAGCATATCACCTTTATCACTCAGACCATATACTGCATTTTTATTTCCTCTGTCTTCTATCACCCAGATTGTTTTCTTATCTTTTGACAAAGTAATTCCGGAAACTTCCTTCAACTTCTTAGGCAGGGGAAACTGTATTTTAAGTTCGTCCTCTTTAGCAGGAGAATTCTGAGCTTTGGGATTGCAACTCAATAAAAACAAAACGGGTAAAATCAGAAAGCGTAACATATTTATTATTATTTTTTTACTGAACATAAGAAGCATTAATTATTCCAATCAGGAATTATGAAAATTTTTTGGCCTTTTCCCAGAGAACATCCATTTCTTCCAGAGACATATCTGCCAATTTTAAATCCTGCTCTTCGGCAAGCCCTTCCATCTTTTGAAATCGTGAAATAAATTTCAGGTTAGTTCTTTCCAAAGCAGAGTCAGGATTAATTCCAGAGATTCTGGCATAATTGATCAGTGAGAAAAACACATCACCCAGCTCCTGTTCCTTTTTATCAAGATCAGTTTCAGCATGAAACTCCTGAATCTCTTCATCTACTTTTTTCCATGCATCTTCCGCATCATGAAATTCAAAACCTATTCCTTTTACCTTATCCTGGATTCTGTAGGCTTTTACTAAACTCGGTAAACTTTTCGGCACTCCGCCCAAAATGGACTTATTTCCTTCTTTTAGTTTTAATTTTTCCCAATTCTGTTTCACCTCTTCCTCATCTTTCACTTTGGTATCTCCATAGATATGAGGATGACGGAAAATCAGCTTTTCATTAAGGGAATTGATCACATCTGCTATATCAAAACTTTCTTTTTCAGAACCAATTTTAGCATAAAAAACTAAGTGAAGAAGAACATCTCCCAGTTCTTTTTTTATCTCCTGCAAATCATTCTGTAAAATGGCATCTGAAAGTTCATAGGTTTCTTCAAGGGTAAGATGGCGAAGCGACTCTAAAGTCTGTTTCTGGTCCCAAGGACATTTTTCACGCAGATCATCCATGATATCCAGTAATCTTCCGAAGGCCTCTAGTTTCTCCTGTTTCGTATTCATAAGTAATGGGAAATTCAATCTTATACAAATGTAAGGGTTATTTTGGGTCTGTGGTAGTGGTTCTGGGTGAAAGTTTCGGGGTCCAGGATGTGAGATGCGGGTTACAGGTTTAATGTTTAAAGATAAAGATGAAACTTGAACCTAATGGAAAATTCCCTAATCCCTACTATCTGCCACCTGCCACCTCGTAAAAAAACCAAAAGCCTTGTCAGGAAATTCCCGACAAGGCTTTGTATCTTTAATTCAGAAATGAATTATCCTTGTTTTCTGTGCGTACTTTTTGGAGCTGATTTTGCAGCTGAAGTAGCTTTTACTTTTGGTGCAGCAGGTTTCTCTGCTTTTGGAGCTTTTTTAGCTTCTTTTTCAATATTTAGTTCTTCTGCAGGCTCACCATCCAAAGTTTCAGGCTCTGCCTTTACAAAACTTTCAGGAGTAATATATCCCGCTTTATGAAGAACATTGTACCACTGAGCCAATTTCTTGATATCAGAAGAATATACTCTTTCTGTATCATAGTTAGGAAGAGATGCCAACATGAAATCTTTCAGATCTGCATCAGAAGATTTGTGAGAAATAGTTTCCTTATAGTCGTTGTTTTTAGCAATATTTTCAAATACTTCAAACAAAGGAACTTCTTTCTCAAATGTAAACATGGCAATATTATCCAACAAACTTACCTGGCTTGAGTTTCCAATACTTACTTTTTTCTTACTGGTAACATCTTCAATGATGAATCCGTTTCTTAATTGAGAAACTAATTTGTAAAGTCCTGGTTTTCCAGAAATTGAAATTATTTTTTCTAACAGCATAATTTTATTTTTTGTAAATTCTGCAATCAGCCTGAAGCTTTTTGCTTTATATTATTTCTTTTATCCTTGTTTAAATTATTTTGGAAATCTCATTTTGTAACCTATGTTTACGTCACCCTGAGAGATTTTTGTCAGCTTACCTTTTACCAGTTTCTTCTTCAGAGCACTCAGGTGGTCAGTAAACAGTATCCCTTCAATGTGGTCATATTCATGCTGAATTACGCGGGCTCTAATATCGGAAAAAGTTTCTGTATGTTTCACAAAATTTTCGTCATAATATTCAATAACGATTGTACCCTTTCTTTTTACATCTTCTCTTACATCCGGAATAGAAAGACATCCTTCATTGAACTTCCATTCTTCACCTGATTCTTCAAGAATTCTGGCATTGATGAATACTTTCTTGAACTCTGCCAATTCATCTTTAATATCTTCGTAATCCTCATCTTCGGCAAGAGGTGTCACATCTATTATAAATACACGGATATCCAAACCGATCTGAGGCGCTGCAAGACCTATGCCATTTGCGCTGTACATCGTTTCAAACATGTTATCTATCAGTTCCTGTAATTCGGGATAATCTTTGTCTATATCTTTTCCCACTTTTCTCAAAACAGGATCCCCAAAAGCTCTTATCGGTAATATCATCTTAATCTTTGTTCTAAAAAATTCTGCAATATGATGGTTGCACTTACTTTATCTATTAATCCTTTTTCCTGCCTCTTTTTTTTGTTTTTTCCACTTTGAGAAATAAAAAATGAAGCCATTTTGGACGTAAATCTTTCATCAAAACGATGAACCGCAATATCCGAAAATTCTTTTTTAAATTCTTCAATGAATCTTAAAATATCGGTTTCTACTTCCGAAACGTTTCCTTTCAAATCTATGGGAAGCCCAACCACTACTTCATCTACCTTATTTTCACGGAAATATTTTTTCAAAAATTCCATTAAAAAACGGTTCTCCACAGTCTCCAGCCCGCTGGCTATAATCTGCATATCATCTGTTGCTGCGATACCACAACGAGCCTTTCCGTAGTCTATTGCAAGGATTTGTCCCATAAGTCTGCAAATTTAGTAAAATTTACTGATTTTATTCATAACGCAGTTTTTTTATATAAATCATGTTTTATTCCATTATTTTTTTTATAATTTTAATCTTCCAAAAAACAATTATATGAAGAAACTCATCCTCGTAAGACATGCAAAAAGCGACTGGCCGGAGGAAACGGAGGACTTTGACAGACCTTTGGCAGACAAAGGTTTGACAGACGCTATGCATATGTCCAGATTCCTTAAAAACAATAACATTTCCATTGATCACTTTGTGTCCAGCCCCGCGGTACGTGCACTGAATACATGTAAAATTTTCAATCAGGCTTATCAGCTTAACTGTTCTACTGATGAAAAATTGTATAATCCTTCGGAAAGAAGTTTTGAATCTGTAATTTATGATCTGGATGACACCCTGAATTCAGTTGCTTTTTTCTCTCACAATAATGGAATTTCCAATTTTGCCAATTCTATTTCTGAAGATATTTTTCATTTCCCTACCTGCGGAGTCGCTGGTTTTGAAGTAGACTGTGAATCCTGGTCCGAATTTGATGGTGCCAAAAAGAAACTTCTGTTCTTTTATGAACCAGGGAAAATATAACTTCATTTCATTATTTTTTTATGTCACAATACTTATCCTTCTTTTCTCATGTCAGAAACAGAAGAAATCTTATTTTGAATCAGTTGCACTAAATGATATAAAACTCTCCGCTTCTCCAAGGCCAGGAAGCTGGCGGTATAACCATGATGAGCATTTTCAGACATTTGAAGATTTTCAGAAATTAAAAAAGATAAAACCTGAACCCGGGAAAAACACAATTTATCTTCAACCCATCGGAAAATTTAATGAACTTCAGAAAAAAGAAATAGCACTCACCACAGAATATTTAAAAATATATTTCCAGCTGGAAACAAAAATCCTTCCCGTTTTGCCTAATACAATCTTTCCTGAAAACGTCAAAAGAATTTCAAAAGAAGGACAGAAGCAAGTTCTGGCAGGTTATATACTGGACAGCATTCTGATCAAAAGAAAGCCTAAAGATGCTGTAGTACTCATGGGAATTACAGAAAAAGACCTTTTTCCAAAACCGGAATGGAACTATATTTTCGGGCTTGCATCTTATGAAGACGGTGTAGGAGTAACGTCTATGTACAGATTTGCCAATGGTCATTTAACGGATTCCAATTTCAATGAGACCCTTCTAAGACTAATAAAGATCAGTTCCCACGAGATCGGGCATATGTTCGGAATCAGCCATTGTCTGAATGCCAACTGCGTGATGAATGGAACCAATTCACTTTCAGAAACAGATTATCACCTCGCAAGAGCATGCTCATTGTGTCAGAGAAAACTGAATTCCAGCATACATTATGACAACAAGAAAAGACTTCTTGAATTGAAAAATTTCTTTAAAAAGCAACATCTTAATATGGAACTTTCATTAGCACAGCAAGATCTAAACCTTCTTCAGTAAACTAAACTTATATATATTTTACCGACTACACATTCCCCTCCTCCGGAGGGGTGGCAAAAAATTTATTTTTTGACGGGGGGTGAGTTTCGGCTAAAGCCATTATCATTGTAAAAATGAAAAAACGGGCTTTAGCCCGTTCCTATAGAATTGTATCAACACTCATTTTCAATTTATATTAAACATTAGTGTTATCTGTGAATAAATTAGTGTCATTCGTGTTTAAATAATAAAAAAAGAACGAACCTAAGCCCGTTCCTATTGAATATTTTTTTAATATTATTATTTTCTCTTTAAGTCCAGATCATCAAAATCAAAACTGAAATCTGTCACATCAGAAATCGCCTTCAATCTTGCAGATTCTGCCTTTCCGTTTTCGTCATAACTGAAAATAATATAAGCATCTGCGTCATAGCTTCTGTCATCCCATTTGACAATGAAAGAATTGTTGGAATAAGGAAGCAGTTCTCCTTTTAATCTTGGAGAGTTTTTGCATGAAATTCTGTAAGTATTTCCTTGCTGTGAAATTTCTACATCACCAAACCAGACATCATTATAAGTTCCTGTAAACTGTTCTGCTTTTGGCTGAAGAGATTTTTCTTTTTTAAAGGCTTCTGATTTTGCAAAGGCATCTTTCTTTTGTTTATTAAAATCTGCTTCCATCTTAGACATTCTGTCGCCATACGTTTTCAGCCAGTTTCTGTCTGCTACGCCAAGATAAGAATCTTTCACTGTATTGGTAATCGTATTGAAGGCAGCTCCAGACTGTTGGTTCGTCAAGACTACAATTCCCAGTTTCATATCCGGAATTAAAGTAAACTGAGTAACCGTTCCGATCAATCCACCGGTATGCTGTACCTGCTTGTGGCCTTTAACATCACTCAGGAACCACCCTAAACCATATCCATAGAAGCTTGTATCATACGGATTTTTTGCTGCAACTCTATCTGGAATCTGCAGGCTCCAAAGCTGCTGAACATTTTTATCTGAAACTAATTTTTTCCCATCTTTAGTAGTAAAATTGTTTAGCAGACATTCTGCCCAGGTCGTCATATCTTTGATGTTACTCATTATTCCCCCTGCAGCATTTCCTGTTTCATTCCAGTCATGAGGAACAGCTATAGCTTTTCCGTCTACAGGAGCGTGTGCATCAATTTTATTGGCTATAGCTTTTGCTCTGTTATAGCTTCCGAAACTTGAAGTCATTCCTACAGGTTTCATAATTCTCTGCTCAATAAATTCTGCCCAGCTTAATCCGGAAATCCTGTGAATTACTTCTCCGGCCACAATAAACATAATGTTATTGTAATCTAATTTTGTTCTGAAAGGATTTTCAGGTTTCAGGTATCTCACATTATGAACGATATCATTCACTGTCATACTTCCTCCTTCAGGAAAAAACATTAAATCTCCCTGTCCAAGTCCCAATCCTGCTCTGTGCGTGATAAGATCTTTGATCGTTACATTTTGAGAAACGTAGGGATCATACATTTGAAATTCAGGAATATATTTTGAAACTTTATCATCCCAGTTCAGTTTTCCTTCATCTGCTAAAATGGCTAATGCTGTACATGTAAAACCTTTGGAATTGGAAGCAATACCCACCAGTGTATTATCATCCATAGGTTGTTTTGTGGTAAGAGAACGCACTCCAAAGCCTTTGGAATAAATCATTTTCCCGTCTTTTACAATTCCTACGGACATTCCTGGTACATCAAAGGTTTTCAGGGTATTTTGGATCAGTTCATCCAGCTTTTTTTCTTCAACCTGTGCATTGGCCAATCCTACGGTCAAAAGAAAAATGAAAAAAGAAAGTTTCTGTTTCATTGTTTATTTTAATTTTCCCAAATTTACTAAATATTAAGTGATGCTAATTTTAGCAGTGTTAAAACTTTATGATAAATCAGTTGTATTCATGAAAAAGCCTATTTGTATCTGTATTTTCTCTCTTTTCGCTATCAGTGGCATCAAAGCCCAGGACAGAACTGCCAATCCTTTACTTTTACAAACCTGGAATCTCAGTAAAATGGATACTTATATTTATACCTACGAAAAGCAGGATGGTTTTGAAGCAAGAAGAGAAGGAATAAGGTTTCAGAAAAATGGAAAGATCACAGGGAATCTGATTAAATCTACCTTAAGATATGATACCCTGGAAGCCCCTGTTACTAAAAATGAAAAACCAGACCGTTATATCGGGAGCTGGAAAAAAGCCTCAGATTCTACAGTGACTTTGGTATTTCCTTCCAATACGAATATGACCGGTACTTTTGTTATTTCAAAGCTTACGGAGAATCAGCTGAAGCTAAAAAAGGTTTTCAATGCAGCTATAGAAAAGAAACTGGATTCTATCCGAAGAACGAAAAATATTACTGACTGATAATAGTGATTACTTCTGAAAACAATCAGATCTGAGAAGTTTATTAAAGCTTCTTATATTTGCAGTCTTAAAAAATAGTAAAAATGGTATTCAACAGATTATTGGCTTTCTTCTTACTGATAGCAGGATGTAATTTATATTTTTCTCAGGACATCACTATCAAAGATGATAAAGTTTTATTGGATGGAAAGCAGATTCTGAAGGCTGAAAAAATCAACGTTGCCCAATATTCATTTTTTTCCATGAAGGATGATGAAGAGATTCTTCTTTACCGATATATGGATAATGAAACTCCAAGCTATGTAAGTGATGATTATTTTATCCTGAATTTTCTGCCTGAAAAAACAAAAGTAGAATCTACAGATATAGCTAAAATTGCCAATTTTATGAATTCCAAAAAAGGAATGGAAAAGCTGGTAAAATGGTTATTAAAAGAAAGAGTGATCAATCATGACGGAGAGCTGAATCCTGACCGTTTAGCGATATTCAAAGATAAATACCACGAAAATATTACAGAAAGAACCCTAAGATAATGACAAAGATCCTTCTCCTTTCCGATTCCCATTCCTATATTGATGACCGGATCCTGGAATATGCTTCTCAGGCCGACGAAATATGGCACTGCGGAGATTTTGGAAATCTGGATGTCATTGAACAGCTGGAAAAGATAAAACCACTGAAGGGAGTGTACGGGAACATTGATGATGCTAAAATTCAGGCTGAGTTTCCGGAAGTCAACCGTTTCTTTTGTGAAAAGCTGGAAGTTTTGATGATACATATCGGAGGTTATCCCGGAAAATATACTCCACTCACTAAAAAAGAAATAGCAGAAAAAGCTCCGAAATTATTTATCTCAGGGCACTCTCATATTTTGAAAGCCATGTATGATGAGAAAAATAATCTGCTGCACCTCAATCCCGGTGCCTGTGGAAAACAGGGCTGGCATAAAGTAAGAACAATGATGCGCTTTGTGGTAGACGGTGAGGAAATCAAAGATCTGGAAATTATTGAATTAGGACCAAGAGTTTGATGAGTGAAAGCATACGAGTGTTGGAGGGTTTTAGAGTTTTAGGATAGAGGAGCTTGCCTTCAATACATTTTACTTTCTACCTTTGCACTAATATTGGGTTCAGACAAGTCTTAAAAAATTATGAAGATCGGCGATAAGGTTTCGGTAGTAGATGAAGATTTAAGCGGAGTAATTACTTCCGTGAAGGGAAATATTGTCGTTTTTAAGGATGAATATGGTTTCACTCACCAGTATGCAAAAGAAAAACTGGTTCCCAAGGATTCGGATCTTTATGAAAATATCAGAGTAGTAAGAAAAGCAGAACCTAAAAAGATCATTTCTAAGAAACACCAGAAAAATCATTTGGTTTTAGACCTGCATTTTCATAATTTGGTGAAGAATCCCAATGACTATGACAGTTTTGAAAGATTGTTTATTCAAAAGGAAAAACTGATTGAAGTGATTGAATTTTGCAGAAAGAACAACCTGAAGAGACTTGAGATTGTTCACGGTATCGGTGATGGGACCTTACAGAGGATGGTTCGGGATGTATTGGAAAGCCAGGTTAATATTGATTTTTATAATAAGGAAATACTTCACCATCAATCGGGTGCGGTAATGGTAGAATTTCACTAAATTTGCAGCAATTGAAATATGAACGTACTTAATTTACTTTTTACCAAAGACGGATTGATCTGCCAGATTGTAAAGAACAAAAGCATTCTGGAAGAAAAGTCTTATTTCGTTACTGAAGAAACACCAGCCAATCTTATTGAGCAGAAGCTGGATGAAGTTCTTATTAAGCAGCGCTATGACGAGATCCAGGTGATTTCGGCTTTTAATCATTTTACCCTGATGCCGGAAGGTTTTTCTGAGCATGAGACAGGATTTGATCTGATTGCCTTCAACGCTCCTACCGACAGAGAAAAGGAAGAGCTGATGCTTTCTATCAACAAAAAATTCAACATTCAGTTTTATTATACTTTCCCGAAGAATTACTATAAAAAAATAAAAGAGCTGGCCATACCTGTTCATTTTAATTTCTCAGGAGAAAAGTTCCTAAGCTCAATCAATAACAAAACCAATAAAGAAATTCACATTAATCTTTACCATAATCAGTGTGAGTTTTTTGCGATTGACAATAAAAAAATTATTCTTTATAATAACCTGGATGTCAACTCAGAAGTAGATTTCCTTTACTTCATTATGTTTACATTGAGCAAGATAAATTTTGGAATCAACGAGACAAACTTTTATGCTTATGGAGAAACTACGGAAAATGAAACATTCATCTCCGAGCTTCAGAAATTTGTTAAAAATCTGAAAATTGTTTTTGACAATATTCCAAACAAGAATTTTATACTTAATTAGGTTGCAGGCTGTAGGTAACAGGGATTAGAATCCCCAAATAATCACCTGCCGTCTATAATCTATCACCTAAACCCTAACAAAAAATATGTTCAGAATAATATCAGGCAAATGGAAAGCCAAGAAAATTGCCGCTCCTAAAAACTTTGATGTAAGGCCTACCACCGATTTTGCGAAAGAGGCTTTATTCAGCATTCTGGAAAACAAATACGATATGCAGTCGATCTCCGTTCTTGATCTTTTTGCAGGAATTGGCTCTATTACCTTTGAATTTGCTTCCAGAGGATGCAAGAGTGTTACTTCTGTAGAAATGAATCCAAAGCATACGGCATTTATCAACACTACCGCTTCTGAGCTTGATATGGCACTTCAGGTCAATGTGCAGAGAGGTGATGTATTTGACTGGCTTAAAAAATTCAGAAATAAAAAGTCATTTGAGATTGTTTTCTCAGATGCTCCCTTTGAAATGGAAGAGAAAAAATATTATGAACTGATTTCTCTGGTTTTAAACAATAAATACCTGAAAGAAAACGGAGTTCTTATTGTAGAACACCAAAGCCGTATGAAACTGGAGCATCCCAATCTAATAGATACCCGAAAATACGGGAACGTAAGTTTCAGTTTTTTTGAACCGAATAAAGAAGATAATCAGGAACTTTAATTCCTGATTATTTTTTTTGATTTTTCCGGAGCTGTTTTTCCCCAATCTGTAATCGCTTCCAATACGGGAAGAAGAGTTTTTCCAAAGTCAGTTAAGGTATATTCTACCATTAACGGAGGTTTTTCTGTAAACACTTTTCTGTCAATAATATTGTCTTCTTCAAGCTGTTTAAGCTGAAGACTCAATGTCCTTTCCGTAATGGTAGGGATTACTTTTCTTAATTCATTATATCTTTTGGCACCATCTATGAGGTGATATAAAATAACCGCCTTCCATTTTCCACCTATAAACCTCATGGTAACACTCGTACAGCATGGGTATGTTTTATCATCTATTGTATACATTTTTATACTATCCTTTTTTACCGTTATTGCAAAGTTAACAAACTTAAATTAATTTTGTAACTATAAAAATGATAGTATAAAATTATGAACTTTTTAGACAAAATGAAAAACAGGTATACTGTAAAAAAGTATAATCCTCAAGGAAAAATCAGTGAAAAACAGATTGAAGAACTAAAAGAAATCCTGAATCTGAGCCCATCATCCATTAACAGCCAGCCATGGAATTTTATCTTTGTAAATGATCCGGAACTAAAAAAGCAATTGGGTGACAAATCTTATTTTAATAAAGGAAAAGTTTTGGACAGCAACCATGTCATTGTCTTTCAGGTGATCAAAAACATAGAAAACTTTGAGAAGCAGATTGAAGAAAATCTTCCGGAAGGATCTGTGAACTATTACCGGACTATGGTAAAGCCTAAAGGAGAAGATGCAATAAAATCATGGTTGGGACATCAGGTTTATTTATCATTAGGAGTACTACTTTCTGCATGTGCTGCTATGGGAATAGACTCCACACCGATGGAAGGAATTGAACCTGAAGGATATGATGCTATTCTGAATAATGAAAAATATGAAACCTTATTCGCAGTTGCTATCGGACAGAAAGATGAGACAGATACCAATCAGCCAAAGTTTAATCCAAAGACGAGACTGAAAGCTGAAAAAGTAATTGTGGAAGCGTAATTTAAACACAAATTTCACCAATTATTTCACTAAGAACACAAATAAAAGTGAATATTATTTCCTACGAATTTCATAAAGGACACAGATTTCTAGGTACCCTTTAATTCTAAAAGCGTTATCATCTGTGGGATTTGTGAAATCCGTGGGAATTAAATGAAGCATAAAGCTTTATCGAAAATAAATCTTCGTGCCTTAAAAACATGATTTTGTAACGGCAACATGTAACAAATAAAAAAGTCTGCCTCATAGTGAAGCAGACTTTTTTATAATACTTTCAATTCTAAATCTATTGTTTTTCCAAAAAACTTCTTAGAGATCTTTTCAAAATTCTTGGTAAGATCGGAAAGGTAGAAGTGATAATTCGGTTTGGGATTGTTATCATTTAAAAGATTGTATTTATCCAGAATAATCTTCAGATGATTGGCTACAATATTCGGAGAGTCAATAACACGAACTCTGTTTCCGTAATACTGCTTGATTTCATCAATGAGAAGAGGATAATGGGTACAACCCAAGATGAGTGTTTCAATATTTTTTAATTTACTGTTGCTTAAATAATTATAAATAATAGCATGGGTGATAGGATGGTTTTTAAATCCTTCTTCAATAGCAGGAACCAATAATGGTGTTGCCAATTCATCTACTTTGATCCACTTATTATGCTTTCGGATGCTTTTTTTATAAAGCCCTGAATTCACAGTTGCTTTGGTAGCAATCACTCCTACATTAGTATGGATTTCATAAGATACTTTTTCGGCAACAGGATTAATAACGTCTATGACCGGAACTTTCCCTGCAACAGACTGCATTACTTCGTTTAAAGCATTAGCTGTTGCCGTATTACAGGCAATCACAATGGCTTTACAGTTCTGCTCCAGCAGAAAATTGGTAATCTTTGTAGAATATTCAATAATGGCTTCCTTGGATTTTTCTCCGTAAGGAAGGTGCTTTGTATCTCCAAAGTAAATCAGATCTTCGTTAGGCAGAAGTCTTTTAATTTCTTTGGCAACGGTAAGGCCTCCCACCCCGCTATCGAAAATTCCGATAGGCTGGCTTGGTGAAAGATGTGAATAATCTTGTTTTTTAGTTTTCAAATGAACTGAAATTTTATACAAAAATAGTGAATTTTATGGCATATCTGTATACATACAAACATTATACAATAAACAAATCTGAGGCAATTCCGTCTGCCATAAACCAATGTTTTTCAGGAATTTTCAAATGATCATTTTCAACGATTAAAATACCTTCTTCTAGTTTTGTTTTGATTTCTGTCTGAAAATGTTCCAGCAATCGATCTGAAAATTTATTTTTTAAGCTCGTAAGATCCACCCCCCAGATAGTACGTAGGCCAATCATGATCATTTCATTGAACTGATCTTCCTTAGAGAGAATTTCTTCTTCTTTGGCTAACAATTTATCATTAAGCTTTTTAATGTATTGCTGGTTATTAGCCACATTCCAGCTTCTGACATCAAAGCCGTTATAAGAATGTGCTGAAGGTCCTATTCCCAGATATTCCTGGTATTTCCAATAGGAAGAATTATGACGGGAATAGAATCCCGGTTTTGCGAAATTGGAAACTTCATAGTGCTCAAAGCCGTTATCTTTTAAAAAGTCAGATAAATAATAGAATTCTCTGTTCTGTTCTTCTTCTTTTGGACTTTTTACTTTTCCTTTTGAAATCCAGTTTTCCAAAGCTGTTTTAGGCTCAACTGTCAAAGCATAAGACGAAATATGAGGAACTTCCAACGCAATTGTTTTATTCAGATTTTCTTTCCAGATCTCAAGATTGGAGGTTGGTGAACCGTAGATCAAATCAATACTCAGGTTTTCAAAGCCAAAATCCTGTGCCCGTTTGATAGAGCCTTCTGCCTCGGAAGCAGTGTGTGCTCTGTTCATTAATTTTAGATCCTCTTCAAAAAAACTTTGGGTACCAATAGACAATCTGTTCACTGGTGTTCCAGCTAGCTGCTTTAAAAAACTTTTATCTAAATCATCCGGATTGGCTTCCAGCGTAATTTCAATATCTTTTTCAAAACTGAAATACCGTAACGCCTCATCAATTAAGGAATTGATTTCATCAACGGAAAGAATAGAAGGTGTTCCCCCACCAAAATACAGGGATTTCAGAGTTCTGTTCTGTAATTCATCTTTTCTGAGCATCAGTTCAGTTTTCATTGCACGAAGCATCTCATCCTTGAAATTCAGGGATGTTGAAAAGTGGAAATTGCAATAACTGCATTTTTGTTTACAGAACGGAATGTGAATATATATCATAAAAAAAGCTCTGAAATTTTTCAGAGCTCAAATTTATTTAAATTAAATTAATTAGTATCTAAATCCTCTAGCATTAATAAAGTTGTCAAAGTTATAACCAAGACCAATCATGAAGCTGTTTCCACCATAGCTCTGGATATCAGATATTCCAAGGTTATAAGTTGCTCCGATCATAAATTTGTTGAATCTCACTTTTACAATTGGAGAGATACTCAGGTTCTGATTATCAAATCTGTTCTGAACCGTTCTGTAGCTTACCCCGAAAGAGAATGCATTGATATCGTTAGAGAATGTAGCCATAAGGTTCCAGTCTATCATTCTCGTTGAGTTTGTATTAAGGTTGATCAATGCTGAGGGTGCAATTGTAATATTATCAGCAATATTCCAGTTATATCCTAAGTTTAAGAAGAATTTAATTGGAGAAGGCTCGTAGTTGTTTACGATAGAAGCATCATTACTTAATGCGATATCATTTACGGAAACACCCCCGAATAACCCTCTGTAGGTAGCAGCCAAACCGAAGTTTGCATACACCATGAAGATATTACTTTCTTCACCTCTCAACAATGGGTCGCCTCCTTCTTCAGTATTAATTTTAGAATAATCAAAGTTCATGTTATAGAAGTTAACACTTGTACCGAAAGAGAACTGGTCTTTTCTATCTCCTTCACTACTTAGAGGAATAAAATATGAAGCACCAGCTGTGATTCCCCCTGCAGAAATAGGTCCATTACTATCTCTGAATACGGAAATACCAGCACCTACTCTATCAAAGATATTCGCATTAATCCCGATTGACTGTACATTCGGAGAATTGTTGAACTTTGAAAATTGTTGTTGATAATTGGCGTTGAGCTGTACGTAATCTGTTTTTCCGTATTGAGCTGGGTTGAACAGGAACTCACCATCCAAAAGATATTGCTGATAGTATGGTAGTGATTCTTGTGCTTTGTATGCATTTGACAAAAGAGCTAAACATACGATAGCATATAGTTTTCTCATAACAAATCTTGATTTCAATTCAACAAATATAAAAAAATTCTCAATATATTTTTAGTTTTCCAAATAATTTCTCCATTTTTTTACAGCATCCGCCATATCTTTGGGCATTGGGCTCTCAAAATATAATTCCTTTTTAGTCGTTGGGTGTATAAATCCGAGGGTATGGGCATGAAGGGCATGTCTTGGTAAAATTTCAAAAACATTTTTAATAAATTGTTTGTATTTAGGAAGATTTACCCCTCTTAAAGGAGTGTGTCCTTCATATCTTTCATCATTAAACAAAGTATGACCAATATGTCTGAAATGCGCCCTGATCTGATGGGTTCTTCCCGTTTCAAGTTTACATTCTACCCATGTCATGTATTTGAATCTTTCAAGGACTTTATAATGGGTTACAGCGTGTTTCCCCTGGCTGCCATCTTCATAAACAGACATCTGCATTCTGTTTTTAGGATGTCTTCCGATATGGCCTCTGATTGTACCTTCTTCATCCTGAGGGTTTCCCCATACAAAAGCCCAGTACAGTCTTTTGGTTGTTCTGTTGAAGAATTGTTTTGCCAGAAAGCTCAACGCATACTCATTCTTGGCGATCACCAGCAGTCCGGATGTATCTTTATCAATCCTGTGAACAAGCCCTACTCTATCAAGATCAGACTTTGCTCCATTCTTTTCAAAATGGAAAGCCAGCGCATTCACCAATGTTCCGTCCCAGTTTCCGAATCCCGGGTGTACCACCATTCCGGCTTCTTTATCCACTACCACAAGATCATCATCTTCATAAATAATATTTACAGGGATATCCTGCGGAATAATGACATTCTCTCTTGGAGGATGGGTAAGCAGTACCGAAATCTGATCTCCCGGTTTCACACGGTAATTCTGTTTCACCGGAGTACCGTTCACTACAACGTTTCCTGCTCTGCAGGTTTGTGAAATTTTATTCCTTGAAGAATTCTGTCTGTAGATCAAAAGGAACTTATCAATTCTTAATGGCTCCTGTTTGCTGTCAACAGTGATATTAAGATGTTCATACAATCCCTTATTTTCCTCGTCAATATCGATGTTTTCAATACTGTTGGAATCTAATAATTCTTCATCTAAAAAATCTTCGTTATCTTCTGACATTGTTTTATATTTTTTACACAAAAGGCCTCAACATTTTGCAGTTGAAGCCTGTATTTTTGATATTAATCTGATCTTATTCTACGACTACCTTCTTAGCTTTTGGCTTTTGAACAGGCTGTTGTGTCGTTGTGGAAGCAGCTGGTTTAGCTGTGTGTCCTGTAGCAGGGGCAGCAGTAGAAGTTTTAGGCTTCTCTGTTCCTGAAGCTGCAGGTTTAGAAATCGTTGTCTGAGTCTTAGGAGTCTCAGTTTTTGGCACTTCTGGTTTTGGAGTTTCTCTTCTAGGTACCGGAGCAGGGACTACGGGCGCATCATAACTTGGCTCATTATGTACTTCTTCATATCGTACCGGAGGAAGTGAAGTATCCACCTTCATACGGTAAATAGAATTCAGCTGCTCTATTTTTGCTCTTAATTCTGCCGGAGTTTTCTTACTGGCCCAAAGGTCAATCTGCATTCCCTGGTCACGAACATCCCCTGAAGCAGGATCCTGATAATAAATAATATCCGATTCGTCTGTGCTTCCATCTTCATGCTCTACCAATCCAACTTCAAACATACTTTTAGTAATGACAGCTCTGGCTTCTTTTACCGTAAGCCCTACTACATTTGGAATAGAAATATTTCTCATAGGTCCTGATCCTACTACTACATCAATAACTGAGAATCTAGGTAAACGTGCCCCTGGATTTACAGCATTTCCTTTATATAAAATTCTTAAAAGGGCATCCTTCTGAATACTCGGTTCATAAATGGTATCTCCAATTTTAAGACCCACCTGATCCAGTCTCTGGAATGCCAGCCCTGAATATTTATTGATAACATCCGGAACGGCAATCGGAGCCCATGTTCTCGGGTTTACTGTAAGGTGTACTGTTCTTCCGTCCTTTACACGGGAACCCGGTGCAGGATAAACCTGAAGAACCTGGAAGGGTCTGTATTTAGGATTATAGTTGGCACTGTCTACTTCATATTCCAATCCTGTATCATCTAAAATTTTAACAGCGTCATGTATAGATTTATTAACAATATTAGGAACAGGTATTTCCTGACCATGATTTGTATGGTGTTCCAACCAGCGAAATGTGAGCCATACCAACCCTGCAAAAACACCGATGGCTATTACTAAATTCAGTAAAACTTTCCAATTGAAAAGTGATTTAAGCATACTTAAAAATACTTTAATTATAACCGCAAATATAGCTAATAATTTTAGAATGGACTTTTTATTTAACACAATTCATTTTTGATCTTAAAATTTGCCGATTTCCCATATTGCATTACATAAAATGTTTAAATTTGCCTTAATTGATACTATATGGTTATGAACAAAAAAAGTGTTGCCGTAGTAATGGGAGGCTATTCTGATGAATATGTCGTTTCTTTAAAAAGCGGACAATTGATTTATGATTCTTTAGACAGAAATCTCTATGATGTATATAAAGTAGTAGTCCTTAAAGATGAATGGTATTTTTTAGGAGAAAATGATAAAAAATACGAGATCAACAGGGGGGATTTTTCTGTAACATTAGATAATGGAGAAACCTTAAAGTTTGATGCCTGCTTCAATATCATCCATGGAACTCCGGGAGAAAACGGAATTCTTCAGGCATACTGGGATGCAATAGGTCAAAAATATACAGGGTGTGATTTTTACCAGAGTGCTCTTACTTTCAATAAAAAAGATACTCTTGCCGTATTATCAAAGTATGGAATTCCTTCCGCGAAAAGCATCTATTTAAGAAAAGGGGAAGAAATCAATGTAGATGAGATTGTATCAGAATTAAATCTTCCGTTATTTGTAAAACCCAACCAATCCGGATCTTCTCTGGGAATCTCTAAAGTAAAAGAAAAATCTGAACTGATTGCCGCTACTGAAATTGCATTCAAAGAAGATAATGAAATTCTGATTGAAAGTTTCTTAGATGGAATGGAAGTTTCTGTGGGAGTTATTGATTTTAAAGGAGAAACTATCGTTCTGGGAATTACAGAAATTGTTCCTACCAATGAATTTTTCGATTATGAAGCCAAATATGAAGGTGCTTCTGAAGAAATTACCCCAGCAAGAATTGATGACGAAACCACAAAAAGAGTGGAAGAAATTGCTAAAAGAGCATACAATTCATTAGGAATGAGCGGTTTTTCAAGAAGTGAATATATTTTAATGAATGGAATTCCTTATATGCTTGAAATGAATACCAATCCGGGATTCTCTCCTGCAAGTATTCTTCCACAACAGGCAAAACACTATGGAATTTCTATTATGGATCTTTGTGGAAATGAAGTTGAAAAAGCCCTTAATAAATAATATAGAAGTTAGAAATTAGAGGTTAGAAGTTAGATACAAAATCCATGGCTTTTAACGGATAATTTACAATTCAAAATCATAACTCGTACAACATGAAAATTGCTGTTTTCCCAGGGTCATTTGACCCGATTACACTAGGACATTACGATATTATAGAAAGAGCAGCCCCGCTATTTGATAAATTAATCATCGCCATAGGGCAGAATTCTCAAAAGAAATATATGTTCCCTCTTGAAAAAAGAATGGAATTTATCCAGAATTCCGTAGCAGAATTTCCCAATGTGGAAGTAGATTCATTTGAAGGCTTAACGGTAGACTACTGTTTTGAAAAAAATGCCCAATACATTATCAGAGGGTTAAGAAACCCTGCCGATTTTGAATTTGAAAAAGCGATAGCTCATACCAACAGAACTTTAGCCCACAAAAAACTGGAAACAGTATTTTTACTGACCTCTTCAGGGAAATCTTTCATCAGCAGCAGCATCGTAAGGGAAATTATCACCCACGGCGGTGAGTATGAACTGATGGTTCCTGACTCGGTGAGAGTGGAGAGATAAATATATAAGTAATGAGCAATAAATGATGAATAATTTTGATAGGATAGATTTTAACCAGATTTTCAGAGAAAGAACAAAAACCTTTTCTATTGCTATCATTAAAACACTTTCTTCATTACCCTATTCGGACGATATTTCAATAATAAGGAAACAAATTATCCGATCAGCCACTTCTGTAGCAGCCAATTACAGAGCGGTATCCCGGGCCAGATCAGAGAAAGAAAAATTCGCTAAAATGTGCATAGTAGTCGAAGAAATTGATGAAACTTAACTTTGGCTTGAAATTATTGAAGAATTAGAATATTTAAATCCGGAAAAAATTTTACATTTAAAAGCAGAATGTGAAGAACTTGTAAAGGTTATGACTAAATATAAGTTTAAACTTTCTCAAATTTAAATGGCATAATTTTTATTATTCATTGCTCATTACTTATCATTCATACTTATAATAGATATGCACGAACAGTTCAATTTTGCCATAGAAGTCCTGGGGACCATTGCTTTTTCCATGTCTGGAAGTTTTGCAGCCATGCAGAAACGGCTTGATCCGTTCGGAGTGCTTATTATTGCATTTGTAACTTCTGTGGGAGGTGGAACTGTAAGAGATCTTTTGCTTGATATTCCTGTATTCTGGATGCATGATATTCTGATGTGTACCCTGATCCTGGTGACCAGCATTTTTTCGATGATATTCAAATCTCTTGAGAAAAACTTTAAAGTAACCTTGTTTATCTTCGACAGCTTTGGTCTTGGATTATTTACTATTATCGGAGTTCAGAAAGGTCTAAATGCGGGTATACATCCTATGATCTGTATTGCATTAGGAACCATAACAGGCTGTTTCGGAGGGATTATCCGGGATATATTGCTCAACAGGATTCCTTTGATATTCAGAAAGGAAATTTATGCTACAGCATGTATTGTGGGAGGAGCGGCATTTCTCCTGATGACCAAATACACTCCGCTTTCTTATACTTTTGTACAGGTTTTTACCATTATACTGATTGTTGCCATCCGAACATTTGCTGTCAAATACCATTGGCAGATGCCTAAATTTTATGGTTATGATCAGAACTCAGAAATGTAAAATATATTTTCACAGATATAAAAAAAGCACCTTTTTCAGGTGCTTTTTATCTTATTTTTTTCTGATTAGAAGAATTTCCCTCTGTTTCTCATATTAGGATTGTGCATATGCTTCTGCATGGTTGGCATCTTCAGCTGATCTTTCATCATTTTGATCTGATCCGTCATCATTCCAGCGCTGTCTAATCTTTTGGCTTCTTCCAGTAATTTCTGCCCTTCCTGTTTTCTTCCTTTAGAAATAGCTGCTGCTGCAAGATTTAAAGTAGCCATCGCTCTGTCATGTTTCATATTCAAACCATATTCCAAAGCTTTCTTCATGAAAGGTTCTACTTTTGCCGGGTGATCCTGAGCTTGTGTTAGTCCTAGTAAATAGTGAAAATATCCATATTGGGTTTTATGAAGCTGTCCTTTGTAATCAGTTATTTTAGACAACCACTCGCCGGCTTTTTCCATATTTTGTTTTCTTAGTTGCCAGAATGCCAATAGGATATATTCATTTTTAAAGAATAATAAGATCGGGATTGCAGCTAAAAGAAAAACAACAATACCCCATCCAAGATTTCTTGTGAAAATCATCAGATAAAGTCCTGCCAGGATAAGAAGTGCCGCTATTGCAATTTTTATGTATTTATTCATTATTAAATTTTAGAAGTGCAAAGATAATAAATTTAGAGCTTAAAGTTCAAAAAGTCAGTGGTGAATGGTCAATTCGCTACGCTTGTTAATTTTGTACCTGTGAGAAATTCACTATTCACTTTGCGAAGCAAAAATTCACTATTGACATTTATGCTTCTTTTTTAATTTTTTCAAACGTCTGGAAGCAGAAATCATAGCCGTTCTTTTCATCTTTATCATGACAGATTTCGTTTGTTTTTTTCCAGATTTTCGGATCTATTTTCGGAAAGAATGTATCTGCTTCAAGATCTGCTTTCACTAAAGTAACCTCCAGTTTATCTACTACATCCATAGTCTGCTCATAAATATTTCCTCCACCGATAACAAAAACTTCTTCATCAATCTTTTTAGCAAACTTCAATGCTTCCTTAATGCTTCCTACAATAAGGATTCCTTCCTCAAACCAGTCTTTTTTTCTTGACACAACAATATTGGTACGATTCGGAAGAGGTTTCCCAATACTTTCATATGTTTTTCTTCCCATTATAATCGGATGCCCTGAAGTAATATCTTTAAAATGTTTTAAATCTTTAGGAAGATGCCAAAGCAACTGATTATCAAAACCAATTTCATTTTTCTCTCCCATTGCCACCACTATTGTTGTCATTCAAATAATTTTTTACAAAATTAGCACATAATTTGTATATTTGGTTAGCACAAAAAATTTAAAAAAATAAACTATGAAAAATAAAGGATGTTTGGGCGCCGGAACAATTGGTATTGCCCTACTTATCATTGTTGCTGTTCTATTCTTCTGGGGAAAAAGCGGATATAATAATTTCGTAACCAAAGAACAGACAGTCAACACAAAATGGTCAAACGTAGAGACTGTATATCAGAAAAGAGCGAACCTTATTCCTAACCTGGAAAGAACTGTAAAATCATATTCAAAATTTGAACAGGAAACTTTAACGCAGGTTGTGGAAGCACGTTCTAAAGCTACTTCTATCAACATTGACCCTACAAACATGACTGAGGCTGACATTGCTAAGTTTCAGGCAGCACAGGGTGAACTATCCGGAGCATTGAGCCGATTGATGGCCGTAGTAGAGTCTTATCCTAATTTAAAAGCAGACCAGCAGTATATCAACTTCCAAAGAGAATATACCGCTATTGAAAACAGCATCAGAACAGAAACTGTTTATTACAACGAAGCTGCACAGGATTACAACACCTCTATCAAGACTTTCCCAAATAATATTCTGGCGAATTTCACCAACTTTAAAGAAAAACCTTATTTCAAAGCTGACGCAGGAGCTCAGAAAGCCCCTGAAGTATTCAAATAAATAATGGGTAATTTCCTAACAAATCAACAGATCGCTTCCCTAGTGGAAGCGATTCAGTCTGCGGAAGATCATTCTACGGGAGAGATCAGGGTACATATTGATTCCAATACGGATAGCCGTGATGCCAAGACGGCGTTTGAGGTTTTCAAAAAACTCGATATGGACAAAACTGCTGAAAGGAATGCTGTTCTTTTTCATGTCAATTTCGAACAAAAATATTTAACCATTATTGGAGATATCGGAATCCATGAAAAGGTAAAACAGTCTTACTGGGATCACCTTCACGACTATATTACTGCTGAATTTGCCAAAGGACATTATTACCAGGCACTGAAAAGTGCTATCCTGGAAACAGGACTTGAACTCAAAAAACATTTTCCTGTAGAAGGAGAAAATCCAAACCAACTCTCAAATGAAATTACGTTCTCTTAAAATAGTATTTTCATTTTTATTGCTTTGCTTTTACACTTTTGTATCAGCACAGTATACTATTCCCGAAAAACCTGCCGTTCTTTATCCTGTTTTTGATGAAGCCAATCTGCTTTCTCAGCAGGAAAAAGATGCCCTTAATAATAAACTGATCAAGTTTGCAGATACTACCTCAACGGAAATTGAAGTAGTGATCATCCGCTCTACCAAAGGAGAGGATATCAACTTTCTGGCGACCA
The DNA here is from genome assembly GCF_045689405.1 of Chryseobacterium sp. HR92. Taxonomy (NCBI): domain Bacteria; kingdom Pseudomonadati; phylum Bacteroidota; class Flavobacteriia; order Flavobacteriales; family Weeksellaceae; genus Chryseobacterium; species Chryseobacterium sp. HR92. The sequence continues at coordinate 4,342,069 of NZ_CP139139.1, forward strand.
TGTTTGGCCAGAAATGGAAAATCGGAAAAAAAGGGGTGGACAACGGTGTCGTTTTCCTTATCGCAACAGAAGACAGAACAATGTCTATCCAGCAAGGACGTGCTGTAGAACAATACCTTACCGCTTCAGTAGCAGGACAGATTTTAGATTATATTGTAACGCCTAACTTTAAGAAAGGGCTTTGGTACGATGGAATTAATGGGGGAACTTCCGCCATTATGGAGGCTGTTCAGGGAAAATTCAAACCTGTAGCGACAACGGCTCCTTCCGGTAACGGGAGCGCTTTTAAAGTTCTTATTATCGCTTTTATTATTTTCATCATTATTGCCATACTTTTCGGTAACAGAGGAGGTGGACGTGGTGGAAATAATGATGATGATGATGATGTGATCATTACAAGAAGAGGACGTAGAAATTATCCCGGTGGTTTCTTCCCATTCCCTGGCAGCTTTGGAGGCGGCGGCTTTGGCGGTGGAAGTTCCGGCGGCGGTGGTGGCGGATTCGGTGGCTTTGGCGGTGGCGGAAGTTTTGGAGGCGGTGGTGCATCCGGCGGATGGTAAATCAGTCAATCATTTTTCAAATATATAACAGATCAGGTCATCACGACCTGATTTTTTATTTAAAAACCTAAAATAACACAGATTCTTTAACTTTTCTTAATGTTAAATTGATCTTTTCATATTAAAAAATTAACAAAAGCACCAAAAACCCAACTTTTATTCAATATTTTTCACTATATTTACTGAAAACAGGATTATGAAGAAGACGCTGGTAGTATTTGCACACCCTTATCTGGAGCACTCCAATTCGAATGTAGAGCTCATCAATTTCTACGTTCGCCACCAGCATTATACCCTAAGAGATCTTTACGAAGAATATCCTGACTTTCATATTGCAGCTTTCCGGGAAAGAAAGCGCCTTAAAAATTACGAACGCTTTGTTTTCCAGTTTCCCCTGATATGGTTTGGAATGCCTCCCCTTCTCAGATTATGGATTGATGAAGTTTTCGACAGAGACTGGCTGAAAGAAGGTGAGCACAATCCCCTGGAAGGAAAAGAAGTCTATATCCTGGTAACCACCGGCGGAAAAGAAAGATCATTCAGCAAAACCGGCACCTATCAATACACCATAGATGAGCTGATCAGCGGACTCATTGTTTCTTTAAAGGTTTTCAAAGCAGATATCAAGCATATCAAGATCGTATACGAAGCCAACAAGCTGTCTAAAAAAGAAATTATCCTACATAAAAAAGAATTTACAGAACTCCTCAATCAATAATCTATGGAATCCAGCTTAGCGATGAACACATTAATTTTCCTGGGTGTAGCTATTATTATGGTTCCATTAGCCAGGAAACTGGGGTTAAGTTCTGTAATCGGCTATATTTTAGGGGGAATTATTATAGGACCTTACGTACTTAAACTTACTGGAAACAATGTCAATGACATCATGCATGCCAGCGAGTTTGGGGTCATCATGTTGTTATTTCTGGTAGGACTGGAACTCGAGCCCCGAAAATTCTGGGAAATGCGAAAGAAAATAATGGGTTTAGGACTTTCTCAGATGGCACTCACTATTTTATTACTTTTCTTAATATTCATCAGTGTAGGCTGGAGGGTAGACAAAGCAATTACTATTGCCATGTGTTTTGCATTATCTTCAACGGCAATTGTTCTGCAGACATTGCAAGAAAAGAATAATCTCAAAACCACAGCAGGAGAAGCCTCATTCTCGACCTTACTGTTTCAGGATATTTCGGTAATCCCTATTTTGGCAATACTGCCTATTGTAGCGAACTATAAAGCCAAGCACCATGATAATGAAATTCAGATTCTGATCCAGAAACTACCGGAGTGGCTTCAGGCCGGGACTGTAATTTTCGGAGTTGTCCTGCTTATTTTATTAGGCAGATATGTCTTTGTTCCTTTTCTGCGCTATGTTTCAAAATCGGGAATGACAGAACTGTTGACAGCCTCTTCCCTATTCCTTGTTATCGGGGTTTCGGAACTGATGGTTGTTATTGGTCTTTCTCCCGCATTAGGAGCTTTCCTTGCAGGTGTAATGCTCGCCAACAGTGAATTCCGGCATGAGCTGGAAGCACAGATCGATCCATTCAAAGGACTGCTGTTAGCCGTTTTCTTCGTTAGTGTAGGATCAACTATCAATTTCAATGTTATTCAGAAAGATCCATTATTTATTTTCAGTACTGTTTTTGCTGTACTGGCTGTAAAATTTATTGTTCTATACACTATTGGAAAGTTTTTCAGGATAGATACTCCTCAAAGTTTTTTTTATGCATTTGCTCTGTCTCAGGTGGGAGAATTTGCATTTGTACTGCTTAATTATGCATCGGATCTTTATCTTTTAGGACCCGAAATGAATGCTCAAATGATGGCTGTTACTGCAATCACTATGTGTATCACTCCAATTCTTTTGATCATTAATGAGAAGTTTATTACGCCAAAATTCATCAAAGAAATTCCGGAAGAAGAACATGATTATAATATTCTCGACAGTGATGTTGTTCAAAAGAAGATCATTATTGTAGGTTTTGGGCACTTTGGAAGTACAGTGGGACGTCTTTTAAAGGCCAATAAAATATCAGCTACTGTGTTAGATCGTGATTCTGACCGTGTAAAACTGCTCAGAAGCTATGGATTTAAAGTTTATTATGGTGATGCTACCAGAATTCCTATTTTAAGAGCTGCCGGAATTGAAGATGCTGAAATTTTGGTTTTGTGTCTGGATGATCCGGATGATAATAAATTTATTGCAGAATTGGTACGTGAACATTATCCTGAGGTGAAAATTTTTGTGAGGGCAAAAAACAGGATTGATGCGTATGATTATCTTAACAACGGAGTTAATCATATTTACCGTGAAACATTAGGAACAGCAGTGGATATGGCTGTTGATGTACTTCATGAAACGGGAATGAGAAAATATGCAGCAAGGCGTATGGGACAAAGGTTTATGGCTATTGATAAGGCATCCATCAGAAAACTGGCAAAAATGAAAGAAAATGATGAAGATATTACCCTGTTTACCACAAAAGAAATCCTCCAGCGAGAGGAGGATTTATTAGCATATGATAATCTTAATTTTGATAATAAAAATTGGGAGGGTTCTTCATCTGCCGATGAAGAAGATGAGGAAGAATCCCGGGATTAGTTTATTGGATGTTTACACTTCCGCCACTGCTTTCTTCTTTGCTTACATTCTTAAGCTCTCCTTTTTTAGAGATATCCACACTTCCACCGGATGATGCACCTGCCTTCACACTGGAAACGGCACTTATGTGAATGCTTGCACCGCTGGAAGCATCTGCTTCTACATTCTCAGCGATAACCCCTTTAGCAGAAACACTACTGCCTGAAGATGCACTGATATCAGCCTTTTTCGCTTTTCCGGAAATATCCAGAGTGGATCCTGATGAAGATTCAATATCTAGGTTTACTGCCCATATTTTACCATCGAAGCTACTGCTGCTGCTTATATTGATATCCATATCATTAGCTTCCAGATCTCCGGAAATACTTCCTGCACTTGATGCTTCTACATCTGTTTTCTCCTGAGTAAATTTATCTTTTATGATAATCCTCGCAGCTGAATCAGCAAGAAGTTTATTAAAATCTTTTGTATAAATTTTTGCAGTCACTTTACTGATATTCATTACTCTGATACCAGGTTTATAATGAATATGCAACTTTCCGCCATCATTATCTACAAGAATTTCATTGATGATACTTTGAGGTGCTGATATTTCCACTTTTTCTGTTTCAGATTTTATAATTTCAGCTTCTATCGCCTGGGAAACCTGAATTTCATCAAAATCTCCGTTAAATTCTTTATGCTGTATCGGGCCGCTTTCTTTGGTCACCACTTTCTCTACCCAGTTACTTCTGTCTCCATCTCTATCTCTGTTTCTGTTCTCATGTTTATCATTACATGAGGCTAATGCCGCTAAGGCTGAAAAAATAAATAAAGTCCTTGTTTTCATGCTTATTTCTTTTGTTAATTATTTTTTTTGATTTCTTTAATTAAATAACAACTAATTTATAAAAAATATTACATTACATTTAAAAATACTGCAATTGTCTGCAATCCAGATTTTTCAGAAAGAACCTGATACCCCCACAATGCTTAACTTATTCATTTTAAAATCACTCACAAAACTGTTTCAGTAAATACATCTCCCAAAATAGATTCTATGATACAAGTTTTTAATATCTTTATGCTTTAATAACAACTATATTTATGAAGAATATTTCATCGGTATTATTAATTTCTGCCTTGGCGTTCAATCAATCTTGTACTACAATGAAACAGACCGATATTCAACAGGAGCTTCCTGCACCTGATCCCTCTTTATCTTCAAACCCTTTTATGAAGAAAAGCAAGCTTCAGTACGAAGCTCCGGAGTTTGACAAAATCAAAAATGAGCACTTCAAACCTGCTTTTGAATATGGTTTGAAGCAGCACGAAGCTGAAATTGTAAAAATTGCCAACAATCCGGCTGCCCCTACTTTTGAAAATACAATCGTGGCACTGGAAAAAAGTGGTGAAGTATTAAGAAGAGCACAAATTGTATTCTCTAATCTTACAAGTGCGAACACAAACCCTACTTTGCAGGCTTTGGATGAAGAATATGCACCTATTTTTGCTGCACATTCTGATAAACTGTACCTGAATGAAAATCTTTATAAAAGAATACAAGCCATCAAAGAAGATGGTCTTGATTCTGAAAGCAAAAGACTAGTACAATATTATAAGCAGAATTTTGAAATCGCAGGAGCTAATCTTTCTGCAGCTGATAAAGAAAAATTAAAGCAACTTAATCAGGAACTGGCTTCCCTTTCTACACAGTATTCCAATAAATTATTGGAAGCAAGAAAACAGGGAGGTGTATTTTTCTCTGATGCAAAAGAACTGGACGGACTTTCTGCTGATGAAATTGCAGCGGCAGCAGCTGATGCTAAAACGGCAGGACAGCCCGGAAAATACCTTCTGGCTTTACAAAATACAACACAGCAGCCTCTTCTTCAAAACTTAAAAAACAGAGCTACCAGAGAAAAGCTGTTCAAAGCTTCATGGACAAGAGCTGAAAAAGGAGATGCCAACGATACGAGATCAACCATTGAAAAACTGGCTAAACTGAGATTGAAAAAAGCTCAGATTTTAGGAAAGAAAAACTTTGCTGAATGGAAACTTCAAGACCAAATGGCAAAAACACCTGAGGCCGCTACTAATCTGATGAACCAGATTGCAACTCCGGCAGTGGAAACAGCCAGACGTGAGGCCAAAGATATCCAGGATCTTATCGATCAGCAAAAAGGAGGTTTCAAAGTAGAGCCTTGGGACTGGAACTTCTATGCTGAACAGGTAAGAAAAGCTAAATTTGATCTTGATGAAAGTGAAATAAAACCTTACTTTGAAATCACAACAGTTCTTGAAAAAGGTGTTTTTTTCGCTGCCGAAAAATTCTACGGACTGACTTTCAAAAAGAGAACGGACCTTCCTGTTTACCATCCAGATGTTGTAACGTATGAAGTTTTTGATCATGATGGAAAATCTATCGCGATTTACTATTTAGATTTCTATACCAGAGATTCTAAAAACGGTGGAGCATGGATGAGTAATTTTGTTGAGCAGTCTTATTTATTAGGAACAAAACCTGTAATCGTTAACTGCTACAACTACCAGAAACCGGCTCCTGGCAAACCTTCATTAATCAGTTATGATGATGTTTCAACCATCTTCCATGAATTTGGCCACTCTATTCACGGGATGTTTGCCAGCCAGAAATATCCTTCTCTTTCAGGAACAAATGTACCAAGAGATTTTGTAGAATTCCCGTCTCAGATCAATGAGCACTGGGCTTTAGATCCTGTGGTTCTGAAGAATTATGCAGTACACTATGAGACTAAGCAACCTATTCCACAGGCTTTGGTAGACAAGATCAAAAAAGCATCTACCTTCAATCAGGGATACATGACTACTGAATTGGTTTCTGCCGCCGAGCTTGATATGGATTGGCATACAGTAAGCAACGACAGCCAGTTTATTCCAGTTCTGGATTTTGAAAAGCAGTCTCTAGCCAGCCATGGGTTTAATTTAGCAACGGTTCCACCAAGATATCACACTCCTTATTTTGCACACATTTGGGGAGGTGGTTATTCTGCAGGATACTATGCTTATTTATGGTCTGAAACATTGGATAATGATGCATGGGAATGGATCAGTAAAAATGGTGGATTAACCAGAGAAAATGGTGACCGTTTCAGAAAATACATCCTTTCCGTAGGAAATTCTGTAGACCTGAATCAGGCATTCAGAGACTTTACAGGACACGACCCGGATATCAAACCTTTATTAAGAAACAGAGGTTTTATTAAATAAATCAATGGGAAGCATTCTTTAATCAGAATGCTTCTTTTTTATGTTTTGGCTAAGGCCGATGGATTTTTCTTTGTTCATTTTTTAACGGGCTTCCTTCGTCTCCACTCAGGATTATAGCCTGTTCCTATTGAATTTTACTATTTTTGCAGTTCAAAATTTAAAATACAATATATGAACTGTCCATGCTGTTCAGGAAAATCCTACGAAGAATGCTGCAAACCTTATCATACCGGAGAAAAACATGCTCCTACAGCTGAAGCTCTGATGCGTTCAAGGTTCTCTGCTTTTGCTATTCCGAATGGTGAATATCTGATGGAGACTACCCTTCCGGGAAAAAGAAAATACCACAACAAGAAAGACCTTCAGGAGTGGGGAGAAATCAATCAATGGACAAAACTGGAAATCATCCGGACTCCCACTTTAAATCACGTAGAGTTTAAAGCTTATTATACAGATCAGGATGGTCATCCGCAAATTCATCATGAGTTTTCTCTTTTCCAGAAAATGCATGAACGCTGGTATTATGTTTCAGGAGAATTTTTAGATTAATAAACGGATATAGAAAATGTAATGCTTTGTGTATAAAACCACCCCGTCAAAAATTTCTTTGAATTTTTGCTACCCTCCGGAAGAGGGGAATGCCAAGCATTCAATAACTATTGTAACCTTATAAATAAAAATAAGCCACAGAATTATCCGTGGCTTATTTTTTTATCTAAAAAATGTCCGAAAAAACGGACATTTATATTATTTTTTAGTGAGCTTCGTTTCCGTCAATTCCGTGAGCATGACCATGAGCCAACTCTTCTTCTGTTGCCGGGCGAGTGTTTAGAACTTCCACCTGGAAATCTAAAACTTTTCCTGCCATTGGATGGTTAAGATCTGCTATTACTACTTCTGGTGTTACTTCTACCACAAAAGCCTGGAAATTATTCCCCTGGTTATCAGACAAAGGTAAAATAGCTCCAACCGGTGGAGTTCCTGATTCTTTAAACATCTCAATCGGCAATTGTGCGATAGCATCCGCCTGTCTTTCACCGTAAGCTTCTTCAGGTTGAATAGTAAAATCAGCTTTATCACCAGCTTTCAAACCTAAGATATTTTCTTCAAACTTTGGAATCATCATTCCTACACCATACAAAAATGTAAGTGGATTTTCTGCTGTTGTTTCTTCTACAAGGACTTTAGTTCCGTCCGCTTCGATAGTGTGAAGAATGTAACGTACAGCTACAACGTGATTGTTTTCGATTGTCATATTTTTTATTTTTTTCGTGATTGCGTTTCACGATTAATGTTACAAATATACTATTTTTTGAAATGATTCAATGAGCTTGGAAGCTGGAGGACGGAAGAAGGAAGCTATGAAAGGCATACGAAAAATATATCTTCTTTTTACAGTCTTTATTTTTTTCTACTCTCCTCTCTTTTTTTCTGTCTCAGCATAAAGAGATACAGGCTTTCCACTTTTGTTCTTGCCCAGGGTGTTTTTCTTAAAAACTTCAGAGAAGAGTTGATGCTTGGATTGTCTGTAAAACATTTTATATTGATCTGTTCGCCTAGTCCTTCGAAGCCTTTATAGTATTCTACAAGTTCTTCAAGGATAGCATCCAGTCTTTTTCCATGTAAAGGATCTTTGGACTGTTGTTCCATCTTTTTTTTACAAAATTAATTTATTATAAGTTTATACGGAAATCCACCACACTTCTTCTCTTTTTGTTTCTTATTTTTGAAGAAGCTATTTCTTACCCATAAAATTATTCTGTACAAAGATATGAGCAAAAATAACGATGCAAACAGGAAAAAAAATAAAAAGAAAATTGACCAGAAAAAGCGTAAAATACAAAATGCTGAGGCAGAAAGGAAAACACGTTTAAAACAAATTCTGGAAGATTTCAAAGCAAAAGAATCTGATAATCAACCATAGAAATCGTTGATTACTCAACTTACTTTAAACAATAATAAATTTATGAAAATTCTGCATACAGCCGACTGGCATTTGGGAAAAAGGCTGGACCGCTTTTCACGACTGGAAGAGCAAATTCTGGTAATGGAAGAGATTATAGGCATTGCCGACGAGGAACATGCAGATCTTATTCTCGTTGCAGGTGATCTTTTTGATAATTTTAATCCAAGTGTAGAAGCCGTTGAACTTTTTTATAAAACATTAAAACGTTTATCTCTGAACGGAAAGCGTCCTGTAATTGCTATTTCAGGAAATCATGACTCTCCCAGCCTAATCAATGCTCCCGATCCTTTAGCAAAGGAATGTGGAATTATTTTAATAGGTCATCCTAAAGCTGAAATCACTCTCTTTGGTACAGAATATTTCAATATTACCAAATCTAAGGAGGGTTTTATAGAACTTAAAATTGAAGGTATTGATTTCCCTGTAAGAATTCTTCACACCCCTTTCGCTAATGAGATCCGTCTAAAGGAATATTTTGGCGAAAATAAAGAGGAAGAAATCAACAAAGTTCTTTCTCAGACATGGAAAAATCTTGCTGATCTGTTTTGTGATGATTCCGGAGTGAATCTTCTGACCGCTCATTTGTATATGAATAAAAGAGGTGAAGAAATTCTGGAAGAACCGGAAGGAGAAAAACCTATTAAAATCGGAAATGCAGATCTGATTTTTTCGGACAGTATTCCTGAGCAGATTCAGTATACAGCACTGGGTCATCTCCATGCTTTTCAGAATATCGGAACGAAGGAAAAACCTGTTATTTATTCATCTTCTCCCCTTTGTTACAGTTTTAGTGAAGCCGGACAGACGAAGTACGTTTCTATTATTGATGCAGAACCGGGAAAAGCAGTTTCTTACGAGAAAAAAGCACTGAAAAGCGGAAGAACTTTAGTCAGAAAAACATTTACTTCCATCGAAGATACAGTTCAATGGCTCGGTGAAAATCCGAATACCTTTATTGAGCTTACTCTGGAAAGTGAGACTTTTTTAACAGCTGATGAAAGAAGATTAATTTACCAGTCTCATACCGGAATTGTTCATCTTATTCCCAAAGTCAGAAATCTGGAATTGGGAGAAAATCAAACCCATGAAATTAATTTAAGTCAGGATATTGATATCTTATTTAAGGATTATTTTAAATCTAAAAACGGCGGGCAGGAAGCCAATGAAGAACTGATGAATTTGTTTAACGAAATTTTAAATGCATAAGCCATGATTCCTGTTCAATTAACTATCGAAGGACTTTACTCGTATCAGGAGCGTCAGACTATTGATTTCAGAAACCTTACTGAAGCAGGACTCTTTGGTATTTTCGGGGCTGTGGGTTCTGGAAAATCATCGGTTCTTGAAGCCATTTCGTTTGTCTTATATGGAGAAACGGAACGTCTGAACATGCGTGATAAAAGAGCTTATAACATGATGAATTTAAAATCAAACAGTTCTTATATAGAATTTGATTTTATAAATTATGAGAATAAACTTTTCCGTGCTACCAGGGATTTTAAGAGAAATTCGAAGAAATTTGAAGAGGTAAAGCCTAATGCTGTTACTTTCTATGAAAATAGTAATGGTAAATGGATTCCTCTGGATCATTCAAATGCGGAAAAGATCATTGGATTAAGCTACTCCAACTTCAAAAGAACCATTATTATTCCGCAGGGACAGTTTAAAGAGTTTCTTGAACTGGGTGCTGCAGAAAGAACGAATATGATGAAGGAGATTTTTAATCTTCAGAAATTTGACCTTCAGAATAATGTTTCTGCACTTCATGTAAAAAACAGATCTGAACTGGATCAGCTGGAGGGGCAATTAAAAGGTTTTGAAGAAATCAATGAAGAGAGAATCAAAATTCAGAAAGAACACCTGGCAGATGAACAGAAACTACTTTCCGAGTCCAATGAAAAACTGGAAAAGATTTCCCACATTTATCAACAGCTGAAAAACTTAAAAAGCGACTTTGACAGTTTACAGCAGAATAAGGAAAAATTCAGCAAACTTTCTGAAGAAAAGCCCCAGATGGATGCGCTGGAAGCACAGGCAGAATTATACGATCGTACTTTCCGGCTTTTCAATCCTTTAATTATTGAGAAAAATAAACTCTCAAAGGAGATTTCGGACAAACGAAACGAGAAAGATCAGCAGATCAAAAACAAGCAGGAAACTGAAAAGGCATTTACTATCATAAAGGAACAGCTTACTGCTCTTGAACCACAATTTAAGGCATTGGAGCAATCAAGAATTCAGGAAAACGATTTGAACCTCATCATTCAGGTTCTTAAGTTTACTGAAGAAATCAAAATTCTGAATGAAAGAACACAGAAAGGTTCCGAAAAAGTAAAAGAAGTAGACCTCAATAAAGAGAAAATTCAAAAAAAGATTGATGAACTTTCAGCACAAATAAAAACTTTAAAGGAACAAAAGCTTGATTCTGCGCTGCTTTCTGAAGTGAGCAATTGGTTTATTCAGCAAAAGAATCTAAAAAAATCACTGCAGGAACAAACCGAAAAGATTGAGAAACATCAAAAACAGATCGGAGAAATTGCAGAAGAATTAAAGCCTTTTGCTTATACCGAGAATTATAAAGAAGAGTTCAAAAGCAGGAAAGAAGCTTTAGAAACAAAGAAAAAGGAATTTTCACAGAAACTGGATCATCTTAAAATTCAAAAAGAACTTTCCCGTTTTGCCAGTGAACTTCATGACGGTGAAAACTGTCCTCTTTGTGGATCTAAAGAACATCCGAATATTGTGGAATTTCATGATGTAAATACTGAACTGCAGGACACTCAAGAGAAAATAACATCCGTAGAACAAGAAATAACAGCGCTTCAAAAGCAGGAAGCAGAAATTGATAAAATTCTGGATCGTAAAAAAATCTTTGAGGAACAACTTCTTTCTGAACAGAAGATTGTTCTTCAGATTCAAAAAGATATTAAGATTCATATCCTGAATTTCATTTGGAAGCCATTCTCTCCTGATCAGGAGGAAGAGTTTGAGAAAAAACGTTCAGACTCATTTACTTTAGAAAGAAAGATTGAAGAAACGGAACGAAGCATTGCTTTGGAAAGAGAAAATCTGGAAAAGGAAACTAAAACTCTGGAAAAGTATAAAAGTGCCCTAGAGGCTTTCCGTCTGGAAGAAGTTTCGAAGCAGGAACAAATCAATATCAGCCGTTCCGGTCTTAAAATACTGGACTGGAATCTGTATGTCCAAAAGAAAAAAGCTGAGATTGAAGAAGTGTATCAGAAACTGATACAATCCAATAAAGAAACCGAAGAAAATTACCAAAGGGCTTTACAACAAGAAAAAGTTCTTTCTCCGAAACTGGCAGAGCAAAAAGCCATTGTCAGCCAATCTGAAAAACAAATCACCAAACTTGAACAGGAAATTTCCGGTAATGAAAAAGCTATTCTGAACACTTTAGCGGATCAAAATTTCACAGAATTTAAAGAAGTTGAGAGTGTTTTACTTCAGGAAATCGATATTCAACTGGTGAGAGCCAAAATTCAGAATTTTAAAGTTGAGTTTGAAGCTTTAAAGAAATTCATTGGAGAACTGGAATTGAAGCTGAAAGGTCTTTCATTCGATAACGAACAGTTTTCTCTGGCTGAACAGCAATTTGTTGAAGCGCAAAGTGAGCAGAAAAAAATCAGTGATTCTGTAGTGACTAAAACAGCAGAAATAAACCGATTGGAAAAAGAGTTTATGAAAAAAGAAACTCTTTTAAAAGAACTTGCAAAACTGCAGAAACGCTCAGAAAATTTAAAACTCATGATGAACCTGTTTAAAGGAGCGGGTTTTGTACAATATGTTTCTTCTATTTATCTGAGACAGCTTTGTGATCATGCGAATGTTCGTTTCCACAGGATGACTAGAAACCAGTTGAGCCTTCAGCTTAATGAAAATAGCGATTTTGAAATCATAGATTACCTCAACGAAGGAAAAAGCAGGAGTGTAAAAACCCTTTCGGGCGGGCAGGCTTTTCAGGTATCGCTAAGTCTTGCTCTGGCGTTGGCAGAAAGTGTTCAGGCCAATGCACAGGCAGATAAGAACTTTTTCTTTATTGATGAAGGTTTTGGAACTCAGGATACAGAATCTGTGAATATTGTATTTGAAACCCTCACCAATCTGATGAAAGAAAACAGGATTGTAGGAATTATCTCTCACGTTGAAGAGCTGAAAGAGAAAATTCCTACAGCTCTCAATATTATTAAAGACGAGGAAAGAGGAAGTCTGATTGAAATTGTATAATTAATCTTAAACCCTCAAAAGACATTCAACTAAGGCTGTCTTGAAAATTTATGCATGAAGAATCAATACAGCCTTCACAGATTTGTTCAGGATCTCATCTACGGTACTACCGGAGAATAATCGGTAAATAATATTGTGATTGTGTTTTACCAGACATAAAATATCTGTTTTATTGGTTTCTATGAAATCAATAATTCCGCTTGATGGTTTATCATCCTCAACGTAATGAAAGGTGATTTCCACAGAAGAAAGCTGATCTTTTAATTTCTTTTCTCCATGTTCTATGGTTCTAGCAGCTGTATCTTTGTCCGAAATATGAAGTACTTCCAGCTTTTTAGGATCGGAAACTTTAAGGATCTGGTTCAATGCCTTTACATCCCTTACGGATAGTTTTGTGGTTTTATAATCAGCAGCCAGCGTGATAACAGGTGTTGGATGAAGTATACTTTCCGCAGGAACGATTAAGGTAGGAATCCGCATTTTGCTAATGGCTAAACTGGCATTGCTTCCTATAATTCCTTTAATGCCTGTAGCTCCCGTCATTCCCATTACTAAAAACGATACATCATTATATTCGATGTATTTTGTAATGACATTTCTTAAAAAGCCAACATCACAAACGGTTTTAACCGGAATGTCTTTATATTCGCTGTTATTACAGAAGGTTTCTGTCCATTCTTTCAGAGCAGATCTTTTTCTTGCATAGTAATCTTCAATAAAAATGGCGTTGTATGTACTATTGTTGATGCCTTCCGTAGGATGAATGGCATTCAGCACCGTTACTTTCATCTTTAAGGTTTTGGCGAGAGACAGAGCATACAACAGAGCATTACCTGCGTTGTTGGAAAAGTCTGAGGCAACTAATATTTGTTTCATTTTTTTTCGGTTTTAATAATAATCACTGAACTAAAAAATCTGCTGCTAAATAAACAGATGGAAACATATAAATAACAGTAAAGATAATACAATAGACACAGGTAAAGTAAGCACCCAGGCAAGACCGATACTTTTTAATGTAGCCGGATTAAGGTTACTTTTACCACCGGAAGCCACCATAGAACCAGCGATACCACTTGACAAAACGTGCGTGGTACTTACCGGCAATCCCAGAAATGTACTGATACCGATAGTAGATGCGGCAACAATTTCGCTGGAGGCACCCTGGGCATAATTCAAATGTTCATTTCCTATTTTTTCACCAATGGTTACTGCAATTCTCTTCCAGCCTATCGTAGTTCCCAATCCGAGAGATACAGAGATAATAATAATGACCCATAGAGGAGCAAATTCGGTTAATTTTTTAAGTTCAGAAATCTGGCTGGTGAGCATTGCCCTGCTGGATTCGTCAATAGCTATGGCTTTATTTTCATTCAGTTTTTTCAGAGAATCAACAAGGTTGTCTACCTGTTTTCTAAATCTGTAGGTAGCCGCTTTGTCTTTTTCATTCTTATGGATCAGATTCTCTTTTACATTTTCAACAGCCAGGTTCAATGTCTTAAATTCAGCTGTATTTTGAGTATTTCGGGCAGCTGCAGCCTGTAATGTATGTTCCGTTGTATTCAGGATAGAAATAATCTTATCGTTAGGAATATCATGATTAATTGCGAACTGAGCAGGCATGAAAGCAATCAGGATCAGCATAAAAAGCCCTACTCCCTTTTGTCCGTCATTACTACCATGAAAAAAGCTTACTAGAGTACAGGTTGTTACTAAAATGGCTCTTATAGTAAAAGGAGGTTTGTCATTGGCTCCTGTGGGAATATGAAAAAGTGTTTTATAACGGATTACATATTTAAAAAACCACATCAGCAGGACAGCTAAACAAAATCCTACAATAGGGGATAAAATGAGCGACATTCCAATTTCTTCAGCTTTATGCCAATTCACTCCTCCGCCATAATACCAGGTAAATCCTAAACCGGCACCAATCAAAGCCCCAATCAGAGTATGAGAACTGGAGCAAGGTATTCCAAAATACCAGGTTCCCAGATTCCAGATGATTGAAGCCAGTAGAACAGCCAAAACCAAAGAGGCTCCTACAGCAATTGGCAGCGTGATGAGCGTATCCATAGGGACCAGTTTTAAGATTCCCATCGCAACGGCAATTCCTCCAGTAAAAACTCCTAGAAAATTCCAGAAACCAGACCACGGAATTGCAATAACAGGTTTAAGAGCTTTGGTATAAATTACGGTAGCCACAGCATTGGCTGTATCATGAAAACCGTTTACAAACTCAAAAGCCACAACGGCTACCAGACACAGGATGAAAATAATGACAAGGCCTGTACTGAGATCCGGATCCACTGAAAAAAATAGGATATTGTTTAAAAGCATGGTTTTTTGTTTAGATTTTGGAATAACTGGACCAACAGAACGTCCAGAATGTTGAAAAATGAAACCATCGGAAAGGTATCATAAGAACAATTTTTTGAATAGTAATAGGCTTTAGAACATCCAAACGACCTTTTGAGCAAACCGGCTGTGGAAATAAACAGTTTGTCACCAGTACAATACAGAGTTTGTATCATGCGGATTATAGACAGGTCAATCATTAATAGCTATCGCTTTGTTTCATCACTGTAAAGAAATGAAGTTTAAAAGATTACGATGTTAATAAATGATTAACTGTTTATTACATTTAAAAATATGAGAATAAAAAAGGAGACCTTTTTCTGGTCTCCTTGTCATATCTGTAAACGTTCCTGTTATAATCCTTGTACAGCAGGCTTCACTTCTTTTCCGAATAGTTCAATAGATTTCATCATCACATCATGCGCAGGATCTCCCACATCCATATGTCCGATAAATCTGGTGATTCCGAAGATCTCCTTCATATAAGCAATTTTGTCTGCTACTTCTGCCGGACTGCCGATAAACAATGCTCCATCTTTGCTTCTTCCACCATCATACTGTGCTTTTGTGTAAGGAGCCCATCCTCTGGAAGACCCAATTCTGTCCATCTGAGATTTATAATTATGAAAATATCCATCTACTACTTTTTGATCGTCGCTCACAAAAGTATGTGAGTGAACAGCAATCTGCATTTTCGAAACATCATGCCCTGCTTTCTGGTATTCCTGTTTATAGAATTCGATCAGATTTCTAAATTGAATCGGCATTCCTCCAATAATGGCTACCACTAAAGGCATTCCAAGCTGTGCTGCACTTAAAACAGACTGCGGAGTTCCTCCAACAGCTCTCCAGATTGAAAGCTTTCCATCATTTTTTGCTCTTGGATAAACAGTTTGGTTCTCCATCGGAGCACGAAGTTTTCCAGACCAGCTTACGTTTTCCTCAGAATTGATTTTCAGTAATAATTCTAATTTTTCGTCAAATAGCTGCTCATAGTCATTCAATGAATAACCATACAGCGGAAATGACTCTATGAAACTTCCGCGTCCCACGAAGATCTCTGCTCTACCGTCTGAAATAAGATCCAGCGTAGAAAAATCTTCATATACTTTTACCGGCTCCGAAGAACTTAAAACAGTCACCCCACTGGCTAGTTTTATATTTTTTGTAATACTCGCTGCCGCTGCCAATACGATCTCCGGAGAAGAAACAGCATAATCCGGACGGTGGTGTTCTCCCATAGCGAAAACATCGATTCCTACCTCATCCATTAATTTTACCTGATCCAATATTTCACGGATCTTAATTCCTGCATCTCTATATTTTCCGGTGGACTGGTCTAAAGCCAAATCCCCGAACATTCCTATTCCTAATTCCATATTGTTGATTTTAGTGATACAAAAATACCACTATGAAAGATCAAAAACATTGATGTTTGGTAAGATCGAAAAGTTGTTTTTTAAAACACAAATAACACTAATTTATCACTAATAACACGGTATAGTCATTGCGAGCAAAGCGAAGCAATCTAAATTTAGCATAATACAATAAGGTTAAGGTAATGTTCAAAAAAAATCCAGCCTTGTTTTCGGCTGGATTGTATTATTATTTCTTCAGATACAAATCAAAATAATCTGTGATTTTCTGCATCAGGTGAACTCTGTCTTTCCCGATCACATTATGCGGATGTCCCGGATATGTAAAGTAATCCAATTGAACTCCGTTATCAACAGCTGACTTGATAAATTTAATAGAATGCTGCCATACTACTACATCATCCTGCGCTCCATGGATCATCAGTAATTTTCCCTTCAGGTTCTGAACTTTATCCAAAAGATTAGCTGTTGCATATCCCTGTGGATTTTCCTGTGGAGTATCCATATATCTTTCTCCGTACATGATCTCGTACATGCTCCAGTCGATTACCGGTCCTCCTGCTACTCCTACTTTGAATACATCCGGCTTACGAAGCATGAAACTTGTCGTCATAAATCCTCCGAAGCTCCATCCATGGATTCCCATTTTGTCTCCATCTACATAAGGAAGAGACTTTAAGTACTCTACTCCTTTCATCTGGTCATTCATTTCTGTTGTCCCCAGATTTCTGAATACAGCCTGCTCAAATTTTAGTCCACGGTTAGAAGAACCTCTTCCGTCCATTGTGAAAATGATATACCCGTTCTGAGCCATATATTCATACCAAAGATTTCCTGAAGCCGGGAAAGTATTTGTGATCAGCTGCAAGTGTGGTCCGTTATACAGATAAACAATGGTTGGATATTTTTTATTCGGATCAAAGTTGGTTGGAAGAATGATCTTTCCGTACAAAGGAGTTCCGTCGTCAGCCTTCAATGTTACATTTTTAATTTCCGGTCTCTGATAATTTTTTAATGGATTTTCAGAAGTGAGGATATTAGTAGTTTTTAAATTAGCTGTATTGATAATGTTGGCAACTCTCGGTGAATTGGCATTGCTGTATGCATCATACAGATAGTTTCCGTCACTGCTCAATGTTCCAATGTGCATTCCTTCTTCATTGTCCAGCCTTTGCATCTTGAAGTTGGTCCAGTTGATTCTATACAAATGTCTTTCTAAAGGCGTGTCTTTTGTTGAAGTAAAATAGATTTCCTTTTTCTTTTCATTGAATCCTAAAATATCTGTTACCAGCCAGTCGCCTTTTGTGATCTGTGCTACCAGTCCTTTTTCCAGGCTGTAGTGGAACAGGTGATTGTATCCCGTTCTTTGGCTCTGCCAGATGAAGTCTGTGTTAGAATTCGGGAAGAAAGTAAGTGGATGCTGTGGTTCAACATATTTACTGTCTGTTTCTTCAAATAACGTTTTCACCAATTCTCCCGTAGCAGCATCATATTGATTCATTTTCATATGATTCTGACCTCTGTTTAAAACAGCTACAAAGATGTATTTTGAATCCGGGCTCCATGTAACAGCCGTCAGATATTGGTCTTTCTCACCTTCCACTTTTAAGAAAGTAGTAGCTTGAGTTTTAATATTGAAAACTCCTAATGTCACCTGGTGAGAAGTCTGACCAGCCATTGGGTATTTAATATTATGATTTACAGCAGGAGTTACAGACCAGTCGATGATCGGATAATCCGCTACCATGCTCTGATCCATTTTATAGAAAGCTACACTTTCTGAGTTCGGGGCAGGAAAAATTCCGGTATCAATACCAAATTCATTTCTGTGAACAGCCTGTCCGCTAATGATATTTTCATTCGTTTCGTTGGTTACCGCAATGGTTTTCCCGTTTCTGCTTACAAATAAATTATTCTTTGCTGTGAAAGCGAAGGTTTGGCCATCACCAAACATTTTTACATTCGCAGCATCCTGATCAACCGCAGCCGTATTTTTTACTTTCCAGTCATTTCCTGATTTCTCGATCCACGACATTTTACCACCTGTAGTAAAATAGCCATTTGAATTCCCTGTAAACTTGATTGGCGGAACAGCTTTCAGCTTATCATCGGAAAGGTTTCGGTTTAGCTGGCTCAACGAGATCAGAGTATCCTGTTTATTGGTTTTCAAATCTGTAATCAAATAACCGCCTTTTACTGCCTGGATGTAAGATTTCCCGTCTGCAGCCCATGAAAACTGGGAAATATTTTTCACGGCAAGGTTGGTTCTCATTCCATTTACAGCCTCTGCCATGGTAAACTTCTGATTCTGGGCAAATGCTGAACTGCCTAGAACCAGCATCAATAAAGAAAATTTATGTAATTTCATTGTATAAAATTGAATCCATCAAAAATAAGAAATAAAAACCATTCGTTAAGAAATGTTAAATTAAAACATTCATAAAATGGAATTCATGCACTAAAAGAAATTATTTCTTAACTTAATAGTAGAATTTTTAAAGAGATTAGGATAGGTGAATTGTGAATAGTCAATCCGCTGCGCTTGTCAATTTTTAATTATGGGAAATGTATAGTATTCACTTGCGAAGCAAAATTGACCATTGACAAAAAAATCTCATTTCTTATCCTATATCAATGACTTGTATATGTTCTCTATCCTAAATTTGCATTATTAATAACAAACAAAAAATACAAAATACAATGGCAACAAAATGGATTTTAGACCCTACGCATAGTGAAATTACTTTCAAAGTAAAACACATGATGATCTCTAACGTAAAAGGAAGCTTCAGAACTTTCACTGCTGAAATTGAATCTGAAGACGAATTCTTTGCAAATGCAAAAACTACTGCTACGATCCAGACGGATTCTGTATTCACAAACAATACAGACAGAGATAATCACTTAAAATCTGCAGAGTTCTTCAATGCTGAAGTACACCCTACAATCACTTTTGAATCTCAGGCATTAAATAATGCTATCGTTGGAAATCTTACCATCAACGGAATTACAAAACCTGTAACTCTTGATGTAGATTTCGGAGGAATCAACGTAGACCCATGGGGAAATACAAAAGCAGGTTTCTCTTTTGAAGGAAAAATCAGCAGAAAAGATTTCGGATTAAACTGGAATGCAGCTCTTGAAGCAGGAGGTGTAATGGTAAGTGATGATGTGAAAGTAGCTGGTGAATTACAGTTTGTAAAACAAGCATAGTAAATAACATATATTACAAAAGGTTCAGGGATTTTCTAAAAGCCTTGAACCTTTTATTTTTTTATAATCTTCAATATTTATGAACCTCAACGATCTTCAAAACATAAGCGACGGTTTTAAAAGCACACAGAGAATGCCTGTTTTATTTCTTGGACATGGTTCACCGATGAATGCCATTGAAGAGAACCAATTTGTACAGGGTTTCCGAAAAGCAGCCTCTGAAATTCCTAAACCTAATGCAATTCTTTGTATTTCTGCTCACTGGTATACAGCCGGAACTTTTGTAACCGCTATGGATATGCCGAAAACCATCCATGATTTTTATGGTTTCCCGAAAGCACTTTTTGATGTGCAGTATCCTGCTCCGGGAAGTCCGGAGCTGGCAAAAGAAACTGCAGAACTTCTGCTCCCGATTGATGTGGAAGAAGACCACAGCTGGGGACTTGATCATGGTGCATGGTCTGTGATCAAACATATGTATCCTGATGCCGACATTCCTGTTATTCAGCTGAGTATAGACCATACAAAATCTCCCCAGTATCATTATGATCTTGCCAAAAGGCTGAACAAGCTGCGTGAAAAAGGTATTCTGATTATTGGAAGCGGAAATATTGTTCATAACCTCCGTCTTATCGACTGGAAAAATATAAATACAGTAGGAGCCGGCTGGGACTGGGCTATAGAAGCCAGAGAAAAAACCAATAATTGGCTTCTGGATGGAAATTTCCAGCATATTATTGATTATCAGAAACAGGGAACTTTCTTACAATATGCTGTTCCTACACCTGATCATTATCTGCCTTTATTGTATACTTTAGGGCTGAAAGATCAGTCTGAGGAACTTACTTTATTCAATGATGAGCTTATAGGAGGATCATTGAGTATGACCAGTGTAAGAATCGGATAGCCTGTTCTAAAAATAAAAAAGGAAATATCTCAACTGAAATATTTCCTTTTCTTTTTATGGAATGATTATTTATTGTACAGCTTTCAGAACATTGATGTTTCCGTAGCCGTAACTTGAATTAACATTTGGATAGTAAGTGGCAGACTGTCTCATTTTGTTAAGCACCTGCTCTCTCGTCCATGATGGATTTTTAGCCCAAACCAGAGCTGCAATTCCCGCTGTAGCTGCTGTAGCTACCGAAGAACCGCCCACATAATCTGCCTGACCGTTGTAATAACTCAAAACCGGAACCGTATTTCCTGAAGCTCTCTCCATCTGGAAGGTAAAGTCGATCTGGCTCCCGGAGTGACAGACATCACATTTCTGATTGGATGTATTCTCCTTTACTCCTGTGATCGCCTGAGTTTCTGACATCGATGCAGGGAAAATTACTCCAACGAAACTGGTAAAGCTGGTAGAAGTACCTCCAGCACAGAAAATCAGTTTTCCTTTAGAATAAGCATATTTAACACCATCTTCAATTTTTCCGACGGAGAAAATATGTCCCATTGACATAGAGATGATTTTTACACTGGTATTGTTACCTAATTCTGTAAAAGCCGTTTTTACAGCAGTCTGTTCACTTGAAGTTTCCAAAACAACATTTTCTGCAGCTCTGTAGGCAATCAGATTGGCATTGTAAGCTACTCCTACAGGCAGTCCTGCGTTGTTTCTTGGAGCAGTCATCACAGAAGCCATTTTTGTCCCGTGTCCGCACTGATCTCCCGATCCGTCTGAATTATACACTCCGAATTTACTGATCGTTCTTCCTGATGAAGCACCATTATTAAAGCTTCCTCCTAACAAAGTCTGTTCTGGAGAAACTCCTGTATCAATAAGTCCTATTGTAACTCCTGCCCCCGTGCTGTAGCTCCATGCATCAGGAATATTATGCTTAGTGAAAGCCCATGGAATTTTCGCACTTGGTGTGGTAGATGTATAATCTGCTGTACTCAATGTTGATGATGAAAAACCACATCCTGATGAACCGCTTCCAGAAGATTTTGCAGCTGTATTATATTGAGCCTCATATTCAAAATAATGATAGTCTGCCGGCTCTACATATCGGATGTTCTTCATTTGTCGAAGAGCGGTAACAGTTTCCTCGTTTTCAATCACAACATCCATCTGATTAAGATACTGATCTGAAAGAAGAAGGAAATTTCTTTCATCTTTTCCCTCATATTTTTTGATCACAGAAAGGACTTCCTTTTCTATATCACTACTGTTTGGAGATTTGCTTCTGTCAAAGTCGTCCTTAGAGGCTCCAAAACCGATGGATACCATTTTATTTCCACGGAAAATAGCACTCCATACGAAATGATCGGATTCATTCTTCCAATTGAAAGTACCGTCCGTTTTAATAGCCTGATTAATCCTTTCATTGATCTGTTTTGCAGTCAGTGGATCTTTCTGAGACATTTCGGTTTTTACATTTTCGTTCTGAAGGTCTTCTCTGGAACACGAGTTTAAAGCAAAAAATATTGCTAATAGGAATACAGTTTTTTTCATATGTTATAATTTTGGTTGGAGCCACAATATAACACTTTAACGGGAATTAAAAACTGAAAAAAAATGAATTTACCATTACATGAATATTAAATTATAATACTTTCTCGTAGCAGACACTTTGCTCTATTCCAACGTATTGCCCATAATTAGGCATTCTGTAAAAACCACTTTTTTCATAGACTGAAATAGCACTTTTCAGATCCTGAGAAGTTTCCAAAACTGCTTTTTTAAAATTCAATTCTGCGGCCCAGTTTTCCAGTTCTTTCACAATAGTTGAACCCAGTCCTTTTTTTCTGAATTCCGGATGGGTAAACATTCTTTTTATTTCTACGGTATCTTCCGAAAAGGGTTTGAATGCTCCACAGGCTGCGGGAATATCATCAATATAAACTACAACACAGTTTTTGATGGTATCAATTGTATTGAACTGAGCAAAGAAGTCATCATTTTCTCCATTATGTTCGGTTAAAGCAGCATCAAGTAATTTTACAAGATTCTGAAAGTCTGTATTGGAGGAATCTGTTCTGAGTATATACATTTTTTGATTTAAAGATTTAAAAATTGAAGGATTTAAAGATTTGTAAAAACAAAAAGCTCCCTTTCGGAAGCTTTTATTTTATTTTAGATTAGTTGACAACAAATTTTCTTTCGTTAATCAACTCTGCAATTGCTAACATATCTTTTCCAATTAATCTGTCATCTTCAAGCTTGGTAACTTTAGAACGAAGAATTGAAAAGTTTTCTTCAATCACTTTAGAGCATTTCGCAGGTCTTCTGAATTCAAGCCCTTGAGCAGCAAACATAAGTTCAACAGATAGAATATTCACAAGATTTCCAAGAACCTGATTGAATTTTCTTCCTGAGATACTTCCCATAGAAACGTGGTCTTCCTGCCCTAAGCTTGTAGGAATGGAATCTGCCGATGCCGGGAAACATAATGTTTTATTCTCTGTAACCAAAGCAGCTGAAGTGTACTGAGGAATCATAAATCCGGAATTTAATCCTGAACTTTCCGTTAATAATCTTGGTAATCCGTACTTTCCTTCTAATAATAAATAACTTCTTCTGTCAGAAATATTTCCTAATTCTGCAGCAGCCAGTGTAGCATAATCTAAAGGCAGAGCCATCAACTGTCCGTGGAAGTTACCACCTGAAATAGATTCTTCAGCACTTAATACAATCGGATTGTCTGTTACGGAGTTCAATTCTGTTTCTGCCATTCCTTTAAGGTGCTCAAAAGCATTTCTGCTGGCTCCGTGAACCTGTGGTACACATCTCATAGAATAAGGATCCTGAACTCTCTCACAATCTTCGTGAGCTTTCATATTTTCTGATCCTTTTAAGAATTTAAGCATTCTTGCCGCTACTTTTTTACTACCTTCAAAAGGTCTGATCTCATGAAGTTCTTTTTTGAATGGGCTTGCAGAACCTCTGTATGCTTCGATACTCATTGCAGCAGTCATATCCGCAAGATCTAATAAGTATTCAAACTTTTCAAGTCCTTTGATTGCATGGGCAAGGATAAACTGAGTTCCGTTGATTAATCCCAATCCTTCTTTTGGTCCTAAAACTAATGGTTCAAGATCATATTTTTTCAAAACATCTATTGTTTCGGAAACCTGGTCTCCTTCCCAAACCTGTCCTAAACCAAGTAAAGGCAATACCAAGTGTGCTAATGGGGCAAGATCTCCTGAAGCTCCTACAGATCCCTGTTCAGGAACCACCGGAATAATATCTTTTTCAAGCATCAGAATCATCCTTTCGATAACTTCCAGAGAAACTCCGGAAAATCCTTTTGAAAGGGCATGAACTTTAGCAATCATCATAATCTTGGAAAGTTCTTTATCAATTGGTTTTCCTACTCCCACTGCGTGAGAGATGATCAGATTATATTGTAACTGAGCTGTTTCGTCTGCTGATATTTTAGTATCACATAAGGGTCCGAACCCGGTATTGATTCCATAAACACATCTGTCAGACTCTACTATTTTCTGTACGTTTTTCTGAGATTTTAAGATTTGTTCTTTTGAAGCTTTATTAAGCTTGGCTTTATTTGGCTTTTTACAGATTTCCAGAACATCATGGAAAGTAAAAACATCTACCCCGTATATCATTTCTAAAAAATTTTCTTAAAATTACGCATTTAACAATAATTGGAAAAGCTAAATTTTAATCTTCTATATTTTTATATAAACAAGGGAATTAATTTACTATTTTAGCCCCGAAAATTAAAAACAATAATACATGAGACTGAAAACTCTACTTCTTGCTTTATGTGTAGCAAGCACAACTGCTTTCGCCCAGAAAGTAAAATATTCTAAAGAGGACATCAAAAAAATGGAAACTTACCTTTTTAATGAAGGCTTTAATACTCCATCTCCTAAGAAAACATCCACGATCATCTTAAAAGACGGAACTACCTACAAAGGTTTCTGTAATAAGATTGAAACCAAAAAAGGTCAGATCTACGAAGTCGCTATCAAAGACAGTATCACAAAAAAGAATGCTACTTTCACTGCTGATCAGATCAATGAGATGTATGTGTATCCAAGCAATGCGGAAAAGATTGCAAAAGTGGCAAAATATATGGGAAATATCAGAAATTTCGGAACTAAGAAGTTGACGAAAAATACCAATAATGATAGAATTTATTTTGTAAACCAGACTGTTTCTCTAAAGAACAAAAAAGATGATAAAGAATTTCTGATGCAGGTTATCAATCCAGGTTTTGATGATATCATTTCTGTATACCACGATCCCAGAGCTAAAGAAACAACAGGTTTTTCTGTAATGGGCTCTCCACAGCTTGGGGGCGGGGTTATCAAATCTTACTATGTAAAGAAAGGCAACAAAGTGATGTGGCTGCATAAAGATGATTTTGAAGACAATTATGATTTTCTTTTTGGAGACAATCAGGAGTTTACAAAAAAGTATCCTAAAAACTCTGTAGAATGGGATTACTTCAGTTTTCTTGTGAGCGAATATACAGCTATGACAAACGGATAAAACACTTCCATCAATAAAATAAAGCCTGCAGACTCATCTGTAGGTTTTTCTTTTTTAAATAGGGAAAGTTTCCTTAATTTTGTTATATGAATCCTTCTTTAGAACTACAGCTCAAAACCTTACCATCCGAACCCGGCGTTTATCGTTATTATGATAAAAACGAACAGCTTTTGTATGTTGGGAAAGCTAAAAATCTTAAAAAGAGGGTTCTCTCTTATTTCAACAAAAACCTTTCCGGATACAGGATCAAAATAATGGTCGGTAAAATCCAGCGATTGGAAACAACAATTGTAAACAGTGAGTACGATGCACTTTTATTGGAGAATAACCTGATCAAGGAACATCAGCCGTTTTATAATGTCATGTTGAAAGATGACAAAACCTATCCATGGATCTGCATCAAGAATGAAGATTTCCCAAGAATTTTTCTCACCAGAAATGTAGTTAAAGATGGATCCGAGTATTATGGTCCTTATGCAAAAGTACGTCCAGCAAAGATTTTACTGGATACCATCAAGCATATTTACAAACTCAGAACCTGCAATCTGAATCTTTCTCCGGCAAAGATTGCGGAAGGAAAATATAAAGTCTGCCTGGAATATCATATCAAAAACTGTGAAGGTCCTTGTGAAGATCTTGAAAGTAAGGAAGAATATGATGAAAAGATAGATGCGATCCGTGGCATAATCAAAGGGGATTTCCGGAAAGCGAAGGATTATCTGGTGAATCAGATGATGAAACTGGCCTCCAGTCTTCAGTTTGAGCAAGCTCAGATCATTAAGGAAAGACTTGATATTCTTGAGGATTATCAAGCTAAAAACACTGTCGTTAATCCTAATATTGATGATGTGGATGTTTTTGGAATGACCAGTGATGAAACTGCGGCGTATATCAATTTCTTTAAAATCAGAAATGGAAATATCATCCAAAGTTTTACTACTGAGATCAAAAAGATTCTTGAAGAAACAGATGAAGATATTATGGAGGAAGCATTAATCGAAATCCGTCAAAAGTTTTCTTCTGATTCCAAAGAAGTTCTGCTGCCATTTCATTTGTCTGTAGAAATTCCGAATGTAAAACTGATCGTTCCTAAGGTTGGTGATAAAAAAAGAATTGTAGAGCTTTCTGAAAAGAATGCTAAAGAATATCGTTTGGAAAAACTAAAACAGGTTCAGATTGTAGATCCTGAAAGGCATACTAACAGAATCATGGCAGAAATGCAGAAGCTTCTCAGAATGCCGGTAGAACCCAGACATATTGAAGGTTTTGATAACTCAAATATTCAGGGAACCAATCCTGTCTCAGCATGTGTTGTTTTCAAAGATGGCAGACCGAGTAAGGCAGACTACAGAATCTTCCATCCTAAAACAGTGGAAGGGCCTAACGATTTTGCTACGATGGAAGAAGTAATCTACCGCCGTTACAAAAGAATGCTTGATGAAGGTGAAGATCTTCCCCAGTTGATTCTTATAGACGGAGGAAAAGGACAGCTGTCTTCTGCTGTAAAGAGCCTGAAATTATTGGGACTTTACGGAAAAATTACCATTGTAGGTATTGCCAAAAGACTGGAAGAAATTTTCTTTCCTGAAGACCCTATTCCTTTATATCTGGATAAAAAATCCGAGACTTTAAAAATTCTGCAGCGTGTACGTGATGAAGCTCACCGATTTGGGGTAAAGCACCACAGAACTAGAAGGAAAAATTCTACCATTAAATCTGAACTGGAAGAAATTCCCGGTGTTGGAGAAAAAACAATTGAGCTGCTTCTGTCTAAACTAAAGTCTGTAAAACGTATCAAAGAAGCCAATATGGAAACCCTGGAAGAAATTTTAGGGAAAAGTAAGGGGAAAATGATTTGGGAATTTTTTAATGCCAATTGATGACCTGGCATAGTTCAACAGTTCTTTTTCACTAATAAAATAGTTCTTTTTTATAAAATTTTATATCTATTTTCTATTTCATCAACAAGTGATAAGAAGCAACATTCCTTTAAACACAAAGGTAATTTATCAATGAAAAATGTAAATAAATAAATATTTTATTAAATAATAGTATTATTTATATTTTTTTCATAAATTAGTATTATCAACTAATAACGATAATACTATGAAAATTTTTCTCATTTTATAAATCTTTTTACATTTTCATTTACCCTTACGGATAATAACTACTTCTTGTTTCTGTATAGTATATGTTTCTTGTAGAAAATCTAAATACAAATACCTTTTCAAACTTTCCAAAAAATGAAAAACACATCAGCATATATATTATAAAAGGCTCTTTTTCAAGAGCCTTTTATGTTTATTTTGTTATTTATTTTCAGATTATTTTGCCACAAAAGTTTCTTTGGAATATCTTCCGTCAGCCTGTGGGATATCTATCACAATGCCCCCGTTTTCAAAATATCCAATAGTAGTATTTCCATCAGCGAGTTTTACCATGAAAACTGAATTCTTAGAAGTTGCTTTGAAAACGGCAAACGGTACGGAGCTGCCAGACTTTGCTAAGATAAACTGATTGGAATCAATCTGAATCTTTTGAAGATCCAGCTTACCATTTGAGTAGTTATTTGCTTCCGGAGCCGTTGTAGACACAACAGATGCAGCTGGTTCAGGAGATGTATTCTGACCATTAGTGGATGCAGGTAATAATGCGACAGGGTTAGATATAGGTACACTCATTAAAGCTTGTTTCAAAGCATCCTGTAAACCAGTTTCAAAATCTTTGATATTTGAGCTTCCTTTGGATTCCTGGATCATCTTATTATTACAATCTTTAAACTGGACGAGCAATTTATTTTTGAACAAACTTTTATCATTCAGAATATCAGCGGTAACCACATTACAATAGTTATTTTTAGCATCAGTAGGCCAATTATCTTTAATAACAGGAAGTACTATATATTTTTTCCCTGCCATAGCTTTAGTGAAAAAGTCTTTAAACTTATAATCTTCCTTAAATGTTTCAAATTTTTCAGGAACTGCAACATATTTGTAGTCCGAAACTTTTTGTGCAAAAATCATTGTTGAGCATATTGCTAACAAGAACATTGATACCTTTTTCATTTTTATTATTTTAATCGTTTCTGAATGCTCCCATATCCAGTTTCAGGGAGAAGAAATTGGAATAGAAATTAGATCCGCCAATTCCTGAATTTGTAATTGCATAATCCAGTGTAAGCCCTCTGTATCTTATCCCAAGACCTGCACTTGGCTGGAAAGAAACTTTTCTCTTAAGATCTTCTATATCTGTAATAGACTGGAATCTGTTGATTCCTAATCTCACAAAAATCATTTTCTGATACCCCAGCTCAGCTCCTGCATATGGACTGATACTTGCGAAATCTGTGGAAATCAATGAAGCGGTTTTAGCAAAATCTACATTGATACCTGCTTCTGGTAATACATATACACTGCTATTGATTTCAAATAATTTGCTGGCACCTACATTCAGCTTAGGCATTGTTAGTTCCAGTTTATCTTTAGGCGCCGGATTGAATTCTTCTCCATTAACAACGGTTGAAAGTTCTTTCTGATTGATACTCCAGAAGTTTACGGTAGTAGTAATATCTCTTACCATACCTCCAAACTTCCATCCGTTATCTGCTTTATAAATAGCACCCACATCAAAACCAAATCCATAACCATTGGCAAACTTACCTACATTTCTGTAGACAATTTTAGCATTTACCCCAACATCCAATTTTGGATTTCCTCCGGGTCTGAAAGCATAAGAAAGGATAGCAGCGTAATCGGATTGAGAAAATTTAGTGATTTTATCATAATCAATGTTTCCTTCAGAATCAATCATCTGGGTAGTATTCAAAATATTGTCTACACCAAGTCTTACCACCGAAACACCAAATACACCTTCTTCGAGTACTTTCGCATACGCCAGATAGTCGTATTTTGCGATAGACTCAAAGTATTCTGCGTGCATGGCTGCACCCTGCCAGTCTCTTTCAACTGACATCAAACCTGCAGGATTCCACATAGGAGAATATACATCATCCTGATTGGTGATTACTGCCCCTCCCATTGCAAGACCTCTTGCTCCGGCTCCGATATTTAAGAATTCATTGGAATATTTCCTGATAATCTGAGATTGAGACAGCCCAAACAGCAGTGAAAATGCAAGTAAAAGATATTTTTTCATCATATAAATTTGATGCTTAGTTTAAGTTTTTAGTTTTTCTGGCTTTAATTAATCCATTTACAATGATAGCCAGTATCATAACTCCTGAAGCAATATAAAATATAGGGCTCATATGTTCTGATTCTCCAAAGATAAAAAAAGCTAGTATAATTCCGTAGACAGGTTCTAAATTAACTGTTAAAATTAAAGTAAAAGGTGATATATACTTCATTAATTTTACTGATTCTAACATGGGAAAAGCGGTAAAAACACTGGCTAACAAGCATATTAACGCCAAATCCCGGTAGTTTATTTCATTCATTTGAAAAATTTGCCCTGAAAGCAAATAAAATATCATTAAAATAAACCAACCACAGAAAATTTCATAAAAAATAATATTCCCTGAACTCGTTTTACCAAACATTTTACCATTAAAAACAGAAAAAACAGTCCCAAATACAGCACAAAGGATTCCATAAATAATACCTTCTTTAAAATGAAACTCTGTTTTGAAAATTAATAGTATACAGGCTACGATGACCGTTCCCATAATGACTTCAGAGATATCTATCTTTCTTTTAAAAATAATAGGTTCCAGAATCGAGGCAAAAAGTGTAGACAAGGAAAGACAGCTTAATGCAATAGAAACATTGGAAACTTTAATAGAATAAAAAAAGCAATACCAGTGGAGCGCCATTGCAAAACCTATTGCTGCCAGCTGAAAAAATATTTTTTTGGAAACCTTTATACTTTCCTTCTTAAAGACTCTTATGAATACAAAGAGAAAAACAGAGGCAAACAACATCCTGTAAAACACAAGAATCTGAGCATTGGCATGAATTAGTTTTCCCAAAATTGCAGTGAACCCCCATAAAAATACTATTAAATGTAACCTGAAAAGTGCCAATTTATGCATAACCTATCTCCTTTTAATTTTAACGTGCAAATTTACAAATCACAATCACAAAAATTGATAAAAAGACACGTTTAATCTAAAAAAAGTTAATAAAAATTAAAATAGAGATCAGTCCATAAAAAACCCTGAAAATTTGTTAAACTTTCAGGGCCTTCAAATAATAAACTATTAAAAAAATAAACTAGGAACAGAGTAATTTTCAGAGGTTATCACCCTCCATTACTCTGATGTAAAGTTAGAAAAAATATAAATTATTTAAAAATATTTTTTAGTTAAAAATTTCACAATTTACTAGAAACCAAAGTATTAAACAACTGTTTTACTTCCTATTTGTATTCCTCATAAAAATAGTATCTTTAAGCGTAAAAAATTGAAAATTTTATGGATATCGAATTCAATAAACGAGAAGATCAAAACAGATTAAAATTATCAGAAATAAATCGCTTACTCACTGAAATCAAAAAAGGAGGTGGTGAGAAGAGGCTTCAAAAGCTTCGTGATGAAGGAAAAATGACAGCTAGAGAAAGAGTAGATTATCTTCTCGATAAGGATTCAGATTCTATAGAAGTAGGAGCATTTGCAGGATATGAAATGTATAAGGAGCATGGAGGATGCCCTAGCGGAGGAGTTGTAGTAGTTATTGGCTACGTTTCCGGAAGACAATGTATCATCGTTGCCAATGACGCTTCTGTAAAAGCGGGTGCATGGTTTCCTATCACAGGAAAGAAAAACCTGAGAGCACAGGAAATTGCAATGGAAAATAAGCTTCCTATTATCTATCTGGTAGACTCCGCTGGTGTTTATCTTCCAATGCAGGATGAGATCTTCCCGGATAAAGAACATTTTGGAAGAATTTTCAGAAATAATGCTAAGATGAGTTCTATGGGAATCATCCAGATTTCTGCTGTAATGGGAAGTTGTGTAGCAGGAGGAGCCTATCTGCCTATTATGAGCGATGAAGCCATGATTGTAGATAAAACAGGCTCTATTTTCCTTGCCGGAAGCTATCTTGTAAAAGCAGCTATCGGTGAAAGTATTGATAATGAAACATTGGGAGGAGCCACCACTCACTGCTCTATTTCAGGAGTAACAGATTATAAGGCTAAAGATGATAAAGATGCTTTGAATAGAATCAAAAACATCATGAAATCTCTCGGAAGTACTGAAAAAGCTGGCTTTGACAGAATTGAAAGTTTCCAGCCAAAAGAAAACCCTGAAAATATCTTCGGAATTATGCCGGTTTCAAGAGCTGAGCAATATGATACCTATGAAATTATTAAATGTATTGTGGATAATTCTGAATACGAAGAATACAAACCGGATTATGGCAAGAGTATTATCTGTGCAACAGCCAGAGTTGATGGGTGGTCTGTAGGTATTGTTGCCAATCAGAGAAAGCTGGTTAAAAGTGGTAAAGGAGAAATGCAGTTTGGTGGAGTTATTTACTCAGATTCTGCAGATAAGGCTACACGATTCATTGCTAACTGTAATCAAAGAAAAATACCTTTAATTTTCTTACAGGATGTTACCGGGTTTATGGTAGGCTCAAAGTCTGAACATGGCGGTATCATTAAAGACGGAGCTAAAATGGTAAACGCTGTTTCCAATTCTGTAGTTCCTAAATTTACCATTATCACAGGTAACTCTTATGGAGCTGGAAATTATGCAATGTGTGGAAAAGCCTATGATCCAAGATTAATTGTTGCATGGCCTTGGGCTGATCTGGCCGTAATGGGAGGAGCACAGGCGGCAAAAGTACTTGCTCAGATCCAGGAATCTACATTAAAGAAACAAGGAAAAGAAATTACTGAAGAAGAACACAACGAAATTCTGGATACAATTTCAAAAAAATATCAGAAACAAACTGAATCTACTTATGCAGCGGCAAGATTATGGACAGATGCCATCATCAACCCTGCAGATACAAGAAAATGGATTTCTATGGGGATTGAAGCGGCTAATCATGCTCCTATTACTGAGAAATTCAACTTAGGAGTAATTCAAGTCTGATCAATACACTTATAAAAATAAACACGGCTATCTCAAACTGAAATAGCCGTGTTTTTATTTATACCCTTAAATTATAGGAATATTACTTTCCATATTCTTCTTTACAAAATTCTATAGGCCCGCCAAGCTTCATACAGCATTGATATTTACTCAAACAAATTCCATTAGGCCATCCCGGCGGATAGCACATTCCGAATGCCGGATCATCCGGACATGTTGGTCCACCACTTCCTTTCAGTGATTTTAAACTCTCTCTTGAAATCTTTACTAGATTTTTCATAGTTTTTTAGTTTTTGATAGTTCCTACTCTATTGCAGCTTTTCGGATTACGCTTTTTCTAATATACAATTTTTTCAACATCTGGTGAAATTTAAATAAAAAAAATTAAATTATTCCTAAAGTAGGATTCATATATATAGTAATCCCAAAGCAAGAAGGAAGTAGCTTAGCCAATATTTCTAGAAGCATTCTCCCGCTATCCATTCATACTCCTCACGCCATCGCGCTCCCACACTCAACCCCACATGCTCTCTAACCCAAGTTGCGGGGTAGCCATTGCTATCGGGGCTAGGCTAAAACAAATTATGAATTATGAATTATTAATTATGAGTTATAAGTTGCGGGGCCCATCCAGATTAGGAAGAGTCAATTTTACATAGTAAGATCTAATATCCCAACTATGTCATTCCGCAGGAATCCAGTCACATTTATTAGGGTCTAAAGGATTCAAAGGGATACTGCAGAACTACAGGGGTTTTTAATACTTAAGTGATTTGGTAATCTTAGATATGATTGATGATAGAACTTTAAAATTGGTTGTTTAGACTCCTGCGGAGTGACAAACCGGGGGTAATAAACGGTAATGGAGACAACAAATAAGAAGTCAGCAGGAAGATCAGGAAGGGAAAAGCAATAATGGGTAATGAATAATCAGTAATGAGTAATGGATGATGAATAGGTAATAATAACATCTGCCATGACAGAATGATGAGTGATGACTATTGTTTATTACTTATTGCCCATTACTTATGTTTAGAGTTTTAGTTGCTTATTTGGCTGGATTAGGTATTAGGTATACAACAAAAAAAATCCTTTATCTGATGATAAAGGATTTTTTAAAAATAAAATAAAAACTGGCGGCGGCCTACTCTCCCGCTTTCGCAG
Source organism: Chryseobacterium sp. HR92 (assembly GCF_045689405.1). NCBI lineage: Bacteria > Pseudomonadati > Bacteroidota > Flavobacteriia > Flavobacteriales > Weeksellaceae > Chryseobacterium > Chryseobacterium sp. HR92. The sequence continues at coordinate 4,375,308 of NZ_CP139139.1, forward strand.
TACCATCGGCGCTGGTGGGCTTAACTTCTGTGTTCGGAATGGGAACAGGTGAGCCCCACCGCTAAAACCACCCTAAAGAAGGTATATAAGGTTGCAGGATGTTGGTTATAGGTGACAGGCATTCCTGCTCCCTGATAGCTACCATCTGCTACCTGTTTTAAGCGATAAAAACTTTCACAAAGACAAAACCTTCAATGCACATAAAGCACTTGGTTTATATTAGTAACCATAGACTATAAATCTACGGGTAATTAGTACTACTCGGCTATGACATTACTGTCTTTACACCTGTAGCCTATCAACGTCGTCATCTCCAACGACCCTTAAAAGATGTCTCATCTTGAGGCGAGTTTCGCACTTATATGCTTTCAGTGCTTATCTCTTCCAAACGTAGCTACTCAGCGGTGCACCTGGCGGTACAACTGATACACCAGAGGTTTGTTCAATTCGGTCCTCTCGTACTAGAATCAAGCCCTCTCAAACATCTAACGCCCGCAATAGATAGAGACCGAACTGTCTCACGACGTTCTGAACCCAGCTCGCGTGCCACTTTAATGGGCGAACAGCCCAACCCTTGGGACCTTCTCCAGCCCCAGGATGTGACGAGCCGACATCGAGGTGCCGAACCTCCCCGTCGATGTGAGCTCTTGGGGGAGACTAGCCTGTTATCCCCGGAGTACCTTTTATCCTATGAGCGATGGCCCTTCCATACGGAACCACCGGATCACTATGTCCTGCTTTCGCACCTGATCGACTTGTAGGTCTCACAGTCAAGCACCCTTATGCCATTACACTCTACGCACGGTTACCAAGCGTGCTGAGGGTACCTTTGAAAGCCTCCGTTACTCTTTTGGAGGCGACCACCCCAGTCAAACTACCCACCACGCAATGTCCTTCTAAAAGAAGTTAGGCTCCAAGTAAGTAAAGGGTGGTATTTCAACGTTGGCTCCACCTACACTAGCGTGCAAGCTTCAAAGCCTCCCACCTATCCTACACATTACTTACTCAAAGTCAATACGAAGTTATAGTAAAGGTTCACAGGGTCTTTTCGTCCCATTGCGGGTAATCGGCATCTTCACCGATACTACAATTTCACCGAGCTCGTGGCTGAGACAGTGCCCAGATCGTTACACCATTCGTGCAGGTCGGAACTTACCCGACAAGGAATTTCGCTACCTTAGGACCGTTATAGTTACGGCCGCCGTTTACTGGGGCTTCAGTTAATGCCTTCGGTTTAACCCTAAGCACCTTCCTTAACCTTCCAGCACCGGGCAGGTGTCAGACCCTATACAGCATCTTTCGATTTAGCAGAGTCCTGTGTTTTTGATAAACAGTCGCCTGGGCCTCTTCACTGCGGCCACCATTGCTGATGGCGTCTCTTCTTCCGAAGTTACGAGACTATTTTGCCTAGTTCCTTAGCCACGACTCACTCGAGCACCTTAGGATTCTCTCCTCGACCACCTGTGTCGGTTTTGGTACGGGTTGCTTCACTTCGGCTTTTCTTGGATCAGATTACACTACAGCAGCTTCGCCCGAAGGCTAGGCCTTGACTATTCCGTCAGTCTTTAGCAGCTACATCCAACCGTCCCCTTTTTAGTGTGAGCAAGTATGGGAATATTAACCCATTGTCCATCCACTACCCCTTTCGGGTTCGCGTTAGGTCCCGACTAACCCTCAGCTGATTAGCATGGCTGAGGAAGCCTTGGTCTTTCGGTGAGCAGGTTTCTCGCCTGCTTTATCGTTACTTATGCCTACATTTTCTTTTCTATCCGCTCCACAATACCTCACGATACTGCTTCGGCGCAAATAGAATGCTCTCCTACCAGATATATCTAAAATATAAATCCATAGCTTCGGTAATATGTTTATGCCCGATTATTATCCATGCCGGACCGCTCGACTAGTGAGCTGTTACGCACTCTTTAAATGAATGGCTGCTTCCAAGCCAACATCCTAGCTGTCAATGCAGTCCAACCGCGTTGTTTCAACTTAACATATATTTTGGGACCTTAGCTGTTGGTCTGGGTTCTTTCCCTCTCGGACATGGACCTTAGCACCCATGCCCTCACTGCCGTAGAACATTTATTAGCATTCGGAGTTTGTCAGGAATTGGTAGGCGATGAAACCCCCGCATCCAATCAGTAGCTCTACCTCTAATAAACTTATATACGACGCTGCACCTAAATGCATTTCGGAGAGTACGAGCTATCTCCCAGTTTGATTGGCCTTTCACCCCTACCCACAGGTCATCCGAAGACTTTTCAACGTCAACCGGTTCGGTCCTCCACTCTGTGTTACCAGAGCTTCAACCTGCCCATGGGTAGATCACAAGGTTTCGCGTCTAATCCTACTAACTATCCGCCCTATTCAGACTCGCTTTCGCTCCGGCTCCGGTACTTAATACCTTAACCTCGCTAGTAAAATTAACTCGTAGGCTCATTATGCAAAAGGCACGCCGTCACAGCTTAATGCTGCTCCGACCGCTTGTAGGCGTACGGTTTCAGGTTCTATTTCACCCTTCTATTCGAAGTGCTTTTCACCTTTCCTTCACAGTACTTGTTCACTATCGGTCTTTCAGGAGTATTTAGCCTTGGAGGATGGTCCCCCCATATTCAGACAGGATTTCACGTGTCCCGCCCTACTCATTTATCATCAATATATGCCTTTCATATACGGGGCTATCACCCTCTACGGCTGTTCTTTCCAGAACATTCTATTAAACATATAACGACTTTTGGGCTAATCCGCTTTCGCTCGCCACTACTTACGGAATCTCTTCGATTTCTTTTCCTCCGGGTACTTAGATGTTTCAGTTCTCCGGGTTTGCTTCCCCTAAGGGATGACTGGTCTTCAACCAGACGGGTTGCCCCATTCGGACATCTGCGGATCAATTCGTGTGTGCCAATCCCCGCAGCTTTTCGCAGCTTACCACGTCCTTCTTCGCCTCTGAAAGCCTAGGCATCCGCCATACGCCCTTAACGATTTCTTTCCTATTGGTTACTCAAGCGCTTTATGCGCTCGGTTTTCTCTTTGTGATGTCTTTACCGTTAATGTCAATGATCTTAATATCTTCTTGTCCAATTGATGAACAGATGTTGTTTTTGGCTCCATCCGTAACTTTTAAATCAATCTTCCAAAACTGTGGAGAATAAGGGAGTCGAACCCTTGACCTCCTGCGTGCAAGGCAGGCGCTCTAGCCAGCTGAGCTAATTCCCCCTCTAGTAGTTGATAGTTGTCTGTTGCTAGTTCATACCATTTATATGCTATTCCCTAATATCTGCAACCTACATCCTAACTCCTTTAATTAGTAGTCTCGGGCAGGCTCGAACTGCCGACCTCTACATTATCAGTGTAGCGCTCTAACCAGCTGAGCTACGAGACTTTGTATGAGTAATGGGTGATGAGTAATAAGTTATTCCTTTTCCTCTTCTTCATTTCTCAATCTCTTTCCCTATACTAATTTCTAGTGGGTTTTGTATTTTTTTATATAACCAACCAAACAAAAAACTAAAGCTTGAACTTTAAGTAAGTGCTTTGTACTTGCGTACTAATTTTGTTTATCGTCTAATGACGCTCTAAAATGAGATGTTCCAGCCGCACCTTCCGGTACGGCTACCTTGTTACGACTTAGCCCTAGTTACCTGTTTTACCCTAGGCAGCTCCTGTTACGGTCACCGACTTCAGGTACCCCAGACTTCCATGGCTTGACGGGCGGTGTGTACAAGGCCCGGGAACGTATTCACCGCGCCATGGCTGATGCGCGATTACTAGCGATTCCAGCTTCATAGAGTCGAGTTGCAGACTCCAATCCGAACTGAGACCGGCTTTCGAGATTTGCATCACTTCGCAGTGTAGCTGCCCTCTGTACCGGCCATTGTATTACGTGTGTGGCCCAAGGCGTAAGGGCCGTGATGATTTGACGTCATCCCCACCTTCCTCTCTACTTGCGTAGGCAGTCTCACTAGAGTCCCCAACTTAATGATGGCAACTAGTGACAGGGGTTGCGCTCGTTGCAGGACTTAACCTAACACCTCACGGCACGAGCTGACGACAACCATGCAGCACCTTGAAAAATGTCCGAAGAAAAGTCTATTTCTAAACCTGTCATTTCCCATTTAAGCCTTGGTAAGGTTCCTCGCGTATCATCGAATTAAACCACATAATCCACCGCTTGTGCGGGCCCCCGTCAATTCCTTTGAGTTTCATTCTTGCGAACGTACTCCCCAGGTGGCTAACTTATCACTTTCGCTTAGTCTCTGAATCCGAAAATCCAAAAACGAGTTAGCATCGTTTACGGCGTGGACTACCAGGGTATCTAATCCTGTTCGCTCCCCACGCTTTCGTCCATCAGCGTCAGTTGTTGCTTAGTAACCTGCCTTCGCAATTGGTGTTCTAAGTAATATCTATGCATTTCACCGCTACACTACTTATTCCAGCTACTTCAACAACACTCAAGACCTGCAGTATCAATGGCAGTTTCACAGTTAAGCTGTGAGATTTCACCACTGACTTACAGATCCGCCTACGGACCCTTTAAACCCAATAAATCCGGATAACGCTTGCACCCTCCGTATTACCGCGGCTGCTGGCACGGAGTTAGCCGGTGCTTATTCGTATAGTACCTTCAGCTACTCTCACGAGAGTAGGTTTATCCCTATACAAAAGAAGTTTACAACCCATAGGGCCGTCGTCCTTCACGCGGGATGGCTGGATCAGGCTCTCACCCATTGTCCAATATTCCTCACTGCTGCCTCCCGTAGGAGTCTGGTCCGTGTCTCAGTACCAGTGTGGGGGATCACCCTCTCAGGCCCCCTAAAGATCGTAGACTTGGTGAGCCGTTACCTCACCAACTATCTAATCTTGCGCGTGCCCATCTCTATCCACCGGAGTTTTCAATATCAAGTGATGCCACTTAATATATTATGGGGTATTAATCTCCCTTTCGAAAGGCTATCCCCCAGATAAAGGCAGGTTGCACACGTGTTCCGCACCCGTACGCCGCTCTCTCATTTCCGAAGAAACAATACCGCTCGGCTTGCATGTGTTAGGCCTCCCGCTAGCGTTCATCCTGAGCCAGGATCAAACTCTCCATTGTATGTTTGTCTGACTCACTCAAAGTTTCTTAACGCTTTAGTTTTTCCTTACTTGGTTGTTATATTGTATGTCAATGATCTTTATATCTTCCGCTTTTTAACGAAGCAATCTCTCTGTCAGTGTCGCTCCGTATTTGCGAGTGCAAAAGTAAAACTTTATTTTTAATTGACCAAATGTTTCTGAAGAAAATTTTAAAGTTTTTTAAGTAACCTTAATCTCTTCATTAACCTCAATCCATCAACTCCTGCGCTCCCTTTATTTGGGACTGCAAAGATACAAACTCTTTTTAATCTCACAACTTTTTTTGTCAAAAGTTTTTAAGTTTTTTTCGTTCGAATCTTTTTGAAGTTTTATAATGTTCCTGCCTATCTAAAGGCTCTTCTGCGCTACTGTTATACTCTCGTTTTTCAGTGGGGCAAAGATAACAACTTATTGCAACGCAAAACAAACTTATTTAACATAAATATTACATTTTATTCATATTTAATCCTAATCACCTGGAACGCAGTGAGAAAAATTTTAAACATTTGTTTGGAGGGTTGGGTGAGTGGGCTGGAGAGTTGGAGAGTTTGAGAGAGATGAGTAATGGAAGGTATACATATATATAATAGTAGATGTGGTTTTGAAACAAATAGTCTTTATATAGGTTTTGGCTAAAGCCAAGGGAGGATTGGTTTTTATTAAACGGGCTAAAGCCTCTTCCTATTGAAGGATTATTTATAATGAAACGCAGATAACGCAAATTTGCACAGATGATGATGCATATTATAGATAGAGGGAAAGTTTTAATGACAGCGGGATAAAGTTCGTCTATTAAATATAATGAGGTCAGTATTTGTCATCTGAACCTTATAACTCGCAACCAGAAACCCGAAATTCATCATTCACCTCATCCCCTAGCCCTGATAGAAATGGTTACCCCGCAGTAAAGGTTGGAGTGTGAGTGGGGTTGAGCGTGGAAAAGCTACGGCGCGAGGAGTAGAAATGGATAGCAGGATGAAGCTCCTAGTAAAATGGGAGGGTTGGAGTGTGGAAGAGTTTGGATAAGTGAGAGGCTAAGAGAAATAGCTCTTTTACAAAAGCATGCCGATAGGATTAAAAGAAACGTTTGATTAATAACTTATATATATAGTATCCTAACAGACATCCGATAGTATCTGCTACGATATCCAATGTTTCCATAGACCTCCCCAATCCCATTTCTTCCTGTAAAATTTCAGTAAGGAATGCATAGATAAGGATAATCTGAAAAAAGTATGAGAATATTATTTTAGGAAATGCAGCAATAAAAGAGAAACCTAAGGCTGCGAATATACTTAGATGCAAAATTTTATCAATACCACTGAACATGAACCAATATTCATGGTTCTCTTCTCCGGGTTTGAGAAGCATATAAGTAAGAAATGCCCAATAAATGGGCAATATCTTACTAAATATTTTTGAAATCTTATCCAATGATAGCTTTGTAATCATCTGCAGAAAGTAACTCAGACTGATCTGCCCCATCAGCAATTTCTAATTTGATAATCCATCCGTCTCCATAAGGATCTGTATTTAACAGTTCAGGCTGAGCTTCTAATTCTGAATTGAACTCAATAACCTTTCCAGCAATAGGTAAGAATAGATCTGAAACAGTCTTTACTGCTTCTACACTTCCGAAAACATCTCCTCCATTAAGATCATCATCTACAGTATCTATGTCTACGTATACGATGTCTCCAAGTTCTCCCTGAGCGAAGTCTGTAATACCGATTGTAGCAACATTACCTTCAATCTTGATCCATTCGTGATCTTTGGTGTACTTTAATTCTGATGGTGTGTTCATTTTTTAATTTTTATTTTGTACAAATGTATTCAAAAATATAGTAGCTTCAAATATTGGATATAAAAAAAGTCCTTCAAAACTGAAGGACTTTTAAGTTTGTATCATTTTTAGAATCCGCCTCCGGAATCTCCGAATGTAAATGTGGCAGAAATACCTGCTCTCACCGTTGACAGCGGGAATGCTGTGGAGATCTTATACTTTGAGGTCATCTGTTCATAGAATACTCTCAGGTTGAGATTCTCGGAAACATTATAATCTGCGGAAAGTTTGATATTCATCAGTCTTTGTCCTCCTGTAACCTGGGCATCATTCAACAGAATATTCATAATGGAGGTCTTGCTGTCTCTTAATGAAATATCTCCTCTGATGTTAAGGTCACTTCCTTTTCCTCTTGTTCCTCTTCCTCTGATGTTGGCAGTTCCCAATCTGAAGTTTCTGACAATATATCCAAGCCTTACTACATATTCTGTATTGGCATCTTCGGTAAGCGTCTGGTTTACTAATCCCAATACCATCATTCTTGTTTTGTTGTACTGTATTCCAAACTGCATATTGTTTCTCATGGTAACATCTATCCCGATAAGCGGTGAGAAAGATTCTACATATCCCACCTGTGCGAATGTATACGGATTGATTTTGTCCCCTGCGTTTTTGATTACATTCCCAGCATCATCTACTGTCTGATAGTATCCATTCGGGTTACCATGATAATCCACATTGCTTTGGATACCTGTTGCGGTATACGTCGCCGTGTAACCATGTAAAATATCAAACTTGGTGAACTGTCCACTGATTATAGGAATATTTTTTAATCCTGAATACGTAATTCTCCAGTTTGGTAAAGGGAATCCTGCTTTCTTAGGATTGGTCATAGGTGTAACAGATTTTCCTTCCATAGCTGCTCTAAAGGCTGGGATCAATACATATGCATTTCCAATACTATAATGCTGAGCAAATCCATTGTTGTCTAATACTGCTCCCGGTCCTCCCAACTGTTGTGAAAGTGCTCTCGCATTTTCTCTGATCGCCTGGTAAACCGCCTGTCCATCTTTAAATGATGTATTAAGAAGTACTGCAGAGTTGGAATACGTTATCATTTCGCTGGCAAATGTAAAGTCAGGATCAGGAACTCCATTATTGGTATAGTTAAATCCTGTATGTGAGAAGTTACTGTTGAAAGTATGCAGTACATTAAGATCAACTCTCAAATCGTTCATTGGCATCACCTGTAAATCTGCTCTCAATTCTTTGGTAGACATTCTTACGTATGGATCTGTCATATAATTGGAACCACTCACCCATCCGTTTTCCATTACGGTTCTTCTGATGTCTGCCTGTGATCCTAAAAGGAATCCCAGAGTTGGCCCTCCTAGTGTCTGTCCGGATCCATACCAGTTAGGAGCTGATATTAGTCCCGGAAGTACTGTTCCGTTTGTTTCATTATAACTTACGTTCAACTGTTTGAAAGAAGTAAGGAAGAATGCAGCACTCTGAAGCGGGGTAAGTCTATTTTTAAATTTATATTTCTTGTATCTGTATCTGTTTTTTTCCCATTGTTTTGTATACACATTGTTCAGAGAGTCCATCTCCTGTCTGCGTTTCTGAAGCTTGGCATTTATATTTTTGAAATAATTAAACTGACCAAAGAACTTCGGAAGATCTGCTGAAGCTGTTGCCTGAATAACATTGGTATTCTGGCCGACAGATCCCAAACTTGCGGTCTGATTCGTATTAGGATCAACAAAACCAGTCAACGAAGTAGATCTTGCAGCCCAGTTATAGGTAAATCCATACCCAACTTCTGCATCAATGAAACCCAGATAAGGCAGATACTGGAACGGAAGTTTATAATTCAGCTGTGCTCTGTGATTATACAATACCGGCCTTCCGGCTCTGAATACATTCCCGAAGATCGATTTGTTATCCATAGAATTCACATCCAGATTATCATTAAGGGTTCTGGTTGCAGAATTGATTTCCAGTTTTAATGATTTGGTGAAATTGAATCCTAATCCATACTGCCATCCAAAGAAGAAGTTTCTGTTTCTGATGGCATCAAAGTCACTATTCATATTTCCGTTCAGGATAGCTTCTACATTTCTGAATTCAAGTTCGTTGTAATTTCTGTCGATTTCAGTTCTGAAAGAGATCCTTGTAGGAATAGGGTTAAAATTGAATTCCTTCACCCATCTTAAATACTTCGTAGACTTCGCAGTATCACTGATCATTTTGTTGAAAGGTTTGATTACCCACGGCTTAAATGTGTAGTTATAATCAACATATCCTCTCAGATACTGTCTGTAATTTCTCTTGGTATAGATATCTCTGAAGTAATCATCATTATAAACAGCCGTTACCGAAACGTTTTCGATGTCATAAAACTTAGGTTTTTTATTTGGATTCACTCTTTCTTTATGCATATTAACGACTCCTATACTTCTCTGCTGAGTATACGTTCTCGCTACTTTTTTCAATTGTTCCTTGTTCGGTGCCTTACTGAATTCTACATCGGTATCCAGAGGATTGTACTTCGGATCTTCAATGGTCTGTGAGTAAGAATAATTAAGAGGAATTTTCACCCCTGTTTTCTCCGGAAGGAATTTATCTACATTGATCGCTGTATTAATACTGAACGCTGATTGAGTAGATTGTGTTCTTTCTGCCGGTTTCGAATCGATATTACCGAAACCAACAGATGTATAAGAAGCATTGGCATTCACTGTTGCCAAGTCTCCCATATTAAAGTTTAAGCTGGCATTTCCTGCATACCCTCCATCATTCTCAATTTCAGAAAGACGGATTTCGTTTACCCAAAGAACTCTTGTTATAGTGGATGCCTCTCTTGGATCAGAATTCCTCACCCCAATCATAATTGTGGTAATATTTCCTAAACTTGGTCTACCTTTGATATAAATATTTTTATAAGGTTGCTGATATCCTGGATCAACCGTTCTATTGGTAATAGTAACCCCTGATTTGTCCCTTCTGATTTTAGCATCTACAAAATTCTGAACATCAAAATCGACCTCATTTTCCATTGGCCAGATCTCCATAGGAGCTGTTGCTGTAGTAGGAGTCAGGTTTAATGATGATTCATACTCATAATAGTTATCAGTAGCATCACTTCCGAAACGGATAAAGAATTTGGTTTTCTCATCCATTCCTATTACTCTGTTCAATGGATCATGAGCGTGTACAAACAGCTTCAGCTTTTTGTATCTTCTCATATCCAATGTTGTATTTTTGAACACTCCTCTTGCCTCAGTTTTAAGATCTTTTACTTTCATGTAAAGTGAAGCTTCATTTTGTCTCTGAGCTCCGGCATTTCCACTTAGTACCTGTCTGTCAATTCCTGGAGGCAATACATATGGAGGTTGGTTCAGTGCATTTTCTTCAATGTTTACACTTCCTACTTCAAAATTCGGATCTGTCACAGAACCTACTCCTTCGTCTGAACCAGGAACATCATTACTGGCAATTTTACTATCATACTTTCTCCAGTCTGATCTTACAAGATCCATTGTTCCGAATCTTAAGGTAGAAGTCTGATCAAATCCTGCCAGCATTAATCTTGCAAATCTTACATTATTCAATACAGATGGATCTGCAGTCCCTTCAGCTTTATCATAATTAGCAACAGGAATTCTAAACAGGAACCATTTTACATCTGCAGTCTGTCCGTTCTGGAAAGTTGCTTTTACTGTTTTTACATCTACAATATTGTTTCCTCCCAGCGCTAAGCTTGGCTGATCAAGCTTGATCACATACTGATTATAGTTTTCAGTCTGATCAAGGTTGTAATCTTTATTGATATCCTCAGCATCTGGAGTTTGTGAAGCTACGTTCAGAGAGTTTGCTTCTGAGTTTCCTTCCGGGTTTCTGAAATATTTGTATCGTTCCACCACTGAAGCAGCCTGGCTTCCTGTAAATTTATCAGAAAGATAGAATACGAAGTCATCCACTGCAGGGTCAGCAATATTGGTTACCGGGTTTACAAAAGTATTTCCAAATCTCATGGCTTCCTGATCAGAAGTAAGACCATCATATCCGGCATCCTGTACTCTTCTGTCATCTCCTTCTGTAGAGAAGGCATATAAAATTGGCGGTTGTTTTGGCTGTGTCCCCCAGTTTGAATTCGTAGTAGAAGATGGTGTACCTGGAGTTGGCAATCCGTTTTCATACTGCATTTTCCCATCCTTCAATACATCTTCAGAAACGTTTCCTAAATGAAGTAAAAGTTTTGGATCAGTACCCAGTGTTTTACCATCTGCGTATGGATCCATCATCCAGAATTCAACGTATTCGATGTTTGAAGTAACAAAGTTTGGAACGCTGATGGATCTCATAATCCCCGCCCATCTGCTTTGTGCCTGTTCTGTTAAAGGGTTTACGTTGTATGGTCCTTTTTCTTTAGGGAAATAGGAGATATCGAATGTATTAGTGAAAGTTTGCTCTCCGGCTACGAAATCTCTGTTGTTGTAAATCTCTGAATATTGTACTCTTCTGGAAGCATGATTGGATACGGATTGTGGTGTAATTCCTGAAGGAGCTTTCCCTCCAACACCCCAGAATCTAGGGTCGATATTATACCATGTTAATAGTCCTCTTCCATATCCGCTTGTTAAGTCATCATTACCAGGTATCGTATTAAATGGCGGCAATTTATTTTTTTCGGGTTTTGAAGCTAAGCTCCACGCTGCCGGTTCTTTTAATGATATCTTGGAAGTTGTCTGTTCAAAATCGTCAATATAAGACTGATTATTTGTTCCTTTATTCAACCCGGGCATCAGATACGCAGCTTCCATCTTAAAGTTTAAGTTAGAGGGTGCTTCCGTTTTTACCATTGGAAGTTTATTGGTAAGTCTCGTTAGATAAGGGGCCTGATTGTTGTACATCAAGTTGATCCCTGCCATGGTATTGTTTACCGCTTCCTGTCCGAAGTTTACTTTTTGGGTAAGCGGAGACTCTGAATAATTGATCACGGTCCCTCCTAAAATAAAGTTCTCGCTGAATCTTCTTTCTAAATTTAATCCTAAGAATCTTTTTCTTTGGGTATTAAATGTCAATTGGTTTTCCAGTGAAATATTAATGGCCTGTCCGGACTGCTTTACATTTTCATTGATTATAGTAACTGTACCAAGCATATAGTCTACCGTATAGTCTACACCTTCAGTAAGCTGTACCCCGTTTGCAGCCACTTTTACTGATCCTTGAGGAACGTTTACTGCGCCTAAAGATATACCTTGACCCTGAACACCTTTATAACGACCTTCCAATGTATACCTCTGTGCAAGGTTACTGGAGAGTGCTTGTTGTTTTTGCTTGGTATAAAGATCCTGGAAAACGTATTGGGGATCAAATGTTCCCCCTAACACCTTTTGCATATAGCTACCAAATGGCTGTACTTTCGTAAAGATTACTCTTCCGGTTTCCGGCCTGATAGTAATCCCGTTGACAAAGTCAAAAATACCATCTCCCTTGCTTCCGTCTTTATTATTCTGGATGTCACCGTTCATATTAAGACGGTCCCAGTTAAACAATTTCAGTAAGTTCTGGTCTTTTACAGGAGTATCCGGAAGATAGTTTACTTTACCGCCTGTTTTTGGGTCTCTGTAATAGGCATTAAGGATAAAGCCATCGGGAGATACCTGTCCTGCATCTATAGAATAGATATTCTTCATCATCAGGTCCCACATCGGAGACTGGGTGTTCACTTTATTGTTTACCCTCAATACTTTAGTAACCAATACAGGACTTTCTTCAGAAAACTCCCCTACTTTGTATACTTTGTTACTTCCATTAACGGTAAAGGAGTATGAAACGGCTAAAAGCTGCTGATCATTAAGTTTTTGATTTAATGAAATATACCCCAGCTGTGGCTGGAAGGTAAATTCATTACTGTTCAGTTTTCTAGCTTTTGTATTGTATATGAATTGTTCTCCGTTATCATAAGGAGTGGGATCTGCTCCAAGCACCTGTCCCTGGAAAAGAGTACCATAGTTTTTCCCTGCTTCTCTGGTTCCTGCGACTGTAGAAACAGCATCATATAAACCATTCAGAGAGTTATCTGGTAAAGTAACTCCGCCAGGACCTTCTCCCAGGTCTCTGATCCCAATAATACTTTTCTGGTAAGCCAGGTTACTGTTTCCTTGGTCAAGCACCCATACCTCTAATCTGGTAATATTGATGGTTGAGTTGATCTGTGGATAATTAAGTAACGCATCATCATATTTGTTCAGGAAATAATGTCCTAAAAAGTAATGCTGGTTTTCTTCATAGTCAATGGCATTGACTTTAAAGTTATTCATAACACCACCGCCCTGTACTACAATATTACGAGCTTCACCCTGTTGTTGGGAAAGGACTACGGTTCCGAATGTTTTTCCTAACTGGAATTCTGTCTTCACCCCGAACAATGATTGTGAACCACGGATAAGGCTGGTTGAAAGCGGCATATTTACGTTACCAAATTCAACTCTTTTAATAATTTTATCTTCTCCTCCTTCATTGGGTTTATCTACATTTCCAAGGCCTTTACTCTGAAGATCTTTCCAGCTTCCTTTTGCCTGCCAAACAAGGTTCATCCTGTTTTCGAAAGCAAAACCACTCTGGGTATCATAATTGGCCTTTAACTGAAGGTTTTCCCCTACTTTACCCAATAATCCAAGCTGAATTCTCTGATCAATATCAAAGGTGAAACTTGTCCTGTTTTGTGGCAGGATCATCGGGTTATCTATTTTTTGGTAAAGCCCGGCAAAATCCAGAGATGCATACCCTGAAGGAATGATTTCAATTTTATTACCTCCGAAAATCGTTTCAAAGAGTCTGTTATTAATCAACAATGAAGGGATAAGTCCCTTCTTCCTTGCGTCTGATCTGTCTCTTCTGAAAAGAAGGTTATATTTATCAGATTTCTCCTTGTAATAGGCCTTAGTCTGGGTTGCAAGCATATATTCTTTATACTCTTGCGGAGACATTGCTGTAGGAGGCCCCGTTATGGTGTTTCCGATTTTAGGATACACATAGTACATCCCGGTTTTTATATCGTAATAGGCTTCGTACCTCGTAGGGTCGGCCACTTCATATTGTTTTCTTATAATCGCCGTGTCTTTTTGTACCTGCGCAAAAGCGCTGACAGACATAAACAGGAACGACAGGAACAAAAATATGTTAAGATGCTTACTATTCGCCACCAAATGTTAAATGTTTTTTAAGATTTGTTTAACCAATTCTTCTACCGAGATGCTTGGATTTTGTTTTATGATTCTATCCGCAATCTTCTCGCTTGCACGTTTAGGAATCCCTAAAACTTCTAATGCAGATAACGATTCTTCCTTAATTTTATTATCTACCATCACAGAAATGTTCGCGTTTGGATCGCTGTATTTCTGTACTTTATCTTTAAGATCTACGATAATTCTTTCAGCAGTTTTTGCACCTATTCCTTTTGCTTTTTGAATCAGTGCACTATTTCCGGAAAGTATTGCAGAAGCAATCTCATCAAGGCTGAGTGTTGACAGCAGAATCAATGCTGAGACAGCCCCCACTCCATTAACGCTTATTAACAGATTGAACATTTCTTTTTCTAAACGTGTGTTAAATCCAAAGAGAAGATGAGCATCTTCACGGATGATCTGCTGGATAAATAAGAAAGTCTGCTGATTCAAAACCAGTGTCTGCGAGGTCATCAAGCTGATTCCCACGTAGTAACCAACTCCTTGTACATTAATAACAGCGTAGGTAGGCGTAAGTTCTTGGACGTTGCCTTGTAAAGAAAATATCATTATTAATTTTTAAAACTCCCAAATATAGCAATTTAAACTAATTAATGTTTTCATTTCATGCGCGAATGATTTTTAACTTAAATTTCAAATAAGAATTCAATGAATTAACATAAAAGCAAAAGACTCCAAAATATGGAGTCTTTTATTATCTCAACACGGTTTAAAGTGTCGTTTTTTTAATGAGAAATCTGATTTAGCTTGATTTCTTTTCTCTTCTTTGAGCATCAAGAACAGCAATTGTAGCAAGGTTAACGATCTCATCTACGCTTGAACGCATCTGAAGAACGTGTACCGGCTGCTTTAGTCCCATTAAGATAGGTCCGATAACCTGAGCTACTTTCATTCCTCTTATAATTTTATAAGAAAGATTAGCACTTTCCAGGTTCGGGAAGATGAATGTATTCGCTGGTGTTGTTCCTAATTTTGAGAATGGATAATCGCTAAGATGATCCGCATTCATTGCAAAATCCGGCTGAATTTCACCATCTACAATCATTTTAGGGTATTTCTCATGAAGGATACTCACTGCTTTTGCCACTTTTTTGGAAGTTTCAGAAATAGCAGCAAAGTTTTCAAATCCAAGCATGGCAATTCTTGGTTCTATTGCAAAAGATTTTACTGTAAATTCTGCCATTTTAGCAATATTCACAAGATCTTCTGAGGTAGGATTCTGGTTGATGGAAGTATCTGCGAAGAAAATAGGTTTCTTTTCAGAAAGAATCATCATCATTGCCGCTACCTTGTCTACTCCTTTATCTTTTTCAATAACTTCTAAAACAGGACGTAAAACTGAAGTATAGTTTTTAGAGAATCCTACGATAAGCCCGTCGGTATCACCATGTTTCAGCATTAAAGGTCCGAAGTAATCTCTCTGACGTACATATCTCTTCGCTTTGTACTCATTCATTCCTTTTCTCTGACGAAGCTTCCAAAGAGTTTCTCTGTATTTTTTTCTGTTTTCTTTCTGATCATCATCACTTGGATCAATGATTGGAACATCCAGGGTAATTCCGTAACGCTCCATCTGCTCCTTGATGTATTTTTTATCTCCTAAAAGACTTGGATAAGCAATTCCTTCTTCATAAAGAATTTGGGCTGCTTTCAATACATTATATTCTTCAGCATTTCCAAGGGTAATTCTTTTCGGATTGGATTTAGCACGGCTCTGCATCATTCTTACCAATCTCTCATCTCTTCCCATTCTGTCTAAAAGCTGGTGCTCATACTCCTCAAAATCCGTAATGGTTTTTCTGGCAACACCACTTTCAATAGCTGCTTTCGCTACAGCACTTGATACTTTTGTGATCAGCCTGTTATCAAACGGTTTCGGAATGAAGTAATCTCTTCCGAACTGTAGGTTCTGAACGTTGTATGCTAAAATTACAGCTTCCGGCACCGGTTCTTTTGCTAAATCAGCAATCGCGTGTACGGCAGCCAGTTTCATTTCTTCATTAATTCCTGTAGACTGTACATCCAATGCTCCACGGAAGATATAAGGGAATCCTAGTACGTTGTTTACCTGGTTAGGATAATCACTTCTTCCTGTTGCCATAATTACATCTTTACGAGTTTCAATGGCAAGATCATAAGCAATTTCCGGATCAGGGTTAGCCAGAGCGAATACGATAGGATTTTCGTTCATGCTCAACAGCATTTCCGGAGTCATTACATTTCCTTTAGACAATCCAACAAAAACATCAGATCCTTTTACAGCATCTTCTAACGTTTCAATATCTGTTTGAGCGATGAAATCTAATTTTTCTGGAGTAAGGTTTTCTCTTTTATGATTGATAACCCCCTTACTGTCACACATCAGGACGTTTTCTTTTTTCAATCCTAATGAGATATAAAGCTTAGTACATGCAATAGCTGCTGCACCTGCTCCATTGACTACCATTTTCACTTTGTCAATATCTTTATTGGCAATCTGCAGAGAGTTGATCAATGCTGCTGCTGAGATAATTGCAGTTCCGTGCTGGTCGTCATGCATCAAAGGGATATTCAATTCCTCTTTCAGTCTTTGTTCTATATAGAAAGCTTCAGGAGCTTTAATATCTTCAAGGTTGATCCCTCCGAAAGTAGGAGCAATTCCTTTTACGATTTCAATAAATTTATCAGGATCTTTCTCGTCGATCTCAATATCAAATACGTTGATATCTGCAAAGATCTTGAACAAAAGTCCTTTCCCTTCCATGACCGGTTTTGAAGCTTCAGCACCGATATCTCCCAGTCCAAGCACGGCAGTACCGTTAGAAATTACTGCTACCAGGTTTCCTTTTCCTGTATAATCATAAACAGTTTCAGGTTTATCATGGATTTCCATACAAGGAACCGCTACTCCCGGAGAATAAGCCAGCGACAAGTCTCTTTGAGAAGAGTGCGGCTTTGACGGGATCACTTCAATTTTTCCTTTGGGTTCTGCTTTATGATAATCTAGCGCGGCCTGGCTAAAGTTCTTTTCGTCACGATTGTTGTTACTTGACATAAAATTTTGTTTTTTGTTAAAGTATATATTTAATGTGGTAATCTACTAAGCTTTCAATTGGTTTCTGCACAACATGTCCCACATTTAAATTAAGTTCTGTAGCTACAGAACGTAGTATATTTTCATAATAATAAGCAATAGAGCCAATGAAATTGATCTCGGCATCTTTTGCTTCCTCATAAGGAAGAACCTGATATTCAAAGAAACTTTTCATTTCTTCAAATACCATATCTCTGAAATAAGGATGATCTTTTCTTTCGATCACAAATTTGGTAAAGTTTGCCAAATATGCATTCGGTCTTGGAGTATGATACATATTTTTCAATGCATCTTCTACGGTAAGCTGATAGTTGGCTTCAAATTCGGTATGAAGGTCTGAAGGTAGTTTTTTCATGAAATATCTGCGTACCAATTGCTTTCCGATAGCACTGCCGCTTCCTTCATCCCCAATCAGGAACCCCAGTGAAGGTAATTCTATCTTCAGATTTTCACCATCAAAAAAACAAGAATTTGATCCTGTGCCAAGAATGCACACGATAGCAGGTTTTCCACTGTATGCTGCATATGCTGCCGCCATCAGATCTTCCTTTACAATAATTTCTGCTTTTCCAAAAACTTTTGTGAGTTCCTCTTCTATAGTTTCGCAGTTTTTTTTCACACCACATCCGGAACCATAAAAAAAGACCTTGGTAATTGAATTTTTAACCGACACCAGATTGCTATTTTTCTGTATCTCAGGAGCGATAAGTTCTCTGTTGATAAAATTCGGATTGAAACCGATTGTTTCTGTTTTCAGAAAAACTTTCTTAAAGTCATCAAGTATTACCCAATCCGATTTAGTAGAACCACTATCTACAATAGCAACCATATTTTAGATTTTAATTTAAGGGTGCTAAATTATGAATTTATCTTCAATTAGCGTTTATAAACAACCTGGAAGCTGTCTAAAATCATTAATGTTTAATCTGTGTCTTTTTTTCGTTGAACTGTAATAGCCAATCTTCTATTTCATCTTCTAAATAGGAAGTCTGTAATACCATTGCATTGATGAAATCATCAGGCACTGGTTCTCCTTTGGAGTTTTCAAGATTCCACAATTCATCTGACATATTTTCATATTCTGA
This sequence comes from Chryseobacterium sp. HR92, assembly GCF_045689405.1. Classification (NCBI taxonomy): domain Bacteria; kingdom Pseudomonadati; phylum Bacteroidota; class Flavobacteriia; order Flavobacteriales; family Weeksellaceae; genus Chryseobacterium; species Chryseobacterium sp. HR92. Next base: position 4,393,620 of record NZ_CP139139.1, read on the forward strand.
ATACACTCTTTTGAAGCGGGAATTTTCTTTCTCAAGAGCCTCAATATTTTTCTGTTGAAGCTGGAATTTTCTGTATTTGTTTTGACTTTTCATACAAATATTATTAATAATTGGGTCATAAAATGTAGGGGTATATGCTCTTAATCGCGCACTACAAGATAGAAAAAACCATCAACACAAGAAGTTGAAAATGAATTTATTATCAGGTCATTATTACATCATTCTGAATATTAAAATTAGAAATAATTTTAATTAAAAAAAATATTTTAACAACTTTTTTCAGTGTTTAACATATAGTTATAAATTTGCATACTCATATTGTGAAGCTTTGACATTATTGGCATTCTAAAAACGGTTATTAACAGTCGGAATACAGTAAAGTCTTTATATTCTGAGATATAAATCATTTCAGACTTTATACAATATGTATTATATATTTAGTTTTTATATTCATTACATGAAAGAAATACTCTTACGCCAGAAACAGGTTCTGTTCTTCATTATTGCAGGAGGACTGAGTGCCATTGTAGAAATAGGCAGCTTTAAGATTTTCAGTACCTATCTTCCACATTTCTTTGCAAAGGAAATCAACTTCCATGGTATACATTATCCTTTAAGCAACATTTTTTCTACGAGCTGTGGGATTATTACCAATTATTTCCTGAGTATCTGGTTTGTGTTTGAAAGAGGAAAACACTCAAAGAAAAAAGAGTTTGTTTATTTTATGGTGGTCTCCTTTTTTTCAACGTTACTCAGCCTAGGTTTTTTCCAGATCTTCTACAGCTTCATATTTAAGGATAATATCAATTTATTTTTTTATACCTTGAGCCCGGAAATGATCAGCAAAATTGCAGCAATATTGCTGGTTTCCATTCTGAATTATTCAGTAAAAAAGAAAGTAATTTTTAACGGTTAAGCTGTGACAAAAATTTTAAATTATCTCTGGAGATTCTGGCTGCTGCTGTTGGCATTTTTTCTGACAGTTATTATTGGGATCCCTGTCTATATTTTATCCTTTAACAAAAAACATTATAAGTACGGTTATAAACTTGTCAGGCTATGGTGTTTCGGAATGTTTTACGGAATGGGTTTCAGATATGACCTCATTAAACTTTCGGAACAGGAAAAAGACAAAAGTATTCCTTATGTTTTTATCTCTAATCATACCTCCATCATGGATATTATGCTTACCTGCATTGTATTTCCAGACCATCCGATATGTTTTGTAGGGAAGAAAGAACTGGTAAAGATTCCTATTTTCGGAACTATATATAAAAGGATATGTGTAATGGTAGACAGAGCAAGTGCAAGAAGCCGTGCAGATGTATACCGGAGATGTGCTGAAAAGATGGAAGAAGGCAACAGTATTGCTATTTTTCCTGAAGGCGGCGTACCGGACGACACTTCTATAATCCTGGATGACTTTAAGGACGGAGCATTTATGCTGTCCTCAAAACATAACTCTCCTATTGCTGTTTATACCTTTATCGGACTCAAGGAAATGTTCCCTTTTGAAAACTCAAAAGGCTATCCTGGAAGAGTAAAGGTGTATTTCAATGGAATCATTGAGCCTACCGATTCGCCAAAAGACTTAAAGGCAGAGGCTTATGAAGAAATAAAAAAAACCTTAATCAGGTATTCCGTTGAAAGGAAATAGTTATATTTGTTTGTGAAATCTATAATAAATATGTCAAATTATTCTAAACAAACCAATTGGGCCCAATTCATTCCATTGGTTACTGTATTCTTCTTTTGGGGATTTGTAGCAGCCAGTAATGATATTCTGATCCCCGTTTTTCAAAAAGCCTTCAATCTATCTCAAACTGAAAGTATGCTGGTACAGATATGCTTTTATGTAGCGTATACTGTAGGTTCTTTAATTTATATGATTGTATCAAAGAGCCTGAAACAGGATTTGATCAATAAAATCGGGTACAAAAACGGCCTTATTGTGGGGCTTCTTATTTCTGCAATGGGAACCCTGTTGTTTTACCCGGCGGCCAATATGCATTCTTTCCCTTTAATGATCTCCGGATTATTTATTGTAGGTTTAGGCTTCTCTCTTCAGCAGATTGTTGCCAATCCGCTTGCTATTGAGGTAGGTCCAACAGAAACAGGATCTCAGAGGTTAACAATGGCTGGAGGAATCAATAACTTAGGAACTACAATAGGACCGCTTATTGTTGCATTTGCCATTTTTGGTTCTGCAAGCGCAGGTAACACGGAAGCAAGTATAGAAAGTGTAAAAATACCTTATCTGATATTAGGAGCTGCTTTTGCTCTTGTAGCTTTAATGCTTAAATTTTCTTCTCTTCCTGCTGTAACTCCAACGAATACTGAAAATACGGATGATTCAACTCCGGGAGAGCATAGAAAATCAGCATTCCAGTATCCTCAATTGGTGATGGGAATGATCGCGATCTTCGTGTATGTAGGTGTAGAAGTTTCCACCGCCAGTAATCTTCCGGCTTATATGGAAAAAAACTTAGGATTTGAAACCAAAGATGTAGCCCCTTACATCTCTTTATACTGGGCCTCATTGATGATCGGCCGTTGGACAGGTGCTGTAGAAGCATTTGATGTGAATGCCGGATTTAAAAAGATCTTAAGGTTCTTAGCTCCTTATCTTGCATTTGGTGTATTTTTATTTGTAAACGCTATTGCGAAGCATGACCTCTCTCCGTTCTATGTATATGGATTCATTATTATTGCTATGATTATCTGTGATATATTAAGTAAAGGAAATCCGGCGAGAATGCTTTTGATTTTCTCTTTGGCAGGTATTACAGCTTTACTAATTGGAATGTTCACTACAGGAATGGTATCTGTGTATGCATTTACAAGTGTAGGTCTTTTCTGCTCTACTCTATGGCCATGTATTTTTGCTCTTGCCATTAACGGACTTGGAAAGCACACCAATCAGGGTTCCGGATATCTTATTATGATGATTATGGGTGGAGGTATCGTAAGCTTTATACAGGGGTATATTGCTGATATTACGAATATTCATTTCAGTTATATCGTAGGGGTTATTTGTTTTGCTTATCTTGCATTCTATGCGATCCGTGTGAGTGGGATTTTAAAAGCCCAGGGCATTGATCTTGACAAAGTATCTAAAGGTAATGGTCATTAATATAACGAAAACAATATATAAAAAGAAAAGGTTTTGGGCAGGTGTATTACTTGCCCAATTTCTTTTGTTTTATGTTTGCTCAAAATCCGGAGTGATGATCTCGTTTTTTGAAAGCTTTTTTGAACTTCAAAAAGAGGCACATCAGGCATTGTTTAGCTGGATCCCAATTTCTATGGGAGACCTTATTTATATCGTGTTAGGTGCTTTCCTTTTGTATTATTGTATCAGTCTATTCAGGAAACAACGAAGACATAATTCTATGCTCAGAATTATGATCATCCTCAATGTTTTTTACTTTATCTATCAGATCTTTTGGGGAATGTTGTATTTCCAGACTCCTATCATCAGGAAGCTTTCAAGCCAGAAAGAACCGAATGTGGAAAAAGCCAAGAAACTGGCCTTTTCTTATCTTGAAAAATGCAAGATAACAAGACAGTCTGTCCAGGAAGACAGCAAAGGAGTATTCATCATTACGAACCTTAATTCTATACAACAGGAAATTCTGCATCAACAGGCAAAATTACCTTCTTATATTTCGGATAAACATGCACCTCAGATATTGGACATTAAACCTAGTTTGTTCAAGAATGTAATGAGCTTTACCGGGATTTTGGGATACTACAATCCTTTTACAGCAGAAGCTCAGTATAACTCTGAATTACCTCACACTTTCATACCCTTCACCACAGCCCATGAAAGTTCCCATCAGCTGGGTTTTGCCAGAGAACAGGAGGCTAATTTTGTGGGATATTTAATAGGCATTCATTCCAGTAATCTTGAGTTGAGATACAGTACTGAGTTTTTCACTTTAAAAAGCCTTTTAAGGTTCATTGTGGAAGAAGACCCGGAATTCGTCAAGAATATTCTTCATCAATATTCTCCTGCTATGAAAAGAGACCGTATGCATGAAAAGAATTTTGTACTCAGCCATCAGGGCTGGCTGGATGATTTTTTTGGATACACCAACAATCTCTTTCTGAAAAGCAACCAACAGGAAGGTTCTGTCACCTATTCTTACTTTATAGATCTTCTCTTAAACTATGAAAAATAAAAAAGAATCGTATCAGGCGATACGATTCTAAAAACACAAATGATGAAAAAAAATTTATTACCTTGACTTGTTCCCTCATTCAAGGCGATGTAAAAGTACGACATATTTTATAAATACAAAAACATTTGCTTCCTTTTTTAAAACTTTATGAAAACTTTATGATTTTTTAAGTTTTTTTGAGTTCACACCACAACCTTACTGATCATAATCAAAAGTACTATTTAATACAAAAAACGCCATTTAACTGCATATAACCTGTTAAATATTTACAAAATCAAACATTTGTTTAAATAAAAAACATTCAGTTTTCTTCTTGTTTTCAGTGTTTTAAAAAATGGAGTTATCCACTGTATTGTATATATATTTCTAATATTTACACTCCAAAAATTTCAAGATTTTTGATCAAAAAAATAATCGTCTTTACTATTCTAATTTGTTCCTTTTTTCAAAACAGGGATTTCCAGATTACTATCATTATACCATTTTATTTCAATCGGTTTCAAGACATTCTTTGTCGTTTCATCTTTGCCCCAGATAAAAACACAATATACCTTGTTACAAATCAAGACTCCATTGATTCCTGCTGGTGAAATTTAATATAAACTATCATAAACCCTTTAAAATACCTGCCTTCGGAAACCAGACCTTATCTCTCTTAAAAGCAATTCATTTGAAAATCCCGCATTCAAAACCCAAACTATTATATTATCAAATAATACCATCAATCAATCCACTCTAAAACCATAAGATTCGATTAGAATATCATATTTCAGGATTGAATTTAGAACCCAATTTGTGAAATAAAATATTGAAAGTCAAATCAAATCTACCAACAGCCGTTTATATCTCACTAATAAAAGAAAAAATTTTTTGTATATTTAAAACATCTGTGTATTTTAGATAAAAATATTAACATGATTTTTGACAGACTAATTAACCATCTAAAACTCGATAAACAGGAATTCATTTTCCAGTTCAACTCACATCCCAATTATCCATCTGCACTAGCTTTCAGTGACACACTTAACTTTATGGGGGTGAAAAATGACGCTTATGAACTTGACAAAGAATATTGGGACGAACTTCCGGAAGAATTTATTGCCATTGTTGAAAATTCATTTTCTCTCGTAAAAAAATCAGGAAGCAATTATTCAGTATACTCAGAAAAAGCAAAAACCTTCGGTAAAGAAGAACTTTATACCAAATCAACTGATTTTGTACTGTTGTTTGAAAAGACGGAAAATGCAGACAATAAACTGACCTTCAATTTCAAGCCGGTTCTTTATTTAATTTTTGCAGCAGTTCTCGCCTATTCATTTATAAGCCAAACCATTTATGAGGCCTTATTCAATCTTCTTTCTTTGGCTGGAGTATATATTTCACTTGAAATCTTCAATCAGAAATTCGGGAATACATCTACCGTTATCGGAAGTATATGTGGAAGCGGAGGTGCTGCTGCCAGCCAGACAGCCAACTCATGTGATAAAATTATAAAGCAGGATAAGACCAGTATTTTAGGTTTAAAATTTGCAGACTTTTCCCTGATCTATTTTGCAGGACTTGCCGTTCTGGGATTATTTTTACCGGCTACAGCTTATATTGTAAAAGGATTTACCTTTGTTTCTGTACTTGCAATAGGATATTCTCTGTACATTCAGGCATTTGTAGAAAAAACGTTTTGCAGAGTATGTCTTTTGATTATTTCAATTCTTGCAGCACAAATAGTAGTAAGCAGTTTATTTTTTGAGAACCTGTCTTTCAGTATCGGAACACTTTTATTGATTGTCATTTTATGGGCTCTTGTATTCTCTGCTGTTATTTATTTCAATACACTTCTTGAACAGAAAGAAGATCTTCAAAAATCTAATGCGAAAAACCTTAGATTCAAGAGAAATTATGAACTGTTCAAAAACCAGATGGAACAGAATCCAAAAATTGAATTCCAGGATACTGAAACTTTTGTTGTTGGAAAAAGAGATGCTAAACTTCGTATTGCTATCGTATCCAATCCATATTGTGGTTTCTGTAAAGACGCTCATAAACTGGCAGAAGGCCTTTTGGAAAAATATCCTGACAATATCTCTTTGCAGATGAGATTCAATTACAGTCCCGAAAGAGCTCCAGAAAATTATACACAGCTTATTTCAGACTTAACTTATATCTATCACAACAAACCTGAAAAAGAGTTCTTACACGCTGTAGAAGAATGGTTTGAAACTAAGGATGAAAGCAAAATCAATGTTCTTTCCGGAGGAAATGTAACATCGGAAAACCTGAATCCACTGGTAGAGATGTCTATTGAAAACAGTAACGCAGGATTAAACTTCACCCCGATCTTTATCATTAACGGATACCAATTCCCTGACAAGTATGATCGTGAAGATATTTCGTTCTTTATTGATGAATTAATAGAAGATGATGAGATTTAGTAAATAAATATCATTCATTTGAAAATTTCACTATCTTAGGAAAAACAAAAAAAATAACATCTGATAAGGTGTAAAAGAGCAGAAAAACAGTGACAAATGGGACTTATTCCGGTTTACCATTTCATTGAAATATAATTGAATTAAAGTAAATGTCGTCATCCGCTGACGGCATTTTATAATGAGTAGTAGTTTTGAAAAAAAAGTTTCCTTTTTATAAGCAACCAGATACCAAAGACTGCGGTCCTACATGTCTCAGGATCGTAAGTAAGTATTATGGTAAAAGTATATCTCTGCAGCAGATTCGTAACCTTTCCGAAACAACACGTGAAGGAAGCAGCCTTCTTGGGCTAAGCGATGCAGCAGAAAACCTCGGATTCCGATCAATGGGAGTCCAGATCGATTTCAATACCCTCACAGAAGAGGTTCCCTTTCCTTGTGTAGCACACTGGAATAAAAACCATTTTGTTGTAGTATATAAAATTGACAAAAACAATAAAGTATATATTTCGGATCCCAGCTATGGGCTCATTACGTATACGAGAGAAGAATTTATCAAATCCTGGATCGGAGAAAATGCAAACGAAAATACCGAAGAAGGAATTGTTCTGATTCTTGAAACAACCCCGGCATTCTTCCAGACTGAATTTGATGCTGAAGAAAGTAAAGCAAGCTTTACTTTTCTTTCCAAATACCTCCTTAAATATAAAACACTTGTAATCCAACTAGCCATAGGGCTTCTGGGAGGAAGTTTATTATCCCTGATATTCCCGTTTCTTACTCAGAGTATTGTAGACGTCGGAATCCAGAACCAAGATATTAATTTTATCTATGTGGTTTTACTTGCGCAGATTATGCTATTTCTTGGAAGAATGGGAATTGAAACCATACGAAGCTGGATTCTTCTTCATCTCTCGGCAAGAATTAATATTTCCATCATCTCCGATTTCTTTATCAAGCTCATGAGGCTTCCGATAAGTTTCTTTGATACAAGAATGACCGGAGATATCATGCAGAGAATAAATGACCACCACAGAATCGAGCAGCTGCTTACAAGTTCATCGTTAAATACCTTGTTCTCACTGGTAAACCTTATCATTTTCAGTATTGTTCTGCTGTTTTATGATTACAGATTATTCATTGTTTACCTTGTTGGAGCTGTATTGTATATCGGCTGGATCAGTTTCTTCCTGAAGAAAAGAAAGGAACTTGATTACAAAAGGTTTTCTCAAGTCTCTCAGGAACAAAGTAAAGTGATCGAGCTCATCAACGGTATGCAGGAGATTAAAATGCATAATGCTGAAAAACAGAAACGATGGGACTGGGAATTTCTTCAGGTAAAACTGTTTAAAATCAGAATAAAATCACTTTCATTAGAACAATGGCAGTCTGTGGGAGGAAATTTTATCAACCAGATGAAAGATATACTGGTAAGTTTCCTTTCTGCAAAACTGGTTTTAAGTGGAAATCTTACTTTAGGGATGATGCTTTCTGTGCAATACATTATTGGGCAGCTGAACAGCCCTCTTCTTCAGCTTATCGACTTTATCAAGCAGACTCAGGATGCTAAGATTTCCCTTGAAAGATTAGGAGAAATTCATGATAAAGATGATGAGGAGGATAAAAATGAGCAGTATGCTACAGATATCCCAAAGAAAGACATCGAGATCAAAGATATGTCATTCCGTTATATTGGTTCTGATGTTCCGGTTTTTGAAAATTTAAGTCTTACGATTCCTTATCAGCAGACTACAGCTATTGTGGGAGCCAGCGGAAGTGGAAAAACTACGCTGTTGAAACTGTTAATGAAGTTTTATGACCCAGATCAGGGTGAAATCAGAATCGGAAGTACCAATATGAAGAATATTTCTCCAAGATACTGGAGGGATCATTGCGGAGTGGTAATGCAGGAAGGCTATGTATTCAACGATACTATTGCCAATAACATTGCTGTAGGTGAAGATCATATTGACAAACAAAAACTGAGACGTGCTGTAGAAATAGCCAACATCAAAGAATTTATTGAAAGTCTTCCGCTAAGTTATAATACGAAAATCGGAAATGAGGGTGTTGGAGTCAGCGGTGGTCAGAAACAGAGGCTCTTCATTGCAAGAGCAGTTTATAAATCTCCTGAGTATATTTTATTTGATGAAGCAACATCAGCATTGGATGCCAATAATGAGAAAGTCATCATGGAAAACCTTGAGCAATTTTTCAAAGGTAAGACAGCAGTGGTTATTGCCCACAGACTTTCCACGGTAAGACATGCAGATAAAATCATTGTACTGGATCAGGGGAAAGTTGTAGAAGAAGGCAGTCATGCAGATCTTGTAGATTTAAGAGGGGAATATTACAGACTTGTAAGAAACCAGCTTGAATTAGGAAGCTAGCAAATATATAGCGAAATCCGAAAAGCTTACAGAGTAGGAAAAACAAAAACTAATTTTCATCATGAAAAATCTAAAAAAACTTTCGAGAAAAGATCTGGCATTTGTCAGCGGAGGTGTAGTTATTCCGGACAACAATTGTTGTGGTTCTTGGTGTCTTGGCAGCTGGATGCCATGCCGTATCCATCATATTGCATGTCCACCGGATGCTGATACTTCACCACCATCGTGGTACGACGGGAATTGCCCATTTGGTTAAATTATATTCCCCCTGAAATATTGGGGGAAATTTTATCTTAGAAAAATGAAAGAAGACGTTTTAGACAATATTGAACTTCGCTCAGAAAGCGTACAGGATATTCTTACCCAGCCTCCTCATTGGATGATACGCTGGGGAAATACCGTTATATTTATTATTCTCCTGTTGATTCTCTTAATGAGTTACATTATAAAATATCCGGAATTTGTACCGGCACCTATTATTGTAACTTCACAGAATCCTCCAGAGAAGATCGAAGCAAGGACAAGTTCCAAAATTGAAAAAATATTCATAAAAGACCATCAGGAAGTTAAAAAGAATGATGTTCTGATGGTAATGCAGTCTGCAGCCAATTATAAGGATATTTTAGAGCTTAAAAAGCTGATAGACTCCATTACTCCTGGTAATTTATATAACTTCCCTCTTGCCCAGGCTTCAAGGTTCAAATTGGGAGAATTACAGGGCGAATACAACAGTTTTGCAAAAGCATTTCAGGATGAAGCCCTTTTTACAAGATTACAACCTTATGCTCCGGAAGACCTGGCAGCCAATCAGAGTATTTCTGAATACCGCATAAGAATTGCGACCTTAAAACAACAGAAAAGCCTGGAATCAATAAAATATGATCTGACTAAGAAAAACTTCAACAGGTCTCAGGAACTTTTCAATCAAGGAGTTATTTCGGCTATGGAACTGGAAAATGAAAAGATCAAATATCTTCAGGCCCAGCAAAATCTTGAAAATCTTAAAATCTCCATATCACAAATGGATGAAGGCATCTCCAATCTTAATAAAACGAAAAGCGGAACTGCCATTAACACAGAAAAAGATAGAATTACATACTCTTCACAAACTTTACAGCTTCTTGAGCAATTGAGAAAATCATTAAAACAATGGGAACTGAATTATCTAGTTATATCATCTACAGATGGTGTTGCCAGTTTCCAGCAGTTTTTTGGTGAAAACCAGTTTGTAAAAGTTGGTGAACCTATCCTTTCTATTCTTCCTAAAAATAAAGAACAGCTGGTAGGCAGAATGTCTGTTCCTACCACCAACTCAGGAAAGATCATTCCGGGTGAAAAAGTACTGATTAAACTAGACAACTACCGATTCCAGGAATATGGTATCATTGAAGGAAAAGTACAGAATATATCTCTTATTCCTGATGAAAAAGGAAATTATTATGTAGATGTGATTTTACCAAAAGGATTAAAAACAAGCTACAACAAAACGCTTACATTTGATAAGGAACTTAGAGGCAGTGCAGAGATCGTAACACAAGATCTTAGATTGATTGAAAGATTCTTCTATCAAATCAGAAAGCTGCTCGGATATCAGGTCTGATAAAGAATTTAGATAAAAAATAAAAGCCGTTTTACAGATTGTAGAACGGCTTTTGTTATAATGGTATTTTAGATTGAATCACACTTGATGTATCCAATCAGCACAATTCATTGATTCCAGCCCTTAATCCTACCAAAAGAGACCCAATGATAATATATACATAGATCGATCAAAAAAAGCCTGTAAGAAAGCGAATACAAAGAAAACAATCACTTTCTATCTTAAAAGTATTCGATAAAAAGCAGGTTAAGCTCAAAAGTTAAGGAAGTTCCCTTAATTCTCTATTGAATGACGATAATTTTTAGAAATGAAAAAATCGGGAAGAAATGAAAAAGGTAAATTTGCAGTTATTCTAAAAGTAAAAACCGCAATCATTGATTTAATGATTGCGGTTTTTTGTAGCGAAGACGGGAATTGAACCCGTGACCTCAGGGTTATGAATCCTGCGCTCTAACCAACTGAGCTACCTCGCCGTTTTGGTGGTGCAAATATAGAAAATATTTCTTTACCTCCAAAATTATTTTAACTTAAAATATTCCAAAACATCTCCAACATGATCTGGTTTGTTGATAATCTTATTGTTAGCATCTAAAATAAAATACGTCGGAGTTGCATGAATATTGTACAAATCTGTATAACTGCTGTTCCAACCTCTCAATTCTGAGTCATTCACCCATGGAAATGCAGCAATCTTTTTAGTATAAGAATTTTTATCAACATCTAAAGAAAACCCTACCACCTGAATATTTTTTGATTTCAGATCATTATATTTTTCCAAAAGTTTCGGAAGTTCACTTTCACAGTGTGAGCATGTGGATGACCAAAATACAACAATCTTTTTATCAGCCTTTACATCGTATAATGACTTCGCAGTAGTATTTACAGGTGACTGGAACTTATAATTAGGGAAAGCAGCCCCTATTTCAGTGTTGGCATTTGATTTCAATGTAGAAGCAAGTCTGTCATTGATGGTACACTTAAGATTCTTAGCAAGTGACAAATATTTGCTCTTGTACTCCTCCATTTCATATATATCAAAAATATCGATAAGTTCTGATAAAACAGTCTGTCCTCTTGGAGTTTCCACTTTTAACCTGTCTAACAGTTTATCAACAGAAGCAGTAACATTAGTATTTCCTCCTGTGTTCAGATAAGATACTAATACTGGTTTCAACAATGATGAAGTCTCAAGCATATCATTGGATTTGTCCAGAAAGTTGATTATTTCCTCCTGATCAATTTTTTTTGCTGGGTCCTGTGAGGTGGAAAGAAATTTACTATGGTTCGTATTATAATAGGCAATAAACGGATGCTGAGCAGCATCAATAGAACTAGAAGCACCGGAAAGTCTGTCAATCTCAGCTTTAAGAGCTTTTCCAAAGTCTGTGTTGTCCTTATAATATTCTTTGATCTGTGCTAAAGCCGGCAAAATAAGCTCTTTCTTTTGGGAACCTTCCTGCTGTTTACTCATCAGGCTATTCGCTTCATCCAAATAGATAACATCTTTAACTTTATTATTCTGGGTATCCAGTTTAAAGTTGACATTTTTATTTTCAGAAATAAAGCTTAAGGTGTTATTAGAGCCCGGGAAATAGACTTTCATCATTCCCATATAGCTGCTTGGGTATTTAAAAGTCCATGTATTATTCTTGCTTTGTTCTTTAGTAACAATAATATCTTTTGAACCGTTTAATGTATATAGAATAGCATCCTGATCTTTAAAGTCTGCGGAAGTTTGAATAGTAACTGTAAACTGAGCCTGCAGAGCAAATGCGGCCAAAACCGCAGATAGCGTATAAATCTTTTTCATAGAGTAAAAATAAAAAAACTCTCTGACTAATCAGAGAGTTTAATATTATTTTAATAAAATTTTATGCTTTTATGCTCTTGTACTTTCTTGTAAAGTAAACAATAAATCCAATTGCTACAATACCAAGTACATATACGTACATATCAATGGGTGCAGGTGCTCCGGTACCGTTTCCTCCATTTCCGCTTCCTGTTGGAGCTGGTTGTGGTGGTGCAGCATTTGCTAAAGTTATAGCAAAAAGAAAAAGAGCTAATACTAGTTTATTAATAGTTTTCATGTGGCTTATTTTAAGATTTTAGTGTTAACAGTTTCTCCCTTATCAGAAACGATTTTTACAACGTATGAATTTTTAACTGAGCCATCAAGCTCGATTACAAAATCTCTGGACGCATCAACCGCTTTTTTAGAGATTACTAGTTTACCGCTCATATCATAAACTTGAATATCTGCTTTTTTCCATTTTGGATCAAATCTTACAATGTAATTTGTAATAGATGGATCATACACTACAAGTGTTCTTGATGCAGCAGCTTTATTACTATTATCTACAGCCAAAGTAATATTACTTGGTTCTCCATAATACAAATTAGCTTCCTCATTTGTTACCGCTACAACATCTCCTTGCTTAGCTTCTATTAAATTTCCGTTTTCGGCTTTATAATAGAACCCAATTCCTGAAGATAACTGATGTGCACCAGCTGGGATTAGCGCTGCATTTTCTCTGATCTCGAATTTATAAGATTTCACCTGATCCAGGTAATAGTTAACTAACTTAACATTTTTACCCTTGAAGTTACTCTCATTAGCTTCGTTAATATATAACCAATAGTTAGTATTATTATTATCATACCCACCATTCAGTGATTCTTCAAAAGTACCGATGATGTTTTTACCCGCTGAAGACTGCACTGAAGTTGCTGCAGAAATCTGGTGTCCTGTTGTTAATGATGGAGAAACAACATAGTATGTTCTGGAAAGTTCTTTCCCGTTAGCATCAAGACCGATTACACCAAGCTGTTTTACAGTATTGGTTGTATTCTTACCATTAGCCATTTTAGCTGCTGTTACATCATAATTGGTACCTGCTGTTCTTGCAGTAGATTTGAATCTTCTCAGGGTATTAAAATTTAAAGTCTGAGCTGTATTGTCTCTTAACTTTATTTTAAATGACTGCATCGGTTTGATTACAAGTAAATCTACGTCACCAATAGCAGGAGCTACTCCGTCACCTGTAGGTAAGAAAGTAACTACCTTAGCAGCTGTAGCATAAGTAGAACCACTTGGAAGAGTAACAATTGTACCTGGGTCATATTCAATACCCCAGATGTTTCTTACAGCATTTCCATCAGATCCTGTAACACTTTCAGTATATCCAATATTAGCTAAATCTAAATTGGTAAGGAAAGGGTTTCCGAATTGGTAGAAATTTTGTCCGAATGTTCCAGACCATGGGTTTGTAGTAAACTCAAAACTATCATCAAGATAAGTATTGTACTTCTCGTTGTATTGGTTTAGAGCATTACCATTAGTTCCGAATACAACATTGGAAGCACCTACGTTAGATTTTCCTGCATTCTGTAATGATACAGTTCCAGCATACGGTGCATATGGTTTTCCGTTAATATTGAATACGTTTCCTGATGCAGGAGCACTTGGATTCCAGTCATTATTTTTAACCTTTAGCATATAATAACCTGAAGGATCCCAAGTAGTCGAGGTAGGAGCTAGATTCAAAGTAGTAATAGAAACAGCATTAGCATTATCCCATTTAAGAATTGGATTATCATACCTTCCGGTATTGAAAGTTTTGCCAACTTCAGTAGATAATGAATTGAAAGCTTTACCAGAGAAAGGCAAAGCAACTTGCTGGAAATAATTCCCGCTACCGTTACTAGTAGTTCTGTATTCTTTGGTGACAACACCAGAAATGTTGGATTGGGATAATCCGTCAATGTACAGCTGACCATACGTGGAAGTAGCAAAAGAAGCAGGAGTGTTAAGTCTTAAGATGATATTTCCACCGTCAGTTTTATCAGCACCGCCAGCATCAATTGTCTTAAAACTATCTGTAGCAGATCCTACAACCATGATATTTCCATGTACGTCCAAAAGACCATTACCTCTTGTCTGTACACCTCCACCGCTATAAACTAGGGTGCCTTCGCTCACATACATATTAGCATTAGTGTCAACATGACATAGTATCTGCGCCTGAACAGAGTAACTAATTGCTAAAAGACCTATAGCAAATAAACTTTTTCTCATTGTATAAATTATTTGTGTGTTAATACAATCTTCACCCGCAAAGGTATTATTATTTTTCTTAAAAAAAAAATATTTTATCTATTAATCAAAACATTATCTTCCGTCAAGATGATCTCTTTGTCCTCTCCTATTGAAAACATATAGTCTTCTAGAACTTTTTCGGTAGTACCTCTCAACCCTCTTGCTCCTAATCCTTTTTCAATAGTTTCCTCTACGATTTTTTCAATTGCACCATCTGTTATTACCAAATCCGTACCATCCATCTTGAAAAGTTCCACAAATTGATTCACAATTGAATTTTTTGGCTCTTTCATAATTCTTACCAAGGTTTCTTTTGTGAGTTTATCGAGGTAAGTGATGATTGGAAATCTTCCTAAAAGTTCCGGAATTAATCCGAAAGTACGAAGATCAATTGCATTAATATTTGTTAATATATATTCGTCTTCACCTGTTTTATTGATTTTCTCAGAACTGAAGCCTATCGCCTGCTTGTTCATTCTTCTTTCAATAATCTCTTTAATTCCGTCAAAAGCACCACCAGCAATAAACAAGATATTCTGAGTATTGACCTGGATATATTTCTGATCCGGATGTTTTCTACCTCCCTGCGGCGGAACATTGACGATACTTCCTTCCAGCAGTTTCAATAATCCCTGCTGTACTCCTTCTCCGGAAACATCTCTTGTAATACTTGGGTTATCGGACTTTCTTGCAATCTTATCAATCTCATCAATGAACACAATTCCTTTTTCAGCTTTTTCCACATCATAATCTGCTACCATCAAAAGTCTGGACAGAATACTTTCAACATCCTCTCCTACATATCCTGCTTCCGTTAAAATAGTGGCATCTACGATACAGAAAGGAACGTTCAGTTCTCTCGCGATCGTTTTTGCAAGAAGAGTTTTACCTGTTCCCGTCTCCCCTATCATGATGATGTTCGACTTTTCAAGTTCCACTTCTCTGTTTTCGTCCTGAGCGTGGAGTAATCTTTTATAATGATTATATACAGCAATAGAAAGCTGTTTTTTTGCCTGATCCTGACCTATCACATACTGATCAAGAAATTCTTTGATCTCTTTTGGCTTTTTAAGTTCAGCCATACTGTCGGCAGGTGAATATCCTGTTTTGGATGCACCATCTTTTACAATAGCATGGGCCTGCTCTATACAATTTTCACAAATAAAACCATTCTGGCCAGAAATCAGCATCTGTACTTCATTTCTTTTTCTGCCACAGAAAGAACATTGGTTTGAGTTCATATGATATAATATATATGTATATGTTAAAGAAAATCGTAAAAAATTACTTTTTTACGATTTTCTGGTTGTTAAGAATTAATAATTGAGTTTTGAATCTCCGTATATTCTTCGTTCGTTAATTTTAATCTTTCATTTCTAAAATTCATGTCTTCCATCTTGTTTAAAGGAATCAGATGGATGTGTGCATGAGGAACTTCAAGTCCTACCACCGCTACTCCAACTCTTACACATGGAATTGCAGTTTTGATCTTCTTGGCCACCTCTTGGGCAAATCCCCAAAGGTTTTTGTATTCTTCACTTTCAAGATCAAAAATCAAATCCACTTCTTTTTTCGGAACTACCAGAGTATGTCCTTTCACCAAAGGCATTGCGTCTAAGAATGCAATAAAGTTTTCATTTTCTGCAATCTTATAAGAGGGAATCTCGCCATTGATGATCTTTGTGAATATAGTGCTCATTGTATCAGAAGTTAGGGTTAGATATTAGAAGTTTAGAAATAAAAACTGTATCAGACTATAAAGAAATGTCTAATACTTCAAAAGACAGTTTGTTTCCGTTCGGTAAAGTAATTTCGGCAGTTTCGCCAATAGCTTTCCCCAACAGACCTTTTGCGATAGGAGTGTTTACAGAAATTCTTCCTGTTTTCAGGTCACTTTCGTTATCCGGTACCAATGTAAATACCTGCTCTTGCTTGGTAGCATTATTTTTAAGTTTCACTGTTGTTAAGATGGAAACTTTTGAAGTATCTAATTGGCTTTCGTCTATAATTTTAGAAGTAGAGATAACGTCTTTCAGCTTGGAAATTCTCATTTCAAGCATCCCCTGAGCCTCTTTAGCTGCATCGTATTCTGCATTTTCAGACAAATCTCCTTTATCTCTTGCTTCTGCGATCTGCTGAGTGATTTTTGGTCTCTCTACAGTTTCCAACTGTTCCAGCTCAGCTTTCATTTTCTCTAGGCCCTCCTTAGTTACATAGCTTGCCATAATTTTCAAAATTTAGTTTTAGTATAAAAAAATAATCCGACATTTGCCGGACAATGTTTTCGTGTTGTAATCGTTTAATTTTTACAAATATATAAAAATTTAAATTGAAATGAAAAAAACTTTTTCAATCTTATCTATTTTCAGTATATTGGTTTTCAGTAACTTAACTATAAACTCTTGTGGAAGCAGAGAAGATACGGTGAACTGTTTCCCCAATACTCCTATTAATGTATCCCTCAATCTAAACCTGCCTGCCTACTACGCTTTGAACAATATTAACGGCTGGATTTATGTGAATGAACAGCAGTCCGGAACAAGAGGACTGATTATTGTCCGAACAGCAAGTGGATTTAAGGTGTATGACAGGAATGCTCCTCACATATGCCCTGATAATAATACAACCCTAGAGGTAAAGGACAATATTGCTATTATTTGCCCACAGGACAACACAAGATGGATTTTAAGTACGGGACAGCCGGAGGCAGGAGCTAAAACGTCTCTACCGCCTAAAACCTATCCTTACAATTATGACGCTCCAAGCAAAACTTTAACTGTTTACTATTAGAATATAAAATGAAGATCGTTATACAAAGAGTCTCTGAAGCCAGTGTAAAAGTAGACGGAAAAATTGTTGGTGAAATCGGAAAAGGACTAATGCTGCTGGTAGGTGTGGATGAAAATGATGAAAAAACAGATGCGGACTGGCTTGTACAGAAAGTGTTAAACCTAAGGATCTTTGGAGATGAGGAGGGTAAGCTTAATCTTTCTGTGAAGGATATTTCAGGAGAAATCCTTTGCATCAGCCAATTTACTTTGATTGCAGATTACAAAAAAGGCAACCGCCCGTCTTTCATAAAAGCCGCAAAACCTGATAAAGCTATACCTCTTTTTGATTATTTTAAAGAAGAAATTGCTAAATCTGGATTAAAGATAGAAAGTGGAATCTTCGGAGCAGACATGAAGGTTTCCCTGATCAACGACGGACCTGTCACAATCGTAATGGATTCGGTTACCAAAAGCTAAAGTATAGAAGATGAATAACAAAAATATAGTCATTGCTTATCTGGCAGTGACTTTAGTTTTTCTGTTTGGAATAGTATTAAGTCTGAACAACTATAGTTTCGCTGGATATTATATTGATAAAATAATTAACTGGCTTTGGCTATTGATGACCATTTTTATTATTATCAGATTTTGGAAGAAAAAAGTGATTAAAATATACTTTGGTCTTTTGATATCAGGAATCATTCTTAGTATTTTACCCATGATGATTCCTTTTTTTGGAATTGTTCATTATTTCTCCACCATTGGATGTGAGCAGAGAATTCAGCTTGATGATACTTACAGATTAGAAAGAGGCCGTCCGGGAGTACTGTACAATCCACTCATCACGATTTACAAGAAAGAGGGGATTTTTGAAAAACAAATTTTAAGAACTCCCTATTCAGAAATCATTGATAAGGTATCTGAGCCTTCTTCCGAAACATTATATGAAAAAACGCGGCCTATTCAGGATGCTAAACTTATGAGTGTCAATAATGATAGCATTGGTATTGAATATCAGATTATGAACAAAAAGAAACTGATTTACCATAAGAACAAATTAAATTGGTTTGATGATCTTTAAAAATTAAAACTATATACCTCAACAAAACCATTCAGTGATCCTGGATGGTTTTTTATAATCATACAAATTCATTTTTCCCAACCTCACAGGTATTAAAATCTTTGAAATTTATTATAAACCTCACTAAAAGTCTTTATACATAAGGGATAAATAAAAAAAACGAAAATAAATTCACAAAAATGTGATTTGTTTTTATTTTATTATTAATTTTGATATAAATCAAAACTGATTTACAACCATTTAACAAAATTGTATGAAAACAAAAATCAACTTTTTCGCATTGTTTGCGTTCTGCTCTTCCCTGTCTTTTGGTCAGGACATCCAGACCAAAATGGCTAATGATCAAAATTCAGTTATCTATGTATGCTTTTCAAAAGGCATTAATTCAGAAAAAACGGCATTCAGCAGAAATGCTGATCTGGAAAGATTTTCAAGAGAAAATAAAATTTCATTTAAGTATGATCTTGATTTTACAGACAACAAACTTGATGAAATGGCCAGAAGCAGCAAAGCAATTGGAAACTCCTCAGAATCTGTCGAAAAACTGAAGAGAATTTATAAAGCTGATTTGCCTCTTCAAAATGAAGAAACCACTCAGAAAATCATTCACAGTCTTGAAAGATTTCCTGAAATTGAATATGTATCTGTGATGAGTGCTGCTCCTATTGAACCTCCCTTGGTAAATGCTTTTGTAGCAACACCTGATCTGGAAAGCATTCAGACTTATCTGAATGACAATCCGGGAATCAATGCAAAATATGCCTGGTCAAGAGGAATCACCGGACAGAATATCCGTGTAAGGGATGTGGAATATGGTTTCTACAAAACTCACGAAATGCTTTCTAATCAAAATTCTATACAGCTGGAACCCGGATATTCCCCGAATGCAGGATTAGCCAATAATAACTACCGCGACCACGGAACTGCTGTGGTGAGTATTTTAGGTTCAATAAAAGATAATATCGGGCTTACAGGAGCGGCCTACAGTACTTCAGAAATAAAAGGATATATGGAATGGACTACTGTAGGATATAACAGAGCTTCTGCTGTGAGCAGATCTATAAACGCTTCTCAGGCAGGTGATATTATTCTGTATGAAATGCAGACCGGAGGAAAAGACGGCCAGTACTGTCCTGCAGAATATGATCAGGTGATCTGGGATCTTACCAAAGCTGCTACTGATTCAGGAATTATCATCATTGCAGCAGCGGGTAACGGGAATCAGAATCTGGATGATCCGTTTTATGCAACTTATCTTGGCAGAGGAAATAGCGGTGCCATTATTGTAGGAGCAGGATCTCCTAATACTACTCATTCAAAGTTAAGTTTCAGTACTTATGGAAACAGAGTGGATGTTCAGGGCTGGGGAAGCAGCGTTCTTGCTGCAGGTTATGGTTCTTATGCCAAATATGACAATGATAATAACAGGACTTATAATTATTTCAGCGGTACAAGTTCTGCAACACCTGTAGTATCTTCTGCTGCTATTTTAATTCAGTCTTTCTATCGTCAGACTACTGGTCAGAATTTAACACCATCTGCGATGAAAAATCTATTGATTTCTACTGGAATTCCACAGGGAGGAACTGTAACCGGTCAGAAAATCGGACCTCTTCCTAATGTAAAAAATGCGATACTGCAACTGGAAAGTAAGTTTGCTATCCCTGTAAAAACATTATCTCCGCTGGAGGTTAAAATTTATCCTAATCCATCCAGCAGTACTATTGCTATTCAAAGTGCAGAAAACAAAAAACTGGATTTTGAGATCATCAATCTTCAGGGGCGTACCGTGATCAAAAGTTCTGTTTTACCTGATGAAAAAATTGACATTTCCCAACTGCCGACAGGCCAGTATATCATCAATATCAATGAAGGCCAAAGAAGAGTGGTTGAG
Source organism: Chryseobacterium sp. HR92 (assembly GCF_045689405.1). Lineage (NCBI taxonomy): Bacteria > Pseudomonadati > Bacteroidota > Flavobacteriia > Flavobacteriales > Weeksellaceae > Chryseobacterium > Chryseobacterium sp. HR92. The sequence goes on from NZ_CP139139.1 coordinate 4,414,062, forward strand.
AAATTGACAAAACTATAAAAAGATTTTTATACATTTTACTTCACATCAAACCCTCTTTCAGCCTACTGAAAGAGGGTTTTTATTATCAATTTTTATCCGGTTATTTCGCAGGAACGCTGCTGAAATTCAGGGCAACTTTAATGTTCATGTCTGAAGAGGTTTGATTCTTCAATTCATAGACTGTTCTCACCGTTAATCCTGAACTTTTTACAATTTCATCCAGAAAACCTGTATCATTCAGATCCAGATTTAAGCTGGAAGAGTTGGTAGAAATATTGGAGCGTGATGCTACCAGTCTTTCTCCCGTCCCGTTGGATGAAACATATATTTTAACGGTTTTGAATGCACTCAGATTTCCGCCCGAAGGGGAAGCAACAGAAATTTTTGCATCTGAGATTCTTACATCTTTAATTTTTGCATTGTTATTTCCTCCGAACCATGTCTGTACATTGGTAGCGGTTGCAGTGGAAGAAACTTCTTTATCTGCAGGAACGCCTGTAGACACCAAAACATTCGTTGTGTATGGAAATGTATTCTGAACCAGCGACTGTACGGTTCCGCAACTTACGAGTACAGCTGAAGCGGCCATTGCTGTTAGAACTATATTTTTCATAATTGTAAATTTTAAACTTAGAATTTAGTTTGCAGAAATTGTACCAAATTGATTTGGGCTTATTCCACAGTTACCGTAAAACTTCCTTTGGTATTTCCGGAAGCCATATTACTTTTCCCGATAATCAGCCATACTTCACCTTTTCCCGGAGTGTCATAAGTAATTTCTCTTCCGAAAGGCCCATCGTAGTCGCCGTTAGGAAGTTTGATCTGATTGAAACGGATATTGAAATCTTTCTCTTTGGTTGAAATTTTTGCTTTGATATTCGGGCGGTCGTAATGTGTCAGTTTTAAGATCAGTTCCTGATCATCTTTTTTAAATTCTTCTCCCAAAGTAAAAGGAAGCTGAGTAGCATCGGCTGTTCTTATGATCTGTCCTTCTTTTTCATTTCTCATTACGCCTTTACGCAAAACTTCTTTGGTAGCCGGAGCATTGTTAACAATTGAATCTCTTTTTCTCAATGCTACAGAATCTGCTTTTACAACAGAATCCGGCATTTCTGTTACAATGGTAGAATCCTTGTCCTGAACTGCTGTCACGGCAGGTTCTTTTTTACATGAAATAATAATCAATGGAATCAACAATAAGCTTTTTTTCATAATAATTAAGTTTAAGAATGTACCAACCATTCTGGTGAGCTCTATTAAATGCTAAAACTGTTCCAATCCGTTGAATGATTTATTTTCCGGCTGTAATTCTTTTTCATCATTTGTTCCTGCCCATTTGAATGTAAAATACATAAAATTGAGCATAATTCCCATCAGAACAGTGACTCCCCATGTTTTAGTATATTCCATCGGATAAATTAACCGTACTATGATATCGGAGAACAGACCGAAAGGGTTATTGAGTACATCCCAACTATTCCATCTCAGAAATCTTCCCAGATATACTCCAAAACTGCTCATGAAAAGAAAGAATACAATCACCCCACTGATGCTATTTCTTTTGCCATACTCAGAAAGGCGTTTTTCAATATCATTAAGACTTATAAAACCACAGATCAGCCCCGTCCAGGCATAGGAAAGAATAACAATCAGGTCATACCATATCGGGATAGAATTTCTTGCCCTCAGATGAAAGAGGTCTGTGAGAATATAGGGTGAATTGGGAAAAAACAATATCCAGACTATAATAATAAAGATAAGTGATATTTTACTTTTGATATTAAAAGCAAGAATAAAAGAACTCAGGAGTAAAGGAATCCATGCCAGAAAAAGATTCCAGTTGAGAAACAAAAACACCTTTGTATCGCTGATATAGTATCTGAAAGCTGAGAGACTGAAACAGAATACAGTCATTAATATCAACAATATATTGATTTTAAACCTTGAAGATGCAACGATTTTTTTCATGATCAGCTATTGAATGGTTTGATAGTAGATAATCTTTGAAAGGAATGTTTTGGAGGTTTCCTTTTTCACTTTCGTCTGCAAAGCCTTTTTAAGTTTCAGATCATTTTTTTCGTCTGCATATCTCAACAGGGCTTTTTCACTGAAGTTTATAGAAGTTAAATGATAATTGACCGCAAAATCTTTTCTTTTCATATTCTGGGAAGTAATGAAGCCTCCCCAATTGAAATAACTGCACACTAAAATGGTTCCATAAAAATACCAAACCATGGTATTGACAAGGAAAATGTTTCTTTTCTGTTTTTGAATTTTAATAAACGTCAAAGCCAGACCAACCAATGATAAAAGCAGGAAAGCAAATACTCCTAATCTTTTATAAGTGAATGCATAATTGACGATATACTCATAATTTTTAACTGCTGCTGATATGACAAGTATTGCATTGAGGAAAATCCAGATTTTGGCTAAAATTTTCAGCAATCCCGCTTTCGGATCAAAATTGAATCCTGATTTAAAGTAAAACATGATGACCAGAATAGCCATTATGATAGACATAATTACGGCATTCACTCTTTCATGGGTTTCTTCGGAAAGCTGAACGGGTGTTTTTACCGCTTCATAAAACTGTTCATAATTGTATGTAATAATGAAGAAGATCAGCAAAATATTCAGCAAAACAAAAGAGATCACTCCGCTCATTCTTTCGGCACTGAGATCAAGAAAGGAGTAGGTAGCCTTCGGTATCCGGGAATCTTTTTGAAAATCATTATCCAAAAAATGATTGTTTTTGTAGATGAGTTTTTCTACAGCATAGTTCCAGTAGTTAAAGGCAATAAAAAATCCTAAAACCGAGAGACAGAATACCTGCCATAGATTAATATCCAATTCATAATCTGTGAAAAGGGCAGCAAAATGATTACTTCCGGCAGAATAAATTCCAAAGAAAACGGAAACCAGCACCAGCGGAATTAAAATGAAAGCTAATGTCTTTTGCCATAATCCGGGAACATTCTTTTTGGGCAGCCACTCATCAAAACTGAAAAAACGGCAGAATGAAGTGCAGCAGTTCACAATAAAAACCGGAATCAAAAATAGGATTTTCAATCTTCTGTTCTTTGATTTATACCCCAGCAAAAGTAATGAGCTTACTACTGCAATAAATGATGGAAAATCTCCAAACCAGGCAAATGCAATACTTGAGAGGATGCTTGTTCCCAAAAGAACATACAGAGTTTTGGTTTTATTTTTCTCCAGAGTTTTAAGCAGGGTTAATACTGCATAGATGATTCCCAGAATTCCAAGGTTCAGCCCGACATCCTGATCATAAAAGACAATGACAAACAGGATGGCGGTGAGAAATATATAATGATGTGTTTTCATGAGGTTAATTATTTAAAGATTGAAAAATTTAAAGGATTGAAAGATTGAATGTGCCACATGTAGAGATTAGAAAAAATTAAAGAATAGGGTGAGATATAGAAAAGTAATAGGGATATTAAGCAACAATAAGAGGACAGAGTTTCCGTTACTTTTCTTTTCTGAAACATCACTCAGGTATTCCATAAGTTCATATAAAGTGATAAGCAGATTGGCGACGGCAGCAATAAGCACATAATAAAATCCCAGTATTATAAGAACGTCGGCCTTTGTAATCCAAAACAAGAGCATTAAAGATGTACCTGATAAAAAGGAGATCAAAAATGTTTTTTCTCCTAACGGACTGAATTTTACTTTACCCATCAGACAACCGTTTTAATGAAGAACAATAGTTTCTTTCTGCTGAATAAAATCCATTACGTGTTCATACTTCTGGCCCAGCAGTTCTTCAAAATCCCAGTGATAAAAGGCGCGCATATTCTGTCCTTTTTTATAGGCTTTGATATAAATTTTCGCATATTCAGGCAGAATAATTGTTCCCAATACGATTGCCGCCAGGAGATGTGCATTGAGCTTACCATTCCCTAAGAGCAGGTACTGCATGGCGATTTCATCTTCGAAGTTAGTTCCACAACCTGTAATAAGGTGGTGTACATCGTGATTCTCCATTTTAGGGATCATTGAAAAGCCATGCTTTCTGTAGAATTCGCCAAGTTTTCTGCCCAGAGAATCTTCCTGAAATTCCAGCAGCTGTTTTTCATTGAACTGCCATTGTCTTTTTTTCTTTTTAAAGTATTTCCTGTATAGTTTTTGAGTTTTGTCGTATACAAAAAGCAGAAACTGAACGCGTATTTTTTTCATAGTGTATTTATTTAATGCAGACTATTAAGTCCTATGGCTGTATAAAGAATGGCAATGGGTATATTGATCAGAAGGATACCAATGGCTTTCAGACATTCATTCAATCTCGATCTGTATACACAACCATAGATCAGCAGTCCCAATATCACCAGTATGTTCAAAAATGCTCCGAATACCAACAACATATAGCCTCCTATTGCAAATTCTTCCATCCTTGTTGTCAAATACCCGATAAGGCACATACTCCCCAGCACCAAACACAAGGCAAACAGAGACTTTCCGAAGTATAGAATTTCCTGGTTCTTTATTATTTTTTGATTTATTATTTCTGAATCTTTCATAATCATTTATGAGTTAATGAGAAAACCAAACGTTTAATTTCCTGCAAACGGACTTCCGAAAATCCCTACTGCCAGTTCAAGCCATACTAACACAAGAACCAGCAAAATGAAAATACATATCATTACTTTCTGACTTTGTTTTTTAACTCTGTTTCTGACCAAATTGATAAGAAAAGCGGTTGTAAAAAGCAAAGCTCCTGCAATCAGAAAATCGGATCCTGACCAGTTAATTTCTTTAGACACTAGATTTCCAACCAATGGAATGCACAGCAAAACCAATGGCAGGGCATAAATTGTGATTGTTTTTTGTTTTTGTGTGATCATTTTATTTAAGATTTAAATTATAAAGTACTTTGCATTTCAAAGTTAATTTTCAAAAAAATATAGGACTATCGTCCCAATAATTTTTCAAGAGCATCCAAATGTTCGGTAAATGCCTGTCTTCCATTCTGTGTAACGCGGTAAGATGTTTTGGGTTTTTTACCCACAAATTCTTTTTTCACTTCAATATAACCTGCTTTCTCCAATGCATTACTGTGACTGGCAAGATTTCCATCTGTAATTTCCAACAATGCCTTCATTTCTGAAAAATCAACCCAGTCGTTAACCATAAGAACGGACATAATGCCCAATCTTACGCGGCTTTCGAATTCTTTATTGAGTTGATTTATTTTGATCATTTTCTTTTATCTTAATTATCCACAACCATTGCTTTTACAACAGCACACCTATTACCTTGATTCTGCAATTAGCAGCAAAATTATATCCTCATCATTATTTATACTTCTTATGCATAATCAATCCATATACAATATGCAAAACTCCAAAACCAATTGCCCAGAACAACAATCCCCATCCTAAAAAGAATAAAGAAATAAGCCCTAAAACAATTTCAAGATATCCTAAATACTTTACATCCGTTAATGTATAGCGCTCTGCTGCTACCAGAGCCAATCCGTAAAAAATAAGAGTAGCCGGAGCAATAAAAACGAAAAGATGATGATAAAGAAGAGCGAGACAAAATACTCCCCCTGCTATCAAAGGCACTGCAAAGGTAATCAAAAGCCGTTTTGTAGTAACATCCCAGATCTTCACCCCTTTCTTTTTGCTTTTATTGGCGGTAAAAACATAACCACTGAGGATAGCAACAACCAGAATTATGATTCCAATCAACACCAGCTCTTTAACTAGTGCCGGACCGAGAATGTTTCTGTCTCCATCAAAATAACTGATTCCTTCCCTCTGAAAAACAAAATACACATATATAGCCCCAATAATTGCCGTTAATCCGGCAACAACTCCGGACAACCCACTTAAAGAAATGAACCTGGAAGACCGCTCCATCATGGAACGGATATGGGATAAGTCTTCGTGATAGTTTTTTGTCTCCATAAAAAGAACTTTGAATTACAAAGTTATAATTTATTTTCAATCCTCCAAATAGTACTATTAAATTTTGAAAATATTTTTTGATTGAAACTTCATCGTTTGCTTCCTTGTAGAAATATATAAAAAAAAGAAAACCCCGCCAGAAGTAGGGTTTTCTCAAGATATATTAAAATTTGTTGTTTTTATAAAGGATTCTGAACAATCAATGGATTGGCATTGATCTCAGTTCTCGGAATAAGGAATTCCCAACGTAAATCGGTATTAGCAACTGTCATCACGTTATTGGTCACTACAGAAGAATGATTAGCACCTGTTCTGTCTAAACCTTGGTTTAGTCTCTTCAGATCTAAGAATCTAAAACCTTCACCCCAAAACTCCAATCTTCTGCTGTTAAGAATTTCTGTGATATAGGCAGCACCTGTTGTAACAGCACCCGTATAAGAAGGATTTCTGTTTTTTGCGAACACATCAAAAACTGCTTTTGATCCTGCTTCATTTCCTGATCTGGCCAAAGCTTCTGCTTCAATAAGATACATTTCTGCAGATCTCATATAAGGAACATCTACTCTACTGTCTGCCTGACTTGCAGCAAGGAATTTCTGACTTGTATAAGGGAATTTAGAATATGTTGAAGGTAAAGCAAGCGCTGTATGCGCTCCTGTTGGATCAAAATTCTTAGTTCTTACATCTGTAGCTGGGAATGAAAGTAATAATTTACTGTTAATCGCTTTTGGAGCCTGACGAATATTTGTAGAGTTAAAGTTTCTTGACATATATGCTCCAAAGTTTGAAAACGTATCTCCCTGATCTGCGATAATGGTAGCTCCCCACATCCACTCTCCATTGCCTGCCAAATTATTAAAGCCGGCATTATAAGTAGCATTATCCATCAATGGAAATCCTGCACGAGCCGCTTGAGCTGCAGTCACAGCTGCCGCATAATTCCCTTGCGTCAATGCAATTCTAGCCTTTAATCCTAAAATAACTTTATCATTAAAATGTGATTTTGTAGCTCTGTTAACCCCTGCCAATCTGCTTGCAGCCTCATCAAGGTCTTTATTGATCTGGGTATACACTTCTTCTACTGTATTTCTTGCCAAAGGAATTTCATTAGCAATTAATCTGATAGGAACACCCAATTGGATATTATTACCACCTGGCACATATCTTTTACCATAAATCTGAACCAGCATATAATAACAGAAAGCTCTGAAAGCATATGCTTCACCAATGGCTGTTTTAATTGTAGCTGCATCAGCTGCAGTAGGTGCAGGAACTGAAGGACCATTAGCAATAACCAAGTTTGCATTTCTGATTAATGCATAATAAAACTGGTAAGGATAAAGATCATTGGACGCATTATCATTTACCTGATCCTGCCATCTTACAGCTGAGACATACCAGCCATTTCCTGTAGATGGAAAAACAAGGTCATCTGCCAAAGCATCCATTATAATCATAATTCCACCCTGACCATTCTGTCCCTGATCACTTTGTCTGTAGTACATATCTCTATGCATTCCATTGACAATGGCCATAAGGTTAGCAGAACTTGAATACGCTGCTTCTTCAGAAGCCGCAGTAGTAGGATCCGCTTCAAGATAATCACTCTCACATGAAACCATTCCTGTAAAGACTGAAAGCACAACAGCCCATTTTATATATTGTTTTTTGATATTTTTCATTACTTAATTATTTAAAATGACACATTAAATCCTATCGTTACCACTCTCGCCGGAGTATATCTGTTTGACGCTGTACCGTTGAATGCCTGAGCCGGTTCCAAACCTTTTCTTGCTGTTTTACTCCATAAATTTTCACCGGAAACAAGAATTCTTAACCCGGATACTCCAAGCTGAGATAAAGTTTCAGGACTGAAACTATAGCTTAAGGTAGCTTGCCTGAATGTAAGAAAATCTGAGCTTATCAGCCATCTTGATGAAGCCGCATTTGAACTTGTATATGTTGAAGAATTCAATGAAGGTACGTCCGTGATCTGCCCCGGAGTAGTCCATCTATCCAGAATATCCGTACTTAAAGCTCCTCCTTGTGAGTAGCTGGACATCAATGCTGCATAATTGGAGTCATATGTCTTTCCTCCTAACTGATACGTAAACATTGCAGATAATGACCATTGTTTATACGTAATTGTTGTTCCGAAACTTCCGAATAAATCAGGAATTGCTGTACCAGAATAGTCATATTTTGCTTTATTGAAATTGGTGGTAACTTTTTCTCCATTCACCGTTCTGATATCAGCAGCTGTTGTATTGGCATAAGCATCAGCAACCAGGAATAAAGGTGAGCCATCCGCGGGATCTACCCCATACCACTGTCTTAGCCAATAATCATATACTGAGTGCCCTACAGAGATTTTCTTCGTTCCGTTGATAATTTCCGTGATGCCATTAGAAAGTTCTGTAATCTGATTTTTAAGCGTAGATGCATTGGCGTTAATATTCCATGTGAAGTTTTGATTTTTAATAATGTCTGCATTAACAGTGAACTCAAATCCGCGGTTATACATTGTCCCTACATTTCTGCTGATTGTATTATCCGGAACCCCTGCAGAAACTGGCAGTGGAACAGGGAAGATCAGATCTTCAGTAACTCTGTTATAATATTCTACAGACCCAGTAATTCTATTATTTAAGAATCCAAAATCAATACCTACATCGGTTTGTTTGTTAGCCTCCCAGGTGATTGAAGGATCTGCCAAAAACCCAAATAAAATTCCCGGTTCCTGAGCATTATTATACCCTAAAGTATAAGTACTTTTATACATATAATAACTGTCTGTTCTGTCATTTCCTACTTCACCATAAGAACCTCTCAGCTTCAATTCACTGATAAGGTTAGAATTGCTTAAGAACTCTTCTCCTTTCAATCTCCATCCTGCACCAAGAGACCAGAATGAATCCCATCTTACATCTTTAGCAAACCTGGATGAACCATCCCAACGGATAGATCCTGAAAGCAGGTATTTTGATTTGTAATCATAATTTAATCTTGAAAAGACTCCTTCTTTTCTGTAATTGTCTGTACGTGATGTAAGCGTTGATGGAGTTACAAAGTTAACCAGTTCGTCATTATCATCTACGATCTGGCCCTTTTTATATCCATACAGATATTCATACATGAATTTATAGTTTTCATGCCCTAGAAGGAATTCAAAATTATGATCTCCAAATTTTCTTTTGTAGTTCAGGAGCTGGTTCCAGGTAAATGTTTGTTCAGTAAAGCTGTATTTTTCTGCTGAACCTCCAGGAGCCGCATCCCCGATAATTTTGTTACCGTATGTACTTCTTCTGTTATTTCTGATATCATATCCTACGTTTGTAGATAAAGTAAGGTAAGGATCTACTTTGATTTCAGCATATGCTCTGGAAATGATATAATAGTTTTTAGAAAGATCTTTATTTAAAAGAGTTTCCTGGATTACGTTTCTTCCAGCTGCAGCATCAGCACCTCTGGCACTTCCTGCATCATACATTATATTCCCTGCGCTATCATAAAGCGTTGCAAATGTGTTAGGATCATGAGCATAAGGACTGTAAATAGGCCCCATTGTTCTTGTCCATCTGTATGGGTTGATATAAGCAGAATTGTTATCCACACCTTCTACGGAATTGTTCCCGTTAGAAGATACTCCACTGATGCTTGTTCCTAATTTCAACCAGCTTTTAACTTGTGAATCTACTTTTAATCTTGCTGTAAATCTTTCAAAATCTGATTTGATAAGGTATCCTGTTTCATTGGTATATCCTACTGAAGAAAAGTATGTTGTTGTATTACTTCCTCCACTATAATTCAATTCATAGTTCTGTCTGAAACCTGTGTTCATCAAAGGTTTTTGCCAGTCTAAATCTGTATATTTAAGTTTTGCATCTGGATTTAAAACACCATTTACAACTAACTGATTATCGGGAACATTAAAAACATTGGTTTTCAAAACTCCCGAAATCAACTGTGCTGTAGCATAAGCATTGGCATCAGCTATAGTTGTACCAGGTACTGAGGTCATTCTGCCATTTCTTATTGACTCCCAGATAAGAGGATAATACTGATGAACATTTACTCTGTCATATTCAGGAATTGATCTTCCTACCGCTCCGGTACTCATGCTAAAGTTGAATGCATCTTTTCCTTTTCTACCGGATTTTGTAGTGATCAAAACAACACCATTGGCTGCTGCAGAACCATACAAGGAAGTGGAAGCAGCATCTTTCAGGATATTGTATGACGCAATATCATTGGGGTTGATCGCAGCAAGAGAACCGGTATATATGGTTCCATCTACTACGTATAAAGGATTTGTTGTAATACCATAAGAACCTATCCCACGGATCTGAATACTTGGTGAACTTCCCGGCTGTCCTGTACCGGTACTTACTTTAACCCCTGCACTGGCTCCATCTAAAGCCTGTCCGATACTCGTGATAGGTCTGTCTGCAAATTGTTTGGCCTTTACTTCGGTATTGGAACCTACCATGGTTTCTCTTTTTTGGCTACCATAGGCCACTACAACGATTTCATCAATCTTAGTATCCTGGGGTATTGTATCCCGTTTTGTTTTTTGAGCTTCCACCAGATGCCCTCCTACAAAGAACAGCACAGCAGTACTCAATATTAATTTCATTTTCATATTTAACATATTTTAACAGTATGAAGGCAAATATATGTAATAAATATTATTAAAAACACAAAGAAAACAGTATTTAAATTAATTAAATTCAATTGATTTAAATTTTTAATTAATACTTTGTTATTTGTTAAAAAAATATGTTAAAATTTGGTTAAATTAGATTTTTAAAAAGTAACAAATAAGCCAAAAACAGTTAAATTAATAACAATATAAAACCAAAACAATAATTAATTTGACAAATAAATACAATTAAACGCAAAAACATAAAAACAAATCAATTACAAATCAACAGTAATAAATATCTTCAACAGGATTATATTTAAATAATAGAAGGCATAAAAAAATCCGGAGAAACAAAATGTTTCTCCGGATGGCATGTGGATTAAAATCCAACTATTTTTTAATAATTAAGAGGAAAATTATTTTGCTCTCAACCTTTCTTTAATAGACTCAATGTTTCTCTTAGCAGAATCTTCCAGGATAAGACTTGCACTCATATGAATTCTTGCAGGCATTAGTTCATTGAAATGATCTGTACCTTCCCATGAAACTTTTTTAATTAATGCTAAAGCATCGCTGCTTCTTGATGCCAAAGTCTGTAAAAATGTTTCCAGTTTTTCATCCATCTCCTGAATAGAAGCTGACACGGAATGGTAAATATTATGCTGCTCAGCCCACTCAGCAGATCTGAAGTCTGCATCAATAGCCATCGCTGAAAATTGAGACTTTCCGATTTTTCTTTCTACATAAGGTCCTATTACAAAAGGCCCTATTCCAAGATTGATCTCAGTAAGTGCTAAAGCTGAATCTTTTGTTGCAAAACAGTAGTCTGCACCGCATGCAATTCCAACTCCTCCACCGGTTGTTTTCCCCTGAACTCTTACTACTACAATTTTGCCACAGTTTCTCATAGCATTTAAAACTTTTGCAAAACCACCAAAAAATTGTGTGGAAGCTTCCAGCTCTTCAATGGCTAAAAGCTCATCAAAACTTGCTCCGGCGCAAAATGCTTTTTCACCTGCACTTTTAACTAAGATAGCTTTCACCTCATCTTTCGCACCTTCTTCAAGAATGGTTTCTGCCAGTTTTTCTAAAATTGCCCCCGGAAGAGAGTTACTTTTGGGTGTTCCGAAACTGATCTCAGCAATATTATTTTTAATTTCTGATGCTACAAATTCGCTCATTTTTATTTTTATTGGATTCTTACAAAAATACGAAATACAGCTCTTTCAGAGAAACTTAAAAGAGATAATTTCCATTATTAACCTACCTTTTATAAAGATTTGTTACGTAGAAATACGGAGTAAGTAATTTGGTATTTTCTACTCTAGCACTCATTTTTTATTAATCGTTCCTTTGGAGTAAGAAATAATAATCAATGGCGGAATCTGAAAAGCCAATAACAGAGTAAGAAATCTAAAACTAAAAATCATTATCATGGATGAATACATTGGAATTGTAAAATTATTTGCAGGAAATTTCGCACCTAGAGGCTGGATGTTTTGTGACGGAAGCTTAATAAGCATTTCAAGAAATTCTGCCTTATTCTCTATTTTAGGCACAACTTACGGCGGAGATGGTATCTCTACTTTCGCTCTGCCAAACTTAAAAGGGCGTATGGCTTTAGGAGCTGGAAATGTAAATGCCAACCAGTTTTATCCTTTGGGAGTGGTATCTGGTACTACACAGAATACTCTTTTAACCTCAAACCTTCCAAGCATCGCTGGTGGGTTTCAACTGAAAGTTGCTAATAAGAATGCCAATTCATCAACACCTACAGCATTATCATCTATTGCTATCTCAGGAACACAGGTAGGTAGAGATTTCAATGTAGTATCAAGCTTTGTCAATGACTCTAATCCTGACACTGCTATCAACGCGCAAAGCATCTCTTTTGTAGGACAAAATTTACCCGTAAATAACATGCCTCCTTATCTTGGCTTAAATTATATCATCTGTGTTGAAGGTATTTATCCTCCAAGAGATTAACATTCATAATAACCTAATATTTAAAACAAAAAATCATGAAAAGCACTACTCTTTTTACAATTTGTAGTCTGCTCATTTCAATTTTTTCATTCGGGCAGACCAGTACAGAACAATTTGAAACGGAATCGCACGGAAGTACAAGCTTCACAGACAATGGAGTCATTTTCAATATCATTTCGCATGTAAGTGTCTTTGATATTCAAGGAAATTACCCGGGAACAGGCTGGAGTGGAACAGCGAATGACAACAGATACATTGACAATTCCAATGACACTCAATTTCCGCCGTCATTCAGCATTAAAACCACTTCTAATCTGTTTAAAGTAAACAGATTCTGGATGTATCTTTCTGCATTGAATCTTGACCTCAATGTAGCGGGAACACTTACCGTAACCGGAAAACTAAGCGGAGTAACAAAATTTACCCAAACAAAATCTACAGGGTTCGCAACAAGTTTAGGAAGTACAAACGGATATACTTTGATTGATCTTACCAACTTAAACGGCCAAAATTACTCCAATATCATTATTGATGAACTGCAACTAACGGTCAGTGGAGCATTCAGATATGTAGGCCTGGACGCCTTCACATGGGTAAAAGACAGTAATCTGGTATTGGGTACTTCGGAAACTAAAAGCATAAAAAAAGACCTGACAGTTTATCCTAACCCAACCAACGGACCTCTTTCCATTACAACAGAGAAAGCCGGTGAAGCCAAAATCTATAGTGTAGACGGTAAAATGCTGAAAACGGTACAAACCCAGCGAGGAAATAATGAAATCAATATTTCAGATCTTCCCAAAGGAGTTTATATACTCAAAACAGCAGCAGAATCAACAAAAGTTATTAAAAACTAATTTCAGGAAATTTCACATAAGTTCCATATCCCATAAAGATTCTAATTCATAAATGACAAATCCCTTAATTGTTTTATTAAGGGATTTGTTTTTTCAATGCCAGAATATACTTGTCTATATACAGCTGCTTTTCTTTTGATTTATACTGCTGAATGTATCTGGGATGTTCCAGAACAGTTATGGTATCAAACAATTTTGCTTCTTTGTTTAATTTTGAAATAAAGTCAGCATTTTTTTTACCCAGTACAAAAACCTCCGAGGTATCCAGATTGAGACTGATATGTTTCTTCAGAGATTCAATCATAAAACTCTTCACAGCCTCGAACAGCTCTTTATCATCATAATAATTGGCATTAAGCCATCCGCTTTTTGTTTTTCTTACGATAGCCAGCGGAAACGGAGAATTGATATAAATATCTTTATAGAAGAGATCTGTACCACCATATTCCTCAATCATATCATACATAAAAACGGAAGAAACTTCATGAGTACGGGCAGATTCCATTTTTATACCACAGATACTTTCGAGTCTTTTTGTATCGGTAAACGGAACGCCTGTGACACCTGCACCATGACGGCTTGGATTGATTCCAATCATAAATTTTCTCTGAGCCGAATCATCATAGTATTTATGATAAAACTTCTGCATGACCATCAATGTTTCGGGATTATCCAAATAAGGGTTCAGGACTTCAAATCCTTCAGGAAGAGTTCCTGTATAGCTTAGATTTTTATTAAACTCAATGACTTGATCTGCAAAAGTTGTATTCATATTTAATTTTTAAGAAAAACAAAATTTTCAGGCTGATCATCTTCATCGTCTTCGTCCTCATCTTCGTCACTTAAAGCTAGTTCAATATCAATAAACTGAATATATAAACCACAAATTTCTCCGTTAGCATCATAAGCAAAGTACACAGGGTAAGTACCATCACCAAAACCACTTGCAAACATTGGAATCTGATGATTGGTACCCGGAATTGTCCAATTGATCCAGTCACCTGCTTCCCTCTGATTGGTGGGATGATCTTTATAGCTTTGTGAGAAAAGACCGGCGAAATAATCATCATAAACATTATCAACATTGAGCCCATCTACAAATTTATCTACAAAAGGAAGTACTTCTTTATCAGCAATACAACCTAGGCCTGCATCCACCCCAAAACCAAAAAAATCATCTTCAGTTACATCCTCCAGCTCTTCAATACCTACTAAGGCTTCTCTGTAAACAACAGGCTTTTCTTTGGTAAATTCAACTTTTACAACAGCATATCTGTCTCCCCAGTCTTCAGATTTTACCACGGCTATGGTCACAGGAAAATCTCCTTTCGGAGCCTGAATAAAATAAGGTGACTGATTCGCATTTAGAGAAACCAAAGGATCTCTTACCACCACTTTGCCGGAAGGAAGAGAAACATTTCCGATTTCCATGGTCTCCATCTTCTGACCCAGAATTTCATCAGAAGTAAAATACGTTTCAATATCTACCGGTGAGATAAGAATGTCTTTTACTTCTTCCCACTTTTGCATCCAGCTTTCGTTCATTGTTCTTTATTTTATGATTGAATTTTAAAAATAGTGTTTTTTGGAAAAGAAAGAGCCTATTAATGCATAGAAAATAGCTAAGTCTAAAATCAGTTTATATAAATTATTTATCAGAAAGAGCTGTATCACCATATTTTCTAGCTTTCATTTTTCGTTATTAATTGATGCTTATTTTTTTATTATATTCGTTTTCAATAAAATAGAACTTTCGTTCTATCAAAAACTTTTAACCTATGATTGGAATTATCATTGAGCTTATCATTTCATGGCTTCTCCTTAAGTTCATGGCCAAAAGGGATCTTTCTGTTTTAGGATTTAAGCCCAATTCAACAAGACTCATGCAATGGAGCATCGGTTTTCTATTGGCCACCGGGATTTGTAGCCTTTATCATATTATGACAACCGCATTCATCAATAACACCTGGATACTGAACAAGCAACTAACATTTTCAGCAGCATTAATGAGCTCATGGTGGGTTCTGAAGTCTGTATTATTTGAAGAATTGCTTTTCAGAGGTGCTTTGCTTTATCTTGCTATTGAAAAATGGGGAAATACTAAAGCCTGTCTTTTTTCTGCAGTCTGTTTCGGAATTTATCACTGGTTTTCTTATAATGCATTTGGAAACCCTTTTCAAATGGGAATTATTTTTGTGATGACCGCTATCTTTGGATGGATGCTGGCTGTATCGTTTGCTAAAACAAAATCTCTATATCTTCCGATAGGCCTGCACCTGGGCTGGAATTTGTTTAATATTCTCATATTCTCGAACGGACCTCTGGGCAAACAACTCTTCATGAAAGCCAATGAAGGCCATCTGGAAGGAATTCCATCACTGCTTGTTTTTTTGTTTCAGATATTTGCGTTACCCCTTTTAATATTTGGATATTTTAAGTTTAAAAAGAAATTATAAAAAAGCCGCCAATCATGGGAATAGCAGCTTTATGTATTGTTTTAAGTTAAAGAAGTCTAAGAGTCAGCACATATATAACATGCTCTGGCAATATCAGGCCATCTTCCAGGAAGACAACAGGTTCCGGGAGGACAAGGATTAAGGGCACAAGACCAGTTTGGTCCGGCTCCTTTAAAAGATCTCAACTCATGTCTTGAAAGTTTTTTTAAGTTTTTCATAGTGGTCAGTTTTGATATTCTCTCCTACTCTATATGCTTTTCGGATTTCGCCTATTAAAGTTAATCATTTTTTCTGATCCTTGTCAAGAATAATCATCCATTAAAAAATCCCTTCCAATTACTGAAAGGGATTTTGAACTTATATTTTACTGAATTAAATCAATCCAAACTGCTGGAAGTGGTGGGTAAAATGCTTTTTGTGCATCAGTTCCCACATTTCTTTATTCAGTTTTCCGAATACATAATTCATATGTTCTGCCTGTGGATTTTCTTTGTAATAGATCACAAATTTCTTCACATTATCCATGAATGATAGTTTTGCAGCTTCCAGATTCTTGTGGGTAAGTTCAGGAAGCGAACCATCCTGCGGAAGGAACGGAGCGGTAAATTCTTTCGGCATTGCTCTGTGATTGTAAAGAGAATCCTGCCATTTTTCAAGATTTTCTTCCGGAGTAAAGCATTTTTCTGCTTCTGGCTCTCCAAAACTTACCAATACAGCCTGCTCAAGATGTTCTATCATCTGCTGTGGAGACATTTTTCCCCAAAGTGCAGGAGTACTTTCAGTCAAGCCATTCAACATTTTCTGAACATTTTTCACATTCAGATCGATGAAAGGGGACTGTTTTGCTACCAATGTTAATATTGTTGCTACACAAACCACCTCATCTCTTTGGTTCACAACCTCAACCAGCCATTTTACAACACCGGAAGGAATGTTTCTTCCTTTTACTCCTCTGTTGATTTTTTCTTTTGCCGTTAAATAAACAGTAATGGTATCTCCAGCATATACAGGCTTGAAGAAGCTGCATTCTTCCAGTCCGTAATTGGCAATAACAGGTCCTTTTTTACCCGAAACAAATAATCCTGCTGCTGCTGAAAGGATAAAATATCCGTGAGCTACAGTTTTATCGAAGATTGTTCCTGTTAAACTTGTTGCATCAGTATGGGCATAGAAATGATCCCATGAAACATTGGAGAAATTGACGATATCTGCATCAGTAACTGTTCTTCCTGCTGTTTCTAAAGAATCTCCCACTTCTACTTCCTCAAAATATTTCTGGAAAGGATGTTTGTCTGAAAACTTTTTCTCTGCTCCCTGCTGATAGATTTTTGTGATTGCTTTCAGTACATCCGGTGATCCCTGAATAGCTGTTTTCTGCAGGAAGAAATGAAGACCGCTCAGACCGCCCATTTCTTCTCCGCCGCCTGCTCTACCAGGACCTCCGTGCATCAATGTAGGAAGTGGAGAACCGTGACCTGTGCTTTCTTTCGCGTTATCTCTGTTCAGTACAAAGATTCTTCCGTGCTGGGAAGCCATTTTCCATGAAGTTTCGGCAATAAAGTTCTCGTCATGAGAAATGATAGAACCTACCAAACTTCCTTTTCCTCTTTTTGCCAGTGCAGCTGCTTCTTCAGCATCTTTATATGGCATTAATGTAGATACCGGCCCGAAAGCTTCTACATCGTGAGAAATATTTTTTTCAAAAGGCTTATCGTTCAGGAATAGTTTCGGACTCATAAATGCTCCATTTTCATAGTTGGCATCTATCAGTTCGTGTTTTCCGTCATAGACAAGTTCTGTTTCTGATTTTAATAGATTTACTTTTCTCAGAACTTCTTCATACTGCTGTCTTCCCACCAAAGATCCCATTTTGGTTTCTCTGCTTAATGGGTTTCCGATTTTCGTTTGATCTAAAGCTTTAGACAAAGCATTCTGAACATCACCGATTAAGTGTTCAGGAACGATAATTCTTCTGATTGCAGTACATTTCTGCCCTGCTTTCGTGGTCATTTCGTTACGAACCTCTTTGATGAATAAATCAAATTCAGGCGTTCCCGGTTTTGCTTCCAGTCCAAGGATAGAACAGTTCAATGAATCTGCTTCCATGTTGAAACGAACAGCATTCCCTGCAATAGACGGAAGCGATTTTAATTTTCTTCCTGTATGGGCTGAACCTGTAAACAATACAGAATCTCCATCCTGTACATAATCTAAAATATTCCCAGGCTCTCCGCACACTAACTGAACAGCTCCTTCTGGCAATACTCCGCTTTCAATCATATCCTGAAATACCGCATTGGTAAGGTAAGATCCGAAAGGTGATGGTTTCACAATAGAAGGAACACCCGCCAATAAGGAAGTAGATAGTTTTTCCAACATTCCCCATACCGGAAAATTATAAGCATTAATCTGTACAGAAACACCTTCACTAGGGGTTAAAATATGGGTTCCTAAGAAAGTCCCGTTAGCAGAAATCTTTTGAGTGTCTCCATCTACCCAAAATGAAGTATTGGGAAGCATTCTTTTTGCCAATCCGGAATAGGTAAAGAACGTTCCGAAACCTCCTTCAATATCCACCCAAGAATCAACGTGGGTAGCTCCTGTTTTGTATGATAAGTCGTAATATTTTTTCTTTCTTTCCAACAAGTAAAGTGCTACTTTTTTCAACATCTCTCCACGGTCGTAGAAAGTCATTGAAGAAAGGTTTTTATATCCTACGGTTCTTCCGTAGTCAAGAGCCTGTTCAAAATTAAGCCCTTCTGTATCGGAAACAGCTACCTGTTCTCCTGTAACGGCATTGTACAAAGGAACTCCGTTTCCGGTACCTTCTACCCATTGTCCATAGATATAGTTTTTTAACTTTTCCATATAGTTTTTTACTTTTTGCTTAGATTATTCTTTTTAATAAAGTTTCTAATAATCAGATAAGGAATAAAAAGTGCCAGCCAGCAGTCTAAAATGATAACAATTTCAACAAACAAAGTATAGAAATTGTCTTTTTGCTTTAGATTAGCAATTACCTCATCTGATTCCACGTGTTCCAAAGCATCTGAAATTCCTATTGACTCTTTTGCAAAGTGAAATCCCAAAGCATTCACAATGATTATAAAAATCAATACTACAATCCAATATTTCTTCAGAATGTTTACCAATGAGAACTGATTTATTTCGGTTCCTGATAAGGAAACATTTTCACTAGCCCTTCATACAAACTTCTGTGAAGAATGGTTGCATGATTGTCTGTTTCCATCATTTTATATTCTAATGTCCAGTTTTTCTTTCCTGCTTTTTTCAAAACATCGTAGAAAGCTTCAGCATCTTTTATCATCACCGGATGTTCTCCTTTTCCTACAGAAACATAGACAAACTTTTTTGTATCCGGAGATTTTGAAAGCAGCTGTGGAGCCTGTTTTAAAAGACTTTCATCATCCCACCATAAGCTTGGACTGATGATAAAATAGTTATTGAACATTTCCGGTTTCTTCAATAAGATTTCTGTTGCCAAAAGCCCTCCCAAAGACTGACCGAAAAGGTATTTGTCTGTAGTTTTAAACTGGCTTTCCACATAAGGTTTTAATTCTTTTTCAAGGAATGCTATAAACTTATCAGAATGCCCTGTTGTAGGATAATCTTTCTGCAGGTCTTTTAAATCTGTATGAAAAGTAAAATCCCTTTTTCTGTCTACATTAGCAACTCCTACCACAATGGTTTCCGGCATGGAATACATCTGATTAAAGAATTGTACTAATCCTGTAACGTGAATAAAATCTTCATTCATACTTCCATCCAGCAAATAGATCACCGGGTATGCTTTTGTTTTATCATATCCCTGTGGAAGATAAATATTCAACGTTCTGTCTTCATTCAATGTTTTGGACTTAATCGTCCTCACTTCTCCTATTGTAAGCGGCTTTGTAGTAACAGTTTGCGCTGATACCACACTATTCATCGCCAACATCATGCTGCATACAAGTGCAATTTTTTTAATCATATTTATTTTTTGTTAAACCCAACGGGTTTTAAAAACCCGTTGGGTTTGATTATCTGCAATTATTCAAAATAAGTTATACTTTTATTTTATATCATCCCAGATGCTGTAATCCACAATTTTGGTTGGGATCTGCTGAACATATTCTGTAAAAGGTTCACAAGGCAGAATAGCTTCTTTTCCTTCTCTTGCCAGTTCCTGATATAATTTTGTTCCTTCTGTTTTCCAGTGAATCATTTCATCGGAAACATCACGAATCACTTTCGCAGGGCTTCCTACCACCAGCTTTCTTGGTTCACATCTGAAATTAGCCGGTACAAAAGCTAATGCTCCGACAATACTTTCATCGCCGATATAAGCTTTGTCCATTACGACTGAATTCATTCCGATCAAACAGTTTTTCCCAATATGTCCTGAATGAATAATGGCTCCATGTCCTATGTGTGCAGATTCTTCCAGTATGGTTTCTATATTCGGGAAGACGTGAAGGGTACAGTTTTCCTGTACATTGGCTCCGTCTTTAATGATAATTTTCCCCCAATCACCACGGATTACCGCATTGGGACCAATATATACTTCTTCACCTATTTCTACATTCCCGATAATGACTGCCTGCGGATGAATGTAAGCAGATGGTTTGATAATGGGACGAATCCCGTGGTATGAGTAGATGTTCATATTTTTAGATTTCAGATAGCAGATATCAGATGTCAGACATTTTTCTGACTCTAATATCTTTATCCTTTCAAATTAATTATACTTTTTCGATGACCATTGCATATCCCTGTCCTACACCGATACAAAGAGTACACAATGCATATTTTTTATCCTGCTTCTGAAGTTCCATTGCTGCAGAACCTACAATTCTAGCTCCGGAAACCCCCAGTGGGTGACCGATTGCAATAGCACCTCCGTTCGGGTTTATTCTTGAATCATCATCTTTCAGCCCTAAACTTCTTGTTACAGCCAGTGCCTGTGCAGCAAATGCTTCATTTAACTCAATGATGTCCATATCTTCAAGAGACAGATTCAGTCTTTTCAATAGCTTTTGAGCTGCTTCTACTGGTCCGATTCCCATGATTCTTGGTTCAACACCAGCTACGGAAGATCCCAGAATTTTCGCTTTTGGTTTTAGACCATATTTTTTAACGGCTTCTTCGCTTGCTAAAATCAAAGCAGCAGCACCATCATTCATTCCTGAGGCATTTCCGGCTGTTACTGTTCCTTCTTTTCTGAAAGCAGGACGAAGTTTTGCCAAACCTTCTATAGATGAAGTAGGTTTAATGAATTCATCTTTTTCAAAAACAATTGGCTCTCCTTTTCTCTGAGGAATTTCAACTTTTACAATTTCTTCTGCCAATCTTCCGCTTTCCTGAGCTTTTGTAGCTTTCTGCTGGGACCAAAGGGCAAATTTATCCTGATCTTCTCTGTTGATCTGATGGATATCTGCTAAGTTTTCTGCAGTTTCTCCCATTCCGTCAACCCCATACAATTCTTTCATTTTAGGGTTGATAAAACGCCATCCGAAAGTAGTATCAAACATCTGGCTGTCTCTTCCGAAAGCAGCACTTGGTTTTGACATCACATAAGGAGAACGTGTCATATGCTCTACTCCTCCTGCAATATAAATTTCTCCTTCTCCTGCTGCAATAGAACGGAATGCATTCGCTACAGCGGACATCCCTGAAGCACATAGCCTGTTAACAGTCTCACCTCCAATTTTGTAAGGAAGACCTGCCAGTAAAAGTCCCATTCTTGCAACGTTTCTGTTATCTTCTCCTGCCTGATTGGCACATCCGAAAATAACGTCTTCAATTTCTTCAACAGGAACTTCAGGGTTTCTTGCTACTACTTCTTTAATAACAATAGCAGCCAGATCATCGGCTCTTACTTCTGATAATCCTCCCTGCAGTTTTGAGATGGGAGTTCTGACATAGTCTATGATGTATACGTTGTTCATAAATATTTTAATGTAATAATCCAGTAATGTAACCGTGTAACAATTCCAGATTTATTTGTTTTTATTTCTTAGTTCTAAAACCTGTTTTAAGGTATAGGGCTCGTATTTGAAATCCTTTCCATACATTCTTTGGACGCTTTCTTCAAAGGTGTAATCAAACCCTGCTTCTTTTCTTCTTTTATTTACATTTTTAAGATCTTTTACAGGCCATACAAAATTGACAAAGATTTGTTTTCCGTCTTTATCTTTTGTCATTTCTCCTTTTCCCTGTGTTCCGTAGATCTGTTCTTTGTTTTCATTCATCAGGTATCGGTCTTCCATCATAGCAACCCAGGTGAAGGGAATCTCTTTCTTTTTTCCAGCTTCTTTAATGAGTGGCAGATATTTTCCAATTTTGGTTGAATGCTGGATTACGTACCAAGCGGCCTGATTTGTAGGTTCTCCTACAAGTGTTTTTCCGGGATAGCCATATTGAGCAATAATATTTTCTATTTTCTGCACGTTCAGACTATCGTGTTCTGCAACCATCTGCCAGCCTTTCTTTTTGAACTCTTCTTTGTCAATATTCAGGGTTGTCAAGAGCTGCTCTCTTTTTTCCGGAGTTATTTCGGGATCGAAAAGCATTCTGTATCCCTGATCCATCTTCATGATATCATCAAGTTCTTTTTTCAAAGTTTCATTCACTTTCTGCTGAGCATTGATCAGAAGAGTTGAAATCCCAAAAAGCAGTGCAATTATTTTTCTCATTTTGCTTAATTTAATATCTGATTTTAGTTTTTATAAGTCTGTTACTTTTTTCCCGATTTTGTAGACTGTTCCTACAAATTTTGCTATCAGCTCCTGATTTTGATTGGTAATCTGAATGTCATAAACGGCTGTTTTTCTTGTATCATTTACCAACACACTTTCTGCCCTGAAAACATCGCCTTCTTTTCCTGCTTTGGTAAAATTGATGATACAGTTCAATGCTACAGCGGCATCTCCGGTATTGTTGGAAGAAAATGCCAGTGCAGAGTCTGCAAATGCAAAAGTAACTCCGCCATGAACTGTTTTAAGCCCATTAATCATATCTTTTTTGATAGGCATTTCTATTAAACAGTAATTTTCTTTTACTTCAATCATTTTGATATTCATCCATTGGGAAAAATAATCCTGATTGAACATATAATCTGCTACTTGTCTTGGATTCATTTCTGTTAATTATATGTTTGTTATTTCTTCATACAGTTCATCGGACAACCTGTCGTAAACATTCATTGTTTTACCCAAAATGACCTGCTCGTATGAAAGACTTTCTGAGTCTGATGAATTTTCAGAGGGATAGGATTCGTTTAGATCAATTCCGCTTTCATTGGCTAATCTTTTGATCAGCTCTTTATATTTTTCATTAAACTTTCCTAATAGCTCAAGTCTTTCCTGCTCATCAACAGAGGAAGCTTCCTGAGTTAAATACTGTTTCTCAATTAAAAGCCTGGTCTCAAGCTCAGCCCTGAATTCATCTATATTCATGAAAAACCTATATCTTTTTCTTTTACTTCATTAACAATCTTTTGCCGGGATTCTTTACATAATGTTTACCATCTTTATCAAAAGCCCAAACATTTGATATCTCTCTTAGCTGAAACAAATCATAATCTCTTTTGTGAATTTTGATTTTATTCAGTCTTCTTAATTTTCGATTAGCATCTCTTTTATTTTCCTTTTCTGTCTCTGCAGTTGTAACTCCTGTTATGGGTGTTTTCCTCCTTGACCTACTCATCATAAAATGCTGCTGATTTTTATAGTTTCCTTAGCAAAGGACTTTGTCTGTACCTTTCTTCCTGATATTCTTCATAAAGGCTCTGAAGGGTCTCGGAGATTTTTGCATACCCGATTTCTTTCCCCCAGCTTAATAATCCTTTCGGATAGTTTACACCTTTCTGCATTGCCAGTTCAAGATCTTCGTCATTAGCAACCCCTAATCTTTTAGCCTCAACAGCTTCGTTGATCAGCATGGAAATGATTCTTAAAAAGATCTGCTGGTATAAAGCATCATCTTTCTGGGCAACAGGTTTTTCTGTTCCTTCTCTGTAATCGTAGAAACCTTTTCCTGTTTTTCTGCCGTGAAGTTTTGCTTCAGACATTCTTTGCTGCAATAAAGATGGCTTGTATTTCGGGTCGTAGAAATAATCTTTGTAAACTGTGGTTGTTACGGCAAAATTCACATCCACTCCAATAAGATCCATCAACTCAAAAGGTCCCATTTTGAAGTTACCCAGGGTTTTCATGGCATCATCCACCTGTTCCGGTGTTGCGATGTTTTCTTCAACAATTCTTAAGCCTTCTCCATAATAAGGTCTGGCAATTCTGTTAACAATAAACCCGGGAATATCTTTGGCAATAACAGGAGTCTTTCCCCATTCTTTCATGAGGTTGTATATTTTTTCTGCTAATGTTTTTTCTGTTAATAAGGATGGAATAACTTCTACTAAAGGCATCAATGGAGCCGGATTAAAAAAGTGAATTCCGATGAAACGCTCCGGTTTCTTTAGTTCTGCACCCAGAGAGGTGATAGAGATAGATGAAGTATTGGAACTAAGAATACAGCTTTCTGAAACGTAATTTTCAAGTTCTGTAAACACTTTGGTTTTGATCTCTTTATTTTCTATGATGGCTTCAATGATGAGTTCACAATCTTTGAAATCCTTCAATTCCGTAGCAATGGAAATATTAGCTAAAATTTCAGTCATTTTTTCTGCCGAAATTTTTTGTTTATCAACCAACTTGGTCAAGGTTTTTTCTAAACCTACCGTTGCCGTTTCTACTTGTTTTGCGTTGGCGTCATACACCCATACTTTGCATCCGTTCGTTGCGGCTACTTGTGCAATGCCGATTCCCATGGTTCCGGCACCGATAATTCCAATATTCATTCTTTATTTGTACAATGTATTAATGTAAAATGTATTCATGTAAATCGTTTTAAAAATCATTAATACATTTTACATGAATACATTAATACGAATTTATTTTCCTTTATAATTAGGTTTTCTTTTCTGTAAAAAGGCATTTACTCCTTCAAAGAAGTCTTCTGTGCCTGCAGCTTCTTGCTGAAGATCTCCTTCCAGCTCAAGCTGTTCTTTCAATGTGTTGGTATAAGAACTGGCAAAAGCTTTTTTTGTAAGCTTAAGAGCTGCTGTCGGCATGTTTGCCATTCTTTCAAGAATTTCCATAGATTTTGGCACGAACTCTTCTTCAGTGAAAACTTCTGCCACAAGGCCATGAGCTTTAGACTCTTCTGCAGATAATTTCTTGCCTGTAAATGCTAAATAATTGGCCAATTGTCTACCTAAAAGCTTCGGTAAAAAGTAAGTTCCTCCTGTATCAGGAATTAAACCGATATTTGAAAATGCCTGAGCAAAATATGCTTTCTCATTCGCTAAAACGAAGTCAGAAATTAAAGCCAACATCGCTCCAGCTCCTACTGCAGGACCGTTTACTAAAGCAATAACCGGTTTTTTGCAACGGGTAACTTCTAACACTAAAGGGTTATAATAGTCTACCACAATTTTTCTGATGATGTCATGATCATGGTGTTCTTTACCTACCACAAAAGCTTCATCCAGATTCTGACCTGAGCAGAACGCTCTTCCTCTTCCGGAAATGGCAACACATCTTACCGTTTCGTCTTCGCTGCATTCTTTAACAAAATCTCTAAGATCTGATAAAGCCGGCTTGGTAAGGGCGTTCATTGTTTCCGGCTGATTAAGATATGCGATTTTAAGCTTCCCGTCAAAATGCGTTTCAATATCAAGTTGTGTATACATAGTTTTTATTAATTTATTATTTAACAACGCACTAATTTAACAATATAAATTAATGTAACAGTCTAATAATTTAACAATCTAACAATTCCTTCGTTATGCTTTGCATAGCCGTAAAGTTTGTTGTGGATTGATGAATAACTCATCAATGACATTTAAAATAATCAAATGGCTCCAAACAGTCTAAACATTGATAAGATGCCTTACACAAAGTAGATCCAAATCTGCTGATCTGTTTGGTATGTTCAGAACCGCAACGCGGACATTTTTTCGGTTTTCCGATATGGTGTTCATCTGCTCCTTTTTCAGGAGGTGTGATCCCGTAAACACGAAGTTTTTCTCTTGCTTCATCAGTCAGCCAGTCTGTTGTCCAGATTGGAAACATCTTGGTTACTACTTTCGCATCCCATCCGTTTTCTTTCATCATTTTGATAATATCCTCTTCAATGGTAAACATAGCGGGACAGGCAGAATAAGTGGGCGTAATGATCACTTCACATGTATTTTCACCTGTGACCTGTGCGTCTCTTACGATTCCTAATTCCACAATATCAATAACCGGAATTTCCGGATCGGGAATTGTTTTTAATAAATCTAAAAGCTGATTCATATTTTATTTTTTATCAGAATCAAGAATTACTTTCATTCCGTTCTGATAATCCAAATTATCTGTTATTCCGTTGTGAGCCTGATTTTTTAATACAATCAGGCTATCACCTTTTTTAAAGTTATTCTTAAGTTTTAAAGACGCTTTATAGTTAATAACCTCATCTTTATCCCCATGAAAAATAACTACTGGCGACTTAACATTTTTTAAATATTCACCAGTTTCAAAATTATATTTCAGTAAAAACTTCGGAAGAAATGAGAATTTCTGACCCATTTCATCTTCCATACTGTAATAAGGTGCCTGCAAAATCAATAATCTTGCATTATGCATAGATGCTAATTTTGCAGCAAGTCCTGTTCCTACAGAATATCCCAAAATAATAATTTTGTTCTCCGGATATCTTTTCAAAAACTCTTTGTAAGCACTTTCAACATCCGAAAAAAGCTGATCTTTACTGTTAATTTTATCTTCACTTTTTCCGTAACCCCGGTAATCAAGTATAAATGTATCATAATTCATACTGCGATATAACTGAGCTACATCTCCCCAGCCTTTTATTGATCCTCCGTTTCCATGAAGATAAAAGATGACTCCTTTTGGGTTTTGAGCTTTAAATAGTACAGCGTTCAAATGCTTATCATCCTGCGTTCTGATAGTTATTTCTTCAAAATCACCGTCAAATTTAAAGTTGTAGTTTTCCGGTAACTTTTCAGGATAAAAAATGATTTTCTCCTGATAGAAATAGATCCCGACACATAATATCACATATGCTGTAAGAAAAAAAGCCAATATCCGCAGAAGCATTTTCTTCATAACCTATTACCAGGTACATCCAGGATACGCTCTCTGCATATACTGAAGTTCACAAAGAATAAATCCGAAATACTCTGTATGATATCCCGTTCTTGACTTCGGCTGCATGAAAGGATTTTCAGGATATTCTAAACCGAAATCTGCAAAATCTTTCTTGGTAATGGCAAGGAATTCTTCGTAAAGAGCATCTGCATTTGGAACAACGTTCAAAGCAATAAGATCATCTTCACCTTCTGTTTTAGCAAAAAGCCCTTTTGTATATTCCCAGATATCTTCAATTGCTTTTATAACACGTGATTTGCTTTCTTCTGTTCCTTGGGCGAAGATTTTCATCCATGATGCAGCATGAGTATAATGATATCTTACTTCTTTTAGTGATTTCTGAGCAATAGCCGAAAGTTCTTCATCTGCAGAGTTTGACAATGCCTCGTACATCAGTTTCTGATATACTGCAAAAACGTATACTTTCAGAATAGTCTGAGCATAATCTTCGTTTGGAAGTTCCGTCCAGTGTGCATTTAGATATTCATGCTCATATCTTAAAAATGCGATATCATCTTCATTTTTACCGTTGTCAATCACTCTTGAAGCATAAACATAAAAGTTATTAGCCTGTCCAAGCTCATCCAATGCAATGTTTGTCAATGCAATATCTTCCTCCAAATAAGGACCTTCACCACACCATGCAGACAAACGCTGTCCCATAATGAAACTGTCGTCTGCTAGTTTTAATAAATAATTATATAATGGGTTCATTGTTTTTCTTTTTGTAAAATGACTCAATGTAAAATGTATTAATGATTTGTAAAATAAATTTTCGAAAAATGTATCATTTTACTTTAATACTTTTTACATTAATACAGTTTTCTACATATTTTTTACATCGTTTGGAATTTCGTAGAAAGTTGGGTGACGGTATAGTTTATCATCAGCCGGATCGAAGAAAGCTTCCTTATCCACCCCTTCCGAAGTCACAATGTATTTACTTGGAACTACCCAAACAGAAGTTCCTTCTTTTCTTCTTGTATAAACGTCTCTTGCATTCTGCAAAGCCATTTCTGCTGTTGGTGCCTGTACAATTCCAACGTGTTTGTGAGATAATCCCGGTTTAGTCTGAATAAACACTTCCCACATATCTAAATTTGCCATAGTCAGATTAATTTAACAATGTATCAATGTACCACTTCACCAATGAGATGCTTCGGCAAGCTCAGCATGACAAATTGATTGTTACATTTTTACATTGGTATATTGTTACATTATTATATTATTTCTTTTTGTTGTTTTTCTGCAAAAGCCGCCGCAGCGTCTTTTACCCAAGAGTTTTCTCTTTGCGCTTTTCTCTTCGTTTCGATACGCTTTTTATTGCAAGGTCCATTTCCTTTTAAGATTTCCATGAATTCATCCCAGGGAAGTTCTCCGAAATCATAATGCTGTCTTTCCTCATTCCATTTCAGGTCTTTATCCGGAACAGTTAATCCTAAGAATTCAGCCTGAGAAACGGTAACATCGATAAATCTCTGGCGAAGACTGTCGTTACTTTCTCTTTTTACTCTATAATTCATAGAAATCTTAGAGTTTGGTGAGCTGTCATCATTAGGCCCAAACATCATCAGAGCCGGCCACCAGAAACGGTTTAATGAAGCCTGAGCCATTTCTTTCTGTTGTTTTGTACCGCGGCACAATGCCATAAGAATCTCATATCCCTGTCTTTGATGGAAAGATTCTTCTTTACAAATCTTTACCATTGCTCTTGAATAAGGACCATAAGAATTCCCCATCAGCATTACCTGGTTCATAATCGCAGCACCATCTACCAACCAACCGATTGCACCGATATCGGCCCAACTCAAAGTAGGATAGTTGAAGATACTTGAATATTTTGCTTTTCCTTCCAGCATATCATCATAAGTAGCATCTCTGTCTGCTCTGATACTTCCGTCTCCTAAAGTTTCAGTGGCAGAATAAAGATATAACCCGTGGCCTGCTTCATCCTGAACTTTCGCCAAAAGAGCCATTTTTCTTCTCAATGAAGGTGCTCTGGAGATCCAGTTGGCTTCCGGCAGCATTCCAACAATTTCAGAATGGGCATGCTGTGAAATCTGACGAACCAATAGTTTTCTGTAATCATCCGGCATTACATCTTTTGGTTCTACTTTATTTTCGTCATGTACGTATTGTACAAATTTTTCTAAGTCCATTTTTTTTGTTTTTTTGTAAAATGTAAAAAGTATTAATGTATTCATGAATACATTTTACATTCAATCGTTAATACAATTTAAACATCATAATTAAGCATCACCACATTGGTTGTCGGGTGACATTGACAGGTAAGAACGAAGCCTCTGGCTACTTCTTCTTCGGTAAGTGCGTAGTTTTTCTCCATGAAAACTTCTCCTTCCAAAACTTCCGCTTTACACGTACAGCACACTCCTCCTTTACATGCAAAAGGTACAGGAAGATTGTCTTTCAATGCTTTATCTAAGATACTCTCTTTTTTAGAATTAAGGTGGAACGAATATTCATCATCATCAATGATTACCGTTACCATACTTTCAATGTTGGCAATTGCCTTGAATTCATCACTCATTTCCTCCGTATTTTCTTCATCAGGAGCGGTGAAATATTCAAATAACACCTGAATGGCAGGTACTTTTTTATCTTTTTTCAGATAGTCTGCGATGCCTTTGATCATTTCTGCAGGTCCACAAATGAAATAAGTAGCTTCTTTTACATCAATATCTGTGTATCTTTCAAATAGCTGCTCTAATTTTTCGGAAGAAATTCTTCCTTCAAAAACAGGATCTTCGTGTTTTTCACGGCTTACCAGATAAATCACCTTCAGTCTGCCATTGAAATGTTCTACCAGCCTATCAATTTCAGCTTTTCTTAAAATATGATTCATGCTTCTATTACTATAGAACAGGTAAGCATTACTGTTGGGTTCCTGATAAAGGCTTTCTTTAATATTGGATAAAACAGGGGTAATTCCGCTTCCTGCTGCCAAACCAACATAAGTCTTTACGTTGGTAGGATGATAAGAGGTATTAAAACCACCCATCGGAGGCATTACTTCCAGTATTTCATCCATGTGAAGATGCTCATTGAAATAGCCTGATACTTTTCCACCTTCAAGCAGCTTTACCAATACTTCTAGCGTATTGCTCTTTTCACTCGGAGCATTACAGATAGAGTAAGAACGTCTTTCTTCATTCCCGTTGATCATCATTCGGAAATTCAGATACTGTCCTTGTTTGAATCTGAATTTATCTTTCAGTTCTTCAGGAATTTCCACCGCCACACTGACTGCTTCGGAAGTGTCTTTCTGAACTTTAACTGTTTTAAGTTTATAAAATGAATTCATTATTTTTTAAGTATTCTATTAATTTTTCCACCTTCGCACTTCGGCAGGCTGTCCTGGGTATGAACTTTCACTTTCGTTGTAATTCCTACCCGTTTTTTTATTTCGTTTTCTATGTTTTTTCCAAAGTTCCCGACAAAATTAAAATAATCATCGGTATTTGCTTCTATTTTTTGTGTCTTTACCAGCTCATCATCTATTTCAACATCAATATCCAAAGCGATACACATATGTTCCTTTTCAATAGGTGTTAAATAATAATTAGGTACTACTCCTTCCACATAAGAGAAAGCCTCTTCAATCTGGCTTGGATAGACATTTACACCTCTCACAATCAGCATATCATCTGCTCTCCCGACAATGGGTTTCATTTTCACCATTGTTCTTTTGGCATTTTCATCATAGTAAAGACTTGTAATATCATTGGTCCAGTAACGAAGAAGCGGCATTGCTTTTTTCGTTAACGTTGTAATCACCAATACACCTTCTTCTCCAAAAGGAACCGGCTGCTTGGTAACCGGATCTAAAATTTCAGGATAAAAATGATCTTCCCAGATATAAGATCCTCCTTTTTCTTCGAAATCCTCCATTGAAACTCCTGGTCCGATAATTTCGCTCAACCCATAAATATTGGTTGCATGAACCCCTAATCTTTCTTCAATGTGGCCTCTGATAATTTCCGTCCATGGCTCTGAACCCAGCACAGCATATTTAAGACTGATCTCTTCTGCAGAAATTCCTCTTCTGGCAAATTCATCTGCAATAGTCAAAGCATATGATGGAGAGCAGCAGATTACTTCCGGCTTAAAATCTACAATCAAATCTACCTGTCTCGCTGTCATTCCTCCCGAAATAGGAAGAACGCTCATTCCCAACATTTCAGCTCCGTAATGAAGCCCTAATCCTCCTGTAAAAATTCCGTAACCATAGGCATTGTGCAGCTGCATTCCCGGTTTCGCTCCTGCAGCATTTAAAGATCTTGCTACAACTTCGCTGAAAAGGTCCACATCTTCTTTGGTATATCCTACCACTGTTGGTTTTCCTGTTGTTCCGCTTGAACAGTGAATACGTTGAAGCTCATTTTTAGGAACGGTAAATAAACCAAATGGATAGTTATCTCTTAAATCCTGCTTGTAAGTAATAGGAAGTTTCGTGATATCTTCAATCGACCTTATTTCCTGTGGAGATATTTGCAATTCATCAAATTTCTTTTTATAAAATTCCGACTTCTCCCCCAAATAGCTGATCAGGCTGATCAACCGGTCGGATTGAAGCTGTCTCAACTGACCCAGCTCCAGATATTCAACTGAAAAATCCATAAAACTAACTAACATTTGTTAGGTGTAAATTTAAAAAGATTTTATAAGCTGGCAAAATTTTTATGACTTTTGTCATATTTTGAATGATTCTAAATAAGAAAAATAAGTTGGGATTTCTTTTCTTGTAAAAAGTATAATGTAAAATGTATTAATGATTCTACTTGTGAGAGACTATATCTTCTGATTTCCAATAAGACCAAATAGGATTTTCTCTCTGATTTCATCTGTAATTGCATCAGTAGAATCGCTGCTTCTTTTGAACCAGAAATAGGAATTGTTTAAAGTATGAAGGATAAATCTTGTAGTAAATGATGGTGATTTCAGCTCCCAGTTTTCAGCTTTGTAGATCTCGGAAATCAGTTCTTCAACTTCCTGCTGATAGTTTTTTCTTAATTCTACAAATTCGGGAAGTTTTTCTTCCAGATGTCGCCATTCATTAGAATAAATATGAGTGACGTCACGGTTTTTAAGAACAACGGATAAGTGTTTATCCAGTAAAAGGTTCAATTTTTCTCTTGGAGCAATGTCTGTATTTTTTACTTCCTGAAGTTCATCAAAAAACTCCTGAGCAATGCCAAAACAAATCCATTCCAAAATTTCTTCCTTTGAACGGATATGTGCATACAGTGATGCTGCCTTGATATTGAGTTTCGTAGCCAAGTCTCTTACAGAACTTCCCATATACCCTTTCTCTTTGAAAAGCTCTACTGCTACGTCTAATATTTTTCTCTGTTTTTCTTTTAGTTCCATCTGGTAAAATGCAAAAGTAATTATTCTGATCCAAACTGCTTGTTTTTTAATCATAAAATGAAAAAGACTCCTCATCTTCTGTTTCACTGTTAGATCATTTCACCTGTTATGACTTTTTGTTCCTGATTTCAGAGAAATAATTACGAAATCGGAAATTTTGTCAAGTTAAATTTCCGTTAAAAATACAATATCCGGAAAATTTGTCCTATTTTTTTGTAAATTTAATAATTGAACACTTTTTGCGATACAGTCATCGAATAAATGATTAAATAATTGATGGCATTAAGAAACTGAGCCTCAAAATTTGGTTTCTTGATGTTTTTTTAAACTAAACTTTGAACAAATCATTACCAAAAATATATAAGATATGAACTTGAACCAATATACTGTAAAATCACAGGAAGCCATCCAGGCAGCACAACAGGTTGCTATGGAACTAGGCAACCAAAGTATCGAACCTCAACATCTCCTTGAAGGAATCTTTCAGGTGGATGAAAATATATCGCCTTTCCTACTTAAAAAATCTGAAGCAGATGCCAATTTAGTAAGAGAGCGCAACCGTGAAAATTTAGAAAAACTCCCAAAAGTACAGGGAGGAAACATTTACCTTTCACAATCTGCCAACAAAGTATTACTGGATGCTCCTAATATCGCCAAGAAAATGGGTGATGAATATGTAACGATTGAACATTTATGGTTATCTCTTTTGGAAACCAGCTCTGAAGTATCCAAAATGCTGAAAGATATGGGGGTAACCAAAAATCTGCTTGAAGGCGCTATCAAAGAATTAAGAAAAGGAAGCAAAGCTACTTCTGCAAGTTCGGAAGAGACTTATCAATCCTTAAATAAATATGCTAAAAACTTCAACGAATTAGCAGCAGAAGGCAAACTGGATCCGGTAATCGGACGTGATGAAGAAATCAGAAGGGTTTTACAGATCCTTTCCAGAAGAACAAAAAACAACCCAATCCTTATCGGGGAACCGGGTGTAGGTAAAACAGCCATTGCGGAGGGAATAGCCCACAGAATTATCAACGGTGACGTTCCTGAAAACCTGATGGATAAAACTTTATTCTCATTGGATATGGGAGCTCTGATTGCCGGAGCAAAATATAAAGGTGAGTTTGAAGAGCGCTTAAAATCTGTTGTGAATGAAGTCATCAAATCTGACGGACAGATTATACTTTTCATCGACGAAATCCATACTTTGGTGGGTGCCGGAGGTGGTGAAGGAGCAATGGATGCAGCCAACATCTTAAAACCTGCTTTAGCAAGAGGCGAATTGAGAGCCATTGGAGCGACTACTTTGAACGAGTATCAAAAGTATTTTGAAAAAGATAAAGCGTTAGAAAGACGTTTCCAAAAAGTAATGGTGGAAGAACCGGATACTGAATCTGCAATTTCGATCCTTCGTGGTATTAAAGATAAATATGAAGCTCACCATAAGGTAAGAATCAAAGATGAAGCAATTATTGCGGCTGTGGAAATGTCTCAAAGATATATTTCAGACCGTTTTCTACCGGACAAGGCGATTGACCTTATCGATGAAGCTTCTGCCAAACTGAGAATGGAAATCAATTCCAAGCCGGAAGAACTGGATGTTCTGGACAGAAGGCTGATGCAGCTGGAAATTGAACTGGCAGCTATTTCAAGAGAAGGCAATCAGACAAAAATTGATCATCTGAAGGAGGATATTGCTAAAATTTCCGAACAGAGAAATGAAATCAATGCGAAATGGCTGAAAGAAAAACAGAAAAGTGAAGATCTTACCCAGATCAAAAAAGATATTGAATCTCTGAAACACGAAGCTGAGAGAGCTTCCAGAGCCGGAGATTATGCAAAAGTAGCGGAGATCCAATACGGAAAACTTCGTGAAAAAGAAGAAGAGCTCAGCAAAGTAGAACTGGAAATGCAGAATCATCAGAATGAGCTGATCAAAGAAGAGGTTACTGCAGAAAACATCTCTGAAGTAATCGGTAAATGGACAGGTATTCCTGTAACCAAATTATTACAGTCCGAAAGAGATAAGTTATTGAATCTTGAGTCTGAACTACACCACAGAGTGGTTGGACAGGATGAGGCTATTCAGGCGGTTGCAGATGCTATCAGAAGAAACAGAGCCGGATTGAGCGATGATAAAAAGCCTATTGGTTCATTCTTATTTTTAGGAACAACCGGAGTAGGTAAAACCGAGCTGGCAAAAGCATTGGCTGAATTCTTATTTGATGACGAGAACAACATGACCAGAATTGATATGAGTGAATATCAGGAACGTCACAGTGTTTCGAGATTAGTAGGAGCGCCTCCAGGATATGTAGGATATGATGAAGGCGGACAACTGACTGAAGCTGTAAGAAGAAGACCTTATTCCGTAGTGCTTCTGGACGAAATTGAAAAAGCACACCCAGATGTTTTCAACACCTTACTTCAGGTTTTGGATGATGGTCGTCTGACAGACAATAAAGGGCGTGTAGTAAATTTTAAGAATTCAATCGTCATTATGACCTCGAATTTAGGTTCACACCTTATTCAGGAGAATTTTGAAAATCTTACTGAGGAAAATCAGGATGAAATTGTAGATAAAACAAAAGACGAGGTTTTTGATCTTTTGAAACAGACGCTGCGTCCGGAATTCCTGAACAGAATTGATGAGATTGTACTGTTCCAGCCTTTAAGAAAAAAAGAAATCGGAAAAATCGTTCAATACCAACTGAGAGGATTTAATGAAATGTTATCTAAAAGAAACATCATTATGACTTTCACTCAGGATGCAGTAGATTATCTGATGGAGAAAGGTTACGACCCTGCTTTCGGAGCAAGACCGTTGAAAAGAGTGATCCAGCAGGAAGTATTAAATAAACTGTCAAAAGAGATTCTTGCAGGAAATGTAAACGACGGAGACAGAATTACTCTGGATTACTTCGTAGAAACAGGTTTGGTTTTCAGACCTACTGAGCAATAAAATAGTTTTTTTCATATACATTATTTTTGTGAATAAGTGCTGTAGAGCGATCTGCAGCACTTATTTTTTTAAATTATTTTATCCTTATTAAGTGAAATAACATTGTATTTACGCTACTAATAACTAAAACAAAATCAGTATGAAAAAGCTAAAAAGAAATGATTTAAAGAAAATTGATGGTGGAATTGAACCATTCCCTATTATGTGTGGTGAGGACTGGAGTTGTCCCACCGGTCTTTGTTGTACAGCAGGACTCGTATGCAGAGATTGGAAAAAGTACCCTTGTATTTAAAGAACAGGCGGAGAAAAGTACTTTCTCCGCTTTTCTCTAGAGTAAAACCGCGTTTAAATTACCTTTAAATTGCTATACTTTACATACAATCCGTAAAAACACGGTAAAAATAACAGTATAATTCCCTATTAACTAATACATTTTCTAGCATATTTTTTCCGAAATTTGCATATTAATTGAATTTCATCCGTAAAATATTGCTAAGCTATGAATACAGAATCAAACAATCCGCTACAACCTGGAATAATGTCAAATAGTCTTATCCAGGCTCTGATTGACAATTACCGTCAAAATCATTTAAATGTGATCAATACCTCTTTAGGGATAGAAGATGCACATTCCATTTGGTTTGACCTTCCGAAATTAAAAAACTTCATTGCCACCATTGAAGCAGAAGCTGCCAAAGTGAACCCGGCTACCTCTACAGAAGATTTAGGCATTAGATTTTATTATGCCACTTATCCAAAGGCAGAAAACTGGTCTATTATGGATTCACATCCTGTTCCCGTAGCATATGCCGAAAAACATACATTAGTGATGATACCAACTTTGAAAAAAGCAAGTGAAACAGGAGAAATTGTTGATTTTGATTTTAATCCTTTCCAGACAGATGGAGAAAATTCAAGCCTAGCATTAAATTCACGCAATTTCACTCCATCCGGCAATGGTAATGGTGGCGGAGGTACTCAAGGTGATGATACTGGGCTTGGAGAAAATAGTGGAACACTTATTCCACCATCACCTCCAATGGGCACATCTTATTAATCACCATTCACATTCTTAAACACAATATGACTGAGATTCAAAAAATTTTTTCTTCATTCATGTATTGGGGAGAAGCCTTTGCAGCTTTAACCTCACTGATTTATTATAACCGTGTCAAAAAACAGCATTGGAAATACCTGGCAGTTTATCTGATTCTCATTTTTCTATGTGAATCGGCTGTAAAATGGGGAGAGAAGCCACTTAGAATAGACAGAATAAATTTTCACAATTATTTTGTGATTCCATTGCAGTTTATATTTTTTTATTGGCTGTATGCAAAAGAATCTCTGAAGAAAACAAAACTGTTCTATATCTTAACAGGGACGTATCTTTTAACATATATTCTCAGGGCACTTTTTTTCCCGGAAAAGAAAGTAATCTTTTCTTTCAATTACAATATAGGTTGCCTGCTCTTAATGGCTCTTGTCATTATGGAGTATTATAAGCAAGTCAATTCATCCGAGATTCTCAATTTCAGTAAAAACAAAATGTTTTATATCAATCTGGGAGTAACACTTTTTTATATAGCCAATCTACCATTTATGACATTTAACTCTCTTTTGTGGAAATATATAGATATCTGGGATATTTATTTTATATATTTTCAGGTTTCAGGAGCAGTTATGTATATTTTATTTGCAAGTTCATTCATATGGAGAAAACAGAACTCTTAATAACTCTTATTTCATTCAACATCTTTTTTTTGATGTTTGTAATAGCTGTATTTATTTATATCCGGAATTACAGGCAACGAAAAAAAGAGTACTTAAATGAAATTGAAAGAAAAAATGAACTTCATCAAAGAGAACTTCTGTCTACCCAACTAGAAATCCAGCAGGCCACTATGCAGCAGATTGGCCGGGAATTGCATGACAATATTGGCCAGAAACTTACCCTTGTAAGTCTTTATGTACAACAAATGCTTTATGAAAACAAAGTTTCTGAAGCAAGTGAAAGAATTGACCAGGTTTCACAGATTATTAATCAATCTCTGCAGGACCTTAGAAGCTTATCAAAAACATTAACGGATGACAACATCAACCAGAAGGAAATTGTAACTTTAATACAGGAAGAAGTAGACAATACCAATTCCTTTAAAAAGTGTATGGTCAGCTTTGAACATAATTTCAAACAACTGGATTTAGGTTTTGTTCATAAAAACGTTCTACTAAGAATTACTCAGGAGTTTATTCAGAACAGTATAAAACATTCTCATTGTAAAAATATATTTATCAGCCTGAACACTTCAGAAGATATCCTTTGGGAGCTTGATATCCGTGATGATGGAATCGGGTTTGATACTTCACAGATTAAATCCAACGGAATAGGTCTTACCAATATGAAAAACAGAGCTGAAATCATAGGAGCAAATTTTCATATGGAAAGCCAGGAAAATACAGGAACCCGCATCAATATTATCTTAAAAAAACAGTCATGAAGAAATCTATTGTAATTGTTGACGACCATATACTTATTGCAAAAGCCCTGGAAGGCATTATTGGCAATTTCAATGAGTTTGAAGTTATCTATGTGTGTGAAAACGGGAAGGATCTTATCCAAAAAATTGAAGAAGGAAATACCATTCCGGATATCATTCTTTTGGATATCAGCATGCCTATTATGGACGGTTTTGAAACTGCTGCCTGGCTTACAAAAAATCATCCTGCCATTAAAATCATGGCACTTAGTATGCAGGGTGACGACAACAGTGTAATCAAGATGATCAAAAGCGGAGCAAAAGGTTATCTTTTAAAAAACACCCATCCAAGAGATCTGGAAACAGCACTTACCCGATTGAGCAGCGACGGCTTCTTTTATCCGGACTGGGCTTCTAAAATTATTTTCTCTAACCTGAATAAAGAAACTGAAACTGAAATCGCTATAAGAATTTCAGACAGAGAAAAAGAATTCCTTAAATATACCGTAACAGAACTCAGCTATAAGGAAATTGCAGACAGAATGTGCTGCAGCCCAAGAACAGTAGAAAGCTATCGCGATCAGCTTTGTGAAAAACTGGATTTAAAAACCCGTGTCGGGCTCGCGGTTTTTGCTATTAAAAATGGTTTTGCAAACTAAAATCCATCTTGAAAAAATTCATAAAAAAGATGAATTTAAACGAAAAGAATTCATAAAAAAATAATCAAAACAAAAAACACAATAACAACTTCATCAAATTGATTAAAATTTAAAGTTTTTAACATAAAAATGAATTAAAACTAATACATCCACTTAAAAACAATCAATTCGATAAAGAAATGGCAAAAATATTTGCATATCAATTTCAAATAATATAAATTCACATCCTCAAACAAAATGATTTTGATATGAAAAAACTATTATTTGGAGCTCTTGCTCTTGGATTAATGTCTTCATGTAACAATGACAACATGACCAATCAAAATGAAGTACAAGCTGAACAGGAAACTTCTTCATTAGCATCAAAAAGAATTTGTCCATCAGAAGAAATGAGACAAGAGGCACTACAAAAAGATCCTGCACTCAGACAAAAGGTAGACGAAATTGAAGCTAATGCAAAAAGATTCTCCAATAATCTTGCTTTAGGAAAAGTTCTTGCAGATGGAACTGTTGAAATTCCGGTAGTTGTAAATGTAATTTATAAAACAACAGCACAGAATGTATCTGATGCAAGAATCGCAGAACAGATTGCTGTTTTAAATGCTGACTATGGAGGTACAAACAGTGATGCATCATTAATACCTACAGAATTTCAGGGGGTAAAGGCAGGGGATGCGAAAATAAGATTCAGACTGGTAAATACCATAAGAAAAGCAACTACCAAAACATCGTGGAGTAAAACAGACAGAATAAATAACACCATGAAAAAAGCCTCTACAGGAGGTATTGACGCTACTAACTCTACAAACTATTTCAATATTTGGATCGTTGGAAGTATGCCAGACCCACAAGGAAATATTCTTGGATATGCTACTTTTCCTGAAGATGCCGGAACATGGAAAGACGGTGTGGTACTTGCCGCTCCTTATGTTGGAAAAACAGGTGCTTCTGCTCCATTTAATCTTGGAAGAACTGCTACTCACGAAGTTGGACATTATCTAGGGCTTAGACATATCTGGGGAGATACCAATTGTGGTGATGATCTGATTGCAGATACACCTACCCAAACAACAGCCAACACAGGAAAACCAACTTATCCTCTTTACAATACTTGCTATGGAGTAAAAAGGTCTGTCATGTTTATGAATTATATGGATTATTCTGATGATAATTCACTCTATATGTTTACCGCAGGACAAAAAACAAAAATGCAGTCTGTGACAGCTTCTTCTGGAGCAAGATCCGGATTGAGAGTGTATTAAGACCTATTCTTTCACATATGTTCTAGAATCTATCCCACAACGGGATAGATTTTTTTTTACCTTTTTATGATTAAAATTCAGGAATACCATCTATGCATTAGCTCAGTAATTTATTCATACAAAAAAAGCCTCAATAACATTATATTATTTCATATAAAAAACACATAATCAGCAAAACAAACTTAAAAAGAGAACAATGCATGAAATACAACACTCCAATTATATTTTTTAAAGTATTTTCTTTATGAATTGTTTAAAGAAAAATATCCTACAAATTATATAGGGTATAAAATTATTTACGCTTAAAAACACACATAAATGTGAAATATAAAATAATTAATTCAAATTGATTAAAATTCAAAACAAAACCATTAAAACGTAAATAACATCAATAAAAACACTTATTCAATAGGTATTTATCAATTATTTTACAAAATAACTTGCATATCAATTTTAAATAATATAATTTCACATCCACAACCAAATTATATTATAACGATATGAAAAAAATCCTATTTGGAGCCCTTGTCCTGGGCTTTATGTCGGCATGTAACACTGACAACTTATCTAATCAAAATGAAACACCCGTGGATCAGGAATCTTCTGCTCCAAGTGCTCTCAAAAGAGGCTGTGCTTCGGAAGGAATAAGACAGGCAATGCTCCTGAAAAATCCTGCACTAAAGCAAAAAATGATTGATATTGAATCCGGTACTGAAAAATTTGCAGAAAATCTTAAAGTAGGAAAAGTTCTGGCAGATGGAACTGTTGAGATTCCGGTGGTTTTTAATGTAATTTACAACACTTCCGCTCAAAATGTTTCCGATGCAAGAATCGCGGAACAAATTGCTGTGTTGAATGCTGATTATGGTGCCACCAATTCTGATATCAATAAAATTCCTTCTGCATTTCAACCTGTGGCAGCAGGAGATGTAAAAATCCGTTTCAAATTAGTAGCTACCAACCGTAAACAAAGTACAAAAACAGGATGGAGATCTGATCTTGAACAAATGAAAAAAGCGAGCACAGGTGGTATTGATGCTACTGATGTGACTAAAAATATGAATATATGGGTAGTTAATTCAATCCTTGACGAAAATAACCAACCTGGAACTTTAGGCTATGCTTATTATCCTGAAAATGCAGGAGAATGGTATGATGGTCTTGTAATTGGATATCAGTATATAGGAAAAACCGGTGCTTCTGCTCCGTTCAATTTAGGAAGAACAGTAACTCACGAAGTAGGGCATTATCTAAATCTTCCACACCTTTGGGGATCTTCCGATGCAGGCTGCCAGACAGATTACTCTAATGATACACCTGTGTCTCCAGGCCCTAACTATGGAAATCCCACCTATCCTCTGAACAGAGCTTGTGGAGGAGTAAGCCGTTCTCAAATGTTTATGAACTATATGGATTATGTGGATGACAAATCCATGGTAATGTTCTCTGCTAATCAAAAAACAAGAATGCAGGCCGTAGTAGCAGCATCCGGACCTAGATCTGGATTAAGATAATCAATTCAGTTTAAATATTATAAAAACATTAAAATAGTCTATCTCAATTTTTGGGATAGATTTTTTTAATATTTTTACCTGACTTAAATTTCAGCACCACTACGATGAAAAAATTAGCATTAGCATCAGGAATACTATTGCATTTATACTGTATTAAAGCTCAGGATACCATCAAAACTAAAACACAGGATACCATCCAAGCCAGGAATCTGATGGAGGATATCGCACTTATAAATTCTTCCGACTGTGTATTTCAGAATAAGACTCCTTTTTTCAAAAAAGAATGGATGAAAAAATCAGTAGCTCCGGCCCTTCTTTTTACCGCTGCTGCTGCAACATGGGGAGAGAAAGAGAATATCCGCGAGGTACGAAACCGATACCTTCCCAATTTCAAGTTCAAATTTGATGATTATCTTCAGTATGCTCCAGCTGCCACAGTTTACGGATTAAAACTGGCAGGTGTAAAGGGACGCAATAATATTGGAAGAGCAACCTTATCTTATGGTACAAGCTTAGCCATCATGGCTATTTTAGTGAATTCTATTAAATATACTGCAAAAGTGGAACGTCCGGACGGATCCAAAAACAATTCATTTCCATCAGGACATGCTGCAATGGCTTTTACCAATGCTAGTTTTCTGCACAAAGA
This sequence comes from Chryseobacterium sp. HR92, assembly GCF_045689405.1. Classification (NCBI taxonomy): domain Bacteria; kingdom Pseudomonadati; phylum Bacteroidota; class Flavobacteriia; order Flavobacteriales; family Weeksellaceae; genus Chryseobacterium; species Chryseobacterium sp. HR92. Next base: position 4,456,063 of record NZ_CP139139.1, read on the forward strand.
ATATGGTATGGTAAACCCAGCCTATAGTATTGCAGGATATGGTTCCGCCGCTATTACCGGACTTGGCCGAAATTTAAATAACAGACACTGGGTTCCGGATATTCTTGCCGGAGCTGGTATTGGAATTATATCAACAGAACTGGGGTATTTTTTTATTGATAAAATTTATAAAAATAAAGGAGACAATTTAAGTATCTTATCGAGAATACAAGGAAATGATTATCCGTCTTTTCTCGCCCTGAAGATGGGCACCGCACTAGGTACAACCAATTTCCTGAGGGAATCTGAACTGGATGACAAAAAACAAATCGGTTTTGAAGGCGGACTGGAGGGAGCTTATTTCTTTTCAAAAAAATGGGGTGTGGGTGCAGATGTAGCCTTCAGCAGCTTTCCTATTAAATCTCAAAGAATAACCTTTGATGACGGACAGGATTTTGGGGACCATGAAATTAAAACACAATCTATGGGCTTTCTGGCTGCAGGTATTGGCCCATATTTTTCTCATGAATTCTCAGATAAATGGCAGCTTACTTTAAAGCTCACCGGAGGGTATGCCGCTACTGCCAGTGGAAAAGTATTTGTAAAAGGAAATGATATTGATGCTCCTAATCACGAACTGCAGATCGCCCGATATAAACCCAAACCTGCTTTCCGATGGAATACAGGAGCTGCTATGACCTACAAATTCAATCCGGGATTGGGTCTTACTTTCTATACAGATTATAATCAGATCAATTCCACGATCCGGTATTATTTCAGTGATGAGATCAAAGAAAGCACTGAGCTGGATCAGGAACTTAACAACCTGATTGCTAAAGAAAAAATCAATTATATTACATTAGGTTTGAGATTAACCGCCTATTTTTAAAAATACAAAAGCCTTCAGAATCTGAAGGCTTTTACTTTATAAGTTTTTCTGGTTATTTTCCGGAGTATAATCCATAAACAGATCTCCATCCAGCTTTACAGATTTTACTTTCTTCTTAATAGGAATAACAAGATCAGTAAGTTTCTGATCTTTTTCCCAAACGGAAGGAGAGAAATGCAGTTTTTCTGTAGTCCCGTCTTCATATGACAATAGAGCATCAAACGGAATTGCAAAACCACCTACATTGGCTACATTTACTGTAAGCATATCATTAATCTGTGATGCACCTGTTACTTTTAAATCAATATAATTATTGGTATAAAACCAGTTTTGGAAGAACCAGTTCAGATTTTTCCCTGATCCGGTGTTCATAGAGTTAAAATAATCCCATGGAACCGGATGCTTTCCATTCCAGTTATCCATATAATGATGCAATGCTTTTTTGAACAGTTCGTCTCCTAAATAATCTTTCAAGGCCAGGTAAGACAGAGAGGCTTTTACATAAGAATTGTTTCCATATCCGGCACCGCTCACCTGTGTACTCATCGTAATCACTGGCTGGTCCTGTTCGGCTGAAGGATCATTGATCCATTTTTTAACACGGAAGTTTTTATAAAATTCTTTAGCTGCTGCTTCTCCGTTTTCATCAATTCCTATAAGATATTCTAGGGTGGTAGCCCAGCCTTCATCCATAAATGCATATCTCGTTTCATTGATTCCCATATAAAAAGGGAAATAAGTGTGAGCAATTTCATGATCTGCTGTCAGCCTTGCATCCTGAAGATCATCAGGAATACTGGTATCATTGATCATCATTGGATATTCCATATCTGCATATCCTTGAATAGCGGTCATTACGTTGTAAGGATATTCTACTCCAGGCCAGTTTTTAGAGAACCAATCAAGGTTATAACGCATCCAGTCAACATAATGTTCAAAATCTTTCGCACCATTTTTATATCCTGCCTGAACACTTGCTCTTTTTGATTTTAACTGAACACTTGCTGCATCCCACACATAATGGCTGCTCATTGCAAAACAGAAATCGGTGATGTGGCTGGCTTTAAATTTCCATACATTCCATTTATTGGGTTTGGTCACTTTTCCCGACTTCATTTCCTGCTCAGTAGCAATCTTCATTACTTTATCACTTTTTAATGAAGCTTTATATCTTTTTAAATACTCAGGCTGAAGTACTGCTTCCGGGTTCAGGAAATCTCCTGTTGCCCAAACTACAAAATTCTTTGGCGCGGTGATGGCAAAGCTATAGTCATTGAAGTCGTTATAAAACTCCTGTCTGTCTGAGTGTGGAAGCATATCCCATCCGTTGTAATCATCATATACAGAAATTCTTGGAAAAGAATAAGCTACATAGAATGTCTCAGGGTCTATCTGTCCTTCTCTCCCACTTTGTACTGAAAGCGGATATTCCCATTCAATTTTTACTTCAGCTTTTGATTTAGGCTTTAAAGCTGTTTTTAATTTCACTTTTTCAACAGTACTCCAATCATCACTGTTGATATCATATTTTGCTCCGTTTACAATGAAAGATTTAATTTTAAGTCCTGAAGACAGAAAATCTTTAGACACAAATCCTGATCTTGGTGACTGCGGTTTATGAAGGTTATTCACAAAACGTATAGCCAGTTCATTCAGATTATCCGGACTATTGTTCGTATAGACAATGGTTTCTTTTCCGGAAACCATTTTTGTATTGGCATCCACCTTCACATCCACATTATACGCTCCCTTATTCTGCCAATAGTTTTTACCTGGCGCTCCGGAGATATCGCGGGTTCCATTTTCATACGCTTTTTTGATATTTCTCGGCATATATAGTTCCTGTGCAGACAATTGTAATAAGGAAACGACCATCAGCATTCCGGAAAAAATTTTCTTCATAATGACCTTTTTAAAAATAGGTATCAAAAATAACGAAAATGTGACACCAGAAGATCATTTCTTTTGTAATAATATTTTATAGCAATGACTTTTCTATCATATTATTCTACAGCCTGTCCTGTTCGGCAGTTTTCTTTATTGTTTTTGCATTTTTCACAGACTGATTTCCAAAATTGAATTTCAATGAAAACGAAATGCCTTGAGCATCCGTATAATCGAGAAAATAATTATCCTGATTCGCGTATTTTGTACTGACTTTCTGACCTGTTGTTCTGAAAATATCAGTGAATATAAGACTTGCTTCCAGTTTTTTATTAAAGAACTTTCTGTTCATTACAAAATATGCCGACCAGACAGCAGAAATCCTGAAAGTCCCTTGTATTCCGGGAGAATAGTATCGGTGTCCCATTTCCATTTTCCAATCATTATTTTTATTCAGGGTAAAACTGGTTGAGATATTGGATACCCAGTTCCAGACTTTATTTTTATATAGCATTCCGTCTGTTCCTTTGAAAAAATTTTCGTTGTGTTCAAGGTTTTCAGACATGATGATATTCCACCATGGTTTGACCTGAAAATTTTTATACAGGCTTAATCCGAAAGCTTCTCCTTTTTCAATATTGGTAAAATAATAGATGAGACTATTGGTGCTTGGTTCCTGATATGAAATTTCCATAGATGGATATATTTCTTTCCGGTAATATAGATCCAGATTCCAGTCTTTCCAGGAATAGGTAAGATTGAGATTATGAGTAATTGTTGCTTTTAATTTTGGATCTCCCTGATAATATGAAAACAGATTGTAGTAAGATTTCGCAGGATTCAACCATGAATAGGAAGGCCTGCTGATCCTTTTCCCATAAGAGAAACCGAATTCCTGTTTATTTTCTGTGGTATATTGTGCATAAAAAGTGGGGAAAAATTTCCAATAATTGCTTTTATTCAATTCATAAGGTTCAGAGACTACACCTTCAAGATCTGTCATTTCTGCACGAAGCCCTCCTTTGAAGTTCCATTTTCCAATATTATAGGCTAATGAAGAATACAGGGCAAAATTGTGTTCTTTATAATCAAAGATACTGCTCTTTTCAGGTCTGTATTGCAGTGTTCCATTTTCATTATCAGAGAAATCAAGTGTACTGCTTGTCTTTACAAAACTATATTTTGCTCCGGATTCCAGCTCCAGTTTATCATCTTTCCATTGATAATCAAACTGAGTGGAATATAGCTGAACATCCGCTTTGTTCTTTGTAAGAAAATTATCTTCTTTTGGAGGCTGGCCTGCAAAGTTCAGATCGGTGATTACATTCTGAAATTTATCGGCATTGTTTCCGGTAAAATAGTTAATCCATGAAAGATTGCTTTTCTTATTCAGCTTCCGATCTATCTGAAAACTTACAGAATTATTAATGGAACGTGAGCGGTGATCATTGACTGTGGTATAATTAGATTCTACGATATCCTGACTATTATAGATCAGTGTAGGGACATTGTAGGTTCCGAAGGATTTTGGAGAAAAATACCCTGAGTAGTTGAGGCTTGCATTGGTCAAACTGTCCAATTCATATTCCACATTAAAATTCAGGGTATTCTGGTTATTGTTTTTATCCTTCCTGTTCATCGTACTGACCCATCGGGTTTGGCTTTCCGGGTAGTTCACATAGTCTGTTCCTTCCCGGTAGTACGTCCCCAGCCCTCTATAATAGCTCCCCATAATGGAAAGTTTATCTTTTTTATAATATTGGGAAAGACCAAAAACGCCTTTCGCATATTGTGTCTGTACATATTTGGATGAGAGAATTCCGCGGTAACCTTCAATTTTATTCTTTTTCAGAACGATATTCAGTACTGCACTTCCTGAAGCTTCATATTTCGCAGGTGGATTGGTAATCACTTCTACTGACTTCACTTCATCTCCCTGTGTATTTTCCAGAAGATTTTTCAGTTCATCTCCTGTCAGCATTACCTTTTTATCATTAATAGTCACCAAAATTCCGGTACTTCCTTTTACTCCGAGTACATCATTATTTATTGTGACACTGGGTGTATTTTTTAGAATTTCCCAGGCATTGAGTGATGAAATATTGCTGTTTTCAACATTAAATTCCAGGCGGTCTACTTTTCTTTTCACCAAAGGCTTGCGCTTGGTCATTACAACGCCTTCTATTTCCTGGGGTTCTTTTTTAAGAACAATATTCAGGGGCTCAGGTTCTTTCAGATCAATCTTTTTCTCAAATAAAGAGTATCCCTGATTTTTAATCACCAGTTTTACATCCTGTTCTGCTATGTTCTCCAGTACAAACTTCCCATTTTCGTCTGTTTTTAATTCTTTGATTAATGCATTCTGAGCATTATACACTTCTACCTTTACTGATGAAAGTTTTTCATTCTCGATATTCACCACTGTACCTCCAGTTTTTTGTTTCTGGGCAAGAATCAAGGCTGAAAAACACAGAAAAAAAAGAATTTTATACATGGCTATTTTTTTATCCTCTCAAACAAAATCACTGTTCTGTTTTATGGGGACAAAATTCTGTATTGAAAAGGAGAATTTCGGTTAATAGACGGTTAATGATGGGTTAATATCTTTTTCTTTAAAATAATAAACCCTGAACTCGCAAATTCAGGGTTTAAAATCAATAGAGTCTGTTTCTATGGATAAGGAATTGCTTTATCCAGTTCTATCGGATTATAATATTTTTTGATGTCTATCTGTGTTTGTTTGGTCAAACCTGCGAACTCCTCTTTACTTTTGATTTGCTGCCCATTAATGCGTACATTCCAGTCCGGTTGAAATTCGGTTCTCATTCTGGCATAAGGATCATTATAAAACTCCAGATTCAGTTTCACCCATTTCTTAAAGTCAATGGCAATAGGAGCCAATGAATAATGCTTTTCGAGAAAGCCTGTTGTATCATATGTTTTGGAGAGATTACTATTTCGCGAGAAAGAATATATAAAATCTTTCTTATCATCCTCCACATACAGAACCAATCCCGGAAGTCCTCTAAATTTATATGGTCCTTCAGGAATGTTGATATCCGGAGTAAACCAGGCAGTCCAGTTTCTTCCTCCAAACATGGCAGTTGCTTTTTGCAATTTATAATTGTTGATCTTTTTAGTATCAGCCTCTATTTTCCATTGAATATTATTCTCCGTTTCAAAAACATAATAATACGGCATCATCATAATCTGAACAAAGTTTTTATTTATATTGGAATTTCTTTTTCGGATAATAGTCTGTCCGGACTGGCTGGTATGCTGAGAAGAAACTCCTCCATGAAGAATATTCAGAGAATCGCTCGTTAAAAATTCAAATTCATAAAACTTTACTTCCTCCGGATTGATATCCAGCACCATTTCTTCTTTATCATATCCTGTACCGTTAGGTTCTATTCTGTATTGAAGTTCATATATAAAACGATGTGTTTGAGCATTGATGATCATCCCAAATAACAGAACAAGAAGAATGAATATCTTTTTCATTAATTAATAGTTTTTTATTTTCTAAAATTACCAAAAAACACACTAATCATCAGGTTAATAAAAGGTTAATGATAAAAATATTATTTCAGTAAAATGGTAAAGCTTTATCTTTGTTTCAATGATAGCCAAGAGTAAAATTCTGATTTCGGTTTTTGCTGCTCTGTTCCTGCTTTTACTGGGAATACAGATCTACTTTATGTATAAGACCTATCAGGTAAAAGAAAGGGATATCTACAGATCCGTGAATGACGGGCTTACCCATTTTACAGACAGTCTTGAAGACATCCAGGAGGTGAAAGAAAGAAATGATGACTCTCTCCAGAACATCATTATAAGGTATCATAATAAGGAGATCAACAAAAAGGATTTTCTGAATTATTTTATAGAAAACAGAAAATCTGCCAGAGAAAGACTGATTCATTATATCAACAGCCGCTACCAGAAAGACGGTTATGAGATTTCTGCCAGAATCCGGTACTTGTCTATTGTTCATCTTCCAGACAGCACAAAAGTAATTACAGAACCAATTGTTATTTTTGAGACACAGGATAAGCTTAAAAATCCCCGTATTGCAAGTAATGGAAGTTGGGAAACCTCAACATCTAAAAGAGATGATTCGGATGAAGGGCAGGTTGAAAAAAGAAATACTTTTCTTGTTAAAACCCAAACAGATTTTGAGATCAGAAATATCAAGAGTATTGTTTTCAAAGAGCTTACGTTATTGATTATTTGCTGTGTGATTCTTCTTTCGGGAGTTCTTCTGCTTTATATTTTCACAATTAGAAATCTGATCCGGCAGCAAAAGCAGGTGGAAGTTCTCCACACCATTGTGGATAACATTTCACATGAGTTTAAAACTCCGATCGCTACTTTAAAAATAGCTTCAAAAGCATTAAAAAAAGAATGGAATCCGGAAACGCTTCCTCTTATCGAAAGGCAGATTTCCAGGCTTGAAAGCTTGATGTACCAACTTCATAAAGATGAAATACCGGATGAAATGACAGCCATACAACCTGAAGACTGGAACTTTTTCATTCAGGATCTTGCTGTTACTTATTCCGATACTGATTTTAACCTTACAAATTCAGTCTCACACCAGCTTCCTTTTGATAAAAACCTGATGGAAACAGTCATTAAAAATCTTTGTGAGAACAGTGTAAAGTATGGAGCTTCTGCTGTGAAAATAAATATCTGCAACAGTTCTCAACACTTAGAAATCGAAGTTTATGACAATGGTCAGGGTATGGAAACGAAAGAACTTAATCATATTTTCGAAAAATTCTACAGAATACAGAACAACAATATTCACAATAGCAAAGGGCTTGGACTGGGGCTTTATTTTGTGAAGAAAATCGTTGCCAATTATGGTGGCAAAATAGACGTATCCAGCCAGCTTAATACAGGTAGTACTTTTAAAATATCAATTCCTTATGAAAACTAAAATCCTTCTGGCAGAAGACGATCCGGATTTCGGAATGATTCTTAAGCATTATCTTGAATTGGAAGATTTTGAAGTCAGCTGGTTTCAGAATCCTGAAGACATAGTACCATTGCTTCAGGCTGATTTTCCTTTTCAGATAGGAATACTGGATGTGATGATGCCTAATTTAGATGGTTTTTCACTGGCGAAAATGATCATCAAAGAAAGAAGTAATTTTCCATTGTTATTTTTAACAGCCAAAAATCAAAAAATTGACCGATTGACCGGGTTGAAAATAGGTGCCGACGATTATATTGCGAAACCCTGCGATCCTGAAGAACTTGTTCTGCGAATTAAAAATATTCTGAAGAGAACACTTCCCGCCGTTACAGAAAGTCTAATAAAAATCGGAGCGTTTTCGTTGGATACCACTAAACTTCTGTTGTCACATCCTAACGGAAACAACCGGCTGACCATACGGGAACAGGAGCTCCTACTGTATCTTCTGAAATACAACCGATCTATCATTACAAGGGATAACATTCTGGATAATCTCTGGGAAACCAATGATTATTTTACCGGAAGAAGTCTTGATGTGTTTATCAGCAGGCTTCGTAAATATTTCAACAGTGATCCTCAAATAAAAATCCAGTCCCTGAGAGGAATTGGATTTGAAGTTGATTTTCCAACCCATTGATTTTTTTTATAGGGAAAGATTCACAATCACTGGAAAATGGTCTGATGGATACAACAGATTTTCTCTTCTGTCATTAATGTGTCGGTGAGATCTTATTTTAAAGCCTTGTGTAAAAATATAATCGATTCTGTCTTTCGGAACTTCATTGACGTTGAAGCCTGTAAACGTTCCTACAGGACCGTAATGTTTGGTTTCGGAATGGTAGAACGTATCTTTCATATTCTGGGAAAGAATTTTAATAGGTTCAGAATCATCTGTCAGGTTAAAATCTCCGCTCAGCGCTACCGGAAGATTCTTTGGATTCAGTTCTTTGATCTTTTTCAGAATCAGTTCAGAAGATTTTACTCTTGCTACATTTCCTACATGATCGAAATGAAGGTTCATTGCCAGAAATTCTTTCTTCGATTTTTTATCTTTAAATACCGCATAAGTACAGATTCTGTTTAGTGCAGCATCCCAGCCCTTTGAAGGTTTTTCCGGAGTTTCAGATAACCAGAACGTTCCTGATTTTACTACTTCAAGTGTATTGGTATCATAGAAGATGGCAGAAAATTCGCCTTTTTCTTTGCCGTCATCTCTTCCTACTCCTATATAGTCATAGTTTTTTAATCCTGTTTTAATATCTTTCATCTGTTCCGGAAGAGCTTCCTGTACTCCGAAATAATCAGGATGATAATAGGTCAATAGATCAGCAACGTCCTGCTTTCTTTTTGGCCATGCATTGTCTTTATCTGACTCTACATTCAGTCTGATATTAAAACTCATTACGGTAAGGTCCTGTGAAAATCCTAATGCAAAAAACATCAGAAACACCATTGAAAATCTGAAATTCATATGTTATTTTATCAGTAAGAGACAAAAATAAAACTTCTCTGTGACAGAAAAGCTTTATTGATGTGATTATATTGTTAAATTATCTTTTTCTTCTTCTATGGATATAAAATACTCCTGAAGTTCAGCTTCCGAAACCGGCAACGGGCTTTCAAGCTTTACAACTCCTATGGTTTTGTAGTGAGAGACCAGTTTTATGTCTTTACTTTTGAGAAGCGCTTCAAGCTTTTTAAAATTTATATCTTTCTTTAAAACTGCGAGATAAGTGATCATAAGTATACCTGTATTAAACCGTTACCAATATCTCTGTATTTTATGCCTTCAATAGGCCTTGCCTTCTTTTCAATCAGTTCCCAGATCTCTTTTGCTGATTTGTCGGGAAACTGTTCCATATACAAAGCAACAAGCCCGGAAACATGCGGTGCTGCCATGCTTGTACCACTCATACTGTAATACAGGTTAGATTTGTTCTTTGCGTTTTTTGGGTAAGCACTGATAATATCCACTCCGGGAGCACAGACATTGATATTTCCTCCAGTAGACGGATTGATTCCTGCGTTTGAAAATCTGGCTATCTTCATTTGGCTGTCAATAGCTCCTACCGCCATAATTGATTTTGAATTGGCCGGCATTGAAACGGGTTGCGGAATCTGCGGCCTATTGCTGTCATTTCCTGCAGCAGCTATAATAAGACAGTTGTTTTCCAATGCTCTTTCTCCAATGGTTTCAAAAAGGACGGAAGGCTGATCATCAAGTTTCACCGGAGATGCCAGTGAAAGAGATAATATTCTGAATTTTTTCGTGATCGCCCAGTCTATCGCATCAATCACGCTGCTGGTAGTTCCTCTTCCGTTATCCGCGAGTACTTTTGCAATCTTCAGATTACAATCTCTGGCAATTCCATAGCGTTTTCCGTTATCACTTCTGATATTTCCTGTAGCCACTCCCGCGCAGTGCGTACCATGTCCGTTGGGATCCCGGTTCCAGTCTTCACCATCTATGAAAGATTTGCCTTCAATTTCTTCAGAGGAAAAATCAGGATGGGAAGTTTCAAGCCCTGTATCCAGAATGCAAATATCAATACCTTTTCCTGTATAGTTGGTTTTTTCCAGCCCAATAGCTTGTAATCCCCATTCCAATTCAACGAATGATTTTTGAGGTAAAGGCTTACTGGTGATATATTGTTCAAGTTCTGAAATCTTTTCTGCAAGTCCGGCAGACTGTTTTTTAAGTTCTTTGATCAGCTGTAATTCATCTGCAGGGAAAAATTCTCTTTCTTTTTCGTAGTATACAATAGAATTTGATTCATTTTTCACGGCACTTTTCAATTGATCTTCATCCATATTGTCCACCACAAGAATGCCCAGATTTTTGTAAAGCACACCGTTGTCCTGATCAATAATTTCATAGGAACGGTTTTCTTTGGAGAGCAATTCTGAAGAAGTAATATTCACTTCCAGCTCTTTCTCTATTTTTTTGAGTGCATTTTTCTGCTGATCCTGCAGCAAAACAATATATCTTCCGGTTTCCATAATGATCTTTTTTTAAATTAATTTCAGAAATACTTTTTCCAGAATAAGGAAAATATCTTCTGGAATAATGGTCAGTCTGAGCTTTTTATTAATTCCTGATATGGCTGTATTCTGCTCAACCAGTGAAGTCCAGAAACGTTCAATTTTAGGAACAGAATTCATGTCTTTCAGCTTTTCATCATCCAGAATACCATTCTGATATAATGAGACAATGATTCCTGAAATAAGTTCTTCCGCATCGTCAAGCTTTTTATTTTCCTTAGTATATATTTCCATCAGAATATCATACATACTTTCCATGCCATTGAATGAAAATCCTCCGAGAAGTTCTCGTCTTCCTGTTATTATTTTCTCCATTTTAATAGGATTAAAACCTCTTTTAACGGTGGAAATCATATTCATAATCTTTAAAACTTCAGATTCGTGGCTGGTGTTTCCTTTGGTACGGAAATATTCCAGAACTTCATTGAGAAATACATCAAGCCGGGCATCAAAGTCAAATGATTTGGACAGGTACAAAGCCTGAACTTCATTGAAATGCTCCAGCAGTTCTTTGATTTTCTGTACCGTAAAGTGAATAAGTTCCTGCATTACTCAAAAGTTATCTGTTCTATTTCATTACCGTCTTTATCTTTGTATGACACAATCCTGATTCCTTCTTCCTCCATTTCCACATGAAGGTTGATGAATAGTTTGTCTTTATCTTCTGCTGCACTTGTGTTGGGATCAATATAAATGCTGTTCAGTTTGGCATTAACCAATGTATATTTATTCAGCAGAACCTTTGAAAAGATTTCTTTCAGCTCATCGGTTTCTTCTTCTGTAGTTCCATCCTGAGGTCTAAAGATTCCGGAATTAAGAACCTGAACTTTCTTTCTGAGATCTAGTTTAAGCACTTCATTGGCAGGAAGCTTACCGAATTTCTGATCATTTTTTTCCAGTGTACTGAACAACGTTTTGAACTCTTCGGTCTGGAGTTGTCTTTTACTGATTTCAGGAATATTCAGTCTTTTTTCTTTATTTACCAGACGGATTCTCTCATTTATTTCAGTCACAAACTGATCCTGATTCAGTTTAAAATTATATTTGGTGTCTGAATCTATATCCGTAATCTTGATCGGAATGTCCATCTTTACACTGGGAAGCGCATATCGTGGAACCTTGAAATATTTAAGGTATTCATGACGGGCATATTCTTTGGCAATAAGAACTGCATTTTCGTCTGCTTTTTTACGAGCCTGAATTATCTCGTTGTTGAGATAATCCAGGTAATCTGATAGTTTTATCATCTTTCGTAAAATATATTATTGTGAAAGAAGTCCAAGTACTTTTTCAAGTCCGGCAGGCATTTCGTCATTGGTTGCACGTACTTTTACCCCAAGAGAGTATTCTTTTTCCACTTTGATTCCTGTACTGGAAGTTCTTTTATAAGACACATCCACTTTGAATTTTACAGGTCCCCATCCTCCGGAAACTCCGGCATTGATACCAAATTCGTCACTTACGTCTTTCGTGTAAGTAGAATTAAGTTTAACATTGAAGTCTACTTCACAGGTTTCAATTCTGAAGCTTGGAACATTCAGCAATGCAATAAAAGGCACTGAAATTTCTACATCATTCGGAATCGTTTTAGGATTGGTAACACTTACCGGCTCATCTTCTTTAAAATCCGGATTCGGAATATTTTTTTTGTATTTGAATTCTGCCATTCTCAGTTTTTTAGGACTGGCAGCATTGGCCGGATCTGTAAGCTCAAACCCAACTTCATTGATGAAATTAACGGTAGCAATAGAGGCATTAGACTGTGCTTTTACACAAGCATCCAACGGTCCGCCAATGATGGTAGCAAAGTCTATACTTCCCAATTCAGCAGCAAAATCTGCACTGGCAGCATCTGAAGTTCTGAAGATCTCTTCATCGGCAGCCATTTTACCGGCAATAAGCTTCATGATCTCTGAAGAAACTCCGGAAAAGGATTTTTCCCATTTTGCATCATAATTATTTTTGAAATCTTCTAAGATATTTAGAAGTTCCTTATTGGTCAGTGAACTTAATTCCGAAATCTCGATTCCTGATACCTTTTCATAAACTGCAGGGGTAAGCACTTTTTCTACTCCCGATAAGAGATCAATTAACTCATTTTTTGTTTTTTTGGCGTGGCTTGCTTCAAGCACTGATTTTAATGTTTCCATGTTTTTTGTTTTTGATTAAAATTGTAGGACAAAATTATATCACTGACCACCAAAACATTGCAGGAGAACCCCTTCACCTGCACCGGAAAAACACCCTAAAATAAAAAGCCTGAACTTACGGTTGTAAGCTCAGGCTTTTGTAACAGGTATATTTTGCTGCTGTTTATCTGTCATAAACGCAAAGGTTATATGAATCTTCTTAATTTTAAATAGGCTAAGAAATGCTGATTAAGCTACATGAATATGCTTACGCTTAGCAAGAATCAATTCCATTGATTCCATCTTTGCTCCCTTAAAAAATTAAACATCGGATATCAGATCTTTGCGTTACATTTAAATTACCAGATATAAATCCAATATCTCTATGAAGGTTTTTTGCTATTGTTTTCCAGATTGATGTCAGGAACAGCAGAATTCGGATCCAGCTTCACCTCATCTATTTCCTTGTTAGAATCTACCTTGAATGTCCATTCTGTATTTCTTTTCCAGACTTCCACAGGGATATTCACCGTTTGTACCGTTCCATCTTTGAATTTCAGTTGAACTGTTGTAGGCATCGGCAGCTGTCCAATATTTTCAACAGTGATCTGAACTCCGTTTTTAAAGTCTCCGTTAATGTATTTTACATTTTTAACAGCCTGGTCAATTTTCCATTTGTTAAAGAACCATCCTCTCCAGAACCAGTTCAGTTCTTCTCCGGAAACATTTTCCATTGTATGGAAGAAATCCCATGGTGTAGGATGTTTAAAAGCCCATCGGTCTATATAGGTTCTGAATGCTTTATCAAATTTTTCAGGTCCGAGAATCGTTTCTCTCAAAACATCCAAGCCTGTTCCCGGTTTATAGTAAGCCAAAGCTCCGATACTTCTTTCTTTCATATTATCCGGTCCTACCATTACAGGTTCCAGGCTGTCTGTCAACAGATAAGGTCCTGATCTTGCCAGATTCGGTTTACGATAATATTCGCCTTTATTGAAAGCTTCGGTTGAAAGTCCGTTGATGAATGTATTAAATCCTTCATCCATCCATGCGAAAAGTCTTTCATTAGATCCTACGATCATTGGGAACCAGTTGTGTCCAAACTCGTGGTCTGTAACACCCCAAAGATCTTCTCCTTTAGAATCCATATGACAGAACACAATTCCCGGATATTCCATTCCGCCTTCATTTCCTGCTACATTGGTGGCAGCCGGATAGGTATACTCATACCATTTCTTTGAATAATGCTCTATGGCTGCTTTGGTATATTCTGTAGATCTTCCCCAAGCTTTCTCTCCGGCACTTTCAGCAGGATAAGCCGAGATAGCTAAGGATTTCTTTCCGCTAGGCAGATTAATTTTAGCAGCATCTAAAATAAATCCGGCAGAAGACGCCCAGGCAAAATCTCTGGCCTGTGTAATTTTAAATTTCCATGTTTTTGTACCGGAAGCTTTATTTTTACCGATTTCAGATTCAGGATGAATCATTACTGTTTTATCACTGTTTCTTGCTTCATTCCATCTGTTGATTTCTTCTTTACTGTACACTTCTTTCTCGTTCAGAAGTTCTCCGGAGGCTACCACATAATGATTGGCCGGAACTGTGATATTCGCTGTAATATTCCCATATTCTAAATAAAACTCTGACGCTCCAAGATATGGAAGAGTATTCCATCCCAATACATCATCATACACACACATTCTCGGATACCATTGTGCCATGGTAAATATTTTACCGTTTTTGGTATCCTGAATCCCCATTCTGTCTGAACCGTAGTCAGGAGAAACAAAAGAATATTCAATTTCTATTTTGGCAACACCTCCATTGGCTTTCAGTTCCTTTGGAAGATCAATCTGCATTCTTGTATCAGTAATGGTATATTTTACTTCTCTTTTTCCATCAAGCTTTACTGATTTAATCTTATATCCGCCATTAAATTCTTCGCCATGAGCTCCATTTCTGCTTCCCGAAAGCGGAACTACACCGTTTCCTCTGGAATCTTTTGCAAACAGATTCTGATCCAGCTGCAGCCAAAGGAAACCTAATTTATCCGGGCTGTTGTTGGTATAGGTAATCTGTGCTGTACCGGTAATCTCTTTTTTATCTTCATTCAAGCTGACATTCAAATGATAGTCTGCTGAATTCTGCCAATAAGCATGTCCCGGCTGTCCGCTTGCAGAACGGGTTGCCGAACCTGTCTGCGGATAGAAAAACGGCTTAAATGCTTCTACATAATCATATTTGGGGGATTCCTGTGCGTGTACAGAACCTGAAAACAGGATCACTGCAACAGTGGAAACAAGGGTTGGAAGTTTAAAATTCATGTGAAAAGTATTATTTTACTGTATAGGTAAAAAAAACTCCCGGATTTGTTACACATCCGGGAGTTTTTTTAATATAAGTTTAATTTAATTTGATTTTTTTGCTTTAATCATTGCTTCCAAAGCATCCCACATTTCTTGAGGAATTGCTTCAAGCATATTAAATTCTCCTGCTCCCTGAAGCCATTCTCCACCATCAATTGTTACCACTTCCCCATTCATATACGCTGAATAATCTGAAACCAGGTAAGCCGCAAGATTGGCAAGCTCCTGATGTTCTCCTACTCTTCTCAACGGAACTTTTTTCTTCATATCAAATTTCTCCTGAAGGTCTCCCGGAAGAAGTCTGTCCCAAGCTCCTTTTGTAGGGAAAGGCCCTGGAGCAATCGCATTGAAACGGATTCCGTATTTTGCCCATTCTACTGCCAAAGATCTGGTCATCGCCAAAACTCCCGCTTTTGCACAGGCTGATGGTACTACATAGGCAGAACCTGTCCATGCGTATGTTGTTACAATATTCAGTACAGTTCCCGGAGTTTTAGAATCTATCCAGTGTTTTCCTATAGAAAGGGTACAGTTTTTTGTTCCTTTTAAAACGATATCCAGAATAGAGTCAAAAGCAGAGTGAGTCAGTTTTTCCGTTGGAGAAATAAAATTTCCGGCGGCATTGTTTAATAAAATATCAATTTTACCGAATTCTTTTAAGGTAGCTTCTTTCATTGCTTCCACTTCATCCCAATTTCTTACATCGCAAGCCACACACAGTACTTTACCTCCTGTTTCATCTTCCAGTTCCTTAGCTGTTGTCTGTAGTTTTTCCAGATTTCTGGAAGTAATCACTACTTTGGCGCCCAGTTCAAGAAAGTATTTGGTCATCGCTTTTCCAAGACCGCTTCCGCCTCCTGTTACAATCGCTACTTTATCTTTTAGTGCACCTTCGCGCAGCATAGGTTGTGTATATAGACTCATAAAATATTTTTTCTTAAAAATAACAAATATTGAAATGCAATCCCTTAAAATAAATTGATAAATAATGCTACAAATAGTTATTCCTGATATTATTCTTAAAATAGATCAAACTATTCAAAAAAGAAAATAGCCCGATAACAATTATCAGGCTATTTTTATCTTAAAAAAACAATCTATTAAGCTGTAACCACTCCTTTGAATGAAAGTGTTTTAGGAGTTTTGCTGTCACTTGTTGTAACATTTACAGTCTTCATAAAAGGACCACTTGCTGCTGCATTATAGCTAGCCTCTACAAATCCTTTTTTTCCTGGCTGGATAGGCGTTTTTGTATAATCAGCTGTAGTACATCCACATGAAGGAGCTACATTTTGAATAATGATAGGTTTTGAACTTGTGTTGGTAAATTCAAATCTGATCAATTTTGGTTTTCCCTGAGGAATATTTCCCACATCTATAGATTCTGATTTCCATTTAATAGCATCAGCTACCATTTTCACAATAGATGGAGCGTCTGTAGAAAGTACATTAGCATAAAAAGGAGAGAATGCCAAAATGGCTAAAAGAGCTGTGATTTTTAATTTTTTCATGAGTATACATTTTAATAGTTAGAAACTAATTATTTTTCGATATAACAAATGTAAAGCAGACCATGATTACAACTTGTTAACCGCTATCTAACATTTGTTAATGAGTTGTTAATGATAAAAGATAAATAGATATTTTTGGATAATATTGTTTCAGGAAATGAAAATAAAAAAACTCAATATTATAATAACACTGGGGTTCGTAGCTATTATCGGAATTTTAATAGCTCAGCTGATGTGGACCCGCCAGGCTTATAATCTTGAAGATAAGAAGTTCAATCAAAAGGTAAATATTGCCTTAATGGAGGTTGCAGAAAAACTCTCCGGAGGAAAGACATCTTATACCGAAAACCCTGTACAGAATATTGCCAATGACTATTATGTAGTTAATATTAATAATGAATTTCATCCCGTCGTTCTTGAATACTATCTGAAGACAGAATTTACCCGTTTTCAGATCAATACAGATTACGTATATGCCTTATATAACTGTCACAGTGATAAAATGGTTTACGGAAAGTATATGACTTCACACCAGGAAAGTCCCAGCAATAAAGTGATCAATTTTCCCAAACACAAAAATCTGATCTATTACTTTTCTATACGTTTTCCTGATAAAACAACGTATCTGATCAGCTCATTAAGATTCTGGTATCTTCTTACATTTGCCCTTATCATCATTCTTCTGGTATATGTTTATTCTATTTATACCATTATTCAGCAGAAGAAGTTTTCGGAGCTGCAGCGTGATTTCATCAACAATATGACTCATGAGTTTAAAACTCCTTTATCATCGATACTTTTAGCATCTGAAGCACTCAATAAACAGGAAATGGTGATGGAAAACTCAAAACTGCAGACCTATACCTCTATTATCATCAATCAAAGCCACAAGCTCAACAATCATATTGAGAAAATATTGAATATTGCGAAGAACGATGCAGCAGGGCTATCTTTAAAATCTCAAAAAATCCTGCTGCTCCCTTTTATTCAGGAGATTGCAGACAGTATACAGCACAAAAATAAAGACCTCTGCATCGAAATTGATATTGAAAACAGTACTTCAGTAATGGCTGATGAATTTCACTTTACCAACATCATTTATAACCTTTTGGATAACTCCATCAAGTATTGTGAAACAAAACCTGTAATTAAAATTTCGGCTTATAAAGATTCAAAAGGCTTATATTTAAAGTTTAAAGACAACGGAATGGGGATTCCTGCTAAAAATATTCCTCATATTTTTGAAAAATTTTACAGGGTACACACCAAAAGAAGTGAAGAAGTGAATGGTTTTGGGTTGGGATTATTTTATGTAAAAAAAGTAGTTCAGCAGCATCACTGGAAAATTTCTGTGGAAAATAATGAAGACAAAGGAATTACGACTACCCTGTTTTTTCCGTTTTCAAATAATCATGTATAAGTATGGAGAAATCTAAAATTTTATATGCCGAAGATGACAAAACAATAGCTTTTCTGGTGGAAGACAGTCTGGAAAGTTATTATGATATCAGCTGTTATTCTGATGGTGAATCTGCCCTGGAAGCATTTAACAGCCAAAATTTTGATATTTGTCTGCTGGACATTATGATGCCCGGCATGAACGGATTTGAAGTTGCCGAGCAGATCCGCAGTAAAAATTCTGAAATCCCTATTATTTTCATTTCTGCAAAAGCTCTGAAAGAAGACAGAATCAAAGGGCTTAAAATAGGTGCTGATGATTATCTGGTAAAACCATTCAGTATTGAGGAACTTATGCTGAAAATTGAAGTCTTCCTGAAACGCACCAAGAAAACAGATCCTTCTCCTCTAAAATACAAAGTCGGAAAGTATGATTTTGACCCCAAAAACTATACGCTGCAAGGCATAGAAAATAACATTACCCTTACCCAAAGAGAATCTGACCTGCTTTTGTATTTTATCTGTCACAAAAACCTGGTTGTCAAAAGACAGGACATTCTGAAAGCAATCTGGGGTGATGATGACTATTTTATGGGGCGAAGTCTTGATGTATTTATTTCCCGGTTGCGGAAGGTACTTGCCGAAGAACGGAATGTTTTAATAGAAAATCTGCATGGAATAGGTTTTCGTTTTTCTGAAAAAGAATAAATAGTGCCCGAATCTATCTAAAACACAACAGCAAATGATGATTTTAATTAATTTTAAACTTTGAAAAATTGTCATTAATGAAAAATCACAAACCTATTGTTTTTCTTTCTCTAGTATTTTTAAGTGCACATTTTCATGCCCAAAAATTTGAAAAACTAATACAGTACGTCAATCCGCTGATTGGTACCGAAAAGATGGGCCATACTTATCCCGGAGCTACAGTTCCCTTTGGTGCGGTACAG
Organism: Chryseobacterium sp. HR92; assembly: GCF_045689405.1. NCBI lineage: Bacteria > Pseudomonadati > Bacteroidota > Flavobacteriia > Flavobacteriales > Weeksellaceae > Chryseobacterium > Chryseobacterium sp. HR92. The sequence goes on from NZ_CP139139.1 coordinate 4,475,195, forward strand.
CTAAGCCCTGAGACAGACACCATTTCTTATGAACTTAACGGAAAATATAACGGCGAAGTTTATAAATACTGTGCAGGTTACCGCTATGAAGATAAAACCATTGTAGGATTCAGTTCTACTCACTTCAGTGGAACGGGGCATTCTGATCTCGGAGATTTTCTGATCATGCCCACTGTTGGAAAACTTCAACTGAATCCCGGAACAGCTTCCAACCCTGAAAATGGATACAGAAGCAGATTTTCTCATCAAAACGAAATAGCAGAAGCCGGATATTACAAAGTAAAACTGGATGACCATAACATTCTGGCAGAGCTGACAGCAACACCAAGAGTGGGAATTCACCGCTATACTTTCCCGAAGTCTGACCAGGCTCATATTATTCTTGATCTGATGGCCGGTATTTATAATTATGACGGAAAAAATGTCTGGACATACATTCGTGTAGAAAACGGAAATACCATCACCGGATATCGCCAGACGAATGGCTGGGCAAGAACCAGAACTGTTTATTTTGCAGTGAAGTTTTCAAAACCATTTAAATCCTATGGCCAGAAAAATTATGATGAAAAGCAAGTCTATAAAGGATTTTGGAGAAAATTTGACCAAAATCAGAATTTCCCTGAGATTGCAGGAAAGAATCTGAAAATGTTTTTTGATTTTGACACTAATGAAAACGAAGCGATTGAAGTAAAGCTTGCCATTTCTCCCGTAAGCCAGACCAATGCTTTGGAAAATCTTGAAAAAGAAACCGGAAATATGACGTTTGATCAGGCTAAAGCTCAAGCTCAGGACAATTGGAATAAGGAATTAAACAAAATTGTCATCAAAGGTTCTGATACGGAAAAGACTAATTTTTATACGGCCATGTACCATACCTTTATTAATCCCACCACTTATATGGACATCAATGGAGAATATAAAGGGTTGGACCAAAATATTCATAAAGCAGACGGTTTTACCAATTATACAACATTTTCGTTGTGGGATACTTATCGTACACTACATCCTTTCTTTAATATAATTCAACCTAAGCGAAATGGTGATATGGTAAAATCCATGATGGCTCATTATAATCAGTTTTCTATGAAAATGCTGCCTATCTGGTCACATTATGCCAACGACAACTGGTGTATGAGCGGATATCACAGTGTAAGTGTAGTTGCCGATGCGATTATTAAAGGAAATTATGATGGTGATCCTGAAGAAGCTTTAAAAGCATGTATAGAAACTGCCAGCAAAAGAAATTACGAAGGAATCGGACAGTATATTGATCTTGGATATATTCCGGCAGAAAAAAATGGAACTTCAGTTTCCAATACGCTGGAATACGCCTATGATGACTGGGCGATTGCTCAACTGGCAAAACATCTGAACAAAACAGAAATTTACAATCAGTTTATCAAACGATCTGAAAACTGGAAAAATAATTTTGATCCTACAATCGGTTTTATGCGTCCACGTCTGGCAGATGGAAGCTTTAAAAAAGATTTTGATGTATTAAGTACTCACGGACAAGGCTTTATTGAAGGAAATTCATGGAACTACAGTTTCTTTGTTCCGCAAAATCCGGATGAACTGATCACAATGATGGGTGGAAAAAAGAAGTTTGCATCAAAACTTGACGAGTTATTCACCATGCATTTACCTGATGAGTTTTTCGCAGACACTGAAGATATTACCCGCGAAGGAATTATTGGCGGATATGTTCACGGAAATGAACCCGCCCACCATGTTGCTTATTTCTATAACTGGGCTGGGCAGCCATGGAAAGCACAGGCACAAATCCGCCGTATTCTGGAAATGCAATACAAAGCAACACCAGACGGATTGGGAGGAAATGATGATGCGGGGCAAATGAGTGCATGGTATATCCTAAGTTCATTAGGTTTTTATCCTGTAGCTCCCGGCTCTGAAGATTATTCTATTGGAAGCCCTGCCATTGATAACGCTGTATTGAGTCTGGAAAACGGGAAAACTTTTGAAATTGAAGCCATTAATCAAAGTCCGAAAAATGTATATGTCCAAAAGGTTCTTTTGAATGGAAAGGAAATCAGGAATTTCACATTGAAGCATTCTGACATTATGAATGGTGGAAAGCTTACTTTTTATATGGGGAATAAAGCGAAAAGATAAGATATTCTCGCAGATTTTGCGGATTGAGCAGATGATCGGGTTTAGAAATCTGCGCAATCTCTCAGATCTGCGAGAGCTAAAAATAAAGAGAGCGGGCTAAAGCCCGCTACTATTGATTATTATTTTCCTGAACATTTTTCATTGTACAGTTTGATTCCTTCGGTTTGTTCCAGATCTTTTAATTTTTTTAATGCAGTACATGCAATATCTGTTTTGTTTTGAGCTATTGAAATTGAAGCTATATTATACAATGCTTCCGTGTTTGTATTATCATCTTCATGAGCTTTATTGAAAAAGTAAACTGCATTATCAAATTTTTGGCTGTTGATGGCTTTTAAACCCTTATTGAAATTTTCTGCAGACACAAATTTATCTTTTATTCTTACTACAGTTCTTTCATCTTTTTCAAAAGAAACTTTGCAAAAAAAAGCAATACTACCGGCATTACCCTCTTCTAATTTAGCCTTGAGATAGTAAGGAATAATAATTTTCTCAAAACTATCAAAGCCCGTTAGATCCCATACTTTATAATCTTTTTCCAGCGTAGTTTTAAAAAATTCAATAGCTGCCTGATTATCTTTATTCTGCTTTTTAGAGTCCACGGTTACTTCAACCTTTTGTTTTTTAGGAAAAATCCTGATTTCTCCTAGTGTCTCGAAATCCAGAGTATACTTTTTTCTTGAATAGCTTTCAAGAAGCTCAAAATTTATTCCTCTTTTCAATGATGGCATTGCGTTTCGGGAAGTAATTATAATCGAGTCACCAGTTGCCCTATCTGTAAAATCTTTCAAAACCTCTGAGGTTTTTACAAACCATCTCTTTCTTATTTTATCAGGAAAAGTAACACCCTCTGGTTTTTCTATAACAATTAATGAATCAGATGTCAACTTTTCAATTTCATAAACTGGTTTATCAGCTATCCATATTGCATTTTTTTCGATCTTAACATTCACACAATTTTTCCTCTCCAAATACCAAGGATCAATATATTCACAAAGATTATTACCATTAATTTTCCATACTAAAAAACTGGATGGTTTTTGGAACAAATCCCTGCTTCCATCCAACATACTCGATTTTACACTTGTCCAGGATGAATTTGAAAGCAACTGTGTGTTGATTTGTGAACTAAGCTGTAATGAAATTGATAAAAATAAAATCAAAAAGAATTTATACATAGATATTGGTAATTTTTTTTCTGCGCGAAACTACATAAATTTAAATTATCTGGAAATTTAAAAGACTTCAAAAAGGATAAGTTTAATCATATGCTAAATCTTGTAATCTTTGAGTGTTAGATAAATTTTAGCTAAGGCCAATGGAATATCTATAAATAAAGAGGGCGGGCTAAAGCCCGCTCCTATTGAATTTATAATTTTAAAAATATCGTCTTATTAATCTCTAGGTTCAAAAAGCAATCTCTCTCCAAATTTCTCCTCAGCAATAATACCATTATCATACACCAGATGTCCGTTGACAAAAGTATGGGTAACTTTAGAGTGGAAGTTCATTCCTTCCAAAGGACTCCAACCACATTTGTACAGTAAATTATCTTTGGAAACCGTCCAGTCTTCATTCAGATCAACTAAAACCAAATCTGCTTTATATCCTTCTCTCACAAAACCTCTTTTTTCAACTTTGAAAAGGATGGCAGGATTATGAGACATTTTTTCAACAATTTTTTCAAGAGATATCTTGCCGTTTTTATAATTTTCAAGCATCACAACCAATGAATGCTGTACCAAAGGTGCCCCTGAAGGACATTTTGTATACACATTATTTTTTTCTTCTGCAGTATGCGGAGCATGGTCTGTAGCAATCACATCAATTCTGTCATCCAGCAATGCTTCCCACAGGGCATCTTTATCCTTTTGAGTTTTTACAGCCGGGTTCCATTTGATAAGTCCGCCTTTTGTTTCATAATCTTCATTGGTAAAAGTAAGGTGATGCACACACACCTCAGCAGTGATCTTTTTATCTTTTAAAGGAATATCATTTCTGAAAAGTTCCATTTCCTTTGCAGTTGAAAGATGGAAAACGTGAAGTCTGGCTCCTGTTTTTTTCGCAAGCTCAATAGCTTTAGATGAAGATTTATAACATGCTTCTTCGCTTCTGATCAAGTGATGGAATTTCACAGGAATATCATCCCCATATTCATCCATATATTTTTGAGTATTGGCTCTGATTGTAGCTTCATCTTCACAGTGAACAGCAATCAGCATTTGGGTATTGCTGAAAATATTTTCCAGTGTTTCCGGATTATCTACCAGCATATTTCCTGTAGATGAACCTAAGAATAATTTAATCCCGGGAACATTTCTCGGATTTGTTTTTAAAACCTCCTCCAGATTATCATTCGTTCCTCCCATCATAAAGCCATAGTTGGCATAAGCTTTTTGGGAAGCAAGCTCGTATTTGTCCGCTAGGAGTTCCTGGGTAACAGCATTAGGAACTGTGTTAGGCTGATCTATAAAGCTGGTTACTCCACCTGCAATAGCAGCTCTTGATTCACTTTCAATATCTCCTTTATGGGTAAGTCCCGGATCACGAAAATGCACCTGATCGTCAATGACTCCCGGAAGAAGATATTTTCCCGAACCATCAATGATCTGATCTGCATCTTCAGAAATGTCCGCAGCTATTCTGGAGATTAAGTCACTTTCTATTAAGATATCGCTTTCAAAGACTTTTCCTTCGTTGACGATATTTACATTTTTTATAAGAACTTTCATTTCAATTTATTTCCCCGTAAAATTAAGATTTTATGTTTTAATTCACCCCAAAATCACCAAACGAATGCTTAAAGTTTTACATTTGTAAAAAATTTCGACTTTGTATAAGAAACTATTAGGGCAGACAATCATCTATGGAGCGGGAGCTATAGCACCCAGAATTATTTTATTCATCCTTAATCCACTTTTGATTTATAAAATTCCCAATGAAGGTTTTGCGATTTTCACCCAGCTTTACGCATGGATTTCGTTTGTTAATATTATACTTTCTTTCGGTTTTGAAACGGCGTATTTCCGGTTTTCTGCTGAAGAGAATAATGAGAAAAAGACCTTCAATACTTCGTTCTGGTTTTTATTTTCAACCTCAACTATTTTCCTTGCATTATGTTATTTATTCAATCAGCCTATTGCAGATTATTTAGGCTATCATGATAACCCGGAATATATCAGATGGTTTGCTTTAATTGGTTTTTTTGACAATTTATTAGTGATCCCATTTGCTTGGCTTCGTTTTCATAATAAACCCATCAAATACTCCGCAGTAAGAGTTGTTCAGGCTATATTTCAGGCTGTTTTTACAGCGGCATTATTCTTCTGGATTCCGGAAAGTATATCCAAAAGTTTTGGATTGGACCAAAATGTAGACTATCCGTTCTTCAGTAATCTGGCGGGAAGTGCTCTGGGGGTTCTATTGCTGCTCCCTATTATATTAAAAGTAAGATTTCAGTTTGTGACCTCTTTGTTCGGGCGTATGATTAAGTATTCGTTTCCGCTCATGCTGGCAGGTCTGGCTTTTATGGTCAATGAAAACTTTGATAAGTCCATTCAGAGAAATCATATTTCAGACGAAGAAGCCGGGGCTTATGGCGGCTGCTATAAACTGGCTGTACTAATGACCTTATTTGTTACCGCATACCGAATGGGTATTGAACCTTTCTTTTTTAAACAAATGGATAAAGGTGATGCTAAAAAGACTTATGCCAAAGTAGCAGAATACTTTTCCTTTTTTGCCTGCGCTGTCGCTTTAGGAATCATTGCCAATATCTCTTGGTTGAAAGACGTTTTCATTCCCAACAAATCTTACTGGATCGCTATAGATATCATCCCGATTATTGTTATTGCCAATCTCTGCTTCGGAATATATTATAACTTTTCCACCTGGTATAAAGTAACGGACAGAACCAGTGTAGGTACTGTTATTTCATGGCTTGGAGCAGGAATAAACATTACCCTCAACCTTTTAGCCTTAAACTATTACCACAGCATGATCGGTTCTGCGTGGGCTACATTCGGAGCCTACGTTATTATGATGATTGTATCTTATCTGCTGGGCCAGAAATATTATCCCATTCCTTACAGAATGAAGAAAATGTCCTTCTTCCTTATATTACTTGGGATCTTTAGCTTTATCATTGTAAAATATCTCAACTATAACATTTTAACAAGTAATATACTATTCTTGATCTTTACAGGAATTTTGATTTATTCCGAAAAAGACTTGATTTTATCGAGAATCAGAAAGAATTAAACTTTGGTCTTTATTTTGATAGTAAACAAACCTATTCAAATATTAAAAAGATATAAATCATATCCCAACAAAGGTTTTAATTATTATCTTTAACCAAATTATTAAAATAACTATAAAATTTTTTATATAATTTATGAAAATTATTGTTCCTATGGCTGGACGTGGTTCCAGATTACGTCCCCATACACTGACAGTTCCAAAACCGCTTATTCCTATTGCAGGAAAACCTATCGTACAGAGATTGGTGGAAGATATTGCTAAAGTTGCAGGAGAAAATATTGAAGAGGTAGCCTTTATCATCGGAGATTTTGGCCCTGAGATCGAAAGATCCCTTATTCAGATTGCTGAAAAGCTGGGAGCAAAAGGAAGCATATATTATCAGAACGACCCTCTTGGTACCGCTCATGCCATCAAATGTGCTGAGCAATCTATGCAGGGAGACATTGTTATTGCTTTTGCAGATACCCTTTTCCGTGCAGACTTCCAATTAGACAAAAATTCTGATGGAGTGATCTGGGTAAAAAGCGTGGAAGATCCATCTGCTTTCGGAGTTGTAAAATTAGACAACTACGGTTTTATCACAGATTTTGTTGAAAAACCTACTACTTATGTTTCAGATCTTGCCATCATCGGTATTTATTATTTCAACAGTGCTGAAAAACTGATGGAAGAGATCAACTATATCATGGACAATGATATTAAAAACGGAGGTGAGTATCAATTGACAACAGCACTTGAAAACCTTAGAGCTAAAGGTGCCAAGTTTACCCTTGGAAAAGTAAACGACTGGATGGACTGTGGTAACAAAAATGCCACGGTAGAAACCAACAGCAAAATCCTTGAATATGAAAGAGAGGAAATGATGAATCACCCTGCTTCTGCTGTGATTGAAAATTCTTTGATCATTCAGCCATGTTTTATTGGTGAAAATGTGAAAATCTCCAATTCAAAAGTAGGACCTGGAGTTTCATTAGGAAACAATACAACGGTTGTTAATTCTAATATTGAAAACTCTCTGATTCAGGAAAACACCAGAATAAATCATGGAAACCTTTCTAATTCTATGATCGGTAATTCTGCACAATATTTCGGAGTGGCCAGAGAAATTTCTCTGGGAGACTATTCCGTTTTAGATTTTCTATCTAAATAAAAGAATAGAAGTTATTTAACTTAACAAGATATCATCAGGCCACACAAAACATTTTGTGTGGTTTGGCGTTAATATTGCACCGTATTTTTTAATTAAAGATAAATACATGAAAAATTGGATTCCCCTTCTTTTATTGCTTCTTGCCTTATCATCCTGTAAAACCCGTACCAAAGTTCAAAATGATACAGATCAGACACGGGACAGTATTGCTACAACAGTAGATAAAGACAATGGAGATCCAAAAGATGTAAACCAGCCGGTGAGAGACAAACTCACTTTTTACGAACATGTATTGATTCCACCCAAATTTGAGCAAATCAAAATTGACAGTAAAGTTCGTGTAGAAACAGGAAGTTATGTTCCTACTCTGGATGCTACTGTCTATATTGAAAATGATAAAAAGGTATGGATGAATCTCAGAGCATTATTCATCAATGCGGCCCGAGGTATTGCTACTCCTGAAGGAATAAAAGGTCAGGATAAGATCAATAAAACCTATATAGATTCCGACTTTGATTATCTTAATAATTTACTGAACGTTAATTTCATTGATTATAAATCTTTGGAAAAAATCCTGCTAGGAAGGACTTTTGTTAAAATAAATGACAGACAATTTGATCTTACGCAGAATGCACAAGGATTTAAAATGGTTTCCAATATCAATCAGAAAATTACGACGGACGAAAAAAACAGAGAGTATAAAATTGCACTTCAATACGATACCAATTACGATTTATTGTCCGTAAACTTAAAAGATATTTTGTCTTCAGACGAACTTGATGTTTCTTATAGTGACTGGAATGAATACGAAGGAATCCGTCTTCCAAAAAATGTTAAAATAATTATAAAAGGCTCAAAATCTAGTCAGATTTTAATGGAAAACACGAAATTTGACTTTTCGAGGATGGAAACACCTTATTCTGTACCATCCAGTTATAAGAAAATTGAGATTAAATGATTAAAAAATTTAGCTTTTTAATAGGTGTTTTGATGTTTGGACTGCACCAGGGACAGCAGAACAAAGAACAGCTGCAGAAGCAGAATGCCGAACTTAAAAAACAAATTGCACAAATAAATTCCGATTTAGCCAAAACCAGAAGTGAATCTAAGCTTTCTATAGCCTATCTTTCCAGTGTGAACCAAAAGTTGGTTTTAAGAGAGAAGGTTTATAATAATACCCAGAAAGAAAAAAGATTCATTGAGGATGATATCTATTTACGTCAGCTGGAAATCAACCGTCAGAATAAAGAACTGGCTGTATTGAGAAAAAACTATGCTGAGGTTTTGGTGAATGCTTATAAAAATAAAGGAGTACAGAACAAAGTAACTTTTATTCTTTCTGCCAAAAATCTGGGGGAAGGTATACGTAGAGTACAGTACCTGAAACAATATTCAGATTACCAGGATAAAAAAGCTGCTGAAATTACAAATGCGGCCAACCTGATCAAGAAAACAATTGCACAAAGACAAAACTCTGTAAAAGAGAAAGCAAACCTTCTGGTAAACCAACAGAAGGATTTAGCGACGATCAATGCTGAAAGAGCTCAAAAAGAGCAATTGGTAACCGATTTCAAGAAAAACGAATCTAAACTAACAGCTGAACTTAAGCAAAAACAAGTTCAGTCTAAAGCATTGGAAGGGCAGATCAGAGCTATTATTGCTGAGGAAATCAGAATTGCTAAAGCAGAAGAGGAAGCAAGAAGAAAAGCAGAAGCAGAAAAAATACGTTTGGCAAAAATAGCTGCTGAAAGAGAAAAAGCAAGAATTGAAGCGGAAGCTAAAGCAAGAGCAGAAGCCCTTGAAAGAGAAAGAAGACTTGCAGAAGCAGAAGCTAAGAGAGCTGCAGATCTGGCGGCGAAGAGAGCCGAAGAAGAAAGAAAACGTAGTGAAGATGCTGCCAAGGCAGAAGCTAATGCAAGAGATGAGTCCAGAAGAATAGCTGCCAAAAAAGCCTCAGACGAAGCCAATGCAAGAGCTAAAGAAGCTGCAGATAAATTGACAGCAGCAAGAGCCGCAGAAGCAGCCCTTACGAAGAGAAAAGAAGAAGAGAAAAAAGCTGCTGAAACAAAAGCAATGACAAGCTACGGAGTTTCTACCGCTACCGGAAACAGCTTTGCAGACAACAGAGGAAGACTTGGTTATCCTGCTGACAGAGCCGGACAAATCACACACCGTTTCGGAAGACAGCAGCACCCGGTTTTCAAAAATATTTCTGAAGATAACACCGGTATTAAAATTTCTGTACCTTCAGGTACACGTGCTAAATCTGTATTCCCGGGAACTGTATCTTCGGTGGTAGCAAGCAGTGACGGTACCAAAACCGTTATTATCAAACACGGAGGGTATTTTACTATTTATTCCAACTTATCCAATGCTAATGTGTCCAAAGGACAGCAGGTTTCATCAGGAACAGCAATCGGTACTATAGCCCAGGATTTTGATGGCGCTTATACACTTGATTTCCAAGTATGGAACGGAAGTACACCAGTTGATCCATTAGGTTGGATTTCATATTAAAAAAAGTGTAACTTTGCAAAAATTTTAAGAGATGAATACACTAACAATACTTGCCTTATCTTGGCAACATATCCTTATCGTAGCAATACTTTTAGTGTTGCTTTTTGGAGGAAAGAAAATTCCGGAATTAATGAGAGGAGTAGGTTCAGGAATCAAGGAATTTAAAGATGCAGTAAAAGAAGAAGACAAGCCAGGTTCTGAAAAAAACCCAACGTCGAACGATAATAATTCTCCAAGCAACTAAAATTCCTTAGAATTAATGAAATTTACTGAGACTGCATGGAAAGTCTTCAATCAGGCTATTGAAGACTATCACGTGTCTGATGATGTTAACACTCTAATTAATAACCCGTTCGAAAAAAATAGTTTGGAACGGATTTTGTATGCAAAGAACTGGATTGATACCGTTCAATGGCATCTGGAAGATATAATTAGAGATGAAAATATTGATCCGGCTGAAGCTCTTCAACTCAAGAGAACAATAGACGCTTCCAATCAGAAAAGAACTGATCTGGTAGAATATATTGACGGCTGGTTCCTTACTAAGTTTGAAAATATAACTCCTAAATCTGAAGCAAAAATAAATACAGAAACTCCCGCTTGGGCAGTAGACAGATTATCAATTCTTGCATTAAAGGTTTATCATATGTCGTTAGAAGCGAATAGAGAATCTGCTTCTGAAGAACACAGAAACAACTGCCAGGCTAAACTGGATGTTCTGCTTACTCAGAAAGAGGATCTGTCTACTTCTATAAATCAGTTGCTTGCTGATATTGAGAACGGTAACGTTAAGATGAAAGTATACAAACAAATGAAAATGTATAACGATGAAAGTCTTAACCCAATCCTTTATCAAAAAGGGCAACAGAAATGAAACGACTAATTTTTCTTGGAGTACTTATCATATTAACATCTTCCTGCGCAACGGAAAAGCTAAATCTTTCCCCGTTGTCAAATAATTTTTATAGTGATACCAAAGGTTCTGATTCCGACAGAGGCTCAAAGAAGAATTTTAATATCAATATTAAAGAAAATGTAAATGCTTCTGAAATTTCAAATATGATCTCCACTTTTCCCAAGTTTAAAAATAATGGGTTGAACGATGAGGTTACCAGTTTGAAATACAGTCTTCAGAATTATTTATATGCTATTGATGCCAGTAATTCTGCCGGTAAGAGCAGAGCCCTTAAAAGCTTCGAAAAATCATACAAAAAAATTCAAAAGCTAAGACAGAATCTTGACAGAGATGACGATGAAGTTCTCAACAGATATCTGGTTCGTTTAAAAACCAATATCTCTGTTATTGAAGATGCTTTGCCAGGAAGTTAAAAACCAATTGAACTATCAATGATTAAAATTCAGGCGGAAGCCAATGTTCCTACAGAGCACGGTACTTTCCGAATGATAGCTTTCTCCGAAAACGCAAACGACTGGATGCCTCATATGGCCATTGTTGCTGAAAATACAGATTTTTCAAAACCTGTTAATGTTCGCTTCCATTCAGAATGTATTACCGGAGAAGTTTTCCATTCAAAAAAATGTGAATGCGGCCAACAATTGGATGCTGCAATGAAATATATCCATGAAAACGGTGGAATTATCATCTACCTTCGCCAGGAAGGGAGAAACATCGGGATCATCAACAAGCTGAAGGCATATTCTCTACAGGAAAAAGGGCTAGACACCGTACAAGCCAATCTTGAACTGGGACTTCCTGCAGATGACAGAAACTTTGGCGTAGCCATTGAAATCCTTAATCTGCTGGATGTAAAAGATATCAACCTTCTGACCAATAATCCTGAAAAGGTAAAATATGTGGTAGACAGCAATATTCATCTTAATTCAAGAGTACCGCTACAGATTCCTGCAAACGAAATAAGCAAAGGATATCTGCAAACAAAAAAAGATTTCTTTGGACATCTACTGGATGACAATGATAACTAGATAAAACAAAAGCTTCAGAAATTCTGAAGCTTTTTTATTTTTACTATTCCTGAAGAAATTCTCATTTTGATTCAGACCACAGATTTCATACGTAAAACACTCAAATAGGCCAACAATTTAACAGGACCTCATCTTCATCTCTTTATAGACGATACTTGAATTATGGTGCCATATAGAATCATTAATTGATCATCTATAAATCAAAAGCCCCGGAAGATATTCTCCCGGAGCTTTTTTAATTATAAAAAACTGAAAAGATATTCTAAATTATTTAGTCTTGATTTTAGACTCGTCAATATTGTAATATTTAATTACACTCTTGTAATCGTTGTAATCTACTACATTACCTTTAGCTGTTTTTGCACCACCTGTTCCTGTTCCGTTTGCAGGAAGAATAAGAACTCTGAATTTTTTATTCTGATAGTATGATGGATTAGCTGTTAAACTAAATGCAGCAGTAGAATTAATATTAATAGTAGCAGCATATTTACTGAAATCAAAAATATAATCTACAGCATCATTATTTGCGTTACCCACATAAGATGTATAGGGAAGAAGTTTCCAGACAGGAGAATCTCCATCTGTTCCAATCTGCATATAGATAAGAACCATATCTGATTGCACTAATGGCTTGTTAAAATCATCACTCCATCTGTAAAGATTGTCAGTTACTTTTGTAAAAGTAGGAGATATATCAAATGATTGGTTTATTGTATCATAATCTGTTCCCTGTACTACAGTGTCATCACTATTATCACAGCTATAAGCGGTAAATCCTACAGCACCCAGGAATAAAAAGAGAAGTATTTTTTTCATTTCTTATTAAAGTTTAGTTATTATTTATATTGCGTATTCAAATCATATACCAAAAATCTCAAAAACTTTGTTTTCCTCATTTTTTTAATTGTATTTTTGTTCTTATTCAAAAAGTCATGAAGAAATTATTATATACTTCACTCTTTATTGTCGCATTGATAAGTCCTAAGGTGAACGCCCAATATCAGCCCAAAAATGCTTCTAAGGAAGATTTGAAAAAGGCTCAGCACTGGGTTGACAAAACCTATAAAAATCTTTCTCAGGATGAAAAACTAGGACAGCTTTTTATTGTGGCACTTTATACCAATAAAGGTGAAGATTATATCAGCCAGGTAAGAAATATTGTTGCAAATGATAAAATAGGAGGTCTGATCTTAATGCAGGATGATGCTGCAAGGGAAATCAATCTGGTCAATGAATTTCAGCAGAAATCAAAAGTTCCTTTGATGATTGGTATGGATGCCGAATGGGGGCTATACCAGAGAATAGCCACTGCTCACAAATTTCCATGGGCAATGACATTAGGGGCTATTCAGGATAAAAACCTTGTGTATCAGATGGCCGCAAAAATTGCTGATGATTGTCACAGAATGGGAATCAACTGGGATTTTGCTCCTGTAGTGGATGTCAATACCAATCCTAATAATCCTATCATTGGGAACAGAAGTTTTGGTTCTGAAGTAGATAATGTCATCAGCTCTGCCCTGTCCTACTCTAATGGTCTTCAGGATAATAATATCTTAGCAGCAATTAAACACTTCCCTGGGCACGGAGATACCAGCACAGACTCACACCTTGATCTTCCTGTAGTTTCCCACTCGATAGAAAGGCTCAACACAGTAGAACTTGCACCGTTCAAAGCATTGATGGATAAAGGAATCGGCGGAGTAATGGTTGCTCATTTATATGTTCCAAGCTTAGAATCAGGGAAAGGAATTCCCGCTTCTGTTTCTAAAAATATCATTACCGGATTATTGAAAGACAAGCTGGGGTATAAAGGCTTAATCATCACCGATGCTTTAAATATGGGTGCTGTAGCCAATAAATACAAGCCAGGAGAACTGGATGCTATGGCTTTTAAAGCAGGAAATGACATTATGCTTTTCTCACAAGGTGTTTCTGAAGGTAAAAAACTGATTCAGAAAGCCATTGATAAAGGGGAAATTCCTCAGTCCAGAGTAGAAGAAAGTGTGAAAAAAATCTTATTAACCAAGTATTTCCTTGGCCTGACACAATACACACCAAAAAATCCGGAAAATATCAATACAGATTTAAATAATAATTCTCATATCCAGCTGGTACAGAATCTTTATTCCAATGCATTGACTTTATTAAAGGATGAAAAGAAATTACTTCCTCTTACAGGAAAACAGATTTATTATGTTCCTTTGGAAGAAGCCCCTTATCAGACGTTCGCCAGCAGGTTAGGTAACAATGTAATGATCAAAAAAGCAGGTGAAATAAATACTATTCCAGCAGGATCAACAGTAATTGTCGGTTTCCATAAAGATAATTCAACGGCTTATAAACCTTATAAAGTTTCAGCAGAATCTAAGCAGGTGCTTTCTGATCTTACCAAAAATCAAAATGTAATTCTCAATGTATTTGGAAGTGCTTACGCATTAAAGGATATTGATATTTCAAGAGTGTCAACGGTTCTTGTTTCTTATGAAAATAATGATGATTCAATGAATGCTGCTGCAGATGCTCTAAACGGAAAAACAAAAATATGGGGAAAACTTCCTGTACTGGTTAATGATCAGCTGAAACCAGGAATGGGCATTGATCTTACTACAGTTACCTCAGCAAATAATACAACATCAAAACAACAATAATCTAATGAAAATAGGCATACTTTGCTATCCAACATATGGAGGAAGCGGAATTGTAGCAACAGAATTAGGAATGTCTCTTGCCAATAAAGGATATGAAGTACATTTCATCAGTTCTGCACTTCCTGCAAGATTAGACATTACCAACCCGAATATTTTCTTCCACAGGGTAAATGTTCAGACCTATCCTCTTTTCCAGTATCAGCCTTATGATATTGCGTTAAGCTCAATGATCTACAGGGTTGTTAATCTTTATAAACTGGATCTTCTTCATGCACATTATGCCATTCCGTATGCGTATGCAGCTTTTACAGCAAAGCAAATGCTTCAGGAAGACAATAATGATATTCCGCTGGTGACTACTCTGCACGGTACAGATATTACCCTTGTAGGCCAGCATCCAAGTTATAAACATGCAGTAGAATTTTCAATCAACCAGTCAGATGCTATTACTTCAGTTTCTGAAAGTCTGAAAAAAGATACGCTTCAATTTTTCAACATCAAAAAAGAAATTCAGGTGATTACCAATTTTATTGACAATTCTGAATTTGATGACTGCTCTGAGTGCCAGAGAACACAGTTTGCCAATCCTGATGAAAAGATTCTGATCCACGTATCGAACCTTCGTCCTGTAAAACGTGTGGATGAAGTACTTCAGATCTTTAAGAATGTGGAGAAAAAGGTAAAATCCAAACTGATCATCATTGGTGAAGGCCCTGATATGGAAAAGGTCAATCAGTTTTTGGAAGAAAACCCGGATCTTATCTCCAAAATCCGTCTTTTAGGAAAAGTGAATGATCTGTATAAAATCTTACAGCTTTCGGATGTATTTCTTCTTCCTTCGGAGCAGGAAAGTTTTGGTCTGGCAGCTTTGGAAGCTATGGCTGCTTATACTCCGGTAATCAGTTCCAACGCAGGGGGAATTCCTGAGGTGAATATTCAGGGAGAAACAGGATATCTTGCTGAAATCGGAAATGTAGAGGCGATGAGCAACTATACCATTAAGCTGTTGAGCAATGATGAACTTTTAACCAAAATGAAGCAAAACGCGAAAGATCAGGCTATAAAATTCGATTTGAAAAACATTCTTCCTATCTATGAGAAAATGTATAGAACGACTATAGAAAACTTTAATAAGAAGCTGACGAAAGTATAATATTTCTATTATATTTATCGTCACACTTATGACGGAAAAACTACTTCAATATCTTTGGAACTATAAGGTTTTCAAAAATTTTGACTTCAAGGATATTGAAGGGAATTCCGTTGAGATCATCCATTTTGGAAAATGGAATAAAAATGCCGGCCCCGATTTTCTGGATGCTAAAATCAAAATCAACCGCTTACTTCTCGCAGGAAATATAGAACTGCATGTTCGTTCCTCAGACTGGATTTTCCACAATCATTCCCAGGATCCCAATTATCAGAATATCATTCTGCATGTTGTATTTCAGCATGACATAGAAATTCAGGAACTTACCGGAAAGCATGTTCCAACTTTGGAGCTGAAATATCATATTGATGAAAATATCATACTGAAATATGAAAAACTCATTAATGAAAACGAATTTATTGCCTGTGAAAATATATTCAATCCGAAAAAAGTACCTGTAAATTTCCATGAAGAGAACATTCTGAAAAAACTGGACGAAAAATCTGAAGAACTTGAACAAAGTTTAATCCGGTATAAAAATAATTTTGAAGCCGTTTTATTTCACAGTTTTGCTTATTCATTCGGATTAAAAGTAAATGCTCATATTTTTCGGCAGATTGCTGAAAGTGTGGATTACAGCATCATTAATAAAATCCGGCAGAATCCTCTTCAGCACGAAGCTTTACTCTTCGGAATTTCGGGATGGCTAGAGAAGCCACAGGACGGACAGATGAAAATATGGAAAAGAGAATTTGATTTTATTAAAGCCAAATTTTCGATTTCAGATCTGAAATTTCATCCTAAGTTTTTAAGATTAAGACCTCCAAACTTTCCTACCATCCGATTGTCCCAGTTGGCAGACCTTTACAAACATCAGAATCTATTCTCTAAGATTATGGAAGCAAGGAATGCAAATCAGCTATATAACATCTTCAGAGTTGTAAAAGCCTCTGAATACTGGGATTTTCATTTTAATTTCGGAAATATTTCAAAAGTACAGCCTAAAACACTGAGCAAGGATTTTATGGATCTTCTTATTCTAAATACTGTCCTTCCTCTAAAGTATACTTATCACAAATACCATCGCGAAGAAATTGCAGATGAAATTATTGAACTGTACAAAACTGTTTCAGCTGAAAAAAACACCATCATTAAAAGCTGGGAAAAACTTGGCATGAACATTACCAATGCATTGGAAAGCCAAAGCATGATCTATCATCACAAAACCCATTGTGAAGTAAAAAACTGTTTAGCCTGTGGTATTGGATTTAACCTTTTAAAAGAATAGCTTTCTTTAATAGATATCATTACACAAAAACCTTATCAAAAAAATTCCTTAACTTGCAGTATTGGATTTAAACTTTTAAATAACAATCTGGAAATGCTGAGTAATATCCGTCATAAAATGGAAAGAGAGTGGTTTGGTGTACTGACAAGAACGGGTGCCAAACTGGGGATTCCTGTATCTAAATTGAGAATTTTCTTCATTTACTCTACTTTTGCCACAGCAGGCTTTTTCTTTCTGATCTATTTAGGATTGGCATTCACGCTTTGGATTAAAGATATTTTCATCACCAGGAGACCAAGTGTCTTTGATTTATAAACTATGGAATTTTTACCGATCACATCTGCTGAGGATCATAGAATAAAGGAAATCTATGCTTCTTACACAACTACTTTTCCTGTAGACGAACAAAGAGACAAAGAACAGTTTGAGGGTTTATTTTCAAATCCGCATGTAAAGTTTATGTCTGTCATTCATGAATCGGAAGCTATTGGCTACCTCATCTTGTGGGAGCTCAGCACTTTTGTTTTTGTAGAGCATTTTGAAGTATTTGAAGCATTCAGAAGTAAGAAACTGGGTTCTCATATCATCAATCACATTTCAGAAAACTATCCAGGTGTCATTTTAGAAATTGAACCTGCAGATTTGAGTGAAGATGCTGCAAGACGCTATTCTTTTTATCAGAGAAATAATTTCAGTCTAATTGATGATACTCATATTCAGCCAAGTTATGGAGAAGGGAAAAAGTCTTTGAATTTATGGTTGCTTGCTAACTACACTCCTGAAAATGTAGAAGAAGCCAAAAAAGAAATTTACGATATTATTTATCAATAAAAGAAAAACGCCGGAATCTTTCTCCGGCGTTTTTCTTTTATTGATATTTATATTTAATTTACCTCGTACTCCAGTTTTATTGTGATGCTGGCTTCTTTTTCTTTGGAAGAGGTATTGAAAGTTCCTCCATAGGAATAATCTTCATTAGAGTTGGGCGCTGTAATCTGGATTACTCCCATTGTTGCTTTCTTTAGGTTTCCCAAACTGCTCCCTGAGTTTTCAGCAATTTTCTCAGCACGTTCTTTGGCATCTTTTGTTGCACTGGCAATCATTTCCTGCTTTACGGTAGCCAATTTAGTATAAAAATAGGCTGGTGAAGAAGAGGTGAATTCAATTCCGCGATTGATAATTTCCGTAATATTTCTGGAAAGATTTTCTATTTTGCCGACTTCTTTACTTTCAATAGAGACTTTTTGGGTAAGGTTATAACCGGAGAATTCTCCCTGTACATAATTTCCGTTGGCATCATTATAACTTCTGAACTGTTTTTGGATATCTACGGAAGAAAATACAATCTCTTTCTGCTGTATCCCTTTTGAAAGCAGATAGTCATTGATTACTTTTCGGTCTGTCGCCAGCTCATCATAAGCCGATTTCAGATCAGCATTATTTTTGGAAAAACTTCCGGACCAGGTGATCAGATCTGATGTAAACTGTTTTGTACCAAGCCCTGTTACGGAAATAGTATTTTCAGATTTGTTTCTGTTTTTAATGGCATTTCCTAAAAATCCAAGCCCGATTATAAAACCTAGCGCGGCAATAGCTACTGCAAATATATTTTTATTCATAAAACTTGTGAATTGAGTTGTTGTTACGATAAAGATTGTATCAATTTCTATTCCAATATTTTAAGATTTTCTTAACATTTGAACTACTTTTCATTCTCTTTCAGTCTTTCTATAAAAAGAGGTGCCGTTTCTTCTAATCTCAGCATTACGCCAGAAAGATTTTTTGCTTTTACATAGGTTCGTACCTGAGGCTTCGCTAAAAATGAAAACTGAATAAATTCTGAAATTCTGTCAGCAGGAATTCCGGCTTTTACAAAGTAATCATCATCTATCCTATCCCGAATCCAGGCAATGTGCTCCTGGAGGTCATCATATCTATATTGTCTTTTCTGCCTTCTGGCTTTACCGCTTATCAGATCATATACTCCCTGAACATTCAGGTTTCCTAAGAGTATGGGCAAAAGAACACTTTTCACTTCTGCAGGCTTCTCTCTCATTTTTCCAACCGGCTGCGGAAGTCCTACAGCATCTCTCACCTGTTCTCCTTTATCTACTTTTGCCACAATCCGGGAATCTACTCCCAAATCTCCGGTAAGCTTTTTTACGATCTTTACCTCTCCTACATCTCTCGGAATCTGATAAAGTGTAATGAATAAGGGAGGATTAATACCATTGATAAGAACTTTTCTGGATGTTCTGTTGAAATCTTCTTTTACAAATCTCAGTTCATCATTGGGATTGGCTTCTATAGAAAACACACCTTCTGAATCAGAATATATTTTTTTGTCGGAAGACATGTTAATAACAATTACTTTACTCAAGTTTTCCCCATTATCATCCACTACTCGCCCGGTTACTGTCTGCTGAGAAAAAATAAAAGTACTGCACAGAAGCATAAGGAAAAGAAGAAATTTTCTCTGCCCCAATGTTTTTATATTTTTAATGAAATAATTCAATTTTTATTAAAGTTATTCTTTAGTTCCTTCCAGTTTATTTGTTTTACTGTACTCTCCAAAGGCGATTTTAAGTTCATATTCTACCACACTTATCTGAAAATCCTTTCTGTATCTTTTTGCCAGTGAACGTGTTTTTTCCGCATAAAGAAGAAAAGCATCAATCTGTTCTTCATCCATTCCGTATTTTTTCAGAAAACTCAGATTGACCTGATTTTTTACTCTCTTAAGGAAATCCTGGGTTTCATTGTAATTCGCTTTGGTAATTTTGGGTTTTGTTGCTTTCTTTACCAAGCCTGATACAGCATTAAATACGCCAAACAGGTTTACCTGCCCCGCATTGTAATCATGTCCTGTAAAAGTTTTTGAAATTGTATTAGTGGGCAAAGGCTGATTAAGCGGACTTTTCATATACTCCTCCATATCTGATTTCAAAGACTGAAGCTTTCTGGATTCATTCAAGTGCTGATTATCTTTCGCAAGATTTCCTGTAGGTCTATATTTTATCTTTACCTCAGGGATCTGAATCTCCATTTTTTTCAGAATGATATTCAGCGCAGAGTTGAAATCTTCTCCAGTAACCTTTTTATCAACCCGGTAGTATCCTTCCTTTACAAATCTGATCTCATCATTCTCTTTTGCTTCCATTTCAAATTTCCCGGACATATCACTTAACATGCTTTTGCCTTCCGAAATATTGACGATGAGTACAGGAGACAAATCAAGTTCTTCCCCTGTGATCACTTTTCCTGATATTTTTTGCTGTGCCCACAATTCCGAAGTGATACAAAACAGCACAAGAAATAAAACCTTTCCAATATATCTTATTTCCATCTATCTTTGAGTTTGTGGGGCACGGTAGGATGAAATTCTTGTCAGAACAAAACTTTGGAACCTATTCAGATCTGCATCACTGCAGAAGCCGTACTTCAGTATTTTTTTTCTCTCAAAACCACCAGCAAAAACATAGTAAATAAAATGGTCTATCAGAGGTTTTTCTATCTTAAGATTGGTAAAATAATCATCTCCAAGACTTGCTCTGATATATTGCATCAGATCTACATCATCCCATTTGTCTTTCACTTTTCCTATAGAGAACCCCTGCCCTTTTGGCTGTACAAATTCTCCGGGCTTGGCTGCCAATATTCTTGGATCAGATTTTTGAGCGATATAACGATCTATAT
This sequence comes from Chryseobacterium sp. HR92, assembly GCF_045689405.1. Taxonomy (NCBI): domain Bacteria; kingdom Pseudomonadati; phylum Bacteroidota; class Flavobacteriia; order Flavobacteriales; family Weeksellaceae; genus Chryseobacterium; species Chryseobacterium sp. HR92. The sequence continues at coordinate 4,495,984 of NZ_CP139139.1, forward strand.
CTTTAATCAGTTTTTCTACCTTTTTAGGTTTGTTATAGAGTTTTGAATCTATTTTCAGGTTTCCGGTAAGTCCCTGCTTCACTTCCACTTCAGGAATCTGAATGGTTTGGCGAACAAGGCTTATATTCATAGGAGACTGTACATTTTCCTGAGAAACTTTTCTCACCAGCCGTTCATACCCTGCTTTTATAAAACGTAATTCGTCCCCCTGTCTTCCGGAAATCATAAAATGACCATCTATGTTTGAAACCACCATTTCATCAGTCCGGATGTTGATTACATTCACATCCTGCATTTCAGCACCGTCTTCAGAAGTAATCCTTCCGAATATATAATTTTGGGCATGGGTATGGATAAAAAAAATAAAGGATAAAAAAAAGAATAGTTTGAGTTTCACTGGCTGTTTTTTATAAAGCAAAGCTAAAATTATTTTTAATGTATACCATAAGTTTAACCACAGTTAACGCGTTTTAATATTTCTTTTTGATTTTTGCCTTCCAAACTGTTAAATAGCCCGATTAAATTGTTAAAGTTTCTTTTAAATTTTAGCTAACTTGCAGTCTCAATTCTCTTTTTACAATGCAAAATTCTTACACAGTCATCAATGCTTCTGCCGGATCCGGGAAAACATATGCCCTGGTACAAAGGCTTCTGATGATCTGTCTCCGCTATCCTAATCAACAGCAGTCGATCAGGAATATTCTCGCTCTGACTTTTACCAATAAGGCAGCGAACGAGATGAAGGAAAGAATTTTATCATGGTTGGGAAATTTCTCTGCTAAAGACTATGCAGAGAATACAGATCTGAAAAATATCCAGAAAGCTTTTGAAGAACAAGGGCTAAAAATTACAATTGATGAACTTCATCACCGTTCTAAGAAGCTGCTGGATTATGTTCTCCACAATTATTCCACATTGAATATCGGAACCATTGACCGTTTTAATTCAAGGCTTGTAAGAAGCTTTTCTTATGAATTGGGACTGGCTAAAAATTTTAATCTTGAAATTGAAGCTGAGCCCTTTTTGATAGAAGCGGTGGATAAAATGCTGGACCAGATCGGAGAAAATGAAACGATCTCCAATTCTTTCATGGATTATGTAGATTATAGTCTTGAGAACAACGAAAGGATTAATCTAAATAAAAACCTTTATGATTCGGCAAAAGAATTTGTAAAGGATATTCACTATGAGCATCTGAAAAGCAATAAGAGTTTTGACGATGCGAATTATGAGAATATAAAAAATACACTTCGTAAAGAAATTGTTTTCAATAAAAAACTGTCTGCAGAACTTGCGGCCAGTTCTATTGAATTATTCAAATCCAGAAATATTGATATCGAAGATTTTGCCCAGGGCAAAAACGGAATCGGAGGTTTCTTTATGAAGGTCATAGATTTTTACCAACAGAAAAGAACCGGTTTTCCTTTCCCTACCACTCAGGAAGAGTCTGTCATCAACAATTACAGAAAAGGAGCATCTTCCAAGTCAAAGCATAAAGAGTCTGAAATTTTTGAGATTCTTGAGCAGCTTCTTGATAACAGAATGAAACTCATCCTTCTGTACATTGAGACTCAAAAGAAAGAGAAAGTTTTGTCTGCTCTTCTACCCTTAAAGGTAAATAAGGATATTCAGGATGAGCTTCAAAAAATTGAGGAGGAAAATGATCTTGTTCTTCTTTCTAAATTTAATATTCTGATCAATGAAAATCTTAAGAATGAGCCTTCTGCTTTTATTTATGAAAAGGTAGGATCACAATTTCAGCATTATTTCTTTGATGAGTTTCAGGATACATCAGAACTGCAGTGGCAGAATTTTGTTCCGCTGAGAGATCATAGTGTTTCTACGGAAAATACTTCATTTACATTGGTAGGCGATCCCAAGCAGAGTATTTACAGATTCCGTGGTGGAGAAAGTAAACTGATGCTGGATATTATCAACAAAAAAGAATTTTCACCGAAGGAAGCTGATCTTCTTGTATTAAAGGACAACTGGAGAAGTGCCAGAAATATTGTACAGTTCAACAATGAGCTGTACCGTTTCCATTCTGAAGGGCTTTTGGAAGAGCATAAGAACATTTTCGGGGAAGATGCTGAACAAAGTCCAAAATCAAAGTTTGATGGACGGGTAAAGGTGAACCTGATTGACAATCTTACCAATGAAGAGTTTTATAATGATACTTCAGAAAGAATGCGGAAAGACATCCAGGAATGTCTGGATAATGGTTTTAAATTTTCTGATATCACTATTCTCTGCCGTGGAAATTTTGATATTTTCAGCTACTCTCAAAAACTGGGAAGTTTAAAAGTTAAATACCGCGGTGAGGAAACGAATATTAAAACAATTTCTGATAAAGGTCTTACACTGGAACTTTCCAATACCTTAAAGGCTGTTATTGAATTTCTGCGATGGGAACTTAATCCTAAGAACAAGCATTGTCTGATTATGATGATGTATCATCTGAATACTCTGGGAAAAATTCAAATGCCGGATTTTACTTTAAACATGAAAGAAATTCTGGATATTGAAAGCCATGAAGAGATTCTTCAATATATTCAGGAGAAATATTCACTACAGCTTAGGCAGGATAATTTCCCGAGGTTTAATCTGTATAATTTCATAGAATATTACATCAACGAATTTTCTGTTGAAAACAAAGAGACGGACTTTTTACTGAACTTCCTGGAAATGCTTTTTAACTTCACTCAGAACGCGAGCGCCAGTACGAAAGAGTTTTTGAAATATTGGGATGAAGAAGCATCTTCTTATACCATTCAGGCTTCAGAAAATATTGATGCAATCCAGATCATGACTATTCACAAGTCCAAAGGGCTGGAGTTCCCTATTGTATTCATTCCTATGATTAATAAAAACCGGGATAATGAATTTACCAACTGGTTTGATACGAATGAGAATGAAGCTTTAAAATCAGTCAATATCAATCAGTTTAATAAGAATCTGGAAGTTTATGATGAGGAAATTTTGTTTTTCAACACTAAAAACTCTTATAAAAATATGATTGACAGGCTTTGCCTGCAATATGTGGCTACAACAAGACCTGTTGAGCAGCTGTTTTTCTATCTTCAGAAAGCGAATAAGACCTCTAATAATCTTGAGCTTCTTGAATTCCTTCAAACAAAAAACCCGGAACAGGCTGATGAGTTTGATGTATATGAAGTGAATCCTGAAATGTTGAAAAAGTACTCGAAAGATAAAAGTTCATCTTTTAAAACACAGAATATCCAGAATCTGAAGAATGTCAATGAAAAAAGCACTTCTATCAAGATTGCAACTCCTTCTAAAAACTATCAGGTACGAAATGAAAAGGTGAGAATCGGACTTTTTGTACATGAGCTTTTATCGAAGATCAATACTGAAAAAGATATCAGAAAGGTATTGGAAGGATATGCTCTGGAAGGTCAGATCACTTTGGAGGAAAAGAATGAAATACAGTTCACTTTAGAGGAAATCGTAAAAACTTATGCTGAATTTTTTGATGAAAAATGGGAAGTGATCAACGAGAAAGATATTATGATTTCTGAAAACGGGGAAAGTCATATCTTCAGACCTGACCGTATTTTAAAAAGTGAAGAAGGTTATATCATTGTTGATTTTAAGACTGGTGAGCAGAAAACCAAAGATGAGGCACAGGTAGAAGGTTATAAAAATATTCTTGAGCGTCTTGGTAAAAAAGTTCTGAAAACTCAGATTATTTATCTGTAGATTTTCCAATCCGACCTTAATAGATTTTCAGATAAAAATAAAAACCGCTATTTGGATAGCGGTTTTATATTTTAAGAAGTTTAAGTCTTAGGCTGTTGTAGCAGGAACAAATACTCTCTGAGACAATTCCTGGTCAAAAAGATATAGAGCTGATGGATTATCACATACCATTTTGATTTTCGTTACGTACTGAGAAGCGCTTGCTTCTTCTTCTACCTGTTCGTTAATAAACCACTGTAGGAATGACGTTGTTGCAAAATCTCCTTCATCGTTTGCATTTTTTACAATATTGAAAATACTTTTAGTTACTATTTTCTCATGTGCCAATGCTTTCTCAAAAATATCTGTTGCATTTTCGAACTCATGTGGAGGTTTTGGAATTTCTCCGATGATAATTTCCCCGCCTACATCATTCAAATAATCAAACATTTTATCTGCGTGCATCAATTCTTCTTTGCTCTGCACTCTGAAATAATTGGCAATTCCATCCAGATCTTTTCCGGAAAACCATGCAGACATTGAAAGATAATATTGAGCGGCATATTGTTCGTGGGCAATTTGTTCGTTAATTAATTTTGCAATTTTTTCGCTAACCATAAGTATTAAATTTATAGTCAAAAATAGGGAATAAAAGCCCGAAATCAAAAGTTTTAAATAAAATTAATACAAAAAGGATGGAAAAACATCCATCCTTAACACATTAAAAAACTAAAATTACAAGCTGTTATTTTACGTCAGCAGCTCCCGTATTCATCGGCTTTTTCATCATTCTTCTTTCTTTCATTGCCATCTTCATTTTTTCTGCTTTTGCTTTTCTGTCAGCCTGCCATTTATCATATTGTTCAGGGTTTAGAATTTTTTTCATGTCAGCATCCATTTGTGCTTTTTTGGCCATCATCTCCTGCATCTTCGCTTGTCTGTCTCCTTTATTTTTCTCGAACTCAGCTTTCCTTTCAGCATTTCTTTTGTCCTGAAGATCTTTTATCTGAGCTACCTGAGACTGGTTCAGATTAAGGTCTTTCTGCATTTCTGCAAGACGTTCCTGTTGTTTCTGCTCCATTTTTTGTTTCATTTCTACGGCTCTTGCCTGTCTGTCCTGTGGAGTTGTAGTCTGTTGTGCCATTGCAAAACTTCCCATTCCGATAAATGCTATTGCTAAAACTAATTTTTTCATCTTTTTAAAATTTAATTAATTGTTATTTTGTTATTATACCTTTTTGATTATTAATTAAAACATAAGTTAAATTGGTGAATTCACAAATAATGTTAAATTTTAATAAAAATAAATTAATAAATAAACAAAAAAAAGGACAGATTATAAAAACCTGCCCTTCACACCACTTAAATATAATATATGAAAATTAATTCTTTACTAAGCTGCCTCTAAAGCCTCCATTATTACCACGGTTCTGTTGTCTTGGAGCAGAACTTTCAGATCTTTGTCTGGAGCCTCCTCCATTTCCTCTGAATCCGCCGTTATCTTCTCTTCTAGGAGCTTCTCTTCTCATTTCACTATTTCCTCTGAAACCGCCGCCGTTATTGTTTCTGAAACCTCCATTATTGTCAGAATTTCCTTTGAATCCTCCGCCGTTATTATTTCTGAAACCTCCGTTATTGTCGGCGTTTCCTCTATTGCCTTCATTACTGCTTCTAAAACCGCCATTATTATCACGGAAGCCGCCTGAGTTTTCGGTTCTCGTATTTCTGAAACCATTTCCTCCTCTATTGTCTCTTCTGACAATATCAAAAGTTGGGTTATCCATTCTACGGAATCTTGATCTGTCTACCCTGTAAATATTGATATTGATATTTCTATATCTTGGCATTACAGTATATCTCGGTACATAATATGATCTTCTGTAATTCTGGAAATACACAATAGGACTTGAACCTCTGTAATAGTTATTTTGGAAAACAACAAACACTCTTGGTCCTAAAATTCTTTCCAATGCATAAAACCTGTCATAGTACCATCTGTCCGGATTATATCGGTAGAAATTATTCCATGTTGTAAAACTTGCGTACAGATTATTAAGTCTCATAATCTGATCTACCTGCCAGCGGTTTAATCTGTTCTGTACGAAAAATCCGTTCCAGTCAATATTAATGATACTTCCTCTGTAGTCGTTATAATAGCTCTGATAATAATCACTTGGATAATAATCCTGAGGATAATTATAATAATAATCGTCAGGGAAATAATTTCTGTCATCTTCATCGCTGTAATAACCATCTCCATTCTGATAATAACCATCATCACCCCAACCATTATTCGGATACTGCTGAGCTGACGTCAAAACGCCCAACCCAAAAGCTAATCCTAAAAATATTTTTTTCATCTCTATAGTCGTTAATTGGTTAATATATAGCAGAATATCTTAATTCTATCTTTTTGATACAAATAAAAAAAAGAAGTTAAATCTTAAGATCAAACTTCTTTTAAATTATTATTAACTAACTGATAATCAAGTGTTAAATTTACATTCTACCACTATCTTTTACCCAAAAAGCAATCTTTTCATTGAAAGATTCTTTCTTTTTAAGGTCTTCCAGCTTTATGTGCATTCTGTAGCGCCAATAATGTGGGAAAACTGCTGGATTATTAATTCTTTCATTATCAATTTTCTTATTGGTAAGCTCAGCATCTGTTGCCAGAAATTCCTGAATCGGGAAGATAGCCAGCATAGCTTCATTATATAAATGCTGTTTCATAATGATCTCCGCAAGATGAGGATTCAGATCAGCAGGTGCTTTACCATACTGTATAAGCTGCTGGTTGAAATATTTTTGTGTAAGGGTAGGGTCTTCTTTCCACCATTGTCTCAGGGTTGAACTGTCGTGTGAAGATGCTGTCACTACATTCATATAATTTGCATGTTTGGGATTATAGAACGGAATATTTTCAGAAGGCATTCGCTGTACCTTCAAAGCTATGATCGCTAATTCGTCCATTACAATTGGTACACATGCCGGAACCATTCCTAGGTCTTCTCCACAGATCAGCATTTTGGTAGCATTCAGGATAACAGGAAGTTTTTCCATGGCTTTTTCAGACCAAAGATGATCCTGCCTTCTGAAGAAATAATCATGGTACAGGTCATAAATGCTTTTCTGCTCCAATTCCGGAAGATGTTTGTAAGACTCTGTATTGTATACATTAAATCTTGGATGATAAACTGTTTTACCATTTCTCTCTTCTGTTAAAAACAAAACATTGGCACATAGTGAAATCAATTGCTCTTCAAGCGGGCCATAAGATTTTTTCTTAAAGAAATTAACCAGTTTTCTCTGGGTATCAAATTCTTCTTTGAAGATATAGGTTCCGTCTGCATTACGGTTCATAAATTCGAGGGCTTTTCCGCTATCTTTTCCAAAATAATCCCATAAGACCTGATTGTTGATAAAAGGCTTACAATATCTGTCAAAACTAAACGGAATCTGCCATGCCTTAAATTCCTCCGCGACAATAGGAACAGCCGGATAAAAGTATCCTAAAATCCCTTGTACGGCTGAAACAGGCATTCTCCATATTCTAAAGAAACCAAGAATATGATCTATCCTCATTGCATCAAAATACTGTTCCAGCGCTTTGAACCTGTTTTTCCACCATCTATAATCATCTGCTTTCATAGCTTCCCAATTGTAAGTAGGGAACTCCCAGTTCTGTCCCAGTTCTGTAAACTGATCAGGAGGTGCTCCTGCCTGAAAGTCCATTCCGAATAATTCCGGCTCTGTCCAGGCTTCTACTGAATATCTGTAAATTCCAATCGGAAGGTCTCCCTTCAACGAAATTCCCAGGTTATGGGCATAATCAACAGCATCTTTCAGCTGTACATGCAATTGATACTGTACCCAGGCATGAAGCATTGAGATATCATAATCTTTATTTTTCGTTGTAAAAAACTGTAAGATCTTTCCTGCAATATATTTTTTATGGGTTTTCCATTCAGTGAAATTGGGTGTTTTATATTTGTCCCTCAATACACAGAATGCAGAATAAGGAACAAGCCAATGCTCATTATCTTTGATGAATTTTTTGAAGTTTCTGTCTTTATAGATTTTATCTTTTTCTGCATAGAAAACCGCTGTAAGATATTTCCATTTACCTTCGATCATTCTTTCATAATCAATCAGATCCAAAGCATTTAAGTTCTCTTTTTCAGATAAATACTCTTCAACTAATTTTTTAGGTAAAGAGTAATCAAGCTTTTCTAAAGAAATATATTGTGGATGCAGAGCATAAACAGATACCGCGGCATATGGATAGGAATCTGTCCAGGAATAATTCGCTGTTGTATCATTGATCGGAAGAATCTGAATAATACCAAGATTCGTTTCTTTAGTCCAATCTGCTAATTTTTTAATGTCTGCAAATTCTCCTACACCAAATCCGTCTTCGCTTCTCAATGAGAATACGGGAACAGCAACTCCGGCATCATGATACATCTGATACCCTTTAAATCTAAAATAATGATTGGAAACAATCTGCAGAACATCACTCAATAGATTAGCAACCGTAAATCTGTTTTCTCCGGTTTCTACATCAATAACTCTATTTTCTTTAGTATCAAAAATACAGTATTTGAATTGGATAAATTCATTCTCCGGAATTTCTACAGAAGTTTCCCACATTCCGAAATCTGTCTGATGCAGGTGAATAACTTTTTCATAACTCCAATTTCCTAAGGATGCCGTACTTCCAAAAAGTACAATCCTCCAATCCGGATTATAAATAGGAGCTTCTATTCTGAATAGATGGGTATGTTTTTTTAAAACCGTTATTTTTTCGGGAACAAAATCATGCAGTTTATTGTAAAGAATCTTGTTGTTTAAATAGTTTTCGGGGAAATTTTTGTTATTCCATTCGTCAAAAACTATAAATTCCTTATAATTATGAGGAAAACTAAGATGATGCGGAACAAATTCCTCTCTTAATACATTGCCTTTTTCATTGACCACACGGTATTGATAAGAAATCGATTTTGAGAAATTATCAACTTCACATTTCCACAATCCATTCTCAGCATAAAACATTGTATGGATATGTACTGCAGCTCCTCCCTCTTCTCCAATGACCAACTGCAAATTTTCTCCAGCCTTTACAATATATCCTACATTAAAGTATAGTTTCATCTATATTTTTTTATAAAAATACATTTTAATATCGAAAAATAAAACTTATTAAATATCAAATAATCATTAAAAAACCTTCTCAAATCAATTTGAGAAGGTCTTCATATTCTTAAATATATTTTGTAATTATCTTGTTACGAGAATCTTCTTATTAAATATTGTTTTCCCGGCTTCATCAGTAATATTTACAATATAAGCTCCACTCACCAATCCTTTAAGATATACTTTCTCATCTATCGAAGCATCTTTTACAGACAGATCCTGAGTCATCACATTTTTTCCTGACATATCGAAAATATTCAGTTTAATATTACCTTTCAGATTCTTATTAGCATGAACGTTAATATAATGCTCATCCACCTTTGTAGGATAAATATCCAGATTGGCTGCCATAGCATTGATCCCGGAAGCTTTATCATTTGCAAAATATTTACTTGCCAAATCATAAATATGCAATCCCTGTTCTCCAGGAAGCTGCTTAGCCTGTAAAGTGGCAAGATCTACCTCATATAAGGCAGCTCCTTTTGCACTTGCAATCACCACTTTTCCCTGGGCATTTACAGCGGATCCATTAACAGAATAGTTATTCGGAATTCCGGTAATTTTACCAACAAACCTAGCTTTCAGTTCTTTTGTCAGAACCTTAAAAACATTTCCTGAAGCTGCAAAAACATAGAAGTTATTATCTGCATCAGCAATCATATCTCCGCCAAACCCCGTTTCCATAGCTGTAAATGAATTTCTACCGTTAGATGGAACATCCTTGATAATCCCAAGATCATTTACTATATATTGTCCAGCTTTTTTGCTAATTTCCAGAAACTGTGTCCCGGCATTATTCACAGCATAAATACTACCGTTATACCCTGTTGCCATTCTTGTAATATGAGAATTGATATCACATGACGATACTCTTGCAACAGTATTTTCTACCAGTGTAATCTCTTTAGTCTGTGGGTTTAAAATATAGATATTAGAGGAAAACATCGGCATATACACCAGATTATTATTTGAAGAATCATAAGCCAGGGCAGCCATAGTTATTGCTTGAGAATTACTGTAAGAGTTTTTATCTTCAGCTACAATACCTCTTCTAGCCTGCGAAAATACTTTGGTTGAAGAATCAGCTGTAAAAACTTTCTCACCAGAAGTTCCATTTGCTGCATCAATTGCCCGAAAATCATTGAAAGTAATACTCTGAGTCTCTTTTCCTACAATCGCAAAGAAATCTTGCTGTGCTTGTGCATTCACACCGAATAACAATAAAAATAGAGGGAATAAATGTTTTTTCATATTATATATTTTTAGATTCGTAATCATTTTGATATGACTAAGTTACACAATTTTCAAGTTAAAAAACAAAAATCCCGGCTATTTGAATAAAGTTGATGATAAATTAATGAATAAACAGCTCTTGTCAGTCATTTCTTCATCCTGTTTAATCAGTTGATAGAAGAATATAAAAATAATTAATAGCCTAAATTATACATAATAATTAAGAAGTAATAAATGACTCATGGTTTATTATATTTCAGGAGCATTCACCCGCTATCCATTCATACTCCTCACGCCATTGCGCTCCCACACTCAAACCCACATGCTCTCTAACCCAAGTTGCGGGGTAGCCATTGCTATCGGGGCTAGGCTAAAACAAATTATGAATTATGAATTATGAATTATTAATTATGAGTTATAAGTTGCGGGGCCCATCCAGATTAGGAAGAGTCAATTTTACATAGTAAGATCTAATATCCCAACTATGTCATTCCGTAGGAATCCAGCCACATTTATTAGGGTCTAAAGGATTCAAAGGAATATCGCTACAGTTTTTTTTAATACTTAAGTGATTTGGTAATCTTAGATATGGTTGATGATAGAACTTTAAAATTGGTTGTTTAGACTCCTGCGGAGTGACAAACCGGGGGTGATAAACGGTAATGGAGACAACAAATAAGAAGTCAGCAGGAAGATCAGGAAGAGAAAAGCAATAATGGGTAATGAATAATCAGTAATGAGTAATGGATGATGAATAGGTAATAATAACATCTGCGATGACATAGTGATGAGTGATGACTATTGTTTATTACTTATTGCTCATTACTTATTGCTCATTACTTATGTTTTTGGGATGTAGTTGCTTATTTAGCTGGATTAGGTATATAACAAAAAAAATCCTTTATCATCAGATAAAGGATTTTTTAAAAATAAAATAAAAACTGGCGGCGGCCTACTCTCCCGCTTTCGCAGTACCATCGGCGCTGGTGGGCTTAACTTCTGTGTTCGGAATGGGAACAGGTGAGCCCCACCGCTAAAACCACCCTAAAGAAGGTATATAAGGTTGCAGGATGTTGGTTATAGGTGACAGGCATTCCTGCTCCCTGATAGCTACCATCTGCTACCTGTTTTAAGCGATAAAAACTTTCACAAAGACAAAACCTTCAATGCACATAAAGCACTTGGTTTATATTAGTAACCATAGACTATAAATCTACGGGTAATTAGTACTACTCGGCTATGACATTACTGTCTTTACACCTGTAGCCTATCAACGTCGTCATCTCCAACGACCCTTAAAAGATGTCTCATCTTGAGGCGAGTTTCGCACTTATATGCTTTCAGTGCTTATCTCTTCCAAACGTAGCTACTCAGCGGTGCACCTGGCGGTACAACTGATACACCAGAGGTTTGTTCAATTCGGTCCTCTCGTACTAGAATCAAGCCCTCTCAAACATCTAACGCCCGCAATAGATAGAGACCGAACTGTCTCACGACGTTCTGAACCCAGCTCGCGTGCCACTTTAATGGGCGAACAGCCCAACCCTTGGGACCTTCTCCAGCCCCAGGATGTGACGAGCCGACATCGAGGTGCCGAACCTCCCCGTCGATGTGAGCTCTTGGGGGAGACTAGCCTGTTATCCCCGGAGTACCTTTTATCCTATGAGCGATGGCCCTTCCATACGGAACCACCGGATCACTATGTCCTGCTTTCGCACCTGATCGACTTGTAGGTCTCACAGTCAAGCACCCTTATGCCATTACACTCTACGCACGGTTACCAAGCGTGCTGAGGGTACCTTTGAAAGCCTCCGTTACTCTTTTGGAGGCGACCACCCCAGTCAAACTACCCACCACGCAATGTCCTTCTAAAAGAAGTTAGGCTCCAAGTAAGTAAAGGGTGGTATTTCAACGTTGGCTCCACCTACACTAGCGTGCAAGCTTCAAAGCCTCCCACCTATCCTACACATTACTTACTCAAAGTCAATACGAAGTTATAGTAAAGGTTCACAGGGTCTTTTCGTCCCATTGCGGGTAATCGGCATCTTCACCGATACTACAATTTCACCGAGCTCGTGGCTGAGACAGTGCCCAGATCGTTACACCATTCGTGCAGGTCGGAACTTACCCGACAAGGAATTTCGCTACCTTAGGACCGTTATAGTTACGGCCGCCGTTTACTGGGGCTTCAGTTAATGCCTTCGGTTTAACCCTAAGCACCTTCCTTAACCTTCCAGCACCGGGCAGGTGTCAGACCCTATACAGCATCTTTCGATTTAGCAGAGTCCTGTGTTTTTGATAAACAGTCGCCTGGGCCTCTTCACTGCGGCCACCATTGCTGATGGCGTCTCTTCTTCCGAAGTTACGAGACTATTTTGCCTAGTTCCTTAGCCACGACTCACTCGAGCACCTTAGGATTCTCTCCTCGACCACCTGTGTCGGTTTTGGTACGGGTTGCTTCACTTCGGCTTTTCTTGGATCAGATTACACTACAGCAGCTTCGCCCGAAGGCTAGGCCTTGACTATTCCGTCAGTCTTTAGCAGCTACATCCAACCGTCCCCTTTTTAGTGTGAGCAAGTATGGGAATATTAACCCATTGTCCATCCACTACCCCTTTCGGGTTCGCGTTAGGTCCCGACTAACCCTCAGCTGATTAGCATGGCTGAGGAAGCCTTGGTCTTTCGGTGAGCAGGTTTCTCGCCTGCTTTATCGTTACTTATGCCTACATTTTCTTTTCTATCCGCTCCACAATACCTCACGATACTGCTTCGGCGCAAATAGAATGCTCTCCTACCAGATATATCTAAAATATAAATCCATAGCTTCGGTAATATGTTTATGCCCGATTATTATCCATGCCGGACCGCTCGACTAGTGAGCTGTTACGCACTCTTTAAATGAATGGCTGCTTCCAAGCCAACATCCTAGCTGTCAATGCAGTCCAACCGCGTTGTTTCAACTTAACATATATTTTGGGACCTTAGCTGTTGGTCTGGGTTCTTTCCCTCTCGGACATGGACCTTAGCACCCATGCCCTCACTGCCGTAGAACATTTATTAGCATTCGGAGTTTGTCAGGAATTGGTAGGCGATGAAACCCCCGCATCCAATCAGTAGCTCTACCTCTAATAAACTTATATACGACGCTGCACCTAAATGCATTTCGGAGAGTACGAGCTATCTCCCAGTTTGATTGGCCTTTCACCCCTACCCACAGGTCATCCGAAGACTTTTCAACGTCAACCGGTTCGGTCCTCCACTCTGTGTTACCAGAGCTTCAACCTGCCCATGGGTAGATCACAAGGTTTCGCGTCTAATCCTACTAACTATCCGCCCTATTCAGACTCGCTTTCGCTCCGGCTCCGGTACTTAATACCTTAACCTCGCTAGTAAAATTAACTCGTAGGCTCATTATGCAAAAGGCACGCCGTCACAGCTTAATGCTGCTCCGACCGCTTGTAGGCGTACGGTTTCAGGTTCTATTTCACCCTTCTATTCGAAGTGCTTTTCACCTTTCCTTCACAGTACTTGTTCACTATCGGTCTTTCAGGAGTATTTAGCCTTGGAGGATGGTCCCCCCATATTCAGACAGGATTTCACGTGTCCCGCCCTACTCATTTATCATCAATATATGCCTTTCATATACGGGGCTATCACCCTCTACGGCTGTTCTTTCCAGAACATTCTATTAAACATATAACGACTTTTGGGCTAATCCGCTTTCGCTCGCCACTACTTACGGAATCTCTTCGATTTCTTTTCCTCCGGGTACTTAGATGTTTCAGTTCTCCGGGTTTGCTTCCCCTAAGGGATGACTGGTCTTCAACCAGACGGGTTGCCCCATTCGGACATCTGCGGATCAATTCGTGTGTGCCAATCCCCGCAGCTTTTCGCAGCTTACCACGTCCTTCTTCGCCTCTGAAAGCCTAGGCATCCGCCATACGCCCTTAACGATTTCTTTCCTATTGGTTACTCAAGCGCTTTATGCGCTCGGTTTTCTCTTTGTGATGTCTTTACCGTTAATGTCAATGATCTTAATATCTTCTTGTCCAATTGATGAACAGATGTTGTTTTTGGCTCCATCCGTAACTTTTAAATCAATCTTCCAAAACTGTGGAGAATAAGGGAGTCGAACCCTTGACCTCCTGCGTGCAAGGCAGGCGCTCTAGCCAGCTGAGCTAATTCCCCCTCTAGTAGTTGATAGTTGTCTGTTGCTAGTTCATACCATTTATATGCTATTCCCTAATATCTGCAACCTACATCCTAACTCCTTTAATTAGTAGTCTCGGGCAGGCTCGAACTGCCGACCTCTACATTATCAGTGTAGCGCTCTAACCAGCTGAGCTACGAGACTTTGTATGAGTAATGGGTGATGAGTAATAAGTTATTCCTTTTCCTCTTCTTCATTTCTCAATCTCTTTCCCTATACTAATTTCTAGTGGGTTTTGTATTTTTTTATATAACCAACCAAACAAAAAACTAAAGCTTGAACTTTAAGTAAGTGCTTTGTACTTGCGTACTAATTTTGTTTATCGTCTAATGACGCTCTAAAATGAGATGTTCCAGCCGCACCTTCCGGTACGGCTACCTTGTTACGACTTAGCCCTAGTTACCTGTTTTACCCTAGGCAGCTCCTGTTACGGTCACCGACTTCAGGTACCCCAGACTTCCATGGCTTGACGGGCGGTGTGTACAAGGCCCGGGAACGTATTCACCGCGCCATGGCTGATGCGCGATTACTAGCGATTCCAGCTTCATAGAGTCGAGTTGCAGACTCCAATCCGAACTGAGACCGGCTTTCGAGATTTGCATCACTTCGCAGTGTAGCTGCCCTCTGTACCGGCCATTGTATTACGTGTGTGGCCCAAGGCGTAAGGGCCGTGATGATTTGACGTCATCCCCACCTTCCTCTCTACTTGCGTAGGCAGTCTCACTAGAGTCCCCAACTTAATGATGGCAACTAGTGACAGGGGTTGCGCTCGTTGCAGGACTTAACCTAACACCTCACGGCACGAGCTGACGACAACCATGCAGCACCTTGAAAAATGTCCGAAGAAAAGTCTATTTCTAAACCTGTCATTTCCCATTTAAGCCTTGGTAAGGTTCCTCGCGTATCATCGAATTAAACCACATAATCCACCGCTTGTGCGGGCCCCCGTCAATTCCTTTGAGTTTCATTCTTGCGAACGTACTCCCCAGGTGGCTAACTTATCACTTTCGCTTAGTCTCTGAATCCGAAAATCCAAAAACGAGTTAGCATCGTTTACGGCGTGGACTACCAGGGTATCTAATCCTGTTCGCTCCCCACGCTTTCGTCCATCAGCGTCAGTTGTTGCTTAGTAACCTGCCTTCGCAATTGGTGTTCTAAGTAATATCTATGCATTTCACCGCTACACTACTTATTCCAGCTACTTCAACAACACTCAAGACCTGCAGTATCAATGGCAGTTTCACAGTTAAGCTGTGAGATTTCACCACTGACTTACAGATCCGCCTACGGACCCTTTAAACCCAATAAATCCGGATAACGCTTGCACCCTCCGTATTACCGCGGCTGCTGGCACGGAGTTAGCCGGTGCTTATTCGTATAGTACCTTCAGCTACTCTCACGAGAGTAGGTTTATCCCTATACAAAAGAAGTTTACAACCCATAGGGCCGTCGTCCTTCACGCGGGATGGCTGGATCAGGCTCTCACCCATTGTCCAATATTCCTCACTGCTGCCTCCCGTAGGAGTCTGGTCCGTGTCTCAGTACCAGTGTGGGGGATCACCCTCTCAGGCCCCCTAAAGATCGTAGACTTGGTGAGCCGTTACCTCACCAACTATCTAATCTTGCGCGTGCCCATCTCTATCCACCGGAGTTTTCAATATCAAGTGATGCCACTTAATATATTATGGGGTATTAATCTCCCTTTCGAAAGGCTATCCCCCAGATAAAGGCAGGTTGCACACGTGTTCCGCACCCGTACGCCGCTCTCTCATTTCCGAAGAAACAATACCGCTCGGCTTGCATGTGTTAGGCCTCCCGCTAGCGTTCATCCTGAGCCAGGATCAAACTCTCCATTGTATGTTTGTCTGACTCACTCAAAGTTTCTTAACGCTTTAGTTTTTCCTTACTTGGTTGTTATATTGTATGTCAATGATCTTTATATCTTCCGCTTTTTAACGAAGCAATCTCTCTGTCAGTGTCGCTCCGTATTTGCGAGTGCAAAAGTAAAACTTTATTTTTAATTGACCAAATGTTTCTGAAGAAAATTTTAAAGTTTTTTAAGTAACCTTAATCTCTTCATTAACCTCAATCCATCAACTCCTGCGCTCCCTTTATTTGGGACTGCAAAGATACAAACTCTTTTTAATCTCACAACTTTTTTTGTCAAAAGTTTTTAAGT